>CBDBCZ010000015.1:0-150000 GCA_965203295.1 Nitrospirales bacterium | reverse complement strand
TGCGGTTACAAGAGCACGTACGTAAATAAATGTTCCCACCCTGATATTCAGTACATATGTGATAGAGATACATACGTATGTGGCATTCCCGCGTAAATTGACTATTCCTTTGCATATTTCTATTACATTACTGCATTCAAAGTGCTCTATCTCTGAACTTGCATTATGGGCAGGCAGAGTTGAAATGCAATGCATATTTACATCGATACTTGCTGTATTTCCACAACGTATTTGAGCCCCGGACCTTAGCGGAGATATGGTGCTTTGAACAAAGTGATGCGGTCATAATACGCACCGGAACAACACTTAATTTCTTCACGGGACTGCCACATATAATATGCCATGTGTGGATGATGCAATGTTGAGAAACATATAAGGAATGCTCCATGCCTCTCTGTTTTGTGGTCACGGCCAGTAGTGCCCTTGTTGACACCTAGCCGTTGGTCTTGCCTCTCCTATTTTTTGGATTGCTTTTCTTTTGGCCTGTACTCTGCCCTTTCTCTAGTGCTGCTCCTTGTGTTAGAGTCTCAGTCTCTCATTCAACAGCGCTTTTCAGTTCAGTTACTGTGACATATGCTCGTGAATATACAACGTAGTTTTGGTAAGGCATATATTTTAGCACAAGACATGGAGCAGTGTTTGTATTGCTAGTGTAGGCATAATGCAGTCCCCGTCTAGGGAGTAGTGCTGAAGACTTCCAGTCGTGTTCTTCTACACCTGAGTTTATTGTATTCCTTTTAGCATGATACCACAGCACTATATGCAAGCAGGCAGTGACAAAGTTAGTGGAACATTAATCGTACCACACCCCTTTGGGCAAGTTCTTTTAGAATTCACCTGCAGCAAATATGGCATGAGATGTTCTTTGAGTTTGCAAATTGTTATAGCCTCTGAATTACCTGTTGTAAGGATGGCAGACGACGAATGGCGGACTCTGGACGCCAGACAGACAAAACCAATTACTTAACCCCACTTGCGCATACACAGCACAGGGTAAAAACGTATGTAGGAGACCATATTTTATGTTTTCTTGTATGTATGAAAACATACAACCATGCCTGTTTGCATAATTATTTTGTTCCCATGGCAATTAACTTTTACACGTCTCCTGTAGATGTCAATGCAAAGTACAGTCCTCTAGCTAGCTAGTTAGCCCTTCGTATGCCTAGGAACAAGGCTAATACCCAATAGGGTACATGCTTGTCTTACCTGAGACCAGGGCTAACACTACTTCCATGAGATGAGGACTGAGTAGCCCTCAGTGTGAGAGCAGGAGTAGAGCTGCTGCTTGCAGCATCAGGAATATAGTTTGAAGCACCCACATGAAGTGTATAGTGACAACTGAGTAACGCTCATTTTGCAATAGACCGTATTCAGTTAAGGCGCGCGCCGCGGCTGGCGGCAAAATTTAATTAAATGCGTGGGTTATAGCACAGCTGCTGTCAACGACTTCAGCGCCAATTTTCGGCACCAAAGTAGAATCTTCAGCCTCTTTCTAGCTGCAATTTTATAATACAGTAACTCCTTGGTTTAAAAACACTTTCCACGTCGGCGAGAACCTCTTTGAAGAGAAGAACGGCGACCGAATAGCCCCACCCCTCGAGCGCAATTTTGCGAGTCAGCGGCAGAAAAACAGCGGTGCTACTGCGGTTGTTGAACTTACACAGCTACCAACCATCTCCACCCAAGCTGCTGGAATCCTTGAAGTTGCGTGCTGTTGGTGACCTAGCTAGGAGCCTCCTCGAGCTGCTTTAGCAGCCTTTCAGCCCCGCCCCTCAAGTTGAAAGTGAGTGTGGAAATAGCAATTATGCCATACTTATTCCAGTGGCCATATTGTAGTAGCATACTGAAACTAAGGGTAATACAGTGCATCGTATTCACCTAAGGTGTGTCACTTGCCATTATTAAATAAGACAGCACAATCAGAAATGCATAGAAAAGCACACTGGGATAATTTTTTTTTTTGTCTCTCAGGAACAAAAATGGTGAATGTGTGCATCGTATGTGGTATCCGGCAGAATCAACCCACAAAGCTCAAAGGTATCACATTTTATCGCTTGCCACCTTCTGGGAAACTTCGACAAAAATGGCTACAGTCACTTCAGTTGGAGGGCACATGTGTGTCAAATGCAACAAGAGTGTGTAGCAAGCACTTTCGAGATGGAATTCCGTATGCCACGCTAGGGGAGAAGTTTGAAGAGCATGTTGATCCAACGAAGCGAAGGATAATTTCTCGCAAAAGTCCAGACAAAGCCACCTCTGGTAGTGAACCAGCTGAAGAAAGTACAGTAAATGCAGTACAAAGTTCTATGGAGTGCTCTAGATGTAGTGAGCTTGTACAAGAGCTCCAGCAACTGAAAGCAGCTCTAGCCAACACCCACTTTGGCATTCACAGCATTCAGGAAGATGATTCGCTGATATCTTATTACACAGGCTTTCCGACATATAAAGTACTGCAGTCCTTCTTTGAATTTCTAGGCCCATCTGTTCATAAGCTAACTTACTGGGGATCCAATAAGCCAGAGACCTGCAGCAGGGATATTTCACGTACAAAACTGTCACCAATGGATCAGCTGCTACTGACATTGATGCGACTTCGTTTGAACCTAGAGGAACTTGATCTGGCAATTAGGTTCAAGATCTCACAGCCTACTGTGTCCCGGTATTTTATTACGTGGGTTTCTTTCCTGTACTGTCACCTATCTGAGATTGATTGGTGGCCATCCACAGATCAGGTGCACATATTTTGTCCTTCTGCTTTTAGAGACAAATATCCAGTAGTTTTTGCAATTATTGATGCCACTGAAGTTTATCTTGAAACACCGAGTGACCTCTTCTACAATCTTCTACATGGTCCAACTACAAGAGTCATAATGCTTGCAAATTTCTTGTCGCTTGTACACCTAATGGATGATATGTTTCGTTTCAGATGTGTACGTGGGTTCTATATCAGATGTTGACCTAACAAATGTGTCAGGATTCTTGGACAGAATTTCGAAGTGCCCTGGGTCTTCCATTATGGCAGATAGAGGATTCACTATCAAGGAAACACTGAAAAAGTTGAATGTTGATCTTAATATACCACCATTTCTGGAAGGAAAGAAACAGCTGTCAGCACAGAATGTCAAGTATGGTCGGCAAATTGCTTCCTTGCGGATCCATGTTGAAAGAGCTATCGGCAGGATCAAGAACTTTCAGATCCTCAAAGGGGTTTTCCAGCTCAACTCAGCTCGCATACTTAATCGCATTGTTGCTGTTTGTGCTTATTTAACAAACTTTCAACCTGTTCTAGTACCACCTTCAATTGACCTCAGTGGTGTGCAAGCTGTGTTTCTAGAATGTACAGCATCTGATGCAGCGGATGATTAGTTTGCTCTTGTAACTGCAAATGTAATTTTAGCTATATACATTATTTCATCATTAACATTGGCTTTGAAACAACTACATAATACGTAGTCATTGCAGCTAGCCTTATAATGGTAGTTAGCAACATAATCAGCTGATGTATGTTGTTTGAAAGCTAATGCTTTAGCAAAACACTCCATATTATATTCCAACAATCCACTTTAATTTTCACACAAGTTCTAAGACTAAGCTCTGAAGTCCCTTGCACTCTTTCCACATGGAATTTGAGGAGATACGATTTCTGGTGCAATACAGCATCTATAAAATTCGACCAACTTTGGCAGTAATATACTCCAATAGGTGTCATCATATGTTATTCGTTCCACTAACACTCCCTTCGTGGTCCACACTACAAAATCACACCAGTTACGGTTTCCAATGGCCATCTGTCCCTGTACTTGAGCATAATAGTGATGTGAGCGTTTCAGCTCAAACTTCCCTCCATGAAGGCTACCACAAAAATCACTGTGAGTACAAGCATCTATTGGGTGAACGTCACGATATTTATAAGGGCATTTCACCTCCAAGAATCCAAATGGGCATTCTGGAACATACGGATCATAAACACAGCCGTCTGGAGAGGCTCCAAGGAAAGGGTTTGCGCTACTAATACAGAACCCACTATTGGTGACAACAATATTCTCTTTATTTTGCTGCTGGAATTCAATGTATGCTGCTACAGCTCCGGCTTTGTTCTCTTGACCCCATTTAATGGCAGGTAGATTGTCAAGCGACTTTGGATATAATATGTAAGAGGGCATCTGGCCTAGTTGATCTTGAGAGTGTGCGTACTCTTCCAAAATTTGACGACGTCAGGCGCTTTCTACGAAGCTCATGCCATTTTTCACTTTCTCGTTGCTCCCTTGTCTCCTGCTCGACTTTTTGAATATCATCCTCTGATAGCATAAGAGTGCTAATGATGACTTGACACTGCTTCTGTACATCACTATCAGTAGACTCACACTGTTTGGCCAAAGTACCATCTAGCAGCACTGAGACTCCAAGTTTAGGTTCATTGTCCCTAACTGACTCCAACAACCTTGGAAGAGCATGAGCTGCTGTGTAGCGGAATGAAACTGGTCTTGGATCGTATTCATTCATCGATTCGTACGTTCGCTTTCGATCTCCAAACTGATGCTTGGAAAAGTCAGCATCTGAGATTTTGAGGTTAGTCTCCTTGCGCTTTTTTGGCTGCTTCCACTGACAAGCGAATGATGTTATTGGAAGAGGCTGATCATCATCACCTGACAGCTCTGAAGTAGATTCAGTAGCAGGAGTCATAAACTTATGCCCCCTTAGAGCCACCAAGCAATGCAGTACTGCCGACACGTGAACACAACTTACTGAAAGCCTGTCACATAAACGAAAAATCAAAGTACACATATTAGAGTGCTGTATTATGCACGCATGCATGACATTCAGTAGCTACCTTGGCATGACTTACCCAGCAGCACATTTGCAGATTGCCCTTTCCACTATTCCATCTGGTCCAATGTACAGTGCCACATTGTATGTCTCAGACTTCATAGATGACAATATTTTGGCACGAATGAAGCATACTTTGGGGTTATTGATGTTTGCAAATACTGCCTGTATTCTGCCTGATGCCCAAAAGTTGTATCCACGAGTTTAAGCCCAAAATACACCTTGTGGTTCGTGCCCATGGCCAACACCTTTTGCCAGGTACCGGTAAAGCTCTCCAGATGTCACATTTGGTAGCTTGGTTGACCATTGTTCGAAGTTTTTCTCAGTGATCTCTGTCCATCCTTGAGGTGGTAGGTCAGATGGAAGGGATAACTGTGGCACATCTACACCCATTTCAAGCAGACGGCGACGCTTCTTTTCACAGCTTCCATCGACATCCACTACTGTCACTCCTTTTTCTTGTGCTTCACGAATCCTAAAAATAAATAAATACATAACACTGGAATTAATGCAAGCTACACAACAAACATTATTTTGCCCACCTGCTAATTAGAATTGCCTTTGTTGCATGTTTTGAAGGCTCTGGTTGTCCATGGCAAATCAACCACCACCGTAGTGCACTGTTGTGGTGCTGATCTAATGGTTCCGACAGCTTAGCACCAACAACATTGTCTTCCACAGGAGACTCCATTTGTACTGCATTCATTCGGTAAAATAGACATACATAGTGTAAAGCTGCTGCATAGTGTGTAAACATTTGAGTACTCACTTTTCAACTTGAGGGGCGGGGCTGAAAGGCTGCTAAAGCAGCTCGAGGAGGCTCCTAGCTAGGTCACCAACAGCACGCAACTTCAAGGATTCCAGCAGCTTGGGTGGAGATGGTTGGTAGCTGTGTAAGTTCAACAACCGCAGTAGCACCGCTGTTTTTCTGCCGCTGACTCGCAAAATTGCGCTCGAGGGGTGGGGCTATTCGGTCGCCGTTCTTCTCTTCAAAGAGGTTCTCACCGACGTGGAAAGTGTTTTTAAACCAAGGAGTTACTGTATTATAAAATTGCAGCTAGAAAGAGGCTGAAGATTCTACTTTGGTGCCGAAAATTGGCGCTGAAGTCGTTGACAGCAGCTGTGCTATAACCCACGCATTTAATTAAATTTTGCCGCCAGCCGCGGCGCGCGCCTTAACTGAATACGGTCTATTGCGATTGTCGGGGATGTATACCCTGTTGGTGATTTCATCCCTTAACCACACTGTCTTCGGATCCACCTCGAAGAATTTATCACATGTATAGCAATGTACGCTATATATATGTGTATATTACACAAATTGTTCTCTTATATAATTCCTCACGTATTGCATGCAAGTATCCATCCATCCTTCTCACAGTACACAAGTGCAAATCCCAGGAACCAGACCCTAAGACCCGTGTTGTCGAGGATATGGCACTACGTTTGCTTACAGAGAACGTCTGGCATAGCAGATTGGTAGTTATATGACCACTTCTAGTGTCTAGCTCAAATTCAGTTTACACTAAACTGATGTTCTTAGCCATATTGGATGTAGCTGGTATCGGAGTATTAACGATGATCTCTACAACCAGATTTGGTGCCTTGTAGACTGGGTGTGGCAAACACTTCACATTCTGATTGGCTCTTGCCAGTGGTGTGTCCCGATAAACTCGCGGTAATTGGAGTGCCACACCCCTCACAACAGCCTAAGTGAAACTCGCACACTATTTATAAGTAAGAAAAGAACTATACATGTATTCATTCGTTTCTTATATACAAGTAGGTGGACAAAACAAAAACGAGCCAGCTTCACTTTGTTGATAGATGGGAAAACTAAAATCAATTTTTTTTACAAATGGAAAAGCGATGATTGAACAATATTTGTTTCTTCGGCAGAACAAAAGTCGGTTGTTTTCTTGACGCGTTGATCAACAAATGCACTGGCCCTAACCCCATATTCCCTCTTACTGCTTCATTGCATGTTTTAGAAGAGCAGCTAAGTATCTCTTTAGCTGCTTCAAAGGGCATTTTTAAGAACTACCCTCTCCGCTTCTGTCTTCTCTCCCAGGAATGACTGGTGGCTACCCTGCGGTGTAGCTGGTTTCATCACGGGGCTCTTCTGCAAGAAGGCATTTGGCAGCACGGAGTACCAGTACTGGGTTATGCAGGTAGGGCACAACTATATACCACTGTGAGACTTCACATAGTGCATATGACTGAATGCTACTGACTGACAGTAGCTGCTTTGTGTCCGTCTCATAACAAACTGGTAGGCTGCTGCTCACATTTGCTGGCCTAGCACGTAGTTTATTTCAGCCTTTTGCCTCACCACCCAACTTCTTCATCTGTGGCCCTGGGAGCCCTGGGGGCAGGAGTGATGTGGTTGTATGGACTAGCCACCCATGCAGCTGTGATCAAAATTTGTTTTTGTACAACTGTCAAATCAACAGTGAACATCCATAGTTTGGGTTTAAGGTCACTCACAACTCTTTACAATTGTGTGTGTATGTGTATTGTCATTGAACCCAAAACTAAAATATCACTAAAATTATACATGTACAACTATACAATCTCACTGCTACAGCTGTACTGTACACACATGTACATGTACATGTACAGTATGTATCCATCCTGTGTGACAGTGTAAGTGGAGGTACAGACATAGCCAATCAATCTTGATGTGCTCCTTTCTCTGTCCTTAGGAACAGCACACAGTATGCCAGTATGAGTTTGACCACACTCTCCCTCCTCTCTGCGGAACGTTAGCTGCACTTCAGGTTACTTCCTCCTCCATGAGTGGGGCCACCTCAGGTGAGATAGCATCCAATCACTCTTGCAGTTGATGGTAATGCTACATGTAAGACCTTGCATCCTGAATTCATGATCTTGTACCATGGTGTCATGACTACTGCCAATCAGATTCATTTTTAAGTCAGGTATCATAGCATTAGCTAAGAAAACCTCATAGGAGCGGTGCTAGGAGGTATCATTTTTGTACACTAAGAAACAAAACAGATAGTGGCATAAGTCAAACATGAAAGTGAATCACTTGATTACATAGTAATACCATGACATCCATGTAGGTTCAAAATGAACGATGTTTTATTGATTGGCAGATCATAAGTCTTAATTGGTGTCTTCCCCAACAAGCTCAAGTTCAGGCTTCTAAAAAGAAGTGTTGGTTGTGGCTGAGCTGTTTGCTGCCATTAGTTATTGCATTCCAGTACTGATGAAACAGCCATCTTTTGCTTATCTGACACTCGCTTGTATGTCCGGACACCATCTAGTTGCTTTGTTACTCTTCAGTTTAGTGTCTTAGTTTTTTTACCAGCCGGAGCGCGCGCAGCGCGCGAGCGGCTGGTACTAAGATTAGCCTAAGAGGTAGCCGTAAAAACCCTGGTTTTTTGGCATATAGCTACTAACTGGAGGCGCATGACAAAACTGCTTAGTCAGCACTTTCGCTGTACCGCTCTAAGAACAATAGTATCTGGCTCTACAGCTGTAGTTTAATAGCTTGGCCTAAGCTGAGCTGTGTGTATTGTACGGGAAAGGCGTCCGGCTGGTTTTTTAGACATGAAATGTCAGACTTGTTTTCAGAAGAAGACAGCTGACTGTCTACACCATGAGAGTGAAGGTTGTACAGTCTGGGTCTGGAAAACCCATTGTCTTTACAGAATAGTGCATTTGGGAGGGTGCCAGTGAATGGAGATCAGCGGAAGTCCAATTCGAACTGTAGGTTCCACAGTAACACGCATGGTTTGATTCGAGTACTGTACTTGTGTTGCAGTTACATGTATAATAATGTCTATGTACACTCTCTCTCACTCTTCCTTCTCCTCCAGCCCCTCCCCCCTCCCTTCACTCCACTATCCACCCCCACTTCATCAGTGGGCGGGAGCTGACAGTGCTAGTAGCAAAGGCTCACCTTGTCATCAGAATGATCCAGCTCAAAATCGGGCACGAATTACTACTCCAGGTACTCAGAGAACACTAATGATCATGCAAGGATGTGTATTTATTCATGCCAACCTTAATGGGGAGCAACATAATATATCATCTTTCTGTCCCATTTTTGGTATTTTGAGTTAACTAATTCTGTTTTGTTTGGGATGGCCAAAATAGATAAGTTATATATATATATATATACATAGCTACGTACATGATGTATAGTTGATTAATAGCGAACATCTAAAGTTAAGACTTGCAGTAAGCATCAGAATCTATGATCCCTCTGACAGTGGTAGCATTCTTACTGGAGTACCTATGCGTAGCTGTGGAATACATAGGGAGAAGCTTGAACGGTATGAAGGCAAGACTGGTAGAGTGGGTGTGGTTACATTCCATGTAAAAACATATATGCATCCAAATGTAATGCCAGTCTACTTCCCATACTTCAGGTAGCAAAACAATTAAAAGACTCATTTCCATGGTAGCAATCAATTCTTCAACACATTTAGACACATTAATTAGCAACTATGTTTTTTTGCCTTCAGTGTCTAACTTTTATTATAGTGCTTTCCAACATCGTTGCATGCTCATATCCTTATGCATATCTACTCATTCTCTAGGTTTTCCACAAGTTACTAACACTGGCCCAAACTGCTGCCCAGACCACAGAGTTTGCCCACTGGCACAACCTGCTCATCTCTACTGGAGGGGTGAGGAAGGATAGCTGCTGTCGGTGCATGTGCAGGGGATTCATACATGTACATAGTGAAATACGTACATGACTGTGTGTGTACTAAAAGAGCTGCTGCAGTAATACATGGTATATGACTTTCTTCATTTGTTTACCCCCTCCTCTCCTCCAACTCCCTCTTCCTTCGCCTTCCCCCTTCTCCCAGTTCATGAAGTCCATCCAGACTGTGTCAGGCAAGGACCTCTCCCACTTTATGGAACAGTGGGTGTGTCGCAGTGGAGTCCCACACTTCCACGCCTCCTTCAGCTACATCCGCAAAAAGAACATTGTGGAGCTTAGACTCAAGCAAGAGATGCTTAGAGGATATGGAAAATTTGTGGTAAATTGTTTTGGATAACCTGCTGCTAAATGTAGTGTTTAGCTTACGTGTATTGACTGTTTTCTTTCGTGTTGGTGTCACCATGATATCCTGTGGCCAGGAGGGCAAAATGTTGTTAACTTGGGTCACAGCCTGGTGACTCAACTCGATTCTCATGTTTTTACTTGACTACATGTACATACCTAATTCAACCCCACCCATTGATAAGGCAAGCCGAAATGGACAAGTGTAACAGGGGCTTTCCCATCATTGGTCCCCACATTCACTCTTAAAGAGGCCTTTGGACGCCTTTGGAAACCCAGTCTACTGCTTAGTCTTGTTACTATGCCCTTGGGCACTCTGGCATTTTAGTGAAACTGTGTTGTTTGATTTTCACTTCTCACATGCCGTTTCTTGCTTCATTTATGCTTCTTGATTTTGTTTCTTGTTTTTTGAGTGTGAAATTCCTGCACACACATGACGATGGTATCTTTCCTGACCTCTGGGGCTAGACTTAATTGTTAATACAATGCCTTTCGAAAGTAATAGGGAATGAATGGCAGTCAAGAAACAAAATGTTGAATGACATTTGAGAAACAATAAGCGAGGAACAAAAGAGTTGAGTGGCTTCAAGAAACAAAAAATGAAAGGCATTCAAGAAAGGAACACCGAAAAACGAACTACAATGAGAATCTGCACATACATATGGATACTAGTGCATGTAACTGTAGTAGTTACATGTAAAACAGCTATTAGTTAATTTCTTACTCGAATGCTACTCAATTCTCTCATTGTTTTCTTTTGCTCATACAACATGCAGTTAGTACATTATAAACTAGATTTGGAAACGTTGACAACTTGCTGCTTAAGAACCTATTTTCTTGGCTCCTGGACTTTGCCCAGAATAACGTTAACTGCAGCCAACTAGGTAACTAAAAAAAGTATATCATACACGTGGTCCAGTAGTATCCATTGAGAAGGATTGAGACAGCCATGTCTTTTGGATTTCATTTTTGGCTGTACATCATTTTAGTACTTGTCTTGCTACACTTAATATATACATACGGCATTGAACTTGATTTCACAGTCAATGTGTTACATGTGTGCTGCTTATTTCTCTGTTTCAGGGCCAAGTTAATGTGGTGGTTCAAGAGTTTGACGGTTGCTTCTTCCACAACATCCAGGTGGAGGACTCCACCACTGTGCATGAACTGCCTTGCCACTCCAAGATCAGGAAGTGAGTGAAGCTAGCCAAGCTAGCCTACTCTGTGAAAGGTGTTAGACACCAGAGGAGTTGTACTGGTTGAGTTGTACAGACTATTTTAGAGGCATATGCATTCAGTAGTCTCCTCAAGTGCAGTATGCTTCACAGCAGCTGCATGGTAGTTGCTAGTGCAGGGCAGGATTGCATGGTAGTTGCTAGTGCAGGGCAGGATTGCATGGTGCTGCATTAGCCCTGTGGCCTCTGATAGCAAACACTTGAGGTACATACCATCTTAGTGATGGCAATATAAAATCCCAAAAGAAAACCTGTCTACTTAGTTTTGTTTGTTTTTTTTGAGTTGCTATGAAACTAGAAGACCTACAAAACACTTATACTCATTCTCTGCCCATCTGAATGCTGATGCTTTTTTTGGAATCTTTACGGAATGGACTAGCTAATGGAATAAAAACTTAAGCACAATAGATTCCTCTCATTAGTAGCTCTGTGCTACCTTTACCTAGCATTGTTCCCATATAGGCTCTCCCCTTGAAAAGTAAAAAAAATAAATAGGGGAGAGCCTATCTTTTCTCCTGTGATTTTATTTGCTAATTGAAAGATAGGCATTTTTTCCGGAAACATTACTTCATCAGTTTGTGGCACCAATATCTTTCCTTGGTGTCTGAGAACTGCAAAAAGAAACAAATCATGTTGATAGGAAATCTCTCCTATGCACATGTACATACACTCAATCCTTTGTACCCCACTCTACCCTGAGCATCTCTCTTGTGAGAAGAATACCAGGCCCTCCCACTGTTTTCGGGGGGGCCTGGGAACAAGCCAACCTACAAAGAGTAGCCTTATCTGCCTCAAAACCATATCACTTGCCTTCCTAGCCAATACATGATGTAGCTACACTTTTCACAGTAGCCTTACTAATGTAACATTCTTGTTGGTGATGCTTAATTGGTTTATTTGTTGTGCAGTCCCACGTCCAAGGCCACATACAGTATGAAATAGAGTGCTTTCTGACTACTAACCGTATTCTCTATCACAATGTACATTACGCCAATCTAGTACCCAGGCCTCCTGCCCAGACTTTCTCTCGCTGTCAGTAGTCCAGTAATCAGTCCAGTTCAGTCCACTAAATTCTTTTTTGTCGTCTGGCTCTATTTCTTGTACCCTAGTAGCCCTCCCCGTTTGAGACTTCTCTATCAAACATTTAATCGTAAGAGTGAGTGAAGTCACTATTAACAACTGCAATCTTGCAAGCAGGAGCATATATAGTAGTACCAATTTTCTGTTTTTCTGTTCACTCATTTCTTTGCTTGTAATCTTCACACTTGGGAGTGTGGTCGGCTCAATACCAGTTTCTTGATTTAGCTAGACAATACTTTTAGCTTGTGTGCCTCTGTGATCAGCGCCATACATATGATGTCATGTATACCATCTAGAGACTTTTTCTACCTATTGTGGTGTGTTGTATAAAGCACGTACGTGTATGAAGGTCACTGGGTAGCTGAACCATACAGACCTTACTTTCACTATTCTTCCAGATCTAAGAAGCGCAAGGTTCCTCTCAGTCACGGTGAGGAAGTGGACGTGGACATTTCCAGCCTTGAGTGAGTATATTATACACCTGATTGCTGTTCTATTTACAGTGATGGTAGTTGGGAACCTGACTCAACTACCTTTGCTTGCTATTGATTTATAGCACACTAAGCAGTGTGTGGATTGTTGTACTTGATATACATGCACTACCACCTTCTAGTCTCATACTCATCCACTTTGCAGGGAGAAAGAGTCTCTGGTAGTTTTAGTAGGAAGATTACTTATCACAATTGTATTAGCGTAAGTGGCACAAGTTAAAGTACAACGTGTGCATACAAACCATTTAATTACCGGGGTGCGTAAGTTTTTCTGATTCATCTTGGATCATGACAGATTGAGCTCATGAAATGTTTTTCATCATTCAAACTCTGCCTTTGCTTTTTTTTATGCAAGGCTGAAGCGTATATTTGAGATGGCTCTCTACTGCTACATACATACTTTAGAACAAAGCTAATTCTGAAAACAGGAACAGATCGAAGGCTGAGCAGCGGAGCATGGCATAGCTATCCTCTACAATGAAAATTGACATAACTATTAAGAATCCTTGGTTCGTGAAAATATAATGTTTTAGCATGCCAATTAATCTGCGAAAGGTTCGTCCCTTGGCACTATATATATATAGTAGTGTTCATATTCGTAGACCTTTCACCTCCTCTCCTTATGTGTAGCTTGGAAGTACCTGTGCTGTGGATACGAGTAGACCCGGAGTACCAGTGGCTGCGGCGCCTGAACATGGAGCAAGCAGACACCATCTGGCAGTGCATGCTGCGGTATGAGAGAGATGCTACAGCACAGCTAGAGGTGAACATGAGTGGTATTTATGTAACCAGTAGATTTGTTTGTGAAATATAGGAACTGAGAAACGATGAATGAAAATAGGAATTCAATATGTATTGTACTTTTATTAGTACACAGCAACATGCAATGCAGTAGGCAACTACATAATTGTGTAGAAACTTGCCTATTGCCTCTTGCTAGCTACCCTGCAGAGCAGCAAACTGAATCTGCTGTTGTAGCATCATATAATTTTGGTTGCGTACACATGAGCCTGCATGGAGATGAAGTGCTACATGTTACCTGTCCAACAAACACAGGGAGTGCCAGCCTTAATCCCTGCATGTATGCTGTCTTGCCAGCTTCCTGCATATTGGCAACAGAAACATTCAGCTCCCAGACTGCCCTGTACATGTAATGCCATCTATAATGTATGGTTAGATAACATTGTACAGTCACACTTTGTGATGATGAATGTGTATTGGCTCTTACTGTCAGACCCATTACATGCCCACAGGCTATTGAAGCCTTGGAGGGTTTCCCTTCCACTGCCACCCGAGATATACTCCGGGATTCTGTCTTCGATCCTAACTTTTACTACCATGTGAGAGTGCAGGCTGCACGGACCCTCACTAAGGTGTGTGCCTACCACTTTTCTGTATACAGTACGTATTTACCCTATGAGCTATTGTGACTCAGCTTAGCACATTGCATTACTCCTGTGTGAACATTTACCTGCGTATGCCTGGCCTCCGCCATATCTGAATTGTTGGTGACTGTATTAGCATGGTGGACAATACCAGTGTTAATCTAGAAGTCGCTAGCAGAGACATAGCCTGAGCTACATTTTTTACAATATGGGTCACAAAGAGAGGCTTCATTTGATAGAGCATGAGCGAGAAGTGGAAGTGGTCTATCAAAGTGGCTGCCGTTTATCACAAGCTCACACTTCCCTACCATATTCTAAAGTAGGGCGAAGTACCGAAACTAACAATAATTATCCTTCTTGCAACTGTACTGATATTCAAAACCTATAAAGACTTTTTTTCCATTATTTATTACCTTCTGTACATGACTATCCCATGATAGCAAGTTCTGAATCAATGCCCAAGAAACAGTAACTTGCAACCCTTGGAGTGTCTTTATCTTCCCACTTCCATGTACATGCACCTGTATCAACCTCTTTAGAAATACCACAACAGCACTCTTTTGTGTTAAATTTTAACCTCATTTATTACAGAATTCCTGCACTACGTACGTAAATCAACATTTGTAAGTCCTCAGCATTAGTAGTTAAATCTACAAAATCATCAGACCCCAACCTTTATGTCCTGCTGAATAGTATTACCAATCCCAGCCTCATCTATCAACAGATTGAGGAAAAGAGGATAGGCGACATACTACAACCCTGTACCACCCCCTGACCTATATTGAATTTTTCTCCCTCCAGCTAAATTCTGCCTGACCCTTATGAAGAGATTCTAATCTACTTACTAAGCGATTGTTTAGAATCTTGCAAGACAGTACTAGTTTTCCTACCACATTCAATAGTGTAATGCCTCTGCAAACCACTTCTTATGAGCAGATTAGCCATTCCTTTGCCACTGTACTTAAAAAGCTTCCCAACTAACCCTTCATGTTTTGGGCTTTTGGAACACTTTTTAATTTCTGCATAACTAATCCCCTATCCACAACCTTCTGTGTAGAAAAGAAACTACTTTGGGGCCAATCAGGTACACACGCATCAATTTTTCAATACTATTGTCAGATTTAGCAATAATTGTTCAACCCTGTAAATCGCGGGAGGGCAATTTTTTACGGGACAGATAGACAACAGACAGAACCAATTGCTTAACCCCAGCTGCATACATGCAAGGTAATAAGACGTATGAACACAACCGCTTTGGTCTCTATCAGGCACACATACGTACATGTATTTTTTAATTGGACTTACAAACAGACAGACAAAACCAAAATAATGTTTAACCAATGTACTATGTGTGTGTACATATACGTACCTATAGAGTTCAGTTGCCAAGTTCCCTTCAGTGTTTGTGTGTTATACTCATCCTGCAACCAACCCTGGCAGTAAGGAAACTGTAGAGATTTGTCATTTGCTGGCTTCTATGAGAGTCCACACTAGAGTTCATGTTGACAGGCTACCAAGTTAGTGAAGTACACCTGCCAAAGGTGGGGCGGGATTGATAGCTGATTTAGGCAGTTCTCTTATAATTAAATGCACACATATCATAAAAATGAAGCTGTTGAATCATTTGAACACAGAC
The DNA here is from genome assembly GCA_965203295.1 of Nitrospirales bacterium. Lineage (GTDB taxonomy): Bacteria > Nitrospirota > Nitrospiria > Nitrospirales > UBA8639 > CBDBCZ01. Next base: position 134,299 of record CBDBCZ010000015.1, on the reverse strand, counting down.
TGTCATGTCAACACGTCTTGATGGAAAACATATCAGGCCCAGCGGGATCTAGCGATACAATCCAGTACCTTCTCATTCAGTTTTAGTAAGAGAAGTGTCATTCAAACGTTAAATATAGATTGCTGTCCTGATCATAACTAATTATATAATAGAATTTTGGAACTGTATGTTCTAAATACAGTTGATAGCTGTAGTCCATGACAATACTATCAAGGCTGAGCCTGAAGGAAATTTGACCAAAAACCTGTTTTACCCAATTTGTTCAAACATTCTCCCTGTGTCCACTATACAGCTGCTGACCAGTACGGGAGGCTCCCCTGCCTTTGCTATCTCCATTTTCCAGAAGCTCTTTGGCTCACAGGCTACTCCAGCCATTGTCAGATATAATGACTTCTCTAACTTACCGGCGTATTTCCTGCAGAAGGTACATAAATTCGTGCTATAGTGTGAATCCTGTAAATGACACTCCTCGAGTGACTACATGTACCTGTAGAAAGAGCAGGGCTAGTTGCTAGAGGTTAGCTAGTTGTCAGTGGGTATTGCACTTGAGGAGTAATATAACGTGATAAGTTGGTTGCCCTTGTCCTGAATAGCACCGTTATCACTGTATGAAAGAGCCTGTTATCACTCCATTAACCGTGCCCTGGGTAGGAGGCTACTGTTTGGTGAGCCCCACCGTGTCTGCTTGCCCCAAGGGCGTCCTGATTGGATGGATCCCACTGTAGAGGGCAACACCCCACACACATTTATGTGATCTACCATACATTACGAATTAATGGTCCATAAAAGGGTTGATGTCGTTGGCTCCCAAACAGTATGTGTAGTGCCGTTCCCAGTCTCCAAGTGCTGTCAACTTTTTTTTGGAAAACCATGTTTCTTTTCAAAAAAACAAGAAAGAACCAGCCGGACACCTTTCCCGTACAGTACACATTACTCAGCTTAGGCCAAGCTAACTGCAGCTGTGGAACTACAAATTATACATGTAGTAACAATGCTACAATAGGCATCCTGCAGAAGTGATAAGCAATCGAATGTAGTACAGCGAAAGTGCTGACTCAGCAGTTTTGTTGTGCGCTTCCAGTTAGTAGCTATACGCCACGAAAACGGAATCTTTACGGCCGCCTACCAAATTTTCGTCATCTAGGCAACACACAACTACCTTCACTTGCTGTACTGCAAACCTCCAAAAGCTGCTATATACTGCAGTTGCATAGTAACATAACATATTGCGCACGTGATATGTGCAGACACACAAACTGACAGACAAACAAACAAACAAGCGCAAAAAAACATAAAGCAATCTTAGGACCAGCCGTTCGCGTGCTGCACGTGCTTCGGCTGATAAACAGCTGGATGTGGAGACTGGAAACGAGGCTTATCATGTGCACTTTGGAACCCCAGGATATGTACATGTAAGTTTATAGTGTGCATATTGAGTACATTGGATTCTGTTACTTGGTAGCTATATGTGCTTGACGTACTGTGTCTTCCTGTTCCACCTTTCTAGGCCCTGCCGGTGTGCATCGCAGGCATGAGGAATGCCCACCACCAGTGCCCGAGGGAAGTGACTACCTTTCTCAGTGATCTCTTCAAATACAGCGATAACCAGGTCAACAAGGTCAGCATCTGTATGGCTGTTGTTGATGATGCGTAGTCACTGTGTCTCAATACACTGCTGAGTTGTATAATTTCAAGGGGTACATAAATGTCACAATGTACATATGTGACACTAGCCTTGTACGCATATGTACGTCAAGACGTGCTTCTTTCCACCCACTCAGCCTGGGCACTGAGTCAAATATGGCACTAAATGTACATGTACATGTAGTTACTCCTAAACTATGCCTACCAAGTTCCGATTGCATTTCCAGTAGTCCCCTGGCTTTAGTGACCTTATGTACTCCTGTGTTACAACTTCTACTACATGTAGTCAAATTCTGTAGTGCATTGTTGTTGTACTAGTACTGTATATCAAGAAATTCGTTTTTATTGCTGAAACTGAACAGGGCATTCTGCAAATTATAGAATACAACACAGCCAATGTTCCAAAGCACAACTACTGTAGTATTATCAACCCTTCTGATACAGTGGAACCTCTATAATGGGGTCAACGTCACTCTGTGTGGCACCCATCTCCCTATAGAGCCACTTTGTAGGTATAATTATTAAAATGGACGTTTGTAATTCATACTCTTATTTCCCAATGGTGACCAACATTACTATGTAGTCACTACTATGCAAGGGACACCACTGACTTCTGAAGTGGTTTGGGCTGCTGACATCCCAAATACTGTTTATATATGTACAATGTACATGTATATGCCTACTGCTATTCTCCATTGCTCCAGTTCTCTGATGGATACTACATTAGTGCACTGATTGATGCTTTGGCTAAGACTATCACACCCAAACTCACCGTATCTACCCCACCCGTTGGGTGAGTCCTGCCCTCCCTTTACCGGATGCAGGCAGTTCACTGTTTTTTTCCTTTGCTCCAGTATTGACTTCGCCAAAATGCCTACTGCTGCCTTGTCACCCGAGGCACAGGTGAGAATTCTGAATCTTATTCGTGTGCAGTTAGTTGTAGTATTAAGTGTTCCAGAGAATGTTCATGGGGGGCTAATAGAAACCACGCTCCCATGCCTCTACCCCAGCCTTTGTTGCTTGCAGCGTGGTTTTCGTTCATGATAATAAATGCTGCAGACCAGTACCTGTGTGTCAGTGTGTAAATGTACACTACATTGATAATCCGTACATGTACATGTATTGGGCACATGATTGCAGTAAGGCCAATAACATGCATGCTGTACTTGGACTGCATACAGGTTAATGTGTATCCACTGTCTAGATCTGGTCCCACTGTTTACAAATGCAGTTGTACCTTTGTATGCCCTCTTGCAGTATATTATATATTGTCACTGCTCATGTGTCAACTGGGTCATTTGACTGTCAGACCTTCACTTTCACTTTAAATAACATGCTCAATGAAGCCAACAGTTTTTGGATAAATCATCTAAAATGCTCAGCCAACTAGCATTTTCAGGAAGACCCATGTACTCACATCGCCTTAGCTGACGAATGATCCAAAACACAGTACAGTATATATGTATATACGTATGTATCTATGAACGGGAGGGCGTACCTTTTTAGACAGCTCAGTGTTTTGCAATGGCAGTTGCTTGGAATGTCTGTACTGTATGAGGTGGTCATCAATTTTATGAACTGCTGAGAACACATCTCTTCACGAATACAGATGAAGTTCTGGCATTTGTGATAGAGTGTAGTGTGCTCCAGGGCCACTGACGCTTGATATAATTTTACTGGGGGCACGATCTTTGAGCTGTGTAAATGCCATCCGTCCGTCATTTTTGCATGTCTCTCGTTTCTTCAGATAATTTTACAGGAGATTGTTCAACATCTGAACATTGAGAAGGTGCTACCTTCGTACCACTATGCAATCACTGCAAGGTCAGCGTCTCTGAATGTATGCCACACCATTTACAGGCTTCTGCAAAAAACTGCCAGAAATATGTATATAATATCTCTACATTTGTACGTAGCTGCCTGAATGCTCTCCGAATGCTGCAGAAATATGGCCACCTGCCTTCAGAAAGCAGTCTTTTCAGAGAATATGCTGGGTGAGTTATTACAGTAATTGCCGATTGGGGAATTATTACATTGTACAGGCATGTCATGTGGATGTCAGGCATTAGTAGACAAATCCATGTACATATCATCTTAATTACCAGTCTAATTAAATGAATAGTGAGGAAAATTAAGCAGCCCTACTAAAATGTATACTTAACCTAGAGTGTAAGAATAATAGTAGCTGTCAGCACTGTAGTCATATTCTCCTCACACACAAAACGTAGTCCTTACTATAGCAATCCTTGGGACACAATGAGAAAGCTGCATGGAAAGTATGATGAAGTGAGAGGTTCACTTTAATTGTAGTTACTAACGGTCGTTGTCAACACCAAGTTGACAGGAGCAAAATCAATTTCACCAAATGACCAAGCTTGCAGCTTTATATTGCAACCACAATAGAAATTGAGTAGGTTTGTTACAGCCATTTACGGCATCTATTGCACATGTATATTTATTTGTTCACAGAACCAACAATTTTGTACAAGTCAGAGTTGCAGCCATTAAAGCCATTGTGGACATTGTGCAAGGTATGTCTACTAGTAACTAATATGTAAGCCTTTTTAGTATTGATGCTGCTGGCCAATGTTTACCTTCACACAGCTGATCACAGTGAAGGCGACCTAAACTTTCTCCTTGATTTAGTGGAGAACGATGAACCCACTGTTCGGTAGGCTTACAGCAAATACGGTGTATGTGCTCCATCTTACTGTACGTACTCAGGTTGATTATAGAGCCTTGTTTCCAGGCCCTTGCCTTTTTCGGTTACACAAAGGCATTCCTAGGTCCCCACTTTATTCGGTTGCACAGCTGTCCTTTGTGTAACTGAAAAAGGTGTGGGCCTGGGAACGAGGCTAGTGGAATATTAAATGCCAGACAGCCACACATTGCACTTGATAGACGTGCAAAGAGGGAGTGGCTACACAGGAAGGGTGGCTTTGTGTGCAAACGAGTGCTTAGCAATCCCAGCTGATACGTAGTACAAATTTGTATTTGTAACAACCAGGAATCTAGTGCTTGACTTAACTAGTACCATGGAATCCTACAGAGGTAGTGATTGGTACGCCGCCTAACAGTTACTGACTTGAAACTTGATGAATAGGTGGAGCTTCAGCAGACAATACTAGGTAAATGCAAAGCATTGTTGGGCGAGCGTGAGCGATCCCTCGCCTCTGACAGTGGGGTCGGGACTTGTCGATGGAGTCCGTAGACTGGCATACAAATATGGCAGCTCTCCTAGCTCTAGCCCTCCTCTCATGTAGCTTGTTGGGGACCTGTACTCTCAGCATCACTGAAGCCTGATCTTCTCTCCCGCTGTACCCTAGTGATAGCCTCCCTTTCTGTAGTAGCCGTGCATGTGAGCACAAAAAATTGCGTAGCCGTGTGAAAAAGCTGATTTAGAATTGGATCAGGTGTATGCGGTGTGAATGTTGTATTGGATCATGGATGTAATTATGCGGTATGTAGAGCGCATGCACGCAGAGATTAAACATACTTTTGTGGGACTTGCTCACACTTGCCCAATAACTGACTTCAGCGTGGAGCACCTCTCTGAAAGGACCAAGCCCCCCCCCCCCACACACCCCCCCCCCCCCCCCCACACACACACACACACAATTTTTATCAATACTACATGTACATGAATATTCGTACAATTTAGTAGCATACATTACTGTTGGAATGGCAGTTAAGTTCCTATTCTGGCTGCTTTAGCATGAGTTTAAATGGTATCATTCTCAACAAAACTTTCCCTCAGATTGGCTGTTTTGAACATGCTGGCTGCCGGCCCTCCTTTCACCAGAAGAACTGAGTCCAAGCTCAACACGGTAGAGCTGGTGGAGAGGCTGTGGAAGCTGATCAAGTGAGTGAATTCTGTTAAGAGTTTTACTAGCTCCGCCCCTTCACTCAACAATGGTGGGTTTTCCCATGAAGATCGTCTTTCCAGGTTTGTATACACTGAGCTAGCTAGCTAGAGGCTATAGGGAAGTTTAGCCTCGTACCCAGGCCTTCCCCGCACTAGGCTATGGGAAGTTGTTGCACACCTAACTGTTGGCTGGATCACAGCACAACTGTTGCTACACACAATTTGCCTACGGCCATCATTAACATTGATTCGTCATGTGTTTCTTCCACTGTTTTCATTTTCTGAAAGAATTTTTTTTTTCGGAAAGGGAATAACTAGTTTGGTGTGGTAACTGCAAAGAGATATGTATTTGTGTTCATGTGGCAAGAAAATAATTGTAACTTTTGCTTTTGTATGCCTGTTCCACAGTTCTAAGTTTTCACACGACTCTCGACTTCGTAATGCAACAGTGGAGCTATACTCTGCACTGTACGGGAGACTCACTCCAACATGTGTCCCACAGGGGGTGAGTGCTGAGTTGAAATGTGCTGTGTTGTGACAGTCTGAAAGAGAAGTAGTACAAATTCAACCACACTGCAGGAGCACATTTTACTCCAAGCCCAAATGTGGGCATAGCCCTGGGTATAGGTGGTGATGTACTATCACCTCTGGCTCCTAATATAGAAGGGAAGCCATGCATGCAGTATTTCAGCCCAAGCATGTATGGGCTACATTACCAATAATTGGTAATTAAGGTATCTCCTAACAGTGTACTGCATGCTAGAGTCTATAGCAAGGTATAGTTGCAAACAGTGCTCCTGCTAAGTATCTTCTTTATAGTTTTACTTGCAAGCTTATATACAGCTCTGATGTATCGATTTGTCAATTTACAGTAACAGAATACTGTACTCACAGTAACTTAGATCCTCCTCGTAGCTGTGTACATGTATAGTAAGTAGATGTTAATGTCATGGCAAATATTTGTGCTAACTTCTCTATGAAGTAGAAGGCTGCCTACATGTGATTGAGTTGATATGTATTCTGTGTTGTAATACAGCTTGGAGTTGTAATTGACCTAAAAGAGAAAGTGGCAAGGTCCAGCCTCTCCTCCCCTTCTCTGGTGAGTTGCCCTTACACCCTCCATGTACACTAAGACATGGGGCTGGTTGTATATTGGTAGGTAGTATCTGTAACTGGCTGCCTGAGAAGAAGTGGCAGCTAGGACAGGCATCCAGCGGTAGCTGCACAAGTGGATAAAATGCAAAGGGTTGTTTTAAATTAATACCTTTGTCCAATATAGTTTTGCTCTATGCTTCGTGTGTTTGTTGCCTTCTTCACTCCAGAGTCCCAAGGTGGCCCCTACTCCTGAGGACGGCAAGTCAAAACATCCCCTGCTCTCTCTGCCTTCTGGTGAGTACCATAAGTACTACCAAGTACTACCCTTGCTTCTCTATGGCTCTAAATAATCATACAAATTTAATTGCACTGATTAAAGAACTGCACATGTGTTGTATAATTTTGTTTAGTGACATTCATTCTTTGTTGATAAGACCTACCTAAGTATTGTTTGCACTACACATGCGTCTGATGTACTCACTTAGTTAACTGCCATGATGCCATTTGCGGTTGCCGATACAAATCTGCTTAGTAACACTTTCAACCATTAATTGCTTCGAGCAAAACATTACACTATGGACTTACATGTATGTATACTGGTACATGTATTGAGGAGTAAATGTAGATGATCTCCACTAAGTTTACTGACAAAGGCGAAATACCTAGGGTGAGTGTACTCCAACCCTATGAGTGTACTCTATCCAACCCTATATGAGCAAGATTTGAAAGTTGGAAAGGGGATTGTAAACCCACGTGGCCACTGGGATGGGGTGGTGGGATGCAATCACTAAAGTAAGATGTTTAGACACTGGCATGCCATCTTGAACACTCAATAATCACAGCTGTAGCAAAATTTAACCCTCCTCCTCTTCCACACTGGCGGTGCCAATTACTTTATATGAGTGTCTATGGTTCTCATGTCTTTCCACCACTACTGTATTTCTGGTAATTACCCCAAACAAGGTATAAGTACATACATGTAATACCCTTGTAGAACATGGTAGCACATAAGCAAACTTGTGGTGCCATGTTGGTCAGAAGCCCTTTTTTTGTTTTGCCCACAAACATGTACATGTGTAATCCATACCAAATACCTTATGCATATGTGGTGTTACATGCAGAGGGCTTCCTAGGAATTGAGTTTCATTCCCTATGGAGCAGCTGCTGGGCACTGCCCAGTGCACGCTGCTCAGCTAACTGATGTTGATCAGTCTGTCTTTGAGAATGACAATCGTCACCTTCCTTCTGCTGAATTAGCATTACGTACTAATGAGTAGCTTTCCGCTGATGCTTCCTTCTGTCTTTGCTACCACTTACTTCTGTGTTGCTGTGCACATAATTGCTGCCACTTCATTGTAGTGCCATTCTATAGTGCGTATAGTGTATGCAATGCTTTGGCCCTCAGTAAGTATATTTGCAGTCCTACAACATTACATACATACAAGTACAGCCTCTCCATGCAGTGCAATCAGTTGCCTCACTTCCTGCTTGGCACTATATGCTCAACATGGCAAATCAAAATTAAAACCATGACTTCTTGCTTATAGAGTTAGTGTGCTATCTCACACTAATTGAAGACCTTGCGTTTATGTATATGGCTCTTTATCCCACTGACAGTGAATGTTATGATTGTTCTAGTAATGTCTAAATTAGTAACACCTGTCTTGCTTTAACTGTGTACAGGCATCAAGATAGAACCTACATCTAACCCACTACAGGTAAGTATGAATGGAAAGCTCCAGAGTACATTTAAGTTACTCAATACTGACCAAAAACAATGGAAGTATGTGTTCATTATGGTAAACTCCATTGTGTTTCAGGCCAAAATTTTTCAACCCTTTTTTTTTTTGACCTCAGGGTCAGTCAGATAGGATGACTGTCATACGTAATCTATGAGGAATGTTTATGAGGGACTGGTAGAAGCTTTTGAAGTGTTGGTCTAGCCTTATGGAGAAACAAAGGGATATAGCGCATAAACTCATGATTATTGAGGCGTATTTTCAGCATTCCACTAGCTATGTTAAGAGTTTCCGTCAGTCTCTAGTTAGCATTCTAAATATAATTTTCACAATACAAGTTGTAATTGTAAATTGTTGCTGAATTACCTTGTCTCTTGGCTAAAAAAGGACCTGCTTTGTTTTTTCAAATTTCCCCAGACATCTCCTGTTACACAAGCAACGCAACAACAGCAACAAGCACTCGTTAAAGTCCGAGTCATACCCTCTGAACCCTCAACAGAACCAGCAGTGGCACCGTCACCCAAATCTCAGCCCCCGCTCTCTCTCAAGATTTCAACATCACATTTGAAAAGACTTTCCTCTTCTCTTGCCGAAGGACTAGAGGGCAGCAGTGTTACGCCTAGTCCAGAGTCTGTTTTATCAGGAATGCTGAGCGACGACGATACTAGCCCTTTCCCTCCCAGGTTAAAGAAACACAAGGCAGAGCACAAACACAAGAAGAAGAAACACAAAAATAAACACAAGCGAAAACACAAGCACAGCAGGGACATTGATGCATCTCCATCAGCTGAGAAAGGAGACATGTTATGACCCCCAGGTGTGTATATTTTGATAGGATTTGATAGAATCAATCTGTCTTTGTAATATCAATTAGGTAATTTTGTAATCCAAAGGACCAGTTTGATAAACTTTGAAGAGCTTGTATGTATACATTCTGGGCCCTTGCTGCATCCACGTTCAGTACAGATGTACAATCCATACAGTAATTACTGCAAGATGAATGGTCTTGGCCCTGATAGCTATGGAGAAAGAATGTTACTCCCCGTCATTAAAGCCTGGTTGCATGCTAGTGCAAATTCAATAGGTACTTTCCATTTGTAAAGTTGGGGTTAAATAAAATGGATCATGCATGATAGAAGTATGCAATATTTATCCTTCTGAATATGTGAAGTGAGATTCATCCTATCATTCATAATAAGTACATGCAGTGCAAGAGCCTTTGATGTATTACCTATGACTATTTCAATAAGCAGTGTACTGTGACAGAGGCTTTTATGATTATTGTATAGCCAACAATGTTGCTAACCAAGTCTACCTGTGCATCCATTTCTGCATTGGTGAAGCTATCTTATTTCCCCATCCACATAGAGAAGTGAAATTTGTAGCTTCAGTACTAAATTACTGTCATTTGGCCAATAATTGACAGTACTTAGTGTTAATATAGTCTTGTACATGTACAATTGCACAAAATATTGATTTTTCTTTCAGGGAAGAAATACACGTATGCTATTGCAGAACAACTAGATACTTAATATGCAGACTAAATGTAATCATAGTCACTTTCTGTGTCACTTGTGAGGAGTGTACAACGGTATGACTGGTGTTGTGCACTGTCATTGTACATGGAGTCTATGTCAGCCGAACTGGTGGGGAAAGACAGAATATATTTGCGTTCTGTAATATGGTCATAATCACTACTCTTTTCAGAAACAGTTGTGTACGTCTTCTGGAGGTCCGGATACATGTAGTCACCAGCTTGAATTGGAGACCCTAGTACGCTGGCCTGTGTGGTAGTCAGAGCATCTCTCCGTGGTATAAGTAATACCTTGCTTTCTTTTTGTAATAGGGTTCGGAGAACATCTTTGAAAGTAGGGCGAGAGGAAGGGAGGGGGTGCCTGTAATGGAGAAGTTGGGTGTTACATGTAAGTACATGTACAGATATTGGATTTGTGCCCTTATATAATGGTAATAGAGTGAGTCACGCATGGGATTCAACACTAACTGCCAAATGCTCCCAATATGGTTTTGTGTACTAGACATGTAGCGTATAAGCATGTACGCCCATTATGAACCCAGAAGACAGTATACTGTGTTGGCAGAATGAACAGGGCATAATCACTTTTTGTATTTTTAGTCAGTTAGCGCCTGGTCACACCTTTCCCCCTTTCCTACTTGTAATTGGGACAATATGTAACTCCATGCATGACATCTTATTTATATCACACCTAGTGAATTAAAGCATGCCCAAGGTCACACCTTAGCAGCCGAGAACCAACCCTGAGTGTGACACTTTAGTGTCCACGTTGTGTGTACAAATGTTGTGACCTCCAGTCATAATATTACTGCTGTAGTGCCAAAGGGATTTTCATTAAGGCTATAAGGTAGTTGTAGTTACATGTACTTAATTATCATACAGTGGCTGCATTGCCTAGATCGTCTGATTATAACAATACTTATTCATAATCTGCCAGCTAATCTGCTGTGACTATGCTCAGCAGAAACTGGTTCACTAGCGGATCTGTACATTCATGTTTTGCAGATTGGTTACATACCAGCACTTGATCATTAGTTCATAGACAATCCTGGGGCATCCAGGCGGGGGAGGAAGACGATAGCCGGAATCCACTTGCTCAATGACCTGTAGTCCATGCACATATAAATAAACGGCTACACAATGCATTTCTGTATTAAGCAATGTCTTTATGAGGGAGGGAGAAAGGGTGGGAAAGAGACAGCTACAGAACGAGATAAGGAAGGGAGTGAGACTTGTTTTGATCTCGTAAATTATGTTAACATTCACTGTCCTTTGTAGACTAGCGTCAACCATGGACACAACACGGGACTTATCCAATTCCTTGAAACAATAGTTTGGTACTAATTATGTACGGTATGCTGCTTCCATAAAACCTTTACCTCAGCATTGGTGCTGTTCCTGAATGGCATTCTGCCGAGACTCCAGATTTCATACAAGAGACACCCATAGCTCCATATGTCACTGGCAGTGGAATATTTTCTGTAATACATGGCTTCAGGTGCAGTCCACCTTACTGGAATCTTCCCACCATGAGATATATAGTATTCTGCATCAGCCAAGTCTCTAGACATACCAAAGTCTCCAACCTATATGTAGTAAATGGTAAAGTAGGTATGTTTTGCCTATCTTTAATGGGTACAGCTGTAGCAACTATACTACGTACCTTGCAGATATTATCCTCTGTTACAAAGACATTCCTGGCAGCAAGATCTCTGTGAATAAAGCCTTTGCTAGCGAGATAGTGCATTCCAAGCCCCACTTGCTGTGAGTAGCTTAAGAGCATTTGTGGAGTGTCTTGCGGCAATATGCTGTTCGGGTGCAAAAATGTAATGGTTCGTATTATTAGTGAATATCACATTCGTTAACTTTTTGAAACTTACTCTCGTCCCAGCTTCACCAGGCATTTCCTAAGGTCTCCCTTTGACAAATACTCAAGAACCAACATCAACTGTAGGACCAAAGAGAGTGTTAGTGATACCAGTTATTCTGTAGATGCTTTTTTTGTTTTATTTACACTGCTGGTGTATAATTTCTAGTCCTTGAGTTAAAATTCAGTAGTCATATGGTGGATTAATATACAGATGAGAGTTTTAGCTCACAATGTTTTGTTCAATGGATACTCCATTGAGGCGAGCCACATTGGGATGTCGAAACTGTCCCATAATGGCTGCCTCCTGTAGAAATCTGACCCTGTCAACTGCCAATGCCTCCGCACTTATAGTTTTTACAGCAACCTCTATCACTCCATCTATTGTCTTCCAGAAGGCCTTCTCAACACTGCCAAACTGGCCAGAGCCGAGATGAGTGGTTGTACTGTGGAATATATTATTAGCACGTACATGATATTAATTATTTATGTCATGTACTAATATCAACATACTGGATTTCTTTCCTTGGTATCATTTCAATTCCTTGCTTTGAAAGTGTTGAAAGTATTTCTTGTTGGTTTGAAGGAGGGGCATAATACTGATCTATACTTTCACATGTACCCTCTGTTGCCTGTATGTAGTAAAGATACAGCTAATTAGTGTAATTGTATCATACCCTTACATGGCTATGTATGTAATCATATAGGCACTCCAAAGCTCTCTTAATAGGTATTTCCCTAACCAACTTGTTTACAAACAGTGAAAATTGATCAATCACATAGAACTCAACAATGGTTTTGTGATAATTGATGCCACTTACAATCCTATTGACTTAATGGGATCGGATACTATGGTTTCTTCAAAGCATGTTTATAGGTTATTCATGTAGTTACCTGTTCCAAAAGCTTATAGTATTGTGATGATTCATCGCTCAGAGTAGAGTACATTTCAGACTCTGTGGCACTCTGCATGTGGAGAGACGAACACAGTTACATTACAGCAATGGGTGTTGAAAAACATGTATTAATACTTACTTGGGCATTGCTGGTCCTTGCATTATCTTGCTTATCCTCTTTTGTACGTGACAGTGAGTACTGTTGTAGGATCTGTGAATCGCTTTGCATTGAAATGTACTTACTTTCGTGGCCAGCTGCGTTAGGGTTGGCAATTGAATCCAAGAATTCTCCAGAGTTGATTGATATTGATGTACAAATTGGTGTTTCATACTCTTGGGCGGTTAACTGATCAGAACCTGTTGGTATTGATCCATTTTGATGCAATATTGAAGCATTCGATATTGATTGTTCTGGATCCACATTGCTACCAAAAGGACTTTCTTCATTAGGCTTGATGGATAGCTCATCAGACATCACGCCAGCGTAGACAACATCATCTATGACAAGCAAATGTATTTGTCTTATAAGTGAGTTAAGAGATTAGAGTTAAGATTCACTTACCAATATAGAATGTAGCATTTGGATGAAATCCGTTTTCTTTCTTTCTCTTTTTTGTTTTGCAAGCAATTGCTAATAGGACCAGGAGTATGCAAGAAATCACCAGGGTAGCCAACACAGAGGCAGCTATGATTGCTGCAATCACCCCAATTGCAGGAGACTTCTTAGAATTCTCTACTAGTACAGTTACTAAAGGTGTATTCTGTAGATCCACGGTTGATGTATCTTCAGTTAGTGGTGGCATGCTTTGTATACTGCCAATCATTTCTGCCATTGAAGTACTAATTCCAATTGGTTGCACTGAAGTTTGTGTAGGAAGCAGTTGACGTTCTGTTGCTGAAAGAGGAACAATCTCTGTGGTCAGAAACGTTGATGCGAAAAAGTCATTCGTGGATAGTGTAAGTTCAATGTCTGCTTCTGCAGCTGTAGAAACTAATGGAGACATAACATCAGAAGACGTGAGAAGGTCAGTCACAGATGGAGAAGTGGTTGCTACTGGTTCAATTTGTTGTTGTGTAGATAGAGTAGAGCTTGTAGGTTCAGCCAATGTTGGGGCAACAAAGGATGGGGTGGGATGCAGCTGGGATGGTACTTGTGATGTTGATTCGAGTTCCTCGGCTGCTTCTGTGTGAAAGAAAAAAAATTCTTTGTCAATTTTTAGTTATCACGCATACTAAGCTATAATCAGTACACTTACCAATATCAGCATGAAGATGCAGTCCCAGGGTAGTTGCACGCTCTAAGTTATTAGTGGAAATGGTGTCACCTGTGAAAACTGCAATTGACGTTCTTGTATCTGCAAACAGTCCAAAGTCAGTTGTGTTACGTGCAACGATATGAAGAGGAGGACCACCAAGATCGGAAGTAAATGGGATGTAAACTCCAAGTATGTCATTGCTGTTTATGCCAATGGGTGTACTCAAAGTAACGTTTTCGCAAAGAAGTGTTTGATCACCATTGCTGGAGTGTTCGATTGTCATATTTAGTTTATACTGATTGACAAGCTCAAAAGTGCTGTCATTAATCATTCGCCATATGTGAAATAGTACCACATAGGTATCCGTCTGGTCGATATCTGAGGCGTAGTAACAAAGGTGCCATCTTGTGAGGTTCCCATTGCAAGGTGCTGGATGCTCTAAGTCGAGATACTGCCCACTGCTGTTTAAAAAATCTGTTTCGTTCAGTTCTGTATTTCCAAGGATACAGTTTCCACTTGCTCCATTAGCCACTGTGTATAGTATAGAAGATTATGGATTCACACTGCATTGCAGCCATTACAACCTAGCAATGGCCTAAATGAGTATGCTGTAGACTAAACTCTACCTACTTATGGAAAGAATGCCAGCAATGGAGAGTAACATGGCTTGCATTGGTGCCAGCATGATGAAGTCTCTCAGTCAATCTGCCTATGACTGTACACCCTACAAAGAGAAGAAAATGTATGTAGGACTTCTGTGTACACACAGCACATTAAATTATTGATCCATTTATGTAGCTCCCTGGGACACTACATAGCTGTAATCTTCTTTTGGGTGCAATGAAGCCTCATAGTATGGACAAGGAGGGGCAGTAGCAATGTTTTGTCCTGACAGTATGCACTCACAAAATGATACTCAGTACACATCGATCTGAACTTAACTCATGCAGAGAGAGCTTGCAGTTATTACTGTACTTACAACCAGCATTACATTTATGCAATCATGGCTTTAATTTTTTCTGTACCAAAGCGCTGTATTCATGCAACTAGTGCTTCATAACAGCTAAGCTATTATCAAGAAGCCTGTGATATACTAACAACACAAGGCTACTTTATTAAGTTTCTTGATGAAGTAAGTGTATTTCGAAGGCTAAACTTAGTGGATTATAAACAGCAGCCTTAATGCCACTGAATGCAGGTTTTGCATGACCATGCAGCACATATTGCAAACTCTATAGCTATGTTATATTATATATTGCCTCCTTCAACACAGATTTACTATTATAACAGCTGGCATGGTATGAGAGTATCACATCTGTATTACAGTAGTTATAGCTATAGCTACCCAGTAAACTCACCTGAATCTCCACTTTTAGTCTCCCACAAGCTAGCTACTCAGAGCATGCATGCAGATGCGAATGACAGTGATGTGTGGGATGTGACTATATGAGGGTGCAAAGTATGTCAATAATCCTTTTTTTGGTTTCCAGTTATGGCTTCTGTCCACACATAGTACAAATTTGTGGTTCTAGGCTACAAAAGGCATATTATACAGCATTGTACTACATAGCATAAATGTACATGATACAAATTATTGAGAAATTTGTTCGTCAGCGGCTTTATGTTCACTTGGTCCACCATTTTCTAACTGTTCATCTGGTTCACCAAGTTCACCAGCGATGAACTCATAATCTGAATCTTTGTCAAATTTTTCATCAGACAGCGTGTATTCTTGTTGCAGGTCAGTGTACATGCATTTTCCTGCCTCTATGGGAGAGCCAAGAATGCTAGCAAGCTCATTGGTGGATGCATCATCTACTGGGATCTTCAGAACTTTTGCTTCATCCTGTAGCATGGCTTCCAGGATATCCCTGAAGATAGGTCTGGAAGAGGGAGCTGGGTTCCTAAGCGTGAAAAGAATTTAGCCATAAAATATTATTATGGCGAACCTGCAAGTATAGCATTTCACAACCTATTGAGACAATGTAGTCAGGTAGTGCATAGTGTTCAGCGGTGAATTTGTCACAACTTTACAGGCTACTTAATCCCCTTGTCAACAACAGCTCTTGTATACTGCAAGACACTGCAAACTGCTATCGGTTGTTACTAAAACTCAAGCATGTATACTAGATGCTTTTTCCCATGCAGAGAGGATAATTAAATATCTGATATATCACTGATTGGAGATATGGCAATAGACAGACAGAGAGACAGACAACTGTAGATACCAGCACTGGATCATCAGCTCATAAATAGCTCTGGGACAGCCAGGTGGAGGAGAAAGACGATAGCCAGAGTCAACTTTCTGGATGGCCTGCAAACCAAGAAAGAGTAGCATATGTCTGATACTGGTAATCAAAATGCAAGTCTGCTTGTGTGTCTGTCCATATAGACCCATATGACATAATACTGTTTGGCTTGCCAGTAGAATCGCTTTAGAATTCCATAAACGTAAAGTTTGAAAATAAGATCTCTGCGACATACCTACAAATTGTGGGATTGTACCTTTGCATTAGTGCATCCTTTAAAAGGCTTGCGACCCAGGCTCCATATCTCATACAGTAGACACCCATAACTCCAGACATCACTAGCAGTAGAGTACTTTCTGCAATGTATGGCCTCGGGAGCTGTCCACTTTACAGGAATCTTGTCACCATGGGTTGCATAGTAGTTTTCATCAGCTAAGTCTCGAGACATGCCAAAATCAGCAATCTATATAAGAATATAAATACATGCATGTATATACAATGTTAGCTGTCATGTTATTAAGTGTAGGTACAGCTAAAAATGCGTAAGTAGCTAATTGCACAACTGCAGGAAGAGTTGGCTTCAGTTCCTGCTTGCATGCAGGTTAGTTATGCACATTCCTCCCAAAACCATTCTTCTGAGGATCATAGAGTGAGTGAGGAGATATACATAGCTATAATTATATAGTGGAGTATAACCTTGCATATGCCATCCTTGGAGACCAAGATATTCCTTGCTGCCAGATCCCGATGTACAAATCCCTTGCTAGCAAGGTAATGCATTCCAAATGCAATCTGCTGAGAGTAGCTGAGAAGGAGTTGTGGCATATTTGTAGCTGCTAGCTCACCAGGGCTGTGGGATTGTAAAGAAAAGTGAATATCCATATTACACCATCTGTGGTGGTCGATTCGTTTATCGCTTACTCTGGCCTCAGTCGTGTAAGGTATTTCTTGAGGTCTCCTTTGGCTACATACTCCAGCACTAGCATAAACTGGGAAATGTATAATGCGGTTGAATATCATTTTGGCAAATCTTTTACGCTATAGTATACTTACTAGCTTTCCTGCTGCAACCATCCCATGCAAGTGAATGATATTGGGATGCTTGAACTGCCCCATAATGGCTGCCTCTTGGAGAAGTTTGATTTTATCTTCTTCGGATATCTTGGGTCCAATGGTCTTCACAGCTACATCAACAGGACCTTTGTTGGTTTTCAATATTCCTTTCTCTACAGTCCCAAATTGTCCAGAACCAAGATGTCCGGTTATTCTGCAGAGAGCATTTGTAATACACCATACATTAGCATTCTTCACACAGTGTAATGTGATCACTGCATACAACAGCCGGCTATGTACATACATATTGGAACTCTGTTTTACAGCCATCCCTATATTGCAGCCTCATGACTACAGACTGACCACAATAGACAATAGACTATAGGGGTCCACTGCATGTGCATATGTGTACGACTGAATAATAATAAGGTGAACATATTGTCTAGAAGGCTAAATGCACCCAAATTAGTGGACATACTCGATCCTTTCAGTTGCTACCAGCTTGATTTTCTGTTTTGAGAGTACCACATAAATTTCTTCCTCTCTTGAAGGTGGAACACTGTAAGGATTCTCATCTTCGTATGTTTCTTTAGTTGCCTGCAGGGCAAGTATAATGTTTACAGTGTATTGGTTGTACATGTGCCAACATTATGCATGTGTGGCACACCACCCACCTCCTTAAGAAGCTTGTGGTATTCCACAGAGAAGTGATCAAAAGAAACAATTTCATATGGGCTACTCTCCTCCTGTAGATCGAATTAACAATTAATGATGCATGTTTCACTACAACAACCAAACTACATGTGTTTCGTATTATATGACAGGAATGCTGAACTTTACCAGTGCAGAAACTCCCTCCATACTGAAGAGCTGTTCACTGCTGCCAATACTCTCTCCATTGTTGGAACTAAGTACCAAGGACTGGGACAAAGGATTGGGGACGTCATATGGATGATGTGACTTGACTAAGGGTTTAGGGATGTCATAAACCCGAACACTGCGTGTAATGCTTGTATTCTCATAGTTACAGCTGTTGCGGGGCTGTTCCAGGGCTATTTGATCTGGTCCACCATTACCAGTATATGTTTTGTTTTCTGCAGCATGAAAGTATAATGAAGAGAGCAAGAAACAATATAAGCAGAAGTTTCTATGTGCATGGGGTTTAACCTCATGAATACAAGCAAAATTAATGTCCATCTGTTATTTATAAGCACTATAGCTAATTATAACTGTCAGCTAATATTACTGTACATGTAACACTCTTCATACTCTTGTTCTCAGTAGCTAAGCAGTTAGTAGCTAACTATATATACAAACTCACCTATTGAAGTGAATGTATTCGGTTTTTGGCCACCTACTTTTGCCCTTCGCCTTCTGTATACAATGACAGCCACTACTGCTATAGTGGCGACTACTGATACTAACAGTAGCACGACGATGACTGCTGCAATGGTACCACCAGATCCACCCCCTCCACCATTTCCACTTTCTCCACCATTTCCACTTTCTCCACTATTTCCATTTTCTTCACTATTTCCATTTTCTTCACTATTTCCATTTTCTTCACTATTTCCATTTTCTTCACCATTTCCACTAGCTGTTGGAGCTATATTGGGCAGTGAAGGTACTGGAGAAAAAAATTAGTTAACAATTGTTATGCATACTGACAATGTGAAGTAATGGTACAGCTAGTTAGTATGTTCTTACCGACTCTAGCAAACAGATGAATTTCAACTGCTTGAAGATCAATTAATTCCCTTGTTTGGATTCTGTCAGAAGTGAAGGCCTCAACATTTTCTCTGGTATCAAATTGCAGTTGAGATCCCACAGCATTGTTAGCAACAATGGACACAGTGGGAATTAGGAATGGAACATACACACCAACTACGTCTCCTGGCAGCACTTCAAAGTATTCTGACACTTGCAAGGTCACATTTTCACAAATCACTACGCCTGCTTGAGACTGATCGCCCACTCCAGAACTCTGCTGATATTCATGAACTAGATCAAGGTTATTAGTATTTCTGGACCGCCACACACGAAAAAAGAGAGTGTATACATTTGCATCGATACTTTCGGTGTAGTAGCAGAAATGCCAAGCAGTGATATTACCCCTGCATGTCGCTGGATGCTGAAGATCAATGTACTGTCCACTGTTAGCGCGTGGAATAGTTGGGTTGACATCTGAAGTGCCAATGATGCACTGAGTACTTACTGTCCCAACTGAAAAGAGCATATTTTATTATAATATTATAGCTATGTTAGTAAAGTCTGTATTACATTTACTTGTAGCTATGCATACTTCAACTTACCTAGTACTGTGATGCTTGCAATCCATACTACTATAACTTTCATCATCTTCAGTGGTTCTCAGTGAAGTCTATAGTACAATGTTGCTTGCTAAAAAGTTCACTACGTACTAGCAGCTGAGATCACATGCACTCAGGATGTATCATCTTCCAGGTATGGGAATGTTGGCAGACATCAGTTGTACAAGGAAATTTACATATCCTTATTTGTATATTACTGTAGTATTGTGTACTTCTCTAGCCAAGTTTGAACCACAACACTGTAGTAAAGATGTAGGCTGATTAATGCCACAAATTGTATTAATCTTGTTAGCATCATTAATATGTATGTAGCACTAGCCAACAGTCACTGCTAACTGAATGAACAGCTGTATATAACACTGTCTCAGATTTCTGTGCCACATTACAACTGGCCTTGTATCCAGTCCCTTTTCCAGTTCTTGCAACCATTGCAACTTTTCACAACTATAATAATATAGTGAAATCGTTAACAGCTACATACATACAAGCCAGTTGAACTGATACGCAGCTAGAATCTACAAAATATATATACAAGGTTTGTTTAAACCAAATTAAAAATATATAGTCATTCTGTATGACCGACTAATTGAAGGTATATCAAGATGTGCAACTATTGCATAAACACTAAAATTATTTGCCTGACATTAGGATTACAGAATAAGTAGTTTTCATCGTCAGATATCTTCATAGTCAACATCAGTTGGATCAACTTGATCATTGATTTCACTGTAAATGTCATCTACTGTTTGTCCAGGACGGGGAAGGGTAGAGGTCTCCGTAACCTCATCGTATATATTTTCCTGTTGATCGATATTTTCTCTCAGCCCAGTCACGCCCTCCATAGCATCAAAGTCACAGCTGGCGGTATAGATCGAGGGAAGTGACTCCTGAAGTGACAAGCCAACATCTCCAGTTGAAGTTGAAAGGTACACCTGCTGCAGGTTGGTATACATGCCCTTCCCAGCTTCAAGGCTGGCTCCCAAGGTGCTGGCATACTCATTAGTGGAAGCATCATCCACTGGTATGTTGAGAACCGCATCCTTATCATCCACCAATACAGCTAGGAGGTCTCTGAAGTTTGAGCGCAAAGACGGGGTGTGGTGCCTATGGAGAATAACAGTGAGTAATATGGCATCTAATATATGTGTATGCATACATTTAATAACGTACCAGCACTTGATCATGAGTTCATAGATAACTCGTGGGCATCCAGGTGGAGGAGGAAGACGGAATCCAGAATCTAACTTTTGCAAAACCTACGCAACATCAAACATAAAGGCACAGTCATGCAGTTCCAGATTTACTGTCATGTGCAAATGTATACTAGCTATTTCACCTCAGTGTGAGAGTAGCCTTTGAAAGGCTTGCACCCCAGGCTCCAGATCTCATACAGCAGGCATCCATAGCTCCAGATGTCACTGGCGATGGAGTACTTCCTGAAGTAGATAGCCTCAGGAGCTGTCCATTTCACGGGAACAGTTCCTCCCTGAGATACGTAGTATTCTGCATCTGCTAAATCCCGAGACATCCCAAAATCACCAATCTGTTTTGCAGTGAACATAGCAGTGTGGGCAGGAAAACAGTAACAGGTGTTAATACGGTTTGGTATGAAAGAAGGACTATAGGGGTATTCAAGCAAGATGAGAATACTGCTGTAGTGCTGCTGCATGTTGCAGTTGGGTTATACTACACTCTATACAACAGTAAGGGGCTTATGAGTATAGGCTAGGTTTTTAGGCATGTCACTAAGTCATAGCTAGATTAAAGCTTAAGGTAAAGCTCATAGGACTATGACTAGGAAGTATAAAACTGACACTAGTACTATTTGGTTGGGTGACTATGTTGTGCCTGCATGATCAGTATACAAGGTTATATATCCGGTTAAAGATTATGACACTCTAATTTCCAACACCTGTATGACTGACTACCCAAATTGTTTAATGTACATGCAAATAAGGGTCTGCACTGACATAATAAAATTTACCTAACAAGGGCACAGCCCTACTGAAATGGCGCTTCGGAATGCTCAACATGCAGAGTGGTCTCATAGATGATGGGTAGCAAGGGTGAGCTCAGTCCATAGGCTGCTCAAATAGAGCCTGCACTTTCTAACATCTCTCATATTTGTTGCTCGTCATATCTCTCGTGCTCTTGTTTGTTACGTTTATTGCTAATTAGCATGTACAATACCAAGGGGGTAATTTGAAGAGATGTAGGTGTAGATATACCTTATTCCTAGGCTCTCCCTTCACGTCATGGCCATACTGTATACACCTATTTGCATTAACATTACCATATTGTAGCTAAACAATCAAAAAACAACAGATTGTACCTTGCACATGCTATCTTTCGAGACAAAAATGTTCCTAGCAGCCAGATCCCTGTGGACGAATGCTTTGCTACTCAGGTAGTGCATCCCAAAAGCAATTTGCTGTGAGTAGGTAAGGAGGAGCTGGGCAGTGTTTGCAGGTACAAGCTCTCCATCTCTAAAGGAAGTAGGATGTGGGGTTATTGGTTAATATATCAAAATGCTGCAGCCCAGTTTTTGACTCACTCTGGTCTCATTTCACGCAGACAGCTCAGGAGGGCCCCTCTGGACAGGTACTCAATTACGAGCATAGGCTATACAGCATTGAATGATAACATTATACATGTTTAAACCAATTTCAACTTCTTTTTTTTTACTCACTGTTTCCTTGTCCATCACTACTCCATTGATCCGAACAACATTAGGGTGCTGGAATTGGCCCATAATGGCTGCTTCCTGAAGAAACTTGATTTTATCCAACGAGGAAGTGTTACTGGACAGACATTTTACTGCAACTTCCAGTGTAATGCCATTAGGACTCTTCCACACACCTTTCTCTACGTTTGCAAACTGGCCCGATCCTAGGTGGGATGTTATCCTGCATGAGTGATGGAGATTGACCATTTAAATTGGGAATTTTGAAAGTGACCGAGAAATCTATTTTGTAGGCCCGTGCCTGATGGCATAATGACTTCTATCTGATACGTGTACTAGCTACACAGCTGCAGGCTTGCTTCTTGAAGTTTCAGAGCAGGTGTTAATAACATGTTCTACTCATTGGGTACATGTTTGACCACTTAGTGGTTTTTTGAATTACAGATGTTTATGGAAACCAATTGCTGAGCAGGGAATGTTGCTTCTTAGTTGTACATCTCTTTTTGAGTGTGGTAACAACAGTCTATCATACACACAAACTTCATTGACGTCTAACTTCTGCATTTTCAAACATCAGTGAAATTAGAGTATTTAGCATCATTAATTTGTACATCTTTTCAAGTCTATATGTTACTGAAACTAGACTATACTTCTATACTTTCAGACCTCCGTGAAACTCCTTTTACCATTTGCACATCTCAAGACTTAGTAGAAGCCTCAAACGGCTAAAATCAGGGTAACCACTAAACAGTCGAAACATGTTTTAGAGTGTAAAGAATACCAAATTTTTCCTTTGTTGCTCACTATGAACATATGAGAAAACAGAGTCCACACTGTATAAACATGCTCTGACATATGCAACCACTAAACCGTCAAAACACGCTACCATAAGGTGCGTGTAGCAATACAGAGGCTTGAACAACATTTTGTTTACTGACTGATTGAAACATACTCAATAGATTCCCTTTGAATTACTCTGATACGTTGGTTGGAGAGTTCTTCATAGAGTTCTTCCTCATTAGTTGGTGGAGCACAGTACAGGTCAGACTCCTTATCACCACCTGTTACTGATGTTGCCTATTAATACCAATTTGAAAGACTCTATGTATAAACATGGTAGCGTATAGCTGGAAATTTGTGTGTTCAATATATACACAACAATCAGTGCCTCATTTTGATTAACCACATACAATTCATTCATGGTTTCTTATCACAAATTTGCTATGCACCTGGTTATCATTAATTATGTGGTCAAGCTGTTCAGGACTATGCACGTTAATGCATGTGCCCAGCTTGTCAGATACTGAGGACATGCACAAATACAATGTAACCACTGTCTAGGTACCACTTGACAAGCTTCATTTATCATGATTATGTTTCAAACACCAATTATGGATAATCAACTATGTAAGAAGATCATGCATCATGCATCACAAACATGTATTACATTACCAGTGCGCTGTAGTCTTTCCCAATTGCACACAACCTTAATGCTAAATTCGGTAAAATCTTAAGTATATCATTCTAATTCAATAAGACTGATATGGACCTGTTAGCCATACTATCAAATTTCCAGAATTTTTGAAACATACATTCACAGCAACCTTGACATGTCAAATTAGAGGTTGATGAGTATATACTGCTGTATAGCCACGCACACATCTAAGTTTACCTACCTGCTCCATATATTTGCAATATTCTGAGTTTGTTGGCCCAAAAGATGCATAGATATCAAATAGATCAGTTGATTCCTATAGAAAAGGCAATAGACTGTAAAACCACTTTGTTACTGATAATCCAAACAGAAGCCCCATACCACATAAATGTTCTGTTGGTGTGTTTGTTCGCTAATTGTTCCACTTGGAGCATTGGATTCACCTCCCTCCATATGCTCATACTCATCCACTTCTGGATCATCTTCAAAGGAAGACCAATTAGTCTCCAGGACCTTTGAGTTAATAGGAATCTCATAATCTTCTGCTCCCTTTGTACTCTTCTTTCTCGATGGAGAAGCATTTCCTCGGATGGGAACTTCATACACAGCGTTGTCTAAACAAAAATCTATAGGTTATACTGTACATGCAGTGAACTGGCATATAGTGCACAAGAGGCTGGTGCAGATTCTTCATTAATTGAGTGTATAATTATAATATTACCACTATCACATTTCAATCTCTTATTCCTAATTAAGGTGAATATCCAGTATTCTTACCTATAGAGAATGTACTGTTCCATCTTTCCTTCGATAGATTTTGTCTTCGCCTTTTCCAAACTATAATCCCAACAATGATGAAAATCGACGACAACAGCATGACCAGGATGACAACAACTATAATTGCTGCAATAGCTCCAGCACTTAGACTACCGCCTGATGTTGGTACTCCACTACCTCCGACTACCATTGATACTGCACTTGAATGAGGCTGGGTACTTGACTGTGATAGTAGACTAGTTAGTGTGACAGTTGGTGAGACCTGGGTCTCAAGATCTGTTAATAGGAGAGAATAAACAGCTAAATCAGCATAATTATGGTGTCTCAATTACCATTTACTAGTGCATGGATAGCAACTCACCAATGTTGGCATAAAGATGTAGAGCTAGCCCACGCATCTCCATTAGGTCATTCACATCAACATTGTTCCGTCTAAATGGTCTATTCCTAATTCTTGTATCATAATATAGACTGTACACCGTTTCATTGGCAGTGTTAGCAGTGATATGAAGCGGAGTCTGAGGTTGAGTGTTCGGAAGGTTACCATCGGGAATGTAGACACCAATGATGTCACCTTGCAGTATTTCAATCGGCTGTGGCAATGTAAAATTGTTGCAAATCAGTCCAGAGCTTGTCTGTGGTTGTAGCTGCACGCTCATTAGGTCATCTCTTTGCCGAGAGTATGTAGTTCCATCTTCAGAGCTCCATATTCGAAACCAGACATTGTAATCTCCATCTTCCGTTATACCCTCAGAGTAGTAGCAGTAGTGCCAGGATGTAATGTTCCGATTACATGTTGCCGGATTGTTGAGGTCCAGATACTGTCCTCCAATATTGTAGAAAGTCGACTGTTCGATAGGCTTAGTGCCAAACTCACATTCTGCATTGGCAAGTCTACCTGCATGCCAGACAAGTGCAGTTAGCTATTAGCTAGTAGCCCCCCTATGTAAGACTTATGTATTCTGGAAGCATGCACAATATACATATTTAAATCAATGTGGATTTTATAGCTGATAAAAATCATCGTCTCTCAATCATTCATCGACCCAACGTGCATCTACTCACCTGCTATAGCATAAAACGTCACCAGAAGAATTGCTTCTGTGGTTACCATAGCTATTTTCAGACGAGAATGAAGCAGATAATACTTCAGTTGTTCGTTCTGTGATTATTTTCAGACGAGTATGATGCTGATAATACTTCAGTTGTTCGTTCTGTGATGATGAAATTCTTTCGGTTGCTGCGCATGTACCTACATGCGCATGCACGCCTCCAGCGGGTTCGGAATGTCATTAGCACGCAACGGATCTTCTATTACTAACTTACGTAAAAAATAATAAGATATCATAGATCCGTTTATGGTCCGGTAGGATACAACAGCTCGCTAATAAGTCGGTAATGTATAAAAGCGATCATCGACTTGATTGCGAGCGATTTTACGACGCGGAACCGTGCTTCTATGTGGGCACGCACAATTATTATGTTGAGATGCAAAGTGGGAGGGGCTTAGAGTGGATTGAAGTGTGTGCAGTATTTGGAATTTGATGTCGGTACATATACGCCGTAATATACGATGCTGAACACTGGGTGAGTGTGCGTACGTACATACTGGTGGTTGGCTACAGGCTACATGGGTATCCATTAAGCAGAGCCTTCTCCTCTCTTCCTTTCCACAGCAAGCTAGCTGGGCGCACTCTCTTTATTACTGGTGCCAGCCGGGGTATTGGCAAGGCTATAGCCCTCCGGGCTGCTCAGGACGGGGCTAAAGTTGTGATTGCTGCTAAGACTGCGGAGCCGCACCCTAAATTACCAGGGACTGTCTACACCGCTGCCAAAGAAAGTGGGTTCTTATTGATGCCTGTCACGTTAAATTTGGACCCCCTTAAAATACGTTCCCCCCGGAACAAATATTTCGGGTTTGCGGTGAAATATTTGGACCTCCCTTGAAAAAAAGTTTCGCATGTCTACTGTGTGTACCGGCAGCCACTGCCTGTCAATCATTCGCTATCATACTCTGGAGTCATCAGAAGTGCTGGCTTACGAAAGATGTTAAAACAAGCTCTATGCTTGAAATTTCCAGTTTGCATCTGACTTGTTTACATAGGGCTTTCTCAAACCTCTACAAACCTGGAATCTGTAGTAAGTTTCTCAATAAATGTGATTTACCAGCGAGTCATTCAGAAGCTGTATCGTTTAGTTGTACGTGAAGCTATTAAAGTTCCAGATCGCTCAATCGTGCCGTCTGCTTCCAGTGCTCGTTTACAGGGAGAACTCAGAAATTCTGCTAACCTGAGATCTGTAGTAAGCCTCCCTTGGTAAAAACTATGCGATGGACTTGAAATTTCTGACTCTTCATGGGGGGGGGGGGAACAAAAATTTCAGAGGGGGTCCATATATTTCAACATTATACTGAAATATATGTTCTGGGGGGTCCAAATATTTAGAAATATTATATGGACCGGGAGGAACCATTTTAGGGTGGTCCAAATTTGTTGTGACATGCCTATCTATATACAAGTATTAAGTCTATATGTGTATTAATTTTGGTCAGCAAATTAGCAGTTTGGTGGTCAAGTGAATCGACCGATTCAGTAAACATGTCGGGCTCACTTGCTACACAGGTTATAAATTCTGGGTTAGGGTTGGGATTAGACAGTTAGTGCTGAGATTTATAGCATTTCAGTAACATTTTACAGAATGTTCCTAAAAAGAAATCCTGAGCAATTGATGATTCATTTACTGGCAAGGTTGGTTCAAATTAACTATCTTTATAGTCATCTCCAATTAAAGTACTAGGAAACGCCTCACCCCGAATCTACGATTCAAATGGATGGCTTAGTTGAGAACATGAAAGTCTACCTCGAATTGACAAAAAGTACCATATACCTTCTGCTAAATAATCCACAATGACGCAATTTTGGGTTGTTTACTAAAACAAAAAATTATGGGATCTGCTAGAGCCCCACCCACATTCTGACAATATCGCCAGTACCTACAGAGGACAGGCTATAACCGTAGGGATTCTTTTTCACAGAAAGGCTTCAACGCCAGTTTTACAGCCCTGAATGCATCCAACCACCCCAAAACACTCATTTGCGTTATCCTGACTTTCCAAAAAATTCGGCCATCGTTCATTTCCGTCCGACAAATTTGAGCCCTGCTTTATAAACTTCAACCTACTCATAGAAAATTTAGGGATGGGATTTTCCACTCACCCCTCGGTTACTGAGAACCACCCGCCAAAGCTCTCCCTCTAAATCTCCACAGATTTTCACACAGCTAGCTAGATGCCGTACAATATGAAAATGGGCGGGGCCTACTGATCCGAAAGGTCACAACTCTAGCCTACCTGAGATGGGCAACAGCCTGTCACCATCCGTCTGCCTGGCTGACTTCTAGCCACTCGGGTAGCCTAACAAACTTTCTACAATACACTAGCCAGCTATTCTGTCATAAATAGCCTACTCACCACTGTATGATGTCTTTTAAAAACAAGTCTGACATTTCATGTCTAAAAAACCAGCCGGACGCCTTTCCCGTACAATACACACAACTCAGCTTAGGCCAAGCTATTAAACTACAGCTGTAGAGCCAGAGATATTCCTAGAGCAGTACAGCGAAAGTGCTGACTCAGCAGTTTCGTCATGCGCCTCCAGTTAGTAGCTATATGCCACCAAAACAGGATCTTTACGGCTACCTACCACGTTTTCACCATCTAGGCGACACAAAACTACCTCCATTTGCTGTAGCTTGGCCCGCAAACCTCAAAAAGCTGCTATACACTGCAGTTGCATAGTAACGTATGACGTAATATATTGCGCACGTGATAAGTGCGGACGCACAAACAAACAAACGAACAGACAGACAAACAAACAAACAGATGCGGAAAACGTAAAGCAATCTTAGTGCCAGCCGTTTGCGCGCTGCGCGCACTCCAGCTGGTAAAAAAGTGTTAAAAGCCAGCATAAGAGTACCGCTCAACCACATTAAAGTATCGATATCGCACATGAAAGAGCAGCTATCCACATCAAAGTGACACACCCCTCCTGTTGATTCCGGTTGCCACCATGGGAAAATGAAAACATATCTATGAATTTAATTAGTGCCGTGTAAGTGATGTCATCTCATTAATTATTCATAAGGAGAAACACAGAGATTCGAAGGTAAGGGTCCTTCTACTTTAAACAAAACACACAAATATGACAATATAAAAGTGCTGAATGGAACAGGGCCACTGTGACCCTGGAAGCACACTATATAAATGCTAGAATTAACTTTCGCAAGCCCTGCAATTGTTTGCATGCAACATACATGTTACAGGCAGAAATGTTCTTCATGTTCAAATGCATGTTAGATGCAAACGTGCATGTCGAAAATGCTATATGTATATTTTGGGCAAAAAATGTACATGCCTGTTCAAAAGTAAGAGAATGCAAAGGTGCTCAGAAAAGTGCTTAGCTTGCTCTCAGGACTTCCCCCAGCTTTTGTTGCTTTTGGAAAGAGCCTGAGATCGAGGCTGTATGACGCAGCAGCCCAAAAGTATAAGGGCTCTCATGGAGTCTGCCCACGCATTGCTTACTATCAGAACCTTTAACTCAAATAATCTCCAGATGTGAAATGCCAGAAAGCACTGTCCTTGAGTCTGACCAGCACGCTCAGCAGTAGAAACCGTTACATGAACTCGGTGTGAACATTGGTTCGGTAAAATTGGTCTGGCGGCCGCTGGACCTGCCGAACTTGTTCCGGCATCCCTGAGTCATATCATATGCATTGCAAACTTCTGTGAGAATATAAGCTTTCTGAGAGAGTAACGAAATCCCAAAAAATCGGGACCCAGCTGGGGAATGAACCCAGGACCTTCTGAATACTAACTAGTCAGATGCTCTTACCAATTGAGCTACTGGAGCCCCTTGACAGAGGAGCAGTAGGCAAGCTTAATTTATATAGCCACTAGACCTGCTAGTAGCACTTGCCAGTAGGACCCAGCCAATTCCAACTGTAATTACTCATATGCATGCATAGCATCCCAATTGCTATACATGTAACGTACAAGCAACATGGCATGTTTGTACTTGTCTTTTGCATAGAATGTTTGGGCTCTGTACTGACCTGTTGCCAAGCAGAGCTTTGGGTGTAATGTGAATAGTGCCCTGCTGGGTTTTAGGCACACCCTTCACTCAGAGTGACTTTAACACCCCTCCTCCCTCCCTCCCTCGCATGCACATGCACACACACACACACACACACACACACACACCTCAGTCGAAGCAGCGGGAGGCCAGTGTCTTCCATGTATTGTAGACATTCGTGAGGACTCTCAACTGGAAAATGCAGTGGACCAAGCAGTCAGCAAGTTTGGGGGTATAGACATCCTGGTAAACAACGCCAGTGCCATTCACATCACGGGGACAACGGCAACTCCCATGAAGCGGTACGACCTGATGATGGATATCAACACCCGGGGGACCTTCCTTGCCTCAAAACTCTGCATTCCCCACCTTCGCAAGAGCAGTAACCCGCACATCCTCAACATCAGCCCCCCTCTCAACCTCAAACCCACGTGGTTTGCCAACCACTGTGGTAAGTATGCACGTACCGACTGAAAAATTTCTCCCATTATAATTTTGTGTAAAATACAGGTGTAGATGAAGCAGCATCAATTACATGTTCATAGATACAAAACACTGACTACATGTATTAATAGAGCTCCCCGGTTATAGTGGAGGAGTGACTGATTGCAGTAGTAGGCCACTTACTAATTGTTGTATTCTTTGTTGTGTAAATTGCAAGTGTGCAGTTTACAGTTACTCTAGTGAATTATGATTCTCACGTTGTATGTTTGTACCTAAAGTTGGGCCAAAATAAGGTAAGGCAGTGCCAACAGAAGGAGACTGTTATAGTGTCAATCCTACGTATATACGTACATACATATGCTTATTTGTGAGTAGGCTTCATACAGATTTGCCTATAGACTAAAAAGCCTAAAAACTGTACACGTGTGTATGCATGCATGCTTGAGACATAGTAAAAGATACGTATGCAGTATTAGTTTGGAGTAAAGATTAAAGGAGACATATTTTTGAGATTTGAATCAGCTCTGTCCCTGATTTTTTTTTTTTTTACGAGCTCCTCTCTTTGCTCACACACTCAGCTTACACCATGGCCAAATATGGCATGTCTCTGTGTGTGCTCGGCATGGCGGAGGAGCTGAAGGAGGTTGGGATCGCTGTGAATGCACTCTGGCCTCGCACAAGTGAGTAATGTATGTGTGCTATACTCAACTCTGTAGAACATGTACACTTCTGCTTTGGTGCTATGGTGCTGCCTAGCTAGTTGGGATGCACTTAGTAAGTAATGATTAGAGTGTAGGTAAGTTTCTAAGTTTGTGATCCTCTGTTGCTTGGTTCTGGAGCTGTACTCTTTGCTGGAGTTGAAATTTGAATCCAGTTATTTTGGAGGAAGTATACATACATTATTGGACAGCAGTAGCCAGCGCCTATCCATCCTGGACCAGTATGAATTTCCACAAAGAATGCTAAGAGTGGCAGCAGACTACCCTACTGTAATCCCAGGCATATTTATTAACTTTGCATGCTGTAGACCAGCCATTCTTCTGTCAGAACCACTGCTATATAGATGCCATCAACACACGTGGAGTTCGTGTTGGGTGAGGCCCACTCTGTATAAATTTGTTTATGAAAAATAGTTCCTTTTCTTTTAGCAGTAACACATCTAATGTGTCAGTGGGGTGCACACATGAGATCAACTTTCTCGAGATCAACTCCCACGTGATCAACTCTTATGAGATCAACTCTTATGATATCAACTTCCATGAAATCAACCACTATAAGATCAACTGCTCTTACAAAACATTATAGGGTCAGGGTTAGGGTCAGGGTTAGGTCTGTGACTTGCACAGTTATGGCATTCTGTTCACTTAAAGCAGCAATTACTGTATGCATGCCGGCCCTTGCAGCGGTAGCACAATCCTGCTTCGCTGTCGCTTGACTGTATTGTACCAGTATGTACATCCACAGTATCATATGCACTTATATACATCCACAGTATCATATGCACTTATATACATCCACAGTATCATATGCGCACACGCACACACACACACACACACACACACACACACACACACACACACACACACACACACACACACACATTTGTAGGCATTGCAACGGCTGCTATAGAGATGCTGGGAGGAGAAGGAGCAGTTCGAATGTCTCGCAAACCTGACATCATGGCAGATGCTGCATACCTGATTTTCACCCAAAACAGCCGGAAATACACTGGGAAGTTCCTCATTGACGATGACGTTCTAAAACAGAATGGGATCACGGACTTGGATCAGTATGCCAACGTTCCAGGTATGTATGGAAAAGTGGTAGCCAGAGTGTGTACTTCTGTAATGCCTCTAAAAGATTTTTGAGGTATCCAAAAATCAAATAAATTGCTATTGCTATGTGTATCCACTTCTCATTGTGAGATACTGGGGTTCCAAACATAATAGAAATAAGTCAGTTCTGAAAGCATTTCTGTAAGCCAGGACGGCTACAGTAAACTTGACTATCATTTATTTTTGCCAAGCCAAATCAGCCTCAATCTGTGGCCTATGACCTTCCCTAGTGTTTGTCACTGGCAGTACCAGTACACATGAGCCAACAGTAGAAAGCAGGAAGCTGTGAGGCTGAGAGTGAGTGGCAGTGTGAGCACACTGCTACAGCACAGAATGCTTTCACATTATGATGGATGCTGTCCTAGAATTAAACCTACGTACATGTAAGCGTTCAAGGTGCACACATCAAAACCCCCCATACCGACCATATTCACTGCTGACAGAAAGAGTTCAGTTAATTGCAGCAACAGCTCCTGAAGAAACCCGCATTTTATTTAGATCGTGCATAGTGCTATGTAGGTATATGCCTCGTGTGAAACGCTTAAAAATTAATATCAACAGGTACAGCTTTTTTAATTTTATTAGACCTTAAAAGCCATATGTAATACAAAAATGGTGTTAGTGTGCGATTTCCTGTTGGTTTGTTTATCGAGAACTCAATACGCAGACTTCTAAAATTTATACACTATTCTTTATTCACTAGTCTAGTCCAATCGTAAGAACAATCTTCTCTGGCAGTAGGTTAGCAATAGTCTCGTGCCCAGACCCTCACGAAAAGCAGAGCCCGGGGCAGCATTACATAGGCGGCTTTTGTGAGCATCTGAGCATGGAACTGCAGGCGTGGCTTTTGTGAGCATCTGAGCATGGAACTGCAGGCGTAGGTTAGCAACACAAAACAAATATAGCCTTGTACCCAGGCTTTCCCTCACAGTTTTGTCCACGGCTGTGAAAAAAGCTATGTACTAGGCTAGAACAGATATCCTAGTATATGTAGACGCAAAGAAGAAGGAAATCCCCCCTCCCAACACTACACAGTGAATCAACCTATTGGGACCCCAGAAGCAATCTCAGAGCACTTCTGGGTAGCATATTACATACCCCCAGACCCCCCTGTAGGCATAGCTATGTGGCTAAGATGCGCTACACATTTCCCCCAACCATACTGGATTTGACAGTTGTGATCTGTTGTTGCACAGGTGAGAAGCTCCTCCCGGACTATTTTCTCGATGAAGCAGAGAATTTCCAGGCCGAGTGGTTACAGGAGGGCCAAGAACAGGACCAGCCGCCCCCCTCCGACAGCCCACAGGGGGTTTTCAGCAGAGTCGAGCGCCTCCTCTCTCCTGAAATCGTGAAGCAGGTGGGAGCCACGTACTTCTTCATCGTAGGCGGTGCTCATCCTGGAAACTGGCTCCTAGACCTCAAGAACGGGTCCGGTTCTGTTAGTACGACTGAGTCGGAGATCGAGGCTAACGTGACCATGAAAATGGACTCGGACAACTTGGTTGCCATGTTCAAAGGAGAGCTCAGTCCCACAACCGCTTTCATGACCGGCAAGCTCAAGATCTCTGGGAACCTTGCCAAGGCTATGGCGCTAGAGAAACTGATGGGTCAAATGAAGTCAAAGCTGTGACTTGCACAACTGGATTATGTTTGTACAGATAGCTAGGGAATTGTTCCTTTAGTATTGTAAGAAAGGACCCCCCCCCCCCTGCTGTCTGCGGTAGTGTTTGGTTTTCTTTGGTTTGAGTGTATTGGCTAAATCCTTGCACTTGCATTGCGATGTTACCCACTTGAATGTATGGGCAGTTACGTACTACTGTTACTCTGCCTACTACAGGAAGTTGGCATGGAGGAGTGGGTACTGCTTATAAATAATTAATTTATGCTCGATGGTATTTAGGTACATAAATTAACATGCATGTATCACACTTAACGTACAAACAACATATGGTATGGATGGCATTAACATCTGTCTCGATCTATTGTGGCTGGGGGTGAAAACTGAAAAGCAGTTTTAAATTAGCTGTTTGCTAACGACTGTTCTTTGATGTCCTCTTCATCTCTCTATTGGGCAACTTCTGCATATAGACAAATAGCAGGTGTCCCATAAAGTCTAGCGTGCCATAAAGTCTAAAGTCTAGCGTTGTAGTACATGCTGGCTGATAGTTCAATTCCTTATAGTGGTCCCAAATCTATTGCTAGCTGTTGCAGAGTATGTCTTAAGTTAGAGCATGTTCTCAACACAAAAATCTAAGTACAGCTTTGAATCTAATTTGACCGAAAAAGTACAGCTTTGAATCTAATTTGACCGAAAAAGTACAGCTTTGAATCTAATTTGACCGAAAAAGTACAGCTTTGAATCTAATTTGACCGAAACCCCCCCCCCCATGAATTCAGTGATTAGGAAGTTTTCAGGATTCCCACCTCTGAAGACAGAACTGCAACCACATTCTCAATCCTCTGAACCATATATAGCTGAAAACAGTGTGGGCTGCGAAAACTGTACACTGTGGATCAGCTACATGTACATGTATATACACACACCTTGTGAGATAGCCACTTGTTCCACCATGGAACTCAGTGTAGAGCCGATCACCCTGGCCGCAATGAACAGCTCACTGCCCAGGTCGCATGCCATCGCTGGGGGAAGAATGATAGTAATATTAACGAGACGCTCACACGACAACCTGTACTGACAGGCGACACAGCACACCCCTCGCCCCACCCCCTAGCTCACTCTCAGACACAGCACACCCCTCGCCCCACCCCCTAGCTCACTCCCAGACACAGCACACCCCTCGCCCCACCCCTAGCTCACTCTCAGACACAGCACACCCCTCGCCCCACCCCTAGCTCACTCCCAGACACAGCACACCCCTCGCCCCACCCCCTAGCTCACTCCCAGACACAGCACACCCCTCGCCCCACCCCCTAGCTCACTCTCAGACACAGCACACCCCTCGCCCCACTCCCTAGCTCACTCTCAGACACAGCACACTCCTCACACACCACCCCCTAGCTCACTCTCAGACACAGCACACTCCCCACACACCACCCCCTAGCTCACTCTCAGACACAGCACACTCCTCACACACCACCCCCTAGCTCACTCTCAGACACAGCACACCCCTCACACACCACCCCCTAGCTCACTCTCAGACACAGCACACTCCTCACAACCACCCCCTAGCTCACTCCCAGACACAGCACACCCCTCACACACCACCCCCTAGCTCACTCTCAGACACAGCACACCCCTTGCCCCACCCCCTAGCTCACTCTCAGACACAGCACACTCCTCACACACCACCCCCTAGCTCACTCTCAGACACAGCACACCCCTCGCCCCACCCCCTAGCTCACTCTCAGACACAGCACACCCCTCGCCCCACCCCCTAGCTCACTCCCAGACACAGCACACACCTCGCCCCACCCCCTAGCTCACTCTCAGACACAGCACACCCCTCGCCCCACCCCCTAGCTCACTCCCAGACACAGCACACCCCTCGCCCCACCCCCTAGCTCACTCTCAGACACAGCACACTCCTCACACACCACCCCCTACTTCACTCTCAGACACAGCACACCCCTCACACACCACCCCCTACTTCACTCTCAGACACAGCACACCCCTCACACACCACCCCCTACTTCACTCTCAGACACAGCACACCCCTCGCCCCACCCCCTAGCTCACTCTCAGACACAGACACCCCTCGCCCCACCCCCTAGCTCACTCCCAGACACAGCACACCCCTCGCCCCACCCCCTAGCTCACTCTCTGACACAGCACACCCCTCGCCCCACCCTCTAGCTCACTCTCTGACACAGCACACCCCTCGCCCCACCCTCTAGCTCACTCTCAGAGGTCTGACTGGGGAAAGCACTCAATAGCTCAGCCACCATAGCCTCCATCTCCTGCTCCTCCCCTCCAAAGGGGTGGGCCCACTGCTCCAGAGAGCTCACACCCCGGGGGACCTCAGGAAGGGTTGGCTCAGCTAGGGCGTCAGTTTGTGTTTGTAGATCAATCACTGAAGTGAAAGAATTAAGTGGACCATTGACTGACACAATTAGGGAGCTATGTTGCTATGTCAAAAGTACCTGGTGTCTTTGGAGTGACTGGCACAGGAACAGGAACTTTGACAATCTTCGGAGGCAGTTCCTAATTGTAAAGGATGATTAAGGACAACTGACAGGTGTCTTAGATTCAGTACTCCAGTTGCATGCATGCACCAAATTAGACAAGAGAATTCGACACCTGAGTCTGGAGGAACTAGGTTACTGTGCGTAACATATAATTCATGCATGGAAACGTCATTTGCCAAGGAAATAACAGTACAAATATATACGCATTATCTAACATCGTTGACGTAATTGTTTCTTCCCAACTGACACAGGGCTAAGTCTTGGTTTTAGAGCTACGTACGTAGCTTGTGTATCCAGTGATACTGTACACGTACCTTGGGTGCTTGTGATAGCAGCTCTGTGAGCTACGTAGCTTGTGTATCCAGTGATACTGTACACGTACCTTGGGTGCTTGTGATAGTAGCTCTGTGAGCTTGAGGACCTGTGCCTGCAGCTGCTGTTTCTCCCCTCGCAACTCCTCCACACGACTCTCAAGCTGCTCCCTCATGTGATGGTCCACCTCCACAGCAACGCTGGAGGGCTCTAATAAGAAAAACACAACAGTGAATTAAATGACAGTGGTACAAGCACCATAGCCTGTTCCCAGACCCTCGCTTTAATTGGTTGCACGGAGGTGAAGTGAAGAGTTCTAAAGCACTTTTCCATACTGAAAAGCTGGATGAGAGCTTGGGACTGAGGCTAGAGCTGGATTGGGTCCTAGTTATCGGAAGTATCAGAAAATTAAATTTCGAGAGCACATATCAAAAGTATGTGACAGTGGTACAAGCACCATATAGCCTGTTCCCAGACCCTCGCTTTAATTGGTTGCACGGAGGTGAAGTGAAGAGTTCTAAAGCACTTTTCCATACTGCAAGTGACGAAAAGCTGGATGAGAGCTTGGGACTGAGGCTAGAGCTGGATTGGGTCCTAGTTATCGGAAGTATCAGAAAATTAAATTTTGAGAGCACATATCAAAAGTAGGTGACAGTGGTACAAGCAGCATAGCCTGTTCCCAGACCCTCGCTCTAATTGGTTGCACGGAGGTGAAGTGAAGAGTTCTTTGTGTCAATGAAGCAGGCAGGGGCATGGGAACGAGGCTACAAGCATCATTCTCGTCTGCTCAGGAATAGTACTGGCATTGTTCTCTTGTAACATATGAGGGCTCATGTGAGTGCTCATGGTGGCAGGCCTGACCGGTAATAAAGGGTTAATTAATAGGGGCTTCAAAAACTACACCCTCTCTTACATTTTCTCCTGATCTACTTAGCATAGACTTACTCTATGACTGCAGGCTAATTGGCAGGTTTGTATGATGTTTCATTTGTCAGTTATGCATGCATGCATAAATTCCCTGTACATGCACATTTAGATAGAGAGTGGGGCTGCATTGTGTCCTAGAAATCAAATGTATTGGTTTAATTTTGAGTGCACATATCAAAAGTAAACATCCTATCCAGTTCACAACTTATTTTCTTCCTAATGAGAACTATAATTACAGTTTCTTACCAGTTATCCTGCTAGAGGACCCTTAATCATACACATCGCTAATTAATCAAAACCGGAAACAGGTGCTTATTCTATTTCACTAACCTGATGATTGTGGTGCACCTGCTGTTACCCTATAGAATGAAGAAAGAGTCAGTGAGTCATCTAGATCAGGTTGTACAGTAATGGTTCTACATACGTAAGCTGAACCTGATTGTTTGAGCTGGCTATCATCTCAAATAAAAAATAATGTATGTTGTCCACACAAACAGTGGCTACAAAGAGTTTAGACTAACGGGGAATGAAGTTCCACAGTGACCTCCCTTCTTTCTTGTTGGTGTGGGTGTGGCTGTGGGCGTGGTTGCTGCTGCAACTCTGTACCCAGATCAATCTCCTCTGTGGGAGCCTCCAGCTCTTGAAGTCTGCATAATGCAAATGAAAGAGGACCGCATGCCTAACAGGTATGTCACCTCTTGGTGGAGCTTCAGTACGCTTGTCTGGTGTAGTCGGCCCTAATTAGTTTTATACAGACCTCCCCAGTCTTAGTGAATGGCTGGGTATTATCACCCTCCACTACTTTAAGACATATTTTGGTTTGGGCCCGACCTTCACGCAGCAGCCAGTGCTGGTCTAAGGTATATTACTACATTTTTTCAGCAAAAAAAAACATGTATTCCTAGAACTGTGGGCGAGGAAATGGTAATGAAGAGCTTGAGACTTTACTTTGTGTACCATCCAGCACCCACCTTGAAGCCAGGAGGTTCACTCTGGCATGGACGTTGGCAAAGACAGGAGACTGCTCAGGTAGGCTGAGGACGAGATGTAATGACAACTCTGAGATGGTGTTATGTACGTACATGAACAGCTACTACATGTAGCTGATACCAATCCTGTTAGTGCACATGTAGTGACTCTTTCAACCCCTATGTGATTCGCCTTGTTTCCAGGCTACTCCCCCATCTTTAATTGCACAGCTAAAAAAAACAGTGGTTACACTGCAATATAAAGATGAGAAGCAAAGCCTTTGGCTAATCATATAGTGCAATAAAGCTGGGGAGTGGAGCCTGGAAACAAAGCTCATCGTACAGAGGTTACACGAAGTGGGGAGTGGAGCCTGGGAACAAGGCTCATCATATAGAGGTTACACGAAGTGGGGAGTGGAGCCTGGGAACAAGGCTCATCATATGGAGGTTACACGAAGTGGGGAGTGGAGCCTGGGAACAAGGCTCATCGTACGGAGGTTACACTGTGCAATAAAGGAGTCTGGGAGCGAGGCTAATCATAGGGGGGTTACACTGGGCAATATAGCTGGGGAGTGGAAGGAGGCTAAAAGTATGGGGTGCAATAAAGCTGAAAAATTGAGCCTGGGACTTGGAAGGAGGCTATGGGGTTACACTGTGCGATAACGCTGGGAGTGGAGCCTGGGAACAGGGCAACATGTGCCAAGAGAAGCTGGCTAAAGGCATGAAGTTTCTTTGGCTGTGTGCTCATGCACGCCTGTTCCCAACACGCCCACCTCTCTTCCTCTCTCCTGCCACTGCTGGGATAGTCCAGGAAGCCCTTCTTGGGAGGCTTGTGGCGGTACTTCCGAGTGATCTTGTTCTTCATCTGCTTGGTGAAGTCCCTCACATCATCTCCAGTGGTAGTCTGAAGTGAAAACCACAGTCATTATACATGTACGTACGTATCTCCAGTATGGTATATCCAGTATGTTACTGATGGGGGTTTCGGGATCAGAGAGGGATGAATGTATACATTGCGAAATAACTCTACATTTTGGAATGAGGCAATTGGACTCCACGTGTGCATGTAATTATGTTAGACATGGCCACGTGCATGACATGTACAGTTGTATAACTCCTCGTGTGCATACGTACTTACCGTAGGACCAAATGCGAATAGTTTCAGAAGCTTGCAAAAATTAGAATGCAACCATGCATTACGCAGTACGCACATGCATAAAACATGTACGCAAAAACACAACTATAAAACACGCAATTTGTGTTCAAAACACGAAAACGCAATGATTTTACCACGCAATTAAACTAGTCTTATGGTAGTTATTACATGCTTGATGGTACTTCAGTGGCCATGTGCATGACATATACAGTTGTGTACCCATGCTTCCCATCAACAGATGATATTCACTGAACTACAGTAATGGTTTATAAGCTTTCCAGAAGTGTGCATGGTGCTGCACAGAGGCTATAAAGATCATGAATCGCAGATCCCAACAACAGTACAGAGCATAATATGTACGTATGTACATGTATGCATATCACTTACTGCTAGACAGTATTCCTTGGTTGGGTGGGTGATCTTGTGGTTTCTGACAGTCTGCTGGGTCCAAAAGCAGCTCTGTTGCAGCAGTGACAGAATAGACAGTCATCAATTTATGGAGAGTATTATTGCCAGTATTTAAGATGTGTACCTGGCATAGATCCACGTTGGTGCACTTTAGGCATCTGTACCTGAGAGATTAATACAGCATAGCATCTGCAGGCATACAAATTTTTCCATAGTGGAACCCCTCTTAAAAGAACACCCCTAAAATAAGGACACCTCTGTATTAAGGGGACTTTGCTATGACCTCTATAATTTTACCCCTGAAATGTGGACATCTCTCTATACAGGAGACACTTCACCAGGTCCCCAAGGTGTCCCCAAGGTGTCCACAATAGAGGGGTTCCACTGTATATCTGACAGGCTGGAGTTTGCATTACCTGAAGCCAACAATAGGGAAGCTCTTGCACACACCACATTTAGACTCATGTTTGACTAAAGGAAGAAGGTACATATTGAATGTGCAGTAACCTCAGAACAGGATGAATGATTTCCTCTCATGAAGGAAGTACATGTAGCTGAAAGTGCAGGGTGCAGCTACATGTACATGACTTTCAGCTACATGTACTTCCTTCAGACTATTTGAATGTATTGTGTGTTCTTAGAGCCAGGTCAAATAGTCTGCTTAGAGCAATGTCACACAATGTCTAAAGTCCTGTCTAAGAGCTAAAATATTGAGCATGTACAATCAAAGCTCCAGCTATAAGTCAAAGTACATTTACATAGTCACTAAGCATGCAGTCCTGTTTGATGACCTGACTTTATTAGTAATGGAGTCAGTGTCTATATCTATGCATACATCATGACAAAACACCCGACGCAACTAATAGTAGGCAGTATGTAATGTTTCTAATTATTGATTATGTACTTACCTGTCTCTGTAGTTGCAAGTCGGTGTAGGGTGGGCAGCCACACAATGCACAAAGGTTCCCTCTTAATCCAGTCCAGAAACTGTTCAAGATTCAGCACATCTGTGGGCTGGCTATCAGCCTAGTGTGTGTATGTGTGTGTGTGTGTGTGTGTGTGTGTGTGTGTGTGTGTGTGTGTGTGTGTGTGTGTGTGTGTGTGTGTGAGAGAGAGAGAGAGAGAGAGAGAGAGAGAGAGAGAGAGAGAGAGAGAGAGAGAGAGGAATAAGCTAATCAATCACATAACCATTACTTTTACCTAGGTTACTATTTGGCTAATGCCCTCTGCACCTATATAGCTAAAGTATACTAATCAAGCCTTGGAAGAGAGCTTAGTAAATACACTGGAATAGTCAGCCACTGAGATAACAAGTTACAGAAAAAGCACTTTACCAAAAGTGCAGAAACCATTCATGTAGGGATGCACTTCCACAAAAACAAAGGAAACTACATGTTTACGGAGACCATCCTGGGTAAGGACATGTAGGGAGGATGGTCTACGTAAACACATGGCGCTGTAATTTGTAGCTACTCTGAATGCATTGGGCTGTGATGTGTAGGTAGTCTGTGAACCCGTTGCAGTGGGTGTTATAGCTAGTTTCCTACATTACATACACTTGGCTAAATAGCTATTGATGTAGCTAGCCGGTTCAATGGAGCATAATGGAGCATAAATCTTTTAAGTCTGGGAAGTGATCACTCTGTCCAGGTTAAGTGGGGGAAATGATCTACATGTATATGCTTACTGCAGCCACGTGCATGCTACAGCAGCCTCAACACACTCACACTGTCCCAGCAGCTCTGCACAGCATCAGCTGCCCCGTCCTGAGAGAAGGCACCGCTCTCCGACACACTCTGCGGCAGCTGCAGCCACAACACATACAACCATGTCACAGGTATTGTAATGCAGTTATGCACAGTTAAGGCTGGATTGTATGTGTAATTGGATTTCTGTTTAGCTAAGATGGGAGGTATATAGGTTTCACGGTTTGTCACTCCTTTATGTTAACAGCTCTACCTGGATGTGATACAATGACCTACTAGGTAGTACTATTGGATATGAACATGTCTGAGGGTGAGAGATTTTCCACAGAGAGCGTTTCATGTCCATTAGATTGCAGGCTTTAGACCATATAACCCTTCTTTGGAGTTGTTGTTTTTGATATACTCAGGGGGTGTAGCTAAGGTAGGGCCTAGTAGGCCACAAGCCCTACCAACTCTTCAAACTGCCCCACCAAATACTAGACGAAAAAAGGAGGTAGAGCATGCTGTGTAGGGAGCAGGGTGCATGAGACCAGGGAAGACTAACAGCTTGTCTTGTGTGATTGACTGTCTAGGCTACACAGCACTTCCTGATGGCTTGAAGTCATGCAACCACATGTACAGCTGCTTGTTTGACTGCTGTGCACCACATTTTACTGCAGTTGCTGGCTCAGGCCACTATGTACAGTTATCTGGCTAATAGCATTAGCCAGAGAAACTCACGAGGAGGAGGTCTTGAAGGAGAGTCTTCAGGCTTGAGTAGGCCAGCCCAGCCTGGCCACTGCGCACCTGCCGGAACATGACTGAGTGTATGGACGGGGTGGAGAGGGAGAGGGAGAGGGAGAGGGAGGGGGAGGGGGAGGGGGAGGGGGAAGGGGGAGGGGGAGGGGGAGGGGGGAGGGGGAGGGGGAGGGGAGGGGGAGGGGGAGGGGAGGGGAGGGAGAGGGAGAGGGAGAGGGAGAGGGGAGGGGGAGGGGAGAGGGGAGGGGAGAGAGAGGGAGAGGGAGAGGGAGAGGGAGAGGGAGAGGGAGAGGGAGAGGGAGAGGGAGAGGGAGAGGGAGAGGGAGAGGGAGAGGGAGAGGGAGAGGGAGAGGGAGAGGGAGAGGGAGAGGGAGAGGGAGAGGGAGAGGGAGAGGGAGAGGGAGAGGGAGAGAGAGAGAGGGAGAGGAAAAGGGAGAGAGGGAGAGACAGTATATGTACCTCAGGTTGAATAGCTGGTAGTGGTGTTACTGGCCACATACAAATGACTAACTTGGAACACTACTTAGCCCTTCCTTACATTATGCTGTTCATATTGGTATGACATTTGTACATGTGCTGGAACTGATTCTGAGCAAACACAAGCTTACATCTGTACTTCTCATCCAGGGTAGCTGTGCACATGGCAGCCAGACCAACCTTCAGGGACCTCACCTTCAATATCCCAGTACGCCCACTGGATCAAGGGAGGGAAGGAAGGGAGGGGAGAGAGGAAGGAAAAGTGTTACTTTATGTGTGGTTATAGTGTCTGCTGCTTTGTACTTAGGCTAATACAATGGCTTGCTAGTCTGCATGTCTGTCTATCATGTTTCCAATCATCATTACATGTTCGTAAATAGAGCATGTAGTTATTTCTCGGCTAACATGTGACTATTGCACGAGTGCTACGAACAGGAGAAGTGGCCACCTAATGCTAACCATGACAGGATGGCTAGGAGGGCAAACTGCAAGCTTTGAAGATAAAGAGGGAGAGGCAAGTACCTTGATTGATTAGTACCCAAGCAACCTAATGCTAGCTTTACATACTGCAGCTATACAATTGGCTTACCTGTCAAAGCACTTGAGTAACCAGTTGAGAGTCATCTCGGAGCACCTTTCTGGATCCAACAGCTGTGGCCTGTCCCTCTTGGCCAGCTGGAACATCTTGCTCAGTACAGCCTCTACCTCCACCACGCGCATCACCCCACTGCTTAGCACGTAGCCCAGGCCCAGCTCGGAGAACGCCTGCTCCATCACGTGCTGGTCCACGAGATACACTACATAACACGGGATAGGGCTAATGGGGTGGCTAGCTCATCCTGCTTTGCCATAGCAGACTGAGAATCCTTGTATATAGCCACTTACAGTGTGTAATCTTTTGGAGCATACGGAGTTTCATAGCTGTCCGGTAGACAGCGTACTTTATGTTGTTTATGCCATCTGTGGGAACAGAAATAGCTATAATATGGAAAAGTACTGGAGAAGGATTCTGTACACCAGATTAGTTGTGTCATGCCCTAAAATGGAATCAACTCTAGTCTATTCAACTGACGAATGAGGTACGTAGTTTTGCAGCTACCGGCATTTCCTTCATTGCCTAAAGCCCAAAGGCACTAAAGTT
Organism: Nitrospirales bacterium; assembly: GCA_965203295.1. Lineage (GTDB taxonomy): Bacteria > Nitrospirota > Nitrospiria > Nitrospirales > UBA8639 > CBDBCZ01. Next base: position 90,489 of record CBDBCZ010000015.1, on the reverse strand, counting down.
AAATTGTGTTTTGTCACTTACCTAATTTCTGAAAGACTTGTACCATATCTGGGTGCTCCCATTGAGTGGTACTGTCGCCATGGCTACGGTAGAGAAGATCACAATCATGACAAACATTACAGGGTACGCCCAGTCATATCATTCTACCTAGAGCTGAGTTTACTGTGTCATATTTGCCACCTACTTGCTAGCTTGACTACCAGAAGCTGCAACCATAGATGATATATTTTATCTATGCTGCTACTTATATGTAGCACAAGAGCAAATAAACCACTTGTAGTTCTCTGTGTTATTGTTTTTGTCTGCAGTAAATAGCCAATGTCTGTGAGCCAGAGAAAAACTAAAATTATAAAAGTCAACCTCACTTTAGGTAGTAAGGAATGCCATCTGAAGTCTCTGACCTCTCCCATCCCTCTGGGAGGGGGCCTGAAAACAAAGAAGAGAGAGCGAGCGAGCACTATTACTAAAATACTGACTAGTAACTGGCATAAACAAGTCTCGTTCCCAGGTCTGGGAACGAGACTAAGCATATACAACATAGGACTTACCCATCGGCCCTAAATAATGCCCTTCGAGATCCTCCCCTCCGGGCATTGGCGCTCAGTCTTCAATCTTCAATCACACACTACCAGAAATCGACTTAGATAATAGTACATAAAATAAGCAACAACAAGGCGTCTGCGTTCAAAGGGGGCGTAGCATGTAAATGCAAACGAGCCCCACCCACATTTTTTGGGGCGTAACCGTATTTGGAACAAAGTCCTTCTTTTATAAGGACAATAATAATATTCAAATAATAGGCAGTGCGCACTTATTAAAAATGAAAGGGTTTAGAAAGTGCTTTGATTTTCCTAGTCTATCAGTTGCAAACTGGTTTCCAGGTCATATGGCCAGAGGTACTGTGCACAAAGTTACTTGCGAGCCTGCTATTTGATAGTAGCTACATCCTTTTACTTTTAGGCATGAGGAAGATGGGACTGCGAGTGCAGAAATGCAACTGCGCACTGGAAGTGCACGATGCAAGAGTATCCTGACCTACTACTTACTTAGCTCTGACTTAGAGACCTCAAATGTACATACAACAATATGCATCAACTCACGGTACTGTCCCTGTTGTGTTTGAACTGCTAATGAAGTCCACGTGCAAGGGGTAGTCACTTTTTGCCTCCAGCATAGCTACTTTTGCTGCACATTCATGACAATATCCTGGCAACATTACTTTGTACTTGGGTGGTCATTTATACTACGTTCATGCGATGCCAAGGCCTCATTCTCAGTCCCTTTAATTCACACAGCTTTCATCCTCTCTCAAACTTTGTCACTACTCCGGCACTATTGTAACAATAATATTGCAGATTCTAGTTCTAATCTCTATGACGGTCAGTGGGTCCTAAACCATACTTGTTAGCCACAATAAAATAATACCCATATTCTCCTTAAAATTGTCATATTCCTTTCTCCGGTCGAAATCCCAATCTCAGTGGCATGCTGGGAAGGTGCCCAAAGATCCTTGTATTAAACAAAATGGATCTGACTGATACAAGCAAATTGAAAGTATGTTCTAAGCACTTGAACATGTATATAAACAAACAAAATAACCTTCCCATGTGTTCCTTGTTGCCTGGATAGGACATCACTCAGTCACTCACGAGCCAAGGCGAAAAGGAGGTAATATTTACTAACTGTCAGGCTCAACATCACAAATGTATTCCACGGGTGAGTAGCTATCTTTGACTTTTCAAACTTTGGGTTGAGCAATGCGTCCATCTGTTGTGCAGTCTATCGAGTGTATGAACAAGTTGTCATTTCTTGCTGCAGTTAATGTCAAAAATTCTTGAGGTTGTTAGGGAGGAAGAAGAAGAGGTAGGTCAAATTTACCATGCATTAATTAATGCGGAAGCCTTGTCGTTGTATATGTTGAAATTGCTATCCCGCTTACAAGTAGGAGTGAATACTAACTATTGTTAGTGGCAGACCTGTCCAGATATCCAATTAGAGCACACATTAGTGCATGAAGTGCTACAAAAAAAACTGAGCTGCTATGGGCGATGGTTCCATGTTGGTGGGGTCTAATTAGATGTAGTGCAAGTCTCCCATTGCCACTGTCATAGTCCTTCATGCGGGTCCATTGCTACTTTTACAGGAACCAAATGCAATCAAACTGATGGTGATGGGGATGCCAAATGTTGGGAAGTCTTCTCTCATTAATGCTTTGAGGAGAAATTATCTCAAGAAAGGTATGGTACACTAGGATATGTTAAGAAGTAGCCGGGCTCATACCCAGGCCTCCATGAGTGGGTGGGAGGCAATTAGCAGCTCTCATTGTTTGGATATGCGTACAGGAAAAGCTACCAGGGTTGGTGCACTTCCCGGAGTGACTAGGGCAGTACAGTCTAGAATTTTAGTAAGTTGATCAATAGTGTTACTAATGCATTTTTATCATTTATAACGAGTACTTTGTGCACTCTTCATAATCATAGGTATCAGAAGATCCAATGATGTACCTGTTTGATACGCCAGGTTAGTCAATAGTATTTGCAATTTGTAAGAGCACTTTTCACGACTGTTCATGTGATGAGTAATATCGCCACGAGCCTAGCTTCAACACCACTTAGTGCCTTGAGTGCTCATTTTACAGGAAGGCAAGTTCTCTGCGATCCCTGTTTGTATAGTGTCGGGGGCCAGGGCTGACCCCTAAATTTTTTTAACGAATTCGGAGGCCCTGTGAGGTGTATGATACTTGTACGTGTACCTGAGGGAGCTTTCCTCCCCATGTCGTCCTGATTTTTTTTTTGGTTTGTTTCTAGTGTTTATGCCCTTGGACTTCACTTACATGCACATGTAGCTATTTCTTAGGGTTAGATTTTACAAATTTTTCAGTGGTATAGCTGCAGCAATAGTCGACTCAGGCACTTGTCACTCAAACTATAACGATATCCTACAATTGTACATAAACAGAAAGTAGTATGAAAAATATGTACAGTTATTATCTCTAAGATTTGTGTTACTGTAGGGGTGATGATGCCCAGTATTCCCAACGAAGAAGTCGCTATGAAGTTGGCTGTCATCGGTAAGGAGGGCTGTAGAGAAGTGATGTGTTTTGCGAAGGCTAAAGGGCCTGCATTAAATTGTGTGACTATAACAGTTTCCTAAAATCCACTACAAACAACCGGAACATAAAAAAGGTTGCTCAGGATATGAGGATGTGGGCTAATTAGCCATTATATATGGTACATGTACACTGATGATGGATAGTACATCATGTACATGAGACAATCTGATAATAGGCAAATATTGAAACATGTATGCACTGAGTGAGTGGGGAGAGTTGGCGCTGTTAAAGACTCTCTCTTAAACAGAGGGAAGACCTATTTGGTCCACTTTTTTTTAACTCTACCTTCAAATTTTTTATTTTTAATGCGGTCACGGGCTGGGTGGTTTCCAGGTCCCGGGTTCCCTTGGTTACAGTCAGAGCTCTTTCTATTCTTTCTATCTTATGATTTCTATTTTCTACCTCTCACCAACTTCTAAATTGTCCCATGTGGATTTCATTCATTTCTTGTGTTGTTTTTGCAATGCTTAATTAGATAGCTCATGTGCTTAATTAGACTAAATAGTTTAACTGTAAGGGGGTACAGTAGTGTAGATAGAGTTTTGTGGGTTAGGTTAGGTGTGAGCGCTGTTTGTTTTTTTTAGGCCTAGAGCTAAGTGATTGCATCGATAATTATTAAGATATCTTTCAGATAATTATTAAGATATCTTTCAGTTTTCATATATAAGCGAGCAAACTGCATGCCATACTAAAGCCTGAAGCCCTGTGAAACATGTCAGCAATGAAGCCTCGAGAGGTGCAGGGTCTTACAAACCTTATTCCCAGGCTCCCCACCCACATGCCGATATTTTACAAGAACGTATCTTGTGTCTCTACATTTACAGGAATGCTGCCAGACCATCGACTTGGAGAGAGAGCAATAGCAGACTATTTGCTTTTTATTCTGAATCAGCATGAAGAGTTTGAGTGAGTTGGAAAGAAAGGGTTTCGGGGTTGTGCATGCACAGCTTGGGAGTGCATGTAACTGCATGCAATACATACATGTACATGTACATAGTCTATGTACATGTATATTTTACACATCTGAGAGGTTTCGTAGTAGCCTTGTACTCAGATCTTCCATGCTGCGAGAAAAAAAAACAGTGTAGAAGGCCTGGGTACAAGGCTAGTTTAGTACTGAAATCTCATTTAAAAAGTTGTAATGATGCTCCTAGGTAGGAGGGTTAGGTAAAGAGTTGTCTATTTGCCCTAATTGGGCGAGTGTGAGCGAGCCCCACACTAGTGTGTTCAATGGAAAATTTGTCTGTGCGTACGGTGTACGTACGTACGCACATACCGCATATCGCTTCGCGCTTCAATATAACGCTTCAAATAGTTTCCGTAATATTCCAAATTGTTCACGTGGCCACGGTGGCTGCAGTGCAGCTAGCTTAGGGATGCTCTCACAGAGTAGACGGCAGCGGCAAAGGCTACAGCGTTGCCATATATATCTCCAGGTTGGCGATAAGTCACATTGGAACAGCAGAGAGCGAGTTCTAGAGCCAGAAGAGTTGTCATTTCTCCAGGCCACCGACAGTGACACTGAGACGAGAGAAGGAGCCAAAAGAGCTGCTGAGGGTGCGCCGCCGCTAACGCACGCATGGGCTTATACCTCGCTCACGCTCGCCCCACAATGCTTTGCATTCACCTAGTTAGCCTATAGTGAAACCTACCCATGAATAACTATAACTGTTACCTTTTTCAGGTATGTGAAGCATTATGATCTTCCACAACCTTGTGACGATATAGAAGAAGTGCTAGATTACATGGCCAAGAGAATTGGAGCCCTTATGAAAGGTTAGAATGGCATAATTGCTACAAAGAATGTTCAGCTGTCCCAGCTACAAAGGTGTTTCTTTAAAGTAGCCATAAAAGAACAGGCCTGGGAACAGGGCTAACTGTTCTCAGAGCTCTGAGCGCAGAATATGACAGCACTAAATTGACAGATGATATTTTAGTGGTACTTCGAAGTTATTCCACTATAATTTTCGGAAACACTGACTTTCAGTTGATATCATGATGGCAAGATGGATACTAAGAATGAATGCAAGGCTGCTTACATGAAAGTTTGAGCTTGTAATTTTGGGACTTTATTCGGTTACATTAATTCATTGCAGGTTATAAAATGAGGGAAGGTAGCTATGTGATTTATGCATTGAGCACCAAAGTTGAGTAGACACCAGCTCCAAGGTGTGTAATAGACTTATGTCATGCAGTCTAGCCTGGGCCCGGGGTGGGTGCATATTAGGTACATGTACTTGTACACCTTTTGAAGTGTTGTCACTGTGTTGACCTCTGAGCTGTGAATGTGATTGGCAATGTGATGGTATTCACTGGTCTCATTTCCTGGCCTTGCTTGCACCACAGAATAAAGGGCTTGTGAACAAGGTTATGTACATGTACGTAGTTAGGTAGCCTTTTACTTAGCCTTTTACTCGAGACTATGTTTTTTTCTTTTTCGCCTAAATATTGCAGGTGGGATTTATGATCACACAAGAGCTTCGCAACACTTTCTAAGGCAATTTCGAAATGGAAAATTGGGACACTTAATCCTTGATGAACTGACTCAAGACAAAGATTGACTAGGGTACTCATCTTGAAATGTGTGTATTTCAGTATGACATTGTGCAATGGTGATATCTATGGACTTTGATTGGTAATATGGCCAGTGTCATTTGTTATTATTTTGTGATGGTTACAGTAAAGAAGCTGCTATTGTTTAATAGAATCAACCTGCTGTTCTTGTAACAAAATAAAGTGATGTCAAGTTCATAAGGCTTGAGTTTTGGTTACATAAACACAGACTCTGAATGGTGAATTCTATTCCGGCTTGTTTGTACACGTGTGTGAGACGATTACACAATCATGTAGCTCTCCTGAACAGAAGAAATGATTGTGATTCACCATGCATGTCCCATGTCCTTCCTGATTTCCTATATAGTAATATTTCCTCCTTGATTTGAATAGGTGACCAAATAGGACAGTATGGTTTCACATTGTACAGGAAGAGCCAATCATGCTAGGTTCACGTACAATCACAAATTTAATACTGTCATTATTAATTTTCATAGTGACTACATGTATATAAATAAAAGTGGATATGATAGAATTGGTGGCAATAACTGATCTTTATAGTGCTTGTTATCTGCACTCAGTGTCCCAAAGAGATCATTTCCTTGTGAAGAGAAGTCCCAAGATCATTGACCCTACAACCGCTGACTGTGCTATTACCCTCAGTCTCATCAGGTATCTGGAGGTGCTCATGGGCCCACGAAACCTGTATGCGTAGGCACCATATGCCAGTGCCGCGACAGTGCCTGCTATTCCTACAAAGGAAGATGAAAGGTTATGGCAAAAATTCTTCAGGGATGCCTATGATTACGTAGTGACGACATGTACTTGGACCTAAATTAGTCTCGCGTAGCCAGACTCTCGACGGGAAAGTTAGAGTCTGGTACAGACGTCGTAGTGGACCTGTCAATCTGGAATGCGGACGTTGTGATATGATGACACACGCAGACGATCAACGAAAGAGATCCTGCAGTGAACCTACTATCTGATTGGTCAGGCCATATCAATGACGTAATCTAGCGGCGTCTGTACCAGACCCTCCGTTTAACGCGAGGGCTAGGGGCGGGGTACCCCAGACTAGACCTAAATTACAAGTCTATATGTATAAAGGTGATAGAAGATACTGAATTTAATTTCTGGACTGTAGACTACTTCATATCACGAACTCTTGATGTAGGGGTCAGAGCTACAGCATTAACGACCATGACAGTGACGCGTATCTAATACTTACCTATAGGAATGAACGGCGATTGCTTTGATTTTTCGATCAGTTTCTGTGATGGGGAAGGTAGTCTTTCTTCGTTAATCCACACTGGCTTGTCCATTGTTGTCTCGTTGCTAGTTCTCGGTGCCGTACATCCAGCCTAATAGATTGATGACTATAAACGCGACCGTATTTGTACTATAATATGTCGCGGCCGGATATTTCATCATCTATATGACATTAATCATAGGTCGAAGGACGCGTACCGTGCATTCATGACGCAACAGGGTCAAGATCAAGTCAGCTGCTCCTTCCTCCGCTTCCTGAATTAAGTGTATACGTAGCGAGCAAAACTCAAAATGCTGGCCTAGTTTAGCTATTGTACAAAAAATGATCACGCAGTCTTGCAATACCTTTTTTTTTACAATTCATTGTAATACTGAGACTCTCTACATCTTTAATTTTTGAGAACTTCATTTTAATGATTGCAATAATCAATATTAAAAATGAGGTTCTCAAAAAAGATGTACAGAGTAGTATTTTGCCGAAAAAAATATGAGGAAACTGGAATTACACTGTGAAATGTTTGAAATACGATAATTGTCATCTGTTTAGCTACTGGGGATGCATAACAGACTGCCCCCAACCATTAACGTAAGTGTTTGTTACTACGTATGTTTATATAGTTACCATAAATAGTGTGCTACATCCGATAGTCTGCCAAACTAAAACATTAGACCAATGGTGTTGTGTCAACTTGCTAAAGGAATTTGCTAGTGGTCAAAGGAAATTTGCAAAGTTTCACATTAACATCTTATACACAATGTCTGACAAGAAGCCTCAGCAATTGCATGCTTCTAGTGCTCAGTTTAAAACTGCTGAGCTAGTGCTGCAAGTTACACTTTTAGACTAGGCTAGCTACATATATATAGCATGATGTTTTGAGTAAATATCAGCAAGTGAAGACTCAGTATATAGTTCAGGCAAGAGTGGAGGTGCTCAAGTGAGACTGCAGGAGGCAGAGAGGAATTGAGTAAGTGAACATTCAATTGTAGTTAATAGTAGGAGCACAAGTAGCTGAGAAGGATTGTAGGCTGTGTGAAGCTTTGCTGGTGCATGGGCAAATTATATGACAATTTCTGCCTTCCAGTATACAGAAGTGGGCAGAAACCATTGAGGCTGACATCCGTACTGGTGATAAGTATGACTACTGTGATAACAATGATGATGATTCTGGTGGTTTCATTATATTGTGGTATGTAAATAGCTACAAATGTAGGTACTGGTATATCATGGCTATAAAATACATCATGCAGCTTTCATTATTTCTGCAGTCCAGAAATACGCAATGGCAACTGATACTTGCCCAGTCTTTGGCACGAGACTGGAAAGTCATCCTCCTAATGACGACAGAGACAATGTTGGATTGATATTCAACGGTGATGCACCTGCCGTCTGCACAGGAATAGCAACAAGATGGCATTTTTGTTTTCACGTTCAAATTACTGACAGGTTCAGTGTCTTTGCAGCTGAATTTGCAGTATACAGGCGGCAGGAAGCATCAGTACTTAGTGATGCCTCCAATACTGTTTATGAGCGCGTGGAAGAATCAGTTGTCAGAGTGCACGTATCTGGAACAAGTCCGTCGCCTGATTGTGATTCTGCTGATGTTGAAATGCCATTTACAGTTATGGAAGGGGACATAATTGGTGCTTGTCTTCCAAGCTTAAGGGAAACTGGCACTCTCGACATTGTTGCATATTCAGAAACACACCAGATTTATGAACGTGAATCCCGTTCATGTGGCAACTTAAGAGATCCAGTTGATCTCCAGCAGTGGGAACCTACAGGAACTGGGCGTGTGATGCAGCTATATCTGGAGACAAGTAAGTCTTTTTAGTGGTCTAGTAGCTAACTGCTGTTACTGAAATCATTTTCTTTAATTATCACAGACTTTTCAATGACAGAAACCACGAACCCCATTCAAGAGTCACATCTTGCTGATCAATTGATGCCTAGTTTACCTACACATAGTGCCTTGCCTAGTACTAGTGTGCTGAAAACCAGTATGCCTATGCCTACAGAAATTAATTTTGGCCTGTTCAGTTCTAAAGTAGAGTCTATAAGACCAACTACACTGGCCATGCATACGATTGCTAATTCAACTGAAGTCCAGCAAAGTTCTAAAATGGAGAAAACGGGTTCACTCAATCCTACCCTACTTCCCACCTTACAGTACAGACCAATTAGCACCCTCAACGTTGGCATTATTGTGAGCATTGCTGTTGGTGTTGGTGTAGGATTTGCTCTACTTGGTGTGGCTCTTTGTGTAGTAGTTTTTCTTAAAATACGCCGAAAACACCATGAACGTAAAGCAGGTGAGCTTGCATATGTCTTTACATCCATGGTTACATCATCACTGAATTCTATTTCCTCCAGCAACTACTTTGGTAAAAGTGCAAACTAACCCTTTTTATGAAACTAAAGAGGTATGATGAAGTTAGAAGATAATATTCAGAAAGATATTGCTATATTCATTTGCTTGCTTCAGCTGAATTGTGACAGAGAGTGTTATGAAGAACCAGCTTCAAGTGAAGAAGGTCTCTATGTTCAACTTCAGCAGCAGAAACTGAAGACAATACGGAGACAAGATATTGAGTATGTATAATGCATGAGGTTAACCCTACACTGATCTAATGTAATCTCATGATTGTTCTTTCTCCAGAATTAACTGTCAGCTTGGAAAGGGGCATTTTGGTGTTGTGGACAGAGGTATCTGGAGCAATTCAACTGGCATGATGTCTGAAGTTGCAGTGAAATCATTCAGTAGCAAGATTACCGCAGCTGAAAGAACAAAACTTCTACAGGAAGCAGCCATCATGTCTCAATTTAATCACCCCAATGTCCTCAGACTCTATGGGATTGTAATGGAAACACACACGGTTAGGGTTCTTGCCTACTTGACTGGTATGCCTGCCTTGACTATATTTTCTTGAAACGTATAGATCATGCTAGTTATGGAAATTGCACACAATGGTGACCTCAAGAAATTTCTTCAAAAAATGCTCACGGATTGCAAGTATGTAGCTAAATCTGGTGAATGTAGTAATCATGCTTATATGTATGTTCATGCCTTGTAGATCTAGAACATGCCACGGAACAGATCCAGATGTATCGGCTCAGCTGTTTAACCACTGCACTGAAGCTGCTAAGGGGATGCACTACCTTTCAGATAAAGGCTTTGTACACCGAGACCTGGCAGCACGTAATATTCTGGTATCTGGTGGAAAAATATGTAAGGTGAGAGCCAGACCCGAGCTTTATTGATTTACTTAACAGAATAAAGCAGCAGGCCTGGGAGGATTCATATCCTTTACTGGAAAGTGTCAGTATCAACATGTAGAACCATTATACTTACTAAATATGGGTTTCGTTATTTTCACAGATTGGAGACTTTGGCATGTCTCGGGATCTTATGGATGACGCATACTATGTGTCAAACAACTGTCTGGTACCTATCAAGTGGACTGCCCCAGAAGCATTGAAATTCAGAAAGTATTCTAGTGCTAGTGACGTATGGAGCTATGGATGCCTTCTCTATGAAATTTGGACCCTTGGACGTGATCCCTACGAGCACATAAGCAGTCATGAGGTGAAGATCCAATCCTAAACAATATCATGAGTGTTATTTAAATATACCTTTCCTTTTAAACAGTTGCTCACACACTTGGAAAGGGGATACAGGCTTTCCCCTCCAAATGGCTGTCCTTCAGTGATCAGTGACCTCATGAGCCAGTGCGGGTTAGTAAACTTTTTGTATGCATGCCAATATAGCTATTGGTTTACTGTTATGCCCTTTCCAGGAATATGGATACACATTTGCGGCCCTCATTCCGAGACATCCTAACCTCACTTCTCCATAAAGGTGTTAATTTTCCTTGTGGTGTGGAAAGTAGTATCAGGGACGCTAATAGCACTGAAGACTATTACAACATACAGCATACATACATGAAGTTAAGTGCTTTTAGGCGTTAATAATGCTTGTGACTGTATAGAAATAGTCACACAATTATTGTATTGCTTTGCATGGGTTTTACTTTCTTTGAATGTGTATATAGGGATATTTAAATTGTGATCAGTGTATATGCTTATTATGGATCTCCCCTGAATTTTGCAAGAGTGTTTCATTATGTGCATGTGAGTAACATTACTATTAGCAGGACCTCATGAACACTAAGTGCTCTGGTACAATTCTGCTGCTTTTAAGTCAGCGAAATAGTAACACAATATAGCTAGTTATATTTAGTCTATACCTTAGAGTACCAGGATGGCTGTATAAGCCGTACCCTGCAGCTGTCTACTAGATTTTGCTATATCATATTGTGTACATGTACATGTGCTGTGTTAGTTGTACTACATCCTTATCATCATCATGCTGAAGGGAGTGCTGATCATGAGTCTGCAGTGCCAGTTGCTGCTAAGGAATTAAAGTTCCAGCGTGGGGTCAGGTGTCTTCTGGAGCCTGATACAATAATTGGATGTGAATATCATTGGTGTGGCACGGAGGGGATTGTGGTGTGTGTGTGGTTGGAAAGATGTACATGTGTAGGGATGGTAGCCCGTGAAAGTTCTGTGGTGTCATTCCTACCTCTTTGTTTCCATCCCTACATGCTCTTTCACTTTTCTAAAAACTCTAATGAACTGTAACAAGTATTGTAGTTATAGACAGAAGTCAGGTACATGTAGATTGTATACTTTTAACCTTGTGCTTTCAGGTGTTGAAAGATTACAAGTTTCTGACTGCCTATGTAGGAGCTGCCCTTTAGTTTTGTCATGCAAATCTTTACGTGTCAATCTTATACGCACACAAAATATGCCTGGTGTACAGTAGCTTATCGACATACATTGCATAATGGTTGCAGTTCGTTATTGCCAAGTCCACAGGGGTCACAGTGTGTGGTTACGTAATTGATTGCAGAAATTAGAAAGGTATATAGGTCATTGTATTATAATTATTCCTAGAGAACAGGGTGAAATTATTGGCCTTGCTGCGCTCGGCAACTACTCATACATGGACTCCCTTATACAAATTACATGCAGATCCATTTGGATGCCTATTGACTAAATCAGCCTATACGTATGTATATTGGAAGATACTACCACCAACCCCCAGAGTTTTGTTTCTTCGTGAAATAAAATTGGGGAATAGAGTGGATGAGGACCACATTCAGTGCATGAATGAGGAGGACACAAACTCAACAACGTGCATGAAACAAATGTCTTAAACGGGATGTGGTAGGAGTCTATCAGAGATGTCGGATCCATGCTCTCTGTTGTTGGAGGAGCCAGAGAGTTTAGCCATGCGCGATCCGAATTGGATGGCCCTCTTAGGAAGTCTCGCTGCAGTGTGGCACCCCAGGATTGCTGCCACCTCTCTCAACACACGCTTTTCCCCAATACCACGAGGAAGGGATAGGTCCACCTACATGACCAATATAATACAATATTGTCAAAAACAGATTTGCAAGGTCAGTACATCTACTGTGCACTAAAATAAGGCATAATTAACCATGTAGCTCTTTACTAACTAGTCTACCACTTAAGTATTTCATTACACATTGTCTCATGAAGGATATAACCTTTTAAAAATTGGAGCAATATTTGATTCACTCAATATATACAATGTAGTATACTAGTGTGAATGATTTACATTTTCACCATCATTTCAATCCGGGCAATCATAACTTGTGACAAAGATACAAGTTCTAGTCAAAATCTGCTAAGCTGCTCAAGACAACTCATTGCTCAGGTTTATACATCATCTGAAGATTTTGTTAGCCCACTAATATTGCTATTTAAAAAAGCAAACAAGATTGTATATGCATCAAAGGATTAATTCGAAGGTGGCATTCTCGCTCTCTTTAGCACAAAATCTTCTCTCCTTCTCTCACTAAATGATCTATGTAACTCAGTCAGTCACAACAGTATTGTGGGTAAACATAAATTTCCCTAATGGTGCAGGAAAACTATACTGCTATTTGTACCACAGCAGCCATATAGTTCAAAGGCACCGCCTGCAGTGTATTTCCCAGCTACGTAGAAGACAGCTGGCCTGCTGACCAAAGTTGCAAGCTCAGCCATATACTAGGTGTCAAAAACTCATACCCTTCTTGTGGTCAGCCATACACTACGTTTTGCTGTGGTACAAACCAGTTATACCACTCCCACTCAGAGGTTTAGTGGATACACTACTCAGGCTTTAATTGCCCTCGCAGTGTATATCCACTAAACCTCTTTGTGGTCGTGGTAAAACCTATATATACATGCACATGCATGCATGCTGTCCAACCTTGCTCCACATTGGAAGCTGCTGCAGGTAACACACCACCTCTTCATCCAGAAATGGAAATTGTCCCTCCTTCTGGTGGTCTGCTATACATCTGGATGGAGAAGCAGCTTTGAGGGTCATGGTTGGGTATGGTGAATCAAAACATGCTCCTCTAATTAGAGTAAAAACTGAAGTGATTAGTCTGTAGCTGCATTACATCATAGTACAAGATTGTTCTATCCTTCTGCAATTTTACCTGTCATCCCTTCCAAGGTTTCTTCTTGCAAGCCTTTTGATATCCATTTCCACTTCATCAATTAGCCCTTTCCAGCCACTGGACCTAGAATGCATGAAGGGGGTATACTATACATTCACTGGTTCACCATACTACACTTGGCAGTGTAGTACCTCATTGATAAATGTAGTTTTCATTCACAAGTGAGTATAAGACTATGTAATTGAGTTCACCGCCTCTACTGTCCCTTAATAGTACATGTACATCAACCTGCTTGATACAATCATGATATTGAGAATGGTGGGTTTTGAGGCGTTATCAAGCTTTCAGTTTTAAACAAGATTGTACTGCTCATTATGAAGGTCTGGACTTCAACCCGAAGATAAAAGCAAATATACAACTTCTTTAGAGGTTTGGCTAAAATTCTGCAGTATGAGGGGTTGCTGTGCTTTTGAATGTCACACCAGAATGACAGACAGAAAAGAAAAATGTCTGGATGCCAGAATAAATTGGGTCCTTTTAATGTATTCATGCACAATACAGTACATCATGTCTCTCTCCTCGTATTCAAAGTATGTAACTAGTGGGGGTGAAAATTACCTACCATCCTAGCTTTATACTCTATGTCTTCAACTAGTGTGACAGTAAAAGATTTCCATACCTACCTAAATTTTGTGCGATGCCTAGAATAGCCAGCCAATTGTTCATCAGCACCAATGCCAACCAATAGGGTCTACAAAAATGCATATAAACTTAAACAAACATACAATGGAGTAGCATCTCATATAGAGTGGTGAGATACGTAGCATCAATAGATAGCTAGGAAACGTACCCTGGCCCTGCTCTTGTACAGTTTACCCTGATCAGGATTGTCTCCAAACATCACACCCACTCCTTGTGCAGCACACCACAAGGCACAGCCTATGCTGTCATCCAGTACAGTACACAGGGGGTAGACCAAGTGTGATACGTGCTCCTTCCTGTATATAATATAAACCTCTACTTACGATTTTAGGGATTGAATAATATACATTGAAGGTACCTCAGTCTATTCACTTCATCAAGTGTTACATTGACCTGGATATATAAGAGATGATATTTGTATACAAGAAATTCGACTGGTATGCATATGATTAAAAGCTCTCACCTGAATTAAGTTCCACCTTCTACGTGAACTGAGTTCAGCGAGTGTTTCAATTGCTGACTTTCGATCAGGAACATCAAAGCTGAGAAGAGACAACAAACATTCATTAGGTATCAGATTTAGTATTAGGAGCAAGAGAAGAGCAGTGCTGGAAGGCTTGTACTTTATTTGGCTGAATACTCAAAGGTGTCATTATCATATGTTGTATTGAACATGAGGGAGGCACACTGCATGCTTTACAATGTTACAAAGTTCCATTAATTTGTTGCTATAGAGCACAGTATTCTGAAACTAATTTTGCTGACTGCTAGAATGGCTCTATAAAACCAGTTGGTTACAGCTAACAGCATATTATGATCAGTAATCAGGCCTACTGATACATAAAAATTGACATACTTCTTTTGGGGGCCAGCAATAGGACCTGGTTTTATGATTGCTGTTTGCTCAAATGCAACATTGATCAAATCAATTTCTTCAGAATCATCAAGGCACCTGGAATACAGAAGTAGGTACATATTCAATTCACACAAACGCAAACATTGTAAACACTTATTAATAACCTGTCAGTAAGAGCTGCCAGTACAGCTGAGTCTACACCGCCAGAATAGAGAATCGCCACTCTAGCTCTGCCTTGAATCACATTCTCTCCTTTCGCAGCAGAGATATCTACAGGTGGAGATTTGCTCGCACCAGCAGTGACCTCAGTGGACGCATGGTTACGAGGGGTAGAAGCCGATTCCAAACTCTCTTTGCCGACATCCAGTGGAGGTGCCCTCATTACTCGGGTTTCCACTGCCTGTTGTAGGATTGCAAGAAGCTGTTGAGCTATTGCACTGTCAGCCCCAGAGCTAGCAATATCTGTAAAAAGCAACTGACTGTAACTCTACACACTTTTTTTGTTTAAATCTTCTTAAGATTTTGGCACACCTGTTTCTTTCTTTGCAACTTGCACACTGCTTTCCAATCCAGGGCTGCAGCTTTCCTTCAATGGATTTGTTCTCACGCTAAAGTCTGGTGGTGGCAGCTTCTTATTTAATGGTGGAAAGGGCACCTGAAGGCCCTCATTTTTGATAATTCTACTCTTCAAAGATGTTTGTAAGGAAGAGAGCTCTGCACAGATGTTCCCCTCTTCTTGAAAGCAAATTCCTGTACAACAATATTATATGTAACCCAATACATCACTGGCCTTCCTAACCCAGATTTCATGTCATAGCCGCAGAGACGAATCAGGGGCGCAATATTTCTCCCTGGCTATATGGGATTCAATCTGGGAGGAATGCCAGGTGCAAGACTAAACGGATGTGCACTTGCCTCCCTCCATCCAAGGATAGCAGATGAGATCCGCTGTATGGAAAAATTAATAAACACATATACGTATCTAGAACAAAGCCATAAAAGATTTCTTACAGAAACTATGTTCTTCACTTCCACATTTCATTTGAAACAATCCAGTGGCAGGCACTTCAAGCCAATAGCCCTAAAGAGTGAAAAGAAGATAATACTCAGTTATCTATAGTCCTGCAATTATGGTTATACGTACATGATTAATTTAATAATTACTACTTGCTGCCACTAATTTTTATCTATACCCCAGTTTCTTATTCAAGCACTGATTATAGCACACCTAGGAGTGCTGGTTTGCTGCAGATAGCATGCTGGCAGGTGTTTATTACACATCATCCCAAGTGACTGGGAAGGATCTTCTGAGAGGCCCATGGGGGGTGTGTTAGTGATCAAACTGCCTTTCACCCAGTAACAAAGATATATACATGTACATTTGGCCTGAAAACCCAAAACAATGCAGCAATAGCTACAGAAATGACTAAAGTAGTACAATGCCCCATGATACAAGTGCATGCATGAATAGACTTACTAATGGCATGTGCTTTGGGTCATACAGTCCAACTGAACAGAGTACCAAAGAATCCCCTACAGATGTCGGGAGGTGCCAGAGGAGGCTCCTCCTGCCGAAGACATCCCGACCAAACCACAGAGATCTGGTGCATGCCTGGAATTGCGAGCAAACAAACACTTAATGCTTTCGGAATCAAGATGAGAGCAAAGCATCGATCATTAATGTATGTACCTGCCAAAATACAAAAGCCCAGGGTCCTTTGATACTGCTGAGAGTGGCCAGTATTTCCTTTGGGTCTTTCTGCCCACCTAGTAGCTCCAAGACCTTCACTGTATCATTTTCATGAGACTCAATCTATAGCGTAAATAAAAAGAAAACTTGATAATACACTAGCTTTGCATCCTGTTGTGATAAAACCGGCTGCCTGTATACGCGTACAATCGGTGTCTGGAACTATACTACAACTTCTAGAAAAGCTGTGCAACTTTGAAAGTTCTGTACATCAGTACCACTAGGGACAGATCAAAGGTTATGTTCGTGATCATCAGTCTTCTTAGAACACCAACAGGAAACAAGCATTCAGAGCTGAGTTCAGAATGGGATTCCATTTGCACCTGCTCTGGGCCAGAGTTGGTACAAGTGTGATTACTGTCAGTGATAATTGGTGTTGTCGAGGCAGTTTCTAGTGCACTCTGTCCTGTTACCACCCAGTCTCTGCTTAGACAGACACATGCTATGTACGTGTAGAAGAATTGATCCGCTATACTCACTAGTGTGGGGCTCACTAGCTCAGGCTTTGCCACAATTAGATCCCGACTACGGCTGTTGGCATTTTGTACAGGGGCTGAAGCAGTTCCGCCATGGGGTTTGATGAGAAGCCATCTATACACTTGGACCACAACTTAGCTGCACGTTTGCCAACAGCTTCTACCTGTGATATGACCCTCTAATTTGCCTGTAGCTCTCAGTTCAGGCTATGACTTGTTTAAAGAGCAGATGAGTTGAGACAGCAAGGAGTTTGCAGGTCACCTTCCTGCTTCTACTCCAGGATGTATGTACTAATAATTTCATTCAATTTTTGCTCATAATTTTTTTTGTACTCGTGAGTACTGTCTGTATATTCAACCGGCAAAGAGGTATACACGTTTTACATGTAAACACTAAGGTCACGTAAGGTGATCAGTGGATATTGTTGTAGCTCACTCTTTGACTAAATTAAAAATAAGTTGTGCCAACGATGTGCAGTACAGAGTACAAACTCAATATTGTAAGGTGCTGTGTAGAATTCAAATAATATGCAGTACTGACTTGAATACTGCAAAGTATCGACTGAAACATAAAAGGTGGCGTGCAAAAATGCCTAAAAATGTAGTGCTGAATATAAACCTTGCTTCCACTTCATAGTGATGTAATTTCTTCTGTGTGCACTTTAATTAGAATGAATATGGTAAACCCAAAATGTACACGTCAACTGCTCACCTGTACTCCTCCAAAAACATTCCCATTCCAGAGCAGGCAGTCTCCATTCTTGTTTTGTTGTGGCTGCGGCGTTGCTGGTCCACGCATTTGCAGGAGAGTACCCAGTAAATGAACGTTCAGGTTACCACATGGTATCTTAGCTTCCTGTAGCAGGTCAGGACCCCTTCGCTTTAATCTTTCAATCAGTGGGTGCTGTGTGTGTATGTTTATTCAGTGCAGATTATCCATAATGCAAGAGAGTGTAGTTGATGTTCCTACCAACAGTTGGTACGACATCAGAGGTAGTCAAGGCATTGATGATAGAGTAAGATATCTATTGTTTGTGGTGATAGCTAGCTAGACTACATCAGCTTATTTTAAAAGCTGGTCCATTTACTAGTAACAACTGCTTCCTGACCTTCAAGTGCCAAGCTTTCCCAGCCACTGAGCCAACACACTCAACACAAGCAAAAATTCCACACATTGTTCGCGTTTTAATATACGCGAACGATTATATCGTGTCAGTTTAGTTTCGCGGGCCAGCGGAAGTGGGCTGGCCCTCGACCACATTTACATCCGGATACTCATCTGCGCTTTCAAGTGGGCAGGTGTTTTAGACTAGTTCCTGTTACTTCTTGGGCTATAATGGAGAATGGATGTAATATTCTACCACTGTATAAGCGTGTTTTAGTAATGTAATTCCTCTTCAAACTATAGATATTAGAATCCATACAAATTAACGATATCCTTCTTCAATGTTATAAGGCGTACTCTCAGCTACAGAAGCTCACAAGTCAATCCAGCATTATCTGTAAAGGATTCTCCATCCTTGCTTACACTGTTCAGTGTGAGACAACAGTTCAAAGCCTTCTCCTACATTGCTTTCTGTATATAAGCCAAATGCGGCTTCATAACTGCCCGATCTACAAGGTCTAGTATTTGTATAGTAGCAGAATCTCCAGGCTGTAATGTCGCCAGAGCACTCCACAGGATTTTCACTTATTTAATGTACATTACCATGGCAACCACTTTTCCCCACGCTTATAGCACTCAAAGGAGGCCACATACAGGGATCATTGCTATACCAATGTATACATTAAATCAGTTAAAGGTCAGTTTGGGTGAGGGGTTAAACTCCTCGGCTTCGCCTCGGACTTTAAATTCCCCTCACCCAAACCGACCTTTAACTATTTCAAAGAATCCTGAATTTTGTGTGGCAGTAGACTCTAACTGAGGGCATCACCCAGGCACTCATCACTTTGGTGTATGTATTACTGGTATGACAAAATAGCACAGCATTACTACGACAGTACCGTTGTTATTGTTCTCTTATACAGTACCTGCTGCACAGCAATCAGTTAAGAAAATAGCTTATAGCTGTCTAGAACATTATTGCTTAATGAACATGAACAGAATTTTATAGCTATGCCACCTCGCTAATTGGCTAACAGATTCACTGATTAAGCGAACTATGTAGTGTATGCAGCATGCATGTACACACGAGGAAAAATCATTCGTTTAGTAGTCACTGTACTTCATACACCATGAACAAAGGTGAAATACAAAATGTTGCACTATCATAGAAAAGGTTATAGTGTCTTCATCAAACGGATCATGAAACGAACGAGTGTTGGATGTATAAATTGAAATTCTTTGACCTGGTTGCTCTTTGATGCCTAATGACAATTAATTTTGTGATTTAGCACTGATTTTGTTAACTTATCACATATTCTTTCATATACAATCACTAATACTTAACAGACATTGTACTAATTATGAAAAGTTCGCTTAAAATTAATGTAAAACACATTATGCATACCATCAAGAGAAAGAAGTGAGATGAAGCTTATAACTAATATTCATGATCATCTTGGCAGAACCACCTGCTTTCTGTTATGTCAATGATTTACACAGGCTCTTCTAACTCAATTTTAACACACTGGACATTAAGTCACTAAATTTCTATCTGAAAAACACAATACACATTAGTATCTACAGATGTGTGATACTTGCATATATACCCCAGATCACGAAAGGTTATAACATTACTCATGACAATTCTTATAATAATAGTATCTTCATGTCATGCTTAGTATAATACATATTACATCATATCTTCATGTATGCTTAGTATATTACATATTACATCAGTACAGCCTTTCTGTTTACAAAGTAAAGTTTGACCTAATGGATGTACACTAAATTATAAGGCATGTGATAGTACTATAAGTCAGATCTCATCATAAATTTCTTCCACATCGAGTAAATCATTGTTGCAGTATATCTCATCAACAGCCTCATCCTCTCCAGGCTCTTCAGACCATGCTGAGACATCAACAGGCTTTCCTGAGACATCCACCAGTGAGTCCTCGAACTTCAGGAGAACAATTAGCAGATCCCTGAAGGTAGGACGGGATTCAGGGTCTGGGTGCCTGGGAAAGAGAATAGTGTGATTTGAACGCTTAAGTACAAATATGCTATCCATAGTAACTGGGTTTGTACACTGTTGCTATAGCTGTTCTCTATTATTACATAGGCAAAAGCTGCATGGATAGGCTGCAAAGAATGAGGTCCTGATGAAATAGGTACTGGAGACTTTGCGGAAAGCAGAGCTATAGACTTACCAACATTGATTCATGATTTCAGCAATCATCACTGGGCAGCCAGTTGGGGGAGAATGTCGGTACCCACACTCCAACCTTTGTAAGACCTTGGGTATATACAAACATGTGGTTTGAGTATATGCATGCATGTAAGTAATGTGTTTGTCTACCTCAGTTTCTGTAAAGTCTTCAAAGGGTTGGTGACCAAAGCTCCAAATTTCATACAGTAAACATCCATAACTCCAAACATCTGTAGCTGATGAAAATTTATTGGAGGATATAGCTTCAGGAGCAGTCAACCTCATTGGAGTTTTAGCACCACGAGAGGCATAGTAGGTTTCATTCTCTGATAGGCCTCGAGACATCTGAAAACCAGCAATCTGAGGGTATAGAAAGTTATTTATACTATCACGCATTTGAGCCTATACACATGTACAGTCTATAGCCTCAATACTTCATCTGTTGCAGTACTGGCTGTCTCCTTACTTTGCACATGCCTGCAGTTGTAAGTAATACACTGCTGGATGATATACTTCGGTGAAGAAAGCCCTTCCTGGAGAGGTACTGCATTCCCATCGCAATATCTTTTGAAAAACCAACCAACTTTTTTTGCATGGCTGATCTTGTCTGGATCTGCTGACTAATCAGACATTATGTCATTAACATTACATGACATTTTTAAATAAGATAATAGACTTACACTTGGCCTAAATATTTGAGATGGGCCTGAAGATTTCCTTTGCGGGCAAGCTCCATCACCAACACAACCTATAGTATAATAGAGTATGGTTATACTACATGCTCTTTCGAATAATTTTTCAAAAATAGTATATTTAATTTAGAGTGGTTATAAAATAAATTAGCATAAACATGTTGCTCTTAATGGTTTACTTGCTTATCTGTCATGATCATTCCGTAAAGTTGGATCACATTCGGATGACTGAATTGATGGATCATTATCGCCTCCTGCAGAAGCTTGATCTTCTCAGTTGTTGGCGATCCGGGAACCAAAGATTTTACTGCAACCTCATATATCATACCGGAATCATCTTGCCATATTCCTCTGTTGACGACACTAAATGTTCCTTGACCCAAGAGAATAGTGCATCTGTATGTGAGCAAAGAATTTCCCGTACGTTAGTATTACATGATGTGTGTAAAGTAATTAACGTACGCCAGTGATTCCCTAGGAATCATTGTTACTCCTTGGTTCTTAATCTGTTCAAGTAGGAGCTCTTCAGTGGAATATGGATCATTGTAAAGGGTCTCATCTGACGGATATTGATCCTGCATAAGTGAATTGTGTTATACCGGTAGGTACATTACATAACTATATGCACATGCATGCATGCAGCCACGAAACATGCACTATACGCATCCTAGGCTATACACTTTGGTTTATGTACACACATTGTACTTTAACTCTGGTATCTTAGTATCACGTATAACCAGATTATGGAATTGCTTCTTATACCATGCACTGTCTATAACTGCCCACCTCAAGTTCTTCAACTCTGGCTTCAGCACTGGTCCAATTAATGCTTTTTAATTCACAAACTATCTCACTCTGAACAATTGGTTTCCTTCTTTTCAATACAATACCATAAACAAGTGCAGCAATGAAGCATATTAAAATTGAAATCAGGGCTCCCAATCCACCTGTAATGCCAGCAATTGCCTTTCTGCTCAATAGTAGCTGTGATCCTGAATGTGATTGTACCTCTTCTCCTTTCATTGGAGCTAATAGCATTGGAGTAACACTGTTTGATTGCATAGTAGATGAGAACCCGTTTCGAATGGTAGATGTAGGTGTACTAATGCCGAACGTATTTGTAGTT
Source organism: Nitrospirales bacterium (assembly GCA_965203295.1). Classification (GTDB taxonomy): domain Bacteria; phylum Nitrospirota; class Nitrospiria; order Nitrospirales; family UBA8639; genus CBDBCZ01. The sequence goes on along the minus strand of CBDBCZ010000015.1, from coordinate 68,162 downwards.
ATTGCTGCATTATGGATGGAAATACTAATAAATTACAGTGAGGGTTAAATGGGATACTATAGTGAAATGACTATTTTTTGCATGCAATCGTATTATAGAGCAGGGTGAACTCTTTTGGACTCCATTATATTAGGTCTTACCTATCTCTGATGGATGATATGTTGATGCTGTAGGTGACACTGTTGATGACACTGTGGTGTAATTTATCTCCAGGTAAAGATGTAGAGCCATTCTGCTAATTAAGGACCATTCCGAGCTTAAGGGATCTACTTCTGAACTAGTGCATGTATTTCTGCGGTGGAGTTTATGGCTGACATCTGCAATAGCAAGAAGATCAAGTGCGTAGATATTATTAGTGGGATCATTGAGTAAGCAAGCTCCGATTAGGTCTCCTTCAAGGACTGAGAATGGTTCATCCATTGTGATACTTTGACAAATGAAATCTGGAACTAACAATGAGTATTCATTGTGTACTTCCACTCTTCTGTGACTTTCTCTCACACGAGCATAGTTTCCACTTTCTTGCATTCTGTATACACCAAACTCAGCCACTTGTGAGTAGTATGAACTGCTTGACTCCAAGTAGAAACAATAGTGCCACACTGCAGCGGTTCCTGTGCATTCTGCTTGGCTGTCAAAATCCAACAATAGTCCGGTATAGGCAGGCCTGGTTACAGCATTACTACTACTATCAGATTCTTCTGACTCAGAAGTACCCACCGTACGGGTTTGACCAAGATTGGTGCCTAATATTGGGGGACACACACTGGTATCTGTACCTTCGGTATATCCTATAGAGGACGGGGGATAAAAATAATTAGCCACATATATGCAAGTCATGAATAGAGTCACCCATGCACTGGCTTGCCATGATCAATACAAGCCTGCATGCAATTGCAGTTAGTCAGTCAGCTTACCTGCTTGATAAAGTATGGCCAAAAATGCCACTTGTACAAATATTATTGTACACATTTCTAAATCTTTGTCTGAACTCCAATCCTCACTAATTTCACTTACTGAGACACCTTTGCTATATCTGTAGACTTTAAATGAGAGTGTGCATGGGAAATAACTTGCAGTGACAAAAATTTTACTGCAACCACACAATTAAAGACAATGCATAAATTTGTAGAATGTTGAACTTTTATTCAAGTCCCTTTAGTACACTCATTGCTAATTTGCTAGCTAGATTAGTTGCATCTATATCCTATTAGCTCATAAAGGTGAAAGTTTTAACCTTTAGGAAAGTCTTTCACACTAATGCTTTCCCTGTGGGCAATTTTCATTGCTCTGTTGTCTGAATGGAACACATGCAACATATATGTTTATGACCAGGGAGGAGATATATAGCACTAGGAGGACGTGTTGGATTATCTATCCTGTTGAGTGTTATACATACCTATAGGCATGCATGTCAGTAACTATTAAACTATTAAAGACTTTACATCCTTCACTGCAGTTGAGAATAGACCACTTATAACCAGTGATGCTATGATGAATAGTTTTTTCAACCGTAGCTAGCTATGTTAAGATGAAGGATCTTGCCTATAAATGGAAAATCTGTTAGTCTCTTCACTCACTCACCTGACATAATTATCATCATGCATGCAGGATACAAAATATGGGTGGTATTAATGTTCACGTGATCCAATTGGTACGTAATAGGTTATTAATCTATGTGGTTATGTAACGTCATTTAAATTGGCACTGGTGTGAGTCATCATGAAAAGTCCAGCGAGTTCCAATTTCGAAGATGATTTCTGCTCAGGAGCCTGACTATATAACCATCCAAAACCTTCTATAACCATCAATAATTATCCCAATAAAACCACACATAATCCCTATTATCCCTCTATAATAACCAGTATACCTCTATAACCTAGTAACCTACCCATACCATAAGTATAGGTTTGATCATGGGCGGCATGCAAGCTCTATGAGCCCGAAGGGTGAATAGAGCTTGCCAGCTATAATCAAACCTACTTGGTACGTGGGTGGGGTAGAGGACGTGGCCTAAGTGTGATGGCCTGTGTGTCTATGTTCAGCGAGATATAAAGCTCCGAAAAATCTGTCTCTATGGTAACATGTACCAACCATCTATCATCTACGTAAACGTTTTAGTCATGCTCTCCTATGAAATTATTGCCCTATTTTGTGCCAGGTCTATACCTGATATGCTCTTTGTTAGTATGCTTAGTTCTAATTATGACTTATAGGCAGGCACACGGATCCGGAGTATGTAGTATTGATACATGCAGGATGGCTGAACGTCTGATACTAGTCTCGTGCCATACAATGGGAGAGTTTGTTGCCAGCACTCCTAGGCTTTAATGGAATTTCACATAGTTATATGTACATATACGTACAATTAGGTTTCCCCTTTGCCAATCTCATGAGCAACAGCAAAATTTTACTTGACATAGTGAATAAACAAACTGTCCAAATGAATGAACTGCTATACAGTGATTTCATCGCCACTAGGTGAGAAGTATGCCCACTGAAGATCACAGTACATGTTTATTCCAGCTTTCAGAGGTCCCCCCAAGACTCCAGCAAGCGTGTTGGTGTTTAGTGCTTCTTGTGGTATTTCTAGCATTTCACTTTCAGGTCTCATCATGTGCATCACAATGTCCCTGAAACCGGGTCGAGATGTTGCCCCTGGATGCCTATAATAGGAATGAACTTCAAGTAAATTAGTTTGCATGCAGACCAAAATAACTTTTATATATAACCCACGTTTGCTCTGTTCTAGTGATATCTGCCTTTAATGTACAGTTCTTCTTGTGTTTGTGTGCATATAGTCATAGATAAAGTTGTAAAATGTCGGAATGCATGCAAATAAATGGGCATTGAAGGTATTGCTGGAGTGCATGAAGAGGAGGGAAAAAGGGAGAGGGTAGCCTTGCTTCCAGGCCTACCAATTGTCATTTACAGTAAAATCCCCACTGCCATGACCCCAGTTTTAATGCTAGTAGTTCGCTTGTAATGCTATGTGTGTGCATGGATTAAACAAAAGAACAGGTCAACTAACCAGCACTTGATCATCAGTTCATAGACAACTCTGGGGCACCCAGGTGGGGGAGGAAGACGGTAGCCAGAGTCCAATTTTTCCAACGTCTGTAATATGTAATATTATACAGGCATGACTAAAACCATACATCTATGATGCAGACATTGGTTGCACACACCTGTATATTGGAACATCCTTCAAATGGTGTTTTCCCGAAAGTCCAGATTTCATAAAGCAGGCACCCATAACTCCAGACATCACTGGCAGTAGAATATTTCCTGTACTGTACTGCTTCTGGAGCCGTCCACTTCACTGGAATTTTACCACCCCGAGACATGTAGCAGTTGTCGTTGGCAAGGTCTCGGGACATACCAAAGTCAGCAATCTACAAATAATTTAAGGATATTGATTGATGGTTATACACGTTCATATTTATTTTTTTTAGATTACTGACTTTGCAGATGTAGCCCTCAGACAGCAGAATGTTGCGTGCTGCCAGATCACGATGAATGAATCTCTTGTTAGAGAGGTATTCCATTCCAAATGCAATTTGCAATGAGAGGTTGAGAAAGATTGTACCAGTCTGTTCACGAGCAAGCTGTCCGGGCCTAAAGAGAATACATTTGTTGATGAACCCAGGATTCTAGTGTCAGTATTACTGATAACATGATTATGCATTTTAAACAAGTCACATATCAGAGTTGGTACTTACTTTGGGCTCATTGAAATCAGTTTCTTCAGAAGGTCACCACTAGAGGCCATTTCCATCACCAGCATTAACTGACAAAACACAAATGCAACATGTCACTATTATAACTGCTACTGATACTATTAGTCACCTAATGTACAGTAACTTACACTGTCTTCACTTAATGTAACTGCAAATAATCTGATGATGTTTGGATGAGCAAACTGACTCATTATTGCTGCTTCTTGGAGAAGTTTGACTCGGTTTTCCACTGAAATAGTAGATATTATCTTCACAGCTACATCCTGTGCCTTTTCATTTTGAGCCTTCCACATGGCTTTGTGTACCGTACCAAATTGGCCAGTACCAAGGCAGTCCATGATTCTGTGGGATTAATTTCAAAACATTATACAAAAGTGTAGATACATTTTCCATGCCTTTGGGGATTTAGCTACCTAATTTCTTTTCTAGGAATCTTCTTAAGCTTCTGTTTATTCAACTGAGCATACAGGTCTCCTTCACTCGAACTAGGCTGCTTAAATGGAAGTGCTTCTTGTACAGCCTGCATGGGGTTGTACAGTGTTATAGTCTGATTTTAACAATCGGTGAAAACGTGATATAACCATTCTCACATACCTTTAGTGTTGCGTAATATCTATGGTAACTGGAATATTGAACTGGAGGCATTACTGTCTGGTTAAGAGCAGAATAGTGCTGTGTGTCCTGCAAGAAAGAAGCTGTTTATCAAGTAACTATGACTTTAATGTTGGTTGCAACATGAATTCTTACCACACTGTCAGAGTCACTTCGGCCGGAATGATTGATTTCAGGATCAAATTCATAATGTGTAGCAGTGTTCTCAATCTCTGAGAATTGATTTGCTGTGTCACATTCATGAGTAGCACTATTTGTCGGTGGTATATAACCATTAGCGATAACAAAGTGACCTGTGTTATCAACATGAAGGAAGCTTATTCACACAGTCATTAATGTAGCTATTTATAGATTTGACTTACCCGGTTGACCCAGTTGTGAAATTTCTGCTTGAAGTTCCTTGTGCTTTTGCCTCCTGTACCGCAAAAGCGTAAGAGCCAAAAGAAGTACCACAACTGCAAATATCACTAGCATCACTACAGCTGTGGTTAGGCCTATTATTGATTTTGAAGTAGAGGATTGACTTGTTTTTTCAATGGTCGGTGAGTTTGGAGCAGTTGGTTGTGGTGTAGGCTGTATATTTGTAGCCAATGCCATGAACTCTGTCGTTGAGGCATTAGGGAAGACTGTTGATAAAATAGCAGGGGGTGGATTGATGGTAGAGTCGTGATCAGTCAATGCCATAAACTCTGTGGTTGAGGCATTAGGGGAGACTGTTGATAAAATAGCGGGGGGTAGATTGATGGTAGAGTCGTGACCAGTCAATGCCATAAACTCTGTGGTTGAGGCATTAGGGGAGACTGTTGATAAAATAGCGGGGGGTAGATTGATGGTAGAGTCGTGATCATTCAAGAGATCCCTGGTAGCATTAGTGTTTAGGATGATTGTTGTTTCTGCAGGAATGCAACATGCAATATGACATGTCTGCAGGTGAACTAAGTATATTTTTGCAATTTACCTGTAATACTCATGACTGGGTTGTTGTTTATTACTGTGTAAGGAAGGAAGGGATGTTGGAAAATATGCAAAATCAAAGGGCTACGGAAGACAGATACTCACCAACTTGCAAGGATATGTGAAGTGCATGATCGTGTAGAGTGTCGAGTGAGTCTTCAGTCTGTACGATGATAGGCAGTGAATTGTCACAGTACGAATCGGAATGTTTTAGACTAGTTCCAGTCACTTCTTGGGCTATAATGGAAAGTGGACGTACTCCATCATTGCATTTATTTGTATTGGTTTTATCATTTCCGTCTTCAAACAAACAAACACCAATATGATATCCTTCTTCAATGTTATAAGGCGTACTCAGCTCCAGAAGCTCACAAGTCAATCCAGCATTATCTGTAAATGAATCTCCATCCTTGCTTACACTCTGTTCTGTGTAAGACAGCAGTTCAAAGTCTTCTCCTTGTTTTCTGTATAAGCCAAATGCGGCTTCATAACTGCCCAATCTACAAGGTCTAGTATTTGTGTAGTAGCAGAATCTCCAGGCTGTAATGTCGCCAGAGCACCCCACAGGATTTTCACTTATGAAGAACCCTGAATTCTCTGTGGCAGTAGACTCAAACTGAGCAGCATCACCTGGGCACTCATCACTTTGGTATGTCCAAGTGATGTGTATGACTGGTATGATAAAATAGTACAGCATTACTAGGATAATACCACCCCCATCATTATTCTCTTATTCAGTACCTGCTGCCAAGATGATCACAAATATTCTGAGCTTCATCTCACTTCTTTCTCTTGGTGATATGCATGTGAGTATGAATCTAACTACACTTATGCGAGCTTTTCATAATTGCAATATCTGTTAAAGTATTACATGAAAGAATATCTGAGAAAATAGTGAGTTAACGAAATCACAGTGCTAAATAACTTAACTTTAAAAATTTTTATGACACTTTATTTGTTTTTGCTCTAATGAGGCATCAAACAGCAGCCAAACCAAAGAATTTTAATTTGTATTTCTTTGTATATCCATTACAGTCCTTTACTTCATGATTTGTTTGATGAAGGCAATATAACCTCCTCATTGATAGTGCAACACTTTGTATTTCACCACAAATACTTTGTTCATGGTGTATGGAGTACAGTGACTACTAAACGAATCACTTTTCCTCATGCGTGTACACATTGTATACACTCCATAGTTTGCTTAATCAGTGAATCTGCTAAACAATTAGCGAGGTGGCATAGTTTTCTAAATTTGTTCATGTTAACCTGTGATTGCTGTGCAGCTTACTTCACGATAATATTATGTCAATGATTTACAGACTATTTCCAGCTAATTCTAACATATCAATTCACTGGACATTACTTTTCAAGACAACACTAAATTTCCATTGAAAACACAATACCCATTAGTATCTACAGATGATAGATGTGTGATACTCATAATTATGCCCTAGATCACCAATAAACGGTTAATATGCAATTACTCATGATGATTCTTATATTAATAATATATATTCATGTCATGCTTACATATTACATCAATGCTGCCTTTCTGTCTGTTTACAAAGTACGTAGAGCCTGTTTGCTAAAAGATAAGGCATGTGATAGTTCTATAAGTTAAATGATATCATAAAGTTCTTCCACGTCGAGTAAATCATTGTTGCAGTATATCTCATCAACAGCCTCATCCTCTCCAGGCTCTTCAGACCATGCTGAGACATCAACAGGCTTTCCTGAGACATCCACCAGTGAGTCCTCGAACTTCAGGAGAGCAATTAGCAGATCCCTGAAGGTAGGAAGGGATTCAGGGTCTGGGTGCCTGGGAAAGAGAATAGTGTGATTTGAATGCTTAAGTACAAACATGCTATCCATAGTAACTGGCCTGTAGCTATAGCAGTTCTCTATTATTTCATAAGCAAAAGCTGCATGGATAGGCTGCAAAGAATGAGGTCCTGATAAAAAAGGTACTGGAGACTGTTTTTGTGGAAAGCAGAGCTATAGACTTACCAACATTGATTCACGATTTCAGCAATCATCACTGGGCAGCCAGTTGGGGGAGAATGTCGGTAAAGTTGAAGCTTGATCTTCTCATCCTGCAGTTGTTGGGGATCCGGGAACCAAAGATTTTACTGCAACCTCATATATCATACCGGAATCATCTTGCCATATTCCTCTGTTGACGACACTAAATGTTCCTCGACACAAATGAATAGTGCATCTGTATGTGAGCAAAAAAAAATCGTCATCATTTAGTATTGCGTGATGTGTGTGAAGTATTTCACGTACGCCAGTGATTCCCTAGGAATCATTGTTATTCCTTGGTACTTAATCTGTTCAAGTAGGAGCTCTTCAGTAGAATCTGGATCATTGTAAAGGGTCTCATCTGACGGATACTGATCCTGCATAATTATTGTGTTATAGATTACATGTATATAATACGTATACGAGGGGTGGGGCTAAATACTTCCTGTAATTAAAGATAAAAGTAGTGCCATACATGCATGTATTACATGCAGCCATTAAACATGCACTACACATCCTATTAAGTATACACTTTTGGCTTACGCACACACATTGCACTTTGACCTTGGTATCTTGCATCAGATTATGAAGTTGTCTATAACCTTCAATATCAAGTCGTTCAACTCTGACTTCAGCACTGGTCCAATGTGTGCTTATTAATTCACAGTTTATCACATTCTGAACAATTGGTTTCCTTTATTTCAATACAATACCATGAACAATTGCAGCAATGAAGCATAATGAGATTGAAATCAGGGTTCCCAATCCAGCTGCAGTGCCAAAAATTGCTTGTTACTTAGTAAAAGCTGTGATCCTGAGCACTGTTTGATTGCATGATAAATCTGGTAGGTGTAGGTTTACTGATGCTGAAAGGTATTGCTGCATTAAGAGTGAATGCAGTAATAAATACACACAGTGAGGTTTAGACATACTCCATAGAAGATACAGACTAAATTATCAGTAATAAGGTTTAAATCAGAATGGCAGAACTATAATAACCAAACTCTACCTAATGAGTGCATGGCCATGGTGTAGTATTGACTGTTCTATACTTGGAATATAGCTATAATCTCTCTAGCTACTGCTGGTATTGTAGTGATCAATCATTCTCTCGCCTAATCAATCCACTGGAGGCTATGCATTCTAATCATGCAGGGTTCTATAGCTAGCTGATTCTAATAGGATAACAAACCCGAATTCCAGTAGAATGAAATAGAGTCCTACGGTTTATATTATCTATGATGCCACAGATTGCTGACTTCAAATGTTGACAGTACATCGAGCTTCAAATGTTGACGAGCTTCCCTTAATCTGCAACATAGGCCCCTCGACAATAGCGTGCGTGGAACCCTGTATTTGGCGCGCGTGTGTTCATAACTAGTACGCTTTAGCACGCTAGACTCTACACGTATGTACGTACATGTACGTAGAGTCTAGCGTTCGTGTGTAAATTCGTTATTATTTAGCGCGTGGATGATTTAGCGCTATTTAGCGGTATTAGCGTGTAAAGCGATTCTTGAACCGGATTGGAAAAGCTGCAAGGCACTGCAGAAAACAGGATACCGAAGCTTGATAACCTTGCTGCAGACATACAATGAATAGCGAAATGGCGCGCTTTCGTACGACCGCTTTATTAGGTGGTTACGTAACGTCCTCTTAATAAATAATTGGCGTTGGCGTGAGTCATATCATGGCAAGTCCAGCGAGCTCCAGTTTCGAAGATGAGTTTTGTACTCGCGAGGACTCCAGCATTGAGAACTGTGTACAGTATCTGCATCAGGTGAATGGGCAAGTTATAAGTGCAGTAACCTATTAATGGGCTTTATTTGGATACACCATTCCAGATTCATGATATTAAGTATATGTAGTTATAGTTTAGCACAGTAGCGTGTTCAGTTTGGCTATGAAAGGATTTCGGTCGTTCCGATACTAGAGGCTAAACAGCCTTTCTGCACATGTCATGCACGTATCATGTCTTAGTGGGTGTGTACGGCAGTCACCTGACCACCATACAACCTGTTGCAGAATGCACATGTGACCCTTTTCAAACATGTACCCTGATTGAAGACGTGTGTGGCAGGGTCTTTGACGTTGGTGGCCAGTAGTAGTTGTCCTTCTAAGTAATATTTAGACACCAGTTGGCAGTGCATTACGGGATATAGTTAGCGCGCGAGGACAATTAAGTACGGTCGAGGGCGGATAATGCACGAGCCGAAGGCGAGTGCATTATCCGCCCGAGACCGTTACTTAATTATCCTCGCGCGCTAACTAGTCCCGTAATGCACTGCCAACTGGTATCTAAAGTATTTAGTTCACTCACTGACCTGAGACAGCCACGGTTCTGTTGGGCGTTATTTAGAAAAGTGTGCACTAATCTTGTTAATGCACACTTAAGTGTGCATTAAGCGATTTAACGTGCGGTCATGTGATCGAGTTTGAGACTTCTGATTCGTCGAAGGTCACGTGAGTAGCACTAAGTAATATTTAGATACCAGTTGGCAGTGCATTACGGGATTTAGTTTGTGCCCGAGATCGTTACTTAATTGTCCTCGCGCACTAACTAGTCCCGTAATGCACTGTCAACTGGTATCTAAAGTATTTAGTTCTCTCACTGACCTGAGACAGCCACAGTTCTGTTGGGCGTTATTTAGAAAAGTGTGCACTAAGTTGTTAATGCATACTTAAGTGTGCATTAAGCATTAAATCCACGATTAAGTGATTTGATTTCGAGACTTCTGATTTGTCGAAAGTCACGTGAGTAGCACTAAATAGTCTAAGCCAGTGATTCCAAAACAGTTTTGTAAGTCCTAGCGCTGCCGGGGAATAGCATGTCTTTAATGGATGGTGCCCGCTTCCGTAAGGAGAACTAGAAATCCGGTGTTCTAGGTCATTGCTTGTTAGTGTTAGGCGCAGTCTTAGCCTGGGTACTATTTTTTAATTGTGTTGCACATTCTATAAATCTACATGTATAATCTGCGCGGTGCTACCCCTATCCCTAATTCTAACTCTTAGCCCCAACCCTAACCTGAGCCTTCGTATCCCTACATCACCAAATTAGCATCATTCTAACTATTGTATTGTACACAAATTGGAGATCATCTGTAGCCATTAACGGAATTTTTTATTTTGGCTGACCCTGGGAGCGAGAGTTGGGATAGTGAGGGAGTGTGTCATTACTCCTTGTGCCTTGACCACACCGCACACCACAGGAGCTGCAGTCTCTTGGTCTGCCTCCCGTCCTGGCTGGAGAGGAGACTGGCCCGGACACTGTGAGGTTGATCAATGCAGCGTACCGGCTGCTGCAGTTGCATCGCTACAACCTCAGGAGCACCGAGGATCTCAAGGAAAGGTGTGTTTGTGAGTGTGTGCGTGGGACATTCTACTCTCAGATATCCACATACAATACGTAAAAAAACACACACACACACTGTGAGTGAATTATGAGCCACCCTCTGTTGACCCTGATATACGCTGTCACGAGTCCTACACTGGCTTTTCTACAGGGATTGGCTGCGTAAACCCCCTTGGGGTGGGGATTTTTCCATACATGTCTATGCATGTACAGTGTACGTATCCTGTGTGGGTGTAATCAATGAAGTGTCTTCCCACAGCCTGCAGCGTGCTAAGAGTGATGTCACGTTCTGTCAGGAGACACAGGCCCGGCTTAAGGTGTGGTAAACGAAGCATGTATCACTGTCACTAGATTTTCTGTTGGATGGTATTATACACTTGAACAGTACAGTCTGCTGCCATACATCTTGCTGTGCTGTTCAACAGAAAACTATGCTTATATATAGAAATTGTAATTCTGCAGTCTGATTTGTCAGACAATATCATAGTGCTGTAGTGCAATATTTCAAGTTCTTTGCCTGAAATTTAATGTCATTTGTATGTACGTATGTATGTATGTATGCATTGTTATGTATGGACATGCTAACCTGCAGGTAGAGTTGGGCAATATGATACGTAAGGGTCATGATTGATAATCATTATCACAAATACTCCCAATTATTGAAATATTATGAAGGCGATACTATGTCAACCTTCAATCTGAAATTTGGGATGGGGTTAGAGGGTAGTCTCCAAGTGTTAATTAGCAAACTGATAATAGTGTGGGTTATGAAACTATGTCAGCAATACTTTTTAGCCAATCATTTTTATTGTGGACGATGTAATATGGTATAATTCAGGTACGCTAGTAACAACAATAACAGCAGGGTAAGACCCATTACCGCCCGCCTCTACCTCCAGGAGGACTTGAAGGTTGCACAACGTGAGATAGCTGCTGTGGAGGAGCGTGAACGCCAGCTCACACAGAAGAACAGAGCCCTCTCCTCCAGACTGAGGGCGGAGCAGGAGGAGGTGAGAGGGAGCCCCGCTGGCAGTGTAGGCCTGCAGTGACCAAGAATAGTTGCTCTTGCTCTGTATGACTGACTAGTTATACAATATCATGTCAAAAGCTAAGGTGAGTGAGGTTTTTTGGACATAGATCTTTTTATCGGACAAAAAAGTGCCCAACCGCAAATAATAATGGTACAAAGAGCACCTACACGAGAATAACAGGAGGTAAGAGTATGAAAATGCTATATAGCAACCAAACTGCTTAACATGCCAGTGAGGCAAAATCAATAAAGTCATGCATTCATTTTGCCTCTAACTAGGCCGACAGACTATTTATTTTCACTGAGTGAGTTTTTTTGAGATGTATATGTACATATACATGTATGCATTACCCTAGTAGTATGAAATCAGATAAAGCCATGCACTCATTTTTCTTTAGTAAACCCCACCAGTCTGTATACATTGACTGAACATATTAAAAGGAGCCATAGAGAAATAATAGAAAGCGTCGTTGTTGACGAGTTAAAAAGGGTGTTAAATAGCATTATGTATCTGCTTACTATCTCCCTGCCTCCTTGGCACAACACACACAGGTGAGACGACTGAAGCTGAGCTTGCAGTACAAGGACACTCAGTTTGCCCACGAGAGTAAGAAGAGGGAGAAGGAGTACGAGAGACTCAAGCAGAAGCTCGGCCAGGTGAGGAGGCTGCTGCCAACTAGATATGTTCTCTTCGTGTACATTACTTACTTCCTAGAGGTAAAGTGTACTCATTGTTTTCCATTCTGTAGCAGCTGGAAAATTCTTTTGGAAACATGTATACTTACAGGTGTATGTGCACGTGGCAAATTAGCCCACAACCATTCTTCAACGTACATGTAGCTCTAGAGGCACAGGGATTTGAATAAGTTTACGACTACCATAAACAACATTATTGTACACTCATAGTACCACTATGTAGTATTTCTTATATGGCAAGCCGTACAATATCCGGCTTGATGAACAGGCATTTTAGAATCATTTAAATTAGTAGTGTGTACGATACACAATAAATTTCTCATTGAATGGGGTAGCTGTCCAGTGGATAGCTACCCCCGTCCAATAAGATATTGTTAGGCAACGCATAACTTCACAGTTGATAGACCTATACACATTCATCAACTGTTGCTCCGTATGAAGATGCGAGGTACAGAGCCAGTTGGCCAAGCCATTAAAGTGCGCTGTGTTGTATATGACGTGTGAGACCCGCTCTTTTATGCGGGGGTGCATGGCATGTGATACATGTATGTGTGCATTTGTGCATTTACATGTAGGTACATGTAGGTACATGTGTGTGTGTGTGTGTGTGTGTGTGTGTGTGTGTGTGTGTGTGTGTGTGTGTGTGTGTGTGTGCCTGCATGCGTGCATGGTGCACTCCTCTCTCCCACTCTCCCTCAGCTAATGTCAGACAAGAGCCAGGAGCGGAAACTCGGCATGAGCATCCTCAATTCCCTTCAGAGGGCAGACGGCAAGAGGAAGACCTGGAGCAAGCCCGGCAGGTCTGATGTGTTACAATTGAGACCACTAGCTGACACCCTACACTCAAATGCCAGTAGAACAATTAGTCAAGAGGAGGATACATAAAGTAAATGGAGGGCCTGCTTATGGTTGCAGGGCCTTGGTAATGCGGTGTAGATGCAGATCCTGGAGCCTACAAGCTAACCAGCAGCTACAGCTTTAGGAGCACCTGGAAAAACGGCATCGCGAAAAATTAAAACTCGTGAAAAATATACCGCCTAACCCTGGCCCTGACCCTACCCTAAACTTCGCGGAAGCCTAATTCTTGTGGTGCCGTTCATTCCAGGTGACCCCAGCTTTAAATTTGTTCTTACATCAAGGCAGGTCTTGAACGTGTGTGGGGATAATACCATAGATGCTGGTTAATAACCCATTCTGTAAAAACTAACACATTTCTATTCTAAATCAAGTTATATAATACTGTTTAGCAACAGTGGCTTTCTACAGCTCCTACATGCATTTTGTAGCATTATGTAGCCTGTACTGTTGGATGTTTGACGAAAGATAAAGATTGAGCAGTGCAAAGTGTGATTTTCAGGGAGCACAGTCCATCTCCCCAGGCAGCCATGACTCGTCTTGTTGGTCATGTGAGACATACAACATGGATGTTAGGCGCATTCTGTGAATCGGTAGTACATGTACGTATGTATACAATTTGCATGGCACATTCTACAAATTGTCCTGCGCATTCTATACATCTATAAACTGTGTGGTGCTAATTACCACTATCCCTAATTCTAACCCTGGTCCCAACCTTATGAATTTGCAAAAATTTACAGCACAATTCATAAACTATGTAAATTTACAAAATGCACCCAACACAGATCTTACATGTACATAATAGGCAATGGAAACAGGGAAGGGGAGGGGGGGGGCACATGCCTTCCCACTGTGTAATCTTGTCCCCCCCCCCCCCCTCAAAAAAAAAAGTGCTCTATGACGTCACCACAAGTTGCTGTTCATGTGTAGACTCTTGGTGAGTAAGATGTGATCTACAGTGCGGTTGATGCTCTGGATTCAGCAGAGATGTAATCTCTGTGCAAATGTACTCTATGCACTTGAAGCTCCTCATGCTAAAAATGACTACTACGAGAGGTCTAGTTGGCCAACATGAGCTAGCTGTGGCCACTGCAGCTTCCTTTGCACTCCCAGCTTGGCAATTTTGATCCTGTCGAATATGGTGCACTTTCTCAGCTTCCACAATTCATGCAGGAAGCCCCTCCCCCCACTCATGGCCGTGCTGCGACCGTGGCTAGGCGGCTTAACTGCCTCAAGCAACAACGCCCCTCTCTCTCATAGACTGCCTCTGGTGCTTATATGTTATACATGTACATGTAAACACTACAGTGTTTTGATGGGATGAGTAGGGGCTATGGTTTTGACTTTACTGTGTTCTAATGCGGATAATCTTTCACCCCTTGCAGCAGTGATGAAGAGATGTATCGAGTTGTTGTGAGCAACTATGAGGAGAGACAAAAGGTTAGAAGCAACATAAAGCTGCTGTATTGCGATGATACCAGACCCTACTTTTTATGTGAGGGGCTGGCTCGCGAGACTAAGCATATATGTGTTCATGTACATGTATGTGTATATACGTACAATAGTTTACTGCCCAGTTGCCTCCCCATAGGAGTTGATGGTTGAGAATGGCAGTCTGCGCGAGTCCCTGGCCAGCATGCAGAGGGAGCTGGTGAGCCTGCTCAACCAGAGGCAGGCCAGGAGACAGGAGCCCTCGGTAAGCCCTGCCGACTACCTGCACGTTTCAGTCTGAAGTGAAGAATACATAGCACTTTCTGGTACTTGGTAGAGGGCAGGCATTACGGTATTCCAGCGTACTTTAGCGAATAGTGGAGCTGTAGCTGTTCCATGTTTAGATGACTGTAGCAATTTTACCTATGCTAAACTTGGGCGATAGTCTGTGAACACTGCCTGGAGGTGGCAGGACCGCCATGGGACCTGCTTAATTATTACACTCCCACAATCGCGATAGAAAATGTGTCATTTTTTTGCATGCAAGCAGATCACTGTTACCTCTCCATCGCGAACCGAGTATGGAGCCAGCACATGTACTATAACCATCTGCTCACATGCAGCAGAGAATGTTAATCACGGTTGTGAGCTAGAGTATAGTGACCAAGTACTACCATCTTAGCCTCGTTCTCAGCTCTCATCCAGCTTTTTGACACTCGCGGTATGAAATGTTTTGGTACTGCAAGTGAAGAAAAGCTGGATGAGAGCCTGGGAATGCGACTGCTGCCATCTCTCATGGCAGTCATTGACAGTATTAGTGAGTGATTCTCACTCCAGACTAGAGCTACATTGACAGTACATACACAGCTATGCTGGTTGCTGAGCAATGTATACTGATTGTGGGATACTCCATTCCTGACTTTGTAGACTCCTGAGATGGAGAGTGACTCTCCCTTAGCCCCGGGGCTCAGTGAAGAGCTGCTCAGCAGTGGACACTTCCAGATGCCCTTCGACATCGTCAGAGATGGTGAGGAAACAGGGCGACTATAACACTACATGTAGGATCAATTCTTGTACCATGGCAGCCATACATATCAAAGGGACCGCTAGGGGTATATTCTTTGTCTGCTTACTTATACTACATCTGTTTAGTTATACTACATCTGCTGTGTTTTCAAAAAACCACAGACTGGTTGTATTAAAACGTCGCCATTGTAGAAGTTAGTATAGCACTCTGTGTAAGCAGTTTAGCTTTTTTGCCTTTGGCTTCAGCCAATAAATGACTAATTGCTTCCACTAGTCAGATTAACTCATGACTCTAATAAGTTTTGATTGATTTTGTGATACGTATAAGCCACTGTTTAAAATATAAAACATGACATTTTGGAAGCCACACCCACACATGGCAGTGCAATATGCTATTAACAATGTGCTGCTGTTTGCTTTCATGTATGTACAATATGATGTTGTACTGGTTGTTTGAATCGCAGGGATTGAACAGAGTTTCCGTGGCAAGTGTGCGAGGGTGAAGGAGCGCATGGAGGAGCTGAGAGAGAGGATTGAGAAGCTGGAGAGAGACCAACCCGAAGGTCGGTGTCGTTGTGTGGCTCTTACCATACATTCCTGTACACTCATACAGTTGAGCCCCTTTATTGTGGACACCTTGGGGACCTGGTGAAGTGTCCTGTAAGAGAGTTGTCCTCATTTCAGGGGTAAATTTATATTAAGAAAGTATATTTGGGACACAGCAAAGTGTCTTTAATACAGAGGTGTCCTTATTTCAGGGGTGTCCTTTAAGAGGGGTTTAACTTAGTAGTATCCCTATGTAGTATTTTATATACGGCAAATTGTAATCATGAGTCACTCTCAATCTGGCCATTTGCGCATGCACACAATGTCATCGGTTGCTAGCCTCGTTCCCAGGCTCTACTGCCATGCTTCCTTGTTGCAATCATTCCCGTTTTGTGCCGGGCATAATCGATGCAAGCCTATCGTGAGCTGTAGTAGTTGCCATGGTATACGGCCTGATTGGGGATGTACATGGTCTGTAACGCATGCACACGTACGTATACAGAGAACACAGAGAACTTACCTTCCAAGATTGACTTTGATGCTGGTGTATACCGTATTTCAGCGAATAGATGCCACCCTCGAATTGTAACTGCACCTCCGGGGATGCTGAACGAAATAGTGTCTGCCCTCAATTAGTAGCCGCGGCTAAAATTCAAGTATTGCAACAAGATACGGCTGCAAGATATCATCTACTCTACTATCTGTGAATAAAGTAGCAGTTATCTGAGCTCACCCTTGTCTTTTTCAAGGCCTGTGAAGGGATTACAGCCTGTCCACGAACCTATATTCTCATTTATTATTGTATCTCTGCCATAAAAACAACAACTGGTATTGTGATATGATAGCTTATCGATAGTTTTTAAGGCACAAACAACGATTGAACAAACGGATTGGAACTGCCGTTGTGCATTGCTGTAGCCAGCAAACTGCTCATTCTAATAAACGCCACCCTCAATTAGTGGCTGCTCTTGAATAGTGGCCGCAGAAATCACGTAATGAAAATTCGTAGCCACAGTGTCTGATCACGGAAATACAGTACACAGCCATAGTGTAGTCAAAACTTATCTCACATTACATCACTTTTGTCATTGGTTACAGAGAGGAGTGTAAAGGTGTTTATACTACTACTTTGTTTTTATGTTTTCCATGCATGTTTTCACGTTCGTTAACGTATGTTTTTTGTTTACGTAATAAAATGCTACTGAATGGTAACTTGGTGTATCCATAGCGATGACAAACGGCAAGAAGCGATTGGCCGCCTGTGATATAAGCCGGATATACCACGCCTACTCGGAGTATAAACATGATAAACTCCGCTAGACGGTTTACCCTCGGCTACGCCTCAAGTAATTGTGTTTATACTCCTCGTAGACGTGGTATATCCTATACATGTACTAAAGTTTGTCAAGGCTTTGGAAACCGTCAGAGTTAGTCTCCTTGTTCCTTGCCCCTGCTGCAGGTGCCCAGCTGCAGGACCGAGACTCTGAGGTTCAGCAGCTGGAGGATAAGCTGGCAGACTTCAAGGAGATCATTGAGCAACAGGAGATGCTGCTGGAGGTACGGTACCGGCTTTTTTAATTCAAGTATCTATTCTGAATTTCCTGCTTACTCCTTCCATTTTTTCCAACATTCCAAGTATTCTACCTGTATTTCCTATTCACCTATGTACTGTTGAAGACTGCATGCTCCTCTCTTCCCTAATCATGGTGGAGGGCAATGTTCTTAAAATTCAATGTTTATGTTGAGGGTTCCTGTTTCACTCTAGGAATACCCGAAATTATTTGCCCTCTGCTGTAGTACCTTTGGTGAACGTATTCATTTTGTTGCTGAGCTACAATGTAAACAGCAACTAAGAAAGCTGAACCTTTGTACTATTAGTCTTAGAGGATGCCTACTTTCCCATTAAAATTGCTTAATGAGATGAGGTTGCTAGTATGCTTCACCATGCCAGTGCATTGTGTAAGGAAATGATGTCCATAGTCAAAAATGGTTACTCCCATAGACTGTACAACCATGTGAAGTGACACGTTATCCATTGCTAACTGCTTGATTGAATTATGATATGATTGTGCTACTAATTAACATGCACTGCTTCCTGCTTTGCACTTATCTAAAGTATTTAGTTCACTCACTGACCTGAGACAGCCACGGTTCTGTTGGGCGCTATTTAGAAAAAGTGTGCACTAAGTTGTTAATGCACGCTTATGTGTGCATTAACAACTCGTGTGCATTAAGCGATTTAATGTGCGGTCATGTGATCGATTCGGAGACTTCTGATTCGTTGAAGATCACGTGAGTAGCACTAATGAGAGATAAGGTTGCTGGCCAGTATGCTTGAATGCTTCACCAGACACTGTACAAGGAAATGGTGTCCATAGTCAAAAATGGACACTCCCATAGACTGTACAACCATGTGATATTACAAAGTATCCATTACTAACTGCAAAATTGAATTATGTACATGTATAGGCATATTGTGCTACTAATTAACATGCGCTGTTTCCTGCTTTGAACTTGTACCTGCTGTGTTAGTGTACCCAGGCCTCCTACCCCGACTTAACACTTCGATGCCTCTAGCTAAAGTACAAAAAAAAACAAAACAGGAAGAGTGACTTACCTCAGAAAACAAATGGGGTGTAAACTGAGGAAACGAACCATCAGCCCTAGCTGGCCCTGTGCACCTGGAAGGCATTGCTGGAAGGCATTGCTGGAAGGCATTGCTGGAAGGCATTGCTTTAACGAAACAATCCAAGAAGCGTGGGACCAAGTACTTGTTCTACAAAATGTTAGCTTTTGTACTGATGACACATAAATGTGTTGTAGGCGTGCAAAGTGTTATTCTCGCAGCAGCCGTGGGGATAGGCTCTTTAATAGGGGCATTTCAAATCCATGCCCCTCCCCCATTTAATTTTCTCCCTTGCATTTTGATCTACCTTCCATAGTTAGTACTATATGACTGCAGGCTAATGTGCAGCTTAAGTTTTATTGCCAGATATGCACGCTCTGAAGTTTAAAATTCCCTGTACATTTAGATGGAGAGTGGGTCTGAACTGAGACTAAACAGCTCAAATTTACAACTTGGTCTCTTCCTACTATATATGTCATATCTAAAACTCAGTTTTCAAGGTGAATATTGACAAAAAAATTTAGCATGTGCTTATAAAATCATTGGAAAATGATCTATTAGGGTTTCATACCAGAACCCTGTCTCCCCCCCCCATATAATTAAGTAGTTTTTTTTGAGTATCACGGAGTACGGTAGTACTTCGTATGTAGGGATGGCATGGGAAAAAAGTGGCGGCCCCATATAACACGTACAAATAGCTAAGTTATATTGGGCCTTAGAAGCCTCCACAAGCAACCTCAAGATCTTTACCTGGGGAGCATGCTCCAGACCCCTACATGTTCAGTTAGCAGGTGTGATTCTGCCCGCATCCACCACTATCACGCATCCCCCACTATCACACATCCACCACTAACACATGTCGTTCCCAACCCCCAACTGTAAAATCATGATCATGAAACCTTCCTGAAACCTCGTTGCAAAAGGCTTGTGTAGAGTAGAAAACCACAAAGCCAGCCTATAGCTAGTAATGGCTGTACACAATAAAATAGCAATCCACCAACCTCTCTATCATTTTGTTTGTTGCAGTACAAAATGTACTGTATGAAGATCCACTTCCAAATCTTATATTCTTCTCTTGTTTTAGAAATCAGCCGAGAAAGAGGTCCAGAGAGGTCTGGGTCTCCTGGTAAGTGATAGTGTTTGTACCACCAGCCCATATTTTCCTGCTGACTCTGCATTCTGAAAATTATATTGCAGCCTTGAAACACCTTAGTGAATTAACTGCTGAGGTTGTAAGGTCGAAATGGCTGTACACTGTGTTTGTCGCTTGCCATCTTTCATTCAGCAAGGCTCAAGCAGACAATAATTGCGAGAATATAGCTTTAAATTTAGACTCAGAAACAGAATGTTGACCAATGTGAGAACCAGCTGTCCAGATTCTCACTGAGGCAAAGCATCCATGCTGATTAGGTGTGTATATATCATTGAAGGATCAGGTAGATGGCTAGGTGGTGTTGGAGGTGTGGATATGTACATGTAGAACATACATTGTAAGTACGAAAATTTATGCATTTATTGTGGCGGTAGAGTATGATAAGTGACCTACATGTAGAATCAGCACAGTTACAATGGTGTGCTGGTAGCCACTATATTTATGAATGGAAAGAGTTGCCACATAGTGGTTTTGTCATTTCTGCACTACGTTGCTGTGTAGCTATGCTGTACTGGTGATGCCTACCCACGCACAGAATGAGAGCCAACTGTGGCAGGAGAGAGAAAGGCTGGACAGCGAGAGGGAGCTGTTCCACAAACAGCGGGACACCTTTGAACGGGAGAGACAAAAGTACTTGGAAGCTGCCAGGAGGCTGGACAGGGAGGTACGTCATAGAGCGTGTGGGCGAAACAAAAGCACTGGCATACGTACATGGCACCATGTGAAATGACCCTCCCTGGGTTAGAGCAACTGTTTTGTTTTTATAGTCATTAAGATACAAGACGCACGATATAATAATAATGCAGCGGTGAAACACTCACAGCATCTGTATAGCAGAAGTGAAAGACTGCCAGTATACTGTATAGTGCCAAATGTTCGAGGCGCACAATTTTCGCGGTTTGGTCATACTGAACATTTCGCGGAAATAAATTTCACGGACCAACGATGCTCCGTACGTATACACGCATAATTTTATATGAAAAAATATTTCGCGAGCTTAATTTTCGCGGTCTGAGGCCAATGTTCGAAAACCGTGAAATTATGCGCCTCGATAATTTGGCACTATACGGTATGCAACTACATCAGCTACCAGTCCAACCTTGGCCTAGTGCTATTGTGGCCCAAAGCATTAGTGTCTGGTACCATGGCGTAGTGCACAGGCACACGGCACATGGAAACGTAGCCCCAGACAGAGAACAGTAGCTTACCGTGCTATATGCCACAGCACTCTCCAGTGATTCACTCGTGAAGAATGGCTCCCGGGCCACCAGCCTACCTCTGCTGTTGCTCTTAATGTTTTTAATACTATTCTTCTTCCTGGGAAGTATCTTTATTCTTGATTTGACCACATAACAGAGTGCAAAACCGATAACTACATGTCTGCTACTGCATGTATGTACGTATCTTATTGGATGGGTAGCCGTCCAATATCACTGGATATTGCCATAAGTTGCAGAATTAGGGTTAGTCCAAAGAATGATCCAAATACTAGCAATGTCCAGTTTTATTGGATGGCTACCCATTGTGATCCAGGAAGAAATTTATTGTACGTACATCTTATACAACACATGATCATCAAGGCATCCAATATCACTGAATATTAATCAATGCCTTACATGTAAGTACTGCATAGTAGTTCTATGAGTGTGTAGTAAATGTGCATGCACTCATGAGCACTCATTCATGTAATTACGGTATAACTGAAAATTTGGTGGAAATTATATTTGGCGAAATAGCTTCCAACCAGCTGTAATTATATATGCTAAGTTTTAAAATGGTGGTTAGCGCAATCTTCTCGTTACATCATCCTTGCATTCGTTGAAAAGCTGTTGAGCAATAGTCTGTCAATGTGCCACAGACAAAACTACGTGTGTGGACTCCGTCATGGGGGAAGTACGTGTATTGCAGTATTATGTAGAGAGTGGTAATGTCGAGAATCCCTATGCAATTTACGCGAAGGAATACTGTTATTCTGAAGAAAAAAAATTGACTGCTTGCTCACTATTCCTCCAAGATTCACTGCACTGTTTCTGGAGCTAGGTCTTTTTCAGTGGACTTGCCTCAAGGAGGGATGGAAGTGCCTTGTACTTACAGTTTCTAAATACAATTTCTTTGTAGATGCGCTTGTTTGAGGCGTTTAAAGGGGTGACATCACAACAAAATATTGACACAAGTGAACTTGGCGAGAAACAAATTTGGCAGTGCCGTCACCAATCGCCAAATCAACAAATTAAATTCGCCGCCAAATTTTCCGGCTATACGGTTTACCTATGACAATTTTTTTTTGTTACATGCATTATTATGTCTGTGGCCTGCTGTTTGGATTTCAGCGTCAGCATTTTGAGGATGACAAGGCAACATTTCTCCGGGAGCAGTTCCTTGATGCCTCCATTCTGAATTCTACCAAGGACTGTGAGTTTTAATTCATCATACCTAAATTGCCAGGACTTAGAAAGGCATCAAGTATTTCCCAGCCCAGTGAACAATATTCAGTAGCATGTGGACGCAACTCTGTGTTGTTGGCAGTCCCCAATATACATGTACGTACATGTTAGCCTCGTACCCAGGCTACGTACATGTATACTCCATGTGGGGTCCATCTGTCTGTCATAAATAAATATCTTTTTTTGCGGGTTGGTTTAGCTAATTGGCATCTTTCTCTAGCATAATGATGATGAAAAACCCCTAGTACCTTAGTACAGTGGCTATGTACATACCTGGTTGGTACAAAAATGTATTTTCCCTTTGCATTTTCTGGCTTGCTCTCAATAGTGGATAAATGCCCACCATTTATTTTTAATTAATATAGCAACAAGTCATGCTCACTCATAAGATTTCTTGTAGCAGGTGATTTAGCTGATTTAGTGCCTTTCACCTGGGTATTAATGATGAAAAACTTAGTAGGAGTAGTGGCAAGGACCTTTTATTTAGCGGTTTGGTGAATCATAAAACATTAAATTCTTGCTAATACTGAAAGCATGAAGTAATCTGTAACACCCACGCGCATATCTGCAGCTAGCTAGCTCTACATATACACATGTGAAACTCTTCTACGCCACCACGTACATGTAGCGTTTCCTCTCCCTCCGAAGAGAACATTGAATGGGCAAATGAGGTTGTAAAGCGCACTCTATCTTGATAGTCTTGAGACGCGAACCTGATGCCCTCGAAGCAAGTGTAGTAGTTACACGCTGGAACAAAGCGATCGGACTGGGAAGGATCGTTCCGAGAACAATGGGACAAAGGCTTCTACTTTGCCAAGCTTCTGGATCGAAAGATATATATTAAACTTGGGTAGCAAGCCGAATACGCTGTGCGCTAAATTTGGATTACGTCATAATCTACACCATAAAAATCACCAAATTTAAAATCGCTAATAATTATTATAGCCAGAATTTCTTCAGATCTGTCATTGTTTAGTGGAGTATGGGATTGTTAATGATTGCTTTGCACCAGTTGGTTGTGGTGAGCTCTGTATCAACCATGGTGTGTCCTTTGCTTGGAATCTTAATTAGGCTGTGTACCCTTTCTTTATCTGGCGTCAATGGGTCTTCTGCCATTAATCTATCACATTGTACCAGCATTGTGTATTAGTCCATTGCAGTCTTGGTGGTCATCGCGGTCTATCCCACACTCCCTCTCTCTCCTGCAGTGGACTCTTTCTATTCCCATCTGTGCTCCACTCCGGCCAGCTCTGCATCCCGAGGTGACCACTCGGCATCGGGAGGCTCTCCGTCTCTGAGACCAAGGCAGAAGCCAGAACAAAACACTTCAGATGTAAGTTTATTCCCATGAGCTGTGGAATACGTTAGTGTGATAGTCGCATTAGAATGTACATTTATAACCATTTTCCTGGGCCTTATCACTTTTTTTACTGTACATCACAGTGCATGTGTGCTAGGTGCAGCCAGGTTTGCCACATGCACTGGAAGCTATCCTATAGATTATCTACCACCCCTATACGCCAACTTACAGCATTCAGTGTGCCTCAGCTATAACTTCTCATCGCTACGTATGACTTCCTACTCTCTAGGTGACACAAAACTATGCTCACTTGATGTATGTAACTTGGCCTGTAGACGTATAGTGTTCTACAGGTTCCGAGATAATTTTTGTGCATGTGTAGACAAACTAAGCAAGTGAGGAGACAAGGTGTGATGTAGTCTTAGGACTAGATGAACACATTTTTTGTGCATGCCCAGCTGGAAAAAATGTGGAAGAATGATTACATGTTGGCACATGTATTATGACCAAAAATGAACAGAGTAGGTGGTGAATATATGCATACGTACGTATTTTGTTAAAAATAGCACTTTTATATCTTTTGTGTAGGTGGATTTGCAGCATGACCTCTCACTCTGCTCTGATGATGGGCTGAATGTATTAAATGAAAGGTAAGTTCCTACTCTGTGAAGATCCGTACTTATATGTTTACTCTATGTTGAGGGCGAAATGCACAGCCAAGTGTGACAGAAACATGTGAGCAGAGATACTGATGTGATAAATCATGACTTGGGTGTGGCTGAAATTATAATTATGCACGTCTGCCTATAGGAAGCCAAGTGTGTGATGCAGATGAATCAAACGCTTGCATACCTAATCGACATCTGAATTTTTCTACAACTGTAGGTATGAAGCCGCCATTGAGTGTGAAACTGAAGGCACCTCTTGACCTCCTTTGAATACTACAGCGTATTACATGATTGACTGGCCAACTGAATCAAATGTATGTACAACTGTAGTATTACAGGACCGTGTATGGTATGTTGCATGTTTGTGCCTGTGTGTCTTATATATGCGCCTTCGAATCAACTTTGTCTACTGATGAAAGGTTTATGATTGCACAGTGTCAGTTGTAGTTGATAGACTAAGTCTTCTGGGAGGTGACATGCCTTGCTGCCCATTTTCAAGAATTTTCAAATGCAGGATTGAAACTGAGATGCCCAATGTCTATATATAGCAGTATGCAGGGTTGAGACTATAATACCAGGTATCAGTCAAAGTCTGGTTGGGGCCAGAACTGACTCAAGTGAGTTCTTTGCAGGGTTATCAACTATTAGAGCATTGCAACCGATACTCAATTCCTTATTTGGTTTGATGCACCCTTGTAGCCCGAGTCTCTAGCTGCTGCAAGGTACTTTGTAGCACTCAACTGTTTCTGCCTGCATATTATAGTATTGCTGTGGCTTCATACATAGGACTACATTGTAGACTAACTTTACCAGTGTAGGAAGCTACTAGTGGCTTTGAATACTACACACATGCCTGTATTATCTGGCCAGGGGTAGGCCCTCCACTGGATGCACATGAGGTGATTATTTTAGCGAGTCAGACAGTCGTGAGTATAACAGCTGAAGCTACACGAAAAACAAACAAACACAAAACAATTAGCATCCAGGAAAAAGAACTCTTCTGTCTACAGCATTTTCCCAAGGATCAGCCATGGCTGCTACGGGAAGTAGAGAGAGGGTCATGCTACTTGTAAATTTTGTTCTTTATCACTTGCATGGTTGTGACGATCAGTCCTTCTCAAGGCTTCGTATCTCTGCTCAAAATTTACTCCAATTAGAAGACCCTCCTCCAAGTAAGACACCCCTAAGGAATTTTCCTGCTCTATTAAAGGCACCCCTTGAGGGCCGTATTTATGTAGAAAGGGTACCTTAATTATAGAGCTATTTTCCACTTTGTCAGAGCATCTGCTCTTAAATCAGAGATGCTTATCTAAATTGTGGAGATCAGGATGGGTTGTTCTCGTTCTTGTCTCCAGACCCACTGTACCATCAGGGAAATAGGAACCGACTTGAAAGTGGATTTCTGAAACAAGAGGCGCTGAAGGGATAATTGGGTTCTTATTGGAGAAATCTGATGGGGTAACTAAAGTTAACCGTCAGATTAGCTCTCTAATTAGAACCCGCTTTACCATCAGGGCTCTCTAATTAGAACCCGCTCTACCATCGGAGCTCTCTAATTAGAACCCACTTTACCATTAGAGCTCTCCAATTTCAGGAAAATATGAGTTCACTTTATCATCAAAGCTCAGGTAAAAGAGGAAAATGTTGGTGTCAAGTTAACTTAAACAAGCACAAATTATGACTTCCCACTCTGGTAACTAGCCTTGACCTATAGTTAATTAGCTAATTAAATGCTTTCTGTTGTAGCTTTCAAAATTAGAGACCTCTTTGGTTTATCATTGGCAAATCACATTTTTATAGGACCTCAAATCTGTAACACATTCCATGCTCGCAATAACTTGTTAACACATTGTGAGACAGTGTGGGTGACCGTACAATGCTTTGCAATAGTCATTAATGTTCTTTGCTGGCAGTTTCACATCTGCTTTGTAGCGAGCACCATCATGACGTTTGGGAAGGGAAGGGAAGGGTTTTTAACAGAAGCAGGGTAAGCATCTGGTGGTGGTGGATTGCCCTCAAACAGTACATGTATATATATATCAGTTAGAAGATCTAGAGAAGGTCCATATTAGCTTACCATAGTTACTCTCATTACCCCGCGCGTGTATGCGCAAGTGGGGTTAAGTAATCGGTTTTGTCCGTCTGTCGTCGTCGTCGTCGTTGTTGTCTGTCATAAAATTTTTTGAAAAATCTCTCGAACGGGCGATTTAGAGGCTATAACGACTTCTAAACAGAAGGTTAACGCTGAAATCCGTGATACATTAGCCTGTCTGTACCTGATATAGTAGAAAGCGGTTTTATTCTCAGCATTTCCACGCTATTTCTGTGTGTTCCACCATTTTTTTTTAATACGGCAAGTGGTCACGCCTTTTTTAATACGGCAGTTGGTCACGCCTACAGCTTGAATACGGACATACGCGAGCTCTCGAGTATGGTATACGAGTCTTGTATTCAACATGGAGCTTAGAAGTGGTACTTAGATAGAAAGCATACTGGAGTATACGCAGAGAAACACATGTATCATTACTACGGCGATCAGCCACGCCTACAGCTCGTATATGGCATTACAGTCTGCAGGGTCCAGGAGCGCGGGGTATGTCTCTGCTAGAGACCTCTAGTTAATAATATGTTCCTGCCATTCAAATTCCATAAAATGCATATATTAACCATTTTTCCCCAGGAAATGGGGCATGTTCGAACAATTAGCATAATTAAGTACACACACATCTATTTTTATAGATTCTAATGTTACCGTCGCATTAGACAACAGACAGACAGACAGACAACCAATTCCTTAACCCCATTGCATACGTGCGAGGTAATAAAGGGCTGGTATTGCTACAATCGGTCATGCCCACCGCTTGATATTCAGCCATACTCGAGCATATGGTGTACGAGTCTTTCACACACACTCTGAATATGGCAGTCGACCGAGCTGCTAGCACTATGCAAATCTCAAATCTCCGAATCCTTTGTAATCTTGCAATCTAAGTCCATGTATGTACGTCCGTGTTTTGCTGATCATGTGGTCACTAATTTAGCTGCCAGCATGAAATCGCGGCTTAAAATTTCGTACATTTAGGTTGAAATCTTGACTGAAATCCTAAGATTTCGAAATCTCGTATGAAATTTCAAAGCCCCTCAGAAATAGATAAACCATATAGCTACGTAGTACAGTGTGAATCAGTTTGTGTAGTTAAATCAAATTTTGTGATTGGCAACAACTTGAGTTTATAGGGTACTGGTTACTGCTATTTAATAAAGCCATAATATTATATGGCTTTAATGTAGAGAATGTTTGATGCATATCTTAGCCACTGTGGCTCCTATTGCCTCTCGTATAAACTGCAATAACCTTAGGCCAAGCTTGGGTTTCCTCAGTGGCAATTCAAGGGTCACTTCATATTTCATATAAAGGTCACAGGCAGAAAGGTAGCCTGTATAACCACACAAGTTCTAGGAAGCTGGTCCCAGATAACATTATTACTAACATGTAGATTCACACCTTGTTATGTCTGCAACTAGCTAATTGTCTGAGGGAACAGTCTGTGTTCTGATGTCAACATACACAGCTACAGGAGTAAGGAGACTAATTGTTTGAGGGAACAGTCTGTGTTCTGATGTCAACACACACAGCTGCAGGAGTAAGGAGACTAATTGTTTGAGGGAACAGTCTGTGTTCTGATGTCAACATACACAGCTGCAGGAGTAAGGAAGCTGTTGTGTTACCTTTGTAGGTAGTGATGAAAGAAACTCTGATCACTTTGTTGTTCTGGTTCTTCACAGAACCACTGATCCATAACACACTCCATGCTCACAATAACAACATGCACACCTGGAGACAGTGTGGGATGATCATCCCATGCTCACAATGGTGTGGGATGGTGTGGGATGATCATCCCATGCTCACAATGGTGTGGGATGGTGTGGGATGGTGTGGGATGGATCATACGATGCTTTGTGACCATCATCTGAGAGAGGTTTTAGCAGAAGCAGGGTAAACATCTGGTGGTGGATTAATACACTTATGAAAAAATCCAAGTTTGAAAATCATAGCTTGTTTGAACATTAAGATATGCAGACGCAAAGTTTTCGATTTCCTGTACATTCTTAATGGAGATGTGCTTTTTTGACCCCCAACTGACTTTGGGGGTCAAAAACGCACCTCTCCATTGAAAATGTACAGGAATTTGGAAACTTTGCATCTGCATATCTTGATAATCAAACAAGCTATGATTTTAAAACTTGGATTTTTTTCATAAGTGTATTAAGGGGCTACGTACAACATATTTGGTCACTAGGGGCAACAGCTAAAAAAAATTGTGCTCTAATTAGAATTTTTGCTATAGTGCAAGTCTGCCATTAGAAAGGATACTTTAATTAAGGCTATTTGTCAGAATGACTGCTATTAAATCATAGATGCTTATCTCAATTGTGGAGATCAGGATGGGTTGTTCTCGTTCTTGTCTCCAGACCCACTGTTACCATCAGGGAAATAGGAACCGACTTGAAAGTGGATTTCTGAAACAAGAGGCGCTGAAGGGATAATTGAGTTCTTATTGGAGAAATCTGATGGGGTAACTAAAGTTAACCATCAGAGCTCTCTAATTAGAACCCGCTTTACCGTCAGAGCTCTCTAATTAGAACCCGCTTTACCATCAGAGCTCTCTAATTAGAACCCGCTTTACCATCAGAGCTCTCTAATTGGAACCCGCTTTACCATCAGAGCTCTCTAATTAGAACCCGCTTTACCATCAGAGCTCTCTAATTGGAACCTGCTTTACCATCAGAGCTCTCTAATTAGAACCCGCTTTACCATCAGAGCTCTCTAATTGGAAATATCAGTCCACTTTACTACCAATGCAAGCAAAGTCTGCTTAAACAAGCATAAATCATGGCTTCCCTGGCTGTATATCAAGCTCGTTAATACCTATACCCTTCCCTTCCCAAAAGTTATGATGGTGCTCGCTACAAAGCAGATGTAAAACTGCCAGCGAAGAACATTGTCTTAACCAATGTCTTATCGTCAGACCTTGTAGGAGAGTGGTACAATGGCAGCAAACATGCTAGAAATTATGAAAATATGCATCACCCACGCATACTTGAAGATTTAAAACAGTCCAGATGGTTGGTTTTCGCTACGAGGGTCACATTTAATGAGCATAATTTGAGCATAATAGGAAGATTTTTGGAGCAGTGCAGCATAGCATAATAGGGTATTTCTTGAGCATAATAGGCTCAGCCCTACCCCCCAGGAAATGGGGTATGTTCGAACAATTATTTGTTTGAAATAATTGAGTTAGGAGCTCACCAATTATTTTAACAGTGCATGCATGATTGTACTACAAAATTGAGAAGTCATGGTCCACTACTAATATAATAAGGTAGATGTCAGAGGTGGAGTGTTTCAGTTTACGAGTGCTCATGCGCGTGCATGCATTCCCTATACAAATGTACATGCTAATGTACTGTCTCTAACCGCTTGGCTATGATTGTGGTGCTGCAATAATCACTCTTACTAATTTCAGTGCTATAATATATGTTTGCGTAAAAGCTGCCAAGTCAGTGTTTCAAGTGAAGGGGCCAAATTTCTGCGTTTTAAGGTCTCAGCAAGGAAACAGCAATTAACTTTGAGATTCCGGAGAAGATAGCAGTTAGGGGCCAACTGAATAATACGATCGGGGCTAGGATTAGGGTATATTATGGTCAAGATCAGGCTATAGATACTGCGATCATGTTCTTCAGTTAGCCGCTAGCTAGTGCTATTAAATGTTGTGCACCGCGCCATGCTATCGAGTGGATTGCTTAGTGCCAACATCATGCGCCAAGGTTCGATGTGGGGAAGCGTTTGCACGCTGGCTACTACCATACCAGGGTATACAGTAGTCTGGGGGACCCCGCCCCTCGCGTTGAGTCTGGCTACGCGAGACTAGGTATACAGTGACGTCGGCGTTCAGACGGGCTGGGCACGAGACTAGGCGTCCAGCCGGCCCAATGTCGTCTAGCTTATATACGTAGCAACAAAGTTCCTCAGGATGTAAGAATTGAAACAGAGTGTACTGGTAGCTATTAGCGCGGTAGATGAGCTAGCTAGCTGTACATAGTCACCCAAGCCTCACGTGATAAGTTCAGCGAAGGCGAGTAGGCGCGCTTAGAATATTAGCGATTGAAAAATGACGTAATGAAGTTGTATAAAAGACTCAACTGTGTGCAAATCCGCAGTTCTTGCTTTTCAGAGAACTTGAGCGGAGACGATGCAGAACGTGCAGGAGTACGTGAGCCTGGTGCGGTACACCAGCAATGTTTCAGTCGGGGGTCCAGATGGAAACCCCTACAGCCTCATGGCAACTTGGCCTAAGGTGGCTAAGCAAATCACGTTCTACCGAGATGAAAAGCGAATGCGGGGTGTTTCCTTCGAAAGATACGATTCGTCTATTATGAAACTTGGCACCTTTACTGACAAAAATCCTGTTACTATCACCCTTGATGAAGATGAAAGGCTGACGAAAGTTTTACTGTACTCCAGTAATTTTGGAAATGGTCGTTTCGCTGGTTTGAAGCTTGAAACCAACAAGAAGACTGCGGAGGCTTTTGCTTGCAACTACTGTCCCTGCGCAGGCGACGAGGTCAACGTTCCCGTTGGCAACGGTAAATTGAACGGAATCTTCGGGAAGGCAGGAGGTGATATCGACTCCTTCGGGATTGCGATGCTCACCGGCAACACCTAACTAACCGTCTGTGAACTCGGACCTTGACGACTGATTGAACTGATTGAATTAGTATAGTTAGTACATGTGTATAGTGGACTTTATTGCTGCCATTGATATCGCATTGTAGATACTGTCGTTTTTATTTTTTTTTTATTTTTTATTTTTATACTGTTTATGCCAACACAACATACAGAAATGGACATGGCAAGGGTGGATGGAATAGCTAAAGAAAAAAGCTAACACTAGCATTCACCCATAATATGATGCTTAAAGACAGAGGGAGAGCGACACGATACAATAGAATATGGTAAATTGTTCCATAATGAAAGCGTGTGTGGGAAAAAAGAAAATAAAGTGAGAAGTACGTGCAAAAGGTTGCACAAAAGAAAAGTCATGCACATAGCGTGAAGAATGGAATTGGGTTCTCGGTATTAAGGGAGGTGATGGATGCAATTGATTTGCCTGCTTTTTTTTTGAATTAAGGCGACACATTCAATAATGGCTGCCAACCGGTTAAATGAAAAGCACTGATGTGCCGAACCCTCGGCACAGCTAACTGGAAGATTTTTGACCTCATTCAATGATGAATTTAGTCCTTGATCTAACTCAATAATGACCTGTTGAGACAACAAAATTACATAATATACATGTAAAACTAGTCAGGTATATATAGTCTCGCGATTGGCCTGCGAGACTATCAGGTATACAAAGCCATGGAAAAACGATTGCCATCCAGGCGAAGATTTCTCTGTCTACAATTAACATTTCCAAAAGATTAGCTAAAAATTGGCTTAATAGTGGAGAAAATTGCAAATATATTGAAATTATTATAATGAATACTGGTTGCATGCTGACTAGTTTAACAATAAAGGCAAATGATTTTCAAGCTATTCACTAGTTCACAAGTGTGCATGCGCGTGCATGCTCACGCTAACATACTGTCTCTAACCGCTTGTGATAATTATAGTGAAAATTATAAAGGAAGCATGAGTGCCAGACATATATCATACTGAAATACTAATCAAGTGCACACGGTAGAAATATTTTCACCCTAGGAGAAGACCTGCTCACAATGTCAGAGGCATGCATGCCATAATTATGCCATGCATGAGTATTTTATACAGCCATGGATAACTAATAGACATTCATGCATGCGTGCCATGAAATCTGAGCTGGATACCTAGAGCACCCTGCAGGTCCTGTGAGGCATGCACAAGATTTGCCCTATAACCTGTTCTGTGGTATGTTTATAAGTAAGAAGTTACTATACGAGACCTCTTAATTGAGGTACCGAGACAATAAATCAATATTTTGCTATCTTATTAAGTTGTTTCCCTGGCTTGTATGACAGCCCCCATAACAACTGGGTGAAGTGGGTTGTCTTGAGAGGTGGACATGTGTGATTTTCCTGCATGCACATCTCTACATCTATAACAATAGCTTCATTGCTGACCACTTTAAACAAGCACTACAACTACACTGGAACCTCTCTTATATAGGTCACCCTTGAAATAAAAAAAAAAACTTCTGTATTAAGGACACTTTGCTGTGTCCCAAATATGCTTTCTTAATAGAAATTTACCCCTGAAATGAGGACACATCTCTATACAGGACACTTCACCAGGTCCCCAAGGTGTCCACAATAGAGGGCTGACGTTCCACTGTTTAATCCTAAACCAACTCCAATTCCTGTACTGTCCATGGCTTTAGTTACAATCACCTAATAGTATATATCGCTATGCCAACATATCCCAATTCCATACGTACCACATTTCATTTCGCCGGCATGTAAACCTATGTTTATTCAGCACTTAAATCATTATAGCAAGCAGTTTTACATTCAACAACAATACTAATGCACAATCATAGTGTACTGCGTTCTACACTCCGACAACTAAATCCCATACATTATCAGCAGTCACTGTGACCACTTACATACAATAACAATTATCCGTATCACCAACTACAGTTACTTATATCATGGATTCTATATACCTCTCGGTGGATACGTAACGGGGGGCGTATCCGGAAGTAGGCGGAGAACTCTACGACGCATGCTTGCAGCTGCAGACTCTATAGAGAAGCGAGTTGGCGGTAAAAGTATTACATTCATTCGGTCGATTCAAGTCGGTTACAGAACAAAGCTAGAGACATTAAGGTCAGTATTAGCGGTTTAAGTTAGACTAGCACTTATTTAGCCTTAATATTTTGCTAAGAAAGGAAAAATCGTCGTGTAAGCAGTGCAGGTTATATGATTAATGCAGTTGTGTGAGATAATCTCGAGCGCAATGTAGCCAATTGGCCATCCATTTGCAATATGATTCTATATGGAATGGAATGCTATGCTTGCAAACTTAATAAACACTGGGTGTATCATAGTTTAAATTTCAGAAGGGATATTTTCTACACAAACGAATTGTTTTTATGCATTAGTTTTGTGTGAGATAACTTCCTGAACTACAGACTGCTTGTATATTCAATGGCCATTTATTAGTTATAGATAAGTAGCAGTGTTGCTTGCAAACTACAGGATCTTCATGCACTTTTTAATGCATATAGCTTTTCCATCACTAATGCTGTAGGCCATAAATACTGTACAATTGTATGCCTATAAAGGACATGTATTTTATTTAGATGAACAGTGAGAATATTGCTCCAGACACTGGAAAGGTATCCAAAAGAAAGAGGAAAAGGGGGACAAGAAAGTTTTTTAAAAGGACTAAGAATGATGAACGCAAGCGACAAGAGCAACGACGACAGCCAGTTCAGCAGCAAGTAAGCTCACATCAGATCTGCTCTCCCGAGTTCCTTTACAGGAGTTGAATATAGAAAGGTCATGTGTTGGAAGCAATGAGAGGTGCCATCCACATGCAGAATTTGAGAGTTTAAAACAAAGTGTTCAAACATTTCAAAGTGAGTGGCATGATCTATCAGAACCTGAAGAATCCTGTATTAGGTACTGTCTCTTTCAGCAGCCCTCCCCTGGGGTACCCACCATCTCCCACTGTGTTACTGTTAGACATGACTTCACCTGGAGTGTTGCAGTTTTGGGGAAGGAAGTTCCAGGCACAATCTCGGTGTTTTCTGGTATTGAGCCACGCATTACTACTCTGCCGATGTGGGTTCAACTTTTGAAACAGGTTCGTAGTGCAGCCATTTGTCCTGGAAATCCTGAGGATGAATTTGTTACCCTTTGTCAGAAAAAAGGAGGAGAGATCAGAGGAAACAGAGGAAACGGTGATGTGGTAGCTGTAGTTGAGAATAAAATCATCACGAATGTGGATGGTACTCCACATAGTGCTACAGTGCGAAGAATAGACTGTCAACTTCTTTGTGAAATTGTACCTGGTCAGAATCCAATACAACGGTGTAAATCGTGTCGAACTTTTCACTCTACCCTTCGCTCAATGAAGACAAGAAGCCAATGTAGGACCGATTATGACAGAACTGCCCATTCCAGCCGAGCTAATTTTTGTCATCTAAGAGATGATGAAAAGG
The DNA here is from genome assembly GCA_965203295.1 of Nitrospirales bacterium. GTDB lineage: Bacteria > Nitrospirota > Nitrospiria > Nitrospirales > UBA8639 > CBDBCZ01. Next base: position 33,493 of record CBDBCZ010000015.1, on the reverse strand, counting down.
ATGAACGAATGAGAAATTTGTCAAAGGCCAAAAAAGCAGCAAAGTTGCAAGTATCTCGATTACAAAAAAGGGTGGAATCACTCATTGCCAAGCAGAGTATCACCCTCACTGATGATGATGCAGATGATGTTACCCAGCTGATTAAAGAAGTCTCTGATTCAGTTTACACTCAATTCCATAAGAATAGTGCCCAGCGAGTATTCTGGGAGCAACAACATCTCTACAACTCCCTCAAGAATAAGAAGCAGATGCGCTGGCATCCACTAGTAATTCGTTTTGCACTGAACCTTAAGTACGTATCTTCTGCTGCCTATAGAGCAGTCAATAGTAGTGGGTTCATCAAACTTCCTTCTGAGAGGACCCTTGCTGATTACACACATTGGATGACAGTCACAAATGGAGTGCAATCCAAGTTTATTGAGCGTTTCAGGTTGACTCTTCAGAAAGATACTAAGCATGGACAGCAGCACTCTGCTTTGCTTATGGATGAGATGAAGATAAGGAGCGGACTTGTTTTCAAAAAATCAACAGGAGCACTAGTGGGGTTCGTAGATCTCGGCAATGTAAATGCTGATCTAGAACAGCTAGTAGCAGATAGTGATGAGAAACACACTGCTCAAAAGCTTGCAGATCAGATGCTTGTGTTTATGGTTAGGGCAATTTTCAAACCATCTTTAAGTTTCCCAGTTGCACATTATCCTAGTGCTGGACTAAAAGGTCAAAATCTTTACCCAATTGTGTGTGCTCTTGAGATGTACAACATTCCGGTAATGTCCATAACAAGTGATGGAGCAAAACCTAATCGGAAGTTTTACAAATTGTGTCGTGGTGATGGTTATAAAACACCAAATCCATTTGCAGATCGTGATGTATACTTTTTCTCAGATGTACCCCACCTTCTTAAAACAGCACGCAACTGCTTTTCCAATTCATTTGCTCGTTCCAATTCTCGCAACATGAAGGTTAGGCCTACGTTTATATTCTTATGTCTCTGTATGCATGCATGACTGTAATTGATCTGCCATATAAGCCCCCATGTCTCATTGATTTAATACAGAAGGGAGGAAAGTGGATCAGTTGGAAACATATTGAAAGTTTATATCTCCGAGAGACCTCCACTTTTGCTCCAGGTGTGCGACTCTGCAGATATATAGCACGCAAGTTTGTTATTATACTACAACCATTCAGACATTTCCTTAAGATATTGATACAAGTACATGCAATGCATGCCACGCTCTGTTTGTATGTACCGAGAAATATTATGATTCTTTTTCAGTTCCAATTGACTTCAAGGCCTTCCTAGTTCCTTTTTTTGAGCTTTTCTCGTTCTTTTTGAAGTGTGCTGTCCATCCTTCGGCGAACGAAAACCCACGAATGGTTACCCATAGATTCACCACAGCTTCAAAAAGTTCAATACTACAAGACTCATAGTTTGATGGCATCTGGGCAATAGCTTCCCAATTCATAAGGATGGCCTCATCTTTCAGTACATCTGTGATTATTGAGCTTCTGATGTCATCGCCAGGGTTGTATGATGCCATTTGTGGAATATTTAGATGTTTCTGTGTGACAATCTCAATATCTTCAATCAGCTTGTACACCTGGGAATAGTAATAAACCATCCCGGGTATTCATTATGCAGGTTAGTTAACTGTTTAAACTATGAAAAAATATGTACAATAGCATACTATTGTAGTACATGATGGATGCAACATAGCTATGTACTAAGCACGACATTGTATACATAAAAACTCACATCATCATTGATGTGATACAGCCCACCACGGTCTATTAAGTCTGACCACAGACGAGAGTAATCAGAAATACTATCAATTGCGTTTGGCACTGGCTGATCCTCTGCTTTCATTGCATGTAAGACTTTCAAAATTAGTTTTCTTTTATGCTTGATATCATCAGGTGCTGATGGTTCGGCTAATTGATACTGCAAGCTATAACACTGGAAGCTATGCCCATGCAAATACAAGCTGAAAAGTAGTAACGGCAATTGAATGCACACTATGCAATCTTACTTGGAGCAACTGCACTACTTGGGGAGCCTGCCAGTTCCTGCCCACTTGGTTCAGTGTTGAATGGTACTACCACGACATCATATGATACCCCTGGAAACAGCTCACTGATAGCCACAGAGCCTTGGTCGCCACTCACTACCACACTAACTTCCTGCCTCTTCTGGCTGTTCAGAGGTCTGTAACTGACCCTGTATCTAACAAAGCCCCTGGCCTGCACCAGGGTGAGGGGTGTCCAGAAGACGATCATTGCAGTAGTAGTCACCCTTTCCACAGATATGCCGTTTACAGCTGGTAGCTCTGTATATGTATGCATATTAGAGTACAGTGTAAGTCAATTACAGGTCTCTGGGTTTTACTGAGACCCGGTAGTAGAAATACCAATTCAGCTTTATAATAACCATCAGTGTCTATTATACAAGTTTGCATGATGTATAAACTTACATGCCCACATTCCATGTCCAGAATATAGGCTGCAAGGCATGCTTGAGAACTCACCTAATTGTCTGGAGAAGCAGATCTCAACAGCAGGGCTCCCAAAGCCCCCCAGGCTGGCAGCTCTAATTGGTATGGAACTCCAGGTACTATAGGTACATAATGATTAGCTATATCCTATCCATAGAGATGAACATAAGCAAAGTTCCCCACTCAACACACAGCCACAAAGGTAAAGAAATGTTGGTAGGTGGGGATTTTACATGATGCATGGTACATATATTTTGAGATTTGCTGGAGTGTGTAACCTGTTTATGATACTGTCCAATTCTAGCTAGGGGGTTGAATTTTAAACCTGGTGCAGCTCCACTCTAGCATGAACAAATACACTCATACTGCATGACAAAGTCCATCAGATTCCCCTTATACATTTGTGTGTGTGCATGTGTGTGGGGGGAGGTGTTTTATGTGGTTAGTACAATATAGCAACACTTACCTAGGCCTGTCACTGAAGTCTTTAATTGGGAAATATCGACATCTCTGGGGTACTCCATCTCATTGAAAAACACGGTAGATATAGTGTTATCATTTTGCACATGTTGTAGCACATCCACTTCGTATGTTGTTATATATTCAGCACCCCCATGCATCTCGATCGCAAGCATCTCGTGTTGCTGTTGCCTCAGTCCACTCCACACTCAGCTCAGTATCAGATGTACTAGTACAACCTACGGTATCAATATTTGGCGCTGAAAGAAGAAAAGGGCATGGTAACAGTAGCAAAGATACTTATATCCTCTCTTCAATTTATTCCCTTTTCTCAAGGAGTAATCTTTACATATAAGAAGAATCAACATATATACCTGCAATGTGCATACATGTAGCATTGTCACGGGTTTATCATTGCACGCACAAGATACACACACATTTCTCTCTCTCTCAGTGACAGGTGTATTGTCTGCACTCATCCATGTTACAACAGGAGGAACCGTATACCCTCTACTACCTCTACACTGCAAGTGAGTGTGTACATCCGATTGAGTATGGCCAGAGGAGACCTTCTGAAAGTCACCACGGGTGTTGGTAGAGCTGGAGAGAAGGAAAAAAGCAATCATTTTTGTTACAGTGACTTAAAAAGAAACCCATGACTATAACCAGTAACCAATTAATAGATAAACCGCAGTAGCCAGGGATTTATGGTCCATAAACTGCCCCAGCCCGAGGGCGAGGGCTGTTTATGGCCATAAATCCCTGGCTACCGCGGTTTATCTGTTATATTCTTATGCGGATTGGTTCTTTAGATCCATGGTAACAACCAACATGGTAACCGAAATTAGTACAGTGCTATAGCGATGGCTCGGTGCGGTTCTCCGACTTGTCTTGGTTTACCCGAGTGGACGGAATGCTGTAGACAAAACAGTCGTTTCGCGTCGATTCTAACCAACGATGAAGCTGAGAAACTATCAGCTGGCTACACGCCGAAGAGCACGGAGAAGGCCAACAAATGGACGGTCGATAACTTCGAGGAGTGGCAGAAGTGGTGTAATGAGCACCGCCCCCAAGACCCAGCTCCTCCCTCTATTGAGCTACTCTCGTCGGGAGATGCCCCCTTGTTGAACAAGTGGCTCTCGTGCTATGCCGTGGAGACTCGTGGTGAAAAGGGGCGCGTTTATCCACCAGCAACCATACACAATTTACTGTGTGGTTTGCAGCGCCATATGCTAGCTCTCAACCCTGTTGCTGCTAGGTTTCTCGATAAGAAGAACCCAACCTTCAAAGAGCTCCATGGAACTTTGGACAATCTTTTCCGCCGCTTGCACGAGGGTGGGGCTGGACGGCAAGTGAAGCAGTCATCACAAAGCAAGATGAGAACCAGCTCTGGGATAGCGGGGAGCTTGGAACAAAGCATCCAAAGGCCCTTCAGAATGCTGTCTTCTATTACAATGGGAAAAACTTCTGCTTGCGAGGAGGTGTCGAGCACCGAGAACTGACAGCTGCAACGCACGTTTGAGCCCAGTGGGTACATCTACCACGAATACGTTCCCAAGAACCAGTCTGGGACGTACCAACAACTCCACCTCCAAAGCAAGGTGGTACCAATCTACGCTTGCCCAGATGCTGGAGAGCGCTGCCATGTCTTCCTTTTGGATTTATACCTTAGGAAGCTACCTCAGGAAGCTATACAGAAGGATGTTTTTATGTTCGTTCTCTGCAAGAAGTGCCTGCTGATCCAAGTGTGCCATGGTACGCAACTGTGCCAGTTGGAAAACACACCTTAAATAACAAGGTCAAGGTGATGTGTGAGAGAGCAGGAATCCAAGGGCACAAAACTAATCACAGCCTACGTGCCACAGCTGCAACGGACTTTACCAAGCAGATGTACCCGAGAAGCTTATACAGGAGAGGACCGAGCGCACTACCACTCACCAGCAGCAAGCTGTTTCATCCCTTCTTTCTTCTACACGAAGCCACTCCACCTTTCAGCAACATCTGACAAAGGTCAATCAGTCGCACATTGACGTCCAGTGTCCTTCAACATGCCCTACTGTTAACGTCAGTTTTCAGGACTTGAAAGGCTGCACCATAAACATTATGCAACCCCCTCAATCAAAGCAGTCAGAGCAACTACCAGTTCTCACTGATGCAGAATTGGACCACATCTTGTCTGACGCTCTGGATACCCTTCCCAACCTGTAGTCATTATTGTATACTAGTGACTGCATGCATGTATAGTAACTGTCTGATGTGCTGTATGTTGTACATGTATATTACCCTGAGGGCTGGAGTATATGAAACATAATCAACAACTTCCTGTCAGTATATGGGATTTATTACCCACCTGTTACTATAGAAACAAGGGTGAAGTGGAGAATATTACAGAGTAATAACCAGACATCACATACACATGATACCAGTGGAAAATTAGTCAGACTTTCTGTACAGAATACAAGTGGGGGGGGGGGGGGGTAGGGTATATTGGATGCTCAGAATTCCTGGAGAATCCTTACGCCCCCATATGCATGCATATGTTAGAATAATTGGTTGCACTAGCTGCTTAAAAAGAAGTGTATAGGTGTCAAAATGAAAACCTCCTACTGCCCTTGACCTATGATTCAGGAGTGTCCAGTGCCCTGTTGGCCTTATTGATTACACCATCCAAACAAACCTTCCAGTCCAAGTGTTCATTTAAAGGGAGGCCTAAATATTTATACTGGGAAACATATTGTATTTCTTCTTCATTGTACGTGAAGCGAACAGATGATCTAGGTTTAGATCATAACTTCTTGCGAAAATGAACTATATTCGTTTTTTTTAAGGGCTAGGTTCATACCCCATGTTGAACACCAATCTGCCACCACATTAATTAGTCGTTGTAGATTCTCCGCTGAGGGAGCGACGAGAACTATATCGTCAGCATACAATAGGGTTGACAAAGTACACGTCTGGCAGTTAAATCCAAGCTGTCTAGCATTGATCTCTTGTACTAAATCATCAATAAACATGGCAAAGAGTGTGGGTGACAAGATACAACCCCGTTTCACCCCACTATTCACATCAAACCAATCAGTGAGAGCTTGATTTACACTAACGGAACACCTAACATCTTCATACAAGTTTTTATTGCTAGAAGCATGTTGCCTGACAGACAAAACCTTGTTTCTAATTTTCTCCAGAGGAGATCTCAACTGACGCAATCAAATGCCTTTTTGAAGGCAATAAAGCAATTATCTTCCTTTTTGGCCATGCGATTTTCAATTATTGATGTACATGTAAGGACAAAAATATGATCCTGACAGTTCCTGTCAGACCTGAAGCCATTCTGCTCATCACTAAGGGCACCATTTTCTTCAAGCCAATCTCTCAACCGGGAGTTTAGTATCCTACAGTATGTCTTTGTGACAAAAGACTGGAGAGATATTCCCCTATAGTCTGATGGGCATTGTGAGGCAGGGTCCGCCTTGGGGATTGGTTTGATAATGGTCTTGGACCATGCAGTCGGAACCACTCCATTCTGAAAACAATAATTGAAAAGAGAGTGCAGGTAGTGGACACAAGTTTCATTTTTGATGAAAAGGGGCTTAATTTGATCACAGCCTGGAGATTTGGCATCCCCATTGGCAAATACAGACCTTCTAATCTCCTCATAAGAGAGGCTTTCATTTAATTTTAATGCATCAAGATGTAGAGAGTTAATATTATGGGCAGGGTCTTGTATTAAGCCACTACAGTAACGTGGTTTTAGGATTCAGGAGATTACAGAAGTATTCCTTCCACGCCTTTAAAACTTCACCAGGTGTATCTACCAGTGAACCATCTGCTGTTTGTACAACTGCTGGTAGATCATGAGTAGTTGACCCTGTATATGAACGCAGACGCGATGCTCCATTTTTGGGCCTTCCCGCCCCGCTGGCGCCGCCATAAGGCCCCATATAAAATACGTCTAGCGATAAATTATACACAAACGTGACGTCTTATTTTAGACTGTTTAAGAATTCCTTGGGCTTAGATTTCTGTAGTTCCAAAAGCTTCATCTGCCTTTCCCTTCTGAACTGTCGCTTACTCTTACGTACTTGACTGCTAAAGTTTCTCTGGCTACACAGGTATGCTATCTTAAGGATGTTGTTGGATTTGTCCCCTTCCCATGCTTTAAGGGTACGTCTCACCTCTTTAGCTATAAGGTCCTCAGCTCCTCATTCCACCATTATGCTTTATTGTAATTTTGAGACCCCTTTGAATGATTAAAAGTCTTATTTCCAATTGTTCATCAATTAGTTTGCAGAAGGAATCGTAACTCCCATTTATATCAACAGACATGTTGTCAGAGGACAATTGTGTGGTAAGTGACCTCACTTTCTCCATAGCTATCGTAAGCTATCGTATTCTGCATATAATCAAGTGGGATCTTCTTATGGTCACAGGCTTTTTACAACTACTTTTTCGTAATGGGATGAGGGATTGTCTAATTTCCACAGTAAGTAGTCTATGGTCCGGGATAGCAGAGTCGATAGGTATATCATCAGAAACAATAATGGCATGGATGTCATGCACCTGAAAATTGTTAAACTGTGGTGGCTGTGGTGGGGGTAATGCATGCAATAATCAACTACAGATACACCTTTAGAGGAGACAGAGGTAAAATTATCCTTGGTGGGGTCAAAACGTCCATTAAGTAGGCATAGTTCCAGTGCACGAAGCATTTCAACCAACTCTTTCCAACCTGATTACTGGTTTTATCCACCGGAACTCTAATTGGAATGTTGTCTGGGTTTGGAGCATCGTCTAAGATACCACATCTGGCATTAAAGTCACCACATACAAGGAATTCTCCCATTGATAGTTGTCTATAATCAGGGCTTTGAGGGTGTCAAAAAATTCCGGGGATTTGTTTCCCCTTGAGGATCCTATCGGTGGGAAATAGCATATGCAAATACCAACCTGCCTTCCATTCTGCCTATTGAGTAACTTCAGCCATAGGATACCATCATACTCATCTGATAAAGTCACAACAGTATATTGGTCCAAGAGAGATTGCTTTACTAGTACTCCTACTCCTCCCGACACCCTAAGGGCTCTCTTTGAAATGGATTTACGATTATTCCCATACCAGCTGTAACCTTCTACACTAATGGTTTGATCATCCCTTAAAAACGTTTCACACACACACATACAATATCCAAAGTAAGGGCCTTAATTACGTTCTAACGTAGTTTCTGGGCAGGGTCTAAGCTCCACCCACATACATTCCAGACACCTATTGAAAGGTTGCACTGGTGGGGAGTGGGGGAAGCTGCAGGCGAGGGATTGTGCAGGGTGGACTGGGGGTGTGATATGCTGTGGGCTACATGCACTGGTAGAGCAGGAAGCTGTAGGCTCATCAGAGCAGGAATCTGGTTTTTCTTCTGGGGCGGCAGTTTTGGGTTCTGTGTAGACACCCTGGTATATTGAGCTGCTTGTGTTGGAAGGGGGGGGGGCAGCTTGAGGCTCATTAGGGGTGGGATTGTGCTCCGCCGTGGGGGCGGTTGGTCGTTGTGTTGCTAAAAAAGAATGATCTTGTGCCCTAAGAGGTTTCCTGAGTTGGGGAGGGGACAGACTAAGAAACCACGGGAGCTGAAGCTTAAGTAATTACCTTTTAGAGCCTGGTCTAGGGAGTTGCAAGAATAAAGGCTGTCAAATGAGATTTTTACAAAGTTTCTTGTTCCTGTAAAGCTGGCATCAGCAAGGGCTGGTGTGATGCTAAAGTCTGCAGCCCTAATCCCTGCTTTTTCCACCGTGTCCCTGATTTCCTGGATGCCTAGGGGTTTGAGTATATTCCGTAGGTAGAGGGTGACTGGATGGGTATCTATCTGTATCTTTGGTTTGGCCTGGGTGATTGCAGGGCATGGATCGTCAGAGGTGGCGGATTGGGCCAAATCATTTGGACGAAGGTCATGGGAGGTGGGTGGAACAGGGTTGGGGGCCTGGGTGCTGGCTTTCGAGGCCAGTGGGGTGCGAGAAGTTGTTCTCTTACAAGGAGGGTTTGCCTGGGGGGTTGGGTTGACTGTTTCTGCAAAAACAGAACCCTCGTCTGGAACTACGAACCTGTTTGGGGACACTGGGATGTGCGGGTTTATTCCCATAGGCAAGAAGGGAGGGGTCGAAGCCGAGGGAGGATCTGAAGTCAAGAATTCAATAACGCCGGATAGCTTTTGTACTGAGGTTTGAAGCTCCTTCAGTGTTTGCTCTAAAAGTGGGACTTTAGAGGCTTCTGCCCGCAGCACTTCAACCTCACTAGCGAGGTCCAAAACTAAAAGTTTCGTGGACCTCCAGTCATCTATGCACTTGGGACACAACCATTGGAAACCTTCCAATCTCCCCGCTAGCTTGTAACCCCTACACACTCTACACGAATTGTATACACAAAAACGGGGATCTGAGACTATTTGAGGCTGGGAAGTAGTCACTAAAGTGACTGGTTAGAAATTCACACACGCAGATGCAGGCAGAAGGCTCAGAAGTTAACCAAATTCACTACCTGGGACCCCAACAGGCTATCAAAACTGTCTACCCAAAAACACACCACAAAAATCCAACCTGTAACCGCTGTTTAGTCTGTCTCTCAGGAGCTGCGCAAGCGCGTCCCTCTTCATGTGTCACGCTTGGTATATATAATAAAAGACTCAACTGTGTACAAATCCGCAGTTTTTGCTTTTCTAAATTGAACGGAGACGATGCAGAACGTGCAGGAGTACGTGAGCCTGGTGCGGTACACCAGCAATGTTTCAGTCGGGGGTCCCGGTGGAAACCCCTACAGCCTCATAGCAACTTGGCCTGAGGTGGCTAAGCAAATCACACTCTACCGAGATGAAAAGCGAATGCGGGGTGTTTCTTTCGAAAGATACGATTCGTCTATTTTGAAACTTGGCACCTTTACTGACCAAAATCCTGTTACTATCACCCTTGAGGAAGATGAAAGGCTGACAAAAGTTTTACTGTACTCCAGTAATTTTGAAAATGGTCGTTTCGCTGGTTTGAAGCTCGAAACCAACAAGAAGACTGCGGAGGCTTTTGCTTGCAACTACTGTCCCTGCGCAGGCGACGAGGTCAACGTTCCCGTTGGCAACGGTAAATGGAACGGAATCTTCGGGAAGGCAGGAGGTGATATCGACTCCTTCGGGATTGCGATGCTCACCGGCAACACCTAACTAACCGTCTGTGAACTCGGACCTTGATGACTGATTGAACTGGTTGAATTAGTATAGTTAGTACATGTGTATAGTGAACTTTATTGCTGCCATTGATATCGCATTGTAGATACTGTCGTTGCAATTGATTTGCCTGCTTTTTTTTTTAATTAAGGCGACACATTCAATAATGGCTGCCAACCGGTTAAATGAAAAGCACTGATGTGCCGAACCCTCGGCACAGCTAACTGGAAGATTTTTGACCTCATTCAATGATGAATTTAGTCCTTGATCTTAATAGTGGAGAAAATTGCAAATATATTGAAATTATTATAATGAATACTGGTTGCATGCTGACTAGTTTAACAATAAAGGCGAATGATTTTACATCTATAACAATAGCTTCATTGCTGACCACTTTAAACAAGCACTACAACTACACTGGAACCTCTCTTATAGCGAATGCGGGGTGTTGCCTTTGAAAGACACGATTCGTCTATTTTGAAACTTGGCACCTTTACTGACCAAAATCCTGTTACTATCACCCTTGATGAAGATGAAAAGCTGACGAAAGTTTTACTGTACTCCAGTAATTTTGGAAATGGTCGTTTCGCTGGTTTGAAGCTCGAAACCAACAAGAAGACTGCGGAGGCTTTTGCTTGCAACTACTGTCCCTGCGCAGCCGACGAGGTCAACGTTCCCGTTGGCAACGGTAAATTGAACGGAATCTTCGGGAAGGCAGGAGGTGATATCGACTCCTTCGGGATTGCGATGCTCACCGGCAACACCTAACTAACCGTCTGTGAACTCGGACCTTGATGACTGATTGAACTGGTTGAATTAGTATAGTTAGTACGTGTGTATAGTGAACTTTATTGCTGCCATTGATATCGCATTGTAGATACTGTCGTTGCAATTGATTTGCCTGCTTTTTTTTTTTAATCAAGGCGACACATTCAATAATGGCTGCCAACCGGTTATTAAATGAAAAGCACTGATGTGCCGAACCCTCGGCACAGCTAACTGGAAGATTTTTGACCTCATTCAATGATGAATTTAGTCCTTGATCTAACTCCATAATGACCTGTTGAGACAGCAAAATTACATAATATACATTGTGAACTCTTCAAGAGAAGAAAGCTTACTGAGAGAGTAAAGAAATCCCGAAAAATCGGGACCCAGCTGGGGATTGAACCCAGGACCTTCTGAATACTAGTCAGATGCTCTTACCAATTGAGCTACTGGAGCCCCCTTGGCAGAGGAGCAGTAGGCAAGCTTTATATAGCCACTAAACCCGCTAGTAGCACTTGCCAGTAAAACTAGTCAGGTATTATAGTCTCGCGATTGGCCTGCGAGACTATCAGGTATACAAAGCCATGGAAAAACGATTGCCATCCAGGCGAAGATTTCTCTGTCTACAATTAACATTTCCAAAAGATTAGCTAAAAATTGGCTTAATAGTGGAGAAAATTGCAAATATATTGAAATTATTATAATGAACACTGGTTGCATGCTGACTAGTTTAACAATAAAGGCAAATGATTTTCAAGCTATTCACTAGTTCACAAGTGTGCATGCGCGTGCATGCTCACGCTAACATACTGTCTCTAACCGCTTGTGATAATTATAGTGAAAATTATAAAGGAAGCATGAGTGCCAGACATATATCATACTGAAACACTATCAAGTGCACACGGTAGAAATATTTTCACCCTAGGAGCAGACCTGCTCACAATGTCAGAGGCATGCATGCCATAATTATGCCATGCCTGAGTATTTTATACAGCCATGGATAACTAAAAGACATTCATGCGTGCCATGAAATCTGAGCTGGATACCTAGAGCACCATGCAGGTCCTGTGAGGCATGCACAAGATTTGCCCTATAACCTGTTCTGTGGTATGTTTATAAGTAAGAAGTTACTATACGAGACCTCTTGAGGTACCGAGACAATAAATCAATATTTTGCTATCTTATTAAGTTGTTTCCCTGGCTTATATGACAGCCCCCATAACAACTGGGTGAAATGGGTGGGTTAACGTATTAAGAGGTGGACATGTATGATTTTCCTGCATGCACATCTCTACATCTATAACAATAGCTTCATTGCTGACCACTTTAAACAAGCACTACAACTATACACTGGAACCTCTCTTATAGGTCACCCTTGAAATAAAAAAAACAACTTCTGTATTAAGGACACTTTGCTGTGTCCCAAATATGCTTTCTTAATAGAAATTTACCCCTGAAATGAGGACACATCTCTATACAGGACACTTCACCAGGTCCCCAAGGTGTCCACAACAGAGGGCTGGGTTCCACTGTTTAATCCTAAACCAACTTCATTTCCTGTACTGTCCATGGCCTATATTTAGTTACAATCACATATATTATATCGCTATGCCAACATATCCCAATTCCATACGTACCACATTTCATTTCGCCGGCATTTAAACCTATGTTTATTCAGCACTTAAATCATTATAGCAGCAGTTTTACATTCAACAACAATACTAATGCACAATCATAGTGTACTGCGTTCTACACTCAGACAACTAAATCCCATACATTATCAGCAGTCACTGTGACCACTTACATACTATAACAATTATCCGTATCACCAACTACAGTTACTTATATATTCTCAGAATTATTGTCTTCGACATTAACCATCTCGTAAGCAGCTTCCGGTTGGCTGTCAGTGCTAGTAGGAGGTAGCGATTCTTCCTTGAGATTCATTAATTCATATGTAGTATCTTGTGGCAGAGGCTGGCTTTCACCGGGAATTTCTTCATACACCTCCTCTTGAGGAATTGCTTCGGTACTTGGGTGAATAGGAAAGGGAAGGTTTGGTAGGTTGTCCCGAGGATGATGGAGCTGGGGATACGCAACGTTTTTCAGTGTTTGAACTTCAGGGTCTTCCAACTTGGCCACTGTGCTTTCTTTTGTTGATCTAGGTAAGGTATGTTTAAAAGGAATGAGGTATTGCTGTTTCTATATATCTCATTTGTATTAGCTTACCCGAGATCTTTTTGGATAGGGAGTTCAGTTCGCCGGTTGCGATGCCACACATATACCAGTATACAAACGATTACTATTATAGTCACTGCAAGAATCAGTACCACTGCCACCACAACTCCACCAATAATGTATACCGTGTTGTTTGGACTGCTAATAGCTGTTAAGAGATAATTGGGGTGATCACAATTACATACAGTAGATATACCAATAAAGGATAGAATTGCACTGTAGCAGTAGGCCTACTTGATCTATACAGTACATTTAGCTGACTTCAGGGATTTGTCGCAAGGATTGTAAGACATACATTGTGCCATATAAGGTATTATTGAGGCAGTATAGTCTGGTCACAGGCTCGGCTAATTGATGCTGCAAGCTATAACACTGGAAGCTATGCCAATGCAAATACAAGCTGAAAAGTAGTAACGGCAATTGAATGCACACCATGCAATCTTACTTGGAGCAACTGCACTACTTGGGGAGCCTGCCAGTTCCTGCCCACTTGGTTCAGTGTTGAATGGTACTACCACGACATCATACGATACCCCTGGAAACAGCTCACTGATAGCCACAGAGCCTTGGTCGCCACTCACTACCACACTAACTTCCTGCCTCTTCTGGCTGTTCAGAGGTCTGTAACTGACCCTGTATCTAACAAAGCCTCTGGCCTGTACCAGGGTGAGGGGTGTCCAGAAGACGATCATTGCAGTAGTAGTCACCCTTTCCACAGATATGCCGTTTACAGCTGGTGGCTCTGTGAGAATTTATGTACGTATGCATATTAGAGTACAGTGTAAGTCAATTACAGGTCTCTGAATTTATACTGAGACTTGGTAGTAGTAATACCAATTCAGCTTTATAATAACCATCAGTGTCTATTATACGTACAAGTTTGATGTATAAACTTACATGCCCACATTCCATGTCCAGAATATAGGCTGCAAGGCATGCTTGAGAACCCTAATCACTCACCTAATTGTTTGGAGAAGCAGTTCTCAATGGCAGGGCTCCCAAAGCCCCCCAGGCTGGCAGCTCTAACTCTCACTTGGTATGGAACTCCAGGTACTATAGGTACAAAAAGATTATATGCTATCCATAGAGATGAACATACGTAAGCAAAGCTCCCCACTCAACCCACAGCCACAAAGGTTGGTAGGTGGGGATTTCACATGATGGTACGTACATATATTTTGAGATTTGCTGGAGTGTGTGACCTGTTTATGACACTGTCCAATTCTAGCTAGGGGTTTGAATTTTTAACCTGGTGCAGCTCCACTTTAGCATGAACAAATACACTCATACTGCATGACAAAGTCCATCATATTTCCCTTATACATTTGTGTGTGCGCATGTGTGTGGGGGGAGGTGTTTTATGTGGTTAGAATACAATATAACAACACTTACCTAGGCCTGTCACTGAAGTCTTTAATTGGGAAATATCGACATCTCTGGGGTACTCCATCTCATTGAAAAACACTGTAGATATAGTGTTACCATTTTGCACATGTTGTAGCACATCCACTTCGTATGTTGTTATATCTTCAGCACCCCCATCTCGATCGCAAGCATCTCGTGTTGCTGTTGCCTCAGTCCACTCCACACTCAGCTCAGTATCAGATGTACTAGTACAACTTACGGTATCAATATTTGGTCCTGAAGAAGAAAAAGGCATGGTAACAGTAGCATAAATACTTAAATCCTCTCTTCAAGGAGTAATCTCTAAGAAGAGTCGACATATACCTGAAATTCCTTGCAATGTGCATAGCATTGTCATGAGTTTATCATCGTACACACAAGATACACACATTCTCTCTCTCTCTCTCTCTCTCTCTCTCTCTCTCTCTCTCTCTCTCTCTCTCTCTCTCTCTCTCTCTCTCTCTCTCTCTCTCTCTCTCTCTCTCTCTCTCTCTCTCTCTCTCTCTCTCTCTCTCTCTCTCTCTCTCTCTCTCTCTCTCTCTCTCTCTCTCTCTCTCTCTCTCTCTCTCTCTCTCTCTCTCTCTCTCTCTCTCTCTCTCTCTCTCTCTCTCTTCACACACACAATGCCATATACGTAAACCTATAGTTATAGTATATCACATCAGAAAACACTCACCCTCTGTTGTAATGCAAGGCCTTGTCTGTCCACAATGTCCATCGATAAATATCTTGCTAATTGTAACACACCCCTCACAGACATACTCTCTAAGGTCAGCCTCACTCAGAGAGGAGAACACTAGATCACGAGTGGTAATGGCGCCATTAGTCTCTTGCTCCATAATATTTCCAGTGACAGGTGTATTGTCTGCACTCATCCATGTTACAACAGGAGGAATCGTAAGGCCCTCTACTACCTCTACACTGCAAGTGAGTGTGTACATCCGATTGAGTATGGCCAGAGGAGACCCACTAAAAGTCACCACGGGTGTTGGTAGAGCTGGAGAGAACGAAAAAAGGAATTTTTTTGTTACAGTGACTTAACAAAGAAACCCATAATTATAACCAGTACGAAGTAATAACCAGACATCAAATACACATTGATGCCAGTGGAAAATTGTCAGACCTTCTGTACAGAATACAAGTGGGGTAGAGGGGGGTAGTGTGTGTGGTGAACAAAAGCAGTACAAGAATAATCCCCACATAAAAGCAGCACAAGAATAACCACACAAAACAGTACAAGAATATCCAAACAAAGCAGCACATGGGTCCTCGTGCCATGAAGTCACACAGTGCAGTCCTGGTGTCATGACCAATATATATGTGCAATTCGAAGTGATATTCAAACACTACAAGGCAGGAGTGATACTACTTTTAATTGCTTGCAGGGGAAGCTGAATAATATGGTAATCACTAACCTTAGACTGGAATCAAATTCAAAAGATTTGTGGACAATACAGCAAACTGGTTTTCGATGAACAAAAACAGCACAAGGGACTGAAATATTATAGCTATCTGCCTAACATATAGCATCATAATGGCAGTAGGTGCTATAGTTATTCCACCACTTGCAGTTAGCTAGCTCATTTATCAAATAGTGCATTTTGATCATTACTAGTGAGCTTCGTAGCTCTAGTGGTAACATCATACAATGTTATACCAGGCAAGCTTTATCTTCACACACTGGTGGCTCTGATCCACCCATACACAATGCAACAAAGCACTAACGCTGATGTGACAAGAGTATAAGGGCAAAGCCGTTGAATTATGACTAGCCAATTCATACTAGCTTACCATCAATAAGAAGTTCGAAATCTCTCATACCAGAATTGACACGAACATATTGTGCATTTGTGCTACCTGGTTGTGGTTCAACTGTAGCACTACATGTGTAACTCCCTCCATCTCTTGTTTCATTACCCAGAGGTTTAAAAGAGAGTGAAACTTCATATGTAGAATCAACTGCAGTGGTATCTGAAACTTCAATACAAGAGTCACCACCAGTCTGTAGTATATCACTGCCTTTCATCCACATTCCTTTCACACTGACAGGGGAGTCCACAGCATCATTCAAGGTAATGATGCAAGTCAGAGAGAAGTTAGTGCCATTGTAGGCAGGTTGGAGGTTGGGAGCAATGGCCAGGGTGGGTTGGGGGACTGGAAGGTAGAACAGAAGACACAAAACAACATGAATCATGCACACAGAAATCCCATTAGAAAAATGCATTTGAGTAGTATATATTACCTTGCACATAAAAAACTTTGAACTACCCATAACTATAGAATTAGAGGGCTGGACAGACTGACTACTATTAGCACTACTCTCCAAGGATATTGTATCAGTATTAACAATCAATGGCTCGGCAAATGTATACTCCTCCTTGCTGTGTGTGAAGTGGGTTGAACATGAGCGTGTGAGTGGATGTGATGGCATCATCTCCTTGCATGCCAGGCACGGCATCATTCCTACTATTTGTCTATGTCAGAATTGGCATCACTGCTAGATTCTCCATCGCAGTAGCAGTGCAGATGAGTGTATATGCCTAAATTCACAAAGTAGAACACTTCCATACACTACAGTACACTTACTCTGTACTGTAACAGTCTGTTCAGAGGTATTCCTTAGTGTTCCAGTTGGTGACTCCAGTGTACCCTGGCAGGTATACTCCCCACCATGAGAGGTCCGCACAGGGTCAAAGGTGAGAACAAGCATGGCAGTTGTGTCTGTTCTTTGAATTTGCCCAATCGTGATGCCCTCCCCATCAGCCACCACCTGATCAGAGGGATTTAGCCACTGAAGAGAGGGCATATTTGTTAGGCCCACTACTTCCTCCATTACAATGCAGGTAAGGAAATAGGACTCTCCAGCTGTATCACTTCCTTCTGAAATAACTGAGACAGTGATGGCTGGCCTGGGCACTGAAACAGACAGAATTGAGAAACATACATGTATACAATATATGATAAAATATAAGAGGGTAACAGAGCAGCATTACATAGTGAATAAACTTTATTATGCTGAGATGGAAATACTCACACACCAGTATAAGGGACAACTATGTACTTACCTCTTACTTGTACAGTGATAGTCTTACTAATAACCGGATTTTTATTAGTATCGTGATCCACAGCAACTGCTGTTATTCTACAGGTGTACATTCTGTTGTGTATGCTATCATTAACAGGGTTGAACACCAGGTCCAATTGCTGCACTCCTTCACTGCTACTAGCCACTACTGCGTCCATGTCATCAATCCAAACTATGTCACTTATGTCCAGGCTGGTGCTGCAAGTGATGATATTCATCTCTCCCACAGTCAGAGACTGGTCACCACCCATTGTCTGAATACCTACAACAGAAAGCAAAGTCCATACATACTTACTTCTGATTATTATACATGTAGCAGTCCACTTTACAGCAGATACTGGAATTACTTTGCTTACTCAAACACAGTCATAGATGCTTTTTTTCTAGCCTCATTCCTAGTCTTCACTGGTAGTTTTTTGTTTCAATATGTAAAAAAAGCTGGCAATGGAGACTCTAGCTTTCCTTACCTATAACTTCTAGTGGCTCTGGATTAGATGACCCTAATACATTTGTTACTGTGCAGGTATAGATGTGTCCAACAACATCAGATAGATCTTGAGAGATAGTGAGCACACTTGCATAGGTGGACAAAGACCGGCTAGTCACCGTCTGCGTCAGTTGAAAAATGGCTCCCTCTAATTCTATCAACTCTCCATCCCTCAAGGGTCCAACAGTAGTACCATCCCTCATGAAGGTGACAGTGGTGGCAACAGAGCCAGTGGAGGTGCAGGTCAAGGTGGAGGATGAGGTTCCCGGGGTGAATGTCAGGCTGGTAATGCTGGGCACAGCTGGAGAGAAGTATACTATTTCACAAATACTCGTATGCATCTGCAATATTAATGGGTTTGTGATACAGAGATCTCCAATCAAATGTGAGAGACCTGTGCTTTAGAGTACTTAAAAGCTGATGTCTAGACTGAAATGCTGTTACGTAAAGTACGTTGTAGTAGTGTGCATGTTTGTTTGAAGCTTTCTTAGCTGCAGATCAAGACCATGGCATTCTCTCATGTGCGTCAGGGATAGAAGGGTGGAAGGCAGATCAATTACAGTTCGCAGAAAACAATGATGGCCTATTTCTACTTCCTTACTTGTCCTAGTGCCAGTGAAAAGGAGAAAATTATTGCTATCATTCAATGTTGTTTTAGCCTATTTGGGCCTCATTAGTTAGATGGAATTATATAAAGCTCAAGCTTACATGTTATATCTATTGTACTTGTACAAGGCATACAAAGTTTTTGCAGACATTCTGTGGGTTTTCAGTACTGGAACCCAAAACACTAGACAGTACAGATCGCACACAGATTGCAAGCAGCCTCAGTCCTTTATCATCTGTTATATTCTGAGATCAATGGATCTACATGGGCCGTGCATTACCAAGGGCCCTGCATTACAGTGTCCCGAGTGAAGCCCATGTGCTACAAATGGTTGAAGGGTTTCTAAATGGTGTATAGCTCCCATTGGTTGAGTTGGTTAACTCAGTTTGAGTATAGCGTAGCAATCCAGTCTAGAGCATCAATGGCACACTTCTCCATTGTAGTTCTGTTGATAAGCTGATCTTTAGCTCTACACAGTTAGAACAATAAGCACTTGCTAAAAAGTATGGGTACAAACTAAGCGTATGTTATATGGGGCTTATAGCGGCAAGAAGGCCCGAACATAGAACTACATGGGAGGAAAGGGAATCTATGTAAGATACGCATATTTCCTGAAAGCTCAGCTCTTGCTAGTTATGATGACACCCAGCATAAGCGTAAACTCAGTCATTGTCAAGGCCCCACAACCCAAAAGCAGCTGCCGAAAAGAAACAAGTTGTTTTTCCCCATTTTCTGAACAAAGTGGCACAGACTTTGCCAGCAGTGAGATTTTAGTGCACCATCAACATGCAGAAGTTAAAAATTTAAGTATGGAGTCAATTGATCACGGAATAGCTGAGATAGTGGCAATTCAATTCAGAGGCTAAAAATTACAAAACACCGGTGAGGCTTACCCTAGAAACTAGCAGCACTTTTGATATGACTCTGCAGCAAAAATAATGACAGGCTCTGAGACTTTTATTCACAATAGACCTTTCCCACAGCTCTTCTACTTTGTCTTCAGTTGGGATCAGAGGATATAACTACCCTAAAGCTCACTACAGCCTGTCAACTGCTGGCATCTGAGTTGGGTGACTGAGTCTCTCTGAGGTTATGGCTATACTCTGATTTCATATGCTTTATTTCCCAAATGTGACAGGGCACGTGCACAAGTATCAGTCCACTTTTCATGCTAACTTTCTCATACAGTATCCACCAAATGTTAATATAGAAAGTATGTAGTAGACGGTAAGAATTATTACTCACTGGTGAATCCGCTGGGGTATATCCCAATGTTGATGCTAGTGTTTGTTCCATTCTGGAGTCGTATGCGGCAGGTGTATACCCCCTGCTGTTCGGCTGTCAGGGCCTGCTGAGAGCCTACAATGTTCTCCATTCTGAGTTCACCACCATTACCTGGAGCCTCAAACCCAATAGAATTGGTGTTTGTAGTAATAGCATTATCATCCAGTCCAATGAGTTCTCCAACATTAAACGTTACAGAGTCAGAGCGGCAAAAGAAGCGGAAACGATACCCAGATGTAACATCATTGGAAATAACCAGACCATTGTTGGGCTGAGAGCCTGTTGGCGGAGCACCATTAAAAGCATGTATTCCAGAACCTGCAAAAAAGAAAAAAGCAATCTTAGCAGCAGAACTCAAAATGAACTTAAAGTCCTAATCTATTCACAGAAAGTTAAATGAGAATACTAGTCCACGTGGTTCAAAGAATTGACGGGTCAGATGACATCCAAGTCAGTGACATCAAAAACCCATGATGTCTTTTTTATTAAGCAGTTTGTGAGCAAAAGGACCAGTTTTCCCTTGAGTACTTTTTACAAAAGCTTTTTTAAAAAATATACAGCATTTGATGTAAATAATGTCCCATCATGCATGTAAGCTAATAGTGCAATGGTTATCGATATGTTGTAGACATATATGCATTTACATGGTATACACAGCCTTATTCCTAGGCTCCCTGTGCACAAAAAGAGTTGGGAAGAAGGGGGGGGGGGACTTAAGTAATAACTTGTGTGCACTATAGAGGCAATGTTTGAAGTCACATTCCAGTAAACCATGTTTACAATCAACACCTACCCCTACATCGTACACAAGCAATACATTTGACCAGTTTCCCCTTTTCTTCACTCAGTGACTTTTCCTTTGAGGTGTGATACCATGAGATTCGAACAATGTGCTTGTACACACTATAAAACAGGCTACTCACCTACGATAGTGAAAACTACACTAGTGGATCCAGTTCTACCAGCAGTATCGGTGGCTGTACATGTATGGGTGCCAGTGTCACCAGAGTGGACAGCTGTTCGGAAAATCGTTGCACCAGTTGAGCTACTAAAGGCACAGTCATTACAGTTGGATGACCATTGGTAGGAGATAGATCCAGTTCCCCCTGTTGCTGTGCAGGTGACAACTTGTGGACCAGAGGCTGCCCTGTACTCAGAGGGGTTCTCCGGAGTGAAGCCAGGAGGGTCAGTGCGGTCAACACTTATGCTGACAAGTAGCTCTAAAGGGATATCAGTGTAAGATCATTTATAAAATATGATATGCAGATGATTTGTCAATCCTAAAAGCATTGCTAGACAAATGAGAAAATATGATGCGAACACCACTGTTCACTGAAAATAAATTAAGCCCCTCATTTCTATGTTCATCATAATAATATAAGTACTGCATACTTGCCACGAACAAGTAATGCACTGAGGTCCTCACCTACGGTAATATCCACAGTAATAGTTTCTTGTTCACTTGCTAGAAGATTCATCTCCAGAGGGCCAGGATTAGCTGTGACAGTGCAGGTGTAGGTGTCAGGGGCAGCAGTAGCCTGCAGGCCAGTTACTTCCCCAGTAAGTTGGTACATAAGATGTGAAATTTCGGTAACAGAATTCACTGCGGCCAATCCTGGTCCACTTAGTTCACCATCCATCACCACATCACTGTCTACATCATCTGATTCAAACTGGATGGTGCAAGTCAGGGTGAGTGTGTCCCCATGGCGGAGAGTCACATCAGTATCAGGGACACGGACAAAAGCCAATATTGGAGGTGGTACTGGAGCAGAAGAGATCACAAAAATGTCTGGCAGAGAATACCATACATACATGTGGGCCCTAATTGGCTGATAAAGCACGGAACCAACTTGTATACAGGCTGTGTGGGCTAGATTGAGGACTGGACTGTGGGACTGGAATATGGAATATGGGACTGGACTAGGTCCAAGTCTTTTAGAGTGGGCTGTAGCTGGTTATAAAAAATTAACATCTGAGACAGCTAGAACGTGGTGGTTTGTTAAAATGTAATATTGGGCTGAAGAGCTTAGAATTGAGTCCCATCAGTGCACTGTTTTTCATCCTGGCAAATTTTGCTTATTGTGTCTTATTATTTGAATATTATTACCTGGATCCTAAAAGACTTTGTACAATGGATTCTGGCATTGAGAGAAAATCTAGCAAGGATATAATCTACACACCACTTGGACTTCGTGTGTATTCACTAGTTTAGTGAGCAGCTGCTAGTGTTGCCTCTGTACAGAAGAGGAAGACTTTACCCGGCTATTCAATGCAGCACTCACTATGAACTAGGGCAATGGGTAGAATGAACTAACTCACTTTGCACAGTGAGGGTCTCTGAATCCATTCCTGTTACCGCACTGGATGTGGCTTCGCAGGTATAGACTCCTCCATGAGATGTCCGGAGCATAAAGGTCAATGTCCTGGTGTAAATCGAGGCATCCCCCATGTCTGTAGTTACATCTCCCACTGTAATACCTGGGTCATTGTCATCAAGGCCAATCCACTCAATTGCTGGTGGTCCCGAGACTCCCGTTGTCAGAGTAACAGTGCAGGTGAGAGTGAATGACTCTCCCACTATCGCAATGGCAGGTGATGGGGTGATAGCAACTGTTGGAGGTTGGACTATAAGAAAAAATGTTTTAGTGAGGAGTGAGCAATAAATAGTGCAGCTAACTAGTCCTTCCTGCAATGTTTGTAGGCAGTTTTTATATGATGTGACATTTTTATAAAGGCCTTAGGGGGCCCACAGGGCACATCCATGTAGTATATCAACATAGCACTCACAAAATCTTCTTTAATAGATAATAATTAACTCATTACTGTCTAGTGTGGAAATTTTCATACTTCACACCCAAGCATTTTTGCAAACTATACAGCAGATTAAACATCCAAACAGAAATTTTCATCACCTACACAAAGGGCCTGCAAAGATCAAGGGCCTTAGGCAATACAAAGATAATACACTGACTGTAGCTTAAAACAGTTTATATTCCGTATTGCGCCGGCGTAGTATGTCATTTAAAAAAATGCAATAATATGCATGGCAGTGCATACAGCGAAACAGGGAATAAAATCTCTATAGAAAGATGAGAGCTCCCAAGCTTTCATTTATCAATCATTATTGGTTGAAGGAAAGTCACAAGCAGCAGTAGGCTTCTTGATACTGAATTATCACTCCAACAATGACTTGAAGGATGAGCAGGCTATCCAAAGGTTGTAGCAAAGTTGTAGCATACAATTGGCCTTTGATAGAACTGCTGATGCCATTCACTAGCCTAGAAATGTGTACTAAAAGTTTTGTGAGTCCATGAACACCCGTTATATTTTCTCGTGAACTGCTTGGGGAAGCCCCACTAATAGCACTAAAATAAAAGGTTAAGATCACTATAGCATCACCAGCCACACTGGGGATCTCTGTGCACAGGGTAAAATGTTCGATAGATGCATGATCATACACAACGATGTGTATCAGCGTTCATGGTAATGACAATATGAACGATGCGTGTAGTTATCTACAGGGTTTAACGGGCTAATTAACTAAATATAATAGTAAAATGAATAGTACAGACTATTGCGCAAAATCTTTAATGCAATGTACGTACATGCACTGTCTATACCTAATAGACATTGTAGTGTCTAACAGTGAGCACCCATAAACCTTACATAACATGACTGTCTCAGGAGAGGTCACAGTGCTGGGGAGGTCTAGCGAGAGGGCCACCATGGTAACGGAGTACTGTCTGTTGTTGAGGCGACCATCAACTGTAACCTTTGTTGCAGAACCACTATCAACCATCACACTGCCCTCATCATCCCCTCCCTGAAAGAATACGACATAGCCAGTTGGTGTGGTATTGGGTGGAGTCCAGGAGACTTTAAAGCTTGTCAGACCAACTTGCATGGCAGCCGCATTAGTTGGAGGATCAGTACCTACATTGGTATAATAAATATATGTAGTATATGTATGATATACTCCCAAGATAAACAGAGACTCTTTCTATTAATACCAGCAGTCTACTATCTGACAGAGATAAATTGCTTTTCTATCGGTACTTCTACCACTACTTATAGGGGTTGTTTTATGATTATCTGTCATTTTTAGATGCAGCTGCATAGTATCAGCCACACATTAGATGAAGGCCTTGCATAGGTAAGATCAAACTTTAATAGACAAAAGCATTGCATTGCTGTAAAATTTCACCAAATACGCCCGTCGGTTCAAGCAGCAACAATAAAAATTGGTGAATTTTTTTTTTCTCTTGATGAAAGCCATTTCTGCCACGTAAAGTTGTGCCTCTTCTAAGATACTTGCAAGTTCTGCAATACAGCAGCGAGCTCACTAACCTTGCAAGGCGCAGTCTTACGAAGCCAGACCATTTGCACCAACAGCCCACGAAGCGAGCTATGCCAAGGACTATAGTCTCGCTAGCTCACGAGACTACTGCAGGTCTACTGCCCTTGCTACTGGTGATTGACAAAAGGTGAAAATGGCGGTAATCTCTAACGATCTTCAATCTCTATGAACCAGGTTTTCTCTTGCAACTCGGGCTTTACTGTGTGTTACACAAAAGCAGAACTTTGGAGGAGTGTGTAAAAATGAATTTCTCCGCAAAACTTTGCGACTGCATTCGGGGAAATTGTTTCCCTGGCAAATTTTCCAGCTACATGGTATATAGTAGTTTAGAAATGTAATTCTGGGCCTACAGCTACTAGAAACAAGATATCATGTGCATGTTCCTTTTAAACTCTTGAAGTAGTCATTACAGGAAGATTCACAATTGCTGCAGACATTGTTGATCAAACTTATACCGTAGTCAGTTCATATAGTTTCTTAGGTGCCATGTTTGAATTTTGCCATCTGTAGTTACAAGGTCCCTTGTAAAGTCTGTAATGATGTCATACTGTCATCTCAAACCAACACTTGTCGGCTGGGGAGCAAGCCAAATGCATTATGGGCAGCACATAGTGAGTTGATTGACAGTACAGTATGCGGTATGGGTGCTTGGGCTTAGTAGAAAGAGTATGTGGCATTACAAGGGTCATAGGCAGAATAATGGATACACACATAAGTTTATAAACTTACTCTGTATATCAAGCACACGAAAGGTACTTCCTCTGATGTTGTTTACACTACACCGATAGCTACCAGTCAGTCTCCCAGTCACACTCAGTCGATTGGAATACACAGCTTGTACGGTATTTTCTACAACCTGGGAGATGCTGTATGGACTGTCATTCATCAGTTGCACTCCATCTCTCTCCCAGGTGACTGTTGTGGCAGGGCCACCAGTGGAGATGCAGGTCAGAGTGAACACTGGAGTCTCAGCAGTCAGTCGTGTCATGAGTGTGAACTGAAGATCGTCTATGTCTACTCCACCTGTGTATGAGGTATGAGGAGCAAACGTATCTGAGCCAATAATAACATTAGCAGTACCAAGGCCAGGAAAAAGTAGTCGAAGGAGCGGTCTGGTATCCACTGTTTCAATATTACCTATATTATTGTCTGCTCAAAATGTTGACAACAAATATTCAGAGATGGCCAATGTGTTATGAGAGATCATGTACCATCTAAGAATTGTTGTCAATTGAAGGGATAGTGTACATTTAACCCACTAATAATTGGAATTGTACATAGTACTTATAGTCTGTTGTTTGTCTATCCCTACTGATGTACAAGCATGTAACCATGCATCAACAAAACACTCGTGGTGGCCTGTATGTGTATGTATACCACCAATTTGTACAGGACAGTATCAATGAGGAGGGAATGCTGGTTTTAAAATGGTATCCCCTGAAATAAAATAATTGTCTACTCAATGAATGTGCATTTTAGCACACCACTTCCAAAAACACGCAAGTCAATGTTTGTGTGCAGACCATTAAACAATTAGAGTGTGGGCTCAATTCTGAATCCTAATCTGACACCTCAGGAAACAGGTAGAGGGGCAGTTGCAGCCAGCTTCATGCTATCATCTCATGTACTTCCACTATAAAAAACCTGATTGCCAGCTCAACTATGGGTATATAAATCATGACTTATTAATATTTATTAGCTAAATAGCTACCAATATTGTGAACTGTTACAATCACATGACTGATTCCTTGATTGTCTAAAGTGACAACTACAAAATTAAGGAAAAATAAACTGCTTACCAGCATTGATATCATATATCCCAATATGCAATGTTTGAACACTTCCCACAGTATCTGGAATATCACAGTGGAAGATACCGCTAGTTATACCATTCATGCCATGTAATCGTACAGCAGCAACAGCTCTAGTTTGGTAGAAGTTGTCTTCAGACTCTTCCGGAACTGCACTCTCGTCTGGGAAGTACCACTGTCCATTTGAAACACCTGAATCCCCAGGAGGGCAGCAGTCAATCCTGTCTGTCACACACAGCAGGGGCTCACTCACTGTTATACCAGTGATGGTCACTATACCATGATTCACAATCTCATCGTTCATAAACCGAAACTGTACATCTAAAGGAAAAGAGAGAGGTACTGTCACAGTAGTTAACTGCACGATCAAGGAAATACATGTCTACTCAAGCTTTAGCCCTCTTGGCACAGTGCCCACATTACTACATACTTGCTGTAAAAGGAAGTTTCTTTGTGACACATGCAACAATCGACAGTAGCTAGTAGAGGCAGAGAGAAAGACTCCACCAATTTAAAACCTAAAGTCATGCTCACATCATTCGACCATGCTATCTGTTTTAAGCCAACAACACGCACACACCCAACATGTGTCATGAGCATTACTGCCTGTGTTAATTCTCATTTGGGACAAACTGTACAACTATTTGCAAACAATAAACACTCTAAACAAAAAGTGGTGTGATATGTTAGTGTCACTATCTTTAGTTTAAAGGTGCTACCTACTGCCCTGTAGTTACTGAGATACCATGTTTGGAGCCAATACTGTCCAAATGTGAAAACGATACTCAAAAATAGTAGCAATATGCCAAAAATATACCTTTATATAGTGACAAAGAAAATGGATTCAAAACCCAATCTATTCCCATGAGCTCTCAACTTTTGTTTTTGGTAGAGCTTGAAAAATTGGGTGTGTTTGCATCAAATATAGGCTGTTCATTGGTGTGACTCTATCTCTCTAAAAAAATTATTTTAAGGGCATCAATGTAACACATTTCAGTATGTATACATGTTGAGGTGGGGTGTCTTGCAACCGCTAAAGTTTTTGTGCATACGTACCTTAGTATGAACATACAGATATGTGTATGTATACAGCAAAACTCACTTGTAGCAGGGGTATGTTCTGTAATGGGAGTACTCAAAGGTCCCATGTCATCATTGTTATTAACTGCTGCCACTTGAATTGAGTAATTAGTGAAGGGTTGGAGGCTAGTTAGAGAAGCCATCCTGTCAGTTACAGTAATTGACACACTGCTGGATTGATCTCCGAACTCATATCGCACCACCGTGTAACTTGTTATGTTACTGTTTTGGTCAAGACAGGGGACTTCGTCCCACTGGACTAAAATGGTAGCTGAATCCATTACAGTAGCATCCACGGAGGAAGGGGCTGCACCAGGAGCTAGAAAGAATAATTACAGATGGTCAAGTTGTTTAGGTTAATAAATATACAATCAGATATCATAAATTTAAAGATCATTGTTCACTTAGGGCCACCTTTTAATGATTCACAGAAAAGAGTTAATAATGTGAACACCAATATTAAGGCAGTTACCCGTTGCAGGTACCAGTATCTATTACAAGCCTATCCAAACCGAGCAAGACTCTTTCACTTAATTTCTATTACACACCATCAAAATTTTAGTGTCTAGCTCGGGCATGACTGAGGTACATGGGAGCAACAGTCTCATACACCATTATTAAATCACCAGCTTTGTAGCAATGCCAATTTCCATGAGTAAGGCCATCCAGCCTTCACTTCTTCACCAAGTTATTTATTCACATTAGAAGTTGCCTCTACAAATATATGGCAAAGCAATCCTAAGGATCATTATCTACTCCAAGAAGCACCATTGTAAATGTTGTTCGGGTGCCTAGTAGTTATATAATTTAACACTAATTTGTAACATCAGCTACATTATGCAGATGCTACATACCTGTAAACAGGGTAGTAGCAGTCACAGTAGCATCTGTCATTCCAGCTGGGTTTATGGCTGCAACAGTGATGGTATAGATGCTAAATGCTTCCAGATCTGGTACCACATAAGAAGTAGCTGTGCTGTCGAGAGTCACAGGTGAAGATACTGAGACATTAGGACAAGTTCCACTATATACATGAGATATGCTATAGTCCTGAACAACATCTTCTGCTGCCTGGCTCCATGTAATCGAGATGGAATCAGTCTGTGGTGTTGGCGTCATTATCACAGGAGCAGCAGGCGCTAACACTGTAAAAATAGAGAAGATAATATCTCATATGCATCCTAATCACTACACATTGTATAAGGGAATGCACACTGAAACTTCAGATCATGATTTATACTTGCTTACCTATATCAATTTCCAACGTGCCGGTCTCCATACTAGCTGTGATGAATTCACTAGTAGGCATAACATCAACTGTGGCAGTGCAGGTGTAGGTAGCAGAACTAGTAGTTGGCAACGAATCAATTGTGAGCATGCTTTCGTATCTCAGATTACTTCCTCTAGTCATTGGATCAATGCCTGATAACGTCCCTTCAGGCCCCATCCATACAGCAGTCACTTCTACCGAACTTAATGCTGAAGCTATGTCGATTGTACAAGTCAGTGTCAGTTCAGTTGTAGCAAAGTACAAACCATTTGGACCGGAAACAGTCACAGCAGGCGGAGGAACTGCAATAGGAGACAAATGAAAGATTACATAACAATACTTTACTTTTAGTCCTGTCATTCGTGTGTAACGAATGTGACATCCACTATAAAGCGTGATTGCGTGAGATTACGTGAGAAGAATGTGATGTCATCATATGATGTCATCATATGAGTACTTAGTACATGACCGCTGCATGCGTTGGGACACTATGAAGAGCTAGGCTTCGGTCTTAGCTTTCCTGTATTGTTTTGCAGTTAATTTCAAATGCAAAGTTGAGGCCTGAATGTGGAACTGCCTCCACGTGGCTCAGTCAGCAGCACTAGTGGAAAAAAAACTGTACAGAAAGTGGGTGGTCAGATCCATCACACAATGAGGTTTACAAAAGTTTGGTGATAGTCCATCCTGTGTAAACATGTAAAAGTAAGTGATTCAGTACACTCACTTTCCACAGTTAAGGTCGCGATCTCAATATCCATTCCTGCACTTGTACTGCCTTCACAGGTATAATCTCCGGCATGAGATGTCAGTACAGTGGTGAACTCTAATGTGCGTGTGAAGGAGAAGGAGTTGTCAAGATCCTGAGTCGTAGTTCCCTGCATGATATCTGAGGCGGTACTGATGTCAACTGGGCCTGTCCACGCAATGGTTGCCTGTCCTGAGTCTACCTCTGCTAGAGTAACAGTGCAAGTGAAAACAAATGATTCTCCTGCTGTGACAGTACCAGATGTTGGGGTGATCACAACTGAAGGAGGAGTAACTGTAATGGATGTGATTGAAGGAGGAAGATAAACAACAGTGCATGTTAATTAAAACATATCACCATGCTATACAAACTAACAATGTAACAGATCACTGTTTGACTTTCTAGTACTTATAAACAAAGCATACTGGACTGGAAAAGTTATACCAGCAAGTAAACTTCTAAATGCTCAGTTGTAAACTGGAGTTCTTTAGCTTAGTCTGAGGCAGAATAACTATGGTCATAGCTACAACCATAGTCGGTATAATGGTCAACATTCAAAGCTAAAAATATAGCATCCAACTGTGCGTTATGGGGACAGATTGATCAGTGAGCTTTAGAGAAGCCCCCCTGTACCGAAGGGCAAATATCAGAGCAGACAGCATATCAACGGTCGAACCACTGAAAAGAGGTGTTGAAAGCTTTAACCTGCAGACCTTCCTCTTTGAAATGTGTGTGTGTGTGTGGGGGGGGGGGGGGGGGGGGGGCTAAGTGTGCACTTTCATGCAAGTCTAATTAAGCCTCTGGGGTTTACAGCATTATTGCTCTAACAATTGAGGCAGTGTACAATGAATTATTGTAATCTCACTCATAGTTCGCAAGGAGTCTGAAGTAGGAGACGTTCCTATTGCATTCTCAACACTGCAGGTGAAGGAGCTGCCTACAATGCTGGCCAGTGGCTGGTTGACGGTAAGTACATTCTGATAGGTGGACTCAGCCCTGTTGGTCACAGTCTGTACCAGTTGGTAGGTGACCCCACCAAAATCCATCGACTCTCCATCCCTCAAGGGTCCCACAGTAGTACCATCCCTCATGAAGGTGACAGTGGTGGCAACAGAGCCAGTGGAGGTGCAGGTCAAGGTGGAGGATGAGAATCCCGGGGTGAATATCAGGGGGTTGGTGATGCTGGGCATAACTACAGGGAGAACAGTATTCTGTTGCAGAGAGAGTCGGTTTTTTTGTTTATTTTTTGATTATATAAATATCCGCAATGGCTGATGTCAAATGAGGGGTTCAATATGCTGGGATCCACTGAAAAAGTTGGGTCTAACTAATCAATAGCTTCCACATGAAATGCATGTAGAGTGGGTACAGGAATACAATTGCATTGCTAAAGTGGTACTTACACACAAACATACATGAGCTGCATAATTATTTACCTTCCAGCTGAGTTTTCCAAGGTTTAGTCTGTAAATTCAGCATGTAATATTGTAAACAAAAAATTGGCCTGTTGTTCACTATATACTTTCATTCTTTCCTTGGGCAGACGGATAAACTGATTGGTCAACCTCTAGCACATGCATATGGGATAATAATCTTGCTGAGGCTATATAAGTGTACACTTTGTCACTTACTTCTGACTAAAAACGTCTGTTATATGTTGATAGAATGTAGCATACACTACAAATGCATGCTGTAGGTCCTGGACCATATATCAAAAAGTTAAGTGTGTAGTAGGTGATAAGAATTATTACTCACTGGTGAATCCGCTGGGGTATATCCCAATGTTGATGTTTGTCCCTGTTCCGTTCTGAAGAGGTATGCGACAGGTGTATATCCCCTGCTGATCAGCTGTCAGGGCCTGCTGAGAACCTACAATGCTCTCTACTCTGAGTTCACCACCATTACCTGGAGCCTCAAACCCAATAGAATCAGTGTTAGTAGTAATAGCATTATCATCCAGTCCAATGAGTTCTCCAACATTAAGCATTACGGAGTCAGAGCGGCAAAAGAAGCGGAAACGATACCCAGATGTAACATCATTGGAAATAACCAGACCATTGTTGGGCTGAGAGCCTGTTGGCGGAGCACCATTAAAAACGTGTATTCCAGAACCTGCAGAAAAGGGAGAAAAAAAAGCTTAGTAGCAGAACTCAAACAAACTTAAAGTCCTATAGCTAATCTATCCACAGTCTTATAGCCCACGTGGTTCAAGGAATTGATGGGTCAAATGACTTTACAGTCAGTGACATCTGAAACTCATAGTGTCTTTTAATAAGACATTTGTAAGCGAAAGGACCAGTCTTTCTGTTAGACACTACCCACTAAGTACTTTCACAAAAGCTTCATTCAAAACTAGTGTAATCGTGTCAACATGTAAGCTATATAATAGTAGAAGGGTTATCAATACGTAGTAGACACATGCATTTACATGGTATACATAGCCTTATTCCCAGGCTCCCCTTGTACAAAAGAGTAGCTAAATGATAGGGGGTGCCTTAAGTAATAACTTGTGAACATTATAGGGGCAAATGCTTGAAGTTACATCCAGCAAACCATATATAATGAACACCTACCCCTACATTGTACACGAGCAATGCATTTGACCAGATTCCCCCTTTCTTTACTTGGTGACTTTTCCCTTGAGGTATGACATCATGAGATCCTTGAGTTTCACAGCAGTGTGCTAGTACACACTATAAAACAGGCTACTCACCTACGATAGTGAACACTACACTAGTGGATCCAGTTCTACCAGCAGTATCAGTGGCTGTACATGTATGGGTGTCAGTGTCACCAGAGTGGACAGCTGCTCGGCAAATTGTTGCATCAGTTGAACTACTAAAGACACAGTCATTACAGGTGGATAACCACTGGTAGGTGATAGATCCAGTTCCCCCTGTTGCTGTGCAGGTGACAACTTGTGGACCAGAAGCTGCCCTGTACTCAGTGGAGTCCCCCGGAGTAAAGCCAGGAGGATCAGTGCGGTCAACACTTATGCTGACAAGTAGCTCTAAAGGAATATCAGTGTAAGAGATCATTTACAAAATAAGATATGCTTTCACAGATGATTTGTCAATCCTAAAAGCATTGCTAGACAAATGAGAAAAAGGATGCTTTTTGAGTGAACACCGCTGTTCACAGAAAATAAATCAAGCCCCCATTTCCATGTTCAGCATATTGAAAGTACTTCATGCTTGCCACGAACAAGTAATGCACTGAGGTCCTCACCTACGGTAATATCCACAGTAATAGCTTCCTGTTCACTCGCTATAAGATTCATCTCCAGAGGGCCAGGATTAGCTGTGACAGTGCAAGTGTAGGTGTCAGGGGCAGCAGTAGCCTGCAGACCAGTTACTTCCCCAGTAAGTTGGTACATAAGAGGTGAAATTTTGGTAACAGAATTCACAGAGGCCAATCCTGGCCCACTTAGTTCACCATCCACCGTCACAACACTGTCTATATTATCTGGTTCAAACTCGATGGTGCAAGTCAGGGTGAGTGTATCCCCATGGCGGAGAGTCACATTAGTATCAGGGACACGGATGACAGCCAATATTGGAGGTGGTACTGGAGCAGAAGAGATCATAAAAATGTCTGGCAGAGAATATCATACATATATATGTGCCTTAAATGGCTGATAAAGCACAAAAAATGGAAATGAGTACCAACCCAAATAAACATGGATATAGGCTGTGTGGGCTAGATTGATGACTGGACTGTGGGAATGGGTTACGGAAAATGGGACTGAACTTATGTCCAAGTCTCCTGGAGTGGGCTATAGCTGGTCATAGAGTATTAACAACTGAGACAGCTAGAGCTTGGTACAATACACTTACTCTGTACTGTAACAGTCTGTTCAGAGGTATTCCTTAGTGTTCCAGTTGGTGACTCCAGTGTACCCTGGCAGGTATATTCCCCACCATGAGAGGTCCGCACCCATCAGCCACCACCTGATCAGAGGGATCTAGCCACTGAAGAGAGGGCATATTTGTTAGGCCCACTATTTCCTCCATTACAATGCAGGTAAGGGCATAGGACTCTCCAGCTGTATCACTTCCTTCTGAAATAACTGAGACAGTGATGGCTGGCCTGGGCACTGAAACAGATAGAATTGAGAAACATACATGTATACAATTAATGTATCACAAATATAAGAGGGTAACAAAGCAGCATTACACAGTGGATAATGTGATTGGCTATCTCTTTA
>CBDBCZ010000014.1:0-1057919 GCA_965203295.1 Nitrospirales bacterium | reverse complement strand
ACACACAGCAACACACACACAAAATGAATGCACAATTGTCCACTCCATACGGTCTCTGGACATGCACTTGGCTTCTAGAACCGTACGTCTCTGCACTGGTGTCAACTCCATACAGCCTCCGTAGGTGCGCTCAGCATACAGAAGTCTTGCCACCAGCTCAAGACGGCTGTCAAACTCCATACGGTCTCAGTAGATGGAGGTCAGGCTTTCACAGCCCGATGTACCTCAGCAGGGAAAAAAAACACTCCACATGACTACTGTATTATATATACTCCCACCACAATCCTTCACTTCACTGCTGCTGCTGCCGAGAGATGCTCCAAGCAGCCCCAGCATAAGCTTATATACCCACAGCCCAGCCTAGTAGCAACCAGTTGGAATTTTTCGCCACACTGGCAGTTGCTTAGCTCTAGCTAACTGCGCATGCAACAATGAGAGCGCATTTTCCATTTAATTCACTGCGCTCAAACAACAGAAAATATACAGGCATAATTATAAGGCTTATTTAAGACTAGTTAAGATGTAATATTAATCTGGATACTAAGAAGATATAGTGATCAGGATGTTGTAACATCTGATTGCTCTTCCTCTTGTCTTCTGACTGGAGATGTTACAAGCTCTGCCTGTGTATGTGGGTGTGTGGTCAATGGCATAAGTGCTACGGCAGCGACATTAGAATATTATACATACATGTAGTTATCCTACGTTTTAGGGCGTTCAAACATTGTGCACAACCCAGATAATTCATCTTGCAGTTATCAGTTGGGTAAAATTGCTGCAAGATAGATCTGGGCAAGAAGTCATATATGGTAGGAGGTTAGACAGCCCTTCAATGATGCAGCGTGCACATTTATTCCAAGAAACGTACGTGCATGTACATGTAGCTAGCCTGTGTAGTAATGTACTGCATGACATACGTACAATAATGTGACTTTGCAACCCCCATTACATCATAACAAAGGTTCATTGTACCTAGATAGCAAGAATGTTCCCACTTTTATTACCAATTAGTACAAGGTTATAATAGTTTATTTTAGTAAGTGGCAATGCTATCCATGCCTTCAGCTTAGTTAGCAGAAAATTAAATATGCACACAACTTGTAGCTAGTATTGCTATGCTTATATTGTTCAATGAACATGAAAATGAAAATAAAATGTCACATTATTATACAACTATTGAGGCGATCATCCCTGCTATCTCTACACACACCACCTCCTACAATAAAAATTTCAGGTATTTAGTGTTAACACCCCTCTAGTTTAATTATTTATATAGTAAGCATTTATTATATGCAGTTTTATTGCAGACATTGTGGTTGTCTACTTTTCCTGGAATAAGCAGGTGTTACACAATCATGTGCATTCCTTTTGGTAGTACAAGTGAGCATGTACTATAATATGGAGTGCTCATGTAACACCCACATTTTCCAAGAAAAGAGTTCATTAGCAATGCATGGGCTACCTTAAGGTGTGACACCTATGTATTCCAGGAAAAATACTACCCACCTGTGCTAAGAAAAACACAATGTCTATTTGCATATCTTCACTGACTAAACCAACTCATCAAATAGAGGTAGTAATGTACGTAGCCTCGAACCCAGGCTCTCATCCAGCTTTCGTTGCTTGCAGAGAGCCTGGGACCGAGGCTAGTACTGCATGGTGCTAGTAGAGCACCGCCAGCTCATACTTAGACGTAAGCTTGCAAGTATGAAATTATCAGAGGGCAGAACAATTTTAATTAGCAACCAAGAAGCATGCACTAACTCCTTTGCTACTTTTAGTTCAGGTTTGGAAAAGTCAAATTAGTAGAAAAGGATTGACTTTTCTAAACCTGAACTAAAAGTAGCAAAGGAGTTAGTGCATGCTTCTTGGTTGCTAATAAAAACTGTTAGTAGAAAAGGTGTTTACCGGCCGTTTCAATCGCTTGGGGGAGTTGGATTTGGGTAAGTACGTAAGTTATAATGCGTGTTGAATTGTGAATGTGCGTGCTGCTGGGAAAAGACGTCTAGATATGCAGTTCTTCCTCCCAAACTATTGGCCGCATTCCTCTGCGGTTGATACACGGAACACATGTACAGAAACCTTGATATACTTTAGTGGTATGGGAATGGTACTAAAGAGGAGTGTAGAAATGTGTTGGTAATCCTTTCACATTGCCAGCATTCTCGGCAGCCACTACCATATACGTAGTGACTGCAAGATCATAAAGTGAGCCTACAACAGCATCTTTTATACTTCCATGAATGTCTGAGTATAGTGCTTTCACACATCTGACGTAGATACCAGACTAGCTCACTATATAGCTAGCTGTTCTAATGACTGTACTGTACATAGTAACATTGCATAACCAAGATGAAAGCATTTAGCAATCAGATGTCCTGGAAAGCTAATACTTAGTCAACATTGCTTGCATATTTTGTCACCCAGAAACAAGGTTCTATGGCGTTATTGAATTATGTAGAGTTTTATAACCGCTCGACAACATCTGTCATGATAAGAAATGATTTTGACTTATTTTAGGTCACTCTTAACAATGTTTACTATGCTTCTTGAAAGTGTCAACTAGAAAGACTCAACTACATATGCACTCTCCTGTGATGTAACATGTAACTTTAGCTGTAGCTGTATTCATGGCTGTGAGAGAGTGACACTAATTGCACAAGAATGATATCTGTTAAGATAATTATACTGATTAGAGGGGTGGGCACAATATATCTATTCGTATTTCAGAAGATTGCAGCAGCAGTCCTCAGTGCCCCTAAAGAAGCTTATCAATCTATATTCTCTACTGCATTTCACTCCATGCACACATTGATGAATGTGTAAGAGGCGCTGATAACTGTGACATAAATGCA
The DNA here is from genome assembly GCA_965203295.1 of Nitrospirales bacterium. Classification (GTDB taxonomy): domain Bacteria; phylum Nitrospirota; class Nitrospiria; order Nitrospirales; family UBA8639; genus CBDBCZ01. The sequence continues at coordinate 1,055,064 of CBDBCZ010000014.1, read as the reverse complement.
ATTTTCTCAGACACTGAAGGAAGCTTCAACTGTACATGTGTCACTGGATATGAAGGGGATGGAGTGAATTGCACAAGTGAGTCATATTGTAAAAGGGGTAGGCATATTTTCAATCAGTTTGTTTGTTTAATGTATCCGTTCATGCTAGTTTGAAATATGTATTGTAGCTACAGTGCTCCAAACAAAAAAGTAGATTCAGAAAACAATTGAATTTTAAAATGATTGCAACCACTTTAAATTACTTTATTACCTAAAAAACAGTGTCTCTCAAAATGTGTAGGGTATATGGAATACAGAGCAGATTACGGAGTTTAACATAAGTGCTCAGGAATGAAAAGAGGCTAAAATATACAACGCTTTATAACAAGGGCGGCCTCACCAAAATTAGCTATAACTCTCAGCTTTGTGGAAGTGGCTTCCAAAGCATGTAGCTCTCTGTATGTGGGTCAGACACGCCTCTCACGCGCGCATGGCATCAAATCTGGGTCTGGGCACGAGACTTAGGACGAAACACGTGCGTTGGATCTTATACTCATTTGATTTTGTTATATACTGCTGCCCCTGTGGTGTGATGTAAAAATGTTTATCTATCTATCTATACCATTGAGCTGTTCTGTAACTGTTCTGTTAACTTCAGACTGTGATTGTGATTATAATATCAAAACTGCAATGATTTTTGACAATTTACGTTTCACATTAAACACTATAAGCCTACAACACAACAATAGAATAACTTACCATGAACCTCATCGGCTGCAGAGGACACACGCATTGATATAACATGCACACTCACGTGAATGAACTAGGTTAACTTCATGTAAACTAATGTACGTATTTTCAGGAAGTTTGAATACCTGACTCGTCATGTATAGGGCATTATATAATTAGCTGTCTCAACAGGACTAAATTCATTCAGTGAATTCCAAAATCTTGCAGTTAGCCAGCTGTGCCGAGGGTTTAGTACTTCAGTGCTTTTCATTATAATTGCATTTCAGTGAGCTCAATTTACTAGTTATTTCCCTTTATGAATATAGGAAAAATGAAACTGAGGGTAGAAACCCGTGACTAATTAATCTTATTGATTGCACATAGCAGCAGTTGTGCCACGATACACGGTGCACTAGCTGTGCAAGAATTTGCCTATAGCCTGTGCTTTATTATATGCGGCTATGTGTATGCAAACCTGAGAATGAGGCTGATGACAATCTACCCCCGGAATATCCACTATTGTTGAGTAAAGGGGTGGAGATTAGCCATGCCAGTGAGTAGCTACAGAAATTTCGGTGAATGGTACATGTATTCCTGCTGAGCAAGCCTTTGCATCCCCCTCTGACAATGATGCTGTAACAGTTCATTGCAAGTCTTAATAATTATTCTTCAGTAGTGGTGAGCCATGACTGTTAATCTACCTGCCTCTGGGGAGGAGCATGAATTCAAACTGATGTGTCAGCTGTAATATTATTCTTAGCATAATACTACTGTGACATGTACATTTTGTACACACACACACACACACACACACACACACACACACACACACAGCCAGAGCACAGTACCGAGGCTGTGACTCATCAACTCCTTGTCAGGAGACATTTACAGCTTCCCCTGGAACTGTTATATTTAACACTAATGTTGAGTATGTTGATGGTGGTAGTTTTGGACAACTTCAAGAAGTCAGACGCTCACTGTTATATCGTGGAGAGGCCCGGATTTCAAGCGGACTGATGTATTCCTGCAGTAACCTAGACTCTTCTCCATGTACAGATTCTGAAGAAGGAACTGTCGTACAGGGTGAAACACAAAATACATATGATTTTTCAGTGCAAAAACAACTTGATGAATCTAACTCAGGAGTCTACACTGCATTCATCGATGTTTATGACCCCATCACAAACTCGGTTGGCACATTGAGCAAAACCTTTCATGTCACGATCAGTAAGTTTGTACAGAGTTGTGTTGCTAGCATACGGTAGCCTTGTTCCCAGGCTCAACTCCCACAGCTTTTTTGCACTATAAAAAGCTGGGGGGGGTAGAGCCTGTGAACGAGGCTAAGCATACAGTGTATGATTGCTGAGCATCTTAGCATAGTGTATAGTAGTTAATTTAAAAGCCAAAAATGAGTAATGGCAGATTTTAAATTATCAGGATGCTAGTGGATAGTGCATTACATCATCTGTAGTGTAACATATTACATGGTGAGCTCTATCACATTGTATTGATCATTTTTTGCTATCACTTTTTATGCAGTAGAATCACTGCAAATAAAATCTTAGTTGGCAATCACTGAGTAGTACATGTATGCAGTAGTCTCCTGGACTGTAGGTAGGCTGACTACAGCTCCCATGCTTTAGCGCTTGCATACGTGTAATTCATATGCATATGAGCACCAGCATATATTGACTAGTGAACCACTTACATGTCGTAGTGATACAGCTTCTACAGCACCATGGCTGCTGAAAGTCACATGATAGTCAGTCCCCCAGTGTGATCAGTCTGTCTGTATTCATGAGTCTCCCAGCTTTAGTGGTGCTTTTGGGGAAATTTTAATGTCTCACCAACTCTCAAGATTTTTTCAAGTTACAATCAACTGTCTGTGGTGCAAGACTGAGTAGTAATACCGTATCACTAGTCTCTACATCACTGCCAAATGACTAACCTAACTACTGGCCATTGTCGTATAACTATAGCAGTAAATATGCTACAAACCCAATCATTTACTTTTTACGATGTGACAATTAATCTTTCTGTACTCATTTGCAGCTTGTGTGGTACGTACATAAGCATTGTAGATATTAAGTTTAGTGCAAGTATATTGAATGTTAGTAGATGTGGCACTGTCCCCTTTGCAAGCTAGATTAACATTGCAAGAGGTGAATTTACCTTTCCGTTTTTTTTTTTTATAGATGCTTCTACCACTCCTGAACCTACTACTACTACTGCTGCTACTACTGCTGCTACTACTACTACTCCCACTAGCTCTTCTACCACTGGTACATGTATGTCCAGATTATGTATCCTTGGCAGTGGAACATGAATACAAGTGGGGCCAGGGTGGTATGGTATCAAGCCAAGGAGTATATACCTGCCATGCAATATGGTTATCAGGGGTGGAGTGTTGGTCTCCCTACTGGTATGAAGTGCATAGCCCAACCAGCAGGGTGTGCATGAAGTTTGTGAACAGCTCGTTCTATAGGGTTTCACATTTTATGCATTTGTCTGTTTGTCTGTCTATGTATCCAAGCCCGTCATGTGTGCAATATATTATGTCGCATATTACTTTTTCAATGTCTAGGAAACAGAAAACTAAACTCGTTTGGCCTACAAACCTGCTAGTGGACTAGTTGCATAGTAGCAGACCAGGGTGTGCCATACGTTGTATTGCACACATGACGAAATGCACGCACACAAACAAAACGTGGTCAATGTCGTAGGACCTGCCGTTCACACATTTTACAATCAGTTGGCAATTCCCTTCGCACAACTCATTAGGCAAAATGTTCAGGCCTTTTACCTACCTAACTCTTGACTATAAGGCATACAGAGTTATAGGAAGTTAATGTTAATTGCCTTTCTTTTCTTCATTTAGTTGGAACTGGAGGTACAGATGGCAACTGTAAGTATTGCAGTGGTGTGCTCATGGTAAATGTATGGTATGGGTGGGTAGGAGTACCTTCATGTGAAGAGTTAGAGTGAGAAATGTAATATAGCTGACTTCGGCTGATCCTGGATCCCGAAACTTTAGAAACAATGCTCAGCATTCCGTTATTGCATGCCCCAAGTAACACCCTTAGCCAGTTATTTGAAAACTTTGCATATAAAGTTTGTGACATGACAATAGCTGATCGTGTCTTCCTTCCACTGGCTGCTAGTTTTAGTCATGGTGGCATTAGTGACTTGTCACTGGCCTTGTTGGGATTACTGATTATTTAGGGCATAGTATCGCTTTGCTACACAGCCATAACCTACTGTTTCAAGGCTCTCCTGACTATCCTTGTTCCCAGTCCTGCCAATCCCAGCTTTTATCTTGAGGCTGGGGTGGATAGGAATGAGAACAAGGCTAGTCCTGACTGTGTGCTCATAATATCTCCTGTGGGAAAAAAATTGATTTTTCGCATGAGAGCTTCCCATTCCGACTCCCTTCTACCTCTCTATGTCATTGTGCACACCTGCTGTGATGCAGTACCCAGCGCAGTCTCACAGAAATCATTGCAGCACGTATGAAGATCATACCTGTCCTATTCTCATACAGTCAGTGGCATGATAGCGGCTGTGCAGCACACCTCTTAAAATTAGTGTGCTATGACCACTTGTAAAAACACAAGTGGTGTGCAGTACACACTGGATTACAATGATAGTGTGCCCTGCACACTTCTCTTCACAGCACACCAGTGGTGTGCTGAGAAACTGGTGTGCTAGTACCACTCAAAGTACTCCTTTGCCACCGTACCTAAAAAGCTCCCCAACTAACCCATCATTACCTCCTGTATTATTATTACCCCGCGGTGCATAGGCGGCGGCAGGGTTAAGCGATTAATTCTGTCTGTCCGTCCGTGCGTTCGTTCGTTCGTTGTCTGTCCACCCAAAAATCGGGCTATCTAGCGATTTGCAGGGTTAAGCGATTGCTAAACACAACAGCAACATTGAAATCTAAAAAAAAATGTCCGGTTGTGTACCTGATAGTCGCCAAAGTGGTTCCATACACTGCATCTCCAGCTCTTTCTTATTTAACAATGGTACATTCTGCCTTTTTAATACGGTCACAACTAGAATACAATGGGGGCCGGGTATATACGGACTCTGGTCACGTGTTCGTATTGGCAATCGGTATGTCTCTGCTAGAGACTTCTAGTTCTTTGGGGTTTTAGTTAAATTTCTGCAAAATAATTCCCCTGTCCAAAACCTTAACCTTCCGTAGTCTAGACATTTCCCTATACTCTGTCACTTTCTGCTCTACATGCTCTTTCCAGTTACTATCAAACTGATCATCTACGGATGCTGTACCCAGCCTTTCATAATGTTCACGTAAATACTTCCAAATTTCCCTTAGTGCTGGTTGCACATGAACCTGGAATACTCCTCAAAGAAGCAATATACCCTTATGACTACCTTTTGAAGATCCTGCCAAAAAATGCCCAAAAACTCTTTCCTGTTTTCATGAAAATCTTAATTAGCCCTTTCAATCACCTCATTTCAACTATCTATACCAATTCCTTGATTTTCGAACATCGTCTGTAACACTCTCCCCGTTTATCTCCCCTGCCAATACCACACTCCAGTATGATCCTTATCATAATCTTAATCTTACCATCACACCACCTCACCGCTTTGTCACGCATTATCACCTTTTCTCCATTTTCCCTACCATCACAGATAGGCAGTAATTAATGCAACTGCTAGCTATGTGTCCTGTCTCTGGCACACTTTTATATAATGCATACCTAACTTTTAAATAGTGTGTGTGTGTGGAGGGGGGGGGGGGGGAATCAAAACTAGATAACTAGTCTTTGTCGTGTCTTGAAGACGCAAGACTGTCATTATTTTCTGTATAAGTCCATGTACATCAGTGTTTTCTTTGATAAAACTGCTACACAACTTTATAAGGAAAGATAAAAATACATACAAAAATGTTTAAGTACATTTCCACTGATTGGATGAATAATAGTGATACATCTGTGTAGTTTGAGCAGTGGTTGAAAGTTTTGTTCCCTTGGTTGAGTAGTTGTTTAGTTTATGGTTTGAAAATTAGGCTCTATCACAAATTCTATTTCTGGTTAGGCCACACATTTCTGAGGATATTTCAAGGAGAATGAAAGGCATGAATGGCTGCAATCATGTGCAGATAGAGAGAGGGACCAATAAGGATTTACTGCTTGTGTACCTCTTTGCGTTAAGCATGCAAAAATGTCTCTGGAATCAACAGTGACTATGGTGACAGCTAGTGCATTAGGTCACTGTGAGGTGTGGCATACATATAGAGCTTGCAGTAGAGTCTAGAGCTGACACTTGGTAGAGGCAATGATGGCCAAGTGTTTATGTTATTCTTCGTTACATCACTGGCTTCATACAATGTTTCACCTCCCAGGGTAGGAAGCCAGAAGGCAAAGTTACAGCAGAAAAATACCAGGCTGTACAAGAAGAGAGTAAGTCACAGTGCTACTGCATGAGCCTGTCAGTGCTTTCAAAAACAATAATCATCCTGCTATTACTTTAATGCGTATACAATTGTAAGTTGTTATGTACATACTGAGCTCTGGCATTCAGATTCTACAAATAGGCTATGCATACGTATTTGAGTGTACTAATCGATCAGATTCGTATCGAGGCGTTACTGGCTCTATTATATTGTTTCTGTAACTAAAATATCATGTTGATTATTGTATAATGTTTATACTGCCATGCAGGTAGCGAGCTCACGCACATCGCAAGCAGTGGCTGGAGCTCGACAGTATCCGAGCACCCAAATGAAAATTTACAAGCTCTACCAGAGAGTGCATCAGTGGTGATTTCAAATGCAGATACCGTGAACAATAGCATAAAGATTGTTTAAGCAGGAAGTCAAGATTCAAGTGGATGAGACTTCGTTTTGTGACTATTTACATGTGATGAAGCTGTCATCACATGTTTAACTGTTGTGTTCTTTTTTATTATTATTTTATTTGTTGTATTTTTACAATTACTTACCCTTTTGGGGCGAGCGTGAGTGAGCTCCCCCCCCCCCCCCCCCCCCCCCCCCCCTTCCTGTAGACCTGCATGTGCGTGCGAACGCGTCCGTTCATGGTCTATTCCGTAAAAACGTTGGCATGCATATGCCTGTTTCAACAACTGTTGGCGCGCGTTTCAGCGGCAATTATTCTCCAACGGACACGTGGGTAACTTCCGACACTCGCTAGACCGATGTGCGATATACAGCGCGCAGCATTGTGCATCGTTTCCTAGCGAGTGTCCGAAGTTATCCCTATAAAAAGCGCGTCCGAAGTTACCCCCATTTACCTTACAACACGTGCGTGCACTGACTGTATAGTCTCGCGGCCCAGAGTAACTTTTCGCGAAAAGTTAGTCTGGCCCGCGAGACTTCGTGCACTCCTGAGAGAGAGAATGAGTGACTTGTGTAGACAGCGGACATTGGAACGGCGCAGACAGCGCTACAGAGAAAGGAGAGCGGCCGAAACCCCTGTGGAGAAGGAGAGAAGGCTAGAGAACGAGCGAGCACGGCGAAGGCGGAGACCAAGTTTACATGCACGCTGGCGAGAACGCAGGGCAGCAGCGCAAGGACAAAGGATGATGAAGTCCCGCGTTGCCGCGACATGGTAGCTGGAGGAGAAGGTGGCATGTCTCCTGTGCAGAGTAATCCCTCTCTGCAGTGGTGTTTATCGGGAGCTTCTGAACTGCCTTCAACGACTTGTCATCATCATTCACAACAGCAGCATACACGTCCTCAATGTTTTAAGCACCAATCTTAACTTGTTGACATTGCACATGCAAGATGAAGACGTCACCGAAACTTCCCTCCTATCTGCCCCTCCGTTTACTTTGAAGTACAGCCTCAATATTGTCACTGGCATTCACAGGCATTAAGTACAAACCAACCAGACTAACATTTGAGTTTTTCTCAACTATAAGCCTATCCTTCTATATCATAATGATGATTGTTGACCACTGTAATATACCGCTGCATGTAAAAATATATCATGCTCTATAATGTCTCTCATTAAAATAGTGTAATGCATTACCAGCCCTGCATATCCAAGTCAGCTATGTATGATCATAGATAATCTATGGCATGATGAACTCGCTCACGCTCGCCCCATTCACCTAGTAGATAATACCTATGTATACGTGCGTCCACACAGTTCTGAGTGCTGTGTGTATGCGTACAGGTACAGGTCTAGATAGCCCCACCCCCATTCATTCACACAATAATTGCGCATGTGCGCTGAACCGTCGAGAATCCTCGCCAGGGAGGGGAGGAGAGGTTGCTGTACGAGTCAGGCCACTCATACAACGGGAGATTAAAACTATTTCAAGCCATGTGAGTTTTTACTCGCTAATATGTACCCGTAATTTCCGAAGTTACCCCCCACTTACCTTACCCGTTCTGTACTGTAATTTGGTCAGCTATGCTAGCTAGCTCCTGTACAGTCTGACTCGCGAGACTAGCTCCCGTGTCGGTACAGAGGTTTGTAAAAGCTTGCAGGAGACTGTGTAGAGTAGAAACCAGAAAGCTTGCCCTGCTCATGATCAGTGATGAGCCTTTCATCTGTAGCATTGTTAGGGCTGTATTTTATCGAGTGCAAACCTCTGTAGACCTACGAAATAACTTGAAAGTAGCTAGTCTTTGACACATTTTTTACTGTTAGACGTTAAGTGATAGCCATTGACATTGAAAGTCTTTGACATAGAGTCTTGCGCTGTCCCTGACAATGTTTGGTGGGGTCTCTATCACAACTGCTATAACGTAGTGTAACAGTTATTGCCTCTTGCAAATAACTGTGGTTGCCATGTATGCATATGTATCTGTAGCATCATGTAAATGTATTTCTTCCATGTACACACACAGTGTGTTTAGGTTAATGCAGAGCACAAGGAAGTGCCTTCACAGATCGGAATTGGAGAGCTAATACGGTCTGACGTATCACGAACACACAATTTCTTCAATGATCTCGTGTTCGGACCCAGGTTAGTTCACTATGTACATACAATGGAAAATCAAGGCACAGTGTCACATAGCAGATTCCTTCTGATAATGTTTTTTCTGTGTACTGTAATACATAATTATGATGATAAAAATGTTTCCTGAAGACATGATAGTGAAACACGCTCTTGCTGGCCTTTGCGTGAACACGATCAGCCAAGTATGAGGTGTGGGCTGGGTAGTCCCACCCCCAATGCTACATTCCTATACATTCCTTTTGCTGGCTGGTGACAAAAATGAACATCTCTATTTGCCAAATGGTGGAGTGAATTCCAGCATATGCTTGCCTAATGTGTACATACTGTACATTCTGCAGCTCCACTCAGGATGTGATATTCGATGTATGTGTGAGAAGTAGTGTGGATTCCGTGCTCCTTGGATAAAACGGCAGCATCATTGCCAGTGGACAAACAGGTAGGTAGAGCTATAATTCTTCAAAATTTGATTCATGATCAGTAGACAGCAGGAGGGGTGTGCTTCCCAATCTCTGTTAATTGCTGCATATAACGATCATGTAAATATTTTGGTAAAATTCCAGACATAAATGAATCCTCTATGAATCTGTTTATGTAATTAATCCTTAGGTGTGAAGCTGAGTTACTTACTACTTAGCCAACACATTGTACACTGATTATTGTGCTGCATATTTGTATCATCGTGCAAAGAGTTTAGTACTCTCAATACTTTTTTGAGAACAGGCTTTGCTGTAAGGTGTGAGAATTAGGACAGGTATACTTTAATTATTATGACCAGTTAAGAGTTTAATCTAGAATATTACTAGGAATAATAAATTATATGGTGATCAAGATGGTGAAACATCTCGTTGCTCTTGTTCTTGTCCTCGGACTGGAGATCTTACAAGCTCCGCCGGCGTATGTGGGTGTGTGGTCAATGGCGTAAGCCCTACAGCAGTGACTAGCCAGTCTCGCGGCCAGACTGACTAGACTAGTTGTTTATCAGCCTCCTTTCCTAGTTTTTGCAGCTTTGCGTCAAAGATCTTCTCCCACATTGGTAAACCATTTCGAGAAGCATCACTGCACAGCATTCTTCCGCCTCCCTTCAAGGCCTTTCAGCCACAGCCAAGGCAGAAAACTTCCGATTTCATCGTGCCGTCGCACCGCTTGCGCTGCAGTACTAAGTACAATGTAGTACCATAGGTAATATAGCTCTGTAATTGAGTTCTATGGTAGTATATACTGTAGACAATAGCCACTAATAAACTCACACGTGGTAATTTTCCCACGCTATATATATAGCATGCACTAACAGCATGTGACTGTTGCAAAACTAATTGAATTCCCGAGTGACGCATGCCAGTATGGCAGCTCCCCAGGCCACCTTCCCTCTAAGAAGAAGTGGGCTGGCCCACGAGACTAAGCAGTGACATGAGTATATTATTATTTAATTAACTCTTTTAGAATGCTAAAAAATGATTGTTACACTGATAGTCTTTGATTAAAGTGTACATGGCCTTAATTTTCCCAGTGGAAATGCTGTCAATTGCAAAGGTGTAGTAGTGAAGGTGGTAATAGCACTGACAACCTCGGGTGTGAAGTATATTCCTTATCGAGATTCTAAGCTGACACGGTTGCTGCAGGACTGCCTTGGAGGCAACACAGAAGTATAAGATTTGGAAGAACAGAGGTACGCATGTACATAACAGTATCCAGTACTTATTTTCACGTAATTACACCCACAGTGAAAATGTGTGTAAGAATTTACTCTGGTGTAAGGGAAGCATGCTTTTATTATCCTTCAATTAATGTTACATGCAAGTACGTAGCAGTCTGTTCACGTACATATTTCATACTAGGAACGGTTGAGTTGTATACGTATCTGCTGGCAGCCACCACTACTAGCACACCTAGTGTTGTGTTCAGAGTCACTGGCTAAATCTGCTTTCCTTCAGATTGGTTTGTCTTTACACTTATTAAAACAGTTAATTATGTCCATTATCAGTTTTTTCTTAGCAGTATTCTCTTTCTATACCCGCATTTGAATACTCAGGGCAAAAAGTATCAAGACCACTGCGCAGATCAACAAGGACATGTCACAGAAAGCATTGCTGTCAGCCTATAAGCAAGAGATCACAAAGTTGAAGCAACAGCTTGAACACAGGTTCATACTATTAGTACAATAATTAAGATATAACCACAGCTAGAATACGTGTACAAACATACCAGACTCAACAGCTAGACCATACTAGCTATTCGCGATAATTGAGATACAGCCCACATCTACATACCGCTGCTATAGGGTGAATATTTTGGGTCATGAAGAAATTGAGAGGATTGAAAGAGAAAGGGAGAAAGCTCAAAAGCAAAAGGTGGGAAGGGTGCGATTGAGACAAATCTGCCATGCTGAATCTACTGCTGTTGAAATGATTCTCCCAGTACCTTTCCTTCATAGGCAGCAGTTCTGGAGGCCCACCAACAACTAATGAGTCAAGCTCAGCCTGAGAGAGATGCCTCGTATGGCAAGATAGCAGACCTGGAAATAATAATTGGTATGTAATTTGTGAATGATGTATGTAGAGAAGTAACATACATATGTGGGATGTGTACATATGCATGTTTTTGCCAAATTACGTTACTGATCATTTTAGATGTACATGTATACGTATACTACCAGCAACCAGCTGCAGTGTTATGACGAACCTTTCAATAGCCTGGTAGACTAATGAGTCAACTCTTACCTATGTAGTTAGGATGCAGAATAATGTAGCAATTGTTTTCTTAAATGTTCAGCTTCTTCATGGTAGCAGTAGAGACATTAGTGAGTCTGAAGTGTTCCAATAAGCTGTCCAAATGATCGTTATATTACAGTGCAAATATTTGAACTTATTTCCCTTTCCTTTGCTGCTACTAGGCGAAAGATCGGATTAGACATGAATCTGAGTCACAGTTAGAGCGCAGGCTTGCTGCTGAGATGAAAAGGTTATCTTACATTGTACTTTGACCCCAATACCTTCCAAATCTGTGCATGCAGGGGGTTCGCTGGGCCTGAGATTGTTCTTACCCTGTCTGACATTAACATTATAAAGCTGTTCACTGCAAATCTTTGTAGAGGTACAACCCCACCACTTGCTATGTACATACATAGCAAGTGAAAGATTGATATAATCATGAGATGTCATTAATTGCGCCTGCACTAAACTAGTCTATCCTAAGAATTATATTGTAAACACCTACAATTAATAATCAGTAGCACTTAAACTTACGTATCTTCGTATAATAGAGAATGTGCAGTAGATTGCAATACAATCAGGTATGCTGGCCACAAAAAAAATTGTACCAAAATTCTTTGGCCCATCCCAGCTCTAGTTTAGTCAGTTGATTTTGTATTGTGAGTCTGCACCATGCACTCCACCTTCTGTTTATCTCCAGGCTGCAATTCCTCCCTTAGCTTGGTAAAGTACTCTCTCTGTTTCTCCACCTCTGCACGCTCATCTTTCAGCCTCTATGAATATGCAGTGAAATAGAGTGATGTGTGTTTCACCACAAAAAATCTTACAGTGAAGGAGAAACTTATGGAGAGAGGAAAAAAGACCAGATACGAAGTTAATAACAGCTCAGCTCTTAGCTAATCATATGTACAAATAAACGGTAACCTTTTGCTCATACTAAAATCACAAACCTTACGATGGGAGCCCAGCCCTTGGCTTTGACTCTGCAGATCCAAGCCCTTCGCAGGTAGCACAAGCCCTCAGATCACGACAGCATGGTGACTGTTACACATAGAACTACCATGAACTATGGAAATTTTCGGTCAGCTTTGCCAGCAGCTGTGATAATGCTACCAGCCAAGCTGTACTACTTTAAAGCTCCCGCTGCAGCACTCTGGTAACCAATCACAGCCTAACCAATATGGCTAGCACCAGCACTGGAACAACTACAATGCCTAACATGTGAACACACCATTGAATGCATTCAAATGATAGACAATACAATAGTACCGGTATATATTGTCAGAGTATGATAGCATGATAGCATTATCTGTATACATGTACCATCATAGCTACTGTTGCAGTGTATGTGTAGGCACATACTCAGACTATATGATTGTGCATACATATATGTACGTAATATACCCCCTTTCTCACAGGATGACCCAGACACACCAGAAGAGATTGAAAGAGGATCCTGTGAGTCCATGAGGTTTGTAAAGTGGGGCCATTAAGGAAAGTACCTGAGTCTCTAACTTGCAGCTGGTCATCTACATCAAGTAGCTAGGCCTTTTAAATTTGGTCCACCTGGAGCCAGATTTTGGAACAAGAACTAAAGTGTCTGTTTGTGAGGACTACCTGATTCATCAGTAGAAGCTAGCTGTTAATCTTTACTTTGCCAATAGATTCATTTAACCTCTGCCTTGGCGAAGTCTCAGAAGGTTTTAACGCTTTCTTGGGAACTTCGAAGTACAAAATTTTGCATTTTGCGTTTTACTGTTTTATGTTCCAAGAAGTGAAAAAGTAGATTTTGTTCAAACTGAAGATATGCAATAGTGCAATCTAGTCTTGTAACATCCTCACCCCTATAAACATTGATGACTAAGGGTTAGCAAGCAGTTGTAATTAATGTGTTCAATGATGTGGTACCACTACATGTACCTTAAATAGTAAGTGCAAGAAGTCATCATCATTCCTAGCCATGAACAAGATTATAGTAGAACTCTTGAGTGAAAACATGTAGACAACAAGAGCGGTGCCTTTTATGTGTACCTGCTCCTTTATCGTAAGATCTTACAGGTTTGTCCATGCAGTTATTACCTTAATATTCCTGCTCTCTCTTCTCTCAGGTGTGGCACAGTACCCGAGCAGTAAAGCCAGCTCTACCTTTAGGTCTACTCGAAAGAGTAACTCTGTTTACTTCAGTACTGTCCGCAATGGATACACTGTTTCACAGGTTTGTACATTTCACAAGAATGGCACATCAACTGCAGCTGATATAATGCAGATAGGTATTAACATATTCGTGTCGCTGTTGTAGCACGTATTGCCTCCAGGTCTTTCTCTGCCTACCTCTGCACAATTTCACTTACCACTCACTGTCTAGTAAGCTAGGATATCTCTCATCATACAAATTACTGACTTTATAACACCACTTAAGTTTGCACCTATAGATGCCTCCTGCCTTTCAATAGATTCTAACCCCATACCCCCCCCCCTTACTGCTTCACTACATGTTTTAGAAGAGCAGCCAAATATCTCCTAGCTGAAAAATTCCAGGAAGCTGTCTGCCCACACTTCACTACCATATTCTAAAGCAGGGTGAAGTACTGAAACTAGCAATACTTATCCTTCTTGTAACTGTACTGATATTACTGTTACTAAAACCCTATGTAGATTTTTCTTTCCACTATTTATTACCCTCTGTACATGGCTATTCATGAACCATTATTTGCAAATTCAATGCCCAGCAAGTAACAGTAACTTACAACCTCTGGAATATCTTTATATCAACCTCTTTTAAAAAATTACCATAACAGCACTCTTTTGTATGTTAGATTTCAAACTCCATTTTTTACAAAACCCCTGTAATACATTAATCAATGTTTGTCAGTCCTGAGCGTTAGTAGTTAAACCTACAAAATCTTTGGGCAAACATTAGACCCCCAACCTGAACATACTTCTTAATATTAACGCCAATCACAGCCTTCTCAAACTCACCTAACAACTGATTAATAAAGTTAGATAAGAGGATAGGCGACATACTACAACCCTGTGCCACCCCCTGACCTATATCAGATATTTCTGCCTCCAGTATAACAGCACTATGTGTGATATCCTCAATAGCTCACCTCATCCTGCCCCTAACACAAATTTCTCATACCTTAAACTATAAGCCATCATGTTAAACTGTGTCAAATACTTCTGAACGTCACGAAAGAAGAATAAGTGTTCCTCATTCTACCTGGTATGGTGTCATTGAAAGCAAAAATTCTATCAACACGACTCGTTTTCTCTCTGAATCTTCATGAAGAGCTCTTTCTCATTCTAATGTGATTACTATGAGATTGTTTAGAACAGTTTTCCTCCCACATTTAATAATGAAATGCCTCTAAATACCCAGGTCCTCAGTATCACCTTTCTTATACAAGCTAAAAGTTAACACTTGTCCTTGTTGTTTAGGAACACTCTCCTTTGTCCAAACTACTTCATATAAGACTTTCAACAGACTACATGTAGCTACTCCTTTGCCACCGTGCCTAAAAAGCTCCCCAACTAACCCATCATTACCTCCTGTATTATTATTGCCCCACGGTGTGTAGGCGGTGGCAGGGTTAAGTGATTAATTCTGTCTGTTCGTCCGTGCGTTCGTTCGTTCGTTGTCTGTCCACCCAAAAATCGGGCTATCTCGCGATTTGCAAGGTTAAGCGATTGCTAAACACAACAGCAACATTGAAATCTAAAAAAAAATGTCCGGTTGTGTACCTGATAGTCGCCAAAGTGGTTCCATACGCTTCATCTCCAGCTCTTTCTTATTTAACAATGGTACATTCTGCCTTTTTAATACGGTCACAACTAGAATACAATGGGGGTCGGGTATATACGGACTCTGGTCACGTGTTCGTATTGGCAATCGGTATGTCTCTGCTAGAGACTTCTAGTTCTTTGGGGTTTTAGTTAAATTTCAGCAAAATAATTCCCCTGTCCAAAACCTTAACCTTCCGTAGTCTAGACATTTCCCTATACTCTGTCACTTTCTGCTCTACATGCTCTTTCCAGTTACTATCAAACTGATCATCTACGGATGCTGTACCCAGCCTTTCATAATGTTCACGTAAATACTTCCAAATTTCCCTTAGTGCTGGTTGCACATGAACCTGGAATACTCCTCAAAGAAGCAATATACCCTTATGACTACCTTTTGAAGATCCTGCCAAAAAATGCCCAAAAACTCTTTCCTGTTTTCATGAAAATCTTAATTAGCCCTTTCAATCACCTCATTTCAACCATCTATACCAATTCCTTGATTTTCGAACATCGTCTGTAACACTCTCCCCGTTTATCTCCCCTGCCAATACCACACTCCAGTATGATCCTTATCATAATCTTAATCTTACCATCACACCACCTCACCGCTTTGTCACGCATTATCACCTTTTCTCCATTTTCCCTACCATCACAGATAGGCAGTAATTAATGCAACTGCTAGCTATGTGTCCTGTCTCTGGCACACTTTTATGTAATGCATACCTAACTTTTAAATAGTGTGTGTGTGTGGAGGGGGGGGGGGAATCAAAACTAGATAACTAGTCTTTGTCGTGTCTTGAAGACGCAAGACTGTCATTATTTTCTGTATAAGTCCATGTACATCAGTGTTTTCTTTGATAAAACTGCTACACAACTTTATAAGGAAAGATAAAAATACATACAAAAATGTTTAAGTACATTTCCACTGATTGGATGAATAATAGTGATACATCTGTGTAGTTTGAGCAGTGGTTGAAAGTTTTGTTCCCTTGGTTGAGTAGTTGTTTAGTTTATGGTTTGAAAATTTGGCTCTATCACAAATTCTATTTCTGGTTAGGCCACTTGAGGATATTTCAAGGAGAATGAAAGGCATGAATGGCTGCAATCATGTGCACATAGAGAGAGGGACCAATAAGGATTTACTGCTTGTGTACCTCTTTGCGTTAAGCATGCAAAAATGCCTCTGGAATCAACAGTGACTATGGTGACAGCTAGTGCATTAGGTCACTGTGAGATGTGGCATACATATAGAGCTTGCAGTAGAGTCTAGAGCTGACACTTGGTAGAGGCAATGATGGCCAAGTGTTTATGTTATTCTTCGTTACATCACCGGCTTCATACAATGTTTCACCTCCCAGGGTAGGAAGCCAGAAGGTAAAGTTACAGCAGAAAAATACCAGGCTGTACAAGAAGAGAGTAAGTCACAGTGCTACTGCATGAGCCTGTCAGTGCTTTCAAAAACAATAATCATCCTGCTATTACTTTAATGCGTATACAATTGTAAGTTGTTATGTACATACTGAGCTCTGGCATTCAGATTCTACAAATAGGCTATGCATACGTACTAATCGATCAGATTCGTATCGAGGCGTTACTGGCTCTATTATATTGTTTCTGTAACTACAATATCATGTTGATTATTGTATAATGTTTGTACTTCCGTGCAGGTAGCTAGCTCACACACATCCCAAGCAGTGGCTGGAGCTCGACAGTATCAGAGCACCCAAATGAAAATTTACAAGCTTTACCAGAGAGTGCATCAGTGGTGATTTCAAATGCAAATACCGTGAACCATAGCATAAAGATGGTTTTAGAAGCAGGAAGTCAAGATTCAAGTGGATGAGACTTTGCTTTGTGACTATTTACATGTGATGAAGCTGTCATCACATGTTTAACTGTTGTGTTCTTTTTTATTATAATTTTATTTGTTGTATTTTTACAATTACTTACCCTTTTGGGGCGAGCGTGAGTGAGCCCCGCCCCGCCCCCCCCCTTCCAGTAGACCTGTGCGTGCGTGCGCGTCCGTGCATGGTCTATTCCGTAAAAACGTTGGCATGCATATGCCTGTTTCAACAACTGTTGGCGCGCGTTTCAGCGGCAATTATTCTCCAACGGACACGTGGGTAACTTCCGACACTCGCCAGGCCGATGTGCGATATACAGCGCGCAGCATTGTGCATCGTTTCCTAGCGAGTATCCGGAGTTACCCCCTATAAAAGCGCGTCCGAAGTTACCCCCATTTACCTTACAACACGTGCGTGCACTGTATACTCTCGCGGCCCAGAGTAACTTTTCGCGAAAAGTTAGTCTGGCCCGCGAGACTTCGTGCACTCCGGAGAGAGAGAATGAGTGACTTGTGTAGACAGCGGACATTGGAACGGCGCAGACAGCGCTACAGAGAAAGGAGAGCGGCCGAAACCCCTGTGGAGAAGGAGAGAAGGCTAGAGAACGAGCGAGCACGGCGAAGGCGGAGACCAAGTTTACATGCACGCTGGCGAGAACGCAGGGCAGCAGCGCAAGGACAAAGGATGATGAAGTCCCGCGATGCCGCGACATGGTAGCTGGAGGAGAAGGTGGCATGTCTGCTGTGCAGAGTAATCCCTCTCTGCAGTGGTGTTTATCGGGAGCTTCTGAACTGCCTTTAAGGACTTGTCATCATCATTCACAACAGCAGCATACACGTCCTTCAGCATCTGTGACCGTGGCTCGCATAATTTGGTGGCCGCTAACTGGTGTTGAGATTGCAGCTGTTCTGTCACTAGACACATACTTTAATAGCTTGCCTTGTCAGTCGGCAAGTCTCAAATCTCCCCCACAACTGAACAGCTGGGTATATGCGATGCTCTTCGAGCACTGAAACACTTCAAGAAACAGTGGAGTGCTAAGCTCACCTTTCTTGTTGGTACCGATTTCCTAACACAATGTTTTTGGCACCAATCTTAACTTGTTGACATTGCACATGCAAGATGAAGACGTCACCGAAACTTCCCTCCTATCTGCCCCTCCGTTTACTTTGACTACAGCCTCAATATTGTCACTGGCATTCACAGGCATTAACAACCAGAGTAACATTTGAGTTTTTCTCAACTATAAGCCTATCCTTCTATATCATAATGATGATTGTTTACCACTGTAATATACCGCTGCATGTAAAAATATATCATGCTCTATAATGTCTCTCATTAAATTTGTAGTGTAATGCATTACCAGCCCTGCATATCCAAGTCAGCTATGTATGATCATAGATAATCTATGGCATGATGAACTCGCTCACGCTCGCCCCATTCACCTAGTAGATAATATCTATGTATACGTGCGTCCACACAGTTCTGAGTGCTGTGCGTATGCGTACAGGTACAGGTCTAGATAGCCCCACCCCCATTCATTCACACAATAATTGCGCATGTGCGCTGAACCGTCGAGAATCCTCGCCAGGGAGGGGAGGAGAGGTTGCTGTACGAGTCAGGCCACTCATACAACGGGAGATTAAAACTATTTCAAGCCATGTGAGTTTGTACTCGCTAATATGTACCCGTTGTGTACTGTAATTTCCGAAGTTACCCCCCACTGACCTTACCCGTTCTGTACTGTAATTTGGTCAGCTATGCTAGCTAGCTCCTGTACAGTCAGACTCGCGAGACTAGCTCCCGTGTCGGTACAGAGGTTTACAAAAGCTTGCAGGAGACTGTGTAGAGTAGAAACCAGAAAGCTTGCCCTGCTCATGATCAGTGATGAGCCTTTCATCTGTAGCATTGTTAGGGCTGTATTTTTTCGAGTGCGAACCTCTGTAGACCTACGAAATAACTTGAAAGTAGCTAGTCTTTGACACATTTTTTACTGTTAGACGTTAAGTGATAGCCATTGACATTGAAAGTCTTTGACATAGAGTCTTGCGCTGTCCCTGACAATGTTTGGTGGGGTCTCTATCACAACTGCTATAACGTAGTGTCACAGTTATTGCCTCTTGCAAATAACTGTGGTTGCCATGTATGCATATGTATCTGTAGCATCATGTAAATGTATTTCTTCCATGTACACACACAGTGTGTTTAGGTTAATGCAGAGCACAAGGAAGTGCCTTCACAGATCGGAATTGGAGAGCTAATACGGTCTGACGTATCACGAACACACAATTTCTTCAATGATCTCGTGTTCGGACCCAGGTTAGTTCACTATGTACATACAATGGAAAATCAAGGCACAGTGTCACATAGCAGATTGCTTCTGATAATGTTTTTTCTGTGTACTGTAATACATAATTATGATGATAAAAATGTTTCCTGAAGACATGATAGTGAAACACGCTCTTGCTGGCCTTTGCGTGAACACGATCAGCCAAGTATGCATGAGGTGTGGGCTGGGTAGTCCCACCCCCAATGCTACATTCCTATACATGCCTTTTGCTGGCTGGGGACAAAAATGAACATCTCTATTTGCCAAATGGTGGAGTGAATTCCAGCATATGCTTGCCTAATGTGTACATACTGTACATTCTGCAGCTCCACTCAAGATGTGATATTCGATGTATGTGTGAGAAGTAGCGTGGATTCCGTGCTCCTTGGATAAAACGGCAGCATCATTGCCAGTGGACAAACAGGTAGGTAGAGCTATAATTCTTCAAAATTTGATTCATGATCAGTAGACAGCAGGAGGGGTGTGCTTCCCAATCTCTGTTAATTGCTGCATATAACGATCATATAAATATTTTGGTAAAATTCAAGACAAAAATGAATCCTCTATGAATCTGTTTATGTAATTAATCCTTAGGTGTGAAGCTGAGTTACTTACTACTTAGCCAACACATTGTACACTGATTATTGTGCTGCATATTTGTATCATCGTGCAAAGAGTTTAGTACTCTCAATAAATTTTTGAGAACAGGCTTTGCTGTAAGGTGTGAGAATTAGGACAGGTATACTTTAATTATTATGACCAGTTAAGAGTTTAATCTAGAATATTACTATGAATAATAAATTATATGGTGATCAAGATGGTGAAACATCTCGTTGCTCTGGTTCTTGTCCTCGGACTGGAGATCTTACAAGCTCCGCCTGCGTATGTGGGTGTGCGGTCAATGGCGTAAGCCCTACAGCAGTGACTAGCCAGTCTCGCGGCCAGACTGACTAGACTAATTGTTTATCAGCCTCCTTTCCTAGTTTTTGCAGCTTTGCGTCAAAGATCTTCTCCCACATTGGTAAACCATTTCGAGAAGCATCACTGCACAGCATTCTTCTGCCTCCCTTCAAGGCCTTGCAGCCACAGCCAAGGCAGAAAATATCCGATTTCATCGTGCCGTCGCACCGCTTGCGCTGCAGTACTAAGTATAATGTAGTACCATAGGTAATATAGCTCTGTAATGGAGTTCTATGGTAGTATATACTGTAGACAATAGCCACTAATAAACTCACACGTGGTAATTTTCCCACGCTATATATATAGCATGCACTAACAGCATGTGACTGTTGCACAACTAATTGAATTCCCGAGCGACGCATGCCAGTATGGCAGCTCCCCAGGCCACCTTCCCTCTAAGCAGAAGTGGGCTGGCCCACGAGACTAAGCAGTGACATGAGTATATTATTATTTAACTAGCTCTTTTAGAATGCTAAAAAATGATTGTTACACTGATAGTCTTTGATTAAAGTGTACATGGCCATTTTCCCAGTGGAAATGCTGTCAATTGCAAAGGTGTAGTAGTGAAGGTGGTAATATAGCACTGACAACCTCGGGTGTGAAGTATATTCCTTATCGAGATTCTAAGCTGACACGGTTGCTGCAGGACTGCCTTGGAGGCAACACAGAAGTATAAGATTTGGAAGAACAGAGGTACGCATGTACATAACAGTATCCAGTACTTATTTTCACGTAATTGCACCCACAGTGAAAATGTGTGTGAGAATTTACTCTGGTGTAAGGGAAGCATGCTATCATTATCCTTCAATTAATGTTACATGCAAGTACGTAGCAGTCTGTTCACATACATATTTCTTACTAGGAACGGTTCAGTTGTATACGTATCTGCTGGCAGCCACATACCACTACTAGCACACCTAGTGTTGTGTTCAGAGTCACTGGCTAAATCTGCTTTCCTTCAGATTGGTTTGTCTTTACACTTATTAAAACAGTTGATTATGCCCCTTATCAGTTTTTTCTTAGCAGTATTCTCTTTCTATACCCACATTTGAATACTCAGGGCAAAAAGTATCAATACCACTGCGCAGATCAACAAGGACATGTCACAGAAAGCATTGCTGTCAGCCTATAAGCAAGAGATCACAAAGTTGAAGCAACAGCTTGAACACAGGTTCATACTATTAGTATAATAATTAAGATATAACCACAGCTAGAATACGTGTACAAACATACCAGACTCAACAGCTAGACCATACTAGCTATTCGCGATAATTGAGATACAGCCCATATCTACATACCGCTGCTATAGGGAGAATATTTTGGGTCATGAAGAAATTGAGAGGATTGAAAGAGAAAGGGAAAAAGCTCAAAAGCAAAAGGTGGGAAGGGTGCGATTGAGACAAATCTGCCATGCTGAATCTACTGCTGTTGAAATGATTCTCCCAGTACCTCTCCTTCATAGGCAGCAGTTCTGGAGGCCCACCAACAACTAATGAGTCAAGCTCAGCCTGAGAGAGATGCCTCGTATGGCAAGATAGCAGACCTGGAAATAATAATTGGTATGTAATTTGTGAATGATGTATGTAGAGAAGTAACATACATATGTGTGATGTGTACATATGCATGTTTTTGCCAAATTACGTTACTGATCATGTTAGATGTACATGTATACGTATACTACCAGCAACCAGCTGCAGAGTTGTGACGAACCTTTCAATAGCCTGGTAGACTAATGAGTCAACTCTTACCCATGTAGTTTGGATGCAGAATAATGTAGCAATTGTTTTCTTAAATGTTCAGCTTCTTCATGGTAGCAGTAGAGACATTAGTGAGTCTGAAGTGTTCCAATAAGCTGTCCAAATGATCGTTATATTACAGTGCAAATATTTGAACTTATTTCCCTTTCCTTTGCTGCTACTAGGCAAAAGATCGGATTAGACATGAATCTGAGTCACAGTTAGAGCGCAGGCTTGCTGCTGAGATGAAAAGGTTATCTTACATTGTACTTTGACCCCAATACCTTCCAAATCTGTACATGCAGGGGGTTCGCTGGGCCTGAGATTGTTCTTACCCTGTCTGACATTAACATTATAAAGCTGTCCACTGCAAATCTTTGTAGAGGTACAACCCCACCACTTGCTATATGTACATACATAGCAAGTGAAAGATTGATATAATCATGAGATGTCATTAATTGCGCCTGCACTAAACTAGTCTATCCTAAGAATTATATTGTAAACACCTACAACAACTCCATTAATAATCAGTAGCACTTAAACTTACGTATCTTCGTATAATAGAGAATGTGCAGTAGATTGCAATACAATCAGGTATGCTGGCCACAAAAAAAATTGTACCAAAATTCTTTGGCCCATCCCAGCTCTAGTTTAGTCAGTTGATTTTATATTGTGAGTCTGCACCATGCACTCCACCTTCTGTTTATTTCCAGGCTGCAATTCCTCCCTTAGCTTGGTAAAGTACTCTCTCTGTTTCTCCACCTCTGCACGCTCATCTTGCAGCCTCTATGAATATGCAGTGAAATAGAGTGATGTGTGTTTCACCACAAAAAATCTTACAGTGAAGGAGAAACTTATGGAGAGAGGAAAAAAGACCAGATACGAAGTTAATAACAGCTCAGCTCTTAGCTAATCATATGTACAAATAAACGGTAACCTTTTGCTCATACTAAAATCACAAACCTTACGATGGGAGCCCAGCCCTTGGCTTTGACTCTGCAGATCCAAGCCCTTCGCAGGTAGCACAAGCCCTCAGATCACGACAGCATGGTGACTGTTACACATAGAACTACCATGAACTATGGAAATTTTCGGTCAGCTTTGCCAGCAGCTGTGATAATGCTACCAGCCAAGCTGTACTACTTTAAAGCTCCCGCTGCAGCACTCTGGTAACCAATCACAGCCTAACCAATATGGCTAGCACCAGCACTGGAACAACTACAATGCCTAACATGTGAACACACCATTGAATGCATTCAAATGATAGACAATACAATAGTACCGGTATATATTGTCAGAGTATGATAGCATGATAGCATTATCTGTATACATGTACCATCATAGCTACTGTTGCAGTGTATGTGTAGGCACATACTCAGACTATATGATTGTGCATACATATATGTACGTAATATACCCCCTTTCTCACAGGATGACCCAGACACACCAGAAGAGATTGAAAGAGGATCCTGTGAGTCCATGAGGTTTGTAAAGTGGGGCCATTAAGGAAAGTACCTGAGTCTCTAACTTGCAGCTGGTCATCTACATCAAGTAGCTAGGCCTTTTAAATTTGGTCCACCTGGAGCCAGATTTTGGAACAAGAACTAAAGTGTCTGTTTGTGAGGACTACCTGATTCATCAGTAGAAGCTAGCTGTTAATCTTTACTTTGCCAATAGATTCATTTAACCTCTGCCTTGGCGAAGTCTCAGAAGGTTTTAACGCTTTCTTGGGAACTTCGAAGTACAAAATTTTGCATTTTGCGTTTTACTGTTTTATGTTCCAAGAAGTGAAAAAGTAGATTTTGTTCAAACTGAAGATATGCAATAGTGCAATCTAGTCTTGTAACATCCTCACCCCTATAAACATTGATGACTAAGGGTTAGCAAGCAGTTGTAATTAATGTGTTCAATGATGTGGTACCACTACATGTACCTTAAATAGTAAGTGCAAGAAGTCATCATCATTCCTAGCCATGAACAAGATTATAGTAGAACTCTTGAGTGAAAACATGTAGACAACAAGAGCGGTGCCTTTTATGTGTACCTGCTCCTTTATCGTAAGATCTTACAGGTTTGTCCATGCAGTTATTACCTTAATATTCCTGCTCTCTCTTCTCTCAGGTGTGGCACAGTACCCGAGCAGTAAAGCCAGCTCTACCTTTAGGTCTACTCGAAAGAGTAACTCTGTTTACTTCAGTACTGTCCGCAATGGATACACTGTTTCACAGGTTTGTACATTTCACAAGAATGGCACATCAACTGCAGCTGATATAATGCAGATAGGTATTAACATATTCGTGTCGCTGTTGTAGCACGTATTGCCTCCAGGTCTTTCTCTGCCTACCTCTGCACAATTTCACTTACCACTCACTGTCTAGTAAGCTAGGATATCTCTCATCATACAAATTACTGACTTTATAACACCACTTAAGTTTGCACCTATAGATGCCTCCTGCCTTTCAATAGATTCTAACCCCATACCCCCCCCCCTTACTGCTTCACTACATGTTTTAGAAGAGCAGCCAAATATCTCCTAGCTGAAAAATTCCAGGAAGCTGTCTGCCCACACTTCACTACCATATTCTAAAGCAGGGTGAAGTACTGAAACTAGCAATACTTATCCTTCTTGTAACTGTACTGATATTACTGTTACTAAAACCCTATGTAGATTTTTCTTTCCACTATTTATTACCCTCTGTACATGGCTATTCATGAACCATTATTTGCAAATTCAATGCCCAGCAAGTAACAGTAACTTACAACCTCTGGAATATCTTTATATCAACCTCTTTAAAAAAATTACCATAACAGCACTCTTTTGTATGTTAGATTTCAAACTCCATTTTTTACAAAACCCCTGTAATACATTAATCAATGTTTGTCAGTCCTGAGCGTTAGTAGTTAAACCTACAAAATCTTTGGGCAAACATTAGACCCCCAACCTGAACATACTTCTTAATATTAACGCCAATCACAGCCTTCTCAAACTCACCTAACAACTGATTAATAAAGTTAGATAAGAGGATAGGCGACATACTACAACCCTGTGCCACCCCCTGACCTACATCAAGTAGCTAGGCCTTTTAAATTTGGTCCACCTGGAGCCAGATTTTGGAACAAGAACTAAAGTGTCTGTTTGTGAGGACTACCTGATTCATCAGTAGACGCTAGCTGTTAATCTTTACTTTGCCAATAGATTCATTTAACCTCTGCCTTGAAGAAGTCTCAGAAGGTTTTAACGCTTTCTTGGAAACTTTGAAGTACAAAATTTTGCATTTGCTCTGGCAGTGTCCTGTGTATGATACCATTAGAAATCTTTTGAGGGGGGGGGAGCTCTGAAGAGTTTAGTACGCTCAATAATTTTAAGAAAACAGCCTCTGTTTTTAGGGTGTGAGATTTGGGACCTCTCATTTCGAAGAATACATTATGGTTGGACCAGGCAGCATGACAGTTGAGAGCTGACAGCCAGCAAATTGTTGATAGTGCCCAACTTGTACCGCAAAACAAGTCAACTGTACACCACAAAACTAGCTACTTGTACATAAAATAGGCTGGGATGGGCTAAACAAGGAGTAATGTGGGCACAACATATTTAGGACACATGGCCAGTGTGCGCAGGGGAAAAAACACCATCACTTAAAAAACCTCAACATGTGAGGAAAAACAGTGAGGTGAAAAAACCAAAGTAAACAAAACCTCCCAGCAACACACAGCAACACACACACAAAATGAATGCACAATTGTCCACTCCATACGGTCTCTGGACATGCACTTGGCTTCTAGAACCGTACGTCTCTGCACTGGTGTCAACTCCATACAGCCTCCGTAGGTGCGCTCAGCATACAGAAGTCTTGCCACCAGCTCAAGACGGCTGTCAAACTCCATACGGTCTCAGTAGATGGAGGTCAGGCTTTCACAGCCCGATGTACCTCAGCAGGGAAAAAAAACACTCCACATGACTACTGTATCATGGAGTACGGTAGTACTCCATATGTAGGGATGGCACGGAAAAAAATGGCGGCCCTATATAACGCGTACAAAATCATACGTTCAGAACTCAGCTCTGTTTACAGTCATAGGCTGTTATGAGCCATACCCTGACATCTCGAGTGATTTTATCAGCAACAAGACTGTTAGCGGTGCTACAAACATTCTCTGGAGCAGCACACCGGCAAGTCGACACACTCGGGGGGCGGGGCGTAATAGTACATCTTCTTTCTTCTTCTTCAGCCAGGCTAGCTCAGTAATGTCTACAGCAACTACAACAATTTCAACATAAAGAAGCATGATTTTTAACGGAGCATTGCACTCAATCAAGAGCGTTTTCAAAACTCGAACTTATTCAGCAGTGATTTACTACCACTCTCGAGTGAACGCTGGTCGTTCCACGCCATTTTATTACGTAAACGGAAGCCTGAGCGTTTGGATTTCCCCTTCCAATCAACAATAACGTAAACGGAAGTCTGAGCGTTTGGATTTTCCCTTCCAATCAACAATAACGTAAACGGAAGCCTGAGCGTTTGGATTTTCCCTTCCAATCAACAATAACATGTAGTCGTATTGAAGCGGTTGTTAAAGCCAAGCATCTCGTATTTAAGTTTTTCGGATTCCTGTTCTTCTTGGAATTACAAGGTAATGGCTTGCATTTCGTATGCGTATTAAATTTTATACGTGCTAGCATGTATAATATCATGGATTATCCATGGTGCTAGTATAACAAGAAGTCTGAGCGTTTGGATTTTCCCTCCATTGCAGTCCACTAAAGAGCTAGTGGGCCGGTCCAATCGAATTCGGTTCAGTTGGAATTACAAGGTGTGTATGCAGTAGCTAACGTCAGTGATCATAGATATTATGTAATTCCGTATATTAGTCTCGCGTAGCCAGACTCTCGACGGGAAAGTTAGAGTCTGGTACAGACACCGCAGTGGAACCGTCAATCTGGAATGCGGACGTTGTGCTATGACGACACAAGCAGACAATCAACGAAAGAGATCCGGCAGTGAACCTGCTATCTGATTGGTCAGACCATACCATTGACGTAATCTTTTCATGACGTTTTACAAAGCTTGAATCTGATTGGCTCGCAATGAGCATTGCGAGACAGACAAAATCATTACGGCGTCTGTACCAGACCCTCCGTTTAACGCGAGGGGCGGGGTCCCCCAGACTATCCGTATATATGATCTATGGTGAGGGATTGTCCGGACACGCGGCAAATTTAAGACTTAGCTACCTCGTTCTCTGAGCCTTTCTGGCTGCCTTTATTACGTACTATATTATCTATGGTGAGGGATTCGCCGGACACGCGGCAAATTTAAGACCTAGCTACCTCGTTCTCTGAGCCTCTTTGGCTGCCTTTGTTATGTATCACCGAACTACTGTTGTTAATTTGCTATACGATCACAGGCAGAAAAGCCTTGGAAATGAGGCTAATTCATCGCGTATCTGGACAACCATGGAAGAATTGTGAACTGCTTTGTATGCATGTGACAGCACACTACACCAAAGCTGTTGTTATAGGGACGACCCTGACAGTATATAGTTGTTGAGTTGCAAGGTCAGGAGGTGTATATGCATGGCGTACTATCCGAGACTGAGGTCAGACGAAGTTCTGATGACTAAGATTGAGGGTATAGACTCAGTTTCCATATACCTTGCCATATACACCTCCTAAGTATGGTTATCTTTGGTAATATACCTTACTTACTGTATACTGTTTCTCCTGAGCATATAAGTGGAGCAAGCCACAGATCTAGACATGCATGAGTGCAGGTGCAATCTACTAGAAGGTAACATGGCAGTACATATCACCTGCTGAGAAAGCTTGTAACCGCTTCAAAGTGTGCTAACAAGGCCACTTACCATCTTAGCTTGGCCCATACTGTATGTGTATCACTTTTTGTGGCTTAGTATAACAAGGCTATTAAAATACTATGCTTTGTTAATGAGATTCATGCACACCAGCTGTCACAGTTGACCACTAATTGTATTTATATTGCATATATAGAATTATTATGGCTAATGGCTGGTTGGGGTGTATGTAATAGTTGTACCATGGGTTTCTAGGGTGTATGGGATTTGTACTCTGAGGGCAGTTATATGTATTCCCGAGGGCGCAGCCCGAGGGAATACATATAACTGCACGAAGAGTACAAACCCATACACCCTAGAAACCCATGGTACAGGTGACTTGTACCATAATACAATTACAAACCTGTTAGTTATGACAAGCGCTAATAGAGAAGCATTAGTTGCCTGGCAACCATATACCCTAGGGTATATTGACAGTTCAAACGAGCCGCTAGGGTGTATGGCTGATATACCCTGGGCGGTGCCTTTCATGTAGAGGTGCATTATGGTACAAATGCCAGATATATATACCGTGTGCTGTGCTTTTATCTTCCCATGGATGGACTATGATATAGTACTTATGCCTAACAAGAACATAAACAAAGGTCTGAGTATTTTCATTTTCCATTCCATTCCAGTCCTGTCCAGTGTGGCAGTCCAGTTCTCATCAGTCACTTTTTATTTGGAATTACAAGGTACTGTGCATTCAGGATGCGCAATGTGTGCAGGAAAAGGGGTCAGAACAAGCAATGGTACATTCAGAACCAAAGTCATTACAGAATACATACTCAGCACAGCCAAGTACCTGAACATTGGATTTCTAGGAATGTCAGCTGGCTTTTCCCAGCAATGTAAACAACACCCTCCATGTTGAGTCAGACAGTGGAGCACTATACAGCTGAACTACTAATTGAATTGTTATTTGATTTAGTTGCTTTGTATAGCTGCACCTGTGACAAGTGCAAAGCAACTAAATCAAGTTAACAATTCAATTAGTAGTTCAGCTTGACTGCACATCAAATTCTAAGATGAGTTCAACTTTCAACCTACTTGAAAACCTCTGTAGCAGGAAAACCTCAATGGCTACACTGTTGCACCACTGTGTGAATCACACAATGAAATACATGTTCCTTGGGACAAGGTTATAGAAGGTATGACTAAACCTAACATAATGAACACAAAATCACAGGCTCCCAACTCCCTCTCAACCTATAACCCATTCAATTCAAGACCTTCCTATCTCCATACACATACATGTACCTGCTATACAACACTTGTCCAGCTAATTATAACTGCACCTACATGTACAAGTACAGTACACCTTTCACCATTAATTCACGGTAAAAGTAGGCACAAAGTGAAGAAAATACATGAAAACGTGCTTATTTTCATGCTTTTGTGTAAATTTTAAAAATGAAGGCACAACAATGCATGTTTTCAAGTATTTTCTCCATTACATCATAATGTTAAAGCACTAAACCATTACACTAAAATGTTCCTAACACAATCACCTACCACTCCCATAGCCTCACATTCCCCTCTACCATGCCCACAGAAACAAATATATCATTGACCAAACCAGTGACAGAGGTCGAAATAACGTTCAAATGTTGTCTGGTCACAATGTCCTAACACTTTTGATTCTGAGTGGTCATTTAGCAAATATGACTGGATGTACCTACCTGTCACAGTACTTGTAGTTTTGACTGAAACATTTCAGCAACAGCAAGATAATAGATGTGAATGCATTGTTGAGCAAGCACCACCAAAAAAATGAATACACACAAACCAGTCAATTCATCCTCTCTTCCCAAGCTGACCTGAGAGCAGAAACTCCTTATTTGGATAGTGTTTACTATTCACAAGTAGGCATTATACAAGACGCTGTGAATATGATTAGCAATCACTGCCTTACGCAGCAGCTGTTACACAAGCTCCCCGGCACACCTACCGACCACATGTAGTTTTGCTCGGTCACTATAGCAATATGTACAGATATTGACCAATGACCGCACGTTATTTCGACCTCTGCAGTGACCTGATCATGATCAATACGTTTGCGAATCTTCAATATATGTGCCTGTCACAGACATGGTCCGTTTGATGAATACTATATCCGCTCTTATTAATACACCATTCTAAATAATGTGCCAATCATTGTAATACAATTTTTTTTCTCTGCTATAGCGCCAATAGTGTTGCTGAATTATTATTCAGGTGGCGCGTTGTAAATGCCACCATAGATAATAGAGTAGAAGGACAGGGATTGGAAACTCAATTAACACGTAATGCACATTTGTACTATTTTATATAGTGCATAAGACATGTAGTAATCTCGTTCCCAGACCCTGTCACACTCACCCGCCAAAAAGTAGGTAGAAAGAGGGTCTGGCGAGTTGAGCGAGTTGTGCAGCCCGGAAATTTGAGGAATTTCATTAAATTAGATATTCATGATGAAAATCGATTGTGTGAAACCGCAACGAAGCATACCGCGTGCACCAGCTGCAAAGTAGAAACAGTAAACGCACGTGTAGCTATGACTTGCGGTGCAGCTCTTGCTGCTACTGACTATCTGTGAGATCTACTGAGTGCTGCATCAACCGGCAAGGATGGAGTCTACCAAGCGGTGCCAGAGTTGGCCCAGGAGGCTTGCCCAGCGTAGACTCTGAAACCATCCATCGCTTTCTGACTGTTTCTTGAGCCCTTCAATACCTAGCCTTTCTCTAGCAAAATCGATAGCAGACTCAGTCACTTTTTTCCACTGACCTGGCATGCTTCTTTCGAAGTTCAGCAACGCACGTACTGTTAATTACATCAATTGGTGTCACCTATTCCTGCATTCCAACGAAGGCTCTGTGTGGACCCCACTCGAGTCGCCAGACCCTCTTTATTTCTACCTGTCCCTAATTTTTCGTCGGGGCATGTGTGGAGTGTCCGGGAACGAGACTAGGCTAGGAGTTTAGCGCCATATGAAGGTGTTGATCATGGACTACACATACACATATTTAAGAGCGCCACTGGCGATACCGTAATGCTACAATATTTTGCGTGTGAGAAACCTTTGCGATTTTGTCATTTTGCGGCTAATTCAAGTACTTTGCGATCTTATCTTTGCGATTGTGGCAGCGGCATTCCCATTCTTGGCCAATCTCGGCTGAAGTGGGTATGTACCTTACGCTTCTTGGCCTTCTGTTGGCTGGTTTGCTTCTCTAACGCACGCTTCACACTCTCATTTGCTTCACGAGTTGCCACCACTTCGATTGCAGTGTCCTCGCGATTGGGGCTCATAGTAAAATTAAGTAAAATACTGCCGAATACTCATCCTGAAATAGCTGCTGCTGTAGAAGCATATTAAAACATTACCTGCCACCTTCGCTGTTGTTTAAGGCCATCCATTAGGCCTACTGCTGCTTCTCCTGGGACAGCTATTGATTCGGTGTTCGTTAACCGCACCCACTAAAACCACGCTCACATATTTTTATTTAATGTTTGCGATCTCATATTTGCGATGCTGTAAGGACTCGCAAAATTCGCAAAAGTAAAGTTCACGCAAAATATTGTAGCAATACGGTAAATAATTAGTGGCGCATTAATAAGAGCGGGTAAATGTAAACTGCCCAAAACCCAACTCAGGGCACGACTACACACAGTCTCGGCACGAGACTAGTCTAACACAGTGTGCTAAATCAGCACACACTATAAATATGCTACATACTTACGTCTAGACCGTCTGTCGACATTCCTGAAGGCCTTTGTTCCCTCTCCCTGGCCCGGCCGAATACACCTGTATGTGTCTACTCGACTTCGTGCGACTTCACCGCTCTTTCTCTCTGAAAAGGTGTTCGAGTCTCTCGACACAACCATAGCTAGTAGATAGAAGATTCTAACTAGCGACTATAATATAGCCGGAGGAACTTTGCCGCAATTAACCTTCGACCATCACGTGCTCGCCGGTCGTATCCGTACCCCGCCCACAATTCGGAGATCTGCCCAAGGTCCCCGTGCATGAGGGACAACCAGATGGGGGGTGACAAGTGCTGCAGTGTGAGCAACGAGTGCAAGTTGGGAGGTGGTGGTGAGGAGCACTCACAAGATCTACAAATACTTTAGTGCGTTTTAGTTTGATCATCCGACTACCAGAAGTGGGCGTGGTCTACTGTCCCAGATCTGGCCCTAACCCTACCCTAAGACCACACCCACTTGCGGGAGTCGGTTGTCCTACATGATTCTTTGTTTCTGTTTGACACCATAATGTACTGTAGTCTCATGCGCAGACCTTTCTCCCCCTCCAATGACTACCACCTCAATATTCTCAGCAGTATCAATACTTGCGCTTATATACATGTGTATGCACTCCACATGCTCCACCAGTCGCTTATGCCGTGAGCATAACTTAACTGGTCGCCAAAGAGGCTTATAACACCAATTACGGTCGCTGAACACGGCTTGCTGGTATTCCTTAGTCACCTACAGAAACAGGACAGGCTATCCCATATCAACCAGAACGATGCCTACTTTATTGTCCCCATGCATCCTCCTTGCTGGTTTATATCCCCCGGTAAAAAAAATGCAGTTCACTCTCTACCGATATATAGACCATTCCAGCATACGGGAAATCTACTATCCCTGTTCAGTCTGCCACTGTCTCTGTTTTAACTCAATGTCAACGAAATGTCAGAAAAAATCCCTTATTATACGATCGCCATTATCTTGGAATTTCGGAATTTTGACTTCAGTAGACGAAATGCGCTCTTTATGGCACACTGCAGAACAAGTATGGGACTCAACTTAGAGGCGGAGCTACCAAAAACTGTATTCTCATACCAATACATATACACTACCGCACCTCTACCCAACAGAACCATACTAGCTATATCAACTCATACCATCTAATCCTAATACCAAACATCAAAGCCCCATTCCTTTTCTTCCCCCTCACTAAAAAAACAACAGAAACAAGTCTTAAAAAACATTTAAAAAATTAAAAAACATGTAGGGATGGCACAGTGTGAAGAAAACAAACTAAAAGCAAAAACTAACATACAAATATTACAAAAATATTTAAACACATGTGCATCAAATCTACAAAAACTAACCAATCAAGCTGTAGTAACAACACAACTCTAAAAAATCATTTACAAAAATCAATTAGCACGTCAGGATGGAATCCCAAAAAGTCACCAAACAAGCTACCATGACACAGACTTGTGAACACAAAGGTTGCCATATAGCATCACAGTCCTTCCAGATACGTTTAGGTGGTACCATCGGTGGAGGTTCATCTGTTCACTTCCCTTCGGCTACTCCCAACCCTCTACCTTCAAAGCAAGTCACACCAAGCTACCCCATGCTCCTACAGCCTTCAAACCTGCTGCATAGTGCATAACGGAATATGGCCCTCAAAAAGGCCTCCAAAAATTATTCGTATAAGTACGATTACAGACCAAAGGAATGTCAACAGATACTCCTAAACTCACTTCCACACTTATATACCACCACATGGAGCAAACCACTTATGGGTTTCATACAATTTCCGTTTATCACCCCACCCACCTACGTCTTACAAACGTACTTAATTATATTAACATCTGGAGCCAGTATTCAGATTCAGACTCTATCCTGCGACCCCACTCAACGGAGTCAACACACGATCAGGCTAGCTCACGCCTATATATAGAAAAAGCACTTCGCCAAAAACTGCAAAAACAAGTCATGTAGGGATGCACTTCCACCAGAATAACACTTTCCCAAAAACCAACGAAACAAGCGACAATGCACATCACAACACATGCACAGACTACCCACCCATCACAGCGCAATGCATTTACCGCGTAGCTACCATCCCTACATCTTTCCAACCACACCCACCACAATCATAGCGGTAGTGTAATTTGGTACATGTGTATTGGAAATGACTGAGTATGTTGATGGTTGTGGAAGTTAGCTGAAAGTGCTGATTGTGTATATCTTCAACTAGTGAGTCATTGATGGTGGAGTCATATATTATGGTGTTTATATAGGGACTTCAGTAGGGTTTAGCTATGCCTGGTTGCGTGTTATCAAGTTTTGTGAGTGAGTTGTGAGATCACTGTGAGTGCAGGTTCTTTGTAGGGTAGGTCTATGTAGGTTCGGTTGGTAAAGTGTAGATTGAGTGTTGTCAACTTTGTTGAGTATGCTGTATTGCGGTTGATATGGGTTTTCTTCATTGGTAGCAGTGTGGTGTTGTGAGGAATTGCTCTGCTTGGTTTGTGCTTGTCAATGCAGGATTTGTGGAGTGAAGTGCATTTTGATAGGAGTAATGTTCCTGTGAAGGTTTGGGTTGGTTGTAGTGTGGGGTGTTGTGTTTTGTGAAGTATGTAATGATTGTGGATAAAGATGTAAGGGTGGTTGTTGGATGGAGACAATGTGTCTTGGTTGATGGTGATGAGAATGAATAGTTGTGTGTGTTGAAGTAAGTATTGGGTGTGAAGTTGAGTATGGGGGCGTGCTACATATTGTGGTGGGTGTGGTTGGAAAGATGTAGGGATGGTAGCTACGCGGTAAATGCATTGCGCTGTGATGGGTGGGTAGTCTGTGCATGTGTTGTGATGTGCATTGTCGCTTGTTTCGTTGGTTTTTGGGAAAGTGTTATTCTGGTGGAAGTGCATCCCTACATGACTTGTTTTTGCAGTTTTTGGCGAAGTGCTTTTTCTATATATAGGCGTGAGCTAGCCTGATCGTGTGTTGACTCCGTTGAGTGGGGTCGCAGGATAGAGTCTGAATCTGAATACTGGCTCCAGATGTTAATATAATTAAGTACGTTTGTAAGACGTAGGTGGGTGGGGTGATAAACGGAAATTGTATGAAACCCATAAGTGGTTTGCTCCATGTGGTGGTATATAAGTGTGGAAGTGAGTTTAGGAGTATCTGTTGACATTCCTTTGGTCTGTAATCGTACTTATACGAATAATTTTTGGAGGCCTTTTTGAGGGCCATATTCCGTTATGCACTATGCAGCAGGTTTGAAGGCTGTAGGAGCATGGGGTAGCTTGGTGTGACTTGCTTTGAAGGTAGAGGGTTGGGAGTAGCCGAAGGGAAGTGAACAGATGAACCTCCACCGATGGTACCACCTAAACGTATCTGGAAGGACTGTGATGCTATATGGCAACCTTTGTGTTCACAAGTCTGTGTCATGGTAGCTTGTTTGGTGACTTTTTGGGATTCCATCCTGACGTGCTAATTGATTTTTGTAAATGATTTTTTAGAGTTGTGTTGTTACTACAGCTTGATTGGTTAGTTTTTGTAGATTTGATGCACATGTGTTTAAATATTTTTGTAATATTTGTATGTTAGTTTTTGCTTTTAGTTTGTTTTTTATATATACTCCCACCACAATCCTTCACTTCACTGCTGCTGCTGCCGAGAGATGCTCCAAGCAGCCCCAGCATAAGCTTATATACCCACAGCCCAGCCTAGTAGCAACCAGTTGGAATTTTTCGCCACACTGGCAGTTGCTTAGCTCTAGCTAACTGCGCATGCAACAATGAGAGCGCATTTTCCATTTAATTCACTGCGCTCAAACAACAGAAAATATACAGGCATAATTATAAGGCTTATTTAAGACTAGTTAAGATGTAATATTAATCTGGATACTAAGAAGATATAGTGATCAGGATGTTGTAACATCTGATTGCTCTTCCTCTTGTCTTCTGACTGGAGATGTTACAAGCTCTGCCTGTGTATGTGGGTGTGTGGTCAATGGCATAAGTGCTACGGCAGCGACATTAGAATATTATACATACATGTAGTTATCCTACGTTTTAGGGCGTTCAAACATTGTGCACAACCCAGATAATTCATCTTGCAGTTATCAGTTGGGTAAAATTGCTGCAAGATAGATCTGGGCAAGAAGTCATATATGGTAGGAGGTTAGACAGCCCTTCAATGATGCAGCGTGCACATTTATTCCAAGAAACGTACGTGCATGTACATGTAGCTAGCCTGTGTAGTAATGTACTGCATGACATACGTACAATAATGTGACTTTGCAACCCCCATTACATCATAACAAATGTTCATTGTACCTAGATAGCAAGAATGTTCCCACTTTTATTACCAATTAGTACAAGGTTATAATAGTTTATTTTAGTAAGTGGCAATGCTATCCATGCCTTCAGCTTAGTTAGCAGAAAATTAAATATGCACACAACTTGTAGCTAGTATTGCTATGCTTATATTGTTCAATGAACATGAAAATGAAAATAAAATGTCACATTATTATACAACTATTGAGGCGATCATCCCTGCTATCTCTACACACACCACCTCCTACAATAAAAATTTCAGGTATTTAGTGTTAACACCCCTCTAGTTTAATTATTTATATAGTAAGCATTTATTATATGCAGTTTTATTGCAGACATTGTGGTTGTCTACTTTTCCTGGAATAAGCAGGTGTTACACAATCATGTGCATTCCTTTTGGTAGTACAAGTGAGCATGTACTATAATATGGAGTGCTCATGTAACACCCACATTTTCCAAGAAAAGAGTTCATTAGCAATGCATGGGCTACCTTAAGGTGTGACACCTATGTATTCCAGGAAAAATACTACCCACCTGTGCTAAGAAAAACACAATGTCTATTTGCATATCTTCACTGACTAAACCAACTCATCAAATAGAGGTAGTAATGTACGTAGCCTCGAACCCAGGCTCTCATCCAGCTTTCGTTGCTTGCAGAGAGCCTGGGACCGAGGCTAGTACTGCATGGTGCTAGTAGAGCACCGCCAGCTCATACTTAGACGTAAGCTTGCAAGTATGAAATTATCAGAGGGCAGAACAATTTTAATTAGCAACCAAGAAGCATGCACTAACTCCTTTGCTACTTTTAGTTCAGGTTTGGAAAAGTCAAATTAGTAGAAAAGGATTGACTTTTCTAAACCTGAACTAAAAGTAGCAAAGGAGTTAGTGCATGCTTCTTGGTTGCTAATAAAAACTGTTAGTAGAAAAGGTGTTTACCGGCCGTTTCAATCGCTTGGGGGAGTTGGATTTGGGTAAGTACGTAAGTTATAATGCGTGTTGAATTGTGAATGTGCGTGCTGCTGGGAAAAGACGTCTAGATATGCAGTTCTTCCTCCCAAACTATTGGCCGCATTCCTCTGCGGTTGATACACGGAACACATGTACAGAAACCTTGATATACTTTAGTGGTATGGGAATGGTACTAAAGAGGAGTGTAGAAATGTGTTGGTAATCCTTTCACATTGCCAGCATTCTCGGCAGCCACTACCATATACGTAGTGACTGCAAGATCATAAAGTGAGCCTACAACAGCATCTTTTATACTTACATGAATGTCTGAGTATAGTGCTTTCACACATCTGACGTAGATACCAGACTAGCTCACTATATAGCTAGCTGTTCTAATGACTGTACTGTACATAGTAACATTGCATAACCAAGATGAAAGCATTTAGCAATCAGATGTCCTGGAAAGCTAATACTTAGTCAACATTGCTTGCATATTTTGTCACCCAGAAACAAGGTTCTATGGCGTTATTGAATTATGTAGAGTTTTATAACCGCTCGACAACATCTGTCATGATAAGAAATGATTTTGACTTATTTTAGGTCACTCTTAACAATGTTTACTATGCTTCTTGAAAGTGTCAACTAGAAAGACTCAACTACATATGCACTCTCCTGTGATGTAACATGTAACTTTAGCTGTAGCTGTATTCATGGCTGTGAGAGAGTGACACTAATTGCACAAGAATGATATCTGTTAAGATAATTATACTGATTAGAGGGGTGGGCACAATATATCTATTCGTATTTCAGAAGATTGCAGCAGCAGTCCTCAGTGCCCCTAAAGAAGCTTATCAATCTATATTCTCTACTGCATTTCACTCCATGCACACATTGATGAATGTGTAAGAGGCGCTGATAACTGTGACATAAATGCAATTTTCTCAGACACTGAAGGAAGCTTCAACTGTACATGTGTCACTGGATATGAAGGGGATGGAGTGAATTGCACAAGTGAGTCATATTGTAAAAGGGGTAGGCATATTTTCAATCAGTTTGTTTGTTTAATGTATCCGTTCATGCTAGTTTGAAATATGTATTGTAGCTACAGTGCTCCAAACAAAAAAGTAGATTCAGAAAACAATTGAATTTTAAAATGATTGCAACCACTTTAAATTACTTTATTACCTAAAAAACAGTGTCTCTCAAAATGTGTAGGGTATATGGAATACAGAGCAGATTACGGAGTTTAACATAAGTGCTCAGGAATGAAAAGAGGCTAAAATATACAACGCTTTATAACAAGGGCGGCCTCACCAAAATTAGCTATAACTCTCAGCTTTGTGGAAGTGGCTTCCAAAGCATGTAGCTCTCTGTATGTGGGTCAGACACGCCTCTCACGCGCGCATGGCATCAAATCTGGGTCTGGGCACGAGACTTAGGACGAAACACGTGCGTTGGATCTTATACTCATTTGATTTTGTTATATACTGCTGCCCCTGTGGTGTGATGTAAAAATGTTTATCTATCTATCTATACCATTGAGCTGTTCTGTAACTGTTCTGTTAACTTCAGACTGTGATTGTGATTATAATATCAAAACTGCAATGATTTTTGACAATTTACGTTTCACATTAAACACTATAAGCCTACAACACAACAATAGAATAACTTACCATGAACCTCATCGGCTGCAGAGGACACACGCATTGATATAACATGCACACTCACGTGAATGAACTAGGTTAACTTCATGTAAACTAATGTACGTATTTTCAGGAAGTTTGAATACCTGACTCGTCATGTATAGGGCATTATATAATTAGCTGTCTCAACAGGACTAAATTCATTCAGTGAATTCCAAAATCTTGCAGTTAGCCAGCTGTGCCGAGGGTTTAGTACTTCAGTGCTTTTCATTATAATTGCATTTCAGTGAGCTCAATTTACTAGTTATTTCCCTTTATGAATATAGGAAAAATGAAACTGAGGGTAGAAACCCGTGACTAATTAATCTTATTGATTGCACATAGCAGCAGTTGTGCCACGATACACGGTGCACTAGCTGTGCAAGAATTTGCCTATAGCCTGTGCTTTATCATATGTGGCTATGTGTATGCAAACCTGAGAATGAGGCTGATGACAATCTACCCCCGGAATATCCACTATTGTTGAGTAAAGGGGTGGAGATTAGCCATGCCAGTGAGTAGCTACAGAAATTTCGGTGAATGGTACATGTATTCCTGCTGAGCAAGCCTTTGCATCCCCCTCTGACAATGATGCTGTAACAGTTCATTGCAAGTCTTAATAATTATTCTTCAGTAGTGGTGAGCCATGACTGTTAATCTACCTGCCTCTGGGGAGGAGCATGAATTCAAACTGATGTGTCAGCTGTAATATTATTCTTAGCATAATACTACTGTGACATGTACATTTTGTACACACACACACACACACACACACACACACACACACACACACACACACACACACACACACACACACACACACACACACACACACAGCCAGAGCACAGTACCGAGGCTGTGACTCATCAACTCCTTGTCAGGAGACATTTACAGCTTCCCCTGGAACTGTTATATTTAACACTAATGTTGAGTATGTTGATGGTGGTAGTTTTGGACAACTTCAAGAAGTCAGACGCTCACTGTTATATCGTGGAGAGGCCCGGATTTCAAGCGGACTGATGTATTCCTGCAGTAACCTAGACTCTTCTCCATGTACAGATTCTGAAGAAGGAACTGTCGTACAGGGTGAAACACAAAATACATATGATTTTTCAGTGCAAAAACAACTTGATGAATCTAACTCAGGAGTCTACACTGCATTCATCGATGTTTATGACCCCATCACAAACTCGGTTGGCACATTGAGCAAAACCTTTCATGTCACGATCAGTAAGTTTGTACAGAGTTGTGTTGCTAGCATACGGTAGCCTTGTTCCCAGGCTCAACTCCCACAGCTTTTTTGCACTATAAAAAGCTGGGGGGGGGTAGAGCCTGTGAACGAGGCTAAGCATACAGTGTATGATTGCTGAGCATCTTAGCATAGTGTATAGTAGTTAATTTAAAAGCCAAAAATGAGTAATGGCAGATTTTAAATTATCAGGATGCTAGTGGATAGTGCATTACATCATCTGTAGTGTAACATATTACATGGTGAGCTCTATCACATTGTATTGATCATTTTTTGCTATCACTTTTTATGCAGTAGAATCACTGCAAATAAAATCTTAGTTGGCAATCACTGAGTAGTACATGTATGCAGTAGTCTCCTGGACTGTAGGTAGGCTGACTACAGCTCCCATGCTTTAGCGCTTGCATACGTGTAATTCATATGCATATGAGCACCAGCATATATTGACTAGTGAACCACTTACATGTCGTAGTGATACAGCTTCTACAGCACCATGGCTGCTGAAAGTCACATGATAGTCAGTCCCCCAGTGTGATCAGTCTGTCTGTATTCATGAGTCTCCCAGCTTTAGTGGTGCTTTTGGGGAAATTTTAATGTCTCACCAACTCTCAAGATTTTTTCAAGTTACAATCAACTGTCTGTGGTGCAAGACTGAGTAGTAATACCGTATCACTAGTCTCTACATCACTGCCAAATGACTAACCTAACTACTGGCCATTGTCGTATAACTATAGCAGTAAATATGCTACAAACCCAATCATTTACTATTTACGATGTGACAATTAATCTTTCTGTACTCATTTGCAGCTTGTGTGGTACGTACATAAAGCATTGTAGATATTAAGTTTAGTGCAAGTATATTGAATGTTAGTAGATGTGGCACTGTCCCCTTTGCAAGCTAGATTAACATTGCAAGAGGTGAATTTACCTTTCCGTTTTTTTTTTTTATAGATGCTTCTACCACTCCTGAACCTACTACTACTACTGCTGCTACTACTGCTGCTACTACTACTACTCCCACTAGCTCTTCTACCACTGGTACATGTATGTCCAGATTATGTATCCTTGGCAGTGGAACATGAATACAAGTGGGGCCAGGGTGGTATGGTATCAAGCCAAGGAGTATATACCTGCCATGCAATATGGTTATCAGGGGTGGAGTGTTGGTCTCCCTACTGGTATGAAGTGCATAGCCCAACCAGCAGGGTGTGCATGAAGTTTGTGAACAGCTCGTTCTATAGGGTTTCACATTTTATGCATTTGTCTGTTTGTCTGTCTATGTATCCAAGCCCGTCATGTGTGCAATATATTATGTCGCATATTACTTTTTCAATGTCTAGGAAACAGAAAACTAAACTCGTTTGGCCTACAAACCTGCTAGTGGACTAGTTGCATAGTAGCAGACCAGGGTGTGCCATACGTTGTATTGCACACATGACGAAATGCACGCACACAAACAAAACGTGGTCAATGTCGTAGGACCTGCCGTTCACACATTTTACAATCAGTTGGCAATTCCCTTCGCACAACTCATTAGGCAAAATGTTCAGGCCTTTTACCTACCTAACTCTTGACTATAAGGCATACAGAGTTATAGGAAGTTAATGTTAATTGCCTTTCTTTTCTTCATTTAGTTGGAACTGGAGGTACAGATGGCAACTGTAAGTATTGCAGTGGTGTGCTCATGGTAAATGTATGGTATGGGTGGGTAGGAGTACCTTCATGTGAAGAGTTAGAGTGAGAAATGTAATATAACTGACTTCGGCTGATCCTGGATCCCGAAACTTTAGAAACAATGCTCAGCATTCCGTTATTGCATGCCCCAAGTAACACCCTTAGCCAGTTATTTGAAAACTTTGCATATAAAGTTTGTGACCTGACAATAGCTGATCGTGTCTTCCTTCCACTGGCTGCTAGTTTTAGTCATGGTGGCATTAGTGACTTGTCACTGGCCTTGTTGGGATTACTGATTATTTAGGGCATAGTATCGCTTTGCTACACAGCCATAACCTACTGTTTCAAGGCTCTCCTGACTATCCTTGTTCCCAGTCCTGCCAATCCCAGCTTTTATCTTGAGGCTGGGGTGGATAGGAATGAAAACAAGGCTAGTCCTGACTGTGTGCTCATAATATCTCCTGTGGGAAAAAAATTGATTTTTCGCATGAGAGCTTCCCATTCCGACTCCCTTCTACCTCTCTATGTCATTGTGCACACCTGCTGTGATGCAGTACCCAGCGCAGTCTCACAGAAATCATTGCAGCACGTATGAAGATCATACCTGTCCTATTCTCATACAGTCAGTGGCATGATAGCGGCTGTGCAGCACACCTCTTAAAATTAGTGTGCTATGACCACTTGTAAAAACACAAGTGGTGTGCAGTACACACTGGATTACAATGATAGTGTGCCCTGCACACTTCTCTTCACAGCACACCAGTGGTGTGCTGAGAAACTGGTGTGCTAGTACCACTCAAAGTACTCCTTTGCCACCGTACCTAAAAAGCTCCCCAACTAACCCATCATTACCTCCTGTATTATTATTACCCCGCGGTGCATAGGCGGCGGCAGGGTTAAGCGATTAATTCTGTCTGTCCGTCCGTGCGTTCGTTCGTTCGTTGTCTGTCCACCCAAAAATCGGGCTATCTAGCGATTTGCAGGGTTAAGCGATTGCTAAACACAACAGCAACATTGAAATCTAAAAAAAAATGTCCGGTTGTGTACCTGATAGTCGCCAAAGTGGTTCCATACACTGCATCTCCAGCTCTTTCTTATTTAACAATGGTACATTCTGCCTTTTTAATACGGTCACAACTAGAATACAATGGGGGCCGGGTATATACGGACTCTGGTCACGTGTTCGTATTGGCAATCGGTATGTCTCTGCTAGAGACTTCTAGTTCTTTGGGGTTTTAGTTAAATTTCTGCAAAATAATTCCCCTGTCCAAAACCTTAACCTTCCGTAGTCTAGACATTTCCCTATACTCTGTCACTTTCTGCTCTACATGCTCTTTCCAGTTACTATCAAACTGATCATCTACGGATGCTGTACCCAGCCTTTCATAATGTTCACGTAAATACTTCCAAATTTCCCTTAGTGCTGGTTGCACATGAACCTGGAATACTCC
Source organism: Nitrospirales bacterium (assembly GCA_965203295.1). GTDB lineage: Bacteria > Nitrospirota > Nitrospiria > Nitrospirales > UBA8639 > CBDBCZ01. The sequence continues at coordinate 1,012,114 of CBDBCZ010000014.1, read as the reverse complement.
TCAAAGAAGCAATATACCCTTATGACTACCTTTTGAAGATCCTGCCAAAAAATGCCCAAAAACTCTTTCCTGTTTTCATGAAAATCTTAATTAGCCCTTTCAATCACCTCATTTCAACTATCTATACCAATTCCTTGATTTTCGAACATCGTCTGTAACACTCTCCCCGTTTATCTCCCCTGCCAATACCACACTCCAGTATGATCCTTATCATAATCTTAATCTTACCATCACACCACCTCACCGCTTTGTCACGCATTATCACCTTTTCTCCATTTTCCCTACCATCACAGATAGGCAGTAATTAATGCAACTGCTAGCTATGTGTCCTGTCTCTGGCACACTTTTATATAATGCATACCTAACTTTTAAATAGTGTGTGTGTGTGGAGGGGGGGGGGGGAATCAAAACTAGATAACTAGTCTTTGTCGTGTCTTGAAGACGCAAGACTGTCATTATTTTCTGTATAAGTCCATGTACATCAGTGTTTTCTTTGATAAAACTGCTACACAACTTTATAAGGAAAGATAAAAATACATACAAAAATGTTTAAGTACATTTCCACTGATTGGATGAATAATAGTGATACATCTGTGTAGTTTGAGCAGTGGTTGAAAGTTTTGTTCCCTTGGTTGAGTAGTTGTTTAGTTTATGGTTTGAAAATTAGGCTCTATCACAAATTCTATTTCTGGTTAGGCCACACATTTCTGAGGATATTTCAAGGAGAATGAAAGGCATGAATGGCTGCAATCATGTGCACATAGAGAGAGGGACCAATAAGGATTTACTGCTTGTGTACCTCTTTGCGTTAAGCATGCAAAAATGTCTCTGGAATCAACAGTGACTATGGTGACAGCTAGTGCATTAGGTGACTGTGAGGTGTGGCATACATATAGAGCTTGCAGTAGAGTCTAGAGCTGACACTTGGTAGAGGCAATGATGGCCAAGTGTTTATGTTATTCTTCGTTACATCACCGGCTTCATACAATGTTTCACCTCCCAGGGTAGGAAGCCAGAAGGCAAAGTTACAGCAGAAAAATACCAGGCTGTACAAGAAGAGAGTAAGTCACAGTGCTACTGCATGAGCCTGTCAGTGCTTTCAAAAACAATAATCATCCTGCTATTACTTTAATGCGTATACAATTGTAAGTTGTTATGTACATACTGAGCTCTGGCATTCAGATTCTACAAATAGGCTATGCATACGTATTTGAGTGTACTAATCGATCAGATTCGTATCGAGGCGTTACTGGCTCTATTATATTGTTTCTGTAACTAAAATATCATGTTGATTATTGTATAATGTTTATACTGCCATGCAGGTAGCGAGCTCACGCACATCGCAAGCAGTGGCTGGAGCTCGACAGTATCCGAGCACCCAAATGAAAATTTACAAGCTCTACCAGAGAGTGCATCAGTGGTGATTTCAAATGCAGATACCGTGAACAATAGCATAAAGATTGTTTAAGCAGGAAGTCAAGATTCAAGTGGATGAGACTTCGTTTTGTGACTATTTACATGTGATGAAGCTGTCATCACATGTTTAACTGTTGTGTTCTTTTTTATTATTATTTTATTTGTTGTATTTTTACAATTACTTACCCTTTTGGGGCGAGCGTGAGTGAGCTCCCCCCCCTTCCTGTAGACCTGCATGTGCGTGCGTGCGCGTCCGTTCATGGTCTATTCCGTAAAAACGTTGGCATGCATATGCCTGTTTCAACAACTGTTGGCGCGCGTTTCAGCGGCAATTATTCTCCAACGGACACGTGGGTAACTTCCGACACTCGCTAGACCGATGTGCGATATACAGCGCGCAGCATTGTGCATCGTTTCCTAGCGAGTGTCCGAAGTTATCCCTATAAAAAGCGCGTCCGAAGTTACCCCCATTTACCTTACAACACGTGCGTGCACTGACTGTATAGTCTCGCGGCCCAGAGTAACTTTTCGCGAAAAGTTAGTCTGGCCCGCGAGACTTCGTGCACTCCTGAGAGAGAGAATGAGTGACTTGTGTAGACAGCGGACATTGGAACGGCGCAGACAGCGCTACAGAGAAAGGAGAGCGGCCGAAACCCCTGTGGAGAAGGAGAGAAGGCTAGAGAACGAGCGAGCACGGCGGGTCGCGGTATAAATGACGTAAAATTAGGTGAAATCCCATGAGTAACTCATGGGATAGAATTACGTCACCTATACCATGAGTTACTCATGGGAAAGAATTACGTCATTTACACCTTGAGTCACTCATGGGACAGAATTACGTGCTTTCATTGCATGTAAAATCCCCCAAGTATGCACCTTATCCTAGCTTATACCAGGGAAAGAATTATGTCCTTTGCATGTAAGAGATGTTCCTGTAATCAATCAAATATTGGCTATGAATATCATTTAGATTCCCCTCTGAGAGTACATTGTACCCCTGTTGTGTGTTCTAATTTGACGTAAAAGCTTCCCTATAGATAGGCAAGAATCAGTATTATATGGGAAAGAACTACGTCGTTTGCATGAAAGGGATGTACCTGTAAATATTAAAATGATTGGCTATGAATCTTATTTACATTCCCTCTTAGAGGTACTACTGTACATGTAGTTGTGCAGAGAATTATGTCCTTTGCATGTAAGTACGTCTAATAATGACTCATTAACATTCTTTCCCTGAGGGTAATGTACATAGCTAGTGCATCTGGAGGAGGAACCCTTAACTTAATTCCAGGTCTTTGTAGCTTGTTCGAAATTCTTGCCATTGGTGATAAAGATGTGTACTTCATCAATTGCAATTAAACTGAGCTTACCTTTATCACACAATGATTTCATCAATTGCAATTAAACTGAGCTTACCTTTATCACACAATGATTTCATTATTTTCTCTCTTTTCTCTGGTTTTGATATCCATTCTGGTATGACAAATATTATACTATCCTTACTGTCAGCAGATAGCTAGTGACTTGTCCTCAACAGTTTTGTCAGGTTGAGCTGACCCTAAGAATGTAGACTTGATATTTTTTTCAGAAAGGTTTGTAATGCATCAGGCTTATATGGTAGAGGATATCACTATAGCCTTCTTATTTGCATAAACTGGCCTGGAGGAAATTGAAAGCAAAGTGATTTGCCGCTACCAGTTGGCTGAACAATGATTGAATCTCTACCAGCCAGTGTACAGTCAATGAATGACTTTTGAAAATCATCGAACCTGGTTGATGAAAAACATTCAGCAATTAAGAGTTGCAATTTTTGCAGCATGTTCAAATGTTTCATTAAGAGAAGGTGAATCAAGCAAAGGAAAGTCATCATCATCTGAACACAATGATCCATTGTGGACGCGATTTGAATCAAATGTATCAGATTCATTGTGAACACGATCTTTATCGATACCTGAAGCAAGATTTGTAGAGGTTTGAGAGGACTCAGGTGTCTTTATCAGGCAGAGGTTTGTGGTTAGCTCTTTTAGGATGTTGATGCAGTTGCTCGCAGCATTCCTTGCGGGTTATTTGATCTCACTGCACACAAATTCCCCAGGACTAAAGCATATGTCACATTCACCAGACTGGTTAACTTAGAGGTGATGTATAATTATATGCCTCAGCATTTTATTTTTATATGAACACCTAATATAACGCACTAAAGTATGTACAGCAGAAAAAGGGCTAAAGTAGTACACCAAGGTTTGTTTCTTAAGTAATTCCACAAATTTGTTCGCAGGTGAATGTGCTTGGCTATCACTTTTACATCATGAGAGGTAATCCTGTGGGATTACAAATGAGATTCATAGCCAGCCATTGCTGAATTGTTCTCTTGTGTTAAGGTTACAGTATCTATTTGTGTGATATAATTATATTTTAACAAGGGAACCCCTTAAGGGAGTGTAATTATTTAAAGGACGTAATTCTCTCCCATATAATGTTTATGCTTGCCTATAGGGAAGCTTTTACGTCAAATTAGAACACGCAACAGGGGTACTCTCAGAGGGGAATCTAAATGATATTCATAGCCAATATTTAATTGATTACAGGAACATCCCTTACATGCAAAGGACGTAATTCTTTCCCTGGTATAAGCTAGGATAAGGTGCATACTTGGGGGGATTTTACGTGCAATGAAAGCACGTAATTCTGTCCCATGAGTAACTCAAGGTGTAAATGACGTAATTTTTTCCCATGAGTAACTCATGGCATAGGTGACGTAATTCTATCCCATGAGTTACTCATGGGAATTTTACAAGAATTACGTCTTTCTCTAAGTGACCAGCACGGCGAAGGCGGAGACCAAGTTTACATGCACGCTGGCGAGAACGCAGGGCAGCAGCGCAAGGACAAAGGATGATGAAGTCCCGCGTTGCCGCGACATGGTAGCTGGAGGAGAAGGTGGCATGTCTCCTGTGCAGAGTAATCCCTCTCTGCAGTGGTGTTTATCGGGAGCTTCTGAACTGCCTTCAACGACTTGTCATCATCATTCACAACAGCAGCATACACGTCCTCAATGTTTTAAGCACCAATCTTAACTTGTTGACATTGCACATGCAAGATGAAGACGTCACCGAAACTTCCCTCCTATCTGCCCCTCCGTTTACTTTGAAGTACAGCCTCAATATTGTCACTGGCATTCACAGGCATTAAGTACAAACCAACCAGACTAACATTTGAGTTTTTCTCAACTATAAGCCTATCCTTCTATATCATAATGATGATTGTTGACCACTGTAATATACCGCTGCATGTAAAAATATATCATGCTCTATAATGTCTCTCATTAAAATAGTGTAATGCATTACCAGCCCTGCATATCCAAGTCAGCTATGTATGATCATAGATAATCTATGGCATGATGAACTCGCTCACGCTCGCCCCATTCACCTAGTAGATAATACCTATGTATACGTGCGTCCACACAGTTCTGAGTGCTGTGCGTATGCGTACAGGTACAGGTCTAGATAGCCCCACCCCCATTCATTCACACAATAATTGCGCATGTGCGCTGAACCGTCGAGAATCCTCGCCAGGGAGGGGAGGAGAGGTTGCTGTACGAGTCAGGCCACTCATACAACGGGAGATTAAAACTATTTCAAGCCATGTGAGTTTTTACTCGCTAATATGTACCCGTAATTTCCGAAGTTACCCCCCACTTACCTTACCCGTTCTGTACTGTAATTTGGTCAGCTATGCTAGCTAGCTCCTGTACAGTCTGACTCGCGAGACTAGCTCCCGTGTCGGTACAGAGGTTTGTAAAAGCTTGCAGGAGACTGTGTAGAGTAGAAACCAGAAAGCTTGCCCTGCTCATGATCAGTGATGAGCCTTTCATCTGTAGCATTGTTAGGGCTGTATTTTATCGAGTGCAAACCTCTGTAGACCTACGAAATAACTTGAAAGTAGCTAGTCTTTGACACATTTTTTACTGTTAGACGTTAAGTGATAGCCATTGACATTGAAAGTCTTTGACATAGAGTCTTGCGCTGTCCCTGACAATGTTTGGTGGGGTCTCTATCACAACTGCTATAACGTAGTGTAACAGTTATTGCCTCTTGCAAATAACTGTGGTTGCCATGTATGCATATGTATCTGTAGCATCATGTAAATGTATTTCTTCCATGTACACACACAGTGTGTTTAGGTTAATGCAGAGCACAAGGAAGTGCCTTCACAGATCGGAATTGGAGAGCTAATACGGTCTGACGTATCACGAACACACAATTTCTTCAATGATCTCGTGTTCGGACCCAGGTTAGTTCACTATGTACATACAATGGAAAATCAAGGCACAGTGTCACATAGCAGATTCCTTCTGATAATGTTTTTTCTGTGTACTGTAATACATAATTATGATGATAAAAATGTTTCCTGAAGACATGATAGTGAAACACGCTCTTGCTGGCCTTTGCGTGAACACGATCAGCCAAGTATGAGGTGTGGGCTGGGTAGTCCCACCCCCAATGCTACATTCCTATACATTCCTTTTGCTGGCTGGTGACAAAAATGAACATCTCTATTTGCCAAATGGTGGAGTGAATTCCAGCATATGCTTGCCTAATGTGCACATACTGTACATCCTGCAGCTCCACTCAAGATGTGATATTCGATGTATGTGTGAGAAGTAGTGTGGATTCCGTGCTCCTTGGATAAAACGGCAGCATCATTGCCAGTGGACAAACAGGTAGGTAGAGCTATAATTCTTCAAAATTTGATTCATGATCAGTAGACAGCAGGAGGGGTGTGCTTCCCAATCTCTGTTAATTGCTGCATATAACGATCATATAAATATTTTGGTAAAATTCCAGACATAAATGAATCCTCTATGAATCTGTTTATGTAATTAATCCTTAGGTGTGAAGCTGAGTTACTTACTACTTAGCCAACACATTGTACACTGATTATTGTGCTGCATATTTGTATCATCGTGCAAAGAGTTTAGTACTCTCAATACTTTTTTGAGAACAGGCTTTGCTGTAAGGTGTGAGAATTAGGACAGGTATACTTTAATTATTATGACCAGTTAAGAGTTTAATCTAGAATATTACTAGGAATAATAAATTATATGGTGATCAAGATGGTGAAACATCTCGTTGCTCTTGTTCTTGTCCTCGGACTGGAGATCTTACAAGCTCCGCCGGCGTATGTGGGTGTGTGGTCAATGGCGTAAGCCCTACAGCAGTGACTAGCCAGTCTCGCGGCCAGACTGACTAGACTAATTGTTTATCAGCCTCCTTTCCTAGTTTTTGCAGCTTTGCGTCAAAGATCTTCTCCCACATTGGTAAACCATTTCGAGAAGCATCACTGCACAGCATTCTTCCGCCTCCCTTCAAGGCCTTGCAGCCACAGCCAAGGCAGAAAACTTCCGATTTCGTCGTTCCGTCGCACCGCTTGCGCTGCAGTACTAAGTACAATGTAGTACCATAGGTAATATAGCTCTGTAATTGAGTTCTATGGTAGTATATACTGTAGACAATAGCCACTAATAAACTCACACGTGGTAATTTTCCCACGCTATATATATAGCATGCACTAACAGCATGTGACTGTTGCAAAACTAATTGAATTCCCGAGTGACGCATGCCAGTATGGCAGCTCCCCAGGCCACCTTCCCTCTAAGAAGAAGTGGGCTGGCCCACGAGACTAAGCAGTGACATGAGTATATTATTATTTAATTAACTCTTTTAGAATGCTAAAAAATGATTGTTACACTGATAGTCTTTGATTAAAGTGTACATGGCCTTAATTTTCCCAGTGGAAATGCTGTCAATTGCAAAGGTGTAGTAGTGAAGGTGGTAATAGCACTGACAACCTCGGGTGTGAAGTATATTCCTTATCGAGATTCTAAGCTGACACGGTTGCTGCAGGACTGCCTTGGAGGCAACACAGAAGTATAAGATTTGGAAGAACAGAGGTACGCATGTACATAACAGTATCCAGTACTTATTTTCACGTAATTACACCCACAGTGAAAATGTGTGTAAGAATTTACTCTGGTGTAAGGGAAGCATGCTATTATTATCCTTCAATTAATGTTACATGCAAGTACGTAGCAGTCTGTTCACGTACATATTTCATACTAGGAACGGTTGAGTTGTATACGTATCTGCTGGCAGCCACCACTACTAGCACACCTAGTGTTGTGTTCAGAGTCACTGGCTAAATCTGCTTTCCTTCAGATTGGTTTGTCTTTACACTTATTAAAACAGTTAATTATGTCCATTATCAGTTTTTTCTTAGCAGTATTCTCTTTCTATACCCGCATTTGAATACTCAGGGCAAAAAGTATCAAGACCACTGCGCAGATCAACAAGGACATGTCACAGAAAGCATTGCTGTCAGCCTATAAGCAAGAGATCACAAAGTTGAAGCAACAGCTTGAACACAGGTTCATACTATTAGTACAATAATTAAGATATAACCACAGCTAGAATACGTGTACAAACATACCAGACTCAACAGCTAGACCATACTAGCTATTCGCGATAATTGAGATACAGCCCACATCTACATACCGCTGCTATAGGGTGAATATTTTGGGTCATGAAGAAATTGAGAGGATTGAAAGAGAAAGGGAGAAAGCTCAAAAGCAAAAGGTGGGAAGGGTGCGATTGAGACAAATCTGCCATGCTGAATCTACTGCTGTTGAAATGATTCTCCCAGTACCTTTCCTTCATAGGCAGCAGTTCTGGAGGCCCACCAACAACTAATGAGTCAAGCTCAGCCTGAGAGAGATGCCTCGTATGGCAAGATAGCAGACCTGGAAATAATAATTGGTATGTAATTTGTGAATGATGTATGTAGAGAAGTAACATACATATGTGTGATGTGTACATATGCATGTTTTTGCCAAATTACGTTACTGATCATTTTAGTTGTACATGTATACGTATACTACCAGCAACCAGCTGCAGTGTTGTGACGAACCTTTCAATAGCCTGGTAGACTAATGAGTCAACTCTTACCTATGTAGTTAGGATGCAGAATAATGTAGCAATTGTTTTCTTAAATGTTCAGCTTCTTCATGGTAGCAGTAGAGACATTAGTGAGTCTGAAGTGTTCCAATAAGCTGTCCAAATGATCGTTATATTACAGTGCAAATATTTGAACTTATTTCCCTTTCCTTTGCTGCTACTAGGCGAAAGATCGGATTAGACATGAATCTGAGTCACAGTTAGAGCGCAGGCTTGCTGCTGAGATGAAAAGGTTATCTTACATTGTACTTTGACCCCAATACCTTCCAAATCTGTGCATGCAGGGGGTTCGCTGGGCCTGAGATTGTTCTTACCCTGTCTGACATTAACATTATAAAGCTGTTCACTGCAAATCTTTGTAGAGGTACAACCCCACCACTTGCTATGTACATACATAGCAAGTGAAAGATTGATATAATCATGAGATGTCATTAATTGCGCCTGCACTAAACTAGTCTATCCTAAGAATTATATTGTAAACACCTACAATTAATAATCAGTAGCACTTAAACTTACCTATCTTCGTATAATAGAGAATGTGCAGTAGATTGCAATACTATCAGGTATGCTGGCCACAAAAAAAATTGTACCAAAATTCTTTGGCCCATCCCAGCTCTAGTTTAGTCAGTTGATTTTGTATTGTGAGTCTGCACCATGCACTCCACCTTCTGTTTATCTCCAGGCTGCAATTCCTCCCTTAGCTTGGTAAAGTACTCTCTCTGTTTCTCCACCTCTGCACGCTCATCTTGCAGCCTCTATGAATATGCAGTGAAATAGAGTGATGTGTGTTACACCACAAAAAATCTTACAGTGAAGGAGAAACTTATGGAGAGAGGAAAAAAGACCAGATACGAAGTTAATAACAGCTCAGCTCTTAGCTAATCATATGTACAAATAAACGGTAACCTTTTGCTCATACTAAAATCACAAACCTTACGATGGGAGCCCAGCCCTTGGCTTTGACTCTGCAGATCCAAGCCCTTCGCAGGTAGCACAAGCCCTCAGATCACGACAGCATGGTGACTGTTACACATAGAACTACCATGAACTATGGAAATTTTCGGTCAGCTTTGCCAGCAGCTGTGATAATGCTACCAGCCAAGCTGTACTACTTTAAAGCTCCCGCTGCAGCACTCTGGTAACCAATCACAGCCTAACCAATATGGCTAGCACCAGCACTGGAACAACTACAATGCCTAACATGTGAACACACCATTGAATGCATTCAAATGATAGACAATACAATAGTACCGGTATATATTGTCAGAGTATGATAGCATGATAGCATTATCTGTATACATGTACCATCATAGCTACTGTTGCAGTGTATGTGTAGGCACATACTCAGACTATATGATTGTGCATACATATATGTACGTAATATACCCCCTTTCTCACAGGATGACCCAGACACACCAGAAGAGATTGAAAGAGGATCCTGTGAGTCCATGAGGTTTGTAAAGTGGGGCCATTAAGGAAAGTACCTGAGTCTCTAACTTGCAGCTGGTCATCTACATCAAGTAGCTAGGCCTTTTAAATTTGGTCCACCTGGAGCCAGATTTTGGAACAAGAACTAAAGTGTCTGTTTGTGAGGACTACCTGATTCATCAGTAGAAGCTAGCTGTTAATCTTTACTTTGCCAATAGATTCATTTAACCTCTGCCTTGGCGAAGTCTCAGAAGGTTTTAACGCTTTCTTGGGAACTTCGAAGTACAAAATTTTGCATTTTGCGTTTTACTGTTTTATGTTCCAAGAAGTGAAAAAGTAGATTTTGTTCAAACTGAAGATATGCAATAGTGCAAACTAGTCTTGTAACATCCTCACCCCTATAAACATTGATGACTAAGGGTTAGCAAGCAGTTGTAATTAATGTGTTCAATGATGTGGTACCACTACATGTACCTTAAATAGTAAGTGCAAGAAGTCATCATCATTCCTAGCCATGAACAAGATTATAGTAGAACTCTTGAGTGAAAACTTGTAGACAACAAGAGCGGTGCCTTTTATGTGTACCTGCTCCTTTATCGTAAGATCTTACAGGTTTGTCCATGCAGTTATTACCTTAATATTCCTGCTCTCTCTTCTCTCAGGTGTGGCACAGTACCCGAGCAGTAAAGCCAGCTCTACCTTTAGGTCTACTCGAAAGAGTAACTCTGTTTACTTCAGTACTGTCCGCAATGGATACACTGTTTCACAGGTTTGTACATTTCACAAGAATGGCACATCAACTGCAGCTGATATAATGCAGATAGGTATTAACATATTCGTGTCGCTGTTGTAGCACGTATTGCCTCCAGGTCTTTCTCTGCCTACCTCTGCACAATTTCACTTACCACTCACTGTCTAGTAAGCTAGGATATCTCTCATCATACAAATTACTGACTTTATAACACCACTTAAGTTTGCACCTATAGATGCCTCCTGCCTTTCAATAGATTCTAACCCCATACCCCCCCCCCCCCTTACTGCTTCACTACATGTTTTAGAAGAGCAGCCAAATATCTCCTAGCTGAAAAATTCCAGGAAGCTGTCTGCCCACACTTCACTACCATATTCTAAAGCAGGGTGAAGTACTGAAACTAGCAATACTTATCCTTCTTGTAACTGTACTGATATTACTGTTACTAAAACCCTATGTAGATTTTTCTTTCCACTATTTATTACCCTCTGTACATGGCTATTCATGAACCATTATTTGCAAATTCAATGCCCAGCAAGTAACAGTAACTTACAACCTCTGGAATATCTTTATATCAACCTCTTTAAAAAAATTACCATAACAGCACTCTTTTGTATGTTAGATTTCAAACTCCATTTTTTACAAAACCCCTGTAATACATTAATCAATGTTTGTCAGTCCTGAGCGTTAGTAGTTAAACCTACAAAATCTTTGGGCAAACATTAGACCCCCAACCTGAACATACTTCTTAATATTAACGCCAATCACAGCCTTCTCAAACTCACCTAACAACTGATTAATAAAGTTAGATAAGAGGATAGGCGACATACTACAACCCTGTGCCACCCCCTGACCTATATCAGATATTTCTGCCTCCAGTACAACAGCACTATGTGTGATATCCTCAATAGCTCACCTCATCCTGCCCCTAACACAAATTTCTCATACCTTAAACTATAAGCCATCATGTTAAACTGTGTCAAATACTTCTGAACGTCACGAAAGAAGAATAAGTGTTCCTCATTCTACCTGGTATGGTGTCATTGAAAGCAAAAATTCTATCAACACGACTCGTTTTCTCTCTGAATCTTCATGAAGAGCTCTTTCTCATTCTAATGTGATTACTATGAGATTGTTTAGAACAGTTTTCCTCCCACATTTAATAATGAAATGCCTCTAAATACCCAGGTCCTCAGTATCACCTTTCTTATACAAGCTAAAAGTTAACACTTGTCCTTGTTGTTTAGGAACACTCTCCTTTGTCCAAACTACTTCATATAAGACTTTCAACAGACTACATGTAGCTACTCCTTTGCCACCGTGCCTAAAAAGCTCCCCAACTAACCCATCATTACCTCCTGTATTATTATTGCCCCGCGGTGTGTAGGCGGTGGCAGGGTTAAGTGATTAATTCTGTCTGTTCGTCCGTGCGTTCGTTCGTTCGTTGTCTGTCCACCCAAAAATCGGGCTATCTCGCGATTTGCAAGGTTAAGCGATTGCTAAACACAACAGCAACATTGAAATCTAAAAAAAAATGTCCGGTTGTGTACCTGATAGTCGCCAAAGTGGTTCCATACGCTTCATCTCCAGCTCTTTCTTATTTAACAATGGTACATTCTGCCTTTTTAATACGGTCACAACTAGAATACAATGGGGGTCGGGTATATACGGACTCTGGTCACGTGTTCGTATTGGCAATCGGTATGTCTCTGCTAGAGACTTCTAGTTCTTTGGGGTTTTAGTTAAATTTCTGCAAAATAATTCCCCTGTCCAAAACCTTAACCTTCCGTAGTCTAGACATTTCCCTATACTCTGTCACTTTCTGCTCTACATGCTCTTTCCAGTTACTATCAAACTGATCATCTACGGATGCTGTACCCAGCCTTTCATAATGTTCACGTAAATACTTCCAAATTTCCCTTAGTGCTGGTTGCACATGAACCTGGAATACTCCTCAAAGAAGCAATATACCCTTATGACTACCTTTTGAAGATCCTGCCAAAAAATGCCCAAAAACTCTTTCCTGTTTTCATGAAAATCTTAATTAGCCCTTTCAATCACCTCATTTCAACTATCTATACCAATTCCTTGATTTTCGAACATCGTCTGTAACACTCTCCCCGTTTATCTCCCCTGCCAATACCACACTCCAGTATGATCCTTATCATAATCTTAATCTTACCATCACACCACCTCACCGCTTTGTCACGCATTATCACCTTTTCTCCATTTTCCCTACCATCACAGATAGGCAGTAATTAATGCAACTGCTAGCCATGTGTCCTGTCTCTGGCACACTTTTATGTAATGCATACCTAACTTTTAAATAGTGTGTGTGTGTGGAGGGGGGGGGGAATCAAAACTAGATAACTAGTCTTTGTCGTGTCTTGAAGACGCAAGACTGTCATTATTTTCTGTATAAGTCCATGTACATCAGTGTTTTCTTTGATAAAACTGCTACACAACTTTATAAGGAAAGATAAAAATACATACAAAAATGTTTAAGTACATTTCCACTGATTGGATGAATAATAGTGATACATCTGTGTAGTTTGAGCAGTGGTTGAAAGTTTTGTTCCCTTGGTTGAGTAGTTGTTTAGTTTATGGTTTGAAAATTTGGCTCTATCACAAATTCTATTTCTGGTTAGGCCACTTGAGGATATTTCAAGGAGAATGAAAGGCATGAATGGCTGCAATCATGTGCAGATAGAGAGAGGGACCAATAAGGATTTACTGCTTGTGTACCTCTTTGCGTTAAGCATGCAAAAATGCCTCTGGAATCAACAGTGACTATGGTGACAGCTAGTGCATTAGGTCACTGTGAGATGTGGCATACATATAGAGCTTGCAGTAGAGTCTAGAGCTGACACTTGGTAGAGGCAATGATGGCCAAGTGTTTATGTTATTCTTCGTTACATCACCGGCTTCATACAATGTTTCACCTCCCAGGGTAGGAAGCCAGAAGGTAAAGTTACAGCAGAAAAATACCAGGCTGTACAAGAAGAGAGTAAGTCACAGTGCTACTGCATGAGCCTGTCAGTGCTTTCAAAAACAATAATCATCCTGCTATTACTTTAATGCGTATACAATTGTAAGTTGTTATGTACATACTGAGCTCTGGCATTCAGATTCTACAAATAGGCTATGCATACGTACTAATCGATCAGATTCGTATCGAGGCGTTACTGGCTCTATTATATTGTTTCTGTAACTACAATATCATGTTGATTATTGTATAATGTTTGTACTTCCGTGCAGGTAGCTAGCTCACACACATCCCAAGCAGTGGCTGGAGCTCGACAGTATCAGAGCACCCAAATGAAAATTTACAAGCTTTACCAGAGAGTGCATCAGTGGTGATTTCAAATGCAAATACCGTGAACCATAGCATAAAGATGGTTTTAGAAGCAGGAAGTCAAGATTCAAGTGGATGAGACTTTGCTTTGTGACTATTTACATGTGATGAAGCTGTCATCACATGTTTAACTGTTGTGTTCTTTTTTATTATAATTTTATTTGTTGTATTTTTACAATTACTTACCCTTTTGGGGCGAGCGTGAGTGAGCCCCGCCCCGCCCCCCCCCCTTCCAGTAGACCTGTGCGTGCGTGCGCGTCCGTGCATGGTCTATTCCGTAAAAACGTTGGCATGCATATGCCTGTTTCAACAACTGTTGGCGCGCGTTTCAGCGGCAATTATTCTCCAACGGACACGTGGGTAACTTCCGACACTCGCCAGGCCGATGTGCGATATACAGCGCGCAGCATTGTGCATCGTTTCCTAGCGAGTATCCGGAGTTACCCCCTATAAAAGCGCGTCCGAAGTTACCCCCATTTACCTTACAACACGTGCGTGCACTGTATAGTCTCGCGGCCCAGAGTAACTTTTCGCGAAAAGTTAGTCTGGCCCGCGAGACTTCGTGCACTCCGGAGAGAGAGAATGAGTGACTTGTGTAGACAGCGCTACAGAGATAGGAGAGCGGCCGAAACCCCTGTGGAGAAGGAGAGAAGGCTAGAGAACGAGCGAGCACGGCGAAGGCGGAGACCAAGTTTACATGCACGCTGGCGAGAACGCAGGGCAGCAGCGCAAGGACAAAGGATGATGAAGTCCCGCGATGCCGCGACATGGTAGCTGGAGGAGAAGGTGGCATGTCTGCTGTGCAGAGTAATCCCTCTCTGCAGTGGTGTTTATCGGGAGCTTCTGAACTGCCTTTAAGGACTTGTCATCATCATTCACAACAGCAGCATACACGTCCTTCAGCATCTGTGACCGTGGCTCGCATAATTTGGTGGCCGCTAACTGGTGTTGAGATTGCAGCTGTTCTGTCACTAGACACATACTTTAATAGCTTGCCTTGTCAGTCGGCAAGTCTCAAATCTCCCCCACAACTGAACAGCTGGGTATATGCGATGCTCTTCGAGCACTGAAACACTTCAAGAAACAGTGGAGTGCTAAGCTCACCTTTCTTGCTGGTACCGATTTCCTAACACAATGTTTTTGGCACCAATCTTAACTTGTTGACATTGCACATGCAAGATGAAGACGTCACCGAAACTTCCCTCCTATCTGCCCCTCCGTTTACTTTGACTACAGCCTCAATATTGTCACTGGCATTCACAGGCATTAACAACCAGAGTAACATTTGAGTTTTTCTCAACTATAAGCCTATCCTTCTATATCATAATGATGATTGTTTACCACTGTAATATACCGCTGCATGTAAAAATATATCATGCTCTATAATGTCTCTCATTAAATTTGTAGTGTAATGCATTACCAGCCCTGCATATCCAAGTCAGCTATGTATGATCATAGATAATCTATGGCATGATGAACTCGCTCACGCTCGCCCCATTCACCTAGTAGATAATATCTATGTATACGTGCGTCCACACAGTTCTGAGTGCTGTGCGTATGCGTACAGGTACAGGTCTAGATAGCCCCACCCCCATTCATTCACACAATAATTGCGCATGTGCGCTGAACCGTCGAGAATCCTCGCCAGGGAGGGGAGGAGAGGTTGCTGTACGAGTCAGGCCACTCATACAACGGGAGATTAAAACTATTTCAAGCCATGTGAGTTTGTACTCGCTAATATGTACCCGTTGTGTACTGTAATTTCCGAAGTTACCCCCCACTGACCTTACCCGTTCTGTACTGTAATTTGGTCAGCTATGCTAGCTAGCTCCTGTACAGTCAGACTCGCGAGACTAGCTCCCGTGTCGGTACAGAGGTTTACAAAAGCTTGCAGGAGACTGTGTAGAGTAGAAACCAGAAAGCTTGCCCTGCTCATGATCAGTGATGAGCCTTTCATCTGTAGCATTGTTAGGGCTGTATTTTTTCGAGTGCGAACCTCTGTAGACCTACGAAATAACTTGAAAGTAGCTAGTCTTTGACACATTTTTTACTGTTAGACGTTAAGTGATAGCCATTGACATTGAAAGTCTTTGACATAGAGTCTTGCGCTGTCCCTGACAATGTTTGGTGGGGTCTCTATCACAACTGCTATAACGTAGTGTCACAGTTATTGCCTCTTGCAAATAACTGTGGTTGCCATGTATGCATATGTATCTGTAGCATCATGTAAATGTATTTCTTCCATGTACACACACAGTGTGTTTAGGTTAATGCAGAGCACAAGGAAGTGCCTTCACAGATCGGAATTGGAGAGCTAATACGGTCTGACGTATCACGAACACACAATTTCTTCAATGATCTCGTGTTCGGACCCAGGTTAGTTCACTATGTACATACAATGGAAAATCAAGGCACAGTGTCACATAGCAGATTGCTTCTGATAATGTTTTTTCTGTGTACTGTAATACATAATTATGATGATAAAAATGTTTCCTGAAGACATGATAGTGAAACACGCTCTTGCTGGCCTTTGCGTGAACACGATCAGCCAAGTATGCATGAGGTGTGGGCTGGGTAGTCCCACCCCCAATGCTACATTCCTATACATGCCTTTTGCTGGCTGGGGACAAAAATGAACATCTCTATTTGCCAAATGGTGGAGTGAATTCCAGCATATGCTTGCCTAATGTGTACATACTGTACATTCTGCAGCTCCACTCAAGATGTGATATTCGATGTATGTGTGAGAAGTAGCGTGGATTCCGTGCTCCTTGGATAAAACGGCAGCATCATTGCCAGTGGACAAACAGGTAGGTAGAGCTATAATTCTTCAAAATTTGATTCATGATCAGTAGACAGCAGGAGGGGTGTGCTTCCCAATCTCTGTTAATTGCTGCATATAACGATCATATAAATATTTTGGTAAAATTCAAGACAAAAATGAATCCTCTATGAATCTGTTTATGTAATTAATCCTTAGGTGTGAAGCTGAGTTACTTACTACTTAGCCAACACATTGTACACTGATTATTGTGCTGCATATTTGTATCATCGTGCAAAGAGTTTAGTACTCTCAATAAATTTTTGAGAACAGGCTTTGCTGTAAGGTGTGAGAATTAGGACAGGTATACTTTAATTATTATGACCAGTTAAGAGTTTAATCTAGAATATTACTATGAATAATAAATTATATGGTGATCAAGATGGTGAAACATCTCGTTGCTCTGGTTCTTGTCCTCGGACTGGAGATCTTACAAGCTCCGCCTGCGTATGTGGGTGTGCGGTCAATGGCGTAAGCCCTACAGCAGTGACTAGCCAGTCTCGTGGCCAGACTGACTAGACTAATTGTTTATCAGCCTCCTTTCCTAGTTTTTGCAGCTTTGCGTCAAAGATCTTCTCCCACATTGGTAAACCATTTCGAGAAGCATCACTGCACAGCATTCTTCTGCCTCCCTTCAAAGCCTTGCAGCCACAGCCAAGGCAGAAAATATCCGATTTCATCGTGCCGTCGCACCGCTTGCGCTGCAGTACTAAGTATAATGTAGTACCATAGGTAATATAGCTCTGTAATGGAGTTCTATGGTAGTATATACTTTAGACAATAGCCACTAATAAACTCACACGTGGTAATTTTCCCACGCTATATATATAGCATGCACTAACAGCATGTGACTGTTGCACAACTAATTGAATTCCCGAGCGACGCATGCCAGTATGGCAGCTCCCCAGGCCACCTTCCCTCTAAGCAGAAGTGGGCTGGCCCACGAGACTAAGCAGTGACATGAGTATATTATTATTTAACTAGCTCTTTTAGAATGCTAAAAAATGATTGTTACACTGATAGTCTTTGATTAAAGTGTACATGGCCATTTTCCCAGTGGAAATGCTGTCAATTGCAAAGGTGTAGTAGTGAAGGTGGTAATATAGCACTGACAACCTCGGGTGTGAAGTATATTCCTTATCGAGATTCTAAGCTGACACGGTTGCTGCAGGACTGCCTTGGAGGCAACACAGAAGTATAAGTTTTGGAAGAACAGAGGTACGCATGTACATAACAGTATCCAGTACTTATTTTCACGTAATTGCACCCACAGTGAAAATGTGTGTGAGAATTTACTCTGGTGTAAGGGAAGCATGCTATCATTATCCTTCAATTAATGTTACATGCAAGTACGTAGCAGTCTGTTCACATACATATTTCATACTAGGAACGGTTCAGTTGTATACGTATCTGCTGGCAGCCACGTACCACTACTAGCACACCTAGTGTTGTGTTCAGAGTCACTGGCTAAATCTGCTTTCCTTCAGATTGGTTTGTCTTTACACTTATTAAAACAGTTGAGTATGCCCCTTATCAGTTTTTTCTTAGCAGTATTCTCTTTCTATACCCACATTTGAATACTCAGGGCAAAAAGTATCAATACCACTGCGCAGATCAACAAGGACATGTCACAGAAAGCATTGCTGTCAGCCTATAAGCAAGAGATCACAAAGTTGAAGCAACAGCTTGAACACAGGTTCATACTATTAGTATAATAATTAAGATATAACCACAGCTAGAATACGTGTACAAACATACCAGACTCAACAGCTAGACCATACTAGCTATTCGCGATAATTGAGATACAGCCCATATCTACATACCGCTGCTATAGGGAGAATATTTTGGGTCATGAAGAAATTGAGAGGATTGAAAGAGAAAGGGAAAAAGCTCAAAAGCAAAAGGTGGGAAGGGTGCGATTGAGACAAATCTGCCATGCTGAATCTACTGCTGTTGAAATGATTCTCCCAGTACCTCTCCTTCATAGGCAGCAGTTCTGGAGGCCCACCAACAACTAATGAGTCAAGCTCAGCCTGAGAGAGATGCCTCGTATGGCAAGATAGCATACCTGGAAATAATAATTGGTATGTAATTTGTGAATGATGTATGTAGAGAAGTAACATACATATGTGTGATGTGTACATATGCATGTTTTTGCCAAATTACGTTACTGATCATTTTAGATGTACATGTATACGTATACTACCAGCAACCAGCTGCAGAGTTGTGACGAACCTTTCAATAGCCTGGTAGACTAATGAGTCAACTCTTACCCATGTAGTTTGGATGCAGAATAATGTAGCAATTGTTTTCTTAAATGTTCAGCTTCTTCATGGTAGCAGTAGAGACATTAGTGAGTCTGAAGTGTTCCAATAAGCTGTCCAAATGATCGTTATATTACAGTGCAAATATTTGAACTTATTTCCCTTTCCTTTGCTGCTACTAGGCAAAAGATCGGATTAGACATGAATCTGAGTCACAGTTAGAGCGCAGGCTTGCTGCTGAGATGAAAAGGTTATCTTACATTGTACTTTGACCCCAATACCTTCCAAATCTGTACATGCAGGGGGTTCGCTGGGCCTGAGATTGTTCTTACCCTGTCTGACATTAACATTATAAAGCTGTCCACTGCAAATCTTTATAGAGGTACAACCCCACCACTTGCTATATGTACATACATAGCAAGTGAAAGATTGATATAATCATGAGATGTCATTAATTGCGCCTGCACTAAACTAGTCTATCCTAAGAATTATATTGTAAACACCTACAACAACTCCATTAATAATCAGTAGCACTTAAACTTACGTATCTTCGTATAATAGAGAATGTGCAGTAGATTGCAATACAATCAGGTATGCTGGCCACAAAAAAAATTGTACCAAAATTCTTTGGCCCATCCCAGCTCTAGTTTAGTCAGTTGATTTTATATTGTGAGTCTGCACCATGCACTCCACCTTCTGTTTATTTCCAGGCTGCAATTCCTCCCTTAGCTTGGTAAAGTACTCTCTCTGTTTCTCCACCTCTGCACGCTCATCTTGCAGCCTCTATGAATATGCAGTGAAATAGAGTGATGTGTGTTTCACCACAAAAAATCTTACAGTGAAGGAGAAACTTATGGAGAGAGGAAAAAAGACCAGATACGAAGTTAATAACAGCTCAGCTCTTAGCTAATCATATGTACAAATAAACGGTAACCTTTTGCTCATACTAAAATCACAAACCTTACGATGGGAGCCCAGCCCTTGGCTTTGACTCTGCAGATCCAAGCCCTTCGCAGGTAGCACAAGCCCTCAGATCACGACAGCATGGTGACTGTTACACATAGAACTACCATGAACTATGGAAATTTTCGGTCAGCTTTGCCAGCAGCTGTGATAATGCTACCAGCCAAGCTGTACTACTTTAAAGCTCCCGCTGCAGCACTCTGGTAACCAATCACAGCCTAACCAATATGGCTAGCACCAGCACTGGAACAACTACAATGCCTAACATGTGAACACACCATTGAATGCATTCAAATGATAGACAATACAATAGTACCGGTATATATTGTCAGAGTATGATAGCATGATAGCATTATCTGTATACATGTACCATCATAGCTACTGTTGCAGTGTATGTGTAGGCACATACTCAGACTATATGATTGTGCATACATATATGTACGTAATATACCCCCTTTCTCACAGGATGACCCAGACACACCAGAAGAGATTGAAAGAGGATCCTGTGAGTCCATGAGGTTTGTAAAGTGGGGCCATTAAGGAAAGTACCTGAGTCTCTAACTTGCAGCTGGTCATCTACATCAAGTAGCTAGGCCTTTTAAATTTGGTCCACCTGGAGCCAGATTTTGGAACAAGAACTAAAGTGTCTGTTTGTGAGGACTACCTGATTCATCAGTAGAAGCTAGCTGTTAATCTTTACTTTGCCAATAGATTCATTTAACCTCTGCCTTGGCGAAGTCTCAGAAGGTTTTAACGCTTTCTTGGGAACTTCGAAGTACAAAATTTTGCATTTTGCGTTTTACTGTTTTATGTTCCAAGAAGTGAAAAAGTAGATTTTGTTCAAACTGAAGATATGCAATAGTGCAATCTAGTCTTGTAACATCCTCACCCCTATAAACATTGATGACTAAGGGTTAGCAAGCAGTTGTAATTAATGTGTTCAATGATGTGGTACCACTACATGTACCTTAAATAGTAAGTGCAAGAAGTCATCATCATTCCTAGCCATGAACAAGATTATAGTAGAACTCTTGAGTGAAAACATGTAGACAACAAGAGCGGTGCCTTTTATGTGTACCTGCTCCTTTATCGTAAGATCTTACAGGTTTGTCCATGCAGTTATTACCTTAATATTCCTGCTCTCTCTTCTCTCAGGTGTGGCACAGTACCCGAGCAGTAAAGCCAGCTCTACCTTTAGGTCTACTCGAAAGAGTAACTCTGTTTACTTCAGTACTGTCCGCAATGGATACACTGTTTCACAGGTTTGTACATTTCACAAGAATGGCACATCAACTGCAGCTGATATAATGCAGATAGGTATTAACATATTCGTGTCGCTGTTGTAGCACGTATTGCCTCCAGGTCTTTCTCTGCCTACCTCTGCACAATTTCACTTACCACTCACTGTCTAGTAAGCTAGGATATCTCTCATCATACAAATTACTGACTTTATAACACCACTTAAGTTTGCACCTATAGATGCCTCCTGCCTTTCAATAGATTCTAACCCCATACCCCCCCCCTTACTGCTTCACTACATGTTTTAGAAGAGCAGCCAAATATCTCCTAGCTGAAAAATTCCAGGAAGCTGTCTGCCCACACTTCACTACCATATTCTAAAGCAGGGTGAAGTACTGAAACTAGCAATACTTATCCTTCTTGTAACTGTACTGATATTACTGTTACTAAAACCCTATGTAGATTTTTCTTTCCACTATTTATTACCCTCTGTACATGGCTATTCATGAACCATTATTTGCAAATTCAATGCCCAGCAAGTAACAGTAACTTACAACCTCTGGAATATCTTTATATCAACCTCTTTATAAAAAAATTACCATAACAGCACTCTTTTGTATGTTAGATTTCAAACTCCATTTTTTACAAAACCCCTGTAATACATTAATCAATGTTTGTCAGTCCTGAGCGTTAGTAGTTAAACCTACAAAATCTTTGGGCAAACATTAGACCCCCAACCTGAACATACTTCTTAATATTAACGCCAATCACAGCCTTCTCAAACTCACCTAACAACTGATTAATAAAGTTAGATAAGAGGATAGGCGACATACTACAACCCTGTGCCACCCCCTGACCTATATCAGATATTTCTGCCTCCAGTACAACAGCACTATGTGTGATATCCTCAATAGCTCACCTCATCCTGCCCCTAACACAAATTTCTCATACCTTAAACTATAAGCCATCATGTTAAACTGTGTCAAATACTTCTGAACGTCACGAAAGAAGAATAAGTGTTCCTCATTCTACCTGGTATGGTGTCATTGAAAGCAAAAATTCTATCAACACGACTCGTTTTCTCTCTGAATCTTCATGAAGAGCTCTTTCTCATTCTAATGTGATTACTATGAGATTGTTTAGAACAGTTTTCCTCCCACATTTAATAATGAAATGCCTCTAAATACCCAGGTCCTCAGTATCACCTTTCTTATACAAGCTAAAAGTTAACACTTGTCCTTGTTGTTTAGGAACACTCTCCTTTGTCCAAACTACTTCATATAAGACTTTCAACAGACTACATGTAGCTACTCCTTTGCCACCGTGCCTAAAAAGCTCCCCAACTAACCCATCATTACCTCCTGTATTATTATTGCCCCGCGGTGTGTAGGCGGTGGCAGGGTTAAGTGATTAATTCTGTCTGTTCGTCCGTGCGTTCGTTCGTTCGTTGTCTGTCCACCCAAAAATCGGGCTATCTCGCGATTTGCAAGGTTAAGCGATTGCTAAACACAACAGCAACATTGAAATCTAAAAAAAAATGTCCGGTTGTGTACCTGATAGTCGCCAAAGTGGTTCCATACGCTTCATCTCCAGCTCTTTCTTATTTAACAATGGTACATTCTGCCTTTTTAATACGGTCACAACTAGAATACAATGGGGGTCGGGTATATACGGACTCTGGTCACGTGTTCGTATTGGCAATCGGTATGTCTCTGCTAGAGACTTCTAGTTCTTTGGGGTTTTAGTTAAATTTCTGCAAAATAATTCCCCTGTCCAAAACCTTAACCTTCCGTAGTCTAGACATTTCCCTATACTCTGTCACTTTCTGCTCTACATGCTCTTTCCAGTTACTATCAAACTGATCATCTACGGATGCTGTACCCAGCCTTTCATAATGTTCACGTAAATACTTCCAAATCTCCCTTAGTGCTGGTTGCACATGAACCTGGAATACTCCTCAAAGAAGCAATATACCCTTATGACTACCTTTTGAAGATCCTGCCAAAAAATGCCCAAAAACTCTTTCCTGTTTTCATGAAAATCTTAATTAGCCCTTTCAATCACCTCATTTCAACTATCTATACCAATTCCTTGATTTTCGAACATCGTCTGTAACACTCTCCCCGTTTATCTCCCCTGCCAATACCACACTCCAGTATGATCCTTATCATAATCTTAATCTTACCATCACACCACCTCACCGCTTTGTCACGCATTATCACCTTTTCTCCATTTTCCCTACCATCACAGATAGGCAGTAATTAATGCAACTGCTAGCTGTGTGTCCTGTCTCTGGCACACTTTTATGTAATGCATACCTAACTTTTAAATAGTGTGTGTGTGTGGAGGGGGGGGGGGAATCAAAACTAGATAACTAGTCTTTGTCGTGTCTTGAAGACGCAAGACTGTCATTATTTTCTGTATAAGTCCATGTACATCAGTGTTTTCTTTGATAAAACTGCTACACAACTTTATAAGGAAAGATAAAAATACATACAAAAATGTTTAAGTACATTTCCACTGATTGGATGAATAATAGTGATACATCTGTGTAGTTTGAGCAGTGGTTGAAAGTTTTGTTCCCTTGGTTGAGTAGTTGTTTAGTTTATGGTTTGAAAATTTGGCTCTATCACAAATTCTATTTCTGGTTAGGCCACTTGAGGATATTTCAAGGAGAATGAAAGGCATGAATGGCTGCAATCATGTGCAGATAGAGAGAGGGACCAATAAGGATTTACTGCTTGTGTACCTCTTTGCGTTAAGCATGCAAAAATGCCTCTGGAATCAACAGTGACTATGGTGACAGCTAGTGCATTAGGTCACTGTGAGATGTGGCATACATATAGAGCTTGCAGTAGAGTCTAGAGCTGACACTTGGTAGAGGCAATGATGGCCAAGCGTTTATGTTATTCTTCGTTACATCACCGGCTTCATACAATGTTTCACCTCCCAGGGTAGGAAGCCAGAAGGTAAAGTTACAGCAGAAAAATACCAGGCTGTACAAGAAGAGAGTAAGTCACAGTGCTACTGCATGAGCCTGTCAGTGCTTTCAAAAACAATAATCATCCTGCTATTACTTTAATGCGTATACAATTGTAAGTTGTTATGTACATACTGAGCTCTGGCATTCAGATTCTACAAATAGGCTATGCATACGTACTAATCGATCAGATTCGTATCGAGGCGTTACTGGCTCTATTATATTGTTTCTGTAACTACAATATCATGTTGATTATTGTATAATGTTTGTACTTCCGTGCAGGTAGCTAGCTCACACACATCCCAAGCAGTGGCTGGAGCTCGACAGTATCAGAGCACCCAAATGAAAATTTACAAGCTTTACCAGAGAGTGCATCAGTGGTGATTTCAAATGCAAATACCGTGAACCATAGCATAAAGATGGTTTTAGAAGCAGGAAGTCAAGATTCAAGTGGATGAGACTTTGCTTTGTGACTATTTACATGTGATGAAGCTGTCATCACATGTTTAACTGTTGTGTTCTTTTTTATTATAATTTTATTTGTTGTATTTTTACAATTACTTACCCTTTTGGGGCGAGCGTGAGTGAGCCCCGCCCCGCCCCCCCCCTTCCAGTAGACCTGTGCGTGCGTGCGCGTCCGTGCATGGTCTATTCCGTAAAAACGTTGGCATGCATATGCCTGTTTCAACAACTGTTGGCGCGCGTTTCAGCGGCAATTATTCTCCAACGGACACGTGGGTAACTTCCGACACTCGCCAGGCCGATGTGCGATATACAGCGCGCAGCATTGTGCATCGTTTCCTAGCGAGTATCCGGAGTTACCCCCTATAAAAGCGCGTCCGAAGTTACCCCCATTTACCTTACAACACGTGCGTGCACTGTATAGTCTCGCGGCCCAGAGTAACTTTTCGCGAAAAGTTAGTCTGGCCCGCGAGACTTCGTGCACTCCGGAGAGAGAGAATGAGTGACTTGTGTAGACAGCGCTACAGAGATAGGAGAGCGGCCGAAACCCCTGTGGAGAAGGAGAGAAGGCTAGAGAACGAGCGAGCACGGCGAAGGCGGAGACCAAGTTTACATGCACGCTGGCGAGAACGCAGGGCAGCAGCGCAAGGACAAAGGATGATGAAGTCCCGCGATGCCGCGACATGGTAGCTGGAGGAGAAGGTGGCATGTCTGCTGTGCAGAGTAATCCCTCTCTGCAGTGGTGTTTATCGGGAGCTTCTGAACTGCCTTTAAGGACTTGTCATCATCATTCACAACAGCAGCATACACGTCCTTCAGCATCTGTGACCGTGGCTCGCATAATTTGGTGGCCGCTAACTGGTGTTGAGATTGCAGCTGTTCTGTCACTAGACACATACTTTAATAGCTTGCCTTGTCAGTCGGCAAGTCTCAAATCTCCCCCACAACTGAACAGCTGGGTATATGCGATGCTCTTCGAGCACTGAAACACTTCAAGAAACAGTGGAGTGCTAAGCTCACCTTTCTTGCTGGTACCGATTTCCTAACACAATGTTTTTGGCACCAATCTTAACTTGTTGACATTGCACATGCAAGATGAAGACGTCACCGAAACTTCCCTCCTATCTGCCCCTCCGTTTACTTTGACTACAGCCTCAATATTGTCACTGGCATTCACAGGCATTAACAACCAGAGTAACATTTGAGTTTTTCTCAACTATAAGCCTATCCTTCTATATCATAATGATGATTGTTTACCACTGTAATATACCGCTGCATGTAAAAATATATCATGCTCTATAATGTCTCTCATTAACTCTTTACCAACCAATGACGCATATATGCGTCATGAGCTCCCATAAGCCCATATGAATTTATATGGGGGTTTTAATACTAGGCGTTAATACTTTGTACAGGCTTTTCTGCTTCTTTAAGCTGTTTCTTATGGTTGGTAAAGGGTTAAATTTGTAGTGTAATGCATTACCAGCCCTGCATATCCAAGTCAGCTATGTATGATCATAGATAATCTATGGCATGATGAACTCGCTCACGCTCGCCCCATTCACCTAGTAGATAATATCTATGTATACGTGCGTCCACACAGTTCTGAGTGCTGTGCGTATGCGTACAGGTACAGGTCTAGATAGCCCCACCCCCATTCATTCACACAATAATTGCGCATGTGCGCTGAACCGTCGAGAATCCTCGCCAGGGAGGGGAGGAGAGTTTGCTGTACGAGTCAGGCCACTCATACAACGGGAGATTAAAACTATTTCAAGCCATGTGAGTTTGTACTCGCTAATATGTACCCGTTGTGTACTGTAATTTCCGAAGTTACCCCCCACTGACCTTACCCGTTCTGTACTGTAATTTGGTCAGCTATGCTAGCTAGCTCCTGTACAGTCAGACTCGCGAGACTAGCTCCCGTGTCGGTACAGAGGTTTACAAAAGCTTGCAGGAGACTGTGTAGAGTAGAAACCAGAAAGCTTGCCCTGCTCATGATCAGTGATGAGCCTTTCATCTGTAGCATTGTTAGGGCTGTATTTTTTCGAGTGCGAACCTCTGTAGACCTACGAAATAACTTGAAAGTAGCTAGTCTTTGACACATTTTTTACTGTTAGACGTTAAGTGATAGCCATTGACATTGAAAGTCTTTGACATAGAGTCTTGCGCTGTCCCTGACAATGTTTGGTGGGGTCTCTATCACAACTGCTATAACGTAGTGTCACAGTTATTGCCTCTTGCAAATAACTGTGGTTGCCATGTATGCATATGTATCTGTAGCATCATGTAAATGTATTTCTTCCATGTACACACACAGTGTGTTTAGGTTAATGCAGAGCACAAGGAAGTGCCTTCACAGATCGGAATTGGAGAGCTAATACGGTCTGACGTATCACGAACACACAATTTCTTCAATGATCTCGTGTTCGGACCCAGGTTAGTTCACTATGTACATACAATGGAAAATCAAGGCACAGTGTCACATAGCAGATTGCTTCTGATAATGTTTTTTCTGTGTACTGTAATACATAATTATGATGATAAAAATGTTTCCTGAAGACATGATAGTGAAACACGCTCTTGCTGGCCTTTGCGTGAACACGATCAGCCAAGTATGCATGAGGTGTGGGCTGGGTAGTCCCACCCCCAATGCTACATTCCTATACATGCCTTTTGCTGGCTGGGGACAAAAATGAACATCTCTATTTGCCAAATGGTGGAGTGAATTCCAGCATATGCTTGCCTAATGTGTACATACTGTACATTCTGCAGCTCCACTCAAGATGTGATATTCGATGTATGTGTGAGAAGTAGCGTGGATTCCGTGCTCCTTGGATAAAACGGCAGCATCATTGCCAGTGGACAGACAGGTAGGTAGAGCTATAATTCTTCAAAATTTGATTCATGATCAGTAGACAGCAGGAGGGGTGTGCTTCCCAATCTCTGTTAATTGCTGCATATAACGATCATATAAATATTTTGGTAAAATTCAAGACAAAAATGAATCCTCTATGAATCTGTTTATGTAATTAATCCTTAGGTGTGAAGCTGAGTTACTTACTACTTAGCCAACACATTGTACACTGATTATTGTGCTGCATATTTGTATCATCGTGCAAAGAGTTTAGTACTCTCAATAAATTTTTGAGAACAGGCTTTGCTGTAAGGTGTGAGAATTAGGACAGGTATACTTTAATTATTATGACCAGTTAAGAGTTTAATCTAGAATATTACTAGGAATAATAAATTATATGGTGATCAAGATGGTGAAACATCTCGTTGCTCTTGTTCTTGTCCTCGGACTGGAGATCTTACAAGCTCCGCCTGCGTATGTGGGTGTGCGGTCAATGGCGTAAGCCCTACAGCAGTGACTAGCCAGTCTCGTGGCCAGACTGACTAGACTAATTGTTTATCAGCCTCCTTTCCTAGTTTTTGCAGCTTTGCGTCAAAGATCTTCTCCCACATTGGTAAACCATTTCGAGAAGCATCACTGCACAGCATTCTTCTGCCTCCCTTCAAGGCCTTGCAGCCACAGCCAAGGCAGAAAATATCCGATTTCATCGTGCCGTCGCACCGCTTGCGCTGCAGTACTAAGTATAATGTAGTACCATAGGTAATATAGCTCTGTAATGGAGTTCTATGGTAGTATATACTGTAGACAATAGCCACTAATAAACTCACACGTGGTAATTTTCCCACGCTATATATATAGCATGCACTAACAGCATGTGACTGTTGCACAACTAATTGAATTCCCGAGCGACGCATGCCAGTATGGCAGCTCCCCAGGCCACCTTCCCTCTAAGCAGAAGTGGGCTGGCCCACGAGACTAAGCAGTGACATGAGTATATTATTATTTAACTAGCTCTTTTAGAATGCTAAAAAATGATTGTTACACTGATAGTCTTTTATTAAAGTGTACATGGCCATTTTCCCAGTGGAAATGCTGTCAATTGCAAAGGTGTAGTAGTGAAGGTGGTAATATAGCACTGACAACCTCGGGTGTGAAGTATATTCCTTATCGAGATTCTAAGCTGACACGGTTGCTGCAGGACTGCCTTGGAGGCAACACAGAAGTATAAGATTTGGAAGAACAGAGGTACGCATGTACATAACAGTATCCAGTACTTATTTTCACGTAATTGCACCCACAGTGAAAATGTGTGTGAGAATTTACTCTGGTGTAAGGGAAGCATGCTATCATTATCCTTCAATTAATGTTACATGCAAGTACGTAGCAGTCTGTTCACATACATATTTCATACTAGGAACGGTTCAGTTGTATACGTATCTGCTGGCAGCCACGTACCACTACTAGCACACCTAGTGTTGTGTTCAGAGTCACTGGCTAAATCTGCTTTCCTTCAGATTGGTTTGTCTTTACACTTATTAAAACAGTTGATTATGCCCCTTATCAGTTTTTTCTTAGCAGTATTCTCTTTCTATACCCACATTTGAATACTCAGGGCAAAAAGTATCAATACCACTGCGCAGATCAACAAGGACATGTCACAGAAAGCATTGCTGTCAGCCTATAAGCAAGAGATCACAAAGTTGAAGCAACAGCTTGAACACAGGTTCATACTATTAGTATAATAATTAAGATATAACCACAGCTAGAATACGTGTACAAACATACCAGACTCAACAGCTAGACCATACTAGCTATTCGCGATAATTGAGATACAGCCCATATCTACATACCGCTGCTATAGGGAGAATATTTTGGGTCATGAAGAAATTTAGAGGATTGAAAGAGAAAGGGAAAAAGCTCAAAAGCAAAAGGTGGGAAGGGTGCGATTGAGACAAATCTGCCATGCTGAATCTACTGCTGTTGAAATGATTCTCCCAGTACCTCTCCTTCATAGGCAGCAGTTCTGGAGGCCCACTAACAACTAATGAGTCAAGCTCAGCCTGAGAGAGATGCCTCGTATGGCAAGATAGCAGACCTGGAAATAATAATTGGTATGTAATTTGTGAATGATGTATGTAGAGAAGTAACATACATATGTGTGATGTGTACATATGCATGTTTTTGCCAAATTACGTTACTGATCATTTTAGATGTACATGTATACGTATACTACCAGCAACCAGCTGCAGAGTTGTGACGAACCTTTCAATAGCCTGGTAGACTAATGAGTCAACTCTTACCTATGTAGTTAGGATGCAGAATAATGTAGCAATTGTTTTCTTAAATGTTCAGCTTCTTCATGGTAGCAGTAGAGACATTAGTGAGTCTGAAGTGTTCCAATAAGCTGTCCAAATGATCGTTATATTACAGTGCAAATATTTGAACTTATTTCCCTTTCCTTTGCTGCTACTAGGCGAAAGATCGGATTAGACATGAATCTGAGTCACAGTTAGAGCGCAGGCTTGCTGCTGAGATGAAAAGGTTATCTTACATTGTACTTTGACCCCAATACCTTCCAAATCTGTACATGCAGGGGGTTCGCTGGGCCTGAGATTGTTCTTACCCTGTCTGACATTAACATTATAAAGCTGTCCACTGCAAATCTTTGTAGAGGCACAACCCCACCACTTGCTATATGTACATACATAGCAAGTGAAAGATTGATATAATCATGAGATGTCATTAATTGCGCCTGCACTAAACTAGTCTATCCTAAGAATTATATTGTAAACACCTACAACAACTCCATTAATAATCAGTAGCACTTAAACTTACGTATCTTCGTATAATAGAGAATGTGCAGTAGATTGCAATACAATCAGGTATGCTGGCCACAAAAAAAATTGTACCAAAATTCTTTGGCCCATCCCAGCTCTAGTTTAGTCAGTTGATTTTGTATTGTGAGTCTGCACCATGCACTCCACCTTCTGTTTATTTCCAGGCTGCAATTCCTCCCTTAGCTTGGTAAAGTACTCTCTCTGTTTCTCCACCTCTGCACGCTCATCTTGCAGCCTCTATGAATATGCAGTGAAATAGAGTGATGTGTGTTTCACCACAAAAAATCTTACAGTGAAGGAGAAACTTATGGAGAGAGGAAAAAAGACCAGATACGAAGTTAATAACAGCTCAGCTCTTAGCTAATCATATGTACAAATAAACGGTAACCTTTTGCTCATACTAAAATCACAAACCTTACGATGGGAGCCCAGCCCTTGGCTTTGACTCTGCAGATCCAAGCCCTTCGCAGGTAGCACAAGCCCTCAGATCACGACAGCATGGTGACTGTTACACATAGAACTACCATGAACTATGGAAATTTTCGGTCAGCTTTGCCAGCAGCTGTGATAATGCTACCAGCCAAGCTGTACTACTTTAAAGCTCCCGCTGCAGCACTCTGGTAACCAATCACAGCCTAACCAATATGGCTAGCACCAGCACTGGAACAACTACAATGCCTAACATGTGAACACACCATTGAATGCATTCAAATGATAGACAATATAATAGTACCGGTATATATTGATAGCATGTAGCATTATCTGTATACATGTACCATCATAGCTACTGTTGCAGTGTATGTGTAGGCACATACTCAGACTATATGATTGTGCATACATATATGTACGTAATATACCCCCTTTCTCACAGGATGACCCAGACACACCAGAAGAGATTGAAAGAGGATCCTGTGAGTCCATGAGGTTTGTAAAGTGGGGCCATTAAGGAAAGTACCTGAGTCTCTAACTTGCAGCTGGTCATCTACATCAAGTAGCTAGGCCTTTTAAATTTGGTCCACCTGGAGCCAGATTTTGGAACAAGAACTAAAGTGTCTGTTTGTGAGGACTACCTGATTCATCAGTAGACGCTAGCTGTTAATCTTTACTTTGCCAATAGATTCATTTAACCTCTGCCTTGAAGAAGTCTCAGAAGGTTTTAACGCTTTCTTGGAAACTTTGAAGTACAAAATTTTGCATTTGCTCTGGCAGTGTCCTGTGTATGATACCATTAGAAATCTTTTGAGGGGGGGGAGCTCTGAAGAATTTAGTACGCTCAATAATTTTAAGAAAACAGCCTCTGTTTTTAGGGTGTGAGATTTGGGACCTCTCATTTCGAAGAATACATTATGGTTGGACCAGGCAGCATGACAGTTGAGAGCTGACAGCCAGCAAATTGTTGATAGTGCCCAACTTGTACCGCAAAACAAGTCAACTGTACACCACAAAACTAGCTACTTGTACATAAAATAGGCTGGGATGGGCTAAACAAGGAGTAATGTGGGCACAACATATTTAGGACACATGGCCAGTGTGCGCAGGGGAAAAAACACCATCACTTAAAAAACCTCAACATGTGAGGAAAAACAGTGAGGTGAAAAAACCAAAGTAAACAAAACCTCCCAGCAACACACAGCAACACACACACAAAATGAATGCACAATTGTCCACTCCATACGGTCTCTGGACATGCACTTTGCTTCTAGAACCGTCTCTGCACTGGTGTCAACTCCATACAGCCTCCGTAGGTGCGCTCAGCATACAGAAGTCTTGCCACCAGCTCAAGACGGCTGTCAAACTCCATACGGTCTCAGTAGATGGAGGTCAGGCTTTCACAGCCCGATGTACCTCAGCAGGGAAAAAAAACACTCCACATGACTACTGTATTATATATACTCCCACCACAATCCTTCACTTCACTGCTGCTGCTGCCGAGAGATGCTCCAAGCAGCCCCAGCATAAGCTTATATACCCACAGCCCAGCCTAGTAGCAACCAGTTGGAATTTTTCGCCACACTGGCAGTTGCTTAGCTCTAGCTAACTGCGCATGCAACAATGAGAGCGCATTTTCCATTTAATTCACTGCGCTCAAACAACAGAAAATATACAGGCATAATTATAAGGCTTATTTAAGACTAGTTAAGATGTATTATTAATCTGGATACTAAGAAGATATAGTGATCAGGATGTTGTAACATCTGATTGCTCTTCCTCTTGTCTTCTGACTGGAGATGTTACAAGCTCTGCCTGTGTATGTGGGTGTGTGGTCAATGGCATAAGTGCTACGGCAGCGACATTAGAATATTATACATACATGTAGTTATCCTACGTTTTAGGGCGTTCAAACATTGTGCACAACCCAGATAATTCATCTTGCAGTTATCAGTTGGGTAAAATTGCTGCAAGATAGATCTGGGCAAGAAGTCATATATGGTAGGAGGTTAGACCGCCCTTCAATGATGCAGCGTGCACATTTATTCCAAGAAACGTACGTGCATGTACATGTAGCTAGCCTGTGTAGTAATGTACTGCATGACATACGTACAATAATGTGACTTTGCAACCCCCATTACATCATAACAAAGGTTCATTGTACCTAGATAGCAAGAATGTTCCCACTTTTATTACCAATTAGTACAAGGTTATAATAGTTTATTTTAGTAAGTGGCAATGCTATCCATGCCTTCAGCTTAGTTAGCAGAAAATTAAATATGCACACAACTTGTAGCTAGTATTGCTATGCTTATATTGTTCAATGAACATGAAAATGAAAATAAAATGTCACATTATTATACAACTATTGAGGCGATCATCCCTGCTATCTCTACACACACCACCTCCTACAATAAAAATTTCAGGTATTTAGTGTTAACACCCCTCTAGTTTAATTATTTATATAGTAAGTATTTATTATATGCAGTTTTATTGCAGACATTGTGGTTGTCTACTTTTCCTGGAATAAGCAGGTGTTACACAATCATGTGCATTCCTTTTGGTAGTACAAGTGAGCATGTACTATAATATGGAGTGCTCATGTAACACCCACATTTTCCAAGAAAAGAGTTCATTAGCAATGCATGGGCTACCTTAAGGTGTGACACCTATGTATTCCAGGAAAAATACTACCCACCTGTGCTAAGAAAAACACAATGTCTATTTGCATATCTTCACTGACTAAACCAACTCATCAAATAGAGGTAGTAATGTACGTAGCCTCGAACCCAGGCTCTCATCCAGCTTTCGTTGCTTGCAGAGAGCCTGGGACCGAGGCTAGTACTGCATGGTGCTAGTAGAGCACCGCCAGCTCATACTTAGACGTAAGCTTGCAAGTATGAAATTATCAGAGGGCAGAACAATTTTAATTAGCAACCAAGAAGCATGCACTAACTCCTTTGCTACTTTTAGTTCAGGTTTGGAAAAGTCAAATTAGTAGAAAAGGATTGACTTTTCTAAACCTGAACTAAAAGTAGCAAAGGAGTTAGTGCATGCTTCTTGGTTGCTAATAAAAACTGCTAGTAGAAAAGGTGTTTACCGGCCGTTTCAATCGCTTGGGGGAGTTGGATTTGGGTAAGTACGTAAGTTATAATGCGTGTTGAATTGTGAATGTGCGTGCTGCTGGGAAAAGACGTCTAGATATGCAGTTCTTCCTCCCAAACTATTGGCCGCATTCCTCTGCGGTTGATACACGGAACACATGTACAGAAACCTTGATATACTTTAGTGGTATGGGAATGGTACTAAAGAGGAGTGTAGAAATGTGTTGGTAATCCTTTCACATTGCCAGCATTCTCGGCAGCCACTACCATATACGTAGTGACTGCAAGATCATAAAGTGAGCCTACAACAGCATCTTTTATACTTCCATGAATGTCTGAGTATAGTGCTTTCACACATCTGACGTAGATACCAGACTAGCTCACTATATAGCTAGCTGTTCTAATGACTGTACTGTACATAGTAACATTGCATAACCAAGATGAAAGCATTTAGCAATCAGATGTCCTGGAAAGCTAATACTTAGTCAACATTGCTTGCATATTTGTCACCTAGAAACAAGGTTCTATGGCGTTATTGAATTATGTAGAGTTTTATAACCGCTCGACAACATCTGTCATGATAAGAAATGATTTTGACTTATTTTAGGTCACTCTTAACAATGTTTACTATGCTTCTTGAAAGTGTCAACTAGAAAGACTCAACTACATATGCACTCTCCTGTGATGTAACATGTAACTTTAGCTGTAGCTGTATTCATGGCTGTGAGAGAGTGACACTAATTGCACAAGAATGATATCTGTTAAGATAATTATACTGATTAGAGGGGTGGGCACAATATATCTATTCGTATTTCAGAAGATTGCAGCAGCAGTCCTCAGTGCCCCTAAAGAAGCTTATCAATCTATATTCTCTACTGCATTTCACTCCATGCACACATTGATGAATGTGTAAGAGGCGCTGATAACTGTGACATAAATGCAATTTTCTCAGACACTGAAGGAAGCTTCAACTGTACATGTGTCACTGGATATGAAGGGGATGCAGTGAATTGCACAAGTGAGTCATATTGTAAAAGGGGTAGGCATATTTTCAATCAGTTTGTTTGTTTAATGTATCCGTTCATGCTAGTTTGAAATATGTATTGTAGCTACAGTGCTCCAAACAAAAAAGTAGATTCAGAAAACAATTGAATTTTAAAATGATTGCAACCACTTTAAATTACTTTATTACCTAAAAAACAGTGTCTCTCAAAATGTGTAGGGTATATGGAATACAGAGCAGATTATGGAGTTTAACATAAGTGCTCAGGAATGAAAAGAGGCTAAAATATAAAAAAATTACAACGCTTTATAACAAGGGCGGCCTCACCAAAATTAGCTATAACTCTCAGCTTTGTGGAAGTGGCTTCCAAAGCATGTAGCTCTCTGTATGTGGGTCAGACACGCCTCTCACGCGCGCATGGCATCAAATCTGGGTCTGGGCACGAGACTTAGGACGAAACACGTGCGTTGGATCTTATACTCATTTGATTTTGTTATATACTGCTGCCCCTGTGGTGTGATGTAAAAATGTTTATCTATCTATCTATACCATTGAGCTGTTCTGTAACTGTTCTGTTAACTTCAGACTGTGATTGTGATTATAATAT
This sequence comes from Nitrospirales bacterium, assembly GCA_965203295.1. Lineage (GTDB taxonomy): Bacteria > Nitrospirota > Nitrospiria > Nitrospirales > UBA8639 > CBDBCZ01. The sequence continues at coordinate 976,585 of CBDBCZ010000014.1, read as the reverse complement.
CAAAACTGCAATGATTTTTGACAATTTACGTTTCACATTAAACACTATAAGCCTACAACACAACAATAGAATAACTTACCATGAACCTCATCGGCTGCAGAGGACACACGCATTGATATAACATGCACACTCACGTGAATGAACTAGGTTAACTTCATGTAAACTAATGTACGTATTTTCAGGAAGTTTGAATACCTGACTCGTCATGTATAGGGCATTATATAATTAGCTGTCTCAACAGGACTAAATTCATTCAGTGAATTCCAAAATCTTGCAGTTAGCCAGCTGTGCCGAGGGTTTAGTACTTCAGTGCTTTTCATTATAATTGCATTTCAGTGAGCTCAATTTACTAGTTATTTCCCTTTATGAATATAGGAAAAATGAAACTGAGGGTAGAAACCCGTGACTAATTAATCTTATTGATTGCACATAGCAGCAGTTGTGCCACGATACACGGTGCACTAGCTGTGCAAGAATTTGCCTATAGCCTGTGCTTTATTATATGTGGCTATGTGTATGCAAACCTGAGAATGAGGCTGATGACAATCTACCCCCGGAATATCCACTATTGTTGAGTAAAGGGGTGGAGATTAGCCATGCCAGTGAGTAGCTACAGAAATTTCGGTGAATGGTACATGTATTCCTGCTGAGCAAGCCTTTGCATCCCCCTCTGACAATGATGCTGTAACAGTTCATTGCAAGTCTTAATAATTATTCTTCAGTAGTGGTGAGCCATGACTGTTAATCTACCTGCCTCTGGGGAGGAGCATGAATTCAAACTGATGTGTCAGCTGTAATATTATTCTTAGCATAATACTACTGTGACATGTACATTTTGTACACACACACACACACACACACACACACACACACACACACACACACACACACACACACACACACACACACACACACACACACACACACAGCCAGAGCACAGTACCGAGGCTGTGACTCATCAACTCCTTGTCAGGAGACATTTACAGCTTCCCCTGGAACTGTTATATTTAACACTAATGTTGAGTATGTTGATGGTGGTAGTTTTGGACAACTTCAAGAAGTCAGACGCTCACTGTTATATCGTGGAGAGGCCCGGATTTCAAGCGGACTGATGTATTCCTGCAGTAACCTAGACTCTTCTCCATGTACAGATTCTGAAGAAGGAACTGTCGTACAGGGTGAAACACAAAATACATATGATTTTTCAGTGCAAAAACAACTTGATGAATCTAACTCAGGAGTCTACACTGCATTCATCGATGTTTATGACCCCATCACAAACTCGGTTGGCACATTGAGCAAAACCTTTCATGTCACGATCAGTAAGTTTGTACAGAGTTGTGTTGCTAGCATACGGTAGCCTTGTTCCCAGGCTCAACTCCCACAGCTTTTTTGCACTATAAAAAGCTGGGGGGGGTAGAGCCTGTGAACGAGGCTAAGCATACAGTGTATGATTGCTGAGCATCTTAGCATAGTGTATAGTAGTTAATTTAAAAGCCAAAAATGAGTAATGGCAGATTTTAAATTATCAGGATGCTAGTGGATAGTGCATTACATCATCTGTAGTGTAACATATTACATGGTGAGCTCTATCACATTGTATTGATCATTTTTTGCTATCACTTTTTATGCAGTAGAATCACTGCAAATAAAATCTTAGTTGGCAATCACTGAGTAGTACATGTATGCAGTAGTCTCCTGGACTGTAGGTAGGCTGACTACAGCTCCCATGCTTTAGCGCTTGCATACGTGTAATTCATATGCATATGAGCACCAGCATATATTGACTAGTGAACCACTTACATGTCGTAGTGATACAGCTTCTACAGCACCATGGCTGCTGAAAGTCACATGATAGTCAGTCCCCCAGTGTGATCAGTCTGTCTGTATTCATGAGTCTCCCAGCTTTAGTGGTGCTTTTGGGGAAATTTTAATGTCTCACCAACTCTCAAGATTTTTTCAAGTTACAATCAACTGTCTGTGGTGCAAGACTGAGTAGTAATACCGTATCACTAGTCTCTACATCACTGCCAAATGACTAACCTAACTACTGGCCATTGTCGTATAACTATAGCAGTAAATATGCTACAAACCCAATCATTTACTTTTTACGATGTGACAATTAATCTTTCTGTACTCATTTGCAGCTTGTGTGGTACGTACATAAAGCATTGTAGATATTAAGTTTAGTGCAAGTATATTGAATGTTAGTAGATGTGGCACTGTCCCCTTTGCAAGCTAGATTAACATTGCAAGAGGTGAATTTACCTTTCCGTTTTTTTTTTTTATAGATGCTTCTACCACTCCTGAACCTACTACTACTACTGCTGCTACTACTGCTGCTACTACTACTACTCCCACTAGCTCTTCTACCACTGGTACATGTATGTCCAGATTATGTATCCTTGGCAGTGGAACATGAATACAAGTGGGGCCAGGGTGGTATGGTATCAAGCCAAGGAGTATATACCTGCCATGCAATATGGTTATCAGGGGTGGAGTGTTGGTCTCCCTACTGGTATGAAGTGCATAGCCCAACCAGCAGGGTGTGCATGAAGTTTGTGAACAGCTCGTTCTATAGGGTTTCACATTTTATGCATTTGTCTGTTTGTCTGTCTATGTATCCAAGCCCGTCATGTGTGCAATATATTATGTCGCATATTACTTTTTCAATGTCTAGGAAACAGAAAACTAAACTCGTTTGGCCTACAAACCTGCTAGTGGACTAGTTGCATAGTAGCAGACCAGGGTGTGCCATACGTTGTATTGCACACATGACGAAATGCACGCACACAAACAAAACGTGGTCAATGTCGTAGGACCTGCCGTTCACACATTTTACAATCAGTTGGCAATTCCCTTCGCACAACTCATTAGGCAAAATGTTCAGGCCTTTTACCTACCTAACTCTTGACTATAAGGCATACAGAGTTATAGGAAGTTAATGTTAATTGCCTTTCTTTTCTTCATTTAGTTGGAACTGGAGGTACAGATGGCAACTGTAAGTATTGCAGTGGTGTGCTCATGGTAAATGTATGGTATGGGTGGGTAGGAGTACCTTCATGTGAAGAGTTAGAGTGAGAAATGTAATATAGCTGACTTCGGCTGATCCTGGATCCCGAAACTTTAGAAACAATGCTCAGCATTCCGTTATTGCATGCCCCAAGTAACACCCTTAGCCAGTTATTTGAAAACTTTGCATATAAAGTTTGTGACCTGACAATAGCTGATCGTGTCTTCCTTCCACTGGCTGCTAGTTTTAGTCATGGTGGCATTAGTGACTTGTCACTGGCCTTGTTGGGATTACTGATTATTTAGGGCATAGTATCGCTTTGCTACACAGCCATAACCTACTGTTTCAAGGCTCTCCTGACTATCCTTGTTCCCAGTCCTGCCAATCCCAGCTTTTATCTTGAGGCTGGGGTGGATAGGAATGAGAACAAGGCTAGTCCTGACTGTGTGCTCATAATATCTCCTGTGGGAAAAAAATTGACTTTTCGCATGAGAGCTTCCCATTCCGACTCCCTTCTACCTCTCTATGTCATTGTGCACACCTGCTGTGATGCAGTACCCAGCGCAGTCTCACAGAAATTATTGCAGCACGTATGAAGATCATACCTGTCCTATTCTCATACAGTCAGTGGCATGATAGCGGCTGTGCAGCACACCTCTTAAAATTAGTGTGCTATGACCACTTGTAAAAACACAAGTGGTGTGCAGTACACACTGGATTACAATGATAGTGTGCCCTGCACACTTCTCTTCACAGCACACCAGTGGTGTGCTGAGAAACTGGTGTGCTATCCAGACTCACATGGTATTTTCTTTTATGCAACCAATGAATGATGGAGGTTGAACTTTGGCTCAATTCTTACAACTGTGAATAATCAACTGTGTTTGGTACAGCAATTACCTGGTTTATTATTTGCGTAGTACCATGTTACATTGCTACTGAAATTTCCTTCAGAGCGGCATTCTACAGCAAACTTCTCCCCACATCAACTAGGTATACATTTGAATTGCTGGTTGTTGGAATGATCTCAAGAGGTGGGAGTATACCTTCAAAGATGTAACCAAAGGTACTCACATACATATATGCACGGTAACAAGTGTGTCCATGTCGCCATGAATCTATATCTGTAATGACACAATGCAGAGAGTTTATATATGGAGTGTCATTTCATGCCTCGTGCAATTGTATATACCCAAACTACGAAAAAAAATCAGTTTGCAATACTTTGGCACACCATAACAAGCCTTATGGAATAGGAATGCATAGAATGGAGTAGAACAGAAGACAGTAGAGGTCCTGAAATAGAATTTGAGTACGCTAAGCGGTTAAAGTGGGTTTCAGGAGCACTCAAGCAGGTTCAGTGGCTATTGCAGATCTACCAACAGATGCTCAAGGTGTAAAGTAGTTTATGACCATATGTGGGAGTATACCATGTTGCTATGGAGGATTACACCTCATCAAGATTCTACATGATATATAACATATGAACCATGTCCAATCGGTGAATAGCATTGCTATACCACTTGCTGGTGTTCAGAGGTTTATACCTTGGGCCTGTGGCCCTCATGGTATATTCCCAAACACCTCCACTGCAGGTAGTATATCACTGATATACATGTACACCTCCTGGCCATGGTTTATATATTAATGAACTCTCCTTTAGGTGTGGATTATCATAGACACGCCATGGTTAAAGTTGAAAGAGGGCTGGTTCAAGCAGGTTCTGAGAAGATGAAGTACCCTGTGAGCATCAAAACTTGAATGCTGCTCAGACTGATATATACCCACAGTTCAACTTCTCACAATTTGCCCTAACCCATATGATTGTACTTGATGATCCACAGGATAGTCTCAATGTGGTTCACATCCAATATATGAACATGAGCATTTATCTGACAGTCATGTAATAGTTTAGCTAGCTAACCCGAACTGGTACCCACCTAGCATCGCTCTATGGCATGCAATTACACAGCAATCTCCTGGCACTAGATCATACATGACGCACCTGGCTGTAGTACACCAGTCGTTAAAACATAGGCAACTGTACAGCCAACAAAGCACACTGGAAGTGTGTAGGAATACCTAGACCCACTTCTCCCGTCGAGATACTGCAGGAAATCCCATAGACTGTGGAGGATTACACCTCATCAAGATTGTACATGATATATAACATATGAACCATGTCCAATCGGTGAATAGCATTGCTATACCACTTGCTGGTGTTCAGAGGTTTATACCTTGGGCCTGTGGCCCTCATGGTATATTCCCAAACACCTCCACTGCAGGTAGTATATCACTGATATACATGTACACCTCCTGGCCATGGTTTATATATTAATGAACTCTCCTTTAGGTGTGGATTATCGCAGACACGCCATGGTTAAAGTTGAAAGAGGGCTGGTTCAAGCAGGTTCTGAGAAGATGAAGTACCCTGTGAGCATCAAAACTTGAATGCTGCTCAGACTGATATATACCCACAGTTCAACTTCTCACAATTTGCCCTAACCCATATGATTGTACTTGATGATCCACAGGATAGTCTCAATGTGGTTCACATCCAATATATGAACGTGAGCATTTATCTGACAGTCATGTAATAGTTTAGCTAGCTAACCCGAACTGGTACCCACCTAGGATCGCTCTATGGCATGCAATTACACAGCAATCTCCTGGCACTAGATCATACATGACGCACCTGGCTGTAGTACACCAGTCGTTAAAACATAGGCAACTGTACAGCCAACAAAGCACACTGGAAGTGTGTAGGAATACCTAGACCCACTTCTCCCGTCGAGATACTGCAGGAAATCCCATAGACTGTAGTAGGTGGGGATAGCTAGCCTCGTTTCCAGGCCTCCGCACAGCTTTTGTTGCCAAAGAGTGACGTGTACTTTTTATGGAGTTGTAAGTTAGCAGTACATGTAAGGTAGCGCGGGGTATTTCCGGTCACGGGGTAATTCCGGTCAGTCTCGCGCGGTAGCCACCACCAAACACAGAACATAGATTCTTTGGAAGTCCCGCTTATGTGGCAGTGAGAGTAACTACTACTTGTACTGGAAGTGCAGTTGTATCCGCACTACTCCTCGCACTTCGCAGAATCGGCAGCTTTTCCCCTCTGCAGTCGGCTGAGCTCCACCCACCTCGGCAGCACACAACTTTACTCACGAGGGTCTAGCAAAAATACTAAGCAATCACTAACTACTTCGGAACCTTTAGGCATATCAGCTAATGTAGGCTTACACTGCTGGTGGGGCCTGATGTTTCCTTTCCTTTACCCCACGGGGCGAGTCTGCATTTGAAGTATCGGGTGGGAGGTCACGGATATTATTAACAAAAAGTTGTGCATGTCCAAAAAACGGAACGTTTTGGCGGCAAATTCACAATCAGCCTCCATCACGCCTACAAAGCTTAGATTAATCGCCTTCAGACCATTCGGGCAGCCCTCAAGGCAGTACAAGAAGGGATGAGCCTCAGAAGTGCAGCAAAACAGTTTGCAGTACCATACAGTACACTACAAGACCACCACTCAGGTGAGACAAAAAAATAGTGCTAGATATTTACACCACTGGAGCTTGCCAGGTAAGCAAACTGGCTTAAAACATCCTCTTGCACTGCAAACACGCGTTTTAGCTTCGACCGGAAATACCCGGAGAATTTGATTTTTCGTGGGCGGAGACCTAGGCACAATTAAATGGATGTTTCTAGCGATGTAATTGGTCTACAGCGGAGTGCTTTTAGAATTTAGACGAGTATACCCCAGGGTTTAAAATCGTGGCGGAGTCGTTGGAAAAGAATGGTTAGTTGCAGAACAGTGCCCTTACCTTTTCCAAATGCTAAAGTTTGACCGGTGTCATAAAATTTTGGGGACCCCATGAATTTAGGGACCCCGGGTCCCTAATCTACCGGTAAAATGGGCACCCCCGCGGTACTTTAGGGACCCCTTTGCGTGGATGAACAGCGATCTTTATACTTGTCCCGAAGCTAACTCTAGCAAAGAAATATAACGCTTTGAACTCTTTTAAAATATTAATGGACCTACTGGGTCCATGTTCAATACAATGGTAGCTAACTCTAGCGCTTTGACCGACGCTAAAGGTCATGGGTTTGACGGACGCATGTCCCATATCTAAATCTATCAAGGAAGTCAAGTGCTGTCAAGCGTCATAAGTCTACAGATACGTTAGAAAGGATGCTTTGACATCTGGCGCTATATAAGCCACTTGCTGTACATGTCACATGTCACTAAGACTCAATGCGAAATGGATCGATCCCCGGAGAATGAACGAGTTGCGCTGAAAGAATCTACGAATTTGCGAGAAGGACGCTTCTCCTATAGTGAAATCTACGAGTATGTTACAATGAGGTCCTACCCTGAAGGATTCACCAAAGAGGACAAACTAGCTATTAGGAAGAGATCAAAGTACTTTGCAGTCAAAAAAGAGAATCTCTACTATGTTGGAGGTAAGTACAATGATGCAGTATACACTATAGATTGTATATAAACATCTGTAAGTTATGCAAATTCACTACATATGTGCACAGGTAGAGCAGATGAGAACCGACTGGTGGTTGAAGATGCCACTAAGCGTCATAGGATCATCTCTGCGACACATGATGCTAGCCACTTTGGTGTCAACCGAACATTGGATATTGTATCCAAGAAGTACTACTGGCCTGGGCTATCAAAAGATGTTCGACATTATGTAAGTCTATAGATGATTTTACAATGTTTTTACACTGCACTGAGGCTTGTCTGCATAACTGTACGTAATTATGCCCTCAGGTTGAGTCATGTGACCAGTGTCAGAGAAACAACAAGAAGCTCCAGAAGGCTTCAGGTGTCCTCCATCCAGTGCCAGTCACTTCCAAGATATGGCACCAAGTGGGGATGGATTTGATTGGCCCACTCACAGAGACACCCAGAGGGAATAAGTATATCATAACCCTCACCGATTACTTCTCCAAGTGGGCAGAGGCCGCACCACTTCAAAACAAGACAGCAATTGGGGTAGCACGATTCATCTATTCAGTAAGTTAATTGTCAATTGTGTATCGCAATATTACATGTTGTATACAACTTATGTTATTAAGTCACTAAAATAATGTCTTCCACAGGTGATGTGTCGGTACGGATGTCCTGAGGTACTCATAACCGATCAGGGCAGGGAATTCGTAAATGAAGTCTCACAGGAGCTGTACACAATCACACAGACAGAACACAGAATAACTAGTGCTTACCATCCACAGGTATGTGTGCATGCAGTATGCAGTGGTGTGTATATATGTCAATTGTACCTTTTCTTTTCTTTAGACCAACGGATTGACAGAGAGATTCAACCAGACTCTGTCAAGATGTTTGGCCAAAATCATCGATGATGCTCAGAGTGACTGGGATCTAAAAATAGACACAGTCCTCATGGGATATCGAGCTTCTCGTCAGACAACAACGAAGCACTCCCCTTACTTCATGCTTTTTCAGCAGAACATGAGGCTTCCCGTAGACTGTGAAGTCATGCCACCTGCAGGTAAACACTAAAATGCATTAGATTAATGCATGCTCTTATGTTTAGTGCTCCTTGCAGATGAGAATGCCAGTGAAGAAGTTGACTGTGAAGAAGTTGAGCGAGTAATCTCCCAGCTGATGACGGTGAGGGAACAAGCGTTCAAAAAAGTGGAGGCCAATATCACCACTGCACAGAAACAACAAAAAGAGACCTATGATCGCAAGCATCAGCAACAAGTTAGTTAACATAAATTGTGTAACAAATTGTGTGATTTACCAACTAACAATACCATACATAGGCTCTTGCAGTTGGTGTGACAGTGTTGGTGGAGAATACGAAACAGAAACAGCGCAAAGGAGGGAAGATGGAGCCAGCTTTTCTTGGTCCATACACCATTCATCGACATGTAGGCAAAGGAGTCTATGAGCTCAAGAACAAGGAAGGCGAGCTGATGAAGCAGAAGGTCAATATCAATAGGTTGAAGCTTTACAAGAAAAGGAGCGATGTAAGGAAAGAAACTATTGCTTAATGATCTCAGTACTTATACAATGTCACTTCCTCATATTATAGCCTGATGATGAAAATGATCGCCCTCCACCAAAGAGACCGTGCAGAAAGAAGCCAAGTTCAACGCCAGAGGTATAGCTATACACTAATCTAGCTATATATATTATTATATTATATATAAGATATAGTTATGTATATTAAATATATATATATATATATATTATAGCATTTATTGACAATGGTAGTTAATTACCCCCTTGTATTCTATTACAGAAATGGATTCAGGAATTGGACCTGTCCATTTTGGATCGGCAAAAGCTTCAGAATGGTCAAATGCTTACTGACAAGCATATGCATGCTGCACATATATTGCTACAGAAGCAATTTCCTCATCTTGATGGTCTACAAACCACACTTCTGGCACAAACAAATGGATTTAGCCAAGTAACCAAGGATTGTAAGTGTCTAGCATAATATTGTACATAAATACATTCATACAGTAACACATGACTTTTCACTTATTTTACAGCAATCCAAATTCTCTACAATGGCCATGGACACTGGGTAACCACTGCTCTCCACAAGGGAGAAGTCCAGTTATTTGACAGCATGTTCAGCAGCACACTGCCGTCTACATTAGAAGAGCAAATCGCACAGATCTATGGAAAGTTCCAGACCAATGGTGCCATTCTAGTTACCAGAGTTCCTTGCCAGCAGCAGGAAGGAATGGTCGACTGTGGGCTCTTCAGCATCGCTACAGCCTATCACAGAGCAAGGGGGGACAATCCAGGCCGACTTCGACTGGACCAGAGCCAAATGAGGCAACATCTTCTGCGCTGTTTTGAAGCACAGGCTCTGGCACCATTCCCAACACTCGAAGCTGGCCAGAGCACTACAGTGAGCACAAAAAACACATTTTCATTCATTTATACTGCACATGTAAGATGCCAGAGAGCTACGATACAAGAATGGTTCAGTGTGATGACTGTGACACCTGGTATCATTTTAAGTGCGTAGGAATCAGGAAGGAACCTGAACATTATGTATGTCCTTCCTGTCTGTTGTAAGTATAGCTACCACTTCATTTGTTATTGCATGCATAGCTATATGTCTATGTATTGTTTAGTTACTTTAATTTGTGTATTGTTTAGTTACTTTAAATTGCATTGTATGTTTTGTTTACTTTGTATGCACACACTACATTTGTGACTGCATTTTTATTGCACATGGCATGATCTTAATAGAAACTTAAATACTTTAATAATATTATTATAAGCGTGACATAGCTATATGTCAATCTATGTTACAGTATTGTTTAGTTACTTTAATTTGCATTGTGTATAAGTATCTGTTTTGTTTACTTTGTATATGCACCCACTACATTTGTGACTGCATTTTTATTGCACATGGAATGATCTTAGAAACTTACAATACTTTAATAATATTGCTATAAGCGTGACATAGCTAATATGTCTACGCAAAATCTGGCCCATTATACCGGTAGAATGGGCAGAGGGGTCCCCATTCTACCGGTAGTTTAGGGACCCCGGGTCCCCAATTTACCGGTAGAATAGGGACCCCTAAGGGTCCCTATTTTCACGAAGGGGTCCCTATTATACCGGTAAATTGGGGACCCGGGGTCCCTAAACTACCGGTAGAATGGGGACGGGGTCCCCATTCTACCGGTAGTTTAGGGACCCCGGGTCCCCAATTTAGGGGGTCCCCAAAATACCTTGACACCGGAATTACCCCATGTTACCTTATAGTCTACAATTTACTGCATGTAGCTAGCAGTGTATTTTTCTTGTATACATGTAGGTAGTTCTGGAAACCTATACATGGTATATGAAGGTCTTCAGTGCTAAATGGGAGGGCTAGAATCTGATTAGCATTAGGAGAAATTTCTTTAATGCTGCAGTATCTTATCTCCCTCTCTCTCTCCCTCTCTTGTGTAGACTGCATGAGCATGTGATGGATGATAAGTTGAATGACAAGAGGCTTGCCACTGACCAAGTAAGATATATTATATTACTTTAATGATCATGCTATTTGCATGCAATCACCATTATGTATCTCGAATTTTATAGGTTATGTCCTGGTACGGTGGCCAGGAATGATACGAGCTTTTGATGGCAAGACATCCATGGCATGATCCGTTACAATCAAGACTGTAGTACTCTCTATAAAATAATATACTCCATTTGCTTGCTATAATATACATGTTCAGTATTGAATATTACCGTCGAACAGAGGTTGCATGCTGCTTATCTAACCAGTTTTAAATTACCACATGCTAGCTCACAGATGCCATGATTAGCCCTTGAATGCAGGACTTATTCATGGCTTGCTGACTTACATTTATATCAGCTATACATTAAGAATTGGCTGGGCCTTTAGCATAGATCAATCCCAGGTAATGAGCCCAACCTTTTCCCAGAGAATACAGTGCCTTCCGTACGTAGCTGCCGTGCACTCATACCCGCGGCGGTACCAGCCCCTGCCCGCGGCGGTACCCGCCCATGCCCCGGCTGCGGTACCCGCCCATGCCTGCTGTGCCCGCGGCGGGTGAACCTTCTCGGCCACCGTACAAAACAGCAAGGGTTTATTTGGGGAGGGTGCATGTGAAACATTCCCGCTCTCCCCCACCGCTGGAATAACTTACAGCGCTCATTGTGCACGACATCGCCTGCCTTTCAGTTTTCTTGATGACGCGCATTATAACAAGCTTGCTATTTATAATAAATAGCCTATAATGACTACCGTAATATAGCTTACGTATAATGACTACTTCACGGACCATAGTCGTGTGCATGATAAATCAATGGATCCGTTGGTCCGGTCCATATTATAGTCATATCTAACGCTCCGGAAAATGACGTCATCAAGAGGCGGGGCTCGATTTGCAGCGTTGCTAATTGGTTTGATTTGCATAGTTTTCTGTGTATTTCGGTGCCCTGAAGAAGGCAACGCAGTTGGTGGAAACGTTGGCAAAAGGAAAGTTCTTAGTTTATCAATGGCCGGAGAAGTGGAATAATTGGTAATTCACGGATAGCCAGCCAACCAAGAAACCTTCAATCGGTGACATAGTGCTTCCTCCTCTCAGGAGCTATTTTGGCAACAGCATGTTTAGATGGCACTTGTACATCCATCATCGTTCCGTAAGGGTACTTTAATGATACAGTCGGCAGTATTGTCTTTTCTTAATATTAACACACCTTGCATGACTACATGCATTTATGCCATTGCAAGTCCTGAGAAAGTCAACGACATGCTGGTTGAAGCTGCTGAGGTGAAGGGCTGTCCCGAGCGCATCAAGTATGCTTAGCTGATTCTGGATGAGATGCATGTATGCGAAGACCTTGTTTATTACAAGCACACTGGTGAACTTATTGGTTTCACCAACCTTGGCAACATCAATGATCACCTGGGTACATACGAAACGGCTCTCAGTGGTGGTGTACAACCACTGTTTTCGGCGATATCTGTGGTAGTTTTCATGTTGTTGGGACTGTTCAACAAGTTTTAGGTCCCCTGTCCTTAGATCCCATGCAGTACTCTGACAGGAGAGAAGCTGTACACTCCATTCTGGGATGCTGTGGGCAGAATTGAAAGTCGTGGCCTGAAGGTTAGTACATTAACGCATCTTTGCATATATATAGCAGTTCACAGTTTATGCTTATCTATTCAGGTATTAGGAGCTACTTTAGATGGCAACTCTGTGAATCGTGTGCTCATGAAGTTGCATAGTGCTGGACCTGAAATGGTGCACAACGTACCAAGCCCTTTTACCTCGGAAGATAGGCAGCTATTCTGCTTCTCAGACCCACCTCATCTTATGAAGACTTCCAGGAATGCTTGACCTTCAGCCAGCAAGAAGTCACTCTGGGTATGTATGTGGACCGTAGTGAAGAGCCTTGTTCCCCAGTGTGGCTGGGGAATATGCTACATAGTGCATAGCAATACCCGGTGCAGTGAGAAGAGCATCTCGTGGCACCACAAAAGTGCTCTTCGTGAGGAAGACAGGAGATCCTCTGACATACTTTTGACTCAAAGAGGGGGATGGGCGAATAATACATCATGGGAGGATAATACGTAGTTTACGATAATATCTCTACCCTCTACCGGGGGCCTGATCATGAAGGTATGTGATGAGAGGTGTCTGCATTAGGAGGCGCTTTGGCTAGATTATATTGAGGTGGGTCTGCTACATTTCTAGATCCGTACATACAAATATTCTAGTGTGCAAGCCCTCTAATTAGAATGCTGCTTCCAGCAAGAGAAGCAGTATATACACAGGTATACAGAGGTATACCAGGGTATACCTGTGTATACCTGTGTATACTTGTGTACACCAGTGTAAACCTATGTATATCTGTGTGTACCCGTTTATACTTGTGTATACCTGTGCGTGCTTGTGTATACCCGTCTGTACCTGTATATACTCATGTATACCACAGTATACCTGTGTATAATTGTGTATTTTTATGTTTACCCGTTTATGCCCGTGCATACCCGGGTATACCTGTATACCTGTGTATTCTTGTGTATACCCGTGTTTGTCCGTGTACTATGTATACTTGTGTATACCCGTGTATACTTGTGTATACCCGTGTTTACCTGTGTATACTCCTGTGTATACATGTGTATACCCATGTAAACTTGTGTATACTTGTGTATACTTGTGTATACTTCTTTATAATTGTGTATACCACGTGTATACATGATGCATACGTGTTGATACCCGTGTATACTTGTGTTTAACTGTGTTTACTCGTGCATAGTACCTGTGTATACATGTGCATACGTGTTTATGCCAACGTATTCTTATGTATACCTGTGTTTACTCGTGTATACAAATGTAGATACCGTGTATACCTGTGTTTACTTGTGTATACCTATGTATACATGTGAATACATATGTATACCTGTGTATACTTGTGCATAGCTGTGTTTACTCGTGTATACAAAATGTAAGTACATATTACTTAGACTTCCACTTCTAGGGTTTATGGCAAATACACGAGGTCAGTATTCACCGAGGAAGGTTATCAGTACTGACCGAGTGTTTTGCCATAAACCCATGTTTGTGGCAGTCTAAATGGCTTGTATCCCATAGGTAGCCTAGCAACCGGATGCACAAGTCGTCACCGTTTCTTAGTGTATCCATGCAGCAATCCTATTCAATAAGTATGACGTCAAGTTTGCTATGCGTATTCAATGCAACACGAATGCGATTTGGTTGCCAGCTAGTTTGAATCGCTATTAGCAAACTGTAGCTAACTATGCCGTTGGCTATACCTAGCGAATTTTGTCTCAGTTTAGACTTTTGTTGTTGCAAGAATTTTGGTGATAAGGCTCCAGATTACACGCCAATGCGTGCTGCTACAGTCAGTGGCCCGAGTGTGATGATCGATCGTGATTATATGGCCGACTTTTTACCCCCAAAGAAGCAACCCAAGTTAGCTGAGAAAGAGAATCAGCACACAAGCGAGGGTTCTGTGAAGCTACGTGGCAAAGTGAGCTTGTCGCTTATAGAAAGTGAAGGGTAAGAAGGAAGTCAAAAATCGTTTTGTCGATACATCATGTGGAAAAGCTTACCAATTAATCAAAGGGATATGTACCTCAGTACACAGAGAAGATCACGCAGTGGGCCGTGCGAGTTTTTGAGCAGTGGCAAGTGGCTAGATGTGTTTGGAGAAATCCCGTTCTCGATGAACTACTTCAAGCACCCTGTGATATTGGTACACTTTTCCACGGGTTATCCCTTTTTGTAAGTGAGGTCAGAAAGGCTGACGGTTCTTTGTATTCACCGAAGAGCAATTATCAGCTTTTGTGCGGTATTTTGTGTTACATGAAGCAGAGAGACCCATTTACCCCAAACTTTCTCGAGGGCAAGATGGCCGTTTTAGCGAGCTTCACAGCACATGTGAGTCTGTGTTCAGGCAGCTGCGAGAGAAGGGTGTTGGAGCTAATTAGCCCTAACAAAACTGCTTCTACTTCCAAGGAAGAAGAAAGCATACTTTGGGATAAAAAGATACTCGGCACTTCAAATCCACTGATGTTGCAAAGAGCTGTGTTTTTTTTCTGTTGGGAAGGTGTTTTGTTTACGGGGAGGTGAAGACCAGTGCGAATTAAAGCCTAGCCAGTTGATTCGTAAGAGCAACCCCGATTGGTACGTCTACGTGGAAACAGGAAGCAAGAATCAAACTGGTGGTTTGAAGCAGCTAGACGCTGAGAATAAAGTTGTCCATGGTTATGCTTCACCAGCTGATGGGGAGCGGTGCTTGGTTTACCTTCTTTATTTCTACCTTAATAATTACCGCCAATTGCGTTTGAAAAAGATATTCTGTATATGCAACCAAAGAATCAGGTTCCTGATGATCCAGCACCATCATGATATAATTGTTAGCCATTTGGAAAACACAAGTTGAATGGTATGGTTGCAGCAATGTTTGAAGGAGCTGGTGGGCAGGAGCGTAAAACAAACCACTTGCTACGAGTAACTGGAGCTACTGCATTGTACACTGGGGAGGTTCCAGAAAGGGAAATACAGCGGAGAACAGGGCATAGATCACTATGAACGTACCAGTGAACAAAAGCAATAGACTATTTCACACATGCTCGTTTTGCCTGCAGAGTAGTCATACCCTGATAGTCTTGTACCTGCTCAGTCTAGGCCATTATCAAAAGTTCATTAGTCATCGGTTAAGTCACAAACCCATGTATCATCACATGTATGTGTACCACCAAATTTCAACCTTCAGAGCTTGTTTTTGGCATCTATTGGTGGAACAATCAATAATTGCCCACAGGGTAACCTAGTTACAAATGTTGTAAACACCCCTTCATCCTTTCCTTCATCATAAGGATTGTGAAGAGGTTGACCAGCTTGTAGAAGATGCTTGATTTGATTGAGTGTTTATATCTTGTGAACTTTTGCACTTGCATGGCATGGGGTTTATCTAGATAAACCCTAGACAGCTGGGGTTTATAGTATACATGTGCATGCGACACTTTTGAACCGCCCACGCAGTGGGATACTACCGTGTATACCTCTTTATACATGTGTATATATATACTTGTGTATACCTGTGTATACATGTGCATACGTGTGTATGCCTGCGTATACTTGTGTATACCTGTGTTTACTTGTGCATACGTGTGTGTACCCGCATATACTTGAGCGTACCTGTGTTACTCGTGTACACAAATGTAGATACCTGTGTATATCTCTTTATACCTGTGTGTACTTGTGTATGCTTGTGTATACATGTTCATACGTGTGTATACCTACGTATGCTTGTGTGTACCTGTATTTACTCGTGTATACAAATGTATATACCCGTGTATACTTCCTTATACCTGTGTATACTTGTGTATAACTGTGTATACGTGTGCATATGTCTGTATACCCACATTTCCTTGTGTATACCTGTGTTTACTCATGTAGATATCCGTGAATACCTCTTTATGCCTTTATATACTTCTGTATACCTGGGAATACATGTGTGCACTTGTGTTTACTTGTGTAAACACGTGTAAACACGTGTATATTTGTGTATACTTGTGTATACCTGTGCAACATGTGTATAGACGTGTAAATTTGTGTAAACTTGTGTATACTTGTGTATACCCGTGTAATCTTGTGTATACTTTGTATACCTGTGCATACTTGTGTATTTCAGCGTATAATTGTGTATACTCGTGTATGCTCGTATATACCCATGTATACTTCTGTTAACCTGTGTATACTTGTGCATATTTGTGTATACCCTTGTTTGCTGATGTAGGCATACCTGTGTATACTTGTCCATATTTGTGTATACCCTTGTTTGTTGGTGTATGCATAACTGTGTATACTTGTGTATACACATGTATAATTGTGTATACTTGTGTAAAGCCGTGTTTAATGGTGAATTTTATCTGTGTATATTTGTTTACCCGTGTATACTTTTGTATTCCCGTGTATACATCTGTATTCCTGTGTATGCATGTGTATACCCGTGTATATACTTAATTACGTCGTTTTTACTTGTGTATGCTTGTGTAAACACGTGTACTTGTGTATACTGCCTTCTCTTTTATTCTTTCAGGAGATGGTAGTTCATGACTGGCCCATTTTCATGGTTCGCTGGCATCACCAGAAGGGCCATAAACTCAGTGATGTGTGTGTCATGAATTTGGAACACTAGCATCCAAAGTATCAGGATAACAGCTCATATCTGGGGATAAAAGTATGTTAACAAAGGATAGGTAATGTGGATACCCTTGTATATATCTTTATACCAGTTCATATAGTGTATACCTGTTTATACATTTGCATACGTGTGTAAACCCGCGCATACTTTGGAATACCTGCGATTACTCCAGTATATAAATGTATATACTTTATACCTGTGTATACTTGTGTATACGAGTGCATACGTGTGTATACCCGTGTGTACTTGAGTATACCTGTATTTACTAGTGTATACAATTGTAAATACCAATTTATGCCTCTTTATACCTTTGTATACTTGTGTATGCCTTGTATACATGCGCACACGTGTGTATTCCTGTTTTTACTTGTGTATACCTGTGTTTACTAGTGTATAAAACTGTAAATACCGTGTTTGTTTTTGTATACCTGTGTATACATGTGCATACGTGTGCATACCCGCGTATACTTGTGTATGCCTGTTTACTCGTGTATATAAAATGTAGATACCCATGTGTACCCTTTTTATGCCTGTGTATACTTGTATATACCAGTGTATGCATGAGTATACGCGTGAATATCCTTGTGTATTCTTGTGTTCATGTGGATGTGTGCTTATACCGCGTATACTTGTGCATACCTGTTTAAACGTTTATACACATGTGTATACTTGTGTATACGAGTATACTGCCTTCTCTTTTATTCCTTCAGGAGATGGTAGTTCATGACTGGCTGATTTCTATGGCTCGCTGGCAACACCGGAAGGGCCATACACTCAGTGATGTGTGTGTCATAAATTTGGAGCACTAGCATCCAAAGTATCAGGATAACAGCTCATATCTGGGGATAAAAGTATGTTAACAAAGGATAGGTAATGTAGATACCCTTGTATATATCTTTATACCGGTTCATATAGTGTATACCTGTTTATACATTGCATACGTGTGTAAATGTAGATACCTATGTGTAGCCTTTTTGTGCCTGTGTATACTTGTATATACCAGTGTATACATGAGTATACGCGTGAATATCCTTGTGTATTCTTGTGTTCATGTGGATGTGTGCTTATACCCGCGTATACTTGTGCATACCTGTTTAAACGTTTATACACAGTTAGATACCCGCGTAAACCTGTGTGTACCTGCGTATACCTGTGTATACATGTAAATATGCACATATACTTGTGTATACCAGTTTATGAGACTGTACCTGTTTATACACACTTACGCTTGTGTATACTTGGTTTTACTCGCGTATAGTTGTGTATACCTATTTGTATACCTCTGTATACCTGTCTATTCTTGTGTACACTTGTGCATAGCCGTGTATACCAGTGAATACTTGTTTACCTGTGGTATGGTTGTGTCTACCACGGTATACTTGAGTATACACGTGTATACTTTTGTATATAAATGTAGATACCCGAGTATACCTCTTTATACTAGTGTATACTTGTGTTTACCTATGTTTACTTGTGTATACAAATGTAAATATTCGTATATACCAGTTTATACCTGTGTGTACTTATGCATACCTGTGTATACTTCTGCACTCGTGCGTATACCTACGTATACCTGTGTATACCTGTGTTAACTCGTGTATACAAATTTAGGTACCCGTGTGTACCTCTTTATACTTGTGTATACTTGTTTGTGCCTGTGTATACATGTGCATATTGTGTATACCTGCGTATACTTGTGGTTGCCTGGGTTTACTCGAGTATACAAATGTAGATATTCATGAATACCTCTTTATACCTTTGTATACTTCCGTATACCTGTGTATACATGTGTGTACTTGTGTTTACTTGTGTAAACACGTGTAAACACGTGTAAACACGTGTATACTTGTGTATACTTGTATATACTTGTGCATACATGTGTATAGAAGTGTAAACTTGTGTAAACTTGTGTAAACTTGTGTAAACTTGTGTATACCCGTGTAATCTTGTGTATACTTGTGTATACCTGGTTTAAACCTGTATGAGCCTTTGTATACCTGTGCATACTTGTGTATTTGAGCATATCATTGTGTATACTCGTGTATGCTTGTATATACCCATGTATACTTCTGTTAACCTGTGTATACTTGTGCATATTTGTGTATACCCGTGTTCGCTGATTTAGGCATACCTGTGTATACTTGTCTATATTTGTGTATACCCTTGTTTGTTAGTGTATGCATAACTGTGTATACTTGTGTATACAGATGTATAATTGTGTATACTTGTGTAAAGCCGAGTTTAATGGTGAATTTTATCTGTGTATAGTTTTTACCCGTGTATACTTTTGTATTCCCGTGTATACATCTGTATTCCTGTGTATGTTTGTTTATACCCATGTATATACTTAATTAGTCATTTTTACTGGTGTATGCTTGTGTAAACACGTGTATTTGTGTATACTGCCTTCTCTTTTATTCTTTCAGGAGATGGTAGTTCATGACTGGCCCATTTTTATGGCTCGCTGGCATCACCAGAAGGGCCATACACTCAGTGATGAGTGTGTCATGAATTTGGAAAGCTAGCATCCAAAGTATCCGGATAACAGCTCATATCTGGAGATAAAAGTATGTTAACAAAGGATAGGTAATGTAAATACCCTTGTATATATCTTTATACCGGTTCATATGGTGTATACCTGTTTATACATTTGCATACGTGTGTAAACCCGCGTATACTTCGTGATTACTCTGGTATATAAATGTATATACTGTATACCTGTGTATTCTTGTGTATACGAGTGCTTACGTGTGTATACCCGTGTATACTTCAGTATACCTGTGTTTACTAGTGTATACAAATGTAAATACCCATTGATGCCTCTTTATACCTTTTATACTTGTGTATGCCTTGTATACATGTGCACACGTGTGTATACCTGTTGTTACTTGCGTATACCTGTTTACTAGTGTATAAAACTAAATACCGTGTATGTTTTTGTATACCTTTGTATACATGTGCATACGTGTGCATACCCGCGTATACTTGTGTATACCTGTTTACTCGTGTATATAAAATGTAGATACCCATGTGTACCCTTTTTATGCCTGTGTATACTTGTATATACCAGTGTATACATGAGTATACGCGTGAATATCCTTGTGTATTCTTGTGTTCATGTGGATGTGTGCTTATACCCGTATATACTTGTGCATACCTGTTTAAACGCTTATACACAGTTAGATACCCGCGTAAACCTGTGTGTACCTGCGTATACCTGTGTATACTTGTAAATACGCACATATACTTGTGTATACCAGTTTATGAGACTGTACCTGTTTATACACACTTACGCTTGTGTATACTTGGTTTTACTCGCGTATAGTTGTGTATACCTATTTGTATACCTCTGTATACCTGTTTGTTCTTGTGTACACTTGTGCATAGCCGTGTATACCAGTGAATACTTGTTTACCTGTGGTATGGTTGTCTACCACGGTATACTTGAGTATACACATGTATACTTTTGTATACAAATGTAGATAACCGAGTATACCTCTTTATACTTGTGTATACTTGTGTATACCGGTTTTTACTTGTGTATACAAATGTAGATACCCGTATATACCAGTTTATACCTGTGTGTACTTCTGCACTCATGCGTATACCCACGTATACCTGTGTATACCTGTGTTAACTCGTGTATACAAATTTATGTACCCGTATGTACCTCTTTATACTTGTGTATACTTGTTTGTGCCTGCGTATACATGTGCATATGGTGTATACCTGCGTATACTTGTGGTTGCCTGGGTTTACTCGAGTATACAAATGTAGATATTCATGAATACCTCTTTATGCCTTTGTATACTTCCGTATACCTGTGTGTACATGTGTGTACTTGTGTTTACTTGTGTAAACACGTGTAAACACGTGTATACTTGTGTATACTTGTATATACTTGTGCATACATGTGTATAGAAGTGTAAACTTGTGTAAACTTGTGTAAACTTGTGTAAACTTGTGTATACCCGTGTAATCTTGTGTATACTTGTGTATACCTGGTTTAAACCTGTATGAGCCTTTGTATACCTGTGCATACTTGTGTATTTGAGCATATCATTGTGTATACTCGTGTATGCTCGTATATACCCATGTATACTTCTGTTAACCTGTGTATACTTGTGCATATTTGTGTATACCCGTGTTCGCTGATTTAGGCATACCTGTGTATACTTGTCTATATTGTGTATACCCTTGTTTGTTGGTGTATGCATAACTGTGTATACTTGTGTATACACATGTATAATTGTGTATACTGGTGTAAAGCCGAGTTTAATGGTTAATTTTATCTGTGTATAGTTTTTACCCTTGTATACTTTTTTATTCCCGTGTATACATCTGTATTCCTGTGTATGTTTGTTTATACCCATGTATATACTTAATTAGTCATTTTTACTGGTGTATGCTTGTGTAAACACGTGTATTTGTGTATACTGCCTTCTCTTTTATTCTTTCAGGAGATGGTAGTTCATGACTGGCCCATTTTCATGGTTCGCTGGCATCACCAGAAGGGCCATAAACTCAGTGATGTGTGTGTCATGAATTTGGAACACTAGCATCCAAAGTATCAGGATAACAGCTCATATCTGGGGATAAAAGTATGTTAACAAAGGATAGGTAATGTGGATACCCTTGTATATATCTTTATACCAGTTCATATAGTGTATACCTGTTTATACATTTGCATACGTGTGTAAACCCGCGCATACTTTGGAATACCTGCGATTACTCCAGTATATAAATGTATATACTTTATACCTGTGTATACTTGTGTATACGAGTGCATACGTGTGTATACCCGTGTGTACTTGAGTATACCTGTATTTACTAGTGTATACAATTGTAAATACCAATTTATGCCTCTTTATACCTTTGTATACTTGTGTATGCCTTGTATACATGCGCACACGTGTGTATTCCTGTTTTTACTTGTGTATACCTGTGTTTACTAGTGTATAAAACTGTAAATACCGTGTTTGTTTTTGTATACCTGTGTATACATGTGCATACGTGTGCATACCCGCGTATACTTGTGTATGCCTGTTTACTCGTGTATATAAAATGTAGATACCCATGTGTACCCTTTTTATGCCTGTGTATACTTGTATATACCAGTGTATGCATGAGTATACGCGTGAATATCCTTGTGTATTCTTGTGTTCATGTGGATGTGTGCTTATACCCGCGTATACTTGTGTATACGAGTATACTGCCTTCTCTTTTATTCCTTCAGGAGATGGTAGTTCATGACTGGCTGATTTCTATGGCTCGCTGGCAACACCGGAAGGGCCATACACTCAGTGATGTGTGTGTCATAAATTTGGAGCACTAGCATCCAAAGTATCAGGATAACAGCTCATATCTGGGGATAAAAGTATGTTAACAAAGGATAGGTAATGTAGATACCCTTGTATATATCTTTATACCGGTTCATATAGTGTATACCTGTTTATACATTGCATACGTGTGTAAATGTAGATACCTATGTGTAGCCTTTTTGTGCCTGTGTATACTTGTATATACCAGTGTATACATGAGTATACGCGTGAATATCCTTGTGTATTCTTGTGTTCATGTGGATGTGTGCTTATACCCGCGTATACTTGTGCATACCTGTTTAAACGTTTATACACAGTTAGATACCCGCGTAAACCTGTGTGTACCTGCGTATACCTGTGTATACATGTAAATATGCACATATACTTGTGTATACCAGTTTATGAGACTGTACCTGTTTATACACACTTACGCTTGTGTATACTTGGTTTTACTCGCGTATAGTTGTGTATACCTATTTGTATACCTCTGTATACCTGTCTATTCTTGTGTACACTTGTGCATAGCCGTGTATACCAGTGAATACTTGTTTACCTGTGGTATGGTTGTGTCTACCACGGTATACTTGAGTATACACGTGTATACTTTTGTATATAAATGTAGATACCCGAGTATACCTCTTTATACTAGTGTATACTTGTGTTTACCTATGTTTACTTGTGTATACAAATGTAAATATTCGTATATACCAGTTTATACCTGTGTGTACTTATGCATACCTGTGTATACTTCTGCACTCGTGCGTATACCTACGTATACCTGTGTATACCTGTGTTAACTCGTGTATACAAATTTAGGTACCCGTGTGTACCTCTTTATACTTGTGTATACTTGTTTGTGCCTGTGTATACATGTGCATATTGTGTATACCTGCGTATACTTGTGGTTGCCTGGGTTTACTCGAGTATACAAATGTAGATATTCATGAATACCTCTTTATACCTTTGTATACTTCCGTATACCTGTGTATACATGTGTGTACTTGTGTTTACTTGTGTAAACACGTGTAAACACGTGTATACTTGTGTATACTTGTATATACTTGTGCATACATGTGTATAGAAGTGTAAACTTGTGTAAACTTGTGTAAACTTGTGTAAACTTGTGTATACCCGTGTAATCTTGTGTATACTTGTGTATACCTGGTTTAAACCTGTATGAGCCTTTGTATACCTGTGCATACTTGTGTATTTGAGCATATCATTGTGTATACTCGTGTATGCTTGTATATACCCATGTATACTTCTGTTAACCTGTGTATACTTGTGCATATTTGTGTATACCCGTGTTCGCTGATTTAGGCATACCTGTGTATACTTGTCTATATTTGTGTATACCCTTGTTTGTTAGTGTATGCATAACTGTGTATACTTGTGTATACAGATGTATAATTGTGTATACTTGTGTAAAGCCGAGTTTAATGGTGAATTTTATCTGTGTATAGTTTTTACCCGTGTATACTTTTGTATTCCCGTGTATACATCTGTATTCCTGTGTATGTTTGTTTATACCCATGGTTATACTTAATTAGTCATTTTTACTGGTGTATGCTTGTGTAAACACGTGTATTTGTGTATACTGCCTTCTCTTTTATTCTTTCAGGAGATGGTAGTTCATGACTGGCCCATTTTTATGGCTCGCTGGCATCACCAGAAGGGCCATACACTCAGTGATGAGTGTGTCATGAATTTGGAAAGCTAGCATCCAAAGTATCCGGATAACAGCTCATATCTGGAGATAAAAGTATGTTAACAAAGGATAGGTAATGTAAATACCCTTGTATATATCTTTATACCGGTTCATATGGTGTATACCTGTTTATACATTTGCATACGTGTGTAAACCCGCGTATACTTCGTGATTACTCTGGTATATAAATGTATATACTGTATACCTGTGTATTCTTGTGTATACGAGTGCTTACGTGTGTATACCCGTGTATACTTCAGTATACCTGTGTTTACTAGTGTATACAAATGTAAATACCCATTGATGCCTCTTTATACCTTTTATACTTGTGTATGCCTTGTATACATGTGCACACGTGTGTATACCTGTTGTTACTTGCGTATACCTGTTTACTAGTGTATAAAACTAAATACCGTGTATGTTTTTGTATACCTTTGTATACATGTGCATACGTGTGCATACCCGCGTATACTTGTGTATACCTGTTTACTCGTGTATATAAAATGTAGATACCCATGTGTACCCTTTTTATGCCTGTGTATACTTGTATATACCAGTGTATACATGAGTATACGCGTGAATATCCTTGTGTATTCTTGTGTTCATGTGGATGTGTGCTTATACCCGTATATACTTGTGCATACCTGTTTAAACGCTTATACACAGTTAGATACCCGCGTAAACCTGTGTGTACCTGCGTATACCTGTGTATACTTGTAAATACGCACATATACTTGTGTATACCAGTTTATGAGACTGTACCTGTTTATACACACTTACGCTTGTGTATACTTGGTTTTACACGCGTATAGTTGTGTATACCTATTTGTATACCTCTGTATACCTGTTTGTTCTTGTGTACACTTGTGCATAGCCGTGTATACCAGTGAATACTTGTTTACCTGTGGTATGGTTGTCTACCACGGTATACTTGAGTATACACATGTATACTTTTGTATACAAATGTAGATAACCGAGTATACCTCTTTATACTTGTGTATACTTGTGTATACCGGTTTTTACTTGTGTATACAAATGTAGATACCCGTATATACCAGTTTATACCTGTGTGTACTTCTGCACTCATGCGTATACCCACGTATACCTGTGTATACCTGTGTTAACTCGTGTATACAAATTTATGTACCCGTATGTACCTCTTTATACTTGTGTATACTTGTTTGTGCCTGCGTATACATGTGCATATGGTGTATACCTGCGTATACTTGTGGTTGCCTGGGTTTACTCGAGTATACAAATGTAGATATTCATGAATACCTCTTTATGCCTTTGTATACTTCCGTATACCTGTGTGTACATGTGTGTACTTGTGTTTACTTGTGTAAACACGTGTAAACACGTGTATACTTGTGTATACTTGTATATACTTGTGCATACATGTGTATAGAAGTGTAAACTTGTGTAAACTTGTGTAAACTTGTGTATACCCGTGTAATCTTGTGTATACTTGTGTATACCTGGTTTAAACCTGTATGAGCCTTTGTATACCTGTGCATACTTGTGTATTTGAGCATATCATTGTGTATACTCGTGTATGCTCGTATATACCCATGTATACTTCTGTTAACCTGTGTATACTTGTGCATATTTGTGTATACCCGTGTTCGCTGATTTAGGCATACCTGTGTATACTTGTCTATATTGTGTATACCCTTGTTTGTTGGTGTATGCATAACTGTGTATACTTGTGTATACACATGTATAATTGTGTATACTGGTGTAAAGCCGAGTTTAATGGTTAATTTTATCTGTGTATAGTTTTTACCCGTGTATACTTTTTTATTCCCGTGTATACATCTGTATTCCTGTGTATGTTTGTTTATACCCATGTATATACTTAATTAGTCATTTTTACTGGTGTATGCTTGTGTAAACACGTGTATTTGTGTATACTGCCTTCTCTTTTATTCTTTCAGGAGATGGTAGTTCATGACTGGCCCATTTTTATGGCTCGTTGGCATCACCAGAAGGGCCATACACTCAGTGATGAGTGTGTCATGAATTTGGAAAGCTAGCATCCAAAGTATCCGGATAACAGCTCATATCTGGAGATAAAAGTATGTTAACAAAGGATAGGTAATGTAGATACCCTTGTATAAATCTTTATACCGGTTCATATGGTGTATACCTGTTTATACATTTGCATACGTGTGTAAACCCGCGTATACTTCGTGATTACTCTGGTATATAAATGTATATACTGTATACCTGTGTATTCTTGTGTATACGAGTGCTTACGTGTGAATACCCGTGTATACTTCAGTATACCTGTGTTTACTAGTGTATACAAATGTAAATACCCATTGATGCCTCTTTATACCTTTTATACTTGTGTATGCCTTGTATACATGCGCACACGTGTGTATAACTTTTCTTACTTGTGTATACCTGTGTTTACTAGTGTATAAAACTGTAAATACCGTGTATGTTTTTGTATACCTTTGTATACATGTGCATACGTGGGTATACATGTGCATACTTATGCATACCCGCGTATACTTGTGTATGGCTGTTTAATCGTGTATATAAAATATAGATACCAATGTGTACCTTTTTTATGCCTGTGTATACTAGTATATACCAGTGTATACATGAGTATGCGCGTGTATATCCTTGTGTATTTTCGTGTGTTCATGTGGATGTGTTTATACCAGCGTATACTTGTGCATACCTGTTTAAACGTTTATACACATGTAGATAGCCGTGTAAACCTGTGTGTACCTGCGTATACCTGTGTATACATGTAAATACGCTCATATACTTGTGTATACCAGTTTATGAGACTGTACCTGTTTATACACACTTGCGCTTGTGTATACTTGGTTTTACTCGCGTATAGTTGTGTATACCTATTTGTATACCTCTGTATACCTGTCTATTATTGTGTACACTTGTGCATAGCCGTGTATACCAGTGAATACTTGTTTACCTGTGGTATGGTTTTGTCTACCACGGTATGCTTGAGTATACACGTATACTTTTGTATAAAAATGTAGATACCCGAGTATACCTCTTTATACTTGTGTATACTTGTGTATACCGGTTTTTACTTGTGTATACAAATGTAGATACCCGTATATACCAGTTTATACCTGTGTGTACTTCTGCACTCATGCGTATACCCACGTATACCTGTGTATACCTGTGTTAACTCGTGTATACAAATTTAGGTACCCGTGTGTACCTCTTTATACTTGTGTATACTTGTTTGGGCCTGTGTATACATGTGCATATTATGTATACCTATGAATACTTGTGTATGCCTGGGTTTACTCGAGTATACAAATGTAGATATCCGTGAATACCTCTTTATGCCTTTTTATACTTCCATATACCTGTGTATACATGTGTGTACTTGTTTACTTGTGTAAAAACGTGTAAACACGTGTATACTTGTGTAGACTTGTGAATACCTGTGCATACATGTGTATAGACGTGTAAACTTGTGTAAACTTGTGTATACCCGATTAATCTTGTGTATACTTGTGTATACCTGGTTTAAAAATGTATAAACCTTAGTATACCTGTGCATACTTGTGTATTTTAGCATATAATTGTGTATACTTGTCTATGCTCCTGTATACCCATGATACTTCTGTTAACCTGTGTATACTTGTGCATAATTGTGTATTCCCGTGTTTGCTGATGTAGGCATACCTGTGTATACTTGTCTATATTTGTGTCTACCCTTGTTTGTTGGTGTATGCATAACTGAGTATGCTTGTGTATACACATGTATAATTGTGTATTCTTGTGTAAAGCCGTGTTTAATGGTGAATTTTATGTGTATAGTTTTTATGCGTGTATACTTTAGTATTCCCGTGTATACATCTGTATTCCTGTGTATGCTTGCGTATACCCATGTATATACTTAATTAGTCGTTTTTAACTTGTGTATGCTTGTGTAAACAAGTGTACTTATGTATACTGCCTTCTCTTTTATTCTTTCAGGAGATGGTAGTTCATGACTGGCCGATTTTAACGGCTCGCTGGCTTCACCAGAAGGGCCATACACTCAGTGATGAGTGTGCCTTGAATTTTGAACACTAGCATCCAAAGTATCAGGATAACAGCTCATATCTGGGGATAAAAGTATGTTAACAAAGGAAAGGTAATGTAGATACCCTTGTATATATCTTTAAGCCGGTTGATATAGTGTATACCTGTTTTTACATTTGCATACGTGTGTAAACCCGCGAATACTTTGGAATACCTGTGATTACTCTGGTATATAAATGTATATACTTTATACCTCTGTATACTTGTGTATAGGAGTGCATACGTGTGTATACCCGTGTGTACTTGAGTATACCTGTGTTTACTAGTGTATACAAATATAAATATCCATTTATGCCTCTTTTTACCTTTGTATACTTGTGTATGCCTTGTATACATGCGCACACGTGTGTTTACCAGTTTGTACTTGTTTATACCTGTGTTTACTAGTGTATAAAACTGTAAATATCGTGTAAGTTTTTGTATACCTGGGTATACATGTGCATACGTGTGTATTCATGTGCATACGTGTGCATATCCGCGTATACTTGTGTATGGCTGTTTACTCGTGTATATGAAATGTATACACCAATGTTTACCATTTTTATGCCATTGTATACTTGTATATACCAGTGTATACATGAGTATACGCGTGTATATTCTTGTGTATTTTCGTGTATTCATGTGGGTGTTTATACCCGCGTATACTTGTGCATATCTGTTTAAACGTTTATACACATGTCGTGTAAGCCTTTGTGTACTTGGTATACCTGTGTATACATGTAAATACGCACATATACCTGCGTGTACCTGTTTATGAGACTGTAGCTGATTATACACACGCTTGTGTATACTTGGTTTTACTCGTGTAAAGTTGTGTATACCTATTTGTATACCTCTGTATACCTGTCTATTCTTGTGTACACTTATGTTTAGCCATGTATACCAGTGAATACTTGGTATGGTTGTGTCTACCACGGTATACTTGAGTATACACGTGTATACTTTTGTAAGTAAATGTAGATACCCGAGTATACCTCTTTATACTAGTGTATACTTGTGTTAATCTATGTTTACTTGATGTAAATACACGTATATATTTTTGTATGGTCGTGTATGCGTATGTAAGTTTATGTATATTATGTGTACTGCCTTCTCTTTTTTCTTCCAGGCTTCGGTTGTTCATGAATTATTTTGCTGGCCCATTTTTATGGCTCGCTAGAATCACAGCATGAGCCATAAGCTCAGTGATGTCTGTGTGTCATGAATTTGGAACACTAGCGTCCAAAAGTATTCAGAATACAGCTAACTTTGTATGCAGTTAACTAAGGATAAAGGAACGAACAAAGGGTAAGTAATGTACAAAACATTAAGGCGACTAATTAAATCTTTATAATTGTGTATACTAAAAAGGGAATAAACCAAAAAAATGAAAAAAAGGAAAAAGAAGGAAAAAGAAAAAGAAAAAATCAAAAGAAAAAGAAAATGTGAAAAGAAAACCGAAAAAAAAAAACTTTTAAAGAGGGAATAAACCAAAAAAATGAAAAAAGGAAAGAAGCGAAGGAAAAAGAAAAAGAAAAAATCAAAAGAAAAGGAAAATGGGAATAGAAAAGGGAAAAAGAAACTTTTAAAAAGAGAATAAACCAAAAAAGTGAAAAAAAAAGGAAAGCGAAGGAAAAAGAAAAAGAAAAAATCCAAAAAAGAAAATGTGAATAAAAATCGAAAAAAGAAATTAAAAGGAAAGCAAAAAGAAAAAAGGAAAAGAAATATAAAATAGAAAAAATAATTGAGAAAAATGCAAAGAAAAAGAAAATGAAAAAGAGGGAAAAAAGGAAAAAAGAAAAAAAAAGAAAAAGTATGAGAAAAGGAAAGAAAAATATTCAAAAGAAAAAGAAATAGAAAAGAAAAAGAAAAAATAAATAAAAGAAAAAGGAAGGAAAAAAGAAAATTAACCCTTTACGGCCTAAGCAAAAAAAAAAAATTAAATCGGTGGAAAAAAAAAAGGTGCACCTTCTGGGAATCGAACTTGGGAATGTTTGTTCAATAGCCTAGAACTTACCACACACACCATAGTCCTAGTAAAGATGTGGTGACCGGAAAAGGCTTATAAGCCAAAATAGATTTTCTGACATATTTAGGAGGTATTGAGTAAAAGACTAATTAATAGTAAAAGAAAAAAGAGAAAAAAAATATAGAAAAAATAAAATGGAAAATAAGAAATAAAATAAAAAAATAAATAAGGAAAGAAAAAATAAAACGAAAAAAAATTAAAATAAAAAGTCAACGGTACCAACGCGGTGACCTGAACAATATACTAGCATTTTCGTTTTTTGGTCCAAATTTTTTTTTTCTCTATCTCGATTTTTGGAGGTCGAACAGGTGAAAGGGAGGTTTAAGCGGTACCAACGTGATGCCCTGAACAGTATCCTAGCATTTTCGTTTTTCGGTCCAAAAAATGTTTCGTCAATATCTCGATTTCTAGAGGTCGGACAAGTAAAAGGGAGGTGTCAACGGTACCAACGCGTTGACCTGAACAGTATGCGTACATTTTCGTTTTTCGGTCCAAAAAATGTTTCGTCAATATCTCGATTTCTAGAGGACGGACAAGTTAAAGTGACGTGTCAGCGGTACCAACGCGTTGACCTGAACAGTATGTGTACATTTTCGTTTTTCTGTCCAAAAAATTTTCTTCGATATCACGATTTCTGGAGGTCGAACAGGAGAAAAGGGAGGTATCAATGGTACAAACGCAGTGCCCTGAACGGTATGCGAGCTTTATCGTTTTTCTGTCAAAAATTTTTTTCTTCGATATCACAATTTTTAGATGTCGTACAAGTGAAAGGGAGGTGTCAGTGGTTCCAACGCGGTGCCCTGAACAGTATGCGAGCATTTTCGTTTTTGGGTCTAAAACTTTTTTCGTCGATATCTAGATTTCTGGATTTCGGACAGGTGAAAGGTAGGTGTCAACAATACTAAAGAGGTGCCCTTAACAGTGTGCATGCATTTTTGTTTTTAGGTCCAAACAATTTTTCTTTGATATCTCGATTTCTGGAGGTCGCACCAGGAAAGGGAAGTGTCAGCAGTAACAACGCGGTGCACTGAACATTTTGCGAACGTTTTCGTTTTTGGGTGCAAATTTTTTTTTGTCGATATCTCGATTTTTTGTGGTCGGACAGGTGAAAGGAAAGTTTCAGCGGAAACAGCGCGGTGCACTAAACATTATGGGAACTCTTTCGTTTTAGGGTGCAAATTTTTTTGTCGATATCACGATTTTTTGAGGTCGTACAGGTGAAAGGAAAGTTTCAGCGGAACCAGCGCGGTGCACTGAAAATTATGCGAGCGTTTTCGTTGTTTGATCCAAAAATTTTTCCTTCGATATCTTGATTTCTCGAGATCGCACAGATGAAAGGGAAGTGTCAGAGGTACCAACGCTGTGCACTGAACATTATACGAGCGTTTTCGCTTATTGATTCAAAATTTTTTTTGTCGATATCTCGATTTTTGGAGGTCGCACAGGTAAAAGGGAAGTGTCAGAGGCACCAACGCGGTACCCTTAACAGTATGCGTGCACTTTCGTTTTTCTGTCCAAAAATTTTTTCTTCGATATCGCAATTTCTAGAGGTCACACAGGTGAAAGGGAGGTGTCAGCGGTACCAACGCTGTGCACTGAACATTATACGAGTGTTTTCGTTGTTTGGTCCAAAAATTTTTTCGTCGATATCTCGATTTTTTGAGGTCGCACAGGTGAAAGGGAAGTGTCAGAGGTACCAACGAGGTACTCTGAACAGTATGCGAACATTTTCGTTTTTAGGTCAAAAACTTTTTTCTTCGATATTGCGATTTATGGAAGTTGCACAGGTGAAAGGGAGGTGTCAGCGGTACCAACTCGGTACCCTGAACTGTATGCGAGCATTATCGTTTTTCCGTCCAAAACTGTTTCTTCGATTTTTCAATTTTTTGAGGTAGCAGAGGTAAAAGGGAGGTGTCAGTTTTCCCAATGCTATGCCTTAAACAGTGGGCGAGCATTTTCGTTTTTTGGCCCAAAAAATTTTCGTCGACATCTCGATTTCTGGAGGTCGGTCAAGTGAAAGGGAGGTGACGGCGGTTCCAACGCGGTGTTCTGAACAGTTTATAAGCATTTTCTTTTTTAGGACAATAAATTTTTTCATCAATATCTCGATATGTGTTGGTAGCACCGATGAAAGGAATGTGTCAGCCGTACCAACAACGGTACCCTCAACAGTCTGGGTTTTCGTTTTTCGATGAAATTTTGTTTTTGTCGATATCTCGATTTCTGAAGTTCGCACAAGGGAAAAATAGGTGTCAACGGTACCAACGTGGTACCCTGAACAGTATGCGAGCATTTTCGTCTTTCGGTCGTAAAAAGTTTCGGTCAATATGTCTATTTCTGAAGGTTGTACATGTGAAAGGGAGGTGTCGGCGTTTCCAACGTAGTGCCCTGTACAGTTTACGAGCATTTTCTTTTTTTGGTCAAAAACATTTTTCTTCGATATCTCAATATGTTGAGCTCGCACAGGTGAAATGAAGGTGGCAGTCGTACCAACGCTGTACCCTGAACAGTGTCTAAACATTTTAATTTTTCGGTGCAATACTTTTTTTGTCAAAATCTCGATTTTTCGAGTTCGCACAAGGGAAAGTTATGTATCAACGGTACCAACGACGATATCTCGAGTTCTAGAGTTCGCACGAGAAAAAGAGGTGTCAACGGTTCGAACGCGGTGACCTGAAAAGTATGAGAGTATTTTTGTTTTTCGATCCAAATTTTTTTTGTCGATATTTCGATTTCTGGAGGACGGACAGGTAAAAGGGAGGAATCTAAGGTACAAACACGGTACCCTTAATAGTATTCGAGCTTTTGTTTTTTTAGTTCCAAAATTTTTTTATACGATATCTCGATTTCTGGAGTTTACACAGGTTAAAGGAAGGCGTCAATAGTACCAACGCGATGCCTTGAACTGTATGCAGGTATCTTCGTTTTTCGATCCAAAACCTTTTTGGTCGATATCTCAATTTCTAAAGTTTGCACAAGGAAAAGGGAGGAGTAAACGGTACCAACGCGGTGCCCTGAACAGTATACAAGCATTTTCGTTTTTCGATCAAAAAGTTTTTGTCAATATCTCGATTACTAGAGTTCGTACAAGGGAAAAAGAGTTGTCAACGGTACCAAAGCGGTGCCCTGAACACTTTGCGAGCATTTTCGTTTTTAGGTCGAAATTTGTTTTGTCGATATCTCGATTTCAGGAGGACGCACAGGTGAAAAGGAGGTGTCAACGGTTCCAACGCGGTACCCTGAACAGTATACGAGCATTTTTGTTTTTCTGTCCCAAAATGTTTCTGTCGATATGTCGATTTTTGAATGTTGCAAAGGTAAAAGTGAGGTGTCAGCGGTGCCAACGCTGTGCCTAAACACTATGCGAGCATTTTCGTTTTCGGTCCCAATTTTTTTTTGTTGATATGTAAATTTCTGGAGGTTGCACAGGTAAAAGGGTTTCAGTAGTGCCAACGCAGTACCCTGAACAGTATAGAGCATTTTCGTTTTTCGGTCCAAAAATGTTTTATCGATATCTTGATATGTGGAGGTTGCACCGGTGAAAAAAAGGTGTCGGCCATACCAACGCGGTACCCTTAACAGTGTGTAAGCATTTTCGTTTTTCGATGCAAATTTTTTTAATCGATATCTCGATTTCTGGAGTTTGGACAAGGGAAAGTTAGGTATCAACGGTACCAACGCGGATCCCTGAACAGTATGCGAGTATTTGTTATTCGGTCAAAAACTTTTTTGTCAATATCTCGAGTTAAAGAGTTCGCACAAGCAAAAGTTAGGAGTCAACGGTACCAACGCGGAGCCCTGAACAGTATGCGAGTATTTTCGTTATTTGGTCAAAAACTTTTTTGTCAATATCTCGAGTTCAAGAGTTCGCACAAGTATTTTTATTGTCAAAACTTTTTTTGTTAATATCTCGTGTTCAAGAGTTCGCACAAGAGAAAATTAGGTGTCAACAGTGCCAACGCGGAGTTCTGAAATGTATGCGAGTATTTTTGTTATTCAGTAAATTTTTTTTTGTCAGTATCACGTTTCAATTGTTCGTTCAAGAAAAAGGGTGGTATCAAAGGTACCAACGCGGTGCCCTGAACAGTATGCGAGCATTTTTACTTTTCGAACCAAATTTTTTTGTCATTATTTTGATTTCTGGAGGACGGAAAGGTAAAAAGGAGGTGTCAACGGTACCAACGCGGTAACTTGAACAGTATTCGAGCATTTTTTGTTTTTCGGTTAAAAACTTTTTTTGTCGATATCTTGATTACTAGAGTTCGCACAAGGTAAAGAAAGGTGTCAACGGTACCAACGCGGAGCCCAGAACAGTATGCGATCATTTTCGTTATTCGGTTAAAAAACTTTTTTTGTCGATATCTTGAGATCAAGAGTTCGCACAAGAGAAAAGGTGTCAACGGTACCAACGTGGTATTCTGAACAGTTTGCGAGCTTTTTTGTTTTTCGGTCAAAAACGTTTTTAGTCGATATCTCGATTACTCGAGTTCGCACAAAGTGTTAACGGTACCAACGCGTAGCCCTGAAAAGTATGCGAACATTTTCGTTTTTCGGTACCTGAACAGTAACCGAGCATTTTCGTTTTTCAGTACCAAAAATTTTCTGTCGATATGTCGATTTCTGTAGATTGCAATGGTGAAAGAGAGGTGTCAGCGGTGCCAACGCGGTGCCCTAAACAGTATGCGAGAATATTCGTTTTTTGGTTCCAAAACGTTTCTGTCGATATAACGATTTCTGGAGGTTGCACAAGTGAAAGGGAGGTGTCAGCTGTGCTAACGCGGTGCCCTAAACAGTATGTGAACACATTCGTTTTTCGGTCCCAAATTTTTTTTCGATATGTCGATTTCTGGAGGTTGTATAGGTGAAAGAAAGGTGTCAGCGGTGCAAAAGCGGTGCCCTGAACAATATGCGAGCATTTTCGTTTTTCGGTCAAAAAAATTTTTTTCGAAATATTGGTTTCTGGAGGTCGCTTAGATGTAAGGGAGATGTCAGCGGTATCAACGCGGTGTCCTAAACAGTATGCGAGCATTTTTGTTATTCGGTCAAATTTTTTTTTTGATATCTCGATTGCCCTGAAAAGATTGAGCATTTTTTTTTGGTCAAATTTTTTTTTTGATACCTCGATTGCCCAGAAAAGATTGTGAGCATTTTTTTTTCAGTCATTTTTTTTTGATATCTCAATTTCTGGAGATCTGACAGGTGAAAGGGAGGTGTCAATAGAACCAACGCGGTGCCCTAAATAGTATGAGAGCATTTTCGTTTTTCAGTCAAAAAATTTTTTCTTTGATATCACAATTTCTGGAGATCTGACAGGTTAAAGGGAGGAGTCATCAGTACCTACGCGGTGCCCTAAATTGTAAGAGAGCATTTTCGTTTTTGGGTCAAAAAATTTTTTTTTTTGATATCTCGATTTTTGGAGATTGGTCTGGTGAAAGGGAGGTTTAAACGGTACCAACGCAGTACCGTGAACTGTATGAGAGCATTTTCGTTTAACGGTCAAAAAACTTTTCTTCAATATTTAGGTTACTTGAGGTTGCACAGGTGAAAGGGAGTTGATAGCGGTATCAACGCGGTGCCCTAAAAAGATTGCGAGCATTTTCGTTTTAGGTCCAAAAAATTTTTCGTCGATATCTCAATTTTTGTAAGGCACACAGGAGAAAGGAAGTCGCCAGAGGTACCAAACCTGTGCCCTTAACAGTGTGCGAGAATTTGTTTTTCGATCTAAAAAAATTTTCTTCGATATCTTGATTTCTAGAGGTCGCACTGTTGAAAGGTAGTGGTCAGCAGTACAAATGCCGTACCCTGAAAGGTTTGCGAGAACTTACGTTTTTCTGCCGCAAAATTTTTTTGTCGACATTTCGATTTCTGGAGGTCGCACTGATGAAAGGGAGTTGTAAGCGTTACCAACGCGTTGCTCTAAAAAGTAAACGAGGTTTTTCGTTTTTGGATCTAAAAATATTTTGTCGATATCTCGATTTCTGGTTAACGGACAGGTGAAAGGAAGGTCCTAAAGCTGTACCCTGAACAGTATGTGAGCATTTACGTTTTTTAGTCTAAAAATGTTTTCGTCGATATGTCAATGTTTGTTGATCGGACTGGTGAAAGGGAGATGTCAACGGTACAAACGTGGTGTCAGAACAGTATGCGAGCATTTTTTTTCAGTCAAAAACATTTTTTTTCGATATTAAGGTTTCTGTAGGTAGCACAGGTGAAAGGGATGTGTCAGCGCTATCAACGTGGTGCCCAAAATAGAAAGCGAGCATTTTTCGTTTATAGGTCCAAAAGTTTTTTGTCGATATCTCAATTTCTGGAGGTTGAACAGGTGAAAAAAGATGTCAGCGGTATCAGCGCGGTGCCCTAAACAGAATGCGAGCATTTTTTGTTTTTAAGGTCAAATTTTTTTTTGTCAATATCTCGATTTCAGGAGGTTTTAAAGGTGAAAGGGAGGTGTAAACGGTACCAACGCGGTGCTCTGAACAATATGCGAACATTTACGTTTTTCGGTCCAAAAAATCGTCGATAGCAATTTCTGGATGTCGCACAGGTTAAAGGGATGTAACAGCGGTACAAACGTTGAGCCTGAATAATATGCGTGTGTTTTCGTTTTTACTGTCCAAAATATATTTTGTAGATATCTGGATTTCTGGAAGTCGCACAGGTTAAAAGGAAGTGTCATCGTTACCAACGCGGTACCCTGAACAATATGCGAGCATTTTCGTTTTTCGCTTTAAAATTTTTTGGTCGATATTTGGTTTTCTAGAGGTCTTACATGTGAAAGGGAGGTGTCAACGGTACTAACGCGGTGTCCCAAACAGTTTGAGTGTATTTCTGTTTTTCGATCAAGAAAATTTTTCTTTGATATCTCAATTTCTGGAGGTCGCACAGGTGAAAGGGAGGTGTCAGCGGTACCAACGCAAAGTCCTGAATAGTATGCGCGCATTTTCATTTTTACGGTCCAAAAAATATTTCTTTGATATCTCGATTTCTGGAGGTCGCACAGGTGAAAGGGAGGTGTCAGCGGTACCAACGCAAAGTCCTGAATAGTATGCGCGCATTTTCATTTTTTCGGTCCAAAAAATATTTCTTTGATATCTCGATTTCTGGAGGTCGCACAGGTGAAAGGGAGGTGTCAGCAGTACCAACGCAAAGTCCTGAATAGTATGCGCGCATTTTCTTTTTTTCGGTCCAAAAAATATTTCTTTGATATTTCGATTTCTGGAGATCGCACAGGTGAAAGGGAGGTGTCAGCGGTACCAACGCTGAGCCATAAATAGTATGCGTATATTTTCGTTTATTTATTCCAAAAAAAATTTCGTCAATATCTCCATTTCTTGAGGTCGCACACGTAAAAGGGAGGTGTAAAAGGTACCAAAGCGGTGCCCTGAACAGTATGCGAATATTTTCGTTTTTCGATTTAAAATTTTTTTTCTCGATATTTCGATTTCTAGAGGTCTGACTGATGAAAGGGAGGTGTCAGCGGTATCAACGCTGAGCCATAAATAGTATGCGAACATTTTCGTTTGATTTG
Organism: Nitrospirales bacterium; assembly: GCA_965203295.1. GTDB lineage: Bacteria > Nitrospirota > Nitrospiria > Nitrospirales > UBA8639 > CBDBCZ01. Next base: position 938,718 of record CBDBCZ010000014.1, on the reverse strand, counting down.
TTCCAAAATAATTTCGTCAATATCTCCATTTCTTGAGGTCGTACACGTAAAAGGGAGGTGTAAAAGGTACCAAAGCGGTGCCCTGAACAGTATGCGAGCATTTTTCGTTTTTCGGTTTATAATTTTTTTGTCGAAATTTTGATTTCTAGAGGTCTGACAGGTGAAAGGGAGATGTCAACGGTACCAATGCGGTGTCTTGAACTGTTTGGGAGTATTTTTGTTTTTCCGTAAAAAAATGTTTTTTTCAATATCTCAATTTCTGGAAATCTCACAGGTGAAAGGGAAGTGTAAAAGGTAACAATGCGGTGTCCTGAAAAGTATGCGAGCATTTTCGTTTTTCGAACTAAAAGTTTTTTTTTGATATCTCAATTTCTGGAGGTTGCACAGGTGAAAGGGAGGTGTCAGCGGTACCAACGCTAAGCCCTGAATAGTGTGCGCGCATTTTCATTTTTTCAATCAAAAAAATATTTCTTTGATATCTCGATTTCTTGAGGTCGGACATGAGAAAGGGAGGTGTCAGCGGTACCAACCTGAGCCATAAATAGTATGCGTTCATTTTCGTTTATTTGTTCCAAAAAAATTTTCGTCAATATCTCAATTTCTTGAAGTCGCACAGGTAAAAGGGAGGTGTCAATGGTACCAACGCGGTGCCCTGAAATGTGTGCGAGCCTTTTCGTTATTCGATCTAAACTTTTTTTGTCGATATCTCGATTTCTGCAGTTCGGACAGGTTAAAGGGAGATGTCAACGGTACCAACGCGTGGTCCTGAACAGTTTGCGAGTATTTTCGTTTTTCCTTCTAATAATTTTTTTTATGATATATCAATTTCTGGAGGTCGCACTGGTGAAAGGGAGTTTTAAAAGGTACCAATGCGGAGGCCTGAACTGTATGAGAGCATTTTCGTTTTTCGGTCGAGAAGCTTTTACTTCAATATATCAATTTCAGGAGGTCGCACTGATGAAAGGGAGTTGTAAAAAGTACCAATGCGGTGGCCTGAACAGTATGAGAGCATTTTCGTTTTTCGGTCGAAAAATTTTTACTTTGATATATCAATTTCTGGAGGTCGCACTGATGAAAGGGAGTTGTAAAAAGTACCAATGCGTTGGCCTGAACAGTATCAGAGCATTTTCGTTTTTCGGTCGAAAAATTTTTACTTCGATATATCAATTTCTGGAGGTCGCACTGACGAAAGGGAGTTGTAAAAAGTACCAATGCGGTGGCCTGAACAGTATGCGTGCATTTTCGTGTTTCGGTCGAAAAAATTTTACTTCGATATCTCAATTATTGGAAGTCGCGCAGGTGAAACGGAGGTGTCAACGATACCAACGCAGTACCCTGAAAAGTACGCGAGCATTTTCGTTTTTCGATCCATAACATTTTTCTTCGATAATTCGATTTTTAGAGGTCAAACAAGTAAAAGGGAGGTGTTAGCGGTGCCAACGCGGTGCCCTAAACGGTATGCGAGCATTTTAATTTTATCTAAAAAATTTTCTTCAATATCTTGATTTGTGGATGTCGTAAAGGTGATAGAGAGGTGTCATCGGTTCCGGCATTTTACCAAGGTTTGCGAGAATTTTTTTTATTGTCCAAATTTTAACTCCATTTCACACTTGCTGAAAAATGGACAAATAAAAGAGAGGTGTTAGCGGCCCCTACACCCTGTCCGGGAGAGTTTGTGGGCATAATTATTTTTTGAAGCTAAATTTTTTTTGATATTTCGCTTTTTGACTCGCATTGGCGCGACAGAGGTATTAGACTTTTTCACTTTCTTTTTTTTTTTTTTCCATGTTTTTTTATTTTTTCTTCATTTTTCATTATTTTCACATCTATTTTTTTTTTTTTTTTTTTCCTTTTTTTATCTCATTTTTTCCTTTTTTTAAATTAAAATTTTACTCCCAATACCATTTAAATGCGTCAAAAAATCTTTTCTGATTTATAAGCCTTTTCTGGCCACAACATTCTTACTAGGCCAATGGTGTGTATGGTAAGTTCTAGGCTATTGAATGAAAATTCGCAGGTTCGATTCCCGGAAAATGCTATTTTTCTTTTTTTTTGCTGTTTAATTTTTTTTTTCTTTTTTGGTGTAAACGGTTAATTTTTTATTTTTTCCTTGCTTTTTCTTTTTATTTTTTCTTTTTCTTTTTCTTTTCTATTTCTTTTCCTTTTTCTTTTCTATTTCGTTTTTCTTTTTCTTTTCATTAAATTGTTTTCTTTTTCTTTTCCTTCTTTCTTTCTTTTTTCTTTCCTTTAATTTACTTTTTCTTCCTTTTCCTTTTCCATTCTTTTTATTTTTCAAATTTTTATTTTTTCCTTTATTCTTTTTCTTTTTCTTTTTCTTTTATTAATTTCTTTTCTTTTTTTCGCTTTTCTTTTCACATTTTTTCATTTTTATTTTTCTTTTCCTTTTCCTTATTTCTTTTTTCATTTTTTGTATTTCCCTTTTTTAATTTTTTTTCTTTCCCTTTATTTTTTATATACAATTATCGTTGGTATACACAATTAAAAAGATTTAATTAGCCACCCTAATCTTTTGTACATTACCCTTTGTTCGTTCTTTTGTCCTTAGTTAACTGCATACAAAGATAGCTGTAATCTGATAACTTTTGGACGCTAGTGTTCCAAATTCATGACACACAGACATCACTGAGCTTATGGCTCTTGTTGTGATGCCAGCGAGCCATAAAAATGGGCCAGCAAGGTCATTCATGAACTACCGCTGCCTGAAAGGATAAAGAAAAGGCATTACTCACAAATATACATAGGTTTATGCGCGCATACACAAGTATACACGACTATACTAAAGTTTACGCGTGTATACACAAGTATACCGTGGTAGACACAACCATACTACAGGTAAACAAGTATTCACTGGTATACACGGCTATACACAAGGATACAAAAAAATAGAAAAATATACAGAGGTATACGAATAGTTATACACAGCTATACACGAGTAAAACCAAGTATGCGTAAGCGTGAGTGTGTATAAACAGGTACAGTTTAAAAAATGGTATACACACGTATACGTAGGTATTTACATGTATACAAAGGTATACGCAGGTACACAGGCTAACACGAGTATATATAAAGGTATAAACGTTTAAACATGTATGCACAAGTATACTAGGGTATAAACATCCTCATGAACACAAGAATAGACAGATATATCGCGCATACACATGTATACACTGATATATACAAGTATACATAGGCATAAAAAGGGTACACATGGGTATCTACATTTTGTATACGAGAGTAAACAGGTATACACAAGTATACTTGGGTATACACCCGTATGGACTTGTATATACAGGTATACAAAAACACAAACGGTATTTACAGTTTTATACACTAGTAAACACAGGTGTATATTAGTAAAAACAGGTATACAAACGTGTGAGCATGTATGCAAGGAATACACAAGTATACAAAGGTATAAAGAGGCATAAATGGGTATTTACATTTGTATACGCTAGTAAACACAAGTATACTCAAGTACACGTGTATACAAACGTATGCACTCGTATACACAAGTATACAAAGGTATACAGTATATACATTTATATACCAGGGTAATCACAGGTATTCCAAAGTATACGCGGGTTTATACACGAGTGCAAATGTATAAACAGGTATACACTATATGAACCGGTATAAAGATATATACAAAGGTATCTACATTACCTATCCTTTGTTAACATACTTTTATCTCCAGATATGAGCTGTTATTCGGATACTCTGGAAGCTAGCATTCCAAATTCCTGACACACATCACAGAGTGTATAGCCCTTCTGGTGATGCCAGCGAGCCATAAAAATGGGCTAGTCATGAACTACCATATCCTGAAAGAATAAAAGAGAAGGCAGTATACACAAGTACACGTGTTTACACAAGTATTCACAAGTAAAAACGACTAATTAAGTATATACACGGATATACACAAGCTTACACAGGAATACAGATGTATACATGGGAATACAAAAGTATACACGGGTTAACAACTATACACAGATACAATTCACCATTAAACACGGTTTTACACAAGTATACACAATTATACATGTGTATACACAAGTATACACAGTTATACATACACCAACAAACACAAATATAAACAAGAATACACAGGTATGCCTACATCAGATTACACCGGTATATACAAGGTTACACAAGTTTACACGTATATACACATGTATGCACAGGTATACACAAGTAAACTCAAGTTTACACGTGTTTACACGTGTTTACACGTGTTTACACAAGTAAACACAAGTACACACATGTATACACAGGTATACGGAAGTATACAAAGGCATAAAGCGGTATTCACGGATATCTACATTTGTATACTCGAGTAAACCCAGGCATACACAAGTATACGCAAGTATACACAATATGGACCTGTATACACAGACATAAACAAGTATACACAAGTATAAATAGGTACACACGGGTACCTAAAATTGTACACACGAGTTAACACAGGTATACACAAGTATACGTGGGTATACGCTCGAGTGCAGAAGTATACTCAGGTTTGCATAAGTACACACAGGTATAAACTGGTATATACGGGTATCTACATTTGTATACACAAGTAAATACCGGAATGCACAAGTATACACTAGTATAAAGAGGTATACTCGGGTATCTACATTTATATACAAAAGTATACACGTGTATACTCAAGTATACCGTGGTAGACACAACCATACCACAGGTAAACAAGTATTCACTGGTATACACGGCTATGCACAAGTGTACACAAGAATAGACAGGTATACAGAGGTATACAAATAGGTATGCACAAACAAGCGTAAGTGTGTATAAACAGGTACAGTCTCATAAACTGGTATAGACAAGTATATGTGCGTATTTACATGTATACACAGGTATACGCAGGTACACACAGGCTAAATTTTATATACACGAGTAAACAGGCATACACAAGTATACGCGGGTATGCACACGTATGCACATGTATACACAGGTATACAAAAACATACACGGTATTTAGTTTTATACACTAGTAAACAGGTATACACAAGTAACAACGGGTATACACACGTGTGCGCATGTATACAAGGCATACACAAGTATAAAAGGTATAAAGAGGCATCAATGGGTATTTACATTTGTATACACTAGTAAACACAGGTATACTGAAGTATACACGGGTATACACACGTAAGTACTCGTATACACAAGAATACACAGGTATACAGTACATACATTTATATACCAGAGTAATCACGAAGTATACGCGGGTTTACACGCGTATGCAAATGTATAAACAGGTATACACCATATGAACCGGTATAAAGATATATACAAGGGTATTTACATTACCTATCCTTTGTTAACATACTTTTATCTCCAGATATGAGCTGTTATCCGGATACTTTGGATGCTAGTTATCCAAATTCATGACACACTCATCACTGAGTGTATGGCCCTTCTGGTGATGCCAGCGAGCCATAAAAATGGGCCAGTCATGAACTACCATCTCCTAAAAGAATAAAAGAGAAGGCAGTATACACAAATACACGTGTTTACACAAGCATACAACAGTAAAAACGACTAATAAAGTATATACATGGGTATAAACAAACATACACAGGAATACAGATGTATACACGGGAATACAAAAGTATACACGGCTAAAAACTATACACAGATAAAATTCACCATTAAACTCGGCTTTACACAAGTATACACAATTATACATGTGTATACACAAGTATACACAGTTATGCATACACCAACAAACTAGGGTATACACAAATATAGACAAGTTTACACAGGTATGCCTTAATCAGCGAACACGGGTATACACAAATATGCACAAGTATACACAGGTTAACAGAAGTATACATGGGTATATACGAGCATACACGAGTATACACAATGATATGCTCAAATACACAAGTATGCACAGGTATACAAAGGCTCATACAGGTTTAAACCAGGTATACACAAGTATACACAAGATTACACAGGTATACACAAGTTTACACAAGTTTACACAAGTTTACACTTCTATACACATGTATGCACAAGTATATACAAGTATACACAAGTATACACGTGTTTACACAAGTAAACACAAGTACACACATGTATACACAGGTATACGGAAGTATACAAAGGCATAAAGAGGTATTCATGAATATCTACATTTGTATACTCGAGTAAACCCAGGCAACCACAAGTATACGCAGGTATACACAATATGCACATGTATACACAGGCACAAACAAGTATACACAAGTAAAAAGAGGTACACACGGGTACCTAAATTTGTATACACGAGTTAACGCAGGTATACACAGGTATACGTGGGTATACGCACGAGTGCAGAAGTATACACAGGTATGCATAAGTACACACAGGTATAAACTAGTATATACGGGTACTTACACTTGTATACACAAGTAAACATAGGTAAACACAAGTATACACTAGTATAAAGAGGTATACTCGGGTATCTACATTTATATACAAAAGTATACACGTGTATACTCAAGTATACCGTGGTAGACAACCATATCACAGGTAAACAAGTATTCACTGGTATAAATGGCTATACACAAGTGTACACAAGAATAGACAGGTATGCAGAGGTATACAAATAGGTATACACAACTATACACGAGTAAAACCAAGTATACACAAGCGTAAGTGTGTATAAACAGGTACAGTCTCATAAACAGGTATACACAAGAATATGTGTGTATTTACATGTATACACAGGTATACGCAGGTACACACAGGCTTACACGGGTATCTACATGTGTATAAACGTTTAAACAGGTATGCACAAGTATACGCGGGTATAAACACACATCCACATGAACACACGAGAATACACAAGGATATACACGCGTATACTCATGTATACACTAGTATATACAAGTATACACAGGCATAAAAATGGTACACATTGGTATCTACATTTTATATACACGAGTAAACAGCCATACACAAGTATACGCGGGTATGCACACGTATGCACATGTATACACACGTATGCACATGTATACACAGGTATACAAAAACATACACGTTATTTACAGTTTTATACACTAATAAACACATGTATACACAAGTAAAAACAGGTATACACACGTGTGCGCATGTATACAAGGCATACACAAGTATACAAAGGTATAAAGAGGCATAAATGGGTATTACATTTGTATACACTAGTAAACACAGGTATACTCAAGTACACACGGGTATACACACGTATGCACTCGTATACACAAGTATACACAGGTATACAGTATATACATTTATATACCAGAGTAATCATAGGTATTCCAAAGTATACGCGGGTTTACACACGTATGCAATGTATAAACAGGTATACACTATATGAACCGGTATAAAGATATATACAAGGGTATCTACATTACCTATCCTTTGTTAACATACTTTTATCCCCAGATATGAGCTGTTATCCTGATACTTTGGATGCTAGTGTTCCAAATTCATGACACACTCATCACTGAGTGTATGGCCCTTCCGGTGTTGCCAGCGAGCCATAGAAATCAGCCAGTCATGAACTACCATCTCCTGAAGGAATAAAAGAGAAGGCAGTATACACAAGTACACGTGTTTACACAAGCATACACAAGTAAAAACGACTTATTAAGTATATACACGGGTATACACAAGCATACACAGGAATACAGATGTATACATGGTAATACAAAAGTATACACGGGTAAACAACTATACATAGATGAAATTCACCATTAAACACGGCTTTACACAAGTATACACATTATACATGTGTATATACAAATATACACAGTTATGCATACACCAACAAACAAGGGTATACACAAATATAGACAAGTATACACAGGTATGCCTACATCAGCAAACACGGGTATACACAAATATGCACAAGTATACACAGGTTAACAGAAGTATACATGGGTGTATACGAGCATACACAAGTATACACAATTATATGATGAAATACACAAGTATGCACAGGTATACAAAGGCTCATACAGGTTTAAACCAGGTATACACAAGTATACACAAGATTACACGGGTATACACAAGTATACACAAGTTTACACAAGTTTACACGTCTATACACATGTATGCACAGGTATATACAAGTATACACAAGTATACACGTGTTTACACGTGTTTACACAAGTAAACACAAGTACACACATGTATACACAGGTATACGGAAGTATACAAAGGCATAAAGAGGTATTCACGGATATCTACATTTGTATACTCGAGTAAACACAGACATACACAAGTATACACAGGTATACACAATATGTATACACAGGCACAAACAAGTATACACAAGTATAAAGAGGTACACACGGGTATCTAAAGTTGTATACACAAGTTAACACAGGTATACACAAGTATACGTGGGTATACGCACGGGTGCAGATGTATACACAGGTATGCACAAGTACACACAGGTATAAACAGGTATATACGGGTATCTACATTTGTATACACAAGTAAATACATGTATACACAAGTATACCGTGGTAGACACAACCATACACAGGTAAACAAGTATTCACTGGTATACACGGCTATACACAAGTATACACAAGAATAGACAGGTATACAGAGGTATACAAATAGGTATACACAACTATACACGAGTAAAATCCAGTATACACAAGCATAAGTGTGTATAAACAGGTACAGTCTCATAAACTGGTATACACAAGTATACGTGCGTATTTACATGTATACACAGGTATAAGCGGTACACACAGGCTTACACGGGTATCTACATGTGTATAAACGTTTAAACAGGTATGCACAAGCATACGCGGGTATAAGCACACATCCACATGAACACACGAGAATACACAAGGATATACACGCGTATAACACATGTATACACTGGTATACACAAGTATACACAGGCATAAAAAGGGTACACATGGGTATCTACATTTTGTATACACGAGTAAACATGCATACACAAGTATACGTGGGTATGCACACGTATGCACACGTATGCACATGTATACACAGGTATACAAAAACATACACGGTATTTACAGTTTTATACACTAGTAAACACAGGTATACACAAGTAAAAACAGGTATACACACGTGTGCACATGTATACAAGGCATACACAAGTATACAAAGGTATAAAGAGGCATAAATGGGTATTTACATTTGTATACACTAGTAAATACAGGTATACTCAAGTACACACGGGTATACACACGTATGCACTCGTATACACAAGTATACACAGGTATAAAGTATATACATTTATATACTGGAGTAATCGCAGGTATTCCGAAGTATGCGCGGGTTTACACACGTATGCAAATGTATAAACAGGTATACACTATATGAACTGGTATAAAGATATATACAAGGGTATCTACATTACCTATCCTTTGTTAACATACTTTTATCCCCAGATATGAGCTGTTATCCTGATACTTTGGATGCTAGTGTTCCAAATTCATGACACACACATCACTGAGTTTATGACCCTTCTGGTGATGCCAGCGAACCATAAAAATGGGCCAGTCATGAACTACCATCTCCTGAAAGAATAAAAGAGAAGGCAGTATACACAAGTACACGTGTTTACACAAGCATACACAAGTAAAAACGACGTAATTAAGTATATACATGGGTATACACAAGTATACACAGGAATACAGATGTATACACGGGAATACAAAAGTATACACGGGTAAACAACTATACATAGATAAAATTCACCATTAAACACGGCTTTACACAAGTATACACAATTATACATGTGTATACACAAGTATACACAGTTATGCATACACCAACAAACAAGGGTATACACAAATATGGACAAGTATACACAGGTATGCCTACATCAGCAAACAAGGGTATACACAAATATGCACAAGTATACACAGGTTAACAGAAGTATACATGGGTATATACGAGCATACACGAGTATACATAATTATACGCTAAAATACACAAGTATGCACAGGTATACAAAGTATACACAAGATTACACGGGTATACACAAGTATACACAAGTTTACACAAGTTTACACGTCCATACACATGTTGCACAGGTATACACAAGTATACACAAGTATACACGTGTTTACACGTGTTTACACAAGTAAACACAAGTGCACACATGTATTCACAGGTATACAAAAGTATATAAAGGTATAAAGAGGTATTCACAGATATCTACATGAGTAAACACAGGTATACACAAGGAAATGTGGGTATACAGACATATGCACACGTATACACAGTTATACACAAGTATACACAGGTATAAGGAAGTATACACGGGTATATACATTTGTATACACGAGTAAATACAGGTACGCACAAGTATACGTAGGTATACACACGTATGAACATGTATACACAAGCATACACAAGTACACACAGGTATAAAGAGATATACACATGTATCTACAATTGTGTACACGAGTAAACACAGGTACGCTCAAGTATATGCGGGTACACACACGTATGCACAAGTAAACACAGGTATACACAAGTATACGCAGGCAAACACACGTATGCACATGTATACACAGGTATACACAAGTATATATACATGTATAAAGAGGTATACACAGTAGTATCCCACAGCGTGGGCGGTTCAAAAGTGTCGCATGCACATGTATACTATAAACCCCAGCTGTCTAGGGTTTATCTAGATAAACCCCATGCCATGCAAGTGCAAAAGTTCACAAGATACAAACACTCAATCAAATCAAGCATCTTCTACAAGCTGGTCAACCTCTTCACAATCCTTATACATAGATGAAGGGAAGGATGAAGGGGTGTTTACAACATTTGTAACTAGGTTACCCTGTGGGCAAATATTGATTGTTCCACCAATAGATGCCAAAAACAAGCTCTGAAGGTTGAAATTTGGTGGTACACATACATGTGATGATACATGGGTTTGTGACTTAACCGATGACTAATGAACTTTTGATAATGGCCTAGACTGAGCAGGTACAAGACTATCAGTGTATGACTACTCTGCAGGCAAAACGAGCATGTGTGAAATAGCCTATTGCTGTTGTTCACTGGTACGTTCATAGTGATCTATGCCCTGTTCTCTGCTGTATTTCCCTTTCTGGAACCTCCCCAGTGTACAATGCAGTAGCTCCAGTTACTCGTAGCAAGTGGTTTGTTTTACGCTCCTGCCCACCAGCTCCTTCAAACATTGCTGCAACCATACCATTCAACTTGTGTTTTCCAACTGGCTAACAATTATATCATGATGGTGCTGGATCATCAGGAACCTGATTCTTTGGTTGCATATACAGAATATCTTTTTCAAACGCAATTGGCGGTAATTATTAAGGTAGAAATAAAGAAGGTAAACCAAGCACCGCTCCCCATCAGCTGGTGAAGCATAACCATGGACAACTTTATTCTCAGCGTCTAGCTGCTTCAAACCACCAGTTTGATTCTTGCTTCTTGTTTCCACGTACACGTACCAATCGGGGTTGCTCTTACGAATCAACTGGCTAGGCTTTAATTTGCACTGGTCTTCACCTCCCCGTAAACAAAACACCTTCCCAACAGAAAAAAATCACAGCTCTTTGCAACATCAGTGGATTTGAAGTGCCGAGTATCTTTTTATCCCAAAGCATGTTTTCTTCTTCCTTGGAAGTAGAAGCAGTTTTGTTAGGGCTAATTAGCTCCAACACCCTTCTCTCGCAGCTGCCTGAACACAGACTCACATGTGCTGTGAAGCTCGCTAAAACGGCCATCTTGCCCCGAGAAAGTTTGGGGTAAATGGGTCTCTCTGCTTCATGTAACGCAAAATACCGCACAAAAGCTGATAATTGCTCTTCGGTGGATACAAAGAACCGTGAGCCTTTCTGACCTCACTTACAAAAAGGGATAACCCGTGGAAAAGTGTACCAATATCACAGGGTGCTTGAAGTAGTTCATCGAGAACGGGATTTCTCCAAACACATCTAGCCACTTGCCACTGCTCAAAAACTCGCACGGCCCACTGCGTGATCTTCTCTGTGTACTGAGGTACATATCCCTTTGATTAATTGGTAAGCTTTTCCACATGATGTATCGACAAAACGATTTTTGACTTCCTCTTACCCTTCACTTTTTATAAGTGACAAGCTCACTTTGCCACGTAGCTTCACAGAATCCTCGCTTGTGTGCTGATTCTCTTTCTCAGCTAACTTGGGTTGCTTCTTTGGGGGTAAAAAGTCGGCCATATAATCACGATCGATCATCACACTCGGGCCACTGACTGTAGCAGCACGCATTGGCGTGTAATCTGGAGCCTTATCACCAAAATTCTTGCAACAACGAAAGTCTAAACCGAGACAAAATTCGCTAGGTATAGCCAATGACATAGTTAGCTACAGTTTGCTAATAGCGATTCAAACTGGCTGGCAACCAAATCGCATTCGTGTTGCATTGAATACGCATAGCAAACTTGACGTCATACTTATTGAATAGGATTGCTGCATGGATACACTAAGAAACGGTGACGACTTGTGCATCCGGTTGCTAGGCATAAACACGTATGCATATGTATACACAGGTACTATGCACGAGTAAACACAGTTAAACACAAGTATACACGGGTATCAACACGTATGCATCATGTATACACGTGGTATACACAATTATAAAGAAGTATACACAAGTATACACAAGTACACACAAGTTTACATGGGTATACACATGTATACACAGGAGTATACACAGGTAAACACGGGTATACACAAGTATACACGGGTATACACAAGTATACACGGGTATACACAAGTATACATAGTACACGGACAAACACGGGTATACACAAGAATACACAGGTATACAGGTATACCCGGGTATGCACGGGCATAAACGGGTAAACATAAAAATACACAATTATACACAGGTATACTGTGGTATACATGAGTATATACAGGTACAGACGGGTATACACAAGCACGCACAGGTATACACAAGTATAAACGGGTACACACAGGTATACGTAGGTATACACTGGTGTACACAAGTATACACAGGTATACGCAGGTATACCCTGGTATACCTCTGTATACCTGTGTATATACTGCTTCTCTTGCTGGAAGCAGCATTCTAATTAGAGGGCTTGCACACTAGAATATTTGTATGCACGGATCTAGAAATGTAGCAGACCCACCTCCATATAATCTAGCCAAAGCGCCTCCTAATGCAGACACCTCTCATCACGTACCTTCATGATCAGGCCACCGGTAGAGGGTAGAGATATTATCGTAAACTACGTATTATCCTCCCATGATGTATTATTCGCCCATCCCCCTCTTTGAGTCAAAAGTATGTCAGAGGATCTCCTGTCTTCCTCACGAAGAGCACTTTTGTGGTGCCACGAGATGCTCTTCTCACTGCACCGGGTATTGCTATGCACTATGTAGCATATTCCCCAGCCACACTGGGGAACAAGGCTCTTCACTACGGTCCACATACATACCCAGAGTGACTTCTTGCTGGCTGAAGGTCAAGCATTCCTGGAAGTCTTCATAAGATGAGGTGGGTCTGAGAAGCAGAATAGCTGCCTATCTTCCGAGGTAAAAGGGCTTGGTACGTTGTGCACCATTTCAGGTCCAGCACTATGCAACTTCATGAGCACACGATTCACAGAGTTGCCATCTAAAGTAGCTCCTAATACATGAATAGATAAGCATAAACTGTGAACTGCTATATATATGCAAAGATGCGTTAATGTACTAACCTTCAGGCCACGACTTTCAATTCTGCCCACAGCATCCCAGAATGGAGTGTACAGCTTCTCTTCTGTCAGAGTACTGCATGGGATCTAAGGACAGGGGACCTAAAACTTGCTGAACAGTCCCAACAACATGAAAACTACCACAGATATCGCCAAAAACAGTGGTTGTACACCACCACTGAGAGCTATTTCGTATGTACCCAGGTGATCATTGATGTCGCCAAGGTTGGTGAAACCAATAAGTTCACCAGTGTGTTTGTAATAAACAAGGTCTTCGCGTACATGCATCTCATCCAGAATCAGCTAAGCATACTTGATGCGCTCGGGACAGCCCTTCACCTCAGCAGCTTCAACCAGCATGTCGTTGACTTTCTCAGGACTTGCAATGGCATAAATGCATTTGTAGCCCTTGAAGCCATACTATCAAAGGCACCGACTGGGCAATATATGCCATAACGCTCTGTAGTAACCCCAGAGCAGGGCAATAACAGGTTATTGCCCTGTGGCTTACCACAGAGCAGGGCAATAACATGATATTGCCCTGTGGTTGCAGCTGCACACTTGAAGGAAGCCACTGATGGTAAGCTGCGCATGCACTGGAAGCCATAGGGCTACAAATCTGTTAAACCACGCCACCCGCAGGCTGTATGGGATTTGATAGCGCACTCGTGCAATAACTAATTAGAGCCCTCGGGCTTCGCCCTCGGGCCCTAATTAGTTATTGCACTCGTGCGCTATAAATCCCATACAGCCCTTGGTGGCGTGGTTTAACTAATACGTAGTCATGCAAGGTGTGTTAATATTAAGAAAAGACAATACTGCCGACTGTATCATTAAAGTACCCTTACGGAACGATGATGGATGTACAAGTGCCATCTAAACATGAGAGGGTGCCAGCGCATGCCCTGGGAATCACCCCTCGATGCTGGTGCCTTTTGCTGTTGCCAAAATAGCTCCTGAGAGGAGGAAGCACTATGTCACCGATTGAAGGTTTCTTGGTTGGCTGGCTATCCGTGAATTACGAATTATTCCACTTCTCCGGCCATTGATAAACTAAAAACTTTCCTTTTGCCAACGTTTCCACCAACTGCGTTGCCTTCTTCAGGGCACCGAAATACACAGAAAACTATGCAAATCAAACCAATTAGCAACGCTGCAAATCGAGCCCCGCCTCTTGATGACGTCATTTTCCGGAGCGTTAGATGTGACTATAATATGGACCGGACGACTACGGACCGGACCAACGGATCCATTGATTTATCATGCACACGACTATGGTCCGTGAAGTAGTCATTATACGTAAGCTATATTACGGTAGTCATTATAGGCTATTTACTATAAATAGCAAGCTTGTTATGATGTGCGTCATCAAGAAAACTGAAAGGCAGGCGATGTCGTGCACAATGAGCGCTGTAAGTTATTCCAGCGGTGGGGGAGAGCGGGAATGTTTCACATGCACCCTCCCCAAATAAACCCTTGCTGTTTTGTACGGTGGCCGAGAAGGTTCACCCGCCGCGGGCACAGCAGGCATGGGCGGGTACCGCAGCCGGGGCATGGGCGGGTACCGCCGCGGGCAGGGGCGGGTACCGCCGCGGGCAAGGGCTGGTACCGCCGCGGGTATGAGTGCACGGCAGCTACGTACGGAAGGCACTGTATTCTCTGGGAAAAGGTTGGGCTCATTACCTGGGATTGATCTATGCTAAAGGCCCAGCCAATTCTTAATGTATAGCTGATATAAATGTAAGTCAGCAAGCCATGAATAAGTCCTGCATTCAAGGGCTAATCATGGCATCTGTGAGCTAGCATGTGGTAATTTAAAACTGGTTAGATAAGCAGCATGCAACGTCTGTTCGACGGTAATATTCAATACTGAACATGTATATTATAGCAAGCAAATGGAGTATATTATTTTATAGAGAGTACTACAGTCTTGATATTAACGGATCATGCCATGGATGTCTTGCCATCAAAAGCTTGTATTATTCCTGGCCACCGTACCTGCTGCTAACTTACAACTCCATAAAAAGTACACGTCACTCTTTGGCAACAAAGCTGTGCGGAGGCCTGGGAACGAGGCTAGCTATCCCCACCTACTACAGTCTATGGGATTTCCTGCAGTATCTCGACGGGAGAAGTGGGTCTAGGTATTCCTACACACTTCCAGTGTGCTTTGTTGGCTGTACAGTTGCCTATGTTTTAACGACTGGTGTACTACAGCCAGGTGCGTCATGTATGATCTAGTGCCAGGAGATTGCTGTGTAATAGCATGCCATAGAGCGATGCTAGGTGGGTACCAGTTCGGGTTAGCTAGCTAAACTATTACATGACTGTCAGATAAATGCTCATGTTCATATATTGGATGTGAACCACATTGAGACTATCCTGTGGATCATCAAGTACAATCATATGGGTTAGGGCAAATTGTGAGAAGCTGAACTGTGGGTATATATCAGTCTGAGCAGCATTCAAGTTTTGATGCTCACAGGGTACTTCATCTTCTCAGAACCTGCTTGAACCAGCCCTCTTTCAACTTTAACCATGGCGTGTCTACGATAATCCACACCTAAAGGAGAGTTCATTAATATATAAACCATGGCAGGAGGTGTACATGTATATCAGTGATATACTACCTGCAGTGGAGGTGTTTGGGAATATACCATGAGGGCCACAGGCCCAAGGTATAAACCTCTGAACACCAGCAAGTGGTATAGCAATGCTATTCACCGATTGGACATGGTTCATATGTTATATATCATGTAGAATCTTGATGAGGTGTAATCCTCCATAGCAACATGGTATACTCCCACATATGGTCATAAACTACTTTACACCTTGAGCATCTGTTGGTAGATCTGCAATAGCCACTGAACCTGCTTGAATGCTCCTGAAACCCACTTTAACCGCTTAGCGTACTCAAATTCTATTTCAGGACCTCTACTGTCTTCTGTTCTATTCCATTCTATGCATTCCTATTCCATAAGGCTTGTTATGGTGTGCCAAAGTATTGCAAACTGATTTTTTTTTCGTAGTTTGGGTATATACAATTGCACAAGGCATGAAATGACACTCCATATATAAACTCTCTGCATTGTGTCATTACAGATATAGATTCATGGCGACATGGACACACTTGTTACCGTGCATATATGTATGTGAGTACCTTTGGTTACATCTTTGAAGGTATACTCCCACCTCTTGAGATCATTCCAACAACCAGCAATTCAAATGTATACCTAGTTGATGTGGGGAGAAGTTTGCTGTAGAATGCCACTCTGAAGGAAATTTCAGTAGCAATGTAACATGGTACTACGCAAATAATAAACCAGGTAATTGCTGTACCAAACACAGTTGATTATTCACAGTTGTAAGAATTGAGCCAAAGTTCAACCTCCATCATTCATTGGTTGCATAAAAGAAAATACCATGTGAGTCTGGATAAAGTAACAGGTTATGCACAGAGAAACCTGTGCGCTGTATATATGCACAAGGTACACATAAATATCTGGCCTGCAAAATAATCTGACAGTGTCAATAAGTTGATTGAACTGACTCCATTAATGGGAGTTTGTCTGATTGTTGTACGTAGCTCCCAAGGTATACATATACCTGTATTTGCCCAACTATTACAGCCCTTCCCTCCAATCTTTACCTCCATATAAACTGAAATCTCTCATTATAATACAATGTCATGTAGTTGTACCAATCAAACATGCGTGTTTCACTTAATATGAATTTCTTGAGCAACTGCTTGTGTGAGGTAAAGCATTTACCTTGCACATGATATTAATCAGTGCAGTAGTTACATATGCTGCTCAATAGAGTACAGACTACAGTTTATTGCCCCATACTATTAAGTAGATCAAAGGCATTGTCCCATACTAATTAGAAGATCAAAGGCATTAGTGTGCTGGGCAAAAGTGTTATCATGCAATGTTGTAGAGTTATAAACATTCTCAAAACTGCCTACCCAAACCTGAACTCAAAGCAGCTCCCGATGGCTTTCCAATAGACCCCAATGCAGCTAGCCACTAGCTTGAGTTTGAAATTTGAATTGAGCTGGAAGCTATCATTAAAGTTAACTAAGGGCTTTCCATTGACACGGAAGGAATGAACTGTTAATTAGAATTTGAAGCCATGACAACTTTTGTCCACATGCTGTTTAAAATGAATTATTTTCTTCAGTTGTCCTGCCAGGATAAATGTCATGTAGTCATTTTATAGATATTCTATGAATGAGTCTTCAAGTGTATGTCTGAACAGGTAGACAATTTATTGGTGAACTGATTTTCAGTACAGGACAAGCATAATTATGCTGTATATAGCTTAATCACATGGTATATTAGTAATGCATGTATGCACTATAGCTTTCCAGATCAAAAACATCGCTATGGGTACGGAAGGGAGCGGTTAAATGGGCTGATTGCACGAAAGTCTTGGTATTTTGAGCATGATACAATCCTTCACTGGTGTGAACACGAAAGATGAGTCTTCAGGGAGAACTGTTGGGTGTAAGTCCGCAGATGTGGCGGGAATTAATACGTGGAACGACACTGAGGGTTGCTGTCTTTGTTGAAGTGGGATGTAGGGGGCTGTTCAGAAGGCGTGATAGATGAGAAGAGCAGTGGATGGGTTCGTAGGGGGCTGTGAGTGGATACATTACATTTCCCAGGCCAAAGAGAACACAGCTGCAAAAAAGAAAGGAAGAGTCTTGCGCTAATTATCTAATTTTTATATCATGCATGCGGAATTCATAAATAGGTATCTCATATTACATTCTAAATACTATTAACCTGAAAGCCAGCGGTTGAGTGCCAATGAGTGGTGGCTATGGAACTCCGCAACACGCATCACCGGCTAGCTAGGTTCTTTGCACAATTAGCTCCACGTCAGTGACATCATGAATAGCACAATGTATATATATATATATGCGGCCGGCAAAGGGGAGGGGCAAAGATATTACTATATAGCTCCACCCATTCCGGTCTCGGTGACTGGCCCGCGAGACTACGTGTCGACAATGTGTCATTCCAAAAAGAATATCTAGTAAATAGACAGGGTTTTTAGCATCTGCCTGCCCCATGTATAAAAAAATCTGAGCTAGCTTATGCGCAGCATGATTGGTGTAGCCCCGCCCCTCGTCTGTTTTACGCGAGAGGTGGTTTGCTTTAAAAAAATGGACAGTGCAGGAGCACATTGCAGGATCAGCTACTGGTGATTGCTAATATGCTGTGAATCCGTGCCATCTTTACATGATACAGTCTCAAACCAGGACAGAAACCTGTAGGGGCGGAGCTACATTTCGGCTCCTCCCCTCGGGATACGATTATGGGGAGGAGCCAAGATCTGGGCACCAGACTAGCTCCGCCTCTACAACCTTTAGCACATAGCGATGTGTTAAATTCCCCACGGAGATTTGCAGCTCGCGTGTTGTTACGCACATTCGTGTTGATGCAACACGCATGTATCGAGCGATGTGCCGTTTCAACACGCGATCTGCAGAACAACACGCATATTCGGCTTGTCTGCGTGCTGTTTCAGCACTGGCATTTTTGCAGTGTATACATTTACCCCGCATAGACAAACAAGTGTGCAATTATTTCCATAATTGCAAGTGTGCTATTATTTCCATAATTGCACACTTTCTGTAAATCGCATACTTGTTTTAGTTCAACAAAGGCTATAGCTATAGAAGCTGTGATGGTATGTGATTAACATGGAATCACTTGTATTCTCATGCTACTTGAGAGTAATTGCACTTGCAATAGGCACTCTCTTCGCCAGGAGCCCATGAGCGCCACGAAGCGGTTCATGCGCTCCTGTCTTCGCTCATGCAATCATTTTGCCTATTGCTCGTACAATTATTCCCAAATCGTAATAGAGAGTATTTTTAGGAATAATGCTCCAACTACCAGTAGCTCTCGACTGTGTCCACGCTAACCACCCCTTTCCTTTCTGCAGTGCTGTAGTTTCTCAAAACAGTTTACTGAAACTTGAACTCCTCAAAACCGCTCTCCGCTAGACTCCAAAGCTTTTTGATTGTATAGCTACGTAGATGGTCACAAGCCTGAGTTAGGCCTCATTACTCATGGGAGAGCTTTCTATGAATACTGACTGTTAATTAGATTTGGTAGCCGTGACAAATTGTTGTCCACATGCTACGCATATCCTGGGTGAAGCCCAGGATAACTATTTTTTAGGAGTGGCAACTTTGTTTTCAAACCACTGCACTAAATGTTATCTATAATATTTGTAATTTAGCAGAAGTACATGCTATGGGTGAACCTGCATATTAACTTCTATTCCTTTTTTTTTGCTAAAACGCAGATGCAATGAACCCTACATAACATTTCCTAAAATTGCTGTAATCCAAGTATTTAAGTGTTGTTACCTGTAAAAGATGTTTGTATAAACTCATAAACGTACTGATCGTTGTCTTGGTGATTACCATGCACTACATATCGATGTCAATACCTACAGTAACAGAAATCCTAGAGACTGATGAAGAGGGCTCATCATCAGGTTCTGCAGAAGGAAATATTTTCACTGATATCTTCAGCCAAATAATTAAACCAAATGACCCAGAAATTGGTCAGCTATTTGCATACAGACACTCCAACAGTAGTGTCACCCTAGCAACTGAAAGAGGTATTAGAATTCATGCAGCAGCTACTGGAATGTACAGATGTGTTGCTGAGAATGACTTTGTGGTCACAAAGATTGCCGTTTCGGTAGAAGCAGTTACTAGTGAGTTATTGAAGTATAGTCTATGACATGTGTATTCATTATCAATTCGGCCCAATGCCATATGTTGGAGCCCCTGGGAATGAGGCTAACCAGCAATGTACTTGTTGATTATTAAACTCAAATATCTCTTTTTCCAGTGAATGCATCCACTGAATCTACTTTCATGAGATTTTCAGTGTCATTGCAGGACATAGCTGCCTTTCTTTCTGAACTACATCAACTGCCATCCTCGAGTTTTATGGTATTAGATGTATTACATGTAGATTAATAACACAGTCAACACTAATTGACAGTGTATGCGTGTGCTTTTATATTATGTGTTGCAAGAGTTTAATGACAGCATACTTGGACAGCAAGTAACTGAGTGCTTTTTTGTTTCAAGGTACGTACATCATTAACTAGTAACATTATATATAATGTTGCATGGTTAGTTTAAAGACACAGACTTATGATTCCAGTAAAAACTGCCACTAGGTAGGAAATGCTTGTCCCAACTCCTTGGTTTTACTATGCTGTTATCTTTCAGTTTAACTTTCGCTACAGTCTGCTTAGTAGGTTTAGTCATTTAATGAGATGTGCATACACTTGGCCTGCCATGAGGATATTGGCTCCTTATTTCTTGAGATAAAAACCAACCAATATATCCACGCTTGCAGCTATAATAATGAGATAGGCCCCTTATGACATATAACACTGGGATGTTGTCTGTCACATGGAGTTTTTTTTATGCCTGGTTGTGAAAGAAATAAACTTTAACATGCAGAAGTTGTGAAACTCATGCATAGTTTTGTGTTGCCTAGATACTGAAAAACTGGTAGGCAGCCATATCAATAATCCTGTTTTTGTAAATAACAGGTGTTAAATGAAAGAGCACAATGGGTCTGCCAAGTCAGAACTTTTCCTGTCCATTTGTTGTGTGCTTATGAGGAGACAGCTCTACAACTGCATACCTATCCCAACATGATGTTGAGCAGAGCCTTGGGCATTTCATAGCTGCATAAAGGGGTTTGAAGGGTGTGGTAAATTGCCTAGTTGCCAATGATGCGAAAATTAGAACTGCTTCTAAAGCACTTGCTAAGATTTGTCTCTGTTCTTTAGTTACTGTGTTGCTCTACTTCAGTCCGTAAAGCCACATCATAATGTATTGTAGGAAACGTTACAGTATGTAGTGTAAAAGACTGTTGTACAAAGACAGGAGTCACAGTCTCAAGTCTTGAAGGACGGAGATTAATTTTTATAGTTAGTGTTTGGGTTATAGGGTCCTAGAAATTGTAACATGTAGAGATTAATTTCAGCTACAACTACCACTTTAGGAGAATGGAACTGACACAGAACAGAATTGGGAGAGCTATAGATTAATAGAATGCAGTATTGTAAACCTTCCACATCTGTACTCCCTGCCACTACAAACACTTGAAGTTGCACAAAGACTTAATGACATCCATAATGTAATCCAATCCGGCACTGTGCGCTGGTCAGGTAATACGTATCATAAATGCATACCGAAAGTACATACATTATGGATATGTACATAAAGTATACATAGAATAGAATAGAATAGAAATTTGTCAGGAAGTGTCCCTTTAGCTGACAGGCTAGTCTCCCAGTACATAGTAGTTACATTGCATGACTGGTGTCATAACTTTTAATATTATACTGCCTGCTGATTGGTTAGCATTTTTGAGAAGAAGCCACACTTGCTCACCAATGTCTGGCTCAAAAGGCACCCCTTAGATAAATGGGGTTCGCCCCCAATGGTGGTGCCTTCCAAACACCCACACAATACATACGGTGCAAATATATACCGTAAACTCTGATAAATAACCGGGGGCGGTTATAATTAGAATTAGCAGCCTCAATGGGCGGTTACTTTTACATGGGCAGGTATAATCACAGATCGGTTATTTTTGCAAAACAACTGTTAATAGCGTGGCAGATTTACAGAAACATCCCCTACGTTGAGATCAGCCCAGTAGATGTGGTGTCCCTTGAGGTAGAAAGCCTTCAGGCAGGCAAGCTGAACGAGCTCCATAGCGTTAATACCTTAGCTACCGTAGCTTAGTCTCGTTTCCAGAACCCTCCACTAACAGTAGCTAGGGTTTTCTCGCTACGACTAACGCCGACTTCTTGGTTTGCACAGTCTGATTCTCGTCGCTATTCGTGTTCGACGTATTAGCTGTTTGCTATAGACATTCACACTATTAATTTTACAGATTCAATTTCCTGCCTGGGCTGCACGTGCAAATTATGGGCGGTTATGTTTACATAGGTTATACACGCGAGTAAACTGTTGTTGCAGTAAATTGATCGGTTATACTAGAGGGGTGGTTACCTTTAAGGGGGCGGTTATTTATCAGATTTTACGGTATGTATATACTTACTAGCCTCGTTCCCAGGCCTGCACTTCTTCGATAAAGTCATGGGCCTGGAAATGAGGCTACATACTGCTGCAAACAGTATGAGAACTAGTTACATATGAGAGCGATGAATACTTTACAATGTACTTACAACATTCTACAGAACTTGGATTCTGTGGTTTTGAAACGACAAATACAGATCGAGGCACCAGACATTGGCCAGAAACAATAGCTACAGAAGAAGGGGTACTGGTATCACAACAGTGTGCTCGAAGAGAAGATATTCCTGGTGCAATGGCTTGTAGGAAATGTAACCTTACAGCATTTGGGGGAATCCAATGGAGGGTGGCTGCACATCAGTAGTCAGTCAATGTACGTCAAACGCCAATACAAATTTCAACTACGTTATTTTGTTTCAGACAGTAAGGGCCATTAAATGTACTTTATTTAAAGATGAACATAGTAGAAGAAAACTTTGTGGAAGAAACAGCACAGCTCACTTCTGTTGTGAGGAATGCCAGTGATGAAATGGACCAGACAGCTGAAAATATCAATGTGATTGCTCAGGTCTTTACATTAACTGTTGACCTATTGGAAGCAGGTGACATTTCTGTGGATGAAACGGTAAGGGATAACATAAATTTGTGTGGGTAGATCAAAAGCACTGAGGGTGCACATCAGTTAAGAATTTATCCATAGCAGTAACTTGCACTGTAGATTCAACACTCCCTTCAGCACACAACACAATTGCCATGTTTATCAGCGCACTGATGATTGCAGCTAGTCACTTCATAATCCCACCAACCATATTCACAAGCAATTAAACAAGGATGTACCTACTGTATTTTTGGGCAAGGAACTCCTATGGTGGGCTAGAGATGCAGATGTACACTTTTTCGGGATTTCTTTACTTTCTCAGAAAGCTTATCATCCCTTGAAGAGTTTGCAATGTGACTACTTAGTTTTCAGTTCTGTGTCTTTGGTGGTTTAATTACCCCAAAAGACTGATCCAGGCTAAGTTTGGGTGTAGCACATTTATCGTGTTTAGGAGATGGGGGGAGAGGCCTAATGAGAGAGTAATTACTGTTGGAATTGGCTGGGTCCTACTGGCAAGTGCTACTAGCAGGTTTAGTGGCTGTATAAAGCTTGCCTACTGCTCCTCTGCAAAGGGACTCCAGTAGCTCAATTGGTAAGAGCATCTGACTAGTATTCAGAAGGTCTGGGGTTCAATCCCCAGCTGGGTCTCATTGATTTCTTTACTCTCTCAGAAAGCTTAACGAAGAGTTTGCAATGTAATGAACTTGAGTGTAAATTGTGCACCCTGAAACCATGGCAACAACAAAAACATAAGGATTGGCCTACTTGAAGGTATACATGTAGTCAGGAGAAGGGTCTATTAGATCTTTGTAAAACATTGACAACATTTAAACTTGTCCTTGCCGGTAAATTTCATGGAAACCTTTGATCGAAGACTTTGAGGTATACAATTCTATACACAAATATGAAACAAACCAAACTTAGTGCACAATGTCAGTATGGATGGAGCTGGAACAATTTCAAGTGTACTTGCAGGAAGTGTGTAGCATTTTATGGAATGCTCTATCTAGTCTTGCAGCAGCTAAACGATTTGAATAGAATACGGGTACGTACATACATTTAAGTCTTGCTCTTCCACGACGATGTAATGCTATTCATTTGTTTTTTTTGTACCTGTGTCTAGAAATGTGTGCCTCGGACTGAAGTGTTGAATGTTGTTTGCCAGCAAACATTGCAACTGTTCGAAAATTGTAATACCATTTTCTAAATACTAAATAAATGTAAGCCTAGCTTTCAGCTTGAGACCAGACTTTCACACATATTATCAAAGACTGCAGGCCCAATAAATCTAGTAGCTACAGCTGAGAGATATCTGAAATATGTTTATGTTGCTCAAGTATACTTTCCATCACCAGCATTAATATCACAAAGGCTACATGAACTCAACTTACCTATGAGCTGTTAGTCTATCACTCAGGCCTTCCCTGCCCAGATCTTATCTCACAGCCTTGGAAAATAATTTTGCAATGTATCTCCACAGCATGGAGATAAATTCTAGGTGTAGACGGTCTGGAGTGTGAGCAGGTTTTAAGCTTGGTATACATGACAGATATAACATAAAGTAACCGTTAATGACAAGTCTGCACCATGGCTCATATTTTCCCTAAAGTTCCTACTTGTGCATTCCATACTATTTTGAACATTGCACTCAAACCTGTGCCCACTTATACTTGGTAGTGTGGTTTGGGTTTAGGCATTCAAGAAATTCAATATTTTATTGTTCTAAATTTGACAGCTAATTCATTAGTGACTTGAGGGTCCTCTACGGTGCTTTCATGGGACCAATATTGGTCCTTGTGGATACTATTCAATAGCATCATATTTTTGGTAGTGGTACGAATCCTTC
The DNA here is from genome assembly GCA_965203295.1 of Nitrospirales bacterium. Taxonomy (GTDB): domain Bacteria; phylum Nitrospirota; class Nitrospiria; order Nitrospirales; family UBA8639; genus CBDBCZ01. The sequence continues at coordinate 913,424 of CBDBCZ010000014.1, read as the reverse complement.
TGGAAAAAAGGAAAGCAGTCAACAAAAAGCTGGTGGTAAAGGGAAAGGAGTACTGAAGACTTTGATCAGCATATTTGCTATAATGATGCTCTTCGGTATCACCTGGGTCATTGGTTTCTTTACCATTTCACATCCTTCCGTGGTATTCCAGTTTCTGCTTGCCATCACTAATTCCTTTGAAGGCTTCTTTATATTCTTGTTCTTGTGTGCACTTCGTGAAGATGTAAGAGAACTGTGGAAAGAGTTTTTGTGCTGTAAGAAAAAGTAAAGGAGGCCTACCGCTATTAGCAATAGTCATGGATCTAGAAAATTGTCTTCATCAATGGGCCGTTCCTCTGAAAGTGCAGTTCAAACAAAAAGCACTTCAAGGCTTCAGAAAAATGACGTTTTGCACTTCTCCGCCAGTTTAGATGTATTCTTCGAGAGTGAGAACGCATACGCACCAGAACCCCATTATGACTCACCCATTCATCTTGAGTTACTAACAATTCAAGAGGAATTTACACTTACTGAATTAGCTGGAAGCGGGACAGCTGATCAACCACAAGTGTACTAAAGTGACATTGTGCATGAGTATATGCTGGAGCCATGTTATGCGACCATTGAATTTGTTTCTAATATTGAAGGGTCGGAATCTAAAGATGAAACAACTTGTGATTTAGAAGTTTCCCCTCATATTGCAATTAGACACAAACTATCAGCAGCTATGAAATAAAGCTTAAAGTAGCAAGAAAGAAGATGAGCTAGGTCTGCTAGATGATGAGGCTGCTCCCCACATTCAACCACGAATGAGACAAGTTTCCAGAATACAAGGACAGAGCGTACACCCAAGACCAGATTCCGATGAAGAATCAATGATTACATGTATTGTAAACCCAAATGCTGAACTATGATACCCTACTGTACTATTTTTTGCAGTCTACTGCATTCTCAATAGCAGTTCACGGCACTCTAATGCACTCTACTGCAACCTACTGCATCGTACTCAAACCTCCTACACCCAACAGCACCCTGCAGCACCTTTCTGCAACCTACTACTCCCTACTGAACGTAATTAACTGTACTGCTCCCTACTACACTGTTTTACACTTTACTGTGCTCTCCACAGCACTTTACTGCACTCTAAGTCACCCTACTGCAACTTGTTGTACCGTACTGCACCCTCCTACACCCTACGGCCCCCTAATGGTCCCCTACAGCAACTTTCAGCACCCAGCAGAACTCTGCTGCTCTCTATAGCTCCCTACTGCACTCTGCAGCAATTTGTTGCGCTCTCCACTGCACTTTACTGCACTCTACTGCAACCTACTATATAGTACTACAACCTATAACACTCTACAGCACCCTGCGGCACCCTACGGGATCCCCCTTCAACCTACAGCACCTATTGTATTTTACTGTACTCTACCGCTTTCTACTGCACTCTATTGCAACTTTGTGCACATTGTACTGCCCTCCTTTGCCCTACAGCAACCTACTGCACCATACTGCTTCCTCTTAACCCCTATAGTATCTGACGACACATTTACGGCGCCCTACTGCAACTTACTCCACCCTACAGTACTTTGATGAGCTCTACTGTTCCCTACTGTCCTCTTCGGCATGTTACTGCTCTTTTCAAGGCAGTATACAGCCCTCTAATGCGCCCTACTGCAACTTACTACACAGTATCGCACCCTCCTACACCATACAGCACTCCATGGCTCCCTACAAAACCCTGCTGCAACCTACAGCACTGAACTAATCTGTACAGCACTCTACAGCTCCCTACTGCACTGTGTTGCAATTCAGTGCACTCTCCACAGTACTTTACTGCATTCTAATGCTCCCTATTGCAACCTGCTGCAATCTACTGCACCCTCTAATACTCCACAGCACTTTACGGTACCCTACGAGACCCTAATATGACCTACCTCACCTACTAACTTCTGCTGTACTCTACTGCTTACTACTGCACTCTACTGCAATTTTTTGCACTCTCCACTGCACTCTATTGCACACTATTGCCACTTACCGCACCCTACTGAACTCTAATGAACTCTACACCTCCCTACTGTGCTCTACTGCAATTTACTGTACTCTTCACCGCATCTAACTGCACTCTACTGTACCCTACTACAACCTACTTCACTGCACTGCACTTTCCGACACCCTGCAGCATCCTCCTGCAACCTACTGTTCCCTACTGAACTCTACTCACCTGTACTGCTACCTACTGCACTCTTCTACAATTTACTGTGCTCTCCACTGCAGTTTAGTGCAACCTAATGCACCCTACTGCTCCTTCCTACACCTTACAGTACGCTATGGCCCCCTACGGCACCCAACTGTAACCTACAGCATCCTATTACACTCTACTAAACTCTACTTCACCCTACTGCACTTTTCGACAGTTTACTGCACGCTCAATAGCAGATTACGGCACTCTAATGCGCTCTACTGCAACCTACTTCATTGTATTGCACCCTGTTACACCCAACAGCACCCTACGATACCCTACAGTACCCTACAGCAACCTACTACTCCCTACTAAACTCTAATGAACTGTACTGCTCCCTACTACACTCTTTTACAATTTACTGCGCTCTCCACAGCACTTTACAGCACTCTAAGGCACCCTACTGCAACCTGCTGTTTTGTACTGTAGCCTGCTACACCCTACAGCCCCATAATAGCCCCCTACTACAACTTTCAGTACCCAGCTGAACTCTGCTGCATTCTACAGCTCCCTACTGCACTCTACAGCAATTTGCTACGCTATCCAGTGCACTTTACTGCACTCTAATGCGCTCTACTGCAACCTACTGTATCATACTGCAACCTTTTACCCTCTACAGCACCCTACGGCACCCTACAGGATTCTATTGCAACCTACAGCACCCTATTGTACTTTACTGCACTCTGCCATTCCCTACTGCACTCTACTGCACCCTCTTACACTCTACAGCACTCTTCTGCTATTTACTGCTCTCTCCACTGCCCTCTTTTACACTCTTCTGTGCCCTACTGCAACCTTTTCAGCCATACTGCACCCTCTTACCCTTACAGCACCCGATGACACTCTACTGCTCTCTTCTGCAGGTTTATGTACTCTCCACTGCACTATACTGCACTCTAATGTGCCCTACTGCAACTTACTGTACCGTACTGCACCCTGCTACACCATACTACGCCCTACGGCTCCTTACAATACCCTATGGCAATCTACAGTGTCTAACTCTACTGCTCTCAATGGCTCTCTAATGCACTCTGCTGTAATTTACTGTGCTCTCCGCTGGACTCTATTGTATGCAAATCCTCCCTACTGCAACCTACTGCATCGTACACCACCCTCCTTCACCGTAGAGCACTCTACGTACCCTACGAGATCCTATTACAACCTACATCACCCTACTGAACTCTACTATACTCTACTGCTCCCTACTGCACTCTACTGCAATTAACTGCAATTAACTGCATTCTATTGCACTCTACTACTTTCTTACATCTTACAGTCTCCGATGGCACCCTATGGTACCCTACTGCAAACTAGTTCACATTACTGAACTCTAATGTTCTCTACTGCCCTCTTCTATGAGTTAATGAACTCTTCACTGCTATATACTGCACTCCAATGCACTCTTCCGCAACTTTATGCATCGTATTGCACCCTCCTCTGCCATACAGCACACTACCGCTCCATACAATACCCTACTGCAACCTAAAGCACCCAACTAAACTTTACTGCCCTCAACGGCTTCCTACTTAACTCTGCTGTAATCTACTGCACTCTCAACGGCACTCTATTCCTCCCTACTGCATCGTACACCACCCTTTTACACCCTATAGCACTTTACGTTACCGTATACGAGACCCTATTGTTACCTACATTACCCTACTGAACTCTACAACACTCTACTGTTCTCTACTGCAATTTACGGCACTCTCCACTACACTCTAATGCACCCTGCTGCAACCTGCTGTACCGTGATGCACTCTACTACACTTTACACCATGCCATTGGTACCCTGCTGTAATCTACAGCACCCTAGTGAGCTGTACTGCTTTCTACTACTCCTTACTGCACTCTGCTGCAACTTTCTGCACTCTCCTCCACTAGACTTTGCTGCACTTGTAATGCATCCTACTTCAACTCACTGCACCATACTGCACCCTACTTCAACTCACTGCACCATACTGCACCCTCCTATACTCAAAAACATTCTACAGCACCCTATGGCACCCTACTGCAACGTACTGCTCCCTACTAAACTCTACACTCTACTGAACAGTGCGGCTCCCTACTGCATTCTTCTGCCACTTACTGCACTCTCCACTGCACTTTACAGCACTCTGATGCACCCTACTGCAACCTATTGTATCGTACTGCAACCATTTACACTCTGCAGCACCCTAGGGCACCCTACGAATCTTACTGCAACCTACAGTATTCTATTGTACTTTACTGCACTCTACCACTCCATACTGCTGAGTACTACCATTTGGTTCTCGACTGTATTTGTGTCTGTCTGTCTTTAGTTTTGGTTACTTGGACTGTGTTTCTTGACTGTATTAGTGTTTATCTGTTAGTTAGCCTTGGGTTTTTGAGTTTAAACTTAACTGTATTAGAAATAAGTCTTGAGATATAGTATTTAGGCTATGTTTCACAACTGTATTAATGTCTGTCTGTTTATTAGTTCAGAGGTTTAGTTTTTAAGCTGTGTTTCACGACTGTATTTGTGTCTGTGTCTTAGTCAGCCTTGAGTTATAATGTTTAGGCCATGTTTCCCCACTGTATTAGCTTGTGTCTGTTAGTCTTGTATTATAGTGCTTAGGCCGTGTTTCTCGACTGTATTTGTGTCTGTCTGTTGGTTAGTCTTGAGTTTTAGTGTTTAGGCCATGTTTCTCAACTGTATTAGTGTGCGTCTGTTAGTTAGTCTTGGAGTTTAGTGCTTAGGCCGTGTTTCTCGACTGTATTCGTGTCTGTCTGTTAGTTAGTCTTGAGTTTTAGTGTTTAAGTATTGTTTCTCAATTTTATTAGAGTGTGTCTATTAGTAGGTCTTGAATTTTGGCATTTGGGGAAAAACTAGGCGTGGTCAACCTTTAACCCCCATTATGTAGTGCACTTCGTTATGTAGCGCATATATTTTTGCTATTGTCCCAACTAGCGCATGCGCTTGATAACCCGAGTCTACGGTATAAGCGGAAAGCTTCCTGTTGATTGACTGCTGTGCAGGGGTATATTAAGTAATCTATGTACAAAGAAATACTAGCCTTAGACCACTGTCATCTATTACTAGCAATAATTACTTCCCTGTTTATCCTTCAGTTGGTGTGAAGTACCAAAGAGTTGCTGCTGTTCCACATTTGAGACATGGTGTGCCTGATTGAAGCCCAGCATACAGCATTGCAAAGTACGTACCTGGACAGTTGATGTACACATACCGCAGCTCTTGCAGTGATAGAGGTACATATGTGTATCACATGTTAGTGGATAGAACCCTAATTAGACAACTAGTTCAGTAGTTCTAGCTGCATTAAGATATGTGCATTGAACTTTAGTTAATAATCAATGTAGTTTCGAACCCTAAGATACTTTTATCACACTGATTAAACTTGGGATTTGCAGTGTATACATCCATGCAGTTACTAATATATGACAGAATGACTTTATGATAGATCTATTCAAGGCTGCTTGTGTGCCTCAAGTGCTCTAAAGTCTCTCGTGTTTGAAGGTATCCATATCCAAAATGTACGTAGATATGAAGGCAGCTTTGTAACTACCATACCTCATATCTAAATTGTGCATTTGCTAACCTAAACAGTGTGGGGGGCATATCCATTAAATTTGACAGTATGCACAGTGTGTACAGCCAGTACTGGCCCAATATGTTACATTTAACTAGTACATACGTGTATCATGAAACTAAAATCACAATAACGTTGCTAAAATATTGTAGTCCTTGTCTTTATCTAGTAGTCATGCTCTTTTACCGTAGTAAAGTTTGGACAGTGTATAGTTTGCGCGTATGGCCATTCATTACCCGTCACATTGTGGAGTGAAAACATTTATTTCTGAGACTCTACATTGCAATTGGGTTTTATATTATTGCCACATGTCTATATTGCTAGCCCTGGCGGTATTTGTCTAATGCCCAGCCCTACATTACGCCCTGTATATTCAAAGTTGGGGCAACATTACGTCAGTGGCCCCAGTTCTGGACCGGCATTGTGATTGGTTGAATATTACATAATATATATAATTACCAAACAGATATCACAGTTGCAGTAGGCCATAGTAGTGGTAGTCTCATCCCCAGCCCCACGTTAGAAAAGTGGGTCTGGCACCCTATATATTGAAAATTGGGTTAGCCTTACGTCAGCAGTCCCAGATCTGGACCAGCAGTGTGATTGGCTGATTATAGTATTACATCATCATGCGGATATCACAGTTGCAGCAGCCACTTTGCACCCACTTATCAATGCCGAGTATAGCGACATGGATAGCCTTGTTCCCAGGCTCCCCCCACGTGCACTCACAAAAAAAAACGGGAATAGTTACCTTTCCTGTTTATTTTTGCAAGTGTATGTGGCTGGGAATGAGACTAGGACATGGATGTAACTGTGAATTCCACTTCGCATTACCAGTCCAGATCTGGGACTGCTGATGTAATGCTAACCCGACTTGAATATACAGGTCGCTAGACCCACCTTTCTAATGTGGAGCTGGGCATGAGACTAGTAGTATTGGACGGTGATGCCTGATTCACTGTTGAGGGTATTCATTTCGGGTACTAACCCCACTGGAACTACTCCATCATATACATAGTGCTTGTAGTCCGTGTCGTATTTAAATTGAATTATTTTTGCCAGGAAGTAATCTTGGTGTGGCCATCTTCCAAACTCCAAAATTTAGGGATTGCTGAGAACTACATGCTTGGTGCTTCTTTCAATTATTTCCGCAAAAAACTGCCTATTATTCTATTCCTCATTGGGCTATTCCAGTTAATAAGGATACACCATCATCGCATATTGAGGTACGGTAATTAAGTCTTTGGGGGTTATATGCTGGCGAAATCAGAAATGCCCTTGGGAGGACTAAGCTGTAAAATGATTGTCTTAACTCTGAAGTACCATCTGCCATTTTAACACACAAGGTAGTCGCAGATATTCCTGTAAATCCTTATTCGTAAGCCTTTTGACTTCCTATTATTCCCAAATTATTCCCAGAAAATTTACTCAGGCCTTAAAAGCCCGCTTCATGGAGACAGGGATAATTTGATGAGAACAAAACATAGCCTGATCCCGACCCTAAGCTCAATCGTGTTCTTCAGTCGCCCCACAATATCTTGCAGCAACAGTAATTAGATCAGAGAGCAGAACATGAAATGAGGTTACCAAATCTCGAAGAGATGAGGACAGCAGGTCACTAAGTTGCTATATATTTAGTGACCTGCAGTTTTACTTGGTGACCTGTGGCTTTTAACAGATCAGAGACATGTGTCTTGAATTATTAATTAGGCTGCAGTTTGTGCTGAATTTTATAGTTACACAACTTTATTGTATGTACAAGTTATATTTGTACCATGGGTTTCAAGGTGTATGGGATTTGTACCCGAGGGCAGTTGTATGTCTTCCCGAGGGCGAAGCCCGAGGGAAGACATACAACTGCACGAGGGTACAAATCCCATACACCTTAGAAACCCATGGTACAGATGACTTGTGCCATAGTAGCTTTTATAGTACCCGCTAATTGTTTCACAGTTTTGAGAAGAAGCCACAGTTGCCCAGCAACCCTCATGCACCCTAGGGTACATGGATGTACCCTGGCTTGAAAGGCACCGCCTAAGTACATGGGGTTTGTACACTAGGGCGGTGCCTTTCAAGTGACTTACAACTATGGTACAAGCAAGGATAGACAAACTGACTCCATTCTCTACACTGCTGCTTTAAGTTGGCTACAGACTGATGTGAGCCGCTATTCAGTTTTGAAACCTCGGAGTCTGGGTAAAAATGCTGCAATAGTAATCTTGGCTTCATCTCGGTCTCTAGCCTTATTTTAGCTAGTTAGTTACATTTGTGCTGAGATCGAGACAAATAATGCTTGTTAATTGTGTCTATCAGGCTCCTCATACCCACATACCACCCTACTCTTAAACAACTATCTACCACACAGGTACAATACATTCTCTGATGCCATTCAGTCAACCACCTTCTAGTTATCATGGAGTACGATAGAACTCCCATGTGTAAGGATGGCCCTGGAAAAAATGGTGTCCCCATTAAATGTGTACAAAATGACATGTTCAGAACTCTACTGTAGGTGTAGTCTAGGGCTGATATGAGCCCTACCAGTTGTTTTTGAGCATTGTCATCACTAACCAGACTGTTATGTAGCACTGCTAAGAATATCACTGAAGTAGCGAAGCAGCAAGTGGTTGAAACGGGTGAATTGAAATTTGTTACAATTTCAGTTTTCTTGGTCCCAGGCAAAGACTTTCAGCCTAAGCAACTAGCTAACCTCGATGAGACCTTTCCCAAATGTCTAGAAAAGGAATTGGATTAAGAGTCAAAGGCTTGTTATTATAGCTGATGGTAATTAGTTACCAAACTGGCTTAGGAAGTATTGATTTCCCTAAAATTAGTACAATTTTAGTGTTCTTGGCAGACACTCTCATCAAAAGAAACTAGATACCATTGATCTGACCCCTCTTCACCCGCCTAGGAAAAGAACTGGCTTAAATTTCCAAACCTTATTCAGTTTGGTTGATGTTATTTATTCACTAGCCTAGCCAAAGAACTGGCTTAGAATTCAAAAGCTTATTTAGTTTGCTTGATGTTATTTAGTCCAATACAATACAGGCTTTGGAAGTAAGGATTTGCATTCAAGATTGGTACAGTTTCAGTGTTGTTGGTCTCAGCCAAAGACTTTTTGCATAAGCAACTAGCTACCATTGATCTGACCTCTTCAATAGCCTAGTAAATACATTTTGGCTGATGTTAGTCAGATATAACACATGCTTAGGAAGTTAGGATTTAATTGAAATTTGTACCATAGTTGTAGGTCCCTTGAAAGGCACCACCACAGTGTACAAACCCCATGTACCTAGGCGGTGCTTTTCAAGCCAAGGTACATCCCTGTACCCTAGGGTACATGAGGGTTGCTGGGCAACTGTGGCTTCAATACTAAAACATCGGACTAACTGACGAAGACTAACAGTACAGAAACACGGATTAAATACTAACTCACAGCGACTAATGCAGTATAGAACCACGGCTTAAACACTAAAACTCCAGACAGAGACTAGTGCAGTACGAAAAAGTGGTTTAAATACTAAAACTCCAAACTGATTAACAGGCAGAGAGTAAAGCAGTACAGCAACGTGGCTTAAAAACTAAATATCCAGACTAACTATCAGACAGGGACTACTGCAGTACAGAAACACGACATAAATAGTAAAACTTTAAACTAACTGACGAAAAGTAACGCAGAACAGAACATGGCTTAAATACTAAAACTTCTGACAGACTAATTATGCTAAAAAACACTGCTGAAATACTAAAACACTGAGATAGAGACTACTGCAGTGCTGCTTAAATACCAAAACACCAGACTAACAGACGAGACTAATGTAGTGCAGAAACTAAAACTTCAAACTATCTAAAGGACAGAGACTATTGCAGGACAGAAACATGGCTTACATACCAATAGACAGAAACCAATGCAGTAAAGAAACATGATACCGTAGAAACAGGAGAAGACTAGCAAAATCTTTATATCGTGCACAGGGCACTTTTTAGAGTGTTTTATTGTTTCTGAACAGCAATAAACAATTTGCAGCCAACATTGTGTTATAGTTATAGTACATTACATCACATCCAAGGTGTTTGATTGGAGCAGAAGAGGAGTATAAAGGGTCATATACTACTTTTATGTTTTCATGTTTTATTATACTGGATAGGTTTTACAAGTTGATTGGATACTTTGTTGTTAATTTATGCAAACTGAGGAGTAGATACCTATAATAGTGTTATATATGTTTCGCAATAATGGTGTTTCAATTTGTTTTTTTTTGTATAGCTTTTGGACTACCCTGGCCTAAAGCTCAAATAAATTCCTAATTCCTCAACTTTCCTCCCACGCAATGACCCTGGGCACAAGGCTACCATTCATTCTGTGGATGGTAGCTATAAATAATTACCCCTAACATTCATCCAATTGTGGATGATTTTAATAACTGTAACAATCGTTCAATTATGGTTGGACTTCATTGTTAAAGTTAGCATTCTCCATCCAATTATGGATGGCTTTAATAACTGTTAACATTCATCCAATTGTGGATGATCAATGCCATCCAATTGTGGATGGTCTTAAGATTTGGAACATTCATCCAATTGTGGAAGGTCAATGTCATCCAATCGTGGATGGTTTTAGTAACTGTTAACCATTCATCCAATTGTGAATGATCAATGTCATCCAATTGTGGATGGTCCTTAGAGCTGTAAACTTCATCCATCCTCCCTACATCTCCTTACCAAGGTTGGTCTCCGTAAACGCACTGTGCTGTGATTTGTAGCTACTCTGTAATGCATTATGTAGGTAGTCTGTGAACCCGTTGCAGTGTGAGTTATAGCTTGTTTCCTTTATTTTTGTGGAAGTGCATCCCTACATGAATGGTTATTGCACTTTTTGGTAAAGTGCTTTTTCACGCCAATTTTAATACACTGTACAGTGCATTGAAAGTTTACCTCTTCCAATTCCGTCATCATGAGTCCACTTCTAGACCAGTGCACAAGTTGAAGTACCTGCATACATATACCAAACAAAGGAAATCTAAATTCAATTTGGTACCTCAATACTAGTATAGCATATGTACCTACAATGTACCTAAATAATCGGAATATGTACATACATGTATACCATAACAATTAGTACACCACACAATTTCACTTCATCTCATCCCAGGCCTCCTAACCAGACGTTACATATCAGCCATGGGCGATTGCGAGATGAAGTCTGGGAGGCCTGGGTACATAGTGAAGTATTACCAAGAGAGGCTTACTACAGCTCCCAGGTTAGCAGAGATTGTGTAGTGCTTCTGTTAAAGTGGAGATATCAGCACAAGAAATGGAGAGCATGGTATGATCAAATGATGTGAATGTGACTTTTAAGCAGCACTGCCAATCTCTCCACTCTTTCTAGCAGGCACAAATCTCCTAAAACCAGTCCCTTCTTTGTACCTTCTCCAACTGAATTTTCCAGGTTATCTCGTACTTTCAAGGCAGGGTGGCTGGTGAAAGTATCCCAGCTTTGCCACATTTAAGTCATTGTTCATTATATCTTTGTATGCCCATCATACATGCACCCACATCTCCATTCAAACACTGTACTTCACATGGTAGTGTGGTTAGGGTTAGATAATTATTGGTGAGGTTGTAAGTATAAAAGGAAAATCCCTCTGGTGTACATGATACAAATGCTACTAGCAGGGTGCACTTAGCTTCCCCGGGCCTCATGCTACTTCTCTCAGCTATACTGTTATCAAATACAGTCTGTTTTTTCTTAACTTCTGTTAGAAATACAGATATAATACCAGACAACCATTTGTACTATGCATACATGCTGTGGGATAAAAAGATGTAGTTGCTTAGTGGTTGCTAGACTTGAGAATGCATGCAGCATTAATTGGATACCATACATGTACGTAATAGGAACCAAACTGTGGACTCTCACATGAAAGAACTGAAAAATGGATAGCATAAATATAATTATACAAATGTAAATTCCGCTGGGGATTTTACATACCTACACGTTCAGTCATCCATGAACCAAATATGTATATAATTATACACATAAAGAAAAAGAGCGAGTTTGTAAATTCAGACAACCAAACTGTAAACACTAGACTACATCTCCAATGTTAACATCATTCTTAGTAGCTATGCCAATCCTAGCTGTCTGAACCTCAACTAATAACCGATTGAGAAAATAGAATAGGTGACATACGTGCGTACTACAACCCTGTGCCACCTCTGGCCTACGTATATGGAATAGTTTGGGTTTTTCTCTCTTTAGTGAAACGACACCCTGTGTAATGTCGTACATGCTCTTATTAACTCTCCACATCCTACCCTTACCCAATTTCCCATAACTCCAACCATAAGCCGTCATGCCAAAGTGTGTCAAATGTTTTTTGAACATACTAATTTAAAGCATGAAGCGTGCTTTCCTTCCCTCACCCTACCCGGTATGATTTTTATTTGGAGTAAAGATGTTAACTCCTTTTCTACTTCTTGGGTGGCTCACGCATCAATTCAGAGCAGGTTCTCACATTATTACCCACAGATCAGACAGCAGTCTGGTCTGTGGTAATGTGAGAATGCTGTCTTGTCTGTGGGTTGTAACAGGAGCTCTTTTCTTATGTCATTATGCTCCTAGTGGTAATATGAGAACTTGTACAAGAGGACCTGTTCCGAATTGATACTTGAGCCACACAAGAACAATACTGTTGGTCTGCATATGTTCTCCTTCCCGGGTTTGCCCGGCCAGCAAGAGTTCCAGTAAGGCTGCAGCCAAGCAGCCCCTGGAGAGACCGTGTCTCGTTGTGGTTGGGATCTCATTGGAGGGAGAGTTTCCCGGTCGGTCCCTACCGGGGCTCTGACAGCACAGTCATAATGAGCATGCGTAATTGACTAGAAGTAGAGTAGCAGTACACTGCGAGCGATCGAAAATGTACTGAGTATTATTGACTACTCTGGAAGACAGCTATACTGTAGCAGGGATTGCTATGGTAGCCTGTTGCCCAGTCAGTAAGCAGAGAAACTTTACAACTATACAGTTATCTAAGGTTTTGTACTGCATGGGTTTTTAGGCTAATTGTTTTTCTATCCCATAGTATGTATATGTATAATACTTTGAAATTGTCTGTTATTGTCATGCATGGGCAAAAGACATACGTGCAAGCTCACACATACATGTCATCAAAACCAGCATCTCCATACAGGACCAGAACGGAGCCCAAATTAACCATTCCGATATTTCAGTTCTAGTCATAAAACAACGTCATGCACAAGAGGTGTGTCCGACATGCCCGCTGAGCTAGCTAGCAAGTGCAGTAGTTTCTAGTCATCGTAAATAACAGCATTAAAAGCAGCAGCTAACCTACACTCCAGTAGCCATTAAAAATCTTCTGGTGCATCTACTGGCCGTTGAAAACGTCCAAGTTCATTACGGTGAGCAAATAATTCTATACATCTGCATATCTTTTGAACAAAGTATTCCATGAAGAGTAAATTAAGTACGACGTTTGTTTTCAATTTGGCTTTACTTTGTACCCATACACTAACAGTGTAGCTAATAGCGAGGAAAACAGATACACACTACGTAATACAAAATGAATCTCCTGTTTTATTATTCAATAGGAACACTATTTATAGAACACTAATAAATTGGTAACTAATCCAAACCTTATCTTGCACTATAATCCCATCACTTTTTTCTCTATGCGCTCTTTCCAGCTATCATCAAACTGATCATCTACAGATACCGTACCCAAACCTTTCTTAGAGTATAGTGTCACAAAATCTCGCAATTTGATTGGTCTATGCATGGTCTCTAAATCTCATAGAGTCCACCTACCGTGGACTCTATAGATACCCCCAGGATATCCGGAACACAATTAAAATTACGTCATAATAGCAACAAAAATATAATTACGTTGCAAGTGTGGCAGTGCGTACCGCTTTAGCAGCGTTGTAGTTAAGAATGGGGGGGAGATTCCGACAGAATTCTCTGCAGAAATGAAGAGAAGCGCTTTCAAGCTTTGATTTGATGTCAGATTCAAGCGAGATGAAAGTCGCAAGCGGCAGTAGACTCTCGATACCGAACGATAATAATTATCACCGCCACTTACCAGCCTGGCTCATCGTCCGACGCATCCTGTATCCACTGTAGCAGCTCGTCACTCAAGAGGTCCTTTGTGCTACCTGAAGTGCCAGCGTGATTACTGTTGCTATACTCTAAATTGGTTAGATATCTCGTCCAATGGGATCTACGCGATTTAGAAACCCTCGGGCCCTCGGGTTTCTAAATCGCGTAGATCCCATGGACTCGATGTCTAACCTATATATAGCGTTCTCGTACTTCTTCCAACCTTCCCTTAGTACTAGTTACGCAGGAACCTCAAAAAAAATAATACCCTTACAATTACCCTTTGAAGTCCTGCCAACAAATGTGTCCAAACTCTGCTTTAATAAAAATCTTTATTAGCCTTTTCAATCACCTCAATCCAACCATCTATTTTTCTAACGTACCAATTCCTTGACTTCTGAACGTAACTCTCCCCCCTTATCTTCTCCACTATTACTAATCACCTTATAAACCTGTCTCCTAACCTCTTTAATCTGCCCTGCCCATTACATCATATGATTCAGAAGGTTACTCTGGCGTAAAAATCAAATAGAAAGCACAACCTGACCTCAATCCTTCACACCAAGCATATCCTCTTTCAATTTACTTTTCACTATCTGTATATATTAATTAGGCATAGTGCACATCTCCGTAAGTACTGTCCTTGAAGTACGTAAAGCAACCTTGTACCCAGCTGTCCAAAAAATATTTTTTTTCATTTGCAGTGCAAGCGACGACGATAGGAGAGCTGACAAGGATAGAAGTACAGCTTACGTGTAGGTGCTCTAACATGCTAGTACTGTAGTTCTGGAAGTGGCAAGTTGTCTTAATTTAACATGTGTTGAACTCTTGAACGGAAGGGGCAGACTTTACCAGGCCCAGCAATCGTGACATGCCACTGCCCCACCAAGATAGTTTATGAGCACATACACACATGTACGTATGTGTGAAGCTTTTGTGTAAGAATAGCAGTACATATGGGCTAACTCAACAAGTCTTCTAGCAAAGGAGCACCTGCTACAGACCTAATGACTGTAATGTTTGTGTTAAAACTGACATGGATGGTGGCATGGTCAAGTGTTTTGATCAGCCCATCTCGTCTCTTCATTCGCTCATACCATATGTACATAACTCAATTTTAGAAACATGAGAGAATGCTCCCGCTTGGGCGCCAATCTCTTTTTTCATGTCTTTGGTAACACATGGCTTCACAATGTGCATAATTTATGATTTTAGCCACTGTGACTCTTTATATCCACACAAACAAAGGAGCACAGAACAACTTGCAAAGCAATCAAACCTACCGAATTGCTCTGGAAAGATTCACACTGTACTATCAGTGACTGCTTAGCTATAGAAGCTGAACATCAATTCTTTAGCTAGACAGCCAAGCATCTGCATCATAAAGCAGACCTACTGGGCACAGGAGCTTGGTGAACAGGTTTTTCACCTACTGTAACAACCCTTTAAATCCACACTACATAAAGTATAACATTCAAATAAAGCACAGAAGTACATACCTGCTCCACACAGCCAGCTAGAGGAGGGTTGCTGGCTTCCACCTCATCAAGAACATACTTTACTAGCTCTGGAACTTCCTGTAAGGAAACGTACTAATATACCACAGCAATTAGTACATCTTCATGTCATGTCCATTCACAATGACATAACTATTTAGTGTACCTCTAAACCAGTACACTTATAGGTTCATTTAGCATACAGGCAATTAAACAGCTAACAGCAATTACATGTGTAGGTACGTACATCCAATAAACTGTCTGGGCACAGACAGACTAGTACAGACAGAACCTAGAGAATGTACATATACTGTATGTATGGGAAATAACTGGATGCAGAGGGATTAATACATGAGATAGTAGCTAAAGGGCTGCCATTAAACAACCAAGTATGCGTCCATACATACTGAGGGCATTCTGCACTACATTCAACGGCTCTTACAAACTAGAAGTCTCTAGCAGAGACATACAACACCCTGCAGACTGGAAACAGCATGTAGATCCGCATACCGTGTTCATGTAACGCCGTATATGAGCTGTAGGCGTGGCTAATCGCCGTAGTAATGACACAGGCGTTTCTCTACGTATATTCCAGTATGCTTTCTATCCCTTTTAAGCTTCATGTTGAATAATAGACTCGTATACCATACTCGAGAGCTTGCGGATGTCCGTATTCAAGCTGTAGGCGTGACCAACTGCTGTATTAAAAAAGGCGTGACCAATTGGCATATTAAAAAATGGTGGAAGACACCGATAATCAGAATAAGCGTGGAAATGCCGAGAATAAAACCACGTTCTACTTTATCAGGTACATATTAGCTAATGTACCATGGACTTGAGCGTTATCCTCCAGTTGTTGTAGTCTCTGAATCGCCCGTTAAAATTTTTGTATGACAGGCGACGACAACGACAGGCGGAAAAACCCAATTACTTCACCCCGCTCGCGCATACGCAGCGCGGGGTAAAAAGTAAGTAATGCAAATCACAGAATATACTACATAGGATCTCAGCAAACAGGGAGGTGGGCTTTAAATTTCAGTTGTGTAGACAAAAGGTGTATGCACTATTAATTATCATCTATTAACAGCACATACACCATAATACATCTTTATATATGTATGTACCTCATAGTCTGCAAGTAACTCAATCATCTCTTCTAGCTCAGCTGAACTTCTTGCCGTAGCACTAAGATAAAAAACAAAAACATTTAACCTGTACTTAGCAAAGGAGTCTTTACACTAAACACATGACTTCTAGAACGGGTAACTGGGTTTGGGGGGCAGGAAACCTGCATGCCTCTCATCCCCAATCATCCTTGACCAAGGGGCCTTACTTATAGCAGGCATACTTCAAAGGATATTATTTATGACTAGGTCTAAGTTAAGATAATATCACGAGGTGGAGGTGGTCTAGTGATATACACACCGAGGGCGAAGCCCGAGGTGTGTATATTACTAAACCACCGAACGGAGTGATGTTACCGACTTGTAGCAGCAGGGCATTGCAGAGGTCTCAGCTGCGAGTGCTAGGCTTCACTTATTGAATTAGTGTGTGTGGCAAGTGGTGCACTTTTGCCAGGATCATTACCAGCTGTGAAATTGAATTGTGGCTAGGTGTATTAGTAATACACCACTTTTGGAGTGTATTAGCTGGAAACACACTGGGGGGGGGTGCCTTTGATTTTTAGTGGAAGACAGGATGTGGAAGACAGGATGTGGAGAGGGAAACATACATAGTTTCCCTGGGGCTAGGGCAATATACATACCTCCCTCCTTAGAAGTACTGCAAGTGTTGCTATCAAAGCCTATGTGTGGCTGTTGTGTGTGGTACAAGTCAGTTAGACTATACTTTATCTGTTATCCACTCAGCATTATTCAATTATCCCTTGGGCTTAGCTAGTGGTGAGTCTATTATGCTCAAAAATCTACCTATTATGCTATGCTGCATTGCTCCAAAAATCTACCTATTATGCTCAACAGATGCCCCTATTATGCTCGAATTATGCTCGTGAAATTGTCATGACATGAGTCCATATCATGGACTTTTGGCATTTCATGTAACGTTGACTGACTCAAATGTGGTAAATATGTGATCAACTCAATTGCACATGCATGCAGTTTACATTATAGTGAACATATCAATGACATAACAAGAGAATCTCAGTTAGAATGGTCGGTTAACGATTGTTGTACTGGAGCATGAGGGATGTTTGGATATAGTCATTTAGGGTGACATCCTGCTGTGGTCCGAAAGATGCCTTCAGCAGGGAGAAAACCTGCTCTGCAGTAGCTGAAGATGGCTGCACTAGAAGAATATCAGCAGCGGCAGTAGACCAGTGAGTGAGGTCAGCATGGTGAGATTTCTACCAGACCAGTGGGTCTGTCTGAGCATCAATGTCTGCTGCCTTGGCTAGGTAGCTTGGCAATTCAGACTTAAAATTTACCAGAATTGATGCCTTAAGGAAAAGGAAGGCCTGCAGTGAATCTACTGCAGCTGCATCCGGTTTGAGCTCAACCACTTTCTGTGGAAGAAAGAGGCGAGCAGCCTTGAATGCCGCCACACTTCCACTCAATTCTTGTGTGAATTTGTCCAGAAAATATTGGAGGCCAGGCTTAATGCATGTATGGGCATACTGAACCCACTGCTGAAAGGTCGCTGGTGACCTTCCTGACAGTGTCTGGGCAATAGCCCACACATTTGGGTAGTGGCCTACTTGTATGCCGGCAGTCAGTGTGTTTAATATCTCATAGCACCTGAGCACTACAGGCCCACCTCCCTCCAGGTTATAGGTGGCCTTTACGAAGGCATCACCGGCATCCACTACAGCAGCTAGCTCCATCTGAACATAAGGCCTTACAGTGGGATTCTGAAGCATCTCCAGCAGTTTTTGATTTGTTGCTGGCGACATCTCAGGGTTAGCCTGCAGGAAAGGAGCTACACCACCAAAGTAGCTCATTACCTGGGACATAACTTTCCACTTGTTCCACCAGCGGGCGGAACTGTAGGAAGTCATGGCCTTTCCTGTTTTATTCTTCCACCATAACCTAGCTCGAGGGCTATGGGCGAAGAGGGAGACCCACAGTCGAATGGAAGTGTCAAGGATCGGTGTTCGAAACTTATCCCCAACAAGGTCAATGGTGTGAGAATAGTAGCCTACATCAATCATGTCAGGGAACACAACCTTGATCGTGCGCATTGCAACCCCATTCACGCTGGCTCTATCTCGCATTGCAGCTAACAACCTATCTGATGTGATTCCATACTCAAATGAGAGAACACTAATCAGCACTCTAGCTAGCTCCTCTCCTGTCAAGGACTTTGTAAGGGTTGAAAAGCAAACTAAGCGTTGCTTGATCACAAAGCCATCAATGAACCTGACTACTATAACCAGTGCTTCTCCTAGACGGGTAGTACCATCAAAAATGACAAAGATCTTTTTCCCTTGTAGCTCAGCTCTAATTCACTGCTGCTCTTCTGACTGAACAAATGGAATCAGGTCACACATGCCACATCTGTCACTTAGGCTGTAAGCATGCTCCTCTAGTAAATCTCTAAAATGATGGAGCTTTGCTAATGGAACACCAGCCCTCATGAACGCCGCCACCACCTTCACGCGCCACAGCTTATGAGCCTCAGAAAGAGTCTCACCCCAAGGATGAACTTCCTGCTCGTACGACTTCAAGGCTTGGGAATCATCATCATGCTCTCCGCTTCGTTTCTCTGCTAGCTGTTTTTTGTGTTGTGAATGCTTAGCTGATGGGGCCTTCAATCGATAGTACAGGCCCTTCGCACTTTGAGTTGAAAGTTTGGTGTTGCTGCATTGCTTGGTTCTGGAGCTATAGCCTTCCAAAGTTAAAATTTGGATACAGATGTGATTGGACAAATGCATGTATTGTTGGACTTCGTGCCGTCTTTCCTCCCTGAAGCAACTTTCGGTGACCTTTCGCTATCGTAGCTGCTTTGAGCACAGACGGGTGCTGTTGAATGTAGAGCCATGTCACCCTCTCTACAATCGGACAGTGGATTTCGACTTTTTTTAGTGTAAGGACCCCATAACACTCTACAACGCTAGGATTTGGATATTGTTGGAAATGCATGTACAGACATTTAGCAACGCAACGGTGCAAGTCTTATGTTTATACATTGTGTCCTTCCTGAGATAGAGCTGTTTTACCTGATTTCGTACACTAAAAGCTTCAACATTATAATTTTTGGAAGCAATCAAGACAAACAGCTTTATCTCTCTCTATCTCGGAACCATACTACGTATGAACACCGGGCTTGCACTGTTGTGCTGCTAAGTACCTGTTAACTTTCTAACAATATCCGAATCCTAGTGTTGGAGAGGGTTATGGGATCTCTACACAGAAAAAATGCAAAATTTCACTGTCCGATTATAAAGAGTGTGACACAGCTCTAATAGCACCCCTCCGTGCTCAAAGTAGCTGCGATGGCGAAAGGTTGGTGTGTGGCAGTATGGTAGTGGGGCTTCCCACTAATAAAAAAGATCACAGAAAGTCACTTCAGGGAGGAAACACGGTCCGACAATACATACATGTACATTCATGTGATCATAGCTGTGTCCGAATTTAAAATTTGGAAGGCTATTCCAAAAACAAGCAAAGGAGGAACACCTAACTTTCAACTCAAACTGCGAAGGGTCTATACTATCAATCAACGGCCACAACCACTTTCCGTAATTTACGAGCTTGGAGCTAGCGCGACCGAATATACTTGGCGGCCGATCATTAGTGGCTTACTCTGATGTATGATGATATGTATTGTGCACGTGATAAGTGCAAACGTACAAACAGACAGACAATGGCGGAAAACATAAAGCAATCTTAGAACCAGCAGTTCGTGCGGTTGCACGCTCCGACTAGTCAAATACCCCTGAAATGAGGACAGCTCTCTATAAAGGACACTTCACCAGGTCCCCAAATGGTCCATAATAGAGTGGTTGAATCCACTGTATCTGGAACAGTATGACAGTACTAGGTACAGCAAATTTTCGTTCTAACTCTGCCTACATGTATAATTTGAGGGCCTATACAGTGCTAGAGGCCCTTCGAGAGGGGAGTAAGAGTACTAGCTAAATGTGCATGCACACAAGAAGCACCATGCATGCACATGCGACGCTCGCCGTTAGGCGGCCGCAGTCTGGCGTATATTTATGTGACAAACCGCCTATAACAAATGATATATAGCAAAAAGAACAAGACAGCACCAAAGTCAGATAATACAACACTGTCAACACCACGAGTTCCGATTGTTCTAGAATGTTACGTAATGTAGGTTAGAGTCACGTGCGGTATCACAATACCCGCCTCCTCTTCTTCACACGTCCTCGAATGACACGGGCTCCATCTTGGTCGGTCTCCGGTAGGCGCTCTCCAGCTTGCCTTCCGGATTGACGTGGCTTCCGTCGCCGGTGTCGTCGTGCTCGTGGGCCTAACCAGGACACGTCTGGTAGTTCACAGGAACACTTGCTGACACGATCGAGATTAACACGAATTGGGTCTTGGTCAGGTCGATCAACTAGCTTAGAGATCGCAGTCTCAATACGATGCTGGACTTCACTCACATTTCCGAGCTCGCTCTTTTCCACAGCGAAGATATCGTGGGCTTGCAGCACACAACTACGGACTTTCGCCACCTCCTCTGGAGTGAGTTGATCTGTGCCAATGTCAAGCATCCGGCTCAACTCTCTCTCCCTGGTTTGGCTAGTTGCAGTGCATTCTGGATGCACAAGGTTGACTTGGACGTCTGACACCTCCTCCATTGAGGCTATCTCGGACACAGCCCCCTCAGGGTGGTCAGGATCCAGGCAAGCTGTAGCCACTCTGATGCTATCACCAGCATCCAGCCTCAGCGATTCACCAGTCGGGTTATGAATCACCAGGCTCACTTGCCCTGTTTCATCGAGGTCCAGCAGTGAGTCTTCCACTTGTAACCTCGACTCGGCTAGCCACGTGTCATCAGGCTCAAACAGCATTGGCTGTTTCTCCGAAAGATTACGGATCTCTGCAGTTACCACTACAGCAGAACGGATGGGGATTCGAGCAGCCCCAACTACGTGTACTTGTGCTTCACTCACCGTCGCTGGCTCAATGGGTTCGGCTCCTCCACGTGCCTCCACTCCCTGGTCTGGCACCATTAGTCCTAGGGGCACGATTACGTTCGTCCCCAAGAGACAGGAGTCGTTACTGCCAGTCAGCTCTGAGCGTATGTACGCCAGTGTAGTGACACCTCTGTCTTTCCATGCGAACGTTAGCTCGACTCGGGCTCCAACGAGGATAGGCCCCTGGTTGTAGTCTCGCAAAGTGACGTCGGGAGGCTGCAGCGACTCAGCGGGGATACGGGCCTTCTTCCCAATTTCCCTGAATAAACTGTACGGGATTATGGTCGCTGAAGATCCAGGGTCTAGCGTGGCTTGAAGTGGCACCCCCTCGACCCTCACCGTGGCATAGAACAAAGGCCCAATGGCTGCCGTCACTTTGCCAACTTCTGCATACGTCTGGTAATCGGCTGTCATCCTCTGGTGTTCCGCAGTGGTCCACTCCTTCTGCAGGCGGAGACATCTATCCTGCAACGGCTCAGGCGAGGAGTTGTGTGCGGCGGTCACAGTGGAACTAGTAGCAGTCCTGGTCCCCGCTCGACCAGGGGACTCAGTGGGAGGTTGTCGCAGGGGACATTCTCGTGCCTTGTGGTGAAGACTTCCACACTTGAAACAACGTAATGGTCGACTCACGGTGGAGCTCGAGGGCAGGGTACTCGATGTCTGCTTCTCGACATCATCACCACCAGCATTCCCAGGGTCAGCAGTTTTCTCTGTCGTCTTCTTCGGCTGTGGCCGCTCCTGCTGACAGCCCTTGTGCAACTCGTCCAGCTGCCTGTGTTGCTCTTCAGCCAAGCGAGCCTGGTGGAGGGCATCACTGAATGTGGCTGCTGAGGGTAAGACCTTCTTCTGCCACTTAAGGATGAGGCCTTGGACAAAGAGATCTCTTTTGAGCATCTCTTTCGAGGAAGTATCCATCCCCGCTCTTCTTCCGTAACTCTTCTCAAACAAACTCTCGAACTCCTGCGCATACTGATCCACAGACTCCAAGTACTGCTGCTTTCTTCTCATCAATTGTGCCGACAGGAGTGCCTCACTTTTGACTGGGTGAAGCCTCTGCTTTAAGGCTTCCACTGCCTTAGAGAAAGTGGATCTAGACTCAGACGGGAGAACTTCGTAGACTTGTTCTGCCCGACCAGCCAAGTGTATCTCCAACTGGAGCAGCTTCTCACGATCCGTCCACTTCTCTAATTCAGCATGTCGTAACAACCGACGAGACCAGCGCTCAAAGGCATCTTCGTCTGCCTTCTCTCCGGTAAACTTCGGCAGCGGTGGCAGTGTCAGCTTTCGGGTTGGGGGTCCTGGATTAATTCCCTCTGACCCCAGTGTCCATGAGGCAGAGCTCTCACTCCCGGTTCCAGGGGATCGCGATGACCCGCCTCCTCTAGCTTCAACGCCACCCTGAGACGCAGTGGCCTCCTGACTACTCTTCTGGAGCTGTTTCTCCAACTCGGCTACTCGCGACTCCAATAGTCGCACCAAATCATCACGGGTTTGGAGCTCCAGGGCATGAGCCACTTGCAGTTCTCCTCTGGCACTCTCTTTAGCCCTCATTGTTTCCAGTTCCAAGTCCCTTTTAAGCTGTTCGACTTCCCATTGCTTACGATCTGCGTCATCACGAGCCTCATCCCGCTGATCTTGCAATTCTCTGATTGCGACCTCGTGATCCTCGTCACATGCGGAACCACGCCCTTCTTCAAGAGCAGCAACACGGTCTAGGGCTGTGGAGAGTTCTGCAGTAGCCTCTGCCAGTTCTCGATCCAAGTTATCGGCACGGCCTTTGGCCGCCTCTAACTCGCCCCTGAGCTTCCTCTCGGCCTTTCTCGCGACGCCTCTCTCTCGCTTGGCCGTCTCCAGCTCTTCAGTATCAATTTCGACCGCTTCAGCTCTCTGTTCTGCTTCTCTCAATTTGACCTTTAGGTCTTCCACTCGCTGCTTCAACTGTGACTTAGTTTCTCGTGCCATCTTTGCTCCAATGAATCCAGTTTACAATTCGAGGCAGTTACTCGCTCTAGCTAGCTGAATTGAGTTCTCGCTGTCTCGGCATCGACCTCCATTTGCGACGCTCGCCGTTAGGCGGCCGCAGTCTGGCGTATATTTATGTGACAAACCGCCTATAACAAATGATATATAGCAAAAAGAACAAGACAGCACCAAAGTCAGATAATACAACACTGTCAACACCACGAGGTCCGAATGTTCTAGAATGTTACGTAATGTAGGTTAGAATCACGTGCGGTATCACACACATGCTACAACCAATCACTTCAGTAATCTAGGTTTCCATGTGCACGCAATAATAATTACAGCAGTTATAGTAATATTATAACAATACATACATTTGTAGCTTGTCATACTATACCTCAAAATGTGCTGAGTTGCAAGGATACACCAAAGTGGAATTGGTGGAGCACACACTGCCAAAATACCAACCTGAAAGGATAAACACAAAGAAATAGTGATCAACACCAGGCACATCTTTCTGACTCCTAAGTCTGATGAGAGAAAGTGGGATACGTGAGCATAAATACAGTGCCCATTATGTACAGCAGTTTGTTAATAAAATATGGAGAGCACAGGTACGTACATTAAGAGTGCGTGTTCAGTATCAATCACTGCTGTATAACTGTAAGTCTCTAGCAGAGATATACATGTGCCCTCCCACCCCCCCCCCCCCCCACACACACACATACACTCCTAGACTCAGCAGCGTGGACCGCAGACCCGTATACCGTGCTCGTGTATTGCCGTATCCATACTGTAGGTGTGACAATTGTCGTAGTAATGGTACGGACACTTCTCTACGTATACCTACTTCAGTATGTACACGTCAAGAGGCTGTGTATGCCCGGTCTTTTGTATTTGGACCTTACTGATGTTGAATAATAAAGAGCTAGACATGCGAAGACAAGAATCGTTTTGGTCACTGTCAGGTACATAGGCATCAATTTTTGGGGATTTCAATTGTTACCTCCTGCTTTGTGATGTTATAGCCTCTGAATCGCCCATTCGAAAGGTTTTCGAAATTATTATCACAGGTGACGACAACAACTACGACAGACAAACAAAACTTATTAATCCCGCTCACGCATGCGCAGCGTGGGAAATAGTAAGTAGAAATAAATGCAGGGCTCACAAGCAGGTCATGTATATGTAGCAAACTGTTACTACAATCAACTGTCCAGCATCCATGCATATTGCTAACAAAAAAGACATAAATAACTATACAACTACGCAAGTAATATTAGACTGACATAAGCTGCATGTAGGTATAGTCCAGTTCCAGAAATGGATGAATATAAACCATCTATAACCATCCAAAATTGGCTGATTTGTTTCAGATCATGCTAAAATCATCCAATTTTGGATGGTTTTAGCATATACATCTCTATAGAGATGTTAAATCTTTATTAATCATTCAAATTTGGACATTTCATGCCATCCATTTTCGGATGATTTATTAAACTTGAAGCAAGCATCCATTTTTGAATGTTTCATGCCATTCATTTTTGAATGACTTATTAAACTTGAAGCAAGCATCTAATTTCGACGTTTAATGCCATCCGTTTTTGAATGTTTTGTTAACCTTGAAGCAAGCATCCAATTTTGGATGTTTCATTTTAGGATGATTTTTAAACTTAAAGCGATCACCCACTTTTGGATGATTTTTGCTAACCCTTTTTGGATGATTTATTAAACTTGAAGCAAGCATCCAATTTTGGACGTTTCATTGCTCCCATTTTTGGATGATTATTTAATTTCAGACAAACATCCATCTTGGATGTTTCACAGCATCCATTCTTAGTTGATGTAATAAACTTCCACTTTCTGATGATATAGCCATAATGACAACCAAGGCTACTGAAATCGACAAGGAACAAAACTACATTTAATAACACCAACATACATACATCTAGTTTGTGTTGTTTATCTCAATTGTGTATAGCAAAAAATAACAGTTTCTTGCTTATCATGGAGGGACTGCAGTGAGGAAGGCAGAGAGTACGAAATTGCGGTAGAGGACACGCACTGGAAAGCTACCTCATTAGTGAGTGCCTCCTATGAATCAAGGTGAACATTATTGTGGTCACACCATTCGCTAAACAGCATGACATACTAGCAGCGAGAATCGCAAAGCAAGCACTGAAGCTTGGTCGTTCGCTTGTACCCAACAAGACTGTATGTGCACCCATTGAAAAAAGCTACAAGCGGGGGGTTGAGGCTCAGAAAGTCTACACCAAGCTCACTCTCTTCGTCAACCCCAGGGTCAGGGGCAGTTCCACTGGTTTCAATTACAGTATGTTAATTACTGACATATCTGTTGTGTGGTGTTACATCTAAAATTTAAAGCATCCACAATTACATCATCAGGATGGCAAAGAGCATCCAAAATGAATGTTTGCTTAACGCATCCAAAAGTGGATGGCTTGAAACAACCAAAATTTGATGCTTGCTTCAAGTTTAATAAATCATCCACAAATGGATGGCAAAAACCATCCAAAATTGCTTAAAGTTTACTAAAACATCCCAAAATGGATAGTGTGAAACATCCAAAACTGGATGCTTGCTTAAACTTAGATAAATTATCCAAAAATAGATGGCATGAAACAAAAAAAATGGATGGCAAAAATTATCCAAAAATGGATGGCACAAAACATCCAAAACTGGACGCTTGCTTCAAGTTTAATAAATCATCCAAAAATGGACGGCATAAAACATCCAAAATTGGATAATAATTATTGAAGATTTAACATTTCTATTGAGAAATATAAATCATCGGAAAATGGATGATTTTAGCACGATCTAACAAAATCATTATATTTTGCATGGGTAGAGATAGTCTATAATCATCCATTTTGGAATCGGAACATACCTCCTGCATGAAAAGAAATACAATCAACGTAGCCACCAAACCACACACAGCCTTGCAAAATGAATAGTTTGATGCAAGCTACGTCATAGATGACACACCTGCTCCATGGTCATGTTGGTATTACTGTTCATCTGCATTTGCTAAATTACTTCCTGTATATCAGTGCTGGTAGGTGTTGGCATACTGGGGGAGGGGAGTGCCCTGTAGCAGGAACGTATACGTACGAATGTACAGAATACCTATTTGAAGTACGCTTGGGTAAATACAGTCTACAAAACTGACAGTAATCTTTAATACACACTCCTCACCTCCAAGAGTCTGGATAGTTGTCCTCACTAGCAGTCAGAATCACTCTTATGTTGTTTGGAAGGCTCTGAAGTATCCAACTCAACTGCTGTTCACAGTCCTGAGTGAGGAACACGGTAGTCCTACTCAATTACGACTTGATGCATTACCAATATGAAATTCTTTGTGAGTTTTGATAAGTGTACTCAAAGTGCACCATCATAGCAGGTTTTCAAAGCATTCCGGCATTCAATGTATTACGTATACAGTACTCATGTCTTCTTGTATATTTTTTGCCCACTCATGCGTGTGTGACATCACACCCATAATGACAGAGAGATAAGCTAAAATTACAGTATTAATGGTAATCAGGATAATGAAACATCCCCTTGCACTTGCTCTTGTTCTCTGAATGGAGATCTTTGAAGTTCTGTCTGCATATGCGGCTGCATGCATGGTCAATGGCAGTGAATGGCTATATAGTCCTGTAAGTAAATACCTACTACATACGCAAGAGTAACCACGACATTGTGCATGGAATGGAGTCAGTACCCTTCACCCACATGTACTTCAAACTACCCACATCATAAACCAACAACTGAGCTCTGCTCAGCAAAAGGTCAAAAATCAGTTTTCATGAATCATACATGCATATAATATTATACAGGTATACATACCATGATAAGATCAGCATTGTCGATAATGATGACAGCTATCTCTGCTCCTGGTGGTTCCAGATGAGTGGAGAGCTTGCTGAGCCAAGACATGAAACAATCATGCAACTTGGTAGGGTTCTTTGGAGGTTTGCCAACTTTACCACAGTAGAGCATCATCTGTACAAGTATGTACCACACACAGAAGAGTAGGTATGCATATACATTATAAGAAAAAATGACACAGCAGCCCTTTTAATTCAATATTAAGGCTGCCCTAGAAACTTGCATCCAATGGTTTGCTATCCCTGACAAATGCAACAAAATTCATGGATAGATATCATGGCTAAAATGCTCATCCCAGTTGAAAATGCATTGCACTGTGATGTGTGGTGTGCATACATTGTGATTTGCATTGTCACTTGGTTTTGGGGAAGCATTTTCTTCATCCCTACATGACTTGTTTTGCACTGTTTGGCAAAGTGCTTTTCTGTAACTTTATTCGTATATAGGAGAATAACCTGTAATAGTGGAAAACTGTACCAACCCTACGTAGCTGTACTATATTTCGCCATGACTGCAAAATGGTTTGAAGTACATGTATTTATGTCTGGGTGGCATCAATTTGTCACTGATCACCTCTTGCATTGCAGATACGTGTAGTTGTAGACCAGTGTACTACGTGTATGCAATGATTATACATACACTCCCGTGACTAGACTGTGCAGATCATCCAGAGGCTTTTAAACCATTCCCAAAAGTAGGTGACTTAAATAGAGAGTAATTAAATTCGGGTATTTGCTAGGTCATGTGGTATAGTAGCAACATTATGAAGCTAGCTACCCTCAATAAAACAAAGTTCAATAACCATTTACCTCGCACTCCTGTCTATAGGGGTAATCTATAGATAATTTAGACTCCATAACATCCCGGAGTCGACATTATCTATGGGTAAACGTAGGCCAGACAATTTTTTTTTGGGGGGGGGGGGGGGGAGTATGGTCTGGTGACTATTGCCAGCATTTCATTGCATCCGCCAAAATGTTGGAAGAAAATTAATGTTGGTGAGTAGTCACATGACCAAGATGTCTGCTGCTATTCTAAGAGCCGAGTTTGTGCTGCAATCTAAAGCTATAAAGCTTTTCGAATACACTCATGCAGCTACGTCCAAAGCTGGAACTACAGTGGTCAAGTGATTTGTACAAGGGAGAGACGTGTTGTGAGCCTTCAGTGTAGCGGTAACTCGCTATGCTACTTGCTAGTGTTTCATGTGAAGTTTAAAAGGCAAGAAACTCTGTTACACACAAGATCACCTTTCGTGAGATCAACTGGCTTGCAAGACTAACGACATAACATGCTTTTCGCTATAAAGTACTATACACTCCCTTATGTGACGCCCTACAGTAGTTACATAATTTGCATAAAGGAACGAAACTGCGGCAATAGTCACCAGATTACACTCCTCCCTCGTTAAAATAGTCTAGCCCGAGAGACTAGTAAAATAGCATGTGATTAGAGCAAGGGTAAATTTTCTTTTCCACCGCGTACCTGGAGAAAAGTGCTGTGCCTGTTGGTACATAGCCTCGTCTAGACACTTCACCCCCAGTATCGTCAGGACCGTCTCGTCGCATGCAGAGCACTTCAAAACAGCGAGTCTCGGCAAGCCCGCTTAGCTCGTCCAACACACGGGATAAGGCACCGAGGAAGTCTTCCCGAATTTCTGCCGCACAAGATGGCCTTTCCTGGCTGCCTGGAGTTAGGTATCCAAGATGAAGGGGACTGTCAGTCATAACTTGAGCTAGCTAGATATAAGGCGACGTGGCTGGGCAAGACTCACATGTACCAATCACGAGAGCAATTTAGGAATGGGGGCGGGGCTCAAGGAGCTACAGGTAAGCTTACGTACGCACGATCTAGCTAGGAGCGAGCGTACGCGACGAGGAACGGTTGATTGGACGTGTTGCCAAACGTTACAGGGTCTTCAGTAGGTTGCTCTGACAGTCATATCCCAGGGTAAGTGGAACAGATACTGCCGCTCATCTGCCTGAGGCAAAAGTAGCTTAAATTATGGGTGAGAGTATCCGACTGCTATATTTCTGGGTCAGGTCGTTTTCTCGTTACCAGCGCAAAACTAAGGCTAACACCGCTTTAGTATCCTTCGCCTTGGTTGTGAGCTGGGAACGAGACTAGTCCAATCCTTAATCTGGGTGGTGGGGATGGTCTGATCCAAGCCTGGGCTGGCTGCATGACTTCACTCTTCAAACTATTGGTAAGGTTGCTGTCTGATTTCCAGCGTAATTTCATGCAAGATGGGGACAGATACACAAACCTTAGCTGCTCTACTAAGTAGCTGAATGCTGCTTTTTGGGCCACACTAGCGCCTGTAGCTACATCAGCTAACGTTCCACTGTTCCATTATCAAGTATATATAAGCTTTAATATTTAGACTCGAACATCAAGTTGAAGAGCGCTCTAATGGATAGTGTGCTAGATATAATCCTGAGATGGAACCCACACAGTGCCAGGATTGATCTTTCCCTGCATTGCTTAATAGCTTGTCATTTGTGCGATCTATCAACTGTACTGTGCATTGCCTTTTATGAATTCATGAGCTCTGTTTAGGCATTTCAGGATTCCGTTTAAAAAGAACTCGATATACATGGATGTGTAAACGCACTAATTCAATTCAGAAACTAAACCTCATCAGCAACATGAGGTGGGTTACCAGGTATGCTCATAAGCCAGTTTCCAAAATCAGCACATTAACCCCTATAAGATTTATTGTACCCTGAATCTTGAACCATATGCCTGTATTTTAGAGGTTTGGGTTTATTTGGGATTAGTGCCACACACAGATTTGTTAAATGTACAATACAGTTTTATCAGTTAGTACCAATTCACAGACTGAGGTGGTAGTTTCCAGTTCACAAGAAAATGCTTCAGCCATTAGTTTGGAATTCATTGGCCGGGGAGAGCCTTGGAATAAGGCAAATTTCCTTTTTTTTTCTTCTGTAGGTATGGTGGATACTGTCCTATTAAGGATACGTATGGTGCAACATTTGGAACTGCTACCAAACATTACCACCAGATTGTGTGAGCATCTCTAAACCGTAGATAGGCAAATCTCTCACCCAAATGTCCATACGTAGAGGAGTGTTTGGATGATTAATTCCTTAATCAACCAGAAGGCTATAACAAGCCTTCTGGTTTGAAATTGAATCACCAACAAAACTGCATTCCCTGCAATGTTGCTATGATGTGTACTTGAATCACGATAAATAGCAATAGCTACCAAGTCTGTGACAGCAAAGTAACCACTGGAGACCTTCCTTTGTACATGAGTGCATGAACAGCTGCCACCTCAGGACTAATTAATCAGACTTCTGCTATAGTAATAAGTTCAGTCTAATGTCTGCCTTCTACAGTAACTACGAACCTGTAGGTAGCATTCAAAACTCTTATCTTCATGTATAGTTATTTGGTTAGCAAGCACGTGCATATAGCTAGTGACCAAGATCAGAGAGCCTGTGTGGGCATGCTGTGCACTCAACTGGTTGATAGTGTCTACCGTCATGGCATTCCATGCAGAAAATGCAATGTTGTAAGGTAACGAAATATGGTGTACATGTTTACAGAGTAACGCATTTATAATACATCTACCGTTGATTGTATGGGAAGTTCATCAATAATGTTTTCATTGGTGCTCTGCAGTCGTCAGGAGAGCCTGAACTCTAGCAGGAAACCACTAAAGAGGACAGCTAGCGAGAGTGGCATGACTTTTGTTGAACTATCCTTCTCTATTTCAAGGTCAAGTATTTCTTTAGCTAATATTCTTACATACTACTTCAGTGTCTGAAGTATATTCTGGGGTACATCAACTCGGTCTGAGAAATAACTCTCCGATAATTTATAGCTAAAGCTGACACCAATATCTTGAGGGTAGATGCTTGGGAACTACCCCTTGACGAGTATTCTTGTTTCCAACACATTTATCCAAGATTCATGGTGTGAGGTATAAATAATACTGCCCTTTTTTAGGACAACCAATAACCAAAGGCTCAGGCAACAATTAATGTTTGGGAGAATGTTTGCAACTTTATTGCCAAGATCTGCTGTTCTACTTGAAGTAAGAAATAATGCTCCCGAGGTGAAAAAAAAAATTAGACTCGCCTTCACCATTTTGTGGGAACTTTTACTTTGTGTATGAAACCCTGCAACATATGTGCTGTAATGGTGTCTGGCAGGCTATAGCAATAGCACTAATAGTCACTCTTTCATTTATTGAGAGTGTGTGCAACCCGCTCGTATATTCCTGTGAACAATTCCCCACTCTTTCTTGCACTTGTCTGAAATCCGCACAAACCGCTATTCTCCCAGAGTCTAGTGCTTAAGGCTACAGTGATTATGTCATCTCAAACTATTAGCTGTAGATAATAGATTCCACTCAAAGTATCTAGTTTATGAATACATATCAAGTAGCCACCAGCACTTAGCTATAGCAGCCAGCAGCATGCACACTTGATGTTGGCTACTCTCCTTGGTTATATACCCTAATTTTAGAAGTCAGGACTGAATAGCTGACATTGAAAATATGACAACAATCAATTCTATAGGCCTACTACAGTCACCAAGCGTGACCACTGGGGTGCAGAGTATGCCATACTCTCTCAACCATACTGCAGCAAGAAGAACACGTGCTGACATTCAGTAAGGTATGTACGTATAGCCTTGTATGAAGCAGAATTCTGTCATTAATTATATAGTTGCAGATTACAGCTTGTTGCTGGTCTCAGGTAGTGTGCAGGTAGATACAATGAATATAGGAGAGAAAATTGAATCAAGTACGTAGGTTTTTAAGTTATAGGAATATTAGTACAGTTGCAAGAAGGTTATTGCTAGTTTCGGTACTTAGTCCTACTTAGAATAGTGTGGGCTTGTAATAAAAGGCAGACAGCTTCCTTGGAATCTACTCAGCTAGGAGCAGCTAGAAAATACTTGGCTGCTCTTCTAAAACGTGCAATGAAGCAGTAGGGGGATATGGGGTTAGAATCTTTGAAAGGCAGGAGGGATAGATGCAAACGTATAAAGTCAATAATTTGGATGCTGAGAGATATCCTACATTACTACTAGACAGTGAGTGGGAAGTGAAGCAGCACTGATTAGGAAACCTTGCACTCCATAGTCACCAATTTTCACTTTTGAGTTTCGAAACAGCTATAGCAGTTTTAAGTCATATAATTATTGTATCTGTGACTGTACTGTGCTATAGTTCTTATATTATGTGTGTCTGGATACTATGTCATCAGCTATGCAAAATTAATATCACTGCATGAATAAACAAAATAGCCTAGCACATGTGGTACTCCATACACACTCAGTCTAAGGCTTCACTTGATTCTCTATTTGCTGATTTCTTGGTTCACTTATTGCTCGCTTCACTGCCTTGGAAATGCAATTCACTCATTTTGTCTGGCAATTAATTGAGACAAAATACAGCCTAAGGCATTCAGTGCATGCGCCATTGGCAGCATGTTATCACTACAGTATACACAGATCACACAGGGTAACAGGCCAAGCAAGGGCATAGATACAGCACAATGCTGATTAATGGTACTTGGGTACATTAGTTTGGCAGACCATTGTGGTATTCATAAATTACCTTATTGAGAAATACTCTTAGCTAATTAAATTTCCTATATTTACACACAGTTACAAGACTATAATCAGTATATGTAGCAGTGCTTAATTGCCTGGTTCTCAGGGTTTTTCTTATTCCAGTCTGGGTTAGCCATGTAGTGAAAAAAGGGGAGGAAGGTGATATGAATAACTGTATAGCATTCCATGAAGACTGAAATCTGTACCATCTACCAGTCAGCACTGAATGAAGGGAAATTAATGAATAATGATTTGATTCAAACACGGCAGACAAATGACATACAATATGGTATTAGAAAGCTAGTATACTGAGTTGTTATCTCAAGTTTGATTGCACTGTAATTGTTATGTTCCAAAGTTATGCACTAGTGAATTCTGTCCACTTTCTACAGACACTGTAGTAGGGGTGCCAAACATTGCTCCCCCTAATACATTGTCTACGGCAATTGGGCACAGTTCACTGCATGGTTTATAATTATCTCCAGTATTTATCAAGCGGTTGTAACCAAACTTGAGATGACATCAAAGTACATCATCCAGTGCATTCTAGTTGAAAATCAGGACAATCCAACAATTAGTGAACGGAAAGTGACATTAGTGAAGAAAAAAAACAGATGTTACTTATGTACATATGTTCATCACTCAGCTCTGCTTGGTCCCAGCATGCATACATTCTGATCATGGACCAGTGCACGCTATATCTCTCCTTCTGGCCTTTCTCGGTGCAAAAATAGGATCAATCACTCCAATCTTGTCCTACAAGAGAAGAATGTGGATATGCAAGTAAGTTCCAACATGCACCTGCCCATGCTGTTGACCAAATGTGCAATAAACACACATACATGTACGTACGAAGATACATACTTACAAAGTATAGACAGGTTTATATTGGCAGTTTGAAGTGATACAGACCTGTTTCTTTAGCATTTCTACTTCAGATATCCTTTCTTGCAAACGACTTTCACATGATTCCAGGTGCTCCTCCATAGTAACATACCTATGTATGTAAAACATTGTATACATTACTTTGAAACTAACTGTGAAAGCACCACAACTGCATATAACATGAGCAGTTAAACATGCAATGATTAGTATGCAGCAGAGAGTAATCCAAAACTAGTAAAGCCTATTACAAGCTAAAATGGAAAATGTGTGTGTGTGTTTCATATGCATGATGCCCATGCGCAGCTTTTACAGAGTTGGGATAGTTCAGAGCTATATGCAGTCTCTTTAATATTTCTGCCTTGCTTTCCACATAATTTACATACCTCAGATCTTTAGCCATTGGGTTCTTCTTGTAAGCAGCCAGTTCTTTCCTTAGTTCAGCTATAACAGCATCCTTTCTTTGGCTCTCAGACTCAAACGGAGCCAGTCTACAGACTCTGTCAGTTAGACACTGCACTTGATAATCCTGTAAAACGTGGCATGTAATCTAAATATGTACGTAACAGGTAATTTCAGAATCCAGTACACAAACCTTGAAAAGCAGATACATGTATGTACATAGTCAGTGTGTACATACATGTACATGTGTATGTAAGTAAGGGCCAATGATCAGAACAGGCTGATGGCCCACTCAGACTAACCATCTTTTCGAGTGTATACAGCAAATTTTCCAGCAAGGAAAATAAACCACTTAGTACAAAATGTGCATCACAATAATGTGTTCTACGACACCAAGAGCAACTATCCTGTGCTATCTATTTTGGCATGCATGTAGGAGAGGGATGTAGCTAGAATGAGATTCCATGAGTAAAACTATACCTTCTCAATAAGGGCATCATGTATACGTAGCAAAGAGTTGCTTTCAGAATCCTCTCCTGCTCTTGCTCTTTGTTCCACAGCATCCAGTCCTAAAACAGGACCAAGAACAACAATATGTACACACATATACAGTAGTAACTATAGCAGGCTTATGGTACATTGGGTGAATGCAATTAACGAGTGTCACATCAGGGGTGGGTACAGCTACTAAAAGTGTGTGTGTGTGCGTGTGTGGAAACAAGGCTACGTTGCACTAGACACTAGATGGGTACCAACTGGTGTGAAGGAAATTTTAACATCAATCCAGGTTGCTTTTGTGTGTGTGTGGTGTGTGTGGGGGGGGGGGGGGGGGGGGCTCAACCCTCCTGCACATGTATGACCAGATTTTGGAAACATAATACTCATATGGCCCACAGAAATTCCAGATGTACTGAAATAATAATTACATATATTATCATAAAAATTTCAGAAGTACTGTAAAAATAATGGTATTGAATGTCCAACTCAAATAAAACCAATAGTGCAGACTTACTTTACAACAAACCAAACCTACCGTGAGTATTCCTTCCTTGGTGTGGAGAACTGGGATCTGATACAGTTGTCTCATCATGTATTAAAATGGGCTAAATGAAAAAGAAGAAAGCAAAACGTTGCTTGAGGCTGCTTCTCTGCTATCAACTGCATCCAAAAAATACACATCACTGGCTGACGGCAGTTGCCGATACGCATGCATGTGTAACAGACTGTGACTAAGATAGATTTTGTTAATAGGTGGTAGTCACTGGTATGTGTTAGCAGTAGTTGTGCTATAGACAGCTAAAGTAAAGTAAACTCAAAGTCGGTGATAACTGATGAGGTCTAATCAAGTGTTCAGATGTGCAGGTCTGCTCTGCAACATACTCCATAATGATCTCACACTAAGGCCTAGCCACACTTATCACTCTATGCTAGCTGACCACTCAAGAGTCATTACTCTGGCAATATTGTAATGTTGCTAGCAGTTGCACATAATTTGGAGATTCTGTCCATATTTTTTACAGGTTGTCTGATTTGCAGTGTTTACACGCTACATACACGTTTCTGTGACAACCTTTTGCAATTACAATTCATCCTCCAGTATAGAATTGACATGAACATGGACATGTCTACAGCTACATCTACTTGTACATGTACATAGCAAGTAGCTCAGCTGAAAGCTGAAGAGTTTGCGATGTACATGTAATACCTACTGTGCATACATGCAAATAGTATTGAACAAAACTAAAAAAATTGACACCTGTGTCGTAGGGATACTGCTTCTGGAGCTGAGGGTGAAGCACTGCTGCTGTGAGGCACCTTATCTTCATTTGTGGTCATGGTAGTTGAAAAACATCAATGAAGTTACATTGACCTGCAATAGCAGAATCACATTTACAGTTATTCAGTACTTGCCTGCTGTGAACATTGTTTGAAAGGAGGCAACTCATCACAGAAAAGCTGCATGGCTATGATATGACTGACGCTTAAACATTCTGACGATGCAAGTAAAGCTGTACATTTAAGAAATCTATACCCACACAGCAAGTTGCACACACTTTAAATACACATTATTATAATACCTGTAGAAACAAATTTAAAGCTGCTAAGTTCCAACTGAAATCCAGATGTGTCTGGAATCTTGGTCCTGAAAGAAATGGTCAAAGGACCAAAATTTCTATTGGAAAACTGACCCCCCCCCCCCCCCCCCCCCAGCTACATCTTCCAGCAGAGTTGCCAATTTTGAATCTTTCAGCACAGTAGGTCCTACACGTCCTACCTTGAAAATGTTGGTCCCCCTTTGGATGTACTATGGCATAGTTATTATTAAGCAATTTAACTGAATATCTGCAAATATACTACTTCTCACATCTGCTACAGTGCCATCTAGTGTTGCTAAATAATGCTGTATGAGGTACATTGATGCAGGAATCTTTCTCGATGGTACTGGTCATAGTGAATTTGAGGCTTCTGGCATTAGCTGTCGCCCAAGACAACAAAACATGCCAATACATTCGCTATTACAATGCAGGCTATTGTAGCTATCCACCACATTGTAGTAGTCTAGTGCGGAAGACAGTAGCAGGTGGAATTCGCTCGTGGAACAGTTCCAACATGGTCGGATTATTATTTTCGTGGGGAGATCAAAAGTTTCAGGAAGAAATGGTCTGCCCAGACCAATATTCCGAAAATTTTGGTCTCCAAGATCAATTTGTTCACTAGATTGTGTTATGTCAATGATGCCACATAATATCAGGAGCGCATGAACCACTACACAAATTCATAGTTGCAGTGACATTCCAGCGGCGTTCATTCAGTTGGATACCCACTTGAGAAGTATAACGTACGGTGAGTGCAACCGCTATTAAACATAGGACCCCAATTAGACTGGTCATGTCTGCCCACTGGTGCGCATATTTAGAGCCTACTGGCATTCGAGCACCAGAAGCATAGGATATTAAACACTTGCCTCTCTCGTAGGTCTTGATTTACGATCGATTCTTCTTGGACAGCTAACCTGCACGTATAATAATTTTCGGAATCCGTGGAAGAGGGCGTGGCTCATACACCGTAAACACCTAATATTTATTCAGCCATAGATGTTAATAACGTCCACGTGGTGACTGATGTCTATGATTCAGCGAACCTTTTGGTTAGGCATCTGGCTAGCTAGTGCTGTGCAGTTATGCGCTCTTGGTAGCCATAGGAAGAGTTCTGCAGAACTCTGCCAACCCCGTCGCCGAAGGGTTGGCTTGCGAGTCCGTAGGTGATGGCTGGCTCGCAAGCGTAAACTTGTATAGGTGATGGCTGACTCGCGAGCTCGTTAATTGCAATGCAATACAGTACCATAAGCCTGCTATGATTACTACTGTATAATATTATGTGTGTACGTATTGTTATTCTTGGTCCTGTTTTAGGACTGGATGCTGTGGAACAAAGGGCAAGAGCAGGAGAGGATTCTGAAAGCAACTCTTTGCTACGTATATATGATGCCCTCATTGAGAAGGTATGTTTTACTCATGGAATGTCATTCTAGTTACACCCCTCTCCTACATGCATGCCAAAATAGATAGCACAGGATAGTTGCTCTTGGTGTCGTAGAACACATTATTGTGATGCACATTTTGTATTAAGTGGTTTATTTTCCTTGCTGGAAAACTTGCTATATACACTCGAAAAGATGGTTAGTCTATGTACATGTACATGTATGTACACAGCTGACTATGTACATACATGTATCTGCTTTTCAAGTTTGTGTACTGTATTCTGAAATTACCAGTTACATACATATTCAGACTACATGCCACGTTTTACAGGATTATCAAGTGCAAGTGCAGTGTCTAACGGACAGAGTCTGTAGGCTGGCTCTGTTTGAGTCTGAGAGCCAAAGAAAAGATGCTGTTATAGCTGAACTAAGGAAAGAACTGGCTGCTTACAAGAAGAACCCAATGGCTAAAGATCTGAGGTATGTAAATTATGTGGAAAACAGAGCAGAAATACTGACTATTCTAGAGACTGCATAGAGCTCTGAACTATCCCTGTCAAGGCTGCATGGGTATCATGCATATGAAACACACACGCACATTTCCATCTTAGCTTGTAATAGGCTTTACTAGTTTTGGATTACTCTCTGCTGCATAGTAATCATTGCATGTTAACTGTTCATGTTGCATGTAGTTGTGGTGCTTTCACAGTTAGTTTCGAAGTAATGTATACAATGTTTTACATACATAGCTATGTTTCTATGGAGGAGCACCTGGAATCATGTGAAAATCGTTTGCAAGAAAGGATATCGGAAGTAGAAATGCTAAAGAAAATCACTTCAAACTGCCAGTATAAACCTGTATATACTTTGTATGTACGTACCTTCGTACGTACATGTATGTGTGTTAGTTACACATTTGGTCAACAGCATGGGCAGGTGCATGATGGAACTTACTTGCATACAAAGCATGTTGCATACTACATTCTACTGTAGACCACATGTTTATCTAGAAAGGAGAGTCTGTGTCTACAGTACCATTCATACAATCAATGCTATACATGCAATATGTTAGAGCATGTATGACTGTCATGTGATGTGCCTCAGCTGTAATGTTGGACACTGTTTATAGGAAATATTACATGATGGTTCTATGACTGTTTGTGCTGAGATTTATTATACATAATTTGCACTAGTTTTGTACTGAGATACGTATCAGCACTCCCTTGTAGTATACGTAGTCTGGCGATGATGTAAGCACATAACTACCACTCTAATACTAGTACTCTGCTAGTGTTGACTGTTTGTGCTGATACATAATTTGCACTAGTTTTGTACTGAGATACGTATCAGCACTCCCTTGTAGTATACGTAGTCTGGCGATGATGTAAGCACACAACTACCACTCTAATACTAGTACTCTGCTAGTGTTGATCTATTATATCACTCTGTTAGCTTGCCAAGGAATCAGGGAAAGAAAATAACTGAAAAACAAGAAGTCTTAACTTTACCACATACCCCAGTGTGATGGTGAAAAGCTATTTTTGTCCTTAACTGTATAGCCCTAGTCAGATCTTTATACAGAGTCACTTGGTTGAGGTGGGAAAGACTTTAGCTGCATATTCCCTTTGAATCTTAAGTGCTCTAATTAATGTCGCTTTAGGTGGCTTCTTGAGACTGCTGACAATTTCTTTGGGCTTATATATGTCTAGATGTTGGCAAGAACTGTGAGTGACAGTCATGCAGTAATGTCATTGGGGGATATTTACTCGGAGTGGAGTGGCTGAAGGTCGAGGAGTGTAGAGTACTATAGTCAGTGAATGAGTGTGCACTGAGCAGCTGAGACAAGGCTGTGCAGCTATGTTGGGGTAAGGCATAGATAGTACATTAGTAGACGATGTGCTACTAACAGAATAGCAGAAACTAAAGCTCAAGGCATTGATATTGGTAGCCGCAGTTGTATTTGCATGAACTCTGGTGGTACAGTAGCTTGCTGTCATGTGATTAGCTGTGGTGTGTCATTTAATTTTTGAACGCAGCAGCAGTTTAGCTAGCCTAATTCTAGTGCAGGAACAGTGTAACCTACTCTGGATCTATACTCATATACAGGCGCTCCGCTTTGAGCTTTTGGATTTAGCTCCCTGATCATTTTATCTAAACTGGAACTCTGTCAAGTGTTACCTTGCTTGTGACATGCCATGAGCAAGACAGACATTTTGTAGGGTGGCTTGTACTCTGAATGTCTTCAAGATTTATGTACATGTACTTAATATGCATATAGGCATATAGCTGTGATGTACATGTAGTTGTGATGTGCTTTGCTTGTGCACTGTTGCATTTGGAGAGTGATATGAGCAATGTTGTTATGCTGAGGCTTGTACTTCACTGGAGTGGCACGCGATGACCTGAACCCTAATTGTTAGCTCTCTAGTCCAAGGCCTTGGTATTGGGAAGGTCATGAATGTCTTCAACAGCCATGTTTTCACCAAAGTGGAAGATCCTACTCTCCTCTATAGATCACAGTGATGTAAGTTTCACCCCTTCTGCATGCTCCAGAGCAAGAGTAGATACGTATGTACATACGCTGTTCCATATATTTTCTACAGGGTTTGGAGTTGATCTCTCTATTAAAAGTGGTATAAGTAAATCTACCCACACAAATGTCTTAATTAGATAGGTAAACCACAGGAATTTACAACCCAGTTGTTGAAATTGGTAATCGGCTGAAAAGAGAAGCGTTGGGAGTTAGTCCTCCTTTCTGTAGGTGAACACAGTAAACCAGATGTACCATGTTTGACCCACCTTTGAAGAGCAGACTCCAAGTGGATCAAAATTACAGACAAAACATCAGACTATAAGGTGCAGATCATGTAGTAGTACCTATAATATTATTGAACAGTCGGTGGTGAAAATTTCAGGTTACATAGTTAACATCACATAATGAAATGTATCGTATTTCGATTTTGTCATTGTTGCATTTAGAGTGATGGAATATCGTTATGGCAAAAGTTAACAATAATTTATAGGCGACTTCAATTTTCACAACCAACTGTTCAGCGTACATGTACATGTAGGTGTTATTATTTTCAAAAAATCTCTCAAGTTGCGGATAAAACATTTCTAAACATTTTCTGACAATCTTTTTGCCACTTGGAGTCTGTTCTTCCAAGCTGAGTCAAACATGGTACATCAGGTTTACTGTGTTCAGCTACAAAAAGGAGGTCTAATTTTCCTCTTTTCAGCCAATTAAATTGTACGTATTTTTCACAACAATACAATTATATGGCTGTAAGTGTTTTGCCTGGGACTTTCATGCTGTGGGAACATGTATACCACTTTGAGAGCTAAACTCCCTATGAGATAGTGCAAAATATGTAAGTAAACGTTATTTTAAAATCTACTCTCTTAAGAAAGGAAAATTCTCTGAGTACCAACTTTCGAAATTCCGCCAATATTTCAACTACTCAGATGCTCTAGTCTTCCCCATGGCAAAAGTTAAGTTAAACGTTAACTTCACTTTCCCGTATTCAGAGAACTTTCCTTTTGTATGCAAGGTTCTTATGAGTGC
The DNA here is from genome assembly GCA_965203295.1 of Nitrospirales bacterium. Classification (GTDB taxonomy): domain Bacteria; phylum Nitrospirota; class Nitrospiria; order Nitrospirales; family UBA8639; genus CBDBCZ01. The sequence goes on along the minus strand of CBDBCZ010000014.1, from coordinate 872,105 downwards.
TGTTTTACTGGAGGGAGAAAAATCCAAACCATTCAATATAGGTCAAGGGGTGGCACAGGGTTGTAGTATTTTGCCTAGTTCTCTTTTCATTTTCATCAATCAGTTGTTAAATGAGGTTGAGAAGGCTGGGATTGGCATTAAGGAGAAGGATGTTAAGGTTGGGGGTCTAAAGTTTGCTGCTGATTTTGTAGGTTTAACTACTAAATGCCGAGGACTTACAGACATTAATATTAATGTAGTACAGGGCTTTTGTAATGAATGCAGACATTCCAAGGGTTGCAAGTTACTGTTACTTGGGCATTGAATTTGCTAATAATGGTTCATGGGATGGTCATGAAGTGTAGGCCTGTAATAAGCGACAGACAGCTTCCTTGGAATCTAATCAGCTGAAAAGATTCTTGGCTGCTCTTCTAAAACGTGCAATGAAGCAGTAAGAGGGGATATGAAGTTAGAGTCTTTAAAAGGCAGGAGGGAATAGTGCAAACTTAAGTGGTGTCAATAATAATATTTGGTTGATGAGAGATATCCTAGATTATTACTAGACTCTTGAGTGGGGAGTGAATCTGTGTAGGGGTAGGCAGAGGAAGACTTGGAGGAAACTAATCAGTGAATTGTTGCTACGTTGAAATCAAGACAGACAGGAAATAATAACAGTGTAAATTTGTTCTTAGAGAGAGTAGATGAAGAGTTGAGATATAGAGAGCGAATATAAAGACTTTAGAGTTGGCTTAAATAAACTGAGTCTGTCCAAGTCTTTTTGTAAGGAAATAAAATTCAAGAATTACTCTCAGTGGATCCAGGAACACGATTGCTGTTTAAGTTTAGGTCTGAATGAAGAGTTAGGGAGACATGGGGGTAAAAATGACAGGCAGTGTGTAAGTTATGTGGGGATGAATTTGAGAGTGTAGTACATGTGCTCTGGGAGTGTCCTGTGTATGCTGCAATAAGAAATACTTTCATGGAAATATTAGACAGTTGTGGGGCAGTTTTGAAAAGTATAGTGCACTCAATAATTAAGAGAATTAACAGGTTAGGGTGGAAAATTGGGACAGTTATGATTTTAAGGCTTTATTAAAAAAACTAGTTAAGAGTTTTAATTTGGGATACTTGGAAGAATAAGTTATATGGTGATCAGGACGGTGAATCGTCTGTTTGCTCTTGCTCTTGTCCTCTGACTGGAGATCATACAACTGCGTATGGTGGTGCATGTGGTCAATGGCGCAAGTACTATGGCAACAACATGAGTACTTCCTTTTGCTCTGGGGCACTAGCTGTACCATTTTTTACTTGTGCTGAATTTTATCATTATACTTGGCAGTGTATCTTTAAGCTTGGCCATATTGTCGCTCTTAAGCAGAGTTTCATACAAGACTTTTTGCTGTAGGATGGAGACTGAATGCTTAGGGATAGTCAATGTATGCAATAATCACTCATTAGAAGCTAACCTTCACTTACGTGTACACCTTGTGAAACAGGCTACCTACCTAGGTATGTGCAAACCACACCCTTCTAGGGGGTCTGGGGGCATGCCCCCCGAAAATTTTTTATTCTGGTGGCTTTTGGCTGCTAGCTAACTATGCAGCACTTAATTCAAAATCAGTGTCATTAGTAAATATGACATCATAATTTTAAAATTCTGAAGGGAAGGGGAGAGAGGAGATCCAACTGCGCCCCCCCTCCCTTTGTATGAAACACTGTTAAGAATACCCAAGTGGTATTCATGTCATATTTGCTCTTTCTAGGATACGTAGCATTGTTGCATGGATACACATGTAGTAAGAGATGCATTTGGATCTAGTGTGTACTACTAACGTCACATGTGGCAGGACAAGGTAGAGATGCTGCTACATATTACACTGCACCTCTGAGCTATATTGGCTGTATGCATATTGGGACTGAATGGGCTTGTATGTAGAGCCACCTGATCTTTTTGCAGCCAGCAGCTAAGTGGTGTGACACCTTCACTTGGCAGGAGGAATGAAGTTTTTATGTAGTGAGGACCCCCCCCCCCCTTATTTCTTACATTATGACTAATCTTGCATGAGTTATGATTGCACAAATTGACAATTTCTGTCTTGTCACATGAATATCCACATTTTTCCCCGTAGGACAAGATACTGCATGCACTGGTCCATGTTCAGAATGTATGCATGCTGGGTTCAAGCTGTGCGAAGTGATGTACGTACGTAAGTAACATTTGTTTTTTTCTTCTCTGAATGTCACTTTTTGTTCACTAATTGTTAGGTTTTCAACTAGAATGCACTGGATGTACTTTGATGTCATCTCTACAACCGCCTTGTCGTATACAGGTGATGGCTGTCTGTCTTTACACAACAGAAGCAAGATACATGATCCTGTCCTGAAGCTGACTAGATAACAGGCCACGCTGCACTGCAGTACTTCCCAGGTGATTAGGTATAGTTCTAGCTACACATACGTACATGCCTAAGTTCCTCTGATGTAAGTTCCTCTGATGGCAATTGGTACCATATCAATGTTTTAAGAACACCAAAGGGCATTGTTCTCCCTGTTTTAACCCACCCAGAGCATATAATTAAGTCCACCCTTGAGTATGAGCCCACACTGAGTATAAGCCCACTCTTGATTATAAGCCCACCCCTGAGTATTAGCACATCCCTGAGTATAAGCTCACTCCTGAGTATAAGCCCACTCCTGAGTATAAGCCCACTGCTGAATATACGTAAGCCCACCCCTGAGTATTACTGAATATTAGCCCACTCCTGGACAGACAAAACATTAGAGCAGAGAGCTAAAAGCGATTATACTTGCATGATTATATTCATGAACAATTATTGTAGCCTTGTAAACCCACAAGTGCTTTAAGCAACCTCTCAGTATATAAGAGCCAGAGCCCTATCTAGCTGTGCTCTACCTTGCCACCCTTCCTGTTTTCACAAAATTTTGGAGGGTTTGCTATTCTAGCAGGCCTGTATTGTACTGTGGCAGCCATACATACATGTCAGAGGGACTGCTACATGTAGTGCTGTATACAGCTAAGGCTTGTGGAGATTATGCTCAAAATCATTGATATGCTATGCTCTGATGTTCTAACTTCCCTGCAACTATGCTCCAACTTGATGTGTCTTTGCTGATACTTGATGAGCATAATAGCAAGAAAGGCGATTCTGAGCATGATTATGAGCATAATAGCAAGAAAGTTGGCTAGTTCCTACTGGCAGGTGTGTTTAAGCACAAGGTGAAAGCGATTAATGATAAGCGATTTATTGGCTGCTCAGGTGAAGCCAAAGCCAATAAAACTAATTTCACTGAGTGTTATAACCATGGCCAATCTGTTGAAGCGCTAATGCAGAATAACTAGGCGGATGGAAAATGTGTACTCTGTCTGCCAATGTATACTATGGGTAAGCTGTACACTTTACTGGCAGTCCCGTTTGTATGTGTGATACAAGCAGGTTTAGATATAGCCTAGCACCCAGGCACCGCAAGAGCCTGGGCACAAGGCTAGTGTAAAGCTGGGTACTACTCATGGGTTCTAGTAGCTCATTGTGTTTTTGAAAAGGTTCATGGGTTCAATCCCCAGCTGTGCATTCTACCCTTGATGCAGACACTATTGTATGTGCGCAACTGCGCATGCCGTATGCTGTTGCGTGCTTGTATATACTTAATGCTGGTTCGACAGTTTGTTGAGCACAATTAGAAGTACGCACTGTAAGACTATAGCATAATATAGTTTAATAAAACTGCAATCTGCTTGAGCCTATGGAGGTACTGTTTGATGACTATAGAATAGAATATTTTATTTTCGTGACACGCATACACAAGAATGCCCGGCCTAAAACTAGGAGTCACAAATCAATAAATAAAATAACATAGAAAACTGGAAGAGTGAAAGTAGCTACAATGATGATAGAGTTAAAGTTGCAATCTAGATTTGTATAAATGTTTACCAATTAAATTACTATGACTATTAGCACAAAGGGTATATGTAAATTTGTTAACAGTGGAGAGAGGAGAGAAAGAGGAGTCCATGCAGGAGAAGCTAGATCTCTGCTGGTCCAATGCCTTGCAAGACATTAATGTATTTCAGGCAGTTGAAAAAAATTAAGCCTATATAGTGCTTGCGTTCTCTGCCCATACGAATTTAGAGTTAGCGTGAGCAGCGATGGCCTTCTGTGGAGCTGGAGCCATTTGCTAACATCAGCTGACCATCAGTACAACCTATTGATCATGAGGGAGAAAATGCAATGGATGCACTTGATCAATGAATACACTAGAACTTCTTACTGCATGTGTTGCCGTTGCCACTGAATCCTACTCTGCAGGTGCATAAGTAGCTCCCATTGGTGTCAGTGCAGTCTGCTTTAGCATCAGTCATGAGAGCCCCTATCACATTCATTGATATCTGCATAGAAAAGAAACGACTACAGTAATTTCATACTGAACTCAGTAAGTGCAAATGTGACAATGGTTTCAGGCAATATACACTGGAATTGTGGGATAAATTGTTGATATTTAGTAAAAGCTCTAACTGAAATTGGGTTTACTTGTGCAATTCACTCTATCCCCTTCATACCCAGTGACACATGTACAGTTGAAGCTTCTTTCAGTGTCTGAGCAGTTTACATTTACGCTGCAGTTATCTGTGTCTCTTTCGCATTCATCAATGTCTGCATGGAGTAAAGTTCATGTATATAGAAACCAGCCATGTATCTTGAAGAATAGTGCTACTGCATTATGCCGAGTCTGAAAATACACAGCTGAAGTTGTACTGTTACATCACAACAGATTGCGTCAAAGCCACAGTTGTGTCCTACTAGTGGACACCTTAGAGAAGTGTAGTAAGTACGGCCCAGGAGTGGTCTAAAAACAATTACGTAAGTGAAAGCAGTCTACATGTCATGACTGAATGGTTGCAAACCTTCATGCACTATACCTACAGAGAACTAATCCTGTTTCATGCTGCCTGGGTGACATAAAATGTGTAAGTAACAGAAACAAACTAATTTGGAGGAATTTGGTAATCATGTAGGCTCCAACACTCCTTCTACATGCATTGTTCCAGGAAACACAGTGCATGTACAGATGAGGCAAATGTCTGAGCATTTAGCATTTGGACTACAGCTATTGGTACGTATTTCACATTCTGCATGAGTTTAATATTAAATTGCTGCTGCATCTTCTGACAAAATTAATTTCTATGCCAGAAAAGGCACCCTCCCCTTCAAGCCCACATTTGAAGAAACTAGCAGCTCTGTACGTAGGTAGAGTGTACTAAAGTCTGACAATTTTGTGTTTATCTACAGCCAATTATTTATCTATGCTAAAAGTACTGATAAGAATGTCCTGCATTCTTTTCTGATGAACAATTACTTGAAATTTAGCTTTATGGTACTGTAGCTATGTGTGTGCTTCTCTGAACTTGAGAGTTAAGAGTTCCAACCTCCCTGAAGTGCAGTGATTCAAGCGTAACACAGCTACATGTACCCTATATGCTCGTTATTTCATTTGTTACCGTATACTTACCAGTTCGCATGCATGGAAGAATACACTCATGCTAAGCTACCAAGTGAATTTGTTAAATCGATGAAGTCTTGCTGTTTCTGTTTGGCTGAAAGTTGAGCAAGGTTACCTGGTTGGTTCGCCTATGCATCTGTGCTTGTCATTTGTGTGCAATTTTACATGTACATTATGTTACATGTAAACAGTGTCTACCAGGCCACTCCTTTTGTAGCCTGGGAATGAGGCTAGCAATCTTGTTGCTTCATCTTCACAAAACCACGAAAGGTAGCTTCTGTTAGAATTATTCACATACTTTGAAATTGTACCACACATCCCACCCATAAAGTGTCCTTTTTTCTCTATCCATAGAGCATATTTCCAAGCCCAGAATATCAGTCCAGCCTTACAGCTCTACAGTAGTGTATGGACAACCACTTCGCCTCTTCGTTGATGTCGAGAACCCTGACTCTTCAACAAAATTCCAATGGTACCGAAGCAATGAGCTGATTAATGGCCGTGAGAGTCGTGAGCTGCTTATCCACTCAGTCATTGACAGCGATGGAGGTGACTACTACTGTAGGGTCACTAATTGTGCTGGCTCAACGGATTCCCAAGTTGCTAGAGTCTCCATTAGCAATGGCCAGGGTCCCCTGGTACGTGCCCCAGACCACTGGGGTCAGTATGGAAGAATGGGCTACCGGGGTCGAGGAGAACGAGAGGATGAGCCTTGTGGACAGCCGGTGCCATCATCTGCTCCACCTACGTCAGCAAATGCTTCTACCACTCAGGCGTCAGCATCATGTAAGCTATTATGGTATTCCATGTGGAAGCCTCATGGGAAGCAATACCTATACATGTAGATCTAGAAGAGTCAACACTTGCATACACACACACTTCCTTTCCAATTAAAATGGGGGAGTGCATGTAGTTATTTGAGAATGGCGGCCATCAGTGTCTGATGCTGCCGAATCAGCCTTACTCACTGCCGGTGAACCCCCATAGATCGCTACCACTACTTCTAGGTTGCTACATATGTTGCCTCTGTAAATCACTGCTGCCTCTCTGCAGGCAACTCCACTGCAGTACATGCTCTCAACTCTACTGTACCGTAGACTCGGGTTAGCGCACCTTTTTTTATAAGCGCACAACTTTTTATAAGCGCATACTTCCTTCCTGATTTTTGCTACTCGCTACTAAGCGCATGCATGCGCCCGATTAAACTTTAAACTTTGGGCTCTCTCAGCACGAGATCGAGATTGCAACGTGCTAAGTATTACCGAGTGTTTCACTGGAGATTCTCATGATGGCTACGGCTGCTGGTGCTTCTATCCTTCTCTCGAACAGATCGGGAAAGGCTAAGAGGAAAAGCTATGCAAGAGAGTTCAAGCTGACTGTTGTCAACCACTATCATGACAATAATTTGTACCAGACGTCCAATCGTTGAACACCAAGACGATTTTGTACACGTGGTGCCCTTGAATGATGCTTTCGTGAATCAGCATCGCATCTTCCCCCCTTGCCATGATAGCTAGCTAGCCATAGAACGAGTTGCGAAAGGTGGGTGGGACTAATGGGCGGTGCTAGAAATCGCTATTTATAAGCGCACACTTTTTGTTAAGCGCATATTTCCTTGCTGCTCTGACTCATAAGCGCATGCGCTTAATAACCCGAGTCTACAGTATGCTCTCTTAAATAGTCTCTTTGTCCTCTGGCAGGCTGTAATTACATTCCTGTAGTGTTACTACACATCAACCTGCACACATGGAGTCTATACAACACGAATGGTTGCTTTGCTTCTCTCCTCTCGTACCCAGGCCTCCCGCCGGGAGGCCTGGGTACGAGTTATCTCGCTTGGTAATTATTGTGCTGCAGATGTAAATAAGTCATTACGGTGTACATGTTACCAGAATTAAACTATCATCCAACTTATTGATTTCTCTCCCTCCCACTCACAGCACCAGTAGTGACAGATAAACCAGTGATCTCAGTGCACCCCCAGCCACAAGAGATTGAACTCGGGGACCCCCTAACTCTGAGCTGTGTAGCCACTGGGTCTGGAGAACTCAGTTACCTGTGGTACTTCAATGGACTCTCTCTAAACAAAGAGGTCCAGTCAACCTACACTATCCACTGCTTCACCGATGAGGACGAAGGTCTATACACATGCAAAGTGTCCAATGATGGTGGCAGCACAATGTCACAAATGGCTCATGTAGTCATGAAACTTGACTAAATTACCTTAGTCGGCCACTTTGTCATTTACACAATATTTTATATGCATTGCTTAACTACTTTGATGTTGTTTCCACTTTGTGTATTACTTTCAATTTTTGTATATAAGAATCATTCTGAAATGAATCTATATCATGGAAACTCATACTTGTATGGGCCAGCCAATTTGCCGTGTGTTCACCCTGACTATGATATACGCCTACCCTTACAGTACTTTAGGTGCCATGCATACTTCATGAGTTTGGGCCTTGATTTCTATGTACACAGTTGAGTGATATTTTGTGCAGCTAATTCAGTGTTCCTTGTATGTCACTTATATGTCTGTGGATAAATGACAAGTACATGTAGAATGACCAGTAATTCTTCTGGGATTCTACTGGTGATTACCAAATTGTTTCCAATGAATCCACATGATTTCCACTTTCAAGCTTCACAAGCTCATGTCTTGGACTAATAATGAATTAACTGCCAAAAAAGTGAGCGCTTCCACAGGCAATGTCATCCATTTCCATAATTATGCAGTACTTACGTATATAGGCACTTATGTTTACTAATCCAAGACACTGGGAAAGTCTTGAACAATACGTATAATGGCAATATTATCCGTAGGTCTTGGCTAACCCATACAACTGACATGTATACATATAACTAATACTATTTTGCCGTATCCAGTATTTCATGGTTACTAGTCACTCATCCAGTTTTCACTTATCCTGTTTGTATTTGGATACAACTTAATGCTGTTCCTTCCATGCATGTCTCACACACACACACACACACACACACACACACACACACACACACACACACACACACACACACACACACACACACACACACACACACACACACACACACACACACACACACACACACACACACACACACACACAGCACACACACAAAACGCAAATTCTGTTGCTGCCGCTAAGCGGTCACATGCACCTGGTAAAGCCAGGCTGCTTGTGCACTAAGCAAGCACTATGAGCCAGTTCTAGCAAACTCATGGAGCTGGGCTAGGAGCTCGCCGAACGACTGCCTGCTTCTCTCAGCGTCTGGTGTGGGCACCCGGAGTCCCACCTGGACCAAGGCTGATACATGAGAGCAGTCAGTTGAATTTGCACCCCAGTAAATTGCCAGGTACCCATTACAGCTGGGTGGGCTGGTGTGTACTGGCAATTACATAATACGTAATTCACACCAAATACATATTAATGATAGAAAAAATGATATATAGTAGGTAGTCACCAGTCATCATGTGGGATTCGAACTACCAATTCTTGGGTTGTGAGTCCAGTGCTCTAACCACTAGCTCCACCACTGTGACACACACACACACACACACACACACACACACACACACACACACACACACACACACACACACACTGTATGTAGTCACCCTTTACACCACAAAATGCACACAGTTGGACACACTGCCACTAGCTGCCACATTAATAAATAAGACTGGTGTGGGGTTCACTTAAGGTGATGTTCCACCCAAAGATAATATTATTTTGAACATTTATTTCTGTACACAAGCCAAGATATCAATGTCAATTTTTCATTATTGTTTATGAATTTGGGACATCAATATCTCGGCTTGTCTACCCCCTATGCACCTGAAAGTTTCACCAAAGTCTCTAAAACCACGAGTGCTATGCAATGACATTTAGTACTTCCTGAGGGGGGTCAAGGAAAAAAGTTGGAAAGTTAAATTTACCCTGTATGTTTCAAAAAGGTGTTCATTGAAGAGAACTCATTGAGAAAATTACTGGGTTGCATTTTTACCTTCATAGTCCCTACCATTTTTTGAGATTAAACGTCCAATTGGGTGGGACACCACTTTAACTTTGTACCCAGTCTCTACTCCCCACTCAGCTGTTTCTGTGCAAAAAAGCTAGGTGGGGAGTAGAGACTGGTAGGTTCACTTGTATATGATTTGTGGCAATACCAATAAAAAGGGATCCACTGCATAAAAGCGCTCTACATACGTTGCTAATATATGTAAGTGCACAGTCCAGGCAAATATGTTACTTATTGTAATACACATATGTAGATAGTTTGACTAAAATACCACAATGTGAGCACTGACAGTCAGTAAATGACCTTCGAGACAAAGCTGTACTGTAGTGCAACTTTGGCACAACACACTACATGCAAACCTGTTTCACAATTAAGTATAGGTTAGAGACCGGATGCGAGCTCGTCACTACAAGGTTTTAGAAACTCAGAGCATAGATAATAGTCTATTCTGAATCTGAATCCTGATTCCAGATCATCGTGCTCTCGTTCCACGACTTTTACGTCTGGGGTATGGGTACGGGCTATAGGCAGCGAATTAGTTGTCCATAAGGCCATCGCTATGATGAGTACATGTACCCGTCAGAATCCGTCACACAGTCGATCTCGGGAGAGCATTTCCAGTGTTGCTCATCTGATTAGTCTCGTTCCCAGCCCTACAGGGTAAATGATCATGGTAAATGATCATGGTATTTAGCAATTACGTATTTAGTAAATGACCATGGGTATTTAGCAAATGCCAGGTAATAACCCTGGGTATTTACTAAGTAACTGTGGGTATTTACTAAGTAACCATGGGTATTTAGTAAATACCATATATTCTCTAGTCAAAGTATCTCAAAAAATTGATTTTGACACAAACGGCACCCTAATTCACAGCTTTCTCAGACTTTGGCGAACCATAGGTACTAGCAGATGTGGATGTTAGTATGTTACTATGCCAACTTGGCTTACAGCAGTAGTGCAAAACGAGCTTTCAGCGTCAGCTAGCAATTTCTCAACATTCGCGTCAGCGACAGCTCCGCCTCGGTCAATAAGTAGGTTGTGCTTCAGCCAATTAGTCCCTCGGGTGCTCAAAACATTGTAGTAACCTTGTTGCTTGGTCTAACTAATACTTAAAGACCTAGCAATGATATGAAACTTCGACCTGTTTGCGTCTATTGCCATACCCCTTATTTAACGGGAAAATTTTCAATCAAATTTCCAGGAGCAGGCGTGGCTTAGCGGCAATCGTTTCGCCTCTCAATGAAAAGGTCGCGGGTTCGAATCCGCCCGGGAACTTTAATTTTCCTTTTTTTCTCTTCCGAATGTCTATAGGAATAGTACTGATATAAAAGAGAGAAATGTTCATCTACTGTCACCAACACCCCCCGTGGTGCTGGGAGCAGTGGCGCAGTATCTGGAGACAGTGATCGCGAGTTCGAATCTCGGCTCGTGCACTGAGGTTTGGGGCATTATGGCTTAGGGACCGCCCCCTACCTCCCTTAATTCCAGTATAAACCTGTACACGCTGCGGAGTGGATCCATCGGGGTCAGTTCTTGTTCGTTAGCCGCTTGAGCTTCCACATCCTGGCCCTTTGGGTGAAACTTTTTCTCTTTTTTTTAAAAAAAGTTTCGTTTTTTAAAAAAAAAACGCTCACTAAAAATGAACGCCAAGTTTGTTTTTGCTAATTTCTTTTTTTTTTTTTTGCTTTTGAAAAGTAACTTTTATTAAGCATTTTTTGTCTTTTCAATATACCAGTTGCTGTTTGATATTTAGCTGAGGGAATAAAATATTTCTGCAGAAACCCACTTGAGCACATGCAACTCTCACCTTCAAAAACTGCAACCTTACTCATTCCATGTTCCCTTAATCTCACAGTTCTTTCTCTTTTCAAAATTCCCTCCTTGCTGCTATAATTATATTCTTTTGTGGCTGTAATAGTAGAACCCTGTTCATGATTACACTCAGTTGTATTTGTCCTCAATTATATCTGCTGCAGAAGTCCACTCACAGCTGGAAACCATTCATTCATAAGCTCATCACACCCAGGAGGAACCCGCCAATCTCCTGAGCAGGGAGATAGGTTTCTGCGAAAAGTGGACAGTCTGTTTCAGAGAGTACAAGTGTCCACTTGATCTGAGGTTCATGATGAGAGCAAGTCCCGTGTCTATTTAGCTGCAAACGCCGATCCCATCCCAACCAGAGGTGTAGGTGAGCATAGACCCTCCTCCTATTTATAGACGTGTTCAATCATGTTAAATTATTTCACAATAGTCCACCACATCCGCTGGGACTGCCTGTTGTACACCAAGCCAGTGTACGGCAGTTTTGACCTTTGATTCTGGGCTAAGAGGCTCTGAATGAATGGAGATCAAGAACAGCTGCAAATTTCTTTTGGTTTCCCCATGCAGGGCAGAAGTCGCACATGGTCAGGCTTGGGGCTACTGTGGAGTACCACATCCTGGCCCTTCACAGGATCCAGCTGAGAGCTGTTGCCCTCTCACAGCCGGAGAACTATATCGCAGAATGTAAGAAACTTTTGGCAGAACTGAATTACTTTTTTGTGTTCCAAAGTCAGAATGACTGCACTACATATCGATCACTTCATCTGCCTGTTTAATACATGTACATCTAGACATTCTGATACTACGTGAGTGTGCGTACTTAAATTAATTCATTGTATGTTCCATTGTGTTTGTAATAGGTTCACTCTATGTGGCAGCCACCTCCCAATAATGGCCACTGGAATATTATGTGGCCCAACCTACATATTGGTAATGCACAATGGACCTCATAATACAGTAAACACAACCACCTCTTCTATCACAGCCATGGTTGAAGGGTGACTGCTTATTATAGAGTTCCACTATAGGCTTAGGCCAAGATTATTGTGGTCACCAATACCCTCCCGGTCTAGAACCAGGGTCAGAATGGCATCGGATGAACTCCCTACTCAGTCTTGTGATTTACGTTGATGTGTTTGTTGATGTATTATAGTTACTGTTTGTTCAGGACGCCCACGCAGACCAGCTTAAGCTGATGGGACATTCCTGGATATCTATCTATCTATCCATCTATAACAATAGGCACGAAGAAGCATCAAGAATAATGCAGTAGTAATAGGGCAATTTTCAGTGAGTTTTGAACAGAATATTCAGAGTAGGCCTTGCCGACCACAAACTCCATTTCTACTGCACTTCATTTCTATCTGTATAGAGCAAGCGAAGCGAGCAAGTTCAACTACATGTAGCCCAGGTAGTTGTGCAAGAGAAGAGAGCACAACTACTTGTAGGTTTTGCTCTTTATTATGCCTAACTTGTGTATTAGTACTTGGACTTTATTGGCTTTCCTCTATAGCCTGTGCTATCTCATTGATGATACTTGTGTGAGGTTCATCACAATTAACAGAATGACAAGTCATATTCCATACTGGAAGTCTCACCCACTTAAAAATTGAAAACTGATTTAATATTACCAGCAGGCATACCAAAAATAGTCACATATTTGATATCAAGACGTAGTGGTGACTGTTAAGGTGTGAGTGAAAACAGCAAAAATGTGCATGCTAAACTTATACATGTACCTCCATTGATGGTTCATTTTCTGGGAGGCAATAATCTTCAATTATACTTTCTGGATGAGCTCTCTTTTCTTGCAATTCCTCATACACTGAGGACTTTGTGCCACCATGTTTGACAGCAACGAACACTACTCCGAAGACTGCGACAACCAAGAGGGCAACAAGGATGATAGACAATGGCACAACCACTGCTACCACAGTTGTACTGTCATCAGAACCACGCTGAGCTGAGGGTAAAGGCAAAACAAAGTTCAGAACAGCAATATAATGTAGGGAGGTGGAAGGTATTAAGAGTAGGAAGCTCCCACATGAAAGATTAAACTTCCTGTTACTATTTCAGAAATGCATATACCTGAGTCCATTAAAGAAGCAAAGTTGTTTGCTGTACCAGACAGCTCTTACAGCAGTGAATATTACCGGAGAATTGAGCAAATACATTTGTGTTAGTCCGCTAAGAGTTGTGCTAAAGATGGAGGCACAGCCGGCTATCATGCCACTGACTGTATGAGAATAGGACAGGTATGATCCTCATACGTGCTGCAATGATTTCTGTGAGACTGCGCTGGGTACTGCATCACAGCAGGTGTGCACAATGACATAGAGAGGTAGAAGGGAGTAGGAATGGGAAGCTCTCATGCGAAAAATCAATTTTTTCCCACAGGAGATATTATGAGCACACAGTCAGGACTAGCCTTGTTCTCATTCCTATCCACCCCAGCCTCAAGATAAAAGCTGGGATTGGCAGGACTGGGAACAAGGATAGTCAGGAGAGCCTTGAAACAGTAGGTTATGGCTGTGTAGCAAAGCGATACTATGCCCTAAATAATCAGTAATCCCAACAAGGCCAGTGACAAGTCACTAATGCCACCATGACTAAAACTAGCAGCCAGTGGAAGGAAGACACGATCAGCTATTGTCAGGTCACAAACTTTATATGCAAAGTTTTCAAATAACTGGCTAAGGGTGTTACTTGGGGCATGCAATAACGGAATGCTGAGCATTGTTTCTAAAGTTTCGGGATCCAGGATCAGCCGAAGTCAGTTATATTACATTTCTCACTCTAACTCTTCACATGAAGGTACTCCTACCCACCCATACCATACATTTACCATGAGCACACCACTGCAATACTTACAGTTGCCATCTGTACCTCCAGTTCCAACTAAATGAAGAAAAGAAAGGCAATTAACATTAACTTCCTATAACTCTGTATGCCTTATAGTCAAGAGTTAGGTAGGTAAAAGGCCTGAACATTTTGCCTAATGAGTTGTGCGAAGGGAATTGCCAACTGATTGTAAAATGTGTGAACGGCAGGTCCTACGACATTGACCACGTTTTGTTTGTGTGCGTGCATTTCGTCATGTGTGCAATACAACGTATGGCACACCCTGGTCTGCTACTATGCAACTAGTCCACTAGGATAAGAGTTTTGAATGCTACCTACAGGTTCGTAGTTACTGTAGAAGGCAGACATTAGACTGAACTTATTACTATAGCAGAAGTCTGATTAATTAGTCCTGAGCACTCATGTACAAAGGAAGGTCTCCAGTGGTTACTTTGCTGTCACAGACTTGGTAGCTATTGCTATTTATCGTGATTCAAGTACACATCATAGCAACATTGCAGGGAATGCAGTTTTGTTGGTGATTCAATTTCAAACCAGAAGGCTTGTTATAGCCTTCTGGTTGATTAAGGAATTAATCATCCAAACACTCCTCTACGTATGGACATTTGGGTGAGAGATTTGCCTATCTACGGTTTAGAGATGCTCACACAATCTGGTGGTAATGTTTGATAGCAGTTTCAAATGTTGCACCATACGTATCCTTAATAGGACAGTATCCACCATACCTACAGAAGAAGAAAAAAAGGAAATTTGCCTTATTCCAAGGCTCTCCCCGGCCAATGAATTCAAAACTAATGGCTGAAGCATTTTCTTGTGAACTGGAAACTACCACCTCAGTCTGTGAATTGGTACTAACTGATAAACTGTATTGTACATTTAACAAATCTGTGTGTGGCACTAATCCCAAATAAACCCAAACCTCTAAAATACAGGCATATGGTTCAAGATTCAGGGTACAATAAATCTTATAGGGGTTAATGTGCTGATTTTGAAAACTGGCTTATGAGCATACCTGGTAACCCACCTCATGTTGCTGATGGGGTTTAGTTTCTGAATTGAATTAGTGCGTTTACACATCCATGTATATCGAGTTCTTTTTAAACGGAATCCTGAAATGCCTAAACAGAGCTCATGAATTCATTAAAGGCAATGCACAGTACAGTTGATAGATCGCACAAATGACAAAATATTAAGCAATGCAGGGAAAGATCAATCCTGGCACTGTGTGGGTTCCATCTCAGGATTATATCTAGCACACTATCCATTAGAGCGCTCTTCAACTTGATGTTCGAGTCTAAATATTAAAGCTTATATATACTTGATAATGGAACAGTGGAACGTTAGCTGATGTAGCTACAGACGCTAGTGTGGCCCAAAAAGCAGCATTCAGCTACTTAGTAGAGCAGCTAAGGTTTGTGTATCTGTCCCCATCTTGCATGAAATTACGCTGGAAATCAGACAGCAACCTTACCAATAGTTTGAAGAGTGAAGTCATGCAGCCAGCCCAGGCTTGGATCAGACCATCCCCACCACCCAGACTAAGGATTGGACTAGTCTCGTTCCCAGCTCACAATCAAGGCGAAGGATACTAAAGCGGTGTTAGCCTTAGTTTTGCGCTGGTAACGAGAAAACGACCTGACCCAGAAATATAGCAGTCGGATACTCTCACCCATAATTTAAGCTACTTTTGCCTCAGGCATATGAGCGGCAGTATCTTTTCCACTTACCCTGGGATATGACTGTCAGAGCAACCTACTGAAGACCCTGTAACGTTTGGCAACACGTCCAATCAACCGTTCCTCGTCGCGTGCGCTCGCTCCTAGCTAGATCGTGCGTACGTAAGCTTACCCGTAGCTCCTTGAGCCCCGCCCCCATTCCTAAATTGCTCTCGTGATTGGTACACGTGAGTCTTGCGTTTTTTCTTCTGTAGGTATGGTGGATACTGTCCTATTAAGGATACGTATGGTGCAACATTTGGAACTGCTACCAAACATTACCACCAGATTGTGTGAGCATCTCTAAACCGTAGATAGGCAAATCTCTCACCCAAATGTCCATACGTAGAGGAGTGTTTGGATGATTAATTCCTTAATCAACCAGAAGGCTATAACAAGCCTTCTGGTTTGAAATTGAATCACCAACAAAACTGCATTCCCTGCAATGTTGCTATGATGTGTACTTGAATCACGATAAATAGCAATAGCTACCAAGTCTGTGACAGCAAAGTAACCACTGGAGACCTTCCTTTGTACATGAGTGCATGAACAGCTGCCACCTCAGGACTAATCAATCAGACTTCTGCTATAGTAATAAGTTCAGTCTAATGTCTGCCTTCTACAGTAACTATGAACCTGTAGGTAGCATTCAAAACTCTTATCTTCATGTATAGTTTTTTGGTTAGCAAGCACGTGCATATAGCTAGTGACCAAGATCAGAGAGCCTGTGTGGGCATGCTGTGCACTCAACTGGTTGATAGTGTCTACCGTCATGGCATTCCATGCAGAAAATGCAATGTTGTAAGGTAACGAAATATGGTGTACATGTTTACAGAGTAACGCATTTATAATACATCTACCGTTTGATTGTATGGGAAGTTCATCAATAATGTTTTCATTGGTGCTCTGCAGTCGTCAGGAGAGCCTAAACTCTAGCAGGAAACCACTAAAGAGGACAGCTAGCGAGAGTGGCATGACTTTTGTTGAACTATCCTTCTCTATTTCAAGGTCAAGTATTTCTTTAGCTAATATTCTTACATACTACTTCAGTGTCTGAAGTATATTCTGGGGTACATCAACTCAGTCTGAGAAATAACTCTCCGATAATTTATAGCTAAAGCTGACACCAACATCTTGAGGGTAGATGCTTGGGAACTACCCCTTGACGAGTATTCTTGTTTCCAACACATTTATCCAAGTTTCATGGTGTGAGGTATAAATAATACTGCCCTTTTTTTAGGACAACCAATAACCAAAGGCTCAGGCAACAATTAATGTTTGGGAGAATGTTTGCAACTTTATTGCCAAGATCTGCTGTTCTACTTGAAGTAAGAAATAATGCTCCCGAGGTGAAAAAAAAAATTAGACTCGCCTTCACCATTTTGTGGGAACTTTTACTTTGTGTATGAAACCCTGCAACATATGTGCTGTAATGGTGTCTGGCAGGCTATAGCAATAGCACTAATAGTCACTCTTTCATTTATTGAGAGTGTGTGCAACCCGCTCGTATATTCCTGTGAACAATTCCCACTCTTTCTTGCACTTGTCTGAAATCCGCACAAACCGCTATTCTCCCAGAGTCTAGTGCTTAAGGCTACAGTGATTATGTCATCTCAAACTATTAGCTGTAGATAATAGATTCCACTCAAAGTATCTAGTTTATGAATACATATCAAGTAGCCACCAGCACTTAGCTATAGCAGCCAGCAGCATGCACACTTGATGTTGGCTACTCTCCTTGGTTATATACCCTAATTTTAGAAGTCAGGACTGAATAGCTGACATTGAAAATATGACAACAATCAATTCTATAGGCCTACTACAGTCACCAAGCGTGACCACTGGGGTGCAGAGTAGGCCATACTCTCTCAACCATACTGCAGCAAGAAGAACACGTGCTGACATTCAGTAAGGTATGTACGTATAGCCTTGTATGAAGCAGAATTCTGTCATTAATTATATAGTTGCAGATTACAGCTTGTTGCTGGTCTCAGGTAGTGTGCAGGTAGATACAATGAATATAGGAGAGAAAATTGAATCAAGTACGTAGGTTTTTAAGTCATAGAAATATTAGTACAGTTGCAAGAAGGTTATTGCTAGTTTCGGTACTTAGTCCTACTTAGAATAGTGTGGGCTTGTAATAAAAGGCAGACAGCTTCCTTGGAATCTACTCAGCTAGGAGCAGCTAGAAAATACTTGGCTGCTCTTCTAAAACGTGCAATGAAGCAGTAGGGGGATATGGGGTTAGAATCTTTGAAAGGCAGGAGGGATAGATGCAAACGTATAAAGTCAATAATTTGGATGCTGAGAGATATCCTACATTACTACTAGACAGTGAGTGGGAAGTGAAGCAGCACTGATTAGGAAACCTTGCACTCCATAGTCACCAATTTTCACTTTTGAGTTTCGAAACAGCTATAGCAGTTTTAAGTCATATAATTATTGTATCTGTGACTGTACTGTGCTATAGTTCTTATATTATGTGTGTCTGGATACTATGTCATCAGCTATGCAAAATCAATATCACTGCATGAATAAACAAAATAGCCTAGCACATGTGGTACTCCATACACACTCAGTCTAAGGCTTCACTTGCTTCTCTATTTGCTGATTTCTTGGTTCACTTATTGCTCGCTTCACTGACAATCTTTCCCCTTGGAAATGCAATTCACTCATTTTGTCTGGCAATTAATTGAGACAAAATACAGCCTAAGGCATTCAGTGCATGCGCCATTGGCAGCATGTTATCACTACAGTATACACAGATCACACAGGGTAACAGGCCAAGCAAGGGCATAGATACAGCACAATGCTGATTAATGGTACTTGGGTACATTAGTTTGGCAGACCATTGTGGTATTCATAAATTACCTTATTGAGAAATACTCTTAGCTAATTAAATTTCCTATATTTACACACAGTTACAAGACTATAATCAGTATATGTAGCAGTGCTTAATTGCCTGGTTCTCAGGGTTTTTCTTATTCCAGTCTGGGTTAGCCATGTAGTGAAAAAAGGGGAGGAAGGTGATATGAATAACTGTATAGCATTCCGTGAAGACTGAAATCTGTAACATCTACCAGTCAGCACTGAATGAAGGGAAATTAATGAATAATGATTTGATTCAAACACGGCAGACAAATGACCATACAATATGGTATTAGAAAGCTAGTATACTGAGTTGTTATCTCAAGTTTGATTGCACTGTAATTGTTATGTTCCAAAGTTATGCACTAGTGAATTCTGTCCACTTTCTACAGACACTGTAGTAGGGGTGCCAAACATTGCTCCCCCTAATACATTGTCTACGGCAATTGGGCACAGTTCACTGCATGGTTTATAATTATCTCCAGTATTTATCAAGCGGTTGTAACCAAACTTGAGATGACATCAAAGTACATCATCCAGTGCATTCTAGTTGAAAATCAGGATAATCCAACAATTAGTGAACGGAAAGTGACATTAGTGAAGAAAAAAAACAGATGTTACTTATGTACATATGTTCATCACTCAGCTCTGCTTGGTCCCAGCATGCATACATTCTGATCATGGACCAGTGCACGCTATATCTCTCCTTCTGGCCTTTCTCGGTGCAAAAATAGGATCAATCACTCCCATCTTGTCCTACAAGAGAAGAATGTGGATATGCAAGTAAGTTCCAACATGCACCTGCCCATGCTGTTGACCAAATGTGTAATAAACACACATACATGTACGTACGAAGATATACGTACATACAAAGTATAGATAGGTTTATATTGGCAGTTTGAAGTGATACAGACCTGTTTCTTTAGCATTTCTACTTCAGATATCCTTTCTTGCAAACGACTTTCACATGATTCCAGGTGCTCCTCCATAGTAACATACCTATGTATGTAAAACATTGTATACATTACTTTGAAACTAACTGTGAAAGCACCACAACTACATATAACATGAGCAGTTAAACATGCAATGATTAGTATGCAGCAGAGAGTAATCCAAAACTAGTAAAGCCTATTACAAGCTAAAATGGAAAATGTGTGTGTGTGTTTCATATGCATGATGCCCATGCGCAGCTTTTACAGAGTTGGGATAGTTCAGAGCTATATGCAGTCTCTTTAATATTTCTGCCTTGCTTTCCACATAATTTACATACCTCAGATCTTTAGCCATTGGGTTCTTTTTGTAAGCAGCCAGTTCTTTCCTTAGTTCAGCTATAACAGCATCCTTTCTTTGGCTCTCAGACTCAAACGGAGCCAGTCTACAGACTCTGTCAGTTAGACACTGCACTTGATAATCCTGTAAAACGTGGCATGTAATCTAAATATGTATGTAACAGGTAATTTCAGAATCCAGTACACAAACCTTGAAAAGCAGATACATGTATGTACATAGTCAGCTGTGTACATACATGTACATGTGTATGTAAGTAAGGGCCAATGATCAGAACAGGCTGATGGCCCACTCAGACTAACCATCTTTTCGAGTGTATACAGCAAATTTTCCAGCAAGGAAAATAAACCACTTAGTACAAAATGTGCATCACAATAATGTGTTCTACGACACCAAGAGCAACTATCCTGTGCTATCTATATTGGCATGCATGTAGGAGAGGGATGTAGCTAGAATGAGATTCCATGAGTAAAACTATACCTTCTCAATAAGGGCATCATGTATACGTAGCAAAGAGTTGCTTTCAGAATCCTCTCCTGCTCTTGCTCTTTGTTCCACAGCATCCAGTCCTAAAACAGGACCAAGAACAACAATATGTACACACATATACAGTAGTAACTATAGCAGGCTTATGGTACATTGGGTGAATGCAATTAACGAGTGTCACATCAGGGGTGGGTACAGCTACTAAAAGTGTGTGTGTGTGCGTGTGTGGAAACAAGGCTACGTTGCACTAGACACTAGATGGGTACCAACTGGTGTGAAGGAAATTTTAACATCAATCCAGGTTGCTTTTGTGTGTGTGTGGTGTGTGTGGGGGGCTCAACCCTCCTGCACATGTATGACCAGATTTTGGAAACATAATACTCATATGGCCCACAGAAATTCCAGATGTACTGAAATAATAATTACATATATTATCATAAAAATTTCAGAAGTACTGTAAAAATAATGGTATTGAATGTCCAACTCAAATAAAACCAATAGTGCAGACTTACTTTACAACAAATCAAACCTACCGTGAGTATTCCTTCCTTGGTGTGGAGAACTGGGATCTGATACAGTTGTCTCATCATGTATTAAAATGGGCTAAATGAAAAAGAAGAAAGGAAAGCGTTGCTTGAGGCTGCTTCTCTGCTATCAACTGCATCCAAAAAATACACATCACTGGCTGACGGCAGTTGCCGATACGCATGCATGTGTAACAGACTGTGACTAAGATAGATTTTGTTAATAGGTGGTAGTCACTGGTATGTGTTAGCAGTAGTTGTGCTATAGACAGCTAAAGTAAAGTAAACTCAAAGTCGGTGATAACTGATGAGGTCTAATCAAGTGTTCAGATGTGCAGGTCTGCTCTGCAACATACTCCATAATGATCTCACACTAAGGCCTAGCCACACTTATCACTCTATGCTAGCTGACCACTCAAGAGTCACTACTCTGGCAATATTGTAATGTTGCTAGCAGTTGCACATAATTTGGAGATTCTGTCCATATTTTTTACAGGTTGTCTGATTTGCACGGTGTTTACACGCTACATACACGTTTCTGTGACAACCTTTTGCAATTACAATTCATCCTCCAGTATAGAATTGACATGAACATGGACATGTCTACAGCTACATCTACTTGTACATGTACATAGCAAGTAGCTCAGCTGAAAGCTGAAGAGTTTGCGATGTACATGTAATACCTACTGTGCATACATGCAAATAGTATTGAACAAAACTAAAAAAATTGACACCTGTGTCGTAGGGATACTGCTTCTGGAGCTGAGGGTGGAGCACTGCTGCTGTGAGGCACCTTATCTTCATTTGTGGTCATGGTAGTTGAAAAACATCAATGAAGTTACATTGACCTGCAATAGCAGAATCACATTTACAGTTATTCAGTACTTGCCTGCTGTGAACATTGTTTGAAAGGAGGCAACTCATCACAGAAAAGCTGCATGGTTATGATATGACTGACGCTTAAACATTCTGACGATGCAAGTAAAGCTGTACGTTTAAGAAATCTATACCCACACAGCAAGTTGCACACACTTTACATACACATTATTATAATACCTGTAGAAACAAATTTAAAGCTGCTAAGTTCCAACTGAAATCCAGATGTGTCTGGAATCTTGGTCCTGGAAGAAATGGTCAAAGGACCAAAATTTCTATTGGAAAACTGACCCCCCCCCCCCCCCCCCCCCCAGCTACATCTTCCAGCAGAATTGCCAATTTTGAATCTTTCAGCACAGTAGGTCCTACACGTCCTACCTTGAAAATGTTGGTCCCCCTTTGGATGTACTATGGCATAGCTATTATTAAGCAATTTAACTGAATATCTGCAAATATACTACTTCTCACATCTGCTACAGTGCCATCTAGTGTTGCTAAATAATGCTGTATGAGGTACATCGATGCAGGAATCTTTCTCGATGGTACTGGTGATAGTGAATTTGAGGCTTCTGGCATTAGCTGTCGCCCAAGACAACAAAACATGCCAATACATTCGCTATTACAATGCAGGCTATTGTAGCTATCCACCGCATTGTAGTAGTCTAGTGCGGAAGACAGTAGCAGGTGGAATTCGCTCGTGGAACAGTTCCAACATGGTCGGATTATTATTTTCGTGGGGAGATCAAAAGTTTCAGGAAGAAATGGTCTGCCCAGACCAATATTCCGAAAATTTTGGTCTCCAAGATCAATTTGTTCACTAGATTGTGTTATGTCAATGATGCCACATAATATCAGGAGCGCATGAACCACTACACAAATTCATAGTTGCAGTGACATTCCAGCGGCGTTCATTCAGTTGGATACCCACTTGAGAAGTATAACGTACGGTGAGTGCAACCGCTATTAAGGTAGGAAGAGCCTCACCTGGAATCCACAATTCAAATGGACGGCTTTGTTGGTAACATGAAAGTCTACCTCGAATTGACAAAAATTTTGCATCTAACCACACCTCCTGCTAAATAATCCACAAAAATGCAATTTCGGGTTGCTTTAAAATACGAGAAATTTTGGAATCTGCTAGAGCCCCACCCACAGTCTGGCAACAACACCAGTACCTACAGGCTACAAACGTAGGTATGCTTTTGCACAGGAATGCTTCAAAGCCAGTTTTACAGCCCTGAACGCATCCAACCACCCCAAAACCCTCATTTTCGCTATCGTGACTTTCAAAAAAAATTCGGCAACCGCCCACGCTCACCCGACGAATTCGAGCCCTGCATTACAAACTTCAACCTACTCCCACAAAAATTAGGAATGCGATTTTTCATTCACCCCTCGGTTTCTGAGAACCACCCACCAAAGCTCTCCCTATAAATCTCCACAGATTTTCACACAACTAGCTATTCGAGCTAATTAAAAAAAAATGGGCGGGGCCTACAGACCCGAAAGGTGTCAATTCTAGCCTACCTGAGATGGGCAACAACCTGCCACTATCCGTCTGTCTGGCTGACTTCTAGCCACTCGGGCAGCCTAACAAACTTTCTACAACACACTAGCTAGCTATTCTGACATAAAAAGCCTACTCACAATTCAATGATGTCATATCTTCTTTTTTAAAAAAAAAAAAAAAAAAAAAAAAAAAAGAGTGTTGAAAGCCAACATCAGAGTACCGCTCAACCACATCAAAGTGCCGATATCGCATATGAAAGAGCCGCTATCCACATCAAAGTGACACACCCCTCCTGTTGATTCCGGTTGCCGCCATGGGAAAATGCAAACATATCAATGAATCTAATTAGCGCCACGTGAGTGACGTCATCTCGTTAATTATTCATGAGGAGAATCACGCGGATTCGAAGGTGAGGCTCTTCCTACCTTAAGGAGGAAGTTTTACCTTACTATTCAAGGACTTATGTAAATGTCTTTAGTGTCAGGGTTAGGGTTAGGATTAGGGTTGGGGTTAGGCCTAGGGTTAGGGTTAGGGTTGGGGTTAGGGTTAGGGTTAGGGTTAGTCTGATCAAGCTACAACTTTGCTAGAAAATGACAATTTTGACCCCAAGCATACAAATCCCTGAATAGTAAGGCAAAAGTCTAATCTTAAATGAGATTCATAGCCCCCTAATTTAATTAGGGTTAGAATCAGGTTAGGGTTAGGGTTAAGGTTAGGGATAGGGTTAGGGAACAGGACCCCTTGCAAGGCTTAAAAAGGTCATTTTTAGTTCAGCTAATTATGTATGCATGGGGGTCACTATTAGGACTGTTTTAAAACATAGGACCCCAATTAGACTGGTCATGTCTGCCCACTGGTGTACATATTTAGAGCCTACTGGCATTCGAGCACCAGAAGCATAGGATATTAAACACTTGCCTCTCTCGTAGGTCTTGATTTACGATCGATTCTTCTTGGACAGCAAACCTGCACGTATAATAATTTTCGGAATCCGTGGAAGAGGGCGTGGCTCATACACCGTAAACACCTAATATTTATTCAGCCATAGATGTTAATAACGTCCACGTGGTGACTGATGTCTATGATTCAGCGAACCTTTTGGTTAGGCATCTGGCTAGCTCTTGCTGTGCAGTTATGCGCTCTTGGTAGCCATAGGAAGAGTTCTGCAGAACTCTGCCAACCCCGTCGCCGAAGGGTTGGCTTGCGAGTCCGTAGGTGATGGCTGGCTCGCAAGCGTAAACTTGTATAGGTGATGGCTGACTCGCGAGCTCGTTAATTGCAATGCAATACAGTACCATAAGCCTGCTATGATTACTACTGTATAATATTATGTGTGTACGTATTGTTATTCTTGGTCCTGTTTTAGGACTGGATGCTGTGGAACAAAGAGCAAGAACAGGAGAGGATTCTGAAAGCAACTCTTTGCTACGTATATATGATGCCCTCATTGAGAAGGTATATTAAATATGTTTTACTCATGGAATGTCATTCTAGTTACACCCCTCTCCTACATGCATGCCAAAATAGATAGCACAGGATAGTTGCTCTTGGTGTCGTAGAACACATTATTGTGATGCACATTTTGTATTAAGTGGTTTATTTTCCTTGCTGGAAAACTTGCTGTATACACTCGAAAAGATGGTTAGTCTATGTACATGTACATGTATGTACACAGCTGACTATGTACATACATGTATCTGCTTTTCAAGTTTGTGTACTGGATTCTGAAATTACCTGTTACGTACATATTTAGATTACATGCCACGTTTTACAGGATTATCAAGTGCAAGTGCAGTGTCTAACGAACAGAGTCTGTAGGCTGGCTCTGTTTGA
Organism: Nitrospirales bacterium; assembly: GCA_965203295.1. GTDB lineage: Bacteria > Nitrospirota > Nitrospiria > Nitrospirales > UBA8639 > CBDBCZ01. The sequence continues at coordinate 846,801 of CBDBCZ010000014.1, read as the reverse complement.
GTCTGAGAGCCAAAGAAAAGATGCTGTTATAGCTGAACTAAGGAAAGAACTGGCTGCTTACAAGAAGAACCCAATGGCTAAAGATCTGAGGTATGTAAATTATGTGGAAAACAGAGCAGAAATACTGACTATTCTAGAGACTGCATAGAGCTCTGAACTATCCCTGTCAAGGCTGCATGGGTATCATGCATATGAAACACACACGCACATTTCCATCTTAGCTTGTAATAGGCTTTACTAGTTTTGGATTACTCTCTGCTGCATAGTAATCATTGCATGTTAACTGTTCATGTTGCATGTAGTTGTGGTGCTTTCACAGTTAGTTTCGAAGTAATGTATACAATGTTTTACATACATAGCTATGTTTCTATGGAGGAGCACCTGGAATCATGTGAAAATCGTTTGCAAGAAAGGATATCGGAAGTAGAAATGCTAAAGAAAATCACTTCAAACTGCCAGTATAAACCTGTATATACTTTGTATGTACGTACCTTCGTACGTACATGTATGCATGTGTGTTAGTTACACATTTGGTCAACAGCATGGGCAGGTGCATGATGGAACTTACTTGCATACAAAGCATGTTGCATACTACATTCTTCTGTAGACCACATGTTTATCTAGAAAGGAGTCTGTGTCTACAGTACCATTCATACAATCAATGCTATACATGCAATATGTTAGAGCATGTATGACTGTCATGTGATGTGCCTCAGCTGTAATGTTGGACACTCTGTTTATAGGAAATATTACATGATGGTTCTATGACTGTTTGTGCTGAGATTTATTATACATAATTTGCACTAGTTTTGTACTGAGATACGTATCAGCACTCCCTTGTAGTATACGTAGTCTGGCGATGATGTAAGCACATAACTACCACTCTAATACTAGTACTCTGCTAGTGTTGACTGTTTGTGCTGATACATAATTTGCACTAGTTTTGTACTGAGATACGTATCAGCACTCCCTTGTAGTATACGTAGTCTGGCGATGATGTAAGCACATAACTACCACTCTAATACTAGTACTCTGCTAGTGTTGATCTATTATATCACTCTGTTAGCTTGCCAAGGAATCAGGGAAAGAAAATAACTGAAAAACAAGAAGTCTTAACTTTACCACATACCCCAGTGTGATGGTGAGAAGCTATTTTTGTTCTTAACTGTATAGCCCTAGTCAGATCTTTATACAGAGTCACTTGGTTGAGGTGGGAAAGACTTTAGCTGCATATTCCCTTTGAATCTTAAGTGCTCTAATTAATGTCGCTTTTGGTGGCTTCTTGAGACTGCTGACAATTTCTTTGGGCTTATATATGTCTAGATGTTGGCAAGAACTGTGAGTGACAGTCATGCAGTAATGTCATTGGGGGATATTTACTCGGAGTGGAGTGGCTGAAGGTCGAGGAGTGTAGAGTACTATAGTCAGTGAATGAGTGTGCACTGAGCAGCTGAGACAAGGCTGTGCAGCTATGTTGGGGTAAGGCATAGATAGTACATTAGTAGACGATGTGCTACTAACAGAATAGCAGAAACTAAAGCTCAAGGCATTAATTTTGGTAGCCGCAGTTGTATTTGCATGAACTCTGGTGGCACAGTAGCTTGCTGTCATGTGATTAGCTGTGGTGTGTCATTTAATTTTTGAACGCAGCAGCAGTTTAGCTAGCCTAATTCTAGTGCAGGAACAGTGTAACCTACTCTGGATCTATACTCATATACAGGCGCTCCGCTTTGAGCTTTTGGATTTAGCTCCCTGATCATTTTATCTAAACTGGAACCTCTGTCAAGTGTTACCTTGCTTGTGACATGCCATGAGCAAGACAGACATTTTGTAGGGTGGCTTGTACTCTGAATGTCTTCAAGATTTATGTACATGTACTTAATATGCATATAGGCATATAGCTGTGATGTACATGTAGTTGTGATGTGCTTTGCTTGTGCACTGTTGCATTTGGAGAGTGATATGAGCAATGTTGTTATGCTGAGGCTTGTACTTCACTGGAGTGGCATGCGATGACCTGAACCCTAATTGTTAGCTCTCTAGTCCAAGGCCTTGGTATTGGGAAGGTCATGAATGTCTTCAACAGCCATGTTTTCACCAAAGTGGAAGATCCTACTCTCCTCTATAGATCACAGTGATGTAAGTTTCACCCCTTCTGCATGCTCCAGAGCAAGAGTAGATACGTATGTACATACGCTGTTCCATATATTTTCTACAGGGTTTGGAGTTGATCTCTCTATTAAAAGTGGTATAAGTAAATCTGCCCACACAAATGTCTTAATTAGATAGGTAAACCACAGGAATTTACAACCCAGTTGTTGAAATTGGTAATCGGCTGAAAAGAGAAGCGTTGGGAGTTAGTCCTCCTTTCTGTAGGTGAACACAGTAAACCAGATGTACCATGTTTGACCCACCTTTGAAGAGCAGACTCCAAGTGGATCAAAATTACAGACAAAACATCAGACTATAAGGTGCAGATCATGTAGTAGTACCTATAATATTATTGAACAGTCGGTGGTGAAAATTTCAGGTTACATAGTTGACATCACATAATGAAATGTATCGTATTTCGATTTTGTCATTGTTGCATTTAGAGTGATGGAATATCGTTATGGCAAAAGTTAACAATAATTTATAGGCGACTTCAATTTTCACAACCAACTGTTCAGCGTACATGTACATGTAGGTGTTATTATTTTCAAAAAATCTCTCAAGTTGCGGACAAAACATTTCTAAACATTTTCTGACAATCTTTTTGCCACTTGGAGTCTTCTTCCAAGCTGAGTCAAACATGGTACATCAGGTTTACTGTGTTCAGCTACAAAAAGGAGGTCTAATTTTCCTCTTTTCAGCCAATTAAATTGTACGTATTTTTCACAACAATACAATTATATGGCTGTAAGTGTTTTGCCTGGGACTTTCATGCTGTGGGAACATGTATACCACTTTGAGAGCTAAACTCCCTATGAGATAGTGCAAAATATGTAAGTAAACGTTATTTTAAAATCTACTCTCTTAAGAAAGGAAAATTCTCTGAGTACCAACTTTCGAAATTCCGCCAATATTTCAACTACTCAGATGCTCTAGTCTTCCCCATGGCAAAAGTTAAGTTAAACGTTAACTTCACTTTCCCGTATTCAGAGAACTTTCCTTTTGTATGCAAGGTTCTTATGAGTGCTGTTTTACTGGAGGGAGAAAAATCCAAACCATTCAATATAGGTCAAGGGGTGGCACAGGGTTGTAGTATTTTGCCTAGTTCTCTTTTCATTTTCATCAATCAGTTGTTAAATGAGGTTGAGAAGGCTGGGATTGGCATTAAGGAGAAGGATGTTAAGGTTGGGGGTCTAAAGTTTGCTGCTGATTTTGTAGGTTTAACTACTAAATGCCGAGGACTTACAGACATTAATATTAATGTAGTACAGGGCTTTTGTAATGAATGCAGACATTCCAAGGGTTGCAAGTTACTGTTACTTGGGCATTGAATTTGCTAATAATGGTTCATGGGATGGTCATGAAGTGTAGGCCTGTAATAAGCGACAGACAGCTTCCTTGGAATCTAATCAGCTGAAAAGATTCTTGGCTGCTCTTCTAAAACGTGCAATGAAACAGTAAGAGGGGATATGAAGTTAGAGTCTTTAAAAGGCAGGAGGGAATAGTGCAAACTTAAGTGGTGTCAATAATAATATTTGGTTGATGAGAGATATCCTAGATTATTACTAGACTCTTGAGTGGGGAGTGAATCTGTGTAGGGGTAGGCAGAGGAAGACTTGGAGGAAACTAATCAGTGAATTGTTGCTACAGTGAAATCAAGACAGACAGGAAATAATAACAGTGTAAATTTGTTCTTAGAGAGAGTAGATGAAGAGTTGAGATATAGAGAGCGAATATAAAGACTTTAGAGTTGGCTTAAATAAACTGAGTCTGTCCAAGTCTTTTTGTAAGGAAATAAAATTCAAGAATTACTCTCAGTGGATCCAGGAACACGATTGCTGTTTAAGTTTAGGTCTGAATGAAGAGTTAGGGAGACATGGGGGTAAAAATGACAGGCAGTGTGTAAGTTATGTGGGGATGAATTTGAGAGTGTAGTACATGTGCTCTGGGAGTGTCCTGTGTATGCTGCAATAAGAAATACTTTCATGGAAATATTAGACAGTTGTGGGGCAGTTTTGAAAAGTATAGTGCACTCAATAATTAAGAGAATTAACAGGTTAGGGTGGAAAATTGGGACAGTTATGATTTTAAGGCTTTATTAAAACTAGTTAAGAGTTTTAATTTGGGATACTTGGAAGAATAAGTTATATGGTGATCAGGACGGTGAATCGTCTGTTTGCTCTTGCTCTTGTCCTCTGACTGGAGATCATACAACTGCGTATGGTGGTGCATGTGGTCAATGGCGCAAGTACTATGGCAACAACATGAGTACTTCCTTTTGCTCTGGGGCACTAGCTGTACCATTTTTTACTTGTGCTGAATTTTATCATTATACTTGGCAGTGTATCTTTAAGCTTGGCCATATTGTCGCTCTTAAGCAGAGTTTCATACAAGACTTTTTGCTGTAGGATGGAGACTGAATGCTTAGGGATAGTCAATGTATGCAATAATCACTCATTAGAAGCTAACCTTCACTTACGTGTACACCTTGTGAAACAGGCTACCTACCTAGGTATGTGCAAACCACACCCTTCTAGGGCGTCTGGGGGCATGCCCCCCAAAAATTTTATATTCTGGTGGCTTTTGGCTGCTAGCTAACTATGCAGCACTTAATTCAAAATCAGTGTCATTAGTAAATATGACATCATAATTTTAAAATTCTGAAGGGAAGGGGAGAGAGGAGATCCAACTGCGCCCCCCCTCCCTTTGTATGAAACACTGTTAAGAATACCCAAGTGGTATTCATGTCATATTTGCTCTTTCTAGGATACGTAGCATTGTTGCATGGATACACATGTAGTAAGAGATGCATTTGGATCTAGTGTGTACTACTAACGTCACATATGGCAGGACAAGGTAGAGATGCTGCTACATATTACACTGCACCTCTGAGCTATATTGGCTGTATGCATATTGGGACTGAATGGGCTTGTATGTAGAGCCACCTGATCTTTTTGCAGCCAGCAGCTAAGTGGTGTGACACCTTCACTTGGCAGGAGGAATGAAGTTTTTATGTAGTGAGGACCACCCCCCCCCCCTTATTTCTTACATTATGACTAATCTTGCATGAGTTATGATTGCACAAATTGACCATTCTGCGTAATGTCACTTTCTGTTCACTAAATAATTGACATTGTTGATTTTAGCCACAAAACAGTAGAGAAACTGGGTAAATGGGAAATTAATGTACAGAGGTTGAGGACGTACATTATACCTCCCATATCCATTGCCATATATAGCTAGCAGGCCTTGATATACTGGACACTCATGTAAATTATTATGAGTGCATGTCGTCATCTCACAAATGGCTAGCAGCACAAACCACCCTTCATGTACAGCTGTATGACTGCCTTGCTCACAGCACTCACCTAATCCTGTTATCGCAGGTCACAGAATAGGATGGCAATGGTGATGTCCAGTACTGTAAATGGATAATTTCTGTCTTGTCACATGAATATCCACATTTTTCCCCGTAGGACAAGATACTGCATGCACTGGTCCATGTTCAGAATGTATGCATGCTGGGTTCAAGCTGTGCGAAGTGATGTACGTACGTACGTACGTAAGTAACATTTGTTTTTTTTCTTCTCTGAATGTCACTTTTTGTTCACTATTTGTTAGGTTTTCAACTAGAATGCACTGGATGTACTTTGATGTCATCTCTACAACCGCCTTGTCGTATACAGGTGATGGCTGTCTGTCTTTACACAACAGAAGCAAGATACATGATCCTGTCCTGAAGCTGACTAGATAACAGGCCACGCTGCACTGCAGTACTTCCCAGGTGATTAGGTATAGTTCTAGCTACACATACGTACATGCCTAAGTTCCTCTGATGGCAATTGGTACCATATCAATGTTTTAAGAACACCAAAGGGCATTGTTCTCCCTGTTTTAACCCACCCAGAGCATATAATTAAGTCCACCCTTGAGTATGAGCCCACACTGAGTATAAGCCCACTCTTGATTATAAGCCCACCCCTGAGTATTAGCACATCCCTGAGTATAAGCTCACTCCTGAGTATAAGCCCACTCCTGAGTATAAGCCCACTGCTGAATATACGTAAGCCCACCCCTGAGTATTACTGAATATTAGCCCACTCCTGGACAGACAAAATATTAGAGCAGAGAGCTAAAAGCGATTATACTTGCATGATTATATTCATGAACAATTATTGTAGCCTTGTAAACCCACAAGTGCTTTAAGCAACCTCTCAGTATATAAGAGCCAGAGCCCTATCTAGCTGTGCTCTACCTTGCCACCCTTCCTGTTTTCACAAAATTTTGGAGGGTTTGCTATTCTAGCAGGCCTATATTGTACTGTGGCAGCCATACATACATGTCAGAGGGACTGCTACATGTAGTGCTGTATACAGCTAAGGCTTGTGGAGCTTATGCTCAAAATCATTGATATGCTATGCTCTGATGTTCTAACTCTCCTGCAACTATGCTCCAACTTGATGTGTCTTTGCTGATACTTGATGAGCATAATAGCAAGAAAGGCGATTATGAGCATGATTATGAGCATAATAGCAAGAAAGTTGGCTAGTTCCTACTGGTAGGTGTGTTTAAGCACAAGGTGAAAGCGATTAATGATAAGCGATTTATTGGCTGCTCAGGTGAAGCCAAAGCCAATAAAACTAATTTCACTGAGTGTTATAACCATGGCCAATCTGTTGAAGCGCTAATGCAGAATAACTAGGCGGATGGAAAATGTGTACTCTGTCTGCCAATGTATACTATGGGTAAGCTGTACACTTTACTGGCAGTCCCGTTTGTATGTGTGATACAAGCAGGTTTAGATATAGCCTAGCACCCAGGCACCGCAAGAGCCTGGGCACAAGGCTAGTGTAAAGCTGGGTACTACTCATGGGTTCTAGTAGCTCATTGTGTTTTTGAAAAGGTTCATGGGTTCAATCCCCAGCTGTGCATTCTACCCTTGATGCAGACACTATTGTATGTGCGCAACTGCGCATGCCGTATGCTGTTGCGCGCTTGTATATACTTAATGCTGGTTCGACAGTTTGTTGAGCACAATTAGAAGTACGCACTGTAAGACTATAGCATAATATAGTTTAATAAAACTGCAATCTGCTTGAGCCTATGGAGGTACTGTTTGATGACTATAGAATAGAATATTTTATTTTCGTGACACGCATACACAAGAATGCCCGGCCTAAAACTAGGAGTCACAAATCAATAAATAAAATAACATAGAAAACTGGAAGAGTGAAAGTAGCTACAATGATGATAGAGTTAAAGTTGCAATCTAGATTTGTATAAATGTTTACCAATTAAATTACTATGACTATTAGCACAAAGGGTATATGTAAATTTGTTAACAGTGGAGAGAGGAGAGAAAGAGGAGTCCATGCAGGAGAAGCTAGATCTCTGCTGGTCCAATGCCTTGCAAGACATTAATGTATTTCAGGCAGTTGAAAAAAATTAAGCCTATATAGTGCTTGCGTTCTCTGCCCATACGAATTTAGAGTGAGCGTGAGCGGCGGTGGCCTTCTGTGGAGCTGGAGCCATTTGCTAACATCAGCTGACCATCAGTACAACCTATTGATCATGAGGGAGAAAATGCAATGGATGCACTTGATCAATGAATACACTAGAACTTCTTACTGCATGTGTTGCCGTTGCCACTGAATCCTACTCTGCAGGTGCATAAGTAGCTCCCATTGGTGTCAGTGCAGTCTGCTTTAGCATCAGTCATGAGAGCCCCTATCACATTCATTGATATCTGCATAGAAAAGAAACGACTACAGTAATTTCATACTGAACTCAGTAAGTGCAAATGTGACAATGGTTTCAGGCAATATACACTGGAATTGTGGGATAAATTGTTGATATTTAGTAAAAGCTCTAACTGAAATTGGGTTTACTTGTGCAATTCACTCTATCCCCTTCATATCCAGTGACACATGTACAGTTGAAGCTTCTTTCAGTGGCTGAGCAGTTTACATTTACGCTGCAGTTATCTGTGTCTCTTTCGCATTCATCAATGTCTGCATGGAGTAAAGTTCATGTATATAGAAACCAGCCATGTATCTTGAAGAATAGTGCTACTGCATTATGCCGAGTCTGAAAATACACAGCTGAAGTTGTACTGTTACATCACAACAGATTGTGTCAGAGCCACAGTTGTGTCCTACTAGTGGACACCTTAGAGAAGTGTAGTAAGTACGGCCCAGGAGTGGTCTAAAAACAATTACGTAAGTGAAAGCAGTCTACATGTCATGACTGAATGGTTGTAAACCTTCATGCACTATACCTACAGAGAACTAATCCTGTTTCATGCTGCCTGGGTGACATAAAATGTGTAAGTAACAGAAACAAACTAATTTGGAGGAATTTGGTAATCATGTAGGCTCCAACACTCCTTCTACATGCATTGTTCCAGGAAACACAGTGCATGTACAGATGAGGCAAATGTCTGAGCATTTAGCATTTGGACTACAGCTATTGGTACGGGTACGTATTTCACATTCTGCATGAGTTTAATATTAAATTGCTGCTGCATCTTCTGACAAAATTAATTTCTATGCCAGGAAAGGCACCCTCCCCTTCAAGCCCACATTTGAAGAAACTAGCAGCTCTGTACGTAGGTACAGTGTACTAAAGTCTGACAATTTTGTGTTTATCTACAGCCAATTATTTATCTATGCTAAAAGTACTGATAAGAATGTCCTGCATTCTTTTCTGATGAACAATTACTTGAAATTTAGCTTTATGGTACTGTAGCTATGTGTGTGCTTCTCTGAACTTGAGAGTTAAGAGTTCCAACCTCCCTGAAGTGCAGTGATTCGAGCGTAACACAGCTACATGTACCCTATATGCTCGTTATTTCATTTGTTACCGTATACTTACCAGTTCGCATGCATGGAAGAATACACTCATGCTAAGCTACCAAGTGAATTTGTTAAATCGATGAAGTCTTGCTGTTTCTGTTTGGCTGAAAGTTGAGCAAGGTTACCTGGTTGGTTCGCCTATGCATCTGTGCTTGTCATTTGTGTGCAATTTTACATGTACATTATGTTACATGTAAACAGTGTCTACCAGGCCACTCCTTTTGTAGCCTGGGAATGAGGCTAGCAATCTTGTTGCTTCATCTTCACAAAACCACGAAAGGTAGCTTCTGTTAGAATTATTCACATACTTTGAAATTGTACCACACATCCCACCCATAAAGTGTCCTTTTTTCTCTATCCATAGAGCATATTTCCAAGCCCAGAATATCAGTCCAGCCTTACAGCTCTACAGTAGTGTATGGACAACCCACTTCGCCTCTTCGTTGATGTCGAGAACCCTGACTCTTCAACAAAATTCCAATGGTACCGAAGCAATGAGCTGATTAATGGCCGTGAGAGTCGTGAGCTGCTTATCCACTCAGTCATTGACAGCGATGGAGGTGACTACTACTGTAGGGTCACTAATTGTGCTGGCTCAACGGATTCCCAAGTTGCTAGAGTCTCCATTCGCAATGGCCAGGGTCCCCTGTTACGTGCTCCAGACCGCTGGGGTCAGTATGGAAGAATGGGCTACCGGGGTCGAGGAGAACCAGAGCACGAGGATGAGCCTTGTGGACAGCCGGTGCCATCATCTGCTCCACCTACGTCAGCAAATGCTTCTACCACTCAGGCGTCAGCATCATGTAAACTATTATGGTATTCCATGTGGAAGCCTCATGGGAAGCAATACCTATACATGTAGATCTAGAAGAGTCAACACTTGCATACACACACACTTCCTTTCCAATTAAAATGGGGGAGTGCATGTAGTTATTTGAGAATGGCGGCCATCAGTGTCTGATGCTGCCGAATCAGCCTTCCTCACTGCCGGTGAACCCCCCATAGATCGCTACCACTACTTCTAGGTTGCTACACATGTTGCCTCCGTAAATCACTGTTGCCTCTCTGCAGGCAACTCCACTGCAGTACATGCTCTCAACTCTACTGTACCGTAGACTCGGGTTAGCGCACCTTTTTTTATAAGCGCACAACTTTTTATAAGCGCATACTTCCTTCCTGATTTTTGCTACTCGCTACTAAGCGCATGCATGCGCCCGATTAAACTTTAAACTTTGGGCTCTCTCAGCACGAGATCGAGATTGCAACGTGCTAAGTATTACCGAGTGTTTCACTGGAGATTCTCATGATGGCTACGGCTGCTGGTGCTTCTATCCTTCTCTCGAACAGATCGGGAAAGGCTAAGAGGAAAAGCTATGCAAGAGAGTTCAAGCTGACTGTTGTCAACCACTATCATGACAATAATTTGTACCAGACGTCCAATCGTTGAACACCAAGACGATTTTGTACACGTGGTGCCCTTGAATGATGCTTTCGTGAATCAGCATCGCATCTTCCCCCCTTGCCATGATAGCTAGCTAGCCATAGAACGAGTTGCGAAAGGTGGGTGGGACTAATGGGCGGTGCTAGAAATCGCTATTTATAAGCGCACACTTTTTGTTAAGCGCATATTTCCTTGCTGCTCAGACTCATAAGCGCATGCGCTTAATAACCCGAGTCTACAGTATGCTCTCTTAAATAGTCTCTTTGTCCACTGGCAGGCTGTAATTACATTCCTGTAGTGTTACTACACATCAAACTGCACACATGGAGTCTATACAACACGATTGGTTGCTTTGCTTCTCTCCTCTCGTACCCAGGCCTCCCGCCGGGAGGCCTGGGTACGAGTTATCTCGCTTGGTAATTATTGTGCTGCAGATGTAAATAAGTCATTACGGTGTACATGTTACCAGAATTAAACTATCATCCAACTTATTGATTTTCTCTCCCTCCCACTCACAGCACCAGTAGTGACAGATAAACCAGTGATCTCAGTGCACCCCCAGCCACAAGAGATTGAACTCGGGGACCCCCTAACTCTGAGCTGTGTAGCCACTGGGTCTGGAGAACTCAGTTACCTGTGGTACTTCAATGGACTCTCTCTAAACAAAGAGGTCCAGTCAACCTACACTATCCACTGCTTCACCGATGAGGACGAAGGTCTATACACATGCAAAGTGTCCAATGATGGTGGCAGCACAATGTCACAAATGGCTCATGTAGTCATGAAACTTGACTAAATTACCTTAGTCGGCCACTTTGTCATTTACACAATATTTTTATATGCATTGCTTAACTACTTTGATGTTGTTTCCACTTTGTGTATTTTCAATTTTTGTATATAAGAATCATTCTGAAATGAATCTATATCATGGAAACTCATACTTGTATGGGCCAGCCAATTTGCCGTGTGTTCACCCTGACTACGATATACGCCTACCCTTACAGTACTTCAGGTGCCATGCATACTTCATGAGTTTGGGCCTTGATTTCTATGTACACAGTTGAGTGATATTTTGTGCAGCTAATTCAGTGTTCCTTGTATCTCACTTATATGTCTGTGGATAAATGACAAGTACATGTAGAATGACCAGTAATTCTTCTGGGATTCTACTGGTGATTACCAAATTGTTTCCAATGAATCCACATGATTTCCACTTTCAAGCTTCACAAGCTCATGTCTTGGACTAATAATGAATTAACTGCCAAAAAAGTGAGCGCTTCCACAGGCAATGTCATCCATTTCCATAATTATGCAGTACTTACGTATATAGGCACTTATGTTTACTAATCCAAGACACTGGGAAAGTCTTGAACAATACGTATAATGGCAATATTATCCGTAGGTCTTGGCTAACCCATACAACTGACATGTATACATATAACTAATACTATTTTGCCGTATCCAGTATTTCATGGTTACTAGTCACTCATCCAGTTTTCACTTATCCTGTTTGTATTTGGATACAACTTAATGCTGTTCCTTCCATGCATGTCACACACACACACACACACACACACACACACACACACACACACACACACACACACACACACACACACACACACACACACACAAGCACACACACAAAACGCAAATTCTGTTGCTGCCGCTAAGCGGTCACATGCACCTGGTAAAGCCAGGCTGCTTGTGCACTAAGCAAGCACTATGAGCCAGTTCTAGCAAACTCATGGAGCTGGGCTAGGAGCTCGCCGAACGACTGCCTGCTTCTCTCAGCGTCTGGTGTGGGCACCCGGAGTCCCACCTGGACCAAGGCTGATACATGAGAGCAGTCAGTTGAATTTGCACCCCAGTAAATTGCCAGGTACCCATTACAGCTGGGTGGGCTGGTGTGTACTGGCAATTACATAATACGTAATTCACACCAAATACATATTAATGATAGAAAAAATGATATATAGTAGGTAGTCACCAGTCATCATGTGGGATTCGAACTACCAATTCTTGGGTTGTGAGTCCAGTGCTCTAACCACTAGCTCCACCACTGTGACACACACACACACACACACACACACACACACACACACACACACACACACACAACACACACACACACACTGTATGTAGTCACCCTTTACACCACAAAATGCACACAGTTGGACACACTGCCACTAGCTGCCACATTAATAAATAAGACTGGTGTGGGGTTCACTTAAGGTGATGTTCCACCCAAAGATAATATTATTTTGAACATTTATTTCTGTACACAAGCCAAGATATCAATGTCAATTTTTCATTATTGTTTATGAATTTGGGACATCAATATCTCGGCTTGTCTACCCCCTATGCACCTTAAAGTTTCACCAAAGTCTCTAAAACCACGAGTGCTATGCAATGACATTTAGTACTTCCTGAGGGGGGTCAAGGAAAAAAGTTGGAAAGTTAAATTTACCCTGTATGTTTCAAAAAGGTGTTCATTGAAGAGAACTCATTGAGAAAATTACTGGGTTGCATTTTTACCTTCATAGTCCCTACCATTTTTTGAGATTAAACGTCCAATTGGGTGGGACACCACTTTAACTTTGTACCCAGTCTCTACTCCCCACTCAGCTGTTTCTGTGCAAAAAAGCTAGGTGGGGAGTAGAGACTGGTAGGTTCACTTGTATATGATTTGTGGCAATACCAATAAAAAGGGATCCACTGCATAAAAGCGCTCTACATACGTTGCTAATATATGTAAGTGCACAGTCCAGGCAAATATGTTACTTATTGTAATACACATATGTAGATAGTTTGACTAAAATACCACAATGTGAGCACTGACAGTCAGTAAATGACCTTCGAGACAAAGCTGTACTGTAGTGCAACTTTGGCACAACACACTACATGCAAACCTGTTTCACAATTAAGTATAGGTTAGAGACCGGATGCGAGCTCGTCACTACAAGGTTTTAGAAACTCAGAGCATAGATAATAGTCTATTCTGAATCTGAATCCTGATTCCAGATCATCGTGCTCTCGTTCCACGACTTTTACGTCTGGGGTATGGGTACGGGCTATAGGCAGCGAATTAGTTGTCCATAAGGCCATCGCTATGATGAGTACATGTACCCGTCAGAATCCGTCACACAGTCGATCTCGGGAGAGCATTTCCAGTGTTGCTCATCTGATTAGTCTCGTTCCCAGCCCTACAGGGTAAATGATCATGGTAAATGATCATGGTATTTAGCAATTACGTATTTAGTAAATGACCATGGGTATTTAGCAAATGCCAGGTAATAACCCTGGGTATTTACTAAGTAACTGTGGGTATTTACTAAGTAACCATGGGTATTTAGTAAATGCCATATATTCTCTAGTCAAAGTATCTCAAAAAATTGATTTTGACACAAACGGCACCCTAATTCACAGCTTTCTCAGACTTTGGCGAACCATAGGTACTAGCAGATGTGGATGTTAGTATGTTACTATGCCAACTTGGCTTACAGCAGTAGTGCAAAACGAGCTTTCAGCGTCAGCTAGCAATTTCTCAACATTCGCGTCAGCGACAGCTCCGCCTCGGTCAATAAGTAGGTTGTGCTTCAGCCAATTAGTCCCTCGGGTGCTCAAAACATTGTAGTAACCTTGTTGCTTGGTCTAACTAATACTTAAAGACCTAGCAATGATATGAAACTTCGACCTGTTTGCGTCTATTGCCATACCCCTTATTTAACGGGAAAATTTTCAATCAAATTTCCAGGAGCAGGCGTGGCTTAGCGGCAATCGTTTCGCCTCTCAATGAAAAGGTCGCGGGTTCGAATCCGCCCGGGAACTTTAATTTTCCTTTTTTTCTCTTCCGAATGTCTATAGGAATAGTACTGATATAAAAGAGAGAAATGTTCATCTACTGTCACCAACACCCCCCGTGGTGCTGGGAGCAGTGGCGCAGTATCTGGAGACAGTGATCGCGAGTTCGAATCTCGGCTCGTGCACTGAGGTTTGGGGCATTATGGCTTAGGGACCGCCCCCTACCTCCCTTAATTCCAGTATAAACCTGTACACGCTGCGGAGTGGATCCATCGGGGTCAGTTCTTGTTCGTTAGCCGCTTGAGCTTCCACATCCTGGCCCTTTGGGTGAAACTTTTTCTCTTTTTTTTAAAAAAAGTTTCGTTTTTTTAAAAAAAAAACGCTCACTAAAAATGAACGCCAAGTTTGTTTTTGCTAATTTCTTTTTTTTTTTTTTGCTTTTGAAAAGTAACTTTTATTAAGCATTTTTTGTCTTTTCAATATACCAGTTGCTGTTTGATATTTAGCTGAGGGAATAAAATATTTCTGCAGAAACCCCCTTGAGCACATGCAACTCTCACCTTCAAAAACTGCAACCTTACTCATTCCATGTTCCCTTAATCTCACAGTTCTTTCTCTTTTCAAAATTCCCTCCTTGCTGCTATAATTATATTCTTTTGTGGCTGTAATAGTAGAACCCTGTTCATGATTACACTCAGTTGTATTTGTCCTCAATTATATCTGCTGCAGAAGTCCACTCACAGCTGGAAACCATTCATTCATAAGCTCATCACACCCAGGAGGAACCCGCCAATCTCCTGAGCAGGGAGATAGGTTTCTGCGAAAAGTGGACAGTCTGTTTCAGAGAGTACAAGTGTCCACTTGATCTGAGGTTCATGATGAGAGCAAGTCCCGTGTCTATTTAGCTGCAAACGCCGATCCCATCCCAACCAGAGGTGTAGGTGAGCATAGACCCTCCTCCTATTTATAGACGTGTTCAATCATGTTAAATTATTTCACAATAGTCCACCACATCCGCTGGGACTGCCTGTTGTACACCAAGCCAGTGTACGGCAGTTTTGACCTTTGATTCTGGGCTAAGAGGCTCTGAATGAATGGAGATCAAGAACAGCTGCAAATTTCTTTTGGTTTCCCCATGCAGGGCAGAAGTCGCACATGGTCAGGCTTGGGGCTACTGTGGAGTACCACATCCTGGCCCTTCACAGGATCCAGCTGAGAGCTGTTGCCCTCTCACAGCCGGAGAACTATATCGCAGAATGTAAGAAACTTTTGGCAGAACTGAATTACTTTTTTGTGTTCCAAAGTCAGAATGACTGCACTACATATCGATCACTTCATCTGCCTGTTTAATACATGTACATCTAGACATTCTGATACTACGTGAGTGTGCGTACTTAAATTAATTCATTGTATGTTCCATTGTGTTTGTAATAGGTTCACTCTATGTGGCAGCCACCTCCCAATAATGGCCACTGGAATATTATGTGGCCCAACCTACATATTGGTAATGCACAATGGACCTCATAATACAGTAAACACAACCACCTCTTCTATCACAGCCATGGTTGAAGGGTGACTGCTTATTATAGAGTTCCACTATAGGCTTAGGCCAAGATTATTGTGGTCACCAATACCCTCCCGGTCTAGAACCAGGGTCAGAATGGCATCGGATGAACTCCCTACTCAGTCTTGTGATTTACGTTGATGTGTTTGTTGATGTATTATAGTTACTGTTTGTTCAGGACGCCCACGCAGACCAGCTTAAGCTGATGGGACATTCCTGGATATCTATCTATCTATCCATCTATAACAATAGGCACGAAGAAGCATCAAGAATAATGCAGTAGTAATAGGGCAATTTTCAGTGAGTTTTGAACAGAATATTCAGAGTAGGCCTTGCCGACCACAAACTCCATTTCTACTGCACTTCATTTCTATCTGTATAGAGCAAGCGAAGCGAGCAAGTTCAACTACATGTAGCCCAGGTAGTTGTGCAAGAGAAGAGAGCACAACTACTTGTAGGTTTTGCTCTTTATTATGCCTAACTTGTGTATTAGTACTTGGACTTTATTGGCTTTCCTCTATAGCCTGTGCTATCTCATTGATGATACTTGTGTGAGGTTCATCACAATTAACAGAATGACAAGTCATATTCCATACTGGAAGTCTCACCCACTTGAAAATTGAAAACTGATTTAATATTACCAGCAGGCATACCAAAAATAGTCACATATTTGATATCAAGACGTAGTGGTGACTGTTAAGGTGTGAGTGAAAACAGCAAAAATGTGCATGCTAAACTTATACATGTACCTCCATTGATGGTTCATTTTCTGGGAGGCAATAATCTTCAATTATACTTTCTGGATGAGCTCTCTTTTCTTGCAATTCCTCATACACTGAGGACTTTGTGCCACCATGTTTGACAGCAACGAACACTACTCCGAAGACTGCGACAACCAAGAGGGCAACAAGGATGATAGACAATGGCACAACCACTGCTACCACAGTTGTACTGTCATCAGAACCACGCTGAGCTGAGGGTAAAGGCAAAACAAAGTTCAGAACAGCAATATAATGTAGGGAGGTGGAAGGTATTAAGAGTAGGAAGCTCCCACATGAAAGATTAAACTTCCTGTTACTATTTCAGAAATGCATATACCTGAGTCCATTAAAGAAGCAAAGTTGTTTGCTGTACCAGACAGCTCTTACAGCAGTGAATATTACCGGAGAATTGAGCAAATACATTTGTGTTAGTCCGCTAAGAGTTGTGCTAAAGATGGAGGCACAGCCGGCTATCATGCCACTGACTGTATGAGAATAGGACAGGTATGATCCTCATACATGCTGCAATGATTTCTGTGAGACTGCGCTGGGTACTGCATCACAGCAGGTGTGCACAATGACATAGAGAGGTAGAAGGGAGTAGGAATGGGAAGCTCTCATGCGAAAAATCAATTTTTTTTCCCACAGGAGATATTATGAGCACACAGTCAGGACTAGCCTTGTTCTCATTCCTATCCACCCCAGCCTCAAGATAAAAGCTGGGATTGGCAGGACTGGGAACAAGGATAGTCAGGAGAGCCTTGAAACAGTAGGTTATGGCTGTGTAGCAAAGCGATACTATGCCCTAAATAATCAGTAATCCCAACAAGGCCAGTGACAAGTCACTAATGCCACCATGACTAAAACTAGCAGCCAGTGGAAGGAAGACACGATCAGCTATTGTCAGGTCACAAACTTTATATGCAAAGTTTTCAAATAACTGGCTAAGGGTGTTACTTGGGGCATGCAATAACGGAATGCTGAGCATTGTTTCTAAAGTTTCGGGATCCAGGATCAGCCGAAGTCAGTTATATTACATTTCTCACTCTAACTCTTCACATGAAGGTACTCCTACCCACCCATACCATACATTTACCATGAGCACACCACTGCAATACTTACAGTTGCCATCTGTACCTCCAGTTCCAACTAAATGAAGAAAAGAAAGGCAATTAACATTAACTTCCTATAACTCTGTATGCCTTATAGTCAAGAGTTAGGTAGGTAAAAGGCCTGAACATTTTGCCTAATGAGTTGTGCGAAGGGAATTGCCAACTGATTGTAAAATGTGTGAACGGCAGGTCCTACGACATTGACCACGTTTTGTTTGTGTGCGTGCATTTCGTCATGTGTGCAATACAACGTATGGCACACCCTGGTCTGCTACTATGCAACTAGTCCACTAGGATAGGAGTTTTGAATGCTACCTACAGGTTCGTAGTTACTGTAGAAGGCAGACATTAGACTGAACTTATTACTATAGCAGAAGTCTGATTAATTAGTCCTGAGCACTCATGTACAAAGGAAGGTCTCCAGTGGTTACTTTGCTGTCACAGACTTGGTAGCTATTGCTATTTATCGTGATTCAAGTACACATCATAGCAACATTGCAGGGAATGCAGTTTTGTTGGTGATTCAATTTCAAATCAGAAGGCTTGTTATAGCCTTCTGGTTGATTAAGGAATTAATCATCCAAACACTCCTCTACGTATGGACATTTGGGTGAGAGATTTGCCTATCTACGGTTTAGAGATGCTCACACAATCTGGTGGTAATGTTTGGTAGCAGTTTCAAATGTTGCACCATACGTATCCTTAATAGGACAGTATCCACCATACCTACAGAAGAAGAAAAAAAGGAAATTTGCCTTATTCCAAGGCTCTCCCCGGCCAATGAATTCAAAACTAATGGCTGAAGCATTTTCTTGTGAACTGGAAACTACCACCTCAGTCTGTGAATTGGTACTAACTGATAAACTGTATTGTACATTTAACAAATCTGTGTGTGGCACTAATCCCAAATAAACCCAAACCTCTAAAATACAGGCATATGGTTCAAGATTCAGGGTACAATAAATCTTATAGGAGTTAATGTGCTGATTTTGGAAACTGGCTTATGAGCATACCTGGTAACCCACCTCATGTTGCTGATGAGGTTTAGTTTCTGAATTGAATTAGTGCGTTTACACATCCATGTATATCGAGTTCTTTTTAAACGGAATCCTGAAATGCCTAAACAGAGCTCATGAATTCATAAAAGGCAATGCACAGTACAGTTGATAGATCGCACAAATGACAAAATATTAAGCAATGCAGGGAAAGATCAATCCTGGCACTGTGTGGGTTCCATCTCAGGATTATATCTAGCACACTATCCATTAGAGCGCTCTTCAACTTGATGTTCGAGTCTAAATATTAAAGCTTATATATACTTGATAATGGAACAGTGGAACGTTAGCTGATGTAGCTACAGACGCTAGTGTGGCCCAAAAAGCAGCATTCAGCTACTTAGTAGAGCAGCTAAGGTTTGTGTATCTGTCCCCATCTTGCATGAAATTACGCTGGAAATCAGACAGCAACCTTACCAATAGTTTGAAGAGTCAAGTCATGCAGCCAGCCCAGGCTTGGATCAGACCATCCCCACCACCCAGACTAAGGATTGGACTAGTCTCGTTCCCAGCTCACAATCAAGGCGAAGGATACTAAAGCGGTGTTAGCCTTAGTTTTGCGCTGGTAACGAGAAAACGACCTGACCCAGAAATATAGCAGTCGGATACTCTCACCCATAATTTAAGCTACTTTTGCCTCAGGCATATGAGCGGCAGTATCTTTTCCACTTACCCTGGGATATGACTGTCAGAGCAACCTACTGAAGACCCTGTAACGTTTGGCAACACGTCCAATCAACCGTTCCTCGTCGCGTGCGCTCGCTCCTAGCTAGATCGTGCGTACGTAAGCTTACCTGTAGCTCCTTGAGCCCCGCCCCCATTCCTAAATTGCTCTCGTGATTGGTACATGTGAGTCTTGCCCTTTTTTTTTCTTCTGTAGGTATGGTGGATACTGTCCTATTAAGGATACGTATGGTGCAACATTTGGAACTGCTACCAAACATTACCACCAGATTGTGTGAGCATCTCCAAACCGTAGATAGGCAAATCTCTCACCCAAATGTCCATACGTAGAGGAGTGTTTGGATGATTAATTCCTTAATCAACCAGAAGGCTATAACAAGCCTTCTGGTTTGAAATTGAATCACCAACAAAACTGCATTCCCTGCAACGTTGCTATGATGTGTACTTGAATCACGATAAATAGCAATAGCTACCAAGTCTGTGACAGCAAAGTAACCACTGGAGACCTTCCTTTGTACATGAGTGCATGAACAGCTGCCACCTCAGGACTAATTAATCAGACTTCTGCTATAGTAATAAGTTCAGTCTAATGTCTGCCTTCTACAGTAACTACGAACCTGTAGGTAGCATTCAAAACTCTTATCTTCATGTATAGTTTTTTGGTTAGCAAGCACGTGCATATAGCTAGTGACCAAGATCAGAGAGCCTGTGTGGGCATGCTGTGCACTCAACTGGTTGATAGTGTCTACCGTCATGGCATTCCATGCAGAAAATGCAATGTTGTAAGGTAACGAAATATGGTGTACATGTTTACAGAGTAACGCATTTATAATACATCTACCGTTGATTGTATGGGAAGTTCATCAATAATGTTTTCATTGGTGCTCTGCAGTCGTCAGGAGAGCCTAAACTCTAGCAGGAAACCACTAAAGAGGACAGCTAGCGAGAGTGGCATGACTTTTGTTGAACTATCCTTCTCTATTTCAAGGTAAAGTATTTCTTTAGCTAATATTCTTACATACTACTTCAGTGTCTGAAGTATATTCTGGGGTACATCAACTCGGTCTGAGAAATAACTCTCCGATAATTTATAGCTAAAGCTGACACCAATATCTTGAGGGTAGATGCTTGGGAACTACCCCTTGACGAGTATTCTTGTTTCCAACACATTTATCCAAGTTTCATGGTGTGAGGTATAAATAATACTGCCCCTTTTTTAGGACAACCAATAACCAAAGGCTCAGGCAACAATTAATGTTTGGGAGAATGTTTGCAACTTTATTGCCAAGATCTGCTGTTCTACTTGAAGTAAGAAATAATGCTCCCGAGGTGAAAAAAAAAAATTAGACTCGCCTTCACCATTTTGTGGGAACTTTTACTTTGTGTATGAAACCCTGCAACATATGTGCTGTAATGGTGTCTGGCAGGCTATAGCAATAGCACTAATAGTCACTCTTTCATTTATTGAGAGTGTGTGCAACCCGCTCGTATATTCCTGTGAACAATTCCCACTCTTTCTTGCACTTGTCTGAAATCCGCACAAACCGCTATTCTCCCAGAGTCTAGTGCTTAAGGCTACAGTGATTATGTCATCTCAAACTATTAGCTGTAGATAATAGATTCCACTCAAAGTATCTAGTTTATGAATACATATCAAGTAGCCACCAGCACTTAGCTATAGCAGCCAGCAGCATGCACACTTGATGTTGGCTACTCTCCTTGGTTATATACCCTAATTTTAGAAGTCAGGACTGAATAGCTGACATTGAAAATATGACAACAATCAATTCTATAGGCCTACTACAGTCACCAAGCGTGACCACTGGGGTGCAGAGTAGGCCATACTCTCTCAACCATACTGCAGCAAGAAGAACACGTGCTGACATTCAGTAAGGTATGTACGTATAGCCTTGTATGAAGCAGAATTCTGTCATTAATTATATAGTTGCAGATTACAGCTTGTTGCTGGTCTCAGGTAGTGTGCAGGTAGATACAATGAATATAGGAGAGAAAATTGAATCAAGTACGTAGGTTTTTAAGTCATAGAAATATTAGTACAGTTGCAAGAAGGTTATTGCTAGTTTCGGTACTTAGTCCTACTTAGAATAGTGTGGGCTTGTAATAAAAGGCAGACAGCTTCCTTGGAATCTACTCAGCTAGGAGCAGCTAGAAAATACTTGGCTGCTCTTCTAAAACGTGCAATGAAGCAGTAGGGGGATATGGGGTTAGAATCTTTGAAAGGCAGGAGGGATAGATGCAAACGTATAAAGTCAATAATTTGGATGCTGAGAGATATCCTACATTACTACTAGACAGTGAGTGGGAAGTGAAGCAGCACTGATTAGGAAACCTTGCACTTCATAGTCACCAATTTTCACTTTTGAGTTTCGAAACAGCTATAGCAGTTTTAAGTTATATAATTATTGTATCTGTGACTGTACTGTGCTATAGTTCTTATATTATGTGTGTCTGGATACTATGTCATCAGCTATGCAAAATTAATATCACTGCATGAATAAACAAAATAGCCTAGCACATGTGGTACTCCATACACACTCAGTCTAAGGCTTCACTTGCTTCTCTATTTGCTGATTTCTTGGTTCACTTATTGCTCGCTTCACTGACAATCTTTCCCCTTGGAAATGCAATTCACTCATTTTGTCTGGCAATTAATTGAGACAAAATACAGCCTAAGGCATTCAGTGCATGCGCCATTGGCAGCATGTTATCACTACAGTATACACAGATCACACAGGGTAACAGGCCAAGCAAGGGCATAGATACAGCACAATGCTGATTAATGGTACTTGGGTACATTAGTTTGGCAGACCATTGTGGTATTCATAAATTACCTTATTGAGAAATACTCTTAGCTAATTAAATTTCCTATATTTACACACAGTTACAAGACTATAATCAGTATATGTAGCAGTGCTTAATTGCCTGGTTCTCAGGGTTTTTCTTATTCCAGTCTGGGTTAGCCATGTAGTGAAAAAAGGGGAGGAAGGTGATATGAATAACTGTATAGCATTCCGTGAAAACTGAAATCTGTAACATCTACCAGTCAGCACTGAATGAAGGGAAATTAATGAATAATGATTTGATTCAAACACGGCAGACAAATGACCATACAATATGGTATTAGAAAGCTAGTATACTGAGTTGTTATCTCAAGTTTGATTGCACTGTAATTGTTATGTTCCAAAGTTATGCACTAGTGAATTCTGTCCACTTTCTACAGACACTGTAGTAGGGGTGCCAAACATTGCTCCCCCTAATACATTGTCTACGGCAATTGGGCACAGTTCACTGCATGGTTTATAATTATCTCCAGTATTTATCAAGCGGTTGTAACCAAACTTGAGATGACATCAAAGTACATCATCCAGTGCATTCTAGTTGAAAATCAGGACAATCCAACAATTAGTGAACGGAAAGTGACATTAGTGAAGAAAAAAAACAGATGTTACTTATGTACATATGTTCATCACTCAGCTCTGCTTGGTCCCAGCATGCATACATTCTGATCATGGACCAGTGCACGCTATATCTCTCCTTCTGGCCTTTCTCGGTGCAAAAATAGGATCAATCACTCCCATCTTGTCCTACAAGAGAAGAATGTGGATATGCAAGTAAGTTCCAACATGCACCTGCCCATGCTGTTACCAAATGTGTAATAAACACACATACATGTACGTACGAAGATACGTACATACAAAGTATAGACAGGTTTATATTGGCAGTTTGAAGTGATACAGACCTGTTTCTTTAGCATTTCTACTTCAGATATCCTTTCTTGCAAACGACTTTCACATGATTCCAGGTGCTCCTCCATAGTAACATACCTATGTATGTAAAACATTGTATACATTACTTTGAAACTAACTGTGAAAGCACCACAACTACATATAACATGAGCAGTTAAACATGCAATGATTAGTATGCAGCAGAGAGTAATCCAAAACTAGTAAAGCCTATTACAAGCTAAAATGGAAAATGTGTGTGTGTGTTTTATATGCATGATGCCCATGCGCAGCTTTTACAGAGTTGGGATAGTTCAGAGCTATATGCAGTCTCTTTAATATTTCTGCCTTGCTTTCCACATAATTTACATACCCCAGATCTTTAGCCATTGGGTTCTTCTTGTAAGCAGCCAGTTCTTTCCTTAGTTCAGCTATAACAGCATCCTTTCTTTGGCTCTCAGACTCAAACGGAGCCAGTCTACAGACTCTGTCAGTTAGACACTGCACTTGATAATCCTGTAAAACGTGGCATGTAATCTAAATATGTACGTAACAGGTAATTTCAGAATCCAGTACACAAACCTTGAAAAGCAGATACATGTATGTACATAGTCAGCTGTGTACATACATGTACATGTGTATGTAAGTAAGGGCCAATGATCAGAACAGGCTGATGGCCCACTCAGACTAACCATCTTTTCGAGTGTATACAGCAAATTTCCAGCAAGGAAAATAAACCACTTAGTACAAAATGTGCATCACAATAATGTGTTCTACGACACCAAGAGCAACTAACCTGTGCTATCTATTTTGGCATGCATGTAGGAGAGGGATGTAGCTAGAATGAGATTCCATGAGTAAAACTATACCTTCTCAATAAGGGCATCATGTATACGTAGCAAAGAGTTGCTTTCAGAATCCTCTCCTGCTCTTGCTCTTTGTTCCACAGCATCCAGTCCTAAAACAGGACCAAGAACAACAATATGTACACACATATACAGTAGTAACTATAGCAGGCTTATGGTACATTGGGTGAATGCAATTAACGAGTGTCACATCAGGGGTGGGTACAGCTACTAAAAGTGTGTGTGTGTGCGTGTGTGGAAACAAGGCTACGTTGCACTAGACACTAGATGGGTACCAACTGGTGTGAAGGAAATTTTAACATCAATCCAGGTTGCTTTTGTGTGTGTGTGGTGTGTGTGGGGGGCTCAACCCTCCTGCACATGTATGACCAGATTTTGGAAACATAATACTCATATGGCCCACAGAAATTCCAGATGTACTGAAATAATAATTACATATATTATCATAAAAATTTCAGAAGTACTGTAAAAATAATGGTATTGAATGTCCAACTCAAATAAAACCAATAGTGCAGACTTACTTTACAACAAATCAAACCTACCGTGAGTATTCCTTCCTTGGTGTGGAGAACTGGGATCTGATACAGTTGTCTCATCATGTATTAAAATGGGCTAAATGAAAAAGAAGAAAGGAAAACGTTGCTTGAGGCTGCTTCTCTGCTATCAGCTGCATCCAAAAAATACACATCACTGGCTGACGGCAGTTGCCGATACGCATGCATGTGTAACAGACTGTGACTAAGATAGATTTTGTTAATAGGTGGTAGTCACTGGTATGTGTTAGCAGTAGTTGTGCTATAGACAGCTAAAGTAAAGTAAACTCAAAGTCGGTGATAACTGATGAGGTCTAATCAAGTGTTCAGATGTGCAGGTCTGCTCTGCAACATACTCCATAATGATCTCACACTAAGGCCTAGCCACACTTATCACTCTATGCTAGCTGACCACTCAAGAGTCACTACTCTGGCAATATTGTAATGTTGCTAGCAGTTGCACATAATTTGGAGATTCTGTCCATATTTTTTACAGGTTGTCTGATTTGCACGGTGTTTACACGCTACATACACGTTTCTGTGACAACCTTTTGCAATTACAATTCATCCTCCAGTATAGAATTGACATGAACATGGACATGTCTACAGCTACATCTACTTGTACATGTACATAGCAAGTAGCTCAGCTGAAAGCTGAAGAGTTTGCGATGTACATGTAATACCTACTGTGCATACATGCAAATAGTATTGAACAAAACTAAAAAAATTGACACCTGTGTCGTAGGGATACTGCTTCTGGAGCTGAGGGTGGAGCACTGCTGCTGTGAGGCACCTTATCTTCATTTGTGGTCATGGTAGTTGAAAAACATCAATGAAGTTACATTGACCTGCAATAGCAGAATCACATTTACAGTTATTCAGTACTTGCCTGCTGTGAACATTGTTTGAAAGGAGGCAACTCATCACAGAAAAGCTGCATGGCTATGATATGACTGACGCTTAAACATTCTGACGATGCAAGTAAAGCTGTACGTTTAAGAAATCTATACCCACACAGCAAGTTGCACACACTTTAAATACACATTATTATAATACCTGTAGAAACAAATTTAAAGCTGCTAAGTTCCAACTGAAATCCAGATGTGTCTGGAATCTTGGTCCTGGAAGAAATGGTCAAAGGACCAAAATTTCTATTGGAAAACTGACCCCCCCCCCCCCCCCCCCCCCCAGCTACATCTTCCAGCAGAGTTGCCAATTTTGAATCTTTCAGCACAGTAGGTCCTACACGTCCTACCTTGAAAATGTTGGTCCCCCTTTGGATGTACTATGGCATAGTTATTATTAAGCAATTTAACTGAATATCTGCAAATATACTACTTCTCACATCTGCTACAGTGCCATCTAGTGTTGCTAAATAATGCTGTATGAGGTACATCGATGCAGGAATCTTTCTCGATGGTACTGGTGATAGTGAATTTGAGGCTTCTGGCATTAGCTGTCGCCCAAGACAACAAAACATGCCAATACATTCGCTATTACAATGCAGGCTATTGTAGCTATCCACCACATTGTAGTAGTCTAGTGCGGAAGACAGTAGCAGGTGGAATTCGCTCGTGGAACAGTTCCAACATGGTCGGATTATTATTTTCGTGGGGAGATCAAAAGTTTCAGGAAGAAATGGTCTGCCCAGACCAATATTCCGAAAATTTTGGTCTCCAAGATCAATTTGTTCACTAGATTGTGTTATGTCAATGATGCCACATAATATCAGGAGCGCATGAACCACTACACAAATTCATAGTTGCAGTGACATTCCAGCGGCGTTCATTCAGTTGGATACCCACTTGAGAAGTATAACGTACGGTGAGTGCAACCGCTATTAAGGTAGGAAGAGCCTCACCTGGAATCCACAATTCAAATGGACGGCTTTGTTGGTAACATGAAAGTCTACCTCGAATTGACAAAAATTTTGCATCTAACCACACCTCCTGCTAAATAATCCACAAAAATGCAATTTCGGGTTGCTTTAAAATACGAGAAATTTTGGAATCTGCTAGAGCCCCACCCACAGTCTGGCAACAACACCAGTACCTACAGGCTACAAACGTAGGTATGCTTTTTCACAGGAATGCTTCAAAGCCAGTTTTACAGCCCTGAACGCATCCAACCACCCCAAAACCCTCATTTTCGCTATCGTGACTTTCAAAAAAAATTCGGCAACCGCCCACGCTCACTCGACGAATTCGAGCCCTGCATTACAAACTTCAACCTACTCCCACAAAAATTAGGAATGCGATTTTTCATTCACCCCTCGGTTTCTGAGAACCACCCACCAAAGCTCTCCCTATAAATCTCCACAGATTTTCACACAACTAGCTATTCGAGCTAATTAAAAAAAAATGGGCGGGGCCTACAGACCCGAAAGGTGTCAATTCTAGCCTACCTGAGATGGGCAACAACCTGCCACTATCCGTCTGTCTGGCTGACTTCTAGCCACTCGGGCAGCCTAACAAACTTTCTACAACACACTAGCTAGCTATTCTGACATAAAAAGCCTACTCACAATTCTATGATGTCATATCTTCTTTTTAAAAAAAAAAAAAAAAAAAAGAAAAAAAAAGAGTGTTGAAAGCCAACATCAGAGTACCGCTCAACCACATCAAAGTGCCGATATCGCATATGAAAGAGCCGCTATCCACATCAAAGTGACACACCCCTCCTGTTGATTCCGGTTGCCGCCATGGGAAAATGCAAACATATCAATGAATCTAATTAGCGCCACGTGAGTGATGTCATCTCGTTAATTATTCATGAGGAGAATCACGCGGATTCGAAGGTGAGGCTCTTCCTACCTTAAGGAGGAAGTTTTACCTTACTATTCAAGGACTTATGTAAATGTCTTTAGTGTCAGGGTTAGGGTTAGGATTAGGGTTGGGGTTAGGCCTAGGGTTAGGGTTAGGGTTAGGGTTGGGGTTAGGGTTAGGGTTAGGGTTAGTCTGATCAAGCTACAACTTTGCTAGAAAATGACAATTTTGACCCCAAGCATACAAATCCCTGAATAGTAAGGCAAAAGTCTAATCTTAAATGAGATTCATAGCCCCCTAATTTAATTAGGGTTAGAATCAGGTTAGGGTTAGGGTTAAGGTTAGGGATAGGGTTAGGGAACAGGACCCCTTGCAAGGCTTAAAAAGGTCATTTTTAGTTCAGCTAATTATGTATGCATGGGGGTCACTATTTAGGACTGTTTTAAAACATAGGACCCCAATTAGACTGGTCATGTCTGCCCACTGGTGTACATATTTAGAGCCTACTGGCATTCGAGCACCAGAAGCATAGGATATTAAACACTTGCCTCTCTCGTAGGTCTTGATTTACGATCGATTCTTCTTGGACAGCAAACCTGCACGTATAATAATTTTCGGAATCCGTGGAAGAGGGCGTGGCTCATACACCGTAAACACCTAATATTTATTCAGCCATAGATGTTAATAACGTCCACGTGGTGACTGATGTCTATGATTCAGCGAACCTTTTGGTTAGGCATCTGGCTAGCTCTTGCTGTGCAGTTATGCGCTCTTGGTAGCCATAGGAAGAGTTCTGCAGAACTCTGCCAACCCCGTCGCCGAAGGGTTGGCTTGCGAGTCCGTAGGTGATGGCTGGCTCGCAAGCGTAAACTTGTATAGGTGATGGCTGACTCGCGAGCTCGTTAATTGCAATGCAATACAGTACCATAAGCCTGCTATGATTACTACTGTATAATATTATGTGTGTACGTATTGTTATTCTTGGTCCTGTTTTAGGACTGGATGCTGTGGAACAAAGAGCAAGAACAGGAGAGGATTCTGAAAGCAACTCTTTGCTACGTATATATGATGCCCTCATTGAGAAGGTATATTAAATATGTTTTACTCATGGAATGTCATTCTAGTTACACCCCTCTCCTACATGCATGCCAAAATAGATAGCACAGGATAGTTGCTCTTGGTGTCGTAGAACACATTATTGTGATGCACATTTTGTATTAAGTGGTTTATTTTCCTTGCTGGAAAACTTGCTGTATACACTCGAAAAGATGGTTAGTCTATGTACATGTACATGTATGTACACAGCTGACTATGTACATACATGTATCTGCTTTTCAAGTTTGTGTACTGGATTCTGAAATTACCTGTTACGTACATATTTAGATTACATGCCACGTTTTACAGGATTATCAAGTGCAAGTGCAGTGTCTAACGGACAGAGTCTGTAGGCTGGCTCTGTTTGAGTCTGAGAGCCAAAGAAAAGATGCTGTTATAGCTGAACTAAGGAAAGAACTGGCTGCTTACAAGAAGAACCCAATGGCTAAAGATCTGAGGTATGTAAATTATGTGGAAAACAGAGCAGAAATACTGACTATTCTAGAGACTGCATAGAGCTCTGAACTATCCCTGTCAAGGCTGCATGGGTATCATGCATATGAAACACACACGCACATTTCCATCTTAGCTTGTAATAGGCTTTACTAGTTTTGGATTACTCTCTGCTGCATAGTAATCATTGCATGTTAACTGTTCATGTTGCATGTAGTTGTGGTGCTTTCACAGTTAGTTTCGAAGTAATGTATACAATGTTTTACATACATAGCTATGTTTCTATGGAGGAGCACCTGGAATCATGTGAAAATCGTTTGCAAGAAAGGATATCGGAAGTAGAAATGCTAAAGAAAATCACTTCAAACTGCCAGTATAAACCTGTATATACTTTGTATGTACGTACCTTCGTACGTACATGTATGCATGTGTGTTAGTTACACATTTGGTCAACAGCATGGGCAGGTGCATGATGGAACTTACTTGCATACAAAGCATGTTGCATACTACATTCTTCTGTAGACCACATGTTTATCTAGAAAGGAGTCTGTGTCTACAGTACCATTCATACAATCAATGCTATACATGCAATATGTTAGAGCATGTATGACTGTCATGTGATGTGCCTCAGCTGTAATGTTGGACACTCTGTTTATAGGAAATATTACATGATGGTTCTATGACTGTTTGTGCTGAGATTTATTATACATAATTTGCACTAGTTTTGTACTGAGATACGTATCAGCACTCCCTTGTAGTATACGTAGTCTGGCGATGATGTAAGCACATAACTACCACTCTAATACTAGTACTCTGCTAGTGTTGACTGTTTGTGCTGATACATAATTTGCACTAGTTTTGTACTGAGATACGTATCAGCACTCCCTTGTAGTATACGTAGTCTGGCGATGATGTAAGCACATAACTACCACTCTAATACTAGTACTCTGCTAGTGTTGATCTATTATATCACTCTGTTAGCTTGCCAAGGAATCAGGGAAAGAAAATAACTGAAAAACAAGAAGTCTTAACTTTACCACATACCCCAGTGTGATGGTGAGAAGCTATTTTTGTCCTTAACTGTATAGCCCTAGTCAGATCTTTATACAGAGTCACTTGGTTGAGGTGGGAAAGACTTTAGCTGCATATTCCCTTTGAATCTTAAGTGCTCTAATTAATGTCGCTTTTGGTGGCTTCTTGAGACTGCTGACAATTTCTTTGGGCTTATATATGTCTAGATGTTGGCAAGAACTGTGAGTGACAGTCATGCAGTAATGTCATTGGGGGATATTTACTCGGAGTGGAGTGGCTGAAGGTCGAGGAGTGTAGAGTACTATAGTCAGTGAATGAGTGTGCACTGAGCAGCTGAGACAAGGCTGTGCAGCTATGTTGGGGTAAGGCATAGATAGTACATTAGTAGACGATGTGCTACTAACAGAATAGCAGAAACTAAAGCTCAAGGCATTAATTTTGGTAGCCGCAGTTGTATTTGCATGAACTCTGGTGGCACAGTAGCTTGCTGTCATGTGATTAGCTGTGGTGTGTCATTTAATTTTTGAACGCAGCAGCAGTTTAGCTAGCCTAATTCTAGTGCAGGAACAGTGTAACCTACTCTGGATCTATACTCATATACAGGCGCTCCGCTTTGAGCTTTTGGATTTAGCTCCCTGATCATTTTATCTAAACTGGAACCTCTGTCAAGTGTTACCTTGCTTGTGACATGCCATGAGCAAGACAGACATTTTGTAGGGTGGCTTGTACTCTGAATGTCTTCAAGATTTATGTACATGTACTTAATATGCATATAGGCATATAGCTGTGATGTACATGTAGTTGTGATGTGCTTTGCTTGTGCACTGTTGCATTTGGAGAGTGATATGAGCAATGTTGTTATGCTGAGGCTTGTACTTCACTGGAGTGGCATGCGATGACCTGAACCCTAATTGTTAGCTCTCTAGTCCAAGGCCTTGGTATTGGGAAGGTCATGAATGTCTTCAACAGCCATGTTTTCACCAAAGTGGAAGATCCTACTCTCCTCTATAGATCACAGTGATGTAAGTTTCACCCCTTCTGCATGCTCCAGAGCAAGAGTAGATACGTATGTACATACGCTGTTCCATATATTTTCTACAGGGTTTGGAGTTGATCTCTCTATTAAAAGTGGTATAAGTAAATCTGCCCACACAAATGTCTTAATTAGATAGGTAAACCACAGGAATTTACAACCCAGTTGTTGAAATTGGTAATCGGCTGAAAAGAGAAGCGTTGGGAGTTAGTCCTCCTTTCTGTAGGTGAACACAGTAAACCAGATGTACCATGTTTGACCCACCTTTGAAGAGCAGACTCCAAGTGGATCAAAATTACAGACAAAACATCAGACTATAAGGTGCAGATCATGTAGTAGTACCTATAATATTATTGAACAGTCGGTGGTGAAAATTTCAGGTTACATAGTTGACATCACATAATGAAATGTATCGTATTTCGATTTTGTCATTGTTGCATTTAGAGTGATGGAATATCGTTATGGCAAAAGTTAACAATAATTTATAGGCGACTTCAATTTTCACAACCAACTGTTCAGCGTACATGTACATGTAGGTGTTATTATTTTCAAAAAATCTCTCAAGTTGCGGACAAAACATTTCTAAACATTTTCTGACAATCTTTTTGCCACTTGGAGTCTTCTTCCAAGCTGAGTCAAACATGGTACATCAGGTTTACTGTGTTCAGCTACAAAAAGGAGGTCTAATTCTCCTCTTTTCAGCCAATTAAATTGTACGTATTTTTCACAACAATACAATTATATGGCTGTAAGTGTTTTTGCCTGGGACTTTCATGCTGTGGGAACATGTATACCACTTTGAGAGCTAAACTCCCTATGAGATAGTGCAAAATATGTAAGTAAACGTTATTTTAAAATCTACTCTCTTAAGAAAGGAAAATTCTCTGAGTACCAACTTTCGAAATTCCGCCAATATTTCAACTACTCAGATGCTCTAGTCTTCCCCATGGCAAAAGTTAAGTTAAACGTTAACTTCACTTTCCCGTATTCAGAGAACTTTCCTTTTGTATGCAAGGTTCTTATGAGTGCTGTTTTACTGGAGGGAGAAAAATCCAAACCATTCAATATAGGTCAAGGGGTGGCACAGGGTTGTAGTATTTTGCCTAGTTCTCTTTTCATTTTCATCAATCAGTTGTTAAATGAGGTTGAGAAGGCTGGGATTGGCATTAAGGAGAAGGATGTTAAGGTTGGGGGTCTAAAGTTTGCTGCTGATTTTGTAGGTTTAACTACTAAATGCCGAGGACTTACAGACATTAATATTAATGTAGTACAGGGCTTTTGTAATGAATGCAGACATTCCAAGGGTTGCAAGTTACTGTTACTTGGGCATTGAATTTGCTAATAATGGTTCATGGGATGGTCATGAAGTGTAGGCCTGTAATAAGCGACAGACAGCTTCCTTGGAATCTAATCAGCTGAAAAGATTCTTGGCTGCTCTTCTAAAACGTGCAATGAAGCAGTAAGAGGGGATATGAAGTTAGAGTCTTTAAAAGGCAGGAGGGAATAGTGCAAACTTAAGTGGTGTCAATAATAATATTTGGTTGATGAGAGATATCCTAGATTATTACTAGACTCTTGAGTGGGGAGTGAATCTGTGTAGGGGTAGGCAGAGGAAGACTTGGAGGAAACTAATCAGTGAATTGTTGCTACGTTGAAATCAAGACAGACAGGAAATAATAACAGTGTAAATTTGTTCTTAGAGAGAGTAGATGAAGAGTTGAGATATAGAGAGCGAATATAAAGACTTTAGAGTTGGCTTAAATAAACTGAGTCTGTCCAAGTCTTTTTGTAAGGAAATAAAATTCAAGAATTACTCTCAGTGGATCCAGGAACACGATTGCTGTTTAAGTTTAGGTCTGAATGAAGAGTTAGGGAGACATGGGGGTAAAAATGACAGGCAGTGTGTAAGTTATGTGGGGATGAATTTGAGAGTGTAGTACATGTGCTCTGGGAGTGTCCTGTGTATGCTGCAATAAGAAATACTTTCATGGAAATATTAGACAGTTGTGGGGCAGTTTTGAAAAGTATAGTGCACTCAATAATTAAGAGAATTAACAGGTTAGGGTGGAAAATTGGGACAGTTATGATTTTAAGGCTTTATTAAAACTAGTTAAGAGTTTTAATTTGGGATACTTGGAAGAATAAGTTATATGGTGATCAGGACGGTGAATCGTCTGTTTGCTCTTGCTCTTGTCCTCTGACTGGAGATCATACAACTGCGTATGGTGGTGCATGTGGTCAATGGCGCAAGTACTATGGCAACAACATGAGTACTTCCTTTTGCTCTGGGGCACTAGCTGTACCATTTTTTACTTGTGCTGAATTTTATCATTATACTTGGCAGTGTATCTTTAAGCTTGGCCATATTGTCGCTCTTAAGCAGAGTTTCATACAAGACTTTTTGCTGTAGGATGGAGACTGAATGCTTAGGGATAGTCAATGTATGCAATAATCACTCATTAGAAGCTAACCTTCACTTACGTGTACACCTTGTGAAACAGGCTACCTACCTAGGTATGTGCAAACCACACCCTTCTAGGGGGTCTGGGGGCATGCCCCCCAAAAATTTTATATTCTGGTGGCTTTTGGCTGCTAGCTAACTATGCAGCACTTAATTCAAAATCAGTGTCATTAGTAAATATGACATCATAATTTTAAAATTCTGAAGGGAAGGGGAGAGAGGAGATCCAACTGCGCCCCCCCTCCCTTTGTATGAAACACTGTTAAGAATACCCAAGTGGTATTCATGTCATATTTGCTCTTTCTAGGATACGTAGCATTGTTGCATGGATACACATGTAGTAAGAGATGCATTTGGATCTAGTGTGTACTACTAACGTCACATGTGGCAGGACAAGGTAGAGATGCTGCTACATATTACACTGCACCTCTGAGCTATATTGGCTGTATGCATATTGGGACTGAATGGGCTTGTATGTAGAGCCACCTGATCTTTTTGCAGCCAGCAGCTAAGTGGTGTGACACCTTCACTTGGCAGGAGGAATGAAGTTTTTATGTAGTGAGGACCCCCCCCCCCTTATTTCTTACATTATGACTAATCTTGCATGAGTTATGATTGCACAAATTGACCATTCTGCGTAATGTCACTTTCTGTTCACTAAATAATTGACATTGTTGATTTTAGCCACAAAACAGTAGAGAAACTGGGTAAATGGGAAATTAATGTACAGAGGTTGAGGACGTACATTATACCTCCCATATCCATTGCCATATATAGCCAGCAGGCCTTGATATACTGGACACTCATGTAAATTATTATGAGTGCATGTCGTCATCTCACAAATGGCTAGCAGCACAAACCACCCTTCATGTACAGCTGTATGACTGCCTTGCTCACAGCACTCACCTAATCCTGTTATCGCAGGTCACAGAATAGGATGGCAATGGTGATGTCCAGTACTGTAAATGGATAATTTCTGTCTTGTCACATGAATATCCACATTTTTCCCCGTAGGACAAGATACTGCATGCACTGGTCCATGTTCAGAATGTATGCATGCTGGGTTCAAGCTGTGCGAAGTGATGTATGTACGTAAGTAACATTTGTTTTTTTCTTCTCTGAATGTCACTTTTTGTTCACTAATTGTTAGGTTTTCAACTAGAATGCACTGGATGTACTTTGATGTCATCTCTACAACCGCCTTGTCGTATACAGGTGATGGCTGTCTGTCTTTACACAACAGAAGCAAGATACATGATCCTGTCCTGAAGCTGACTAGATAACAGGCCACGCTGCACTGCAGTACTTTCCAGGTGATTAGGTATAGTTCTAGCTACACATACGTACATGCCTAAGTTCCTCTGATGTAAGTTCCTCTGATGGCAATTGGTACCATATCAATGTTTTAAGAACACCAAAGGGCATTGTTCTCCCTGTTTTAACCCACCCAGAGCATATAATTAAGTCCACCCTTGAGTATGAGCCCACACTGAGTATAAGCCCACTCTTGATTATAAGCCCACCCCTGAGTATTAGCACATCCCTGAGTATAAGCTCACTCCTGAGTATAAGCCCACTCCTGAGTATAAGCCCACTGCTGAATATACGTAAGCCCACCCCTGAGTATTACTGAATATTAGCCCACTCCTGGACAGACAAAACATTAGAGCAGAGAGCTAAAAGCGATTATACTTGCATGATTATATTCATGAACAATTATTGTAGCCTTGTAAACCCACAAGTGCTTTAAGCAACCTCTCAGTATATAAGAGCCAGAGCCCTATCTAGCTGCGCTCTACCTTGCCACCCTTCCTGTTTTCACAAAATTTTGGAGGGTTTGCTATTCTAGCAGGCCTGTATTGTACTGTGGCAGCCATACATACATGTCAGAGGGACTGCTACATGTAGTGCTGTATACAGCTAAGGCTTGTGGAGATTATGCTCAAAATCATTGATATGCTATGCTCTGATATTCTAACTTCCCTGCAACTATGCTCCAACTTGATGTGTCTTTGCTGATACTTGATGAGCATAATAGCAAGAAAGGCGATTATGAGCATGATTATGAGCATAATAGCAAGAAAGTTGGCTAGTTCCTACTGGCAGGTGTGTTTAAGCACAAGGTGAAAGCGATTAATGATAAGCGATTTATTGGCTGCTCAGGTGAAGCCAAAGCCAATAAAACTAATTTCACTGAGTGTTATAACCATGGCCAATCTGTTGAAGCGCTAATGCAGAATAACTAGGCGGATGGAAAATGTGTACTCTGTCTGCCAATGTATACTATGGGTAAGCTGTACACTTTACTGGCAGTCCCGTTTGTATGTGTGATACAAGCAGGTTTAGATATAGCCTAGCACCCAGGCACCGCAAGAGCCTGGGCACAAGGCTAGTGTAAAGCTGGGTACTACTCATGGGTTCTAGTAGCTCATTGTGTTTTTGAAAAGGTTCATGGGTTCAATCCCCAGCTGTGCATTCTACCCTTGATGCAGACACTATTGTATGTGCGCAACTGCGCATGCCGTATGCTGTCGCGCGCTTGTATATACTTAATGCTGGTTCGACAGTTTGTTGAGCACAATTAGAAGTACGCACTGTAAGACTATAGCATAATATAGTTTAATAAAACTGCAATCTGCTTGAGCCTATTGAGGTACTGTTTGATGACTATAGAATAGAATATTTTATTTTCGTGACACGCATACACAAGAATGCCCGGCCTAAAACTAGGAGTCACAAATCAATAAATAAAATAACATAGAAAACTGGAAGAGTGAAAGTAGCTACAATGATGATAGAGTTAAAGTTGCAATCTAGATTTGTATAAATGTTTACCAATTAAATTACTATGACTATTAGCACAAAGGGTATATGTAAATTTGTTAACAGTGGAGAGAGGAGAGAAAGAGAGTCCATGCAGGAGAAGCTAGATCTCTGCTGGTCCAATGCCTTGCAAGACATTAATGTATTTCAGGCAGTTGAAAAAAATTAAGCCTATATAGTGCTTGCGTTCTCTGCCCATACGAATTTAGAGTGAGCGTGAGCGGCGGTGGCCTTCTGTGGAGCTGGAGCCATTTGCTAACATCAGCTGACCATCAGTACAACCTATTGATCATGAGGGAGAAAATGCAATGGATGCACTTGATCAATGAATACACTAGAACTTCTTACTGCATGTGTTGCCGTTGCCACTGAATCCTACTCTGCAGGTGCATAAGTAGCTCCCATTGGTGTCAGTGCAGTCTGCTTTAGCATCAGTCATGAGAGCCCCTATCACATTCATTGATATCTGCATAGAAAAGAAACGACTACAGTAATTTCATGCTGAACTCAGTAAGTGCAAATGTGACAATGGTTTCAGGCAATATACACTGGAATTGTGGGATAAATTGTTGATATTTAGTAAAAGCTCTAACTGAAATTGGGTTTACTTGTGCAATTCACTCTATCCCCTTCATATCCAGTGACACATGTACAGTTGAAGCTTCTTTCAGTGGCTGAGCAGTTTACATTTACGCTGCAGTTATCTGTGTCTCTTTCGCATTCATCAATGTCTGCATGGAGTAAAGTTCATGTATATAGAAACCAGCCATGTATCTTGAAGAATAGTGCTACTGCATTATGCCGAGTCTGAAAATACACAGCTGAAGTTGTACTGTTACATCACAACAGATTGTGTCAGAGCCACAGTTGTGTCCTACTAGTGGACACCTTAGAGAAGTGTAGTAAGTACGGCCCAGGAGTGGTCTAAAAACAATTACGTAAGTGAAAGCAGACTACATGTCATGACTGAATGGTTGTAAACCTTCATGCACTATACCTACAGAGAACTAATCCTGTTTCATGCTGCCTGGGTGACATAAAATGTGTAAGTAACAGAAACAAACTAATTTGGAGGAATTTGGTAATCATGTAGGCTCCAACACTCCTTCTACATGCATTGTTCCAGGAAACACAGTGCATGTACAGATGAGGCAAATGTCTGAGCATTTAGCATTTGGACTACAGCTATTGGTACGTATTTCACATTCTGCATGAGTTTAATATTAAATTGCTGCTGCATCTTCTGACAAAATTAATTTCTATGCCAGGAAAGGCACCCTCCCCTTCAAGCCCACATTTGGAGAAACTAGCAGCTCTGTACGTAGGTACAGTGTACTAAAGTCTGACAATTTTGTGTTTATCTACAGCCAATTATTTATCTATGCTAAAAGTACTGATAAGAATGTCCTGCATTCTTTTCTGATGAACAATTACTTGAAATTTAGCTTTATGGTACTGTAGCTATGTGTGTGCTTCTCTGAACTTGAGAGTTAAGAGTTCCAACCTCCCTGAAGTGCAGTGATTCGAGCGTAACACAGCTACATGTACCCTATATGCTCGTTATTTCATTTGTTACCGTATACTTACCAGTTCGCATGCATGGAAGAATACACTCATGCTAAGCTACCAAGTGAATTTGTTAAATCGATGAAGTCTTGCTGTTTCTGTTTGGCTGAAAGTTGAGCA
This sequence comes from Nitrospirales bacterium, assembly GCA_965203295.1. Taxonomy (GTDB): domain Bacteria; phylum Nitrospirota; class Nitrospiria; order Nitrospirales; family UBA8639; genus CBDBCZ01. The sequence goes on along the minus strand of CBDBCZ010000014.1, from coordinate 808,885 downwards.
AGGTTACCTGGTTGGTTCGCCTATGCATCTGTGCTTGTCATTTGTGTGCAATTTTACATGTACATTATGTTACATGTAAACAGTGTCTACCAGGCCACTCCTTTTGTAGCCTGGGAATGAGGCTAGCAATCTTGTTGCTTCATCTTCACAAAACCACGAAAGGTAGCTTCTGTTAGAATTATTCACATACTTTGAAATTGTACCACACATCCCACCCATAAAGTGTCCTTTTTTCTCTATCCATAGAGCATATTTCCAAGCCCAGAATATCAGTCCAGCCTTACAGCTCTACAGTAGTGTATGGACAACCCACTTCGCCTCTTCGTTGATGTCGAGAACCCTGACTCTTCAACAAAATTCCAATGGTACCGAAGCAATGAGCTGATTAATGGCCGTGAGAGTCGTGAGCTGCTTATCCACTCAGTCATTGACAGCGATGGAGGTGACTACTACTGTAGGGTCACTAATTGTGCTGGCTCAACGGATTCCCAAGTTGCTAGAGTCTCCATTCGCAATGGCCAGGGTCCCCTGTTACGTGCTCCAGACCGCTGGGGTCAGTATGGAAGAATGGGCTACCGGGGTCGAGGAGAACCAGAGCACGAGGATGAGCCTTGTGGACAGCCGGTGCCATCATCTGCTCCACCTACGTCAGCAAATGCTTCTACCACTCAGGCGTCAGCATCATGTAAACTATTATGGTATTCCATGTGGAAGCCTCATGGGAAGCAATACCTATACATGTAGATCTAGAAGAGTCAACACTTGCATACACACACACTTCCTTTCCAATTAAAATGGGGGAGTGCATGTAGTTATTTGAGAATGGCGGCCATCAGTGTCTGATGCTGCCGAATCAGCCTTCCTCACTGCCGGTGAACCCCCATAGATCGCTACCACTACTTCTAGGTTGCTACACATGTTGCCTCCGTAAATCACTGTTGCCTCTCTGCAGGCAACTCCACTGCAGTACATGCTCTCAACTCTACTGTACCGTAGACTCGGGTTAGCGCACCTTTTTTTATAAGCGCACAACTTTTTATAAGCGCATACTTCCTTCCTGATTTTTGCTACTCGCTACTAAGCGCATGCATGCGCCCGATTAAACTTTAAACTTTGGGCTCTCTCAGCACGAGATCGAGATTGCAACGTGCTAAGTATTACCGAGTGTTTCACTGGAGATTCTCATGATGGCTACGGCTGCTGGTGCTTCTATCCTTCTCTCGAACAGATCGGGAAAGGCTAAGAGGAAAAGCTATGCAAGAGAGTTCAAGCTGACTGTTGTCAACCACTATCATGACAATAATTTGTACCAGACGTCCAATCGTTGAACACCAAGACGATTTTGTACACGTGGTGCCCTTGAATGATGCTTTCGTGAATCAGCATCGCATCTTCCCCCCTTGCCATGATAGCTAGCTAGCCATAGAACGAGTTGCGAAAGGTGGGTGGGACTAATGGGCGGTGCTAGAAATCGCTATTTATAAGCGCACACTTTTTGTTAAGCGCATATTTCCTTGCTGCTCAGACTCATAAGCGCATGCGCTTAATAACCCGAGTCTACAGTATGCTCTCTTAAATAGTCTCTTTGTCCACTGGCAGGCTGTAATTACATTCCTGTAGTGTTACTACACATCAAACTGCACACATGGAGTCTATACAACACGATTGGTTGCTTTGCTTCTCTCCTCTCGTACCCAGGCCTCCCGCCGGGAGGCCTGGGTACGAGTTATCTCGCTTGGTAATTATTGTGCTGCAGATGTAAATAAGTCATTACGGTGTACATGTTACCAGAATTAAACTATCATCCAACTTATTGATTTTCTCTCCCTCCCACTCACAGCACCAGTAGTGACAGATAAACCAGTGATCTCAGTGCACCCCCAGCCACAAGAGATTGAACTCGGGGACCCCCTAACTCTGAGCTGTGTAGCCACTGGGTCTGGAGAACTCAGTTACCTGTGGTACTTCAATGGACTCTCTCTAAACAAAGAGGTCCAGTCAACCTACACTATCCACTGCTTCACCGATGAGGACGAAGGTCTATACACATGCAAAGTGTCCAATGATGGTGGCAGCACAATGTCACAAATGGCTCATGTAGTCATGAAACTTGACTAAATTACCTTAGTCGGCCACTTTGTCATTTACACAATATTTTATATGCATTGCTTAACTACTTTGATGTTGTTTCCACTTTGTGTATTACTTTCAATTTTTGTATATAAGAATCATTCTGAAATGAATCTATATCATGGAAACTCATACTTGTATGGGCCAGCCAATTTGCCGTGTGTTCACCCTGACTATGATATACGCCTACCCTTACGTACAGTACTTCAGGTGCCATGCATACTTTATGAGTTTGGGCCTTGATTTCTATGTACACAGTTGAGTGATATTTTGTGCAGCTAATTCAGTGTTCCTTGTATCTCACTTATATGTCTGTGGATAAATGACAAGTACATGTAGAATGACCAGTAATTCTTCTGGGATTCTACTGGTGATTACCAAATTGTTTCCAATGAATCCACATGATTTCCACTTTCAAGCTTCACAAGCTCATGTCTTGGACTAATAATGAATTAACTGCCAAAAAAGTGAGCGCCTCCACAGGCAATGTCATCCATTTCCATAATTATGCAGTACTTACGTATATAGGCACTTATGTTTACTAATCCAAGACACTGGGAAAGTCTTGAACAATACGTATAATGGCAATATTATCCGTAGGTCTTGGCTAACCCATACAACTGACATGTATACATATAACTAATACTATTTTGCCGTATCCAGTATTTCATGGTTACTAGTCACTCATCCAGTTTTCACTTATCCTGTTTGTATTTGGATACAACTTAATGCTGTTCCTTCCATGCATGTCACACACACACACACACAAGCACACACACAAAACGCAAATTCTATTGCTGCCGCTAAGCGGTCACATGCACCTGGTAAAGCCAGGCTGCTTGTGCACTAAGCAAGCACTATGAGCCAGTTCTAGCAAACTCATGGAGCTGGGCTAGGAGCTCGCCGAACGACTGCCTGCTTCTCTCAGCGTCTGGTGTGGGCACCCGGAGTCCCACCTGGACCAAGGCTGATACATGAGAGCAGTCAGTTGAATTTGCACCCCAGTAAATTGCCAGGTACCCATTACAGCTGGGTGGGCTGGTGTGTACTGGCAATTACATAATACGTAATTCATACCAAATACATGTTAATGATAGAAAAAATGATATATAGTAGGTAGTCACCAGTCATCATGTGGGATTCGAACTACCAATTCTTGGGTTGTGAGTCCAGTGCTCTAACCACTAGCTCCACCACTGTGACACACACACACACACACACACACACACACACACACACACACATACACAACACACACACACACACTGTATGTAGTCACCCTTTACACCACAAAATGCACACAGTTGGACACACTGCCACTAGCTGCCACATTAATAAATAAGACTGGTGTGGGGTTCACTTAAGGTGATGTTCCACCCAAAGATAATATTATTTTGAACATTTATTTCTGTACACAAGCCAAGATATCAATGTCAATTTTTCATTATTGTTTATGAATTTGGGACATCAATATCTCGGCTTGTCTACCCCCTATGCACCTTAAAGTTTCACCAAAGTCTCTAAAACCACGAGTGCTATGCAATGACATTTAGTACTTCCTGAGGGGGGTCAAGGAAAAAAGTTGGAAAGTTAAATTTACCCTGTATGTTTCAAAAAGGTGTTCATTGAAGAGAACTCATTGAGAAAATTACTGGGTTGCATTTTTACCTTCATAGTCCCTACCATTTTTTGAGATTAAACGTCCAATTGGGTGGGACACCACTTTAACTTTGTACCCAGTCTCTACTCCCCACTCAGCTGTTTCTGTGCAAAAAAGCTAGGTGGGGAGTAGAGACTGGTAGGTTCACTTGTATATGATTTGTGGCAATACCAATAAAAAGGGATCCACTGCATAAAAGCGCTCTACATACGTTGCTAATATATGTAAGTGCACAGTCCAGGCAAATATGTTACTTATTGTAATACACATATGTAGATAGTTTGACTAAAATACCACAATGTGAGCACTGACAGTCAGTAAATGACCTTCGAGACAAAGCTGTACTGTAGTGCAACTTTGGCACAACACACTACATGCAAACCTGTTTCACAATTAAGTATAGGTTAGAGACCGGATGCGAGCTTGTCACTACAAGGTTTTAGAAACTCAGAGCATAGATAATAGTCTATTCTGAATCTGAATCCTGATTCCAGATCATCGTGCTCTCGTTCCACGACTTTTACGTCTGGGGTATGGGTATAGGCTATAGGCAGCGAATTAGTTGTCCACAAGGCCATCGCTATGATGAGTACATGTACCCGTCAGAATCCGTCACACAGTCGATCTCGGGAGAGCATTTCCAGTGTTGCTCATCTGATTAGTCTCGTTCCCAGCCCTACAGGGTAAATGATCATGGTAAATGATCATGGTATTTAGCAATTACGTATTTAGTAAATGACCATGGGTATTTAGCAAATGCCAGGTAATAACCCTGGGTATTTACTAAGTAACTGTGGGTATTTACTAAGTAACCATGGGTATTTAGTAAATGCCATATATTCTCTAGTCAAAGTATCTCAAAAAATTGATTTTGACACAAACGGCACCCTAATTCACAGCTTTCTCAGACTTTGGCGAACCATAGGTACTAGCAGATGTGGATGTTAGTATGTTACTATGCCAACTTGGCTTACAGCAGTAGTGCAAAACGAGCTTTCAGCGTCAGCTAGCAATTTCTCAACATTCGCGTCAGCGACAGCTCCGCCTCGGTCAATAAGTAGGTTGTGCTTCAGCCAATTAGTCCCTCGGGTGCTCAAAACATTGTAGTAACCTTGTTGCTTGGTCTAACTAATACTTAAAGACCTAGCAATGATATGAAACTTCGACCTGTTTGCGTCTATTGCCATACCCCTTATTTAACGGGAAAATTTTCAATCAAATTTCCAGAAGCAGGCGTGGCTTAGCGGCAATCGTTTCGCCTTTCAATGAAAAGGTCGCGGGTTCGAATCCGCCCGGGAACTTTAATTTTTCTTTTTTTCTCTTCCGAATGTCTATAGGAATAGTACTGATATAAAAGAGAGAAATGTTCATCTACTGTCACCAACACCCCCCGTGGTGCTGGGAGCAGTGGCGCAGTATCTGGAGACAGTGATCGCGAGTTCGAATCTCGGCTCGCGCACTGAAGGTTTGGGGCATTATGGCTTAGGGACCGCCCCCTACCTCCCTTAATTCCAGTATAAACCTGTACACGCTGCGGAGTGGATCCATCGGGGTCAGTTCTTGTTCGTTAGCCGCTTGAGCTTCCACACCCTGGCCCTTTGGGTGAAACGTTTTCTCTTTTTTTTAAAAAAAGTTTCGTTTTTTAAAAAAAAAACGCTCACTAAACAGTCGTCACGCCAGCGTACCAAATTACGTAATCCTTTTGCAACGGCCACGCCCACCGGATGTACTTAGCGCCCACGCGGTTGCCAAAGCAGCTGTCTCTGTAGTCTGTTTGACAGGATTTTCAGTGAATCGGGTAGCTATTTAGTTGGGGAAAGTATCAGTGACCGTTATAGTAGGAGCAAAGAATGAAATTTCGGCGATCGGAGAAAAAATCGCGACGAGACAGCTCAAGAGCGCTCGCCGTTTTTAGCGTAGCACAAGTACACCATTTTCGAGAGGTTGGAGAGTTGCCGTTTATACAGCGTACAGTTCAGTCGCGCCAGTTTGAATCCGATGCTCTGGAGTGTTGTCAGTCCTTACTGCATGCAACTGTGGAAGAGAAGTTTCTGTTGGAGTAGGCGGAATGAAATGTGACCGGCCTGTTTCCAGCACAGGTAACCCTGAATTAATTAAGATTTTTTTTACAGCAGAATAACTTGTATATAAAAAGCTACGTTCTGGCTTTGTGCATAGTTGCTTGAACTGGAGAATGTTGTACCTGTGTAAAGATGAGGGAGGGGTACCTGTAACAAAGCTTCAAGGCTAGATTATTTATCTCACCTCCTACTGTACACTATGCAACTTACAGAATATATTTAATCTTCACTTTCTGTTTCAGTGTCTGTGTAGTCCAGCAACTGGAGCTCGCTGTCACTCCCAGTACCATGGTCCTCTCCTTCAGACTGACCTGGAACTGTGGATAGAGAAGTAAGCTAAGTGTTTGGATGTTAGGTTGAATGTACACTGAGTGTGTGTGTTTGCATTGCAAACTTCTGTGAGAAGATAAGCTTTCTGACATGTAAACGTTAACCCCACCTTATATTTATACTAGTAGCGGAATTATCTTCGTTCACAGGCCCTCACTTTATTTGCTTTACAATATCGTGCAACCAATTAAAGCAGGGGCCTGGGAACAAGGCTACATTTGAATAAGGTTGTGTATGGCTATTAAGAGACTTACTTGTGGTTTCTGGCGGTCGAATAATAAGATCGTCGAATAATTTTCACACTTTCACGCGAAGAGAAAGTAGCCACAGGTGGTGAAAGCATGGCTTTGCTGCGGTATTTGAAGCCAATCGGTTGTGTTCCTGATCCTAGAGGGTCGCTGTCTCGCTCCATACCTTCTCAAGCGATCGCGGAAGCGAACAAACAAGTGGAGCGAGTATTGGCTGAAGGCTCTAAGCGTGGTCCTTACATGAAATACAGCGCCGCCGTTCGTGCCGAAATTGGCAAGTATGCCTGCCAACATGGAGCAGCTGCAGCAGCCCGACATTTTACGAGGAAGCTGAAGAAGCCGGTGAGGGAGAGTACCGTAAAATCGATTAAAAAGGGGTACATCGAAGAATTACGGAAGAGACCACGAACGGACGATGGAGAAGAGGTAACAGCTTTTCCAGCCAAGAAACGTGGCAGGAAGCTTTTGCTAGGCGACGATCTGGACCACAAGGTTCAGGTGTACCTGAAGAAAGTCAGAGAGGGAGGGGGAGCTGTTTCGGCGAGGATCGTAATGGCGGCAGCTAGGGGCATCCTACTGAAGTGCAATCGGTCCATGCTGGTGGAGTTTGGGGGCCCCGTACAATTGAATAGATACTGGGCACATTCTCTGCTGAAGCGCATGAACTTCGTGCAACGAAAAGCCACAACCGCAAAGAGCAAGTACACGGTGGAAAATTTCAGGGAGGTGAAGAAAGCATTCCTTGCCGATGTGACTACGGCTGTCACGATGGAAGAGATTCCTCCCGAGCTCGTACTGAACTGGGACCAGACGGGTATCAGGCTTGTCCCATGCTCGTCTTGAACGATGGAGAAGCGGGGAGAAAAGCGGGTTGAGATGGTTGGCGTTGATGATAACTGCCATCTTCTGTGGCAGTGCACTAGGTGATTTTTTGCCCATACAGCTGATTTACAAGGGTAAAACAGCTCGCTGCCACCCTCGCTTTCCGTTTCCGGCTGGTTAGCACATCACCCATTCACCAAATCATTGGTCAACAGAGGAAACGATGCTGCAATACATAGAGCACATCATTGTGCCCTACGTTGAGAAGGTGAGAGAGGATATGGGCGATGACAAAGCAGCTCTGGTGGTCATGGACAACTTCAAAGGACAGATAACTGCCTCCGTCACCAGCCTTCTTGAAGAAAACAACATCCTTGTCGCCTTGCTCCCACCGAACACCACTGACCTCCTTCAGCCAATGGACATCTCTGTCAACAAGCCCGCAAAGGAGTATCTGCGGAGGCAGTTTGAGGCGTGGTACTCAGAGGAGGTGATGAAGCAGCTAGAGGGGAAGGACCTTCAAGACCTGGGAGATGCAGAGCTACAGCCCATCAATATGGGAATGCCGATCATGAAGGAAATAGGAGCGAAGTGGCTTGTAGGAATGGCTGAGTACCTAAGCAACAACCCTCAGTTCATAGTGAACGGTTTCCTACATTCGGGCATCACAGCAGCCATTGACGGAGATGAGATCGAGTCTGTTGACGCGCCCGACAGTGAAGAGATCTTCAGTGATGTGTCTGACGGAGACTCCTCTGATGAAGATTCCTGACTTTAAACACATGCTCATGTTTATAATCATTTTTATTATACAGTCATTATCACACTTTCACAGGTGCATATATCATTTACCAGCAGATATAATTATGTATTACACAAGAAATACCACATTGCTAACTTTTATTACATAATAATTTAACGAGTTTCTTAATCTCTTTAGCCTTTCCTTCAAAGGTCAGTAGGCAAGGGATCTCCAGTCCTCCTTGTGGCAAATCAGTTGAGTATTTTCTTCTACCAGTTACTTGACAGCCAATCGTGCCTCCTCTTCTCATGAACCGCGTACAGGCACACGATATCCGTCGAGGTATGTGCCCTACAATGGTGCCGTCCTTTATTACAGATACAGCATAGGCGTCGGTTGCATTTCCACGCTCCCGCTGACACGCTAGGTCTTCTCCAATGGCCGCTTCCCAAAGTTCTCGGTAGATATGGTACCCCCTGACACACGACTCCTTTTGAAAGCTCTCCATTTCTTTTCGCACGTGTGTGATCCGTGTACGTACGTATATGGATTCCGTTCCGTATACGCTACGCGCAACTCGCGTAAAAAAATTTCGTACCGTTTAAAATTTCGTCGCGTTTAATTTTCGTCGGTTACTGGATCGACGAAAATTAATTACGCGAAAATTTAACAGATGAAAATTTCTACCGCTGAAAATTTCCCGATCTACGGTAGTGCTTGTTCGTTCACTTGACTTCAACAAAAACTTACTTCAAAACGTGCTATATCTCTTCAAATCTTATTTCAACTCTCTAACAAAACCACACCAATATCCCTGAAACCATACACAAACTAAGGACATATCAATGTTTAACACAGCTACCTATAAACTATACTACTAAGTCCGCAAAGTTCTGTCACTCAGATACTCAGGGTGGGTAATTTAGCATCACACATATGTAGGGCATAGTGCTGCCAGAAAAAATTGCTCCACCAAACCCTCTAATGTTGGGAGACCAGGAAACTATTGAAATCCTACACATACGTAAGTAGACATCATTCTTGTTAGGCTTAACCACATAATTGGAAGATTGTAAGACAATGAAAAGACTCTCTTTTAGCAAATACATAGCTACATGTAATACATATTCAGATGACTGCCATACGACATCATGCAGCCTCAAACCCAGGATTCGAGGCTAACACAACATCAGGGTGAGCCTGACTGAGCTCGCCGCATGCTTATCTACACCACAGGCCTATATGGAAGTTACACCTTCTTATAACTCTCTTGAGGGTGGGGAATTGTTACTCTTGCCTTCCCCATACTATTCTTGAAGGGAGTTAAGCCCATGTTTAGTTCAGGAACCCTACTGAGAAACAGCTTTGAAGCCTTTGTAAGTATCATTTCAGATTAGATGCCTACTTTACACATATACTTAACAATGTAGGTGTGCACGTACTTGTTAAGTTTGCATATTATACATACATACATGCTCATGTATGTACCCTCGCCCTTCCTAAAACAAGATTTTAGGTCTGTCTGGGAGTGCGACTACTAGAAAAGTAGAAAGAAAATACCAACCAGCTGCAGATATCTAGATTTACTATACAAATCTGTGATTGCTTGTCATATCAGCACACCAATTGGCAGTGGTGTGGAGGAATGTACAAAGCATGCACACACACACACACACACACATACCACACACACTGCGTGTGTAGGTACAGTGATAGAGGCACTCTGTGAATCAGATGTAAATCTTCCATGCTTTTTTCCTCATGCAGGCCCAAACCCCTAATCCCTCGGTGGATCACGAACTACCTCCTGCCCATCACTTTCCTATGGCAGGTGAACTGTTCCCAGTGTATGTGTACACAGTAACTGTTAGCCTTTGATTCCGACAGCCTAACCTAGTTAAATATTTGAGAGCCACTGCCTATTTACCTCCTCCTGTGGACAACCAACTTTCAAACGTATTTGCCTTCTCCTATGGACAGTCAACTTGCAAATGTATGTAGCCGTAAACGGAAGTGTTTTGTTAGGCTGTCTCAACTAAATTTAGTGAAACTGCTAACTCATGGTGGGCTTCCAAATCTTCTTCACTATCTAGGAAACTAAGCTGATGTAGCTAATTGGCCTACAAACTTTCAGTAGCTTCTATTGTAGTCGCTATGCAATGATGTACTTAATGCACAAGAAAAGTACAGATACACAAACAGACAGGCTATTAAGAGTGCATCCTATAGCTATGTAGGTGTGTGCATTCACTTGTGGCTTCGGCATTTGACATGGATGCTTGTATGTTCATAGTGCAAGAACAATATTAATTAATTGAAGATCTGCTACTTTTACGTATGTGGCACTACCCGCAAAACCATTAATATAACAATCTCTTGACCATTGCCAGAGAAGTAAATGGTTAGTTCAAATAAGTATCTACATGTAACTGATTTGCTTTAGTGTGGAGCTTGCCACAATCTATTTCCCTCCTTTCCCCACCTTCTATGGGCTAGTACTGAGTAAAGATTTTGATACCACGTTGATTTGTATAGCCCATAATAAAGGCCCAATCTGAAAGGTGTTTTTAAAAGGGGCCAGTGAAAATCGCTGCCAAGAAACAGATCTTTCTAAAATGGGCAGCAAACATTGGCATACTCATTCTGTTTGTTAAGACACTGGCCAATTGAGAGCTGTTTCTTTGGCAATGAAAGAGACAATTGAAACAGTTTCATTGGCAAACTGTAGTGTAAATCTACTGCCAAAATACTGTACATTGTAGGTCTTTCTTTGGCAATAAAAACCTAGTTTGTTTCTTCGGAATAAAATGACTTTTCATTGGCAGACTCATGGTCAATGGATTCCTTTGGCAAGACGTTGGCCAAAATCTTTCTTGGCAATTGAAATCCAGCGTTTGGCAAGAAATTGCTCCGACAGATGGTAAAGCTATATCCTTGTTTCCATCGGCGGACCTCAACCTTGCCGTAAGGACTTCAAAGACCTAGAAGCTAGCTGTAACCTTTCATATGAATTACAACGGACTTATAGAAAACTGAAGTGGTTGCAGAAAAATTCATTATACATATACTCTGGGTGGGTGGGGAGGGAGAAGAGCAGAGCAATGTAGTAATGACTGTCTTTCAGTCCGTTCATCTTGTATTGGTCTTTTTTGTTTCATGTGAGTGAGTAGCTTAATTATTTTCTTGGAATGCTGCTCAGATACGTAAGTGTGTAGCTAATAATCACTATTCTCAAACTTGTTATCATTCACCAAGTTGCCGCACAAGCTAGACTATATGAAAGTGTGGGAGTCTGCCAACACTGTAAAAGGGCTCAAGTAGAGATCGATTGTTTTTTTCTTATACAACATATGGAGGTACATACATATTTGGCTGGTGGGTTGTTGGCACATTAAGAAATTGGACGATGTTATGATTATCCATATATTTAATGCCTGTGGAATGGAGTCTTATCAAACCACTTCCAGAACAAACTAATTATGAACCTCAGTGTTAAAACAGTGGAACTTCCCTACGTAGCTTTGTACGAACAAAAGCTTTGTAGCTAGGTTATATATGTACGGACCACAGTGTCCTTGAAATAATATTCCTTTGACTCAACACCAATAGCCTCGAATGAATCTATTTCACAGTCCGTTCAACATATGCTTACCACAGGTGTTAGTCAGATATAATACATGCTTAGGAAGTAAGGGTTGTCACTGAAAATTAGCACAATTTCAGCTTTTTTTTCTCAGGCAAAGACTTTCTGCTACAGTAACTAGCTACGTACCATTCATCTGACCCTTCTTAACTGTCTAGGAAAGGAACTGGTTTACGATTCAATGACATGATGGTAGTTAGTTACAATACTGGCATCGATTTTCCCTAATGATTAGTACAATTTCAGGATTCTTGGTTTCAGGCAAAGACTTTTAGCCTAGCTATCATTGATCTGAACTGGTTTAAGTTTCAGTAGCTTGATTGATGTTAGTCAGATGCAATAGATGAAAAAAATTTCACTGCAAATTGGTAGAATTTGAGTTTTTTGGATTTCAAACAAAGATTTTAGACTGTCTAGTAAAAGGACTGGTTTAGGATTCAATAGCTTGTTTAGTTTGGCTGATGTTAGTCATATACAATACATGCTTAGGAAGAATTCGTTTTTTTTTGGTCTCAGGCAAAGACTTTCGGCCAAAGTAACTAGCTACCATTGATCTGACCTTTCCCAACTGTTTAGGATAAGAACTGGTTATTCAAAGGCTTGTTTAGTGTGAATGATGTTAGTCAAATACAATACATGCTTAGGAAGTATCGATGTTCAAGAAAGGAACTGCTTATTCAAAGGCTTGTTTAGTTTGGTTGATGTTAGTCTGAAGATTAGAAAAGAGGGATTTTATTAAAAATTGTTAGTTTTGTTGGTCTCTGGCAAAGACTTTAAGTCAAAGCAACTAGCTACCATTGATCTGACCTCTCCCAACTGTCTTGGAAAGGAACTGGTTTAAGATTCAATCATTTGTTTAGTTTAAATGATGTTTGTCAGATACAATACGTACATGCTTAGAAAGTAAGGGTTTTCACTAATAATTGGTACAATTTTAGCTTTATTGGTCTCAGGAAACTTTCAGTCAAAACAACTAGCTTCCATTGATCTGACCCTTCCCAACTGTCTAGGAAAGAAATTGGTTTAAGATTTAATAGCTTGTTTAGTTTGAATGATGTTAGTCGGATACAATACATGCTTAGGAAGTATCCATGTTCAAGAAAGGAACTGGTTATTCAAATGCTTGTTTAGTTTGGTTGATGTTAGTCTGAAGATTAGGAAAGAAGGATTTCATTGAAAATTGTTAGTTTTGTTGGTCTCTAGCAAAGACTTTAAGCCATAGTAACTAGCTACCATTGATCTGACTTTTCCCAACTGTTTAGAAAAAGAACTGGTTGTTCAAATGCTTGTTTAGTTTGAATGATGTTAGTCAGATACAATACATGCTTAGGAAGTATCGATGTTCAAGAAAGGAGTTGGTTATTCAAAGGCCTGTTTAGTTTGGTTGATGTTAGTCTGAAGATTAGGAAAGAAGGATTTTATTGAAAATTGTTAATTTTGTTGGTCTCTGGCAAAGACTTTGAGCCAAAGAGACACCAAGCAAGAAAGTTTGTTGATGAGATGCTCTAGCCATCCACAGGCCAAATTTGAAGCTAGCACAAAGTAAACTTCTTTCATAGCCATCAACTTCTGATGCAACTTGACCAGGTGTTACAAGAGGTTAGAAGTGAACTGGATAATGCATGGGATAACCAGCACACCATGAAGTGGGAACACCAGGTGTTGACAAAGCTAGAAAATCCAAGGAGCATTAAGGAGGCCCTAAACAGCCACACAATCCTTGATCCACTGTTTATATCCTAGCTGTACAGTAGGAGTATGTGCCTAGAATTATAAGAGGGCTTTAAAAGGTGTCAAACAGCTGTAGATTATTTGCCTGCTTTGCACTATAGTGAAAGGAGGGACAACAGTTGATAGTGTGCCCATGCATAGAGGCCCAATTTGGTTTTCAACCACAAATTTTCCTACTTGGTAACCTACAGCAATGAATGGAATGCAATAATTTAAGAACTGTTGTTCAAACAACTAGAGACAGACTTCAGGCTCACTGTTGAGAAACTGCCCAGTAGGCTACTCTCACAACATAAGCAAAAAGTCTAGTAGGGTGGAGGACTATCCAGGAATGAGGTATACCGTATTTCCGCGATCAGACGCCGCGGCTACTATTTATTTCATCGCGCGATTTTCTGCGGTCACTATTCGAGGGCGGCCACTAATCGAGGGCGGCGTTTATTAGATTGAGCGGTTTACTGGTTACACAGCGACGCATAACAGCAGTTTAAATCCGTTTGAAAATCGCCGTTCGTGCCTCAACACTATCAAAAAGCCGTCATGCTACAATGCCAGCTGTTTTTTGAGGGGAGAGATATCACAAATATAGATTCGCGGGCAGCCTCCGTCGGGCTTTGATCCCTTCGCAACCTCGAAGAGACAGAGGTGAGGTCCGACAACTGTTAGCTAGCAAAGTCAAGTATTACTCTACTTTTACTGTAGTTGCTACATCTTCTTGCTTATTCCTACCACGGTACTTGAATTTTAGCCGCGGCTACTAATCGAGGGCGGCCACTATTTCATTCAGCATTTCCGGAGGTGCGGCTATAATTCGAGGGCGGCTACTAATCGAGGGCGGCGTCTGATCGCGGAAATACGGTATCTGTATATTCATGTCCACTTTCATTGCCCAACAACTACAATCGTAATGTCGCCTATACGGAATACAGTACGTAACCAGGCCACAAGTGAAACATTTTGCAGCTACACTATTCTGTTTGAAGCAAAAAAAAATAGCCAGCAGCCCATGTATAGTTACTTTACATGTACAAATGAATATGAAGCCAACAACTTAACAGGATGGACACACCATGTAATTTTCCATTTGGACATACACACTATATAGCCAGAAAAGCACATATTTCATGCACCTAGCAATCAGAAACTGGTAAGGCAAAGCATTTGAGTAGCCACACCAAGTGAGCACTCATGCCCAGGTTTGAAAAGCAACTAGTGATACACAATGTGCAGGGATGTCCTCGCTTTCGCGAGAATTGCTGGGTGTGACACATATATTTTGTGGCACGCCTACCAAGCAGAAAAAGGTCAAACGTAACAGGGCACACCTACAACCCAAAATAAAAAATGGCTACGTTTAATAATGCGCCTGAAAGACCACAGGCTGAAGCAGGCTAGGTGTAATAGTGAGCGCTTCCAAGTCTCTCGTACAGAGTTCTGTAACGAAGGTAAGTGTTTGCTGCGAGTTTGGTAGGCTATATGTCTGGAGAAGTTGCTGGGAGGGACATGGACCATGACGACGACGAAAAAGGTCAATAAAACCCTCGCTTCGCTCGGAATTAATAGCCCTATTCCACTTAGGACAGTCCCACATCTCCATCTAAATACAGTGTCCATGGGAATCTCATATACATGTCCCACCGCAGACTTCCCATCCCCTGGTCCCAAGGGAACAGGATACTTCTGGCATGCCCCACTGAGCTCTAGTAGCCGCATTCCCCTGGTCCTTCCTGGTATCCCACGATCCCATAGGAATTCCAATGGGACAAACATTGATTTGGCAAAAATTACTGTTTTTAAAAGACAATAATTACAACATTAGCTGAGGCACAGAACTATACACTGAAACAGTTATGGAACCAGAATGGGTAAAGCAATCACCCACCTCCTAGAACGAGACTGAGAACTACTGCTGCTTTAATTAACTTGAAAAGTGCATGACTGGACATTAGACTTCACTCAATCAGGCTATCAGACCTCTTCATAAAACTATACCATGATTATCACTTTTAGAGATATGACTGTTCTGAATAGATATTTCCCAGTAGATGAATAATGGTTACAAGTAGTTGCACTTGTTGAACTCGCTCGCATGTGATTACTTAGCATCTACCAGTGGCAGTAGTGCTGCATGCTGACAGATCCCGGTCTGAGCCACGTGGAGGCAGTGACCTATAGCAGACTACAAACTGCAAATCTATGTAGGCACGCTAGGACTTCAGCCTATAGCTCTTCACAGCCATAGCCTTGCGTATACATGTAGGTGAACAGCACTGACTCCATTTAATACACATCACCAAGGTTAGTCCTAGTGTACGTTGCGGTTATAGCTCAGCATGGTTTTTACTTTAGTACAGACTGTATAGCCGCTCACCTTCGTGTTAAAGTGCGCTCGAAATGCTCATTTGAGCCCGATTATTAGATCCAATACAGTACTCATATGATGTCATGGTCTTCTTGTGTATTCTCACCCAATTGTGCACATGTCATCACATCGGTTACACACACAGAGATAGACACTAGTAACAGTTATGTATTGATATAGCAGGTCAACTGAAGAATGCAGTCGCACAGGGATTTAGAATTGGGTTATGGTCAAAATTAGGGTAAATTACAGCGATCACATTCAGATCAACTGAAGACTTTATATGGCCTGATCCTGACCCTAATACTAACCCTGATCAAATTCTTTAGTTGGCCCTTTTAAAAATTTGGCAACAAGGATATAGTGAATGATGACATCAGTGTATATGTAAGAAAAACAACTACGCCTTCCTGCATAATTGTTTACGCAAATTACCATTGCAAACGTACAAATAATTAATAGCAAACGTCATAACAGCCTCGGGGTACTTCAGTCTAGCCATTCAGGTCAGAGGAGGTGAGTATACAGCTGCAAACTACTTACTCACAAACCCACCAGTCACTCCTTTTACCTGTGCAGTCACAGCCATTGTACTGTCCCTCTTCAGGCTAGGTTGCTCCGACATTTTCAAATGCTTCTTGGTTAAAATGGCGCCACAAATTTGACCACTCACTAACTTCCACGGTAAGGAGAGCGAACGTAGTACGCATGCGCATTGCTAAATACAATTTCCGGCCCGCACGTAATATAAAGGAGGTGTGCTGAGAAGAGAGTGCTAGTTACGTTTCGTAGGCGGTTATTGAAGTGAGTGTGCAGGATTGTTTACGAGCACTGTGTAGGCATACCCCGTTTCAGTGATACTCCGGTGGCTTCTAAGTTTTTATTCACCCGATCTGACTTGTCTCTTGTGCAGGTTGAAAGTGCGCACTCGAAGATTTCAGAACCATGGCAGATAAGCCCGGAATGGAGGAAGTTACTAAATTTGACAAGGGGAAGTTAAAGAAGACAGATACACAAGAAAAGAATACTCTGCCCACTAAAGAAAGTAAGTTTGTATATGTACTGTGCGTGGACCATACTGCCTATGGATGGACAGCTGTGCATTGATATCATGCGGACAGGACCGCGAAGCCCTAGTACATGTAGCTACATGTACATCTACTTGTCGTGCGTAGACATACGAATATACGGTCTGTGTATACGTAACTGTTATCTTTATGTGCAGCAATCGAGCAAGAGAAGTCAGCGTGAGAGGACCTTGCAGAACTTTTTGATGTGAAGTCAGTATTTACATGCGTGCATAATTATATCACATCCATGTTATGTGTAGTGAAATTACTGTACTGTATCTTTGATTGCAAAATATGTATCAGTGTAATATCTGTGAGAGTGCTTTTCCAAGGATGTGATTTTGAATCGCTGTAAGCTACAGCAATGGCTAAGTTGTTTTTAATGACAAAAATATAAACATACTATAATTATACGATATATTGTAAACGTCACACCAGTTGTAAGAGGGCGGGGCTCATCGCATAAAGGTCTTGACCTTCAGACCAGTGGCCAAGCTAGCTGTAGGTACGTCTGCCGGCGCCGGAAGAGTGCTGTGACATCTGCGACACTGTCTGTTTCAGTAAAGTAAGTAATTGGTGTAGTATCAGTATCGCTGACTATGATGAACACTTAAGACCCAAGTTAACTGCATAGTAAACCTGCAAGACCCTTCTCATCCCCCCATATAATTAGTGTCTCTGCTGTTATTTAATGTTTGCCCTTTTATTCCTCTGCCATTGACCAGCTAGCTGAACTGTTTTTCATTGTGACTAGTTGATTATAGTATACTGAATAGCATAATTTGGACAGAGTAAGTTGGGCACATTTTGCATTAATAGCTGTTTTAGGGTTGGAGGTAGGAGGAGTAACGTTTCCATGCTCTTCGTACTACAAGTGACAAAAACCTGTGTGGAGGCCTGGGAACAAGGCTACCTAACATGTACATTGAGCACAGTATACGCAAGTGCACTATGCCTTGCGTGGCTTAATAGGAATGTACGCGTACGACTAAGGTTTACTGTTTAGGAATATATGGAGCGGCTGAGGCATTCAGTAGTGGAATTCTTTTTTTAGTACTCAGCCACTGGGACTGGATTGATTGATTGGGCAGTGGCAATTCGCCTCACTTCTCATCACACCCAGGGTTTCATTGTGCGGATAGGTTAGTCTACTGGGCCAACTATTTTTGTACTCAGCAAGTCGTGCAAATAACAGCTGAACCAGCTTGAACAGTTACAACTGGCATCCATGTGTACATCTCCGTCTACGTACAACACTTTTCCAAGGCTGCCCAGGAGAGAGGCTCTGGTGCTTGATACTCCAGTTTGCATTGCTTAATCTGTGCCGTTCATGGTTTTCATAATTCTACTTCTACAAAAACCACATAAACTCTATACATTTCATCTGGTAAAGCTATGTGAATAGATGTAGGTCATGGCCTTTCTGCTCTGCAATGCCTCACAGCACTATACCAATAAGGGGTGAAAAGATCTCCATTGTTGCTATCTACCAGGTATAGCATGTTTGGAGTTACTGCATGTATGTTACTACATGAACATACAAGGTGCTAGCTACTACGGTGGTTTCATTTCAGGTGTAATTTCCCATTTCAAGTTGACAGACTGAAAGTCACACTAGGCTAAATCACAGCCTTGGAAAAATGTCATGACGAAGCTTCCTCTTCATCCTCCCAACGAAACACATAGTAGCCTAAAGCAGCTGCCCCATATGGAGATGAACAATGACACCACTATCTATGAATGATGTAGCAATAACGAGTAAAAACTGTATCTTTTATGCTCCTTCTGTAAGGGCTATGGGAGGAGATGGCTGTATCTTATAGGCTAGACTAGAAATGACCATAATAGGGAGTACAATGCATGGCTTCTGTGTATACTGAGGTGTACTTTTTACATGAACACCCCCCTCAGCAATGGCAACCAATTTATGCAATTTCAATCTAGACAGATAGGCTCCATGTTACAAAACTTTGCTATTCTCCAATCCTAATCTCCCAGTTTTGTGCTATTATCCTTCTCAAGTTATAGTCTGTAACATACGTGAGCATTCTATTATAATCCAGCAAAGGCAGGTACACATTGACATGTCAACACAAATACACCAGCCACTCGATCAGATGCGATCATTACTATCCCAGAGCGCTAGCTAGCCACCCAATAAAAACATTGAGCGTCCAGTCCTCGTCATAGCTGGCTGAAGGGCTTCTTGCATATGTGTTCCTTCTGTATATTGTGTGGTGCATAATTTAGCGGGTTACTATAATATTGCCTGTATAATCATAAAGAAAATTGGTGGCCAGTGATGATCACATGCATGGTGCATATGTTTGTACAGTATAGGTAAATACGATGTAGCAATCAAGTACTGCGTATTTTACGTTCAACACTTTTTTTTTCATAGAATGGATGACGAAAGAGCCCCACTGTTACCATACCACAGCCCCTCTATCAATAGAGTGGAGTCTGAACTTGACAGCTCCAGCAACGATTACTCCAGTATGTCTGTGAGAACAAATGCCACAGAGCTTCCCAGTACATCACTCCAGGACCTCTTGCTTACTCTGGAGAAAGCCTCTTCTATTATTAAAGAACATCTCCAACAGGATACAGACTCTACTACAAGAAAGAGGTAATTGCGTGGCTACATATAAATTTTGCATTAGTTTCTGCAACCCTGGTCAGATTTCCTGTACATTTCTGTAAGCTTTCACAATGATGTATTTACAGGACAGTGGGCAGTTGAGCTCAAATTTTAGGCTTAAGATAATAATGCAGAATAATTTTGAGAATAATAACAAGAAGTTAGAATAAAGAAGAATAATAGCAAGCTCTAGTGTTTATTGGTGGCACTTGCCCGGATGAATGGGCCAGCCCCAACCTTTGGCCAGCTATGACGAGGACTGGACGCTCAATGTTTTGGTTGAGTGGCTAGCTAGCGCTCTGTGATGGTATCAGTCGCATCTGATCGAGTGGCCGGTGTATTTGTGTTGACATATCAATGTGTACTTGTCTTTGCTGGATTGTATAGAATGCTCACGTATGTTACAGTCTATAACTTGAGAAGAATAATAGCAGGAAACTGGAAGATTATGACTGGAGAATAGCAAAGATTTACCTATCTGTCTAGATTGAAATTGCATAAATTGGTTGGGTGTTCATGTACAAAGGTACATACATTACACCTGCTGCTATATAGGTCAGTAACAGAAGCTATATGCATTGTACTCCCTATTATGGTTATTCCTAGTCTAGCCTACATGATACAGCCATCCCCTCCCATAGGCCTTACAGAACGAGCATAAAAGGTACAGTTTTTATTGCTACATCATTCATAGATAATTGTGTCATTGTTTATCACCATAGCATGGTGCAGCTGCTTTAGGCTACTGTAAGTGCTGTGTTGGGA
The DNA here is from genome assembly GCA_965203295.1 of Nitrospirales bacterium. Lineage (GTDB taxonomy): Bacteria > Nitrospirota > Nitrospiria > Nitrospirales > UBA8639 > CBDBCZ01. The sequence continues at coordinate 788,660 of CBDBCZ010000014.1, read as the reverse complement.
GGGTGAAGAGGAATGATTTTTTTTTCCCAAGGCTGTGATTTAGCCTATTATGCTGTATTCCCTACATCCCAAGTCAGACGTACGTGTAACCATACATACATGTACTAGGTGTAGTTACTCAGCAGTGATGTCAAGATGAAGTGAACACCAGTCAACAATCTTGTGATATTATATTACATTGCAAACTTCTGTGAGAAGATAAGCTTTCATGTACATGTATGACATTACATACAGCTGTGTTTGCAGTGGACTCCCTTGATGTGTACATATATATACTTGTAATAATCAAGGAGCCCAGTCAGCATACCTACATAGGTTCATTCCCACACAAACCACAAATACTACTGCTAGGCATCACTGCATTCGGAGTGCTGTATTCTGTTAAGGATGGGGCTCAAATTCATACGTAAACGCAGCTGTGCATCATGTATGAACCCCACCCTTTATGTAAGTTCAGAGATACAGCACTTTGAATGCACTGATGTGATGAAAATATGTGATGGAATAATATTTGACTTCTATGTGGGACGGCCACATATCTAGCGCTTGCTCGTTTACTTGACTTCAACAAAAACTTACTTCAAAACGTGCTATATCTCTTCAAATCTTAATTCAACTCTCTAACAAAACCACACCAATATCCCTGAAACCATACACAAACTAAGGACATATCAATGTTTAACACAGCTACCTATAAACTATACTACTAAGTCCGCAAAGTTCTGTCACTCAGATACTCAGGGTGGGGAATTTAGCATCACACATATGTATGGCATAGTACTGCCAGAAAAAATTGCTCCACCAAACCCTCTAATGTTGGGAGACCAGGAAACCCTACACATACATAAGTAGACATCATTCTTGTTAGGCTTAACCACATAATTGGAAGATTGTAAGACAATAAAAAGACTCTCTTTTAGCAAATACATAGCTACATGTAATACACATTCAAGATGACTGCCATACGACATCATGCAGCCTCAAACCCAGGATTCGAGGCTAACACAACATCAGGGTGAGCCTGACTGAGCTCGCTGCATGCTTATGTACACCACAGGCCTATATGGAAGTTACACCTTCTTATAACTCTCTTGAGGGTGGGGAATTGTTACTCTTGCCTTCCCCATACTATTCTTGAAGGGAGTTAAGCCCATGTTTAGTTCAGGAACCCTACTGAGAAACAGCTTTGAAGCCTTTGTAAGTATCATTTCAGATTAGATGCCTACTTTACACATATACTTAACAATGTAGGTGTGCACGTACTTGTTAAGTTTGCATATTATACGTACGTACATACATGCTCATGTATGTACCTTCGCCCTTCCTAAAACAAGATTTTAGGTCTGTCTGGGAATGCGACTACTAGAAAAGTAGAAAGAAAATACCAACCAGCTGCAGATATCTAGATTTACTATACAAATCTGTGATTGCTTGTCATATCAGCACACCAATTGGCAGTGGTGTGGAGGAATGTACAAAGCATGCACACACACACACACACACACACATACCACACACACTGCATGTGTAGGTACAGTGATAGAGGCACTCTGTGAATCAGATGTAAATCTTCCGTGCTTTTTTCCTCATGCAGGCCCAAACCCCTAATCCCTCGGTGGGTCACGAACTACCTCCTGCTCATCACTTTCCTATGGCAGGTGAACTGTTCCCAGTGTATGTGTACACAGTAACTGTTAGCCTTTGATTCCGACAGCCTAACCTAGTTAAATATTTGAGAGCCACTGCCTATTTACCTTCTCCTGTGGACAACCAACTTGCAAACGTATTTGCCTTCTCCTATGGACAGTCAACTTGCAAATGTATGTAGCCGTAAACGAAAGTGTTTTGTTAGGCTGTCTCAACTAAATTTAGTGAAACTGCTAACTCATGGTGGGCTTCTAAATCTTCTTCACTATCTAGGAAATTAAGCTGATGTAGCTAATTGCCCTACAAACTTTCAGTAGCTTCTATTGTACTCGCTATGCAATGATGTACTTAATGCACAAGAAAAGTACAGATACACAAGCAGACAGGCTATTAAGAGTGCATCCTATAGCTATGTAGGTGTGTGCATTCACTTGTGACTTCGGCATTTGACATGGATGCTTATATGTTCATAGTGCAAGAACAATATTAATTAATTGAAGAGCTGCTACTTTTACGTATGTGGCACTACCCGCAAAACCATTAATATAACAATCTCTTGACCATCACCAGAGAAGTAAATGGTTAGTTCAAATAAGTATCTACATGTAAATGATTTGCTTTAGTGTGGAGCTTGCCACAATCTATTTCCCTCCTTTCCCCACCTTCTGTGGGCTAGTACTGAGTAAAGACATTGATACCGCGTTGATTTGTATAGCCCATAATAAAATCCCAATCTGGAAGGGTTTTTCTAAAAGGTGCCAGTGAAAATCGCTGCCAAGAAACAGACCTTTCTAAAATGGGCAGCAAACGTTATTGGCATACTCATTCTGTTTGTTAAGATACTGGCCAATTGAGAGCTGTTTCTTTGGCAATGAAAGGGACAATTGAAACAGTTTCATTGGCAAACTGCAGTGTAAATCTACTGCCAAAATACTGTACATTGTAGGTCTTTCTTTGGCAATAAAAACCTAGTTTGTTTCTTCGGCAATGAAATGACTTTCCATTGGCAGACTCATGGTCAATGGATTCCTTTGGCAAGACGTTGGCCAAAATCTTTCTTGGCAATTGAAGTCCAGCGTTTGGCAAGAAATTGCTCTGACAGATGGAAGACTTGGAGGAAACTAATCAGTGAATTGTTGCTACGTTGAAATCAAGACAGACAGGAAATAATAACAGTGTAAATTTGTTCTTAGAGAGAGTAGATGAAGAGTTGAGATATAGAGAGCGAATATAAAGACTTTAGAGTTGGCTTAAATAAACTGAGTCTGTCCGAGTCTTTTTGTAAGGAAATAAAATTCAAGAATTACTCTCAGTGGATCCAGGAACACGATTGCTGTTTAAGTTTAGGTCTGAATGAAGAGTTAGGGAGACATGGGGGTAAAAATGACAGGCAGTGTGTAAGTTATGTGGGGATGAATTTGAGAGTGTAGTACATGTGCTCTGGGAGTGTCCTGTGTATGCTGCAATAAGAAATACTTTCATGGAAATATTAGACAGTTGTGGGGCAGTTTTGAAAAGTATAGTGCACTCAATAATTAAGAGAATTAACAGGTTAGGGTGGAAAATTGGGACAGTTATGATTTTAAGGCTTTATTAAAACTAGTTAAGAGTTTTAATTTGGGATACTTGGAAGAATAAGTTATATGGTGAATCGTCTGTTTGCTCTTGCTCTTGTCCTCTGACTGGAGATCATACAACTGCGTATGGTGGTGCATGTGGTCAATGGCGCAAGTACTATGGCAACAACATGAGTACTTTCTTTTGCTCTGGGGCACTAGCTGTACCATTTTTTACTTGTGCTGAATTTTATCATTATACTTGGCAGTGTATCTTCAAGCTTGGCCATATTGTCGCTCTTAAGCAGAGTTTCATACAAGACTTTTTGCTGTGGGATGGAGACTTAATGCTTAGGGATAGTCAATGTATGCAATAATCACTCATTAGAAGCTAACCTTCACTTACGTGTACACCTTGTGAAACAGGCTACCTACCTAGGTATGTGCAAACCACACCCTTCTAGGGGGTCTGGGGGCATGCCCCCCAAAAATTTTATATTCTGGTGGCTTTTGGCTGCTAGCTATCTATGCAACACTTGAATTCAAAATCAGTGTCATTAGTAAATATGACATCATAATTTTAAAATTCTGAAGGGAATGGGAGAGAGGAGATCCAACTGCGCCCCCCCTCCCTTTGTATGAAACACTGTTAAGAATACCCAAGTGGTATTCATGTCATATTTGCTCTTTCTAGGATACGTAGCATTGTTGCATGGATACACATGTAGTAAGAGATGCATTTGGATCTAGTGTGCACTACTAACGTCACATGTGCCAGGACAAGGTAGAGATGCTGCTACATATTACACTGCACCTCTGAGCTATATTGGCTGTATGCATATTGGGACTGAATGGGCTTGTATGTAGAGCCACCTGATCTTTTTGCAGCCAGCAGCTAAGTGGTGTGACACCTTCACTTGGCGGGAGGAATGAAGTTTTTATGTAGTGAGGACCCCCCCCCCCCCTTATTTCTTACATTATGACTAATCTTGCATGAGTTATGAATGCACAAATTGACCATTCTGCGTAATGTCACTTTCTGTTCACTAAATAATTGACATTGTTGATTTTAGCCACAAAACAGTAGAGAAACTGGGTAAATGGGAAATTAATGTACAGAGGTTGAGGACGTACATTATACCTCCCATATCCATCGCCATATATAGCCAGCAGGCCTTGATATACTGGACACTCATGTAAATTATTATGAGTGCATGTCGTCATCTCACAAATGGCTAGCAGCACAAACCACCCTTCATGTATAGCTGTATGACTGCCTTGCTCACAGCACTCACCTAATCCTGTTATCGCAGGTCACAGAATAGGATGGCAATGGTGATGTCCAGTACTGTAAATGGATAATTTCTGTCTTGTCACATGAATATCCACATTTTTCCCCGTAGGACAAGATACTGCATGCACTGGTCCATGTTCAGAATGTATGCATGCTGGGTTCAAGCTGTGCGAAGTGATGTACGTACGTACGTACGTAAGTAACATTTGTTTTTTTTCTTCTCTGAATGTCACTTTTTGTTCACTATTTGCTAGGTTTTCAACTAGAATGCACTGGATGTACTTTGATGTCATCTCTACAACCGCCTTGTCGTATACAGGTGATGGCTGTCTGTCTTTACACAACAGAAACAAGATACATGATCCTGTCCTGAAGCTGACTAGATAACAGGCCACGCTGCACTGCAGTACTTCCCAGGTGATTAGGTATAGTTCTAGCTACACATATGTACATGCCTAAGTTCCTCTGATGGCAATTGGTACCATATCAATGTTTTAAGAACACCAAAGGGCATTGTTCTCCCTGTTTTAACCCACCCAGAGCATATAATTAAGTCCACCCTTGAGTATGAGCCCACACTGAGTATAAGCCCACTCTTGATTATAAGCCCACCCCTGAGTATTAGCACATCCCTGAGTATAAGCCCACTCCTGAGTATAAGCCCACTCCTGAGTATAAGCCCACTGCTGAATATACGTAAGCCCACCCCTGAATATTAGCACATCTCTGAATATTAGCCCATTCCTGGACAGACAAAACATTAGAGCAGAGAGCTAAAAGCGATCATACTTGCGTGATTATATTCATGAGCAATTATTGTAGCCTTGTAAACCCACAAGTGCTTTAAGCAACCTCTCAGTATATAAGAGCCAGAGCCCTATCTAGCTGCGCTCTACCCTGCCACCCTTCCTGTTTTCACAAAATTATGGAGGGTCTGCTATTCTAGCAGGCCTGTATTGTACTGTGGCAGCCATACATACATGTCAGAGGGACTGCTACATGTAGTGCTGTATACAGCTAAGGCTTGTGGAGATTATGCTCAAAATCATTGATATGCTATGCTCTGATGTTCTAACTTCCCTGCAACTATGCTCCAACTTGATGTGTCTTTGCTGATACTTGATGAGCATAATAGCAAGAAAGGCGATTATGAGCATGATTATGAGCATAATAGCAAGAAAGTTGGCTAGTTCCTACTGGCAGGTGTGTTTAAGCACAAGGTGAAAGCGATTAATGATAAGCGATTTATTGGCTGCTCAGGTGAAGCCAAAGCCAATAAAACTAATTTCACTGAGTGTTATAACCATGGCCAATCTGTTGAAGCGCTAATGCAGAATAACTAGGCGGATGGAAAATGTGTACTCTGTCTACCAATGTATACTATGGGTAAGCTGTACACTTTACTGGCAGTCCCGTTTGTATGTGTGATACAAGCAGGTTTAGATATAGCCTAGCACCCAGGCACCGCAAGAGCCTGGGCACAAGGCTAGTGTAAAGCTGGGTACTACTCATGGGTTCTAGTGGCTCATTGTGTTTTTGAAAAGGTTCATGGGTTCAATCCCCAGCTGTGCATTCTACCCTTGATGTAGACACTATTGTATGTGCGCAACTGCGCATGCCGTATGCTGTCGCGCGCTTAATGCTGGGTCGACAGTTTGTTGAGCACAATTAGAAGTACGCACTGTAAGACTATAGCATAATATAGTTTAATAAAACTGCAATCTGCTTGAGCCTATGGAGGTACTGTTTGATGACTATAGAATAGAATATTTTATTTTCGTGACACGCATACACAAGAATGCCCGGCCTAAAACTAGGAGTCACAAATCAATAAATAAAATAACATGGAAAACCGGAAGAGTGAAAGTAGCTACAATGATGATAGAGTTAAAGTTGCAATCTAGATTTGTATAAATGTTTACCAATTAAATTACTATGACTATTAGCACAAAGGGTATATGTAAATTTGTTAACAGTGGAGAGAGGAGAGAAAGAGGAGTCCATGCAGGAGAAGCTAGATCTCTGCTGGTCCATTGCCTTGCAAGACATTAATGTATTTCAGGCAGTTGAAAAAAATTAAGCCTATATAGTGCTTGCGTTCTCTGCCCATACGAATTTAGAGTGAGCGTGAGCGGCGGTGGCCTTCTGTGGAGCTGGAGCCATTTGCTAACATCAGCTGACCATCAGTACAACCTATTGATCATGAGGGAGAAAATGCAATGGATGCACTTGATCAATGAATACACTAGAACTTCTTACTGCATGTGTTGCCGTTGCCACTGAATCCTACTCTGCAGGTGCATAAGTAGCTCCCATTGGTGTCAGTGCAGTCTGCTTTAGCATCAGTCATGAGAGCCCCTATCACATTCATTGATATCTGCATAGAAAAGAAACGACTACAGTAATTTCATACTGAACTCAGTAAGTGCAAATGTGACAATGGTTTCAGGCAATATACACTGGAATTGTGGGATAAATTGTTGATATTTAGTAAAAGCTCTAACTGAAATTGGGTTTACTTGTGCAATTCACTCTATCATCAATCAATCACATTGCCAGTTGAGAACTGGGACTGCTGACATATTGCTGCCCCAACTTTGAAAGTTTCAGGAACCAGCCCCTTCACTGCTTCAGTAAGTAATTGGACCAGCTACGTAACAATCTGAGAATGTAATATGTAGCCATCATAATTAAAATATAATATGATCCTGAAAGGTAATAGCACCACAGTGACTACTGTATAGTGGAAAATTTGCACCAGGGTCAAATTTCACCGAATGTAGTTGCGAAGTGTTGGGGAAAAAGTTTACCAAAATTATTTTTGCGCGCATCTCCAAAGTTGTTTAACATGCAGTTATGTCCAAGTTGCACGCAATAGAGAACATGGTTGATGATCGTTCTGAAATTGCCACCATTGTCGCCTTTTGTCAATCACCAGTAGTAAGGTCCTGCAGTAGTCTTGCGGGCCAGCGAGACTATAGTCTTCGGTACAGCTAGCTTCGCGGGCCATTGCTACAAACAGTCTGGCTCTGCTTTGCAAGGTCAGTGAGCTCGCTGTGGTATTGTAGAACTTGCAAGTATCTTAGTACAGTCATTATTCACTTGGCAGAAACAGCTTCGTCAGCACAAAAAATTTTCACCCGTTTGCTTTTCGCTGCTACCAGCTGGCAAAATTTCCCGCTATATTGTATAATGTATACTGCATATCATAAACCATAGGATTATTGGTGCCCACAGGTTTCAAAGTGTGCCAGCCTAGGCATTCATCTGGACACAAGCAGTACTGCTGCCATTCAGGCTTCCCTAAACTGCTATGTACAATACCGTGGTAGTGACAACCCTGATAACTGTACGCTGGAGAAGATGATTCTAGTGGTGCTCTGCTCCAAGATTATGGAGGTATAAATAACAGCTTCTTATATGTAGCCCTTTCTGTGAAGAGTTATGGCCACAACACAACTTCAAATGGCTCTTTATTATTGTTATTATCATTATTGCATACATACCAACAGAGGTACAATGTATAGAAAGTACAATGTCATGTAAAAACATTGATTAAGTTAAGTGGAGGCAGAACACACAATAGTGTCCAGTTCAGAGCAGCTGAAATTAGGAGCATGCGTGCTACAGATCTCTCTTATCAGCCAGCCCAAAGCAACATCTTCAGTGGAGCAGGTCTTACAATGGCGTCTACCATACGAAAAATTGTAGCCAATGAAATTCTAATTACATGCTTGAGCACTATCAACAAAAACAGAACGGACAAGAGGAGAAGAGTGAGACACAGCAGATGAATAGAATTAACTAAATCTGGTGAACAACATGTTGAATAGACTTGAATTAGCCCAACTGAATGAACAATAGCAGACCACATTCTACTAATAACCTGGTTGAAAGATACACTGAGAGAGCGCAGAGCAGAGCAATCTAGCCTCCAAAGAGAGCAGCCATTGTCTACACACGCCTAACTATTGCTAGCACACAGCTATATATGGTAAAGCCATAGTCCAGGTGGTGCTGATAGCTACATATATTGCACCAAAGTGTCAGGTGGGCTGGCTGCTCCAGACTAGAACTATAAGTGGCCCATTGCAGTGAGTGCTCAATTGCAGTTTAATTGGCACTTCAAACTACTCTGCTGATGGGCCTAATTTGTAGACCTCTGAGAATGGGGGGCTAAGCTAAAGTCTCCACACCTACTTACTGTACTCAGTATATATCACTAGCCATGGAAGCCACACCCTGCACTAATGAAGATTCCTTGCCAAAGTATGGTCTGATTGTTAACACATCAGCAATAATAGAGTACTCTATCATCAATGAAAATACAAAAATTCATTGTCCTGAGAACAGCCTACATTTTTAGCCTCACTAGACTTTAGCTCAAGGTTTGTACTTACAGAATCCCGAGCATTTCTGCACTGGGCTATGGAAATAGCACAGGCTAAAGAAATGTTTTACGTAAGTGCTTAGTATGGGTGATCACATGGATTGGAGTGCAATTTGGGAATAATTGTTAACACAATAGCCTATCCTTGTAACCAGGCCTTCCCATGATATAGGTTTTACAGCAGTGGAAAAAGGCACTAAAAGCTGTGTGCATGGGAAGACTGGAGTATGTATTAAGCTTGTCTAGGTCTAAATACACATTTTGAAAGTTGGTCTGTTACACATAAGAAGTGATGATGCTGTTCTGCTGAAAAACAATGTGCTATGGCACGATCACTGTTACAGTGATTCGGAATATTTCTAATAAAGTGATGTCTACACAGACCTAGAGATACGGCTGCACAAGTATGTACGATACATGTTGATGGACTGGTAGTGTCTCGGTATGATCCTATAATCTCAACTCTCTTGTAACCCCTTGTCCACTATGCCCTCAATGTGCCCCTCTACACACACTTCACTTCCCCCATCCGCAGATATGCTGACATAATTGTCCACAGGCAGCTTGCCCATGCTCTGGGTGAGTGTTTTAGTATGAGTAAGCATGAAGAAGCAGTCAATGTCATGATTAAATACGTAAGTCTGCCCGAAAATCTACACCTTCTGTTTGAATATGCTTCTCAGACATCATTTCTGCTTGGGATTTGAAATCACTGATCAGGTCACTGTCTATTTGTCTGATAGTTCACGGTTCAACGTTTATACTTTTTAACATGTGTAGCCAATGGTGTTGTCATCAAAGAGTGTATAGCTAGTTTTCATTTTCCTGGCCCTAGTGTGTTTAGAAGTGCTTGTGGACAACAATGGCTTCGAGAAATGTATTGAAAAATCAGCATCCACCAGCTATTCCCTCCAGTGACGTAAATTTAGTGTAGTACATATAGAGATGGTGCGGATGGCCAGGCTAGCTTATTGCATAGAGTTGATAGTTAACAATACAATTAGCACTATAGCTGCTGGGAGTATTTAGTTTGGGACAATCCTTAGTTACGCCCACACAAGTAAGACAGCTGTTTAGTTTTTCTGTCTTTCAACCTTCATGTGTGGGTCACTTCTATTTGTCTGATAGTTTATGGTTTAACATTTATACTTTTTAACATGTGTAGCCAATGGTGTTGTCATCAAAGAGTTTATATAGCTAGTCTTCCCTAGTGTGTTTAGAAGTGCTTGTGGAAAACAATGGCTTCAAGAAATGTATTGGAAAATCAGCATCCACCAGCTATTCCCTCCGGTGACGTAAATTTGTGATTAGTAGGCTTTAGTACAAGACAATGGGAGCAGTATGGTGATGTACTGCGAGTGGTTTTTCTTCTGGAAGAAGCAATAATAATATCTCCAGTCAGAAGACAAGAGCAACCAGATGTTTTACAGGACACTCCCAGAGCACATGTACTACACTCTCACATTCTTCCCAACATGACTTACACTGCCTATCATCATTTTTACCCCTATGTCTAATTCCTATATTCAGACTATTAGTACCTAACCTATACTTAAACATCAGTCATGTTCCTGGATCCCCAACCCCCTGCAAGTAATTCTATTTCCTTACAAAAAGACATCAGTTTAATTTTACTGTTTAAACCATCATTAGAGTCTTTATTCTCTCTATTTCTCAATTCTTCATCTACTCTCTTTACGAACAAATTTACATTGTAATCTTCAGCTAATACTTCCTGACTATCTAGATTTAATGGTAGCAAGGATTCACTAATACCTTTTTTCCAGGTCTTCCTCTGCTTACCTCTACAGATTCACTTCCCACTCACTGTCTAGTAGTAATCGAGACATACTAGAATGATTAATTGATTGACAATGCCCAAGTAACAGTAACTTGCAACCCTTGAAATGTCTTTTATCTCCCCACTTCCATATACTTGTACATGTACCTGTATCAATCTCTTTGAAATATGCCCTTTTTATGTTACATTTCAACCTCCACTCATTACAAGCGCCTGTACTACATTAATCAACGTTTGTAAGTCCTCAGCATTAGTAGCTAAACCTAAAAATCATCAGCCTTAACATCATTCTTAATAGCTATGCCAATCGCAGCCTTCTCAACATCTGATTGATAAATTATTATGGAAATAGGATAGGCAATACACCATACCCCTGTGCCACCCCCTGACCTGCTCCCTCCTGTAAAACAGCACTCTGTGTAATAACACATCATGGAGTACGGCAGTGGGATGGCTCCAAAGAATAATGGCGTCTCCATTAACTGCGTATAAAATGACATGTTCAGAACTCCGTTGTAGGTATAGTCTAGGCATTCACACGGCATTGTTGGTAGGATACGCATGCGCAGACTGCCTGCCACCATGTGTTTGTCTATTTAACGCCTACCTTTTGATCGTGCAGACTGCTTGGACCTGTGCTGCTGAGTACGCGAGTTGTGTTGCCTGGTTAATTACTGCGTAAGTGACACGAACTGTAGCTATAAAATGAATGCTCTTACTCACATGGCTGATTAAATTTGGTTGATGCAAGTCTACATGGCTTTTGGTGCACGCACCCTCCCCCTAAAAAATTAACACCCAAAACAAGTTGCAGAAAAAGCACTCTACCAAAAAGCATTCATGTAGAGATGCACTTCCACAAAAACAAAGGAAACAAGCTATAACTCGCATCGCAATGGGTTCTCCGATTACCTACACATCACAGCCCAATGAATTACAGGGTAGCTACAAATCACAGTGCAGTGTGTTTACGGAGACCATCCTCCCTACATCTCATTACCCAAAATGGTCTTTGTAAACGCACTACACTGTGATTTGTAGCTATTTTGTAATACATTGGGCTGTGATGTGTAGGTAATCTGTGAACCCATTGTGGTGTAAGTTATACTTTGTTTTTTGTGGAAGTGCATCCCTACATGATTGCTTTTTGCACTTTTTGGTAAAGTGCTTTTTCTCCACATCCTACATAAGTTTAAACATAAGCCACCATGCAAAATTGTGTCAAATGCACATCTAAGAGAAAGCGTAAGCATCTCTCATTCTACCTTGTGTGATTTCCTTTAGAATAAAGACATAACTCCTGTTCTCTCTAAATTCTGCCATTCCCTCATGAAGAGCCCTTTCTAATTCTACTACGCGATTACTTAGAATCTTGCAAAAACTGTTTTCCTACCACATTCAATGGTGTATTACCTCTGTAGTTACCCAGGCACTCAGCATCTCCTTCCACTTTGCCACACACTATCCCTTATCCCCAATTTCTTTTGATGCTCTTCTCTTTGCTGTATCTTCCCAGTCTTGAACCACTGCCTTCACTAATTCTGATCCTGAATCTACATGTACCCTTAAGGTTTCCTGATACTTCCTCATCCTGAAACCGTTCAATATGCAATTTATTATTCACCCGTTTTTGGTTGTTTAGTGGTTTTTACAGTCCGCCCCAATTTTATCCATACCAGAAACTGATTCACTTTTCCTATATCTGTTATATCTAATTACTGATTCCAACTCCTGGAAAAAGCACAGTTTGTTCTGATATCGGCAACCCTGTTGTACGCATAACAATACAATTTGTACCATAGTTGTAAGTCACTTGAAAGGCACCGCCATAGTGTACAAACCCCATGTACTTAGGCGGTGCCTTTCAAGCCAGGGTACATCTTTGTATCCTAGGGTACATGAGGGTTGCTGGGCAACTGTGGCTTCTTCTGAAAACTGTGAAACAACTAGAAGTTTCTAGCAGAAACATACCCCGCGGTGCATAATTCACAACTTGGAGCTGGCAGGACTGCAGACTGGGTCGATGGAGTAGTTGGCAAAGTGTATATCGCTGGCTGTGTATCCGCATGCAGAGTGTACAGCGCTCGCATATGCGCATCTGTGGGCGTGACTGATTGCCAATATGAACACGTGACCAGCGTCCGTATATTCTCGGCCTCTATCGTATTCTAGTTGTGACCGTATTAAAATGGCAGAATGTACCGTTGTTAAATAAGAAAGAGCTGCAGATGCAGCGAATGGAACCGCTTTGGCAACTATCACGTACACACCCGGACATTTTTTTTTGGATTACAATGTTACTGTCGTGTTTAGCAATCGCTTAACCCGGTAAAGCGCGAGAAAAGCCCATTTTTGAGGCGACAGACAGACAACAGAAAGACAGACAGACAGATAGACAGACAGAAAGAACCGATTGCTTAACCCCGCCGCTGCCTACGCGCCGCGGGGTAATTAGCGGGCACTATAAAAGCTACTGTGGCACAAGTCATCTGTACCATGGGTTTCTAAGGTGTATGGGATTTGTACCCTCGTGCAGTTGTATGTCTTGTATGTCTTACATACAACTGCCCTAGAGTACAAATCCCATACACCTTGAAACCCATGGTACAAATATAACATACACTGCATACATATTGTATTATGTTCATACATAAAATTGGTCAATTATCAGCATGTTTACTCTCAGGTTTGTCCCCCCAATTCCCTGCATTTGTTTTATTACAATTATTATGTATGTCCACTCTTGATACTGCAAGGTTACTTTTAAAATGTCATTTTTAAGACTGCTAGCTATGGATTATCACAGGAGAGGGTCCACACTTCACTAGGACAGCAGACGAAGTAGAGAGGCAGGCTAAACATTGTAACAAGAAGAAAAACGCTGCCAAAATTGTCCAGGTTTGCACTCCTAATCATAGGCTGGACTATTTATCTCACTGTCAATACTTTAACGTTAGTTCTGTCCGTGTGTGTGTCTGTGTGTAACGGATGTGACGTCCGCTAATCATCACCCTCGATTGCGCGAGAATACGCGAGAAGACCGTGACGTCATCATATGTGTACATTGCTAATTAGTACTTTGACCGCTGCATGCGTTGGGACGACTTCGACCGCTGCGTGCGTTAGGATGCTCTATATAACAGCTGACGGTATTATCATGATAGCCTCAAATTAACACTTCGAGCGCGCTCTATTGCGAAAGTTAGTGGCTGTATAGTCCTGTAAGTGCAAACCATGCACAGCTGTAACTGCTACGCTAGACAAACGACGATGTGCATTAAATGGAGTCAGTTCCATTCGCCTACATGTGCTGATGTGGGTATAGCTTTGTAATTATTTGCAGTCTCTCCTTTGAGTTGCTGCCTCCACATGGCTCAGGCAGAAACTACTGTCAAAGTCTCGACCAGGCTACTGCCACTGGCAGATGCTCCACATTCCATATGATAGCTATACTACATGGACATTACATAATACATGCTTTGGCTTCTAAAAGAAATGTAGTGTACACACGTACTATATACTTACCCCCCACTGTGACAAGTCAATTTTCAACACTGACATGTGGCTTAGTCAAAAGCACTGCTTCATTGGCAGAAGATGCTATACTGTTCCATGCGAATCACAGAGGTCACACTTTTCATTTCTATCTGTACAGAGTGAGCGAGTTGAACACGCACAAGTACTTGCGCGAGCGAAGCGAGCGCAAGTACTTGTACATTTTAGTGTGCAATAAAACGTGAGTGGTCAGGCTAGAGTTGAAGACCTGCTTAATTTCCTGCAGTTCACCCTTGTAGCATCTTAGGAGCTCCTCGGGGTCAACTGAAGAACTGATTGGGCTTAGGGGCTTTATACGTATAGCAATCACATGATCCCCATCTGGTTTGTGTGCAGTATACAGAATACGTAATGTATAGTACCCACTCCTCTTTCCTAGCTCAGCTGCTCTGCATAATGAAAACTAGATGTCTCTAGACGAGACATACCCCACGCTGCATAATTTATACAAATGGGATCCTGCATGGACTACCTAGCTGTGCATGTACAGTGCTTGTGTATGACCGTATCCTATCTGTGGGCGTGACCGATGCCGTATTAATGACACAGACACTTCTCTATGCACACGTACGCCAATATGAACATGTGTACAGAGTCCGTGTATGCCCAGCCTCTGTCATATTCTACTTGTTACAATGGAGAACCATACTTCATGGCAATCACAAGCTCCTCTCCATACCAATGTTAAGTAGAAAAGAGCTGCAAATAGAACTGCTGTGGCTGCTATCAGGTACACGCAGGTACCTTTGTTGGATTTCAAGTCAGGTTTAGCAATGGTTTCATCATGTAAATCTCATGATTTCGATTTTTCACGGGACAGACGACAGACTGACAAAACCTATTGCTTAACCCCACCATAAGCAGAGAGTTGAGAGCGAGGTTAATACAAAATGTCATGCAAGAACAATATGCAATGTAGCAGTATACCTGTGACATCAGAACTAGAGGGAGGGCCACAGTTTGTTTCTGACAAGCATTTACAGTCAAGCTTCCTGTTTGTAGCTATTGCAGCATTATTAATTTATCACAAAGTAGTGTAACTGATTGCTGCAATCCCCTATATCTTTCTGTGGCAATGGCTGACTTATTTTAAGAGTTGTGAATTTATAGCATTCTTACTCACTTTCTTGTCCACAGGAGCTCAGTAGCCAGCTATTCTTTTCTGTATTTGTCAGGGTAAATAGCATGCAGTGTTTGTTGTATAATACTTTCATACAATATTCTATAATACTACTTAGTAGTACACATGAACAGAGGTGTAGTTCTGAGAGGAGTCAATCAAACAGTGCTTTAACGTCTTTGTACACAATATTTTGACCAATACTGGGTCTTTACCTGGTACGAATGAACAACATGTACAACACATGACAGGGTTTACATGCTGGTGCTCAGACAGTGAGAAGCGAAGCAGACAAGCAAGCAATCTAACATGAAGAGTAATATAACATAAAATTTCTATATGTAGTTTGCAAGCTGCATGCCAAGCTATGGCATTCTCATGCAAGCTGTGTCAGTCTGTCATTTTTTAGTCAAGCTGAACGTGACAGTCTGTCAGTCTAGAGTCTCTGTCATGGTGTTGCCTGACAGTGGTGCTGGCAGCCCAAACGTCTTCGTCAGTGATGACGCTACGTGGGGCTTTGGATGCGGTTTCACATTCAAATCTTCTAGTGTTTACGTTGAAAGTGATGCTCAGTGATATACTTTGCATTAGATGAGCTGCCAGTTTCCCATACAATTTCATCAGTGGCGGTACTACCATTTCAAGGGGATAGCAATTCAGTCTTCAATACTGTGTGACTGCAGCGGTATTGTCACTGGTTTGTAGTGATATAAACACCTATGGTATTTTCATGCTGTATAGCCATATACGTGTACATGTACAACTATGTACATACATATGTAGGGCGACATTTATTCTTACCAAGAGTTTTACAGTTGTGAAGATGCCATCTATGTGAGACTTACTAGACAATATGGTATTTACAGAGAAACCCTCTTTAATTAACTCTTTACCAACTAATGACGCATATACGTGTCATGATCTCCCATAAGCCCATATTAATTTATATGGGGGGGTTAATACTAGGCGTTAATACTTTGTACCACTTTTCTGCTTTAAGCTGTTTCTTGTGGTTGGTAAAGGGTTAATTAATGGACACCCCTGAAATAAAGACACCTCTGTATTAAGGACACTTTGCTTAGTTCCAAATATGCTATGAGAGCTAGAATCACTTTAGTGTTTTGTATCTCATAGGAATGTGGCCCCATACATCAGAAGGGGATGGTGATGCAAGTGCTGGATAAGGCATTTGATATACTGGTTCAGGAGTTCGGTGTCATTAAGAGGATTTACTGTGAGGTAATCGTGTCTAGGCTATAGATTGTGTAGCTACGCACATGTACAAGATGATATGGATTTACCTACTATAGAACTTCTGAAACCATACAAGAATGCCAAACACTTTGTATTGAATACAGCCATGCCATAAGCCAGTGTGGGGCTGGAACCCCCTAAACATTGAGGTATACTAGGTCTGTTCTGCATGACTCAATAGTATGGCAGCCCAGGGGTTCACAGCTAGCATCACTGTTTCAGTGAGGGTGAAGAGCAAAAGTCTGAACACAAGACTAATGTGTGACATGATTCTTAATCGTCTTGTGATATCAACACTCTATCTAATAGCCACGTGGCTGTGGTAGCATCTTAGGCAGGAATCTGGCCGCTACAGTATAGTCTACTGTCACTGGCATATGTGGTGTGCACACATACTAAGCACTTCCCCCCACTGTGATGAAGTCAATTTTCAACACAATGTTTAGGCCTGAATGTGGAGCTGCCTCCTCGTGGCTCAGTCAGCAGCACTACTGTTATTGGCAGGTGCGAAATGTTCCTAATCACATGGGGTAACACATTTCATTTATATCTGTACACAGAGCGAGCGAGGTGAGCGATGGGGATCATACAATTGGCAGTCCCGTGTGGGAGTCGAATAACCGCATTCAAATTGCTATCAAGTGCTGTAGCTGAGCTTCTATTAAGGGCATGCAGGGCTCAAATGCACTGTGTAAATGCAGCAGCTATTTATGCAGTGTATAATAAGCCTTGTCCTTAACAGAAATTTCAAAATACAGCGCTTTGAATACAGTGATGTGATAAAAATAGGCGTTCAAAAATGCAACTACTTGTTTACTTATTGTACCTGTATATTTCATGACTTTTCTGCTTGTTTATATAGAAGCTTGCTCTGAAGAGCTATAACTACACATTGAAGGGGTATAAGAAGATCCCATACCTTGTGCTTGTCTGGTCAAAAGGAAATGGAGAAATAAAACAGGCAAGAGATATGCAAACCATAATGGTCAGTCTGGAGTTATTCACGATACCCAGCAAATTACACACACAAATGTAGTTTCATCTACAATTCTGTATTAATAGCTGACTCTATTACAGAATTGTAAATGTGGTGTGGGGATAGGGTTCAGGGGTGAGGCTATAGTGTTCACATGCAAACAGAAGTTGTTGAACTCCATAATTATGTTTCAGCTCAACTCACAGACTTAAAACTGTTCATTATCTACATATGTGCAATGTAGGGCTTGCAGAAAACACCATGATCAAATCAATATGGTATGTACATGGGAGTACGTAGGCAGTTGTTTATTCATGGATGTTTTCATGTGTACCTGTACGGTCAGATACACAGCCATTTCTTGTAGTGGAACCTAAAAAATCAAAACATTTCTTACAGTGTAGCTACCAGTTAACAGTTGCAAATTGCCTTGTAAACATTTTGTATGTAGCACAGTAACACAATACTTAGCATGATGTGGTTATACATAGTACCATCATTCTGCTCGAATACTGGACCTACACGGTATTGTTACAATGTTACACATACCGTATTGTCCCGAGCAAGCGCCCATGGGCGCTTGCAGCTCACGCAAGAAAAATTATGGGTGGGCGCTTACACGGAGGAGCCCTTTGAACTACTCAGTTACCACTGTGTAAGGGCCCACCTTCCACTTACTTGTACCTCTTCGGCTACTACCATAAAGGCATTGGAAAGAATGCAGGCACTTACCCCTTGTAAAGCTTCAGTAGTACTCCACAGGAAGCCTAGCCTCTGCATGACCAGTTAGTGTATTGCATAGTATTGTGTAATACTGGTATGAATACAAGGTGGGCGCTTACAGGGAGGAGCCTCCCAGACAATAGGCTTATCAAAACTGGGGGGTGGGCGCTTGCTGGGACAATACAGTAATCATTGCCCAACACTCAAAAAGAAAGGGTACTTTGCACCCAGCTCATTAGTTACAGGTTTCCATTGAGAGTTGTACAGAGCGTTATTGTTCTCTTATTGCCCTCTTCAGGAACTAACTGTTCTTACACCTGCGGATGTAGTTCTGTTTGGAAGAGCGAAATCCTTACAGTTTGATGTAAGTTTTGAAATGAGACCGTCCTCAGTTTATAGTTATGAACCAGGGTGTTATTAAGTAAGAGATCCCTGAGTATGACCCATCATCATGCTCTTGCTCTACTTCCTAAAACAGCTTCATTGTGTGTAGTATCAGCAAGTCGTTTCCGGTTGTACAGCTCATTGAAAGCATGCAATCCAGTCATTACATGTAATGTACTAGTCTCATGCCCGAACCCCACGTTAGAAAGATGGGTCTGGTACCCTGAATATTCAAAGTAGGCACAGCATTATGTCCTATTACATCACCAAACGGAGATAACAGTTACAGTGGCCCCTACTATGGACACTGCCACTGTGACATCATTTTGATGATGTACTATTATAATCAACTAATCACATTGCCAGTTCAGAATCAGGACCGCTGATGTACCGCTGCCCCAAGTTTGAATATTCAGGGACAGACTCAACTTTCTAATGTGCATGTAATACATTATATCTGTGTACCATTGGGTGTATGATTATTCTACTAGGGCTTCTTTAATCTCTCATGGGCCAAAGAAGAATTGTGGGTTGAGAATCTATAACAAGACTACCTTATCATTGTTCACATGCAATAGCACTCATAATTAAATACTACTTTTATTACTGCTTTGACTATCTTCTTTGCAGGCAAAAATACTTCATCCACACCCATGTACAGAAACAATGTGAACACTGGAGAACATACATGTAGTATTACCCAGTATTGCTTGATCCCCCTTCCTTAACTCTAACCCTAATGATTATAATACTGGATTAGTATGGTTTGGTACAATTCGCTTTCAAACCACCTGTCAAAACATCGAACTAGCATGGTTAATCTCTCGTTTCCAGTCTCCACTGTCAGCTTTGTATACTTTGTTTGAAAAAAAATGGCAAGATGGCTGTGGAAACTGGGACTGCATTAAGTACAATCATGTGTCAGTATAGAAATTTGCAAAAGCGCGAAGTTCAAAACTTTATTGTGTAACAGCTTGTAATGGGCAAAGGAGGAGTGTTCCTTATATGAAAGGCACTGCAATAGAAAACGTACAACTGTGGAATACTCATAGTGTCTGGTTCACTAAAGTAGTTTTACAAGCCAGCCCACTTACATGCCACAGCTTCCATCGCTTACAGTATTGGCATGTGGAAGAGACATGTGCTGATAGCCTGATGCTGACACTCTTCCACATGCCATGCTGATACTGAAAGTAATCTGGTTTGATTCTGTGACTACTACTGAAGTTACCACATGCCCTTAACAGAAACAAGAAAAGTGCAAGTGTAGGCCAGTGCAAGTTGTCACCCCACCTCACCCCCACAGCCCATGCACAGTTGACATTCAATCTTCTTCCATAACAAATGTACACTTGTTTACACAACTGCGTGAACAAATAAATATAAATAGGAGGTAAGATGCAAAAAGCCTTCCTTGTCCTGATGCATTTCTTCTGATTAGACAGCACGTCCACAAATGTAAGAGGGCCAATGCTCTGTAAGTAAACAAACATACTATCATGGGTATAAAGTACAAAGAACTGAAGCACTGACAGCAATTTAGGCTTTGTCAGTGTGGTGATGGTGTGTGTAGCACCTAGAGCTGACCAGCAACTCCCGGCTGACCAGCAGCTACATACAGCCCTTAATTTGACTCACACCAGGCAAGCCTCCATGAATTATAAGTAATCTAAGGCTCTACTGTAGTTTGAACTTTTCTCTGATCTCCTAATCCTTCAATTACAATAGAAAAACTACTGATAAACATGATTTCCTAATCAACCCAAAAAATTACCAACACCCCAACAGCCAGACTCTGAAGGGAATAGGGTGAGGTAACTAATGCCAAGCATGCCTAAGCCCACCATCAAAGGGTACATATAATAATGGACAGCATTGCTCATAGCAACACACTAACCAGCCTCGTTCCCTCTTTAAGATTTACCATGTTATCTGGGAACAAGGCTACGTACAAACCTGTAATCCTGGAATCACAGAAATTAATCTGAATACAACCTCCATATAAGCCTTGCTTGGTAATTCGTTATGAATCTGCATACGTAGAAGCAAAAACAAACACAAACCTCAACACGAATGAGCAAATTCAAAGGTTCTGTGATGTGCTAGTGTTATATGTATAGGTTATATCCCTGCCCCGCGGGATATAAGACCCGTTATATCCCGCGGGAAAGGTCAGTGCTTGAGTGAAGCTGAGGAAGTGTCGAGGGCGCAGCCCGAGACACTTCCGAGGCTTCACGAAAGCACTGACCTTTCCCAAGGGATATAGCGGGTCTTATATCCCGCTAGGCAGGGATACAACTAATTTATACCATGCAAAAGTCATTCTGACAAGAGTTGCAAGATTTGTGAGAAGCATAAGAACTGTGGGACAAACTACAGTTTGGCACCAAGCTCGGCAAAAGCTTGCAAAAGGCGCCGTTTGGCACAAATTACGGTAAACCAGCAAGCCAGCAGGCCTTCAAAATGCAAAATACTAGTCACAAGTAGCAAAACACTCTAACTAGACGTAGCAAGCACAATGGATTGCTAGTAGCTACGGCAGCTAGCTGTCTAGCCAGCACCTAGCGCCATTTTAGTAGGCTGTCCGTGTGGCCCCATGCACAGGTACACGGAAATTCAACAAAACTACCCACAAACAAAGAGCAGTAGCTTACCATGCTTTCCTGCATCGATTTTCGAATAGCCTGCATAAAAAAAACCCGCCTAGACTCCCCAACTACTAACCTACCGTAGCTTTCTCGACGTTTGAACGAATGGAACGGAACCGGGTACCTACATCACGTATGCACACGGGATATATGAACTGTTATAGCCCTCGAATACTGTAAGCTGATTGGTCAGAATCACTTAAGTATGGTATAAGAGCTAAACAAGTCAGCGGCCACATGATTACAGTAACTGTTACATGCTAAGAGCTGGACAAACAAGAGAATGCTGGATCAAAATCGATGGGTGTACTAACCACGAGACTGTCTTTTACTCACTTTTCTGGCTATTCCACTCCACAGTACACCTGCCCCAGGCTGTCACGCAAGTATAGAACGTAATCTCATCAATTGGTTGCTAGGGCAAATAACAACAAGAAAATGAAAAAAAATCAAACAAAAGATGTAGGGATGGAGTGCCAAAAAGCAAGAAAACAAGGGTAGGGATAGCATGAACGCAACATACACAGCCCCATCCCTACATCTTTTTCACGTCATTGCAACCGTAGCGCTGCAATACAATTATCGATGTCATACCCATAACCAGTGACAACTTGCACCAGCCAACCCTCTTTGCACGATTTGTTGATATGTCACAGCTACATGCATGTACCAGTTGAACCAGTAAATTGTATCATTGGGGCGAGCGCAGCGAGCCCCCTGTTAGTCAGTTGATGAACGGACCCATGCATGAACCAAGCGTACGTCCATCCGGGGGCCCCCGGGGGGTGGAATGCGATGACGTTACGCGCACACGCGTTGCTTGCCAAACTCACGTGTACCGAATGGTTTGCAAGAAAGAGAAGAATTATAGTGAAGCTGAGTTGATAGACATAGTCCAGTAAAGAGGAAAGGTTTTCTTGTTGTTTCTGTATTAGCCGTTGACAATATGAATAGCGCTGATAGCGAGGGAAGACAAGAAAAGCGTTGAAGAAGAAATAGCGCCGATAGCGAGGGAAGACAAGAAAAGCATCGAAGAAGAAATAGCGCCGATAGCGAGAGAAGACAAGAAAAGTGTCGAAGAAGAAATGAGAGAGATCGTGAAGCCAGAGTGAGAGAAACAGCTTAAGAGAGAGAGGCAAGGCTAGCGGAGGCAACAGGACAGAGCCAGGAGAGAGCGAGCACAAGCTCCAGAAACACCTGAACAATGGGAGGCAAGGCTTTCCAACAAGAGAGAAGAAAACAGAGCCAGGAGAGATCTACTCCCAACCATTGTTGAAATCACTATCCCAACCTCAAGATACACCCATAGTACATGTATCACTTTCGGTTTGAATCACAATTACTTGATGATCATTTGATTAAATTAATATCATTAATATCAACACTGAACTCACTTTATGCAATGCGTACAACTCGCTGCGCTCGCCCCACATGGCACCTGTGTCGCACTAGTTATTGTATGTCTGTGTATAGTATGCCTGTGTTGTATGTTATATTAATAAGTGGGGCACTAATGGGATGTACACACTGTGTGCATGATTGCATGTATATACATTGTACAGTGCACATGTTTATACAAGCAAACATACACACAATGTGTATTCAGGCTTATCAGTACTCACTTGGAATGTAATTTCAGCCAGTGACTCACATGATTGTACTTAGATTCTGTTATGCAGGAGCTACTATTGGGTGTGGTTATCGTGGACCTGCGCGCTCGAAAATGAAGATCTTTTATGCTACAATCACGGCCATCACTTGAACCAATTTTGAGCTAGCCTCGTTGAAGAATGAGAAACCAGAATTAGAACATAAACAAACTGGTATTCCAGCTACCTTCCAGTTTTCTACTTTAACGAAGCTTTTTGGCGACTTTGGGAGCCTTGTTGGCTGCAGAAACCCCCGAAAATGAAGGTTAGGTGTCTATAAAAGCTTAAAAGTAATTTTTTGGAGAGATTTGGAAACTTTTATTTTATATTGCATACACAAGTGTCCGTGCCATCCCCACATAGAGAGTCTACCGACTCTCTGATGTCAATTCTTTACCTGACTACAACCCAGCCAAGACCCAAAGACAAGTTATAGTTGTCCTGGGCTTCACCCAAGATAACCTTTTTTTTCCCATTTTATGTAAGACTAGAGGTCTCTAGCAGAGACATACCCTGCGCTCCTGGACCCTGCAGACTGTAGCGCCGTAAGGCGAGCTGTAGGTGTGGCTGATCGCCGTAGTAATGATACATGCGTTTCTCTGCGTATACTCCAGTATGCTTTCTGTCTGAATATCTCTTCTAAGCTCCATGTTGAATAAAAGACTCGTATACCATATTCGAGGGCTTGCGTATGTCCGTATTCAAGCTGTAGGCGTGACCAACTGCCGTATTAAAAAAGGCGTGACCACTTGCCGTATTAAAAAAAAATGGTGGAACACACCGATAATCAGAAACAGCGTGGAAATGCCAAGAATAAAACCGCTTTCTACTATATCAGGTACAGACAGGCTAATGTATCACAGATTTCAGCGTTAGCCTTCTGTTTAGGAGTCGTTATAGCCTCTAAATCGCCCGTTTGAGAGATTTTTCAATTTTTTTTATGACAAACAACAACAACAACGACGACGACGACAACAGACGGACAAAACCAATTACTTAACCCCGCTTGCGCATACGCGCGCGGGGTAAAAATTTAGCAGCTGCATTCATGGTGTACTGGGACACTTAAGAGTCCAGTGTCCATACAAAGCCCTCTAGTTTCTATTGATGGCTTCTACCGCGATTTGAACTCAAGCTAGTCGCCAGCTGCATTCATGTTGTACTGGGGTCTATTGGAGAGCTACTCATTTCAGACATCAGGAGAGCTGCTTTGAGTTCAGTTTTTGGTAGGCAGTTTGTAACTCTACAACAGTGCATGACAACATTTTTGTCCAGCACACTAATGCCTTTGATGAGCCAATTAAGATGGGACTTACAAAAACTATTCTACAACAACTGCATACATACATGTACTTGTACTATGGGCCTCTCTTGTCAAAAGCACAGTGATGCATAATACTGGGGATCAGAAAAAAAACGTTAAAAGAGGAATAGTACACACTGTAAAAGTTCCAGTGTCAATACCATTCTCTCTATGTATGGTGGCCGGTATGTCATAGAAATGCCCATTACATCAGAGAACAATATAGTCTTTTTAACAACTCTGCGTGTGTGAAGCGTGTGAACGGTGCTAGTACTACGATTGCTTTACGTTTTCCATGTTCGTTTGTTTGTCTATGCATCAACAATTATCACAGGTACAATATTACGTTGCATAGGCTGTGACTTCTGCGGATTGTAGGCCAAGCTATAGCAAACAAGCGATAGTGTAGTGTTGCCTAGACAGCGAAAACGTAGTAGGCAACCATGACAGTTACAGCTGCTACATGTATCTGGAAGCACATGATCAAGATCAAGCTGCTGAGTCAGCACTTTCGATGTACTGCATTATGTAGGTTACTTATCTGCATAGGAAGAATGAGACAGACAGCCCATTTACAGTTTTACAGCTGCAGTTAGCTTGGTGTATACTGCTTGCTGAGCTGAACATTGGGTGTTTCACTTGAAACGTTCCTGGCTGGTTTCTTTAAATATGTGTACATGTAGGTAAGAAATATCGAACTTCTCAGTGATGCCAGAAGCATGCCCTAGACCTGCAGCATGTGCATTAATTACCAAGGGAGAAATTCCAATATGTATGCATGTAGCTGGTCACATGCAAGATGGTTATCTCGTGTTAGTAACTGGGCAGGTGATCTCAAAGGCCTCCTCTAACTGAGTAGACTTTATCACCGAAATCTTTAGTTCTGGCATTGGTGGAATCTAAACCATCATGCAGAGGGATCAGTGTATAAAGGAAAGCTACAAGATACTCAACACAGCTAGGCGATACGTAGTTAAGCACATAGTTAAGCACATAAGTGTGCATGGAGTCAATTAAAGCCTCCATCACCAAATCCAAGACTACAAAGAAAATGGACCATACACAATTGCACCATTGCAATGGACCATACACATACCACGCTACAAAATTGTGTGGGCAAGTAGATATGTGCAAAATGCAGAGATGACTCTATACTTAATTACTCACCTGGGGCATCTGGAGACACAGCCTCAGGGCATTTGATGAGAGGCGGAGGGCTTCTCTAGACTCCAGCAGTATCCAGCCTCTGTGCTCTCCCGACTGGCTCGGCGTTATGCCTCTCTGGAGCACGGGCACTCTCCTGCGTCTGACGCCTGCACTCCTGCAACGCGGCCTCGAGGCGCTCTCCTCTTGCCATGGTTTCCTGCAACTGCTGTTCGAGACGCTTCTCTCGAACCTCCCATTTCTCTTGCTTCACGGCCAGGGCTCTGTAATGCTGTAGTTCCGCTTCTTCTTTCTGGCGAGAAAGCGCACTCGTTAATCTCCGCACCTCCTCCTCGGCAGCCATCGCAGCCCGTTAGTCAGCCGTCTTCAGGCCCCGCCGCAGTTCGGCAAATTGTGCTGTCGACAGTCTGCTTCTCCGCATTGCACTGATCGAGGTGCATTTTTAATCGTTCTGCGTTCCTAAGTTCGTCTCTAGCTCCGCTTTGGCCGCCTGTGCCTCGTGCTGCCATTGCTCGACCTCACGACTTGGCCTCTCAGTTCCATTATCTCCTTTCGCGCCACCCTTTCCGCGGAACTCGCGCCCGCCTTCTGGTGTCGAACTAGCTCTTCTTCGCGCAGGCTCTCAGCTACCTGCTGTCTCAGATGGCCCTGTTTCGTTGCCATCTCGCAGTCAGGGCCGCAACTCGAGCGCGCCTTCTCGATCGACGCTCCTCACGAACTCCTATCGTTCCAGTTAGTTGCGGCGGACGGATCCTAGTCGAGTCTCGTGCCCAGACCACACCCGGGCAAGCCCCCATTTGTCGCGGGGCGGGTTCTTCGCAAAACTTATCTATGGTGTAATATAGAATTCAACTCCAGTATCCATTGTAGTACGTATACACATCACATCACAATATACTCAAATGCACAAAATGCAACGGACTATTTATACAGCTTGCCAAAAAATATTGTCTCTGGATGCAAGTCTGACTCTAATATTGTAACAATTACAACAACGCAGTGTCTATTGACACCGACCGTCGGTGCCAATGCCGGTCATCAATACGCTATTGGCACCGGTCCATCACATGCACCTTTGCCGGTTTTATCGTTGTAGAAATGGCGCAAATTCCTGAGACGGGGAAGAAGTTTGAGAGTTTTGACCAGGTAACTCAGCTTTTGGACCAACTAAAAGAAGCAAATCATCCCCTGCGTGTGTACAACAGCCAAAGTGTCGATGAGTACAATAAAAGACGAGAGAAAGCCAAGTCACCCCTGGATCCTGTGGATAAGAAATGGCAATATACTTATTACAGCCTTCGGTGCGTGCATTATGGCCAGGCCCGCAGCAGGAGTAAAGGTATAAGGCCTAATCAGAGACATTTTGCTATGGATTGTCCAGCCAAACTCACCATATCGTATGACAGAGGGGCTAAGTGTCTTGTTCTCAGAGAGTGCTTATTACAGCACAACCACCGCACAAGTAGTGAGATCATGGTACACTATCCATCAAGCCGTAGGCTGAATGAAGTTGAGAAACAAAGAATCAGTGAAGTGCTTAGCCTTAAACCTAACAATTAGCATTTGAAAGATCACATTCAGCAGAAATATGGCAAGATGGTTACGCTTAAAGATATTCAGAATCTGAAAGCAAAAATCAAGGAAGATGCCAAGAAAGGACGGAGAGATGAACAAATTCTTCTGGATTCACTTCAGGATGCTCTGACAAAGGATGCAAAAGCTAAAGGTGGTATTGCAGTTAATGAGGACGATGAACTTGCTGTTCTGTACTTCCAGTCAGGTCACATGTCTGATATGTTTGAAAAGTTCTCTGAGATACTCTTAATTGATGGAACATATAATGTCAACAGCCTTGGTATGCCTCTTTACTGTTTTATGGTAGAGGATGGCTTTGGCTATGGTAGAAATGTTTTCTATGCAGCCACAGCTGAAGAGAATGCACCACACCTGTTGAAGATTATCCAGTCATTCAAAGCTTCCAATTCATCCTGGTCTCAGGTTCAAGTTATTGTTATTGACAAGGATTTTACAGAGTTGCAAACTCTACAACAAGAGTTTCCAAGAGCTAAAGTATTATTCTGCCAGTTCCATGTCATAAAATACCTCTTCAAACAGCTAGCGGAGTTGGATATTGCAAAGGAGAATCGCGAAGAGGCTCGTGAACTAATTCGAAGACTGGTCCATGCCTGTAGTGAAACAGAATACACCGATCTGAAAGGTGAACTCCTGCAAGTGTGCAATGATGCATTCAAGCAGTACTTTACCAAGTGTTGGGACACTTGCAAGGTACAATGGGTCTCTTTTCTCAGGGATGAATACCTTCACCTAGCAAATACTACCAACAATCGTCTTGAGTGCCATAACCAAAAGTTGAAGGATGTTACCAGTCGATCAATGTCCCTATCTGAAATGTTTGCAAATGTTTTGCTGTTTTGTCGAACCAATGCTGCTGAGTATTCACACAAGTCCTTTACTGAGGAATTCACTTCTCGCAACACAGAAAATGATGACATTTCCGGTGTACGTGAAATAACGTCCACTTGCACAGCGTATGCAGCAGATAGAGTCGTAGAACAGTTAAAGCTGTCTCAGACTATTCAGTACCAACTTACAAGTGAAAGTGATGGAATGATGCCGGATTTTGTGGTAGCATACAATGATCATCATCATCGTGTATCCCTTGCCACAAATAGCTGTTCTTGTAGCTTTTCAAAAACAATGGGACTACCATGTCGGCACCTGTTTGTTGTTCGTGCAGCACAAGAGCTTCCAGTTTTTGACCTAACAACAGTGGCTAGAAGATGGCACAAAGACTACCAGATATTAGTTGGAGTTGGTGCCGAAGGCCAAGAAAATGAATCTGAAAGAGAATGCCCAGTGTTGGACCAAGAGAATGAATTAGAAGAATGTCCAGTGTTAGACCAAGTAGAAGGAGAATGCCCACTGTCCGTATCCTCCTTGTTGGTGAAGTCACGACTTAGGGGAACTCTTTCAAGAAATCAAAAATACACAAAGGTAGTTGGACTTGGACAGAAGCTGGCAACGATAGTCTCAGAGTGTGGAATGCCAGATTTCCGAAGGAGGTATGATGTCATTGAATCTATTATTCACTGTTGGGAGAAGAATGTGGAAATTGAAGTTGTTCCAATCCAGGATACACCCATGACCTCTTCAGCTGGGGAGGTTAGTTCATTTAAGTATTAATTTATTATTACTAATTCTAATTTTGTCATAGATGGTAAGGCACTAATGATTGTTTAATAATACACATGTAGGACTTACCAGATTGTGATGTTCCACGGGCTAATGATGCCAAGTGTGAGGAATGTGTGAACCTCTATGAGGTTAGTTTCATCCCTGTGCAACAACACTTCTTGGAGGTGTTAGGCTATGATTACATTTACATTGTACATTACACAGGAGATACAGGAAGTGAGTGCTCTGATGGATGGAGATGGGGATCTGTCAGTGATTAGTCCAGTAGATGATGTCATTGAAGACAAGTCTTGCAGAGCCAGTGAAGTAAGCAATAACTAAATGGTACATACCTACTGCCATAGAGGTTACTACATACCGATACATTCATATATGCATTGTCTAGGAAAACAGTACACCAGGAAAATCAGAAGTGGATACGGATAATACTCTGGTTGAGAAAGACAATGTATGTTATTCCGTGTATATAGGAGTGCTACTGATGTGTATGCAGCCCACTCTCCACCATACTATACGCACACACATGCACACATGTATAGGCATGCAGTTTTTTGTTGTCTATTTTTATTGTAGTATATTTATCTCCAAACAGGATTGAGCTCAAATCTTATATCTAATACAGAGATATTTTTGAGTCTGTTTTTTGGTTTTAGCTAATTGCTCCCTGCAACCTATTATGCTGTAGGTATCAGAGGTCCCATCTCCTGTGCACAATGATGGTGAAACCATTGCTGATGGCAATCATAAGGTAAATAATTGTATAATGGTATGCTTACCACATTTGACTTTTATTGCTATACCTTGCAGGACTGCAATTCTTTGCGGCTCTCTATTCTTCGTGAGAAACTTAGACTAAAATCGCATGTAAAGTGCAAAGGACGACCGAAGCAAAGCAGTAAACTCTGGCCATCAAAGAACAAAGGAAAGAAAACTGGTAGTTCAGCTAGCACTGGCAAAGAGAATTTGCAATTGAATGGCAAAGGTTCCCAACATGGAAACAAGAGAGCAGCAAACCCTGAAAAGGAAGATCCCATCTCCCCAAAAGCAAAAAGGCAACGACATCAATCTCATGATGTAAAAAGAGGTCGTCTCTATCAGCCTGGGACACCTGCTTACCGCTCCAGAATGAAGAGGGAAAGGAGTCGCAAGAAAGCAAAAATTGCAAGAGATGCATGTATCAGGGAAGAGGAATT
This sequence comes from Nitrospirales bacterium, assembly GCA_965203295.1. Lineage (GTDB taxonomy): Bacteria > Nitrospirota > Nitrospiria > Nitrospirales > UBA8639 > CBDBCZ01. The sequence continues at coordinate 758,787 of CBDBCZ010000014.1, read as the reverse complement.
AATTACTATTCCATATGATGTCGATGAACCCACTGAGGAACAGATTTGTATGGTGTTCTCTGAAACAAATCTCTTGCACTCTGATATTGAAATATTAGAGAGTTCTGACAAGTGGCTCAATGACAAGTTGATCAACGCCGGGCAGGTACTGATGAAGGAGAAGTTTGGACATGTTGCTGGACTTCAAGACGTTGGGCGAAGTAATACACTTACATTTGAAGATGAGTCAGAAGAAAGTAATTTCATTCAGATCCTGAACTGCCATGGGTCACATTGGATTTGTGTAACCAACATGAACTGCAAGCCCAATGTAGTGAAAATTTACGATAGTATGCGCACTGGAGATGTGCCAACCAGCACCAAGGAAGTCATTGCTTCCCTACTGCACCTACCACAAAGCTACATCTTTCTCATTTTCCCTGATGTACAACAACAGTCTGGAGGCTCAGAGTGTGGACTGTATTCTCTAGCATTTGCCTACACATTGTGTAGTGGGAAAGATCCAGCTACGATTGAATATGATCAATCCCTGTTCCGTGTTCATTTCTTAAACTGTCTCAAAGAAAGAACTATTGCATCTTTTCGACACTGCCCTCGGCTGTATATACCAGAAGAACCACTTTGGCGAAAGTTTCGAGTCTACTGCTATTGCCGCCTTCCTGACACCGGAGACAGTATGGTCCAGTGTTTAAACTGCCATGAGTGGTTTCACTTTACCTGTGTAGATCATACAGAAGATTGTGATATTAGTGAGGACTGGTATTGCCAGAATTGCCCAGTGCTGTAGCATTCTTCATTTTAATTTATCGTCATAAATAATTGGGGCGAGCACAGCGAGCCCTGTACTAGCGAGGTCAATGCCAACTCTGTTTGTATGTATGTCATCGACCGACCTGTATGTATGTCATCGACCGACCGGTCGCATTGCGCATGCGCAGAAACATGCTAAGCACATGTTGTAGTTGCGCTCGCCCCACAAATGCTCTGCATTCTCCTAGTTATTACGCTATAGGCGTAGCTACACGTGCGCGGTTGCATTGCGAATCCTGTGGCCACGTGGCTACAATTTAATATACGGCGGGCGATCGGTGGCAAAAGAAAGCTCGTGGCTCTTATTGACAACGAATCGGTGGTAATAGGTATTTTATGGCCCTTTTTGACACCGACTGTCGGTGTCAATAGCCTCGGCCCAAAAATAAACGGGAATAATTACCTTTCCCGATTATTATTGCGAGTGCATGTGGCTGGGAATGAGGCTAGGACGTGGATGCAACTGTGAAATCCACTTCGCATTGCCGGTCCAGATCTGGGACTGCTGACGTAATGCTAACCCGACTTTCAATATACAGGTCGCTAGACCATAGATAGTAGAGTCCTTCTACTCTACTATCTATGGCTAGACCCACCTTTCTAAGATGGGGCTGGGCATGAGACTAGTAGTATTGGACGGTGATGCCTGATTCACTGTTGAGGTTACTCATTTTAGGTACCAACCCCACTGGAACCACTCGATCATATACTTCATATACTTAAATAGTGCTTGTAGTCCGCACCATATTGAAATTGAATTATGAACTACTGTATTTCTCTTAATCACAAGTGTTGTAGATTACTGAAGTGAGGCTGATGATAGCTTAAATTATAATACTGAGTTACTTAATCCAATGCATGTACATGCATTACAATCAAGCTGTCTAATTACCACCTCCTTACGTAATTATCATATACCTGAGCCAGTACAGACTACACTGGTTGTGGGTACCCTTCTAAGCATGCTAAAAGTACACGTACGTCAGATTCATACTGATGCTGAATAATACTCCCTTATATATTATGCAGTCATCTGCAGTGCAGTGACGAACTCTTATTCTCTGGAGTGGCTGGATCTCACTGCGTGCAGCCTGTCATCCCAAGGAGCATCATCAGTAGCAGTCCTAATCAAGGTTGTATTCTAGCGATACATATCAACTACATGTTATTTGCATGCACAATATGTCACTCACAACAACAGTGTTGCTAACTGTGGCAACTGTCAACAGGCTTTACTTCTGTGCCATCGCTCTAGGATGGTTAGAAATTAGAATTTTACGAACATCACAAGAGGTGTTGTTGCTTGGATTCAGAATAGATTAGATATTCCTTTCCCTTCCTAACGAAACAAAAGTATTCACTGAGGTAGACTAACAGTTCTGCCACCACTTCAGTCATGGTGGTAATAGGCCTATCTGGGTACGAGGCTACATTTCTTTACTACCCCTTTATTATTTCTGCAGCATCATTGCCAACACAGACAAAGTGAAGCCTTCGATCACGAAAGCTCAAACTGGAAAAGATACCAGGTCTGCGCAGAGTTACACTAAACCTCAATGTTGACATTGGTGATAAAGGTGCACAAGAGTTTGCAGAAGCACTCAGAGATGATGTGTGCCTCAGAGGTATGTACGTACATGTGGGTTAGCTTCTTCCAACCTTCTCTATCTGGATGTGGGGGGTCGTAGAATAATTATACTGGTGCTCTGCCCCTCCCACCTTGATTTCTTCAACATCGTCATAGTGGTGCTCTGCCCCTCCCACCTTGATTCCTTCAGCTTGGTCGTACTGGTGCTCTGTCCCTCCCACCTTGATTCCTTCAGCTTGGTCATACTGATGCTCTGCCCCGCCCACCTTGACGCTATCATACTGATGTTCCATTGCTGGTACCTGGGCAGGGTCATGGGGGTGTGGCTCCACTGAGGGACTGCGGGCCACTGTGGCATAGTAGGGCGATTTGAAGGGGGAAGAGACACCTGATTTGAACCCTTCTGCCTCCTTTGAGCCATACTGGGGGTTTCGAAATTTATGGTTGGCTAAGCTACCAGAGTTCTTGTCGCCTCCAGAAAGAGACAGCAATGAGATGTCTCCACCATAGGTGGGGTTATCAGCTCTGAAGACCTCTGCTGCTATAGGCCTGGCATGCTGTGCTGTGGGATATAGACAGGTGCACACTGAGCTACGTAGCTAAAGTGAACCAAAGCAAAAGCTCACCTGAGATGGCAACTTTTCGCTGGGAGTGTCCCCGCCATTTTAGCACCAGTATCAGCAGTGCCAGCAGGACTACGATGGCCACTAGCAGTATGCCTGCAGCAACAGCCGCTCCAATCAGCGTACGTCTGGGTATCCATCCCAGAGTCTGAGGAAAATGGAGGATGCTAGGTGTATCGATCGTGAGTATTGACACATGCTGGCTGGGAATTACATAGCACTGCCTATGTATCACACCCACCATGCATTATGCAAACACACACACACGTCATATTGACTTGTGGGTTGTTGCCTACATCAGAAGCATGAAGACAGATTGATTGCTGCGGGTAAATACTTTACCGTTACAGAATAATTGCATCACTAAGGCGAAACCATGTAGCAGTAGGCGGAGGAATACTCAGAGGAAAGTATTGTTGCTGTAGTTATCCATGTATGCTGAAACTCAAACAACAACCCACTAGTCAATATTGCAATTCTATTTTAATAGTGCACATACGCACCCTCTTCCCTCTCTTCACAGTTCCTGCCAGTAAAGTCAGAGGCACAGGAGCAGCGGAAGTCTGCCAATAGATCTTGGGAATAGTCGAGTGCAGGGCTAACAATTGCAAGCACACTAGAGAAATAGGATTCACACTCACAGTGCAAGTGCCTCCATTCATGCAAGGGTTGGGGACACATTTGTCAGGTTCAGGACTGCAGTTCTTCCCCTCATACCCTGCTGCACAGTCACACACATAGTCGAGAAAGAGGTCCTGGAAATAAGGCAGTACATGACTCATGCTTCATGTCAAGATGAGCTAATGCCATACCACACAGGTTCCTCCATTCAGACAGGGGTTAGGGCTACACTCGTCAGTCACCATCAGCTCGCAGTTCATCCCCTCGTACCCTTCCACACACTGGCACTCACACTGGTCAGGCCCAGTGGTCATGCATGTCCCACCATTCTGGCAGGGTGTGGTGTGGGCACAGGGGTCCAGGTCTGTGGAGCAAATACTGCTTATAAATCCTATACCAGTTCATGCCAATGGTCGGTAACTAACTCTTACCAATGCTGCAGTTGTCTCCAGAGTAGCCATTTTTGCAGATGCACGTGCCACTCACATTGCAGTAGCCACCGATGAGAGCTGTAGGAGAAGAGCGGCAGTGAAAGCATACAAAACATCTGAAACAGCAGTATGAGCTCACAGCATCCTTCAGTCGGGGTGCAGGGCTCAGTGCAGTTGGAGGCAGGATCCTCAAAGCCGCTGAGACAGACTCTGTTTCCCTGGCCGTCGCAGGTGTAGTGATCCTGTGCATCATCCCTCACCCGACAGAAGACACTGCAGTCCGGGCTGTAGAAGTCCTCAGTACAACTCACTCGGTAGCTAGCCCCAAGGAGCCCAACAGAGTCCTCTCCGTATTCCTGAGTACTTGTAAATTCTAAACCAGCTGTGGCACTTATTTCAATGTAGAAGCGAGTTACTAGGTCAGAAGTTCCATCATCATCATCATCATCCACTCGTACATACATCTCAACTTGCCCCTGTAAAAATAACACATCATTAGTAAGGAGTAATAATTCCTTGACTATATTATTTAATGCTTTGTACTATACTGCGTGGGCGGTTCAAAGGGACCGGTGTCACAGGAAATCCGGGGGGATTGGATCCGCTATGTCACCAGTAGCAGTCTATAAGTTCAAGACAAACTGTCCACGCTCTAACTGCCGATTACCTCTAACTACCCTAATTGGCAGTTAGAGCATGAAATCTATAGTACAAGCAACTTAGATGTTGACAGATCAGTGGTTTACATACAGGAAACCCACTGAGACCACTCTCCTAGGTCTACCAATGAAGCCTCTAGTGTATTTCCTGTAAACCACTCCATTCCATTATCTCATAGATAAAATCTCCATGCATGTACACACTTACAGGCCAAGCACCTGCTCCATTGAACACTAACGGGTTGGGCACACCAACATCAAGATCCTCACCAGCTGCAAACACCACGCTATCATTGGCAATGACCCCAGTGCTGTAGTTCCCCAGAGGACACTCCTCAGAGCTCCGGTTGAAGCCAACTGGACGCAGGCAGAAGAGAAAACGGTTCTCACACTCATTTGAACAGTCTAAATCACAGCAGAATCCACCGCTACGAGTGTGCGGTATGTTGAAATAGTGCTCCACTTGATATTGAAGTAGATAATCAGCCTTCAGCAGGCACTGTAAAGAATGTGTAGTAGTGGCAGTAGCTATACAGCAGAATAAAAGGCAACGTAAAATTTAAACTCACCACATTAGTCAAAAGAATTACTCCCAGCAGCGGTACACGAAGCATGGCTATGAATGGCAGCGCGATGGCAGTCTGTATGTGGACCAGAATGGATCATTGTCTAAGAGTGTAGCTATCACAAAAGCCATTAGCTACATCTGTAGCGACATCAGTTATTTCAAACATAGGCCTTATAAGCCATGCATGCAGAACATGCACCTATCAATACTTTAACGTTAGTTCTGTCCGTCTGTCTGTCACGGATGTGATGTCACCTAATAGAACGTGCTTGCGCGAGAAGACAGTGACATCATCATATGTGTACATAGCTAATTACCCCACGCGCGTATGCGCAAGCGGGGTTAAGTAATCGGTTTTGTCCGTCTGTCGTCGTCGTCGTCTGTCATACAAAAATTTTGAAAAACCTTCCTACGGGCGATTTAGAGGCTATAACAATTTCTAAACAGGAGGTTATCGCTGATATCCGTGATACATTAGCTTGTCTGTACCTGATATAGTAGAAAGCTGTTTTATTCTCGGCATTTCCGCGCTTTTTCTGATTATCGGTGTGTTCCACCATTTTTTTAATACGGCAATTGGTCACGCCTTTTTTAATACGGCAGCTGGTCACGCCTACAGCTTGAATACGGACATACGCGAGCCCTCGAGTATGGTATACGAGTCTTATCTTCAACATGGAGCGTAGAAGAGGTATATATACTCGGATAGAAAGCATACTGGAGAATACGCAGAGAAATGCCCGTATCATTTCTACGGCGATCAGCCACGCCTACAGCTCGCATACGGCGCTACAGTCTGCAGGGTCCAAGAGCGCGGGGGTATGTCTCTGCTAGAGACCTCTAGTTAGTACTTTGACCGCTGCATGCGTTGGGACGACTTCGACCGCTGCGTGCATTGGGATGCTCTGACAGCCGACAATATTATCATGATGGCCTCAAATCAGCACTTCGAGCGCGCTCTATTGCGAAGGTTAGTGGCTGTATAGTGCTGTAAGTGCAAACCATGCACAGCTGTAACTGCTACGCTAGACAAACTACGACGATGTGCATTAAATGGAGTCAGGTCCATTCGCCTACATGTGCTGATGTGGATATGGTTTTGCAATTGTTTGCAGTCTCTCCTTTGAGTTACTGCCTCCACATGGCTCAGGCAGAAAACTACTGTCAAAGTCTCGATCAGGCTACTGCCACTGGCAGATGCTCCACATTCCATATGATAGCTATACTACATGGACATTACATAATACATGCTTTGGCTTCTAAAAGAAATGTAGTGTGCACACGTACTATAGACTTACCACCCACTGTGACGAGTCAATTTTCAACACTGACATGTGGCTTAGTCAAAAGCACTGCTTCATTGGCAGAAGATGTTATACTGTTCCATACAAATCACATAATACATGCTTTGGCTTCTAAAAGCAATGTACAGTGTAGTGTGCACACGTACTATATACTTACCCCCCCCCTCCCCCCCCCCCCCCCCCCCCCCCCCGTGACGAGTCAATTTTCAACACTGACATATGGCTTAGTCAAAAGCACTGCTTCATTGGCAGAAGACGTTATACTGTTCATGCAAATCACATAGAGGTCACACTTTTCATTTCTATCTGTATACAGAGTGAGCGAGTTGAACACGCACAAGTACTTGAACGAGCGAAGCGAGTGCAAGTACTTGTAGCTATACAAGTCTAGTCGGGCAGCATTGAGAACAGCTACTCAGTATATACTTATACATAGCACTCCAGGGTGCATTGACATGAAGCTCAGACAGTAGACTGCTTCCTACTACAATAGCTATAGGTACAGTCATTCTAAGTTAGCTCTACATTTCTAATTTATGAAATTGGTTCCCTGTCTTTTGCAATATCTACAAAAGTCACCCATAGTTTTACACATGTTCCCACAGAAGGTACCAAACCATAGCTGGCATATAATGCATAAACCACCTAATAACAACTCATGTGGGAACCTCAGTCGGTAGACGAATCTTCTTATAGTATTCAATAGAGTCAATCCAAGGTAGTTGCATGTTTGTAAATTAATAAATCGTTCCCTTTGTTTGGTTAAATCTACAAAAGCTACCCGGAGTGCTACACATATGCCCATATAAAGCACCAGGCCAGAGCAACCATACAATGCTGAAATCACCTATAAACCAGCCTATGTGGGAAGGTTTGGTTATAGACTGCTTCCTATTACATTCAGTAGGGTAACTCTAACATGTTTACAATGAAATAAATTGTTCCCTTTACATGTATATGCAAAAGCTATAATAGGGATCCATACTACTACACAAGTTCACACAAAAAGCACCAAACCACAGCAACCATAAAATGCACAAATCAGCTAAAAATCACTTTATGTCACAAGCTCAGGCTGTGGACAGCTTTATATTTTACATATTCAGTAGAGCAAATCTCTAAGGTAGCTGCAAATTAATTTAATAAATTGTTCCCTTTTTTTCGTAAAAACACTACAAAGTTACTCATAGTACTACATACGTATGTTGCCATAGGAAGCACCAAAACAGAGCAAGCATACATAGCAGAAATCAAGTCAAAACCAGCTCATGTGGGAAGCTCAGGCTGCATACAGCTTTCTACTGTATTCAGTAAAGTAAATCTTAAGTAGCTTCACATTTGTAATTTAAAAAATTGTTCCCTTTCTTTTGTAGAAAACTACAAAAGTTAGTCATTGTACGTACTATGTATGTTCCCATAGAAACCACCAAAACAGAGGAAGCATATAAAGCAGAAATCAAGTTAAAACGAGCTCATATGGGAAGCTCAGGCTGCTGACTGCTTCCTATTATATTCAGTAGGGTCAATCTAAGGTAGCTGCATGTTGATCAATTTTTTTGTGACAACTACAAGTGACCCGTAGTACTACACAAGTTCACATAGAAAGCACCAAACCATAGCAAGCTTATAATACAGAAATCATCTAAAAACCAGCTCATGTGAAAGGTCAAGCTATAGATTGCTTCCTATTACATTCACTAGAAGCATTCTATTCTCATTTGAGCTTTGCCCAAATGTCAGTTAACACATAGCATGTTCCCTGCATGTGATCAGCTGATGCCACATGCTCAGCTGATGCCCTTGTGATAGAGACTTCACACAGCTGGCTTCAACCCATTCAGCTTGAATAGCTGTTAAGTTATTTGCGGCCATAGTTCACATGAGATCATAAAACCCGGTCAACCTGTTCCTGCCTTTACTTAAGCCAGGTTCAGTTCAGCACCATCAGTCTTGCTGCCTTTGCATTCCCTACGTGCTAGCTAGACAGTTCAAACTTTGCTAAATCTGTTGCCAACCATTCGGTGCTCCTGCCACTACCGGCCAGTTTGCTACCTGCGCACTTCAGGCGTCTCTTGCAAGTCTCCAAAAATTGGAAATTTGTGCAGACCACATACACTGTGAACTCTCCGAAAATACGGCCAGCACTGCCATACCACATCCCGGAACTCATCCGCTGCACCGCCACTTGCTCATCAGTTACTACCAGCAATCACTTCACACCAGCCCCCACTCCGCAGTTACCACAAGTCGGCGAACAACCCATCTCACGGCAGTCTATCTGCATCCTCGACACTCCCCCACTGCGTTTAAGCCGGTGAGCCCGTTCCAATCAGAATACTCTTTGCTAACTTGTCTGCACCCTGCTATTTGCTACCCCTGTACGCTGCATTTGCTACACACATACTGCATACTAAGCCTGCACCTGCTTTACATTTGCTGCATGCAAGACTGCACCCTGCTATATCTGCTACCCCCTGTCCATTGCATTCGTGGCACACTTACTGTATGCTAAGACTGCGACCTGCCACTTGCTACACCCCCAGTACTGCGCATTTGCCGCACACTCACTGCATGCTAAGACCGCACCTACCATTCGCTAAGCTGTAGATTCGCACTGCATTGCTATTGTACACTAAACCACTGCTATTTGCACTCACGTTGCTCTACGCTAACCTCGCGCCCCACGCCATCACATTAGTACCACGTTCAGTACATTCCTTATTATCACATCACAGACACCCACGCTTTCGTAATACACAGCACATACTCCACAATGCCTCGCACTCGCACCCGCAAGCAGCATGCATCGCAACTAACCTCGGGACCTACACCGAAACGTACCCGAACAGCCGCACCTGATACGAGCACAAACACTTCAGACATTGCAACAATGCCCCGAGCAGAGCTTAGCCGTCTTCCCATTGAGGTGCTGCGCCTGCACCTCCAAGACAGACACCTTGTCACAACTGGCAACAAAGCCACACTCTCCAAACGGCTGTACACTTCACTCCACCCTCAGTCGCCTCCCCAACCACCGCCACAAGCGCCCGGTACAGGCCACCTGACACAACCGCCGGCCACCTCACTGGCTGCATTACACAACCGCAGCGAACGTCTAATTGACGGGAGCCTTCTTAATTATGACGGCACAGTCCAGCAGCTTTTGGGTGCCCTGATCCAGACGGCTCGCACCATGCAACAGCAACCACCCACCAACCCTCCAGTACCACAGCCTCCCCCTGCGGACGACAACATCTCACTCCCATCTGTGCTACCCACCTCCGATCCTCAGTTGGGAAGGGACGACCTGACACCCCCTCAGGTCAGCTTGCCCCAGCCTGTGCCGCTACCACTACCCACAGACCAACACCACCAGACACCGATGCCTGCTATCACAGACAAGCTGAAGCAGAAGATCACGCGAGGTGAGTACTTAGACTTTGACCTCCTCCTGCCAGACAACATGTTCCCGGCCCGCGAAACCCCTTCCTCGTCCGCATTCACGCTACGTCTCAGCTCGGACACGAGCACCACCTCCGACCCATCCAATGTAATCGTAGCACAGCCACGTCCCCTACGCAGGCGCACTGTCAGCGACCTTTCATCCTGGCTCGAAGCCTGGAATGTATTCATAGCCATCAATGTAGCACACTACCCCGCTCGCGCGCTCCCACTGCTAGCCTATCAACGTATCATTGGCAACGCCGCGTCTAAACACCCACCTGCGGAGTGGCTGCAATATGACTCCAAATTCCGAGCCCTCGCTGCATGCGACAAGTCCCTTCGCTGGGACGTCAAGCACAGTGATCTATGGCTCGAATGCATTCGTTCCCCTAGCAGGAACGGTAGTAGTGGCCTGCGCAGGGTTCGCCTCCCCTGCACGTACTGCGGCAGTACCTCCCACTACCCAGATAACTGCGGTAGCAATCCCTTTCGCCGCCCTCGCCAACGCACTCCGCCTCGACCTACTACAGGAACGACTGCTCGACGCACACCGCTTCCTCCAGCCTCCTTCAGGGACCAATATCAGTCCTCTCCGGCCACCTCCTCAAGGGAACTGTGCCGAGACTACAACTACAGAATCTGCACCCGCTCCCCCTGCAAGCACATCCACCGCTGCCCCTGCGGTGGCACTCACCCCTACAGCGAGTGTCCGAGGCCACCACCTCAAGGACCTTAGCAGTATTGACACCTCCTTACGACCGCTCGAGTTCGAGCGCGAATTACGCTATCATCCTGACAAAGGCTTTGTCAGCCGCCTATTGACCCATCTTAGACACGGCTTCAACATTGGCTATAATGGCCCACAATTCATGCACATCGCACAGCACCTGCCCACCGCACACACACACGCACACATCATCGATGCAGCCATTGCTAAAGAATGTCACGCATGTCGGATGGCTGGCCCATTCCCTACTCCCCCGCTCACCAACATGCGATGCTCTGGCCTTGGAGTTGTGCCCAAGAAGGACGGTGGCTGGCGCGTCATTTGCCACCTATCAGCCCCCCATGGACGTAGCATTAATGACTCTATCGATGCAGATGCTTTCTCCCTGACGTACTCCTCCGTTGACGATGCCATTTCTATCATCAATACGCTAGGTCCAGGCTCCCTTATGGGAAAGATAGACTTGAAGAATGCCTTCCGGCTCTGCCCTGTTCGGCCACAAGACCGTCACCTTCTCGGGATCCACTGGAAAGGAGCCTTCTATGTGGATAAGTGCCTCCCCTTCGGCCTTCGATCCGCACCGTTTCTCTTCAACACAGTCGCTACTGCCCTGGAGTGGATCTTGGCCAACAACTACGGCATCCACCACCTCATCCACTATCTGGATGACTTCTTTACAGCAGGACCGCCCCACTCCATCACATGTCGAGAGTCCATGTCCACCATGCTAGAGGTATGTTCACGCCTTGGAGCCCCAGTAAAACCCGAAAAAGTTGAAGGCCCATCAACTACCCTCACCTTCCTCGGAATCCAGCTGGACTCAGTTAGTATGCAGGCGAGTATCACGGCCGAACGTAAACGTGAACTTCGGGACGAGCTCACCAGATTCCACCACCGTCGCACCTGTACTAAGAGAGAACTGCTGTCTCTCATCGGCAAGCTGTCTTTCGCCTGCAAGGTGGTCCCAGCTGGCCGCATCTTCTTGCGGCGTCTGATTGATCTTAGTACCACAGTTACCCCTCTCCACCACCACGTGACGATGGACGAAGCTGCACGGCTGGACATCCAGTGGTGGCACGACTTCCTTCCAACCTGGTCTGGCACCAGCCTGTTCCTTGACACCTACTGGACGAAGGCCCCGGATATTGAGCTCTACACAGACGCATCCAGCACCATCGGCTTTGGTGCTTACTGGGCTGGGCGGTGGTTTAACGGTCATTGGACCGCCTCTCAGGACCAGCATTCTATCACGTGGAAGGAACTCTTTGCCATAGTTGTCGCTGCTGCCACGTGGGGTAACCTCTGGTCGCGACGTAAAATCCTGTTTCACTGCGACAACGAAGCAGTCGTGAGTATTTGGAGGAAGGGGTCTTCACGTGCCAAAGATGTCATGGTCCTAGTCCGTACACTTTACTTCACAGCTGCCCACAATAATTTCAACATTGCTGTCACCCACATCGCAGGAGCCAATAATAGGATAGCTGATGCCCTGTCTCGTTTTTCCCTCCAGGCGTTCCAGGAGCTCGCTCCGAATGCCAATGCCGAACCAACCCTGCCCAACATCCCTGCTCCACTGATCGAGCCTTAACATCAAAGCTGCACCATTACCAGCGCCTCGGGGTAGCACCAAGCACACGCCGAACCTATACATCTGGCATTACCCGCTTTAAGCACTTTTGCATCGCCTACCACCTTCGCCCATTCCCCGCATCCCCCCTCACATTGCGTTATTTTTGCACATTTATAGCATCGTCAGTCAAGCACCCCACTATCAAAGTTTATCTCAATGCCATTCGCCTACAGCACATCGAGCTAGGATACCCAGACCCCACCCAAGACACTCTGTTACAATATACGGTCAAAGGGATCCGACGTGAGCAGGGTGATGGGAACCGAGTACGTCTCCCGATCACCATTACCACCCTCCGCCAACTAAAGGTCCAACTTCATCACACGCACAACATCTCCCTTCACGACAAACGCATGCTCTGGGCTGCTTTCACACTGGCATTCTATGCCTTCCTTCGGTCCAGTGAATTTGTGGCCCCCAGCCCTCACTATTTTGATGCCAGCTGCACCCTCCTACTCTCAGATGTCCAACTACACAGCCACCAGTTACTTCTCACTATCCGGTCATCCAAAACCGACCCTTTTCGACAAGGCTCTACACTCACTGTTGGAGCCACCTCTACATCGACCTGCCCAGTAACTGCACTGCGTAAATACCTCATACTAGCCCCCAGGTTGCCACACAAACCCCTCTTCCAGTTCCACAATGGTAGCTACCTCACCCGCACTGCCCTCACTACGCTCCTCCGCAGACTGCTCACTCAGGTGGGTGTTAATCACCTACACTATGCAAGCCATTCCTTCAGAATCGGAGCGGCCACCACTGCCGCTGCAGCTGGTATCCCAGACTGGCAAATCCAGGCCCTTGGCAGATGGTCCAGCCCCTGCTACACACGCTACATTAAAACCCCTCCCAGTATCTTCACCGATGCCACAAGGGCCATGGCAGCTGTCCAATCCATAAATTCTCCATAGCAAGCACCCATACTACATGTACCAGCACCCCTTTTCAGCACATCCTCAGCACCCAAGCCAAGCCTGCGCTTACACATGCATTCCAAGCACCCAAAGCAAAGTCGTTTGTTTGCAGCACAGCACCTTACCTCTAATCCCAGCAGTATACGCAACTCCCAACCATCCTGTGGCAGTCACACATGCACTAGGCAAGCCAGCCTACACCTTGTGCTACAGAGGTGGGTCATACCTATGGAGTCTATCAAATAGGGTAATGGGGTAGAATTCCTGCGGCCAGAGTTCAGCAAATTTGGGGTAAATAAATTGGGCGCTAAAAGCTCGAAAGACCAATTTTGCCATCCACAGTGCTCTGTGGTGCTATGCAAAGCCAAGCTGCTCTATGCTAAAATCATGCACATGCAAATGCCTAATGCTAATGGCTTGTTTCTTGCTAGGCCGCTGCTCACAAATATGCTAACTCTGCAAATGCCCAAAGCCCAATGCAATGCCATCTACTGCCAATGCCCAATTTTAAATACAGGTTTAATATTTACCCCGGCTGCAGGTTCTGCCCCATTTATCCTCCAAAATATACTGCGATACATGCCCAATGTGTTAAATTCTCATTTGAGCTTTGCCCAAATGTCAGTTAACACATAGCATGTTCCCTGCATGTGATCAGCTGATGCCACATGCTCAGCTGATGCCCTTGTGATAGAGACTTCACACAGCTGGCTTCAACCCATTCAGCTTGAATAGCTGTTAAGTTATTTGCGGCCATAGTTCACATGAGATCATAAAACCCGGTCAACCTGTTCCTGCCTTTACTTAAGCCAGGTTCAGTTCAGCACCATCAGTCTTGCTGCCTTTGCATTCCCTACGTGCTAGCTAGACAGTTCAAACTTTGCTAAATCTGTTACCCACCCACCCTCCCATGAAATGTCAGTTTTTGACTGTTTTTCTCTTGCTTTTTTTTTCTTTGCAAGGTTTCGTTTTTGTAGTTGGCAGGCCTGCTGCCGGGGGCGCTAAAAGCTCGAAAGACCAATTTTGCCATCCACAGTGCTCTGTGGTGCTATGCAAAGCCAAGCTGCTCTATGCTAAAATCATGCACATGCAAATGCCTAATGCTAATGGCTTGTTTCTTGCTAGGCCGCTGCTCACAAATATGCTAACTCTGCAAATGCCCAAAGCCCAATGCAATGCCATCTACTGCCAATGCCCAATTTTAAATACAGGTTTAATATTTACCCCGGCTGCAGGTTCTGCCCCATTTATCCTCCAAAATATACTGCGATACATGCCCAATGTGTTAAAAGGTAGCTACATGTCGATAATGCAAAAACTACAAAGTACTACGTGAGTTCATGAAGAAAGCACCAACCATAGCAAGCTTATATATATAATGCAGAAATCATAAAAAACACCAGCTCATGTGGGAAACTCAAGCAACCAGCTCGTGTACCCCATGATTATAATTACTAGTAATCCTACGCTGCAAAAAGTGTGCAATTCTCACTACTCCTGACAGTGCACATACAGGTAGCAAGCCTTCAGTGGGATTTGATTTCATGTAAGTGCCTTTAGTTATTACTAACACAGGCACGTAGTCTCAGGAATCAGACTCAGGTTCCTGAGACTACCTTGGAACCACCCACACAGTATATAGTACAACTTGTTTTCTGGTGTGTTTCCAGAAACTGTAGTTGCTTTGTTACATTAACATACCAGGACATCCTTGTGTGATGATATCACGTTCTCTGAGGGCTTCATCACAAACTTGATAGGAAAGCTTCTCAGCATGTACTAGACAAAAGATTCACTTTTTTCTGGATCGCTGACAGCTCGCCGCCACAGTAGTGTGACCTATCGAATATAACAGTACATATAGGTGGGATGAGTATACTAAAATATAAAAACAGTACTATAGTAAAAAATAGTAACAGTACTATATGGTTATATAGCTTAGCCTTGTTCCCTGTCCTTCCCACCATTGCCGCTGGGGAGAAAAGTGAGATAAACAGTGGGAACGAGGCTAATATATGTTGATCACATTTATAGGCATACCCCTACCAATTTTTGAACATGTTTTACAAGGAAACAGTGTTACTAAAGTTTTATACTACCCACAGCAATTCTTCACTACATCCACACGTCCGTCTATCAGTCACAATATAGTTACTGTTACATTTGATTGGTTGTTAGTGCATGCATTGGTGTTCAATACACATAAACACTCCCGCAGTACTGCAATGGTTGCTTCAACCTTGTTTGTTTGATTTTATCTACACCTTTTACTCTTACAATAGTTTCTTCTTTGAGGTTTCTTTCTTGGGTTGGTTGGGGTGGGGTGGAGCAATAATGGTCGTGTAGTAGCCTCTTTCCCAAGCCACGTGTATGATCTTAAAGTGGTGTGGTAGCCACAGTTTGTACGTACATGCACAGCTGACCTGAGGAACGTGGAACTATTGCTACACCAGACCAAGTTATCCCATCAAATGGGACTACCGCTACTACGTAGATTATTTACTGTTCTTGGTGGCTTGGAAACAGGCTTTTCCAAGCCACCAAGAACAGTAAATAAGTGAGTCAACTGGAAGTACATGATGGTAAATTCCCAGATTTTCTGGGACTACTGCTACTACGTGGATTACTTACTGTTCTTAATGGCTTGGAAACAGGCTTGTCCACATTATGCAAAATTCCTATTATACCTCCATTACATATATTTCAATTGCTCAGTATGCTACACAATTTGGAACACAAAAACACTGTGGGAATGTGTACGATGCACATCATGCCAAAATGCAATAGTCCACACAACTACAAACTAGAGGTCTCTAGCAGAGACATACCCCGCGCTCCTGGACCCTGCAGACTGTAACGCTGTGTACGAGCTGTAGGTGTGGCTGATCGCCGTAGTAATGATACGGCGTTTCTCTACGTATACTCCAGTATGCTTTCTAAGCTCCATGTTGAGTAAAAGACTCGTATACCATACTTGAGGGCTCACGTATGTCCGTATTCAAGCTGTAGGTGTGACTAACTGCCGTATTAAAAAAGGTGTGACCAATTGCTGTATTAAAAAATGGTGGAACACACCGATAATCAGAAAAAGCGTGGAAATGCCGAGAATAAAACCACTTTCTACTATATCAGGTACAGACAAGTTAATATTTCACGGATTTCAACGTTAACCTTCTGTTTAGAAATCGTTATAGCCTGTAAATCACCCGTTCAAAGGTTTCTTCAAAACTTTTTATGACAGACGACGACAACGATGACGACAACGACAGACGGACAAAACCGATTACTTAACCCCGCTTGCGCATATGCGCGAGGGGTAATAAAAGTCAGTTGTTGTTGTAACATAATAGAAGCTTTAATGTAGTCTTCCAGGCACTGTTGTCGGTGATTGTTGAAAGAATCAGCTAATAAACCACCGGTTATTACAGGTACAGGTATTTATTCACTTTTGTATGCTGGCATAATTCCCCTATGCCAAGTCCCACCTACTATGCTCAAAATTACACTAGCATAATGTGGACAAGCCGACTTGGAAAACCGTTTTAATCCCAAATGTCAGGTACATACTAGTTCTTCCACTTGAATACTGCCACCATGCCAATTCCTTGCCATGTGACTCAAATCATTCATGAGGACATTTCTTCATGATTCCAATGTACGTATGTGTGAAGTCTAGATACCTGGTGCTCCTTTTCTGAGCACCTGGGAATGTGGCTAGCATGCTCTCCTAGGTACGATTGTCAGTATACACTGATTAGTATGGCATGCAGGTAAGGGAAAGAATGATTGGTGTCTCCCTCTTTGAAAATATAATGATCGAGGTACAATCTTGGAAATACAACAGAATAGTATGAACATCATCTTCAGGACAACTTTTATGATAGTTATTTATTATCTTGAACCACATTATTGATTAGAAAAAAGCTAACCTCTTCAGTTGTTGTTGAGGGCGTGCAGATTAGAGCCTCTTCAAATGTAGGCAGTGGTAAAGAAGAGTCTTTCATATACAGATACAGCACTGCTTTCCAGACTTCCTCTGTATTTACAAAAACACTTTACTTAATACACAGATACACATAACACTCCTTTAACCGGGTGACGTACCTTAATTTCATCACTACAATAAGATTGGATTGTGCTGTCCATCGATGGTTGTAAACTTGATTCCTGTCCTCCTACGTTCGAGTATATCTAAGGAATATCATTAAAATAATACATGATTGTGTATTTGTATAGTGCACAGTTGTTTACTGACTGAATTACAAATACCATGTTTTTATTACCTTTCTCCAATGCTGGGTAGGAAATTTCTTTCAGTGCCTCACCCAATTCTTGAAGTTCCAAATATTTCTCAGTTCCACTTCCATGAGTCACTGTAAATTGTGATAAATAACGTGAGGAAAGATTCCTACAGGAATAGTGTATTGTATAGTAGCTTATGTATAGTACTATCGCGTAGGCAACCACAATACCAAGTATGCAAAGTATATACAGGTGAGTAACTACAGATACAATTGTGACCTGGGTGTAGTTTAATTTTTTTAGACTTATACAAGCGCTGGAGAAGAGATGAGTTGTTTTTATTGTGCTGGCAATCATGTGTTGTCCACATGACAGTTTGCACAAATGTTGCACAGCCAATCAATGTACGGTGTGGAAACTGTGTTAGTATACTTTATTTACCTATCAAGAGGGCTATTGTAGCACCTTACATTCAAAATTGTATTTGAGCTGAATTCGAGCCTGTGGCAGTTACAACAAAATGTATAACAGCCAAAAAAAGCAGTCAAAATTTAAATGCTCAAACAGCCATGAAGAAAGGGTTTTCTAATACAGCAATGATAGCGTTACCCAGGCATCGTATGGACACAATCTACCTGGACTGGTGGACTGGACTCAACAGAAATGGATCGCACTGGACTGGACTCACGGTGTCCACAGCTATACTACAGCTGCTAGAAAGTGGCTGTTTGCCTAGTTATAACTTCAGTCAGTCTTGCTCACTTCTACACGACTGTACAGCGAGGTACAGGACTATAATTTCACATGTATATATAATGAGACTTTCAGTTAGGACATATGCCTGCAGACAGTTATGTACGCTACAGCCATGTTCCATACTCATTCATTAGCTTGAAGTCTCATTATACTGGAATGTGGCCTCTGATGTACACTTAGTGGTATGGACACACTGATAGGCCTTGACAAATCAGTCCCAGAATAATTTGAGAATAATGGGCACCACAATTTTGTTGGGAATAATGTGAGAAGAAATCTGGATGTACATGTACGTGGCAACTCATGTAGATGGTAGTTATAAACTACCTAAATTATGTGGCCATAGTTGCTTACAGCTTTTGACAGTGTTTTCACAACAGTAAAGTCACCAGTCAACCCAAGTGTGCCATGTAACTTAATAATTGCTTCAGCTGCTGTAGCATACTGACAAAGATGCTTATATAATTCAATACAAGCAACTGCATCAGCAATCCATTGAAATTCAAAGGCAGGTAGTTTATTGTCTGAAGGTTTTAATTCATTACATCTATTCATGGCAATACAGAGTTTCGTCAAATCATTCTCTAAATGCTTCTTTCCATCATACTGTTCAAAAAAGTAGCATTTCACATTTTGGAGAGATGGTTTGACAACTACTGCAGGGTTTCTTTGCATTCCTTATATATCTGTTGCCAAATTCTTTCATCAATATCTTTATAATATGTAAGAGACTGAGGGTCGTTTTGTATTTCAGAGAAGCATAGCTGCATGTTCGTAATGTAATAAACTGTTCTCCTTTTTTGCAAAAACAACTAAAGTGACCCTTAGTACCACTTAGTAAGCACCAAACCATAGCAACCATGATTTGCAGAAAACACCTAAAAACCAGTCCACACAGAAAACTCAATGCTTTCTATTACAGTTACTAAAGTCAATCTAAGGTAGCTGCACATTTGAAATTTAATAACGTGTTCCCTTTCTTTCATAAAAACTACTAAAGTTACATATATTACCATAGAAAGCCCCAAACCATAGATGCAGAAATCACTTAATAACCACATCATGTGGGAAGCCCAGGTAGTAGACTGCTTCCTATTACATTCAGTAGAGTCAATCTAAGGTAGCTGCATTTTTCTAATATAATTAGTTTCGTTTCCGTTCACAAAAACTACGTACTACAGATGTTCCCAAAGAAACCACCAAGCCATAGCAAGCATAATAATGCAAACATCCCCTATCAACCAGCTTGTGTTAACCCAGCCTTTAGACTGCTTCCTTTTACATTCAGTAGATCAATGCAAGGTGGATGCATGTTGATAATTTTTTCTTTTCTACAAAAACTACATACTAATGCGAGTGGTAACAGGTTGATTTCCTTTTTAAATGAGGTTGAGCTTGTAGTCTGTAATGGCCGCGAGTTCACTGTGGAACCACAGTGGACTAGAGCTAGACCTTCTCTGAAGCAGAAGTCTATCATTGATTATATAGTTACTGATTCCAACTTGTTGCAGGTTTCAGGGAGTGTGCAGTTAGACACAGTGGATATAGGAAAATCGGATCACTTTCTGGTATGGATGGAATTGGGTAGGACAACTGTAAAAACCACTAAACAACAGAAGCGGGTGATTAAGAAATGGCGCATTGAACGGTTTCAGGACGAGGAAGTGCGACAGAAGTATCAGGAAGCCTTAAGTGTAGAAGTAGATGGGTTTAAAGGAAGGGTACGTCAATGGAAGACTGGGGTTGAGGGGATCAGAATTAGTGAAGGCAGTGGTTCAGGGTTGGGAAGAGACAGTCAAGAGGGTAGCATCAAAAGAAATTGGGGAAAAGGTGATAGTGTGTGGCAAAGCAGCGAGGTGGTGAGATGCTGAGATTAAAGAGAAGATTAGGTTGAGGAGACAGGTTTATAAGGAGATTAGCAGTGGCAGGGAAGAGAAATGGGGGGAGTATTACAAATTACGGTCAGAAATCAAGGAATTGGTATGTAAGAAAAAAATTAGATAGTTGGAATGAGGTGATTGAAAAGGCTAATAAAGATTTTTATGAAAACAGGAAAGATCGAGTTCTGGGCATTTGTTGGCAGGACTTCAATAGGTAGTCGTAAGGGTATTGCTTCTTTGAGGAGTACTTCGGGTTCATGTGTAACCAGTACTAAGGGAAAGTTGGAAGTATTATGTGAGCATTATGAAAGGTTGGGTACAGCTTCTGTGGATGATCAGTTTGATTATAGTTGGAAAGAGCACATAGAAAAGAAAGTGACAGAGTATAGTGAAATATCTAGTTCGCAGAAGGATAAGGTTTTGGATAGAGGGATTAGTTATGCAGAAATTAAAAAGTGTTCTAAAAGCCTAAAGAATAATAAAACAGGAGGTTATGATGGGGAGCTTTTTAAGAACGGTGGCAAAGGGACGGCTAATCTGTTGAAAGCCTTGTATGGGGTAGTTTGGATAGAGGAGAGTATTCCTAAACAATGGAGTCAAGGGTTAATTGTTAGCTTGTATAAGAAAGGTGATGCTGAGGACCCGGGTAATCTGTTGAAATATCAGTACAGTTGCAAGAAGGTTATTGTTAGTTTCGGTACTTCGCCCTATTTCAGATTATGGTAGTGAAGTGTGGGCTTGTAATAAAAGGCAGACAGCTTCCTTGGAATCTATTCAGCTAGGAGCAGCTAAAAAGATGCTTGGTTGCTCTTCTAAAAAGTGTAGTGAAGCAGAAAGGGGGGATATGGGGTTAGAATCTTTGAAAGGCAGGAGGGTAGATGCAAACTTAAGTGGTGGTATAAAGTTAATAATTTGAATACTGAGAGATATCCTAGACTACTACTAGACAGTGAGTGGGAGGTGAAGCCGTGCAGGGGTAGGCAGAGGAAGACTCGGAGGAAAGTAATAGTGAATTGTCGCTGTAGTTAAATCTAGACAGTCAGGAAATACTAGTGAAGGTTATAATGCAAACTTGTTTTTAGAGAGAGTAGATGAAGCATTGAGATGCAGAGAATATAAAGACTTTAATGATGGCTTAAATAGTAAAATTAAACTTAGTCTTTACTAGCCTTTTTGTAAGGAAATAGAATTTAAAAATTACTTGCAGGGGGTTGGGGATCCAGGAACACGATAGTTGTTTAAGTTTAGGTCTGGTACTAATGGTCTGAATGAAGATAGGAAGACATCGGGGTAAAAATGATGATAGGCAGTGTAAGTTATGTGGGGATGAATGTGAAGTTAAATTCCTTGGGCTTATTCCCGGAATGTGGTAAGGACCAATGAGATCGCAGGATTTGTAATTATTACGTTCTGGAATGCTATTACGGAACGATAAAATGGCGATGTTTGAGTCAAGATTTGGCAGTGGTTTGAACGAAGTAGCAGTTGACGCGGTTGTTTATGCTGCTTAGAAGTTTTAACAACTACAGTCTTGATTAGAGAAGGGCTAGTTGAAAATCAACCCAAGGTATTTCTGCGGATAAAGCAAGACTCTACATGTACTGTGACTTTGCAAAGAGTTGCTTTCTACATGATCGATTACACAGGAGAGCTCATAGAGAGAATGCTGTTTGACTGTAAGCCTTTATACAAGCATTTCAAACTTCTAATATTTAATTAACGTGCTTGTTGCTCCGCCCATAAACCCAAAAAATTCGACTTAGCGAGCCAGACTGTCTGAGCGAGGGTGGAGCGACGGTCTGGGCACGAGACTAAGCTGGCATATAATGCATAAATCACCTAATAACAGCTCATGTGGGAAGCTCAGTCATAGGCGAATCTTCTTATAGCATTCAATAGAGTCAATTCAAGGTAGTGGTACGTTTGTAATTGAATAAATTGTTCACTTTGTTTTGTTAAATCTACAAAAGCTACCCAGAGTGCTACACATGTGCCCATATTAAGCACCAGCTAGGCCAGAGCAACCATATAATGCCGAAATCACTTGTAAACCAGCTTATGTGGGAAGGTTTGGTTGTAGACTGCTTCCTATTACATTCAGTCGGGTAAATCCAGCCAAACTGCATAGCTAGCAGTACAAAAACACGACCTAAAAATAAATAACCACAATAACTAACAGAGAAAAATGTAGTAGAGAAACACGGCTTAAATACTAAAATGTAAGACTAACTGACAGAGACCAATGCATTACCTAAACACGACTTTAATTGGGGTGAGCGCGAGCGAGCTCCCCCTTAATGCTGTGAATGGTGATTTTGTCCGTCCGTACATGCGTGTGTGCATAAAAAATGCACAGTCCTACATACCATAAATGCGCAAATGCACTCCCACATTTATTTCAAAGGCTCGCTCACGCTCGCCCTACAATACTCTGCATTCCCCTAATACTAAACTAGACTAACTAACAGATATCACCTAATGCAGTACAAAAACATGGCTAAATCCCTAAACTTACCAACAGTGAGAGGCTAATGCAGTACGAAAACACGGTCTAAATGCTAAAACTACAGACAAACTAACAGACAGAGTCCAATGCAGTACAGAAGCACGACTAAAACTTAGGACTAACTGACGCAGACTAATGCAGTCGAGATACACAGCTTAAACTCGAGACTACCCAACACATAGAAACTAAAGCAGTATAGAACCATGCCTTTTATACAAAAACTCCAGACTGAATAACAGACAGAGTGACATACGGTACGAAAGCATGGATAAAACTCCTGACTATCTGACAGAAACTAATGTAGTTCAAAAATTCAGCTTAAATACTAAAACTCTAACTAACTACCAGATAGAGACTAATGCGGTACAAAAACACGTTAAATACTAAAACTTCAGACTAACTGACAGACCGTGACTACTATAGCACAGAAACACAACTTATATTGTAAAAGTCCAACATCTAATGCAGTAGGGTAACACGACTTAAATACTAAACCTCCAGACCAACTGACAGACAGAGACCAACGCAGTACAGAACCATGACTCAAATACTAAAACTCTATACTAACTAAATGACAGAGAGTATTGCTGTATCGAAAAACGGCTTGAATACTGAACCTCCAGACTGACTAACAAAGACTACTGTACAGAAACACAGCTTACATACTAAAACTCCAGACTGGCTTACACAGAGTCTACTCAAGACAGTTGAGGTGGCCTCCGTCTGGATTGTAAAGTGTATCTTTGGTAATAGCTAAGTATATAGAGACATTTACAGTTTTACAAATCAGAAAACTGCTAAACCTACACAAGATCATCCATGGAACGGCTATTATTGCTCCTCTCTGCCCAAGACGTTTTATCAGCCAACAGAGTTAATTGCATTCCACTATTAGCGCACGTGGTCACTTCCTGGCGAAAAGGTACCTGCTGTATTTTGACAGCTATTGACTGCCAGCGAATAAAAGTGAATTTGTTGTAAAAAGCAGTATTATCAAAGTAGAGTACATGTGCAAAGCTGAATCTTTGTGTATAACTAGCTATCAATAATAGTCCGCTACATTTCTTTGTCTTACTACCAAGTTAGAGTGTCGACTTTCATACGTACATTTGCTATAGTTTGGTGCTTTCTAAGTGAACTCGTGTAGTACTAAGGGTCACTTTTGTTGTTTTTACAAAAATGGGGAACAATCTATTACATTACGAAAATGCAGAGACCTTAGAATGACTCTTCTGAATGTAATAGAAAGAAGTCAACAGTCTGAGCTTCCCATATGACCTCTAGGTTCCTTGCAAGTGAGTGTATGTATATTTATCAATATGAAGACAGATCCTCATAAGTACGATCATCCTTATGACAAGTGTAGAGTGAAACTAAATGTTTGAGAAAAGGAAAACTAAATCAAGGTAAGCACTACAATTTCTGTAAACACACACAGGTAACTCTGTATTTATTCTCTGCAGGCTGATGCAATTAAACCTCGTGGAAAAGTACCCCATGATTATTACTCCCTATGCTGCAAAAATGTGCAATTCTCACCACTCCTGACAGTGCACGTGACCACCTTGGAACCACCCACACAGTATATAGTACAACTTGTTTTCTGGTGTGTTTACAGAAATTGTAGTTGCTTTGTTACACTAACGTACCAGGACATCCTTGTGTGATGATATCACGTTCTCTGAGGTCTTCATCACAAACTTGATATAGGAAAGCTTCTCAGCATGTACTAGACAAAAGATTCGCTTCTTTTCTGGATCACTGACAGCCCGCCGCCACAGTAGTGTGACCTATCGAAAGTAACAGTACTATCAAGTACATATAGGCGGGATGGGTATATTAAAATATGAAAAGAATACTTGTGTAAGGGTGTTGCACAATAAACAATAGTCATTTGTGAGAAACACTCATCCAAGCCTCACTAGTTCAGTCAGTACTGCTGTTTCTGTATGGTTATATAGCTTAGCCTTGTTCCCAGTATTTCCCACCCTTGCCGCTGGGGAGAAAAGTGAGATAAACGGTGGGAATGAGGCTAATATACGTAGCTCACATTAGAAGGCATACCCCTACAAATTTTAGAACATGTTTTATCAGGAAAACAGTGTTAAAGTGATAATACACTACCCACAAGAATCACTTGTAGTGACTACTTTTTAAAAGCTGGGTGCATGCAAAGTGCACAAACGGTTTTTCCCATGTTTTTTTATGGCATTTTCTGTGTTTGTTGCTTGCGCATTGGTCGGTGTACATATCATCTCTGCATTATAAAAACATCGCACATTAATAATACACAACGTACGCAACTGCATTCTATTAGCAGCTTTTGGGATTGTAAGAGTGGTAAGCAATAAGTGAATCAACTGGATGTACAATGAAAAATTCCTATTATACCTCCATTACGTATATTTCAATTACTCAGTATGCTACACAATTCGGAACACAAAAACACTTTGGAAATGTGCACGATGCACATCATGCCAAAATGCAATAGTCAACACAACTACAAACAAAAGTCAGCTGTTGTTGTAACATAATAGAAGCTTTAATGTAGTCTTCCAGGCACTGTTGTTGGTGATTGTTGAAAGAATCAGCTAATAAACCACCGGTTATTGCAGGTACAGGTATTTATTCACCTTGTATGCTGGCATAATTCCCCTATGCCAAGCCACACCTACTATGCTCAAAATTACACTAGCATAATATGGACAAAATATAATGATCAAGATTGTGCCTTTGAAATACAATAGAATAGTATGAACTGAAATATATGTTTCTTCAGTACAACTTTTGTGATACTTATTTATTATCTTGAACCACATTATCGATTAGAAAAAAGCTAACCCCTTCAGTTGTTGTTGAGGGCGTGCAGATTAGAACTCTTCAAATGTAGGCAGTGGTAAAGAAGAGTCTTTCATGTACAGATACAGCACTGCTTTCCAGACTTCCTCTGTATTTATAAAAACACTTTACTTAATATACAGATACACATAACACTCCTTTAACCGGGTGACGTACCTTTCTTCACTACAATAAGACTGTGCTGTCCATCGATGGTTGTAAACTAGATTCCTGTCCTCCTACGTTCAAGTATATCTAAGGAATATCATTAAAATTTAATATACACATGTGTATTCTTATAGGGCACAGTTTGTTTACTGACTGAATTACAAATGCCATGTTATTCTTACCTTTCTTTTCTAGCTCCAATGCTGGGTAAGAAATTTCTTTCAGTGCCTCACCCAATTCTTGAAGTTCCTCCGTTCCACTTCCATGAGTCACCGTAAATTGTGATAAATAACGTGAGGAAAGATTCCTACAGGAATAGTGTATTGTATAGTAGCTTATGTATAGTACTATCGAGTAGGCAACCACAATACCAAGTATGCAAAGTATGGACAGATGAATAACTACAGATACATTTGTGACCTGGGAGTAGTTTAACTTTTGTTTAACTTATACAGGCGCTGGAGAAAAGATGAGTTGTTTTTATTATGCTGGCAATCGTGTGTTGTCCACATGCCAGTTTGCACAAATAATGCACAGCCAAGAATCAATGTACGGTGTGGAAAGTGTGTTAGTATACTTTATTTACCTATCAAGAGGGCTATTGTAGCACCTTACATTCAAAATTGTATGTGAGCTGAATTCGAGCCTGTGGCAGTTACAACAAAATGTATAACAGCCAAAAAAGCAGACGAATTTAAATGCCAAAACAGCCAGGAAGAAAGGGTTTTCTAATACAGGACTTGGTATAGCACGGATGACAAGACTTACCCAGGCATCGTATGGACACGATCTACCTATACAGATGACTGGACTCAACAGAAATGGATCGCACTGGACTGAACTCACGGTGTCCACAGCTATACTACAGCTGCTAGAAAGTGGCTGTTTGCCTAGTTATAACTTTAGTCAGTCTTGCTCACTTCTACACGGCTGTACAGCGAGGTACAGGACTATAATGTCACATGTATATATAATGAGACTTCAAGTTAGGACATATGCCAGCACACAGTTATGTAACCGCTACAGCCATGTTGCAAGGGGTGTCTACAATATGTAGCTGGACTGGACTGGTGGACTGGACTCAACAGTTCGCACTGGACTGGACTCACGGTGTCCGCAGCTATGCTACAGCTTCTAGAAAGTGGCTGTTTGCCTATTTATAACTTCAGTCAGTCTTGCTCACTTCTACACGACTGTACAGGACTATAACATATGCCTGCAGACAGTTATGTAACCGCTACAGCCATGTTCCATACTCATTCATTACCTTGAAGTCTCATTATACAGGCATGTGGTCTCTGTACTTAGTGGTATGGACACACTGATAGGCCTTGGCAAATCATTCCCAGAATAATTTGAGAATAATAGGCACCACAATTTTGTTGGAAATAATGTAAGAAGAAATCTGGATGTACACGTAAGCGGCAACTCATGTAGATGGTAGTTATAAACTGCCTAAATTATGTAGCCATAGTTGCTTACAGCTTTTGACAGCGTTTCCACAACAGTAAAGTCACCAGTCAACCCAAAAGTGCCACCAACTTAATAATTGCTTCAGCTGCTGTAGCATAATGACAAAGATACATTACTTATATAATTTAATAGGAGCAACTGCATCAGCAATACATTGAATTTCAAAGGCAGGTAGTTTATTGTCTGAAGGTTTTAATTCATTACATCTATTCATGGCAATACAGTGTTTCGTCAAATCATTCTCTAAATGCTTCTTTCCATCATACTGTTCAAAAAAGTAGCAATTCACATTTTGGAGAGATAGCTTAAGGCTTGACAACTGTTGCAGTGTTTCTTCGCATTCCTTATATATCTGTTGCCAAACTCTTTCATCAATATCTTTATATGTAAGAGACTGAGGCTCGTTTTCTATTTCAGAAAAGCGAGTGTTTACTCTTTCATCCCAAAGTCTGCAGAAAAAACCTGGCTTTTCTTCTTCTAGTATAGTGTAGAATTCATCTAGCATTCTTTAAGCACTTTCTCGGAAAACATAAAAACCTTACAGTCACTTTGTCACTGCCCTGTTTATGGGCGGATGTACAAAGGGAACATACCTTCTTGTTTCAGTCGTTTTCTTTAAATTCTTTGTCAAGCCCTGAATCTGTAGTAAAAAGAGAAGATTGTGAATGGATTTAAGATATTTTCTAGGCAAGGGATTTTGCTTGTGAGTTACCTATTACAGAGTCACAAGTAGCAATATTTTGTGAAACCTAATACGTACATCATATACTGTGATACCGCACATTGGCATCAATAGTGCAGTGCAACCTCGAGAGTTTTCATTTAATTGGCCGATTTATACATTCCTTATGTCCACCCAAACTACGTATGCTGTGGACACATTGGCTAGCCTATGAAGACTATTTCCTATACAATGTATTTATAATGCTTTGAACAAATTGGAGCCTTTGAAAACCATAAAATATTCCTACAATGCATTATTTATCTAGTCAACCACACTCCCAAGTGTAAAGGTTACGGGTGAGTAGAAACAACTGTACAACTGCGCATGCGTGATGGTACGTGTCCTCGCTGATCCCAAATTGGTGGAATACTTAGTCTACCCTGGTGTGTTAACTCCAATTTACATGTTTACATTTTGTAAATATCTATATATCTTAGAAAAGGACCAGGTTTAAAAAGGTCATTATGAATGATGATGAAAATTCGATTGTGAATAGACTTTCACGAAAACGCAATTAAGCCTTAATTTAAAATGACATCAACTTATAAGGTGTGAAAGGTAGACAACACCTTAGGGTAATTAATGTGAATGTGTCAACTTACCGATCTCTTTTTCACCAGCCGGAGCGCGCGCAGCGCACGAACGGCTGGTACTAAGATTGCTTTACGTTTTCCGCGTCTGTTTGTTTGTTTGTTTGTTTGTTTGTCTGTTTGTGCGTCCGCACTTATCACGTGCGCATTATATTACGTCATACGTTACTATGCAACTGCAGTGTATAGCAGCGTTTGGAAATTTGCAGGCCAAGCTACAGCAAATGAAGGTAGTTTTGTGTTGCTTAGAAGGTGAAAACATGGTAGGTAGCCGTAAATATCCTGGTTTCTTGGCGCATAGCTACTAACTGGAGGCGCATAACGAAACTGCTGAGTCAGCACTTTCGCTGTACCGCTCTAGGAATATAGTATCTCTGGCTCTACAGCTGTAGTTTAGTAGCTTGGCCTAAGCTGAGTTGTGTGTATTGTACGGGAAAGGCGTCCGGCTGGTTTTCAGACATGAAATGTCAGACTTGTTATAGCTAATCAACAGCTCCTGTTGCCATAATATGACATGGACTTGCATATACACGCTAGTACTGAAGGCTTCTATATTACTCACTATTATACTGTTACTTAGAGAGATGACAAGACAGCATATGGTTACACTACCAAAAGTAGTAAAGATAAAGTGCAAATAATAGTTTGGCATGAAGAGGGGAACGCAGAATGGCAAAACTCAATATTATTATTATTTGGAGTGGAGTCTTTAGTTGCTATTCTCCCAATGGGCTGGCTCATCAAAATACAGCACTTCACATATCTATCTCTGCTCACCCAATGTACTTACAGTATACAGTCTGCTCACCTGCTGTACTTAGAGTTGGCAGTATGGTCACATCTCGTCGAGTCACCTCAGCCCTGATTGCTGTAGAACAAATGGAATGCCACATCATAACTAGGAATACGCATGCGCAGAGTATGCCTCGCGCGGAAGAATATCCGGAGATATGCAAGTCGATTTTTTGTTGTAACCACGTGTAGCTTGCTGTATAGCTAGTTGCTGTGGCGTGTGTGATGATGGCGAAGCGTCCTTGTCCTTTTCACGAGTTCGAGGATGTCAGTGAGGTCTTCTAGCGCCAAAATACATGAAGTGGTCTTACCTGGCACCGCTCCCTTCTCCCTGCAGACATCGTATCTTTCGCAACCTGTCGTCTTCTCTCTCCTTTGCCTGCGTGTCTTCTGAAGCAGCGGCTCTTTGCTTTTGCTTTTGCGCTCTAGCGCGATCACGCTTGGATTCCTCCATATCTATTAAAGCTCCATCGAACGCAGCGAAGAGGCTACGTAAGCACGTGGCCGTGGCCTGGAAAAGCCGCAGTATGGGGATCTGGGGACCGGACCAGACGACAGAAACCACGCCCAAGCGTGACGGATATACATACATACAAACGCAAGCCGAATGCGATACACGATTACTTGCCTCGTGCTAAGGCGCTCGGCAATAAAGTACAGCAGGCATACTGTTTTGTTTATACCATAAGCTCAGTGAAATGTGTTGCATGATTTCATCAATGGAAAAACAATTATGCTGGTAAAGTTTTCACCTCTAGGAAAAGCTGGTGAATTTGACAGTGCCGAAAATTATTTTTTAAAGCTTCAGACCCAAAAACATGCTTCTGCCTCAATACCAAAACAAAAAATTTCACCTTCCAAAGCTTGTACATTTCACTGTCTCTTTTTTTAATACATGCATATATGTACCATCCATCTATGGCAAATTTTTTAGCACTAAACATTACAATCATAACATACATACCAAATAGCTGTAGGTACTGCAGCCAAAACTTCCACTTGAAAATGCAATCGAGGGTTATTGTATCAGGATCGGGATACTGATGCTGCAAGAAAGCACTTAGAACACTTGCAACTCTTGGCGATTCAGAGCGAAATAAATCGACACCACCTTCTAAATCATGCTCCTAGTAAATTTAAAGATAGTTTCAAGTAAAAAATCAGTATTTGCAACTACCAAGGGTACTTGTAACTACCTTAAACTCTCCATCCACTATAGATTGTAACAGAGAAGCTGTAAAGACATCCATCAGTTTTGGGGGTAACCTGCTTTTTCTGCTTTCCAGATAGCTTAGTCTTCTCTGCAACTCCATCTCAGCTATCCGTGTGGTAAATACTGCAGTAATACACCTTTCAAAGGATTCTCTAAGTGATGCAGGACAGTCTATATCCAGAAAAAAGTGTCCATATCTGTTGAAAATAACCAAAAATATAACAATGGTGTATTAAAACAACTGACACCAATGATTTCAAGTAACTGAAGAAACTAAATCCTTCAAGCAAGATAATCTGCGGAATAGCTATATAGTGCTTAGTTCTAGGATCATTCAACATATAAAATACAGCTTGTTTAGCCATAAAACATGGGCATGCAGCCGTTGTTACTACTAGCTAGCTCTCTGAGGAGATTATACTCAAAGCCTATGCATGCTTGAGATACTGACCCTTCATAATGCCATTCCAATGTATGGTACTATACAGCCTTCAGTATAGTGCTATGAAACTACTAAGCATACTAGCACACTACTGTCACAGTTTGAGCAATTGGAGCAGGTTACTGTATCAGGTAAGCAGCTCTGTGGCAGTAAAATATCTCGAAAGCTATCACAGTTAACATCTAAAAACAGGCTTCCAACATATCAGCGAGATTAGGTATTCTAGTGAGTTAGGAAGCCTCCAGATAAATACTGAATATTGAAGATTCCATCCTACAGTCTGTGACATACTCCATCTTCATCCAATTTTCAAGTTCTATTTCAAGAGAACCCATAAGTACTTCTTTCCTTCCATCAAAGTCTGCTAACATCATCACAATATTGAGACTAGTACTGTTCAGCAAAAGTTTAATACAACTGCAAACTAGCAAGCGATGAGTTAGTTCTGAAGAACAAAATGTTGAAAGAATATCCAATACTCCAGTTAGCCATAAGGCAAGATGTTTGCTATTTTAGTGCCAGAATTTTAGTCTAATTGCAGCAAATTCAGCACTTACGATCCAAAACTTGCTGGAGTGCCAAAGAAGTCCACAGCTTCAATTAGCTCATTAACATAGTTCTGTAAATATTTCACCTATTGGTAGAATAGGCATAATTATCTCACACGAAAAACTTATTAACATTTTCAGATGAATGTGTACGACATGTCAAGAATGCCTAAAAGATTTCACCATCTAATATTATAATTTCTAAACGTATGGTGCTGCCTCATGGAGTTGTATTGTGTACTTCAATATGTATGTTGAATAGTTCAACATACATATTGAAGTACACAATACTTCAATCACACTTATAAGCAGAGCTTAGAGAACACCTCTACAAAAGCAAAACCGTAAACACAGGCTAATTAATAACGAAGTAGTTGTTTAGAGCGCTTGATGGTCACTCCAATGCACTGACTACATATTTGCAAGGAATTTCAACATGATATCCCAAAACAGTGCCACTACAAGAGAGGAATGCAGTGCTTTTAGTTATTTATATAGCAAGTAAAAAGTACAACTTATACCTAACGCAGTCATAAACCACAGAATGTAGAATAATGGTATTATAGAAGTAAAGTGCTGTACGTAATATTTTTCTTACTTTTGAGTTCTTGATATTCTATCATGATCAAGCCCAGTAAATGCTTTCTCCCAGTTGGTTCCACTAGGTTCACTTTGATCAGCATACTGGAATGGAATGATGTCTCCTCTTAGGAAGTGCAAAAATGGTATTGCGTTCAGCCATTCAATATTTGTTTCCAGGAGTACAGAAATCATCTTCCGTTTTCAAGCATACCCCTAGCAAAAAAATTGTTATGAACACATTGATGCAATACTGTAGTCATAGGGGGTAACTGTACCTCATATTTGAAATGGATTCCTCTTCCATTAAGGGAAATTCCAGACAAGTAGATTTTTTATCATCTGGTAGTGGTTTCATCATCTTGAGAAGGTATTGAAAACATTTCCGTGGATTCTTCATGTTGTAATCCACTTTCAAGATCATATGAAGGTAGTCAACAAGGTATACAAGAGTGACAGCAGAACAAAATCTTCCAAGATGCAGTTCCTGACTTTCACAGTCTTGTTTAGCCAGTTGCTCTGCTATTCGCTCAATCCAATTGAATGCATCCTACATGGGGACAATGGCGTTAATTTTAGCACGGTAGAGATCTCTTTAATTATCAAGAAAGGTGCACAAAGGAATGTTTTAGCAGAAAACAGCTGCTACAAGGATAATCAAGGGTAATCTATATTAATAATTTAAGATGCGTGGCTTGCAAAATTTCCAGTTGTATGATTTCTACATCCCTTGTTGGAAGTGTACACTACATTGTTATAATAAGTGAAATATGTTTCAGATCCCTCAGATGCCAGCAGATTTGGTAAAGAATTCAAGGGAAAACTTGTAAGTATGACATAACAGACTCTGTTCAATACACATTCTATTCACACTTGGTCTTCCAGAACATCGTAAGTTACCTTTAGGTATGACACCACGTCATATGTAGCTCTCCTTCACACCCTCACGTTGTCACTAATTATCTAACACTAAATTCTTTAAATCAAACACTGAACCTACTTACATAAATGACAGTGTTATGCCTGGCCATCATTAAACGTTGTTCATACATTGGACTAACCAGTGAAGAAATAATGAGACTAAATGTTTTCCGACACTCCAAAATGTTCCTTGCTCTTGTTGATAAATCAATTGCTTTCACACGTAAACTTGTGAAATCTCTTTGCAGTGGGAGTAGGTAGGTTTCCAGAGCAATTATAAGAGCCTGTTGAATGATGTGCTCAGTGCATATCCGAACATTTTCCATACAAGTCCCACTTTCGCTTGGTGTGGCAGACAAATCACATCATATTGATGATAGACACCTACAGAGAGTTGGTATAGATTCAGAATTATTCCTTCAAATACCTATTTTAATAAAACACAGAAACAAAGATAGAAATACATAAAAATTATAATAGAAAAAGCTTTTAACATATTTAATATGTTAAAAACTTTTCTCCACATGAACTCATCAATGCAATGCAACAACTGCACAGAAAGCAACGTTACTTTCCTAGCATGTGATAGATTAAATAGCACTTTTATGACTCATTGAAATGTCTCCATGCAGAGCAAAGATTCCTATTTGACTATTGCAGTGGGCAACGAACATGCAAAACTCATTATACCCCCCCTCTCTTTCATGCTCTGTAGTCAATAACCTCTTTGTCTGTTACTGGTTCTTGTAGCTTCATAAAAACAACATTGGCAAATAGTCTGTGTCGGTGGCTAGTCCTGTTCCTGCTCAACTCAACTTAGTCAGACTAGTACTGTCCCTATACACATTTAGTCTTGTGGGCCAGCCCACGCCTGACCACTACATAATGTGCAACAAACTACGTAGTTTCGTGTTTGTAGCAGCCCAGATGGCCCATAATGGCATACAGAATAAGTCACTGCTACATGTGGCCTGTTCAAGTCCTAATTTGGCATATTAGTTGGAGAACAAGACTGTACTAAGTATTGAACATAATGGGCATTATGTACTCATTATACTATACCTAAGTCATTCTAACCAATCAGATTTCAGCATTTCGCGTAGATAACGGGTCATATTCTACCGCGGGAAAAAATATACCCCGATTGCCTACGTGAAACGGTACCCGGTTCCGTTCCAGTCGTTCAAACGGTGAGAAAGCTACAGTAGCTGGTGGCTGGGGGAGCCTAGGCAGATTGTATGGCAGCTATTTTACTCATAAATCGTTGGAAAGTGATATGGAAAAGTACGGTAAGCTACTGTTTTCTAGTTTTGCTGAGATTCTGTGTTTTTGTGCGTGTGATAACGCTGCCAGCTTTCCGTTTTGTGTCAAATGGCACTAGGCTGGATGGTTACTTACTATGGTTCCTAGCTCTTGTTCAGTCTTGCTACAGTTTCTGGGAATGTTTTCCTTGCTGTAGCTTAGTCTTCTACTCCGTCAATCGAGTCTTGATGCTAGTTGGCCCGCTTGCTCTGTCGTGCCGAACGGTGCAGCCTTTCAAGCTTCTAGCTTTTCTTACAGATCTACCAACTCTTTTTAGTACAAAATAGATAGATCACTGCGTAGCGGGTTGTATGACCCGTTACCTACCTTGGGAAAAGTTATCTCCCTTGGAAGCCTCGAAAGTACCTCGGGCTTCGCCCTCGGAACTTCCTTGGCTTCCGCGGGAGATAACTTTTCCCGCGGTAGATAACGGGTCATACACCCCGCTACGCAGTGATCTATCCTATACTTAAACTTATAACCAAGTTAACATATCTTCATTTTTGGGGTTACGAATTATGAGCAAACGATTCGTCAAATCTGATGCTCCTGGAAGTATCTCGTAACAGTCCTCTGGGCTTGTCATATGCGGAGATCTATACAGCATACTTGTACTCTAGAGGATGCTGATACTTCTTCAGAACATTGAGTGGTATAGGGAATTGTCCCTCCATATGAAGTATCTGCTTTTTACCGTTGCTGTATAGAACCAAACACAATCATATACATTAGCACAAATCTACAACATAGTATAATTCAACTTTTGGAGTTGGCCTCTTTGACAAAGTCTTTCATGCTATCAAGTGGATACCAAATGGTATATGGGGTGCCATTTGTAGTGCGGTAGTTAGTGGAAAAGCGCCGTTAGTGCAAACGCACAATAATTCATGCGAATTAAAATTCTACAGCTGACTGTCTCCACTGACTTCATGCACACTTCCATTCAGTCCATTCACTTTTCTGTATGCCTTAACACCAGCTCTCTACTCGCATGTACATGTATACCGTAAACTCTGGTTAATAAGCGCATGCGCTTATGACTCTAGGTTGTAAGCAACCGTGCGCCTAATAGAGGATGTGCGCTAATAAGGGTGCAATTATTGCAGCCACGCCCAACACGTGACAATGCAAGATGCGTGCAGATACAGCTATTTTCGTAGTCGTGTTTTAAAAAGCTGAGAGTAGCGAGATGGTGAGTATTGGCGAAGTATTCGAAGACTTCATCCTCCTCCAAGAAAGTGTAATCCATGGCCATCATGTCTTCAAGGAGATATGGACTCCACGACTTGGCGAAATTCTTCTGGTTAACCAAGAAGCCGGAAACGCTAGCTCACTGACAGACGCGCTGTTGCTTTGCTGAATGTATGCGGAAGCGTAGTCGAGCATGTATATACCTAGAGAGTTCTCTAGAGTGTTTTGGCATTTCTTAGCATGCGCTAAACAAATAATACCCACGACCGGGAAGGAAGCATGCGCTTAATAAATATCATGCGCCTAATAGCGAGGTGCGCCTAACAACCAGAGTTTACGGTATTCTAGAACGTTCCATGACCACTCTGTTTTTGTAAGGCACATGCATATTTGCTGTACAGAGTTGAGTTTGAGTTGAAGTCCATAATAATACATTCTATCCCACTCTCCATTAAAACCTTGCGACCAAGACATGCATGCCGCCAACTGCGTTCTACATCTAATTTTCATGCAGCTTCTCCACAGGAGGTCAAATTAAAACAAAGTGCACTTTTCCCCCATTCAGCCTATGAAGAAAGGACATTGAATGTAACGGCGAAAAACATTGCAGCATTCTGCTGCCTACCACAGAGCATCTAGTTTAAAATGTTGCTCCTTGCACCCACGAGGACTGGGATGTACTGGGCCCTTGGTAGTGTCATCTACTTCTATACACTAGCACCACAAAAATCAACACCCAAGCCAGCTTAGTAAATATTTTGCTAGCTAGCCTATTGTCTTGTTTCCAGACCGAGCGGAAAACCAAAGAGACCTCTGATAATTTTGATAAGTAGCTGTAGAAGTCCATGCAAGATTTATACTTACTTGTTCCAGTTTTGGCAACCGCTGCATCACTGTACTGCCTAGTCTCGTCGAGACCATATAGTACTCGCCGGTGGATCTTCTCCACGTGGTCGCAAGCTGTACCCATAAGAGATAAAAATTTAATAATAAAAGAGCGATCGCGCGCCAGCCTCCACCCACACAATTATGTTGCGTTTCCACTAACGGCGCTTTTCCACTAACCACCGCACTACACCATTCGTCACTGTTGGCTAATAAGATAATCAGGTAGCACAGCCTACAGGAAGCCATTAGGGCCAAACTACTAAAAAAACTGCCTAGTGAGACAAGGAAGAGCGCACACAATGGGCCCCAGACTGCTGCAATGCAGGCAACTGCGACGATCGCGAGGTGTGGCTTTCTTGACTGACTGCACGTGCTGCATGTTTGGTGAGTGCAGTAGGGGAGCTTTAGGGTGTCCATAAGGAAAATTATTAGCATCAGCAACTGTAAACCTTTACAAATGAAACTTGTATGACTCAATAAATTACTCCACAATGGCATATACACCTAGAGCAAAATACCAGGATAGCCAAAGACACTTATAGTGTTAAGAGAGTACAAAGGCTGGTCATCATTACAAAATGATTGGCTTGTTTGCCTGATTCACTCAGGTAGGAGTGCACTCTGGCACACAATGCCTACTGACTTTAGAGCGGTCTTGCTACTGCGAACAGAGCTACCACATGGCTTCATTGCGGTGATTTGCCACGGCCGTATTGCATGCGTGGATGTGGCTCTGCCAATAAGGGAAACTGTACTTTGCGTGAATGATGATGCCTCCTCAGCAGGAATTGTTGATAGTGTTGTGTGATCAGACACACGCAGTAGTAATTCTAGCCCCTACAATAACTGTGAAGGTCTTGTATTATTATGCAGATGAGATTGGTTGTTTAAACTTGTTTTCTTGCATGTTGGCTGCTGATGGAGAAGAGATGTTTCTTCTGTGTCCACATGTTGCTGTACAGAGGTTTGCAGGTTGGTTGTCCAGTGCAATAATTTCCTTTTTAAATGAGGTTGAGATAGTAGTCTGTAAAGGCCGCGAGTTCACTGTGGAACCACAGTGGACTAGAGCTAGACCTTCTCTGGAGCAAAAGTCTATCATTGATTATATAGTTACTGATTCCAACTTGTTGCAGGTTTCAGGGAGTGTGCAGTTAGACACAGTGGATATAGGAAAATCGGATCACTTTCTGGTATGGATGGAATTGGGTAGGACAACTGTAAAAACCACTAAACAACAGAAGCGGGTGATTAAGAAATGGCGCATTGAACGGTTTCAGGACGAGGAAGTGCGACAGAAGTATCAGGAAGCCTTAAGTGTAGAAGTAGATGGGTTTAAAGGAAGGGTACGTCAATGGAAGACTGGGGTTGAGGGGATCAGAATTAGTGAAGGCAGTGGTTCAGGGTTGGGAAGAGACAGTCAAGAGGGTAGCATCAAAAGAAATTGGGGAAAAGGTGATAGTGTGTGGCAAAGCAGCGAGGTGGTGAGATGCTGAGATTAAAGAGAAGATTAGGTTGAGGAGACAGGTTTATAAGGAGATTAGCAGTGGCAGGGAAGAGAAATGGGGGGAGTATTACAAATTACGGTCAGAAATCAAGGAATTGGTATGTAAGAAAAAAATTAGATAGTTGGAATGAGGTGATTGAAAAGGCTAATAAAGATTTTTATGCAAACAGGAAAGAGTTCTGGGCATTTGTTGGCAGTACTTCAAAAGGTAGTCGTAAGGGTATTGCTTCTTTGGGGAGTACTTTAGGTTCATGTGTAACCAGTACTAAAGGAAAGTTGGAAGTATTACGTGAGCATTATGAAAGGTTGGGTACAGCATCTGTGGATGATCAGTTTGATGATAAAACAGGAGGTAATGATGGGCTAGTTGGGGAGCTTTTCAAGTACGGTGGCAAAGGGATGGCTAATCTGTTGGAAGTCTTGTATGGGGTAGTTTGGACAGAGGAGAGTATTCCTAAACAATGGAGACAAGGGTTAATTGTTAGATTGTATAAGAAAGAGGACCCAGGTAATTACAGGGGCATTACACTATTGAACGTGGTAGGAAAGGTGTTTAGTAAGATTCTAAATAATCGCTTAGTAAGCAGATTAGAAGCAGAAAGGGCTCTTCATGAGGGTCAGGCAGGATTTAGAGAGAAAAGGAGTTGTGTTGATAACATCTTTACTCTAAAAATTGTACAAGGTAGAATGAGGGAAGGAAAGCACACTTACGCCTGTTTCTTAGATGTTCGGAAAGCATTTGACACAGTTTGGCATCATGGTTTATGGTATAAGTTATGGGAACTTTGGGTTTGGGGTAGGATGTGGAGAGTTATTAACAGAGTGCTGTTTTACTGGAGGGAGAAGTATCTGAGCCATTCAATATAGGTCGGGGTGGCACAGGATTGTAGTGTGTCATTTATCCTCTTTTCCGTTTTTATTAATCAGTTGTTAGATGAGGTTGAGAAGGCTGGGATTGGCATTACTGTTAAAAAGGATGTTAAGGTTGGGGGTCTGATGTTTGCTGATGATTTTGTAGGCTTAACTACTAATGCTGAGGACTTACAAACCTTAATTAATATAGTGCAGGGGTTTTGTAATAAATAGAGGTTGAAATCTAACATAAAAAAGAGTAAACAGGTTAATACAAGTGTGTGTATTAAATTTGCTAAGAATGATTCATGGGATAGTCATGTACAGAAAGTAATGAATAAAGGAAAGAAAAAACCGAATTAATTTTATAGGTTTTTAAGTAATAGGAATATCAGTACAGTTGCAAGAAGGATAATTATTGTTAGTTTCGGTACTTCGCCCTACTTTAGAATATGATAGTGAAGTGTGGGCTTGTAATAAAAGGCAGACAGCTTCCTTGGAATCTATTCAGCTAGGAGCAGCTAAAAAGATGCTTGGCTGCTCTTCTAAAACGTGTAATGAAGCAGTAAGGGAGGATATGGGGTTAGAATCTTGAAAGGCAAGAGGGATAGATGCAAACTTAAGGGGTGGTATAAAGTCAATAATTTGAATGCTGAGAGATATCCTAGACTACTACTAGACAGTGAGTGGGAGGTGAAGCCGTGCAGGGGTAGGCAGAGGAAGACTCGGAGGAAAGTAATAGTGAATTGTCGCTGTAGTTAAATCTAGACAGTCAGGAAATAATAGCTAAAAATTATAATGTAAACTTGTTTATAGAGAGAGTAGATAAAGCATTGAGATGCAGAGAATATAAAGATTTTAATGATGGCTTAAATAATAAAATTAAACTTAATAGACTTTACAAGTCTTTTTGTAAGGAATAGAATTTAAAAATTACTTGCAGGGGGTTGGGGATCCAGGAACACGATTGATGTTTAATCTAGTACTAATGGTCTGAATGAAGAGTTAGGAAGACATCGGGGTAAAAATGATGATAGGCAGTGTAAGTTACGTATGCGGGGATGAATGTGAGAGTGTAGTACATGTGCTCTGGGAGTGTCCTGCGTATGATACTATTAGAAGTACTTTCATGGAAGATTTGGACAAACTGTTGCAATGGGTGGAAGTTTTGAAGAGTTTAGTGCACTCAATAATTTCGAGAGGACGGGCTTTGTTTTAGGGTGTGAGAATTGGGAAAGACTTAGGGCTTTATTAAGGCTAGTTTAGAGTTTTATTTTATTAATCTGGGATACTAGGAAGAATAGATTATATGGCGATCAGGATGGTAATGGCGAGACAACTGGAGGGTCTTGCTTTTGTCCTCTGACTGGAGATCTTTCAAGCTCCGCCTGCGTATGTGGGTGCATGGTCAATGGCGTAAGCGCTACGGCAGCAACATGAGTTGTGCAGTAGGCAAATGAAAGTTACAGCAGAAACTGTGTAAACTGTTAGCCTTTGATTCTGACAGCCTAACCTAATTAAATACTTGAGAGCCACTGGCTATTTGCCTTCTCCTGTTGACAACCAACTTGCAAACCTCTGTAGCCTTCACCTACAGATTCTATATATTATCGTGGCAACAATCCTAATTTTCTTTGTGTGCCAGACCTCTAGAATCCTGATTTGCCTATACTTGTAGCTGCAGCATTTAAGTAGTGTACTGGAATGCTGGATCAGCCGTGAAAGATACCAAATTGGGTTGTAAAAATGATGGTATCTGAAACACTGTGGGAAGCTGATATGGCGTACGTACATGTACCAGTTTCCACAGCAAGAGGGAAACACCCAGCCCTGTACCATAGCTACTCCAAACCTTCATTGGGTTTTTGCTGAACCAGGATTTGAACTCGTGTCCCATATGCAGCTCTATGGCCAGTGTCTCCAGACACTACACTTACTGCTCCCAGCACCTGAAGGTGTTGGTGACCCTTATATACCTTTGATACACTGCTAGCCTCTTTCCCAGGCCTGCCCGTATAATGTTTCGTGCATGCAGGGGATGAGGCTAATGATCTGCTCAGTAAGAAGAAAAATATTCAGTCTTCAGTGGGAATGTACCTAGCCACACCAATTTTCCTGTGATTATAATTGCAATGCAGAGATCTTTCTGTTTACCTATTACCACATGTGCACACAAATTCATGGAGTATATCACTGAAGTTGTTTGATGGAGGACTTGGACAGCATTCCGTTTATCTGTCACATTTGCACTTAGGCAAGGATATTATATAACCTTCTGATGGGCCCTTTATCATCGCATTGAATGAAAGATTAGTCCCACCATTTCTTCTACTGTCATTTTAGTATAGACTTGCAACAGCTGCATTTAAGTTTTGGCACAATTGTTTAGCAAAATGTGTGCAAAGCACCTTATTCACATATATGTTGTGAAATAGGTGCTTGAACATCATCCATAGTCCTTTGAATCAGTGGTTTACATGCACTTGCAAGACAATGCAGCTAATCCTACCAGGAAGAAATATATGTATATAGTACGTAGCTATAGGGAGTTAACTGTATTCAGAGCAGCTTGTCCTTGGTACGGTATAGCTAGTTTCTCTATATCAGAAATTGCTATTTCATCCTTAGATGGAGGCTGTTTGCATTCGTCAGCGAGGAGCTGAAGACTTCGTAGCTTACTATGAAAGTCTGTGTGCCCTGGAGGACACGTGTCATATAGCCAGTATCCGCAGTGGAGCCAAGGAAGGAGTGCTGAGTTGCCGGGTCTACAAGGCTAAGAGAAACGACTGGCACCCACTTCTGACTGCTTTACAGATCAACAAGGCACTGCATACTGTTGTCTTCATAGACAAATGGGAGGAAAGACTTTACCCAACTGTGAGAAGCATTGGTATGTAATTAGACTTTTGTCTACTGTAAATGTGGTCAATACACCAATACATATTATAGTTAGATAGTATCTCCATTAATCCAGTAACTTTTTACAAGTATATTAGCTAGCCTTCATGCAACCAAATGAAGTGAGGGCCTGGGAACGAGGCTAGATGTACATTAGTACAGGGCAACTTTGTGTACAGTATAAGCAGAAAGCTTCCAGTTGATTGACTGCTGTGCAGGTATATTAAGTAATCTACGTATGTACAAAGAAACATTAGTCTTAGACCACTGTCATCTATTACTAGCAAATGTTACTTCTCTGTCTGTCCTGCAGATGG
Organism: Nitrospirales bacterium; assembly: GCA_965203295.1. Classification (GTDB taxonomy): domain Bacteria; phylum Nitrospirota; class Nitrospiria; order Nitrospirales; family UBA8639; genus CBDBCZ01. The sequence continues at coordinate 716,841 of CBDBCZ010000014.1, read as the reverse complement.
TGTAAAGTACCAAAGAGTTGCTGCTGTTCCACATTTGAGACATGGTGTGCCTAATAGAAGCCCAGTGTACAGCATTGTCAAGTGTGTACCTGTGCAGTTGATGTACACATACCGCAGCTCTTGCAGTGTTAGAGGTACATATGTGTATCACATGTTAGTAGAATAGAACCCTAATTAGACAACTAGTACAGTAGTTCTAGCTGCATTAAGATATGTGCATTGATCTTCAGTTAATAATCAATGTAATTTCGAACCCTAAGGTACTTTTATCACACTAATTAAGCTTGTGCTCTGCAGTATATACATCACTGCAGTTACTGATATATAACGGAATGACTTCATGATAGATCTGTTCGAGGGTGCTTGTGTGCCTCAAGTGCCCTAAGCCTCTCGTGTTTGAAGGCATCCACCTACAGCTGAAAGACTACAAGTGTTTAGCACAGGTAAGTGCAGTTAGTGCAGAATATGATATACAAAATGTACGTAGATGTGAAGGCAGCTTTGTATCTACAATACCACATATCTAAATTGTGCATTGGCTAGCCTAAACAGTATGGGGGGCATATCCATTACACTTGCTAGTATGTACAGTGTGTACAGCCAGTACTGCCCCTATATGATAGATAGATAGATAATCATTTTAGAGTCTCACCCCTGGGGTAGCAGGCCAAAACTGGCCTATGAGACGTGTGCAGGGATACATACGATAATAAGGGGTACAGTGCAGGGATACGTGCAGTAGTAAGGAGTACAGTGCAGGGATATGCATGAGACTAAAGGGAACACATGTACAGAAGGGAGATCATCATAAGGAGATCAGAAGAGAGGAGAAATAATTGTAATCAGAAGAGGAGACAGAAGTGTAGGGTAGTGGGGGTATATCAAGTATAGAGCACTATTTTTTTTTTTTTTTTTTTTTTTTTCTTTCTTTCTCTTTTTGACTCCAGACATAGATCAAAACCACATAAAAAACACGACAACTTTATGATAATAAAAATTTAAAAGGAAAAGGGGAAAAGATTTATGACTATGATTAATGATTAATTTTATGAAACAGGATGGGTATAGACAATTTAAATCAGACCGACGGGGCTCCAGAATAAACATAGTGAGCAATTGTAACAGAGACAGGAGCATCCAACCATAGGCACAGGATATATGTAGGCAGATGGAACAATTTTCTTATATGTTGGGACACCAACGAGTAAACATGGATAGCGACATGGATAGCCTTGTTCCCAGGCTCCCCCCACGTGCACTCACAAAAATAAACGGGGAATAATTACCTTTCCCGTTTATTTTTGCGAGTGAATGTGGCTGGGAATGAGGCTAGGACGTGGATGCAACTGTGAAATCCACTTCGCATTGCCGGTCCAGATCTGGGACTACTGTCGTAGTGTTAACCCGACTTTCAATATACAGGGCGCTAGACCCACCTTTCCATCACGGGGCTGAGCATAAGACTTTGGACGGTGATGCACGATTCACTGTTGAGGGTACTCATTTTAGGTACCAACCCCACTGGAACCACTCGATCATATACTTAAATAGTGCTTTTAGTCCGTGCCATATTAAAATTGAATTCTGTTTGCCAGGAAGTAATCCTGGTGTGGCCATCTTCTTACGTACCTCCATATTTAGGGATTGCTGAAAACTTCATCCTTGGTGCATCTTTCACTGAAGGGATCTGAGATCGGGAACAAGGCTGCAGAAGGTGAGCTCTATTAGGTGGCAGAACATGAAGTGTTGCTCAAACAAACCAAACTACTGTATTTCTCCTAATCACAAGCGTTGTAAATTACTGAAGTGTGGCTGATGATAGCTTAAATTATAATACCGAGTTACTTAATCCAATGCATGTACCTGCAATCGAGCTCTCTAATTACCACCTTCTTTAATTAGATTGTATATCATATACATACCTGAGCCAGTACAGACCACGCTGGTTGTGGATACCATTCTAAGCATGCTAAAAGTACACGTACGTAAGATTCATACTGATGCTGAATAATATATTCCCTAATTATGCAGTCATCTGCAGTGCAGTGACGAACTCTTATTCTCTGGAGTGGCTGGATCTCACTGCATGCAGCCTGTCATCCCAAGGAGCATCATCAGTAGCAGTCCTAATCAAGGTTGTAGTCTAGCGATACGTATCAACTACATGTTATTTGCATGCACAATATGTCACTCACAACAACAGTGTTGCTAACTGTGGCAACAGTCTGTACTTCTGTACCATCGCTCTAGGATGGTTAGAAGTTAGAATTTTACGAACATCACAAGAGGTGTTGTTGCTTGGATTCAAAATAGATTCCTTTCCCTTTCTAACAAAACTAAAGTATTCACTGAGGTAGACTAACAGTTCTGCCAACACTTCAGTCATGGTGATTGGCAGACAGGTATCCAGAGTGGCTTTTAAAGATTGGAAGTCACATTTTAGTTGCTCTTCCTGTGTATGGTACCATGCCTTACAAAACAAGGACTAAAGCTGTCACTGAATTGAACTGGAGAGAAGCCTAAGAAGCCTATTTTTCTTGCTGTAATAAAGGAAGGAACTTCTTGCGTGTAGCTACGTAGTAATGAGATTGTATATACATATATGTACTGATATACATCTCAGATACATTACTACGGTGGTAATAGGTCTATCCGGGTACGAGGCTACATTTCTTTACTACACCTTTATTATTTCTGCAGCATCATTGCCTGCACAGACAAAGTGAAGCCTCCGATCACAAAAGCTCAAACTGGAAAAGATACCAGGTCTGCACAGAGTTACACTAAACCTCAACGTTGACATTGGGGATAAAGGTGCACAAGACTTTGCAGAAGCACTCAGAGATGATGTGTGCCTCAGAGGTATGTACGTACATGTGGGTTAGCTTCTTCCAACCTTCTCTAGAAGGGGGGGTCATAGAATAACCTTCTATTTAATGTGGCAGTCCAAATATAGAAGTCAAGCTCTTTGGGAAAGCAGTGAGGTGGAAAAAAAAACATATACGTACAGTGTGTACACTCATACATTGTAGATCCAATCATATCTTATACAGTCACTTGAATGTGTAATTTACGCACAGGATTGTAAATTCAGTACAGTTATGCCTGTAGTGATGGTACAATTACTTCTGTGACTCCCAGCCATAGACATCCAGTCCTGTGGTGTCACTACTGATGGGGCAGTCAGTCTTCTGGAAGTGCTGAAAGTGAATACATGTCTCATAGTGCTTGACCTGAGAGCAAACCCATTGACTGGTATGTAGAGGTGTGTGTGTGTGTGTGCTATATGTAGCTAGCTATAGCCTAATTCTCGTCTCCACTCCCCAGCTTTTTGCACGTAGTATGTTGTGTGTTGTACTTTGTGCGAAAAGTTTGAGACTATAAGAGCGAGGCTATAGCTACATGTACGTAGCTGAACATCAGTGTGAATTATTTACAGTAATGCAAGTATTTTGATAACTTGCTGTTTTCAACAATGGTGAACGTAATAAGTACTACATAATGTTCATATCCAAAAATGAATTGTACCGTTCATATTATACCGGTTCCATAAATGAATTGTACAAAGTTTATACTGATGTTCTTGTCTCTCTCACAAAGGAGCTGCAGCTTTCCTATATTCTACTATGATACTGCACCTGAGCGTGCAAGGCCACAGTTTTCAACTAGAACCATGCAGGCCATTACACTATCTCGGTGTCTGAAACTGCAGCTGTAACTACTATCTGAGGATTTTACTGCTGTGTTTAGTATCAATGCATTTTCAAAGCAGCTTTCAATCTGCCTTAATTTCTGCCCAGATGATGATGTGGTAGACTCCATCTGTGAGCAACTGTCTGTTAATGTTGCAAGTGTGAGAGATAAAGATGAGGTTTGCAGTACATATACAACATGTCGTTCTAGTGGCATGCTCATTGTAGTGCCATACACTTGTGTTAAATGGTACCTCTTGCAATAGCATGGATGTTGTCTTCATGAAAGAATTGAAACAAGTGCTGAGAAGACCAACATCCTAGAGCAAATGAAGCGTAAATCACATTGCACCACTTCCAATTCCAGTGAGGAAATTCTAATTAGCATGTTTGGAAAACAATTTTTAAATTTTCTGTTGATGTTATAGGGCAATAAGTGTATAATCGTCAATATCTATTGCAACAATACAATGAATGAAAATTGATGAAACAATACATAGTAACAATTAAATTGTCAAGTTCAGAAAATCACCCACTGTAGTGTCCTGCAAGTGAAAAGAATAGCTTTAGGAGATCTGGCTAGCTCTATCAAAGGCCATTCTTGCACCCCTGCTACACATGTTCACATTATGTTTAATTTAAAAGCTCATCTACAGTAACTATTGATTGGATTTACATACATAATACATTATAGTACTCCACTGCAAGTATGGAACAATTATCCAGTAAGTGCCTGGACTATTTCTTTTTCTCGCAGAGCTATGTGTGTCTTGAAGTTGAAGCCGAGTGCATTTTGCAAGTAGTGCAGGGTAGCAGATCAGCTCCTGGACTAAAGAAGCACAGAAGCCACACAGTGACTCCTCTTGGAGTGAGATATTCTCCACGCAAAAGAAGTGCTAAAAGTTGCAAAAGGTATGCACATACATAGTATATGCGTGTCTAAGGTAAAATGGGTGTGTATACATAAGATCCACACTTGCATATTGCTGTACCAAGTACTGTAAAAAGTAAGATCTGCTAAACCCCCAAGGCTCTGCTAAGTAACAGGTCAGGCCAAGAAATATTGCTGTAAAAATAACCTGAAAGTAACCTCATTCCCAGTCTCCACTTTTGTCACGTATGTGTTAGTGCAAAGAAATTGAAGCTCGCAGTGGAGACTGGAATTACGAAGCTACAATTATCCGGCTTGTTAGCAGCTGCAACTTGCGAAACAGGATCATTGTAGCTCACCAGCCTACCAGTACATATATTCCACTTGTTGGCTGGCTTGCCATATGCATAGTTTGTGTGTGGATGGAATACTGAGTCTGAAGAGAGAGGAGCACACACTAGCCACAACAACCTGCATGGCCAGTAAATGAAGGAGGAACATACGTGTAGTTCATAATTGATGCATTTCTACTAGCAAGGTGCGAATTTCGTGTTCATGTGTGCCAAGCTGGTTCTAAGAACACTCTACATTATTGTGTTTGTCTGTTAGTTTGTCTGCCAGTTTTTTGCACATCTGCACTTATCATGTACACATTGTATATTACCATCCAACTATATTCTATCATAGATAATATACAATTATGTAACAGAAACTGCTGGAAGTTGCAGGTCCAGCTAAATACAGGCACATACAGCAAGCTAGCTTGTCCATTTTGCATTGCTTAGAGAAAGATTGTGAATCCTGCAGAACAATGACTGTTTTTCTATAGGAAGAACCCTCCAGCTCAGTCACAGTCAAGCCATCGGTATAGGTATGTACACTGAGTTGATTTTGTGCACTACATATCATGCAGATAACATGTTTGCATATAATATTATGATTAATCTATGGTATTTGCACAGTGCATTTCGCCCAACTTATTTCTGAAAGTAATATTACCAGTTATAGCCTATGCTAACAAGTCTGACATTACATGTCTAAAAACCAGCCGGGAGACTTTCACGTACAATACACACAACTCAGCTCAGGCCAAGCTAACTGCCGTAGAACTACACATTATAGTAACTAGTCTATGCTGTAATAGGCATCCTACAGAAACTGAGAAGCAATCAATTGCAGTACAGCGAAAGTGTTGACTCGCCAGTTAGTAGCTATACGTCACAAAAACAGGATTTTTATGGCTGCCTTCCAGGTTTTCGCCATCTAGTTAACATAGAAGTACCTTTCATTTGTTTGGAAAACGTAAAGCAATCTTAGTATAGAACCAGCCGTTCACGCACTGCGCGCGTTGCGGCTGGAAAAATTCTGGAACTCCACAGCAGTTCCTCTTCCTTGTCTGTAAAGGCATATCTGCTTTCTATGAATGCTTAACTTCCCTTTTGAATTCTATTTCACTTTCCGTTGAAGGTGTTATGGGATCCAGCACTTTTTTCTCTTTTGGAAAGTAGGACACGTTCCTGTGTAGTAATCAAGGAGTCAGGTTTTCCACCATGCAAAGATATGCTAGTACATGTATTTGTCCAGGTTCACTTGGAGGTACGCACACAGGTAGGAGTCTTCTGTGCTGCTTCTCTATTTTGACCAATGATGATTCCATGTTGTTAGGATGGATTGGATCTGGTGATGATTTGGCCAGCAACTGTTAGTTCTATGGCTTTGATGATCAGAACATCCTAGCGTGTACAGTAATGAGTCAGCGGCTGAGTCAAGATGTGTCTTTATCCGTGATCAGTCCCTCTGTGTACTACTTGGGAATACTTTGATTATAGCACATCACAGTATGAGATAGCACATAGTGTGCGGTGCAATTAATGCTGCAGAAGGCAAACTGCAGCTTATTACTTGCTATAATTATATTACTGTATCCTAAATTGATTAGCTTATTACACATATAGAAAGTATGTATTGCCAACTACATGTATGTACGTACATATCATGCAGAAGGCAAACTGCAGCATATTACTTGCAATGCTATATATATTACTGTATCCTAAAATGATTAGCTTATTACATGTATAGAAATTGTGTATTGACAACTACATGTATGTACGTACATATCATGTATAGGCTTATAAACTCAGGCAATCTGCACTGTTGTAATACAACACTTGGCCTACTACTAAGAGCCTATACTATATATTGATACGTACATAGCCCTTGTCCTGTCCAGACAATGATAGCCATGCAAAGCCACATTAATGTCAGCATAAACTGCTGGAGTGGAGAAAGCAAAGTGTGACTACCCTAGTTTAAATAGAGTTGAAAGAAGGTGAAAAGAGTGAATCCACTGTGATTATTTCAAACCTTCTCATCATTCTTTGAAGGAATTTTCATCAATTACTAAGAGCCTCAGATGTTCTTCAGTTTCCTTAGTCTTTTCTGCCTAATTTCTGCTCTCTGAGCACACCTCAAACTATCCTAACCATTGGTGGATTTCAATACTTCAACTTTCTGCACCAATATAGCTCTTTCTTCTTAACGTTATAATTCCATTGATTTGAACACAAGTGTTCTCAGGCACCACAATATTATTTGCTGTTGTACTCACAGCTGGGAAAACAGCAGCCAAAGTCCAGTACCCTTCTAGGCATCTATATTTTCAGACCCCCCCCCCCCCATGCTGCGTATTTCGCGTGTGTCTGTTCACTATTTGTCTCCCCCCTCCAGCAAAGAATCCTGTATGAAACCCTGCACACTAAGTAGCATGTCCTTGCAACTTGTTGAGCTGTACACCTGTATCTGTGCTCAGCAAAGCATTTTCCACTTGTGCATGTCTAGCTCTCAGGCCCATGTTGTGGTAGCACTTACTAGTAGGCCCCAACTGTAGTTAATGTCTCAAGTTGTTACTTTAGTCTGCTAAATGACAGAAGTTCTTTTTAGTTCTTGACCCGTTCTGTCATATCTTTCTTTCCTTCAGAGAACAAGTGGGTGCAGCGGCAGATTCCAGCGTGCCGTCCTGTCTTCACAGCCCGTCATGTGTCTTTTGTCTTCTTCATTGTTGGGGTGATCTTCCTTGCTCTCGGAGTTACCTTTCTCGTTGTTGCAATGAGGGTAAGTGACCTAACATAGCTGTGATGTTTATTTGCATGTACATGTAGATTCAAGTAAGAGCCTTCTGAATTATACCAGTCAAGTCTTAACCATTAACCATGAGCTACATGTTAATTAGACCGTGGTTTATCCTAAGCATTATCACGTAATTCCAAGGGTGAAACCCGAGGGATTGTGTGTGTACCGTAGTGACTGGTTAATAAGCGCATGCGCCTATCCTAGTCAGCAATAAGAAACTATGCGCTTATTAGCCGGTATGCGCTTGTTAGCGGCAATTACGTAAGCGCTTGCTAGCGGTAATCGCGGTACCTGGTATGAGTTATCGGTATTAGTATCGACTGACGTACGTGTGGATATTGGCAATGGCGAGCGCGAGTCTGACATGAAGACGGTGTGTACCTGCACGAGAGTGTTGTGCGCGGCCACCATATCTATACAAGAGTGTGGTCCCCTATTATTGGCGAGGTACTTGGAACTTTTACGCGAGGAGGAGAGTGAACATGACCGGTTTGCTGTGTGGCTGTGTGCCTTTTGAAGCCTGGAGCGGTGACAGTAGGCCACGTCCCTCGAGAACTGTCGTGTAAGATTTGGCACTTTTTATGGCATGGTTGGGTTGCAGGTGCTTCTGTGCGTGCCCTCTCAATCTCAATCTCAAGCTCACTCACAAAAAAACAGTACTAACCAACACGTCGGCGATTTTAACACGCGTAACAAGCGCATGCGCCAATTAACTAATACGTAATGACCGGAAGGAAGTGTGCGCTTATTATAAAACATGCGCCTAATAGCTGTGTGCGCTTATTAACCGGTCACTACGGTATTACGTTACAGCCCGCCAGTAGGCATGGTCTAACCGGCTTGTATCTTGTGCATTAGTCTAACCAACTCTGGTGGTTGTTAGCATCGTTCCCTGTACCATCAATGAAATTAGCGCTATCAATATTAGTGTTGATGAAACGTCAAATCGCCTACTCTATAGTAGCGGTGGTAGGTGATTTACAGTCGGCTGTCTGCACTATCGGGTGAAGTTTGTACAGTCTATAGTAGGTACTGTTGAGACCAGAAAATGTGGAGTGGCGATGTGTCCATATTTTAGAGAGCTATAAAAATTTCATATAATGGAGATTGAATTAAGATCACACATGCAAACAAGGTGTCCTCTATAGGGAATACCCGTTGAGCACTGTATAAGCTAATGGTACACTTGGCTATACACATATCACCCTGTTGGCATGTATATGTGGCGTTACTTTATAGTAAGAATCAGCCAATATCTACTGACAGTATTAGTATTCCACTACTGTTGTTGCATATTGTTTTTGTATACTGTTTTTTTTTTATCCCATCTATACTCAGATATGTGAGGTGGAAATTCCCTATACTAAATTGTGAACCAGTTCCCAGTGATGTCCCTTTCATACGTAACTTCCAGACGTGTTCCGAGTACCTGGCCAATATACGTAAGTGCTCTAAGTAACATTGAGAGGCGTGATTTTGAAGACTGCCACTGCCGGGTGAATTTCACTGTCCCGGAGGAGCTGCGCTCTCCATGGTACATGTACTATGGTCTTGGCAACTACTTCCAGAACCACCATCGCTACGTCAACTCCTGGGATGTGAAACAGCTGCGAGGAAATCGAGGGAGCTTCTTGAACCCCTCCGGTGACTGTAACCCCATACGGAATGTTGAGAACACTAATGGCACACGTATGCCTGTTGTACCTTGTGGACTCATTGCAAACAGCTTGTTCAATGGTGAGCATACTTTAACAAGTTTGCTTACTTAGGGTCAGGATTGATTAGTAGATTGTTTGTTGTGAGTGGAGTGGAATTTCCACTAGAAACAATGCATGGACTCTCTGAGTCTACTAGCAAATATTGTGGGAGCGAACCTTCCAAAGAAATTTCTAACGCCAAATGCAGATTTTGGTTTTGATGGATTACTAGATATCTACATGTACATATACAAGTAGTTGTGCTCGCTTCGCTCGCACAACTACTTGTGTTTGTTGAACTCGCTCGCTGCGCTCGCTCTGTACGGATAGAGATTAAAGATGTAATCTGTATGTGATTTGTTGGTTTATAGAGTACATTTTAATAGCTAGCAGTGTTGCTGGCAGACTGAAACGTGGAGACAGTGCTACAGAGAAGACTACAATCAACTGTAAAACAGTATAGGCATGCTAGGACTACAGCCTAGCTCTTCACAGCCAAAGCCTAGCGTACATATCACGTAAGTGAATGGCACTGATTCTATTTTCAGCAAGATTACTTGCATGTTCATACATAATCATTGTTACTACTACCATGGATAATATAGACACGTAAACATATTATCCATGCTACTACTAGTAAGAAAGGTTCAGTGTCAGTAAATGTGCACACCACATTCTAACCGGAGGCAGTGACTCAGAGAGAGACTACAAACAGCTGCTAGATCACACAGGCAAGCTAGCACTAGCCTAGCTATACCACAGGCTAGCTACATGCAGACGGACGGCACCGACTCCATTTGATGCACATCTATGCGGTTAGCCTAGTATAGCAGTTATATCTCTGCTTGGCTATCACTTACAGGACTATACCAAAACTAACCTTTGTGTTAAAGTGCCTAACATCCCGAGACAATCTCTTGTAGTCGCTGGAAAGAGCTAGCATCATTTCGCACTTAAATACAGACACGTGGTACTTTGACCTGTGACCGTGAACTTCTCTGGTCACAGGTGAAAGTTCATCCGGGAGCGTGTGCATGCGGCTTCCGTTTCCGTTTTTCACACGTACACACACACGAACACACACACGAACGGACACAACCAGGCGTAATAATAGATGACTTTTGCTTCACCATACTGCATCTTCAGTGATGGCCCATCTCACTTTTAAAATGTTAATACAATGCTTTTCTAGATCTGGCAAAATGCAAACAGTCACAATGTTTTGTGCACTCCAATGTAGTGATTAGAGTGGATCGTGCGTGCATAGTAAAATTCCTGAACACACCTGTGTGTAGTTTGTCCTTGTTCATGTAGACGTCTGAGTTTAAGTATGTGGGCTGTGTAAATTATTATTGTGTTTGTCTCTCCTTCTAGACTCATTTGATATGTTCATGAATCGTGATACGGGTGAGAACATGACCTGCTGTAATAGAACCAACTTTGCCTGGGATACTGACCGTAGTGTTCGCTTCCAAAACCCAAACGGCGCCCCTGAGGTCAGCCCTGAGGATCTTGTTGACACCACCATGCCCCCCAACTGGCCGTATGATCTTTCAGAAATTCCTGGGGGACTGGAGAGCGAGAGCTTTATTGTTTGGTTTCGTGTGTCAGCATTTCCAAAATTCCGCAAACTGTATGGCCGACTGCAAGAGAGTGGTTCCAGTGATATTAATCTCCCTGCAGGAAACGACTCCATCTTTCTCACTTACAGTATCCTTCATATTAATGCAATAGTCGTATACATTGTACGTGGCCTCGTTCCTAAGCTCCCCACATTTCATACTGCAAGTGACTAAAACTGGGTTGAGGCATGGGGAGGAGGCTAGCGTGTATGACTGTGGTCCTAGTTGGAAAGTGAACGTATTCAGTTGCATATTTTGATCATGTCACTACATTAGTGCAGAACACGGTGACTGTTATGGGTAGGGCTCAAAATTAATGTTATGTGTCGGGCTCAAATGTTATGTGTCGTTGCATCAGTAGTTGTTCCATGTACACTGTGCATTTGAGCCCCACCCATTAACAGAAAATAAGCAATATAAGACATTCCTTGCTGAGATCTCCTGGCTAGGTGGACGGAACCTGTTCTTGGGCATTGCGTACATTGTGACAGCAACTCCGTCGATAATTGCAGGCTTGGTGCTGCTGCTAATACACTTCGCCTGTTCACACTGGTATGTAGATGTAGTTTCTACTGCCATTGGTTTATGTAGCTTTGTCCCCAGGCTCTCTCGCAGCAAAAGTTGGGCAGAGGCCTTGTAGGTTTAATGTGTGGGTATTTAATGGACTGAATGAGGGCCACTCCCATAGTCTCTGTAAGTGTGTATATAGTTACCATTGCAGTCATGATCTTGACCAGCTAGTGATTGCACTGATTTGTCCATTTGCACAAGGCCTCTCCTGTTGTGCTATTGATTGTCAACTGGCACTTTTGTAAGCTTATTCCAAGCCCTCTGCTTATTTGGGTACATGAAGATAAAGACTTTCCTGTTAATGTCCAATGGTGTGGACCTGGTAATTAATTTAAGGTATATAGCATTTTTTCACTCCTTGGCCCACTGTTGTTTAGAACCATGGGAAACAGTATGATGTTTTGCTACTGTGGACAATTCTAACTTCTAAGTAGATACATTAACAGGTACGGATCGAGATGACTGCAGTTGCGACTATAGAGTCTATGGGAGTGATCCTCGGAGGTCGTAGTCCTATCCCACCTCGGTTCTACCACAAGTGTCTGTTTTTTCCTTTGCAGGAAACACTCAAGAAATTGAAATCCATGAACTGCCTTGAAGCCAGTGGTGCATATCAATGCCACTTGTAATCATCTTATGTCTATAAAGTTGATGCGTTATACATATTAATATTTGTGTACAGACTGCGGGCTGCGGTTCTAGCAGTAACGGGAGGGAGGAGCTGACTTCTCACGTGCATGCTAATCGTTAGTACTGTAGTAAGCTTTAATATAGTCTCACGCTAGTGTACGGTCTTGCTAGTGTACGGTCTTGCGTCGCTGCAGAGCAACTGCGAAGATCCTCAAGAAGTGTGGCTTTCTGAGTGAGTGCATGTTGGTGAGTGTAAAGCTTAGCAGAGAATACAGTAGCTTCATTTAAGGTGACCGTAAGGTAAATTATTAGCAGCAACATCATCAGCACCATAAACCATTACTGATTCTCCAACTGAAACTAGTATGACTCAATGAATTACTCCACAATGGCATATATACCAAGCGCCAAGTGTGAGGGACAGCCAAAGACACTAGTGTTAGTAAAATACAGAGGCTGAGGATCATTACAAAATGATTGGACATGTGCCTGACTCACTCGGGGAGGAGTGCACCCTGGCACTCAATGCCTACGACTTTATATATAAAGCCAATCAACCTTTCGGTAGCAGGTCAATGCACACTGCCATGCTCAGCGCTATCTGGCATGGTTACACAAGATTTAGCTACTTCTAAGCATGGAGGGTGAGTATGAAACATTCTTTGCTCATTTCTTCCTCGTCAATCATCTTGCCTCCTCTTTCTTCTGGAGCTTCCAAACTATGCTCAGCACCACTACTGACTCTAGATCGATCTGAGCTGCTTGCTCTGTTCCTTTCCTGCTTTACTCTCCTGCACTTCATTTCTAAATCTCTGCCGAGCTACCAACCATTTAGCAGTGCTTCATATAGAATTCTGTTTTTCACTGTCTCTGTAATCAATATACCCCTCTCAAGACTAAGAAATGCCCAAAATCTCATCTTGCTTTCATGATTTGTCTTGGTTCCTTACACAGTTCCTTCTAGGGTTGCTTACCACTGTCATACACTGCATTGTTTGTTAAATATTAACGCAGTAGCAATCACTTATCTAATTGTCACTTGTTTTAGAAGTTGAAGCTTTTGGTATTTTTGAAGCACAGAGACAGATTTCCAATTAGCCAGGACTATACCTTCCCTGTCTTTGTGTGATCTCAAAGTGGGCTGTCAGGGGTAGGGTTCTGTACATGGTTTCTTCAGACGTTGCTTACTGCAATTGGACGCAGTACTAGGGAGATGCAGGGCATCTTAGGGCGAGCCTGAGTGAGCGCTTGCTTCCTAGCAGTGATATGTGACATGCGTGTACTTTTACTGTGAATTAACAACAACAAGTGACACAAATGACAGTAATTATTCTCAAGTAGCTACTCTCAAAAATGTAAAGTGTTCAGTACCAATTCCCAATTAGTTATACAATGGAATACCGTAAATCCTAATAGTCAGGCTTAGATGTTGAGTACTTTTGTAAATACAACGAACTGGCTCCCTTAGTACTGTGAAACAGTCAAGGATCCTGTTCACTGGATTTGCTGTAATTGTACATTCTGTTTCACATAAGTATGGAAGCCTGTTCGCCGTACTTAAAAAGTACTCAACCTCTAAATCAAAGCTGTTTCCTGACTATTAGGACTGGTTTAAAACATAATAGCATAATTTTCCAAGGGTATGAAAGAGTATGGTTCTTGAGGGTATAGAAATTTCTATACATCCCAAGGGTTCCTATTTGCCAGTCTTATAAAACACACAACTTTGAAAAGTGATTACTGTGAAGCCTCTAAATTAATCGTACCTGAAGAATAGTAACAGCTTCCTATTTAAATCTTCACGCTGATAATGTGCACACAGAACACATTACTTCACTTTTGTTCATGCAATAGTTCCTTACAGACAGCAGAATGACATAACAAAATGTGAGAATCAACAAATAATGCCGCAACCGCTAACTACAAGAGATACTTGAAGCAGTTACTACTTCCAAAATAATTCCCCACTCTAATTGATAAGCACACACATAACTTTTCTTGTGTAAACACAACCATCATGTACAGACAGTATGCAAAACATATCACTTCAGTTAGCAATTGTAGAAGGAACCGTGTAAGAAACCATACTTCTGACAGCCCACCCGGAGATATCGTACTTGAATTAAACATTACTTTTCTTGTGTTTGCACATTGTTACTTCAGAGATTGCAGACACAAAACATAGGTGGGGGGATATTAGTCACACAGAACACAATTGATGTTATGAAATTTTACAGAACAGGAGTTATTGAATGTTCACCCACTCTGAGACTCACACACAACCTAAAAACAGGTGACCTGGTGTGCTGTGTGACACCCTACCACCAACCTAAATAAGTGTGTTTTGACCACTTTATTTCTAAGAGTGAAGAGCCACAGCCTCTAGCTACCAGAGAAAATGGAGAGGTAACAGCTTCCCAATTTCATTCCACACTCTAGTATAGCATACTTTTCTTACTCGCATAATGTTTAACTTAATTCAGAGATTGTATGCAGGTACAAAATATAGGTGAGCTACAATAGTTATAGACTTTCATTAGTAAGCAATGTTGTACTGTAGGCTTAGAGGGTGATGTATGTCCGGCAAGCAGGCACCCTGAGGTGCAATGTCGCTATTTCTTAGTAATCACTTTTCGGTTGCTCTTATACATATTCCTGGCCAATAATGAGGGTAGCTATTATAACCTAAGAGGGATTTCTATGAAGCAGTGACATTGTACCAAGGTTGCCTGTTCAACAGACATATATACAGAAGCACTCAACCTCTAAGCCAAGGTTATTTTCAGACTGTTTATCCTGGTGTAAACTATAATCCCAGAAATGTGGCTCTTGGTATTTATATAGTACTGAGACGGATTCCCATCTTTAGTTTAATTATTCTTCTAGTGCGATGTGAAAGGGGGCTGTCAGTATGTAGGACATTTTCTTACAAGATTTGAGTTTAACCATGCGTTGCTTACTAAAGTTGTAATCTCTAGAGATATAACTACATAGACCATAATTGTTTCTCACTCTCTGAATTAACTGCATGAGATAAGGAGTGTGTACGTATATGCTTACTTAGAGTGGGGAAGCTGTTACTTTTCCTCTCTCTCTGGTAGCTAGAGGCTGTGGCTTTTGGTATCTCTGGAATACAGAGACAGATTCCCAATTAGCTAGGAATGCGTACCTTTCCTGACTTTGTGTGATCTCAACGTGGGCTGTCAGGGGTGCCGCGCGCATGCAGAAATAAAGTGGAATGCGTTACAGGGAAATTTGACAGGAAATCTGGCAGTTTAGGTACAGGACAGTATAGGATAGGGTAGAATTTCCTTTAAAATCATGAAATTCTGCCCTATCCTATACTACCTTAAATTGTACCTGAAATACCAGATTTTCTGTCAAATTTCCTTGTAACACGTTTCAGGAAATTCCACTTTTTTCTGCATTTTTTTACTGTACATGGTTGCTTACATGATTCCTTCTAGAGCTGCTTGCCGCGATTAGGTACTGCATAGTTTGTCTATTTTCACATTTTGTTCTGTCTGCTGTCTTTTAAAGGAGAACTATGAACGTTAAATTAGAGCTGGGATGTGTTTGGGAAGCAGTCAATTATTTTTTCTCCCTGGTAGCTAGAGAGTGTGGCTCTTAGCATCTTCAAAATGCAAGGACTGATTTCCTATTAGTTGTGCAAAGGAATATCCTCACTTCAATTCTTCAAATACAATATTTCACGGAGTGGGCTCTTAGTGGTACGAATCCTTACACGGTTCTTTCTAGAGTTGCTTGCTGATGTTGTATACTGTATTAATTTACTAGTTGTTTACCACCTATTGTTTGTACTGAATATCTCTAGCAGATCATTGTGAGAACATATGAAAAGTAATAGATGTAGGGCGGGGATGAAATTAGGAAGCAGTAGCTGCTCCAATTCTCTCTGGTAGAGAGAGGTTGTGGCTTTTGGTGTCCACCCTTCTTCAGGTATTGAAGTGCTATCTCAAAGTGGGCTGTCAGGGGTAGTGTTCCTGACTTGGTTCCTTACACGGTTCCATCTAGAGCAGCGTATTTCGATTTTGTACTGCATATAATTTGGTTTGTTTTCACATTTATCCTGTCTTCTTTCCCTAAAGAATCATTGTGTTCACATGTGGAGAGTAAAGTATGCACTTACCAGAGTAGGCAATTATTTGGGAAGCACTAACTGCTCCAATGCTCTCTGCTAGGAATACACTGATCTCAAAGTTGGCTATCAGTACAAGACACGGTTCCTTATTAGACGTTTCTTCAACTGTTGATTATTAATGGCTCATTCCACTTTGCTTATTGAAGTTGTGTTCTGTGTGACTAATTATCTCCCACCTATGTTGCATTTTAGCAATCACTAATGGCAAACACAAGAAAGGTAATGTGTACAATTAATTAGAGTTGGAAATGAAATTGGGAATTTGGTTCCTCTCCATTCTCCTAGGTAGCTAGAGGCTGTAATGAAAGTTCGTTTAGCCTTATAACGATCTACTCCTCCTCAAGATGCTTCTCGTTAATGTTGACAGTCGTCTATAATTTTTCTTGTCAATATAAGGCACGGTTACTACAGTGCTTTTTAGATGGTTCATTCCACGGTTTTATATTGAAGTTGTGTTCTGTGTGACTAATTTTTCCTATGTTTCGTACCTGCAATTCCTGAAGTAACATTTTGCAATCACAAGTGTACAATTTATTAGAGTGGGGGATGAAATTGGGAAGCTGGTTCCTCTCCATTCTCTCTGGTAGCTAGAAGCTGTGCTGTTGGTATCTTTGCAATAAAGAAACAGATTCCCAATTAGCTAGGAATACCTTGCCTGACTTTGTGTGATTTCAAAGCGGGCTGTCAGGGTATTGTACCTTATGCGGTTCCTTCTGAAACAGCTTACTGCGATTGTTTACTGTATAACTTGCTTGTTCTTATATTTTGTCCAGTCTACTTTCCCTAAAGAATCATTGTGTTAACATGAGTGCAATCTCTACAGTTACATTGTGCAAACACAAAAAAGTAATGTGTGCCATTAATTAGAGTGGGATATTAAATTGGAAGCTGATTCCTCTCCATTCTCTCCGGTAGTTAGAGGCTGTGCTGTCGGTATTTTTGCAGTAAAGAGACAGATTTTCAATTAGCTAGGAATACCTAACTTGTCTTTGTGTTACCAGGTTACAAAACCTATGGCCAACATGATGTATTAAAACCGACACATTAAATTTGGAATAAAACCATTTGTCACGACTATTGAAGTGCTATCTCAAAGTGGGCTGTGGCTGCTCCACAGCAATCACTAAAGGCAAAGACAAGAAAAGTAATGTGTACAATTAATTAGAGGTGGAAATAAAATTGGGAATTTGGTTCCTCTCTATTCCCCCTGGTAGCTAGAGGCTGTGATGAAAGTTTGTTTAGCCTTATAAGTATAGGATATACCACGTCTACGAGGAGTGTAAACGCAGTTACCATAAACTCTGGAGTATAAGTACCCATCAAATACAAGTACCCTATGAATATAAGTACCCATGAACCCAGTTGCTATCCACTTCTTGAATAGTAGTACCCATGCAAATAAAAGTACCCAATGAATGTAAGTACCCATCAGACTACTAAGTAAACTGGGATGCATAAACCGTGCATGTGTAACTAGTTAAGCATGAATAGTGAGGACGGTATTGGGTCCACCTAGGTCTGCATCAGAAGGCATATGGGCTGTTGGTGGGGGGGGGGGGGGGGGGGGTCATAGAACTGCCTCGCAAGTATACACTTCAGTGCAAAGAAAGACCGCTCACATGTAAGACCATTGGTATGACAATCACAGAGGTACAGTGAAGTCAAGAAAACACAAAAGTGACTGTTAAAACCAAAACTACAAGGTGTAATGTGCATACTGTTGCACTACCATATATTTAACCTCGTTGAAAAGTACCCCATGATTATAAGTACCCCACATAATCTGTACCACGAAAATGCGCAATCTTCAAATAGAAGTACCTGTACTTGTACTCCAGAGTTTATGGTATATCACATTACATCACTTTTGGAGAAATTCATTGGCTACAGAGAGGAGTATAAAGGTGTTTATACTACTATTTTGTTTTCATGTTTTCCATGCGTGTTTTCATGTTCGTTGACGTGTTTTTTGTTTACGTAATAAATGAATACTACTGAATGGTAAACAAAAATCCAGGTGTCAGACCCATTGGAATCGGCGAGGTTCCAAGAAGGATTGTGGCTAAAGTGATCCTGAGGACTGTTGGTGATGACATCCAATCAGCTGCAGGTCCTTTGCAGACATGCGCCGGTCATGAAGCTGGATGTGAGGCTGCTGTGCACGCTATGAAAGAGATTTACTCTGACGATGACTCAGACGCAGTTCTGCTAGTGGATGCAACTAATGCCTTCAATGTGATTAACCGCCAGGCCGCTCTTCACAACATTCGAGTGCTCTGTCCAGCCATGTCCACGGTCCTCAGTAACACATATCGTGCTCCCGTGAGACTTTTCATCATGGGTGAAGGGGAGATCGAATCAACTGAGGGAACCACACAGGGGGACCCTTTGGCGATGGCGATGTATGCCCTAGCCGTAACTCCACTGATTCGCAAGCTCAGAGAATTGGCATCAGATGTGAAGCAGGTCTGGTTCGCGGATGATGCGACAGCGGCAGGTAAACTGAGGGCTCTACTACAGTGGTGGCAACACCTCACCGAGATTGGGCCTGCTTTTGGGTACTACCCAAATGCCAGCAAGACCCATCTGGTAGTGAAGCCAGATCTTATGAATGAGGCAGAGAGAATGTTTGCAAATACGAAAGTGCAAGTAACTCCGCAAGGCCAACGACACTTGGGTGCCGCCATCGGCACACCCTCATTCGCAGAAGAATATGTCTCCCTCAAAGTGGACAAGTGGTCAGCCGAAATCTCTGCCCTCTCAACCCTAGCACTCAGTCAACCACATGCAGCCTATGCAGCCTTTGTGCATGGGGTTACTGCCAAGTGGAAGTACGTGATGCGGACTATCAGTGACTCAAGTGCACTTTTTCAGCCCCTCGAAACGGTGATACACCAGCAGTTCATCCCAGCATTGACTGGACGAGAGCCTTGCTCCCCAGAAGAGAGAAGGCTGTTTGCCCTTCCTGCTCGCTATGGCGGTCTGAACATCACAAACCCTGTAGCCGTTGCTGAGAGCGAACTGTCTGCTTCTAGAAAGATCAGTGCACCACTGATGGAGATGATCATCAATCAGTCAGACACCTTCTCCAAACCGCAACTCAACACCATAAAGTCAACGCTGATCCGCCAAAAACGACACCTCCTCGACGCTGCAGCGCAGGAAATAAGAGAGCAACTTCCAGGCTCCCTACAACGCGCAATGGAGCTGGCCAGCGAGAAAGGCTCGTCTATATGGCTAACCGCTCTCCCACTGCAGGATCAGGGCTTTAACCTAAACAAACAAGAGTTTCGAGATGCACTGAGTCTGCGGTACGGGTGGCAGTTACAGAACACACCGCGACACTGTATTTGCGGTACTCCCTTTTCGGCAGACCACGCGATGATTTGCCGGCATGGAGGCCTACCTATTTTGAGACACAATGACATCCGTGACATCACGGCCAATTGGCTTAGTGAAGTATGCCACGATGTCGAGAGGGAGCCCCCACTACTACCGCTGACGGGAGAAACCATCATACCTCAATCAGCCAACTGACGGGAGGATGCCAGGGCAGACATCAGAGCAAGGGGCTTCTGGGGACGGCAGCAAGGTGCATTTTTTGACGTACGGGTTTTTCACCCTAACGCGCCAAGTTACCGTCACACCAGCATCCCAACCATGTACCGTAAGCATGAGCAGGCCAAAAAGAGAGAATACGGAGACAGGATCCGTGAGGTCGAAATGGCCTCGTTCACACCCCTAGTTTTCGCCACCACTGGAGGTATGGGCAGGGAGGCCACTGCTTTTTACAAGCGCCTTGCTGATCTGCTGGCTAATAAGAACAATGTAGCCTACAGCACTACCATGGCGTGGATGAGATGCTCACTGTCTTTCTCCCTCCTGAGGTCCGCAGTGATGTGTATACGGGGTAGCCGATCGTCTTCCCACCGTGTACCCGATGCCAGCCTGGAGCTGGGTGTGGCGGAAAGGCACCTCTCCTACTAAACTATCGATTTCTCTATCGAATTTCTTTACACAGATGTGAAATATTGTTTATTTTATTTTGTTATCTTTATCTTCTGTTACCTATCCTTTTATTTCGCACTAACTGTTTGTCTCATTTGTATTGTATTGCATTGACAAAAAAAAAAAGGCCGAGGCTATTGACACCGACAGTCGGTGTCAAAAAGGGCCATAAAATACCTATTACCACCGATTCGTTGTCAATAAGAGCCACGAGCTTTCTTTTGCCACCGATCGCCCGCCGTATATTAAATTGTAGCCACGTGGCCACAGGATTCGCAATGCAACCGCGCACGTGTAGCTACGCCTATAGCGTAATAACTAGGAGAATGCAGAGCATTTGTGGGGCGAGCGCAACTACAACATGTGCTTAGCATGTTTCTGCGCATGCGCAATGCGACCGGTCGGTCGATGACATACATACAGGTCGGTCGATGACATACATACAAACAGAGTTGGCATTGACCTCGCTAGTACAGGGCTCGCTGTGCTCGCCCCAATTATTTATGACGATAAATTAAAATGAAGAATGCTACAGCACTGGGCAATTCTGGCAATACCAGTCCTCACTAACTTGTATCACAATCTTCTGTATGATCTACACAGGTAAAGTGAAACCACTCATGGCAGTTTAAACACTGGACCATACTGTCTCCGGTGTCAGGAAGGCGGCAATAGCAGTAGACTCGAAACTTTCGCCAAAGTGGTTCTTCTGGTATATACAGCCGAGGGCAGTGTCGAAAAGATGCAATAGTTCTTTCTTTGAGACAGTTTAAGAAATGAACACGGAACAGGGATTGATCATATTCAATCGTAGCTGGATCTTTCCCACTACACAATGTGTAGGCAAATGCTAGAGAATACAGTCCACACTCTGAGCCTCCAGACTGTTGTTGTACATCAGGGAAAATGAGAAAGATGTAGCTTTGTGGTAGGTGCAGTAGGGAAGCAATGACTTCCTTGGTGCTGGTTGGCACATCTCCAGTGCGCATACTATCGTAAATTTTCACTACATTGGGCTTGCAGTTCATGTTGGTTACACAAATCCAATGTGACCCATGGCAGTTCAGGATCTGAATGAAATTACTTTCTTCTGACTCATCTTCAAATGTAAGTGTATTACTTCGCCCAACGTCTTGAAGTCCAGCAACATGTCCAAACTTCTCCTTCATCAGTACCTGCCCGGCGTTGATCAACTTGTCATTGAGCCACTTGTCAGAACTCTCTAATATTTCAATATCAGAGTGCAAGAGATTTGTTTCAGAGAACACCATACAAATCTGTTCCTCAGTGGGTTCATCGACATCATATGGAATAGTAATTAATTCCTCTTCCCTGATACATGCATCTCTTGCAATTTTTGCTTTCTTGCGACTCCTTTCCCTCTTCATTCTGGAGCGGTAAGCAGGTGTCCCAGGCTGATAGAGACGACCTCTTTTTACATCATGAGATTGATGTCGTTGCCTTTTTGCTTTTGGGGAGATGGGATCTTCCTTTTCAGGGTTTGCTGCTCTCTTGTTTCCATGTTGGGAACCTTTGCCATTCAATTGCAAATTCTCTTTGCCAGTGCTAGCTGAACTACCAGTTTTCTTTCCTTTGTTCTTCGATGGCCAGAGTTTACTGCTTTGCTTCGGTCGTCCTTTGCACTTTACATGCGATTTTAGTCTAAGTTTCTCACGAAGAATAGAGAGCCGCAAAGAATTGCAGTCCTGCAAGGTATAGCAATAAAAGTCAAATGTGGTAAGCATACCATTATACAATTATTTACCTTATGATTGCCATCAGCAATGGTTTCACCATCATTGTGCACAGGAGATGGGACCTCTGATACCTACAGCATAATAGGTTGCAGGGAGCAATTAGCTAAAACCAAAAAACAGACCTGTATTAGATATAAGATTTGAGCTCAATCCTGTTTGGAGATAAATATACTACAATAAAAATAGACAACAAAAAATTGCATGCCTATACATGTGTGCATGTGTGTGCGTATAGTATGGTGGAGAGTGGGCTGCATACACATCAGTAGCACTCCTATATACACGGAATAACATACATTGTCTTTCTCAACCAGAGTATTATCCGTATCCACTTCTGATTTTCCTGGTGTACTGTTTTCCTAGACAATGCATATATGAATGTACCGGTATGTAGTAACCTCTATGGCAGTAGGTATGTACCATTTAGTTATTGCTTACTTCACTGACTCTGCAAGACTTGTCTTCAATGACATCATCTACTGGACTAATCACTGACAGATCCCCATCTCCATCCATCAGAGCACTCACTTCCTGTATCTCCTGTGTAATGTACAATGTAAATGTAATCATAGCCTAACACCTCCAAGAAGTGTTGTTGCACAGGGATGAAACTAACCTCATAGAGGTTCACACATTCCTCACACTTGGCATCATTAGCCCGTGGAACATCACAATCTGGTAAGTCCTACATGTGTATTATTAAACAATCATTAGTGCCTTACCATCTATGACAAAATTAGAATTAGTAATAATAAATTAATACTTAAATGAACTAACCTCCCCAGCTGAAGAGGTCATGGGTGTATCCTGGATTGGAACAACTTCAATTTCCACATTCTTCTCCCAACAGTGAATAATAGATTCAATGACATCATACCTCCTTCGGAAATCTGGCATTCCACACTCTGAGACTATCGTTGCCAGCTTCTGTCCAAGTCCAACTACCTTTGTGTATTTTTGATTTCTTGAAAGAGTTCCCCTAAGTCGTGACTTCACCAACAAGGAGGATACGGACAGTGGGCATTCTCCTTCTACTTGGTCTAACACTGGACATTCTTCTAATTCATTCTCTTGGTCCAACACTGGGCATTCTCTTTCAGATTCATTTTCTTGGCCTTCGGCACCAACTCCAACTAATATCTGGTAGTCTTTGTGCCATCTTCTAGCCACTGTTGTTAGGTCAAAAACTGGAAGCTCTTGTGCTGCACGAACAACAAACAGGTGCCGACATGGTAGTCCCATTGTTTTTGAAAAGCTACAAGAACAGCTATTTGTGGCAAGGGATACACGATGATGATGATCATTGTATGCTACCACAAAATCCGGCATCATTCCATCACTTTCACTTGTAAGTTGGTACTGAATAGTCTGAGACAGCTTTAACTGTTCTACGACTCTATCTGCTGCATACGCTGTGCAAGTGGACGTTATTTCACGTACACCGGAAATGTCATCATTTTCTGTGTTGCGAGAAGTGAATTCCTCAGTAAAGGACTTGTGTGAATACTCAGCAGCATTGGTTCGACAAAACAGCAAAACATTTGCAAACATTTCAGATAGGGACATTGATCGACTGGTAACATCCTTCAACTTTTGGTTATGGCACTCAAGACGATTGTTGGTAGTATTTGCTAGGTGAAGGTATTCATCCCTGAGAAAAGAGACCCATTGTACCTTGCAAGTGTCCCAACACTTGGTAAAGTACTGCTTGAATGCATCATTGCACACTTGCAGGAGTTCACCTTTCAGATCGGTGTATTCTGTTTCACTACAGGCATGGACCAGTCTTCGAATTAGTTCACGAGCCTCTTCGCGATTCTCCTTTGCAATATCCAACTCCGCTAGCTGTTTGAAGAGGTATTTTATGACATGGAACTGGCAGAATAATACTTTAGCTCTTGGAAACTCTTGTTGTAGAGTTTGCAACTCTGTAAAATCCTTGTCAATAACAATAACTTGAACCTGAGACCAGGATGAATTGGAAGCTTTGAATGACTGGATAATCTTCAACAGGTGTGGTGCATTCTCTTCAGCTGTGGCTGCATAGAAAACATTTCTACCATAGCCAAAGCCATCCTCTACCATAAAACAGTAAAGAGGCATACCAAGGCTGTTGACATTATATGTTCCATCAATTAAGAGTATCTCAGAGAACCTTTCAAACATATCAGACATGTGACCTGACTGGAAGTACAGAACAGCAAGTTCATCGTCCTCATTAACTGCAATACCACCTTTAGCTTTTGCATCCTTTGTCAGAGCATCCTGAAGTGAATCCAGAAGAATTTGTTCATCTCTCCGTCCTTTCTTGGCATCTTCCTTGATTTTTGCTTTCAGATTCTGAATATCTTTAAGCGTAACCATCTTGCCATATTTCTGCTGAATGTGATCTTTCAAATGCTAATTGTTAGGTTTAAGGCTAAGCACTTCACTGATTCTTTGTTTCTCAACTTCATTCAGCCTACGGCTTGATGGATAGTGTACCATGATCTCACTACTTGTGCGGTGGTTGTGCTGTAATAAGCACTCTCTGAGAACAAGACACTTAGCCCCTCTGTCATACGATATGGTGAGTTTGGCTGGACAATCCATAGCAAAATGTCTCTGATTAGGCCTTATACCTTTACTCCTGCTGCGGGCCTGGCCATAATGCACGCACCGAAGGCTGTAATAAGTATATTGCCATTTCTTATCCACAGGATCCAGGGGTGACTTGGCTTTCTCTCGTCTTTTATTGTACTCATCGACACTTTGGCTGTTGTACACACGCAGGGGATGATTTGCTTCTTTTAGTTGGTCCAAAAGCTGAGTTACCTGGTCAAAACTCTCAAACTTCTTCCCCGTCTCAGGAATTTGCGCCATTTCTACAACGATAAAACCGGCAAAGGTGCATGTGATGGATCGGTGCCAATAGCGTATTGATGACCGGCATTGGCACCGACGGTCGGTGTCAATAGACACTGCGTTGTTGTAATTGTTACAATATTAGAGTCAGACTTGCATCCAGAGACAATATTTTTTGGCAAGCTGTATAAATAGTCCGTTGCATTTTGTGCATTTTGAAAGGGACAATTTCTATCTTCGTCCTCTGGCTGCTACACCTGTTGATCCCAGTAAGGCGTGGTTCAGTATTCAACCAATCGGCTGGAATTCCCTTCAAAGTATGGTGAAGGATATGTGCGCTGAAGCTGGGGTCCATGGCAACAAAACCAACCACAGCTTGAGGGCTGCTGGGGCAACACAGCTATTCTCGGCTGGCGTACCAGAGAAGCTGATACAGCAGCGAACTGGACATAAAAGCCTAGATGCACTCCGCCGCTACGAGAATACATCGGAGCATCAGTACAGGAATGTCTCGGCAATCCTATCGCACACTCAGCACTCTTGGCAGCCACGCACTGATCCTTGGACCGCTCAAGCTCCACCTACTTTGACTGCAGGACCTGTACCCGGACCCTCCTCCTTCCAGTTCCAGAACCTGCAAGGATGTGTCATCAACATAAACACAACCCCACAGCCTGGCCCAAAAGCCCCACTCGCACAACCATTTGAACTTACATACAACGAAGTCAAGCAGTTCTTGGACGACCTGTAAAGGCAGCAGTGCTCTGAACTTCTCCACACGTGCGCTTAGTAGCTATAATTATATTAGTACAGTACACGTGCGCGCTTGAATTTTGAATATTCATAATATTATTTATGCGTATAACTGTCGCAATAATTACCCCTGTTGTGTTTATAATCATGTTTTGCTGTACTTCTGCCCTGTGGGAAAAGGAAATATATTTAGAGAGGGAATTATCACTGATATTTACTTCCCAGAGTGTTTGATCCGCCCACACAGTATACTACAAAGAAGTATAATCTCAAAGTTCTTTACATGCATCCATTGATAGATACCTACAATCAATTACTGTTTCATGTGAACTCGTGAAACTGCTATGTGCATGGGGTATAAATTGAAAACTGTCAGGTCTTGCTACAAATTATTTGATAATACCTATACCTCCCTGTTCCTTGAATAGAGACTTCATTCTTCCGCACTTTAATTCTAGAGAGTTCAACTTTCTTACGCAGTCAAGAGCTGCGTGAGCTGGCGCGAAAAGCATTGACGCGCGTGGCGCATATCGTAGCGTGCCCCGCCCCCGCATTTATTTACTTCGTGGTTCCTTTTTCTTAGCTAGCTGTCGGTTCATTGTCGCGTTCTCGATACCAATAATACATGAAATGAGAGGTACGGCTCCAATTCTCTCTGCTAGGAATATGCACTGATCTCAAAGTTGGCTGTCAGTACAAGACACGGTGTCACAGTAAATTCGATCGCTC
This sequence comes from Nitrospirales bacterium, assembly GCA_965203295.1. Classification (GTDB taxonomy): domain Bacteria; phylum Nitrospirota; class Nitrospiria; order Nitrospirales; family UBA8639; genus CBDBCZ01. The sequence goes on along the minus strand of CBDBCZ010000014.1, from coordinate 690,377 downwards.
GGAAATTCGATCGCGGCGACAGAATTTACTAGGAAATACTATCGCTGAGCGATTCAATTTACTAGTACTAGGAAATACGGTAGCGCCTAGGAAATATTATCGCACTCTAGCTACCTGGACAGGCTGAGCTCTAGATCTGCTGTATGCCTACGAATGTGTGTACAATAACGTAGACCATGCATGTACTTAGGTATGACCAAGCTAAACTTACTACATGTAGCTCTTACTGCGCAAGAAACAGTATGCAGATCACGCTGAGGTTGAATTAAAGTACAGAAGAATGAAGTCTTTATTCAAGGAACAGGGAGGTTATTGAACCAAATTCCCAATTTCATTTCCAACTCTAATTAATTGTACACATTACCTTTCTTGTGTTTGCCATTAGTGATTGCTAAAATGAAACATAGGTGGGAGATAATTAGTCACACAGAACACAACTTCAATAAGCAAAGTGGAATGAGCCATTAATAATCAACAGTTGAGGAAACGTCTAATAAGGAACCGTGTCTTGTACTGATAGCCAACTTTGAGATCAGTGTATTCCTAGCAGAGAGAATTGGAGCAGTTAGTGCTTCCCAAATAATTGCCTACTCTGGTAAGTGCATACTTTACTCTCCACATGTGAACACAATGATTCTTTAGGGAAAGAAGACAGGATAAATGTGAAAACAAACCAAATTATATGCAGTACAAAATCGTAATACGCTGCTCTAGATGGAACCATGTAAGGAACCAAGTCAGGAACACTACCCCTGACAGCCCACTTTGAGATAGCACTTCAATACCTGAAGAAGGGTGGACACCAAAAGCCACAACCTCTCTCTACCAGAGAGAATTGGAGCAGCTACTGCATCCTAATTTCATCCCCGCCATACATCTATTACTTTTCATATGTTCTCACAATGATCTGCTAGAGATATTCGGTACAAACAATAGGTGGTAAACAACTAGTAAATTAATACAGTATACTACATCAGCAAGCAACTCTAGAAAGAACCGTGTAAGGATTCGTACCACTAAGAGCCCACTCCGTGAAATATTGTATTTGAAGAATTGAAGTAAGGATATTCCTTTGCACAACTAATAGGAAATCAGTCCTTGCATTTTGAAGATGCTAAGAGCCACACTCTCTAGCTACCAGGGAGAAAAAATAATTGACTGCTTCCCAAACACATCCCAGCTCTAATTTAGCGTTCATAGTTCTCCTTTAAAGACAGCAGACAGAACAAAATGTGAAAATAGACAAACTATGCAGTACCTAATCGCGGCAAGCAGCTCTAGAAGGAATCATGTAAGCAACCATGTACAGTAAAAAAATGCAGAAAAAAGTGGAATTTCCTGAAACGTGTTACAAGGAAATTTGACAGAAAATCTGGTATTTCAGGTACAATTTAAGGTAGTATAGAATAGGGCAGAATTTCATGATTTTAAAGGAAATTCTACCCTATCCTATACTGTCCTGTACCTAAACTGCCAGATTTCCTGTCAAATTTCCCTGTAACGCATTCCACTTTATTTCTGCATGCGCGCGGTACCCCTGACAGCCCACGTTGAGATCGCACAAAGTCAGGAAAGGTACGCATTCCTAGCTAATTGGGAATCTGTCTCTGTATTCCAGAGATACCAAAAGCCACAGCCTCTAGCTACCAGAGAGAGAGGAAAAGTAACAGCTTCCCCACTCTAAGTAAGCATACGTACACACTCCTTATCTCATGCAGTTAATTCAGAGAGTGAGAAACAATTATGGTCTATGTAGTTATATCTCTAGAGATTACGACTTCAGTAAGCAACGCATGGTTAAACTCAAATCTTGTAAGAAAATGTCCTACATACTGACAGCCCCCTTTCACATCGCACTAGAAGAATAATTAAACTAAAGATGGGAATCCGTCTCAGTACTATATAAATACCAAGAGCCACATTTCTGGGATTATAGTTTACACCAGGATAAACAGTCTGAAAATAACCTTGGCTTAGAGGTTGAGTGCTTCTGTATATATGTCTGTTGAACAGGCAACCTTGGTACAATGTCACTGCTTCATAGAAATCCCTCTTAGGTTATAATAGCTACCCTCATTATTGGCCAGGAATATGTATAAGAGCAACCGAAAAGTGATTACTAAGAAATAGCGACATTGCACCTCAGGGTGCCTGCTTTCCGGACATACATCACCCTCTAAGCCTACAGTACAACATTGCTTACTAATGAAAGTCTATAACTATTGTAGCTCACCTATATTTTGTACCTGCATACAATCTCTGAATTAAGTTAAACATTATGCGAGTAAGAAAAGTATGCTATACTAGAGTGTGGAATGAAATTGGGAAGCTGTTACCTCTCCATTTTCTCTGGTAGCTAGAGGCTGTGGCTCTTCACTCTTAGAAATAAAGTGGTCAAAACACACTTATTTAGGTTGGCGGTAGGGTGTCACACAGCACACCAGGTCACCTGTTTTTAGGTTGTGTGTGAGTCTCAGAGTGGGTGAACATTCAATAACTCCTGTTCTGTAAAATTTCATAACATCAATTGTGTTCTGTGTGACTAATATCCCCCCACCTATGTTTTGTGCCTGCAATCTCTGAAGTGACAATGTGCAAACACAAGAAAACTAATGTTTAATTCAAGTACGATATCTCCGGGTGGGCTGTCAGAAGTATGGTTTCTTACACGGTTCCTTCTACAATTGCTAACTGAAGTGATATGTTCTGCATACTGTCTGTACATGATGGTTGTGTTTACACAAGAAAAGTTATGTGTGTGCTTATCAATTAGAGTGGGGAATTATTTTGGAAGTAGTAACTGCTCCAAGTATCTCTTGTAGTTAGCGGTTGTGGCATTATTTGTTGATTCTCACATTTTGTTATGTCATTCTGCTGTCTGTAAGGGACTATTGCATGAACAAAAGTGAAGTAATGTGTTCTGTGTGCACATTATCAGCGTGAAGATTTAAATAGGAAGCTGTTACTATTCTTCAGGTACGATTAATTTAGAGGCTTCACAGTAATCACTTTTCAAAGTTGTGTGTTTTATAAGACTGGCAAATAGGAACCCTTGGGATGTATAGAAATTTCTATACCCTCAAGAACCATACTCTTTCATACCCTTGGAAAATTATGCTATTATGTTTTAAACCAGTCCTAATAGTCAGGAAACAGCTTTGATTTAAAGGTTGAGTACTTTTTAAGTACGGCGAACAGGCTTCCATACTTATGTGAAACAGAATGTACAATTACAGCAAATCCAGTGAACAGGATCCTTGACTGTTTCACAGTACTACTAAGGGAGCCAGTTCATTGTATTTACAAAAATACTCAACATCTAAGCCTGACTATTAGGATTTACGGTATTCCATTGTATAACTAATTGGGAATTGGTACTGAACACTTTACATTTTTGAGAGTAGCTACTTGAGAATAATTACTGTCATTTGTGTCACTTGTTGTTGTTAATTCACAGTAAACGTACACGCATGTCACATATCACTGCTAGGAAGCAAGCGCTCACTCAGGCTCGCCCTAAGATGCCCTGCATCTCCCTAGTACTGCGTCCAATTGCAGTAAGCAACGTCTGAAGAAACCATGTACAGAACCCTACCCCTGACAGCCCACTTTGAGATCACACAAAGACAGGGAAGGTATAGTCCTGGCTAATTGGAAATCTGTCTCTGTGCTTCAAAAATACCAAAAGCTTCAACTTCTAAAACAAGTGACAATTAGATAAGTGATTGCTACTGCGTTAATATTTAACAAACAATGCAGTGTATGACAGTGGTAAGCAACCCTAGAAGGAACTGTGTAAGGAACCAAGACAAATCATGAAAGCAAGATGAGATTTTGGGCATTTCTTAGTCTTGAGAGGGGTATATTGATTACAGAGACAGTGAAAAACAGAATTCTATATGAAGCACTGCTAAATGGTTGGTAGCTTGGAAGAGTTTAGAAATGAAGTGCAGGAGAGTAAAGCAGGAAAGGAACAGAGCAAGCAGCTCAGATCGATCTAGAGTCAGTAGTGGTGCTGAGCATAGTTTGGAAGCTCCAGAAGAAAGAGGAGGCAAGATGATTGACGAGGAAGAAATGAGCAAAGAATGTTTCATACTCACCCTCCATGCTTAGAAGTAGCTAAATCTTGTGTAACCATGCCAGATAGCGCTGAGCATGGCAGTGTGCATTGACCTGCTACCGAAAGGTTGATTGGCTTTATATATAAAGTCGTAGGCATTGAGTGCCAGGGTGCACTCCTCCCCGAGTGAGTCAGGCACATGTCCAATCATTTTGTAATGATCCTCAGCCTCTGTATTTTACTAACACTAGTGTCTTTGGCTGTCCCTCACACTTGGCTCTTGGTATATATGCCATTGTGGAGTAATTCATTGAGTCATACTAGTTTCAGTTGGAGAATCAGTAATGGTTTATGGTGCTGATGATGTTGCTGCTAATAATTTACCTTACGGTCACCTTAAATGAAGCTACTGTATTCTCTGCTAAGCTTTACACTCACCAACATGCACTCACTCAGAAAGCCACACTTCTTGAGGATCTTCGCAGTTGCTCTGCAGCGACGCAAGACCGTACACTAGCAAGACCGTACACTAGCGTGAGACTATATTAAAGCTTACTACAGTACTAACGATTAGCATGCACGTGAGAAGTCAGCTCCTCCCTCCCGTTACTGCTAGAACCGCAGCCCGCAGTCTGTACACAATTATTAATATGTATAACACATCAACTTTATAGACATAAGATGATTACAAGTGGCATTGATATGCACCACTGGCTTCAAGGCAGTTCATGGATTTCAATTTCTTGAGTGTTTCCTGCAAAGGAAAAAACAGACACTTGTGGTAGAACCGAGGTGGGATAGGACTACGACCTCCGAGGATCACTCCCATAGACTCTATAGTCGCAACTGCAGTCATCTCGATCCGTACCTGTTAATGTATCTACTTAGAAGTTAGAATTGTCCACAGTAGCAAAACATCATACTGTTTCCCATGGTTCTAAACAACAGTGGGCCAAGGAGTGAAAAAATGCTATATACCTTAAATTAACTAGGTGAATGCAGAGCATTGTGGGGCGAGCGTGAGCGAGTACGTGTACATATTGCATGAAGATGCTATAGTAGAACACAGTAAGAAGTGTAGACCATTACAGAAAAATGTGCATGGAACTTCAACATTTCGTTTGAATTCAATGTTCCCATGCATCTCTTTCAATGATGGTCTGTCATGTAGAATTTTAGCAGGTTGTCTCTCAGTATAGCTATCTGTGATGTAACTTGATGCAACTTGATGCTTGCCTCTCCCTGTCAGGCAGTGCTCTATGCTGGCAGTGTATAGGTAGAAAATTCTGGTCTGTCGGCAAGCCTTGCTTCCCTTTGTGCTGCTGTCTCAGAAGCACGGTGCGGGTCCTCTCTCTTTCTGTCGTCATTTTTTAAGCTTCTTTCAGGCAGTGCTCTATGGCTAATAAGCTGGCTGAGTGTAGGCAGAAATAATCTGTGGTCTTTCTGCAAACCTTGCTTTCCTCTGTATGGTATAGTCTCAGAATAGTCTCGGGAGCCACGGAAGCACAGCAGTCCTGCACTCTCGCCTAAGCGAGCGTCGATGTTCAAGGCGTGCCTCCTTAGCTTCAGCTGACTCACCCAACAGTCTCCGCCTTCGGCGTTCTCGCTAGCTCTGTATAGTCTTCTCTCCTTCTCCTCGGTAGTTTCGTCGTGTCTCCTTTCTCTGTAGCGCGGTCTGCGCCGCTCCAAGGTTCGCTGTCTGCGCAGGTCACTCATAATCTCAAAGACACAGACGCCATGAACTACATGCAAGTGTTTGTGACAATCTCAAAGACACGGACGCCATGAACTGCACAAAGACGCAGACGCCATGAACTGCATGCACGTGTTTGTGATAATTTTGAGGGCATGCCGTTGAAATAGGTACGGTGACGCATTTGCGGTATATAGGACCATGCAGTATGGACGTACGTACGCACAGAATCTCCATTCGCACCACTAAGGGGGGGCTCGCTCCCGCTCGCCCCAATTACCAGGTCCACACCATTGGACATTAACAGGAAAGTCTTTATCTTCATGTACCCAAATAAGCAGAGGGCTTGGAATAAGCTTACAAAAGTGCCAGTTGACAATCAATAGCACAACAGGAGAGGCCTTGTGCAAATGGACAAATCAGTGCAATCACTAGCTGGTCAAGATCATGACTGCAATGGTAACTATATACACACTTACAGAGACTATGGGAGTGGCCCTCATTCAGTCCATTAAATACCCACACATTAAACCTACAAGGCCTCTGCCCAACTTTTGCTGCGAGAGAGCCTGGGGACAAAGCTACATAAACCAATGGCAGTAGAAACTACATCTACATACCAGTGTGAACAGGCGAAGTGTATTAGCAGCAGCACCAAGCCTGCAATTATCGACGGAGTTGCTGTCACAATGTACGCAATGCCCAAGAACAGGTTCCGTCCACCTAGCCAGGAGATCTCAGCAAGGAAGAGAGATTTGGTCCCTTTATATTCACGAACAGGGTAGTCTGCTGTAGGTTAAGGAAACTGGCTGATAACTTTAACTTACACTGTGCAAACAACTTTCAGAGATATACACATACCTGCATATGCACCTTAAGAATCTCAGTTTGAACTGGCTAAGTGATTTATACTAGCTAGATGCATGCTACATAGCTACCACACAGAGAGGAGCCAACATATACATCACCAGCAAATGGCTATCAAGCAAGGAGTCACTTAAATATCTTGTCCACTTCATTATGTACAAGAACTTTAGTAAGCTGTTTTAGCGATGACATCATGCTTCAAGTTAGACTAATATGTGGCAGTCCCATGAACATTATTCTACCAAGATTGTCACTGCATTCAATGTCTTATATTGCTTATTTTCTGTTAATGGGTGGGGCTCAGATGCACAGTGTACATGGAACAACTACTGATGCAACGACACATAACATTTGAGCCCTACCCATAACAGTCACCGTGTTCTGCACTAATGTATAGTGACATGATCAAAATATGCAACTGAATACGTTCACTTTCCAACTAGGACCACAGTCATACACGCTAGCCTCCTCCCCATGCCTCAACCCAGTTTTAGTCACTTGCAGTATGAAATGTGGGGAGCTTAGGAACGAGGCCACGTACAATGTATACGACTATTGCATTAATATGAAGGATACTGTAAGTGAGAAAGATGGAGTCGTTTCCTGCAGGGAGATTAATATCACTGGAACCACTCTCTTGCAGTCGGCCATACAGTTTGCGGAATTTTGGAAATGCTGACACACGAAACCAAACAATAAAGCTCTCGCTCTCCAGTCCCCCAGGAATTTCTGAAAGATCATACGGCCAGTTGGGGGGCATGGTGGTGTCAACAAGATCCTCAGGGCTGACCTCAGGGGCGCCGTTTGGGTTTTGGAAGCGAACACTACGGTCAGTATCCCAGGCAAAGTTGGTTCTATTACAGCAGGTCATGTTCTCACCCGTATCACGATTCATGAACATATCAAATGAGTCTAGAAGGAGAGACAAACACAATAATAATTTACACAGCCCACATACTTAAACTCAGACGTCTACATGAACAAGGACAAACTACACACAGGTGTGTTCAGGAATTTTACTATGCACGCACGATCCACTCTAATCACTACATTGGAGTGCACAAAACATTGTGACTGTTCGCATTTTGCCAGATCTAGAAAAGCATTGTATTAACATTTTAAAAGTGAGATGGGCCATCACTGAAGATGCAGTATGGTGAAGCAAAAGTCATATACGTACATGTAGATATCTAGTAATCCATCAAAACCAAAATCTGCATTTGGCGTTAGAAATTTCTTTGGAAGGTTCGCTCCCACAATATTTGCTAGTAGACTCAGAGAGTCCATGCATTGTTTCTAGTGGAAATTCCACTCCACTCACAACAAACAATCTACTAATTAATCCTGACCCTAAGTAAGCAAACTTGTTAAAGTATGCTCACCATTGAACAAGCTGTTTGCAATGAGTCCACAAGGTACAACAGGCATACGTGTGCCATTAGTGTTCTCAACATTCCGTATGGGGTTACAGTCACCGGAGGGGTTCAAGAAGCTCCCTCGATTTCCTCGCAGCTGTTTCACATCCCAGGAGTTGACGTAGCGACGGTGGTTCTGGAAGTAGTTGCCAAGACCATAGTACATGTACCATGGAGAGCGCAGCTCCTCCGGGACAGTGAAATTCACCCGGCAGTGGCAGTCTTCAAAATCACGCCTCTCAATGTTACTTAGAGCACTTATATTGGCCAGGTACTCGGAACACGTCTGGAAGTTACGTATGAAAGGGACATCACTGGGAACTGGTTCACAATTTAGTATAGGGAATTTCCACCTCACATATCTGAGTATAGATGGGATAAAAAAAAAACAGTATACAAAAGCAATATGCAACAACAGCAGTGGAATACTAATATTATCAGTAGAAATTGGCTTGAGTCTTACTATAAAGTAACGCCACATACACATGTACATGTACATGCCAACAGGGTGATATATGTATGGCCAAGTGTACTGTTAGCTTAAAGCTACAGTGCTCAACGGGTATTCCCTATAGAGGACACCTTGTTTCCATGTGTGATCTTAATTGAATCTCTATTATATAAAATTTTTATAGCTCTCCAAAATATGTACACATCGCCACTCCATATTTTCTGGCCTCAACAGTACCTACTATAGACTGTACAAACTCCACCGATAGTGCAGACTGTAAATCACCTACTATAGAGTAGGCGATTTGACGCTTCATCAACACTAATATTGATAGTGCTAGTCTCAGGGATGGTACAGAGAACGAGGCTAAACTACCAGAGTTGGTTAGGCCAGTGCCCAAGATACAAGCTGGTTAGACCATGTCTACTGGCGGGCTGTAAAGTAAATACACACACAATCCCTCGGGTTTCACCCTTGGAATTACGTGATAATGCTTAGGATAAACCATGGTCTAAGTAACATGTAGCTCGTGGTTAATGGTTAAGACTTGACTGGTATAATTCAGAGGGCTCTTACTTGAATCTACATGTACATGCAAATAAACATCACTGTTATGTTAGGTCACTTACCCTCATTGCAACAACGAGAAAGGTAACTCCGAGAGCAAGGAAGATCACCCCAACAATGAAGAAGACAAAAGACACATGACGGGCTGTGAAGAGAGGACGGCACGCTGGAATCTGCTGCTGCACCCACTTGTTCTCTGAAGGAAAGAAAGGTATGACAGAACGGGTCAAGAACTACAAAGAACTTCTGTCATTTAGCAGACTAAAGTAACAACTTGAGACAGTAACTACAGTTGGGGCCTACTAGTAAGTGCTACCATAACAGGGGCCTGAGAGCTAGACATGCACAAGTGGAAGATGCTTTGCTTAGCACAGATACAGGTGTACAGCTCAACAAGTTGCAAGGACATGCTACTTAGTGTGCAGGGTTTCATACAGGATTCTTTGCTGGAGGGGGGAGACAAATAGTGAACAGACACACGCGAAATACGCAGCATGTACAGTACATGTATGGTCTTCTATGGGCAGGGGGGGGGGGGGGGGGTCTAAAAATGTTTGAAAAAATAGATGCCTAGAAGCGTATTGGACTTTGGCTGCTAGTCCACTACCAAACACTTGTGTTCAAATCAATGGAATTTTTTACTAAATTCTTGGGGGTGGAGATCCTAGTGTACTGCCCTCTATACAAAACCCGAGTGTAATTTGTAAGTGATAACTGCTTATGAGCTGCCCAGTTGTGAGTACAACAGCAAATAATATTGTGGTGTCTGAGAACACTTGTGTTCAAATCAATGGAATTATGACTTAGCAGAGACTTGGGAGTTTAGCAGATCTTACTTTTAACAATTGTGGTACAGCAATATGCAAGTGTGGATGTTATGTATACACACCCATTTTACCTTAGACATGCATATACGTATGTATGTGCATACCTTTTGCAACTTTTAGCACTTCTTTTGCGTGGAGAATATCTCACTCCAAGAGGAGTCACTGTGTGGCTTCTGTGCTTCTTTAGTCCAGGAGCTGATCTGCTACCCTGCACTACTTGCAAAATGCGCTCGGCTTCAACTTCAAGCCACACATAGCTCTGCGAGAAAAAGAAATAGTCCAGGCACTTACTAGATAACTGTTCTATACTTGCAGTGGAGTACTATAATGTATTATGTATGTAAATCCAATCAATAGTTACTGTAGATGAGCTTTTAAATTAAACATAATGTGAACATAAATGTGTAGCAGGGGTGTAAGAATGGCCTTTGATAGAGCTAGCCAGATCACCTAAAGCTATTCGTTTCACTTGCACAAAATATTGCAGAGGAGAAAGGTCAATCGGACCGAAGATATCCCAAGAGTAGATGCTGTAGTTATGTTCCTAATTGAACATGAAGGATGGTAAGCTGGTTCGGCTGCCGCAGTCAGTGAAAGATTTGATGAAGCGTTAAGTTAAATTATCAAAGCGTTAAGTTAAATTGTCAAGCTGAACTTGACAATTGAATTGTTACTATGTATTGTTTTATCAATTTTGTTTCATTGTATTGTTGCAATACATTCTGCACTTATTGCACTATAACATTAACATAAACTATTTAAAGAAAATTTAAAAATCGTTTTCCAAACATGCTAATTGGAATTTCCTCACAGGAATTGGAAGTGGTGCAATGTGATTTACGCTTCATTTGCTGTAGGTTGTTGGTCTTCTCAGCACTTGTTTCAATTCTTTCATGAAGACAACATCCATGCTATTGCAAGAGGTACCATTTAACACAAGTGTATGGCACTACAATGAGCATGCCACTAGAACGATATGTTGTATATGTACTGCAAACCTCATCTTTATCTCTCACACTTGCAACATTAACAGACAGTTGCTCACAGATGGAGTCTACCACATCATCATCTGAGCAGAAATAAAGGCAGACTAAAAGCTGCTTTGAAAATACATTGATACTAAACACAGCAGTAAAATCCCCAGAAAGTAGTTAAAGCTGCAGTTTCAGACACCGAGATAGTGTAATGGCCTGCATGGTTCTAGTTTAAAACTGTGGCCTTGCACGCTCAGGTGCAATATCATAGTAGAATATGGGAAAGCTGCTGCTCCTTTGTGAAAGAGACAAGAACATCAGTATAAACTTTGTACAATGTACAATTCATTTTGGGAACCGGTACAATACGAACATTATGTATGGCTTATTACATTCATCACTGTGGAAAACAGCTAAGTTATCAAAATGTTTGCATTTCTGTAAATAATTCACGATATTCAGCTACGTAAGCCTTGCTCTTAGTCTCAACTTACTTTGCATATACGTAGTACAACACACTACATACTACGTATGTGCAAAAAGCTGGGGAGTGGAGACGAGAATGAGGCTATAGCTAGCTACATATAGCACACACACACACACCTCTACATACCAATCAAGGGGGGTGCTCTCAGGTCAAGCACTATGAGACATGTGTTCACTTTCAGTACTTCCAGAAGACTGACTGCCCCATCAGTAGTGACACCACAGGACTGGATCTATGGCTGGGAGTTACAGAAGTAATTGTACCATCATTACAGGCATAACTGTATTGAATTTACAATCCTGTACGTAAATTACACAAGTGACTGTATAAGATATGATTGGATCTACAATGTATGAATGTGCACACTGTACGTAAATGTTTTTTTCCACCTCACTGCTTCCCAAAGAGCTTGACTTCTTTATTTGGACTGCCACATTAAATAGATGATAATTATTCTACGACTCCCCACATCCAGATGAAACCATAGAGAAGGTTGGAAGAAGCTAACCCACATGTACGTACATACCTCTGAGGCACACATCATCTCTGAGTGCTTCCGCAAACTCCTGTGCACCTTTATCACCAATGTCAACGTTGAGATTTAGTGTAGCTCTGTGCAGACCTGGTATCTTTTCCAGTTTGAGCTTTTATGATCGGAGGCTTCACTTTGTCTGTGCAGGCAATGTTGCTGCAGAAATAGTAAAGGTGTAGTAAATAAATGTAGCCTCTTACCCGGATAGACCTATTACCACCGTAGTAATGTATCTGAGATGTATATCAGTACATATACGTATATACAATCTCATTACTACGTAGCTACACGCAAGAAGTTCCTTCCTTCATTACAGCAAGAAAAATAGGCTTCTTAGGCTTCTCTCCAGTTCAATTCAGTGACAGCTTTAGTCCTTGTTTTGTAAGGCATGGTACCATACACAGGAAGAGCAACTAAAATGTGACTTCCAATCTTTTAAAAGCCACTCTGGATACCTGTCTGCCAATCCCCCTTGAATAGATCTATCATGAAGTCATTCCGTTATATATCAGTATATGCAGTGATGTATATACTGCAAAGCACAAGCTTAATTAGTGTGATCATAGATAGTAGAGTAGAAGGACTTCCTATCCTTCTACTCTACTATCTATGGTGTGATAAAAAGTATCTATTATAAACATACCTACACAGCAGTCAATCAACTGGAAGCTTTCTGCTTATGCTGTACACAAAGCTGCCCTGTGCAAATGTACATCTATCCTCGCTCCCAGGCCCTCACTTCATTTGGTTGCATGAAGGCTAGCATAATATACTTGTAAAAAGTCACTGGATTAATGGAGGTACTGTCTAACTACATGTATTGGTGTACTGACCACTATTTACAGTACCATAGACAAAGGGTCTAATTACATACCAAGGCTTCTCACAGTTGGGTAAAGTCTTTCCTCCCATTTGTCTATGAAGACAACAGTATGCAGTGCCTTGTTGATCTGTAAAGCAGTCAGAAGTGGGTGCCAGTCGTTTCTCTTAGCCTTGAAGACCCGACAACTCAGCACTCCTTCCTTGGCTCCACTGCGGTTACTGGCTATAGGACACGTGTCCTCCAGGGCACACAGACTTTCATAGTAAGCTACAAAGTCTTCAGCTCCTCGCTGACGAATGCAAACAGCCTCCATCTAAGGATGGAATAGCAATTTCTGATATAGAGAAACTAGCTATACCGTACCATGCACAAGCTGCTCTGAATATAGTTAACTCCCTATAGCTACATGTACGTATACTAGATGTATTTCTTTCTGGTAGGTTTAGATTAGTAGCTGCATTGTCTTGCAAGTACATGTAAACTGCTGCTTCAATGGATTATGAAAGAAGTTCAAGCACCTATTTCACAACATATATGTGAATAAGAAGGTGCTTTGCACTCATTTTGATAAACAAATTGTGCCAAAAATTAAATGTAGTTGTTGCAAGTCTGTACTAAAATGACAGTAGAAGAAATGGTGGGGCTAAGATCTTTATTTAATGTGACAATATAAAGCCTCTCAGAAGGTTATAAACAGAATGCTATTCAAGTCTTCCATCAAACATCTTTAGTGACATACTCTATGAATTTGTGTGCAACATGTGGCCGTAAGTAAAGTACAAAGATCTCTGCAGGCAGGCTTGGGAAAGAGGCTAGCAGTGTATTAAAGGTATACAAGGGTCACCAACACCTTCAGATGCTGGGAGCAGTAAGTGCAGTGTCTGGAGACACTGGCCATAGAGCTGCATATGGGACGTGAGTTCAAATCCTGGTTCAGCAAAAGCCCAATGAAGGTTTGGAGCAGCTATGGTACAGGGCTGGGTGTTTCCCTCTTGCTGTGGAAACTGGTACATGTACATACGCCATATCAGCTTCCCACAGTGTTTCAGATACCATTTTTATAACCCAATTTGGTATCTTTCACGGCTGATTAAGCATTCCAGTACACTAATTAAATGCTGCAGCTACAAGTATAGGCAAATCAGGATTCTAGAGGTCTGGCAAACAAAGAAAGTTAGGATTGTCTCTATGATATTATAGAATCTGTAGGTGAAGGCTACACCAACATGTGGACAGCAAAAGTAGCAAGATCGCTCTAAAGTCAGTAGGCATTGTTTGCCCGAGTGCACTTCTCCCTGAGTGAATCAGGCAAACAAACCAATCATTTTGTAATGATCATCAACCGTTGTACTCCCCTAACACTAAGTGTCTTTGGCTATCCATGGTATTTTGCTCTAGGTGGATAAACCATTGTGGAATAATTTATTGAGTCATACAAGTTTCAGTTGTAATGGTTTACAGTTGCTGATGATGTTGCTGCTGATAATTTTCCTTATGGACACCCTAAAGCTTCCCTACTACACTCACCAAATATGCAGCATGTGCAGTCAGTCAAGAAAGCCACACCTCTTCGCAGTCGCATGCACTGCAGCAACGCAAGACCGTACTAGCGTGAGACGCTACACAACCGCTTAGCATGCACGTGAGAACCCAGCTCCTCCTGTATAACACATTTTACGCAATTAAAATCGGATGATCTGGAGTGGCCCTGATGTAGCCTCGTTCCCAGGCCCGCGCCATTTTCGGTTACACGAAAGATGTGACTTTCCTTCGTGCAACCGAAAAAGTCGCGGGCCTGGGAACGAGGCTAGCCCTGATGCGCCACTGGTTTCAAGGCAGTTCATGGATTATAATTTACTGCAATACTGTAAGCGATCCCCAAGTTGGTAGAAGTTGGAGCTAGCTAGACTAACGTGCTACCATAGATAGTAGAAGTTATCTATGGTGCTACGTACCTTGACTCTGGTTGCTGTAGTTTGCAGCAGAGATACTAATAATACCTTTGTTTGCAGCTTTAGTCAAACTCACTTCCCCGCCCCCCAAAAGAAAACAAAAAACAAACAAAAACAAAGACCCGGCAATGATAAGTGAGACTTCGACCTGTTCGCGTCTACTGCCATACCTCTCATTTCATGTATTATAGGAATCGAGAACGCGACAAGGAACCGACAGCTAGCTAAGGAACCACGAAGTAATAAATGCGGGGGCGGGCACGCTACGATATGCGCCGTGCGCGTCCATGCTTTTCGCGCCAGCTCACGCAGCTCTTGACTGCGCAAGAAAGTTGAACTCTCTAGAATTAAAGTACTACTACAGAAGAATGAAGTCTCTATTCAAGGAACAGGGAGGTTATAGGTATTATCAAATAATTTGTAGCAAGACCTGACAGTTCCCAATTTATGCCCCACCAGGTAGTTTCACGAGTTCACATGAAACAGTAATTGATTGTAGGTATCTATCAATAAATAAGAGTAAAATGGAAGCGGTAACATACAAGAAAGATTATAGAAGTCTGTCAACATTAAGGATTCTGAAGCATCTTGAAGAGGAGTATATATATCGTTATAAGGCCAAACAAACTTTCATCACAGCCTCTAGTTTACAGGGAGAATGGAGAGGAACCAAATTCCCAATTTCATTTCCACCTCTAATTAATTGTACACATTACTTTTCTTGTGTTTGCCTTTAGTGATTGCTGAAATGAAACATAGGTGGGAGATAATTAGTCACACAGAACACAACTTCAATAAGCAAAGTGGAATGAACCATATATAAGGAGCAATGTAAGTAACTATGCCTCATATTGACAGCCAACTTTGAGATCAGTGTATTCCTAGCAGAGAGAATTGGGGAAGTTACTGCTTCCCAATTAATTGCCTACTCTGACAGAGTGCACACATTAATCTTCTTTAGAGATAGCAGATATGTGGGAATAAACAAATTAATA
The DNA here is from genome assembly GCA_965203295.1 of Nitrospirales bacterium. Lineage (GTDB taxonomy): Bacteria > Nitrospirota > Nitrospiria > Nitrospirales > UBA8639 > CBDBCZ01. Next base: position 674,734 of record CBDBCZ010000014.1, on the reverse strand, counting down.
TATGCAGTGCACAATCGTAATATGCTGCTCTAGAAGGAACTGTGTAAAAAACAGCGTAAGTAAAACCGTACCCATGACAGTCTACTTAGAGATCACACAAAGTCAGGCAAGATATTCCTAGCTAATTAGGAATCTGCCAGAGAGAATGGAGAGGAACCAGCTTCCCAATTCCATTCCCCACTCTAATTAATTGTACACGTTACTTTTCTTGTTTTTGCAAAATGTTACTTCAAAGTTTGCAAGCAGAAAACATAAGTGGAAGATAACTAATTTAGTTACACCTAACACAACTTCCACAAGAAGTCGTGGAATGAACCATCTAAAAGGCACTGGAACAACAAACAGAACAAAATGTGAGGAAAAGTAAATAACACAATCTCAGTAAGCTTCTCTAGAAGGAACCATGTAAGGAACCGCACCCCTGACAGCCCACTTTGTGATAACACAAAGCTAATTGAGAATCTGTCTCTTTACTGCAAAGATATCAACAGCACAGCCTCTAACTACCGGAGAGAATGGAGAGGAATCAGCTTCCAATTCAGTATACCCACTCTAATTAATGACACACATTACTTTTTTGTGTGTTCGCACAATGTAACTTTAGAGCCTATTGCAGGCAGGAAACAGGTGGGGGATGATTAGTCTCACAGAACTTGAAGGAATAATCTACGGAGCAAAGTAAGGAACCGTGCCTCATATTGACAGCCAACTTTGAGATCAGTGTATTCCTAGCAGAGAAAATTGGAGCAGTTGTTGCTTCCCAAATAATTGTCTACTCTGGTAAGTGCATGCTTTACTCTCCTCATGTTAACACAATGATTCTTTAGGGAAAGGAGACAGGACAAATGTAAAAAAAGCAAGTTATGCAGTAAACAATTGCAGTAAGCTGCTTTAGAAGGAACCGTACCGCTGACAGCCCACTTTGAGATCACACAAAGTCAGGCAAGGTATTCCTAACTAATTGGAAATCTGTTTCTTTATTGCAAAGATACCAACAGCACAGCTTCTAGCTACCAGAGAGAGCGGAAAGGTACCAGCTTCGCAATTTCATTCTCCACTCTAATTAAGGTAGGAAGGGCCTCACCTTCGAATCCGCGTGATTCTCCTCATGAAGAATTAATGAGATGACGTCACTCACGTGGCGCTAATTAGATTCATTGATATGTTTGCATTTTCCCATGGCGGCAACCGGAATCAACAGGAGGGGTGTGTCACTTTGATGTGGATAGCGGTTCTTTCATATGTGATATCGGCACTTTGATGTGGTTGAGCGGTACTCTGATGTTGGCTTTCAACACTTTTTTTTTAAAAAGAAGATATGACATCATAGAATTGTGAGTAGGCTTTTTATGTCAGAATAGCTAGCTAGTGTGTTGTAGAAAGTTTGTTAGGCTGCCCGAGTGGCTAGAAGTCAGCCAGACAGACGGATAGTGGCAGGTTGTTGCCCATCTCAGGTAGGCTAGAATAGTCACCTTTCGGGTCTGTAGGCCCCGCCCATTTTTTTTAAAATTAGCTCGAATAGCTAGTTGTGTGAATCTGTGGAGATTTATAGGGAGAGCTCTGGTGGGTGGTTCTCAGAAACCGAGGGGTGAATGAAAAATCGCATCCCTAATTTTTGTGGGAGTAGGTTGAAGTTTGTAATGCAGGGCTCGAATTCGTCGGGTGAGCGTGGGCGGTTGCCGAATTTTTTTTGAAAGTCAGGATAGCGAAAATGAGGGTTTTGGGGTGGTTGGATGCGTTCAGGGCTGTAAAACTGGCTTTGAAGCATTCCTGTGAAAAAGCATCCCTACGTTTGTAGCCTGTCCTCTGTAGGTACTGGTGTTGTTGCCAGACTGTGGGCGGGGCTCTAGCAGATTCCAAAATTTCTCGTATTTTAAAGCAACCCGAAATTGCGTTTTTGTGGATTATTTAGCAGGAGGTGTGGTTAGATGCAAAATTTTTGTCAATTCGAGGTAGACTTTCATGTTATCAACAAAGCCGTCCATTTGAATTGTGGATTCCAGGTGAGGCCCTTCCTACCTTAATTGTACACATTACTTTTCTTGTGATGGCAAAATGTTACTTCAGAGATTGCAGGCAAGAAACCATAGTTAGTACTCTACAATCTATGACAAAACATAGGACGTGGGGGAAATTAGTCACATGCACAGAACACAAATTCGATATGTAATCGTGGAATGTACCATCTAAAAAGCACAGTAGTAACTGTGCCTCATATTGACAAGAAAGATTATAGACGACTGCCAACATTAAGGAGAAGCATCTAGAAGAGGAGTATATCGCTATAAGGCTAAACAAACTTCTATCACAGCCTCTAGCTGCCAGGGAGAATGGAGAGGTACCAAATTTCCAATTTCATTTTCAACTCTAATTAATTGTACACATTACTGTTCTTGTGTTTGCCTTTAGTGATTGCTGAAATGAAACATAGGTGGGAGATAATTAGTCACACAGAACACAACTTCAATAAGCAAAGTGGAATGAACCATCAATAAGCAACCGTTGAAGGAACGTCTAAGGATCAAAGCATAGATCAAAGTAAGGAACCGTTGTCACAGTAAATTTGATCGCTTGGAAATTCGATCGCGGCGACAGAATTTACTAGGAAATACTATCGCCGAGCGATTCAATTTACTAGGAAATACGGTAGCGCCTAGGAAATATTATCGCACACTAGCTTTGCACCTTCCCAGCACTCAGCGTACATGGCATAGTCTCGTGGATTTTGATCTATGTTCAAACGTTCCCAGGCCACAATCAGGGCTTACCCCCGCTTTCCTTGCGGGCTGGGAAAGACTAATGTAAGCGCAGGGTACTGGCTGCCAAATTCGTGACTCCATACTAGTGTAGTAGCCTGCTGGGTTATCCAGCGCTCAGGAAGTCTCTACTCTTCATGTTTTGCTGACTGTTGACTCATAATGCGATGTGCATGAATAAAGTGTACATGTTGTATACAGAAAACTTATGTTACAGTGCTGGTACGCATGACGGGTGTGCAAAACCATTACTGCTTAAATACAGCTTCTGGTATTTTTGCACAGGATTCGTGAAACCATTTTCCACACTTGCTGCACATGCGTTCTTCTCCATTGTCTGGCAGCCAGCATGAACAGTAAACGCCCACATTCTCACTTCTGATGGGCGTTCCTGCTCGGATCGTCTGGGGCGGGAATGGTTCCAGCTTTCCGTCCTTTAAGAAGCATACTCTTTAACGAGAAGCATCTTGAGGAGGAGTGGATCGTTATAAGGCTAAACAAACTTTCATTACAGCCTCTAGCTACCTAGGAGAATGGAGAGGAACTAAATTCCCAATTTCATTTCCAACTCTAATTAATTGTACACATTACCTTTCTTGTGTTTGCCATTAGTGATTGCTAAAATGAAACATAGGTGGGAGATAATTAGCCACACAGAACACAACTTCAATAAGCAAAGTGGAATGAGCCATTAATAATCAACAGTTGAAGAAACGTCTAATAAGGAACCATGTCTTGTACTGATAGCCAACTTTGAGATCAGTGTATTCCTAGCAGAGAGAATTGGAGCAGTTAGTGCTTCCCAAATAATTGCCTACTCTGGTAAGTGCATACTTTACTCTCCACATGTGAACACAATGATTCTTTAGGGAAAGAAGACAGGATAAATGTGAAAACAAACCAAATTATATGTAGTACAAAATCGTAATACGCTGCTCTAGATGGAACCGTGTAAGGAACCAAGTCAGGAACACTACCCCTGACAGCCCACTTTGAGATAGCACTTCAATACCTGAAGAAGGGTGGACACCAAAAGCCACAACCTCTCTCTACCAGAGAAAATTGGAGCAGCTACTGCTTCCTAATTTCATCCCCGCCCTACATCTATTACTTTTCATATGTTCTCACAATGATCTGCTAGAGATATTCAGTACAAACAATAGGTGGTAAACAACTAGTAAATTAATACAGTATACTACATCAGCAAGCAACTCTAGAAAGAACCGTGTAAGGATTCGTACCACTAAGAGCCCACTCCGTGAAATATTGTATTTGAAGAATTGAAGTAAGGATATTCCTTTGCACAACTAATAGGAAATCAGTCCTTGCATTTTGAAGATGCTAAGAGCCACACTCTCTAGCTACCAGGGAGAAAAAATAATTGACTGCTTTCCAAACACATCCCAGCTCTAATTTAGCGTTCATAGTTCTCCTTTAAAAGACAGCAGACAGAACAAAATGTGAAAATAGACAACTATGCAGTACCTAATCGCGGCAAGCAGCTCTAGAAGGAATCATGTAAGCAACCATGTACAGTAAAAAAATGCAAAAAAAAGTGGAATTTCCTGAAACGTGTTACAAGGAAATTTGACAGAAAATCTGGTATTTCAGGTACAATTTAAGGTAGTATAGGATAGGGCAGAATTTCATGATTTTAAAGGAAATTCTACCCTATCCTATACTGTCCTGTACCTAAACTGCCAGATTTCCTGTCAAATTTCCCTGCAACGCATTCCACTTTATTTCTGCATGCGCGCGGTACCCCTGACAGCCCACGTTGAGATCACACAAAGTCAGACAAGGTACGCATTCCTAGCTAATTGGAAATCTGTCTCTGTATTCCAGAGATACCAAAAGCCACAGCCTCTAGCTACCAGAGAGAGAGGAAAAGTAACAGCTTCCCCACTCTAACTAAGCATACGTACACACTCCTTATCTCATGCAGTTAATTCAGAGAGTGAGAAACAATTATGGTTTATGTAGTTATATCTCTAGAGATTACAACTTCAGTAAGCAACGCATGGTTAAACTCAAATCTTGTAAGAACATGTCCTACATACTGACAGCCCCCTTTCACATCGCACTAGAAGAATAATTAAACTAAAGGTGGGAATCCGTCTCTGTACTATATAAATACCAAGAGCCACATTTCTGGGATTATAGTTTACACCAGGATAAACAGTCTGAAAATAACCTTGGCTTAGAGGTTGAGTGCTTCTGTATATATGTCTGTTGAACAGGCAACCTTGGTACAATGTCACTGCTTCATAGAAATCCCTCTTAGGTTATAATAGCTACCCTCATTATTGGCCAGGAATATGTATAAGAGCAACCGAAAAGTGATTACTAAGAAATAGCGACATTGCACCTCAGGGTGCCTGCTTGCCGGACATACATCACCCTCTAAGCCTACAGTACAACATTGCTTACTAATGAAAGTCTATAGCTAACTATTGTAGCTCACCTATATTTTGTACCTGCATACAATCTCTGAATTAAGTTAAACATTATGCGAGTAAGAAAAGTATGCTATACTAGAGTGTGGAATGAAATTGGGAAGCTGTTACCTCTCCATTTTCTCTGGTAGCTAGAGGCTGTGGCTCTTCACTCTTAGAAATAAAGTGGTCAAAACACACTTATTTAGGTTGGCGGTAGGGTGTCACACAGCACACCAGGTCACCTGTTTTTAGGTTGTGTGTGAGTCTCAGAGTGGTTGAACATTCAATAAATTCTAAAGAGTATGCTTCTTAAAGGACGGAAAGCTGGAACCATTCCCGCCCCAGACGATCCGAGCAGGAACGCCCATCGGAAGTGAGAATGTGGGCGTTTACTGTTCATGCTGGCTGCCAGACAATGGAGAAGAACGCATGTGCAGCAAGTGTGGAAAATGGTTTCACGAATCCTGTGCAAAAATACCAGAAGCTGTATTTAAGCAGTAATGGTTTTGCACACCTGTCATGCGTACCAGCACTGTAACATAAGTTTTCTGTATACAACATGTACACTTTATTCATGCACATCGCATTATGAGTCAACAGTCAGCAAAACATGAAGAGTAGAGACTTCCTGAGCGCTGGATAACCCAGCAGGCTACTATACTAGTATGGAGTCTCGAATTTGGCAGCCAGTACCCTGCGCTTACATTAGTCTTTCCCAGCCCGCAAGGAAAGCGGGGGTAAGCCCTGATTGTGGCCTGGGAACGTTTGAACATAGATCAAAATCCACGAGACTATGCCATGTACGCTGAGTGCTGGGAAGGTGCAAAGCTAGCGTGCGATAATATTTCCTAGGCCCTACCGTATTTCCTAGTAAATTGAATCGCTCGGCGATAGTATTTCCTAGTAAATTCTGTCGCCGCGATCGAATTTCCGAGCGATCAAATTTACTGTGACAACGGTTCCTTACTTTGATCTATGCTTTGATCCTTAGACGTTCCTTCAACGGTTGCTTATTGATGGTTCATTCCACTTTGCTTATTGAAGTTGTGTTCTGTGTGACTAATTATCTCCCACCTATGTTTCATTTCAGCAATCACTAAAGGCAAACACAAGAACAGTAATGTGTACAATTAATTAGAGTTGAAAATGAAATTGGAAATTTGGTACCTCTCCATTCTCCCTGGCAGCTAGAGGCTGTGATAGAAGTTTGTTTAGCCTTATAACGATATACTCCTCTTCTAGATGCTTCTCCTTAATGTTGGCAGTCGTCTATAATCTTTCTTGTCAATATGAGGCACAGTTACTACTGTGCTTTTTAGATGGTACATTCCACGGTTACATATCGAATTTGTGTTCTGTGCATGTGACTAATTTCCCCCACGTCCTATGTTTTGTCATAGATTGTAGAGTACTAACTATGGTTTCTTGCCTGCAATCTCTGAAGTAACATTTTGCCATCACAAGAAAAGTAATGTGTACAATTAATTAGAGTGGAGAATGAAATTGTGAAGCTGGTACCTTTCCGCTCTCTCTGGTAGCTAGAAGCTGTGCTGTTGGTATCTTTGCAATAAAGAAACAGATTTCCAATTAGTTAGGAATACCTTGCCTGACTTTGTGTGATCTCAAAGTGGGCTGTCAGCGGTACGGTTCCTTACGGTTCCTTCTAAAGCAGCTTACTGCAATTGTTTACTGCATAACTTGCTTTTTTTACATTTGTCCTGTCTCCTTTCCCTAAAGAATCATTGTGTTAACATGAGGAGAGTAAAGCATGCACTTACCAGAGTAGACAATTATTTGGGAAGCAGCAACTGCTCCAATTTTCTCTGCTAGGAATACACTGATCTCAAAGTTGGCTGTCAATATGAGGCACGGTTCCTTACTTTGCTCCGTAGATTATTCCTTCAAGTTCTGTGAGACTAATCATCCCCCACCTGTTTCCTGCCTGCAATAGGCTCTAAAGTTACATTGTGCGAACACACAAAAAAGTAATGTGTGTCATTAATTAGAGTGGGTATACTGAATTGGAAGCTGATTCCTCTCCATTCTCTCCGGTAGTTAGAGGCTGTGCTGTTGATATCTTTGCAGTAAAGAGACAGATTCTCAATTAGCTTTGTGTTATCACAAAGTGGGCTGTCAGGGGTGCGGTTCCTTACATGGTTCCTTCTAGAGAAGCTTACTGAGATGGTGTTATTTACTTTTCCTCACATTTTGTTCTGTTTGTTGTTCCAGTGCCTTTTAGATGGTTCATTCCACGACTTCTTGTGGAAGTTGTGTTAGGTGTAACTAAATTAGTTATCTTCCACTTATGTTTTCTGCTTGCAAACTTTGAAGTAACATTTTGCAAAAACAAGAAAAGTAACGTGTACAATTAATTAGAGTGGGGAATGGAATTGGGAAGCTGGTTCCTCTCCATTCTCTCTGGCAGATTCCTAATTAGCTAGGAATATCTTGCCTGACTTTGTGTGATCTCTAAGTAGACTGTCATGGGTACGGTTTTACTTACGCTGTTTTTTTACACAGTTCCTTCTAGAGCAGCATATTACGATTGTGCACTGCATATATTAATTTGTTTATTCCCACATATCTGCTATCTCTAAAGAAGATTAATGTGTGCACTCTGTCAGAGTAGGCAATTAATTGGGAAGCAGTAACTTCCCCAATTCTCTCTGCTAGGAATACACTGATCTCAAAGTTGGCTGTCAATATGAGGCATAGTTACTTACATTGCTCCTTATATATGGTTCATTCCACTTTGCTTATTGAAGTTGTGTTCTGTGTGACTAATTATCTCCCACCTATGTTTCATTTCAGCAATCACTAAAGGCAAACACAAGAAAAGTAATGTGTACAATTAATTAGAGGTGGAAATGAAATTGGGAATTTGGTTCCTCTCCATTCTCCCTGTAAACTAGAGGCTGTGATGAAAGTTTGTTTGGCCTTATAACGATATATATACTCCTCTTCAAGATGCTTCAGAATCCTTAATGTTGACAGACTTCTATAATCTTTCTTGTATGTTACCGCTTCCATTTTACTCTTATTTATTGATAGATACCTACAATCAATTACTGTTTCATGTGAACTCGTGAAACTACCTGGTGGGGCATAAATTGGGAACTGTCAGGTCTTGCTACAAATTATTTGATAATACCATAGATAATATAAACCGTAGGTGGATACGAAACGCTTCCGCTTACTACGTTTTCACGTGAAGCATTCATTGCAGCGGATGTAACGGACGTAATTTACGATATTCCGTTTATCTTTCTCGAGCTGCGTGCAGTGTGCATGAGTTTAGTCTGGGCCCGCTAGTAGCGTGAGTTATGGATCAAGAACTGCGAGCAGATGGTTGCGAGGAAAGAGTTTGTTCCTCTTCTAGTGGAGAGAGCGTTCTAGACGGAGATTTGGGTTTGGTCACTGTAGAAGTTGACGGTGAAGAAGAGCAGGTCCTGGTGCCACAAAGCGCCTCAACATGCCCGAGCGTGAGCATTGTGAGTGAAAAAGTACCATTGTAGTACCTCTATTATGACTATGGTGCTACTAGCAAGCATATACTGCCTGTATAGCAGCGTCGCTAGTGTCTGTGCTCTATTTAATGCCCTGCAGGTCACAAATTCTAGTGCATCAGTTGATGAAGCTGCTTTGGGAGGCACAGGTGGTTGCACTACACTGTTTCTTTCATGTGTGTCAGCACTGCAGAAAGAGCCGATCATCCAGCGCTCACCAAGGGGGAAGAAGGTACATGAACTTCTCCGCTATGTTGAAGAGAAGCGTGAAGAAGTATGATGAAGGCACCAACATTTGTTTGTCCATCACTGAGGAAGTCCTGACAACAAACTCAGTTTTGTGTTGTTGGGAAACGATTGCCCATAGCATCCCTCTTTCATACGAAGAGTACAGCATTGAACTATTGAAGGCTGTCGTCAATCTGTGGATAACTGTACGTGCCCATGCATTTGCCAAAGGATGGACTATGAAATTTGAGAAGAAATACAAGAAAGGCACAAGAAAGTCACTGCAACCACAAAGAGTAGAGGATTGATGATATTATACTGTGATGCGTACAAAATAAAAAATATTGTTTGAGAGTTTAATACGATGCACACTGCTGCCGGTGTCGTTCTTCATTCTTCCTACGATCAAAACTCAAACGTAATCCCTTCTTTCGGCGCTTGTGATGCCCTCTTCCAACTGGCTTCACATCCATCTGCAAACAGAACAAAACCCTTATGCTATATGCATTCTGAGGGGGGATTTTTGTTTCATTCCAGTGGACTTGTTATTGTTGCAAACACTGGATATGCACACAAAAACATGAACTGAGTTTCCGATTCTACTGCATGATCAAGCCTCATTTAATAGCCTACAGGCCAAGCTAGAAGAAAGTCTCTATTTTCTCCCAGTAGATGACCTAGTTGGACATTGATCTCAAACAAGGTTTGGGTTCTGAGTCTAACAACCCTGGAGATAATCTCACACAAAGGAGAACACTGAGGTTCCGATTTTACAGCATGATGAGCCTCATTTAGAAAACTACAGACCAAGCCTGAGCAAAGTCTCTATTTTCTCCCAGTAGATGACCTAGATAGGCATTGGTCTGTAGCAGGTTTTTAGCTCAGAACCAAACTGCTCTGGAGATAATCTCACACAAAAGTTCCAAAGCTCTGCCTTCCATTGACTCCAGTGTGACACCTTCCCAGTTCACCGACTACTACTAGAAATGAGGCCTTCTTTTGTCTGCAGAGCCACTTACCTATGAACTGTCTGATGTAGCTGTCAGGATACTGGGCCCGTGCTGCTGTTTCGTTGCTCAATCGCTGAGGTAGACGCTGGAACTTGCACACCGTGGCTGGTCACGCGTACCGCTGCAATGACTGCTTCAATAAATCTCCGTATACTATCCGCGGACGCATACCGTTTCGCATCCACCTACGGTTTATATTATCTATGATAATACCTACAACCTCCCTGTTCCTTGAATAGAGACTTCATTCTTCTGTAGTAGTACTTTAATTCTAGAGAGTTCAACTTTCTTGCGCAGTCAAGAGCTGCGTGAGCTGGCGCGAAAAGCATGGACGCGCACGGCGCATATCGTAGCGTGCCCGCCCCCGCATTTATTACTTCGTGGTTCCTTAGCTAGCTGTCGGTTCCTTGTCGCGTTCTCGATTCCTATAATACATGAAATGAGAGGTATGGCAGTAGACGCGAACAGGTCGAAGTCTCACTTATCATTGCCGGGTCTTTGTTTTTGTTTGTTTTTTGTTTTCTTTTGGGGGGCGGGGAAGTGAGTTTGACTAAAGCTGCAAACAAAGGTATTATTAGTATCTCTGCTGCAAACTACAGCAACCAGAGTCAAGGTACGTAGCACCATAGATAACTTCTACTATCTATGGTAGCACGTTAGTCTAGCTAGCTCCAACTTCTACCAACTTGGGGATCGCTTACAGTATTGCAGTAAATTATAATCCATGAACTGCCTTGAAACCAGTGGCGCATCAGGGCTAGCCTCGTTCCCAGGCCCGCGACTTTTTCGGTTGCACGAAGGAAAGTCACATCTTTCGTGTAACCGAAAATGGCGCGGGCCTGGGAACGAGGCTACATCAGGGCCACTCCAGATCATCTGATTTTAATTGCGTAAAATGTGTTATACAGGAGGAGCTGGGTTCTCACGTGCATGCTAAGCGTTTGTGTAGCGTCTCACGCTAGTACGGTCTTGCGTTGCTGCAGTGCATGCGACTGCGAAGAGGTGTGGCTGTCTTGACTGACTGCACATGCTGCATATTTGGTGAGTGTAGTAGGGAAGCTTTAGGGTGTCCATAAGGGAAATTATCAGCAGCAACATCATCAGCAACTGTAAACCATTACAACTGAAACTTGTATGACTCAATAAATTATTCCACAATGGTTTATCCACCTAGAGCAAAATACCATGGATAGCCAAAGACACTTAGTGTTAGGGGAGTACAACGGTTGATGATCATTACAAAATGATTGGTTTGTTTGCCTGATTCACTCAGGGAGAAGTGCACTCGGGCAAACAATGCCTACTGACTTTAGAGCGATCTTGCTACTTTTGCTGTCCACATGTTGGTGTAGCCTTCACCTACAGATTCTATAATATCATAGAGACAATCCTAACTTTCTTTGTTTGCCAGACCTCTAGAATCCTGATTTGCCTATACTTGTAGCTGCAGCATTTAATTAGTGTACTGGAATGCTTAATCAGCCGTGAAAGATACCAAATTGGGTTATAAAAATGGTATCTGAAACACTGTGGGAAGCTGATATGGCGTATGTACATGTACCAGTTTCCACAGCAAGAGGGAAACACCCAGCCCTGTACCATAGCTGCTCCAAACCTTCATTGGGCTTTTGCTGAACCAGGATTTGAACTCACGTCCCATATGCAGCTCTATGGCCAGTGTCTCCAGACACTGCACTTACTGCTCCCAGCACCTGAAGGTGTTGGTGACCCTTGTATACCTTTAATACACTGCTAGCCTCTTTCCCAAGCCTGCCTGCAGAGATCTTTGTACTTTACTTACGGCCACATGTTGCACACAAATTCATAGAGTATGTCACTAAAGATGTTTGATGGAAGACTTGAATAGCATTCTGTTTATAACCTTCTGAGAGGCTTTATATTGTCACATTAAATAAAGATCTTAGCCCCACCATTTCTTCTACTGTCATTTTAGTACAGACTTGCAACAACTACATTTAATTTTTGGCACAATTTGTTTTTCAAAATGAGTGCAAAGCACCTTCTTATTCACATATATGTTGTGAAATAGGTGCTTGAACTTCTTTCATAATCCATTGAAGCAGCAGTTTACATGTACTTGCAAGACAATGCAGCTACTAATCTAAACCTACCAGAAAGAAATACATCTAGTATACGTACATGTAGCTATAGGGAGTTAACTATATTCAGAGCAGCTTGTGCATGGTACGGTATAGCTAGTTTCTCTATATCAGAAATTGCTATTCAATCCTTAGATGGAGGCTGTTTGCATTCGTCAGCGAGGAGCTGAAGACTTTGTAGCTTACTATGAAAGTCTGTGTGCCCTGGAGGACACGTGTCCTATAGCCAGTATCCGCAGTGGAGCCAAGGAAGGAGTGCTGAGTTGTCGGGTCTTCAAGGCTAAGAGAAACGACTGGCACCCACTTCTGACTGCTTTACAGATCAACAAGGCACTGCATACTGTTGTCTTCATAGACAAATGGGAGGAAAGACTTTACCCAACTGTGAGAAGCCTTGGTATGTAATTAGACCCTTTGTCTATGGTACTGTAAATAGTGGTCAGTACACCAATACATGTAGTTAGACAGTACCTCCATTAATCCAGTGACTTTTTACAAGTATATTATGCTAGCCTTCATGCAACCAAATGAAGTGAGGGCCTGGGAGCGAGGATAGATGTACATTTGCACAGGGCAGCTTTGTGTACAGCATAAGCAGAAAGCTTCCAGTTGATTGACTGCTGTGTAGGTATGTTTATAATAGATACTTTTTATCACACCATAGATAGTAGAGTAGAAGGATAGGAAGTCCTTCTACTCTACTATCTATGATCACACTAATTAAGCTTGTGCTTTGCAGTATATACATCACTGCATATACTGATATATAACGGAATGACTTCATGATAGATCTATTCAAGGGGGATTGGCAGACAGGTATCCAGAGTGGCTTTTAAAAGATTGGAAGTCACATTTTAGTTGCTCTTCCTGTGTATGGTACCATGCCTTACAAAACAAGGACTAAAGCTGTCACTGAATTGAACTGGAGAGAAGCCTAAGAAGCCTATTTTTCTTGCTGTAGTGAAGGAAGGAACTTCTTGCGTGTAGCTACGTAGTAATGAGATTGTATATACGTATATGTACTGATATACATCTCAGATACATTACTACGGTGGTAATAGGTCTATCCGGGTATGAGGCTACATTTATTTACTACACCTTTACTATATTTCTGCAGCAACATTGCCTGCACAGACAAAGTGAAGCCTCCGATCATAAAAGCTCAAACTGGAAAAGATACCAGGTCTGCACAGATTATAAATCTCAACGTTGACATTGGTGATAAAGGTGCACAGGAGTTTGCGGAAGCACTCAGAGATGATGTGTGCCTCAGAGGTATGTACGTACATGTGGGTTAGCTTCTTCCAACCTTCTCTATGGTTTCATCTGGATGTGGGGAGTCGTAGAATAATTATCATCTATTTAATGTGGCAGTCCAAATAAAGAAGTCAAGCTCTTTGGGAAGCAGTGAGGTGGAAAAAAACATTTACGTACAGTGTGCACATTCATACATTGTAGATCCAATCATATCTTATACAGTCACTTGTGTAATTTACATACAGGATTGTAAATTCAATACAGTTATGCCTGTAATGATGGTACAATTACTTCTGTAACTCCCAGCCATAGATCCAGTCCTGTGGTGTCACTACTGATGGGGCAGTCAGTCTTCTGGAAGTACTGAAAGTGAACACATGTCTCATAGTGCTTGACCTGAGAGCACCCCCCTTGATTGGTATGTAGAGGTGTGTGTGTGTGTGCTATATGTAGCTAGCTATAGCCTCATTCTCGTCTCCACTCCCCAGCTTTTTGCACATACGTAGTATGTAGTGTGTTGTACTACGTATATGCAAAGTAAGTTGAGACTAAGAGCAAGGCTTACGTAGCTGAATATCGTGAATTATTTACAGAAATGCAAACATTTTGATAACTTAGCTGTTTTCCACAGTGATGAATGTAATAAGCCATACATAATGTTCGTATTGTACCGGTTCCCAAAATGAATTGTACATTGTACAAAGTTTATACTGATGTTCTTGTCTCTTTCACAAAGGAGCAGCAGCTTTCCCATATTCTACTATGATATTGCACCTGAGCGTGCAAGGCCACAGTTTTAAACTAGAACCATGCAGGCCATTACACTATCTCGGTGTCTGAAACTGCAGCTTTAACTACTTTCTGGGGATTTTACTGCTGTGTTTAGTATCAATGTATTTTCAAAGCAGCTTTTAGTCTGCCTTTATTTCTGCTCAGATGATGATGTGGTAGACTCCATCTGTGAGCAACTGTCTGTTAATGTTGCAAGTGTGAGAGATAAAGATGAGGTTTGCAGTACATATACAACATATCGTTCTAGTGGCATGCTCATTGTAGTGCCATACACTTGTGTTAAATGGTACCTCTTGCAATAGCATGGATGTTGTCTTCATGAAAGAATTGAAACAAGTGCTGAGAAGACCAACAACCTACAGCAAATGAAGCGTAAATCACATTGCACCACTTCCAATTCCTGTGAGGAAATTCCAATTAGCATGTTTGGAAAACGATTTTTAAATTTTCTTTAAATAGTTTATGTTAATGTTATAGTGCAATAAGTGCAGAATGTATTGCAACAATACAATGAAACAAAATTGATAAAACAATACATAGTAACAATTCAATTGTCAAGTTCAGCTTGACAATTTAACTTAACGCTTTGATAATTTAACTTAACGCTTCATCAAATCTTTCACTGACTGCGGCAGCCGAACCAGCTTACCATCCTTCATGTTCAATTAGGAACATAACTACAGCATCTACTCTTGGGATATCTTCGGTCCGATTGACCTTTCTCCTCTGCAATATTTTGTGCAAGTGAAACGAATAGCTTTAGGTGATCTGGCTAGCTCTATCAAAGGCCATTCTTACACCCCTGCTACACATTTATGTTCACATTATGTTTAATTTAAAAGCTCATCTACAGTAACTATTGATTGGATTTACATACATAATACATTATAGTACTCCACTGCAAGTATAGAACAATTATCTAGTAAGTGCCTGGACTATTTCTTTTTCTCGCAGAGCTATGTGTGTCTTGAAGTTGAAGCCGAGCGCATTTTGCAAGTAGTGCAGGGTAGCAGATCAGCTCCTGGACTAAAGAAGCACAGAAGCCACACAGTGACTCCTCTTGGAGTGAGATATTCTCCACGCAAAAGAAGTGCTAAAAGTTGCAAAAGGTATGCACATACATACGTATATGCATGTCTAAGGTAAAATGGGTGTGTATACATAACATCCACACTTGCATATTGCTGTACCACAACTGTTAAAAGTAAGATCTGCTAAACTCCCAAGTCTCTGCTAAGTAACAGGTCAGGCCAAGAGCTAAAAAAATATAGCGAAAGTAACCTCATTTCCAGTCTCCACTTTTGTCAAGTATGTGTTGGTGCGAAGAAATTGAAGCTAGCAGTGGAGACTGGAATCACGAAGCTACAATTATCCGACTTGTTAGCAGCTGTAAGTTGCGAAACAGGATTATCGTAACTCGCCAGCCTACCAGTACATGTATTCCACTTGTTGGCTAAATACAGGCACATACAACTAGCTAGCTTGTCCATTTTGTATTACTTAGAGAAAGATTGTGAATCCTGCAGAACAATTACTGTTTTCCTATAGGAAGAACCCTCCAGCTCAGTCACAGTCAAGCCATCGGTTTAAGGTATGTATACTGAGTTGATTTTGTGCACTGCATGTCATGCAGATAACATGTTTGCCTATAATGTTATGATTAATCTATGGTATTTGCACAGTGCATTTCACCCAACTTATTGTAATAGTACCAGTTATAGCCCATGCGATAAATTGTGGAACTCCACAGCAGTTCCTCTTCCTTGTCTGTAAAGGCATATCTGCATTCAATGAATGCTTAACTTTCCTTTTGAATTCTATTTCACTTTCTGTTGAAGGTGTTATGGGATCCAGCACCTTTTCTCTTTTGGAAAGTAGGACACGTTCTTGTGTAGTAATCAAGGAGTCAGGTTTTCCACCATGCAAAGATATGCTAGTACATGTTGTATTTGGCCATGTTCACTTGGAGGTACGTACACAGGTAGGAGTCTTCTGGGCTGCTTCTCTGTTTTGACCAATGATGATTCAATGTTATTAGGATGGATTGGATCTAGTGATGATTTGGCCAGCAACTGTTAGTTCTATGGATGGCTTTAATGATCAGGACATCCTAGCGTGTACAGTAATGAGTCAGCGGCTGAGTCAAGATGTGTCCATGATTAGTCCCTCTGTGTAATACTTGGGAATACTTTAATTATAGCACAGCACAGTATGAGATAGCACATAGTGTGCGATGCAATTAATGCTGCAGAAGGCAAACTGCAGTATACTACTTGCTATAATTATATTACTGTATCCTAAATTGATTAGCTTATTACACATAAAAATTGGGACCCAGCTGGGGATTGAACCCAGGACCTTCTGAATACTAGTCAGATGCTCTTACCAATTGAGCTACTGGAGCCCCCTTGGCAGAGGAGCAGTAGGCAAGCTTTATATAGCCACTAAACCCGCTAGTAGCACTTGCCAGTAGGACCCAGCCAATTCCAACTGTAACATGTATGTCTGTACATATCATGCAGAAGGCAAACTGCAGCATATTACTTGCAATGCTATATATATATATATTATTGTATCCTAAAATGATTAGCCTATTACATGTATACAAATTGTGTATTGACAACTACATGTATGTATGTATATATCATGTATAGGCTTATAAACTCATGCAATCTGCACTGTTGAAATACAACACTTGGCCTACTACTAAGAGCCTATACTATATTGATACGTACATAGCCCATGTTCTATCCAGACAGTGATAGCCATGCAAAGCCACATTAGTGTCAGCGTGAGCTGCTGGAGTAGAGAAAGCAAAGTGTGACTGCCCTAGTTTAAATAGGGCTGAAAGAAGGTGAACAGAGTGAACCCGCTGTGATTGTTTCAAACCTTCTCATCATTCTTTGAAGGGATCTTCAGCAATTACTAATTGCCTCAGATGTTCTTCAGTTTCCTTAGTCTTTTCTGCCTAATTTCTGCTCTCTGAGCACACCTCAAACTATGCTAACCATTGGTGGATTTCAATACTTCAACTTTCTGCTCCAATATAGCTCTCTCTTCTTAATGTCATAATTCCATTGATTTGAACACAAGTGTTCTCAGACACCACAATATTATTTGCTGTTGTACTCACAACTGGGCAGCTCATAAGCAGTTATCACTTACAAATTACACTCGGGTTTTGTATAGAGGGCAGTACACTAGGATCTCCACCCCCAAGAATTTAGTAAAAAATTCCATTGATTTGAACACAAGTGTTTTGTAGTGGACTAGCAGCCAAAGTCCAATACGCTTCTAGGCATCTATTTTTTCAAACATTTTTAGACCCCCCCCCCCCCCCTGCCCATAGAAGACCATACATGTACTGTACATGCTGCGTATTTCGCGTGTGTCTGTTCACTATTTGTCTCCCCCCTCCAGCAAAGAATCCTGTATGAAACCCTGCACACTAAGTAGCATGTCCTTGCAACTTGTTGAGCTGTACACCTGTATCTGTGCTAAGCAAAGCATCTTCCACTTGTGCATGTCTAGCTCTCAGGCCCCTGTTATGGTAGCACTTACTAGTAGGCCCCAACTGTAGTTACTGTCTCAAGTTGTTACTTTAGTCTGCTAAATGACAGAAGTTCTTTGTAGTTCTTGACCCGTTCTGTCATACCTTTCTTTCCTTCAGAGAACAAGTGGGTGCAGCAGCAGATTCCAGCGTGCCGTCCTCTCTTCACAGCCCGTCATGTGTCTTTTGTCTTCTTCATTGTTGGGGTGATCTTCCTTGCTCTCGGAGTTACCTTTCTCGTTGTTGCAATGAGGGTAAGTGACCTAACATAACAGTGATGTTTATTTGCATGTACATGTAGATTCAAGTAAGAGCCCTCTGAATTATACCAGTCAAGTCTTAACCATTAACCACGAGCTACATGTTACTTAGACCATGGTTTATCCTAAGCATTATCACGTAATTCCAAGGGTGAAACCCGAGGGATTGTGTGTGTATTTACTTTACAGCCCGCCAGTAGACATGGTCTAACCGGCTTGTATCTTGGGCACTGGCCTAACCAACTCTGGTAGTTTAGCCTCGTTCTCTGTACCATCCCTGAGACTAGCACTATCAATATTAGTGTTGATGAAGCGTCAAATCGCCTACTCTATAGTAGGTGATTTACAGTCTGCACTATCGGTGGAGTTTGTACAGTCTATAGTAGGTACTGTTGAGGCCAGAAAATATGGAGTGGCGATGTGTACATATTTTGGAGAGCTATAAAAATTTTATATAATAGAGATTCAATTAAGATCACACATGGAAACAAGGTGTCCTCTATAGGGAATACCCGTTGAGCACTGTAGCTTTAAGCTAACAGTACACTTGGCCATACATATATCACCCTGTTGGCATGTACATGTACATGTGTATGTGGCGTTACTTTATAGTAAGACTCAAGCCAATTTCTACTGATAATATTAGTATTCCACTGCTGTTGTTGTATACTGTTGTTTTTACATCCCATCTATACTCAGATACGTGAGGTGGAAATTCCCTATACTAATTGTGAACCAGTTCCCAGTGATGTCCCTTTCATATGTAACTTCCAGACATGTTCCGAGTAGCTGGCCAATACAAGTGCTCTAAGTAACATTGAGAGGCATGATTTTGAAGACTGCCACTGCCGGGTGAATTTCACTGTCCCGGAGGAGCTGCGCTCTCCATGGTACATGTACTGTGGTCTTGGCAACTACTTCCAGAACCACCGTCGCTACGTCAACTCCTGGGATGTGAAACAGCTGCGAGGAAATTGAGGGAGCTTCTTGAACCCCTCCGGTGACTGTAACCCCATACGGAATGTTGAGAACACTAATGGCACACGTATGCCTGTTGTACCTTGTGGACTCATTGCAAACAGCTTGTTCAATGGTGAGCATACTTTAACAAGTTTGCTTACTTAGGGTCAGGATTAATTAGTAGATTGTTTGTTGTGAGTGGAGTGGAATTTCCACTAGAAACAATGCATGGACTCTCTGAGTCTACTAGCAAATATTGTGGGAGCGAACCTTCCAAAGAAATTTCTAACGCCAAATGCAGATTTTGGTTTTGATGGATTACTAGATATCTACATGTACGTATATGACTTTTGCTTCACCATACTGCATCTTCAGTGATGGCCCATCTCACTTTTAAAATGTTAATACAATGCTTTTCTAGATCTGGCAAAATGTGAACAGTCACAATGTTTTGTGCACTCCAATGTAGTGATTAGAGTGGATCGTGCGTGCATAGTAAAATTCCTGAACACACCTGTGTGTAGTTTGTCCTTGTTCATGTAGACGTCTGAGTTTAAGTATGTGGGCTGTGTAAATTATTATTGTGTTTGTCTCTCCTTCTAGACTCATTTGATATGTTCATGAATCGTGATACGGGTGAGAACATGACCTGCTGTAATAGAACCAACTTTGCCTGGGATACTGACCGTAGTGTTCGCTTCCAAAACCCAAACGGCGCCCCTGAGGTCAGCCCTGAGGATCTTGTTGACACCACCATGCCCCCCAACTGGCCGTATGTTCTTTCAGAAATTCCTGGGGGACTGGAGAGCGAGAGCTTTATTGTTTGGTTTCGTGTGTCAGTAGTTCCAAAATTCCGCAAACTGTATGGCCGACTGCAAGAGAGTGGTTCCAGTGATATTAATCTCCCTGCAGGAAACGACTCCATCTTTCTCACTTACAGTATCCTTCATATTAATGCAATAGTCGTATACATTGTACGTGGCCTCGTTCCTAAGCTCCCCACATTTCATACTGCAAGTGACTAAAACTGGGTTGAGGCATGGGGAGGAGGCTAGCGTGTATGACTGTGGTCCTAGTTGGAAAGTGAACGTATTCAGTTGCATATTTTGATCATGTCACTACATTAGTGCAGAACACAATGACTGTTATGGGTAGGGCTCAAATGTTATGTGTCGTTGCATCAGTAGTTGTTCCATGTACACTGTGCATCTGAGCCCCACCCATTAACAGAAAATAAGCAATATAAGACATTGAATGCAGTGACAATCTTGGTAGAATAATGTTCATGGGACTGCCACATATTAGTCTAACTTGAAGCATGATGTCATCGCTAAAACAGCTTACTAAAGTTCTTGTACATAATGAAGTGGACAAGATATTTAAGTGACCCCTTGCTTGGTAGCCATTTGCTGGTGATGTATATGTTGGCTCCTCTCTGTGTGGTAGCTATGTAGCATGCATCTAGCTAGTATAAATCACTTAGCCAGTTCAAACTGAGATTCTTAAGGTGCATATGCAGGTATGTGTATATCTCTGAAAGTTGTTTGCTCAGTGTAAGTTAAAGTTATCAGCCAGTTTCCTTAACCTACAGCAGACTACCCTGTTCGTGAATATAAAGGGACCAAATCTCTCTTCCTTGCTGAGATCTCCTGGCTAGGTGGACGGAACCTGTTCTTGGGCATTGCGTACATTGTGACAGCAACTCCGTCGATAATTGCAGGCTTGGTGCTGCTGCTAATACACTTCGCCTGTTCACACTGGTATGTAGATGTAGTTTCTACTGCCATTGGTTTATGCAGCTTTGTCCCCAGGCTCTCTCGCAGCAAAAGTTGGGCAGAGGCCTTGTAGGTTTAATGTGTGGGTATTTAATGGACTGAATGAGGGCCACTCCCATAGTCTCTGTAAGTGTGTATATAGTTACCATTGCAGTCATGATCTTGACCAGCTAGTGATTGCACTGATTTGTCCATTTGCACAAGGCCTCTCCTGTTGTGCTATTGATTGTCAACTGGCACTTTTGTAAGCTTATTCCAAGCCCTCTGCTTATTTGGGTACATGAAGATAAAGACTTTCTTGTTAATGTCCAATGGTGTGGACCTGGTAATTAATTTAAGGTATATAGCATTTTTTCACTCCTTGGCCCACTGTTGTTTAGAACCATGGGAAACAGTATGATGTTTTGCTACTGTGGACAATTCTAACTTCTAAGTAGATACATTAACAGGTACGGATCGAGATGACTGCAGTTGCGACTATAGAGTCTATGGGAGTGATCCTCGGAGGTCGTAGTCCTATCCCACCTCGGTTCTACCACAAGTGTCTGTTTTTTCATTTGCAGGAAACACTCAAGAAATTGAAATCCATGAACTGCCTTGAAGCCAGTGGTGCATATCAATGCCACTTGTAATCATCTTATGTCTATAAAGTTGATGTGTTATTCCGAGCGAAGCGAGGCTATACTCCGGTTCCATTGACCTTTTTCGTCGTCGTCGTCGTCGTCATGGTCCACGTCCCTCCCAGCCACTTCTCCAGATATATAGCCTACCAAACTCGCAGCAAACACTTACCTTCGTTACAGAACTCTGTACGAGAGACTTGGAAGCGCTCACTATTACAGCGGGCCTGCTTCAGCCTGTGGTCTTCCAGGCGCATTATTACACGTAGCCATTTTTTATTTGGGGTTGTAGGCGTGCCCTGCTACGTTTGACCTTTTTCTGCTTGGTAGGCGTGCCACAAAATATATGTGCCACACCCAGCAATTCTCGCGAAGCGAGGACATCCCTGCACATTGTGTATCACTAGTACATATTAATATTTGTGTACAGACTGCGGGCTGCGGTTCTAGCAGTAACGGGAGGGAGGAGCTGACTTCTCACGTGCATGCTAATCGTTAGTACTGTAGTAAGCTTTAATATAGTCTCACGCTAGTGTACGGTCTTGCGTCGCTGCAGAGCAACTGCGAAGATCCTCAAGAAGTGTGGCTTTCTGAGTGAGTGCATGTTGGTGAGTGTAAAGCTTAGCAGGGAATACAGTAGCTTCATTTAAGGTGACCGTAAGGTAAATTATTAGCAGCAACATCATCAGCACCATAAACCATTACTGATTCTCCAACTGAAACTAGTATGACTCAATAAATTACTCCACAATGGCATATATACCAAGAGCCAAGTGTGAGGGACAGCCAAAGACACTAGTGTTAGTAAAATACAGAGGCTGAGGATCATTACAAAATGATTGGACATGTGCCTGACTCACTCGGGGAGGAGTGCACCCTGGCACTCAATGCCTACGACTTTATATATAAAGCCAATCAACCTTTCGGTAGCAGGTCAATGCACACTGCCATGCTCAGCGCTATCTGGCATGGTTACACAAGATTTAGCTACTTCTAAGCATGGAGGGTGAGTATGAAACATTCTTTGCTCATTTCTTCCTCGTCAATCATCTTGCCTCCTCTTTCTTCTGGAGCTTCCAAACTATGCTCAGCACCACTACTGACTCTAGATCGATCTGAGCTGCTTGCTCTGTTCCTTTCCTGCTTTACTCTCCTGCACTTCATTTCTAAATCTCTGCCGAGCTACCAACCATTTAGTAGTGCTTCATATAGAATTCTGTTTTTCACTGTCTCTGTAATCAATATACCCCTCTCAAGACTAAGAAATGCCCAAAATCTCATCTTGCTTTCATGATTTGTCTTGGTTCCTTACACAGTTCCTTCTAGGGTTGCTTACCACTGTCATACACTGCATTGTTTGTTAAATATTAACGCAGTAGCAATCACTTATCTAATTGTCACTTGTTTTAGAAGTTGAAGCTTTTGGTATTTTTGAAGCACAGAGACAGATTTCCAATTAGCCAGGACTATACCTTCCCTGTCTTTGTGTGATCTCAAAGTGGGCTGTCAGGGGTAAGGTTCTATACATGGTTTCTTCAGACGTTGCTTACTGCAATTGGACGCAGTGCTAGGGAGATGCAGGGCATCTTAGGGCGAGCCTGAGTGAGCGCTTGCTTCCTAGCAGTGATATGTGACATGCGTGTACGTTTACTGTGAATTAACAACAACGAGTGACACAAATGACAGTAATTATTCTCAAGTAGCTACTCTCAAAAATGTAAAGTGTTCAGTACCAATTCCCAATTAGTTATACAATGGAATACCGTAAATCCTAATAGTCAGGCTTAGATGTTGAGTACTTTTGTAAATACAACGAACTGGCTCCCTTAGTACTGTGAAACAGTCAAGGATCCTGTTCACTGGATTTGCTGTAATTGTACATTCTGTTTCACATAAGTATGGAAGCCTGTTCGCCGTACTTAAAAAGTACTCAACCTCTAAATCAAAGCTGTTTCCTGACTATTAGGACTGGTTTAAAACATAATAGCATAATTTTCCAAGGGTATGAAAGAGTATGGTTCTTGAGGGTATTGAAATTTCTATACATCCCAAGGGTTCCTATTTGCCAGTCTTATAAAACACACAACTTTGAAAAGTGATTACTGTGAAGCCTCTAAATTAATCGTACCTGAAGAATAGTAACAGCTTCCTATTTAAATCTTCACGCTGATAATGTGCACACAGAACACATTACTTCACTTTTGTTCATGCAATAGTTCCTTACAGACAGCAGAATGACATAACAAAATGTGAGAATCAACAAATAATGCCGCAACCGCTAACTACAAGAGATACTTGAAGCAGTTACTACTTCCAAAATAATTCCCCACTCTAATTGATAAGCACACACATAACTTTTCTTGTGTAAACACAACCATCATGTACAGACAGTATGCAAAACATATCACTTCAGTTAGCAATTGTAGAAGGAACCGTGTAAGAAACCATACTTCTGACAGCCCACCCGGAGATATCGTACTTGAATTAAACATTACTTTTCTTGTGTTTGCACATTGTTACTTCAGAGATTGCAGGCACAAAACATAGGTGGGGGGATATTAGTCACACAGAACACAATTGATGTTATGAAATTTTACAGAACAGGAGTTATTGAATGTTCACCCACTCTGAGACTCACACACAACCTAAAAACAGGTGACCTGGTGTGCTGTGTGACACCCTACCGCCAACCTAAATAAGTGTGTTTTGACCACTTTATTTCTAAGAGTGAAGAGCCACAGCCTCTAGCTACCAGAGAAAATGGAGAGGTAACAGCTTCCCAATTTCATTCCACACTCTAGTATAGCATACTTTTCTTACTCGCATAATGTTTAACTTAATTCAGAGATTGTATGCAGGTACAAAATATAGGTGAGCTACAATAGTTATAGACTTTCATTAGTAAGCAATGTTGTACTGTAGGCTTAGAGGGTGATGTATGTCCGGCAAGCAGGCACCCTGAGGTGCAATGTCGCTATTTCTTAGTAATCACTTTTCGGTTGCTCTTATACATATTCCTGGCCAATAATGAGGGTAGCTATTATAACCTAAGAGGGATTTCTATGAAGCAGTGACATTGTACCAAGGTTGCCTGTTCAACAGACATATATACAGAAGCACTCAACCTCTAAGCCAAGGTTATTTTCAGACTGTTTATCCTGGTGTAAACTATAATCCCAGAAATGTGGCTCTTGGTATTTATATAGTACAGAGACGGATTCCCACCTTTAGTTTAATTATTCTTCTAGTGCGATGTGAAAGGGGGCTGTCAGTATGTAGGACATTTTCTTACAAGATTTGAGTTTAACCATGCGTTGCTTACTGAAGTTGTAATCTCTAGAGATATAACTACATAGACCATAATTGTTTCTCACTCTCTGAATTAACTGCATGAGATAAGGAGTGTGTACGTATATGCTTACTTAGAGTGGGGAAGCTGTTACTTTTCCTCTCTCTCTGGTAGCTAGAGGCTGTGGCTTTTGGTATCTCTGGAATACAGAGACAGATTCCCAATTAGCTAGGAATGCGTACCTTGCCTGACTTTGTGTGATCTCAACGTGGGCTGTCAGGGGTGCCGCGCGCATGCAGAAATAAAGTGGAATGCGTTACAGGGAAATTTGACAGGAAATCTGGCAGTTTAGGTACAGGACAGTATAGGATAGGGTAGAATTTCCTTTAAAATCATGAAATTCTGCCCTATCCTATACTACCTTAAATTGTACCTGAAATACCAGATTTTCTGTCAAATTTCCTTGTAACACGTTTCAGGAAATTCCACTTTTTTCTGCATTTTTTTACTGTACATGGTTGCTTACATGATTCCTTCTAGAGCTGCTTGCCGCGATTAGGTACTGCATAGTTTGTCTATTTTCACATTTTGTTCTGTCTGCTGTCTTTTAAAGGAGAACTATGAACGTTAAATTAGAGCTGGGATGTGTTTGTGAAGCAGTCAATTATTTTTTCTCCCTGGTAGCTAGAGAGTGTGGCTCTTAGCATCTTCAAAATGCCAGGACTGATTTCCTATTAGTTGTGCAAAGGAATATCCTTACTTCAATTCTTCAAATACAATATTTCACGGAGTGGGCTCTTAGTGGTACGAATCCTTACACGGTTCTTTCTAGAGTTGCTTGCTGATGTTGTATACTGTATTAATTTACTAGTTGTTTACCACCTATTGTTTGTACCGAATATCTCTAGCAGATCATTGTGAGAACATATGAAAAGTAATAGATGTAGGGCGGGGATGAAATTAGGAAGCAGTAGCTGCTCCAATTCTCTCTGGTAGAGAGAGGTTGTGGCTTTTGGTGTCCACCCTTCTTCAGGTATTGAAGTGCTATCTCAAAGTGGGCTGTCAGGGGTAGTGTTCCTGACTTGGTTCCTTACACGGTTCCATCTAGAGCAGCGTATTACGATTTTGTACTGCATATAATTTGGTTTGTTTTCACATTTATCCTGTCTTCTTTCCCTAAAGAATCATTGTGTTCACATGTGGAGAGTAAAGTATGCACTTACCAGAGTAGGCAATTATTTGGGAAGCACTAACTGCTCCAATTCTCTCTGCTAGGAATACACTGATCTCAAAGTTGGCTATCAGTACAAGACACGGTTCCTTATTAGACGTTTCTTCAACTGTTGATTATTAATGGCTCATTCCACTTTGCTTATTGAAGTTGTGTTCTGTGTGACTAATTATCTCCCACCTATGTTGCATTTTAGCAATCACTAATGGCAAACACAAGAAAGGTAATGTGTACAATTAATTAGAGTTGGAAATGAAATTGGGAATTTGGTTCCTCTCCATTCTCCTACATATAGGTAGCTAGAGGCTGTAATGAAAGTTCGTTTAGCCTTATAACGATCTACTCCTCCTCAAGATGCTTCTCGTTAATGTTGACAGTCGTCTATAATTTTTCTTGTCAATATAAGGCACGGTTACTACAGTGCTTTTTAGATGGTTCATTCCACGGTTTTATATTGAAGTTGTGTTCTGTGTGACTAATTTTTCCTATGTTTCGTACCTGCAATTCCTGAAGTAACATTTTGCAATCACAAGAAAAGTAATGTGTACAATTTATTAGAGTGGGGGATGAAATTGGGAAGCTGGTTCCTCTCCATTCTCTCTGGTAGCTAGAAGCTGTGCTGTTGGTATCTTTGCAATAAAGAAACAGATTCCCAATTAGCTAGGAATACCTTGCCTGACTTTGTGTGATTTCAAAGCGGGCTGTCAGGGTATTGTACCTTATGCGGTTCCTTCTGAAACAGCTTACTGCGATTGTTTACTGTATAACTTGCTTGTTCTTACAGTTTGTCCAGTCTACTTTCCCTAAAGAATCATTGTGTTAACATGAGTGCAATCTCTACAGTTACATTGTGCAAACACAAAAAAGTAATGTGTGCCATTAATTAGAGTGGGATATTAAATTGGAAGCTGATTCCTCTCCATTCTCTCCGGTAGTTAGAGGCTGTGCTGTCGGTATTTTTGCAGTAAAGAGACAGATTTTCAATTAGCTAGGAATACCTAACTTGTCTTTGTGTTACCAGGTTACAAAACCTATGGCCAACATGATGTATTAAAACCGACACATTAAATTTGGAATAAAACCATTTGTCACGACTATTGAAGTGCTATCTCAAAGTGGGCTGTGGCTGCTCCACAGCAATCACTAAAGGCAAAGACAAGAAAAGTAATGTGTACAATTAATTAGAGGTGGAAATAAAATTGGGAATTTGGTTCCTCTCTATTCCCCCTGGTAGCTAGAGGCTGTGATGAAAGTTTGTTTAGCCTTATAAGTATAGGATATACCACGTCTACGAGGAGTGTAAACGCAGTTACCATAAACTCTGGAGTATAAGTACCCATCAAATACAAGTACCCTATGAATATAAGTACCCATGAACCCAGTTGCTATCCACTTCTTGAATAGTAGTACCCATGCAAATAAAAGTACCCAATGAATGTAAGTACCCATCAGACTACTAAGTAAACTGGGATGCATAAACCGTGCATGTGTAACTAGTTAAGCATGAATAGTGAGGACGGTATTGGGTCCACCTAGGTCTGCATCAGAAGGCATATGGGCTGTTGGTGGGGGGGGGGGGGGGGGGGGGGCATAGAACTGCCTCGCAAGTATACACTTCAGTGCAAAGAAAGACCGCTCACATGTAAGACCATTGGTATGACAATCACAGAGGTACAGTGAAGTCAAGAAAACACAAAAGTGACTGTTAAAACCAAAACTACAAGGTGTAATGTGCATACTGTTGCACTACCATATATTTAACCTCGTTGAAAAGTACCCCATGATTATAAGTACCCCACATAATCTGTACCACGAAAATGCGCAATCTTCAAATAGAAGTACCTGTACTTGTACTCCAGAGTTTATGGTATATCACATTGTTGGGTTCCTCTCCCGGATGCTACTAGATACAAACTGCCTAGCTACTCATGCTAAATTACTTCACTCTAGAGTCTCTCCAGAAAATCTCATTTTTTTCCAAATAAGCGAAAAAACATTACAGAGAAAAAAACTCGTAATGATGACAAAGTTCAATGAGAGCAACAGGGTGCGAGTAAACAAAACAAAGTTAGCAGTCTATGACAGTTCCAAACATACCGCCGGCCAAGACTTGCAGTCTTCACGGTAATAGTAGAGTAGTTTTCACAACAGGCCTAGTGTAAACGTTGCCACGGCCAGTCCTTATAGTCACCACTCGAATTACTCCGTCTTTCCCAGGATGCGTCTGAATGACCCTCGCCAGAGGCCATTGTCCCGGGATGGTCTCATCCTCGCGGATAACAACGACATCTCCAACTGAGATCTTGGAGGATGCTGACGTACGCCACTTGTTTGCCTTTTGGAGACTGGCAAGGTATTCGGTGGACCAACGCTTCCAAAAGTGCCTGATTAGAGCTTGACATAGATGCCATCTCTTCAGCAAGGTGAGGGGCTGGAAGGAATCGACTGGGTCTGGAAGTGCCTCTAGTGGTCGGCCGATCAAAAAGTGTCCAGGGGTGAGTGCAGCAACTTCGCTGTCTTCGACACAGGGTAAAGCAGTCAAGGGTCGACTGTTTAGACAAGCCTCTATCTGGGCTAACACGGTAGTCAACTCTTCAAAGGTGAGCTTGACTTCGCCCACAACACGGGAGAGATGCTTCTTGAAGCTCTTCACTGCAGCCTCCCACAGACCTCCAAAATGAGGTGCTCTCTCTGGGATGAATTTCCAGACAATATTCTGGGAAGAGCAGAAATTGGAAATAGCTTCTTGGGATTGCTGTTGTTGGAGAAACTCCGTAAGTTCCTTGAGGTGTCTCGAAGCGCCCACAAAGTTGGACCCATGGTCGCTCCAGACAAGAGAAGGTTTCCCTCGTCGGGCAATGAAACGACGGAGGCAGGCTACGAAGGCTTCTGTTGTCAAGTCCGACACCAGCTCGAGATGTACAGCCTTCACCGAGAGGGAAACAAACACACATACATACGCCTTGACCAACGTGGGTTTCCTGACATAGCCGTACTTGACGTAGATTGGACCTGCGTAGTCCACTCCAACACGATTGAAGACCAGATCAGGAGTGACTCGTTCTGCAGGGAGTTGGCCCATAATAGGAGGTTGGGGTCGTAGAGACTTGCGGCGGCAGATGACACAACTACGAGTAGTAGAGCGAATAGATTTACGTCCTCCCACAATGTAGAAGCGGCGTCCAAGAGATGCTGCAACAAGCAGAGGCCCAGCATGAAGGAGACGTAGATGCTCGGTACGGATGAGTAATTTGCTCATCGGGTGTTTCCAGTGTAGGATGATGGGATGCTGTCTGTCGTACATCAGATTCGAGTTCTGTTGTCGGCCGCCAACCCGGAGGAGACCAGCTTCATCCAAGAAGGGGTTCAAAGAAAGTAACGGACTCGCTTTCGGAAGAGAATTGCGTGTCCTGACAGCTACAATTTCAGACGCAAAGTGAGCAGACTGGGACAAGGATACCCAGTACGTGACAGCCTTGTTCAGTTCACTCACAGCGAGAGGACCGGACATTCGAGCTAACTTCTCCCGACGAGACTGGCAGTTGAAAATGAAGCGCAGCATCCAGGCAGTGACTCTCTTGAGGCGGGTGAAACTCGAGAATCTATCCAATGGAAAAACAGGCTTGGTGTGAACAACAGCAGCATGTGAGTAGATCTCGTTGACTTCCTCGGGAGGGTCGTTTGGCTTGAAAGTGGCTGGCTTGGGCCAACAGTGAATTCCCAGTTGAAGCCACTTGGGTCCATTCCACCATAAGGCATGAGACAAGAGCTCAGATGGAAGTAAACCACGGGAAGCACAATCTGCTGGATTGTCCAATCCCTCCACGTGACTCCAGCGACTGGGAGCAACCAGATCGGAGATGAGCGACACTCTGTTGCCAACAAATGTCTTGAATCGGCGGGGGTTACCGACCAACCAACTGAGGACAATAGTGCTGTCCGTCCATGCAAAGATGTCTTCGGTCGAAAGATTAAAGACGGTCTGGCAGTGATTGAGCAACTGTGCGAGAAGAAATGCCCCACAGAGTTCCAGTCGAGGAATGGAAAGTCTCTTGATGGGAGCCACTTTAGTTTTCGCCATGACAAGAGAGGTGTGGACACATCCGGTGGTGTCCACGAAACGAAAATAGACCACACCGGCATATGCTTCTTCGGATGCATCAGAGAAACCGTGGAGCTGTCGGTAACCAATCTTCACAGACTTGGGGTAGTAACAACGGGGAATGTGCTTGTCCACGAGCAGACGAAGCTCTTGCCTCCACTCTAGCCAGGCTTGCTCCAGTGCGGGCGGCACAGCGTCATCCCATCCCAGTCCTTCCTCCCAGAGTCGCTGGAGAAGAATCTTTGCCTTGATGACGACAGGAGCAAACCAACCAAGGACATCAAACGTCTTCGCGATGTCTGATGAAAGAGCGCGCTTGGTCCATTTGTCTTGAGGAGAGAGCTCTGCAACAGTCAGGCGAAAGTGGTCAAGATTCGCGTTCCACTCGACTCCCAAGGTCTTGGTGTATTCATCAGGTTCCGATATGGTACGGATAGACTGTTGATCACGAAGTTCGTGCGCAATATGTTGAAGGACAGCATACTCACTGGAGTTCCACTTGCGCAGCAGGAATCCACCCTTGTCAAAGAGTGTCTGTAGTTGAACATGCAGCTCAATGGCTTCCTCAATTGAGTCAGCTCCCGTGAGGCCATCATCCACATAGAAGGATTCTTCTACGGCCTTGGCCGCGAGAGGGTAGGCGAGGGCATGATCCAGGGCATTCTGTCGGACGGACATGTTCGCTATAAAAGATGATGCTGATACTCCAAACGTGACACGAGTCATCCGGCAATCCTTGAGAGGAACGTCAGGAGAATCTCTCCAAACGAAACGATGAAGATCTCGGTCAGAAGGTGTGAGAGCGATGGCACGATACATCTTGCTAACGTCTGCAATCAGGGCAACTCGATGGAGCCGAAAACGGAGTAGAACGTCCACTAAGGATGAATGCACAGTGGGACCGACTAGCAGGGTGTCATTCAGAGAGATTCCAGTAGACGTCTTCGCTGATGCGTCAAAAACTGCTCGTACCTTGGTTGTGGTGCTTGACTGTTTCCGCACGGCATGCATTGGCAAGTAGAAAACAGACTGCGGAGGCTTTTCCAGGTCGACCGCGGGAACTGGTTCCGCATGGTCCATGGTGAAGTACTCTTCGATCACAGCCTTGAACTCCGGGAAGAGACCCCTGGAATGGAGAGAACGCTCAAACGCGAGAAACCTGCGGACAGCTTGGGAGCGGGATTCTCCCAGAGGTTTCCTTTCAGCCTTCTTGGGCAAGGGTACCAAGAATCTGCCATTCTCCAGGCGGGTGTGACGTTTCTCGAAGTGAGTCACCGCTGCGGATTCGTCGGGTGTGAGACATTCCTTGGCTGGGATCCTTTCAACTTCCCAGAAGCTACGTAGGAGATCATCTCCAGTGAGGAGTGTGGCATGATGAGTTGTGGCCACCTGAGTCAGGGCACTAACGCCAGTGCTTCCCGCCAGAACCCAGCCGAACTGGGTCTCGAAGGCAACAGGCGAGCCTGGAATGCCGCACCGCCGGCCATGAAGCATCACCTCTACAAAAATCTCTACGCCGAGCAGAAGATCAATCCTCCCAGGCTGTCCAAAGTGGGGGTCGGCCAGCTGTAGGTCGGAGAGGTGATCCCACTTCAGATCAATGGGAACGGGCTGGAGGGGCAAGTCACTGGTCACATGAGGGACTACGACAGCAGTGACGTCAAACTTCTTGGTCGGATGGTGCACTGACGAGACTTGGAATGTTGTGACATGTTGGGCAGAGTTGCAAACAAACCCAGCGACTCCTGTAATCCGAGTGTTCTGGCTGAAACGAGGAAGGCGAAGACACTGAGTCAGACGCTCCGAGACAAATGAGGCAGATGAGCCAGAATCAAGGATTGCTCTTGCTTCCATCAAGGATCCGTCACCTGATTCCACCAGGACACGGCAAGTCATGAGCAGCAAATTAGATTTGATTCCCACCGCAGCGTTGGTTGCGATTGGAGTTGAGGCTGGGACGGTGTTAGTCGGAAGTGAAGAGGCAGTGGAGACCGAGACTTCAGACGCTGCAGCTGTAGTGAGTGGACCGGGTATGCTGCCCCTTTCTCCAAGGTGAAGAAGAGTATGGTGGGGCTTCTGACACACTCGACACTTATGCAAAGACTTGCAGCTGCTGACAAAATGACCAGGTCGTAGACAGTTGAGGCACAAGCTGTTCGTCCTCAACACGGACAGTTTCTCAGCATGACTCAGAGCTTTGAATCGCGAGCAAACATACAGTGGGTGGTTTTCGGATTTGCAAGCAACACAGCTGCCTGGGGATGAATTGGCGCTCGCAACAAACGAAGCAACAGACCTGTAATTTCTCTTAGCAGGGAGTGGGTCACTCTTGAATGGCTTCTTTGTAGGGTCAGATATGGCGGCTTCCGAGGCCTGTGCACGAAGGTTGATGAATTCGAGAAGTAGCTTGTAGTGAGGAACATCCGTAGAGGACTGACTGTGACGTTGCCATTCGAATGTCGTGTTGACATCCAGCTTCAGCTCAAGCATGGACGTGATGAAGGGCCCCGAGGGTTCATGACCCATGGATTTGAGAGCCCGGAGATGCTGCAGAGCGGTGTCATGGAGACGACGTAGCTCCCTTCCACTGCCATCCTTAAGATTGGGGATCTCCAGAATCTTTCGTACATGCGCCTGATGTATGAGGCGGGGACGATCATACCGTGACTTTAAACAGGTGATGGCTTCTTCATATTGCTCACCTGATCGGGAGAGACCTTCGATCACAGACTTGGCTGAGCCAGCCTTGAGGGCATGACGAAGATACGCCAACTTCTCAGCATCAGTGAGGTTGGACCTATCGTGTACTGCGACACTAAACTGCTCCCAAAAGGTCTTCCAATTCAAAATACTACCGTCAAACGTAGGGACATCAAGTTTTGGAAGCTTGACGCCAGTTGGGTCAGACACTGAAGAGGGAGAGGAGGAAGAGGAGCGAGAGTGAAGGAGCCTTCGAATCTCAAGCCCACGATCGAATATGGCCTTCTCGACATGAGCCAGTAATCCTCCAAGTTCACTGGTGTCGTCAACATCGAGTGAGATAAGGCCGCGATGAATGTCAGAGAATTCCGTCTTGAAATCTGACAGTTGTTCCTCAAACTGCTGAAGGAGACAGACATCACCGTCCGCAGGGAACGAAGTGACACTGCTGAAAATTGATGAGAGACGCTTTTCCAAATGTTTGAGGCGTCCGGTGGCTATTTTGCATTGGCTAGGGTCCGAAGCGGGACACGTGGAGATGACCCCTTCAAGGCGGAGAGCGAGCTGAGAGACATCTTCGTCCTGTTCATCGAAGATTTCTTGCTCTCTTGCAAGGTCTTCTTCCCCATCAAGCAGATCAATGACGGAGTAGTGGTGAAGCTTGAATTCTTCGGCCAGAGACTCCAGGCGCGTAGTCAGGCGGCGCGCGCGGTCAACAGTACCAGGCAGGCTGGTAGCTGCCTCGAGTTCAGTGACTCGGGAACCAAGCTTTGTGATTGAGGCGCGAACTACACCTCTTTTCTTCCGATTAGAAGAGAGAGAGCGTTGAGTAGCTTCAGACATGTCGGCAGGCGACGATAAAAGTTCGGAGCACGTGGTCAGTCAAACAACGACAAAACGAAGTCCACGGCTTGGAGAGAAGAACCAGGGCAACATGAGACTGTTTCCAACAGTATCCGGCTCGAAGGACCAAAAAATGTTGGGTTCCTCTCCCGGATGCTACTAGATACAAACTGCCTAGCTACTCATGCTAAATTACTTCACTCTAGAGTCTCTCCAGAAAATCTCATTTTTTTCCAAATAAGCGAAAAAACATTACAGAGAAAAAAACTCGTAATGATGACAAAGTTCAATGAGAGCAACAGGGTGCGAGTAAACAAAACAAAGTTAGCAGTCTATGACAGTTCCAAACACACATTACATCACTTTTGGAGAAATTCATTGGCTACAGAGAGGAGTATAAAGGTGTTTATACTACTATTTTGTTTTCATGTTTTCCATGCGTGTTTTCATGTTCGTTGACGTGTTTTTTGTTTACGTAATAAATGAATACTACTGAATGGTAACTATGGCGATGACAAACGGCAAGAAGCGATTGGCCGCCTGTGATATAAGCCGGATATACCACGCCTAATCGGAGTATAAACGCGATAAACTCCGCTAGACGGTTTACCCTCGGCTACGCCTCGGATAAACTGTCTAACGGAGTTTATCTGCGTTTATACTCCTCGTTGACGCGGTATATCCTATACATATACTCCGCTAGACGGTTTACCCGAGGCGATAGCCGAGGGTAAACAGCCTAGCGGAGTAATCGCGTTTATACTTCGAGTATATCCTATACATATACACAGGCGGCCAATCGCTTCTTGCCTAGGCGTGGTATATCCGGCTTATACAACATTTGACCAATCGGGTGGAGTAGGTACCTAGAAACGCTGGGCTAGCATTCCCAGAGGCAGCAGTTATTTACGATGTCATAATACATAAAAACTGCATGAAAGCAGTATATTAAAAGATGAAAACATAAATGTACGTAGTATATGACCCTTTATACTCCTCTTCTGCTCCAATCAAACACCTTGGATGTGATGTAATGTGGTATAACGATATATGTACTCCTCTTCAAGATGCTTCAGAATCCTTAATGTTAACAGACGTCTATAATCTTTCTTGTATGTTGCCGCTTCCATTTTACAGAAGTATAATCTCAAAGTTCTTTACATGCATCCATTGATAGATACCTACAATCAATTACTGTTTCATGTGAACTCGTGAAACTGCTAGGTGCATGGGGTATAAATTGGGAACTGTCAGGTCTTGCTACAAATTATTTGATAATACCTATACCTCCCTGTTCCTTGAGTAGAGACTTCATTCTTCCGCACTTTAATTCTAGAGAGTTCAACTTTCTTACGCAGTCAAGAGCTGCGTGAGCTGGCGCGAAAAGCATTGACGCGCGTGGCGCATATCGTAGCGTGCCCCGCCCCCGCATTTATTTACTTCGTGGTTCCTTTTTCTTAGCTAGCTGTCGGTTCATTGTGCGTTCTCGATACCAATAATACATGAAATGAGAGGTACGGCTCCAATTCTCTCTGCTAGGAATATGCACTGATCTCAAAGTTGGCTGTCAGTACAAGACACGGTGTCACAGTAAATTCGATCGCTCGGAAATTCGATCGCGGCGACAAAATTTACTAGGAAATACTATCGCTGAGCGATTCAATTTACTAGTACTAGGAAATACGGTAGCGCCTAGGAAATATTATCGCACTCTAGCTACCTGGACAGGCTGAGCTCTAGATCTGCTGTATGCCTACGAATGTGTGTACAATAACGTAGACCATGCATGTACTTAGGTATGACCAAGCTAAACTTACTACATGTAGCTCTTACTGCGCAAGAAACAGTATGCAGATCACGCTGAGGTTGAATTAAAGTACAGAAGAATGAAGTCTTTATTCAAGGAACAGGGAGGTTATTGAACCAAATTCCCAATTTCATTTCCAACTCTAATTAATTGTACACATTACCTTTCTTGTGTTTGCCATTAGTGATTGCTAAAATGAAACATAGGTGGGAGATAATTAGTCACACAGAACACAACTTCAATAAGCAAAGTGGAATGAGCCATTAATAATCAACAGTTGAAGAAACGTCTAATAAGGAACCGTGTCTTGTACTGATAGCCAACTTTGAGATCAGTGTATTCCTAGCAGAGAGAATTGGAGCAGTTAGTGCTTCCCAAATAATTGCCTACTCTGGTAAGTGCATACTTTACTCTCCACATGTGAACACAATGATTCTTTAGGGAAAGAAGACAGGATAAATGTGAAAACAAACCAAATTATATGCAGTACAAAATCGTAATACGCTGCTCTAGATGGAACCGTGTAAGGAACCAAGTCAGGAACACTACCCCTGACAGCCCACTTTGAGATAGCACTTCAATACCTGAAGAAGGGTGGACACCAAAAGCCACAACCTCTCTCTACCAGAGAGAATTGGAGCAGCTACTGCTTCCTAATTTCATCCCCGCCCTACATCTATTACTTTTCATATGTTCTCACAATGATCTGCTAGAGATATTCGGTACAAACAATAGGTGGTAAACAACTAGTAAATTAATACAGTATACTACATCAGCAAGCAACTCTAGAAAGAACCGTGTAAGGATTCGTACCACTAAGAGCCCACTCCGTGAAATATTGTATTTGAAGAATTGAAGTAAGGATATTTCTTTGCACAACTAATAGGAAATCAGTCCTTGCATTTTGAAGATGCTAAGAGCCACACTCTCTAGCTACCAGGGAGAAAAAATAATTGACTGCTTCCCAAACACATCCCAGCTCTAATTTAGCGTTCATAGTTCTCCTTTAAAGACAGCAGACAGAACAAAATGTGAAAATAGACAAACTATGCAGTACCTAATCGCGGCAAGCAGCTCTAGAAGGAATCATGTAAGCAACCATGTACAGTAAAAAAATGTAGAAAAAAGTGGAATTTCCTGAAACGTGTTACAAGGAAATTTGACAGAAAATCTGGTATTTCAGGTACAATTTAAGGTAGTATAGGATAGGGCAGAATTTCATGATTTTAAAGGAAATTCTACCCTATCCTATACTGTCCTGTACCTAAACTGCCAGATTTCCTGTCAAATTTCCCTGTAACGCATTCCACTTTATTTCTGCATGCGCGCGGTACCCCTGACAGCCCACGTTGAGATCACACAAAGTCAGGAAAGGTACGCATTCCTAGCTAATTGGGAATCTGTCTCTGTATTCCAGAGATACCAAAAGCCACAGCCTCTAGCTACCAGAGAGAGAGGAAAAGTAACAGCTTCCCCACTCTAAGTAAGCATACGTACACACTCCTTATCTCATGCAGTTAATTCAGAGAGTGAGAAACAATTATGGTCTATGTAGTTATATCTCTAGAGATTACAACTTCAGTAAGCAACGCATGGTTAAGCTCAAATCTTGTAAGAAAATGTCCTACATACTGACAGCCCCCTTTCACATCGCACTAGAAGAATAATTAAACTAAAGGTGGGAATCCGTCTCAGTACTATATAAATACCAAGAGCCACATTTCTGGGATTATAGTTTACACCAGGATAAACAGTCTGAAAATAACCTTGGCTTAGAGGTTGAGTGCTTCTGTATATATGTCTGTTGAACAGGCAACCTTGGTACAATGTCACTGCTTCATAGAAATCCCTCTTAGGTTATAATAGCTACCCTCATTATTGGCCAGGAATATGTATAAGAGCAACCGAAAAGTGATTACTAAGAAATAGCGACATTGCACCTCAGGGTGCCTGCTTGCCGGACATACATCACCCTCTAAGCCTACAGTACAACATTGCTTACTAATGAAAGTCTATAACTATTGTAGCTCACCTATATTTTGTACCTGCATACAATCTCTGAATTAAGTTAAACATTATGCGAGTAAGAAAAGTATGCTATACTAGAGTGTGGAATGAAATTGGGAAGCTGTTACCTCTCCATTTTCTCTGGTAGCTAGAGGCTGTGGCTCTTCACTCTTAGAAATAAAGTGGTCAAAACACACTTATTTAGGTTGGCGGTAGGGTGTCACACAGCACACCAGGTCACCTGTTTTTAGGTTGTGTGTGAGTCTCAGAGTGGGTGAACATTCAATAACTCCTGTTCTGTAAAATTTCATATAACATCAATTGTGTTCTGTGTGACTAATATCCCCCCACCTATGTTTTGTGCCTGCAATCTCTGAAGTGACAATGTGCAAACACAAGAAAAGTAATGTTTAATTCAAGTACGATATCTCCGGGTGGGCTGTCAGAAGTATGGTTTCTTACACGGTTCCTTCTACAATTGCTAACTGAAGTGATATGTTTTGCATACTGTCTGTACATGATGGTTGTGTTTACACAAGAAAGGTTATGTGTGTGCTTATCAATTAGAGTGGGGAATTATTTTGGAAGTAGTAACTGCTCCAAGTATCTCTTGTAGTTAGCGGTTGCGGCATTATTTGCTGATTCTCACATTTTGTTATGTCATTCTGCTGTCTGTAAGGGACTATTGCATGAACAAAAGTGAAGTAATGTGTTCTGTGTGCACATTATCAGCGTGAAGATTTAAATAGGAAGCTGTTACTATTCTTCAGGTACGATTAATTTAGAGGCTTCACAGTAATCACTTTTCAAAGTTGTGTGTTTTATAAGACTGGCAAATAGGAACCCTTGGGATGTATAGAAATTTCTATACCCTCAAGAACCATACTCTTTCATACTCTTGGAAAATTATGCTATTATGTTTTAAACCAGTCCTAATAGCCAGGAAACAGCTTTGATTTAAAGGTTGAGTACTTTTTAAGTACGGCGAACAGGCTTCCATACTTATGTGAAACAGAACGTACAATTACAGCAAATCCAGTGAACAGGATCCTTGACTGTTTCACAGTACTAAGGGAGCCAGTTCATTGTATTTACAAAAATACTCAACATCTAAGCCTGACTATTAGGATTTACGGTATTCCATTGTATAACTAATTGGGAATTGGTACTGAACACTTTACATTTTTGAGAGTAGCTTCTTGAGAATAATTACTGTCATTTGTGTCACTTGTTGTTGTTAATTCATAGTATTCATAAGGTATAGTCCTGGCTAATTGGAAATCTGTCTCTGTGCTTCAAAAATACCAAAAGCTTCAACTTCTAAAACAAGTGACAATTAGATAAGTGATTGCTACTGCGTTAATATTTAACAAACAATGCAGTGTATGACAGTGGTAAGCAACCCTAGAAGGAACTGTGTAAGGAACCAAGACAAATCATGAAAGCAAGATGAGATTTTGGGCATTTCTTAGTCTTGAGAGGGGTATATTGATTACAGAGACAGTGAAAAACAGAATTCTATATGAAGCACTGCTAAATGGTTGGTAGCTTGGAAGAGTTTAGAAATGAAGTGCAGGAGAGTAAAGCAGGAAAGGAACAGAGCAAGCAGCTCAGATCGATCTAGAGTCAGTAGTGGTGCTGAGCATAGTTTGGAAGCTCCAGAAGAAAGAGGAGGCAAGATGATTGACGAGGAAGAAATGAGCAAAGAATGTTTCATACTCACCCTCCATGCTTAGAAGTAGCTAAATCTTGTGTAACCATGCCAGATAGCGCTGAGCATGGCAGTGTGCATTGACCTGCTACCGAAAGGTTGATTGGCTTTATATATAAAGTCGTAGGCATTGAGTGCCAGGGTGCACTCCTCCCCGAGTGAGTCAGGCACATGTCCAATCATTTTGTAATGATCCTCAGCCTCTGTATTTTACTAACACTAGTGTCTTTGGCTGTCCCTCACACTTGGCTCTTGGTATATATGCCATTGTGGAGTAATTCATTGAGTCATACTAGTTTCAGTTGGAGAATCAGTAATGGTTTATGGTGCTGATGATGTTGCTGCTAATAATTTACCTTACGGTCACCTTAAATGAAGCTACTGTATTCTCTGCTAAGCTTTACACTCACCAACATGCACTCACTCAGAAAGCCACACTTCTTGAGGATCTTCGCAGTTGCTCTGCAGCGACGCAAGGCCGTACACTAGCAAGACCGTACACTAGCGTGAGACTATATTAAAGCTTACTACAGTACTAACGATTAGCATGCACGTGAGAAGTCAGCTCCTCCCTCCCGTTACTGCTAGAACCGCAGCCCGCAGTCTGTACACAAATATTAATATGTATAACACATCAACTTTATAGACATAAGATGATTACAAGTGGCATTGATATGCACCACTGGCTTCAAGGCAGTTCATGGATTTCAATTTCTTGAGTGTTTCCTGCAAAGGAAAAAACAGACACTTGTGGTAGAACCGAGGTGGGATAGGACTACGACCTCCGAGGATCACTCCCATAGACTCTATAGTCGCAACTGCAGTCATCTCGATCCGTACCTGTTAATGTATCTACTTAGAAGTTAGAATTGTCCACAGTAGCAAAACATCATACTGTTTCCCATGGTTCTAAACAACAGTGGGCCAAGGAGTGAAAAAATGCTATATACCTTAAATTAACTAGAGGTCTCTAGCAGAGACATACCCCGCGCTCCTGGACCCTGCAGACTGTAGCGCCGTAAGGCGAGCTGTAGGCGTGGCTGATCGCCGTAGTAGTGATACATGCGTTTCTCTGTTTCTTTTCAGTATGCTTTCTATCTGCTTCTAAGCTCCGTGTTGAATAAAAGACTCGTATACCATACTCGAGGGCTCGCGTATGTCCGTATTCAAGCTGTAGGCGTGACCAACTGCCGTATTAAAAAAAATGGTGGAACACACCGATAATCAGAAACAGCGTGGAAATGCCGAGAATAAAACCGCTTTCTACTATATCAGGTACAGACAGGCTAATGCATCGCGGATTTCAGCGTTAGCCTTCTGTTTAGGAGTCGTTATAGCCTCATAATCGCCCGTTTGAGAGATTTTTCAAAATATTTTGTGACAGACAACAAGGACAACGACGACAACAGACGGACAAAACCGATTACTTAACCCCGCTTTGCGCATACGCGCGCGGGGTAACTAGGTGAATGCAGAGCATTGTGGGGCGAGCGTGAGCGAGTACGTGTACATATTGCATGAAGATGCTATAGTAGAACACAGTAAGAAGTGTAGACCATTACAGCAAAATGTGCATGGAACTTCAACATTTCGTTTGAATTCAATGTTCCCATGCAGCTCTTTCAATGATGGTCTGTCATGTAGAATTTTAGCAGGTTGTCTCTCAGTATAGCTATCTGTGATGTAACTTGATGCAACTTGATGCTTGCCTCTCCCTGTCAGGCAGTGCTCTATGCTGGCAGTGTATAGGTAGAAAATTCTGGTCTGTCGGCAAGCCTTGCTTCCCTTTGTGCTGCTGTCTCAGAAGCACGGTGCGGGTCCTCTCTCTTTCTGTCGTCATTTTTTAAGCTTCTTTCAGGCAGTGCTCTATGGCTAATAAGCTGGCTGAGTGTAGGCAGAAATAATCTGTGGTCTTTCTGCAAACCTTCCTTTCCTCTGTATGGTATAGTCTCAGAATAGTCTCGGGAGCCACGGAAGCACAGCAGTCCTGCACTCTCGCCTAAGCGAGCGTCGATGTTCAAGGCGTGCCTCCTTAGCTTCAGCTGACTCACCCAACAGTCTCCGCCTTCGGCGTTCTCGCTAGCTCTGTATAGTCTTCTCTCCTTCTCCTCGGTAGTTTCGTCGTGTCTCCTTTCTCTGTAGCGCGGTCTGCGCCGCTCCAAGGTTCGCTGTCTGCGCAGGTCACTCATAATCTCAAAGACACAGACGCCATGAACTACATGCAAGTGTTTGTGACAATCTCAAAGACACGGACGCCATGAACTGCACAAAGACGCAGACGCCATGAACTGCATGCGCGTGTTTGTGATAATTTTGAGGGCATGCCGTTGAAATAGGTACGGTGGCGCATTTGCGGTATATAGGACCATGCAGTACGGACGTACGTACGCACAGAATCTCCATTCGCACCACTAAGGGGGGGCTCGCTCCCGCTCGCCCCAATTACCAGGTCCACACCATTGGACATTAACAGGAAAGTCTTTATCTTCATGTACCCAAATAAGCAGAGGGCTTGGAATAAGCTTACAAAAGTGCCAGTTGACAATCAATAGCACAACAGGAGAGGCCTTGTGCAAATGGACAAATCAGTGCAATCACTAGCTGGTCAAGATCATGACTGCAATGGTAACTATATACACACTTACAGAGACTATGGGAGTGGCCCTCATTCAGTCCATTAAACACCCACACATTAAACCTACAAGGCCTCTGCCCAACTTTTGCTGCGAGAGAGCCTGGGGACAAAGCTACATAAACCAGTGGCAGTAGAAACTACATCTACATACCAGTGTGAACAGGCGAAGTGTATTAGCAGCAGCACCAAGCCTGCAATTATCGACGGAGTTGCTGTCACAATGTACGCAATGCCCAAGAACAGGTTCCGTCCACCTAGCCAGGAGATCTCAGCAAGGAAGAGAGATTTGGTCCCTTTATATTCACGAACAGGGTAGTCTGCTGTAGGTTAAGGAAACTGGCTGATAACTTTAACTTACACTGTGCAAACAACTTTCAGAGATATACACATACCTGCATATGCACCTTAAGAATCTCAGTTTGAACTGGCTAAGTGATTTATACTAGCTAGATGCATGCTACATAGCTACCACACAGAGAGGAGCCAACATATACATCACCAGCAAATGGCTATCAAGCAAGGAGTCACTTAAATATCTTGTCCACTTCATTATGTACAAGAACTTTAGTAAGCTGTTTTAGCGATGACATCATGCTTCAAGTTAGACTAATATGTGGCAGTCCCATGAACATTATTCTACCAAGATTGTCACTGCATTCAATGTCTTATATTGTTTATTTTCTGTTAATGGGTGGGGCTCAGATGCACAGTGTACATGGAACAACTACTGATGCAACGACACATAACATTTGAGCCCTACCCATAACAGTCACCGTGTTCTGCACTAATGTAGTGACATGATCAAAATATGCAACTGAATACGTTCACTTTCCAACTAGGACCACAGTCATACACGCTAGCCTCCTCCCCATGCCTCAACCCAGTTTTAGTCACTTGCAGTATGAAATGTGGGGAGCTTAGGAACGAGGCCACGTACAATGTATACGACTATTGCATTAATATGAAGGATACTGTAAGTGAGAAAGATGGAGTCGTTTCCTGCAGGGAGATTAATATCACTGGAACCACTCTCTTGCAGTCGGCCATACAGTTTGCGGAATTTTGGAAATGCTGACACACGAAACCAAACAATAAAGCTCTCGCTCTCCAGTCCCCCAGGAATTTCTGAAAGATCATACGGCCAGTTGGGGGGCATGGTGGTGTCAACAAGATCCTCAGGGCTGACCTCAGGGGCGCCGTTTGGGTTTTGGAAGCGAACACTACGGTCAGTATCCCAGGCAAAGTTGGTTCTATTACAGCAGGTCATGTTCTCACCCGTATCACGATTCATGAACATATCAAATGAGTCTAGAAGGAGAGACAAACACAATAATAATTTACACAGCCCACATACTTAAACTCAGACGTCTACATGAACAAGGACAAACTACACACAGGTGTGTTCAGGAATTTTACTATGCACGCACGATCCACTCTAATCACTACATTGGAGTGCACAAAACATTGTGACTGTTCGCATTTTGCCAGATCTAGAAAAGCATTGTATTAACATTTTAAAAGTGAGATGGGCCATCACTGAAGATGCAGTATGGTGAAGCAAAAGTCATATACGTACATGTAGATATCTAGTAATCCATCAAAACCAAAATCTGCATTTGGCGTTAGAAATTTCTTTGGAAGGTTCGCTCCCACAATATTTGCTAGTAGACTCAGAGAGTCCATGCATTGTTTCTAGTGGAAATTCCACTCCACTCACAACAAACAATCTACTAATTAATCCTGACCCTAAGTAAGCAAACTTGTTAAAGTATGCTCACCATTGAACAAGCTGTTTGCAATGAGTCCACAAGGTACAACAGGCATACGTGTGCCATTAGTGTTCTCAACATTCCGTATGGGGTTACAGTCACCGGAGGGGTTCAAGAAGCTCCCTCGATTTCCTCGCAGCTGTTTCACATCCCAGGAGTTGACGTAGCGACGGTGGTTCTGGAAGTAGTTGCCAAGACCATAGTACATGTACCATGGAGAGCGCAGCTCCTCCGGGACAGTGAAATTCACCCGGCAGTGGCAGTCTTCAAAATCACGCCTCTCAATGTTACTTAGAGCACTTATATTGGCCAGGTACTCGGAACACGTCTGGAAGTTACGTATGAAAGGGACATCACTGGGAACTGGTTCACAATTTAGTATAGGGAATTTCCACCTCACATATCTGAGTATAGATGGGATAAAAAAAAAACAGTATACAAAAGCAATATGCAACAACAGCAGTGGAATACTAATATTATCAGTAGAAATTGGCTTGAGTCTTACTATAAAGTAACGCCACATACACATGTACATGTACATGCCAACAGGGTGATATATGTATGGCCAAGTGTACTGTTAGCTTAAAGCTACAGTGCTCAACGGGTATTCCCTATAGAGGACACCTTGTTTCCATGTGTG
The DNA here is from genome assembly GCA_965203295.1 of Nitrospirales bacterium. Taxonomy (GTDB): domain Bacteria; phylum Nitrospirota; class Nitrospiria; order Nitrospirales; family UBA8639; genus CBDBCZ01. The sequence continues at coordinate 630,728 of CBDBCZ010000014.1, read as the reverse complement.
ATCTTAATTGAATCTCTATTATATAAAATTTTTATAGCTCTCCAAAATATGTACACATCGCCACTCCATATTTTCTGGCCTCAACAGTACCTACTACAGACTGTACAAACTTCACCGATAGTGCAGACTGTAAATCACCTACTATAGAGTAGGCGATTTGACGCTTCATCAACACTAATATTGATAGTGCTAGTCTCAGGGATGGTACAGAGAACGAGGCTAAACTACCAGAGTTGGTTAGGCCAGTGCCCAAGATACAAGCCGGTTAGACCATGTCTACTGGCGGGCTGTAAAGTAAATACACACACAATCCCTCGGGTTTCACCCTTGGAATTACGTGATAATGCTTAGGATAAACCATGGTCTAAGTAACATGTAGCTCGTGGTTAATGGTTAAGACTTGACTGGTATAATTCAGAGGGCTCTTACTTGAATCTACATGTACATGCAAATAAACATCACTGTTATGTTAGGTCACTTGCCCTCATTGCAACAACGAGAAAGGTAACTCCGAGAGCAAGGAAGATCACCCCAACAATGAAGAAGACAAAAGACACATGACGGGCTGTGAAGAGAGGACGGCACGCTGGAATCTGCTGCTGCACCCACTTGTTCTCTGAAGGAAAGAAAGGTATGACAGAACGGGTCAAGAACTACAAAGAACTTCTGTCATTTAGCAGACTAAAGTAACAACTTGAGACAGTAACTACAGTTGGGGCCTACTAGTAAGTGCTACCATAACAGGGGCCTGAGAGCTAGACATGCACAAGTGGAAGATGCTTTGCTTAGCACAGATACAGGTGTACAGCTCAACAAGTTGCAAGGACATGCTACTTAGTGTGCAGGGTTTCATACAGGATTCTTTGCTGGAGGGGGGAGACAAATAGTGAACAGACACACGCGAAATACGCAGCATGTACAGTACATGTATGGTCTTTTATGGGAAGGGGGGGGGGGGTCTAAAAATGTTTGAAAAAATAGATGCCTAGAAGCGTATTGGACTTTGGCTGCTAGTCCACTACCAAACACTTGTGTTCAAATCAATGGAATTTTTTACTAAATTCTTGGGGGTGGAGATCCTAGTGTACTGCCCTCTATACAAAACCCGAGTGTAATTTGTAAGTGATAACTGCTTATGAGCTGCCCAGTTGTGAGTACAACAGCAAATAATATTGTGGTGTCTGAGAACACTTGTGTTCAAATCAATGGAATTATGACATTAAGAAGAGAGAGCTATATTGGAGCAGAAAGTTGAAGTATTGAAATCCACCAATGGTTAGCATAGTTTGAGGTGTGCTCAGAGAGCAGAAATTAGGCAGAAAAGACTAAGGAAACTGAAGAACATCTGAGGCAATTAGTAATTGATGAAGATCCCTTCAAAGAATGATGAGAAGGTTTGAAACAATCACAGCGGGTTCACTCTGTTCACCTTCTTTCAGCCCTATTTAAACTAGGGCAGTCACACTTTGCTTTCTCTACTCCAGCAGCTCACGCTGACACTAATGTGGCTTTGCATGGCTATCACTGTCTGGATAGAACATGGGCTATGTACGTATCAATATAGTATAGGCTCTTAGTAGTAGGCCAAGTGTTGTATTTCAACAGTGCAGATTGCATGAGTTTATAAGCCTATACATGATATATACATACATACATGTAGTTGTCAATACACAATTTCTATACATGTAATAGGCTAATCATTTTAGGATACAATAATATATATATATATAGCATTGCAAGTAATATGCTGCAGTTTGCCTTCTGCATGATATGTACAGACATACATGTTACAGTTGGAATTGGCTGGGTCCTACTGGCAAGTGCTACTAGCGGGTTTAGTGGCTATATAAAGCTTGCCTACTGCTCCTCTGCCAAGGGGGCTCCAGTAGCTCAATTGGTAAGAGCATCTGACTAGTATTCAGAAGGTCCTGGGTTCAATCCCCAGCTGGGTCCCGATTTTTATGTGTAATAAGCTAATCAATTTAGGATACAGTAATATAATTATAGCAAGTAGTATGCTGCAGTTTGCCTTCTGCAGCATTAATTGCATCGCACACTATGTGCTATCTCATACTGTGCTGTGCTATAATTAAAGTATTCCCAAGTATTACACAGAGGGACTAATCATGGACACATCTTGACTCAGCCGCTGACTCAATACTGTACACGCTAGGATGTCCTGATCATTAAAGCCATCCATAGAACTAACAGTTGCTGGCCAAATCATCACTAGATCCAATCCATCCTAATAACATGGAATCATCATTGGTCAAAACAGAGAAGCAGCCCAGAAGACTCCTACCTGTGTACGTACCTCCAAGTGAACATGGCCAAATACAACATGTACTAGCATATCTTTGCATGGTGGAAAACCTGACTCCTTGATTACTACACAAGAACGTGTCCTACTTTCCAAAAGAGAAAAGGTGCTGGATCCCATAACACCTTCAACGGAAAGTGAAATAGAATTCAAAAGGGAAGTTAAGCATTCATTGAATGCAGATATGCCTTTACAGACAAGGAAGAGGAACTGCTGTGGAGTTCCACAATTTATCGCATGGGCTATAACTGGTACTATTACAATAAGTTGGGTGAAATGCACTGTGCAAATACCATAGATTAATCATAACATTATAGGCAAACATGTTATCTGCATGACATGCAGTGCACAAAATCAACTCAGTATACATACCTTAAACCGATGGCTTGACTGTGACTGAGCTGGAGGGTTCTTCCTATAGGAAAACAGTAATTGTTCTGCAGGATTCACAATCTTTCTCTAAGTAATACAAAATGGACAAGCTAGCTTGCTGTATGTGCCTGTATTTAGCCAACAAGTGGAATACATGTACTGGTAGGCTGGCGAGTTACGATAATCCTGTTTCGCAACATACAGCTGCTAACAAGTCGGATAATTGTAGCTTCGTGATTCCAGTCTCCACTGCTAGCTTCAATTTCTTCGCACCAACACATACTTGACAAAAGTGGAGACTGGAAATGAGGTTACTTTCGCTATATTTTTTTAGCTCTTGGCCTGACCTGTTACTTAGCAGAGACTTGGGAGTTTAGCAGATCTTACTTTTAACAATTGTGGTACAGCAATATGCAAGTGTGGATGTTATGTATACACACCCATTTTACCTTAGACATGCATATACGTATGTATGTGCATACCTTTTGCAACTTTTAGCACTTCTTTTGCGTGGAGAATATCTCACTCCAAGAGGAGTCACTGTGTGGCTTCTGTGCTTCTTTAGTCCAGGAGCTGATCTGCTACCCTGCACTACTTGCAAAATGCGCTCGGCTTCAACTTCAAGCCACACATAGCTCTGCGAGAAAAAGAAATAGTCCAGGCACTTACTAGATAACTGTTCTATACTTGCAGTGGAGTACTATAATGTATTATGTATGTAAATCCAATCAATAGTTACTGTAGATGAGCTTTTAAATTAAACATAATGTGAACATAAATGTGTAGCAGGGGTGTAAGAATGGTCTTTGATAGAGCTAGCCAGATCACCTAAAGCTATTCGTTTCACTTGCACAAAATATTGCAGAGGAGAAAGGTCAATCAGACCGAAGATATCCCAAGAGTAGATGCTGTAGTTATGTTCCTAATTGAACATGAAGGATGGTAAGCTGGTTCGGCTGCCGCAGTCAGTGAAAGATTTGATGAAGCGTTAAGTTAAATTATCAAAGCGTTAAGTTAAATTGTCAAGCTGAACTTGACAATTGAATTGTTACTATGTATTGTTTTATCAATTTTGTTTCATTGTATTGTTGCAATAGATTCTGCACTTATTGCACTATAACATTAACATAAACTATTTAAAGAAAATTTAAAAATCGTTTTCCAAACATGCTAATTGGAATTTCCTCACAGGAATTGGAAGTGGTGCAATGTGATTTACGCTTCATTTGCTGTAGGTTGTTGGTCTTCTCAGCACTTGTTTCAATTCTTTCATGAAGACAACATCCATGCTATTGCAAGAGGTACCATTTAACACAAGTGTATGGCACTACAATGAGCATGCCACTAGAACGATATGTTGTATATGTACTGCAAACCTCATCTTTATCTCTCACACTTGCAACATTAACAGACAGTTGCTCACAGATGGAGTCTACCACATCATCATCTGAGCAGAAATAAAGGCAGACTAAAAGCTGCTTTGAAAATACATTGATACTAAACACAGCAGTAAAATCCCCAGAAAGTAGTTAAAGCTGCAGTTTCAGACACCGAGATAGTGTAATGGCCTGCATGGTTCTAGTTTAAAACTGTGGCCTTGCACGCTCAGGTGCAATATCATAGTAGAATATGGGAAAGCTGCTGCTCCTTTGTGAAAGAGACAAGAACATCAGTATAAACTTTGTACAATGTACAATTCATTTTGGGAACCGGTACAATACGAACATTATGTATGGCTTATTACATTCATCACTGTGGAAAACAGCTAAGTTATCAAAATGTTTGCATTTCTGTAAATAATTCACGATATTCAGCTACGTAAGCCTTGCTCTTAGTCTCAACTTACTTTGCATATACGTAGTACAACACACTACATACTACGTATGTGCAAAAAGCTGGGGAGTGGAGACGAGAATGAGGCTATAGCTAGCTACATATAGCACACACACACACACCTCTACATACCAATCAAGGGGGGTGCTCTCAGGTCAAGCACTATGAGACATGTGTTCACTTTCAGTACTTCCAGAAGACTGACTGCCCCATCAGTAGTGACACCACAGGACTGGATCTATGGCTGGGAGTTACAGAAGTAATTGTACCATCATTACAGGCATAACTGTATTGAATTTACAATCCTGTATGTAAATTACACAAGTGACTGTATAAGATATGATTGGATCTACAATGTATGAATGTGCACACTGTACGTAAATGTTTTTTTCCACCTCACTGCTTCCCAAAGAGCTTGACTTCTTTATTTGGACTGCCACATTAAATAGATGATAATTATTCTACGACTCCCCACATCCAGATGAAACCATAGAGAAGGTTGGAAGAAGCTAACCCACATGTACGTACATACCTCTGAGGCACACATCATCTCTGAGTGCTTCCGCAAACTCCTGTGCACCTTTATCACCAATGTCAACGTTGAGATTTATAATCTGTGCAGACCTGGTATCTTTTCCAGTTTGAGCTTTTATGATCGGAGGCTTCACTTTGTCTGTGCAGGCAATGTTGCTGCAGAAATATAGTAAAGGTGTAGTAAATAAATGTAGCCTCATACCCGGATAGACCTATTACCACCGTAGTAATGTATCTGAGATGTATATCAGTACATATACGTATATACAATCTCATTACTACGTAGCTACACGCAAGAAGTTCCTTCCTTCACTACAGCAAGAAAAATAGGCTTCTTAGGCTTCTCTCCAGTTCAATTCAGTGACAGCTTTAGTCCTTGTTTTGTAAGGCATGGTACCATACACAGGAAGAGCAACTAAAATGTGACTTCCAATCTTTTAAAAGCCACTCTGGATACCTGTCTGCCAATCCCCCTTGAATAGATCTATCATGAAGTCATTCCGTTATATATCAGTATATGCAGTGATGTATATACTGCAAAGCACAAGCTTAATTAGTGTGATCATAGATAGTAGAGTAGAAGGACTTCCTATCCTTCTACTCTACTATCTATGGTGTGATAAAAAGTATCTATTATAAACATACCTACACAGCAGTCAATCAACTGGAAGCTTTCTGCTTATGCTGTACACAAAGCTGCCCTGTGCAAATATACATCTATCCTCGCTCCCAGGCCCTCACTTCATTTGGTTGCATGAAGGCTAGCATAATATACTTGTAAAAAGTCACTGGATTAATGGAGGTACTGTCTAACTACATGTATTGGTGTACTGACCACTATTTACAGTACCATAGACAAAGGGTCTAATTACATACCAAGGCTTCTCACAGTTGAGTAAAGTCTTTCCTCCCATTTGTCTATGAAGACAACAGTATGCAGTGCCTTGTTGATCTGTAAAGCAGTCAGAAGTGGGTGCCAGTCGTTTCTCTTAGCCTTGAAGACCCGACAACTCAGCACTCCTTCCTTGGCTCCACTGCGGATACTGGCTATAGGACACGTGTCCTCCAGGGCACACAGACTTTCATAGTAAGCTACAAAGTCTTCAGCTCCTCGCTGACGAATGCAAACAGCCTCCATCTAAGGATGGAATAGCAATTTCTGATATAGAGAAACTAGCTATACCGTACCATGCACAAGCTGCTCTGAATATAGTTAACTCCCTATAGCTACATGTACGTATACTAGATGTATTTCTTTCTGGTAGGTTTAGATTAGTAGCTGCATTGTCTTGCAAGTACATGTAAACTGCTGCTTCAATGGATTATGAAAGAAGTTCAAGCACCTATTTCACAACATATATGTGAATAAGAAGGTGCTTTGCACTCATTTTGAAAAACAAATTGTGCCAAAAATTAAATGTAGTTGTTGCAAGTCTGTACTAAAATGACAGTAGAAGAAATGGTGGGGCTAAGATCTTTATTTAATGTGACAATATAAAGCCTCTCAGAAGGTTATAAACAGAATGCTATTCAAGTCTTCCATCAAACATCTTTAGTGACATACTCTATGAATTTGTGTGCAACATGTGGCCGTAAGTAAAGTACAAAGATCTCTGCAGGCAGGCTTGGGAAAGAGGCTAGCAGTGTATTAAAGGTATACAAGGGTCACCAACACCTTCAGGTGCTGGGAGCAGTAAGTGCAGTGTCTGGAGACACTGGCCATAGAGCTGCATATGGGACGTGAGTTCAAATCCTGGTTCAGCAAAAGCCCAATGAAGGTTTGGAGCAGCTATGGTACAGGGCTGGGTGTTTCCCTCTTGCTGTGGAAACTGGTACATGTACATACGCCATATCAGCTTCCCACAGTGTTTCAGATACCATTTTTATAACCCAATTTGGTATCTTTCACGGCTGATTAAGCATTCCAGTACACTAATTAAATGCTGCAGCTACAAGTATAGGCAAATCAGGATTCTAGAGGTCTGGCAAACAAAGAAAGTTAGGATTGTCTCTATGATATTATAGAATCTGTAGGTGAAGGCTACACCAACATGTGGACAGCAAAAGTAGCAAGATCGCTCTAAAGTCAGTAGGCATTGTTTGCCCGAGTGCACTTCTCCCTGAGTGAATCAGGCAAACAAACCAATCATTTTGTAATGATCATCAACCGTTGTACTCCCCTAACACTAAGTGTCTTTGGCTATCCATGGTATTTTGCTCTAGGTGGATAAACCATTGTGGAATAATTTATTGAGTCATACAAGTTTCAGTTGTAATGGTTTACAGTTGCTGATGATGTTGCTGCTGATAATTTTCCTTATGGACACCCTAAAGCTTCCCTACTACACTCACCAAATATGCAGCATGTGCAGTCAGTCAAGAAAGCCACACCTCTTCGCAGTCGCATGCACTGCAGCAACGCAAGACCGTACTAGCGTGAGACGCTACACAAACGCTTAGCATGCACGTGAGAACCCAGCTCCTCCTGTATAACACATTTTACGCAATTAAAATCAGATGATCTGGAGTGGCCCTGATGTAGCCTCGTTCCCAGGCCCGCGCCATTTTCGGTTACACGAAAGATGTGACTTTCCTTCGTGCAACCGAAAAAGTCGCGGGCCTGGGAACGAGGCTAGCCCTGATGCGCCACTGGTTTCAAGGCAGTTCATGGATTATAATTTACTGCAATACTGTAAGCGATCCCCAAGTTGGTAGAAGTTGGAGCTAGCTAGACTAACGTGCTACCATAGATAGTAGAAGTTATCTATGGTGCTACGTACCTTGACTCTGGTTGCTGTAGTTTGCAGCAGAGATACTAATAATACCTTTGTTTGCAGCTTTAGTCAAACTCACTTCCCCGCCCCCCAAAAGAAAACAAAAAACAAACAAAAACAAAGACCCGGCAATGATAAGTGAGACTTCGACCTGTTCGCGTCTACTGCCATACCTCTCATTTCATGTATTATAGGAATCGAGAACGCGACAAGGAACCGACAGCTAGCTAAGGAACCACGAAGTAATAAATGCGGGGGCGGGCACGCTACGATATGCACCGTGCGCGTCCATGCTTTTCGCGCCAGCTCACGCAGCTCTTGACTGCGCAAGAAAGTTGAACTCTCTAGAATTAAAGTACTACTACAGAAGAATGAAGTCTCTATTCAAGGAACAGGGAGGTTATAGGTATTATCAAATAATTTGTAGCAAGACCTGACAGTTCCCAATTTATGCCCCACCAGGTAGTTTCACGAGTTCACATGAAACAGTAATTGATTGTAGGTATCTATCAATAAATAAGAGTAAAATGGAAGCGGTAACATACAAGAAAGATTATAGAAGTCTGTCAACATTAAGGATTCTGAAGCATCTTGAAGAGGAGTATATATATCGTTATAAGGCCAAACAAACTTTCATCACAGCCTCTAGTTTACAGGGAGAATGGAGAGGAACCAAATTCCCAATTTCATTTCCACCTCTAATTAATTGTACACATTACTTTTCTTGTGTTTGCCTTTAGTGATTGCTGAAATGAAACATAGGTGGGAGATAATTAGTCACACAGAACACAACTTCAATAAGCAAAGTGGAATGAACCATATATAAGGAGCAATGTAAGTAACTATGCCTCATATTGACAGCCAACTTTGAGATCAGTGTATTCCTAGCAGAGAGAATTGGGGAAGTTACTGCTTCCCAATTAATTGCCTACTCTGACAGAGTGCACACATTAATCTTCTTTAGAGATAGCAGATATGTGGGAATAAACAAATTAATATATGCAGTGCACAATCGTAATATGCTGCTCTAGAAGGAACTGTGTAAAAAACAGCGTAAGTAAAACCGTACCCATGACAGTCTACTTAGAGATCACACAAAGTCAGGCAAGATATTCCTAGCTAATTAGGAATCTGCCAGAGAGAATGGAGAGGAACCAGCTTCCCAATTCCATTCCCCACTCTAATTAATTGTACACGTTACTTTTCTTGTTTTTGCAAAATGTTACTTCAAAGTTTGCAAGCAGAAAACATAAGTGGAAGATAACTAATTTAGTTACACCTAACACAACTTCCACAAGAAGTCGTGGAATGAACCATCTAAAAGGCACTGGAACAACAAACAGAACAAAATGTGAGGAAAAGTAAATAACACCATCTCAGTAAGCTTCTCTAGAAGGAACCATGTAAGGAACCGCACCCCTGACAGCCCACTTTGTGATAACACAAAGCTAATTGAGAATCTGTCTCTTTACTGCAAAGATATCAACAGCACAGCCTCTAACTACCGGAGAGAATGGAGAGGAATCAGCTTCCAATTCAGTATACCCACTCTAATTAATGACACACATTACTTTTTTGTGTGTTCGCACAATGTAACTTTAGAGCCTATTGCAGGCAGGAAACAGGTGGGGGATGATTAGTCTCACAGAACTTGAAGGAATAATCTACGGAGCAAAGTAAGGAACCGTGCCTCATATTGACAGCCAACTTTGAGATCAGTGTATTCCTAGCAGAGAAAATTGGAGCAGTTGTTGCTTCCCAAATAATTGTCTACTCTGGTAAGTGCATGCTTTACTCTCCTCATGTTAACACAATGATTCTTTAGGGAAAGGAGACAGGACAAATGTAAAAAAAGCAAGTTATGCAGTAAACAATTGCAGTAAGCTGCTTTAGAAGGAACCGTAAGGAACCGTACCGCTGACAGCCCACTTTGAGATCACACAAAGTCAGGCAAGGTATTCCTAACTAATTGGAAATCTGTTTCTTTATTGCAAAGATACCAACAGCACAGCTTCTAGCTACCAGAGAGAGCGGAAAGGTACCAGCTTCGCAATTTCATTCTCCACTCTAATTAAGGTAGGAAGGGCCTCACCTTCGAATCCGCGTGATTCTCCTCATGAAGAATTAATGAGATGACGTCACTCACGTGGCGCTAATTAGATTCATTGATATGTTTGCATTTTCCCATGGCGGCAACCGGAATCAACAGGAGGGGTGTGTCACTTTGATGTGGATAGCGGTTCTTTCATATGTGATATCGGCACTTTGATGTGGTTGAGCGGTACTCTGATGTTGGCTTTCAACACTTTTTTTTTAAAAAGAAGATATGACATCATAGAATTGTGAGTAGGCTTTTTATGTCAGAATAGCTAGCTAGTGTGTTGTAGAAAGTTTGTTAGGCTGCCCGAGTGGCTAGAAGTCAGCCAGACAGACGGATAGTGGCAGGTTGTTGCCCATCTCAGGTAGGCTAGAATAGTCACCTTTCGGGTCTGTAGGCCCCGCCCATTTTTTTTAAAATTAGCTCGAATAGCTAGTTGTGTGAAAATCTGTGGAGATTTATAGGGAGAGCTCTGGTGGGTGGTTCTCAGAAACCGAGGGGTGAATGAAAAATCGCATCCCTAATTTTTGTGGGAGTAGGTTGAAGTTTGTAATGCAGGGCTCGAATTCGTCGGGTGAGCGTGGGCGGTTGCCGAATTTTTTTTGAAAGTCAGGATAGCGAAAATGAGGGTTTTGGGGTGGTTGGATGCGTTCAGGGCTGTAAAACTGGCTTTGAAGCATTCCTGTGAAAAAGCATCCCTACGTTTGTAGCCTGTCCTCTGTAGGTACTGGTGTTGTTGCCAGACTGTGGGCGGGGCTCTAGCAGATTCCAAAATTTCTCGTATTTTAAAGCAACCCGAAATTGCGTTTTCGTGGATTATTTAGCAGGAGGTGTGGTTAGATGCAAAATTTTTGTCAATTCGAGGTAGACTTTCATGTTATCAACAAAGCCGTCCATTTGAATTGTGGATTCCAGGTGAGGCCCTTCCTACCTTAATTGTACACATTACTTTTCTTGTGATGGCAAAATGTTACTTCAGAGATTGCAGGCAAGAAACCATAGTTAGTACTCTACAATCTATGACAAAACATAGGACGTGGGGGAAATTAGTCACATGCACAGAACACAAATTCGATATGTAACCGTGGAATGTACCATCTAAAAAGCACAGTAGTAACTGTGCCTCATATTGACAAGAAAGATTATAGACGACTGCCAACATTAAGGAGAAGCATCTAGAAGAGGAGTATATCGCTATAAGGCTAAACAAACTTCTATCACAGCCTCTAGCTGCCAGGGAGAATGGAGAGGTACCAAATTTCCAATTTCATTTTCAACTCTAATTAATTGTACACATTACTGTTCTTGTGTTTGCTTTTAGTGATTGCTGAAATGAAACATAGGTGGGAGATAATTAGTCACACAGAACACAACTTCAATAAGCAAAGTGGAATGAACCATCAATAAGCAACCGTTGAAGGAACGTCTAAGGATCAAAGCATAGATCAAAGTAAGGAACCGTTGTCACAGTAAATTTGATCGCTCGGAAATTCGATCGCGGCGACAGAATTTACTAGGAAATACTATCGCCGAGCGATTCAATTTACTAGGAAATACGGTAGCACCTAGGAAATATTATCGCACGCTAGCTTTGCACCTTCCCAGCACTCAGCGTACATGGCATAGTCTCGTGGATTTTGATCTATGTTCAAACGTTCCCAGGCCACAATCAGGGCTTACCCCCGCTTTCCTTGCGGGCTGGGAAAGACTAATGTAAGCGCAGGGTACTGGCTGCCAAATTCGTGACTCCATACTAGTGTAGTAGCCTGCTGGGTTATCCAGCGCTCAGGAAGTCTCTACTCTTCATGTTTTGCTGACTGTTGACTCATAATGCGATGTGCATGAATAAAGTGTACATGTTGTATACAGAAAACTTATGTTACAGTGCTGGTACGCATGACGGGTGTGCAAAACCATTACTGCTTAAATACAGCTTCTGGTATTTTTGCACAGGATTCGTGAAACCATTTTCCACACTTGCTGCACATGCGTTCTTCTCCATTGTCTGGTAGCCAGCATGAACAGTAAACGCCCACATTCTCACTTCTGATGGGCGTTCCTGCTCGGATCGTCTGGGGCGGGAATGGTTCCAGCTTTCCGTCCTTTAAGAAGCATACTCTTTAACGAGAAGCATCTTGAGGAGGAGTAGATCGTTATAAGGCTAAACAAACTTTCATTACAGCCTCTAGCTACCTAGGAGAATGGAGAGGAACTAAATTCCCAATTTCATTTCCAACTCTAATTAATTGTACACATTACCTTTCTTGTGTTTGCCATTAGTGATTGCTAAAATGAAACATAGGTGGGAGATAATTAGCCACACAGAACACAACTTCAATAAGCAAAGTGGAATGAGCCATTAATAATCAACAGTTGAAGAAACGTCTAATAAGGAACCGTGTCTTGTACTGATAGCCAACTTTGAGATCAGTGTATTCCTAGCAGAGAAAATTGGAGCAGTTGTTGCTTCCCAAATAATTGTCTACTCTGGTAAGTGCATGCTTTACTCTCCTCATGTTAACACAATGATTCTTTAGGGAAAGGAGACAGGACAAATGTAAAAAAAGCAAGTTATGCAGTAAACAATTGCAGTAAGCTGCTTTAGAAGGAACCGTAAGGAACCGTACCGCTGACAGCCCACTTTGAGATCACACAAAGTCAGGCAAGGTATTCCTAACTAATTGGAAATCTGTTTCTTTATTGCAAAGATACCAACAGCACAGCTTCTAGCTACCAGAGAGAGCGGAAAGGTACCAGCTTCGCAATTTCATTCTCCACTCTAAGGTAGGAAGGGCCTCACCTTCGAATCCGCGTGATTCTCCTCATGAAGAATTAATGAGATGACGTCACTCACGTGGCGCTAATTAGATTCATTGATATGTTTGCATTTTCCCATGGCGGCAACCGGAATCAACAGGAGGGGTGTGTCACTTTGATGTGGATAGCGGCTCTTTCATATGTGATATCGGCACTTTGATGTGGTTGAGCGGTACTCTGATGTTGGCTTTCGACACTTTTTTTTTTAAAAGAAGATATGACATCATAGAATTGTGAGTAGGCTTTTTATGTCAGAATAGCTAGCTAGTGTGTTGTAGAAAGTTTGTTAGGCTGCCCGAGTGGCTAGAAGTCAGCCAGACAGACGGATAGTGGCAGGTTGTTGCCCATCTCAGGTAGGCTAGAATAGTCACCTTTCGGGTCTGTAAGCCCCGCCCATTTTTTTTAAAATTAGCTCGAATAGCTAGTTGTGTGAAAATCTGTGGAGATTTATAGGGAGAGCTCTGGTGGGTGGTTCTCAGAAACCGAGGGGTGAATGAAAAATCGCATCCCTAATTTTTGTGGGAGTAGGTTGAAGTTTGTAATGCAGGGCTCGAATTCGTCGGGTGAGCGTGGGCGGTTGCCGAATTTTTTTTGAAAGTCAGGATAGCGAAAATGAGGGTTTTGGGGTGGTTGGATGCGTTCAGGGCTGTAAAACTGGCTTTGAAGCATTCCTGTGAAAAAGCATCCCTACGTTTGTAGCCTGTCCTCTGTAGGTACTGGTGTTGTTGCCAGACTGTGGGCGGGGCTCTAGCAGATTCCAAAATTTCTCGTATTTTAAAGCAACCCGAAATTGCGTTTTTGTGGATTATTTAGCAGGAGGTGTGGTTAGATGCAAAATTTTTGTCAATTCGAGGTAGACTTTCATGTTGTCAACAAAGCCGTCCATTTGAATTGTGGATTCCAGGTGAGGCCCTTCCTACCTTAATTGTACACATTACTTTTCTTGTGATGGCAAAATGTTACTTCAGAGATTGCAGGCAAGAAACCATAGTTAGTACTCTACAATCTATGACAAAACATAGGACGTGGGGGAAATTAGTCACATGCACAGAACACAAATTCGATATGTAACCGTGGAATGTACCATCTAAAAAGCACAGTAGTAACTGTGCCTCATATTGACAAGAAAGATTATAGACGACTGCCAACATTAAGGAGAAGCATTTAGAAGAGGAGTATATCGCTATAAGGCTAAACAAACTTCTATCACAGCCTCTAGCTGCCAGGGAGAATGGAGAGGTACCAAATTTCCAATTTCATTTTCAACTCTAATTAATTGTACACATTACTGTTCTTGTGTTTGCCTTTAGTGATTGCTGAAATGAAACATAGGTGGGAGATAATTAGTCACACAGAACACAACTTCAATAAGCAAAGTGGAATGAACCATCAATAAGCAACCGTTGAAGGAACGTCTAAGGATCAAAGCATAGATCAAAGTAAGGAACCGTTGTCACAGTAAATTTGATCGCTCGGAAATTCGATCGCGGCGACAGAATTTACTAGGAAATACTATCGCCGAGCGATTCAATTTACTAGGAAATACGGTAGCGCCTAGGAAATATTATCGCACGCTAGCTTTGCACCTTCCCAGCACTCAGCGTACATGGCATAGTCTCGTGGATTTTGATCTATGTTCAAACGTTCCCAGGCCACAATCAGGGCTTACCCCCGCTTTCCTTGCGGGCTGGGAAAGACTAATGTAAGCGCAGGGTACTGGCTGCCAAATTCGTGACTCCATACTAGTGTAGTAGCCTGCTGGGTTATCCAGCGCTCAGGAAGTCTCTACTCTTCATGTTTTGCTGACTGTTGACTCATAATGCGATGTGCATGAATAAAGTGTACATGTTGTATACAGAAAACTTATGTTACAGTGCTGGTACGCATGACGGGTGTGCAAAACCATTACTGCTTAAATACAGCTTCTGGTATTTTTGCACAGGATTCGTGAAACCATTTTCCACACTTGCTGCACATGCGTTCTTCTCCATTGTCTGGCAGCCAGCATGAACAGTAAACGCCCACATTCTCACTTCTGATGGGCGTTCCTGCTCGGATCGTCTGGGGCGGGAATGGTTCCAGCTTTCCGTCCTTTAAGAAGCATACTCTTTAACGAGAAGCATCTTGAGGAGGAGTAGATCGTTATAAGGCTAAACAAACTTTCATTACAGCCTCTAGCTACCTAGGAGAATGGAGAGGAACTAAATTCCCAATTTCATTTCCAACTTTAATTAATTGTACACATTACCTTTCTTGTGTTTGCCATTAGTGATTGCTAAAATGAAACATAGGTGGGAGATAATTAGCCACACAGAACACAACTTCAATAAGCAAAGTGGAATGAGCCATTAATAATCAACAGTTGAAGAAACGTCTAATAAGGAACCGTGTCTTGTACTGATAGCCAACTTTGAGATCAGTGTATTCCTAGCAGAGAGAATTGGAGCAGTTAGTGCTTCCCAAATAATTGCCTACTCTGGTAAGTGCATACTTTACTCTCCACATGTGAACACAATGATTCTTTAGGGAAAGAAGACAGGATAAATGTGAAAACAAACCAAATTATATGTAGTACAAAATCGTAATACGCTGCTCTAGATGGAACCGTGTAAGGAACCAAGTCAGGAACACTACCCCTGACAGCCCACTTTGAGATAGCACTTCAATACCTGAAGAAGGGTGGACACCAAAAGCCACAACCTCTCTCTACCAGAGAAAATTGGAGCAGCTACTGCTTCCTAATTTCATCCCCGCCCTACATCTATTACTTTTCATATGTTCTCACAATGATCTGCTAGAGATATTCAGTACAAACAATAGGTGGTAAACAACTAGTAAATTAATACAGTATACTACATCAGCAAGCAACTCTAGAAAGAACCGTGTAAGGATTCGTACCACTAAGAGCCCACTCCGTGAAATATTGTATTTGAAGAATTGAAGTAAGGATATTCCTTTGCACAACTAATAGGAAATCAGTCCTTGCATTTTGAAGATGCTAAGAGCCGCACTCTCTAGCTACTAGGGAGAAAAAATAATTGACTGCTTTCCAAACACATCCCAGCTCTAATTTAGCGTTCATAGTTCTCCTTTAAAAGACAGCAGACAGAACAAAATGTGAAAATAGACAACTATGCAGTACCTAATCGCGGCAAGCAGCTCTAGAATGAATCATGTAAGCAACCATGTACAGTAAAAAAATGCAGAAAAAAGTGGAATTTCCTGAAACGTGTTACAAGGAAATTTGACAGAAAATCTGGTATTTCAGGTACAATTTAAGGTAGTATAGGATAGGGCAGAATTTCATGATTTTAAAGGAAATTCCACCCTATCCTATACTGTCCTGTACCTAAACTGCCAGATTTCCTGTCAAATTTCCCTGCAACGCATTCCACTTTATTTCTGCATGCGCGCGGTACCCCTGACAGCCCACGTTGAGATCACACAAAGTCAGACAAGGTACGCATTCCTAGCTAATTGGAAATCTGTCTCTGTATTCCAGAGATACCAAAAGCCACAGCCTCTAGCTACCAGAGAGAGAGGAAAAGTAACAGCTTCCCCACTCTAACTAAGCATACGTACACACTCCTTATCTCATGCAGTTAATTCAGAGAGTGAGAAACAATTATGGTTTATGTAGTTATATCTCTATAGAGATTACAACTTCAGTAAGCAACGCATGGTTAAACTCAAATCTTGTAAGAACATGTCCTACATACTGACAGCCCCCTTTCACATCGCACTAGAAGAATAATTAAACTAAAGGTGGGAATCCGTCTCTGTACTATATAAATACCAAGAGCCACATTTCTGGGATTATAGTTTACACCAGGATAAACAGTCTGAAAATAACCTTGGCTTAGAGGTTGAGTGCTTCTGTATATATGTCTGTTGAACAGGCAACCTTGGTACAATGTCACTGCTTCATAGAAATCCCTCTTAGGTTATAATAGCTACCCTCATTATTGGCCAGGAATATGTATAAGAGCAACCGAAAAGTGATTACTAAGAAATAGCGACATTGCACCTCAGGGTGCCTGCTTGCCGGACATACATCACCCTCTAAGCCTACAGTACAACATTGCTTACTAATGAAAGTCTATAACTATTGTAGCTCACCTATATTTTGTACCTGCATACAATCTCTGAATTAAGTTAAACATTATGCGAGTAAGAAAAGTATGCTATACTAGAGTGTGGAATGAAATTGGGAAGCTGTTACCTCTCCATTTTCTCTGGTAGCTAGAGGCTGTGGCTCTTCACTCTTAGAAATAAAGTGGTCAAAACACACTTATTTAGGTTGGCGGTAGGGTGTCACACAGCACACCAGGTCACCTGTTTTTAGGTTGTGTGTGAGTCTCAGAGTGGGTGAACATTCAATAAATTCTAAAGAGTATGCTTCTTAAAGGACGGAAAGCTGGTACCATTCCCGCCCCAGACGATCCGAGCAGGAACGCCCATCGGAAGTGAGAATGTGGGCGTTTACTGTTCATGCTGGCTGCCAGACAATGGAGAAGAACGCATGTGCAGCAAGTGTGGAAAATGGTTTCACGAATCCTGTGCAAAAATACCAGAAGCTGTATTTAAGCAGTAATGGTTTTGCACACCTGTCATGCGTACCAGCACTGTAACATAAGTTTTCTGTATACAACATGTACACTTTATTCATGCACATCGCATTATGAGTCAACAGTCAGCTAAACATGAAGAGTAGAGACTTCCTGAGCGCTGGATAACCCAGCAGGCTACTATACTAGTATGGAGTCTCGAATTTGGCAGCCAGTACCCTGCGCTTACATTAGTCTTTCCCAGCCCGCAAGGAAAGCGGGGGTAAGCCCTGATTGTGGCCTGGGAACGTTTGAACATAGATCAAAATCCACGAGACTATGCCATGTACACTGAGTGCTGGGAAGGTGCAAAGCTAGCGTGCGATAATATTTCCTAGGCGCTACCGTATTTCCTAGTAAATTGAATCGCTCGGCGATAGTATTTCCTAGTAAATTCTGTCGCCGCGATCGAATTTCCGAGCGATCAAATTTACTGTGACAACGGTTCCTTACTTTGATCTATGCTTTGATCCTTAGACGTTCCTTCAACGGTTGCTTATTGATGGTTCATTCCACTTTGCTTATTGAAGTTGTGTTCTGTGTGACTAATTATCTCCCACCTATGTTTCATTTCAGCAATCACTAAAGGCAAACACAAGAACAGTAATGTGTACAATTAATTAGAGTTGAAAATGAAATTGGAAAATTGGTACCTCTCCATTCTCCCTGGCAGCTAGAGGCTGTGATAGAAGTTTGTTTAGCCTTATAGCGATATACTCCTCTTCTAGATGCTTCTCCTTAATGTTGGCAGTCGTCTATAATCTTTCTTGTCAATATGAGGCACAGTTACTACTGTGCTTTTTAGATGGTACATTCCACGGTTACATATCGAATTTGTGTTCTGTGCATGTGACTAATTTCCCCCACGTCCTATGTTTTGTCATAGATTGTAGAGTACTAACTATGGTTTCTTGCCTGCAATCTCTGAAGTAACATTTTGCCATCACAAGAAAAGTAATGTGTACAATTAATTAGAGTGGAGAATGAAATTGCGAAGCTGGTACCTTTCCGCTCTCTCTGGTAGCTAGAAGCTGTGCTGTTGGTATCTTTGCAATAAAGAAACAGATTTCCAATTAGTTAGGAATACCTTGCCTGACTTTGTGTGATCTCAAAGTGGGCTGTCAGCGGTACGGTTCCTTACGGTTCCTTCTAAAGCAGCTTACTGCAATTGTTTACTGCATAACTTGCTTTTTTTACATTTGTCCTGTCTCCTTTCCCTAAAGAATCATTGTGTTAACATGAGGAGAGTAAAGCATGCACTTACCAGAGTAGGCAATTATTTGGGAAGCAGCAACTGCTCCAATTTTCTCTGCTAGGAATACACTGATCTCAAAGTTGGCTGTCAATATGAGGCACGGTTCCTTACTTTGCTCCGTAGATTATTCCTTCAAGTTCTGTGAGACTAATCATCCCCCACCTGTTTCCTGCCTGCAATCTCTAAAGTTACATTGTGCGAACACACAAAAAAGTAATGTGTGTCATTAATTAGAGTGGGTTTATTGAATTTGAAGCTGATTCCTCTCCATTCTCTCCGGTAGTTAGAGGCTGTGCTGTTGGTATCTTTGCAGTAAAGAGACAGATTCTCAATTAGCTTTGTGTTATCACAAAGTGGGCTGTCAGGGGTGCGGTTCCTTACATGGTTCCTTCTAGAGAAGCTTACTGAGATTGTGTTATTTACTTTTCCTCACATTTTGTTCTGTTTGTTGTTCCAGTGCCTTTTAGATGGTTCATTCCACGACTTCTTGTGGAAGTTGTGTTAGGTGTAACTAAATTAGTTATCTTCCACTTATGTTTTCTGCTTGCAAACTTTGAAGTAACATTTTGCAAAAACAAGAAAAGTAACGTGTACAATTAATTAGAGTGGGGAATGGAATTGGGAAGCTGGTTCCTCTCCATTCTCTCTGGCAGATTCCTAATTAGCTAGGAATATCTTGCCTGACTTTGTGTGATCTCTAAGTAGACTGTCATGGGTACGGTTTTACTTACGCTGTTTTTTACACAGTTCCTTCTAGAGCAGCATATTACGATTGTGCACTGCATACATTAATTTGTTTATTCCCACATATCTGCTATCTCTAAAGAAGATTAATGTGTGCACTCTGTCAGAGTAGGCAATTAATTGGGAAGCAGTAACTTCCCCAATTCTCTCTGCTAGGAATACACTGATCTCAAAGTTGGCTGTCAATATGAGGCATAGTTACTTACATTGCTCCTTATATATGGTTCATTCCACTTTGCTTATTGAAGTTGTGTTCTGTGTGACTAATTATCTCCCACCTATGTTTCATTTCAGCAATCACTAAAGGCAAACACAAGAAAAGTAATGTGTACAATTAATTAGAGGTGGAAATGAAATTGGGAATTTGGTTCCTCTCCATTCTCCCTGTAAACTAGAGGCTGTGATGAAAGTTTGTTTGGCCTTATAACGATATATATACTCCTCTTCAAGATGCTTCAGAATCCTTAATGTTGACAGACTTCTATAATCTTTCTTGTATGTTACCGCTTCCATTTTACTCTTATTTATTGATAGATACCTACAATCAATTACTGTTTCATGTGAACTCGTGAAACTACCTGGTGGGGCATAAATTGGGAACTGTCAGGTCTTGCTACAAATTATTTGATAATACCTATAACCTCCCTGTTCCTTGAATAGAGACTTCATTCTTCTGTAGTAGTACTTTAATTCTAGAGAGTTCAACTTTCTTGCGCAGTCAAGAGCTGCGTGAGCTGGCGCGAAAAGCATGGACGCGCACGGCGCATATCGTAGCGTGCCCGCCCCCGCATTTATTACTTCGTGGTTCCTTAGCTAGCTGTCGGTTCCTTGTCGCGTTCTCGATTCCTATAATACATGAAATGAGAGGTATGGCAGTAGACGCGAACAGGTCGAAGTCTCACTTATCATTGCCGGGTCTTTGTTTTTGTTTGTTTTTTGTTTTCTTTTGGGGGGCGGGGAAGTGAGTTTGACTAAAGCTGCAAACAAAGGTATTATTAGTATCTCTGCTGCAAACTACAGCAACCAGAGTCAAGGTACGTAGCACCATAGATAACTTCTACTATCTATGGTAGCACGTTAGTCTAGCTAGCTCCAACTTCTACCAACTTGGGGATCGCTTACAGTATTGCAGTAAATTATAATCCATGAACTGCCTTGAAACCAGTGGCGCATCAGGGCTAGCCTCGTTCCCAGGCCCGCGACTTTTTCGGTTGCACGAAGGAAAGTCACATCTTTCGTGTAACCGAAAATGGCGCGGGCCTGGGAACGAGGCTACATCAGGGCCACTCCAGATCATCTGATTTTAATTGCGTAAAATGTGTTATACAGGAGGAGCTGGGTTCTCACGTGCATGCTAAGCGTTTGTGTAGCGTCTCACGCTAGTACGGTCTTGCGTTGCTGCAGTGCATGCGACTGCGAAGAGGTGTGGCTTTCTTGACTGACTGCACATGCTGCATATTTGGTGAGTGTAGTAGGGAAGCTTTAGGGTGTCCATAAGGAAAATTATCAGCAGCAACATCATCAGCAGCTGTAAACCATTACAACTGGAACTTGTATGACTCAATAAATTATTCCACAATGGTTTATCCACCTAGAGCAAAATACCATGGATAGCCAAAGACACTTAGTGTTAGGGGAGTACAAAGGTTGATGATCATTACAAAATGATTGGTTTGTTTGCCTGATTCACTCAGGGAGAAGTGCACTCGGGCAAACAATGCCTACTGACTTTAGAGCGATCTTGCTACTTTTGCTGTCCACATGTTGGTGTAGCCTTCACCTACAGATTCTATAATATCATAGAGACAATCCTAACTTTCTTTGTTTGCCAGACCTCTAGAATCCTGATTTGCCTATACTTGTAGCTGCAGCATTTAATTAGTGTACTGGAATGCTTAATCAGCCGTGAAAGATACCAAATTGGGTTATAAAAATGGTATCTGAAACACTGTGGGAAGCTGATATGGCGTATGTACATGTACCAGTTTCCACAGCAAGAGGGAAACACCCAGCCCTGTACCATAGCTGCTCCAAACCTTCATTGGGCTTTTGCTGAACCAGGATTTGAACTCACGTCCCATATGCAGCTCTATGGCCAGTGTCTCCAGACACTGCACTTACTGCTCCCTGCACCTGAAGGTGTTGGTGACCCTTGTATACCTTTAATACACTGCTAGCCTCTTTCCCAAGCCTGCCTGCAGAGATCTTTGTACTTTACTTACGGCCACATGTTGCACACAAATTCATAGAGTATGTCACTAAAGATGTTTGATGGAAGACTTGAATAGCATTCTGTTTATAACCTTCTGAGGGGCTTTATATTGTCACATTAAATAAAGATCTTAGCCCCACCATTTCTTCTACTGTCATTTTAGTACAGACTTGCAACAACTACATTTAATTTTTGGCACAATTTGTTTATCAAAATGAGTGCAAAGCACCTTCTTATTCACATATATGTTGTGAAATAGGTGCTTGAACTTCTTTCATAATCCATTGAAGCAGCAGTTTACATGTACTTGCAAGACAATGCAGCTACTAATCTAAACCTACCAGAAAGAAATACATCTAGTATACGTACATGTAGCTATAGGGAGTTAACTATATTCAGAGCAGCTTGTGCATGGTACGGTATAGCTAGTTTCTCTATATCAGAAATTGCTATTCCATCCTTAGATGGAGGCTGTTTGCATTCGTCAGCGAGGAGCTGAAGACTTTGTAGCTTACTATGAAAGTCTGTGTGCCCTGGAGGACACGTGTCCTATAGCCAGTATCCGCAGTGGAGCCAAGGAAGGAGTGCTGAGTTGTCGGGTCTTCAAGGCTAAGAGAAACGACTGGCACCCACTTCTGACTGCTTTACAGATCAACAAGGCACTGCATACTGTTGTCTTCATAGACAAATGGGAGGAAAGACTTTACCCAACTGTGAGAAGCCTTGGTATGTAATTAGACCCTTTGTCTATGGTACTGTAAATAGTGGTCAGTACACCAATACATGTAGTTAGACAGTACCTCCATTAATCCAGTGACTTTTTACAAGTATATTATGCTAGCCTTCATGCAACCAAATGAAGTGAGGGCCTGGGAGCGAGGATAGATGTACATTTGCACAGGGCAGCTTTGTGTACAGCATAAGCAGAAAGCTTCCAGTTGATTGACTGCTGTGTAGGTATGTTTATAATAGATACTTTTTATCACACCATAGATAGTAGAGTAGAAGGATAGGAAGTCCTTCTACTCTACTATCTATGATCACACTAATTAAGCTTGTGCTTTGCAGTATATACATCACTGCATATACTGATATATAACGGAATGACTTCATGATAGATCTATTCAAGGGGGATTGGCAGACAGGTATCCAGAGTGGCTTTTAAAAGATTGGAAGTCACATTTTAGTTGCTCTTCCTGTGTATGGTACCATGCCTTACAAAACAAGGACTAAAGCTGTCACTGAATTGAACTGGAGAGAAGCCTAAGAAGCCTATTTTTCTTGCTGTAATGAAGGAAGGAACTTCTTGCGTGTAGCTACGTAGTAATGAGATTGTATATACGTATATGTACTGATATACATCTCAGATACATTACTACGGTGGTAATAGGTCTATCCGGGTATGAGGCTACATTTATTTACTACACCTTTACTATTTCTGCAGCAACATTGCCTGCACAGACAAAGTGAAGCCTCCGATCATAAAAGCTCAAACTGGAAAAGATACCAGGTCTGCACAGAGCTACACTAAATCTCAACGTTGACATTGGTGATAAAGGTGCACAGGAGTTTGCGGAAGCACTCAGAGATGATGTGTGCCTCAGAGGTATGTACGTACATGTAGGTTAGCTTCTTCCAACCTTCTCTATGGTTTCATCTGGATGTGGGTAGTCGTAGAATAATTATCATCTATTTAATGTGGCAGTCCAAATAAAGAAGTCAAGCTCTTTGGGAAGCAGTGAGGTGGAAAAAAACATTTACGTACAGTGTGCACATTCATACATTGTAGATCCAATCATATCTTATACAGTCACTTGTGTAATTTACGTACAGGATTGTAAATTCAATACAGTTATGCCTGTAATGATGGTACAATTACTTCTGTAACTCCCAGCCATAGATCCAGTCCTGTGGTGTCACTACTGATGGGGCAGTCAGTCTTCTGGAAGTACTGAAAGTGAACACATGTCTCATAGTGCTTGACCTGAGAGCACCCCCCTTGATTGGTATGTAGAGGTGTGTGTGTGTGTGCTATATGTAGCTAGCTATAGCCTCATTCTCGTCTCCACTCCCCAGCTTTTTGCACATACGTAGTATGTAGTGTGTTGTACTACGTATATGCAAAGTAAGTTGAGACTAAGAGCAAGGCTTACGTAGCTGAATATCGTGAATTATTTACAGAAATGCAAACATTTTGATAACTTAGCTGTTTTCCACAGTGATGAATGTAATAAGCCATACATAATGTTCGTATTGTACCGGTTCCCAAAATGAATTGTACATTGTACAAAGTTTATACTGATGTTCTTGTCTCTTTCACAAAGGAGCAGCAGCTTTCCCATATTCTACTATGATATTGCACCTGAGCGTGCAAGGCCACAGTTTTAAACTAGAACCATGCAGGCCATTACACTATCTCGGTGTCTGAAACTGCAGCTTTAACTACTTTCTGGGGATTTTACTGCTGTGTTTAGTATCAATGTATTTTCAAAGCAGCTTTTAGT
This sequence comes from Nitrospirales bacterium, assembly GCA_965203295.1. Taxonomy (GTDB): domain Bacteria; phylum Nitrospirota; class Nitrospiria; order Nitrospirales; family UBA8639; genus CBDBCZ01. The sequence goes on along the minus strand of CBDBCZ010000014.1, from coordinate 606,658 downwards.
CTGCCTTTATTTCTGCTCAGATGATGATGTGGTAGACTCCATCTGTGAGCAACTGTCTGTTAATGTTGCAAGTGTGAGAGATAAAGATGAGGTTTGCAGTACATATACAACATATCGTTCTAGTGGCATGCTCATTGTAGTGCCATACACTTGTGTTAAATGGTACCTCTTGCAATAGCATGGATGTTGTCTTCATGAAAGAATTGAAACAAGTGCTGAGAAGACCAACAACCTACAGCAAATGAAGCGTAAATCACATTGCACCACTTCCAATTCCTGTGAGGAAATTCCAATTAGCATGTTTGGAAAACGATTTTTAAATTTTCTTTAAATAGTTTATGTTAATGTTATAGTGCAATAAGTGCAGAATGTATTGCAACAATACAATGAAACAAAATTGATAAAACAATACATAGTAACAATTCAATTGTCAAGTTCAGCTTGACAATTTAACTTAACGCTTTGATAATTTAACTTAACGCTTCATCAAATCTTTCACTGACTGCGGCAGCCGAACCAGCTTACCATCCTTCATGTTCAATTAGGAACATAACTACAGCATCTACTCTTGGGATATCTTCGGTCCGATTGACCTTTCTCCTCTGCAATATTTTGTGCAAGTGAAACGAATAGCTTTAGGTGATCTGGCTAGCTCTATCAAAGGCCATTCTTACACCCCTGCTACACATTTATGTTCACATTATGTTTAATTTAAAAGCTCATCTACAGTAACTATTGATTGGATTTACATACATAATACATTATAGTACTCCACTGCAAGTATAGAACAATTATCTAGTAAGTGCCTGGACTATTTCTTTTTCTCGCAGAGCTATGTGTGTCTTGAAGTTGAAGCCGAGCGCATTTTGCAAGTAGTGCAGGGTAGCAGATCAGCTCCTGGACTAAAGAAGCACAGAAGCCACACAGTGACTCCTCTTGGAGTGAGATATTCTCCACGCAAAAGAAGTGCTAAAAGTTGCAAAAGGTATGCACATACATACGTATATGCATGTCTAAGGTAAAATGGGTGTGTATACATAACATCCACACTTGCATATTGCTGTACCACAACTGTTAAAAGTAAGATCTGCTAAACTCCCAAGTCTCTGCTAAGTAACAGGTCAGGCCAAGAGCTAAAAAAATATAGCGAAAGTAACCTCATTTCCAGTCTCCACTTTTGTCAAGTATGTGTTGGTGCGAAGAAATTGAAGCTAGCAGTGGAGACTAGAATCACGAAGCTACAATTATCCGACTTGTTAGCAGCTGTAAGTTGCGAAACAGGATTATCGTAACTCGCCAGCCTACCAGTACATGTATTCCACTTGTTGGCTAAATACAGGCACATACAGCAAGCTAGCTTGTCCATTTTGTATTACTTAGAGAAAGATTGTGAATCCTGCAGAACAATTACTGTTTTCCTATAGGAAGAACCCTCCAGCTCAGTCACAGTCAAGCCATCGGTTTAAGGTGTGTATACTGAGTTGATTTTGTGCACTGCATGTCATGCAGATAACATGTTTGCCTATAATGTTATGATTAATCTATGGTATTTGCACAGTGCATTTCACCCAACTTATTGTAATAGTACCAGTTATAGCCCATGCGATAAATTGTGGAACTCCACAGCAGTTCCTCTTCCTTGTCTGTAAAGGCATATCTGCATTCAATGAATGCTTAACTTTCCTTTTGAATTCTATTTCACTTTCCGTTGAAGGTGTTATGGGATCCAGCACCTTTTCTCTTTTGGAAAGTAGGACACGTTCTTGTGTAGTAATCAAGGAGTCAGGTTTTCCACCATGCAAAGATATGCTAGTACATGTTGTATTTGGCCAGGTTCACTTGGAGGTACGTACACAGGTAGGAGTCTTCTGGGCTGCTTCTCTGTTTTGACCAATGATGATTCAATGTTATTAGGATGGATTGGATCTAGTGATGATTTGGCCAGCAACTGTTAGTTCTATGGATGGCTTTAATGATCAGGACATCCTAGCGTGTACAGTAATGAGTCAGCGGCTGAGTCAAGATGTGTCCATGATTAGTCCCTCTGTGTAATACTTGGGAATACTTTAATTATAGCACAGCACAGTATGAGATAGCACATAGTGTGCGATGCAATTAATGCTGCAGAAGGCAAACTGCAGCATACTACTTGCTATAATTATATTACTGTATCCTAAATTGATTAGCTTATTACACATAAAAATCGGGACCCAGCTGGGGATTGAACCCAGGACCTTCTGAATACTAGTCAGATGCTCTTACCAATTGAGCTACTGGAGCCCCCTTGGCAGAGGAGCAGTAGGCAAGCTTTATATAGCCACTAAACCCGCTAGTAGCACTTGCCAGTAGGACCCAGCCAATTCCAACTGTAACATGTATGTCTGTACATATCATGCAGAAGGCAAACTGCAGCATATTACTTGCAATGCTATATATATATATATTATTGTATCCTAAAATGATTAGCCTATTACATGTATAGAAATTGTGTATTGACAACTACATGTATGTATGTATATATCATGTATAGGCTTATAAACTCATGCAATCTGCACTGTTGAAATACAACACTTGGCCTACTACTAAGAGCCTATACTATATTGATACGTACATAGCCCATGTTCTATCCAGACAGTGATAGCCATGCAAAGCCACATTAGTGTCAGCGTGAGCTGCTGGAGTAGAGAAAGCAAAGTGTGACTGCCCTAGTTTAAATAGGGCTGAAAGAAGGTGAACAGAGTGAACCCGCTGTGATTGTTTCAAACCTTCTCATCATTCTTTGAAGGGATCTTCATCAATTACTAATTGCCTCAGATGTTCTTCAGTTTCCTTAGTCTTTTCTGCCTAATTTCTGCTCTCTGAGCACACCTCAAACTATGCTAACCATTGGTGGATTTCAATACTTCAACTTTCTGCTCCAATATAGCTCTCTCTTCTTAATGTCATAATTCCATTGATTTGAACACAAGTGTTCTCAGACACCACAATATTATTTGCTGTTGTACTCACAACTGGGCAGCTCATAAGCAGTTATCACTTACAAATTACACTCGGGTTTTGTATAGAGGGCAGTACACTAGGATCTCCACCCCCAAGAATTTAGTAAAAAATTCCATTGATTTGAACACAAGTGTTTGGTAGTGGACTAGCAGCCAAAGTCCAATACGCTTCTAGGCATCTATTTTTTCAAACATTTTTAGACCCCCCCCCCCCCTTCCCATAGAAGACCATACATGTACTGTACATGCTGCGTATTTCGCGTGTGTCTGTTCACTATTTGTCTCCCCCCTCCAGCAAAGAATCCTGTATGAAACCCTGCACACTAAGTAGCATGTCCTTGCAACTTGTTGAGCTGTACACCTGTATCTGTGCTAAGCAAAGCATCTTCCACTTGTGCATGTCTAGCTCTCAGGCCCCTGTTATGGTAGCACTTACTAGTAGGCCCCAACTGTAGTTACTGTCTCAAGTTGTTACTTTAGTCTGCTAAATGACAGAAGTTCTTTGTAGTTCTTGACCCGTTCTGTCATACCTTTCTTTCCTTCAGAGAACAAGTGGGTGCAGCAGCAGATTCCAGCGTGCCGTCCTCTCTTCACAGCCCGTCATGTGTCTTTTGTCTTCTTCATTGTTGGGGTGATCTTCCTTGCTCTCGGAGTTACCTTTCTCGTTGTTGCAATGAGGGTAAGTGACCTAACATAACAGTGATGTTTATTTGCATGTACATGTAGATTCAAGTAAGAGCCCTCTGAATTATACCAGTCAAGTCTTAACCATTAACCACGAGCTACATGTTACTTAGACCATGGTTTATCCTAAGCATTATCACGTAATTCCAAGGGTGAAACCCGAGGGATTGTGTGTGTATTTACTTTACAGCCCGCCAGTAGACATGGTCTAACCGGCTTGTATCTTGGGCACTGGCCTAACCAACTCTGGTAGTTTAGCCTCGTTCTCTGTACCATCCCTGAGACTAGCACTATCAATATTAGTGTTGATGAAGCGTCAAATCGCCTACTCTATAGTAGGTGATTTACAGTCTGCACTATCGGTGAAGTTTGTACAGTCTGTAGTAGGTACTGTTGAGGCCAGAAAATATGGAGTGGCGATGTGTACATATTTTGGAGAGCTATAAAAATTTTATATAATAGAGATTCAATTAAGATCACACATGGAAACAAGGTGTCCTCTATAGGGAATACCCGTTGAGCACTGTAGCTTTAAGCTAACAGTACACTTGGCCATACATATATCACCCTGTTGGCATGTACATGTACATGTGTATGTGGCGTTACTTTATAGTAAGACTCAAGCCAATTTCTACTGATAATATTAGTATTCCACTGCTGTTGTTGCATATTGCTTTTGTATACTGTTTTTTTTTTATCCCATCTATACTCAGATATGTGAGGTGGAAATTCCCTATACTAAATTGTGAACCAGTTCCCAGTGATGTCCCTTTCATACGTAACTTCCAGACGTGTTCCGAGTACCTGGCCAATATAAGTGCTCTAAGTAACATTGAGAGGCGTGATTTTGAAGACTGCCACTGCCGGGTGAATTTCACTGTCCCGGAGGAGCTGCGCTCTCCATGGTACATGTACTATGGTCTTGGCAACTACTTCCAGAACCACCGTCGCTACGTCAACTCCTGGGATGTGAAACAGCTGCGAGGAAATCGAGGGAGCTTCTTGAACCCCTCCGGTGACTGTAACCCCATACGGAATGTTGAGAACACTAATGGCACACGTATGCCTGTTGTACCTTGTGGACTCATTGCAAACAGCTTGTTCAATGGTGAGCATACTTTAACAAGTTTGCTTACTTAGGGTCAGGATTAATTAGTAGATTGTTTGTTGTGAGTGGAGTGGAATTTCCACTAGAAACAATGCATGGACTCTCTGAGTCTACTAGCAAATATTGTGGGAGCGAACCTTCCAAAGAAATTTCTAACGCCAAATGCAGATTTTGGTTTTGATGGATTACTAGATATCTACATGTACGTATATGACTTTTGCTTCACCATACTGCATCTTCAGTGATGGCCCATCTCACTTTTAAAATGTTAATACAATGCTTTTCTAGATCTGGCAAAATGCGAACAGTCACAATGTTTTGTGCACTCCAATGTAGTGATTAGAGTGGATCGTGCGTGCATAGTAAAATTCCTGAACACACCTGTGTGTAGTTTGTCCTTGTTCATGTAGACGTCTGAGTTTAAGTATGTGGGCTGTGTAAATTATTATTGTGTTTGTCTCTCCTTCTAGACTCATTTGATATGTTCATGAATCGTGATACGGGTGAGAACATGACCTGCTGTAATAGAACCAACTTTGCCTGGGATACTGACCGTAGTGTTCGCTTCCAAAACCCAAACGGCGCCCCTGAGGTCAGCCCTGAGGATCTTGTTGACACCACCATGCCCCCCAACTGGCCGTATGATCTTTCAGAAATTCCTGGGGGACTGGAGAGCGAGAGCTTTATTGTTTGGTTTCGTGTGTCAGCATTTCCAAAATTCCGCAAACTGTATGGCCGACTGCAAGAGAGTGGTTCCAGTGATATTAATCTCCCTGCAGGAAACGACTCCATCTTTCTCACTTACAGTATCCTTCATATTAATGCAATAGTCGTATACATTGTACGTGGCCTCGTTCCTAAGCTCCCCACATTTCATACTGCAAGTGACTAAAACTGGGTTGAGGCATGGGGAGGAGGCTAGCGTGTATGACTGTGGTCCTAGTTGGAAAGTGAACGTATTCAGTTGCATATTTGATCATGTCACTACATTAGTGCAGAACACGGTGACTGTTATGGGTAGGGCTCAAATGTTATGTGTCGTTGCATCAGTAGTTGTTCCATGTACACTGTGCATCTGAGCCCCACCCATTAACAGAAAATAAACAATATAAGACATTGAATGCAGTGACAATCTTGGTAGAATAATGTTCATGGGACTGCCACATATTAGTCTAACTTGAAGCATGATGTCATCGCTAAAACAGCTTACTAAAGTTCTTGTACATAATGAAGTGGACAAGATATTTAAGTGACTCCTTGCTTGATAGCCATTTGCTGGTGATGTATATGTTGGCTCCTCTCTGTGTGGTAGCTATGTAGCATGCATCTAGCTAGTATAAATCACTTAGCCAGTTCAAACTGAGATTCTTAAGGTGCATATGCAGGTATGTGTATATCTCTGAAAGTTGTTTGCACAGTGTAAGTTAAAGTTATCAGCCAGTTTCCTTAACCTACAGCAGACTACCCTGTTCGTGAATATAAAGGGACCAAATCTCTCTTCCTTGCTGAGATCTCCTGGCTAGGTGGACGGAACCTGTTCTTGGGCATTGCGTACATTGTGACAGCAACTCCGTCAATAATTGCAGGCTTGGTGCTGCTGCTAATACACTTCGCCTGTTCACACTGGTATGTAGATGTAGTTTCTACTGCCATTGGTTTATGTAGCTTTGTCCCCAGGCTCTCTCGCAGCAAAAGTTGGGCAGAGGCCTTGTAGGTTTAATGTGTGGGTATTTAATGGACTGAATGAGGGCCACTCCCATAGTCTCTGTAAGTGTGTATATAGTTACCATTGCAGTCATGATCTTGACCAGCTAGTGATTGCACTGATTTGTCCATTTGCACAAGGCCTCTCCTGTTGTGCTATTGATTGTCAACTGGCACTTTTGTAAGCTTATTCCAAGCCCTCTGCTTATTTGGGTACATGAAGATAAAGACTTTCTTGTTAATGTCCAATGGTGTGGACCTGGTAATTAATTTAAGGTATATAGCATTTTTTCACTCCTTGGCCCACTGTTGTTTAGAACCATGGGAAACAGTATGATGTTTTGCTACTGTGGACAATTCTAACTTCTAAGTAGATACATTAACAGGTACAGATCGAGATGACTGCAGTTGCGACTATAGAGTCTATGGGAGTGATCCTCGGAGGTCGTAGTCCTATCCCACCTCGGTTCTACCACAAGTGTCTGTTTTTTCATTTGCAGGAAACACTCAAGAAATTGAAATCCATGAACTGCCTTGAAGCCAGTGGTGCATATCAATGCCACTTGTAATCATCTTATGTCTATAAAGTTGATGTGTTATTCCGAGCGAAGCGAGGCTATACTCCGGTTCCATTGACCTTTTTCGTCGTCGTCGTCGTCGTCATGGTCCACGTCCCTCCCAGCCACTTCTCCAGATATATAGCCTACCAAACTCGCAGCAAACACTTACCTTCGTTACAGAACTCTGTACGAGAGACTTGGAAGCGCTCACTATTACAGCGGGCCTGCTTCAGCCTGTGGTCTTCCAGGCGCATTATTACACGTAGCCATTTTTTATTTGGGGTTGTAGGCGTGCCCTGCTACGTTTGACCTTTTTCTGCTTGGTAGGCGTGCCACAAAATATATGTGCCACACCCAGCAATTCTCGCGAAGCGAGGACATCCCTGCACATTGTGTATCACTAGTACATATTAATATTTGTGTACAGACTGCGGGCTGCGGTTCTAGCAGTAACGGGAGGGAGGAGCTGACTTCTCACGTGCATGCTAATCGTTAGTACTGTAGTAAGCTTTAATATAGTCTCACGCTAGTGTACGGTCTTGCGTCGCTGCAGAGCAACTGCGAAGATCCTCAAGAAGTGTGGCTTTCTGAGTGAGTGCATGTTGGTGAGTGTAAAGCTTAGCAGGGAATACAGTAGCTTCATTTAAGGTGACCGTAAGGTAAATTATTAGCAGCAACATCATCAGCACCATAAACCATTACTGATTCTCCAACTGAAACTAGTATGACTCAATAAATTACTCCACAATGGCATATATACCAAGAGCCAAGTGTGAGGGACAGCCAAAGACACTAGTGTTAGTAAAATACAGAGGCTGAGGATCATTACAAAATGATTGGACATGTGCCTGACTCACTCGGGGAGGAGTGCACCCTGGCACTCAATGCCTACGACTTTATATATAAAGCCAATCAACCTTTCGGTAGCAGGTCAATGCACACTGCCATGCTCAGCGCTATCTGGCATGGTTACACAAGATTTAGCTACTTCTAAGCATGGAGGGTGAGTATGAAACATTCTTTGCTCATTTCTTCCTCGTCAATCATCTTGCCTCCTCTTTCTTCTGGAGCTTCCAAACTATGCTCAGCACCACTACTGACTCTAGATCGATCTGAGCTGCTTGCTCTTTTCCTTTCCTGCTTTACTCTCCTGCACTTCATTTCTAAATCTCTGCCGAGCTACCAACCATTTAGCAGTGCTTCATATAGAATTCTGTTTTTCACTGTCTCTGTAATCAATATACCCCTCTCAAGACTAAGAAATGCCCAAAATCTCATCTTGCTTTCATGATTTGTCTTGGTTCCTTACACAGTTCCTTCTAGGGTTGCTTACCACTGTCATACACTGCATTGTTTGTTAAATATTAACGCAGTAGCAATCACTTATCTAATTGTCACTTGTTTTAGAAGTTGAAGCTTTTGGTATTTTTGAAGCACAGAGACAGATTTCCAATTAGCCAGGACTATACCTTCCCTGTCTTTGTGTGATCTCAAAGTGGGCTGTCAGGGGTAAGGTTCTATACATGGTTTCTTCAGACGTTGCTTACTGCAATTGGACGCAGTGCTAGGGAGATGCAGGGCATCTTAGGGCGAGCCTGAGTGAGCGCTTGCTTCCTAGCAGTGATATGTGACATGCGTGTACGTTTACTGTGAATTAACAACAACGAGTGACACAAATGACAGTAATTATTCTCAAGTAGCTACTCTCAAAAATGTAAAGTGTTCAGTACCAATTCCCAATTAGTTATACAATGGAATACCGTAAATCCTAATAGTCAGGCTTAGATGTTGAGTACTTTTGTAAATACAACGAACTGGCTCCCTTAGTACTGTGAAACAGTCAAGGATCCTGTTCACTGGATTTGCTGTAATTGTACATTCTGTTTCACATAAGTATGGAAGCCTGTTCGCCGTACTTAAAAAGTACTCAACCTCTAAATCAAAGCTGTTTCCTGACTATTAGGACTGGTTTAAAACATAATAGCATAATTTTCCAAGGGTATGAAAGAGTATGGTTCTTGAGGGTATAGAAATTTCTATACATCCCAAGGGTTCCTATTTGCCAGTCTTATAAAACACACAACTTTGAAAAGTGATTACTGTGAAGCCTCTAAATTAATCGTACCTGAAGAATAGTAACAGCTTCCTATTTAAATCTTCACGCTGATAATGTGCACACAGAACACATTACTTCACTTTTGTTCATGCAATAGTTCCTTACAGACAGCAGAATGACATAACAAAATGTGAGAATCAACAAATAATGCCGCAACCGCTAACTACAAGAGATACTTGAAGCAGTTACTACTTCCAAAATAATTCCCCACTCTAATTGATAAGCACACACATAACTTTTCTTGTGTAAACACAACCATCATGTACAGACAGTATGCAAAACATATCACTTCAGTTAGCAATTGTAGAAGGAACCGTGTAAGAAACCATACTTCTGACAGCCCACCCGGAGATATCGTACTTGAATTAAACATTACTTTTCTTGTGTTTGCACATTGTTACTTCAGAGATTGCAGGCACAAAACATAGGTGGGGGGATATTAGTCACACAGAACACAATTGATGTTATGAAATTTTACAGAACAGGAGTTATTGAATGTTCACCCACTCTGAGACTCACACACAACCTAAAAACAGGTGACCTGGTGTGCTGTGTGACACCCTACCGCCAACCTAAATAAGTGTGTTTTGACCACTTTATTTCTAAGAGTGAAGAGCCACAGCCTCTAGCTACCAGAGAAAATGGAGAGGTAACAGCTTCCCAATTTCATTCCACACTCTAGTATAGCATACTTTTCTTACTCGCATAATGTTTAACTTAATTCAGAGATTGTATGCAGGTACAAAATATAGGTGAGCTACAATAGTTATAGACTTTCATTAGTAAGCAATGTTGTACTGTAGGCTTAGAGGGTGATGTATGTCCGGCAAGCAGGCACCCTGAGGTGCAATGTCGCTATTTCTTAGTAATCACTTTTCGGTTGCTCTTATACATATTCCTGGCCAATAATGAGGGTAGCTATTATAACCTAAGAGGGATTTCTATGAAGCAGTGACATTGTACCAAGGTTGCCTGTTCAACAGACATATATACAGAAGCACTCAACCTCTAAGCCAAGGTTATTTTCAGACTGTTTATCCTGGTGTAAACTATAATCCCAGAAATGTGGCTCTTGGTATTTATATAGTACAGAGACGGATTCCCACCTTTAGTTTAATTATTCTTCTAGTGCGATGTGAAAGGGGGCTGTCAGTATGTAGGACATTTTCTTACAAGATTTGAGTTTAACCATGCGTTGCTTACTGAAGTTGTAATCTCTAGAGATATAACTACATAGACCATAATTGTTTCTCACTCTCTGAATTAACTGCATGAGATAAGGAGTGTGTACGTATATGCTTACTTAGAGTGGGGAAGCTGTTACTTTTCCTCTCTCTCTGGTAGCTAGAGGCTGTGGCTTTTGGTATCTCTGGAATACAGAGACAGATTCCCAATTAGCTAGGAATGCGTACCTTGCCTGACTTTGTGTGATCTCAACGTGGGCTGTCAGGGGTGCCGCGCGCATGCAGAAATAAAGTGGAATGCGTTACAGGGAAATTTGACAGGAAATCTGGCAGTTTAGGTACAGGACAGTATAGGATAGGGTAGAATTTCCTTTAAAATCATGAAATTCTGCCCTATCCTATACTACCTTAAATTGTACCTGAAATACCAGATTTTCTGTCAAATTTCCTTGTAACACGTTTCAGGAAATTCCACTTTTTTCTGCATTTTTTTACTGTACATGGTTGCTTACATGATTCCTTCTAGAGCTGCTTGCCGCGATTAGGTACTGCATAGTTTGTCTATTTTCACATTTTGTTCTGTCTGCTGTCTTTTAAAGGAGAACTATGAACGTTAAATTAGAGCTGGGATGTGTTTGTGAAGCAGTCAATTATTTTTTCTCCCTGGTAGCTAGAGAGTGTGGCTCTTAGCATCTTCAAAATGCCAGGACTGATTTCCTATTAGTTGTGCAAAGGAATATCCTTACTTCAATTCTTCAAATACAATATTTCACGGAGTGGGCTCTTAGTGGTACGAATCCTTACACGGTTCTTTCTAGAGTTGCTTGCTGATGTTGTATACTGTATTAATTTACTAGTTGTTTACCACCTATTGTTTGTACCGAATATCTCTAGCAGATCATTGTGAGAACATATGAAAAGTAATAGATGTAGGGCGGGGATGAAATTAGGAAGCAGTAGCTGCTCCAATTCTCTCTGGTAGAGAGAGGTTGTGGCTTTTGGTGTCCACCCTTCTTCAGGTATTGAAGTGCTATCTCAAAGTGGGCTGTCAGGGGTAGTGTTCCTGACTTGGTTCCTTACACGGTTCCATCTAGAGCAGCGTATTACGATTTTGTACTGCATATAATTTGGTTTGTTTTCACATTTATCCTGTCTTCTTTCCCTAAAGAATCATTGTGTTCACATGTGGAGAGTAAAGTATGCACTTACCAGAGTAGGCAATTATTTGGGAAGCACTAACTGCTCCAATTCTCTCTGCTAGGAATACACTGATCTCAAAGTTGGCTATCAGTACAAGACACGGTTCCTTATTAGACGTTTCTTCAACTGTTGATTATTAATGGCTCATTCCACTTTGCTTATTGAAGTTGTGTTCTGTGTGACTAATTATCTCCCACCTATGTTGCATTTTAGCAATCACTAATGGCAAACACAAGAAAGGTAATGTGTACAATTAATTAGAGTTGGAAATGAAATTGGGAATTTGGTTCCTCTCCATTCTCCTACATATAGGTAGCTAGAGGCTGTAATGAAAGTTCGTTTAGCCTTATAACGATCTACTCCTCCTCAAGATGCTTCTCGTTAATGTTGACAGTCGTCTATAATTTTTCTTGTCAATATAAGGCACGGTTACTACAGTGCTTTTTAGATGGTTCATTCCACGGTTTTATATTGAAGTTGTGTTCTGTGTGACTAATTTTTCCTATGTTTCGTACCTGCAATTCCTGAAGTAACATTTTGCAATCACAAGAAAAGTAATGTGTACAATTTATTAGAGTGGGGGATGAAATTGGGAAGCTGGTTCCTCTCCATTCTCTCTGGTAGCTAGAAGCTGTGCTGTTGGTATCTTTGCAATAAAGAAACAGATTCCCAATTAGCTAGGAATACCTTGCCTGACTTTGTGTGATTTCAAAGCGGGCTGTCAGGGTATTGTACCTTATGCGGTTCCTTCTGAAACAGCTTACTGCGATTGTTTACTGTATAACTTGCTTGTTCTTACAGTTTGTCCAGTCTACTTTCCCTAAAGAATCATTGTGTTAACATGAGTGCAATCTCTACAGTTACATTGTGCAAACACAAAAAAGTAATGTGTGCCATTAATTAGAGTGGGATATTAAATTGGAAGCTGATTCCTCTCCATTCTCTCCGGTAGTTAGAGGCTGTGCTGTCGGTATTTTTGCAGTAAAGAGACAGATTTTCAATTAGCTAGGAATACCTAACTTGTCTTTGTGTTACCAGGTTACAAAACCTATGGCCAACATGATGTATTAAAACCAACACATTAAATTTGGAATAAAACCATTTGTCACGACTATTGAAGTGCTATCTCAAAGTGGGCTGTGGCTGCTCCACAGCAATCACTAAAGGCAAAGACAAGAAAAGTAATGTGTACAATTAATTAGAGGTGGAAATAAAATTGGGAATTTGGTTCTTCTCTATTCCCCCTGGTAGCTAGAGGCTGTGATGAAAGTTTGTTTAGCCTTATAAGTATAGGATATACCACGTCTACGAGGAGTGTAAACGCAGTTACCATAAACTCTGGAGTATAAGTACCCATCAAATACAAGTACCCTATGAATATAAGTACCCATGAACCCAGTTGCTATCCACTTCTTGAATAGTAGTACCCATGCAAATAAAAGTACCCAATGAATGTAAGTACCCATCAGACTACTAAGTAAACTGGGATGCATAAACCGTGCATGTGTAACTAGTTAAGCATGAATAGTGAGGACGGTATTGGGTCCACCTAGGTCTGCATCAGAAGGCATATGGGCTGTTGGTGGGGGGGGGGGGGGCATAGAACTGCCTCGCAAGTATACACTTCAGTGCAAAGAAAGACCGCTCACATGTAAGACCATTGGTATGACAATCACAGAGGTACAGTGAAGTCAAGAAAACACAAAAGTGACTGTTAAAACCAAAACTACAAGGTGTAATGTGCATACTGTTGCACTACCATATATTTAACCTCGTTGAAAAGTACCCCATGATTATAAGTACCCCACATAATCTGTACCACGAAAATGCGCAATCTTCAAATAGAAGTACCTGTACTTGTACTCCAGAGTTTATGGTATATCACATTACATCACTTTTGGAGAAATTCATTGGCTACAGAGAGGAGTATAAAGGTGTTTATACTACTATTTTGTTTTCATGTTTTCCATGCGTGTTTTCATGTTCGTTGACGTGTTTTTTGTTTACGTAATAAATGAATACTACTGAATGGTAACTATGGCGATGACAAACGGCAAGAAGCGATTGGCCGCCTGTGATATAAGCCGGATATACCACGCCTAATCGGAGTATAAACGCGATAAACTCCGCTAGACGGTTTACCCTCGGCTACGCCTCGGATAAACTGTCTAACGGAGTTTATCTGCGTTTATACTCCTCGTTGACGCGGTATATCCTATACATATACTCCGCTAGACGGTTTAAACAGCCTAGCGGAGTAATCGCGTTTATACTTCGAGTATATCCTATACATATACACAGGCGGCCAATCGCTTCTTGCCTAGGCGTGGTATATCCGGCTTATACAACATTTGACCAATCGGGTGGAGTAGGTACCTAGAAACGCTGGGCTAGCATTCCCAGAGGCAGCAGTTATTTACGATGTCATAATACATAAAAACTGCATGAAAGCAGTATATTAAAAGATGAAAACATAAATGTACGTAGTATATGACCCTTTATACTCCTCTTCTGCTCCAATCAAACACCTTGGATGTGATGTAATGTGGTATAACGATATATGTACTCCTCTTCAAGATGCTTCAGAATCCTTAATGTTAACAGACGTCTATAATCTTTCTTGTATGTTGCCGCTTCCATTTTACAGAAGTATAATCTCAAAGTTCTTTACATGCATCCATTGATAGATACCTACAATCAATTACTGTTTCATGTGAACTCGTGAAACTGCTAGGTGCATGGGGTATAAATTGGGAACTGTCAGGTCTTGCTACAAATTATTTGATAATACCTATACCTCCCTGTTCCTTGAGTAGAGACTTCATTCTTCCGCACTTTAATTCTAGAGAGTTCAACTTTCTTACGCAGTCAAGAGCTGCGTGAGCTGGCGCGAAAAGCATTGACGCGCGTGGCGCATATCGTAGCGTGCCCCGCCCCCGCATTTATTTACTTCGTGGTGCCTTTTTCTTAGCTAGCTGTCGGTTCATTGTGCGTTCTCGATACCAATAATACATGAAATGAGAGGTACGGCTCCAATTCTCTCTGCTAGGAATATGCACTGATCTCAAAGTTGGCTGTCAGTACAAGACACGGTGTCACAGTAAATTCGATCGCTCGGAAATTCGATCGCGGCGACAGAATTTACTAGGAAATACTATCGCTGAGCGATTCAATTTACTAGTACTAGGAAATACGGTAGCGCCTAGGAAATATTATCGCACTCTAGCTACCTGGACAGGCTGAGCTCTAGATCTGCTGTATTCGAATGTGTGTACAATAACGTAGACCATGTACTTAGGTATGACCAAGCTAAACTTACTACATGTAGCTCTTACTGCGCAAGAAACAGTATGCAGATCACGCTGAGGTTGAATTAAAGTACAGAAGAATGAAGTCTTTATTCAAGGAACAGGGAGGTTATAGAACCAAATTCCCAATTTCATTTCCAACTCTAATTAATTGTACACAATACCTTTCTTGTGTTTGCCATTAGTGATTGCTAAAATGAAACATAGGTGGGAGATAATTAGTCACACAGAACACAACTTCAATAAGCAAAGTGGAATGAGCCATTAATAATCAACAGTTGAAGAAACGTCTAATAAGGAACCGTGTCTTGTACTGATAGCCAACTTTGAGATCAGTGTATTCCTAGCAGAGAGAATTGGAGCAGTTAGTGCTTCCCAAATAATTGCCTACTCTGGTAAGTGCATACTTTACTCTCCACATGTGAACACAATGATTCTTTAGGGAAAGAAGACAGGATAAATGTGAAAACAAACCAAATTATATGCAGTACAAAATCGTAATACGCTGCTCTAGATGGAACCGTGTAAGGAACCAAGTCAGGAACACTACCCCTGACAGCCCACTTTGAGATAGCACTTCAATACCTGAAGAAGGGTGGACACCAAAAGCCACAACCTCTCTCTACCAGAGAGAATTGGAGCAGCTACTGCATCCTAATTTCATCCCCGCCCTACATCTATTACTTTTCATATGTTCTCACAATGATCTGCTAGAGATATTCGGTACAAACAATAGGTGGTAAACAACTAGTAAATTAATACAGTATACTACATCAGCAAGCAACTCTAGAAAGAACTGTGTAAGGATTCGTACCACTAAGAGCCCACTCCGTGAAATATTGTATTTGAAGAATTGAAGTAAGGATATTCCTTTGCACAACTAATAGGAAATCAGTCCTTGCATTTTGAAGATGCTAAGAGCCACACTCTCTAGCTACCAGGGAGAAAAAATAATTGACTGCTTTCCAAACACATCCCAGCTCTAATTTAGCGTTCATAGTTCTCCTTTAAAGACAGCAGACAGAACAAAATGTGAAAATAGACAAACTATGCAGTACCTAATCGCGGCAAGCAGCTCTAGAAGGAATCATGTAAGCAACCATGTACAGTAAAAAAATGCAGAAAAAAGTGGAATTTCCTGAAACGTGTTACAAGGAAATTTGACAGAAAATCTGGTATTTCAGGTACAATTTAAGGTAGTATAGGATAGGGCAGAATTTCATGATTTTAAAGGAAATTCTACCCTATCCTATACTGTCCTGTACCTAAACTGCCAGATTTCCTGTCAAATTTCCCTGAAACGCATTCCACTTTATTTCTGCATGCGCGCGGTACCCCTGACAGCCCACGTTGAGATCACACAAAGTCAGGCAAGGTACGCATTCCTAGCTAATTGGGAATCTGTCTCTGTATTCCAGAGATACCAAAAGCCACAGCCTCTAGCTACCAGAGAGAGAGGAAAAGTAACAGCTTCCCCACTCTAAGTAAGCATACGTACACACTCCTTATCTCATGCAGTTAATTCAGAGAGTGAGAAACAATTATGGTCTATGTAGTTATATCTCTAGAGATTACAACTTCAGTAAGCAACGCATGGTTAAACTCAAATCTTGTAAGAAAATGTCCTACATACTGACAGCCCCCTTTCACATCGCACTAGAAGAATACTTAAACTAAAGGTGGGAATCCGTCTCTGTACTATATAAATACCAAGAGCCACATTTCTGGGATTATAGTTTACACCAGGATAAACAGTCTGAAAATAACCTTGGCTTAGAGGTTGAGTGCTTCTGTATATATGTCTGTTGAACAGGCAACCTTGGTACAATGTCACTGCTTCATAGAAATCCCTCTTAGGTTATAATAGCTACCCTCATTATTGGCCAGGAATATGTATAAGAGCAACCGAAAAGTGATTACTAAGAAATAGCAACATTGCACCTCAGGGTGCCTGCTTGCCGGACATACATCACCCTCTAAGCCTACAGTACAACATTGCTTACTAATGAAAGTCTATAACTATTGTAGCTCACCTATATTTTGTACCTGCATACAATCTCTGAATTAAGTTAAACATTATGCGAGTAAGAAAAGTATGCTATACTAGAGTGTGGAATGAAATTGGGAAGCTGTTACCTCTCCATTTTCTCTGGTAGCTAGAGGCTGTGGCTCTTCACTCTTAGAAATAAAGTGGTCAAAACACACTTATTTAGGTTGGCGGTAGGGTGTCACACAGCACACCAGGTCACCTGTTTTTAGGTTGTGTGTGAGTCTCAGAGTGGGTGAACATTCAATAACTCCTGTTCTGTAAAATTTCATAACATCAATTGTGTTCTGTGTGACTAATATCCCCCCACCTATGTTTTGTGCCTGCAATCTCTGAAGTGACAATGTGCAAACACAAGAAAAGTAATGTTTAATTCAAGTACGATATCTCCGGGTGGGCTGTCAGAAGTATGGTTTCTTACACGGTTCCTTCTACAATTGCTAACTGAAGTGATATGTTTTGCATACTGTCTGTACATGATGGTTGTGTTTACACAAGAAAAGTTATGTGTGTGCTTATCAATTAGAGTGGGGAATTATTTTGGAAGTAGTAACTGCTCCAAGTATCTCTTGTAGTTAGCGGTTGCGGCATTATTTGTTGATTCTCACATTTTGTTATGTCATTCTGCTGTCTGTAAGGAACTATTGCATGAACAAAAGTGAAGTAATGTGTTCTGTGTGCACATTATCAGCGTGAAGATTTAAATAGGAAGCTGTTACTATTCTTCAGGTACGATTAATTTAGAGGCTTCACAGTAATCACTTTTCAAAGTTGTGTGTTTTATAAGACTGGCAAATAGGAACCCTTGGGATGTATAGAAATTTCTATACCCTCAAGAACCATACTCTTTCATACCCTTGGAAAATTATGCTATTATGTTTTAAACCAGTCCTAATAGTCAGGAAACAGCTTTGATTTAGAGGTTGAGTACTTTTTAAGTACGGCGAACAGGCTTCCATACTTATGTGAAACAGAATGTACAATTACAGCAAATCCAGTAAACAGGATCCTTGACTGTTTCACAGTACTAAGGGAGCCAGTTCGTTGTATTTACAAAAGTACTCAACATCTAAGCCTGACTATTAGGATTTACGGTATTCCATTGTATAACTAATTGGGAATTGGTACTGAACACTTTACATTTTTGAGAGTAGCTACTTGAGAATAATTACTGTCATTTGTGTCACTTGTTGTTGTTAATTCACAGTAAACGTACACGCATGTCACATATCACTGCTAGGAAGCAAGCGCTCACTCAGGCTCGCCCTAAGATGCCCTGCATCTCCCTAGTACTGCGTCCATTTGCAGTAAGCAACGTCTGAAGAAACCATGTATAGAACCCTACCCCTGACAGCCCACTTTGAGATCACACAAAGACAGGGAAGGTATAGTCCTGGCTAATTGGAAATCTGTCTCTGTGCTTCAAAAATACCAAAAGCTTCAACTTCTAAAACAAGTGACAATTAGATAAGTGATTGCTACTGCGTTAATATTTAACAAACAATGCAGTGTATGACAGTGGTAAGCAACCCTAGAAGGAACTGTGTAAGGAACCAAGACAAATCATGAAAGCAAGATGAGATTTCGGGCATTTCTTAGTCTTGAGAGGGGTATATTGATTACAGAGACAGTGAAAAACAGAATTCTATATGAAGCACTGCTAAATGGTTGGTAGCTCGGCAGAGATTTAGAAATGAAGTGCAGGAGAGTAAAGCAGGAAAGGAAAAGAGCAAGCAGCTCAGATCGTTCTAGAGTCAGTAGTGGTGCTGAGCATAGTTTGGAAGCTCCAGAAGAAAGAGGAGGCAAGATGATTGACGAGGAAGAAATGAGCAAAGAATGTTTCATACTCACCCTCCATGCTTAGAAGTAGCTAAATCTTGTGTAACCATGCCAGATAGCGCTGAGCATGGCAGTGTGCATTGACCTGCTACCGAAAGGTTGATTGGCTTTATATATAAAGTCGTAGGCATTGAGTGCCAGGGTGCACTCCTCCCCGAGTGAGTCAGGCACATGTCCAATCATTTTGTAATGATCCTCAGCCTCTGTATTTTACTAACACTAGTGTCTTTGGCTGTCCCTCACACTTGGCTCTTGGTATATATGCCATTGTGGAGTAATTCATTGAGTCATACTAGTTTCAGTTGGAGAATCAGTAATGGTTTATGGTGCTGATGATGTTTCTGCTAATAATAATTTATCTTACGGTCACCTTAAATGAAGCTACTGTATTCTCTGCTAAGCTTTACACTCACCAACATGCACTCACTCAGAAAGCCACACTTCTTGAGGATCTTCGCAGTTGCTCTGCAGCGACGCAAGACCGTACACTGGCGTGAGACTATATTAAAGCTTACTACAGTACTAACGATTAGCATGCACGTGAGAAGTCAGCTCCTCCCTCCCGTTACTGCTAGAACCGCAGCCCGCAGTCTGTACACAAATATTAATATGTATAACACATCAACTTTATAGACATAAGATGATTACAAGTGGCATTGATATGCACCACTGGCTTCAAGGCAGTTCATGGATTTCAATTTCTTGAGTGTTTCCTGCAAAGGAAAAAACAGACACTTGTGGTAGAACCGAGGTGGGATAGGACTACGACCTCCGAGGATCACTCCCATAGACTCTATAGTCGCAACTGCAGTCATCTCGATCCGTACCTGTTAATGTATCTACTTAGAAGTTAGAATTGTCCACAGTAGCAAAACATCATACTGTTTCCCATGGTTCTAAACAACAGTGGGCCAAGGAGTGAAAAAATGCTATATACCTTAAATTAATTACCAGGTCCACACCATTGGACATTAACAGGAACGTCTTTATCTTCATGTACCCAAATAAGCAGAGGGCTTGGAATAAGCTTACAAAAGTGCCAGTTGACAATCAATAGCACAACAGGAGAGGCCTTGTGCAAATGGACAAATCAGTGCAATCACTAGCTGGTCAAGATCATGACTGCAATGGTAACTATATACACACTTACAGAGACTATGGGAGTGGCCCTCATTCAGTCCATTAAACACCCACACATTAAACCTACAAGGCCTCTGCCCAACTTTTGCTGCGAGAGAGCCTGGGGACAAAGCTACATAAACCAATGGCAGTAGAAACTACATCTACATACCAGTGTGAACAGGCGAAGTGTATTAGCAGCAGCACCAAGCCTGCAATTATCGACGGAGTTGCTGTCACAATGTACGCAATGCCCAAGAACAGGTTCCGTCCACCTAGCCAGGAGATCTCAGCAAGGAAGAGAGATTTGGTCCCTTTATATTCACGAACAGGGTAGTCTGCTGTAGGTTAAGGAAACTGGCTGATAACTTTAACTTACACTGTGCAAACAACTTTCAGAGATATACACATACCTGCATATGCACCTTAAGAATCTCAGTTTGAACTGGCTAAGTGATTTATACTAGCTAGATGCATGCTACATAGCTACCACACAGAGAGGAGCCAACATATACATCACCAGCAAATGGCTATCAAGCAAGGAGTCACTTAAATATCTTGTCCACTTCATTATGTACAAGAACTTTAGTAAGCTGTTTTAGCGATGACATCATGCTTCAAGTTAGACTAATATGTGGCAGTCCCATGAACATTATTCTACCAAGATTGTCACTGCATTCAATGTCTTATATTGCTTATTTTCTGTTAATGGGTGGGGCTTAAATGCACAGTGTACATGGAACAACTACTGATGCAACGACACATAACATTTGAGCCCTACCCATAACAGTCACCGTGTTCTGCACTAATGTAGTGACATGATCAAAATATGCAACTGAATTTGTTCACTTTCCAACTAGGACCACAGTCATACACGCTAGCCTCCTCCCCATGCCTCAACCCAGTTTTAGTCACTTGCAGTATGAAATGTGGGGAGCTTAGGAACGAGGCCACGTACAATGTATACAACTATTGCATTAATATGAAGGATACTGTAAGTGAGAAAGATGGAGTCGTTTCCTGCAGGGAGATTAATATCACTGGAACCACTCTCTTGCAGTCGGCCATACAGTTTGCGGAATTTTGGAAATGCTGACACACGAAACCAAACAATAAAGCTCTCGCTCTCCAGTCCCCCAGGAATTTCTGAAAGATCATACGGCCAGTTGGGGGGCATGGTGGTGTCAACAAGATCCTCAGGGCTGACCTCAGGGGCGCCGTTTGGGTTTTGGAAACGAACACTACGGTCAGTATCCCAGGCAAAGTTGGTTCTATTACAGCAGGTCATGTTCTCACCCGTATCACGATTCATGAACATATCAAATGAGTCTAGAAGGAGAGACAAACACAATAATAATTTACACAGCC
The DNA here is from genome assembly GCA_965203295.1 of Nitrospirales bacterium. GTDB lineage: Bacteria > Nitrospirota > Nitrospiria > Nitrospirales > UBA8639 > CBDBCZ01. The sequence goes on along the minus strand of CBDBCZ010000014.1, from coordinate 585,422 downwards.
CACATACTTAAACTCAGACGTCTACATGAACAAGGACAAACTACACACAGGTGTGTTCAGGAATTTTACTATGTACGCACGATCCACTCTAATCACTACATTGGAGTGCACAAAACATTGTGACTGTTCGCATTTTGCCAGATCTAGAAAAGCATTGTATTAACATTTTAAAAGTGAGATGGGCCATCACTGAAGATGCAGTATGGTGAAGCAAAAGTCATATACGTACATGTAGATATCTAGTAATCCATCAAAACCAAAATCTGCATTTGGCGTTAGAAATTTCTTTGGAAGGTTCGCTCCCACAATATTTGCTAGTAGACTCAGAGAGTCCATGCATTGTTTCTAGTGGAAATTCCACTCCACTCACAACAAACAATCTACTAATTAATCCTGACCCTAAGTAAGCAAACTTGTTAAAGTATGCTCACCATTGAACAAGCTGTTTGCAATGAGTCCACAAGGTACAACAGGCATACGTGTGCCATTAGTGTTCTCAACATTCCGTATGGGGTTACAGTCACCGGAGGGGTTCAAGAAGCTCCCTCGATTTCCTCGCAGCTGTTTCACATCCCAGGAGTTGACGTAGCAACGGTGGTTCTGGAAGTAGTTGCCAAGACCACAGTACATGTACCATGGAGAGCGCAGCTCCTCCGGGACAGTGAAATTCACCCGGCAGTGGCAGTCTTCAAAATCACGCCTCTCAATGTTACTTAGAGCACTTATATTGGCCAGGTACTCGGAACACGTCTGGAAGTTACGTATGAAAGGGACATCACTAGGAACTGGTTCACAATTAGTATAGGGAATTTCCACCTCACGTATCTGAGTATAGATGGGATGTAAAGACAACAGTATACAACAACAATATACAATAACAGCAGTGGAATACTAATATTATCAGTAGAAATTGGCTTGAGTCTTACTATAAAGTAACGCCACATACACATGTACATGTACATGCCAACAGGGTGATATATGTATGGCCAAGTGTACTGTTAGCTTAAAGCTACAGTGCTCAATGGGTATTCCCTATAGAGGACACCTTGTTTCCATGTGTGATCTTAATTGAATCTCTATTATATAAAATTTTTATAGCTCTCCAAAATATGTACACATCGCCACTCCATATTTTCTGGCCTCAACAGTACCTACTATAGACTGTACAAACTTCACCCGATAGTGCAGACTGTAAATCACCTACTATAGAGTAGGCGATTTGACGCTTCATCAACACTAATATTGATAGTGCTAGTCTCAGGGATGGTACAGAGAACGAGGCTAAACTACCAGAGTTGGTTAGGCCAGTGCCCAAGATACAAGCCGGTTAGACCATGTCTACTGGCGGGCTGTAAAGTAAATACACACACAATCCCTCGGGTTTCACCCTTGGAATTACGTGATAATGCTTAGGATAAACCATGGTCTAAGTAACATGTAGCTCGTGGTTAATGGTTAAGACTTGACTGGTATAATTCAGAGGGCTCTTACTTGAATCTACATGTACATGCAAATAAACATCACTGTTATGTTAGGTCACTTACCCTCATTGCAACAACGAGAAAGGTAACTTCGAGAGCAAGGAAGATCACCCCAACAATGAAGAAGACAAAAGACACATGACGGGCTGTGAAGACAGGATGGCACGCTGGAATCTGCTGCTGCACCCACTTGTTCTCTGAAGGAAAGAAAGGTATGACAGAACGGGTCAAGAACTACAAAGAACTTCTGTCATTCAGCAGACTAAAGTAACTACTTGAGACAGTAACTACAGTTGGGGCCTACTAGTAAGTGCTACCATAACAGGAGCCTGAGAGCTAGACATGCACAAGTGGAAGATGCTTTGCTGAGCACAGATACAGGTGTACAGCTCAACAAGTTGCAAGGACATGCTACTTAGTGTGCAGGGTTTCATACAGGATTCTTTGCTGGAGGGGGGAGACAAATAGTGAACAGACACACGCGAAATACGCAGCATGTACAGTACATGTATGGTCTTCTATGGGCAGGGGGGGGGGGGTCTAAAAATGTTTGAAAAAATAGATGCCTAGAAGCGTATTGGACTTTGGCTGCTAGTCCACTACCAAACACTTGTGTTCAAATCAATGGAATTTTTTACTAAATTCTTGGGGGTGGAGATCCTAGTGTACTGCCCTCTATACAAAACCCGAGTGTAATTTGTAAGTGATAACTGCTTATGAGCTGCCCAGTTGTGAGTACAACAGCAAATAATATTGTGGTGTCTGAGAACACTTGTGTTCAAATCAATGGAATTATGACATTAAGAAGAGAGAGCTATATTGGAGCAGAAAGTTGAAGTATTGAAATCCACCAATGGTTAGCATAGTTTGAGGTGTGCTCAGAGAGCAGAAATTAGGCAGAAAAGACTAAGGAAACTGAAGAACATCTGAGGCAATTAGTAATTGATGAAGATCCCTTCAAAGAATGATGAGAAGGTTTGAAACAATCACAGCGGGTTCACTCTGTTCACCTTCTTTCAGCCCTATTTAAACTAGGGCAGTCACACTTTGCTTTCTCTACTCCAGCAGCTCACGCTGACACTAATGTGGCTTTGCATGGCTATCACTGTCTGGATAGAACATGGGCTATGTACGTATCAATATAGTATAGGCTCTTAGTAGTAGGCCAAGTGTTGTATTTCAACAGTGCAGATTGCATGAGTTTATAAGCCTATACATGATATATACATACATACATGTAGTTGTCAATACACAATTTCTATACATGTAATAGGCTAATCATTTTAGGATACAATAATATATATATATAGCATTGCAAGTAATATGCTGCAGTTTGCCTTCTGCATGATATGTACGGACATACATGTTACAGTTGGAATTGGCTGGGTCCTACTGGCAAGTGCTACTGGCGGGTTTAGTGGCTATATAAAGCTTGCCTACTGCTCCTCTGCCAAGGGGGCTCCAGTAGCTCAATTGGTAAGAGCATCTGACTAGTATTCAGAAGGTCCTGGGTTCAATCCCCAGCTGGGTCCCGATTTTTATGTGTAATAAGCTAATCAATTTAGGATACAGTAATATAATTATAGCAAGTAGTATGCTGCAGTTTGCCTTCTGCAGCATTAATTGCATCGCACACTATGTGCTATCTCATACTGTGATGTGCTATAATCAAAGTATTCCCAAGTATTACACAGAGGGACTAATCATGGACACATCTTGACTCAGCCGCTGACTCATTACTGTACACGCTAGGATGTCCTGATCATTAAAGCCATCCATAGAACTAACAGTGGCTGGCCAAATCATCACTAGATCCAATCCATCCTAACAACATGGAATCATCATTGGTCAAAACAGAGAAGCAGCCCAGAAGACTTCTACCTGTGTACGTACCTCCAAGTGAACCTGGACAAATACATGTACTAGCATATCTTTGCATGGTGGAAAACCTGACTCCTTGATTACTACACAGGAACGTGTCCTACTTTCCAAAAGAGAAAAGGTGCTGGATCCCATAACACCTTCAACGGAAAGTGAAATAGAATTCAAAAGGAAAGTTAAGCATTCATTGAATGCAGATATGCCTTTACAGACAAGGAAGAGGAACTGCTGTGGAGTTCCACAATTTATCGCATGGGCTATAACTGGTACTATTACAATAAGTTGGGTGAAATGCACTGTGCAAATACCATAGATTAATCATAACATTATAGGCAAACACGTTATCTGCATGATATGTAGTGCACAAAATCAACTCAGTATACATACCTTAAACCGATGGCTTGACTGTGACTGAGCTGGAGGGTTCTTCCTATAGGAAAACAGTAATTGTTCTGCAGGATTCACAATCTTTCTCTAAGTAATACAAAATGGACAAGCTAGCTTGCTGTATGTGCCTGTATTTAGCCAACAAGTGGAATACATGTACTGGTAGGCTGGCGAGTTACGATAATCCTGTTTCGCAACTTACAGCTGCTAACAAGTCGGATAATTGTAGCTTCGTGATTCCAGTCTCCACTGCTAGCTTCAATTTCTTCACACCAACACATACTTGACAAAAGTGGAGACTGGAAATGAGGTTACTTTCGCTATATTTTTTTAGCTCTTGGCCTGACCTGTTACTTAGCAGAGACTTGGGAGTTTAGCAGATCTTACTTTTAACAGTTGTGGTACAGCAATATGCAAGTGTGGATGTTATGTATACACACCCATTTTACCTTAGACATGCATATACGTATGTATGTGCATACCTTTTGCAACTTTTAGCACTTCTTTTGCGTGGAGAATATCTCACTCCAAGAGGAGTCACTGTGTGGCTTCTGTGCTTCTTTAGTCCAGGAGCTGATCTGCTACCCTGCACTACTTGCAAAATGCGCTCGGCTTCAACTTCAAGACACACATAGCTCTGCGAGAAAAAGAAATAGTCCAGGCACTTACTAGATAATTGTTCTATACTTGCAGTGGAGTACTATAATGTATTATGTATGTAAATCCAATCAATAGTTACTGTAGATGAGCTTTTAAATTAAACATAATGTGAACATAAATGTGTAGCAGGGGTGTAAGAATGGCCTTTGATAGAGCTAGCCAGATCACCTAAAGCTATTCTTTTCACTTGCACAAAATATTACAGAGGAGAAAGGTCAATAGGACCGAACATATCCCATTAGTAGATGCTGTAGTTACGTTCCTAATTGAACATGAAGGATGGTAAGCTGGTTCGGCTGCCGCAGTCAGTGAAAGATTTGATGAAGCGTTAAGTTAAATTATCAAAGCGTTAAGTTAAATTGTCAAGCTGAACTTGACAATTGAATTGTTACTATGTATTGTTTTATCAATTTTGTTTCATTGTATTGTTGCAATAGATTCTGCACTTATTGCACTATAACATTAACATAAACTATTTAAAGAAAATTTAAAAATCGTTTTCCAAACATGCTAATTGGAATTTCCTCACAGGAATTGGAAGTGGTGCAATGTGATTTACGCTTCATTTGCTGTAGGTTGTTGGTCTTCTCAGCACTTGTTTCAATTCTTTCATGAAGACAACATCCATGCTATTGCAAGAGGTACCATTTAACACAAGTGTATGGCACTACAATGAGCATGCCACTAGAACGATATGTTGTATATGTACTGCAAACCTCATCTTTATCTCTCACACTTGCAACATTAACAGACAGTTGCTCACAGATGGAGTCTACCACATCATCATCTGAGCAGAAATAAAGGCAGACTGAAAGCTGCTTTGAAAATACATTGATACTAAACACAGCAGTAAAATCCCCAGAAAGTAGTTAAAGCTGCAGTTTCAGACACCGAGATAGTGTAATGGCCTGCATGGTTCTAGTTTAAAACTGTGGCCTTGCACACTCAGGTGCAATATCATAGTAGAATATGGGAAAGCTGCTGCTCCTTTGTGAAAGAGACAAGAACATCAGTATAAACTTTGTACAATGTACAATTCATTTTGGGAACCGGTACAATACGAACATTATGTATGGCTTATTACATTCATCACTGTGGAAAACAGCTAAGTTATCAAAATGTTTGCATTTCTGCAAATAATTCACGATATTCAGCTACGTAAGCCTTGCTCTTAGTCTCAACTTACTTTGCATATACGTAGTACAACACACTACATACTACGTATGTGCAAAAAGCTGGGGAGTGGAGACGAGAATGAGGCTATAGCTAGCTACATATAGCACACACACACACACCTCTACATACCAATCAAGGGGGGTGCTCTCAGGTCAAGCACTATGAGACATGTGTTCACTTTCAGTACTTCCAGAAGACTGACTGCCCCATCAGTAGTGACACCACAGGACTGGATCTATGGCTGGGAGTTACAGAAGTAATTGTACCATCATTACAGGCATAACTGTATTGAATTTACAATCCTGTACGTAAATTACACAAGTGACTGTATAAGATATGATTGGATCTACAATGTATGAATGTGCACACTGTACGTAAATGTTTTTTTCCACCTCACTGCTTCCCAAAGAGCTTGACTTCTTTATTTGGACTGCCACATTAAATAGATGATAATTATTCTACGACTCCCCACATCCAGATGAAACCATAGAGAAGGTTGGAAGAAGCTAACCCACATGTACGTACATACCTCTGAGGCACACATCATCTCTGAGTGCTTCCGCAAACTCCTGTGCACCTTTATCACCAATGTCAACGTTGAGATTTATAGTGTAGCTCTGTGCAGACCTGGTATCTTTTCCAGTTTGAGCTTTTATGATCGGAGGCTTCACTTTGTCTGTGCAGGCAATGTTGCTGCAGAAATAGTAAAGGTGTAGTAAATAAATGTAGCCTCGTACCAGGATAGACCTATTACCACCGTAGTAATGTATCTGAGATGTATATCAGTACATATACGTATATACAATCTCATTACTACGTAGCTACACGCAAGAAGTTCCTTCCTTCATTACAGCAAGAAAAATAGGCTTCTTAGGCTTCTCTCCAGTTCAATTCAGTGACAGCTTTAGTCCTTGTTTTGTAAGGCATGGTACCATACACAGGAAGAGCAACTAAAATGTGACTTCCAATCTTTTAAAAGCCACTCTGGATACCTGTCTGCCAATCCCCCTTGAATAGATCTATCATGAAGTCATTCCGTTATATATCAGTATATGCAGTGATGTATATACTGCAAAGCACAAGCTTAATTAGTGTGATCATAGATAGTAGAGTAGAAGGACTTCCTATCCTTCTACTCTACTATCTATGGTGTGATAAAAAGTATCTATTATAAACATACCTACACAGCAGTCAATCAACTGGAAGCTTTCTGCTTATGCTGTACACAAAGCTGCCCTGTGCAAATGTACATCTATCCTCGCTCCCAGGCCCTCACTTCATTTGGTTGCATGAAGGCTAGCATAATATACTTGTAAAAAGTCACTGGATTAATGGAGGTACTGTCTAACTACATGTATTGGTGTACTGACCACTATTTACAGTACCATAGACAAAGGGTCTAATTACATACCAAGGCTTCTCACAGTTGGGTAAAGTCTTTCCTCCCATTTGTCTATGAAGACAACAGTATGCAGTGCCTTGTTGATCTGTAAAGCAGTCAGAAGTGGGTGCCAGTCGTTTCTCTTAGCCTTGAAGACCCGACAACTCAGCACTCCTTCCTTGGCTCCACTGCGGATACTGGCTATAGGACACGTGTCCTCCAGGGCACACAGACTTTCATAGTAAGCTACAAAGTCTTCAGCTCCTCGCTGACGAATGCAAACAGCCTCCATCTAAGGATGGAATAGCAATTTCTGATATAGAGAAACTAGCTATACCGTACCATGCACAAGCTGCTCTGAATATAGTTAACTCCCTATAGCTACATGTACGTATACTAGATGTATTTCTTTCTGGTAGGTTTAGATTAGTAGCTGCATTGTCTTGCAAGTACATGTAAACTGCTGCTTCAATGGATTATGAAAGAAGTTCAAGCACCTATTTCACAACATATATGTGAATAAGAAGGTGCTTTGCACTCATTTTGATAAACAAATTGTGCCAAAAATTAAATGTAGTTGTTGCAAGTCTGTACTAAAATGACAGTAGAAGAAATGGTGGGACTAAGATCTTTATTTAATGTGACAATATAAAGCCCCACAGAAGGTTATAAACAGAATGCTATTCAAGTCTTCCATCAAACATCTTTAGTGACACACTCTATGAATTTGTGTGCAACATGTGGCCGTAAGTAAAGTACAAAGATCTCTGCAGGCAGGCTTGGGAAAGAGGCTAGCAGTGTATTAAAGGTATACAAGGGTCACCAACACCTTCAGGTGCTGGGAGCAGTAAGTGCAGTGTCTGGAGACACTGGCCATAGAGCTGCATATGGGACGTGAGTTCAAATCCTGGTTCAGCAAAAGCCCAATGAAGGTTTGGAGCAGCTATGGTACAGGGCTGGGTGTTTCCCTCTTGCTGTGGAAACTGGTACATGTACATACGCCATATCAGCTTCCCACAGTGTTTCAGATACCATTTTTATAACCCAATTTGGTATCTTTCACGGCTGATTAAGCATTCCAGTACACTAATTAAATGCTGCAGCTACAAGTATAGGCAAATCAGGATTCTAGAGGTCTGGCAAACAAAGAAAGTTAGGATTGTCTCTATGATATTATAGAATCTGTAGGTGAAGGCTACACCAACATGTGGACAGCAAAAGTAGCAAGATCGCTCTAAAGTCAGTAGGCATTGTTTGCCCGAGTGCACTTCTCCCTGAGTGAATCAGGCAAACAAACCAATCATTTTGTAATGATCATCAACCTTTGTACTCCCCTAACACTAAGTGTCTTTGGCTATCCATGGTATTTTGCTCTAGGTGGATAAACCATTGTGGAATAATTTATTGAGTCATACAAGTTTCAGTTGTAATGGTTTACAGTTGCTGATGATGTTGCTGCTGATAATTTTCCTTATGGACACCCTAAAGCTTCCCTACTACACTCACCAAATATGCAGCATGTGCAGTCAGTCAAGAAAGCCACACCTCTTCGCAGTCGCATGCACTGCAGCAACGCAAGACCGTACTAGCGTGAGACGCTACACAAACGCTTAGCATGCACGTGAGAACCCAGCTCCTCCTAGCTGTATAACACAATTAAAATCAGATGATCTGGAGTGGCCCTGATGTAGCCTCGTTCCCAGGCCCGCGCCATTTTCGGTTACACGAAAGATGTGACTTTCCTTCGTGCAACCGAAAAAGTCGCGGGCCTGGGAACGAGGCTAGCCCTGATGCGCCACTGGTTTCAAGGCAGTTCATGGATTATAATTTACTGCAATACTGTAAGCGATCCCAAAGTTGGTAGAAGTTGGAGCTAGCTAGACTAACGTGCTACCATAGATAGTAGAAGTTATCTATGGTGCTACGTACCTTGACTCTGGTTGCTGTAGTTTGCAGCAGAGATACTAATAATACCTTTGTTTGCAGCTTTAGTCAAACTCACTTCCCCGCCCCCCAAAAGAAAATAAAAAACAAACAAAAACAAAGACCCGGCAATGATAAGTGAGACTTCGACCTGTTCGCGTCTACTGCCATACCTCTCATTTCATGTATTATAGGAATCGAGAACGCGACAAGGAACCGACAGCTAGCTAAGGAACCACGAAGTAATAAATGTGGGGGCGGGCACGCTACGATATGCGCCGTGCGCGTCCATGCTTTTCGCGCCAGCTCACGCAGCTGGAATGAACCATATATAAGGAGCAATGTAAGTAACTATGCCTCATATTGACAGCCAACTTTGAGATCAGTGTATTCCTAGCCGAGAGAATTGGGGAAGTTACTGCTTCCAATTAATTGCCTACTCTGACAGAGTGCACACATTAATCTTCTTTAGAGATAGCAGATATGTGGGAATAAACAAATTATATGCAGTGCACAATCGTAATATGCTGCTCTAGAAGGAACTGTGTAAAAAACAGCATAAGTAAAACCGTACCCATGACAGTCTACTTAGAGATCACACAAAGTCAGGCAAGATATTCCTAGCTAATTAGGAATCTGCCAGAGAGAATGGAGAAGAACCAGCTTCCCAATTCCATTCCCCACTCTAATTAATTGTACACGTTACTTTTCTTGTTTTTGCAAAATGTTACTTCAAAGTTTGCAAGCAGAAAACATAAGTGGAAGATAACTAATTTTGTTACACCTAACACAACTTCCACAAGAAGTCGTGGAATGAACCATCTAAAAGGCACTGGAACAACAAACAGAACAAAATGTGAGGAAAAGTAAATAACACAATCTCAGTAAGCTTCTCTAGAAGGAACCATGTAAGGAACCGCACCCCTGACAGCCCACTTTGTGATAACACAAACTAATTGAGAATCTGTCTCTTTACTGCAAAGATACCAACAGCACAGCCTCTAACTACCGGAGAGAATGGAGAGGAATCAGCTTCCAATTCAATATACCCACTCTAATTAATGACACACATTACTTTTTTGTGTGTTCGCACAATGTAACTTTAGAGATTGCAGGCAGGAAACAGGTGGGGGATGATTAGTCTCACAGAACTTGAAGGAATAATCTACGGAGCAAAGTAAGGAACCGTGCCTCATATTGACAGCCAACTTTGAGATCAGTGTATTCCTAGCAGAGAAAATTGGAGCAGTTGCTGCTTCCCAAATAATTGCCTACTCTGGTAAGTGCATGCTTTACTCTCCTCATGTTAACACAATGATTCTTTAGGGAAAGGAGACAGGACAAATGTAAAAAAAGCAAGTTATGCAGTAAACAATTGCAGTAAGCTGCTTTAGAAGGAACCGTAAGGAACCGTACCGCTGACAGCCCACTTTGAGATCACACAAAGTCAGGCAAGGTATTCCTAACTAATTGGAAATCTGTTTCTTTATTGCAAAGATACCAACAGCACAGCTTCTAGCTACCAGAGAGAGCGGAAAGGTACCAGCTTCGCAATTTCATTCTCCACTCTAATTAATTGTACACATTACTTTTCTTGTGATGGCAAAATGTTACTTCAGAGATTGCAGGCAAGAAACCATAGTTAGTACTCTACAATCTATGACAAAACATAGGACGTGGGGGAAATTAGTCACATGCACAGAACACAAATTCGATATGTAACCGTGGAATGTACCATCTAAAAAGCACAGTAGTAACTGTGCCTCATATTGACAAGAAAGATTATAGACGACTGCCAACATTAAGGAGAAGCATCTAGAAGAGGAGTATATCGTTATAAGGCTAAACAAACTTCTATCACAGCCTCTAGCTGCCAGGGAGAATGGAGAGGTACCAAATTTCCAATTTCATTTTCAACTCTAATTAATCGTACACATTACTGTTCTTGTGTTTGCCTTTAGTGATTGCTGAAATGAAACATAGGTGGGAGATAATTAGTCACACAGAACACAACTTCAATAAGCAAAGTGGAATGAACCATCAATAAGCAACCGTTGAAGGAACGTCTAAGGATCAAAGTAAGGAACCGTTGTCACAGTAAATTTGATCGCTCGGAAATTCGATCGCGGCGACAGAATTTACTAGGAAATACTATCGCCGAGCGATTCAATTTACTAGGAATTACGGTAGCGCCTAGGAAATATTATCGCACGCTAGCTTTGCACCTTCCCAGCACTCAGCGTACATGGCATAGTCTCGTGGATTTTGATCTATGTTCAAACGTTCCCAGGCCACAATCAGGGCTTACCCCCGCTTTCCTTGCGGGCTGGGAAAGACTAATGTAAGCGCAGGGTACTGGCTGCCAAATTCGAGACTCCATACTAGTATAGTAGCCTGCTGGGTTATCCAGCGCTCAGGAAGTCTCTACTCTTCATGTTTTGCTGACTGTTGACTCATAATGCGATGTGCATGAATAAAGTGTACATGTTGTATACAGAAAACTTATGTTACAGTGCTGGTACGCATGACGGGTGTGCAAAACCATTACTGCTTAAATACAGCTTCTGGTATTTTTGCACAGGATTCGTGAAACCATTTCCCACACTTGCTGCACATGCGTTCTTCTCCATTGTCTGGCAGCCAGCATGAACAGTAAACGCCCACATTCTCACTTCCGATGGGCGTTCCTGCTCGGATCGTCTGGGGCGGGAATTGTTCCAGCTTTCCGTCCTTTAAGAAGCATACTCTTTAACGAGAAGCATCTTGAGGAGGAGTAGATCGTTATAAGGCTAAACAAACTTTCATTACAGCCTCTAGCTACCTAGGAGAATGGAGAGGAACTAAATTCCCAATTTCATTTCCAACTCTAATTAATTGTACACATTACCTTTCTTGTGTTTGCCATTAGTGATTGCTAAAATGAAACATAGGTGGGAGATAATTAGCCACACAGAACACAACCTCAATAAGCAAAGTGGAATGAGCCATTAATAATCAACCGTTTAAGAAACGTCTAATAAGGAACCGTGTCTTGTACTGATAGCCAACTTTGAGATCAGTGTATTCCTAGCAGAGAGAATTGGAGCAGTTAGTGCTTCCCAAATAATTGCCTACTCTGGTAAGTGCATACTTTACTCTCCACATGTGAACACAATGATTCTTTAGGGAAAGAAGACAGGATAAATGTGAAAACAAACCAAATTATATGCAGTACAAAATCGTAATACGCTGCTCTAGATGGAACCGTGTAAGGAACCAAGTCAGGAACACTACCCCTGACAGCCCACTTTGAGATAGCACTTCAATACCTGAAGAAGGGTGGACACCAAAAGCCACAACCTCTCTCTACCAGAGAGAATTGGAGCAGCTACTGCTTCCTAATTTCATCCCCGCCCTACATCTATTACTTTTCATATGTTCTCACAATGATCTGCTAGAGATATTCGGTACAAACAATAGGTGGTAAACAACTAGTAAATTAATACAGTATACAACATCAGCAAGCAACTCTAGAAAGAACCGTGTAAGGATTCGTACCACTAAGAGCCCACTCCGTGAAATATTGTATTTGAAGAATTGAAGTAAGGATATTCCTTTGCACAACTAATAGGAAATCAGTCCTTGCATTTTGAAGATGCTAAGAGCCACACTCTCTAGCTACCAGGGAGAAAAAATAATTGACTGCTTTCCAAACACATCCCAGCTCTAATTTAGCTTATTGAAGTTGTGTTCTGTGTGACTAATTATCTCCCACCTATGTTTCATTTCAGCAATCACTAAAGGCAAACACAAGAACAGTAATGTGTACGATTAATTAGAGTTGAAAATGAAATTGGAAATTTGGTACCTCTCCATTCTCCCTGGCAGCTAGAGGCTGTGATAGAAGTTTGTTTAGCCTTATAACGATATACTCCTCTTCTAGATGCTTCTCCTTAATGTTGGCAGTCGTCTATAATCTTTCTTGTCAATATGAGGCACAGTTACTACTGTGCTTTTTAGATGGTACATTCCACGGTTACATATCGAATTTGTGTTCTGTGCATGTGACTAATTTCCCCCACGTCCTATGTTTTGTCATAGATTGTAGAGTACTAACTATGGTTTCTTGCCTGCAATCTCTGAAGTAACATTTTGCCATCACAAGAAAAGTAATGTGTACAATTAATTCCTAAACAATGGAGACAAGGGTTGATTGTTAGGTTGTAAGAAGGTGATGCTGAGGACCCGGGTGAGGCATTACACTATTGAATGTGGTAGGAAAGCTGTTTTGCAAGATTCTAAATAATCACTTAGTAAGCAGATTAGAAGCAGAAAGGGCTCTTCATGAGGGTCAGGCAGGATTTAGAGAGTTAATTAATTAAAGGAGATGTGTTGATAACATCTTTACTCTAAATGAAATTGTACAAGGTAGAATGAGGGGGAGAAAAGCACACTTATGCTTTTTTCTTTGATGTTCAGAAAGCATTTGACACAGCTTGGCATGATGGTTATGGTTTAAGTTATGGGAACTTGGGGTTAGGGGTAGGATGTGGAGAGTTATTAAGAATATGTATGACATCACACAGAGTGCTGTTTTACTGGAGGGAGAAATATCTGAGCAATTCAATATAGGTCAGGGGTGGCACAGGGATAATTATGCCTATCCTCTTTCATTTTCATTAATCAGTTGTTATAGATGAGGTTGTAAAAGGCTGGGATTGGCATTACTGTTAAGAAGGATGTTAAGGTTGGGGGTCTTATGTTTGCTGATGATTTTGTAGGCTTAACTACTAATGCTGAGGACTTACAAACCTTGAAAAATGTAGTGCAGGGGTTTTGTAATAAATGGAGGTTTAAATCTAACATAAAAAGAGTGCTGTTATGGTATTTTCTAAATAGGTTAGGTTAATACAGGTGCATGTACATGGAAGTGGGGAGAAAAAGACATTCCAGAGGTTGTAAGTTATTGTTACTTGGGGATTGAATTTGCTAAGAATCTGTCAGTCAATACAGTAAATACAGCATGGCTTCCAGGAGCGGAGTAATAAAAGACTGAGTACATGTATGAATAGCACAATGTAATGACTTGGGAATGCTGTAGTGTACACTGCCTCCACTTGGCAGCCATTATACTTGCATGAACAGTATGTCACTTTTGCTACATGTACAGGTATATGCTAGCTTTATATACATGTAGTTTGTCCTGAAAACTCTTGGCTTCAGTTAATCTGCTCTCTGTTCATGTGGACTCTTAGTATTATAAACGACAAGAAAGTACATATGGCTACAATATGTGTGCAAGGCTATCAATTCGGCAGTTTTTAATGCACTTCACAATCAAATGGGTGCATGGTGCTCTATTGGCTGTTGTGTGCATTTCTTATCCAGCTGCTCGGTGCACTATCTCATGCAGTGTCTTGCTCTCTGAAAGGTTAGTCAAAGAGGCCATGTAATTACCCCGCGGCGCGTAGGCGGCGGGGGGGTTAAGCAATTGGTACGGTGGCCCTGGGAGACACTCCGCGACGCAAGCGGGAGCGCCGCCCAGCTAGCGTAGGTAAAAACGCCGGTCAGGCGGACTCCGCGATGCGAGCGGGAGCGCCGCTCAGCTAGCGTAGGTATAAACGTCGGTCAGGCGGACTCCGCGATGCGAGCGGGAGCGCCGCCCAGCTAGCGTAGGTATAAACGTCGGTCAGGCGGACTCCGCGATGCGAGCGGGAGCGCCGCCCGACTACCGGAATCAACTCTACTGGGTGCCGCCGAAGAGGCGGAATGTCCGCTCGCCTGGCGGAATCTTCTCCGCTGTATATATATATATATATAGGCGGGAGTGTTGCGGCAACTGCGCAGAACTGGATTTTTGTCCATAAATATAATCGACCGATGTGCGCGTGCATCTGCAGCAGGCTGACAACCAACTGTTGTACAACTACACATACGCGCTCGCTGAGGTTGCTAAGAATGAATAAAAAAAGGTTAGGGTGAGGTTAAACTTTGTAAATATGAAGTTGTATATAGGCTCTGGGTGAGACGCTGTAGCAATATCTTTGTATATTTCCGTATTCTTTGCGTAAACTACTGTGTGCATGAAGTGAGCCAACTGCTCATCTATAGTAGTCTGGATCAGACCCTCCACTCTCAAGGGAAAGCGTAGGAAAATTAGGGAACAGTCCTACGCTTTCCCTTGAGAATGGAGGGTCTGATCCAGACTACATCTATAGTGGGTGGGATTTTCTATAATACTGTATGTTGAGTGTACGTACATAGCTATTGGCAGCTATAGCTATACTGTGCATGTAATGTGCGTGGGTTCCCATGTGCACTATTCTACTTTTTTTTTATATATTTGTGCATGCATGTGTGGCTTTAGATGTGTGGGAGAGGTGTCCCCAGAAGAACTAACAGCCTGGCTAGAAGCAAAACTTCCACGGCTAGAGTGTGTGCGTGCTGAAGAGGTAACAGTAGGACCTAAAGCATGTAGTGTATACAGTTTGACATTTCTTGTTTGCCTGCATGCATGATACTGAAACAGATACCTTCCTGGAGACATAATATTTTCAGGGACGGACCTCCTAAGAAGCGAGGTAGCTAATAGCCATTAGTTTTAGGTAGACTAGTAGGCATTGGATGGAGAGCAACTTTACTGCATTTTGTGGTTCACAGCTACTCTCAAGTATCAATTGTGGAACCAAAGATTGAACTCACAACAGCGAGAAATCATTCCCGAATTCCTAGTGAGGAAGTTTTGTCGTACAGACATGAAGGTAATCTAATTTCCAATGTCGAGCACTAGCTGGCCCATGTTATTGAGAAGCAAGCCTGCCACTATACTAGGTACTAGGTATGCACTTAGAATGTGCTGCATGATTTTTTTCTAATTCAGATGTTCACGTATGTTATGGATGTACTGGTGCCTGAGGCTGTTATATTGTTGCTACAGGAAATCCACCAGATTTGTACTGAAGAGGTATGTGGCTACTGTGTTATATTGCCATGATTATTATTTTTATTTTATTTGATTATGAAACTCTTTAGGCCGAGCAGCTGATGAACACGCTTCCAGAAGAGCCAGTCGTCATTATAAGTATGAATACCCTCTGCGCGAACGCATGCGCAATCACGTCTTGCACGTGTTAATTGTTACGCGGGGAATGAGAGAGAAGATGGCAAGAAGATTGCTAGCTATTTTCTACACCTTTCTGACAGTATGCTAGTGAAAGCAAGGGAGCTGATAGAGATTACGCTATGCACTGTGATTTATTGGACTGCAAAACGCTATAGGCCGTTAGTAAACGGTCGACGTGCATGCATGGTGCTGCCTCTTTTGTTGAGAGATTAGATGGCCGCGAGCACAGTATTGACCATCTGTACTTTCAATGTATAGGTGACAGCGAGAGTGATAGTGACAGCTTCGTAACTACATCAAGCCGGAAGGGAGGTAAAATTGCCAATTATAACTGGCACGTGCATGCATTATATTTCTGTATTGGTACATGGTAGGCCGTAAGGCGGTGGAGACCGACAGCGTTGCAGTTGCTGGAAGTGGTATGTGTCTGTTTGGAAAATGCTGGCCAGTATATATGTAGAGCTGCAAATTATCTGTCTGCACTGTGGCATGTGTATTTCTGAAGGCTCTGGTGATGTGTTTGCTTGAGCGAGGCCAGGCAATCGCACGAAACATCAAGAAGCGCAAGTTGAGTGCAGCACAGAAGCATACTCAGAAGCATAGTGGTACTGGGGTATCAGTGCATGTTCAGGTAATTATAAATTAAATGACAAATAATAATGGCAGTAATTACTCTGTGGTAGCCTTATATTTTACAGATGAATGTGTACAAGATGATGGTCACTCATGCTGGAAAGTTCGTAAAAGATTCAGCTGCTGTTGAAGTTTGCCTGGATAAGCAGGATGGTTATGTCCATGCAAGTAGCAATGAAGGCTGCCCATGCACTAGGCACTGTCCAGCCTGAAGGAAAGAAGTTTGCTCTTGTCAGTGCAGCATCCGGAGCTCTGTTGCCAACCCAGCTCAAAGATAAAACTGCGTGGACACTTGGGTTTTTTTTTGCGACAGAGACATAAGAAGGCCAGCAAGATTGAGTTTGGATTGGCAGTGGTCGACGAGACCATGAAGTGTGATCAGGTATGACTTGTATATGATTGCATAAGTTAGATTACTGAGAATATTGACTTTGAGGCCCCTGTTTAGGAGATGATGGTTGATGTACCAGTGGATCCAGAGCTCAACTGTCCAAAGCCTCAGATGACACAGAAGGTACAGGGCTTATACAATTCATTCTTTTGAAATTAATTGACACAATAATTTAACTTGATTTTACAGTATGGTATAGTCGTGTGAGTGACGATAGCAGTGATAGCCTTCCAGATGATTTTTCAAGATCTGCTGCATGGCTACATGTGCAAGTTGATAAAGATTCAGAAGTGGAAATGGATTCCTCTGAGCCATTCCTTCCCGAGAATGAGGGATTTCAGGTCTCGCGCCTCATCAGACACACACCAGAAGGTATGTTGCAATCATTGAAGTATGATCCAAAAATAAGGGAGAGAGGGAAGGCGCATATTATACATACGGTATTTGGAAAAATATAGGAGCTTTCAAGTTCTTGAGAACATGCAGTTACTATGTTTTTTAGTGCTTCTACTGTGTCTCAAGTGGGTGCATGTTCTGTGGTAGCTAGCTAGCAACTACTTACTGAAGCTTTCAAAACATGGCTATGCCTTGTCAACTCACAAAGTGCCTTAAGCCACAGCACATACTTATTATATGCTCAGGGAAACAGACCATACTAGAGCCTGGAACTGGGGGCTCTTTGAAAGTTATTGGATCCACATCTGGTATGAATGTATAATCTGAAGAGCATTATGTGATTGAGATCCCTTATCATTATATCCTAATCTTTAAATACCAGACTTTCAGCTACTATATAAAAGTCCTCCAGACATCACATTGGCATCCTTGAAGAGTGTGTACCCTCTCTACTGCTTGTCTTCCCACCATGAGAAAACAACATACAAGTGGGTAATTATGGATCGCCCTGATCACCAGTTCCCTTCCACCCCTATGTTACATGTGCGAAAAGCAGGGCTGTACAAGTGTACAGCAACGTGTGGCTTGGAGAGCAAGAGTGAAATTTTTACTGTTCATCTCAAGCCAACTGCTGGTATGCAAATTTGAAGTGTTATCATGCATGTGATCAATCAAATACCTGATTATTGAAGGTATCAAGTGTAGTACTAAATGTACATGTATTAACTTTCTTGTAGACCTTTCCCAAGCAAAGACATCCTTCACACGGCGAAGAGAAATTCGAGGTAGCGTTGATGTGTGCACCGCCTAAAACTTTTGGGTCCCTAATGAAAATCTATTTCATTTTCCTTCACCTAGAGCAAGGCCTTTCCATGCAGTTCAGGAGAGAAGAGCTCGAGGAGGCCACTGCCCAGTTTAGTTCTGGACGCCTGATAGGAACAGGTGCATATGGGACTGTCTATTTGGGCAAAAATCTTCGCAATAGCGGAACCTCTGTGGCGGTGAAAGTTCTGAACAAGGTATATAATTGCCATGTTTGGTAGAAAATGAAGTGGTAAATGAAATCCTTTATGTCTCGCACAGAGTGGAGTGAAAGCAGTCATTATTGGTGGTGAAGAACAAAGCCAATTCGAAAGTTCAAGTATAGTGATGCCCGCAGTCAACTGGAGGCTGAGCTTAGCGCCCTCACAAAGTAGGTGTCAGTGAATTCGTAGTACTAATTATCATATTGCATGCATGTTATTGAACACATTCGTTTTTCATGCTTAACATAATAAAAATTATATAGGTACCGTCATCCAAACTTGGTTGACTTAATGGGTTATTGCACTACCACACTGATAGCTCTGGTATATGAGTACCTCCCAATGGGAAGTCTGTACCATAATATCCATGAGGTAAATGGGAAATCTAACACACATTAAACTTTTGAACTTTCATAATTTTTTTAATATGAACAGTGCGAAGCTGCTGTCGTGGGAACAGCGGGGTCTTATCCTAATGGATACTTGCCGAGCTCTTGCTTACTTACATGCAGGCAGCCCACCCCTCGTCCATCAGGATGTGAAGTCGTAAGCAGCCTGCTACCCTGTCATCTTGTTTTATGTTATGTGCTCCTTTTCAATCAATAGCCTCAACATACTGCTGGACCAGAATGGGTACAAGGCAAAGTTGGGGGACTTTGGTTTTGCCCTTGACATGCCACAGTCGCAGCCTGGGAAAACTTTGGTCACTGCTCCACTAATTGCCCGTACTAGTGGATATATGCCACCTGAGATTCAAGGAGCAAAGTTCAGTCCAAAGAACGACATGTATAGTTATGGAATCGTAAGTTGTTCTTTTTCCATACAGTACAAGTGGATAATTTTTTCTTCCACAGGTAGCACTGGAGGTTTATACTGCTCTGAAAGCCTATGACCCCCAGCGTGTTGATGCTGCATTGGTATGGGATTCATTGTTTTTTAATAATCATGCCATTATCTATATACGCTTCTCTATTAGTACGAGCACTGTGAAGAGAGTATACAACAACTGGAAAAATTCCAGACCATCCAGGATCCTGCAATTGTACGCCTGAAGGATATGAAGTTGTTGAAAATGTTTCATTCCGTTATCTTGGCCTGTCTTAAGAGGCACTCCATCAGGGCAACCTCTGCCACTGTACGTAAAATAGTCAACTTACATGTAGCTGTGTGTAATCATAATAATGGATCACGTACCCTCCCACATGCAGGTGATGCAATACTGGACTGAGTATGATACGTAGGCTAGCATCTTGACAACCGTTGGTCTTATCATTACCCTCCCTGCTATATACATGTAGCCTCACTTATGATACCATTCATTTGCTGTCCTCGTAGCCTAGCATCCTGACAACCGTTGGTCTTATCATTACCCTCCCTGCTATATACATGTAGCCTCACTTATGATACCATTCATTTGTTGTCCTCAGAGTCATTGTCTAGATGTTTTTCTTTTGAGTATGATATCCACAGACTCAGTGACTGAGTTTGTTTGCTAAGTATACATAGACAGCTTTAAGGTTTGTGGCATCAATATCTTCTCTCTGCATGTGAAATCCATCCCAAAGTGCAGCTCTGGCTAGTGTTTCAAAGGAGGGTGGGTAAAATGGTGGGGATGATTGTGACTTTTCCCTCATTGCCCGAACCCAGATGTTGTGATATACTGTCTTCAAGTGGTCTTCTGCACCTGTACATTAGATGATTACTATATAGTGATATCCATAGTTACAGAGCATGGCTGAACATGCAGCTACCCACCAACATGTGCAGGCATATCATATAGGTCGTCAGGAATACCACTTGGACAGTCGGCCAAAGAATTGTGCCTGATTTTGTGTGTGTTCCAGTCTCTCATGAACTCATCCAGTTCACTCTGCAGCACACCAGCAAATGTAAACGCAAGACACTGCCTGTATAAAGCAAGAACACTTGTAGAGTATGACTACATGTAGTCTTAGTCCTCATCACACTGTGTTCAATAACAAATTTAACTCATTTTTGAAGTGCTATCATTATCGTGTGAGTGCATGTGTACTTGCATGATTTTGTCACCTGCACATGCGCATGCATTGCACACATACAGTCAGTTACTGCTACTGAAACAGTAACTTATATACATGACTAACTGTATGCATATTACTTTCTACCTGTGCAAGTCACAGTTGCTATCAAACAGTCTGTTGGCAACAAGGTCCTGCATGTGCATTACAATAATTATTATACAGTTTTAAATTCGAGGTAAATATTAATCCTATATTAGACATGTACCTTGTAAACATCAATCCACCAATGAGATTTAGATTTCTTCAACTGAGACCACCACTCCTCTATTTTCTGAATAAATGAGTTTGAAATGCCATGCAGTCAGCTATTGCTATAAGTCCATTAATGAATGACTTACTATGTTTGATTTAGAACTCCCATACATGAAACTTTTCTCTCCTGCTAAAGAGTCTGAGTGTTGCAGCCTGAATGTTACATGAATTGTAGCTAAAGTCGCATTTTCGGTACCATAGTCGCTCCTCAGAATAGCTGGGCATCCTAAAGTTGGTGATCCGTCAGTGTAACACAATTGAAACACCTACATGGCTTTCAGTTTACTATGCCTAAAACAACATGTACATATAATTATGTACGGTAGTATTTGCACCTGCCATCTGCTCAACACATTCGAGGTAATAGCGAGCAATCACTTTGGAGTTGCTGTTTGTAGGCGCCAATTTTAGCCATAGAAGTCGTCTGGAAAATCTAATAGCATAAAAGAAACACTCATAGTAATTTACATGTTGTATGCTTAACTACATTAACATACCCATCAATAGCACCATGAATTGTCAATCCAAAGGTGTCAGCTTATCATATCCATCGATGTGCCATATATAGTTTGGTCCCTGTTCGGGAGGAGCTAGGAATTAATACTAAAACCTTGAAACTAAAGTCATAAAAAATATTACTTTGTTTCTATAGATCCTCCTCTTAAGTTTTCGCTGTCTCCTAAGAGACACTCCTTCAGGATCTTAATCCTTTAACAATCTTCGTACAGTCTCTCTGTGTGGATTAATAATCATGGTGTTTATATAGTGCTGATCCCGCATTAAGGAACAACGTGCATGGCTGTCTGTGGTGTACTGAGATGGGCATCTTAACTATACTATAGACAATAATGGTGGAGGAACAAGCGTTTTATTAACGAACGTTTTACAGCATTTCAATACACTTCAAGGAAGAGTCAAAGTGCTGTCAAAACACAAAATGTATACTATACCATCAAAGTACATAAAGCATTATACCTGCGAACGATGACTTTGAATTTATCACGCAACAACTTCCATGCCGCCCTGTAGCCCCTCAAGGAATCTGAAGTTCTCAGGAGACTCTATACATTCAAAAATACAATATCATGAATAGTGTACAATACTAGCACATCCATGCAGTGTGCCAAAGTAGTTCTTTACCTTAATCAGCATGCGCACATGTAACTCTGGTGGATCCGTTGTTCGCCTCTTCAACTCTAGGCGTCTGAAGTGCTGTTTTAGCCAAGTCATGCTACAGGACATATTAAACTTAGGACCATATATTTGAATTGGTTTTACACTCCCTATTACCTTCTTTTTATGCCATGTACCAACTCCAACCGCTTCAATATCGTACTGTACTTCCTCCAGGAGTAAAAATACTCTATAAGGAGCCCTGCGATGCATACATAATGTAAACTTGAACATGAAAGGTACTATATTATATCACTCAAAAGGACCTGTCATTCATACACCTTAACCCTTTTAATATGCTTGTGTATTAAGAAATGAATCGTGTTGTCAGAACTTAATTGCTAAATGTTTGTATAAAATGCTTAAAGTACGTTCTTCCTCTTTGTATAAGTCACGAATTCACATACCCATGGTGACTTATAAGCCATATCATGGCTGGGCACCATTATATGTACATAATTTCGTATTATAATGGGCATGTCACTTTAATAAAAAGTTTGATTGATTGATTGATTGTAAGCTATACATATACTGAGCCTATCGAGATCTCTTGGCAGCATCTTGTAGTTGGATCACATGACTTAAACTATCATATCGCTGCGATATCGCGCGATCGCATTTCGACAGTGAACTTCTTGCGCCGTACGAGCGGCCTCCGGTCCGCCTAACCGGCGTTTATACCTCCGCTAGGCGAGCGGCGCTCCCGACCAATCGGCGTTCATACCTCCGCCAGCTGGGCGGCGCTCCCGCTTACGTCGCGGAGTGTCTCTCAGGGCCACCGTAAATTGGTTCTGTCCGTCCGTCCGTCCGTCCGTCTGTCAGGTGTCTGTCCACTCAAAAATCGGCCTATCTCGCGATTTACAGGGTTAAGCGATTGCTAAACACGACAGTAACATTGAAATCAAAAAACAAATGTCCGGGTGTGTACCTGATAGTCGCCAAAGCGGTTCCATTCGCTGTATCTACAGCTATTTCTTATTTAACAAAGGTGTATTCTGCCATTTTAATACGGTCACAACTAGAATACGATAGAGGCCAGGCATATACGGACTCTGGTCACGTGTTCATATTGGCAATCAGTCATGCCCACCACTTCCCATAGGATATACAGATATATATATACGCGTACACTCTGCGTGTGGATACACAGCCAGTGATATACATGTACACATTGCCAACTACTCGATCAGTCCAGTCTGCAGTCCTGCCAGCTCCAAGTTGTGAATTATGCACCGCGGGGTATGTCTCTGCTAGAGACTTCTAGTTTACAGCATACGTATACAACACCTAAGATAGAGGTATGTGTGTAAATGCAGATCTGAAGTTTACGATATAGTTGGATAGGTTACTGTATACATATCTAACTGTTCGTATACATTGCAGTACGTTTATGGTTTACTATGTAAGTGGAGATACTATTGATACCTTACACTTCCATGGACGTATTCTGCAGCAAAACAAAACGTCCCAAGCCTATAGACATAACTTACAGATTCTAACTCCATTTTAGTACTGGTGACATTACTAGCTTAATAAGTCAGTTGTACTGATGGTACTTATGTATGTTCTAGCACAAGCCTTAAACATGACTCTGATTTACGTACTTCCATTCAGGATGATGAGCAGTTCCTGGCTGAAGCCGCCAGGGGTTTGCTAGAGTATGACCATTTCATCCTCAGCCTTGGAAGTGTGTCATCATATTTATGACCAGTAACTCATACCTGCATGTTGTAAAACTGGAGGCACTTGGTGCACTCAATAAACACGCATCAATGGGATTGCTTATTAAAGAGTTTGGCTTAAATGCATGTATATACCACAGACAGTGTATACGTCCCTACCCACTCCTTCCAAGCTTCTGATGATATTTTTAGGACCCATGCAGGCTTCACCACTTCTAAGATCACGTGTATACATGTGTGTACGGTTACATTAGTTTTTGATTACTTGTGATGTGTGCATTACATGCAGTATTATGGTGATCTTTACACTGCCTCATCTCTGGCGTTAGCCAGTGGGTTCTCACTAGCAAACCAACCAGCTATAGCTCTCAGAGTATTCACAAACATAAAGTGGGGGTAAGTACGTATACCTACAGCTATAGTTAAAGTCTGGTCATAATATATGATGGCCTACATGGAAGCCTCCCAGTTAATATTGCTACATGTGCTTGCTTGTACAGCCCACATTCAAACAATGCCAGTTTTATAGAGGAGTGATAATGAGCCTTCATGATTGAAATTTAATAAGTAACTGAAATTAAAAACACCTGACTTGGTAATTACCTGCTGGTAATTCTCGTTCATAGGCTGCAGTTTGCTCTGGGTGCTGCAAGAGAACAATGTAGCAGTTTGCAGGTTTCATCCTTACAGTTGCTATGTACATGTCCGTGTAGCTTGGGTCTACCTACATACATACATGAGGGCCTCTGAGTGTTTATGTGGAGATATTTTGACCTACTTGTACATGTAAAAGTGAAACTGCTGCAGTGTCCTCATGAGATGAGACACTCAAAGCAAACTGTAGCCTACATGTATAAATGAGCATCATCGACAAGTGATTAACAAGTCGGGTGTTTACATACATGTAGGTGTTTTTTAATTTCAGCTTCATATTAAATTGTAGTAAAGATCAATTCATGAAGATTCCTTATCACTTCTCTGTAACACTGGTATTTAATGCCTTTAATTATCGGTAATATATTTGTACCAGCCAGTTTCCATTTCATGGGCTAAGTGAAAAAATGGCATGCATGTTCCATGCCTGCTTCATGTAACTTATGCATGTCTTGCATGTATGTACCTGCAGTTTACGTGCATGTTGCATGCATAGCATTGGATATACTTTGCATGACCATGCATGTTCTTGCATGACTATGCATGTTCTTGCATGACTATGCATGTTTTAAATTTGAAGGAAGCATGCATGCATGTTCTGATATGAACAATCATGTTTCTAGGTCCTGGAATGTCTGTCAAAGTCCATGTAACAGGCATGGAACATGCATGCCATATATTATCAAGATTTCAAGCTCGATGCAGAATACGTTTACATGTAAATTCGGTTAATAGTAGTAAAGCTGGACCATTTTAATTGAACGTGTCACAATCCAGAATAAACAGCACAGGTTGGCAAGCATTGTAGGGTATGGCAGATGCTTTTTGCACCTACTGGACTGCTACTAGTTGACCAACGTACAGTGTTAAAAGGCTACAATACAGCTAGCGTAGATATTTTCACAGCAATTGCCAAGCCATCTAACTGAATGCTTATAGCTACTAAGAGAGTTTGGTAAAGTATTTAATTTCCATAAGTAAACCTAAAGAGCCACCCGTTTATATCATTTTTTTTAGCCTTATTAATTTCAACGATGCATGCACACATACGTATGCTAATGTAACAGTATCACATCATGGTTCATGCCATGCTATCATTCTATATGCATACATACGTAGCTCTATCACAGTACCAATGAGATCAGTTACACTTGATTTTGGGAGTGCTGCAAAATTTCAAGACTGGAAAACTGCAGCCAAGGTTGTTTTATTGTCATGTATATGTACTTTGTAGTGACTAACAGTTTCTGTACAGTTGTAATGTCTTGGTATAGTTGTACTGGTGAGCATGTCACTTTTGTATGTCATTGCCAGCGCATGTATTGAATGCTTATATGATGTTTTAACACTGTGTATTATTGTAGGTGTATAATCTTTTCTGGAAGGACTCTACACTGAGTGATAGAGTAAGTGCACTGATTAATATTTGATTAATATTCGAATAGGCAGTGTATGGTGTATTCTGATATATTTTGTCCCATTCAGGGCTCAGTGTTTACAGCTATATGTGTTTGAGGTGAATGTTAATCAGTATACTAACTAAGCGTGCTAACACTTAGGGTTGTTCCCATGTTGCCTCATATTTATTTTCCAGAGTACGAGTTTACTGTGTATTTTTTAAGCATGTGTTAATAACTCTTTCACTAAAAATGCTTTACAGCATAGTGATAATGTGTAATCTAGCTGACTAAGTGTGTACGTGATGTATATTTCCTAAAGGTACACGTAGCAGATGTGGAGTATTCATTACATGCAAAGCAAGCCTTGCAAGTGGTGAATGCAGCTATCTACCTCCAGGCTATAGCTCAGGGACACCCAAAGGTACATAGAGTGTTTGTATAATTATGCTACCTGGAACACAGACCTTCCTATTATATCTTGCCATTTTGGAGAAGAATGTGGGAGTAGTTCTCTCCAAGGTCACGAGTCACATTGTTAGCATGTAAAAAGAGGCTGCACTTGGCCATACATATTAATATATGTGCATAAAGCTGCGCATGCCTAGTAATAGCTTAAAAAGCTAGCCTTGAAATGTAGCTGCATGAGTTGCCTGTTATATATGTACGTAAGTTCTGCGTGTGAAGAATAATGTTATGTAGATTGTGTGCGTGTACATCATCTTTAGAAACTGGTTAGTACACTATAATAGTTACAGAGTGTACTACTGGAAGTTGTCTTCATCGAGCAGTATAGTTTTGTGTTGCATAGATGCTAAACAGTGGAAATAAGTACAATTCTCTTCACATGCTACACGTATCTAGAGGCGCGCCATGAATAAGTTAGTGCTTTACTGCACAACTGTAAGCTCAATCAGAAGATATGCATATGTTACATGTATAATGGTAATTTCTTTCAGCACCTAATCTGCGCTATGCACATACCATGGCTTTGGATAACTTAACAGTGTGTGACTGGTACTTACTGACAGCATATTTCCTTCCTTATGTAGGTGTGGAAATGAAGAAGAACTGCAGCCATTTGTCCAGCATGACTTCTTTCATGGCCGGTCTGCATTCGACAAACACACCTACGAGGTTCTGGCTATAAATTATACCTCTGTGTAAGCATGACAGCTAGTATGTACGTGATGCAGTTCAAGCATTAGTCTATCAAACTAGATCCTTCCTAGCTCGATAGACTATTTCAAGCACATACTTACATGCCAGCTAAGAGTATGTACGTACATGTAGAATAGCTAAATATGTACGTAGCTAAAACTCTCTGTCGTTCTTCGTTTTGGCAATACATAATATGTTTATTCATAAGCCCTGCTACTACTGTGCTGCTTCAGGAAAATTGCAAGCCGTAGCACAGAAGTAGTAATCTGTAAATTACTGTATAGTTTTCGGACCCCAGGATTGGCTTCATTCACTAGTTGGTACAGTAGTACATACACACATGGGTAGTTGGTTCATAAGCACACGCGGCATGCTGTATTTTCAATTATAATAACAGGAAAGCATATAAGATGATGGTATACAGAAGTGAACTTTTCATGCATACGTACGTCCGTATCTTGAAGGTCAAAGTATGGCTTCCAACTTATTTTTTTACAGCTTATGAAAGCAAAGAATGCACCAAGAAATGTAAAAGCCTACAACCTTGGGCTAAAAGCATGCTGAAGATTGGGACACATGGGAGCAACACTCACAGCGTATAGGGATATGATTGCCGATCAAATTGAACCTGATGTAGAAACATATCATATTCTAGTAGAAGGCTCTCTCTGTAATGGAAGCATCAAAGCTACTAGGTGGATTGTCTATCATATATTTTGTGGCGGTTATTTGTCAAAAGAAGTTCCTCGGATTATTCCAAATACTGAGCTTATTAACAAGTTCATCGAGTGCTGTGGTGTTTGTCAAGAGAGGGAAAGGGCATTCTTCTTCTTGGGTGTGTTAAATGACTACTGTCTAGTACCGAGTTTGGAGCTTGGAGACATTCAAGTTGCTATTGCAGGTTATATTGCAATGAATTTTGTATGACCAGCTTTAAACATAAATTTAAACTCTAATGTGGTGTTCTATATATACCGTGAATGTAATTGGCTATAGTATTGATTGTGAAAGTTGTGACTACTCTTGTTTTTGGATTGCAGCAGCTAAATGATTTTCCACTACCTCTATACACTTTTTTGTAACTGCAGAATTCATTAATTGGTACTCTTTTTTTTAACAGATTTGCAATGCTGCAAATGACATGAAGCGTTTTACTTCGATCAAAGTACTGGCTTGTAGGTGTTTACCAGCAGAAGCAGCAAACATCATGCTGCATTGTGTATCAGTCATCCTGAGTCCATACAAATGCGTATCATTAAAGCATGAAAGAGGTTTGCAAAAGAAGAGACTTACAATTTAATGTAAGGAGGTGAACATTTGTTCTCAATTCAGATGTTCTTTCTCCACTCTTGGTGAGCTAAGCAATTAGTTTGGTTCATCTCAAATTATGTTTCAACATTCTAGTGTTGGCAGAAACATAATCGTGCTTCATAAGAATTACGTATCTACTTTCAGATTGGCTGTGCAGTTGTTGCAGCACTCCTGCACTACTTCTTCCTGGTTGCCTTCTGTTGGATGTTGTGTGAGGGCATCATGCTTTACCTGATGCTAGTAGTAGTTTTCAGCTGGCTGTCTAAGAAGTGGTGGTTCTTCTTACTCCTTGGATGGGGTAAGCACAATAGTGTAAGCACAACTGTATTCTGCTTGCAATAAAGTGCTGGAATTCATAGCAAGCTTTGTTTATCATTCATTACTGTCATGACTGTATCAGACCTGGTAGCGTTAGTGGCCGATTTTGTGCCAGGCTCCACGTCTTCAAAACAGAACAGTGTATAAACTTCAGACTTTCACAGATCTAATCGTGCTAGCTATCTATTCAAATTAAGCGAATATTGCCGTAAATGCATTTTTCTCCAACTTCCGTATGTGGTTGAACACATGATGTGCCATATGGCAATCATCACACACAAGTACACAATGTTGTTTTACGTACTTAACGCTGATATCATATGTCGTGGACACCAGGTGTCGTGCACTTGCTTACCGTGCTCATTTGTACCCAGGTTCACAGCTTCAAAACAGAAGAGTGTATGAACTTCCAACATTCACTGCTATGTACAGTTATACATAGTCTAGCTAGCTACTCCCCAACTTGCACCACCTCAGGATTGCTTGTAATACTGCGTGACAATAGGTTCACAGCAGGAACAGCAAAGAACAGCAGGAACACCACGGAACAGCAGGAACAGCAGGAACACCAGGAAACAGCAGGGAACACCAGGGAACGGCAGAAACAGCAAGGAACAGCAGAAACAGCAAGGAACAGCCGGAACAGCAAGCAACAGCAGGAACACCATGCAGGAACAGCAAGGAATAGCAAGAAACAGCAGGAACACCAGGGAACACCAGGGAACAGCAGGAACACCAGGGAACAGCAGGGAACAGTAGGAACACCAGGGAACAGCAGGAACACCAAGGAACAGCAGGAACACCAGGGAACAGCAGGGAACAGCAGGAACACCAGGGAACAGCAGGAACACCAGGGAACAGCAGGGAACAGCAGGAACACCAGGGAACAGCAGGAACACCAAGGAACAGCAGGAACAGCAGGGAACAGCAGGGAACAGTAGGAACACCAAGGAACACCAGGGAACAGCAGGGAACAGCAGGGAACAGCAGGAACACCAGGGAACAGCAGGAACACCAGGGAACAGCAGGGAACAGCAGGAACACCAGGGAACAGCAGGAACACCAGGGAACAGTAGGAACACCAGGGAACAGCAGGGAACAGTAGGAACACCAGGGAACACCAGGGAACAGTAGGAACACCAAGGAACACCAGGGAACAGCAGGAACACCAGAGCCTTGAATAGCAGGAACACCAGTGAACTGCTATGTATAGCTTAGAACATGGGCAGCTATGTTCTAACTAGGCCGAGGCGAAGTTGAGGTCTAGTTATAGAACATAGCTGTTCCCTGATATTATTGTTGTTCCCTTGTGTTCCTGCCATTCCTTGCTGTTCCTGCTGTTCCCTGGTGTTCCTGCTGCTCTGAGTTATTTAGTATTATTATGTTAACTGCAAGAATTTAATCCGGCAGCTTCCTATGCTCTATGGGATTCTTACTACACTCTATGAAAATTATTCCATACACTTGTTACTATAGTAACGTACTATACTGAATTATACCGCATTACATCATCAACAATAAAAATGATTGGCTAAAAAGTATGGGTTACATAGCTTCATAACCCACACTTTTTATCAGTTCGCTACGTTGCTACGCAGCGAAGATTGTACGCATGCGCAACGTGGTATAAGTCAGATAGACCACACCCACTCGTGTGTTATGCGCTATAACCCACTTGTTTGCTCGGCTTCGCCTCGGGATAACCGCAAACTCGTGGGTTACATAGGCGCATAACCCACTCTTTGGTGTAGTCTATCCTATACGTAACATACTGAAACTCCATAGAATATTCTTGCATTAACTAGATTCACGATTAATTAAGTTCACGTGCGTTTTCGCATTCCACCATGTAGCGAGTGTGCATTTCTGCAGATAACGGATTCATTGAGAAAGGTTATACGAAGTGGCTACTATATTCTAGTGTTGCCGAGTTTGGAGATCATCTACTAAACCAGCCAGGTAACGTAAGCTTAAGGTTACGGGTCCACATAATGTGTATAAGTACTTTTATTCTTCCGTATTCTTAAATCGCGCCTATGGTTGGCAGTGCTATAGTGAACAGCTGAAGAAGTATATAATGATTATTTTCCAGCTTCTTGGGTGGGTTTAGCCTTAAAATCCTGGCCAAGCGCATGTTCAGCATACGCGAACAAGCGTAGTTGCGCTTGTGCTAACTTGTGCTTGTTGAACTCGCTCACTGCACTCGCGCTATAGAAAGGTGTCGTCTGCCATGTTTAGCATCTGGCATTTGTAAGCTAGCCTCGGTCCCAGGCTCTCATCCAGCTTTTAGTGGCATGCAGTACCAGGTTCTCATCCAGCTTTTTGTCGCTTGCAGTACTTATATTGTAAGCAACGAAAAGCTGGATGAGAGCCTGGGACCGAGGCTATTTGCATGCTGCTTGACTGGGTGTACGTGTATGGCTGGAAATCAGCTTGTCTATATCACCTGCCAACCAATGGACATATCCATTTATGCGCTCATTTTGTGGCATCCAGTATATGGGGGGGGGGGGGGGGGGGCAATGCTGTTTTGTAATGGATAATTGCACACTGGGGCCTACAAGCATGTGCCTATTATGCCAGTGATTATCAGTTGCTCATGATCCCATGCATGTCCCTCTTCACATGTCACCCCCGGTGGCGGCTACTAAAACCCGGAACAGTAGCGGGACGTTCCATCCTGTTCCGCCTACGTAAATGCGGAATGCCGCACGTGGAATTCCCATTTTGTCATACATACGTAGATGCATAGATATAGAGCATACCCTGATATGCTCTATAATGGGCTTTAAACAGTGAAAGTGACTTGCCAGTTTCACTGTGCACTTCCAGTTGGATGCCTACCACTCGTTGCCATCTAGGCTGCAATTTGTCATTAACTATAGGGTATGTGGCGGAGGTGTAAGTCACTTGATCACTATACAATCCATCAAGGAAAGTGCACATGAAACATTAATATTATCCTAACCACAAATCTGTATCCTCGATCAAAATGTACCGCGTATGTAATGAATTGGCAACACAGAAATAATAGCCTGCTGTAACTTGTGTCTGCGAACAGATTCTATCTATGTAATAGTTAGTGCACCCCGACGAGGGCTCTAACCGACATTATTGACCGAGGAAAGTAATTTTCCCCGAGGAAGGTCGAGGGCTTTGCCCGAGACCTTTCGAGGGAAAATTACTTTCCGAGGTCAATAATGGAGGTTGAGCCCGAGTATTTGGGTGCACTAACTGACTTAGATTATAGTTCGCTCCTGTATTTTGTAAAAAAACTTTGTAATACAACACTACAACAAGCAATGCATGTACACAGGAATACTGCTACGTGTTCGTAGCCTTGCATGGGCTGGCTACGCAAGGCTACAGTGTTCGAAGGTAGTCTTGAGAGCTAGTTCGGCGATAGCTGTACATGTCTTGCAAGATGCGTCTTCAGAGAGTGAGCCACTTGAGTGAAGGCGCTGATTGAAGAGTCTCTGGGTTTTGTATCGCTCTTGGAATGTCCCTGGAGTCGCTGCCAACGCTGCGGGCCGAACGCGTTGGCCTTGACTGGCGCATGGCAATAGCTTCAGCGATGTAAATTCACTCTTCAACACAACGCAAACGCTATTTAATCAATTCGAACTCTTCTGTGCCGTCCACCACCTCCACTCGTGTTAGCGTACTCCTCTCCATGCTGAATATTGAAGCGACTGTGAGCATGGCAACGGCTGAACGATTTTATACGCATTGCTAGGCCATCGGGGTTGCTAGGCACGCGTTCGTGCACGTGCACACGCGTGCTTTAACCTACATTAGTGACCTCATTTCTAGCGATTTGATTGGCTAGTAAGCTACTACTATAATCTAAGTCAGTTGATATGGCACATGTGATCAGTTTGGATGCACTTATCGTGTGTGCAGTGGTACGTTAGTGAGCATGCATATAGATTAAGAGTAGCTTCCTTCCCGGGATTTTACTGTGTGTCAAAACTGGGAACCAGGCTAGATCAACAGTGCTGTCCACAACAACTGACCTTAATTTGTAAGTCATAATGAAAGTCATCACAAGCTATCATTGTGTATGTTGTCTAACCCAACTGATAAGTCAGCAATGAATATTGTTTTTCTCATCTGTAGGCAAACATCATGAAATATTCAGTTTTATGCGTCATCCTCGCGACTCTGGCTCTGGTTTTAACTCAACATGAACAGCTAATTCCTCAAATATTTCAAGACAGAGACATAGAGCAGTATGACATAAGATATCTTGCTGTTAATGATAGTAATGACACAATTGACTCAATTGAGTGCTTGTCAAGTCAGCCATATCCATACAGTGATAGTGTTGTGCCATGTGGGACTCTCCGTTATGCTCTGACTGGAGGTGACAGCTTGGCTACTGAAAATGGAAGCAATGTCATACTGCTTGTGATGCCAGGGGAGTACACCTATGGAGATGTAACTATTTTACTACAGAATTTCCGGAATATTGTAGTGAAGAAGTTAACTGGATATGAAGGAACAGTCGTCTTTCGCTGTCAGAAGCGCCTGGTGGATAGCTACAACAATTTTTATATCACCTCTTCAGATTACATAGTTCTCCAGGAACTTACATTTAGCATGTGCGGCCCTCTGTCTCCTGGGATGGCAACTAAGGAAGTTAACCACCTCCTGATCATTGACTGTGTGTACAGGTGAGTGAGCTATCAGAATAATCAATAGCTTTAGCGAGTATTTGTCTGGAAAGCCGGCATCTTCTAGCCATTTTTACTGCTTCTACCAAGCACTGCACTAAGGAAAGATCGTGATGAAAAATGGAGGACATGGTGTCCTTTTTGCACTCTCCTTTGTAGCTTCTGAAGCTAGCTGATTAAAGGTGTTTAAAAACATTGCAACAGACTGTGTAAGGTAGATATCCAACCACACAGGCTGCTCTGCTTAGTAATGAGCCTTTAAATTCCATCCCTGTATTTGTATGACTATTTTCAGAGCAGTATATTTCTCCAATCATCTTAACCAGGGGAATCTCCCTGCTGATTCACACTGCTGTGATAGAGTAAGTAACTGATGATCGGGCACCAGGTATATTAGGACGCGCTAGCGCTGAGCATGTAAATTACCGGAAGTGGGCAGGCCTTCGATTGATATAGTGCAGACCGTTTGCACTTCGTGTTAAAAATTTTGTGTTTCTCCATTGCTTGGTTCTAAACCTATAACCTCCCAAGTTAAAATTCAGACCCATCTATGATCGGATAAATGTATGTATTGTTGGACTCGGTTCCGTGTTTCCTCCTGTAGTAACTGCTGGTGATCTTTCTTCATTATTGGGAAGCCTAGGCTAAGTTTGGGTGTAGCACGTTTAGGAGATGAGGGAGAGGCCTAATGAGAGAGTAATTACAGTTGGAATTGGCTGGGTCCTACTGGCAAGTGCTACTAGCAGGCTTAGTGGCTATACAAAGCTTGCCTACTGCTCCTCTGCCAAGGGGTTCTAATAGCTTAGTGGTAAGAGCATCTGACTAGAGTATTCAGAGGGTCTGGGGTTCAATCCCCAGCTATGTCCCTTTTTTTTACCAGCCGGAGCGCGCGCAAGCGCGCGAACGGCTGGTCCTAAGATTACTTTACATTTTCCGCGTTTGTCTGTCTGTCTGTTTGTCTGTGCGTCCGCACTTATCATGTGCGCAATATGTTACGTCATACGTTACTATGCAACTATAGTATATAGCAGCTTTTGGAGGTTTGCAGGCCAAGCTACAGCAAACGAAGGTAGTTGTGAGTTGCCTAGATGGCGAAAACTTGGTAGGCACCCGTAAAGATCCTGTTTTGGTGACGTATAGCTACTAAGTAGAAGCGCACGACGAAACTGCTGAGTCAGCACTTTTGCTGTACTGCGTTGTCTCAAGGACACAATGCCTATGATTTTTAGGTCTGGGAACGTGACTATACTGTAGTATAGTTACTATAATTCGTAGTTCTATAGCTGCAGTTAGCTTGGCCTAAGCTGAGTTGTGTGTAACTTATTGTAATGTACGGGAAAGGTGCCGGGCTGGTTTTTTAAACATGAAATGTCAGACTTGTTTTTAAAAGGATTTCTTTACTCTCTCAGGAAACTTATCATTTTTGGAAGAGTTTGCAATGTGACAACTTAGTTTTCAGTTCTGTGTCTTTGGTTATTTAATTACCCCGCCAGTCTGATCTAAGCCAAGTCGGGTGTAGCACGTTTGTTGTGTTTAGGAGATAGGGGAGAGGCCTAATGAGAGAGTAATTACAGTTGGAATTGGCTGTGTCCTACTGGCAAGTGCTACTAGCAGGCTTAGTGGCTATACAAAGCTTGCCTACTGCTCCTCTGCCAAGGGGCTCCAGTAAGAGCATCTGACTTAGTATTCAGAAGGTCCTTGGTAGTGCCTGTAAGCGCCTGAACAAATGTGGAATTTCCCACTTTGAACATTCTACATGTATTACTAGCTGAGGGCGGGAACATTGGTAGGATTATATCTACTGACCACAGAGAGTAGTTCTTACAGTTTACACAGTCTGGACACCACAAATACAACACACTAATGATAGAAATTACTAGGAATACGCAAGCGAAATATGCCTCGCGTAGCTTTATTTGCATATGGTGGCAGTTATTTGTGCAGGTTGGGTAGTGGTGAATTGTGGTGCATGGTACATGTAGTCTAGGTGCATGGTAGGTGGCTTGAGATATATTTGTGCATAGAGTGGAGTATGCATTCATGCACACTGAGATGTAATTGATATCTAGGACTTTGGGGTCATGGTTGAGTGCTCAAGTGTCATGGTTGAGTGCTCACATGTGAGGTTGGGGTCAAGGTTGACTGCTGACATGTGGATCTATGTAGCTACTAGCTAGCTGTTTATCTATCTGCTATACATATTATATCTACCATGATACCATGATGTGCAACTGTATGTACAGATCTATATCAAAAGTTGATGCATGCGTGCAAGGGGCTGGCTCGCGAGACTATATCTCAGCTTAATGGCTAATGCATGTTGGCCTGAAATACCGTTGGAATCTTATGATCGCGTCATCGGGCTCCAGCTCTCACATCTCAGCTTACAGTAAAGCTACACAAACTCTACAAGCCTGGGATCTGTAGTAAGTCTCCCTTGATAAAACTTCATGACAAATTTATCCAGACCTCTGACTTTGTGCCCGCCACGACTTCGAAGACAGCACCCAAAATACTGCCAGAGACGCCATTTTGAACACATGCCTTGGGGAGGTGCGAGCAAACTTTATAGAAATATAGATATATAGATATATAGATATAAACGCTAGTTGAGCCCATAGCACGCGATTATTGGCCTCGCTGCGCTCGGCAATTATTCAAAAACAGTGAAGCATCCACATTTCTGAGCTTTGTTACAGTAAACCCAGCAGTTGAAAACAGTCTCTCACTGACAGTAGAAGTTGCTGGAACACATAGGATTGATCTGGCAATTTTTGCCAGATAACGGAAACGAAATTCATTGTTTCCATCAGGTCAGTGGATAACGATCTTGAGGGGCTGGCCTCTCTGCAAAATATTGGTTATTTTGCTCCTCGTTAGTTGTACTAGCGCCACTTGTTTCTTCTTCCCCAAGGAGTACATTAGAAGCAGCTTTCTTGCGCTTAGGAGCTGGTGCTGACTATGCAGGGGGGGTCCGTGCCACTACCACTTTGACTGTGAGAGTCTGTACCTCCAGATTCCAATGCCTCGAGGGAGTCACAATCCTGCTTCATACTGTTTGCAAGCTGCAAGAGTTTGGCTTTAACAACGAATCTCTTGTCATCAGTCAAACACTTATGTGATCGGAATCTTGGGTCAAGGGCTGTAGCTAGTACAGACACCTGAGTAACATCAAGGCTGTCCAAATCCTATCATCTCCTAATTGCTGCTGCCACTTTCACTTTGAAAGATTGAATGGCATCAAAGTCCTCTTCAGTGGCTTTCAGCTTGACCACTAATCAGCCCATGCATAACTGGATAGACAGTAGAAAGAGAGCTATTCTGCTCTGTGCTTAAGAAAACCGTAGCAACTTCCAACGGCTCCAAAGACCTTTCTAGCTCTTCCGAAACCATCCACTTTTCAGATGACATATCTAGATACCTATACTGTCGCTTCGTATCACGCTCATCAGACAAAACAGCTGTTACAGGCCACCTGCTGGCTAGCAGAGTTTTTGCCATGTAGTACGTGCTGTTCTGGTGTGTGGGACAGTCATGCTGTAGCCACCTTGGTGGCATTCCCATCCCTTCCTGTCGTTTGTTCCTGCAGTAACCGCTATATAAATTACCACAACAGCACTTTTTATGTCCATTTGATATGAGACTTCTGTAATCACTTTTTGTTGTTAATTGCCATATACCAATCAAATGTTTCTCAACGTCACCTAGTTACCGAAATTATTTGAAATAGAATAGGTGATGTATGGTATGTACAACCCTGAGCCACTCCCTGCAATGATCAATAGAATAACACTCTGTGTATAGCTTAGTTTTCTCATTCCCCGCGTGTTTATTAATCATACTTAGTCTAGTGGTTGATAAACAATGTGCCCTGAGTGATATTGTAGACTACTATATGCATTATGTATATTGCAATTCAAAACCCAGTGACCTAGCTGTTATATCATATTGCATAGGCTGTAGTTAACCCTCGGCGCGCATGCGCAGTGAGGGTTGCGGTACTCAGTTTTTGTGTGTGCACGTCTGTTACCTCGCTAACAGTTTCACCATTAACGCACGGGTACAAAGTAAGATACGAATCGAAAGCAAATGTGGTATTGATGTGGTATCACTGTGTGTCCAAGCAAGGTGTTGGAGGGCATAAGAAATCAAGCGATCAAAAAGTCTTTCACATGAGCATCCATTATCACATGCACAATTGATAACATGGACAGATATGTGTAATGATGTCAACATATCGCGGACATCCCATGATGATATCCTATCACTGTGGAATGCTGGGAAATTATACGCATGTGCAAACTGTAGATACCAAGCGCACTTTATGGGCCTGGGCTACTGTAGACACACTACAAAGTTGAACTATGACACACTACAAAATTATAAGCTTCTGTTGTAAGTTCGTGGTAACTGCAACATAAACGTACTTGCATCTATTAACCTTCACACTCCATTCTCAGTGCTAGTTATTGTGGGCGTATTTCGAGGTGTGAAGCCATGAAATCAACTTCATCTACTCAAAGCCAGTGCATGCGCATACATATGTACATGTAGCTTGTTATGACTGGTTCATATACAAGTCCATTTTACAATATAACGTATGTGAAATGATCTAAGCACTGGCAACAAACTGCATGTATACTGTGTGTTTGTACTATGCTAGCTGTAGTATGTACGTGTATTAGTTTTATCTGCAACAAGGGTATTGTGCATGTAGTGTTCATGTATGTGTATAAAACACAAAAATATTTTCTCTTATGACAGGGATAACTGGAGTGGTGGCCTAATTTTATTTCAGACCAATAACTTCCAGATTGTAAACACTGAGTTTTATGACAACAATAACGTCAGGCCCTATAACAACACGGGGTCTTTGGATCCTGGTGACCTCAACTATGCAGGTGGCTTGTCACTTGTGTTCCAGGGGAATGTTACAAGGTCTGGAATTGTGAAGAATTGTACTTTTATCAACAACACAGCAAATGTAAATGAGGAAAATGTCAATGATACTAGGCCTGAATTGTATATCCCAAATGGTCATGGAGGTGCAATAGTGTTGAGTTTCAATGGAGCCAAACGCCATAACCTGACTATGGAAGATTTACGAGTTATTGACAATATTGCGGTGCACAATGGTGGGGGACTGCACATTAGACTGTTTCAGCAATCCACCAACAACACTGTTACAATCAGGAACTCACAGTTTATGAACAACAGTTGCAGTAGATATGGTGGAGCTATTAGCATGAATGTGCTGGATTCTGGTAATGAAAATCTCTTGATTGTCGAGAACTCTACCTTTGAGAACAATTCGGCTATGGTTGGTGGAGGAGCCTGTAGCATAAACTTAAGAGTAAGTTATTTGTTCTGCTGAATATTGTGTTCAGACCTATACAGCCCATATACATCTTAAACTGTATACTATTAATTCTTCCCTTCGTATCTCAAATCATCGTGCATTAGGATTTGTGGTATCTTTTAGACAGCTGCATGATCTGGCCATGAACTAAACCAAGCAAGGTTAAACGTGTACATACTCCAGTTTTAGGGGACAGTGAGTATAAGTAGTGCATGTGCAAGCCAAGAAGTGAATGCTGCAAGTTAGACAGCACGATGGAGTGGTTTTGATCACCTCATCTTGTTTTTATGCTCATCCGTCCCAGTTGGAAAGATTGTTCTCAGTTATGTGAGAAAGGATCTGACCTGAAATAGCTTTTGGCTCCATACAATTACCTAAGTTACTCCCAGGTGGTATATACATGTGCATCTCTACTCACTGTACTACATGTTTTACACATTAATGGATTATGTTGAAAGAAAGTGTATGTAAAATTATCACTATGGAGTGCCTCCATTTTCAGTGCTGGTGAGATGTACTTCAGCTTGTTTTATAGCTATTAACATCAATACAATAGACCTCACCTTCAAGTTATGAAATGCAGCCCATGCAGCATGGACATATCTAATCAGTGTTCATAGAATGAATATGTGTAGCGCTACCTGGAAGTTTTGCAAGTTACTCTTGCCTGGGTGTAAAACAACCTGGTAGTGTTACCAAAGACAGTGTACGTAATGCTTGCCATTGCTGGGGTA
The DNA here is from genome assembly GCA_965203295.1 of Nitrospirales bacterium. Lineage (GTDB taxonomy): Bacteria > Nitrospirota > Nitrospiria > Nitrospirales > UBA8639 > CBDBCZ01. Next base: position 546,209 of record CBDBCZ010000014.1, on the reverse strand, counting down.
AGATAATTATGTGAGTTCCATAGCGAAGTTCATTTAATTTAAACTAACACAGAAAAAGAAGTTTTTTATATGGTGCCTTAGTTCTTCATGTGTTTGATGGTAGTTGCTGCAAGAATTGGTGTTGCTTTATTAAGAATATGGAAGTTATGCGAAATTTGTTATACATTGACTGTTGACTAGAATAATTATGTTGCTTGATAGACCATTTTCCACCTGTTCACTTATTACTTAATTGACTGCGTTGGATTACCACCTAAGATACATCGTACGAGATTCTTAGATGATACAGATACTGGTAGATGTACCTCAACTTTGAGTGCACTAACTAGTGTTGGATTGAGCAAGGGGGAAAGTTTGGCCCCCACTCATACAAATGCTAACATAATTCACTGGTTCATAGCTCCTATACTGAAGAAGCTAAATTTTGTAATTATACATACGAAAGTACCTGGTAGAGTACGTTTTAGGTGAAAATAAAGGCAATCCAGCAATTAGTGAACAGGAAGTGATATCAGCAGAATTAAATCTTGGTTTGGATAATGTCAGCTTCTCATGCATATATATGTACAGCTACGTTTAATACAGAAACTACTATTCTAGAGTACTATCTTTTGTTATAAGGTTGGAGAGGCTATAGGAAGTTTCTGCCCATCTAGTTCACTATAGCTATAATTATACATCAATTACGTGAACTACTGTCAGTATATGAGAATGCACGTGTTTCCATTCTTCATTAGAACCTGAATAATCTGACATCTGAAATGATGACACTGATACGGAACACAGCAACTTTCTCTGGTTGTTTATTTGAATCAAACTCTTCCCCAACTGGTGGTAGTGCCGTGGGGCTGGTGTCTCATGCTAGGGTGGACAGAGCAGTGGCAGCTGCCAACTTCACTGATTGGTGAGAAGCTGAAGAATGGTACATGTAGGCATACTGTTGGTACAAATGTAGCACAATCAGCAGTACTTTCAGAACCTGGGGGTTAGACCATCTACTACTATGAGAAGGCCCTAGTCACATGCAATTTATGTGTATTTCTGTACAGTACAGAGAATACTTCATGAGTGGAGTATATGCCCTAGTGCAAGGAAATGTGTGATCTATTCCATACTCACAACTACAACGCTGGATTTGTAACAGCCCAACTCGCATTGTTGAATGTACAGACCTAAAAGATATATGGTTGTACAAATGTGTTTACAATTTTAAGGGGGCTGTTTACAGGAAACACTGCATCGACTCAAAAATAAAACATTTTTGACTACTACATACTGCAAGGGAGTTTTGCGGTGGATTTGATAACTTTCTCGATTATGTGTTCATTTCCTGAACATGTTGATGCTACTGAAGCGTGACATTTTAGAAAAGAAGTTCTAGAGTATAGAAGTAATGGATACTCTCCAGTACTGCATATTACACTCAGTGCTCCGTATCATACAATGTACATGTACAGGCACATATGTAGTGTAGATCCTTTGAATTGTCTTTCTCATGCTACCTACCCTTCAGCGTATTCACTGACAACAGAGCTGAGAACCAGAGTGCTCTACTTGGATTTCGTTTTCCACTCACCCTGAAAGGCAGCACGGCGTTCAGTGACAATGAGGGAGGAGCAGTGTCGCTGCTGCAGACCAGGATCGATGCTATGGGGAGCATTTTATTTAAAGGAAACCGGGCCCCTACAGGAGCTGCAATTGCCATGGAGGACCAGAGCTTGGTTAGTATACCACATAAGATATACCCATTACCCAATCATATAGTCTTGATTAGGCTAATGTACGTACGGCTATTTTGCCTTAAGGTCTCAGGTGTGTATGTATGTACATATGTTGACTAGCGAGACACACACCACCACTCATTTAGAGGGCCTTTTTGGAGGATATTCCTAGCCTTATGACTGGGCTTATGACTAAGCTCTTATCTAAAGCTTTTCACACTGTAAGCAGTGAAACACTGCTGGATGAGAGCCTAGGAATAATTATAGGATGTTCTTCGAAAAACCTTAGCAAAAATACCACCAGTGATGAATCTTCATGAGTAAGTTTTAGCGTAGTATACAAGTACTGTAGAGTACGTATCAAGCGCCCACCATGTATTAAGCACCCACCCTTTTCTTCAGCGTCAACTTCCTGCAAGGGGTACATTTATTCATGTAGAATCCGCCCACTCGAACGTGTTGCAAACGCATGATGCGAAGTGAGGAAACAAGGTAAGTATAGCCTTCTTTAACCAACTATTGAAGCATTTGTATTAGAATAGCTATAAAAGCATGCAGATAACTGCGAAATATATGAAGTAGCTAGCTGACGTACCATCGGTATTCCAATTAAAGCACACTAAAGATCCAATTTTGCTGCTTAATTTCGCTCACTGCGCTTTAGTATAAGTTTACCTCACCTGGATGTTATGATATTATACAGGTATACCTATATAATATCATACTTACATGTATATATTATATAGGTAGAAAATATATTATGGTGAAGATTCCTCACTTCCAGGGTAGTGGGTGGATACTACATGCTGTTTGCAGATGAATACATAGTAAGCACCCACCCCCCTCTTCCACTGCATTCTAAGGTTCCCTGCCCATGGGCGCTTGATACGCATACGTACTCTACGGTACATGTACGCACTTCTAGGCAAAGCTTGAGACATTTAAACAGGACCAGGATATATGCATAAACATTAAATTTTATCAGCTTTAGTTGGATATGCATAGACCCAGCTTCTTTGTCAGGGGGCTAATAACAGTATTTTCCTCTTTCTTTCCACATCTGAAACACACATACCTACAACTACTCCATTGACTGCAGCTGCACATATTCAGTGGCACTAACATCTCTTTTATCGACAACCATGCAAATATGTTGGGCGGGGCTATTTCAGTTCTTAACCCCTCAGTGGGATTGGATGTGATCCTACTGTTCAACACTAGATGTTTCATCCAATACGAGGTCCTCGCACAGCCAGGTTCACTCAGCCCCTCCAACTGGATTGTGAGTATATACCGTAAACTCCGATAAATAACCGGGGGCGGTTATAATTAGAATTAGCAGCCTCAATGGGCGGTTACTTATGCATGGGCGGGTATAATCACAGATCGGTTATTTTTGCAAAAAGACAGTTAATAGTGTGGCAGATTTACAAAAACATTCCCTACGTTGAGATCAGCCCGGTAGATGTGAGGCAGGAAGCCTTCAGGCAGGCAAGCTGAATGAGCTCCATAGCGTTACCTCGTTCCCAGAACCCTCCACTAACTGTAGCTAGGGTTTTCTCGCTAAGACTCACCCCGACTTCTTGGTTTTCACAGTCTGATTCTCGTCGCTATTTTGTACAGTCGTGTTCTACGTACTAGCTGCATGCTCCGCTTGCTAGACATTCGCACTCGCAAACGCTATTAATTTTACAGATTCCATTTCCTGCCTGGGCTGCACGTGCAAATTATTGGTGGTTATGTAATAGTTGTACCATGGGTTTCTAGGGTGTATGGGATTTGTACTCTGAGGGCAGTTATATGTATTCCCGAGGGCGCAGCCCGAGGGAATACATAAAACTGCACGAAGAGTACAAACCCATACACCCTAGAAACCCATGGTACAGGTGACTTGTACCATAATACAATTACAAACGCTGTTAGTTATGACAAGCGCTAATGGAGAAGCATTAGTTGCCTGGCAACCATATACCCTAGGGTATATTGACAGTTCAAACGAGCCGCTAGGGTGTATGGCTGATATACCCTGGGCGGTGCCTTTCATGTAGAGGTGCATTATGGTACAAGTTTACATAGAAGGTTTTACACACGAGCGAACTGTAGTTGTAGTAAATTGATCGGTTATACTAGAGGGGCGGTGATTTTACACGGTATAGCTCGTAGTTGTACGTACCACTAACTGCTTGTGGATAATACAACTCTTGTGTGTACGTACATAATATGTACGTGCTCTGATTCAGAAATGTTTACATGTGCAGAAAGTGAACCGTTCAAATTATTGCACGTACGTATGCAGTACTTTGAATTGTAAGGATTATGCAGAATATGTAGTGCTGCAGTATGCAGTCTTGTGTGGAACGTTTTCTACCAGCAGTATTGGAGAATTGCGTTTTTCAATACGTACCAAGTGATTCTGTTTATTACATTTCTGTCCTTTAAAATCCATAGGGTAAATAAATTAATGATTTTTCAGGAATAGGGGGCGTGTTCAAACAATGAGTGTGTTTTATTAAAACTAGAATCACAACCTGATGTCACATGTAGTACAGTTACGCAGAGAGTGCAGTGCACTGTCATTATTACCCCGCGCGCGTATGCGCAAGCGGGGTTAAGTAATCGGTTTTGTCCGTCTGTCGTCGTCGTTGTCATCATCGTCTGTCAGACAAAATTTTTGAAAAAACCTTCCAACAGGCGATTTAGAGGCTATAACAATTTCTATACAGGAGGTTATCGCTGATAGCCGTGATACATTAGCTTGTCTGTACCTGATATAGTAGAAAGCTGTTTTATTCTCGGCATTTCCACGCTTTTTCTGATTATTGGTGTGTTCCACCATTTTTTTAATACGGCAATTGGTCACGCCTTTTTTAATACGGCATGCCGGCAGCTGGTCACGCCTACAGCTTGAATACGGACATACGCGAGCCCTCGAGTATGGTATACGAGTCTTACCTTCAACATGGTGCGTAGAAGAGGTATATACTCGGATAGAAAGCATACTGGAGAATACATAGAGAAACGCCCGTATCATTACTACGGCGATCAGCCACGCCTACAGCTCGCATACGGCGCTACAGTCTGCAGGGTCCAAGAGCGCGGGGTATGTCTCTGCTAGAGACCTCTAATTTCCAACCAGTATTAACGTTTAGTACTGGTCTGTGCTTCTGTACACACAATTTGAAAACTAATGATATATGGTTTGACTAAAACTCATGTACTAGCTTATGTACATAGGTATATGCATTATGTTTGGTATTGTCATGGACCATTAAACTTCTAGGATAGCAAAGATAACATGAGAACTGTGTGGGTACATGTAACCGACTCACTAATTATATGCTGGATATCAGTCTGGAGGCAACTATTTTCAGACTGGTAGGAAAAGTTGAAGTTTAAATTTCCAGCTGCTTTATAAGGCAGTATCACCACAACTTCTGAGACAGGCTTAATCAAAAGGTCATGCTCCTTATTGTGGGCAAAATGGCCATGATTTTGGTGCAGTAACACTTTTTAGATTTACCACTTTTATTATTTTATCAGTGAAACTACCAGAAATGCCAATAACATCATTTACTTTCATTGATCTTCATCCTTTTGTTTAAAGGCTTCCCTCTCATTCATTAACAACACTGCTGTCATTGATGGTGCTGCAATCTACGCCACTGACATCAGTCGGTGCACATACGCTCCTGGGAATGAAGTAGAGGATGGCAGTGAATACCAGAAATCTATGTTTACACTCTCACCACCATTTTATTTTAGGTAAACTATCGTGTGGGCCTACATCAATACTGTAATGTTAGTTGTGTCTGTGTGTGTGTGTGTGTGTGTGTGTGTGCATAACAGATGTGACGTGACACGCATGATTTTATCTGTTAGCAGCACCACTGGCAGACGCTGCATGTTCGGTATATTTGTATAGAGCGAGTGCAACGAGTGCATTCAACAAGCACAAGTAGTTGTGCAAGGGTAGCGAGCACAAGTACTCGTAAAATTTTAATATCCTTTACTCACTGACCAGAATGGTAGTCATGGGAAGCTACATGTATAGTGGTCATTGGTGTAGGAATATTTTTTGTATAGTATGATCATGGAACCTCTCTATTCTAGACTCCTAAATGGAGGGCACCTATTAAATAATGTTAAGGACAGTTTGTAAAGTACCCAACATACAGTACTTTCAAATTGCTCACTGAAAATGTGGACACCCCTCTAAACAGGTCATTTTATTTCATCTGAGAATACAGCGGTTCCACTGTATACATTTTCTTCTTCAGTGGCAACCGTCTTATCGGACCTGGTACGCAAAGGTTTGAAGTTCCACTGGGTACTGCACCTTCACAGCTGGTTGTCATCCCTGAGGTGAGGATTCTGTATCGAATTCACATCGATGTTATTATGGAATATGCTAATCATTCAAGTTTAGCAGTGCTTCTTTAACGTTTGGAGCTGACAGCATCCTCTCTGCCTGAGTTATGTCTCAAAACGACTACACTGGCTAGCTACTTTATGGGCGTGTCAGACATGCTTCTCATGCTTGATGTAAAACACTCCATTCATTACTGGAGCTGAAATGTTAGAACGGTGAATTGGGTGGGGTTCTGTTCTGCTCCCGTATTGAGCTGGTTTCGATGACATGTACATATGCCTTGCTCTTTGGTATCTAGAATGAGTAAACAAAGATAATAAATCTTATATAGGTTTTGTATTACATGGGTTTTTAGGTTATTTTGTATCCCATAGTATATTTTTTTACCAGCCGGAGCATGCACAGTGCGCGAACGGCTGGTACTAAGATTGCTTTACGTTTTCCGCATTTGTTTGTTTGTTTGTATGTCTGTCTGTTTGTGCGTCTGCACTTATCACGTGCGCAATATATTACATCATACGTTACTATGCAACTGCAGTGTATAACAGCTTTTGGAGGTTTGCAGGCCAAGCTATAGCAAATGAAGGCATTAGCTACTAACTGGAGGTGTATGACGAAACTGCTGAGTCTGCACTTTCGCTGTACCTCTCTAGGAATATAGTATCTCTGGCTCTACAGCTGTAGTTTAATAGCTTGGCCTAAGCTGAGTTGTGTGTATTGTACGGGAAAGGCGTCCGGCTGGTTTTTTGGACATGAAATGTCAGACTTGTTCTATCGGTAGCAGAATACTTGTTAATATTTCATGCGTGGGCAGAAGACACAAGCTATATATAAGCTAAGCATAGTTATTTTGTTTTTTGCGATTACACTGAGGGTTATGCTTTTCTGTGCTTTCATTCAAAGTACGTATGTCGTTGTATGTATACTGGTATGATTGGGTGGCTTGCAGTGTATACATGAGCTTCATGGAATATACATGCACACGTACACTAGATTGTACGCTTCTCCTCAAGTGCATCCCTTCCTGTGTACTCTTCCTTTCTCTTTTTCCTCTCGCTTTCCTCCATCTTTTTTCTTTCCTTATCCTCTCGCCTGATTCCCCTTCACCCACACTTTTACTGCCTTTCTCCATTTTTGTTTGATCCTTATAGGTAGTGAATAGTACTCCAGGACAGGTACTGGAGTTTAACATCCGTGCAACAGACCAGAGTGGTAATCCACACCGAGCTGTGTGGAGTTTGGATGAGGATGAACCAGATGAGGATGTAAGTATTGTGTGGACTTTCCAGCAGTTCTCGTGAAATGATGTCACTGCCGTCGCACTTAAAATTGCGCCATTGACCACGCACCCACATACACAGGCGGAGCTTGTAAGGTCTCCAGTCAGTGGATAAGAGCAAGAACAACCGGATGTTTCACTATCCCGATTACCATAATATTATAGTTTATGCTTCCTAATATCCCAGATTAATAATATATAAAACTCTTAAGTAATATTTAGACACCAGTTTGCAGTGCATTACGGGATATAGTTAGCGCGCGAGGACAATTAAGTACGGTCGAGGGCGGATAATGCACGAGCCGAAGGCGAGTGCATTATCCGCCCGAGACCATTACTTAATTGTCCGAGCGCGCTAACTAGTCCCGTAATGCACTGCCAACTGGTATCTAAAGTATTTAGTTCACTCACTGACCTGAGACAGCCACGGTTCTGTTGGGCGTTATTTAGAAAAGTGTGCACTAATCTTGTTAATGCACACTTAAGTGTGCATTAAGCGATTTAACGTGCGGTCATGTGATCGAGTTTGAGACTTCTGATTCGTCGAAGGTCACGTGAGTAGCACTAACTAGTCTTAAAGCCTTACAATCATACCTATCCCGATCCTCACACCTTTGAGCAAAGCCTGTTCCCTTAAGTACAAGTACTAAGATTTAAAAACTCCCCCCCCCCAACGGATTGTCTCCCATGAAAGTATTGCAATGGTATCGTGCACAAGACACTCCCAGAGTACATGTACTACACTCTGACATTCTTCCCCACATAATTTGCACTGCCTACATGTATATCATCAATTGTACCCCTATGTCTTCCCAACTCTTTCTTCATACCATTAGTACCCAACCTAAACGTAAACATCAATCGTGTTCCTGGATCCCCAACCCCCTGCAGGCATTTCCTAAATTCTATTTCCTTACAACAAGACTTGTACAGACTCAGTTTAATTAAGCTGAATTCCTTGCAGACTGGGCACCGCAGATTATTTCTGATTTAAGTTAGTTTATTAGTAAACCCAACTCAGCTGCCTCCTGATCAACAACCTCCAAGTATGAAGGATATCCTCCAGGTCTCTAATCTGCTGACTATGCAATTATTTGGAATCTTGTGAAACAGTTTTCCTACTACATTCAATTGTGTAATCCCTCTGTAAATTACCTGGGACCTCAGCATCACCTATCTTGTACAAACTAACCATTAACCCTTGTCTCATTGTTTAAGAATACTCGCTTCTGTCCAAACTACTTCATATACATGTAAGACTTTTTAGCAGATTAGCCATTCCTTTGCCACCGTACTTAAAAGCTCCTCAGCTAGCCCAATCATTATCTCCTGTTTTTGGCTTTTAGAATACTCTTTAGTTGCTGCATAACTGATCCTGCTATCCAAAACCTTTTCATTCTGTAAACTAGACATTTCACTATACTCTGTTGTTTTCTTTTCTATGTGCTCTTACCAGCTATCATCAAACTGATCATGTACAGATTCTGTACCCAACCTTTCATAATGCTCACGTAATACTTTCAACTTTCCCTTGGTACTGGTTGCACATGAGCCTGAAGTACTCCTCAAAGAAAAAATTCCCTTACGACTACCCTTTGAAATCCTGCCAATCGCATTGATTATTTGATACATAACCACAGTGTTCTTGTATGCTCTTTGGAAGCTACACTTTTTGGAAGCTGCATATATTTTCACCTCATTGTCTGAATGGGATGCTTGGTACATGTGCATGTATAGCTGTACTGCAGTCACATTATAGACACCAACATATTTTCAGATGTGACTACATTGTAGCTATATCCGTGTACTAAACAGTATAGCACTTATACTGTAATAGTACAAAAAACAAACCTGCAAACAGAGCAGCAAGAGAATTGCTATTTTAGTAAAGTATCATCCTTGGGCCATTCTTGATAGCTAGTGCTGCTATGTCCAAAACATGACTCACTCTCCAGTGATTATGCACACTGTAGCCACGCACCTATCTACGGTGAACAGAGGTGCAGGTGGGCAAGAGAGTGTGAATCAAGACCTGGGTGCAGCTTTAATTGCCAGAAATTGTATACAACAGAACCTGTGATGGTTCTACAAACATTCACCCTTCATGTATGTAGATAACTTCATGTCTGCTGTACCTCCCAAATGTACAGGAATCTGAAGAAGTGAAAGTAGAGAACTTCTTTGCTTTGGCAGCTGGGGGAAGCACCCACCAATACACCATGCATCCTGTGGACAGCAGCCTCTACTCCAACTGTTCCCAGGGAGTGAATGAGTCTCTGGACTTCTCTCTGGTGCAGATCATTGCCGGAGATGTGGTGAGTTAATAGTGTACGTTGGAAACTACCAGAATACATTTCGGTTTACATGGCTAGAGACAGTGTCAAAGCATAAATAGACCAGCTACCTCAGTCTACACAACTATGAATTCAGGACATACGTAAGCATATGCTAGATTCTCGGAGCAAGCAAGCAGTGCATACATACATGAACTAGCGTGCAGTGATTATCGAACTAGTTTGCAGTTGTTGCTATTTTCATGATATCTTTGTTGTCTGTCTTCACTGTGTCTGAGAACAGGCAAAACTGAACATATATGTCTTAGAGTGTCGCCGTTGCTTCCAGGCAGTAAGTCACTTGTTGCCTGCTGTCATTCTCCTATATACAAGCTTGAAACACTCACCATAGTCAGACGGCCATGACACATAGCCTTAAAGCAGTAACCACAACTAAATTTTGTTGTAGTTAAGTTGTATAACGTATTCACATGTAATGGTGCACTGTACACTTGCGGTCTTGCAAGACGTTTCACCTGCAGTCTCACGAGATTGCAGTGTGTACATGTATCGAATGTGCACTATAGTACATACACACAGCAGAGCAAGAGAGTAGATTTTGAATTTTTACCCCGCGCGTATGCGGCGGGGTTAAGCGATTGGTTCTGTCTGTCTGTCCGTCCGTCTGTCCATCTGTTGTCTGTCCACTCAAAAATCGGGCTATCTCGCGATTTACAGGGTTAAGCGATTGCTAAACACGACAGTAACATTGAAATCAAAAAAAAAATGTCCGGGTGTGTACCTGATTGTCGCCAAAGCGGTTCCATTCGCTGTATCTACAGCTCTTTCTTTTTTAACAACGGTGCATTCTGCCATTTTAATACGGTCACAACTAGAATACGATAGAGGCCGGGCATATACGGACTCTGGTCACGTGTTCATATTGGCAATCAGTCACGCCCACAGATACGCATACTCGAGCGCTGTACACTCTGCGTGCGGATACGCAGCCAGCGATATACACTTTGCCAACTACTCCATCGACCCAGTCTGCAGTCCTGCCAGGTCCAAGTTGTGAATTATGCACCGCGGGGTATGTCTCTGCTAGAGACTTCTAGTTTTACTTATTTCCCTCTATCTCCTACAGGGTTTGGAGTTAAGCTCTCAAAAGTGGTATACATGTTCCTACACACATCTGCCCACATGTGTGAAAGTCTTAATTAGATTAGGCAAAGCCACAGGAATTTACAGCCTTGTAAGCATACCTGGTTTAAAAACACGATATAGCTGATAACAGGAGAACTGTTGGGAGTTAGACTTCCTTTTCTTAGGTGAACATAGTAAGGTTTAAAGTACCATGTTTGAGCCAGCTTTGAAGGGCAGACTCCAAGTGGATCAAAAGTTACAGGCCAGACGTCAGATTTTCAGGTGCAAAAAGTGTTTAACGATGTTTGGCTGCAAACATATGAGTTTAGGGCTGATTTTTTTATAGAGTATAGCACCTATGTTGAGGAATTTGGGGCGAAAACCTGAAGTCAATTGACCTTTTACAACTGGAGATATAATCGATTATTGTTAAAAATTTGCCAAAAATGCTATAAAAGCTAAAATAATTCGATGTCTGCCCGACTCTGTATTTAAAAAAATTGGTTTTGATGATGTTAGAAGCCAGGAATCACCTTTCAAACCCACTGCCAGAACCAAAATACAGTTTAGGTGCCTTTACATGGTCTGGCTACGATGTTGTCAACACCCCTTAAGTACAGAGCGATGGGAGACCATGAAAATTTGTGGGTGTTTTTAGCAAATTTTCAACAATAATCGCTTATATCTCCCATTCTATAAGGTTAATTGACTTCAAATTTTAACCACCAATTTGTCATTTTATGTACTATTAAGTATAAAAAAAATCAGCTCTTAACTCAAGCATTTTCAGCCCAAAATCCTTAAACACTTTTGGCACTTGAAAATCTGACTTTCTGCATGTAACTCTTGATCCACATGGAGTCTGCACATAATAACCCTTATGTACCATGTAATAAGGGTTACTATGTTCACCTAAAACAGGAGGTCTAACTCCAAACTGTTATCATGTTTCCAGCCAAAACGTGTTTTCAAACCAGGTAGACTTACAAGGCTGTAAATTCCTGTGGTTTTGCCTAATCTAATTAAGATTTTCACACATGTGGGCAGATGTGTGTAGAAACATGTATACCACTTTTGAGAGCTTAACTCCAAACCCTGTAGGAGATAGAGGGAAATAAGTAAAAAATGCCAAAATCTACTCTCTTGCTCTGGAGCACTGTACATCCATTTAGCCTAGCAAAAACATACATGTAGTCTGGCGGAGCAGAATAGTGTATATGAAAGGGTGGTATATCTAACAAATTCAAGAGCAGAAAAGGAGGCTTTTATTGTTTCTGGCCTTAACAGACAGAAATCTGGCTGCAGACACTAATCCCATTGAAGACTCCTGTATGTGATTTGCTGCATTAAAACCAGTTGTGTGACACACATACATGTACATGTATTACCATCTGCCATCGGGCATCCATACCTCCCACTCAATTCACGTTCATTTTCATCCCACAGTTTTTCACTTCAAGGGTGAATGTCAATGTGACCTGTTGCTATCCTGGCTACTTTTTCAGTGAGGAGGAACAGACATGTCTTTACGACAGCAGTAACCCGGTTATCCTCAGGCCAGACAGCAATAATCAATACATATTCTTACAGGTAAGCTTTTACCAAATCTTAAGGTATTTACTGCTGAGAATGAAACCTCACAATGAGGACATTCTATTTATATGGAAAGGAGGTTAATACGCTGAAATTTCTAGCAGAAAATTTAATTTGCCCTTTGTGCCCGGACCATATGTGACTAGCACAGCATGCTCTGGTTGGGCTAGCCATTGAGCTACAACAAGTATACAAAGCAGTGGATACTAACTAGCTAGGCCACTTCTCTCCTCTTACACATCCTGGGTGTACCTTTCTTGTTGCAGCAGCAAGAAAGGTGCACATAAAGTATAAAACCAGCAGTTAGGGTATAATTTTCATGTAGGCCCCCCTCACAGCTATGTAACTACATGTATATAGGCAAATATAAACTGAAACAGATTATATAGCACAACATTCAGTGTACGCCCTCATACCCCTCAAACATGCACACAGCCAGAAATGTATGCAGAAGTGAGGAATGGTGAACTGGTGACAGCGATGATGCCGCCCCCTTTCCAGGAATGCTCTACTGTGGGCTCCCTTTCTGGGTGCCGCTTTAAGTATGACAGTAAAGACGAACAGTGTGCTGAGAACAGGACAGGTGGGCTTTAATGTACCTAATTGTACTTGTAGCATGGTGCATCCATATGGGTGAATCAAAGCTGCCTGTGTACCATAGAGCACAGCATCACAGGGCTTTGCAGTACCATATGGAAAGTATGTCATTGTGAGATTCCTAGAAGTGTTAATTGGGGTTTACAAGCTTTTCTAAGAACATTTTAAGAAGCTATTGGGTGCTTATCAACAGGTGTTAACACTCTCGCTAGGGCAAAGCTAGGCATGTGGACTACAGCAGAGCCGCAGTGTGTACTGAGTCTAGAGCTGCCTATAGTACCTAGTTTCAGGGCTGTATACATGTAGCTCCTTGAAGGGAGAAGGAGCCCATGTGTTTATGTGATATCCGCGTGATTGCAGTGCATTTACGCCTATTTTCTTGCGTAATCACGTGTTTTACCACGAAATTCTGCATCGTTACCACACATAGATAGCTATAGACTGCATGAACAAATGTGCCCAACAGCTAACTATGGCTTGCTTATGGCGTAAAATGTGAGTTCTTGCTCTAAATGCCTGTTGTGCTACGCTGTGTGCGTTAAAATCGAGCATCACTCTTTCTTACTATTTCGCATGCATGCATGAAATGACATGATTTAACGTGAAAACACTGTTTCTCGATCACGCTTCTGCAGTTTCACATGGGCCCTTTCACCCGTATATGGTCTAACATTCTTACCCCCTTAAACTTTCAAAGTTTGTTAGTAACTAGACTAACCTGCTTTCACTGTGGAGGGGTCTTCTGCTCTCATTGAAGCTTCAGTAAGACTCTCAAGTTGCTCTACCAAGTGACAGTTTGCTGACTTGTGCTATCTACAAGATATTGGCACACTATTATGTCTGAGCCATGTCACAACTAATTACATGTAAGTGCACATGTGTTTATACTTGTTGCGTAATTGTTTACAGGTTTTCTATGTGGAAAGTGTCCCGATGGCCAGGGGGTGGATCTTACCCTGAATGGGTGCAAAACCTGCACTGTGACTGATGCAGTAGTCTTTGGTTTAATTGGTAAGATGTCTTCCTTTTCCAGCACTTGCGTGGTACTCATAACTTGGTTTTCTAACTCTTCTGTGTTTAGTAGGAACAGGTAGTGATTCAAGATCACAACTTCCTGTTTTAAATCTGGTACCTGGTTAAAACTGTATGCCGAAATGGGTTTAATACATCAAATTGCACAAAGGACAAATCAGAAATGCTGTGTAATAAACACATATGTCCATACCATGTGAACTTAATGGAGGATGATGTCACTTTTTGATACTACCCAAGTGCAGTTCAAAGATAAGGTTGAAAAAAGGGGCCTATACTTATACCATAGAGTACGTATCAAGTGCCCATGTGCGGGGAACCTTAGGATGCAGTGGAAGATCTAGAGGGGGTGGGTGCTAATTACATACTCGTCCACAAATGGCATGAAGTATCCATCCACCACCCTGAAAGGCAGCTAGAAATCTTTGCATATACTGTTTTTACTACATATAAACCATCCAGGTGAGCTAAACTTGTAACTGAAATGCAATGAGCAAAATCTAGGGATAAAATTTGATCTTTAATGTGCTTTAAATAAAATATTGATGGCAAGTCGGCTAGCTATTTTGTTATTCAGCTGCATTTTTGTAGTTATCTACATGCTTCTATATATTTCTGTACTTGGCTAAAGAAGGCCTTGCTTTACATCGTGTATTTCAAGTGGGTGGTTACTATGGGCCCCTTGCATGAAGTTGACGCTGAAGAGGTGGGTTGATGCTAAATATGTGGTGGGGGATAAATACTACAAATAAGTTGTGAACAATTTTGGGTGTATAGGACAAGCAATGTTAGACACAGCAATGGAAATTAATTAAAGTGTATAATGCAGCACTCTGACTCACAGTTTACATATTTAGTTGTAGTCTAGCACTTTTTTATTTACAATTTTGGAATATTGTACGGACTATCTGCCATCCTGGTCCTGATACTGCATGAGGCTATAATTTCTGGCTTACCTACTTAGCTTCTACAATATTGTATTTTCTTCCTGCAGTGCTAGCTCTTGTAATAACCTACATCCTAGTGCTGATATTCAACATAGGGGTCCCAAATGATCTGAAGGGCTGCCTGTTCTTTGTGCAAGTGAGCGTACACTAATATATGTAACCTGTCTGCATTTGTTTGGCAGGTTTGTTAATGTAACGTATATATATACATCTGGTGTCGTGCACACACACATGCAAACATACTACTCGTCACACCTGGAACAGATACATATACATTGTACAAGTTACCTTAAGGTGACTTTATTTGAGGGTATTTATGTTAGCGCAAATTAGCGATTTGAAAATTTTGTCCCCGCACAAATTATTGCTTGTGCGTGAGCAAACTATGCGCAATTTGGTTAACGTTTGTGCATACGCTTGTTCCCCCGTATACGCACTATATCACGCATTTATTTACGCACATAAGCTTACATGTATATGCAATACTGTATTCACTGTCGAACCACATACAGTGTAATTATATTTTGCGTAGTATCGTGACGTGTTTAAAATTTTTAAATTAGTACTCTCCAAATCCACTATATATATGCTCAATCAGCCTAATTTTGTCACCTCAAATAATGTCAACTTAAGATATAGTGTCTTTGAACACTGTGATAACCAGTCTAGTCCAAATCTTTTTCAATACTGGTTAGCATTGTTCACCACTCAAGCTCAGTCCACAATACCCTGCATTGGCATAGTAAACAATGTAGGTATAGTAGTTGATATGTAGCCTCGTTCCCAGGCTCTCTGCCCAGCTTTTTTTCGCACGTAGTAAAATAAGCGGTGCGAAAAAAAAAGCTGGGCAAAGAGCCTGGGAATGAGGCTAGTTGATATGAACAAAGTTTGCTGATTATGCTACTATACGTATATTATTGCACAGGGAATGCATGAAGTTAGCATTCATCCACACAAATTATTGATAGCTTGAATTTGTACACCAGTCCACTACTAGGTAGATGTGCCATATTGGTTCTGTCATTGGCCTCAGCTTCTTCCTTGCTGTCTTCTCAGTAGACTCTAGTCAGTACACACATGGAAAGGTATCCAATTTAGTAAATTTCCTGATGGTCTACATATAACGACTACTTTCTAGCGGCTTCTATGGTGCTGGTAAGAAGTTGTGTTAAACCTGTACAGTAATTGACAGTGGTCCAATCGTAAATACTTCAAGAAGGCTTGATGTACCCTTTGTCTAATGCTGTACTATGGCCTAGGATTCATATTGTGCACTGACATGTTACGTGGAACTGCAAGAAAACAGCAAAGTCTACTACATAATACACAATAGCTGGTCCTATGATTTTTGTTTGCACAATGTGCCATATACATTACTATGCAAATACAGTCGACTATTCGGGTTTGTAGGCCAATTAAGCTACAGCAAGCATAGTATATGTTGCCTAGATGCGATAAAAGTTTGGGCAAGCTATGATCCTGGTTTTTTGTAAGTTACATGCTGTTTACTGCAAGTGCATGACGAAACTACTGAAGCAGTACTTTCACTGTACTGCAAGTTCATTACTTAGCTGT
Source organism: Nitrospirales bacterium (assembly GCA_965203295.1). GTDB lineage: Bacteria > Nitrospirota > Nitrospiria > Nitrospirales > UBA8639 > CBDBCZ01. The sequence goes on along the minus strand of CBDBCZ010000014.1, from coordinate 529,677 downwards.
TCGTCACAGTGTGAGACAGACAACCTGTTGTAGTTCTATAGCTGTACCTGACCTGTAGGTAAGCTGAGCCTTGGGTGTTTCACTTGAAACTTCCAGGCTACTCCTTGGCATATAAAATATCAAGCAATGTAGTAGGATGAATAAGACTCCATAGAGAGTGGAACTTCAATATTCATATTTTAGTTTTGCTTTCAAGATCCATGTGCATAGCTATTTTAACTGAGCAACATAATTAAGCATTATATTACCTTGTTAGCAAAGTTGGTACACTGGGCACTTAATACATAATTGCACTTAATACATGCATATTTTCTATTCCAGGTGGTTGGGTTTGTGTATCACAGTGTGCAAGGGAACTCAATCAGTTGGGTATGTTTGTATAGAGGACTACATGCAGTTTCTGTATCATTGGTTATGCAAGTACTTAATTAATTAAACCAATGCAGAATAGTTCTAGCTTTTACTACTGTAGCATATTAGTATGTACACCACTGGATAGCCTGTTCCATGAAAGCATTATACCTATGATTCATAGACTAATACTAGAATTTTGGTTTGTATATGCCCACAATCACATCACTACTGCAGAATATAACTTAATTATCTGTGAATTACAACAGTAGTACCATGTATCCACAGAACAGAAACATAGGTACACTGCATTATGAACATTTGAGTGTAGAGTTGTAATGGAGCAAGCAAAGTTGTGACTGAAGGCAGCTGGTCCTAAATATCACCTAATACTCCAAAGACAAAGACAAATACAATACACAGTACTATTTATAACCAGACACATAGCAACAGATCTCACACCTACATGTGCTACATAGACAGTAAACAAAACAACTAGCAATGATGTCTATTACCACCTAAGTAGTAGAGTTCAACCACAAGGCCATACTACACATTAACACAAGTCCACAATACCATTACTCACATACACCACATTAACAACCCAGTCCACCACAAGAGTGTTGAGCACGTTTTACTGATAATCTCCAACTGGATGTAGTAGAGTGAGCTCTTCGAACTTGTACAGTGTCAGCAGTTGGTGGTGTTGTGGCATACGTGTTTTAGTTTGCAGTTTTTCTTCAATGATTGGGTGCCTTGCAAGACGATATTATGCTCTGCTGTGTCATTGAATAGCTTTTTCTGTTGTAGGATTTCCACCTCTCTCGTCTGTTTGGGTTCAGTTTCTACCTACCCATCTGTCCATACCCCGGGTATGATGCACTGACAACTACCGTGTATGGTTTTCTGCCCTCACTCTTGGCTGTCATTACCATTATAATATACATCTTCAGGTGAGATTCACTTTCTAAATTCTGCAAATACCATAGAATCGGGATAATAAGCACCGGTGCCCTATTTTCGAAATTAGTAGCCTGAATGGGTGCTTTTATTCACAGGGTGCTTATTCTTGTGGGGTACTTTTACTCGCGATACATCGAATCATAGTGTGCTTTTCATGTGCGCAATACTAGCTGACTTTTATACTACAGGTATGACTGTAGTGCTTATGGGTTTTGCTCTAGAGCTTCTATTACACTATGAATCTGTGACCACACAGCTGGCAAGAAGCACTCCAACTGCTGTGAAGAAGGCGGTGCTCCTGGCTAAACTTAAATGAATTCAATTGTACTACTGACCTACCAATCGTACTTGCATGTGGCGCATGCTTGCGCTTTCTAGTTCTATACTGCTCTCAGCTACTAGCTAGTATAGGCAGAGGCTTCCAGTTGTAAAAGGTATCGTTTTCCTGGTAAGGGCTACAGATAGAGGCTATACATGTCTATGAGTGCCTATTCATGTAGGGTGCCTATTTTTGTATGGGTGCTTATTATTGGGATGTAATCTAATTGGATGCTTATATTCATAGGGTGTTTATTTTGTATGGGTGCCTATTATCCCAATTCTATGGTAGCTACACCAGAGTGCTTTGTGTTTTGTTCACCAAACATAACACAATTCTCTCCTCTTTCTCTTCAGTGCACGGTTCATTCAAGCCCTGAGTCGCCGGACCTCGTTTGATGGGATTTGGCTACTCAGCCTCTTTACTTATAAATACACTGCAGATACCTGTTTTAATATCTTGAGATGCAACACTGTGACAGGAAGTACTGTGACAGGGGAGCTTGTGAGTGCTGGAATAGAGAGTAGCTTAATCGGGGTTGATTATAGCCTCCATTTATGTAGCTTGATTCTGCTATCCTTATAGCTTCATTTTGTGCAGCACAAAAAAACACATAGAGCCCTGGATTCTAATGCCTACCCACTATTATTACGGGTGCAAGAGAGCTGGAGCCAGAGAATGAGGCTATCTGAAAACAACTACATGTATAAAAACATCTTACAGTGTAATATAGGCATTCAGATTTCATCTAGCTTGACCGACTAGGCATGGTTACACTTTGCAGAGCTAATGGTAGAATGCATTCACCAGGAGGTAGATAGCACTCTTTGGAACTATATAAACCCATCATAGAAGCGTAGCTCTTGCTTAGCCACAACGGCTGGCAGTGTGACTTGCTATGAACTAGAATAGCTACAGATAGAGAGCAGTACCTTCTCCGCTCTTACTGCTCACTCAAACAAGCTGTTCCATGCTACAGATAAGTTAATTAAATACAGCTCGAGGCAAGCTATATGGGAAATTTACTCATGCAGAAATCCCTCGGGCTTAGCTCTGGTGCTCTAATTGAGTCATTGCACTTGAGAAAGAAAATAATGCCATGGATTCGTATAGATTATGGGAAATAAATATACATGTAATAAACATAATGTGTGTAACCTATGGGTGCATGGTGTGTACATATACCCAGATGGTAGTCATTTGTTTCTGTTCTTAGGTATACTACTATGATGGTTCAATCCGATGTTTTGATAAAGAGCGACATCTTGGTTTGGCCATTTTCGCACTGTTCCTTGGAGTACTGGTGGTCATCCTTTTCCCAGTACTGATCTTTGTTATTAGCTTCAAGCACTTCAAGGTAATTAGCTTTAAAACTAATTATGTATCACTCTGCATTGTACTTGTAAGAGTTTCTGTGAGTAGTTATATGTGGCATTCTGCATTGTGTAACTAACTGGTGGACGTTTCTATGTATAGAAGGTATCTTATTGGATGGGTAAGTAAACAATATCACTGGATATTGGATGAGTCTATGCTGTATTTGGGCAAGTTCATAGGATAAGCCAAATACAGGTAAGACGAGTCCAATGTCCTGTGATAATGGTGGCTACCCTAGAAATTTATTGTATATTGTACCCACCACCGATGACCGTTTGCCATGTAGGAAATATACATAGTGCTTCTGTGAATGTGCAATAAAATGTTTTATTCACTATGCAGCGGACACAGCCATTCACCGATGTGCTAAACAAGGGCCTAAAGAAGTCCTGCCGGTGGTGGAGTGGGTTTGACCTATTCAGAAGATTGATTTTTATTGCTGTTGTCTTCTGCTTCAGCTATAATCGCCCTGGCTACACCCAGGTATGCTGGCATGTAAAGCTATATAGTCACTTTGCATATCATCTTGTGGGTGTTAGAACTAGGACCATGTGCCCCCACCACCCACGCACATACTAGGTATACGCAAGCGTACTACGCCTCACGTAGCTAGGTGCATGCATTGCACCTTTTACTGACTTTAACAGACCCCTACTTGCACACGGGGTGTGAACTAGGCCCCCCAATTGCATGTACGCATGAGGTGATGCCTGGGCCCCCCGGGTTGTGGATCTCTCGATTTTGTCTCCAGCCCTCGTATCTCTGCAGCTACACAGGTATTACCAATCTAGGAGCTGTACTAAGCCTAGCTTCATAAAACAATGAACTGGATTTGTTCATATCTCTGCCTCTTTTTGCGCCATGACTTTGATGACGGTATCCATGTAACGGCTGGAGAGGGCATTTTTACACGTGGCTTACCCCATGGGCACGAACTAGGTTTCTGGATGCAAATGGGGTGTGGACTGGGTCCCCCAGATGTGCACGGGGTGCTGACTGGGGTCCTTGTAAGCACATGGGGTGCAGAACAAGTCCCCTGGATGCACACAGGATGAATATTTTGCGAGTCCATCCTTGGCAATTATGCAAACACATTCATTGTGTCCCCTTTTACCGGGCAAATTGTTAGTGTAAGTAGGAAGACTTGGGTGCAACTTTATAGCTCTGCTGTTGGTGACTTTTGAGACCCTAGAATACTGGATCGGGTTTGAGTCTTAAAAATTATTGCTGCATTCATAGCCCGTTAAAAATATAGTGAATAAACCCCATTTAAAAACCCAGCCTATGGCATTGGAGGAATGGTAATTTCACACTGCACTAACTTATCTAATAAAGTAACAGGATACAATTTAATCTAAGAAGAAGTTTGGTGTGTTGTAGATAATGCTATAACCACATGTACATGTGGTATACCAGCGCATGCAACGTGAAGTCTATGTACGTACTTACATTCTCATCTCTATTCCCTCCAAGGTTGCCCTGCTATTTGCGGGACTGCTAGTGTTCTTCATATTTGCGTGTGCAAAACCTTACAAGTTAAGTCGCACCAACGCCATCGAAGCATTTGTTCTTTTGGACCTCCTGTTGGTGATTGCACTTTTTCTGAACTTGGATGAACGAAGTGGGAAATCAACGTATGCACTCACCCTTACTCTTCTGCTGCTACCATTTTTTATTGTGCTGTCGTATATTGTTGTAAAAGTTGTGAGATATTTTTGGTAAGTTTGCTAACTAATTAAAGAAAATTGTAATGGGACATAAGTTTAGATTACCCTATGAAATTAATTAATTGTTCTGCAATATCTACTGTATACAAATTAGTCAATGTCGACGACTAGAGGAAGCCAATGGCTGCAAGTGTGCTTGTAGTAGTGACTAAGAATCAGACAAAGATACACCTTACTCTCGGGAGAATAAAAATAATGACCGGTCGTTCTATTCGAAAAGTGTGCATAGATAATGATAATTTTACGATGAGTAAGAGCAGTTGTATTATTATGTTGTAAAGAAACAATTGGGAAGCCAGTTTGTACAAATGCAGGTTATGTTTTGCTGGGAAAACAGTATGAGTAGCAAGCAATAATATCACTATTTAATGACACCTTTTGACCAAATTTGTGCATAATTAATTACCCGTAAGACTGATACAGAATGAGCTGACTGAAATGTATTTGTTATTCACAAAAGGAAATGTTACATATAAATGACAATGTATGTATCTTATGCTTATATGCAGGAAACGGACCACTCCTACAACCTTGAATACACTCTTTAGGAAAATATCTCTAGCAGCACGGAATCATGGAGGTGGTTCACGTAGTGTTGACCTTCATGACTTGACCATTGAACTATCAGATAATATAGATAATTATGACGAAATCTCTTCTGCTGAACCCGAGACAGAGTATGTTGCCTATCGTGAAGATTTGTTGGAAACTAATTAGAATTTAATGGCTGCTATTGTGTGTATTTGTATATTGATATGTACATGTACTTTCATTTTTTATATCTGCCTTTAGAGTCGAAGTGTCTTTTTGGTGTAATTTTTCTGCAGTTTTTTCTATGTGGAGTTGTAGATGATTATAAGAAGAGCAAGTAGAAGTGCAGGCTATATCTATTAAGAACCTTTTTAACCCTTTTTATTCTCACCAGTTTATTTTTAACATAGTATGTGTCTTACGTTTTTGGCACTTTTTTGTAAATACATTGTTATTGTACACTCCATTGCTGATAGATTTGTGAACAACGATCACACCTCATTTTCCCAGGAACATTTTTGACTGGCACCTCAGCCTGGTGTTAATTACAGAATGGCCAAGACCACGCAGTGGTTGATGGCTATTCAGAATTATATATATGAGGAATGTGAAGTCGAGCATATCAACATGGTATTGGCCTTAGTTTTCCAACTCAAACAGCTCATTGGTAGCTAAACCGTAAGTATTACATAATCAGGGTGTTTTCCCTGACATCACTGCTGTTTTAATAGAATTTCACACTTGTTAGGTCTATAAATAGCTCATTTCATCGTCCTTTTGTCAGTGAGCGTAATAAGCCATTCCTTTATGTAGTCATGTATGTGAAGTTGATATCCAATTAAACACTTGTGTTCTGGGATGGTATAATTATGGGTGGGATGCTAATGTGCTTGATTTCACATTCCTTATAATTCTGAATGGCCTTCAACCACTGCGTGGTCTTGGCCATTCCGTAATTATATTTCGGAATGCTCAGTCTCACATATCAACATGGTATGTTTGTAGCCTATTGTGAGCAGAGCACTGCTTCTCTGAACCTACTGTCCCTAGACGGTTTGTAATAGTATTTCTGGAAAACTGATTGGGTGCTCCAATCTGCCACTTTGAGGATGTTGCAGGTTGTTATCCCGCTGTTGGTGCGGCTGTTAGCAGCTCCTCTGGGGGAATGTGCTTTGAAAACGTCAGTGTTTATCCCTGCATGTGTTAGGGTTGTTCTGACCCATGTTGTGATGGTAGAGGAACAAACCAGTTTGTGGTTTAATTAGAGCCAGGAATAACCTGTCATTCCCATGGTTCCCTTTTGTACGCTTTCAGTGTGTCCACTGGACACAGTAGTTTGTTGTGAGGGAAACTTGGGAAGAATTCCTGAAGGGTTTTCCCCTAGCGTGACTGTTTTGCCAACTTTGTTGGCTGAGGTCTGCTGACCTAGATGGCCTTGTTAAAGCCATGAGCATGACAGTTTTAAAGTCAGCTATTGCCCCCCAAATTTTGGAAGTATGTGGTTACCTGGTTCACGTCCCAGGTTGCGGAGTACTTTGGTTGTGAAGGTCGCTGGTGAAATATCCCTTCAGTAGTCTACTAGCCAAAGGATGTTGCCCCACTTCATAGCCATCTGATTTATCATGCACTGATGACATAGTTGACCGGTAGGCATTGATTGACCTATATTGGTACCCCTGTTTGAAGAGGTCCACTAGGAATTTCACAACCTCGTTTATAGGTCCCAAAACAGGATCGGAATCCTGTTGTGAAAGAGCCAGACTACATGTACATTGTTCTATCCCCAGTCAGTGCTGTCAAGAGGGTTGTCCACCTCAGTCAGATTTGAGATGGGTGTGCGTGTAGGAATGCCAAATGGCTGGACAATTATAAAGGAAGGAATACCATTTGATCACACAAGAAGAGTCTACACTAGCTAGTATTCCTCTTTGATACAAAAGGACTCTATTCTAGACAACAGCACTAGCAACTATAGTATTCCTATACTACATAAGCTGCACAGTAAAAGAAACTGTGCACTACATGCAAATTCTACATGCACTACTTTCTAAGTATGTACAGGAAGCTGTTAGTTCTGCTTCTTTTAATTATCAGGTGTAGGTGACGGCGACTCGCCATTGTCAACATCCTCTGGTGATATCAGCATAGCAATGTCCTGTTCAAGACAGGTGGGGCCATTTTCTATCTCAGCTGATTTATCCTGTAGTTTAACTAGGATGTGAGGAGGCACCTGTCAATCATAGAAAGAGAATTATGAGGTCACCATACAAAGTGATATACGTAGAGACTATTGAAGGATTGTCGTCACTATGCTTGACTCACTTGTGAAATTTCTGGGAGGAATATGGTTTCCATTTCACTGTCCATATGAACGATCTGAGAAAAAGCAAAGTTTTCTTTACTGTCATCTGGTTGAGTGATTCCTTCAGATTTTAGTGAGGTTGGGCTTTTCAATGTCATGCAGGAGGATTCTGTACCCATTGCAGATTTTGACTTATGCGCATCAGCTTTTGAAGCTGTAGTGCTGATCTTCATGCGTCGATGCCTTCCACGTGCAAAGAAGTCGATCCACTCTTCTCGAGCATCCTTTCCAATAATGCAGAAGAAAACAAACAGAAAGAATCCCTGAAGGGTGTTAAAGATGACAAACATCCACTGGAATGCCGGGGAAGCAGCACCAACGGTAAAAGCTCCAAACAGCCAGGTTAGACCAAACAGTAACATCACGCTGGAGACACTAATTAGGGTTCTTAAGGTAACTTTGTACACTTCCGTTTCCCTTGAATCTACTTTATCCTTTTTTCTCCTATTGTGATTATGCTTTAGCAGTACTCGGATGACTAGGATGAATATGACCAGGTTGATCATCATGACAACAAATATTGGTGCAAGGAAGAGACCAAAGAATACACCAACTTGGCTGATAAAACAACTGCAAAGGGAATATGTAAAGTGTGTGCATGAGTTCATATGAGTGTGTGTGTGTGTGTGTGTGTGTGTGTGTGCAAAACAGGATTAAACAATGTAGGTAGCATAAGGAGCTAGAGGCTTATATGTGTACCAGCAGCTTCATAGCAATCACACTCATATTAGGCTATTTAATAATAAGTGCTTATGCCATCAACCACACACCCACAAACATAGACGGAGCTTGTAAGATCTCCAGTCAGAGGATAAGAGCAAGAGCAACCAGATATTTCACCAGTACCATCCTGATTGCCCTAGTATCCCAGATTAATAGCATAAAACTTTAACCAGTCTTAATAAAATCTTAAAATCATACCCCTCCCAATTCTCACACCCTAAAAAAGCCTGTTCTCTTAAAATCATTGAGTGCATATAGGGCTGCTTGGAATTGACATGGCAGGGTAGATGCAAATGCACACAAAAAGCGCTGCTTCAGCTTGAAAGAGCAGCTGCTCTATCTGACATTGGGAATCGTAGAGGCCACTTAGACTCAACAGCAAAGCCTCGAGAAAGAGGCCTGGGGTCAGGAATACCTGACTTAGTGTTTAGTGCATTTGCTGAAGAAACACCTGGCTACAGTACGTCATCGCATGTAAAATACAATCTTATAACTGCATAGCCTATAGCACACTTGAAATAGCATCGCAAAATACTTAACTTATTGCACGCGACAACAATTTTACGCGTAAAATTAGCCTACGCGTCATAATAATTCAATTAACGCACACTAAATATTTAAGTGTAGTGTTAGGCTATTTATTTGCTAGCCGGGTCAAGGAAGTGGCGAGTTCTCTTTTGTTTTTCTTCTAAGACTATCAGCCACAGCTATTTAGCACAAAAAGGGCCGCAGATTGGACCATTAATTTAAAAGCTTCTTCATGATTGAGCACACGGTTTACGGTAAATTTTCTATACGGCAGCATTGAAAACGAAGTCTGTGCACTCTAGGGCCGAAGCAAGACGGTCCAACCGACTCCCTGACTCTCTCCAGAAGCAAGATTGCTGAAGCTACCACTGACGGTGACTGTAGTGCCTGATTCACTGCGTAGCAACGAAGCCAGCCATACGCAGTTAGCGATCGTTAATTGGCTGCCAATTTTGCTGTGCATGAGCCGTTATTTTACAAACCTTTGTCTAGTTTCGGTACAGTTACATCACAAAGGTGTGGCTAAAGAAGCCATAGCCACGAGGGAGGGACTTCCCCTTTGCTAAACGTCAGTATACACGAGCAAGTGTACGAACGCCTATATATAGGTGCTTCGCACAGACTAATTGTACTAAGTACGCCTATATATATGCGCACCGTGTGCCTATATATATGCGCACCGTGTGCCTATATATATGCGCATCGTGTGCAATGAGTTAAAGTACGTTTAAACAAAGACATGCACAGGAAGCTGCACAATGAGGTATGGAGGGGCTTGTTGAATGTATGCAATTGGAAAGATGTAGGGATAGTAATCTGTCAAAGTGATGTATGGGTTATATTTTGGGAATTGCATCCCTACATGATCTTTCACTGTTTTAAAATGATTTTTTGGTATAACATTCTTCTCTGCTTGCATGCCATCCACTTGGAAAGTCTCAAGTGTGACCCACACAGTACAAGTTACTAGAGGATAGGTCGCTTACAATCCTTGTGTTTCTTGGTCCATGTCAGCTTGACGTATCAGATAGTTGTGTCCACTCCCAAGAGTAGTAAGTCCAATAATGAGGAAAGGGATGGGTAACACTGTAGTGACAAAATAAATTACTGCTTGAAGCAATACTGCTATTCTGTGAAAATCATTACTTTCCTTTTGTTAAGCAGCTTTATCTGTGCTACACAAATACTAAGATTTACGTATAGCCAAAAAGGTACATGACAATAATTCATAATAATGGGCACCAACGTGTAGTTACAGAGGGACAACAAAGAAATGTAGTAAGGTTTTTCTATTTTCAAACAATTTAGTGGCACTTTATAGCGGCACTAGTTCAAAATGGTGTTTCTAGCGGTTACACGTATGCCATCTTTGAACCTGTGATGCATGAACCGTCAGATCTACTGAACAGTTTACAACAGAGGTTTATTACAGCTCCCAAGTTAGTAGAACTTATGTAGCTTCAGTAGAAGTAGAGATATCAGCTGTAGAAATGGATGGCATGATTGAGCGATGCAATGCTTTCAAGCAGTAGCTACATGTCTCTCCACTTTCCTATACCAGCTTATCTGATCCTATAAAGTATGTTGCATATAGAGATGTCAATCTACGAAAGACTACATGTATATGCTATGGCTTAGCATTGCAACTGGTTTGTTGCTGTTCTCACAACAGTCTAGGCCTACTTATTTAAATCGTAGATATATGTACCCTCTAGGATATTATGCTATCTCCACAATTTGCCTTGGCCTTACAAATGCACTACTTAAATCAGAATCTGCACTTTGTATCACATTTCCACTCACTTTTTGAAACTCAATGCATTTATGAAGACTCACCAAAGCACAAGAGATGCAAGCTTCTGCATTGCACTTTAATCACCGTGTAACATTGAACTACTTAAATCCATTCATACTGCTGTGAAGCATTCAGTGTTCATATACAGATGAGGGATGGAGTTCGTCAAGCCAACACAAACAAACATAGTTGCTCAAGTGGAGTGAGCATTTCAAGAAGACTGCTATTTCAGTAGCAATGTTCCATTGCTGCTATCGAAAGGGAGTTCAAAGTCGGGCTAAATCGCTTTCAACAGCTGATCTCGCTATTTCTCATTGAAACAGCACTGGGTTCAGGGTTGTTCTCTGCAAAGAGGCAACTGAGTCAAGGACACTCATTCCAATTTAACTAGGCGCTAATCATGTTGTTCCTTGGCTTAGAGGGGTTCATTAAACCCTGCCTACTTACAGGACACTGCTGTTACCATACCCTCACTTAGTATTGCACAAATGTCAATGAAGGTAGATAACTACCTTAACATTTCTGTCGAGTAAACAATAGAACAATGGTACAGGGCTGTAATTAAGGCAGAGTTGTGAAGTATGTAGTGTGTATTGTGATGTACAGTACACAAACTTCACTACAACTGCCACTATGTAAAAATCCTATCGCAAAATTGATTCAACTGTATAATCTGAACTGTCCTCAGGACAAGTTTCCTAATAACACAGCTCCTATGGCAGCAAGATCAGTTGGCTTGACGAAACACATACCAAAAAGATTCATTGACTACATACCGTAAACTCTGGTTAATAAGCGCATGCGCTTATGACTCTAGGTGGTAAGCAACCATGCGCCTAATAGAGGATGTGCGCTTATAGGGGTGCAATTATTGCAGCCACGCCCAACACGTGACAATGCAAGATGCGTGCAGAGACAGCTATTTTCGTAGTCGTGTATAAAAAAGCTGAGAGTAGCGAGATGGTGAGTATTGGCGAAGTATTCGAAGACTTCATCCTCCTCCAAGAAAGTGTAATCCGTGGCCGTCATGTCTTCAAGGAGATATGTACTCCACGACTTAGCGAAATTCTTCTGGTTAACCAAGAAGCCGGAAACGCTAGCTCACTGACAGACGCGCTGTTGCTTTGCTAAATGTAGGCGGAAGCATAGTCGGGCATGTACCTAGAGAGTTCTCAAGAGTGTTTTGGCATTTCTTAGCATGCGCTAAACAAATAATACCCACGACTGGGAAGGAAGCATGCGCTTAATAAATACTATGCGCTTAATAGCGAAGGTGCGCCTAACAACCAGAGTTTACGGTATATAACTACCCCAGCATGTACAAGTACTCAGAGCTGCACTCAGTTAATTATATGTGAAACTTACACCAACAGGTAAATGACACCAACGTGATGTGTGTTGTAGTGATCCTTCCAAACACAATGATGAGCTTCTGGAACATCAATATGGCCTCTGCTCCCATCCAAAACACAGCGGCCAATGTGAAGTAATGGATTAATAGAGACATGATTGTGCACAAGCTTGCATGTTCGGTGCGCTCAATTCCCACCAGGAAGAAAAACAGCATGCAGAAGATGGCTATGCAAAGCTGGGCATGGAACTTGCTGGCATCTCGCTTCCGGAGTTTCCTACAGTAAAATATAGATAGTTAGTATTGTATTCTAGTACTTTTCTTGGCAAATGTATTCATCTGAAGACCTGAATAGTGCAACTGAGTGTTAGTGTTTGTGATAAACCTGTGATTTCAGATGATGGTCACAGTCTCGAGAAGCGATACAAAGTATAGAAAACAGCATATACATTTAAGCTGACTCTAAAACTAGAGGTCTTCAGAGAAGAAATACCATGCACTGTTGACGACCTATGATGACGATTACGGCAACCACGCCTACATTACCGACATGGACACGCTACTTGCGTCCAGTGAAGTTACGGCTTAAGAGATGCAAAACTAGTGTACGGAAGCCTTGTACAGCTGCCGAGGGAATCACAGGATGAGCGCAAACAATCTTGCGTAGGTAGTTTTGTCCCCTGCCTCGTCACTCGTGCATACATCGCAAGAGTAGCTACCCGTTCGTTGTCGGCCCTGCTACTGTGGCGGTTTCTCCGTGTAACAGAGAGTAAGTCCAAAGCACTATCGAGCGTTCCGACAATCCATTCACGAACAACAACTGTAGCTTGGTGTTAACCACGCGATTATCGAGTCTAGTAAGGGAAAGTCCCTACGGTTACAGCATTTCTGTGACGTGCAAAAAACCCATGATGTCAAATAAACATGGCTACGAAGTACGGTAGTACTAGTCTATGGAGGACTTGACGAAAAAGTACTTTCTTGTCAGTCCACAGCCTTATTTTTCAAGTAGCTAGGCTTATGAGCAGCTATTATAAGTATCTACATCCATTTTCTAAAGTAAAAATGACAGAAAGTGCCTGTAGAGAAAATCTACTCCTTAGATTCTGAGTACTGTAAGTCACGTAAACAACGTACATTAGAGATAAAATAAAGGCCACGTTCTACAATGCACAAACCTGAATCCAAGCATCGTTAGAATGGTGATAGTCAACCCCACCATTGATATCACAGATCCAGCAATACTGGCAGCTTTCAGTGCTGGGTGAAAGTTATTTGGCTGTCCCGTACGAGTATGAATATCCTGTAAAATTACAAACCATAAACCTACAAATATACCTAATACACGCATATCCTAGTATGACATTGTGTAATCTTGTTTATCAATATGTATGCTTCTTAAGAAGTGTACATACTTGAGAAGTACATTGCTTAGTGCAACCAGATGGTATGCCAGTACGTAGTGCTTAAAAAGACATTCAATCAAAACTTCTTGCACCCCTGCTCGAGCCTATTAATTAGGTAGAGACTAAAGTATGCACATTGTACTGGTACATTAAACTGGAGATCTTGCCCCCTCTTCTAGACAACCATTCTCTTTACTCTGGTTTGATACCATCACAACTAGGTTTACAAATATCCATGCATACTCATGGGGACTACAATATCTGATAGCAACAAAGGATGGTCATAAGAGACCTTCGCAATTATAATCATTGCAAGAAGGACATTTTTCTTAGTAATGTTAGGGTTGTACAAAGAGTGCTAATCCCTGCAAAGAGTCCATGTTTAAATTAAGGCACAGTGGTGAGGGCCAAATAATTAGAAAGTATACTGCAATCTACCATATAGTGGGAATTTCCATCAGGGAAAAATTTTGCCACATGCAGTTATAAAATATTACAAAAGATTTATTTTCGTTCATGTCTTCAAAGTTCTGATTTCATTCTATGCGCAGTTAAGCCCGAGTCACAAAAAATACCTCGATTCATATTCATGGGTTATTCGGGATTGCAGCCATTGCTTGCCTTTTGTCAATCCCCAGTAGCAAGGTCAGTGGTCTCGTAGTAGTCTCACGGGCCAGTGAGACTAGTCCTCAGCATAGCTAGCTAGTTTTACAGGCTGCTGCAGTAAACAGTCTGGCTCCATGAGATTACGCCTTGCAAGGCTAGTGAACTTGCTACGGCATTGCAGAACTTTTAGTAGAGTCATGATTCACTTAGCAGAAACAGCTTTCATCAACAGAAAAAAAATTACTTTTCACCACTGAAACCAACTGGTAAAATTCTATAAACTCCTGGTGAAAATTTCCCACTATAATATACAAAGGTACAGTAGTTATCAAACATACCACAAGAATGGCAAAGTTTGTCAAATGGCTGCAATTGCACGTTACTTCACCAGTGTCATTATTTACGCTCTTCACATCGCAACCCACAGTGGTCCAGTTCCCACGACCTGATATGAGATGCATGTATGGTGTCATAAAATACAAACTCCACATATGTAGCATGCATGTACAGTAATCACAACACACTCGGGGAATTAACGAATTGTTACAACCAATCATTCAGTGGTGCATAATGAATATGTGTGAAAAGCACGGGAAACATAAGAGGGAGGAATCACAATAATACACAACAGAATAAAACCAAGGTGGAAGCTTTCTTTTCAATGAGACACAGCTTGAGGAAGCAGTCAAGGGTCTCTGTCCAGTGTTGCAGTCAGATTTAATGACTCAAGAAAGCAGAGCTATGTATGTAGCACCAATTTAGACTTAACTTTGTAAGTGCTGATGAAGGAGTCTAGAGTCACCCACGTATTTATTCTGTTCTAAATGTGTGGTTGTACATGAAACAGGGGTAGGCTCAGGAAGTAATCTGAAAGTATGTACATAGGTCTCACCAACAAAGAATTAAGCCTATTTAATTTCACTATAAAGGATGCAGGCATCATAAGCTACTTTCTGGTGTGTTTGTATGCAGTGGCTCTATACGTACAACATAGTAGGACAGAGTTGTAGTGTATTATATAGTAGATTCTGGAAGCAGCTGTGATTGGTGGGACAGTCTTCTTGCACTGTGTGTCATATGATCACAATTCCTATAACTACAGCCTTTTGAATCTTATAAAAGTGTGCAATTACCAAAAGTGTGCAATTATGGAATTAATCACATGCACTCTTGTCTATAGGAGTAAAGGTTACAGTACTGTTACTAATCTAGTATGTGATTATGTGCAATTAAATCCACATAAGGTGTTGGTTTAGTATCTATGGGCCGGCTACATATACATGTATAGTCTTGCATCATAGATATCACTATCTACGTATGTTTATACCCAGTCTTTTCTCACTCAGTACCACACCACAAATAAATCTGGGTGCGGAAAATAAGTTTGAATACGAAGCTGCTACTCTGAGCTACATTCCCGAGAACACTTTACAATTTGGGATGTCTCGTTTTCTGTCTGCCTTTGTTATGTATCACAAACTATACTCACAGACCTCATTAAAGCTAGGGCTTGCTGTAAGATTCAAAGGTTAGTGTACTTACACCTCAGATCTGTAACATCGTTACAGTTTTCCATGCAATCTTTTCCCCTTGAAGCTTAAGGCACTGCATGTTGAAACCAGGGTATATAATATAACCATTACACCAACCTTCTAACGCACTGAAGTCCCAAGAAACACATCTGACATTTGAATAGCTCTGCAGAAAAAAGCATTATCTTGCTCACTAACATGAAATGGACAAATCTAAAAGGCCTCCAACACAGTTTGAATTAAAAATCTATAGCACAATTGCTCCTGTATATAAAACTTTCTCAGAGCTGGATACAGTATGTACATATTTCACAGTGGCAGCTAGTGATAAAGAACTACTCACTAACCATATTATTCAGTATTCTTGTACTGGTGATAGTGAGATTAACTGATTCACGAAGGTCAGTGAGTTCTATTCCAGCCACTGTAGCACCAATCACACTGGAGTCAATGGTATCATTGTAATCGCTCTGATTAATGCCCTCCGGTATAGCAAGGGGAAAGAGAACAGGTGTGTTGTAGAATGAGAAGAAGATGCCAACTTCTGTCACAGTGATATTAAAGGCAGTGGATGGGATGTCTATAAAACTTGTAGTGTTGGACAGGGCATCTTCACTTAGGTTTCCTGAAGCTGAAGGAAGTGAATGCAAATACAGTTATGAACTTACTGTATTGCGACATGGGCTATAAATAACTTGAATGTGTCTTTGGCTAGGAAAAAGGCTTTATATACCTACATGTGGCTACTCAATGCACATACGCCAATATGACCTCGGCTAGCCACTTGCAAATGCCATTTTACTCATTGACAAGGGATTGATTTCAAGACCCACTGGAACTCATGAGGCAAGCTTTGTAAACCTGTTAGTATGATAGTAAGATGTATTCCTGTATGCTGTACGACAAGTACAGGCTCATTAGAGCTCAACATTAAAACATGACTCTCCTATTTATCTCCATTCAATACGTGCTACACAGAAGATTGTGATAAAAAAAACTGTGTTCAGCAGGATACACATGCACATACGTATGCCCACGGCTCAATGTAAGGTTTCAATGACATAACCAAAATACATGAATACACAGTGTATCCTGCTGAACATAGATATAGTTTACACCCGTTTCACTGAACTTCAGTTTCATTTTACAGCACACAGAAATAGTGGTGTGACTACACGTTAATAGATCTTTATGAGTGTACACCAACCAAACGTGGATGGATTAAAAGAGATCCCATCAGCCTGAAGTCTATTCACTGGATTCTGTACGAAAGGAAAACATGTGTATTGAATTATAAAACGTGCTTTGACTGCACCTTACTTGAGATTTATTGTCAGTGCAGTTTTTGGACAAACAAGAGACACAGAATAAAGTACAGTATGATCTAAGCCACAGCATGAACCAGCCTCACACAATTTACTATCTTGAAACATGTATGGGCTATCATTCAGTTGGTTCATTTCCTAAGCAGTGTTATCGGGTAGGTATTAGCTTGAATTTTATTAAACTTTACCACCAAATCTACATCTGTCTACTGCATTATTCGATATTTGAACATAACAAGAATACATCTTAGAAAGTACATAGCTTTCTACAGGAGCCCAGAAGGCAGAAACTGAAGCTTCTCCCAACCCCATGCCAAGCCGCATCAAAAGGTTTTACATGTACATTTTGGCATAGAGCATGAGTGAAGTACCACTAGTCAAAGACAGTCCTCACACTACATATTGGTATACGAAGCCACTGACAGCCAGGAACTAGCAAAATGTTACATGAAAAAAATTATATAACTGCTCAGGTCAGCTGAAATTTTTCCATTGTGAGAATTCCTAAGTGTGTACAGTACTTATTAATTTGTGCGTAGAGAGCAACTTTTACTTTTGGGAATATAGTTCAGGAATTATGTTTACTGGAGGCTGGCATGTAATATAGACCCACCCTTTCTGCCAGCAGGGTTAGATCCTCAGTGACCCTTGTCAAGTTAGTGAAGTTCTCACGCCCAACCAAGTTTTCAGCAAGAGACTCAAATGAATCCACAATTCTGCATGATAAAATATACAGGGCTGAATATCAACATGGCTGTAACTACAGCACAAAAAATCATTAAAAAAAACACACGGAATCCCAACCAAACACAAGGTACGTACGAACTAGATTTTATCTATACCACAATACTTCCGCATCTCCTCTTTATCTATGCCAACCATGTCTCGTGGAATTTGTTACATGGGGTGAGGGAGACAAAGGTCTGCATTGTGAACAGCAATTGTTTGTTGCTGCTGAACATGGTAGGTACATATGAATTGTGATAGTGAGAGGATGTAATAATGATGTGAGTAGTAATGAGTACACAGTGCATGTTGCCGCAACAGAATATTAAGTTAAAGTGTGAGTTGGATGGGTGAGGGAACACTGTGTTGTGAAATGTTGCAATGGTTTGAATGTGGCTGGTGTGGCATGTAGGGGACTGTGGTGTGTGTGTGTGTGTGGGGGGGGGGGTGGTAAAATGTCCAAAGATGTAGGAATGGTAGTCCGTAAAAACATTACGGCATAGTTCCTACCTTATTTTTTTTTTAATTTCATCTCCACATATTCTTTCATTTTTAAAAATGTTTTTCCTGTAGCTTATTTTTGTTGTTTATCAAGGGAGAATGGTTGTGTACATGGTATCATTTGGCTCAAGGAGGTAGAAATGGGAGATGGAAATTGCTCATATGGAGGAAGTTGAAGATAAAGTTGATGATGGTACTACATACAACTGCTACAATCGTAATCGCCACCCTAGTATTGTCCTACATTAAATTTGAATTGTGTGTATCGATTAATATGCTTTGAAATGCAATTTTCAGGGACAAAAGGCCAGTATGGTAAAACCTAGTGTCAAACGAATGAATGACTGCCTGGCCTCTTCAGTATCACCCCCTCCCATTAGGACTTGTGTATGATACTTACAGGTGAGTGATATGAATGTTTTCTTTGTGACATCATTTAGAGTCTGGTCATGCAAGGCTACAGTTAACTTTCAATGGCACCTCTGGCCAGAAGCCGTCCTAGAATTGTACAATCAAAATATATGTAGCCATATGAGTAAGTCTATTCAGTTGTAGTGATACAGTTCGTGTAACCGACACAGCCATAAAGCATGAGATGCAAGCAGACCAGATGAGAATAGGCAGCACAATCGAAGGCAAAGACAGAGTTACAGGCAGTCTGCACATGCATAATCCTGGTCCTGAAATGGCACGTAAATGCAATCATCCACACAAAGGCACTTGTGAATCACTGCTGAACCATCCGATGTCTTTGAAAA
The DNA here is from genome assembly GCA_965203295.1 of Nitrospirales bacterium. Lineage (GTDB taxonomy): Bacteria > Nitrospirota > Nitrospiria > Nitrospirales > UBA8639 > CBDBCZ01. The sequence continues at coordinate 510,796 of CBDBCZ010000014.1, read as the reverse complement.
TCTATGCTATTCGTGCAGAGATATTTCGGCATGTTCATGTTAGTAATTACTTTAGCCATTATTGTGCTAGCCTTGCTGAAGAAAAGAATGAGGAGGAGGAGGAGGAGGAGGAGGAGGAGGAGGAGGAGGAGTGAAAGAAGAAACAGGACACTGGTAACTGAGGCTGCTTGGCGACTTCCCAATGTGTTACTCCAAGTGATAGTTTTGGCAATGCTAACCGAACTACATATGGAGTACTACTATTATTCCATGATACTATCATACTCCATGTTACTTTATGTATGTATGGCTAACCGAACTACATACGAAGTACTACTATATATGTACTATCATACTCCATGTTACTTTATGAATGTATGTCTAATTGGTAATATGTTATGTACTTGTATGCACATCCATCCATAATGAAGTGTAACAAGTTTAAAGTATTTCCCCCCATGTCATCGTGTCAGGATGCATACGATAATACATATATCACCGTGTGAGCAAGCATACAACAATATGTGTGGCAGTCCTACGACGTAGGAAGCTTTCCTGTATTTCAATCAAATTGCTCTGTTCGAAAGAGCTGTATCTCGGAATTTCCATTAATATATGGGTTCAAATGAGCAGTATAAATACTATCGACACACACTGTGTACGTATGTCTCAAGCAAATTCTGCATTTAAAGCCTTTTTGTCATGCTTACCATTTAAAATATCCAGCTAAGTACCTTCCGGTGAGTGTCTACAAAGCTGTAGAGAGCCTAGTCGGTCAAGCATACTGAATTCTAGTACGTTCTTGAAGCGTGTATTCGAAATATCCAGCCAGGTACCGTTTGGTGAATGTCTACAGGGCTCTAGAGAGCCTAGCCAGCTCTAGTTGGTCAAGCTTTCGGTGAAATATATGCTGTCTTCTGGTGCATTATGTACATTGCACCGGAAGCGAATGCAGTATGGAATATATTGCACTGTTGGTGCCTTTGAACCGCCAACACACCATGCTACAATGGAAGCTTAAAGACACGATGCTCTCGAGGAAATGAAGCCATCAAAACCCGTGACAGAATAATCTCCAATTGCTACACAGGACTGCTACATATAGTGCTACATGATATACGCAAGTGAGTTTTAAATATAATTATTAGGATTATTCATAGTAAAGGCAATTACTACAAGGCAGGCTACTCATTAACACAAAATCAGCAAGTACCCTGATGATTCTTCTTGCACAACATCCCGGTTCCAGTTTGATATACCATCAAGAATGGAAACCGCATCATTTACAATCTGCAGACACACGAAAATAATGCAGTGAATGCTGGCACATTGATTGCCCATTGATATTGAGATCCAGCGGTAGGCTTTATGTAATATGGCAGGGCAATTCCAGAGCATGACATATTGAATAGCCAACTTCATGTGTACACACTACTACAGTAGGCTGATGCACTAGCATGATACCAGTGAATATGAAAAATAAAAAGCTATCTACTACTAATATAGTTAACAGTACTGCATATGTACAATTACATAAATCTCGATATTCAGGCTACAGTAACTGGCAGTGCTACATAAATTACGTCCATTATAGGTATACCAATAGACTCGGGTTATCAGGCGCACTTCGTTATGTAGCGCACATATGCTATCAGGCGCATACTCACTTCTTGGCCTAAAGCCGTGTTAAGAGGCGCACATGTTCCAATTAAACAAAACCTGGGGCGGAGTAACTAGCACAAAAATTATTAAAGGAATGAACGAGAAACTAGGGGACTGTTAGCAGCTAGCTAGCTCTCTGGGTACATGGCTAATAATCTGTCTGTCTCAATAGATAGCTACCGCTCGCTTGTCATGGTGGTTGGCAGGCTCAGCTAGTCCAATAACGGGTCTCCATACTTCTTTGTGCATGTGGTGGCCACGAACTGCGCTGTTTTTGATCGTGATTCCATACCGGTAGTTAGTAATCTGCTAACAGCAACAAAGCTTCCCATCTTCATAGCTAGCTACTGTAACCTTGCCGGGAAAAAAGTTAACTTTTTGCATCGTACAGCTGTCGCTGACGTCATGCAATAAATAGGCATGGTCAACCTTTAACCACAAATCTTCTGTTACTATTACTAAGTAATAGAAGATTTGTGCATTAACCCCCGATATGTAGCGCACTTCATTATGTAGCGCATATACTGTTGCTATTGTCCCAACTAGCGCATGCACCTGATAACCCGAATCTACGGTATTAAGTGTTCCACACTGTTTCAGATTTGATCACAACCTACAACTGTCACGTTGCATATGGATATATACGTACATGTACAAAACTCAACTAGTAGTTTCTTAGTCGGTGCATAAGTGGTTTATAATTTCTACTAAGCTTCCTTGTATGTAGTAAGTACATAACTTCTGAAACTCATACTTGGGCAAAAATAACAGGTGGGTATAGGGAAATAAAAAGTTTACTACCACGTCTAGAATTCCCCAAGTGCACAGTGCACGGTAGTTCCACCCAGGTTCATATCTCCATTAGAGGTAAGTAAGTTAATACTCTTTAAAATCTGTACTTACATCAGTTAGGACTTCCTGATTGACTTCAACACCATCTACAAGAGCAGTAATGCCATTTAGCACACCAGCTATCAATTCCAGATTGCCAGTGGTTTGATCCTCCTCTTCATCAGCTTGAACGATAGTTGTGATGTCCCCTGTGACTTCAGCTGCATTGTCTGCTGTGATATTTTCACGGGCCTATGTAGAAATGATTCAGTGAATGATTAAATAAGAAAGGATACTTGTATTCTACATGGAGATCATTACAAAAATTGTAGTAATTTACACCATTACAAAAAATTGAAGTAATTTTTGCTAATGCTGAGCTTATATGTGCGTATGTAAGCTCAGCATTAGCAAAAATTCAACTGCTTAGCCAGCTACACAGCCCTTAAACTCTCCAATCTCTGTAACTCTCACCAGAAAGTTACCAACACTTATAGTTCGTATCATAATCTGTTCTGCCATATGGTTCTCATTTGTGTGTTAAGAAAACACAGAATAGCAACTTTTTACAGTCTAGTCCCATATTACACTGCAAATCAACACACTGTATTTCTGTGATCAGACACTGCGTGCGGCTATTGTTACCCCGCGCGTATGCGGCGGGGTTAAGCGATTGGTTCTGTCTGTCTGTCCGTCCGTCTGTCCATCTGTTGTCTGTCCACTCAAAAATCGGGCTATCTCGCGATTTACAGGGTTAAGCGATTGCTAAACACGACAGTAACATTGAAATCAAAAAAAAAATGTCCGGGTGTGTACCTGATAGTCGCCAAAGCGGTTCCATTCGCTGTATCTACAGCTCTTTCTTATTTAACAACGGTGCATTCTGCCATTTTAATACGGTCACAACTAGAATACGATAGAGGCCGGGCATATACGGACTCTGGTCACGTGTTCATATTGGCAATCAGTCACGCCCACCACTTCAATAGGATATACAGATATATACGCGTACACGAGCGCTGTACACTCTGCGTGCGGATACACAGCAAGTGATATACATGTACACTTTGCCAACTACTCGATCAGCCCAGTCTGCAGTCCTGCCAGCGCCAAGTTGTGAATTATGCACCGCGGGGTATGTCTCTGCTAGAGACTTCTAGTTCTTGTGGTAATTAAATTTTACCTGCAGCTACAAATCGAGTACAATCACTGTATTTGTTTAGCACTTCCAGAGGTGTAGCTACAATTCAAGAGTGGCTACGGATCGAGGGTGGCGTCTATTCCCGGAAAACAGTACTCATATCTAAACTAGTGGCATTTCCACCTTTTTAATACCTACATATAGTGTCAACTTTTTGAGGTGCATAAAATCTTGGGGTTCATGGCAGCATCTTAGACCATGAAAATTAAGCAGGTTAAACTTATTGCACTATGTGGCATGGCAATCAAAGGATCCTTGGTCCATGAAATTTATTTCCCCAAAATGTTCAACGCACAAAAATTTTCCTCCTTGAACATTTGGCACCATACGGTAATACAGAAGTGTAGGGAATGTGTTTAGTGTACGTATGTGTACATTGTGCAAGCTATACATGTTCAGTATGCACTACCCAAGGAGTGCCTCATGTGAAATTTCAATCAGCTTCAGCATGGGAGGTGGGTTGGATAGGCGTGTACATATAATATTATGTATGTACTTACATTGTATACCACTGTCTATAGCTGAACATGGCTATACAGTACTTAAATTCATATTTCTTTACCACAGCTTACTAAACGCTGAAGTTGAAAGGTACGCCTTGTGATACACTGCTCTCCATTATACTCGTTCCACATTCTGTGTGCACTGCACATCCTCTTCGCCCTTCCATCAGGTTGAAACTCTTCTTTTGGTCCAAATTCACAGATTTGTAAGTCAGTCTGTCCAACCTCAGTCTCTCTCCAGTCGTAGGAGCCATGATCATTGACTTCAGGTTCAAAGTCACAAAATCCAGTTTCTGCACACATAATGGGACATACACGATTACATGACATTTTGTAATGTAGTGTAAAGTTATTTTGTAAAGGGGGATCAGAGAGAGCCACAGTTTACACCACTTTGGTTCTTGGGTGAAAATTAAGAAAACAGAAATAGGGTTTTTCTCCTTGAGAGGAGATATGGCCGAAAATGTTTTAGAAACTATTCATGACACTTCGGATGGATTAGTAAGAATCAGGGTTGAGTAACACATGCATCATTTTTCACCTATTCCCTTTTATACGTTTATGGCTATTGGTCTGGTAGGAAGTGCAAACGTTTGAATGGGTAATATGTCTGTCCACGTACACTCGTGAACGTATAGCCTGTATCAATACTGCTTTCTAGGTCCTACTCTGACCCTAGCCAACTTTCTGTCAGACCAATCGCCACTTTGTCTTTTGCTCCCGTCTCTTTTGCATTCTTTTCTTGCTTCTCAATATGCTAAATTCTGAATTTGTTTGTATTATTATATCATAGTTACATTTTCAAGCACCTGGCTTGGGACTTGGATTGTAGTAATACTGGCCTTCCTTTTATTGTAGCAAGCTACCATACAAGTTCAAAGGAACTGCTAGGGGTATATCTGAGTTATACACCTCATTAATAATTCAAACAGAGGTATAAGTAGCCAGACAATCACCATGCCCTTTGCCCTTTACCATTATGATGTAATGGGGGCACTAAAATGTACATGGAAACATGCATGTTCTTGTGTTTTCATGTTCAAAATTTACATGACAGCACAAAAACATGCTCGTTTTCCTGCTAGTGCCTCCCACCATTACATCATAATGGTAAAGGGTCAATAGTAGTAAGGCAGCCGATCTCCACTGCATCCTAGCAACACTGTTGTGTGTTTGTGCAGTGGACCATACCCAATATTCCAGTAGCCACCCTTGTACACTCACCTGTAACTAATTCGCTAGCTACAAGTCAGTTATAGCACTCTGTGTCAGCAGTTTAGCTTTATTGGCTTTGGCTGCACCTCAGCCAATAAATCCCCAAACTGCTTCCGCCTCCTGCTATAACCATATGTGAGCGGATTTGAGAAAAGGGCCCACTTCGCGCATTTTTGCAATTTTTGGTAGTTTTCAAACTATCATATCTCACCAACCAGTGGTCAGAACGGAATGATTCTTTCAACAGTACTAGTACTAACCTTCAACTAATAATATCCCACGCTAGAAGTCTGCACCTCTTTTTATGACTGAGATACGCACCTCGGTAGCGGTGCCATTTTCGGGATTTTATCGCGCGATCGTGAATGCGGCAAACCCCGCCCCATATCTTCGCGATGGTACGTCAGAATGGCTTCATTTCCGGGTAGTTGCTGCAGCAACGCCTCGTGTAAAAACAACCCACGTTTTATTTAGATCGCGCTTACCATTGCTGAGATACGCGTCATTTAAGTACACGCATTTTTTAATGCGCGAAGTGGGCCCTTTTCTTATATCCGCTCACATATACATAGTGCGAGGGTGTGGCTTCACAAGTTCACAACCAGCACGACAGACTGTCAGTTGTGCCTGGCTACTCTCACTTGTTAAGCTACCATCTGGCATTGATACTGCACATTTGAACCCCGCTATATATATATCAAGGGAAATTCAGAGATATGGTTTATCAAGTCGCCTCATGATTACACACCTCTATTCGCCTGCATCATAGTTTTGCATAGAGGAGGAGTGAAAGAATACCATTTTTATCTTTGGATTAAAATAAGAAAATGGATTATTCTACCTTCAGTTTCTGTAAAATGATAAACAAGCAAGGTGGGGTAACAGAGAGCGAGACTTACACCAATATAATTCTGGGTGCAACTAAGAAAGCATGTAGGGTTCTCTACTTTCATTTCAAGTGAGGAGATATGGTCCCAACAAAACTGTATGATTCATAGGTCTCATTATGGTGCCCCTGCAAGCCACTACTAAATTTGCATCTATGGTAGTTAAATTCATGCTCTCTGCTGGCTTGCATCACTTACACTTACATCTCTGTTTACACGCCATACTTACACTTGGCAGTGCGATTATAATTTTAAAATACGTATATGAAGCACAATGATTCCGTGCAGAGAGAGCCCCTAGATGACGGAATATCCTATACAATGAGTATTACACACTTGATTTTCTCTCTTTTAAGTGTTATTAAGTATTCCCATTGAACTGGCATGATGGTTGTTATTCAATGTTGCGTGGGCAAGTTCAATAGGGATGCCAATGTGTTCATGGATTTAGTTTTCAGTAGCTCACCAGTACATATAAGGACCCTGTACAAACAATCGCTTTTTACTAGCCGAAGCGTGCGAACGGCTGGTCCTAAGATTGCTTTACGTTTTCCGCGTGTCTGTTTGTTTGCTTGTTTGTGCATCCACACTTATCACATGCGCAAAATGTTACGTCATACGTTACTATGCAACTGCAGTATAGCAGCTGAGCTTTTGAAAGTTTGCAAGCCAAGCTACAGCAAATGAAAGTAGTTTTGTGTTGCCTAGATGGCGAAAACTTGGTAGATAGCCGTAAAGATTGTATTTTCGTGGCGTACAGCTACTAACTGGAAGCACACGACGAAACTGCCGAGTCAGCACTTTCGCTGTGTTTGATTGCAGCAATGCTTATCTGTTTCTGCATGATGCCTATTGCAGCATAATTTCTATAATTTGTAGTTCTGCAGCTGCAGTTAGCTTGGCCTAAGCTGAGTTGTGTGTACTGTACGGGAAAGGGGCCAGGCTGGTTTTTTAGACATGTAATGTCAGACTTGTTACTTGGCCATGCACTTTAAAAAAAGTCCTTTTCTTTTGCAATCAGCATAATTAAAAAAGCTTGGACATATGAGGAGATGTGCAGGCTATAGAAAAAAGTGATCAAGTCTATCCCACCTGCCATTTTAGGGGTCTGGTTAGTCGTTTCAGAAAATACCTTCAGTTGCCAAGTCTATAAATGCTACTTGATAAGTATTATATAATTAGTAATTTACTAATATAACTATTCTCTTTGTTTATAAAGACGCACTTGCAAGAATAGTGCTTCAACAAAAATATTACGAGTAGCCATCCCAGTGTAAAAGTGTCATTGAATCAAATAACTCGCAGACACACGATACTTATAAGCTATATTCTAAACTAAAACATCATCATTCACATCGGCAAATTCATATCTGTATCTGATATTTTCAATTATGAAAAGTTAACAACAAGAATGCAATGTTTCCTTAAGTACTAACTTTTAGCTAATGGCAATCCAGGCTAAGAAGACTATAGCTCCTTTTATTTAAAAAGACATGAGCATCAGTACGAATTAATGCTTATCATTCTGCACCATCGTGAGTGCTGTAAACTCTGCCTTGTAACTCCTATGTTGCAACACAAACATGCTTGGTTCCTGGTGCATTGCTGCAGAGGTACCCCTACCTAAATCCATGCGTACGCAGTTCATTTGGGTGATCCATGAGATATGAGCATTTCACTATCACACAATGGAATGCCTGTTCTACTTGAATGTACAGTGTAATGTAGTAGTTATGGTTAAAGTGGGTAATGGCATTCATGAAAGTGAAATTTGGCTGTATATTGCAGGAGTGGGGAGAGATATTTTCACGAAGAGAAATGTTGCCTATGAGTGCAATATCCAGCCGTTTTTCACTTTCACTCGTGCATTATGATATAGCCAAACCTGATGTATTGAATTCATCTTGAATCACAACTTCAACTTGTTCCCCAAGCTCTCTAGCCACATCATTGACAATCGGAATGAAGCCAGTATTCAAAATGATGGTAGTGATAATGCAATCAAATCTCGCCCACGTGAAGGTGAAGTTCTCATCTCTCCTTCGACTGAAGAGAACAAGACATAAAACAAGCTCATATATACGTCTGGTTTCCAATTCTAAATCACATAAGTACATGTAACAGCTGTGATACACAGATGTCTTCAACAGTGTCTTAAGAAAACATTTCCTGTTCCAATTTTAAATTAGACTGTGGACATGCACTGTGGTTACTGCAGTGTTATAAACACTGTCTTCAAAGGGACGCTGCAGCCTAGCCTCCAACCCAGACTTCCCTTGCCCAGTTTTTATCTCGCAAGGCTGTGAGATAAAATCTGTGTGAGGAAGGTCTGGGTTCAAGGCTAGCTACAGACACCATCCTTTCCTATCATTGCAGGACTATAGCCTATAGTGTGAAGATTGCGCAGGCTAGAAAGTAATTTGCAAGGCAAAAACAAGAGCATCACAAGAAAACTGAGGACAAAATGTACATAATTATATACCATACATAAATACAGAAACACGCTGAGGGCACAGACAGCCTATAGTGTGAAGATTGTGCAGATGTAGGCTCACTCAAATCAGATCTAACATGTCAGTTTCATGTAATTGGCAAAATTGTATACATTATCATCTTACCTTGCAACATTGTCACACTCCACTGTGAGTTGGCCATCCAACTGAAGTGAATTTGCAATCTGGAGAAGTAAGAGTTGATATCATTAGAGAGAAGACACCATTTGAAAAGATATGGGTTAAGTATGAGCCTATTGGTACACAACAGGCTCATTTTGATATAAGGAGGGGAGTGGGTTAGTGTGCACAATTTGGAACTCTAAATGCCATACCGTTGTGCTCAGTACAGCTGATACAAAGTCCACAGAAGGCAGGCGGTAGCTGGCTTGTATGAGTTTCACAGGTCGGGTTGAGAAACGCAAGTATGCTGTTGATACGTCTCCAACCAGTTCTAATAAAAGTATGCATGTATCCGAGTGAATTAAATACACAATCACGCTACTTTGCTTATACTGCAAGTATCACATAATTTATCATTAACAATCTCAAAACAATCCTATCCTAGTACATGTGCCAGCTATGACCTTTGACCTTGCTACATGACACTGCACTGTATACTTTGTCATGCCTGATCTGATGCTTTAATTCATTAAAACAATTTGCTATCTACTTGATGCTTTCAATACTATAACTATTTACTACCTAATAACAACTCAGTATGTATAACAATGTCTCAAATATGTGTACAAATTACACGATATGTACATACCTTGTACATCAAGCACTATTGCAGTCTGACTCTCCGCATCTGTCCTATTTGCAATGCATACATATTTGGCTCCAGCCAGTGGTTGTATTCCGACTGCAATACGTTGGCCCATAATGCTTGCATTTCTGGTTCCAAGTATGACCTCATTATTAGATACTTTATAAGAATAAAACTGTCCAACTACTTCATTCTCTGGAAATACTGTCTGTGGAGTTGTTGCGGTAGGTGCTCCAGAAAATCCAGATCCCATTTCTTTCATAGCCACATTCACAACAGGAACTGCTTCGAATTCTGCAATATACGCAAACATCAGGAAATGAACAGAGGTAACAACAATTACTGCAGATGTATGTAAGCAGAATTACAACATAGTATTAGCACAGTGAGATTTGGAACCCATGCATTCTACGTACATACGCAGAAATGTGTCCAGATCCCCATGCTGGTTGAATGCCTGGAGTCAGGCCCCTCCCCTGACTGATGCTAGCCCATGAGAAGATTGGCTGCATGAAATTATCGCTTCAGTGAACACAACTTACGTATTGCCTCTAGTAAGCTACATGTACCTTTGTGTTTTTAATGGCTCTGATGTGCATAGCACTTTGCTGAGTGAGTGAATTGTACTCTAGCAAAGATTCTTAGCATTATGTCTGGTTATGCACTGTTACGGTAACTATGCATTTTTTAAACTACATGTGGATGTGTATTTCAGTTGCACACTATACACAAGTCTTCTTTTATCATGTGGAATGCTAAAACTATGAAAAGAAATAACCGATTAGTCTCTAGCAGAGTTGCCACTACTTTAAAGAACCGTTAATCTCTCAAGCAAACACAAAACCCATATTTACAAATTACTATTGTAAAGCTTTTTCATCCATTACATTTACCCGTAGTTTTACATGCCTTCCTGGGCTATTTACTGCAAGGTACACTCTTACAAATATGCTTCAGGTCTATATTTCTATTTTATCCAAAACAAGTATTCGAAAAAGCCTAGGGGAATAACAGCTATTGCAATGTCTGCACTACAAACGCACTGGTACACACGTATCTGTACACATGAAGGTATGCACTATTACGGATAATAACCCAAGCCCTGTGTACGCCCTTATGTACTTTATGGATTATCCATTAACCTGTAGCGCTGAGCATCTTATACCATGTGACCTCAAATTCTCCTTCTGATCTGCACTGAATCTGAAACTCTCGTCCAATTTCAATGCGGTACATATCGTCATCTTGGATGTACACAGAAGAATTCACCGGAATAACAGTAGGTGGGAGAGCTAGATGCAGGAGACACAATGAACAATAATATTATTGTAACACATTGGCACATGTATGCAGTGTTAGTATGGTCTAATCATAGTAAAACACTTTCCCAAGGAATATATAATCAATGGGTCTTACACCCTGCTGGGCAGGGATGCAGCTGACTTACAGTATGCCTAGGTTATTCAGACAAGCATGGTTAAGTGGAACAACAGCTATATAGTATAAAAAGGTTCACAAAACACAAAATAGTAGATAGAGGTGCTGAATCACTTCCAGTAGCTGTAACCAGCGTACAGGACTGTTGGTATCTATGATGGCTACCTAATTAGCCCCCTGCTACCACATGCCTATTAAGCTACACAAGGCACATTTCGCATGTGTATTTATATAATGTATGCTACCCAAGTACGAAAACAAATTTAGAATAGGAAGCGTATGCAAGTAATTACGCCATGAAAAGGGGTGCATATAAATTTTGGAACGAAGGAGGAGTTAGAGGGACAAAGCTTGCACCACTTGATTCTTAGGTGAAGGTTATGCAGGGGTTCTCCACTTTCAGTTTCTGTGAGGAGCTATGGCCCAAAGAAACTATACACATTTTATATGAAATGGCGTTTCTGACAGCTACATGTACACCACCTTTGAAACTGTGATGCTGTAAGGGTCTGAGATCTGGACAAGTCTACTACTTAGTTTTACCAAAGGAGGCTTACTACAGCTCTCAGGTTAGTGGAATTTAGGTAGCTTCAGTATACATGAACATATCATTGCTAAAAACAGACGACACGATCAAGCAAAGCGAATGTGATTTTTAAGCAGCACGACGTGTCTCTCCTGTTTCATGTAGGAGCCACGATTGACCCTTGAGAATAAGCTACACATTGAGATGTCAATCTTCTGAGGACCTGATGCTTTTCATAGCTTAGCATTGCCATTGGTATGTTGCTATTTTCACAATAGCCTAGTTCGCATAAATTGCAGATAACCGCTCGGTTATGCTGAAGTGTAAATATTTGCCGTTCGTCTGTTTACAAAATGTAGGCATACAGGCATTGTGCCCAGAGGGTTAATTAAATACTACATGATTTCATTACCTAAAAAGACTTACATACATACAGTGTAGTTTGTTTGATTACACATGTAGGTATGTTCTTGTATAATGCAGAGAGAGTTGGTACAGAGGTTTGCAGGCCACTTGACAGTTTTCCAGTGGGATAGGCAAATGAAGTGGACTGTGTAAACTGTTAGCCTTTGATTCTGACAGCTTAACCCAATTAAGCACTTGAGAGCCACTGCCCATTTGCCTTCTCCAGTAGACAGCCAACTCTGCAAACCTCTGCACTTAAAGAACATAGGGACTATCATTGTCAATTTTCTGAATCATATTGGTAACCCTACACTAACGTGCTAAGCTGCGAGCTTTGAGAGCCACTCACAGGAAAACTGCCTTAAGTGCCTTTCTAAACAGAACTACGTAGATATAGGCTATAGGCAAGTTGTTGCATGGCTTTTTGTTCGCTGTATTGCGGCACAACTGTCGATAAACACAATTGCCTACAGCACGCAATAACAATAATTAGTGACGTATTTCTATCCGCAGTTTCTGGGTTCTGGAAAAAAATATTATTTTTAATAAGGGAAGTAACTATAAGCTGCATGGCTATATAATTGGTGAATGAAAGCATATGCATGATGCTGCTTTGTGGCACTAACAGAGTTGCCAATATGAACAATACGTACATATTTCACCTGCCATTCCTTCTTGAATATGTGAAGTAACTGCTCTTAAACATACACCCTTCTAAAACATGTGGTTGGGTTACGTGCATTTTTGTGGTGAACTGATTGAAAGCTTGACTGGCTTACAAACAGGCCACTAGTTTATAAACTGGATATCCGGTATGGTAAACTGGTATGCCCAGTTTTGACAAAACATTGATATAGTCCTGTTCAAAAACTGGGCCGAACGGGTCTAAGCTAACTGACCAGTTTATAAATCGGCCAGACAATTTACAAACAGGATTTACAAGCGAGACAAATGTGAATGGCTTGTGATCAAGCTGAACAGCTCAAACCAGGACAAATGGCATGCTGAATGCCTTACACTGCAAGTTGGCTTAACAGCTTACAAGGAAGGTAAAGTCAGCATGTTTTGTGTTACAGTTTATATACACGTACCTGCACAGCACTGAGGCTGAAATGACAAACTTACATACCAAGATTGTGCATATGCTCTTACAGAGGTACATTTATTCAGTGCAGACTCACCAACACATCCCGTCTGACCAGGAAGAGATCTGAACCCCAAATTACATGGAACTGGAGCCGTGTTCTACACAAGTTGTTTGAAATCATGTGGAGAAGGGGACAGATAAATAAAGTGGAGGGAGGGATGAGGACGTTAAAGGAATAATTCACATGGAGAAACAATGAGCATGTACGTACTTACCACTAGCACTCCAAACATGCTAAGATGGGTACATTCACAAATGACAACTGCTGTTGCTAAAACGTCCTTCCGTGAACACCCCTCTCTAGACCAGTCTGTGTGAGAGAAAACCAATTTATAAATATGTAGCAATTTGGGAAAAATAACCACTAATTATACTACAAGAGCACTATTCTCTGCATTGCAGGCACATGGATTTGCCTACTCTGAACTAAAGCTGTTACTAATTAAAGCTGCTACTCTTTTTACAGCTCTCTTTAGTAAAGGTTACTGTTACATGTAGAATTCTCATGCAACACTCCCTTAAGTCGGAGTCATACAGTTGAGGTTACTCGAGCTCAGTGATTCAATGTAATATTTTCAGTACCTGCAATACTGGAGTTCCAGAAAATGCAAGCCAATACTTCGTGGCTCTAAAGAGAAAAAAAAGCTTAGTATAATTGGGCTGAATTATGGTGTTGATTAAGTACATGTGTGGACACTTATACTTCTGAATACGTGCTATTGCATGTTGCCAACTTACAGAATTTTCTAAGCGTATCCCCATCTGTACAGTACTGTTCTCTGTAAGGTTAGTAACACTATGGCCAGCCACAGTTGTACCAATAACACTTGAAGCAACAGCAAAGGAATCAGTATTATTAGCCTCAGGGAAGAGTCGTGAAATATTGGAAATTGGGAAAAGGGCACTGGACTCGAACATAGTGAACACCAGTCCAAGTTCCATTTCAGTAGAAATATTCTTGAAGAGTTCAGGTGGTAGTGAAATGGACCCAATGTCTGTGTTTGTCAGGTTACTAACAGGACCAATGGAAGAAGTGAGATTGCCTGGTGAGGAGAGTAAGTGAATGAGTTGAGCTAAACTCACAATGGGAATGAATACAGACACAAGAATAAAAAGTTGGTAAATTATGTAGTTCACAGGGATGATTATGTAAAGATAGTGTTCAGAAGGTCCTGCTGGGCTCTAGGGTTTCCTCCCTCTCATACGTAACTTGTTTTCACATGTGTTCATAATAGCACCATTCTTCAGCCTACATGTACAGTAGTATAGTTGGATTGGAAAGCTGAGAATTTAAGTTCAAGTCCCCACGTACATTCTTTTTCCATCACTCATTTTGCTTGTTATGGCTCGGTACTTTCTTACTTCTCACCAAGTATGAATACGCATACATTGAAATATAAGCAGCACAGTTTTCATTTTGAGTGATGCTGGCTTCATGTAGGCTAAACTATTTGCAAAACCAGGACATTTTTATTAAACTGTTTACCAACAGGTCTTCCCTTTTAATAGATCTGTTACACTGAATGACTGCTCAGACTCAGTCATTCACAGCTTCAGTACCCCTAGGATTACTACCAAGTGATATTTCTGCTCTACTAATGCTGAAGAGAAATAAACATGCATATGAGTATTGTGTACTACATATGTCCTAGATTACAACATGTGCATAACATTACATGTACATTTTGCAACAACACAGGGTACTTACGTGCGTTGTTAATTCTTTTCACATCGAACTGTCTTCCAGTGCCACAAAGACTTGCAAGTGGTAGCTGTGAAGGAAAAAAAAAAAAAAACTCAGGAGTCTAGAACCATGTGGCAGGCACTATAGTGAAAGTGCATGGAATTTACTTCCTTCAGTGTGGAATAGAGGTGGATCTATGAATCCGAATGGGAGGGTGCTTTACATAAGTTTGCTGTTGCGTCATGGCTGCTCTGCAACTATAGAGGGGGGTGTACCACCTCCTACAAAAATGCAGAAGCCCAGAGAGAATGCCATATTCCACGTGGCCCAGGAAATCCTTCACATCTACCATTTTCCTACAACAAAAATGGGCTTGGTCCTGACTCTCATCAAATGTGAGTCCCCTCTACTGGGATGGGGGTGTGGTATAATTTTCATAAAGCCATGAATTCATTGGGGGTAATTAAATAAATATGGCATTGCATCGTCATAAGCTCCTGGTGCACAGATACATGTGTAAATGAATGTTCTAAATCTGTAGACATTTTAATGTGGGTCATGCTAGAAGCTCACCATAATAAACAAGCCTTATATTAACTAACGATGGCAAGTGCCCACTTTGTTTTGTATAGTAGCCCTGTACCTAGCATTCCTTCACAGCTTTTTAAGCAGCTGTTGAAAAAAGGCTTCTCTCACAGCTTTTTTAATAGCCATTGAAAAATGTGTGGGTAAGGCCTAGAAGCAAACATCACATGATGCCTGCCATGGTGTCACTATAGGCCTGGCCCGGGTTCATGGGTTCATTTGTACTTGTGACTTTTTCACGTGGCACTCTCTCAGGACTCTGGTAGCACTGTGCTCTAAAGATACTCGCTACAGTACATGCATAGATAGTGAGCCGAACAGGTCATGAATAGAGAAGCCAAGTGTCAGCCGTTTGCCAGCAAATTTCAAGTGGTTCAATTCTGTCTGTGCAGAGGTCATGTGATGTTTGTTTCCAGGCCTTATCCATGCTTTTTTCCATGGGTGCAAAAAAAGCTGTGAGGGAAGGCCTGGGTATGAGGCTAGAGGTATAGTGCGTAGGAGATTGTACACAGAGCATGCACCGTAGAACACGACTATACAACTACTAGGTCAGAAGAGCAGTGCTTAGAAACTCCATAGCATAAGGCCACTAGAGGCCAGCTGTCAAAACAGGACCCAGCAACAATACGCTGACATGGAGTCAGAGTTGTAGGACAGGAATCAGTGAGAAAAAATAGGAGGGTTACTTCACAATAGAAGCAAACTTCAGTGCACTGGGAGGCAGGCCTGGTGTCTGAAAGATTCTCAACAGGTACATAGCAGCACACTGGACAGAGATCACAGCACAGGGGACTAGGAGCCATAGTATACTTCAATTGTAATGTACGTATGACCATTGTGTTATGCATCATGTACATATTTCTAAAATTGCACATCTGTCACTGCGTGTAGGTACTTACTTACACTTGCTCAGGTTTATCTACACATTGGCCTAACTAACAGCTTTCTTAATGTAGACTTCCTCCAAGCCTTGTTAATAGTCCATACGTAATTACAGGATGTCTTACGCACATGTACACAATAGATTATAAATCCAGGTTATAAACTCACCTTAGTTACTGCAAGAGCTATGGTGTTTGACTCAACAGAAATGTTTTGAGTTTCCACTAGTTTAATGGCCATCTCCTCAAACAACTCCACAATCCTATACACAATTAGAAATGACACACATCACACCAATCAAAATGAAAGGACTATGGACAAATGTGGACATTCTTAGCATACTACACATATTGTGGATACAAGATACTGTAGACTTTTTCATCACATGACATCAAGATAATACTCTAATTAAGATACACACCACTTGCATACATCTGCTTGCCAAATAATTAGGTAAGGGGTAAGGCAGAGTTTGAGGCAGAAGGCTACAGTAGTATTTTCCCTAGTAGATTTAGTCGTGGCAGGTAACTTTCTCATAGAGCTCACAATATGGCAGATGAGCTTATACACTCAGAATAAACATACAGCGTTTTAAATAATTGAAGTATGAAAATCCGTGGTAATTTTCAAGTGGAGCACAAAAGGCTCAATCCTCTCATCAACAGGTCTGGTCTAGCTAAATATAGCTGTAGAACTATAATAGGCTGTTACACATTTTTTATCAACAGCTGGGCGTACAGTAAAAGTACTGACTCGGCAGTTTTGTTGTCAGCTTCCATCTTAATAGTACATGTAGCTACAATTTCTAAAAAAACAGGACATCTTAGTTGCATAATTATGTAATAAAGAGAAAACACGCCATCATAGGACCAGCCCATCCTTTACTTGATTGTGAACTCTTCAAGAGAAGAAAGCTTTCTGAGAGAGTAAAGAAATCCCGAAAAATCGGGACCCAGCTGGGGATTGAACCCAGGACCTTCTGAATACTAGTCAGATGCTCTTACCAATTGAGCTACTGGAGCCCCCTTGGCAGAGGAGCAGTAGGCAAGCTTTATATAGCCACTAAACCCGCTAGTAGCACTTGCCAGTACGCCTGGCTGCCAAAAACTGGGACCTTTTCTTTACAGTCAAATTTTTTACATGAGTACGCAGAAGTGCATGAAGCTCATAAGCTTCTGGTGTGTGAGGCCTCCAAGATCTGCAAACAAAACTAGCCAGAGATAATTAATAGGTGGTTTAGAGTGCACTCAGTAATCTGCTACACTCACCCAGCACTCTGACTCTGTAGGACTTCACTTGGCCAATTCTGGACAGCATCAAGGGTCCTTATCACATTGCCCGCAGACTATAAAAAAAGTAAGTTCCACCTGGTACATTTTCTCTCCAATACATAGAGCATCCACTGTTAATATGAGCAAAATAGTTACATACTACAGATGCTGAATGCCATCACAATTATAGCTCAGAAATACATGTATAGGCTAGCTATAGATATTACTATGGAGCTGGTTGAAGAATGGTGTGTCTGACAAGTCTAGTTCATTAAGTGAGGCTTACTACAGTTTGTACAAGTACAGGTTAAAGCTAGAAACAAACGGCTGAATTGAGTGATGCAAATATGACTACCAGGCCACACAACCAATAATCTCTCCACTCTCCTGTAGTAGCTTGAAAATAGGCTGCAGGTAGAGGCATTAGTTGCCTAAGACCAGTCACTTTTCGGAGTAAATGGTTCATTGGTGTTCTCCTGACAGGCTCTTAGCTTGCAAAAATACCCAAGTCTTCTCCTATTGCCCAGGTCATGATTAGTATCTCTTAAATAGGGTACTCGCAGATGAGTGACTGGGTGAATCTTTTCCATGTGACACTGGATAGTAAGGGTCTGGCTATAAGACTAAGGTTAAACTTCAGTGGCACTTCAGGCGGTCTTGGATGAGTGCGACCGAATTATAATAGCAGTGTTCTTTAGTTTTATAGCTACAGTATGTGTAACTTTGCAGCCATGAAGCAGCAGATGCGAGCACACCAGAACAGACAGCATGACTGAAGGTATGCTTGAAATAATGAGTCGATTCTGGCAGTCTTAATAAAAATGAAGCGCAATGAGAGTGCAATACCCCAGAGAATGCTGCTTCTTTTTGTGTTTGAATGATTGTACATTAGCCAGGCTGAAAGATGATACGTAGATTGTTTTACATGCTTAGCGACTCACTGATGTGGTACTCCAGCGATGGTTTATAGCAATTGCTAAGTCTTAGTTGCTAACAAAACACTCAAGAATGATTGGTATGGCTCATAAATGCCATTGACTACAGATTTAGAGCAGAGTTCTGAACATATGCTTTTGCATGTCACATGTGGCAGCTGTATTTTCTCATAGCAATCCGATATGTGGAGTACTACTGTACTACATATAATATGCTGGCTATAATAGCGACATGATGTGGCCTTAAAGCAGCTGTAATAACTAGAAGTCTCTAGCAGAGACATACCCTGCGCTCATGGACCCTGCAGACTGGAAACAACTGTATGTGTGGCTGATCGCCGTAGTAATGACACGGGCGTTTCTCTACGTATACTCCAGTATGCTTTCTATCTCTTCTAAGCTCCATGTTGAATAAAAGACTCGTATACCATAATTGAGTGTTCGTGCATGTCCGCATTCAAGCTGTAGGCGTGACCAACTTCCATATTAAAAAAAGGCGTAACCAACTGCCGTATTAAAAAAATGGTAGAACACACCGATAATTAGAAAAAGCGTGGAAATGTCGAAAAAGAACCGCATTCTACTATATCAGGCACAGACAAACTAATGTATCACAGATATCAGCATTAATCTCCTGTTTAGAAATTGTTGCAGCCTCTAAATCGCCCGTTGAAGGTTTTTCCAATTTTTTTATGACAGACGACAACGACAGCAACAACGACAGACGGACAAAACCGATTGCTCAACCCCGCTTGCGCATACGCGGCGTGGGGTAATAAGACTTACCATAATATTATCCAATCCGATTCTGGCAGTCTCATTAAAAATTAAGGTAACAGCCCTCAGATTCTCCCTTGACTGGTCCTCTGTCTCATTTGCCAGTTGTACCACATCAGTCAATTCCCGAGTGACCATGTCCAAATTTGTTCGATTCAATTGGATCTGTATAGTGATGATTACGGCCACTTAGACAATGTACGTAAACATGGTGCTATTGCCTTGAATTAAGGAAATTGAGGTTTGTAAATAGTACAATGCTGACCTGAAAGATATGATTACAATTTGCTTGGCTAGGAAGCAGTAATACCACTGTGACATTCTATTTTAGTATCCTGAGTGCTTGTTTTTCATTGAAAATGTTAGGGACAACTAAGTAACATAGTTAAAGTCCAAGCCAATGATCACACACCAACAGATATCAGTAAGGTCTCAAGTCAGGATTAGACCAAAAGATTACTCCATCCTCATCACAGAGCACTCACTACCCTCTCACACCCATCCCACATAACGTATTACACTGCCTTTTTTATCCCTAATTCTTCATTCAGACGTAAGTAACTGTTCTTCACAAAAATAGTTGAACAAACAAATTCGGTTTTAACTTTGTCGTTTCAGTCATCAAACAGCTTTGCATACGTAGCGACTATATTGGTGTGCACTGTTGGTTGCAACATGATAACAGTAGGCATGGCTAAATACTAACCACTAACTGACTGCACTAGGCCAAGAGCAGTGTTTAGGAGTGTAAAGTCTTTTTCTGCAGTCATGGCTGCTAGAACAAAACCCAAAGAGATGTCCTGTGCTGCTTGAAAAGCTAGCTGGCTCAATCACTCTGCAACAACCTGGTGGTCTTCCGGCACCCTGATCTTGGCCTGTAGATTGATTGCATTAATGCTACCAAACTCTTGTAGCTGTAGCCAACTTTCCCTATCAGGCAATAGTAGTAGAAGCAGTCAGATTACTGACTGTTCCTGCAACCCAAACTAAACCAAGCAGCCATGTCTCTTGCCACAGGAGCCATTTTCCCAGAAACATTACATACCGTATTTCCGCGATCAGACGCCACCCTCAATTAGTGGCCGCTCTCAAGTTATAGCCGCACCTTCGGAAGTGCTGAACAAAATAGCAGCCGTCCTCGATTAGTAGTTGCATCTAAAATTCAGTACCGTGGTAGTAATAAGCAAGAAGATGTAGTAACTACAGTAAAATTAGAGCAATACTTGACTTTGCTTGCTGATAGTTATTGGCCCTGACCTCACCTTTATCTTCTTCGAGGTGAAGCCCAACGGAGGCTACCCGCAAAGCTACATTTTCGATATCTTTTCCAATAAAAAAACAGCTGGCATTATGTGATGGCCTTTCGATAGTGTTGAGGCAAGAACGGTGATTTTTAAACAGATTTGAACTGCTGTTGTGCATTGCTGTGTAGCCAGTAAACTACTCAATCAAATAAACACCGCCCTTGATTAGTGGCCGCCCTCAAATAGTGGCCGCAGAAAATCAATGAAATAATTAGTAGCCACGGTGTCTGATTGCGGAAATACAGTATATTATGCGTATGTGCCATAACGTCAAGATTGCAATTCTATAAATGTGATGTTTACATACATGCACAACTGTTAGCTGATGCACATATGGTAAGCTATATTCGTTGGGAAAAGTCATGCAGTGCTTTTGTGAAGTGTCTATATCCCTTGGAAACTCATGCTGTGTGTTTGTGCAGCACCAGAAGTGTCTCAGAGTCACTCCAGTACCAAATTTTTTTCTCCAAATATAACGGGTCTGATATTTTACTTGGGATATACATAATTAATTAACTGATGACATGTTAACTTACTTCTGTGAGATTTTTCAAGTCAGAAGTCACAAACGTTAGGCAGTTGTTTAATACAGGGTCCTGCCAAATACCTCTATCACTGCAGCTTCGGATGATAACAGAATTGCTTGTCCCATTAATTCCTCGATATGCACATGGAAAATTCTTAGTTTCATCTGCTCGAGTTTCTGGCCACATGTATACCCCTCGTGTCAGTCTTGTCTCCTCAGCTGGGCAGGATGCTGGCAAAAAAGGAAAAAGGGGTCAAACGTAAGTCTGAGAACAGCAATCATAATCATTACTGCTTTCAAACAAAGTACCATTCATGATGCCTGCTGCAAATCGTGCCCATACGTATCACTATGTACTGCAGCCAGACGCCTTCTGGCGTACAACTTTTCTTATTAAAACCTAATCGGGTGTCGTACTGGTGTGTGCACTTTAATGTACTATTGCCTATCACTGTCGTATTACTACCTTCACAGTGAACCATAGCGTCAGTGGAGTGGTCACACTCAGCTAGCCCTAGCTGCTGTAGCCTGTCACAAGCCAGCAGTTGTGTTTCATCACCCATGCAGGCCACCCGGTTAAGAAAGATCGGTCCAGATCGAGTAGAGTAGTTTCCATGTGGCAGAAGTCTAGCACCTAATGTGGCAATGAACAATGCTGTAACTGTAGGGATGTCAGTACAGCATACATATACGTATGTAGTTCATAGCAAAGCACAGCAGCCCATGTGCTACTGCATGTATATCATGTGATGTTTTTGTTTTGAAATTGTTTATTGCGCTACTGAGCATGATGCTGGCATGGTTTGTTGTGTGAGGATATGTGGTGAGCAGTAAAAAGTCAGAGTTTGTTACTTCAAAGAAAATCAGGAGTTAGGTGGATACCGTATAGTTTCAAAAAATGTCCAAAGATGTAAAGATTTTATCCCTACATGTCCTTTCAATGTTTTGCTACTGCATGTATATCCTGTGATGTTTTTTTTGAAAATGTTGTATCTCATCTTTGTATTTCATGAATATGACTATGCATGCTATTGGTGGAGTTATTCAAAGTGTGGTTTGGTAAATTAATCTTGTACGTAGAATAATGAAACAACAGTGCAAAAAGTGCAAAAACTAGTCATGTACGGATGCACTTCCACCAAAAAACTCTTCCCCAAAAACCAATGAAACAAGCGACAATGCACACCGCAATGCATGCACATACTACCCACACAACAAACTTGACAATATTCAATCTACATTGTTGAGTAAATTAGCTGGTAAGTCTACGTATTTTCACATAATACCAGTACCTCTGACCAATCAGAAGCTATCTTGGATTCTTATTTGTACCACAGGAATACAATTTTCTCAAGTACAGATTGTGCAACTTAATTATGCAGTCATGGACCAGGAGATGTGAGCAGATCAGGACGGGCAGCATGATTGAAGGTAGGCATTAATTATTTAGAGGAAGGCAGTCTGTGCATTGTAATCTGAGTCATGAAATGGTGTGGAACAACGAGCAGGTCTTGACAGAGCTAGCAAATCGCCACTTTAAATTTCATTGAAATGCTATGCTATGAGTTTAATACCCCAGGGATAATTCTTCATTGTTTTTAAATTACTGTAATCGCCCTTAGTCATTAATGTGCTAGGCTGGCTGAAGGAAAAAAATAATAATTTGCCTGTTTACAAAACTGCTATTTGATTATCCAGCAATATACGTACTATGCTCCGTAGCAATGCAAGTCTTACTACTGATGAAAACATAGCCCGAGGTGATATGACTACATCTAGAGCAGAGATTTGCATGTATGGCTTTGTAAACATTCCAAATAATATTGCAACCATTTTTCGCATCATTCCAAAGTATTACTGTACTCCATGACAGGCTTACATAAAATCTGTATGTAAAGCTGATGTGAAGAGTACCATCATCAGTCATCAATACATACAATGCTACTTCTGCCTGTCTGTCAGTGTAACAGATGTGATGTAACACACGCAATTGGGAGAGAAGACCGTGATGTTCGAGAGTATTGTAAATTGTTAATTTGATAATCCAGTGATATGCACATTATGCTCTCGAGCTGGATCTGGCAACCTAAGCATTATGAGCACACTTTAACCGACAAAGGCAAGACATATAATCCTGTATGTGAAAGCCATGTTGAATTACCAGGCAAACGTACATTAGACTAACCACGACGATGTGCTTTAAATGAAGGCAGTGCTGTTTGCCTAGGGTATGGCTGTAAAAAGCTAGGCAGTAGTCCTAGCTTACCTACATTGCTTTGCAGTTGTTATACCTGTGAGCTACTGCCCACACGCGGTTCAGGCCGGGATCTGTCAGCAGCACTACTGCCACTGGCAGATAGATACGTACTAACTGTCACATACACTATGCAGGTGACACCGTCTATCCATACAGAGCGAGCACAGTGGGAGAGCTCAACAAGCACATAACTTGATGATACATACCGTTTTCAGAGAAGCCCATCTGTTTGCATACAACTGCAGCATCAGGGCGTCCAAATTGTTCATTGCAGACTGTACCCCAGGCTCTGTTAATGCAAATCTCCAGTCTTCCCTCACGGACATTGGGGCCATCCACCAACCTCAGCTCCCCATCTTCACAGCCAGGAGCATGGACAGTCATGATATCTGAAGAGTATGGACCAAGTGTGAATTTAACGGTATGCTATTTCACAAGGAGAGAGTATGAGAGTGGAGTAAACCCACCAAAGCTGCCCCCTAACTGTACTTATAATTGTACACCTATACAGCAGGCTAATCTGGTTTGTACTGCGACCTGTGAGGTGTAGCTCCAAGTGTCAAAAACCTACAAGCTGGATGCACCCCTACCCAGTATACTATAAGCAGTTTTTAACGTTAGTAACAACATACATAGATAGGCATACTGAAATATGCATACATACTTAGATACATGCTAGCACGAGCACAGGAAATTGAAGCAGTGCAGGCATACACGTACCTTGGCAGGCAGCATAGGCATCTTCAAATGGCCCACAGTCGCTGGCGCTAATATTGAAAGGACATTTGTTCCAGGCAGTCTCGGTTCCACTGCAGTCTATGTCCGTCACATGAATGTCTCTGCTTCCCTCACTGAATGTCTCACCACCAGCCACTGCTCCTGAGATGGATCAGCAGCAAATATATTATATCCGACAGGAGTAGCTTAATGAACACAGTTTCCAAATTTCACACAATATCATGTAGTAGACTTCTGGCACAAACAAAGATTGGTGATCATGAAACATACGTTTGTAATATAAACATAAGATCCGTAATTTATACATACATACTGCGAATGAAGAGGTGGAGCCAATGTTACAAATAACTGCAGGCAATAATCACTATGTGTTTGTTAAGTATATACATAAATATTAGCCTAAGGATAAGGCTTTTTACCAGTGTTCATCTATAAAGGTTGTACATTTCCCGTTTGAATTGGTGCTCTTGATCACAAAGGGGTGGAGTCAACTTACGGAAAATTACTGAAAGAAACGATGTCTAACAGACCGACTGAAGGATAGAACAAACTGCTTAACCCTCGCTTGCACACGCACACAGGGTTGTTTCGGAATGCAATCACCAAGAACCAAGGCATATATATGACAGTTTCTAGTGTAACACAAACAAATGACTGCCCTGTCCCCTCCAGTATCACTCATCCCATTGGAACTTACATTGTACACGGGGCACTTACAAATATGTAAGTGAGCCACAGTTGGTGTAATTACAGTCGTAAACCAGAATATGAGAGCAGGCCCAAACAGACAGCACAATTGAAGTTAGGCTTAAAACAGAGAATATGGTAGCAGGCAGTCTGTGCATGCGTAATCTTAGTTTAAAAATGCAATGCCAACAGCAAGTGTCTACACGAGAGTGCAGGTAAAACACTGCTCATTAACTTCAAAGTGATTGAAAGTGCTCTGGTACAAGTGTAATACCCCGTAGAAGACGTCACTTTCTTGTGTTTGAATCATTGCAGTTAATGATGGGTTAGCCTTAAATAAAAATAAAGATGGACAAATATTGCAGATGTGGTACTCCGCATGTTCTCTAGCAATGCTGTCTTGCTATTTATGAAAGCACTCGAGAATGGCTGGTAGGACTTATACAGGCTTATGACACAGACTTTTAACATTTCATTTTGTACGCATTAAATGTGGCAGCCATGCCATCCCTACATATAGAGTATGGTATAGCTAGAACTCATGATAAGTTGTATGAAGGTGGATCACATCTCACAAGGATCACAGTTACTGTCCTCCATGTCTACCATTTATTGCACCCTTTATGTCCAGAAGTGCACACGCACATTTCCAAAAAAACTTCACAGTAACTGGACCAAGCATGTACGTACATTGTGATACAAAATTCATCTGTAGTACTCAACCCACATTCCCTAAAGGCCTCTTTAATAGCAAGGTTTCTATGGCTAAATATGCCAAGTGCACATCCTTGTGTACTGATTTTAATTGTTAAGGGCTTCGAAGGGAATGTTACAGAAACTATATATGAACATACCATATTCAGA
The DNA here is from genome assembly GCA_965203295.1 of Nitrospirales bacterium. Lineage (GTDB taxonomy): Bacteria > Nitrospirota > Nitrospiria > Nitrospirales > UBA8639 > CBDBCZ01. Next base: position 485,232 of record CBDBCZ010000014.1, on the reverse strand, counting down.
AAATCCCAGCTGATTACAGATGACTGATGCATCTGTATGGGTCCAGTGGTCATCACAGATAGTTCCCCAAGTACCACCAAGGCAAACCTCCACTCTGCCACTGCTGAGCCTGTCATCAGTGTAAAAGCTATCACTCAGTTCCAGTCCAAGGTAGTAATCATACATCTGTCCTGCCAGTAGCCTCACGTCACCATCTTCACACACAGCTACAGAGACAAAGTTTACTTTTGGCACTCCAACTTTTTTAGTGCAACTATGTCAGCTTTAGGAACAAAATAGATCATTCTACATACATACGTATATGATTGAGTGTGGTGCTTGCATTGAATAAAATGAATAGATGCTAGATACAAAAAGCAGGATTAATTCTGTATGATACGAAAGAAACGAAAGTTCTGAATACAAACTTTAATTGGAGGGAAACACTGCTGATATTTAGATTAGATGCTGCAGTCTTCTTCAGGTTTGCCGTGAAGACTAGAACATCTAGTCGGCAGAGTTTCTTTCCAATTAAAGTTGCTATTCAGAGAACTTCTGTTTCCTATGCAAAGAGCCAACTGAGAAGCCCCCTTGTATGATTCTGCTCATAGACGTAACCGAGTTTGACAGATAGATTTACATACCTCCACACTTAACTCCAGCACTGTGACAGTCGCGTTCATCACTGGGGCTATATGTACAATCTAGGAGAGATTGCTCATCTCCAGTGCACCGTACGTTATCCAGAGTGGCATTACCTATACCACTGCCATAGAGTCCACCCCTCACAGGCAAAGTATCTGAAAAAGGGGAAAATTATTAATCGTGTGTACTTTCGGTAGAATATGTATGTACGCACATGCAGACAACCCACCATTAGATGTATGGTTAAGCTGATGGCAAACAACTCTTGCATCCAGGATGTCCCAGCGACTGTCGCATACAGTTCCATATATGTTGTTGATGCAAACCTCCACTCTACCTTCTCCTATCTCATTCAGCACCGGTTCAGTTCCATTCCTTAGCCTTACACGACCATCTGTACAACCTTGTGCATGTAGAGAAAGTTCTGTTGTAATGCTGTTGCCTCTCTTACGAATATTTAGAAACTAAGAAACTACAGAAGGAAACATGCAACAAATCTTTCTTGCTGTAAGCTTTAGAATGCATCGCATATGGCAAAAGTTGTGCCACAATACTGCAGCAATAAACTAGGCCTGCGAAAACACGCCTATAGCTTCTAGCTAGCTAGTTCTATGAATACAAACCCGGCCAAAGACAATCTTACTCCTGGGGTTGCCCACCACTGCCAAGCGAACAGGTGGAGCTTTATGACAAGTCTACTGTTGTAGTCATAAACCTTTCATCTACCTTCCTTTCGAGAAGAACCCTGATAACAGTTGCACTTTCATCTCAGAATGGAATTGTTAAAATTAATACTGTAATTGTAAAGGTTTCACATACTAGTAGTATGTGGACTGTAGGAATGTTTCACGTTATGTCAAAATCACATTTTTCTAATGAATGGGTATAACTTTCTATATCATACACATACTAAAACAATTTGCTTAAAGATGTCTTCCAGCTCAGTATCTTCATATGCTATGCATACGTAAATGCAGACGTACATACATAGGCAGGGAGGGGAGATGCCTTGTAAGTATGCAGAGGGTAAAGATCAAGAACAACATTACTGCAAAGAAGTAATCAACTTACTGCAGTCCACTCCGTCACCAGAATAGCCATGGCTGCAATTGCAGGTGAAGCTACCAATAGTGTTCTGGCAGAAACCATTCACACTACAGTTATTTAATTGGTCACTACATTCATCAATGTCTGTGCAGAAGTGATATACAGAATAAATAATGTACATGCAAGATTGTGTTCATCTACACTCCAATTAGTAGTACGCATGCTTACAGTGTACCTTGACAAGAAAATCCATCACCACTGAAGCCACTCTTGCAGGTACAATTATAACTCCCAGGGGTGTTGCTGCATTCGGCATTTTGGTGGCAATCAGGATTATCTTCACACTCATTAATATCTGGTATCAATATGAACAGAGGGGTGAGGAAATAGTACACATGTACCAGTCTTTACATTTCAGCCTTGACAATAGCTGGTAGCAGTATTACACTGACAGTGGATTTATGATTAAAAGAAGTGATCTCAGTGTTGAGTTCAGGGTACTTAATCCTAGCAAGAAAATGCTATTTATGAGTGTAAGATACCGTATAGCGGGAATCTTTCGCGGGTGAAAACTTTCGCGAACTTCACGGTTTTGGCGCAATTCGTAAAAGTTTTAACCGCAAAAATTCTCATTGAGTGCGGGGGCGTGTCACTATAATTAGCGTGTAAATATCAACGGGCACAAACTGCCACACCGCAAACGGTTGTTTCCCATAATTCGCAAAAGTTTTATTCGCGAAATCGGACTTTTTGGCAATTTGCGAAGGTTTTCACCCACGAAAGATTCCCGCTATACGGTACAGCAGCAGCCATCTTTGATTTGTTCCGCTGTCGTTACATATCTACATATTTATGCGGCGGGTTTGAGTGATTGTTTCTTTCTGCATGTCTGTTGTCTGTTGTCATACAAGTGCTGTACACCGTGGGTACAGCTACACAGCCAGCTGCACTGTACCAACAGCTCCATCAACCAAGTCTGGGGTCTAGCCAAGACTCCTTTGTACATTATGTACATGCAGCATGGGGTTGTTTCTTCTAGAGACTTCTAGTTTAATCATTTGTGAAGATAAATTGTTACACTGATGGATTATCTGTGTGGGTAATGTGTTCTATAGAACATCGATTTGAACCACATTGGTGTGTAAAATGCATAGGTACGTATTGTACGAGTGTGTAGACATTTTCCCCAAGTGAACACGTGGTAAAATATATATAATATTACACAAGAGTGCAATGCGTAGCCTTATTCCCTTCATGGGTGCCAAAATGCCAATGATACGTATCTCCAAGCAGTATTTGTTTCTGTTGACACGCACATAGCCAAATTAAGCCCCACCTACTGCCAAAAAGACTTGCAACTAAGGGTGCAAATTACCTCTCTGACAACCAACAAAAAGCAAAACACCTGGAGAGTTACCTACTTGAGAAGTGGGACATGTGGAAGCGGTCACTGACTGACACCATGAGATACCCTTCTTAACTTAGAGTACAACAGAAGCATTTTTTGCCAGCTTTTTGTAGGCTGTGGCTTCCATTGCCGACTTCAAAAAAGTAGAACCTTGGTCTGCATTTGTGGGCAGCATAATGTCACAAGAATTGCATTACGCCAACACATTTTTCTAGTACAAGTACTTGCACTCGCTTCGCTCGCGCAAGTACTTGTGCTTGTTGAACTCACTTGCTGCGCTTGCTCTGTACGGATAGAAAATAAATGTGTTGATTCGTATCCAGTGCGATAGCTTTCTATCTTACGATTGCGTCCATGTGTGCGTAGTAGTTATCAAACTGCATGGCTGATGTCAATATTTGATGAAAAAAAGCAGAGATGAATCGAGTGCATGAGTATAAAATTAATGACAGTGTATGTGTTCTAGTGTAGATGACAGATTTCTGTCTGAGCCATGTGGAGGCAGTAATTACCTCAAAGGAAAAACTGCAAATAACTGCAAAATAAAACAGGAAAGCTAAGACCGAAGCCTAGCTCTTCATAGCCACAGCTTGCATGAAGACGAACGGCACTGACTCTATTTAATGTGTATGGTCGTAGTTTGTCTAGCGTGGCAGTTACAGCTGTTACAGTACATGGTTTGTACTTACAGCCACTATCCTTTGCGTAGTAGAGTGCGCTCGAAGTGCTCATTTGAGGCCATCATGATAATACAGTCGGCTGTCAGAGCATCCCAACGCATGCAGTGGTCGAAGTTGTGCAAACGCATGCAACAGTCAAAGTACTAATTAGCTAAGTACCCATATGATGACATCACAGTCTTCTTGTGTATTCTCGCGTAATCACGCTTTATTAGCGGACGTCACATCCGTTACACACTCGGACAGAAACGTTAAAGTATTGATAATAGTGGTACTGTTCAAAGCTGAAAGACTATTCTTCTTAAATGAAGTTCTTCAAGAAAAAGCAGCAAGTAAACACAACCCCTAGAGTAGTGCTCATTAACAAAAATAATAAATAATAATTGTACATTTTAAATATCTAACTTAAACATACTCAGAAAAAAAAATGGCTGAAAGTGTTTTCTAATTGCAGGAATGCAGAGGAGGTCAGTCAAGGTTGACCTTTACTAATCAGGTCTCATTAAAGTCACGTGTAGCTCAGTACTGTAGATTACGTAATGCACGTTTAGTACAGTACTCTCCATTGACCGTTTTTGGACTTTTTCACTATATCGCCCGGGCCCTATCACCTTGAAAATGAACTCGTAAGGCGGTGTGGGAGTCTTTTGTCGTGTTTAAAGCCCGAGCCCTTGAATCGCCCCTCTGCAACTGCTGCAACATGGCAAAACGGCGTGGCACTTAGTTGCAGAGGGGCGATTCAAGGGCTCGGGCTTTAAACACAACAAAAGACTCATACGCCGCCTTACGAGTCCATTTTCAAGGTGATAGAGCCGGGGCGATATAGTGAAAAAGTCCAAAAACGGTCAATGGAGAGTACTGTACTAAACGTGCATTACGTAATCTACAGTACTGAGCTACACGTGGCTTTAATGAGACCTGATCAGTAAAGGTCAACCTTGACCGACCTCCTCTGGCAGGAATGCATGCTGAAGTGCTTTCCATAACAATCAAAAAGTGTGGGCTGCAATGCTAAAACTTTATTCTTTCAGCCCATACGGTGTTGCTAAAATTACGTGTACATGCTTATGATTTTATACCTCTAATGTGTTGCCGCATAGGCCGATGATTGCAGAGTCTTATCCAACTGATTTGATTCGGGTTAGAGATACCGTTTTGAAAATTGTTGGAATCAGGTTGCATGCACGCGAGAATTGGCCACCACATAGTACGTGGATGTTCACACACCGCCTGTAAGGCTTGATATAAATTTTGCACCCCAATCTGCACACATGAAATTACAAGTTAGACTACCACCTTAAAGGGCTATAACGGGTAAGCAAATCTGGGAACTAATACCCATCCTGTCTATTGTCAGTACTCTTTGCAGTAGTATATGTATGTTTGTGTGTTCTCACCGTCACATGATTGCTCATCGTCTCCAAGTAAATATCCTCTACTGCAGTTGCACACACGAGATCCAGGAGTGTTGATACAGCCTTGCTCACACCCTCCATTCTCATCACGACATTCATCGATGTCTGGTAGATACGCGTAATAAGAGCAAGAAAGTACCAATGAAACAAACTCTGCCTCGTACTTATACCACAGGAGGAGTAATTACTGCCGCTGCTAGGCAGTAGAGTTAGTGTACCTTAAAATGGTGCTACATACACACACACATACTATAAAACAAATCTTTACACACAGGTTTGTACTTTGAATCATGACTAAGCTACATAACACACCATCACAGTTGTTAACTCCATCTCCCATGTAGCCGTCCAAGCATACACAGGCAAAAGATTTAGGAGTGTTAATGCAGCTTGCATTATGGTGACAGGAACCACGACCTGTCAGGCAGAAGTCTTCACCTGTGTGGTTGAACAAAACATGCATGCATGCATTGTCTTTGCCCAAGCATGATCTACATATTGGTGACTCTCACAGATGCTGTTGCAATATCATAAGTTACAGAAAAAGCACTTTGCCCAAAAGGAGCAAAAACTAGTCATGTAGGGATGCACTTCCACCAAAAAAAAATACTTCCTCAAAAATAAATGAAACAAGCGACAATGCACACCGCAATGCATGCACAGACTACCCACACAATGAAGTGACTGCCAAATATAATGTGGCATTTTTACTGGGGTATTGGATAGAGGTTTCAAATTGATTCAGCAGTGTTCATGAGGACTCCCAAGTGCATGCTTGCCATTTCCTGGTTCATGACTGTGCAGAAGTTACACATACGATAACAAATAGACTCATTTACATGGCTGATTGGTGGCACATGTCCAAAACAGCATCTGGCCAGAGGAGCAGTTGGTGTCACGAGGAAAAGTCTCATGCAGTTACATACCCTATAATATCCCTAATGGGAGGAGTATTACTGGGGGATCCAGGCAGTCCTTCATTTGTGATTTGTGCAACACTAGCAATTACTGTAGCTACATGTTTTCCTCCTAGGTGATTGGATTCCAAAGGCATATTAGCTACATACTTGGCACACACACATTTACGTATACAACATTGAAGTAAAGCATTGAAGTGAGTAGTGATTTGACAATTGAAGTGAGTAGTGATTTAACAATTGTGCCAGCTTGCAGTAACATTATGAGATACAACTCTCACCTAATGAATATTCTCTACCCCACACCTAGTTTATGAACCACGCACAACTGTCCACACTCTTCTCCCTTGAAAATAAATAGAAACAAGTCGGACATTACATGTCTAAAAACCAGCCGGGAAACTTTCACGTACAATACACACAACTCAGATCAGGCCAAGCCAACTGCAGCTGTAAAACTACAAATTACAGTAACTATGCTACAGTAAGCATCCTGCAGAAACTGAGAAGCAAACGAGCGCAGTACAGCAAAAGTGCTGACTTGGCAGTTTCGTCGTGCGCTTCCAGGTAGTAGCTATACGTCATTTTACGGCTGCCTACCAGGTTTTCGCCATCTAGGCAACACACAGCTACCTTCATTTGCTGTAGCTTGGCCTACAAACCTCCAAAAGCTGCTCTATACTGCAATTGCATAGTAACGTATGACGTAATACATTGCACATGTGATAAGTGCGGACGCACAAACAGACAAACGTAGAAAACGTACAGCAATCTTAGGACCAGCCGTTCGCGCGCTGCACGCGCTCCGGCTGGTACCTAGTTGCAGGAAAAAAATGAAAGAACATGTAGGAATGGAATCCCATAAAAAGCCAGCAAACAAGGTAGGAACTACCGTATAGCCGGAAAATTTGGCGAAAATTAAATTTGGAGAAATCGCCAAAAACGGCTAAAATTAAATATTGGAAAAATTTAAATTTGGCGATTGTGTTCGGCGAAGGCTATGACGTAATCTTCAATTAATATTTGGTAATTTATATCGGCGTATTACGTAATCCTCGGTGCACAACGTGCAACCAGAGATAAGAATACAGTGCAATGCTGCTGAACAAGTTTTTTGTCACTGAGCTCGACAATGGAGACGTTTGATTCACCAATCTACGTGTAACTATCCAGAAACTTGGAGAAGTGTATAGCGGCCTTTGTCGCTCCGTTGTCAGCGGCAGACTTTCCAATTTGCGGCCCTTTCTTGCGTGTAAGTGTTATACTTGCCTCGAGGTGACCGTGTGACAGGCTTCGAGTCTCCAGATAGAAAGCGCTTTACAGCTTTGTTCGTGAGTTCGATATCCTTCCCGAACAGAAAGGAAACACGTACGTGGGTGGAGTGGGAACAACAACTTCATTTTTGCAGCTGAATGCGCGCGTGGGTGTTACGTATTACATAATGTGTGAGAATCTAATTTGGCGATTTTTTACGATTCGCCGAACCGCCAAATTAAAGTCCTCGCCAAATTTTCCGGCTATACAGTACGCTGCTGCAATGTTTTTACGGATTACCACCCCTACACTGCCCCAGTCACCCTGCTTCTGACAGCCCTGTTGTGATCACTTCAGTCATTCCTGACTGAAGAAGAAAGAATGAAACATTTGTTCATTTGGCAACTGGCTGATGTGTGTGGTACTTCCGTGATGCTCAATAGCAATGAATATTAGCAGTCCTGTTACTGGCAACCACTCCTGGTAATGCTTGATAAGGCACATACAGGTTTATGACTAAATCTCAAGTACGTAGATATTTCAACACACATTCATTTGTACATGTTATACACGTGGCGGTAATTTGTTTCCTTTGCCATCTTTACACACTCACCATGTATAATACGTACGTATATGGAATACTACCATACTCCATAATACTGACCCTTGTTTTGCAGACCACACACAAGATCAATCTATGACAATGTAGCAAAAACTATCTTGCTGCCCCAAAGAGCCAGACACAACTATGGACCAGTTAGTTGTACATAATCTGCACGAGCCCATTGTGAAATATGAACACTTACTTGGACACCCCACTCCAGCATCCATCTCATGAGTGCAAGAGTGCAGACCCTGGGTTGCAATTACCGAGCAATTCAGTAAAAATGATTCCATTCCTGTACAAGCCACTGCTGACAGGAAGATAGGTCCTGTTCCTTGCCCAAAATGTGCACTACGATACGCAATTGGGGTCTCGCTCGTGTCTACATGGAATAGAACAAAATAGTAGAGATTGAGTGTCCTGTTAGTTATGCACATCACACTTCTTCAATAATCAAGCACCTATTTCCAATACTATCAGTATCTTGAGTATAGTGTCCATGTATACATTTTCATGTTCATATGTACATAGTAGTTGGGGTAAAGGGTTCTCAGCAACAGCTCGGGCCAAGTAAACTGCAGCTGTAGAACTATACCAAGCTGTCTGTCTCATCATGTGCAGCAAAGCAGATCCAGAGGTAACCAAATACAGCACAGAATATCAGCAAAAGGGTCGACTCCACAGTTTTCTTGTGTGCCTCCTGTTAGCAGCTGTAAAACTTGTGATTATCAAGGGGGTCTACTAACCAATTTTTACCAGCCGGAGCGCGCGGAGCGCGAAAATGGCTGGTACTAAGATTGCTTTACGTTTTCGGTGTCTGTTTGTTTGTTTGTTTGTCTGTGCGTCCGCACTTATCACGTGCGCATATTACGTCATACGTTACTGTGCAACTGCAGTGTATAGCAGCTTTTGGAGGTTTGCGGGCCAAGCTACAGCAAATGAAGGTAGTTTTGTGTTGCCTAGATGGTGAAAACGTGGTAGGTAGCCGTAAAGATGCTGGTTTCTTGGCATATAGCTACTAACTGGAGGCGCATGATGAAACTGCTGAGTCAGCACTTTCGCTAGACCGCTCTAGGAATACTGGTATAGTATCTCTGGCTCTACAGCTGTAGTTTAATAGCTGAGTTGTGTGTATTGTACGGGAAAGGCGTCCGGCTGGTTTTTTAGACATGAAATGTCAGACTTGTTTTTTGCTGTCTAGGTGACGCAAAACTACCCTCACATGCTGCACGTAGTAGTCATGTAGTTTGGCCTACAGGTTTTAGCTCCACCCTGTTCTCACCCACTGCTGGAAGGTGAGAGAGGATCTAGCAGAATTCATAGTATTTATGGCTAGCTGGCCAATTACTACAAGCAACATTAAATATTGTAGGACTGGTTTTATTGTGGATGCGCAGTATGGACAGAAAAACAAACGCAGAAAACGTAAAGTAATCTTGGAGCCAGCAGGATGGTAAATAGATTTCACTCAGTCTCTTTCTACATGATTGTAAAACTTGTACTGAACCAATGATGAATCCTCTCACACATTTTCTCTCAGAAAATGGAAAGTGGAATCTTACACTGAGTCAGCCATGCACACTCTTCAGCATAAAGATTACGGGAGAGCAGAGAAATGGGTGACCTGAAAAACGTGTATAAAAAATGAACTTATGTAGTAGGAGCTAAAACATATTTAGATAACTAAATTTTAAGGGTGGGAATAATTTAAAACTACAACTAGACTAATATTTTTTCACCATTATCAACCCCTTTTTCATTTTAGCTGGCTAACTACTAAAGTTTCGTTCTTCATTAGCTTTTTTACTAAGATTAAATGCACTTCACCCACCATTACAAATCTGTTTACTGTGTGCATATAAGCATCACATGAGTGTGAGCCAGACAAGCATCAACTGAAATGAGATAGGCAGGGATAAACCATGCATTCTAAGCCAACTGGGAAAATTACTCGAAAGAGGGATCTTAGTTGAAGGCTTTATATTACAACTTCTGAATACAAAAACAAGTCTGACATTTCATGTCTAAAAAAACAGCTGGACACTTTTCCTGTACAATACACACAACTCAGCTTAGGCCGAGCTATTAAACTACACCTGTAGAGCCAGAGATACTATAATAGAGCGGTACAGTGAAAGTGCTGACTCAGCAGTTTCGTCATGCGCCTCCAGTTAGTAGCTACCGTATTTCCGCGATCAGACGCCGCCCTCGATTAGTAGCCGCCCTCGAATTATAGCCGCACCTCCGGAAGTGCTGAACGAAATAGTGGCCGCCCTCGAATAGTAGCCACGGCTAAAATTCAAGTACCGCGTAAGCAAGAAGATGTAGCAACTACAGTAAAAGTAGAGTAATACTTGACTTTGCTAGCTAACAGTTATCGGACCTCACCTTTGTCTTCTTCGAGATTGCGAATTTAAGGGATCAGAGCCCGACGGAGGCTGCCCGCGAATCTATATTTTCGATACCTCTCCCCTCAAAAAAACAGCTGGCATTGTAGCATGACAGCTTTTCGATAGTGCTGAGGCACGAACGGCGATTTTTAAAAGGATTTAAACTGCTGTTGTACATCGCTGTATAACCAGTAAACCGCTCAATCTAATAAGCGCCGCCCTCGATTAGTGGCCGCCCTCGAATAGTGGCCGCGGAAAATCGCGGGATGAAATAAATAGTAGCCGCGGCGTCTGATCGCGGAAATACGGTATATGCCAAGAAACCAGGATCTTAACTGATACCTACCACGTTTTCGCCATCTAGGCAACACAAAACTACCTTCATTTGCTGTAGCTTGGCCTGCAAACCTCCAAAAGCTGCTAGACACAGCAGTTGCATAGTAACGTATGACGTAATATATTGCGCACGTGATAAGTGCGGACGCACAAACAAACAAACGAACAGACAAACGCGGAAAACATAAAGCAATCTTAGTACCAGCCGTTTGCGCGCTGCGCGCGCTCCGGCTGGTAAAAAATGAAGTTTATGCCAACATCTTTACAGGATACTTAAGTGTTTCAGCAATACACCTCAAAGGGCTTTGTGCTGAAATTTGAAACATAAATACAGTCGTTATAACAGGCTGGCTTATGTATACTCACGTGCAGGGAGTAGTTCTAGTTGCCTGCAGATGACCTCAGCATCTTCAGAGCTGAACTCCTCATCACAAATGGTGCCCCAGGCATTGTTGATGCAGATCTCTACTCGACCCGTCAGGCGATTAGCAGGTGTGCTTTCCAACCTCACATCTCCATTACTGCAATTTCCTGCTTGTGTTGATAGTGCTACAAAAGAGTATGAGACACAAATCTAAACAGTAGAAGAAGCTGACAACTGTCTCCTTGTACGCACACATATCCAAGCTGTGCTCACACTCTATGGAAAACCCCTCTTATTTGTACGAAAGACTTCTGCATTTTCTGTCAATGTACCAGGCAAACATATGTACCTTGACAAACTACACCTGCAGGTTCACATAGTGTAGGGTCTGAGGCCACACTCTGCATGCACTGACGTAACGTGGACTCTTCTCCAGTACAGTTGAAAGTTCCCGGAGCCACTGGATTGGTAGATCGACTCAACGCACCGTCTCCAAGACTGATTGCACCTGTGCAATAGATATACACACACCAGAATTGTTCTAAAGAGCAGAAACATAACTATAGATGTGTATTAGGTCATGCCACATGTACATAGTAAATATACGTACACAACAAAACAATATGAAATGAGACTGACCGGGCTGCAAAAACTAATAAATACACTGCTGTCAGGGAGGTCAGGGAAGCGAGCAGCAGAGCACGGTGCAGCTGCATTCACTATTATGAGAATGGATGAGGCTATCAAGGATTCTTGGTTTGCGAAAAATATTTCCACAAAAATGATGCTCCTCATAAAATTTGGAACTACATGTTTATACAAGTTACGATAACTATGACAAAATGCTGCTAGTTTACTTAGGTTAAGCATTTGTGGAGCAGCCTATGAACCGCAACCCTGGAATGGGTATGGTATGTTATTATTCTATGTCGTAAGTGTGAGTTTTGTTGCTATATAGAACATAATTGTTTATATTTTGGTGTACCTAGAGAAGATTATTAGTGATTTATGCTGGCTATGAGTAACAGGAAAATAGAATATATACATGATGAATCATTCATTGACCTCAGCCTTAATCCTGAGGTGAATACAGCACTTGGCTTCAACTCATCCTGTATCACCCTCTTAGGCACAATACCCCATGAGTCACTTAACACACTCGATCACCGCACACTACTGGAGCATAATGTTACTGTATTCTGAAAGGTTAACTTTTACAGCGCTCACCATAAGGAGAGAATCCCAGTTCCCTGCACACCACAGATGCATCTTCGTAGTCCCATGACCGATCACATACTGCACTATATCTTCCTGCTATGCACACCTCTACTCTTCCGCGACTCAGAGTGTCCTTAATGTACAAGTCGCCATAGTCTGAAAACTCTGTTTCAGCATAATTTCCATAGTAGTAGGCATAGTCATCTCCAGCAAGCAAGCGCACACTGCCTTCTGTGCAATTAGCTAAGGAAGTGCATAGATACATTATTATTATTATTATTAATATTATTATTATTATTATTAATATATTATTCTTATTATAATTATTACAAAACACACCAATGTATGAGTGTATTACAAAAGTGAAGTTATGATTAAAGTAAGCAATAATTAATTAGTCACATGACATTGTATTAATCATGTCTTCAAAGTTGTTGTCCGGAGAGGAGCAGCAATGTATTGCCCTGATCACATCAGCACAAAGCTTGGCGAACACCATTGGAAACAGAAAAAGTACAGAGAAGGACTCCCCCCATTTGACAGACATGGACTGATTCTTGTACCACAACACGAGAAAGTGGGTAAGGTGACTGAGAAAATCTCCAAGCAAGCTCTGGAAGAGGATCTTGCAAGGTTAAATGCATTTGATGTATCCAGGAAGCAGGCAAACACCAGAAGCTGCCATGCATGTACCAGGAAATAACATTCTTAACTGTACCAGTACAAAGGGAAGTTGACATCTTAAAGTTTGGTTTGAAGCCAAACTGAAGCCCATTTGTCAAAAAAAAACTGAGGGTATGATTGAAGAATGCACTTATTCAATCAAACCCTCAGTTTTTCTTGATGCCTGGGCTTTCTGAAAGCTATTGTCCAATTGCCCTCGCTTCATCTCTAAGCAAAGCACTCAAAGAGTTTTGCTTAAAGTTGAAGCGAGAGCAATTGGGCGATAGCTTTCAGAAAGTGCTTGATCCTTGTTGCCTTGGGAATGGGGAACAGTATGCAGTTCCTAAGCTGTTCAGTCATGCTAGAAGCCATATCTGAGGATTGCAGTGAATAGAGTCATAAAAGCTACTCAGAGCAGAGAGTGCATGATGTTTCATTGGCACTACATGTACAACAGTTTACTATCATATAGAATAAGTTTAAACACATGGCAATACTTGGATACAATTGCACTGCATAAATGTGCAAATTGCTAGAAGTGAGGAGGACTTCAGAACATAGGGTACATTCAGCTATTGTCTGCCTGTGCGCTTACTTTGATCCAATTTTCAACTTTAACAGCTTGTAAAAATCAAGCAATGGTAGTAGTTTAACGTAACAGTCTGCAGAATTGATTGAAGGTCCTATTCCAAGTAACTTACAAGCTGGGTGCTAGTGCATCTGATTATTGCTACCATCCATATACTGTTATAGTACATAAGTGCCTGCAATAGTTACAAAAACAAGAGAAGCACTACAATTCCCACATATGTACATTTGTTTCACAAAAAAAAACAATCAACTGAAAGCATGCAATGAAATGATTATGCATAACACTAATAAGAATTTCAAAAAAAAAAGCCCTTCGACACAAATGCATGGGCATCATTGACTGTGATCGAGGAAAAAATTAACTTTGCCTTAAGAAGATCCCCTTTGTGAATGGTAATTCTTGCATTTTTCACAGCCTTCCTCATGTAGTTCTTGAGGAAATTTACAATGTGTAATGTCTGGTAACATAGCAGCACCAAAAATTTAATAATCAGCTAGCTGTGTCTTATAACAACACTACTGATCTGTGAGCAGCCTGATCATCCTTCAGTGCCACCGTTGGAGAGTAAGCAGCGTGATAGCTAATTATCATCTGGTGCTGAGAAGTCATGATCAACTGTTGTATGCTACTTTTTCACAAACATCATGCTTGAATTCAATATCACATTAAAGCTTGTATGCTACTTTTTCACAAACATCATGCTTGAATTCAATATCACATTAAAGCTTGTATGCTACTTTTTCACAAACATCATGCTTGAATTCAATATCACATTAAAGCTTGTATGCTACTTTTCACAAACATCATGCTTGAATTCAATATCACATTAAAGCTTGTATGCTACTTTTCACAAACATCATGCTTGAATTCAATATCACATCAAAGCTTGGGAGCCTTTCTCTTCAATTCTACAGAGAGTTCAGTCAAACTCCTCACCCATTTTGCACTAAACAGTACATGTGCACACTTACACACATTGCGACGTAATTATAAATTCTAACCACCTGTGGTGATGTTATATCACACCTGAAAGGAGCTATAAAGGGTTGATTGACTTTAGGAGAGGGTTCAAAGGGGAAGGAAGGGAACTATAATAGGAATAGGCTACTTTTACAAATATGTCTACGCACCTCCACATCTCACTCCAGCATCTTCACTGTGGTTGCAGTTGCTATCATTGTTAGAGTTTCTCTTGCAATTCAAGAGTGATGACTCATTGCCTCTGCAAACCACATCATCCAGAAGAATTGGTCCAGAACCACTACCATAGAAGGCTCGGTGAAGAGGAACAGCATCTGCAAAGAAAGAGAGGTACAATAGGCTAACTGGTAATGTGTTATATTAGGAAAAAAAATGGATATAGTCAACAAAAATACACACGATTGTTGTTGCAACTTTTTTTGCTAGTGTTCCTGGGATGATGTGCTTTGCTAGAACAGACAAGTAGGACTTGTAGGTGACTCTAGTTCCTGGTGGCATGTACCTCACAACTCAAAGGCTTTGCCGTTATTAAATTTACTTTGTCCTGTAGCTGGAGTGGGAGGGACTCACTTGCAAAAGCTTTTGTTGTATGTATGAGACATAATAATACATGACTAGTTTACTCAGTACTGATTTTGAAAACTTGGCAGGCAGGGATTTATGGTTATATGCAAACAATTCCTGATACTTGCTACATGAATATCCTTGACTCCAGTGCTTATCTAGGAAATATTTCACTGACCATCAGATGTGTATCGAAGCTGCTTGCACACCACTCTGGCATCCAGAATGTCCCAGTGATCGTCACAGACTGTAGTATAGGTATTGTCAATGCACACCTCAACCCTACCTTCCCCAGTTGCATTGGACACTGGCTCTGACTGGTTCATCAATCTAACTTGGCCATCTGCACAACCTGAGGGGGGAAATGTGATGGCCAAGTCATGATGTGCCTTACACGTGTACTGGTACACATCATGCCAGTGCACGTACGTACATAGATTGTGTTGGGGAAAAGTTATCAGTAGCGATTCTGTTCTTGTGGGCCATGCGGATATGCACTACAAAATTGCCGAGTGAGCACTCTCTATACGTTTGTGCATATGCTCTTAGTCCACATGTGCACTAAATGTGACAGTGCTTGCTCAGGGTTTGTATTTATGGGAGGGTAATACATGCTAGAAGCACTATATAGCCGACACCATGCCGTCATGTGGTACTGCAATCACTTACTACAAGTGCCTCCATCTCCATTATAACCATGTCTGCAAGTACAAGTAAAACTTCCAATGGTATTGTTGCAGACTGCATTTACATCACAGTTGTCTGGCTGAGCCAGACATTCATCAATATCTGAAACACGAAAGTGAAACTATATTACTGCTCATACACATTAGAAATCACACAAGCATGCTAAACTGGAACTCACCTTCACAAGTACCAATGGTCCCTAGCCCTGTGTAACCAGGTTTACAGATACATTGGAAACTGCCATTAGTGTTCTCACAGAAACCATTCTCATCACAGTTAGCAACGTCAGTCTCACATTCATTTATATCTACAATAGGACAGAGGACATGTATCTATGCTCCCAACATCAATATTGACTTGAAACAAGTACGTAAACAATTGCACCATTCCTCACAACTTCAGTGCAGTACTAAAATAGTGTGCTATTGCTGTCTATACATTTCATGCCTTCCATCACTTTCAATTGCACTCTGTATTTGGGTTTTCAACTTCTGTGTTTTAGTAATCAGGGACAACTAATTCTCTGAATCTCTCACCAAATCATCAGAAATTATTATCACTTCTTCATTTCAAGAATGAATCGAAGAATTTGCAGATTTGGAATATTAGGTGAGTGATTCAGTAGTGATTCAACGGATTCAATCACTGAAGAATTGAGGAACAGCAAATTCAGTAAGTTAATTGGTGATGGATACAGTTATTGGTTACTAGATCAACTAACAATGACTGATTCAGTGAATCAATGACTGATCAACCAGTTTAAGCACTAAATTGCTCACTCATTCACTAAACTGCTCACTAAATTGCTTGAATGATAACTGATTAACTGCTGACTAATCATAAACCAATATTATGTTGAGAGCAGCACACCATAGCAGAAACAGTACACTATATCTGACAAAAGTGCTTCTTCACTTAAGCAGCTGTCTCTGGACGCGCATGTTGCCAAATTATGCAAGAAAGCTATCCACTGAACTACCCCTTAAGACTAGCTGTAGTGTATTCTATGTTGTTTTAAAAAACATTAAATGTTTAGTAGGAGCAAAAACAGATTTAATTAAAACTAGAACTTCAAGGGTGGGAATAAAATATTATAACTACGTAACTAGGCCTAAGCACTACCCAAGTATAAAGTATGGTGGGCGAGTACAAAGTACGTTAGGTGAGCAGAGCTGTGAGTGTATATAAGTGTGGATATTGTCACGACTCAGCCTCTCGCAAGAATAGTGACGAAATATTTGGGGTGAGCCTGAGAGATCCCTTCATTAGTGAGTTGGCTCTGCATTTCTATTCTGTCAGTTATTATTACAGTATGTATATTGTGCCGAAACTATGCACAATTTTCTATATTTGCGGCTTTGCTATAAATTTCATCGAACACGTGCACGTGCGTATTGTACTGATCTACATAGTTGGCAGCAGCAACTTTTCAACCACGAGGCTTCAATGACCATGCGAACGGGTAGACTAGCGAACAGAAGAGGAACTGTCGTGCTTCTGAGCCAGTAAACCAACAGAATGTAACGTCTATTAGATGACCAGCAAGTTTACTAGCTAAACAGCACATCAGTAGCTACCAGACATGGCAGTACTAGCTTGCCATGACTGCTCCCAGTGAGCTTGGTGTCATAGTTATAAGAAAAGAGCTGCCCAGTTCCTTTATTCTTAACTTCTATGCATGCGATGAGATCCACCGTGCCTAACAGTGTACTGTAGTGCTTGTTGGCACTATACTCCGATGCTCCTGCTCTGCTACCAGAGGACGATGGACCTCATCACTGAGCAGAGACCATAGAGCACACTGACAGGAATGCACTTTGGAGCATTATTCAAATTCATGTACACTTTCATTCCTCATTGTTTAGTTACTTACTCACTTACATTTATCTCAGTCTATCACTACACAGACACAATTACAGATATTATTACAAAGACAATAGTCACTGTACGTCTCGCTCAGGCTCGCTCCACAATACTCTGCATTAGTCTAGTTATGCATTCGATCACAATCTGGGTGTGGCGATCGAGACTGAGACAGTTTTGCGGGCCAGGCTCTTGCTTGACTAATGACAAATAAGCAGTGCTAGGCTAAAAAAAGTCTGATCTTCAAGAGATTGGCATCTCTGTGTGCAGTAGAGTTTCAAAGGTTAGCCATAGCTCACAGGTTGAAAAAGTTATGCATGAAGCCACCTGAGACGCATGTGGCTCCATAACGTGCAAAAGCTTTCCGGGCACCATGGAAATCGAAATGACTTGGGAAATATTTACGTCCTAAGTTTAAGTTGAAAATCAAAAAATTGCTGTGAAGCCATAAAGCACTTATATTGTTCAGGACATTATTGTGATCGACATGACTGGCAAAATATTTATGTCCTATTTCTAGAAAGTCGAAAATCAAAAAAAAAGCACTTAGAAGCTATAAAAGTTTAGTTCTGGCTAACTAATACTAAGTGTTTTAGGAACTCCCAGTTGGTTAACTAAAACTATAGAAAAATGTAATTGGCAGATAAATATTCTCCCCCGTTTTGTGCGGGGAGGCTATGTAGTAACATTCATCACACCTGTTATCAATATGCCTTACCAGTACAGTTCATTCCATCTTCATCAAGTAAGTAACCAACTCCACAGCTGCAGAAGAAACTTCCTCTGGTGTTTGTACAATTCTGCATACAACCGCCATTGTCCTTCTCACATTCATCTATGTCTAGAGTAAGATATGCATAGCAATACAAGTTGCTATATACTGCACTTGTACATCAGTGTTGCATTACATACCACTGCAGTTCAATCCATCTCCCTCAAAACCGGCATCGCAGTCACACTGATAACTACCAATGATATTTGAACAGGTTGCATTGGGATGACAGTCATCCAGGCTTTCAGCACACTCATCAATGTCTGTACATGAATGTAAAATTTGGATTTTCATATGCAAGTGCTACTGCACTATTTCTACTACATTGCTAAATGTCAAGCAAGTGATGTGTACATGCAACAAATTAAAAGCTTTTGTTGGGATTGAGTAATCTAGCTGATACATAGCTAAACATCCTAAATGGCTAATAGTGTTCTTCATCAGTATAGCCAATCATTTCAGTCCTGCATCTGGTTGCTACATAGCCAAAGGATGTTTCAACATCTCCACTGCCCATTTAGGAATATTAGATACAGACACTTGCAGGCAATAATATACACTACGCCAGCTGAGGCACTGTACATGGTAGTACATCAATGGCTGTTTCAATGACTTAACCCTGCCATGCACCCTCCAGTTTCACGCTAAGCCACCCTGGAATCAAAGCAGGCACACAGAAACAATATTATTTTCCCTCTTAATCAGGGCACTGCGTTGGAAACAACAAACAAAAACAACACACAAACGCAGTTGGCTGACTGGGATGTCAGATTATGCCTGCATGGAGGTGTGAGGGTGTAGTGCACAGCTATTACCGTTAGAACAGTGTTCCTCAAGCTTACCCGTGCAGTTCTCTACTCCATCTCCCCTGAATCCACTGTAACAGGTACAGTTAAAACTACCAGGCACATTGGTGCAGCTGGCATTGGAATGACAATCGTCAGTGTCTTCAGTACACTCATCAACATCTAAAAAACACATCGGTACGTATTCACAAAGCAGATAAAAATAAGTGAGCAAGTAACCAAACAAGATTAGGATATGATCATACGTAGCATACTAGTATTTAACCGCATGCATATTTTTGTACTGCATTGCTGGGCTCTAAAAAAGACTCCAACATTGCAGTCGAAATGTCGGCAACTATTAATGATTGATGCAATTTGGGTTGGAATTGAAGAAGTTTTGCTATCATGAATTCCACTAGCCAACCGAGAGAATCTCTGAAAAACATAGCATACTACTGTTCTAGATTGCCACCCCTACAATCTTCTTGTAAGTGCAGATTCTTCAGTAGCCATATACGAATTCATGCTTATAAAGGTACTACAAGTGACATACGTATGAGTATGCCATGATGCTGTAAGTTATCTAGAAGTCTCTAGCAGAGACATACCCCGCACTACAAATGGGACCCTTGAACTCTAGACTTGCCTGGCCTGGTGGAGCAGCTGTAGAGTTGGCTCTGTAAAGCGTCGTATACCGTGTGTTCGTGTATTTCAATTAAGCTGTGGGCGTGACTGAATACCGTACTAATGACACGAACGCTTTTGCACGTATAATGCAGTATGAATCCCGTGTCAGAAGACCGCGCACGCCCGGCCTCTGTCGTATTCGAGTTCATGACCGTAGTAAAATGGCAGACCGTACCGATGTTGAATAAGAAAACGCTGGACATGCAGAGGCTAGAAGTACTTTAGTCACTGTCAAGTACGCACACGTCGATTTTTTTGGGAGATTTGAATTGTTACCTCCTGCTTTGAAGTTATTATAGCCTCTAAATTGTGCGTTATGAAGTTTTTTCAAAATTTTTGATGACAGACAACAACGATAACATCGACAGACAGACAAAACCAATTGCTTAACTCCGCTTGCGCCTACGTGCGCGGGGTAACTAGTTGAAGTACCAGTGAGAGTAAGGTGTTGTATCTATAAGTGCAGAAGGGCCCAACTGCTCTTTTGTGGCAGTTATAGTGCAGTACAACTACATGTATTGGGGTAGATCTGAATGAGCCTTTAAAATCTCATGTTGTGCAGGCACTGCGACAGTAGCTTGTCTGGACTTACAAAATCTTTGGTACTCATTTGTTCGAATTGGTTGTAAAAGGTTATTATGATATTACAAAATTGATGTGTCCGGACATTTTCACTTATTATTGGCCATTTATAAGTGTAATAGTGATACACTGCTGCAATATGTAGATCACATTCCAGCGCTTTACATTGGGTGTAGTGGGGTGAGCCCCAAGTGGGCTCATGCATGTTCAAGAGTCTAAAGCTAGATAATCTGTTACAAGTACTTGCGCTTGCTTCGCTCGCGCAAGTACTTGTGCTTGTTCAACTTGCTCGCTTCGTGAGCTCTGTACAGACAGAAATGAAAAGTGTCACCTCTATGTGATTTGCATGAAACATTTTAGCTAATGGCAGCAGTGCTTTTGACTGAGCCACATGCAGCTCCACATTCAGACCTCAGTGCTGAAAATTGACTGAGAAAGTCTCTCTTCCAGTGGGGGGTAAGTGTGCATGTATACACTACATTTCTTTAGAAGCCAAAGCAGTTTATATCATGTAATGTATTATGTAATGTCCATATAGTATACATTGCAAACTCTTCAAGAGATGATAAGCTTTCTGAGAGAGTAAAGAAATCCCGGAACCCAGCTGGGGATCGAACCCAGGACCTTCTGAATACTAGTCAGTTGCTCTTACCAACTGAGCTACTAGAGCCCCCTTGGTAGAGGAGCAGTAGGCAAGCTTTATATAGCCACTAAACTCGCAAGTAGCACTTGCCAGTAGGACCCAGCCAATTCAAACTGTAATTACTCTCTCATTAGGCCTCTCGCCCATCTCCTAAACACGATAAATGTATACTACACCCAAACTTAGCCTGGATCAATCTGCTGGGTTAATTAAACCACTAAAGACACAGAACTGCAAACTAAGTAGTTACATTGCAAACTCTTCAAGAGATGATAAGCTTTTTGAGAGAGTAAAGAAATAAAATGGGACCCAGCTGGGGATTGAACCCAGGACCTTCTGAATACTAGTGAGACGCTCTTACAAACTGAGCTCCCCTCAGTAGGCAAACTTCATATAGCCATGTAGCTATTATATGGAATGTTGGTAGCCTGATCGATACTTTAGTGTCCCTGACAGTTTTCTGCCTGAGCCATGTGGAGGCAGTAACTCAAAGGAGAGACTACAAAACAAAATGACAAAATAAAGGTAAGCTACAACTGAAGCCTAGCTCTTCACAGGCATACCCCACATGTAGGCGAATGGAACTGACTCCATTTAATGAACATCGTCGTAGTCTGTCTAGTGTAGCAGTTACAGCTGTACACGGTTTGCACTTCCAGGACTATACAGCCACTAACCTTTGCCATCATTTGAGGCCATCACATAATTAAATACCGTCGGCTGTCAGAGAATCCCAATGCATGCAGTGGTCGAAGTCATTCCAATGCATGCAGCGGTCAAAGTAATTAGTACTATTTAGCTATGTAGCCATACGATGGTATCACAGTCTTCTCGCGTATTCTCGCACAATCGAGGGTCATTGTAGACGTCACGTCCGTTACACACACACACACACAAACACACACACGCGCGCACGCGTGCACTGACAGAAATAACGTTAAAGTATTGATTGCCCACGAGAATGTCAGGAGTTTGACGGGGAGAATATCACATATGCACTATCCACCCATGTGCAGGACACATAAGTTCCACCAGAAAGTGGGGGGTGGGTGCTCCTCTAGGTACGTATATGAACAAACTCCTAGGATAGCTATTCACACACAAGCCTAATTGTTTTATAAACATGTACATTGAACCACACAGTAAACTGGATTGGTGCTTGAATGCCCAACAATCATTAAATCCAGCTCAGCTACTCTGCCTGCAATGCGGAGGCTTTCATTCTGCCAGGGGTTATTAAATTAGCCCTATACGAACGTATGTACGTATATGTGTCTACATGGCATGTTCCATACCTGAGCAATCGTGTCCATCTTCATTCAGGTTATACCCTAAGTCGCATTTGCACTCAAATGAACCAATTGTATTTATGCAGTTCTGAGAACACCTATTCATATCCCCTACACACTCATCAATATCTGTACAGGAGATAACCAAGATATAATATACTAAGTTAGTGAGAATTCAATGAATCAATTATGGAATGTGGACAATTTCATGCTGCATACACAACACCTCACCAACACATCTAACTGCAGCATCCTGGGAGTTATCAGTATTGCAGGTGTGTAGACCCAGGGGCTGGAGCTTCCTGCACCCCAGCAGAGTGGTGTCCGAGACAGAGCATTGAAGTTTC
This sequence comes from Nitrospirales bacterium, assembly GCA_965203295.1. Taxonomy (GTDB): domain Bacteria; phylum Nitrospirota; class Nitrospiria; order Nitrospirales; family UBA8639; genus CBDBCZ01. Next base: position 462,517 of record CBDBCZ010000014.1, on the reverse strand, counting down.
TCCAAGAAAATTGGTGCCGTTGTGGTATTAAAGATGGTGTTTGAAAGGGATTTTGCACCTGTGTGATATTAAAAAATACGCCTTCACATATATATACCTAAGCATTGCTGCAGCGAAAAGGATATGAAAGAAAACAAGCCTTTTAAAACACACTAGTCACAGGATAATAGAGATGGAATTCCAAAAAAGTAACCAAACACAAGGTGAGGACAACACTACACTACTTTTACAGATTAGCATTCTGACATACGTACTACCAAAATGTATTGCGGATGCCGTTTTTAATTAGTGCGTGGGCATGTAATAAGTCCCTTTGCGTGGGCATGTAAGTCCACCCTACGCGTAAATACGTCACGGCACGTGATAAGTGGTACCAGGCCTTCCCGCTTGCTTTTTCTCCACGGCTGCGAGATAAAAGCTGGGGTGGGAAGGACTGGGAACGAGGCTACACATGTTCTATATCAGCTAGTATGTTTGGAATGTAATTACCTGGGGATAAAGGCATGTGAAGTTGAGCAAGAGTGAGCCCAACACTAGCAGGCTGAATTGCAAAAAAAAGAAAGGCTTTGAAGACTGCAAGAACAAGAGAGGAACGAGGCTTGTAGAAGGATGAAAGTCCTTTTTGTGGACTTCTGCTTAATGTATAAATTGTCTGCTAGTGCTTAATAAGCTGGAATGAGACATGGCTAGACGCCTTTCTCACATTGAATGACAGAGGAATTGCAACAATATCACAGACACAGGGAGAGATCTCCTGAAACTTCAAAGCAGAGTTGGCGAGGTAGGAAGGCAGACTCCTCAAATGATCACATATATATTATTATTATTATATACTTTAACGTTAGTTCTGTCCGTCTGTGTGTGTGTGTGTAACGGATGTGACGCCTACTAATGAACCTCGATTGCGTGAGAATACGCGAGAACGACCGCTGCGTGCGTTAGGATGCTCTAACAGCCGACGGTATTATCATGATGGCCTCAAATCAGCACTTTGAGCGCGCTCTATTGCGAAGGTTAGTGACTGTATAGTCCTGTAAGTGCAAACCATGCACAGCTGTAACTGCTACGCTAGACAAACTACGACGATGTGCATTAAATAGAGTCAGTTCCATTCGCCTACATGTGCTGATGTGGGTATAGTTTTGTAATTATTTGCGGTCTCTCCTTTGAGTTGCTGCCTCCACATGGCTCAGGCAGAAACTACTGTCAAAGTCTCGATCAGGCTACTGCCACTGGCAGATGCTCCACATTCCATATTACATGCTTTGGCTTCTAAAAGAAACGTAGTGTGCACACGTACTATATACTTACCCCCCCCTATGACAAGTCAGTGTTCAACACTGACATGTGGCTTAGTCAAAAGCACTGCTTCAATGGCAGATGCTATACTGTTCCATGCAAATCACATAGAGGTCACACTTTTCATTTCTATCTGTACAGAGTGAGCGAGTTGAACACGCAAGTACTTGTACATATTATGTATGCACTGGTTCATGCTGACCCCAGGTATGCAATAGTCTATGGCGCCACAGGGATCAACACCTTCCCGCCCCCTCCAGTTATCACTCATTTTACATGCATTTGGTCCAATACAGGGTGCTTAATGATGTCTGACTGGTAAATCTCCTTTTCCCTGTGACACTGCGCCTCTGGCCAGAAGCTATCTTGAATTCGGTGCCACACGTTCAGGAATATAGCTAGTCAGCAATTTCCGCTACAGGTTGTGTAACTTATGCGGTCATAATTTAGGAGATGTGAGTGGATAGCAAAATCTAAGATCGAGCTTGAATAGCCAAGCACATGGTGATAGGAGATTAGCAGCTAAGTTTCTTGTGACCAGGAGCGCAAACCAGACACACAGTAACAACCAGGCTACAGATTGAGCCAGGGTAGTAGTAATATACTCATGTTGCTGCCGTAGCGCTTACGCCATCGACCACGCACCCACATATATGCAGGCGTAGCTTGAAAGATCTCCAGTCAGAGGACAAGAGCAAAAGCAACCAGATGTTTCACCATTACCATCCTGATCGCCATATAATTTATTCTTCCTAGTATCCCAGATTAATAAAACAAAACTCTTAACTAGCCTTAATAAAGCCTTAAAATCATATCTTTCCCAATTCTCACACCCTAAAACAAAGCCCGTCCTCTTGAAATCATTGAGTGCACTAAACTCTTCAAAACGTCCACCCAACAGATTGTCTAAGTCTTTCATGAAAGCATTTCTAATAGTATCATACGCAGGACACTCCCAGAGCACATGTACTACACTCTCACATTCATCCCCACATAACTTACACTGCCTATCATCATTTTTACCTCGATGTCTTCCTAACTCTTTATTCAGACCATTAGTACCAGACCTAAACTTAAACATCATTCGTGTTCCTGGATCCCAACCCCCTGCAAGTAGTGTTTAAATTCTATTTCCTTACAAAAAGACTGGGTTTAGCTTTACTATTTAAGCCATAATCAAAATCTTTATATTCTCTGTATCTCAATGCTCCATCTACACTCTCTAAAAACAAGTTTACATTATAATCTTCAGCTAGTATTTCCTGACTGTCTAGATTTAACTGCAGCAACAATTCACTAATTACTTTCCTCCAGGTCTTCCTCTGCCTACCCCTACATGGCTTCACTTCCCACTCACTGTCTAGTAGTAATCTAGGATATCTCTCAGCATCCAAATTATTGAGTTTATACCACCGCTTAAGCTTGCATCTATCGATCCCTCCTGCCTTTCAAAGATTCTAACCCCATATCCCCCCTTACTGCTTCATTACACGTTTTAGAAGAGCAGCCAAGTATCTTTATAGCTGCACCTAGCTGAATAGATTCCAAGGAAGCTGTCTGCCTTTTATTACAAGCCCACACTACACTACCATATTCTAAAGTAGGGCAAAGTATCGAAACTAACAATAATTATCCTTTTTGCAACTGTACTGATATTCCTATTATTTAAAAACCTATGTAATTGATTCAGTTTTTTTCTATATATCCATTATTTATTACCTTCTGCACACGACTATTCCATGAACCATTCTAAGACTTAGCAAATTCAATCCCCAAGTAACAGTAACTTACAACCTCTGGAATGTCTTTATCTCCCCACTTCCATGTACGTACATGCACCTGTATTAGCCTCTACAGAAAATACCATAACAGCACTCTTGTTTTATGTTAGATTTCAACCTCCCTTTATTACAAAACCCCCGCACTACATTAATCAAGGTTTGTAAGTCCTCAGCACTAGTAGTTAAGCCTACAAAATCATCAGCAAACATAAGACCCCCAACCTTAACATCCTTCTTAACAGTAATGCCAATCCCAGCCTTCTCAACCTCATCTAACAACTGATTTATAAAATGGAAAAGAGGATAGGTGACATACAACCGTGTGCCACCCCCTGACCTATATCGAATTGCTCAGATATTTCTCCCTCCAGTAAAACAGCACTCTGTGTAATGTCATACATATTCTTATTAATTAACTCTCCACATCCTACCCCTAACCCCAAGTTCCCATAACTTAAGCCATAAACCATCACCTAAACTGTGTCAAAAGCTTCTGAACATCTAAGAAAAAAGCGTAGTGTGCTTACGTTCCCTCATTCTACCTTGTACAATTTCATTTAGGGTAAAGATGTTATCAACACAACTCCTTTTCTCTCTAAACCCTCATGAAGAGCCCTTTCTGTTTCTAATCTGCTTACTAAACGATTATTTAGAATCTTGCAAAACAGATTTGTAGTAAGCATAAGCTCAACACTTTCGACCCAAACAGTGAGGCTGCATGCTCGGAGGAGTAGAAATGGGCATTAGAGATTTGCTATTTGTAATGCACATAACAAGCAACTCACTGTGTCTTTCAAATCCTCCAAGTTGTTGACACACTACACCAGCGTCAACATCATCGAACATATTGTTGCAGATAGTGCCCCAGGCACTGTTGATACAAATCTCTACTCTGCCCTCACTATCGTCATCTCCACCCACCAATCTCAGGTCTCCATCAGTACAGTTGGCCAGTGGCGTTGAAAAAGCTTGTGAAGGAGGAAATGTACGTACATGCTCTTTCAAAACATTTTGTAATTAATTAACTCAACCAGGCCAAAATTAGTTAGTCAATCCCTATATGCAGTGATAACATCCAAGCAGGCTGACAATTTCTTAGATCCAACAAGAAAACTAACTCTATTGAACTACATGATCAAGGGTTGACACGATAAACAGGAATGTTAATATGATAATCATACTCTTTCAGAATCATGTGGAGCTCACGAGTACAATGCATACCCTGGCAAACAGCCCCAGCATCCTCTGCAGCACCACAAGCAGCCTGAGACCCAGTACTGTGAGGGCAGTCTTGTAGAGAGGACTCTGATCCATTGCAGTCAACATTACTGAGAACAATTGAGACATTTAGATCACTGAAGTGGCCAGTGGTCACAGCAACAGCACCTGAAAAGAGAGCAGAGATAATAAGATCATGAAACAACATACTGGAAGCCTCTACTACCATTTTATCTAAAGCTTTTATGGTAACAAACTGGGTGATTTCGGGTTCCCTATGTGTTCTGACCTTCTTGGCTTTAATTCCTTTTCCATCTCTGTACTACAAATGAAAGTGGCTTTGCAATACGTGCGCCATCTTCCCTAGTTGTATCAGTAGCTGTTGGTTACTAGCTATAGGGATGCTCTAAATAGTACACAACTGGACAATGGATGACACTACCAACTAATCTCAAGCATACGTACCACAGTGAAATTACAATGTAAACTGCGCATGCATGAGTTATTCTTTCCACTTTGGAGATGATTTTTGATAACTCATAGTACTCAGTGTTATGCATGAGCTATTCTTTTCTACTTGGGAGATGATTTGATAACTCATATTGCTATCCTACATACATATGTAGCTACAAAACCTTATGTGGAAAGACTTTCTCATTAAAGTTACATACAGACTAGTAGTTTCCTAAGAAACTACAGCTTTTGCCAGTATTATTACCATATGGAGAGAATCCAAGCTGTCTACAGACTACAGATGCATCTTCATTGTTCCATGAGTCATCGCAGATGCTTCCCCATGCTCCATCCAGACACACTTCAACCCTGCCTCGGCTGAGTTCATCCTTTGTGTAGTAGAAGTTCTCATAGTCGGTTTCAGTTCTCCTGTAGTAGAAATCATAGTCCTCTCCAACAAGCAACCTAACACTGTTGTCCATACAGGCAGCTGTTAGGGGGGAGAACAGAAATAGGGTTCTTATTTGTGTTGTTAAACAGTTTGCACGTAATTCTTGCATTATAGTTCTTGCAATCAGTGATGGTTATCTTACACACCTTCGCATCTCACTCCAGCAGCCTCAGAGTGTTCGCAGTTGTGGTCACCATGGGGGTTACTTGGGCAGTCCAACAGTGATCGCTCACTTCCGTTACAGTGCACATTATCCAGAAAGATATCTCCTGAGGAATTGTCTTCGAAATATGCCTGCCTGAGCGGAACAGCACCTGCAAGATGTGAGGATGCATATGCACTACAGAATTAGTGACTCAGCATTGAAAAGAATCAGACTAGCTGAGTCTAGTCTCTAATGAAAATGGAAACTAACTGATAGACACTTATCACCTAAACTTCTATACAAATTATACTACGTATACGTAGCTGCACACACACAAATTTATCTGCATGTATACATATTCATACACACATACCGTTTGTGAAATTCAGTTGTCTGCAGACCACTATTGCATCCAGAATGTCCCAGCGATCATCACACACCACACCATATGTTCCATTGATGCATATCTCAACCCTCCCCTCTCTGTCAGTGGTACCGTTCACAAGTCTAAGAGAACCACTTGCTGTGCAATTGTTTAAGGCTGTATAATAAAAAAAAATTGGGCTGGTAGCAAGCTCATGAGTACAATTTCATTCCCTTACAGCTATTCTAAGTATATATTTACACCTCTAGACAAGAAGTGGCGGCACATTCATGAAGTACTGTATAATGTAAGTAGTGTTCAAATAATTAGAGGGGACATAGTCACTATTGTATCACAAGCAAGATGATGTGAAGGCTACTCACCCAGGCATGTATGTCCATCATTGTCCAGCTGGTGCCCCGTGTAGCATGAACACACATGGCTACCAACGGTGTTGGTACAATAGTGATCGCAGCCACCATTATTCTCCTCACACTCATTGATCTCTGTGGAATGAGATTTAGCAAACTACTGATTGGGGTAAACATGATTTAGGCTCTACACTTATCATTTTGTAATCTATGCATGGTAGAGTAGTAAAATATTGGCTTGAGTGCAATCTACTAGTTATAGCCCAGCTACATACGTAAGTACAAAAACGAAGCTTTAATAAAACAATACAGCTAGCAGTTATGTAATCAGGCACAATTTTACCTTCCTTATGATTTAAAAGAATCTTTTAATGACCTCTAGTAAGTTTTGGATATTTTTGTATGCAGTTTCACAGGGTGCATTGTGTTGTTGCCAATCTTTGCTGAACCATGTACATGCAGGTATGTATGTGTACACTATGCAAGCTGCAGGTTTCATGCTACTGCTAAATAACCACTGTCTGCATTTAATACATCAACTTAAGGTCTAAGTTGAGTAATGTAGTTAGCTGCATTTTAACGAATGTGCTCTACCTAACTGGTCTTTATGACAACTACCGTAGACTCGGGTTATCAAGCGCATGCGCTAGTGGGGACAATAGCAAAAATATATGCGCTACATAACGAAGTGCGCCACATAACGAGGGTTAAAGGTTGACCACGCCTAGTTTTCATGACGTCATCACGGCAAAGTTACGGTAGCTAGCCATAAAATTGTTGCTGTTACCAGTAGCAGATTAGCGACTACCGAATGGAATCGCAGCTTATCAAAGCGGTCGGCGATGTAACTTGGCAGAGAGCGGTCGTAGATGAAAATCGGCGAAGAGCGGTCGGAGATCGAGATGAGAGCGTGCTCGATCAACTCGAATGAGAATCGGTGCATGCCGGGCTGCTTCCTTTGTAGGCCTTTGACTTAGCTAGCTAGCAACTTGATGACTGGGCGGTTGCAAGGTGATCCCTAGAAAGTTATCCTCTCACTTATGTAACTAGCTGCTAGCAGTCTCTGTTCGATTTTTTGTGCAGTTGCTCCGCCCCGTATTTCGTTTAATTGGAACGTGCGCCTCTTAACGAGGTTTTTGCTGCTTTGGGCCAAGAAGCGAGCATGCGCCTGATAACGTATGTGCGCTACATAACGAAGTGCGCCTGATAACCCGAGTCTACGGTATATCATTATTAAAAACAGTGTCATTTCCAGACATACTTACAATTTTGTCTTTACCAGCTGGGTGTACAAACAGCTGGTCACAAAACTGCTTTACATTTCCACATTGTCTGTTTGTGTGTCTACACTTAACGGTATGTAATATTACGTCACACATAGTCTATGTAGCTGTAGTCAGTCTTAGCTAGGGCTAGCAGTTTTTAAGGTTGTTAAGCCAAACTACAGCAAATAGCTACAGTCTTGTGTTGCCTAGGTAAGAAAAGTGTTAGACAGCCATGGCTATACGGTTTTAACAAATTATAGCTACTAACTGTATGTGCACAACGAAGCTGCCACGTCAACACTTTACTGTACTGCGTTTGAATACTTGTCTGCTTGTATAAGATGAAACAAATGCCTGCTATAGTTCTACAGCTTGGCCTGATTTTTATGCGGGGCTGGGCCTTGGGTGTTTTACCTAAAACATTTCCAGCTAGTTCTTTTAGGCACTGAATATCAGGCTTGTTTCCCAGTCTCCCTTAGCAGCTATGAATGAATAAAGCTACAGACTGACGTACCAGGGCATCTCACTCCAGCCTCTTGGGAGTGATCACAGGTGATTAGACCCAGGTCAGCAAACCTGTCACACTCCAATAATGAAGATTCCGTTCCTGAGCAGTGGAGCTGGTCTAAGAAGATCGGGCCAGAACTGGGACTGAAGTAGGAGCCACTGAATGATGTAATACGATCTAGTATCAATAGTGTGTGTGTTGGAAAATAATAAAACAAGGACCATTAATAACTTCACCAACTTAATCAGTCATATCAATCAAGTAAAGACGTGGCAAATTTCAGTACGCAGGAAGGTCAAGCAGAGAAGTGGATGCAATAATCAGAAACTGCAATATGTGTCTGCTTAGTTATTAATGGCCTGGGTATATGGCCTAGCAGCAGTGTAGGAATGGCTATACTAAAGAATGGTTGGACAGATACTAAATGCCAAAGCATCTGATATTGAAGACCAGATAATATGGACTACTGTATAATTTCTAATTATTCGCCCCACCCCAGTTTTCTGGGAAAAACCACAATTTATTTCCTCCAACAAATTGGTAGGTCCATTCTGAAATCATTTTTACCAGCCGGAGCGCTCAGCAGCGTGTGAACGGCTGGTACTAAGATTGCTTTACGTTTTCCGCATCTGTTTGTTTGTTTGTTTGTTTGTTTGTTTGTTTGTCTGTCTGTTTGTGCATCCGCACTTATCACGTGCGCAATATATTACGTCATACGTTACTATGCAACTGCAGTGTATAGCAGTTTTTGGAGGTTTGCAGGCCAAGCTACAGCAAATGAAGGTAGTTTTGTGTTGCCTAGATGGCGAAAACTTGGTAGGCAGCCGTAAAGATCCTGATTTCTTGGCATATAGCAACCAACTGGAGGCGCATGACGAAACTGCTGAGTTAGCACTTTCGCTGTACTACTCTAAGAATATAGTATCTCCGGCTCTACAGCTGTAGTTTAATAGCTTGGCCTAAGCTGAGTTTTGTGTATTGTATGGGGAAAGGCGTCAGGCTGGTTTTTTAGACATGAATGTCAGACTTGTTCTAATATTGGCCAGCTGCTGCATGCTCAGTTTCTACTAGTATTACTTCTGATTATGTAAGCAGGAATGCCCTGGAGTGTGACTGGCTGATACAGAAAGCCATACCAAGGACAAGGAGGCAGGGCCCAGCCTAACTATGCACGCTGTTCCTTATGAACTAAACAAATACAGATTCACAAACTAGAAGTCTCTAGCAGAGACATACCCGTGGTGCATAATTCACAACTTGGACCTGGCAGGACTGCAGACTGGGCTGATGGAGTAGTTGGCAAAGTGTACATGTATATCACTGGCTGTGTATCCGCACGCAGAGTGTACAGCGCTCGTGTATGCGTATATATCTGTATATCGTATGGGAAGTGGTGGGCGTGACTGATTGCCAATATAAACACGTGACCAGAGTCCGTATATGCCCGGCCTCTATCGTATTCTAGTTGTGACCGTATTAAAATGGCAGAATGCACCGTTGTTAAATAAGAAAGAGCTGTAGATACAGCGAATGGAACCGCTTTGGCGACTATCAGGTACACACCCGGACATTATTTTTTTTTTTGATTTCAATGTTACTGTCGTGTTTAGCAATCGTAACCCTGTAAATCGCGAGATAGCCCGATTTTTGAGTGGACAGACACCGGACAGACGGACGGACGGACGGACAGACAGAACTAATTGCTTAACCCCGCCGCCGCCTACGCGCCGCGGGGTAATAAGTTATCTGGGCTGGGCAATTAAAAGCTTGCTTGAAAGTATAGAATTTCTGGCGTCTTGTGTAGCTACTCAACATGTATAGACCAAAACTGTGGATTGTAAACTGTGGATTTTAGCTTTGCTCGGCTTTAGTAGAAGGCCAGCACTTACTACAGAGATACAGTCCCACTATTAATACATTGAGCCAGTACAATAGTGTATGCCTGGTTCTGCAACAGTAACGTCAGTGCTCATAATCACAAGGGAGGCGATTAAAACAGGCTATAGAACTGGCCAGGTCACATACCACTGTCATGTATCATTCCGAGTTGTCTGCACACCACCATGGCTTCCTCCTTTGTGAATCCCTGGTCACAGACACTTCCCCAGGCTCTGTTGAGGCAAATCTCCACCCTACCTTCCGTGGCATTGACTCCATTCGCCAACCTCACCTCTCCATTGGTGCAATTGTCAAAAAGGGTTGAGGTGCCTGCATCAATACACATTTAGTGTGCATGGGACAAAAGGAAAATACATTTACCTATGAGACTATTGGGAGCATATACACGTACGTAACGTACTGCAGCACAGTTACATATGTATGTACATTAATTGTTGTTCATACGTATGCAGTGTATAGATAGTCACTACTGAAAACGTTTCTTGATTGTAAAACAAGCAGGTCATTGTCAAGCTTCTGCCCTGTATTTAGTGTCTGCATGTGCATGTGGTCATGCTGCCAGCCTATTCTGTGCAAAAATGGCAGTAAGCTCAGTTTTGACAGGCAGTTATCAGCATTTCTTCATGCTTGCTATGCAAATGGTGGGGGCTAGTGTTCACCACTTGTATGTACCTACATACATATAATTGTGCACTTGCATTTACATGTATGGTCACATTCGAAAGGCTTGAGGTGGCTAAAAATCATCCAAATCTACACAGACTAAATAAACAAAATTATACACAGACTAAATAAACAAAATTATAACGTAATCCAACAATGGTTCCTGGAAGCAATTACAAATCCTCCATATTTTGAAGCTTCTAGCCATCACCTGAAGATTAATAAACTAATATACTCTTCCAATAAAGAGGGGGCTTCTCAGTTTACTCTTGCATGAGACAGGAAGGTTCTCTGGACACCAACTTCAATCAGAAAGGAACTCTGCCATCGTTTTTAACTAGATGTTCTCTGCTTGAGGGCTGAAGTGAAGTTGAACATTAATATGCTACCATTATAACCACACACATCAGTCACCAGATGCTGCACGTGTACTGATGTGTGTGGCTATAAGAGTAGCGTGTTAATGTCTAATTTCACTTACACCCTAAAGAAGACTAGAGCATCTAGTCAAAACATTGATACGTAGTTTCTTTTCGATCAAAGCTGGTATCCAGGGAAGTTTCCTGTAAATCTTACACTCTTCCAATATTGGAAGATTTTAGGAAACCAGTTGTAGAAGATTTAACTGATACAGTTTTCTATTTTGCGAAGAATTTAGTTATCGTTTTTGAAGATTATTTACACTGATAGAGCCTTCCATTATTGAAAAAATAGCATCCTTCAGTTACAAAAGATTATTAAAATTTCAGTTATGGTCTTCTAAAGTAAACCACTTTTAGCTCTTTGGCAGACGTTGCAAAGGTTTCCTACTGTTTATAAAACTACAAAACATCCTGAAATGAGATTTAATCTACATGTATACAATTCTACATTTAGCTAGCTATTACTAGTCCAACAGCTATTTGTGTCCTCAAACAGAATTTCATGCTCTCATCACCAAGAAGAGGTGGTAAAGAAAAATAAAGTTCTATACTGCAGTCCTTTATCTTTGGCATGCCAGAGTTTGCTTGCTTGTGAGATTTAGCCCTTCACTTACACCGTCTCCAGGTGTGTTTGCAGTCTTTGTGAGCATTTAGTTAGTTCATTAGGCAGTTCAAGTTCTACAAAGACTGGAAGGCTCCCTTTCGGGATCTTCAAATGTCACTTGCAAGTCCACCACAGTGCAATGTTTCTACTGGCATAGATGTGTGCAATGATCAAAAGGCTGCACAGGTGATGATAGGATGACCATACAATGCACTGCGACGGTTATCATTGCTTTGCTAGCAGTTTCATACCTGCTTCATATCAAGCAGCGTTATGATATTTGGGAACCGAAAGAAAAAAGGTTTTAGCCGTAGCAGTGGAGGAACCTGGTGGTGGTGGATTGTCCTCAAATGGTGCTTGAAAAAAACAAACAATTTTCGAAACTGGAAGACTAAATCTTCCAAAGTTGGAAGACTGTACCAATAACCTTCCAAACTAAATTCTTCCAATACTGAAAAATTTGTACTTGCTTCTAAAAATTGAAAAAATCCTCCTTATGCGGATCATATTTGTTCATTACATGGCTAAACTCAGACCAAAATTGAAATATGTTCATTTGTTCCTGATTTGGATGCCTCCTTCCAAATTCAGAATGTGAAAAAAGCTTATCCATGTAGTTGTAGCAGTATGGATTTTAAAAAACCCGTATAATTTTTGCCAAACTGTGCATATATATGAACTATTGCTGGGTTCATGCGTTTTTCACTGATCATCAACTCCCATCGGATACATGGGAAATGCTGGAAAAGGTTGGAAGCCCCGTATAAATTTCACCCTTTGTATGTACGAAAATAAGTACATGTACATGAGGTAATAAAGCTTTTCCATGGGAAGGCAGATCTATCTACACAGCTACCAACAACCTCTGGACCCTATAGAATGTAAGGTACATAGTTAATCACCTTGGCAAATAACTCCAGCATCACTGAATAATTGTCCACTGTCATTTTTACGGCGACTATATGTGCAATTCAGCAGTGTGTCCTCATTTCCAGAGCACTGTATCTCACTAATGCCCGGTGCAACAGCATCGTCATCAAACAATCCACTTACTACAGGAATGGCACCTTTGGTACCCCATTATCAAGTGTGTGTATGCAAGAAGAACAAATGCATAAGGCATGCACGTACAAATTTACATTGCTGGCAACCTTGCTTACCATAGGAGGAAAATTTCAACTGTCTACAGGCTACAGATGCCTCCAGATAAGTCCACTGGTGATTGCGGATAGTTCCAAATTGTCCACCAATGCATACTTCCACTCTACCCCTTGCGAGATGGTCTTTGATGAAATAGTAGCTTTCACGCACATGTTCGGTGAGGTAGAAGGTTGCTTCATCATCAATTAATAGTCTCACCCCACCTTCCATACAAGAAGCTAAAAGCAGCACAAATAAAAAAAAATTAATGTGAAGTTTTAAACAAGCTGCTACCCAAGAGCCCATTGCAAATTAACATACCGGTACTGTTACATATTACTCCAGCATCTTCAGAGTGGTCACAGTTGTTCTCACTCCTAGCACACTTCAGGAGAGATGCCTCATCTCCTGTGCAGGCCAAATTGTCCAGGAAGATGGATCCAGACCCACTTCCAAAGAAGGACTCAGAGAGTGGCACAGATGCTGTAACAGTGAGTACAGATTATTATTCACTAGATACTGCATGATATCAGACACTGATTAATGGAAGAGCAGCAGCAATGAACAATGACAGCAGTGATATAATTAAGTATCTGAAAATCAGCTTGTGTCTCAGCCATGTTTCAGTACTTACAAATAACATGTATGTGTTGTTCAGAAAATGAAATCAAGAAACTGCTGTTGAAAATACATCGAACGTTATGTAGGGGCATTGCGCATATACTATAGCACCCGTGGTCCTGTAATACACGGTGAATAAATAGACGTGCAAAACTTTGCCTATAGCGTGTGGCTAGCTACACCTCTGCAGAGTGTGTTCTGAGCATAAAAGACAGAGAATGTAGCTGATGATGATCCTCCCGGTAATGTTCGCCATTGACGAGAGAAAGGGTGGAGTTTAGCCATGGCAGTGAGATATATACTGGATAGCCATGCAAAGTTGGTGAATGTCACTCCAGTTGAGCATGCCTTCGCATCCCATCTCACAATGATGAATGCCTTATATGGCAAGTCCTCCTGTAGTAGTGAATTGTCACAACTACAGGAAGACGTATGCCTGACCCCTCCAACTATTGGTTGTGTCAGCTCATACTACTACTGTGAGTTGCTGCGTGTTCAACGAGAAACATTCCATGCACTTTGGTTTGGACACTAGCTGTACATGTGTAGTGGGTAAGGTGTGTAAAGAACACTCATATGACTAATAAGATTAACAGTTCATCCCTAAATCTTGGTTTAATATTCACAGATCAGAATATGAATGGCTAGGGAGCAGCTATGTATCTGTATAAGCTTCCATAATCGCTTCTAATATACATACATATGTATGTAACTGCAGCCCTGAAATACGTACAGCCCAAAACGTATAACTATGTTCAGAGTAATAATAATATACTCATGTTGCTGCCGTAGTGCTTACGCCATCGACCATGCACCCACATACACAGGCGGAGCTTGAAAGAACTCCACTCAGAGGACAAGAGCAAAAGCAACCAGATGTTTCACCATTACCATCCTGATAGCCATATAATTTATTCTTCCTAGTATCCCAGATTAATAAAATAAAACTCTTAACTAACCTTAATAAAGCTTTAAAATCATATCTTTCACACCCTAAAACAAAGCCCGTCCTCTCAAAATTATTCAGTGCACTAAACTTTTCAAAACTCCCACCCAACAGATTGTCTAAGTCTTCTATGAAAGTATTGCTAATAGTATCATACACAGGACACTCCCAGAGCACATGTACTACACTCTCACATTCATCCCAACATAACTTACACTGCCTATCATCCTTTTTACCCCAATGTCTTCCAAACTCTTTATTCAGACCATTAGTTCCCGACCTAAACTTAAACATTAATCGTGTTCCTGGATCCCCAACCCCCTGCAAGTAATTTTTAAATTGTATTTCCTTGCAAAAAGACTTGTAAAGACTAAGTTTAACTTTACCATTTAAGCCATCATTAAACTCTTTATATTCTCTGTATCTCAATGCTTCATCTACTCTCTCTAAAAACAAGTTTACATTATAATCTTCAGCTAGTATTTCCTGACTGTCTAGATTTAACTGCAGCAACAATTCCCTAATTACTTTCCTCCAGGTCTTCCTCTGCCTACCCCTACACAGCTTCACTTCCCACTCACTGTCTAGTAGTAATCTAGGATACTATGTTCAGAGTATGAAATGAATAATTGTAATAAGCCCATAGAGGTGATCGAAGTGCGCAGGTCACTAAGTACATGTAGTATGTCATATAAATTGCTACTTAGAGATCTGCAAGTAGCAACTTAGTGACCTGTGGTTTGGAACATGTCATACACGTTCATGCTGAATTAGTAATGAGGCTACTGTGTGTGCAATAGCTATTATACGCACCAGTAAAAGCTTACAGAACCTTCTACTACATGAGCTTACTATTCATACACAAAGCCGTAGGCCTATACACAACAGGTAAAAAGCTAATGGAGTGGGTAAGTACTGACTTTGTTGCTGTTTACTGATTATATGACCATTTTCAAGTCCTCACAATGTTTACCGAGGACTGGGGCACGAAAACGACACATCCGTAGGTAAGACAACCTTAGGCAGCGGCACAAACAGCAAGAAACGACAATTGCAAAACCTTGAGGCAGTTCTGGATGCTTGTCTTGATCAGCAGCCATGTCAGTGGACCCCACAGACTAGCAAGGATAGATGGACTGCTCCATTCTCTACCCTGCTACATACCCTAAGATGGTTAGAGACCGATGTGAGCCACTACTCTGTTTTGAAGCCTCGGGTCGGGGCGAGAATGATGCAATAGTTTGCCTCAGTCTCTATCTATTGCATCATTCTCGTCCCTCCCCCTGGTTTCTAAAACCTCGTAGCAACTCACATCTGGTCTCTAACCTTAACATAGTGGGCCCTTCTCCTTCTACTCTGTATGTACAGGTACGTACCTCCTGTAAAATTTAATTGTCTGCAGATCACTGCTGCTTCGTTGATGTCAAACATGTCATCGCAGACAGTTCCATAGGTGTTGTTGATACAGATCTCAATCCTGCCTTCGCTTTCTGTACTGCCACCAACCAGCATAACATTTCCATCAGTGCAATCTATTAGAAAATTACAGGGAATTAGAGGTGAATTTTGCTTTAAAAAACTATCATACTATGAAAATAGGTTTGACAATACGTATTCATATCTGCACATACGTGACAGTTTTTGCCTTGTACATGCATACGTATTTGTATGTGTATGTACTGTAGGTCAAGACAAGGGTCTAAATTGTAAATTCTAAAACTGCATTGATGAAGCTTTAGGCCTGTAGCTGTGTAATATAATATTGTTATAAATCTCAAGTTGTATATGCAATTAATTTTTCCAAAATCAGGAAACTCAATTTGTTGGGCTATTGTACATGATTAGATAAACATGCAATAGTGATATATATGAAGTTATACTATATAGCTAGTCAGTCATCTAAATCCTACAGTAGCATTTTCCTATTCCTCGAGCCATCACATGTGCACTATTCATGGGTCACTCACAGATCAGCATTAATTAACAAAGCTGAATGCAGTGGAACCCCTCCATTATGGACACCTTGGGGACCTGGTGAACAGTGCTATATAGAGGGATGCTCTCATTTCAGGGGTATGTTTACTAGTGTCTGCCTGTGTGTAACAGATGTGACGTCACGTGTACATGATTGGGCAAGAATATGTGGGCAAGAATATGTGAGAAGACCGTGATGTTATCATATGAGTACTGTAATTTGACCTCTGGATCAGACAACCTGATGGCACCAAATGAGCACTTTGAGTGCACTTTAACACAATCTTGAGTGGCTATAGAGTTCAGTAAGTGAACACCAACTAGACGATGTACACTAAATGGAGTCAGTGCCAATTCGCCTACATGTATGGTAGGCTATGGCTGTGAAGAGCTAGGCTGTAGTCTTAGCGTGCCTGTATTGTTTTGCAATATGGTTTGTAGTCTCCTCTGAGTTACTGCCTCCACGTGGCTCAGGCTGGGATCTGTTAGCAGCACTATTGCCACCAGCAGATGCTAAATGTTCCATGAAAATCATCAGTACAAGGCAAGCACAGTGAGTGAGTTCAATAAGCAATATTAGGGACATAGCAAAGTGCTTCTATACAGAGGTGTCCTTAGTATGAAGACATGCAGCCAGTGTCTTACATACACATGTACATGGTATATACCTATGGTGTAATTCAGTAACAGCAGGTAAGAACTAGAGCTTGAAGACCAGTTATTTAACTAGTTACTCGGAATATTGTTAGGAGCAGAACATAAATCTGTAATGTACACTACCTCCAATAAAGTATTGAGAGATTCCATCTCAAAACCAACTGCCTGTATACATAGCAGTGCACCCTTACTATGAACCATACTTGAACAGCACTCCAATTGTACATACGTGTGTACATTGGTGTACAAATGTGGTCAACATGCGAAACAGTTTGGCAGGTGAACATCTTACTGGTAGGCATTGCATTTGCTGGTTGGCCACATTTGCACACATGATATTCTATGCATTATGTGTGGTACTTACTAATGGTGTGATCAAGGATTGTACGAATACCATAATGTGGAGTGAAATAGACAGCTTACTGCAAGTATCTCCATTTCCAGTATAGCCCTCACTGCAGTGACACAGAAAGCTTCCATCGGTATTGATGCAGAAAGCATTCACATCACAGTTCATCTCTTCTTTGCATTCATCAATGTCTGAATGGAAAGTCCATATACGTAATTCACACTTATATTCATTGCCTTGCTTACAATGTATTTGCAAAAAGTACATATCTACATATAGTATGTACCACCTACTTGCCTAACTGGATCTACTCCCATTCCCCCCATAGCTATTCATCTCCGCCCCATCCCAATCCAGTATACTCCATAGCAATTTTCAACCTCAGTCCGTTTTCTGTGATGTGCCTTGTGATAATTTTCCTAATAGATGGAGATGTTAGGCTGGTTGTAGGATTGAGCGATCTGCATTAACAACATGCACCTATCTGCAATGACATGTAAGAGAGCCCTAATGCATGCGGGTCCATTGTCACACTGGTCTGCAGGTGTAGTTGTCAAGACTGACACAAACTTTTGACCAAGACTGTTCTTTAAGGCTAGCATAAAGTGTGGCATACTCAGCAGCAACCACACACCTTAGTCGAGAGCAGAGTACCCTCTCAGCGAAAGCTTAGCTTAGCTAAACATAATTGTCTAAATTGTTCTTCTGAGATGCACATACACTCTGGAATTTGTAGTCCCACTCTTGTTTGTTTGCTTTGTACTATACACAATCGCTATAAAAAAGATTGCAGCAGAAACAATGTTTGGATGAAAATCAGGATAACCTAGTAACTGTGGAAATCACCTAGTCTAAAAGTTTTGAATGGGATCAAGAGGAGAGTCAACTACCGTAGACTCGGGTTATCAGGCGCACTTCGTTATGTAGCGCACATACGCTATCAGGCGCATGCTCGCTTCCTGTTCCAAAGCTGCAAAAACCTTGCTAAGAGGCGCACATTCCAATTAAACGTAATATTGGGTGGAGTAACTGCACAAAAAATCGAACGGGGACTGCTAGCGCTAGCAGCTAGCTATATATTGAGAGAATAACTTTCTAGGGATCACTTTGCAACCGCCCAGTCATCAAGTTGCTAGCTAGCTAAGTCAAAAGGCCTATAAAGGGAGCAAGCATGCACCGATCCTCCTTCGAGTTGATCGAGCACGCTCTCATCTCCGACCGCTCTCCGCCGAGTTACATCGCCGAACGCTTTGATAACTGCGATCCCATATCGGTAGTTGGTAATCTGCTACCAGTAACAGCAACAATTTTATGGCTAGCTACCGTAACTTTGCCGCGATGACGTCATGAAAACTAGGCGTGGTCAACTTTTAACCCCGTTATGTAGCGCACTTCGTTATGTAGCGCATATATTTTTGCTATTGTCCCCACTAGCGCATGCGCTTGATAACCCGAGTCTACGGTATAGACATGTACACAGATGTAGTTGACACATCTATTTCTTGATGTTCAAAATATGAGCGCTTGCAAAACCCCAACTCATATTCAAAATTCCAGATCAGTGTGACTATGATACTCACCAGTGCAGTCAAATCCATTACCTCTGAACCCAGAGTTGCAGCTGCACGTAAAATTACCCTCTGTATTTCTGCAAACTGCATTCATATCGCATGATGTCGTGTCATTGCATTCATTAATGTCTACAGAGAGATACAAAATTTCAAAAGTGACTGATACAAAGTATGTATTAGACAAAGTATATACACACGCTCAAAAATGTACAATAATGGCTCACAACTACAAAAGGAAGACACTACTGTTACTACAAGTGTGTCAATGCCAGATGATACAAGCTTGCAGAGTACCATTCACCAGCTGTATGAGTAACTACCACCGCTAAACTCCATCCCTCAGTTTGCTCACAATGGTGGAAAGATCCTCTTAGGCTCTTATACACATGCTGAACTATAATTTTATAGCTAGCCAGGTGCTATACACAGTTTTTGCACACCTAGTTCTTACAGCTACGTATGTATACTTCCATAAACGCGTCATGCTGTGGATATCATTAATCAACTCTACCTTATGTGAGTGGTGTGTGTGGCATAGGCAGTGATCCTTTTGTATCACAAAAATATTATTAAAAATGGCAGTAATGGTATACATACATACTGTTCCAATTGTGTTTCGAATGGAGGTGCTACCAATAATGCTATTGTTAGTCATGTATGCTCCACGTGGTTTACAAAGAGATTCCCTTTTACCA
Organism: Nitrospirales bacterium; assembly: GCA_965203295.1. Lineage (GTDB taxonomy): Bacteria > Nitrospirota > Nitrospiria > Nitrospirales > UBA8639 > CBDBCZ01. The sequence goes on along the minus strand of CBDBCZ010000014.1, from coordinate 443,121 downwards.
CTAACCACTGCAGTTGAATCCATCTCCGGTAAATCCTGCGTCACATGTACAGCTATAACTAATCTCATTATTTGTGCAACTGGAATTGGGATGACAGTTATGTGTTCCCTCAGCACATTCATCAATCACTGCATAAGAAAATGATATTACGATGCATAGATTAATTGTCAAGACCCTATATACAGAGTCTAGTAAGGTACGTCCTATATATATAGAGTCTGGTAGGGTAGGGCTAGTATGGACAACTCCAACATTAAGTGGTTCAAGCCACTATGCACTCCCTCATTGTGTGATGTTGCATTTCCTATCTTGCAACTACAAATCGTGGGTCACTTCTCATTGCATGGGAGTCGTTACAATGGCCTCTACAACACATTCACATCTATTTCTTGTACTAAAGATGATGCTAGGCATCCAAAAATCTTAAAGTTTGGGGCTGAAAGTGTCCGCTACAGATGGAGTTACCCTTGCCTTCGACTACACACATGCTGGAGTGTAAGGGAACAATATAACGATTCTTATCCTTGACCTTTAAAAAGGGTTTGACTTAGTTCTATTTGGGCAACTGAATCACCTGACATACTTGTAGTGTAGTAAAGTTGTTTTAAGTCTTACTTACAAGTGCAGTTTAATTTGTCCTCAGCCAGTCTGTATCCTTGACGGCAGTTACATACAAACGAGCCAGGAGTGTTGTTGCAAATATGGTCACAACCACCATTGTTGGTGGCACATTCATCAATATCTGGAGGATAAACAAATACTGTGTCATTGCTTACAGATATTCTGTGATCCAAACTTTCATTCACTGATTTTGAATACTATTATGCTATCCTCATGAGATATTTTACCCCACACGTAAGCTATCGTAGATTCGGGTTATCAGGCACATGTGCTAGTTGGGACAATAGCAACAGTATATGCACTACATAACAAAGTGCGCTACATATCGGGGGTTAAAGGTTGATCATGCCTATTATGTATGATGTCAACGATAGCTATCAATACAAAAAGCTAAATTTCTTCGCGGCAAGGTTACGGTAGCTACATGTAGCTATAAAAATAGGAAGCCTTGTTGCTATTAGCAGGTAAAAACTACCAGTATACAATCGCAATCAAAGAAAGCATAGTTCGTGGCCACCACGTGTACAAAGAAGTATGGAGACCCGTTATTGGACAGTTCCCAGTGCTAGCTGAGCTAATCAACCGCCATGACAAGTGAGCGGTAGCTATCTATCAAGACAGAGAGATTGCTGGCCATGTACCCAGAGAGCTAACTAGTCTCGCGTAGCCAGACTCGAGGGGCGGGGTACCCTAAACTAAGAGCAGTCTCCTAGTTTCTCGTTCAATAGTTTTTGTGCTAGTTGCTCTGCCCCATGTTTTGCTTAATTGGAACGTGTTCCTCTTAGCGAGGTTTTTACGGCTTTGAGCCAAGAAGTGAGCATGCATCTGATAGCGTATGTGCGCTAAATAACGAAATGCGCCTGATAACCCGAGTCTACGGTATTACTCTGTTGACCCTTCAGGGAAAAATTGTAATCTCATAATTTACAGGGTTAAACAATTGTTAAACTCATCAGTACAACAATGAAAAACATATGAGCACCTAATTGTGACTAAAGTGGATCTATTCTTTTGAAATTTCTTCAATTCCAACCCGAAGTTCAGCAGAAGTTATCAATGTTTCAACTACTGCAGTGTCATAGTCTTCTTCAGGGCATGGCAATATAGTATAAAAACACAGTTTAAATACTCTAGATAGAGTTACGCACTACAACAATACAAATAGATTGTACAGTGTAGTACTTCTGCTTCAGGCTCGATCCTGTCCTTTGCTTCAGCTTCAGTTCTATTCTCTGCGTTCCCATTTTTTATCACCGGTATCATCTGCCATTTAATAAAGTCAACAACCTTGATATGGCAGAGGCCAGGGATATGTATATACATAAGCTCTGGGCACATGTTCAGTCTGGAGTACATGTGTTGGTGTCAGTACGCTAAAGAGTAATAGTGCATGGAATAAGTTAGTCTCGGTCCCAGACCCTCCCTGCACTCGCCAAAAAAAAACGGGGGGAAAGTGCCGGAAGAGGGTCTGGTGCAGTTGATACAGAAGGCCTCTATGGGATGTTGCTTGTATGGCTTACAGCGGGTGAGTTAAATTCCAAATTAAGTGAGTGCGAAAAAACTAGTGTAAACAGTGCAAAGCTATCTACATCAGTGCGCAATTGAGTCAATATTCTGTAGTGTACAACCGTTTTACTATGGCTACTGCCCCTAAGCGGGGCCCCTGCAGCCCATGCCAACTCTGCTACTGTAAGATTTCAGATACTAGGAATCGACGGAACCTGGGTGTCAAGACTGCAGAGTGTGCTACAGCTTCTCTTGACAGGCTTTGTCGTGAAGTTGGCTGCAGAAGAACAGAGATTGTACCTGGGCCAGTGTGCAAGAGATGCTTTCAGGACTTAGAAAAGTTAGCAAAGGTCCAAAGCACTGCAGATATGTTGAGAGCTCGGTTTTTGGGGTACCTAAGAAGTGGTATAACACCACTTAGCAGCCCTCAGCCTAGGCCAGCCAGTTTAGTACAGCCTGAAGCAGTGGTCCCGTTGGCATCAGCTCAACACAAGAGGACCTTAAGTGAAGCTGATATTAGCTCCCCCGTTGCCAGAAGTACTCCTAGTGGTCATCCACCCCTTTGAAAGCAACCACTACTGGTTCAAGTGTCAAAGGCCAGAAAATCCCTACATTTTACCCCAGAATCATCTCAGTCTACCAGGCCCAGTTGCCCCTTGTCTCAAGTTGGAACTTCCCCCCTTGTCAATGTGGTAAGTAATAAACTTAGGCAGGTGGCTCTTTATTAGGAAATCAGAGCACACTCTCCCTGCCTTCTACTAATACTTTTTTTCTTTCCTGTCAGGTCGAAACGAGTGAATCTGATGCACACTTTGAAAAGAAGGTGTACAGGGTGTTATCCTCACTGAAAACAGCAACGACATCTCTTGCAAAAGGCAACTACGTCACATTTGCACGAAATGCCTTGAAACACCCGCAGCTTAAAGGTTCCATTGTTACTGCTGTTGCCGCTGAAGTTCGCCGTGAGTGCCAGATTATGTGCAGCGATACAGACGGTCAAACTTCGGTACTCAAACGGACATCTGCAAATGAACTAAAACGTTTCAATTGGAGTGACGTGATGAGTGAGCTCAATAAGCAGGCCCCAGTGTTTACCACAATTCTGGAAGCATCTGTGAAGCGCTTCAGGAAGCAGCACCCGAAGAAGACTACGGAGCGGTCAGTCGCATTTGCAGCATCCATTCTTTTGCGAGAACGAAACAAGTTCATGTGTACGGCACAGTGTGTTAATTCACTTTTGCTCCATGCTGGACACGCTTCCAAGATGGTATGTTGTATGTCTCAATATGTTATTATTGTCAAAGTTAATTCCCTGACTATGACCGTAGCTAACTATAGTGTATGTATTATCTCCCGTAAATGTAGGTATATAGAGTTAGCCACTGATGATCGGCCACCAGGTATATTCGGACGCGCTAGCGCCAAGCGTGTAAATTACCGGAAGTGGGCGGGGCCTTCGATCGATAGTACTGTCCCTTCGCACTTCGGGTTGAAAGTTTGGTGTTCCTCCGTTGGTTAGTTCTGGAGCTATAGCCTTCCAAAGTTGAAATTCGGACACAGCTATGATCGGACAAAAGTATGTATTATCGGACACCGCTCCGTGTTTCCTCCCTGAAGCAACTTTCGGTGATCTTTCTTCATTATTGGGAGGCCCCACTACCATGCTGCTGCACGCCAAGTTTTCGCCATCGTAGCTGCTTTGAGCACGGAGGGGTGTTATTGAATGTAGAGGCGTGTCACCCTCTCTATAATCGGACAGTGGATTTTGTCTTTTTTCGGTGTAAGGACGCCAAAACACTCTCCAAACGCTAGGATTTGGAAATCGTTAGAGAGTACAGACACTTAGCAACGCAACGGTGCAAGCCCGATATTCATACGTCGTATGGTTCTCGAGATAGAGTGAGAAAGCGCTATTTGTCTCGATTTCTTCTAATAATTTTAATGCTGAAGCTTTTAGTGTACGAAATCAGGCAAAACAGCTCTATCTCAGGAAGGACACGTCATATAAACATCAGACTTGCACCGTTGCTTTGCTAAGTGTCTGTACTTTTCAACGATATCCAAATCCTAGCGTTTGGAGAGTGTTTTGGCGTCCTTACACCGAAAAAAGACGAACTCCACTGTCCGATTATAGAGAGGGTGACACGGCTCTACATTCAATAACACCCCTCCGTGCTCAAAGCAGCTACGATGGCGAAAACTTGGCGTGCAGCAGCATGGTAGTGGGGCCTCCCAATAATGAAGAAAGATTACCGAAAGTTGCTTCAGGGAGGAAACACGGAGCGGTGTCCGATAATACATACTTTTGTCCGATCATAGCTGTGTCCGAATTTCAACTTTGGAAGGCTATAGCTCCAGAACTAACCAACGGAGGAACACCAAACTTTCAACCCGAAGTGCGAAGGGTCAGTACTATCGATCGAAGGCCCCGCCCACTTCCGGTAATTTACGCGCTTGGCGCTAGCGCGTCCGAATATACCTGGTGGCCGATCATCAGTGGCTTACTCTACTCGACTCAGAGGCATTGGCATCTGCCTTTCACATCGAGCCACTCTTGATGCTCTAGACCGTCTTGGCAAAGACCATGACTACAAAGTACGAATCTGGCAGAGTGATCTCACCAGGACATTGACAGACAAGGTATCTTTCGTCTTTTGAATGTGTACTCATTTTATATTCTGGGTGGAGTTACACTTTCTAGGTACCGTGGAAGTTAAACAGTATATTTAGCATGATTATGCTTTCTTTTCTCTAGGAAGGTGTAGACGGCATGACATCTACCCTATCACAGCCTTCACAGGCTGAGTATGATCCAGACATGCAGCAACTTGTTGGTGATATGGAAGATCTATCGATTGATTTTGAAGATTTTGAAGATGCACAAGACGAGGCAGAAGCCACACAAGATGAGATGGAAGAAACAGCAGAAGAAGCAGATCAACCAGAACAGATGGAGACCGATGAGAGTGATCGTGGTCGGGCAGATGCATGTACATCTATCACTCCTGCATTCAGAATTGTTGGAGACAACATTGATAGAAAGGTACGTAGTATTATGTATGGTAATTGCTTCACGCCTGATTGTATGTGATCTTTATTGACAGGTAAAACCACGATACATGCGGATGGAGAAGCAGTCACAGATGCTAAACAGCTTTCACATTTACGGGGTGAAATCCAGGGTGACCCCACCGCAACCAGCTCAATCAAAGATCCAGCCTGGCTATGGTGAGCTGCTTTGCCTCACACTTGACGACATCTTGCCGACCCCAGATGATAAGAACCAGCTGATAGAGAACTATTGTGTGCTCTTTGCTCGTGCTATTTGTGAGCACATCCCATTCTTCAAAAAGTTTGCGGATTCTGTGCCAGATCACATTGACCATTTATACTCCAAGCAGATGTCCCAGAAGTCAGAGGTGGTAAGTTAATTATTACTTCTCTTTGCTAACTGTGATATGCTTAGAACTATGTAGTGCTAAGGTGAACATCTGTTAGGTACATGTACATGCTAATATGTGGTAGTGACAGGCATTTTGTTTATTGTATCTTCTTAGTACATGTGAGTTTAGTTGCATTTTGGTATAGACAGCTGCCTGTATGAGAGTAAGAGAGTAAGGTATCACTGGCTTGTGGCAAGAGGCGTTACTTACATCCATGCATGTTTTACGTTGTATCTGTCTACCCTATCTTAACTTGTTAACTAGTCTACCAGTTGGATTTATGTTTTGCCTTTACTGTGTGAACATGCAGGTTCCATTAGGAGTACTGTTCAAGAGTGAACAGAAGAATGAGGATGTGCTGGACATAATGAAGAGTGTACATAACTATGTACCCATGGTCCAGCGAACCACCACTGCAACGACATCTGTGAATGGAACAGATGATGAGGTACAGCTAATTGATCAGCAAATGCATCCCATTGTGTTCGGAGGAGAACCAGAAACATAAAGAATGTGGTGAGCAATTCTGATAGCGCGTCTGCCAGACTGGAGGGATTGGTCCCTGTCACTGAGGATTGGCACGCAAAAATGTGCCTCTACCAGGTTAGTGATTCGTCCTGCATGCATACCACTTATCTGCTACCAATAGAACATAAACTGAATATTTCAAAGCTGTTTTAAGTTTTATTTTCTATACTTGTATAGGTATTTTGGAACCTGTTGTACAAGTGCACTTCCAGCCAGGAGGGTGGCACTTTGTTTCAGTTGTGAAATTTAATCAACAGGAGAAACATTGTTAAAGATGTGTCAAAGGATATGAATGCCACAGAAGATTTTTTTGATGCAGTTGGAGTTGGGCACATGGTCGCTGCAGCACTACAGTTCTATGAAATGAAGGATGTTAGCGATCAGCCAAAAGATGCAACTTTGAAAAATGCCATCACACTTCCCCGAGCCAGAAAATGGGAAGTTCTCTCAGCAAGCATTCGTCCACTTCTGGAGAAGTATGTTGTAACATCCCTTTCCTGTCCACATCACTCTCAGCACTTTGATCCTGACACGAGTGACGACGGTATCTATGAGTACGCATGCTGTGTTCTGTCGCTAGCATTATTTATGTTTGAATTTAAAGATGCGATAAAAGAGGGAGACGGAGAGAGAGTCCACCGAGTCTGGAAGTACTTGCTTCTCCTCTATCGTGAGTCTGGGCGGACAAAGTATGCACTGGAGGCGCTGAATCTCCACTTTCAGCACTATGGACTACCTCCCCATATTGCTTTCGAGATCAAGTGGTCACGATTCGTAAACTCAAATGGAGGGCGAGGGAAAAATATTTCATGCGACCTCCACATGGAGCACTTGAACAGAGCTCTAAAGACGTCCATTTTGGGGCTAGGGGCAAACATAAGCGATAAAAGTGTCACCAGATCAGCGAACTGCCTGCGCACAGTACTGGAAGTGAGTGAGAACTTCGACATTGTCAATGATATCCACCCCCAGAGTAGCAAACATTCTATTGTGTCTGCTGAAAAAGACATAAAGACAATAGTCCAAGAGCTCACTTTCAAGTCAAAGGTGTTTGCTGAGAAACCCGGAAGGTCACATTGTTCATTCCGAAATTGCAGGAAGAATCGTTTTGGTACCATTGACTGGGACAAACTCACAAAATGGTTTGATACCAAAAAAAATAAATTTATGGAAATTCACACAACAGTTGATGAAGACTTTTTGTAATACTTTTTTTTCTGACTTATATACAGACTGCAAATATATCTTATACGTATTATTGAATCGGTATTATACATGTGCATATCAAAGGCAATACTGTAACAATAACATGTACAAGGAAAGACATACATGTATATAAATAACATTCAGGGGTTATTACATATATCACAACACATGTCTGCACACAATGCCAATGCGGCAGTATCAGCCATTACTGACTGGTCAAATCCAGCAAACAAAACGTCCTTTCTACATTTGTTCACGTTCTTACAGTACTCCTTCATTCCTACAGACACATGCTTGAAAGCACTCAGGTCACCTGTTTCGAAGTATAATATGGCGGTTGCAGGCTGCCCATCTCGACCAATACGACCACTCTCCTGCACGTATGACTCTATGTCAGCTGAAGGCCCCCAATGTATCACTCTACGAACATTTGGAGAATCGAGGCCCATTCCAAAGGCAATTGTGCCTATTACAACTCGGCAGCATCCATCAGGAGAAGTGAAGTTTTGGATAATATTAGTCTTCACAGTCTCTTCTGTCACGCTGGTGAACACATCTACCAGTCGGTACTTCGACACCTGTGGAGCAGTAGGAGGGTAGTACATCCTCTGTTTCAGTCTCATCCGAAAGCTCTGATATATATCAAAACAATCTCGAAAGTTCCGACAGAAAATGATTGTCCTCTCTGCATTTCGGTCATTTTGACTGACATCTTCAATGATAGGGGAAAAGGTATCCTCCATGTTGAGCTTCTCTCTTACTATGTATTTTATGTTCGCCTTTCTTGGGTTGCGAGAGATCACATGGCAGTCTTTCATGTTTAGCGACAATAAAATTTTACGCCTAGTAGAGATGGTGGCAGTTGCTGTCAGAGCCATCACATGAACGTGGCGAGGAATGAGGGACCGCACTTCAGCGATTCTTGAAAATTCCTTACAAAACGACTCGCCCCTGCATGGGAACAAGCATGCAGTTATTTACATGTACAGAACTGTTCATTATCAACATTATTCATTACTTAAGTAGCTATACATGCGAGTCTAAATATTGTTCTGAGCCTACACTCACCACTTCTCAATGCAGTGCGCCTCATCCACCACGACAGCAACAAGGTTCTCCTGGTAACTGCGCGTTCGAAATAACTCCCTCCACCTACAGCTGCTGACAAGGGCCTCTGGGCTCATAAATATCAATGAGTAGTCTCCACTCTCCACTCGCTTGCCAGTCTCTCCACCCTCATCCTCGGCACTAACGTACGCAGACTCCAGACCCTTAGCAGAAAAAGCACGAACTTGGTCGAGCATCAGCGCCTTCAAAGGACTCACGACAACAACAATAGACTTTTTCTTGCTGGCAGTACCGCGTAAGGTATCGTACACTAGAGGGAGGCATTCGTAGCAGAGTGACTTGCCGCTTCCAGTCGGGATCACTACAAATACATCTCGACCTTTCACAAACTCTCTCGCAGCTTCGAGCTGCTCCGGTTTCACAGTCGGATACCCCAGCTGGCTAAACGCTGCCGTAATCGCGGCCTTGATCGCTTTCTCACTCCACTTCTTCGACATTTCGCCTCACCACACTGGCTTTAGAACTATTAGCTACACGTGTAGGCGTAATTGCGTGAGAAACGGGAAGCGTGAACATTCCAAACGTCGTTAGTTCCCAATCAACCAATCAGATTCGACCCTCTGAAATTCCGCGGACTACTAATTATTCTGTATCAACTGCACCAGACCCTCTTCCGGCACTTTCCCCCCGTTTTTTTTTTTTTGCGAGTGCAGGGAGGGTCTGGGACCGAGACTAGGAATAAGTATACTCTAAACACGTCTGAAAAAGATATGTTGCTACAAGTTCTACCACCTAAGAAACTACCTCATCACCACATGAGAGCTTGCAATGTAATGTTACCAGCACCAACGAACTGAGTACAAGTAGTACACGTAGATAGTAACTGACCTTTGCAACGAATGCCCACATCTTCACTGTGGTCAGTGGGGCAAGTGTGAAGTCCTAGAGGTCGACCAGAGCGGCAGTCAAGCAGGGATGGCTCAGCTCCAGAGCAGGAGAGTCCCTCCAGAAAGATTGGACCAGAATCAGCACGGAATTCGCCACGGACAACCTCCGCCTCTGTTGAATATAAAAAAAGAATTTAATTAATTAATCTTATTCCTTCGATGTGTGTTTTCTGTCATTTGAGCGTAGTGAATTAGGAGAAAATAAGCTTTCTATTGCTGGAGCAAGGCATGCAAGAAAGGGGGGCGAAGCTGTCATTTGATCATGTGCAGTGAGAAGAGTAAGTTGGCGCATGTGTGCATGCCCGGGTTGCTAGGGAGTCTGCTGCATTTAACAGGCGGAGCTGAAGGCTGTGCTCATCTCAAGCAACTTCAGCCTTTGCAAAGTCAGTTTTACTGGGCATTATTGTATTATACTGTGTCTCTTGTCCCTCCATGGCATCCACTGATCTGACGAGTCACTGACGTACCCTGCTATGGGAGCTTGAGACTGTGCAATCTGGCAGGCTGTTACTGACAACTGAAGATAAGTGTGCCTATGCTGCTGTTGCTGGGATGTGTATATATGCATATCTATTATTTTTTCCCCACCTTTTCGCAAGGGAGGTTAGTTTTTTATTGGTGGCCACATGTCCTAAAATAAATTATTTATCAGAGGTTCAACCAGCGTTTGTTGTACTTCTTGTTTTACTGGCTTAATTGGGTCATTATGCTCATCATGTGTGCACTGTGCTTGCTTTGCTCTTGCTGCTGTTGCCCAATTCTATTTTGAGATGAAGTAGCATACGTCTGCATGGTGCATGTAGCTTTTAATGAGAGGATCTTGATATACTGTAGGACCAGTTTTAATTTTTAATAGTGAATGCCACTTTTTGTTGAAGCTGGCAAAGATCAGAAGACAATCATGTGCTAAGCAGTACGCACACGCATAATACGAGCACATAATAACGCAATTATAAAATATACAATGTGCGTTCAAATGTGAAAACGCTATAATTTTACACGCAATTAAAACCAGTCCTACGATAAGCAAATCCTTATCTTTGCTGAGGACAGGGGCTGTAGTCCAGCATGCATGTGGTTGTCACTTTTGTATATATACTTCGGCATGCTTATTATGATACAACATGCTCAGCTGACACCACCAACACCCTGAGGTGCTATGAGCAGTAACATGGCGTTTGGAAACAGTAGTCATAGAGCTGGGATCCTGGTTCTTATAAAAGGCCCTGAAGGCTTGGGATATCTACAGCATTGGGATAGCACCCTTCCTCTCTTCTATTCAGAATTAACCTGGATGCACTATTGTATCTACAAAGGTTAGCTCTCGGTAATACTTTTGAATCTACAGACCTTTCCCCTTTCAGTTTATGCATCCAGTTCTATTCACCTTAATATGAATGGACTATTATATTCTAGAGTCTAATGCACATGTTGGTAATCCACCTATTGTGGTTCACCATCAGTGGTGAACCACAATAGGTCGCATGTTTACATGTAGCCGGGAAGTGATATTCATTTACCATCTGCAGAATAGTGTCCGAGTTGTGTGCAAGCAACAGTAGCATCGTGTACTCCAAATCCAGTCTCACACACTGTTCCCCAGGCATGGTTAACGCACACTTCAATCCATCCCTCAGAAATATCCACCCCTCCCATGAGTCTTAGTTCCCCCTCAGTGCAGTTCGAAAAAGAGGTAGAAGAGTCTGTAAATACAATTTGCAGACCAAAGGTGACAGTGAGAGATACGCCACATCACATAGGAACAATTAAGACTACTCATAATTGTGAGAAAGGAATGGAGTATTGCAGTTCTTAATAACAGACACACAAATAGGAAGCCTATCAGCTTCTGTAAATAAATGCAAGAAGGTAAACTGTATGGCAACACAATCAGGATTGGTTTTGTAGTAAATACACTGTATACCTATGATATAATTATGCTCTAGATAAAAAGTGCAATGGCAGTAATGTTTCAACATATGTACTTAGAAGAGTAGCTTAGGACAGTGAGTTGGATGATTTTGCTGTTATTAAAATCACAGTAACCTTTCACATGTAAACTGGTACTTCTCTCTACAAAATGGCACAAGCCAACGGGATGTGCACAATTCAATAGCTGAGAAATTAAGCATAGAATTACTGCAGTTGGCATTACTCCATACCCTGGCAGACCACCCCAGAGGTGGCACATGTAGATCCCGTGTAGCTGGTGGCAGGACACTCCATGAGTCTGGTCTCTGTTCCCTCACACTCGATGTTAGTCAGTATTGGAGGAACTGTCCCCTCACTGAATTGTTCTGCACTTACAGGAATAGCCCCTGTATGTAAAGATTGTACATGAAGTGAATAAGGACTTAACAACTACTACTAGTAGTTGCTTACTACACACCAAAAGTGAATATGTTCACAGACAGCAGGGCAGCCAGCCATTTGCTAGGTAACATCTACGTACATGGTGATATATACACATACGTAGTTCTCATTTTGCACAATCATGCAAAAGGAGATACATATATTATGCATTTCTATTAGTAGTGATATGCGGGGCATAGTGGGGCGAGCCTTCGTGAAGCATGTAGCATGTAGTAGAAAATGTGATGACAAAAAATGAGGAAACTGTGTGTGTTCTTCCGAATCCGTGCAGTGATAGACTCAAGTGAGCAACTGGGGGAACAAGAATCTGGAGAATGCTGCTGTATGGTCTCTGTTCAGTGATGAGGTTAATCGTGCTCTCGTAGCAGAGCAGGAGCATCAGAGTGTAGTGCAAGCAAGCACTACAGTACACTATCTATCAAGCATGGTGGATCTTTTCACAAGCACAAAAGCCAAAAATAAAGAAACTGGGTATAGCTCTTTCCTTTCTTATAACTACATGTATGACAAGCTCACTGGGCACAGTCAAGGCAAGTTAGTGATAAAAGAGGTTGGGGCAGATTGATGACAGGTCATACTGTCATGTCTGGTAGCTACTGATATATACCATTTAGCTAGCAAACTAAACCTTACATTCTCTAGCTCCAATGCATGGCGGTTCCTCTCCAATTCGCACTGTCAGTGAAGCCTTGTATATAAAGTGGCTGCTATCTCATGCGTGCTCAGTACAATACACGCACGTGCACGTGGTCAAATAAATTTATAGCAAGGCCGCAAATATAGAACATTGTGCGTAGTTTCGGCACGACGTACGTACCAAACAGACAGATTGACAGACAGACAGCATTAGCACAGCCAAGTCGCTAAGTTGGGGCTCGCTCAGGCTCACCCCAATGACCGTGTACAATATCAAATGTGTGTCCTCACCATAGGGAGAGAATCCCAGCTGTGTACACACCACTGAGGCATCGGAATAGTCCCAGGAGCTCTGGCAGATGGTGCCAAACCTTCCTCCGATACAGACCTCCACCCTGCCCCTAACAAGATCATTCTTGTCGTCTAAGTAGAAGTCATTGTAGTCAGTCATGCCCTGGTAATAGTGCAGGGCATCATCGGCCACCACCAGTCTCACTGAGCCCTCACTACACATGACTGTAGCTGGGGAGGAATAACTACATATAAGTACTCACACTACACATGGTTTTTAACTGATTCATCTGGTATGCATTCACATTTTTTTCCCTTGTGTACGTATGTAGCTGACTTAAGAGGAACATGTTTTACCAGTTGGGTTCATTGGGTGTAAAACTGCATGGCTGATGCTTTATATTTTCCTGCACTTAATATTACCGGCTTATAAGATGATCTGTGTATCTGCAGATGTAAAATGTATGTCGGGCACTATAATGCAACTCTATGATGTACAACTGCTTGGTAGAGATCAGCTGCATACCCTGGCACCTCACTCCGGCATCCTCTGAGTGGTTACAGTTATGTGTGTAGAAGCCATTGTGTTCACAGTCAAGCAGAGAACTCTCAGTGCCAGTACACCGCAGCCCATCCAACAGAATGTCTCCCGCACCACTGCCAAATAAAGCTCCTCGGACTGGAATGGAACCTGAAGTTTGAGGTAACTCTCAATGAGTTTACATGTGAAATTATTATTATTCATTAATGTACAATACAGTTAGGAGTATTATTTACTCAATGACACTTATTATCAGGAGCATTGCAAAAACATATTAAAGATGAATGCACTGGGATGGTGATGGGTAAAATGGGAACTCACTGCCTTCAGTAAACCCCAGCTGCCTGCAGACCACATCAGCCTCCAGTTCATCCCACCTATCATCACAGACGGTGTTGTAGGACTCATTGAAGCAGACCTCCACTCTCCCTTCCATGGTGCTGTTTCCACCCACCAGCCTCACAGAACGAGGCATGCACTCTAAAAAAATACAGAACACACTCCTAGTTATTCCAGAGTCCCAATATGCACTCCAAAACTAGTGGTTCGCGAAGGTGACAAACGTGGCCTGACCACAATCGACATGATAGTGTCACTGTCCAATACGTGAGTAGAAACACAATTACGCTATTAATTCTAGATTTTTTTTAAATCAATCATTAATTCACCTGCACTTATGGCACATTGTTTGTAATTGGTTGTGTAGCTAGTTATTATCACGTAGCCTTGGGAGCTGGCTTTTACCGCATCCATAGCATGGATGAAATATGTTCGGGATGGTATTTTTGAGCCATGAGTATCTGTGCTGGGGATATTTAAGGAAGGCTACTGCTCCATTCAGCTATCATGTGCATCAAAGTGGGTCACATAAGCAGAGAATTGATGTCTATATACCTTCTGTTTTTTTTTTTTGACAGAGCTGACAAAGCTTGTGACAGGTGCTCTAGTAATTGTGTTAACTACCTACAGTATGCATGCGCACTTGTGGAAAGTGTTTACATGCGCAGTCTGTTGGTGGCTATACGACACTATACATCAAGTGTTCTACATGTAGTTAACGTACTAACACCAATCTAAACACTCCCAAAACAAAATGCAACATGGCTGTCGCTCAAGTAATTGTGTTAACTACCTACAGTATGCATGCGCACTTGTGGAAAGTGTTTACATGCGCAGTCTGTTAGTGGCTATACGACACTATACATCAAGTGTTCTACATGTAGTTAACGTACTAACACCAATCTAAACACTCCCAAAACAAAATGCAACATGGCTGTCGCTCAAGTAATTGTGTTAACTACCTACAGTATGTATGCGCACTTGTGGAAAGTGTTTACATGCGCAGTCTGTTAGTGGCTATACGACACTATACATCAAGTGTTCTACATGTAGTTAACGTACTAACACCAATCTAAACACTCCCAAAACAAAATGCAACATGGCTGTCGCTCAAGTAATTGTGTTAACTACCTACAGTATGTATGCGCACTTGTGGAAAGTGTTTACACGCGCAGTCTGTTAGTGGCTATACGACACTACACATCAAGTGTTCTACATGTAGTTAACGTACTAACACCAATCTAAACAAAGTGGGTCACATAAGCAGAGAATTGATGTCTATATACCTTCTGTTGTTTTTTTTTGACAGAGCTGACAAAGCTTGTGACAGGTGCTCTAGTAATTGTGTTAACTACCTACAGTATGCATGCGCACTTGTGGAAAGTGTTTACATGCGCAGTCTGTTAGTGGCTATACGACACTATACATCAAGTGTTCTACATGTAGTTAACGTACTAACACCAATCTAAACACTCCCAAAACAAAATGCAACATGGCTGTCGCTCAAGTAATTGTGTTAACTACCTACAGTATGTATGCGCACTTGTGGAAAGTGTTTACATGCGCAGTCTGTTAGTGGCTATACGACACTATACATCAAGTGTTCTACATGTAGTTAACGTACTAACACCAATCTAAACACTCCCAAAACAAAATGCAACATGGCTGTCGCTCAAGTAATTGTGTTAACTACCTACAGTATGTATGCGCACTTGTGGAAAGTGTTTACACGCGCAGTCTGTTAGTGGCTATACGACACTACACATCAAGTGTTCTACATGTAGTTAACGTACTAACACCAATCTAAACACTCCCAAAACAAAATGTAACATGGCTGTCGCTCTAGTAATTGTGTTCAACTACCTACAGTATGCATGCGCACTTGTGGAAAGTGTTTACATGCGCAGTCTGTTAGTGGCTATACGACACTATACATCAAGTGTTCTACATGTAGTTAACGTACTAACACCAATCTAAACACTCCCAAAACAAAATGCAACATGGCTGTCGCTCAAGTAATTGTGTTAACTACCTACAGTATGTATGCGCACTTGTGGAAAGTGATTACATGCGCAGTCTGTTAGTGGCTATACGACACTATACATCAAGTGTTCTACATGTAGTTAACGTACTAACACCAATCTAAACACTCCCAAAACAAAATGCAACATGGCTGTCATAGTTACATATTTAACAAAGATCTAATTAACACAGCACTCTCTAGGAATTATGGTATTCATATACACGTGTACGGTTCTGTTTAGACACACAAGAGGCAATGCTGTTAAAGAGGCAATGCTGTTATTGCGTATTTACATAGGTACTGGCTCATTTGTATTTACAAGTTACTTACTAGAGCAGTTGACAACATCTACCACATCATATCCAGGAAGAAGGCATTCACAGATGTAACCGCCGTCTGTATTTGTGCAGTTTTGGCTGCAGCCACCATTGTCGGTGAGGCACTCATCAATATCTATTGAAAGTGGCAAATCATATGCTAAAAGGATACATATTTCACTTTCATGCCTGAGCACACATGTGCATGTGTGCTCAGTGACCCCTACAGCAACATAACCTACCACTGCATGTGAAATTGTCCGGGTCCAGTGCATAGCCATCCCTGCAATCACACACGTAGTCAGGGACACGGTTGCGACAGAGTTGGCTGCAGTTCCCATTGTTCTCCAAACACTGATTAATATCTAGTGGAAATAGCCAGCAGTCCTTACATGCACACCTCAAAACTATACACTTTTAATCTCATCACTTGCTTATATGTACTCTGGTAGTGTACAAGTATATACATGTACTGTACATGGGAGCACTGGGTAGACAATAAATGTTATTCTGCCACATATTTAGATCGTGAGCTGTGTTCAAAATATGATGTATCTGAACTTCTATTTAGGGTGGGGCTTTAGCACGCTGTGTCAATGCAACAACTATTGACACAACTATGTAGTGCACATCAGTCCAGTCCTTGATTAAAGTTTTAGCAATAATATTGTATTTAATTTACGTAAGTACAGTAACTTGACACTTGACACTATAATCTGGGAATATACCATAAAACATGTATGTACGTATGCAGATGAATAATCAACAACACTAAAATTGTGTAGTGGTAAAAGAAAAAATGAGATTGTAAGACTATCCACACAAATGAGAGTGAGTGCATTGTGTAGTGCCTACCTATACACCTAACTCCTGCATCTTGAGTGTGGTCACAATCGTGCAGCCCAGGGGGGGAAAAGGTAGGGCAGTCCAGGAGGGAGGTCTCATCACCAAGACAATCTAGCTGGCTCAGGAAAATGGGACCACTGCCAGAACCAAAAGCAGCAGCTCTAGATCCACGTAATGGCTGTGCACCTGTGAAGTATGTACCAGTACACACAGTATATACATGTACAGCTACATGTCTGGACAGCTAGTGTATTAAATATGTATCAAGGCCTACATCATAACTGCAACCAAATACTGGCTGGAGCACTTCATTGTGCAGACTAAAGACACTTATATTATATTGCATAACATAGGCCAAACATTGTACATGTAATAATCAGTATCGAAGTGCATGTAACATGAATATGCAATACATGAATGCTCTCAGTCAAATTACCAGCAATGTCAACTACAGTACTTTAGGCTATCATCAAAGTTGAAAAGTGGCCTGCTTGACAATTGATAATTGTTTTGTACCTACATACATGTACCTGCAGTGTCAAAGCCAAGTTGTTGACATATCACTTTAGCATCACGAGATCCATAGGAGTCACTGCACACTGTGCCCCAGGCATTATTGATGCAGATCTCCACCCTGCCTTCTGTGATGTTTCCACCCTCCAGCCTCAGGGCTCCATGAGTACAGTTGTCATATTCTGTGGCAGTCGCTGAAACACATAGAGATACATTTTAAAAATAACTGTTGGTGAGAAATTCCAATTAGATGCACTGAGTGCTTAGCTACAGTAATTAATACTCCTTGAGTAGGTAATATTCAATACTGCATAGCTACATACATAGGTAGTGAGAGGTGCTTCTGCTATATATGATTACAGAATTGTCATATGCTGAATAACCAATGGTAAGCACTGATATACTTCCCACCCATATCATGTATGCTTGTTTCCACGTAGATTCTGCACTGCACGCATAAGTACATGTATCTTTCTCAAAACAGGAACACACATTAGTGTCACATACAAAATGTGTACACTAAAGCGAACCTTGGCAGACTACACCAGCATCAAGTAGTCGATCACAGGAGACAGGCGTTGAGGTGTAGTTGCATTCCAGCAGGGAAGATTCAGTTCCATCGCAGTTAGCCCGATCAAAAAATATGCTTAGCTCTCCTTCTCCAAAAAACTCTCCACTAACAGCAAGTGCACCTTATTAAAGGGAGAGAAGAAATCAGTAGGTACAGGATATATATGGCATGGATCATAGAATTCTAACATTTGTTGTGAAAAGTTTCCAGTCTATCAAACAGAGACCTGGAAATGATGTCGACATGAAGTAAGGTTGTTGAGCATTTATTCAGCCAGCTAGACATCTTTTGTTGAAACTGTCACTCATGTTATATGAATGAGCAGTGCACATGCTTTTCAGCCCATGCAAGCTCTAGATCTCTCTTTCACTTTAGTAGTGGGATTAAAAAAAGGAATACTACCACCCTCTGGCCTCGTGTGCAGTGATGAAGTTTGGTATGGAGCATTGGATAAAGAATTGAGTGACGAAACAGAGCAGACAGTAGTTGTGTCGGGTGGGATTACATTGAATGGCAAAATCTCCACAATCTATAATGACTCCTTCCTCAAACAGAATAGGGTTAGGGCTAGAGCCTTAATTAGGGTTAGCATTAGAATTAGAAATAAGGTTAGAATTAGGGTTAGGGTTAGGCTCAGGTTATAATGAGGGTCTGATTTAGGGTTATGGTTGGAATTATGTTTAGGGTTAGAATTAGGGTTACTGTCTGATTAGTGTGTAGGTAGTATCTACTATCTATGCCTGGGCCATGTCCCGACATATTAATGACATGCACATGTAACACAAAAATTTGTACCATGACGAGAAAATCCCAGCTGCTTGCAGACCACTGAGGCATCAGAGTTCCTCCAAAACTCATCGCAGATAGTTCCCCAGGAGCTGTTCAAGCAAACCTCAACCCTGCCTCTAGCCAGCTGCTTATCCACATAGTAGGTGTCGTAGTCAGTGTCTTCATAGAACTCATAACCATCACCAACCAAAAGTCTCGCACTTCCATCAGAACAGTTAGCTACATAGAAAACACATACAAGTTACATACACCTGGCCTGTGATTAGTGACTGATCACTAGCCAGCATGTTCCAGCTGGTGCATGGACACATCCAGTGGCTGTAAGGAAACGGCATGGCTAGCCCTTTCACCAACTGCATGGCCTGGCAGATGGTGTCTATGCTAGTTAGTAAAGTCTTGTAAAATTAGTCATACATTCAGTGGCCACGAGTGCAATATACTGGCAGGTTCATTACGAATATTATATTTTATGTGTTCATGGAATGCATGGTTAATTAAAATGCTCAATGGCCATTGTGTAGTCTCGTTTGTGAGGGCGGGGAAGGCCTCGGTATGAGGCTAGCCATTACGTATATGCAGTTAGCCCTTGTGCAAACAGCAGAGTGTGTTTGTTAGCAATCAGCCCTGGCTTCCAAGGAAGTAAATTAAGGTAGTTGTGGTTTGTCCAGACTAGTCACCCCACCGATACCAGCAGTCATAATACACTACGCTGACAAGCAGACTATAGAGGCTCATTGCTATATATGTTGATGAATGTACATGAGAGGGTTTTATTGAACAGACACAATCAAATTAATAAAAGTCCAAACATTTTGATTTGAGGATCTTCACCAGTGAAATTACATGAACTGTGCACAACTCAAGGTTAAGTACTGGGTGATGTATTGCACGATGTACAGATACCCAAAAAATCCAGAAAATTGAAAGATTGGTTGACATAGGACGATATACGACCCGCTGTGCAAAAACCCAGCAATCTCAAAATCAAGATCGTGCCAGTTTCGTAAAGTGTATCTTTCGATAGAGTTGTGTTTAAAAATTGGCGATCAATTCCCGAGATACAGCCTGAATGCTCTAGCTCTCATCATGAAAACAACGTTTTGTGTAAATGCAATGTTTGACGTTGCTAGATTAAGCACATTATCCACAACATATACAGTGTTCAGAATCTAAAGAGTAGATTTTCTCTGCAGGCAGTTTCTGTCATTTTTACTTTAAAAATGAATGTAGATACTTATGATAACTGTTCATAAGCCTAGCTACTTGATAAATAAGGCTGTGGACTGACAATAAAGTACTTTTCTGCCAAGTCTTCCATAGACTGCCGTACTTAGCGGCCATGTTTATTTGACGTCACGATTTTTTGCGCGTCACAGAAATGCCGTAACTGTAGGGACTTTCCCTTACTAAACTTGATAATCGCACGGTTTACACCAAGCTACAGTCTATTGCTCGTGAAAAAATCGTCGGAACGCTCGCTACTGCTACGGACTTACTCTGTTACACGGAGAGACCGCCACAGCAGCAGGACCGACAACGAACGGGTAGCTGCTCTTGCGATATACGCACGAGTGACTGGGCGGGGGAGAGAAACTATTCACGGAGAGAGTGGAGAGAGATGAAGGAAGCTAGCAGACTGTGCAAAAAAGGTACCGCTTGCTGCAACGGTGTCTTCTACACGCATACATGTAGCAACATGCTCCGCGACTGACTTAAAACAATAATATGGCCGTGAGTTTGAGTATGCCCTAGAGCCAGGCTTCATCATTTTTCTTTCTCGCAGCCTAAAGTCCTGTGGACCCATTCATGACAATGTGGCTTACACCTACGTACCTTGGTCCTTACACTTTGATGATAGAAATGCCAGAGAATGACAGATACAGCTCATTTTTGTTGTATTTATTAGTGCATACACTACATTATGCTTCATATCACCTGGTACTTTACCTTGAGTTGTGCACAGCTCGTTGAATACTCTAATTTCTAGCATGCAGGATGTTTATACGAGTATGTTAAGCAAATGCAGCTGCAGTGTCGTTGCACTTACACTTGTGCATGTCTACCCTAGAAAAAAAAGACTGTACTGCATAGCTGTAGTTTACCTTCACATCTCACTCCAGCATCCTCAGAGTGATCACAGTCATGTTCCCTAGCTGGGAACTCAGCTTGACACAGCTTGAGTGATTCTTCCGTTCCATCACAGATGACATCATCCAGAAAAATGGGTCCAGAACCATTGCCATAAAAGGCTTTATGCAGGGGTACAGCATCTGCAAGAGCAATGTACTAATCTTACTCTATACGTTAGGAATGATAACAATGTTATGTATGTACTTACATTTAAATGTATACAATACTAGTATAAAGTGTACCATTTGCAAAATACAGGTGCATGCAACTGTATTGTATTTACGTGCTTTGTGCATTCAGGTTAAAAATCAAAGCACTAGCAAACCAAAAAATACATAAGGCTTGGGGCTTTAATCTTGTGCTCACCGAGGCTCTACATAATTTCATGTACATACTACACAATATGTACTGAATACAACATCACATGTCCATGAATAGCAAACTAACCACTTTCATTGAATCCAAGCTGTCGACAGACAACCCTAGCATCCAGAATATCCCAGAAATCATCGCACACAGTACCATATGTATTGTTGTAGCATATTTCAACTCTGCCTTCTTTTTCAGAGGGAATTGTGTCATTCCGCAGTCTCACACGACCATTATAGCAGCCTGAGGATAAAAAATCATCCAAGACTGCATTCTTGTAGCTGAGGACTTCAGTTTTTTGTATTAAAAAGCTCTATACATTTGAATTGCACACTAATAATTGCTATTTGCAACTTACTGCAGTTGTTTAGGAACCCATCACCATCGTAGCCGTGGAAACAGGAACAGTTGTAACTGCCAATGGTGTTGATGCACTCTGCATTCTGATCGCAGTCATGAACTGCCTCACATTCATTGATATCTGTAACAGAAATAACTACAAGTGAATATGTGTATAGACAGGGCAGTTAGTAAGTACACTGTGTGAATGTAGGATACATGTAGCACATTGTTGGCATTTACTGCCATGCTTCGTACAGATATTTGCAGGTTGCTTGTCAACGGGAAAAAGTGAATGAGTGCTGGCTATTAATAGGCTGTCTGGTTCAAAGTCTGTTTACTTGAAGTTTAGACATTTAACTATTTGGACAACCAACTTTCAAACATCTGTACACCTAAAAGCACATTCTCAACAACAGGTACATAGCACCTGTATGGATGTATATACACATATCCTTGTTCGTGGCCCATGTGAGAAGGTGTGTAAGTGATGTATAGTTACAGCCCTGTGATTTATATTGCTACGTACATTTATCTCTTAGCTACGTAGTTAATTTCTCTTGAAAGCTTAGGTCTGGTGCTGTAAGTCCAGCCGGAATAAGAAACATAAAAAGAAGAGGCGTGTATGAGTCACAACTTGTTCTCAGGCACATCACTGTGGCTGTTTTAATAAAACCACTGAGGGAACATGTAGGCCAGTGTGAGAATCCAGACTTGATGCAGATCAACACTATTGGCACATAACGGTAGGCTAGCAACTGCCTGAAACCACTATCTACCGGGTGAATTAAAAGCTGGAGTGAAGGCCTGGGTATGATGCTATGACTAGCAGTTGTTAAAACACAATTTTGTAGTATGTACGTACACACTGCATATCCCATTATCACACTGTTGCTGCAGGGATCCTGCAGTGCACACACACATACAGAGTTACATAATTAAAACTAGAAGTGTTCAAAGAACAAGTACCCCATGCGGTGCTTAACCGACTCTCGGAAGTGGGCGTGGTCTACACCCTAACCCTGGTCCTGAGACCACACCCACTTCCGGGAGTTGGACATTAATTTTATTACGTGGTTACAATTGGTAGATAATGTACATTCAATAAATTTGGTCTGTGTGAGCCAGTACATGATGAAGTAGAAGAGTATTGCTGGTGTTCAATTACATATTTGATTATGTGGTTACAATTGGTTATAGTCAATGAGTTTGGTCTGTGTGAACCAGAGTGTTTTGCCGCCTTTTTTCCTCCGCCGATTCTTTCCTTCTGCTCTTATATCTTCCTTTTCTGTCTTTTGCTTCCTTCATTTCTCGAAGTTTAAGGAAATGCTTTCTATCTCTTCTAAGCTCCATGTTGAATAAAAGACTCGTATACCATACTCGAGCGCTCGCGCATGTCCGTATTCAAGCTGTAGGCATGACCAACTGCTGTATTAAAAATATGGTGAAACACACCGACAATCAGAAAAAGCGTGGAAATGCTGAGAATAAAACCGCTTTCAGGTACAGATAAGCTAATGTATCACGAACTTTAGTGTTATTCTCCTGTTTAGAAATTGTTGCAGCCTCTAAATCGCCTGTTTGAAGGGTTTTTTAAAAAAAAAAATTATGACAGACGACAACAACGACAGACGGACAAAACCGATTGCTTAACCCCGCTTGCGCATACGCAGCGCAAAGTAACTACAGCTGGCGGCCTGGGCAGTGCACCAGCTGAACCTACGTAGCTATTAAATGTTTCCAACAAACACGGGCAGTGTCCTACTGGTATTCTAATTGTGACCATACCAGTACAATTTGTTCCGTCTCCTTTAAACCCATCTTGACAGGTGCAGTTAAAGCTGCCATCAGTGTTACTACAGTCTGCATCCATGTGACAGTTGTCAATTCCATCAGCACATTCATCTATGTCTGTATGGTAAAAAGAGGGAATGGAAATAGAATAGGTGTTACAATATCACATTGTATGGAATAGACATGGGCATTATAAGCTTTCAAAATATTGCTACATTTCCAGTCCAGCAGTTGTTAATACACAATTTTGTAGCATGCATGTACACACTGCATATCCCATTATCACACTGTTGCTGCAGGGATCCTGCAGTGCATACACATACAGAGTTACATAATTAAAACTACAGCCAGTAGCCTGGGCAGTGCGCCTGAACCTACGTAGATATTAAATAACAAACACAGGCAGTGTCCTACTGGTATTCTAATTGTGACCATACCAGTACAATTTGTTCCGTCTCCTTTAAACCCATCTTGACAGGTGCAGTTAAAGCTGCCATCAGTGTTACTACAGTCTGCATCCATGTGACAGTTGTCAATTCCATCAGCACATTCATCTATGTCTGTATGGTAAAAAGAGGGAATGGAAATAGGATAGGTGTTACAATATGGCATTGTTACAGTAGAGATTAGGCATGGCTTTTCAAGCATTCAAAGTACATACATGTAACCGTAGTACGCATCTTACCAACACACAACATTCCATCTCCAGTGTAACCCACTTGGCAGGTGCATGTAACAACAAAACTCCCGAAATTGTCAATGCAGATTGCATTTTCATGGCAGTCATCAAGGTCCTGGGCACATTCATCTACATCTGATGTATAAAATGGAGAAATAAATACCAAAGTATAACTAGCAAGAGCCTGTTACATGTATTACCTCCCAAAGTAATCTCTTCCCCATCTACTCTAAAGATCCATAGCCCTGGTCTCGCCACGTTACTGGTAAAGGCGAGTGCTAGCAGATCCTCAGATCCTGGCACAGAGGTAACACTCTGATTCCCATCCACAAAGCCAGCTATGCCAAACATCAACTGGTCCAAGGGAGAAAGTAAACCATCCTCTGCAGGGAAGTCTGGAGAAGCTGAGCCCGATGCAGAGCCTGATGCAGAGCCTGATGCAGAGCCTGATGCAGAGCCTGATGTTGGGCCCGATGCAGAGCCTGATGTTGGGCCCAATGCAGAGCCTGACGCTGAAGTCTCTTCCTGGGGATCTGCTGTACTCCACTGGAGATCGGCATAGAGGAACATCACAAAGGAAGTATTACCATCTGTAGCCAGAACACACTGGAAGGTGTTTGTCTGCAGAAATGTTCAAATTAGAAACAACTGTTATTTTACGGTAGCAGTAAATACATGTATTAGGCATGTCATTTATAAGATCATGATACTTGGAGGTTTTGAATCTCACTAGTTTGTGGGGGCAAAGACAACTCCTTTTTTTCTGTACTATTTTCCGGTTATTCAACCTTTAAAATACGACCCACAAGCTTGATTGTGGAGTCGCAACCTACAACGTATCACCCACTCTGACCTTATCAGTATTCCGCCTGAAGTATCCAACAGAATCCCATGTTGCGATGAACAAACTGGTGGGCTCAAAATTTGATGAATTTTCAAAAGCCCTCTGAATCTCCCACCGGGTTCTGTTGAGCAAAGGAGCGGATGTGTTCTCTCTAAAAGTAATGTTGCCAATGCCTCTAGTATCCACATCACTCCAAAATGGTGCAATTATTCCTGAGGATCTGAACAACAAGGCGCCATCAGTATGAACCTGCATTTGTTATGTTTGGAGAGAGCAGCATGGGAACAAACTGTCACTTTACACAGTCAAAATTTGTATAATAGAAGACTGTACCCTGTTTAGCCAATGCAGCACATGTGGGGCGGGCCTAAGCTATGGAACACTGAGTCTGTTGCTGCTGGTCAACTAGAAATTGCTGATCAGCTCTATGCGCACTGATGAGGCCCAAATAGGCTGACATAGCTGTTTGCGGTTGCATTAGCAAGTTCTCCATTTCATGAGCACATTGAGAGACATGTGAGTACTGAGAAGTAAAGAAATGTTTTTTGCTTAATAAATTGCGCTACAGATTAAGTTTCAGGCAAGGAAAGACGTGTAGACAATTTACCGCAGACTTGGGTTATCAGGCGTACTTCATTAATTAGCACACATACGCTATCAGGCACATGCTCACTTCTTGGCGCAATGCTATCAAAACTTCGTTAAAAGGTGCATGTTCCAATTAAACGAAACATGGGGTGGAGCAACTAGCACAAAGAGAAACTAGGAGACTTGTTAGCAGCTAGCTAGCTCTCTGGGTACGTGGCCAACAATTTCTCTGTATTGATAGATAGCTACCACTCGCTTGTCATGGCGGTTGGTTAGCTCAGCTAGCACTGGGAACTGTTCACTAACAGGTCTCTATACTTGTTTGTTCGCGTGGTGGCCACGAACTACGCTTTCTTTGATCGTGATTCCATACCGGTAGTTAGTAAGCATACATCTGCTATCATCAACAAAGCTTCACATTTTTATAGCTAGCTACCGTAACCTTGCCGCGAAGAACTTTAACCTTTCGCATCGACAGCTATCATTGATATCATGCAATAAATAGGCAGGGTCAACCTTTAACTCCCGATATGTAGCGTACTTCGTTATGTAGCGCATATACTGTTGCTATTGTCCCAACTAGCACATGCGCCTGATAACCCAAGTCTACGGTATTCTGTAACATCTCAATTATTTATTGACCTTATTTATCCATTAACCCACTGGCTCATTCCACATTGTAGAATAGAACAGCCAAGTATCTTTTAAGCTGCAGCAATTAAACTAAATAGATTCCGGGCTTTAATTTAAGGTGTGAGAACAAGAAAGCAAGAGCTTTAATAATCTGGGAGGGATAGAGGAAAGAATACAATCTGCCTTCTGACTCAGAAATATTATAACTGTGTGTGTATGGATTTCACTTTACTATGTATGTTGAGTATGGCAAGTATTAATATACACTGCACAATGTCATACCTACTTGTGCATAAATGAAGACTTTTTAAAGTAGCATTCTTATGACTTTCAGCCAAGCATGTACGCTTAATCAAAAACTTTCATCTCAGTCTTCATTCATCTGTTTACAGATGTATTTTAAAAACATGTAGGGATAGAATTGCAAGAAAACCAACAACAAAAAAAACAAAGCGGGGACAACATGACAATTACTGTTACAATTTGCCATTGCTAATCTTTGTAACCATGTGTCATAGTGTTTGCATAGATAGTAGAGTAGAACTACTATCTATGGTGTTTGTTACATGGGGTGACAGGACGTTACGATTGTGACATGCATCTGTAACGTTCTTCGAAAGTACTTTACGTAATATATCTGTATATATACATATTAAGCCTTAATGGCAATTGGGTTGATTGTGTTGTTACTACTTGGCATTGGACAGTGTAGTTGCTATTAAGGGTTCCGAAGAAGGAGTCCAAGTGTTTAGTTTAGTGTTGACTAGCTTTGTGAATACGCAGTATGGACAGCAATACAGTGATTGTCTGCTTTGTGAACAGCTGCAATTTGTTTTTGGCACTGAACTTGGCAGGTGTGGATTAATTGTGGTGGGGAAGAGGTGGTGTGAGCAGTATTGAGTCTACAGTCTATATTGCTGCCAAGGATAAGTTATGGGGTCATGTAATGAGATGCTGCAATCCTTTATTGACTGTGAATATGGCTACATGGCAGAGGAGGTAGGTCAAGGTTGACCTTTACTAATCAGGTCTCATTAAAGTCACCTTTACTAATCAGGTCTCATTAAAGTCAAGTGTAGCTCAGTACTGTAGATTACGTAATGCACGTTTAGTACAGTACTCTCCATTGACCGTTTTTGCACGTCACAATCGTAACGTCCTGCTGCAACATGGCAAAGCGGCGTGGCACTTAGTTACAGAGGGGCGATTCAAGGGCTCAGGCTTTAAACACAACAAAAGACTCCTACGCCACCTTACGAGTCCATTTTCAAGGTGATAGAGCCAGGGCGATATAGTGAAAAAGTCCAAAAACGGTCAATGAAGAGCACTGTACTAAACGTGCATTACGTAATCTACAGTACTGAGCTACACGTGACTTTAATGAGACCTGATTAGTAAAGGTCAACCTCTACCGACCTCCTCTGGCTGCATGGTGTGGCATGGAGGGGAATGTGGTGTGTGTTTGCGTGTCTGGAAAATGGAAAAGATGCAGGAAATGATTGTGTAGAGATGTATCATTTGATGCGATTGTGCGAAGTAGAAGTTGCTTATTGGGATGTAGTTGGAGCTAATAATGTGACAGCAAGCTGCTGCAGAGACCAGGGAGAAACACGCATATATTATCTATTCTAGTGTCACGGGAAAGAATGGCTGTCTGCCCCCTTCAGTATCATTTATCGTTACTTAGAGTGAGTCATTAATCTTCTCCCCTTTCCAGGGCCGTAGGCACCAGATTTGAAGTGGTCTGGTTTGACAACATAAAATACATCTGCACCCACTAGAGGGGTCTGAGGGTATGCCCCCTAGAAAAATTTGGGAATTCAGGCCTTCTGAGATCGTTTTTGATGCACTTTTGGGGTAAAAAAGCAAGGGTTGGACGATCTGCTGCAAAATGCAGCCATAGTGCTCGCTATAAAATCTTTGCGCTCAAGGCACTCGTAAATTGGGAGAAGGCATTGCCCTGAATGAGATGTTAATGCAGCGCGCTTACTGACACAGCACGGGTTCAACTTTCCAAAGGTTTGCATGGGAAATGCAAAAGCTTTTGGATGATGGGGCCGGTCAGGAAGACTTCGGAGAGTTGCTTTGAAAAGGCTCGTACTACTTGCAGCCATCTTTCTCGACGATTTAATAACTGAACACATGATGCTTCACCACAAACACGTAACTTAGTTCCACAAACAGTGGTCTGGTTGAAACCGGTCCAACCTTACCGGTGGCTACGGCCCTGCTTTCCTATGACATATATGCCAGTTAAAACTTAAATAGCGCCACTGACCAGAGTTGTAAGCGGTCCTGGACTTTGTGCCACAGGAATGTAACCAGTGATCCGAGAAAGTCTATTTTATAGCTACATATTGTGCAATTATGAACAAGCACTAGAAGACAGATAGCACATCTACTTACTAATGCGTACAAACATGTGGTGTAATGAAGAAGGTGGCAGGCAGTGTGTGACAATCCTGCATGGTCATAAAAGTGACATGCAATGGAGAGCATCTGTGGATGTGATAGGCAATCACAGCAGAACAACTGCAATTTCAAACTCTATACTGTAAGTACAATGCCCTGTTTTTCGTTTCCAGAGTCACTGTAATTAGTTCAGTAATTAGTGTGCTAGCCTGGCTGAAGAAGAAGACAGCAGAAACTTAAGAAGTACGATTTCCTGATTAGCAACTTGGCAATGTGGTACATGTACTCCAGTGATGGATGCTCTCTAGCAAGTCTTGAAAGCACTTAAGGATGACTGGTATGGCTCATTAAAGCGTAAATCTAGAGCAGACTTCTGAACATATAAATTCAGCTGGTAATGCATTCCCGTGCCATGCCCAACGAATGCTACCATATTGACTCCATGATAAGAAGTAGCTACCATACTGACTCCATGATAAGTAACAGCTACAACATCTGTATTGTTGCTCTTTCTACATCTGATACAACCATGCAAATCACCCACGCCAAGTGGGCACTGCAGCAACATACAGTCCACATCTGACAGCAGATCACTATTATAATCGCATATACCATAATCATGACGTCACACTGTACTAAGTGCAGGTGGTATATTCAGCTTAGATACCTGTATAAACCACCATGGAGGTATATGCAGATATACACACCGCTAACATACAACAGCCAAAACAGAAGCCATACAATTCTTAAAGTGCACAGTTTGCTGATTGAGCAGAGAAGGGAGTATACATGTATGCTTGAACTAACAAAAAGACTCAGTAACACTACATATAAGCTTCACTTCCAATTCAAAATTCAAATTTGTTCACGTGCACGTGCTAGGAACGACGATTGAGTGACGTCATGATTATAGCATATACCATATGAACCATGGTTTATATATTACTAATATTATATCATGCAAACAGCCTTACCTTAGTCTATGTAGTGAAAATGCAGGCACCCACACATACATTAGCGATGCACTCTCTTCCAAAGGTGTAGCAAATGAAACTGCAGGGATTCTGAGATAACCCACCCTCAAGTTCTAGACACAGCAACTTGTTTACTCTTGCAGGAATTAGATTATGTTAATGGAATGTACATAATCATGTACATTGTGCATGCACACTAGGTGATAATCTGGTACAAAGTATATTAGTGTCTCTGAATTCGCCCCCATCATCCTCACTCCCAGTCTCCATTGCCAGCCTGTTTTGCACTGAAAGCCATTAGCATTATTTCTCGTAATCATTCCATCACTCTGCAGACCCACATGCGTAGTGTGGTACACTTGTGCAGCTTAAAATGAAACTGGTGCTATAGGAATTCACAACTCTGAAAGAAGAAATGATAGCAAAAGCTAAACTATGCAATTTATCTCTGTAATTTGTGGAGAAAGTACATGCATGCTTAGTGTTAAACAAACACAGGCCAACAATTGACAAAAGTATTACAAAAACTAAAAGGTGTCATAATGATTACATCATTCAGTTAGCCCAAAGCCTAACTAAACCTGTTCCACTCTACATGCATACCCCAGGTTTTGACTACACAATGCTATGATCTTATAAATATGCACAGTGCTGCAAAAAGAATAAAAGAACTCAACCAAACCTGGGAAAAAACACTGAACCCACAACAATTGCAAGAAAGAGAAAACAACAAAAGGACTTTAAAAGGGGGACCAAAGATATTCCAGGTGCGCTTTTAGGAAGAAGTGCCTTAGTTTCGTTTTGATTTAGGTCTTGCCTGAAACCAGCAGGGGTCTCTATTGGAAAGCTTAGACACATACAGTGGTTTTGCACCTCAGTGCTACATAGGACAGCTGTAGCATTTATGTAGGTCTATGTTTACACGCCCCTAGTAGCAGCATTTCCTTAATTTACATGGTCAAGCCTTCTGCAGTCACAAACAGGAGCACTCCAGGACATTTTAATAGTGCTGTCAATCAATTAAAAAATCTCTGGTCGGGCAGAAGTTCCACTGATAGTGCCAGCTCTAATTTGAGGCCACAACTTTGATTAACACCGGAATATATGATTCATGTACAGCAATTGCAACAGAAAAGGTACACCACTACTTCTTGACGAAGTTGGAGCATGTTACATGGTGTACATGAAAACTAAAGGCATCCTAATCAATATTATTGCACATCTAATTCAGCCCTACCTATCCTAACCCCATACCAAGTAATTTACTCCCACATATCCTAATCTTTTTTTTCTAAGTGTATCATAAACAAGCTAGTTGCATAACATTCAGCTTTAAGAAGTAACAAGTCCTGACATGCTATGTCTAAAAAACCAGCCGGTCACCTTTCCTGTACAATACGTATGTACACACAACTCAGCTTAGGCCAAGCTAACTGCAGGTACAACTTACTAGTAATTACGTATGCTACAATAGGCATCCTGCAGAAACTGATAAGCAATCAACGCAGTACAGCGAATTTCAAAATGCTGACTCTGTAGTTTCATCATGCACTTCCAGTTAGTAGCTATACACCACAAAAACAGGATCTTTACGGCTGCCTACCAATTTTTCGCCACCTACGCAACACACAACTACATGTACCATCATTTGTTGTAGCTTGGCCTGCAAACCTCCAAAAGCTGCTATATACTGCAGTTGCATAGTAATGTATGACGTAACATACTGCGCGCGTGATAAGTGCGGATGTACAAACAAACAAACAAACACGGAAAACGTAAAGCAAACTTAGGACCAGCCGTTCACGCACTGCGCACGCTCCGGCTGGTAAAAACTAAGATTGAACCACTAAAAGAACAGGAACGAGAGAAGAGCTGGAACTCTGGCAGCTGCCAAGAGAGCCCAGAACCTGGAAAGAACCAGAAGCCACCCAGCCTGCAATGTCAACCGCACAAAGGTACAAAGAATTGAAGACTAAAAAAGGGGATCAAAGAGGCCTTCCCTCTGATTAACACTGGTGAGAGGCAAGTTCCTGGTCCTGAAAGCCAGGGGTCTCCATCAAAATGTAAAAACCTTAAAAAGCTTATGAAAGATCAAAATAAATATACCGAACCAACAGCCTCCCCAGCCCAGGCCCTCTGCCATACTCCAGATAAAAGGAGTTTAGAAATAGGATATAAACAGTTACAAGACAAATCATTTAGAGAAATAAAAAGCACTAGCCTGGTCTTGAGAGCCAGGACTGGTGGTTAACTAGCCAACTAAGATTGTCTTTTAATAAAAATTCTTTTAAGTGCTTAGGACAATGAAATTAACTGACTGGGAGTGTGCCAGTGAGCCCTAGTCTCGCGGGCCAGACTAACTTTTCGCCGCCTCCGTGGGAAAAGTAAGTCTAGCCATCTGCTTATTCCATTTTGGTGCAAGTGCGCCGGAATGCTGCCGCATTGTTCTTTTGCAATTAAACACGTGACGTCACGTACAATGAAATTCCGTTTTCAGTAGCGCGCTAGCTAGCTGCTGATTTCGTTGTTGACTGAGCGATTCGGGCTGGTTGTCTGAAATTAGCCTCTACCAGGCTTCAAAAAGAACGAGAGCAAGCCGTATAAGACTGGTTCATGTTCGCCTGTGACGTCCCCAATTATCATTCAAATTACGTGACGTAGAAATAATTGTCAATACCATGCACAAAAACGTGATAAGCGGATGACCAGACTAAACTTTTCCCACGGCGAAAAGTTAGTCTGGCCCGCGAGACTAAGTGAGCCCAACTTGCATTTTATCACTGCCCAATCTAGCTCAATCACTACACAAATGGGCAGTGCTACCACCTTACTTGAGGCCCTGAATCACTACACACTGTACTAAGTACATGTGTTACTGCCTAAATGATAATACCCCTTTCCAGAGTCTTGGTTTAGCCATATCATGTTCGCACTAGAATTGTCATCCAGGTCTAGCCATTGATATGCTAGCAGCATGCAACACTAAAGAATCGCAGAATGTTGCAGTGTACATGTGACATATACCCCATGTGCATGCACACAAGAGGGCTAATTAGGCAAGTTCAAGTTCATACAGATGATTTACAGGGCTGAGTGCAACGGTAACATTGTGATCAGTTGTGTTCTAATGTATGTGTACCTGATAGAGTCCAAAGCGGTTCTATTCTTCACAATTCCACTATTTTCACAGCTCTTTACTACTACAACAAATACGCCACACTGAGGGGGCAAAGGCTGCCTGTAAACAGCAACTTTAATTACTCAGTTGCATTACACTCCAGTAGGTTTGCTGTATAACTTAGAGCCTGTCTTCCTCATTTAAATTAAACTCATCTCTGAGTGTTGCTCTGATGTATTGATATGGCCAAAAGGCAGGCTTTTTAGGATCCACTTTACAAGAATCTTGGTAGAGCTTTTAAATAATTATACTCATGCTATTTTGAATCCTGATTCCAGCCACTCAGCCAATCAGTAGTGTTGTTTTAGTATGGCTTAGATTTAGTTTTAGTAAAAAAATCTGGCTAACTAATTCTGTTTTTGTTCCCACTAAACCACTTTTTGTTTTTAGTTTCAGTTAACTAAAACAACACTAAGCCACTGGAATCCTCTGTACCTCTGAAGACAAAAGGCTTCAGTCTGTTTGAAAGAAAAAACAGGAAGATGTCTTCTGTCTGACAGCTGTCTGTCTGTCCAGGCGAAAGAAATTGAAATCTCGGACTTTCGTACTCATAAGTAGCTTAACAAACAACAAAAGACAGGTGACTGTGTAACTGAAAAAAGCAAAGCCATTTCATTTATTGCTATAGCATTGGTTGCACTTCTTTGTGATCACCCAATTTTAATCCTCGGATACGGCGGAGGCCAGTTATACACAGGCTATGGACAGACGCTGCAACTGTGCCAGTCACAAGAGCGTACAGGATAGGAACTGGATCAAGTACTCATCAGATAAGCTGGGAGATCCTATTCCACTACAATGGTTTGTTTTGAGAACAATAATTATACATACCCTGATAACTGCCAGAACTATAATGGAAAACACAGGAGAGGACTTTAGGCACTGTGCTGTGTCAATAATTTTGAATTCCTCTTTCAATTATACTAATAGGTTTACGTTCATTATGAGATCTCTGAGTGCAATCCTTATCCCTCTGCTTGCCAAATTTGTCTTTGTACCAGAGCAAACCTCCTGAAATGCTTTATAAATTGCGTGTCATGATGATCTGACGTATGGGCCTTCTTGGTGTCCGTAAATTGTATTGGAACCAGAATACGGTGACGTTACCCCTGATGAAATAAATACAGAAATGGCAAGGAGCGGCATAAAAATGTTGGGTGCATTCTGTGAATTGGTACGATTTCACATTGTGTATTCTATAAATCTACCATTATATGGGCTAACCGTAACCCTAAGGCTATTCCAAATTAATTGGTTGCTTCTCAGCCCAAAAAGTGTAACCATCCCAGTTAAACTTGAAAATCAGCAACAATAGCAATTATGGTATCAAGTGGGCAGCAGCTAAGTGTGACAGTGAAGGCAGCTACACAATTGGAGCAACTTTCACCACTAAGCTCGGTAGTACCAAGTTGTCATAATTTACATTCTTCTTTTTCAAGCTAACCTACCGACATTGACAGGACCGCCCGAGAAACAAGTAACCCTAACCATTAATAAACTGTGCAGCACAATTTCATAGACTGCACCGCTTTTATAAAATGTAAATATCTCCTTCAAAACAATTTGAGATACATACAGTTGTGAGTCTATGCTACCATCACTGAAAACAGGACAGATTCCTGTAGTCGGGAGAATGCTAATTAATTTGCAATGATGGTACCAAGCTGCGATGCAGCATAGTGCACTGAGCCACACAGCCTCCTATTGGCTGCAGCAAGTAGTAGATTGCAGGTCCATTCTCAATTAATCAATTACCTGTATCTGCAGCGTTAATATCTACGCGTAAATAAACTTCATTATTAGCTTACATAAACGATGCTGTCCGCTGATCCATAGAACGGAAAGGGCCTTGCGAGCGTAGTGTTCACGAGCTCGCTATCACCTTTAGGCAACGTCTCGTCCCCTTCATCTTCTCCATAGGGGTAGAGCGTCAGCGCCGGGTCCTCATCTCCGTACGGGTACAGGTACTGCGCAACAGCTGCAGCGCATGTGGCAGTTAGTAGCAGGACTATGCCAATGAAACAGCTGCGAATGCACCGCCGCATCTCGGAAGACTACAGGAATGCAGTAGCGCTAGCGAATACTAAACTGTTGCAAGACCTTTGCAGCCAGTAAATATACGTTCAGTAGTTATTATCGTATTCATAATCATGAAAGCCCCACCTCTAGCTTAGCCCCGCCCTGCTTTCGATACACGTAGCGCTGATAGCTAAAAAGGTTGTTTGTACTTTTATAGCTTTTATAGCTTCTAAATAATATATATACCTCCATTACGGAGCTATAGTGTTATCTATGGCCAAGACATCGTAGTTGCGAGACGCGCGCTGAACGCGAACGCGAACGCTATCGCTAAAATTTAATATTCGAAAAATAGGCGGAGCTGAGGCGAAATTAATACTAAACACGTGGTGCTTGCTGCTCGGCTTGCTGGGAATCTGAGCTCCTACTTTAGCGGGTGAAGATCTGCAGAAAGTGAGGGTTACTGTAAAGTAATTTAATTTGTGGGTCTCATTCAGCGACCACTTTCTCAAGAAGCATGAACTTGGCAGAAGCCTGGAAACAGACCTAGAAAATTTGCTAATTAATTAGAGAAGTTTTAGTTCTCGTGTGTGGGACCCTGGTCTTATAAGCTCGGGTTAACTCAGGGTTCGTGACAGGAGTCCAAGGCTTTGGAAACAGCTAGTAGTCTCGTAAGGCTAGTCTCATGGGCCAGACTAATGTTTCACTGCCTCTGTCAGACAAGTATAAGTCTGATCATCTGCTTATTCCATTTTGGTGTAAAAGAACTGGAATGCTGGCTTTTTTCCCGATTAAATATGTGATGTCACATAAGATGGCTTTCTATTTCTGGCCGTGTGCTAACAGACTGCAGACCTTGATGTTGGCTGAGAAATTCAGGCTGCTTATCTGACACCTGGCTTCGAAGAAGAACAGGAGCAAGATGTGACAACCGGTACATTTTGTTTGTGATGTCATGAATGAGCAGTAAAATAATTGTGCACCAAGGTCCAAAAATGGGATAAGTGGATGACTAGACTATACTTTTCCCATGGAGCCAGTGAAAAGTTAGTTTAATTGGCCCGCAAAACTATTGAAGGCCACTCCAAATTGATTTATTTCACCCCCCCCCTCTCCAACCAAACCACACTGAATACAGATTCTCAAAAGTTACATTTAGGTTAGAGGCCCACACACATAGCATTATTTTGCTAGTTTTTCTAGCTCCTTTTCACTAAAAAACTCCAGATAGACGCCCTAGCTGCGAACCACAAGTTAATCGTGCATGCACATATTTTGTACTTTTTATTGCTGGATTCAAAACTTTCAAGGACAGAGCTGGGGGGGGGGGTGGTCTACTTGATTACTTTTCCTGCTTACAAACATGCAGGAAGTTGAGTAAGTGTGAATTGCTTATTTTCAAGCTGACCTACCATTGGCCCATGAAACAACTAGTCAACTCAATATAGCTTACCAGCCCTCCCAACATTTTCGCTACTGTTTCTTCCTGCGAGAGATAAAAAGTTTGAACAGCTAGCTGGGCACAAGGCTAGGGAACCAGCATGATTACCATCCCTCCGTCTTCATGCAAGTGATCAAGTAGTTGTGGCCGAAGCCTAGAATACATTAATGAGCAATTCTTATTGCAGTACATTTTGGACGATGGCTAAGTTTTTTTGGAGGGAACCAACTTTTTAAGCTGATCTTTGCATGGTCTCAGTACTGTGTCCTAGCTGTGACTGAATGACCTTTATCCCCATCAGAGCTCACATGTCTAGATGGGAAAATGGTTACTACCAGCCTGTATGGCAACTTTTACCAGAGTAGTAACTTAAGGAGAGGAAAAATTTGTAATAGTGGTGGTGATCTCATGTGCAGCTGGGTTGCAGAGTGCACAATTGTCCCAGCTATGTAAACTGTAGGCTGTCCTATTGCAATTAAATAATTACCTATACACTCTACACTACAATGCACCTGCAAAAAGTGAGCTGTGAAAATGATTTAGCTATAGCCTTGTTCCCAGGCTCCACTCCCCAGCTTTTATTGCACAGTGTATAAAAAGCCGTGGAGTGGAGCCTGGGAACGAGGCTAAGGCTAACTACAGAGGAGGTTGGAAGAGATCACGTGAGCTAATAGTGGAATGCAATTAGCGATGTTGGCTGATATGTAAAGAAAACATCTCGGGCAGAGAGGAGCAATAATAGCCGCTCCGCGAGTGATCTTGTGTAAGTTTAGCAGTTTTTAAAGTAAAATAGCTGGAATCTGAGTGGTAAAACCGCTACCACACTGAAATTTTTGCCACCTCACTGAGAATTTGATGCATTCAGGCCCAATCTTCTGCAGCACAGCTTCTTACTTGGAAGCCAAGGTTTTTGAGGCGGCGTCCTCACCCGTCCCCTAGAGCTACAAAACGTTTTGTTGGCCATTTGTGGTATATAGGACTGTGCACCCGTACGTACATACCTACGCATAGAATTACAACCAGAACAACGCCCCAATAGCTATTATGCCACATGATAATGTCCTTGTAATCAAGCATAATGTGGGAAGTTATGAAATAGTGTATTGAGCTAAGTTTTGAGCATAATGTACAGGTGCCTATTACAGACTGAGGTGTTTACTCTCTGCAATAATATGTACTAGTATCCAGAAGTTATCCATTAGCATGAAATTTGGTGTGGCTTTACATGTACAATTGTGGTTGCTGTTTTATTAACTAACCTGTTAAGATAATTAAACATGAAAGCTATGTACGTGTACATGTACTGGGCGTGTACTGGGGTGTACATGTACTGGGCGTGTAACCTGTGCTGAAAAGTGTATGTAGTCTCCAAAAATAAACCCATCCACTCTTCAACAAAAATAGTCACTGCAAAGTGTCGGTAGCCCTGGCAAGTATGCTCATCTAATTATGCTATATTTGCATGATCATCCATTCAGCTACAACTATAATGAGAATAACACATTCAAAGACAACAACAGTAACTGAAAGCAAGAGTAATAAATATGCAAACAGCTCCAAAATCACTACCAGTATGTTTGTGCGACTTGCCCAGTACTTCATACATTCCTTTGCATATCAAACAGGAAGGATGTTGTGGGAGAAGTCATGGTTTACATGTTTGGTTCACCTGTGAGGATAGTTGTGGCTATAGGATTGATTATATAGATGAACTCAAAGTTCAAAGTTTGTTAAATGGTGTTAAAAGGCAAGAGTACTTGTGAATCACTGCTGAACCTATTTGATTTCTTTGAAAATGCTATGCTCCAAGTGCAATACCCCAGAGAATATCCAGCTTGTTCACACTTAAATCATTGTGATCGCTTAAGCCCATCCTTGTGCTAGCCTGGTTGAAGAAACAAAAAAGAGAGAAAGAAAGTAATAGATCATTTGGCCAGTCCCCCCAGTGTGGCGTCTTGCTGGTGTGGTACTCCAGCGAAGCTTCTGGCAATGCTAACAGCCTTGTTGTTGATGAAAATACTTGATGTGCCATGGTATGGCTCATAAAAGCTTGTGACTGTAAATAAAGCCAAGTTCTAATTGTATGATATGCAGTGGCCATTTTTTCCCCATGCCATCCCTGCCTATGGAGTACTACCATACT
Source organism: Nitrospirales bacterium (assembly GCA_965203295.1). GTDB lineage: Bacteria > Nitrospirota > Nitrospiria > Nitrospirales > UBA8639 > CBDBCZ01. Next base: position 405,020 of record CBDBCZ010000014.1, on the reverse strand, counting down.
CAGAGCTTACCACCACCAATGTAGCATAAACCTGGCCTCTTCACTGGCAAAAAAAAACGCGTTCTCAGAAGAGTGATATTTGCTACAATGTTTTTCTATGACTCGTGACTGATTGAGAATGATGGTGGCCTACTTGTTGGATGCCTGTGCCATAAAAAGTGGATAATAAACTGTGACCTAGTCAGTACTGCCATTGGGGTAATAAACTGCCTATTCAGTATTGCCATTGCATACCATGCCACTTGTGGAGACTGGGTAGCTGCACATACGCTGATAGCCTGGAATTTATACTTTGCTCTCTTGCACAGGGCATGTGTCTCTGCCTTAATTAATGCACCTGTCAGTGTAGGTGTCCTTGCTGAGAAAACTGTGATGGATGGTTGAGCAGAAGAATTGACTTTCCTGAATGTCATCTCTCTTTAGAGTTAGCTACATAGACCTATCAGTCTTTTCCCTTTCTTGTCAGGGATGACAGGTGTTGAGCATGTAAAGGTGAACGAGCACTTACCACGCTACATAGGGTCCCTCATTAATTATCATGCGAGTGTGGGGATCACAAATTGTTTAGACACCAGTTGTGTCATTCGAATAATTATGTACATGAAAGTATAGCCACGTTTCCAGGCTTTCCCCTCTTGTGCAAATGAAATAGTGTGTGAAAAGGGCCTGAGAATGAGGAAAACTTGACTCGTTGACTCGTTTTAGTCTATGCATCATTAAAGGAAGGTTAGTTCATCTGTTGCAGTAGAGGCTACCAGTTTTGTGTAGATTTACATTATTTATTTAAAAATCTTTACACTTGGAAGTGTATCTAGAAGTTTATTTCTTCCATGCTTGCTTCTACATTGCATCTGGCATGCATCGAAAAATTAAAAGCTGCTCTAGATACTCCTTTTTAATCAAAATTGTTGTGATGGATTCTCATACCGTATTCATGGAGCACTCACAGCCCCATATTTGGAAGACTCATTTGTTTTTACATGTGTGTCCACATAGAAGTAGTCTCGTGCCCAGACCCTACGAGACATAAACTGAAGAATAAAGGGTCTGGGGAATAACTTGACCCTATAGCTAGTGCAAGATCCACAGACACATTCTGGCTTTCAGTTTGAGAACCCTCATGTCAAGTAGGTACGTGTGAATAGTGGATATGTATACTTGTAAAAGCTAAACTTGGCAATGGCCAAGTGCTTCCTGCAAGTTTGCAAGTTGTTGTACTGAAATATTAGCAAAAGCTGGCTGGGCAAGGTAGCTTTTGGATTTGCCACATCCAAAAAATCACTTCAGCAAGTAAACATTATGAAGCCAGATTAATGCTATTTGTGGCTTAACACATACTATTATTATTATAAGTAATGAAAATCTACAGATCTGCATCATGTTTGGTGACCCTACCCTCTGCTTTTTGTAAGGTCAGGGCACGAGACTAGGTTAGGAGCACAGCTTAATTTGAGTGGCTAGCATCTTCCATAGTGGTTTTAGAAATCATGCATCACTGGAGGACGAGGGATATGGTCTCCTGCAAATGTGTATCTCTGATCTGTAACTATTACATAGAAGCCTAAAATATCTTTCTTTCATTCCCCATGAAAAGTGTATTACATGGAAGGTATATGGAATTTGTTGTATAGGCCATTGCTGGGCATTCTACTCCTTTACAGTGGGCTTGGTTAAGTAAGCTGGAACAAACCCCTGTGTACTAACCAAGGTTGTTTCTGTTCTGTCTAGGTGAATGCAGGGCACTGTTGGGCATGGAGTATGGATTCAAACTTCAAAATCACCTTGAACTGCTGCCTAATACAGAGTGGTGAGCCTCCACAGTTGATCCAATACGAGATACAAGTAGTTAAAAGTAACGGATTTCTGTAAGGAACTAGGCACCAACAAAATCGGGAGTGTCAGAGGAAGAAGGGAGCCGAACAATGGTATAAAGTGGTCACTGGATAGGCAAAATGCTAGAGTGCTACATAAAATCGATATCAGAGCATACTGATACAGTATCTGAAGGCTAACCAACATCTTTCTAGAGCAGTGCTTGTTTATGTGCACACATGAGATAGCATGCTGGAATATGTATTGGGACATTCTTAGCTGTCCTTAGAAGGCATCTGTTGACCCCAGTCTGTCTGTCTGCTATGTGAATACTTTCACTTCCTGGTTAGGTGTATGCCCAGAGCATATGGTGAAACCCTATACTGTTGCCCACACCAGCTGGGATTGTGAGGTCATTGGTTAATGAACACTACTTAACCCAAATTATCAGTGGTTACAGTGATTCTACTAACCTAGCAATCCTTCCTTGATAAAACTGTGTGATAAAGTTGCCCATTTCTCTAAATCTTAGTGTGCTATGAGTTTGAAGGGGACATCCACGTCACTGCTAGAGGGGTCATTTCAAACATGTGCCTTGGAATATTGGCTGGAACCCATGTCATTCCCACTACATGATTCTGGCCAGTATAATGACTTGGTTCCTAGGTATAACACCTAACACACTTGGTATAACACCTAACACACTGAACACAAATTGTGCACTTCATTGCTATCAGTTACAAACATGGCCTCGTTAACCCTAGACATGCATGTGTAGTGAGGGCTACAGTACTCAGTTTGTGTGTGTGTGTGTGTGTGTGTGTGTGTGTGTGTGTGTGTGTGTGTGTGTGTGTGTGTGTGTGTGTGTGTGTGTGTGTGTGTGTGTGTGTGTGTGTGTGTGTGTGTGTGTGTGTGTGTGTGTGTGTGTGTGTGTGTGTGTGTGCGTGCGTGCGTGTGTGTGTGCATGCGTGTGTGTGTATCTGCTACCTCGCTAACAGCTATGCAATTAATGTATGGGTGCAAGGTAAGATACGATTCGAAAGCGTATGTGGTATTGAAGGTTTTTGACTCGTGAATTTCACTAAAAATATTTCATTTAAAGGTGACTTGCTCACCACAACCAGTTTTGATGGTTTCGACTACCAGTAGATACATCAGAAGATTTTTAGTGACTACAGGAGGCTATTGGTAGGTTAGCTGCTGTTTCTAACACTGTCACATACTGTGACTAGAAACTACTATACTGGCTAGCCAGATCTGTGGGCATGTCAGACACGCCTCTCATGCTTGACGTAAAAACACTTGTTTTCGGTTTGGAACTAAAATGTCAGGACGGTGAATGAGGTTCTGTTCTACTCCCATATCAAGCTGCTCATTTCGATGACACGTATTGGAGACTTATTACAGTACGATGCAACACATATGTCTTCTCCCCGTATGCCCCCAGCTTTTAGCTTGTATCTTGTGCCCACGCATGAGATAATAAAAGATTAACAGGCAGTGTAATGTTATTGACAAAAAAAGATACTATGGGCGGCTATGGGATACAAAAACAAATATTAAACCTATAAAGTATAAACCTTTGTAATTTATAACGTACGATAACTGTAATTGTACATTTTTCTCTGCTTACTCATTCTAGATGCCAAAGTATAGCATACATTATGTCATCATAATCGCGCCGAGAGTTGTGCACATCTGTGCTTTCATTTACTACATGTAGTAGGAAGATGACAATCAAACATGATGCACTTCCACATATATAAAGCCTGTGACATGCTATGCAACATTAACCATGCAAATTAATACAAACCAATGGTTATTTTTAATGGGACTTCAATGCTGCATGCCTCAATGAGGATGACTGTGGCAAGTTACAGAGTTATATACGTAGTGCAACTCCTTTCTATAAGCTGTTGTGAAGAGACAAAAAGTCATTTTAGTCCAGTCCACCAATCCAGTCCATTTGTCCAGTCCACCAGTCCAGTCCATTCAATGACTGTAGACTGCCCTGACGTCACACTTTCAGAATTGAATTTGCTGTGTAGTTTGTATTAAAATGTTCCCGCAAACAGAGAACTGCAAACTTCCAGCCTGTATGTTTTAGTGCAGGATGAATAATATTAGAGTTCACTTCTCTGTGGTTGTACATGTAGGAAATGAGCAGGGTGGAGGCAACGTTGACTCTCTGTGTGTTTCCTTTCCCAGCTGACAGGTACCTGGAAAGGACAAGTGGAAAAACCGGAAAGAAATCAAGAATGCTACCGGGCAAAAGGTGAGGCCCACTTGGATGAATAATGGAGTACGTCAGTGTATATGAGGGTTGCTATTGGCTGATCCCCCATGCCATATGTTATAGTTAGTATATGTTACTATAATACCAAGTGTATGGAATAATGAGTATAGTAAAAATCCCATACAGCATAAGAAGCTGAAGATGTGCATATACTAAATGGCTCAGAGCATGAGCAGCTCTATGTTCTAACTAGACCTCGGCTTCGCCTCGGCCTAGTTAGAACATAGCTGCCCATGCTCTAAGCTATACTAAGATGATGGTATTCAGTTTACAGGAAATACAGGAGAGGCTTCATTGAGACCACTCATTGATAGACCACCTGCCTCATGTCTATCAATGAAGCCTGTATGTCCATGAAATGGCATCATCCAAAGTGGCTTGTACTGTTTATAATACACCTCATGAATAATCTCATTTGTGGGTTTGCAGCAACTCAAAGACGTTTTCTGTGCTCTAGCTACCAATTACAGTAGTTAGAGTGTGTGCTCTGACTACCATATAGCTTGAACAGCTGTCTTTGTCGTTTAAACGGCTACTGGCGCCTTTGAACCGCCCACGCACTATAGTACAAATACCAGTATTGGTGCAAACCACTAGGGCAGTGCTTGAAGTCTAAGTACTCACTCTTGTTGGGTCATGTACATGTGGTCTTTGTTGCCAGCTGGAGTGTGTGAAGCGTGCGAACAGCTGGTCCTAATATTGCTTTACATGTGCTCGTTTGTTTATGCGTCTGCACTTATCACATGTGCAATATATTACATCATGCATTACTATGCAACTGCAGTATCATTATGTAACAGTATTTGGAGGTTTGTAGGCCAAGCTACAGCAAATGAAGGTTGTTTTGTTGCCTTGATGGCGAAAACTTGGTAGGTAGCCATAAAAAATTCTGATGTATGATATATATGAGGGATGGTAGGTACCCAGTAAATGCATTGCGCTGTGATGTGTGGGTAGTCTGTGCATGCATTGCGGTGTGCATTGTCACTTGTTTCACTGGTTTTTGGGGAAGTGTTTTTTTGGTTGAAGTGCATCCCTACATGACCAATTTTTTTTTAATAATGATAGACTTATACTCACATCTCTAATTATATTTTGGTGGCATAAGTTCTACTCACCAGAGGTGCTGCTGTACCCAGACTCCAGCCAGTGTCAAAGACTCACCCATGCAGTCACACATCTGTAAGCACCCTTACTGGTGTTCTAATGGGATGAGTAATTCTGGAGTGGGCAGGCAGCCATTCTACTGTGTGACACTAGTAAAAACTGCCAGACAGGTCTTTCTCCTTGGCAATTGCAGTCCAAAGTATATTAACTGGTACACACGTATGCATGAGGAAAGCAGCATAATAGGTTCACATAAGAATCGAGCATAATTCCGGAATAATAGGCCAAATAATGTATACGGTCTTAGTCTTACTTGTGCAGCCATCCTCTGCATGTACAGAACGGTGTTTTTTTGGAAGCCAGCAGAATATCTGTCTGCATGATTATATTGAAACATCTATCATGTTGCAGTACTACCAGCAATGATTATATGGCTTTGGCCGTATTTGCATTGGCGCATATTCTAACTGTTATTGATCTTGTTTGTGATGTCATGTCAGTCATGCAGCTGAGCATAATGGAGCATAATGGGATTACTTTGAAAGAAAAATTAGTTAGGTTTGCAAGCATTGAAGAAAAGCATAATGGAATACGTTTTGAGCATAATTTCCTCATGCCTATACACACGTACACTTTATAGAGCATCAAAAATTAGTGCAGGACAATTAATTCTTGGGAGTGATTTGATGATCATTACATTTGCAATCACAAGATCAGCTAGATTATACTCCCCATGCTGAACCATTAGAACAACATCAAACAATACCATATACCGTATTTCCGCGATTAGACGCCGCCCTCGATTAGTAGCCGCCCTCGAATTATAGCCGCACCTCCGGAAGTGCTGAACGAAATAGTGGCCGCCCTCGAACAGTAGCCGCAGCTAAAATTCAAGTACTGCGTAAGCAAGAAGATGTAGCAACTACAGTAAAAGTAGAGTAATACTTGACTTTGTTAGCTAACAGTTATCGGACCTCACCTTTGTCTTCTTCGAGATTGCAAATTTAAGGGATCAGAGCCCGACGGAGGCTGCCCGCGAATCTGTATTTTCGATATCTCTCCCCTCAAAACACAGCTGGCATTGTAGCATGATGGCTTTTCGATAGTGTTGAGGCACGAACGGCGATTTTCAAACGGATTTAAACTGCTGTTGTACATTGCTGTGTAACCAGTAAACCGCTCAATCTAATAAATGCCGCCCTCGATTAGTGGCCGCCCTCGAATAGTGGCCGCGGAAAATCGCGCGATGTGGCGTCTGATCGCGGAAATACGATATGCAACTGTCCTCACAAAGCCATCTGTACAGCTATCCATACCTAATTGGGATAATAGGCACCCATACAAAAGAAGCACCCTGTGGATATAAGCATCCAATTAGATCACAACAACTATATCCCGATAATAAACACCCTTTCAAAAAATAGGCACCCTACATGAATAGGCACTCATAGACATGTATAGCCCCTACCTGTATGTAGCACATACAAGGAAAACGGCATCTTTTACAGCTGGAAGCCTCTGCCTATACTAGCACCGCCTTCTTCACAGCAGTTGGAGTGCTTCTTGCCAGCTGTGTGGTCACAGATTCATAGTGTAATAGGCAATCTAGAGGTTCTAGAGCAAAACCCATAAGCACTACAGTCATACCTGTAGTACACTACATGCTGCACCCCCCCCCCCATAGTCATTGACTACAAACTCAATACTCCCTTCAACACACACCGCAACCCACAGTCATTACCATCTTCAACAGCATCAACTACTGCACCTGATCACAATCCACATCACAAATTAACCTTACATCCTTATTCAAGACCATTCAGGTTATAGGATACTGGTATGGTAGGAATGCACTTATTCACGGTAAGCCCTCCTTTGTTTAGATATAGCGCTAATGGAGGATTAAGCTACTCACTACAATTTTCCTGCCAAAATTTCGCTGAAGCCGCTGCTGTTGCTAGGTCACTACTGCTCTCCTCACTATATTCATGAGGGCCAGACAAGGCTTTTTGAAGCAATTATCATCAACAGAATGGCAAGTGAATAGGTATGGCTCTGAGCGCTCTGGACTCTACCTTCTTAGGTTTAAGAGGCTATATCTCCTGTATATAGAGAGCAATTACAAAAATGTGTGGCTAAGGGCCTATAATTCATTGCTCATTCACTACTCATTAAATCAAAGCCATGTCAGTATCCCATAACTGTAAAATGATTTAAATACATTAACACATAATCCCACACTACAACCAAACTAAATTAGTCCTTTGGTGCAATGTGTACCTTTAATACACACCCCTATCCATAATTCCCTAGCATGGAAGATTAGTTAAGGATGGCTGTACATGTGTGTTGGGTCGTTACTTAAGCCTGGGATAGGACAGAGCGTGATAGCGACAGAATATCCCGTCCCATCTCGGTTACTAATACACAGGACAGTACACACGTGGAAGCTGCTATTGAAGCAGGTAACTATACATTAGCTGAGTTACATGTATCTATGGGATAAGTGACTGTTGCACGCTGCTGCAAGCCCCCAGCATACAGTTTCATGCTGGTGAGTCTGTTTAAAGTATGCGGCTTTTGACATATGCAGTGAGGCACTGACGATACAGTGCACTACAAACTGTGACAAAACACACTGCCTGCGATTATGCCCGGCAAGTGGCTCTGACCTTACATTAGTTGTACATAAACAATTTGCTTGTGTGGGGAGGATTGGATTGCAGTGAGTGACTGCGTTTCATTAGGGGCAATTGCGTCGATTGTAGGTCAGTTGTGTAAGTCATCCATAGTGAGTGTATTAACTTTGGCTTTAGCTATGTAGAGAGTTGTATAAATGGTATTTCACTGTTTTTTTTTGGGGGGGGGGGGGGGGGGGGGGGGGAGTGGGATAACTATGTACATTAGTTGTACATGAACAATATGCTTGTGTGGTGATGATTGGATTGCAGTGAGTGATTGTATTGCGTGCGTAGATTGTAGGTCAATTGTGTTAGTCATCCATAGTGAGTGTATTTAGATATCAGTTGGCAGTGCATTATGGGATATAGTTAGCGCGCGAGGACAATTAAGTAACGGTCGAGGGCGGATAATGCACGAGCCGAAGGCGAGTGCATTATCCGCCCGAGACCGTTACTTAATTGTCCGAGCGCGCTAACTAGTCCCGTAATGCACTGCCAACTGGTATCTAAAGTATTTAGTTCACTCACTGACCTGAGACAGCCACGGTTCTGTTGGGCGTTATTTAGAAAAGTGTGCACTAATTTTGTTAATGCACACTTAAGTGTGCATTAACAACTTAGTGCACACTTAAGTGTGCTTTAAGCGATTTAACGTGCGGTCATGTGATCGAGTTTGAGACTTCTGATTCGTCGAAGGTCACGTGAGTAGCACTAACTTTGGCTTTAGCTACGTATGTAGAGAGTTGTATAAATGGTATTTCACATTTCACTGCACTCACCAAGGACAAAGGCATGTATTGCAGTTTCTAGTGTCACACAGAGAAACAGCTACCTGCCCCCTCCAGCAGTGTTCATCCCATAATTTAAAAGGTGCAGAATGAGTGACTGTGAGTCTTTTCCTTATATATGACACCAGTTAGAGTCTGCCTACACAAGAACACAGTTATTCTTCAATGGCACCTCTGGCCACACTAGTTTAAAGTACACAGTTAAACAAGATACACAGGGAGCTGCATGATGGGGATTGTGGTGTGCGTGTGGATGGCAAGATGTAGGGATGGTAATCCGTAAATTTTTATGGTGTCATTCCTACCTTGTTTGGCTACTTTTTTATGATTCCATCCCTACATGCTCTTTCATTTTTATATAAGAAAAGCACTTGCAAAAAAGTGCAAAAATAAGTTAGATAGGGATGCACTTCCACCAAAAAACACTTCCCGAAAAACCAACAAAACAAGCGTCAATGCACATTAATTTGTATATAATGCATACACAGACTACCCACATATCACAGCGGAATACATTTACTGCGTACAGCTTAAAACTGGCAGCGTAGTATACTTGTAAAAAGAGGCCTTGAGATTATAAAGAAACCTGAAATTGTAGGTTGGAACTGGATGCCTTCCTTTGGAGAACTGTTGGTGATCGATTGCCTACAGAGACGAGTGATCACGTGACTATTATTATCGTTATTAAGCCTACCTACCGACCCTGCTTTAAAGGTACTCTGGCTCGAGCAACATAAAATTAAATTGGTATGGCCTTAGCTACCATACTACCCTAACCCCACTCTTAAACAGTATGTCTGGCCAGAAGCCGTTTAGACAACATATAATCAGCCATATGAGTAAGTATTCTAGCTAAAAGTTCGTGTAACTTAATTACGCAGTGATGAACCAGGAGATACGATCAAGGGTAGGCATTAAACAGAGGAGGTCGGTCAAGGTTGACCTTTACTAATCAGGTCTCATTAAAGTCACGTGTAGCTCAGTACTGTAGATTACGTAATGCACGTTTAGTACAGTACTCTTCATTGACCGTTTTTGGACTTTTTCACTATATCGCCCCGGCTCTATCACATTGAAAATGGACTCGTAAGGTGGCGTATGAGTCTTTTGTTGTGTTTAAAGCCCGAGCCCTTGAATCGCCCCTCTGCAACTGCTGCAACATGGCAAAGCGGCGTGGCACTTAATATAGACGAACACGGCAGTTGCTAATACCCGGAACGGAATGGCTGAAGAAAGAAGAAACCAGAAAAAAGAATTATACCATTACGCCCCTCCCCCATCAGTGTGTCTACCTGCCGGTGTGGTACTCCAGCGAAGCTTTCGAGCAATGCTAACAGTCTTGTTGCTAATGAAAACACTCGAGATTAGTCTCGCGGGCCAGACGATTTTTGTTGGGGGAAGTTACGTCTGGCCACCTTAGCCACGTTTCCGTTACGCGGTGGAATGTAGTGCACGTGACACAGTCATTTTTCACAAGGCAGAACGCAATTATTATGTGAAGCTAATACCGTATAGCGCTTAAATTTCGCGGGTCTAAAAATTCGCGAATAGCCGTTTTTGAACGTTTCGTTGAAATAAATTCGCGAATTCGCTGTTAAAATCGCCACACCCACGTACAAATGAATAATGAATAATGGGCGGAGCGTACGAGTGACTAAATACGCACAGATTTACAGGAAGCTTAGTAGTGAATTGTGGCTAGCGCTCCATGCTCTGCTGCTCGCCTTCCAATTTCGGCCTTCTTCGCGCTCATTTTCAGGTATGCTCCCCTGACCTTCGCGCCGGCAGATAGCTGAAGTACAGCGCTTCGCTGTTTGACCCAAATATCGCGGACGAGGCACGTGTTTGGAGAGCGCTCCTAGGCTTTGTGGATCTGGCAACTTGGACCACGGATACTGTCCATCCACGCTCTTGAAGTACCGAAACGATAAACAGTATAAGTCTATGCACTCAACTATATATGCGGAAGTGTAAAAGTTTTCGTTGAAATAATTTTGCGAATCGTTCGAAATTCGCGAAATTCGTAAAATTAAAGACCCGCGAAATTTAAGCGCTATACGGTAGACTCTCGCCTTATAATCACGATATAGACAGTCGGTAGAGATGTGCTTGCTTTGTGAGTCAGCGGTAACGGCGAAGGAACGTCGAAATCTTCACAGTGAGTCTACAGAGCATGTGCTTCCTATTTTGCTCGAGTTGTCCGGTGCACTTGAGACACCAGCGACGGAAACCGTCTTTTATTTTAAAACTTATTACTCGTTCCTGGTTCGGCTGAAGCATAGCTAACTCGCAATTTTCGCTAACACTTTTTTTCTCGATAACATCTCGTTTGAAAAGGACAGACTGTCATGTGACTAACACGTAAGAACTATGTAATAATTAAACGCTCTGCAATCTGATTGGTGTCGCCCACATTCCGGCGACGTTTGCAAAAATGTGGCAAACGTGACCAGACGTACTTTAATCGTCTGGCCCGCGAGACTAACTCGAGATGTCATGGTATGGCTCATAAAAGCCAATGACTATTATCAGAGCCGAGTTCTGAACGTATGATTCTGTATGCGTTATATGAGGCCGCCATTTTTTACCGTGCCATCCCTACGTATGGAGTACTACCGTACTCCATGATAGTCTCTTCTGTGCCCAAGGGAGTCTGGTCCAAGAAACATGATTATAGATTTACAGCTCAGAGTTATAAACAACTCACCAGCAACAAACTAAGGCTTTGGGGAAGTGTACAAAAGTCGCACATCATATGTCGTGTCCCGCATGTACATCTCGTCCCGTTAGCTGGGACAGAAAAGCATATCCCGTCACTATTTAGTCCAATCCTGGGTTTTAGCAACGTCCTTGTATTGTCACAGTGATACTATGATTGGTTTATGCCACAGAACTTTTACGGATTACCATCCCTTGTGAGTAAGTATGTTCACTTTTATAGCTACAGTTGGTGTAGCTTACGGCAGGAGATACAACTTAATAGCCAGCACTATAAAAGGTATGGAAGAAAACGTGTAGTCTGCATAGTCATTGCCGAGTCATTAAATGGTGGGAAACGGCAAGCGTCCACTCGTGTATGACTGACTGTTCGAGTTCTTTGAAAACATGTAGGCCTCGAGTGCTATACCACAGAGAATATCGAGCTTCTTCATGCTTGAATCATTGTAGAAAATATCGAGCTTCTTCATGCTCAAAATTCTCTTCTCCATCAGCGTTGTGCCATCGAAGCATGGCATATTCGCTCCCAGGCGAACCCCATGAACAGGGAGACTGGACTTCTCCCCCCTGCCTACAACCCCTTGATTCATTCCACTCACCAGCCTTAGTTTCTTGTAATCGTCTTCATTCGTTTTCTAATTATCGCCCATGCTTCCATTTAATACCCACTTCCTGTTGCTGTCTGTATTTAAGTGTTCGTTTTGTAACACATTGTTACCACTGATGATGACCGCTGTATAGCGGTCGAAACGTTTGGTGTTTCCTAAAGACAGGCTAGTGTTTCCACTAGAGATTAGTTATACTGTATTATTCTCGGGTGGCTCTAATCATATTACCTAGGTTTATAAAGCTAACACTTTCCTCTTCCTGTGAATACTTCATGGTACATATGAACACACCCTAAAAGTTTACCTTTTGAATTTCTGAGCTGAAAACATCCAGCTATGCTTGTACTTTTAAACCTCTACTGCTTGGCACTACTTTAACTCCCCACCCCCCTCCCTCCCTCTCAGGTGATTGTATATTAGCCTTTGTGGAACACCAAGCATCTCTTGCAGGCACCTACTAGCTGAAGTAGAGTAGGAAAATGAAGGTGAGGATAATTTTACACTTAATGTATTTGTACATGTATGGCAGTGGAGATATTAATTGTATAACCATTCCTGGAAAGCCCCACCCAGTCCTAATACATGTACTTAAGTTGTTATTGAAAAAATGTATAGTTTGTGAGTTCTGGGTGTATTGATTGACTATGTATGTACGTTGGGGTGGTATCTCTAGAAGGCTGCCTACATGTACATGTAGTTGCCAGTGTTGTGAAAATTGGTACTGAAAGACCCACTAAAGGCGTTGTAGCACCTCCACATTCTCCAAGTACCCCTCCTCACTGCTGCCGGTAACCAGGATATCGTCCAGGTAGCAGATTACCTTGGGCAGCCCTTACGGAACTACCTCCATGGTTTTCTGAAGCACGGCCGGGGCTGAGGCCACACCATAAGGTGGTCGCTTGTACCTGTAGAGCCCTCGGTAGGCTTGTACAATGTGTTGTGAAAAGGTTTTGTGAGAAAATTGTGAGCATTTGCAAAATGTTAATTAAGCTGGCATTGCGAACTTAGATTGTAACTATTTCCCGTGCATAAAAAGGTGTGTGTATTAGTGCTGGGCGTTATCTGACTCAGTTTGCATATCACAACACCCCAGTGTGTATCACAAATTAACCCGATATATTGCTTTCAAGTGTAACACCGCACCAAGATCACATGAAAGAGAAATGGACAAGTACAATAAAGTATGAAGTTGTAAAAAAGTAACATTGAGACTGAATTACGTGACTTGTTCAATCCAAATTGTCATGGAGAAAGCAGAGCATATTTACTGTTGTCAGGGTTCGGAGGGTCTTAGATAAAACTACACAAAATGAAAAATTTCTCCTCCTAGGGAGGGTAAATTTTGTGTGGGTAGTGACACAAAATTTTCCCTCCTAGGGAGGGGAAATTTTGTGTGGGGGACACAAAATTTCCCCTCCATAACCCATGGAGGGGAAATTTTGTGTGCTTTTATTTGTGTTTTTTACACAAAATCTCCCCTCCGTAGGGAGGGGAAATTTTGTGTCCCCGTGTCAATCACGTGCTGGGTTGTGAAAACACTTGTACCGCGAAGCAAAGCGCTGAGAAAGTGGCGGAAATTCTTTGTGAAAACACTTGTACTGCAAAGCAACTGCAAGATTCTTCTGTGCTCCCACGATGGCAGTGCCTACTAAAAGAACGGGCGAAGTTTCTCACTTTTCAAGGAGATGGACGGTGACGTTGACGAGTGCGGGTTCTGCGGAGCCTTATCGACTGTCTTCTGTCTGGAATGCGATGAAGCATACTGCGAAGAATGTTCCAAGCGGAGGCATAGCCGAGCTGGAAAGAGTGGCCACATTGTACAGCAGCTGCGGATTCAGACGACTGCAGAGGCGGAGCCGAAATCGGAGGTCGCTCGTGATACGGCTAGCGACGGTAAGTGGAGACTAATTCTATTTGGTGCCTTCTAGTTTAGCCCGCGAGACTGTTATACGCTCTGTTGTTATCCCTGTTTTATGTAGAGAGAAAGCTACGATGGATTGGGGTCTTGGCTCAGCATTTCCAACTAACCAGCCTTCATGACTGGCAGGAGAACGTTGTTGCTGCCATTATGGAAGGACGGAATGCTGTCGTAGTGCAGCCCACAGGCAGTGGCAAAAGCCTCTGCTTCCAGCTACCACCCTTTTTGTCGGAAGGGAAAGTGGCAGTTGTGATTACCCCCACTATCAGTCTGATGGTGGATCAGGCTACCAGCCTCGTCGATACAGGAATTCCCGCAACGTACGTTGGATCAGCACAGTCAGACCAGACTGTACCTGAGCGAATCAAGGCAGGAGAATTCAAAGTGGTCTATGTGACGCCGGAGACGTTTTTCAGCAATGATGGGACACCTTCTTCCATCTTCAATCAGCTGATTCAAGATGACATGATTTGTGTTATTGCCATTGACGAAGCACATCTAGTTGCTGCATGGCAAAACTTCAGGTATGTATCCACTGTGCATGATATCTGCTAGAATTTGTGTGAGAGATATACCCTCTTCTTCCTCATATACATGCACAGGCCGAAGTATGCAGCTATAGAGGGCCTTGTACGCAATCATCCCCAGGTGCCTTTCATGTTTCTCACTGCAACCGCCCCACCGCCTGTGAAACAGATGATAACGGCTTGGGCTGGACCATCCGCTGAGGTTGTCACCGCAAGTGTGAACAGGCCTAACCTACAGTATTGTGTCACCGAGTGCCAGTGGAAAACATCTGGTATGTGACTGCAGTGAGATGTATTTATGTTGCATTGACAATAACCTTAACAGAACATGTTCTTGTTATTTGCCCATGACATCAATTACTGGTTTGTTTTTTTGTGCTATTCTACATGTTAGGATCTGCCGGTTACACTCGGCTGGCTGACATGCTTGTGCCAATGATCGAGGGGAAAAAAGCCATCGTTTACATGGATTTTATCCAAGACGTCACGAGACTGGTTGTGGCCCTGCAGGGAGCCGGAGTAGAAGCTGCAGCATTCCACGGGAAGAAGCTGTCGTCCTCCGATAAGAAAGTTGTCCTTGCGAAGTGGAAAGCTTCTGAAGTGCAAGTCATCGTTGCCACTATATAGAGCTTTTGGAATGGGGGTGAATGTTCCAGATGTCGACATGGTGGTTCGAGTAGGCTGCCCCTCGTCTATTGAAGACATGGTGCAAGAATTTGGTAAAGCAGGGCGAGATGGACGGCTGGCCGATGGTGAGTGACTTGTTGCTAATCAGATTATTAGAAATTGTGACCCTGCCCTAAGCAGCTCATGTAATAATGTATTGTATCTTGTACATGCCCAGCTGTACTGATTGTCAATGAAGCAGACCTACAACATGCATCTTTCTGGAGTGAAGGACAGGCAGATCAGGCGAGAGTCTTTGGGAACTTCAAAGAATCCTGGAGGTGTGTTTTATACCAGCCGGCTGGTCCTAAGATTGCTTTACGTTTTCCGTGTTTGTTTGTTTGTTTGTTTGTCTGTGCGTCCGCACTTATCACGTGCGCAATATATTACGTCATACGTTACTATGCAACTGCAGTGTATAGCAGCTTTTGGAGGTTTGCAGGCCAAGCTACAGCAAATGAAGGTAGTTTTGTGTTGCTTAGATGGCGAAAACGTGGTAGGTAGCCGTAAAGATCCTGGTTTCGTGGCATATAGCTACTAACAGTAGGTGCATGACGAAACTGCTGAGTCAGCACTTTTGCTGTTCCGCGTTCTAATTCTACAGCTGTAGTGTAATAGCTTGGCCTAAGCTGAGTTGTGTGTATTATACGGGAAAGGCGTCCGGCTGTTTTTTTAGACATGAAATGTCAGACTCACTCACATGACCGTGCATTAAATTGCTTACTGCACACTTTAGTGTGCATTATCGAAAAAATTAAGTAGCAGTCTCGGGCCGATAATGCACTCACCTTTAGCATGTCAAGACCACTAGGAAGACTGTATCGCTGTTTATTTCAAGGTTCGGATAATTGGCTAGGGGAAGTAGTATCATACATTGTGCACTGAAGATTACTCTAGCAACCAGCTTTAAGAAATATAGTTGCTTTATTTGTGCCGTTTCGTTACATTTGTTTTAATTCTTATGCAGGTATAGGAGATTCTGTACCATCGCTAGAAAAGTAGGGTCTGGTCGTCCTTCCAAAATTACACATCATGTTCTTCAGCTTGTAGAGCAAAGAATGTGGCTTGATGATGAAAGTACAGCAACACAGTTGCATGAGCTACTTTTTAACAGTGGTATCAGTGTCTCTCTTCGCACTGTGGTTCGTTGTCGGGCACAGTTGGGGTGGACCTTTCGAGGGTCTGCATACTGCCAGCTGATACGAGACGTCAACAAGCAAAAGCGGCTTGAGTGGGCACTACAAAATCAAGGGGGGCGTTTTGGGAATGTAATATACTCTGATGAAGCATCAATCCAAATCGAAACTCACCGGTTGCGTTGCTATAGGAAAAAAGGAGAAAAGCCGAAACCAAAGCCCCGTCCGAAGCACCCAGTGAAAGTCCACGTATGGGCAGGAATCAGCATGGAGGGTGCTACAGATATAGCCATCTTTACTGGAATAATGGATGCAGAGTTTTATGTGCGTATCCTTGAACGCTGTCTTGTCCCTTTTGTAAAGAATACGTTTGGCAGCCGTGAACACAGGTTTATGCAGGACAACGACCCGAAGCACGTTTCCCGTCGTGCTCAACGCTTTTTTGAGGAGAACAACATAAACTGGTGGCGGACACCTCCGGAGTCACCTGACTTAAACCCTATTGAAAATATGTGGCATGAACTCAAAGAATTTTTGCGTGCAAAAGTGAAACCTAGAAATCTGGCTCAGCTTAAGGCAGGAATTAAAACATTTTGGGCTACAGTCACTCCAGCAAAATGCACTAAGTATATTCGCCACCTTGACAAAGTAATACCAAAGGTGATAGAACTGAAGGGTGATGCAACAGGATATTGATTACTGGTTAGGCCATTTGCATTTGTTTTGTAAGAATATTGGGAATACACAAGAGTTCATGTATTTATTCATTATTATGTATTGCTGTATTTTGAAGTTGTGATTGCATTAATTATCTTTGGTCCAACAAACTGATACTTTCTGTAACAAGTAGCAATTTGACCATGGTCCAAAATTTTGGTGTGTATCAGGCCCTCTGCCTCAACTGTAAGCACCCACCTCCATGTTCAATTTAGGTCCATAAATGCACGTGCCTAACAAAACTGAACAATGCATCTATCTAGAAAATTTATGTTTTTTTTTGTACAGCCTCAAGTATTTTAGAATATAGTAACTCCACAAAGCCACCACACTTCAGGTACTTAAACTCGAGAATAGATAATACCATAAGACCACATTGCTTCAAAATATATATGAGACTTACAACACAACAGTTAAGTGTCCTTAAAATAGTTAACAACAAAAAGACCACACTTTAAATACTTCAAAACAATGTAACTCACAAATCACAACAAAATCTACAACACAACAAACTTAACACACATTTACAGGCAGTAGAGGTAAAGCCAAGCGTCCATTAAAATTACAATAAACTCAACAAAAGACCACACTTCAGATCAGACCAAAATAGCTAAAGACGGTAGGCATACATAGTTAGGCGCCCATTGCGTAGATTTTGGCAAGCTTTACTGATGGAGACAACACACTTTTCCCAAACTCCCGTGAACTCGTTGTCTGTCATGCCTTTTGCTCGCCGGCGGACCATGTCCTTTATAGAGTTCATGGCGTCCACGTCTAGTTTCTGGTGCCCCTTTCCACTTGGAGATGATCTGAACAGGCAGTCGTCGCCAAAGACACACCCCCTTGCCAACGCTACAGCCAGGCCCCTTAGTGACTGGACATCTCGCCCTGAAATGCGAGACAGAGCTTTGGTGGGCGAGGCTAAAGGCGGAGGATGGCGAAGAGGTGGAGGATTGTACGCAGGATTGGGGCGAGTGTAAGAAGAAGGAGCAGAAGACAGGCTTGGATAGGGGTGGTCGTAAGCAGGAGCAGACGGGCCAGGATTGTGGTGGTCGTAAGCAGGAGCAGACGGGCCAGGATTGTGGTGGTCGTAAGCAGGAGCAGACGGGCCAGGATTGTGGTGGTCGTAAGCAGGAGCAGACGGGCCAGGATTGTGGTGGTCGTAAGCAGGAGCAGACGGGCCAGGATGGGTGCCAGGATGGTGGTGATCGTAAGCAGGAGCAGACGGGCCAGGGTGGGTTTGATCGTCAGAAGGAGCAGAAGACAGGGCAGGATGGGTGTGATCATAAGCAGGAGACGGGCCAGAATGGTGGTGAGAAGGAGCAGAAACAGAAGGCGGTAGACCACGATTGGGATTGGGATCAACAGGAATGGAATATTGAGTTGAGAGCTGGTACGACGGTCCGGGTATTGCTGGCGGGCTCATCAGCTGTGGCGGTGATGTTAATGCTGGCGTCGCAAGGGGGGTTGCCGTAAATCCACACGAACTACTGGCCACCGATATGACGTCATCATTGATGCTGTCGAGCAGCGACTGTACTTCTGGGTCGGCGAACCATGAATCTTCAAGCTGGGGTGGTGCACGAGGTTTCTGCTGCAGACCTTCCACGGCCTTCTCGAGGAGAGTCAGTCGCTTCTCCACCCCCTCTGCCCAGCCAAGAGGAAGTTTCGGATCTACTGGAAGTTCCATGTGGGGTCAAAATGTAGAGAATGCTATAGTTTACAACATTCTGTATATAGCTAGGCCAAGGCCAGCTCACCTTTCTGGACTCCCTTAGCTCCAGGCTGGCTGATTGTCTGCTGGCCACCTGTTGATTGGATAACAGACAAGAACATGTAGGGGTGTTAATGGCAGTAGTGCCCATAGCAACATCCACATATTATATGTACATGTGGCCAATAAAGGACCAATTTTAATAAGGACAGTTTTTGCTTAACTTGGACAACCTCAAATTAATAGGCACCATGACTAAGAGCGCTAATGGCCTGTCAGTTATGCACCATGGCCAACTGTTCTTTGCCTGTTGGCTGCATGTCCCCCACATCAGCATCAGCTGCAGACGCGATGAGAAACACAATGAAATGGTGGTCTACGCAGCAGGCCTTTAGTATATCTATGGTCTTGTTGTCTTCCTGAAAAAGGAGTGTGACATGCATACGCTACCATTTACCTGTGGATGAAGAGCAGTGAGCAGCAGCTGTCCCGGTGTCCATCTCAGTAGCCTTAGCCTTTCCTGTGTATATGTGAGTTGCAATCTAGGTCAGCCTTAATTGGATTTACACTACAACAATGGACAAAAGACTCAGTAATATAGCTAGGCCAGGCCAGCTCACCTTTCTTCACTCCCTTAGCTCTAGGCTGGCTGATTGTCTGCTGGCCACCTGTTTGGATAACAGACAAGTACATGTAAGGACGAATTTCAATAAGGACAGTTCGCAACAAGCAGTACATGTACAATATAGCTAGGCTAGCTCACCCTTCTCGGCCTTCTTGTTGGCTTTTTCCTTCTTGTTCTTTCCTCTGCCCCGCGTCTGCTGCTCACCTGTTGGATTGGGTACATATACAAGTACATGTAGAATGGCAATATTGCATTAAGCAACATCCACATGCGCATACATGCAGGACAACAAAGGAACAACAGAGGACAATCTTAAGCATATAAAGTTCT
Organism: Nitrospirales bacterium; assembly: GCA_965203295.1. Taxonomy (GTDB): domain Bacteria; phylum Nitrospirota; class Nitrospiria; order Nitrospirales; family UBA8639; genus CBDBCZ01. The sequence continues at coordinate 385,377 of CBDBCZ010000014.1, read as the reverse complement.
TGGAAAGCTTAGAGATACTGTATGTACATAACTGGCAGTATTAGCTTATTAAAGCATGCATTGCAACCACTGCCTGGAACCAGGCACTTTTGCTTAAACTTACATGGATGGCTGTCCATGGCCAACTGTTCTTTGCCTGTTGGCTGCATGTCCCCCACATCAGCATCAGCTGCAGACGCGATGAGAAACACAATGAAATGGTGGTCTACGCAGCAGGCCTTTAGTATATCTATGGTCTTGTTGTCTTCCTGAAAAAGGAGTGTGACATGCATACGCTACAGTGTACAGGCCAATGCAAAGACAACAGCCAGCTACAATCCTCCAAACAGGGCGCGAGTGCATAGCGCGAGATCCAGCATGCACTTTGGCGTAGTTTTATTTAAATATGCGCATGCATGCAGGTATACTGTGCGCTTACCATGGTCAGCATTGACGAGCTCGCCTTCCCACCGCCTCCCTTTCCTGCGACTCGGCCACCACACGGCCACCCTCCCTCCGCCCAAGTCATCGATCAAGGACGACGAAACCAAGTGGACAACACCGTCAAAACGGGAACCTGGGGTGCTCCACCGGACTTGCTGCATGGCCATGGTCTTGATCTTGAGGCTGAGTGACTGGTTGGTACCCAGTTGATCCCATGGCTGCTTATAAACACTGTCATGACAATTAAAGCTATCAACACCCTGGCCAGACTTCACCACATACAAAGAAGCTTCGACCTAATCGTCCTCCTCGTGGCAGATTGGCGAACGCACGCGTATGCACGCGATAACTTTCGTGCAATTCGCATTCGATATTCGATCAACATCAATTTGCACGCATGCGACCTTCGCGCATTTCGCTGTTCGCGATCGCAAACATGTACGCGTACGTCAACCCGACGTTCGTGACCTCATGCACACGATTTCGTGACAGTATAGACGAACTGAATATTTTTCGTGCTATGTACGCACACACGGTCGTATACTTCGCATCATTCACGATGGTCGTGTTACCTTTTTCACGCATGCGACCTTCGCGCATTTCGCTGTTCGCGATCGCAAACATGTACGCGTACGTCAACCCGACGTTCGTGACCTCATGCACACGATTTCGTGACAGTATAGACGAACTGAATATTTTTCATGCTATGTACGCACACACGGTCGTATACTTCGCATCATTCGCGATGGTCGTGTTGCCTTTTTTTTGGCCAGTACTGTAAGTTGTGTGGAGCGTATCAAGATGGCTGTGAGTTTGTGACATCACTTCAACAACATCACCCATGTCCACATCACCCAGATAGTCCGTTAGTCCACTCACATGGCGTGGCCCCGTGTTCGGTGGAGTTTGTGTACATAAAACCAGTTAACCCAGATGACAAGCGACGGTGGCTCACTGGTATCACCCGAGATCAGAAAACCAACAAGAAGAATAGTCTCCATAGTCATTCCCTCCATGCTGCCATGTCACTTCCCAGCCGAGTTAAGACTGAGTTCACCAAGGCAGCAGTTCGTAACCCACACCTGAAAACGCGAGACCTTGCATTGGGTATGTGCTACAATTTTGCATTGTGATAATGTGTTAAGTTAAAGCATATTGTCTTGTGTATAGGTAAAGGCATGGATATTATGCCTGGGGCTCTAAGTTTGGCTGGTGTAAACATGGACCGATTGAAGAATCTTCGGTAGAAAGCACTTCGTGAGCATGGACTCAACCCTGGAGATCAGAAGGCCTCTATCTGGAAGTTTGAAAGCATCCTTGACAAGCATGAGCAGCAGGAGTGGGCATCAGCTAGAGAGAATGCAGGTTCGTAAATCAACCGTTAAGTAGTTCATCACTTGGTAGTCTTCAATCTTATGATAGATAGGCTGCTCTCTGATATATAGGCAGTCATCTGGACGAGTACAGTGAGCTTGGACGACCATATATTCGCAAGTGGTCGTTGAATCAAGACAGCTCCTGGGTATTGTGTATGAGTCCATTGATGGCTCAAGTGTTATCCCAGGCACGGTTTCTGGAGGTTGATCTCACGTACCAGGTCTCACATGAGTTCCCTTACCTGATGAATGTGGTGACCTTCCATTTGCCCACACTGCAGTGTAAGTTACCTGCTGCACATTGATACACTCCCGTGTGTTTACCATAGAGTATTACCTGTTTCATACCTGACATCTTTCAATGCAGGGATGGTAGTGGCTCGTGTATTCATGGATTCCCTTGACACTGCAGCATACCAAGCCTGCTTTACAGCCATTTTTTCAGCAGTTAGCGATTTGCACTCCTCTTTCAGAATTGGGGAGTCTCTTTGCGGGATTCTGATGGACTGGTCTGATGCACAACTGGCAGGCCTAGAGGGTGCAATTGGAAGTGAAGCCACAGAGAAGATTGCAAAAGGCTGCCAGGTATGTAGTGTGAAGTGCTGCCTCTTGGGTTTTCTTTGCAATCGTACACGATTTGTATATGGTTGCCTTGTAATGTTTACGACACGAATGCACACCACACATGCAGGTTCATTTCATGAGATCTGTGAAGAGAATCACACAGAAAGTGAACAAGTCTCAACTTGGGCGGCGAGTATTTACCATGCTGGGGTATGGAATTTTGGATGCCGAGAGTAATGAAGACATTGACACCCTTTTCAGCCTTATGGAGGGGGAGATGCCACTTACTGCTGCTCGTCAATTTAGTCCAAATTCATCACTCTTGGAGGATTACATTCCGAGTCATAACCCAGAAGAGTGGTGTTCCTGCAAAAGCTGGGTAGCCTGGTGGAAACGGCCAGCTCACTTGAGTAAGTTGCAAAGAGTACTACTAGTATTTCTCATAGACCAAGACGTGTTATACTCCCTATATGTATTTGCTGGTTTGTGTAGCCTTAGTCCTAGAACTAACAATTTCGTGATTGTGTTGAAAGTGTCTTTTCTTCTACTATAGAAATGCTGACGTCAGCGACATATGTCATGGATCCAGCTGTTTTTGAAAGTATCCCACATGATACTAATGCCGTTGAAGCATACCATCGGTTTGCAAAAGGGAAAACGATAGAGTCCCTCCAAGTGGCTCTCATGACAGTGTATAAAGGGGACAAATTGGCAGCCCTTCAGTACCTTGCCAGCTCCAAGGGAATCAGCACAACATATCATGACAAGACACCGGCAGGGAGGAAGAAGTGAGCAGAGAAGAGCAATGCATCTCGGAGTCGCAAGAGAGCTCGTGATGCAGGGTTCATGGATGGACCACCTGACAAGCACTCACAGTGGATAAACACCCCCAGACGGAAAAAGCTGAAGTTGGCACAAAATAAGGTATTATTTTGTAATGCACATTTCACATGTAATGTACCCATGACTAGGGATCTTCATTGGCTGTTTACCAATGATAGGAGAACGAAGCACCAGCCGGGAGGAAGAAGCGAGTGAAGGAGAGCGAAGCACCAGCCGGGAGGAAGAAGCGAGTGAAGGAGAGTGAAGCACCAGCCGGGAGAAAGAAGCGAGCGGAGGAGAGCGAAGCACCAGCCGGGAGGAAGAAGCGAGCGGAGGAGAGCGAAGTACCAGCCGGGAGGAAGAAGCGAGCGAAGGAGAGCGAAGCACCAGCCGGGAGAAAGAAGCGAGCGGAGGAGAGCGAAGCACTAGCCGGGAGGAAGAAGCGAGCGAAGGAGAGCGAAGCACCAGCCGGGAGAAAGAAGCGAGCGGAGGAGAGCGAAGCACCAGCCGGGAGGAAGAAGCGAGCGAAGGAGAGCGAAGCACCAGCCGGGAGGAAGAAGCGAGCGAAAGAGAGCGAAACTTCTCAAAGTCACAAGAGAGAGAAGGTACCATCATGTAATGTAATTAGCAGTTAAGTATGTAATCATTCTTCATTGAGGTGCTGTACGTGTATATGTAGCTGGCTGTTCGCTTATCTAAACATTAAGTTATTATGTGGTATTATTTTGCAGACTTTTCACCAGGATTCTCATCTGTGTAACTATATATATAACTGGTTCAGAGATGCCCTCCGTGCTGTAACAATGTTGCCAGCTGTACTAAAAAGTCTCTCAGCTGGGACGCTAGTAGCTGGTATACATAAGTATTTTTTAGCTAATTTAGCAAGGTTAGGGAATCTAGAGGAGTTCTCCTTCCACCACGCAGTCGGATTTCCCTTCAACTCGAGAGGCTTCTCTTTGATGTACTGCAGTATCTCATCCTCAGCCTGATCTTCTGCACACTTGTCGCTCCGTGTAGCGCTAGACTGAAATATTCCAGCTAAGATTGATTTCACAGCCTGTCCACTGTCAGACTTCTTCTTCTTCGCTGGGGGTTCTGCAGCCTTTGTGGTTGCTTCTTCAGGCTTCTGCTGTTGGCCATCTGCAATAAGGTCAGCTACTTGAATCCTTATAGACTTTTGTACATCATGCCTTTCGCTGATGCTCAGGAATGGCAAAGATCTGAACCTGGGATCGAGGAAGCATGCAATTCTCAAGAATTCATCAGTCTCAGGCAATGAGTAGCGGCTCCTAAGGTTGGTTTCCATCGTTTCCTTCATTTTCTTGACGGGAGCTGCATCACTGGCCTTAGGCACCAGGGCAACATTCAGCAAGTGGTGAAGCAGGAGCTTAATGGATGATACGGTGGTGTAAGCCTCACCACAAACTGTCTCTGTGATGTGCTTGAATGGCTGCAAAACTTGGACAAGAGCCTCACACAGAAGAAACTCCTCATCTCTGGGAAGGAGGTCCATTCTCTTGAGGTCAACAAGGGCAGCACAGATGGGGGTTTGTTGCTCAAGAATTCGCTCAATCATGTCAAAGGTGGAGTTCCATCGTGTCACCACATCTTGGATCAGATTATGCTCAGAAACACTTAGAGCTCTTTGTTTCTCCTCAAGAGCATATGTGGCCTTACTGGACCTTCGGAAGTGGGCTACTAGACGAGAGCACATACTGATAGCGTGTCGAATCCTGGGAACATCGAGACCTGCTTGCACGCACAAGTTCAGGGTATGTGCAAAACAGTGTAGGTATGGCCACTCCGGCACATCCGCAAGAGTCTTGTGAATGTTGGCTGCATTGTCAATAGTGGTGCAACTGACTTTTGACTCTGCGATCTTCCAGTTGCTTAGAATTTCCCTGAGTGTTTCTGCCAAGTGCTCGGCTGTGTGACTACCAGGGAGCTCTCGATTCTCCAAGGTAAAATGCTGATGATGCCAATCGGAGGTGAGAAAGTGTACTGTTAGTCCAATGTAGCTATCGTTGCTTCTGCTCGTCCAGCAGTCTGTTGTGAGGGCACAATATTCTGCTGCCTGAATTGCTGGCAGGACCTTTGTTTCTTTTACCTCAGCATACATGGCTGGAAGGACCTTCTCTGTCATTGTTTTTCGACTGGGAACTTGGTATCTCGGATTTAGCTTCTCTAACATGTGACAAAACCCTTTGCCATAGACCACATTTAGTGGCATCATATCTTTGGCAATGAAATACCCTACACTTTTTGTGATCCCTCGGGCCTGCTGGCTATCAGAAGACAGCTTCTGATGCATTTGTACACAGCGATCAATGCTGGCCCTTGCTGGCTGCTTCCTGGCCCTTGTGGCGGGGAAGTGCTGGCTGCTTTCATGCTGCGCTTGAGGTTGTTATAAATAGGGAGGTGTTTGTTTTTTAGGTGAGAAAATAGGTTGGTGGTATTACCACTGTATCGAAGTTTTGCCAAGGGGCTACACAAAGCACAAAGCACAAAGCACCTGTGTTGTGTGCAAAGAAAGCAATAGACAATCAACCACTGAAGTATCCCGAGTTATGACTTCAGACAAACTAAACAAGTACTGTGCTAGCCTCGTGACAGGACCTAGGCTCGCCACCATCACACAATGGCTGGCAAGCCGAAGTCTGACTACGAGACTTCATCGTGATAGCTACATAGACACGTGCTAGCGCTCACCTCTCGACTGTCCACGATCGTGCCATCCTTGTGCTTGAACCCGAAATAGCGCCATACCTCACTTGTAGCGTTTTTGAGAGGAACTAGATCATGTTTTCTCAGGTGTTCAGACATCTCGCTGATCGCTAGCGCCCCAAACAAGAGTAGACAGACCCGCTGATGACTGCATGCACGTGCCACAAGGTAGCTATAACAATGATGACGTAATTCCGATGTTAGCAATATGCGATGTGCATCATCGATGTACTAGCGATAACCGCAAAATATCGATATTATCGCTGGTATCGATACTATCGCTCATCACTAGTGTGTATGCATGTTCTGTAAAGGAGTGGAGTACGATGAAGCGGGCCGTAGGGGAGTTGGTAAAGTGCTTTTTCAAATACAACAAAATATACTTGCAGGATCTAATAAATCCAAATAGAACCAAAAATGCTAAAACTCACTGTATAAATGAAGGGGTCAGTGGAAAAAGGGTATAAATGACATTCTGTTACTTTTGAGAAAATTGAGTTTAAAGTTCTGATTCTGTACTGACACTATCCTGAATCCTATACTTATGAGACTTTGCCACAGTGGCACACAGGTTAGTGTAACATTATGCACAATATCTGAGCTGTCAAACCATTACAGAAGTTAGCGCAATCTCAATGTGCTCACAGACTGTACGTTCACTGGAAAAGGGGGATAAGTGGAACAGCATGCGTTCCAAGCGAAAACAGCACAGAAGAACCCAAGTAAGTTGTAAAAGACCACCAGTGTAAGGTAATCTGTTGCTGCCTTAGTGTTAATGCCATTGACCATGCACCAGACGAAGTTTCAAAACTCCCCAGTCAAAGAACAAGAGCAAAGAGTATCAAAAAACATCAGAGGGGAAAAACTGCACACAAGGTACAACTATGAATAATAATGAATGATACAAACGGAGCATGTTAGCCTATAAACAGAACCCTTAACAAGCAGTTAGTCAACAAGAAATGAAGCAAAAAAAATGTAACAAGCTTGCTACAGTGTATACGCATATAACTAGCTTAGTCATCATCAGAGTCATTTGAAGTATCATGAGGTACGCTAGTAAGCAAGTCATTGTAAAACTGCCGGCTTTCAGGCGGGAGAAACGGTATCATTCGTTCAAAGTCCTCTAGTTTCTTGGACTTGACAGCATGCCCATTGGGGTACTTCTCTGGCAGGGGTACTACACGCGAAGGCGGTAACTTTTTGCGACCCTTAAGAAGACTCACTTTACTCCATGGCTCATCCGTGTTATACGAATACCTAAGCCATACTTCGTTTGGATGCTTCTTTAGTTCACCAGAGATATCTTCACCTTGTCCAAAGTTCATCCATACAGCCTTGCTGATAAGTACAGGCTTCTTATCGGCATCTTTTTTCCTGTGTGTGTACTGCTTGGACAGCTCTGCAAAATCCAAGAACTTGGACGACTCCATGGGAACAACAGTGAATAAAGACAAAGGGCGTGCCTCACGTACCACCAACTCCCAGTCTTTCGGAACATAGACTCGAGCACTCTCCTTGCGTTTTTCAATATGCGCAAAATCCCGGTCATTAGGCAGGTAAGTATGACCCCTGACAAGAAATTTGTGGTCTACTTGCTCAAAGAGCTCAAGCACCTGCTGATTCCAGAAACAAAACATTTGGAAATTCTTGTTCTGTCCAAAACAGCTATCAGAATAGCAGGTAAGCTTTTTCGTTTGTGGCGAAAGGACCGTCAAATGGTGCGTGAGGCAAGAACAAATCTCATCAGCACCCCTGCTAGCAATGGCCTCGTTCCACATGTACATGCTGGCAGTACCAGTTGTTGTATTGTGGATACCGAAGTTGTAGACCGATAGCTGCCGTGAATAGAACATTGAACCATGTGTGAGGGTAGGTACTGGTAGGTTTTGCATGAGATCGAATGTGAGTAGAGTGTGGTCTCCTGCGCTCTTTGTAGCTTCTGTATCTGAACGCAAAAGGCGATACCCCTGGCTTGCTTTCTCCTGGTGAGCAACAAGTTCAAGTTGCAGCTCTACTCTCTCTGCCTCAGACTTAGAAGCCTGTATTGTTACATGTAGCAAATCACAAGTCTCACATGTATTGCTTCGCGGGTAGCCAAAGCTCAGATTGAATTCCTCGTTAAATATTTTTCTGTAGAGCCATTCCTTTACCTCAGGTTTAGCTCCGGTCTCTTTCACCTGAGTCTCGTGTTTCTCTAGGTATAATAAATACATTCGAGAAATGCTAAGGTTTTCATCCAAGTATTCCCTTTTCCTGTTGTCAGAGCGAGAGTAATGGCTCTTTCTACGAGGGAATGTCTTGATATGCTCTCTGATTTTCTGTTTGGTTGCCTCAGAAGTAGCATGGGGTCGATTTTTGTGCTTACCCCGCTGATCAGTTGCTACAAGAACACCAGCTGTAAGCTTGGCTACTAGGTTTTCAACCCTCCGTTTGCCAATTGCGTGCAGATCACAAAAAGCGTGTTTGCAAACCTGCACGTGACTACCATCACGCAAACGCACGTGGTAGCTAAGGATGTGGCTTCGAGGTCTTGCAGCGCCTCGTGTTCGTCGCTTGACAATCTTCTTTCGAATCAAGCCATAGAGATACTTGTTTTGAGCGTCATTGCTTCCAAGCTGATAAAAGGCCTTGAAAATTCTCTCGCGCTCGACCTCGGTCACTCTCTCGCGGCAATGATACGCACAGTGACAGGTAAGACTCACCAGCTGTTTCGCAGCTCTTCGTTCGCCTTTGTAAGTTGTGTAAGTCTCCCCTTTGTCCTTTTGGAGCTTTCTTTTCTTCCTTTTCCACTCCTCTTGATATCGTAATCGCTTTCGTCCGCGCCTAGATTCCTCAGCTCCAGGGGTTGTGCTAGCCATTTCTCTCTCGGTGACGTAACACGTAGCTCACGTGCACCAAACATTGAATTACGTATTTTGCTCTAAAAACAAAAGATCGCGGTGAAAAATTTCGCGTGGCTGCTCTAGACAGATACAGCTTACAAATGGGGTCAAAACGTCAAAATCGACTAGAATGCTGGTTATCCCTCTTTTCCAATAGGGCCTTCAAATAGCCTCCCGGGTGTAAAGGTTCGCGGTAACTCTCAAAAACTCGCCAGCTACGCGTAAGCGCACGAGATCTCGCGGTAATTCGTTAATTCTCTCTACGCTGTTCTCGCGAAAACGGAGGGTGCGAACCCAAACGGTAATCGGTGAGCTCTCGCGAGTTCTCATGAGAACGGTTCCATTTTTTTAGCACTCTGTACGCTCATCATTAACACTTTGGCTCAGTATTAAGTATATACACGACCAGCCAAGAGAAATTAAAATGCGCTAATGGACAAACCAGACTGGGTACGAGGCAAGCAACATACCAAGACAGTCTGCTGAACGAAGACCGCAACAAAGACATTAATATCTAGCAACTACACTGATACTGCAACTCCAAGCAGACTACAGTAGCAGATGGATCGTGGCTAGGCTAGCTAGCGCTATAGCGCAGCAGCCAAGCTGCAAGGGTCAGGGCACGCGCAAAAACTATTTCCAATAATCATTATCACCCCGAAACTGCTTACTTGAACTGACGGGAACTGTGCTGGCTCTAGGGGACCAATCACCTGTCCAGCCTCTACCTCTGCTCGCAAGTAGTTCAGCACTGGCTCAGGGTACTCTAATGCTGACTGCATGTTCGCCCTGGCTAGCTGCAAGTTGTGTGAGCCGTGCTCAAAGCCAACTCTGAACCATTGGTTATCCCCGCTACTATGTAGTTACTGAACCTGCGATCCGGGTGATTGGCCAAGGCCCTTTCCCAGGCATCTGCTTGTAAAGGGGTTACGATGTTGCAACAGCTGGGAGGAAGAGGGTTGGTGGTGACTGGGCAACATGACTGGAGGGCTAGTAGGTCCGCTGTATACGCATGAATTTTTGACCCATCAGGGGCTTTAATGTGATTAATTACATGTGTGTTACGAGTGGTGGGTGAGTGGGGGGTTACGGTGGAGCTGTTGCTTGAATCTTGCTTAGCGTCCTGCCTATTGCTGCTGTGTGTTATACCGTGTGAAGGTGCTGATAATCAACTGTCGGTGTGTGGGTGCAGGAGCATCAATGGAGGGTAATAATCTTCCAAAAATGGGTAAAAATAATTGGGTGTTCATGCGATTGTAATGGTGCATGGGATCTAAGTTAGTAGAGGAGGGGGCCTCAACGCTGGCCGCCTCCTCGTCCCCTTCGAAAGGGGCTTCTGTAGGACTGGTACCTTTGCGTAGGCCGAAAGGGTTTGTAGTATGGTTTCAGTCGTTGCCTGGGGCAAAAAATTTCCGGGTGATCGCCGTGACACTCGATGCAGATGTGCCTGAATTCACAGGTAGCAGAGCCGCATTTTCCGTTGTTCCAGTCTCTGCAGATGGGCAGCTTCTACTGCTGTTGGGCGTCTCTCTTGAGTTGGCTCTGTCCAGCTCAAGCAGCCCTCTTCGCCCCCGTATTCGGTGACAGTCGTCCATCTCCTGCACTGGCATTCTCGCGCGATGGCGGCTTTGGCGATTGCGAGCACTGGGTTCCGGCTACTTACTACTACTACTACTTCTAGACGATGACGCCACAAAAATATCTCATCGCTCGATTAAACATGCAGGGTGAAGGTAGGGTCAGGTTGAAGGTCAGGGCAGGACATCTCGCATTTTCTTGTACAAACACGTGGGTGACGTCACATCCGTGATGGACGAACACACGAACAAACTAAAAGTAAAGTATTGATACCTTAAGACTTGGGACTTCTATCTGGAACATACTCCAGGGTTGCATGGGGGGGGGGCTGAGATTACTGCCTCTCTCCCCAAAAATGAGTACTGCCAAAATTGTGAATTATTAAAATTGCCATATTTTTCACTAATTAACATTCTGTGCTATTTAGACCATGTGGGAAAACGTGCAAGTTTCAATCACTGAGTATGTGGCTGAGTATGTGGCAAGTTTTTTTGTAAAATCCAGAGGGAAATATCTTCAGCCCCGCCATGAATAATCATGCCCGTGTAAAACCCAGCACTTTGAAGGAGCTATGACTATATAGCTACAGCCACACGTAAGAGCTGAGAGAGGGGCTATATGTGCTAGTCATATTCCCAGGCCTTCCAAGAGAGCAAGAGTAATGTGGGGAGAGTCCTAGTGAATTGCTACATGTACAACTGCTGGGTAAACATCTCCAATTCAGGCCACGTTTACACGGAGACGTTTCCGCACCCCTGGATGAAAACGCGGTTTAAACGGAATCCGTTTAAACCGCGTTTACACAAACGGAATCCGTTTTTGCCCGCGTTTACATGAATACGTTTCAATCACGTGTACACGTAAAGTGCACGTGAGATGGGAGAATCAGGCGCGGTACGCGGTTCATCTGTTTCTTGAGAAGATGCCTAGAAAAACAGGGAACGAGTTTAAATGGACAGACGACGAGGCGGAACTTCTCCTTACCGTTGCTAACGAGTACAAAGTCCAAAAGAGTTCTGAGAGCGTTGACTGGGAGTCAGTAAAAAGTAAGTATGACGACATACTAGTGCTTATGCAGGAAGCATTGCCATCTAGTCCAGAGGAAGCAAGAGAGAGCGGTAAAGACTATCCCCATGAAAGAAGTGCTATCACTAAACAAATTCTGTCGACAAAACTGAAAAATATACGATTGAAGTATCGGCACGCAGTAGACTCTGGGAGACGCAGTGGCCATGGGAGAGTAGTTCTTCTGTATTACGAGTTGTGCGAGAGAATTTGGGGGGGATCGCCAGCCACTGATCAAATTGAAGGAGGGCTAGAAACCGGTGATATCGATCCCACCAGTAGTGAATCGGTTATAGAACAATCCCCAGAGTCTCCAGTCTCCCAGGGTGAGTCCTGTGGTTCAAATTCGTCAGATCCCAAAGAGCCAGAGTCATTAGCTTGTCACGATGACAGTGAAGAATCAACAGCAACCACTCCAGCATCTGTCCCACAGTCAGCTGTTGGTCATAGAAGAAAGTTGCTTGATGCAAAACTAAGCAATTTTAAGCAGGAGAAATTGAAGCGTAAGCTTCCTGTCGATTCACAGCTGTTATCTTGTGCACAGGAGGAACTCCGAATCAAACGGAAACTCGTTGATCAAATGGATCGGATGGAGAAACAATACAGTAAGAATATGTCTAGACTATCTACAAATATGGAAAAGCTGACGAATTCAATAGCAAATGGATTTTCCATTCTGCAAAACCTAGTCGGTCTGCAATCTATGTACCCACATCCACAGCCAAGTCAGGTATATCCTTTTCAACCATCAATGCCTTCTCCTGGTCCCTATGGCGCATTTAATCCCTCTGCATTTGATCCCTCGTCTGCTGAAGATGGATATGGACAAGACTGAAAACTGATAGATCAGTATGTATTACAATAATACTTGTTGTAATGAACACTGATGGAAGAACTCTTTATGGCCACTCATTGCTACTAATAATTATGCATGAGCATGCATGGCACCTCTAAGAGAACAAAATTAGTTCCTCCTGTGTACAAGATAACAGCTGTGAATTGCTTTCTGCAGTTTCTCCATGTCATCACTTAGCATCAAGCAACTTTCTACATGTATACATAACTGTGAGATGCATGCAAGGACAGCTGTAGTTAGTGTGTGTGTGTGTGTATGTGTGCATGTTCGCGTGTTTGTGTTTATGCAAGCGTGTGTTGTAGTGTGTGTGTGTGGGGAGTTTCACTGGAAATTAATAAAGAGATCATACATTTTGAATACAATAGACAAATACAAGTAAAGTCAAGTGGTAAGTACAATGTATGCACACATTACATAGGGTAAACAGTCTAGGGGTCGAAATACTTTGTAAGAACTCTTCTCACCCTCTTCCCCTCGGCTTCATTACAATCAGTCAGGTACTTATTGGTAGTAGTTCTCGGTTGAAAATCCCTATCATAGCTAATAGCCATTCTAACTCTTTCTTCGCTTACAGACTCTCTATTTATTTCGCAGAAATTATGAAGGACAAAACAGGCGTATATAACAAATGGCAAGTCATCCATATTAATGTCCATTGCTCGCTTAAGTATAGCAAATCTAGCTTTTAGATGCCCAAATGCACATTCAATCACATTTCTTGCACTACAAAGCCTGTACCCAAAATATTGTTCCTGTCGAGAAGATCCACTATTTGCATATTCCTTCATTAGGTAGGGCATCAATGGATATGCTGGGTCTCCCACAAGGAACACTGGAATAGTGTCTTCATCTTCCAGAATAGATCGTGGACATGCAGGTATTTTCTTGGCTTTCAGCAAGTGATTCAATTTCGAATTAAAAAATATCCGTGCGTCATGAACGCTTCCTGGCCATTTGACAACAACATCCATAAAGCAGTACTTGTAGTCACAGCAAGCCTGAACATTTAGAGAGAAACGGCTTTTCCTGTTTACGTAGTCAGTAGAATTGACTGAAGGCTGCTTTATTTCAATATGAGTGCCATCAACAGCACCAAGACACTGTGGAACACCAAAAGTTTGAAAAAAGTTTGTCACCTTGTCCTTCACAGCATCTTCAGTCAATGGAAGTTGTATATACTTCGGTCCAAGGTGAACAGCTACAGCACGTGCTACACGACGAATAATAATTGAAACACATGGCCTAGAAAGTCCAAAAGCATTCGCCGTTTTTCGGAGTCTACCTTCATCAGCAAAGTAGTAAAGAGTAACAGCAACTTGCCTTTCAACTTCGACAGGTGAGCGCATGATAGTTGTCTGCCTCTGGATGTAAGGACGTAGCTCCTCACACAGCTTGTAAAAACTATCTTTACTCATCCTGAAATTTTCTTTCCATTCCTCTGAAATTACTGTGTCTGTCACAAAGTTATCCCACCATGCACGAGTCCTCCCTGGCCTTACCCAGAATCTCCTTGGTTTGGCTACTCTCATCAGTCTTTTCAAGCGCCTTCTCGTCGACTTCTGTCCGGAAAACGCGATAACCTGCGAAGCTTTCTTCTTCCACAGATAGTATATAGCACTATTCATGTGCATTAGAAGACAGTTGAGCTGGTAGATTGCTGATAAACCGGCTATTAGAACCACGAGCGAGGCTACCAGTGCGTTCTCCATGTTGGGCTTTAATTAGACTAGTCGAACCACGCGGAAAATTGCTGCGTTAACCGTTTAGGGCGTTTATACCGGAAGGAAAACGCAGCGTTTTGAAAACACTACACTTTGGTAGGCGTCTTCAGATTAATACGTTTTTGTTTCCCGTTTTAGCTGTTTACGTGTAAACGCGACCCGTAAACGGACAGGTTAGATAGCGCTTACTGATGTAAACGTCTCCGTGTAAACGTGGCCTCAATAGCACATGAACTATACAGCACATGGCCATGCAATAGAGCTCATATACATGCACTTATGTATAAAATAGTGTCTTACCAGTAGAAACTGACTTTTTGGGCCTCTGCTTCTTAGATTTTTCAGCTTTGGCTTTCTGCTTCTCTTCGAGCAGCTTCATGTTCTCACAACTTGTTAGAACTCTGGCACTTGCCTTCTCATTCATGACAGGAATCTTCGATGGAGGAGATGGGAAATGAATAAATCTGGCCAAACTAGACTGCAATGGCAAAGGTGCGTGCAGTTCTCCATCATCAGCTCCTGTGTACACACACAATGTCATTCATGCGCAACCAAACAAAACCATACGAGAAGCCAAGTACATGTGGCTAAGACAAACACAACAGCGGTCTCTTTGTTCGCCTCTACTGCGCGCCCCCTCTGCAGCTAACCACCTCTCTGGGGTGCGTTTGGGCCCTGCCTGGGCCTGAAAGTTGGCGGTGGACGCAATGGGCACTCCACAGCCCGGTGATCTCCCCCACAACGGGCGCACTCGTGCCTGTAGCGGCAGTTGATGAATCGGCACGTGCCGTCGTCCAAGAGTAGCAGACCCGGTCTGGCCGGTCTGCCGGGGGCTTGCTGGCTGTCTGGCCCCTGGGTCCAGTGTACTCGTCCCTGGACCCCTGCTGGAGCCAGCCCGGTGCTGACCAGCTGGCACAATCCCCAGCCCCGCCGGCTGGCGCTGTGTCGGTGGCTTCCTCGGCTTTGCTGGGGCCAGGGCGCACTCCGTCACTGTGTGGTCGGGCTCGAGGCACAACTCGCAGTTCTTCCCACGGCTGTTCTGTTGAGCCATGAAGGTGACCGCGAAGAGAGAGTTATTCACTTTTGACCAATCAATGTTGGGCAGGTTGGTGGCGTGCTGGCGAAACATATTGTCATAGCCCTGCCAGCCTGCCCCTCCGCAGCGCCGGGCTTCACAGATGATGGTAGTCTGGTAGGCCATCATCTCTCTGATTTTATCGGGGTGCTTGCTCGCTACAACGCAGGCGTACACCCCGAAGCACTGAACCCAGCTTAGCAGGTCGGGCACCTCTCGCTGCTGTCTGGCCTTTTCTACCCCTCCGGCACAGGTGTTGTCGGGGACCGACCCCCGCCACCGCTCTGCCTCGATGTTGTCTTGGAGGAGTTCGGCCATTTTGACGAACTCCCCACGGTGAATCCTCCCTGCTAGCTTGGCTGGCACCGTGGGTAGCCCTTCCCCCAGGATAAAGGGCTGCTCAGGTTTTTTTTTTCTTGTGCTGGCTGCTTCCCCTTTGCAGGTTGCTTTCCCTGCGCTCCCTTTCGCGGGGTTGTGGGACGTCCCTGCCTTCAAGACGGGGGCCGGGGGTACCTCTTCGCCACCAGGGTTCCCTAGGGACTCGCTGGCCGCCAGTGTAGCGTTCCTCGCCTCCTCCGCTGGGATTATCGGCAGTTGCAGGTTCGCCAGCACTGCGGGGTCGGGCAACTCTTCCCGGGTGAGCTTGAGGCGAATACGTTTTGGCGATGGAGAGCGTGATCGGCTCCGAGAGTTTCTTTCTTTGGCCATCGGATCAGCAACGTGGAGAAATTGGCGCGCTTGGAGTCTTTCGATCGACTTGTGCGGTGTCCAGCAGCTATCTGGGACCTCATGGTCACTGTATCCTCTGCGCATGCGTCAACGCCTATTAACTTTGACCTACCACATCTGGGGAAAGTCCCTTGATGTTGCGTTAAACTCTATATTGATCTGCATCTGCGAAAAAAAATTATGTCAATTGTGGTCCAGAGTTTGTTAGCAATGCAACCCTAAAGGCTGGGAATACCAACTGGGTAACCACACATACTAAACCCACTAACCACTTACACAATACTACAGTATGGGTCATAAAAAAGGTATAACAATTGTAAGGCAAATGGTCTTTGAACTTCAATCTGTAATATTGCATTCAGGCAGAGTCACTAGCTAGCAATTGACCTATTATTGTAATGTATACCACATTGGAAGACATATGTAGGTGTATTTAACACCAGTTCATTGCTCTTCCAATTGCTTTACAAGTGCTTGCTTACAAGTGTAGGTGCAACAATTGTTGAACAGTTGTTGCAATGCACAATTACAACTCACGTTTCACACTTGGGAGACATATGTAAGTACATTAACACCAGTTCATTGCTCTTCCAATTGCTTATGGATGCAAGTGTTGAACAATTGTCCCATTGCACAAGTGAGTGCAATTACCACTCATTTTTTATAAAAGAGTGCAATTGTTACTCACTTGTATCAATTCACATCAACACTGCCATGTAACACAGTTTGCAATGCGTAACAGTGAGCTTTTTGTTAAGATGGTGGATGAGTATGTGAAACGGAGAGCTCTGTATCATGCTGCAAAAGGGCTAAAGCCCTCTGCTATCAGCAGAGCACTAGCTGATGAAGGGTTAGCCTATTCACAAAAGTCAGTGTGGACTTTGCTTCGTAAGTTTAGAGAGAGTCAAAGCACTACTAGAAAATCAGGATCTGGGAGTCTCAGACCAACAAAAATCACAGCAAGAGTCAAGGAATTGGTAGAAAACCAAATGCAAAAGGATGATGAGACCACAGCTGTCCAACTAGGCCAGCTTCTTCAAGCAAATGGAATAAAGCTTTCCCGTTCCACAATCCTACGTTGTCGCAGGCAACTAGGTTGGACATACCGCGGTGCAGCGTACTGTCAACAAATCAGGGAAGTGAATAAACAGAAAAGACTATTGTGGTGCCAGGAGAACCTCAACACTGACTTTGCTAACGTGATATGGACAGACGAGACGACTGTGCAGTTGGAAAATCATCGTCGTTTCTGCCGCAGAAAACATGGACAAAAGCCACGACCTAAACCAAGGTTAGTAATGCATCATGCATCTGACAGATAATTGCAGATTTTCTTGTAACATTACTGAACATTGTACAGCTCACTTTTGTGATTGAATATATCACCTTAATCTATATTTCTTTGATTGCAGGCCCAAACACCCTGTAAAAGTACATGTCTGGGCTGGAATCAGCTGCAGAGGAGCTACTGGGATCTGTATCTTTGAGGGCATTATGAACTCTATTGCATATGTTGAGATTTTAAAGCAAACGTTACTACCCTCAGCTGAAGATTTGTTTCATGGCGAGCAGTACTACTTTATGCAAGATAATGACCCCAAGCATACATCAAAACGTGCCCGTACATTCTTTGCTGCAAACAGAATAGACTGGTGGAAAACACCACCTGAGTCCCCCGATCTGAATCCTATTGAGAATCTATGGCACGAATTGAAAGAATATATCCGTCGTGAAGTCAAGCCAACTACCAAAGCCGGACTAGTAGACGGTATACTCCAGTTCTGGAGAACTGTAAACAGAGCCAAATGTAGAAAGTACATTGGACATTTAAAGAAAGTTATGCCAAGGGTTATAGAGGTCCAAGGGGCAGCCTCAGGGCACTAATTGTCATGCATTACTGCCATGCATTATTAGTATATGTATCAATAAGTGATCTAATCAGTTTTGTTTTGGTACTATAAACTAACGCTTATTGTTTGTTTTATTCCTCCATTGTTTAATTAATTATTCATTACTGCCGTTACTGTTGCCATACACATGTACATGTACATGCATGAAGATAATGTATAAACAGTAAATATTACCATGTCATATGCATACACATCATGTTCATTTTTATGAGGTTGGGAGTAGGATAATAGGCGGTTTAACTTTTTTGTTGGTACATGCGCTGATATCATGCAAGCATCATTCCCGCATTGTAATAATCATGCAGAGCTTGTACAACGGCAATATTATATGCAAGTTACTATTAAAGTTAGTACTATTGTAGTATAAGGAATAAGTAATGTCAGAATGAAAGAATTATTTGCGTAAGCATACAGTGCATGTATAGATATCACATAACTCAAGTGTGTTATGTACTACAAGAGAATGAATGTATACAAGGAAAAACAATACATGCAGGGTTGTACAGTGCCAATTATTGTAGATCTGTCATGTGAGTGAGTTTGAAATACATACTATAATATTTAAGCTGTCTCTTTTCCTTTAGATGCATGACCACAGGCTCTCATGATGGCTTTACGTGCCGGCTTCCAATAATGTTCATTGAAATCATCATCACAGACGGTATCCTTCAGTAGATTGTGCAATGTTTGTTCGATAAAGATCAAGCCATCTTCGGTTATCTTATTTTCAGCCATGATATCAGGGCCGAAAACACTTTCCCTTGCAAGGCTAATCGCCAGCCTCCCGATGCCGGCCTGGTTTAGATTCTTGCGATTACGCCGAATAATAACATCTACTGGTTTCAGCTTCTGTTTGGTTGGGGACAGTGGCACCTTCAAAGTAGTGGTAGCCTTAAAACGTGACTGCGGTGGGCCTGTGTTGTAGTATCCATACGTAGATTGGCTTGGTGTCGACTGTTGGAGGGCTGCATGGTGCTGGGCATGGTAGCTCTGCCTGGGTGTCAACTGCTGTGAGCCTGCATGATGGCTCGGACCTGGCTGCGTTGGTGCCATCATGGAGGGTGTCGGTGGAGAGGAAAATGGAGCAAACTTAATGGAGCTATGATACTGTTCTGCACTTGATGGATACAGTTCTTCTTCTCGATACGAACAATGTGAGGCAAAGGAGTGAGCAGGTGATGAAAGGATCACCTGCTCCTGCTCGTGGGATGGGTAGAGGACTGCCTGCTGCTGCTGCTGCTTAATTCCAGCTATCTGCTGATCAAGTGAGTCAAAACGGAGCAGTATGTGATGTAGAGTGCGCCGGATCTCCTGCTGGAATGACTCTAAATAGTGGCAGACCAATACAGAACAGTGATACAGTGCAAACTACACCTACACATGTAGGGGATATTTACTATTAACTATGTATTTTTTTTTTTTAGGCAGTGTCACTTGTAATACCTTGCATCTCTGGGGTGGCGATACTAGGCTCGATTGTGCGAGAGGTCGAGGCAGGTGCAGGCTGGATGGCTGCTGCTTCCGGCTGCGCCAGCAGCTCTGACATACCCGGCTCTCCAAACACCTCTGCCAATAGTGTCGCCACCGCCGGGCTCTTATCATCCTCCTCCGGCGCACGGGTCGTCTGAGCTAATATCTTGGTTGCAGTGTCAGGTACTAGACGTCAAGACAAAGTAGGTAAGTCAGCAAATACGTAGGCACATGACTAGCAGGCTGCGCTGGGGACGAGACTAGCACATGACTAGCAGGCTGGGGACAAGACTAGCACATGACATGCGCGTGCACACCACATGACCTATTCGGCACGGCATGCTGTCAACAGCGATCAACTTACTAAGCGGCTTTGTCAAAGCACCGCCATCATCGGTTTTCTGTTTCTTGGGCGAAGGGCCATCTGCGCCTGTACCTGCACCACCGCTGCCAGCCTCCTCCTCCGGCAAGATCACGCACTTCCACACCTTTCCCCCCTTGCCAGGCTTGCTGCCCTTTGCTGGCCAATGGACGTCTGCCTCTTCCAACCCTTCTACGTTGCAGAGTCCAGTCTTCACAATTGTTTTGCTGGGCACTTCAGAACACTTCCCATCCCACCGCTTGGATTTATTTCCGCAGAAACGAACGTAAGTGTAGCAGCTTTCCATCTTTAGTTAAGAATTTCTAGTCATAGTGCAAAGTAATGCATGGCTTAAATACACAGGACTCCTTGTCTACCACCTGTGCATTCTTTTCATCACCTGTGCATTCTTTTCATCACCTGTGCATTCTTTTCATCACCACCTCCAGTGTGTGTATCATCACTTCGCAATTGCTTCAAAAATGTACATAAATGTGTATGCATGTGCATGTACATTGTACTATCCATGGTACATGTACTATATTTCATCCAGCAATGTAAGAACACTTGCACATTGCAAATGAACTGCAATTGCCCAAATTAACATTTGTGTTCTTGAGACAGTGACAGTGTTCCACAAAGTAAAGTGTCCAACGAATGGTTTAGAATGTGATACATGTACATGTACAATTGCTTCTAAAATGCACATACACATACACGTACATGTGCCTTGACTTGTGGCACGGATACTGCATTTTGTCCAGCTATGTAAGAACATTTGCAAATAGACTACAATTGCCAGAATCAACATTGCTTGCCTGTGCTCTTGAGACATTGACAGTGTTCCACAAAGTAAAGTGCCCAACAAATGACTTAATAATGTCATACCTTTTTTATGACCCATACTGTATAGATAGATAGATAGATAAATTTTTATAGTCACGCCCCAAGGGCAGCGGGCCAAATTTGACCCATGAGACATGCATAATTTATATCCTACAAAAACAATGTGGAAATCTGTACAGATTAATGGGAATAAAGATGACCTATGAGACAAATAATTATGATCCATGAATTTACACATTATGTTTAACTCTTGTTCGGGTTCTAGTGGCAATAGGGCTTGGGACTATAGCTCTCCATTTCCTACTACTCATGGTACATCCTCTCCGGACAAGCAAGCCAGGGGCACCACCACGTTCTTCATACCTAACACCCATGGCTGACTTCAAAGATTGTAATTCATCGTCACTGGACTCTGAACATTCAGCAGACCTCAGGCTGGTTGCTGATACACACTTCTTCCGCCTCTTGGACACTACAGGAGTCCATCCTTCATCTCCAGAGGCGGTGGTGAATTTCACACCTGGTATTTCACCCTGCTGCTCAAACTCAACTACAGTGCAAGTAGACAAATCCAACTCTGAGTTCCTATCTCCAGCAATGATGGTCTTAGGACTTACATCCGTAGGGGGAGAAACGGTGGGGTGGGCATTAGATAGAAGGGAAGGCTGAGAGTCTCCAATCCTCGACCCAGGGTTATTTTCCTCCATTTTCTTGTGGTTAAGAAAAGACTCACGCCGGCGGGCATTCCTACGCTGGGTAGATGGGGAGGGTTTCTTCTTTTTTCGATGTGTCAGTGCAGTGGACCGAGAAGCCCGATCATCAGAACGACCTCCGTTTGTTGACTCTTCTGGCTTCCAGAAGAGCTTTATTCCAGTGTAATCACCGTTTTCCCACATGGTCCATGACAGCTTCATTCCAGTAGAGCACGCTTTGGAAATCGCAAAACGTAGCACTTCTGGCAACACGTCCATTTTTTATCATACATCACACAGCTGGTGGTGGAGACGGTTGTTTGTGTACAAACTGATGTTTGACTGGTTGCGCTTGACTATGAGTTGGACTGAAACCAATCAAGAACTTGCAGGATTTAGCGGGTACTTTGCTATGAACAGGCTTAAACCACTTGCGTTTGTAGCTACGTAGCTTCACCCGCTTTTGCACTCTTATCTCTGGGATGGTACTTTCTCCTTGGATGCTGTAACTGCAGCAGCTGCCGGGTTTGTGCAACCCTTTTGCGATGGTGCATTCCAAAACGTTTGCTTGCCACTTGTCCTATACACCATGACTACCAGTTCTTCTGTCAGCTCAGCCCTACTGAAAAACCTTGCCAAGGTTCGTGCAAGAATTCACCTGAGGCCATGCATCTACTGCAGAGCAGATCTTGAAAGACCACACAAGTTCTCTCCAAGAACTCTACAAGATTCTTTGAAGGATCTTGTTAGAATCTGACCAGATTTTGAAACACATCTTGTGAAGATCTTGCCACTATCTTGTACAATTCTTCAGATCTACCAAGGCTCCCGGCGCCAACAAGCTAGGAGTCTTTCAAGAGTCTTGTATGGCCTTGTCAGACCCTTGCCAGATTCATGCAAGTGTCTTTCAAGACAACACACCAGACCCTTGCAGGATTCTTGCAGGCAACATGCAAGTTCAAAGCTGCATGTTCTTGTTAAATTCTTGGCAGATACTTACAAAATTCATGTAGGAGAAGGCTACATTACAAAAGGCTATAATGACAATGATAATTAAAACTGGTTACAGAAAGAATACATTAGAATACACTTAACTATGTACAATGTTAATCATGTGTGGCAGTCTCTTGTTTTACCCTAGGTGTGTCTCTACGTTTTTGGCATAATCTTTACCAAACCTATGTTCTATACATGCTACAGGAGGAAACGAAATATAGAATTAATGCCGTGTACACATTAATAGGTACGTAGGCGCAAGAGTGCGTAAGAAGCACTCTTGATATGATGTAGGTATAGCTACTCAAACCTACCGAAGAGCTGGTCCACTCTAGATTTTTCTAGCGGTGGCTTTGTGCTCTTCACGGAAGCGAACAGCAGCGATTCCTCCAACTCCTTCTTCGTAAACAAAACGTCTAATACTGATAATGCATATGCATACACATCTTGAGATGGGATCCTCAAAAGATCCACTCCATGTACAACAGAGAAATCATCGGTATAGCTATGAAGTAAGTGCATGAGTAAATGGCACAATTTAACAAATAGATATAGTCAACTTACTGTCTGCAGCCTCACTTTCTGCAGCTAGTTTTTGATCTTTGGAAACCTATAGACGGGACACGCATGAAATGTTTCTATATGCATGCGTATTTTTTTAAAAATATGCTTTGCTTCTGCTGCAAGGAGAAAATCTTGTTCAGCTGTTGTAGTGCACTGTCCAACTTCTTATCAATTCGAATAAGTAAGTCCTGCAAATGTCCATGACATTAACTTTTCTACAATTCAAGCTTTTCACCAACTCACTCTGCCTGCACTACAAACCTGATGCCCACTGCCAGCGCATGCACTGGTGGAATCTTCCTGAATGGCAAAAGAAACCATACCTGATGATACTGTATTGTGCACTAATACTACCTAGCTACCTATATAACAAGCAGCTTCAACTTCAGTGCGTTAATTACTTCAGCATTTGGAATTTGGGGTACTCTAGGTGGAATACCACCACTCTGCTGCTGGGAGCTTGACTGCATATATAAGAAATTTGAATTGGAATTATGGATAAAATTAAAGATCTTCAGGGTAATGACTGATTGAATACATACTGCTGTGTCTACTAATCAGCTAATGCACGTACACTTACTTCAATTTTGGCCTTCTTCACTTGTGGTCTTGTGGTAGTCTTTGCGGTTGTGTTAGTCTCGCCTGGATACATATACAATGAACTTTATATAGGTGCACATCTCTATTGATGCAAACAGCTTGAACTAGCTGAATTGCCACATATTATTACCTTATCTGAATAGTTTAAAAACTGCACTGCATATGTTACACCACCCATATTGACCAGTAGCTTTGCGCATCACTTGCTGTCAAGCGACTGTGTCCTCCCTTGACAGAGCGGAGACAGTTGTAGATAATTTTTTCCCAGTCTGGGAACACTTAAGAGGAAGGATCTACTAGGGTATCTCGTAAGATTTTATGAGTCTTCCCATTGTATGATGACTGCCCATTTTGTCACGTGACCCACACCCACTTAGATTCTGCTATTTCAGTCCTAGAGATCTTTAGGTTAGCCAGACTTGACTGCTTGCAGACAGTCAGTAGAACTTTAGACTTAATAGAGTTGACTACTTGCAGACTGACTCCATCTCGAGGTGCCACCACAATTTCTGCACATACTACAGTAGGTCGTTATGGACTAGTGGTTCTAGTTACGTAGTAGCTAGGTCACCTTGCATGGGAGCTGTGCATTGTGAACAAGTGGCCTGACTACATGCACCTGGCATAGGGTATCTGGTCAATTTCTTGTTTTTCCTCTTTACATTTGTGTGTAGCTCCAGCTCACTGCTGCTTCCTGCCTCCTCATTGAGTTCAAGGGTCTCCTCGCAGCTGAGGTTGATGGGAGGGGAGCGTTGGGGGGTGGGGTGCCGTGACTACTGCTGCTGACTTGGTTTTCTGGGTCGCCCGAGCAATGCTGTATGTCGTCTTTTCCCCCTCTGAAGCCACTTCCCAAGGTTACTACGTATATTCTGGCAGTGAGGAGTCAACCGGTATACAAAATTTGTTAACTGCGTATCTCAATCACATCATGGATGGTAAAGTTTTGATTTTTATCAAAAAAAGGCAATGGCACTAGAGTGTAGTTGACCAAAGCCAAACCCTTACTAGACACTGAAGTAAATTTGTTACTAGAGGTACCAAAACGTCCATTCAGCATACAGTGTTCAAGAGCTTGTAAGCGTTCAATTTTCCTAAGGAATTTGTATTTGTATCTATTACTTGTCTAGGAGGGATTGCATTTCCATTCTGGCAATCTTCCAAACCACCACATCTTGCATTAAAGTCCCCACAGATGAAAGAATTTTCTTTTTGGAAGTTATCTATGACAAGGGGCTTTAAAGTTTCAAAAACTCCTGGGAGCAGTCACCACGGCTAGAGCCAATAAGAGGGAGGTAACACATATATGCCAATGCTCTGCCTGCTAATTAGTCCTATGCAGGATCTTCCTCTTTCGCTGGCATGAGTGACTTCCTTTTTTGGTCCAAGATTGCTACTGGGATTTCATGGACCTTGGGAACTCTTTGACTATCTGGCCACGATTACTCTTTTCGACACCTTGTCTTCTTGCCAATTCACTCCAATTGATGGCTTGAGTTGGATGCCATGATTTTGATTTATCTAGTGGTCCATTTGTGTCACTAATTTAATAAAGCCTAACATGATTTTTTCATTGATATGACTGAGAAATTAGTAAATAAGTCATTTTTAATGACCTACCTAACCCTCTAACAGCTTATTTTGCCAACTGTTTCCTATTATTTTCGAACCACGTATATCCATGTAGGCCAATTTCTTGTTCATTGTCTACAAAGGTTTCACATACACAGATTATTCAGTACGTACATTAGGTCGCACATTAGGGCAATCTTTCTACCCTCTTACATTGCAAACACTGACTTTAATGTTACATTGTGGGGAAGGGGCTGTGGTATGTGTCACGCTTAGGAGTGTAATTTTACTGCGTACTGCACATGGTGTAGTTGGCCCTTTATAGCTGAGTTCTCACAATTCCACGTGTGTTGGCCGGCCATGGATGACGATGGTGAGACAATCGGGGAAAGGGCTAGGGTTTTTTTTAACACTCTGCAAGAGAAAGCAAATAGAGGCAGCCACAACAAAAGCATCCGCATAGAAGCCCTCCCATTCGAGATCTCTCCAAGAGCAAGTTCTGCTCTTTTCATGGGGGATACAGATGTCACCACCAAACCATGCCTTGGGGAGGCATGCATCACCTTGTCCACGTCTTCATACTCCTCAAAATCACACTCTCATTTGGCCATTTTCACTTCACTCTTGCTTCAATAAACGTGCATAGCAAAGCACACCTACCGAATGCACATGTGCAAGGCCTACACTGTGCATGCATATCTCCAGTATAATTAATGGGTCACCAGTTTTGATGATTTATTAGCAGTAGTCTCTGCCTTGATAGGCAGGCTGGTATCAAGACTATATCAGCAATACAATCTACTGCACAAATAGTTTTTACTACAGGGATTACCGGTACCATTTTTTGGGACTCATCAACAAAGATGATTATGATATGTAGGACTTCTCATGGTCTCTTTCCAAGTAGGGTTCGTCAACAGTGATTCAGGGCTAAGGTAAACTAGCGGATACTTTCCAGCTTCAACATCTTTTACCGCCTGTGGGTCTGCTTGAGCCTCTCCCAGGAACTCATACCGTAACTCCCTTGGTGACAACTTGTTCCGCTGATCCATCACTAAACTGGTGAGTGGCGAAACACAAAGAGCGATCGACATTGGTGACTCTATGTTCCCTCTCATATAATCGAATACGTAGGGTAACAACACAAAACACAGGAAGTCTCTGAAACCAGTGGGAAGAAACACAAATACGTCATTGCCATCTACAAACGCTTTTACTGCTTCCTTCTGCTCCTTCTTCAGAGTCTCGTAGCCCAGTTTGGATGCGGCAAACACTGAAGCCTTTTTGACACAAGTGGCCATAGTTGTTACAACACACGACATTGTTCGATCACTACAGATAATGTAGTTACAATGTATACACCAATTTTTGGTAGCCCATACATTCCTGCCCGTGTAAAACGACCTACAAACAATCGCGTACTTACGCGTATATATGCCTCTAGTACATGTGGGTATTCATGTGCGGTCGCGGAAACTTGCGCACAATTCTTCATTTACTCTTGCATAAGTACACGGCTATAGTACGCAATAAGTGTGCGCATTTTGATGCGTACGTACGTAACGCATTAACGTAAGTTACGTACAACACGCACAATAAGTTAGGTCAGTTCAATCTCGACACTTGTGCCGGGTTTTGGGGTCACATACGTACAACACACAATATTTAAGTTAATCCCGAAGTCCGTGACACTTGACGTTTAAGTGCTTGGTCAGCAGCCTTCATTGACAAAATCACTCATTCCCAGATCAAATAGAAGTTGCACCTTCTTGTTTACATCAGCAATTTTTCAGAAAGAGGGCAAAATGATTCCTGCCATGGCTAGAGATTGCTGCAGCTACCTCGCTAGATTCTTCCTGCACTGGTTACCCTAGTGTGTCTCTAATTTAGGATGGTTGAAATGTACAGTTGTGTTTAAACTAATCAAAAGAGAAAGAACAGGTGCTCTCAACTGTCACGACATTGGCTAGTAAACTCCATCTAGTGATTGCAACATCTGCATTCGGATTAGGTGTAAATATTTCAGACATGAGAAGGGTCATGCACTGGGTACAATCTTGAAGAGTATGTTCAAGGGACAGGTTGGACTACTGGAGAAAGAAAGTTCAAACCAGTATTTATCAAATTTGTCTTGTGTAGCTACATAAGTATTGCTGACACAAACTGCATGTACAAGATTTGGCACATATATCGGAACATTTACAACCACATACTTGGATTTCTTTTTAATAAAATCTTGAAAAACCTATGTTTACAAACAGTACGATTATCCACGTACTCTTTCATTTTCTTATTAGTGTGCCTTCTACCTTTTCCCTTCAAATATAATTGCTCCAGCATCATATCCATTACGACCAGCCCACACTTCAATTTGAAACTATCGTGCTGCCGTTTACTGATTGGTACGAATGCATTCATCTCCTCGTGTGTCTTTAGTACCATTGAGAAGTCCTTTCCAAAGCTTGGAAATGGGTGATGATCAGTAACTGAAAGTTTGTCTTGCAAATGACTGGCATACATGCTGCACTGTTGCAATGCTTTTACCTGCCTTTACAACAGCTTTGGTGAAATGTTTGTCCCTAGGCCTTTCAAACTGTTTAAGTCATTGTTTAAGGTGCTCCATGTGTAAATCGCAAGGAATGCTATCACCACAGCATCCCCTTGTATTCACCCACCGACACCAGAGAAGTTGCGCCCTTTGCCTTTCTGGGAATAAGTACTCGTATTGAAGTAAAAACTGGACTGCCTCTTTGGCGTAATTGGGGTGATTTGAGGACTTGAAGATAATCAACAAAAACGAATTTTTCATTCACCATCTCCCTCTCTAATTGCATCATGCAACCCATGCCATAGTAGACCAAGTGTGTTAACAGCTCAACAGCATACATATGTATGCCTTCTTGGCATGCTTCTGGGTCTTGTGCTGAGCTCACCTGTGGCCAGCGTGCAACAACTGATTTGGCAAGTTCAGAAACAGTGCTCATACAGTGTAGGGTTGGCAGACTGAATGACTATTTCTGCAGCCACACCATGTGCATGTAGGAGTAGCAAGAGAAAGTCTTCTGCTGCATTCATATTATCACCTGGATCAGATGGTATTGCATGTTGTTCGGTTGATGAGGTTTCACAACTGATACATGGTTGCTTTCCCCTTGCTAGACTTGGTGGAATATAGTCGTTGCCAGATAGTCTGCAGGTACATACATGTAATGCACAAATCATTTCAATTAATTAATTAACTGCTTCATTCCTAGTGCTTTCCCATTCAATTGCCTACACACTTATAATTAAAAGCTGTAAAGTGGTATGCATGCTGTGGGGCATGCATGCTGTTCATACAAGTTCATTATTTTGATGGTGAAATGCCTAAACGTACCCTCATAAGGGCCATCCTGGTAAGCCAGTCCTCCACAACTGCAATAATGCCCTCTCATCTATCAAAAAGCTCTGTCTTCTGTGCCTCGAAGTGGCTGGGATTTATGTATTCAGGCTACAGTCAACTGATCTCCCAGTAGAATTTTGTACTTTAGTACTATCTTAGGTCTTGTGTATTTGGGAAGCCTTAGTACTATCTTAGGTCTTCATTGACGTCTCTCTTTGGCATACTTGCTGGGTATATGCCATGTGACTTGCTTGGCCTGACCCTTGAAGCCAACCATATGCTGAACAATAATCTACAAGACGCATTAGATCATAAATGCTGTACCAAATTGGTTCATTCCCAGGATCCATGCCACAGTGAACCTGAATATTAGACTATGTATATTACTAAGAAAGCTTACTGTGATGAAAGAATGCACATCTCCTCACGATACTGAGCAGTCGACAGAAGTAGGACATTTGAATTGAAAGCACATCTAGCTGGAGGGGAGCCTAACAGTGATGCTAGGTTCACCCAGCCCTTCATTGCATAGGCATGAAAATAGTGAAGAGATTGCCATTTTAATTCCTGCCGTTGCAAAGATGGCTTCACATTCTTGTCCACATTATCCCTGACAAATGTACGTCATATTGCTGATTGGTCTCGGTGTTTTCCAGGGGCGGCTCATCATCCTCGCTTGGTAGCTCTTCCATTTCAGACTCACAGGGTTCTGATTTTGAGGTAGTCTGTTGCCCCTGAGAGAAGTTTCACATAGCAAATAAGTTCAGCTTTGATGAAGCTCCTTTTAGGATGAGTAGGGTGATAAGAATTGAATATGTAGTGATTGAGTGGTTTCTGGTATGGTATTGATCGTTATTCCGTCTGACATTCTACAGCCTTCTCTCTTATGCTGTAGGTTGTGGCATGGCTGTAATTAACCTACTGGGATTCGAACTGTCCTTTCGGATTGCTACATCTAGGAAGATAGCTTCTGTAGTAGAGATCTGCCAGGTCAACTTAATAGTAGGTGAGAGATTGTTTAGTCTTTCCAGAAACTGTTGTCCCTCTTCTGGCCATATCAGGAAGATCTGTGGAATGTTGGGCCTGGTGTTGTGAGAAGTGGATCTTCATGTTTGGCCTTCTTTCTTACAGTGAAATACAAACGAGTACATATTGGCCGACTAGCCTGCAGCAATGCCAGTCTAACTTGAATAAGTACATTAGAAAGAGGTAATTACAGACAAGCAGACTGACAAATATATTTATACAAGCAAACATAGCTTCAGCTGGTTCAGTTAGGTGGTGCTGTAAACAGTGGTGCCTTTGTATGGTATGTGCATCCCTTAATTGTCACGGTGTGGGGTAGTGATGATTTGCAGACAATCTCCAAAGGCTTGGAGATGTTGCAGGAGGTGACAATTGAACCACTAGATTAGTTGTTAGTTGTACATGTACGTTGCATTTTGTAGTTGGAGCTTGCCAATGTCGGACTCCCATATAGTATCAAGGTTGCTGTTGAAGTCACATCGGCAATACACCTGCTTTTGCTTGCCAGTGCTCACAGTGACAGGATCTCACTTGGATCACTTTAGCCTTGACCAATACTTTGTCGTATTCATATAGGGTGTTGAGCTGATTCAGGGTGATTTTCGTTGTTTCAACTGTTTGGAGGTTTTCTGCTTTATATTTTGCTAAACTAATTCTACAATTTCCACAACACCCTGCAAACATTAAGCAACAGATCTTTCACCAAAGTTCAGCTTTCATTAAGATGGCTTTGCAGGCAAATTTGGAAAGACTTGCACAAATTTTGATACTGAACAAATTCTGCAGTTCCACAACACCCTGCAAACAACTGAACTTAGCTCTCTTTCACTGTAACTGATACAACCCTTTGGTTTTACAAGGTTAAATTCATACAAGTTCACTGTCCAAAGTAAAGTTTTCCAAATAAAAGACTAGCAATTGTTGCTATCTATGTTTATGTAGCTTGCATAGTGTAGGAAGTTTCCTACATCTAAGCGCATTGTGTACCAATTTCCAATATCAAAAAAAAATTGTTACTTAACTTGCTGTGCGCATGCATGTTTTTTCTTCATCATCTTGTCACATCACAATGTGTAAAGTCTCGCAGTAGAATATAGTGAGTGCACAAGGTCTGTTGAAAGCAATTAGTATGTTGTCATGTAAAATGCATGTGGAAAAATAAGAACAATCAAAATTGGTTTATTCCTCTAGAGTGTTGGGCTGATCCAGAGTGGTCTTTGTTGTTCCAGCTGTTTGGAGATCTACGTACTTTAAACTTGGTTGGTGAGAGCTCAACGTGGGTGTAGTTCTTAATGATTTATCTCCATGAGTTTGGATTGTTCTATCTCAAGTTTACAGTTCTTGATTGCAGTCATCTGGTTGTTTGGGATCTACATGTATGTAGTTCTTTGCTTTAGGTAAATTGAAGTTGAGCACTCTCTTTGCTATCATACTTGCAGCCAGCGGCAGGTGATTTCATTTTGCGACTTCGCAAATGACTTCTGAAAGACTTGTATGGAATTTTGCAAAACAATTTCCACAACACCCTGCAAACAGTTGAACTATTAAACAACAACTCTTTCGCCAAAGTTTTAATTTATTTAAAATGACTTCCCAGACAACTTTGGAAAGACTTGTACAAAATTGTAGTACTAATCAAATTCTACAGTTACACAAAACCCTGCAAACAACTGAACTACTGAACTTAATTCGAACAAAACTCTTCCACCAATAAAACTGTAATACCTCTTTATTTCAAATTGATTCTACAAGGGAAATGTCTGGAATTCACTGTCCAAATTAAGTTTTAGAATCTTTTTTACCCATTTTAAATAAAAGATGAGTAGGTGTTGCTATGTAAACATAGCTTACATGATGTAGGAAGTTTCCTACATCTAAACACATTGTGTACCAATTTCCAATATCTACAAGTTTTTTTGTCAACTTAACATGCTGTGTGTATGTTTCCTGCCTCATCCTATCACAATGTATCCACTGGAGATGGAATATAGTGAGTGCACAAGGTCCGTTGAAAACAGTTTGTATCAAGTCATGCAAAGCGCTACAGGAAAATAAGCTTAACTGTGTACATGTCTTTCCATTATCCTTCTTGCAAACTCTTTCTGGAAATATTCTTAGGTCACTTCATTTGGGCTCCCTCGTTTGTGGAAGTGTTCAACTGAATGGATCATAGTAATGTGCTAGGGATGTCCTACACTATACTGGGATTTAGAAATGCAGGAAATGTTTCTGTTCTTCTTTTTGACATTAACTTAGTAAAAAAAGTTGTAGATGACATTTGTAGTTGTATTTAGTATTGGATTACAAACCAATTGCTTTCTAAATGATGCTCTTAATGTATTCTTGACTGTTTTAATGTATAGAAACTGAGGGATAGTTCAAACAGTACCTACAAACTATATAATAAAGACACATCCATCCCAGTTGCCAAAGCAAGCTACTTAAAACACATTAAGACCTACTTACGCACTGTGTATCTATTGCTAAACATGCCTGCCTGTTCTATTGTCTTTCTCATGTGGCCAGCCTTTGTGAATGAAAAGAAAAACAGAATGTTGCATGTCTTGGGTATCTGGTCTTTCCACTCAACCATCTTCCGCGTTAGTGGATCTCTTTTCTTCTTTTCTTTCCAAATTCCCTAATAGCTCTCTTCTAGCCATACAATTTTGATAAAGTACTTGTGTACAGTATGTTGCAAATGGTTTTATGAGAAAATCGTGAGCATTCGCAATATGTTTGATAAGCTGGCTTTGCAAACTTTGATTGCAACCATTTCTCGTGCATAAAAAAGGTGTGCGTCGCGTATTCTCATGCAGTAATAAACATCCATGCATACGCGCTTTAGCACGCTAATGTGCACATTTGCAGAGAATATTGTGTACTATGCACGACAAACACTCAACATGAAACCGCATTGTCAGGCTCTGTATGCATACAATTACGTATGTACTCATACACAGTGCTAATGATGTGCGTACATACACAGCGCAATAGCATACATACTTGGGTCCAGGTGAGCCCAGACCTTGCTCCCACTTTTGGCCATTTGCTGGCGAAAGTTAGAGTCAAATATGAGCCATGAGGGCCACCTGTATTGTTGGCTGGCCCTGTTGATCTGATACATGTAACTTAACATGTCAGGGAGGCGACCGGGGTCTTTGGAGTATATAATGCCCGTGTACAGTATGAAACATTGCCCCCATACGGATGTGTCGGGGATTAAGCGCCCTGGCTACCAGCCTCTCCTTTTGGGCCTCTGCTGAGGACCCCAGACCCATGCTGGCCCTGTGCGAGTTCCTGTGCCTGCACCAGGCCTTGCTCCATGCCGTGGTGGAAACTATGCGTGTGTGTAGGTGGGGGTTGTTATTTCTCGATTTCCACACTCCCGTTGCCATAATTCCTGGGCCCTTGCTCTTTGAGCGTATCATGAACTCTCCTTTCTAGCCCCATTGCCTTCTGATTGTCATTTGCTTGAAACATGCACTCCTCATGAAGGAACACAACGGTCTTGTTTCTCGTCTTTGTTGATGGTGACGAGACGTCACGAGGACAGGCCCTTGCTGCCTCTGGAGTAGGTGCCTGGTCTGGGTGAAGGAAGCCAATCTTAACCATCTTCTTAGAAAAAAATTGGTGGTATTCAATCACATCCTCTGGTTCTTACCCATCAAATACATTCTTTTGCTGGGAGAAAGCTGTCAAAGCCCAGTTTGTGCAGCCATTGACGACAAGTTTCAACGGGCACCTTTCTTGGAAAACCAGCTAGGCGCTAGATTGGAGTTTGGCGAGAGCTCCTCATTGACCCGACTGATTCCTTCTTGTTCAGATCCTTAGAAGACCACAGGACACCGCTTTGCTGATATTGGCCTTGTTGAAATTGTCTCGCAATTATAACCACTCTAGACAGATTAGCTCTCCATTGCCTGATTGTGCTTTCAGACTTGCTCAGCATCATGCCGGTATATTCAGCTGCCAACATCTTGCTCAATCCAACCAGCTTTTCCAGGTGGTGAGAGAGAAAAATTCTAAGAGATACTCCTTCATCACGATCCAAAGGTGCAAAACTTATGGAAGAATACGTTTGACGCACAAGAGAACCAATGTCTCTCTTCCTTCGCATAATATTATGGTTGGATAGCAGTTCTAAGTTGCGATTCATTCTCCTTATTTCATCACTCACTGCCTCCACGACAGAAGCAGAATCCTACATATGTAGAAGCAACAGAATCTGTACCACAGAAAACTTTCACATTCAAGTAATTGCACAGATCTAGAGGTTAAGTTTGTAAGGAGTTTGCCTTGTATAGTGCAGTGGTTTATCCTATTATGTACATGTATTACAGGGTATGATCCTTCTAGCAAGCAACGCTTATATTCAAACATAAAAGACAAACATAACCAAGTTATCCTTAGTAGACAGGTTGGAAGTACCTGACTGAACTGATGATGACCTGGAGAGGTAGTACGGATAGAGAGCAGGCAGGGGTGGGGGTGGTGGGGGTTAAGGAAATTCAATGCTGAATCGATCCTACAGTACCTAATCAAAGCAGCATCAGCTTCTTCAGTTCTTGCTTCCTCATGGTCCCGCTTCCATGGTTCTTGCTTCCTGTAAGACATGCTCCCTGGTTCCTATCGATAAATAAATTATGACAACCCGTGCAAAAAAGATAACGCATATGTGCGCTCTCACGCGAATCTAAACTTAAATACGCGGTCGCTGAAGCGTGCGTGTACGCAAAATATCGCGACGTGCTTTATACGTTAACGCAAACTGACGCGAACTTACGTACGCATATTGTCGACCGCTTTCTCGTACTGCGCGTGTTAACGCTCGCGATGCACCACTATATACGTACGTACACCGCGTGCGATTACGTAAAGTTCGCGTGCGCGTACAAGCGTAATATGAATATACGCTACTCGACGCGTACACATGTAAGTCATTAGGGGAATGTAGAAATCTGGAGTGGGTGTGCTGCAAGAGGCAGCAAGCAAGAAATCTGGGGCAGAGTGTGTTGCCAGAGGCAGTTACAGCCTCTACACACTCCACCCAAAAACTACAAAAACAAAAACTGAAACAGCCTCTACGGCTCGGAACTATAGAACAAAACTAGTCACGAAGGTTGCGACATTTCGCATTCAGACTCTTCTGCAAAACCCTCGTCCATCTCTGCTCTTCTGTTTCGCCAGGATTTCCATGCTGAATGGGGAACTTGTACTTCAGGTGAGCTAAAATACGTATTGTGTGCGTGTGTGCATGTGTATACAACTTAATGGTTTGTAATTAAAAGAACAATAATACAGGTGCTCTTACCCCTTATTGCTTTTATTTTAGTTTGATCGAGTAACTGTATCCCAGGTTTTCTTGGCTTTGTTGGGTTGCCCTTGCTGAGCTGCTCCTTGGTAAATAAAACAAAGAGCAGCTGGATTCCCAGTTTCTCTGGTGTGATGCCCATGTTTTCAGCTCTTGAGAGCTCTTCTGGGGTTATATCAACTGCAACCCTCTCCCCCTCATCTCTAGGGTTGCCAAGCCATATACCATCTGCAAGGATACATGTTAAAAGTTTAGTCACCCTAAACAGTCATGAGATTACGCATGTTCAAATCAGGAAAGCATCTTGACTTTAGCCCTAGGCCCAGTTTGTCTTTAACCATAAACAACTAACCAGGAGGTAGAACAAGACGGTATAGATGTCACCCCCTCAGATTCATCCTACAATAGAGTGTAAAATCTATTACTAAACCAGGCATGCACGCTTGGATGAGAGTATGAACGCCGTTACTCACTTTCTTGATGATCACAGCTTTCTCCTCCTAGGGAAGTACAGATAAAATATTGAGATTTTTCAATGTAGTGCAGACAGCATTCTCATGCTGGCCGGTATACGGCAAAGGAAATTGACATTTCAAATTGCTAGCCTATATTACTGTTTCACGTTTTGATTGTAATAATTAATACTGAGACAATGTATAGTCATTCTTAGTCTGATGGGTATACCTTTTGAACACTCGACCTCTTCCTCTTGTAGATGGTGTTAAAGATCTGGGCCATCTGTTCTTCCAGCCGCTGGATGGACCTCTTCATACTTTGTATATCCACTAGCACGTCACGCTATAGAATCATAGTAAATTTTATGTGTCAGCATGGCACTAAGCTGTGTAGACATAAAAACATGCATCACATGCAGTTATTCTCCAGAGTTCATACTTTAATCTTTGCTTAGTTTCAACTTGCTAAAGGCCTTCACTCAATCTTGGGATTGTCTATATACCTACCTCCCACGCTGTGCTAGCTGTACTAGGTGTTGATGTTCCTGGACCAATTGGTGAATATTCATCTGGTGAAGGAAAGCTTGTCTCTAGTTGAGTCTGCAAGAAAGAACCAAACTGTCACAATGCTTGCTGTCACAATGCTTTATGCAGTGTTTCATTTGCAATAACTATACCTGTATAGCCTTCGTGAACAGCGAATATTTTCTCTCCATAGGTCATATTCTCCTTTGCAATGATGCAGCTACTTCCTTCAGTTCGCATACATTCACACTGCAGTCGAGTGGAGGGGGCTCTCAATATGGTCTTCGGATGCAAGAAGTTCGTAGCTAATGACCAACCTGCAAACATTGATATTAATTATACAATAATTAAGTCAGGTTGTACTCAGACCATTCTTTTTGGTTTGGATTATGACCTTTGAAACGTGAATGTTACCAAGTTGGTATTCTAAGTGACATTCATGTTGTGAAGGTCAACGAACTTACTAAAGTATTTTAGAGAATGCATGCTTGCCTTGTTTTCACTATACAGAGAAAGAAGACAACCACTTGACGCCAATGCTGTGATGCTTGGGAAAACAGCTTTAAAGCTCCCCACTGTTTCAATTATACATCAGTTAAACAAATACATTGTAGATAATGGACTTGGTCATGATCAGCTGTGTACAGACCAGCAACTTCTAACATTCTATAGACTAAAAATTTTGCAGCCTGAGTCCATTTACTATTCTTCTGACTACAAGAGAGTGAAAAGAAGAAACAGTTATACAGTGATGTATATGTGCAGTAGGCTTGTTGTATATGGGCAAATAAAATACTTTATTCTAGTCGGTTCAACTCCATTAGCTGTAGTCAGAAAAGCCTGCCCACAGGCTATTTTCAATGAAAAATTTTCTTCTGATATTACATCTTTAAATAAAATCATTATTCCTGTATCCATGCTTGATGCTTTTGATGTCGTCAGTGTGCATTCTATTCTTGAAAAGTGTATGTATGTGCAGGTTTCTAGTACGGAATGTTATATTGTACGGTTCCCAAACACTTTGTCACATGATTAAATAAATGTGTGTATACTGTATATTGTATGCTTGCCTCTATACATGTATCTGTGCAACTTACCTCTTGTGTACTTGTTCATGTATGAAAACCTGCAAACTATGCTTTGTCATAGTAAGTCGCTGCAGCTGGCGTGTATGTACGCTTGCTGCGCTAGTATACGTGTACACATGTTGCTACGTATGCGCGTGCCATATGCGTACGCACCTTCCGCGTCGTTACGCGTACGTACGTACGTAGAGTTTAGTGCGTACGTATTGCTCACGTGCGCAACGTACGCGTACGTAGGCATACGCGCATGCGGTGCGCAATATTACCCTTTCTCGCGCTATTCCGCGTACAGTCGCGATTATACGTTTATACACGCTTACCCATCGCGCACTGCGCGTATCGGCGTTACATTTTCTGCACGGGAACTGCATGTATCTGCTTGTTTTAGCACATATAAAGAATATTTAACCTGATACAACCACTTCTGTACATGGAGAAATAGTATGCAGAAGTATACGTACATGTACGTACATTTTATAAGCAAAACTTCATGAAAAAAGAAAAATAAAAAACAAAAACAAAAACAAACAAAAAGCAAGGGTAAAAGAGTCACTGTACTCCATCCACCTCAGAGGAGTGGATGGGGAGTCGGCCGATCATAGGGTGGCGTTACCCCTCCATAGCCGGATGGCAAGCCGCTGGAACAGATGCCGGGTGGCGAGCGAGGGGGGAGTGCCGAGGCGCTGGCCTTGGAGACGGCCAATGTCCTTGAGGGTGGAGATTGCCTCGGGGCCCCATCCACCCAGAGATTCCACAACAAGTGGAATGAAGGTAATGCCAACTGAGTGGCAGGCAGTGGCGTGGGCGGTTCTCTTCCGTTCAGCCGCCACTGATAGGGCATGCCCAGGTGTAGAGGCGGCACCGCTCAGAGTCAGGCTCTGCAGAGTGGAAATGACGGTAACATCAAGGGCGGCGGGTTGGCCCCTTTTCCAGGTGGGGAGGTAGATGTCGGCTGGGCGGCTGGAGGATCCAGGGACCAGGGCAGGGACCTCCCTCCGGGGCGCTAAGGCAGCGGACTGAGCCGCAGAGAAAACAGCATCCCGGATGGAGTCATGGCGATGGATCCTATCCCCATTACCACCGCACCCAATCTGATGGTCACCGTAGGGGTCTGCCACTCTCTGACAAACGGGGCACGGGGCCCCCTCCTCCACCATCCGCAGACCCAGCCAATACTGCAGGCAGAGGCGGAATTCCAAGTCCTGGAGATGGAGACCCAGGGCCTTGGAAGGGATAACATTCAGCCAATCACCAGCATGAGGTAGGGCGGTGGAATGGGCTAGCGCCCTAGAGCGATCATCCTGGGAGCAGGCAATAAGCTCGTCGAAGGAGGCAAGGTCGATGGTGTGACTGAGGGGCCGTTGGCGGAGAGGCACGTCCACATCTTGGATGGAGGTCCATTCTGGTTTACCAGTGGCCTGAGCAAGGCTGGAGAGGGCTGGGATCAGGTGTTGGGAGGCTTTGGGTACGTACCCGAGGATCCCGGTGACTAGGTCATCACATTGGCTCAGCGAAGCCAGGTAGGCAGCCGGAGCATGGAGGGAAGCCTGACGAACGGTAAGACCCCCCAGGGAGCTGGGGAGGGAGGCCTTCAGCCAGGCCCACGCTGACAGGGGACCGCCAGCAAGGTCCGTGAGAGCATCCCGCATGGCGTGGTCGAAGGCCGTGGCAGCCTCTTGGAGGTGGGAAGGGGGGCAAGTGCGAAGGGCGAACGCGACCTTGGGGAGGGCTAGGCAATGGCGAAGGAGGGTGGTCTCCATTTGAGAATCTTGGAGGTCTGGGAGCTTGGACAGGATCACTTGCACCTTCTGCACCCGGCGGAGGACTGATGCCTCGCAGTGGGAGGCTGAACCGATGGGGGAGCCCAAGAGGTCGAATCCATCTCTGGTGATCGGAATGTCAGCTGGGAGGGGATTGTGGCCAGAGAGGCCCTCGGGGATGTGGAGGAGGGATTTGGACCTGTTCAGGTGGAGGCCATAGATGGGTGCCTCACTTTCTATGATCTCAAGGGCAGAGCTGAGGTCCTTGGCAGATCCGCAGAGGGTTCCGTCGTCAAGATACCACGCATTGATCAAGAGACCGGGCACCTGATCCTGGATCTTTTCAATGATGGGGAGGAATGCCAGGGAGAAGCCCAGGGGTCCTAGCGGGTCCCCTTGCTGGACACCGCAGCAACTGAGGATGGTGTGGCTGCCCAAGCGGAGGATGGGTTGGGCACCATAACAGCTCTCCATCCAGGCAGCCATGGAGGGAATACGGGCTCTCACCTCTTTGAACATGGCTTCCCGATTCACGCTGTTAAAGCATTCGAGAAGTCCAGGAGAAGAGTCCACCGTTCCTCTGGAGGGATGTCAGTGTCCTCTTGAACTCTGCTTACTGCGTGCACGATGGCCTCACAGCCATCCCTGACTCCAACCCCTAGTTGGACTGGTGACAATAGCTCAGCGGCTTCGTGACTGACGGCTCGGGCGACACATTTCGAGGTCAAGCGGCGTAGGACCTCCCCCACAGCAATAGGTCGGAGACCTCCTCCCTTCTTTTTGCAGGCGAAGAGCGAGGCTCCGCAAAGGTGGGGCACAACTTCGGGGGGAGCTTGCCCGGCACACAAGAGGTTGACCACCTTTACCAAGGTGAGCAGGGCAGAGTTGGCACGGGCAGGGGAGGGGCAGAACACAGCTTCCTTGAGGTGGTTAGCCCTGAAGCACGAAGGGCCGGGGGCGGTTCCAGATGGGAAAGATTTGAGGGCCTTGATGACTCCCTCCTCAGTGATGGTGACTGGGGAAGGGGCTGGGGCAGGGGAGATAGGCGGGGGGGAGGACTGGGGATGCTTGTTCAGCATTTCTGCGTACACTTCAGTAGATGCGGGAGCAAGCCCATCGGAGGTTAACGCCTGTGCAGCCTTCTTGTATTGTCCGTCCTCCATGGCTTGATGAGCACGCCTGGCATTGGACTGCCGAAGGGAGTCAGGCGACTGCTTCTTGGGTTTTCTTCTTCGCTTTTGTAGCCTCTCGTCAGCTTTCACGGTTTCCGACCAAAGGCCAATGTAATCTCCTTCCTTCCATCGTCTAATTCTGGATAGAACGGCCTTCTCAGTGTCACGCCAGTGATTGCGACCTGCCCTCTCTGGGTTTGCCAAAATGCACCGAGCCAGCATAAAGGATTTACTCCAGGCCTCGAGGTCCGAGGGGGCCAGGCTTATGGCATCGAAGGTATCGCTCACAATACCTGCCCAGGCATCTCTAGCTCTCTTGGGGACGTGGTGCAGGGTTGGATAGGACAGGGATAGGATGGCAGTCAGCGGGGGGAGGTCGTCGGACCCAGAGGAGGGAGGCGGGTGGGAGGGGGCAGTAATTGGAGCCGAGTTGACAGCAGAGGGGTGATGGGCAGAAGCGGCTGAAGTACCGGCGGGGGAAAAAGCCAGTTGGAGGCAGTTTCCGAGGCGACTCGGAAGACAGTTGGTACAGGCTTCGCCTTTCTTCACACAAGAGCAGCCCCTGCAGCTGCCAGAACGGTTGCACCTACAACACGGCATCACGAAAATTTTGTCCTTACAAAAGCTCTTGCTGGTACAAACACGATGAGGGTTTGCTCTGATGCAGGCAAAAATAACAGGCCAAATCAGGGGCAGAATAGCAAGTAGCGGGACTGGGCTGTTCTGTAAGACCTTGCTGTGGTTGGTGCTATGCCCCTCTTCAGATAGCAGTCAGCATGTTCCTCCACGAGGGAGAGAGCCAGTCTAGCTGCTCCTGCACCAGCATCTGCATGGCTGCCGTAGGGATGGGCGTGGGCTGCTTGGAGGCTGAGGGGACACACTGCCGGAACACCTGTAGGGAGTTACGGGACAGGGCATCAGCAGCAGTGTTCAGGACTCCCGGAATGTGCTCCACCCGCAGCTGACATGCGGCAATAAACAATGCACACCTCAAGAGGTGCATGATATCTGAGTCTTGGCTCGAGTAGCTGTGCATTACATCAACCACCGACCTATTGTCAGTGCGAATGCGCACCCATCGTTGGCCCCACTGACGCCCCCACATGGCACATGCCATAACCACCGGTACCAACTCCTTCAAGGCAATGGATTTCTCGGCCCATTCTCTAGGCCATTCAAACTGAAACCACTCATCCCCCCATTGGCCACCGCACCCCCTCCCGGAGGCATCAGTGAACACCGTGGTGCCAGGGTTGACTTGGACAAATCTAGCGGACAACACCGAGTCTTCCGTTCCAGTGCCCCTAAAACAACCGCCACCATTAGGCCTGAGCTAATTATTTGCGAATAAAATTTTGAATAATAGGGCCGATTTTCGAAATGTTGAATAATCGGTAAGAAAAGCAAAAATTTGGTTTGTTCAAGCACACTTTACCATTTAGGCGTGACCTTTGAACCGCACCGCATGGGTCAATGACTCAGTACTGATGGAGAAAGAGGCTGTATCCCAGAATCAGGCTAGCTATATCATCAACCCTGTATTGTTCCTAGAGGCACTAAAGGCCCCAAAAGCCTCCGATCTTACATATAAACGTAAGAAGGATGTGTGTGTAAGGTTTTGCATCGAACACCACCACCAAAACTTCCTTCAAGTTGAATATTTAGGTCATAATCATTTGAGTGATTGGGTTGGGTCACTTGAATAATAGGGAAGAAAGGCAAGAACAAAGAATTTGAATAATAGGCAAGTTTGAGTGAATAATTAGCTCAGGCCTATCCACCATGCCAGGTCAGAGTGAAAGCCAGCATCGAGCCGTATCACAATGTTCCAGTAATTGCGCTCTTGTTGACAGACTGATCATGCACTGCATAAATGACCTGCTGGCTGGAACCACCTTCCACTCGTCCAATGAGTGACAACAGCTCTCTCTTCCTGTAGGCCTTCCTTTCGCTCCACCGCTCCAGCTCAACCTGCAATCCATGCAACTTCGCCAGGTGAGGCAAATTTGCATAGCCTCAGAATCCAGCATGATCCCCAAAAAGGGGCTTTGTCCATTTCAAGAGGAAGCCCTAGCTCCCTGCATAGGGTGTGCATCTCGGTCACGCTGTCTTGGTATGTGGGTGCGTCCACTGGCCCTGCCACCAGGAAATAATGCATGTACTC
Organism: Nitrospirales bacterium; assembly: GCA_965203295.1. GTDB lineage: Bacteria > Nitrospirota > Nitrospiria > Nitrospirales > UBA8639 > CBDBCZ01. The sequence goes on along the minus strand of CBDBCZ010000014.1, from coordinate 343,671 downwards.
AACTACGTGAGCCACTCCCACTGGAGCAGAATCCACTCCACACCATCTCAGATAGCACAAAATATCTTGGAGGCCGACCGTAGTCCGCATGGGAGCACTGTATCAATATAATACTGGCCTTGCCACTGCATGCTGAGTAACCATCAATCTTGTGAGTGCATCAGCACATTCCGGTAGGCGTGTTTGATATTCAGCTTGGCTACCAGTGCACCTGGCTTCAACTCCAAGATCACCTTAGGACTCCCTTACCTGTTGGCAAGATGGGTGTACATGGTTTTGGAGGTTTGATGAAAGGTTTTGATGATTTTGATGTTTGAAACTGAAGGTTGCGATGGTTTTGGAGGTTTTGGAGATTTTAATGGTTACAATGGTATTGACTGAAGGTTGCGATGGTTTAGGTGGTTTGATGGTTTCGGTGGTTTTGATTGCAGACTGTTTCAGTGGTTAATCATACTCACCATTAGCCTCGTTACTCCCCAACTTTCTTTAAAAAACATCTCGGTTCAGTATTAAAGTACTGACATCTTGATAGTGATTTAACAGCTACAAGTTATGTGAAAAAATCCATAAAGTACATGTAGTTAATAATAGCAGCTATACAAGATTTATGTATATGCATAAAGAAATCAATATTAATAACAGTCATTACAGTAAAAGTTTTTTTTCAGCCTTCTGTGTTGATGTAGAGGTATCAGCATGCCTTGGCCATCAATCTGCACATCTGGTCCAAGTACCCAGGTATCGGTGTTTGGTTGCCGGCCAACTGAACACACCAAAACTTTGGAGCAATATCCAGCACTTCTTCGAAAGCTTGGGCATTCCTGCATAAGAGGAATAGGCATTCTAATCTAGCAGAACGTAAGTCCAAAAGCTCACCCCAATAACAGCTGCTATTATACTGCCCCCACATAGCATCACTACACGAACACGTACCTTTCAAGGTGCAACCAGCAATCCGTGTGAATGCTCTCAGACATGAAGCGTCTTCACTGCCGATGAAGCTCTCTCTAGAGGAAAGAAAGAATCAGCACTAGATGTAATGCATCCCTTCTAATTTAACACAGCCCTTGCAAATGCTCTGTAATCATAATTATGTACACCTATTGTAACAGCTATAACATTAATACTATATAAAACCACATCAACCAACCTCTCCACTCCCTCCTTAGTACGAATCCTATAGAGATGTCCGTTCATAGGTATACTGACTCCATCAGGGGAATAAACGACGCAGGTAACCTCAAAAACGAAGTTCGTGTGAGCAAAAAAGCTTCCCTTCTTCATAACGCCAATCTCACCATCGACCACGATGAGGCCCGGCGACGATGTCACTGTGATACAGGCATCCTGCTCTCAAACCAACTGTCTCCCCATGATCTACTGTGATCGCACGCAAAGAGAACTTAGGAGAGACAAACTGCACTTTGCAAGGAGGTGGCAAAAAGGAAGGCGTGGAGTTACACACCTCTGATTCGTACCAGTTCCAGACTTTGCATGTGTTGTGGCCGGGTTCTCGCTCTGCGATCGCACATGCAGTGAACGTCTCTTTCACAGCAACAATTATTTCTCTTTTCAGCAGCACTTAGTTCTCTTTCTTCTCTCTCCCTTTTCAGACATACAGGACAGCACTTTTATAGCAATAGAGACAATGCATGGCCCCTAAGGCCTAACAAAACAGACTAGCCGACAACTAATACATAAATCATAAACAAGACTTAGGGCAGAACATACATCAAGTAACATTATCTATTGTCCAAGTGTGTGTTCAGTAACCTGGGGTTACACATGTTCAGAATCTGCATTATTGCGCATGCGCATTTTAGCTGTGACGTAATCTCCGTCTGCATTGCCATACTAGAGACAGGACAGGGAATTGAAGTTGAAAGTGCTCTCGGAGCTAGGCACAATGAGTTGTGGGATGCTGCCTCCCTCAGGAGTTCCTTAAATCATTCATGCTCCATTATGTAGGAGATCTAGATGGTCAATATACTGGATATTATATTATTATATCACAATAATATAATACATGTACATGTAATAGTCTGAACATTATTTCAAGCTAACCACGGGCCTTCTAGACTAAATAGGACACCAATTGTTCTGGTAACAAAACCCTGTATACTTGTTTCTTCTCTTGACCATTCTATGCAGATAGAAATGATGATGACACTTCCCCATGATGCAAACAATCTTTTTGGTTCTGCCATGCCAGGCAAATATCTGCTTGCAACACATAGCGTTCATCTCAGGATATCTGCTCGCAACACATAGTGTTCATCTCAGGATATCTGCTTGCAACACATAGTGTTCATCTCAGGATGGCTTTGCTTCAGGTTGTCAGGATTATACAGTTCATGACATCTTTTGGTCCTTGTGATTTTTTATGTGCAGTGAGTCGATTATCTTCTTAATATCCAGCCTAATATGACTGAGGTCGCCAGGCAGGGGCAGGAGCTTTCGTGCACCACGAAGATTATCCACACGGCACATGTTGTCATATGAGAGCACAACATTTTTACGTTGCTCCCGACTGAAATGCCCTAGGGCAGAGATCAACCATGTAAGGGCGATCAGGAAGACTTGAGCTAGACCTTCTGACCAGCAGGAAGGGAAATTTATTGTGTCATCATTACACGAGGGACCGATGGCTATGTTTCTCTACACTTTATGGAGCTAATTAGCACCTAGGGGAGTTTTTTTTGTTAGCGGAAGAGAGAAACTGAACGTCTGCTTGGAATAGTCTCATTTAGTCGTGGGCAAAGATTTCTGAGATGTAGGTATCAAACACACTACATCAAACCACTTACTGATACAGTGGTTGACACATATCAATGTGGCCACTTCTTCGCACAATAAAAAGGTGGCCACATCACCGGCCACATACGTATCCAATTTTGAAGCTGCTGCTTTGATCCAATGTCTTTATTACACACTGTATGTGAGTCAGCTAATTCACCATCAACTAGATCAGGTGATAGCTTGGGATTCTGCAATTCCTGCATTTATGCAACGACAAGTAATTACGTACATGTATAAGTCTAAGTAATACATCATCATTTCACTTACCCTGGCAGTCTGCTGCACTTTGTAAGCAGCTCCCTCCCTCATGTCCCTCGGTAGCCTGATTTTCATCCACAGTAGCAGCGTCTTGTGTTGGGTAGACAGCAGCATAATTGCCGAGCGCCTTAGCGCGAGGCAACTAATCCTGCATAGTATCTCAGCAAGCATACGTGTCACGCTTAGGAATGCAATTATACTGCGTACTGCGCATTGCGTGGCCGGCCCTTTTGTGGCCGAATGTCCATGGCTTCAATCCACCTTGAAAATACTCCACTCACTGTGGATGTACTTATGCCTAACCAGAGGCCAAGATCGTAATTACTCACATTTAGTCGCAGCTTCATCAATGTGAGAATAAAGCACTGGAATTTTGCAAGCTTGGTTACTGAAGTCTCATGGATTGCAGCAGATGCTAAGTTAAACACAGCCGTAAGTACAGTGAAGCTGCTCACACCAGTGTAGTAATGGAGGAGTGTTTCGTCATCCATCTTGGTTAGGATATCCTTTTGCACCATGTACTTCTGAAAGGTCTTTCACTCTTTGTTGGTAGTCGTTTTTCAAATTAGCCAGGTCCACTGTTGTCAAGTCAGTCTGGGTACCAATACACACTGTGTTAGGTGGGTACACAATAGCTTCTTCCTGATTGTGATCAGTTGAGCAACCAATTTCTAGCAAAGCACTGGCGGCTTCAATCGTGTCCTTGCTCTCTCTCCTTCGCTTAGCTGCTTCATATCTTCTAAAACTGCTCAGCTTCCCTTTTCTTTTGAGATGTAGTGAAAGAAAAGACATTTGGTACATAGACAGGTGACAATGAATCATTGCTCTTTCGACCTACAGCAGATATCCCGTGTAAAGTTCTACGCGCAAGTACGCTGTAACGGTATACTTTTCGCGGTGTTCTGTTTGCGTAACAACGTGAGCGTTAGTAGTCGAGCGACAGGCAGCGTGAGGTTGCGCACATCTGTGCACAACCGGATGGCCTTCCTGAGCGACCTCCGAGAGAGCAAGAAGATCAGTTGGCGTTCTCAAATGTGCAATGCCTGCCTCACCAGAAAGTACTTCGAGTCCCGGGCTCACCTTTTTGAGGTCAAGGAACGGGATGGTTTTGCTGACTATTACTTCGGAGGCGACTGCTACATAATCCTCACCTCTCAAGCAGCTAAAGATGTGTACGTCCGTGCCAGTGCAGAGAGCCGTGCAGTCTAGCCAGTATGAGCAAAGTAAGACTAGTGTCCATTTTAACTCCGAGACTTTGTGTTTTAATTTTCTGTGGACATAATTACTAGGGAACAGCTTGATTTAGTATTCTTACCTCTATTCTGCTATCACACTTTATCACACTCTTTGATCACTTCCGCTCTGCTATACCCCCCTCAGGTATTCCCCCTTCCTCCCCTCCCCCTGTAGTCTGGTAACCATTGCCTGTTGGGTACAAAAAAACATTAGTCAAGGGTTTGGTTTTGGTCCCTTCAGATTGTGTTGCAATTCTCAGACAAATGAGTAAAGGTACCGGACCTACAGTTCTTTACTTTACAGCCTGTTTGTGCCACAGACCACTGAAAGTCTGAGAGACGCAGCCGTCTTTTGAACAGGATAGTGATGTACATTGTAATTTGGTCACCTGACTTTAGATACCAGGCCCTGTGATTTTCCCTTTTGTATAATCAAAAAAATTGCGGGACTGCAAACAAGGCTGGAGCTGACGTAGAAGTAGTCTCGTAAGCCAGACCTAATCAACCCAGCACCGGATCGCTTACAGTATCCGGCACAGAAAGAAACAGTCTGGTTTCTTTTGTTGACTGCTTACGTGCGGCTGGAATGTGCTGACTCAGCAAATACGTCACATGTCACGAGTATGGAATTCAATTATTCAAACTGTGCAAGTGCAATTGTTGCATTCAGAGGCGCACCATCGACAAAACGCAGGCGACTATACAGTCCATCATCTAGCTACGCACGGAAGGAGCTGAGGACGCTTGTTACTTGCTCTGGGTATGGTAGCGGCTTCCAACACAAACACATCCCGACCGCTTACAATACTCACGACGGCTTCTTCCCGTTTCGGCCATAGCTGGTACCCCTGCCGCCTGGCAGCTACTTTGATCGCAGAGAGGTAGCGTACTCCTTGTAAGTAGTAGCCTTTGCATTCGCACGTGGAGCATTTCAGCATAGATATATTATCTATGATTTCAATAATTGCATTCTTTACGTGCAATCCCATGACATTCTGCAAATAATTGGCTCTGTAGACTTCCTACAGAGCACACGCAAACGCGTCAAAAGTTGCCAGTTTTCATGGTGGGAGGGAAGGGTCTGGGTACGAGACTAACGTAGAAGCACCTCTAACTGAGTGGGCTTTGAATATCTCATGCCACCTCCTGTCCTATCTTTAACCCTACCCTAAGACCCACCCTCTTCTGGGAGTTGGACTTCCCACATGAGCCGTAGAGAGAGTAATTACAGTTGGAATTGGCTGGGTCCTACTGGCAAGTGCTACTAGCAGGTTTAGTGGCTATATAAAGCTTGCCTACTGCTCCTCTGCCAAGGGGGCTCCAGTAGCTCAATTGGTAAGAGCATCTGACTAGTATTCAGAAGGTCCTGGGTTCAATCCCCAGCTGGGTCCCGATTTTTCGGGATTTCTTTACTCTCTCAGAAAGCTTTCTTCTCTTGAAGAGTTCACAATGTGCGTACTTAGTTTTCAGTTCTGTGTCTTTGGTGGTTTAATTACCCCGGCAGACTGATCCAGGCTAAGTTTGGGTGTAGCACGTTTCTCGTGTTTAGATGGGGGAGAGGCCTATAATGAGAGAGTAATTACAGTTGGAATTGGCTGGGTCCTACTGGCAAGTGCTACTAGCAGGTTAAGTGGCTATATAAAGCTTGCCTACTGCTCCTCTGCCAAGGGGGCTCCAGTAGCTCAATTGGTAAGAGCATCTGACTAGTATTCAGAAAGTCCTGGGTTCAATCCCCAGCTGGGTCCCGATTTTTCGGGATTTCTTTACTCTCTCAGAAAGCTTTCTTCTCTTGAAGAGTTCACAATGTAGGTACCTTCGATGGATTTAGGTAATCCCCTTTCTGGAGTGTAGATCTGGTATCATAAAAGCTCTGAAAACTATAGCAGGCCTACTTACTGTACCTTTACTGAATTGCCTAACTCCTCAGGGATCATGTATAGGAAATCCGACTCCCGGAAGAGAGCATGGTCTACATCCCTACCCATTCCCTGTAAGGCATACCTGCTGCCTCCTACCCCTAACTCTGAGGCCACCAGGAACATATTCCAAAGGAAATAAGAAAAGAAAATCACAAGTTATGTGTAGGAAGTTTTCCGGCACTACCCCACCTCAGAAGTGATGTATGCACTGTCAAACTGAACCAAAAAGGGACAAGTGAAGGAAGTTTTCCTGCACTGTACATGTTCAGTACATGCCAGGAAAAAAAACAACAAAAACCCTTGTTCACTTACACTTTGTTTTCCTCTTTGGGCACCTATGTTTCCTCCCAGAAAGGGGGGAGTGTACACATGTATGGGAGAAAGAGTTCGTTAATTAACAGGTGGGCATATTGCTTGATAGAACAGAATAGAACGGAGCTGTGGGGCTCTGTTACAATGCTGCAAATAATAAGAATTTCTTTGGAATTCCTGTAAAACCGGCGAAATTCCGTGCCTTTTCTTTTCTTTTCTTTTGATGTGAACCATCCAGAATTCACACCAAGAAGAACTGTCAGCTACAAACTCCAGGTGGTAGCATCAAAAGCACTAGTATTTGACCACAAGTTTGTTGAAGTAACATTATTACGGATATTGCTATAGGTGTAACAAATGGGGTGATCACGATAATTTGAAAAGATTAAAATTGTACAGCACAATGTCAGCAAAAGAAATAGTCCCAGTTGATTCTGTGGGCTTAAAGAATCTAAGCCACTTTGACTTGTGAGGTGCTTTCTCTGGTGCCATCCACTGGACAGTAATCTGTGACGCTAAATCAGGATTGGGTGGTATGGCTAGCACACTTCCAACCCCCGTGCGAAAAAGTTAACGCTAATGTGCGCTCGCACGTGAATATAAGCGTGGTTACGTAAACGCTATTGTACTGAATTGCGTAAAACTTTGCGCATAATGCGCACATTTCGTCCGTAAACACGCGTAGAACAGCGCTCGTAATTTACGCATGTGCGTACGTGTATAATTATTCGTACGCGAACTGTCTACGCAAGTATACGTACGTGCGCACGCCGCGCGTATTAGAATTATACGTACGCGCACGCGTAACAGCGGAGATCCGACTAGCAAGCTGAACTGAAGTGAAATCACAAGTCTGCATCTGCACCCCCACCTGGCCTGGTGGTGGCTGAGTGAACATCTGTTTGCACTGCTTCTTTTTTTTTCCCTTCCGTCTCCCTTTTAGACTTTAGTGCTTTTCATTCTGATTATAACCATTTCACGAAAGAACTTGAAAGGCCAACAGGGTACAAGCAACTGGAGTGTTCAGGCTAATGCCAACAGGGTACAAGCAACTGGAGTGTTCAGGCTAATGCCAACAGGGTACAAGCAACTGGAGTGTTCAGGCTAATGCCAACAGGGTACAAGCAACTGGAGTGTTCAGGCTAATGCCAACAGGGTACAAGCAACTGGAGTGTTCAGGCTAATGCCAACAGGGTATAAGCAACTGGAGTGTTCAGGCTAATGCCAACAGGGTACAAGCAACTGGAGTGTTCAGGCTAATGCCAACGGGGTACAAGCAACTGGAGTGTTCAGGCAGGCTGAAGACTGTTCTGAGAATCACGCACTCGAACCCCTCAGAGCCCTACACCTGGGATTTAGTGTCTTCTGGGCAATCCGGCTCCAACGTTGCTCTTCAGATTCTCCCCCCGGTCCTGGGATAGCCTTTGGGATCCTCCCAATTCTCCCAACAGTGTGTGGAGTGCTATATGTACTTGGGACATTCATGAAGAATCCTGGGATGTGTGGAGAAGTCTGTGTATACATGGGACAAACAAGGAGAGTATGGGATATTTAGGGAATGTCCTTTGGGACCCCAGGTCCTCCCAAGCCTGATAGGAATATCTCAGACTGTCTGAAGAATCCTGGACAGTTGTAGGCAACACTGGACATGTATGGCAACCATGCCGATCCCTTTGCTGTGGCAGTCGGAGCCTTAGGCTACAGCGCTAATATTTGTGAGTGCCAAATTTCGTAACTTTTATGCTCTCCCCGAAATTAATGAAAATTTTCACCCCACGAAAATTACCCGCTAGACGGTACGTCACAGCTGTCATCAACATATTATAATGTGAAGTGAATGTCTGTGTAGTGTGATAACACATCTACAAAGCTTACTTCTCCAGTTGTATGTGTTCATCCAGAATTTCACTGAGCCACCTTCTCACAGTGGGGTTGAGGGTCCTCTCTCGGGCTACTTTGATGGCTGCACACACATCACACTTCGAGAATCTACTTTCCTAAAACACAATTGGATAATAAGAATATGCCCCAAATCAGTGGCGGATAATTGAGGTTCATCGGTGGGCGACAATTAGGTGCTGTACCGCAGACTCTAACTTTACGTCGAGAGTCTGGCCCCGCGAGACTACATCTCTACCTTGTCGGTGTGTTATTAATAATTCATGAGACATAATACTGACCTGCTTCAGTCGTGTAGCAGCTGCAGCGCTGCGGGTGTGGATTGTGCCTGCTAAGACCAGTGTGACGTACCTTACGTGGTGCACTTCGCATACTCAGATTTGAGATAGCAAGCGTAATTTAAAAACACTCGAGATGTCATGATATGGCTCATAAAAGCCTATGACTATAATCAGAGCCGAGTTCTGAGCGTATGATTTTGTACGCTTTATATGGGGGCGCCATTTTTTTCCCGTGCCATCCCTACATATGGAATACCGTACTCCATGATATAGGTGCATAGTACATGCACACTCATCAGTAACCATTCCACAAGAGAAACACCCACGAGGCTTACCACACCTATGTGATGTAACTCAATTGCTTAACCCTGCCTCCACATACATAGGGGGTGCAGGGTAAAAACCCTGTAGATAATTTGTAAGTACTGCATCTAGCACTCACTTCCTGCCGCATCCCTAATGGGGATGATGCACACACGTCCCTTATTTCGTCATTGTTGTAGAATCGAACAATAATGACTGGATCGAGGTCCGGCGACTCCTCTCTCGCCACTGCAGGCAAGAATACAGTAATACAGTTGTGGTCAACAAAAGATTAAGTATCATGCCAATAGTGCTCGCGCAGTACTCTGGTATGGAAGCCCGAAGTACACATGATTTACACAAGAAGTACGCGTAGTGCTACAGCATAGTATGCAATTTACTGTTACAAAATATTGGACCACCATAATTACGGTAACGCCTCGTGGTGCAAAAAAGACATCGAGCCATTCTTCTTCTATCGCAGATACTCTGCTTCTATTCACACTTGAATCCAAACTAAACAAAAAAAACAGTAGTACGAACTGTCATCGTACTGTACACATGGCACTAATTTCATTGCGCAATAGTATTACGTGAAGGTACGCCTACAATATGGAATGGAGTCAAAATGAATGCATAATATGTACGTCCTACTGGACCGTACGTACACCTTTTTACTGATTGCAACTTTCAGTACACAAATTACAAGTACGTAGCTGGCTCGCTTTGCTCACTTCAGCGACTTGCTTTACTCGCACCCAGGTCACTCGACTTAGCTATCGAATTTTTAAACAGTAGCTTTGTCGAGCTCAAGCAGCCCTCCTGCAGACAGTGTCCCCATTGCCTGGACAGTTAGTCAAGCTTGACTCACTTTGCTCATTTCACCTTTGCTACAGTAGCACAGTTGAATGGTAATAATATCTAGAAGTGTGTGTGTATAGCATATCCATGTACTCTGTCGATCTCGATCAGCCCTCCTGTGGTCAGCGCACCCTGCCAATAATAGTTGTCCCTCCAGTGCACGATATCCTTGTGCAACTGGCAATCACAATCACCAGGTTCGGGCATAGCCTCTCCCCCCAAAGGCACACTAGAACTACTCGCCAAGTTATCCAAGCTGCAGGCTGAAGTCAAGTAGAGCTATATAGAGGTCAGGAAGACTAGATGACGTAGCGGACCTCTCGCATACTCCCATACAATCGCAAGCGATTACAAGACATCATGTCCATGACGGACGGACAAACATTTATATTGCAAATCTTTACCTAGCAATAGTAGGATCTACAGGTCTCAGTAATTGCACCTACTGATACTTGATATTTACCTCTCTTGGCAGGGGGTGGCTCCAGGTTCTGTTCGGCCATATCTGTGAGGAGTTATAGACAAATAAAACTTTAGGCCGTAGTAATATTTCTGGTTTCTCAGACCTGCCTGAATCTTAGCCTCGTCAGGCTCTCCACGAAAAAAGGTGGAAAGCCTGGTAGATTCTATCACATGAATATTACGTAAGGTAGAGAGACCTTAATTGCATGCGGGTAAACAAAACCGCAATGGCGGTCTCCACGCACGATCCAATGATCTACCAGCGAAAACAGTCAGAGAAATCGTGTTGACAGGAAGTTTCCGACGCAGCAGCACAGATAGGCGTCTAACTTCACTGGATACGGGCTGTGCAATCAGGGAATATGAAGGGCGCCAGTATGGTACTTCATAGATTCAGGCAATGGTACGGTAAGCAGAAGAATAAATACCCTTCCCAGGCTTTTATCAACCGTTTTTCTACACTTACCTTTTGCAAAGACTGCCAGAATTGCAACTGTTCTCAATCGCAAAGAACCTCGTGCTCGAGCGGCTCGATAATTCAGCTTTGCGTAGGCATTGCTATCATTCACCCACGTTCAACTAAAGTCTCTCTACCCCCAACGTCATGCACACGATAAAATATTCCAGGCCTTCCACACTTTTCATACTGCAAGCGACAAAGTATGTAGTAGTTGCACCATGGATTTCCAAAGCCCCCCCCCCCCCGTTTGCACACGTAGTAAAACCGGTTCCCCCCCCCCTCCTGTTTGCACACGTAGTAAAACCGGTTCCCCCCCCCTCCCGTTTGCACACGTAGTAAAACCGGTTCCCCCCCCCCCCTCCCGTTTGCACACGTAGTAAAACCGGTTTACTGGTTTGTATCCAGATTAATATGTCCACATGCCTACTGGGAAGCCAATTAGTGTGTAAACGCATTACTGTGTTTAGTACTATACAGGTTGATTGTCCAGTGCAGTAGGCAAATGGGAGTGGACTATTTAACAGTGTAAACTGTTGGCCTTTGATTCTGACAGCCTAACCTAATTATGTGCTTGAGAACCACTGCCTATTCGCCCTTAGTCTCGTGCCCAGCCCCACGTTAGGAAGGTGGGTCTGGCTCCCCGCATATTCAAAGTTGGGGCAGCATTACGTCAGCGGTCCCAGATCTGGACCGGCGATGTGATTGGTCGACTATAGTATTACATCACTAAACGGTTGTAATATCCGGATATTCACACCGTTTAGTGATGTAATACTATAATCAACCAATCACATCGCCGGTCCAGATCTGGGACCGCTGACGTAATGCTGCCCCAACTTTGAATCTGCGGGGAGCCAGACCCACCTTCCTAACGTGGGGCTGGGCACGAGACTAATTCGCCCTCAGCAGTGGACAACCCACCTGCAAACCTCTGTACAAACAGCAGCTGGTAATCCGCATTCAGTTTCAAACAGGATTCAAACAACATCCTGAGGTGGATTAAGTAAGCAGGTTTCCAAACCCATTCAACCTGTTTACACCAAGCTGGTTTAGCTGGATCCTGAACCGGGTTTTACATGTAAGTGCCTAGTGCACTGGGCCTAGATAGCTAGGTCCAATTATTGAGCATGGTTGCTTGGCAATCATACACCCTCAGCTAGCAGACTAGGAAGCATTGGAGTGAAGTTAGCCAGCAAGCACTAAGCATGTTGGAATTTTCACATGTAAGTCACATAACCATGACACTGAGCTCACTGGACACAGTCATGGCAATCTACAAAGCAGGCAGTATCCTGGGGCAGATTGACGACACGCCTACTGCTCATGGGGTAGTCTATGACAAGCACATAGCTACTGAACTGTCATTTAGCTAGGAAACTATTTTGGTATACTTCCCATTGTTCTGCTGTCTCGGAAGCGCGGCGTCCCTCTCCTGTCTGATACATAGGTGGTTAAATTAGCAAGGCCGCAAATATAGAACACTGTGCATAGTTTTGGCACAACGTACGTACCATAATACGGACAGACAGAAATGCAGAGCCAACTCGCTAGTGTGGGGCTCGCTCAGGCTCGCCCCAATAATACTGTCAGATCCTGTAAGCATTGCTTGGACTGTCAATAAAGTGCAGATTTTATACTTGTACAGGTGGTAGAGGTATACAAACGAAGCAAACTAACCATAACACAGATAGCTACTTCCGTTTCCAAACCCATTTCAATCCATGCTGCTATCAACAACCAAGGGGAAGGGGGGGGGGGGTCACTCCCATACACTTGGTAGTCACAACTGTGACTGCTGTCGGTCAATTGTCAACGGTCTAAGCCGCTCAAAAGGGTGTGGTCAACGGTCACAGCGTGCTCAGAAAATCGGTCAACGCTGACAACGCAGGTCGCAGTGCGGAATGGGATGGACTTGTATGTAAGCACAACAGTCTGCAGTTTATTACTCAAGCGCTTTTCAGTAGACTCTGATCGAGTCGCAAGCTTTTGGTAAAGTTCCTCGTGCAATCGATGGCAAAAATTGCAGAGTGGTCAAAGGCTGAAAATCAGTGTGGTCAACGGTCAAACCGCTGGTCAAAGCTTTGACCCGTCGTCTCAGTTGCACCTTTGGGAGTGCCCCCCCCCCCTCTGAAAACCACCACTGAATTTCACATACATGCTATGGGGCGCAGTGGTAAACCAGGAACGATGGAGATGGAAACGGAAATGGAAACGAAACAATATTCATGATCCACAGACTTTTTGCAACTACCAGTAGCATCTGCCCTGCCTCCGTGAGAGCCTAGGAATGAGGCTAGCCTATACCTGTCCAGATGCACATGCACATGCATGTGCAAAACCTGCAAGAAACTGAAAGTTAACTTGCTGTTATCACTGCAGTTATTATGACACTCAGGTGCACTACTTTTCAGTTGCCATTCTTACACTGCAAAGCAATTACCAAAAAGTCTGGCCTATATTATAGGTACAGTCTGTGCATATTTCCTGAGTGGGTGGAGTTTAGCACAAAATTTTATAGCTCAGTCAGTGACACTAAAGTAAACTTGAAAACTGAATGCACACGTCAATCTTTCAGGCAATCATCCAAATATGCTCTGTGTGTTGCTGTTAGTCGTCGTGAAAGTTCCTTATACATGCAAGCAGCAGACAAAATTGCCGTGCAGTACAGCTAGATTACAGACAGACACGGGCCCAGTTCCAAACTCGCCTCTGCTGGAGACACCCACATACACCCCATCACCGTGAACTAGGGGAGAGACAACAAGGAACGTATTCCATGAGAACCACACCAGCAGAGAATGAGCAAATACGTAGCTAGCAGCTGCTGAACACATGAGGCACAAACAGCTGGCACTGCAATGCACATGTTCTAGAGCTGCCATTCCCAGACCAGCTGGCTGCAGCTGGGAAGTGCATGGAATCTGGGAATGAAGAAGACAATACTACTTCCCTAATCAACTGCTGTCCAGTGTGTGACCTGGGAAACCTAGGTGCTAGTTGCTGATAAATTGTAGTTGTAATAAATTGCTGATAAGGGGCTGCCCATCTACTGGCCACAAGAGTGTCTTGCAGTCCTTCTTCACCTTTGGCACCCAGACTCCCATGCCCTCCCATGGAGTATAATATTTGTTTCCAACACCTTAGTGATCTGGAATTTCAAAGCATGAATCAAATCGCCAGTGCGGAATTAAACCTAACATGACTGAACTAATCACCAACAAGCTCAGGCGGTTAATGAGTTTGCACAAGGAAAGAATGTTTTAGTGATACTACCAAGGCAAAATCGTGGCTCTCCTCCTTGTATTTCACTATACCATTTGCCTTCGGAGTGGCTGGTTGAAGATTCGGGTTGAAGATTCGGGTTGACCAGTGAGACCAAACAGTCAACAACTCCCTTATTGTCAGCTGAAGCTTCAGGATTCAGGGAATGTCGTTGCAAACAATTGCTAAAGGTCTTGCATATGCATGACATGACTCTGTGACAAAATTTTTACATCAAGCTACCAGACACTCTTTCGCTGAGAGGGCGTGGGTGTCTGGGCACGAGACTACTTTTACACAAGGAAAAATCAGAGGGCCACCATATCCGATGATTCAGGGTTAGGAATCGGTGGATGTGAATAGAACTGATGTGACGTCTGCTAATGAAGTGCAGTTGCATGAGCATATGTGAGAAGACCTTGAAGTCATACCAGTTAGGTACATAGTACATAGCCACAGGGCCATAGTTTGTTGCCAACACAAACCCCCTTTTGGCCCTGACCCCCCTGAATCACCATGACATCATAATTACATATGCATATATAGTCTACAGAGCTGGAGGTACATGGTCCAATTAAGTCTATGCTGAGATTCCTATATAAAGTCCAGCATAAAAAGTGTAAGGCATAAGTAAAAGGTATGGACACAAAGGGCAAGTGGATTGTATAGTCTACAGGAATGCAACTGGCCAGTATGAGGCACAAAATAAAGTTTACCTCCAATGTCTGAACTTTATCCTTCGTGATTGTTAAATCAGCAGCTACAGATGTGGATGGTAGTGTACCCTGCAATATTATAAGTGATTTAGCATCACAGAAACTAAATCTGGCTTCAGTACTACAGCAACAAGAGTGAACATATATTCCATTTTAGGCAAAAATCCACTTCAGAGCTCTTTCATACTGAGGGGGGGAGGGGGTGTGTGCACTGGGATCCCCATCCCCCCCAGCAGGAGTTTTCCCCCCTCCCCCAAGATTTGAAAAAAATGTGATGTCATAACGGCATTAAAACAAGATGATACTATAGCCACATGGAAACTCACTGTGTTCTTCAACAAATCACTATCAAACTACCGTATTCGTTCTAATTAAGGCATCTCTCTAATACAGGCGCCTTTTCGAAGAGAAACAATTTTTCTTGCTCTAAATAAGGCGCCCCCTGTCCCCAGCAATTATTTTTAGGGGGCGCATTTTAAATAGAGGTTTTTAGAATCTTGAAAGCGACCAGGAGTGGCAGAGCCTTGAAATCTTTCTGGGAACACGCCCCACAGTCCCAAGCTCATGAGCGACAACTGCAACAGCGTAACTGTCATGTTTGTTCTCCATTTCCACCACTGTAGTGAGTACCTCACCGAACTTCTGGAGTCCCCTCTGGAGTCCAGATATACAGGTATTCATGATATCCTCGAACAACATACTGCAACTCAGTAGTCACCAAGGAAGCCATTCTCACAGTAGCTACTTCATTCTCGCATCGTGGTGGCTTTATACCGTTGGGTTGACAGCAAGCAATTGATAGATATTACGAACGTCATAATCGGTGTGCTGTGCACTCTCAGTGTGCTATGACCACTTGAATAATACAAGTGGCGTGCATTAGTTTACAATGATAGTGTGCCATGCACACTTCTCTTCATAGCACACCAGTGGTACGTGTGCTGTGAATCTGGTGTGCTAGTGCCACTCATAAGTACTACTCCTTTTTCATATGGGATGGAAGTAGGACTAGTGAAACTCCATTTCTCTCCCTCCCTCCCTCCCTCCCAGGATGGAACGATGGCCACTGTCATCCACCTCCTGGGTTGCCTGATGGCCTACTTCAGTGCCTTCTCCATCAGCTACCTGCCTTCCAAAACAACGCCCCCTGGCTCTGGGCCATCAACTACCTCTTTGCACTCTACTTCACTGCTGAAGTGAAAAGTATACACTACACAGCTGCAGTGCCTCACCTCCGTTGCTCAGGAAGGGAGACTTAGTTTTATCTGACTAGATCACTTCCATTGCTCTAATCATCTGGCTGTCTGTATGGTATTCTTCTTCTCCATTCCACCATCTTTTTGCCTTCTCCCTACCTTCATTTTTCCATCCTTCTACTCCATTCATTTTTCCAATCCTCCACCCTTCTGCCCTCTCCCTACCTCCTCAACCAGATCCTCATCAAATTCCACCTCTCCTGTGAGGACGCCTAGGGCCGGACAGTCAACAACTTCAAGAGTGTTGCCCTCCCTACCTTAAGGATCCCATGGGCTTCTCCCTGGACTTGGCAGCCGTGTTCCTCTACGAGCTCATCGCCCTCACCATCCCCAAGCCCGACATCCGCACGGCAGTGGTGCTGTACACGTCCTGAGGGCGGCACAGATCCAGGGGTTCTTCTCAAGGGAGGAGAAACGACTAAACCAGAGGTGGGCATGTTTAAATTAAAGTGTCGCTTATTAAGGTAAAAATGTTAGCAAGGCCTGTCATGCCACGTGCTACAATCAGGCTGGCCTGTCTATAATGCTAAGTATTTTGAATATGTACGTGCACGTACATACTACAAGCCAATTAACAACTGAGTTGCCGTCAACTGTACTTGAGTTTCAAATTAAGACCAAAAACTATACTGCTTTCCTCATCAACACCACAGTCTCCGACACCGACCACTACTGTAGCAGCCTCTACTGGGCTGTGGCCACCCTCACCAGTACCGGGTATGGGGACCTGTCTGCCACTAATGTGCAGGTCAGTCTCATTCCCGTACTCCCATGCAGTGATACCACTAGGGGGGTATGTTTGACTATGTTTTGATATGTAACTTGACAGCAACATGCCACTTCAGTTTCAACAAAATGTCAGGGCTTGCGCCCGAATACATAGCAACAGGAAATGCTATTTGTCTACATAGCAACAGGAAATGCTATTTGTCTACATAGCAACAGGAAATGCTATTTGTCTACATTAGTGGTGTCTATGTAATCATGTGGTAATCACTTTGGGTCAAGAGGTTTGACCCAACCAGCTATGCAACAGAGTAGTGATACAACATTTTCGTTACCACCAAAAAATGAGGCCACATGTATACTATGATAAATTCGAGCTCCTGTGTCTCATATACTTCACATAAACAAAATCTATGCAGAAAAAAACTTGGATCTATGGCACTTTAGTCATTATTCATGCATACATTTATTCAAATCAGGAGATGCTGTATGTGATCCTTGTGATGGTGTTCGGGAAACTCCTGTTCGGCTTCATCCTGGGGAGCATCGCCTCCATGCTGGACACCCAGAGAGTACTCTTCGAGGAGAAGCTCAGGGTGTGGTGATAGCATGTACAGCTACTAGGTACACTAGCTTGTAATGGCCGAGTCAGATTCTGTATTCATCATAATTATATCGAACGCAACTAGCATAAATGAGAATTAACGAAGTAACTGACTCTGTGGACGGTAACAGTATGGTTTCCAGGTAATTAGCACAGGTCTATAGGCATGCATGTTTATTCATTTGCCTACTCACCCATCTCTGAATATGAGCCCACTCTTAATGAGTGTTCTCTTTCTCTCTCTCCTTCCACCCCTCCCCCTTCACCCTCCAGGACTATATACGGGGACAGCACCTCCCATCTTGCATGCAGCAGTGTGTTCTGGACTTCTTAGACTACATCTGGGTGTGGAACAAGAGCACTGACCGTAGGAACCTACTGGGGGACATGCCCTACTGCATGCAGGCCGAGGTCTCTCTGGCCACCACTGAGGCCCTGCTCAAAGAAGTGGGTGGTGATATTCCGCGATGCAAACAGTATACTCTCAGTGATAAGTTGTTTTGTGTGTGTGTGTGTGTGTGTGTGTGTGTGTGTGTGTGTGTGTGTGTGTGTGTGTGTGTGTGTGTGTGTGTGTGTGTGTGTGTGTGTGTGTGTGTGTGTGTGTGTGTGTGTGTGTGTGTGTGTGTGAGAGGTCCTGTTCAAGAAAGTGGGTGATGATATTCACTTCTCTCTTCTGGTGTGGTGCTAACAGAAGCTCTGTCTTCTGTAGTGATAGGTTTTCAAGGATACTAGGTGAATGCAAAGCATTGTGGGGCGAGCGTGAGCGAGGTATTAGCCCATGCGTACGTTAGCGGCGACGCGCCCTCAGCAGCTCTTTTGGCTCCTTCTCTCGTCTCAGTGTCACTGTCGGTGGCCTGGAGAAATGACAACTCTTCTGGCTCTAGAACTCGCTCTCTGCTGTTCCAATGTGACTTATCGCCAACCTGGGGATATATACGGCAACGCTGTAGCCTTTGCCGCTGCCGTCTACTCTGTGAGAGCATCCCTAAGCTAGCTGCACTGCAGCCACCGTGGCCACGTGAACAATTTGGAATATTACGGAAACTATTTGAAACGTTATATTGAAACGCGAAACGATATGCGGTATGTGCGTACGTTCACCGTACGCACAGACAAACTTGCAATTGAACACACTAGTGTGGGGCTCGCTCACGCTCGCCCAATTATTGGGATTCTAGTAAGTGCAGTTTCTTGCCAAAATACCGTTAGAACAAATATTGCAAAAAGCAAAATGTTTTGTACCATGCGAAACTTTCCTTTTATACTGTAACATTATTAGAGGGTGATTCTTTATTTTGTGGAGAATATGCAGCATGGATAATGAATAGTGAAGAAGTGTACTAATGTTGCTGCCGTAGCGCTTACGCCATTGACCACACACCCACATAATGCAGGTGGAGCTTGAGTCACCTCAGCCTTCATGCACTGCCATCTCCTTGGCTTGCAAGTCCCAATCTTCAATTGCCTCTGCTGACTCGGCGTTCCTGCGTCACCTGACCCTGATGGTGCAGCCCTGCCTCTTCCTGCCGGGGAGCACATCGTACACAAGGGAGACGTGGCATGTTCTTCCTCTTCCATGGCACAGTGAGTTCACTTACCCCACTCCTACCCAGCCCTGAGTATGAGTACTCATCAGCCTACCGTAGGCGCCGGTTTTTAAGCACCGGTGCTTATCGGGACAATAGCAACAAAATGGGTGCTTAAAAAGCGGAAGGTGCCTAAAAACGAGCTGTTTTAGGCCACGCCCACAATTATTTGCCATGTGCACGGGCGCAAATTTAGACAGCTATTGATCGATCCGCTACGCTTATAAAGAAGCAATCGTTCCTTGCTTTTCAAGCAGTTCTGCCTTTCAATAAGAAAGATGACTTCTCCCGAGGAAACGGCAATTTACATCCATCGCGATGTCATCCGAGGGCATCATGTGTACAAGGCCCTGGCCCTGACATAACAGCTCTACTTCTCACCATTTTATTCCAGCTGTTCCAGCAGACCGAGCAATCTCATTGCTTCGTTATCCAAACACTTTGATTGGTCGAACTAGAAGGCACAACTCGAAAGTGATCCGTCGGGCGCGACTTTAGCTAGCTACCGGTAGATAGTTCAACGAAAAATTTTCACTCTTGATAGCGTATAATTAGAATAGGTGCTTATTGCTGCCCGAAAAATCAAGAGCGGGATGGGTGCTTAAAAGTGTATAGGTGCTTAAAAGTGAGGGTGCTTAAAAACCGGCGCCTACGGTATCCCTGAGTACGGATCCACTCCAACCTACATTTGACACTCATACCCTCTAATTATGTACTCATCCCATCCCTTTAGTTTTGTGCCTACTTACAAATAAAATGTGTACTCTCTCCAAGCATACAAGAACCGCACATACTTCGAGTTCATATCAAGCCCCTTCTGCATATTCCAGATTGTTTATCCACAGCTACGTATAGTATATACTATAGTGCGTGGGTGGATCAAAGTCACCGCTAGGTGTATATATCACGTATAAACCCAGCCTAAATATACACCAGTGTATATTTCAGACACTTATTTAACAGGAAATGAGTTGATTCAAAGAGGATGTACAATCAGAAGCAGCAGACATGCATGTATAATACCACAGCGCGCCATCTTGATCTAGCTCGATCCTTGCCTACTTCTCTTTCGAACTGGCACGCAGTAGTATATGCGCATGCGCACTAACCGTCCACCCACACATCTATAGCATATATACGATATAGCATGGTTAGTATACGGTGTATATGCGAGTATATACGACCACACATCTCAGTCATCGGAAGTTTACGTCATATAGCCCTCGGCGCTTCGCGCCTCGGGCTATATGACGTAAACTTCCTCTGACCTCGATGCTAGGTATATATCGCATATACACCTACTAACCATGCTATATTATATACGTATCCCCTGTATAAAAGAAATAGTTCTGTTTCAAAAATTGTGCTACCTGTTATTGACTACATACCATTGCCATGACCACAACATAGCTAGCATCTTTCCTCTCAACAGGTGGAAGTACTGGATGAAAATGCCCCTCAGCTGGTGGCCGAGGTACTGCAGGAGGGTGGCTACTTTGGCCAGAAGAGCCTCATCTACAGCACGCCCATGGAGTCCTCCGTGAGGGCAGTCACTCATGTGGACGTGTTCACCCTCATCCAGTCTGACTTTGAGAAGGTGCTTCAGGTAAGGTTGTGGTATGGAATATTGTGTGTCTCTCTCAAGTGTACCATGCACCGGTTCTCATATGACTATAGAGCCTGGGAAACACAGCTGGTATCATATTTTGTGCTTACAATATTTGAGCAGCATATAGCAACGTGCCACATTCAAGCTGTTGCTACTTTAAGTGGACTGTATAATTAATTAATTAAGGCAGAGTGGTCACAAATCTGCATGTAGGTGTCCACTTTGAGAAGTATTACTCTGTTCTGAACTGCAATGAGTGTGCAGGATTTGTATACAATTTCCTCAATTTCCTGTACCACTGGTTTTGTGCTCTTTATTAAACATTGCAATGCTTCTCAAATACTGTAAGTATGTGTACATACCCTGCAGCAGCTGTTTCCAGGCTTTATTCAGCAGCTGTTGTACGTGCCTCCTGCCTGCCAGGTCCACCCTACCATGGAGGAGACAGTGTCACAAGTGGCTTAGGAGCAGTATGGCACGGCACACCCATGACCATCAAGTCCTAGTGCCATGCACAGCTATATAGCTAGCCTCAGGCTTGACTCTACACTACAGTAATGAAAGCACATAAGTGCATAACCCTCGGCGGCATTATTGCGAAATACTAAATAATTATGCTACCTTCGGCATCTAGAATGAGTATAAGCAAGAGAAAATGTTGCAAATACAGTAATCTTTTGTTTCACATGATAGTTTCTGTTATTAATTTTGTTTTTGTATCCCACAGTATCTTCTTTTTTATATCAATAGCATAGTATGTATTGTCTTTCATGTATGTTCCAAGTCCAGTCATACCATAGATAATATAGACTCCGTAACGGAGTCTATATTATCTATGGTCATACGTCACGCATGAGAGGCGTGTCTGACACGCCCACAGAGCTAGATAGCTAGCCAGTGTAGTTTCGAACCGACGGCGTTAGAAACAGCAGCTAACCTACCGTAGTCTTCAGTAGTCATTAAAAAATCTGATGATGTATCTACTCGCTGTCGAAACCGTCAAAGTTCGTTGTGGTGAGCAAATAACGCCGTAACTTTTGAACCAAGTATTTTTAGCGAAATCCATGAATCAGAAACCTTCAGCACCGCATTTGCTATCTTACTTTGTACCCGTACGTTAACGGCGTAGCTGTTAGCAAGGTAACAGACACACAAACACACTCCCACAAACTGAGTAGCTACTGTTACTATGCTGTAACCGCATGCGCGTATGTATATACATTCAATACACTATATTACTATTACATAGGGCCTGTATCTGATTAAGTGCTGTTTTGTGAACTTTTTTCTTCTTCTCATTTTATCCCCTCATATAGATCTATATATATATATATGTAATAGTTGTACCATGGGTTTCTAGGGTGTATGGGATTTGTACTCTGAGGGCAGTTATATGTATTCCCGAGGGCGCAGCCCGAGGGAATACATATAACTGCACGAAGAGTACAAACCCATACACCCTAGAAACCCATGGTACAGCTGACTTGTACCATAATACAATTACAAACGCTGTTATGACAAGCGCTAATGGAGAAGCATTAGTTGCCTGGCAACCATATACCCTAGGGTATATTGACAGTTCAAACGAGCCGCTAGGGTGTATGGCTGATATACCCTGGGCGGTGCCTTTCATGTAGAGGTGCATTATGGTACAAATATATTTGCGGTTACAGGCAACTAATGCTTCTCCATTAGCGCTTGTCATAACTAACAGCGTTTGTAATTGTATTATGGTACAAGTCACCTGTACCATGGGTTTCTAGGGTGTATGGGTTTGTACTCTTCGTGCAGTTTTATGTATTCCCTCGGGCTGCGCCCTCGGGAATACATATAACTGCCCTCAGAGTACAAATCCCATACACCCTAGAAACCCATGGTACAACTATTACATGTACACTTGGGAGTGTATATATACCTACCTCTGTACCTATACTGTCAATGTATAACACCAGCCATTAGACTAATCACCGCTCTAGGAATATGGCTGTAAGCTGAGTTGTGTGTATTGTACGGGAAATGCGTCCGGCTGGTTTTTTAGACATGAAATGTCAGACTTGTTTATAATAAAGTGTTGTTTGGTGGTACAAAGTATATTAATTATGTGGTGAAACATAATTACAAAGTACATTACTACATAATGATTAATTATGTGGCCAAACATAATATAATTGTAACAAAAATGCTAAAAAAATGATTTTACAGAAGCTTGCAGGGTGCAGCTTTATGATATGGTGAATTAGGAAACAAATAAAAGAAGGCCATACATGTGATGATTAATTAATGATACAAAAACCACAAGAATAGAATGATGCAGTATCAACTACAGTGTATGATATATCAATCACTGACTCCGGCGGAGCCCTTTATATACTGATTCCTGATGTGAATTGTTCCAGCCACCAATAACTAGGAGTTCTGTTGGCGACAGTATTGCAGTAGCAGTCCATAATCGAGGGGCTGGTAGATCACTGATGTGGATCCATGCATTGGTGCAGGGAGAGTAGACATGGACTGCAGATTGTGGGTTTAATGAATGGTCAGTAGTGGGTCCCCCCACTGCCAGGAGAGAGGAACCAAAGGTGGCTGCGGCTGGTGCATAGTGTGGGGTGTTGGGGAGAACCTCCCATGCTGAGTTGTTGGTACTGTCACTGTCAGTGGATGCTTGGTCACGAGGGAGGGCCTTCTGAAGAAGTATGTCGACGTGGGCACACACTGCTCGGTTGGAATAGACCTCTCCCTCAGCTGCTCCACCCAGGAGGTACCACCTGTTGTTGATGAGTAGTGAGGAGGGATCACGCCAGCGGAATGGGAGGGGCTCAGTCATGTGCCACTGGGAGGTGTCTTCTCTGAAAACTTCAACACTGGGACTGATATGCGTTTTGAGAGAAAAGTACCAGTGCTACCCCCGGCAACAGTCAGGGTGTAGTGGTGGCTTAGAACAGCTGGTGAGTCACGTGCTATCAGCATGGGTGGAATTGACTGCTTCCAACCGTGAGTCACTTCATCAAACTCATACAATTCATTGGTGACATTGCCACCATATCTCTTCATGCCACCGACTGTGACAAGTTTTCCCCTCACCTGGCCGAGCCCAAACCAACATACATCACAATCTGGTAGTGTGTTCCATAAGTCTTCTGATGGACTGTAGCAGAAGACCCGGTACTGATCATCACCTGCAGCAGTACCACCACCACAGTACACTCTGTCCCTGATAACAACAGTCTGTACATAAGACATCTTCACAGGCAGATCTCTGTATAGCTCCCAAGTGATCTTGGCTTGACAATGTGGGTGTACGGGGTGGGGCTGTGTGCAATAATAGAGGATGGGTACGATGTAATGAGCACATATCACATCATTGCAATATATGGTTGAGTGATCACAAGCATACAGTTCCTCATTAAGAATGCCAAAGGCTGCATCACAAGAGATAACATAGCAACAGGAATGGTTATTACTTAAAGCAATGAAAGAGGGTTACTGGATATGACATTTTCTGTATGAAATCATGAAATATTGAGGTAGCCACTCTGAAGATGTATGAGGTCTGTTCTTCCTAGTGCATGGTTACTAGTGACTGTGGAATATTGTAATTACATCATATTGTTCCAAAAAATTCATTTGTGTTTTGGCTAGGAAGTCCAATGAGGGAATAAAAAAGTTATTATCTTTCTATTTCGTATGTACAAAGATTGTCAGGGACATCCCTGCTATTGTTATGGACATAGCCTACATACCTAACAGCCCATGGGCACTTTATCAGTGACAGTTTAACTTTATGGGCTTGTACGTACTCAAAAAGTTAGATCCCCCATAAACTAGAAGTAGTTGGAAGTGAGTGGAGTTGATATCTTGCAACAAGGACTGTCCACACTCGCAATTTTTTCAAAATGGGGTAGTTAGTTAACTGGAGGAGGAGTTACACATTCTAGAGTACCAGTTTGTCTATTTTATTAGCCTTGTTCCCAGGCTCCACCCCCCAGCTTTTAATCAAAAAGCTGGGGGCTGGAGCCTGGGAACGAGGCTACTATTTTATAACCTCTCATTGTCGTTTCTCACATTAATTCGGACTGGTTCATAGCTAGACATATTCATGGAAACAGGCTGTGGTTGCTGGTAACAATGTTACCATGAATATGTGTTAATTAGAGGTTGGGTAGCAGGCCAATCTTTGTTTATGTCTTCATTTTGCATAATAATATGCCAAACCAATAGCAGAAGTGTAATTGTATTTAGTGGTTTCTTGAGACTATGGTATGTCAAGAAAAGCTGCAATAGTCGTACCTGTGGCTTCTGTCCTGATAGGAGCTCCCTTGCTCGAGTTAGTTGCTCATTCAGCTCTCGAATGGTGGAAGACTGGCGCTCGAGGATGGTATTCTTGGAGGCTAACTCAAACTCCTTCTGGGTGAGGGTTGCATCTTTGCTGGTTAAGGCAACTTTGTGTGATGAGATCTCACTAACGTTTGACTGGATTGTTTCGTTCTTCGATCCGACTGTTGCTTGTAGTCTTTTATTTACCCCCCTCAACCTCGATACTTCGCTTTGTAGACTGCTAAGTTCATTTATGAGGCTTCTTATCTCATGTTTCCAGGCTTCATTCTGAGCTCTCATGTCAGTGTGAACAAGCTCCACTTCAGCTTGATGTTTGTCATTCAGAGCTCTGATCTCAGTTTCCTGCATTTCATTCTGGGCCCTCATCTCGGCTTGGTGCATTTCAATCTGGGCCCTCATCTCGGCTTGGTGCATTTCAATCTGGGCCCTCATCTCGGCTTGGTGCGTCTCATTCTGAGCCCTCATCTCGGCTTGGTGACTCTCATTCTGGGCTCTCATCTCGGTTTGGTGCGTCTCATTCTGAGCCCTCATCTCAGCTTGGTGCGTCTCATTCTGAGACCTCATCTCGGCTTGATGTGTCTCAGTTTGTGCCCTTAACTCCACTTGAAGGGCTTCTTGAAGTTGAAGGCGTGTTTCCACAATCTCAATCGAGTGTGCGATTTCAGATCGTTCAATCTCTTCCTGACGAAGTTGAGCCAGCTGCTCTAGTCTTTGAATTTCTCCCCTCAGCTGTGTCTGTGCGGCTGTACTAAGGGCATTCAATTCTGCCGTTACCTCAGTGTAAACCTGCTCCACTTCAGCTCGATGTGCCTCATTCTGAGCCATCATCTCGGTTTGATGTGTTTCATTCTGAGCCCTAATCTCAGCTTGATATGTCTCATTCTGAGCTCTCATCTCAGTGCGAACCTGCTCCACTTCAGCTTGATGCTGTTGAATGAGCTCCTCCCTTTCTAGCTGGTTTTGCTCATACTCTGCTGTAAACGTCTCATTCTCTTCCCTCAAGCTTCCCTTTGCAGTCGCATCAGCTCTGATTTGTTGGAGCATTTCCACTCGGTTGGCAAAGGCAGGTGGGGAGTCACGCGTCATGTGCTCCATTTGCTGAATCATCTGTGGAGCTGTGGCTCTCTGTTGTGGGTCATTGCTGACACACCTAAGGATCAGGTCCATCAGGGGGTGGGTGTTGCCGATATCTCGGAGATATTCATCTCGACGCTCAGCCTCTGACACTGCAAGTAGCTGAGCTCGATTTTCAGGATTGACACAGACTGGCTCACGAAGTGGCAGGGGCCACCTGCCACTTAGAATGTGGATCATCAAAATGCCATATGAGAATTGATCGATGCTTGCATCATACCTGGGGTTTGCTCTCATTGCCTCAGGTGGCATGTAGGAAGGTGTGCCTGGGGTACTTGTCATGCGACTCATTTGTCTGGGAGTCAGATTCAAAATCCTGGCCACCCCCAGGTCTGATATTTTGGCGGTCGTGTTGGAAGCAAGGAGGACATTATTTGCTGACAGGTCTCGGTGTACGATGGGTGGAGTATGGCTGTGAAGGTGGTACAAACCCAGGGCCACGTTGTAAAGTATGGAATAGCTGATTTCCACAGGCATAACACCGTATGTATCAATACACCTGGCGAGAGTGGTCGGGAGGAACTCCATGACGAGGATCGGAACATGAGAGCCCTCCTCAAAGTAGACACCAATGAACTGCACAATGTTTGGATGTCGCATTTGGGCTAGCAGCCGGCATTCTTCCTCAAAGTGACGAATGGTATCCCCCACTCCTTGCTCATAGAGGACAGGGTAGAGCTGCTTTCCTGCACACTTGAGTCCTCTGTACTCGAGTCTCAGGACCACAGCGTATGATCCTCGACCAAACTCGTCCTCAGTCAGTTGTACCCCATTGAGCCTGTAGGACTCAAAACCTACAGTTGGGGAAAGATATAATGTAGTTTCAGTACATGTATTTGTACCCACAGCCTCATTCTACAAAGTTACTACATTTTCAAATTCAAGGCTTTTAGACACAAAATAGCCCTGAGGCTTGAAATGTATAGGGATAATAATTACCTTCTACAATCATGCGTTTTTGCTTTGTACATTTACCTGCAAATGTTCCTGCCATTTTCTGTTTATTCTCGGCGATACAGATCTACCACTTTAATACGCAAGCTAACTATAGTTCTGATATCTGGAGGCCTAACTACTCGATGACTTGTGTGGTATGAGCCCTCATTCCAGACTTTTAATTATTACCATATAATGATATTATTACATATTCCATGCATGGCTGCATCCAGCTAAGAGTTCTGCCTGCTGTGGTACTCCACTAGCTACAGTCTCTTCCTCCACCTTCGCTGTTTTGGGAGCTCTGGGTCTTGCCTCCTCTTGCTCACTCTTGATCTCAAAAAGTTTCTGAGCACCCCTCACTTTTAGTCTCTCTTCCTTGCATGCACATGTGAGGTACGCAGACATGTTGTCAAAGAGCCGTTTTCGAATAGTCTCTCCCATTACCTGTACACCCTGCAGCAATAAAGATGTGGAGAGTAACTGTTGAGAAATCTTTAATCCCAGGACTGCTGGTGCAATGGATGCTTCATTCTTCATGCATCCACCAGGTTTTATCATACTGAGGGAAAACCTAGAAGTGCGCTACGTATCTACTTTCTCCCAGAGGAGGTTGGACACGGTCATGTGACATACGCGCGTACGCGATTCTCTATGGAGATTTCTGTATTAAAAGCGCTAAAAAGTTTTCTCGTTAGTCTTTAAGCGTATTCCCAAGGAATAGACATCTTTCGAAAGCTCTCCTGAAGTAGATTCAGAATATCGTGCCAACCCCGTTCAACCCCTGGGTCATTGCAGAGCTACGGTCGTTTAAATATCTAGCTATCGGCAAGACGAGACTACATACTGAATTCTATCTAGTAACAGAAAGATACTGCCCGTATAGGTCCGTTCCAGCCATCTTACAGCAATCTACACGCTATTGCAGCTTTATAACGAGCTATGCTTACCTTCTCAGTGAGCTAATTGCATGCTGGAATGCAACGTGGAATGTAATAAAGTGCAGCAAAAGGCACGTGACTGCGCATGTTATGAATGCGTGTCCAACCTCCTCTGACTTTCTCCCTAGCTGCGCACTAGTCTCGTGCCCAGACACCCACGCCTTTCCGGCGAAGAGTGTCTGGTAGCTTGATTTTAAATTCCTGTTACAGAGGCGTGCGTGTCTTACGTGCGTGTCTTACGAACGTGAGAGCGTTAATAATTGAAAGGTGTTTGCATGTCAAAAATGCAATGATCAAGAGATCAAACGTTCTTTGTTGTACTTTCTGTGAGGATGCTAGGCCCTATATCTTCGTACAGTTAGCAACGTTCCTGAAGCTTCAGCTAGCAATAAGAGCGTGCCTAGGTACTCTGTGGTACGCGTTCGGTTTTACTGGACAACCCGGATTTTGAACTTGCCGCTCTGGTTGCAGATGGCGCGGTACAGACTGCTGTAAAACCAAGTTGGAGATGACCGGAAAGTTGCGAGCAGTCGTCGTCTTCGACAATAGCCATAGCCAGTGCAGTGACAGCTTTGTTATTTGATTATACGCTCGCTCGGTGATGTCATACACGTTAATTACCTTTTCCGCGATTTGATTCGTGCTTTGAAATTCCAGATCACTGAGGTGTTAGAATCAAGAAATTCAAATCAAGCTGCCAGACCGTCACAGCGAGGGGGAGGAGCGACGGTCTGGGCACGAGACTAGCTGCGCACCAGTACTGTCTGATTCTTAGTCTCCATTCCATAATGTTAAATTTTTGGAATGGAGTGGGAAGACAAGACAACTAACAGCTGGAGACTGGGAGTAGCAAACAACTTAATTAATGATCAAACCCATAATCAAAACCTAATCTAAATGCCCTAGACATACTTTAAAATGCTCCCAATGACACAAACTGGCTAACAGTGGGAGTTCTTGATGCTGTAGCTTCCTGAACTAGCTACATAAAAGGAACGTCTATGAAGGAAAATGTGGCACTTAAATAACACGGACAGCTGCAATTCACTCTTCCTCCCTCAGGCTTGTAACACACCAGTGGTTCCTGTTCACCTGGCAGACACACCCACAGGTAGTCCGACCAATCAAATGCACAGCTCCAAGGAGGTGCAGTCAGTGCAATTGTAGCGGACTCGGGGCATTGCATAAGTCTTCCATCATGATGCAACTGGAAGCAGTGGAGTTCTGACAAACTAACAAAACCAGGGACATGATCACGATGAAGCCCAACACTTGAGAGAAATCAGTAACTACCATAGCAACAACTACAAGAGGGTTCTCTGTCCCATGACAGCATGTCAGCTGTACCATAGCCAGTGGATCCTGTAGCTAAAGAGTTGAAGAGTGGGGAACTACAAAACTGTCAGAGTATGAGTTGCACTAGTAAATGTTATACCAACAATCCATCACGTCTAGCAAATACTACAAGTGTTATTGTATTAGTATGGAGTGATTTAACTTCAGCTTTAATTAACCAACTATTATGAAAAATGATTACTAAAATACACAGCACACCTATAGCACTTTAGTTAACCATAACTAAATTGATTTTGGTTAAATAGTCTTATTCCCACTTATGAAGTTCAAAGTTTAGTTGTTAGCTAAATCTGTTTTTGATCCTACTAAAAGACTTTTTTTCAGTTTCAGTTAACTAAACCAACACTTACCTCGTCTTGATCAGCCTGAGAGCAGACCTCAGTGTGTAGCAGCTGTCCCCTCAGCCACTTAGTTTATGGTACTAGTGACACTTAACTATTAGCACAAGTGTACATGTACACTGCAGAGGGTTATGCTGTACCGTTGCTACTCTATGTGAAGGTAATAGGTGGTTACTCTCAAGACAGAATCATAAGTACAAGTCTGCATAGACACAGCCAATACAGAGTATATACTTAAATACAAGCACTAATACGTAAAAGACAAGGAAATGCACACTAATAATGCCATTTTAATAAACCATTTTTTCTGTAGTTTTAAGTTTTGACATACTACATCTACACAGTGGCTAATATCATAGATAGCATCCGATATGCTAATATGTGCATGGTCATAAATTGCTAGCACTCTCCCCAATTAACGTGACTCTCAATGCTCGTTTCTTTCTCCTTTTCTATGGCTCCTTCTCCTCCGCATTCTGTATCCATGCACCCCTCTGCCCTTTCATTTCCATCCATCTGTTCTTCCTCTCCTCCCAGATTTGGCATCTCAGGGTTACGTGCGTAGTCTTGCTTGACTCTTTCAATCAAACTGACAGACTGCTGAAGGCCTAGGTAGCCGGCAATAGACTCTAAGGTATTTGAAATTGTGGTCACCAGATTATGGAAGTGTGGCCTTAATTTTGCAACTTCCACCCAGCACAGCTGCATAAAGGAATAGCTGGAAGGAAGATGGAATAAGTAACAGCTAGCTACAATAGAATGTCATAAGCATGTTCAGCTCAAAATCAATATATTGCAGGCTGCAGCTGCTAGTTGAAAGGCAATGAATAGTAGAAGTTATTATGTGTCATTCAGTGTGAACGTGACCTACCCCCACCATTTAGGTGGATGCACATAGGTATACAAGCCTATACAAGCCAATACTGATAAAGTTGATAACATGAAACCAGACTAAACATCACTTGGAAAAGATATGCTGCATTAGGACTTTAATATATAATGCTTACACTTCATCTGAGCAGGCAGCATTCTCTGGCTTAGAAAGCCTCTCTCCACTTGCCACTTTTCGAATCAATGCCGAAGTGGTTACTCCAGGATATGGAAGTTTTCCTCCACTATACACCTCCCACATTGTGACACCGAATGACCACTGAATGGCAGTTGGAAAGCATTGATGTTATAGGAAGTGTAGCTATCATTGCTCCCACATTGAATGGTATACTTTTACTGTAAACTAGGCATGCAAAACCTTGCTTATAGCTATAGCCTCTGACAAAATAGTTGATTATAAAATTTTTGCTAAGGAATACCCACTATTATTGAGTGACAGAATAGAGTCTTTCCTTGTAATCATGAGCCATCATTGTACATCATTTGTAGGACTGAGTTTAATAGTTCTGTGCTTTGTAGTAATGAATTAGCTAGTTGTGATTTCTTGTAGCTAGTGAGCATTCTTCAAGTACGTATGTTAAACATGCAGGCATTTGCTTCATTTTTATAATTAATGTGTCTTACAACATCACTTTTCTCGGAGTAGATGCCATCCACTATGCTCTCCACTGCCATCCACCTAATGGGGAGCTTTGTCTCCTCCTCTTTTCCCTGCCGATAGTAGTTGCTGGTGTAGATGTCCTCTGACAGACCAAAATCGGCCACCTTGATGATCCCCTTAGCATCAATCCTATGTAGAGAAATCATGACCTTGATCATTTGGCAATACATACATAACCAATGGTACTATAACTTAATATACTGTAAAGTACGTATTATCCGCCCATGGGCGGGCCACTTAAGTGCAAGCTGAAAGAGGGGGGTGGGCGGATAATACGTAGTTTTTATAAATGCGATGTAGTATCCGCCCACTCGAACGCATTCCAAACGTGCGGTATGCAAAGCGAGTATACAAGGTAAGTATAGCTTTTCTAGGCAAGTACCACACCACAGTGAATGCAAATTGTATTGAACTACCTATTATAGAAGCTTGCAGACTACTATTTCAAGATCGGTAACAAAGAAAACAGTAAGCGGTTTGGATCTCCTTTACCTGAGAATGCAATAGTGCGGCAGATCTGTTGCCTTGATGTAAGCCAAGTCGAAACACCTTAGCTACCCCCAGCCACCCAGATGCAGCTGGTTGCAGGAACACAACGTCACTTTCGAGAGAATGGCCAACCTATTGTCTTAATTTTTGGTGTCAAAGACCATCGCTTTGCACACACTCGTAGTACCCTTGATGCACAAATGAAGACGCTGATGAAGGTGAGCGTTGGAACAGATGCCAAGCAAGCGCAGCCATTGTCATTGGAACAAGAAAAGAAGCTATGAGGCCTCGCAATTTTTTCGTTAAATAGTGGCTGGGGCCTTACCTATGCCGTCTATTGGTGCAACCATAGATAATAGAGTAGCTACTCTATTATCTATGGTGCAACTGCAGGCTGTTTGGCCTCCGAGGCAGAAGTGAACACAGATCTTTAGATTTTAATAGCCAGCCAATTGCTTTTAAAAATAGTTTTGTACTGTTTCATTCATACTAAGCGTTTGTACATACTAAGCACTTATGTTTAATTGTCTCTGTTAAATTACCCTGGACTAACCGGCTGACTTCAAAGGGTCTATTAAACTACCCTGGACTAACCGGCGACTTCAAAGGGCAAGCGGGGGTTTAACCTACTTAATCGCCCTGGACTGACTAACCGGAAAACATCAAAGGAATATGCTCATTAATTATTCATGTATGGTCTAAGTATACTTACATGCAGTTTCGAGCAGCGAGATCCCTGTGAACAACTTTCTCTCGTGCAAGATACTCCATCCCTTCAGCAATCTGTAGGCATATGTTGAGGAGGAACTTCTGTGTTCCTGAAATCTGTTATTAGGGTAAAGACACTCATCTGAAATCCATACTGATTTGTGCTTACTCATAATCATACTGCCTAGTTAAGGTATAGTGAAGGTACAAACACAGCACATGTTGGGCACTTGGCACCGGCAGTACTTAATGGCCAGTACAATGATCTAGTTTGGTACCACAATTGGTAGAATAGCCAAAATGGAGCTCATGTATGTGAAAGAGAAACAGTACATTTGTAGGTGTAATCATGCCTAATCTTCAGTAATCACATACCGGTACATTTACGGTGGGCTATTCCAAATTTTTTTCTGTCAATGAAAGCAGTTTACCGTCATATTTGCCAAGTAAATTAGATTAGCTCATGACTCTAGTAAGACGCATGCAAGTTCTTGCATATCACAGTAAGCTCACTGACCGGTAGACCATAGTCTGGTGTGACCACACCATTTGTATGGCCCGCTATGCTGTGCAGACCACTATTGTATGTATGAACCATGCAAGAAACCTTGCTACTGCTTGGTGATCAATAAAAGGCAACAATAGTAGCAAATTTTGGTGAAATTTTCCCCTGGAGGAAATTTCCCACCATACAGTACAACTGAACCTTCTCTGGAGAAGCATCCTCATCCAAGAGTATGTTGACCCTCTTCCCTCGCAAATAATCCAACAAGCTACCATGTGCCATATATGGCATCACAATGGCTGGACCTGCACCGCCGTCCAGACACACTCCAGTGAGTGACATGACGTGGTTATGGTGGAAATCTTGCATCTTCAGAACTTCTTCAACCAATTCATGCTCAGCTTGGGTAGTAAACAACCCTACAAAGGAGAAGCCACTATTTTCTTGCATTTTGGAAACAATGCATTAATTAATATCTTTGAGAGTTTTTACAGCAACAACTTCTGTCTCTGAATCCACATAACGCTTAAAATAGGCCTTATAGACGATTCCAAACTCCCCTATTTGGGCAGAAGGAAGAATTACATAGTGAAAAGTCACATGATTTTGCAAATCCACCAGACTAGCACACTAAAATGTTGATGAACTTAGTTATTGGCCCCACAGCTGTGGTGCGCACCTATTTTTCACACTTCAAAGAGAAAGCACTAGTCTCAACTAAAACATGTAAATACTTGTCTGTTCCTTCACACCATTTCTTCTGTGAGTGAACCTTCTTTCATGTATAGCTCATCTACAAAAGCTAGTACATCTGAAATCATCCCATATGGTAGCTTCTTAAAATTAAACAAATCAAACAAATTCCTGGCATTAACTACGTAGACACCTTTTCAACTGCCCAGTTAACCCTTCTGCAGGATCCGCTATTTCATACAATAGATGTTCATACCTACCTTGCCCTAGTGTGTCCTTTAGTTGCAGTTGACTGGCTGGTATGATTAAAGTCTGTGGCAGTGACATAAGCTCAACGGAAGCCAGCGACTCATCACCTGTTGAATCAGTGACATAATACTTCCCAAATGTGATTAGATGAGATGGGTTTTACGTACCTTGAACACGCACAGCCAGAGCATTAGATTGCGATGGCGCTTCCCTATATAAAAGCAATGGAATCACTACACAACACAACATTATGGGACGAGTTATGCCTTCCAATGTACGATATTATATACTAGGGTGTATCATTACTACAAAGTCTGGGCTCCAATGTACGTAAGTTACAATGTAGCTGTGCCTCATTTCCAGGACCCAGCAGTACCTGGTGCTAAGTTTATTAGGCCTGCTTGCTCTTTTCCAACAAAATGTTGCGACTGCAATAACCAATGATATGATGAGAACAACAGAGGCCACCACCGATGCTGTTATAGTTCCAGTAACACTGGTGCGTCCTATAAGAAGAACATTTCAGATGCTATACATGTACATCAAAAACTACAGAGCCAAGGACAGCTAGGTATAGTAGCAAATTGTTTTATACAACCTCATGGTAGCCTACAAAATGTACAAAAAACAACTAACCATCTGGTGTGGGTTCAGGAGACACCACTGTTGTGAGAAAAAAATCGATATTAAATAGTACATTATATTTGCGACTGCATGACTCAAGAACGTGTAATGTACTATATTTTAGGCACCTACATGCCAGTAATTGATAGTAAGGTTGTAGCATCACAATGCACTTACACTGCATTGCCACTGACTATGGAACAACTGGCCCTCTGCAGGTATACGTACAGCTGTATATGTTTGCTACTATAGACCTGGTGTTATGTAGGAGAAACTAATGAAAGAATGGACCCATGTACCTCTGCCTTTTGCTGTAAATTTAATGCTTAGACCATAGTGTCTTGTATGTAAACTCAAACTATCACATACATAATAACCTACATCTCCATCAATCCCAAATTATTCAACTAGTGAGCTACAAACTATTCACATACTGCTGTTATATACGTATCTAGGGCATAGGCTGTTCATGGTATAAAGATGGAATAAAGGTTGAGGAGAGACGAGATGCAGGTAGAGAAGTTTTCCCTTGTGTCTGATGATGCGTGGGATATACTTAATAGGGAGGTACATATATTGCAAAATTTAACCAACTCTATTTTAATTGGAGTATAAAACAGGTTTTCCCTAGGGCAATAGGAAAAAATCTCCCCCGAACCCTTTTCAAGTCACTTTCTTTGACTTAGAATGTCCACTACAATGAATTCAATATCAATATCACAGTACTAAACTTACAATCATCATCATCATCATCATCATCATCATCATCATCATCATCGAGGATATCAATTGTTACAGTTGTACGATCAATTG
Organism: Nitrospirales bacterium; assembly: GCA_965203295.1. Lineage (GTDB taxonomy): Bacteria > Nitrospirota > Nitrospiria > Nitrospirales > UBA8639 > CBDBCZ01. The sequence continues at coordinate 308,448 of CBDBCZ010000014.1, read as the reverse complement.
TAATGATCACATTTGTTCCTCTGGCATTAAAAAGTATGCCTCTGAACATCTCATTCGTTTCTACCAAGTTGTCGGGAATGATGGTCACTGCCACAGTCCTGCTTTCTTCTGATTGCTCAAAAGTCACTGTCTGAAATATACTGTTGAAATCCACCTCGGCTAAGTATGAGAAAAGGCATACCATTGGACCCTCATTTGCACCCTTGAGTTACATATGATGTAGGTGTTTTCTGTGATACGTTTTTATGTTTACATGCACTGCAAAAATGAAAAGGTTGTTTTAAACCAGTGAGTTTCAGCTGACTGACAGCAGTGAATACCTGCAAAAAATGCTACTGTTTGTGGTTTAGAGTGCAATTTGTTTAGTAGCAGTTCAAGCTCTATGCACTGTATTAAAAAATAAAACCAACTAAGATTATCTCAGTTGCAGCTGCACTGCCAAACTATGCACGTTTTACTGCAGAAAGCCAATACTGATGCATGGGAATTACAATTTTTACGGTATTTGGCGAGAGTGGCTACGCTATTCCTTGAATTGATCATAGGAGTGCTTTCATTCCCCGGTACTGAATGTAGCGCTTCCATCTGTAAGGTTTGAGACAAAAGGCTAAGCACTCCTATCAAGGATTCAGCCACTATCACCAAATACCATAAACAATTAGTGAGTGTATTCAGTTTGAATTTTTATTGGCTTCCTGCAGTAAAATTGCATACTATGGTAGTGCAGCTGCAAACGATAGCTGGTTTTATTTTTTAATACAGTGCATAGAGCCTGAACCGCTACTAAACAAATTGCACTCCAAACCACAAACAGTAGCATTTTTGCAAGTCTTCACTACTGTCAATCAGCTGAAACTCACTGGTTCACATTAATTTCCATTATTGCTGTAGCTACTCTCTATTTAAAAATTCACTTCACAAACATTGCATGTGATAAACAGCATTCATGGTTTGAACGTATACAGTATACTCACCTACTGCAGTAATAGACTCAGTGGTGAAGTCAACACAGACTGGCTGAGATGTGTCACCACTCCTTGTAATAATTACATTAACAGTGCCCATTGACTCAGGAACAGCGTAGGACGATTCGGCGAAGCTAATCCCAGTTGCTATGGAGGAGTAATCACACGTAAGGTAAGCTTTCAGGCATCTAATTAGCACTTTTAAGTTTTGGTTCTTATGTAGCTCAAATGTACTTGTAAAGTGGTACATCATTGAATGTACTACTATTAGCCTCAGGTCTTCCATGGAAGACTTGCATGATATATTTATGGTATGGCTGGCGTATTATGCCCAGAGATTACTGAAATGTGAGTCTAGCACCGAGTACGTTGTTTTTTGTTTTGTAGTCAAAGCACTTTGTATCAGTGTGTACTCTCCAGGTGATAAACATGTAGAACGTTTGCATCTTCCAGTGGCAGCTAGTAGACTATAGTGTAGCTGACGGAATCCTGCCTGAGCGATGTGGAGGAAGTATACCTCAACTGAGAGACTGCAAAACACAAACAGAAAAGCTAGGACCAAAGTCTAGCTCTTCACAGCCATAGTCTACATATGTAGACAAATGGCACCGGCTCCTTTTTATGCATAACGTCGTAGTTGGTCTAGCGTAGCAGTTTACACAGCTGTGCATGCAACACTTACAGGACTATAAGCTTACAGCAACTAACCTTTGCAATAAGAGTGCGCTCAAAGTACTCATTTGAGGCCATGCCATTGGCTGTCAGAGCATCCCAATGCATGCAGCGGTCAGAGTAGTCTAGATAGCTATCCCCAACTTCTACCCACCTAGGAGTCGCTTGCAGTATCTCTCTTACTTCTCTCGCCAAGCGATCCCAAGGTGGGTAGAAGTAGGGGATAGCAAGCTAGACTACGGTCGGAGCACTCATATGATGATGTCACGGTCTTCTTGCGCATTCTAGCGCAATCAAACTTCATTAGTTAATGTCATATCCGTGACAAACGGACGGACAGACTAACTAACGTTAAAGTATTGATCTATGGGAAGTGCTCTTCCATAGCTGCATCTACTCATGGGCATGGGTAGGGTATGGGTATGTGGTATGGGATATGAGTACAGGTATGAATATGGAGTATGGGTACGAGTACCATATGGGTTATTATGGGTATGTCTAACAATTATCTAACCCCACTACAATACTGCAGAGAAATCGGCAGTGAACTCACTTGGAAAAGGGCTGTCCAAAATGGTGACAGTGACCATAGGAGTCAAAACAAAAACACTTCTGGTTCCCTCCAAAAATAGGAAAAAAATCTCAGGCTCCTCTAGTATGATATCGGTGACGATTGTGAATGTGACTGTGAGTTCTGCAATGTTAGGTCTCATTACCAACTCATTTGTAGTGGCATTGATTACTTCTCTGATTGCATTTATGGGGTTTGTCGTATAGTTTGCATCATAGTCAGCAGCTACAGCAGGGAAGAAGAGCAAATAAAAAGCTAACAAAAATGTCAGCTGGGTATCAAAACTGGTTTAGTAAAATCTTGGGCTATTAGCAATCACAACTGTATCATAGTAATAATTTGCTTGTGTAGGATTTGTAATGGTCAACAACTATCTTCGGTCAAGACACATGTTCACAGGTCAAAGTACATCCGGAAGCGTGCACATACGGCTTCCACTTCCAACATGTACGTATAAGTACACAGACACATCCAACTGTAAGTACAAATAGTCCAAGGACTGCAAAAGGCTCAGTTTAAATAAGGAAAGTGCTTCACCTGTAGTAGTTTATTGCTAACTTCAAAACTTTATTCAGTCAGGGGCATTTAAATGAAGTTGAAATGTGAATGCTGATTACATTAGCTAGCTAAACTAAGGCTCTAGGTAATCCAATCAATCTGCATGCAAGGTGTTAGGTATATGCAACTTACAGCTACTAGCAGAGCCTGACATTAGCCGGACATTAAATCTGCTTAGCAATGAAAGGTCCCCTGCTCGTGTGAATGTTACAACAGCTACACCGTTCATTTCCAGGACTGTTACATCAGATTCTACAGCACTCACAACTGGGACTGTGGGGAGTGGAGAATTCAAGTACTGTACAATCAATGTATGCAGTGATACATGGTGTTGCTTACATGAAACTTCATCCAGCTCAAAGCCAGCAGTATAGCCAAAAGAAACTGCTTCATTTATGCCATATATCCAAGCAGAAATTGAGGCCTGACCATTTAAATGTTTTATTGTTACTACTCCAATTGGAGCATGTTCCACACGTGCAGAATAACCACAAATTTGTCCACTTGCACAAAAAATTTCAATCCATCCTTCATCTGGATCAGGTACAATGGTCACATTATTGATAAGTATTCTTGATCCATCTTCAACCGCAGAGCGGAAGAAAGTTTTATCTCGGGGAATTGCAATGGTGAGGCCGACAGCTGTGGTCTGGCTTCCATTCCTTGACAACACCAGATCAGTGGGCACTGTGTAGTCATTCAGATATTGCGCAACAGGAGGAATGATGGTTATCAATGGATCACCATATGTACCAATATCCTTTAAACTCTCATCAGCTGTACCTCCAAATGCATACTGCATCACTAGTACAGGGTTATTTGCTTCTATGCAGCACCATTGCAGATTGTCCTTCCTGGAGGCCTGGTCCCCCGTGGTAGTCCCACTGTCAGTGTCAAACACTTCAAATCCACTCTCTGTATCATTGTTAAAGTCTATTGTAAAATTCTGAATAGTTGGTATAGGATCAGTCAGGGTTCTACAAGTTACATTGAACTGAGTGTTGTCAGTAGCGGTTGCAACTCTGTAGTGATCACCAGAATATCTCCCAACAATGGGGACTGTGAAGAATAGCCTGCCCCATGTCACTTGTGGAGGGACCTGCTGAACAATGTGATCGCAAGTACCAACAGATACTGTAGGTACATTACCACATTCATGTCCAGTGAAAACAGCAATTGGTTTGTTTGATGTAATTTTGGTCCCTGAAAGATCCTCCAGATTATTCAAGAGAATTGTTGTCAGCTGATCTAAATGTGAAATGTTAAGGGGATCCCTTGGTCCTGGAGTTTGACCCCCTCCGAGATTTGCAGGAACAGATGTGTTGATTGAATCAAGCTGACTTGGTGGTGTAATCACAACTTCAGTGTTGTTCTGACAGCCAACTATCATAAACCTGCTGTCTGTTGTTTGATGTGCAGTAGATAGGATCACATACTCATATGTGTCAGGTATTGTAGGGTACTCATGGCACGGAAATATGTTAAAAGCATCCGCTGATGACAATTCATTGTTAAAGCCATAAACAGATACTTTGCCACCATCAGTAGAGATTCGAATGCCACTGTTTCTGTCCAGTCTGTCATCGATGGTATACACCTGTATGTCTTCATCTGGAGGTGGGTTTCCAGGAGCCACAGGGAAGTTGAATGTGATTGAGCTGCCGGGTTCAACTGTCTGTGTTTGGGTCTGTGGGAAGGTTGTTACATTCAAATTCGAATTGTTCACATAGAAAGCTGGATTTACTTCTACTGTCACATTAACAGGGCGGGACTCTTCAGTGGTAATCATTACTATTGCTTCTTGATTCTGCTCTCTATTGTTACCAATAAAGGCAAAGATAAAGTCGGTGCCTCTTGTTGTCAGTGCTTCTGGCCCTGCAATAATAAATATATTCCATGAAAATGTTTTATTGTCAACAATTACAGTCAAGTACTGAATACTGTAGTTAGTGAAAAGCAAGTTGATATAGGCCTTGCGGTAATAATGGCCATCTTGTATCTTTAGCTGGAAAACAGTTGTCCTATAGCTAAATCAGCAGTGATCTAGCTAAACCTATGCTGTTGCTATAACAGTAATGCTTTATAAATCAACGGTAAATCTGCAATGCTATAGCTACATGTAAATCAGCAATTGTTTAGCTAAATCTGTAATAATTAGATAAACTGGTACTGTTTTACCTAAATCACCAGCGATTTAGCTAAATATATATGGTTATTAACAATAACTAAATCACATCACTAAGACATGGGAAACCATACTGATTACTGTCACTGTTTTACAGCGGATGGGAAAACTGCGCAAACACGTTCAAAGTTCATTCGATATCGCCCAACAAGGAGCACGAGGACATACAATACAGACTACACATATACAAAGTGGGGATGTACAAACACACAGAGTCAAAGTATACAAAGTGCATATCGGTTCCAATGAGCATGGTAGCTGTCGGCAACACGCCCCAAACGGGCTACCCATCCGACCACGACACAGAGGGATCCACCCCACAATATCCAAAACTGCAGCACTCCCCACAGTCTGCCTGTACACTGACACAGGGGCCAACCTGAAGGCACAGCGTTACAGGGCGAACCTGACTATTCACAGTCTCTGCTTCATGCGGACAGTTTGCCAGTAATATTCTGCGCACATGTCAACATGCAGCTTAATAATTATTAAAAATAAATTAGCAGTTAATGAAACGTTGCCGATTTGGCCGGACATGTTCTAAACCATCATAGTTATTCTCAGGCGTTGTCATCACTAACCAGAGTGGTAGCACAGCTAAAGAGCATCCCTGAAGTGCCAAAGCGGCAAGTGGTTAAAACCGCCGATTCGTCCTCTTGTCGACCTCATACTCCAACAATCTACTGTCCTCCCAGCAGACATCACTGTGATTCAAAATCACGCCAAAGCTGTTGCTCACAAAGATCGCCGCGAAGCACAATCTACCCTTGCCACAGACCTGTGTACCAGACTTCCCAGCTCCCTTCAAAGGGCAGTCGAGTCATCGAAAGAGTGTGGAGCTTCTAGCTGGCTCACGACTCTACCGATCTCTGAGCATGGCTTTGATCTTCACAAGAGAGTCTTCTGTGATGCTCTCTGTCTTCGATGCGGCTGGAAACCACCGCTACTTCCAGCACACTGCGTATGCGGTAAACAATTCAGTGTTGATCATGCCTTGAGTTGTCCATGTGGAGGCTTCCCCTCAATCCGCCATAATGAAATCAGAAACATTACTGCCCACCTTATGAGTGAAGTCTGCCACAATGTAGGCATTGAACCTCTCTTACAGCCACTCTCTGGTGAAAGTCTCGAGTACAGATCTGCCAACCGTGAGGATGGTGCTCGTCTAGATGTCATGGTACAGGGTTTTTGGGCTGGTGATCGGCAATGTGCATTTTTTTTGATATTTGGGTTGTTAATCCCTTCGCACACTCCAACCGCAACCACTCATTGACCGCGTACTACAGATGTCACGAGCAAAAGAAGAGAAAATCATACGACCAGCGTGTGAGGGATGTTGAGCACGGCAGTTTTTCTTCCTTAGTTTTTTCAACTGCTGGTGGCATGGGTCCAACTGCCAAGGTCGTGTACAAGAAGCTGGCATCAATGCTTGCTGCCAAGCACAGCCAACCCTACAGTCTCACTCTGAACTGGCTCCGGTGTAGGCTGGGTTACTCGCTACTCAGATCCTTAATGATGTACTTCCGTGGCTCGCGTTCAGTCAGTCGTCTGGCCAGCTCCACCTTGAGCGAAGCAGCTGTTGACTGTGCTCTCTCAGACGTGAGGGTGGCACTCTCCTCATAACTGCACTTACACTCCTTACATGTTTATTTTTTCTATCCTACCTTTTTTCTGGTTGTTGTTTTGACTTTGTATTAGTCTGCTTGCAGCGTAGATATATACTGTATTTCTGTTGACCTACCGTTGTCAGTGTTGACCGTATTTCTGAGTGCGCTTTGACTGTTGACCATTGACCGACGGCGGTCGAAGTTGTGACTACAGAGTCAAGAGTGCTTGTTATCACTGCTTAACTAATTCGAGTTCTTTGAAAACGCCATACCCGAAAGGCACTACCCGAGGGTCAATCATGCTCGTTCGTGTTGGAATCTTTCTAATTGCTTCAGCAATTATTGTGCTAGCCTGGCTGAAAGAATATGACGAAGACGAACAAGATGGACTATTCCACGGTTTAATCACTTGCCGCTTTGATACTTCAGAGGCATTCTTTAGCAGTGCTAACAGTCTGGTTAGTAATGATAACGCTCGAGAATAACTGATAGCGCTTATTATTATTATTATTATTATTATTATTATTATAATTTTTATTGCATACATACCAACAGAGATACAATGTATAGTAAAAATAAGAGATTAAATTAAGTGGAGGCAGAACAAACAATAGTGTCCAGTTCAGAGAGGCAGAAATTAGGAACCTGCGTGCTACTTATCAGCCGGCACAAATCAACATCTTCAGTGGAGTAGGTCTTACAATGACGTCTACCGTACAAAAAATTGTAGCCAGTGAAACTTAAATTACAAGCTTGAGCACTATCAACAAAAACAGAACGGACAAGAGGAGAAGAGTGAGACACAGTAGATGAATAGAATTAACTAGATCTGGCAAACACATGTGTTTGCAATGTTGAATAGACTATAAAAATTAGCCCAACCGAATGGACAATAGCAGTGTGGGAATTACAGGGAAGTACAGAGTCAACTATAATGGTAAGAGTTGACCACAAAATTAAAAGCGTGAACTGACAGGAAGTGAAGAACGCCTAAAGGAAATTCATTGTGTAATAGAGGCATTAAAACGAATGAATCTTCCTAAGAGCATCAGGACAGGATCAAAAGTGATATCAGAAAGAGGAACGGTGTGTATCACAAGTTCAAACTCTCCAGTTGCCATGATTGGTTTGTAAAGTACAGAAACCTGAGAAACAAAATTGTGAATGAAATTCGCGAAGCCAAGAAAGCCTTCTTCTCAACCCTTGCCTCTGAAACTGGTAATTCTAAAAAGTTCTGGGCAACCATCCGCCTGCTAAAGCCTAAAGGTACCCCGGACAAATCTTCCCTTAGTGATGGGCCTGTGTCTGTTTAGTCTGACCCAGACAAAGCTGACCTTCTGAACAAGTTTTTCACCTTGTGTTTCTACAATGTCACCTCCTGTCCATCCTATGCGGAGCTTCCCTGTTTAAGAAACTTTCCTGAAGATTACCTTTGTTCGCCTGACTATGTTGAAGCTCTTTTGAGTGCTACTAAGTGCAATACTGCCTCTGGTCCTGATGGGATCTAGGCCTGGATGCTAAAATCCTTTGCCCCTGAAGTTGCACCATCCATTGCTTCCCTGTACAACCTCTCCCTCAGGTCTGGGTCACTCCCTGCCGAATGGAAGCGCTCCAACATTGTCCCTATTCCAAAGGAGTCCTCCAAGAGTGATGTTCGTTCTTTCCGACCGATCTCGCTGCTTCCTCTGATAAGCAAAACATTTGAAAAACATATTCACCACATCCTGCTGCAGTTTCTGACTAGAGATAACCTCCTTTCAAATGATCAGTTTGGTTTCCGTGCAGGGCGCTCCACTGTTACGCCCCTCCTGCTTGCCACTCACAGGTGGCATTCTATCCTCAATAACCGTCAGAATGTGGGTTGCGTGTTTTTCGATCTTAAGAAAGCCTTCGATAGCATTCCCCACCAAGCTTTGTTAAACAAGCTCTTCCATCTTGGCACCCCCACAGTCCTTCTTTGTTGGTTGGATAATTACCTGTCACATCGATCACAGAGAGTAGTTATGAATGGTCACTCATCCTCTTGGCTACCGGTACGCTCTGGAGTCCCGCAAGGCTCCATACTTGGTCCTCTTTTGTTTCTTGTGTATATTGACAATCTCTCTCAGATTTCTCTTTCGCCTGGATCTCAGTTGTTAATGTACTCTGACGACATTCTCCTGTATAAGCCGATCTCGTCCCTGCGGGAGATGGAGGACCTTCAAGATGATGTCTCCCAGATTTGTGACTGGATATCTCGCAATCATCTGACATTAAATGCTGCTAAGACCAAATACATGATTGCTTCTCATCGTAAGCGCCCCACTTGTCCCTATCTACCTCTTGTCCTTGATGAAACCGCTATCGAGATGGTCAGCCATTTCAAGTATCTGGGTGTGTGGATCTCGGATGACTTGACATGGGGGAAACACATTGAATCTGTGTGCTGCAAAGCCAGACGTCTCCTTGGCTACATGTATCGTACGTTCTCTCCGTATTGTGAGCCAAGTGTTATACTCTCCCTGTACAAATCCCAAGTTCTTCCAATCCTGGACTATGCATGCGTAGTTTGGGACCCCCACCTGAAAAAGGACCAGTTCCTTTTGGACTCTGTCCAGTTGTTTGCCATGAGGATGGCTACGCAGTCGTGGAAGGACACTCCTCAGACTCTTTCCTCCAAATGCCAACTCCCGCCTTTGTCATCTCGTCGTTCTTATTTTAAACTTTTGTATACGTACAAGTTTCTTAACGGTTTTTTATATTGTCCTCCTGTTTTTTTAATTTACGTTGTAACCCTAACCTCAGAATTTCCCATAGTAAACAGCTGGTAATACCTATTGTAAAGTCTACTGCTTTTCTCAACTCCTTTTTTATCAGTTCTATAAGTTTATGGAACAATCTTTCTGCAAATATTGTACTTAAACCTAGTATAGGCTCCTTTAAATTGGCTGTTAGGCCTCTTTTTGTTTGTGCTTGATCCATTATTGCGTTGCTTTATTTTTGTTTCTTGTTTTCTGTTTTGTTTTTGTCTTTTTGTTGTTGTGTTTTGTTTTTGTTTTTTCGTGATCTCTTTACACTAGCTGTCAGCTATTGAGATCCCTTACTGCTGTATTCACTGTGTTTGTGGCAGTTTCAAAAAAGGTAAGGGGTTATACACCACTACTGGTGATCTAGAGAAATTTAATTAGTCAAAGAAGCTCACTGTCCAGAAGTTATCAGATGGTTGCTCAGAGCATTCAAAATTGATAAATTGTTCTGGTGGGGAAAGCGGGAAGGGGGGGGGGGGGGGGGGGGGGGGGTGGGGAGGGAGGGGCATGCCCTGTATATACAGCCATGCTAAGCATACCCAGTGCTTGAGGGGTGCTCCCTCCTTCCTGGAAAGGTATATATTTTCCAATGAACAGTGCATAGCTTCATTGTCACTAAAATAATATTTTCACAGTTGCTTGACATACAATACAATATGCCCTATAAAAGATGTACTTGAACAAGATTTTTTGTTCCAAATCTTATTGAAGAAACCAATACAGTGGAACCTCCGAATAAAGGACACTTTGGGAGCAAGGCTTTTGTCCTTTATTCGGAGGTTGTCCTCTGGTGGGAGGTTCGACTCAATTTGCTATTTTTAGCCACATTAAGCACTCAAATGCCTACCAGACATGTATTCAAGCATAAACTATTTCATCTACTGTAAGTATCTACCAGGCATAGCTACATGACTGCACAATATATGTTGTCAAAAGAGTTATCGGACGACATTAACATTGAGCGGTATAGCAAATAGAGTGCCACAATGTCAGTAATGTCCAAAATAACTGTCCAGGATGGTTTGAACTTGGTATCTCCACAGCGCTTATGGGTATGGACTCGAAATAGAGTTTTCACGTGTCGTCACAGATCACGTGCTCCAGCTGTATATCCGTGTCGCATTCCGTTTATGCCCGTTTTTGCCCAACTTGCGTAGGCGACTGGATTGGCATGTTATACAGCGATCTCAGAAACAAGAGTAGTCTCGCGGGCCAACTAAAACAAGAGCTGCTGGGAACTTGCGCGTTCAGTATCTCGACTATCGCTGTGAGTCAGTTTTCAGGCGGGATAAATTGAGTGAATCTGCCGTCTAGACTACGAGTACGAGTGTAACTTCCGGTCTTTATGCGCGTTTATGCACGAACGATGGGTGTGGCTTCCAATTTATTTGTCCACTATAAAGAGGCAGTTTTCAACGGACTTTTGCAGTCGGGAGCATGCAGTTTGTCCGCTGTCCGGAATCAAGAAGCGTCCGCTCGTGGGAGGTTTCTTATACATTAGCACTATAGTAATTTCAATCGGTGCCACGGCTAGTGTCCTTTATAGGGAGGTTGTCCGCTGGTGGGAGGGTCCGTTATGGGAGGTTCCACTGTATCATCAGGATTTAAGTGAATACAGTTACTAAAAATTCTAGTGATAGAAGTTGAATCAGTAATTGGCTACTGGAAAGATATACTAAACTGTTTGATAATGTAATTGAGCTAGACATTTATATAATCTATGCCCGCATGGGGTCGAAAGCTAGCTTATCACTGCAGTTGGTTGCCTCAGTTGCAGTCCATGCCTTGACACAGCTCTAGGGAGGGAGTTTAACCCAAATGCTCATGAATCAAATCATAAAATCATGTGATGGGGTAGAATATTCAATACTCAAAACTGTGTGTGTGGGGGGGTATACAAATTCATAAGGCAAACAATGCCACGTCATTATATTGGTTGAGTTCCGCCCCTTGTCTGGCACAAGCATACAATAACAATGAATATTACAGTCTAGATATGCAATAAGACCTGTTATCTACCCATAATATTAATACTGAAAATCTGATTGGTTAGAATGACTTAGGTATAGTATAACAAATGAATATTGCACTCTAGATATGCAATAACAAATGAATATTGCATTCTGGATATGTGGCTGGGGTCATGCAGGGCAATCAGAACACACCAGCTTGTAGAAATGCAACTAATCAAGGTCAAAATAGCTTTTTGCAGTATATTTAGAGCCAGTTAGGAAGCCAATCACAGAAAAAAATCACTAAGTTGTAGTTCTCTTGTATATAATGGTAGTGAAAAAAGGAATCAGACCACTTGTTATTCCGGCAGCTATAATATTATGTATATGGTGAGGGAATGCACTGCAAAAATAAAGTGGTTTGTTTAAACCCACATAAGGTTACCTCAGTTGCAGCCCCAGTACCAGAGAATGTGCAGGTACGTGCAGTGCAATAAGTTCACTTTACTCAGGAAGCCAAGCTAAATCTTTTTTTCTTTGGTGAGACTAGGAACAAGATATGTGTTATTAATATTGTTCTAATGGATCTTTCCTATCTTCTGAAATTGGAGAAATAGGGTGGTAAAGTGCTCTACTTGTTTACGTACACATTACACATTGTTTTGTAGACTGCAACTGAGATAATCCCAGCTGGTTTGAAACCATCCTTTGATTTTTGCAGTGTGTGCATGGGATCTGCTACCCACATATACACAGCTGAAGGAATAACACACAACTAAATCTATAAGCCTCCTAATTACAAATGGTGTTCATGGCGTCTCTCGAGTTGTATGGGTCACATATCCGCTGTTTGAGTGGTTACTCGTGCAGTAGAGCAGAGTTGGTGAATTGTACTTGTTGGCTCATTGTCAAGTCTTTTACTATCAATTTGTACATGTACTTTACAAATTGTGAATCTCTCATATGTTCAGGATCTCAATATACCAAATGTTTGGGGTTCGTTTCACCATAGATAGTAGAGTAGAAGGACTCTACTATCTATGGTTTCATGCAGTAATGGTTCCTATAGTTTTATTGTGAAAACTGTAGGGTTAACCACCCTCATCAAACGTCACCTCATGCATACACTCCAACTTGCCATAGTTATAAAGGTATAGTCTATAAGAGCAAGTACATGTAACAAATTACCACACTGAGGCCTAACTCCTACCTACACACTCATACGTCTGCAATTCAGACAGCTAATCACTAATTAGAAGTACTTAAAGCAACTAGAGACATTATTTTTTGCAGTGCAGGCATGCAGTCAGAGCCACGAGTATTTCTGCAGCTGGGTGCTAGCGCTGTAGCTAATTTGCATAAACCTACCTAAGTACAGCAGTGAACTGATAAATCCACAATAATTGCTCAAGAATTATAGACTGTATACCTCCTCTACCAATAGGACTTTTAAATAATTATTCACCGTTCCCATTACATGTAGTGCATGGATCATATAGTATGCGTACTATATCCATGATTAGCGCAGTAGGCGCGAACTACGGAACTCACTTTGCGGGAGAAGAGCCTGGTCAAAATCACTCAGCGACCCGTTAGCCAGTAGCGCAGTTGCTGCATAAGCCAGCAAACAGAATGTAACTAGCGTACCAGCCATGGCTGAACTTGCGCAATCATCCAGTCGCTCCGCCAAATTATCAAGATCGACAGGAAGTTAAAAACGTAAGCACACATTCCTTACTAATAACGGCACCAACACAAGTTGCTATATCATGGAAATAATAAAACCCGGGACGGGACGAGACAGCGCCGGGATATCCCGTCCCGTCCCAGCTAGCTAGCGCGGGAAGTACAATTAGTAGATGTGTCAATGCAGAGACATGGTTCAGTATAATGGAAGAAAGTTCAGACAGTAATTTAGTTGGTGCACAAAGAACGGTATTCAATTTAATTTGCAGAAAACAAAGGTGATGCACATTAGGCATAAAAGACGAACACGATCTTCCTTTGTTTTTAAATGTGGGACTAATCAAATGCAATATTGTAATGAATACAAGTACTTAGGACTGTGGATTATTCAATACCTTGACACTAAAGAAATGGTTGGCAAAGTAAACTTAGCTGCTCGGCGTGCATGAGGTTGTTTAATAAGTAAAGCCAAGGCATTGGGTGGACTTAGTTATAACACTTATACATATTATCTATATGACACTTTGGCTGTTCCTGTTATGGATTATAATAGTAGTTGTATATGGGGATCTGAGCATTACAATATACATTGGAATAATGCCCTGAGATTCTTCCTTGCATGGAGTTGGTAGGAGCTATCCCATTGTTGCCCTTCAAGGAGACATGGGTTGGATTCCTGCAGGATTCCGACATAATTTTCAGTTTATTAAAAGGTGGCTAAGAAGTTCAACCTGTTCTCAAGATCCCAATAGGATAAGTAAAAAGGTATTTACGTGGTCAATGAGACTTGCTGAAAATGGTAAAACAAGAAATTGGTGTTGGCAAGCTAGGAAGTTACTTGCATGTTTGCAGTTGCCTGAACTTTATTCCACGTACAATCCTCCTGCTAGTTCTTTTCATCAGTTATTACATCTCGTTAAGGATAGAATATTTAGGGTAGCTAGTGAAAAATGGATTGAAACCTTAAACAAACCAGTCATGAAAACTCAGAATCAGGGGGTAAGCTGAAGCTTTACAAACTGTTTAAGGCTGAACCCACTCCTGCCAGTTATGTCCTGTCCCCACTTGATCCTGGGCCAAGGTGGGTGATGGCTTCGCTCCGGGCTGGGTGTCTGCCTTTGGGGGTGGAGACCGGGCGTTACCGGGTTTCTAAGGTTCCCCTGGAGCGGCGGGTCTGTCAGGTTTGCAATTCAGATTTCGTCGAGAATGAATTTCATTTCGTTATGGTATGTAATAAACTCGAACATGAAAGAATTAAATTACTATGTTATATCACTCAAAAGGACCTGTCATTCATGCACCTAAACACTTTTAATAAGTTTTTGTATATTATTAAGTATAATGAATCGTATTGTCAGAACTTAATTACTAAATTATTGTATAAAATGTTTAAAGTACGTTCTTCATTTTTGTATAAGTCATGATTTCTCATAATTTCTCATACTCAGTGATTTATAAGCCATATCATGGCTGGGCACCATCATATGTACATAATCTTTTGTATTATATATATAATGGGCACGTCACTCTAATAAAATTTGATTGATTGATTGATTATTACAGTATGAACTTATAGAGATCTTGAAACGAGCGATCAGGCAAAAAGCCAAGTCATGCATCCATGAAGGTTATTAATCTTTTTAATAAATCTTCATGCATGTTATATTTCATCTGCATATATTTTTATAATATAATTATGTGCACTGGATGATAAGGAGCCAAAGCAATGGAACATTGAGGGGAAGAGAAGAGAAGAGAAGAAATCAGTAAATTCCTCCAATTCAGATGAATTGCCTGGCCATTTCGGGAGAGACAAAACATGTACCTAAACATATTGGAGTTGTGCTACCTGTAACTAATTCCCCGCAGTACCTGAGTTGTAATACACTGTACATGTAAATTATGTACAATATAATTTTAATAGTGTTGCTCACTGTACACTTTAATACATGTTCATTCAGTGCTACACTTACCAGTAACATATCACCATCAGCTCGCGGCATTGGGTAGTTTTCGCTAGCAGATCGTGTCCGCTCCCGATCCTATCCGCGGTGGGCCGCTGTGACGAGAACAAAGTCCCGCGAAGCCACACCCTCTAATGTCGCGTGGGACGAGAGCGAAGTCAAACGGCGTGGGATGATCATGAATGGCATTTGATGGATGGTATACTTGCCCACTTGCTAGCCTCGACCCACACTCTCATCTGCTGCAAGCCTATAGTGAACGGCTGGCTACATTAAAATGACAATAGTCCAGGCACGCGCACGAGACCAAAATGACATGAACGTGAACGCATGGCTTCAGTCTCGTGCCCAGACCTCGAACCCTAGTCTCGTTCCCAGCCCTTAGCCTTGATTGTGGGGCTGGGAACGAGACTACTCGAACCCTAGTCTGGGGGACCCCGCCCCTCGCGTTAAACGGAGGGTCTGGTACAGACGCCGTAATGATTTTGTCTGTCCCGCAATGCACATTGCGAGCCAATCAGATTCAAGCTTTGTGAAAAGATTACGTCAATGGTATGGTCTGACCAATCAGATAGCAGGTTCACTGCCGGATCTCTTTCGTTGATTGTCTGCTTGTGTCGTCATAGCACAACGTCCGCATTCCAGATTGACGGTTCCACTGCGGCGTCTGTACCAGACTCTAACTTTCCCGTCGAGAGTCTGGCTACGCGAGACTACTCGAACCCATGGTCTGACCTTTTAGGGTAGGGGCCCGTAGGGTTAGCATTGGGTTTAGAGCTGGGAGTTCCCATGATATTGCAACTTGTGTTGGTGCCGTTAATTATATTGGAATGTGTGCTTACGTTTTTAACTTCCTGTCGATCTTGATCATTTGGCGGAGCGACTGGATGATTGCGCGAGTTGAGCCATGGCTGGTACGCTAGTTACATTCTGTTTGCTGGCTTATGCAGCAACTGCGCTACTGGCTAACGGGTCGCTGAGTGATTTTGACCAGGCTCTTCTCCCGCAAAGTGAGTTCCGTAGTTCGCGCCTACTGCGCTAATCATGGATATAGTACGCATACTATATGATCCATGCACTGCATGTAATGGGAACGGTGAATAATTATTTAAAAAGTTCTATTGGTAGAGGAGGTATACAGTTTCTTAATTCTTGAGCAATTATTGTGGATTTACCAGTTTACTGCTGTATTTAGGTAGGTTTATGCAAACTAGCTACTGCACTCAGAAATACTTGGTGGCTCTGACTGAATGCCTGCACTGCAAAAAATAATGTCTTAAGGATTAGCTGTCTGAATTGCAGATTTATGCATGAGTGTGTAGGTAGGAGTTAGGTCTCAGAGGGGTGATTTGTTATGCTTAATGAGTTTGGATAACCCTACAGTTTTCACAGTATAACTATAGGAACCATTACTGCGTGGACCAACTTTAAATGAACCCCAAACATTTGGTATATTGAGATCCTGAACATATGAGAGATTCACAATTTGTAAAGTTCATGTGCGAATTGATAGACTCGGCAATGAGCCAACAAGTACAATTCACCAACTCTGTCCCAGTGCACGAATAACCGCTCAAACAGCGGATATGTGACCCATACAACTCGAGAGACGCCTTGCACACCATTTGCAATTAGGAAGCTTTGTGTTATTCCTTCAGCTACATGTGTATGTGGGTAGCAGATCCCATGCAGATGGTTCCCTCACCACATAATATCATATAGTTGCCGGAATAACAAGTGGTCTGATTCCTTTTTTCACTACCAGTATATACAAGAGAACTACAACTCAGTGATTTTTTTTTTCTGTGACTGGAATTATGTGGCTCTATAGCTTTCGATGTAATTGAGCTAGATTGTATGTGTAGCTCAATTACATTATCAAACGGTAAATCTTTCAAGTAGCCAAGGATTCAACTACTATCGCCAGAATTTCTAGTAACTGTATTAACTTAATTCCTGATGATATTGGTTTCTCTAATAAGATTCAGAACCAAAAATCTTGCTCAACAACATCTTTTATAGGGCATATTGTATTGTACGTCTATATTTTATGCAACTGTGACAATGAAGCTATATGCACTGTTTCATTGGAAAATACATACCTAGGAGGGAGGGAGCACCCCTCGAGTACGAGCATGGCTGTATGTACAGGGCATGCCCCTCCCTCCCCCCCCCCCCTCCCGCCCCTCCCCCACCAGAACAATTTAATGCTCTGAACAACCACCTGATAACTTCTGAGCTTCTTTGACAAATCGAATTTCTCTAGATCAGTCACTTGATCATGGCATAACCCCTCACCTTAACCATTCTAATGAGGTGGCCACTGTGTCTTCATAATTATATTTAACTGTATATAATACATTTTTATTCTTCATCCATCAGTATGTTTAGCATTCTGTTTTATTTCCCTCCTTTTCTTGATTTAACATTGCTTGATCTGCATGTGTTTTTTTTTTGGTGGGGGAACTTTCGTTAATTGAAGCTTCCCTCTATTGGGTGAAACCCTGCTAACGTATAGGAAAAGTAACCTGAGCTAGGTAGAACACCTAAATAATTAGAAAGACTACAAGATTCAGCACTCTAAGGACATTCCAAAGCCAATTATGGTGCTTTCTGCCTACCATAATTATAAATCAGTAAGCCATTTATTGGAATTCCCATTGATATTGGCTTCGTACTGTAAACACTGCATAGTTTGGTAGTGCAGTTGCTACTGAGGTAACCTTATATAGAGACAACTGTTTTCCAGCTGAAGATACGGGATGGCTATTATTACCGCAAGGCCTATATCAACTTGCTTTTCACTAACTACAGTATTCAGTACTTGACTGTAATTGTTGACAATAAAACATTTTCATGGAATATATTTATTATTGCAGGGCCAGAAGCACTGACAACAAGAGGCACCGACTTTATCTTTGCCTTTATTGGTAACAATAGAGAGCAGAATCAAGAAGCAATAGTAATGATTACCACTGAAGAGTCCCGCCCTGTTAATGTGACAGTAGAAGTAAATCCAGCTTTCTATGTGAACAATTCGAATTTGAATGTAACAACCTTCCCACAGACCCAAACACAGACAGTTGAACCCGGCAGCTCAATCACATTCAACTTCCCTGTGGCTCCTGGAAACCCACCTCCAGATGAAGACATACAGGTGTATACCATCGATGACAGACTGGACAGAAACAGTGGCATTCGAATCTCTACTGATGGTGGCAAAGTATCTGTTTATGGCTTTAACAATGAATTGTCATCAGCGGATGCTTTTAACATATTTCCGTGCCATGAGTACCCTACAATACCTGACACATATGAGTATGTGATCCTATCTACTGCACATCAAACAACAGACAGCAGGTTTATGATAGTTGGCTGTCAGAACAACACTGAAGTTGTGATTACACCACCAAGTCAGTTTGATTCAATCAACACATCTGTTCCTGCAAATCTCGGAGGGGGTCAAACTCCAGGACCAAGGGATCCCCTTAACATTTCACATTTAGATCAGCTGACAACAATTCTCTTGAATAATCTGGAGGATCTTTCAGGGACCAAAATTACATCAAACAAACCAATTGCTGTTTTCACTGGACATGAATGTGGTAATGTACCTACAGTATCTGTTGGTACTTGCGATCACATTGTTCAGCAGGTCCCTCCACAAGTGACATGGGGCAGGCTATTCTTCACAGTCCCCATTGTTGGGAGATATTCTGGTGATCACTACAGAGTTGCAACCGCTACTGCAAACACTCAGTTTACTGTAACTTGTAGAACCCTGACTGATCCTATACCAACTATTCAGAATTTTACAATAGACTTTAACAATGATACAGAGAGTGGATTTGAAGTGTTTGACACTGACAGTGGGACTAACACGGGGGACCAGGCCTCCAGGAAGGACAACCTGCAATGGTGCTGCATAGAAGCAAGCAACCCTGTACTAGTGATGCAGTATGCATTTGGAGGTACAGCTGATGAGAGTTTAAAGGATATTGGTACATATGGTGATCCATTGATAACCATCATTCCTCCTGTTGCGCAATATCTGAATGACTACACAGTGCCCACTGATCTGGTGTTGTCAAGGAATGGAAGCCAGACCACTGTCGGTCTCACCATTGCAATTCCCCGAGATAAAACTTTCTTCCGCTCTGCGGTTCAAGATGGATCAAGGATACTTATCAATAATGTGACCATTGTACCTGATCCAGATGAAGGATGGATTGAAATTTTTTGTGCAAATGGACAAATTTGTGGTTATTCTGCACGTGTGGAACATGCTCCAATTGGAGTAGTAACAATAAAACATTTAAATGGTCAGGCCTCAATTTCTGCTTGGATATATGGCATAAATGAAGCAGTTTCTTTTGGCTATACTGCTGGCTTTGAGCTGGATGAAGTTTCATGTAAGCAACACCATGTATCACTACATACATTGATTGTACAGTACTTGAATTCTCCTCTCTCTGCAGTCCCAGTTGTGAGTGCTGTAGAATCTGATGTAACAGTCCTGGAAATGAACGGTGTAGCTGTTGTAACATTCACACGAGCAGGGGACCTTACATTGCTAAGCAGATTTAATGTCCGGCTAATGTCAGGCTCTGCTAGTAGCTGTAAGTTGCATATACCTAACACCTTGTATGCAGATTGATTGGATTACCTATAACTGTCGAGCCTTAGTTTAGCTAGCTAATTTAATCAGCATTCACATTTCAACTTCATTTAAATGCCCCTGACTGAATAAAGTTTTGAAGTTAGCAATAAACTACTACAGGTGAAGCACTTTCCTTATTTAAACTGAGCCTTTTGCAGTCCTTAGACTATTTGTACTTACAGTTGGATGTGTCTGTGTACTTATACGTACATGTTGGAAGTGGAAGCCGTATGTGCACGCTTCCGGATGTACTTTGACGTGTGAACATGTGTCTTGACCGAAGATAGTTGTTGACCATTACAAATCCTACGGGAGTTCATGCAAGCAAAATATTACTATAATACAGTTGTGATTGCTAATAGCCCAAGATTTTACTAAACCAGTTTTGATACCCAGCTGACATTTTTATTAGCTTTTTATTTGCTCTTCTTCCCTGCTGTAGCTGCTGACTATGATGCAAACTATACGACAAACCCCATAAATGCAATCAGAGAAGTAATCAATGCCACTACAAATGAGTTAGTAATGAAACCTAACATTGCAGAACTCACAGTCACATTCACAATCGTCACCGATATCGTACTAGAGGAGCCTGAGATTTTTTTCCTATTTTTGGAGGGAACCAGAAGTGTTTTTGTTTTGACTCCTATGGTCACGGTCACCATTTTGGACAGCCCTTTTCCAAGTGAGTTCACTGCCGATTTCTCTGCAGTATTGTAGTGGGGTTAGATAATTGTTAGACATACCCATAATATCCCATATGGTACTCGTACCCATACTCCATATCCATACCTGTACTCATATCCCATACCACATACCCATACCCTTTCCATGCCCATGGGTAGATGCAGCTATGGAAGAGCACTTCCCATAGATCAATACTTTAACGTTAGTTAGTCTGTCCGTCCGTCCGTCCGTCACGGATATGACATTTACTAATGAAGCTTGAATACATGAGAAGACCGTGACATGTGCGTAGAAGTTGGGGATAGCTAGCTAGACTACTCTGACCGCTGCATGCATTGGGATACTCTGACAGCCAATGGCATGGCCTCAAATGAGTACTTTGAGCGCACTCTTATTGCAAAGGTTAGTTGCTGTAAGCTTATAGTCCTGTAAGTGTTGCATGCACAGCTGTGTAAACTGCTACGCTAGACCAACTACGACGTTATGCATAAAAAAGGAGTCGGTGCCATTTGTCTACATATGTAGACTATGGCTGTGAAGAGCTAGACTTTGGTCTTAGCTTTTTCTGTTTTGTGTTGCAGTCTCTCCGTTGAGGTATACTTCCTCCACATCGCTCAGGCAGGATTCCGTCAGCTACACTATAGTCTACTGTCACTGGAAGATGCTCAACGTTCTACATGTTTATCACTTAGAGAGTACACACTGATACAAAGTGCTTTGGCTACAAAAACAACGTACTCGGTGCTAGACTCACATTTCAGTAATTGCTGGGCATAATATGCCAGCCATACCATAAATATATCTTGCAAGTCTTCCATGGAAGACCTGAGGCTTATAGTAGTACATTCAATGATGTTACCTACATGTACATACAACTAGTACCACTTTACAAGAACATTTGAGCTACATAAGAACCAAAACTTGAAAGTGCTAATTAGATGTCTGAAAGCTTAACTTACGCGTGATTACTCCTCCATAGCAACTGTGATTAGCTTCGCCCAACAGTCCTACGCTGTTCGTGAGTCATCGGGCACTGTTAATGTAATTATTCCATGGAAGACCTGAGGCTAATAGTAGTACATTCAATGATGTACCACTTTACAAGAACATTTGAGCTACATAAGAACCAAAACTTACTCCTCCATAGCAACTGGGATTAGCTTCGCCGAATCGTCCTACGCTGTTCCTGAGTCAGTGGGCACTGTTAATGTAATTATTACAAGGAGTGGTGACACATCTCAGCCAGTCTGTGTTGATTTCACCACTGAGCCTGTTACTGCAGTAGGTGAGTATACTGTATACGTTCAATCCATGAATGCTGTTTATCACATGCAATGTTTGTGAAGTGAATGCAGATGCGTGTGTATTATGCAGCATAGATTGTGATGGATTTTTAAATAGAGAGTAGCTACAGCAATAATGGAAATTAATGTGAACCAGTGAGTTTCAGCTGATTGACAGTAGTGAAGACTTGCAAAAATGCTACTGTTTGTGCAATTTGTTTAGTAGCGGTTCAGGCTCTATGCACTGTATGAAAAAATAAAACCAACTGTCATTTGCAGCTGCACTACCATAGTATGCAATTTTACTGCAGGAAGCCAATAAAAATTCAAACTGAATACACTCACTAATTGTTTATGGTATTTGGTGATAGTGGCTGAATCCTTGATAGGAGTGCTTAGCCTTTTGTCTCAAACCTTACAGATGGAAGCGCTACATTCAGTACCGGGGAATGAAAGCACTCCTATGATCAATTCAAGGAATAGCGTAGCCACTCTCGCCAAATACCGTAAAAATTGTAATTCCCATGCATCAGTATTGGCTTTCTGCAGTAAAACGTGCATAGTTTGGCAGTGCAGCTGCAACTGAGATAATCTTAGTTGGTTTTATTTTTTAATACAGTGCATAGAGCTTGAACTGCTACTAAACAAATTGCACTCTAAACCACAAACAGTAGCATTTATTGTAGGTATTCACTGCTGTCAGTCAGCTGAAACTCACTGGTTTAAAAACAACCTTTTCATCTTTGCAGTGCATGTAGACATAAAAAATGTATCACAGAAAACACCTACATCACATGTAACCTCAAGGGTGCAAATGAGGGCCTACTGGTATGCCTTTCCTCATACTTAGCCGAGATGGATTTCAACAGTATATTTCAGACAGTGACTTTTGAGCAATCAGAAGAAAGCAGGACTGTGGCAGTGACCATCATTCCCGACAACTTGGTAGAAACGAATGAGATGTTCAGAGGCATACTTTTTAATGCCAGAGGAACAAATGTGATCATTACAATTGATCGTACAACTGTAACGATTGATATCCTCGATGATGATGATGATGATGATGATGATGATGATGATGATTGTAAGTTTAGTACTGTGATTTGATATTGAATTCATTGTAGTGGACATTCTAAGTCAAAGAAAGTGACTTGAAAAGGGTTCGGGGGAGATTTTTTCCTATTGCCCTAGGGAAAACCTGTTTTATACTCCAATTAAAATAGAGTTGGTTAAATTTTGCAATATATGTACCTCCCTATCAAGACTGTCTTAAGTATATCCCACACATCATCAGACACAAGGGAAAACTTCTCTACCTGCATCTCGTCTCTCCTCAACCTTTATTCCATCTTTATATTATGAACAGCCTATGCCCTAGATACGTATATAACAGCAGTATGTGAATAGTTTGTAGCTCACTAGTTGAATAATTTGGGATTGATGGAGATGTAGGTTATTATGTATGTGATAGTTTGAGTTTACATACAAGACACTATGGTCTAAGCATTAAATTTGTAGCAAAAGGCAAAGGTACATGGGTCCATTCTTTCATTAGTTTCTCCTACATAACACCAGGTCTATAGTAGCAAACATATACAGCTGTACGTATACCTGCAGAGGGCCAGTTGTTCCATAGTCAGTGGCAATGCAGTGTAAGTGCATTGTGATGCTACAACCTTACTATCAATTACTGGCATGTAGGTGCCTAAAATATAGTACATTACATGTTCTTGAGTCATGCAGTCGCAAATATAATGTACTATTTAATATCGATTTTTTTCTCACAGTAGTGGTATCTCCTGAACCCACACCAGATGGTTAGTTGTTTTTTGTACATTTTGTAGGCTACCATGAGGTTGTATAAAACAATTTGCTACTATGCCTAGCTGTCCTTGGCTCTGTAGTTTTTCAATGTGATGTACATGTATAGCATCTGAAATGTTCTTCTTATAGGACGCACCAGTGTTACTGGAACTATAACAGCATCGGTGGTGGCCTCTGTTCTCATCATGTCATTGGTTATTGCAGTTGCAACATTTTGTTGGAAAAGAGCACGAAGGACTAATAAACTTACCACCAGGTAGGAAATCTTAACAAAAGGGTATGTTAATGCCTGGCTGAGAGGCATGCTATACTACTTCCAGTAATGTACGTACCAGCTGCGGAGTAATGCTAATCTCATTACAATTGACAATATCAGATCTACATGGGCAGCACACTGCTGTTTTTATCTGTGGGTTGTCTGTGATGGAGAAACTAAATGGGTAACAGCGGATTACTTTTATCGTCAAGAGGGTATAGTTACAAGCTGAGTGCATATAGTATGAACTTATAGATTAAGAAACAAGCGGTCAGGCGAAAAGCCAAGTCATGCATCCATGAAGCGTTAAGTCCTTTTAATAAATCTTCATGCATATTATATTTGCAGGAGCCAAAGCAATGGATCATGAATGGAAGAGAAGAGAAGAAATCAGTAAGTCTGGCCATTTCGGTAGAGACAAAACAGTGCATGTACCTAAACATATTGGAGTTGTACTACATATACTTGTAACTGATTCCCCGCTGTACCTGAAGTTGTAATACAGTGTACATGTACACTTAAACTGTGTTATTTATAATTGTTGTAAATGACTTGCAATGCACAATGTTATTTTAATTGGGGCGAGCCTGAGCGAGCCCCACACTAGCGAGTTGACTCTGGAATTTTTGTCTGTCCGTGCCGGAACTATATGTACAATGTTCTATATTTGCGCCCTTGCTATAAATTTCTTTAACACGTGCACGTGCGTATATGAAGCTTCAGTGACAGCCTGAACGGGAGAGGAACCGCTGTGTTTTTGAGCTAGCAAACCAACAGAATGTAAGGTTTGTTAGAAGACCAGCATAGTTTGCTAGCTAAATAGCATATCAGTAGCTACCAGACATGGGTGTCATCAATCGGCCCCAGGGTATTGCCTCTGTTGTCGCTATATGGCTTGCCACAACTGTGCCCAGTGAGCTTGATGTCATAGTTAAAAGAAAGGAAAGAGCTACACAGTTCCTTTATTTTTGACTTACGTGCTTGTGAAAAGGTCCATCGTGCGTAATAGCGTTCTTTAGTGCTTGCTGGCACTACACTCCGATGCTCCTGCTCTACTACAAGAGGACGATGGACCTCATCACTCTTCAGCAGAGACCTTAGAACATACTGACAGCAATTCATTCTTCAAGTTACTATTTCAGTCCATAGATAATATGGCCCCACTATGCCCTGCATATCACTAGTATTGTTGCTCATGCACTGTACACTTTAATACATGTTCATTCAGTGCTACAGTTACCAGTAGCTTAACACCATCAGCTCGCGGCACTGGGCAGGTTTCGCTAGCAGATCGTGTCTGCTCCCGATCCTATATCCTAAGTTACAGAAAAAGCACTTTCCAAAAAGTGCACAAGCCAGTCATGTAGGGATGCACTTCCAGCAAAAAACACTTCCCCAAAAACCAACGAAACAAGCGACAATGCACACCGGAAGCTTAAGGCGTGCACAGACTACCCACACATCACAGCGTGATGCATCATGGATAATATAGTACACGTGTACTATAATATCCATGATTTCACGGAAAGTATTTCTGGCAAGATTTTCTCACATTCGCGGTAGAATTTAACAGCGGCCCGCACTAACCAATGAGATCGCTCTTTATCTAGTCGTAGGCTAATTTCTGTCTGGGAGCTACGGCCGTTCCCAATAGAGTTTTAGTTCTTCGACTCCATCGAGATTTTGAAGAGCCTAATATTTATATAGCCATTCTAGAAGCGTTCCAGAAGCTTGAATACGACCGTCCAACTCACTTGCTGTGCAAAATTTCAGGTACGCGGTAAATGCATCCATGGATAATATAGTACACGTGTACTATACTAGTGATACACAATGTGCAGGGATGTCCTCACTTCGCGAGAATTGCTGGGTGTGGCACATATAGATAGATAGATTGATAGATAAACATTTTTATGTCGCGCCACATACCAGGAACATGGTCTAGGGCGGTCATTAAACCAATACCCAAAGCTAAGGCGAATTCACAAGTTCCAGGAGACTACAGGGGCATATCTCTTCAATCCTTCGTAGCAAAATCATATTGTAGGATTTTAAATAATAGACTAACAGTGTGGCTTGATGAGAACAATGGCCTTTGTGATGAGCAGAATGGATTTCGAAGTGAAAGGTGCTGCCAAGACCACATCTTCTCTCTCCTGTCATCAATTGAAAATCGTATGGGTCGTAAGAAAGATACATTTGTATGTTTTATCGATTTTAGGAAAGCTTTCGACTGCGTGAACAGAAAGCTACTGTGGCACAAGCTATCAGTTAGATATAATATCAATGGTACCTTCTTGTATGCCTTAAGGACGCTTTATGACAATGTTCTATGCTCAGTAGATATCAATCACTCCCTCACTGACTATTTTGAAGTCCACAGTGGGGTCAAGCAAGGGTGTATATTGTCTCCAACGCTATTTGCTATGTTTATTGACGACTTGTCGGCAGATCTGCTTGCACAGAACTTGGGGATAGACATTAATGGTGGGATGTTATCCACACTACTTTACGCGGATGATATAGTGTTGATTGCCCCAAGTGAGAGAAATCTACAGGGTCTAATTAATACAGTAGCTAAATGGTGTGAGGGGTGGGAAATGGGTTTAAACCTCACTAAAACTAAGATCATTCACTTCCGGAAGAGATTAAAATCTAGGCCAAGGTCTACTTTCTGCTTTAAATTCAATAACGGAGACATTCAGTATGCAAATGAATACAAGTATTTAGGTTTACTAGTGAATGAGCATCTGGACTGGGGTGCCATGGTACGGGAGATAAGTAGGAAGGCTAACAGAGCTCTTGACCTCCTTAATTATCGAGTTAGAAGCTGTGGGGGATTACATTTCAAGTCATATACGTTACTCTTTAATCAATTAGTGCAATCCATTGTAATGGCAAATTCCTTCATCTGGGGCCACAAACAGTTTTCTGAGATACTTGGGGTACAATATAAAGCCTTAAGATTTTTCCTGGGGGTGGGGAAGGCTTGCCCAATCGTTGGATTATTTGGAGAAACGGGGTGGGTTCCTTTTAGAGCCACTGTTAAATTTAATATTTTGAAGTTCCACTGCCGCTTACTAGAAATGCCAGGTGATAGGGTGACCAGTTTGATATATGCTTGGAGTAAGTCCCTTGCAGACTCAGGTGTGTCAAACTGGGCAAGCCGGACGGCCTCTCTCCTGAACTCTCTGCATCTGCCGCCACAACAGCCACAGCAGCCCAGCAAACTGTGGGAAGCTATTATGGAGGAGGAAATGACCGAGTGGGCGGAGGCAGTCAACGTCATCCCTCCACGATCGGAGTCTGGTGGCCGTCTATTCTACTATCGCCAAATAAAACACGAGCCATGTCCTGAACCATATATGGAGGTAACCTGCATAAACCGTCGCAGGATCATAACATTACTGAGGTGTGGATGTCTCCCATTAGAAGTCGAATCTGGGCGATACAGAACCCCCAAAACACCATTACAACAAAGGATTTGTCAAATATGCCAGAAGGGAGTTGGAGATGAGTGTCACTTTCTCAACTCATGTGTCCCCCTGTTAGAATCTCGTTTAAAAATGTATGCAGTGGCAATCAGTTTCTGGGGAATGGACAGTGCAAGCTTCTTTGCAATGAGCCCAATAAACAGAACCATCCTTCTGCTGCAATCCTGCTCTCAGTCTTTGGACATAGGCAAGGCTATAAATGAAATGTTTATCCTCAGGAAGTCTCTGTTATGTGGTTCCCATTAATTAGTATCCATTACCCGCATTCTGCTTGTTAATCTTTTATGCATGTTTGTTCCCTGATCGTCCTTTTTATTGGTATTTTATTATTATTATTATTATTATTTTTCCTTTCTGTTCTTTAGAATCTGTAACCTCCCCCTACCCTTATCACCTTACTCTCTTCCTCTTTCATCTCTTCATTCCCCCTCACCTCCCTCCTTCTCTTCCTTCTCCCCTTCTCTCCCTTCTTCTATATACTACCTCCCTAAAGCTAACTATAAAAGAAAAGAAAAGAAAAAAAAAAAAAAAAAAAAACACACTAAAAGGACCCGCACCGTCTTTATGAAATAAGTTTTATGCTAGCAATATCTCTGTACGCACTACCTCTCAAAGATCACTCGCTCACTTGTTGCCCCCTTTTCAAATTTTTATATTCCACCTTATGTTTTTAACATGTGCTTCACCAGAACCTCATATACTCTTATTAGCTGAAACACCATCACCAAATCAGTTTATACTCGATCTGTACATATCACACACATTATGTGCCATAGTGGAATATTTCTCACTACTTTGGAAAGTTCACTGTTGCCCTTTTTCAAATCCAGGTGTTTATATTCCACCAATCCAGTTAGAACTTTGCAATAAATGCTCCTTTATGTTTTTGCTGGGTGCTCTACTAGAACCTCATGCTCTTGTATGCATCTGCCAATGGCCCTGCACCGTGTTCATCGAATCAGATTATACAGCAATATCTCTATTCACATTACGTATATGTACCATAGCAGAATCTTCATTCTGGAACCCATCATACTTTAGTAAGATCATTCTCTTTCTTGTTGCCCTATAAATCCTGTTTTGTATACTCCATCCAACTCAATGTAAAGTTTTTGCGATAGTGCTCCTTTATAGTCTTAACAGGTTTTATGTATTATGTGTTTACTGTATCTACTCTTCATACCAGTCCTTATGTCTATTGTGTAATTTAGATATGGTGTGGTCTTGGTCCTCGTTCAGTGTTGAAAAAAAAAAAAAAAAAAAAAACAAAGAAAAAAAAAAAAATCGTTAGCTCTATTACCGCACTCTCACCCTATCCCTCTTCTCTTATATTCCTTATTCTCTCTCCATATAATCTTATCCTTTTGTACATATTGTATTCTTTTGTGTGGTCTCATAGGCCGTATTTGGCCTGCTGCCATGTGGTGGGACGTAAAAATGATTATCTATCTATCTATCATACATTTTGTGGCACACCTACCAAGCAGAAAAGGTCAAGCGTAACAGGGCACGCCTACAACCCCAAATAAAAAATGGCTATGTGTAATATTGCGCCTGGAAGACCACAGGCTGAAGCAGGCCCGGTGTAATAGTGAGCGCTTCCAAGTCTCTCGTACAGAGTTCTGTAACGAAGGTAAGTGTTTGCTGCGAGTTTGGTAGGCTATATGTCTGGAGAAGTGGCTGGGAGGGACGTGGACCATGACGACGACGACGAAAAAGGTCAATGGAACCGGAGTATAGCCTCGCTTCGCTCCATGGTGAAATTTCCGGCTGGACTGTGACGAGAACAGAGTCCCGCAAGCCACACCCTCTAGTGTCGCGTGGGACGAGAGCGTTGAACAAATGGAGTGGGATGAATGGCATTTGATGGATGGTATACTTGCCCAATTGCTGGCCTCGACCCACACTCTCATCTGCTGCAAGCCTATAGTGAACGGCTGGCTACATTAAAATGACGGAAATTTTGGCAAGGCACGAGATCAAAATGACATGAACATAAACGCATGGCTTCAGTCTCATGCCCAGACCTCGGGTAAGGGTCGTAGGGTTAGCATTGGGTTTAAAGCTGGGCGTTCCCATGATATTGCAACTTGTGTTGATGCCGTTAATTATATTGGAATGTGTGCTTACGCTTTTAACTTCCTGTCGATCTTGATAATTTGGCGGAGCGACTGGATGTTTGCGCGAGTCAGCCATGGCTGGTACGCTAGTTACATTCTGTTTGCTGGCTTATGCAGCAACTGCGCTACTGGCTAACGGGTCGCTGAGTGATTTTGACCAGGCTCTTCTCCCGCAAAGTGAGTTCCGTAGTTCGCGCCTACTGCGCTAATCATGGATATAGAGTCTAGTACGCATACTATATGATCCATGCACTACATGTAATGGGAATCGTGAATAATGATAAAAAGTCCTATATTGGTAGAGGAGGTATACAGTCTCTTAATTCTTGAGCAATTATTGTGGATTTACCAGTTTGCTGCTGTATTTAGGTAGGTTTATGCAAACTAGCTACTGCACCCAGAAATACTTGGTGGCTCTGACTGCATGCCTGCACTGCAAAAAATAATGTCTTAGTGATTAGCTGTCTGAATTGCAGACGTATGCATGAGTGTGTAGGTAGGAGTTAGGTCTCAGAGGGGTGGTTTATTACATGTACTTGTTCTGCCTTTATATAACTATGGCAAGTTGGCGTGTATTAGGTGACGCTTGATGAGTTTAGACCATAATTATAAATCAGTAATTGGAATTCCCATTGATATTGGCTTCCTACTGTAAACACTGCATAGTTTGGTAGTGTAGTTGCTAATGAGGTAACCTTATATAGAGACAACTGTTTTCCAGCTGAAGATACAGGATGGCCATTATTACCGCAAGGCCTATATCAACTTGCTTTTCACTAACTACAGTATTCAGTACTTGACTGTAATTGTTGACAATAAAACATTTTCTTGGAATATATTTATTATTGCAGGGCCAGAAGCACTGACAACCCGAGGCACCGACTTTATCTTTGCCTTTATGGGTAACAATAGAGAGCAGACTCAAGAAGCAATAGTAATGATTACCACTGAAGAGTCCCGCCCTGTTAATGTGACAGTAGAAATAAATCCAGCTTTCTATGTGAACAATTCGAATTTGAATGTAACAACCTTCCCACAGACCCAAACACAGACAGTTGAACCCGGCAGTTCAATCACATTCACCTTCCCTGTGGCTCCTGGAAACCCACCTCCAGATGAAGACATACAGGTGTATACCATCGATGACAGACTTGACAGAAACAGTGGCATTCGAATCTCTACTGATGGTGGCAAAGTATCTGTTTATGGCTTTAACAGTGGATTGTCATCAGCGGATGCTTTTAACATATTTCCGTGCCATGTGTACCCTACAATACCTGACACATATGAGTATGTGATCCTATCTACTGCACATCAAACAACAGACAGCAGGTTTATGATAGTTGGCTGTCAGAACAACACTGAAGTTGTGATTACACCACCAAGTCAGCTTGATTCAATCAACACATCTGTTCCTGCCAATCTCGGAGGGGGTCAAACTCCAGGACCAAGGGATCCCCTTAACATTTCACATTTAGATCAGCTGACAACAATTCTCTTGAATAATCAGGAGGATCTTTCAGGGACCAAAATTACATCGAACAAACCAATTGCTGTTTTCACTGGACATGAATGTGGTAATGTACCTACAGTATCTGTTGGTACTTGCGATCACATTGTTCAGCAGGTCCCTCCACAAGTGACATGGGGCAGGCTATTCTTCACAGTCCCCATTGTTGGGAGATATTCTGGTGATCACTACAGAGTTGCAACCACTACTGACAACACTCAGTTCAATGTAACTTGTAGAACCCTGACTGATCCTATACCAACTATTCAGAATTTTACAATGGACTTTAACAATGATACAGAGAGTGGATTTGAAGTGTTTGACACTGACAGTGGGACTACCACGGGGGACCAGGCCTCCAGGAAGGACAATCTGCAATGGTGCTGCATAGAAGCAAACAACCCTGTACTAGTGATGCAGTATGCATTTGGAGGTACAGCTGATGAGAGTTTAAAGGATATTGGTACATATGGTGATCCATTGATAACCATCATTCCTCCTGTTGCGCAATATCTGAATGACTACACAGTGCCCACTGATCTGGTGTTGTCAAGGAATGGAAGCCAGACCACAGCTGTCGGTCTCACCATTGCAATTCCCCGAGATAAAATTTTCTTCCGCTCTGCGGTTGAAGATGGATCAAGGATACTTATCAATAATGTGACCATTGTACCTGATCCAGATGAAGGATGGATTGAAATTTTTTGTGCAAGTGGACAAATTTGTGGTTATTCTGCACGTGTGGAACATGCTCCAATTGGAGTAGTAACAATAAAACATTTAAATGGTCAGGCCTCAATTTCTGCTTGGATATATGGCATAAATGAAGCAGTTTCTTTTGGCTATACTGCTGGCTTTGAGCTGGATGAAGTTTCATGTAAGCAACACCATGTATCACTGCATACATTGATTGTACAGTACTTGAATTCTCCACTCCCCACAGTCCCAGTTGTGAGTGCTGTAGAATCTGATGTAACAGTCCTGGAAATGAACGGTGTAGCTGTTGTAACATTCACACGAGCAGGGGACCTTTCATTGCTAAGCAGATTTAATGTCCGGCTAATGTCAGGCTCTGCTAGTAGCTGTAAGTTGCATATACCTAACACCTTGCATGCAGATTGATTGGATTACCTAGAGCCTTAGTTTAGCTAGCTAATGTAATCAGCATTCACATTTCAACTTCATTTAAATGCCCCTGACTGAATAAAGTTTTGAAGTTAGCAATAAACTACTACAGGTGAAGCACTTTCCTTATTTAAACTGAGCCTTTTGCAGTCCTTAGACTATTTGTACTTACAGTTGGATGTGTCTGTGTACTTATACGTACGTGTTGGAAGTGGAAGCCGTATGTGCACGCTTCCGGATGTACTTTGACGTGTGAACATGTGTCTTGACCGAAGATAGTTGTTGACCATTACAAATCCTACGGGAGTTCATGCAAGCAAAATATTACTATAATACAGTTGTGATTGCTAATAGCCCAAGATTTTACTAAACCAGTTTTGATACCCAGCTGACATTTTTATTAGCTTTTTATTTGCTCTTCTTCCCTGCTGTAGCTGCTGACTATGATGCAAACTATACGACAAACCCCATAAATGCAATCAGAGAAGTAATCAATGCCACTACAAATGAGTTAGTAATGAGACCTAACATTGCAGAACTCACAGTCACATTCACAATCGTCACCGATATCGTACTAGAGGAGCCTGAGATTTTTTTCCTATTTTTGGAGGGAACCAGAAGTGTTTTTGTTTTGACTCCTATGGTCACGGTCACCATTTTGGACAGCCCTTTTCCAAGTGAGTTCACTGCCGATTTCTCTGCAGTATTGTAGTGGGGTTAGATAATTGTTAGACATACCCATAATATCCCATATGGTACTCGTACCCATACTCCATATCCATACCTGTACTCATATCCCATACCACATACCCATACCCTTTCCATGCCCATGGGTAGATGCAGCTATGGAAGAGCACTTCCCATAGATCAATACTTTAACGTTAGTTAGTCTGTCCGTCCGTCCGTCCGTCACGGATATGACATTTACTAATGAAGCTTGAATACATGAGAAGACCGTGACATGTGCGTAGAAGTTGGGGATAGCTAGCTAGACTACTCTGACCGCTGCATGCATTGGGATACTCTGACAGCCAATGGCATGGCCTCAAATGAGTACTTTGAGCGCACTCTTATTGCAAAGGTTAGTTGCTGTAAGCTTATAGTCCTGTAAGTGTTGCATGCACAGCTGTGTAAACTGCTACGCTAGACCAACTACGACGTTGTGCATAAAAAAGGAGTCGGTGCCATTTGTCTACATATGTAGACTATGGCTGTGAAGAGCTAGACTTTGGTCTTAGCTTTTTCTGTTTTGTGTTGCAGTCTCTCCGTTGAGGTATACTTCCTCCACATCGCTCAGGCAGGATTCCGTCAGCTACACTATAGTCTACTGTCACTGGAAGATGCTCAACGTTCTACATGTTTATCACTTAGAGAGTACACACTGATACAAAGTGCTTTGGCTACAAAAACAACGTACTCGGTGCTAGACTCACATTTCAGTAATTGCTGGGCATAATATGCCAGCCATACCATAAATATATCTTGCAAGTCTTCCATGGAAGACCTGAGGCTTATAGTAGTACATTCAATGATGTTACCTACATGTACATACAACTAGTACCACTTTACAAGAACATTTGAGCTACATAAGAACCAAAACTTGAAAGTGCTAATTAGATGTCTGAAAGCTTAACTTACGCGTGATTACTCCTCCATAGCAACTGTGATTAGCTTCGCCCAACAGTCCTACGCTGTTCGTGAGTCATCGGGCACTGTTAATGTAATTATTCCATGGAAGACCTGAGGCTAATAGTAGTACATTCAATGATGTACCACTTTACAAGAACATTTGAGCTACATAAGAACCAAAACTTACTCCTCCATAGCAACTGGGATTAGCTTCGCCGAATCGTCCTACGCTGTTCCTGAGCCAGTGGGCACTGTTAATGTAATTATTACAAGGAGTGGTGACACATCTCAGCCAGTCTGTGTTGATTTCACCACTGAGCCTGTTACTGCAGTAGGTGAGTATACTGTATACGTTCAATCCATGAATGCTGTTTATCACATGCAATGTTTGTGAAGTGAATGCAGATGCGTGTGTATTATGCAGCATAGATTGTGATGGATTTTTAAATAGAGAGTAGCTACAGCAATAATGGAAATTAATGTGAACCAGTGAGTTTCAGCTGATTGACAGTAGTGAAGACTTGCAAAAATGCTACTGTTTGTGCAATTTGTTTAGTAGCGGTTCAGGCTCTATGCACTGTATGAAAAAATAAAACCAACTGTCATTTGCAGCTGCACTACCATAGTATGCAATTTTACTGCAGGAAGCCAATAAAAATTCAAACTGAATACACTCACTAATTGTTTATGGTATTTGGTGATAGTGGCTGAATCCTTGATAGGAGTGCTTAGCCTTTTGTCTCAAACCTTACAGATGGAAGCGCTACATTCAGTACCGGGGAATGATAGCACTCCTATGATCAATTCAAGGAATAGCGTAGCCGCTCTCGCCAAATACCGTAAAAATTGTAATTCCCATGCATCAGTATTGGCTTTCTGTAGTAAAATGTGCATAGTTTGGCAGTGCAGCTGCAACTGAGATAATCTTAGTTGGTTTTATTTTTTAATACAGTGCATAGAGCTTGAACTGCTACTAAACAAATTGCACTCTAAACCACAAACAGTAGCATTTATTGTAGGTATTCACTGCTGTCAGTCAGCTGAAACTCACTGGTTTAAAAACAACCTTTTCATCTTTGCAGTGCATGTAGACATAAAAAATGTATCACAGAAAACACCTACATCACATGTAACCTCAAGGGTGCAAATGAGGGCCTACTGGTATGCCTTTCCTCATACTTAGCCGAGGTGGATTTCAACAGTATATTTCAGACAGTGACTTTTGAGCAATCAGAAGAAAGCAGGACTGTGGCAGTGACCATCATTCCCGACAACTTGGTAGAAACGAATGAGATGTTCAGAGGCATACTTTTTAATGCCAGAGGAACAAATGTGATCATTACAATTGATCGTACAACTGTAACGATTGATATCCTCGATGATGATGATGATGATGATGATGATGATGATGATGATGATGATGTAAGTTTAGTACTGTGATTTGATATTGAATTCATTGTAGTGGACATTCTAAGTCAAAGAAAGTGACTTGAAAAGGGTTCGGGGGAGATTTTTTCCTATTGCCCTAGGGAAAACCTGTTTTATACTCCAATTAAAATAGAGTTGGTTAAATTTTGCAATATATGTACCTCCCTATCAAGACTGTCTTAAGTATATCCCACACATCATCAGACACAAGGGAAAACTTCTCTACCTGCATCTCGTCTCTCCTCAACCTTTATTCCATCTTTATATTATGAACAGCCTATGCCCTAGATACGTATATAACAGCAGTATGTGAATAGTTTGTAGCTCACTAGTTGAATAATTTGGGATTGATGGAGATGTAGGTTATTATGTATGTGATAGTTTGAGTTTACATACAAGACACTATGGTCTAAGCATTAAATTTATAGCAAAAGGCAAAGGTACATGGGTCCATTCTTTCATTAGTTTCTCCTACATAACACCAGGTCTATAGTAGCAAACATATACAGCTGTACGTATACCTGCAGAGGGCCAGTTGTTCCATAGTCAGTGGCAATGCAGTGTAAGTGCATTGTGATGCTACAACCTTACTATCAATTACTGGCATGTAGGTGCCTAAAATATAGTACATTACATGTTCTTGAGTCATGCAGTCGCAAATATAATGTACTATTTAATATCGATTTTTTTCTCACAGTAGTGGTATCTCCTGAACCCACACCAGATGGTTAGTTGTTTTTTGTACATTTTGTAGGCTACCATGAGGTTGTATAAAACAATTTGCTACTATACCTAGCTGTCCTTGCATGGCTCTGTAGTTTTTCAATGTGATGTACATGTATAGCATCTGAAATGTTCTTCTTATAGGACGCACCAGTGTTACTGGAACTATAACAGCATCGGTGGTGGCCTCTGTTCTCATCATATCATTGGTTATTGCAGTCGCAACATTTTGTTGGAAAAGAGCACAAAGGACTAATAAACTTACCACCAGGTAGGAAATCTTAACAAAAGGGTATTTTAATGCCTGGCTGAGAAGCATGCTATACTACTTCCAGTAATGTACGTACCAGCTGTGGAGTAATGCTAATCTCATTACAATTGACAATATCAGATCTACATGGGCAGCACACTGCTGTTTTTATCTGTGGGTTGTCTGTGATGGAGAAACTAAATGGGTAACAGCGGATTATTTTTATCGTCAAAAGGGTATAGTTACAAGCTGAGCGCATATAGTATGAACTTATAGAGATTAAGAAACAAGCGGTCAGGCGAAAAGCCAAGTCATGCATCCATGAAGTGTAGTCCTTTTAATAAATCTTCATGCATATTATATTTGCAGGAGCCAAAGTAATGGATCATGAATGGAAGAGAAGAGAAGAAATCAGTAAGTCTGGCCATTTCGGTAGAGACAAAACAGTGCATGTACCTAAACATATTGGAGTTGTACTACATATACTTGTAACTGATTCCCCGCTGTACCTGAAGTTGTAATACAGTGTATATGTACACTTAAACTGTGTTATTTATAATTGTTGTAAATGACTTGCAATGCACAATGTTATTTTAATTGGGGCTTTTTGTCTGTCCGTGCCGGAACTATGCACAATGTTCTATATTTGCGCCCTTGCTATAAATTTCTTTAACACGTGCACGTGCGTATATGAAGCTTCAGTGACAGCCTGAACGGGAGAGGAACCGCTGTGTTTTTGAGCTAGCAAACCAACAGAATGTAAGGTTTGTTGAAAAGGTCCATCGTGTGTAATATAGCGTTCTTTAGTGCTTGCTGGCACTACACTCCGATGCTCCTGCTCTACTACAAGAGGACGATGGACCTCATCACTCTTCAGCAGAGACCTTAGAACATACTGACAGCAATTAATTCTTCAAGTTACTATTTCAGTCCATAGATAATATGGCCCCACTATGCACTGTACACTTTAATACATGTTCATTCAGTGCTACAGTTACCAGTAGCTTAACACCATCAGCTCGCGGCACTGGGCAGGTTTCGCTAGCAGATCGTGTCTGCTCCCGATCCTATATCCTAAGTTACAGAAAAAGCACTTTCCAAAAAGTGCACAAGCCAGTCATGTAGGGATGCACTTCCAGCAAAAACACTTCCCCAAAAACCAACGAAACAAGCGACAATGCACACCGGAAGCTTAAGGCGTGCACAGACTACCCACACATCACAGCGTGATGCATCATGGATAATATAGTACACGTGTACTATAATATCCATGATTTCACGGAAAGTCCGTCTGGCAAGATTTTCTCACATTCGCGGTAGAATTTAACCGCGGCCCGCACTAACCAATGAGATCGCTCTTTATCTAGTCGTAGGCTAATTTCTGTCTGGGAGCTACGGCCGTTCCCAATAGAGTTTTAGTTCTTCGACTCCATCGAGATTTTCTAGAAGCGTTCCAGAAGCTTGGATACGACCGTCCAACTCACTTGCTGTGCAAAATTTCAGGTACGCGGTAAATGCATCCATGGATAATATAGTACACGTGTACTATACTAGTGATACACAATGTGCAGGGATGTCCTCACTTCGCGAGAATTGCTGGGTGTGGCACATATAGATAGATAGATTGATAGATAAACATTTTTATGTCGCGCCACATATATTTTGTGGCACACATACCAAGCAGAAAAGGTCAAGCGTAACAAGGCACGCCTACAACCCCAAATAAAAAATGGCTATGTGTAATATTGCGCCTGGAAGACCACAGGCTGAAGCAGGCCCGGTGTAATAGTGAGCGCTTCCAAGTCTCTCGTACAGAGTTCTGTAACGAAGGTAAGTGTTTGCTGCGAGTTTGGTAGGCTATATGTCTGGAGAAGTGGCTGGGAGGGACGTGGACCATGACGACGACGACGAAAAAGGTCAATGGAACCGGAGTATAGCCTCGCTTCGCTCGGAATTATCCATGGTGAAATTTCCGGCTGGGCACGAGACTACTGTGACGAGAACAGAGTCCCGCAAGCCACACCCTCTAGTGTCGCGTGGGACGAGAGCGTTGAACAAATGGAGTGGGATGAATGGCATTTGATGGATGGTATACTTGCCCAATTGCTGGCCTCGACCCACACTCTCATCTGCTGCAAGCCTATAGTGAACGGCTGGCTACATTAAAATGACGGAAATTTTGGCAAGGCACGAGACCAAAATGACATTAACGTAAACGCATGGCTTCAGTCTCGTGCCCAGACCTCGGACCCATGGTCTGACCTTTTAGGGTAAGGGTCGTAGGGTTAGCATTGGGTTTAAAGCTGGGCGTTCCCATGATATTGCAACTTGTGTTGATGCCGTTAATTATATTGGAATGTGTGCTTACGTTTTTAACTTCCTGTCGATCTTGATAATTTGGCGGAGCGACTGGATGTTTGCGCGAGTCAGCCATGGCTGGTACGCTAGTTACATTCTGTTTGCTGGCTTATGCAGCAACTGCACTACTGGCTAACGGGTCGCTGAGTGATTTTGACCAGGCTCTTCTCCCGCAAAGTGAGTTCCGTAGTTCGCGCCTACTGCGCTAATCATGGATATAGAGTCTAGTACGCATACTATATGATCCATGCACTACATGTAATGGGAATCGTGAATAATTATAAAAAGTCCTATATTGGTAGAGGAGGTATACAGTCTCTTAATTCTTGAGCAATTATTGTGGATTTACCAGTTTGCTGCTGTATTTAGGTAGGTTTATGCAAACTAGCTACTGCACCCAGAAATACTTGGTGGCTCTGACTGCATGCCTGCACTGCAAAAAATAATGTCTTAGTGATTAGCTGTCTGAATTGCAGACGTATGCATGAGTGTGTAGGTAGGAGTTAGGTCTCAGAGGGGTGATTTATTACATGTACTTGCTCTGCCTTTATATAACTATGGCAAGTTGGCGTGTATGAGGTGACGCTTGATGAGTTTAGACCATAATTATAAATCAGTAATTGGAATTCCCATTGATATTGGCTTCCTACTGTAAACACTGCATAGTTTGGTAGTGTAGTTGCTACTGAGGTAACCTTATATATAGAGACAACTGTTTTCCAGCTGAAGATACAGGATGGCCATTATTACCGCAAGGCCTATATCAACTTGCTTTTCACTAACTACAGTATTCAGTACTTGACTGTAATTGTTGACAATAAAACATTTTCTTGGAATATATTTATTATTGCAGGGCCAGAAGCACTGACAACCCGAGGCACCGACTTTATCTTTGCCTTTATGGGTAACAATAGAGAGCAGACTCAAGAAGCAATAGTAATGATTACCACTGAAGAGTCCCGCCCTGTTAATGTGACAGTAGAAGTAAATCCAGCTTTCTATGTGAACAATTCGAATTTGAATGTAACAACCTTCCCACAGACCCAAACACAGACAGTTGAACCCGGCAGCTCAATCACATTCACCTTCCCTGTGGCTCCTGGAAACCCACCTCCAGATGAAGACATACAGGTGTATACCATCGATGACAGACTTGACAGAAACAGTGGCATTCGAATCTCTACTGATGGTGGCAAAGTATCTGTTTATGGCTTTAACAGTGGATTGTCATCAGCGGATGCTTTTAACATATTTCCGTGCCATGTGTACCCTACAATACCTGACACATATGAGTATGTGATCCTATCTACTGCACATCAAACAACAGACAGCAGGTTTATGATAGTTGGCTGTCAGAACAACACTGAAGTTGTGATTACACCACCAAGTCAGCTTGATTCAATCAACACATCTGTTCCTGCCAATCTCGGAGGGGGTCAAACTCCAGGACCAAGGGATCCCCTTAACATTTCACATTTAGATCAGCTGACAACAATTCTCTTGAATAATCAGGAGGATCTTTCAGGGACCAAAATTACATCGAACAAACCAATTGCTGTTTTCACTGGACATGAATGTGGTAATGTACCTACAGTATCTGTTGGTACTTGCGATCACATTGTTCAGCAGGTCCCTCCACAAGTGACATGGGGCAGGCTATTCTTCACAGTCCCCATTGTTGGGAGATATTCTGGTGATCACTACAGAGTTGCAACCACTACTGACAACACTCAGTTCAATGTAACTTGTAGAACCCTGACTGATCCTATACCAACTATTCAGAATTTTACAATGGACTTTAACAATGATACAGAGAGTGGATTTGAAGTGTTTGACACTGACAGTGGGACTACCACGGGGGACCAGGCCTCCAGGAAGGACAATCTGCAATGGTGCTGCATAGAAGCAAACAACCCTGTACTAGTGATGCAGTATGCATTTGGAGGTACAGCTGATGAGAGTTTAAAGGATATTGGTACATATGGTGATCCATTGATAACCATCATTCCTCCTGTTGCGCAATATCTGAATGACTACACAGTGCCCACTGATCTGGTGTTGTCAAGGAATGGAAGCCAGACCACAGCTGTCGGTCTCACCATTGCAATTCCCCGAGATAAAATTTTCTTCCGCTCTGCGGTTGAAGATGGATCAAGGATACTTATCAATAATGTGACCATTGTACCTGATCCAGATGAAGGATGGATTGAAATTTTTTGTGCAAGTGGACAAATTTGTGGTTATTCTGCACGTGTGGAACATGCTCCA
This sequence comes from Nitrospirales bacterium, assembly GCA_965203295.1. Classification (GTDB taxonomy): domain Bacteria; phylum Nitrospirota; class Nitrospiria; order Nitrospirales; family UBA8639; genus CBDBCZ01. The sequence goes on along the minus strand of CBDBCZ010000014.1, from coordinate 267,887 downwards.
ATTGGAGTAGTAACAATAAAACATTTAAATGGTCAGGCCTCAATTTCTGCTTGGATATATGGCATAAATGAAGCAGTTTCTTTTGGCTATACTGCTGGCTTTGAGCTGGATGAAGTTTCATGTAAGCAACACCATGTATCACTGCATACATTGATTGTACAGTACTTGAATTCTCCACTCCCCACAGTCCCAGTTGTGAGTGCTGTAGAATCTGATGTAACAGTCCTGGAAATGAACGGTGTAGCTGTTGTAACATTCACACGAGCAGGGGACCTTTCATTGCTAAGCAGATTTAATGTCCGGCTAATGTCAGGCTCTGCTAGTAGCTGTAAGTTGCATATACCTAACACCTTGCATGCAGATTGATTGGATTACCTAGAGCCTTAGTTTAGCTAGCTAATGTAATCAGCATTCACATTTCAACTTCATTTAAATGCCCCTGACTGAATAAAGTTTTGAAGTTAGCAATAAACTACTACAGGTGAAGCACTTTCCTTATTTAAACTGAGCCTTTTGCAGTCCTTGGACTATTTGTACTTACAGTTGGATGTGTCTGTGTACTTATACGTACATGTTGGAAGTGGAAGCCGTATGTGCACGCTTCCGGATGTACTTTGACCTGTGAACATGTGTCTTGACCGAAGATGGTTGTTGACCATTACAAATCCTACGGGAGTTCATGCAAGCAAAATATTACTATAATACAGTTGTGATTGCTAATAGCCCAAGATTTTACTAAACCAGTTTTGATACCCAGCTGACATTTTTGTTAGCTTTTTATTTGCTCTTCTTCCCTGCTGTAGCTGCTGACTATGAAGCAAACTATACGACAAACCCCATAAATGCAATCAGAGAAGTAATCAATGCCACTACAAATGAGTTGGTAATGAGACCTAACATTGCAGAACTCACAGTCACATTCACAATCGTCACCGATATCGTACTAGAGGAGCCTGAGATTTTTTTCCTATTTTTGGAGGGAACCAGAAGTGTTTTTGTTTTGACTCCTATGGTCACTGTCACCATTTTGGACAGCCCTTTTCCAAGTGAGTTCACTGCCGATTTCTCTGCAGTATTGTAGTGGGGTTAGATAATTGTTAGACATACCCATAATATCCCATATGGTACTCGTACCCATACTCCATATCCATACCTGTACTCATATCCCATACCACATACCCATACCCTACCCATGCCCATGGGTAGATGCAGCTATGGAAGAGCACTTCCCATAGATCAATACTTTAACGTTAGTTAGTCTGTCCGTCCGTCCGTCCGTCACGGATATGACATTTACTAATGAAGCTTGATTGCGCTAGAATACGTGAGAAGACCGTGACATGTGGGTAGAAGTTGGGGATAGCTAGCTAGACTACTCTGACCGCTGCATGCATTAGGATGCTCTGACAGCCAATGGCATGGCCTAAAATGATTACTTTGAGCGCACTCTTATTGCAAAGGTTAGTTGCTGTAAGCTTATAGTCCTGTAAGTGTTGCATGCACAGCTGTGTAAACTGCTACGCTAGACCAACTACGACGTTATGCATAAAAAAGGAGTCAGTGCCATTTGTCTACATATGTAGACTATGGCTGTGAAGAGCTAGACTTTGGTCCTAGCTTTTCTGTTTTGTGTTGCAGTCTCTCCGTTGAGGTATACTTCCTCCACGTCGCTTAGGCAGGATTCCGTCAGCTACACTATAGTCTACTGCCACTGGAAGATGCACAACGTTCTACATGTTTATCACCTGGAGAGTACACACTGATACAAAGTGCTTTGGCTACAAAAAAAAACAACAACGTACTCGGTGCTAGACTCACATTTCAGTAATCGCTGGGCATAATATGCTAGCCATACCATAAATATATTATGCAAGTCTTCCATGGAAGACCTGAGGCTAATAGTAGTACATTCAATGATGTACCACTTTACAAGAACATTTGAGCTACATAAGAACCAAAACTTAAAAGTGCCAATTAGATGCCTGAAAGCTTACCTTACGTGTGATTACTCCTCCATAGCAACTGAGATTAGCTTCGCCGAATCGTCCTACGCTGTTCCTGAGTCAATGGGCACTGTTAATGTAATTATTACAAGGAGTGGTGACACATCTCAGCCAGTCTGTGTTGATTTCACCACTGAGTCTGTTACTGCAGTAGGTGAGTATACTGTATATGTTCTAACCATGAATGCTGTTTATCACATACAATGTTTGTGAAGTGAATTTTTAAATAGAGAGTAGCTACAGCAATAATGGAAATTAATGTGAACCAGTGAGTTTCAGCTGATTGACAGTAGTGAAGACTTGCTAAAATGCTACTGTTTGTGGTTTGGAGTGCAATTTGTTTAGTAGCGGTTCAGGCTCTATGCACTGTATTAAAAAATAAAACCAGCTATCGTTTGTAGCTGCACTACCATAGTATGCAATTTTACTGCAGGAAGCCAATAAAAATTCAAAATGAATACACTCACTAATTGTTTACGGTATTTGGTGATAGTGGCTGAATCCTTGATAGGAGTGCTTAGCCTTTTGTCTCAAACCTTACAGATGGAAGCGCTACATTCAGTACCGGGGAATGATAGCACTCCTATGATCAATTCAAGGAATAGCGTAGCCGCTCTCGCCAAATACCGTAAAAATTGTAATTCCGTATTGGCTTTCTGTAGGAAAACTTGCATAGTTTGGCAGTGCAGCTGCAACTGAGATAATCTTAGTTGGTTTTATTTTTTAATACAGTGCATAGAGCTTGAACTGCTACTAAACAAATTGCACTCTAAACCACAAACAGTAGCATTTTTTGCAGGTATTCACTGCTGTCAGTCAGCTGAAACTCACTGGTTTAAAACAACCTTTTCATTTTTGCAGTGCATGTAGGCATAAAAAACGTATCACAGAAAACACCTACATCATATGTGCCTCAAAGGTGCAAATGAGGGCCCACTGGTATGCCTTTTCTCATACTTAGCCGAGATGGATTTCAACAGTATATTTCAGACAGTGACTTTTGAGCAATCAGAAGAAAGCAGGACTGTGGTAGTGACCATCATTCCCGACAACTTGGTAGAAACGAATGAGATGTTCAGAGGCATACTTTTTAATGCCAGAGGAACAAATGTGATCATTACAATTGATCGTACAACTGTAACGATTGATATCCTCGATGATGATGATGATGATGATGATGATGATGATGATGATTGTAAGTTTAGTACTGTGATTTGATATTGAATTTATTGTAGTGGACATTCTAAGTCAAAGAAAGTGACTTGAAAAAGGGTTCGGGGGAGATTTTTTTTTATTGCCCTAGGGAAAACCTGTTTTATACTCCAATTAAAATAGAGTTGGTTAAATTTTGCAATATATGTACCTCCCTATCAAGACTGTCTTAAGTATATCCCACGCATCATCAGACACAAGGGAAAACTTCTCTACCTGCATCTCGTCTCTCCTCAACCTTTATTCCATCTTTATATCATGAACAGCCTATGCCCTAGATACGTATATAACAGCAGTATGTGAATAGTTTGTAGCTCACTAGTTGAATAATTTGGGATTGATGGAGATGTAGGTTATTATGTATGTGATAGTTTGAGTTTACATACAAGACACTATGGTCTAAGCATTAAATTTACAGCAAAAGGCAGAGGTACATGGGTCCATTCTTTCATTAGTTTCTCCTACATAACACCAGGTCTATAGTAGCAAACGTATACAGCTGTACGTATACCTGCAGAGGGCCAGTTGTTCCATAGTCAGTGGCAATGCAGTGTAAGTGCATTGTGATGCTACAACCTTACTGTCAATTACTGGCATGTAGGTGCCTAAAATATAGTACATTACATGTTCTTGAGTCATGCAGTCGCAAATATAATGTACTATTTAATATCGATTTCTTTCTCACAGTAGTGGTATCTCCTGAACCCACACCAGATGGTTAGTTGTTTTTTGTACATTTTGTAGGCTACCATGAGGTTGTATAAAACAATTTGCTACTATACCTAGCTGTCCTTGGCTCTGTAGTTTTTCAATGTGATGTACATGTATAGCATCTGAAATGTTCTTCTTATAGGACGCACCAGTGTTACTGGAACTATAACAGCATCGGTGGTGGCCTCTGTTGTTCTCATCATACCGTTGGTTATTGCAGTCGCAACATTTTGTTGGAAAATAGCACGAAGAACTAATAAACTTAGCACCAGGTAGGAAATCTTAACAAAAGGGTATGTTAATGCCTGGCTGAGAAGCATGCTATACTACTTCCAGTAATGTACGTACCAGCTGCGGAGTAATGCTAATCTCATTACAGCTGTGTCCTGGAAATGATGTAACAGCTAACATACATTGGAGTCAGACTTTGTAGTAATGATACACTCTAGTATATAATATCGTACATTGGAAGGCATAACTCGTCCCATAATGTTGTGTTGTGTAGTGATTCCATTGCTTTTATATAGGGAAGCGCCATCGCAATCTAATGCTCTGGCTGTGTGTGTTCAAGGTACGTAAAACCCATCTCATCTAATCACATTTGGGAAGTATTATGTCACTGATTTAACAGGTGATGAGTCGCTGGCTTCCGTTGAGCTTATGTCACTGCCACAGACTTTAATCATACCAGCCAGTCAACTGCAACTAAAGGACACACTAGGGCAAGGTAGGTATGAACATCTATGGTATGAAATAGCGGATCCTGCATGTAGAAGGGATAACTGTTAACTAGGCAGCTGAAAAGGTGTCTACTTAGTTACTACCAGGAATTTGAAAAAGCTAGCTGCCATATGGGATGATTTCAGATGTACTAGCTTTTGTAAATGATCTATACATACATGAAAGAAAAGTTTTTAGGTTCTATTACAGAAGAAATGATGCGAATTAAGGAACAGAAAACTATTCACATGTTTTAAGTGGGACTACTGCTCTCTTTTTGAAGTGTGAAAAATAGGTGTGCACTGTGGCTGCGAGGCCAATAACTGGGTTCATCAACATTTTAGTGTGCTAGTCTGGTGGATTTTTAAAATCATGTGGCTTTTCACTATGTAATTCTTTCTTTTGCCCAAATAGGGGAGTTTGGAATCGTCTATAAGGCCTATTTTAAGCGTTATATGGATTCAGAGACGGAAGTTGTTGCTGTAAAAACTCTCAAAGGTATTAATTAATGCATTGTTTCCAAGATACAAGAAAATAATGGCTTCTCCTTTGTAGGGTGGTTTACTAGCCAAGCTGAGCATGAATTGGTTGAAGAAGTTTTGAAGATGAAAGATTTCCACCATAACCATGTCATGTCACTCACTGGAGTGTGTCTGGATGGCGGTGCAGGTCCAGCCATTGTGATGCCATATATGGCACATGGTAGCTTGTTGGATTATTTGCGAAAAAAGAGAGACAACTTACTCTTGGATGAGGATGCTTCTCCAGAGAAGGTTCAGTTGTACTGTATGGTGGGAAATTTCCTTCAGGGGAAAATTTCACCAAAGTTGCTACCATTGTTGCCTTTTATTGATCACCAAGGAGTAGCAAGGTTTCTTGCATGGTTCATACGTATATGAGGATAGTGGTCTGCATAGCATAGTGGGCCATACTTTGCGAATGGTGTAGTCCCACAAGACTATGGTCTACACATGCAGTCAGTGAGCTTACTGTGATATGCAAGAACTTGCATGTATTTTACTAGAGTCATGAGCTAATCTGATTTACTTGGCAGAGATTACACTGCCATTTTCCCAACATGTGCTGTGTTTGCACCTTCACACCTTCACTGTAACTATGGCAGTGTGATTATGAGTAAGCACAAATCAGTATGGATTTCAGATGAGTGTCTTTACCCTAATAACAGGTTTCAGAAACACAGAAGTTCCTCCTCAACATTTGCCTACAGATTGCTGAAGGGATGGAGTATCTTGCACGAGAGAAAGTTGTTCACAGGGATCTCGCTGCTCGAAACTGCATGTAAGTATACGTATCTGTTGACTGAAGGATACTACAATATTGGCTACTTATTATACGATGTAAGCCCTATTAAAGGGCACCCCTGCAATATGGACCCCTGTGTATTAAGGACACTTTGCTTTATCCCAAAAATGCTTTCTTAATACTCATGAAATGAGGGCACCCCTCTATACAGGACACTTCACCAGGTCCCCAAGTTGTCCGCATTAGAGGGATTCCACTGTAAATTACAGTATAATACCATTGGTTATGGATGTATTGCCAAATGATCAAGGTCATGATTTCTCTACATAGGATTGATGCTAAGGGGATCATCAAGGTGGCCGATTTTGGTCTGTCAGAGGATGTCTACACCAGCAACTACTATTGCCAGGGAAAGGAGAAGGAGACAAAGCTCCCCATCAGGTGGATGGCAGTGGAGAGCATAGTGGATGGTATCTACTCCGAGAAAAGTGATGTTGTAAGACACATTAATTATAAAAATGTAGCTAATGCCTGCATGTTTAACATACGTACTTGAAGAATGCTCACTAGCTACAAGAAATCACAACTAGCTAATTCACTACTACAAATCACAGACTATTAAACTCAGTCCTACAAAAGGCATGTACAAAGACTGCTCATGATTACAAAGAAAGACTCTATCCTGTCACTCAATAATAGTGGGTATTCCTTGGCAGAATAGTGTACACAGAACTATTTTGTCAGAGGCTATAAGCAAAGTTTTGCATGCCTAGCTCACAGTAAAAGTATACCATTCAATGTGGGAGCAATGATAGCTACACTTCCTATAACATCAATGCTTTCCAACTGCCATTCAGTGGTCATTCGGTGTCACAATGTGGGAGGTGTATAGTGGAGGAAAACTTCCATATCCTGGAGTAACCACTTCGGCATTGATTCGAAAAGTGGCAAGTGGAGAGAGGCTTTCTAAGCCAGAGAATGCTGCCTGCTCAGATGAAGTGTAAGCATTATATAAAGTCCTAATGCAGCATATCTTTTCCAAGTGATGTTTAGTCTGGTTTCATGTTATCAACTTTATCAGTATTGGCTTGTATAGGCTTGTATACCTATGTGCATCCACCTAAATGGTGGGGGTAGGTCACGTTTACATTGAATGACACATATTAACTTCTACTATTCATTGCCTTTCAACTAGCAGCTGCAGCCTACAATGTATTGAGTTTGAGCTGAACATGCTTATGACATTCTATTGTAGCTATATAGCTACTAATTATTCCATCTTCCTTCCAGCTATTCCTTTATGCAGCTGTGCTGGCTGGAAGTTGCAAAATTAAGGCCACACTTCCGTAATCTGGTGACCACGATTTCAAATACCTTAGAGTCTATTGCCGGCTACCTAGGCCTTCAGCAGTCTGTTAGTTTGATTGAAAGAGTCGAGCAAGACTATCCACGCTCACCCCATCGCAACCCTGAGATGCCAAATCTGGGAGGAGAGGAAGAACAGTTGGACGGAAATGAAAGGGCAGAGGGCGGAGGAGAAGGAGCCATAGAAGAGGAGAAAAAAAACGAGCGTAGAGAGTCAAGTTAATTGGGGAGAGTGCTAGCAATTTATGACCACATATAAGCATAGATGCTATCTATGATATTAGCCACTGTGTATAGATGTAGTATGTTAAAACTTAAAATTACAGAAAAAATGCTACATGGTTTATTTAAATGCCGTGGTCTTTAATCGCGGCAGTATTTATGGGCCAAAGCTGAGGGTCTGCAGGTTGTATCCGATATTAATTCAATAAGTGTGTTCAATTGGGATAACAACTATTCTTTCAGTAACAGTTGAGACTACAAGTGAAGGCTACCCCGAGACAGTTCTCTAGGATTAGAATAACCAGTGGGTATTTTGGTAGAATCTTAAAGTAGAAGTCTGCATTTCCTTGTCTCTGCATGGCTTATGTATTACGCATTTAAGTACTCTGTATTGGCTGTATCTATGCAGAGGCAGAGGTAAAAGAGGCTAATGAAAAGGTTAAAAAAAAGAGGTTACTGAAAATGCTAAAAATAAAAAAGCCAAATTCATAATAGAATGATCCCTTAGCCTCAAACCCAGCCGTCCCAGCTTTATTTTGCTGGGACAGCTGGGTTCAAGGCTAATGATCCCTAGTTCTAGAGAACTGTCTTGAGAGTAACCACCTGTTACCTTCACTTATAGTAGTGAATATATAGCAACAGTCTGCAGTGTATACTTGTGCTAATGGTCAAGAGTCACAAATACCATAAACTAAAATATTAACTCCAATAATGCTAGTGCTACACTCCTCCCCCCATAAATTGTAAAGTTTAGAACAGATGTTTCCCTTCTTCACAGTCTTTGGCTGCAACTTTAGCATCCTCCAGTTGAGTAATGCATACATGTATGCGAAAAGTGCACCATCATCCAATTCAAATTAAGAGTCAAATTGTGTTTCTTTGACTTGAAAACTGGGGCTAGCTGTGGCCCATCTTGCTACAACTTATATCTACCGGTATACAGAAACACCTAGCTCTACACACTCGTAAACTATAACAGACACTAGCACCTACTAACAGTCACCAACACAATATACGGTGCAACATCATGCTGCCTAGGAAAAATTTAATAGTTCCCATTTGTCACACTACCACTGTTGTCACCTGCATTTCACCTACCTCCCCTGTCCAGCCAATGCACATGTACTCCCGCATTCTCCATAAACTTGCATTAACAATGAACAGGGATGTTAGCAACTGCCACACCCCGTCAAGCTCTACCCCAACTATGTACTAGTCCGCCCTTCATCCATTTGGTGAGGGTGGATATATATATTTATACTTGCCGGATGTTGCGAATGTGATTTTTCCAAGAAACCACACAAAACACACCAGGCTATAAAATGTACCAGTTCCCAGCACTGAGGGGGTTGGGTTCAGTACAAAGGGGTAGGGCTAACTCCCTATCTAGCGCTATAGCCTGTTTCCCAGTACAGGGGGGTGGGGCTCAGTACAGAGGAGGTGGGTAATGAGGTGTCCTTATTACCATGTTTGGACGATTTTTTTTTGTATTACATTAATTAACCCCTACAATGCAACTGATTTTTTTTTACCAATAAAAATATTTTGCACAATACGTAGTAACTTCAATACATGACATTGTGTATGTAGGTATACATGAAGTTATACAACTAATAGTAGACCCTGACATCCATAACCAGATAGTAAAAAGTGTTGCTATAATAGTTATAAGCTACTCGGCACACTATCAGTAAAGGTCCTGGATTGTCTACTACCACTATCATAACCATCATCCTCATCATCGCCATCATCATCATCACTATCTGTTCCATGATCAGTTAAAGAGACAGTTGTGGTTGTCACAGTTCGGACCCTCCAAGCTCTATGCAAGGCACTGAAGGATGCTGTAAAGCTTCGAGCAATATTATTATCAGTGGACTCTTCTTTTCTTTTTTTTTGACTTGATAACCACTTCCTGAAAAGAAAAATGAGTACAGATGTTTCAATTCACTAGCTGTTGTAGGACGGTCATTATCATTACGGTCAGTTGGCGTGTATTGTACAAATTTCCCGGCTGGTTTTTAGACATGTAATGTCAGACTTGTTTATGCTACATACATTGTATGATTGGCCTGGATGTGTGCTATTGTATGAGGCTATAGTTAGCATTAATCACCAAGCAGCATGTATACTACATGTATGCAAAAACAAGTTTTTTTTGAGTGCATTTTTTAGCAATTGTATTCAACCACTTCCTACTGTACTCACTGCGTACCAAGAGCAATAACTTTTCGATCGATTACAGAAGTAGCTACGCTGCAAATACCTACCATAAGTAATAGGTGAAAAGAACCAGCACATATCCAGCACCCACTATGACTGGTAGGTATAACAGAGGCCACAGAGTGAACTTCTTCACATTTCTAGTTATTTCAACCAGTGGGCTTGTGTTGCCCAAGGCCAGGATGATCACCAGGGTTACCATGACTAGAGATTCAGTGTAATTGGCTTTCCAGTCCATGTACGGATGAACAAATGTATGCAGAGTGACCAATACCAGTGACAGAGCCAGAGGTAGTGTCTGCAGGAAATATTATTATTACACATCACAGCAGCTCTGCAAAAAGATCAAGACTGACTGGCATAATAATAATAATAATAATAGTGTAAGTGGCCACTTGTTATGAGGAGGGTGTACTCGGGTCCACAGCTTCAAAACGGAACAGCGTATGAATTTCAAACTTGCACTTATATAACTGTGCCAAAATTCATAATAAGTGATTCTTGGCAAATAATACGTATAACCGCGTATAATAGTATTTTCTCACATATTATGTGGTTGAACACATGATGCATCATACACCAATTTATATGAGTACCCAATGTTGTTTGCGTACTACCGCTAATATCAGATGCTACACACTTAACTACATAGTAGATTTGTCCCCAGGTACACAGCTTCAATACGGAAAGGTGTACGAACTTTCATGTTATGTACTGTTCTACATCTTTCGTTGGCCACTTACCTCGAGTCCATGAGGTAGAACAAGTGAATTTGTACAAAATGTATGAGCCCCTACCGGTCTACTGAACACTCATGCTACTATATAGCTATATGGGACAGTAAGTCCTGTGTGCTACTTAGGCTATGAAACACATGAAAGTCACAATTTAATTGTAAATTGGAGGCACGATTACTGCAAATCACTTACCCTGAGCCCAGGAGATAGCACAACAGCAATGACAAATATGTATCTCGTGATGAGTTCCTGTATTGGCCACCATTGGAACTCTGGCTTGAGTCCTCGTGTTATTGCCTTGGAGCACCTTTCCAGGCGATCAAAAATTGGAAACTGCGAAGGAAAGATGGTTACATACTGACACTTTCAGGACAAGCTACTGAAATTTGCTAATATTGCTGAGAGAATTTAAAGGAGGCGAAAACACTGTGACGGGGTCACTGCTTACATACTTTTACATTTACGTATACCGTATTTCCGCGATCAGACGCCGCGGCTACTATTTATTTCATCGCGCGATTTTCCGCGGCCACTATTCGAGGGCGGCCACTAATCGAGGGCGGTGTTTATTAGATTGAGCGGTTTACTGGTTACACAGCGATGCACAACAGCAGTTTAAATCCGTTTGAAAATCGGCGTTCGTGCCTCAACACTATCAAAAAGCCGTCACGCTACAATGCCAGCTGTTTTTTGAGGGGAGAGATGTCGAAAATATAGATTCGCGGGCAGCCTCCGTCGGGCTCCGATCCCTTCGCAACCTCGAAGAAACCAAAGTGAGGTCCGACAACTGTTAGCTAGCAAAGTCAAGTATTACTCTACTTTTACTGTAGTTGCTACACCTTCTTGCATATTCCTACCACGGTACTTGAATTTTAGCCGCGGCTACTAATCGAGGGCGGCCACTATTTCGTTCAGCACTTCCGGAGGTGCAGCTATAATTCGAGGGCGGCTACTAATCGAGGGCGGCGTCTGATTGCGGAAATACGGTATGTACCTTGTAAGCAATCTTGTCATAATAGATGATCAGTGCGACGATCGGGATTAACATGCCCAGAAAGATGAGAACGAATACCGAAATGATGGTCAGCAGGAGATGAACATCTTGGTAGCATTCCACATTGCCGTCAAAGAACCAAATCTAAGAGACCAAAGTGACAAATATCGAGCTTGACAGTATTGGACAGTGAATCTGTTATTATAATAGTATGAGTAACAAAATTTATAATTGCATATCCTATACTCAAGATTGGTTGTGTGTGTGTGTGTGTGTGTGTGTGTGTGTGTGTGTGTGTGTGTGTGTGTGTGTGTGTGTGTGTGTGCGTGTGTGTGTGTGTGTGTGTGTGTGTGAATTTGTGTGTGGATACACTTGACCCATGCGTGACCCATGTACATGCACATAAGAACTGGTCAGGGTGAAGCACATGTATGGACAGAACTGTCAGAAAGTAAAGTATGAGATGATACACGCTCTTTCCAGAGATGACAGGCAGTGAATAGCTAAACGGTACATGATGATGCTAGCAATGGCAGGCAGTGTTAATTTAGTGGTGTACGAGATGATGGTTGCGCTTTCAAGTGAGCCAGTTTCTAAATAGAGTGCACTGAGGCCTGCCACTTAAGGCAGGACTCAGTGAGTGGCTTGCTTGTACATATACATGTATCATACAATGCTCTTTACTTGGTCAAAGAACAAGGAGGCAAATGATCTGTGCAACTTAGAACGCCTCCAATGCAGCAGATTTTGCAAATTAAATAAAATGTGCAACTAACTGCTTACTGTGGTTACTATCCGTTCTCCATTGACTGTTCTGTGGAGTGTGGGGCAAAAGAGTAGGGAGATCGAAGTCTCTGTTGTCATCACATACATCAACAGGATGATGGTCCACACGCCATGCCAGTTTTTGGAACGGTATCTGTACATGTTGGAGTATGCGCATACGTAATATCCAGCATAGCAGTCGTTACTATGGACTACATACTGACCAGTAACCCTGTTTATAGCATGGTACATACCTGCATGCATACATTGTACAGCATGTTTAGACAACTCCCCGTGCTATGTAAGTGAAATAAGTAAAAACACTTCCAGTTGACATATGATATTGTATGATATAGTTACTATCATTTACATTGCAAACTCTTCAAGAGATGATAAGCTTTCTGAGAGAGTAAAGAAATCCCCCCCAAAAAACAGGACCCAGCTGGGGATTGAACCCAGGACCTTCTGAATACTAGTCAGATCCTTCTACTAATTGAGCTACTGGAGCCCATTGGCAGAGGAGCAGTAGGCAAGCTTATATAGCCACTAAACCTGCTAGTAGCACTTGCCAGTAGGACCCAGCCAATTCAAACTGTAATTACTCTCTGTGGCTTAAAAAAAGGCATTCAGAGTTAGCCCACCTTATTTTCATGGCTATAGGCACCACAGTGACAGCAAACAGTACGGCTATATATCTCAGGCCATAAGCCCTGAGAGCTGTTAGACCCTCGTGGAAGTTGAAGTCGTAGGGAAAGTAGAAGGCAAGAATGCTTGAAATACAGTCCATCTGTGTGTGTGTGTGTGTGTGTGTGTGTGTTGTGTAAGTACATGTGTTTGTTGTAAGCAAAAAGTGGTTATAGTGTACAGTATGTACTAAACCAGAAGCCAAATAAGGTGCTCATGCTACGTAGCAGAATTTGGACTACATGCTGTACATCACACTTAAAAATGGCTGACGTGACTTTACGTATGTGTGAGAAGCATGGCAGTATAAATCTATCCCTGAGCCACGAGGTAAGGAATAGTACAGAGGCGATATATACATACGTGCACAATACGTAGCTAAATAGAGAGCTAGAAATGTACCTGACCTCACTTTTGGGGCAATAATGGCTTCTAAGCAATCAAAGAAGTAAATACCTGTTACAAACCCAATTTACGTACTAGATTAAAATAATATGTATGGCCATACATGTGTAAGGAACAATAGTATAATACCAAGAGTTATACTAACAAAGTGAGCGCAAATTTGGCAAATGCAATTAGAACTACTCCCAAACAGCATGAGTGATTCCATGTTAATCACATATCATCACAATTCTTCAGGCTACTGTCAGCCTTTGTTAAACAACTAAAACGTGTGTAATTACAAAGAGCATGGTAATAATCACATTTACTCTTGTCTGTTACAGTAGGGGTAACTGTACTGCTGTTACTAATAATAGCATGCAATTAACGCAATGTGTATGTATACTCACCACGTCCTGTCTGAGGTCAAAGAACCGTGGCAGAAAGTCGACTGCAATTGGAGCAAGCTATGGAAGGGAAATATACCACTCTGAGTAATCTCGTGAGTGCTATCACATTTGCTGAATATTAGGCAACTTACTTGAATGTATAGGAGGAATCCTTTTAACACTGTTGGAAACTTTACCCCTAACTTGACAATCACAATCATTGCTGGAATCACTAGCACCACTGAAGAAAGAAATGATTAGGTATACATGTAGAAGTAACAGAAAATTATATCCTAGCAATGTATTTTTATTTTTTTTATTTGGAAAAGCCTTTTACTATTCTGCAAAACTTGATACTATACATAGAGCTTCAAAATTCTTACTCATTTTAGCTGCTATATATACACACAGTTAGTGTCTGGCTAGCCTCGTTCCCAGGCCCGCAACTTTTCCAGTTGCACGAAGGAAGTCTTTCGTGTAACCGAAACTGCCGCAGGCCTGGGAACGAGGCTAGTGTCTGGCTATAAGATAGTATTTTTTCTACAATCATAGGTTAAGTGGACATAATATTATCATTGGACATTTTCTCAACAGAAATAAATAAGTCATAGAACAAGCAATTTAATATCAGGCAAAGATTTCACTTTTCACTCTCCTAAAAGAGACTTCATTGTTTAGGTAAACATGTTGGCAATAAAATTTATAAGCCTGTTGGAGTGTTTAGTATGAGAACGTCTACATGTAGCTAGTCTTCAAGCAGAAAAGCAACAGTATGCATGGTTTAAACATACCGTATATTGGTACTAGCCAGTAGTACTCGGGCACACTTCCAGAATAAGACCTGCACTTGGTAGTCAGCAGTCCTAACCCATAGCCCTCACGACACTTTCCACATAGTATACCTGCAGAAAATGGTCCCCACATAATAGGGTTTCAGTACATTTTTTAATGTGATGAACCATAAAAATAGCTCATACATGTAAATTAATAGCCTCATTCCCAGGCCCTTTCTGAAAAAAGCTGGGTGCAGGCCTGGGAACGAGGCTAGTAAAGTAAGGCTGCAGGGAATACAGCCTCGCTTCCAGACCCCCACTTTGTTTGGTTGCACCAAGGTAAAGCCCTTCCTTCATGTAACTGGAAAAGGTGAGCCTGGAACTGGAATTCAGTAGTGTTATTTTGGCATGGCTGTATATAATTAGATTTAGTTTCAGTAAAAAGAAGGTTTCAATTTTAGTCACCAATTTTAGTTACTAAAATTGAAAAAAGGGTTACTAAAACACTTTCAGTATTAGTTAACCATAACTAAAAGGGCTTAATTTTTGATTCCCACTCTTGAAGTTTTACTTCTGGTTAGTTCACCAAATCCGTTTTCACTTCTACTAAACCAGTTTTTGTTTTTTGTTTCACTTAATTAAAACAACACAATTAAGTATTCCAGCTAGATTGTGTTTGGTTGGATGTGTACATGCAGTATGTATACAGCTTCATATCCAGGATCCACAGGAGGAGGAGGAAGCTTACGGTGTTGATAATTGGTATAGTGAATAATGAAACATGTAAATCTTAGCTGTACAAAGAGGATTGCTTGAGCACGTTGTACAGGGATCAAAGAGATTTGCTAGCTTTGCGACAACCGTAGAAGTGAAGTGATTGAACAGATTTGTTCTGATATTGTGAGTTATAGCCACCTTAGTTCACTAGTACCGCAATAGCCTGTCTGGCCAAAGAGCCCTTGAAATGACTACATGTACTGTCAATGGGCTTACTATCTCCCGTAGCCTGAGGCTAACAGTGAGGACTAAACATTAAATTTTTACAAGCACCCAAGTGATGTTGCTATGTTTACGCTTGAATCCTACAGCTTTGGGTTTCTAAGTGACATAGATCCCATGGACTCGAGGTTGCTCTATAGAATTTGTGTCCAAGTTGGATGCTACTTACAAGTATACGTATTAGTAAACTTTCTGGCAAGCCACAAATCGAATTTTCACACACTCAGAAATCAGGTACCTCTATCAATTAATAGACTATAGGTACACGTACGTCAACCTTACCCTTCCTCGTTTTATCGCAGATCGAGAATGGGTTGTCGTAGACCAGCAAGCAACCCACTGTGCCTTCAGCAGCCGTCTGCCCTCCGGTGCAGTTGCAGTAGCCAGCGGGGCAGGGGAGGGTGACCAAAGTCCTGCTCCAGTTGGGAGGGGCTCCCCAGAGACCATTCTGTTTAGAGAGTAGAGGGTAGGGAGGAGTCATCCCCAATACATGTAACTGTATCTAACTGTCTGAGATATACGTAGTGTTACAGTGGAACCTCTAATGTGGACACTTTGGGGATCTGCTGAAGTGTCCTGTATAGAGGGGTGTCCTCATTTCAGGGTTAAATTTACAGCATATTGGGGGTACAGCAAGTGTCCTTAATACAGAGGTGTCCTTATTTCAGGGGTTTCCTTTAAATCCACTGCACATGTATTTCTGGAGAATTGGGTGGGGCTAATTGAGCTCCACAGACAGTGGGTCTGTTTTATCTCCCCTTTCAAGTAATAGGGCTTGCTCACAAGAATAATGCCAATGTCACATACGTACGTAATATGGTCTTGCCAATTTCACATATATGGTCGTTGTCAATTTCACATAAACTAATAACTGTTTCTCCAACATGTGGCGCTTGCAATACCATCTTGGAAGACATCTGTTAACACTCCAGCTTGTCTAAAAGTCATTGCAAGACTTCCAGTTTTACATGTAATTCGAAAGCTTGCCAATTTTTAAAACACAGAACAATTCTCAACTTACGGCAAGCAGTATGCCCTGTCTGTTGGTTTCACAGAGCACAATCTCTTCTGTCTCATCGCAGAGACACTGGCTCTCATTGGCAGAGAAGGAGTACCCAGGTAAGCAGTCCTCGTACAATAGTGTCACCTCACTGGTGGGAATCTGGTGATGGGAGGGAAGGAAGAAGCAGGAGTAGGCGAGGAGGTGGGAGATAGCGCAGAGGAAGCAAGGAGGGGTAGGAAGGGCGGATCAGAATAAGGAAGAGATAACTTGATGTGGGGGTAGGAGAAGGCGATTGGTACTAATTTTTGCACAATTTAGTGACACTGAAAAACAATTAGCTAAACTTTGTACCCACAAAAAAATATTGTTTGTATGTATGTGAGCAAGCTTATATTTACATATGTTCGCGCATACACACAATTGCGGAAAATGTAATGCCTCATGCCAAGCATTTACTAGTCTCGGCTCCAGACCCCTGGGGCCGAGACTAAGCATTTACGTGTGCATATGCATAACAATATGTACTTACGTATTACTTCCCTTTATTTTTTCTCTCAGAAAAACAAAACTGCAAAAGGAAACACGTGACTATTTTTCTACTGCTGTAGAAGCTTGTATATTGTGATACATGGTGAACTACGTACACAGGCATGCAAAAATGTACATAGCCTCTGGCTAGCCAGCTATATACGCACATGCATACAAAACTGGGAATGATGCCAATGACGATCTACCTGGGAAAGTCATAAAGAAGCGGAGTTTAGTCATGATGCCAGTGAGTTTCTAGCAGATCTCTGCAGGTATGTACTTCTGCTGAGCATGTCTTCCCATCCCGTCCCATCCCATCTGACATTGATGCTTTAATTAACAGTTTCATGCCAAGTTTTCCTTTGTAAACCGTCATGACCGTTGATCTACCTGCCTTTGGGAGAAGCCTGACTCCTCCCAAACAATATGTTGAGTGAGCTATTCTTAGCATAATAGTACTGTGACTTGTCTTAACTGCATAATATTGTGCAGGTAGACTCTAGGGTAGATTGTGTGATGTGTAGACATACAGACAGACAATTGCGGTATCAGCTGGTAAACAAAAGCTAGTATGATTACATATGCTTCACTGCATAGTACGTACGTAGTAATAATAATATACTCATGTTGCTGCCGTAGCGCTTACGCCATTGACCACGCACCCACATACGCAGGCGGAGCTTGAAAGATCTCCAGTCAGAGGACAAGAGCAAGAGCAACCAGATGTCTCACCATTACCATCCTGATAGCCATATAATTTATTCTTCCTAGTATCCCAGATTAATAAAATAAAACTCTTAACTAGCCTTAATAAAGCCTTAAAATCATATCTTTCCCAATTCTCACACCCTAAAACAAAGCCCGTCCTCTCGAAATTATTGAGTGCACTAAACTCTTCAAAACTTCCACCCAACAGATTGTCTAAGTCTTCCATGAAAGTACTTCTAAAAGTATCATACGCAGGACACTCCCAGAGCACATGTACCACACTCGCACATTCATCCCCACACAACTTACACCGCCTATCATCATTTTTACCCCGATGCCTTCCTAACTCTTCATTCAGACCATTAGTACCAGACCTAAACTTAAACAACAATTGTGTTCCTGGATCCCCAACCCCCTGCAAGTAATTTTTAAATTCTATTTCCTTACAAAAAGACTTGTAAAGACTAAGTTTAACTTTACTATTTAAGCCATCATTAAAATCTTTATATTCTCTGCATCTCAATGCTTCATCTACTCTCTCTAAAAACAAGTTTACATTATAATCTTCAGCTAGTATTTCCTGACTGTCTAGATTTAACTGCAACAACAATTCACTAATTACTTTCCTCCAGGTCTTCCTCTGCCTACCCCTACACGGCTTCACTTCCCACTCACTGTCTAGTAGTAATCTAGGATATCTCTCAGCATTCAAACTATTGACTTTATACCACCACTTAAGTTTGCATCTATCCCTCCTGCCTTTCAAAGATTCTAATCCCATATCCCCCCTTACTGCTTCATTACACGTTTTAGAAGAGCAGCCAAGCATCTTTTTAGCTGCTCCTAGCTGAATAGATTCCAAGGAAGCTGTCTGCCTTTTATTACAAGCCCATACTTCACTACCATATTCTAAAGTAGGGCGAAGTACCGAAACTAACAATAATCTTCTTGCAACTGTACTGATATTCCTATTACTTAAAAACCTATGTAATTGATTCAGTTTTTTCTTTCCATTATTTATTACCTTCTGTACATGACTATCCCATGAACCATTCTTAGCAAATTCAATCCCCAAGTAACAGTAACTTACAACCTCTGGAATGTCTTTATCTCCCCACTTCCATGTACATGCACCTGTATTAACCTCTTTAGAAAATACCATAACAGCACTCTTTTTTATATTAGATTTCAACCTCCATTTATTACAAAACCCCTGCACTATATTAATCAAGGTTTGTAAGTCCTCAGCATTAGTAATTAAACCTACAAAATCATCAGCAAACATCAGACCCCCAACCTTAACATCCTTCTTAACAGTAATGCCAATCCCAGCCTTCTCAACTTCATCTAACAACTGATTAATAAAAATGGAAAAGAGGATAGGCGACATACTACAACCCTGTGCCACCCCCTGACCTATATTGAATTGCTCAGATACTTCTCCCTCCAGTAAAACAGCACTCTGTGTGATGTCATACATATTCTTAATAACTCTCCACATCCTACCCCTAACCCCAAGTTCCCATAACTTAAACCATAACCATCATGCCAAACTGTGTCAAATGCTTTCTGAACATCTAAGAAAAAAGCGTAAGTGTGCTTTCCTTCCCTCATTCTACCTTGTACAATTTCATTTAGAGTAAAGATGTTATTAACACAACTCCTTTTCTCTCTAAATCCTGCCTGACCCTCATGAAGAGCCCTTTCTGCTTCTAATCTGCTTACTAAGCGATTATTTAGAATCTTGCAAAACAGCTTTCCTACCACATTCAATAGTGTAATGCCTCTGTAATTACCCGGGTCCTCAGCATCATCTTTTTTATACAAGCTAACAATTAACCCTTGTCTCCATTGTTTAGGAATACTCTCCTCTGTCCAAACTACCCTATACAAGACTTTCAACAGATTAGCCATCCCTTTGCCACCGTACTTAAAAAGCTCCCCAACCAGCCCATCATTACCTCCTGTTTTATTATTCTTTAGGCTTTTGAACACTTTTTAATTTCTGCATAACTAATCCCTCTATCCAAAACCTTATCCTTCTGCAAACTAGATATTTCACTATGCTCTGTCACTTTCTTTTCTATGTGCTCTTACCAGCTATCATCAAACTGATCATCCACAGATGCTGTACCCAACCTTTCATAATGCTCACGTACGTAATACTTCCAACTTTCCCTTAGTACTGGTTACACATGAACCCGAAGTACTCCTCAAAGAAGCAATACCCTTACGGCTACCTTTTGAAATCCTGCCAACAAATGCCCAGAACTCTTTCCTGTTTTCATAAAAATCTTTATTAGCCTTTTCAATCACCTCATTCCAACTATCTAATTTTTTCTTACATACCAATTCCTTGATTTCTGAACGTAATTTGTAATACTCCCCCCATTTATCTTCCCTGCCACTACTAATCTCCTTATAAACCTGTCTCCTCAACCTAATCTTCTCTTTAATCTCAGCATCCCACCACCTCGTCGCTTTGCCATACACTATCACCTTTTCCCCGATTTCCTTTGATGCTACCCTCTTGACTGTTTCTTCCCAATCCTGAACCACTGCCTTCACTAGTTCTGATCCCCTCAACCCCTGAGTCTTCCATTGGCGTACCCTTCCTTGAAACCCATCTACTTCTACACTTAAGGCTTCCTGATACTTCTGTCACACTTTCTCGTCCTGAAACCGTTCAATGCGCCATTTCTTAATCACCCGCTTCTGTTGTTTAGTGGTTTTTACAGTCCTACCCAATTCCATCCATATCAGAAAGAGATCCGATTTTCCTATATCCACTGTGTCTACCTGCACACTCCCTGAAACCTGCAACAAGTTGGAATCAGTAACTATATAATCAATGATAGACTTCTGCTTCAGAGAAGGTCTAGCTCTAGTCCACTGCGGTTCCACAGTGAACTCACGACCATTACAGACTACAAGCTCAACCTCATTTAAAAAGGAAATCAACCTGTTACCACTCGCATTACATTTTCCTTCACCAAACATACCTATTACATCATCTAATTCGGAAGATTTTCCCACTCTGGCATTAAAATCTCCTAAAAGCACAACCTGACCCCTCTCCTTCATACGAAGCACATCCTCTTTCAATGCACTGTAACTACTTTCAATAACGGAAACATTTTCACTATCTGTAGGCATATAAACACAACCCAAAAACAAAGTATTCCTGCCTCTCTCTCCTTTCACTTTAATCCACATGCTTTCTTCATAATTCACATCCTTAATAAGCTCTACTTCACTGGCTAAGCACTCCTTTACCAAGAATCCCACTCCTCCCTCTCCTCTCTTACTCCCAGAAGAACCTTGCCTAGGCTTGCTGAACCATTTGTACCCATCTACAGAAACTTTGGATTCCTCCTTTTCCCATGACTCCTGGCCTGCACAATCATCTATGTTGTTTTTCACTAGGACCCCAGCAACCTCCTTCTGTTTACGCTGGCTACAGATACCAGAAAAATTCCAGGTGGCTACTCGAACTTTCCGTTCTCCCCTCTCAGCTACCCTAACCTGGCTTCGAATCTTGTTCATATCTACAACAGAATTCCTATGCCCTTCACTACACTCTTCAACATCCTCCTCCAAATCAGCAGTACCTTCTATACCAGACTGTAACCCACAAAACCTATTTGAACACTTCAATTGTGACGGCATGAACTCCCGTTTTACTGACTCATCCAAAACACATCTACAGCCTATCTTCCTTAAACAGCTAGAAATCTCTCTAACCAACCCACCACTAACACCCCTGCTATCCTTGGGTGAGAGAATAAGCCTGACATGATCTCCCTCCCAAGCTACTGTCCCTCTTACCAGGCTCCCTAGACCTAAATCATCCAGCTTTGATTTAATTTCTAGAGTACTCAGATCTTTCCTAAACCCCCACACAATTATATGAGCTCTGTACCCCCTACTGTGATACACTGACCACTCTTGAAGTCCATCTGACTGGAGATCTGCAGCAAGGGCATGATCGCGGGTGGGCATTAATTAGTACGTACGTAGTAATGAAGCATGTTTAGTCATGTGGAGTGAACTGATGCTATATTGCATGCTTCATTGACTGACTAAAATTTAATATGAGAACGGCTGGCACTCTAAGTGAAATCATATGCACATGGGAACAACAATTATCTATGAGCAGTAGGGATGGTCTCTGCGTACACAAGAGTTTTACTGTACCCTTGTACGAAATACAAATACATATTAATATTGTGACTCACTTTTTTAAATCACTAAATTTAATATCGGCCAAACTCACTATATGCCCAATAGGAGCACATTGGAATGGAGGGAGACAGTGATTAGGTTAGGGGGAGTAGAGAGGAAGGCATAGGGAAGAATGAATAAATAGATGGGAGGATGGAGAGGGGTCAGGAAAGCCAACAGAAAGGGGAAGTAAGTACATGTAATAGGAAATACGTACCGTATAGTGGGAGAGTATTCATTTTGGCAAATTGGTAAAAATGGCTAATAATTAGGTGATATATACAGTGTATAAAATTTAGCATACAATGTACCAGTGTTCAGCTTGCACGCTTATCTTATATTTCAGAAGCATGTAGAAGTCTTTGTTGCTCCGTTCTCAGCGGCATACTTCCCAATCTGTCCACTGCGTGCAACTAGGCTAACTAGCTGTAGTGTCATAATGCCTGTATTATTGGGGAGGATTAATTTTTTTTCCAATTCGCCAAACCACCAAACTAAACTCACCAGTGGTGAAGTTAAGAGGTGGAACGCCCCCACTACCGCGTCACACTCGGTAGAGACTTTTAGAGGAGGGAACGAATAACTACCGTTCATACTGGTTTACTTAGACGTTACTGTTAAGGGTTAGGGCTAGGGTTTGGGGTTAGGGTTAGGGAGAGGGTAAGGGTTTGGCTAGAGCTAGGTCTAGGGTTAGGGTTAGGGTTAGGGATATGGTTAGGGTTGGTGTTAGGGATAGGGTTAGAGTTAGCCCTGAGGGTTTGGATTAGGGTTAGGTCTGTTTTACTAACCTGCAGTGGAGTGAAGGATGCCCGCAGCTGCACGGTTGCATTCCCACTGGTGTCCAATGTAGCACTGAAGTATGTGAAGTCTATCTCGCCCACTCCAGCTTGAGTCTGAACAATACCAGGCTGGAAGAGGGGACTGTTCGTCTACAGTGTAGGTGAAGAGATTGGGGGGGGAAACAGATTTACTGCTAGCTTGTGTGGTAAAAGGGTATGTATCTCACAACACACGCACATACTAAAATAAATTTTTGTAACTCTATAATGCTGTTTATTTTATTTAGGAGTTGCAGTGCTTCCAGCTTATATACTACACCAGGCTGTTAAAGTATCCATGTGCTAATAAATATACTGAGCAGCTTCTGAACATGAGTGATCCAAATTACTGTATTCTATGTATTGCCTGCCCATGGTGTACGTATTATCTGCCCATTCCCTTCTTTGAAGACTCATTTCACTACTAGTTCTTGGTGTAGTACTGGCTTTATTTCATCAGCACAAGTATAAACTATTAATGGATACCATTCTGTAGGCCGGGTTTTGATTGCGAGAATTAATTGTGAATGCATTTTGAGTACCCCAAAACTAGAACGATTATAGTACATCATCAATGCAGACGCAATATGTGTGCGCAATAACGCAAGCACACATGTATGTACATAATCAAATCCCAGAAATATTATGTTTTTACTACTATACAATCAAAACCTGACTTATGGTATTTCAGCCTTCAAACCATTCATGAAAATACACTCCCAAGTGTAAAGAAATTTTTTTGTTGTAATACATGTACTAGGCCTAGCATTATAAGTAATTCTGCGAAGGTACTGTAAAATATACGTACATATATGTACATATATGTATGTATATTTTAGCACAGTTTTAACATCACCTACTGCCTATTCTATTATACGGGGTGCTTGGAGTCAATCAAGCAAAGGCTCACATGCGTAAAATGTTTCCTGACTTGAGCTGCACTGCACTGCACACTAACACGGTCCATGACAGATCTCTACAATCATTGGTACTCATGTGGCTAAACTGAAGGCAAGGCTGAGGCCAGAGTGGTGATATATAGCCTCAAACTCAGGTCTTCCACACAGGTTTTTTTTTTGCAGCTGTGGAAAAATCACTGAGAAGGACTGGTACACATGATGTGTCCCACTTTTCAGCAATTTTTCCATGGCTGAGAAAAAGGGTCGCTATAAACAGTGGACCCAAAGACCTGGGACCACACAGTAAGAAAGATATATCGTCATATCGACCGTGGGCTTTTGTTTGAGGTTCAAAATGAGTGAATCTAGAGCCAAGTTGGTGTTTGTGTGTGTGTGTGTGTGTGTGTGTGTGTGTGTGTGTGTGTGTGTGTGTGTGTGTGTGTGTGTGTGTGTGTGTGTGTGTGTGTGTGTGCGCGTGTGTGTGTCTGTGTGTCTGTGTGTCTGTGTGTGTCTTAAGGGAGTTCATCACCAAAGTGTTTTCACATTCTGAATTGGTATTTTAATTTAAACCAATGCAGATGATTGTTGGAAGAGAGAGTGCTTCAAGAATGTGGAAAACACATTAGTAAATCATCTACATCGGTTCCCATCATTGACCAAGAATGCGAAAGCACATACTTATAGTGACCTCCAGACACACGCACACCAGCTTGGCTCTGACTTTGCAGTATTCACTCATTTGAAACTATTATACCTTTTTGCCAGAATCATACTGTATTTACATCATTAGAGTGACCACAGCAGTACATGTCCTTCTCACAGAACACAGCATTTTCTGCTGTAGCTAAATTTGAGAGTTGGGCTGGAAGTTAAGATACACATGTCCCTGAGGTTCCTTTTGATGTTTGATTGGAGTACTTCATGAGCAGGGCAGACAACAGCAAACAGTGCATGCAGAGCACAATAGTGATTCAAATGAATTAGTTACGTAAAAAACTATAAGAAGTGCTTTATAAAAATTTGCTGCCATTATATGAAAATGCAAGATGCATGGGGCTGGATAGAGCATGTTACCACGCTCCCT
This sequence comes from Nitrospirales bacterium, assembly GCA_965203295.1. GTDB lineage: Bacteria > Nitrospirota > Nitrospiria > Nitrospirales > UBA8639 > CBDBCZ01. Next base: position 243,179 of record CBDBCZ010000014.1, on the reverse strand, counting down.
GCAAATGTGAAGATCTATCACGGAATTGTCATGGTCTTTGGCAAGCATGGCAGAGTCTCTCTCTCTGGTTCTACCACAGCATCATCTCTCTCTTTACTTGCTTGTGATAGCCCCTCACAAGGCTCTTAGGAATGACCATTTTCTTTGTGGCACTTAGTCAGTAATTACGTAATATGCGACATATTTTCTGTGAGGGCATGTGTGCCCTTACATGTCACTGTAATGATGTATATACAATGTGATTCTGGTTCCCATTGTACACATAGTTCCCTGGGTCTCCCCCTCCCCCCCCAGGTCCCTGATTCCCAGTCCTAGGTCCACTGTAGCCTCATCAGGCCTCATAACCAAAAAATGGCACGGGCCTGGGAACGAGGCTAGGCCCACTATTTATAGAGACCCTGTGAAAAACACTATATACATGGAAGGCCTGGCTAGGTGGCACTGGAGGATAGGGGAGGTGGAAATCTCTCTGTTGCAGCTGTAGCCCTCGTATCTCCTGGATTGCTAGCAAACACGGGAAAGCCTCAACCAATACCTGAGCATGACATTGTGTGTTATACTTTAGTTGTAATTATCACCTCTGAAGTTATCTCCAGGAAGGCAGAGGTGTTGTGTCCCAGCTGGTCCAGAGCTACCGCAGTCAGTACAATGGGATCACCGGGGGAGGCCTGGTGTGTGTGTGTGTGTGTGTGTGTGTGTGTGTGTGTGTGTGTGTGTGTGTGTGTGTGTGTGTGTGTGTGTGTGTGTGTGTGTGTGTGTGTGTGTGCGTGCACGAATGACTGACTATAGCGATAGGTTCTTTATATTACATGTAGTACATGCAGCATGCATGCTCAGAGAAGAGACCAGTTCTCCATACAGTACAATGGTTGTCACCAACTGCTGGACTACTGTAGGACTTCCCCATTATCCCATAAACTACCGTACCGTACTCCATGATAAACTAGGTCACTATATATACACAAACACATTGTGTAATGGGAAGGTCATACCAGCTTCTCTCACCCTAATCGTCTTGTTGCTGAGCTGTAGTGAGTGGATTTCTGTCTGAATGCCATATTCTGGTTCATAACGCTTCTCTTGGCCTTCTGCACCATTGCGGATGACGTAGTTGTCCCTAATGAAATATCAAGCACATAGCTCAAGGGCTTACTGATGTAGTAGTCTCCAGAAGGTAGTTGTATAATAAACAGTCATGGCTAAAACTGCATTAGTCTAATTCTGAGCGATCAAGGCACAGGAATGTAGAATGGGAATTTGACTACTAATATTCTGCCAGATATGTTAGGAGACAGGAACACACCTTATGTCCATGAAGGTCCAGGTGGTGTTTGGGGAGTTCTCAGCAAAGTAAGGGCTTTCCGTGCTGTTCCAGTCACAAGACTCGAAGTCTGAGAGGAAGATAACAGGACCCACCACGGCACCATTTTCAATGAACGTCATGGTCACCTGTCGAGTGTGTGTGAGAAAGAGTGTGTGTGTGTGTGTGCGTGTGTGTGTGTGTGCGTGTGTGTGTGTGTGTGTGTGTGTGTGTGTGTGTGTGTGTGTGTGCACGTGTGTGTAAAACACCCTGACCCCTAAACAAGCTATACACCTCTACTTCCACCTAGCCACACTCTTCTCCCTCTTAGCCACACCCTCTAGCCACACCTCCAACCCATCAAGCCACACCCTCATCCCCTTCTAGTCACACCCATCAAACTCCACCTCTGCTCCCACTTAGCCACACCCACTTCCCCCATCTCTCCACACCCTTTCCTATTTCTTAATTTCTTCTTTACACCTATAGCTACGTATGCCCCTGCACCCTACCTCCCACTGTGGTGGCAGTATGGTCCTATAGCTACGCCCCTGCACTCTACCTCTCACTGTGGAGGCCGTACAATACTAGCTACGCCCCTGCACCCTACCTCTCACTGTGGTGGTGCCGTAGACTCGGGTTATCAGGTGCATGTGCTAGTTGGGACAATAGCGACAGTATATGCGCTACATAACAAAGTGCACTACATATCGGGGGTTAAAGGTGACCACACCTATTGCATGTGTCATGACAGCTGTTGATGCGAAAGGTTAAAGTTCTTCGCAGCAAGGTTACGGTAGCTAGCTATAAAAATGGGAAGCTTTGTTGCTGTTAGCAGATTACAAACTTCTACCGGTATGGAATTGCAATCAAAGAAAGCGTAGTAACTAGTTCGTGACCACCACATGTACAAAGAAGTATGGAGACCCGTTAATGGCCAGTGCTAACCATGATACCAACCGCCACGACAAGCGAGCGGTACATGTAGCTATCTATTGAGAAGAGATTGTTGGCCACGTACCCAGAGAGCTAGGGGTTAGGGTTAGGGTTAGGGTTAGGCTAACGAGGTTTTTACGGCTTTGGGCCAAGAAGTGAGCATGCGCCTGATAGTGTACACGTATGTGCGCTACATAACAAAGTGCGCCTAATAACCCAAGTCTACGGTAGCTATGCCCCTGCACCCTACCTCCCACTGTGGTGGTAGTACAGTCCTAGCTACACCCCTGCACCCTACCTCCCACTGTGGTGGTAGTACAGTCCTAGCTATGCCCCTGCACCCTACCTCCCACTGTGGTGGTAGTACAGTCCTAGCTATGCCCCTGCACCCTACCTCCCACTGTGGTGGTAGTACAGTCCTAGCTATGCCCCTGCACCCTACCTCCCACTGTGGTGGTAGTACAGTCCTAGCTACACCCCTGCACCCTACCTCCCACTGTGGTGGTAGTACAGTCCTAGCTATGCCCCTGCACCCTACCTCCCACTGTGGTGGTAGTACAGTCCTAGCTATGCCCCTGCACCCTACCTCCCACTGTGGTGGTAGTACAGTCCTAGCTATGCCCCTGCACTCTACCTCCCACTGTGGTGGTAGTACAGTCCTAGCTATGCCCCTGCACCCTACCTCCCACTGTGGTGGTAGTACAGTCCTAGCTATGCCCCTGCACACTACCTCCCACTGTGGTGGTAGTACAGTCCTAGCTATGCCCCTGCACCCTACCTCCCACTGTGGTGGTAGTACAGTCCTAGCTATGCCCCTGCACCCTACCTCCCACTGTGGTGGTAGTACAGTCCTAGCTATGCCCCTGCACCCTACCTCCCACTGTGGTGGTAGTACAGTCCTAGCTATGCCCCTGCACCCTACCTCCCACTGTGGTGGTAGTACAGTCCTAGCTACACCCCTGCACCCTACCTCCCACTGTGGTGGTAGTACAGTCCTAGCTACGCCCCTGCACCCTACCTCCCACTGTGGTGGTACTACAGTCCTAGCTATGCCCCTGCACCCTACCTCCCACTGTGGTGGTAGTACAGTCCTAGCTATGCCCCTGCACCCTACCTCCCACTGTGGTGGTAGTACAGTCCTAGCTATGCCCCTGCACCCTACCTCCCACTGTGGTGGTAGTACAGTCCTAGCTATGCCCCTGCACCCTACCTCCCACTGTGGTGGTAGTACAGTCCTAGCTATGCCCCTGCACCCTACCTCCCACTGTGGTGGTAGTACAGTCCTAGCTATGCCCCTGCACCCTACCTCCCACTGTGGTGGTAGTACAGTCCTAGCTATGCCCCTGCACCCTACCTCCCACTGTGGTGGTAGTACAGTCCTAGCTATGCCCCTGCACCCTACCTCCCACTGTGGTGGTAGTACAGTCCTAGCTATGCCCCTGCACTCTACCTCCCACTGTGGTGGTAGTACAGTCCTAGCTATGCCCCTGCACCCTACCTCCCACTGTGGTGGTAGTACAGTCCTAGCTATGCCCCTGCACCCTACCTCCCACTGTGGTGGTAGTACAGTCCTAGCTATGCCCCTGCACACTACCTCCCACTGTGGTGGTAGTACAGTCCTAGCTATGCCCCTGCACCCTACCTCCCACTGTGGTGGTAGTACAGTCCTAGCTATGCCCCTGCACCCTACCTCCCACTGTGGTGGTAGTACAGTCCTAGCTATGCCCCTGCACCCTACCTCCCACTGTGGTGGTAGTACAGTCCTAGCTATGCCCCTGCACCCTACCTCCCACTGTGGTGGTAGTACAGTCCTAGCTATGCCCCTGCACCCTACCTCCCACTGTGGTGGTAGTACAGTCCTAGCTATGCCCCTGCACCCTACCTCCCACTGTGGTGGTAGTACAGTCCTAGCTACATATGCCCATACACCCTACCTCCCACTGTGGTGGTGGTATGGTTGGATCCTCGTAAACCATAAAGCACTGCGGGTTATAGAGCTGATGGATAAATTCATTTGTGATGGACTGTCCGTTCGCAACAATGCAGGCCCCCTCGCTACAGAAGAAAGAAGACAATATGTGGGCAGGATGACAGCCTGCTACAAATAAAAAATTTGCTAGAACAAAAATGGTGAACACTGTATTCCTGCATAATTGTCTGCATAATATAAAGCCTGCCTACTGCCCCTCTGCTCAGTAGCTCAGAGAGTAAAGAGCATCTGATTCCGGCTGGGCTCTGGAGTTTTAATCTCCCAATGTTCTTCTATCTTTGATGATTTGCATACACATGTATAGGCATGTGGCTTACCTCCCAGTGTTGTTGATGAAGGTGAGGTTTGAGTTGCGGTGCAGCAGGAGCTGTCCAAAGGATGAAAGGTAGAGCTGTCCAGAGAAGCCTTCATCGTGACGGCGGTTGCTTCTGAACCAAACATCTCCATCCCGTATTGAGAGTAAACTGTTTACCACCTGAGAAGGGGAGGGAGAGGGGAAGGGAGGGGGAGGAAGGGAGAGGGGAGGGGAGGGGAAGCGGAAGGGGAAGGGAGTGTAGTGGAGGAGGGAAGGGGTGGGGAGGGGGAGGGGAAGGAAGGGAGAGGATAGGGGGAAGGGAGGGAAGGGGATGGGGAGGGAGAGGGGAAGGGAGAGGAGGGGAAGAGAGGGAGAGGGGAGGGGAGGGGATGGAGATGAAAAAGGGTAGGGGAAGGGAGAGAGAGGGGAGGGGAGGGGAGTACGAATGATATTTCAAACACAGTAATGCGATAAAAACAGACAAAGGAATAATGTTGGGTTTTCTACCCAGGGAATGCCGTACATTGTAATACATGCCATCACAGTTTGTAATGACTTCTGTGACATGTTATCTCACCCTGATTGAAGGTCCAGTGTTTCCTATGAAAAGGTTCCTTCCCTGCAGCTCCACTGTGTTCCGTGTCAAGAAGAGAACACCCCGGTTGGCAATGTTGTTGGTGAAATTACTGCAGAAAAACATTCAGAAACTGAGACTCCCTATAATAATTAGGACACAAAGGTATTGCTGATGTGTGTACGTACATGTACACTACATGCATGTTTCTATTAAAAGGTAACAAAATTGGATTGGAGTACATGCTAGCGTGTAGGTAGTTGAACTGCACAAGTCCTACATGCTTATGATGCCTTTCAAGCCATGTATCCTAGGGTTGCTGAGCAACATATCAAAGCGTAATTCTGAGACAGACATGCAGGTTCACTCTCTGGAAGAGGTGTGTACATGTACTTGTACACTTGCTCTTGTCAGTAGACTACACATTCCATATAGTATCACCCTAGTGCAACTGCAACATGACTGTATAGTCACTCACCAATCTCGCAGCACAATCCTAGTCTCCATGGCAACTGTAATAATTGTAAACCTTGATTGAAAGTAGATTCCTGAGCCAACGGGGGCGTCATTCTCAGTAAATTCACAGTTTACTAACTTAACTTTGTTCTGGTTGCCGTGTGAATTCAGCTGAATGCTCTTAAAACCACCGCCAAAGTTTCCCTTGTTGCGTAGAAATTTACAGTTGGCAATGTGTATGTCATTGGGCTCGCGAACACTAATCGCTGTGTCAAAACTTATTTCCAACCCGCCACCATCCACTGCTGTATTGAGCATGAAATTAGTGTCTGTGATGTTCACTGCGTGTGCGTTGCCTTCTCCAGTGAGGTACATATACACCCCACCCCCTGCGCTATCAGCCACGTTCTCCTCAAAGTCACAGCCATCGATGCTGACGTCTGCGGAAAGTCCTGCCGTTCCAAAGTAGAGGGCAACGCCTCCTCCTCTCTGGTTGTAGATCCTTGTAGCCAGCACTTCACCAGTACTGCGATTAAACTCTGGAATCACTGAAGCAGAGTTCTTGACAAACACTGACTGGTAAATGGATATGGCAATCCTCTCCGTGTCGTCTAGTATTGGTAAGTTGGTGTTATTAAAACCGATAGCTATTCCGCCAGCGTTCCCACTATACGAGGTCATTCCAATCCCAAAGCTAGTGTTGTTGGTGAATCGACAGCCTTTGGCGATTACTGTGGGTGAATTCAAGATCTCCAGTGCCCCAGCCGGATGGAAGTTACTGGGGAAGGAAGTAGAGAAACACGGTTGGCTGTATGCATCAACCCTAGTATGCATGCATCCACACATACATGTATCGTGCACACACTATTACAATGTACATGCCTATCAATGTACAGGTTTATCTTCTCACAGAAGTTTGCAATGTACATTGTACGTCATGCACTACTGTAACAGTCCTATTATCAGCTTTCACACAGTAAGTGAGTGTACATGTGTACGTAGTTTTCATTTTGCCTAGATGGCGGAAGATTAGACAATAACCCCACATGTACTTTCACAAGGTACAGCTGATAACGTGAAGTGCATAACAAAACAAAACTACAAAGTCAGCACTTTTACTGTACTGTGTTTGGTTATTTCTCAGATATGTGGGAGTAAACAGGCAGCCTATTGTCCTACAGCCACAGCTAGCTTGGCCTGACCTGTTGCTAAGATGAGCCCTGGGTGTTTACTTGAAAAGTTTCTGGTTGTTTCTTTTCAGATCCAAAATATCAGACTTGTTAAAGTTGTGATGACTTGTAAATGTCCACACGGAAGCTCTTCGTACAGTGATTTGAAGATCACACTCCACAGCAAGCTCAACTACTGTCAGATCACTACCCAACACGGTTCAGTCAGATACATGTAAGTAAACTCTTGTGACAGTATAAGCTCAAAGTACATAAGCTTTTGTACATTACTACATACATAGGGGGATACTTCATGCATTGTCTCTGATAAAGGGGACTAAATAAATACAGTGGATAACCTGAACATATAGAATGGCTGACCTAAAAGTTGCATTCACCAGCTGAACACTGAGCACCTCCCTGATCAGCACCGGGCGCAAACAGTCCCGGAAGTGGACGTTCTCCAGCCTGACCATGCGTGAGCTCTGGAAGATGAAGGTGTTGTAGTCCGAGTTGCTCAGCGGTACTTCTGGCCTGCATCGAATGGTAGCATTATTCCCCATCATGACAACACTGTACGCTATTGGTGTCGAGGTGTAGTTAATGGTGTGGGTGTCAGCGGAAATACTGATGCACATGGTGAAGTCCTCATCACTGTTGCCAATCGGCTGCAGTTCCTGTAGGGAGCTGATGTTGCGTGAGCAGGTGTAGTTATCGGGGTTAATGTCCGGTTGCCCTGCTACTGCGTTAGGTGATACAGTCAGGAAGAGGACCAGGAGTGGAACGAGACTCACAGCCAACAGATTCAGTTTTCTGGTAGCCATACTTTCCTGAAAAAGGAAATGAGTGTGGCACATGTAGTAAATAACACCACTATGAATTGCAATAGTGTCACTATGAATTGTAATAACACTGAAAGACCACCCTGGTTGGAAAATAGATTCACTTTGCAAACTCAGCACTTGCTTGGTTGTGAGTTCATTTAGCCGCTCATTCTCAATCTCCATTCTCCAGCATTTTTCCTGTGCAAAGAGAGCTGGGGGGTGGAGCTTGGGAACGAGGCTAAGTTCATCAGCTTACAGTCATGAGCTTAAGTAATGTACATGTGAGCATACATGTGAGCATGTAAATGTATTATGCTAGGGGTATTCTGTGAATTGGTACTATTTATATTGTGTTCTGCATCCTATAAGTTGCTGGACGTCACTAATCCTATCCCTAATCTCAACATGAGTGCTCTTACCCTAAGCGTAACCCTAAACAATAATCGTTATGAGTTCACAAAATGAATGTGCAGCGCAGTAATTAAACTATGCAAATTTACAAATTTGTAGAATGCAGAACAGACGTAGTCAGTATATCAGCTGGGGGGATATGGCAGAACTATCCCTGTACACATACACACCTTCAGTGTTTGTTTGTAAGCAAGATCAATATGTACTTAATTTTTTATAGAGAAGTTGGGGATTGGTTTATATTATTGTGTTCTGGCTTTTCACCAAGTGAGGCTAGTCTCACAGGCCATACCTACAGCAGTTTTCACTACCTTTGCAAGCCATTAGAGTAAAACCCACTGCACTAATGGTGGGTGAGTGATTAATTAGGCTTCGAAGTCCTCTTCTGAAGGAGGTGGTCACTTGTTGAATCAAACCAATTACACTAGCTGTGGTTTTATTGTTTCTGGTTTGCTGTTGCAAGGTTATTGAAAAGTGCTGTACACAGAGAGGCAGGTTTTGTTGGGCAAGTGTCAGATCTTAAGGCTTCCAGAAACTGAAACCATAGATAATATGGCTAGATAGATAGTATGGCTATATTATCTATGCTGAAACTAGCCTGGCGGACTAATTTACGCTGCACAGAAGCAGGATTGTCTGCCTGGAGGGTGACTTCAGTGGCTGCATAACCTCGTTCTCAGTCCTTCCAACCCCAGTCCACGGCTGCGAGATAACAGCTGGCGTGGGAAGGACTGGGCAAGCCAGCCATACCCTGCGTGCGCGGATCGTTAGAGCTGTTTACTACTATTCTAGCAGCCCCACCTCTCTCTATCCGTGGCGCTGGGGGTTTTGGTCGGTGGTGATGGCCCAGAATTCAATACTAGCCAAATGTAATACGCCTACATAGAACCGTGGATAGTATATTATCCATGTTATAACCCAGAGTAAGTCGGACGTTAAACTATGCTGATCTACATGTATCTAGTACTTACAGTTTCTGGAGCCCGTCAGTACAGAGCTCGAGAGCGATTCCAGAACCTCGACTTTGAATCACAGCGGTCTGCTTTTATAGTAACTGCACTGAACATGCAGCCACACCATAGCATAATTGTAGAGTACGTTTTGTTTATTAGCCCCACCTCCTCACGTGACTTTCGGTTCACGACTTTCATCATCGCATCGCTTACCGTAGATACCGTAGAGCGATCACCGCCTCGATGACGGTGTTGTATAGGCACCATTCCCCAGTTATTATCGCACCGAGAAATACACGGTGCGATATAAGAACTACACAATAGTTATATGGAACGCTATTATATCTATGTATGCTAAGCTGTATTTTTGGGGACATAATACCATACCTACATGTATTAATGTAACCAGAACATTGTTATGTTCTCCAGGTATAGCTAGGTAACTGGATGCTGAGAAAGTGAAATAATTGATCTCGACTAGGTAACAAGGGATTACTAAAAAGGTTATGAAACTACCAATCATGAGCATAGTGCATGTATACAAACGTAATATAATATAATCTTTCTCTTCTCTACATCTATACCATACACTAAACTGACAAAAATTCACATGTATAGTACTGAAGATATTACAGTTGACTAAAAACCCTAGACAGAAAAGCGATTAACTAGCAAGTCTCTAGTACATTGAGTACTTCTTAGTAGTTCTGCAATTGTCTTGTAAAATTATTCAGCTCCCTGTGAAAAGAATAAATTTCTTACATATGCATGCACCCCCACACTATACTACATGTACCATAAATAGTAGCTTCTACCTAATTATTTATGCAGGGGGGGGGGGGGGTGAGCGTGGGGAAATGGATAGCTACGTAAGTATAAAGAGCATACATCAATTACGTTCTTATTGTGATACTGCAGAATTGTGAACTGAGTAAGCAATGTTTGTACAAGTTTCTTACTTTAACAGGCAGCCTTTGTAGTATTGTCGAACTCAGAGTAGCAATCTTGGCAAGCTCCTGCTGAACCTGGGAAATATCCGACTGAACACTGCGAATTTGATGTTTCACTCCATCCTTCATAATTTCAAACTCATCCTTCATTTTCTGGAGCTTCACTTCCAATTCTTCCGAGGTGTCTTCCTTCTGGCTGCTATCTTGAGTGCTTTGAGCTAGCTTTTTACTTAATCTTGTGACTAAAACTTCTCTCGTACCTCTGGCCTGGTGTGCTATGTCGTGAGCCAAGTCGTGAGTAGCCATTTTAACTCGCTTCATGAGGTCATCCGTAGTGGCTTCTGTCTCTCTATCAGTGAGGACTAGAGCACATCTCCGTGGGAAGAAATTGATTCTTCCACTCTCGATCTGCAATGAGTTAAATTATAGTGCATTTAATAATCATATTTCAGAAAGCTTTATATTAGTTAAGGAATACTATAACTCGGTTGTAATGAAACGAAAGTTCTCATTTGAATATACAGATTGGCTATTTGTCAGTATATAGCATCACTTTGTATAACTTTATGTTTACAGCTTTGTAGGGGAGGTCTTGGACTAAAGTGTGTAATAATTAAAGGGCTGAGAACCAGAGTGGTCTAACACTCGTGGCAAATTGAACTTACCTCTCCAAACATGCTTAAAATGTGTTTCAAAAGTTGCTTAGAATCAATTTTTTTGGTCATAAGCTCATAAGGTATGCACATACTTTTAACCTCATTTTTTGTGCATTCATGCATGCAATTCCCAGTACTTGATTTTGGGTTTCGCCACTATGTTTCTCGGCCTTACAATTATCTTATTATATTACGATGTGTAAAAATCCACTGCTGTTACAATACTTACAGCCTGAAACACGTAAGTTTGAATGGCTGTCCTGTCTCTGACTGGAACACGAGACACATACACATAGTAGTAGATGTAGTTCCACATGTTGTGATCATGAGCGACATGGTGTTTGAAACCCTGCAAGAGAAAGAGCACTCAAAAAAGCGAACTCTATCTTACCGGCTAATGCTAAAACACTAACAGATAGCTCCAGACGATCAAACTCATAGTTGTCAATGCCACAGATATGGCAGCGATCATTCATATCTTGTTCGTTGTTCCACTGTGCAGATCAAATGGTACAGTCAGCTGACACTACTAAACGACGTAAAGAATACGTATACCTTACCCTCTGGTCCCTGAGCTCCGAGAAAGTGTCTACGATGATGCCAAAAATAATATTCAGACCAATTGTTGTGACAACGATGAAGAAGGACACGTCATACAACAATCTCCAACTCGCTTCACTAAAATCTCCAGTTAATAGTGGAATAATCTATGAAGAAAGACATCATGTATTATATACCTTACTATATGGTAACATGACAAATACATAGTTCCTTAGATTACAAACTTCCATCACTTCATGATTTCTTACCAAGCCTATGTTGTCGAGGAGTCCATAACGAATCACTGAAACAAAGCACTGGCCTAGATTCTCACAGAAGAGGGGAAATGAAGAATTTTCAACAAAGAAGGATTCATGGATGAAGGCGAACGATATCACGGCATAAATGTAGAGCACCACAATGAAAAGTGCTCCCACCCACAGTAGAGATTTGCCTGCAGAGAATAACAGTACAAATATATTATGTTACAGCTTTTTTCAATTTAATTTGGAAAAGTATATGTGATAAAGTGCAGACATCTTCCTTGGCAGGTTGGTACAGCTTAATTGTTGTTAAAAACGACCTGACAAGAAACAGCTACATGTATCTATGCTGAATTAACACAACACATGGGAACTTACTGTGAAGAAAAATTTAATACAGATACGTATGTATCTTAGGGCTTTTATATTCACCATTTTTTGTCACAGCTTGCAGTACTCTACTCAGCACATCGCTCTCTTCAACGAGGTACAAGAGACAGAGGCAGTAGAAGTAGCCTTGTATGGTAGGTACTAGTGAGAGCACTGAGGAACACAAGAACACCTAAAGAAATAGAGAGAGGGTTACATGTGTATCAGAGCATCAACACTAGATCATGTGCACTCACCAGTCGGTACATGCTATCCCATCCGTACAGACTGGCTTCCAGTTTCTGTTCATTTGGTGGTTCAAAGTACTTCCTATAGGGAAGGGAAAATGCTCTAAACCGTCTGGAGTGGGTATGATACAACCATGTTTGTGTATAAGATAGTGGGTGTGTTAGTGTATAAGATAGTGGGTGTGTTAGTGTATAAAATAGCATAATGTAGTACAGGGACCATCTGAACATGCACAGAATTTATGCAATGTAGCACTACCAGATATGCTTATGATGAGATACGTATGTGAGAGTATAACTTCACCATAGCGGTAGGTCAATGGTTGGACTCATTTGACAGCCTAGGTATGACCATCATGCACCCCTATTCTCTTCTCAGTTATTAATTTATTTCCCATTGGCTGCTTGTACTGATTAAATGTGATTCTAGAACACAAGACTTTAACAAGGTGAATATTCAAAGCCTTTGCATTCATGGTTTCTGAATATTAGTCTAATCCATTTGCCCACGTAGCCCTAGCCTTTATTTAATACACTTGCTGCTCTGTTCATCTACCTACCTAGTGTGCTCACAGTGTGATTACATACGTAGATAACAACCTTTCCAGGTTTACAAAATCCTGAAGGTATTGACATACCGATGTTCATGCTTCTTCCATCTTTGGTGTGTTGACTTCCAGAACTCAAAACTAAAATGAGAAATCAACAATACAAAATGATAATTGCATTGCACCATCACATTTTGATATGATTGACCATGCAGCTGAGCTAATTTTGTGCGTATGAAGCGGCAGCTGTCTCTATACATATGCGATTACTTACGTATGACCAATTCAAGACAACAATTATGTTGTTGTCATTCAGGTAGGTATACGTTTTGGACAGTAATGGAAGAGAACACAAACTGAGCCGCTTGCAAATTACACGGGCAAGCAGTGGAGTGCAGGTGGTAAATGAATTGTTTTGTCACTCACACAATCCGCCAAATGGCTCGAGGTAGAAGCATAGCCCACCAGGACCATCCCTTGATAAAGAAATGCGGCCAAGTTACTGCATAGTACTCCATCACCATCCACAGGGCGAGGAAGAGATGGATGGCCCCAAACACATAGAGCACCATTTCAGACAGCACGAGTGGCGGTTGAGGGACCACTGCAGCCGAGTCGTCTCCACTAAAAAGACAAAATAGAGGCTAATTAATATACTATGAGCTCCTAGTTTAGAAACACTGATAAACTTGCATTGGAAATGGCATGGAAGAATCCACATCTTTGGAAGTCTTCTCAGAGGGAACAGTAAATGTGAACAACACCACCAGATTCAGGAAGAACGTCAGCATGAGCAGCACATAGTGTCGTGTGGAACTGTGGGAGAATAGAAGTGGTAAACATGCCTACTGTCTTTGTGACACAGTCTACGGTAAAAAAACAAACAGGATATCAACTTCAGTGCTGTTTCCTTGTAACTTAATGTTAATTTTCACTCTACTTATGTGTACAATATACTAATTTGTATGTAATTACATGGCATTGAAATCCCAAAAATGATTCCCAAATAAGATGCAATCTAACACTAAACCATTACTTTGTGCTTTACATAACAGCATTATTAATAGGTACACAAAAAAGTTTCCAAACAAGGAAATTAGAAAATACCTAACACACTTGACTGTATAGTAATCATTTCCTCAAGCTCGTCATAATTCTATGCTGTAACTTACGAATATAGCCGCATTATTTGGAATAATCCTGCACGAAGCCTTTTCTAAAAGAAGAGATACAAACCCAATGTAATGCACATTGTTACCTTCACCATAAGTATAGTGTGAGAAAATTTTGCCAGGGGGGATCACAATCATCAGTACTTACAAGTGGCAAAAACTTTATCACAATTTTATGCCAGTTCTGCCATATCACAGTGAGCTCACTGAGTTTGTGCAAGCCAGGACCAGACTGTTTGCAATGGCCCGTGATCAAGGCTACGCAGGACCACTGTCCTCATAGTCACGCATTATAAGTAAACGTGTACAAGTAATCTTTCTAATGGAGATTGTCAAAAGAGACACTGGTGGTACACTATCTTTAATCTCTATTTTCCAGGCAGGTCATGCTATCAGGAAGACACAAAATAGCTTAGCTACCTGGTGTTCAATGTCCTTTGTAACAGCCTCCGTGTGTCGCACAAGATCAAGCAGCTTATCTTCGGGACTGCTTCGATCAATGCTCCACTTTATTCTCTCTTTCATCTCTTCCCTTAGCTCATCCTTCACAAGGTGAAAACATATTGGTTAATTTGATTGATCAAGTACACGGCCAGGTAGAAGTACGTACAATGTGCAAGTTGAGATGTGGGTATGTACAAGTAGATGTGCGGATGTAACGAATAATGACATGGGTAGGGTTTACCTACAACACCCAAATGTTTGATGGCATTCATAGTATGAGGTACTGAATGCTTTTTGTACATTATCTTTCGATCTTAACCCAAGAAGCACATACACTGTTTCTATACTTCTACGTATGTGCCCCCCCCCCAACAGAGACTACAGATTAGAACACTCACACTTAATTCATATATTGCTCGTGTACATATTCTCCATCTAGCCTCTGTAACCGTACAGCTTATTTAATTTTCTTACATGGGGATGGTAGGGAAATGAGACAGTTGTGTGTATTGGTTCTCCTTTCTTTTCATGTCTGTAAGACACTTCAATAGACTTGGAGTGCTCTTCACAGAAATGTTTACCCTTAGAACTCGTAGGCTCCTCCTTAGGATCTTTGCTTTCATTGGCAATATCCTCAACAGCTGTACAGTAGTGAAGTGAATGGCAGAAAGGTGGCTACAGTAACTAATGATTTTAAAATAAGCCACACCCCATTAATCAAGAGAATGTACGGGATTCCCACATATGTATAATAAGAAATTCAGTTATCCATGTTGGGCGCATTTTGTAGTTTATAAATTGTGCTGTACATTCCAAGGTTAGGGTTAAGCTTAGGGCTAGGGCTAGGGTTGGGGCTAGGGTTAGAATTATGGGATACGGTTAGCGTCGCACAGTTTACTGATCTATAGGATGTGCAGTGCCATTGTTATAAGGCGAAATGTAATTTATACATAGGCCTAACATACAGATGCTTACAGTGTAATGCTATAAAAAGAGGGTCAAGATATAAGAGAAAACCCCTACATTGCACGCATGTTTATCAATTTATATCAATTTATGACCAAGAGCCATGCATATAATCTCCTTAATGAAAATGAAAATATACTAAATTATTACTATGACGAAGAAAATACCTGATGATTTCCGCTTTAAAGAAGTGGCCAAGTGGTAAGCCCTGAACCTTGCTTGTTTTGCTTTGGGTTTACAGAGGTTACTCCTGTCTTCACTATTCGTCGATGGAGCAGGTTCTGCGCCACGGCTAAAAAGTGAGCTCAAATACAAACGCAGCTCCTTTAATCGTTCTCCCCACCCAGCTTGCTGTGTTGAGTGAACAGCCTCTATGTGTTCGTGAAATTCTTCTGTTGCAAACTTCAGAGATACTAAAAGTTTTTCATCAGCTCTGAGCTTCTCCACTAGCCCTTTGCTTCCTTCAGCAACCTCTTCCATCAAGGTTTCCAAGAGTTCCACTGCCTGAGCCTTCAGAATGTGCAGCTGAGTGTATACACAGAAATCATGATACGGTTACACAAGTGTCCTTCTCAGCCACTCACTGTACACAAGAAATACTCATTGAACTCTGTAATGCTAAAGGTATACACAACACTTCTAAAGTAGACTTGCATAATGTAGTGTATTCAAATGAGGTATTTACACAAAGCGTACATAACTACCTCTCTGGCTCTCAGTCAAAAGGGGCAGAGTGGGATGCGATAATTTGCATATGCCAGTTACATGGACATGTGCCTACCACAAAACAATCTTGATTTGTATTACAAAACCTCCCTATCTCTCACATACCACGGAGGATGAACACTTCTGATGGCTTAATTAAGCTACATACATGTCAATAGACTTCCTTTTTAAACAATTTTCTATACAACCACAACATCTCACAAGACTATGTATGTTCAGCAAGGCTGTATAAAGGTGTATTCACAGTTAATAATTACCTCGCATTTATCATCTGCTTCTCCAATAAACAGTATCCATGTAATGTCACCGCTGATTTGCCTATTGACAACCACCTCCTGATTCTCATAATTCCCAGCACAGAACTCTATCAGGGCTTGCAGAATGAGACCAATAATTTCCATAGATTCATTTCTGGGGAGATATACACGTAAACACTAAAGGTAAGTCTTAAATCAGATAATGTACACTTTACATATATGCAATTGCCTGACATTTTAAATAGGGAGCTACTAGTATCAAGTTGAATAGTAAGAGTTCTTACAATTGACTGTAAAAACGTAACAGCATGTATTTATGTACGTGCATGTGTGCTCCAACTTCTTATTAAACAGAATGCAATGGCCATTTGGCAAATGGAGTTTAAGGAAAGCTCCTTCGTACAATAGCACATTCATGCTAACCATTAGTCGTAACTTAGACTACAAGTGCCTGTATTTAATATATGGAATATTTGCAATCAAGGATTTTTGCTAAATGGAATGTTTATAATATAGTAAACAGGTGTTAATCGACTTGAGGCAGTGCATGTCTACCAAAAACACTGGGATAGCAGACAGCAGTACAATGGAAATTCCATAGTAGCCAAGAGCTGTGGTCAAACAGCCTGCAATAATAGAAGGCACCACGCACCTGGATATCCGAGCGCCAAGTTTAAAAAGGTAACACACTGCTTGCTAGCATCAGTTTCACAAAGGTCCACTGACCGAAACTTCAGAAACTTTAAAAAAATTTGCAAGGTCCGCTGACCAAACTCCAGACTCCAAAACTTCGAAAGGTCCGCTGACCAAACTTCAGCCACTCCCATGCACCCACCCATAGTTTACAACAATGCACAAACTCATTTGTAGGGGATATGGTCCCATACAAGTAGGAAAAACCCAATATTAGGAAAAACCCGCTGGTTGACCCGCAGGACCAAGGACCATATTCCTCTGCCAATTTTCTGCCAGAGATTTTACTAAGTTAGTATGTCAAAACTAAAAACTGCTCAGGCAAGACATGACGAAATCAAAGATTAATTAAGCCTAACAGAAAATGTTGTCTGCCATAGTATTGGAGCAGCAATTTTACTGTATAGCTGAAGTGCACAAATGTGTCGTTTTTGTAGCCACTTAAACTGTGAAAATTAAATGTTTCACACTACACGGCATGGCTATCAAGGGTCCTTGGTTTACAAAATGTATTCTCGTAAAATGTTTACTATGACCAAACCGCGAAAAATTTGCTCCTCAAAAATTTGACCCTCTTTACGCTGCATCCTAAGGTTCCCCGCCTATGGGTACTTGGTACGCACTTTACAGTACATGTAGCATATGGTGCACATGTAATATTACCATTTCTTAAAGTCATGTAGTTGACTTACGTTAATCTTGTACTCTGTGATGTCAGGACATTTATATGCATGGCATGTATGTGGTGGAGGAGTTCCACAACATCGCCAACGATGTTTACGCTGTCAAACCGTCCTGGCTGTTTACGGAGATGGGACTGCAACGTGCGGTTCTGTTCATCACACATCAGTCCCATAATACTGAGCATTTTCTTCAGCTTTTCAATATTTGGAATTAGCTCCTCAATTCTGTACTTCACTAGACATCCTTGTCCCTAATAATTAGAGGAGAGAAGTTGTAGCCAGAATCAATCATTGTGAAGTTATAATGTGAGTGTGAACACATACGTACCATTGTCTGAGAGATCTGTGACATCAATGCTGACGGCGATGAAAAAGAAGGACGGCTGAATTGGAGTGAAGGAGCACCATCCGTGCACATTGGGAGTTCTTCTAAGAGCTTTTCCTAGGAATAAACAGAGGAATATTGCGAGTGTACTTCTGCATTTAATGAGCCAATTAACATCCATGAGTGATGTTCCACTTTACTACATGTAATGTAGCAGGTGCAGACTACTTTCACAAACGCTGTAAGCCAATGATAATGCTTTATTTGAGAAGGAAGTTAATTAACATTCATTAAACAATGTATAATCAGGAGTATCAGGAAACTGCGGTATAATTAGAGTCGGGAGGAAAAGCAGAGGGGGCTATATAGCCGGCAGGCATGAAGGCTAGGCCATGAAGGCCGTTGTCCACCATGGCTTTGGGGGAGAGAGTGTAAGAAGGCAATTATAGATTGCCCCCATTTCATGGTGCAATATACGTAACCACATACTGTTGAAGTCCGTATTCCTCTTCGCTCTTCAATTTCCTCTCGCAGGTCAATTCTAGAAGTTGAAAATAAAAGTAGATACAGGCATCAGACTAGCCCAATGGTACTTTAAGTCTTAAAGTACGGAGGTTTAAGCTATGTATACTGTGATATTGATGGGCCATAATGCTTATCTCACAACTGTACTTTTCAAAATTATCTGTTGAATGTCATTGAGCATTTGTAAAGTTTGACATTTCCACACACACACACTGCTTACTCACACATTGCAGGCATAAGCCATTTTTGGTCTCGAAAACCCACAACCAACCAAATACAGAAGGAAGGACACATCATGTGTCTTGTATGAATCATCTGTACCCAAATGTCATCATGGTACATATCAGAGAGGCTAATATAATTGGCAGTCCTGTGAATGTAGGAATCAAGTATTATGTTGAGTTTTACCTTGCTTTAGATGCAGTGATGCTGTCACGAATGCAGCTGTGCACTGCACAGAGAAAGTTGCCCAGGGGCGGAAAGTGTGTTTCTGTGCTCTCAATGCTTTCAGCCAGAAGTTTCCGTACTGGATTATCATGTGAGTCTAGGAGCATTTCGAGAAAGGATAGAGTTTCATTTGCCAGTTTCTCCAGGTTTGAGACGGCAGCAATTCGTAACACCTGCAGAAAAACAACAACATACTGTGACTAGAAGAAGTGGCAATTGTGCATGCACTGTCTTACCTCTTCCAAGTGATTGTGTTCAACTCTTGAAAACTGTTCACAGAATCTGTTAAGTGTCCGTTAATGGTTAACTACATGTAAATTACATCACTTCTCCTGGTTTAGTGTAATAAGTGATAAAGTCAACTCACTTTTCAAAATGCAGCTCATTTTTTGGACTGTCTGGTAACTTTGCGTCCTTCTTCTTTAGATCCTCAACATGCAACTCGAGAGCTTTAATGCATTTACTGGCTAATCCATGCACAGTAGGATAAATGGGCCAGTCTTCCAGAGGGGCTTCATTGTAAAGCCTAAAAGAAATAATTTTTTGCAACCATTATTTCATTTTATAATTATTATTAAAATACTTTTGACATACTTACCACAACAGTACTGAGCCAAGTGCAACGGTACATTTTTGGGCACCACTGGTGACTTTTTCACTGCAATGTGCAAATTGTGTCATAATATAGCTTCTAATTATGATGGAGTCAGTCAATGTAGCTCACCTTTGGAAAATGTCTAGGAGTTTACGAAAGGCATCTTGTTCATCCCACTCAAGGACTGCGTGAGGATATTTTTATTTTAGATTATCAACTAAGTGGCCAAAAATTAGTTTGTATGAGTAATCACATATATACGTACATCAATGAGCGGTAGTATTGAAAGAGCTTGATAGAAGCCAGGTATACTGACATTGTACGTACGTACGTACGTATATTGATAAAATTGGCTCACACACACATACCTTCTTTTAGACTTTCTTTAAACCGTTCACTTTCTTCATCCTCACGTCGATGCTCACGGTCATATGTCTTTTTAACAGCCGATGTGACACTGGAAAGTTCACAGTTGCCTTTCCTTAGTACCTGCATGCAGTATCAACAACAGACTAGCCTCATGCTATCGTTGGTAACCAATTGCCTACCTGCTCAAAATTCACATGATCAGGGATGTGTTCACGCGGAAGAGCAGCAACCACTGCTGCGACAGAGACATGAAACATTCTCAGGTGTATAGGGGAGATAAAAACCTTGTTAGCTCCCTCTGATAGAGCCTGTGAATGAAGTACATTACAAAACAATGAACTTCCACCGTCCAAAGCTAAAATTGCAAATGTTGGGTTTGGGGTGATATTAATAGGAAGAAGAAAGAGGAAGTGTGCTGTGGGCATCTCAGAGTTTGTTTTTACTCTTTACTGTTCATTGCCCTCTGCTGGGTGGATTTTTCTCTTAGGTACCAGGGCTTGCGAGAATCTCCCTAGCATTTCTTGTGCTGTGAGTTTTTTGCTATTTTGTGATGTTGTTGATGAGATGGCACACAAAGACTATTATTGTCATATTTGTGAGTATTTGTGATGGTGTTGATGAGATGGCACACTAAGACTAATATTCAGATTATTGTCATCATAACCTCTATGCTATTGCCTTCATTGTAGCATTACCTCTATGATTACATGTAGGGTCAGTACACTAGTATATGCCATGTGACCAATTAGCGAGTCCATGACTTTGGATCCAACTTCAACAAATGCTAACCTCACTGTATGATAGTGCATGTCTATAATATATGTACGTACGTTTCACTCAGACATGCTCTAATTCATAGAGCGGTGATTGCAACACCACGTGTACAAAACTAAACAGACAATGCTAAATAAAACTATGCTTTTTGCTTATTATAGTATGTAACTATGCAGTATTGAACAGTGACTCGGTGACCAAACCCACAGAATTAAATTTCTAGGATTACTGCTACTACATTGTGCGTTGGGGAAACTACTGCTCTCTGTTACTGATTGCGAAGAACTACCTGACTATCTATACATACATGTCTGTGTTACATAGATCATACCAGCAGAGAAATGCAGATGCTTCGGCTGACTTTAACGTGATCATGTGTGAAGTATTTCAAAGGAGCCTGCTGAAATACAGGACCGTAGAACTCAATGAGCATCGGCAGTATTCCTTTCACCAAGTAGTAAAGAGCTCCGGCAAAATCTTCAGCTCCATCAACATCTGCAGCAAAGGGCCAACAAACAGGTATTAAATACCAAAGGAAGGCATCTACCGTCAGAAATATTATGGCTACCTTCAATTTCTGAGTTTGGTATCCCATACGGGCGCAGAACATTGATCAGGATTTCTTGTACATCTTCTTTCGTGTTCTGTTGCAGTTTTTGCTGAATATCATTTCCCACTTCCAATAGGAAACTGGCAACTGTCTGAAGGTACTGCCATATCTGTTGCCATATAACAGGGCTAAAAAAGAAATTTTGAATAAATTATCGTGCAGTACATACGTTGGTCAAGGCTAGTAGTTTGTAAAAGGCATTCCAATGCATATTGGACGCCCGGTAGGTAGCTAACCAGTTATAAATATCTTGTGTGCCATAGATATTTGCACTTGATGGTAGTACTTTAAATTATTGCGATGTTTTGAGGAGCACTTTGGCTTTCAATACCAGAACTTCATCTCTATGTACGTGTTCAACAAACATAGTATTTCTTGCTGTGAAGTAGCCTACTTGTACAAATTAAAGATACTTACAGATAAAACACTCCAGTAAATCTCTCCCAACATTATACCCCAATGGTAGTTATAATACCATGGTAGGCATCATCAAAGGTGCTGATAGAGCAATTTAAAACTGAAGACACGTGCAAAGAGTGCATGGAATATGCACTCTCTACACGGTATTCATGTGTACATGCTAAAGAAGCAGTAAAAAGAATATTTTTTGTTGATTATTAATTCTAATTAGTTGCTGCAGTTGATATGGTAACTATTGGCGGCAGAAGCAGAAATTTTACAATGCCCTCCTTGCATGAGTGCTAAAATGGCTGAACTGACCACCACTCAAGCTAGTCAGACCAACTCAACTAGTTAGACCATCCCTATTCCTCGAAAATACACTCGATGATCTCCTATAAAACCTCATTTATTTCTAATAAACCCGTCAGGGGCAAGGACTGGCTGTGGCATACATGCATACTTGACTTACTTGAAGATATCCAATCTGACAGAACCTTTGCAGTCCATGTACACTGAAATCAGAAACCTCAAGAAGGGGGTCTTTTTCATTGGAGGAATGTGAGGTTTGCACAATAGAGTTAAAAGTTCAAGTGGCTGATGTATACTCTGGCACTGTGCATCGATGCTCAAGCTCTTCCCCTCTGCACAGGAAGCCAGTAAGTTCGTCAAATCCAGCAGGTAGTCCTCATTGGTCCGCAAAACTGATGTCACAAAACCCTGAGGCTGTAGGAGGGAAACAACTTCATTCATAACGACCCATTTCGGAAACTGTTACGTGTGCTGTCGTGACGTCATTTGGAGGACAACCGAATGGCAAACTGTGGTGGGTTCTAGCTTTCATGGAGGCTAATGGCTCTCAAGAGAGCCTTGTTAAGGGTAGCACACTCATTACTTTAAGAAAACTTTGAAGTATGCTAAGCTACGCAGTTGGAAAGGTAAAAAGAAGTACTCAGCTGAATGTACACACCTGATTATTCCAAAGGATGTTGCTTACTTTTAGAGGCTTGTTGCAAGCAGTTGCTTTAATAAGGCCCCCTGTTGATCGATCCCTCAGGTTTCTTGAAAAGCCTACACTTTCTTGTAAAATTGCTATTTTCTACCTAAACTGTCCTCATAATGCAGCACACAGGAAATGGGCTATCGTCTTGCAAATGCGAAACATGTATACCATAGGGGAAATACTATACATTGTTCCTTGCAATTATTGCCTAAATGTACATGACCATATTAAAGTGTTTAGCAGTATTTGTATGACAGTGAACAAAGCAAGAATGCTGTACACACTCAATTGTGCATGTACAATATGAAGAATCTATGTACATGTAAGACTGGCTATGGTGTATGGGAGATATTATCATGGTATATGAGCAGAGGACCACTGCTGTAGCTATTAGTAAAATACAATGTATGTCATACACTTGGTTTATTACTATACAAAACGCTAACCTCTTGTAGAAGTGCTTGGCTAGCTTTTGCCAGAAGTGACCTGTCAACTACCAAATTCTTCATCATGTAATCCTGGTTTCTGGTGATAGGTAGGTCAGCTTCATCATACTGGAAAGGGTTAAAAGTTTAGTGAACTGATAACAACAATGATTATAAAA
The DNA here is from genome assembly GCA_965203295.1 of Nitrospirales bacterium. GTDB lineage: Bacteria > Nitrospirota > Nitrospiria > Nitrospirales > UBA8639 > CBDBCZ01. Next base: position 220,105 of record CBDBCZ010000014.1, on the reverse strand, counting down.
TTTTGTATGTTAAAAGATCTCCTCAAATGAAATACAAACCATAGGTACTAAAAAGATAATGATGCCCCCTTGATTATAACCTGCCCCACTGCCAATTTGGAATCAACAACCAGTACGATGATTACGCCCGGTCGGAAGTCACATGGCTATATTAATCCATAGCTGTGTATGGCCAAACTTTGTTCCCACTTTGATACCTTGATGAGTGAAATACTTTGCTCAATTATTTCACCAAATCTGACTACAAGGGATGTGAATATAACACCCTATGCCGAAGTAACGACCCATCAACACTACTAAACTAACCGGTCACTATTGTTAGCACCTATCTATGGAACACCAACAAAAGTATCTCATCATCGTTACGCACTTACTGTTGCAATAAAAGCAAGGGCTTTCAACAGAGGCAGTCCAGGTATTTTGTTTTTAAGCCTCCTTGTAGCAGTCTGCAAAAGTAGCTTGAGTTGTCTTTCATTAATTCTTAGGTGGATGCTTTCAATGATATGAAAGACATCAGACTGATCGGTGACTGGTTCACCGCCAAAGATTTCAATTAACAACTGTGCAACTTCTTTGGGATAAACTTCACAGTATGGTAGAATATCATCCAGATGTTGAATGAGCCTACAAAGGTAGATGAAGACATGTAAATAAGAGTATAAATAGCATGTAAACTGCTGTATTGGAACATTGTGCATATTTACACAAGTCTGAGTGCTAATAGTTAGTAAACACAGCAATACAGCATATAGAACTACTAATGGACACAATTTGTATTGCATACTTCAGAGCGCTAGCGACTCACTGGACAATACTACTGGCGTGTTAAAAAAAACCATGCTCACTTTCATGCTTGAACTTTACTTTCCATACAGGCATGATTTCAAATGACCGCTTTCTTAGTCAGATTTATGAACTATTTGGTCACTGTAGATCCTGAGTCTTCACATACATGCACCTCATACATGTATGTGAATAGCATACTAACCTCATCTGAACTCTGAAGTTGTTGTATGTCAATGCATGGAGAAAGCGGAAGCACTCTTCAACTGATGGGGCGCTTGCCATGTTACTTGAGCCTCGCTTGCAAATATTGCACCAGCACCACATCGGAAATGAAGTATTTGGGTCAAAGATGTAGGTCAGAATGTCGTCTAAGACTGAAGGAGTGTAGTGCTGAAATTACAATAGCAAGCATGTTTTGCACAATGTAACGTACCAATACTGGAATAAATCAGCTGGTTCCTTTGGTGTGGCACACCCTTGTGGATGCAGTTGCCTGCAAACTCGTTCAAAACCTCCTTCACTTTCTTGCTTTGGTCTGTCGTAGCAAAAGATTTCAGGCACCTCCGAAGCCAGGGGTAGTTCTGTAGTGCACCATGAAGCACACTTATTGATTCAGCTGTGATCAACCTCTGGACCTCGTGTGTTGTAAGCTCAGCCACTTTGTGGAGACCACGATGGAGGTTCATCCAGCTGAAGTAGCACGTAACGAGGACATGTGGCACTAGGTTGTCCCCGTCTACGAGCACCTTCATGGCATCCAGAATCGTTTGTTGCAGCATTAATTGCCTGTTGAGCGGGCGAATATTCACAACATTAATACAATGCTTAGCAAAGTGGCGTACAATGGTCTTTGACAATCACCACCCACTTCGTATGCTGATGATGCAGATGCTCTTGTGGGGCTTCCTTATCCACAGGGGTGATTCTTTTCTGGAAACTTCCCTGTGAAGGATGTGCAAAATTCTGAGTTAGGTAAGTACTGTATATTACTACTGGCAACAGACTGAAGAGATATCTTATTTTCTGCAATAGAACTAAAACTAGAAAGTAACACATTTGTTATTGGAAGCTTGGGTCACTCACTTGGACTTTTAGCCTCATTTGCAGATGAAAGAACAGCGGGATGAGCCCAAAGATGGCATCATAGTTCACATAGCTGTCGCGATAAGAATAATATTGCACCAGTATAACAAATCATGTACCTACGTACGCACATGTAACAGCCTTACTTAAGCACTTCAAGTAGAAGTGATTTTATGGTATTCAGCTAAAATACAAACCAAAGCAACTAAAAATCATATTACATGTAATTCATAACTATGAGAAAGAGAGGGATTGGAGTATAATGTAATGCAGCATACTATGCTGTGTTCTTAAGTGTAGCGCGCACTTTGACTAATTACAAACCCATCAGATTCTGCCGAGCATATCTGTATGCAAGCAGCACAAAAGCTTACTCGTTCAAATCACTTGTGAGCTGGAGAATCTCCAAGGCTTTTTTGAATGATGCTTCAACCATGCTCATTTCTGTGCAGTAGCCTCTCTTCAACAATACATCCAACAGGTTCATTACCTCCAGTAGAACATTTCCATCAATGCAACCACCCTACACACATGAGAACAGAGCGAAAGAGTGCATCTCTCTATGCAACTAAATAATAGTTGGCACGTACTTCTGCAATAAAAACCCTTTTGTGATGCAGAAATTGAGCAATGCAGCTGTGAAACACACACACACACAAAACACAAAACCACAACAACACACACCACAGCAACACACACCGCAACAACACACACCACAACACACAGCAACACACAACACACAACACACAGCACACAACAACACACAACAACACACACCACACAACAACACACACCACACAACAACACACAACACACAACAACACACACCACACAACAACACGCAGCACACAGCAACAACAACACACAACAACACAGCACACAACAACACACAACACGCAGCAACACACAACAACACGCAATAACACGCAACACACAACACCACACAACAGCGCACAACAACACACAACAACACACAGCAGCACACAGCAACACACAGCACACAGCAACAACAACACACAACAACACGCAACACACAACAACACGCAATAACACGCAACACACAACAACACGCAATAACACGCAACACACAACAACACGCAATAACACGCAACAGCGCACAACACCACACAACAGCACGCAACAGCGCACAACAACACGCAATAACACGCAACAGCGCACAACAACACGCAACAGCACGCAACAGCGCACAACAACACGCAACAGCACGCAGCAGCACACAACAACACGCAATAACACGCAACAGCACGCAACAGCACGCAGCAGCACACAACAACACGCAATAACACGCAACAGCGCACAACAACACGCAATAACACGCAACAGCGCACAACACCACGCAACAGCACGCAGCAGCGCACAACAACACGCAACAGCACGCAGCAGCGCACAACACCACGCAATAGCACGCAACAGCGCACAACACCACACAACAGCACGCAGCAGCGCACAACAACACGCAACACGCAGCAACACGCAGCACCACCACACGCAACACACACACAACACACACACAACACACACACAACACACACACAACACACACACAACACACACACAACACACAACACACAACACACACACACACACAACACACACACACACAACACACACACACACAACACACACACACACACACACACACACACACACACACACACACACACACACACACACACACACACACACACACACACACACACACACACACACACACACACACACACACACACACACACACACACACACACACACACACACACACACACACACACACACACACACACACACACACACACACACACACACACACACACACACACACACACACACACACACACACACACACACACACACACACACACACACACACACACACACACACACACACACACACACACACACACACACACACACACACACACACACACACACACACACACACACACACACACACACACACACACACACACACACACACACACACACACACACACACGTACATACACACATAACACACATACGTACATGGAATGGATGTCAGCATTACTTGATCAACTAGACCATACTCTTACCAAGGCTTTGAAGTCTTTAATATACATACGTACATACACACATATGTACATGGAATGGATGTCAGCATTACTTGATCAACTAGACCATACTCTTACCAAGGCTTTGAAGTCTTTAATCCACACCATCAATTGATTGACAAGTCCACTTTCTTTTAAAGGAAGGGCATCTGTCAGCCCAGTCTCCTTCTCCTCCTGTACCACAATGTACGTATATTTATAAAAGTAAAACACTATTGCTGATAAGGACTTGACGTGTGGTAGCTTACAAAACACCAGGTAGGAGGCTCCAGAGCATTGAATTTGCTTTCCAGAGTTTCAGCACACAGAACTATACCATTAGAAAAATCCAATTACAGGCAATGCAAGGAGTTAGGGCTACCTAGTTTGCAACAAACCTCTCATGAGTCGGATGAATGCTCCGTGGAGTAGAGGGGATAGAGTTTTGTTCTCATTCTTTGTGCACTTGATAGCTTCCTCGAATGATATGAAACCATTGTCTCCTGAACACTCCTTGACTATTACTTGCACAGCAAGACTACGCCCACCCTTTATGAGAAGATATTTTTTCAAATAAGAACATACAATGGTGAACAGTACTAGCTGCTAAATGTAGTCTAAGAGTGGTAACAAGGGGCTTTGGTAGCTCAGTGGTAAGAGCATCTGACTAGTATTCAGAAGGTCCTGGGCTCAATTCCCAGCTGGGTCCCGTTCTTCAGGATTTCTGTACTTCTTAAGCTTACTATCACAAAGAGTTTGCAATGTAGAAAAGACGTTCCTTATACACCCAGTCCTCTGTTTGCAGAGGAGCAGTAGGCAAGCTTTATATAGCCACTAAACCTGCCGGTAGCACTTGACAATTCTAATTGTAATTGCTCTCTCATTAGGCCTCATGTTCATGTTATTGCACTTCGATGTGAAAGCACTCATAATTATCACTCAGCAGCATATCAAAGGCCAGTGTATGTACAATAGCAAACTTGCCTGTAGTAATCTTGAAAAAAGGATCAGTTGATACTGCAATGAGTGCAATTCCTGCAGTGAAATTAGTTAGAGTTGTAAATACATACGTACATAGTATGTATCTAAGGGATGTATATAGTGTAAGAGACTGCAGTTAGTTACGCTGAGTCTACTTCGCTCCTATTTTAGCTAGTTCCTGAGGTGTTTATCCCCGTACTCAAAACTCGCTTCATCTCCAAACCTTTTCTTTGACAACACAGTGACACGTGCAATATTTTCGTGATACAGAACTGAGATTATGTAAACATGATGTAATGCACGATTGAGTCCATAACGTTGATCAAACATACTCTATATGAGCAAGATTTCAGCTTTACAGATTAAATCTGTTACCGTCAGCCAAATTAGAAAACTTAGACTTGTATGAGACTGTCCCAGTTCAATTCCAGGCAAAGGCTTAACCAGCGCTTGCATATTAGCTATTCTAATGATATACACATATAATGCATGTAGGCATACGCAGCTGACCACCAAGCTCTACCTCATATTCTCTATACAGCTGCATGCGATAAAACCAACCGTTTCCTTCAGATTTGACAGCAGCTGCTTCGAATCCCTGGCACTTTCCCTGTAGACAACAACTTGACCATCTTGTACATCCATCTTGTACAGCATTTCCTAAAGGAGATAACGACAAGCGAAAATAGAGCACTTAGGAGGAAATAGTGCTTGTATCCACATCATTCCCACAGAAAAGGGAGATCTTAAGTGTGGTGCCCACTAGTTATGCTGGTACGTATATAAGCAAGTGACTTCTATGCATGTTCAGTGGCTTGGGTAAAGTTGGTTTTCTGTACAAAGAGTCTGCAGTGGGAACCAAGCTAATAGGCTGAGGAGAGTCTGCATGCTTTCACATGTTTGCCAATAAAAGAAAAAACAAAACTGAGGAGTGAAGCCTAAGAATGAGACTAACACTCAAATTAGTAACAAGTAGATCACAATGTCATTTCCTACGGTTCTGTACCCTGAATTTGCTGTCCACTTGCAGTCGGTTCAAAATAGCATCTATAAGTGAAAACAAAAGCAGTTAACAATAAACATGAGAACATTATCGTGTTGGTACATAGCATGTACTGTAATTTCCTAACATTGGGATAAAGCATAACGTATGAAAAAGCGCATCGATTCATGATATAATAATATAAGTGCACTGGCATATACGTAGCAAGTCATACATTTCCTCTTTGAATCACAGTACGCAGATCTTTCCAAAGCTCTGGCAACTTGATCAAGCTACATATCTGATTATACAACCTGACGAAGTACGTATGTTCTCATTCAACTGGTAGTTGAAAGGTACTATCAGGAGCCGAGCTCCAAAGGTACTATTCATTACCTTGAATCACTCCCACAGGTTTCCCACCACTGATACACATTCGGCCCAGAATGTCCAACACAACTGTACTCTACATGAAATGAAGCAGTAGTGTGATAGCACCAGTAGTATCCCAGCCTTAGTTAAGATTCATATGTACCTCGGTTGCTATATGCTTGAGAAAACCTTTAACTGACGTTTGAGCGTCCTCCCATGCAGACCTTAACAAAAACAAAATGAATCTAGGAATTCAAAGGACTGTGTATTCAATTAATACATGATTGCACAAACACTCACATATTATTGAACATCAGGGCGGCTTTCACTTCCATACCACTGCCGGTCTTCAACTTCTTGAATGCTTCCTGTATGTAAATGGTTAATTAATCACATTGGTATTGGTAAGACAGTGCTTCAGCGAAAGCCTATATACTACAATTGCAGTATAAACCGTACCGTCACAATTGCAAGAACAGCATTGAAGCGATTCTTCTCATATGAAGAAGCCTGGCTTAGAAACCTTTCAAGGATGTCAAATGTGCTGGAAAAGGAGTGTGAAAAAAAAAATTAAGATAGAGCTTGTAGTCATCCATACAATTAGGTGAAACTTACACGTCCAGTTCATCACCCTTAAGGGTCAGCAGTAGCTCAATGACCTACAAAAGATGCTTCAGTGAATACCAAATTCAGCACCAGGACATCATTTGAGACTAACCCCTAACTGAGCAACAAAGGCGTGGTATTGTAGTATGGACTCTGGACTGAGCAGGTTTTTGAGTAGCCCTAGTTTCAGAGGCTCGGGTCCAAAACCACCGACAGATTTTCCCCCAGACTGCAAGGAATGAACAAAACTAATATAAAATTGATGACAAAGCTGTTGAATTGTTTATTTATGCATACTTTCTGTGTTTCCTTGATGTACATGATGAGAATGGGTAAAATTCCTGACACCTCATACAAGATTGCCTGTAAGTTTTGGTAAAAGCGGCAAAGTAAGTAAAATTTCACAGTAATGAAAAGCACTGTATACTTATAGCTTACAGGGTTCATGAAGCACTCTTGCACTGAGAAGGCATGGTGAGGGTTCTTAGCAACCGCCAGCTGGACAACATAAAACAGCAGCACATAATACAAGCGAGCTCTCTAAGTGGTCAGCTTTACCCCTTTCACCGGTGTTAGTAGGGACAGATCTGTCCCTCACAAAAACATGTACTGTACTGAATATTATATTAATGCCTAATATAAAAGAATCCATATAAATTCATAATTCATACGATGTAGAAAGTCACCGGTGAAAGGGTTAGCTAAGTACAATACATACACGAAGACACAAAAATGCTCCTCACAAGTCTCTGGTCGGCATCAGCTTCATAGTACGGCTGCAAGTCATACTGAGTGAAGTGGTCCTTTCTTTTCCTGATGTCGTGCCACTGAAACACAGTATCTACAACACGGCAGCAAACACAATAACGGACTGCTTCACAACTGTTCAATAGTCATATATCTTAATCCTACGTACCATGAAATACATTCAGCCACATTCCAGTTTTCTTGTGCCTGAGAAGTATTTGTGTTCCTTCTGTCACTGCACGTGTGCTTGTTTGCTAAAGAAGATATAGTACACATTTATTTTTAACGACATACTCATGACTCACACATAGAACATAGTCGTTGAATCAGGCTACTAAATATAATTTTACGTGTCTGTACACCTGCAATCACCACTTGGTAAAATGGTTAATATAGCTAGTTGACACAGTGCAAGCCAAGAATTTAGCATGGAATACCTAATGTTATGCCGATGTAGACCACAAAATGCCACACACACCCACAACCACCCACATATCCACACCCACACCCCACACACACCCACATAAACAACCCCCCCCCACACACTTTTAACTATAGCACACTATCTACGCAAGTGTCTGCACCTATACTGTAATGCTGAAATCGATGGTGTACTGACTCCCACTGCATTGTTTGGATAAATATTCCAACTCTGCTCAGGGAGATATTGGTAGAGGGAGGCAATGAAGTAGCCCAAGTTGTATGCACAGGTGGTCTACTGTAATACTAACACAGAATGATGCATGAACTAACCTCATCTGGAGAAACGGGAGTAAAAACTGTGTCATCATAACATGTGTCCTCTTGTTCTGATGTTCCAATCTGTGAACGATCTTTGAGAACAACCTGTAAGGAGTTGGTATATTCATGCCAGTACCATGGGCTTGATAGACGGGTCGATTTATTTGGCCATATCAGGTTATGAACTATTGTCAGAATGAAGTTATGATCAGGGTTTCTTTCATACGGGATTTTTTGCCGGTGGGGGAAAACTTTTTCGGAAAAGCAAACGTCCTTCTGGGGGCATGCCCCCCCCCCCCCCCCCCCCCCCCAATTTTTTTTGTAAAAAACAACAGTTACTGCCCTGAGATTGAATTTGGAGGGTTTTCGCAGCTTATATGTACAGTGTAATGTGACCCCCCCCACCAAGTTTGTGTTCAAACCGCACCATGTTAGAATGAACTTTGCTCACCTGACTGCCATGTGCAGAGCCAAGATTCACTATAAGGCAGTTTTTTGACTAACTACATACAGTAGGCTTCAAAAAATGTTCCTGTACGACTACGATCATAGTATGCACACCATTCTTGCGTACTCGCACGGTACTTTAACCACGCAAATGTGTATACTGGAAGCGTAGTAGGGAGCGTTATTGTACTACGACGTTGTAAATGTAGTACACACATGAAGTTTCTTAAGAACAGAGCTGAGAGCAAGAAAGAGAGAGAAGAAGAAGAATCGAGCGAGCGAAAGGAAGAATGTACAATCTATACAAACGCTAATGGATTATCTTTCAATTTAACAAGCCCCCCACGATAGTAGTTATCAGAGAATGCAAGAGATTTTTATTCATGTAAGAAATCTATTGCAATTAACACATCATAACTTTTCAAAGTCCTGAGAGAGGGGGGGGGGGTATCCCAGGGTGCCCCCTGTAAGCATTGTAAGCATTTTAGTTGCTGACAAATATGTACCCACTGTTTACAGCCATCCAGTACAAAGTAGGAAACAAAATTACAGTGACAGCTCACCTTGAATGCTTCCCTGCAGACAGTCTTAGGACACACATTCAGATCGTGTCCACATCTTGTCACCAAAGCCAGGTATTTCTGGGTGAGTAGATGCTTTATACGATAGTGGTTGTTGAACTTAATCACTTCCCCTGAAACACAAGACAATAATTATTGTCTCGATTACTGCTGAGATTAATACGTATCAGAGAATTAGGTAGCCAGATGGTTGTACCACTTGTAGGGTTCTCTTCCTCCTCAAACTGCCAGAGAGAAGCAGGGAACCAGGTCTTGCCAGGATCTGTGTACTTGCTCTGGGCACACACTGCAGCAGGGATTGTTGTAACTTGTTCATAATCACAGGTTGTATACGCAGGTATCTCAATACACCCAAATTAGCCACAGCTACTACTAAGGGAAAGAACGCAATGAAACTGCTCAACCAGCACTTTTGCTGTTACAAGTTCAGTTAGTGATACTTATACTTGCCTATGCTTGGGCTGGCCTGTTGCTGGGCATGTTTTACAAGTTTACGGCTGCATGTTTTTAATTGTGAAAATTTATACATGTAAGTCCATACTACAATTCCTACATGATTTGCATAAAATTATTATGTACAATATGACCCTTCTCAACATCTGACAGTGTGCCCATGTTTTATGTTAATACTACATATTAAAGTGCTAACCATCTCTAGGATCCCATGGGGACTTGCGGCAATCAGCTGTAATGTCAGGAATGTCCAGCACAGGATTACGGTTGTAGGCCTGGGGGTTTCTGAAACGGAACCCTTTAGCAATGATCGAGAAGGACTCCTTTGTTTCAGACAGCTTCAGAAGCTTTCCAGCCTGTAGAAGTTTCAACAGAAATGCATTTCGTTACTTCTTGACTAATGACATTGTCGAGTACATAAATCCAAATGATAACCAACCAACCACTCATAATATCATCCATCCATTGCCAATACCTTTCTAGCATATAAAATTACTTGGAGCACTAAATGAAATAATTTATCCAATAGAGTCAGCGCTTCAATAGAGATTTCCATGAAATACGTACAGGGTCGAACACACTCTAAAGCTTTCTATACCAGAGCTGTAGGAGGTGTGGTGGCCACCAAACCAAAGCTTGGTGCACCAACACCCAAAACATGCCATCGGGTGCAGGGTAAACTCACAATAAGCGTGGGCATCACGCGTGTGATGTAAGCCTGACGCGCAATGAATTTGACCGAAGAAAGCTTTACTAAGCGACTGTTTGGTTTGAAGGGTGAGGAGAGAAGTTTTCGTGTTGAGTGGTGTGACACGTTCAGCTGGCTGCACTACAATGTCACTACGTGTGATATGCACTTACGTACATGCATGCTCCCTGCCCCACTGCTGGCCTAACCAAAGTAACAATGCTTCATACTACCCGCAGAAAACTAGGTATGATCATACTGTAAAACATTAGAATTAGGCCACCCATACGAACAAAATGTGGGGGGATAGTAGCCTTGCTCCCAGTCCTTATTCCCCCTTGCTTTTTCTCCACAACTGCGAGATAAAAGGTGGGGTGGGAAGGACTGGGAGTGAGGCTAGGGGGATAGTAGAGAGCTCAGTCGATACATTCAAGTGAACACACAGGCAAACAGACACTGGAATTTACATGGCAGCCAAGTGTTTCAGTGGAACAGATGGCACGGTGCAGAATCATCAGGAGCGTTGAGGCACTACTTGAAACGTTCAGCTCATGTCTAGAGAAAGAAACATTGGTTTGTAATTCCCTGTGTGTCTCAAAATTATTATGGCTAGCTGCTAATATTTCAAATATTTCACTGTGTATATCCAAGCACATTCCAAGAGTTGCAAGTTACTGTTACTTGGACATTGAATTTGCTAATAATGGTTTATGGGATATTATATAAGTACAGAAGGTAATAATTTGGTTAGATTACTAGTCACTGAGTGGGAAGTGAAACCATGTAGGGGTAGGCAGAGGAAGACCTGGAGGAAAATAATTAGTGAATTGTTGCTGCAGTTAAATCTAGACAGTCAGGAAATGTTAGCTGAAGATTACACAATGTTCTCAGAGAGAGTAGATGCAGCGTTGAGATATAGAGAATAATATATGAAGTCTTTAATGATGGCTTAAATAGTAAAGTTAAACTGAGTCTGTACAGTTTTTTGTAAGAAATAGAATTTAAGAATTATTTTCAGGGGGTTGGGGATCCAGGAACACGATTGATGTTTACGTAAGTTCAGGTTGGGTACTAATGGTCTGAATGAAGACACCAGGGGTGAAAATGGAAAATGATGATAGGAAGTGTAAATTATGTGTGAGAGTGTAGTAATTACTTCAATAAATTCTCTAAGGAACAATACCATTTAGAATGGGCCGCAAACTTGTAAAAAGTAATAAATCGTAGATTTCCATTAAATGTAGTGTGTGGTGAAAAATTAGAGGGGCTAATGATTAGAAATTATACGGTACGCATGATTTTGGGTATAGGGAATGAATACATGTGTTATGTATTATGTACCTGGCGATAATGCGCCTGGGTACGAGGCAACCATGTATGTATGAGCGTACCTGTCGGGCACAACCCACAGACTGTCGTGAAGTGTCTCAGAGCTACAGTGCAGAAAGTGTCCAGGAACTCCAATGCTCTCGAACTTCACTGGCTGATTGAAACACACCTGCAGATAGGGATATGACAATACAGCTACAAACGTAGTACAATAACAGTTTTAATAGTGTATGTACTACACTGAATATACGTACGTATATAGCTTCACATGTACGTATCTTCCCAGAAAAGAATCACCTGGTGTTCATGAAATTTGTTATCATAAATAGAATTTCCACTTTCAAAGCTTCAATTAAATTGTTGCCTTTAAGCACTCCTGCAACGTTGCTTCCGTATGTCCATTGCTATGAAAATTAACTCGATTGGTGTGATATGTGTGACAAAAGTTTTGAATGGAGCAAATGAGCAACCCATAGTGGAAAAGAGTTTTTAATATTCATACATCCGCTGCGCAAGCAGTTGAAGATGCACAGAAAACACCTTCTTTGGATACTGGTTACTATTCACAATGAGTTGTTAGCTACTACAGGACCCTGTGATTACTGGGAAGTCTATTGCTGCAGCTATAAACCACAGGGACATGCAATTCAAGATCCTTACATTGAGTTTCTAGGTTTTCTTTTAACAAGAGTTGGTTTGGCTAGTTTGACGTTCCTTTGCACAACTCATAAACTCCTGATCGTACATGCAGTGATAAACTGACAAGAAAATTCATTGGAGCTCCTTTGCTGGGCGGCTGTGGAGGTCTGGGCATCTGACTATACACTGATACACAAATATGAATATCTACTGCAGAAGAACTATATCCACCCACCATTTAAATTTGGCAAATGATGTCATACAAATTACCTGATTTCCAAGTGCGTGGTCGCTGTGCAGGGGTACAATCCTGAAGTGAGAGCTATTGTCAGTAGTGTCATCTCTGTCAGTCATTGCCAGTAACTCAACCTGAGAACATTAACGGTAATGCAATCACCACACGTGAATAAAAGCAAGGGTATTGTCATGCATATACAACAGACACGACCACAAGAGGTACATATAATGTATAACATATTGTGTTTAGTCGTATCGTAATCAAATGGAAGACTGGCTCTATTGGTGTAAGATAATTAGGTTAATTCAGCAAAAGGCAAAAGTTCTTTCAAATTGGATTTGACAAAACGTGGTTATCATGAATTCTCCTAGCCAACAGAAAAACTCTGTGGGTTCAACACTGCCACTTCGTTAGATTTTCCAATAGTATACAAGAGAAATCATCCCACAAAGCACTAATAGTAATTAGCAGATTAATCCTGAATACTTAACCCAGAACCTTGTTTCATCTGGGCAGGAATGCATGAACTACGTACCTAAAGTGGACCGAATTTTGTGTGGTGTCATTCGACAACAGTTTGTGTTGATGCGTAGTTTGACTCTCCTTTGTGCTGCTCACAAGCTCCTAATCTGGGCTGTACCAAGTTGTTTGGGAAATTTAGGGTCTGATAATACAGATTAGACCCAGCCTCCCAATCTTGAATAATATCCTTTGAAGTATGTCTGCCTAAAAAGATAGCTACACCATGGATACCTAATCGCAGGTACACTGTACAGTAGATGCCACATCTGTTAGATTGCAACCTGGAGCCCAGGCTAATATCCAACCTAGCCTCATCCTCCAGCTGAGAAGCATGGGTACGAGGCTACTACGAATATTTAAGCATAATTACACAAGAGCTCGTTAATTGAGCTGGATTTGTTGTATCATGTCTGATGCGTGCCTGGTGAAGGGACTCACCCTGAGGTTGGGCTCACACCTGGCTGTAGCAGTCTTGCTCACGGCCAGAAACCGCCCAGTGGCAGTGTGTCTCAGCTGGACAGAGAGGAAGAGGAGGGGGCTAGTTTGAACAACATGATACGCCAGTGAGACTCTTTGCTTTATAGCACTGTACAATGAGACAGCAACGAACTGCTGTAGAATACAGGTTTAGCAGTTAACAGTAATGAATTACAGAAGGGGGTGTGATAGTAGCTTTCATGTAAACAAAATTGTGGGCCTGGGAATGAGACTAGTGTAACAGAACGAGGCTTCCTTAAGTTACCACAGCTGAGGTTTTTTTTTTTTACAGCTGATTAATACATGCATAGCTACATGCCAGATAAACAGCAGGATTGCATGCTTTGTCTAAATTCCCTACCGTGGGCTTCGACCATTAAGCATATGCAAACCAACTAAAGCTGTTGTGCAACCACAACAGAGCCATAAAACGTCACTGTTTCCCGACCATAGCCCCCCACCACATTCCAAGTTTAGGAAGTAGGAAATGAAAAGCACAAAACCCTAAATTTACAAAGCACTGAATGCCTTGTCATGAGAGCCAGAACTGGTGGGTTAAAGAGTGCTTGATGGCCCATCTTGCCAATTCTGTGCAGAAAGTGTGGTTATACTGTTGCTAGAGACTGTACTGTCAATTTCTTACTATGGAATACAGGCTGACTACTGTTAGATGGGGTGCTGGACTAGAATGTAAATAGAAACCGGAAGTGATGTCATTGCTTTTTTTACAGCTGTTATTGTTTTATGAATTTGAATAATTGGACTGACTTTTAAACTGGTAGCTGGAAAGTGGGAAGCTGGGAGCTGAAGGGAAAAACAGTCTACAGGAACTTAATTAGTAAGCAACTGTTTCATATATGCAACTACTTGACAATGTACTGGGACCTTAAATAATATTAGGCTGTAGGAACATGCACTGAATGAGTGGGGAGAGGTGCCTAGCAGTTAGCAGCTACTTTGTGCGTGGATCCCCTACATACTCCATGTAAGTATTCTCTTTGCCTATAGAAGGACTTATGGTAGGCCGGGTTTTGCCTGTAAAATTGCAAGTGTGCATAGAGCACACAAACTTAGAATACAATACATGTACATGAGTTATGATAATACACAACTGCCTTAATGTTAAAACTTGGCTTACAGTATACCTTTAAAGTCTTTGTATTCTCAATGCTTTGACCACCATAACCTCCATAACAATAACCTCCCTGATCAAGACACCATGCACTCACCTTAATTGACTGTCCGTAGTGGACGGGTGCACCACTGGCACTCTTTTTCTCGTTCACAAGCTGCACTGAGAAGGTTGCACCTGAAGAGAAACAGACAGTTGTCGTGGCAATGAGCAGAAGCGTCAGGAGGCAACAGAATTTTGAGGCAAGTGTACTCAAGTTCTAAAAAGACTATGTATGTTCATATGCAGATGGCATTACGGTAGGAAGCTAAAAAAAACAACAAAACAATAACACAAGATTATTACTTTGTAGATCTAATACATGTAGAAGCTTTTATATTTTTTTCAGCTGAGTTTGTGATAGTCCGTTCCCGAACTAACTAAATACCCCACCTCCATCTTTGGCAGAGTATTAACTACGTACGTAGCTGGTTTCACTCATGCCCTTGATACACAGTGGTATGATCGGAATCCACGGCTAGCCAGCTACCGTGTTTGAAGTAAAATGACTGTAGCACGTAGTTGTACCACTGTTAGACTTACAGTTCACATCCGGGAGGCCTGGGTCCTCCCTGGAATTCACTGGGTAGAAACACACACATGAATACTCGGAGCTGGAGGAAAGCAAAACCAGATACGAGTAATAATAAATTGCCAATGTCAAATGCATGCACTTGTCTTCCATTTCTGCTGGGATCAAACTTATGTACATACCTACACAAGTGGGAAATGTTATCATTAGCAACAGCACTCTTTGATTGAAAGTTAAAACCCACACAATGTATACGTACGTAGTTAAGAAATGCAGTCCTGAAGTCAGACTTTTGGCTATTAGTGCACCAGAGGGAGGGAGGAAAAGTCACTATCAGTCCTGAAGTCAGACTTTTGGCTATTAGTGCACCAGAGGGAGGGAGGAAAAGTCACTATCAGTAGTTCAATTTCTTAAAATTGCAACTCTGGAGGCTAGGAAGCGTCATCAGATATTTTGTGCGTACTGGTATATACGTATACGACCACCATGCTATATAGGCCAGGGTAAGGTGACTTTATTTATTATCAAAACTACAGTCCAGCCCAATTGTCTACCAAGTAAAGCTACTTGCAGAATCTACGTGTTGTTCCTATTGTCAAAACTATTTCTTCAAATGCACTTGCAAACGGAAGACAGATCAACACAAGATATGCAGTCAATACAGCTGAAATGAAGAGAAAGGAGTGAGGCAGAGCTAATAGGACAGCACACTGAAAGTGTAGCCTTATTCTCTCTTTTAGTAGCTCTCCACTGGCTTCTGGCCAGCAGTGTGACTTTCCTCTGCTATCTCTCAGCCAAATACGTAACTGTGTTGTCCTACTAGCTTTCCCTCCCACAAATAGCCTATCATTCATGGAGGCTTAGTTTTTCCATTCAATAATTTAAAGGCATGGTGTAGATCGCTCATTCTATTATGTAAGGCTTGTCTGTCTGTATGCTTGATTATACTCCCTCTCTCTTCCTTATAATTAGACTTTCCCCTCCATTCTTGGAACGAGGCTATTTGAGTGCCTTGAGAGTTAGAGGTATATAAGCTTATTGGTGACACGTTAATAAAATTTGATGGATTAATTGTACTTGTTTCAACGACTCCGCTACTTTGTGGCCATAATGTTATGGCCTATGGCCTGTCACTGCCCCGCCCTTTTAATTCTTGCGTAAACACCGAGTTCCGCCCCTTTTTTGTAATAGTGTGGGCGGTTGGCCATTTCAAAGCTCAGCAGTATACAAAATACTTGCGCATTGATCTGATTTGTGCATATCCGTACGGCACCATGCACAAACACACACTAAGGCGTACAGCCTCTGAAACTCACAGCCTTGGAGTGATGTCCGAGTAGACGTATCCTCCGTGGCCGTCCTCGTACAGCAGGAGGACGTCTCCGCTCTTCACGAACGCCTGCTCCAGCTCTTTGCCGGCCATGGGTCCTCGTTCACACGGCAGAGCTAAGGAAGCAAGAGCTGATGCATACTAAAAGGCTTAGCTAAAAAAAAAACAGCTACGTTTGAGCCGTTTGCAGACACTGCACGTGACAGGCTACGCTCCGTCTCGTGCCCAGCCCCTCCCACCGCACACGTACCAACTGCAGTCACATGCACACGGTGCGCACAGGGCGATGAAGGCCACACTCCCCCCATGCTCAGAATAGAGGAAACCAGGCTGGAAAATAGGGTGTCGAGGGGGCGGGAGGCATTGTGCTACTCGCGTTCCCTGCCGACAAACAAAGCTAAGGAACCCGCGCCGTCGTTGGCCGTCAGGGACTTGCTCTACAGGAATCAGACCAGGTCATTGAGTACCGCCCCGGAAGGCAGAATTCAGCCGCAGATACACTCTCTCGCATCCCGGACAAGCCCCCATGTGTTGCGGTCGGGATCTCTTTGTGTAATAGCACAACGTCTTTCTCAGGCACGGCAATGCTTTTCCCCTTTTTTCAGACATACAGTACAGCAATTTATATGCGATAGCGAGACAATGCATGGCCCCTTAGGCCTAAGAAACACAGACTGAGTGTCAATTATACATAATATTGCCTTAGGCCTGATAGAACATACACCATGCAAGGACAGCAATATAGCAATAGCGAGACAATGCATGGTCCTGTAGGCCTAACAAACAGAGACTGAGTGTCAACTATACATAAATATTGTCTAGGTATTAGTACTACTAGGTATGTGTCCAGTAACCTGGGGTTACACATACATGTACCCGAGACTACACGCGCAAGTATAGCATTCTGAGTAGTGAGTATGCAGAGTGGCTTCCATAATTATGGTTATATTGGTGATCCTGCACTGTTTATCTGCTGATAATAGAGATCATGGCATATATAATTATAAGTGAGTGATATAAATTTACATACGTACATATAGCGCTAGCACTACAGTTTCTTTTTCTTCAAAATATCTGTACAATTAGCTGACATGGCAGACACAGGCAGTGGACCACTAGGATCAAGTAAAGCAGCAACTTCCTCGTGACCATGAGTCATGGCCAAGTCTTGAGGAGTGTTTCCAACCTAGAGAAGGTTATTAAGACCCATTTTATATAAAAATGTGATTGATCTGGTAGCTATGGCAAAAACTCACTCCGTCTTTTAATAGCACACTTGCACAAGCATTAACCAGCGCTTCAATCACTGCAGTGTGTCCAGCAACAGCTGCATTATGTAGTGGTGTTTCTCCAGTCTATTGAATGCAATTATTATGAATGCAATTATCAATGAATTATGAATTACCACTGCACGCACTGAACAACACCAATATAAAGTTGATTCATGCACTGTGAACTATACAATGCTCACTATATCCTGGGCATTAACAGCAGCACCAGCTTGAATGAGGCTAGTAACTACTTCACTCCATCCTCTGTAGGAAGCCTTAAAAAGTGCTGTCTCTCCAAACTGCATACAGGAGAAATTCAAAATCAAATGTAGCTACATGTACTGTAATCCATCTTCAACTTTGTCATTAGTCTCATCCGCAGACCCTCCCTGCACCTGCTTTAAAAATCATTTTTATCACACTACTTCACACCCCAATTATCACTCCAAGTTTACCATAGACAAGCTACTCCCATCCCATCAAGCCTAGCCTTCTGTATCAAACAGACTCTCCTCCTCTGTTTGTATTTTTTTAAAAGTACAGGTGAGTAGAGGGTCTGGGGACGAGACTACATTGTCAGATACCCGATCACGAAGGTTCACATTGGCATTAGCAGCAATCAGAGCACGGACGATACGAATATTTCCAATCCAGGCAGCATGAATCAGGGCACTTTCTCCAAACTGCATGTGCAGGAGTGAGCGAGATGTAGAGGGATAAGGTCTATCACATGCAAGTATAGGTAGGGCCTTTCAAAAGCTATTTTAATTAGTTGAGAAGATCCCCCTTATCTTTGATGGTGGGATTAGCCGTAACCAAGTTGTCAGTTCTTCCAGGATCGTTGAACAATACAGTCCAGCCCAGCAACAACTCTACATAGCTATACCTAGAGCTTTTTCAGTGACCAAACACTTCCACAGGTGGTGCCTGGTATGTATACAGCTATAGCTATTATATGGCTGTAGTTTTTATCCATTTCATAGTAGTTAATTACCTGATCTTGTATGTCCAAGTTAGCACCATTTTGAATAAGGAGATCCACAACTTTGGAAGAGCTTGCAAATACTGCGTTTATGAGTGCTGTTTGTCCAACCTATAGATTTAAAACCCATAATGGAAAGTCTAGAAATACCATTGTTAAATTTTGTGTTGTTTCAAACTGTTGGATTAAGTATGTCGGCTTACTTTGTTTTCCAAATCTAGGTTAGTTGAACGAACTTGGATTAACCGTTGTGCTATTACACCATCAGTATTCCAGCTGGCTTTCATCAGGGCAGTAGACCCTTCCTAAATTAAGGACGGAAGTTTTTGTCGACATAAATAATGTGTTTGTACCTGTGAGTGTATTACCGAGGTAAAAGTGCACTGGCATATGCATGCAGCAACACATAAGTTTATTATTTACTTATCAATCAATAACTGCTTACACAATCCCTGTCATTGATGTTGCTGCCATCGTCTATGAGCTGTTGTACTTCTAGGATCTTCCCTTCTTCAGCTGCCTGGACCAATCTTGGTGGGGAGTTCCTAATAGGCCCACACTGTATGTATGGAGTTTTGCCCATGAGGTTTATTAGAAAATGGTGGAATGTGGGTCGATCATACCCCCGAATACATAATTACACACTATTTTAATCAAACACTGTAGTTGTCCTAGTGCTTAAAAATGACTACATCTACAGCGGAATCCCTCTACTGTGGACACCTTGGGGATCTAGTTTAGTGTCCTGTACATAGAAAGGTGCATGTAATAATGCATTTCTGGGGTAAATCAATACGGCTACTACGTTAAGAAAGCATATTTAGGAAATAGCAATTTATTATTAAGTGTCCTTATTACACGTACAGGTGTCCTCATTTCAGGAGTGTCCTTTAAGAGTGGTTTCGTTGTTCCCAGGCTCTAGTTCTGAGCCTTTTTATACTGTTTTTAGCTATATCATGGGGACGAGGCTAGCTAAATCAGTACAGTGCAACATACTGGGATAATACAGACAGCTATAACTCCTCCGACTGTGGCCATCATCACAACGCATGTTGCTAAAACAATAACCACGATCCCCAGTGGACGCACATCACTTTTTGTACCTATATAAAGCAATAACATAATAGATACCATTGAACACCACTGTGTTAAATACATGCAGGTAGTACAAAGGTGTCACGCAATATAATGCAACACAAATGATCGAGCAGTCTGTATAAATAATGACTAATCAGAAGTCATTCAGTAATGGCTCTGGGGATGAGCAGAACTAAATGGTAATTAAATCTCCCCACACCGTTCGAATGTCTAGCGGAGTATTTATTATCCTGACAATCGCTCACCCGGCTCTCCGTATCTTTCGTAGTGAGCAGACCCATCATACTGATTCCGATTATCGGATGAAAGAGGCTCCAGTGGAATATTTTCAGCCATTGCGTTGGCTAATTCTGAAAAAGCACAGATAATAAAGCACGTATTATCTGTGGAAAAAATAAATTTTACCGCTGTAATGGCGTCACGAAGGATTGTCGGCTGTTAGATTTATTAATAAGCCAATAAAAATCACTAGCTATACCAGTGTTAAGCGTACTGTTAGTAGAAGATGGCGAAAGGCTATTTTATTTGCATTCTAGCCATCGCATGCATGCTGAAGCCGAGTCTTTCAGCTGAGTGCAGCCTGGGAGACTCAAATGGTCCTGAAGTGCATCACTTCCAGTGCTCCCACTACTACACCCTACTCGAGAAGGCCATTCGAACTGATCGCAATGAGCTGCATTGGCTGATTCGAAACTTCTTCCCCGAGGATGGATATGCTCCGTACGTGATGAGAATGTCAGTGGTGATTACCTTAGGAGACATTGCCGATCCCTTGCAAAGCTGCACTCGCAACAAGCAGCCGCCTGCGTTCTACTTCGACGGTGCCGTTTGGGTAGGAAAATGGACTTTTCAATTGAGTGCCTCGGTAATACTAACTTACATCAGTCAAGATGTTCTACTAGCATTTGACAATACGTTGACATGGGCTGTGTACACAATGGCTACCGGAATCGGGGGGCATGGTTCACTCGAACACGAGGTCCGGTTTCACATCAATAAACTCTTCTGCAACCCTAGCAGAGCGGTTATGACAGAGGTACTAATTATCTTTTTAAGCAGGGTGAGTCCATGAGAGTAACTATTAAGACTTGGTTGTCCAGTTTACCAGACGCAGTGTAAATTGAAGTCCTTGCATGCTCATGCATTCAGCCACTATTACATTATGTTACTATAGTAGTGTATTTTTCTGAATCCCATACGTATATATATTGCATGTACTACATGCATAGGATCTGCTGAAAATGGGTATAATTATTCTAAATGGCCTGGCTCAGGGAATGGGAAGCTCCATAATAATACAATACAATCTGACAGTATACAATTCTGTCATACTCTTATGAATCATTGGTTTTCCCCCATGAAATACATTAGTAATATTGTGAGGAAGCAATTCTCTAATAAACTTGCAGCATGATTGAGAAAAAACATCATGTGTTCTCATGCCAACTGGGAATATTTCAATTCATTCAATGACTGACTGCTTTGAGCTTTCCCATGCACATTTTGAACTTTAGGATAAACTCATGCACAATCAACAACATGCTTAATTAAGTGGTCATTGACCCATAAAGTATATTAATCATGACCATGATGTTTACCTGTATGTGAGGGTAAGGATTTATAATTTGGTAACCATGCATGCACTCTGCTTTTGAGTAGTGTTCAAGTGTTTACCACTACATGTATTACGTATAGTAACCCGATGTCAATCACAAAAGACATATATAGCCACATGCCATTTCTAAAAGGGATAACTGCTGTGTCCAAATATAGGTTCCAATTAATTTTATTTTAAGGCATACAGAAATAAGTACTGTTGTGTCATGGTCACAGCATGGGTCGCTGACAATGCTGTGGAAAATAACACGGGTATTGCACTCATGAAGGGCTGAAACACCTCAGCAACCCATGCTTATTACAATGTCATGTAGTATTATTACCAGAATCTCGGAGATTTGAATAAAGTAATTTTTTACTCATAATATCTAAAACCACCATGCATGTTGTCACCAAGATTTTTTCTTCTTGTATGATGCAGATAAAATACATCGCCATATCAGAAGGAAAATCGGTAGTTTCTGATACCAAGAACAAGTTGTATGTTTCCGAAGGGTATTACACCACCAAGAACGGTAGCAAGATTGTGGTTCTAGAAAATTCTCCAGTAGGCTGGAAGCTTTTATTAGCCATATTTGTACTGCAAATTCTGCTTTTCACCCTGTTTGTCCTTAGGTCATATACAGATTACAAATCCTACTTCTTTGATGCTATTGTCAATAATCCCATATATCACTGTGTTTATGTAGCCACGGTTTTTGTAACATTTTGCATAAATTTCATAAATCTAGGTGTGTTTATAATAGGACTTTTATTCAGCTATCCCACATTGGGTACAACCAGTAGCAAAGTTGTATTCAGCACAAAGATCGTTATGACTGCTTTCATCCTTTCAGCAGTTGTAATTTCTGTTGCAGTATTCGTTTTTAAGCAGAAACAGCAAGGCCGATTTCCACGAAGATGTAGCTTCATTGTAGTACATCTCCTAGCACTTGTAAACCTTCCACTGTTCCTGTACTCTGTCATGGTTGCCTTCATTCCAATTGCAGTCCTGCTCATCATATACCCACCACAAGTCCTGTCATCACTTGCATTCATATTTTCCGCTATATTTTGCATAATCATAATCACTTCCCATATAGTGTTCCTGGATAGGGCAATTCAGCAGAATGGATGCCAATAGCTTATAAAAATCTGTCTACAAGTGTTCATATTTCTCATCTTTGTGGCTATTATTTGTATACTTATTGTATTCCATCTTCTTCTTCAAAGTAGAGGATTAAACGCCAGTGGTCTTCAAGGCTTTCTCCTCTCCCTTATTCCTTCCGTGATTCTGTCACTCATTGGACAATACATGAGGAAGAATTTCTTTAACAGAAGTACCCTAAGCATTGTATCATTATAGCAGATCACTCTTTCATTATTGCTACAATTGTACTGTGTATAATTATGCTTAGCACACAATGATTGTATCTGCTGTTATCCACGACATTGTACATGTATTTGTTCACGTTTGATTGTCATACAACTGATTTTAATTAACAGCATCATCAGAGTCTAATTCATCCTTAATACAGCGCTGATTAAGCTAGCTTTAGGATAATATCCTAGTTAATCAATACTTTAACGTTAGTTCTGTCCGTGCGTGCGTGCGTGCGCGTGTGTCCGTCCGTGTGTAACGGATGTGACGTCCGCTAATGAATCTCGATAGCGCGAGAATATGCGAGAAGATCGTGACGTCATCATATGTGTACATAGCTAATTAGTACTTCGACCGCTGCATGCGCATGCTTTGGGACGATTTCGACCGCTGCGTGCGTTGGGATGCTCTGACAGCCGACGGTATTATCACGATGGCCTCAAATCAGCACTTCGAGCGCGCTCTATTGCGAAGGTTAGTGGCTGTGTAGTCCTGTAAGTGCAAACCATGCACAGCTGTAACTGCTACGCTAGACATGCTAGACAAACTACGACGATGTGCATTAAATGGAGTCAGTTCCATTCGCCTACATGTGCTGATGTGGGTATGGTTTTGTGATTGTTTGCAGTCTCTCCTTTGAGTTACTGCCTCCACATGGCTCAGGCAAAAAACTACTGTCAAAACCTCGATCAGGCTACTGCCACTGGCAGATGCTCCACATTCCATATGATAGTGTACTACATGAACATTACATAATTCACATGCTTTGGCTTCTAAAAGAAGCTTTTAGTGTAGTGTGCACACGTACTATATACTTACCCCCCCACTGTGATGAGTCAGTTTTCAACACTGACATGTGGCTTAGTCAAAAGCACTGCTTCAATGGCAGAAGATGCTATACTGTTCCATGCAAATCACACAGAGGTCACACTTTTCATTTTTATCTGTACAGAGTGAGCGAGTGGAACACACAAGTACATGCGCGAGCGAAAGTACTTGTAATACACAGTGCTTGCACCCATACTCATCACGCACCATGCAGTTGCCCCTTTTGCACCAAGCTGCAGCAAATCCATGGGCTTGTTTCCATAGCACCTATTTACTTTTTTCCAGCTCATAGATTTAGGACAATTGTACATGTACTCAGAAAAATTTGACTGATTAAATAAAAAAAAGATATATAAAACTTAAAGCACACAATAAAGTTTTCATTACTTCAGGTATAATGTTCATCACACAGAATTTCACTGAGAGAATTGAGTGGCTCTGTCATGTGGCTCATCGTAATTGATATCAGGACCGATGGCTACAATGCCATGTGGGTTACGAACATTTGTGCCCTGCATGGGATAAAAACAGGTGCAATACCTTATTAAACCTCAAGGCATCAGGAGTACAAGTTATACTTAGACCCTGTCTATGAGGGTTAACTCATTGCACGCGGGAGGCCACTTAAGTGGCCCGTGTTCAATAATTTTTCGCATGTAGCCCACGCGGAAGGCCACTAAAGTGGCCAGCGTGCATAGCGGTGCTTCCCTTAGGGGATAACCCTTCTATTATCAGAAACAGGCTGTAATTACAAGTAGATATTCATAGCCTAAATGCCAGAAGTCATTTTGAGCAACTAACGCACGTGTACCAGCCAGATCGTCAATACACGATACATAGACTTAGATAGAGCGCTTGCAGGATCGAGTTCTAAAGATTTTAGTAGACGTGCTCGATGCACGGATAATCCATCTAGCTACTCTACATCACAACTAGGGACATAAGCATCACAGAAAGCTTCTAGCTACCACGCTAAGGCTTGCTAGTACACTCAAAGCTTACCGTCTACGCTTCCCGCTTCAAAACAGCTGGAAATTCGATGTACTGGCTTCGTTTGCGTCCATATAGAGACCACACATACCCTTGCTTTCACAGCTTGGAGTCGCCAATAGCTGTTTTGTCTACTAAACACTCGCAGCAAACTCAGCGCGCTCTACTCGAACGCTAATGATATACACGAGGTAAATTAATTCGCGTATGGTGACGCCCAAGATGAAGTAATTTCCGCGTGCAATCAGTTAATCAGAAGCAATCATTTATTACAAGTAGTTGTGCTCGCTAACCCTAACCCAATAAAGTGGTATATGGTGTGCACTGAGTTCAGAGAGATACACAAATTACTTCCTACATTCCAGCCCTCCATGGAGTGTGTGCACACTGTTGTGTCGAACGCCCGAAAACTCCTTATATGGACAGTGTGTACTATTCGCAAGTACTGTAGAGAATGTATCAAACACCCATGAGCGGGGAACCTTAGGATGCTACTGAAGAGGGGGGTGGGCACTAAACACGTATTTGTCCACAAACACCATGTAGTATCCGGCCCACCACCCTGAAAGGCATGAATCTTCACTAAATTTACTACAAAAGCATACCATCCAGGTCAGCTAAGCTGCTTGTTTAGCTATTCCAAATAAATTTAATGAGCTGGCTAATTAAAGAAGGCTATATTACATGTACCTTTGTATCCTTGCAATACACCGTGTATCTGCAACGTGTCAGAGTGGGCGGATACTACATTCGTAAGTGTACTCTTTGAGAGGAAGTTGACACTAAAAGAGTCGATGGACACTGAATACATGGCGGGTAGGTGTTGGTATTTATAGTCATACTACACTTGTAGCTACAAGCCACAGCATGTGCAATTCCACATCAGTTTTCTGTAGTGTCGTTTAACAACAGCTATAGTTTTGCTAGTTTGACACTCTTTTCCTTCCCATGCTTCTTGGCACTACGCTGTGGGTGCAATAGACAACACTGGGCTAATTGGTCATTGACTGCATGGCTGAAGACAGTTGGGCATACCGTAGAGTACGTATCAAGCGCCCACCATGTATTAAGCGCCCACCCCCCTCTTCAGTGTCGACTTCCTGCAAGGGGTACGTTTATTCACGTAGAGTACGTATTAAGCGCCCACCATGTATTAAGCGCCCACCCCCCTCTTCAGTGTCGACTTCCTGCAAGGGGTACGTTTATTCACGTAGTATCTGCTCACTCGAATGCGATGTAAACGCACGATGCAAATTGAGGACATGAGGTAAGTATAGCCAACTATGGAAGCAATTGTATTAGAATAGCTATAGAAGCATGCAAATAACTGTGAAATATAGCTGAAAAACGAAGTAGCTAGCTAACTTACCGTCGGTATTCCAATTAAAGCACACTAAAAGATCAAATTTTACTGCTTGTTTCACTCACTGTGCTTTAGTTATAAGTTTAGCTCACCTGGATGCTAAGATATAGTGGTAGAAAATATGCTATGGTGAAGATTCCTTCCTTGCAGGGTGGTGGGCGGATACTACATGCCGTTTGCAGACGAAATCATATTAAGTACCCACCCCCCTCTTCCGCAGCATTCTAAGCATAAGGTTCCCCGCCCATGGACGCTTGATACGTACTCTACGGTAAATGTACACATGTAATCTCTTACCAGAAGTGGTCGACCAAGGTTGACCTTTTCTAATTAAAATCACATGACATATGCAATTGAAATCCAATCTACCGGCAATGCTGCATGTGATCGGTGATAATGAGCAGTTAAGTATTGCAAACTCCATAGAGATAAAATCAAAGATTTAGGCATCTCGCCCCAGGCCAGCTGCTTCGAAAAATGACTCGCAAGGAAGAACTTTTATTGCTGGTGTTAAATTCTCTATTTTCCTCTCGCGATTCTGACACATTGGTTGCCTTTGGAGGCAAAATCCTGTCACCTCTGAGTGATGTTCCAGACATGATGGCTGAAAACGTGATGAGGCGTTATCTGGAAAGCGCTTGCAAGGGTCCCCAACATGGAATACGCCATGTACACCCACAACGACGAAAAGTAGACTGTAAAAGTACCCCACCACCCTCGGGGAGACAATTGGCATTTGCTGTTTTGTTTGTAACTCATTTTTATGGCTACCTACCAAGTTTTCGCCATCTAGGCAACACAAAACTACCTCCATTTACTGTAGCTTGGCCTACAAACCTCCAAAAGCTGCTAACTTACACTGTAGTTGCTGAACGTTTGCGTGCATCATTTCCCCCTCCCATTCCGGTCATACGGATCTAAATCAATTTTGGCTTGGTTACGTAGCTTGTCCGACCTCCTCTGGTCTCCTACTAGTGAGGTTTTTTCAACAGAACAGGCCAAGTATCTATAGACTACTTATTGCTACTCACGTGACCTTCAACGAATCAGAAGTCACAAAATCGATCACATGACAGTGAATTAAATCACATAATGCACACTTAAGCATGCATTATCTAGATAGTGCATACTTCCTAAATAATGCCCCATAGAACTGTGCCTGTCTCAGGTCAGTGAGAGAAATAAACACCAGTTGGCAGTGATTGTGGAATTTCATTAGTGCGCTCGGACAATAAAGTAATGGACTCGGGCGGATAATGCACTCGCCTTTGGCTCGTACATTATCCGCCCTCGACCGTTACTTTTTTTGTCCTTGCGCACTAATGCAATCACTGCAAATTGGTGTTTAAATATTGCACAACATTCGGCCTCCACCGCTGCAATGAACATAATAGGTAATATTTATAACACACCTAGCTGTACTTTATGGCATTAATATTAATTTTAGTGCATGGGTATGATGCAATAATGCTCTAGATTACATAATGCACAAGCAAAGGGAGTGCATTATGTATTGAGAGCATTATTGCATCATACCAGCGCACTAATTAAATGCCATAAAGTAATTAGTCTGCTTTTCACTTTACATGTTTTCATTGTACTCTGCTCCGTTGTGTTTATAAGTGCATCTGGTATGCTGTTTCCTTTTTCACTCTGCTGTTATGTTGCTTATAAGTATATTATTTGTTGCTTATAAAAGTGTGCATTAAGTAGTTTTAGGCGGCTGTCACATGACTAATTTCTTAGAATCGGATTGGCTAAAGGTCACGTGACCTGCACTAATATGGGTATACTGCACATGCAGTTAGCAAACCTGGTATCCATTCTCAATGAAGAACCTGTTGGTTGTCTCTCCAAAGCCAGGCGTGTGGTAGAGGTCACGCAGATAGCCCCACAGGTTGGGATAGTCAACAATGCGTTTCTTATTGCACTATATGGTCCAAAAAAAAAAAACAAAAAAAAAAACAGAACAAGAAATGTTTGAAGTCAGATGGAAGATCAACATCTCAATTGACTATGTGGCAGTCCTGGGTACTAGAAAATGGACTTTATTCTGTTGTGTGTTTATTCAATTTGTGACACGGTATTTAAATGTGGGGTCTCTGAACTTCCATTCAAGATGGGGCTCATACACTGTGCATAACTACATGTATATGCACATGTAGTATTTGTAGTTGTCAATAGTTGCTGCATTCATTTGAACCCATCCTTAATTAATGAAATTCAGAGACATCATGTTTCAAATGCAGTAAAGCGATTGAAATACAGAAGGGAATAGTGTTCATCTTCTACCCGTATACTTAACTCTTTGCCAGCCAAGGGCGCATTTATGTGCCCATATAAAATAGAAAAAAGCATGTACTTTACCCGATTTTATATTAACGCCTAATATAAAAAGTACATATAAAATTCACACAGATATTGATGGTACATGAGGGAGCTGTACGGTAGTTTAAACAGAACCCGGAAGATGGTATCATTTATCACATGCTGTGACGTAGGGTAAACAGTCCAGTGTGGAGTTCGGCCACACAGGCTCTCTCAGGCTCGCTAACCCAAGCCACACAGAGACATTCTAAATGGTACCCTAGCTAGCAGGCAAAATGTGAGGCCGAGTCGAGAGAGAGACTAACAGCAGAAATCGGTGTGATTGGCGGGGAAACTCCTGGGACCTCACAGCAGAGAGAGACTAGGCAGGAAGACAGACTCCTCAAACTCTAAAGTAAACATGCATGAGGCAGTCCCTGGTAGAAAATGAACATTATTCCGGCTTGCATTTTGATTCTTTCACTGCGCTTGAAATGCAATATCACCTGTTAAGGGTGGGCTGATCATAAGGCACTGTGTAAATAACACAGCATTATTGAGCCCCATCCTTAATAAAGGTTCAGAGATATCGCATTTCCGATGTGGCAATGCAATTCAAATAGGTGACAGAAAAATTCTACCTGGGACTGCCACATATACACATGCACTCACTCACTCACTCACTCGCTCGCCCCATAACTACAACACCGCACCGAGATCTTCCTCACCTTAAAGGTGCCGACATACACCGGGTCGAACCTGGCCAGCGTGGTGTAGAGCCTGACGTCGGCCAGGGTCAGCTGGGAGCCAGCGAGGTAGCGCTGGCGGGAGAGGATCTCCTCCACCCTGTCCAGCGCAGCAAACACCTCGCGGACGGCCCTGTCATAGGGCTCCTGCTTCGAGGAGAAGCCAGCTCGGTACACTCCGTTGTTGATGTCCCTGCAGGGCAAAGACTGGATCGATTAATAAGAAAGGCAGGAATATGCATGAAATGTATAAACACAAGGGGGAAAATGCATTACTTTTTGCTAAAAGAAAATTCTATTTATGCACTCTTGATGTAGCACATGTGACTGTTACATTCTCATTGGCTCTGCCCACACTCTCGCAGAGGAAACAGAAAGTTGGTAAACATTACCAGACAATTTTCCCTCCTCCCCCTAAAATCGGCCGGCTCACGAGACTGGAGTTTTCAGGTGTAATGGGTTTATAAACCGGCCTGTTGTTTAGGTAACTGAATGCCCGTTGCTGCTATCAAAATGTGCATGTGGTAAATGGCACCTTTCAAAGGTGGGTCACTCCCATAAGTTCTGTAGTCACAACTGTGACCTGGGGTCAAAGGTTTGACCAGCTCTTTGAAGTGGTTTGACTGTTGACCACGCTCATTTCAGCCGTTGACCTTTGAGCGCTCTACAAATTTTTTTACAGCCGATTGTACAAGGGACTTTCCCTAACGCTTGCCTAGTCTACTGAAAAGTAATCTTGAGTAACCAACTACAGACTGTTGTTCTTGAGTAAGAGTCCATCAATTCCGCACTGCAACCTGCCATTGTCAGCATGGATCATATTTCTGAGCGTGCTTTGACCATTGATCACACCCTTTTGAGCGGCTTTGACCACTGACCATTAACCGACTGTGGTCACCATTTGTGACTACAGAGTCTATGGGAGTGACCGCCCCCTGCCATTTCATTTCCTCTCAGGCCTCACCTGTACACCCACTCGTTGATAGAGTCAATCTCCTTTCGCAGGTGCTCTGGGTACAAGTCCATAGCCCGTTGCTCCTCGGTCTTGCAGAAATCATTAAACTCCGAGTTGAGCATTTGAATGATCTCAGACGATTCATTGTTGACAACCGTTTTGGTTTTCTTGTCCCACAGCACAGGGACGGATATCCTGCCCTGGTAATCCTTATCGGAGAGCAGGTACACGTCCTTCAAATGAGAGAATCCGTACAGAGTATCCGGAGTACATCCGGAAATGACCGGGAAAAACTTCCACCCTTTCTCGTCTCTGCGAAAATGCGCTATGTCCATAGAAATCGCGTCTTCCAGTCCCTTCAGTTTGCGCGTGACCATGGTGCGATGAGCCCAAGGACACTGGTTTGCCACATAGAGATGGTAGCGGCCGCTCTCCGCTGGAAAACTGGTGCTTCCATCGCGACTGATCCAATTCCGAAATGAACTCACCTTTCGGACAAACTCGCCGCTTGCTGAAGCATCTAGTTTGTTAGCATCCGCCATACTGTACTTTACAAGTACAATAGTCTGCAGCTTGTCACTTGACAGTACGAAGGGGCGTGGTCAGTTGGTTGCGCTGACGCAAAAATAAAAAACTGCGAAAATAGAACTAGAGGCTTATTGGCATTTTCGCGAAAATTTTCCGCTTTGTATTTTGCAGCGTTGGTTGACGTCAGAGCGGACGCCCTAAAAATGAATTATTAGGCTAATAGTCGCTTAATGAACGGATATTAATGCATGTGGTGTACGGATCGGTGATCAATACTGGTCGGGCGGTGAATGTAGAAGTGCAGTCTGTAAACAATGAAAGCTACACAAGTACAACCAAGCACCTACAAATTAGAAATGTAAACAAATAAGCTTAACACAATATCAGTTTTCAATACTGAGTTTTAGGGCGTTCCTTCAGCCACTTTGCAATGTTTGGTAGGTTCTCAACTGAGGTCTTGAGCTTTTGCAAGGCTGGGTAATTGTCAAGCGAGTCTGGTGCTGCATCGTAAGTAAATAGCGAGTTGCTAAGTTTTGTAAGGCGGTTTACCGTGTCAGGTGTCTATGTGTGTAGAGTAATAGCCATGGTTTTAACAAAGGAGGATAGCTACATGGAAACAATTCGGCACTGTTTCTGTAAGGCAATCTTGCAAGCCTGAGATTTCTTGAGAACATTTTCATAATAGACTTCTGCCATGCATGCTGTGTGTGAACATCCCCCCACCAAATTGGTTTGTGGAATCTGTTTAGGGTTAATTACACACCATTTGTGGTTAGCTTGCATTTTCAAATACATGAAAGCCTGTTACCGTTTGTGTATCCGAAACTTGATGGTGAAGTCCTGCAACAAGACTACATGATAAAAACTTGACAAATGCCCAGGTGGTTTGCATGCAGTGGTTGGCTTCTGATTGAATCCGACCCAGGGTTTGGATGTTTTGTTACATGTACATAAGCAGGGGGGGGGGGGAGGACCCCTGGTACAGAAGTGCTCGTAGTTGGGTTTCTACATGTAGTTTTTGTCACTCCCACACAGGCCCAAGTTATTCAACCTAGACAGATCAAGTGCATGGACAGTCTAACACGGTGACTGTAAACTCTTTGACTGTAGTAGTTACTGAGTACGATATAGCTACTGTACCCTGATTCTGATTAGCAAACCAAAACCCATACTAACTGTATCATGTGTCAGTGCGCGGGCTCAGTTAGCAATAGTACAGCGAGCTAGTCTCATGACATCACATATGCTGAAGGTACGTGCAAGAATTCAGACAGTCAAGATCCGAGTTAGAATCTCTAGCTCTCTGTCCTGCCAACTGATACTATGAGTGGTCCAAAACAGTACATGTATGGTCGAACATGCAGGAGATTCACTACCACAATCATAGGGCCTTAATAGCCAGTATTAATTATGCTTGATAGGATATACTAGCCTCGTTCCCAGGCTCTACTGACCAGTTTTTTCCGGCACGTAAAAAAAGCTGGTCAGTAGAGCCTGGGAACGAGGCTAAGAATATACTATACTATGGCTACAAGTACATGTATATGCACCAATCAGTGCAATCACTAGTCTATAATACCGTTGTGAAATAATGGTTGCGGCTATAGGTGTTTCAGTAACTTCTTTTCCATCCCCACTCGTTGGAACACAAATGCGAAACCAAATTGAATGCAATTACGAAAACTCGCACAATTGGCCCACAGATAAATTACACAAGTTCTCAAATTGAAAATGTACAACAACAGTGTGATTATTCCTTAACAAAGTTGTCCATAATGCACAATCTGCATGTGTATGCATAGCATAATATTGGATTCGTATATCAGTGCAGCAGTTACTTGAAATGTTGTGATGTGCATGTGTTCACAGATTAGTGGTAGGCTTTTCCTTCAACCCGCTGTCTGCTTCGGATAAGCCACTGTCATGATGGGAACTGGAGAAAAAACATTTATAGGATATCTTGACAGTCAGCAGAATTATTGCTTGCAAACTGATAGACATGCCGAACTGTAGCTACTGCTGTCAATAGTAAAATGTTTCATGCGTAATACCCCTGTGTACTTCTTTAAATGATGAAATATATAAATTTTACCTTCCTCCAATATCAGCAAAAGGTGTCTTATCCTCTTCTTTCTTCCAGCGCATGCTGAACAGAAAGACATAACACTCTAACTAGGAAACAATGCTTCAAGATACACCAATGGATTACATACCTACTGTAAATAGCAGTTTATAATTTCTAGTTCAATATTGGACCCTTTCCATGCATATCCAGGCCTTCCTCATTATTATACAACTTTGAATAAATATCTTAGTCTGGCTATACAATGTTCATTTTACATGCATACAGAAGAAGACCATACCTGATAGTTGGGTCAGGTTTCCATTTCTTCACAACCAGCCCCACCAATATGATAATGAGAACGAGCAACAGCACTGCAATCACAATTCCCACTACTATTCCCCCGATCTCGCCTGCCGAAATCGCCTCCTTGCTGACTCTCTGTGGGGTACTAGGGCTAGTGGGGGGCTCACTAGTACTAGTGGGAGGCTCACTGGTACTACTACTAGTAACTGCAGCAGTTGTACTAGTGGTACTAGTTGTGGGGGGTTCGGTTGGCAGGACAGGGCAGTCTGGGGCAAGGAGGTTGGCCAGAGACACAGGGCAGGTTGGATCGACCTGAAGACGGGAGACTCCAACGTTTACTGAGGCTTGCCCTTCATCCACCCATGACTGCATGAGCTCCACTAGAGCACTGGCGCTGTAACTGCTGGTGCCGAGGATCCTGGCTCGATAGACGATCTGGTTCATGAGCCCTCCCCTGCAGCTGAGTTCGTCATTATTGATGTGAGCTGTGGTGAGGCTACACTTGCACTGGGAGCTCAGAGTGGAGACCAGGGACGAGCGAATTTCTCCAATTCTATCACTTTCATCCTGTTACATAGGAGAAAAAGCATAGTGGTAAACCAAGTACCGGTACTTGTAGTCATACAAAGGAATAGTAAGTACAGTACATGCACCTTCATATAGCAATTGTCAGTAAATTGGTAATTGAGAAGCTCAGTTGTAGTCCACTCTATCACAGTTTCCATGTACTGCAACATAATTAATGCTATGCTTAATGCTACAGGGTCAGTAAAAGTTGCTCACAACTGGAAGTGATCGAGATGTGTACATGTATGATCTATGGTCAACTATCAAGCAGACTTACATGCCATTCCAGACAGTCTTGAATTGGGCCAATCCGGATGTGAAAGAAGGCAAGTTTGTCTATTGAAAGAGAAAGAGAGCACTGAATAACAGCATCTGATGTACTAGGGTCGATTAGTTACAGCTGTGTATAGGGTGGTGAATTCACAGGCTTAGCTACATGCACTTTCATTCTTCCATACTGCTTATAGCTATCCCCTTGACCATCCACTAGATCTTGCTAACCATGCTCCCTAGCTAGTTTGTTTTGGACGGCATGGCAATTAGGTAGGCAGTCACAAGAGAGAATAATATTTCAAGTTCATACCTCCTTCAGGTGCCGCAGTAGTGCCATAAACGGTCTTCTCTGCCCCTTGCCCTTGCTGTGTGATTGCAGAGACCCTGAACTGGTAGGTGGTGTCGGGAGTGAGGGGAGAGACGGTGATCCTCGTGGACGTTGAGGTCCTCTCTCCAAACTCTTCACCAAGTGATGCAACAGGACCTGCATATGTGATCTATGAAGGAATGGTACAGTCACAATAATAATAATCAACAGGAGCACTATTGAACTTTCTAACCTTAAAGTTGATGATTGGTTCTCCTGGAGGGGGTGGATAGTCCCATAGCAGGGTCACACTGGTGTTGTCGAAACTTACCACACGCACGTTCTGTGGTATCGGAAGACCTATGGGTATAAACCAATTTATATAGCGCCTGTCAAGTGGTATATTAAGTGCCTAATCTTTATTGGGGTCTTTTCTTTTCATTGAATGGGTGTTTTAAAATGGTGGACTGGATCCCCCCCCCGAACTTGGAATTGGAACTGTAGGTACTATTTCACTGCAATGTAGGACTGGTACAACACTCATCAGTATTAAACAGAAGCCCCTCGCACATTAGCTACAGCCTATAGCTGAGCCAACAGCTGTCTTGTGCTAAGAAAGAATGTGACTGTATGTTTAATAGGATGGGTAAAAATAAAAGTACCTGGTTTAGGAATGTGAATAGTTGATTCCGGAGTAATGCCAGAGAAATTGCCTTCATTTTCTTGCCCACCAATGTAAACTGATGCACTGACTTGGAACTGGTATGTCACAGAGTGATCTGGAACTGTGATATTTCCCTGGGTTGAACTAGCAGGGAATATCTGTGTGTGTAATTAATTGACAGTTATTCAGCACCCATACTAACAAAAGCAATAAAAAAGTCAAAAACTACTGTATGACTGGTTTTTAATGGCATAGTAAATCTTTGCGTTTTGGCATTTCAATGGTATTTTATAATAGCGTCATTGCGTGCTCATGTATGTGTGTGTGTACTGAGTAACGCATGAATTTTGCGAGCTATTCTGGTTCTCGTGGCAGAGATAACGGTAACGAGAAAAACTGCTGGGTATATTTACAACAACTGACGAGCTGATATTTTACCGCTGATGAAGAAATTCTGCTATAATGTATTATCATTTCAACAGTCGTCACACAATACCTTCTTGAATGTTCCAGGAAGGTCAATGGCTGCCTGTCGCCGTCTCCTCTCTGGTTCGAATGCAACGATGGGGATTGCATACACTGTGAAGTGAAGGATGTGTCCGTTGGGAACGGCAGGTTCCCTCCACGACACCTCCACAATGAGGGGAGTCACCAGTCTCACTCTCACATCTCGGGGCTCAGATGGAGCTATACATAGAAAACACATTACATTCTAATATGTGTGTCTGTTGGTTATAGGTTCCCAAATGACAATACAGCAAATTCATATTACGTCACTTTTTTAACAGGAACATCTATTTTTATTCAGTGACATACTGTGAAATACACATTATAGAACAAGAGAAATTGTGATTATGGGTCTTCTTTATAATTCAAAGCTAAGTCTGTATTAATAGAGACCATCCCTTGCCCTCCAGCCTGTGTGTATTGGAGGGCAAGGGTACGTAATTTCAGCATAGAGGACGCTTTCAGCCACAAACTTATTTATGTCCACATAGTAGCTAGGCTTTGGTTGCTAAAAAGGTTCATTAGGATTGTCCCTATACCATCTATTCTGATAAGGTATCATAATAGCGACATTACAGTGTACTCAGTAGAGATAAATTCAGCTTGTTACAGTATCAGTATGCCATTACCTGGAGGAAGGGTAGTGATGCGATTAGTTGGTGAATATCCCCCAGTACGGAAATCAGCACTGATAGCTCTCACCCGTACACTGTATTGAGTGTTTGTGTCAAGATTCAGTATAGTGTAATTACGAGCTGAGCCGTTGTGGACACGAATATTTCCACCTGCTCCAGTAAATGGGAACACTGCAGCACTCTCTCTGTAATCAATATCGAATGCAGCAATTCTGTGTCCCCCATCACAATCAGGTTCATCCCAAGCAATGGAGATCCACGTGCTGCCGACTCTTGTTGGGTCAGGCCGGCTAGGGGGAGGAGGGACAGCTGGTTTGTGTGTGTGTGTGTGTGTGTGTGAGTGTGTGTGTGTGTGTGTGTGTGTGTGTGTGTGTGTGTGTGTGTGTGTGTGTGTGTGTGTGTGTGTGTGTGTGTGTGTGTGTGCGTGTGTGTGGTTTTGTTACCTTACAGATCAAGCTAGACTGACTATATTTAGTGATTGTTTTAGGCAGTGAACATTACGAGGAATCCCTCTTTTCTGAACACTTTATGACAAAATGAAGTGTCCCATTTGGAATTTCATAATTAATATAGAGCTCGAGGTGTCATCAATTCATGGGTGTATAAAATAGAGGGGTTCCACAGTTGGCAGTAAGTTTTGCTCTGTGGGTGCATCTACAATCAGTAAGTTCCCATACTTAGGCCCATGGAGGAAAGCATAAGATAGTACAGACACTTCAGGCTGCAATGTTTCAGTATTCTGGTATATTATAGCCATGCTGGAAATAATTATTAGTCAAAGACCTAGAAAATTGCTGACTAGATGTTGTGTGTGTAGGTAAGTGTGCCATCTGTTCCTAGTGCAGACAGTCTTTGAACTACCAACTTGACTGTGCCTCAATATACAGCTAAAATCTATGTTTATCATAACTGCTTTAGAAATAGCTATACAGAATTTAGGCGTATACTTACTGTTAATTGTCAGAACAAAGTCTCTGGAATGAATTCCACGGGAAGAACTGTTAGCAACACAAGTGTAGGTGCCAGCATCGCATATAGTAAGCCTCCGTCCAATGCCAATATCCAGTACAGCTGTTCCATTAGGGAAGTGTCCTTCTCTTAAGTCCCTGTAGGGAATGAATCATACGTAACTAACACTGCACCAGAAACTTTTTAAATTAAGCTACTTTAGACTGAGCACCTTCTTCCAATTCCGACTCTAGACCCGTTGCTAAAGAACCAGCCCAAAGTGACATCACTGAGCCCAGACCCGCAGAATATTCGAATCTCTCTCTGAAAAGTGAAGCGTGTGGCTCGGTCAGTTCCATCACCGAAGAGTCCGAAGGTCACGATGGTTGGAACAAAATCTGTTAAGACAAAAACGTTATGTAGATATTGTTAGTGCAATCTTGTGCTTTGTTCATTGTCTCAAGACAGAATAAAGTGTCATAAATAATTACACACTTTTCTATGACCACAATTAAACAGCATATAATATTGTAGGCTGTAGTGATACATAGAGAAACAATTATTAGGTTTGCTACAGATTACGTAAATCTAACAATTTTTTTGCCTTTTTCAGAAGGCATGAACATAGTTTTGAAATAGTTTGTGCATTGCCATAAATAGTGACTCTTTACTTAGGCAGCGTTGTTGCACTACTTGATGATGTAGGCACCTTAATGCTAAGATGACAGACGTAACTACGTATCATGGAGTACGGTAGGAAACAAAGGAAAAACAAACGAAACAAGCTATAACTCGTTTACAGAGACCATCCTCCCTACATCTCCAATTACCAAGGATGGTCTCCGTATATGCACTTTGCTGTGAGTTATAGCTTGTTTCCTTTGTTTTTGCGGAAGTGTATCCCTACGTGAATGGGTTAATGCAGTAGCATGTGTAATTCTAAACACCCTCATAACTATACTCATCTCAGCTTGCCGTTAAAGTCTTTAGACTCAGCTGTACTTTATTATGTAATATTTACGAAAACGGAATGTTAGCAAAGTTATCATTCTATTCTTATTTACAGGCATCACTAAGATTTCTTCCACATGGATTACAGTAGTACCAAAAGTGATTACCTGAGGATGGTGTGACTGCAGTGAGGTGGATACTCCTGGGACCATCCTCAACAGTGTAGGCCAGAATACTAACGACGTACGCTGTATTTGGCTGCCGTCCAGTAACTGTGTATGAGTCTGTCTCATTCCCTTTGCTATTAAATGTCACCTCATCTCCTCCTTCACGCTGCACAAACAGCTTATAGCCCCGAATGATTCCGTTGCGGAGGGTACTCAGTGGCAGATCCCACTCTACTAGGACCGCAGTGCTATTGAGAACCACCACATGAAAGTCAGTAGGAGGACCAGTAGGCGCTATAGGAGAGTGGACACGATTATTAACAGCTTACAGACTCATGTATACTGTCATGATTAAGGCACATCTTATTACCATGTACATGTAACCTGTTTCTGCAAAGCCTTTATTCTTACGTAGCCTAGCTGTCGATAATGTGTAGTGCTACTAAAGAGAAAACATGACGTTTTTTTTCATTCGAGGCAGCTAAAATGGGCTGTTACCTGTTTCCTTAGTGGTAGCATTGAGTGGGTCGACATATTCTCCATTTAGGTACGTAAAACAGACGGAGAATCTCATCTCTACTCGAATAGTGAATGTGTAGTTTGCACCAAACACCAATCGCTGAACAGTGTACTCAGTGGATGTTGAGGAAACAACGGCAGTTCGCGGAAAGAAATCTCCTGGTCTGCGGTACTGGATGCGATAACGGGCAAAAGACGCTGATGAGGGGAATGAATATGACTATAAGTAGGGAAGAGAAACGCAAAGTCACAGTTTGTATAATGCTGGCAGTGAGACATTGTACTAAACTTTCTGACATGTGTAAAACATATACGTAACTATGCGAAGCTAGAGCGAGAAATCTACATAAACATACTATATATATACCGTCTTACAACTTCCTCTCCACTTACCAGTGTTTGGTACATGCCTATGTAGTGGGCTATATTTTCAAACCATGCAGTGGTTTTGCAAATTAAAATTTGAGCAACCTATCTCTGTGATTTCATTTACGACGCGCCAGCCGCCGACGACGCCG
Source organism: Nitrospirales bacterium (assembly GCA_965203295.1). Classification (GTDB taxonomy): domain Bacteria; phylum Nitrospirota; class Nitrospiria; order Nitrospirales; family UBA8639; genus CBDBCZ01. The sequence goes on along the minus strand of CBDBCZ010000014.1, from coordinate 180,841 downwards.
ACCAACGAAAACAATACTAAGGAACTCTACGATTCACCTCACGATTTCTTTTACCAATCGAGACAGACGACTATGGAGACGACAGCAGTACAAGAGACGATACCCGCTACCGAGACGATGCCCGCTACCGAGACGATAACCGGGACGATGCCCACGCTGATGGTGACACCTACTACCCGAATCCGCCGCCGCGAAAACGCCACCCCGTCCGGCGACACGCCGCCCAACAGGATGCCTCGGGTGATGTCCCACGAAGTGGGAGGGGCTGGTGTTGGGAGTGGTGATGGGGATCCGGTTTCTACCCTGAACCCCAACCCTAACCTTAACCCTAACTCTAACTCTAACCCTAACCCTAACCTTAACCCAAATCCTAAGCCTAACTAACCAAGAGACATACAAACACTTGATCAAGCTTTCCTCTTGATAACTAGCAGTATTTCAACAATCCTTCTAGCAATTTTACCTCCCATTGGAGTGTGACAGATGTGGAACCAACGCCAGCAATTGAGAAATTGGCAACCGTACCAACAAATTCATCACCTGTAAGAAAACAGGTAAATCAAAGTGTACAGCAGAAATTCTAGCCTTATTCTCATGCCCCACTCTCTTATATGCTTTCATTGATTAATGAGGGCAAACATGTATAGAGAACTGCATAAGGTAGGCTTGGGAGTGCATGAAGCTAGGGGTATAATGAATGTTTGTTGCTATCTTGAATCATACTGGTAATATGTACATACATGAGACTTACCTACATGATATAGCAGAATATAACATGGTAAAAATAAGCTACAAGGGGCTGCTGGTGTTAGTGGAGTAACACTCAAAATGAGTTGTGATACAGAAGCACTTCCAGTATCATAATTATTATGCCTTTACCAATTGGGTATGTCTTGCATTGATGAGTTGGAATGCTAAAATTTTGGCAGGGCGAGCTACCACATGTATGGGAGGCTTGAGAACTAATTGGTACAATGTGGTGGGGCCAAGCCTCAAATGCGTGGCAGAGCTGCCCAGATCCCTGTATAACTAAATACATAGTTACAAAAATGCCTACTCATGCACTGGTTTTGAAAGGTGTTTATGATTCAATACAGGCCACATTTAATTAAACAGGTACTGGCTAAACCTAGATATGTATTTATAATTTGCATTTTTTTTATTTGCAATTGATAACAGGCTAGCTATACCAAAAAGCACAGTTGCATCCTCACCAGGTCTACAGACAACTCCAACGTCATCATCGTGCTGGCAGTTGTGCACACCCCACCCCCTGAACGTGCACTCTTCCAACAGTTCCTCTCCACGAAGGCAGCGGACATCATCCATCCAAATTGGATCTACAGTAGTAAACAAGGGGTATACATACACGTTTTACATACGTAAGCAACATTCTCCAATACGTAGCTAGGTGTGCATTTTCTTCAATCAAAACTGATGCAAGGGAGGTTCTTCTAAGATCCTTACAGGGGAACATACAGTATGGAGACGGACAAATATACAGGACTCTACCTTTTCCTTCCCCAAATCGTGCTCTTGCTACAGCACAAAGTGCACCTGTATAGTTCAGCATCCCACACACCACACCAGCTTCACGTGTGGAAAAGAAATCATCGCAAACAGTCCCCCACTTATTGTCGTGGAACACTTCCAGCCGACCCAAGAAAGGAGTACTAGGATCTGATGATACCAGTCTGACTGGAATCGAAGAAGGCCCAACTGGGGGATCAGTAAAAGTGCATGTAATGAGAAAGTGCTATGGCTATTAGCAATGTCACAGGTACATATGTAGGCAAGTTTTAGTAGAGTATTTCGTGCAGTAGTTTTTTTGATTATGACAGAAGACTAATAATGAATTCCTATTCATGAATTGTGGTCTGTTATGATTGGACTTGTGCCAGTATATTACATGTACTGTATCTTGAGATTCAAAGTAGTGGTTCTGTTATGGTTATTGTACATGTACAGTATCTTAGTAAAGAGAGATTCAAAGTAGTGATAAATGTGTTGCAGTGATCCTTCTCAATAGTGTACACTTGCCTGTTGCATTAGTAGACACAGTGAGAGACTCGGAATAGTTGCCAGGGAGATAGCTAAAGCAGAATGGGTATCGGACCTCAGCTCTAACTCGTACAGTGTATTCTGTATCACGTACAAGGCGTCTGATGGTGGTATTGTAAGTTGTTTTATTGTCACTTAGGGGAGCAAACACAATGGTTATTCTTGGAAAGATGGATTCATCTGTTTCATACTGCAAACGGAATCGCAGAGCAGTTATATTATCCGGCAAAGGAGGGACCTGCAATGACAGATGATTGATAAGCACAAGCAAACAGTGACTATAATTACTTCATAGTACAATAGAGTAAACTGAATGTGTAAACTTTCATTATTCAGCCAAAGCATGCCTACAACTAGAGCATTTGACTACCAAATCCCTTACACTCACTGTGTAATTCTTCTGCATTTACGTCTGCTTTTACTTCAGAGTGCATTGTGATGGTTGTGAATTCATAGCAATTTGGGGCTAGGGTTAGGCTTACGGCTAGGGTTAGTGCTAGGTTTGGGGCTGGGGGTTAGAATTAGGAATAGGGTTAGTGCTAAACCAGTGTGGGCAGAACCCTGTTAGTGCTAAACAGTTTACAGAATGTGCAATTCACAAAGTGTGCCCAACATCAGTATGGTAGTCAAGAATCAGCGGAGTAGACAAGTTTTCCAGAACATGCAAACAGCACTCGCCAATCATACAAACACATGCAGTAGCTGAGAATGTGTGTGTGTGTGTGTGTGTGGGTGTGTGTGTGTGTGAAGGGGGGGAGGAGTTTTTACCTGCTTCTTGTATATATATTATTATAGAAAGAGAAGACGGAAGTTATTGGTACCAAAAAATTACAAACTTCGGCATGTGCAAAAAGGCCGGATCTTTACAATCTTGGCTGTAGAAATAAGTATGTGAGCATACCTTCCACTGCAATGAGAGAGAACTGGTAGTAGAGCCCACTAACACGGGGGGTTCGGGAGTTTCAAGAATATCATCTACAATCATATAGAGACTCAGTAAGTCACTTGTTAAAAGTACAGGAAAAGCATTTTACCAAATTAAAAAGTGCTCACACCACAATATGTTCACAGACTACCTACTTGTACATGTATACATCATAGCTACAAAGTAGCTACAAAATCAGTTATTAAATTATGCAGTCACAAAACAGCCATTCACGTTCATCCCAGTGATGCAACCCCCTCCCTATTTATATCTGTATACATAGCATTAATGTCACATGTAAAGGTATGTCTGCCACAAAAGAAACTTCACATAGGTGTGACTCCAAATTAAATTACTCTCTGAGGGGTTTGGTAGTCAAAACTACTTAAATAAATTGTGTGGGTGCCAATGACTTGCACGTATTTCATTCAATACAGATACCTTCTACCCTAGGTTCAAGAACATCTACATGTATATGGAGACTCAGTAAGCCATTAATTTTGTTAACTTATGTCATGCTTAGCATAGCTGTCAGTGTTGCGTGGGACATCTTTACATGTAAAGTTAATTTCGCATTCATTATAAATCTGTATCTATGTAGGTACCATTTCCCAAAGCTTTCATATCTAGCTATACAGAGAAGAACATAGTATGTTCAGACCTTGGAGGCAACATTTGCACCGTTATTCTCATGCATACACTATACATGATTCATGTCTTAGATTAGTATAATATGTTGTGTACCTGCTGCACATATTGCACCTGCGTCTTCATCGTGATCACAGGAGTTGATTCCCCAGCCATTGAATGGACAGGCTTCCAAACTGGTTTCCCTTCCTGAGCACCGGAGATTATTCATCCAAATGGGACCCGTACCCTCACCAAAACGAGCTCGAGGAATGGAACACACAGTGTCACGAAAACCCATCATCCTGAAAAAAATAAGTAGTAATTCTTTCTTGACACTGTACCGATGTTTACGTAGCAGTCATTTCCAACTGACTGCTTATTTGGATTTAGGGTATATTATATCTCAAATATATTACAACAGTGAAACATAGCAGGAGTGCAAACAAGTCTGCGCTCATTAACTCCCGGTCAATAGTTACAATGTAGGGCTTTAGAAACATTGAGAATATACTTACCGGCATGCAACCCTTGCATCACTGAAGGACCAAAAGTCATCACAGATGGTGCCCCATGTACCATTGTACAGGACTTCGACCCGACCCATGTGTGGACCTAATGGGCCGTTTACCAGTCGTACATCCTCTTGGGCTAAATTAGAACCATATTTTTGATACAGTGAGCATGCATGCATGACATTGTGTAATAGAGGAAAGCATAATGATATACTTGTGTTGTGTAAGCTTAGCTATTTTCAAATTTAGTCATCAACATTGACATCTTCACTGCAGGCAGCAATATACCGTATAGCGGAAATTTTTTGCCAGGGGTAAATTTTCGCCAATTTCGCCAGTCAATTCAAGTGGCGAAATTTAACCGGTGAAAATTTTGTCGGGTAAAAATTTCCCCGGTGAAATTTTTACACAGTCAACGGTGCGGGTAGCATGCAGCTGCGAAAGGTAATTTAAGCTCACCATCGACTACCGGTATGGCTCTGCTGCGTTATTTGCAGGTTCTGCCACATGGACAGCTCCCTGATCCAATGGGGGCACTGTTATCTTCGTTGCCATCGTCGGCGATTGCGGAAGCGAATGCAGCCGTTACCATAGATAATATACCTCCTTCCCCGGGATTGGAAACTGTCCCAATTAGCACCTGCTCACACCTCCCGTCCGCGTTGCACCGGAAATATTGTGCGGAAGTCAATAACTTACAATAATTGCAACTTGGGCATCATTTGGAACGTTTCACGCATATCGACACCGACCTTGTCATCTGCTGTAAAACATCTGGTCTACTTGAAATATGGCTACAGAGAGTGAAGGTAACTTATTTCAATTGTTATGTAAATAATTTTTGATTTGAATTATTCGTGTTCACTCTACCTGCAGAGTTCAGCCTTCTACTTTCAGCTGTTGAGGCAGTGATGGGTGACGAAAGTTTCACAGTGAAATCCAGCATTTCCATGGAAGTCCTGAAAGTTGGACAGCAGATGAGTCAGTGGCTCAAAGAACCAGCAAATGTTGCTCAGGCAGAACAGTTTGCGAAGTCTGTTGTGTGCCAACTCCAGAGCTGCATTCCAGCCAGTGGCAGGTACAAGGTAGTTCAAACAAGAAGGGAGTGGATGTGGAGTAACTACCACCAGCTGCGGTGTTCTTCTGGGAACATTTCGGTGTGGAAGAGCTTCCTCTGCAAGAGCCTTGGAATGCCAGGTCACCCAATCTTTTGGCAGTCAGTTGGAGATGGGATTTTCAAAAGTCTCGTCAAGAAAAGCTTTCCCGTCATCAGGCAGGAGGCAGCAGTTGAAGCTACACCTACTATTGGCCACCAGGAAATGAATGCCCTTCGGTACGCGGCTGGTTATGTGCCAAGAGCTCTCAGTAAAAAGCTGAAGAAGTCTGCCAACCCTCTGAAAGATCAGCTTTTGTTGTGCCTGTATGATCTACTAGATGATGGGGGTGAAGGTTACACTTGCACTGAGGAGTGGCTAGATCTAGTAGACAGAGGAGGCCTGACGCGTGTCAATGAGATGACATTTCAGGCTTTTTTGGCGATGGAGTTTGAACTCCGAAATCATCTGAAGTCGCAACACACCCCAAACTTCAAGGCAGAAATCAGCAAGAAACTGCATGCAAATGAAGATGTACAATTTTACTGGTCGGTGGTGTCAAGCGACTGGGAAGCGGCTGAAAGCTAAGCACTTCTTGAACTTGTTGTGAACTTGTTCCTGACAATTAGGGGGTTTGCATACACTAGTGCGTGGCTAGAACAGTACAAAGCAGCTAGTGTGAAGACCTTACAGAAGTCAAAAGGACTCCGAAAGGGACTTATTCCCACTAACACTTCAAAGAGTTCCACAACCTAACTTTAAGACTTGTTATTTTCATTGTTTGCATACTCTGTATATATATCAACACACTACATGTAAACACAACACAATAGATTATTTTCTTTTTTGTGCTGCTATTCGTTTCGGCAATGGGTGATTTTCCTTTTCCAAGACCGGTTTGTCAAACCCCTTGGAGCCTCTGCAATTGCCCTTCACAGGACCCTTGACAAATGAGTTGACAACCCGAAGGGCCTGCATGTTCTTCTGGAACTCCTGTACGCTGGGGTTGTCGTGTGTCCCACCACGCTGCCGTTGACAGCCAAAAAAGTTCTCCAGGGGGTCTTGTGTGATTCTTTGGCTCAGGAATACACTAACGTCTGGTAGTGTGAAGACGTACTCCACTAGCTCGATGAAGGAATGGGCTGCATGAAAACATGACTAGTATGATAATAGTGCCACAGTGTGCATAAGAAATTACCAAACCGTACTTGTCATCCTCAAACCGAGCCTTGTTTCCGAGCTTAATAGCATTCGTTTCTTCTCCTCTTTAGAGAACTCAGGCCTCTCATTCACTGACTTCTCCCAGTTATCAAGATATGCCAATTAGGCCTGAGAATACATCGCACAACCACTGCAGAGTAATGACATAACACAAGGACTAGACTCTAGCCTATAAAATAAAAAATGGGGGAGACCCTGCCTACACAGAATTAACTAATGCACATTAAAACCTGGATACCAGACTCTACAAAAAAACGTGCATGTTTCCAAGTAAAATTTCTATTTACTGCCCACTTTTACCCCCATTACATCATAGTGGTAAAGGGTCCATTGACTATGACTTCCTGCTACCACAAACCTTCAGTCTTCAGACGAGCCTTCAGTGACGGCAGAGTATACACTGGGCATGTCACATAGAGTTCGCGGGGCAAGAAGATGGTAAGAACTGATATCTCCTTGGTCAGTTTGATGGAGATGACAAGTGATAGTGGCTTCTTTGGCTCTTGATACTTTTTGGCACTGAGACGAAACCTTCTCCCACCCATTTTACCCTGCCAAAAAAAATACACATTGTTTAATACAATATCAACACAAAAATGCTACCAAGCTACAATATAATGACTAAACTATTTTAGTGGCTACAGAAGCTACTCAAGATCTAATATGTAGCCTCAGCTCCCCCGACAAGTTTATGACTAGCTTTCGTCCATTGTGACACTCTTCACCCTCATACCTCGTGTGATGGCAACCCCCTGGGGAAACCAAATGGCTGATGCTGTACAGCATGGAGTGAGCAACAAATCCCTCATCAGCAAATATAAGGTAATGCAGCCTAAAGTCCATACTACTCCCAACAAATTCTGAGTTGGCAGCAGCCATTGAAAGGCTTATACATAAACTACCTCTCCTTTCCAAAATCAGACAAATACAGAACCAGTTACTAGAATAGAATGGCTCTTTGGCAACAATAGGTTCATTTTGTGCCTACAAAACTAGATAGCTTACCAGTATGTACTATCTGGTCTTGCTTTCTTTTGCTTCGCACTCTGTCTTGTCTTCTTTAGCGCTCTCTTAAACCATAGATACCGTAGTGACGAAGTTCTGATCAACACCTTGTGAAGTGACATAAACAGCAACGCGGACGGTCCGCATGCAATAGTACGGGCGCTATTGGATCGGGTTTTGATAACTTTACATTATTTGGTAATTTATCCCTGCTAATAGTAGGGGACGCGGAGTGGCCCCCCCCACACTCCGCTTCCCCTTCGTATACAGAAGGGAGCGCGGAGTGGCCCCCCCACTCCGCTTTCCTACTAGTACTGTAGGGGATGCGCAGTGGCCCCCCCACTCTGCGTCCCCTACTAGTACTGTAGGGAATGCGCAGTGCCCCCCCCCCCCACTCCGCGGAATGGGGGGGGGGGGGGGGGGGGGGCACTCCGCGTCCCCTACTATTAGCAGGGATAAATTACAAAATTCTACCCACCCATTGGATCACGCGAACAGTTTCCAATCCCGGGGAAGGAGGTATATTATCTATGCCGTTACCAAATTATGCTCGGTACCAAGAGGCTACAAAGGCAAAGAGAGGGCCTTATATGTAGCTAAGCAATGAACTGAAGTCAAAATCGCTAGTGAGAACGGAGATTCTGCGGCAGCAAGACACTTTTCCAAGCTGCTCGAGACTGCTAAACTGCCGCGTTGAAAGGAATAATTATTAATAATGCCGTGGAATTTAATTTTGCCCAATCGCATGTGCGCGAAAATAAATCTGGCGAAATTTTCCCGCAATACTGCACATCTGGGTTTGGCGAAACTTTTCCCTAGCGAAAATTTCCCGATATACGGTAGTATAGCTGTTAATAGCACAGTATTCACAATAATAAATGCATGGCCTGGATAAATATTGTATAGCATACTACAGTCAGCGTCTGACTGTTAGCTATGCTATTGCTATAATTTGAAGGCCTGCACAATTATTCTCAACTTGCATCAATGCTTATTGATTTACATGTAGTTTAGATATTTCACCTCAGCTTGGTTAAATTTAACGAATTGCAAACAGACTAGCACACATATAACATTAAGACCCTGACTGAGTCAGACTGTATACACAATGACATATTGCTGATATACAACATGAATTGTTAAACAGACCTTGCAAACAGCAGAGATTGACTGCAAGGCACACAGCTGCAAGCAGGCGGCACTTCCAGCTCATTCTGTACAAGATAGTTCAAAAGGAATTCTTAGAAATCTGCGAACTATATTACTGTAGCTACACTGATGAAAATCAATGAGCACTGCTCATATTATGTGGGGTTGATTGAGGCATAGATAATATTCCGTATGGCATATATACGGAAGTATACATTATCTATGATTGAGGTACGCGGAGTGTGGGAAAGTATTAAAGAACCGGAAGTGTTATCAGTCTTTGGGCAGTCACACACACCAGTCCCATTAGGAGAAGCCAAAAAGTCGCTTACCACATGCAAGCACGCTAGCTAGTCCCGCATAACAAACTGCAACAAGTAAGCCTGCTTGCGCTTGTCTCTCGCTACTACGCGCTGATGGAGGATCGTGGAGCACAGCAATATTAAACAATATTCATAAGGAACAGCGCGTGCACAGTTAGGTTTGGCCGCATCCTTGTCCTTGGTATGGCTTTCTGTATCAGCCAGTCACACTCCAGGGCATTCCTGCTTACATAATGGAAGTAATAGGTCTACTAGTAGAAACTGAGCATGCAGCAGCTGTTTGTTGGAGGAAATAAATTGGGGTGTGGCAAATAATTAGAGGGGCGAATAATTAGAAATTGTACGGTAAATGGAAAATCTAATCTAGCAAGCACATATGAAATTCATTACTACCATCAGAGGAGCTCGATCACTTCTACATCAGGGGCACAAGTATACCCTCAACAGAAGAACTGCAGACGGGCAGACCTATTGGAGATGCCATGACAGGAGGTGGCTACACCCTCAGTGAACTATTAAAGCTTTAATACAGTGATTGGATTTTTTTTTGTAACATAAACTAGCTGTAACCTAGATGGCCATTCTAACGCTTTGTAAGATGAACTGTAACTGAACTGTAGAAACTTTTCAAAGTTTTAGACGAAATGGGACATATCTACATTTTGTTAGGCGGAATGGGATTAGACGAAGTGGGATTAGACGAAATGGGATGACACCTTCAGTTTGATAATTCCAAATGGGCTTCATCAAAATGTCATTAAATTGGGTCACGCCTGGCATGTGACCCATTTAATACATGACTGTCAGGTTACTATACACTCCTTGAACCCTGCCTATTATAAAGGCAAACTGAAGGCGGTAAGGTGGAGGAGAGTAGTAGAGGCTTACTCGTTGTTGGTCGCCACACACACTCTAGAAGAGGCACTTGGAAAGCCATACCTGCTTAGATTCGAAATCGTAGCTATGCCCTGATATTTTAGTGAAATTGAAATCATTTTCAAATTTCACTGACATCACCTTATTTGTCACTGTTTTAATGGTTATAGAAATCCATACATTCACGGGAGCTGGCATATTATATTATGTAACAGTAACATGTATGGTAACTATGCATGTGTAAACCAGTATTCCCATTTCTCGGTACACTTTGATGCTTTTGTAACAAATATCTACACATTCATTGCTGTCTGGTAACGGCCACTAGACTATATACACGATAATATAATCATAATGATGGCAGTCAAGCACGTCTGAGAGAGAACTTTGTGGGATCCTTTATTATATTCCACCAAAAAACACTTCTCCAAAAACCAATGAAACAAGCAACAGTGCACACCACAATGCATGCACAGACTACCCACACATCACAGTGCAATGATATGCATTTACCGCGTAGCCACCATCCCTACATCTTTCCAACCACACCCACCACAACCATGTATACGTATATGTGAGATGTGAGGAGTGGTAGTGTAATTTGGTGTGTGTGTATTGCTAATGACTGAGCATGTGGTGGTTGTTGAAGGTAGCTGAAACTGTAGAATGTGGACTAGTGAGTCATTGAGGGTGGAGTCATAAATATGGTGTTTGTATAGGGACTTGGGAGTGTTTGGTTATGCCGGGTGGCCATGGAGTGTTATGAAGTTTTGTGAGCGTGTTGTGAGATGCTTGTGTATGCAGGTTCTTTGTAGGGGAGGACAGTATGGGTGTGTTTGGTAAAGTGTAGAAACTTTGTTGAGTGCGTTGTATGGTAGTTGATGTGGGTTGTGTTTGTTGTGTGTGTAGGTGGCAGTGTGGTGTTGTGAGGAATTGCTCTGCTCAATTGTGCTTGTGAATGGTGAATGGTGGAGCGAAGTGCATTTTGATGTGAGTAGTGTTCCTGTGAAGGTTTGAGTTGGTTGTAGTGTAGGGTGATATGTTTTGTAAGGTATGTGATGATTGTGGATAAGGAAGTAAGGGTGGTTGTACGTTGGATGGAGACGAGGTGTCATGGTTGATGATGGTTATGGATGGTTATGTGTGTTATAGGAAGTATTCGGTGTGCTGTTGAGTATGGGGGCATGGTACAGATTGTGGTGGGTGTGGTTGGAAAGATGTAGGGATGGTGGCTACGCGGTAAATGCATATCATTGCACTGTGATGTGTGGGTAGTCTGTGCATGCATTGTGGTGTGCACTGTTGCTTGTTTCATTGGTTTTTGGAGAAGTGTTTTTTGGTGGAAGTGCATCCCTACATAACTTGTTTTTGCACTTTTTGGCAAAGTGCTTTTTCTGTAACTTGTTTTGGGGTGTTTTTTGGGAGGTGGTAACAAATGTGTTGGTGTAAATGTGTAGGTGTAGGGATAGTGTTGGGATATAATGTGTTTGAGGATGATGCATGTAGTATATAGGTTTTGATTTGTACCCCAGTCAGCTATGTAACTGGCATGTGAGGTTGCCCTTTCTTGTCAAGGTCGGCACTACAGCTAGCATGGGAAGCTGCCCCATGGAGTAGCTAGTACCGTAGTCTATGATATGAATTATCTCTGAGGACAAAAATATGTATTGCATTTTCTAGTGTCACAAAGACAAATAACTGACTGCCCCCTCCAATATATTGGAGGGGGCAGTAAGCGAGGGGGCCTCCGGATGGTAGGGGTTGTCCGGATGCGATCCTTTCCAAGGCTTTTCTGCCTGTGCTAGTATTCATAGCAAGTGAACAAAAGTAGCTCATGATGCATAACAAAGGCAAACAGAAAGGCCCAGAGAACAAGGCAAATTTGTTGCGTGTCCCGGGACAACTTGCAACTCATGAACAGTACCCCTGGCCAGAAGCCATTTGGACTAGAGCCAACTAACATAATAATCAGCCTTGTGAGTAAGTGTATTATAGCTAAATTTTCGTGTGACTTACGCCCAGAAGATGCATCTCAGGCCCGGACAGCTGGCACGATCAAAGGTGGGCGTTAAATAGACGAACGCGTGAAGTCTGCGCATAATTAAATGGGGCGGTAACTAAAAACCCGGAACGGAACGGAACAGTAGTTATTAAATGGCGTAGAATGGCAAGCGTCTACTCAGGAGTACTCGTAAATCACTGCTGAACCCATTCGATTTTTTTGAATAAGCTATGCTACGAGTGCGATACCCCGGGGAATATTTAGCTTGTTCGCGCTTGAATCATTGTGATCGCTTCAGCCATTATCGTGCTAGCCTGGCTGAAGAAAGAAGAAACAAGAAAGATGTACCATTAAGCCCCGCCCCCCCAGAGTAGCGACTTGCCGGATTGGTACTCCAGCGAAGGTTTCTAGCAACGCCAGCAGTCCTGTTGCTGATGAAAACACTCGAGATGCCATAATATGGCTCATAAAAGCCTATGACTATAATCAAAGCCGAGTTCTGAACGTATGATTTTGTACGCGTTATATGGGGCCGCCATTTTTTTCCGTGCCATCCCTACATATGGAGTACTACCGTACTCCATGATATAGGACCCCACAAAAATTTTTCCAACAGTGTCTGTTCTGCCAAACAAAGAGTTCGTTCCAAGTGATCCCACATGCACTATTCCTTATAGTATTATTCAGCAAAAACATGTTGATAGTTCAGCAGCACTGTCGGCAGCCGACAGTTGCGTTGCAGCCCCCCATTAGAATTTTTAGTGAGCCAAGAGGGATATTTTGCCACTAGATACAGCAGTCAAGCTTTGAAGACACTTCGTGTATACGCTATAGCTGTGGTTTTACTATTTCTGGTTTGCTGTTGCAAGGCTATTGAAACCTGGCGAAGCAGCTGAAATCCAACATGCACAGTAACTGTTGCAGGTTGCTGTTTCCTATTAAAATTATTTTTGGTGAGCCAAAAAATGCCAGGGCCTAGTAACTATACAAGCAAATACTGCATTATGCTCAGAGCCTACAGAAAATCACTTGAACCACGGATCTTCTGTTATAGAAGATCTGTGCTTGGACGAAGCAATCGTCTACTTATTTCCTATCATGGCCACGGTGAGATTCACTACCATAGTCATAGGGCCTTAATAGCCAGTATTAAGTATCCCTTGATAGGATACTACTCTGGATATGCACAAATCAGTGCAATCATGCACTAGTCTATAATACCATTGTGAAATAATGCTTGCGGCTAGGTGTTTCAGTAACTACTTTTTCCATCCCCAATCGTTGGAACGCACATGCGAAACTAATGCAATTGTGAAACTCGCATAATTGGCTCCCAGAAAAAATTGCACAAGTTCTCAAAATGGAAATGTACAACAACAGTGTGATTATTCCTTAACAAAGTTGTCCATAATGCACAATTTGCACGTGTATCCATAGCATAATATTGGATCCGTATATCAGTGCAGCAGTTACTTGAATTGTTGTGATGTGCATGAGTGTTCACAGATTAGTGGTAGGCTTTTCCTTCAACCCGCTGTCTGCTTCGTATATGCCACTGTCATGATGGGAACTGGAGAAAAAACAATTATAGGATATCTTGACAGTCAGCAGAGTTATTGCTGGCTAACTTTTCCCCTACTTTCTGATAGACACGCCGAACTGTAGCTACTGCTGTCAACAGTAAAATGTTTCATGCATAATACCCAACACTGTACTTCATTAAATAATAAATTTTACCTTTCTCCAATATCAGCAAAAGGTGTCTTATCCTCTTCTTTCTTCCAGCGCATGCTGAACAGAAAGACATAACACTCTAACTAGGAAACAATGCTTCAAAATACACCAATGGATTATTCATACATACTGTAAATACAAATATATACCTGCAGTTTATAATTTCTAGTTCAATATTGGACCCTTTCCATGCATATCCAGGCCTCCCTCATTATTATGACTTTGAATGAATATCTTAGTCTGGCTATACAATGCTCATTTTACATGCAATGCCATACAGAAGAAGACCATACCTGATAATTGGGCCAGGTTTCCATTTCTTCACAACCAGCCCCACCAATATGATAATGAGAACGAGCAACAGCACTGCAATCACGATTCCCACTACTATTCCCCCGATCTCGCCTGCTGAAATCGCTTCCTTGCTGACTCTCTGTGGGGTACTAGGGCTAGTGGGGGGCTCACTAGTACTAGTGGGAGGCTCACTGGTACTACTACTACTAGTAACTACAGCAGTTGTACTAGTGGTACTAGTTGTGGGGGGTTCGGTTGGCAGGACAGGGCAGTCTGGGGCAAGGAGGTTGGCCAGAGACACAGGGCAGGTTGGATCGACCTGAAGACGGGAGACTCCAACGTTTACTGAGGCTTGCCCTTCATCCACCGATGACTGCATGAGCTCTACTAGAGCACTGGCGCTGTAACTGCTAGTGCCGAGGATCCTGGCTCGGTAGACGATCTGGTTCGTGAGTCCTCCCCTGCAGCTGAGTTCGTCATTAGTGATGTGAGCTGTGGTGAGGCTACACTTGCACTGGGAGTTCAGAGTGGAGACCAGAGACGAGCGAATTTCTCCAACTCTATCACTTTCATCCTGTTACATAGGAGAAAAAGTATGGTGGTAAACCAAGTACCGGTACTTGTAGTCACACAAAGGAATAGAAAGAGCAATTGTCAGTACATTGGTAATTGAGAAGCTCAGTTGTAGTCCACTCTATCACAGTTTTCGTGTACTGCAACATAATTAATGTTATGCTTAATGCTACATGGTCAGTAAAAGTTGCTCACAACTGGAAGTGACCTAGATGTGTACATGTATGATCTATAGTCAACTGTCAAGCAGACTTACATGCCATTCCAGACAGTCTTGAATCGGGCCAATCCGGATGTGAAAGAAGGCAAGTTTGTCTATTGAAAGAGAAAAAGAGCACTGAATAACAGCATCTGATGTACTAGGGTCGCACAGCTGTGTATAGGGTGGTGAATTCACAGGCTTACATAGCTACACGCACTTTCAGTCTTCCACACTGCTTATAGTTATCCACTTGACCATCCACTAGATCTTGCTAACCATGCTCCCTAGCTAGTTTGTTTTGAACGGCATGGCAATTAGTTAGGCAGTCACAAGAGAGAATAATATTTCAAGTTCATACCTCCTTCAGGTGCCACAGTAGTGCCATAAACGGTCTTCTCTGCCCCTTGCCCTTGCTGTGTGATTGCAGAGACCCTGAACTGGTAGGTGGTGTCGGGAGTGAGGGGAGAGACGGTGATCCTCGTGGACGTTGAGGTCCTCTCTCCAAACTCTTCACCAAGTGATGCAACAGGACCTGCATATGTGATCTATGAAGGAATGGTACAGTCACCATAATAATAATCAACAGGGGCACTACTTTCTAACCTTAAAGTTGATGATTGGTTCTCCTGGAGGGGGTGGATAGTCCCATAGCAGGGTCACACTGGTGTTGTCGAAACTTACCACACGCACGTTCTGTGGTATCGGAAGACCTATGGGTATAAACCAATTTATATAGTGCCAGTCAAGTGGTATATTAAGTGCCTAATCTTTATTGGGGTCTTTTCTTTTCATTGAATGGGTGTTTTAAATGGTGGACTGGATCCCCCCCCCCCCCTCGAACTTGGAATTGGAACTGTAGTTACTATTTCACTGCAATGTGCATGGGAGTGGAGCGTAGGCCTGGTACAACACTCATCAGTATTAAACAGAAGCCCCTCGCACATTAGCTACAGCCTATAGCTGAGGCAACAGCTGTCTTGTGCTAAGAAAGAATGTGACTGTATGTTTAATAGGATGGGTAAAAATAAAAGTACCTGGTTTAGGAATGTGAATAGTTGATTCCGGAGTAATGCCAGAGAAATTGCCTTCATTTTCTTGCCCACCAATGTAAACTGATGCACTGACTTGGAACTGGTATGTCACAGAGTGATCCGGAACTGTGATATTTCCCTGGGTTGAACTAGCAGGGAATATCTGTGTGTGTAATTAATTGACAGTTATTCAGCACCCATACTAACAAAAGCAATAAAAAAGTCAAAAACTACTGTATGACTGGTTTTTAATGGCATAGTAAATCTTTGCATTTTGGCATTTCAATGGTATTTTATAATAGCGTCATTGCGTGCTCATGTATGTGTGTGTGTACTGAGTAACGCATGAATTTTGCGAGCTATTCTGGTTCTCGTGGCAGAGATAACGGTAACGAGAAAAACTGCTGGGTATATTTACAACAACTGACGAGCTGATATTTTACCGCTGATGAAGAAATCCTGCTATACTGTATTTTTATTTCAACAGTCGTCACACAATACCTTCTTGAATGTTCCAGGAAGGTCAATGGCTGCCTGTCGCCGTCTCCTCTCTGGTTCGAATGCAACAATGGGGATTGCATACACTGTGAAGTGAAGGATGTGTCCGTTGGGAACAGCAGGTTCCCTCCACGACACCTCCACAATGAGGGGAGTCACTAGTCTCACTCTCACATCTCGGGGCTCAGATGGAGCTATACATAGAAAACACATTACATTCTAATATGTGTGTCTGTTGGTTATAGGTTCCCAAATGACTATACAGCAATTTATATTACGTCACTTTTTTAAAAGGAACGTCTATTTTTATTCAGTGACATACTGTGAAATACACATTATAGAACAAGAAAAATTGTGATTATGGGTCTTCTTTATAGTTCAAAGCTAAGTCTGTAATAATAGAGACCATCCCTTGCCCTCCAGCCTGTGTGTATTGGAGGGCAAGGGTACGTAATTCCAGCATAGAGGACGCTTTCAGCCTCAAACTTATTTATGTCCACATAGTAGCTAGGCTTTGGTTGCTAACAGCTTCCCAAATAGTTAAAAAGGTTCATTAGGATTGTCCCTATACCATTTATTCTGATAAGGTATCATAATAGCGACATTACAGTGTACTCAGTAGAGATAAATTCAGCTTGTTACAGTATCAGTACGCTATTACCTGGAGGAAGGGTAGTGATGCGATTAGTTGGTGAATATCCCCCAGTACGGAAATCAGCACTGATAGCTCTCACCCGTACACTGTATTGAGTGTTTGTGTCAAGATTCCGTATAGTGTAATTACGAGCTGAGCCGTTGTGGACACGAATATTTCCACCTGCTCCAGTAAATGGGAACACTGCAGCACTCTCTCTGTAATCAATATCGAATGCAGCAATTCTGTGTCCCCCATCACAATCAGGTTCATCCCAAGCAATGGAGATCCACGTGCTGCCGACTCTTGTTGGGTCAGGCCGGCTAGGGGGAGGAGGGACAGCTGGTTTGTGTGTGTGTGTGTGTGTGTGTGTGTGTGTGTGTGTGTGTGTGTGTGTGTGTGTGTGTAGTTTTGTTACCTTACAGATCAAGCTAGACCGACTATATTTAGTGATTGTGTTAGGCAGTGAACATTACGAGGAACCCCTCTTTTCTGAACACTTTATGACAAAATGAAGTGTCCCATTTGGAACTTCATAATTAATATAGAGCTCGAGGTGTCATCAATTCATGGGTGTATAAAATAGAGGGGTTCCACAGTTGGCAGTAAGTTTTGCTCTGTGGGTGCATCTACAATCAGTAAGTTCCCATACTTAGGCCCATGGAGGAAAGCATAAGATAGTACAGACACTTCAGGCTGCAATGTTTCAGTATTCTGGTATATTATAGCCATGCTGGAAATAATTATCAGTCAAAGACCTAGAAAATTGCTGACTAGATGTTGTGTGTGTAGGTAAGTGTGCCATCTGTTCATAGTGCAGACAGTCTTTGAACTACCAATTTGACTGTGCCTCAATATACAGCTAAAATCTATGTTTATCATAACTGCTTTAGAAATAGCTATACAGAATTTAGGCGTATACTTACTGTTAATTGTCAGAACAAAGTCTCTGGAATGAATTCCACGGGAAGAGCTGTTAGCAACACAAGTGTAGGTGCCAGCATCGCATATAGTAAGCCTCCGTCCAATGCCAATATCTAATACAGCTGTTCCATTAGGGAAGTGTCCTTCTCTTAAGTCCCTGTAGGGAATGAATCATACGTAACTAACACTGCACCAGAAACTTTTTAAATTAAGCTACTTTAGACTGAGCACCTTCTTCCAATTCCAACTCTAGACCCGTTGCTAAAGAACCAGCCCAAAGTGACATCACCGAGCCCAGACCCGCAGAATATTCGAATCTCTCTCTGAAAAGTGAAGCGTGTGGCTCGGTCAGTTCCATCACCGAAGAGTCCGAAGGTCACGATGGTTGGAACAAAATCTGTTAAGACACAAACGTTATGTAGATATTGTTAGCGCAATCTTGTGCTTTGTTCATTGTCTCAAGACAGAATAAAGTGTCATAAATAATTACACACTTTTCTATGACCACAATTAAACAGCATATAATATTGTAGGCTGTAGTGATACATAGAGAAACAATTATTAGGTTTGCTACAGATTACGTAAATCTAACAATTTTTTTGCCTTTTTCAGAAGGCATGAACATAGTTTTGAAATATTGTTTGTGCATTGCCATAAATAGTGACTCTTTACTTAGGCAGCGTTGTTGCACTACTTGATGATGTAGGAACCTTAATGCTAAGATGACAGACGAAACTATGTATCATGAAGTACGGTAGGAAACAAAGGAAAAACAAACGAAACAAGCTATAACTCGTTTACAGAGACCATCCTCCCTACATCTCCAATTACCAAGGATGGTTTCCGTAAACGCACTTTGCTGTGAGTTATAGCTTGTTTCCTTTGTTTTTGTGGAAGTGTATCCCTACGTGAATGGGTTAATGCAGTAGCAATGTGTAATTCTAAACACCCTCATAACTATACTCATCTCAGCTTGCCGTTAAAGTCTTTAGACTCAGCTGTACTTTATTATGTAATATTTACGAAAACGGAATGTTAGCAAAGTTATCATTCTATTCTTATTTACAGACATCACTAAGATTTCTTCCACATGGATTACAGTAGTACCAAAAGTGATTACCTGAGGATGGTGTGACTGCAGTGAGGTGGATACTCCTGGGACCATCCTCAACAGTGTAGGCCAGAATACTAACGACGTACGCTGTATTTGGCTGCCGTCCAGTAACTGTGTATGAGTCTGTCTCATTCCCTTTGATATTAAATGTCACCTCATCTCCTCCTTCACGCTGCACAAACAGCTTATAGCCTCGAATGATTCCGTTGCGGAGGGTACTCAGTGGCAGATCCCACTCTACTAGGACCGCAGTGCTATTGAGAACCACCACATGAAAGTCAGTAGGAGGACCAGTAGGCGCTATAGGAGAGTGGACACGATTATTAACAGCTTACAGACTCATGTATACTGTCATGATTAAGGCACATCTTATTACCATGTACATGTAACCTGTTTCTGCAAAGCCTTTATTCTTACGTAGCCTAGCTGTCGATAATGTGTAGTGCTACTAAAGAGAAAACATGACGTTTTTTTTCATTCGAGGCAGCTAAAATGGGCTGTTACCTGTTTCCTTAGTGGTAGCATTGAGTGGGTCGACATATTCTCCATTTAGGTACGTAAAACAGACGGAGAATCTCATCTCTACTCGAATAGTGAATGTGTAGTTTGCACCAAACACCAATCGCTGAACAGTGTACTCAGTGGATGTTGAGGAAACAACGGCAGTTCGCGGGAAGAAATCTCTTGGTCTGCTGTACTGGATGCGATAACGGGCAAAAGACGCTGATGAGGGGAATGAATATGGCTATAAGTAGGGAAGAGAAACGTACAGTCACAGCTTGTATAATGCTGGCAGTGAGACATTGTACTAGACTTTCTGACATGTGTAAAACATATACGTAACTATGCGAAGCTAGAGCGAGAAATCTACATAAACATACTATATATATACCGTCTTACAACTTCCTCTCCACTTACCAGTGTTTGGTACATGCCTATGTAGTGGGCTATATTTTCAAACCATGCAGTGGTTTTGCAAATTAAAATTTGAGCAACCTATCTCTGTGATTTCATTTACGACGCGCCAGCCGCCGACGACGCCGACCAACGAAAACAATACTAAGGAACTCTACGATTCACCTCACGATTTCTTTTACCAATCGAGACAGACGACTATGGAGACGACAGCAGTACAAGAGACGATACCCGCTACCGAGACGATGCCCGCTACCGAGACGATAACCGGGACGATGCCCACGCTGATGGTGACACCTACTACCCGAATCCGCCGCCGCGAAAACGCCACCCCGTCCGGCGACACGCCGCCCAACAGGATGCCTCGGGTGATGTCCCACGAAGTGGGAGGGGCTGGTGTTGGGAGTGGTGATGGGGATCCGGTTTCTACCCTGAACCCCAACCCTAACCTTAACCCTAACTCTAACTCTAACCCTAACCCTAACCTTAACCCAAATCCTAAGCCTAACTAACCAAGAGACATACAAACACTTGATCAAGCTTTCCTCTTGATAACTAGCAGTATTTCAACAATCCTTCTAGCAATTTTACCTCCCATTGGAGTGTGACAGATGTGGAACCAACGCCAGCAATTGAGAAATTGGCAACCGTACCAACAAATTCATCACCTGTAAGAAAACAGGTAAATCAAAGTGTACAGCAGAAATTCTAGCCTTATTCTCATGCCCCACTCTCTTATATGCTTTCATTGATTAATGAGGGCAAACATGTATAGAGAACTGCATAAGGTAGGCTTGGGAGTGCATGAAGCTAGGGGTATAATGAATGTTTGTTGCTATCTTGAATCATACTGGTAATATGTACATACATGAGACTTACCTACATGATATAGCAGAATATAACATGGTAAAAATAAGCTACAAGGGGCTGCTGGTGTTAGTGGAGTAACACTCAAAATGAGTTGTGATACAGAAGCACTTCCAGTATCATAATTATTATGCCTTTACCAATTGGGTATGTCTTGCATTGATGAGTTGGAATGCTAAAATTTTGGCAGGGCGAGCTACCACATGTATGGGAGGCTTGAGAACTAATTGGTACAATGTGGTGGGGCCAAGCCTCAAATGCGTGGCAGAGCTGCCCAGATCCCTGTATAACTAAATACATAGTTACAAAAATGCCTACTCATGCACTGGTTTTGAAAGGTGTTTATGATTCAATACAGGCCACATTTAATTAAACAGGTACTGGCTAAACCTAGATATGTATTTATAATTTGCATTTTTTTTATTTGCAATTGATAACAGGCTAGCTATACCAAAAAGCACAGTTGCATCCTCACCAGGTCTACAGACAACTCCAACGTCATCATCGTGCTGGCAGTTGTGCACACCCCACCCCCTGAACGTGCACTCTTCCAACAGTTCCTCTCCACGAAGGCAGCGGACATCATCCATCCAAATTGGATCTACAGTAGTAAACAAGGGGTATACATACACGTTTTACATACGTAAGCAACATTCTCCAATACGTAGCTAGGTGTGCATTTTCTTCAATCAAAACTGATGCAAGGGAGGTTCTTCTAAGATCCTTACAGGGGAACATACAGTATGGAGACGGACAAATATACAGGACTCTACCTTTTCCTTCCCCAAATCGTGCTCTTGCTACAGCACAAAGTGCACCTGTATAGTTCAGCATCCCACACACCACACCAGCTTCACGTGTGGAAAAGAAATCATCGCAAACAGTCCCCCACTTATTGTCGTGGAACACTTCCAGCCGACCCAAGAAAGGAGTACTAGGATCTGATGATACCAGTCTGACTGGAATCGAAGAAGGCCCAACTGGGGGATCAGTAAAAGTGCATGTAATGAGAAAGTGCTATGGCTATTAGCAATGTCACAGGTACATATGTAGGCAAGTTTTAGTAGAGTATTTCGTGCAGTAGTTTTTTTGATTATGACAGAAGACTAATAATGAATTCCTATTCATGAATTGTGGTCTGTTATGATTGGACTTGTGCCAGTATATTACATGTACTGTATCTTGAGATTCAAAGTAGTGGTTCTGTTATGGTTATTGTACATGTACAGTATCTTAGTAAAGAGAGATTCAAAGTAGTGATAAATGTGTTGCAGTGATCCTTCTCAATAGTGTACACTTGCCTGTTGCATTAGTAGACACAGTGAGAGACTCGGAATAGTTGCCAGGGAGATAGCTAAAGCAGAATGGGTATCGGACCTCAGCTCTAACTCGTACAGTGTATTCTGTATCACGTACAAGGCGTCTGATGGTGGTATTGTAAGTTGTTTTATTGTCACTTAGGGGAGCAAACACAATGGTTATTCTTGGAAAGATGGATTCATCTGTTTCATACTGCAAACGGAATCGCAGAGCAGTTATATTATCCGGCAAAGGAGGGACCTGCAATGACAGATGATTGATAAGCACAAGCAAACAGTGACTATAATTACTTCATAGTACAATAGAGTAAACTGAATGTGTAAACTTTCATTATTCAGCCAAAGCATGCCTACAACTAGAGCATTTGACTACCAAATCCCTTACACTCACTGTGTAATTCTTCTGCATTTACGTCTGCTTTTACTTCAGAGTGCATTGTGATGGTTGTGAATTCATAGCAATTTGGGGCTAGGGTTAGGCTTACGGCTAGGGTTAGTGCTAGGTTTGGGGCTGGGGGTTAGAATTAGGAATAGGGTTAGTGCTAAACCAGTGTGGGCAGAACCCTGTTAGTGCTAAACAGTTTACAGAATGTGCAATTCACAAAGTGTGCCCAACATCAGTATGGTAGTCAAGAATCAGCGGAGTAGACAAGTTTTCCAGAACATGCAAACAGCACTCGCCAATCATACAAACACATGCAGTAGCTGAGAATGTGTGTGTGTGTGTGTGTGTGTGTGTGTGTGTGTGTGAAGGGGGGGAGGAGTTTTTACCTGCTTCTTGTATATATATTATTATAGAAAGAGAAGACGGAAGTTATTGGTACCAAAAAATTACAAACTTCGGCATGTGCAAAAAGGCCGGATCTTTACAATCTTGGCTGTAGAAATAAGTATGTGAGCATACCTTCCACTGCAATGAGAGAGAACTGGTAGTAGAGCCCACTAACATGGGGGGTTCGGGAGTTTCAAGAATATCATCTACAAACATATAGAGACTCAGTAAGTCACTTGTTAAAAGTACAGGAAAAGCATTTTACCAAATTAAAAAGTGCTCACACCACAATATGTTCACAGACTACCTACTTGTACATGTATACATCATAGCTACAAAGTAGCTACAAAATCAGTTATTAATTTATGCAGTCACAAAACAGCCATTCATGTTCATCCCAGTGATGCAACCCCCTCCCTATTTATATCTGTATACATAGCATTAATGTCACATGTAAAGGTATGTCTGCCACCAAAGAAACTTCACATAGGTGTGACTCCAAATTCAATTACTCTCTGAGGGATTTGGTAGTCAAAACTACTTAAATAAATTGTGTGGGTGCCAATGACTTGCACGTATTTCATTCAATACAGATACCTTCTACCCTAGGTTCAAGAACATCTACATGTATATGGAGACTCAGTAAGCCATTAATTTTGTTAAATTATGTCATGCTTAGCATAGCTGTTAATGTTGCGTGGGACATCATTACATGTGAAGTTAATGTCGCATTCATTATAAATCTGTATCTATGTAGGTACCATTTCCCAAAGCTTTCATATCTAGCTATACAGAGAAGAACATAGTATGTTCAGACCATGGAGGCAACATTTGCACCGTTATTCTCATGCATACACTATACATGATTCATGTCTTAGATTAGTATAATATGTTGTGTACCTGCTGCACATATTGCACCTGCGTCTTCATCGTGATCACAGGAGTTGATTCCCCAGCCATTGAATGGACAGTCTTCCAAACTGGTTTCCCTTCCTGAGCACCGGAGATTACTCATCCAAATGGGACCCGTACCCTCACCAAAACGAGCTCGAGGAATGGAACACACAGTGTCACGAAAACCCATCATCCTGAAAAAAATAAGTAGTAATTCTTTCTTGACACTGTACAGATGTTTACGTAGCAGTCATTTCCAACTGACTGCTTATTTGGATTTAGGGTATATTATCTCTCAAATATATCGTATTATAACAGTGAAACATAGCAGGAGTGCAAACAAGTCAGCGCTCATTAACTCCCGGTCAATAGTTACAATGTAGGGCTTTAGAAACATTGAGAATATACTTACCGGCATGCAACCCTTGCATCACTGAAGGACCAAAAGTCATCACAGATGGTGCCCCATGTACCATTGTACAGGACTTCGACCCGACCCATGTGTGGACCTAATGGGCCGTTTACCAGTCGTACATCCTCTTGGGCTAAATAAGAACCATATTTTTGATACAGTGAGCATGCATGCATGACATTGTGTAATACAGGAAAGCATAGTGATATACTTGTGTTGTGTAGCTATTTTCAAATTTAGTCATCAACATTGACATCTTCACTGCAGGCAGCAATATAGTATTGATTATTGAATATTATTGATTTACATGTAGTTTAGATATTTCACCTCAGCTTGGTTAAATTTAACGAATTGCAAACAGACTAGCACACACATAACATTAAGACCCTGACTGAGTCAGACTGTATACACAATAACATATTACTGATATACAATATGAATTGTTAAACAGACCATGCAAACAGCAGAGATTGACTGCAAGGCACACAGCTGCAAGCATGCGGCACTTCCAGCTCATTCTGTACAAGATAGTTCAAAAGGAATTCTTAGAAATCTTCGAATTATATTACTGTAGCTACACTGATGAAAATCAATGAGCGCTGCTCATATGTGGGGTTGATTGAGGTACGGCGGAGTGTGGGAAAGTATTAAAGAACCGGAAGTGTTATCAGTCTTTGGGCAGTCACACACACCAGTCCCATTAGGAGAAGCCAAAAAGTCGCTTACCACATGCAAGCACGCTAGCTAGTCACGTATAACAAACTGCAACAAGTAAGCCTGCTTGCGCTTGTCTCTCGCTACTACGCGCTGATGGAGCACAGCAATAACAATATTCATAAGGAACAGCGCGTGCATAGTTAGGTTTGGACGCATCCTTGTCCTTGGTATGGCTTTCTGTATCAGCCAGTCACACTCCAGGGCAATCCTGCTTACATAATCGGAAGTAATACTAGGCCTAGTAGAAACTGAGCATGCGACAGCTGGCGAATATTAGAACAAGTCTGAAACTTCATGTCTAAAAAACCAGCTGGGCGCCTTTCCCGTACAATACACACAACTCAGCTTAGGCCAAGGTCTATTATAAAACTACAGCTGTAGAACGCGATACAGCGAAAGTGCTGACTCAGCAGTTTTGTCATGCGCCTACAGATAGTAGCTATATGCCACAAAACCAGGATCTTTACGGATACCCACAACGTTTTTGCCATCTAGGCAACACAAAACTATCTTCATTTGCTGTAGCTTGGCCTGCAGACCTCCAAAGCTGCTATAAACTGCAGTTGCATAGTAACGTATGACGTAATGTATTGCGCACGTAATAAGTGCGGACGCACAAACAGACAGACAAACAAAAAAACAGACAAACGCGTAAAACGTAAAGCAATCTTAGAACCAGCCGTTCGCGCGCTGCGCGCGCTCCGGCTGGTAAAAGTAATTACAGAATGAGCATGCGAATTTGTTGGAGGAAATAAATTGTGTTTTTTCCGGAAAACTGGGGTGTGGCGAATAATTAGAGGGGCGAAAATTAGAATTTATGCGGTAAATGGAAAGTTTAATTAAGCTTTAATAATTCCAAATGGGCTTCATAAAAATGTCCTTAAATTGGGTCACGCCTGGCATTAGTCTCGCGGGGCTGGAAGTGAAGTCTGGCCCCGAGACTAGCCTGGCATGTGACCCATTTAATACATGACTGTCAGGTTACTATACACTCCCTGAACCCTGCCTATTATAAAGGCAAACTGAAGGCGGTAGGGTGGAGGAGAGTAGTAGAGGCTTACTCGTTGTTGGTCGCCACACACACTCTAGAAGAGGCACTTGGAAATCCATACCCTGCTTGATTCGAAATCGTAGCTATGCCCTGATAGTTTAGTGAAATTGAAATCATTTTCAAATTTCACTGACATCACCTTATTTGTCACTGTTTTAATGGTTATAGAAATCCATACATTCACGGGAGCTGGCATATTATATTATGTAACAGTAACATGTATGGTAACTATGCATGTGTAAACCAGTATTCCCATTTCTCGGTACACTTTGATGCTTTTGTAACAAATATCTACACATTCATTGCTGTCTGGTAACGGCCACTAGACTATATACACGATAATATAATCATAATGATGGCATTCAAGCACGTCTGAGAGAGAACTTTGTGGGATCCTTTATTATATATAGGACCCCACAAAAATTTTTCCAACAGTGTCTGTTCTGCCAAACAAAGAGTTCGTTCCAAGTGATCCCACCCTATACCTTATAGTATTATTCAGCAAAAACATGTTGATAGTTCAGCAGCACTGTCGGCAGCCGACAGTTGCGTTGCAGCCCCCCATTAGAATTTTTAGTGAGCCAAGAGGGATATTTTGCCACTAGATACAGCAGTCAAGCTTTGAAGACACTTCGTGTATACGCTATAGCTGTGGTTTTACTATTTCTGGTTTGCTGTTGCAAGGCTATTGAAACCTGGCGAAGCAGCTGAAATCCAACATGCACAGTAACTGTTGCAGGTTGCTGTTTCCTATTAAAATTATTTTTGGTGAGCCAAAAAATGCCAGGGCCTAGTAACTATACAAGCAAATACTGCATTATGCTCAGAGCCTACAGAAAATCACTTGAACCACGGATCTTCTGTTATAGAAGATCTGTGCTTGGACGAAGCAATCGTCTACTTATTTCCTATCATGGCCACGGTGAGATTCACTACCATAGTCATAGGGCCTTAATAGCCAGTATTAAGTATCCCTTGATAGGATACTACTCTGGATATGCACAAATCAGTGCAATCATGCACTAGTCTATAATACCATTGTGAAATAATGCTTGCGGCTAGGTGTTTCAGTAACTACTTTTTCCATCCCCAACCGTTGGAACGCACATGCGAAACTAGTGCAATTGTGAAACTCGCATAATTGGCTCCCAGAAAAAATTGCACAAGTTCTCAAAATGGAAATGTACAACAACAGTGTGATTATTCCTTAACAAAGTTGTCCATAATGCACAATTTGCACGTGTATCCATAGCATAATATTGGATCCGTATATCAGTGCAGCAGTTACTTGAATTGTTGTGATGTGCATGAGTGTTCACAGATTAGTGGTAGGCTTTTCCTTCAACCCGCTGTCTGCTTCGTATATGCCACTGTCATGATGGAAACTGGAGAAAAAACAATTATAGGATATCTTGACAGTCAGCAGAGTTATTGCTGGCTAACTTTTCCCCTACTTTCTGATAGACATGCCGAACTGTAGCTACTGCTGTCAACAGTAAAATGTTTCATGCATAATACCCAACACTGTACTTCATTAAATAATAAATTTTACGATTCTCCAATATCAGCAAAAGGTGTCTTATCCTCTTCTTTCTTCCAGCGCATGCTGAACAGAAAGACATAACACTCTAACTAGGAAACAATGCTTCAAAATACACCAATGGATTATTCATACATACTGTAAATACAAATATATACCTGCAGTTTATAATTTCTAGTTCAATATTGGACCCTTTCCATGCATATCCAGGCCTCCCTCATTATTATGACTTTGAATGAATATCTTAGTCTGGCTATACAATGTTCATTTTACATGCAATGCCATACAGAAGAAGACCATACCTGATAATTGGGCCAGGTTTCCATTTCTTCACAACCAGCCCCACCAATATGATAATGAGAACGAGCAACAGCACTGCAATCACGATTCCCACTACTATTCCCCCGATCTCGCCTGCCGAAATCGCCTCCTTGCTGACTCTCTGTGGGGTACTAGGGCTAGTGGGGGGCTCACTAGTGCTAGTGGGAGGCTCACTGGTACTACTACTACTAGTAACTACAGCAGTTGTACTAGTGGTACTAGTTGTGGGGGGTTCGGTTGGCAGGACAGGGCAGTCTGGGGCAAGGAGGTTGGCCAGAGACACGGGGCAGGTTGGATCGACCTGAAGACGGGAGACTCCAACGTTTACTGAGGCTTGCCCTTCATCCACCCATGACTGCATGAGCTCCACTAGAGCACTGGCGCTGTAACTGCTGGTGCCGAGGATCCTGGCTCGATAGACGATCTGGTTCATGAGCCCTCCCCTGCAGCTGAGTTCGTCATTAGTGATGTGAGCTGTGGTGAGGCTACACTTGCACTGGGAGTTCAGAGTGGAGACCAGAGACGAGCGAATTTCTCCAACTCTATCACTTTCATCCTGATACATAGGAGAAACAGTATGGTGGTAAACCAAGTACCGGTACTTGTATTCACACAAAGGAATAGAAAGAGCAATTGTCAGTACATTGGTAATTGAGAAGCTCAGTTGTAGTCCACTCTATCACAGTTTTCATGTACTGCAACATAATTAATGTTATGCTTAATGCTACATGGTCAGTAAAAGTTGCTCACAACTGGAAGTGACCTAGATGTGTACATGTATGATCTATAGTCAACTGTCAAGCAGACTTACATGCCATTCCAGACAGTCTTGAATCGGGCCAATCCGGATGTGAAAGAAGGCAAGTTTGTCTATTGAAAGAGAAAGAGAGCACTGAATAACAGCATTTGATGTACTAGGGTCGATTAGTTACAGCTGTGTATAGGGTGGTGAATTCACAGGCTTACATAGCTACACGCACTTTCAGTCTTCCACACTGCTTATAGCTATCCACTTGACCATCCACTAGATCTTGCTAACCATGCTCCCTAGCTAGTTTGTTTTGAACGGCATGGCAATTAGGTAGGCAGTCACAAGAGAGAATAATATTTCAAGTTCATACCTCCTTCAGGTGCCGCAGTAGTGCCATAAACGGTCTTCTCTGCCCCTTGCCCTTGCTGTGTGATTGCAGAGACCCTGAACTGGTAGGTGGTGTCGGGAGTGAGGGGAGAGACGGTGATCCTCGTGGACGTTGAGGTCCTCTCTCCAAACTCTTCACCAAGTGATGCAACAGGTCCTGCATATGTGATCTATGAAGGAATGGTACAGTCACAATAATAATAATCAACAGGGGCACTACTTTCTAACCTTAAAGTTGATGATTGGTTCTCCTGGAGGGGGTGGATAGTCCCATAGCAGGGTCACACTGGTGTTGTCGAAACTTACCACACGCACGTTCTGTGGTATTGGAAGACCTATGGGTATAAACCAATTTATATAGTGCCAGTCAGGTGGTATATTAAGTGCCTAATCTTTATTGGGGTCTTTTCTTTTCATTGAATGGGTGTTTTAAAATGGTGGACTGGATCCCCCCCCCCCAAGAACTTGGAATTGGAACTGTAGTTACTATTTCACTGCAATGTGCATGGGAGTGGAGCGTAGGACTGGTACAACACTCATCAGTATTAAACAGAAGCCCCTCGCACATTAGCTACAGCCTATAGCTGAGTTACCACAGGCCAACAGCTGTCTTGTGCTAAGAAAGAATGTGACTGTATGTTTAATAGGATGGGTAAAAATAAAAGTACCTGGTTTAGGAATGTGAATAGTTGATTCCGGAGTAATACCAGAGAAATTGCCTTCATTTTCTTGCCCACCAATGTAAACTGATGCACTGACTTGGAACTGGTATGTCACAGAGTGATCTGGAACTGTGATATTTCCCTGGGTTGAACTAGCAGGGAATATCTGTGTGTGTAATTAATTGACAGTTATTCAGCACCCATACTAACAAAAGCAATAAAAAAGTCAAAAACTACTGTATGACTGGTTTTTAATGGCATAGTAAATCTTTGCGTTTTGGCATTTCAATGGTATTTTATAATAGCGTCATTGCGTGCTCATGTATGTGTGTGTGTACTGAGTAACGCATGAATTTTGCGAGCTATTCTGGTTCTCGTGGCAGAGATAACGGTAACGAGAAAAACTGCTGGGTATATTTACAACAACTGACGAGCTGATATTTTACCGCTGATGAAGAAATTCTGCTATAATGTATTATCATTTCAACAGTCGTCACACAATACCTTCTTGAATGTTCCAGGAAGGTCAATGGCTGCCTGTCGCCGTCTCCTCTCTGGTTCGAATGCAACGATGGGGATTGCATACACTGTGAAGTGAAGGATGTGTCCGTTGGGAACAGCAGGTTCCCTCCACGACACCTCCACAATGAGGGGAGTCACTAGTCTCACTCTCACATCTCGGGGCTCAGATGGAGCTATACATAGAAAACACATTACATTCTAATATGTGTGTCTGTTGGTTATAGGTTCCCAAATGACAATACAGCAATTTATATTACGTCACTTTTTTAAAAGGAACATCTATTTTTATTCAGTGACATACTGTGAAATACACATTATAGAACAAGAAAAATTGTGATTATGGGTCTTCTTTATAGTTCAAAGCTAAGTCTGTAATAATAGAGACCATCCCTTGCCCTCCAGCCTGTGTGTATTGGAGGGCAAGGGTACGTAATTCCAGCATAGAGGACGCTTTCAGCCTCAAACTTATTTATGTCCACATAGTAGCTAGGCTTTGGTTGCTAACAGCTTCCCAAATAGTTAAAAAGGTTCATTAGGATTGTCCCTATACCATTTATTCTGATAAGGTATCATAATAGCGACATTACAGTGTACTCAGTAGAGATAAATTCAGCTTGTTACAGTATCAGTACGCTATTACCTGGAGGAAGGGTAGTGATGCGATTAGTTGGTGAATATCCCCCAGTACGGAAATCAGCACTGATAGCTCTCACCCGTACACTGTATTGAGTGTTTGTGTCAAGATTCCGTATAGTGTAATTACGAGCTGAGCCGTTGTGGACACGAATATTTCCACCTGCTCCAGTAAATGGGAACACTGCAGCACTCTCTCTGTAATCAATATCGAATGCAGCAATTCTGTGTCCCCCATCACAATTAGGTTCATCCCAAGCAATGGAGATCCACGTGCTGCCGACTCTTGTTGGGTCAGGCCGGCTAGGGGGAGGAGGGACAGCTGGTTTGTGTGTGTGTGTGTGTGTGTGTGTGTGTGTGTGTGTGTGTGTGTGTGTGTGTGTGTGTGTGTGTGTGTGTGTGTGTGTGTGTGTGTGTGTGTGTGTGTGTGTGTGTGTGTGTGTGTGTGTGTGTGTGTGTGTGTGTGTGTGTGTGTGTAGTTTTGTTACCTTACAGATCAAGCTAGACCGACTATATTTAGTGATTGTGTTAGGCAGTGAACATTACGAGGAACCCCTCTTTTCTGAACACTTTATGACAAAATGAAGTGTCCCATTTGGAACTGTAGGTAAGTGTGCCATCTGTTCATAGTGCAGACAGTCTTTGAACTACCAACTTGACTGTGCCTCAATATACAGCTAAAATCTATGTTTATCATAACTGCTTTAGAAATAGCTATACAGAATTTAGGCGTATACTTACTGTTAATTGTCAGAACAAAGTCTCTGGAATGAATTCCACGAGAAGAACTGTTAGCAACGCAAGTGTAGGTGCCAGCATCGCATATAGTAAGCCTCCGTCCAATGCCAATATCCAATACAGCTGTTCCATTAGGGAAGTGTCCTTCTCTTAGGTCCCTGTAGGGAATGAATCATATGTAACTAACACTGCACCAGAAACTTTTTAAATTAAGCTACGTTAGACTGAGCACCTTCTTCCAATTCCGACTCTAGACCCGTTGCTAAAGAACCAGCCCAAAGTGACATCACTGAGCCCAGATCCGCAGAATATTCGAATCTGTCTCTGAAAAGTGAAGCGTGTGGCTCGGTCAGTTCCATCACCGAAGAGTCCGAAGGTCACGATGGTTGGAACAAAATCTGTTAAGACAAAAACGTTATGTAGATATTGTTAGCGCAATCTTGTGCTTTGTTCATTGTCTCAAGACAGAATAAAGTGTCATAAATAATTACACACTTTTCTATGACCACAATTAAACAGCATATAATATTGTAGGCTGTAGTGATACATAGAGAAACAATTATTAGGTTTGCTACAGATTACGTAAATCTAACAATTTTTTTGCCTTTTTCAGAAGGCATGAACATAGTTTTGAAATATTGTTTGTGCATTGCCATAAATAGTGACTCTTTACTTAGGCAGCGTTGTTGCACTACTTGATGATGTAGGCACCTTAATGCTAAGATGACAGACGAAACTACGTATCATGGAGTATGGTAGGAAACAAAGGAAAAACAAACGAAACAAGCTATAACTCGTTTACAGAGACCATCCTCCCTACATCTCCAATTACCAAGGATGGTTTCCGTAAACGCACTTTGCTGTGAGTTATAGCTTGTTTCCTTTGTTTTTGTGGAAGTGTATCCCTACGTGAATGGGTTAATGCAGTAGCAATGTGTAATTCTAAACACCCTCATAACTATACTCATCTCAGCTTGCCGTTAAAGTCTTTAGACTCAGCTGTACTTTATTATGTAATATTTACGAAAACGGAATGTTAGCAAAGTTATCATTCTATTCTTATTTACAGACATCTCTAAGATTTCTTCCACATGGATTACAGTAGTACCAAAAGTGATTACCTGAGGATGGTGTGACTGCAGTGAGGTGGATACTCCTGGGACCATCCTCAACAGTGTAGGCCAGAATACTAACGACGTACGCTGTATTTGGCTGCCGTCCAGTAACTGTGTATGAGTCTGTCTCATTCCCTTTGATATTAAATGTCACCTCATCTCCTCCTTCACGCTGTACAAACAGCTTGTAGCCTCGAATGATTCCGTTGCGGAGGGTACTCAGTGGCAGATCCCACTCTACTAGGACCGCAGTGCTATTGAGAACCACCACATGAAAGTCAGTAGGAGGACCAGTAGGCGCTATAGGAGAGTGGACACGATTATTAACAGCTTACAGACTCATGTATACTGTCATGATTAAGGCACATCTTATTACCATGTACATGTAACCTGTTTCTGCAAAGCCTTTATTCTTACGTAGCCTAGCTGTCGATAATGTGTAGTGCTACTAAAGAGAAAACATGACGTTTTTTTTCATTCGAGGCAGCTAAAATGGGCTGTTACCTGTTTCCTTAGTGGTAGCATTGAGTGGGTCGACATATTCTCCATTTAGGTACGTAAAACAGACGGAGAATCTCATCTCTACTCGAATAGTAAATGTGTAGTTTGCACCAAACACCAATCGCTGAACAGTGTACTCAGTGGCTGTGGAGGAAACAACGGCAGTTCGCGGGAAGAAATCTCCTGGTCTGCTGTACTGGATGCGATAACGGGCAAAAGACGCTGATGAGGGGAATGAATATGGCTATAAGTAGGGAAGAGAAACGTACAGTCACAGCCTGGCAGTGAGACATTGTACTAAACTTTCTGACATGTGTAAAACATATACGTAACTATGCGAAGCTAGAGCGAGAAATCTACATAAACATACCATATATATACCGTCTTACAACTTCCTCTCCACCTACCAGTGTTTGGTACATGCCTATGTAGTGGGCTATATATTTGAACCATGCAGTGGTTTTGCAAATTAAAATTTGAGCAACCTATCTCTGTGATTTCATTTACGATGCGCCAGCCGCCGACGACGCCGACCAACGAAAACAACACTAAGGAACTCTACGATTCACCACACGATTTCTTTTACCAATCGAGACAGACGACTATGGAGACGACAGCAATACAAGAGACGATGCCCGCTACCGAGACGATGCCCGCTACCGAGACGATGCCCGCTACCGAGACGATGCCCGCTACCGAGACGATACCCGCTACCGAGACGATGCCCGCTACCGAGACGATGCCCGCTACCGAGACGATAACTGGGACGATGCCCGCGCTGATGGTGACGCCTACTACCCGAATCCGCCGCCGCGAAAACGCCACCCCGTCCGGCGACATGCCACCCAACAGGATGCCTCGGGTGATGTCCCACGAAGTGGGAGGGGCTGGTGTTGGGAGTGGTGATGGGGATCCGGTTTCTACCCTGAACCCCAACCCTAACCTTAACCCTAACTCTAACTCTAACCCTAACCCTAACCTTAACCCAAATCCTAAGCCTAACTAACCAAGAGACATACAAACACTTGATCAAGCTTTCCTCTTGATAACTAGCAGTATTTCAACAATCCTTCTAGCAATTTTACCTCCCATTGGAGTGTGACAGATGTGGAACCAACGCCAGCAATTGAGAAATTGGCAACCGTACCAACAAATTCATCACCTGTAAGAAAACAGGTAAATCAAAGTGTACAGCAGAAATTCTAGCCTTATTCTCATGCCCCACTCTCTTATATGCTTTCATTGATTAATGAGGGCAAACACGTATAGAGAACTGCATAAGGTAGGCTTGGGAGTGCATGAAGCTAGGGGTATAATGAATGTTTGTTGCTATCTTGAATCATACTGGTATTATGTACGTACATGTATAAGTAGACTTACCTACATGATATAGCAGAATATAACATAGTAAAAAAGCTACAAGGGACTGTTAGTGTTAGTAAAGTAACACTCAAAATGAGTTGTGATACAGAAGCACTTCCAGTATCATAATTATTATGCCTTTACCAATTGGGTATGTCTTGCATTGATGAGTTGGAATGCTAAAATTTTGGCAGGGCGAGCTACCACATGTATGGGAGGCTTGAGAACTAATTGGTACAATGTGGTGGGGCCAAGCCTCAAATGCGTGGCAGAGCTGCCCAGATCCCTGTATAACTAAGGCCATTCAAATTCAATTACTTGTTGCAGGGGAATTCCAGCTCCGCAGGCAGGCAGGCAGGCATAAAAATGAAAATAAACATCACGTGACTCAAATATGGACAGTGAAAAACTACGTTGGAAAAAGCGTAAGCCAATTTGTGAGCCAGTACTTTTACAAAAAAGTTGTCGAAGCATAAAAGAGTACCGAATTCTGCCAAGATTAGGAGGCACCGTAAAGATCACGTGATTTTCATTTTTAACCCGAATTCCCAAAAAATTGACCCGGCCGCTCCCCTGCAACAAGACATCAACTTGGTATGACCTAAATGCATAGTTACAAAAATGGCTATTCATGCACTGGTTTTGAAAGGTGTTTATGATTCAATACAGGCCACATTTAATTAAACAGGTACTGGCTAAACCTAGATATGTATTTATAATTTGCATTTTTTTTTATTTGCAATTGATAACAGGCTAGCTATACCAAAAAGCACAGTTGCATCCTCACCAGGTCTACAGACCACTCCAACGTCATCATCGTGCTGGCAGTTGTGCACACCCCACCCCCTGAAAGTGCACTCTTCCAACAGTTCCTCTCCACGAAGGCAGCGGACATCATCCATCCAAATTGGATCTACAGTAGTAAACAAGGGGTATACATACACGTTTTACATACGTAAGCAACATTCTCCAATACGTAGCTAGGTGTGCATTTTCTTCAATCAAAACTGATGCAAGGGAGGTTCTTCGAAGATCCTTACAGGGGAACATACAGTATGGAGACGGACAAATATACAGGACTCTACCTTTTCCTTCCCCAAATCGTGCTCTTGCTACAGCACAAAGTGCACCCGTATAGTTCAGCATCCCACACACCACACCAGCTTCACGTGTGGAAAAGAAATCATCGCAAACAGTCCCCCACTTATTGTCGTGGAACACTTCCAGCCGACCCAAGAAAGGAGTACTAGGATCTGATGATACCAGTCTGACTGGAATCGAAGAAGGCCCAACTGGGGGATCAGTAAAAGTGCATGTAATGAGAAAGTGCTATGGCTATTAGCAATGTCACAGGTACATATGTAGGCAAGTTTTAGTAGAGTATTTCGTGCAGTAGTTTTTTTGATTATGACAGAAGACTAATAATGAATTCCTATTCATGAATTGTGGTCTGTTATGATTGGACTTGTGCCAGTATATTACATGTACTGTATCTTGAGATTCAAAGTAGTGGTTCTGTTATGGTTATTGTACATGTACAGTATCTTAGTAAAGAGAGATTCAAAGTAGTGATAAATGTGTTGCAGTGATCCTTCTCAATAGTGTACACTTGCCTGTTGCATTAGTAGACACAGTGAGAGACTCGGAATAGTTGCCAAGGAGATAGCTAAAGCAGAATGGGTATCGGACCTCAGCTCTAACTCGTACAGTGTATTCCGTATCACGTACAAGGCGTCTGATGGTGGTATTGTAAGTTGTTCGATTGTCAGTTAGTGAAGCAGTCAAAAAGACTATTCTTGGAAAGATGGATTCATCTGTTTCATACTGCACACGGAATCGCAGAGCAGTTATATTATCCGGCAAAGAAGGGACCTGCAATAACAGATGATTGATAAGCACAAGCAAACAGTGACTATATTTACTTCATAATACAATATAGTAAACTGGATGTTAAACTTTCATTATTCATGTTAAACTTCATTATTCAGCCAACTAGAACTAGAGCATTTGACTACCAAATTCCTCACACTCAATGTGTAATTCTTCTGCATTTAAGTCTGTATAGACCAGCTTTTACTTCAGAGTGTTACAGTATTGTGATGGTTGTGAAATTACTAATATCAGTGTTGGGCACATTTTGCAGTTTACAAATTGTGCTGGGCATTGTATGAATTCATAGCAATTTAGGGCTATAGGGTTAGGCTTACGGCTAGGGTTAGGACTAGGTTTGGGGTTAAAATAAGCGATAGGGTTAGTGCTACACAGTTTACAGAATGTGCAATTCACAAAATGTGCCCAACATTAGTATAGTAGTCAAGAATCAGCGGAGTAGACAAGTTTTCCAGAACACGCAAACAGCACCCGTCAAAATAATCATACAAACACATGCAGTAGCTCAGAATGTGTGTGTGTGTGTGTGTGTGTGTGTGTGTGTGTGTGTGTGTGTGTGTGTGTGTGTAGGAAGGGGGGGGAGAGGAGTCTTTACCTGCTTCTTGTATATATATTATTATAGGAAGAGAAGAAGGAAGTTATTGGCATGTGCAAAAAGGCCGGATCTTTACTTTTAAAAAAAATTATGACCTTGCATGTTCAGTTCTTACATTAGCATTCTTGGCTGTAGAAATAATTATGTGAGCATACCTTCCACTGCACTGAGAGCGAACTGGTGGTAGAGCCCACTAACGTGGGGGGTTCGGGAGTTTCAAGAATATCATCTACAAGCATATAGAGACTCAGTAAGTCACCTGTTAAAACCCTTTAAGTCCCAAAGTTATTCCTGGCTCATACCTAATTTTTGAGTCTCTTTCACAAAATAAAAATAACTAACAAACGCAAGCAGATATAGAAACTAGAATCAATTAACCGACATAAAATCTGCATCACGCGATCTAATTTAATGAAGTTATAGCCACACCTATCGGAAGTTACCAGCCAATTATTGCACGCAAAAACTTAGGTCTGGATCTGAGAGGTTACAAATGGAGTCTTTGCTGTCTGAGTTCAACTGTACATCTGCTAACATTAGTTTTTTGTCAACTAACGTCTTCAGAACCTCCTCCCCTGTTCATAAGCCGCGAGAATACGACCGGATGCCATTATCGCCCCATGCGGACAGCACATGCGCAGTAATTAGGTCGCCGTATGGAAAAATTTTATACGGTAACCCCCTACGAAAAAAATATATATGAAAGATCACTTCCTTAGTAACGTACAACGCGAATCCTGGCTTCAGGAATGCATGTATCATAGCAATAAAAAATCGCATAGCAAGTGCGCCCGCTTGGGCGCACTTTTCTATGGGCTGGGACTTACTCGCCATTCATGTTTACTCCAGTGATGCAACCCCCTCCTTATTTATATCTATATACATAGCATTAATGTCACATGTAAAGGTATGTCTGCCACCAAAGAAACTTCACATAGGTGTGACTCCAAATTCAATTACTCTCTGAGAGGTTTGGTAGTCAAAACTACCTAAATAGATTGTGTGGGTGCCAATGACTTGCTCGTATTTTCATTCAATGCAATACAGATACCTTCTACCCTAGGTTCAAGAGCATCTACATGTATATGGAGACTCAGTAAGCCATTTGTTATAAATTATCCCATGCTTAGCTTAGCTGTCAGTGTTGCGTGGGACACCTTTACATGTGAAATTAATGTCGCATTCATTATAAATCTGTATCTACGTAGGTGCCATTTCCCAAAGCTTTCATATCTAGCTATACAGAGAAGAACATAGTATGTTCAGACCATGGAGGTAACATTTGCACCGTTATTCTCATGCATACACTATACATGATTCATGTCTTAGATTAGTAGATGTTGTGTACCTGTTGCACATATCGCACCCGCATCTTCGTTGTGATTACAGGAGTTGATTCCCCAGCCATTGAATGGACAGTCTTCTAAACTGGTTTCCCTTCCTGAACACCGGAGATTATCCATCCAAATGGGACCCGCTCCCTCACCAAAACGAGCTCGAGGAATGGAACACACAGCGTCACTAAAACCCATCATCCTGAAAAAATAAATATTACTTCTTTCTTGACACTGTACAGATGTTTACGTAGCAGTCATTTTCCACTGACTGCTTATTTGGATTTAGGGGATAGTGGTATTATATTTCAAAATGTATACAACAGTGAAACATAGCAGGAGTGCATACATGAATTATCCAAAGTCAGCGCTCATAAGCTCCCGGTGAATAGTTACAATGTAGGGCTTTAGAAACATTGAGAATACTTACCGGCATGCAACCCTTGCATCACTGAAGGACCAAAAGTCATCACAGATGGTGCCCCATGTACCGTTGTACAGGACTTCGACCCGACCCATGTGAGGACCAAATGTGCCGTTTACCAGTCGTACATCCTCTTGGGCTAAATAAGAACCGTATTTTTGATACAGTGAGCATGCATGCATGCATGACATTGTGTAGTAGAGGAAAGCATAGTGATATACTTGTGTTGTGGAGCTATTTCCAAATTTAGTCATCAACATTGACATCTTCACTGCAGGCAGCTATATAATATAGCTGTTTATAGCACAACATATAACAGGTATTCACAATAATAAATACATGGCCTGAATAAATTGTATAGCATACTACTGTAACAGTCAGCGTCTGACTATTAGCTACTATTGCTGTAATTTGAAGGCCTGTATACAATTCAAGCTCAACTTGCATCAATGCTTATTGATTAGTTTAGATGTTTCACCTCAGCTTGGTTAAATTTAATGAATTGCAAACAGACTAGCACACACGTAACATTAAGACCCTGACTGAGTCACAGTATACACAATGACATATTACTGATATACAATATGAATTGTTAAACAGACCATGCAAACAGCAGAGATTGACTGCAAGGCACACAGCTGCAAGCAGGCGGCACTTCCAGCTCATTCTGTACAAGACAGTTCAAAAGGAATTCTTAGAATTTTTGAACTATATCACTGTAGCTACACTGATGAAAATCAATGAGCACTGCTCATATATAGCAAAGTGAACTTCCTCAACTCAACTAGCCACAACATTGCATAGTGCATTCTCAGCAATTGCAGTGAATAGCTCATAGACAGGTGGGGTTGATTGAAGTGCAGTTTGTGTAGTTATTGGAGTGTGGGAAAGTATTAAAGAACCGGAAGTGTTATCACAGTCTTTGGGCAGTCACACCCACCAGTCCCATTAGGAGAAGCCAAAGAGTCGCTTAGCTAAATGGAAAGTCTAATTCAGTTTAATGATTCCAAATGAGCGTCATCACATTGGGTCACGCCAGGCATGTGACCCATTTATTACATGACTGTCAGGTTACTAGCTATATACTCCTTGAACCCTGCCTATTATAAAGGCAAACTGAAGGTGGTAAGGTGGAGGATTGTATGTAGTAGAGGCTTCCTCATAGTTGGTCACCACACACACTCTAGAAGAGGCATTTGGAAAGCATACCCTGCTTAGATTCAAAATTGTAGCTATGCATCATATGAACCCTAACGGGAGCTGGCATATCATATTATGGTAACAGTAACATGTATAGTAGCTATGCATGTGTAAAGCAGTATTCCCATTTCACACTTTGATGCCTTTGTAACAAATATCTACACATTCGTTGCTGTCTGGTAACGGCCACTAGACTATATACACGATAATATAATCATAATGATGGCAGTCGAGCATGTCTGAGAGAGAACTTTGATGGCATTCAAGTACGCATGGGTTGTGATCAAGTACGTCACAGTGGCTAGTCTGGAGGCGTCAAAGTAGGCCGCATGTCTGACAGGCGACATTCCTCACCACAAATAAATTTGGCAGAGTATGTCTATAGATTCTAGTGGCCAGCAACATGTGGGTAGGTACTAGCCATAGCACTTACAGTTTGTAAATAGCGATATGTGACATACACCCACTAGTGTTGGCTGATGCTTCAGCTAGTAATTATAACCTATTGCATTAATTAGCCAAGGTATGTAACTATACAAGATGTTTTTCTTGTAAGAGGATGTAGATGTTTATCTGCTGTATGTGCATGGTGTTGACATAACAAAAATTCATTTTTAACTACTGAGTAGATAACTGCAGTTGCATACAGGGTACAAGATGGGTCACCTTATAGAGGAATAACATAGTGGTTAATGCTACAACGGCAGTTCAACAGCTTTGTTGTTCCGCAGCTGTGTGTTTGGTCATCAGATAGCTACCAGATGGTTCACTCACCATGTCACGGAAACATATAGGTGGTCAGTATCACATTATGATTCCAGTGACTATCTTCCCTAACTGGAACTATGTGGGCCACAGACTAGCAGAGACATACCCCGCGGTGCATAATTCATAACTGGGACCTGGCAGGACTGCAGACTTGGTTGATGGAGCAGTTGGAAAAGTGTATATCCGCACGCAGCGTGTACAGCGCTCGTGTATAGCGCTCGTGTATGCGTATCCATATTATCTTATGGGAAGTGGTGGGCGTGACCGATTGCCAACGTGAACACGTAACCAGAGTCCGTATATGCCCGCCCCCCATTGTATTTAGTTGTGACCGTATTAAAATGGCAGACTGTACCGTTGTTAAATAAGAAAGAGCTGCAGATGCAGCGAATGGAACCGCATTGGCGACTATCAGGTACACACACGGACATTTTTTTTGATTTCAATGTTACTGTCGTGTTTAGCAACAATCGCTTAACCCTGTAAATCGCGAGATAGGCCGATTTTTTAGTGGACAGACAACGGACGGACAGACCAAACCAATCGCTTAACCCCGCCGCCGCCTACGCGCCGCGGGGTAATTAGTCAACACAATCATAGTACTATATTAGCCTCGTATATACCCAGGCCTTCCCCGCACTCGCGAAAATAAACAAGTGCGGGGAAGGCCTGGGTACGAGGCTAGTATTATGTCAATACCCCGATAAAACCGCGTGAAGCGCGTTTTCGCGTGTATTCGCGCTATTTCCCGCGTACGATCGCAACACAGCGAACGTTTGGCGCAAGAAATCGTGTTCTGTGGCCTTAGCAAAACTTGACAAGTGGTTAGTTACACTCGTTGACGCAGCGTATGGCTGTTAGCGCTCAGCGACCATTGCCTCGAACCCAGGCCTTACACACCCAGATTTTATCTCGCAGCCTGCGTTAGGGTTAGGCTACACCGACCACGCGTGTTGCGGCGGTATTTACGCGGTTTTACGCGTGAACAAAAGTATGTTTTCGTCATCGTACACGTGTAAGATACCGATAAAAGTTTATTAATACCCCCGATGTATGGTATTAGCTGCTACTTGAAGTGTTATTCAGTAGCTAGCTACACTGTTAAAAATGGGGTGTTGTGGAACACCCCTTACGCAGTGTAGTGAAACACCCTGACAACAAACGGTGTAGTGACACCCCTGGGTGTTGGCAAAACGCCCTACTAAACCATTAACACCTTTAAGGTGTAATGAAGCACTCCAACCAAAGGGGGAAAAATTTAATGTAAATCCATTGGCACTATGAAGCAGTTCTAGAATGAATGACATGCCTGTATGTGTTGATTTGAAAAGATGAAATCACCATTAGGTGTATGTCATGAATAAGTAGCTACCATTAGGTGCTTTACTAAGCAGGGCTTAGGCTCCATTAGAAAGCTTGAAAGCCACACCTACTAACACCTTCAATTGCCACACCAAACCTGTTTCCTTGCTGTTGGGCATGGTCTGAAGCATATAAGTTGGCTTTGCCTTCAGAATGTCTTGGTTCAGTATTCTAAGGGCATAGCTCACTTCTACCTTGAATAACAAGGACACAAGAAGAAAACAAAACTTGTGTTCTCATCAACTCAAGGAAAATGGAAACCAAAGCTATTTCCTGACTATTGGGCATGGTCTGAAGCATACTGGTTAGGTTTGCCCTCAACATCTCACATTATAGCTCCATATGGTAAGAAATTCTACCCAATTAGGTGCTTTACTGAGCAAGACTTAGGCTCTATTAGAAAGCTTGAAAGCCACACCTACTGACACCTTCAATCTCCTAACCAAACTTGTTTTCTTGCTGTTGGGCATGGTTTGAAGCATATTAGTTGGCTTTGCCTTCAGAATGTCCTTGTTCAGTGCTCTAGGAGCATAGCTCACTTCTACCTTGAATAATAAGGACAGGGGGAGAAACAAAACTTGCGCTCTCGTCAACACTAGATACTCAAGGAAAACGAAAACTAAAGCAATTTCCTGACTATTGGGCATGGTCTGAAGCATACTGGTTAGGTTTGCCCTCAACATCTCACATTATAGCTCCATATGGTAAGAAATTCTACCCAATTAGGTGCTTTACTGAGCAAGACTTAGGCTCTATTAGATAGCTTGAAAGCCACACCTACTGACACCTTCAATCTCCTAACCAAACTTGTTTTCTTGCTGTTGGGCATGGTTTGAAGCATATTAGTTAGCTTTGCCTTCAGAATGTCCTTGTTCAGTGCTCTAGGAGCATAGCTCACTTCTACATGTACCTGATTGTAACTGTGAAGGAAATAGCACTAACATAATACTGACCTAAGTCTTGCACACTGAAATAATTAATCATAGTCACAACTCTGGTCTTGTGGAACTGAAATGTGAGATATTCAAGGCAAACCATACCAGTATGATTACAACTAGATCCAATAGTCAGATAATAGCACTGATCATTATTTCCCCTGAAGAGCTCATGTTGACGAGTGAACAAATACTGGTGTCATCCATTTGTCCTTATAATTCAAGGAAAACAATCTAGGCCTTTTAGACCACTAGGTTCACAAGGAGACTCCTTCACTTATGTTTTCAACCCCAGCCCAATAGTTAGGAGACATGCAGGTGTATTTTGGGGATTGAAGGTGTTAGTAGGTGCGGCTTTCAAGCATTGGAATACCAACATAAGTCTTACTCACTAATCATAATTACAACTACTGGCCTTGTGCAGCTAAAATGTGAGATATGCATGGCAAACCATACCAGTGTGATTCTAACTAGGACCAATAGTCAGAAAATAGCACTGATCATTATTTTCCCTGAAGAACTCATGTTGACGAGCGAGCGAATACTAGTTTAAATTCACCCATTTGTCCTTGTTATTCAAGGAAAACAATCTAGGCCCTTTAGACCACTAGGTTCACAAGGAAACCCCCTTCACTTATGTTTTCAACCCTATCCCAATATTTAGGAGACATGCAGGTGTGTTTTGGGGATTGAAGGTGTTAGTAGGTGTGGCTTTCAAGCACTGGAATACCGACATAAGACTCACTCACTAGTCCTACCTCCATCCCAATAAACAGGAGAAGTAGTTCAACCCTTCCCTGAATGCTGTTGTAGTGATGGTTGTGGGTGAGAGTTGGTGAACAGTCAATAACTCCTTTTCGGTACGATTTCGTTAGCTTATAGAAGGTCACACCCCCCTGATAGGTGGAAGTGAACTCAAAACCAGTTCACTACTCCTACCTCCATCCCAATAAACAGGAGAAGTAGTT
Organism: Nitrospirales bacterium; assembly: GCA_965203295.1. Lineage (GTDB taxonomy): Bacteria > Nitrospirota > Nitrospiria > Nitrospirales > UBA8639 > CBDBCZ01. The sequence continues at coordinate 137,084 of CBDBCZ010000014.1, read as the reverse complement.
CAACCCTTCCCTGAATGGTGTTGTAGTGATGGTTGTGGGTGAGAGTTGGTGAACACAGCCAGTAGTTGTAATTATGATTAGTGAACTGGTTTTGAGTTTACTTCCACCTATCAGGGGGGTGTGGCCTTCTATACGCTAACGAAATCGTACCGAAAAGGAGTTATTTACTGTTCACCAACTCTCACCCACAACCATCAATACAACAGCGTTCAGGGGAGGGTTGAACTACTTCTCCTATTTATTGGGATGGAGGTAGGACTAGTGAACTAGTTTTGAGTTTACTTCCACTTATCAGGGGGGTGTGACCTTCGATAAGCTAACGAAATCGTATCGAAAAGGAGTTATTGTCATGACTGTTCACCCACTCACACCCACACACAGCATTCAGGGGAGGGTTGAACTACTAATCCTGTTTATTGGGATGGAGGTAGGACTTGGTCTAGTGAACTAGTTTGTATTAGACACCTTATCAGTCGAGCTATCAATTAACATCGAAGCTGTATCGAAAAAGAGATATTGAAAGTGCACCCACTCTCATCTTCAACCATCAGCATTCAGGGGAGGATTGAAACACTAGCCCTGGTTATTTGGATGGAGGTAGGACTATACGCTAGTGAACTGCTTTTTAATAGTAGACTTCAAGGGTACGTTAAATGTGGTAACAAAATTGTATTGAATGGGAGTTATTAAATATTTACCCACTCTCACCCACAACTATTATAAGTACAACAGCTAAGTCGAAGGCGAGTAATACATCCCTACTGGAAATTTCTTAAGGTCCTGCCTGGGAAACTTGCAGTAAGAGATGGCAAAGTACAGTATTGTATGATGTAATGTTGACCCTTTAAAAAGAGAATGCATACGTGCTATTGTCACCTGTAGTTGGAATGTAGTCTGGTGTGAATTTTTCAAAAATTGTCACAGTTACTGCTACCACTCATTGCTAGCTACAGTTAAGTTATAGTTACTATTGCTTAGCATTGACAAGTCCTGCTGGAATTGTTTCAAGAGCTTTCCCACAAGTGTTTGAGCCATCACCAACCAAGATGACCTACTAAAAGTAAGTGAAACTGAGTTAGCTATAACACTTATTTATGTACAGTACATGTAACTGCAAAGCAAAGTACTATGAAACATTTGTTCCATACAGGTCAGCAAAGAAAGCTGTTTGCAGAAACTATACCATGATGGAAGAACTGGAAAGGAAGAGCTGTGGCCTCTCTCCCCTAACTGTGTGGGTGATACATAATCTAGCTAGCTTACAATGGCATCTCTGGGGAGGATTAAACTACACTAATCCTGTATACTGTAGAGGTACGTGTAGGACTGGTTTCACACATAGACTAGCTATGGTTTTGAGAAGACTTTATTTCACCTAGTTGGGGGTGGGGGGGTGGGGTAAGCTTCACCCAATTGTACTGAACAGGAGTTATTGAATGTTCACTTACTCTCACCCTTGCAGTACTTGGCACTCTATGCTGTGTGACCACGTTCAAGAATGTGGTTGACTTTATGCCGGGTAAGTACTTCCACTATTGATCATTTTGTCCATGCATGCATAGCACTAAGTCTGCATGCTGTTATGTACATACATTCTACATTGTTCTATGCAGGAAATTTGTGATCTCTAAGTAGATGCTGCTGAGTTACAGCAGTCACAACCATGCACTGCTGGTGGCTGAAGGAACTCCCACAAGCCATGCCGCTTCATTGTGGCAGAAGGAACTTCAATCTTACAAGCGCAAGTAAAGAATGCATGAAGTCACGAACTACTACATGTAGTGTTTTTTGTATTTCAATAACCTGAACACTGATATTATGCTGTATTGTACAATTTTGTTGTCACCAATTAAATTTTTATTGAGTTTATTCCACAATGGCTACTTGTGAGTGTTTTATTATTATGGGAGTGCAGAAATTAACCTGAACTCTGGGGGTGTATGTTTAACACTGCATGAGGGTGGTATACCACCGTTTAGGGTGTAACATACCACCGTTTAGGGTGTAACATAGAACCCATGGGGAGCTCGGTGTTCACGGCGACTATAGCGCCCCTAAAGGTGTTTGGTTAACACCCCTTTTTTAACAGTGTAGCTACACATAGAATTTGACAACCTGTTGAGGCTGTAGCAATTGCAACGGTAAGGGAACAAACACAGTCAAACTACGTGTACTGTTTTGCAACTTGCAAGAACTTGGTAGCTATAGGAGTAGTTTTCTACAATGCCCTTTGCACAGCACTGTTTGCAGCTACAGGTAACTGCACACTATAGCAATTTGTAGTGTTATGTAGCAGCATAGATAGTAGAGTGCAGAAATGTATTAGTTTGGTGTTGAAAAAATAACAAAGTGGTTATTCCTGTTGCTACAAGCATATCTGATTACAGATGTCCGCTCAGGGTACATATAGAAGAGATTCACCCAGCATATGGAGAAGTTTGAGGATATTTGCGGGAATTTGCGCTTTCAGGGTGTGATCCAGTTGGAAAAGACCTTTATTTACACATAATATTATTTGCCCAAAAGCTTTTATACTACAACTTGCATTAAAAAGGTGAGGCAATACCTGTACTCTCCAAAACCCCGTACTTTCGAGGAAGTTTGCGGTGATGTCACTTCCGCTCTCCAGTCATTCAGTATGTATAATGTATCCTGCTGACTACTCCGCACTGTGATGAAAGTTGCGAGTGTATCTTAAAAAGCTAAGTAAAATTGAAAAGGTGAGGCACCTGTACCGTTTAGTCTTGTGCAGGAGACTATGTACTGTTAATGATCTATGGTCTCGTGCCCAGCCCGTCGCTAGCTAGGGCCTAGTGCCTAGCGCATCACAAGGGGATTCCAAAAATCTGCGTTTCTTGTATATTAATAACAGAACTTGGGCGAAACTGGACCAAACTACTTCTGTACAGGCAGCTCCATAGAGAATCCTTACAACTCCACGATCACGTAGGCTGTCACATGACCGTGTCCAACCTCCTCTGCAATAGTCTCGTGCTCAGCCCCACGTTGGGCTGGGCACGAGACTACCTCTGCGACGGTGTGTTATTTGTGTGCTTTGTTCAAGGAATAGCTTCGCACTTTAGACTTTGAAAGCGTTCGCTACAGTTGAAATGAGCATTCTAAGATCCTAGGTTGTCGTTCTTGGAGCTTTGCTGGCGCTGGAACCGTCCGTTGTGTGTGCAGGAGGCGGGGAAACTGCCAGAGCGGTTACCTCTTGTGTGTAGGCTTGGGATAATTATGCTTGCAATTATTCTATTCTCAAATTCTTTGATTTATTGCTATTATTCTGCCATTTTTTTGCTACTATTTGTCTGTTGCTATACTGTTACATAAGTGAGCATTCTAGGAAAGACAACTACACATTGACTTGTCAACATTAATACACCAGCCACTCATTCAGATGCGATTGATACTATCGTAGAGTGCTAGCTAGGCACTCAACCAAAGAAAAAACTCGATCTATTGAGCACCCAGTCCTCATGCATTGCTGGCCCACTCATCCGGGCGCGGGCCACCAAAAATGCTGAGGCTTGCTACTATTAGAATTATTCTTTATTCTAATGTTTTTGCTATTATTCTAAAATTATTCCAGCATAATTATCTCAAGCCTACATGTGTGACTGTTGGTATAGCTGCAGTGGTGACCCTGGCAATTAAACCATAGTTAATAGTAATCTATGATTAAACCTATCCTGGACCAGCCTTGCTTGGTTGTACCAAGGTTCTGAGACTTTTACTATTGCCTTACCTTCACCGCTGGTTGTAGGCCATCTCTTCTTTTTAGCTGGAATTTCGAACTGGTTGTGAAAGTAAACGGCAGCTGTTTTATATAGCCATCTCAATTTCGCTGGCAGCTTCTGCATGATGAACGAAAGTAATTCCAAAGGTCCTTTGATCATGCATGTGCGAAGCATTTTCACCAGGAAACTTTAAAGACGGTATTGATTTTCACCTCCACTCAACTAATGTCCGTTTTAGCATATATATAGATAGTAGATTAGGTTTATGGTTTTAGGCCCAAACTTCTCCATAATTATGGATGTCATATATTGATACAAGGTAGCTAAGTGGTTTTAAAACAACCCGAGGTAGTGCCAAAACACATCAGATGGCTTCCTTACAGTACTGCAACCATGTAGCTAGCTGTCTAGTGGATATTTACTCATCAACTGATCTGATGTCCCATGGTCAAGTTTCATTATTACAATCAAGTCGAAAACGTTCGTACACAAAGAAGCCTCAGGCGCCAATTGATTAACTCTGTGGAACTACCACCCTTCTTTGTACGTCCTGCCATAATTATAGTTAAATTTAATTAGTTGTTACAATAATTATCTAATTCAATTCAGGATCTGAATTCAATCACATTATTAATATTGTCTTCATTGACATGTAAGGCAGTATAGATAGCATGGGTTCAGACATACTGATGAATTGTAGTGACAAACAAACACTAATATTATTATTGTATGTATCAACTTATAACTGCATGCAAAAAAGGCAGCTGCAGCAAGAGAGCAATCCAGGACCATAGAAACAGTGAAGTATCAAACGAAGGTATGCTGCAGAGAATGGCATAGATGATTCTCAAGCTGTCACATCACCTGCATGATATGCCAAAGTATACTTAAAATCATCGTTATTAAAAGATTCAGCAAGTCACGGTACAGAAGACGAACGTTGACATGTACATAACTACACATGCATGTACAGTTATAAGAACATAACGCCAAGGAATGACAAAGATAGGTATAATAATGCATAAACCAATCAAAACTGCAATAGCAGTTTGCGACAGTAGTTCAAGTTACATACATGTACATAGGAAGCAACTAATTAGTGCATGTAAAGTATGCATCTCAAGTATATATACAGCAATATTGCTGTGGCAAGGCAGAATTATTCTTGGTACAGAAATCCTATCTAATGTAACACTGTCAGCCACTGTAGCAATGCAAGCACTAATAATTGTGTTCACGTGTGCATCTGTATGGCATGAATAGCACAATAAGTTATGAAACAAAGCCACAGTGTGTGTTCACAGGTTAGTAGTAGGCTTTTCCTTCAACATGCTGTCAGCATCAAAAACGCCAACGTCATGATGAACGCTGTAAAATAAAATTAAATACCCACCATGATCATACGTATAGTTTTTTAAGATGTACACATTTATTTACATACTATCGTTCTGTCTCTCCAATATCAGCGAAAGGTGTATTGTCCTCTTCCTTCAAGGGCTGACTGGAGGTGCTGAATAGAAAAGTTTTAAATAATATTGCATAGTGAATGCTAAGCTGGTTTACCATAACTTATGACATTTCCACATTACATGTACATTTATACGAGATTTGTAGTATTATGCAGTGATTTGAAAGGTGGGTAGGTTTTTCACTATATGTGCCCATACATTCACCACGATCCAAGCCCAAAGTGCAGTTCTATAATTTACATAAAATTTTTTTACAGTTCCTGACAAACCGCATGAAAGCTGATATTAGCTGACTATGCGAACAGGGTTTTACTTTCCCATGGCTATGAGATTAAAATCAGGGCAGGAGGTGGAATGTAGTTCATGTATGGACTCTAAGTGTACGTATGACTATAGCTAATTTAACAGCTACCTGGTGCTCCACTTAGATCGCGTCCAGATCAACCAAGCCAACAGAACGATGGCAACTAACAACAGCACTGCAATCAAAGCTCCCACTACGATCCCTCCTATCTGTCCAGGTGAGAGCGAATCATCACTGGAACCAGTTGTTGGGATAGTTCCTGTTGGCAGGACAGGGCAATCTGGGGCAAGGAGGTTGGCCAGAGACACAGGGCAGGTTGGATCGACTTGAAGACGGGAGACTCCAACGTTTACCGAGGTTTGCCCTTCATCCACCCATGACTGCATGAGCTCCACTAGAGCACTGGCACTGTAACTGCTGGTGCCGAGGATCCTGGCTCGGTAGACGATCTGGTTCGTGAGTCGTCCCCTGCAGCTGAGTTCGTCATTAGTGATGTGAGCTGTGGTGAGGCTACACTTGCACTGGGAGCTCAGAGTGGAGACCAGGGATGAGCGAATATTAGCTGCTATATCATCATTATCCTATTGTACAGACAGATAAAAAAACATCTATATGAGTCTTCCACACAGTACCTAGCTGTGTTTGTTCTAGCAGACATTGCACTAGCCCTCATTCCCAGGCTCTTGGTGAGGAAAAGAGTCCTCATCTGCAAGAACCTGGGAAAGAGACTAACATTGCACATTTTTATAGACAGGGAATTGTATCCACAAATCAGTTAGTGTGGTCTTTATAAAGGCTGTATATACAGTTTCAGGTATTCTCTCTGCTTTACTAATTCGGTAGTATACAGTCATTGTACTCTGTCATCGAATTCATTCCACACTTCATTGTTCTCAAGCAGAATATCTGACAATAGCTACTCAATTACCATTACTCTATACTTTATTGTACTTGCACAATCACTGATTTATTGACTGATGCACAAATGTGACCCGTGCTGCAAAAATGTGTATTTCATATAGTGTGTATACTGGTCATTATTCTGTCTAGAGTACGGTATACTGATGAAATTCATACCTGTACGTACACAAACAAACTCACATGCCAGGCCAGACAGTCCTGAATCGGGCCAATACGGATGTGAAAGAAGGCAAGCTTTGCTGTTGAATGGGTATGAGAATACTACAGGTCACAGTACGAACCCATAATCTAGGCTCATGCCACGAAACAATTACATCATGTCAACCATATGGCAACTTAATTATGGGAGTGGAACCCTTTTTGGCAATGAACCAATTTCATGTAAAGCTACAGGTATAATGAGCCTAAACAAGTCTGACATTTCATGTCTAAAAAACCAACCGGACGCCTTTCCCGTACAATACACACAACTCAGCTTAGGCCAAGCTACTAAACTACAGCTGTAGAGCCAGAGAAACTATATTCCTAGAACGGTACAGCGAAAGTGCTGACTCAGCAGTTTTGTCATGCGCCTCCAGATAGTAGCTATATGCCAAGAAACCAGAATCTTCATGGCTACCTACCACGTTTTTGCCATCTAGGCAACACAAAACTACCTTCATTTGCTGTAGCTTGGCCTGCAAACCTCCAACGCTGCTATACACTGCAGTTGCATAGTAACGTATGACGTAATATATTGCGCATGTGATAAGTGCGGACGCACAAACAGACAAACAAACAAACAAACAGACGCGGAAAACGTAAAGCAATCTTAGTACCAGCCGTTCGTGCGCTGCGCGCGCTCCGGCTGGTAAAAAGCAATTGGGTTGTAGCCTTGTTCCCAGGCCTGCACCTTCTTTGGTTACATAAAGTAAAGACAAAGAGCTTGGTTAGTAAAATCACATGTGCAGGCCGAGCGTAATAGAGTGTGGGCGAGCACAACTAAAGTTCTCAGAGAATGACTGATGGTAGTGAGTCTACACTTCGAATCTAGCTTATCTTCAGAGGTTGTAAAAATACCACTGAAATGAAGTCTCTGGGTATACCGTTGCTCTTCATATTAGTACTCACCCGCACATAACCGCATAAATCAATAATGTGACTTTAGACACCAGGCCCTCTGCTTTAACTTTATGCACCTAAATAAAATGGGGACCTGAGAATGAGGCTATTGGGGTCAGTCCACAAGCATACCTCCTTCAGGTGCCGCAGTAGTGGCGTAAACTGTCACCTCTCCCCCTTGCCCTTGCTGTGTGATTGCAGAGACCCTAAACTGGTAGGTGGTGTCGGGAGTGAGGGGAGAGACGGTGATCCTCGTGGACGTTGAGGTCCTCTCTCCAAACTCTTCATCAAGTGATGCAACAGGACCTGCATATGTAATCTGTGTAGAAATAACATTGTCATGTTACGTGTTCATAAAGTCCACCAACAATAGGTACGTAAGTGAGTTCATTAATAAACACATAGGGAGACATTCCTATATGGGAGAGTAGTCATTCAAGATTGGAGAGCAGATTCGTTAGAAGACTGAGCTGTGAAGTTCACTTTCCATAACATCTCCATTCCCATTGTTTTTGTTGTTAAACATGTATGCATGCAATGGATTCAAGTTTACAGTTCTACCATCATTATTCCATTCTCAACACACACTGGTCAAAGACTTAAAGCAATTGCATGCCTTCAGTCATACCATGAAATTGATAATTGGCTCTATTGGAGGAGGTGGATAACTCCATTGGAGGGTCACGCTTGCATTGTTGATCTGTACCACACGAACATCCAGGGGTTGTGGTAGGCCTACAAATAAATTAATAATGTACATTTCTGAGCTTCACGACAGAGATGTGTGTCTGCATGCAAGTCACTATAAGAAAAATATATATAAATACCTGGTTTTGGCACATGAATAGTGGACTCAGGAGTAATGGCAGAGAGACTCCCTTGATTTTCCTGCCCACCACTGTAGATTGATGCACTGACTTGGAATTGATAGGTCACAGAGTCTTTGGGAACTGTTATGTTTCCTTGGGTTGAACTGCCAGGAAATGTCTGTGTGCACAATAGACATGTTCACCACTATCCCGCTCTTGAAGCTGTCAATGCCACTGACTAAATGGGTGGTTGCAGTATCAGGATGCTGTAATAGAGATCTCTTTCCCAGGCTACAAAAGGGGCATACTGCGAATGCCAAACAAATTAGAACGTGGAGTTTACTGGGAAGGAAAGATGACACTGGAGTCATGTTCAAATCAGAGCTGCTAAAGGCTGTTTGCTAACACCACTATGTATGGCTATAAACTGCTTTGCAATTGATATGCTGCAATATCTATACCCCTTCTATTATACTACCCCTTTTATTGCAATTGATATGCTGTACCCCTTCTATTATACTAAGAGCTGGCCAAAATTGACATATAAAGTGATATAGCATAAATGTCATTACTGACTCAATGCAGGGTGTGATTTGTAAGCGGTGGTTTGTATTCTAGGCTATCATGTGTAGGCATGTACATGGCACTGCATGGTTATCAATATTAGTTGACAGTGCAAAACTGAAGATACAGGTAAGTTTATGTACATACAGCAAACAATACAAGCAATAGTTTATTAAGAGTACTAAGAACATTGGCGAACGCCACTCCCATACATAGCTAACATTTGCTCAACTGGTATTCTATAATTAACAAGCCATATACACTAGCTTTCAGTTATCTGTTTTCAAGGCTGGAACAGTCCTCCAATATAATGAGGTACGTACCCAGCTTTTACACAGATTAGTACCTAGCTCAGCTATTTTTGACAGCACAGTCTGAAAGCTGCAGACAGGTGCTCTCATGTTACACTCAAGTGATGACTATTTCATGAGTCTTGTGCACTGGTTCAGGCAGGGTAATACTTCTATATGAACTAACGCACTCTGGAGTAAGATGAATGTCACTACATTTCACACACACCATATCATATATACCTCTTTTATTCCTCCGGGAGGGTCTATCACTGCCTGTCTCCTCCTCCTATCTGACGTAGACTCAGCGATAATTGCATACACTGTGTAGCGGAAGATCTGTCCATTAGGAAGAGCTGGTTCCCTCCACGACACCTCCACAGTCAGGGGAGTCACCAGTCTCACAGCCACATCTCGGGGCTCAGATGGAGCTACAGAAAAAGGGCCATTGTTGAATTGTCATTCACTTCTTTATTAACACATACAAATTCTTCATACTGTTGCCTTTTTTTAACAAACTCATTTTTAGGACAAAAAAACAATGTTTGCAGCATAAATCTAAAAACTCCACTATGTACAGTGGAATTCCTCCTAAAGACACCGCTACAATAAAGATACCTCTGTATTATGGACACCTTGCTGTGCTTTCTCTATGATTTTATTCCTGAAATGGGGATACCTCTCCCAGGCTGGAAACTGCGCTCGTTGTTAGTTAGAGCTCAAAGATACAAAATTGCACTACTGGAGACCATCCCTTGCCCTCTAGCCTGTACTGGAGGGCAAGCGTAGGTAATTCCAGCATGGAGGACACTTTCAGCCTCTAACTTTAAGAGTTTAAGTCCACATAGTTTAAAATATCGCTGTGAAATCATTACAAAGCCCATTGACATCACCATCACATCAATATTAGTGACCATAAATCTCAGTCATGTTTATTGTACTGCAGTCTAGGCTATTGAGCACTCTTCAGAATAAATACCATACATGTACCTGCAGGAAGGGTATTCATGAGGTTGCTGAGTGAATATCTACTGGCACGGAAGTCAGCACTGACGGCTCGAACTCGGACACTATACTGAGTGTTGGGTTCAAGATTCTGTATAGTATAACTGCGTGTGGCACTATTGTGAATTCGAATGATTTCACTGGTATCTTTGCTGTACTCAATGTCAAATGCGATGACTCTGTGCCCCCCATCACACTGAGGGTCATCCCAGGCAATGGACAGCCATGTGCTACCAGCTTTGATGAGGGAGGGACTGCTTGGTGCAGGAGGGAGAGCTGATGAGTGCATGTGTGTGTGTGTGTGTGTGTGTGTAACATAGTACGTATACCAATGGCTTTAGACAAATTCACATACATGCATGTAGTGTTCATTCACACAGTATGAGGATGACTACGTAGTAATAGGAAATTTTCAAGTCACTCACTATTGATTGTCAAAGTGAATTTCTTTGATTGAATTCCTCTGGAAGAGCTGTTAGCAACACAAGTGTATATGTCAGCATCACAAACACTGAGTTTCCGTCCACTACTGATGTCTAATACAGCTGTTCCATTAGGGAAGTGTCCTTCTCTTAGGTACCTGTGCAAACAATAATGAAAATTTGTCAGTAAATTCCGTTGTCTTTGTGAATAAAAGCTAGGGTGCCGTACAAAATTTTTGTGGTGAGGTAGAACTGGAAGCCAGCAAGAATTTACCTAAACACAGGAAGCCTAGACCATTCCAATACAGATTATAAACAAGGCCACATGATACCAGTATAATATAGCGATTGACGTCACTGAAAAGATGTGAATCTCTAGCTTGCACTAAAAAATAGAAGAACAAGAGACCCAGTTTGCAGCTAGTGAAGCAGGAGTCATGCCTAGTCCACACCCATACGTAATTACCAAGGTAAATACATTCCTCTCCTGATAAGTAATAGTCACAGATACTTTAGAGAGTGAGATGTTAACATGCTCAAGCTGCAATAGGTCATGTAGAAGTTCAGATAGACAAAAGTGCCAGGAAAATTGTCAGCTTACAGAAAGAGAATGCATAGCTTTTACTACATGCAGACAGTCTAGGATTCACAACACGCCAGCTAACGAACACACTTTAACGAAGCTAGTTTGAATGGAAACGCCATACAAATCACTCGTCCAACAGTATTGCTATACTCTGCTAAGACAGTTCATTGTACTAGGCATCAACAATGTTAGAAGTCACTTTCTAGATGGCAGTGACATGAAAGAAATACGCATGCCAGCTCTGGATATCTTCGATAAAAATTAACTTCAACCTTGGGGCATGCCACACACAAATATGCCTTAGATATAGGTAGGTATTATAGAGCTATATAGCCAGGAGCTTGAAAATTACAACTTATATGTACTGCAGTATACCTATTTTCAGTTCCGACTTTGGTCCCATTACTGAAGAACCAGTCCAAAGTGACGTCGCTGAGCCCAGATCCGCAGAATATCTGAATACCTGTCTGAGTAGTGGAGCGTGTGGTTCTGTCGATTCCATTACCGAAGATTCCGAACAACACGATAACAGGAACAAAATCTGTTGAGAAAAACACTACATATTATATTCATCAAATGTTTGGTGGGGCCATGCACTGGAGCATGCAGTTAGAGAGAAGGAATTCTCTGACCCTCTTCCTACTTACGTACTAAGGCATACATGTAATACAGAACTTAAATTCCCCAACGTGAAATTTTGTTTCCAGTAAACTTTCAGAACAAAGTCTTGGACTGGTATTCTCGACAAACTTTTCTGTCACAGAATTAATAATAGAAGTCAAAAAGTAATTGCTTGCCATAGGTTTAATCCACTAGTATATAACACATTAAAATTTTATCGAGGTAAACACTATAGCAACATATGAGCTTGGAAATTTTGAGGCGGAAATAATTATTGTGACAAGAAAGTTATTCCACTTGAGGAGAGTCTGGGCACAAGACTAATCAGAACACATAAAAGCAGTACTTACCCCTTGATGGTGTGATGACAGTCAGGCGGATACTCCTGGGACCATCCCCAACAGTGTAGGCCAGAACACTAACGATATAGGCTGTTTTTGGCTGTAGTCCCGTTACCACATACACATTGGTATCATTTCCCCTGATTCTGAATGTCATCTCGTCTCCTCCCGGAGGCTGAACAAACACCTTGTACCCACGGATTATTCCATTGCGGAGGTCAGGTATTGGCAGATCCCACTCCACTAGAATTGCAGTGGCGTTGAGGACTACCACATGAAACTCTGTGGGAGGTCCTGTAGGCTCTATAGAGAGATCAGTCAGTAGTGCTCTTTGATTTTACTACAAGTACGTAATAAGCTACATGCTATCAAGATAGATATCATAGTTTGCATCATCTATATGAAATTTTGGTATGTGTGAATGATACTGAATTGTAGGACACTATACTTTGTAAGATACTAACTAGCAGTCCATTTCTACTGTACAACTACTTCAATTTCATAAGTATGATACATACGTACAGTGGAACAATGATTCAAGCCATGAAGTTTGGCTCATACATGTACATGTATTACTCACAACGAAGACTGTAAGTACATAGTAGTTTTGAGTAGGTGGTATATAGTACGTATATCCCATTTTTATTGATCACTACCACAAATGGAATATCCATATTATGCTACGGTGGCCCTGGATGTTCCATGATCCAATGCTATGCTATTGTAGCCCTTGCTAGTGAGTCCAATCCCAGTAGAACAAGTAACTCATTTCTCACTGAAGCGTTGAAATGAAAGTTTTGCATGTTTTAGCTAGGGTAGCATGGACCGTGCATGCGATGGCAAAGGTATATACGTGATGTGGAGTGAGGGCTGCTGAGGAGAGGAGTGAGAACTACCGTACTGGACTTCCGATGAGGAGCAAGGGCTATGTACCAGAACGTGAAATAAACTCTAGGAATACTGCAAGTAGTATGCTCTACTACAGACGTTACCAAAACACACACAAATTCCCTACTTAAATAGTACTGTACGTCAATGGATCTCTTACTCGATATTTCTGTAGTTACATCGATTGGGTCCACATAATCTCCATTTAAGGATGAAGAACAGAAAGAGAGCGTCATTTCCGCCCGGACAGTGAATGTGTAGTTGGTGCCAAACTGCAGCTGTTCAACAGTGTACTGACTGCTGGTGGGGGGTACGAGAATAGTGCGTGGGAAAAAGTCGCCTGGTTTGCTGTACTTGATGCGATAATTACCAGCTGTCACAAATGCGAGGGGCTGTGAGAAAAAATTGACAAGGTTCAAGGTTGAAATTTGACGTTCAACCAGGAGAGTTTAGTAGAGAATTACTTACTAGCTATGTAGCTACCAGCCTCATTCCCAGGCTCTACTGCCCAGCATTTTTCGTGTGAAAAAAGACGGGCAGTAGAGCCTGGGAACGAGGCTTTGTAGCTACGTACTAAAAGGGGCCATACAGTAAATTTCTATATGGCCATGTTTTTAATTTCTTTGTCATAAGCTATATAGGGTGCTGACAAAAATTTCCAGATCTACAGCATTCTGTTTTGGCTGTAACTCCTCATACAAACAGGAAATAGAGAAGCTTTTTTTACATTCAGGTTCTTAGTTTCACCCAACAATGGTCCGCCTCTATGACCTTCTTCATATCTTCTTCGCTGAAAATTCTTTGGGGGCTACGGCTCATTGTCATGTCCACAAGACAATGTATTTACTTGATGGCACCTTCTTCAATACCAAGTCTCAGTATATATATTCATTTCAGTCACGCCCAGGTTCTGATTCATATTACATCAACATCTTATGCCTGCCATGCTTACACCCACAGCTCTGACCCCTGTATTTTATACATGTACGTTGGTAGCAGTCCCGCCTTGATACCACTAATCAGTAGGAGCCCCTAATATACAAGCTAGCCTCATGGAGATAACGTACAAGACTCTTACAAATAATCGTTTTACCTTCCATTTGAGTGTGACAGTTGTGGCACCCACGCTAACCACAGAGAATTCAGCAACTGTGCCAGGAATCTTATCCGTATCTGAAAGAGAGAGAAACAGAAAAAAAAATTTATAATACATCCATTCCTTTCACCAACTAAACATATAAAAGGTATAATGATAATGGTATAGGCATGAAGGAGCGGTCATGAAGCTATGACGAAAGGGATATGGAATGGCAAAAATTATGTATGCAATGTGCAAATCATCGAAGATGGAAGAAGAAACAATGAAAGGAAATACTGAAGCCCAGCTGGGGATTGCTCCCGGAACCATTCTGATTTTTGCGCAGTAAATATGAGTGTACTTAAGTGCAAAAAATTTTTTTTGGATGTTATGTTCATACAGGGTTTTGTATTACAAGCGAACGTGAGATGAAAAACATACAGTTGAACAAACTGTGCGATAATTGATGATAGCAGTAAGTATTGGTGTGTGACTTTATGTACTCGTACACAATCATTGATAATAAACTGGCTCTACCTTTGTGTTCGGACAAATATATTTCCGTCTACTTTTGCACAAAAAGAGAGTAAGATTGCAGAAGTGCAGTTCTGATATTCGTACACTGTTCCGTTCTGAAGCTATAAACTCAGGTATAAAACCTGTGGTAACTGGTCGCTTTTGCTCCGTTACCATTTCATACTGTTCCTTTAAGTTGCTATAGGCAACTGCAGGACAGGAATGATGTTCTTGATTCTAATATGAAAACGGTACAGCTTGTAAACAGACATGAGATCATCTGGGCCATGTACATGTAAGTCTGCCTCTTCTCTACAGACTACTGAGACATAGCTTCACGCAGCTGTTTGTTAACAATGGTGACACAGGCATTAGGCATTAATTCAATGCCCATACTTACAGAATACTTCCACGACCAAATTACAAGCAGGAGCTTATGAACGCCACGAGCAATTGGAGACAGCACATCTGGTGCCCTCAATAAATGTACTGGAATGAGAAATGGTCAAACTCGGGGGGACTTGGGAGACACTACCACGTAATATTATAACTGCACAGGAAGGGTTGTTGCCAGCCCACTGATGTGTGATGCATGTAGGCCGAGATGAGAATGCCAGTGTTATATTGTGATAAACAAGAAAGAGAGTATTCCTCTCATCACATAATACAGCCACTGCAACATCAGAATCCGATATCTTAGTGGTGTTTAGTGCTCATGAGAAGTTTGAAAGAGCCATTATCGAATCTGGATTACAGTTGGATACTCACCAGGCACACAGACCACTCCAACGTCATCATCATGCTGGCAGTTGTGCACACCCCACCCCCTGAAAGGGCACTCATCCAACACCTCTTCTCCACGACTGCAACGAACATCATCCATCCATATTGGATCTATATATAATATCAAGAAAACTTAGCATGCTATGTACATATGTACCAAACATAGCAGCTGTGCGTAGAAATCGAATACTATTCTGTCACATAATATTATTTTCATCACATCACTGCATGTAAAACACTACATTTTCGAGCTTCCATTAAGGATTTGGCTCATACGTAATGCATAGTTGTGCTGATAGCTCCTGCATTTACTCAGCATGTTTCAATTAATAGATGACATTCAGAGAAACAGCAAAGTTATGTAGTGATGCAGTGTATAAGAGTAATTCAATTTCTACACAGGACTGCTCCATATAGAGTTTATCAATCTGTTACTCAATTCTAATGTCAAGTACTTGATTTGCATGTAGGAAAGGTTCAGAAAGTAGCTACATACATGGAAGTGTCCTTTAATATACTGAACCCCACTTGAATTACCTTCTCCTTCCCCAAATTGAGCATTTGGTACAGAGCAGAGTGCATCAGTGTAGTTTAGCATGCCACACGCCACCCGAGCATCATCACTTGAAAAGAAATCATCACACACAGTTCCCCACGTGTCATTGTAGAACACTTCCAGTCGACCCATGAAAGGAATCCTAGGATCAGGTGGCACCAGTCTGACTTGAATTGAAGAACTCCTGACTGAAAACCATATACAAGAATGTAACGTAAGTCTGCATGGGATTGCATATTACTGCATATATATAGCTACACATTCGGGTTTATTTTTAATTTTCAATTTTCAGACATTAACTATATACCGGTGAGCCATCCCTGGTAAAAATATGGTATTAATTACTTGGCTAATTAAGTATACTTGGTATGCATGTAAGAAAAATCAAATTCTTTGGCTACATGCAAGTGGACATTATAACCATACGTAGTGTAGCTATTTATGCCATCGGGACATTCCTGTCACTGCAGAATCCTAAAAAAATGTACGTAGGGGTACTCAGTAATACCTACCACCTAATGTTACACTAATCACATTCCAAATCTGTAGGCCTTCCTTGCTCAAGAGAGTAACACTGACTGTATTCTGGCACAACATTATACCCACATTAGAATAACTTAACTGAGTCCCACCCCTTACTTGCTCATGAAATTTTATATAAATCATGGCCAGGAGGTGTATATCAGTGATATACCACCTGCTGTGGAGGAGGTTTTTGGGATTGTACCATGCCTAGCTCAAACTGACCAATCAGTTTACAGTATTCGAGGGCAATAAGGGTCATATTTCCCGCGGACAGATCAAAGAAAGCATTGTCGCGAACTTGCCTGCCGTCTTTGGACCTTCACCAGTCTTCGTAGGCATGGTACAAGCCAGATATTACCCTGGCACTCGGGAAATATGACCCGTTATTTCCCTTGGGAAATAACGGGTCATATTTCCCTCGCGCCAGGGTAATATCCTATACGTACACCGCGAGGGGCATATACACAGAAACCTCCGAACACCAGCAGGTGGTATAGCAATGATATTCACCGATTGGCCATGGTGCATATGATATATTATGTCAAATTTTGATGAAGTGTATATCCTTTTACCGTTTCCATAGCAACATGATATATCTATTATTACGCCTGGTTGTGTCCGTTCGTCCGTTCGTCCGTCCGTCCGTCCGTCCGTTCGTTCGTCCGTGCGTACGTGTGAAAAACGGAAACGGAAGCCGCATGCGCACGCTCCCGGATGCACCTTCGACCTGTGACCAGATCACGGTCACAGGTCAAAGTACCACGTGTCTGTAGGTGAAGTGCAAGAAGATGCTAGCTCTTTCCAGCGACTACAAGACTTAGTCTCGCGATGTCCGGCACTTTAACACAAAGGTTAGTTGCGGTATAGTCCTAGCTGTAAGTGAAAGCCAAGCAGAGATATAACTGCTATGCTAGGCTAACCATGTCGATGTGCATTAAATGGAGTTGGTGCCGTTCGCCTGCATGTAGCCTGTGGTATAGCTAGGCTACAGTGCTAGCTCGCCTGTTTGGTCTAGCAGCTGTTTGTAGTCTCTCCTCTGAGTCACTACCTCTGGTTAGAATGTGGTGAACATGCAAGTAGCCATGCTGAGAATAAAATCAGTGCCATTCACGTGATATGTAGCTAGGCTATGGCTGTGAAGAGCTAGGCTGTAGTCCCAGCATGCCTAAACTGTTTTACAGCTGATTGTAGTCTTCTCTGTAGCGCTGTCTCCACACTTCAGTCTGCCAGCAACACTACTAGCTAAATGTACCCTACAAACCAACAAATCACATGCAGATTACATCTTTAATCTCTATCTGTATAGAGCGAGCGCAGCGAGCGAGTTCAACAAACACAAGTAGTTGTGTGAGCAAAGCGAGCACAACTACTTGTATATATTATACGTATATAGAAACTAGGCTATGACTGCTACAACTGAAAGAGTAAAACTGTGCTGGCCAAGCTACTAGACATATTCTCGAGAATTATATCCCCATGGTTATGCCATCTCTGACATGTATTCCTTACTTGTTTTGTTAGTAGAAACCGTAAGAGCCTCCGAATAGTTGCTAAAGAGATATCTGTTGCAGAACTGATATCGGACCTCGGCTCGAACTTGAACAGCATATTCAGTACTGCGAGAAAGGCCTGTGATGGTGGTATTGTAAGTTGTCTTGTTGTCAGCGAGGTCAACTCGCATAAACTTCTGACGACGGAAGGGTGTTTCAAGTGCTTCATAGTTCACCCGGAATTGCAATCCAGTGACTCCAGCAGGTAAGGAGGGAGGGGCCTACATGTAAAGTGAGAACTCAATTAGATGCTCGAGTGATAGTGTATAACCCTGCTGGATGCTGTCATTTATGACTGAATAGACAAACAGTACACAGACATATAGTGCTCTGAACCTACAGAGTAAAATTTCATAAGAAAATCACTTTATTTGCCGTATTTCCAACACAAAATGTTTCCACAGCTTGTGTAAGCGCTCATTTGCTTCAAGATGCAATTGCATTTTTGTGAGTTCAAGCTTTGAGCAGTAAGGGCAAAATGACTATATACTGTTCACCTCTGTCAATCAACATCACAGAAAAGGACCAAAGTTGACACATGCTGAATGAGAAAGCCTTCATGTAATTTCCCTGATGATTTTAATACTTATTTGAGTAGCTACAACCAACAAAAGTTTACATTCTAGGTTTGGAACACGGTCATTGTACATGGCATTGCCCTAATATACATACACATACATACACACACCACACACATACTCACACACACACAAACATGTGCATGTACACACACGCACACATACATGTATAAACACTAAAATACAATTGGATCAGCTGTACAAGGAATTTAAAGCAAAACTATAGCCAACCACCATAAACTCTCCAAGCATTCAGCTCTCTAACGAATGCCATTATCATCAATACCAAAATCTTAGTTTGTACGTCCATCCGTCTGTCCGTCACGAATGTAACGCCAGATAATGAGGTGCAAGCGAGATTAAGAATACGAAGACTGTGATATGATCACAGGAGTACTTTAACTGCGCTGGAATGCTCTGACAATCTATTTATATAAAATGAGCACTTTGAGCACACTTTAACGCAAAGGTTAGTGGCTATCTAGTCCAGTTAGTGAAAGCTATATCTGCTATGTTAGACTAAGTTAGCCACAACTAGCCACGACAATGTGTATTAAATGGAGGCAGTGCTGTACACCTACATAGAGCTAGCTGCAGTCCTATGTAGCTTGCTTGTATTGTCTTATGTAGAGTCTCCTCTGAGTTACTGCCTTCACATGGCTTAGGCCAGAATCTGTCAGCAGCACTAGTGCTGCCACAGGCAGATGCTAAACGTTTCATATACAAATCAGATGGAGGTAATACCATTAATTTCTATCAGCATAGAGCGAGTGCCTTGCATTTGAAATTGATACAAGTCGTATTTATAATGATATAAAAGTAGTATACTTCAGACTAACTTCCCACTCCAGTGAAAGAGAAGTAGTGGAAGATCCAATCAGTTGGGGGGTTGTGGGAGGACTGAAAATATCTATGAGTAAAAGAAGAGAAAGTTTGGTTCTCAAACAATGTTCTGGGACCAATGCCAAGCACAATCGCTTAGCACAATGAAATATTGCCTACGCCCCTGTATGCTGGTGTATGAACTGAGACAGAAATTTAGATTGAAAATGTGTGTGTTGATTAATCCATGCCAATTACATGTATTCATTATAACAGCAATGAAGAGATACATACGTAGCAAACAAAATAGTTGCCCCTTCATGTATGGTTTTACATATGTGCATACGCAAGTGTAGACAAAGTCACAGACCAACAGAATATGCCAATTCTGGGTACCTTGAAGGAAAAATTTACTCAGCCTGGCTCATAAAAATATCACTATCACAGGTTTTAAATTAGAAGCTAACTCATACCGTATCGTATCATTCCATGACTACTGGCTGTATTGAGCCCCGTTTACACCAGGTAATTAAACCGGTTCAGGATGTGGTTAAAACTGGAACCAGATAATCGTAAACACACTAATTCGGTTTCAAAGTAAGCCACCTTGCATTTGGGATGTGATTGCCAAAGTGAGCCTTTTTTCAAACCGAAATACATGTAGCATGTTTTACATACATGTATATCCAGTTCACTTCGAACTACATCCTGAACCGGTTCAAATGCCAGGTGTAAACGGGGCTTTAGTGATGTAAATAACAATGAGTGGAAATCTAAAATATCCTACTACAGTATAGCCTCATTCCCACCCTGCATTACAGCTTTTGTTACTTGCGAGCACAGTGGAGCCTGGGAACGAGGCCATACTATTACAGTATGCTTTAGAGCCTTGGACATAAAATTCGTAACACGGATGTGAAATTTTGCCATACCTGTTGCACAGATTGCACCTGCGTCTTTACTATGATCGCAGGAGTGCACCCCCCAGCCATTGAATGCACACTCATCCAGACGAGTTTCCCTTCCTGAGCACTGGAGATTATCCATCCAAATGGGACCCGTTCCCTCGCCGAAGGGAGCTTGAGTAATGGCACACACAGCTGCACGAAAACCCATCATTCTAAAACAAGATCATAGGGTAGTGAAGTCTGAAGTACTGACCTCAAACACGCAATGCCAGTTTTTCACTCTACACATACTACGCTGTCTGTACACTACATGTATGTATTCACATACTGCTTCGAAAATGTAGTATGCTTATTGTGCATGTGTGGCAGCTATTCCTGTGAAGAAACTAAATATTTACACTGTGCATTTAAATCGCATTACTGTGTTTAAAGCGCTACAGGTATCCCTGAACGGGTGGGATGTGCAGTTGCATCAATACATAGGTGCAGCATTTATACAGCACAGTTGAGCCCCACCCTCAGCAGAAGTTAAGGGATGCAGCGCTTTGAGCACAGTGGCATGTTGAAACACACGACAGAATAATATTCCATTTCCATACGGGACTGCCAGAAGTTGGTTACCTGAGAAAAGCTGCTTAGACACTTACTCGCATGCAATATCTGCATCGGCATAGGACCAAAAGTCATCACAGATGGTGCCCCATTGGCCGTCATATAGCACTTCCACCCGACCCATGTGTGGACCAAACGTGCCATTTACCAGTCGCACATCCTCCAACCTTAGGCCTGCAACATCAGAACAGAGAACAAATTTTACTAACGACAATATGTGTAACAGTCATGCAATTTACAGGAAGTGACAACTTAGCATTAAGAATACATGCAATGCAACTACATGCTATAATAATCTCAATGGAATGTCTAGCACTTGCTACTGAGCATATACTCATTATAGAGCAATATGCTGTGGTGTTTATGGTACTGAGATTGCTTCAGGAGGTGAAACTGGTTAATCAAATAATATGCAGTATGTAATTAACACTTCACTACCACCTACAGTAATGCAGGTGCATAAGTAGTATCATTAACTTCCACTATATAGTCACGAGAATATATCTGCACACATGTGCATGACTATTACCCGGTTACATATCTATGTGTCTGTGTGATCACATCCAGAATGGAATATATACAAACTATACATCTCATATAGTCTTGCGACTAAAGTACAATCATGCCCATACCAAGAGCATATTGTATGTGAAGCAGTTCCGTCACATACCTGTACCATTGAGAGTGGATGCTTTGATGGCTTCTGAGTAGTTACCAAAGAGATACCTCGCACAGTATGGGTACTGAACTTCGGCCCTCACTTGCACATCGTACTCTGTGCCTGGAACTAATCTACGAATTGTTCTGCTGAAATTTGAGTCATTGGCTGAGGCACGAATTACAAAGGAGCGAGGAAACAAGATATCCGACTCATATCGCACACGATATTGTACTCTAGTAATACCACGTGGAATCGGAGGAGCCTGCATGGAAAGAGAAGAAGGTAATATCACTACAGGTGCATTCACATCTTTGTAGCCATAGTGAATATCGTATTTCCACGATCAGACACCACCCTCGATTAGTAGCCGCCCTCAAATTATAGCCGCACCTCCGAAAGTACTGAACGAAATAGTGGCCCTCCTCGATTAGTAGCTGTGGCTAAAATTCAAGTACCATGGTAGGAATAAGCAAGAAGATGTAGCAACTACAGTAAAGTAGGGTAAATAATACTCGACTTTGCTAGCTAACGATTGTTGGACCTCACCTTTGTCTTGCCCGCAAATCTATATTTTCAATATCTCTTCCCCTCAAAAAAAACAGCTGGCTCAGTAACGTGATGGCTTTTCGATAGTGTTGAGGCACGAATGGTGATTTTTAAATGGATTCGAACTGCTGTAACAGTTGTGCATCGCTGCCCAGCCAGTAAACTGCTCAATCTAATAAATGCCACCCTCGAATAGTGGCTGCAGAAAATCACGCGATGAAATAATTAGTAACAGCGGCGTCTGATCGCCGAAATACAGTAGACATATTTTTAACGTCATAATCGGCAGGGGCGCCGGAAGCACTCTTGCAATGGTCCGGCTGACAAACAGAGCATCGAGAGTGTGCTGCGTACGCGTAGCAGGCCCCCGCGCGAAGCACGGAAATTTTTTTAATTACGCTTTTTAAGGGATTAGGAATGGCTCTCATGAAGTCTTTACGAATCACGATTCAGTACTGCCCACACGCTGCATAGTATCAGAAGTATTAGCTCAAACATCCAAAGTAATCTCCAGAAGTGAAATACCAGTCGCCGAGTACGCGTTCGTTTGTCCGCATAGGCAGTGTCACGTGGCATATGCGCGATTGCGGATCGCGTTCAATAATGGGCGGGGTCTCGACGAAAGCTCGATCGTACGGGGCCTGCCGTGCAGTAGTCTCGCGGGCCAGACTAACCTGACTCTCAACAGTACGCTCAGTGGCAGAATCCAGTTCGACAAATGACCAGTAACTGCTGCACTAGTATAATATTGTATAGTAAGCACTAACAGGACGTCATCATGGCGTAAACTCGGCATGAACATTGGTCCGGCAACCGCCGGACCTGCCGCACCGGTTCCGGCGCCCCTGATCGGTATATAGCCAAGAGTCTACTTTGGGCTTATAGTGGGCTACCCCAAATCAATTAGATATTACAAATTGCATAAAAAAAAAGAAAACAGTGCCTTTTAAAAATCTCAGCAGCTTATTAACCACACTTGTTTATTTTTATAAACTCGTCTGACAAAGGTGGGATTTGAAACAGCAACCCAAGTACCAGATGAGCCATCGGGTTGCTGTTTCAAATCCCACCTTTTTTCCCACAGTATATTGACTGCTGCTTAAGGCTCTAGCTGGGTAAATGGGTTTAAAGGTTGGTTAGCTAGGGGGACAATTAAATCAGTGCCTTACCTGGCAAAGCTGGTTACATTAATTTATTCCTACATAACTACTAACCATCCATTCAACAGTGATTGTTGTATTGGTGGAGTTTGTCACTCTCATTTGTGAGGGGGCGTCAACAACATGGGCTGTGTGTGTAAAAATTAAGTGAACCATTTAGTTCACTGACACATACAATGTAACAACAGCTATATTGGCAGGAACAACATATCTGATTACAGTTCAGTGGTGGGTGAGGTTGAAACGACATGTATATGAGCCAAATGATATCGTTTAGATTAAAACTTTAGCCTTAATTTTGCCCAGGCCAAGTGTAAAATGTTTTCAAGCATGGCTAAAAAAAACCTGCATTGCTCAGTGCAACATTTAGCAAATATAATATAAGCATATAGGCTTGACGCTGGATTATAGTAACAACTACTGGATCAAGGGTGCTACCAGGAAATTCTAGTAGCCTTGTCTGATGACTACAATCAGATAATGATCTAATAAAGCGAAGTGAATGTGCCAGCCGGGGCCAGGCCACATTTAGGAGGGGAGGGTGGGGCAAAGCATCACGGTCATAGGAGTGGGTGAAGAAAGGGGAAGACCAGCTTATTCATAAATGGCCCAGGAAACATCGCACTTCACTTTTCTCCTTAACTGCAGTAACAGCACAGAGTCAACAAGCTTTGATCCTGGACTCTCATCATACTGAGTCCCACTTGCTAGGATAGTCACAGTCACAGTCACAATCACAGTCACAGTCACAGTCACAGTCACAGTCACAGTCACAGTCACAGTCACAATCACAGTCACAGTCACAATCACAGTCACAGTCACAGTCACAGTCACAGTCACAGTCACAGTCACAGTCACAGTCACAGTCACAGTCACAAAGCAATGAAGGCTTGTGATTAGACGCCAGTGCATAAATCATATGCTGCGGAAAAATTGTATCGGGTGGGCTGAAGGGGGGGTGCCCCCCCCCCCTTTCCAGACCTACCCGACTTCTATACGAAAGTTACAAAAATAGCTCATTATATATACGCAAGCAGGCGTTTATTAAAAAAATTACAAAGGGAGGGGAGGGAGAGGGGGGGGGGGGGCAAAAAGTGACTGTAACGTAAAACAATGTGACCGAATGGTTCAACCTAACTGGCCAGGTGGCTCCCTTATCAGCACCAGTAATGCAGTCCACTCACAGATGATACGAAATACACCAGAACTGATCTCAGATTTTAAAATTTCCAATCCCAAGATTGGCAGAGCACACCAAACCTAGACGTCACACCCCCACCCCCCCTCCCCAAAAAACAACAAAAAAAACAAAACAAACATTTTAGTGTTACAGATTTCTTACCAGAAGCACAAACCAAACCAGCATCTTCACTGTGATCACACGAGTGAACTCCCCAGCCATTGAACCTGCACTGCTCCAAGTTTTCCTCACTTCCCGTACACACCACGTTGTCCATCCAAATGGGCCCAGTGCCTTCCCCGAATGTAGCTCCAGGAGGCCAACACAGGTGGAAGCGGAAACCCAACATCCTACAGAAGTGATATTGTCAAGTGAGAAGTGCATAAATTGTCATCACAAATATTGCAGCCCTGTGTATAAATTGAATGCATGTACATTTTTTCCATCATGTATTTTTCACTGCCTCCAAAGTGCTGAACTTCCATTCAAACAAGCTGCATGGGACTACCTTTCTAAAAAGCAATTGCACTTTATAACACTAGAAGTCTCTAGCAGAGACATACCCTGCGTTGCATAATTCACAACTGCACGGGACCTGGCAGGACTGCAGACTTGGTGGATGGAGTAGTTGGCAAAGTGTATATAGCTGGCTGTGTATCCAAATGCAGAGTGTACAGCGCTCGTGTATGTGTATCCATATTATATATCCTATATGGGAAGTGGTGGGCGTGACCGATTGCCAATATGAACACGTGACCAGAGTCCGTATATGCCCGGCCCCCATCGTATTCTAGCTGTGACCGTATTAAAATGGCAGAATGTACCGTTGTTAAATAAGAAAGAGCTGCAGATGCAGCGAATGGAACCGCTTTGGCGACTATCAGGTACACACCCGGACATTTTTTTTTAGATTTAAATGTTACTATCGTGTTTAGCAATCGCTTAAGCCTGTAAACCGCGAAATAGCCTGATTTTTGTGTGGACAGGCAACGGACGGACGGAGAGACAGAACCAATCGCTTAACCCCGCCGCCGCCTACGCGCCACGGGGTAAAAATGGCAGCATGGTTTGAACACAACCATGGGGTAGTAGTCTCATGCCCTGATGGAAAGTCCGCCTGGCAACATTACGTAAACTGTTGGGGCTATGTGGACACCAATGGAATGCAATTATTGTGTTAGTGGGCGCTAAATGGAAGCCACGTGAAAATGTGATTTGTAAACAGGCTATATAGGTGTATGCTATTCCTATAATACTGCTGCACAGTATACTAAGAGCCAGAGCTATGGTGATTTGTGTCTTGTGTGGTAAGGGTATTCAAGGCTCAACCACCATCATCTGATAGCGCTAGAGCGGTTTGTGATTTTTACATCACACACTTGAATCCTTTGTTGGATCATAGATATCTGTCACCATACAGATATTACCCTGCAGACAGTCTCCGCAAACTGTCGAAAACGTAGGGTAGAGTAGCATAGCGCAATGACTTGCCACTCCTCGTCTATAGCATGATGCAAATATCGTGTCCCAACACGAAATTTTGCACAGCAAGTGACTGATGTTGGGTTGGACGGTCGTATCCAAGCTTCTGGAACGGCTATATCAACAGTAGGCTCTTAAAATCTCGATGGAGTCGAAGAATGAAAATTCTATTGTCATAGCTCCCAGCCAGACATTAGCCTAATGATTAGATAAAGAGCGATCTCATTGGTTGGACTAGGGTTTGGTTCCAGAGACTACTCCTGGACTTTGCAGACTGGAAACAGCATGTAGACCTGTAAGTGTGGTCTGCTTGGGCTTATCGCTGACCGAAAGATTGACTGCCTCAGTCAAAAGCCCTCGGTTGTGCCGTTTCAGTCGTTCTGTGCTTCACGGCTGCCGCTTTTCAATTAGAGTGTGGGTATGTAAGTACTATTGTGTGGGCATGTAAGTCTACCTATGCGTACATACATCACAGCACGTGCTAGTGGTACTAGGGCTCCCCCCTTGCTTTTTCTCCATGGCTACGAGATAAAATGGTGCGGAAATTTAGGACTGGGAACAAGGCTACCAGGTGGGCATATAGAGTGTGCTGTGGAGTGGCAAAGCGTATCCCATAGATTATTCCGAAAGGGGTTAGAGAGTCTGGTATATGCAGAGATGCTCTGAGTGAAGGTGGGAGAGCCCAGCTGTGTTTGGGCAGGAGATTCATCAGCTATATCTCCTCTAGTCGTAGGCTCACAGTAGCTCATCGCTGCCTTCCCCGCCCCTCCAACATGGTTTCCTGCTAGTCATCTTCACTCCATTCCATCACAACAGCATCCAGAACCTAAACTACAGACATGCAGGGGTGTGCAGTATAGGAATGTTATACTAACCTGAATCCATAATAATGCTTACTATTCATAGTATTGCATACCTCAGGGAGAGTATTAAAAACCTACAAGTGTCCACTTGCTCTTAGCTCCTTTCGCTTCCAGTATAGTGCAGTAAAGGTAATACCGTTAACGCATGTTTATGCATGACGCATAAATGTATCTATCATGTTCATGTAAAATTGGTTAAGGAGCCACTTGTACCATATTACTCAAGGACAATTTGACTAATCACAAGCCAATCACAAGAATTGTCAATTGGGGGAGCGTGAGCGAGCCCCACACTAGTGTGTTCAATTGAGAATTTGTCTGTGCGTACGTACGTTCGTGCGTTCTGTATATCGCATTTTGTTTCTGTGTTGCAATATGACATTTTCCAAAACGTTTCTGTGTTCCAATATAACATCCCAAATTGTTCAACTGCTATTTCTCCAGATTAACGACAAATCACAACTCGGACTTTAAGGTGCTAATTAATTAAAAACCGTAATACATTACACCGGTTCAAAGGTTACTTGCTAACGCCCACACAAGCTGAGGGTACACCGCCTTTAACGTACGCATGGGCTAATACCTCGCTCACGCTCGCCCCACAATGCTTTGCATTCACCTAGTGAGATTCATAGCCCACTAATTAGAGTCGGGGTAAGGGGCAAGGTTAAAAGTCTTAATTCAGCTCTTTAATTATTTGCGAGGGCCTCTATTTAGGGTTGTAATATACCTAAGAAAACAATTTAAAGCTCACCTGCAGGCCACCGCAGCATCATCCTGAGACCAACTGTCATCACAGATGGTGCCCCATGTGCCGTTGTACATCACCTCCACTCGCCCGATGTGAGAGTCATTAAAGGGGCCGTCCACCAGTCGAATATCCTCCAGTTGAGCTAGTGGTAATAAGAAATAGAGCAGTATGTTCAGCACTTGTGACTGGGCATAATGTGGAAGAGAAAGAAGCACATAACAGCGCTGGTCAGCAGTGTGTATACGTACATGTATATAAGCTCTTGAAGCAAAATGAAATTGCCGCTACATGTATGTACATGTACTGTAACCACCTACAAGCCTAAGGAAGTGCAAATACCGTTGTGTTGCTAAGTGTCTGTACATTCCCAACGATAGTCGAATCCTAGTGTTGGTGAGTGTTTTGGAGTCTTTAATTACTTCGAAAAAAAAGACGAGAGAGGGTGACATGCAGCAGCACCCCAAGATCACCAAAAAAGTTGCTTCAGCGAGAAAACACGCAACGGAGTCTGACAATACAAACATATGTTAGATAATAGCTGTGTCCAAATTTTAACTTTTAAAAAGCTATAGCTCCAGAACCAAGCAACGGAGGAACACCAAACTTTCAACTGTACTATCAATAGAAGCCCTGCCCACATCCAGTAAGTTACACACTTGACACTAGCGCGTCCGAAAATACCTGGTGGCTGATCATCAGTTACTTACTCTACTACATTAAATGCCATTAGCTTTTCCCAGGGTGTGGTTCCCGAGACTATCTTAGACCAGACAGCAAAGTCCATTCACTGACCATTGGTATCCAAGATGTAGACACTACACTAATGATTGCCAATATGGGCTGGCGCCTGTCCAGTTATTGGGGCAAGTTTTCACAGCCAGCTAGCAATGATTTCTGCTATTTATGTTACAGAGGTTAGGAGTTGGTTGTCCACAGGAGAGGGCATATAAACCCTGGCTCAAGTAGTTAAGGTTAGGCTGTCAGAATTAAAAGCTAACAGTTACGTGTAGTGAGACTAAACAATTAGCCACTGCATTTGCTTGGCTTTGAAGTTAAATGGTGTTTTTTTAAAAGTACATGAATGCTTATTTCAGACATAGCCACCAAAGTTGGTTAGCAGTTGAAAGGTTGAAACAATCTACCCAAGCACACTCTATCAATGCATACGTAAATGATACTAGGGTCTGTCTGTTTGCGTGTGTGTGTGTGTGTGTGTGTGTGTGTATGTGTGTGTGTGTGTGTGTGTGTGTGTGTGTGTGTGTGTGTGTGTGTGTGTGTATGTGAAACGGATGTGATTTCACGTGTATGTGATTGGGCGGGAATACGCGGAAAGACAGAGTCGTCATCATACGAGTACTGTACTTAGACTGCTGGATCTAACAACCTGATGGCCTCAAATAAGCACTTTAAGCACATTATATAACAAGTACGAGTGAGCGGCTATATAGTCCTGTAAGTGAAAACCATACTGAGCTATAAAAGTAATGTACGCTAGACTAACCACGACGATGTGCATTAAATGCTAAGTCAGTGTCGTTCGCCTACATATATGGTACTAGGCTATGGCTGTAAAGAGCAAGGCTGTAGTCCTACTGTACCAGTATTGTTAACCCTCGGCGTGCATGTGCAGGAGCTACGTACAGTTCTTCGTTTGTTTATCTGTCAGTCTGTCTGTCTGTCTGTCTGTCTGTATGTATGTCTGTTTCAACTAGCTTGGCTCACCTGGCGGCTAAATCTCTGAAGTTTGGTTGCAGATAGGCTTCAAACCGAACGAGAAAGTGTTTAAATTGAGCCGATTTTGCCAAGAGCGTTTCGCTCAAGAGTTATGCTGTGTTTTGTTTGCCAAGGCGAGTGCTAGTTGGCCATATTCTAGTCTAAGAAAGAGCTCTTGCGCCCGGCATGGTCTGGGGACGAGACAACAATTAATTGCATTCACCGTTACACATGATGGTTCTGCGTCCACGTGGGTCTGTTTTCACCGACGACAGGAGTTTAAACTTAAGGTATTTGTATCAAAATGTCTTTTTTTCGAGCGTGTCCTAACTGTGGTAGCCAGATCCATGTTAGGAAGCTAGCTTGCCCGTGTGGCTGTGTGTTCTGTGGAAGCAAGCCACTTACTGCTAGGAATGCATCTAAGAAAAGTGATGTTAGTGCAGCAAGAGCCCTAGAAACCGAAGAGAAAAACTGCCAAGAGTAGGAAGTCTGATAGAGAGCGTGTAAAGGCGACATTAGCCCTAGAAACCGAAGAGCTATGTCCTGTGAGTCTGTGTTATACTATGCGCAGAGGGTTGAGCACTTTAGTGCTCGAGTTTTGCAAATTGTTTGTAGTCTCCTCTGAGTTACTGCCTCCACGTGGCTACGGCTGGGATCTGTCAGCAGCACTACTGCCACCAGCAGATGCTGATTGTTACATAATTTTACCTGTATCAATCACATGCAGATGATACCTTTACTTTCTATCCATACAGAGCGAGCGAGTTCAACAAGCACATTCGAGTAGTTGTGTGAGCGAAGCGAGCGCAAGTGCTTGTACCATACACTACTGATTTCAGCTCGTTAACTCCAGAGGATTTTCCTACTTACCTAAATCCAATGGACTATAGTGAAGCCATAAGTCTATATGACCAAACCCACAAATTACTCTCATAAGGTTACATCATCTTACATCATCGAAGAATGAGTAATTAAGTTGCAAATCAAGCATGTAGACATAGCTGCATAAATTAAAATTTTAAAGCGGCATAGCCAGAACCTTCAACAGGAGCAATGATAGCCAATACCATGACATTATTCGCTGAACAATAATTATTCTTACATGAAAAAGTTGCTAAAAATGATGTACATGTTTTAAAAAGCAGCAGTTAGTTGATGGGCTGTATCCAGCATGATAATCTATTCTCTTGTTTACCTACCACTCTGGTGTTTTATTACAGACAAGTATACTGCTGATAAGGTCTAGTGCATGTGGTGATCAGGACTTAGATAATGCCAGGTGGATGGGGTTCATCTATGGTTCCAAAAGCACCTTGTAGGATTTCACATGCAAGCTGGAAGCTGCACAGGAATATCCATATATGGCACTGTGACTGCTAGAATCAGCAGTGATCGGAGCATGGATATTATGGACTCGCACGGCTGTATAATATAATAGATGATAATATCCACTACTGAGCTAATTGGATAAAATTGTTGCAGCAATCTGATGCCTGCTGAACAGTGTTTAAAATGAACTGAAATGCACCAGAAAGCAGCCACAAAATAAATCAACATGCAGCTGTAATGCAAAACATAGCTTTGCCTTTTATTTTATCACGTACCATGCAGAGGGCTCAATGTCATCGCAATACACGTTGCCGCGAGAAGTAGCGACGAAACTGCTCGCTTCATCTCCGAATCTTCTTCACAGTGTCCCGATCTTGCAGTCCTGAACTCGGAAGTACTGTAGTGTTAAGCCACAGCAATCGTATCCGGGCGTTTCAGCAGCAGCCGAGGCAGCAGCAGATCCAGATAAGAGAGCAGCCGCACAAGATGCACGCACGCGTACTACTTAAAAAGCTACAAGGCATTGTAATTTAATAGTATCCGCTGGTGTCTGGGAACGAAACCATACAAAGTATAAGTGCATGTTGTAAAATTTTAATGCTGTTGCACGAAGAAAACGCCTACTATGGATAAAGCGAAGGTCAGGAGAAGTAAGATTAGCTGTTTAGGGAGTCTATATGGCCTGGGTCTGGGTGCATGGTCCCCCCACTGGTCACTGCAGACTGCACTGAGCCCCACCCACTGAATCGTTTTGCGCTTACGCATACGCATGCGCACAAAACACGTGGATTTGTTGCACCATAGATCAGCTACCGGAGTCAACAGAGTTGCGCTGAGCAGTTCTGTAGGCAGCCCAAGATTGCGGAGAAAGGGGACTCGTCAGAAGAGGAGCCGACCATCGCTGAAGGCGTCGTCGTAACGAAGTACAAGATGGCGGGAGACACGTAAGGACTGGAGCACCAACTTTTCATTAAACGGCGGAAGCGGAAAAACACGCCCCTTGGAGTGAATGAATTGAGGTGGGCGTGTCCTACCGCTTCCGCCGTTTATGTAATAGTTAAAGGTCAGTTTGGGTGAGGGGAATTTAAAGACCAAGGTGAAGCCGAGGATTTTAACCCCTTACCCAAACTGACCTTTAACTGATTTAATGTACATTGGTATAGCAATGATCCCTGTATGTGGCCTCCTTTGAGTGATCTATAAGCGTGGGAAAAAGTGGTTGCCATGGTAATGTACGTTAAGGCTAAATATGATGTACAGGGGGTGATAAGCTCTGTACTCACAGCTGCAAGTGCAGTTCAAAACTTTGACTAGCTGTTTTCAGTGGTTCGACCATTGGCCATAGTCTCTCCAAGCCACACCAAGAGGGTGTGACTTTGCAAGACTAGCTGTGTCGACCATGCAGATTTTGATGTTTGATCACTGAACAATTTGACCCGTCGATTGTATGAGAAACTTCTAAAGCCTGCCAATTGATCCAAGTCGATAACTGCAAAAGAAAAGGTCTTCAGTAACAAACTAGAGGTCTCTAGCAGAGACATAGTCTCGTGCCCAGACCGTCGCTCCTCCCCTCGCTCAGACGGTCTGGCCCGCGAAGTCGAATTTCTTGGGTTTATGGGCGGAGCAACGAGCACGTTAATTAAATAGTTGAAGTGTGAAATGCTTGTATACAGAGGTACATGTCAAACAACGTACTCTCTATGAGCTCTCCTGTGTATTCGTTCGTGTAGAAAGCAACTCTCAGCTGCAAAGTCACAAAATTGTACAGTACAAGTACAAAAATATAGTCTTGCTTTACCCGCAGAAATACCTTGGGTTGATCTTCAACTAGCCCTTCTTTCACCGAGATTGTAGTTGCTAAAACTTCTAAGCAGCATATAAATTAGCGTCACCTGCTACTTCATCCAAACCGCTGCCAAATCTTGACAAAAAATTCAAACGTCGCCATTTTATCGTTCTGTAATATCATTCCAAAACGTAATAATTACAAATCCTGCGATCTCATTGGTCTTTACCACATTCCGGGAATAAACCCAAGGAATTCGACTTCGCGGCCCAGACCGTCTGGCGAGGGGGAGGAGCGATGGGCTGGGCACGAGACTAGCAGAGACATACCCCGCGCTCCTGGACCCTGCAGACTGTAATGCCATATGTGAGCTGTAGGCGTGGCTGATCGCCGTAGTAATGATACATGCGTTTCTCTTCGTATACTCCAGTATGCTCTCTATCTAAGTATCTCTTCTAAGCTCCATGTTGAATAAAAGACTCGTATACCATACTCGAGGGCTCGCGTATGTCCGTATTCAAGCTGTAGGCGTGACCAACTGCCGTATTAAAAAAAAATGGTGGAACACACTGATAATCAGAAACAGCGTGGAAATGCCGAGAATAAAACCGCTTTCTACTATATCAGGTACAGACTAGGTAATGTATCACGGATTTCAGCGTTAACCTCCTGTTTAGAAGTTGTTATAGCCTCTAAATCGCCCGTTAGAGAGATTTTTCAAAATTTTTATGAAAGACAACGACGACAGATGGACAAAACTGATTACTTAACCCCGCTTGCGCATACGCGCGCAGGGTAACTACAGAGTGCGTACACGCCCACCCTTTCCGCACTAGCTGCGACCTGCCGTTGTCAATATTGACTGTATTCTTGAGCATGCTCTGATCATTTAGCAACAAAAGCTGTGTGGAGGCCTGGGAATGAGGCTACTGATCATTGAGACCACTCCCTGCTGAGCAGCTTTGACTACAGAGCGACTTCCCCTGTTGTATTCACAGTCACATGTACGTAGGTATCTAGCTGTATGGCTGACTAATAATATTCACAAATCTAGGAAGCCAAAGGGTTAAAGTCACATGTAGGTATCTAGCTGTCTGGCTGACTAATAATATTCACAAATCTAGGAAGCCAAAGGGTTAAAGTCACATGTAGGTATCTAGCTGTCTGGCTGCGATAACAGTGGAAGCCTCTGTAAGGAATGAAATACAGAGGGAAATAATTGTGTGTGCTAATTGGGGTATGCCCACTAGGTTTCAGGGGAATGTGATGTGGTGTACTGGCTAGCCAGTTTGGCTGTAGCTGATGTAGTCTTGTGCCCCATATCAGAAAGGTGGGTCTGGCGCCCTGTATATTCAAAGTTGGGGCGGCATTACATCAGCGGTCCCAGTTCCGAACAGGCATTGTGATTGGTTGATTATAGTATTACATCACCAAACAGATAATACAGTTGCAGTAGGCCATAGTAGTGGCCACATGTATGGATACTGTAATTGTGACATCTGTTTGGTGATGTATCGCTGCTCCAATGCCATACCCACCTTGCTAACGTGCGGCTGGGCATGGGACTAGGGGAACGACAACTGAACCAGCCAGCTTTTCTTGTTAGTTGTGATCTTGTAGTACTGATCAGCTATAGCTGCTGTCATTTAACGCAATGTAGCAGTAGCTACATGTAGCTTACTCCCCCAACCTGCCATTTCACTTCATTACATTACAGTCTATCTATAATATTGTACTGTTGGCACTTTTGTTGACCACACACGCTACAAAGAAATATACATAGCTGTGTTAAGCTGAAGACACAGAGAATGTAGTATATAGATTACACTGTTCTCACATGCATGTACGTACTAGAAGTAGTGGTAGCAAGAAATTAGCTTTTTTTGCTTAATTTCAGTTAGCAAGATGAGTGAATATAAATGGCAGTACCTTGATCGTACGATGCCCCATTGGAGTGCCAAAATGGCTAAACTCACCACTACTGCAGCCAGTAACTGTAGTACAAGCTAGTCAGACCATGCCTGTTCCTCAAGGTTTATCAGAAATGTGTACATGTATACTCAATGAGATTCGAGCATAATATAGATTTACTGGTATGTGTATACCAGTTTCTTCGCTCAGGCTGGTCACACCTCTGACACCACAGAATCACACAGAATCCTTCGAAATGCTGAATGGTCATTTCAGTGCTTGCTTGCTACCTCTTTTTTGACATTTACCTACGTAGCTTTAATCAGTACTCTGTAGCATAGCGTTGCGACTTTCAGGGGGCTATTATTGCAAGCTGGAATGCAACATGAATGTAATGAAGTGTCATGTGACTGCATGCATTAAATAATAGTTAAAGGGCAGTTTGGGTGAAGGGAGTTTAACCACTCACCCAAACTGTCCTTTAACATATTTAATATACATTGGTATAGCAATGATCCCTGTATGTGGCCTCCTTTGAGTGCTGCAGTATAAGCATGGGAAAGAGTGGTTGCCATGGTAATGTATATTAAAGTTAATTACTGCATGTTCAACCTCCTCTGGTAGTCACAGCTGTAAAAAGTGCAAATGCTGGCGTGGTTGTTTAGTCTGTCAGTGTTGCTACACCATTAACCATCAGAATGAGTTTATGTACTGACACATGCTGTAATGTACACACTTACAGTAGAACACATACCTCCAATCTTCCACCTTGGGGACCTGGTGTAGTGCCCTGTATAGAGAGCTAGGTGTTCTCATTTCAGGAACCCCTTTATTGTGGACACCTTGGGGATCTGGTGTATTGCCCTGTTTAGAGAGGTGCTCTAATTTCAGTGTTAACCCTTTCACCGGTGGATTCTCGCTCCCATAAGGCCCATATCAATTTATATGGGCTTTTTATATTAGGCGTCAATATAAAGTATAGGCTTTTTTGTACTTCCTTGCCTCTATATGGAGGCTACACCGGTGAAAGGGTTAACATATTTGGGACATACATGTATATAGCAAAGTGTCCTTAATTAACTCTTTACCCACCAATGACGCATATACGCGTCATGAGCTCCCAAAACCTAGCTATATATGGGGGTTTTAGTACTAGGTGTTAATATTTTGTACAAGTTTTTCTGCTTCTTTAAACTGTTTTGTATGGTTGGTAAAGGGTTATTAGTATAGAGGTGTCCTTATTTCAGGGCGGTCGTATCATCTGGTAACTGCATATAGTAATTAAGGCACCACTAGTATTTCATAATTTTAAACTATTCTAAGTGTAAGGATGCTTTTTTTAGAAGGTGGGCCTTTCTGAAAATGTTGAACAGCTGGAAGCATTGGTGTTTCTGTGGCATCTCGCTGCGTTTTGCTATTCAATTCATTGCTAATTGAAATGGAACATAATTATTGCAAATTCCATATTAGTTTGAAAGCATTTTTATTATAAAATAGTGGAAATTTTTTTTCGGCAGCACTCATGCAGAACAAAGAGACTTTATCTCTTTCCCAGCCGAGTTTTAATACATCCATAAAACTAATGAGAATTTATATTGGCATATTATATTAGGCGTTAACATAAGGTACTTTTTTTCTATTTTATATGGGTACATAAATGTGCCCATGGCGTTCAAAGAGTTAATTAATTCACAAAGAGACTTTAATTCACACACATGCAGAAAAAGCTCTGTGTGTGAATTAAAGGTTGCTGAGACCATCCCTTGTCCTCCAGCCTGTGTGTGTTAGGGGGCAGGGGTGATTAATGGACCAGCATATACATGTTTATAGTGCTACTCATGTGACCTTCGACGAATCAGAAGTCTCAAAATCGATCACATGACCGCGCATTATATCGCTTAATGTACACGGAAGTGTGCACTAAGTTGTTAATGCACACTTAAGCGTGCATTAATAACTTAGTGCACACTTTTTCTAAATAACGCCCAACAGAACTGTGGCTGTCTCAGGTCAGTGAGTGAACTAAATACTTTAGATACCAGTTGGCAGTGCATTACGGGACTGGTTAGTTCGCTTGGACAATTAAGTAACGATCTCGAGCGGATAATGCACTCGCCTTCGGCTCATGCACTATCCGCCCTCGACCGTTACTTAACCCTTTACCAACCATAAGAAACAGCTTAAAGAAGCAGAAAAGCCTGTACAAAGTATTAACGCCTAGTATTAACCCCCATATAAATTCATATGGGCTTATGG
The DNA here is from genome assembly GCA_965203295.1 of Nitrospirales bacterium. GTDB lineage: Bacteria > Nitrospirota > Nitrospiria > Nitrospirales > UBA8639 > CBDBCZ01. The sequence continues at coordinate 100,457 of CBDBCZ010000014.1, read as the reverse complement.
GAGCTCATGACGCATATATGCGTCATTGGTTGGTAAAGGTAATTGTCCTCGTGCACTAACTAAATCTCATAATGCACTGCCAACTGGTATCTAAAATATTACATAAAAGGTAATTGTTTATAGCACCAAATTTCGGGGTGCAAGAAAAATTGACAATTTTCGTAGCTGTGTCTTATTAAGTTCACGAAGTGTTTTGCGCTATGCAGCAGGGCCACATGTATCATGAATCCTTAGCAGTCCGCGAATTCATTTCTGTAAAATGTTCAGCATGACCAAATCGTGAACAGTTTCCTCCTCGGAAATTGTCGGTAGATCAGTGCTTTGAACATGTGCACCAAGATGTGAATTTGTTTGTGTACAGCCGATACCCTAAAATATCACTCAAATTCAGTATCGCTGCATGTGCTTGCCTAAAGTATGGTTGTTGTTGGGCAGTAATGTATATAAATTCCTGCACTTCCTGTTCTAATAGAAATGAATGGCTTCTGTATACATGTACGTAACAGGCTGTACACCCGTAGTCCTGTGTTACTACTCTACCAAATGCCTCCACTGGAATGCTGAACTAGTTTTACTGATAAACTATGACCTACTTGCTCCATTTGGTGCTTTTATCTCTGGGTGACAAACGTCGACCTTTCGGGGAACACGGTGCAAATCTCTCATCTTCGTAAATTTTGTTGAATTACGTAGTGGCACTGTACTATATACTATACCTAACTTCAGACATACATTATGCTATATCAAACTTTGACACAGGAAGGAATATTTGGAACGGTTCTCACATTACCACCCATGGATCAGACAGCCAAAAGGTACCTTTCGTCCCTTATTTCTATTGCGGTGGGACTCATCAGTTGGCAACCGCACTCTGCCAGGTAGCAGGCTACCATAGTAGTCCCTGCTACAGTTAGCTCACAGAGTAATCAAAACTAATCTGTACAATCTCGAACACTGGCAGTGCACTTCAACTTCACGCGTCTGATCACTAATTACCCATGCTGTCGGCTCCTAACGGGGCTCTGACGGCACAGCTGTAGTGAGCATGGATAATTAGTGATCAGACGCGTGAAGTTGAAGTGCACTGCCAGTGTTTGAGATCGTACAGATTAGTTTAGTTTGATCCGTGGGTGGTAATGTGAGAACCGTTCCGAATTATTATACCAGAGCCACCCGAGAACTATACTAATTAAGGAAGGAATATTCTTCAGCTAAGTGGTAAACCAGAACTGTCGCCCACTCTTACAGAGTCAGTAATTGAGTTGTGGGAAGCCAACTCAGTAACTTCCTGCTGGTGATAACAGCTCTTGTGAGTATCACAGGAAGTTGGAAGTGATCAGTGTGCTGTAGTGGAATGCAATTAGTTATTTGGGCAGAGAGGAGCAGTAATAGCCGCTCCACAAGTGATCTTGTGTAGTTTAGCAGATTTCAAAGTAAAATAGCTAAAAACTGAGTTGTAAAACCGCTACCTTAATTACCATAGTATTATTTTGCAATTCTCACTGAGAATCCACTACATTCAAGCCTGCAGCACACCTCCATACTTGGAAGCCAAGGTTTTTAAGGAGGCGTTCCCACCCGTCCCCTCAAAGGTTGTAGAGCGACGACACTTTCTTTAGGCCAGATACCGTATACCTTTGCATACTGTCTCAGTAGATGCTATTACGTATACATGACATCATGCGTTATTGACAATGGCTTAGGGCCTTGCTCCATTCCTCCTCTGGGTGGATACTGTACATGTAATATGGACACTGTTACCATCTCTCCTGCCATGAGTGTTGTTATTGGGGCGAGCGTGAGCGAGCCCCCCCCCTTAGTGTTGTGAATGGCGATTTTGTCTGTGCGTGCGTGCGTGCGTGCGTGCGTACGGATGCATGGTCCTATAATACCGCAAATACTTCAAATACCTATTTCAATGGCATGACGCTCGCCCCACTATGCTCAGTATTCACTAGTTTTATATACAATGTACTTATTTATTCTTGTATACGTGAACATATGCATACCTGTACGGTTGTGTGGGCAGATCTATTTCTCTACATATTCATACATTTTAGGTACCATAACAGTAAACAAAAATAAATTCATACCAGCCCCTTCCTTGTTTTTTCACAGTTGAGATGTGCATTCTAACTGATGACGGTGGCTAAACGGTGCAATGCCCGGCTGAACGCCTGGCCCGAGGCCCAACCTAATGCCTAACCCAACACCATCCCAACGTCTGTCCCGATGCCCAGCTGGACACCTAGCCCAATGCCTAGCCCGATGCCCGACCCGACGCCTTGCCTGATGCCCAGCCTGACGCCCAGACTAACCACCTTCCCGATGCCTGGCCCGACAACTGGCTTGACACCTGGCCCGATGCCCAACTCAATCCTCAGCCTTATTCCCAGTCTGACACCCGACCCAATGCCCAGCTCGATACCTGACACCCAACCGGACACCTAACCTGACGCCTGAACCGATGCCCAACCAGATGACCAGCCTGACACCCAGCATGACACCCAGCCCAATGCCTGGCCTGATGCCCAGCTCGATGCCTGGCCCAGCACCTGACCCTATGCCCAGCTCGATGCCTGGCCTGAAGCCTGGCCCAGCACCTGACCCTATGCCCAGCTCGATGCCTGGCCTGTAGCCTGGCCCAGCACCTGACCCTATGCCCAGCTCGATGCCTGGCCTGAAGCCTGGCCCAGCACCTGACCCTATGCCCAGCTCGATGCCTGGCCTGTAGCCTGGCCCAGCACCTGACCCTATGCCCAGCTCGATGCCTGGCCTGAAGCCTGGCCTAGCACCTGACCCTATGCCCAGCTCGATGCCTGGCCTGAAGCCTGGCCCAGCACCTATGCTCAACCCGATCTCAGCCTGACGCCTGGCCCGATGCCCATCCCAATGCTCGGCCCGATACCTGGCCCAATGCCCTGGCTCATTGCCGAGCCTGATGCCCGATTCCCTGCCCGATGCCTTGCTCCATTGCCTTTTCCAGTGCCGGGGGGAAGGAAGAGTAGCGGCTGTGGTCAAGTGAGGAGGGGAGTTGCGGCTGCAGTTGAGTGAGGAGGGGGAGTGGCTGAGGTTAAGTGAGGAGGGGGAGTGGCTGCTGTTGGGTGAGGAGGGGGAATGGCTGTAGCCAAATGGGGAGGGGGAGTGGCTGTGGTCAAGTGAGGAGGGGGAGTGGCTGAGGTTATGTGAGGAGGGGAATGGCTGTGTCTGGAGGCGGGGAGGGGAGTAGCGGCTATGGTAAAGTGAGAAGGGGAGTGTCTGTGAAGAGGGAAGGAGTGGCTGTAGCCAAATGAGGAAGGGAGTGGCTGTGTCCCAATGGGGGAGAAGTGGCTGTGGCCAAGTGAGGAGGGGGAGGGGCTGTGGCCAAGTGAGGAGGGGGAGGGGCTGTTGCCAAGTGAGGAGGGGGAGGGGCTGTCACCACGTTTACTAGATTGCAACTGACTAAACTGATTGGGTTACTCCTACTGCATGGTACATAAACCCTGATACCAGTACATACATGATATAGTAATTGAAGGACCAAGAACCGGAGTGTTCTGACCCATAGAAATATACCCATACTCAAGATTACTCTGTGGTCTAATCCACAAAAATACAAAAGTAGAAAGGTTTCTGTAACCTATGGAATGCATATCTCAGTTGCAGTCTACAAAATGTGTAGACAAGTTGACCGCTTTACCAGCAGATTTCTCTGATTTTTGAAGGAATGTGAGGTCTATTAGGACCGTTACCAATGCGTCTCTTGTACCGACCTGGTTCCCCCACCCCCCCAAAAAAAAAAAAAAACTGTTAGCTTGAGTTCCCTGAATAAAATGCTCTGCTGCTCTGCACGTAACTGTGCATTCTTTGGTGCCAAGGTGTAACTGAGCTATAACCCTATATTGCTGAACAGTAACCACTCAATTTATTGTTGCAGTGTAGAGAATACAAGTACAAAAAACAAACATATCCTTGCCAAACTTGGTGATGTGCTCATAAAGTATCAAGTTTATTTTTTGTGCAATTTTAGCACTTGCTTTTCGGTATTGGTTTTCAACCCTACGATTTATTCTAATTGACCCCCAAATCCATGTTCTATTGATTATCTATAATAACGAATTTGTAAACACATTCCAAGTCTTAGAAGTGGTATTTTGTAACTTTTGCTACAATACTTGACATTTTTGTGAGTCTTTCATCTACTACATGTATAACATGGGACTCAACATAACAACTGGAGAAGGTGTCTGCAACCTTCTCCATTTTATATGTTGAGACTCACAATTTTACATAATTCATATGAAATTGCAAACCTCAAAACAAAACACCACTCTGAGGCATGAATCCTACCTCCATCCTCAGAAACCTACAATATATGTATCCCATAAGCAGTCAAAACAACTTTTGTCTCAAGTTTTTTTTGGGGGGGGGGGGGGGGGGGGGGGGGTTGGTTCCATTTTCGGGGTTAGACCTCTCTGGTTCTCAACCCTGTTGATGGGCCAAGAACCAGAGTGGTCTAACCAACAAAATTGATTTTCCCTTTCTCAAACTTGAGAACATTCTTAATGTGTTTCAGAGGCTACCTAATTTTTCAGATTTTACCATTTTCGGTCGTGCTCAGAAGGCATAATGTTGGGTTGACCCACTCCGAGGTTCTCGGCTCTTCATATTATCAATTATCTAGCTGAGTCATGCTGCACTTGCCCCAAATGTGTTTTCGCAATGCATGCTGAAGCCTTTTGGGTGTGCAATTGCAAGCCAGTAAGAGTACGCCTACGTACACCCTCTGAAGTACACTCAGCAATATGGAAAATACGTCTGGCTTCACATCAGCTTTATTGCAATCGTATATTTCCAAGAAACCTGCTGAATGACACCATTGGTGTGGCTTTCCTTAGTCTATTCTATAAACAGAGGAGATTCCAGGTATTAAAGAAATTATAGCTATGCAGAAAGCCTAATTGAGATGCACACCAAGTGTATAATAAAATTCCTCTACAACACAATTGTTGGTACACAAGAGTTTGAGCCAGGGCACAAACATTTTGAGCCAAAGTATATATGTGTCTGGCAAATCATAAATTGAATACCAAAACTTACATGTAGGCTTAATGTACCAACATCATACATTATGAGCAGACCAAAAAATGGTAAATTCTCAAACTTAGCTAAGTAGCCACACATTTTAAGAGTATTCTCAAGTTTGGGAGCTTAGAGGTAAAGTCAATTATGTGGGTTAGACCACTTTGGTTCTAGGCCCTTCATTATTAAGGAAATATGCACTGCAAAACTCAAAGGGTTGCATGCTTTAAACCAGCTAGGGATATCTCAGTTGCAGTATACAAAACAATATAAATAAGTGGATCACTTTACCACCCTATTTCTCCAAATTCAGAAGGAAGGAAAGACCCATTAGGACACTTAACAACATATTTTGTACCAACCCATTTCTATCCCATGCACCTAATAAAGCTGATCTAGCTTGGCTTTCAAGTAAAGTGATCTTACTGCACTGCACTGAACGTAACTGCACATTCTTTGGTACTGGGGCTGCAACTGAGGTAACCTTATGTGCATGGGTTAAAACCCTGCAACCACTTTATTTTTGCAGTGTACCAGAAAATGTGCAGTAAGTGCAGTGCAATAAAATCACTTTACTCAGGGATACCATAAACAATTCATGATAGTGCTTTTTTTTCTCGGAGAGTTAGCACTCCTGTGGTCACTCCAAGAAATCAGCTGCTACTGTGTATCGCAACAAACAATTATTACATGTAGTGAGTGTATTAAAGCTGCATTGTTTGGCAGTGCAGCTGCAACTAAGATTAGCTTAACCCTAGTTAGATTAAAACAATCCTTTTTTACAGGGTAGTGTGCTGTCAACTCCAATAACGATGTTCAGAGTTAGTTCGACAATGTATAATTATATGAATGAATGAATGAACAGAAGATGATCATAATCGTAATGATGTCACAGTACCAACATAATAGAATTCCAGTACCACATAATTGTTTGTACATAAGTCTTGAAATTATAGTGAACGTATTAATAGCTAACGATGGTAATTGATTACTGTAACAATCCGTTCAGAGTTAGTTTGCCGATGCATGAATGTCTGGAGGATGATGTATGCCCATGGCAAAGCAAACTCTTTCTGAAGGCTTGCTTCTTGGAGTTTCATGCTTTGTTGCAATAACATTCAGAGACATGAGCGTCCCAGTTTCATCCATGTGGGGAAGGTATGAGCGACTGTAGTCATCATAGCCCTTTGGAAGGAACTCCCTCCAATTATAGCGTTGCACGTTGTTGAAACCAGCATCCTCAAGAAAGCACTGGAGCAGAGGTAAGTCGAAAGTCATTTGATGATAATCCAGCTGATCTCTCTGTCCACCATTTAGGATGCCCTCTAGTTCAGACAAGTTTCTTGTCTGTTGATACTGCTTCACCACAGCTTGGAAATCAGGAACACAGACTCGTAGTAGGCCTCCCTCCTTAAGGACACGGTTCCATTCACTGAGAACAGAAAGTGTCTTGCACCTCGGAATGTGCTCTAGGATGTGACATGCATAGACCTCATCTGCAACTCTGTCAGAAAACACATCCTTCATGTCAGATACATCGCAGTTGTAGTCAATATGATCGTATGGGAGCAGGTCCACATGAATGAATCCAGGGAGATATCTCTTCCCACATCCCAGGTGGAGCCTTACCATCTCTGTTTTACTGGGCTCCATATAGCAAGCTAGCTACACTAGTTAGCTAGCTACCACTTCACATCCAGAATTTAACTAACTGGTTGAACCTAGCTACTTTAGAATGCCACTGTAACAGTTGCAGCAAGCAACCCTCCAACTACACAACATGCCATATAAGGTATAACAATAGCATTCCATAACAATTGTTGGCAAACACTAGCTTTAATCAAGCATTATATTTGCAGTTTAGCTATATATATGCAATAATTGATAATTATTTCATTGCTGATGAATTGTTTTGACAACGATAGGCTATATATATACATACCACTGTGATTTTGCTGTACGGACAGCTATATAGGGTCTAAAACAACAAGTGACCCTAGCTGTAAGTGCTACTAGCTATATAGCCCACACAACACCCCACGGCTCAAGTCCAGATCTTCGTTAACATACCAGCTCTCTCAATTTGCCTGAGAGGGTCCTACTAGCTGACATATATGCAGGACATACTGTAGGGTATATACGTAATATTTTATACGTAACCCACGATTTAACTTCTAGCTGTGACCTAGTCCCATTAAACCCACAAGTATCCTCATGCACATGGCGCGTGCCAGGTGCATGGGCTAATTGACTAAATTTTTTTTTTGGGGGGGGGGGGGGGGGGGGTTAAACCAATCGCTTACTGCATGGAGCACTAGTGTTTACAAACAAAGACATTCCCTGCCTGAGCAACATACTGCAGCTGAGCCTGGCTTCCAACTATAGCCCTTCACCATGCAGCCCTTTGCTACCCACACGAGTCCAAGCAGGCGTAGAGCAAAAAAGAATAAAGGGAGAGGAAAGACACAGAGAGTGCGCTATTATTTTTTATAATGTAAACACCACAATCAGGCACACTGAACACATGGAGGTAAACTGAATGACTCTTTACAGGAACAAAGACTGGAGAGAGTACATGTGTACATATCGTCGGCCTGGGAGAATATTCTCCGCTGTGGATAATATTCTTGTTCTCCACAAAATAATTCACTGAACGGTGGTAATGATGTACCAGCATTCAGTGACTTACCTGCCATCACTAACAGTACTAGTCTATTGGTGACGTACCGCCATGCATGTTGTTAAGGGTGGTCACGAGACGAGCTGGGGGGGGGGGGGGAGTTGCATGGGAGGCATCACTTCTGCCAGGGAGTGGGGTCACTTACGACTCTGACACAGGAAAGAACCGACCGGATATATAACTCACCTTTTTTTCATGCAATCTCACTATATAATCAACAAGCTAACCTCATGCAATAGGCTTACTGAGCTTATCAACGATTGGCCATCAGCCCCACCCACCCAACAACGCATGCATCTTATCCCAGCTCCGCCCTTTCTCCGAGCCCCGCCCAGCGACGTGACAACGGCAAATCCGCGCACTATTTTTTTACCATGTGCCAGACGGTTAGTCTCGTTCCAGGCCCGCGCCATTTCCTTCGTGCAACCGAAAAAGTCGCGGGCTGAGCAACTAGGAGATTGTATTGGCCGGTATATCTGCGTACCTGTCCGGTCATTTAGTCCCGCGGTTTTTTGCTTTGGCTGGTTCGCGAGACTAGATCTATAATGGAGGTTAACCCTTATGGTTAATAAACTAATAGTCTCGTGCCCAGCCCGTCGCTCCTAGAGCGATGGTCTGGGCACGAGACTAATAAACTAAGTTAACGAGTGGCTGTCCGAGCATGCGCAATGGCACATACAGAAGCGATTCTTCGCCCGCCAATAAGTGAGCAAGCGGCGTGCGTGCCATTGTACATGTAGCCACGGCAGAACAATTGCAGCAATGACCATCGCGAGGTGAATGTAGCTATTGGAGATATCCTCTGGCCTCAAAACTCTTGGCATGAAAGGGGAGCACAAGTTGCCAGAACAGGACCACCATGAATCAGAGATCCAGAACATATCCAAGACTAACGCAGCGTAGAAGGAACCAAGACCTGTTGTATGTGTGGTGATGAAGAAAACAGTGTTTGACAATTTTGCATGCACAAAACCAAATTTCTCCCATCGCATGTTACTCAAGGTTTTTTTTGTATTTATTTAGTAGACATCAGTTCAATTTTTTACCTCAAACACTTTTAATTACTATTGTACTCAGAATGTTTATCAATACTATCTGTATAATATAGCTAGACATAACTGCACATACAGGTATAGCACATGTTTACAACAGCTGAAGAAATGCGATGCGACCTTAATGGTCAGCTACAAGATCTGCATATGCTGATATCTTTCCTAAATAATTGACTCAGAAGAGTTGATCTTGAGTATACTATACATGTAGCATATAGCTACCAGTTATGTATCTTTTACAGTACAAAAATGTGTCTCATTTGTAATACCTGTAGCTACTCTGCGCCAATTAAGTCTCTGCATGGAATTGCAATACATGCAGGGAGGTGCGGTTGGTGTAGCCAATAAGTATGTCCAGCTCTAGCATTCCAAAAGCAATTACACTGTACACAATGAAGATAGAAGGGAAAGAGAACATTGGGAAACGATAGGGAAAAGTTGTTAGTGTAGCAAAATTTACTGCATTAATTCCATAAAGTCCAACACTTGTGTCATGCAATAAAAGATATAAAGTATATGGAACAACAAAAATGCTAATGTAAAGCGTACATTCTCTTGTAGTTGATGCACGAGAGGACTCAAACAGCCAATCCGCTGAGAACATATTGCTGAACAGACCATGCCACTACAGTAACACTATCAATACCGACAACTGTATTGTGGTGCAACTCCTCCCACACAAAACACTCTGGAGTGCACTGTTCTGTGAACTACAGTTTACTGATATAAAAATTTCACTACACATTCTTATAGTAACTGAACCATTAGCTATGACCGAGAAGTATTTGCTGATCTTCTGGTGTTTCAGGTAAGGTCACTGTAATATATAAAGCAGAAAAATGAAAAAGGAACCCTAATTAATCTTTTGGAAAGAACATGACCAATAGAGTGACATGACCTACACCACAATAGACATGACCTACACTGCACAACACTCAAGTGCACAAATTGATGGCTGCCAGCGAGTCAATTATACTACACATACAAGCCGTTTTTGTACTGCTCATACAGAGTATAGCTAATTCATCGTGTTGGATTGAAAGCTCAAACTCAATAGCTAGTCTAGCACTCAGAGTGACACTGGGACGTGGTGTGAGCTGGTGTCTGCTGTGGAGTATGAGAGCCAGTATGCCCTGCACCTCAACTGCTGGAAAGGAATAGCTAGAAGGTCTCATTTGTTAAGTTCAATCGTTCCCTGATCGGTTAGGAAGTACGCCCCGGGGTCCCATTTCCATTTTCCCATGACACCAGAACGTTCTGCTACCGTTCCGTTCCGTTCCGGGTTTTAGTAACCACCCACGTGATCGCTTTCGAACTTCTATCGTAATTATTTTGTGCTGCTTTATAGCAAGGACACTTATAGTATTAAGTGTCCTTGTTTATAGCCTACAAATGCGCTTGCGTTGTATAGATTTCAGCCAAGATTCTGAGATTCAAGTTTGCCAAAATTTCAAGGGATTCCAGCAGATTTGTACGAGATTTCGCGTTTGTTGCGGCAGCAGAAGCCAAACGGAACAAAGTAGGCCTACATAGCTACATGTTTAAGCTTACATATAGTGGTATATTGATCTTGCATTGATGCATATTATTTACACGGTTTAATTTAGTCTAGCTATAGCCATCTCCAACGTCTTTCCAGCACAAATCACTTGCAGTATCTGCCGCAAAAAAAACCCGTGAAAAACAAAAACAACAAAAGCCAAAAAACTGGACTTCTTTCCGTCTTGCGGGTTCCGTCGTGCGCGGGTACCGTACTGGCATGCAGCGTGATGGAAGCACGTCAGCTATATAGCTGGAACACGGATCATGGAAGAACCGTTACTGGATTACAATCAGACAGCGTTTTTTATATATAAAAAGTGGAAACTGGGAACGAGGCTATAGGAGGATATCACTTACGGTATCCTGCAGCTGTTAAGTGCGAAGAATCGTTTGCCGTGAGTAGTGGGCTGGTACCGAGATTTGTAATCACTGACTTCGAAAACAAAGGACCAGCTATAAATTACACAGTTGCAGTCTTAGTAAGGGAGTCTGTCAAGAAACTATTCAACATCCTTGCACGATCTTGGTCACTCTTCTTTTCAAATATTCCTGGACCATGATGCATAGCTAATTTAAGCGTTCCTTTCACTGTATATAGCTACCCTGGTACATATGTAGCTATATATTTTGTTAAGGCTAGGCCCAAGGCTGAAAAATCCTAGAGCTTGTATGTGATAGGTTGACAACACGGCAATGGAACCTAGGCCACTAAAACTATGCAGGGCTAGAGTATAAAGACTGGAGAAAGCAGAACCCCAAATTTTTGTCGATGCGTGCAGTCTTTTCATCGTACAGGCGCTATATATATTCACTTAACAGCTTGAAATGCATTCCCGGTAAATCCCTCCAAATCCAAGAGACAGATACTGGTGAAGCCATGGCCGCATGTGTCTGTAGATCTATAGTATTCATGTGTAGACATCGAGAATGAAAACTTATTGCCCTTCGTTACAGAATAATGAGCGCTATTCTAGATTTACTTTATGCACTCTGGAGGTAGACAGTAAGTCTTTGTTCTCAATGTCTGAATATACAAATCCTTTGGAAGCTTTTAAATTAGTAGAAGTGTGAATCAGACTCATGAGTAGCTCAGAAGTGATTTACTGTGACAGGTTCTGCACCCAATACACCTTTTATACGTATTTTCCATGACAACTGGATGATATGGGCGGAGTAAACCCCCCTAACCTTAAAGCTGTCTTCAATATGTCATGCAAAGGGATGACTAGTACTATACAGTCAACAGTGGCAATTCCGTGTACAAATCACTTATTGCCTATATGCTAGCAGGAGTGCATGCATGAACCCCAAAGGGGAAGAAGGATCTTTGTACTTCAACAGAAGTGATCCAGACATTATAAGTACACGTGCATGGATCTTTGCTTATATGAAATGTGTGCTAAACTACAAGCTTGCTGATTCCTGTAGTAACTACTTGAGTAGCTAGTGAAGCCAGATGTGCACGTGGTTGTATGAAGTAAGAGCTCCTCCCTACCTTTTGGGGTCATGCACTCCTGAGAAGGTTGCAGTTTTCACATATATATACTATAGTGCGTGGGTGGATCAAAGTCACCGCTAGGTGTATATATCACGTGTAAACCCAGCCTATATATACACCAGTGTATATTTCAGACACTTATTTAACAGGAAATGAGTTGATTCAAAGAGGATGTAAAATCAGAAGCAGCAGACATGCATGTATACTACCACAGCGCGCCATCTTGATCTAGCTCGATCCTTGCCTACTTCTCTTTCGAACTGGCACGCAGTAGTATATGTGCATGCGCACTAACCGTCCACCCACACATCTATAGCATATATACGATATAGCATGGTTAGTATACGGTGTATATGCGAGTATATACGACCACGCATCTCGGTCATCGGAAGTTTATGTCATATAGCCCTCGGCGCTTCGCGCCTCGGGCTATATGACGTAAACTTCCTCTGACCTCGATGCCAGGTCGTATATATCGCATATACACCTACTAACCATGCTATATTATATACATGTCGCCCACTGCGCTAATGGATGGGGGAGTGCTTAATTAGGCTTTGAAATCCTCTTATGAAGGAGATGGTTACTTCTTGGATCAAACCAATTATCTACACTATAGACTGATGTGCTTTTACTTTTTACTGGCCTGGCTTGCTGTTGCAAAGTTCTTGTACCAATATTTTGCATGTGTAAAACCTTTGTGATTTTCCTGTTCTTAGACTAACATGATTTTTATCTTTGTGGTTGTGCTTGCTTCACCTAAGCCTTTACAGAGCTGTGTAGTAACAATAACAGTATAGCACTCAAGCATAAGTACATGATTGTGTACAAAATTTATCTTTGTTGGATATCAGCCTTCACAATCATACTTTTGTCAAGGAAACCTGGAAATTTTGTCATGTGGAATTTTTTTAAAAGTGATATATATGATCATGAGCTAAGTTTTAACAATAGTTGGGCACTGAAACGAATTCAGCAAAGGCTACTAAGGAAGTCTCGGTATCCCAGACCCTCAAAGTTCAAGGCCTGAGGCTGTGGTGTCCTAAGCAAAGCAAAAGTTATAAATAGCGAAGAACCCATTGGTTGAGGCTTCTAACTGATTTAGGCTGTTGCCGAATGGCGAATCTCATTGAGTTTCTTTAATATCCATGGAGGCAACACTGTAGCTAGCGAACGATGGCATTTTCTGATTCTGTGTAGCAAAGCCACCACATCTGTCTGTGGAAATTTGCCCTTAGTTAATTAGCGACTATTAACCCTGAGTTAAAGTCTCGCCATTCGCCCTTTGATGGAACAGTGTAGATGGCTGTTCGCTCTCTTGTACTGTGCACCACGTTAGTGCTAGCTATGTTGATATATGTATGCAGGTGTTGCTATGGTCTGCTATCCTCCAGTGCTTTAATAGCAAACCTGTTAGTTCGCATACTTGACTAAGAAAGTCAAAACACGTTGGCAATGCATTAATTTGCGACATTTTTTCACCTTGATGAACTCCCTTGAGACACATACACACATCAACTTACCTCCAGCTTTGCTGGGTTCACTCATTATAAAAACGATAACTAAAAGTCTCTAGCAGAGACATACGTAGCCCACACTGCATTACTAACAACTGGGACCTGGCTGGACTGCAGACTTGGTTGATGGAGCCGTTGGTACAGTGCAGCTGGTTGGGTAGCTGTATACCCTATATTCATGCTGTGGGCACGACCAATTGTGGTCGACACGGACTACGTATTCGCCAATATGAATTCGTGTCTATAGTCTGTATATGCCTGGCCCCTGTCATATCCTAGTTGTGACCGTAATAAAAGAATGGCAAAACGCACCATTATTGTTAGACATGTGGAGATGCAGCAAATAGAACCAAGTTGGCGACTATTATTTGAGCATTTTTTTAGATATCAATGTTACTGTCACGTTTAGCAATCACTGAATCCTGTAAATTGTGATACAGACAGACGACAGACAAACAGACGGACAGAACCAATCCCTTAACTCTGCCGCATACGCGTGGGATAACAACAACAACCCACTGGTCTGATAATTTCCCAATGGAGTTGTTTGAATACTTAGTATAGCTACCAGACAACCGGCGCCATATATGCAGCAGTCATATTAAATTTTTTGGCATGCATGTGGTGTATGTATTTGTCATTACTTTGCAAGTGTACCTGCTCATGCGACCAGTTTTCCAGTTTGTTTTCTCACACGAACACTTCCTCAGTTCCCACAGGTGTTTAGTATAAGATAAACTGTGTCTGCCTGGCTAATAATTTGATAACACTTAAATTGGTGGTTCCATGGGATGTTTAAGTATGTTAAATCCAGAGAGCCAGGTGTCTATGTTGCTTAGACTACAGGTATGTAAACAATCAAAAAGAAGTGTGAGGGATACCGCAAATATTTAGTATCTCTGTCATCACCTGCTGTACCAGTACATAGCTGTATACTTTTTACAGCACAGTTACTGCAATACGTAAATAGCTAATTAGTGGTACAAACTGCATGGTTTTAAGATATCAAAATAGTAACATGCCACAAATTCTCGCACCAGGTATTGCCCTCAGGGTCAGTCAGGCAAGATAACTATGTATAACGACTTATGAATAGCTTAAAGATATCGTTTATTAGCACACTTGAGGAAAGCTTTATAGCGTAAGATTATTGACTATGTGGGGCCATATTTCAGGAATCCCACAAGATGCCCACAAAGTCTTCCATCATACCGGTACCCTCCAGTATGTACTGCACTTACCGTAAATGGTAATTTATCATCACTGCCTATGATATACATAGTGTTTTTGGTCCAATATTATCTGGAACCTGTTAGCTACATTAATGTACATTACCATGGCAACCACTTTTTCCCACACTTATAGCACTCAAAGGAGGCCACGTACAGGGATCATTGCTATACCAATGTACATTAAATCAGTTAAAGTTCAGTTTGGGTGAGGGGTTAAACTCCTCGGCTTCACCTCGGACTTTAGATTCCCCTCACCCAAACTGACCTTTAACTATTACTTGTAGCTAGCTAGCTAATTAAATGCTTGTAGGTTCCTTACAAGTGCAGGCACATGTTAGATGTACACAGAGCTTCATTAAGCTTACGCAAAATACAGTAGTGGAAATCTACCTAGAATGTCACATTTCATGGTTAGAAAAATTTACTCTTTACAAATATCGTTATGATTCCTATATCTCATAACCTTAACCTACTTAGGCAATCAAGAAGCTCAAGGCCATCAGAGCACTGGGCACTACCTGAGTGATTGAGCCTACTTAGACTATATCAGCAATCAAGAAGTAGCCTGGTTCCCAGGCCTCCCCACAGCTATCAAAGTACCAGGTACTGCCAGGGAGATTTCACCAATACGTATACTTAAGTGATCAAGAAGTGTGAGGCTATCAAAAGGCTGGGTACTACCAGAGGGATTCAACTCACATAAAATCCTTGGACGAACAGGCATATGTGTCAATGGTTTTTACCTCATTAATGAATTGTACATAATTACGGTTAAATCCCTATAGCCAGGTATCTATCCAATATACTTATACTTACAAATGATAAAGCTTATTTGTTTGCATTTGTATGTATAGTTTTGTGTGTGGAATTATTGCTAATGATTCTTTTACGTAGGCTGTGAACGTGACACAAACTTGAATGGAGCCGGCATATCTGTTGATTTTGATAGCTGTTGCTGTGGGTTGCACTCCCAACCTAATGCTATTGTGCACTGCAGAAAACATCTACTACGTAAAACCCACTAATTCCTCCAACATCAGTGATACAAGCTTTGACCCAGACACTCTGTGCCTTGATCATGACTATCCCTGCTACACATTCGACTACTATCTCCAAAACAATTCTTATTACTTCACTTCAAACACCTGGATTCAGTTCCTTCCAGGTATACATCTTATTGACATGGGCCCCGGAGAGTATATTGTTGAATTCAACAATATATCCAACGTCACGTTAGCAGGTAGTAATACAACCAGACAAGCAGAGTTTGGTCTCATTATGCCAGAGAGTACAATCCTTTGCACGAGTGGAATAGGGTTTGTTTTTCGGAAAATCGAAAATCTAACCTTCCAGCATTTAACTTTTTATGAATGCAGTAGCCGGCCATTTCCAGATTATGCATTAGCATTAGGCCTATTCAACGTTACAAACACTCATTTCTCTGACGTCTACATTTACAAAAGTAGAGGATTTGGAATTGTGGGTTTGAATGTACTGGGAAACTCTTCAATAACTGATTCAACAGTGCTGTTCAGCAGGGGTTCGGAAGACTACCCCGGAGGGAATGCTTATTTCTATTTCTACCCAAGTGAGTTGGACTGCTATAAGCTTGGCAATGACACGGTTCAATTTAGCGTAAGGTCTTCATTTTTTGCTTATGGAGGAAATCGTTACAGACTGGAATCACCAGCAGGGCTTAGTGTCCAACTAGAAAACCCATGCTCAAATAGTTATATCAATGTATACGATTCCTACTTTTATCGTAATCAGAATTTGCTTGCTGAATTATTTAATGGAAACTTGATTATATTAATTTATGAACAAGAAACTACCTCAAACTATGTTACGATTGAAAACTGTATTTTTAAACAAGGGCACTCATTACTTGGTGGAGGTATTGCAGTCCAGACAGTTCCAAAATATCGAAATACTACCTGCTTCAAAGAAACAGTAGCATACACAAACTTCGTACGTATCACAAACTCTATCATTTCGGAAAATGTTGCATTTTTTGGAGGTGGTCTCTATGTAAGTTTTTTCCCTTTACGTAGTAATTGTCATCAGAATCATTTGCAGCTAAAAGAAGTGCTTTTTGAGAGTAACGAAGCTTTAAAGGGTGGTGGAAATGCTTGGCTTAATAGCTGTCCTTATGAAAAAGGTTACAATGTGGAACTCATAAACACTATTTTCGGGAATGGAAAAGCACGCACTGGTGGAGGATTATATCTGAGCTTATCTGATGATAAACCTAAAATTCAAACAGATCAAAATGGCTTGGATCAAATCTTATTCATAAACACGACATTTTTTGGTAACACCGCTAAATATGTTGGTGGTTTAGACATAAATATTTCACCACTAAGGGTTGCACGTGCACTTGCCAGTCAGCTCTGGAATGTTACAATGATAAACTGCACATTTAGCAACAACTCTGCCTCACAATCCAGTGCCATCTATGTACAAGATGATATACTGCAGCCTGTTGAATTCAGCATTGCATTTATAAATTTATCTGTGTATGATAGCAAACCAAGTGGACGAATAAAGGATTATGATGGCAAAGCAATTTACCTGAATGGTGTTCAAAATGTTACAATTATCAATGGAAAATTTTACAACAATGAAGTTGGGGCTCTGAAAATGTTTGGATCAACACTGTTCCTGGAAGGTAACATCAGCTTTCACAACAACAGTGGTTTCAAAGGTGCTGGTATTGAACTCTGTACAGACTCTTACTTGTATCTTGAACGAGCCACCAATATCTTCTTTACAGACAACCATGCTCGCTATGCTGGGGGTGCAATCTATGTCAAAGGGAGAGAATGCAATCCTCAAGGTGAAGGTAGTTCAAAATGCTTCTTTAACCTCAACTATCCCGACCTCAATTCATCCCAAATATTCTCCCAATTCATTTTTACAAACAACACAGCTGAACATGCAGGGAGTGCTCTGTATGGAGGATATGTAGATACATGTTTTCCTTACAATTCATATCAGCAGTATTTAGGTGAATCATATGCGAATGAAGTGGAATGCACTATTTCTGGAGAAACCTGTGAACAAATCCAAGAACAGGACTCTTATAATGGCACACAGTTATTTAATTTACTCTTTCAATTCTACCAAAGTGGCCTCTCGGTTGTTTCATCGGATCCAATGTTTGTATGCCTTTGTGAAAATGACCACCCTAACTGTAGTGAAAAACGTAGGCCAGTCTCAGTTTACCCAGGCGATGTGTTCACAGTTTCAGCAGTAGCAGTTGGTCAAAGAGATGGAGTCATTCCGGGAGTTGTAGCTGCAGTGTTGGTAGATGATTCAGGCTCACACAGCCTGA
This sequence comes from Nitrospirales bacterium, assembly GCA_965203295.1. Taxonomy (GTDB): domain Bacteria; phylum Nitrospirota; class Nitrospiria; order Nitrospirales; family UBA8639; genus CBDBCZ01. The sequence continues at coordinate 82,541 of CBDBCZ010000014.1, read as the reverse complement.
ATGAGGCTCAGATATCACAAAAAGTTGGTAATGTGTGTACAAACCTACATTACACTATATTCTCTAATAAAAGTGATGGAGAATTAACGCTTACTGCAGAAAGTCCAGATAAAGCTGAGAATGCACTCTCTAATACTCATCCACCCACATTGTATGTAACACTCCTTACCTGTCCGCCTGGATTCACATTGAAGGGAGTGCCTCCACAAATCAAGTGCGACTGTGTTGACAAAATTATCAACCTTGTTGCTGATTGTAATAGTGGTCACGGTATGATACGTCGACCTGCAACGGCATGGATTGGATACTATGGTTTAGACGCAAATGAAACCTCACCACATTCTATTCCAGGTGTTTTGCTCCATGAGCACTGCCCGTTTGACTATTGCAGAAGTGAGGATATAGATATCGACCTCAATTTTCCAGATGAACAGTGCGCATTTAATCACTCCGGCACTTTATGTGGGGCTTGCAAACCAGGACTTAGCCTTTCGTTAGCAACATCCAGGTGTCTTGACTGCTCCAATGTTTACTTGACACTGATTCTGGTGTTTTTGCTTGCTGGTGTGATCCTCATCTTTGCTCTCACTGCAGTAAATCTCACAGTCTCTGAAGGAACCATCAGTGGACTTGTTTTCTATGCCAATATAGTTCATGTGAACAAAGCTATTTTTTTCCGATCCAAAAGCATGCACTTCTTTTCCATCGTTATTGCCTGGTTAAACCTGGACCTAGGAATCGAAACATGTTTCTACGATGGCATGGACATGTATGCCAGGACATGGCTGCAGTTTGTGTTTCCTCTCTACATCTGGGGCATGGTGATATTTATGATTGTTTCAAGTCGCTACTCAACGATTGCCGGTAAAGTCTTTGGAAGGAACAATTCTGTCCGAGTTCTCGCTACTCTATTATTACTCTCCTACACAAAGATACTTCGTACCATCATTACAGCTCTATCGTTTACCACCCTGATCTATCCAGACAAATCGACCAAGTTCATCTGGCTAGCTGATGCTAACGTCAAGTATCTATCTGGCAAGCACATTCCTCTCTTTCTGGTAGCTCTGGTCTTTCTTCTTGTGCTCTCTCTTCCCTACACAGCACTGCTCCTCTTTTTGCAATGTCTTTGGCCAAGATCACATGACTACAGGCTGCTGTCATGGTTGAGGAAGATCAAGCCCTTCTTGGATGCCCATACTGGACCCTACAAGGATAAATATCGGTTCTGGGCAGGGTTTTTGTTTCTGGTTCGCATCATTCTTTTCATAGCATTAGCAGCAAACTCTCTTGGAGACACATCTCTGAATCTGCTGTTTGTTTCCATGATGGTTATGCTCCTGCTTGGATTCAAGTGGATTGCTTCCGGAATCTATAAAAACTGGCTTTTGGATACCCTAGAAGCTTCATTCTTTCTAAATCTTGGTATGCTATCAGTTTCCTCACTATACATTCAAACTGTTAGCAGTGTGGGAGTATCGCAAGATGTTGTCAGCAGTATATCATTAGGCGTGACTTATACAACGTTCATCGGAATTCTGATATACCACTTTCGCAGCCACCTGCCACAGACTATGAGGAAGATCAAACAGTGTCTAGTCCACTGCTATACAAGCACATGCACTCGGAAAAGAACTGTTCCACAGGTGAATATTGCAGAGCTAGAGGGACTGGTTGCCAATAATGAGGATGGTGCTGACGATGCTGCAGGCCAGAGTGGAGACTCATTAGCTCAACCCCTGCCTAAAGTCCAGTGCCTGAGGCTGACCTTTGACAGGAATGTTACGAGTGGTGAAGCCGTGCTAGTGGAAGATATGGAAGACTTCTGATTGACATACTATTCACAGTAATTTGTACAAATACCACTCTTGCATACATATCTGTTCCTTGCAAAGTTATAGTTTTGTACTCCACTTGACACAGCACATGACAATTTCTCACCCCCTACTTTCATTTTGCTTTATTGTTAATAATTATTTCTTGTATGTACTGCAAACACCATTTATATTTGGATTATATTTTTGTTTGGCTTATTTTGTCTTTTATAAAATCTGTAGGCACTTTACTTGCACAAGATATTCTTGCAATCATGGAACTGTGATATGTATTATTACACTATTAGAAAGCTATATAATTGCGTTTGATTTCTGGACAATGTTTACAAAGAGCTGCATTCCTCTGAGTCTGTGTTAGAAGTAATAGTCAGAAAAATGAATGAAAATGTGTGTGAGAGCTCTGTTTGATTGCGGGAATCTTGTGGATTTGTGCAACTTTACTCCCATCTACTTTCAGGAATGTACCAAACTATAACTCACCACATGTATAATGAGTGTATTAAATCAGTCTACTCACCCATGCAGATCATGTAGTACTGGACCTCACACCGAAACAAATCCCAGTATGGGGTGGACATACATGAAAAACACCCTACTGGCTAATTACTCTACTCTCTGTATCTCCTAATCCCATGCAGGCCCAAAATTAAAATAATACCATCTCGACATGAAGATCTAGAGAACATTTGGAAAAAAAACTAGAACAATTGCTTTTTCAAGGGGGCAAAGGTCAAGTATATAAACCATGACCTTTGACCTCAACATAATCAAATTATCACTTGCAATATATCAGCTAAAAGGGTATCTACTAAGGTACAAGATGGTGCAATTTTCATCTTGCACAGACAATTGTAGTAAAAGCTATGGTCAATTATGTAGAAACAGGTAGCTGAAAAAATTGAGTTTTTGTCTGGCTGTAACACAGAAGCCATACCACGTATGAGGCTAATAATCACTGTGTATTAATAATTTCACATAGGGTACATATGTACCAAGTTTCGTGTAAATCTGAGGGGGTCGTCATTTTTTGTGTTGATAAAAACGTTAGCGTTTTACGTTTAAGCTACTTTCAGCAACAAGACTGAACTTCACATCGACTTTTCTCGACTGGGTATCAGCCCCAACCACCCAGCAACACACCTTGTACTAGCCCCGCCCTTTCCCTAAGCCCCGCCCAGCAATGTGGACAATGGAAAATCCGAGCACCACTACGTACCAAAGGGTCTGAGGAATTCGAACTGGACATCATGATGTCCGACACAGTAACAGAGATTGGCCGCATGCTTCAGGTGCATCAAGTCATACCTGTCACGTTAATAATAGACCTAGGGTCCAAACAGTGCATCCCCAAATGGCCAACATATGCATGGTGCCAACAATACGCTTTCTTTGATCAGGATCTTTCCCAGCCAACTTTTATTACATCCATAAGGCTAATGTGAATTTATATTGGCCCTTTTATATTAGGCGCTAATATAGAGTACATGTTTTTTCTATTTTATATGGTCACATAAATGTGCCCATGGCGTTCTAAGAGATAATAACCAGCCTCTCACCCAGCTGAGCATCTTTCTCTAACAGTTGGTAGAATAATTATTTTAAAATTCAGTGAGCAGTACCTGGTACTCACAACTGACTATTATACTGCATACTTAGCTACTTGATGATCCGTCGACATTAAAGAGATTTACACCCTTCTACGCGAAAAACTTCACTCTCTTCCGTAGAGGGTGCTTGTTGGCTTTCTCGTACCGATCTGGGTAGCTCCCGTCTCGTATATAGCGATGGCAAATTTTTATGTCACCGGATGTTGTTTCTCGTAATAATTTGCCGTGCACGGTACCGGTACAGTATGCTTTCTCTTGGAAGTTAGTTGGTTGTGTAAATTTATGGAAGTTTCTGCACTGAGACTCTGGAACAAAAGAAGGTACGGGTATACATATGCATGTAGTTGGAGTATTTTTAAAAATGCTTGGAAGCCATACTATCAAAGGGCAATGTTCTGTAGCGGAGCAGGTTATTACTGTGTGACTTACCACAGAGTAGGGCAATATCTTATATTGCCGTGTGGTTACGAGCTGCACACTTGAAGGAAGCCGCTGATGATAAGCTGCACATGCACAGAAAGCCATGCTGTATGGCATTTGAGAGTGCACTCTCAGTTGTAATAACTAATTAGAAATAATTAGAACCCTCCATTGGGTTGAAATTAGTTATTGCACTCCTGTGCTATTAATCCCAACAGCCCTTGGTGGCATGGTTTAACTAATGACCGCCTACACGTTACACTCGGTAGACTTTTCATACAAGACTTATTAGTGTTACTCATGCATGACAAATGAACACCTAAACTTTTGGGCTGCTTCCTTATAGGACAGGCGATTGAGCATATATAGCTGCCTACACGCTTTGCAACTACAGGAACCGAATAAACCATGCCGCTAAGCTACTTTTTTGAGTACTATATACAGTGACATGTGCATGGATGCATATCAATGATATCATTACAGTATGCTAAAGTAGATTAGTAGGTTAGCTATTTGTGTAAATTTATTGCAGCTGAAGTTCTGTCTATACTGAGACCCTGAAGATTAACCAAAAGAAGGTAATAATCAGGATACTAAGCACCAGTGCCTATTTTCTAAATTAGTAGTGGAAATGGGTGCTAATCATCGCAGGGTGCTTATATTCATTGAGTGCTAATAAACACGTCGTGAAATGTTACATAGCATGAATACTGAGTGCTGGTGTAGTAACTGGTATAGTAAAACAATATCTATGGATCAGTTTCTTCGTGCTTTCATTTTCTCGACTGGATGTGTCGAAGACATCTTTGCACATCGGCTCTCTCTTTTTTTAGGCCATATGCATAATTAGAATATTAAGTAATTGCAAGAAGTTCTCCTGAGGTGTGGGTATTATGTAAGTGTGTATACGGTAAATTCAAGCAGATGGTAACTTAAATACAACTGTATAGCAGTAAGGGAGAATGTCCATTTCATCATATCTTGTATGACCTATGCTACTACATAAACACTGATAAAGTATTGTCCAGAAGGGAAGCATGTCAGTGTGGGAAGTACATGTATACAAACCAGGGGTGTGAAAGAGATAAAGGAGCACTCATGGCACATATTCAAACATTGGAAATATGGAGTGCATGAGTGCTACATGTGCGATACATGTACTACAGTAATCAGAACCACTAAACAGGTGATACAAACAAACGCATCAGTCTGTAGTTACTACATTGCTCCCTCTCAAGGAAATTATGTCCCGTATTCAGAGCTAATGAAAGAGAGAAGGGGAATAGTAATTGGGGATAGTTCGAGTTTGTTGGGGGTAACGTCTTGGCGGTGGTTGCATGCAGGTGGGAGAGGGTGGATCGAGGCTCAGGTTTAAGCTGGTCGAAGAGCTCCAGGTCTGAGGTGCCCGGCACTATATATTCGGGATGGAATGGGGGTTCGGTTGTCTTCGTCCAACTGACGGGCAGTGTTGGTGAGACGCATCTCTGGAGGGCGAAGCTCCAGACGATCGAAATGCACTACTGCTCGTTTCCTGTGACCAGACAGTAATTGGATACGATATGCTGCATCTAATAGCCGTTTGGCTACAACCCATGGTCCTGTCCATGGTGATGGAGTTTCTCAAGTGGTACGTACTACCGGAGAGAACAGCTACATCTGGTCACCAGGAGAGAGGGGTTTACCATGGATTTTGCGGTTGTAAAACTACTGCCTCTCTTGATTTGCTCCAGTCTTGATTATGATTAGACTTTTTGCATTTTCCAAGGTTGTCCGAAGCGTGGTGGCAAATTCTCCGTGGGTTGTCTCGCTGGGTTTGTCGGTGACATACATGATATCGACTGGAACTCGGGCCCGGTGACCAAACACAAGGAAGAAGGGAGAGTACTAGTGGTGGACTGCATGCTCATGATGTATAGGCAAAACAGACCTTCCGGATCTGATTCTCCCAGTCAAAGGGGTGGTCACGGGTGGTGGTAGCCAACATTTCCAAAAGTGTGCGTTTGAAACGCTTGAACAGGCCGTCACATTGTGGGTAGTAGGGGGTCGGGGTCTTCTCAATGATTCGCAAGGTCTTGCATATTTCCGCGATGAGATCGAACTCAAACTGTCTGCCTTTGTCGGAGTGCAACTGTTCTGGCACAGAGAATTACTGGTCTACCAACACATGAGCCACCGTTGCCATCTCTTGATTATAGATCGGGTACACTTCCATCCATCTGTGTAAAATAGTCACCCACCATGTAGGCATCTTGAAGGTGCACTGGTGATCGTTCTCCTAGCCACTACGACTCCCACAGTCAGCTATATATGCAGGTACTGGAAGCTCTTCTTCACGTATTCCTCCGCACGGTTTATAGGGCATGTGAGAGAGAATGCAGCTTGTCTGTATCTTTCCATCCCTTAGCTAGCAGGTTCCCCTGTACGGCAGTTTGCTGTTGCATTGTCGGTTCTCATTCACTTGGTCAAAGTGGGAGTGGTTGGTAAAATCCTTGGGGGTCATCGAGACCTAGACTACTACGTAAACACTGATAAAGTATTGTCCAGAAGGGAAGTGTGGGAAGTACATATATACAAACCAGGGGTGTGAAAGAGATAAGGAAGGAGCATGAGACACAACTCACTGCATACTAATTGTAACCAAACAAGGAAGTATGGAGTGCATGAGTGCTGCAAGTGTGTTGCATGTACTACAGTAATCAGATCTATTTAACAGGTGATATAAAACAACAATCAGTCTGTAGTTACTACACTTTCTAATTCTTCCAACAATACTGAAAGAATCTGTGTGCTCTCTTCAGTGAGAGTCTTAAAGGTGTTCACATTAGAGGGGTTCCACTGTACATGCAACTGCTAGCATGCAAATGACATCACTTTTGGTAGTAACACATAGCTGGCTAATTGAGTAGAACGTGCCTATTCTGCTAGACTATTGACTCATGATTAACACTGCACATTCTTAGACTTAAAGTGCCTATATAGACTTCCCTGAAAAATTGAAGTGCAGGATAGCTCGCATACATAGCTAAGCTGAGCACAGATAGTGTCAAAGGTCACAAGATAATGGTGAAGTAATTTTAACAAAGTCTTAATAGTTCAGGGCTTTGCATGGGGCAGTGCCTTTGACTTTGTATAATATACCTAACTGATGGCATAACTACACCTTCAAATCACTAGGTCATAATAACCTTTATGTCCTGACTAGCCCATCTTTTCAGTGTTTCCAGTCTTCCCATTTTGCCAGTGCCCAGTGTCCTAGTTTCCACACCATGCTGAGGTTTGTGAGAGTCAGTCTGCTCATGCCACTGAGAAAGGTTTCATGAGGATGGTTGGTTGGTCACCAATGATATAAACCTCAAACCAAAATAAATAGGTGGAGAGAGAGAATTATCATGAGCACACCATGCTGAGGTTTGTGAAAGACCTGCCCAGTAAGCCTTCATGAGAATCTGGAATGAGAATGGGACACATGCAAGGTCTGTATGTTTTTCTGCAGTAGTTGGGTCACAGCATCTGGTTACAAGTTCCCTTTAGCTATAGTTGAATGGACTGTACAGTATACCTGTGAGGACAGAACGAAGGTGAGAGTTAACAGTATTTGTGTCAAAGGCATGACCATGCAATTATTTCCTGTACAGGATGGAACACAAAACTAAGGAGCTACTTGCAGGAACTACTTTGGCTTCATCAGATTTAGAGCTGTACAAGCCCCCAAATAGTGCAACATTCACGCTCTTGCAAACTGAACTAGATGCAATTCTGCCCAAGTTTGCACATCTGTTTTTCGAGAGCACTTGTTACGTGTGACTCCATACACAACATGGAATTTCAACGACTCCAGTGTATCGTCATCACTCAGCAGAAAGGCAACAGCTCCACTCCTCAAGGCCCACGGTACTTGTGCTGAGCAATACTGCAATGCACAAATAGAGTGTTTGGCTACCAAGGAGTGATTGTGGTGTATTTGTTTGTATGATGAGTTAACTGCACTGACAGCAAGTAAACTGGTATTACTCACTTAACTAATTGATACCATGAGATTCACTACTGCTTTTTTTTTTTTCAGTAAGCCCTACACAAGATGTTTAGAGTACTGTACATGCACTTTTACTCAGGTCAGTTGATCCAATATACATTAGTCAGTGGAATGAGATTAAGGCTGTCGATGCATATATGCATGAGGCTAATAGTTTTGTGCTATACATGTACTTATTTCAGAATGACATGCTGGACATCCGAATGTTGATGGTATTGAAGATCCTACAAGCGAGGCGGTAGTGCAAAGCTTAGCTACTTCAAAATTTTACAAGACAATCGTTTCACTGAATACTCTAGTATATAATCTATAATTTCTATGAACTGGATAGCTGAATCCAACTATAATTTTGTGGCATACTAACAAATTATGTTATGAAAGAAACTTCAGCATAGCAACTTCACGTTTCCAATCCTTAGAGGCCCAACACCGAATACTCCTCCACTCCCTGCGCTTTTAATAGTTGGGAAACAGAGTTCTGAGTTGGAACAGGAGCGCATCGAGCCGGCGAAGAATCATGTGACGGTTTAATCGGCGGATGTTGAACCTGGTCTTCCTACCTTATTAATAAGTAACCACCCACGTGATCGCTTTCGAACTTCTATCGAATCGTAGTAATTATTTTGTGCTATATACTTAATAGCCTATAAATGCGCTTGCGTTGTTGTTTTCAGATAGATTTCAGCCAAGATTCTGAGATTCAAGTTTACCAAGATTTCAAGGGATTCCAGCAGATTTGTACGAGATTTCGCGTTTAATTGTTGCGGCAGCAGAAGCCAAACGGAACAAAGTAGGTCTACGTACTGTAGCTACATGTATAAGCTTACATGTAGTGGTATATTGATCTTGCATTGATGCATATTATTTACACGGTTTAATTTAGTCTAGCTATAGCCATCTCCAACGTCCTCCCAGCACTGCAGTATCTGCCGCAAAAAGGACAAAAAAATTGACTTCTTTCCGTCGGGCGGGTACTACCGTACTGGGAACACGTAAGCTATTATAGCTGGATCACGGATCATGGAAAAACCGTTACTGGGCTACAATCCAGACAGCGTTTTTTATTTATAAAAGTGGAAACTGGGAACGAGGCTACTATACTATAGGAGGATATCGTAAGTAATAGAATCTGAAGATCCGGGATCGCATACAGCTGTTACGTGCGAAGAATGGTCTGCCGTGAGTAGTGGGCTGGTACCAAATTTTTTAATCACTCGACTTCGAAAACAAAAGACCAGTTACTATAGCAGTCTAAGGGAGTCTGTCAAGAAACTATTCAACATCCTTGCACGATCTTGGTCACTCTTCTTTTTAAATATTCCATGATGCATAGCTAATTAAAAGCGTTCTTTTCGCTGTAGTTACCCTGGTATGTATGTAGCTATATAGTTAGGCCCAAAAGAAAGTGGAAACTTCAAGAGCATGCATGATTTTGGATGACAGCACGTCACGGCAATGGAACCTAGGTCACTAAAACTATGCAGGGCTAAGACTGGAGAAAGCCCAGAACCCAACTTTTTGTCGATCATGCAGTCTTTCCACCGTACAGGCATGCATTATATTTACTTGCTTGAAATACATTTGCGGTAAATCCCTCCAAATCCAAGAGACAGATACTCAGTCTGGTGAAGTCTAGACATCGAGAATGAAGACTTAAGTGCCCTTCGTTAATATGCAATTCTGGATTTGCTCTATGCACACTGGAGGTAAACAATAAGTCGTTCTCGATGTCCGGACATGCAGGTCCTTTAATAAGTGCGAAACAGACCTACGAGTAGCTCAAGAGTCACTGTGACAGATTCTGCACTAAATACACTTCCCATAACTACTGGATAATATGGGCGGAGTAACCCCCCCCCCCCCCCCCCCCCCCCCCCCAACCTTAATGCTGTCTTCATGATCAATGTGAATATTGTCATGCAAAGGGACGATTAGTACTATATATACAACCAACAGTGACAATTTTGTGGACCAATCACTGATTGCCTATAGCTGAAGTGCATGCATAAACCCCAGAGGGGAAGGAGTGTCGTACCTCAACAGGACTAGGTATAGTGATCCAGACATTATAAGTACAAGTGGATGTTTGCCGTATATGAAATGTGCGATTATTAAACTACAAGCTTGCATGTTGATTCCTGTAGTTACTATAGCTAGTGAAGTCAGATTAGCATGGAGTAAGAGCTCCTCCCTACCTTTTGGGGGTCATGCACTCCTGAGAAGGTTGCAGTTTTCACTACATTGCCCACTGTGCTAATGGATGGGGGAGTGTTTAATTACGCTTTAAAATCCTCTTATGAAGGAGGTGGTTACTTCTTGAATCAAACCAATTAGCTGCACTAGCTGTGTTGTTACTTTTTTTCTGGTTTGCTGTTGCAAGGTTCTTGTACCAATATTTGCATGTGTGAAACCTTTGAGATTTCAAACTGATGTGATTTTATCTTTGTGGTTGTGCTTGTTTCACCTAAGCTTTTACAAAGCTGTGTAGTAACAATAACAGTACTGCAATCAAGCATAAGCACATATTGTGTACAAGATTTACAGCATTGCAAGATGTAGGTATGTAAGCAACGCTGTCTTTGTGGGATATCAGGACAAATCTAGCCTTGAACCCAGGCCTTAATTATACACACCCATATTTTATCTCTTGCAGCCTTGGAGAAAAATTGGAAGGTAAGCTTACCTCCCGATTTTTCTGCAGGATATCGCTTACAGTATCCTGCAGCTGTTAAGGGCGAAGAATCGTCTGCCGTGAGTAGTGGGCTGGTACCGAGATTTGTAATCACTCCACTTCGGAAACAAAAGACCAGCTATAAATTACACAGTTGCAGTCTCAACCAGAACTGGAAAATTCTAGAGCTTGTATGGTTTGAAGCTGATAGGTCGACAACATGGCAATGGAACTTAGGCAACTAAAACTATATATGCAGGGCTAGAGTATAAAGACTTGAGAAAGCAGAAACCCAAATTTTTGTTGATGCGTGCAGTCTTTTTATTATACAGGCACTATATTCACTTATTATTAACAGCTTGAAATCCATTCCATGTAAATCCTCCAAATCCAAGAGACAGATATTGGTGAAACCATGGCTGCATGTGTCTGTAGATCTATAGAGTACCTAGTATTCATGTGTAGACATCGAGAATGAAAACTTATTGCCCTTCGTTACAGAGTAATGAGGTTATTCTAGATTTGCTTTATGCACTCTGGAGGTTGACAGTAAGTCTTTGTTCTCGATGTCTGAATATACAGGTTCTTTGGAAGCTTGTTAAATTAGTAAAAGTGTGAATCAGTCTCATGAGTAGCTCAGAAGTGATTTACTGTGACAGGTTCTGCACCCAATACACCTTTTATACGTATTTTCCATGACAACTGGATGATATGGGCGGAGTAAACCCTCCCCTAACCTGTAACAGTCAACAGTGGCAATTCCGTGTATCAATCACTTATGCCTATATGCTAGCAGGAGTGCATGAACCCCATGCAAAGGGGAAGAAGGATCGTTGTACTTCAACAGAAGTGATCCAGACATTACAAGTACAAGTGCATGGATCTTTGCTTATATGAAATGTGTGCTAAACTACAAGCTTGCTGATTCTAAGCTACGTAGCTAGTGAAGCCAGATGTGCACGTGGCTGTATGAAGTAAGAGCTCCTCCCTACCTTTTGGGGTCATGCACTCCTGAGAAGGTTGCAGTTTTCACATATATGTTGCCGACTGCGCTAATGGATGGGGGAGTGCTTAATTAGGCTTTGAAATCCTCCTTTGAAGGAGGTGCATGGTTACTTCTTGGATCAAACCAATTAGCTACACTATAGACTGATGTGCTTTTACTTTTTACTGGCCTGGTTTGCTGTTGCAAGGTTCTTGTACCAATATTTTGCATGTGTAAAACCTTTGTGATTTTCCTGTTTTTAGACTAACATGATTTTTATCTTTGTGGTTGTGCGTGCTTCACCTAAGCTTTTACAAAGCTGTGTAGTAACAATAACAGTATAGCACTCAAGCATATATGTACATGATTGTGTACAAAATTTATCTTTGTTGGATATCAGCCTTCACAATCATACTTTTGTCAAGGAAACTCTTCTAACACCTGGAAATTTTGTCATGTGGAATTTTTTTAAAGTGATGTGATCATGAGCTAAGTTTTAACAATAGTTGGGCACTGAAACGAATTCAGCAAAGGCTACTAAGGAAGTCTCGGTATCCCAGACACTCACGGTTCAAGGCCTGAGGCTGTGGTGTCCCAAGCAAAACAAGGGTTCTAAATAGCGAAGAACCCATTGGTTGAGGCTTCTAACTGATTTAGGCTATTGCTAGTTATTTAGTGACTATTAGCCCTGAGTTAAAGTTTCGCCATTCGCCCTTTGATGGAACAGTGTAGATGGCTATTCGCTCTCTTGTACTGTGCACCACGTTAGTGCTAGCTATGTTGATATATGTATGCAGGTGTTGCTATGGTCTGCTATCCTCCAGTACTTTAATAGCAAACCTGTTAGTTCGCATACTTGACTAAGAATGTCAAAACACGTTGGCAATGCATTAATTAGCGACATTTTTTCACCTTGATGAACTCCCTTGAGACACAAACACACATCAACTTACCTCCAGCTTTGCTGGGTTCACTCATTATAAAAACGATAACTAAAAGTCTCTAGCAGAGACATACGTAGCCCACGCTGCATTATTTACAACTGGGACCTGGCTGGACTGCAGACTTGGTTGATGGAGCCGTTGGTACAGTGCAGCTGGTTGGGTAGCTGTATACCCTATATTCATGCTGTGGGCACGACCAATTGTGGTCGACACGGACTACGTATTCGCCAATATGAATTCGTGTCTATAGCCTGGCCCCTGTCATATTCTAGTTGTGACCGTAATAAAATAATGGCAAAACGCACCATTATTGTTAGACATGTGGAGATGCAGCGAATAGAACCAAGTTGGCGACTATCATTTGAGCATTTTTTTAGATATCAATGTTACTGTCACGTTTAGCAATCACTGAATCCTGTAAATTGTGATACAGACAGACGACAGACAAACAGACGGACAGAACCAATCCCTTAACTCTGCCGCATACGCGTGGGATAACAACAACAACCCACTGGTCTGATAATTTCCCAATGGAGTTGTTTGAATACTTAGTATAGCTACCAGACAACCGGCGCCATATATGCAGCAGTCATATTAAATTTTTTGGCATGCATGTGGTATATGTATTTGTCATTACTTTGCAAGTGTACCTGCTCATGCGACCAGTTCTCCAGTTTGTTTTCTCATACTGGATCCAATGAACACTTCCTCAGTTCCCACAGGTGTTTAGTATAAGATAAACTGTGTCTGCCTGGCTAGTAATTTGAGAACACTTAAATTGGAGGCTCCATGGGATGTTTACGTATGTTAAATCCAGAGAGCCAGGTGTCTATGTTGCTTAGACTACAGGTATGTAAACAATCAAAAAGAAGTGTGAGGGATACCACAAATATTTCGCAAATATCTCATCACCTGCTGTACCAGTACATAGCTGTATACTTTTTACAGCACAGTTAGTACAATAAGTCAATAGCTATTTAGTAGTACAAACTGCATGGTTGTAAGATATCAAAATGGCAACATGCCACAAACTCTCGCACCAGGTATTGCCCTCAGGGTCAGTCAGGCAAGATAACTATATAGAGCGACTTAGGAATACCTTAAAGGTATTGTTTATTAGCACTTGAGGAAAAGCATAAGATTATTGACTATGTGGGGCCACATTTCAGGAATCCCACAAGATGCCCACAAAGTCTTTCACCATACCGGTACCCTCCAGTATGTGCTGCAGTTACCGTAAATGGTAATATACCACCACTGCCTATGATATACATAGTGATTTTCGGGCCATAAATATTCTCTGGAACCTGTAAACTACATTGTATAGCTAATTAAATTCTTGTGGGTTCCTTACAAGTGCAGGCACATGTTAAATGTACACAGGGCTTCACTCAAAATGCAGTAGTGGAAAGCTACCTAGAATGTCTCATTACATGGTTAGAAAAATTTACTCTTTACAAATATCGTTATGATTCCTATATCTCATAACCTTAACCTACTTAGGCAATCAAGAAGCTCAAGGCCATCAGAGCACTGGGCACTACCTGAGTGATTGAGCCTACTTAGACTATATCAGCAATCAAGAAGTAGCCTGGTTCCCAGGCCTCCCCACAGCTATCAAAGCACCAGGTACTGCCAGGGAGATTTCACCTATACGTATACTTAAGTGATCAAGAAGTGTGAGGCTATCAAAAGGCTGGGTACTACCAGAGGGATTCAACTCACATAAAATCCTTGGACGAACAGGCATATGCGTCAATGGTTTTTACCTCATTAATGAATTGTACATAATTACGGTTAAATCCCTATAGCCAGGTATCTATCCAATATACTTATACTTACAAATGATAAAGCTTATTTGTCTGCATTTGTATGTATAGTTTTGTGTGTGGAATTATTGCTAATGATTCTTTTACGTAGGCTGTCAATGTGACACAAACTTGAATGGAGCCGGCATATCTGTTGATTTTGATAGCAGTTGCTGTGGGTTGCACTCCCAACCTAATGCTATTGTGCACTGCAGAAAACATCTACTACGTAAAACCCACTAATTCCTCCAACATCAGTGATACAAGCTTTGACCCAGACACTCTGTGCCTTGATCATGACTATCCCTGCTACACATTCGACTACTATCTCCAAAACAATTCTTATTACTTCACTTCAAACACCTGGATTCAGTTCCTTCCAGGTATACATCTTATTGACATGGGCCCCGGAGAGTATATTGTTGAATTCAACAATATATCCAACCTCACGTTAGCAGGTAGTAATACAACCAGACAAGCAGAGTTTGGTCTCATTATGCCAGAGATGGATATATGGAATAGCACGCAATGGTGGAGGATTATATCTGGGCTTATCCGATGATCAACCTAATATTCAAACAGATCAAAATGGCTTGGATCAAATCTTATTCATAAACACGACATTTTTTGGTAACAGTGCTAAATATGGTGGTGGTTTAGACATAAATATTTCACCACTAAGGGTTGCACGTGCTCTTGTCAGTCAGCTCTGGAATGTTACAATGATAAACTGCACATTTAGCAACAACACTGCCTCACAAGCCAGTGCAATCTTAGTACAAGATGATATACTGCAGCCTGTTGAATTCAGCATTGCATTTATAAATTTATCTGTGTATGATAGCAAGCCAAGTGGGCAAATAAAGGCATGTCCAAAATGTGATGGTAAAGCAATTGTACTGAATGGTGTTCAGAATGTTACAATTATCAATGGAAATTTTTACAACAATGAAGTTGGGGCTCTGAAAATGTTTGGTTCAAAACTGTTCCTTGAAGGTAACATCAGTTTTCACAACAACAGTGGTTTCAAAGGTGCTGGTATTGAACTCTGTACAGACTCTTACTTGTATCTTGAACGAGCCACCAATATCTTCTTTACAGACAACCATGCTCGCTACGCTGGGGGTGCAATCTATGTCAAGGGGAGAGAATGCAATCCTCAAGGTGAAGGTAGTTCAAAATGCTTCTTTAACCTCAACTATCCCGACCTCAATTCATCCCAAATACTCTCCCAATTCATTTTTACAAACAACACAGCTAAACATGCAGGGAGTGCTCTGTTTGGAGGATATGTAGATACATGTTATCCTTCCAATTCACGTCAGCAGTATTTAAGTGAATCATATACGAATGAAGTGGAATGCACTATTTCTGGAGAAACCTGTGAACAAATCCAAGAACAGCTCGCTAACAATGGCACACGGTTATTTAATTTACTCTTTCAATTCTACCAAAGTGGCCTCTCAGTTGTTTCATCGGATCCAATGTTTGTATGCCTTTGTGAAAACGACCACCCAGACTGTAGTGAAAAACGTAGGCAAGTCTCAGTTTACCCAGGTGATGTGTTTACGCTTTCAGCAGTAGTAGTTGGTCAAAGAGATGGAGTCATTCCCGGAGTTGTAGCTGCAGTGTTAGTAGATGATTCAGGCTCACACCAGTTGGATGAGCCTCAGATATCACAAGAAGTTGGTAATGTGTGTACAAACCTACATTACACCATATTCTCTAATAAAGGTGAAGGAGAATTAATGCTTACTGCAGAAAGTCCAGATAAAGCTGAGAATGCACTCTCTAATACTCATCCACCCACATTGTATGTAACACTCCTTACCTGTCCGCCTGGATTCACATTGAAGGGAGCACCTCCACAAATCAAGTGCGACTGTGTTGATGAAATTATCAACCTTGTTGCTGATTGTAATAGTGGTCATGGTATGATACGTCGACCTGCAACGGTATGGATTGGATACTATGGTTTAGACGCAAATGAAACCTCACAACATTCTATTCCAGGTGTTCTGCTCCATGAGCACTGCCCGTTTGACTATTGCAGAAGTGAGGATATAGATATCAACCTCAATTTTCCAGATGAACAGTGTGCATTTAATCGCTCTGGCACTTTATGTGGGGCTTGCAAACCAGGACTTAGCCTTTCGTTAGCAACATCCAGGTGTCTTGACTGCTCCAATGTTTACTTGACACTGATTCTGGTGTTTTTGCTTGCTGGTGTGATCCTCATCTTTGCCCTCACTGCAGTAAATCTCACAGTTTCTGAAGGAACCATCAGTGGACTTGTTTTCTATGCCAATATAGTTCATGTGAACAAAGCTATTTTTTTCCGATCCAAAAGCTTGCACATCTTTTCCATCTTTATTGCCTGGTTAAACCTGGACCTAGGAATCGAAACGTGTTTCTACGATGGCATGGACATGTATACCAGGACATGGCTGCAGTTTGTGTTTCCTCTCTACATCTGGGGCATGGTGATATTCATGATTGTTTCAAGTCGCTACTCAACGATTGCCGGTAAAGTCTTTGGAAGGAACAATTCTGTCCGAGTTCTCGCTACTCTATTATTACTCTCCTACACAAAGATCCTTCGTACCATCATTACAGCTCTATCGTTTACCACCCTGATCTATCCAGACAAATCGACCAAGTTCATCTGGCTAGCTGATGCTAATGTCCAATATCTAACTGGCAAGCACATTCCTCTCTTCCTGGTAGCTCTGGTCTTTCTTCTTGTGCTCTCTCTTCCCTACACAGCACTGCTCCTCTTTTTGCAATGTCTTTGGCCAAGATCACATGACTACAGGCTGCTGTCATGGTTGAGGAAGATCAAGCCCTTCTTGGATGCCCATACTGGACCCTACAAGGATAAATATCGGTTCTGGGCAGGGTTTTTGTTTCTGGTTCGCATCATTCTTTTCATAGCATTTGCAGCCAACTCTCTTGGAGACACATCTCTGAATCTGCTGTTTGTTTCCATGATGGTTATGCTCCTGCTTGGTTTCAAGTGGATTGCTTCCGGAATCTATAAAAACTGGCTTTTGGATACCCTAGAAGCTTCATTCTTTCTAAATCTTGGGATACTGTCAGTTTCCTCTCTATACATTCAAACTGTTAGCAGTGAGGGAGTATCGCAAGATGTTGTCAGCAGCATTTCATTAGGCGTGGCTTATACAACGTTCATCGGAATTCTGATATACCACTTTCGCAGCCACCTGCCACAGACTATGAGGAAGATCAAACAGTGTCTAGTCCACTGCTATACAAGTACATGCACTCGGAGAAGAACTGTTCCACAGGTGAATATTGCAGAGCTAGAGGAGCTGGTTGCCAATAATGAGGATGGTGCTGACGATGCTGCAGGCCAGAGTGGAGACTCATTAGCTCAACCCCTGCCTAAAGTCCAGTGCCTGAGGCTGACCTTTGACAGGAATGTTACGAGTGGTGAAGCCGTGCTAGTGGAAGATATTGAAGACTTCTGATTGGCTTGCAATTTCCAGTAATTTGTACAAATACCACTCTTGCATACATATCTGTTCCTTGCAAAGTTATAGTTTTGTACTCCACTTGACACAGCACATGACAATTTCTCACCCCCTACTTTCATTTTGCTTTATTGTTAATAATTCTTGTATGCACTGCAAACACCATTTATATTTGGATTATATTTTTGTTTGGCTTATTTTGTCTTTTATAAAATCTGTAGGCACTTTACTTGCACAAGATATTCTTGCAATCATGGAACTTTGATATGAATTATTGCACTATTAGAAAGCTATATAATTGTGTTTGATTTCTGAACAATGTTTACAAAGAGCTGCATTCCTCTGAGTCTGTGTTAAAAGTAATAGTCAGAAAAATGAATGAAATGTGCATGTGTGAGAGCTCTGTTTGATTGCGGGAATCTTGTGGATTTGTGCAACTTTACTCCCATATACTTTCAGGAATGTACCAAAGTATAACTCACTACATGTATAATGAGTGTATTAAATCAGTCTACTCACCCATGCAGATCATGTAGTACTGGACCTCACACCGAAACAAATCCCAGTATGGGGTGGACATACATGAAAAACACCCTACTGGCTAATTACTCTACTCTCTGTATCTCCTAATCCCATGCAGGCCCAAAATTAAAATAATACCATCTCGACATGAAGATCTAGTTGGAAAAAAACTAAAACAATTGCTTTTTCAAGGGGGCAAAGGTCAAGTATATAAACCATGACCTTTGACCTCAACACAATCAAATTATCACTTGCAATATATCAGCTAAAAGGGTATCTACTAAGGTACAAGATGGTGCAATTTTCATCTTGCACAGACAATTGTAGTAAAAGCTATGGTCAATTATGTAGAAACAGGTAGCTGAAAATTTGCCGAAAAATTGAGTTTTTGTCTGGCTGTAACACAGAAGCCATACCACGTATGAGGCTAATAATCACTGTAGATTAATAACTTCACATAGGGTACATATGTACCAAGTTTCGTGTAAATCTGAGGGGTCGTCATTTTTTGTGTTGATAAAAACGTTAGCGTTTTACGTTTAAGCTACTCTCAGCAACAAGACTGAACTTCACATTGACTTTTCTCGACTGGGTATCAGCCCCAACCACCCAGCAACACACCTTGTACTAGCCCCGCCCTTTCTCTAAGCCCCGCCCAGCAATGTGGACAATGGAAAATCCGAGCACCACTACGTACCAGAGGGTCTGAGGAATTCGAACTGGACATCATGATGTCCGACACAGTGAGACAGATTGGCCGCATGATTCAGGTGCATCAAGTCATACCTGTCACGTTAATAATAGACCTAGGGTCCAAAAAGTGCATCCCCAAATGGCCAACATATGCATGGTGCCAACAATACGCTTTCTTTGATCAGGATCTTTCCCAGCCAACTTTTATTACATCCATGAGGCTAATGTGAATTTATATTGGCCCTTTTATATTAGGCGTTAATATAGAGTACATGTTTTTTTCTATTTTATATGGTCACATAAATGTGCCCATGGCGTTCAAAGAGATAATAACCAGCCTCTCACCCAGCTGAGCATCTTTCTCTAACAGTTGGTAGAATAATTATTTTAAAATTCAGTGAGCAGTACCCGGTACTCACAACTGACTATTATGTACCATGAGTAGTAGGAAATGGAGTGCTATAGTCCCAAGCCCTATTGCCACTAGAACCCGAACAAGAGTTAAACATAATGTGTAAATTCATGGATCATAATTATTTGTCTCATAGGTCATCTTTATTCCCATTAATCTATACAGATTTCCACATTGTTTTTGTAGGATAGAAATTATGAATGTCTCATGGGTCAAATTTGGCCCGCTGCCCTTGGGGCGTGACTATAAAAATTTATCTATCTATCTATCTATATACTGCATACTCAGCTACTTGATGATCCGCCGACATTAAAGAGATTTACACCCTTCTACGTGAAAAACTTCACTCTCTTCCGTAGAGGGTGCTTGTTGGCGTTCTCGTACCGATCTGGGTAGCTCCCGTCTCGTAGATAGCGATGGCAAATTTTTATGTCACCGGATGTGGTTTCTCGTAATAATTTGCCGTGCACGGTACCGGTACAGTATGCTTTCTCTTGGAAGTTAGTTGGTTGTGTAAATTTATGGAAGTTTCTGCACTGAGACTCTGGAACAAAAGAAGGTACGGGTATACATATGCATGTAGTTGGAGTATTTTTAAAAAATGCTTGGAAGCCATACTATCAAAGGGCAATGTTCTGTAGCGGAGCAGGTTATTGCTGTGTGTCTTACCACAGAGTAGGGCAATATCTTATATTGCCGTGTGGTTACGAGCTGCACACTTGAAGGAAGCCGCTGATGATAAGCTGCACATGCACAGAAAGCCATGCTGTATGGCATTTGAGAGCGCACAATTAGTTATTGCACTCCTGTGCTATAGTAATCTCAACAGCCCTTGGTGGCATGGTTTAACTAATGACCGCATACACGTTTCACTCGGTAGACTTTTCTTACAAGACTTATTAGTGTTACTCATGCATGACAAATGAACACCTAAACTTTTGGGCTGCTTCCTTATAGGACAGGCGATTGAGCATATATAGCTGCCTACACGCTTTGCAACTACAGGAACCGAATAAACCACGCCGCTAAGCTACTTTTTTTGAGTACTATATACAGTGATATGTGTATGGATGCATATCAATGATATCATTACAGTATGCTAAAGTAGATTAGTAAGTTAGCTATTTGTGTAAATTTATTGCAGCTGAAGGTCTGTCTATACCGAGACCCTGAAGATTAACCAAAAGAAGGTAATAATCAGGATACTAAGCACCAGTGCCTATTTTCTAAATTAGTAGTGGAAATGGGTGCTAATCATCGCAGGGTGCTTATATTCATTGAGTGCTAATAAACACGTCGTGAAATGTTACATAGCATGAATACTGAGTGCTGGTGTAGTAACTGGTATAGTAAAACAATATCTATGGATCAGTTTCTTCGTGCTTTCATTTTCTCGACTGGATGTGTCGAAGACATCTTTGCACATCGGCTCTCTCTTTTTTTAGGCCATATGCATAATTAGAATATTAAGTAATTGCAAGAAGTTCTCCTGAGGTGTGGGTATTATGTAAGTGTGTATACGGTAAATTCAAGCAGATGGTAACTTAAATACAACTGTATAGCAGTAAGGGAGAATGTCCATTTCATCATATCTTGTATGACCTATGCTACTACATAAACACTGATAAAGTATTGTCCAGAAGGGAAGCATGTCAGTGTGGGAAGTACATGTATACAAACCAGGGGTGTGAAAGAGATAAAGGAGCACTCATGGCACATATTCAAACATTGGAAATATGGAGTGCATGAGTGCTACATGTGCGATACATGTACTACAGTAATCAGAACCACTAAACAGGTGATACAAACAAACGCATCAGTCTGTAGTTACTACATTGCTCCCTCTCAAGGAAATTATGTCCCGTATTCAGAGCTAATGAAAGAGAGAAGGGGAATAGTAATTGGGGATAGTTCGAGTTTGTTGGGGGTAACGTCTTGGCGGTGGTTGCATGCAGGTGGGAGAGGGTGGATCGAGGCTCAGGTTTAAGCTGGTCGAAGAGCTCCAGGTCTGAGGTGCCCGGCACTATATATTCGGGATGGAATGGGGGTTCGGTTGTCTTCGTCCAACTGACGGGCAGTGTTGGTGAGACGCATCTCTGGAGGGCGAAGCTCCAGACGATCGAAATGCACTACTGCTCGTTTCCTGTGACCAGACAATAATTGGATACGATATGCTGCATCTAATAGCCGTTTGGCTACAACCCATGGTCCTGTCCATGGGTGATGGAGTTTCTTAGACTCACCAAGTGGTACGTACTACAGGAGAGAACAGCTACATCTGGTCACCAGGAGAGAGGGGGTTCACCATGGATTTTGCGGTTGTAAAACTACTGCCTCTCTTGATTTGCTCCAGTCTTGATTATGATTAGACTTTTTGCATTTTCCAAGGTTGTCCGAAGCGTGGTGGCAAATTCTCCGTGGGTTGTCTCGCTGGGTTTGTCGGTGACATACATGATATCGACTGGAACTCGGGCCCGGCAGCCAAACACAAGGAAGAAGGGAGAGTACCAGTGGTGGACTGCATGCTCATGATGTAGGCAAAACAGACCTTCCGGATCTGATTCTCCCAGTCAAAGGGGTGGTCACTGGTGGTGGTAGCCAACATTTCCAAAAGTGTGCGTTTGAAGCGCTTGATCAGGCCGTCACATTGTGGGGGTCGGGGTCTTCTCAATGATTCGCAAGGTCTTGCATAGTTCCGCGATGAGATCGAACTCAAACTGTCTGCCTTTGTCGGAGTGCAACTGTTCTGGCACAGAATTGGCAAAATCACTGGTCTACCAACACACGAACCATCGCTGCCGTCTCTCGATTAGAGATCGGGTACACTTCCATCCATCTGTGTAAAATAGTTACCCACATATCATGTAGGCATCTTGAAGGTGCACCGGTGATCGCTCTCCTAGCCACTACGACTCCCATAGTCAGCTATATATACAGGTACTGGAAGCTCTTCTTCACGTATTCCTCCGCACGGTTTATAGGGCATGTGAGAGAGGGTGCAGCTTGTCTGTATCTTTCCACCCCTTAGCTAGCAGGTTCCCCTGTACGGCAGTTTGCTGTTGCATTGTCGGTGCTCATTCACTTGGTCAAAGTGGGAGTGGTTGGTAAAATCCTTGGAGGTCATCGAGACCTAGACTACTACGTAAACACTGATAAAGTATTGTCCAGAAGGGAAGTGTGGGAAGTACATATATACAAACCAGGGGTGTGAAAGAGATAAGGAAGGAGCATGAGACACAACTCACTGCATACTAATTGTAACCAAACAAGGAAATATGGAGTGCATGAGTGCTGCAAGTGTGTTGCATGTACTACAGTAATCAGATCTATTTAACAGGTGATATAAAACAACAATCAGTCTGTAGTTACTACACTTTCTAATTCTTCCAACAATACTGGAAAAATCTGTGTGCTCTCTTCAGTGAGAGTCTTAAAGGTGTTCACATTAGAGGGGTTCCACTGTACATGCAACTGCTAGCATGCAAATGACATCACTTTTGGTAGTAACACATAGCTGGCTAATGGAGTAGAACGTGCCTATTCTGCTAGACTGTTGACTCATGGTTTACACTGCACACTCTGGACATCATGGAGACTATTTGGAATACTGCGACAATGCTGGGAACACTAGTTATACGTAGCTGCCATCTGGAAATATGAGACGAAAGTGCCTATATAGATTTCACTGAAACAGTACTGAAATTGAAGTGCAGGATAGCTCGCATACATAGCTAAGCTGAGCACAGATAGTGTCGAAGGTCACAAGATAATGGTGAAGTCTTAATAGTTCAGGGCTTTGCATGGGGCAGTGCCTTTGACTTGGTATAATATACCTAACTGATGGCATAACTACACCTTCAGTCATAATAACCTTTATGTCCTGAGTAGCCCATCTTTTCAGTGTTTCCAGACTTCCCATTTTGCCCTAGTTTCCACACTTTTTAGAGAACCCATTATATCATAGATGCATGGTGACTGAAGAAGCTATGTTCATTTATACTTTTCACACAGGAATCAATTTAATCACTGAAGCCACATCCATGGAGCACACGGTCTCCACAGCACTACTGCTGTCAAGGCAGAAATCTCTACTGCTCCTCGTGCTGCTCACCTCATGCTCTGCTCAGAGTACCTACTACGTCACACCCACACCTGACACACCATGTCCTGGAGAGCCCTGCCACACCCTCTCTAAGTACGCTGCTGACTGGCACTTTCAAAACAGCACAACAATGGAGTTCCTTCCTGGCAATCATACTCTGGAACAGACCATGTCTCTGACAAACCTAATGAGGTTTACCCTTCATGGAGATTCCTCCTCTCTCCCAGAGCTCACCAGTAGGATTGCATGCACCTCAAGCTCGGCTGGGTTTGTCTTTAAAGACATCACTGGACTACACATCACTGCACTAGCCTTCATCTCATGTGATCACATCAGTACTGGTGGTACCAGTGGACCTATAAGCATAATATTTGTGAATAGGTCGAATATTTCAAACTGTAACTTCAAGAACATCTTCAACTCTGGAACCATTTTAAATAAAGGAGGAATACTTGCTGTAATAAACAGCACTATCACCATTACAGAAAACACATTCCAGGACAACTCTGCTGAAGCTGATGGAGGAGAACTTTATGTAGAAAACAGCACCGTTGAACTCACCAGGAATACATTCCAGAACAACTCTGCTCAAGTAGGAGGAGGTCTTTTTGTATACAACAGCAACCTCAACCTCACCGAGAACATATTCATGAGCAACTCTGCTCAGCAAGTAGGAGGAGGACTGCATGTACACAACAGCAATCTTAACCTCACCAGCAACACATTCAGGAACAATTTTGCTCATGTAGGAGGAGGACTGTATGTATACAACAGCAACCTCAACCTCACCGGGAACACATTCCAGAACAACTCTGCAACTACTCAAATAGGAGGAGGACTTTATGCATACAACAGTAACCTTAACCTCATCAAGAACACATTCGTGAACAACTCTGCTTGGTATAGTGGAGGAGGACTACATGTAGAAATTAGCAACCTCAACCTCACTGACAACATATTCCAGAACAACGTTGCTAAAGAAGGAGGAGGTCTTTATGTTATACAAAACAGCAACGTCAACCTCACAGAAAACACGTTCCAGAACAACTCTGCTGGATTTGGTGGAGGAGGACTTTATGCAGCCCACAGCAACCTCAACCTCACCAGGAACACATTCCAGAACAACTCTGCTGGATTTGGTGGCGGAGGACTTTATGCAGCCCACAGCAACCTCAACCTCACTGGGAACACATTCCAGAACAACTCTGCTAGATGTGATGGAGGAGGACTTTATCTATTTAGCAGCACCATCAACCTCACCATGAACACATTCCAGAACAACTCTGCTAAAACTAATGGAGGAGGACTTAGAATAGGAAGCAGCAACCTCAACCTCATCGGGAATTCATTCGACAGCAACTCTGCTGAAGCTGATGGAGGAGGACTTTATGTATCTCGTAGCACCCTTAATTTGACGGCGAACACATTCCAGAGCAACTCAGCTAGTGTGGGGGGTACTGTATATGTGGACTTGACAAGCAATGCAACTTTCACTAATGATTATATTTCTGATAGCTACGGACTATTGGGCGGTGCGATTCTTGCAGCAGGCAACAGCAATGTGAGAATGTCCACTGTTGTGATTAAAAACAACAGAGCTCAATATGGTGGAGGTATTGCTGTATTGGACAGTAAACTGGAATTGTTAGAAAGAACCGTCATTGACAACAACACAGCCAGCTTTGGTGGAGGACTGTATGCATACAACACAGAATTTCATTTAAATGCAATAATCACTGGCAATTCTGCAAAGGATGGAGGAGGAGGGATTTATGCATTGAAAAGTGTTCTTTCTTTCACTGAAACGACTACAATTATAAACAATGTAGCTTCTAATGGTGGAGGACTACTGCTTTCTGGAGATTCTAAAGTCTTACTGCATCCGGATATGACTGTGCACCTCACCAGTAATCATGCAAGCAAGACTGGAGGTGCGATTAAGGTTGAAGAAAGCAACCCACTAACGTATTGCATTCCTACAATCGCTAATAACTATGTGGGCAGTAGTGACTGTTTCTTCCAAACCCAATCCCAACGACATGTAGATATATTTGACAATAATACTCTCTTATATTTCATTAAAAAACTTAATGTCAACCACACAATATTTTTTGGCAACAATAGTGCTGTAGAAGCAGGTGCTGACTTGTATGGTGGCTCAGTCGACTACTGTTCACTCAGTAATATAGAGATATGGGAATTTTACTCTGGTCCCTCCGTCAGCGGATACCTGTTTGATGTCATATATAGTTCCAGTAGCGGAAACGAACTGAGTATTTCTTCTGACCCACTGCACATCTGTACCTGTCGAGGCAATCTAGTTGACTGTACTGGTTCTTATGATGCAGGGCCTGTGTATCCAGGGGGAACCATGGAGGTTCCAGTCATTGCACAAGGACAAAGGTACGGAACAACAGCGGCGATAATTCAACTTATTGCTATGCCTAACAACATCAGTCATGGAAACCTTGAAGACTCTCAGAGTATTAATAATAAGTGTAGTGCCCTGAAGTACACCATACATTCACGTGCTGTGGGTACCGTCCAGAACATGGCTCTGTATGCTGAAGGACCTTGCTCACCCATTCCGACTAACACTCTTACAGTCACTGTGGATATTCAACACTGTCCTCATGGATTTCAGTTGGCAGTGAATGAACCATCTTGCATCTGTGCAGAAAGACTTCAACAATATACAAACACATGCCTAGTGGACAGCGCAACAGTGCTGTGGCAAGAGAATGATGAGTTCTGGGTAGGCTATGGTAATGACAACGACAGTGAGTCCAGAGGTTTGATTACTCATCCTCACTGCCCATTTGATTTCTGTACAACCAAAGAAACATATTTGGCAGTTGACGATAGTGATAAACAGTGTAACTACAATAGAAGTGGCTTATTGTGTGGAGGATGCAGTGAGAACCTGAGCCTTGTATTGGGCAGCTCCCGCTGTTTGCAATGTTCTAACACCTATCTCTCACTCTTAGCTGCATTTGCTATTGCTGGTATTGCACTAGTTCTGTTTCTTCTGGTCCTGAGGCTGACGGTTGCTATGGGAACAGTGAATGGACTAATCTTCTATGCAAACATTATAGCAGTGAATTCTAATCTGCTTCCTCAGCCTCAAGCCACTAATGTTCTGACAGTTTTCATAGCCTGGCTCAACCTGGACCTGGGTATTGAAACTTGCTTCTTCGATGGAATGGATGCCTATGTAAAAACGTGGCTTCAATTTGTATTTCCTCTGTATGTATGGGCTCTGATAAGTATGATAATCCTCGGTAGCTACTACTCTGGAAGAGTTGCAAAAGTATTTGGAAGAAACCCCATTGCAGTACTGGCCACACTCATCCTGATGTCATATGCAAAACTACTCCGCACAGTTATTGCTGCACTTTCATTCGCATACCTGGAATACCCTAACAACTCACAGATTGCTGTGTGGCCGTATGATGGGAACATTAGGTACTTCAGTGGCAAGCACATCCCTCTGTTCACAGCTGCAATGGTTTGTCTGATTTTCTTGTTTCTCCCCTTCACAACACTGCTAATCTTTGGACAATGGCTCCAGGCCAAGTCACAGTTAAAAATCTTCTCATGCATCAACAACCAATACGTTAAACCTTTCCTGGATGCATACCATGCACCCTACACTGACAAACATCGCTACTGGACTGGACTGATGCTACTACTTCGCTTAGTTCTGTTTCTCATCTCTGCAGTTAATGCTTTTGGAGACCCCAGTGTCAACCTGCTGGCTATTGGTTTCATTACTTTTGCAGTACCACCTACCATACTTGGGGCTAAAGTCTACAAGACATGGAGCCTTGTCCTCCTTGAAACATCATTCATCCTCAACTTGGCCATCGTTTCTCTGGCCTCTCTCTATATCCGTTCTACTGGAGGCAATCAGAATGCTGCTGCATCCACTTCCGTTGGTATAGCCTTCGCAACATTCATTGGAATTGTTATCTACCACTCTGTTCAGCAATTCAATAGCACCAGGCTGTGGAGGAGATTGCACCAGAGGCCTGATTGTGTTAGAGTTCCCATGAATGAAGTGGGCACAGGGCCTAAAGACCCACCAGATCGTGTGTTTCAGTCAAAATCTGCCCCAACCCGGACAGTGGTTGATATGCGTGAATTGCGAGAAGAATGCATGGCCACAGACTGACCATTAATAAGAAGGATCAAATACATACAATTGATGATCACAAAAAATTAAGAGCACACTACACAGATTAATAACTCAAGTAAAGTATAAAGATTAATTTCGTTGATAGCCAGCCATCCATGATTAAAGAACGAACCTTCAAGCCTTCATTTATTGTTTTTGTGCTTATATACAATGCACCATGATAAGCAAGCTGATCATACAATTATTTTATCACATTGTGCTATACTTAGTTTTATTTTTACTGCGTTTGTCTCCTTCATTGAACATTTTCATTATTAATCTCAGTGAAGCTCTTCTAAACAGTACCGTTCCACAGATACCTCACAGAACACACTACTTATTTCATGACTCATACTAGATATCTCTGGTGTACGTTGCATAAATTTGTGAGCCATACCTACGTGATCTTGACAGTCATAATAAGCCATGCAAACGGATACATTCTGAGTTTGGAAAAATAGTTTACCCTGGTGTTGTATTAATTATGATGGTGGATAGTACATGCAGTCGAGGGTGTATTAGTATGGCGCGGAATCAGTCAGCTCCTCCTTACACGCTTGCCAGCTTGCACAGAGGAACGTCACGTGCAATAATCAACTAGTCCCCCATGATAAGCAAGCATAAATATCTGTGACCGATTCAGTACTGGAACCCGTACAGTATAGTATCGAATTGACTACATTATATATAGCTGCCAACTGCACTCGTATTAGCTAGCAATTAAGCTTAATTTTTAAGGGACAAAAGTTTAAGGAAGCAAAAATAGTTGTAGCTAGCTAGTGAGATTAATTAATTAATAGTTAAAATGTTGACATTACGTGCAGTGTAATGAGTTTATTTTAACGTCAGACAGAGGGCACCTGTCCCTCGGACGTTGCCAGGGTGATGTCACATCCACAGGCAGGACGATGGAAGGTGACTCTACTACCTCGAAGGCTCATGATGGATGCTCTAAGTGAAGCAAACGAGAGTTGACATCTTAGCCATCCCATCACTACTGCATGGGTAGCTACGTACCTGCAGGGCTGTTGCCTTTTTTGGGATGTCATATCTACAAAGCGTTTTTGTTGCCTCCTCAGTTTCCCATGCCACCTGTAGTTGAAAGATTAGCCCTTTCACCGGTATAGGCCACTATAGCTACTGCCCAAAGAAACAAAAAGAAAGCACATACTTTATATTAACGCCTAAAATAAAAACACCATATAAATTCAGATGGGCCTTATGGAGGCAGGTCTCTACCAGTGAAAGGGTTAAGAGGGGTGAATACTCTGCATTCAACATCCCTCACATGCTGTCCATACTCCTGGCTTGTTCATGTCTTCTGTAGGCAGAAGAGGTGTCTGTCGAACGGTTAGCGGACGCATTTGGGTAGAAAACCCTTACATTGAAAAGTGTATCTTGCGACACGTTCCTTTGCATGGATATTACGACAGGCCCCATCGTCTGTGTTCACAAAATGAGCAGTCATACTCTCTCAGCTAAGGGGCTGAAGGGCAGGCCCAGTGGCAAGTGACTGTGGCAGACCTCAGCAAGAAGTGAGGCTGTGATGTCATTATGACGGATGGTCGGGAAGCCATCCACTTGGCAGACCATGGCATGATCAATGGTGAATTGAGCACCACAGCTGCAGGAGTGAGGAATGTTTGACTTCCATCCATATCGGGAAAAAATTCTGTTTAGTTCATCCCAATTGTGATTCTCAATTATATAGCCTCGTTCCCAGGCTCTACTTCCCAGCTTTTTTTCACCGCTTATTTTACTACGTTCGAAAAAAAAAGCTGGGAAGTAGAGCCTGGGAACGAGGCTAATTCTCAATCTGAAATTTGTGTTAATGAAATTAGATCTCTACATTGCTCCTGTGCTGACCATATAGTCTCTACTTCATGTGATTAATAAATCTTATATCACCATTACTTGCTCACTATATAGCTACACCTGTTTTTTGGTGTGTCAATACTTGTCATTCAGGTAAGTTATGTGTGTTGGTAGCTATAGCCTTGAACCCAGGCTTTTATCATGCAGCCTTGTCACAGTGTATATCTGCCATACACTCCGCAGTAGACTATTGATCTCCCGGGTTAGTGCTTGGCGAAACGAATATCTAGTTACTGCCTTCTTTGATGACAGTATTTGTCACAACAGCTTTGTATTATGTACAAGTTACCTATACAATGGATTTATAGGATGTATTGGGATCTGTACTCTGACTGTAGTTTTATGTATTCCATATAAAGGCTTTGTACAAGTCATGGTTTATAGGGTGTATTGGAATTTTTACTCTGACTGTAGTTTTATGTATTCCACACGGGCTTTTTTGCCCACTGGGAATACACAAAACTACAGTCAGATACAACCCCCAGAAGCTCTGGAATACATAAAACCACAGTCAGAGTAGCTACAAATCCATACACCCTAAGCATACAAACCATGTGAGCGTCAATACTTTAACGTTAGTTCTGTCCGTGTGTCTGTGTGTGTGTAACGGATGTGGCGTCAACTAATGAACCTCGATTGCGCGAGAATACGCGAGAAGGTCGTGACGTCATCACACAGTACACGCGCACTTCGACCGCTGCATGTTGAGATCATGAGACGCTCTGATAACCGACGAGATTATTATGACGGCCTCATATGAGCACTTTTAAGCGCACTCTATCACAAAGGTTAGTAGCTAGATAGTCATGTAAGCATGCACAACTGTAGTAATCTGCTTAGTACGCTAGACAAACAACGACGATGTGCATTAAATAGAGTCTGCCATTCGCCTGCATGCCTGTACATGTAGGCTATGGCTGTGAAGAGCTAGGCTTCAGTCCTGTTTTGTTTTGTAGTTCTTTGCAGTCTCTACTTAGAGCCTCCACATGGCTCAGGCATACGTACATTATCTCAATCTATGGCTCAGTTTAAAGGAACATGTTAGCTACACTATAGTCTACTGTCACATGGTAGATGCTCAACAAAGTGCTTTGGCTGTTGAAAGAACATGGTGTGCACACATGCTATGCGCTTTTCCCACTGTGATGGTCGATAATATTTTCAGCACAAAGTTGAGGCCTGAATGTGGAGCCTCCACGTGGCTAAGTCAGCAGCACTACTGTCACTGGCAGATGCTAAATGTTCCATAATCACATAACATGGAGGTAGCACCTTTCATTTCTATCCGTAGACAGAGCGAGCGAGTTCAAAAAGCACAAGTAGTTGCGCGAGCGAAGCGAGCGCAACTACTTGTACATGTTATATTTGTACCATGGGTTTCAAGGTGTATGGGATTTGTACCCTCGTGCAGTTGTATGTCTTCCCCCCCCCCCCCCCCCCCCCCCCCCCCCCCCCCGGCTTTGCCCTCGGGTACAAATCCCATACACCTTAGAAACCCATGGTACAGATGACTTGTGCCATAGTAGCTTTTATAGTGCCCGCTAATTGTTTCACAGTTTTGAGAAGCCACAGTTGCCCAGCAACCCTCATGTACCCTAGGGTACATAGATGTACCCTGGCTTGAAAGGCACCGCCTAAGTACATGGGGTTTGTACACTATGGCGGTGCCTTTCAAGTGACTTACAACTATGGTACAAGTAGTTTTGTGTATTCCAGGGGTCTTAATTCTTCGGCCCTTGGAAATACATAAAACTGCACTCATTACCAGAATGCATACCCCTACATGTAATGCAGTTGCAGATACCGGGATGATTATATACCTCATATTGCTGCTACAGGAACAACAAAGTTGTCATGTATAATAACTACAAGGAAAAGTATACAGTAGCTATAGTTTCCTGTTTTTTAATTTGCTACCTCTGAGCTCAAAACTTAGGTTACAGAAGTGAACGTGTGCTAGTTAAATGAAATGACGCACTAGTATACATGTATATGCAGTTGGAGAAATAACAAAGTGCTATATAGCAAGGTGTGAAGAAGCCAATGAAGTTAAACTGCTGACACAGAGTCCTGGTAGCAAGCTAATTAGTTACAGGTGAGTGCTCAAGGGTGGCCACTGGCCACTAGAGCAATTGGGTATTGACCAGTGCATACATCACAGGATAAGGATGACGTTCTTACTGTCCCAAGTGTGTTGTCAGGATGCAGGCAAGCAACACATGGTGTAACTGGTAATTGGCAGTCTGGCTATAGTTATTCCTTGGTTTGAGCCCAAATATACCCCTAGCAGTTACTTTGAACTGACCTAGCTAACATAACAGAATTCATAACCCATGAACCAAAAAATTGTAGCTACCAGCTGTTTTTTCATCCAAGCTACATATGTTTAGCTATCACAGAAACCAACTTGCCCTCTTTATTGATTACACTTTAGATGATGAATGCATGCATGCATGCTGTAATACCTGATCAATGATGACTATAGCTAACTGCCAAGCAGGATAATGGAAATACCCAATTTTCAAAATAGGAAGTTCAAGGTTCTGAATACCAACTTCCTTTTCTTAACTGAGAAGCCTTATGTTCATCAGTAAGGCTTCAAGTACAAAGTACTAGTAGAGAAGTGTGCAGAGACAGTCATCTCAGCAATAGGGCTGAGCCTTTTATGCTCAAAAAAATACCTATTACGCTATGCTGCACTGCTCCAAAAAAACTTCCCATTATGCTCAACAAATGCTCCTATTATGCTCAAATTATGGTGACCCTCATAGCGAAAACCAACCATCTGGACTGTTTTACCACTTCAAGTATGCATGGGTGTTGCGTATTTCTATAATTTCTAGTATGTTCACTGCTATTGGACAACTCCCCTACAAAGGGTGACGGTAAGACAGTGGTAGCCTGCTGAGTTTCCGCTACACATTAATTAAATGACGTAATTTCCCTTCCTATTATGCTCGCATTATGCTCAATGCTTTTGCACAGATTATGCTTATTTTAATGCCGGCATAATCGGCTCACCCCTACTCAGCAATAGTTATGGTGACAATTTGCATACACAGTTCCATGATGTGCTATTAGTAAAACTACTTACGCTTGCTTGCTTCCCTCACGCAACTACTAGTGCTTGTTAGTCCCACTCACTGTGCTTACTCTGTACGGAAATTAACTCTTTATCAACCAATGACGCATATATGCATCATGAGCTGTGCGTCATGAGCTCCCATAAGCCCATATGAATTTATATGGGGGTTTTAATACTTTGTATAGGCTTTTCTGCTTCTTTAAGCCGTTTCTTATGGTTGGTAAAGGGTTAAAGGTTTCATCTGCATGTGATTGGTATGGCACATTTAGAATCTGTCATGTAATTTGTACGGAAGATTTAGCATCTGCCAATGGTAGTAGTGTGCTGACAGATCCCGGCCTGAGTTACGTGGAGGCAGTAACTCAGAGGAGCTTACAACAAACACATAAAACAAAGTACAGGCATGCTAGGACTGCAGCCTAGCCCTTTGCAGCTATAGCTCCATACTGTACATGATACATGAAAGCAAACAGCACTGACTCAGCACATAGTCGTGATAGTTCTAGCACAGATAATATGGACATAGCTAGATAGTAGTATAGCATAAAGGGTTATGCTCTGTTATCTATGGCTCTAGCGTACGTTGCAGTTATAGCTCAGTATGGTTTTCACTTACAGGGACTATACAGCTACTCACCTTTGGGATAAATTACGCTCGAAGTGCCATCATGGGGGAACTGGTTGTCCGATCCAGCGGCCGAAAAGTACATGTGGGATGGTGATAGCGCGCGCGTGACGTCACATCCGTTACACACAGGCGGAAGGACGTAGATATAATAATGCAGCACTGAGGCTGAACAGCTCACTTGAAGTTGTGTAAATTTGGTGAAGTTTGAGGAGGAAAAATATCTTTCTACACTTTCTAAACAGAGACTCTGAAGAAGAATCGAGGTATGTTTTTTTTGTGTGTCAGGGGTACATGTGGCCTCGACTGAAGCAAACTAATGACACATAACGGTAAACATCGCTTCATTTTGCAGTGTGAGCCATGATGTGGTATGCTAAGAGTTACTAGCAGCATGCATGTAATGTGCAATGATTCTCGTATTAATTGTTGGTATGGTTGTACGTACCTTTGTACGGCTCGGAGCTGACACGGGCGGCGGAAGCAGCATCAGAGCGGTTCGGCCTACAATATAGAGGCCGCGCGCGCGGAATTTTTTTCTTCCTTTGTTAATTAAACAGTCTGGAAGCCGCTCTCAACATGAGACTGCGTAGTCAATACGTGAAGGGCGGGACGCTAGTATAGTGCAAGAGTCATAGGTAAATAATTATATTCTGCAGTAAAAGCGGCAATACTTTGTCACCGCGGGACACGATTACCAAAGTCTTGCACAAGCCGCCAGCCCCCCTTAACAATAGCTCCCTATAATCATTTATGCCTCAACTTACCAAAATTTACGCTCGTTTCGCTTCATTGTCTGATGATTCTTGCAACAGCATGTGACCTGACCTCTGACCCCAGCGTACCGCGATTAATTAATTTTAAGACCAATTTAGTGAACATTTCAAACCGCAGTACTCTTCCTGTAGCCACTCTACTGCTAGTAAAAAGTTGGGACTTATTGTGAGCAAGACGGACAGCGGGACAAGAGAGCAAAAGTGGGAAGGTTGACACTGTGAGGGATTACCTCACTGTATACTGGACTATTTCAACCTTATTTGGTAATTTGTGGAGTCACTAAGGTTATTGCTTTTAATTTCCGTTTTGTTGTATTGGTGGTCATGTTATACTAACATCTCTTTAGGTCATTTCTTTTGGATGAATAGGTAAAATTTATGCCACATGTTTCCTTGTTATACCCTGTAGTTACCGTATAGCGCTTAAATTTGGCGGGTCTAAAAATTCGCGAATAGCCGTTTTTGAGCGTTTCGTTGAAATAATTTCGCGAATTCGTTGTTCAAATACGCCACACCCACGTACTATTGAGTTTAACGTTTATGGGCGGAGCGTGACTAGCACAGTCACTCCATGTTCTGCTGCTGACCTTCGCGCCGAAGTACAGCGACTTCGCTGTTTGCCGTAGAAATCACGCTTGTTTTGGAAAGCGCTCCTGGACATCTACGCTCTTGAAGCATAGATAGTAGGTCTATGCACTCACTAGCTATGCGATGGTTGTAAAGCGGAAGTGTAAAAATTTTCGTTCCAAATTCGCGAAATTCGTGAAATTAAAGACCCGCGAAATTTAAGCGCTATACGGAGAGGATGTTCTGCAGGTTTATTGGTTTTGATTTCTTAGTATTCAAGGAGTTGTATCTGACATTGGTTGAGTATTCCAAATGACTGGTGTTTTATGCGTCTCCGAGATTTATCGTTCACACTTCCACAATTGCGAGAGTCTTTAGGTGCGGAATCCTTGACAGTCACCTATACCAATTGATGAACTTAGGCAACCACACAAGCAGCGAGAAATGACAGTGGTATAGCGTTTTCATGCTGTTCTTGGCCCATGCCTTGATCCGCAGCTGCTAGCTATAGCCATGACTACAGTCTTGTGGTTTGGAGGGGAACAAGGCCACTACTAGTCCTTGACAAAATTTGCTTTTTCTGCCTAAATTTATTTTATGCTCAATATTTGTACCCATTTTGCTTTTTATTGTACCCATTTTGCTTCTTACTTTAGTATAAAAATTCAGCATTACTATAAAGTTGCCAAAAATATATCAGTCAAAGAAAACAATGAATGTTAAACACAAAGAGCATCAAGTGGTAGGGGAAAACAATAACAGTATGACCCACACTAAGCGCTTCTGGTGTGCTCATGGCATAGTACGAACAGTACGTTAACTTTTTATTGCGCAGTAGTGTATTTAGCTGCACTCTGGAAGTGCAGGAAGTTTATTATTATTGCTCAGTAGAAGTATTCACACATCCTTCAGCCCATTTGCTTTGATGTGTAAAATTGATAGCCCATTAATTTTTGCTTGCAGAATTGCTTATTTTCTTTTGGTTGCCTATTTTGCTCAAAATTCTACTAACAAATTTTGTCAAGGCCTAGCCACTACATATTTTTCGGTAGGTGTCGGCTGAGTATGAGGCTAGGCAACTTCCCTGCTGACTATCAGCACTCAAAATCAGAGCTTATCAAAACATAATAGCTAGATGTAAGCCTTACAAAGCCAATAGTGCTAATTATAGTGGCACATCGCATGTAAAATGTTAATTAAGGGTCGAACATCCGTGATGTACATTTCCCTTTCCAATATGGCCTGAAAGAAGATTTAAGCTGCATGGGGTCAAGGCTACTTAATGTGGCTACATTTCACATGGAACCAAGCATGCTAAACAATTTTGGTTGACTTACGTACAAGAGTGGACACTGGGATTCTGCACACTCTGGACATCATGGAGACAGATTGAGAGTAGCTAGTGTAAAAGGTTACAGGGAAAAGATGTATCTGTGTGTGTCTGCATAATACGAAGAGAGGCTATATAATTATTTAGCAACTCTTAATGGCTCAGGGCTTTAGCTCAGGCATAGTTTGTTACTTAGTTCAAGATGACCTTTCTCTCCTTAGCAGCCCCTGATTTCCCAGTGTCAACAGTCTTCCCGTGCAGCTGTACAGTTCACTGCATCCCAAGTGTGCATTGTCCCAGTGTTCACACTTTTCAACGACCCAATTTTTTTTTTACCATAGATGCTTGATGACACTCATGATCAGAAGAATTAAGCTATATTTATTTTACTATTCACACAGGAATTTATTTATGCACTGAAGCCACGTTCATGGAGCACGTGGTCTCCACAGCACTACTGCTGTCAATGCAAAAATCTCTACTGCTCCTCGTGCTGCTCACCTCCTGCTCTGCTCAGAGTACCTACTACGTCACACCCACACCTGACACACCATGTCCTGAAGAGCCCTGCCACACCCTCTCTGAGTATGCTGTTGACTGGCACTTTCAAAGCAACACCACAATGAAGTTCCTTCCTGGTAATCACACTCTGGAACAGACCATGTCTGTGACAAACCTAACAAGGTTTACCCTTCGTGGAAATTCATCTTCTTTCCCAGAGCTCACCAGTAGGATTTTATGCACCTCAAGCTCGGCTGGGTTTATGTTTACAGACATCACTGGACTACACATCACAGATCTAGCCTTCATCTCAAGCTGGCACAATGTAAGTGGACTTGTAAGTGCAATATTACTGCAGCAGTCTTATATATCAAACTGTACCTTCGAGAATCACATCAACTCTGTAACAAACGATTATACTAATATTATTACTGGAGCAGTACTTGTTGTAAAGCATAGCGCTATCACCATTACTGGAAACATATTCCAAAACAACTCTGATGAAGGTTGGTCAGGCCTAGGAGGAGCACTTTATGTGTACAATAGCACCCTCAACCTCACTGGGAACACATTCCAGAACAACTCTGCTAAACCTTGGGAAGGAAGAGGGGGAGCAATGTATGTACAAAAAGGCAACCTCAACCTCACTGGGAACACATTCCTGAACAACTCTGCTGAGTGGGTCGGAGGAGGGCTTTGTGCATTTGACAGCACCCTCTACCTCACTGAGAACACATTCCAGGACAACTCTGCTAAACACCGAGGAGGAGGAGCAGTTTATGTACAAAGCAGCACCCTCAACCTCACTAGAAATATTTTCAAGCGCAACTCTGCTGAGACTGAAGGAGGAGGACTTTTTGTACATTATAACAACACAATTAACCTCACTAGGAATATATTCCAGAGCAACTCTGCTACTTTGGGGGGTTCTTTGTACGTAGGCTTAAAATACAGTGTAACTTTAAATGATGATTATTTCACTGACAGCTATGGAAAATTGGGTGGTGCGATTCTTGCAGCGGACAACAGCAAAGTGAAAATGTCTACTGTTGTGATTGAAAATAGCAGAGCTCAATATGGTGGAGGTATTGCTGCATTGGACAGTAAACTAGAATTGTTAGAAAGAACCATCATTGACAACAACACAGCCAACTTTGGTGGAGGACTGTACGCATATGCTTCAAAAGTTCATATTAATGCAAACTTCACTAACAATTCCGCGAAGGATGGAGGAGGAGGGATTTATGCATCAGAAGGTAATTTTTCTTTTACTGGAAATACTACAATTAGAAACAATGTAGCTTTTAATGGCGGAGGACTACTGCTTTCTGTTGATTCTAAACTCTTACTGCATCCGGATATGACTGTACACCTCACCAGCAATCATGCAAAGAAAACTGGAGGTGCGATTAAAGTGGAAGAAAGCAACAGACTAACATACTGCATTCCTACACTAGTTAATAATCGTATGGGCAGTAGTGACTGTTTCTTCCAAAGCCAATCCCAAAGGCATGGAGATATTGCTTATTATAAGGATCTTATAGAATTTATGGAGGCCCTCAATATCAACCACACAATATTTTTTGACAACAACAGTGCTGTAGAAGCAGGTGCTGACTTGTATGGTGGCTCGGTCGACTACTGTTCACTCAGCAATATAGAGATATGGGAATTTTACTCAGGTCCCTCCGTCAGCGGATACCTGTTTGATGTCATATCTAGTTCTAGTAGCGGAAACGAACTGATTATTTCTTCCGACCCACTGCACATCTGTACCTGTCGAGGCAATCTAGTTGACTGTACTGGTTCTTATGATGCAGGGCCTGTGTATCCAGGGGGAACCGTGGAGGTTCCAGTCATTGCACAAGGACAAAGGTACGGAACAACAGCGGCGATAATTCAACTTATTGCTATGCCTAACAACATCAGTCATGGAAACTTTGAAGACTCTCAGAATATTAATAATAAGTGTAGTGCCCTGAAGTACACCATACATTCACGTGCTGTGGGTACCGTCCAGAACATGGCTCTGTATGCTGAAGGACCTTGCTCACCCACTCCGACTAACACTCTTACAGTCACTGTGGATATTCAACACTGTCCTCATGGATTTCAGTTGGCAATGAATGAACCATCTTGCATCTGTGCAGAAAGACTTCAACAATATACAAACACATGCCTAGTGGACAGCGCAACAGTGCTGCGGCAACAGAATGATGAGTTCTGGGTAGGCTATGGTAATGACAACGACAGTGAGTCCAGAGGTTTGATTACTCATCCTCACTGCCCGTTTGATTATTGTACAACAAAAGAAACATATTTGGCAGTTGACGACAGTGATAAACAGTGTAACTACAACAGACGTGGCTTACTGTGTGGAAGATGCAGTGAGAACCTGAGCCTTGTATTGGGTAGCTCCCGCTGTTTGCAGTGTTCTAACACATACCTCTCACTCCTAGCTGCATTTGCTTTTGCTGGTATTGCACTAGTTCTGTTTCTTCTGGTCCTGAGGCTGACGGTTGCTGTGGGAACAGTGAATGGACTAATCTTCTACGCCAACATTATAGCAGTGAATTCCAAAGTATTTCTTCCACCTCAAGCCACTAATGTCCTGACAGTGTTCATAGCCTGGCTCAACCTAGACCTGGGTATTGAAACTTGTTTCTACAATGAAATGGATGCCTATGTGAAAACATGGCTGCAATTTGTATTTCCCTTATATGTATGGGCTCTGATAGGTACGATAATCCTCAGTAGCTACTACTCAGGAAGAGTGGCAAAAGTATTTGGAAGTAACCCCATTGCAGTCCTGGCCACACTCTTCCTGCTGTCGTATGCCAAACTGCTTCGCACAGTTATTGCTGCACTTTCACTCACATACCTGGAATACCCCAACAATTCACAAATTGCTGTGTGGCTGTATAATGGAAACATTAGATACTTCAGTGGCAAGCACATCCCTCTGTTCACAGCTGCAATGGTTTGTCTGATTTTCCTGTTTCTTCCTTACACAACCCTGCTAATGTTTGGACAGTGGTTCCAGACCAAGTCACAGTTAACTATCTTCTCATGCATCAACAACCGATATGTTAAATCCTTCCTGGATGCATACCATGCACCCTACACTGAGAAACACCGCTACTGGACTGGACTGATGCTACTACTTCGATTGGTTCTTTTTCTCATCTCTGCAGTCAATGTTCTTGGAGACCCCAGTGTCAACCTACTGGCAATTGCTTGTATTACTGCTGCCATACTTCCTATCATACTTGGGTTTAGAATCTACAAGACCTGGAGCCTTGGCCTCCTTGAAACGTCATTCATCCTCAACCTAAACATCTTCTCTCTGTCCTCCTTTTATATCCGTTCCACTGGAGGAAATCAGAATGCTGTTACATTCACTTCTGTTGGTATGGCCTTCGCAACATTCATTGGAATTGTTGTCTACCACTCTGTTCAGCAAATCAAAGGCACCAGACTGTGGAAGAGATCGCGCTTGAGGCATGATTACGTCAGAGTCCCCCTGACTGATATGGATTCAGGGCCCGAGGACCCACCAGATCGCGTGTTCATGTCAGGGTCTGCCCCAACGCAGACGGTGGTGGATATTCGTGCGTTACGAGAACCATGCATGGCAACAGATCTGACTGATGCTCATTCAGGGCCCGAGGACCCACCAGACAATGTGTTCATTCTGGCGTCTGCCCCAACACAGACCGTGGTGGATACTCCTTCGTTAAGTTCCGAGAACTATACATAGCAACAAACCAATCGTAGATTTCAAGTTTATCAAGGCTATACACAATGTATAATAGTAGCATCATGACCAGGCCTTCCCTCACAATGCCATGCATCTTCTTTTTCATTCCAGCAATGGAAAACATTTTTAGAGGAGTACAATGCCATATACCGTAAGTTAATTGTATATGTTTAAAGCGGATTTTGTTTCTTAACATTTTTCATACTATCAGTGATATGTATAGGTCTTTATTCATTTTGCGTGTTAGTATTTCATATATAGTAATTGACCCCTTTTCAGTGTCATGTACCTGTATTTTACACCGCTTTTTGATAAAACCAACATTTCAAATGGGCACATTAGGGGCCTGGGCACATGTTTTATAATGAGCTTATTGCACCTGTAGTCATGCAGAAGCTGTTCTAATAGTAGCTTAACACTTTGCACATCTACAACACACAAATACATCATCAGTATTTTAAGCAACAAAAATTGTAGGCACTGAGTGCTTACATTGACACCAGGCTTGTTGTATGGTCTTGTTGAGCGATGCCATGCATGTAGCAGCATGAGCATGAGGTTCGGGCCTAGATTCAACTGTTCAACTCCTGGGTTTTAACCCGAATATACTTATTCCTGCCGTAAGAACAAGGCATTCTAAAGACCATTTTTTTCATGTGTATGGTTACACTACTGTGGGCATGCAAAATGTTACCAACAATAGTATATAATTGCTACATGTACACAAAGGCATATTTATGATGTCAAAAATATCAACACCATAATGAAGGTGATTTCCATGCATGTCATAGGGTCCAGCTTTTCATACTGTGTGGTAGTCTGTCTCCAGTACCTGGTGGAGATGGATCATGTGATCCTCACGTGACACAGGGGGTGTGTCATAGCTAGTTCAGCCTAGTCCATCATCTCTGTTTTGACGAGTCTTACTGCTCTCTCTGAGTAGGGCTAACGTGGCAGTGGTTCTTTCGAGTAGCCTAGCTTCTTGCCCAGGTGCTATAACGAGGTAGCTCCTGAATGGCATGAGGCTACTAACTAGCTGTTCAACTATGTTACATCACATGACAAACACCGCTAGCTACTGAACTGGACCGTCGCTTTGTTCTGCTTCTCCTCTCTGCAGTCAAGGCTCTTGGAGACCCCCGTGTCCACTTGCTGGCAATTGGTTTCATTACTGCTGTAATACTTTCAATCATACTTGGTTCAACACTTTACAAGACGTGGAGCCTTGGCCTCCTTGAAATATCATTCATCCTCAACTTGATCATCTTTTTCTCTTGCCTCACCCAGTCACTGGAGCATGTTCACACTCCAAATCCATGCTACCAAGGATGGCATCACTCTAAGTTGACACAGTGTAGCTACTTCATTACATATGGCAAAAGAACCCCCTAATAAAACCTGAATGGGCATTAACATGCTAAGCTAGCCAAAGGTGCATTGACCCGGCCGAGACATGTACACTTGTATGGAATAATTTTCATAGAGTATATATTCTATGAAAATTATTCCATAGACTTGTTACTATACTAAGCTATATACAAAGAGTAACACCCTTAGAAACACATTCTTTTTTTTAAGTGAAAAATTCTACTTTGCAATTTTTCTGACTAACTATCGATTCAAAACAGATATCATACAGCATAAGCATAAATGTGCTCGACATATAAAATTTTGATGAATGTAGTATAGTACGTCGGTAAACTAGGACGACCTAGATTCCCGTACTCACTGAAGTAAAATATAAAGTACAACAATTGGCATCAGCATGGCTATATGGATCAGCCAGGTGTACATATCAATTATATGTGTTCCCTTAAAAAGTCAGTACCATGCAATTACATAGTATTACAATCACAGTTCCTTGATAGCACTGCAGTGAAAATTTTGTGAAAGAAATGTACCTACATGCTATAAATGAGATAAAAACAGCCAAATAATCAAAAAATCAAACAAAATA
The DNA here is from genome assembly GCA_965203295.1 of Nitrospirales bacterium. Taxonomy (GTDB): domain Bacteria; phylum Nitrospirota; class Nitrospiria; order Nitrospirales; family UBA8639; genus CBDBCZ01. The sequence goes on along the minus strand of CBDBCZ010000014.1, from coordinate 40,362 downwards.
TTGTGACGTGTGCAGTGCATATAAGCATTATTAGCAATGGAGCTACGTATAGTAAGTTAAGTTGTCATGTATAATGTGTTGCAATATAATTTTGAATGGTATATGTCCAGTGGAGTACAAAACTAGAACTCTGCAAAAAAAAGAAGTCAGAGTGAATTGCATGTCAATCAGAAGTCTTCCATATCTTCCACTAGCACGGCTTCACCACTCGTAACATTCCTGTCAAAGGTCAGCCTCAGGCACTGGACTTTAGGCAGGGGTTGAGCTAATGAGTCTCCCGCAGCATCATCAGCATCATCAGCATCATCCTCATTATTGGCAACCAGTCCCTCTAGCTCTGCAATATTCATCTGTGGAACAGTTCTTCTTCGACTGCATGCACTTGTATAGCAGTGGACTAGACACTGTTTGATCTTCCTCATAGTCTGTGGCAGGTGGCTGCGAAAGTGGTATATCAGAATTCCGATGAACGTTGCATAAGTCACGCTTAAGGAGATACTGCTGACAACATCTCGCGATACTCCCTCACTGCTAACAGTTTGAATGTATAGAGAGGAAACTGATAGCATACCAAGATTTAGAAAGAATGAAGCTTCTAGGGTATCCAAAAGCCAGTTTTTATATATTCCAGAAGCAATCAACTTGAATCCAAGCAGGAGCATAACCACAATGGAAACAAACAGCAGATTCAGAGATGTGTCTCCAAGAGAGTTGACTGCAAATGTTATGAAAAGAATGATACGAACCAGAAACAAAAACCCTGCCCAGAACCGATATTTATCCTTGTAGGGTCCAGTATGGGCATCCAAGAAGGGCTTGATCTTCCTCAACCATGACAACAGCCTGTAGTCATGTGATCTTGGCCAAAGACATTGTAAAAAGAGGAGCAGTGCTGTGTAGGGAAGAGAGAGCACAAGAAGAAAGACCAGAGCTACCAGAAAAAGAGGAATGTGTTTGCCAGATAGATACTGGACGTTAGCATCAGCTAGCCAGATGAACTTGATCGATTTGTCTGGATAGATCAGGGTGGTAAACGATAGAGCTGTAATGATGGTACGAAGGATCTTTGTGTAGGAGAGTAATAATAGAGTAGCGAGAACTCGAACAGAATTGTTCCTTCCAAAGACTTTACCTGCAATCGTTGAGTAGCGACTTGAAACAATCATGAATATCACCATGCCCCAGATGTAGAGAGGAAACACAAACTGCAGCCATGTCCTGGCATACATGTCCATGCCATCGTAGAAACACGTTTCGATTCCTAAGTCCAGGTTTAACCAGGCAATAATGATGGAAAAGAAGTGCATGCTTTTGGATCGGAAAAAAATAGCTTTGTTCACATGAACTATATTGGCATAGAAAACGAGTCCACTGATGGTTCCTTCAGAGACTGTGAGATTTACTGCAGTGAGAGCAAAGATGAGGATCACACCAGCAAGCAAAAACACCAGAATCAGTGTCAAGTAAACATTGGAACAGTCAAGACACTTGGATGTTGCTAACGAAAGGCTAAGTCCTAGTTTGCAAGCCCCACATAAAGTGCCAGAGCGATTAAATGCACACTGTTCATCGGGAAAATTTAGGTCGATATCTATATCCTCACTTTTGCAATAGTCAAACGGGCAGTGCTCGTGGAGCAGAACACCTGGAATAGAATGTTGTGAGGTTTCATTTTCATCTAAACCATAGTATCCGATCCATGCCGTTGCAGGTCGACGTATCATACCGTGACCACTATTACAATCAGCAACAAGGTTGATAAGTTTGTCAACACAGTCGCACTTGATTTGTGGAGGCACTCCCTTCAATGTGAAACCAGGCGGACAGGGAAGGAGGGTAATGTACAATGTGGGTGGGTGAGTATTTGAGCGTGCAATCTCAGCTTTATCTGGATTTTCTGCAGTAAGCATTAATTCTCCATCACTATTATTTGATAATATGGTGTACTGTAAGTTTGTACACACACTACCAACTTCTTGTGATATCTGAGGCTCATCCAACTTGAGTGAGCCTGAATCATCTACAAACACTGCAGTTACAACACCAGGAATGACTCCATCTCTTTGATCAACTGCAACTGCTGAAACAGTAAACACATCGCCTGGGTAAACCGAGACTGGCCTACGTTTTTCACTACAGTTAGGGTGGTCATTTTCACAAAGGCATACGAACATTGGATCTGATGAAACAACCGAGAGGCCACTTTGGTAGAATTGAAAGAGTAAATCAAATAACTGTGAGCCATTTTCAGGGAGCTGGGGTTGTTCACAGGTTCCTCCAGAAATAATGCACTCCGCATTATTCAAAAGTAATTCACTTACATCCTGCTGAAATTTATGGTAAGGAAAACATGTATCTACATATCCTCCATATAGAGCACTCCCTGCATGTTTAGCTGTGTTATTTGCAAAGGTAATCTGGGAGAATATTTGGGATGAATTGTGGTAGGGATAATTGAGGTTAAAAAAGCATTTTGAACTACCTTCACCTTGAGGATTGCATTCTCTCCCCTTGACATAGATTGCACCCCCAGTATAGCGAGCATGGTTGTCTGTAAAAGAGATGTTGGTGGCTCGTTCAAGATACAAGTAAGAGTCTGTACAGAGTTCAATACCAGCACCTTTGAAACCACTGTTGTTGTGAAAGCTGATGTTACCTTCCAGGAACAGTTTTGATCCAAACATTTTCAGAGCCCCAACTTCATTGTTGTAAAAATTGCCATTGATAATTGTAGCATTTTGAACACCATTCAGTAGAATTGCTTTGCCATCACATTTTGGACATGACTTTATTCGTCCACTATACTTGCTATCGTACACAGATAAATTTATAAATGCAATGCTGAATTCAACAGGCAGCAGTATATCATCTTGTACATATATGGCACTGGATTGTGAGGCAGAGTTGTTGCTGAATGTACAGTTTACCATTGTAACATTCCAGAGCTGACTGGCAAGAGTACGTTTAACCTTTACTGGGGAAATATTTATGCCTAAACCACCACCATATTCAGCTCTGTTACCAAAAAATAATGTGTTTATCAATAAGATTTGATCCAAGCCATTTTGATCTGGTACATTATCACTTAAGCTAAGTTCTAATCCTCCACCTCCTATGTATGCTCTTCCATTCCTGAAAATACAGTTTATGAGTTTCACATTGTAACGTTTTTCATAAGGACAGCTATTAAGCCAAGCATTTCCACCACCCTGAAAACCTACATTAGCCTCAAAAAGCACTTCATTTAACTGCAAATAATTCTGGTGACAACTTCTATCCAGAGGAGAAAAACTTACAAGGAGACCACCTCCATAATATGCAAAATTCTCAGTAATGATAGAGTTCGTGATACGTATGAAGTTCGTGTATGATGATTCATTGAAGCAGGTAGTATTTGGATATTTTGGAACTGTCCTGACTAGAATACCTCCACCACTAAAAGAATGCCCCTGTTTAAAAATGCAGTTGTCAATTGTAACATAGTTTGAGGTAGCTTCTTGTTCATAGAATATAATAACCAAGTTTCCACTTGATTCAGCGGACAGATTTTGATTATGATAAAAGAAAGAACCGTATATAGTAATATAACTATTCGAGCATGGGTTTTCTATTGTGATACCAAGCCCTGTTGGTGATGCCAGCTGGTTACGATTTCTTCCAAAAGCAAAAGATGATGACTTTACGCTGAATTGAACCGTGTTGTTGCCGAGTTTATAGCAGTCCGACTCACTTGGGTAGAAATTAAAAAAAGCATTCCCACCGGGGTAGTCTTCTGAACCACTGCTGAATAACACTGCTGAATCCGTTATAGAAGAGGTTCCCAGTACATTCAAACCCACAATTCCATATCCTCTGCTTTTGTAAATGTAGACATGAGAGAGATGGCTGTTTGTGAGGTTGATTAGGACTAATGCAAAAGCATAGTCTGGAAATGGCTCACAACTGCATTCATGAAACGTTAAATGCTGGATGGTTAAATGTTCGATTTTCCGAAAAACAAACCCTATTCCACTCGTGCAAAGGATTGTACTCTCTGGCATAATGAGACCAAACTCTGCTTGTCTGGTTGAATTACTACCTGCTAACGTGAGGTTGGATATATTGTTGAATTCAACGATATTTTCTCCGGGGCCCATGTCAAGAAGATGTATACCTGGAAGGAACTGAATCCAGGTGTTTGAAGTGAAGTAGAGAGAAATGTTTTGGAGATAGTAGTCGAATGTGTAGCAGGGATAGTCATGATCAAGGCATAGAGTGTCTGGGTCAAAGCTTGTATCATTGATGTTAGAGGAATTAGTGGGTTTTACGTAGTAGATGTTTTCTGCAGTGCACAATAGCGTTAGGTTGGGAGTGCAACCCACAGCAACAGCTATCAAAATCAATAGATATGTCAGCTCCATTCAAATTTGTGTCACATTCACAGCCTGCATAAAATCAATCGTTTATATGACACACATCATGCAAACATTGATACAATGTCATGCAAATAAACCCAAACAAGCCCTACCATGTCCCAGCTAAGTATAATAATAATAATAATATGTACAACACACCAACGAAGATGCAATATTAAACTACAATATAACTAGAGTTAATTAGTTGAAATAGTAGTGACTAAGTCATTAAGTTCGGAATCTCTGCTTCCAGCCCGCAAACGAATCTGCCTGATGACATCAGCACGAATAATAGATACCTTGCGATAGGGAGTTAACCTAATTTAGACTATAATGAATCGCGCTTTGATGTGTCCTAGTTAGTCCAGGGTGCTTAATAAAATGAACAATCAAGAAGTGTGAGGCCATCCATACAAACATTGGCATAACTGCAGCTGCATGTAAGATACATGCATATATTATGGTGCCAGATGTCGATTATACTAAGTATTCATACATTTGAATGAGAAAATAAACATATTTACAAGTCAATTTAGTGTTGTTTCAGTTTCAAATGAGTTAACACAGTGAAGCTAGAGCCAAGTTGGTGTGTGTAGCTACGTTTCTTGAGAAGGTTCATCAAGAATGCAAAAAACTGTTAGAAAGGAGCAAATTACGTAATGTGTTGCTGACGTGTTTCCACAGTCTTGGTCAAGTATACACTAGTGAATAGTCTACAATAATATTGGTAATGTTTTGCATACTTGACCAAAAACACTTTAAATTACCTCACCACTATAAGGGTGATAAGATCGAACAGACTTATGAGGGGGAGGCTGGAAATAATTTTTTCTAGAAGGACAGTACACATAGTCAAAAAGTATGTTATAAAGAAAGATTAGTTGAGCATTCTTTCGATGAGAAGAAAGAGTAGGACAAAGCAATTGGAAAAGAAGAGAACAATAAGAAGAAGACCAATTTTTAGAGCATAATTTTTGCAAAGAATTGAACATTTTTAAGAGTGGAAATAGTATAGCAGAAGAAGCAGGATCCCAGATCAAGATCAGGACGGACAAGAGAGATATATTAAAAAGAACAGCAGGAGAAGAATAATAGAAATGGCGGAAATTTAAGAATTTGAAGAGCAATAATTTTCCTAGATTTGTGACAAATAGTTTGAATGTGAAGAGACCAAGAAAGATTAGAAGTAATAAGAACACCAAGCTAGGTATCTGAAAGATTAAACCAGTTATAGGGAGGAGCCATTGATGGAAAGGAGGGGCAGAGAAAAAAAGCTAGATGAAGATTTCGAGTAAATAAACATTTATTGAGTTTTAGATTCAATAACAATAAGAGAGTGTGAAGAAATCCAGGAAGAGACAGTCCATGTTAGATTGAATGAGAGAAATATCAGAAATGGAATTGTAAGGTTGATAGAAAAGAATGTCATCTGCATACATGATTAATTGGGCAGAAGGAGTGCCAGAGAAATGTTACAGAGGCCATTAATAAAGATAATGAAAAGAAGGGGACCAATGATAGACCCCTGAGGAACGCCAGAAAGGACACGAGGAGTATAGGAGGAAGAGCCATTAACAACAACTCTCTGGGACCTATTACTCAAGTAATTACGAAGCCAAAGAAAGAGATGAGGAGGAATGCCAGAAGAGGATAGAGTATCAAGAAGAAGCTGATGGGGGACTGAATCGAAAGCCTTAATTAATTAATAATTATTTACGAAAAATAAAAAAAACAGCACAGACAGAACTATGAGAATCAAGCAGTAGTGAACCAATCGTAAGTCACAGAAAGAAGAGCAGAACTGTAGAGACCAGAGCGAAAACCATACTGAAGAAGATAGTGTTGTGTGAAAAATCGGAAAAACATGTTCTAAACTTAACTAATAAGAGAAAGAAGAGAGATGGGGTGTTAATCAGAAGGAGAAGATGAGGGAGATTTGGTTTTGGGGATTGGGGCGATATGAGAGTTTCCAATCAGAATGAAAGATACCAGACTGAAGAGACAGATTAAAGATGTGAGTAAGGGGGAAGCAATAGAAAAAGCAGTAGCATGCGTGGTGAAATTTCGCCATGGCCAGTGGAGGAAGGTGGAGGAGAAGGAGACTTTATCACGGGAACAGAGAAGATCAGGGGGACAATGAGGAGGAGGAGAGCAAGGAATAAGAGACGGATCAGCAGGATTAAAGCAGCTAGAGAAAAAATGATTTAAGAGATTAGCTTTAGAGGCATCAGAATGTGTAAGATCACCAGAAAAAGAAAGAGGAGGAATTGAGGAAGACTTTTTACGAAGTTTTTTAATAGAAGACCAGAGGGGGCTGGAGTTGGGAGAAGAGGACAGATGATGGAAGAATTCTTTAAGAGATCTAAGATAAGCTTTTTTTTAACACGAAATGTCTTAGTTGCTTTCTGCAACGGATATTGCAAGTGGTTAGTGCTGGCGAGACGTTGGGGATGGCTAACTAGATTACATACTATGCATAATATGCTAAAAGAGACTGTGACGTGGAGTGATGCACGCGTATATAGCTAGGTGAAGAAATTGCAGGTGATCGTGATGAAGGATCCGCGTAATGTGTATCATTGCCCATGTAAAAAAATACTTATGATCCCCGCCCGCCCCAACTTTTAATTTATTTACTCTACTCAATGTTATACTGGTATTTGTTAGCTAATACGCAACTCACCTGTAGGTGAATTCGGTCTTCACTCCCCCCATGAAGAGTGCGTCAGCCGCCAGATGCATGTATCGTAACAGGCAATGCACTATCGTCAAACATGCATAAACTTTTGAAGCGGATGCAGCAGAATGTACAACACATGGGTCCGCCGGGTACTTTGCCGATTTCCGTTTTGCAATAGTGAAAAAGCGCGAGCGCGTGTATGCTAAATGTACAAACAATCGTGGGCATGAAAAATATACTTTAGCTTTAATATGCCGGATAAACTGAGGGGTATACACACCATGGAGTGCAATAATAAAGCAGACTGAAAGAAAACATACATGACTGCAACATCAATTTCAAGTACAAACTTCAAAAACAGTTACTAACAAAAAACAAGCAGGCATGTTGAATGCATAACATTTCATTGACAAGAAACAACGTGATATATATTATGTGAACACTATCAGACTAGTAACATGACCCTCATTTATTCTTCTTGCCTTGCTTTCTCTCTTCCCTACGCTTCTTCTCTAAGGCTTTCTTTTGCTTATCTGCAAAATGTTTTAGAGCCTTAGCCTCTTTCTTCAGCACACTGCGCTCATCATGGGAGCTCATACCCAGGGCCTGTGCATACATGTGTGTGTGTGTGTGTGTGTGTGTGTGTGTGTGTGTGTGTGTGTGTGTGTGTGTGTGTGTGTGTGTGTGGGTGGGTGGGTTTGTGTGTTTGTGAGTGTGTGTGTGTGTGTGTGTGTGTGTTTGTGAGTGTGTGTGTGTGTGTGGGAAAATTAGATTATTGACACATCTGTCTGGTAGTGGTGACAACTGTGTCGTACCTTTAACCGTGAGCTGTCGAGATCAAACAGCATTATTCCCTGGACTCCCTCCTCTTGGAAAGTCTGTCTATGTTGGCTCAATCCTATCTTGGTTAGCCAGGTGGCCACTTGGTCAGAAGACCACTCTAGAACATTGTCATAGTCGAGGTCATCAGCAGCTTGTGGCGGCGGGTTCAAACTTTCAGTTTGTGTCAATTCACCCGATGAATCTGCAGCACCATCCACTTCTGAGTTCGATGTTGGGGTTCTGTAGTGGTATTGCTTTGGGGAAGACTTCATATCCGTCACCTTCTGGAGCACGGGAGGGGGAGGTCTCTTCGGAGGGATCTTGACTTCGGCGTCAGAGTTCTCCCTCGGGTGTGGCTCTGACGGTAGCTCAGGGTGCTGACTGTGCTCTCCGGAGCGCTCAATACTCTCTCTCCTGGTGTCTGGTTCGTCCGTTGCAACCGTGGCACTCCTTATTCTCATCGGAGATCCAAAGATGTTTACAGCACCTGCCGGAATCTTTTTGAACCGTTGCGGGACGCTTTCATGTTCGTCAAATGATTTAGTTCTTTCACGCACTGGTGAAGTTTCTGACTCCACATTGGCAGCAGTTTCGCTATCTTCGCTCCCAAGTTTGCTTGGTTTCCGGGGCACCGGGGGTGGAGCGTGATCCTTTCGTTTTTCAAGTGTCCTTTGTGCGAGGAGAGCCTTCTCCTTCACTGACAATTCTGAGGGATCCTTTCTGAGCAGTTCTTCTAATTCACTATCCCGATGTTCTAGAACTCTTGTATCACCTTCCTCAGCTTTGCTCACTTGTTGTCTGAGCTTCAGAACTGGACTAGGATGGTGGGGGTTGTCTGCGGTGGGATTCGGTGGCTCCACTCTACGGTCCTTGGCCTCTGGTTCTGCCTTAGCCAGCTTTGACTGCAAGTGCTTTGGGATGAGTGGTTGAGGTTTGGAGTGCTTAGGGCTGGGTTTCATGGGCTTCTTGTCAGCCGAAGGACTGCATTTGGGACTAGAAGATTCCTTTCTTTGAAAGAGGCTAGGAATTTGTGGCTTGTGCGATGGAGACTGTTTACCCTCAGCTTCACGGCTGAGGGAGTCTGATGAATCCTGCTTTGGAGTATGCTTCTCCTTTTCTTCATGCGTCCGATTGCCAGAATGCTCACGTTTGTGTCCAGAGCTCGGTCCATTCTTGTCATCAATAACACCAGAGTCTATAGCTCCAGGTTCGTGGTTCGAAGTCACATCTGATTCAGGTTTCTGAAGAACTTCAGCCGGTACTCTCTGATGAGAAGGGCTTGGTTTAGTCTCGGGCTCAAGGTTCTGGGTACCGGAATGCTCACGCTTGTGCCTGGGAGCGGCTTGAGGCCTTTGTATACAGGTAGGGGGAGGCTCAGGCTTCGGGATTGGTGTTTTACCATGCCTCGGGGCTGCTCTCGGCATTGGCTTGGGTTTTTTCAGTTCGGTAGCTTCATTGGTGGGCGATTCCTTCCGTGGAATGATTTTCGGCTTCACTACCGGAGCACTGCTTCCATCAGACGCCTTCTCACTTTCCGGTTTCTTCGTCTCATCTGTTTCAGTGATGTCTTGCATGGAGAGGCCTTCCAGTATGTCAGTCATGCTGCCCATGGAGCGGATGTACTCCCGAGACGGCTTCTTGCGCCTCAGATGGGCTCCCATCTCAGATTTGTGGAGAGCGGTGGAGCTGTCCAGTCTCTGCACTGGCCTGATGGCATCGAAGTCCGTGACTCCTTCAGAGGGAAGAAGGTGGACACATTTAGAAGTCAGTACAGAATATGTTGATCGGAGTTCTCTTTCTACCAACCACGAATTGGCTTCACAAACTTCATCATCAAAATTAATGCCGACGTTTTGACTGCTGGGCTGCAGTCTTCTTCATTGATGCCCTGAAGAAGACTGCAGCCCAGCAGTCAAAACGTCGGCATTCGATGATGAAGTTTGTGAAGCCAGTTGGTGGTTGGTAGTTTGAGAACTTCGATCAAAACGAATACCAAGAACCAACTCTCTGAAGTCAGTACAGACTAGTTTTAGAGTATTTGTTGGACATGAGCTACCGTAGACGTGGCACATGTGTGAGTGAGATCACAGTACTGCCTTCTACTGTTACAGTATTTACCATACGTGTACTGTATCTGAGATAAAGTAGATCGATGTACATGTACACGTATGTGTGCGGTGTTTGATGAGGTCACAGGCATTGATACTAAACTTTTGCAAGCGATTTCACTTACCATGGCAGAATTAAACAATACCCAATCAACCACCCCCTGAAACGTTATGTTGCAAACTAAAATAACTGTCTGCATGTGTATAGATATACATGAATACACAACTTAATTCCTATAAGATAACATTGGCCTGATAGTATTGACACAATTATGTCAACACCATCTCTTGCCAGATACTCAGTTGTCACCTATATGCTTTAAAATTCAGTCATCGACTCAGGTGGCACAATAAAAAATAAAGTCAACTACATGTAGACTTGTTCCGAGACCTTTCTCAAGTGTTTATCACAAGAGCTGGGGGTGGGAAGGGGGAGGGGGATGGGGGGAAGCTAAACGTTTACTGTGGCTCACTCGGTGTCTCCTCATTGCTCTGTGGTTCCCTGGGAACATCACCCTGGGGGGCACTCTCGGGTGATTTCAGTTTTTCCTCTGGGGGGTCTTCTGCACGTGAGGGCTCAAGATTCTCATCGATGGGTTTCAGGGGCTCGGGTGTTGAATCAGGATGGTGAACACCATTCTGTAGAATGGGCACTTCGTCTTGCTGCATCTGTGCTTGTGGACTGGGCTCTGTCTGACCCGTTTCCTCAAGAGGTTTTTCGGGTTTCGACGCACTTCTTTTCAGTTCCGTTTCCTTTTCAACGTGGGTATCAGAGTCATCCGGCACAGCTGTCATAGCAGGGCCGATTCCCTCGTCATCTTCCTCGTCACTCTTCCCGGCGGCAGAGGGCGGGGTAGGGGTCGAGCGTTTTCCAAGCGCTTCCTTCAACTCTGCAATCTAATGAATGAAGAGAGAGAAAATGGTTAAGTATAGACCTCTGAAGGCATCCACCCAGCAAAAGAAGGAATGGGGAGGGAGCCTCTTATTGTGTACCTGTAGTCTCATTTCTGTTTGTGGTGCTATCTGAATGCTAACCATAACTGACATGTTATGAATAAATAACATGAGGAAATTTCCTTCACTTTCTGGTCAGGAGTTTGGAATAGAAAACTACCGCACGTTTTATTGTTCAGCAATGCAAAATGCTGCATTAATGGCCCATGGAAATCAAATAGCAATCTTATTAGGAGAACAGTGTTACCTCCTGTGCCTGTAGCTGCAGCTTCTTCAGCATGTCAGCTGTGTTCGAGTTCTCACTGCTCTTCTGAGACTCTAGGCTGAAGGGACACGAAGATTTAATAGTAGCTAACATAGCACCAATACACATACAGGTAGCTATAAACAACAACTCCAGAACGTATTCCGCTATATTATGGTCTACACATATTATACTGCATAGAGCTCGAATAGAGCAGCATCATTACATAAGTGATGATGTGTCCATTTACCCATCAATGTCTCAAGGTTTCATTTAGAGTGTGTAGGCGCGCGCGCGCGCGTGTGTGTGTGTTTGTGTGTGTGTGTATGTGTGTGTGTGTGTGTGTGTGTGTGTGTGTGTGTGTGTGTGTGTGTGTGTGTTTGTGTGTGTGTGTGTGGGGGGGGGGGGGGGGGGGGGCATGGAAAACTTGTTGTCTCCCATATGGGTAGACCTGAGATTCTACATTGACATTGCATGGTCATATGGAGATCGCATTTGCTTGCAAGACACTGAAGCCAACAGATATAAACCCCTGTGCTATTTTACACATAGAACTGACCTCTCCTCCAGTCTGGCTCTCCTGGCCTCCTCCCTCTCCAGAGCTTTGCTCAGCTCGGCCACATGCTCAGACAGCCTCTCCTGCTCGACCCTCGACTGGCCCAGCTCTTGCCGAGCGCTGGAGAGCTCCTGGCTTCTCTGCGAGAGCTCCACCTCTGCCGTCCTCCTTGAGGCCTGCTGGGCAGTCTCCGCCCTCACCTGCTCAAGGTCTCGGCTCAGTTCCGTGTTTTGGGTATCGAGGGCGGCCACTTGCTCTAGGGCGCTGGAGAGTTCGGTTCTCGTTCGCTGGAGATCGCTTTGGGCGGAGTCTCTCTCTTGCTGAGTCTGCGCTATCTGTGTCTCCAGCTCACTGACCCTTGCACTTAGTGTAATGACTTCCTGTTCCTGATAAATAGAGAGCAACATACAATGAAGCGAGGCTTCTCATTTGCATATCCTCAATAGTTCAATTCTCTCCACTGCAGACGTGCTACACCGCAGAAACTGAAGTTTGAAGATCACACCAAAGGAATGATTCTTGTGGTAAGATATGGTATAAACTACATGTACACAGGGCTCATACCTTTGGTATGACCATCATACTTTCTGTTTTTGCAGTGACTGTACCCTAACCAGTTTAAGGTATTTCTGATCACTGGTGTATAGGGTACATTGACACCAGAGACTGAACAATGAAGCACTAGCTCTCTCCAGTAAAAGGAGAAATGCAGCTTAGATTAGTCCTTGACCCACACAGAAATAAGGTCGGCAAAGCTCTCAGGACCTCCCAGTTTTAGTGGTCTTACAGCCTAGGTATGAGGTTATAGAGTTGCTACATACATGTAGCAATAATACAGCAGTGAATTTACTAAACCTACCTTTACTTCATAGGTTTCTAAGCTTCTTTCGACTTCCCTTTTATCTTCTTGTGCTTTTAACAACTGCAGAAAAGAGCACACAACAAACAGATGATCCACACAAGTTTGAATATAAGTATACTCTGGTACATGTAGCTGATATTCCTGCAGGTTTCCTTGAGAAAGGAGTGGGGGGGGGGGCACCCAACTGAGAAAAGGGAAAGAGGAAGGAAAGGGGGAAACTGGGCAGCACCATCACACACTGTTGCTGCTGCCAATTACAGTAGGGCTCTCCTGGGAACTGTATACCAGGCTCTCCTACAGAAGAGCCTGGGAACAAGGCCAGGGCTCTTCAGGGAACTATACCAGACATGACAGTGAGTCTTTACTGTCTGCCCTCTGAGCGGCTAGAGCAGTCTTAGCAAGCTATAGCTACATGTGGATGCTACTGCAGCTGTAAAGTGCACATAATACAACCTGACTTCTATTGCTGCTAGTGCTCCACGTGTATTATGAAAATAGCAAAGCATGCTTAAACAACGGTAAGTGCCACGCTCAGTATGTTCCCACCAAGATACACAGCTTCATACACCATTACCGATGCTGATATGATTTTACACACTATACACGGTGTGCTGGGGGGGGGGGCATTTGCCCAATCTTGAGATCTCCTTTAGAAATTATTGCAGTCATAGGAAGGCCTATCCTGAGTACTGAAACACACATGCACTACAATGAAAGCACAAACGCGCATAACCCTCGGCATGCATGATTATGGCTACACTTTGGCATCTAGAATGAGTAAGCAAGAGAAAATGTTACAAATACAGTAATCTCACGTTCTGTTATGTACAGGTTTCTAAGTTATTTGTTTTAGTATCCCATTGTACCTTCTTTTTTGTGTATTAATAGAATAATTGTCTGTTGTTCTCACGCATGGGCAGAAGACAGAAGCTAGAAGCTGAAGGCATACGCACACGTCATCACAACCAGCAGCTCGATACAGGACCGGAACACAACTCCGATTCACCGTTCCAGTTCCAGTCATGAAGCGACTGTATTATGTCACGCATGAGAGGCGTGTCTAACACACCCACAGAGCTATAGCTAGCCAGCTTCGAGTCATCGTATATGATGGTGTTAGAAACAGCAGTTAACCTACTTTTAGTCTCCAGTAGTCATTAAAGAATCTTTTTAAGTACACGTACCTACTGGATGTCGAAACCGTCAAGGTCTGTTGTGGTGAGCAAATAATGCCGTGACTCTTTAACGAAGTATTTTTAGCGACAACCACGAATGAGAAACCTTCAATACCACAATTATTTCTATTCGTATCTTACTTTGTACACGTATACGTTAACGACGTAGCTGTTAGCGAGATAACATACACACACACACACATACACACACACGCACATACACACACACACGCACGCACACACACACAAACTGAGTACTGTAACCTTCGCTGTGCATGTGCACCGAGGGTTAATAACACTTTAGTTTTGAAGTAGATGATAAATGCTAGTGGAGATTTGGAGACCACTACCTGTGATTATTGGCCTTACATCACTCGGCACATATCATTTTCAGGCCTGACCTGTTGTTTGAGTACTGCGATTTCCTCATCTCGACTGCCTCCCTCCTTCAGTTGCTCTCTCAGCTGCTCAAGCTCCTTAACATTCTGAGAGGAGGGAGGGAGGGAAAGAGTAAGGGAGGGAGGGAGGGAGGGAGGGAGGGAGGGAGGGAGGGAGGGAGGGAGGGAGGGAGAGAAAATATGCTTTGCAACATACTGTGAAAATCAGAAAGCTAAACAAGAGTAAAGCTAACGTCCCAACTCTACCTTAGCCTTGTCCATGGTGATGGTTGCCAGGGCCTGAGTGAGATTGGTTACGTTCTGCTGGCTCTCTGACTTGTGCTTGTCAAACTGGGAGGGGAAAGAATACATACGTACATGTACTAGATGTACAAGAACATGTACATGCATATACATACATGTACTAGATGTTATTATCACTAAACATTGACACGTGGTAGTAAATTTGCAAGTACTTGATATACATATCATCATCCCTAGTAACCTGAAACTGGTCTAGTGTTAATACATGTACTTCTGTGTCTTGAACATACATGTACGCTCTAATCAATAGGAGAAAATAATACAAAGCACTGCAATTGTAGGCCTGTGTACAATAAGCCCACCCTGAGTACAATCTCCCCCCCCCCCCCCCCCCCAAGTATAAACCCACACCCGAGAAAAAACCCATGCTGAGTACATGCGCATTATTAGCCCCGCCCACCTCCTGCTTCAATTGCTCCATCTCTTTCTGGATTTTCTTCTTGTTTTCCTCAGCCTAGGGGAGGGGGAGGGGCTGCACTAGGACACACAGAAGACGACACAGTGGCATAAAGATACAAAATTTACCCATTCCTAGGCTTCATTGACCAGTGTTTGCACAGTGTTGCCAAGATCAGCAGTGCCATGGAGCTTGGGAAAAGGTTAACACACACACACACACACACACACACACACACACACACACACACACACACACACACACACACACACACACACACACACACACACACACACACACACACACACACACACACACACACACACACACACACACACACACACACACACACACACACACACACACACACCTCCATGAATGCCTTCAGGCCATGGTCTGCCTTCATCTTCTCTTCTTGGAGCTAGGGACAGGAAAGGTACACAAAAAGCATCAATCAACAAGCTCACTAGAGGATCCAAATGTATAGTAGTAAAAGGTACATGTACAGTGTATATGACAGACCTCTGCTATTCTGATCTCTGCCTTCTCCAGTTTGATGAACAGCTCTCTTTGTGCTGAACCCATCAACTCATTAACGTAGATAGGCTCCTAGGGTAAGATGTAATCAAAATGTACAAGGATTAAAGGGAACTGATGATGTCATCAACTACAGCACGTGGTGTTGATGCAATGGCGACTATACCTCTCCATCCTCACTGTTAGCAAAGACGGAGGATTCGAGATCAGGACGGCCGATCCTTAACCTACAGGAGGAGACATACAGTGATGAATGAATATATATACATGTATGCACTAGTGGAAAAGCTATCACGAGAGTCTTTGCTAGAACAGTGATACATGTACATGGGGTGAGCCTACTGCTCTGAGATAATAGCATCCAACATATACATGTACATGTAGCTATTGAATCCTTCAAATTAGTATTCCAGTTAATATTATTTTGTTCCCTATAAGAGGAAGGGGAAGGAAAGGGCTTGAGAAGCTCTACGTCATTCTGCACCCCTTCATTATATGCTAATATTGATCCCAGATTGGGACAGGTACATAGTATATGTTATAGTTAAACCAACCTCCCTAGATGCATTCACCAAGTAATACAAGGGTCAGTTCCAGGTAAAAGAGTCTAGGGGGTGGTTTAGCTGGTTTGTAGCATGACAGCCATATAAATCAAAGGCCAGTTGCTGTGTTCTAACTGCCCTAATTGGCATGTTTTAACTACCACTAATTGGAAG
The DNA here is from genome assembly GCA_965203295.1 of Nitrospirales bacterium. Taxonomy (GTDB): domain Bacteria; phylum Nitrospirota; class Nitrospiria; order Nitrospirales; family UBA8639; genus CBDBCZ01. The sequence goes on along the minus strand of CBDBCZ010000014.1, from coordinate 24,216 downwards.
TTACATGTACACTACATGTATATAAACGGTAGGCGGTGCCTTTGATTTGTATGGCTGCCATGCTACAATGTACAAGTACATGTACATATGCACAGGACAGATATGTCACTACCCTAGACTACTACATTGTGAACTCTTCAAGAGAAGAAAGCTTTCTGAGACATGTACATGAACACTAGCACTACATGTAGCTGCTTCTAGTGAGACAGCTAAAACCACTTAGCAGAAAGATTAGACTATCTCAGATCACTTCTGGTGCATTTTCAAACAAATCTACAGTATTGTGTTGGGCCGTAATGTGTTGAACTTGCATTCAGTAATTAAACTCTGTTAACTATGCATGCATGCATACAAAAGCAAAACCAAGTTTCAAGGGGCAGGGGGGGGGGGGGGGGGGGGGGAGATTTTGGCAAGAGGGCCTGATACGAATGCCCCCCCCCCCCCCCCCCCCCCCCCCCCCCCCCCGCCCACCTAAGAGAACTTTTGGACAGTTAGCAATATAGCTTAACAACTAACTTTATGCTGCTGGTACTTTCTCTGAGTCTTTGTGTAGCATCTTCGAGGGACCCGTTCACCATCCTCTGACCACTGATCTCCACTAGCATGTCCCCTGGCTGGATTCTGGTGGGATGGGGGAGGGGCGGGGAGGGGAGGGGGAGGAGGTGGGCAGGGAGGGGAGGGGGGAGGTGGGCAGGGAGGGGAGGGGGGGAGGTGGGTAGGGAGGGGAGGGGAGAGGTGAGGCAGGGAGGGGAGGGGGGAGGAGGGGCAGGGAGGGGAGGCGGTGGGGCAGGGAGGGAAGGAGGTGGGGCAGGGAGGGGAGGAAGAAAGTATTGGACGGACTTTGAGTTACGTGTACATGTATGTAAAATTGCTATAGTATTAGAGGGCACAAGGTAGCCTGTTGCTTCCCTGCCCATGCATGCAGAGTTCAGTAGCTCATGTGGATGACAGTAGTTAGAAGGCCCTAGGTTCAACATCCAGCTTGACTGGTTTGCTTGGAAATTGCTCTACATACACAATGTCATACAGTGTACATGTACACAACATGCATCACATCTATAACAAGCTGAGCATTTAAAGGTCGTATGAATAAGAAAGAGCTGGACATACGGAGACAAGAATTGCTTTGGTCACTGTCAGGTACACACAAATGTTGATTTTTTTTTAATTTCAATTGTTACCTCCTGCTTCGTGATGTTATAGCCTCTAAATCGCCCATTATGACAGATGACAACAATGACAGACAACAATTTCAAAACCAGATTACTCCACATGCCAGCAGGGGGTAATTAAGTCATGCTGCCCAGCCAAAAGCTAGCCTCACAAGTGACAAAAGCAGGGATGGGGGCCTGCCAAAGAGACCAGGATACAAGCATGTAAACTGATAGGGGATATCAATTTTTAACACCCATCAATTGCTCACACATATATAGTTCATGTACATACTATGTAGCTGTTAGATGAAGAGGTGTGTTTGTGTGGTACACAGCAATTAACCTCACTCACACACACAAAAAAAGAGCAAATTCTGTTGCTGCTGCGCACCTGGCAAAGCCAGGCTGCTTGTGCACTAAGCAAGCACTATGAGCCAGTGCTGGCAAACTCCTGGAGCCGGGCTAGGGGCTCGCAGGAGGACTGACTGCTCTCTCAGCGTCTGGTGTGGGCACCCGAAGTCCCACCTGGGCCAAAGCTGATACATGAGCAGTCAGTTGAATTGCACCCCAGCAAGTGCCAGGTACTCATTACAGCTGGGTGGGCTGGTGGGTACTGGTGACATAAGATGGTACATGTAATTCTCGCCAAATAAATGATGGGAAGAATATTTAGTCACCAGTAGTCACTGTGGGATTCGAACCACCAACCCTTAGGTTGTGAGTCTATAGTGTTCTAACCACTACACCACCATGACACATGCACACACACACTCACACTCACGAGGCTAACACACACACACATAGTGAGATGTCCCCACCTGCCATCCTTGTCTGCTGTGGATCTTGGTATGACCTTCTGCACGAAGATGCCCTCCACCACAGCACCATTTCCACTCCTCACCTTCCCACTCACTATCATCATCCCCAGGCCCTTTCCCTCTTCTGTGTGTGTGTGTGTGTGTGTGTGTGTGTGTGTGTGTGTGTGTGTGTGTGTGTGTGTGTGTGTGATTAATTTCAGCTATACGTAAGTACAGTGCATAAACGATGTACAATACATGTACATGTAGACGTACACACGCACACACACACTTCACCCACACACTAGTCTCGGCCCCAGACCCTCCCTGCACTCGCAAAAAAAAAAAAAAACGGAAGGAAAGTTTTTTTTTATGAGTGCAGGGAGGGTCTGGGACCGAGACTACACATGCATACAACACACACACACACTCACCCCATGCACGCAAACACACACCCACACACACACAAACATACACACGCAAGCAAACACACACCACACATAAACACACACACACTCACACCCTCCCCTCCACACACCCCCACCCCCACACATACATGTACACACATGCAAACACAAACACACACACACACACACACACACACACACTCACACACCCCCATACATACATGTACATACACACACCACATATAAACACACCTCTGCTCAGTTCAATGGTGAACAGGTCCATCCGGTCCAGCATTTGCTCCCAGCCCCGCCCACTCCCCCGGGACCCCGCCTTCCTCCCCTCACGGCCTCCTGACCCTTGCCTTGGGTGAAGGTTCGAGTTGACAGCCGGCTGAAAAAAAACAAGGAAATTAATACCTTTTAAAACTGTTACATTCCTCTGATTTTATCACTGCTTCATGAGCTTAATTCGGACTTATCCTTTGCCAGCCAAGGGCACAGTTACATCATTCTATCTGCCCATATAAAAAGCATGTATTTTGATCGATTATATGTTAACAGCTATAAAAAATGTAAACTCACATAAAACTATATTGGGGAAAAATCTTGGCTGGGAAAAAGTTAATTAATTAAATACTGTTTGCTTTAGTCTTCAGTCTTGCTGATTCAGCACTGGATAGCTCTAATTCGATACACACACCACAGGAGGACACATGAGCAACTGCTAACATGCAGTTACCAGCTGGATTGTGTACAGGGGGATGTTTACACCAGGAGTAGGTGCATCTATTAGAGAGCTAAGACCACACACACAAGATCACATGCAATATCACCTCTACAGTTATTTCTTTTGTAGATATAGTATTATTATGCAGTTTAATTACTTGTGGGAATAGAATAATAAAACACTGAGCCATGAGAATGGAAACATAACATTCCGGCAGACAAGCACATGTACCTACTTCCACTGTTAGCACATTAGCTATTAGGATATTAAACGATGCTGTACACCACGTAAATTAATTAATACTAGTACATGTATACTAACTGACTCATAGACTCTAGAATGAGCAATAGGGGTTGGTACAATTTTCCATTATAATATAATGGCTGCTCTCCCATACATACGTATATAGGAGGAAGTGCCACTAAATTTCCATCCCTATAATTTAGGAGAGAAATATCAACACCATAACATACATGTATAGGAGGGAAATAGTGGAAGTTCTACTACATGTAACTCTCTCCAATATACATGTAATATAGGAGAGCAGTCTAATCCCAACCCAGGCAATAGAACTCCTGTATAATACGTACATGCATGTGTACAACACCACGTATAGAGCTAGTTCAAGCTACATGTAGCTATATTCATACGATACTCACGAGATCAAGACATGGGGAACTCTTGGATCCCACTATCTTCTGGCGAACGGGCTTGGGGGGCGGGGTGGAGGTGGGGTCAACCTCAGTGGCTCCTGCGGCCCTCTCCAACCTCTCCCCCTCCCTCCCGGACAAGTCCTATCAGAGGGAGAGACATCATCATCGTGTCAGTGGTGACTCACTTTCTGATTTAAGCCCAGGCTTGCTCTGGTTTGTGGCTAGTTAAATGAATATGGTTCATGTACTTTGAAGCTTCACTATTATGACAACAGCAGTGAAGTTCTAAGGGCATATGGGATACAATATCAGCAACCAAACAAAGATAGGAAGATACTAATGATTGATCTTGGACGAATGGCAGTGATAGGGTAAAACTTTATTTGCAGCGTTTCGATACTCCATAACCACAGAATAGTTACAGCACTTCACAACACATGACTTTCTTACTGTAACTCCACAGATATTAGGAATTGGAGCTGTGAGTGCAACTACATGTACATGTAGTACAATGATGACTAATGGATGCACTTCCTACATGTAAATATACATACCTCTGATGATGTTTCCCTCTCCTCCTCCCCCTCCCCCTCTCTTCCCGTCCCTCCCTCAAAACTCTCTGTCGCCTCGGGGGAACTGCCGATGGGGCTGACCTTTCTGGCACCGGCCGGAGGAGGGGGGGCGTGGCGCTTCGGACGAATGTTTCCCCCGGGCGACTCCTTCCCAACCTGTCTATCCTGCTTGTCCTGTTTGTCGTACACTCTTTGGGGTTTCGCCAAAACCGTATCCTTGTCGTGTTCGGTGACAGGCCTCGCATAAACACCTGCTTTATCCGTCTTCTTCGCTTCCCCTCCTCGGTGGGGTCTGCTCTTATCCTGCTTGTCCTTTTCCGCTATCTTAGGTGATCGGCTGTAGACTTGTTTGTCCGGTTTGTCCTGTTTCTTGTGCTCGGCCCCCTTAGCAGGCTTGCTGTAAACCCGATCTTGCTTGGGAGAAGGCGTCTCTTTGGATTTCTGAGGTTTGCTGTACACCCTGTCATCCCTGGCTGGCTTAGAAGTCTCCTCCCTCTCCTTCTCCTCCATACTCGCCCGAGACCTTATCACCTCACGTGACTTCACATTCCGTTTCATGGCTTTCTGCGGAGTAGCATAAATACCATCGTGTTTCGCATCGGTTGTGGATTGCGGTGGAGGCGCCTGTTTGGGGTTTGTTTCAGGCGAGGGGGCAGGGTAGCTAGGGGCGGGGCGTCTCCCAGAGCTCCTCGTGCCTCCTCCCCTCGCCACGGCAACCCGGGGGCTGCCGCCCTCCTGAGAGCCGGCAGTCGGGGGCGGGGTCTGGCCAGGGAGATCCGACTTGCTCCTCTTGTGGCCTGCGGGCAGGAGTGGGGGAAGAGAGAGTAGCAATGGAGTCTGCCACAGTGAAGGGTACTTCAGCCTCTAATCGAATACTTACTGGAGCAAAATAGTGCATGGGTCAATGACAGTGCATACTTTTAGTTTTCAATTATACATGTAGCTACATGTACATGTAGCTACATGTTCATGTAGTATACGTGTGCTAGCTACATGTAGGTGGGAGAGCCTGGAATGAACAAAGCCTATATGAGTAAGTCTTGATCTGATCACGGCTATAGTAGTTCTATAGTACTGTTCTGCTGGCTGCAAACAAACAAAAATCACTACTGCTCGATGCATTGGACAAATATTGGTGCATGTACGAAGGTTGTTGCAGCATGCGAGATGATAATTCTGAGAGTGTAAAGAAATTCGGGACCCAGCTGGGGATTGAATGCAATCATGTTCTTAATTACCACTAAGCTACTGGAACCCTTTGGCAGAGGGACAATAGGCAAGCTTCACGTACATTTAATAGACACTACCATGCCATAGCACAGATCATAACAAAGGGATTGTGACGTCACTACAGTATAAAGTTGTACGTGATCCATTTCAAACCCAGTTCATCGCTCTGTGACGTACATGTAACCAGCTCTACAAAGCCTACATGTAGCTCCCACCAAATGGCACTAGAGGGACTTCACAGTTCCGCCTCTAAGTTCCTCTCACCTGGAATCTGCCCACTGTCGGCTGCCAACTCCTGAGTCTTCTCTCGCTCCTTCTTCGTTGCGGAAGGGGGCGGGGGAGGGGCGCGGTTCCTTGGTCGAGGTCCCTCGTGCCCTTGCCTCGGGGGTTGCTGGGACACGGGCCTCTCGAGATGGGGGCGGGGCTCCTCGGTGGATTTATCAAGGTCCGTCGCGCTCTGTGACTTACGTAGGACGGGGTGGGAGGTGAGGGGGACCGAGGGTTTCACCCTGCGGACACCGGTGTACTGGGGCTCTTCATCTTCTGCATCCGAGTCCTGGTACACCCAGTTGACATAGTCCGACCTGCAACAGAATGGTACGACCGTGTACACTGTACATGTGTATTCATGTACATGTATGTAACACACATGCAGGCATGTACACAAATGCAAATAGTACAGTCACACACACCTACATGTACATTGTATACAGTGTCACACAATCACATGGACTAGCTGACACACACTCACAGTCCCCTACACACAGTCACACAAACACATTCACTGACATGCACACACACAGTGCACCTTACATACATGTACATGCACCAACCCACGCACACACACGCACGCACGCACGCACGCACGCACGCACGCATGCACGCACGCACGCACACACACACACACACACACACACACACACACACACACACACACAAACCCACTCTTGTTTGCTGTACATGTAGCTAGGCCTACAAACCTCCAAAAGCGGTGGGGGGGGATAAGGTGGGGAGGAGGGGGAAGATGGAACAGATAGGAGGGGGTAGGGGTGAAGGATGAGGTGGGGAGGAGGGGAGCTCGAGGAGGGGGAGGAGATGGCTACTGCCATATTCCTTATGGCCCACTCTACACTCAGCGGCAATAGTGGCTGAAATGCATGTGTGCTCTGTCCTTCCCTATAGCCACAGCCCTGCCACACACTCTCACCTCTTCACGGCAGCTTGCAGGTCGTCATCAAGGTGGGCGTCGATGTTCTCATAGTCAGGTCCGCTGTCTGAGTCTTCGCTGGAGTGCCGCCGCCGTCGATGCGGCTTCATCTCAGGCTCCGCCCCTTCTTCCCGCTCTTCATTGCTCTCTTCAGCAGCCTCTTCTATGGCTTTGTTCTTTGGAACAGGTGCATCGCTGAGGGAGGAGGGGCCGTGAGTACATGTAATAGCCACGCATGTACATGTACATGTACATGTATGTAACCATACCAAGGTAATTACTACTACATGTACAGGTACATGATTCTTTGAGATGTTTATTATTAAGCCTTCTGATAGAGCAAAGAAAATCCTCAGAAAACGGGACCCAGATGATTGAACCCAGGACTTTCTGAACACCAGTCAGATGCTCTTACCACTGAGCTACTGTAGCCCCTTGGCAGAGGAGCAGTAGGCAAGCTTTACATTTTACATGTGCATCGTCATTAAACCCGCTAGTAGCACTTGCCAATAGGACCAGCCAATTCTAACTATTCTACATTCTTTGCCACTTTCATTGAGAATACTACATGTATTCAGTGTGTCTGCATTCATACCGGATAGCAGCAAAATACATCATACAAGCCACCTGCAGAAGTACTGTCTGCTCATACCAGGTCTTAATTTCCCTCAACACTATGGGAAGCTCTAGCCACGTGCAAGGCCTGGGTTTAATTACCCCGGCAGACTGATCCAGGCTAAGTTTGGGTGTAGCACGTTTCTCGTGTTTAGATGGGGGAGAGGCCTACAATGAGAGAGTAATTACAGTTGGAATTGGCTGGGTCCTACTGGCAAGTGCTACTAGCGGGTTTAGTGGCTATATAAAGCTTGCCTACTGCTCCTCTGCCAAGGGGGCTCCAGTAGCTCAATTGGTAAGAGCATCTGACTAGTATTCAGAAGGTCCTGGGTTCAATCCCCAGCTGGGTCCCGATTTTTCGGGATTTCTTTACTCTCTCAGAAAGCTTTCTTCTCTTGAAGAGTTCACAAAGTACATGTACATGCATAAGCTGCCTGATTCTAGTGGGGTACACAGAACTGCACATTCCTGAAAAATTATTATGGGTACACTGCAACGTTATTTACAGGCAATCATGTACCTGGACATAAATGTGGGTGTTTAATTAGCCTATGTCATGTACATCACTTAAATAACCTTTTTTCTTCATTGGTCGTCTTGCTTGAATTGGGTGGGAGGACCCTAGGAAGGGGAATGGGTGTGTTCTTAGTGAAGGTGGCTTTGGTGGGCGGGGTGACGCCCCGCTTCATGGAGGAAGTGATGTCAGAGCTGGAGCGTGCACGGAACGAAGTGGCAATGCTGGAGGGAGGGAGGATGGAGGGAGGGAGGGAGGGAAGGAGGGGGGGAGGGAGGGGGGAGGGGGGAGGGAAGGAGGGAGGGAGAAGGGAGGGAGGGAGAAGGGAGGGCGGGGGGGAGGGAGGGAGGGAGGGAGGGGGGAGGGAGTAGGGAGGGGGGAGGGAGGGAGGGAGGGAGGGAGGGAGGGAAGGGGGGGAGGGAGGGAGGGAGGGGGGAGGGAGGGAGGGGGGAGGGAGGGAGGGAGGGGGGAGGGAGAGGGGGAGGGGGGAGAGGGAGGGGGGGAATAAGATTTGTACATATCAGGCAGACCTCTGGGCATAATCAAATGCTGAATTCCCACAACGAAATCCATTTCTACAGCCTATTGACAAGACAGCATACTCTTAGTGCTACTCAGGTGACCTTCGACGAAACAGAAGTCTCAAAATCAATCACATGACCGTGAATTAATCACTTAAGCGTGCATTATCTACATGTAACTAACGCACACTTTCGAAATAAAGCCCAACAGAACTGTGGCTGTTTCAGGTCAGTGAGAGCACTAAATACTTTAGACACCAGTTGGCAGTGATTACGGGTTTGAATTAGTGTGCTCTGACAATTATGTAACGGTCTCAGGTGAATAATACACTTGCCTTCGGCTTGTGCATTATCCGCCCTTGACCGCTACATAATTGTCCTTGCACAAATCCCATAATCATCGCAAACTGGTATCTAAATATTACATAATACATAAATGTATATCTGTTTGCCCAGGCCCTGCAGATCTAATTTAACCCCCCCCCCCCCCCCCCCCCTCTCCTCCTCTCCTTCAGCAATCATGTACATAAGCTAGCCTCGCACCCAGGTGCATTAATGCGCCTGGGTGCGAGGATAGTATATAAGCTTATTCAAGAGCACATAAGATTACTTTCTCCTCTCTTGGTATATTCCAACACTGTATGGAACCATAAGCCACAAAAACAGTGAAACAGTTTGCATGTAGTCAGCGCTCGCACCTCTCCTCTCCATGCGTCTTGGCAGCAGCCTCCACCGTGGAGGGGATCTTGGTCATGGCTCTCGGCTTTGGCACGGGGGGCTTGGCCGGGGGCTGGGTGGGTGGGTCAGACATCGCTGGCGGGGGAGGCTCCTATTAGAGGGTGACGTTAGCACTGGGGTGATGGATGGATTACTGTGACATATCCTGTGACAAGAGAAGAGCGAGTGGAAGACTGTAATACATGCTACAGTACATAATATACACTTGTAGTTAGGAGATGGTGGATAATCACGTACAGTACAATGTACATGTATGTTGCTATGCCAGATACTCGTGAGTTTTTGTGAAAGGTTTATAATGCTGGCTTCACAGACTTATATCGCGAGCCACTCAAAAAGCCATTCACAAAGCGGCATGAAGCTCATAAAGACACATGTAATAGTGTCCAATGTACATGTAAACTATCCTAAGCAAGAAGTATATGCACATGTACATGTCCCTGTACACATCATTAAAGTTATGTAAACTATATCCTGCATGAAGCTGGGCTGAAGCCTTACGTACATTGGGACAAGAGCGGTTTGGCAAAATGCCACAAACACCCCCACAAAGTTAGACACTGTACAACAAAATACGTGCGTGCACTGTACATTCAAGCAGGGCCTAGACAAGACCACTGATGTACAGTTGTATGAGTAGTGGGCAGGAGAAAACTGGGAGACACAACACAAACAAATCACCCCCTGCACTGTAACAAACAAAATTACCAGACTCAATACTGCATCACAGCTTTTATAAACAGTGTAATAGTGAAATCTACTCCCCACCTTTACACTGCAAGTGATAAAACCTGGAGTGAAAGCTGGGAACAAGGTTGTTCATGTATCTCCTTGACTGAGCTACCACTCTAATACTGGTACAGGATTTAGAGTGGTCTGACGTTTGGAAACAAGGTGGTGAGCTGTTCATAAAAACAGGAAAGGAAGGAAACCCCATGGCAGCTAAACATTGGCACGGGGTTCAAATACAGGTCACACAGAGAAAGAAAAGGGAAAACACACTTCTTGTGTTTACTGCAAACAAGGGGCTGCATGCTCACTAGCAGACAAAAATATACACATAAATGTACATGTATGTACATGTACTACACTGCCAATTAAGCTACATGTACATGTACATGGATACCGTATTCATTCTAAATTAAAGCGCCAGAAAAAAAAAAAAAGAATTATGCTTTTCAAGTGGAGCAAGGTTAAAAATGATCGAAGTTACCATTTCAGGTGGCTGGCACATCACTAGAGCAGCACTTTACAAACAGAATGTGCACTGTATTATGCACTTTTTAATTACCAATTATAAGTGCCAGATAATATTACTTTTAAAACATAGGTGGCACATCCTTTGGGGCGGTACGAATGCATCATTGCCGCATTATTTAGAGTGACGCGTTAATTAGAACGAATCCGGTAATCCATGCATGTATACATGTACTTCCTGGCAAACTGATAGTCTAACAGTGGCTTGTTAAGGTTGTCTAAAAACTGAAAGGTATAGCTTTTCTACTGTAACAGCAGTCAGATTAATGTAGCAATTTGTGAGCTACACTACATGTACGTATATTTCTACCACTACAACTGCACAAGCACACATTCTCCCGTTTAGCTGTACAGGATAATTCACACATGGTACATGCACATGTACATTCATACACCCAACCTTGAGCAACAAGGGTGGGGGCTAGCTGTGAATGGCTGGACCTTTAGATAGATACACCGTATAGCGGAAAAATTGGCAAGGATTTTAATTTGGTGGTTTGGCAGATCGTATAAAAATCCCCAAATTAAATTCTCCCCCCCCAAAAAATGTAATCCGTTACACCCACGTGCGTATCTGTAGCTATCTCATTAGGCTACTCCACCCGTCTCCTAAACACAATGAATGGGCTACACCAGGCCTTCCAGCACCCTCCATGGTCGAGAGAGAGCTAATGCAGGCGGATAGGAGGGTTAAAGAGAGTTTATGTTCCGTTTCAGCACTATGAATGTTCTATGCTCAGCCTGTAGTCCGAAGCAGAGCAAGCTTTGAAAACGACAATGTTGGTAGAGAAGCTAGAATGAGAAAGAGGCCATGCCGTGCTTCTGAGAGAGCAGCACAAAGGGAAACAAGGCTTGTAGAAAGACCACAATTTCTGCCTACGCCGCATGCCAGCATAATATATAGAGCACTGCCTAAAAGGGAGAAGCTAGGAACAAAGTTACATCACAGACACAGTGAGAGACAATCTCCAGAGCAAAGCAGAGACACATAGCAAAGCTTCAGCCCAGCTTCATGCAGGATATAGTTTACACAACTTAATGATGTGTACAGGGACAACTAGACATGCAGACTCCAACTGATCCACTGCACCCCCTCACACTCACCCTACAATGCTAGTGACGCACAATCACCTATTACACATACATTTACAGCATGTACATGTACTTAAGTACTTAGGCTCCCTTGATAACCCCAAGTAGGGGAGTGTGGCCCTCCTACTGTCACTCTGTTACCAAGGAGATGTGAGAGAGCCACTAGAGCCAGGCTGACTCCAGAGGCTTCCCACAGCACATGACAACCCACAATGGATGAATGGAACACACCTCAATTACCTGCCATTCATGCAGAAGCTGGGTTCTGTTTCACAGCTACATTTCCTACTGTATATAGATAAAGGCCGGGGAAGGGACTGTGGCCTTGAAACAAGGTACTGTAGTATAGGGCTGTACTACAGTTATCAACAACATTCTTGTATCAATGGAGAACCTCCTCTCAGCTAAGAATACGTGTGTGTGTGTGTGTGTGTGTGTGTGTGTGTGTGTGTGTGTGTGTGTGTGTGTGTGTGTGTGTGTGTGTGTGTGTGTGTGTGTGTGTGTGTGTGTGTGTGTGTATCATTCCCAGGCCTCCATGGAGTTGCTGGTGAACACTGGGTGCAGATGGTGCATGGTTACATGTACATGTAGCTGCTAGGTACATGTACATGTAACAGACACATGGTACACATGTGGGTCTCTGGTTAGCTGCTACATGTAAGTGCTACAGTTTGCCAATAAATGACGCCGGAATAAGTATGACAAAACAACTTGTCTTAAGATCTGAGAGTTTGCATCAATATACATGTATAGGCTAATTTCCATTCCTTTGTTCATGTACATGCTTTCAGTCCAGCCAGGAGTACGGACTTATATTACTCAATTATCTAACTAAACGTCATGTATAGCAACGTTGCAGAAGCACTATACAGCTGCAATCCCAGCCCTGAACCCAGAAAGTTCCTAGAGATTCCTTCACTGTGAGGAAGTGAAGGTCTGCATGGACACAAGACTACATATATAAGCACACACTGGGAGGTTATCAAGACAGTTAGTTGAGGATGTGTAAGCTCGTCTCATTTCATGTCCACCCGCCTAACAGTCTGTACTCTCACACACAAGCATGCAACAGTGACTGGTACAATGTGGGAACTAGCTTGACAGAATAAGTTTGACGCTATGGGACTTCTTGTGTAGAATGTGTACAAGCATATCTGTAGCCAGCTGATGCTGGTATTCAGTCACTAGATAGTGGGGGTCCCACGATATCTGATTAGGATTTGGCTGATGCTTGTACATGTACCAGGTCGCCAAGGTGTCCACAATAGAGGGGTTCCATTTGCACTGTATACAAGTACGTGTAGAAGCATATCAGCAGATACTCAGTCACTAGATAGTGGGGGTCCCATGATATATGATATAGTGGAAGGATTTGGCTTATGTTAGTAGTGCCGACATTCCTTCCAACAGTCATGTGTTTGCTGCTACGTGAGAAGTCGGTCTTGCATGAGGGAAGCCTCAGAATCAAGGGTATATAAGCTGTAGTGATATCACTTACATGTACACAGCAAATAGGCTGCTAAGAATGGGGCAAATAGTACATCCCCCAAAACAAACAAACGAAAAATAATATGTAAACAGAAAATACAGTGGAACCCCTCTTAAAGGTCACCACTGAAATAAGGACATCTCTGTAAAAAGCTATTATGCTCATGTAAATATATCCCTGAATTGAGGACACCTGTGTATACAGGACACTTTGCCAGGTCCCCAAGGTGTCCACAATAGAGGGGATTCACTGTATACATGTGTACAAGCATATCAGCAGATACTCTTATCACTAGATAGTGGGGTTCCCATGATAATATCGGATCTATTGGAAGAATTTGTCTGATGTTTGTAGTAGCCGACATCCCTTCCAACAGCCATGTAGGTTTGCTGCTACCTGAGAAATTGGTCTTGTATAAGGGATATTGAAGACTCACATTCAATGATACAAGCTGTACAGTGATATCAGTCACACAGCCAATAGGCTAATTAAGATTGCTGAGAACAGGCAAATAATTCAGGGTGCCTCCCTCCTCCTCCTCCTCCCCCCCCCCCCCCCCCAACAAAAAATAATAGTGAACTAAATTACAGTGGAATGTAACCACACATTCAGCACCACAGTGGTGTTTAGAATGATCTAATAATAATGACGCCAGAGTGATGGACTAGTAGGTGCAGACCCCCTGGTGAGAACACTGACTACAATGCATATAACTACAGTAATGACGCCAGAGTGATGGACTAGTAGGTGTGAGAACACTGACTACAATGCATATAACTACAGTAATGACGCCAGAGTGATGGACTAGTAGGTGCAGACCCCCTGGTGAGAACACTGACTACAATGCATATAACTACAGTAATGACGCCAGAGTGATGGACTAGTAGGTGCAGACCCCCTGGTGAGAACACTGACTACAATGCATATAACTACAGTAATGGCGCCAGAGTGATGGACTAGTAGGTGCAGACCCCCTGGTGAGAACACTGACTACAATGCATATAACTACAGTAATGGCGCCAGAGTGATGGACTAGTAGGTGCAGACCCCCTGGTGAGAACACTGACTACAATGCATATAACTACAGTAATGACGCCAGAGTGATGGACTAGTAGGTGTGAGAACACTGACTACAATGCATATAACTACAGTAATGACGCCAGAGTGATGGACTAGTAGGTGCAGACCCCCTGGTGAGAACACTGACTACAATGCATATAACTACAGTAATGACGCCAGAGTGATGGACTAGTAGGTGCAGACCCCCTGGTGAGAACACTGACTACAATGCATATAACTACAGTAATGACGCCAGAATGATGGACTAGTAGGTGCAGACCCCCTGGTGAGAACACTGACTACAATGCATATAACTACAGTAATGACGCCAGAGTGATGGACTAGTAGGTGCAGACCCCCTGGTGAGAACACTGACTACAATGCATATAGCTACAGTAATGACGCCAGAGTGATGGACTAGTAGGTGCAGACCCCCTGGTGAGAACACTGACTACAATGCATATAACTACAGTAATGATGCCAGAGTGATGGACTAGTAGGTGCAGACCCCCTGGTGAGAACACTGACTACAATGCATAATATTTGGGCGAGCGTGAGCGAGCCCCACACTAGTGTGTTCAATGGAGAATTTGTCTGTGCGTACGGTGTACGTACGGTGTACGTACGTACGTACGTACGCACATACCGCATATCGCTTCGTGCTTCAATATAACGTTTAAAATAGTTTCCGTAATATTCCAAATTGTTCGCGTGGCCACAGTGGCTGCAGTGCAGCTAGCTTAGGGATGCTCTCACAGAGTAGACGGCAGCGGCAAAGGCTACAGCGTTGCTGCATATATACCCAGGTTGGCGATAAGTCACATTGGAACAGCAGAGAGCGAGTTCTAGAGCCAGAACATTTCTCCAGGCCACCGACAGTGACACTGAGACGAGAGAAGGAGCCAAAAGAGCTGCTGAGGGCGCGTCGCCGCTAACGTACGCATGGGCTAATACCTCGCTCACGCTCGCCCCACAATGCTTTGCATTCACCTAGTATAACTACAGTAATGGTGCCAGAGTGATGGACTAGTAGGTGCAGACCCCCTGGTGAGAACACTGACTACAATGCATATAACTACAGTAATCAACATTCCTTCATACTAGGTGAATGCAAAGCATTGTGGGGCGAGCGTGAGCGAGGTATTAGCCCATGTGTATGTTAGCTATAGCGGCGACGCGCCCTCAGCAGCTCTTTTGGCTCCTTCTCTCGTCTCAGTGTCACTGTCGGTGGCCTGGAGAAATGACAACTCTTCTGGCTCTAGAACTCGCTCTCTGCTGTTCCAATGTGATTTATCGCCAACCTGGGGATATATACGGCAACGCTGTAGCCTTTGCCGCTGCAGTCTACTCTGTGAGAGCATCCCTAAGCTAGCTGCACTGCAGCCACCGTGGCCACGTGAACAATTTGGAATATTACGGAAACTATTTGAAACGTTATATTGAAACGCGAAACGATATGCGGTATGTGCGTACGTACGTACGTACACCGTACGCACAGACAAATTCTCCATTGAACACACTAGTGTGGGGCTCGCTCACGCTTGCCCAATTAACAGCTTATGAGCTTAGTTTTAGGGGGGGGGGGGACCACAATATGAGAACAACATTAAACGCTACCATACCTAGTCAAGCTTATTGAATTAAAAAACCCAGGCTCTGATTTCTGCTTGCAAAACCTATCTAATTTGAACAACACACGCAGCTACGTAGCTGGTATATATGCTCTTGAAATTAAGTTATAGTCCCAAGCCGAAATTGAATATTCCATGGCGTACCTCCCCAAGCCGAAATTGAATATTCCATGGCATACCTCAATCACGGCACTGTATTCAAGGCATCAGCAATATCGATGCAACCAGTCTCCACACATCCGTTAGGGATGGGGCTAAAGCATGCTGTGCAAAGACATCAGCAATATCGATGCAAACATGCATCACACGTGATCGTAGCGAAAGGTCACAGCGATGCAATTGAAATACAGAACGAAATTTTCAATTTCTACACAGGAATATCACACAAACGAAAAAGTATGTCTGGGAGTTTGGCATGTACCCCTACTAGGGCTATTAATTGGTTCACCCTTGGTGGAGACAGAGAGAGACAGCTAAGTACACAGCCTCCCCCACAGCTGTTGCTACGTGATAATGTCAGTGGAGTCCCAGAGAGGGCTAGTCTCGCGGGCCAGACGATTAAAGTACGTCTGGTCACGTTTGCCACGTTTTTGCAAACGTCGCCAGAATGTGGGCGACACCAATCAGATTGCAGAGCGTTCAATTACTACATAGCTCTTGCGTATCAGTCACATGACAGTCTGTCCTGATGTTATCGAGAAAAGCGTGTTAGCGAAAGTTGCGAGTTAGCTATGCTTCGGCCGAACCAGGAACGAGTAATAAGTTTTAAAATAAAAGATGGTTTCCGTCGCTGGTGTCTCAAGTGCACCGGACAACTCGAGCAAAATAGGAAGCACATGCTCTGTAGACTCACTGTGAAGATTTCGACGTTCCTACGCCGTTACCGCTGACTCACAAAGCAAGCACATCTCTACCGATTGTCCATATTGTGATTATAAGGCGAGAGTCTATTACATGTAGCTTCACGATCACATAATAATTGCGTTCTGCCTCGTGAAAAATGACTGCGTCACGTGCACTACATTCCAACGCGTAACGGAAGCGTGGCTATGGTGGCCAGACGTAACTTCCCCCAACAAAAATCGTCTGGCCCGCGAGACTAAGAGAGGGCTACATACCTGAGCTTGTAAAAGCTGAGGAACTCTTACATAGCTACAATCACAAAACATTTTGCTGTTATGTAAGTAGACACATGTAACAGTCATGTTCTGATTGGCAAAACAAACTCCCTTCGGAGCTCAAAGCGGTGCCTACCAGGAAGGAATACCACAATAGTACAAACAGTGGCTTGGCAGCACAGGTGGTGGCAGGGAGCCAACTGCTGAATCAAAGCAGTGTCACTGCTAATGGGGACAAGATGGCTGGAACTGTGGGAGAGCAGATAAGAAAACGCGCTCCCCAAAATGCAAAACTATGTACATGTCACATGAAGTAAATGTACATGTATATTGAGTCTGTAATGGTAGACATTGTATATCTGTCAATGTTGTGAGGATGGAATTAATTAATTAATTAAGGTCATAATTACATGTATATGTTCAGAGCTCTGCAAAATTTTGACTCACAAGCTCAACACTACATTCACCTAGATAATATTCCACTGGACTGTCACTGCAGCCATAGTCTTCCCCATGAAGACGACACATACAATGTAGAATAGCCATTGCATGTACATGTATAGAGCTCCACATAAACATTATGAGTCTTGTCCTAGAAGTCTGTCAAACTGCAGTATACTGTGGATAGAGTGTCTGCTACATACATGCAGAATTATATTCAGTTGGGTAGTAGATTTTGCGATAGATAGCTAATGAAGTTTCTGCAAATTACAGCTGAA
This sequence comes from Nitrospirales bacterium, assembly GCA_965203295.1. Classification (GTDB taxonomy): domain Bacteria; phylum Nitrospirota; class Nitrospiria; order Nitrospirales; family UBA8639; genus CBDBCZ01. Next base: position 6,716 of record CBDBCZ010000014.1, on the reverse strand, counting down.
TTAAGTCCTTTCAAAAGTTGTCATATACACTGTTGTAATCATATTGAACACACAAAGAAGTTGTAGTAGAAATGCCATCAACTTGTGAATGAACTTCTGCTAAAATTCGGAAGAAACATCATTATCATACATTGCAAACTCAGTATCGCTACGATGTAGCTACTTGGCATCTGTTTACAGGGCTGCTACCATACTGCTCTTTCAGTGCATTGGACATGTACTGTACCTCCTTAAAAGCCTGTCACTGTACAAAAACAGTGGCACAGTACACTTACAGCTCTGCAAACAGATAACATAAAATTACTGCACCTTTCAAAATATATGTACACACCACTAATTTCAGACATCAACAGACATATAGCTACTTGTGAATAACTTCCTGCACTTTCTTGAGGTACATGCACACAGAAAGTGCAGGAAGTTATTCACAAACATGTTTATGTTATTCTACTCTGCTGACATGCGCTCATAAGTGCAAATAAGATGCCAGATTACTGCATTTCACAGACAGCTACCGTAGACTCGGGTTATCAAGCGCATGCGCTAGTTGGGACAATAGCAAAAATATATGCGCTACATAACGAAGTGCGCTACATAACGGGGGTTAAAGGTTGACCACGCCTAGTTTTTCATGACATCATCGCGGCAAAGTTACGGTAGCTAGCCATAAAATTGTTGCTGGTACCGGTAGCCGATTACCAACTACCGATATGGGATCGCAGTTTATCAAAGCGGTCGGCGATGTAACTCGGCAGAGAGCGGTTGGAGATGCGGAGAGCAGTCTGAGATGAGAGCGTGCTCGATCAACTCGAATGAGGATCGGTGCATGCTTGCTCCCTCTATAGGCTTTGACTTACCTAGCTAGCAACTTGATGACTGGGCAGTTACAAAGTAAACCCCCTCACTTAGCTAGCTGCTAGCAGTCTCTGTTCGATTTGTGTGCAGTTGCTCCAACCCATATTACGTTTAATTGGAACGTGCGCCTCTTAACAAGGTTTTTGCGGCTTTGGGCCAAGAAGCGAGCATGTGCCTGATAGCGTATGTGCGCTACATAATGAAGTGCGCCTGATAACCCGAGTCTATGGTACATGTAGTGACTTTGGGTCTATATACATCATCACCCTACTACATCAGATAGCCAGAAGACTGTTGTGTATTCTGTTTGCAGTATCATGTTACCAGTAGTGTAGTTGAGTTATTGCCACCCCCTCATCTGCTATCACACACATGTCACATGCATCTGCTATCACACACATGTCACATGACACCACCACAATAAGATCTCAATTTATACCACATTACATCACATCTAAGGTGTTTGATTGGAGCAGAAGAGGAGTATAAAGGGTCATATACCACATTTATGTTTTCATGTTTATTATACTACTTTCATGTTTTCATGTATTATGACATCGTAAATAACTGCTGCCTCTGGGAATGCTAGCCCAGCGTTTCTAGGTACCTACTCCGCTGATTGGTCAAATGTTGTATACTCGGAATATAAACGCCTTTACCCTATCGCCTCGGGTAAACCGTCTAGCGAAGTATATCTGCGTTTATACTCCTCGTAGACGTGGTATATCCCCCAGATCCTAACCTACCAAACTCTACTCTAGTCTCCACTAACCCCAGTCAGAGGCTCAGAGCCCTAACTCTAACCCTGAACCTAAGCCCTACTCCTAACCCTGAACCCTACCCCCAACACTGAACCCCTAAAGGTACATGTAGTCCTAACCCTAGACCTAACCCTAGACCTACATGCAACCCTAGACCTAACCCTAGACCTACACGATATGCAACCCTATAACCCTAGTGATGCATGGACATACGTATTAAGATGCGGTCGAGCTGGAGGACATGATGACTGGTAAAAAAAAAACATCGTGCTCACTACACATCTACAGCTACATGTACATAGGTAGGAGCTAGCCTCGCTCCCAGGCCTGCGACTTTTTCAGTTGCACGAAGGAAAGTCACAGGGCCGGGTAATTAAAGTCAACTTACGTCACAATCCACTTCGAAAGACGGCTCTCGACATTTTACAGGATACTTTCTTTCAGTGGTAAGTCTATGACACAAACAGGCTATAAAGAAAAGCTACATAGATTCGCTACCTTCACTCGTCTGAGAATTGCACGTGTACTCGCCCACACTCGTGATTACCTTTCTACTATCTTTCTACTCTTGGCTTCGTGCACGTGATTTTAGACCCCAGGCCCTGTGACATCTTTCGTGCAACCAAAAATGGCGCGGGCCTGGGAAAGAGGCTAGGCAGGAACTAGTCTCTTTCCCAGGCCCGCAACTTTTGTGGCTAACGAAAACCGTTGCTTTTCTTCGTGTAACCGAAAAAGTCACTGGCCTGAGAACGAGGATTGGCAGAATCCAGTATAACTGTTGCCATAGCAATAGGTTGAGATACTGCGTGCGGGGTGTAGGAGCTTATCAATTAGTTAATGGGGACAGGGCAATGGCTACCATGTATTATACATGTACTACACAGTGGCAGAGTTCTGGAGCAGATAATAATTATGTTCTCATTCCCAGGCGGTATGGGAATGAGAATAGGACACACAGCTTGAGAACACAAGACGCTCTTTCACCTGGTAAAACTCAGGTTTATGACTTTTAAATCAGGAGGGTATCCCTTCAATTATACATTTTATACTGGGAATGACACTAGGAGTATACGTACATGTATCTTTGGTGGTTATACATGTACACTTTTCATTGTCAGATTGTTGTGGCTGTTGGGGCCTTAGGGGGGCACCGTTTATAAGACTTAATGAAGCTAATTTTAGGTGGATGATTAGGAGACTACGATAAACCCATACTCATTTAGAGGCCCGTCTACATGTGTATATAGTGTAGCAAGGGTGGAAATATTATATTTATGCATTCTTGAGTGTAGCTGTAGGTAAACAGAATTTGCAGCTGCTGGTCAACTAGGAGTTGGTGGCTAACTCCAGCTAGGCGCTACCGCACAGATGAGCCCAAATGGCTGCATTGGCAGGTCCTCTACATTTAGTATGTGGTGGAGGTGAGCAGATGGGCTGTATGTACACAGCATGCCCCAGATGCCATTGCATCAGCAGCCAATAGAGACCTCACAGCCCACAACACACAGACCTAATTGCCCCATGCTTCCAGATGCCAGATCATGTACCATGTGTGCACATCACATGCATGCTGGGTGATGTGGTGGAGCCACACTGGTGGTCTCAGACTCAAGCTACATAGTTTGGCACTCTATATACATGTAGCTGTACATGTACATGTACTAGTGCCGTTTTAATTAAATACAGTGTTTTTGTAGGAGCAAAAACAAATTTTGTTAACTAACTAAACGTATATTATGTAAAACTTTAAGGGTGTTTTTTCTCACCAAAATCAACCCATTTAGTTATGGTTGACTATTAATTAATAATAACCCTTTTTCCAACAACAGTATGGCATATTCTTCCGGCTGAATTAACAACAGTTCCTCCACAATAGCCAGTTTGCTGGAAACAAGTAGCCACATCAATGAGAAAACTAGAATAAACCAGTCCTATATAGCCCCTTACCCAGGCCACAGGCTTCAGTCACACAGCTTAGCCTAAAAAGCCGGGGTGGGAAGGCTTGGATACAAGCCCCACCTGATATGCTAGCACTTGATTATCAGTAAGGAAAGGCTCCTACAGATGGGACAACATTACATCACGGTTCATACAGGGGATGAGACCCCTGGGAAATCCCCCCACCCCAAAACTAAATTACTGTAACAGTAATGGCACCCAGTAAGTGTGTGTGTGGGGGGGAGCATAGTCTCAAGGTACCCATGGGGGAGTGGCTTCTGCAATGTGTGTTGTGCACATCTTTCCAAATAAAAAAAACTTATACCCTGGAATAAAGTGCTTCTTGATTGGTTTGGGATCTCAGGCTATGCATACTCGGGAGTCTAGATTCCTAGGTCTGAATTCAGATTCTGACCCGCATCACCTAGACTCAGGACTGGGATTCCAGATTCCAGGTTCTGTACTCCATTTCAGCTGATGATAATCAAAACTCATGAAACGATCATCACAACTGCAGACTATGCTCCAATTACATGTATGTGTCCCTCAATGAAACTCACTGGGGGTATAATGAGAGTTTGGGAATAATGCTACTTATCGACCAGCACCTAACCAATGCAGTGGTGAAGCTCTCATACAGTACTCAGTAAAGGATAACCATTAAAAGGACCTGAAATGGGTGTGATCTCAGTGGTTGATTGTGCAAATGTGTTTCGAAATGCTAAGTAAGTCAATTTGAGAAACAGTGATGTCCACTTGCGATTTAATTATTTTGAACACATGTTCAAAACATGACATATAAAGGCAAAGTGTTTCATACACAACTCACAATATCACCCATATCAGATGTGCTCTGTTTATGTGTTGCTTCCAATAAGCCCAACTGTAGAGTACTAGCTGTCATAAAGCTAAAGCTACAGTGCCGCCAAACAAGGACAGAACAGATAGGGCGCTAATGTCATCTCACAAGTGATCCATAAGTGGCTTTCAGGATGTGTGCAGCTGTCAGCGATTTTCAACGCTAATTTTCACCACAGCTGACAAAGACTGTTTTGAGATACAATGTGTTAATAACTGTCATAAAACAAGTCTCATTATTGATTTATGAAGAAGTGGTACTTTCACTACACAGAAGAAAACAAAAGCCCTTACTGGTGGAAGGTTCTGGTTTCTGGATATACAAGGCTTCAAACAAGGGGGTGTGAACCCCAGGAAATCCCCCTCCAAAGGCCTCTAACTTGGCAGCAATTAATACAGGGCTTCAAACAAGGGGGTGTGAACCCCAGGAAATCCCCTTCCAAAGGCCTCTAACTTGGTAACAATTAATACGTAATCTTTTTGGTACCCAGAAAACCATTAGCACTCTATTTGCGATACACAGCACAAGGCGCCAACAGCAACCCTCTGACTGACTGCACGTACAATGTACAATTAGTCTCCTTCCAGTGTTTGAGTGCCTGGGAACGAGGCTATAGTGGTAGTCTTACTCACTGTCAGAGAGCCTGTAAGCTGCTGCTGTTACCAGCTCATTAGGAGTCAAAGCCGGTCCAGACTACCTCAACAATAGTCACCTGATTGACTCCTTTAGAGTCTCTAACAGAGTAAGAGACACCACTCAGCAAACAGAGAGAGCATCTTACTGATAAAAGTATTTTTAAGTGTACATGGGTGAAGATTAGCCTCGGTACCAGGCCTTCCTTTATAGCTTTCTCCGTGAAAAGCTGTGAGGGAAGGCCAGGGTACAAGACTAGGGAAGCATAGTCCCGAGGTGTGTGTACATCTTTCCCACATGAAATGCTGGCTTATAGTGCATATGCTGAGATACGGGACAGTACTCCTGGCATGGGTCTGGGGTCTCAGATTCCCGGGTTTGGAATTCTGGAATGCCTCAAGGTTCTGTACCCCAGTTAAATTTGTCCAGCTAATAACATAGCTCATGAAATCATCACAACTGCTCTAATGTGCTCTAATGAGGTCTCATACAGTACCCAGTAAAGGATACCCATCAAAGGACGTATAAAATGGGTGTGGTCTCTGTGGTGAATTGTGCAAATGAGTTTTGAAATGGTAAGAATGTTATACATCACTTGTATCCACAGATGTACACCTGTGATTTAACAATACAGGCATATCATAATATTTCAATGGCTAAACGTTTCGTACACTACTTGCAAAATCAACCAAGTGTCGCAAAATTAGAATACTAGCTGTTATAAAAAAAGCTGCAGTGCTGACAAAAAAGGGCAGAACAAATAGGGTGGTAATGTTTAAGGGCTAGTAATTTTTCGCAAGAGGATCTTCAACACCAATTAGCACCACAACAGAGAGGTAAAGGATGCAACATAAAACCTTAGATGTGTCTATAGCCATAGCAAAAGTTGTCATGAGAATCGATTTACGAGGAACTGGTAATTTCACTACGCAGTACACAGCAGGACAACTACCTCACTATTATCAGCCCACCATTGCCACACTAATTACTAGTCATTAGTATAATTTAGTACAGGGGGTTGGCCCAGTTGGAGGACACTGAAAGAGGGTGGAGCATTCCTTAATTGGTTACCAGTGGAGTTACAGGATCAAGCTATCGATGCCTTCTGAACAAGAAAGGCTGTGAGTGTGAGGCCTTGCAGAGTTGAGTTGATTGCACTCTGCTATAATTAGTGCATACTTATAACCCTGTCTCTCTCTCTCTCTCTCTCTCTCTCTCTCTCTCTCTCTCTCTCTCTCTCTCTCTCTCTCTCTCTCTCTCTCTCTCTCTCTCTCTCTCTCTCTCTCTCTCTCTCTCTCTCTCTCTCTCTCTCTCTCTCTCTCTCTCTCTCTCTCTCTCTCTCTCTCTCTCTCGGTGGGGTATTTACACGAGGTTTCAAGTCAATGAACCTAGCTGATGCGTAACAAGTGTACATCAAAAGTCCATTTGCCCAAAGTGCACAGCGAATGGTACAAAGTCACAATGTGCAGCTCTTAATGAACATGAGAGAGAGAGGGATATATACACAGTGTGAATGAGCAAGCTTGCAGGGGTACAAGAGGAAGCTATGTGGTGCTGTATTTGCACTACAAGTCACGGGCTGTATAAAGCCTATAGCCTCACTCTCAAACATCTGCTCACAGACCCAGAGTCTACTTAGGAAGGCAGGTCGGGTCTACATACACTGTACG
>CBDBCZ010000013.1:920000-986441 GCA_965203295.1 Nitrospirales bacterium | reverse complement strand
ACATGAATTTGGTGGATGAGTCTGGGACGATCGTAGCGGGACCCCAAACATGTGACTGCTTCAGTGTATTGGTCTCCAGATCGGGACAGGCCCTCAATAACCCTTTTTGCTGTACCATCCTTGAGTGCGTGGCGGAGATACACCAGCTTCCCTGTGTCTGAAAGGCTCGTACGCTCATGAACGGCAATGCTAAATTGTTCCCAGAATGTCTGCCAGCTGAGGATGTTACCGTCAAAGGTGGGAACGTCAATCTTGGGCAATCTGACTCCATTCGTTATTGTAGCAGGAGATTCTGTTGACGGATTAGGGATGACACCAGGTGTGAGAGTGAACAGTAACTTCTTGAGTTGCAGGCTGCAGTCGAAGACATCCTTGTCCATGGCGTTCACGGAGGTTTCAACTTCTTCTGCTCCAAGGGAGAATGCAGTTTGACGAATTTCTCCAAGCTCCCGTTTGGAGTCGGACAACTGCTCTTGATATTGGTGAAGCAGGTGGAGCTCTGCTGATTCTGGCGTCAACGCAAGGACCGCAGTTTCAATCGCCGAGAGGTTGCTCTTCAGATAAGACAATCTGCGTGATGCAGTCTTTCTCGCTCCAGAGTCGGAGGCCAAGTTGCAGGTCGCTATGACTTGCTCAACTCGTACGGCAATGTAAGATATGTCTTCATCATGCTGGTCGAGTGTCTCTTGCTCTTTGACAAGAGATTCCATGTCGGTTTCATCAATGACATCGATCAGTGCAAAGTGATGCTCTTTGAAATCTGCATCGAGGGAGACTAGCTTCTGCGACATCCACTCGGCGAGGTTTAGCGTCGTAGGCTCACGAATCCTACTCTCAAGGTCTTTCAGTCGAGTGCTCAAACGTGTGATGGGGGCTTTAACGACGCCTCTTCTCTTTCTCAGAGTAGCAGGAGTCAGTTGGTCAGCTTTGCTCCTTGTTGACAGGCAACTTTGAGGCGAGGGGCTGAGAACATCGGTGCGCTCGAATCGGCAACGTCAATTTCTCGAGTGTGAGTTGCACAATGATGTGCAGAACATAGGCAGTGATCCAAGAGAGAACCAGTAGAAGAGGCTTGTGGTTCAGGCTCGAAGGACAAATGTTTTTGTAGAGTTCTTTCTCGGGTCAAACGCTGACTAGTTGAACTAGCCAGGGACGCATGCTCTAAGTGGATTAACGATGCGCAGAGTAGATAGGTGCACCAACTTCTCGTAACATTCCAATAGTAATCATGAAGACTGAATAACTGAACAACTACACAGTGGCAAAAAGAGATATATATAGAAAAAAGGAGAGTTCTAGAATGTTCCATAGACAGGTGGCACAAGAACAGGTGGCACAAGAACAGGTGGCAAGGACAAGGGAAAATGAGGAGTCAGAAGTCTACGTACAAGAAAACAGGAAAGGGCCTAAAGCATCTTTGAGCATGGTTACAACTACAACATGAACAATAGCTAATCATTGACATATCTCTAACAGACGTACATGTATGTACATGTGGATAAAAAAATGTGACCTGCTGTGTAACAACCAGTACTTTCGAATAAGTCAATTTTATGATACGTAACTATGCACAAACTAACTGAAATGTGAGTAGTTTTACAGGTGGCATTGCTGCCATGACAATACATACTGATGTTAGTACATGTATGTATTGCCACACTATTGACCACGACGTGAATTTCCATGCCATAGAGTTTGCAGTATTCTCAATCACGGCAATGTTATGAAAATGGCAGTGCTACATGTACCAAAAGCAACTTGTACTGTACCAATTCATTCTCACTACTGTTGATGAAAATTGTCCAAGTGCTGGATTTTAATAGCTTGGCCTAAGCTGAGTTGTGTGTATTGTACGGGAAAGGCGTCCGGCTGTTTTTTTAGACATGAAATGTCAGACTTCTTTGATCAGAGTTTGCAGGTGGGTAATTATAGCTGGAGGCCTGCCTGACTCACCTGCCTGGCTGCTATATACCACTTCAGTTCCCTCTGTGTGGTGTCATTGTGGTCTGGTGGAGAGTAGAAAGAGGGAATTAGTCAACTCCAATAACCTTAGAGCAGTTACCCTCTCACGGCCAGTGAACTATAGAGCCTTTTTATAGAACTGAGTTAATTTTTTGTGTTCCAAAGTCAGACTGACTGTGTTAAATATCGATCACTTATCTGCCTGTTTAATACATGTACATCTAGATGTTTTGATACTACACGAGTGCACGTACTTAAATGTACTTTATTGTATGTTTCACTGTGTCTGTAATAGGGTCACGCTATGTGGCAGCCACCTCCCTATAATGGCCACCATATGTGGCCCAACCTACATGTTGGTAGTGCACAGTGGACCTCGTAATACCGTGGATACAACCACCTCTTATACCGTATAGCGGGAAATTTTCACCCGGCGTAAATTTTCGCCAATTTCGCCAGTCAGCTCAAGTGCGAAAAATTAACCGGTGAAATTTTAACAGGTGAATTTTTTACACATAGTCAACGGTAGCATGCAGCTGCGAAAGTTAAGCTCACCATCGACTACCGGTATGGCTCTGCTGCGTTATTTACCACATGGACAGCTCCCTGACTCGATGGGGGCACTGTCATCTTCGTTGCTATCATCGGCAATTGCGGAAGCGAACGTAGCAGTTACCAACGCTCGGCACCAAGAAGAGGCTACAAAGGCAAAAAGAGGGCCTTATACGTATGATGCTAAGTAATGAACTGAAGTCCAAATCGCTAGTGAGAACGGTGATTCTGCGGCAGCAAGACACTTTTTCAACCTTCTCGAGACTGCTAAACTGCTGTGTTGAATGGAATAATTATTGATAATGCCATCGAATTTAATTTTGGACAATTGCATGAGCGCAAAAATAAATCTGCAGAAATTTTCCGGCAATACTACACATCTGGGTTTGGCGAAATTTCTCCTCAGCGAAAATTTCCCGCTATACGGTATTACAGCCATGGTCCGAGGGTGAATGCTTACTATAGAGATTCCACTATAGGTTTGGGTGGATTAATTAAAATTGGAAGCCACGATAACTTTGTCCACTTGATGCTTACATAAAATGGGACAAAATAGTTATCTTAGGCTTCGCCCAGGATTCTACTACTTTATGGACACAATCACATTCCAAACGTGGCAATAGAATTATTGTCAGTGGGCTATTCAAGAATTTCAAATTGTATTTTTCAGATCAACATTTTACCAATTGGTAGCAAAGAAAAATGGAGGTGCAATTTATGTGAGAAATAGTGACTTTAGCCTAACACAAAACGTGTTTCAAAACAACTCTGCCTATCACGGAGGTACTCTATATGCTCACAAGAGCAGCAGAATTATGGTAACAAACAACACGTTTCTGAACAACATTGCCAAGGAAGGAGGTGCCATCTACGTCAGAATAGCATTGCCATCCTCACAGAGACAGCTAACGAAGGAGGCAGTCTTAATACTAGAAATAGTATCCCAAACCTAACATTTTCAAAATAACCTCGCATATAGTTATGGAACAACTCTGCAAACAACAACACATTCAACAGCAAACTTACACAAACAGAAAACACATTTTAGAATAATACCGCTGATTACAGAGGTTCTCTTGATGTCAGAAGCTCTATGCTATCCCTCACATGGAACACGTTTCAAAGAAACTCCGCTCATTTGATGGGTGGTACTCTTCAATCCGTTAACAGTAGCCTAAAGCTCATGAAGAACATACTTCAAAATAATACTGACGCTGTAGCCTCTGCCGCTGCAGTCTACTCTGTGAGAGCATCCCTAAACTAGCTGCACTGCAGCCACCGTGGCCACGTGAACAATCTGGAATATTACGGAAACTATTTGAAATGTTATATTGAACCGCAAAACAATATGCAGTATGTGCGTACGCACGTACACACGCATGTACGTACACCGTACGCACAGACAAATTCTCAATTGAACACACTAGTGTGGGGCTCGCTCATGCTCGCCCAATTATAAACATGCTGATAAGCTTCAACAGCTCCAAATAAGTGAGTGGAGGAGGAGCTTATGTATCAAGCAATGTAGTTAGCATTGAGCAAATGACAACTTTGTGGGAAATTCATTAAAATGTGGTGGGTTATTACTGATCACTGCATGACTCCACATTAAACCTTTAACCAACTGCAATCATCCATTTTATGAAATATGTTGCAAGACAAAATGGAGGAGCAATGAAAGTCCAAGAAAGCAACCCTTTGAATTCTACTGCTGAACTATCCTATGAATTCTTGACTGGAAGTGACTACTTCCAACCGTAAGCAGGTATAATGACAGCACTAACATTTCACAGATCCATGAACTAGAAAATGTAAGTCTACATTTCAAGAGCAATAGCACTGCAGTAACAGGTGATACTTTATATATGGTGGATCAGTTGACAACTGTAGTTTGAGACTTCTGCATATTCAACAATGGAATTTTTCCCGTACCAATATTCCAGAAGTGGAGAAATATTCAACCACATAATTATAAGTCCAATCTGACATATCTTCAGTGAACTAGAGCTAGACCTCTGAAGCAGAAGTTTAACATTAATTATATATAGTTACTGATTTCAACTTGTTGCAGGTTTCAGGGAGTGTGCATGTAGATACAACGGATATAGGAAAATCGGATCACTTTCTGGTATGGATGGAATTGGGTAGGATTGTAAAAACCACGGGTGATTAAGGAATGGCGCATTGAATGGTTTCAGAACGAGGAAGGGAGACAGAAGTATCAGGAAGCCCTAAGTGTAGAAGTAGATGGGTTTCAAGGAAGGGTACGCCAATGGAAAACGCAGGGGATGAGGGGATCAGAATTAGTGAAGGCAGTGGTTCAGGATTGGGGAGATACGGTGAAGAGGGTAGCATCAAAAGAAATTGGGGAAAAAGGTGATAGTGTGTGGCAAAGCCGCGAGGTGGTGGGATGCTGAGATTAAAGAGAAGATTAGGTTGAGGAGACAGGTGTATAAGGAGATTAGCAGTGGCAGGAAGATAAATGGGGGAGTATTACAAATTACGTTCTGAAATCAAGGAATTGGTACGTAAAAAAAAAATTGATGGATGGAATGAGGTGATTGAAAAGGCTAATAAAGATTTTCATGAAAACAGGAAAGAGTTTTGGGCATTTTTTGGCAAGACTTCAAAAGGTAGCCGTAAGGGTATTGCCTCTTTGAGGAGTACTTCAGGCTCATGTGTAACCAGTATAAGGGAAAGTTGGAAGTATTACGTGAGCATTATGAAAGGTTGGATACAGCATTATTGGATGATCATATTTGATGATAGCTGGAAAGAGCATATAGATAAGAAAATGACAGAGTACATGTGTATAGTGAAATGTCTAGTTTGCAGAAGGATAAGGTTTTGGATAGAGGGATTAGTTATGCACAAATTAAAAAGTGTTCTGAAAGCCTAAAGAATAATAAAACATGAGGTAATGATGGGCTAGTTGGGGAACTTTTTATGTACGGTGGCAAAGGGATGGCTAATCTGTTGAAAGTCTTGTATGGGGTAGTTTGGACAAAGGAGAGTATTCCTAAGCAATGGAGACAAGGGTTAATTGTAAGAAAGGTGATGCTGAGGACCCGGGTAATCACAGAAACTTTACGCTATTGAATGTGGTAGGAAAGTAGTTTTGCAAGATTCTAAATAATCCCTTAGTAAGAATCAGAAAGGGCCCTTCATGAGGTTCAGGTAGGATTTAGAGAGAAAAGGAGTTGTGTTGACAACATCTCTACTCTAAATGAAATTGTACAAGGTAGAATGAGGGAAGGAAAGCACTTACGCTTTTTTCTTAGATGTTCAGAAAGCATTTCACACAGTTTGGCATGATGGTTTATGGTTTAAGTTATGGGAACTAGGGGTTAGGGGTAGGATGTGTATGACATCACACAGAGTGCTGTTTTACTGGAGGGAGATATATCTGAGCCATTCAATATAGGTCAGGGGTGGCACAGGGTTGTAGTACGTATGTTGCCTATCATCTTTTCCATTTCAATTAATCAGTTGTTAGATGAGGTTGAGAAGGCTGGGATTGGCATTACTGTTAAGAAGGATGTTAAGGTTGGGGGTCTTATGTTTGCTGATGATTATGTAGGTTTAACTACTAATGCTGAGGACTTACAAGCCTTGATTAATGCAGTGCAGGGATTTTGTAATAAATGGAGGTTGAAATCTAACATAAACAAGTCTGACATTTCATGTCTAAAAACCAGCCGGACGCCTTTCCCGTACAATACACACAACTCAGCTTAAGCCAAGTTACTAAACTACAGCTGTAGAGCCAGAGAAACTATATTCCTAGAGCGGTACAGCGAAAGTGCTGACTCAGCAGTTTCGTCATGCGCCTCCAGTTAGTAGCTATATGCCAAGAAACCAGGATCTTCACGACTATCTACCACGTTTTCGCCATCTAGGCAACACAAAACTACCTTCATTTGCTGTAGCTTGGCCTGCAAACCTCCAAACGCTGCTGTACTGCAGTTGCATAGTAACGTATGACGTAATATATTGCGCACGTGATAAGTGCGGACGCACAAACAAACAAACAAACAAACAAACAAACAAACAAACAAACAAACAAACAAACAAACAAACAAACAAACAAACAAACAAACAAACAAACGCGGAAAACGTAAAGCAATCTTAGTACCAGCCGTTCGCGCGCTACGTGCGCTCCGGCTGGTAAAAAGAGCGCTGTTGTGGTATTTTCTAAAGAGGTTAATACAGGGGCATGTGCATGGAAGTGGGGAAATAAAGACATTCCAGAGGTTGTAAGTTACTGTTACTTGGGGATTGAATTTGCTAATAATGGTTCATGGGATAGTCATGTACAAAAGGTAATAAATAGTGGAAAGAAAAAACTGAATTAATTACACTGGGTTTTAAGTAATAGGAACATCAGTACATTTGCAAGAAGGATAATTATTGTTAGTCTCGGTACTTCGCTCTACTTTAGAATGTGGTAGTGAAGTGTAAGCTTGTAATAAAAGGCAAAGAGTTTTTTGGAGTCTATTAGGATCAGCTAAAAAGATACTTGGCTGCTCTTCTAAAGCGTGTAATGAAGCAGTAAGGAGGGATATGGGGTCAGAATCTTTGAAAGGCAGAAGGGATAGATGCAAACATTAAGTGGTGGTATAAAGTCAATCATTTGGATGCTGACAGATATCCTAGATTACTACTAGACAGTGACTGGGAAGTGAAGCCACATAGAGGTAGGCAGAGGAAGACCTGGAGGAAAGTAGTTAGTGAATTGTTGCTGCAGTTAAATCTAGACAGTCAGGAACTACTAGCTGAAGATTATAATGTAAACTTGTTTTCAGAGAGAGTAGATGAAGCATTGAGATACAGAGAATATACAGACTTTAATGATGGCTTAAGTTAATCTAAACTGAGTCTTTACAAGTCTTTTTGTAAGGAAATAGAATTAATTGCAGTGGGTTGGGGATACAGGAACACGATAGATGTTTTAAGTTTAGATCTGGTACTAATGGCCTGAATGAAGAATTAGGAAGACATATAGGGTGAAAATGATGATAGGCAGTGTAAGTTATGTTGGGGAAAATGTGACTACCATCCACTACTCCCTCAGTTTGGCCAACACAGAGGAGACTCCATCGGCTCCAACAGCCCAGATCCACCACCCCCAGCCAATAAGCTACACAAGTGGAGGGGAACCATAACTGATGGGAAGAGCATCGCTCATCACAATGGCTAAGGCTGACCACCACAAGGCCAACCAACATACCCACTTTCTTACCCACTGCTGACAAAACATCATTTATCCCCAAACCCAAACATACCTCCCAAAGTGATTTCGTTAGGGATATCAATAAATTAGCATCTACTGTGTAACTACAATACGAGAAGTTTGGCCAAACTAAAACACCTAGGTCTAAGTTCCGTAGACCAGGGAGCTACGTAGCCCCACCAACCAGGAAACTGAAAATAGACGATTTTGTTGTTAAAAGTCAGATTCCAACTAGGGGCTATTGAATACACTCAGAGTAGTAGAAACACGACCTCAACAGTATTGGTACACTTTTAGATGTGGTACTACAGAATATATAACATAATGGATTTCATGATCACTTTTACTTCCGTCACTTTTATGGGTATTTCAGTGCCTTGTAAATGGCCCCAACATATGCAAACATCTTCATGGGTAACTTAGAAACTAGACTCTTAGAAAAGGGAGGGGGAAAGATCCTCCTATGGAAGAGATTTCCTGATGTATTCATCATCTGGACTGGCTCCCAGGAGGAATTTGTTGACACAACAGCAACTATCAATTTCAACCTACTAACAAGCAATTATGTGCACGCCACGTCATTTCACCCCCCTAAAGCTGGTAAATCCATTAAAAGAGAGGAGACTACTAGGGATATCTACAAACTAATTCTACTTTATAACAATGATCGACCAATTTCCTAGTAAACTAGGATAATCTCTCCATAGCCCAAACACATACACCAGCAATAAAGTTTCATATACACGCCTGGACAATATTTGAAATGACCCCTCCTGTGGATTTCAGTGGAGGGGTACATGATACAATTGATATCAGTGAACACTGTGTAGTTGTACATATTGTTCCTACAAAGCAAGCCTCGGCACCATAAGGGCTCAATGTACAAACACTAGTACTAGGTAGTACTACTGTGTGCGCTGTATTAAACTGTGTAAATCACGACAACAGGGAAGTCTGGGAGCATGCACAGTCAGGAAAATTGTGGGCAAGAATTGAATAACCTACTACATAGTAGTAGTGTGCTTAGCACTCGCTGAACGCACAAGGGTGTGGCTCCGCAATAATTGACTCCATAGTTTTGACCTTGTAAGCAGGGTGCTTTTTCGGGCAAGGCTGCCACCATCGTCACATGTACTTGCCTCGAGGTGACTGTGTGACAGGCTTCGAGTCTCCAGATAGACAGCGCTTAAAGCTTTGTTTACGAGTTTGATATATTTCCCAGACAGAGAGAAAACACGTACATGGAGTGGAAATAACAACTTCTTTCTTGTAGCTGTATGCGCGCGTGGCCCACTTAGGAAATTTCGGGATTTCAGGCATTCTCTAATCTTTTCTGATGTAGTTTACAGTACCTCTGGCCAAAAACCCAGGAGATGCAGCTCAGGGCCAAACAACTGGCACAAAGGTACATGTACGTATATCATAACGCGTGAGAATTTAATTTGGTGATATTTTACAATTCGCCAAACTGCCAAATTAAAGTTCTTGCCAAATTTTCGGGCTATATGGTATGTACAAACACTATAATTATGTGCTGTATTAAAGCGAGTAAATCATGACAACAGGGAAGTCATGGGAGCATGCCCACTCAAGAACTTCTGGCCTTCTCTAATCATTTCCGATGTAAATTTTGGCAAGAATTGCACAACTTACTATATAGCCATAGTGCGCTCAACACTCAAACAACACACAAGAATTGGCTCCACAATAGTTGACTCACATTGTTTTGACCTGGTAAACAGTGTGCTTTAATTATCGGGCAAGGCTACCACCCTTATCACATGTCAAGATAAACCTTGGTGTGATCTTACTCATGTACTCTCGTCGCACCAAAGTGCATGTATGCATCCAAAAATTCATGCTTGCCAATTATCGAAAACACCAACCGATAGTGGTGAGGCTGAAACCCAATTAATGACCACGGCCCTGCTATACCCTCATCTTCTCAATGGTGATGTCACTGAAGTACATTTAACTGAAAAATTGAGTTGCTTGCAGCTCACCTCCAAGCCCAATGCAGAGGAGTGTTTCCAGAACTGTCCACTATGTTTACATCGCAATGTCGTTCATTGATGACACACTGGACAATACTGAGATGACCCTTCCTGTAGTGGTCAGTGGAGGGGTACATTATGCAATGACATCACCGAACAGTATGTACTTGTACATCAAATTGTTTCTACAAAGCAAGCCTCGGCACCATATGGGCTCATGCTAGTAGTAGGTAGTACTAGTACTGTATGTGCTGTACTGAAGTCATGACAATAGGAAAGTCTGGGAGCATGCCCACTTAGGAAATTTCGGAATTTCAGGCATTCTCTAATCTTTTTCGATGTAGTTTTAGTACAATCTACTACATAGCCATAGTGCGCTCAGCACTCACACAATGCACAAGATGTGCTGTTTTCACTGGAGCAGCACCTTCTAATAAAGTCTCAATAATGTGGATACAAGTCTAAGGTAATGTAAACAATCAATTTTCATGATAAGTGTATATGTATGTCTACAGGGTTTACTAATTAGGCGTATTAATTAAAAAAAATAAAACAACTCAAAGTGGTCGGGCTGAAATCATTGATGACCATGCAAGCCATAGCTGCTATACTCTCATCTTCTTATTGATGATGTCACTGAAGTGCATTTAGTTCAAGTTGCTTGCAGCTCACCTGCAAGCCCAGTGTAGAGGAGTCTCTCCAGACCGGCCCACAATGTTTACATCGCAATGACCTTCACTGATGAGACACTGGACAATACTGAGATGACCCTCCCTGCAGAGGTCAGTGGAGGAGTCTTTATACAATTATTCATCAGTCAACAATGTGAAGTCGTACAAATTCTTTCTACACTGCATGCGTGTCAGGAACTGATCAAACTATATATACACGCCTGGACAATATTGAAATGACCCCTTCTGTGGATTTCAGTGGAGGGGTACATTATACAATTGATATCAGTGAACACTGTGTAGTTGTACATATTGTTCCTACAAAGCAAGCCTCGGCACCATAAGGGCTCAATGTACAAACACTAGTACTAGGTAGTACTACTACTGTGTGCGCTGTATTAAACTGTGTAAATCACGACAACAGGGAAGTCTGGGAGCATGCACAGTCAGGAAAATTGTGGGCAAGAATTGAATAACCTACTACATAGTAGTAGTGTGCTTAGCACTCGCTGAACGCACAAGGGTGTGGCTCCGCAATAATTGACTCCATAGTTTTGACCTTGTAAGCAGGGTGCTTTTTCGGGCAAGGCTGCCACCTTTGTCACATGTACTTGCCTCGAGGTGACTGTGTGACAGGCTTCGAGTCTCCAGATAGACAGCGCTTAAAGCTTTGTTTACGAGTTTGATATATTTCCCCGACAGAGAGAAAACACATACGTGGAGTGGGAATAACAACTTCTTTCTTGTAGCTGTATGCGCGCGTGGCCCACTTAGGAAATTTCGGGATTTCAGGCATTCTCTAATCTTTTCTGATGTAGTTTACAGTACCTCTGGTCAAAAACCCAGGAGATGCAGCTCAGGACCAAACAACTGGCACAAAGGTACATGTACGTATATCATAACGCGTGAGAATTTAATTTGGCGATTTTTTACAATTCTCCAAACTGCCAAATTAAAGTTCTCGCCAAATTTTCGGGCTATATGGTATATACAAAAAACACTATAATTATGTGCTGTATTAAAGCGAGTAAATCATGACAACAGGGAAGTCATGGGAGCATGCCCACTCAAGAACTTCTGGCCTTCTCTAATCATTTCCGATGTAAATTTTGGCAAGAATTGCACAATTTACTATATAGCCATAGTGCGCTCAACACTCAAACAACACACAAGAATTGGCTCCACAATAGTTGATTCACATTGTTTTGACCTGGTTAACAGTGTGCTTTATCGGGCAAGGCTACCACCTTCATTACACGTCATGATAAACCTTGGCGTGATCTTACTCACGTACTCTCGTCGCACCAAAGTGCATGTATGCATCCAAAAATTCATGTTTGCCAATTATCGAAAACACCAACTGATAGTGGTGAGGCTGAAACCCAATTAATGACCACGGCCCTGCTATACCCTCATCTTCTCAATGGTGATGTCACTGAAGTACATTTAACTGAAAAATTGAGTTGCTTGCAGCTCACCTCCAAGCCCAATGTAGAGGAGTGTTTCCAGAACTGTCCACAATGTTTACATCGCAATGTCCTTCACTGATGAGACACTGGACAATACTGAGATGACCCTTCCTGTAGAGGTCAGTGGAGGGGTACATTATGCAATGACATCACCGAACAGTATGTACTTGTACATCAAATTGTTTCTACAAAGCAAGCCTCGGCACCATATGGGCTCATGCTAGTAGTAGGTAGTACTAGTACTGTATGTGCTGTACTGAAGTCATGACAATAGGAAAGTCTGGGAGCATGCCCACTTAGGAAATTTCGGGATTTCAGGCATTCTCTAATCTTTTCTGATGTAGTTTACAGTACTTCTGGCCAAAAGCCCAGGAGATGCAGCTCAGGGCCGAACAACTGGCACAATCAAAGGTACGTAGACGTTAAATAGACGAACACATGAAGTCTGTGCAGGGGACAATCTACTACATAGCCATAGTGCGCTCAGCACTCACACAATGCACAAGATGTGCTGTTTTCACTGGAGCAGCACCTTCTAGTAAAGTCTCAATAATGTGGATACAAGTCTAAGGTAATGTAAACAATCAATTTTCATGATAAGTGTATATGTATGTCTACAGGGTTTACTAATTAGGCGTATTAATTAAAAAAAATAAAACAACTCAAAGTGGTCGGGCTGAAATCATTGATGACCATGCAAGCCATAGCTGCTATACCCTCATCTTCGTATTGATGATGTCACTGAAGTGCATTTAGTTCAAGTTGCTTGCAGCTCACCCGCAAGCCCAATGTAGAGGAGTCTCTCCAGACCGGCCCACAATGTTTACATCGCATTGTCCTTCACTGATGAGACACTGGACAGTGCTGAGATGACCCTCCCTGCAGAGGTCAGTGGAGGAGTCTTTATACAATTATTCATCAGTCAACAATGTGAAGTCGTACAAATTCTTTCTACACTGCATGAATGTCAGGAACTGATCAGACTACATATACACGCCTGGACAATATTGAAATGACCCCTCCTGTGGATTTTAGTGGAGGGGTACATGATACAATTGATATCAGTGAACACTGTGTAGTTGTACATATTGTTCCTACAAAGCAAGCCTCGGCACCATAAGGGCTCAATGTACAAACACTAGTACTAGGTAGTACTACTACTGTGTGTGCTGTATTAAACTGTGTAAATCACGACAACAGGGAAGTCTGGGAGCATGCACAGTCAGGAAAATTGTGGGCAAGAATTGAATAACCTACTACATAGTAGTAGTGTGCTTAGCAAGGGTGTGGCTCCGCAACAGTTGACTCCATAGTTTTGACCTGGTAAACAGGGTGCTTTATCGGGCAAGGCTACCACCTTCATCACACGTCATGATAAACCTTGGCGTGATCTTACTCATGTACTCTCGTCGCACCAAAGTGCATGTATGCATCCAAAATTCATGCTTGCCAATTATCGAAAACACCAACTGATAGTGGTGAGGCTGAAACCCAATTAATGACCACGGCCCTGATATACCCTCATCTTCTCAATGGTGATGTCACTGAAGTACATTTAACTGAAAAATTGAGTTGCTTGCAGCTCACCTCCAAGCCCAATGCAGAGGAGTGTTTCCAGAACTGTCCACAATGTTTACATCGCAATGTCGTTTACGGATGAGACACTGGACAATACTGAGATGACCCATGCTGCAGAGGTCAGTGGAGGGGTACATGATACAACGATATCAGTGAACAATGTGTACTTGTACATCAAATTGTTTCTACAAAGCAAGCCTCGGCACCCATGCTAGTAGTAGGTAGTACTAGTACTGTATGTGCTGTATTGAAGTCATGACAATAGGGATGTCTGGGAGCACGCCCACTTAGGAATTTGATGATGTCACTGAAGTGCATTTAGTTCAAGTTGCTTGCAGCTCACCCGCAAGCCCAATGTAAAGGAGTCTCTCCAGACCGGCCCACAATGTTTATATCGCATTGTCCTTCACTGATGAGATATTCCACAATACTGAGATGACCCTCCCTGCAGAGGTCAGTGGAGGAGTCTTTATACAATTATTCATCAGTCAACAATGTGAAGTCGTACAAATTCTTTCTACACTGCATGCATGTCAGGAACTGATCAGACTACATATACACGCCTGGACAATATTGAAATGACCCCTCCTGTGGATTTTAGTGGAGGGGTACATGATACAATTGATATCAGTGAACACTGTGTAGTTGTACATCAATACTTTAACGTTAGTTCTGTGTGTGCGTGCGTGTGTGTGTGTGTGTAACGGACGTGACATACACTAATGACCCTCGAATCCGCGAGAAGACCGTAACGTCATCATATGATGTCGGTATGGTTTTGTAATTGTTTGCAGTTTCTCCTTTGAGTTACTGCCTCCACATGGCTCAGGCAGAAAAACTACTGTCAAAGTCTCGATCAGGCTACTGCCACTGGCAGATGCTCCACATTCCATATAATAGCTATACTACATGAACATTACAGAATACATGCTTTGGCTTCTAAAAAAAATGTAGTGTGCACACGTACTATATATTTACCCCCCCCCAACTCTGCCGAGTCAATTTTCAACACTGACATGTGACTTAGTCAAAAGCACTGCTTCATTGGCAGAAGATGCTATACTGTTCCATGCAAATCACATAGAGGTCACACTTCATTTCTATCTGTATAGTGTGAGCGAATTTAACACGCACAAGTACTTGCGCGAGCGAAGCGAGCGCAAGTACTTGCATATATTGTTCCTACAAAGCAAGCCTCGGCACCATAAGGGCTCAATGTACAAACACTAGTACTAGGTAGTACTACTACTGTGTGCGCTGTATTAACTGAAAAATTGAGTTGCTTGCAGCTCACCTCCAAGCCCAATGCAGAGGAGTGTTTCCAGAACTGTCCACAATGTTTACATTGCATTGTCCTTCACTGATGAGACACTGGACAATACTGAGTTCCCCCCTCCTGTAGAGGTCAGTGGAGGTGTACATGATACAATGATATCAGTAAACAATGTGTACTTGTACATCAAATTGTTTCTACAAAGCAAGCCTCGGCACCATATGGGCTCATGCTAGTAGTAGGTAGTACTAGTACTGTATGTGCTGTATTGAATTCATGACAATAGGGATGTCTTGGAGCATGACCACATAGGAAATTTCGGGATTTCAGGCATTCTCTAATCTTTTCTGATGTAGTTTACAGTACCTCTGGCCAAAAGCCCTGGAGATGCAGCTCAGGGCCGAACAACTGGCACAATCAAAGGTACGTAGGCGTTAAATAGACGAACACATGAAGTCTGTGCAGGGGACAATCTACTCTATAGCCATAGTGCGCTCAGCACTCACACAATGCACAAGATGTGCTGCTTTCACTGGTGCAGCACCTACTAGTAAAGTCTCAATAATGTGGATACAAGACTACGGTAATGTAAACAATCAATTTTTATGATACGTATATATGTATGTCTACAGCGTTTAAAGGGCTAATTAGGCGTATTAGTTAAAATATAAAATAAAAAACTCAAAGTGGTCGGGCTGAAATCATTGATGACCATGCAAGCCATAGCTGCTATACCCTCTTCCTCTTATTGATGATGTCACTGAAGTGCATTTAGTTCAAGTTGCTTGCAGCTCACCTGCAAGCCCAATGTAGAGGAGTGTTTCCAGAACTGTCCACTATGTTTACACCGCAATGTCGTTCACGGATGAGACACTGGACAATACTGAGTTCACCCCTCCTGTAGAGGTCAGTGGAGGGGTACATGATACAACGATATCAGTGAACAATGTGTACTTGTACATCAAATTGTTTCTACAAAGCAAGCCTCGGCACCATATGGGCTCATGCTAGTAGTAGGTAGTACTAGTACTGTATGTGCTGTATTGAAGTCATGACAATGGGGATGTCTGGGAGCATGCCCACTTAGGAAATTTCGGGATTTCAGGCATTCTCTATTCTTTTCTGATGTAGTTTACAGTACCTCTGGCCAAAAGCCCAGGAGATGCAGCTCAGGGCCGAACAACTGGCACAATCAAAGGTACGTAGGCGTTAAATAGACGAACACATGAAGTCTGTGCAGGGGACAATCTACTACATAGCCATAGTGCGCTCAGCACTCACACAATGCACAAGATGTGCTGTTTTCACTGGAGCAGCACCTTCTAGTAAAGTCTCAATAATGTGGATACAAGTCTACGGTAATGTAAACAATCAATTTTCATGATACGTGTATATGTATGTCTACAGCGTTTAAAGGGCTAATTAGGCGTATTAGTTAAAAAAAACAAACTCAAAGTGGTCGGGCTGAAATCATTTATGACCATGCAAGCCATAGCTGCTATACCCTCATCTTCTTATTGATGATGTCACTGCAGTGCATTTAGTTCAAGTTGCTTGCAGCTCACCTGCAAGCCCAATGTAGAGGAGTCTCTCCAGAATTGTCTGCTTTGTTTACATCGCATTGTCGTTCACTGATGAGACATTTGACAATATCGAGACGACTTATACTGCAGAGGTCAGTGGAGGGATACAGCATACATTTATTCATCAGTGAACAGCGTGTAGTTGTACATACTGTTTCTACTAAGCAAACCTCTGCACCAAATGGGAATATATACAAACACTAGCAGTAGGTAGCACTAGTTTTGTATGTGCTGTAGTAATGCATGTAAATCACAACAATAGGGGAGTCTAGGAGCTTGCCCTCAGGAATTTTAGGCCTCTTCTAATCATATCTGATGTAATTTTAAGCAAGAATTGCACAACCTACTATCGTATAGCCGGAAAAATTGGCAAGGACTTTAATTTGGTGGTTTGGCGAATCGTAAAAAATTGCCAAATTAAATTCTCGCCAGATTAAATTTCTCACGCATTATGTAATACGTAACACCCACATGCGCATACAGCTATATACAAGAAAGAAGTTGTTGTTCCCACTCCATGTACGTGTTTCCTCAAGGATATCGAACTCGCGAACAAAGCTGTAAAGCTCTCTCTATCTGGAGACTCGAAGCCTGTCCCAGTCACCTCGAGGGAAGTTTAACACTAGTTTTACACGCCAGAAGAAATGGCATGAATAAATTTAGAAAGTATGCCACTGACAATGGAGTGACAAAGGCTGCTACGAAGCTTCTGGATAGTAAGATCAGCGAGTCCAACGTCTCCATTCTCGATCTCAGTGACAAAAAAAATACATTACATGTTCAGCAGTGTTGGACGTTGCTCACCTAGCTAGGATTACGTCATACGCTAATACATAAATTGCCAAAAATAGTTGATTACGTCATAGCCTTCGCCGTACACAATCGCCAAATTTAAATTTCGCCAATTTTTAATATTAGTAATTTTTGGCGACTTCACCAAATTTAATTCTCGCAAAATTGTCCGACTATACGGTATATAACCATAGTACGATCAGCACTCACACTACTCAGAAGGTTGTGGTTCCGCAAAAGTTGACTCATATAGTTTTGACCTGGTAAGCTGGGTACTTTATCGGGCAAGGCTGCCACCTTCATCACACGTCTTGATAGACCATGGTGTGATCTCAAGTATTCGCCTTGCACCAAAATGCATGCTCGCCAATTATTAAAAAACTAACTCACAGTGGTCAGGCTGAAACACAATTAATGACCACGGCCCTGCTATACCCTCATCTTGTCCCTGCTATACCCTCATGTTGTCACTGAAGTACACTTAGCTGAAAAATTTAGATGCTTGCAGCTCACCTGCAAGCCCAATGCAGAGGAGTGTCTCCAGAGCTGTCCACAATGTTTACATTGCATTGTCCTTCACTGATGAGACACTGGACAGTGCTGAGATGACCCTTCCTGCAGAGGTCAGTGGAGGGGTCTTTATACAATTATTAATCAGTCAACAGTGTGAAGTTGTACATATTCTTTCTACACTGCATGCATGTCAGGAACTGATCAAACTACATACACCGTACAGCCGGAAATTTCGCTTGAACCTACTGGCGAAATTGGCAAAATATCAACTTTGGTGAAAATCTTCCACCATACGGTACACGCCTGGACAAAATTGAAATGACCCCTCCTGCGGATTTCAGTGGAGGGGTACATGATACAATTGATATCAGTGAACACTGTGTAGTTGTACATATTGTTTCTACAAAGCAAGCCTTGACTCCATAAGGGTTCAAGTTATATATGGGAATACCGTATAGCCGGAAAATTTGGCGAGAAATAAATATGGCGAAATCGCCAAAAACGACTAAAATTAAATATTGGCGAAATTAAAATTTGGCGATTGTGTACAGCGAAGGCTATGGCTATGATGTAATCAACAATTTTTAGCAATTAATATTGGCATATGACGTAATCCTAGCTAGGCGAACAAGTTAAGTGCATCGCTGCTGAACATGTAACGTTTTTGTCACTGAGATCGAGAATGGAGACGTTGGATTCACTGATCTTACTATCCAGAAACTTCAAAAAGACTGTAGCAGCCTTTGTCGCTCCGTTCTCAGTGGCATACTTTCCAATTCGTGCCCTTTCTTCTGGCGTGTCAAGACTAGTGTTCTACTTGCCTCGAGGTGACTGTGTGACAGGCTTCGAGTTTCCAGATAGAGAGTGCTTAAAGCTCTGTTTACGAGTTCGATATCCTTCCCAGACAGAGAGAAAACATGTACGTGGAGTGGGAACAACAACTTCTTTCTTGTAGCTGTATGCGCGCGTGGGTGTTACGTATATCATAATGTGTGAGAATTTAATTTGGCGATTTTTTACAATTCGCCAAACTGCCAAATTAAAGTTTTCGCCAAATTTTCCGGCTATATGGTATGTACAAACACTACAATTATGTGCTGTATCAAAGCGAGTAAATCATGACAACAGGGAAGTCATGGGAGCATGCCCACTCAGGAACTTCTGGCCTTCTCTAATCATTTCTGATGTAAATTTTGGCAACAATAATTGACTCACATTGTTTTATCCTGGTAAACAGTGTGCTTTATCGGGCAAGGCTACCACCTTCATCACACGTCAAGATAAATCACGGCGTGATCTCTCTCATGTACTCTCGTCGCACCAAAGTGCATGTATACATCCAAAATTCATGCTTGCCAATTATTAAAAACACCAACTGATAGTGGTGAAGCGAGTAAATCATGACAACAGGGAAGTCATGGGAGCACGCCCACTCAGGAACTTCTGGCCTTCTCTAATCATTTCTGATGTAAATTTTGGCAACAATAATTGACTCACATTGTTTTATCCTGGTAAACAGTGTGCTTTATCGGGCAAGGCTACCACCTTCATCACACGTCAAGATAAATCACGGCGTGATCTCTCTCATGTACTCTCGTCGCACCAAAGTGCATGTATACATCCAAAATTCATGCTTGCCAATTATTAAAAACACCAACTGATAGTGGTGAAGCGAGTAAATCATGACAACAGGGAAGTCATGGGAGCACGCCCACTCAGGAACTTCTGGCCTTCTCTAATCATTTCTGATGTAAATTTTGGCAACAATAATTGACTCACATTGTTTTATCCTGGTAAACAGTGTGCTTTATCGGGCAAGGCTACCACCTTCATCACACGTCAAGATAAATCACGGCGTGATCTCTCTCATGTACTCTCAATGCACCAAAGTGCATGTATACATCCAAAATTCATGCTTGCCAATTATTAAAAACACCAACTGATAGTGGTGAGGCTGAAACCCAATTAATGACCACGGCCCTGCTATACCCTCATCTTCTCAATGGTGATGTCACTGAAGTACATTTAACTGAAAAACTGAGTTGCTTGCAGCTCACCAGCAAGCCCAAAGTAGAGGAGAGTTTCCAGAACTGTCCGCAATGTTTACATCGCAATGTCTTTCACGGATGAGACACTGGACAGTACTGAGATGACCCTCCCTGTAGAGGTCAGTGGAGGGATACATGATACAATTGACATCAGTGAACAGTATGTACTAGCTTGTACATTAAATTGTTTCTACAAAGCAAGCCGAAGCACCATAATATTATGGGCTCATGCATGTGTACGTAGTACGTAGTAGGTAGTACTAGTACTGTATGTGCTGTATTGACAATAGGGAAGTCTGGGAGAATGCCCACTCAGAAAATTTCGGGATTTCAAGCATTCTCTAATCTTTTCCGATGTAGTTTAGTACAATATACTATATAGCCATAGTGCGCTCAGCACTCACACAATGCACAAGATGTGCTGCGTTCCCTGGAGCATCATTGATGACCAAGCCATAGCTGCTATACCCTCATCTTTTTATTACCCCGCGGCACGTAGGCGGCGGCAGGGTTAAGCAATTGGTTCTGTCTGTCCGTCCGTCCGTCCGACCGTCTGTCCGGTGTCTGTCCACTCAAAAATCGGGCTATCTCGCGATTTACAGGGTTAAGCGATTGTCCGGGTGTGTACCTGATAGTCGCCAAAGTGGTTCCATTCGCTGTATCTACAGCTCTTTCTTATTTAACAACGGTGCATTCTGCCATTTTAATACGGTCACAACTAGAATACGATAGAGGCCGGGCATATACGGACTCTGGTCACGTGTTCATATTGGCAATCAGTCACGCCCACCACTTCCCATAGGATAAACAGATATATACGCGTACACGAGCGCTGTACACTCTGCGTGCGGATACACAGCCAGTGATATACATGTACACTTTGCCAACTACTCGATCAGCCCAGTCTGCAGTCCTGCCAGGTCCAAGTTGTGAATTATGCACCGCGGGGTATGTCTCTGCTAGAGACTTCTAGTTGATGATGTCACTGAAGTACATTTAGTTCAAGTTGCTTGCAGCTCACCCGCAAGCCCAATGTAGAGGAGTGTTTCCAGAACTGTCCACTATGTTTACATCGTAATGTCGTTCACTGATGAGACACTGGACAATACTGAGTTCACCGTTCCTGCAGAGGTCAGTGGAGGGGTACATGATACAATTGACACAAGTGAACAGTGTGTAGTTGTACATACTGTTTCTACTAAGCAAGCCTCTGCACCAAATGGGAATATATACAAACACTAGCAGTAGGTAGCACTAGTTCTGTATGTGCTGTAGTAATGCATGTAAATCACAACAATAGGGGAGTCTAGGAGCCTGCCCTCAGGAATTTTAGGCCTCATATCTGATGTAATTTTAAGCAAGAATTGCACAACCTACTATCGTATAGCCGGAAAAATTGGCGAGGACTTTAATTTGGTGGTTTGGCGAATCGTAAAAAATTGCCAAATTAAATTCTCGCCAAATTAAATTTCTCACGCATTATGTAATACGTAACACCCACGCGCGCATACAGCTACAAGAAAGAAGTTGTTCCCACTCCACGTACGTGTTTCCTCAAGGATATCGAACTCGCGAACAAAGCTGTAAAGCTCTCTCTATCTGGAGACTCGAAGCCTGTCCCAGTCACCTCGAGGGAAGTTTAACACTAGTTTTACACGCCAGAAGAAAGGGCGCAAATAAATTTGGAAAGTATGCCGCTGACAATGGAGTGACAAAGGCTGCTACGAAGCTTCTGGATAGTAAGATCAGTGAGTCCAATGTCTCCATTCTCGATCTCAGTGACAAAAAACATTACATGTTCAGCAGCGTTGCACGTTGTTCGCCTAGCTAGGTTTACGTCACACGCCGATACATAAATTGCCAAAAATAATTGATTACGTCATAACCTTCGCCGTACACAATCGCCAAATTCAAATTTCGCCAATATTTAACCCTTTGGCTTCCTAGATTTGTAAATATTATTTTTGTCTGTGAGCTTACCTCCAGTAATCTGAATTATTACTGTCTCCTGCTAGGCCCTACTGCACTGCAGAATGCCCTGAGGGAAATCCCCTGAGGCACTACGCACAATGCGTTGCCATGGAAACACGTGTTAGGTCACGTGACTTGTAAACGCGTTGTAAATTTGTGATTTTCTGGCTGGGCACGATAGCTAGCTAAAGCACGGAGTATGATGACTGATAGGCAGTAGCTACAGTATAGAATAGGCTCTGGAGATGCACAGACGGGTTACAGACATAGAGAACCTACAGAAACTGAGAAGACCAGAAGGAAGCACCGACCAGAAAACTTGCCACGCGGACTAGCGCAATAGCGACATTTTTGTGGTTGTTATATCCGTACAGGAAGCTATGAATATTGATAAAATATATATCAGTACAGAGGTCAATACATGTGCAAAGTAAACAGGATATGATCGTTGTGGCTGCGGCGTACTATGCAGCGCTACGGGGTTGGTAAGACAAGGCATTTTAAGAGCACCATTTGGCGCTCACGGAAGCCAAAGGGTTAATATTAGTCATTTTGGCGACTTCACCAAATTTAATTCTCGCGAAATTTTCCCACTATACAGTATATAACCATAGTACGATCAGCACTCACACTTCTCAGAAAGTTGTGGTTCCGCAAAGTTGATTCACATAGTTTTGACCTGGTGAGCAGGGTGCTTTATCGGGCAAGGCTGCCACCTTCCTCACACGTCTTGATAGACCATGGTGTGATCTCAAGTATTCGCCTTGCACCAAAATGCATGCTCGCCAATTATTAAAAAACTAACTCACAGTGGTCAGGCTGAAACACAATTAATGACCAAGGCCCTGCTATACCCTCATCTTGTCCCGGCTATACCCTCATGTTGTCACTGAAGTACACTTAGCTGAAAAATTTAGATGCTTGCAGCTCACCTACAAGCCCAATGCAGAGGAGTGTCTCCAGAGCTGTCCACAATGTTTACATCGCATTGTCCTTCACTGATGAGACACTGGACAGTGCTGAGATGACCCCTCCTGCAGAGGTCAGTGGAGGGGTCTTTATACAATTATAAATCAGTCAACAGTGTGAAGTTGTACATATTCTTTCTACACTGCATGCATGTCAGGAACTGATCAAACTACATACACTGTATAGCCGGAAATTTTTGCTTGAACCGACTGGCGAATTTGGCAAAATATCAACTTTGGTGAAAATTACGGTACACGCCTGGACAAAATTGAAATGACCCCTCCTGCGGATTTCAGTGGAGGGGTACATGATACGATTGATATCAGTGAACACTGTGTAGTAGTACATATTGTTCCTTCAAAGGAAGCCTCGGCACCATAAGGGCTCAAGTTATGGGAATACCGTATAGCCGGGAAATTTGGCGAGAAATAAATATGGCGAAATCGCCAAAAACAATTGTTTACGAGTTCTATATCCTTCCCAGACAGAGAGAAAACACGTACGTGGAGTGGGAATAACAACTTCTTTCTTGTAGCTGTATGCGTGCGTGGGTATTACGTATATCATAATGCGTGAGAATTTAATTTGGCGATTTTTTACAATTTGCCAAACTGCCAAATTAAAGTTCTCGCCAAATTTTTCGGCTATATGGTATGTACAAACACTATAATTATGTGCTGTATCAAAGCGTGTAAATCATGACAACAGGGAAGTCATGGGAGCATGCCCACTCAGGAACTTCTGGCATTCTCTAATCATTTCTGATGTAAATTTTGGCAACAATAATTGACTCACATTGTTTTATCCTGGTAAACAGTGTGCTTTATCGGGCAAGGCTACCACCTTCATCACACGTCATGATAAATCACGGCGTGATCTCTCTCATGTACTCTCGTCGCACCAAAGTGCATGTATACATCCAAAATTTATGCTTGCCAATTATTAAAAACACCAACTGATAGTGGTGAGGCTGAAACCCAATTAATGACCACGGCCCTGCTATACCCTCATCTTCTCAATGGCGATGTCACTGAAGTACATTTAACTGAAAAATTGAGTTGCTTGCAGCTCACCTCCAAGCCCAATGCAGAGGAGTGTTTCCAGAACTGTCCACAATGTTTACATCGCAATGTCGTTCACGGATGAGACACTGGACAATACTGAGATGACCCTTCCTGTAGAGGTCAGTGGAGGGGTACATGATACAATTGACATCAGTGAACGGTGTGTAGTTGTACATCAAATTGTTTCTACAAAGCAAGCCTTTGTACCAAAGTGCATGCATGCCAATTAATTGATTCACTATCTATGCCCCGCAATGCACATGCACATTAAGTGACTTATTTACAAGAATAATTTTTATTACACAACGAACACGGCAGTTAGTTTGGTTTATGGCTTTTTAGCGAAAGACGAGAGGTGACTTGAACTAAACTCTCTACAGAACTGAAGAGAAGAGCTCCCAAGCTGTAATTTGATGTCCGATTCAAACACGATTGACAAAACAAAGTGCCAAGTGACAGTGAATTCTATACACCAAACAATAATTCATTATTACCGCCAATTACATCAGAGAATGATGCCTTGAAGGATAAGCAGCACATCCATAGACTTTTCAGTGGTGTTGTAAGAGACAGCTAGCCTTATTTTGGAAGTGCTACTGCGGTTCACTAAATTGTGGTCTGTATATTATCAGTTGTGAAAAGATGACATTGTTATTCAGGGTGGAATTATCTCTTGCTCTGCATGGGAAAGGCCTTGAAAATAGTGCTATAATGAAAGTATCCACTGCAACGTCAATAACCACAATTGAGATTTCCCTGGAGCATCACTTTAATGAGGATACATGTCTACGTTATAATGTATATGATCAATTTTCATGATGTGTGTACATGTCTACGGGGTTTAACCCTTTGAATGCGGCGAGCATATATATATGTGCTTGCCATAATAGGTGCTACAGGTCAGACCCTTCTAATTTAAAAGCACGCATGACGCTTAGTTAGTGCGGCAAAGGCGCGGCTAGCGTCTACAAGGCTTTTGGAGCCAAAAGCGCTGAGTATGCCTGCAGTCAGAGCGCTAGGCCTTATGTACAGATCCAGCACTTAGTAACAGAACTGCCACGAAGTAACAGAAGTGACTCACCACGGTAGTTGAGGGGACAGACATATGAAAATGGCGCCTGCCGTTTGTATTCACTCTTCTGCATTAGTAGGGACTTTAGCACACCAGCTACACCCTAAACAACGACAGTTTTACACTTCCTGGTCTCCAGTGTTGCCGTTCAGCACGATAAATAGCCTACACGCTACAAAGCGGCGAGCACATGCAATGAAGACAAAAATTAAATTGGCTTCTGAATGACGTGGAAGTTATGAATAATTAAGTACCGTGCTCCAAGGGGTAATTAAAGGGATAACGAGTATAATATTAATTGTAAAAACCAACTCATTGACAAAGTTAAAGTGGTTGGGTTGAAACAATTGATGACCATGGCCATAGGTGCTATACCCATATCTTCTCAACGGTAATGTCACTGAAATACATTTAGCTCAAGATGCTTGCAGCTCACCTACAAGCCTGATGTAGAGGAGTGCTTCCAGAAATGTCCTCTATGTTTACATCGCAATGTCCTTCATTGATGAGATATTTGACAATATTGAGATGACCAGCCCTGCAGAGGTCGGTTGAGGGGAGCAGTATACGATTCTTCATCAGTCAACAGTGTGTAGTTGTACATACTGTTTCTACCAAGCAAGCCTCTGCACAATATGGGAATATGTACATGTATGTGTTGTATTAAAGACGATAATAGGGGAGTCTGGGAGCTTGCAGTCAGGACAATTTTGGATTTCAGGCCTTCTCTAATCATTTATGATGCAAGAATTTCACAAACTACTACATAGCCATAGTGCGCTCAACACTCGCAGAGCTCAGAAGGTTGTGGCTCTACAATAATCGATTCACATTGTTTTGACCCGGTGAGCAACGTGTTTTATCGGGCAAGGCTGCCACTTTCATCACAAGTCATGATACACCACAACGTGATCTCTCCCAAGTATTCTCCTCGCACCATATGCAGGCTTACCGATTATTAAAAAAATAACTCAAAGTGGTGAGGCTGAAACCAAATTGATGACCACGGCCCTGCTATACCCTCATCTTCTCAATGCTGATGTCACTGAATTACACTTAGCTGAATTTTTTTGCAGCTCACCCGCAAGCCCAATGTAGAGGAGTGTCTCCAGACCTGTCCACAATGTTTACATTGCAATGTCGCTCACGGATGAGACACTGGACAATAGTGAGTTCACCGTTCCTGCAGAGGTCAGTGGAGGGGTACATGATACAATGAACATCAGTGAACAGTACTGTTTGTACAAAGTACGTAAGCCTCGGCACCATACGGGCTCATACTATGGGAATATGCACAAACACTAGGACTAGGTAGATGTTATAGATTATCTTTTTATCTGCATGGGAAAGGCCCTGAAAATAGTGCTATTACAAAAGTATTAGTCCGCGGTAATGTCACTATCCACAGTTGGGATGTCCCTGCATGGTGACTCCCTTCTAGTAAAATCTCAATAATGTGGATACACATCTACGTTAATGTAAATGTACATGCATTGTCCATGGGGCTTAAAGGGATAATTATATAATTATATAATTATAAATTTAAAAAACCAACTCAAAGTGGTCGGAGTGAAACCATCGATAACTACGGCCCTAGTTGCTATACCCACATCTTCCCACTGGCGATGTCAATGAAGTACATTTAGCTCTAAACTTAAATTGTCTGCAGCTCACTGGCAAGCCCAATGTAGAGGAGTGTTTCCAGAACTGTCCACAATGTTTACATCGCAGTGTCCTTCACTGATGAGATACTCGACAATAGTGAGTGCACCCTTCCTGTGGACAATACTGAGGAGACCCTCCCTGTGGAGGTCAGTGGAGGGGTTCATGATACAATAATTCATGATACAATAATTCATCAGAAAAGAGTTATTGTTTCTACAGAGCAAGCCTTGGCACAATATGGGCTCATGCTATGTACAACACTAGTACTAGGCAGTACCACTACTGCATGTACTGTCATGTAATCACGACAATAGGGGAGTCTAGGAGCTCGCCCTGAGGAAAATTTGGGAATTTGTGCCTTCTCTAATAATTATTTTCGATGTGCATGATTTTATGTAAGAATTGCACAATCTACTACATAGCCATAGAGCGCTCAACACCCGCAGAACTCAGAAGGTTGTGGCTCCACAACAATTGACTCACATTGTTTTGACCTGGTGAGTGGGATGCTTTATAGGGCAAGGCTGCCACCTTCATCACACGTCGTGCGCATGATAAACCACAAAGTGATCTCTCTCAAGTATTCTCCTCGCACCAAAATGCATGCATGCAAATCATAAAAAAACCAACTGAAAATTTTCAGGCTGAATGACCATGACCCTGCTGTATATAACCTCATCTTCTTATGCTATCACTAATGTACACTTAGATGGAACAAGTCTGACATTTCATGTCTAAAAACTGTGTAAATCACGACAACAGGGAAGTCTGGGAGCATGCACAGTCAGGAAAATTTGAAATTTCAAGCCGTCTCTAATAATTTCTGATGTAATCTTAGGCAAGAATTGAATACTACATAGCAATAGTGTGCTCAGCACTCGCTGAATGCACAAGGGTGTGGCTCCACAAGTTGACTCACATAGTTTTACCGTGTAAGCAGGGTGCTTTATCGGGCAAGGCTGCCACCTTCATCATACGCCGTGATAAACCACGGTGTGATCTCTCTTAAGTATTTTCCTGGCACCAATATTCATGCTTGTCAATTACTAAAAACACCAACTGATAGTGGTGAGGCTGAAACCTAATTAATGACCACGGCCCTGCTATACCCTCATCTTCTCAATGGTGATGTCATTGAATTACATTTAACTGAAAAATTAGGATGCTTGCAGCTCACCTGCAAGCCCAGTGTAGAGGTGTGTATCCAAAGCAGTTCACCTTGTTTACATCGCATAGTCCTTCACTGATCAGATACTTGACAATACTGAGATGACCCTCCCTGTACATGTCAGTGGAGGGGTACATGATACAATTATTCATCAGTCAACAGTGTGAAGTTGTACATGTTCTTTCTACACGGCATGCATGTCAGGAACTGATCAAAGTACACATACAAGCCTGGGCTATATTGAAATGACCCCTCTTGCAGAGGTCAGTGGAGGGGTACATGATACAATCGACAACAGTGAACACTGCGTAGTTGTACATCACATTGTTTCTACAAAGCAAGCCTTGGTACCAAAGTGCATGCATGCCAATTAATTAATTCACTATCTATGCCCTGCAATGCACATGCCCATTAAGTGACTTATTTACAAGAATAATCTTTATTACACAACGAACACGGCAGTAAGCTTGGTTTATGGGTTTTTAGCGAAAGACGAGAGATGACTTGAACTAAACTCTCTACAGAACTGAAGAGAAGAGCTCCCAAGCTGTAATTTGATGTCAGATTCAAACACGATTGACAAAACAAAGTGCCAAGTGACAGTGAATTCTATACACCAAACAATAATTCATTATTACCGCCAATTACATCAGAGAATGATGCCTTGAAGGATAAGCAGCACATCCATAGACTTTTCAGTGGTGTTGTAAGAGACAGCTAGCCTTATTTTGGAAGTGCTACTGCGGTTCACTAAATTGTGGTCTGTATATTATCAGTTGTGAAAAGATGACATTGTTATTCAGGGTGGAATTATCTCTTGCTCTGCATGGGAAAGGCCTTGAAAATAGTGCTATAATGAAAGTATCCACTGCAACGTCAATAACCACAATTGAGATTTCCCTGGAGCATCACTTTAATGAGGATACATGTCTACGTTATAATGTATATGATCAATTTTCATGATGTGTGTACATGTCTACGGGGTTTAACCCTTTGAAAGCGGTGAGCGTATATATATGTGCTTGCCGTAATAGGTGCTACAGGTCAGACCCTTCCAATTTAAGGGCACGCATGACGCTTAGTGCGGCAAAGGCGCGGCTAGCGTCTACAAGGCTTTTGAAGCCAAAAACGCTGAGTACGCCTGCAGTCAGAGGGCTAGGCCTTATGTACAGATCCAGCACTTAGTAACAGAACTGGCACGAAGTAACAGAAGTGATTCACCACGGTAGTTGAGGGGACAGACACATGAAAATGGCGCCTGCCGTTTGTATTCGCTCTTCTGCATTAGTAGGGACTTTAGCACACCAGCTACACCCTAAACGACAGTTTTACACTTCCTGGTCTCCAGTGTTGCCGTTCAGCACGATGAATAGCCTACAACTCTACAAAACGGCGAGCACATGCAATGAAGACAAAAATTAATTTGGCTTCCGCATGACATGGAAGTTATGAATAATTAAGTACCGCACTCCAAGGGTTAAAGGGATAACTTATATAATATCAATTGTAAAAACTAACTCATTGACAAAAGTGGTTGGGTTGAAGCAATTGATGACCACGGTCATAGGTGCTATACCCTTATCTTCTCCATGGTAATGTCACTAAAATACATTTAGCTCAAGATGCTTGCAGCTCACCTGCAAGCCTGATGTAGAGGAGTGTTTCCAGAAATGTCCTCTATGTTTACATCGCAATGTCCTTCATTGATGAGATATTTGACAATATTGAGATGACCAGCCCTGCAGAGGTATACAATTCTTCATCACTCAACAGTGTGTAGTTGTACATACTGTTTCTACCAAGCAAGCCTCTGCACAATATGGGAATATGTACATGTATGTGTTGTATTAAAGACGACAATAGGTCTGGGAGCTTGCCATCAGGACAATTTTGGATTTCAGGCCTTCTCTAATCATTTATGATGCAAGAATTTCACAAACTACTACATAGCCATAGTGCGCTCAACACTCGCAGAGCTCAGAAGGTTGTGGCTCCACAATAATCGATTCACGTTGTTTTGACCTGGTGAGCAACGTGCTTTATCGGGCAAGGCTGCCACTTTCATCACAAGTGATGATAATATACCAAAACGTGACCTCTCCCAAGTATTCTCCTCGTACCAAATCCACGCTTACCGATTATTATAAAAACATCTCAAAGTGGTGAGGCTGAAACCAAATTGATGACCACGGCCCTGCTATACCCTCATCTTCTCAATGGTGATGTCACTGAATTACACTTAGCTGAATTTTTTTTTGCAGCTCACCCGCAAGCCCAATGTAGAGGAGTCTTTCCAGACCAGTTCACAATGTTTACATCGCAATGTCGTTCACGGATGAGACACTGGACAATAGTGAGTTCACCGTTCCTGCAGAGGTCAGTGGAGGGGTCATTGAACATCAGTGAACAGTTTGTAGTTGTTTCTACAAAGTAAGCCTCGGCACCATACGGGCTCATGCTATGGGAATATGTACAAACAATAGGACTAGGTAGATGTTATTCATTGCAGATTATCTCTTTATTTGCATGGGGAAGGCCCTGAAAATAGTGCTATAATGAAAGTATTAGTCCGCTTTAACGTCACTAACCACACTTAGGATTTCCCTGGAGAATCCCTTTCTCAATAATGTGGGTACACGTCTACGTTAATGTACATGTCTACAGGGCTAATTATTAATTTAAAAAACCAATTCAAAGTGGTCGGACTGAAACTATGGCCCTAGTTGCTATATCTTTTCACTGGTGATGTCAATGAAGTACATTTAGCTTTAAACTTTCATTGCTTGAAGCTCACCTGCAAGCCCAATGTAGAGGAGTGTTTCTAGAGTGGTTCACCATGTTTACATCGCTATGTCGTTCACGGATGAGACACTGGACAATACTGAGATGACCCTCCCTGCAGAGGTCAGTGGAGGGGTACATGATGCAATTATTCATCAGTAGAGAGTTGTACATATTGTTTCTACAGAGCAAGCCTTGGCACAATATGGGCTCATATGCTATGTACAAACACTAGTACTAGGCAGTACTACTACTGCATGTACTGTCATGTAAATCACGACAATAGGGGAGTCTAGGAGCTCGCCCTGAGGAAAATTTGGGATTTTGCGCCTTCTCTAATTATTTCTGATGTGATTTTACGTAAGAATTGCACCATCCACTACATAACCATAGTGTGCTCTCGCGAAATTTTCCGACTATACGGTATATAACCATAGTACTATCAGCACTCACACTACTCAGAAAGTTGTGGCTCCATAACAATTGACTCACATTGTTTTGACCTGGTGAGCAAGGTGCTTTATCGGGCAAGGCTGCCACCTTCATCACACGTCGTGTGCATGATAAACCACGAAGTGATCTCTCTCAAGTATTCTCCTCGCACCAAAATGCATGCATGCAAATCATTAAAAAACCAACTGAAAATTTTCAGGCTGAAACCCAATTAATGACCATGACCCTGCTGTATATAACCTCATCTTCTTACGGATGCTATCACTAATGTACACTTAGATGGAACAAGTCTGACATTTCATGTCTAAAAAACCAGCCGGACGCCCTTCCCGTACAATACACACAACTCAGCTTAGGCTAAGCTACAGCTGTAGAGCTATATTCTTAGAGTGGTAAGCTTACAGCGAAAGTGCTGACTCAGCAGTATCGTCATGCGCCTCCAGTTAGTAGCTATATGCCGGGATCTTTACGAATACCTACCACGTTTTCGCCGTCTAGGCAACACAAACTACCTTCATTTGCTGTAGCTTGGCCTGCAAACTTCCAAAAGCTGCTATACACTGCCGTTGCATAGTAACGTATGACGTAATATATTGCGCACGTGATAAGTGCGGACGCACAGACAAACAGACAGACAAATGCAGAAAACGTAAAGCAATCTTAGTACCAGCTGTTCGCGCGCTGCGCGTGCTCTAGCTGGTAAAAATTAAGTTGCTTGCAACTCACCTGCAAGCCCAATGTAGAGGAGTGTCTCCAGACCTGTCCACAATGTTTACATCGCATTGTCCATCATTGATGAGACACTTGACTATACTGAGATGACCCCTCCTGTAGAGGTCAGTGGAGGGGTACATGATATAATTATTCATTAGTCGACAGTGTGAATTTGTACATGTTGTTTCCACAACGTATGCATGTCAGGAACCGATCACAACACACAAACAAGCGTCAGCATCATAAGTACGGACATTTGTACAAATATTAGTATTAGGTAGCAGAAGTGCGAGAAATGGGGGAGGCAGGAAACACGCCCTTGAGAAAAATTTGTGATTTCATGTTGTTTCTGATGTAAATTAGATACCGTAGGCGCTCTAAATTTGCGTCACCCTCAAAAATAATTATTTCTCTGAATGACGCAAAATTAGAAAATTGGCATGGAATATTTTATTCATTTTGACGCATAAATAGAAAATATGGCCTGAACGGTATACCGCACCAGTAAGCGCTAAGCACACGCTAGCTGAAGCGCTTACCAGAATCACACCTCGTGTAGATTTACCGTTAATCTGCTATGGCTGCGAAGATCACTAGCTTCTTTGGACGCGTGGATGGGCCGCTACCAATCCGCTGGAAGGCGAAACGTGGTCTGGGGAGGCCGCGAAAAGTTCAACAGCCGGTAACGATCGATAGTGACAGTGAGCATGAGCAGAGTGAGCAAGAGAAAGAAGCGGACGTCGACTAGCCATCGTCACTTTTCGCCACCTTTCTGTTTGTGACCTCGAAAGCCATCCTTTTATACTGGCGCAGAGTCTAAGCCTGACACCACTTTACGGTAGGACAGAAGCGATGACGCAACATTAGGACGGGCCCAACCAAAAAATTTCCTGCTAGTAACGCAAAATTAGAAAATACGGTTACCGTTTGTCATATTTCGACGCAAGATTAGAGTGACGCAGATTTAGAGCGCCTACGGTAACCCACAATATCGCTACAGTGTACTAAATTTACTTAAACTGTTCTGGTGCTTTATTGAGTACGGCTGCCACCTTCATTACACGACGTGATAAAGCACAACGAATGAAAATTTGGGATTTCATGTTGTTCTGATGTAAACTAGATAACCCACAATATCGCTACAGTGTACTCTGTGCTCATAGAACTTGCAAATGCATGGCTTTGCAATAAATCACTTGAACTGTTCTGGTGCTTTATTGAGTACGGCTGCCACCTTCATTACACGAAGAGCAGGGGAACTCCCAAATATCAGAGGGTATGGAGAGTCCACACCCTCTGGCATGTCCAGGATTGCAAAGTGCATGCACACAGGTACCGCTGCAGATTTGGATATCGACGTGATAATCATAAAGGCATAGTAGATGCTAGAAAAGTGGTCGGGCTGAAACCCAACCAACCTGAAGGCTGCCTTTTTGTTATCAGGGTCAGCACCATAACTAGCATGGGAGGCTGCCCTTCTCTTATCAGAGTCAGCGTTAGAACTGGTATGAAGGCTGCCATTTTATTTTCTGGACTATAGCTAGCACGAGAGGCTTCCTTTGGCTCTTTCTGGTATTGGATGTAGCAACGCCTATTCTGGGCCCTTTTGTTGCGCAAATATTAGGCATACTGCACAGTATCTTGCAATTCCAAGAACAGCAACAAGTGCAACATAGAGCAACAATCAGCGTCCTCCTTGCAGTTCCGTTAAGGCTGGAAGGTCAGTTTGCATGCTTAATAACCGCAACACCTCGTGGTTGAACTTCCAGTTACGTAAATCTTAGTGTTGTTTTGGTTAACTATAACTACTACTAAATTGCATTTTAGTGAATGCATCCATAATTGGGGCAAGCCTGAGCGAGCCCCACACTAGCGAGTTGACTCTGCATTTTTGTCCGTATTATTGGGGCGAGCGTGAGCGAGCCCCACACTTGTCATGTCAACGCGATTTTCTCTGTCTGTCTGTCTGTTCCGTACGTCCTGCCGAATCTAAACATTAATTCGCGAATAGCGAAAAACAGTCACGTGCGTAAAACTGCAACCCCAACCACATTCACGTGTTGTGTACTGCGAAGATACATCCATATAGACTCGACTCTTTCCCTGCCAAGTTTTTATACAACCATAAGGCTTATGTGAATTTATATTGGCCTTTTTATATTAGGCGTTAATATATAGTACATGTATTTTCTATTTTATACATAAATGTGCCCAAGGCGCTCAAAGAGTTCTGCATGCTACCATCTTTGTGCAATAGTACCTACGTATGTACTCGCTCACGCTCACCCCACAATGCGCTGCATTCACCTAGTTATCATCATTATGGATATGGTACGTACGTCGTGCCGGAACTATGCACAATGTTCTATATTTGCGCCCTTGGTATAAACTTCTTTAACCATGTGCACGTGCGTATACGAGGCTTCAGTGACAGCGTGAACGGGAGAGGAACCGCTGTGTTTTGCAAACCAACAGAATGTAAGGTTTGTTAGAAGACCGGCATTGTTAGCTAGCTAATTAAATATCAGTAGCTATTAGACATGGGCAATATGACCTGTCATCAATCTGCCCCAGGATATTACTTCTTTTGTCGCTAGCTTGCCATGACTGCCCAGTGAGCTTGATATCATAAAGGAAAGAGCCTGTTTTTGACTTCCATGCTTGTGAAAAAAGCCATCGTGATTAATAGTGTTCTATAGGCCTAGTACTTGCTGGCACTACACTGATGCTCCTGCTCTACTACGAGAAAACGGACCTCATCACTGAGCAGTGACCATAGAACACACTGACAGGAATGCACTTCAGAGCATTCTCCAAATTTTTCATTCCTCAAGTTACTCACTCAGTCTATCACTGCACAGACTCTGAAGAATTTGTACATACTCAGTCATCACATGCTTCGCGAAGGCTCACCCCACTATGCCCTGCATATCACTAGTTTAGTAATTAAAACTATAAACTAAATAAAATTGTCATAAAGCAATTAATTAAACTATTACTAAATTAGATATCACTGTACTTCTATGGCAGCCTTTGAACTTTGACAGGACAGCCCACCACTGCGCATTCTGGACTTTGAACCGTACTGATAGACCACTGAAGCCACGTGATTGAACTACGCATGCGCATGCCCTGCACACCTGTACACGTTGTTGCCTAAGAAAAATGGATGCAGAATGTGTTTAGTTATCTGCTTCAATCGTGTTTGCTGCTTACGTTTGCTAGTCCTTTGAGCAAGACATGGCCTCAGGACCATCGCCGTTGAGACTATCTTCAAGTCCCCCTTTATCTCCGTCGTTGTCGACGTCATCGGCGCGAAGCAGTGGTCGCCCAAAGCAGAGCCCCGTGTGGGACTACCTTGTGTTCGATCAATCTACCGGTAAGAGTACTTGCCAGGTTGATGTTAAAAAGGAGACTGGCAGTGATGCAGTTGAAGAGAAGTGTGCCCATTCCCTGGCCGGTAAGTACCCAACAAATCTCAAGCAGCACTTAAAGAAAGAGCATCCAAGACTTTACACGGAATTTCTAGCGAAAGAAGAGGAAAGGGAGAAGAAGAAGAAGAAGAAGCTATCCGTATCTCCAAACATTCCGGGCTCTTTCAAGAGCTCAAGTAAACATGGTAGGCAGCAACTGACGTTGGAGCAAACACTACGTCAAAAAAAAAATGCTACAGAGAGTCCACGGTATAAAGAGATCACTAGAAAGTTAGCGATCTTTGTGGGAAGCACAAATGTCCCAAATAGTATCGTGCGAAGCCCGGAATTCTGCGATCTTCTTACTACAGCTGACCCATGCTACTCTGTTCCTGGCCGAACAGCCATATCTAAAGAAATTGATAGGCTCCTAATTGACATGAAGGCCAAAATCGCCACTTCATTGGAAGATGCACGCAAAGTCAGCATCTGTGTTGATATATGGACGAAGAAAGGCATGTCATCTTCCTATCTGGGAGTCACGGCTCATTTCTTTCCACCGAAAGAGCACCTTCGCCATCGTGTCACTTTAGCAGTCAGAAGAATGCCATCTCCTCACACCACTGAGAACATTCGTGCAGTCATTCAGGAGGTGTTGGGTGAATGGGAGGTTCCGTTGGGCAAGGTGTCTGCCGTACTTACCGATAATGGCAGCAATATGGTCGCTTTGTTTCGACAGCACTTTGAGGCATCTGAGGAAACTGAATCTGAAGACAGTGAGAATGCCAATGGAGGAGACATTGACGATGAAGAATATGAAGCCCCTACTGAAGCTGAAATAGAAGATTTTGAGAGCAGGGAATTTGATCATGAGGTTGAATTCAGGCCAATATTCAAACGATTGAGTTGTTTCTCGCATACTCTGCAACTTGTAGTCCGTCGATTTGACGAAGTAAAGAGTTTCAGGAAAGTGCTGAAGGCAGCACATAAAGTGGTAAAAAAGTGAACAAGTCAACTAAAGCCACAGAGAAATTGAACACTTTGTGTGGGAAAAAGCTTGTCGGTGATTGTCCAACCCGATGGAGCTCCACGTACCTACTCATCACACGAATGCTTGAAGTACGGGTGGCATTGACACAGGTGTTAGAAGAGCTGGAGTGGGACAATTTGGCCACAAGTGAGTGGAAGCTGTTGGAAAGCATGCGTGATCTGCTCCAGCCATTTGCTCGGTACACCACACTACTGGGTGGAGAGGAGTATACCACTTTGTCTGTTGTTGTTCCTGCTATCATGGAAATAGAATTGCATCTGCACGAAATGAAGAGTCAGTGAGGACTGGTAGGAGCAGTGACCCTCCTGGAAACTCCCTGGAAACTGAAATGAAGAGGCGGTTCGACAGGATCCTTAATCCCAAAGCTGATGGTTATGAACCCACTTCCCTTGTAGCAACTGCCCTTGATCCACGGTACCAAGTAGTGCTGGATGCCGAACAGATAGCTTTTGCTAGAGCTGCACTTGTAAGTCAACTCAAGGAAATGAGACAGCAATCACCGACTCAGAGTCCGAGTTCCAGCTCAACTGGATCTCCGGCAGCATCAGTTTCTATGGAGGAGAATCTCACGGAAGGAGAACCACCTAAAAAACGATTCCGTCTTCTTTCAGGCTTGATTGAGGAACGAATTAAGCAAAAAATTAGCAAGCATCCAGGCTTTCCACCTAAGGAGGAAGAAATAAATCGCTACTTCAGTACTACCACTACATTAGGTGAAAAGGTAGATCCTGTTTTCTTCTGGATCGAGAATGAACAGGTCTACCCACTCCTCTCTGCACTTGCCTTTGACACTTTGATCATTCCCACGTCATCAACATCAACAACATTGAACGCACTTTTTTCACTGCTGGAGAAGCGACAACGGGTAAACGAAACCGTTTGTCAGACAAGAA
Organism: Nitrospirales bacterium; assembly: GCA_965203295.1. Lineage (GTDB taxonomy): Bacteria > Nitrospirota > Nitrospiria > Nitrospirales > UBA8639 > CBDBCZ01. The sequence goes on along the minus strand of CBDBCZ010000013.1, from coordinate 949,559 downwards.
TCTTAAGCGGGAAATACTACTTCGAAAGAATAAACAATATCTTTGACTTGGTTTGAGAACTAACCACACTCCCAAGTGTAAAGACTTCGGGTGAACAGAGATGCAAGTGATCATTGATATGGGTGAACGGAGAAACAAGTGTATATTACTAAATTCTTAGGGGAATGCAAACCACATACATATTACACTTGTGCTACCCAAATCTTTTTCTCTAGGTTCTGCATGGCTATGTAGCTGCAACTACGTACTACATGTATATAGCTATTACCATTTTATGTTAGCCATGTTCCCAAGTTTCCCTGCAAGTTTCCCTGTACATGCATGAGGAAGACTCGAGAATGTATATTCTCTGGTGCATGAGACATGGCTGCTATACCGGAAGCAGGAAAGCTGATTTCCCTGCTCTACCATCCGTATACAGCTATCTCAGCAATTGAAAGCACCTATTCCGATGGGTGCACTAAGACAGAGAAGTATGCTATATGCGGCAAGAGAGTGCGATTCTTTTTAAGTGTAGGGGGCAGTACATTGGCGGTGTTAACCAGAAGGAATACACTGGATATAAAGAGGAATGATATTCACTGCTATTTTTTTATATTTCACATTAAATCATGGGACCAAGAATGATGGTGGCCTTCTCGTGAGATGGATGCCAGTGCAACAACGGGATGGGTGATAGACCATGCCTCACATGGATACAGGGTAGCTGCACTAAAGCTAGACCAACAGCATGCAGCTGAGACAATAGTTAGCTGCTCTGCAAAGCAGGAGCCATCTCCCCACAAACCACAAGCAAGAGATAGCATGACTTGTGACAAAGTATGCAATGGCCTTTGCTGGTATAGACTGGTTGTGCCCAACATGTATTGCTCTGTAGTGGTGAGCAATACTATGGCACTGTTACTGTAGCCTATAGCTATCTGTGCACAGAAACACCCAAGCTAGCCACAAGGGGCACCGTTGAAACGGCACTGAGAGCCCTGACCCTATTTAATGCACATCGTCAGGGCTAGGCTTTGTCTAGCAGTTAGTTGTAGGCTGGATTGTTTTCATGTAATTACACTTACAGGACTACATACCATTGAACTCCAGTTTAGGACTATCCAAGGGCTAAGCAGTAGTAACCATGCAACTAGTTCCACTGCATGTTTATTTGCCAATTACCACGCGCGCACGCTCTTACTCGCATAATTTTCATTGCGAGAGTTAACGTTAAAATGGCTGCCACTCGAAAAGCGATAGAAGAATTCTCACCGATATCTCAGCAATGAAGAGACTGCAGAACTTTGCCAGAGGTATTTTTCCTAGAAATAATCCATATATCACTAAAAGAAGGTTGGTTTATCTGCAGAGGCCACGAGTGTCGCTGTGAATTATTTATTTATTTATTTAATTACATTTCCCAAAATTCTTTACACTTGGGAGTGTATTGAACTCTGTAATGCTGTTGACATGGTGTTGCGTAACTTGTTTGCACTAGTACTAGACTACAAGTAGTTTGTGGTACTCTGTACTACTGTTTGTTTTGTCCATGGTGTTAATTGTATAATCTGTTTGTACTACTTTGTACTACTGTTTGGTTGGAACTTTATAATACAGTCAGAATCCAATCTGTAATGGTTACTAAATACTGTAAGAAAAACATTACTTGTAACTATAACCAAAACATTTCTGAGGGTGGCAAATTATAATCAAAACTATAATAGCCCATAAACCAATCTTTAATTAAAAACTAATACTATAAATTTCTAATATTGTGATATATAATTGCCACAATAACCAATAACCATGCTCAATGACTGTACTAAAACAACACTAGCAAATCTCCATAACAAAATGGCATGGAAATGTGACAGTGGCCGCTCGAGAGTGCCAGTGAATCACTGCCCAACCAGTTTAATTCCTTTGAAACGCTATGCTGCAAGTGCAATACCGTGCTTTTATCATCATGGCTGAAGAAGCAGAAGTATCACTAAGTAATATTTATATACCAGTTTACAGTGATTACGGGATTTAATTAGTGCGCGAGGACAATTAAGTAACGGTCGAGGGCGGATAATGCACGAGCCGAAGGTGAGTGCATTATCCGCCCGAGATCGTTACTTAATTGTCCGAGCGCACTAATTCAAACCCGTAATCACTGCCAACTGGTGTCTAAAGTATTTAGTGCTCATCACTGACCTGAGACAGCCACAGATCTGTTGGGCGTTATTTAGAAAGTGTGCGTTACCTAGATAATGCACGCATTAAGCGATTTAATTCGCGGTCATGTGATCGTTTTTGAGACTTCTGATTCGTCGAAGGTCACGTGAGTAGCACTAAGAAGATAAACGCTGAGTGGTTTTAACCGCTTGCCGGCCCGGTTCGGTACTGCAATGCTGGTTCGGTATCCGCCCACCCTTAAATATTATCCATGTGAGCTCATTATGTAAGACAACGAGCAGAATCAAGTGACAAAATGTGATCTTCAGGGTGCTTTAATTGGAATACTGATGGTTAGCATGTTAACCACTTCACTTTTTAGCTGATAATAGTTTTCTGCATGCTTCTATGAGAGCTAGTTCAACACAATTTGGATTCACTACAGTGCGGTATTTGCCTAGAAAAGCTATAATTACTTTATATACATGTACTTGCTTTGCATACCGCACGTTGGGAACGTGTTTGAGTGGGCAGATACTAGATTGCATTTATACATGTACGTATTATCTGCCCACCCCCCTCTTTCAGCTTGCACTATAGTGGCCCATCCATGGGCAGATAAGTGGATAATACGTAGATTACAATACCGTAAACTCTGATAAATAACCGCCCCCTTAAAGGTAACCGCCCCTCAAGTATAACCGATCATTTACTGTAATAACAGTTCACTCGTGTGTAAAACCGTCTATGTAAACATAACCGCCCATAATTTTCACATGCAGCCCAAGCAGGAAATTGAATCTGTAAAATTAATAGCGTTTGCACGTGTGAAACACAAATAGCGACGAGAATTAGACTGTGAAAACCAAGAAGTCGGCGTTAGTCAAAATTTGTGTAGCGAGAAAACCCTAGCTACGGTTAGTGGATGGCTCTGAGAGCGAGACTAGGCTACGGTACCTATGAAGGTTATTCAACTTGCCTGCCTGAAGGCTTCCTGCCTCAAGGGACACCACATCTACCGGGCTGATCTCAACGTAGGGGATATTTCTGTAAATCTGCCACGCTATTAATGGTTGTTTTGCAAAAATAACCGATCTGTGATTATACCCGGCCATGTAAAAGTAACAGCCCATTGAGGCTGCTAAATCTAATTATAACCGCCCCCGGTTATTTATCAGAGTTTACGGTATGCAAATTGTAAGTAGGTTCCCTTTCCTCCCCAAGATAGGAACATAGACACAATAGTCCATTTTTGGGGATATTTCGCCCTGATGGCACCACCTGCATAAACCCCATACAAAATACACTTGGTCTTTAAATAAATTATTACACAAACGCGACGTTATATTTTAGACTGGTAAAAGGAAACATATGTATGGGCTACTAAATACATGTACAGTACTTATCTTTAGTAGCCATCCAAACCATGCCTGTACATGAACCATGGGTATTATCGGATGCCTGAATAGAGTACAGGTTTAACTAACTGGAGTGCATGCATTAGCGGAGCACACACGTACCTGGCAGCCGCATGTAGTGCAGTCGTCACACTCCACCACCTCCTACATGTATATGAAGGGTCGGCTCCTCTAGAAATCAGATTCTGCACAGTTCCTAACTCGCCTCTCTCGCAAGCCTCAAGCAGTTCTTCCGACAGCTGATATCTTTCGGCCATGGTGGTCTGGAAGTAAGAATACGGAAAGAAGAATACATGAGAATGGTTGTAATGAAGAGAGTGAACCAGCCTGGGACCCTCTGAGTGGACAGCTCTATACTTAATTTTCACACATACACAATAGTATAGTAAGCAAATAACAGAAATAGGCAACTTGAAAGTTTTAATTCGGTAAATTTAACTGGCAGCTTTTTTTTGAGAAATCTTCCCGCTTCCCCCCCCCCCTTAATTACTTAATTCTCACACATGGACAATAGTATAGTAAGCAAATAACAGAAATAGGCAACTTGAAAGTTTCAATTCGGTAAATTTAACTGGCAGTTTTTTTTTTGTGGAGGGGGAGAAATCTTCCCGCTTCCCCCCTTAATTACTTAATTCTCACACACATGGACAATAGTATAGTAAGCAAATAACAGAAATAGGCAACTTGAAAGTTTCAATTCGGTAAATTTAACTGGCAGTTTTTTTTTTTTTTGTGGAGGGGGAGAAATCTTCCCGCTTCCCCCCCCCCCCCCCCACCCCCAGTAGATAGAACCCTGTAAACTGACGGACAGCATTATGCCTTGTCAGCAACTGTGCTATGCCCTCCAACAACTGCTTCAGTGATTACTGGTAAGAAAGCTGCCTTTGCAAAAACATGATTGCCATGCTAGCATGGCACCTTGCGTAGCTTATCAACTTGTAAACATCTCACACTCCTTGTCCCTACCACCAATAGCATATTTGTGAGACTCACAGGTAGAGTGCATGGGCACTACTCAAATGGTGGCTATTCCGGCAGACTTTTTAACCCCGGGGGTAATAACAGAAATAGGCAACTTGAAGGTTAATTACAATTTAATTCGGTAAATTTAACTGGCAGATTTTTTTTTTGGAGGGGGAGAAATCTTCCCACTCCCCCCCCCCCCCCCCCCCCCCCCCCACCCACCCCCAGTAGATAGAACCCTGTAAACTGATGCCATGGGAGCATTAGTATCCTTCGTTACAGCATTATACTTTTGTCAGCTACTGTGCTATGCCCTCCAACAACTGCTTCAGTGACTACTGGTAAGAAAGCTGTCTTTGCAATAGCATTGAAACATTAAAACATGATTGCCATGCCAGCATAGTACCTTACGTAAGCTTATCAACTTGTAAGCATCACACTCCTTGTCCCTATCGCCAATAGCATATTTGCGAGACACACTGGTAGAGTGGGCACTACTCAAATGGTGGCTATTCCGGCAAAATTTTTAACCCCGGGGGTAATAATATAATTTCCGATATCGAAGTATAGATCCAGTTTCACGAAACTGAAAAGCGCTATGCAAATAGCTGTCTTTAATGACCTGTACTGAATTATAAAATCATCGCCCAACTCCACAGTATGCGTTTGTGCCCAGACGGTAATTTCGAGCGAAGCGAGGCTATACTCCGATTCCATTGACCTTTTTCGTCCTCGTCATCGTCCCTCCCAGCCACTTCTCCAGACATATAGCCACCAAACTCGGCATGAGCACTTACCTTCGCTGTACAGGAGACTTGGAAGCGCTCACTATTATAGCTAGCCTGTTTCAGCCTCTGGTCTTCCAAAGCGCATTATTGCACGTAGCCATTTTGTGTTGTGGGTGGGTTACTGTAGGTGAGCGTGCCCGGTTCCGTTAACCTTTTCCTTCGTGGCACAATGGTAGGCGTGCCACAAATTACTAGTAAATTAACGTCAGGGCACGAGACTAGCTGGAGGTCAAGCGCAACTCGGGGAATAGCCCCGCATTTAATACCTCATCTCTGCAGTGCACGGGTAACGTTGTGATTCCAGGTAATACAGTACGTATACGTATTACCTCCCCTTACTACAACAACTCATAATTTACTCAGATGAGAAGCGCTATCCCAAAACGTACCGTCTCTCAGACCTTGGAGCTGCTTCGTCAACTGCTGCGCCTTCCGAGTAAAATACAGGAGAACTCGTTTTACTGCTGTCCCAGTCTCTTTCACGAGAGAACCGTCCGTCTGACTCTCGCGAGCTAGCCCATCCCGGCTATAGTATATATCCGCGATGCAACCGGCCGAGGGCTAGGGCCTATGGCCACGGAGGAGGAGGAGGTAAAGTATGCATGGCTGGTAGAATTGGTATTTAAAAAGCGTGACGTCGCATGCGGCGGCCATTTATGGCAGCCAATTAGCCAATTCAGGAAAATGCAGGAAAATGTTGGTAGAAAACAAAAGAAAATGTTGGTAGAAAACAAAAGAAAATAGAAGTGTGGTATGTGTCTAACACATACTGACATAATGTGAAAAAAAGTTAGAGAGTTAGTCAAAGTGACCCTCCGCAACCTGAAGGTCAACTGGGCACTCGGTGGCTGGGTGGTGGCGAGATAATCTGGCTCCCCTGATGGCCATGATTGAGGCTCTGAGAAGAGCAAAGCTCAGTCGGCATCGGATCCAATCAGAGTTACTGATGCAAGCCTCTTGTAGAATGTTGTCGCACCACGTCCCATCCCACCTGTTGTAGAGGACACTAGTGGAGTGAATGTCGCATGCTCGAGTTAAATACCCGTACATTGACAAATGCCTTTTCGAATCTTCTCCTGTACATTGAAACATCCAAATGAGCACCATCTTCAGTGATTGCAGAGCGGTGGGTGAGAAAAGGACTCACACGAGAGTGGCTGTAGGTGCCTAGGGCTGGATAGGATAGGGAAGGGAGCGGGAGAGTAGTCAGGGAGGGGGGGGGAAGAGTTGTCAGGGAAGGAGGGACGGGCAGAGCAGGACAGGGAGGGGGGAGGAGGGGGGACAGAGTAGGACAGGACAGGGAGGGGGGGCAGAGTAGGACAGGGAGGGGGGAGTGGCAGAGCAGGACAGGGAGGAAGAGCGGCAGAGCAGGACAGGGAGGGGGGGAGGGGCAGAGTAGGACAGGGAGGGGGGAGGAGCAGCAGAGCAGGACAGGGAGGGGGAGCGGCAGAGCAGGACAGGGAGGGGCAGAGCGGCAGAGCAGGACAGGGAGGGGGGAGGAGCGGCAGAGCAGGACGGGGAGGGAGGAGGAGCGGCAGAGCAGGACAGGGAGGGGGGAGGGGCAGAGTAGGAAAGGGAGGAAAGGGGTAGAGCAGAAAGGGGAGGGGCAGGGAGAAAAATGGGATGTGATTATGAAATAGTTACGTGCCCAGACCCACACGAAAAAAACGAGTGGACTGGGAACATAGCTGCTTCAAATTTCTTCTGCCGTTAATACATACATGACGTATGTAATTTCCAGCAACAGCTACACCGTACTACGAATGTTTTACAAAAACAGAACGGGAACTTTTTATTTACCATTATTGCAGATGCGGCAGAACAAAATTCAAATAGCACTGTTCCCAAACCATCGCTTCTTGTGTGGTCTGGTCACAAGACTAGCATGAAACAGAAGTCTATGTATAGGTTAGATCACAGTGAAGAGGGATCTAACCGACATAGACACCCGCGTCTAAGGGCGAGGGATTTTCCCTGGGGTGGTCTATGTCAGTTCGATGTGGGAGTGCATGCTGTGATCTAAAGCCCACTTAGGCCTCCCACTGCTGCTACTGTAAATGGTTTTAAAGTGGGGGTTAAAAGTGTTACCATAGACTCGTGTTATCAGGCGCATGCGCTAGTTGGGACAATAGCAAAAGTATATGCGCTACATATCGGGAGTTAAAGGTTGACCACGCCTATTTATTGCATGACGTCATGACAGCTGTTGATACAAAAGGCTGAAGTTCTTCATGGCAAGGCAACAATAGCTAGATTGCCAACTACAAGTACGGAATTACAATTTGTATAGTTCGTGGTCATCATGTGTACAAAGAAGTATGGAGACCCGTTATTGAACAGTTCCCAGTGCTAGCTGAGCCGACCAACCGCCATGACAAGCGAGCAGTAGCTATCCATCGAGACGAAGAGATTGTTGGCCACGTACCCAGAGAGCTGGCTAGCTGCTAACAGTCTCCTTAGCTCTTGTGCTAAGTTGCTCGAAGCACTCCGCCCCACATTATTTCGATTATTGGAACATGTGCGCCTCTTAACGAGGTTTTTTTACGGCTTTGGGCCGAGAAGCGAGCATGCACTTGATAGCGTATGTGTATTAATTACATAATGAAGTGTGCCTGATAACCCGAGTCTACGGTAGGTACACAGGGATCTAACTGACATGAACACCTGGTGCCCAGTAACCAAGAACTTCTAGAGCTTCAAAGCTTTCATGCTCATTGATTAATCATGAGTGGTCTAAGCATACTCTTCCTCCACCCTTTAGCTACATATCCTCTTGAACCCTCCAACCCACTGCCTTTGTTTAATATCAGCCTCCCCCTCCTGTCAAAACACACTTAGTTGAACTTCTTTCCTTCACTTGTTTCAGTGGGTGTCGGGATTAGTTGTGCCCAACCTCCATGCCCTCCCAACAAAGGAGCATCTGGTGTTTGGAATGAGCTTTCTTGTGACCAACAGTAGTTCCGCTCTGAGCTCCAGTCCACACTACTCCTATCACCTTTGATAACATAAAACATGTTGCAAAAGTAGTTGTTTGTTTGTGTAGCTTTTATGCAGTACCTTATTACAAGGTAAGAAAAGTGGCCACTGTAAAATGTTGACCAACTATTTTGGATTGACTAGTTAAAATCAAGGCATGCCTATTATTGTTACAGATGGAGCCACCATCGCGTGTTCACAGCAGCTTATGCTGCTTTTTCAAGCTGCTATGACCACTGACGGTGGTTACAGATGTGACTATGGAGCACAGTGAAGGGGCCCCACCCCCAGTTACACAAGCTTTAATAGGCAAGTTCACTGGATATGCCAAATTCTGCGGAGAATTCATCTAAAGAACTGTAGTTAGCAATTCTCATCTATAGTGGCACCAAGTATGCTGGATATTTTGGGGGCATAATCCTACAAGTATCTCAAATTATGTTCTACACAAACTTTAGTTTAGGCAATTTGTATAGTTCACACTCACACCCAAATCAGTTGTGTTTAAAAAAAATAACTATTGCATGCCGTATAGGTGAACCTTTTGTAGATTTGGTGGCTTTTAGAAAAGCCAGGTAGTAATGGAGGAAAGTTAGCTGGGATGTCTAAGCCCTTTCTCCGCGGATCCTACGAGCAAGTTGGATATCTTTGGGCATGATGGTCACTCTTTTGGCGTGGATTGCACACAGGTTGGTGTCCTCAAACAGCCCAACAAGGTAGGCCTCGCTAGCCTCTTGTAGAGCAGCCACAGCAGAGCTTTGGAAACGAAGATCGGTCTTGAAGTCCTGGGCAATCTCGCGGACCAGCCTCTGGAAAGGTAGCTTTCGGATCAGAAGCTCAGTGGACTTCTGGTAGCGCCGAATTTCACGAAGAGCCACGGTGCCTGGCTTGTAGCGGTGGGGCTTCTTTACACCGCCTGTGGCAGGAGCACTTTTGCGAGCAGCCTTGGTGGCTAGCTGCTTCCGGGGCGCCTTGCCTCCGGTAGACTTGCGAGCAGTCTGCTTGGTTCGGGCCATAGCGAAAACTTCCAAAACTTAAAAACACCGAAGAGTCTGAAACCTTGATCTGAATGAAGCGTTCGAACGCGCAAATATTTTTATACCAAGCCCGCCTAAAGGGTGCTGAAATTTGATTGGCCGGAAATCCCAGCAATCCCATTGGTCAAGTGGATGATCCGTTTTGAAAAGTGATCCTCAAGCTCATGCTGGATATTGGCGCCATGGCGTGGCATAGAAAAATGGTGTACAGCAAGGGCAGATCAGTGCTATATAACGCTAATGCATGCTGATAGCTATTAGTACTGATCATGCAACATGTAAGTACAGTGACCATGCAAAAAAAAGTTGTCAAAAAATTAGTCACTATCCATCTGCTATCTGGTTCTGAGGAGATCTTCCCTAGCCTTAGCAAGAGTCTTGAATGCTTCATCGCTGCCAGGTGCCAGGTTCTTGTCCGGATGAAGCAGCACTGCCAGTTGCTTATATGCTTTATTGATATCGTCCCTGGGGAGAGTAGAATGATGTTTCAGGAGTTGCAATTATTGTGTCTTGGGGGGGTTTACAGGTTAGGATAGGTAACACAGTAAAGCTCGCTGATTCTTGATTTGAGGCACAGCAGCCTTTGAGTGTGTAATTCAAATAGATCATAGTGTTTGTAGAATCATGCTGGGGGAACTGCGCACGTGCAATTAGTGTGTTCCAGGCTCAACTTCCCTCCCACGCAAAGGGCCTGGGCACGAGGCTAATAATCCAGTGAATCTGAATGTATATATAGCTAGTCTCATACCCAGACCATAATGTAGCTGAATACAACAGAACAAACAAACACTTGCTAAAATGAGCAGCAGAATTGCACAAAACCACCACACTACTTAGTCTTGGAAACTACATGTAGACCGTTGGAAGATTTCAAAATAAGTTGGACTGACCTGCTGCATCCTCTAGGCAGCCCTAGAGTGCTGTAGCTGTCCTGACAGGCCAGTATTCTCTGCACCAGGGCAGCCTGCTCCGGTGTGTAGCCGAGGTCAGCAGCAGAGACACCTGGCCGCTCTCCCCGTGTTACCATGCCAACCACTGAAGAAAACAGGGCCTGCGTGTGTGTGTGTGTGTGCATGTGTGTGTGTGTGTGTGTGTGTGTGCGTGCGCGCGTGCGTGCGTGTGTGTGTGTGTGCGTGTGTGTGTGTGTGCGTGCGTGCGTGTGTGTGTGTGTGTGTGTGTGTGTGTGTGTGTGTATGGGTGAGTTGCATGTAACAGTAACAAGGGTTGTATATGTACATGTACATGTATACTAACTTAACCCTTTCACCGGTAGAGACCTGCTTCCATATATATATAGGGCCCATATAAATTTGATATAAAGTATGGGCTTTCTTTGGGCAGTAAAGTGGCCTATTCTGGTGATAGGGTTAAGATGGGGAATGACTATTTTAAGCCCACTCATTATGTTTCTCAATATGCTTCAGGTCTTCTCCACATGTGCACATTATACACATGTAATGTAATTTGTACATCAAGTGGGACGAAGGTTTGAAAACAGGTTAACACAGGATCACTAGGGGGTCATTCCCACCTGGAACATGTCCACCACACCCTCTCCCGACTGTGCTGAGGTCTCAAAGTAGAGGTAGCCCTTGGTCTCAGCCCACAGCCTGCCCTCAGACTCTGGCACCTTCCTCTTCCCCAAGTCAGTCTGTGTTGTTAGGTAGTGAGGATAGAAATAGCTTGGTACTGAACATCAACGGAGGTATTCTAGTGCCATGCAAGATTACGAGTATAAACTGTCAAGTCAGCACTTTCACTGTACTGCATGTAATGAGGCAGATTCTGTTCTTATTTGCCAGCACTCGGTCCACGTACATGTACATGTACAGCGTCGAGTAAAAATTAAACTCTGGTGGCTTGACGTACGTAGCTTGGCCTACAAAAGCTGCTAGTATACATGTAGACTACAGTGCAACATTACGTATGTGTAAGAGCTGACACACAACCCAACACATTATACATGTAAGACAGGGCCGTAGACAACTTTTTTGGTTTGGGGGTGCTTGTACATGTAATGGCGCCGGGCACGGAGTGCAAATTTTTTTTAGCCTACATCTACCAGGAAGGGTTCTTTAGATTTCAAAGAAATTTAATCAAACTGCCTTGAACAACTGTTGCGGGTTGGAACAAGGATACGTATATCTCAAGATGGCTATAATCAAGATGACTACTAGCCAACCGAGAATCTCCCTTCAGCAGGAAGGGCTCTTGTAGCATCTTCATGCATTTACTGGACTGGTTTCAGGCCTGTTTACAGCAGAAGGCAGTAAATTGTAGCAAATGCGCACAGTGCATGTTGTACGCAGGCTGGGCGTGGCTAAAATTGCGACAGAAGCACTGCATTCCCGGTATTTGCGAAACGTTTTGTCCCACTTGGAACCTACAAACATAAATAGTAAGTCTTTTGATGACTGTAGCTAGTACTCAAAATTTTGGGAGTGCTTCAGCACCCCCAAGCACCTACTTGTCTACGGCCATGTAAGACCAGCTGTTTGCATGCTTCGTACACACCTGGCTGGTAAAATAAGCTGAGGACTGGAAACTGAGAATAACACTAGTACACATACTGTAAATAGTGAATCTTTCACTCATAAAAATATTCGTCAGTTAAATTTTCACGTTGTTTTACTATCTTCGCTTCAGCTGACCGGAAGTGTAGTGATATTAATCAATGTTAAACATTGAAAAAAGTTCGCAATTTATTGTCATAGGGTAATGATGAAAGAACGAAAAATTCCCAATGTACGTTACATGTATGGTACATGTACAGTACATGTACATGTACATCATACCTTGTTAGCACAGACTGCCACTGCCACAGAGTCCATGTCTGAGGGTTTTGACAGGTGGCTCCTCATCTCCACTAGCCACTCCCCCAGGACCTCAAAACTAGCCCTATTGGTGACATCATACACCAGCAACACTCCCTGGGTGTCCTTGTAGAACTCATTCCGTACCTGCAAATGTTGAGTGTGGCAGTGGTGTATATGTACATGTAGGTAGGAGGAGCAAACTGTGCCAGCTCATGCATGCCACTGATTACAGGTGATGGGATCCAACTCCGGCTTTACTATTTGAGGGAAATAGAGGCCCATTTAAGGCAGATGTATGCATTTTGTATGGCAAGCAACAATACTGCTCAGGACAGTTAAGGATGTCCCAGGCCCTATCTCTGTATTTCTGCACACACAGCATGCTAACTAAATTATCTCATGTGTGTATGTAAACAAGCCCTACACTAGAAAGGATGTTGGTTAGCGGTTTGCATGGCTTCAGTCAATCAGTTATTGTGCAGGCAAAGTTTTGGTGGTTGAATTTCCCACACATTTTGGCTGGAAGTCTACCTATTGGACAAAGTGCACATGGTCAACTGCGGGCCTTGATTTCTCGTCTCCGTGTTTGCAATGAACCGTGCTATTGGGCCGCGGGTGGAAAAATGGGCTGCCGTTGACACGGACCCAGAAGTAGGCTACAAAAAGCTTAGGTAACTGCTAGTTGCTGTCCTTAATTGCTCATTTTCTGTTGCTACTGCCGTAATGTAGCTAGCAGTACATTTTTCCAGTCAGAGTAGGATAGCTTGCTTAACAAAGAATACCTGACGCGAATATGAAGCTCATCAAACATCTCTTTACTTTCCGCCTCTCGCGAAATGTACGTTAGGGACATGCAGTGTGTCTGCTATGTTTACGGTGGGAGGAGTCGTTGTCATGGTAACTGTGTACTTGCGGTTAATGTTGTCAACATAGTGCTTCACATTAATGACATCAACAATACCCACAGTGTAGCCTCCGTCCCAGCTGCAGGCCATGCGGAACGAGGCTGCCCCCAGTGTAGCCTCCATCCCAGGCCACACGGAAAAAGGCCTCCCCCCACTCAGCTAGGCCAGTTAAGGATGTCCCAAGTTTTGTTTCTACATTGAACGTTGGATCAAGCAATGGCATTTACAACACTGTACTGCATTAATGGAAGGGTTTTGGGTTTAATAAGGCCTATATTGGTACAGACCTACCACCCCAGCTCTCTGGCACAGGCAATACATGTAATATATGAGAGAGAGCCAGGAAGGTGAACCTGATACAGAGATGAGAAACTCAAGCTACTGAGAGTTAGCTTTGTCCCCAGGCCTTCCCTGCCTGCATGAAACATTTTTAACACATGCGGGAAAGGCATAGGGATGAGGCTAATGGAGAGTTCCATGGTTAGTTTGGTATTAGTAGTAGTGATTCGCCTGATCTGACTCACTTCATGGAAGAAAGGCTGTCCTGCCATATCAAAAATATTCACCTTCACATTGTAGTCATTGATTTTAATCCTGTGAAGGAATAAGCATAACCTACATGTAGTAAGCACTCACAACTGAACAAAGGGAACCAGATATACACTTACGCGGTGACTCCGAAGTCAATACCCAGGGTGGCCATGTACTTGGACACAAACCTCTTCTCACAGTAGCGCTTGATGAGGCAACTCTGCAGGATTTAAAGGATACCATTTAGTTAGTACACAACACATATATACATATGTGCACACACATGCCGTATGTCCAAAGTGCCTGAAGAATGTGATGAGATACACGTACACACAAGACAGTTAGAATACACTCGTGCGTCTCTTGGCTGATGCAAGCAGGTGGCTTGAAGCTACATGTATCATTGGTGGGGCCTAATGACCAAGCTACAAATTTATTTTTGCTTGCAGGTTGCTGAGTGTTTCCCCCAATTAAGCTCCTCCCACCTCGACAACTATATGTACATGTAGCTGCATACATGCAACTTTATTGAGGAGACTTAGTCTCCTTCCCAGCCCACAAATAATTTTTATCAAGATCGCTTACGGCTTAGCCTTGATTGTGAGCTGGGAGCGAGACTGTATGCAGCTCTGACGTTTAGCTTGCCTTTCCACATTCGGCAGCTCCCATGCTGATTACTTTGATGCGGAGGTCCTTGCGTTCTCCTTCTGTCTCGGTCTCGGGCATCTTTCACTATTATCGCGAACACGTGTTTGTTTACTGGCTGAGCAATATTTCCAAAGTCCTTAGCAACGGTGTCGTGTATTTGGAAAACCAAAGCATTCTTTAGTTGTTGTCGTGGAAACTGGCAGCCTAGCCTGCAGCTGCACCGATTCCCCCGCTGCCACAGGCTCTCGCTACAGGCACTTGCTCTAGTCTGCTTGGCGTAGCATGAAAGATGCTGGTGTACTTGAGCAAGAAGGTATATGTTGTGTCCATGTCGCAATAAATGGTGTTCAGTTGTGAGGCACACCCACACTGTCGGTGTGTGTGTGCGTGCGTGCGTGTGTGTGCGTGCGTGTGTGCGTGTGCGTGCGTGCGTGTGTGTGTGTGTGTGTGTGTGTGTGCATGTGTGCACGTGTGTAGGGGGTTTTGGTTGGATTTTGTAGGCTATTTTGGAAGATTTCAGTGAACCTGGCCATATGCAGCAAGCACATGCCTTATTGGCCTAAATCTGACATGTACGTGTGCTTTGGAACGTGTATCATGGTGCTGTGCATAACAGCTACCATGTACCTATGTAATTGCACAGAGACACCTAATTACATTTTGCAGCAGACTCAGGATAGCTTCATTTGCGGGCTCTGCAAGCATTAGGAGCCTGGGAGCGAGCCTAGAAGCAGGGTTCAGTACATACGGGGAGTCAGTTTAGCTTCTGCTGCTATCGCTATCATTCTGTCTCTGATTGCAGATTGCCATACCCAATGACACGAGGCTGCGTTGTCTGTCCTGGCACGCGAGCCAGGGCTGGATCGTGTGTGGTGGGGAGGACGGCCTCCTGAAGGTGCTGAAGCTGGAGCCTGCCCAGGGCAGCGAGGCCAGAGCCAGGGGCCTGGCTGCTCCCAGCAACCTCTCCATGAACCAGACCCTCGAGGGACACAATGGTAGGATATTCTGTAGTGGTGCAACAGTGTCTAAATGTCACTACATGTTTGTGTACACATGTACTTGCCAGGGTCTGATCTATGGGACATTCCCTTCAATTGTACAGTGTATAGCCTCGTTCCCAGTCCTTCCCACCCCACCTTTTAACAGCTGGGGTGGGAAGGATTGGGAATGGGTGATGTGTAGCTATATCTATGTAGCTGCAATGTATAGCTGATTACAGCTCTGTTTCAAAATTGAGCATCCCGTTAAGTTTCACGAGAAAAGTGTTCTCTTCAAGCGAGAGGTTCCCACGAATTAAGAGTCAGTACAGGTCTTGGACAACAGTGTGCTCCAGGCTGTACGTACCGTTTCCATGATGGTCTATGCATAAGAAGTTACTGCTGCTATTGTAACTCTCATGTGGTATACATGCATGCACAGGTCGAACAACGCTGAAATCCACTGTACATGTACATGACATATATAGTTGCATGACAGGGAAGCAGCCTCATTCTACTAATCGCCTTGTCTCTACCGTGATTGTCCTGCCTACCGTTCCTATCAATTTATTCACACAATGAACAGCCTGTTAGGCTCCCTTTACTAGGGCTGTTTTGGAACTGTGCATGTACATTATTAGACAGGGAGCCTGATATGTAAACTGTGTGACTATACAGGGATCAAGCACAAAACTCATGGGAAAGACTACCCCTATTTTGTCCATCCCCAGAGGTGTGCACTTATTGCAGTGCTGTATGCTATAGCTTCTGTGGTCACAAAAGCATTAGACCATAGGTAATATACATGTACATGTAGCTCTGCAATGGTGCAATGCAGAACGGACGGATGATTAACTCTGTTTCCAATCCCATTATGGAGCTACAGCATGTACATGTATTATCTATGATTAGACTACATTTACATGAAAGTGTAACCTGTTTCTTTTAAGATCATGTCTTTATAAACTTGTACTCTTGCATTCTGAGTTCAGCACGAGCTAGAGTTTGTCTCCAGCCCGCTCCGCTCCTGACCCTCTGCCAGCTCCCTACTACACTGCCTCCCTCTCACCCTCAGGCAACATCCAGGTGGTGGTATGGAATGAGGTCCACCACAAGCTGACGACCAGCGACCAGAATGGGCTGATTGTGGTGTGGATGCTGCACAAGGGTCTCTGGTACGAGGAGATGATCAACAACAGGAACAAGAGTGTTGTGCGCGACATGAGGTGGAATAGGGAGGGCCTGAAGATCTGCATCGTGTATGAGGATGGTATGTTTTCACCATCGCTTGAGACGAAGGGTAGTGTATTGTTGGTATGTTCTCACTAGGATGCAGCTTTTAGGCATGTACATGTATTGATCCCGCTCCTATTTGTTGGTAGTTACTAAGCAACAGACTTGTATTAAGTACCAGTACGTACTTTTTGGGTGCTTTGATACTGGATGCATGACATGCGCGACAGATATGACACACCGGGCAAGCTCCCTGTACAAAGCCCTCACTGCCAATAAATTGGTTGCTATATATTTTTGTACATCTACATGTATGTTTTGTCCCTAGCCGTCCCAGCTTTTTTTACCCTTTTCTTCCTGCATGCGAAAAAAAGCTGGGAGGTTTGAGGGCCTATTTTGTCCCTATTGCTATACTTACATACATGCACAAACACCCCCTCCCCCCCCTCACACACACATACACACATACACACACACACACACACACACACACACACACACACACACACACACACACACACACACACACACACACACGCACTCCCTTGTGTAGGTGCAGTGATAGTTGGATCAGTAGAGGGCAACCGTATCTGGGGCAAAGAGCTGCGAGGGATGCAGCTAACCCATGCCCAGTGGTCGCCTGACAGCAAGGTCATCCTCTTTGGCAACAGCAAGGGCGAGATCCACATCTACGACAGCCACGGCACCTACAATGTGAGTTTGTGAGCTGTGTAGGGTTGTGTGCTGTGTGTACAACATGCAGAGTCCTATACCGTGTATGTACATGTATATACATAGATCCACTTGAGGCCTATAGAGATACTGGTAACTGTAAATACTGATACAGGAATGATTGTGTGCAAGGAGGTGGAGTGCTGGCCAGTGTAGAGCTGAGATGACAGCTGGAGATAGTAGTAGGTGAAGTGTTGCCACTATGGGATTGCCAGAGTTGTGTGTAGATCCAAGCTACAGATAATTAAGGTACTTTGTGACCTTGTCAACACCAGTCAGAGCATCTGCTCAATGGCAGGTGGAGCTCAGACCATAAGATCTAAGCTCAAACAGCCAAGCTATTCAGGGCTGGCTCACGAGACTAGGCTGTGCCTGCATATTCCACGCTCCGTACCTGAGTGTGTTCAACCTCTCTCAAACAGCCAAGCAATTCAGGGCTGGCTCACGAGACTAGGCTGTGCCTTCATATTCCACGCTCCTCACTCCGTCCCCGAACGTGTCTTCAATCTCTTCTGATATATTAACCTTTTCAGCTGCACTGTACAGCAGATTGCTCCACACCATATACGTAGTTCGCTCTCTGATCATCTGATTTCCACATGTGCTTGTGTGAAACCACAGAGCTATGATGTAATTGTTTTTTGGCAGTGGACATGTATGCTGATTGGTCAGTTTGAAACCAATTTAGTGCAAGTTCTGCTAAACCCTTTCTTTTCCTTCACTTTTTGAGGGGGAGAAGGAGGGTCTAGCGAGCAATGTTCATGTGGCCCGACTATCTCCATGGCTAGCCTTGGCCCCGCCCCTCTCCAGGTAGCCAGGCGAGCTACTTGGTTATAGAGCTTGAAATGTACTATACATGTATGTGAGCTAAAAATTGTTTCCTACTAGTAGTTTCAGGTGGGCCCATGTATTGATAAAATTAGCCTTCCTTGGAGTAATTACGTAGTACATGTATCTAAACTCATTAGATAACCTACTCTGCATGGTGTCTAAAAGCTGCAGGCCATAACTACACGTACTGACATTTGAGAAAATCTACAGGTTTCTAGGTAATGTAGAGACTTATTTTAGCTAGGATTTGTACTGGTAATACCCCTTTACCCCCATGATAATGCCCAGTTGTACTCATCATTACCTCCATTCTCATAATACGTGTAATTCGCCTTGTTCTCAGGCTCCACCCCCCTAGCGTTTACATGTATCAATCACACCAAGCAAAAAGGCCTGTAAACAATGCTATACACTTGCATACTCGTGCCTACACTATGCATGTTTCATACCGTGTTCTACACATGCATACACACACATTGCACCTATACAGTCAAAGCTTGTGTTGCACTGTCTGGTGGGTGTGACTGGGGTGGTGAAGATCGCTGGCATGGAGTGGTACAGCGGTGTCAGTGGCTACGTGGAACCCAACTGCCCCTGCCTGGCGGTGGCCTTCGACAACGGCCGGGCACAGATCATGAGACACGAACTAGACAATGGTGAGCTGTATACATGTACGTATGTTATGCTGTGTTTCTGCTCTGCATGCATGCATGTAGAAGAATTTCTATGGATGGGAGATGAAAATGTTCAGGTAGGGGAGGGGAGGGGAGGGGTGGAGAGGGGAGGGAAGGGGGGGGGGGGGGGCGAGGGGAGGAGAGGGGAGGGAAGGGGAAGGGGAGGGGAGGGGAGGGGAGGGGAGGGGAGGGGAGGGGAGGGGAGGGGAGGGGAGGGGAGGGGAGGGGAGGGGAGGGGAGGGGAGGGGAGGGGGGAATAAGGATAAGGTCCTTCTCTAGACTCTAGTATCCTGGTGTCATCCTCATGTGGTGGGTATTTTTGTCGGGATTGTCTTCAGGGGTCAGAACAGAAGTGAGAAAGCAGTGGAGAGTTAAACTGCCAGCTGTGATCTGCCCATAATTAACTTTTTCTCATCAGAGACCAAAAACTTGCAGCAGACCCTGTGGAGTAGAAAACCACAAAGCCTGCACTGCTTATAGTAATGAGACTTTCATCTGTAGTGCTAGAGTACTAATTAGCCCTAATTATATCCCAGGCATAATACCAGTTCTCTTTACTACAATTAGCATGAATGTTAATTAATGTGCGGCACCCTTTCCCCTCTGCCCTGCAGACCCAGTGAAGCTGGACACTGGCATGGCAGTGGAGTGCATCTGCTGGAACCGCACTGGCTCCATCCTGGCGCTCGCTGGCTCTCAGGTGTTTGGGGACAAGGAGTTCTGCACGGTGCAGTTCTACACAGCCTTTGGAGAGGTGAGTTTGTGCGGTGAGTGGGTAACAGTTGAGGGCACTAAGCTCAGCCAAATTGCAATCATGTAAATGTACAGGTGTAAGGGTGACTAACAACCCGATTCTGAGCCATAGACAGAGTGCAAAGCCATTCATACAATATTTAATGAACCCCTTCAATCCTGGGTTGATACTGTCGTGCACGAATATTTTTCTATTAGAGTGTTTCTCATTAAGCGTATGAACTAAATACAGTTTGGATATGTTTTCCTGAGGGTCTAATCAAATGCCAGCCTGTAGTCCAAAAGTTGTGGTTTGGATTTATGGTATCAAGTATGACTCGAAACCCATACACAGCTAGTACAGGTACATAGGGTTTAAGCACAACACAGTAGAATAAACTCCTACATGTACATAAACAAAAATACCTTAGAATCGGGATAATAAGCACCAGTGCCTATTTTCAAAATTAGTTACCTGAATGAGTGCTTATACTTGTGGGGTGCTTTTACTCGCGATACATACACATGAAAAATCGCAGCGTGCCTCTCGCGTGCGTGGTACTAGCGAGGCTAGCGCGGTACTAGCTGACTTACTAGCTGACTTACTACAGGTATGACTGTAGTGCTTATGGGTTTTGCACTAGATTGTCTATTATACACTCTGAATCTGTGTGGTCAGAAGCACTCCAACTGCTGTGAAGAAGGCGGTGCTCCTGGACAAGGCCAAATGAATTCAATTGTACTACTGACCTGGCACGCGCTAGCACTATTTCTATATGTATGTTCTCTCAGCTACTAGCTAGTATAGGCAGAGGCTTCCAGCTGTAAAAGGTGCCGTCTTCCTGGTAAGTGCTGCAAGTATAGAGGCTATGAGTGCCTATTCATGTACATGTAGGGTACCTATTGTAAGGGTGCTGACTATCAGGATGTTGTTGTAATCTATTGGGTGCTTATATTCATGGGGTGCTTATTTTCGATGGGTGCTTATTATCCCGATTGTACGGGGGGGGGGGGGTAGGCCGCAAACCTACAAAACAACTAAAAATAAAAGGTGTAGGCTACGTACTAATTTAATAAAAAAAGTTTGAAAAGAACTGTACATGTATGTAGACAGTAACGAACCTGCATGCACCTCTTTTGCGTATGAGATTCATGTTATGATGCACTTTGGGTCCGTAGTTTTCAATCACTACAGCCTTCAAATTTGCATCTTGGTCAGTGAAAGTGAGTGTAGCGTGTAGCAGGCTTCAATGACAAGCAAAATGTAATTAAGTAATTGTGGCTAGGATCAACTCCCGAAGGTATTTTTATTGTTAATTTTAGCTTAATAGCAGTGCTGGGTGTGCATGAGGTCTCGGTTTATATACATGTATGTACAAAACTGTGCATAAGGGGAGGTTGATGAACTCTTGACATATTTACAGTGTAGTAGCCTCACCAGAAATAAGAATATGTAGACTTCATTGCACCTGCCTGGATCATACGTACTTGAATGGTATGCCTACATATGCCCGAAGTATTATGTCTGAAGTGTGTACAGTGTACATGTACGTATATGCTTGAAGTGTATGCCTGAAATGTACATGTACTTACATGTATATGCCTGCAGTGTATGCCTGAAGTGTACATGTACGTATATGCCTGAAGTGTATGCCTGAAATGTACATGTACTTACATGTATATGCCTGCAGTGTATGCCTGAAGTGTACATGTACGTATATGCCTGAAGTGTATGCCTGAAATGTAAGCACAGTGTGTGTTGATGTGTGTGTAACAGTTGTCATTCTCTTCCCTAGAACCTGCACACTCTGAAGGTCCCAGGCAAGCAACTGAGTGCTCTGACCTGGGAGGGCAGTGGGTTGAAGATCGCCCTCGGAGTCGGGTCCTACATTTACTTTGCCAACATCAGGCACGACTATCAGGTGGGCGTCTCGGGCACGACTATCAGGTGGGCGTCTTGGGCACGACTATCGGGTGGGTGTCTCGGGCACGACTATCGGGTGGGTGTCTCGGGCACGACTATCAGGTGGGCGTCTCAGGCAGGACTATTAGGTGGGCGTCTTGGGCACGACTATCGGGTGGGCGTCTCAGGCACGACTATTAGGTGGGCGTCTCGGGCAGGACTATTAGGTGGGCGTCTTGGGCACGACTATCGGGTGGGTGTCTCAGGCACGACTATCAGGTGGGCGTCTCGGGCAGGACTATCAGGTGGGTGTCTCGAGCACGACTATCAGGTGGGCGTCTCGGGCAGGACTATCAGGTGGGTGTCTCAGGCACGACTATCAGGTGGGCGTCTCGGGCACGACTATCAGGTGGGCGTCTCGGGCACGACTATCAGGTCGGCGTCTCGGGCACGACTATCAGGTGGGCATCTACTGGAGAGTCGAGGGAAGAAATTAATTGATGAGTGGTTTACGTAGCCTCGTTCCCTGGTGTTTGTCTTGCACATCTCATGTATATATGTGGGTATATAATAACACTATCATTATTTTGCGCAATATGCCTTCAGAAATGCACTTTTGCAAGCATAACCCGGCCTGCGGTATCCATATACATGTATATATATCATCCTGTAATCTTTCCCTCCCCCAGTGGGGCTACTTCTCCAACACACTGGTGTACGCCTTCCGCAAGCCTGACAAAGTGGAGCACTGCGTCATCTTCTGGAACACGAGCTCTGGCGATAAGTACGCCAAGACCGTCAAGAACCTCGTCTCCATCTCCTCCTGCAAAGACTTCTGCCTCCTCGTCACCAAGCTGAACGATGGATCGGGACAGGTACGTGTAGTCGTGTGTTTCTTGCTGGCAGTTAATTAAGCTTTGATTTTGCAGTGGAGCCTAGCTCTCTAATGCAGACACCAAGGGGACTGCTCATGTGTGTCCGGAAGATGGAGGTGTCTATATTTTAGGGGATTCTGGTTTCATTTCCAGTAGGTGTGGCAACACTGAGCTCTTAGCACATGTTTCGGGAGCTCTGGCATGCTGTGTATTGGTCTAAAGCCTTGCTGGTGACTAGCACTATCATTATTTAGCAAAAAGTATGGATGATGTAACATCATACAGTGGAACCCCTCTATTGTGGACACCTTGGGGACCTGGTGAAGTGTCCTGTATAGAGAGGTGTCCTCAACTCAGGGGTAAATTTACATTAAGAAAACATATTTGGGACATAGCAAAGTGTCCTTTATACAGAGTCTTTTAGAGGGGTTTCACTGTATTGCTGAAAGTAGCCACGTTGTCAAAGAAACAGCTGACTGTCTGTACAGTTGTACAGTCTAGGCACTGCCGGGATTAGAAAACCTATACACTTTTTGGAATAGTGAGGTGTCCACATTTTGGTGGGTGCTAATCACTGGAGTTTAACTAGAAGTCTCTAGCAGAGACATACCCCGTGGTGCATAATTCACAACTTGGAGCTGGCAGGACTGCAGACTGGGCTGATCGAGTAGTTGGCAAAGTGTACATGTACATCACTGGCTGTGTATCCACACGCAGAGTGTACAGCGCTCGTGTACGCGTATATATCTGTATATCCTATGGGAAGTGGTGGGCGTGACTGATTGCCAATATGAACACGTGACCAGAGTCCGTATATGCCCGGCCTCTATCGTATTCTAGTTGTGACCGTATTAAAATGGCAGAATGCACCGTTGTTAAATAAGAAAGAGCTGTAGATACAGCGAATGGAACCGCTTTGGCGACTATCAGGTACACACCCGGACATTTTTTTTTTGATTTCAATGTTACTGTCGTGTTTAGCAATCGCTTAACCCTGTAAATCGCGAGATAGCCCGATTTTTGAGTGGACAGACACCTGACAGACGGACGGACGGACGGACGGACGGACGGACGGACGGACGGACGGACAGACGGAACCAATTGCTTAACCCCGCCGCCGCCTACGCGCCGCGGGGTAATTAGCACTAGTCCCATTGGGACCATAAGGATTTGTCTGTGTAAGCAAGGTGGGCACATACTGGAGGTACAATGCATGAACCCATAGCGTGATTGGTGTGTACACATGTGCAGTGTATGTTTGCCAGCTAATTAATTAATTATCATTGATATGTTTCTTTTAGTACACCCTGCTTCTGTGCAATGCCTTGGGAACTCCCGTGGACTCGAGATACATCGAGATGGGTAAGTGATACATGTACCTGAAAATTATGTATTTTGATTGCATCGCTGTGCTCAAAGCACTGCATTTTTGTCCTGTTAGCAGCAGGGCACAAATACAGTGTGTAAGTGCAGCAGCTGTAGACACAACTACGCATCACGTGTGAGACTATGAGTGTATGAGTCCTGCCCATAATGGAAGTCTAAATTGAGGTACAGCGCTTCAAACTCAGTGACGTTATCAAAATAGTGACGGAAGAGTATTTGATATCTACCTGAGATATATATGCATCCTTGCAATGGCAGGGTGGCAACCTGAGGTCTGGGTGTGGGGTTAGATAATTAAGCAAATGGGTTGGGGGGAGGAGCTTGCACACAATAAGGAGGCTGAGTACGATATCTACTGACACCACTTGATCTCTGACAATGATGCCTGGAACGATGATTAATACGTCGTTCACGGATTTGTAGCAACGTTATAGCCTAGTCATCTACTCTTACATTTCATTGTCACTGCATATTGTGGTCTCAGTAAAGGGTGGATAGATACGATATACATTCTGAAGTTCTTCAATTCTAACCCAAAGTGCTTGTAGCTTTTGTCAACACCAAATTCCGTATTTTCAGCTGCATATATACTATGGCCGTCTTTAGGGTGCACTCTAACATGTATAGTTATAATTACCCTCCCACATTACACAACATTTGATCAAAGAAGGGCATGGATGGATAAAACGTAGAATATACGTCACATGTTATTTACTCTGCTGTCAGCTAGTACTGGTGTATGACTGGCGCATCATTTCCTCCCCTCTCCAGAGCCCAGCTTCGCCTGCATCTGCCACACCCACATCGTGGCGGCCTCGAAGACAGCCCTCTATGTCTGGCACTACCGCACCTCCTCCCGCCTGGCAGCCCCGGAGCTCACCCACGCCCTCTCCAGGAAGGGGAGGGAGGGCCAGGATAGGTAGGAGTGGCCTCATCAAGATGACATAATCGGTTTCATATGGGGGAGGGGAATCCCCCCAGTGTCGAAAACACTTTATGTTTCTTGTTACAATATACATTTGCAGATGTGCCACGTTAGGGCTACCTTTTTGGCCTCGAACCGAGGCCATATCTTCACCCCAGATTTATCTCGCAGCTGTGTAAGAAAATCAACTTTCTCCATATGGTTTGAGGCTCGGTGCTCCCCGCCTATAATACCTAATACTGTATGTAGAGGCAAAATCAAATCAGGGAGAGTTAGGGGTGGCCAATTGTGGAAGGCAATCACTCCCCAGTCCTCACTGCTGGGAAGAATAAGTCAGTTACATGTGCAAAATGTTACCATGCATACACCTGACATATACACTTTTTAGTATACACAGAAAGTTTTTTTAGACTTATTAATTCTCGTACATGTTTACATATTTGCACACAAATAGGCTCATTCATGTGGATGATCATCCTTCTGGAGTCACAGAGTCTACTGTGGACTTCAAAAAGGCCACTCAGGTAACGATCAACAACTGTATATACATGTACATGTAGTAGCCTCAAGCCTACCATATGGTAACGATCAACCACTGTACATGTACATGTAGTAGCCTCAAGCCTACCACTATTATTATAGATTATGTAACGTCTGATGGCGCATATACATTCAACTGTATGTGTCGACCATCGCACATATATGTATGCCTAACACCAGGAGCTTCTGAACACTGCAATATGTACAGTTAAAGACACCCCATAGCCATTTGTATTTTGAATTGTTCAGAGTTTGATTTTGGGTTGTGCATGGGAAACATGTAGATGTTTGCAGAAGAAGCTACATGTGTATACCCCCCCAGGGGGTTGGCCTCCCTGTGGTTCAGAAGTTCTGTGGTCTTTGCGATTCCCCTGCAGCTTACTGCAGACACCATCTGCTGTGTGTGTGCCTCAGAGAAGAGCCTTGTCGTGGTGAGTGGCCTGTACTAGACACTTTAGACTGCTACTCAAGATCTGTGACGCACTCGGGTATTCTCTCTTTTAACCCTTGCAACAGTAGAGACCTGGTCATTTTATAATATTGTTTATAATCGGCTGTTATAATAGTGTTTTTATATTAGGCATTATTATACGTGTACATGTAAGTATAGTGTATGTGCTTCTTTGGGCAGTGAATTGGCCTACATGTAGCTACACGTATACCGGTGAAAGCAGGCTCAGCCTGTGGAACCCCTCTATTCTACATGAAATGTACCAAATGTACTTTCTTTGTATAAATAACCCCCCGAAATGAGGCCACCCTTCTAAACTGGACGCTGTACTTAGTGCTGTGAACGGAGGGTTCCACTGCACATGCAGAATGAATAGACTATAGTATACTCTTACAGCAATGTAGTCTAAGATTGTTTTAGCTTTTCACTCATACAACTGTAGAGTACAGATGATAGTAAAAACTCTTTTCCCAATCACAAAATGTGGTAATGGTGCATTCTGGTAAGATCCAGTATTGACACTGATTACTTCAGCAGTGTTGGCGGTATGGGATGGTATACGTATTACAAACAATACTTGAAAGTGGAAGTAAGTATTACTGGGTCAATACTGCACGCACACACACACACACACACACATACATACATACATACCCCCCCCCCCCCCCCCCCACACACACACACTGATGCTGTAGGGGCGTATCTCGGGCACCCTGCAGCGATATTCTCTTCCAAAGCTGGCTCTTGAGAACAAGCACATCATCAAATGCAGACCTCACTGCATTGCACTCAACTCCAACTCGACGTATGTTGTACTTTTATCCTAGCTTTGTGTGTACATGTACACACAAAGTTTTTGCTTCTGAAAGATGTAAATATAAATTGATGGGTAGCCATCCAATATTGCTGGATACTGAAAAAGTCTGTGCTGTACTTATTTGAGTCTGAAGGACAAGCCAAATACAAGCAAGACGATTCCAATTTTCAGTAATGGCTACCCATCCGATACCAAGTTTATTGTCTAAATAGCCTGTTTATCAAGCAATCCAATATCTGTGGATATTGGACACTTTGCCTCATACATGTAGGAAATACTACACTGTACATGTATTTCCGTGATCAGACACTGCGGCTACTTATTATTTTAATTATCACGTGATTTTTTGCGCCCACTGATTGAGGGCGGCATTTATTAGATTGAGTGGTTTGCTGGCTACACAGAGATGCACAATGGCAGTCCAAATCCATTTGATTAATCACCGTTCGTGCCTTATCTATCAAAAAGCCCTCTCATTACAGGTTTTTTTTTGGTGGAGATATTGACGATATAGATTCACTGGCAGCCTCCGTCGGGCTCCGATCCCTTCACAGACCTCAAGGAAGACAAAGATGAGCTCGGATAACTGTTAGCTACCGAAGACTATAGCTGCTCTGTTCTTGCGTTGGCTGTGATATCTTGTTGCTTATTCTTCGGCACTAGCCGCAGCTACTAATTGAGGGCGGCCACTGTTTTGTTCTGAGGTGTGGCTACACCTCAGAACAAAACAGTGGCCACACCTCAGCAGGCGGCTACTAAATCAAGGGTAGTGTCTATTCATTGAAATATTATTAACCCAGCTACATGTACGTTCATGTAGCAGGGTTCTGCCTACACTGGTCGGCAGTGGTCGGGTCTAACCACCACTCAGCCTTTTTGACCACCACTCAGCTAATGTTTAACTCTTTTTACAGTAATTTAACATGGGAGAAAGTCTGTTTAGCTAATACAAGTGTCTTGGAGATTGAATTTTGACCACCACTCAACATCTCCTAGGCAGAACCATGTGTAGGCTCAGTTTTCAGTAGCCTGCATTTCGGACCACAAGTGAATACAAGAATGTAACTATAATGGCTCTAGAATCCGGCCGGGATCGGCCGAGTTGACAACTTTCTGGGGGTACCAAACCCCCCAATTTAAAGTCCAGTATGAAACTGGTACTGAATACAGGCACACAGTTATAATTAACTTCCACTTGTCAATTGCTGTACAATGAACAAACTACATGTAAATATATATATGCACAGAGCTTTCTGTAAATGGTACATGTACATGACCATCCCTTGCACTTACTGTGGAATCCATAACTGTTGTATAGCAATGGAAACTGATATTAGTTGGCCTCACATGTAATACTGTGACCCTCAATAGGTGACACAATAGGATAGTATCAATGTGCTGAGTCACAGTAGGTGATGCAATAGTGTAGTGAACCCCCGTAGGTTAAGTTGTAGACTGCAACACGTGTAGTTGTGTATGTCTAGTCATAGTATTACATTGTGAACTCTTCAAGAGAAGGAAGCTTTCTGAGAGAGTAAAGAAATCCCGAAAAATCGGGACCCAGCTGGGGATTGAACCCAGGACCTTCTGTACAGTATGTGCAGTGGGTATCAATGCATGGATGCTGACATGGCCCCTGCAAATTATCTCCAAGCTATTTGAAGTTTGGTTATGGTCAGAGGCCATGATTGCTTTAAATATTGATTTGCACATAATATTCTTGATCCCAATAGTGGAAGCCTTCACTATCTCTGCAGTCTTCTTATTACCTGTCATCTCAATTTTATCATTACTGAACACTTGCTCTTAATACAGGAGACTGTCCATCATCGACATTAATGGAATCCTGAGTCTCTATGACCTGGTGAGTACTATTTCATACATATACATGTATGTGAATGGCTATAGTATCCAAGTGCTGTAGCATGGAGGTACGACATGACACCTGTGAGTAGCTGAATGTGTACATGGCAGCCCTATCCCTGAGTGTGTAGCTTCGAACCCAGGCCTTACACACCTTGGTTGCGAGATATAATCTGGGTGTGTATGGCCTGGGTTTGAGGCTAGTGTATGCGTGTGTGTGTGTGTGTGTGTGTGTGTGTGTGTGTGTGTGTGTGTGTGTGTGTGTGTGTGTGTGTGTGTGTGTGTGTGTGTGTGTGTGTGTGTGTGTGTGTGTGTGTGTGTGTGTGTGTGTGTGTGTGTGTGTGTGTGTGTGTGTGTGTGTGTGTGTGTGTGTGTGTGTGTGTGTGTGTGTGTGTGTGTGTGTGCGTGCGCACATGTTAGCCTCGTTCCCAGACCACGTGAAAATTTGAAGAGAGTGTGTGTGTTGCATTTGGCATTGACTACTGAAAGCCTGTTAACCTGGTGCCCAGGCTCCCCCCAGATGAAAGAAGGAAAAGGGGGGAGCCTGAACTCAAGGAAAGCATCATCCGATAGATACTACATGTATTCGTACACATACACACTGAAATGAAATGTGCTTCATGAAGTTAACTCTGCACGTACATAGATCGAGGCCTTTTGCATAAATGTACATTGTGTACAATATATGCTTTGTTTTACGAGCATAGGTGACTCCCCATACTGATCATCACAAAGACTGATCATTCGGAGTTATTTTTACAAAGCACACCCGTACACATGTACTATTGTTAGTCGTGTCTTGCCTTCAGCATCACGGTACAAGATATCATCCTCCCAGTGTAGCAATCCTGTCAGCACTGGTCTCGTGATGTCTGTGTTGAGTTATAGCTTGTTTCCTTTGTGTTTTGTGGTAGTGCATCCCAGCTTGAATGGTTTTTGCACTTTTGGTAAAGTGCTTTGTATTTACAACTGCTCCAAAATCAGACTGTACATGTATGGTCCTTCTTCAATGTTGCTGTGATATTTAACTACACCACTGGCTTTTTACATGTACTAGACCTACCTCCTGTTTGTATTGCAAATGACAAACACTGTGGGAGGCCTGGGATTACATATTATGTGGAGTAATAATGCTATGTCACCTCATTTTCTAGTACATGTATACACGTATATGTATACCTATGCGAAATTGAAACCACGCTGTTCACCTTCAGGCTCATGTTTAGTCTTGCTAGGTATGTATATAGTGCATGTAATACATGTGTCAGTGTGTACGTGTGCTAGCTGCCACTGGTGTGCCCCTGCACGTACAGGAGAAGAGGAACAGTGATGGCAGCCTCGGGAGCCAGCTGCGCCTGGAGAGGAAGGAGGTGTGGAACCTCAAGTGGGCAGAGGT
>CBDBCZ010000013.1:0-915000 GCA_965203295.1 Nitrospirales bacterium | reverse complement strand
GTGGCTCTCATTAGGTTAGGCTGTCAGAATCAAAGGCTTTCTACTATCAACTTCCATTTTTGCCTATTGCACTGGACAACCAACCTGCAAACCACTGTAATGTTCTAGCAAAGTATGTACATGTAAATGAAGCCATTAAAATGTACATGTACATATAATCTAGATGTACATGTACGCTGCATACCACATATAGATATCTTGATCCAGATATTGAGTACTCAGCATAAATATACTATTTTGGCATACAGAGAGAATTATTAAGGGCATGATTCATTCTAAATGTGCTTTTACTTTGTACAAGTGTCCTATCATCCAATTATTCCACGGTTTT
The DNA here is from genome assembly GCA_965203295.1 of Nitrospirales bacterium. GTDB lineage: Bacteria > Nitrospirota > Nitrospiria > Nitrospirales > UBA8639 > CBDBCZ01. Next base: position 914,669 of record CBDBCZ010000013.1, on the reverse strand, counting down.
AGTATTCATTGCAAGCCACGCTAGTCTGGCCTATACTGTAAGCAGGTCTATTAATCAATGCTATATTCAGGTCATCTAGTTACATGTATGACCACACTGAGTTCACATCAATATGCTCTATCCGTACTGTAACTGGCTGTGTGTTTGTGTGAGCCCACCTCACTAATCGGCTGCTGCACACTCCAGGGACTTGGCAGTTGACCTTCGCATGAAGCTGGGGGACTGGTTCAGGGTGGTTCACCTGCTGAAGACTGGGGGAGGGGCTGGCGACGACACCCTGCTCACCCAGGCCTGGAATGCCATTGGGGATTACTACGCCGACAGACAAAAGTGGTGAGTGTGTTCGGTCACTGTAGTGTGTGCCAGTAACACAGTTTAGTCTCATCACCCCTCGAGACCTCTTCATTGGCTGAAAGTGCGAGTGTCTGCCGTGTTGATTTAGTTAACTGAAACTCAACACAGAAAGTCTTTTAGTGGGAGCAAGAAGAAGGTAGCAAACAAAAGCTAATACTTCCAGTGTGGGAATACACTATACCCCTAATATTTTCCAAAGTCAGTCCATTTATTTACCGTCAACTAATACTAAACCCTAGTAGCAACCCTTTCATTTAACTAAAACTGTAACAAAAACTTTTGTTCTTTCAATGGTCTTTTTTACTAAATCTAAATTTTATTTGAACCCATACTAATTGGAGCCCAACCCCAGCCCCAGCTTTAGTCTCAGCTTCAGCCCCAGCCCCAGCCCCAGCCCCAGCCCCAGCCCCAGCCCCAGCCCCAGCCCCAGCCCCAGCCCCAGCCCCAGCCCCAGCCCCAGCCCCAGCCCCAGCCCCAGCCCCAGCCCCAGCCCCAGCCCCAGCCCCAGCCCCATGCCCCAGCCCCAGCTTTAGTCTCAGCTTCAGTCTCAGTCTCAGGCGCCTGCTATTTTGGTACAGGCATGTATGGACACACATGTACATGTAGTTGTATGTGAAGTGAGTAAATATCAATTATGGAACTTGCAACTGGTTGGCTAATTAAGGACTTCCTGGTCAATGACAGGCTGGCTGTACTTGGAAGCATGCTGTGGCTAATTAACTCTGTACAGCTGAAATTAACACTTACTAGAAGATGTAGGACCTTAGTCTATGCACCAGATTGTATCTGCCAAATTCGGGACATGACAATAAACATTACTGCTTGCTGTCACGGAAGCTCTATTTCTGAAACACCCTAACACTACCACCACAAAACACTTTAACGATTTGTAGGCCTTCTTTCTTTCAAGAATCTATTTCCATTTATTCCACAGCTATTTTTCACTTTAAGAATGCACTAGCACTGGTCTGGCCTTCACACTGTTCACTATCACAGAGTACATATTATGACCTTCTCTTTGTGTGTGTGTACCCAGGCAGCATGCGGTGACGTACTACAGCCAGGGCAGGAACCAGGAGAGGCTGGCAGAGTGCTACTACATGCTGGAGGACTACCCTGGTCTGGAGAAGCTGGCCAGCTCCCTGCCAGAGAACCACTCCTTGCTCACGGTCAGTGACGCCTGCTCCAGTGTTCTCACCAGGATTGGCAGTCCGAAGGGCACATTTTATCAGCTGTAGTGAAGTGTGCGCGCAGCGTGGAAAATTTTTTACCCTGTTTTATTTCACGTTCAGGAAGCGCTTTCGTTGCTTTTCAGCTCTCCAGAAAAACTCAAGCCAAACCATGTCTAGGCCAGTGCCTGTTTCCAGCAGAGGACAGTGCATGCAGACAGTTCAAGTGGCTGCTAAAACACCAAAGGGCACATTTTGGTTTTGGGCCAGCCCCAAAGGGCACATTAGCAGCAGTCAGTGATGCCTGCTTGACCAGGGGGTGGGAGTCTTTCCAGCCTAGGCTCAGGATGGGCTATATAGAAAACGTTTGTTGTGGACACTTGTTTGTTCGGTATGGTCCTTATCTTGGGGGATTGTGAAATTAAACTAAACAACGGTTCCATGGTTTAGCAATTATTCACAGTACACTTCCTGTCAGCAGCTGTCAGCAATGCCAGAATGTGATTATCATCCAGTACCAGCCTGATCAATGCACATGGAACGTAGTAATAGTTGTCATGGGCATGGAACCTCTAAACACATTTATTAACTAGTGGCAGATACAACTCAGTTTTGTGTACACTTACATGTAGGACCCATGTCTTTTGTACTACTTTATAGTGGTAACTTTGCCTGGAAAAACTTTCTCCAAATGCAGTTGCATCATATTGTGGGGAAAGTTTGGCAAATTTAGTTGTGCTTATGCCTCCAAAGTTCTTTAATTTAATGAACAGTGAATCCCGATTCACGAGGGAAACCCTGCCTAATTCATAGCAATGAAGATCGTTCGGGATTTCCACTATTGTCGCCTATTGTCTATCTCCATTAGCAAGGTCACTTGCGTGACCATGAAATCAGTGGTCCTGCAATAGTCTCACGAGCCAGCGAGACTAGTCCTCAGCACAGGTAGCCTCGCGGGCCATTGTGACTGCTCTGGCCCCGTGAGACTACGCCTTGCATGGTCAGTGAGCTCACTGCGACATGGCAGAACTTGCATCTATCTTAGTAGAGTTACGATTCACTGAACCGACTGGCGAAATTGGCAAAATTAGCGGCGTTAACCCCCGGCGAAGATTTCCCCCTATACATGTACGGTACTAATGTGTTCATTCACCACCAGTACTCTAAACCGGTAATGAGTGCTACTTCTGTCTTGCTCTGTACTAGGGTCTGGCGAGGATGTTTGTCACTGTCGGGATGTGTGAACAGGCGGTGGCTGCCTACATCAAAGTGAGTTTGCTGCCCACAATGCAGCAGATACCGCATAACGAGTTAATTGGGTACATACAGCGTACGTTTTGTAGAGCTGCAAGTGCCTGTGCAAAAGCCATTTTGCTTTTATACCAATGCCAGTTGGGTCAGAGTTGTTATACTGTATAGCCGGAAAATTTGGCGAGAATTAAATTTGGCAAAATCGTCAAAAACGGCTAAAATTAAATATTGGCGAAATTTAAATTTGGCGATTGCGTACGGCGAAGGCTATGACGTAATCTCCAATTAAGTTAAGCAATAATCGTAGGCGCACAACGTGCAACGCTGCTGAAAGTTTTTTGTCACTGAGCTCGACAATGGAGACGTTGGATTCGCCGATCTTACTATCCAGAAGCTTCGAGAAGTGTGTAGCGGCCTTTGTCGCTCCGTTGTCAGCGGCATACTTTCCAATTTGTGCCCTTGCGTGTAAGCGTTATACTTACCTCGAGGTGACTGTGTGACAGGCTTCAAGTCTCCAGATAGAGGGCGCTTTACAGCTTTGTTCACGAGTTCGATGTCCTTCCCGGACAGAGAGGAAACACGTACGTGGAGTGGGAACAGCAACTTTCTTGTAGCTGAATGCGCGCATGAGTGTGGCGTATTACATAATGCGCGAGAATTTTATTTGGCGAGAATTTAATTTGGCGATTTTTTACGATTCGCCAAACCGCCAAATTAAAGTCCTCGCCAAATTTTCCGGCTATACGGTATCCTAAAGCTGGAAGCTGTGATGGTGTCCTGTTTGCCTTTCAGTGTGTGTGTATGTAGTCATCTGGTGTGTTGGCAGTAGCCTCATAGTTAGCCTCGTACCCAGGCCCCTCCCTACCTCATAATGTGCCTGGGTACGAGGTTAGTTTGGTAGGTGATTCTGACCACAGGTCCCAATTCCGGGTGTACACTTCATTTTGCTTATTGCACACATGCATGTACACGGCCTGGGGATAAGTCTAGGCACCAGTAGAGCCTGGCAAGTTGGCAGCCCATTGGAATTCTTTTTTGTTTTACTTCTTTCAGTCACACTCTTCCTGGTGGATAAAGGGCAGTCGCCTTTACATGACAATCACATGCAAGCATTTTTTCATTTCGTAATACTATTTTGTTAAAATTGCTTTTTTTTTGTCTGTAGGTGAACAAACTCAGAGAGGCGATTGATTGTTGTGTTAAATTGAATCAGGTATGTAAGATGTGCTCCAAACTTGCATGTATACATTTGGGAAAGCCTCCCCATAGCTTATATGTCTCCCATATCCAGACAGCTAGAATACTTTTAGTTTCTACAATGGCAAGTTATCAACTCTATCCTCCGAATCTTTAGGAAATATGTATCTGATTTCGACAGCTTAATAGTAGCACAGGCTCTAGTTCATGAGAGCTGCTACCAGACTTTACTTACCCACAACTGCACAGTAAACATACTCCCTTGATATGATACATGTACTCTGTAGCTGTTCCACTTCAGAATGATGGTTATTGGTCTCTTACTTGCTGTGTACAGTGGGACCAGGCAGTCGAGCTTGCCAAGCAGCACAGTGTGAAGGAGATTGACACTCTGCTGGCCAAGTATGCCTCTCACCTGATGGAGAAAGAGAAAGTGCTCAGTGCTATTGAGCTGTATCCTCAACAGTGCTCTTAGTTTGTTTGCCTCTAATAAATGCCCATGTGCACCTATTCGAGTAGTTAAAGTATATATGCAAGGTAATCCCATGTGCACCTATTCAAGGAGTTAAAGTATATATACATGTACAATTTAATTGCCCATGTGCACCTATTCAAGGAGTTAAAGTAACTTTTGCATACTGTGATGAGTAGTATGAATAAAATTGTCCACATTGACTCACCTTAACTGCTGCTTTGCTATCGGAAAGCAAACCATTTCACGGAAGCAGCGAAGCTCCTCATCACGGTTTGTCTCCTGCCATAGCAGCAGTGCATGTGCCTGTTTACCTTAATTAGTGTGGCCTCACAGTCTCCATACTGAAACCTAGTCTCATTCCCAGGTCTTCTTCCCGGCATTATAAAGAGCCTGGGAATGAGACTAGCAGAAACCTAACAAGGTGAACTGCATAGTATGTACTACTTATGTAGATATTGCCCCAGAATTGATATGCATTTGATTCTGTTATCTAGCTGCAGCCTGCTCCTTATGGTGGCCGCAGAGGTTGCACTGACCTTCCGCAGACTAACGTACAATAGTTGGAGGATTGATAGTGATGGGTCGAAGGCCGTTCATGGGATGTCCTTATATCTCTAGCATCTATCAAATGATAATTAATAAGACGTAGGTCATTAGTGAGATGCCATTTTTTGTGGAAGGTGACATGACCTCGAGGTCCATCGTAGCTTCTGGTTGGGAGTAAGGAATGTTGTCTGCATGTGTCTCTGTCAACTTTGGAAGCCAGTGGTTTCAAACATGAGGACCACTTTACATTCCCCAGGCTGCGAAGGAAGGCACTGCACTGTCTCTCAATCCTGTGAAAATCAAGAAGATATACGTGTTGGCTGCTTTGCTGGTAAGCTTCAGAAGTAGCCTCGTTCCCGGCCTCCACCCCCAGCATTTTGTCGATTATGTTACGAAAACTGCAGGGGAGCCTGGGAACGAGGCTACTGCAGAAGAATAGCCCAGGCCCTTATCCACAAAGTAGTGGGAGTGGTTGGTACGAAGTATAAGTGCTGCTTCCTGCTCTTAGTCTCGCGACCCAGCCCACATCTATACTGCCATTCCTCCCCCCGCACTGTTGAGTGCAACTCAATTGCAGTACAGTACTAAATCGCATGATACATATAGTGTGCATTTACCAAAAAGGTTATAAGGTATTCTGAAGAAGATCACTGAACAGCACTCGTAGACACAGCCAAGGCAGAAAACATTCCACTATTGCACTGCTTGTGCTTGGACGAGAAGCTACACTGAGCTTGTTCCCAGGCCCACGTCATTTTCGGTTACACCAGGAGCGCTTCGCCGGCTCGATGCGCTCCTGGTTACACAAAAGATGTGAATTTTCCTTCGTGTAAACCGAAAAAGTCGCGGTCCTGGGAACGAGGCTACACTGAGCTCACATATGGTTAATATCCCACACTAGCACTGACATCATAGACTGTTTTGCAAACAAATTGAATTCCTGAGAGAGGAATGGCAGTAGGGCAAGTCCCCAGACCACTTTCCTTCTTTGTGGAATGGGGTCTGGCTCGAGAGACTAGACTGTTGTTGTCTGTCAGTCTAATATTGGATCCATCTCACAGATTGAGAGCTACCACAGTTGTAAAAAGGAGCAGCTGAAAGTGAAGCCACCGGGATCATCTGAAAGCGGCGTTAGGAAAGGAGAGGTATACACACCTGCCGAGGCTGTACTGGATGGAGAGTTGATACCATGGGTTGTGTGTGGGGTCTACATTCCTGTCCTACTCAAATATTTTGATTCTACAAACAACATGATACTATGGCATGACGTCATAGACTAATGGCACTATAATATTATACTAGCCTGGTATGCGAGGAATCCGGAAGTTTGCGTATAAAATCCCATTTTTGGTGTGGGCCTCCGCTGGCTAAGTCGTGTGGATACTTCGTACGCTTACGGTGAGCAATTAGCTTTGGGTGCTAGTACTCCGGGTTCGAATCCCCGGACGAAAACTTGTCCACTGACGCCGTCCAGCTTTTCTTTTTAATCCGTCTGAAATGCACTTCTCGTAACTTACAGTATTCTTCCTGTGGCCTACATGTAAACGTAGCGTAAAATGGAGCATAAAAATAGGGCTGTACATTTGCCAGGGGCGTGAGCCTGGGCAGTCGTTGATGGAAGTGGCGCTTTTCTGCAGTCTAGCGTGCACAGTTATGAATAGGCTGTTTATTGCCGTTTCTACGCTGGCTATGTCGTGTGGATACATCGTTAACACAGTTGGTAGTGTATTAGACTAAAGATCTATCGGTCCCGGGTTCGATTCCCGGACGAAACCATCCACTGACGCAATCCAGCATTTTCTTCTTTTCTCTTATTTCTAGCAATAGTTTAGTTTTAGAGCCACTGGTTAATTAAGAGGCCTAATTGCGTGTGCATGAGCCCCGCCCGTTTTACGAGCTCCGTTGTCTTGCAGGTGATGTCTACTCTCCAGGGCTTGCTGCAGGAAGGCTTCTCAGCTTCTGCAGACGCAGCTCTTCTTGGCAGCGCTTGGAGAGGAGCAGAGGTAAGAACTGGAGGATACTGCCTCTTCCAGAGTGTGACTCTTTTTATATTTGTACAGGCTTATCACTTCTTCTTGATTGCACAACGACAGTTGTACAATGGCGAAGCGGAAGCAAGCTTAAAAACTGTGAGTTTTACTAATTGCAGGAGCCATTAACATCCTTCATGGTGTTGTATTTTGTTACATGCCACTAGCCTCATTCCCAGGCTCTTCTGCCCAGCTTTTTTTCGCACATTGTAAAATAAGCGGTCAGAGAGCCTGGTTTTTGTCACGTGAATTGCGTTTGGTTGCGTGACGTGGCTGTATGGTTTTGCTGAATCGAATTACGCGTGACGTATACGAGCAAAGACGCCTTTACGTTGCCGCCATGCGTACTAAAGTGTATCGCCCGTACCAGGGACCAAAAACAGCGCTGCTCTTCGAAGAAACAGAGTTTTAATCACTACAAAAGTGTGCTACAGAAGAGCCTGGGAACGAGGCTAACATGCAACTAGAAGATGAGAATATATTATGAGATCATACACTGCTATAGGCATGGGTATTCCCTGTCACTTGTATGGGGGCATTAGAAATAGATACTGTATGTTGGCGCAGTGGAGATATCAATGTTCGCAGGCCATGAGACTTCAACTGACAATCACTCAATCAGTAAAGCATTTACTAGAGAAGGCTTTGATAGAGTAAGACTTACTTGAACTAGCCACTGCAGTCGCAGCCACATACCACCTTGACCACGCCTACTGCTTGACCTAAGTGGGCCGCATTCTTTGCTATTCCGTAACTTACTTCATGCAGCAAACGCTAATTGTTGTAACCGTAGCAGTGCACACCCTGCTATATCAGTGGACGCCAAACTTGTCTCACATTGAATGAGTGCTTTTTTGTGTGATGTGCATGTGAAAAAAACTATTTAGGAAAGACTGGAGCAAAACTGACTGGTCCATATCACCGTGTACATTCCCACCCATCCATGCAGGCCTTGCTTTTGAGAGACTATGAGGATATCTTGGACCCACTGGCAATCCACTCCTTGCTTGCTCTGTGCAGCAGTGCATGCTGTTCCTACAGTGTGTGCTCAAAGGTCAGTTTATTGCCCTGTGTACTGATGAGAATACTCTCAAGTTTCGCATGTAGAGTTGTGTTGGCAATCCGACTAAAACTTAATGGAGATTGAGAAGAATAACAGTTATGCCGCTGCCGTCGGTATTCCCATAGAATTTCTTTCAAACGAAAGTTGATACAAGGAAACAAGTAATGGTACACGATAACATAATTGATTACGTAACGACACATGTTTTCCTGTATATTGCGCAATGTTACGCATGCTTCCAGGAATATCCAAGTAGTATACGGGTACCGGGAAAATTTACCGCGAAATTGCAGCAACTTTTCATTCAATCCTCGTTTTGGGGTCATTTATTTTGCTCTCAAAATCGATTAACCCATTGGAGTAGGGTAACAAAAAAGCATATGTAAGCGGTTTGGTACAAGATGCGTCGCTTAGAATACTTTTGGGGGCACTCAGGCCCTTTGCAGCATGCAGGTTGGGTAAAAAATCGAAAAAAATCACTTGTCCACACCAAGTGGAAAATGGAAGGAAGAATCGTGAGCTGTATCTCCAGAACTATGTAAGCTACAAAGTTCGTTTTTTTTCACATTGTGAGTAGTTACTTCCTTACTCTCTGCGAGCGCTTATCAGAGCTTCTAGCGCTTTTGTAAGAGAATGCTATGCATCCAACTCTGAATGCCACTTTTTCGCGATTTTCTCGCTTTCTATTTCATTTCATATCTACTCTTAGATTGGGGCTACTGCTAACTTACTTTGCTGTGCCGTAGATCTTGATGGTATATGTGCTGAAGCGCAAAATCTCGGCTTGGGTTGGTGTGGGTAAAAAATCGAAAAACTGGCAAGAGGCATGAGCGCACAGCTGCCCAGGACTGCTGTAGAAGTCATACGCTCGAAATAAACTACCTGTCATACGCTTTTTGTGTTGTTTAACACGGATACGTTGTTGCAAAAGCCGTCTTTCAAAGGGATCTCGACATAGCGGCCGTCATAACTGCACGCGCTCGAAGTCGGTCAATACCTTTGATGTTAATTAACATCCGGTATTACTTCCTGTTTGAGAGAAATTTCGACGGCTGCGGGTTAACTGATAATGGAAGTACTAAGTCTTGTGATGCTTATATTACAGTTACACTCTCTTCTATAGGCTTTCATAAAGCTAGAGTCTCTGAAGGGACTGACAGATGAGCAGAAGCAGAACTATGAGGATATTGCAATGGAGATTTTCACAAGGCTAGTTTACCATAGTTTGTGTTTCTTTACCGTAGAAATTTACAGATGCTGGTTGCCAAAGCTAACAGCATTCCGCGTATGTATGTACCACATGCATCATAAAATTTGCGTTAGACAAGTGAGAAATTTCCATGCTCTGTATATATATGTGCTTGTGACTCACCTGTGTTCCTCACTAGTCTGTATGAAACTGTGCACATCCATTATAAACCACTACAGACATAGTCCGAAGAATGCTGTTGTGAACTCATTGGAGTGCCCAAGCTGTGATTCAACAGTCAAGGAATGGTAAGACATTCCTACACCCACATTCTGCATGATCTTAAAGTATGCAATACCTCATGAATATTGGTTCTTACTTATGTTTGAAGGCGTGAGTACAAAACAAGGGGGTACCTTTTGCATATTATAGCATCAGCAACTAGAAGAGATATACCCTGCCTCTCCTGGACTCTGGAGACTAGCACCTGAAGTGCCACAGACTAGTATACATGTATACGTGCTCGTGTATTGCCATGTCAGAGCTGTTGGTGTGACTGATTGCAGTATTGCCATTATGAACACGTATCCAAAGTCCATGTATGACCGGCCTCTATCATTCCCCGAATATCTTGACTGTATAGAGATGGCGAACCTTACCGATTTTGAATAGGAAAGAGCTAAATATGTGCAGAATAGAACATATTGGTTACTACCAGGTACACATGTCGATTTTTTATTGAAAATGTTATAGCCTCTAATCACGTGTTATAAAGATATTCTTTTTTGGCAGACAGACAGATGGACAAAACCGATTGCTTATCCCCGCTCGTGTGTGGGAGTTTTATAATAGCAAACATCCTTCTAGGGGGTGTGGGGGTATACCCCCTCCCCAGGATGTTTTACAAAATAACTACACTGAGATTGTAGCTGGTTGGTTTTGTTGACTATCCAAGTTTGTGTTCAAGCCACGTGCATGCCATTGTATGTTGTTACCTCGCACAAATGCGGCTGGGTAAAGCAGTTGGTTGTCTGTCCATTCTCCGCATTTTCAGCACTTTATTTTTCAACACGGTAAGTTTCGCCATTTTTAATACAGTCAAGAAATTGAATTTGACAGAGGGTGGGCATGCGTAGTCTCAGGACATGGGTTCATACATAGAGGAGCGTCCGTATCATTAATACAGCAATCAGTCACGCCCATATATAGCTTGACTGTGTACATGAACACTCGGTATACGAGTCCTTCACACTTTACAGAGCCACCTGCTTCACAAGGCCAGGCAAGTCTAGAATCCAGGGCCCCTTTTGTAATAATGTAGCGCGGGGTATGTCTTTGGTAGAGACTTCTAATTTCTAATGCCATTATGACATCATCCTGGGTGACTGCCCTGCTCCTTCTAAATGAGACCGTGTTGTGAAGCCTGGCAGTGTCCTGCTATTGCTCAATTTCATGGTTAAGATTCACTCTCATATCAAATGCTTTTTCTCCTCAGGACCACCTCCTGTCCCAGCTGTGACTCTAAGTTCCCTGTCTGCATAGCCTCAGGGCAGCCCCTGCTCGACTACCGCTCTTGGATGTGTTCCACCTGCAAACACAAGGCCTACGAGAAGGAAATCAAGTCCTTCAGAAACTGTCCCCTCTGCCACTCACCTGTGTAAATAGGACAGGAAAATTAACATTTTTTTAGGTGGGACAACTAGTTATTGGCAGTTAGTCACTTCAGTGCGCTTATAATTATAAGGATTGACTTCAGCAGCTTGTGTACAATGTGTTCATCATCACATGACATAATAGTGCCAACGGATTCAGTGTATGGTTGCTCCGTGAATTCATTTTCGAGTCGTGAGATAATTACTGAGCGTAGTACATTATCTTTACTGATTGCTTTTAGCATTACTCCCAAATTTGGCATGATAGTACAATTAAGTTCAGTTTGCACATTAATTTCTCTCCATGCATGAAAATTCACGTGGTTTCGAATTCTCTATTGGGATCACAGCTATATAGACCTACGGCTACGCTAGTCTTTCGTTGTACACCATGAGTCCATGCATGTGTGCACCTTTTCAATTGCTGTTACACCTAACAGACAGCATCAGCATACACATACTGACTAGAAAGAAACCATTGATTGACATGAGGGTCACAATCATACAGTTACGTACACAAGTGTTACCATCAGTTAGCCTCGTTCCCAGGCTCCACCCCCCAGCTTCCACTTTGCGATTAAAAGCTGGGGGGTGGAGCCTGGGAACGAGGCTAACCATCAGTAAAGATTTTATTATTTTGAGCATAATTATTATGCTCATTGTAATTATTACTAGGAGAATGCAGAGCATTTGTGGGGCGAGCGCAACTACAACATGTGCTTAGCATGTTTCTGCGCATGCGCAATGCGACCGGTCGGTCGATGACATACACACAGGTCGGTCGATGACATACATACAAACGGAGTTGGCATTGACCTCGCTAGTACAGGGCTCGCTGCGCTCGCCCCAATAATCCGAAATAATAACTTGTATATAGCCGTGCCGATACCCTAGCCTCATGCATCAAGGTAGTCTCGTGCCCAGCCCCACGTTAGGAAGGTGGGTCTGGCTCCCCGTATATTTAAAGTTGGGGCATGGCAGCATTACGTCAGCGGTCCCAGATCTGGACCGGCAATATGATTGGTTACTTATAGTACTAGGAGAATGCAGAGCATTTGTGGGGCGAGCGCAACGACAACATGTGCTTAGCATGCTTCTGCGCATGCGCAATGCGACCGGTCGGTCGATGACATACATACAGGTCGGTCGATACATACAAACGAGTTGGCATTGACCTCGCTAGTACAGGGCTCGCTGCGCTCGCCCCAATTACATCACTAAACGGTTGTAGTATCCGGATATCTACGCGAATGGCCACGTGGACACTATCCGTTTGGTGATGTAATATGATGTAATGCTCACCCAACTTTGAGTATGCAGGAAGCCAGACCCACTTTCTAGCGTGGGGCTGGGCACGAGACTAGCATCAAGGTTGTAGAACATAATTATGGCTTGATTAAGTGAAAATACTCCATGCACAAGTACAGAACGCATTATCTTTATATCGATTGCTTTTAGCATTACTTCCAAATTTGGCATGATACACACAATTAAGTTCAGTTTTGCACATTAATTTCTCTACAATTTGCAAGTATTAATCTCTCTCACATCTGCACAACTGCCAAGTGTATAGCAGGCTTTGAACTCTCGAACTCACTGAGCTATATTATATCAATTACCGGTATTTCGAAACTGGGCAGAATTCCTAAAGCCATTCATAGCTGCTACATTTCTACTTCTGATTGATAAAAACTGCCTTCCACAATAATTATTATTATCATCATGTCTTCAATCAACAGGCACCTCATCCTATGAATCATTCATAGGCTGGTGTTGAGGCTGGCATCATGTTTATTAATAGCATTAAATATTGCCGCATTGCGGTACCAGTTTTTAAGATTTAAGAAATACCACACAGGGTAAGACTAGAGTATAACATTAAGTAGTAACCATTGCTTATAATTATCATAGGAATTTCGAATGACCAAACAGATCAGAGACTGAATCCAAAGATCCTGATATCACTACTACAACGTGTGCAGCATACAGTCCGACAGCCTATTCCCTCGGTTCCCTGTCTTGCGTAAAGCAGATGTGTGTGTGTAAGGTTTTGCATCCGATGAGAACAACACCAACAAAAACTTCCTTCAAGTTAAATAACAGGTCATTAATCATTTGAATAATCGGGTAGGATTGTCACACCATAAGTGGTCCCCCCCCCCCCCCCCAAAAGCGGTCCCCCCGGACCGTCTGTGGCAGAATAATTGGTCTCCCCGGTCCGTCCGTGGCGCCGCATGTGGTCCCCCGGGCCCCGGGGACCATCCGCGGCACTATAAGTAGTCCCCCCTTACCGTAAATTGTCCCCCCATTTTAATATCTAGCTACAAATGCCATCTCCTCTGCAACAATATACTGATACTTTGCATGATGGAAGACAGTAGTAAACTCTAGCTGTACGGTAATCAGCAGCTGCAGACTTTAGGAAACCCTCCCACCTTTTTGACCTCAAGCCATGTATGCGAAGCGAGTATACAAGGTAAGTATAGCTTTTCTAGGCAAGTACCGCACCACAGTGAATGCAAATTGTATTGAATACCTATTATAGAAGCATGCAGACTACTATTATCTGCTAAAAAGCGAAGTGGCTGACGGACTTACCGTCGGTATTCCAACTAAAGCGCACTGAAGACTTTTGTCGTTTGATTCTGCTCGTTGTCTTGGAATTTTCAGTTGTTAGTTGCATGTTTAGCTCGCATGGATGGTATTTAAGGGTGGGCGGATACTAAGTACATAAATACCCTCCGACGTAACTTTGACTCAAAAAGGGGGATGGGCGGATAATACATCATGGCGGATAATACGTAGTTTACGGTAATTATCAGCGGCTGCAGACTTAAAACTGTACAGAACCCCTCCCACCTTTTTGACCTCGAGCCTAGCCAGCCATGTACGCTAATATACGCAACCCCACAGTTGTTCGCCATAGCTCTCGGGCTGTTGATTACTTTACGCTCTGGATAAAATTAATAATAACAACAACAGTTGTAAAGGCTAAAGGAAAATATTAGAATAAATAATAGCAACAATATTAAACCACAGAATCTGATATAATTCTCATTCTGTGAACATTCGCAGCTCTTCCTGATCCTCTTTGTCGTCCATCTTGTCCACTGCTGGTAGGTCTAATGGTTGTTTTTCGCTACTCAAGTTCATCACAATTGTTAGACAGTATCATCTTCAGCAAATAAACAAGATATACTGGGTACGGCCGGCGACTTGTCAGTCAAAATGAACATCGAGCCTGGGGGACCGTCCGCAGCAGGGGGGACCGTGTAAGGCTGCGATATTCGGTCCGGGGGGACCGCTTCTGCGGGGGGACCGTCCACGGCGTGACACCATCACTTGAATAATAGGGAAGAAAATCAGAAATAAAGAATAGGCAAGTTTGAATGAACAATTAGCTCAGGCCTATTGCCAGGCCTATTTCAACGATGTCCTACAGTCACGTGATGACTGCTCCGCCCACGCACTAGTATTTGAGATAGGGTCCAGTGCTATACGGACGTCAGCCCATTTCCTGTCGGAATTCCGAGTGGTCGACTCATTGCGATTTGGCTCTACAGTAACAAGCGCCGCAGCTGCAGAATGTATCGTAATTGGGTAGGCCCACTAGTTATATACATGGAGCTGGGTTGCCTAACACTTGTGAGAGATAGCTAGGCTACTACGGACGCACCGTGAGCCTGCGGTTAATTTGTAGGCCACCCTTTGATTTTGTTGGGGCTTGCACTGGTCCATGCATGTGGGCTAGTACAAGGGGACACTCTGATTTACAGACGTATGCAAATACTGATCGTATTTATAGTTCAAGCTTAGCTTTTCTTGGCTAGCTATATCAAGGCCATTCCATGTAGACTAGGATCATGTAGGATAACCTAGCTACTCCCGAAAGTGGGCGTGGTCTACATTCCCTAACCCTTACCCTAGCCCTAACCCTACCCTAAGATCACACCTACTTCCGGGAGTCGGTTATCCTACATGACCTGTAGACTAAAGGTCCTGTTTCCCCGACCCTAACTGTCAAGATAGTGTGGGCCTGTCACACACCATAAGTGGTCCCCCCCCACAAGCGGTTCCCCTGGGCCGTCTGTGGCAAAATAATTGGCCTTCCCGGACCATTGGTGGCGCCGTATGTGGTCCCCCGGGGCACTATAAGTAGTCCCCCCTTACCGTAAATGGTCCCCCCATTTATCTAGCTAATGCCATCTCCTCTGCAACAATTCTGATACTCTGCATGATGGAGGACAGTAGTAAACTCTAGTTGTACGGTAATCAGCAGCTGCAGACTTTAGGAAACCCTCCCACCTTTTTGACCTCAAGCCATGTACGCTACACAACCCCACCATTATTCGCCATAGCTAGCTCCCGGGCTGTTGATTACCTTATGCTCTGGATAAAGAATAACAACAACAGTTGCAATGGCTAAAGTAAAAGTTATTAGAGTAACAATAACAACAGATAGCTATAAGCTTAAATCTTGTTCTGCATACAGGATATCTCTTCTGCGTGAGTCAAAGATAGGCAGTGCAGCTCCTCCTGATCCTCTTTATCGCCCATCTTGTCCTCTGTAGGTAGGTCTAGTGACTGTTCTTCGCTGCTCTATAGTTCATCACAATTGAGCAAATAAACAAGATATAGACTACTACAGCCGGCTGCGTGACAGTCTTCTATTTATAAAAACCGAGCCTGGGGGACCGTCCGCATGCAGCAAGGGGGGACCGTGTATGGCTGCGATAATCGGTCCGGGTGGACCGCTTCTGCAGGGGGACCGTCCACAGCGTGACAGGCCATGTAGCAGAACGAAGTTACACTTCTGTCCGTTTGCAGCAGTGATCAGTTGCGTGTTGGTACTTTAGTTGTGGTATAGGGGTGTTGGTACATAAATTTTCCAACTAACAGAATGATTACCGGTGAGTATGAAAGTACATCTGAACATTAATTATATCTGCGTCTGCCATTGTATCATGCGTATGTCTATGGTCGTACCATGTAGTGAATGGCAATGGCCCACACATAGAAAGCTGTGGTACGTCAGGATGGGAAACAGAAAATTTATTTGGGTGTTGCCATGATGGGCTGATTCCTTGGACACCGCATGAGCTGAGCACAGAATTATACAGCCATGCCAAATGTAGAGCTCAGAGATGGTAGACCTCTCGTCATCATACATACTTAACATGACTTACTGATACAATGTCGATATTAATTGTAGGTGTCCACAGTGAAGTATTAACTAGATCCTTTCACTAGCTGGTTGAGTCATATATATAGGCCACTGGTAGCTAAATCAATAGCTGGCTAAGCTCCTCAGATAGAATACTAAAAGTTAGTGTACACTCTGCATGCACACACTATACAAGCACTCATTGACATACCGAGTAATTCCAATATCAGAATGAAAAAGAGGCAAAGCAGATCTAGTATCTCATTTTTATGTGTGGGCTATCATACCAGTTGGCTAAATTTATTCATAAGAATTCTGTATACTCATTATAATCACAGCCCATAGTATTCATTCCTGTACCTATCATTCCTGAAGTACTCAGCACCATGACAAACTGTGGTACAACAGCTAGGTCACTATTATAGAGGCTTTATTATGTACTAGCAGTTTGACACCTGTGTCAGTAGTGGGTTGCATGCACATAATTATGACCAATATTATATTATTCCCAAAAATGTCCTCTGACCTAAAGCTGATACTTACCATTTGTATTGATGTACTGATTCAAATTAACATCAGCAGCATTCTAGTTGCTCTCAGTATGCAATATAGATGCTATTAATTTTATTAACCTCAGATCTTGCAGTATCATACGCTGGTTGTGCTGTCAACGTTTGTACTACATGTCTGGCCTCAACAAACCGGTGAGACTTTTGATGCTTTCATTTATAGTGTTGGTAATTTTTGGGTGTGTGTGTTGGTTTATGAGCATACTTTTGTACAAATACTTCAATGTGTGACTACAGCAACTAAGGCCTAACAACACCTACTCAGATACCTGCAATTCAGGTAACCTTTAAGTGGTCAAAACTGTATTTTTTTCATTAAAATAACATTATGAGAATCACAGTCAGCGATTAAAATTTATAGAGTCCTAAACACAGAAGACCGATATCAAGCCAAAAAAGAGAGAAAAAGAGTACCTATTAATACTATACTATTAATGATGAAAACAACACAGTATGTGTGTACTGTTTTGAAGATACATTGGTCACACATTACAAAATTAAAAGGGTTCCAAACCAGTTTCAGTTGCGGCAAGTGCCAATGGCTTCCTGGATCCTGCTTGCTACCAAATAACATAAACAATTAGTAAGTACATTTACATAAAATTCACATTGATATTACTGGCTTCCTGCACTAAACACTGCATAGTTTGGTAGTGTAGCTGCAACTCCTAGCTGATTTTGAAGCAATTGCAACCCTTTTATTTTTGTAGTGTATATCTTCAAAACTGTACACACATAGTGTGTGCAAACAAAATTAAAGGAATGCTGAGCTTTGTCCCTTACCTTACAGAAGGAAGCCATCGAAGAAAATGTATTTATAAGATTATTGGTCTCGCTGTACTTGGCAATTATTGGGCTCCGGGCCTGCAGCCCCTGTATGGCCAGGGATTTAAGATGGAAGCCATATACAATGTGCAAAGAAGGAAACTTATACTGTTCTTATTTCTGTGTGCTGGTGGTATACAGGGTTGAACTGGAAGCTCGTTAGCCAGTCACGATCTCGAGAATAACAACTAAATTTAAACCTGGTAGCATGTATGGGTGATGCTACAATTAGTAGCTACTAGTATATACAGCTTGTGCCTGGCATGTGTTTGTGTAATCATGTGGTAGCAGCTGGATAATTTTTAGATAATTTTTAGATATGAATACCCTTGTTCCCTTTTCAACTCGCATGAATGCACTATGTGATTAATTCAACATACTTGTCATGCATGGAAGGAAATTTAATTATACTTATTTTCGAGAATTAACCGCACTCCCAAGTGTAAAGACTTCGGGTGAACAGTGATGCGAGTGAGCATTGATACGGGTGAGCGGAGAAACACGTGTATATTACTACATTCTTAGGGGAATGCAAACCATGTACATCTTTCACTTGTGCTACCCAAATCTTTTCTCTAGGTTCTGCATGGCTATGTAACTGCAACTACGTACTACGTACTACGTATGTATAGCCATTATACCATATTTTATGTTAGCCATGTTCCCAAGTTTCCCTGTACAGTTCTTGTGCATGCAAGGGGAAGGCCTGAGCCTGAGGATGTATATTCTCTAGTGCATGAGACATAGCTGCTATGGATGCAGGAAGGCCGATTCTCTTGCTCTACCATCCGTATACATCGCAGCCATCTCAGCAATTTGAAGGCACCTATATTTCGATGGGTACACTAAGACAGAGAAGTATGCTGTATGCAGCGAGAGTGAGATTCTTTTTAAGTGTAGGGGGCAGTACATTGGTGGTGGCAAACTCTTAAACAGAAGGAATACACTGGATATAAAGAGGAGTGATATTCACTGCTATCTTTTTATATTTCACATTGCATCATGGGACCAAAAATGATGGTGGCCTTCTCGTGAGACGGATGCCAGTGCAACAACAGGACGGGGTGATAGACTATGACCTTAGTATTCTATTGCATACCATGCCTCTCATGGAAACAGCGTAGTTGCACTAAAGCTAGACCAACAGCAGCTGAGAAAACAAATATCTGCTTTGCAAAGCAGGAGCCATCTCCCCACAAACCACAAGCAAGAGATAGCATGACTTGTGCCGGAAAAAGTATGCAAAGCTTTTATCTATAGCTGGTAGACTAACATGTATTACTCTGTAGTGGTGAGCAATACTATGACACTATTACTGTAGGCTATAGCTATTGCACAGCAACACCCAAGCTAGCCACAAGGGGCACCGTTCAACGGTACCGAGAGTCCTGACCCTTTTTAAAGCACATCCGGTCAGGGCTAGGCTTGTCTTGTAGTTAGTTTATACATGTAATTACACTTACAGGACTGCATACCATTGAATTCACGCTTGGGACTATTCATTGGCCAAGAGCTAAGCAGTAGTAGCCGCGCAACTAGTTCCATGAGTTCCATTCACTCGCCAAATACCACGCGCAGGCGCTATAATTATACGCGTAGTCTTACTCGCATAATTTTCATTGCGAGAGTTAACGTCAAAATGGCTGCCACTCGAAAGGCGATAGAAGAATTCTCACCGATATCTCCGCAACGAAGAGAGTGCGGAACTTTTCCATTGTTATTTTTCCTAGAAATGATTCATATATCACTAAAAGAAGGTTGGTTCATCTGTAGAGGCCACGAGTGTCGCTGTGAATTATTTATTTATTTATTTATTTCCCCAAATATCTTTACACTTGGGAGTGTATTCAGTATGTGGAGTGTCTATAGCTCATCAAATAAATTTTGCTGGTATTATTTGCCATCATTCCAACAATTCAGGTAATCATTTCATAAACACCTACATGTGTAGCTGTATGGTTCACTAGCTTGCCTTGCCCTTAGACATTTGGACAATGCTTGCTGGTAATTATAACTACACTGCCAAATGTATGCATATAGCTAGTTGAAACCTGACCCATGATATAAATGAAGTACCCAGTCAATACCTTTCCCCTATGCTCCTTCTTTTCCCCCAACACACACACACACACTACAGTACCACTCTGCCGTGACATTCCACTATCAGAACTTGATGATCCCTCGCCCTTTACTTGTACCACTCTTATTGCTCAAACATGGAGTGGTTCAGCGTTCACTGATCAGTGTCCAAGTGCAATGTTCACACCAGATGTAATTGTATTGAACGCTAATGCTCTTTCAACTGGTACTTGTGGAGTATTCTCAGGAGCAGTCACCTCTGTCTCTGGAAATGATGTGACTAGTAGCCTAAGTTTTACACCTACACAAGACATTGATGGGCTTGGAATTCAATGTCATGATGGTTTAGGCGATGTCGTCCCAGACTCAAATTTTACCATTGAGATTTCTGGTTAGTTTCACATATTTGTGAGTGTAGTGAGGCTAACGTAATTGTCTATGTATCGCATGGAGACCAGCTGCTGGGGGACCTTGGTTACATGCACATACTCAATTTGAGATTTAGCATTAATTCACAAGCGTGCAGAGAAGGCACATATTTTGTAGCAACCAAGATGTAGTAGTGGCACTCATTTCCAAGCTTGTGTGTTATGTAAAATATATTCATGTATGACAGCATCCAGTGGACACTTGACCTGGACTTCATCCCTCCTGCAAAACACCAAACTAAAGCTATAGGCCTTCAAACAGCAACCACATGATCAGTATGGTCATGGTGTGTGACTACAACTTGATTAATACTAGAATGTAAAGTAGAACTACGGAATTATGAAGATAAATATGTGTGTAATATTCTGTGCTCCGCTGCAGTCGTTTCTTTCATTTGGCTATGCAACTGTAATCCAATATTATTCACCCCTTCTCCATCCTCAGTTGTAATTTAAAGTACCTTGTATTAGGCCTCTAAACTGAATCTGCTAGCTAAGGCCTAGTATTGTTCTTGTATTGTGCACTCATAGTATAACTGTGTTGTATATTTACTATTAAGTGCTCTGTCTATTGTCCAGTGGTAATTGAACAGCTATCCATCTACCATTTTTCTGATTTACTTACATGTACTATTACGTGCACTGTCTAATATTCAGTTTTATTGGACAGCTATTCAACCATTCTTGTGCTATCATTTGTCTGATGTATGCAGCATGAGGATGTATAATGAGCTCATGTTATTATAGCTGCTCTTTGATTGCAGACAACCTTATAATCACCACTGTTGAGGACTCTCCCACAACATATGGGTGTGTAACAGCAACTCTGCAGGCTCTAGCTGGCACAACTGGCATTACCAACTACAAAGTAGAGGCAATTTTTGATGGCAACGTTTTCGCTGAGAGCACGAGTGATGATGCTAGTGACTTGGAAGCTGAAATTTGTGGCCTCAATTTGTGTGATAACAGTTACATGTACAGGGCTGAAGCAAACGGAGGTAACATCTGTCCCAGTGAATTAACGTCTGCTACTATAACCCTCTCAGGTGAGTGTATGATATGAGTTGCAGCATGACTGTAGTAACAGTTGTGTACAATAATATTATGTCTGATAGTCTATTGGTATACTTAGCAACATGCAGTGTTAAAGTCTGTGTTGTGTTCTTTCTGCAGCTCTGGGTCGTGTTAGTGGTGTTCGCAGAAGTGGTGCTGACTCTATTGAGTGGAATCGCCCTAATGGTGCTCCTGTAGACCCTGGTGACTGTAGTATTGAGTACACCGTATCTGTGACTGGTAGACCTGGTGGGCCCGACACCAGCTCAACTACTTCCAATATGATATCTTTGTCTGCAATTAATGGAGACCTGGACACATGTGATAGTAATTTGCGCATTACAGTCATTGCTGAAGTGCCAAGTATTGGTGCTGTTGCAGGCAGCATTAGTGATCCATTCGACCCAACAAGTGGTACGTGTAAGTATAGCTAGCCAAAAACTAGCTATATGTTTTGATACTCAGTACACAGAATTCAGATTTTCAACACGCCTGCAGATCTATCCTAATAGCTACTTTTTTTGCTCTTTGTTAGTTGTATCAGTAGCGCTTACGCCATTGACCATGCACCCACATACCTTAGCACGAGACAATTTAGGGGCAATATATTTATATCTTCCTGGAAACTCATACTCATAGCATGGAATTTCTGCATGATCTCTATAGTTTAATAATTGAGTAAAGTATACAGTAGTATAATTTTAAGGCCATTGTTTTTTTTCTGGCCCAAACCACATTTCTGTGCAATCAGTTTACTGTGTGTTGACTTCTTGTTTTCAACAGCTTTTCCACCTAATGCGAATGGTGTGGATATCGTTGATCCTCCCACTTATGCTATCACAGACAGCTCAACTGTAATACAGCTAATGACTACTATTGTGAGTTTACTTTTATACAGTTTGTTTGGAAAGGTGGGAGTAATAATTACCTAGTTTGTCCCACTCTCACTCTCAGAACCATCTCAATGTCATTAATCAATTGCTATGTATTTGTTATGAGATGCCATGGTGCAAGCGGGAAATATAAGCAAGGGCAGGGGGACTGGTTCATAAGGTAGAAACACTGGAGTAGAGTGAAGTGTCCTTCAAGAAAATCTCTATGAAGTTTCACCCAGCTACCATACTGTATATACCCTGGGCTTGATATGGAATGTAGGCTGCTGAACTAGTTAGCTAATTAATAGTTATTCAGCTGTTGCAACCTTCACAGCTAGTTACTCATTTTTAAAGTTCGCATGCAGTGCCTATACAGTGAGTTACGTGTCTCCAGTGGACGGTGACTCATAACTTCATATCTCATTGGCCAGTAAACTGATGTACCTCCTTTATCACAAAAAGTAAACAAGATGATTTCAATTTTCAATATATACATCCAATTCCCACTCCCTCGTTTTAGTGTTTACAAACATACAGGAGGGAATATGAATTAGAATAAGTATGAATTAGAATGAGGACACCCTTAGGAGATAGCATTTATACCGGAGGGTTTAACAATATTTGAGCTAGCTCGTATTTGCATAACATGATGTGTTCTAGCTATATAGAACTCGTGTTTGTATAGCTAATTGTCTTGATAACCAAGCTTGCATGACTAGCACTAAAATTCGGTACATATTTGACACCTCAATCTGTAGCTCTCAAATACTACACTGAATCCTCCTCTATCGATCACATACATATGAACCTGGCTATTGTAATCGTCAGGCACTTTTCATGTAAACGTTCAGCTCTGCTTGGCAATACCTTTGCAAATATCTATAAGTACTGAGTTGGCAGTTTTGTAGTGCACTACCAGTTAGCAGCTGTAATAGTAAAAGAATTGCAAAGCTGCACAATATTTTGTTTCGGGAATCTTAATTTGCAAAGCAAAATATACTGACATGTAGAACATACCGATTATGTGTCCTGGGTATCTTGCTGTTTGCTGGAGCGAGAGTGTTCATACATGCACATTATTATACTTCTTTCTTGACAGGGCAATGAAGTACTGCAACTGTTTCCTGAAGGCTTCATAAATGTTAGCTACAGTGGTTCCAGCTGTGGTGGTAGTTCTCGGGTCATGAATGGTGTGGCACAAGTTGACATCGGCTGCCTGGGGGAGACTAATGTCGAGTTTACAGCAGTACTTATGGATGACCCTGATTGCAGAAGCAGCAGCTCCAGCCTGCCACCACAATCATGTAGGTGCCATGATGATGGCCTCATAATAAAACAGTTATCTTTTTTGGCGTATTTGTGAGTTTTTTTTTTAAATCCATTATCTGATCTACAGTTCCCCTCATCTCTGAACCAGATTTTCCACTGCGTTTTATAATTGAATCTGATAGTGTCACAGTGTCTTTCTTAGAATCCGATGACGATGATCTTCGTGTTGAAGGTGGTAACTTCAGTGTTATAGGTACTGCAACCCCAGTTAATGGCGGAAGTTCTGTTACTTCTGACCCTACAACTTTCCCTGATGATGCTGTGTTTTGCACTTTGGAACCCAATACCAGCTACAACTTTGTAATACAACTTGTTAGCCAGGCCAGTGATGGTATCATGATCGGCAGCTTCAGTGGGACCTTCACAACTCTAACTGTGTCAGGTGAGTTTTAGTATGCAGCCTGTTATTTCGTATATATGACTAGCAATACAGGACTTCCTTCCCATTTTGATGATTTTGACCCCCTCTACTAAAAATTGACTAGTAATTTTTTTACGATGTACAGAGATAGACTACACATTTTATACAGTGCATCTGCCAGAATGTCAATGATATTATTGGCAAACTGTGATATGGTAAAGTTTTGATGTCATGGATTTTATTGGAAGGGGGAAAAGCAACAAACACTAAAGCTATTTGGACATCGACTTCTATCGATCATCATGCTACCATCTTAGTTAGCACCTATATGGATTAGTAGGCCCATACATTTTCATTCATTTACCATGGCAGGCCTATCAATGGAAAACTGAATCTATCTGTCTGTTATTTTAAAAGTAAGATTTTTGATTACCCATGTTTAAACAGTCAGCTACAGCACAAATTTAATTGAACCTGTCTCTCTCTACTCTCCAGGCTCCTCTACTCCCATTTGGATAGTTGCCCCCATTGTGGTGGGAGTCTTACTGCTAATTGCCACAGGAACCCTTGTTGGTGTTTGTATCTATAAGAAGAAGAGAAAGCATTTTGCTAGTGACTTACAACAGCCTGTTCCAATGTATGAGAACATATCACCTCATAACAGCCCCAGAGACATTGACTTAAAAGACAATATCGCCTATGGACCAGTCACTCCCAAGCAGCCTGCTGCCGTTTATGAGGAGGTTCCAGATCAGCCAGAGAGGATTGAGATGAGTGGAAATGTGGCATACGGACAGATCAGTCACTGAGAATATTGTATAGTTTGTAATTGTAGATATTGTTATAGAAGAGTGCTGTGCTTTAACCTAAATTTGCATGTAGCTAGTAGTTATTAGCCTATATTTTGTACACTGCTAGTACATACCCTTTAACTCATTGCACACGGGAGGCCACTTAAGTGGCCCATATTCAATAATTTTTCGCGTGTAGCCCATGCGGAAGGCCACTAAAGTAGCTCGCGCACGTGCATAGCGGCGCTTCCCTTAGGGGAGAACCCTTCTATTATCAGAAACAGGTTGTAATTACAAGTAGACATTCATAGCCTAAATGCCGGAAGTCATTTCGAGAAACTAACGCACGAGTACCAGCCAGATCGTCAATACACGGTACCATAGATATTAGGCTATATTATCTATGGGTAAATTAATTCGTATACGGTGATGCCCAAGATGACGTAATGTCCACGTGCAATGAGTTAATGTATTTTGCAGCAATGATTGAAATGCTCATTTCATGCACTGTTGATTGAGGGAGGTCATTTGATGTTACACACCTTTAACATCTTAGTTTGTTACCACGTACCCTTCTCTCTGTGGTGTGGCCTATGTTGTACGGTTCAAAGATGTCAAATTTGAGAAAGAATGTAATATGCAATGTATACAGCTGTATACCAGTGAGTGGTCATTTATTTTTCATCTTCCAATGCATGCTTTATTGAGGCTGTCTTAATTTTGGAGTGCAGTCTGGGCTTCCCTTTAAATTTTCTAGAATAGTGGTGTATAGCCATCCAATCAGATATGAATCTCTCTGTCTTCCATCTTTATTCGCCTCTGTCAGCTTAATTCCTTCACTCGAAAGTAGTGCATGTCTTTATTCCTCCTGTACATATCACCCTGTAGCTCCCTGCTACACACGTACTTGTTAGACTCAGGTACGACAATGATGTCCTTGTTGAAACAGCGAATTACACTGTGGTGATCAACCCCATATATATTTATCAACGACAGTGAAGAGGAGTTTGGCATTTGTGCATTTACCAGAGATGCATTGCAGACTACGTGATACCCACTCCTGCCCTATAGTTACTGTATGAACCACTCTACAGCCGTTCCTCATTCTCCAGACAGGACTCTTGTAGAAGTTTCTTGCTTTACTGAGCTGAAATGTGTGCTCGTGCACAGGCTGTTCACCAGGATCAGAGGCAACTCTTTTCACAGCTGCTAATTGACAAACGCCTTCTCCGACGTCGTTCTTTGGCTCCTCACTCCCGTTCTAGCTGGCCTTCAACTCTTGACGCTTGTGACCAGCTTGAGCTGCTCAACAGGCCTACCCTGCCCATAGTTAGCACAGGAGCTCATGGGCCCGGGCTTCCTCTGGTAGCTAGCATAGAGTCTTTTGGGCCTTGTTCGTTCTATCATGACTATTACTGTACTTGCTGCGTAACTGGCGGGAAGAAAAGGGGCGTATCTAGGCCCTGCATGCGTTTCAGCCCTACCTGCAAAAAATGGTCTCATTATCTGCCGCGCACTATTGATGTTCATCAACCATAAATTAGAGCTCTATTATCTATCTCACAACACAGTCACATGCTATGACCAAAACAACATTGACATCAAACAGAAATTATAAAGCACAGCTCAAATTTACTCAATTGCTGTGGTTCACAGTACATGACATTCACACAGGAAAAAAAGTGGATTTTCCTGAAATGCGTTACAAGAAAATTTTAGGTACAGGGTCATATAGGATAGGGCAGAATTTCATAATTTTAAAGGAAATTCTGCCCTATCCTATACTACCCTGTACCTGAAATGCCACATTTTCTGTCAAATTTCTTTGTAACGCATTTCAGGAAATTCCACTTTTTTTTCCTGTGCCCTGCATGACAGCTCACGTGGTTTCTCTATTGGGATCACAGCTAGACCTATATACAGCTACACTAGTCGTTCATTCTACACTGTGAGTCCATGCATGTGTAAACCTTTCTAATCATATACTTGTTATTGTACTGTACTAAAACTACATAGACAAGTGTGCAATATATCTTGTATTTGTGTTTTCTTGTATTCAAATCATGTTTTCTTGTACGCAAAAGTGTGCAAAACTGAAATAGCGATACTATTGGCCAATAAGTGTGCAAAATTTGTAATAGCAATTTGATTGGCCAGAAATTTATGCAACCTGGGCCTATGGGCATAGAAACGTTAGTAGAGCAGCGGCATAGAGATTCGTTAGCCTCGAACCCAGGCCTTACACGCCCAGATTTTATCTCGCCGCCTTGGAGAAAAATCTGCTGCGAGATAAAATCTGGGCGTGTAAGGCCTGGGTTCGAGGCTAGAGATTCGTCTCTCTCGCAGGTATGGGTCGGTGATGACGAGCTTGTAAAAGCCCCGCCTACCTTTCGATGACGAATTACATGATTAACAAATAATAGCATGGCTTCTCGTGTAAATAGGGATTAATAGCACTTGTGAGTGGCATCAACTAGGCAAATAGCACTCGGCTTCGCCTCGTGCAATTTAAAACCTAGTTAATGCCACTCACTCGTGCTATTAATCCCTAATTGCACTCGGAGCCATGCTATTAATTATACCAATCGCTGTAAAGATATTACACCAAAGATATCTAAATAGACAGTATCAGCATACACATAATGACTAGAAAGAGACCATTGATTGGGGGTCACAATCATACAGTTACACAAGTGTTACATCAGTAAAATTATTGTTAATCATTATAATACTGTAATCCGGAATGATAAAGTTGTAGCCATGCCGATACCCTCATGCACCTAGGTTGTTAGAACATGGCTTCATTAAGTGAAAATACTTCATGCATATCACAAGGGTACCCAAAAAACTGAGACAACCTTATTTTAGGGTGTGAAAATTTCGACATGTTTGATAAGTGTTTGGGATACTATATAGAAAGAACAAAACTATAACTATGGTGATCAGGATAGTGGTTGCTCTTGCTCTTGTTCTCTGACTGGTGATCTTACAAGCTCCGCCTGATTTGTTATTATCATTACTGTACTCATGGTGTAGCCTCAATATGGACATGCATCCTTACTATGATAATATCATGATCATTATTCAGGCACTGGATCAGCATACTGCATGCTCTCCTAGCCTTTTCCCAGGCATATGTCTCATTCCCAGGTACTCACATGGCCCTGGGACGAGGCCACTTTCCCAGTTCAAAGTATGGAGCTGCCATTTCCACTATCTTATGCCTGATTTCCATCTATAGTCCTTAGCCCCTCACACTTGGTGTGTGTTACTCGAGATGCTGCCCCCGAGGTTGGGTGGGGAATGAGGCAAGGACAGCTCACCAACTGTTAGACTGTTACAGTACCTTTGATCTCAGTGTAGCCTCATTTTCTCAGGCTCCCCCCCCCCACACACACACACATACACACAGACACACATACACACAGACACACATACACACAGACACACATACACACAGACACACAAGAACTAAATCAGGAAATAAGGGGGGGAAGGGGGGATTTATTACATGTGCATGTTGTAAGGGTAGGGGTCCGTGTTTAGCCTGTATTTGTTTTTGCATCCCTGACCAAGAATGCAGAAAACGATCAAAAAGTATTCATGCATATAGTGTTTACAATATGGAACTCATAGGATAACTCCCTAGTCAATATGACAATGTATTGTGATATAATTGTACATTGACGTAATGTGGGTTTACGAAATGTCCCAGCTAGTAGAGTTGCCACTATTTTAGGATCTAGTCTCATACAACAAGGCTGTACTAGTATGATAGTAGCAATAGTGTGCTCTTTTCTTGCACTGGCTGTATGTACTGTGACAGTATTCTGCAGTTGTGTGGATTGTAGTGCATGACTACAGTGTACAGTATGAGAATACTCATAGTTACTGTTACAGTTACAGTAGTTATTGCTGTGTTGATCACAGCCACCCTTTCTTGTCCTCCTGGGTTTGTCTCACACGGCAATAGTTGTGTTTGTGCAGACTGGCCTGGTGAAATAATCACTTGCGATGAAGACTCACTGAATGCCTCAATACTGATCGGGTACTGCATGACATACGACAATGAAACTGGAGAGCTGAGAGCTGGGTATTGTGAGCAAGCCTATTTTAGAAATGATTCTTATAAATTCTACTATCCGCTTCCTACTGAAGTATCAGATCTCAATGAACGAGTGTGCGGCCCGTTTAATAGAAAAGGTTTGCTCTGTGGAGAGTGCCAGGATGGCTTTGCAGTTCCACCTTTCCGCCTCACTGAGTGTATCAACTGCACAGGAGACTCCAATGGTTGGATAAAATTTATTATTTTCACATATCTACCAATCACAATAATTTTCATAGTGATTGTAATCTTTGCCATTAGTGTTGTTTCAGGACCCATTAATTCTTTCATCTTCTATAGCCAGATTTCCACATCATCATTCCTTGGCATCAGTTTCGCCATGAGTGTGCTGGGAGCACAAGGTACTTTTACATACTCCAAGAGAATGTCCACAGTGGTAGTTGCTGCCCTATATGACATGTGGAACTTGCATATCTTCCGTGCTATCATTCCTCTATTTTGTCTCACACGCCATCTTCGTTCATTACAAGCATATGCACTTGAATATATACTAGCATTTTACCCATTAGTTGTCATTGTATTTCTCTACATCTGCATTCAACTGCATGCTGGCGATTTCAGGCCTGTTGTTTACTGTTGGAGGCCCTTTCTAAGGTGTTTCCTCCGCTTTAGAAGAAGTGTTGAACCAAAGACGTCCATAATCGATGCTTTTGCAACTTTCATACTTTTATCATATGTAAAACTATTATTCGTGGCAGGAAGATTTTTATTCCCAACACGGCTGTTCGATGGCCAAGGAAAGCTACTGAAGACATTCGTCTTTGCATATGATGCAAATATTCGATTCTTTCATGCAGAACATCTCCCACTTGCTCTACTATCTATTGTTGTACTGTTGACATTCATTGCTCTACCTCCCATTGTACTGACACTCTACCAAGCTGCCTTTTTCCAAAAGTGTCTCACACGATGCAAACTGAACTCTCAAGCCCTTCACACATTTGTTGAGGTTATCCAAGGCTGCTACAAAGATGGCACAAATGGCACACGAGACTATCGATATTTTGCAGGACTCTATTTCTTCCTTCGGATCATTGTTCTTTTGCTCTTTTCTATTGCTGTGCCATATATTGCCGTTGCTGTATCAGCACTTATTTATTGGTGGATTGCACTGTTGTTTGCTCTCGTTCAGCCTTACAAAGTGTACCTGTATAATGTGGTAGATGCTGTTATTTTTGCTATCTTAGGTACCATCTATATCCTCATTACATTCATTTTTATCACTGCACTGTTAACTGGTCACTCTTCGACCTTCTTGCTGATTTTAACTGATGTGCTATACGCACTCCCACTGCTGTACTTTGTCCTGTTCTCTGCGTGCTGGCTGCTCGATAAAAAAACTGGTTGCATACACAAGCTCAAGAGCCACAAACTGCTACACTGCTTCTTTCAAGACCATGAAGAAGAACATTTCGATGCTGCTGTTCCGCACAGGCTCCTGAACCCAGAACAGTATGAAGTGATGACTAATAGAGGCCAAACAGGAACCAGAGAGCCATTGAGGGTAGAAAAAAGCGGCAGCAACACTTACCGAAGCATGTAGTAACATTCTTGGTCTCCCCTTGACCTTTTTTTTTGGTCGCCACCAGTACCACAAATGGCAGATTGCTGGGAGGGATATATCGGAACAAGGCCAATAGTATTACAATAACTGATTGTGACAGTCGTGTATCTATGCTACAATTATGGTCTCTCTTATGATGTTTGATTGTATTACTGGTGAAATTGTGTAATTGTTTTCTCTTAGATTTCTCAGATTAGCAATAGATATCCCTTTCACTGTTGTGTTACCAAGTTGTTCGAATTTTGTGGTGCATTTAGCTATATTTGTGTTAATACAAAAGTAAACATTTTGTATGTCATAGCATGTGTGGCTCACATCCAAGGGTTAAAACATGTCTGCTTCTGTTGCAGCTCCAAACAGTATCTTAAACATAAGCCCGGATGTGCATGAGCTATAGCCACATAATAATTGCGTGAGTGGGCCAGTATGAGATTGTTCCTCTATTGCTTGCCCCACTGATAATGATCGAGTGGCTCCCCATGTAGAAGCTGTGTGTAACACTAGTTTAAAGTCAGAACTCAACTCAGAACTTTGTTGAGTGTTTGAGAAAAGTATTTTAAACAGAAGTGCAATAAACAAAGGTAGACCCTAAGATCAGAGACTACATTCTGTGTAACTATAGGCTTGGCAAGGGAATTTGGTGTTAGCTATTGGGTGTCTGTGAGGGCACAGAGTTGCTCTTTGCTTATGAAATGGTATTCACACAAAGCAGATGCTTCCGCTGCTGCAACAATCAGTGCATGGAAAACGATTTTTGCCTGTTCTTATTATGTCCCACTCAAACTTTCATCATAGTAGATCCTTTTCAACTATTGAACCCATGGTGTAGCCTCACTTATGGACATGAATCCATTCTCTATTATTGTAATGATCACGATGGACATATATACATCCTTACAGTATCATATTATTATGATCATGCATGCATAATTCAGGCACTGGATCAGCAAACTGCTCTCTTAGCCTTTTCTCAAGCTATTAAGTCTCATTCCCAGGCTTTCACAAATTACCATGTTAACATCAGTATACGCCTCCAACCTCTTCCCACTTTTGTTAACCTCGTTTAACCCCCAAAACATAAATGGCGTTCTCTCTTCTGAACCATACTCCTATGAGTGCTTCACAAGTTCAGAGTTCAGATTAAGTAGGTGTTGCAAGTAGCTTACTAGCTACTTGCTTGAGTACAAATAACTGTACTACAAGTACTAGCACTCGCTTCACTCACGCACTTATATACGTATTTGTGTTTGGTTACTGGAGTTGCAGACCCATTTTTTTTTCAATTAGGACAATCACCTGTCCTGACCTTTCTTACTGCAGTTCCCAAAACAGACCATAAACAGCGTGACTATCTGCCCACTTGTGTGTATAGGTCAAATGTATTGTAGTTTATCGAAATTATACTTTCTGCTATATAATCTGTGTAGTACAGGTATCGTCACAAGTCATGGTTTTTGCCTAACTGTTGCTACTGACCTTCGACATGTGACACGATCTCTCCACACTATGATAGCCAAATAAGGTACTACAATCAGCAAAACATTGTTCCTTTATCATCACAATGTGAAGATGGTATAGATGCTGCTCCAGCAACCAAACCAATGTTAAAGTAACCTTTATTCAGGTGGAACACATCCAAGAGCGGTAGTCGAGCAGGGGCTGCCCTGAGGCTATGCAGACAGGGAACTTGGTGTCACAGCTGGGACAGGATGTGGTCCTGAAAAAAAGGGGAGGAGGAAAAGCATTTCATACAAGAGTAAATCTTAATCATAAAATTGAGCAATAGCGGACACTGCCAGTCTTCCAAACACGGTTTCATTTAGGGGGGTAGGGTATTCCATTTCCCCTTCCCCTTTCACTGGTATCTTCCCCCTCCCCCTTGGAAATTAGGCCCCATATTCAGGTTGTACTGTGTTGCATTGTTATGATATAATCGAGCGCGAGCCGATGTATATACATGTGCACGTGCATCTGCAGCAGGCTGACAACCAATGGGTTGCCAAGAACGGATAAAAAAAGGTTAGGGTGAGGTTTAACCTTTGTAATTTAAAGTTGTAGGCCCTGGGTGAGACGCTGTAGCTAGCAATATTTTTGGTATATTTTCGCATTCTTTGCTTAAACTGCTGTGTGCATGGAGTGAACCAAACTGCAGCTGTATCTCATCTATAGTGGGTGGGATTTCCTATAATACTGTATGTTGAGTGTACATAGCCGTTGGCAGCTGTAGCTATCTGTGCAAGCAATGTATTATACAGGGGTTCCCACTATTCCACTTTTTTATATTCGTGCATGCATGTGTGGCTTTAGATGTGTGAAAGAGGGTCCCCAGAAGAACTGACAGCCTGGCTATAGAGGCAAAAACTTCCAGAGCTAGAGCGTGTGCGTGCTGAAGAGGTAACAGTGGCACCTAAAGCATGTAGTGTAAAGTTTGAAGTTTGAAGCTGATGAACACACTTCCAGAAGAGTTAGTCATCGTTATAAGTATGAATACACTCTGTGAACGCATGTGCAATCACGTCTTGCACGTGTTGTTTACGTGCGGGATGAGAGAGAAGATGAGCAAGAAGATTGCTAGCTATTTTCTACACCTTTCTGACAGTATGCTAATGAAAGCAAGGGAGCTGATAGAGAGTACACTTTGCACTGTGATTTATAGGACTGCACGTTAGGCTCTTAAACTAAAATAAAGTGTGCAATTATGAAAATAATTGCACTTTTGTGATACTATAGGGGTAATAGAGTTCTAGCTAATAGCAATACTAATGCTATGTACGCCAGTTATAGCTAAAGCCTGCAGTAGCTAGTGCTCTCAACTCTCAGGGCTTCAGCGTATACATAGTACATTTGTTCCAGGTGTTATATTTTGGAAATCTGTTTAGCTACTTGCTACAGCTGTGGCTAGCTAGCAAATAGCTAGCTACAATGAAAAAGGGAGCGTAGCTATATAAATATCGTTTGCCATGAAGGGAGGGACAAAATTTATACGTAACATGCGCAAACTAATCAGTAGGTTTCTCCAGTTTGAGTCATGACCAAATAATTTATATGGTGCTTTATGCAGGTACGTGTTTAAAATGGTGTCTCTGGCACACGCATGCCGTGTTCGTGCATGACCTACAATGCAAGAAGGGTCAGAGAGCCGGGCAATTACCAAAGGGAGCTTACTACAGCTACCGTACCATAATAGTAGAGATAACTATCAGCACTAGATAGCAGAGTAGAAGTACCTTCTACTCTGCTAGCTATGATACGACCGAGCAAAGCGAATATGACTCAAGCAGACAACCTCTCCTATAGGCCTATAGCAGCCATGGCTCATCTTAGAACAATCTGCCCCGAGAAAATATCCTAGCGTCGCCACGCCCACATCGTGAGTGATGACGTAATCCGACAGTCCAGCTCATGACCTATAGCATACCATACTTACACCCATATAGACAGATAGATAAACATTAGATTTTACGTCACGCCTCAGGGGCAGCAGGCCAAAAATGGCCAATGAGACAGTACTGTAACAATATATGCAGCTCACTCACCCGCCGTACTTTGTACTTGGGTATAGTGGTAGTGAATTGTTTACAGTTAGAGGACTTCCCTGGGGACTTCCCTGGGGATTCCCCAGACCTCTTGCCGTCACATACTCAGAAGATGAATAGGCCTATTATAGGAAAGTTTGTTACAATACATTAGGTCAGTACAGTACATGTATTTATCTTATTACATATTCTATTCATATTCAATAGCTTTATGGGAGGACTTCCCCGGGAATTAATCCCCAGACCTCTAGCCATAATTATTATGTTTACAATCATGTTATACCAGCTAGCTGTCTGCATGCTGGTCTAAGCAATTGTAGCGCAGGGGTTGCTGAGAGGTGGTAAGGAGGTTCCAAAGTATCTTGATGTGCGGGTATTATTATAAGTGAGTAAATGCAAACAGATAGTGACTTAAATTCAACAGCATAGTAATAAACCAAAATGTCCATTGCATCATATCCTGTATGACCTAGACTACCGTATCCGCTCTAATTAAGGCGCCCTTAAAAATTAATTATGACCCTCGAGGGGCGCCTTCATTGGAGCGGAAAAAATTCCTTCGGGGTCCAGGGGGCGCCTTACTACACAAGGCCTAGACTACTACATAAACACCGATAAAGTATTGTCCAGAAGGGAAGCATGTCAAGTGTGGGAAGTACATGTATACAGCAAACCAGGGGTGTGAAAAAGATAAAGGAGCATGTGGTATACAACTCAGGCATATAACCAAATAAGGGGTGCATGAGTGCTGCATGTGCGATACATGTACTACAGTGATCAGGACTACTAAACAGGTGATACAAAACCAATACATCACTCTGTACTTACTACACAATTTTGAGTGATGACAGTGCAATTTAACCATGCATGTTGCAATTCTGACAGGTGGCAAATTTTATTGCTACTAGCTACATTTATGATCCTGATAGCAGTTAGCAATTTATAATGATGCGCAAGCTAATGTAGGGTTTCTCCAGTTTGAGTCATGACCAAAAATAATTTATATGGTGCTTTATGAAGGCACATGCAAAATAGTGTCTCTGGCACATGCATACCGTCTTCGTAACCCACAATGCAAGAAGGGTCAGAGATCCAGGCAATTACCCGGAGCTTACTACAGCTACCATATTAGTTGTAGCCTCGGTAGAAGTAGAGATAACTATCAGCACTAGACAGTTGAGTAGAAGTACCTTCTACTCTGCTAGCTATGGTACGACCGAGCAAAGCGAATATGACTCAAGCAGCACAACCTCTCTTATAGGCATTATAGCAGCCATGGCTCATCTTTGAACAATCTGCCCCGAGAAAAATATCCTAGCGTCGCCACGCCCACATCGTGATTGATGACGTAATCCAACAGTCTAGCTCATGACCATACTTACACCCATATAGACAGATAGATAAACATTTGTACGTCACGCCTCAGGGGCAGCAGGCCAAAAATGGCCTATGACGTTGTAGTGGTAGTGAATTGTTTACAGTTAGAGGACTTCCCTAGGGATTCCCCAGACCTCTTGCCGTCACATATTCAGAAGATGAATAGGCCTATTATAGGTATTATAGGAATGCTGCAATATTTTGCGTGTGAGAAACCTTTGCGATTTTGCCATTTTGCGGCTAATTCAAGTACTTTGCAATCTTATCTTTATTGTGGCGGCGGCATTCCCGCTCTCAGCTTGCTTCTCCAACGCACGCTTCACACTCTCGTTCGCTTCGCGAGTTGCCACCGCTCCGATTGCAGTGTCCTCGCGGCTAGGGCTTCGT
Source organism: Nitrospirales bacterium (assembly GCA_965203295.1). Lineage (GTDB taxonomy): Bacteria > Nitrospirota > Nitrospiria > Nitrospirales > UBA8639 > CBDBCZ01. The sequence continues at coordinate 879,279 of CBDBCZ010000013.1, read as the reverse complement.
AGTAAAATACTGCCGAATACTCATCTTGAAATAGCTGCTGCTGTAGAAGTATGAACTTTACCTGCCACCTTCGCTGTGGTTTAAGGCCATCCATTACTGCTGCTTCTCCTGGGACAGCTATATAGCCTCGTACCCAGGCCTTCCCTCACAGCTTTTTTCGCAGCCGTGGCAAAACGGCTGCGAAAAAAGCTGTGAGGGAAGGCCTGGGTACGAGGCTAACAGCTATAAGCTTAGATTCGATGTTCATTAACCGCACCCACTAAAAACCACGCCCATAAATTATTGTTTAATGTTCGCGATCTTATATTTGCGAAGCCGTAAGGACTCGCAAAATTCGCAAAAGTATTACGGAATATTATTAGGTCAGTACAGTTCATGTACGATATTATCATGATTGCATATAATTATTCTTTTCATATTCAATAGCTTTAAGGGAGGACTTCCCCGGGAATTAATTATAATCATGTTTGGTGAGTATGTACATGTACCTTATACCAGCTAGCTGTCTGCATGCTGGTCTAAGCAATTTTGAGAGTGATGACAGTGCAACCATGTTGCAATTCTGACAGGTGGCAACTTTTAATGCTACTAGCTATATATCAATCATTTATGATCCTAATAGCAGTTCATATAGGTTACTAGAAGTTGTCAACACACAAATCCTGCTGCATAAAACTGGCCAACAGGAGCTCTCTTAGACTCGCATAGCCAGACTCTACGCGAGGCTAGAGCACTCTATGCCGGTAAGTTACGCTAAATTTAACGTTTGTCATTATGCATAAAATATTGTATGCACGCGAAAACGCTAAGTTGAATATAAACACGCGCACCAGTAGTCTCGCGGGCCAAACACACTCATTATTATTACTGTGGTTTCGAAAAGAGCGTTGTCAGAGATCAAGGACGATAGCAGCCGGGAAGTGGATAGTTGGGGAAGTGTACGGTCATAAATATACCGTATAGCGGAAAATTTTCGCAGATGCAAATTTTTGCGAAAATGCCAACATGTCAAAAGTTCTCTGCTTCAAAATTTTGCAGTTCTTATTTTTGAAAAATCGTCATGGCCGCGAAAAGCGCGAAAATTTGCACCGTGCGAAAATTTCCCGCTATACGGTCACCTATTATAGTGCAGAGAAGTACAAGGGGTATATATAAACTTGAAACAAAAAGGAAACAACAGAGCAAAACAAAAGAGAGGGTTAATCGTTCACATGGGGCGCAATCGCGCCTCGTTGATTATTAAATAGGTGGGGGGGGGGGGGTGGAGTCGATTGGCGTCGTGTCCACGGGAAGAGCGGGCACCTCTGATGCACTGAATTGCCGACCGCAGAAGAGAGAAGGCGATTCGGGATCGAAGCCAGCATGCAGAGAGTAGATCTGTACGGGTATCCCCACTTGTCTGCCCAGAAGGGAGGCTATAGCCGTTGGTAGAAGGTAATGGTAGCTATGCTTGCCACGCCTCCCCCCAGTAGCAGACAACACCAAGGGAGTGAAAGTAGGGTGTTCTATCTCTCAAATTCGTTGCTCGTAAGCACTCTACTTCATGCTTTCTAAAGCAGTTGGAGATGCTGGTGCCCCTGTTGGTGGGAGCATGTGGGTTGAACACCCTGACATCCATGTACGTCTTCTCGAAACGACCTCCCCAGAAGCCATTTGCTGCAATGTCGAGTCTTGAGGTGATACAATCGAATATTTTTTATGCGGCTAGCCACTCGCTGCATGCGCAGCGGAGCTAGGGTTAATACGCATAGGTATAGCTGAGCTAATATCACCCCATAATTATTCGTTATGCAGGAATGAGTTCAGAGAAACTGTATCATCCAGCAGAAGTGCAGGCTTACCGTAAGCACTTCAGTGAACTCGCTCAAGTCATTAAAGACCCAGAGTGGCTTGCAGCTGAACTGTTTTCAGAGAATCTAATATCATATGAAGCTTTAGACGAGGTCATTACAGTAAGTGGAGTTTCTCGTGTTCAGAAAGCAAGAAAACTACTCTGTCATTTCAAAGGAAAACTTGGTACTAATCCAGAATGTTTCCCATTGTTTATGACCATTTTAAAGAAGGAGAAATCATTACATTGGTTAGCAAACAGAATCGAGGCCACTTACAGTAAGTTGAATATAACTATACTGTTATATACTAATTACCACTGCAATGAATGTGTTTTCTAACGGATTCTGTGATGCACGTGTAAATGTATGTGTTTACAATCACGTGCATGTGTATTAATTTTCTGTATTTATAACTTATAGGGAAAAATTGCTGCAGCTGTCCTGACAAAACAAAACACAAGCGAATCTCTGTAACTGCTCAGTTAATGGATTGTGCTCTTTCATTTTCAGCAGACTCTAGCTCTTCAGCACAGGAAGCCATCGTAAATAGCCAACAGTTTGCTACACTAAACATTGCCAAATACGCTGCTTATTTAAAATCACTATATAAGTCAAGACCACTTCCACTCTACCAGAAATGGCCACCTACACCAAGCAAAAAGTATATTAACCTTGCTCTTATCAATAGAGATGAAACATCACTCTCACAGGCCTATGAACTTACTACAGCAAGGCTACATGGCAATGTCGACCGAATATTGAAATCTAAGAAATCAATTTCAATCACTCAACTGTTTACTTCTGACACTGAAAGTGAATCTAATTGTATATTAATTGAGGGTGCTCCTGGGGTGGGTAAGACTACATTTGCATGGGAGCTTTGTAGAAACTGGGACTCACTTCCCATGCTGAGGAAATATTCTCTTGTAATATTGGTTCAGCTTCGTGAAAAGAAAAGCCAGCAAGCAAGTAGTCTTTCTGACTTGCTCTTCCATCGCAATGCCTCTCTCAAAGAGGCAGTCTCAAGTGATATTGAGGAATCAAATGGAGAAGGTGTATTGTTCATATTTGATGGATTTGATGAATTACCAGCTAAACAGAGAGAAATGGGCTCACTATTTGTGGATATGATTAATGGTCGTTATCTTCCTCGTGCCACCATTCTCATAACTAGCCGTCCTTCTGTGATGGCAGAACTTCACTTAAGATGTAAACCTCAAATCAATAAACATGTTGAAATTCTAGGTTTTACAGAACAAAACATTAAAGAATATGCTCAGAGCATTTTCAAAGACCCAGTGCAGTTGATAGAGTTCACGAAATATATCTCCAGCAATCCACTTGTGTATAGTATGATGTATATACCACTCAACAGTGCCATTGTAGTGGAAATATATCAACAGTATCAAGGTGAAAGAACGCCTCTCCCAAAAACTATGACTCAACTGTATGATGCTCTAAGCCATGCTTTACTTAGAAGGCACATTGTTGAAGGGGGTTTTGTCCCAGAGACCTACTGCATGCCAGCTCAGTTCCACGACCTTGACGAAGACGTATTCCGACAATTCCGTGAAGTTTGTAAAATCGCATTCAGGGGAATATGCATCCAACAGCTGTCATGGAACAGCCTTCCTCAATCTTTTGACCACTTGGGATTCATGACAAAAGCTTCATGTCTACATGTTCAAGAGGGTCCAGAAATATCGTTCAGTTTTTTGCACCTTACAGTGCAAGAGTTTCTTGCAGCGTTTCACATTTCATGCCTCTCTCCAATCGAACAAAAGCATCTATTTGAAAAATACTGTGGAGATCCACACTTTCAAGTGGTCTGGAGATTTGTAGGTGGGCTTACAAAGTACAGTAGCATTGGCTGCAAATTACTCAAAGAAAAAAACGTGGAAGAGTCACCAATTTGGCTGCAAGCAGAATACTGTCTCAAGCCACAAGCAGTTCAGTGCTTATACGAATCTCAAGATTTTGACGTCTGCAGCAACGTCTGCATCAGCAACGAAATGATTGGTTTTCTTCCTGAGACAGCTTCTCCATTTGACTGTGTTGCTTTGAGCTACTGCATTTCCAACAGCAACTGTACTTGGATAATAGACCTCATAACTGCAGGTGTTGGTTGTGATTCACTTGATATGCTTGTGAGTGGTCTTCATGCAAGTCAGGGAGCAGGTCATGTGCAAGGCCACATCAAAGCACTAAAGATAGGAAAGCAACAAATCAGTCAGGAAGGTATTGAAATCTTGGCAAAATTACCTTGCAACACTCTTCGGGGATTATCCATACTGAAACTATATAACTGTGGTCTCGATCAAGCTGCTTGTGACCAACTGGCCTGTCTAGTTTCAAGTATGTGTAGTTTGACAGAGCTAGATATATGTGTTAATCCTATTGGAAAAGGTGGTGCTGTAAAACTCATGCAATCCTTATCCAAACTCAGTACTTTGCGACTACTTTGTCTAGCTAGTAGCCCAATTGGCAGTACTGATATTGCAGCCTTATCCAGCCTAATACGACCAACAAGCACTCTCAGAGTTCTCGTAGTTGGTGACGATGAAATGAACACAGACTGTACACAGGCACTGATGAGAGCAGTGCTGGAACCATCCTCACTTGAGCGTTTGGAAATTCGTGACACCGATTTGACCAGCTGCTCTGATGATGTTCTCGAACTCCTAGAGACAAATAGAAACCTAAAAGCTCTTGAACTTCTTTGGTGTACTGTGGGCCACAGAGTGTCAGAAGCTATTGCTCGAGCACTGCATCAGAATACTGAACTGAATGTCCTAAGAATTAAGCATCCCTCACTTGGAATCGAGTCTGATGGTGTAAAAGCATTTACCAAGATGCTCAGTATAAACAAAACACTAAAAGAGCTGATAGTCATCAGCGATGATTCTCTAGTCAGTGCTGAGGCTCTAGAGCTTCAAGATTGTGCTGCACGTATTAATAAGCAGCTGCAGGTTGTAGTTGCCTAAATTACGAATGTATGTTAAATATGCTTTTATTTTCACATATTATTGGACTTACCCTTTTAAACTTGTATTATTCAATTTCACCATACACATTAAAACGTTCTCAACATCAATTGTATTGTAACATAACCAATAATTATAATAATTTAATCTTCTAGAGACAAATAGTGCTGATTGGTAAATGAGTTTTGCAAGACAGAGAACACTCACTCGAGCAGCTGTAGAGGTTGGCTGAACTAGATAGAATTAATTTACATACTTCAGCCCATGTATAAGTTAGTAACTATAAGCAACAAATTATTATATAGCCAATTTAATCTCACAGGCCTAAATATTTATGGCTATTATTCCAGCATAATTATTTCTCTAATGCTTTTGAATATCTATTATTATGAGGCCTACCAGAGATAAAAAGGATGATCATCCTAAGTGGGACTTCAGTGCACTGCAAAGTGCCAGGAAAGTTGAGGTGTTGCAGGATCACATTATTAATAAACGATTGCCATGGTAGTGAAAGAGTAATATTTCTTTTTACCATAACCGGGAGAAAAAAACAACAACTCATTCTAGCCGGCGAACAGGATGCCTGACACTTAGCTAACTTGCATGTCTCAAAGAAGTTCGTATACCGTATGGCATACAGTTTTAGTACGGTACATATTGACTTCATGCAGCCTTGGGTGGTAGTAGAAGTAGTATAGTATGACCATAGCTGACTGTAAGTGCATGTGCCAGGCAATGAACAACAGGTATTATATATATGCAAAGTTCCATGACAACGTCCTAAATGAATTTTGCTTTTTTAGCTAGTAAGCATTGCTCACTGACAAAAATCAGTTTAATTAGAAACTTGGTAGTTACATGTATACCCAGCCAATTTTTATGTGTTCCTTTTGCCAGGCTAGCATAATGATGATGCATGATTTCCCCTCAAATAAACTGGCAGGTACACCTCTATTGTGGATACTATTGGAGGTATACACATATTAGTTAATTTGTGGTAGGTGTGGCACCGCACACTAAAGGCTTTTCAATGTGATATGGTTTCATTTCTGGAGCTTTGATTTGTTATGTGTCAGTGAGAACGTTCCCATTACCATGCTTAACCTATAGTGACTATATAGCACTATCAGTACTAGTAATAATGTAGCTAACATAAAATCAAAAAAATGAGTAGCTTCAGTTGTATAATAGTTCTACAAGCAGCTTCCTCTGTATTACTGCAGCTAAAAATCCATGGCAGTCAGTCAAAAAAATTCATTTGTTGTTGGCATTGGTGTCTGGGCAGAGACCGGTGTGAAATATTCATGACAAATTACTATGCATGTGCTATAGAAACAAAAGGAGTGGGACTCAACACTATTCATGTCATTATCATTGGATTGCACTTCTGAAATATTCATTGCACAATCGAGGATAATATTATTGTATAGCTATATGTATCTTTAACTTTAACACTCTAAGTGGCAGTGGGTGGTATATAGATCATGGCATAGACTGCAAACGCAACTGAGGTAACCCAACATAATTCCACCCTCATTGTGGGAATAAAGATATGGTATGGTTAAAGCTCACTTTGCAATAATTAGCACTTCCCTTTACAACAGTCCAAACACCAATGATGCACTAAGAATACAATTTCAGTGTGCTAATACAAGTATGGAGTCCGTATACTTGTCAAGTGTATTAAACGGCACATTCAGGAGTGAGGTTCAAGCAAGTGTAGACTATGCATAGCCTTTGTCGCTTCTTCAACAGTGAACTGTGGGAAGTATTTCAATGTGGTCCTAATCATTTCATCACGGCTCGACAGTTTTGTAACCTCCACTTCATGGTTTTCATTTTCAAGCATCAGGGTGGTGTCCTTGATGGCTACCAGCCTCAGTTCTCTGTACACAACTGCACGGAAGCTCACAAGGAAAGGAGAATTCACTCCTGGTTTTGTGTACACGTCAGTCATTGGCTGGTCAAAGTAGGAAAGATCTCTAGGCACCAAGTCTATCTCGCAAACTCTTCTCCACCCATCTAAGACATACTCACGACCAGGAATGGTGGGGCGGTTTTCACCTTTCCGATGGAATCGAAGAATGGTGTTACCCTCTCTGACAAACTTGTACTCTAAGAAGGAGTGATTGTAAATGGGGGATTCCTTGTCAAAATCAAGAGGAATGGCCTCAAAAGTTGGATAACCACTTAGCGTATCTACAAGGTGTTTACTTCCCGAGTAAGTCAGGTTTTGCACAATGGCAGTAATATGGTTGTTGGGAAAGAAAATGCCACTGGCAGGCAAATATGTCCGTACCCTAAGGCCTCCAGTAGGCACATCATAAAGACACCTACTGTGTAGCAGAGCCCTCCACGGCCACTCATTACAGCTGCCTTACTTTCCTCCCAGGTAGGAACATGTCTGTCTGCCTCTGACTGACAGAGAAGGGTGATGTTCTGGAAGGGGACTGCACAGTGGAAGGCTTTGATGAGTTCGTTCAGGAACAGCATGCGATCTTCTCCTAGCTTTCTCAGTGGGGAACTGATCCGAAGGACTTCAGTAACAAAGTAAACAGCCTCCTCTTTGCTAAGATGCATAGATAAATCGAGATAGCTACTGTGGACTCACGGACTTCGGTTTATACACAGGCAAAAGTGGGCGGGCCGCGAGCAATTAAGTGAAGGTCAAAGGTTAATTGTGGCACCGTAACTCAGAGCTTTAGCTTTAGATAATGATTAGCCTCGTCCCAGCTGGGACAGCTGGAATCAACGCTAAGCTAAGCCTGCAGAAACACAATAATCTTTCATTCTATCCCATGATTTCTTGCATGTGGGCACCTTTCCCAATACATAATCTATAAAAATATTTAGTGCTAAGATTTTTGAATAGACAGCATAGAAGCAATGACTACATTTAGAACAAAAATACACTGTGTCAAGCAGATGTTTTATAAAATAAATTATTGATTGGGTTCAATCATACAGTTACACAATGCAAGTGTTACTTACATCAGTAAAAGTATAGCTAGCTATGCTAAATTAATCATTACCTACAATTATAGTACAATTTTGAATTCTTGCACTGGCTGTAATCTTATACAGTATTTTGCAGTTGTGTGCACTGTAGCTGATAGCTATACTATCGGCACATGGCTACAGTGTACAGTAAGAGAATACTCATAGTTATTGTAACAGTAGCTATTGCTGTGTTGTCATTCACAGCCACCCTTTATTGTCCTCCTTGTCTCACAAGCGATAAGGAAACAGCTGTGTTTGTGCAGACTGGCCTGGTAAAATAATCAGTTGTGATGAAGACTCACCGAATGCCTCAAAATACTGATCGTGTACTACATGACGTATGACAATAAAACTGGAGAGCTGAGAGCTGGGTAGCTAGCTACTGTGAACAAGCCTATAGAGACGGCTCATATAAATTGTACTATCCACTTTCTACTGAAGTATCAGATCTCAATGAACGAGTGTGTGGTCCATTTAATAGAGAAGGTTTGCTCTGTGGAGAGTGCCAGGATGGCTTTGCAGTTCCACCTTTCAGCCTCATAGAGTGCATCAACTGTAAGGTCTCCAATGGTTGGATAAAATTTATTACTTTCACATATCTACCAATCACTGTAATTTTCATAGTGATTGTAATCTTTGCCATCAGTGTTGTTTCAGGACCCATTAATTCTTTCATCTTCTATAGCCAGATTTCCACATCATCATTCCTTGGCATCAGTTTCGCCATGAGTGTGCTGGGAGCACAAGGTACTTTTACATATCCCAACAGAATGTCCACAGTGGTAGTTGCTGCCCTATATGACATGTGGAACTTGCATGTCTTCCGTGCTATCATTCCTCTATTTTGTCTCACACGCCATCTTCGTTCATTACAAGCATATGCACTTGAATATATACTAGCATTTTACCCATTAGTTGTCATTGTATTTCTCTACATCTGCATTCAACTGCATGCTGGCGATTTCAGGCCTGTTGTTTACTGTTGGAGGCCCTTTCTAAGGTGTTTCCTCCGCTTTAGAAGAAGTGTTGAACCAAAGACGTCCATAATCGATGCTTTTGCAACTTTCATACTTTTATCATATGTAAAACTATTATTCGTGGCAGGAAGATTTTTATTCCCAACACGGCTGTTCGATGGCCAAGGAAAGCTACTGAAGACATTCGTCTTTGCATATGATGCAAATATTCGATTCTTTCATGCAGAACATCTCCCACTTGCTCTACTATCTATTGTTGTACTGTTGACTTTCATTGCTCTACCTCCCATTGTACTGACACTCTACCAAGCTGCCTTTTTCCAAAAGTGTCTCACACGATGCAAACTGAACTCTCAAGCCCTTCGCACATTTGTTGAGGCTTTCCAAGGATGCTACAAGGATGGCACAAATGGCACACGAGACTATCGATATTTTGCAGGACTCTATTTCTTCCTTCGGATCATTGTTCTTTTGCTCTTTTCTATTGCTGTGCCATATATTGCCGTTGCTGTATCAGCACTTCTTTATTGGTGGATTGCACTGTTGTTTGCTCTCGTTCAGCCTTACAAAGTGTACCTGTATAATGTGGTAGATGCTGTTATTTTTGCTATCTTAGGTACCATCTATATCCTCATTACATTCATTTTTATCACTGCACTGTTAACTGGTCACTCTTCGACCTTCTTGCTGATTTTAACTGATGTGCTATACGCACTCCCACTGCTGTACTTTGTCCTGTTCTCTGCGTGCTGGCTGCTCGATAAAAAAACTGGTTGCATACACAAGCTCAAGAGCCACAAACTGCTACACTGCTTCTTTCAAGACCATGAAGAAGAACATTTCGATGCTGCTGTTCCGCACAGGCTCCTGAACCCAGAACAGTATGAAGTGATGGCTAACAGAGGCCAAACAGGAACCAGAGAGCCATTGAGGGTAGAAAAAAGCAGCAGCAACACTTACCGAAGCATGTAGTAACATTCTTGGTCTCCCCTTGACCTTTTTTTTTGGTCGCCACCAGTACCACAAATGGCAGATTGCTGGGAGGGATATATCGGAACAAGGCCAATAGTATTACAATAACTGATTGTGACAGCCGTGTATCTATGCTACAATTATGGTCTCTCTTATGATGTTTGATTGTATTACTGGTGAAATTGTGTAATTGTTTTCTCTTAGATTTCTCAGATTAGCAATAGATATCCCTTTCACTGTTGTGTTACCAAGTTGTTCGAATTTTGTGGTGCATTTAGCTATATTTGTGTTAATACAAAAGTAAACATTTTGTATGTCATAGCATGTGTGGCTCACATCCAAGGGTTAAAACATGTCTGCTTCTGTTGCAGCTCCAAACAGTATCTTAAACATAAGCCCGGATGTGAGCTATAGCCACATAATAATTGCGTGAGTGGGCCAGTATGAGATTGTTCCTCTATTGCTTGCCCCACTGATAATGATCGAGTGGCTCCCCATGTAGAAGCTGTGTGTAACACTAGTTTAAAGTCAGAACTCAACTCAGAACTTTGTTGAGTGTTTGAGAAAAGTATTTTAAACAGAAGTGCAATAAACAAAGGTAGACCCTAAGATCAGAGACTACATTCTGTGTAACTATAGGCTTGGCAAGGGAATTTGGTGTTAGCTATTGGGTGTCTGTGAGGGCACAGAGTTGCTCTTTGCTTATGAAATGGTATTCACACAAAGCAGATGCTTCTGCTGCTGCAACAATCAGTGCATGGAAAACGATTTTTGCCTGTTCTTATTATGTCCCACTCAAACTTTCATCATAGTAGATCCTTTTCAACTATTGAACCCATGGTGTAGCCTCACTTATGGACATGAATCCATTCTCTACTATTGTAATGATCACGATGGACATATATACATCCTTACAGTATCATATTATTATGATCATGCATGCATGATTCAGGCACTGGATCAGCAAACTGCTCTCTTAGCCTTTTCTCAAGCTATTAAGTCTCATTCCCAGCCTTTCACAAATTGCCATGTTAACATCAGTATACGCCTCCAACCTCTTCCCACTTTTGTTAACCTCGTTTAACTCTTTACCAACCAATGACGCATATATGCGTCATGAGCTCCCATAAGCCCATATGAATTTATATGGGGGTTTTAATACTAGGCGTTAATACTTTGTACAGGCTTTTCTGCTTCTTTAAGCTGTTTCTTATGGTCGTTAAAGGGTTAACCCCCAAAACATAAATGGCGTTCTCTCTTCTGAACCATACTCCTATGAGTGCTTCACAAGTTCAGAGTTCAGATTAAGTAGGTGTTGCAAGTAGCTTACTAGCTACTTGCTTGAGTACAAATAACTGTACTACAAGTACTAGCACTCGCTTCACTCACGCACTTATATACGTATTTGTGTTTGGTTACTGGAGTTGCAGACCCATTTTTTTTTCAATTAGGACAATCACCTGTCCTGACCTTTCTTACGGCAGTTCCCAAAACAGACCATAAACAGCGTGACTATCTGCCCACTTGTGTGTATAGGTCAAATGTATTGTAGTTTATCGAAATTATACTTTCTGCTATATAATCTGTGTAGTACAGGTATCGTCACAAGTCATGGTTTTTGCCTAACTGTTGCTACTGACCTTCGACATGTGACACGATCTCTCCACACTATGATAGCCAAGTAAGGTACTACAATCAGCAAAACATTGTTCCTCTATCATCACAATGTGAAGATGGTATAGATGCTGCTCCAGCAACCAAACCAATGTTAAAGTAACCTTTATTCAGGTGGAACACATCCAAGAGCGGTAGTCGAGCAGGGGCTGCCCTGAGGCTATGCAGACAGGGAACTTGGTGTCACAGCTGGGACAGGATGTGGTCCTGAAAAAAAGGGGAGGAGGAAAAGCATTTCATACAAGAGTAAATCTTAATCATAAAATTGAGCAATAGCGGACACTGCCAGTCTTCCAAACACGGTTTCATTTAGGGGGGTAGGGTATTCCATTTCCCCTTCCCCTTTCACTGGTATCTTCCCCCTCCCCCTTGGAAATTAGGTCACAAATTCAGGTTGTACTGTGTTGCATTGTTATGATATAATCGAGCGCGAGCCGATGTATATACATGTGCACGTGCATCTGCAGCAGGCTGACAACCAATGGGTTGCCAAGAACGGATAAAAAAAGGTTAGGGTGAGGTTTAACCTTTGTAATTTAAAGTTGTAGGCCCTGGGTGAGACGCTGTAGCTAGCAATATTTTTGGTATATTTTCGCATTCTTTGCTTAAACTGCTGTGTGCATGGGGTGAACCAAACTGCGGCTGTATCTCATCTATAGTGGGTGGGATTTCCTATAATACTGTATGTTGAGTGTACATAGCCGTTGGCAGCTGTAGCTATCTGTGCAAGCAATGTATTATACAGGGGTTCCCACTATTCCACTTTTTTATATTCGTGCATGCATGTGTGGCTTTAGATGTGTGAAAGAGGGTCCCCAGAAGAACTGACAGCCTGGCTATAGAGGCAAAAACTTCCAGAGCTAGAGCGTGTGCGTGCTGAAGAGGTAACAGTGGCACCTAAAGCATATAGTGTAAAGTTTGAAGTTTGAAGCTGATGAACACACTTCCAGAAGAGTTAGTCATCGTTATAAGTATGAATACACTCTGTGAACGCATGTGCAATCACGTCTTGCACGTGTTGTTTACGTGCGGGATGAGAGAGAAGATGAGCAAGAAGATTGCTATATAGCTATTTTCTACACCTTTCTGACAGTATGCTAATGAAAGCAAGGGAGCTGATAGAGAGTACACTTTGCACTGTGATTTATAGGACTGCACAACGTTAGGCTCTTAAACTAAAATAAAGTGTGCAATTATGGAAATAATTGCACTTTTGTGATACTATAGGGGTAATAGAGTTCTAGCTAATAGCAATACTAATGCTATGTACGCCAGATATAGCTAAAGCCTGCAGTAGCTAGTGCTCTCAACTCTCAGGGCTTCAGCGTATACATAGTACATTTGTTCCATGTGTTATATTTTGGAAATCTGTTTAGCTACTTGCTACAGCTGTGGCTAGCTAGCAAATAGCTAGCTACAATGAAAAAGGGAGCGTAGCTATATAAATATCGTTTGCCATGAAGGGAGGGACAAAATTTATACGTAACATGCGCAAACTAATGTAGGGTTTCTCCAGTTTGAGTCATGACCAAATAATTTATATGGTGCTTTATGAAGGCACATGTTCAAAATGGTGTCTCTGGCACACGCATGCCGTGTTCGCGCATGACCTACAATGCAAGAAGGCTCAGAGATCCGGGCAATTACCAAAGGGAGCTTACTACAGCTACCGTACCATACTCTACTGGAATTCCAGAAGTGTCAGCTCCTTGCCAAGGAAGGTGTGAAAAGCCAAAATCTCCATCGTGTTCTCTTGGTGCCCGTTGCCTTCCCGCTACTCCTGCCCCTATGGATTTGACTGGAACTCCGGTAGCTCTCCCTACTACTCCCATCCCCATGGATTTGACTAGATGTCCAGCTGGCACTCCCACTACTGATGCCCCCACGGATTTGACTGGAACTCCAGTTGTCCCTCCCACTACTTCTACCCCTACGGATTTGTCTGAAACTTCATGCAGCCATTAGCCTAACTGCCTGCGAGTCAGTGATGTACGAGATGAGAGATGACATACCTGGTGTTAAGTTTGTAAAAGGTGGGCAGGCAGGTTGGACTCCAGTTCAGAAGAGTGGGCTAGACCAAGCCATAGACCGTGAGGAAGGGAATGGTACACTAACAACATGCACCACGCAGAGCAACTATGAAGAAGTTACAGATCAAACATGCTAAGGAGGTAGCATATAGAGAAATCAGTGGAACCCCAGGCCTATTGTTTAGACGAGGAAATACCCGCCATAGCTATGAATGGTTACCTGTAGTCCCGAGTCCAATTGCTAGCCGAACTAGAAATAAAACAGTTACTGTTATCGACAGTTCTTGAAGTTGTAATTGTATGCTGTCTCATAGGTCATTTTGGCCTGCTGTCCTTGGGACGAGACGTTAAAATATTCTATTCTATATAGAGATAGCTATCAGCACTAGATAGTTGAGTAGAAGTACCTTCTATACTCAGCTAGCTACATGTATGGTACGACCGAGCAAAGCGAATATGACTCTCAAGCAGCACAACCTCTCCTATAGGCGTGATTGATGACGTAATCCGACAGTCTAGCTCATGACCTATAGCAAGACAGATAGATAAACATTAGATTTTTACGTCACGCCTCAGGGGCAGCAGGCCAAAAATGGCCTATGAGACAGCACTGTAACGATATATGCAGCTCGCTCACCCGCCGTACTTTGTACTTGGGTATAGTGGTAGTGAATTGTTTACAGTTAGAGGACTTCCCTGGGGATTCCCCAGACCTCTTGCCGGCACATACTCAGAAGATGAATAGACCTATTATAATTAATATGTTTGCAATAATGTTATACCAGCTAGCTGTCTGCAGGCTGGTCTATAAAGCAATTTTGAGAGTGATGACAGTGCAACCATGTTGCAATTCTGACAGGTGGCAACTTTTAATGCTACTAGCTACATTTATGATCCCGATAGCAGTTAGCAATTTATAACATGCGCAAACTAATGTAGGGTTTCTCCAGTTTGAGTTATGACCAAATAATTTATATGGTGCTTTATGAAGGCACATGCAAAATGGTGTCACTGGCACAAGCATACCATCTTCGTAACCTACAATGCAAGAAGGGTCAGAGATCCCGGCAATTACCCGGAGCTTACTACAGCTACCACATTAGCTAGCTGTAGCCTCGGTAGAAGTAGAGATAACTATCAGCACTAGATAGTTGAGTAGAAGTACCTTCTACTCTGCTAGCTATGGTACGACCGAGCAAAGCGAATATGACTCAAGCAGCACAACCTCTCCTATAGGCCTATAGCAGCCATGGCTCATCTTTGAACAATCTGCCCCGAGAAAAATATCCTAGCGTCGCCACGCCCACATCGCGATTGACGACATAATCCGACAGTCCAGCTCATGACCTATAGCATACCATACTTACACCCATATAGACAGATAGATAAGCATTTTTACGTCACGCCTCAGGGGCAGTAGACCGAAAATGGCCTATGACTTTGTAGTGGTAGTGAATTGTTTACAGTTAGAGGACTTCCCTGGGGATTCCCCAGACCTCTCGCCGTCACATACTCAGAAGATGAATAGGCCTATTACCGCAATGCTGCAATATTTTGCGTGTGAGAAACCTTTGCGATTTTGCCATTTTGCGGCTAATTCAAGTACTTTTCGATCTTATCTTTATTGTGGCGGCGGCATTCCCATTCTCGGATTGCTTCTCCAACGCACGCTTCACACTCTCGTTCGCTTCGCGAGTTGCCACCGCCAATAGCTTTATGGGTGGACTTCCCAGGGAATTAATTACAATCATGTTTGGTGAATATGTACCTTATACCAGCTAGCTGTCTGCATGCTGGTCTAAGCAATTTTGAGAGTGATGACAGTGCAAGCATGTTGCAATTCTGACAGGTGGCAACTTTTAATGCTACTAGCTATATATCAATCATTTATGATCCTAATAGCAGTTCATATAGGTTACTAGAAGTTGTCAAAACACAAATCTTGCTGCATAAAACTGGCTAACAGGAGCACTCTTAGTCTCGCATAGCCAGACTCTACGCGAGGCTAGAGCACACTCTGCCGGTAAGTTACGCTAAATTTAACGTTTGTAAAAAGTGACTCCTAGCAAAGAGCTGAACTTGGTAGCGATACCTACAAGGACAGCCCCACCCCCCCCCCCCCACCCCCCCCCCTCTACTGAGTATGGCAACTGACAGCGTTGCATGTCTCTTAGAGTCATGCACGACCACCATCACGAAGCATAGTCAAGCCTTGCAGTGTGATGTGTGTAACAAGTGGGCTCATACTGACTGTGTAGGGGTTACAAAGCAAGCCTACAAGCTAGCAGGGAAGTTAGAGGGGTTCCAGTGGTTTTGCCCCAAATGCCTCGATAACTGGAAATCTGTGAAACCAACAGTCTCGGAGCTGGCTAGTGAGTTAACAGCACTGCGTATAGAAGTCTCTAAAGTCCCCCTCCTGGAGCAAACTGTAAGTGAGCTCCAAACCGCAATGAAAGAACTATCTCAAGCTGTTGAATTCATGACCTTGGATACCGCCTCTGCCCCTTTGAACCTCCCCACCACACCCACGAGCTCAGACCTACAAATCCCACTGTCTCGAAACAGATTTGCTCCACTTCAGCTACTAGACAATAGTGATGGGGATAATGCAGGGAGGGACCAAGTGCCTCAGGGGAACTGTCACCCACTGCCTTCAAATCCGCCCACTTCCCAGCACCCTCTGCAGGTAGTGAATCCACTGTCCAGGCCCCCCCAGCTGCAACGATCCACTACCCATAGCCCTATGGACCATCCAGTAACCCAGTCTACAGTAGGCGACCTTCCAGCCCAGTCTGCCTCACAAGCCCTGTCTAACAAACAGGCAAACCCACCTAGAGACACAGGTCACAACTACACCCAAGACAATTGTGACAATACTCAAAATTGTCCCCCCGCCAGCTCTCCGGTGGTAGTGTACCTACGCAATGTGCCTAGTCGCTTGAGCATACAGGAAGTAGAAGACCAATTGTCAAAAGGGGGTATCACTCTGGAGGGCTATAGTTTGACAATGCCCTTGAGTGAATCCTCCTTCTCGGGATCAACAAAGAAGTTTTTGAAAGTGACCTGTGCCAACCTTGATAGGTGTAACTTGCTAGACCAGGGCCTGAAAAACAGTCATCACCTGCCATGGTTCCTTAGCCTGCTCCCTCCTCGGAAACCATCCAGGAAGCCCTCTAATACAAGGCCGCCTGTTTCTCAGTGTCCACATGATCCAGCCGCTTGTCAGCCTTTTTTATCCAAACGCCCACTTCCCTTGATGAGCCTGAAATTACCACCTCTGAGCAACAAACATCCCCCTCCACAGTGCCCACCCAACACCGCTGCTTTTCCGCCAATAAGGCGCTACAGAATCCCAGCACTAATGAGCCTCCAACTTCCTCCTCTCCCTGCCCAGACAACCTGTCGATAGGTGTCTGGAATGTTTGTGGGTGGAGCTTAGACCCTGCCCAGAAACTACGTTGTAATGTGATTAAGGCCCTTGACCTAGATATTGTATGTTTGTGTGAAACCTTCTTAAGAGACGACCACGCCATTAATATGGAAGGCTATAGTTGGTATGGAAACAATCGTAAGTCTATCTCGAAAAGAGCCATCAGAGGGTCTGGAGGAGTAGGGGTACTAATAAAGCATTCAGTCTTAGAGCACTACAATGTTGCAGCTATAGCAGAGAAGTATGAGGGTATTCTGTGGCTGCAGTTAATCCAAAGGCAAAATGGGAAACAGGTCGGTATTTGTGTATGTTACCTCCCACCAATAGGATCGTCCAGGGGGGACAAATCCCAAGAATTTTTTGATACTCTGAAAGCCCTGGTCATAGATAATTACCATTTGGGAGATTTCCTAATATGTGGTGACTTGAATGCAAGGTGTGGTTCCCTAGATGATGCCCCAGGAGTAGATAATATTCCTACTAGAATTTCAGTGGACAACATAAGTAACAAAATTGGAAAGGAGTTAATTGAAATGCTACGTACCCTAGAATTAGGTATACTAAATGGGCGATTTGAGCCGACTAAAGATAATTTTACTTCTGTCTCCACCAAAGGGTTATCGGTGGTGGATTACTGTATAGCCCCCCTTACGTCCTTAGGTCTTTTCAGCAATTTTCAGGTTCACGACATCCCTGGCACTATTATCTCTAAGGGTATTCCTATTGATTCCACTATTCCAGACCACAGAATCCTCACTGTGGATGTTAAGCAATCCCTCACTACAGTAAGGAAAATCAATGGTAGAAAACCTAGGGCCAGGAGAAAAGTTCCTCCTGAATACATGCAAGATGCAGCAACTGCTGGAAAAGTGCAATCGCTAGCTGCTCAACTCTTATTCGATACCTCACACGTCGACGTTAATACAGTGTATGACTCCTTCTGTAAAGTAATTGACGAACAAATTGGGGACCAATCTCCTACGAACCTCAGTCACACTTCAAATCGCCGAAAAGCCTGGTGGAATGAGGAACTAAGGGAATTAGCCAAAGCTGTTAGGTTCTCTCTCAAGGCATGGGAACAGAACAAAAGTAACAACGATCTTAGGGAGCTTTATCTTCATAGCCAGAAAGAATTTAGTAAATTAGTACGGAAAAGCAAGCGCCGTTACCGGAGAGAGAGACAAAACAGGCTTCTAGATCAGCAGAAACGTAACCCCAAGGCCTTTTGGAACTTTGTAAAGGGTATTGGGTCAACCACCCATGAGCTGCCCAGCACTATGCGTACAGCAGATGGTCAGACGGTTACTGAAGGTAGTGAAGTACTATCTATGTGGAGGGACTATTTTTGCTCGCTTTTAAACCCACACACCAGCGGGCATAGTTTAACGGCTGCTCTCCCCTCTGAATCTCTGAACTTAGATGCCTCGGAGCTTAATGCCACTTTCTCATACGAAGAAGTGAAAAGTGCCATCCTGGCAAATGACAATGCTAAATCACCCGGATTTGACCAAATTCAACCTCTCTTTATTAAAAACGATGTATGTATTGATTTCTTACATTCCCTCTTTAACTATTGCTATCAACACGGAGAAGTTCCATCTGCATGGTTTAAAACCGTAATCAAACCCATACCTAAGTCCCACCTTGACCCTCAATCAACCACTAATTACAGAGGTATAGCCCTCCAATCTTTTGTGGCCAAGTCATATTGTAGGATGTTAAACTCCCGGCTTAGGGATTGGTTGGAAAGTAATGATGCACTTAGTGATGAGCAGAATGGTTTTAGGGCAAATAGATCCTGTCAGGACCATATTTTTGCACTCACATCCGTAATAGAAAATTGTATGTGTCAAAAAAAAGATACCTTTGCTTGTTTTGTGGATTTTAAAAAGGCTTTTGACTGCGTAAACCGAGACCTCCTTTGGGATAAACTGTCAGTGCGTTTTGGCCTATTCGGAAATTTCCTCACCGCACTGCAGGCTCTGTATGCAGATGTTAGATGTGTGGTAGATGTGAATCAAGCTTTTACCGACTGGTTCACTGTCAACAATGGGGTAAAACAGGGGTGTATTCTCTCGCCTACACTATTTGCGATGTTCATAGATGACTTGGTGAGTGAAATAAACTCCAAGCAGGCTGGAGTTGAATGTCAGACTTGTAGCATATCTGCACTCCTTTACGCAGATGATGTAGTTCTCCTTGCCCCCTCCGCAGGAAACCTACAATGCCTTATTGATGTAGTTGCGGGGTGGTGTGCAAAGTGGGAAATGAATATTAACACGACTAAAACTAATATAGTCCACTTTCGGAGGAGATTGCGAAGTAAACCTAGGTCCTCTGTTACTTTCACCTTCCAGGATTATGAGATTCTATACACCTCGCAGTATAAGTACTTGGGTTTGCTCCTACATGAACATTTAGACTGGAATGTGTCAGTAGAGGGAATTATTCACAAGGCTAACAGGGCACTCGCCCTTCTTAATCATAGAATGAGAGCGACTGGGGGTTTTCATTTTGAGACTTATACCTTGCTCTTTACGCAGCTTGTCCAACCAATTATAATGACAAACGCATGTATCTGGGGGCACAAGGTCCTCCCTAAAATTATGAGCATTCAGCATAGAGCCTTAAGATGTTTTTTGGGAGTGAATAAAACATGCCCTTTGGCAGGCCTTTTTGGTGAGACAGGATGGATCCCCTTCAAGGCTTATATTGACTTCAGCATTCTTAGATTCTGGTACAGAGTAAAGTCAATGGAAGGGAATAGGCTAACTCATAAGATCTATGTGTGGAGTAAGTCTCTTGCAGAGTCCGGGAGGAAGAACTGGGCCCGAAGCACAACGAACCTCCTGGACTCTCTACGTGACCACAACCAGTTGCCACATTCCTGTACAGAAAAGGATGTTTGGATAGCTATCATGGATAGGGAATTTCAGAAGTGGGAGGCCTCGGTCCAAACGACTCCAAGTAACTCGGAATCCGGTGGTCGTCTCCGTTTTTATAGACACGTAAAAGATGAGCCATCTCAGGAACTATACGTGAATAGGTCTATCTCTGCTGGCAAAAGACGCATCATAACTATGTTTCGGTGTGGATGCCTCCCACTTGACGTCGAACTGGGGAGATACAGATCTCCCAAAATCCCACTGCAGCAAAGAACCTGCCAGCTATGCAAGGAAGGCTTAGGCGATGAAGTCCATTTCGTAAACTTCTGTCACCCCCTCATGGAACTCAGAGCAAAGCTCTACCAAGTTGCATCAGATGCACTAGGTGGGCCAAGTTTTTACACCCTGCCCCCTGTGGAGAAGACGATCCTAATTATGTCCCTCTGTGCGCACGATACGGCAGTAAGCAAACTTATATATGAAATGTACCTACTCCAAAGAAGTCTGACCGAATGTTAACTATTTTTATAGTATGCTTATAATTATATGTTCACTTATTTTTCTGTTCCTTCCCCTCTGAACCCCCCCCCCCCCCCTATTTTCGTCCTCCTCCCTTTTCTCCTCTTGTGGGTTAAGATAGTCACAAAAAAAAAAAGAAAAAAAAAAAGAGAGAGAAATTAATGCAGACACTAGCACGATCCGCACTGTTACTAGTTACTATAGTTAGTATAATTCATTGTTTGTTCCTACTATATCCATGCAACTATCACTTTACACACCAAACTTACTGTATTATGTAGTTAGTATACTTCATCGTCTGTCCCTACTATATCCATGCATCTAACACTTTACACACCAAACTGTATTATGCCTCGACCACGATCCCTAAAGTCTGCATCATCCTATGTGACTTTGTACTCTATATATCTTCACACCAAACGTTATCTTACCTCGACCACAATCCTAGAAGTCACTGGCAGATCCAAGGGTGACACGACCTCAACCCATGAATATCTCTTTAGATTCCACTGAAGAATTTGTTTAGTATCTAAGTCACTGCACAATACCTCCCTTCCCACGGACTACCTTTTGCTCCTTTATATCCCGATTTGTAAGGGAAAACTGACCCACACTTACATCTATCCATTGGCTAAGGTTATACACTCATGTCTCTGCTCCTATTGTTTTATGTCAGTCCCATCGATGTGCTGTATGCTACGCTGTTTTGTACTTTTTGAAACAAAAACTATAACCAATTCAAGTCATACATCCATTTTATTTGTACTTTTATTAAATTTTGTATTATTCCCATCATGCTTTTTGTCGGCTGTAAATTACCATTGCTGTGTGGTTTTGATCTGTGTCTGGTGTCTGTGAAAGAAAAAAAAAAAGAAAAAAATAAAAATAATTGTGGTATCTGTACTCGCCATTCACCCACTAGTCCCACTATTCTGTCTCTTCTCTTCTCTGATGTCCTTATTAATATGCTTTCTTTTGTAGATGTGTGTATGACTGTGACCACCTATCGTGTATGTGCACACTGTCTCATAGGCCAGTTTTGGCCTGCTGCCCAAGTGGCGAGACATTAATAATTATCTATCTATCTATCTATCTATTATATGCACGCGAAAGCGCTCAGTTGAATATAAACGCGCTCACCAGCAGTCTCGCGGGCCAAACACACTCATTACTAGTTAGTACTGTGGTTTCGAACAGAGCATTGTCAGAGATCAAGGACGATAATTTAGCAGCCTGGAAGTGTACAGTCATAAATATACCGTATAGCGGAAAATTTTCGCAGGTGAAAATTTTTGCGTTAACTAGTGACGATAATTAGTGATTGCCTTTAATGGGCGTGGCCATCCTGTGCCAGTGTCGGTAATTAGTGATTTCCTATAATGGACGTGACCATCCTATGCTATCACCGTAAGCATAGATAGTAGTACTATCTATGCCGTAAGCTACTAATTGGTGGGAGAGTAAGGGTGCAGTCCATCCTATTGCCCGCATTGCTTAATGGACTGATATAAGCTGTGTTTGGGAGGAAATTGGGGGTGCTCGCCCCAATTATGTCTCACCCCTTACTCTGATCACATCGACATGTATGTACGCCATGACGATGGAGAGTTTCTACGAATCCTGTCTACATCTGGCCATATATCTCCACATGCCAGGCTTCAGAGGGAGGGTATGCTGGGTGGGTCAACTAATGGACACTCTCTTCGTGGCTCTTTTGTCAGCAACCGCTCCTGCTACTGGAGTGGAAAAGGCGGTAAGATCTCTTTGGAGCGCATGCGTAGCTCCGCCTCTTCTAATGAACTCGGATTAACCCACGGGTTAATCCCCATAAAATGCCAAAATGTCAAAAGTTCACCGTTTCAAAATTTTGAAGTTCTTATTTTTCGCAAAATCGTCACGGCCGCGAAAAGCGCGAAAATTTCCCGCTATACGGTCACCTAGTGCAGAGAAGAACAAGCCCTGACAATGGCGATATAGGCTGCGACAATTATGTCTATACGTACGATAAAGCGGCAATACTCGCGGTCGCGCCTACAACGTCAGGGCGCAACTTAACTTACATATAAGGCGTCGACAGGCCCAGTTGAAGACTCAGTGGAGCCCACGTATAGAACCGTTTGTATATCGACGCGGAGGCCACCACACCCTCCGTTTCTCACCGAAGTGAACGGATAAATAAATCGCGTGAGTTGGAGAGTCCTGGCAATTTTTTTTTCGCGGATAATTATTGAATAATAATAATTATATAGAAACAAAACATCGTCCAGCAATGCAGGAGTAACCAAAAGAAAACAAAGGGTATATAAACTTGAAACAAAAAGGAAACAACAGAGCAAAACAAAAGAGAGGGTTAATCGTTCACATGGGGCGCAATCGCGCCTCGTTGATTGTGCCCATATAAAATAGAAAAAACATGTACTTTATATTAACGCCTAATATAAAAATGCCTATATAAATTCACATTAGCCTTATGGATGTATTAAAACTTGGCTGGGAAAGAGTTAAATAGGTGGGGGGGGGAGTCGATTTGGCGGCGTGTCCACGGGAAGAGCGGGCACCTCTGATGCACTGAATTGCCGACCGCAGAAGAGAGAAGGCGATTCGGGATCGAAGCCAGCATGCAGAGAGTAGAGCTGTACGGGTATCCCCACTTGTCTGCTAGAAGGGAGGCTAGCTGTTGGTAGAAGGTCATGGTATGCTTGGCCATGCCTCACCCCAGTAGCAGAGAACACCAAGGGAGTGAAAGTAGGGTGTTCTATCTCTCAAATTCGTTGCTCGTAAGCACACTTCTTCTCTACTTCATGCTTTCTAAAGCAGTTGGAGATGCTGGTGCCCCTGTTGGTGGGAGCATGTGGGTTGAACACCCTGACATCCATATACGTCTTCTCGAAACGACCTCCCCATGCAGAAGCCATTTGCTGCAATGTCGAGTCTTGAGGTGATACAATCAAATATTTTTTATGCGGCTAGCCACTCGCTGCGCAGCGGAGCTAGGGTTAATGCGCATAGGTATAGCTGAGCTAATATCACTCCATAATTATTCGTTATGCAGGAATGAGTTCAGAGAAACTGCATCATCCAGCAGGAGTGCAGGCTTACCGTAAGCACTTCAGTGAACTCGCTCAAGTCATTAAAGACCCAGAGTGGCTTGCAGCTGAACTATTTTCAGAGAATCTAATATCATATGAAGCTTTAGACGAGGTCATTACAGTAAGTGGAGTTTCTCGTGTTCAGAAAGCAAGAAAACTACTCTGTCACTTCAAAGGAAATCTTGGTACTAATCCAGAATGTTTCCCATTGTTTATGACCATTTTAAAGAAGGAGAAATCATTACATTGGTTAGCAAACAGAATCGAGGCCACTTACAGTAAGTTGAATATAACTACTGTTATATACTAATTACCACTGCAATGAATGTGTTTTCTAACAGATTCTGTGATGCACGTGTAAATGTATGTGTTTACAATCACGTGTGTATTAATTTTCTGTATTTATAACTTATAGGGAAAAATTGCTGCAGCTGTCCTGACAAAACAAAACGCAAGCGAATCTCTGTAACTGCTGAGTTAATGGATTGTGCTCTTTCATTTTCAGCAGACTCTAGCTCTTCAGCACAGGAAGCCATCGTAAATAGCCAACAGTTTGCTACACTAAACATTGCCAAATATGCTGCTTATTTGAAATCACTATATAAATCAAGACCACTTCCACTCTACCAGAAATGGCCACCTACACCAAGCAAAAAGTATATTAACCTTGCTCTTATCAATAGAGATGAAACATCACTCTCACAGGCCTATGAACTTACTACAGCAAGGCTGCACGGCAATGTCGACCGAATATTGAAATCTAAGAAATCAATTTCAATCACTCAACTGTTTACTTCTGACACTGAAAGTGAATCTAATTGTATATTAATTGAGGGTGCTCCTGGGGTGGGTAAGACTACATTTGCATGGGAGCTTTGTAGAAACTGGGACTCACTTCCTATGCTGAGGAAATATTCTCTTGTAATATTGGTTCAGCTTCGTGAAAAGAAAAGCCAGCAAGCAAGTAGTCTTTCTGACTTGCTCTTCCATCGCAATGCCTCTCTCAAAGAGGCAGTCTCAAGTGATATTGAGGAATCAAATGGAGAAGGTGTATTGTTCATATTTGATGGATTTGATGAATTACCAGCTAAACAGAGAGAAATGGGCTCACTATTTGTGGATATGATTAATGGTCGTTATCTTCCTCGTGCCACCATTCTCATAACTAGCCGTCCTTCTGTGACGGCAGAACTTCTCTTAAGATGTAAACCTCAAATCAATAAACATGTTGAAATTCTAGGTTTTACAGAACAAAACATTAAAGAATATGCTCAGAGCATTTTCAAAGACCCAGTGCAGTTGATAGAGTTCATGAAATATATCTCCAGTAATCCACTTGTGTATAGTATGATGTATATACCACTCAACAGTGCCATTGTAGTGGAAATATATCAACAGTATCAAGGTGAAAGAACGCCTCTCCCAAAAACTATGACTCAACTGTATGATGCTCTCAGCCATGCTTTACTTAGAAGGCACATTGTTGAAGGGGGTTTTGTCCCAGAGACCTACTGCATGCCAGCTCAGTTCCACGACCTTCCCGAAGACGTATTCCGACAATTCCGTGAAGTTTGTAAAATCGCGTTCATGGGAATTTGCATCCAACAGCTGTCATGGAACAGCCTTCCTCAATCTTTTGACCACTTGGGATTCATGACAAAAGCTTCATGTCTACATGTTCAAGAGGGTCCAGAAATATCGTTCAGTTTTTTGCACCTTACAGTGCAAGAGTTTCTTGCAGCGTTTCACATTTCATGCCTCTCTCCAATCGAACAAAAGCATCTATTTGAAAAGTACTGTGGAGATCCACACTTTCAAGTGGTCTGGAGATTTGTAGGTGGGCTTACAAAGTACAGTAGCATTGGCTGCAAATTACTCAAAGAAAAAAATGTGGAAGAGTCACCAACTTGGCTGCAAGCAGAATACTGTCTCAAGCCACAAGCAGTTCAGTGCTTATACGAATCTCAAGATTTTGACGTCTGCAGCAACGTCTGCATCAGCAACGAAATGATTGGTTTTCTTCCTGAGACAGCTTCTCCATTTGACTGTGTTGCTTTGAGCTACTGCATTTCCAACAGCAACTGTACTTGGATAATAGACCTCATAACTGCAGGTGTTGGTTGTGATTCACTTGATATGCTTGTGAGTGGTCTTCATGCAAGTCAGGGAGCAGGTCATGTGCAAGGCCACATCAAAGCACTAAAGATAGGAAAGCAACAAATCAGTCAGGAAGGTATTGAAATCTTGGCAAAATTACCTTGCAACACTCTTCGGGGATTATCCATACTGAAACTATATAACTGTGGTCTCGATCAAGCTGCTTGTGACCAACTGGCCTGTCTAATTCCAAGTATGTGCAGTTTGACAGAGCTAGATATATGTGTTAATCCTATTGGAAAAGGTGGTGCTGTAAAACTCATGCAATCCTTATCCAAACTCAGTACTTTGCGACTACTTTGTATAGCTAGTAGCCCAATTGGCAGTACTGATATTGCAGCCTTATCCAGCCTAATACGACCAACAAGCACTCTCAGAGTTCTCGTAGTTGGTGACGATGAAATGAACACAGACTGTACACAGGCACTGATGAGAGCAGTGCTGGAACCATCCTCACTTGAGCGTTTGGAAATTCGTGACACCGTTTTGACCAGCTGCTCTGATGATGTTCTCGGACTCCTAGAGACAAATAGAAACCTAAAAGCTCTTGAACTTCTTTGGTGCGCTGTGGGCCACAGAGTGTCAGAAGCTATTGCTCGAGCACTGCATCAGAATACTGAACTGAATGTCCTAAAAATTAAGCATCCCTCACTTGGAATCGAGTCTGATGGTGTAAAAGCATTTGCCAAGATGCTCAGTATAAACGAAACACTAAAAGAGCTGATAGTCATTAGCGATGATTCTCTAGTCAGTGCTGAGGCTCTAGAGCTTCAAGATTGTGCTGCACGTGTTAATAAGCAGCTGCAGGTTGTAGTTGCCTAAATTACGAATGTATGCTAAATATGCTTTTATTTTCACATATTATTGGACTTATACCTTTTACGATTTTAAACTTGTATTATTCAATTTCACAATACACAATAAAACGTTCTCAACATCAATTGTATTGTAACATAACCAATAATTATAATAATTTAATCTTCTAGAGACAAATAGTGCTGATTGGTAAATGAGTTTTGCAAGACAGAGAACACTCACTCGAGCAGTTGTAGAGGTTGGCTGAACTAGAATTAATTTACATACTACAGCCCATGTATAAGTTAGTAACTATAAGCAACAAATTATTATATAGCCTATTTAATCTCAGAGGCCTAAATATTTATGGCTATTATTCCAACATAATTTATATTTCTCTAATGCTTTTGAATACCTATATTATTGTGAGGCCTACCAGAGATAAAAAGGATGATCATCCTAAGTTGGACTTTAGTGCACTGCAAAGTGCCAGGAAAGTTGAGGTGTTACAGGATCACATTATTAATATAAACGATTGCCATGGTAGTAAAAGAGTAATATTTCTTTTTACCATAACCGTGAGGAAAAAAACAACAACTCATTCTAGCCGGCGAACAGGATGCCTGACACTTAACTTGCGTGTCTCAAAGAAGTACGTATATGCGTATGGCATACAGTTTTAGTACTGTATGTATTGAATTTAGCCTTGGGTGATAGTAGAAGTAGTATAGTATGACTATAGCTGACTGTAAGTGCATGTGCCAGGCAATGAACAACAGGTATATGCAAAGTTCCATGACAACGTCCTAAATAAATTTTGCTTTTTAGAACTTGGTATACCCAGCCAATTTTTATGTGTTCCTTTTGCCAGGCTAGCATAATGATGATGATTTTCATTCAAATAAACTGGCAGGTACACCTCTATTGTGGATACTATTGGGAGGTACAGTGGAACCTCCGAATAAAGGACACTTTGGGAGCAAGGCTTTTGTCCTTTATTCGGAGGTTGTCCTCTGGTGGGAGGTTCGACTCAATTTGCTATTTCTAGCCACATTAAGCACTCAAATGCCTACCAGACATGTATTCAAGCATAAACCATGTCATCTACTGTAAGTATCTACCAGGCATACATGACTGTACAAAATATGCTGTTGAAAGAGTTATCGGACGATATTAACATTGAGTGGTATAACAAATACAAGTGCCACAATGTCAGTAATGTTCAAAATAGCTGTCCAGAGTGAATTGAACTGTGGAAGCATCTCTACAACTTGCAAACAGCTTATGGATATGGACTCGAAATAGTTTTCACGTGTCGTCACAGATCACGTGCTCCAGCTGTATATCTGTGTCATATTCCGTTTATGCCCGTTTTTGCCCAACTTGCGTGGGCGTCTGGATTGGTATGTTATACAGCAAGAGCTGCTGAGAACCTACGCGCTCAGTATCTCGACTATCGCTGTGAGTCAGTTTTCAGGCGGGATAAATTGAGTGATTCTGCAGTCTAGACTACAAGTACGAGAGTAACTTCCGGTCTTTATACGTGTTTCTGCACGAACGATGGGTGTGGCTTCCAATTTGTCCGTTATAAGAGGTAATTTTCAACGGACTTCTGCAGTCGGGAGCATGCAGTTTGTCCGCTGTCCGGAATCAAGAAGCGTCCGCTCGTGGGAGGTTTCTTATACATTAGCACTATAGTAATTTCAATCGGTGCCACGGCCGGTGTCCTTTATAGAGAGGTTGTCCGCTGGTGGGAGGGTCCGTTATGGGAGGTTCCACTGTATACACATATTAGTTAATTTGTGATAGGTGTGGCACCGCACACTAAAGGCTTTTCAATGTGATATGGTTTCATTAAATTTCTGGAGCTTTGATTTGTTATGTGTCAGTGAGAACGTTCCTATTACCATGCTTAACCTATAGTGACTATATAGCACTATCAGTACTAGTAATAATGTAGCTAACATAAAATCAAAAAAATGAGTAGCTTCAGTTGTATATTAGTTCTACAAGCAGCTTCCTCTGTAATACTGCAGCTAAAAATCCGTGGCAGTCAGTCAAAAAATTCATTTGTTGTTGGCATTGGTGTCTGGGCAGAGACCAGTGTGAAATATTCATGACAAATTACTATGCATGTGCTATAGAAACAAAAGGAGTGGGACTCAACACTATTCATGTCATTATCATTGGATTGCACTTCTGAAATATTCATTGCACAATCGAGGATAATATTATTGTATAGCTATATGTATCTTTAACTTTAACACTCTAAGTGGCAGTGGGTGCTATATAGATCATGGCATAGACTGCAAACGCAACTGAGGTAACCCAACATAATTCCACCCTCATTGTGGGAATAAAGATATGGTATGGTTAAAGCTCACTTTGCAATAATTAGCACTTCCCTTTACAACAGTCCAAACACCAATGATGCACTAAGAATACAATTTCAGCGTGCTAATACAAGTATGGAGTCCGTATACTCGTCAAGTGTACTAAACGGCACATTCAGGAGTGAGGTTCAAGCAAGTGTAGACTATGCATAGCCTTTGTCGCTTCTTCAACAGTGAACTGTGGGAAGTATTTCAATGTGGTCCTAATCATTTCATCATGGCTCGACAGTTTTGTAACCTCCACTTCATGGTTTTCATTTTCAAGCATCAGGGTGGTGTCCTTGATGGCTACCAGCCTCAGTTCTCTGTACACAACTGCACGGAAGCTCACAAGGAAAGGAGAATTCACTCCAGGTTTTGTGTACACGTCAGTCATTGGCTGGTCAAAGTAGGAAAGTTCTCTAGGCACCAAGTCTATCTCGCAAACTCTTCTCCACCCATCTAAGACATACTCACGACCAGGAATGGTGGGGCGGTTTTCACCTTTCCGATGGAATCGAAGAATGGTGTTACCCTCTCTGACAAACTTGTACTCTAAGAAGGAGTGATTGTAAATGGAGGATTCCTTCTCAAAATCAAGAGGAATTGCCTCAAAAGTTGGATAACCACTTAGCGTATCTACGAGGTGTTTACTTCCAGGGTAGGTCAGGTGTTGCACAATGGTAGTAATATGGTTGTTGGGAAAGAAAATGCCACTGGCAGGCAAATATGTCTCGTACCCTAAGGCCTCCAGTAGGCACATCATAAAGACACCTACTGTGTAGCAGAGCCCTCCACGGCCACTCATTACAGCTGCCTTACTTTCCTCCCAAGTAGGAACATGTCTGTCTGCCTCTGACTGACAGAGAAGGGTGATGTTCTGGAAGGGGACTGCACAGTGGAAGGCTTTGATGAGTTCATTCAGGAACAGCATGCGATCTTCTCCTAGCTTTCTCAGTGGGGAACTGATCCGAAGGACTTCAGTAACAAAGTAAACAGCCTCCTCTTTGCTAAGATGCATAGATAATCGAGATAGCTACTGTGGACTCACGGACTTCGGTTTATACACAGGCAAAAGTGGGCGGGCCGCGAGCAATTAAGTGAAGGTCAAAGGTTAATTGTGGCACCGTAACTCAGAGCTTTAGCTTTAGATAATGATTAGCCTCGTCCCAGCTGGGACAGCTAAGCTAAGCTAAGCCTGCAGAAACACAATAATCTTTCATTCTATCCCATGATTTCTTGCATGTGGGCACCTTTCCCAATACATAATCTATAAAAATATTTAGTGCTAAGATTTTTGAATAGATAGCATAGAAGCAATGACTACATTTAGAACAAAAATACACTATGTCAAGCAGATGTTTCATAAAAGAAATTATTGATTGGGGTCAATCATACAGTTACACGATGCAAGTGTTACTTATATCAGTAAAAGTATAGCTAGCTATGCTAAATTAATCATTACCTACAATTATAGTACAATTCTGAATTCTTGCACTGGCTGTAATCTTATACAGTATTTTGCAGTTGTGTGCACTGTAGCTGATAGCTATACTATCGGTACATGGCTACAGTGTATAGTAAGAGAATACTCATAGTTATTGTAACAGTAGCTATTGCTGTGTTGTCAGTCACAGCCACCCTTTATTGTCCTCCTTGTCTCACAAGTGATAAGGAAACAGCTGTGTTTGTGCAGACTGGCCTGGTAAAATAATCACTTGCGATGAAGACTCACTGAACGCCTCAATACTGATCGTGTACTACATGACGTATGACAATAAAACTGGAGAGCTGAGAGCTGGGTATTGTGAACAAGCCTATAGAGACGGCTCATATAAATTGTACTATCCACTTTCTACTGAATCATCAAGTCTCAATGATCGAGTGTGTGGTCCATTTAATAGAGAAGGTTTGCTCTGTGGAGAGTGCCGGGATGGCTTTGCAGTTCCACCTTTCAGTAGGGACACGCACATTATTCCAGAATTTCTTTAGGAATAATAGGTGCATGCATAAAAGCGAGAATAATAGGTGATTGTTTTGATAAAACCTGTCTGATGCAGTTTAAACGGAGGTTAAACTAAGTTAACAGGAATGTGCAGTTCCTAGTAAATTGGGGGTGGGGCATGCATGGGCTAGGCGCATGCGCACTGAGCAAGGCGGGCTAGGTTGCCTCGTGACACTCAGAGCACAGCTGCACGTACTGTATGTCAAGAAGTTTACTTTTGCCAAGCTTTGATCGCACTGTTGCTCAAGCGCTCTACTTTTGACAAGTTTTGGTGGAAATGAGCGGCGACGAGCAAGTAGCGGAGATGGAGGAGAGGCTGGAAGCCCGCCTGCTAGAGCGAGTCCTGCAGAAAGTGCACGAGCAGCTGGCGAACCAGCAACCGAGGCCCTCGAGTGAACTCGTGAAGGAAGGTCAGTGTAGGTGCGGTAGTGGGGAGTGTACAGGGGTTGGCCCAGGTAGGTAACGCTGAGCCCACAAGGGATGGCTCAGCAGAGTACTCGGGTATAGAGTGGATGTGATGACGCAATCGTCTAAATAAGGCGCCTAGGCACGTGCACCGTGGCTCCACCAGTCACGTGCTGCTGGTTCCTCCAGGCGGAAGGCGATTAGCGTTAGTGTGAGGAAAGGGCTGGGGCATCGCGCGCGGCCACTCCATATAGGGCTGGCCCAGCAGGTAATGTCGAGTTCATAGGTGACAGGTATTGTGGAGTAGCCACGGGGGCTGGCCAGCTGAGCCCACGGGCGGGTCAGGCAGGTAATGCCGCATCTTCAGGGGTGATCCAGCAGACAAGGCCGAGTCCAAAGGCGGGTCCAGCAGGTAACGCTGAATCCTCAGGGGTGGGTCCAGCAGGTAATGCTGAAGCCGCAGGGGGGGGGGTCCAGCAGGTAATGCTGAACCCTCGGGGGTGGGTCCAGCAGGTAATGCGGAACCCTCAGGGGTGGGTCCAGCAGGTAATGCTGAGGCAGGTTGTGCTGCGTCCATGGGGGTCGACCCAGCAGGTAATGCTGAGTCCGGAGAGGGGCCAGGAGGCGATGCTGAATCCGCAGTGCTAGTCCCCATTGGGGTTGGTTTAGCAGGTAACGTGGCGGTCACAGGGGCCGGTCCAGCAGGTAATACCAAGGTTGACCCGGCAAGTGAGGCTGGGAGTGGTCCAGCAGGGAATGCTGAATCTGCATACGCTGAGCAAGCAGAGGTAGATAATGTCAAAGTGGCAGGTAATGCCAGACTAACCGAGGTTCGCTCAGCAGGTAATGCTGATGCAGGGGGGGTCAGGGGAAGCAAGGTTACTCCTGCAGGTTATGCGGGGTAGAGGGAGGCATGCAGGCATGTCGTGGCAATAGTGGGAGCCCAGGTGGAGATACGGGCCCATCCTAGGGTGGGGAGACACAACAAGTTGTGGAGAGTATCACAAAAGGGTCAAGCCAGCGGGCACAACAAAGGGACCCCCCTCCCTTCGGAGGAGTGCTAGCGAGATGGGGTTATTGAGTCACTGGTGTCTCCCCTACAGTGGCGATGGGGATAGTACCAGACAGGAATGCCTTGGAAGGCGTGCCAACGTTTGGGAACACCGAAAAGGCCAAGGGAGTAGGCGGGGGCAAGGGAACAGTAAACAGCACAAGTCCGGAAGGGAAGGTCGAGCTAGAGAAGGACTCGGTGACAATAGCCCAACAGGCGTCAACCCTGATCTCCCTACTCTCCTCCCAGAGTAGCCTCGCTTCTTCCTCCAAGGCGCCGCGGGTATGGCTAGGAGACGGTTTAGGCTCCCTCCCCAAGAGGATCCATGAGAGAATGGTAAAATGGGAGTTTATGGATATGCAGGACTTTCGTCTGAGATCCTCACCCCAGACAATCCAGGAGGGGGAAACGCAGACCCTGGTAGCCCTCCCGGGTTTCGAACTTGCCCAGCCGCGCAGAAAGCCAATTGACAATATCATTACCTGGGTGCAGTGTTTTGGCCGCTATACAGCAGCTATAGCCCAACACTTCCCAGAGTGTACCCCGGGATTCATGAGCCACATGCTAACCGTACTAAAGGCTCACAACGAGGCGGAATTCCCGGGCTGGAGGGAGTACGACCATGCCTTCAGAGATAAAATGGCATCGACGGGGGTGAGGGATTGGACCAAAACGGACGTCCACCTCTATCAAGAGCATTGTAGCTCCCGCCCAAAGCAGAGAAATGTGCAGCAGCTACCTCAGAAGACCAGGAAGGTGGAATTCGGGGGCAAGCAATCAGCTAGTGGCCGCCCGAAATGGGTGTGCTGGGATTACAATGAGTCGGGGTGCACCCGCCAACACTGCAAATTCCCGCACAAGTGCCTGGATTGCGGGTACAGCCACCCAAAGCGGTTTTGCCCTGGCCCCGAAAGGAAATAGGGTGGTGGCTGGCATCTCATAGAACCGGAACATTGCAATCGGTGTTGCAATAGCGTTAGATAGTAGTAACCTGGAACCGCTGTGGTGTTGTATTGTTATCGACTTATTGACAGTGCTGCATGTGCCGGGTGGTGAGAAGTAGTCAACTGGGAGCTGCCCAGGATGGGGAGGGGGGGGCAACATGAGCAGAAGGGATGCGTAAGTCAGTAAGGGGAGCCACCCCCAGAATCGATCACATAGTCATAGCTTGAGGCTCTAGCGTAGCTCTCAGGACATATAGCTAAGACCCACAGGTTGGCTGAGACTGTGCTTGTCCTCTCCACTGGCCGATTGGCAAGTGTGACTTTGGTATTCCAGGGACACCAGTGCAGTCTTTGCCAACTTCGGTCATTGACCTGAATGTCTTAGCTTCGGCATTCTTGTCAGTCTTATACTTATTGCTTTAGGGACTGCACGGATGTCCAGTCAGGACCCAGCATCTCAGTCAATGACGGAAGCTCTTCGGGCCTTGGACTCCTGTAGACCGATGACAGCACAGCACCACAAAGGGGACTGGAGTCAAATCATCTCCCCATTGAAGCCAGATGTCTGGGAGAAGGCCTTGGAGTCGCACCCAGACCGGGACTTCGCCAGGTTCATATGCACAGGAATACGGAATGGCTTTAGAATCGGGTTTAACTATAGTACATCCTCTTGCAAACCGGCGAAAGGTAACATGCAGTCGGTTAGCCAGCACCGAGAGGTGGTTGAGCGGTATCTAGGGGAGGAAAGGGAAGCGGGAAGAGTATTAGGCCCCTTCAAGCCTGGGGCGTTCCCTCACGTTCAAGTGAGCCCCTTTGGGGTGATCCCAAAGTCCGAGCCAGGGAAATGGCGCCTCATCCTGGATCTGTCATCTCCAAGGGGAGATAGTGTTAACGATGGCATAGCGAAGGAGCTGTGCTCCCTGTCATACACCACAGTAGATGATATTGCTGCGAGAGTTCAGAAGAATGGCAGAGGGGCCCTAATGGCCAAGTTCGACCTAAAATCCGCGTATAGACAAGTACCGGTGCACCCGGACGACCGCTGGCTGTTAGGGATGGTGCTAGGGGAAGAGCTGTATGTTGACACAACGCTGCCATTTGGCTTGCGCTCAGCACCAGTCCTATTCAGTGCACTCGCAGACGGCTTGGCCTTTATCATCAGAAACAAGGGAGTACAAGGGCTCGATCACTACCTGGATGATTTTTCGCTGGTATGCCCCCCTCAGTCTCCAACATGTCAGATTAGCCTCGACACTTCCTTGCAAGTGTGTGAGGAAGTAGGTTTCTGCGTTGCCCCCCAGAAGACAGAGGGCCCAGCTACTCAGATAAACCTACTCGGCATTGAGATCGATTCGACAAACATGGAACTACGTTTGCCGAGACAGAAACTGGAGAAACTACAGGAGATAGTGAAGCAGTGGAGATGCAGAAAAATGTGTAAGAAACGGGATCTGCAAGTGCTAGCTGGTCATCTTAATCATGCTTGCAAGGTAATCCGCCCGGGAAGGCGATTTTTAAGGGGGATCTTCGGGCTACTGTCCCAGTTTGGGAGAAAAGACCACCCTATCCGCTTAAATAGAGAATTCCGGGCAGACATGGAGTGGTGGCACGAGTTTGCTAGCAGGTGGAATGGGGTGTCGTTGTTGAGAGAAGTAGCTCTGCAACATCCATCAATTGAGCTCTGGTCGGACGCATCAGGAGCCTGGGGGTGTGGGGCTCTCTGGATGGATAAGTGGTTCCAGGTGGAGTGGAGGGAGTGGCCAGGTTTTCAGGATGCTACGATTTCCTCAAAGGAGCTATTACCACTGGTGATAGCGGCAGCTATCTGGGGTCCCGAATGGAGAAGCTCGGTAGTACTGTGTCATTGTGATAACCAGGCGGTAGTCTCAGTAGTGAGAGGGGGCTATTGTAAAGACCCACCAATGGCCCATATGCTACGCTGTCTGTTTTTCATCGAAGCGTACTTTGACTTGACTTTGTCAGCCGCTCACATTCCGGGGGTAGAGAACAGGGCAGCAGATGGCATATCCCGTAACAACTTGGACGAATTCTTTTCTCTCAATCCTCAGGCACAACATCAGCCGATGGCAGTTCCTCCAGGCCTAGTCAGTCAGCTGGTGCTTCCCAAAGAAGACAAGCCATGGACCTCCAACGATTGGAGGGATTGGCTCGAGAGTTGGTTGACAGCTCCTTAGCACCCTCAACCAAGAGGGTGTATACCAGTGGCCAGCGTCGGTACTTGGATTTTTGCAAGTCTAAAAACTTACCTCCATTCCCACTCTCAGAGGACCAACTCTGTACATTTGTCGCCCACTTGTATGAGGAGGGCCTTCTACACGGCACTATTAAGGGGTACCTGTCAGCTATTCGTTACCTACAGATCAGTCAGGGATTGGGGGATCCCTTCACTTCCTCGTGGCCTGTGCTGGAGTATGCCTTGCGGGGGGTGAAGCTCCGTCAAGCTAAATCCCGGGAGACCAGGCCTCAGAAACGGCTCCCAGTGACGATGGACATTATGGACAAACTGAGAGACTTTTGGAGTAAGGAAGACAAAAGTTACGACTCCATCATGTTATGGGCTGCCAGTTGCATGTGCTTTTACGGCTTTCTACGCTCGGGGGAGATCACTGTGGCGTCTATGGCTGAGTTTGACCCAGAGGGCCATTTGGGTGAGGGCGATGTCGCCTTGGACAAACTGGAGGACCCAGCAGTAGTCCGGGTGCATATTAAAGCCTCAAAAACTGACCCATTCCGCCAAGGTGTGTTTGTGTTTATCGGCAAGACCGACAATTGCCGGTGCCCAGTGGCAGCGATTGCAGCCTACCTGGCTGTACGCGGAAGATCCACAGGTCCATTCTTCAGGTGGAAATCTGGTTCCCCATTGTCTCGAGAGACTTTTGTGAAACATGTACGGAAAGCCTTGAGCGCCAGCGGAATGAATGTCAGTGGCTATTCGGGCCACAGTTTCCGCATTGGGGCGGCTACTGCAGCGGCAGCAGCAGGCCTTGAAGATTCTATGATCAAAACTTTGGGGCGGTGGCGGAGCTCAGCCTACCAGACTTATGTTCGAATCCCACGCGAGAGGTTGGCCACGGTGGCTAAGCAACTGGCAAAAATTTAACTCTGTGTATGCCTGATTCTGACTAATTTGTCAAGTTGATAGGATATTGTTGGTAAGCCTTCATGTAGAGCGGTCGCCCAGAGCCTGCAGGGGTACCATTTTCTGGGGTCGGTGTATCTCCGGGCAGGCAGGGGGGGCTGGGGGGTCGGGGGTTTAGGCTTGGGGGGGAAGGAGCAGGGGTAGCTCCTTCCTTTGGTGGGTGCGTGGGAGCCAGTGACAAGGCTAGGAACAATATTTGTAAGGGCATCTGGCTCCCCGCATTGCCCCCAAGCCTGGGAATTGCATGCTACATCGGGGGGCTACCTCCCGTGGAGGTGTATTGGTACACCCCGATCAGCCGCCTCCCGCCAAAACCTCTTGTAGTCGGACTAGACCAGCTAGGGATTCCAGGATGAGCCAGGTAGCTAGGGAATAAGGGGGCTCATGCTGCCGGTGTCGGTGCGTATGTCAGGTGGGGGAGAGGGTATTGTGGCACATGAACTGTTAAATGCAGTTTAAACGGAGGTTAAACTAAGTTAACAGGAATGTGCAGTTCCTAGTAAATTGGGGGTGGGGCATGCATGGGCTAGGCGCATGCGCACTGAGCAAGGCGGGCTAGGTTGCCTCGTGACACTCAGAGCACAGCTGCACGTACTGTATGTCAAGAAGTTTACTTTCCCTCCCTCCCACCCTTCGCTCAGGAGAGGGGTCCGCCGGTATTCCCCGTATGGGGAGTCCTGCATGTTCTCCATTAGGGTTCCCTAATGTGACTGGTGGCTGTGAGGGGTAGGTTTGGTGGGTGCGTGGGAGCCAGTGACAAGGCTAGAAACAATATTTGTAAGGGCATCTGGCTCCCCGCATTGCCCCCAAGCCTGGGAATTGCATGCTACATCGGGGGGCTACCTCCCGTGGAGGTGTATTGGTACACCCCGATCAGCCGCCTCCCGCCAAAACCTCTTGTAGTCGGACTAGACCAGCTAGGGATTCCAGGATGAGCCAGGTAGCTAGGGAATAAGGGGGCTCATGCTGCCGGTGTCGGTGGGTATGTCAGGTGGGGGAGAGGGTATTGTGGCACATGAACTGTTAATAAGGCCTTTCCTGGGTCAGAGGACTCAGTAATTAGTCTGCAGTAAAGTGGTGGGCTGGTGGTGGAACATAAGTGGCTGTGAATTCAATTAATAATTCCAAAGCCAAGTTAGTCTAGTGTAGTGAAGCAGGGAAACCCACTATATGTACTATATGGACTTGTACTTAAAGGTAGAAACACATCCTAAATTCAGTCTGCTACATATGGCTCGTGATGAAGGAAAAGAATAATAGGGTAAAAATAAGAATAATGGGAAGGAATAATAGGGCAAAATAAAAGAATTGGGGAATAGAATAATGGAAAATTAAAAAGAATAATGTGCCTGTCCCTACCTTTCAGCCTCATAGAGTGCATCAACTGTACGAGTGTCTCCAATGGTTGGATAAAATTTATTACTATCACATATCTACCAATCACTGTAATTTTCATAGTGATTGTAATCTTTGCCATCGGTGTTGTTTCAGGACCCATTAATTCTTTCATCTTCTATAGCCAGATTTCTACATAATCATTCCTTGGTATCAGTCTCATCATGAGTGTGCTGGGAGCACAAGGTACTTTTACATACCCCAAGAGAATGTCCACAGTGGTAGTTGCTGCCCTATATGACATGTGGAACTTGCATGTCTTCCGTGCTATCATTCCTCTATTTTGTCTCACACGCCATCTTCGTTCATTACAAGCATATGCACTTGAATATATACTAGCATTTTACCCATTAGTTGTCATTGTATTTCTCTACATCTGCATTCAACTGCATGCTGGCGATTTCAGGCCTGTTGTTTACTGTTGGAGGCCTTTTCTAAGGTGTTTCCTCCGCTTCAGAAGAAGTGTTGAACCAAAGACTTCCATAATCGATGCTTTTGCAACTTTCATTCTTATATTGTATGAAAAACTATTATTCGTGGCAGGAAGATTTTATTCCCAACACGGCTGTTCGATGGCCAAGGAAAGATACTCAAGACTTTCGTCTTTCGGTATGATGCAAACATTGAATTCTTTCACTCAGAACATCTCCCACTTGCTCTACTATCTATTGTTGTACTGTTGACTTTCATTGCTCTACCTCCCATTGTGCTGACATTCTACCAAGCTGCCTTTTTCCAAAAGTGTCTCACACGATGCAAAATGAACTCACAAGCCCTTCACACATTTGTTGAATCTTTCCAAGGCTGCTACAAGGATGGCACAAATGGCACACGAGACTATCGATATTTTGCTGGACTCTATTTCATTTTTCGAATCATTGCTCTTTTGCTCTTTTCTACTGCTGTGCCATATTTTACTGTTGCTGTATCAGCACTTCTCTACTGGAGTATTGCACTATTGTTTGCTCTCGTTCAGCCTTACAAAGTGCACCTGTATAATGTGGTAGATGCTGTCATTTTTACTACCTTAGGTACCATCTATATCTTTATTACGTTCATTTTTATCACTGCACTGTTAACTGGTCACTCTTCGACCTTCTTGCTGATTTTAACTGATGTGCTATACGCACTCCCACTGCTGTACTTTGTCCTGTTCTCTGTGTTCTGGCTGCTCGATAGGAAAACTGGCTGCATACAAAAGCTCAAGAGCCACAAACTTCTACGCTGCTTTTTTCAAGACCATGAAGAACAGTTTGATGCTGCTGTTCCACACAGGCTCCTAAACCCAGAACCATATGAAGCAATTGCTAATGGAAGCCAAGTACGTTGCAAGCCACTGATGGTAGAAAACAGCAGCAGCAAAACCTACGGAAGCCTGTAATATAGCTATCAGTCTCCCCCCTGAATTTTTTTTGGTTGCTAGCAGTACCGTAAATGGCCGACTGCTGGGAGGAATATATCAGCAACAAGGCCAATAGCTAGTTGGTTGTGACAGCATTGTAAGATGTCTTCGTAAAGTCTTGTCTCTTTCACTGCTGTATTTCCATGTCCTTAATTTTTTTTTGCGGTACGTAACGTACAAAAGTATACGTAAACATAAAGTCTTGTCTTTTTCACTGCTGTATTTCCATGTCCTTAATTTTTTTGTAGTACGTAATGTACAAAAGTATACGTAAACATTTTACATCATGTATGACACTCATAATTGTATAATATAAGAGTTAAATTAAAGGATGTCTTTTCTTGTTGCAACTGTGAAATATCTTAAATGAAAGCATAGATGTGAACTAGTTATAGCCGTACAATAATTACATGGGTGAGCTAGTATGAGATTATCATCTATTATTTACTCCAGTAATAAATGATCGAGTGGCTCCGCATAAAAAGAC
The DNA here is from genome assembly GCA_965203295.1 of Nitrospirales bacterium. Taxonomy (GTDB): domain Bacteria; phylum Nitrospirota; class Nitrospiria; order Nitrospirales; family UBA8639; genus CBDBCZ01. The sequence goes on along the minus strand of CBDBCZ010000013.1, from coordinate 839,714 downwards.
TGCCCATGCTTGTTGTTATTTTGTCGTTTTGGTTTATTACTATTTTTTTTTTGGGGGGGGGGGGGGGGGGGGGGGGGGGGTGTGTTCTGATTTTGTTTACTCATATGTCAAAGATTCTCAAGCTTGGAATGCCAGAAGTCTGCTTCGTTCTGTCTGATTCTCCCACGGGCCTAAGGGCAAGGAAAACCAACTTCATTGAGTGTCAACTTCACTGATGACAGTACACTATGTATAAGTGTAGCCTCGTTCCCAGGCTCTACTACGTGCAAAAAAAAGCTGGGAAGTAGAGCCTGGGAACGAGGCTATATAAGTGTAGAACACTACGGTAGACCCTAGGAGTTGTTTTAAACCAGCTAGGGGTATATCTGTGGGAGCTGCACTACAACTGTGTGATTTTTATGGCAGGAAGCCAATATCAATAAGAATTTCAAATAAATGCACTTACATGAGTTCAGCGCTGTTGAATCCCACCACGTTTAAGATTCAGCTACTCTCACTGAACACTGTTATAGTAAGTACATACATTTTTGAATTCTCATTGATACTATCTTCCTGCAGTAACTTCAAACTGCATAGTTTGGTAGTGTAACTTCAACTGAGGCAACCCTATATAGCTGGTGTAATTAAAACAATTTTAGCAGTGTACCTATAGGGGACCATGGTGTAGTGACATCATTGACATGCATCCTTACTATATTAATCATCACCATCATCACTGAATCAGCGACTGCTCTCTCAGCTTTTACTATGAGGTTGGGGAATTTTTTAGATGTGCATGTTGTGTGGAATAGCGGTAGCTAGGTGTTTTGTCTCTAATAATGTTTTAGCATTCTTGACCAAGAATGGGTCAAGCTGTATTCGTGCATGCATGTAATGTGTTTACAATATGAAACTCAAAGAACAATCCCAAGTTAATACAACAATTCTACTGTGATGTGTCATTATATAGGCATGTATAATGACACATTATATAAGGTGAGTTTACCAAAATTCCCAGCTTGTAGGGGTTGTCTGATGCTACAGAATCTAGACTCAGATAGCAGACTGCTGGGTCTATAATCTTACAGCATATGGACCTTCTACCATAGTATTGTCTTCAACATAGTACACCTCGTAGTACACGGACGCTATCAGCTATATATACGTATATACCACGCTGGTCTCGCGGGCCAGACGATTTTTGTCTGGCCCGCGAGACTACTACCACGCCTACTTCCGGGAATAGCTTTGCGGCTGATATTGATATTTTGACCAGAGCAGCCGTGTTCTATGAGGTGCTTTTACGTCCTTACCGTAAGGTAAGTCTTGAACTTATAATGGGTACTATACACGCACGGCAGTCTGTCTGTCTCCTGAATATATTCAGCTGGTCGGGCAATTTGAAAAAGGGAGGGGCACTAGCGAGCGTCTTCTAGCCTCAAAGCTGTCGGTACAAGCGATAAAGTTAAAAGTTAAAACTTGCATTTGCCTGCGTGGCAGAAGCCTATATGTAGATCTAAATGCACGGCAATTCCAGCCTGTATAATTATCAGTAAAATTAAAAACTGCCAGCTTTCAAGTATTCATTTTAAGCCTTGAAGCGTTAGATCACTGATGATCACTTCTGTAGCACATGCAGGTAAATAGTGAGACTTAATCATACACATAGGTACAAGATGACTAACTGAAACAGAATTGTCATAATTACTTTTGTGTGTATGCATGCGCATGGTGCATAAGTACATGTATAGCATAAGGCATGTAATTGTTCATACTAGTGACTGACTTCAGCACTAATGTAGACTACTCATGTTGCTGCCATATTCCTTGCATGACAGTGATCACATGCTCATTCACATGATTATTATACAGGTAAACTATTTCTAATCACCAGTTACAATTATTGCAACCATTGACTGAGTCCAAAAAGGTTAGTTCATAGTGCAATAATATTGAATACATGTGACTAGTCCATGACTGCATTGATAGCATTTATGACTAATCGCATGCATTCCTTTTAATCATGAATTTAGACATCAGCCTTCTTTGCCCATGCTGTAGACTATAGACCACTGTATACACTGGAGGAATTTTAGCACAATAGTAGTGTACTGACTTCCTGTGTTTGCGGTGTCTTCAACTCTCAAGCATGAGCCTACTATAATTATAGCAGGTACTTGATTAATTAACTAGCGTTTATTAGGCTGCATATATACAGTACATGGCCAAGCTTTTTGCACCTATAAGTTTGATATTTGGAAGTTAACAATGAACAGTCGGTGAGAAGAGATCCTTCTCAGAACAAACCAACCATGCATGCAAGTTGAGGCTTATGGGTGGGCCCGGGGCTGGCCAGACACCACCTTAGAATACCAGTGAGTAGCTATATACTTACATGGATAGAGCACAAAATACGGGACCTGCAAGTGACTCCATTCTCATGTATACTAATCATTTTATGTATATAATATAGGTATGTTCAGAACTATGACATAATACCATTACTCTGACAAGCAAAATTTCTCATGATTCAGCTAAAGCCACTGTCAAGCTGATATTGATATTCACATTTGAAATGCAGTGTCATCTGATATTCACTATCATGAATAGCCTGTAAAAGGTGCCAGTATTAGATAACAGCACCTGAGTCAGCTAGCTGCAGACTTAGTACAGATTTACTTGCTGGTCTCATTTACACAGTCTATTCTAGAAGTACAGTTCTTCCTTGTGGTTTACTTAGATCTCCTTGAGTAACCTCTTGTTTAGCTAAACCACTACCTCAACATCATAGGACGAAGCCTTGGGAAGGAACCTACTTCTGAAACTAGCAAATTCTTGCTATCTTTATCGGGCACAATGTTGAAGTTAACAATAATTGTCACATACAGCATTTTATGGCAGATGGCAGGTACCGATATTTATTGTCACCTGTGACCCTACTACATATGAGCTCAATACTGTTTGTATGGAGCATGTAATGATACATACACTCTCCATTCTCTGTTTTTAGATCAATACAGTTTTTGAAGTACCGTTATCTTTGAAGGAAGGAAAATATCTGTTCTAAAGTACAGCAACGTGAGAATTAATACTCCATATAGGAGTGTTGGTGGTACAAGCTCACATTGGTGTATATAATATACAAAAATATCTGTAGTGGACATATACAGTTTTGAAATACAAGGCAGGAAAATATTTGTTCTAAAGTACAGCAACGTGAGAATTAATTTGTTCGTATAAGAGTACCGATGGTACAAGTTCACATTTGTGTATAATTATATACAAACGTATCTGTAGTGGACTGCAATGCATCCGTGGCAGTTACAGTTTGTGCTTCTATTGATTCTTTCACTGTGCTCTGCTCAGAGCACTTACTACATCACTCCTTCACCAGATACAACCTGCCCTGGACAAAACTGCCTCACCCTCTTTGAGTTAGAACAGGGGGTCCGGTTCTCCACTTCTGATGTTACACTTAGGTTCCTCCCTGGTAACTACACTCTTGGAAGAAATGCTTCTTTTCAGAATATTCCAAGCCTGTCCCTTTTCGGTGATATCAGCAATTTACCTCAAGTCACAAGCACGATTATCTGCAGCGAGGGTACTAGCTTAACCTTCAATGCTATTGGTAATCTTTACATTAATGGTCTTGCATTTTCTTCCTGTGGTGGCAGTGGCAACTACAGTTCAGCTGTAACAGTATCAACAGCATTTCTCGTTATTATTTCGGACTGTGTTTTTCAAAATAGTCAAAAATTTCGGAGAAATACATCTACACATGGAGGTGCCCTTAGTGTGTACTCTAGTGACAGGGTCATTCTTTCTGGAAATTTATTTGAGAGCAACTCAGCCTACTCTGGAGGTGCAGTTTGCATAATGTTCAGCGAAGTGGAATGCAGGGGAAACACATTTGTGGGAAATCGTGCTGCAGTGGATGGAGGTGGAATTTCATGTATAAGCAGCAATGGCAATATTACTGAGAACATTTTTACGAATAACAATGCGGGAACACAAGGTGGTGGGTGTATTGTGGTGGAAGGCAGACTGAACTTCATAAGAAATACTTTCAAAAGTAACCAGGCTGGTGAGACTGGTGGTGCAGCTCATGTTAGTAGTGGTGAAACGAAATTCGTAGGAAACGAGTTTAGTAATAATACTGCCAATAGAACTGGAGGTGGAATATATACAGAAAACTTTCTCACTGAACTCATTGATAATAGTTTCACGGGTAACAGTGCTAATCTGAATGCTGCTGGAGTATTAGTCGGTTCGATTGGCGAGGTAAGCTTCAACAACAACCGCTTTATAAGCAACCAAGGTGGTGGATGGGTGGTTTATTCATTCATCAGACGCATCGAAAACTTTACAGAGAATGTAATTGCAAACAATTCAGGAAATGTAGTTTTTGGAAGTTCAGTACAAAACACGAGTGTTTATTATGTTTCCAATGCACCCGAGTTGTCTTGCCCTGGAGAGCCTTGCTTCACTCTTTCTGAGTACTTTAGGCAGCCGATAGAATATTTCACATCTGACGTGACATTTGTTTTCCTCCCTGGCAATCACTCTCTAGACAGTGGGCTCTTGATTGCTGACATCACTAGTCTGTCATTCCTGGCAGTGTCTTCCTCCCCTGACAAAGTTACTAGCAACATCGTCTGTAATAGTGCATCTAGTTTTGCCTTCATCCGAATTGCAACGGTACGTATTAGAGGCTTGAGCTTCATATCATGTGCAGATGGTGCTAATCCAGCATTTAGTATATTGAATGTGCCTTGGTTCGAAATTTCAAACTGCATTTTTAGGGACAATGTTAATTTTAATGATGGTGGCGCACCAGGTAGTGCAATCTATGCTCAAAACAGCAATCTCACTGTCACAAATAGCATGTTTCTTAACAACAGAGCCCATACCGGTGGAGGAGCTTACTTGATGAACTGTACCGTGAATGTTACTAATAGTGCGTTTGTGAATAACTCTGCAAATTTCAATGGAGCTGGAATGTGTATGCTTCAGAGCACTGTCAACTTTACTAAAACTGAATTTGTATCTAACTTCGCAGGACTCGAGGGAGGTGGATTATGCATATTTTTTGGAAAAGTGATTTTTGCAAAAGGTACAGTTTTCATGAATAACACAGCAATGACATTGGGTGGTGCAATGGCTATAGGAAACGGTGATATTCAATTCAGTGGAAACACTACTTTTGACAGGAATTCAGCTTTTGTCATAGGCGGTGCAGTTTTAGCATTTGGCACTAGTATGATGTTTAATGGGAATATTAGTATTCAGAACAATAGAGCCCAATATGGTGGTGCACTAATGGCAGCTGGTGAAAGCCGTCTAGCGTTTATGGACACAACACAATTTCAGAATAATAGTGCTGTTTATGGGGGAAGCGTTTATTCAATAGCATCCAATGTTTCTTTCTTTGGACTTAGTGGTATTTCCAACAATACAGCCAATTTTGGTGGCGGAATCTATGCATCCAGCAGTAATTTACAATTTGAGGGGACCATTAATTTCTTAGGAAATGCAGCACTCAATGGAGGAGGACTCTTGCTAACAGCAAATTCAAAGATGTACTTGCTTGCCAATACTGCAGTATACTTTGCAGACAACAGAGCTGAAGTAACTGGAGGAGCTGTGGAAGTTGAAGACTCGGCACCATTGGAATACTGCTTTGTACCAGCTAACTTTATTGCCTTTAACGTTCAGGGTATGTGTTTCTTCCAAATTCAAACTAACACCACTACAACTCTGATAGCTATTCAAAGTGTAGTAGATCTCAATACCAGCCTTAATTTTGATAGAAATCATGCCTCTGAAGGTGGGAGTGACTTATATGGTGGAACCATCGACAGTTGTACTTTTTCCAATATCGTCTATTGCCAGCAGGACTTCTGTGAATTCAGATCCAGTGGAGAAGTTTTTGACCTCGTCAGTTCTACTGCTGTTCCAAATGCATCTAGATCTCTTGGCATTGCTTCTCCACCACTTTACACGTGTACATGTAGTTGCTCCGAATGTGAACCGAGTTGCGCTAACTTCCCTATCACCAGGCGCGTGTATCCTGGAGGCTCACTGCAAATTCCTGTAATTGCTCTTGGCCAGAGGAACGGAAGTGTGCCTGCAGTCATCCGAACAAGTTTTCTTAACACCATATCCTTCGGTGAGCTTGAATATACACAAAGGATAAATAACACATGCACTAATCTTCGATATACCATTTTGACCTCAGTAGAAGGAATACATCAAGTTGAACTGTATGCACAAGGACCGTGTTCCAGTGAAGGAAGGTCTGTTGTACTTCAGATTGAAGTCCTTCCATGCCCACATGGTTTTGAGTTATCAAACACAGAGCAAGCTTGTGTGTGCAATGAAAGACTGCAGAGGTTTACCAACACATGTGATGTAGACAGTGCCACAATATTTCGTCCACACAATGTCAATTTCTGGCTGGGCTATGACAGTGATTCCCAGGGTTTAATTCTTCGCAATGAATGTCCTTTTGATTACTGTATTACTGGGGATGCTTTCATCACAGTTGATAACAGCAGTCCTTTATGCAACTTTAACAGATCTGGAATACTTTGCGGAGAGTGTAACCCTGGCTTTAGTGCCGTGTTTGGAACTTCTCGTTGCTTGCAGTGCACTGATGACTATCTTTCACTCTTGCTAGCATTTGCATTTGCAGGCATCACATTGGTATTCTTTCTGTTCGTTTTGAAGCTGACTGTTGCAGCTGGAACCATTCATGGACTGATCTTTTATGCCAATGTAGTACAAGCAAATTCTGCCCTCTTCTTCCCATCGGGAGTCAGCAACGTGTTTATAGCCTGGCTCAACTTAGACTTGGGGATTGAAACCTGCTTCTACGAGGGCATGGACAGCTATGCTAAGACATGGCTGCAGTTCGTATTTCCTGTCTATGTATGGAGTTTAGTCGGCATTATATTTCTAATTAGCCACTTTTCACGCAAGGTAGCAGCTCTGCTTGGCAACAATCCAGTTGCAGTCCTCGCTACCCTGTTCTTACTGTCATATGCCAAGTTCCTTCGCACGATAATCTCTGCTCTCTCAATAGCATTTGTGGAGTATCCAAATAGCTTGAAAGTAGCTGTGTGGTTTAATGATGGAAACGTGAGGTACCTCACTGGAAAACACATTCCACTTTTCATAGCTGCAGTATTATCCATAGCTTTTGTGTTTTTGCCCTACACTTTACTACTCCTATTCAGCCAATGGATCCAGGCAAAGTCTACATGGAAGATATTTTCGTGGATCACGAGACCTAGTATAAAGGCCCACCTTGATGCGTATCATGCACCTTACACTTCCAAGCAACGATACTGGACCGGACTGTTACTTCTTTTTCGCTGTGGTGTATTTTTTGTCTACGGCGGCGACAACATCAGCTTGCTTACCATTTCTTCCACCGCTTTTTTCATTGTAACCTTACTCACCACTGGCATCTATCAAAACTGGATTCTTACACTGTTGGAATCTTCATTCATTTTGAATCTTGGTGTGCTCGCAACAACCACCTTATACATCAATCTCGCAGGAGGCAACCAAGAGGCTGTCACGTATACTTCTGTTGCAATCGCTGCTGGGACTTTTGTTGGTATTGTCGTCTACCACACTGTAGTGCAAGTAAGGAACACTGAAATGTGGAAGAAGCAGAAATTTAATTTTCGAAGCTTTTGTCAAAGTCCATTCTCCAGAAACAAGAGCAGGGATTTGTTGTTAAATAATTCTACAGATTTGGAAAGCACTCTTGATTCTGCAATTATCCCAAAATCTGTCCCCTCAACATTTATTGAGCTTCGAGAACCTCTCTTAGAAGACAAATGAACTTCTCCAGCAGTCATTAGACTTTTTATTATTATAGCTACTTGTCAATGTGCGAGTCTCAGTATGCTTTAATATGCAGCTATTGTGTTCATTCTGATAATGCCAACATGACATTGTACATCTACACCAAGTCAATGTCATATTTAGAATTGGTTGGGGTAGCCATCGTTCTAATAGCCACTTAACTCTTTACCAACCAATGACGCATATATGCGTCATGAGCTCCCACAGGCCCATATGAATTTATATGGGGGTTTTAATACTAGGCGTTAATACTTTGTACAGGCTTTTCTGCTTCTTTAAGCTGTATGTTTCTTATGGTTGGTAAAGGGATAATTATTAATTAATAATTCCTATATATACAACCCACAGGCCTTGGACAAGCTTGTGATCAGTCTTATTTAGCCTAATACCTTTACACACATACTGCATCTGTCTGTTATAGCTTCTCTTGGAGGCTCTGAACCTGAGCAAATTCAAGAAGCGTGATAAAGCTCCACTCTACGCTGCTACATGTTTCTAAAGTTCATTTCTATATCTGGCCAGAGTCTTCATGCAGGGGAGGGTGCACTGGTAGCCTGCACTCACAGCTTTTTTTTGCAGCCATACCTACGAAGAAAGCTGTGAGGGAATGTTTGACCAAAAATGAGAAAATCTTTTAATTTTGCAGAGCTCCTAAAACAAATTGTAAGAGTATTCTCAAGTTTGGAAGAGTTAAGTTCAAAATTGTGGGTTAGACCACTCTGGCTCTTCACCATTATTACTTCTTGCACTGCTGCCAGTACTTGGTAATACACAATGAATGATATATAGATTTACGTATTGGCTATCATTACTGCAGCTGGATTGTAAAGTCTTTGCTATAATAATTCAAGCATTTTACTTTCCTAGATGAACTAACTGTGTTTCCATTTACCATCCACTGTGGAAGGTGGACTGTTAACGACATCCACAGCAGAATCCTGCATGGCAGCTAGCCTAGACGTCCTGTTTGTGTATCTCAATTCTAAAAAGTATTAATGATGTTGCAATGCCATGTACCAGTGAGGAATGAGGAGCAAAGTTCATAGTTTATTTTCAGTATAGTGTGAGAGCTATCGAACAAGGCGCGATGGCTATTGGAATGAGGAATGGAACAATAATTGGAATGAGGAACAACAACTATTGGAATGTGGTGATCAGAGACTTAATAATAAGTATGGAACGTGCAGTGACCTCTCCAGGGCAATCATAGATTACAGAGTGCCCTCCGATTATGCTCATGCTTTGCAATTCTTTTTGTTCCTTAACAACAGTCACAATACCAAGAACATTAACGATGTGCACTAAAGAATACAAATTCAGTGTGCTAATACAAATACAGAATCAGTATAGCTGTAATAATTGAAGGGCTGAGAGCCATAGTGGGCCAACCCAAAATCAAGCACTGAAAAGTGCATAATTTGTACAAAAGTGCATGAGTGTATGACAAATATGATGAAAGTCTTAAATTTTGAGTAACTAGCTCTTCACTGCAAAGAATATGTTGACTATGTACTTAGTGGTTACCTGAATTGCAGATGACAGTGTATGTAGCAGTTAGACCTCAAAGTGGTGTTTTGAATACATGTCATACATTTTTGTGAGTCTTTCATCACTATAATAACATGCGACTCAGTAACTGGAGGAGGTTCCAGGAACCTCAGCTCCTCCATTTGGAATGTTGAATCCCATGTAGATAAAAGACTCACAATTTGTACATAATTTGTATGAAATGCCAAATATCTTACGAGTAACAAATCACCACTTTGTAGTCTAACTCCTACCCCCATAGCTACTCAGATCAGGTATCCACTCAGTAGTCAAAAACATTTTTTTTTTGCAGTGTATAAATTACATTTTTGTCTCAAGTTTGGGAGGGGGAAGTTTCTTTCGTTAGGTTAGACCACTCTGGTTCTCAGCCCTTCAATTTTAGCACATTCAAGAGGTATGTTCAAGCAAGTGTAGACAATCGATAGCCTCTGTAACTTCCTCAACAGAGAACTGTGGGAAATACTTGGATGTAGTACTGATCATTTCATCACGGCTCGACAGTTTTGTAACCTCCACTTCATGTTTTTCATTCTCAAGCATCAGGGTGGTGTCCTTGATGGCCACCAGCCTCAGTTCTCTGTACACAACTGCACGGAAGCTCACAAGGAAAGGAGAATTCACTCCAGGTTTTGTGTACACGTCACTCATTGGCTGGTCAAAGTAGGAAAGATCTCTAGGCACCAAGTCTATCTCGCAAACCCTTCTCCACCCATCTACGATGTACTCACGACCAGGACGGGTGGGGCGATTTTCGCCCTTCCGATGGAATCGAAGAATGGTGTTACCTTCTCGGACAAACTTGTACTCTAAGAAGGAGTGATTGTAAATGGGGGATTCCTTGTCAAAATCAAGAGGAATGGCCTCAAAAGTTGGATAACCACTTAGCGTATCTACAAGGTGTTTACTTCCAGGGTAGGTCAGGTTTTGCACAATGGTAGTAATATGGTTGTTGGGAAAGAAAATGCCACTGGCAGGTAAATATGTCTCGTACCCTAAGGCCTCCAGTAGGCACATCATAAAGACACCCACTGTGTAGCAGAGCCCTCCACGGCCACTCATAACAGCTGCCTTACTTTCCTCCCAGGCAGGTACATGTCTGTCTGCCTCTGACTGGCAGAGAAGGGTGATGTTCTGGAAGGGGATTGTGCAATAGAAGGCCTTGATGAGTTCATTCAGGAACAGCATGCGATCCTCTCCCAGCTTACATAGCGGGGAACTGATCCCAAGGACTTCAGTGACGAAGTAAACAGCCTCCTCTTTGCTGAGATGCATAGCTATTAGTAGCTAGGCAGCAAGATCAGCATGCAATTCCTAAATTCCCACGTATTTTCGTGCCAATATAAAACCGAGCTTCTCAATATTCAAGTTTCAAACAGCTTGCCACCACAACAGTCCTACTCCTAGGCACAGCTCAGATTATCGCTTTTGGTTTTAAAATTTAGAATTACGTAATGTGACGTTTACACATGATTTCGGATAATTACGGTAATAAAATGATAACGGTACTTTAGATTCTTTTGGCGGGAAATTTTAAGTTGAAACTGGTGTGTACTTACTGGAAAACGTTTGGAAGCGTTCTTTTCAGGTAAGAACCGCTGCGTGTGGGCAATAGGGTCCTCAAGTATGAATAGTAATGCCATGACATGCATGGTTACAGTCTTGTTGCCATGTTGTTGGCCAGCCTCTGTGCATGTGAAGGTAGCCAATGGTAAGACTGATAATGGGCCCATACAAAATTCACTGAATGGAAAGGCAGGGTCAGCCAGTAACTCTCTCCAGTCATGGCATCATGTAGTCTTGTTTATATGATTGTTCTTTTGAGAATGGCTTCAACATATACATCCATGGAATTACAGTTCGGCTGCTGGAATCGTTGAGAAATTGTACCACCAAATCTGCCTTTCTGACTGCAATAACCAGTGCACTTTTAAAATGAAGTGGGAGCTGCATGCACACCTAAAATGGTATGCTGAAGCAGTGTCATCAGGGTTACCTAGACTGTAGAAGTTACTTTTTTGGTCTTTCTGTTTCCGTAACTCAATGGATGTTTAGACACAATATTAATCTCACGCCTTCCAGACGGGTAGACATATATATATATACCCTTCAGAATCAGTGGCATATGCGTCGCCTGAGCCTCAGTCCTTTGTATTATGCTTTTCGAATCACTAGAAAAAAGTAAACAGCTATATGAGTGCAGTGCCATTCAAATCAAGCAGAGCACGGAGCAGCAAAGTGTATGCAGTGCAGTGTCACCAGGTGAAGCAGCAAGGAGAAAAGAAACCAACTTTTACTACTACCAGTAGGTACCAAAGGATGCGTGCTTTTCCTAAGCCTTTGCAATAGCAACATATCACTATGCAACTAGCATCAATTTCAGTGCAGCTTCAAAGTCATGGTTAGCAATTTAATAGGCAAATGATTGGATGTTTACGCATTGTACTATGATTGTAATCAAGTCTATACGTAGCTCCCATTCACTCACCACTCAGACTGTGTATTGAGACTGCTGAAGCAAGTAAGGGGTGCTGAAATAAGCTGGATTGCGTCTATACCCTACAAAGGTTTGGACTGGGTACAGTTAATTAAATTACTCAACTACATAGTGCAATAGGCACAAGTACATTGTTGCAGTCATACCATTTATGACTATATCTCTATCTACGTACCAGTGATAGTTAGCTTTTTTCCCGCCCTTTCACCTATTTATTCACGATAGCCATGGATTGGCATCTACAATGGTACATAGGATTCTACCTAACATTACAATTGTCCAGATGCCAGCAGGAGTAGTGCCTACAGGGCCTGGTTTTAGCCATGCAGGCAAAGAAAGAGACCAAAATAGTACAGATAGTAGCTAATGCATGCAATGGTTATGCTAGTGATTGTGACTGGCACTTAGTCAAATGAACCTGCACTTTGCCTATAGAGCATATTATGTAAGATCATAAAAGTTGTCTGCTATATCGTAGCATGTATTCAGGCTAGAAACACTACAATGTTATGTATTGTTAGCGTCATATCTTTAGGATAACTATTTGATATCACATAAATAACAGGTTGATTTACAGTACATGCACATAATATTAATAACCAACACTACATGGCTATTGCTTATCAGTAGCTATATATAATTCATCAATTCATGAAAAGTGGTTGATATTTCGAATACACTGCAGCAGCAATTTAATAAATGATATAACCAGTAGTGGGATATAGGAGCACTCAAAATGAGAACAGTACAGTACAAGGAGAACAGAATGGCAAGTCTTTAGGTTTTCAGGATGGGTGGTGTAGGGTCTAAAAAATCATGTATAACTAGTGTTCCGTCTTCATAACCACTAATAACCCGGTAATCATCAAATTGAAGTGTTGAGACCCAATCCCTGTGTTCCTGCAGGGAGAAAGATAAAGACAAACACATGCATGAATGATCCTGAAAGACAATTTCAGTTATGCTAAAATATACCTGTGACTAAGTATCCTGTGTATCGAATACAAATAACCTTTCAAACAACTACTAACCTGTAAATCATCAAATTCCAGTGGCTGGAACCTGTCACTTTGTTCCTGCATGGAGAGGGACAGATGAATGATCCTAAAAGACAATTGTAGTATTATACTAAAATCCAGCTCCTGTTTACTGATCACAATACCCTCTTACGTAGTTGTGAGGGTATTGAGAGAAAAAAATGTTGTATATGGATAAGCAAATTACTTAGTGAATTTTCCCCAGATATAAATACACTTTTTTATTTTAATATCCTCCCTGCAAGTTTAAAGAGAGCTTATTGTAGCTACAGTAGTATGAAAACTATACCATAAGTGCATGTATCCACTGTTCTCACACTAACATGGGGAAAGGTATGAGGCTAAAAACAGTGCCATTGCTCTTTCTACGATAAGAAAACATCAATAACATGCCCAGACTAGTGAAGGCAAATGATGTATCACTCTTCTACCTTTAATGAGTTAAAAACAGTGTACTCAAGGCACCCTACCTTCAGTGTTGTAATACAAAGAGTATCACTGGATGAACCAGTGTCCAGTGCTGCTGCCAGGTCCCAGAATTTTATTGTCCTACACAAAGAGAATGGGACACATCACAACAACTACTAAGGACACAGTGGTAAATAGATTAATACACATGCATTATTGCTACTCACCTGTCATAACTTCCACTGACTATTCTCTTGTTGTGCACAGCGACACACCTATGGGATGGAATGGGGCTTGATAGATTAAAAAATTCTGCCATGCTCCAGAAATAATACTTTAGCATACTTACATCATTACAGGGACATGAAAAAATGGAGAATGGTTTTCAGGTTCAGTTTGAGACTGCGTGTTTTACTTACATGACCAAATCATTATGCCCATGTAGCACTCGTGCACATTCTCCCGTGTCAACGTCCCATATTCTGATGAAGATAGATGCATTCATACAACAGTCATACATACATACATAGCCATGAAATATAGCTTAATGTGGGTAGAAACTGCTGAGTATTATAGCCACACACCCATGACATACCTCCTAGAATGTGTGCCTAGAAAGCAAAGCTAAATGCACTCTACAATAAACACTATAAGTCTACACAGTATTACCAGCACTCAAAATTAATGATACTGTACAGCTACGGCTTTGTGTATGTCTCAGTTTAATTTTTAATAGCCACATCTCTCCATGCAACTAGTGTGTAAGGAACGTTTAGCATCCACCAGCAGCGGTATAGTGCTGGTGGATGCTAACATTCCTTGCAAACTATATAGTTGCATGGAGAACGCAAGTAGCTGAGCGAGCAAAGCAAGTTTAATGAGAGTACAGTACATCACTGTCTACTGCAGAAGGAGGACAATAGCTATGAAAATTAATGGGTATTATCTCACCTTATTGTGCTGTCCACAGAGCCGCTGATGAGGTGGTCTCCTTGCAACTGTAGACACCACACCCAATCACTGTGTCCACGAAGGGTTCGCACCAACTCTCCAGTGAAGGCACCCCACACCTACAGCAGTATACCAGCCAGCATTGTAAATAAAGTTTTTTTAATGACTATATGATGAACTACATGCCATTTAGTTTAGCAAATATACTCACACAACCATTCACCCTATACAAATCAATAATAATTGGGTTCATGCTGTCGTTAAAGTTAATTTGAGTAAATTAGATACCTTTTCAGATATATTTTAATGTTAATTAAAATTTAATGTGAAGGTATATTTGTTTAATGTGGCTACACAGGGCATGTTGAGCACCATAATTATGAGTGAAATCTATGCACAAGTACAAAATATGAAGTTTCCCACAATCTCATGTCACAAAATGTTTTGTTGACTTGGGGTGGCTTGGATTAGCATGAATTGATCTTGTTGTGCGCAGGCTGAAATTGGGCAAGCATATAAATGAGCTCCACACTAGTGCGTTCCATAGAGATTTTGTTTGTGTGTGTTATATGCATGTATGACTGCATACGTGCATATATACTTATATACCACATACTGCATACCATTTGCATCCATGAACCAATATATACAACATTCGCAAGTTTTTCAGTCCACATAGCGCATCTTAATGATCCAATTCAACGTTCAAAACTGTTTTCATACGTGTTAAACATTTCCCGTTGCACGAAATTACAGCATCTGTGACTGTACCTTAATTGTCTGGTCATGAGATCCAGAAATAATGGTGGTCTCACTCAAGTCCACTGCCAAAACCATGCCTTGATGTCCTATAAGTGTCATCCTCAATGTGATATCAGTGGGTGACACTATCTTCCACACCGCCACTGTTTCATCCTGTAGGCAAAGCGCACACACCACAGCAACGATATTGATTAGTGCAGATCCATTAATCAAAATAATATTGGTTGCTATAATAGTCCAGAAACACGTTTAAATTGTGACAGACTTACGAAGGAGTGTTACAGGTGACACTAGTGTGTAGAGTAACATGAACCAACTATCCAGTAGTCAAGCTGCTAGACCCTCACGCTCCCCCAGAAATATATATAGTCTAGCAGAACTTGCATGAAATTGGTTTCAAAATAACCAATCACCTTGCACTTTCCAAAATCCTGCTAGTGATTAAAATCATAGATCTGTGGTTTCGCATGAGCATGTGTTTACTTAGTACTGTTTGTAGTTGGTTATGTTTACACCAATCAATTAGAAGTCCATAACGCTATATATAGTACTGCCTGCTAAACATTATGACAAGGAATGCTGCAAGTTCTGCTAGACCTTCCCTCTCCCTACTTTCCTTTTTTTGTTGAGGGAGAGAGGGAGGGTCTAGCAGCTAGACTAACTATCAAGTGGAACTACAGATCCACCTAAGTGTACAGATTGCAGTAGATTATAACATCATTTTCCCTAACCCACTGTTCAATCATCAATGTTTAGCATAAAATTCATTGGACTCCACAATACCATAGAGATAACACTTTAAGGTACAGTTGTGGCAGTTCTGCACACACTCACGTCAGAGCCTGTAACCAAAGTGTCGGTTGAAAACTTCAGTGAGTACACTCTTCCCTTGTGATGGATAAGGTCATTCATCAACTGGCCTGTCAGGATATCCCACACCCTGCAGGGAGTCAGACACATGTACAGTGGGTGATTACAACTAAAACGTACATATATTACAAAGAAGTGGCATAGCAGAATAGTAGCTCATACAGCACACTTTGGAAGGCCTGGGTACGAGTCTACATGTACATCAACCAGCCGCACATGTCCTGTCAGTAACCACTGTATACCCATACATTAAGCTAGAACAGCATGTACTGAGAGATAGTGGGTGAACTAACTTGACTGTGTGATCATACGAGCCGGATACAATCACTTCAGAATTGAACTGCAGGCTATTCACTCGATCCTTATGTCCTTCCAGTACTCTCAAGAGTTGTAGGGTGTTCCTGTCCCAGATCTGTGGTGTACGTGTGAGAGTGTATGCGTGTGTCTGATTAGCAGTTCAAGAAGAGATTAACCACAGAACCTTGCGTCTGAATCTACTTTTCAGTGCTACAGTATGTAAACAAAACTTGAGCACAAACACTCTTCTTTATGATTTCATCAAATTCTCACCAACTCACAACATACAATGCATGTAATGCAGCAGCTACCAACCTTTATTGTGTTGTCACCATGCCCTGTCACTATTTTGTTGTAATCATACTGCAGGCACCGGACTCGACTGCCAGTCTTGACCTTAGTAAGGGTGCAGTGGCCTCTCCTCCAATTTTTCTCAAGCGACTTGGAAATGGAATGAAAATGAATTTAGATTTTTATAATCTAAGAGACCGATTTCTGTAGCTACAGTCATGATCAATGACACATTACTGCTGGTAGAGAACAATGTAGGATAAGTAAGAACACACAAAAGCATCCCCTTACATGGATATCTCTGCAGGCACTGTGGTGGAGCTGCCTGTAGAACTGCCTTGAGACCTGTTCAGCTGGAGGAACATCCAGGTAGTTGTGCCTGCGACAGAAAATATTTCTACTGTTCACAGTATCTGGGTGAAGTCAAGCTTAGCTTCTCAGTATAGCAGCAATTAAAATGCACTTGCTTTTCCTATACATATTCTATTACCAGGCAGCTGCACATGAAGCACACACCCAGGTGACTGCCATATTTTAGTTTGTTACGGGAGGCATATAGCTATGTACTACAAGTCACATGACCACTTCATGTTAGTTTCCAGATTGGAATACTCATGCAAGACGTGACAAAACCAGTTCTCTTCTCACCTAGATCTGGATACATCAAGTAAACAAGTTGATCTATATACATACAACCTTCTTCTGAGCAGCATCCTGTGTGCTACATGTAAAGTACCTGGCTCCTTTTTGTTCATAAGCGTGCAAAATGAGTGAGTATGATCCACTTGTACCCATCCACTGTTTGACTCACCATCCCCTTCTCTTAAAAAGCTCCATCCACAAGGGATTGCTTTCTATATGGTGCTGGATCTGATGTTTCCACCTGTGTAGTTCTCTAATGACATCTCTCCAAATGCTTGACACCTGCTCCGACATGACTAATGATTTCACATCTAGACTCTGAAGAATCTGTTCCACAATGTGGGGAACACCAGCATCTGTACATGTGTAGGAGGAGGCAGATTATCTCGCTGTGTAGCACTTATGTGAAATCATCATTGAGTATGTTTAGAGAAATAGCTCGGCATTTCATGCATGTAAACTAAGTCATGCTTGTGTACACACATACTCAGGAGTGCAGCGATTATGTCAAAGGTATCGCTCTCCTGTTCTCTTCTCTCTGATTCTGGAGGTGTGGCCAAGGGAGGAATCTGGGGAGGAGGGGAGGGGGGAATAATGGGAGTTTCTTTGTTAGTAGAATGCTAAACAAGACATTGTGATGCATGCAATCTGGAGGTACAAATGAACCTCTCTCCTCATAATCTCAATGCTCACTATTAATTAACACTTTACCTCAAGTGGTCTCTGCTGAGGAATACATTTTCCCTGGAATATCACCTGCAGAAGGCTATACTTCGACTCCAGTAGCTGAAATGCAGACTGAAGGGTGACAGTAATCTCTGGTAGGGAGCTATGGAAAACCCAGGTGATTGCTACGGAGCCTGTTTCGACACAATTGAAGTGCATAGCATACTCCTTCAAATACATGGAATGTGCGAGTTCTTTTCGGAATTGCTCCAAGTCTTCGAGTGTGCAGTCTTCCCAGCCTTCGCCTAGTTTTGTGATGAATGTAGTGAAGTGAGGTGGTGTGTTTGCGCTCACTTTGCCAAAGAAGTCTCCGAGCCTGGTCTTCAATCGGAACAGCTTTAGGGTCTCCATGTACTGCTCCATGAGCTGCTTGGTTGCATCATTTCCAAGCCGGCAGACTAGTTCTTTCAGAAGCCCACAGTTGAGATAGTTCCAGTAGAGACCCAAAACAGCGAGAATATCATCAACACTCGTAGCACTAGTAATGGCTGAGCGATTATGCTCCAGAAAATGCAGGTGCTGGTATTTCACAGACACAGGCAGTTGTGTCACACAGACCTTGACTCTTGAAAGCTTGACCGTTGTCAGGTCTTCTGCAGCTTCGCTTACAATGTTCAAAAACAGGCTTTCAAGTTCCTGGATCTCCCCATCAATATCGATTTTGGGGGATTGGACTGAGACTTCGGATGGCTCTGCCACAGTGCTGCAGATGGCGGTTTCCGCTGCTGTCACTGAACTGCTTAGCTGGTTTTCACCTGGAGTGGTAGGAGTAGTGGTAGTGGCCGTCGAAGAAGAGTGCTTGCCTGTGGATGATGCACACACTAATTTTAAATTTTTTGACCATGGGGTCATTTGTCTTCAATGTACCTGACTATGTTTAATTAACATACTGAATTCTGTAGTACTTGAAATGCTGTTAGTATACACACTGAAGTACTGTTGGCTCTTGAGTTATACTCATGAATGTGTGTCTACCTTTCATGCACGCATGACTGCAGTTGTGAATACTCTTATATACTCAAACCATCAATAATTAAAATTCTGATATTCCCAACATGTTCTTGTAACACATTTCTATTAGATAGCCTATATATGAGTATCAAAATTGGACTAAAGGTGTTCAGTTACTGTGACCATATTGATTAATATTTTCTGATGTTAGCCAGCCATTTTGCAAAAATAATTATTCATGTCACCAAACTGATGACATTTTCAATTATAAGCAGTTCTGCACTTCACTTTGCTAGCTCAACTACAGCCACAAAGACTACTACAGTAGAATCTCACATAATTATTATCAGGCCTAGCTTCCCTCAAAAAATATGGTTGTACATTAAATAGAACTGCCTACTGTCTCTTAGTATTGAAAATGCATTGTTCAACATATAGCCATGCAGTTCACATATCCAATCTAGGCTCAGCCCCAGTGAGGCTAGATAAGTGAGAGTCTGCTGTACATTATGCAGGCCTAGGGCTTCTTTTAGCTGTCCATTTGTGGGTAATTAAGTGACGTCTGTAGTGAGTGAAGTGTGGTTGCTTTTCATAGCTAACGTACATTAAACATAGATAAAAAATGCCTACCATAGTGAAGTGAGGAGATATGCATGTTTGACCAGGAGTGACTATATAATGACAGTGTAAAAATAGGTGTAGACATATCAGCAACCTCACCCTTCTACTGTGCTAATGCAGCCTAGCTATGTTTTACATTATTATAAGGAATGCACCAAGTCCAATGTAGCCAATTAGTTTGGACTGAGCTATTGGCATATTACATGGCAAAGGTTAACTCTTTACCAACCAATGACGCATATATGTGTCATGAGCTCCCATATGCCTATATGAATTTATATGGGGGTTTTAATACTAGGCGTTAGTACATTGTACAGGCTTTTCTGCTTCTTTAAGCCGTTTCTTAATATGGTTGGTAAACCAGAGCTCTACTTATACACACTTGCACCTGCTGGTGTCTGTAGTAGGCAGCATACCCGCTCCGCATCATCAGCATTCTCTATTTTCAGTAATACAGCTGCCAGGTTCTTGAAAGTAGCCTTGTAACCGTACTTCGCCTTCCACTTCTGAAGCACTTCGAGCCTCCTCTCATCCTCCGTTCTCTTCTCAAACTCAATGGCTTCGATACACGTCTTGCTTAGCCCAAGGTGAGGAGCAATTTTCCGCCAGTCCAGGAAGAGAGAGATACTCCTGAGGTGCTCATCTGAGCATTTTTGGTCCAGCAGTTGTGGGTAGATACGAAGTTTCTTTGCAAGTTCCTCAAGTGTGGGTGGTGGCTCCATCATGCTGTGAACGACACATAATATTGCAAAGTACATTAGATAAGATTTGAGCCAGCTTGGAGTACAAACATGTATGGGATATTTTCAAACCTGAATTCAGACTTTCAAGATGGAGCCACATTAAAAAACTGAATGGGCTGGAAATGGGTACATTGGTAATGTGAGGTTCAAGGTTAGATTCACTTGGCACAGTCTGAAGTACAATTAGGGAATGTTTTCGAATGAAATAATTATGTTGTCACATCCAATCCAATGGGTACAGAAGTAATGTGAGGCTCGGGTATGAATGGACTCGAAACAGTTTGATGTGCAAACGTGGGATGCTTTCAAACCTGAGTTTAGACTATTAATATGGCGCCACGTTACCAAACGTGAGGCTCGGGGTTTGATATTATGCAGTCTAGAATAAGACCTCAAATTTAAAGACAAAATCGCCGGCGGTAACGAAAGTGTAACCAGGAAGTGCCCACGCTCATTATTACGTGCGGCCGCATCGCTGACGTAATCATTTTAGCTCGCCTCGAGGCAGGAGTTGAAGAATTGCTGCTGTAATGCCCACATGAAGGTACTGAAGTAGTAGCTATAGCTGTAAAATAGTCGGCTAACAGGAGATGGAGTGCTAGACGGGGGCTAGTGAGCAATGATACTAAGAACGGGCTTGCTAGTCGAGATATCAGGCTACCATCAAGGCAAATCTCACTTACACTGGCGGAATCGCTCTGAGGAATGCTCTTAACAGAGTCGCAACACGCGTAGAGGAACAGCTCATCACCTTACAGTTCGTTCTTGCAAGATACAGCCCCGCAAATGCAATTCTCACGGCTACATACGCTAATTAAAGAGCACTCCAGGCTTGCGCACGCCGCGGTTGCCTAGGTAATCGTGATGGTATGCGTACACCCACGCGGAAGTGTGAACTTTGAACTCAAAGTTTGGGGGTCCAGATGTTCGATTTTCGTCCCTTTTTTCCCCAGATCTTCAAGAATCCCGATCGTTTGTATTCCAAACCACTTGCATCCACTAGTTCACGTGGAAAGCAACATCTGGTACGAGTTTCGAGGTTCTCAGAGACTTTGCACCGGTTTGCTCAGAAAATGGAAGGCTGAAAATGGCTGAAAAGTCGAATTGGCAAAAGCCACCATTGAAGACGAAGTACAAGAGCTGTAGGAAAGATCTTCTGGGAAAAAGAGTCCAGGAACTAGTGCATTATTTTCGCTGTGGAGTTATATCAGAAGCATTCCTAGTTTTTTGTGTAAGCCCTACCCGTGTTTCCCAGTTTTCAGCTTCTGAATTTAATGGCTTGTATCTCAGCCATTCCGAGGCCGATTGACTCCGGACTTGATTTTTCATTCGATTCAACTTGTGCTCGTTGATGCTGCACTGAAATCTTACTGCTGGCAACGTTTGCACCACTTTGCTCAGAAAATGGAAAAAACCCACTTTTTTCTGATTGGCAGCCGCTTTTTGCTCGTAGGGCCTCGAAAAAGGCCGAGCTCACACTAATGCTGGGTACCATCGGAACCAGCAAAGGTTGAACTTTCATGCAATATGCGGATCTTATGTAGATACGCTTTCTTCTCCGAGATATGAACGCAAACGCGAAGCTCCATTTTTGGGCCTTCCCGCCCCGTTGGCGCCGCCATAAGCCCAATATAAAATAGGCTTGGTCTTTAAATAATACACGAACGTGAGGTCTTATTCTAGACTGTATGGACTTGGGGTAGCCTGGAGTACAACTAGCGGTGCTTTACAATGTATTCTACTATGGAGCCATGTATATCCCTAAACAAAAAGGGCTGGGAATGGGTATATTATAGCAATGTGCGGCTTGGACTCAGAACAACCTGAAATACATGTAAAACCAGGAGGTGTTTTCAATTAACTAAGTATTCTAAATTAAATATGGAGCCACATCAAATCAAATGGGCTGGGAATTTGTATATAATGTGAGGCTCGAGGTTAGATGGACTCCAGACAGCTTGCATGCAGTACAAACATGGGATTTTTTCAAACTTGAACTTAGACTTTTCGAATATGGGCCAAATCAACAAATTAAACAGGCTGAGAGTATGTACGTAAGCCTAGACATTATTAATAGTAATGTGAAGCTCGGGATTAGATGGACTCGGAACAGACTGAAATACAACCAAGAGGTACTTTCCAATCTATAGCTAATACGGAACACATTATATGGGTTAGGAATGGGTGGGTACAACAGCAATGTGAGGCTCGGGGTTAGATTAGCCTGGAGTAGTCTACACTATTAATTAAACATGGCGCCACATCCATAGCTACATTACTTAAGTCGGGAATGGATGTTTTCCGTCTTTAATTCCAGCTAGTTGGCAACCGTTTTAGACTGCTAATTTACCTACCTTTCGCTGGAGAGGGTGGATGGCCAAGACAGCGCGACAGTGGGCAAAAAAAAATAACGGTACTGATTCGGTAATGTAATATAACGACATTTGGGCTGTGGAATGTACGCCTGTGGAATGTGATGTACATAGGTATCCGCCGAGTCACTTCCGGTATAGAACGTATCAGGTATCCGGTTTCATCTCATCTTTCAAGGCGTGGTACCGGTATTAGACAAATATTGCCTCGCTGTGGGAGTACTTGTAGTAAGCCTCGCGTTAGTCTCGCGGCCAGCCCACTTCCGCTTTAGAGGGAAGTGGTGCAATCACAGTGCTGTATTCAGTCACATGATGAATAAAGTATGCGAAACGTTCTCAGATACATCACTGCATACCATAATATTCTTCTGTCTCCCTTTGAGGTCTTGCAGCCACAGCCAATCCTGAAAACATCCGATGCCATCCTATTGCACCACTTAAGCTTGCGACTGGTAATTATACGAGAGCTATATAACCTCATGTGACTGTTGTATAGTTAATTTAATTCCTGAGTGGTAAGTCCCCAGACCACTTTCCCTCTTTGCGGACCGAGACTGCAATGAGTTCGCTTTGCTGGAAGAACTCTTTCTGCACACTCGTCAATTATAATTTTCGTGCAATATAAAGTATTATCCTCTTGTCCCCTCCCCGAAGAATGGATTAAGCTGGACAAAGTACTTGGTGTAATATTAATAAAATTATAATGTTTGGATAACTTATAAATTATTAGTATCTTTTTAACGTTTCTAATCTCCATAACAGTTAATGGACGTATATAGCTGTTAGTAGTGAGGCTGGAAGTATGAAGCCTCAGAGGAACAAAACATCTTATTACATGTACAAATCATGATAATAGAAGAAAAGTCAGGGTTCAAAATTAATGTGCAAGCACGTAACAGTCGGAAGATGAAGTTGCGAGCATGACAGTAAAGTGCATGGGTAAAGGCTGCAACTATAGGCGTGGATTGAGTAGCTAGGTGAGGGAAATGTGCATGAAGGAAGGAATAAATTGCACCTGGCCACAGAGTATTATATAATTATATGTGAGAGAGATTTGCAGGACTGAACACAATGTGCATACACTCCATGTTGTGCATGATGCCTGCGTGACTGCTGACGAGAGAATGGTGAGCTCACCTGGGTGAGGAATATCCGAGGGATCTAAACATGTAAGAGAAGTTGATGGAGGGTGTGGCAACTGGCCGTGGAGTAGGATCTAGTCCACAATTTCACGACTTCAAAGGAAATCGTGCCCTATCCTATACTATATTTTGTACCTGAAATGCAAGATTTTCTGTCAAATCTCCTTCCATGCAATTCAGATACATCTTTTGGCTGTGTGTGTATATACAATGTCGCGTAGGACCTGGTACATGTTCTACATGGACAACCTCATGCATACCACATGCACGGTTTATTGTACTCCAATACTCAGCACAGACTTGGCTATAGATTATTTTAATTTATGTATTCTGAGTCTCACACTTACGTGTAGTCTCATACACTCTCCATATATTATAGGAAATCACCTCACACCCACTGCATTATATTATATCATCATTGTTGTGGGACAGCTAAGCAAAATAAATATTTCTCACACCATGAATACATGCTTGAACAGGTAAACTACGTACTGATGGTCTCGAGGCAGTTACTGAAAGGTGTTCTGCACACAGCGGCATTCTGGAGAGAGAGGGAAAGGGGATTGTGAGTGCTGATGACCCAGATCTCGGAACCTATCAAGCAGCAAGGGCCAAGTTACAGTAGCTCTACCCACAAGAGGAGAGGCAATGAGATGAAACAAAAAGGCCAAAGTACATGTAGTCGGTCTAACTTACTTGAGAAAGTGGATATATGATCTGTGATAAGAACTGATTCATATCTTGTGTGACAGACAGGAGGCAGTAGGGGGAGGGACATCAGGCATTCTGGAAAGAGAGGGAAAGAGTTGGGTCTGCGATATACAAACACTCTAGAGTACTATTGTACTGCAGTCCTCCCACCATAAACTGCATTGCCAACGGGGGTAGGTTGTTCCGGCTAATATCAAGAAATTGTAACCTAGTAGATGAGGATAGTAAATCACACAGTGCTCGGCAGTCCCTTTCACTAATCCCAGTTCTCCACAACCGCAGAGTCCTCAGATTGTGGGCCACTAATGTAATACTTATTACCTGCATGCTTATTGTTTGCTATATACTCAATAACCATTCCTACCATTATAACAGGTTATAAGTCACTTTATAAAATTCTTGTGGTCCCTATAATGAGCCACAAGTGCTGACTTGAGCAGTGGAATAGTACCTCCACTGCCAAGGGGGTTGAAATCCAGCATTAACTGTTCTAGTGTACAGAGTTATGCTGGAGTCCATTAAACAGCAACTGTACAGCTTCAGGAGTTAGATTGTTGCCACTAACATCAAGGTGCTCAAGTGTGGAAGATGATGACAGCAGTTCACCTAGAGCCCGGCAGTCTTCTACACCAATCCCTGTTTCAAACAAATGAAGCATTCTAATGCTATGTCCCATTAACGATCTAAGCAGTGCAGTAGTGCCTCCATTGCCAAGAAGATTTAAATACACACACACACACACACACACACACACACACACACACACACACACACACACACACACACACAGTATGGCGTAAAGCCCGAGTGCAGTTGGTTGGCTTCCCTGGTCGCTTCCACTCCTGCAATGTGAAACTCAGTGACTAGCTCTACAATTAACTCCAACTGCAGATTCCACCTTTCTATAAAGTGAGGAGCTACAGTAACTATAGCCATTCATGTACTTCTGAGCTCTCACATACTGCTGAGAGCTAGTGTGTAAATTCTTGCTTGAAATGTCATGAGGTAGGGTAGTTGCACTTGTAGCCTTTCATACACAATACCTCATTCCCTTCTTGCCTACACTATCTCTCACTCCCTTCTTGCCTAATCTATCTCTCACTCCCTTCTTCCCTAAATGATCCCCAATTCCCTTCTGCACTACGCAATCCCTGACACCATTCTGCGTACCCTCCATAAGTTGTCACTCCCCTTTGCCTATGCAATCCCCCCCTTCCTTCTACCCTATGCAATCCCTTACTCCCTTCTTCCCTAAACAATCCCTGAATCCCTACTTATCTCTCATTCCATTCTTCCCTAAACGATCCCTGAATCCCTACTTATCTCTCATTCCATTCTTCCCTAAACGATCCCTGAATCCCTACTTATCTCTCATTCCATTCTTCCCTAAACGATCCCTGAATCCCTACTTATCTCTCATTCCATTCTTCCCTAAACGATCCCTGAATCCCTACTTATCTCTCATTCCATTCTTCCCTAAACGATCCCTGACTCCCATCTGCCCTGGACGATCCCAGTCTCCTTTCTGCATATACCCTGTCACTTTCTTCTTCCCTACACAATTCCTGACTCTCTTCCTCCCTGGGTATTCCCTCAGGGAACTGGAAAGCTCTGTGACTGGGGATGTTCTCCTGTAGACAATAGATCATGACAGAGTGGAGACAGAGTAGAGCGAATTGAACACCCAGCCCTGCCTGAGACTATAGTGGACTCCAGTCCAGACAGCATCTCCTGATTCTGTGTACTACTGATCTGATTCCCACACAACCATCTAGTTCAGTTTCTTTAATCATAATTTAATGTCGCATATAATTGACACTGCATGAGAAACCTTGATACCAGGCTCTGTCAGTCCCACCCATAAACAGGACGCTTACAATACAGGTCTCACTCTCTCCTCCAAGTGTATCGGTGGGGCTGAGAGAACGTGCATAATTACATGAGGTAATATAGAATATATCAATTACATGACATTGTCTATTTTCAGAATTGGGTATATGCAAGGCTAGGGCTAGAATCATACGTAATCTATGCAGTACATGTGACGATGTGACTGCTGCAATGGTGTAGTCTATATACTACATGTATGACATTATTTCACATAAATACTCCAGTCCAGGCCAGAATGTTGTTATTTCCTCATGGATAACCACTGCATATACGTAGTATACTACTTGTCCTTGGGTGGACAACATCATGCACACAAAAAGTATAATAGCTAAAGACCACAATTCAAGAATCACTGCATGCTCCTGTCCACTCTGAATATTCAACTCATCTGAATTCACATGCACACCACTACATATGTAGTACAATCATGATAATATACATCACAGCAATAAAAAAAGTGAAATGTGTTAGCTACTGTAATTAACAAAAAAAATTGACAGGAATCCGGCATTTCAGATACAAGGTAGTATAGCATAGGATACAATACAAAGGAAATTGTACCTTATCATACCCTGTACATGAAATACAGTCAGATTTCCTTTCAACACATTTCTGGAACGTTAATTGCTGTGTGCATGTATGCATGCAGGTACTAGGCAATATATTATAATATACGTACTAGCTACTTGACCATGGGTGGACAGCGTACCTCATGCATATCGTGCACACACATGCATGGTTTACCATACTTATATGACTTGCTCTTTGAATTGGGGAGTCTGGGCTTACAGTGCTCCCCCCCCCCTCCCCCCTACTCTCCTGTTCCCTCCTTCCCCTCTCCCTCCCCCCAGCCCAAGATCTTGTTCACGTGGGCGCCCTACACCTTGGCCACGGAGGAGGCTGAGAGGATTGGAGTGGACCACATTGACAGGTCGTCCATCACTGGCTCCTCACAGACATCGGCTGGTACGACTCTCTCTCTTCGTATAGTAATGGAGGTCAAGGTTTAGTGCATAATACCAGTGAGCACAAGAGAATAGGAGAGCATACATGTACTTTGTCGTGGTTTCATTCCCAGGCAGAATTGGGCCTGGGATTGGGACACAGGCTAGTTTTCTCATATGAAAAACATGTACGTACATGTACCCTGTGTCTAGCCTTGGCTCCATGCATGCAGGCTTTCATTCAGGTTTTCATTGCTCGCTGTACATGTACAGAAAGGCTGCAAGTAACACTAAGCTGGATGAGAGTCTGGGACAGACGCTACCATGTGACCTCACGAGTACAATGAAGCCATCCATGTGGTATAATTATAGTGATGATGATGCTACTGGGAGTCTACGTAGCTTTGCACGTCCTTCCGCCTTCCAGTGGCAGAGCAGTTGAGTGCGCAGCACGGCGCCATAAAGATGCTGCACTCCAGAGTGAGAATCATTCTAGACTACCTCAAGGCTGTCCAGGAAGGTAGGCTGTGTGCACTGCACAGTAAGAGGTGTGCAAGGTAGGCTATGTGTTCAGGAAGGTATACTGCTTTCAGGAAGGTAGGCTGTGCATGTGCACTGCACAGTAAGAGGTGTGCAAGGTAGGCTATGTGTTCAGGAAGGTATATACTGCATTCAGGAAGGTAGGTCCCTCGTCCTGAGGGCAGAGCCTGGGACCCTCGTCCTGAGGGGAGTACCTACATGTAGCATGCTGGAAGCTAGAATGGCTTTCTCGAGCCAAGCAGTGAACATGACTGTAGCAAAACCACATACATGAAATTTCTTGGCCCCTAAGGGAGGCGGGGCAGCACATATAATGCGCTAGTCTAGAATGCGCATGCGGTTGCAGTTAGTTCTCGCGAGCAGCAAAGTGTATAGTAAATACGTACGTGCAGCGTCGAGTCGAAATCAAATTCACTGTCTCAAAAACTTCATTAGTACTCACATTTGCGCCGTTCGCGCGACGTTGCGATGGCGTAATAACTTCCGCTCACACCGCAAAACCCACAAGTGTTTCGCGGACCTCAGCAGTATAAAAAAGAGAGTCAAAAGTACAGCAGCATCGCTTCTCGGCCTCTTGGCTAAGATCAAGTAGAAATAACTGTTCTTTGGAGTGTAATATCTCCAATTCGGGCATTGCCCGAACGATATTACTTCAATTTTTGTGACTCGGGATGTGGATTGGCGCTTGCGTCGCCCATCCCACGGGTTGCCCTAGTATTGCAGTACCTCTAGGCGCGGCCCATCCCCTTTGGGGGGCTTTCTTTGTCAATAAACAAAAAAAAAATATCAACAATTTCGTTTTCCTTACAGTAATATTTTAAACAGCTACCTCAATTTCATTGTCTTTAAATGAGTGAGGTATTTCGTAACCACGCTTCCCTAAAGCAGTTAGTTTTTTCTCCACAACACTACGCCCCCTTCATAACCACTCCCAGGGCTAGATTGGGTCATAGTGTAGGCCCTGATGGATTATGCTGGCATAATTTTGAGAATATTAGGTAGCGAAAAGAATTAAGAATTATTCGAGAATAATAGGTAGTCATTTTGGCCCAAAAAAGAATAATGGGTAGGTTTTGGGATCACATGAATCGTGAGTCATATCCCTTTCCAGATTATGATTGAATTCGTCCTGTGGAAAATAATTATTTTGCTACCTGCGACCAAATAATTGCTGGCATAATTCCCTGTTACTGTATAATGATCATTCATAAGTTTTTTCATGGTGTGTCACTATAAATGGCTTCTTCCGGACCAGTTTTGATTCGCTTTTTGTATCATTTTTATGAGAATAATAGGTGCAATAAAAAGAATAATAGGTAAAATGAAAAGAATAATAGGTAAGACTTTCAAGAATAAAACAATAGAATAATAGGTAGAAGAAAAGAATAATCCATCAAGGCCTACTGCACAGTAAGAGAAGGTGTGTAAGGTAGGCTATGTGTTCAGGAAGGTAGGCTGTGTGCACTGCACAGTAAGAGGTGTGTAACGTAGGCTATGTGTCCAGGAAGGTAGGCTGTGTGCACTGCACAGTAAGAGGTGTGTAAGGTAGGCTATGTGTTCAGGAAGGTATACTGCATTCAGGAAGGTAGGCTGTGCATGTGCACTGCACAGTAAGGGAAGGTGTGTAAGGTAGGCTCTGTGTGTAGGAAGGTAGGCTGTGATCAGTAAGGTAGGCTCTGTGTTCAGTAAGGGAAGGCGTGCAAGGTCGGCTCTGTGTACACTGTGCTCTAACCACGAAACATTGACCTCACTTATCTGTGCTCCTTCACATGCAGGAGAGCTTCCCAAGAACCATGAGATTCTGAGAGAAGTGTCCAGTCTGTGCGACCAGGTGCCGGTGTTGGACAGCAAGTCTTTTGGGAGGGATTTCCACAGCGTGAGCAAACCATACCCTAGCTGTCCTTACAGGCTAATTGTCCTGTACACAATCTGACCAATGTTTACATGTCACTATACAGCAAACCAATGATGTAATGTTGATGTCATACTTGGCAGCCATCACTAAAGGCCTCTCCACCACTAGTGATGTGAGTTTATATAGGGTTCTATATAGAATCCTGTGTAGATTTTTTTTTTTTTTTATTTTTTTTTATTATTTATTTTTTTTTTATGGGCAATAAACATGCTCAATAGCTAAAACAGCTAATACAAAGAGCATGGCAGATAAATGACAGATAAATGATAGCAATTAAATATATACATCAGTTGAATTATAATTGTAGATTACATATATAGTACTTAAAAGAAGCTAGAGAGCCACAGTCTTTAAGATGAGAGGGTAGAGAGTTCCAGAGGGAGCAGGAATTGGGCACAAAGGAGGAAAGGAAGGCGGAAGTACGACAGCGAGGGACAAATAAATTTCGAGGGTGAAAGGAACGGGTAAGCATGGATGAGGGAAGTAGAGGGTGGAAAGAGTTAGGTAGGAAGAACATATAACCATTAAGAATTTTAAAAAGGGAAATAAGTTTGGATTTCTCACGACGTGAAGAGAGAGAAGGACAGTTAAAAAGATGTAGGAGGGAAGAATAATCAGAAGACCAGTTTTTAGAGCAGAGTTTTAGGGCAAAGAATTGTATCTTTTCTAGTTGAGAAACGGTAGCAGAAGAGGAGGGGTCCCAGACGGAAGAGCAATATTCAAGATGAGGGCGAATAAGAGTGGAGTAAAGTTTGAAAAGAGATGAGGGGTCAGAGTGACGATAGAAGAGACGATATAAGATACCTATAAGTTGCCTAGATTTACGAGAGATGGAAAGGAGGTGGGGAGTCCAAGACAGATTGGAAGAGATCAGAATGCCTAAGTATTTAAAAGATGAGACTCTGTCAAGAAGAGATCCATTAAGGTACAAGGAGGGGAAGGTAGAGAAGAAAGCAGCAGATTTAAAGGAAATAAACATGTATTTAGTCTTAGAAGTATTAATGGTAAGGTAGTGAGCAGAGATCCAAGAAGCGATAGAGTTAATATCGGATTGAATGAGAGGAATATCGGAGGCAGAATTACACTGGTGGGAAAAAAGAATGTCATCAGCATAAAAGGTAAGTTTAGATGAAGGAGAGAGAGGAATGTCGGAAAGACTGTTAAGATAAATAATGAAGAGAAGAGGGCCTAAAATAGATCCTTGAGGAACACCAGAAAAAGCATGGGATTTATGAGAGGAAGAGCCATTTAGAACTACTTGTTGAGAGCGATTACAGAGGTAGCTAAAGAACCAGGAAGTGAGGTGGGAAGAAAGACCAATGGAGGAAAGAGTGTGCATAAGAGGTTGATGAGGTACAGAATCGAAGGCTTTACGTAAGTCGAAGAAGACAGCACAAAGAGAATTATGAGAATCTAGAGAGGATAGCCAAGAATGAGTAACAGAGAGAAGAGCAGATTCGGTAGAACGGCCAGGTCGAAAGCCAAATTGAGAGTCAGAGAGAGTTTGATTATCAGAACAGGAGTTATGGAGATAATTAAATATATGGCGTTCAAGGACTTTACTGATTATAGGAAGAAGAGATATGGGACGATAGTCAGAGGGGGATGAAGAAGGAGATTTAGTTTTAGGAATAGGGACTACATTAGAATTCTTCCAGTCGGAAGGAAAGATGCCGGAAGATATAGATAAATTAAAGATGTTAGTAAGAGGAGCAGCAATAGAGGAAGCAGAAAGTTTAAGCATACGAGCAGAGATGCCGTCGGGACCAGTGGCGGAGTTAGAAGAAAGATTAAGAAGAAGGTGAAGGATTTCATTTTTGGAACACAAAAGATCGGGGGGACAAGGAGTAGAAGGTGGGGAGGGATGGGAAGGAAGAGAAGAGAGAGGCGGCGTGGAAGAATTAAAGCAAGAGGAAAATAAATTATTAAGAAGACTAGCTTTTGAGGAATCAGAATGAATAAAGTGATTATTATGTAGGAGAGGAGGGACAGAAGTGACTTTTTTACGAAGCTTTTTAACGGAAGACCAGAAATGACGGGGGGAGGGGGAGGAGGAGAGAGAACGGAAAAACTTAGACTTGAGAGAGCGGAGTAAAGCAAGAGTAGAGTTTCTAAAAGAGCGGTAAAGAGACCAGTCTTGCACGGAATTAGTTAATTTAGCGCGCTTATAAAGAAGGTTCCTACGTCTAAAACTCGAAAGGAGAGAACGAGAGATCCAAGGAGGGTGTGGGGGAGGGGAAGCAATCTTACTAGGAATGGTGAGATGCATAATTTAGATGATTTGGCCAAGGAGGAGTGGTGTCTAAGACATGATCTTCTCCTCCAGTTTGTGTCTAAGGTGAATGTGCTATACGGTCGCCACAGCATCGGGAGACGGACCAGAGGGCTGCTGTTCTAGACACCACAGAGACAGCCAGAGAAAGCAACTGTTTTAAATTGTTAATACTGTGACTTTCCTTCCTTGTATGCTGTGACCTCATTGTGTACATGTACTGTGCTATGAAGTGGCTCATTACATACAATTTCCTTATAAAAATCACAACTAGTCTCCAAACCCAGGCCTTCCAAAAAGGAAAGGAAAGAAAAACATATACTCTTTATTTCCGTAAGTGTCGGGAAGGCCTGGGTTTGAGGCTAGTCTACATATCATGTGGAGCAGCAAGTCCAGAAAAATTGTTTCCATTCACAGTTCAAATGTTCTCCAGACTACCAGCTATATACATGCCACTCTACTAAAAACATTCCACATGCAGTTGACTAGTGTCAACCACATGTGGGATGTTTTCGTCCGTACACACCACCACCTGCCTCAGTTTCACTGAAAATCATTTAAATTTTGCATAATATGACTGCCACACACACACACTCAGTGCAGCAAAGCCAACCAAATAAATTGATACAAATGTCCTATATCTCCCATCCGGACTTGTCAAAATCTGCACTACGCTTGCATGCTACTCTAGACTGTAAGAGTTCTACATACCCAGACTTTCGAGATATTCCGCAATAACTCCGACTCCCTTGTTTGTATTTCCTTGTTGTGAGCCTTCTGGACAATGTGCGATTACGATGGCTGTCTTTGATGCCTGGCAAGAAACTGCGCCCGCTCCTTTCTGTTTTGCATACACTATCTTCCCGTCTTCTTCTCTTAAAAACATATACATTTGACCTTCAACATACACTCCTGATGTCATGAACGCTGTGAAGTCCTTGGACTTGAAACACCGTGCTATGTTTGCGCTCTCACTGCCTTGTAGCTGGAATATGGGAGATAAGAGGAACAACCAGTCAAGAGTACTTGATATACGGCCACTGGTAAGTCAGTGATTCTAGACTGAAGCTCCATTACAAATAAGGGTTAGTACGAATCTTTCGGGATGAACAGAACTTGGAATTCGCTTTGGAGAAGTGCTAGCGTTTTAAAGAATGGTTCAGCCCTCGTGCAGTGGCAATATGGCTTATTGAATGGCTAGCCATCTAGTATTCCTAGATATTGGACGAGTTTGGGTACTATTTTGGCAAGCACAAAGAACGAGCCAAATATGAGTCCACTGACTAGTGATATGGGATGGCCGCCCATTCAATGTGAAATCGACTGTACTTCGTACATGTAGCTACAGAAATTAATTGCTTGATATTTAATACGAACGCCAAAATTTCGCTCTAATTAGAAGTCGCCTCTCTAAATAAGGCGCCCCCCGGACCCCGAAGGAATTTTTTCCGCTCCAACAAAGGCGCCCCCCGAGGGTCATAATTAATTTTTAAGGGCGCCTTAATTAGAGCGGATACGGTACCCTCACAGCACTTAGCTCACCTTCAATGCATTAGCGTGACCTGCCGTCGTCCATGCTGCCCCTCCATCTATGCCGATTATGCAAGCCTTGTCCGCATGAGTTGTTCCACTGGCGTCCTTAGTCTGCGCAATAAGGTTATCGATATACGAATCCCACGACATCGTCTGGCTACGCAAGCCGCAATCCTGGATGTACTGAAGCCAGTTAATTGCACATGCGAGAAGTATAGGATAGACTACACCAAAGAGTGGGTTATGCGCCTATGTAACTCACGAGTTTGCGGTTATCCCGAGGCGAAGCCGAGGGATAAATGTAAACAAGTGGGTCATAGCGCATAACACACGAGTGGGTGTGGTCTATCTGACTTATACCACGTTGCGCATGCGTACAATCTTCGCTGCGTAGCAACGTAGCGAACTGATAAAAGTGTGGGTTATGAAACTATGTAACTCATACTTTTTAGCCAATCATTTTTATTGTGGATGATGTAATGTGGTATAATGCAAATAATTGAATGGTGAGAAGCGTTAATATTTTAACCTCGTACACGTGTACTATACTATCCATGCTGCTACTACTAAAGATCGCTATAGAGACGGATGGCTGCCGCCCCAAGCTTGCCCATTTGTGGTATTTGCAAAACTGCCATAGTGCTCACGAAACAGCGACGGAAGCTGAATCCACTGTACCTCTGGGCGCCAAATAACACTGCCGCTTTCACCACATCCACAGGAAACTCTCGCTTTAGGCGCCGGGCTTCACCAACACTTTCGAAGCCATCATTTCACCGCAATGCGAGTCTTGTAAAATTATTTCACACGTAGGTACTAATTCTAGTTAACGCCATTCTGCAATCTGATTGGTCGCATTGAGATTTCGATGCTAGCCCCCAGATTTGAACTCTGGAAAGGGATGTGACTCACGATTCATGTGACCCCAAAACTTACCCATTATTCTTGTTTGGGGCAAAATTACTACCTATCATTCTCGAATAATTCTTAATTATTCTTTTCACTACCTATTATATGTAGCTACACAGAAGGGTCAACAAAAAAAGCCACACCCAGTCCATAGCCGAGAGGTGGGCTGACATGCCGAAGACACCCACGTGGATTGGTACTTGGTACATGTTTGAGGTGGGTTACGTTACGTCATCGAGGTAAGACATCCCATCATCAGCTCCCACTCTAATCATACCATATAGGCTATCTATGATCAAGCATACACTAATTGATTACACAGGAAGTACAGAGCCTGCTGGGGGGAATTGGAGGTGGCAGAGGTGGGTCGAGGGTATTGGATGAAGGTAGCACTGAAAGGTTGGTGAGTTGGTTGGTATACAATCTGTGTATGAGCTCTAGAAGGGAGTGGCCACTCCACCTGCAGGGGTAACCCCCGCTCAGCTGTCATCTTGTTGGTGGCAGCATAGACTAGTGTGCAATTTCACTCACGTTTCCTTCCAAGTCCTCTGCACACAA
The DNA here is from genome assembly GCA_965203295.1 of Nitrospirales bacterium. Taxonomy (GTDB): domain Bacteria; phylum Nitrospirota; class Nitrospiria; order Nitrospirales; family UBA8639; genus CBDBCZ01. The sequence goes on along the minus strand of CBDBCZ010000013.1, from coordinate 804,730 downwards.
TTTTCCATGGCTGCAAAGAAAGAGCAAATGTCAGGGAACATTAGGCCTATGTCATATTGTAATGTCATGTACACGTACATGTTATTCACACACATAGCTACACACTCACTCACAGTACACTAGTGCTGTGGCCCCCGCCCCCTCCACCACCACCCCTCAGGCCCCAGCCCGGCAGCCTCCACCGTGAGTTGGGAACGTGAGTGTAGCAAGTTCTAAATAGTGGAGACTTACATGTGCGTAGTTGTTGCTATAGTAACTGTTGTGGGCCTATGTATATGCACTTCAGTGTTAGTGCGTGGTATGAACAGAATGATTTACACTTTACAGTGCCTTTAATTTGTTGCTCATACTCTACAGTTGCTGCATGGGCAGGAAGTGATGTTTCTATATAATTGATGTTCCTTTGTGCATGCCATGCCCAGGTCTCGTCAGACCCCCAGAATATCCTGTCCACCACGGATATCCCTGAACAAGCGCCAGGTGATCAGGGAGTTGCATGTGTGTGTGTGTGTGTGTGTGTGTGTGTGTGTGTGTGTGTGTGTGTGTGTGTGTGTATGTGTGTGTGTGTGTGTGTGTGTGTGTGTGACGTGTGTGTGAGTGTATGTGTGTGTGTGTGTGTGTGTGCAATGAATGTGTTGGTATGTTGTTGCAGAAAACAACAGCCAATGTTTGTCTGTCTCGCGTTAACTGCGTTTGATAAGACTTTGCAAAGGAGGAAATCAATTAATTTTTGTAGTGCTATTATATTTGTATAGTTGTTTAAAACAGAGGCTTCCCCTACCTCTCCCCTGTTCCCTCCTCTCTTCCTCTCCCTGCTCCCTTCTACGTACTCTTTCCTGTCCCTCCTCCCATGCCTCCTTCCCTCCTCTCTCCCTCCCTTCCTTGCCTGTAGCCTTGCTGCAGCTACGTATCTTATCCACCATTTCAGCTGCCCCAGGAGATCAGGGGAGGTGGTGACCCCTGAGGTGCTCCACCCCCTCAGTGGGAAATCAGAGGTCCAGCATCCGGTCTCCGCCCACTTATCTCCCAGTGAGGACTCTACCATGGCTGTCCTCACCTCCCCGCAGGTGGGAAAAACTACCAAAGCCTCCATCTTGATTAGCCCTGCCAATAGACCAACTAAGTACATGTACACATTTAGCAATTATTAGCCTCTAAATTCCACCGTAGATATTAAGTTACAATTGGTGCATGTGGGTTGGGTACAAAATGACAGCTTAATATCTGGTACAATACACATACATGCAGTGTCCAGTGGAGTCCTTTGCAATCGTCTATTTTCTTCTTCTCTTAGCAGGAGACTCTACCTCAAACTCATCCTGATCCAGCCCTTCTACGGTCTGAGAGTGTGATGGTGCACTGGGGCTGCTAATAGATGAGCTCGGACTAGCTCCAGCGATGTTAATCCCACTACTCTCCGTTTTCTGTTTGCTTTCGAACTCCTGATCCCGGCTGTCCTGAGATGGTGAGATATTCAGCCGTCCCAAAAGACCAATGGATGCAATAACATCCGAGTAAGGCAGCTCAAATGAAATCTTCGCAGTGGATCCAGCAGACAGGACGTTCCTTTGGTAGCAAGACGATGGAGTGGATACAAATAATTGTAATGCTAGTACTATAAAGTGTATCATGTTTAGCTACTGTATGTGCCACTGAGGTATATAGGCTGACATTGGTAAGTCTGGGCATGAGTACTATATAGCTAGAATTTTGTGTGGGTAGCTAGAACATGTTCAGTATGGTAGTACAGTGGGACCCCTCTTTGAAGACACACCAGAAAATTAATAAGGACACCTCTGTATTAAGGACACTTTGTTGGATTCCAAATACGATTTCTTAATATAAATTTATCCCTGAAATGAGGATACCTCTCTATACAAGACACTTTACCAAGTCCCCAAGGTGTCCCCGTTAGAGGGGTTCCACTGTAAGCATACATGTAGCATTTACCTAGTTGCACTAGCTGAGAGTGCCCTCAGCTTCGACTGCAGACTATTGGAGCCACCCAGGGCCTCCCCAGGAGGCAGCGACTGCCAAGAATGGTACTCTGCCAGAATCTTGTTGGCCTCACTCCTTCTGCCCTCCAGGTCCCTAGTGAATAGTGAGGCAGAAAAGCATACACTATTCCAGCGCTTTGAAATTTTCCACCATTTCTAACTCATCAGGATCGCCATTAGGTATGCATTGATGATACTTGTGTGTAATTATGATTTTTAAAATATCCGTTAGACAAGGAACTGTGTAAATCAAGCCACCCAAACACAAGAAAATGGTACAGCCTAGGCTCAACCTCATGTAGATAAAGTGCCTAGCCCTCTTCCCCATATGTGTATGTTTCCATTGATGCAATAAAGGTCTCTGTTTTGGCCAACTAAAAGGAAAACAAAATCCTACACTTCCTTTTGCACATTTCACCTGATCCTAGCCTCCAAACTGCTACCGAGCTCCTCTGTGTGAGTCCTCAGCTGCTGAAGTAGACACTCCTTCTGACGTAGTATTGCAGCCTCAATGTTCGAGAAGAAACTCTCCACAAGCTGTGTCACATTCTGCTCCTGAGACTTCAACCCTTTCACCTCATCTTGCAACATACACAGGCCTCGCTCCATCTCTACTACACTACGGGAAGCCTGCAGTTTGGCTGCCGTCACAGACTCTTCTACTTCAGCCCTTGCGTCATCAATATGCTTACACCTGCATGTAACAAGATTTTCCAGTCAGGCAGTACTGATTAGTTTTTGTCATAAAAAACACCTACATGTATAATACAAAACACAGTGTGACCTATTGCTGACACAGGGGGAGAGTACTATAAAGTAAGGCTTAGCAAGGTACTAGAAGAGAGGAAAGCTATAGGCGCACAACATGGTGTGAGGTTAATAAGGGGGCTTTGTTACTCATTTTAGTGTTTTCAAAAATACTAGGCAGGTTGGCTGAGAATGAGACTAATCATAAGCTAATCGTTCCTGGCAGACACTGCATGAGTAAGCAGTAAACAGCCATTACAATATGGGATACCTATGTCCAGAATGCTCTCCGTGGTAGACACAGTAGATGCACACAAGACTGTGATCATCAAAGCAGTAGTACTTCTGGTCGTGTTGGTGAGTGTTGCAGAAATCCTTAGACTTGGGGACAACGTTGCCGATTACCTAAAAATTGAGACATTTTATACAGTAACTGAAGGTATAAAATGTAGACACAGTAGATGCACACAAGACTGTGATCATCAAAGCAGTAGTACTTCTGGTCGTGTTGGTGAGTGTTGCAGAAGTCCTTAGACTTGGGGACAACGTTGCCGATTACCTAAAAATTGAGACATTTTATACTGAAGGCTTGTGTGTGTGTGTGTGTGTGTGTGTGTGTGTGTGTGTGTGTGTGTGTGTGTGTGTGTGTGTGTGTGTGTGTGTGTGTGTGTGTGTGTGTGTGTGTGTGTGTGTGTGTGTGTGTGCGTGTGTGTACACATTCTTGCCTGTGTCAGGGAATAGTTTGGGAACCACATCTTGCCCTCGCTAGAAGCAGAGTGCTCCTGCGTACAAAGTGAGCACTTCAGCTGCACTCTGCCCTCCACCTTCACACAGCCCTTTTGCACACACTCTACATAAAAGGATGGACCAAAGGGAAAGTATAGTCTGGCCATGGTAAAGAGCCCTCAAGATACAAACATTATTCTCATTCCACCACCTGTATTAACTCCCAAATACTCTATACCTTTCCTGCAAATGTTCTATACACTGTTGTAGACTGATGAAGTATTCAAAATAAACACGGTGACATTTAAGCGATTTGTGAAAGCCTCAGTTACAAGATAATTATTCTACTATTACACAATGTTGTTCAAATGGGTATCTAAACCTGCCACTTTCGATCTTAATCTCTTTGTGTGGACACCAGATTCCCATGAGACAAGCATACACAACAGCTGGGGCATGACACCTTTACTACACATCATGCGTAGCCAGTACATTAGGCTACCCACAAAGAGCCCCACCCACCTTGGCAGAAGGTGTGGCCACACTTGAGAGTGGCCGGTCTCTTGATCCCTGCCGTCTGATAGTCCTCGTAACAGACTGGGCAGCACAGCAGAGAGGGCGTGTCTTGGAGGGTGCGGGGAGGTGGCAGGGAGGGAGGAGGGCTGGGGGCAAGCATGAGTGTGCGAGAGAAGTTAGTGCACAACAGGGTCAAAGATGCTTCTTAATTTTGTGATGTGAAAAGGCTGTGCAGCAACTACAGGGGAAGTAATGTGGGTCGTAGAAGAACCACAGTGATTAACATTCAAAAGCAAACTGCATGGACAGTCTGTGCACGTAATTTCTGGTGAATCCAAACTTGGCTGAGGCAATCAATAACAAGAAAAAAGGGAAGAGGAATTCATTCCGAGAATACTGTACTCAATAGCTATCACCATCTAATGGTATTTTAAAATGTACATTGTACATTGTACTGGGGCCTGCATGGATCACAGATGGCCTACACTGTATCTAATTTACTGCTAAGCAGCTCACGTGAATGAAGGTGTCTCAGCATTAATATGGGCCTCCACCACGATGGAATCATCCTTAACAAAGCCTTTGGAGGGATCCATCAGATTCTGTGTGTGTGTGTGTGTGTGTATGTGTGTGTGTGTGTGTGTGTGTGTGTGTGTGTGTGTGTGTGTGTGTGTGTGTGTGTGTGTGTGTGTGTGTGTTTGTGTGTGTGTGTGTGTGTGCATGTGTGTGTGTGTGCGTGTGTGTGTGTGTGTGTGTGTGTGTGTGTGTGTGAGTATGATGGAAGTGGAGGTGGGTATAATACAGGAGACACTATTAATTCCTTCCATATAGTAACATAGGAGACACTATTTGCTCCCTATAGTAATAATTATAAGGGACACTACCTGTCTTTGCTAACACTGTGCTATAGCTGTCCTGTGTAAAAATTCCCTACTTGTAGCTCTACCGTATGTGTCTGTTTTGGATACCTGTTCCTTTCTGAGCGAAGCAATAAGTGTACGTCAAGATGGATATATCTCTATAGAGTTGCTGCTGAGCATGTTTTCTCCTAGCTGCATGTGCTATGGATCCTGATCCTAGGACCTGTTTCGATACAGCAACAGTAACACAGCTGATTCACTCTATACCTGAACACTGGTGCAGCATCCCTCATACATATAGAAATGAACAGCTAATTGAATGCAGATTTACCTTCCACTTGATGAAGGAGCTGTATCCCCAGTCATTCTGTTGAGCTGAGTAGGTATGTGTAAACTCTGCAGTGAAATATATAGTAGAACTATTACAACATGATCACATGCATAGCTTAATTTCAAAGTCGTATTTGTCAATGGCTGCGAGTGCAAATTCAGTACTGTGTGTGGTTGTACGAAAGAGGAATTTGAAATTAAAGGGATCATACCCTTTGAACACACAACTGTTACATGCACTACATGTACATGTAGCTTTTACCCACTGTCAAGTAGCTCGTCTACATTATTTCGACCTGTCTAATTACTATGGCATATCCTCCATGTCTCTCTCCATGGCACTGTGTAGATTTATTGTATACAGCTATAGTATAGTTTACCCTGCACTGTATCAGATTTGTGGGCAGTTTTTCTGGCTTCGTACATCTTCCACAATAACAATTTTATTGATTCTCAAAACAGATGAACTAATATTTTGCGGTAGCTATGTATATACCTAACATCGTTTCTCAGTATACTGGAAGAATGAAGTCTATCTATCAACTCACCTTTACGGCTGCTTCTGCCCAGGTCCGTATGGTTGAGGAGAGATATCCTGGCCCGTGCTGTCACGCTCCACCCCTGCCCTACCACCGACTGGTCGGGAACGCAATGAACAAACACCCCGAGGGTCTTGACTCTCCCATCCTGGGAACTGCTGATGGACTCGCGGGGAGCTACCACCAGGTGCCTGCATGCCACAGAGGAAGGACGACTCAATTGTAGCTATTTACGTCAATCGTTGGAATTATGCGTATGGCTCATAACGTTGGCCCAGGCATACAGATAGGCCCATACATACAGCACATGAAATGCACAAAAAGGCTAGTTCCCAGGTTTCACATTTTTGCAGTGACAAGAATGATGTGCGTGCAGGAACTTGTGAGGTATGTACTGAGTAAAGGAATGCGCATTTGTGGTTCTTTTCAGCTAAGCATTAACCCAATTACACATTCATGATAATAACATGCCATACAGATGGCATGCCTGTCCATCTTGTGTACTAGAGTGGTGGGGGTAGGTACGTTATTGTTCAACGGAGTGTGCTCACTGCTCCATGCAGGGCTCAGACAAGCTCGAGAAGCTCATGAAATTACATGAACTACGGACAAACACATAAATGCCTGCATGGCTGCAGCATTGCAGTTACACTGCACAAGGTACTACTGCTCTGAAAGGGGGCAAATAAGCCTTATACCCAGTACGTGGGTAGAGGCGAATGGGATGCCGGCCTGTAACCACATAACAAAATACTGGTACACTCAAGAGTCTATAATACGTAGTCTCGTGAACCAGCTCACTTGATTGTCACAGCACCGTACCATTTGCTTTCAGCCTGGTGAAAGCAATCAGTACTGCAGGGCATAAATGGGGTGGTTCACAAGATTATAATGGAAGATGTAAGTTGATGAAGAAAGAAACTTGATGGAAGAGGAGGGGTAAAAACTAAACTGACATCCAGGACGGTGAACCAGACTACAGATCAGCTTTCAAAAGCAGATCTAGAGAAGAGGATCACCTTGGACTAGAAAAACTGGATCATGTAGGATAACCAACTCCCGTAAGTGGGTGTGGTATAAGGGTAGGGTTAGGGCTAGGGTTAGTCTCGTGCTCAACCCCACGTTAGGAAGGTGGGTCTGGCTCCCCGCATATTCAAAGTTGGGGCAGCATTACGTCAGCGGTCCCAGATCTGGAGCGGCGATGTGATTAGTTGATTATAGTATTACATCACTAAACGGTGTGAATATCCGGATACTACAACCGTTTAGTGATGTAATACTATAGTTAACTAATCACATCGCCGCTCCAGATCTGGGACCGCTGACGTAATGCTGCCCCAACTTTGAATATGCGGGGAGCCAGACCCACCTTCCTAATGTGGGGCTGGGCACGAGACTAGGCTAGGGTAAGCGTTAGGGCCAGGGTATGGGAATGTAGACCTCGCCCACTTCCGGGAGTCAGTTATCCTACATGATCCGAAACTTGTCATCCGCAACTTAGAACAAAGTTTTACCATGGAAGGTTCTGGATCTTCAGTGGTCTGCTCAGTATGGCGCCCTCCAACTGGCTCAGATTAGGAACTGTCAGCTTCAGCGTTCCCTCGCTACTGCTCTCACCGTCCCCTCCCCCCAAGTGGCTTCCCGTTACCTGCCACTGTTGCCTTTGGCTTGCAGTAAGCTCACCCTGGGTCTGACTAGCCATACCATAAGCGTTACGTAGTTCTCGCGAAATGTGAGGGTGTGGCTTCGCGAGAGTCAGGCTATACATGCATGTACATTGCGATAAAAAGGGTCGGTATCGGGTTTCGGGACCAGATAAAAGAGTAGCTAAGCTTATACCAAATTCGGTGGATGGTACTACTACTATAGATACTAAAGACAGCTAGATAGGCAAACATTTTTACGTCACGCCACATGGGTAGCAGTTGTCTCGCGGGCTCGCGCGGGCCAGACGATTTCTGTCCGCGAGACTAGGGTAGCGGGCCAAAAATGGTCTATGAGATAGTACAAAAAAAAACAGAAGTTGGCTATAAGAATATTATGTAAGGCAGAGAGAGGAAAGGCGAGAGAAGAGAAAAGTAGGTGAGTGTTTGCTTGCAATTTTTTTGTTTAGCCTACTCTATTCACAATCTGGTATGTTACCGTTTATTTGCATATTAGTCTCGCGGACCAGCCCACTTCCGCTTGGAGGGCTGACCCACGAGACTTCGTACACACTGCCCAGCATGATCTATTGAGGTTTACATCAATGCTGACAGCTAGTTCACCAGAAATAAGAAGAACTGGGGTTCAGTAGCTAACATGATACGGCTAGCTGACTCGTCCTCAAATATATAACGGGCCGACCCGATTCAAAACCGGCCGCGCGTGCGCACGCGCCCCTGAGGCCCTGATGGAATGCGATTGTCAGTAAAGCGTCACTCTGAGGGTGCGGCCTATTTTCGTCCTTTGGCTTAAATTGGTCAACGGTCACGAATCGGTTCGTAACATATAATATTATCATATCGCCGATTTATTAAATGATGGCTGAAGAGGGGCAGCTGATAGGCGCCATCGAACAAGGAAACTCCAGCTCCAGATTCCTGGTGAGAATGTGTGCAGCGGTAGCTTTAATAATCGAGTGCTGACGTGAATTGATAGAAACTTTGCAGCGCCATGATCAGGATTGGTAGCTATTAAATTTATAAAAGCTTACGTGGATTACAGATAGTTGTGATGAGTCGGACTCATCACAACAGCAATGTCAGACAGGATGCGAAGGCGTGCTGAGCAGGAGTACCATTCACCAACTCTGTAGGGTTCTGCTAAAACCATCACTGACATGATACTCTAGCCTCACGTAGCCAGCCCCTCGCGCAATGCGAGACTAATATTACTCCACTTGTTCACTCAACAATAGTGGACATTCCAAATTAGTCTAAGATCGTCTTCGGCGACATTCCCAGGCTTAATTGTGTACACATAATATAGATACCTAACCAGAGGTTATAAGCAGGATTTTGCATGCCTAGTTCACCATGTATCGTGGTACGACTGTTGCTATGTGCAATGCCCCTACAGTAGTCAATAACATTGGTTAGTCACATGTTTCAGGTCAGCAGTTTATAGGGAATTGACAACTTTGGATGAGGGCCGGAGCAAGATTTTTTTTTAAAGGGCAGGGAACAGGTAATAACAAGTGGTGGAATGTTCTTTAGAGTATTGCATTGTCATGTGTATGAAACCTTCATGGACTCCTAGCTGTCAGTCAGTGAGACCTTCCTATAGTCTCCTAGCTTTTAGTCAGTGAGACCTTCCTATAGTCTCCTAGCTTTTAGTCAGTGAGACCTTCCTATAGTCTCCTAGCTTTTAGTCAGTGAGACCTTCCTATAGTCTCCTAGCTTTTAGTCAGTGAGACCTTCCTATAGTCTCCTAGCTTTTAGTCAGTGAGACCTTCCTATAGTCTCCTAGCTTTCAGTCAGTGAGACCTAGCCTCGGTCTCAGGTTGCAGCTTTTTGTTGCTTGCTGGATGAGAGCCGGCGCCTGAGACTGGGGCTATAGTGACTAGGCTCCTAGCTGTCAGTCAGTGTCATATGTGACCCCACCCTTTTCCCCCTTCTCCCTCAGCTGTTTGATTCCGAATGCAATGTGGTATCACAACACCAGCGGGAGGTGCAGCAGATACTGCCGAAAGATGGGTGAGTTATCTCTCAATGGTATAGCTACCCATGGGCAAGGAAATCAAGTGGCTTCTCAAAAAGGGGGTCTTATTTTTGGTGTTTTGATTCCAGTGGAAAGTACGCCCACCCAATACATAATAAAGTTTAAGAACACTGGCTCCCTCTCAGTCATAATAGATGACATAATGCATGTAGAATAAATCACAATATGTACACAGCACTACATAGCTAGCCAGAGGTTATAGGCAAGTTGTTGAATGTCTAGATTGCTGTATTGCAGTATAACTGTTGCTATGCACAGTGTGCCAACAGCAATCGTGAATAGTGACATATGTTTCCTCTGACAATTTTCGGACTCCTTTTTTTCCGAAAAGAGGGAGTAATAACAAACCATTGATGAAAGTAGTTCTCAGGTTGTCGCTCATTAACAATGACTAGCTACCACCTCCATAGCTTTCAATATGGCAGCTGTGATATATATGCATGCTCTTGCTGGAATAGTCAAGGACCATTATTCTTTTCTGCTAGAGTGTGAAGACTGTACTCACAGGTACAGCCGTACTGTTTCAAAGCTTACCGTACATGGTGCACACACGCACACGCACACGCACACGCACACGCACACGCACACGCACACGCACACGCACACGCACACGCACACGCACACGCACACGCACACGCACACGCACACGCACACGCACACGCACACGCACACGCACACTCACACACACACGCACACGCACACACACACACACACACACACACACACACACACACACACACACACACACACACTTGTTACTCGGAGCGGAGCGACCGAAGGCCGCGTAGCGTAGAGTACTATGTTGGGTTGTGTATATGTGGTACATTACACACGATAATATTGACAGCATGTTACATAAATGGAATTTGTTTTGACTGGCTTGTTCAATTGGTTAATTTTGTGGTGGGATAACTTGTGAGCGTGGGTTCAAATTCCGCATAAAGCGCCTTCCCCTTATTTTTTTCTCCCCTCAGTTTTCACATTTTCCTTTGTTCAGAGTTGTTTTTATTCGTTATAATGCATATTAATTGCCTTCTCAATATTGATACTTCGCTAGTATTTTTTGGAGAAGCTGTGGGTGTACAATTTCAAGAAGGGCTTTGCTATCTTGGAGTGGGGTAATTTTCAATATTAGTACAGTGAGAGATTACACGTAATCACTTTGTAATTCATCTGTCTGCAGGAGTCGATGAGAATGCTATTATACTGCCTGTCCCTTCCAATTCTACATCACTCACTTCAGGTTTTTAGATCTCTCAGATCATTTTCCACTCACAACAACAACCTACGCACTAAATTTACACTTACAATCCAATAGGCTCTGTACCCATGCTGAGAGCTAGTGTACAACACTCATATATCAAACCACTGGGCGTGACCGATAGCATACTAATGTCTGCATATATGCTACAATGAATATGTGTCCACTCCACATACAACTGGCCCCTATCGTATTCTATTTGTGACCGTATTAAAAATGGCAGACTGTAACCACTTTCGCCACTGTCAGATACACACCTGTATGTTTGTCTTTCAATTTCAATCTTATTGTCGTTAACCCTGTAGATATCCCAATTTTTTGACTGGTCAGACAAACAACAGACACACACAACCAATTGCTTTACCCCGCCACGTATGCACAGCATAAATGCTGTCAATGGAACAGACACAGAGGTGATTCAGCAGACCTCTGACCTCCCCCCCAGTAATATTTTTATACACACTAAGAGCCCCTTCCTAATGTGGTCTGTACCTACTCACACACGGACGCTCCACTCTGAGGTTTTAGATCTCTCAGATCATTTTCAACCAATAAACAACCAACTAGCTACTAAATCTACACATACAATCTACCTTGACTACAATCCAACCCCCCCCCCCCCCAAGTCATACCAATGACATTAATCAGCACACACACACACACACACACACACACACACACACACACTAACAGACATGATAAAACAGCGGGGGGGTGAGGGGGAGTGCAGCCCCCCTCCGCCCCCCTCCTTTTCAAAAAAAAATTATTAAAAAAAATATATATTACATATAAAAAATTACAAAAAGTTACAAACTAGGATAACAGTCACACTTGACCACACACCAGATCGGCCTATGGACCGGACTGCCCGTGTTGGCACATGCTCACACCTGAGCAATGCAAGGGTGTGAGTATACGTGCTGACATGGGCAGTCCGGTCCATAGGCTGATCTGGTGTGTGGTCAAGTGTGACTGTTATCCTTGTTTGTAACTTTTTAGTATTTTTTTTGAATATATGCAGATGGTTTGAACTAGACCCTCAGGAGCTGCTAGACTCTGTGAAGGAGTGCTTGGAGGAGGTAGGGAGGAAGTGTGTGGCCCTCAAGCAGATTAAGGGGATTGGGATCACCAATCAGCGAGAGACGACCATCCTCTGGGACAGGACAACTGGCTTGCACCTGCACAATGCCATTGGTGTGTGAAGCTAGGGAGTATTTTAGGTTGAAGCCTTTTTACTATCCTTGATTCTTAGTTTCAGATTGTCGACTAAATCTGTTTTTGCTCCTACTACATGTCTTTGAGCTTTATGTAGCTCTCACTGTGTGGCTTACTGTAGCAGCCATTGTAGCACAGTGCGTTGGCAAATCAAAGGCGCTGGTATGCCATTTTCTCGTATATGGCACCGCGTGATGTTACAACCGTACTATATCTGAGATAGAGTACAGTTGTGCATTACAGCATAGCTGTGGTCTTTACTGAGCCTATATAGGTCTGTCTATAATGCCTTGTTGTAGGCTTTACGGTCCCCTATAGAGCTGCTAGCTAGCTAGTCTAAGGCATGGTATCGTTTTTACCCTGTCAAAACTTGCTAGCTAAACTTTTGAAGCTTAGTTACAATAGTAGTAGGCTAGCTAGACGACCGATCAACTCACCAGTCTTCTGCTCTCGCTGAAGCTTCAGTAAGACTCTCAAGTCACTCTACCATGCTCCAAATTAGTTATTACACATTAGCTCGTACAGACATTGGCACAGTCATACAGTGCCAATATCTGGTATATGGCACTCCCTTCTGTGTAGTATCTAATACATAATTGAGCTCTACACACTGTTACATGGCTCTGCTTTAATGATTGATTGTCTGGCTTCGTGCAAGGCAGCCCACAAGTGCACTATCCACTGCCTGTCTACGTAGTTTCAGTTACATGTACCCTATGTACCTACACAAAATTGCAAGTTAGTTGTCCACAGGAGAAAGCAAATAGGCACTGGTGGTACTTAATTAAGCTAGGCTGTCAGAATCAAAGGCAAACAGCTTACACAGTCAACTTTTATTTGCCCATTGCACTGGACGACCATCAGCCAACTGCTCTGCAAAGCAAAGCAACTCAAATCAGTCTAGTGTCTGTTGGGGGATATGACGTTGTAACAACGCAATTAGAAAGTTTTAGGCTAATCTTTCTGCAGTTTGGTGTGATGTTCGAACTGCGCATATTGCTGAGGAACTGACTGTTAAGACATCATCAAAAATTGAAGATGACTTGCGTGTAAGACCTTCTAATGTGTTTATCTCTGAAGTACATTTTTCTTAACTGTTCATGTCTCCCATTCCCTTCCTACATTCTTACATCCCTCCCTCCCCTGTAGCTTCGCTGCGGCCTTCTTATCCACCACTATTTCAGTGCACTGAAGGTGATGTGGCTGATGGAGAACAGTGAGGCCGTGAGGACTGCCATAGAAGAGGGCAAGTGTCTCTTTGGCACTGTAGATACCTGGATCATTTGGGTGAGTCTCTTGCCATCTATAGTTGCTGATTTTCAACATACCGTATAGCCGGAAAATTTGGCGGGAACTAAATTTAGCGGATTGGTCTCCGATTCAAGTTGGCAGATTTTAATTTGGCGGTTTTTAGTTTTGCGAGAAATGACGTCATGCCGGACGTAGCCGAAACGCCCCGCCCATTTTCCTGCAGCATTGTCAATCGAGGTGTCGATTATTTTGCGCTGCAATGGAACTGACAGTCGAAAGCTGTGTTCGAGGACTTCACGTCTACAAGGATACATGGACGCCGAGCGTGGGGGAAGAATTGCCATGCAAGCGAGAAACTGGTAACGACAAGGACCGGTACGCTGTGGCAGTCATGCGAGGGGATACCATCGTCGGCCACGTTCCCAGGAAGATTTCGGCTGCGTGCTCTTTGTTTCTGCGTAGAAACGGTACAATCCGCTACACAGTCACTGGATCTCTGCTGAAGTACTTAAACAGCGCCATATCTGAGTCTCTTCGCACTTTAGACCTCCAAACTCCGCCTACCGAAGATCTCAATGACATCACGCAAAAATATTGGCGGATTTTAATTTGGCGGTTTGCTCGCAAATCCGCCAAACCGCCAAATTAAATTCCCCGCCAAATTTTCCGGCTATACGGTAGTCACTTGTGAACATGGAGTGGGTGGCTTAAAAGAGCAAAATTTATTGAGAAATATTATATTTTCTGTTTGAAGTGGAACTGGAGACACATTTTCACATACATGTACACACTCACACATAAACCTACTCAGCACCTGACAGGAGGGGTGAACGGCGGTGTTCATGTAACAGATGTGACAAACGCCAGCCGAACCATGTTGATGAACATTCACACCCTCCAGTGGGACCCAGTCCTCTGCAGGTGGGTGGGTCTTGGGATGGAATGCAGACCTCTGCAGGTGGGATAGAATGTAGACTCTCGCGACAAATAATACACACTACACTGCTAGTATACTGAGATCCAGACTTTTGTGAATAGGTGGCCTCATCTGTTAGATGCAGATTACATTATCCTCCCTCTCCTCCCTCTCCCTCTCCCTCTCCCTCTCCCTCTCCCTCTCCCTCTCCCTCTCCCTCTCCCTCTCCCTCTCCCTCTCCCTCTCCCTCTCCCTCTCCCTCTCCCTCTCCCTCTCCCTCTCCCTCTCCCTCTCCCTCTCCCTCCCTCTCCCTCTCCCTCTCCCTCTCCCTCTCCCTCTCCCTCTCCCCCTCCCCCTCCCTCTCCCTCTCCGGGCCCTCTCCCGCTCCCTCTCCCTCTCCCTCTCCTCCTCACCCTTACCCACTCCCTCTCCTCCCCACCTCTTCTGTATTCTTCAGGTACTTTGGTATTCCTCAGGAGATCCTTCCCGAGATTAAAAGTTCTGCTGAGGTCTACGGCCACATTGTAAGTAGCAGCAACTAACATACAGCAACTATCATTCTGCAGGAAATTTATATTCCCCTCCTCTCCCCTCTCCTCCCCTCCCCTCCCCTTCCCTCCCCGCCCCTCCCCTGCTATAACGTATAGGCAGATGGCGTGATGAAGGACATACCAATCTGCGGGGTAAGTATCCAGCTCCTGACTTCGAGCATTTCATGTACCACCATTGTCCAATACATTCATCATCATATCACTCTTTCAGTGCTTGGGAGACCAGCAGGCAGCATTAGTCGGTCAACACTGCTTCTTGGCAGGAGAAGCAAAGAATACTTATGGCACAGGAAGTTTCCTGCTCTGCAACACTGGAGAGGTGTCTGTTTGTCTGCCTGTCTGTCTGTCTGTCTGTCTGTCTATCTGTCTGTCTGTCTGTCTGTCTGTCTGTCTGTCTGTCTGTCTGTCTGTCTGTCTGTCTGTCTGTCTGTCTGTCTGACTGTCTGTCTTTCTGTCTGTGATTCATCAGTGCACCTCCTTCCTACCCTAGCAACCGGTGATGTCACATCATGGTATGTTGACAACTGTGGCCTACCAGCTGGGGCCAAACAAGCCCGCCACATATGCTCTGGAGGTAGGTCCCACCCGCTGACCGCATGTATTCACTTCTTACCAAAAGTGACTTCATACTCATTTTGAAGGGTGCTGCATCAACAGCTGACCACAGTGTTCGGTGGCTTAGAGATATGGGGTTCATCAAGAATGCCAGCGAGATTGGTAAGTAGCCACTTCACTGTACAGTTGGCTGACCTAAGTCAAGTATACGATCTGTTGGATAGTGAAGAAGTATTTTATACAGCTTGGAAAGAGTGTAGGAAAGCAAGAAATTGTGCATGGAAATTACTGTCCATGCTCTTAGTGTAAAGTGCGCTACAATCTTGCAGTACAATGTGTTAGTGCACAGTCTCTAAATCTCCTAGATCCCACATTAGTTGGACTCTACAGAAACCTGGATTTCGAAATGTAAATTTATTTCATGTTGTGTGTAGGACAGGGAAGAGTTTGTACTTAGGCCTGTTAAGGAGGGCTCAGTTTTTATTCTAATCAACAACCCTTTACATCCTGGTACTGTGTAAACTGCTAGTCCCTGCAGACTAAACATTGGCCAAACATTGCATAACTATCCATACACATTGTAACACCTGAGTAATGCTTTGTCGGGGGAAGCTGTAAAGTGCTTACCTAGCTAGCTCTAGAGGCGTCCACGCAAAATTGGATTTACCACTACGAAAAGTGGGAGATATAGACTGCATTAATTTTGTCTCAAAACGCTTCTAGTATGATCCCACTTTCACGCTTTCGGTGGAAACATTGCACTCGGGATAATATGGTCTAGAAGTGGTGAGTTGGTGAAAAATTAATTAGCACAGTTTAGGCCTTCTGATATGGCTGTTTTCTTGCGTAGCTCCCAAAAGCATTCACTGGTGCACCGTCTCCACCGAAGGCTAGCTTGTGTGCATGAAAAGTCATCGGATGATTACAGATATATCAAAATTCAAGCACGATTTCGTAGTGGCAAATGGCAAAATATGTAGTTAAGGAACTTTTAATTAAGACGCCATTTACTGGAAGCCGCTGTGTTACCATGATAACGCACCAATTAATTTCATTTTCAATTACAGTCTAATTGATACACTATATATGTAAAGTAAAAGTGTATAAACCTCTCTATACTTAGCTATTGCCAAAGAAACAGTAGGTACTTTGGTGTTTTTTTTATGTAATCCAGAATTGAGGCCACCTTAACTGTCTTGAGTAGACATTGTTGGGTTGCAATAGCTGGCTGATGAATAGCCTCGTGCCCAGGCTCATTGCGTGGGAGGAAAGTTGAGCCTGGTACACACTGTCTGCGCATGCTCAGTTCCCCCAGGATTTCTGGGTGCTTGGAAACTAGCGGATACTACAGCGTAATATTATCCGTCTATCATCGTATCACCGTCCGTTGCACTAGAGTAGTTGGCGAGTTATATGCGCCTGGGAGCATTTTTAAGCCTTGTAGGTGCCTAGAAAGTGATTGCTAGTTTGATTCTTCGATCCCGTTTGCTTCTGAAAGGCCTAGAAGACCAGATCTGCGATCGAAAATCGAGCCACTACAAAAAAGGAGGCGCTTCCGAATTTTGGCGGTAAGACATACCATAATCCTAGCGGATAGAAAGGTACCGGTCTTATTGCTATTTTTAAACTGGTTTTAAAGCTTTCTGAAGTTCGAAAAGGGCAGAATGAGCTAGTTTCTAGTTCTTCCGCTTACTATACATGCATGCTGCTCCGTACTACTCCTTACCACGTGGCTGAGGTCATTCACGGATGCGTTTACTGACTCTTTTTCGTAAATTCTTGCGCATGCGCGAACAGTGTGTACCAGGCTCAACTTTCCCCCACGCAATGAGCCTGGGCACGAGGCTAGCTGATGAAATAATTACTTAGCAAAGCATGGTGGTAGGAGGGGTGCAAATGCTAGTACAATCTATTTGTTTGAGGTTACCACTAAGAAAGCCTGGCTGGTTGTCCTGTAGCCTTGCACTCTAATAACCCATCCCTCAATAAGTCTTCCAAATCTGTTTTCACCTGTGCATTGTTTTCATAACTGAAGTGCCTAAGAGATATATGCTTTGTGTGCTGAAGCCCATGTGAAGTTCTACCATTATTGCATTTTACCATATAGCGGGAACTTTTCGCCAGGGGCAAAATATTGCCAATTTTGCCAGTGGGTTCAAGCTGTGTAAATTAATCCGGTGAATTTTTGTTTAAAATGAAAACTGTTTCTGCCAGGTGAATCAAAACTCTATAAGATGCTTGCAAGTTATGCAACGTCGCAGCAAGCTCACTAACCCTGCAAGTCGTTTGCAAGTTATGCAACGTCGCAGCAAGCTCACTAACCCTGCAAGTCGTTGTCTCAGTCTCTCACAGAGCTTGTTCACGGCAATGGTCTGCAAATTTAGCTATGCCGCACCAAAGACTAGTCTCGCTGTCAGCCTGTGAGCTCGAGACTATACTTCTTACAGTGTACCTTGCTACTGGTGATTGACAAATTGAAACAACGGTGGCAATCTCGAACGATCTTCAATCACCATGAGCCAGGTAGGTTCTCTTTTACGACTTGGGATTATCTGAATGCATGTTAATTAAATGACTGTGGAGGCATGCGCGAAAATCAAACTGGCGAATATTTTCCGCTATACTTCGCAACTGCATTTGGCGAAATTTTCCCTCGCAAAAAAATTCCCTCTATATGGTGAGTTATACATGTAAGTTACCAGAAACTGCAAGTAGCCCCCATCCATCTACCTACATGTGTCCGATGTAAATATCCCCATTGCCTAGCAGAGGTTTTGAACAGGCTTGTGAAGTACGATCATATTTAATAATATCTTAATATGTACTATTTTCTCCATGGCAACAGACAGATATGCCAGTCAAGTGGGGGCCATGGCTGATGTCTACTTTGTCCCTGCATTCTCGGGACTGTTTTCCCCGTACTGGCAGGCAGATGCCAGAGGGTGAGTTATCATGGCTGTATTAATAAGGTGGCACCTGAGTTAGTTAGCCAAACATTTTAGCCACAACATTGTATGTTAGCCTCAGAACCCAGCCATCCCAGCTTTTGTCCAATTCTTCTTCCTGCAACCAAAAAAAAGCTGGGACGGCTGGGTTCGAGGCTAACTGTATATAGTATGAATGGAGGCAGCATGTAAATGTGTAGCCACAAAAATGGGTTTCAGGGCACCGTAGGGTGATTAATTTCTTTTGAAATGTAGCCGACTTTGTGTGTCTGTGTGTCCAAAACCGCAAACTAAGCAACTGTAGAGTTGAACTTATTAAGAAAGTATTAACGATTGTCGTTGGTGCTTTTTTGTATAGGTTGATTATTGGTTTGACAAACTATACCAACAAGGCTCACCTCTGCAGAGCGACATTGGAGGCATTGTGCTTTCAATCCAGAGAGGTTAGGACATGATAACAGTTTCACATAACCGCCAAATTTCATTATATTATAATCATACATCACCAGATTCTTGAGGCAATGAACCAGGACTTAGCCTCGTGTCCAGAGCTCACACAGCCACTGGCTTCCCTGCTGGTGGACGGAGGGATGACTGCCAACAGACTGCTCCTTCAGCTTCAGGCAGACCTTCTTGGAATCCCAGTTGGTGAGTGGCAGTATGTGGCCTTTGGGAGCAGAGGAACATAATTCATGTACACATTTGATTTTATTTGCTTAGTAATAATTCTGTTCTCATGAAAGGTGTGTGTGTGTGTTATTGTGTAAATATTAACTCTTGACATGTAAACGAAGGTTTTCCTCAAGTGATTACACAGCCGTAGCCACTGGTGGGGCCGGTGCGACCATGGCCGTACCACATTTTTGTAGTACTGAGTTTTTTCAGTATGAGATCAAAGGTTACACAGGTTTGTTCTCGGATATACGTACAAACGTGGTACACGGAAATTATGGCTGACAATCCTGAAGACATTGGTAACCTCCCACTTGAGTCGTTTCAACCAAAGCATATTGCCTTCCCTTCTCGGTCCTTTTGTAAGAGTGCTCATGTTCACCGTTTGTTTCAAACAACGTGGTTCAATGATTTTGCTAGTCTCGTTCCCAGACCCTCCACGCGTGGGGTTGCGGATGGGTCTGGGAATGAGACTATAAATTGCGTGGCTGCACTACGACGTATAGTGCTGCTGTATGTAATGTTTACAGATCAGGGCCAGTTACTGTATTACTGTGTATGTATAATGGACTGTCTTGAAACTGGTTACTATTTGGGTTCAGATGGCTCCAGATTTAACCTCAAGAGCATGTAGATTTTTTCTGGGGGGCATGCCCCCAGCCCCCCTTAGACCAGTGTGCTTCACACACTAAGCATCCTCAGCCCAAGACACTAGCTAAACAATTGTGGGCTGTACCAACCTATAAAAGCTCCCTACAGCCCTAGATTAATATTATTAAAGAACTCTCTATTTATTTCTCTCTCCTCTCCCTGTCTTCCTCCCTGTCCCCACCCTCCTGTCTTCACCTTCTCTCCCTACTCTCCCTCCCCCCCTCAGTACACCCGGAATTCAATGAGATGACAGTTCTGGGGGCAGCCATCGCTGCTGGTACAGCTGTTGGTGTATGGAAGGACATATCACAACTACCCAAGCACAATGCTACCACCTACCAACCCACCATGGGACAACAACGTCAGTTACTATGACTTGTAACGTACCAGATCCTGAAAGGATGGGCTTTCAGAAGTGTGCAGTTGTGCAGTATCAAACATTGTACTATATCCACTCCCCGACCTCTTTTCCCAGAGCGTGATGCCCACTGCGCCCGCTGGAAGGAGGCGGTGCAAAGGAGTATGCAGTGGGCTAGGAGTGAGCACAAAAAGAACTCTAAGGAAAGCAAAAGTAATGAACATTCTCTCTCGCAATTCTCCCAGAACTCTGCAGAAGTTGCTTGAAATTGAGTACATGGGCACACATGTTGTATTTTTCACAGCTAACACCACTGCAGCCACAACCACTTTAAACAGTGTTGGTGTTCAGTTGAGTTCTGGAGACGAAGAAGGTAATGCATAGAGATACGTGCTAGACTTTTCCCACCTTTACCTTAATTATAAAAACACATCCTTTACTTCATAATTAACATTCACAGCTTTGGCTTATATACCTAAGAAGAAAATGAAGATGCTTGAAGGCTCTGCATTGCAGAGAGAGGAACCACCACAGCTTATGGAGGAGAAGCTGAAGAGTCAGAGCAGTAAAGAAGTAAAAGCCCATGTTCAAGTAACACCTACAGGTATGCATATTAAGGCTGTGACAAAGGTAATTTTTTCCCCTTCACACCTTCATTTGTATAAACTTCGAAGCTTTGGCTTTAGGCAACTGCACAGTGTAGTAACAGTTAATCCTGTAGTAGAAAATATTAGTTCTGAGGGGGTACATGTAGCTGTAGCTGGACTACAAAGTTCACTATGCAAGATGAGGGAGTCCATGTTCATCAATCCTTATAGCTACATGTTTTTCAGCCATGTAAATTGTAAGGAGTTAGTTAAAGTTTGAAATGTCCTTCTTTCTTTTTTAGCTTACCTTAGGGGAGTAGATGTCATTGGAGAAACCAGCTGCTCAGTGACCAATGAGGCGCAAACGTTCCTCTGGAAGGGCTATGGGCTGAAGCTCCACGTCCCCACAGCCTCCCTGCCACCTGGAATAAAACAGAGCAGCGTTAACATCAAGGCTAGCCTAACTGGTCAGTACCACTTCCCTGGCAACACCACACTTGTGAGTGCCGTGTATTGGATACAGACTCCAGTGATGTTCCAGCAACCAGTTACACTAGAAGTACAGCACTGTGCAAAATCGATCACAAGATATCCCCTGAAGTTCGCTGTAGCAAAGTGTTCGCAGAGAGATCTTCCATATCAGTTCAAGCCTTTGGAAGGTGGGGCATTTTCTTCCTTCTCTTCCTATGCGAGCATTGCTCTTCTGCATTTCTCTGGTCTGGGAGTCACACAAGAGGTTGAGGGCTGTGAGCAGCTCTACTGTGCAAAGCAGTACTACATTGGCAGTAGAATCAATTGGACAGCTCATTTTGTGGTTACCAAGGACTTGGAGGCACATATAACGGTGAGCATAGAATTCATCCTGTCCAATTTTATATATAAATGCTGTCTGTGTGTGTGTGTTTTTTGATTTATGTGTTTGGAACATCTTTGAACACCGCATAATACACTGTATACTTTCTTCAATGTAGACTGTCAATAGAACTTTTTCAGGGAAACATTGTGTAGAAGGCCCAGACCAGGAGATCGAGTTTGCAGGGGACAAGATTACACTAGAAATCGAGGGTGGGCTGGTGATACAAGATGGGTGGAGTATCATCCCTCGCACTCCACTGACGGTATAGAGTTTCTAACTGTACAGTTGTGGCTAAAACTTGCTCATTCATTCATTTAAATGTGTTTTATTCAGATCACTAAAAAAAAGGTAGACAACTACGAGTGTGGCTGCCGCATCCCATCCTGCCAGTTTCAAATCAAGCAGAGCGAGGAGCAGCAGAGTGGAGAGCTATATCACCGGGTGCAGCTGCAAGGAGCAAAGGAACCCTTTGACTTCATAGTCATTGTATCAGACACACTTCCAAGTTCACCAGTTCCAGGTAAATAGCTACCGATAAGTTATTACATGTGGCAGTTAATTACAAAAACATTTTCCTTTATCACATCACTGCATTCGAAACGCTGTATCTGTGAACTTCCATCAAGGGTGGGGTCCGTATGGGGTGCATATTTATATAGTTGCTACATTCGAACAGCATAATTGAGCGCTGCCCTTATCAGAACTTCAGGGATACTGCACTTTGAATGCAGTGATGCAATCATGATAACACGTCAGAATAGAAATTGATCTACATGGGACTGCATGCCAAATGTGTGTAAGGGAGAGGCACAGAACCATGTGTCATACATAGACTTACATCATGCAATTGGCTATAGGCACAATAGAATGTACATAGTCCAGCCATTCTACCAGGAGGTTACCAGCCATACTAATAGGTAATTTGAAAGCAGCTTCATTTCCATATATTTTGCATTTAACCTCGTACCCAAGCCTCCAGCCCAGACTTTATCTCGCAACAATGGAGAAACATCCATGCCTGTGAGAAAAAATCTGGGCATATTCCTTCACATCTGTAAGGATAAATCAGGGTGGGAGGACTGGGTATAATTTCTGTTGTGAAATAAATGATGATGAAAACTACCGCGTACATATTGAAAAATATTTTTCAGATAGTATCACTGCACCTGTGCAGTTATTGCTTTTTAGTGATGTATAATTAGATTATGAAGAACAAGATTTTGTGTTAAAATGAAAACGGTGTTACTAAAACACTTTTAGTATTAGCTAACCATACCTAAAAGGGTTAATTTAATGAAAAGCATAGTTTTTTTCTACCCTTCAAGTTTTAGTTGTAGTTAGTTAACTAATGTGTTATTGCTCCCACTAAAACACTCTAAGACTTTGTTTTTCCTGCAGCTAATGATGAGACTCACACTTATCCTGCAGCAAGTCTGTCAGATGCCAACGGTCGAGGCAAAGGTATGCTTGATAGGTTATTTTGACAGTTGTAGCTATAATATAGCCAATTCACAAGATATTTAACTAGCGGCGTACACAGGCCCATAATATCAGGTACAAGAAGCGTTGACTTGCTACCATCACTTGTTATCCGAAAATAACAACAGTATCACCTGTGCTCATATTTACCTCTCTACTGCCTTCTTATCTTTTGGACTGCGCATGTGACTTTAGAACCCAGGCCCTGTGATGGATTTCGTGCAACCAAAAATGACGTGGGCCTGGGAAGGAGGCCAATTTTAACAACATTTTTATGTCTGTTATAGCTACAGCTACACAGTGCAAACCTAAACCAAAGGAACTGATGTCAGCCCTGTATCACAAGGTGGCTCACAAATGGAAGACCCTTGGTGTCTACCTAGAGCTTTCACCATCCACTCTGGACACCATTGCCCGTGACAGACAACAGAGTTCTCAGGACTGCCTTGTGGAGATGCTCACCACCTGGCTGCAGAGAGTGGACCCTGCTCCAACATGGAGAGCCATCGTTGAAGCGGTGGAGTTTCTGGGAGAAGTGGTACTTGCTGGGGAACTGAGAACAAAGTACTGTCAGTGAATTAATTAACTAAAGCAACATGAGCTTGGCTATTGGAGAATGAGGTCGTGATCAGGGAGTTACTGTAACAACTAGCAAGTTAACAAATTACATATTCTGCGAAATTGCAGTTTGTTATTCATTAGTTTATATTTCACAATGAAATGTTTACGGCACATGACATCATAAATTTTTTTATTATTAAATATTTTGTTCTAAAAATGATAGGGTATGGCTAGTATAGAGGTGATGTTTCTCAAAAATGTAGAGAAGGCTGTGGCAATGTGTACTGTACTCTACATATTAATCACCCATGATGTACTATCTGTCTTCAATAAGTTATGAAAGATATTTGAATATCTATGTAGTATGCTAGTATCCACCCACCCCTTATATTATACCATCCATATGAGCTAAAGCTATAACTAGTAAATGCAGAGCATTGTGGGGTGAGCGTGAGCGAGGGCATGCTGCTGAAATAGATATTTGAAGTATTTGCGGTATATAGGACCATGCATCCGTGCGCACGGACGGACAAAATCGCCATTCCCAGCACTAAGGGGGGACTCACTCACGCTCGCCCCAACTATACCAATAGCTTGTGGTTTAACAAAGTTAAACCGAGTTAACAGCAGAAGGGTCGGGGTCAACTTAAAGATTATTATGGAACCCGGTATGAATTTAGTTACGGGAAGTCACGTGCACATGGCACGCTTTCACTGAGCTGCAGCCTTGTGACATATAGCAGACTCTGCTATTTTTGTTCCCACCTCTTGCTTTTCCCACCCACTATAATTACTATAAGTAACTATTCCTCCACTGAGGTCTCTCCTAAACCTCAGTGTGATGAAAGCAGAAGGCAGGACTGGAGTCTAAGCCTCCTGTCCTTCACTTACCCTCCAAGCATCACATGGCAGGATGAGTATATACACACCATATATGAATGGCACATTCATCGCCACCGTTAATGGTCTTATCCTGTGAAAAGCAGCAATTGGCGCCCCTTCTGCTTTTCTCCCAAATTCTCAATAGGCAGTCTGCCAAGCGGTCAGACGGCCTATGCCAGTAACGACCCTGATGAGATCCTCTCTTCCAAGTGAAATAGCTCGATATACTTACCGGTCACGACTGGTTTGTCTGTGTTTTGTACAACTTCTCAAGTCTTTTGGAAATTTTATTCGGAATTACTGTACCCTAATTGTGACATTTTGACAGTTGACCTTAGCAATTGTTCTCAACTAGTGCAACACACTGCAGCAAACAATTAAAGGCTATTGTTGGGTAGCAGATAACCAAAAGTACCAGATAGTATAGTAAAACTCGGAGTTCTCTTTTAGGGATAGGTATGGCTGACATAAATTTCCAAGTTTATTCAGAATTACCCTGACTTACCTTATATTATGCTTTCATGATGTTTGAAGAAGCGCCTCACCTTTGGTACATTTTTGTGGGGGAGTTGCTCTCAATGTAGGCTACCTAATAGATTTAGAGTTTTCCAGAGGAATGCTGACATCCTGAAGTACTGCATGATGTAGGTTATAGTAGAACAAAACCCTGTACAGTAACCCACAGAAGCTATAAGGCCGTTTTTTGCCTACAGTAAGTCGGGGTTTTTGTGGGGGAGTTTCTGCCACGTTACAGCTAGTTTCCTGAGTGTATTAGGGCATTTTCTGTTGGTTTAATAGTTATATTTTTGCATGAGCATGCTTTTTTTTACCAAATACCATGCAGAACCTCAGAGGCGGGTGGTGAAAGTGGAGAAAGTGCCAGAGAACATCTCATATAAATTTTGTTTCTTTATAATGTCATGTGCATGCATAATACATGTTTAAATGCATGAATAAACATTTATCCTAACACAACCACGTGCACAGTATCTTTGTTTTGTCAATGATATTTACCGCTCAGCGTTAACTGCCAAAAACTCCACGAAGATTACTGTATCGTTGGCGTTTCACTCTAAAAGAAGCGCACCGTATCCGAAAGTATGCGCGCGCGGGGGTGAACCGCAATGCTCGCTTAGTGGGCTGGCCCGCGAGACTTCGTATCTAGTACATAGCTGTTACAAATATAGAGGTCTACATCAATGCTGACCAGTGGCGTAGCTACACCCGGGCCTACCCGGGCACAGGCCCGGGTAAAAAGTGTGCGTGCCCGGGTAAAAAGTGTGCTTGCCCGGGCAAACGTACGTTAAATCATACCAAATGGGCGTGGCCATAATGCTTAACTACGCGAATTGCGATCTAGTTGCGCGGTAGCAGTGGAGCGCTCATGATTCTCATGGCTCTCACACTTGCTCTGAATCATCCGCGCCTTTAAAACAAAGCTATTCCTCCATTGCTACCGATGTACTCATGCATTACGAACACTATCCAGTCCAATGAAAAAAAAATTCAAAATTACTGCAAAATGAAAAATTTGCGCGCTTCGCGCGAAGCCAGGTACGCTTCACGTTGCTGCATTATCCATGCCCAACCAGTGCCCGGGTAATGCTCAGTCTCTAGCTACGCCACTGATGCTGACAGCTAGTTCACCAGAAATAAGAAGAGCTGGGGATCAGTAGCTAACATGATATGGCTGGCAGACTCGTCCTCGAACATGCAAATCCATTCCAGCTACCACCTTATAAGTGCAAGTAAGCTGCCACCACCTTCTATTGCTAGTTTCCAGTGAGCTGAAACCACTGCACATTAGCTGGCTGATAATATTTTACTACTATAACACAACAATAGGCTCCATTTTCTAGTTAACAGAGGAAGACAGTTTAAGTATACTGAGTAGCTGAGATCATAATACAGAAATACTCTCAAGTATGTTTTCAATCCGACTGAAATTTGGTCGGTGGCTGGCATTTTTGTCCCAACACTCCTTCATAACTCGATAGATGTCATCAGGACAGCCACCAGGAGCATCCATTCTGTACCCTCGGTCAATATGATGAACTACTTCTTTAACAGGCTGTGTGCATGGGCATGGGCATGTGCATGTGCATGTGTATGTGTATGTGTGTTCAGAGATTAATATGAGAAGTTCCTGCTGGCTAGTCAAACAGAATAAACAAGGTTTCCCTCAAGGATGGGCATCCAGCAGTGAGCTACCTTTTAGGACATGTTCACAATCATGACTATAATGTTAGTTCCAG
The DNA here is from genome assembly GCA_965203295.1 of Nitrospirales bacterium. Classification (GTDB taxonomy): domain Bacteria; phylum Nitrospirota; class Nitrospiria; order Nitrospirales; family UBA8639; genus CBDBCZ01. The sequence continues at coordinate 778,318 of CBDBCZ010000013.1, read as the reverse complement.
ACCACTAGTACTGGGTCATCTTGGAATGAGACAGTCGGTGTCCTCTAGTTGTAGCAACTCAGTCAATAATTATATATGTCTCACCACCCGAGGGTAGGGTGCCCGGCCGTATGAATAGATTTCCCACAGCAAAATTCCAAAACTCCAAACATCAGATTTGTTGGAAAATTTCTGTAGGAAAATTCAAATCATTTCTGTAAACAAGGCAGTATCGTGTCATCAGCAGCACATAAACATGGGCGTCATTGTATACGCCAAGCTGTAACGTTTGTCACAACTGACCTCACACAAATACTTTTTCAGTTAATTAAGAGAGCACTTTGTATACACAGCACTGAGAGTTTTAAAACCATCTCACCTCATCTCTGAGGGCTTCAGGAGCAGTCCACTTGACCATTAGCCTTTCTCCATTTTTTTCTTTTAAGATTACATCTTGTGCGAGGTGAAAGTCTGAAACTTTTGCTGTATTGTCATTTCCAATGAGTACATTTCTGGCAGCCAAATTTCTTCAAAGAAAATAACAATTATTACATGCTGTGCTTAAGCATAAGTCATAACTGGTGACTTCTGAGCCAGTGTGCAATGGATTGTGCAAGCACCTATTCTCACCTGTGTAAAAAAGTGTGAGCCTCCATGTACACCATTCCCTTGCAGATGTCCTTGGCAAAGTTCAGCTGGTTCAATTTTGAGATGCATGCTCTCCCCCGTGATGCCAAGTAACCCAGCAACGAGCCCTGTAGCAAACAGATAATTGCCAAGCGCAGCGAGGCCAATAATCGCGACATACAGGGCTCAAAATCTCAGTTAGCATTTATATGTATGTATGTATGTATGTATGTATGTATGTATGTATGTATGTATGTATGTATGTATGTATGTATGTATGTATGTATGTATGTATGTATGTATGTATGTATGTATGTATGTATGTATGTATGTATGTATGTATGTATGTATGTATGTATGTATGTATGTATGTATGTATGTATGTATGTATGTATGTATGTATGTATGTATGTATGTATGTATGTATGTATGTATGTACATGTATGTACGTACAGTTCGACAGAGCAAGAGAGCAAAACTTTCATTTTTAAGCCTTTCTGAGTCTACTGTCAAGTGCAAAGTATTTAGATGAAGTTTAATACAACAGAAGTAAACCTTTACTACTTGTAGTTCTTCACCATGAGGGAGGTGTTGTCACATGACTTCTGTGAAGAAGTATGGCTTCATTTGTCGGTGTGATTTTGAAGCATAGGCATAGTAATCCCTTAGCTATTTGTTAGAGTTAAGAAAAAACCGTAATACACAATATATATAGCCTTTACAAAGGGGCAACTTTTGGCATAGGTTAGAGCTCTTTACTCCAAGCTATCATAAGATGGCAGACCAAAAAGGTCAGTTTGAGGTGCAAAAGTGTTCGGCATACAAAACTTTGAGTTAAGTACAAGTACTTCCCAAACAGCTCCTACTTGTACGTATTGAAGTTTCATATTCCTAAAGTTGAGGTCTTAACTCCTTTCCAATCATGAGATATTGCCATTTAGTCCAATTTATGAAAATCTGCACAACACATGTATGGCTTCTGTATTGGCTATATAAGGGAAAATGATCATCTCTTGACAAAACTTGCAAAATGTGTTTCTTTGATGTTTTTGAACATTTTTAGTCATGGTAAGGCAGTCTAAATACCAAATTTCAGTGATTTGAAAGTTTTGCTCTCTTGCTCTGAAGCATTGTATATCTGTGTGTCACGCTCCCTGGGGGCCCGGGGCAAGCCACGAGTTCAAAATGGCGTCTCAAACTCTTGGTGCAGAAACAGGCTGAGATCTGGACAAGTCTACTACACAGTTTTATCAAGTAAGGCTTACTACAGCTCCCAGGTTAGTACAGTTTGTGTAGCTGCTTTGTAAGCAGAGATTCGAGGGTTGGAGACTGACAGTACGAGCAATAAGAAAGCAAGTTTCACAAGTAGCATGTCTGCTCTCCTGTGGCAGCTGTGGCTGTTCCTCGGGAAAAATAATGTTGTAGATACAGACATCATTCGCCTGGATGCCAGTCATTTTGTCATAGCTAGCAGTCTCTTCCCGTTTCAGCTATTATTCTTGTGACTGGCTTAGTAGTCGTCCCCACGTGTATTCGGGGGCAGGGCCCCGGCTTGGCTATGTAGCCCTGGTGGTACGATGATGTCAGCGAGGCATATTGGGCTTGCGTATACCTAGTAGTTTGAATATATAGGATTTTTAATTTGGCTGGGGTGGGCAAAAACCCTTTTGGAATAGTTGTGTGTGGGGGGAAGGGGGGGGGGAGAAATGTTTACAAACAGATACCCTGAGAATAAATCTGGTGGGTTTTGGCATCTTAGCTGACTAGCTACCCCACGTTTGTGTCCAAACCACCTGCCATCATACCTCGTTTTAATGATGTAATTATGATATCAAAACAATATCCCAAGGGGAAAGGGGAGAAACTCAGGCCCCCCTCAGCTTCATGAAACCTTGGCATGAATATGTACACCAACTTGTGTGAAGAATTCTATATGCATGCAAGAATACCATGCAGCTGTAGTAACTATTAAAAGGTTCAGACATGAATACTTGTAATAAATTACAGCATGAAATGCAAAGACAGGCTTTTAGAGTGGTATGACCTAGCTCACACCACATAGCATGGCTGCCAGTGAGAGTGGAGAGACAGGCCACGTTGCTTGAAACTAGCGCACACTCTGCATACATGTATCGCTCAATCACCAATCTTGCCATCAGTCTATACTACATGTGAGTGCTCATATCTACTTAACACTTTCACCGGTAGAGACCTGCTTCCATAAGGCCCATATAAATTTACATAGTATTTTTATATTAGGCGTTTAATATAAAGTATGGGCCTTCTTTTGTAGAGTGGCCTATACCGGTGAAAGGGTTAAGCTACAACAAACACTGAAACCTGGAAACTGTAGCCCATACATGTAGGTCATAATTATTGGCCTCGATGCACTTGGAAATAGTAGAAATGCTGCACTGTAAGTAAAAGCTTCACACTAAGCAATTCAGCAATGAGAAATGATGAGAACAAAATGTAGATTTGCGGAATGGTACAAGGCCTGAGTGGTATTGTTACTAGACCTGAGCTAATTATTGGCGAATAATATTTTGAATAATAGGGCCGGTTTTTCAAGTGTTGAATAATCGATAAGAAAAGCAGTTGGGGGAGCTCTTATTGTTTGTTCCAGAATGCTGGCTTACTCACCTTGGCCATGTATTCAGTGATGAGGTAGATAGGTGGCTCATCCAGACACACTCCAATCAAACTCACCAAGTTGGGATGTCGCAATGCACTGTGGGAGAGAAACACAGACACTCAATCAGGTTAGCTGAGACAACTCTGAGACACGTACATAAGAGGCTCAACAGTGCTATTGTCAGGGGCTTTACAATTCCTTACTGACACAATCATTTTTTGTTAATTAACAGTTCAGTAGTTTCCTGTGTACTATCCATATACTGATATTCATCTCATAGGCAAGTTCCATGTAATTGCATTCATCGCTGTGACTACACGCATTGTTTATGTAACTGTTAGTATTCATGACTGTCAGAACGTAATTAAATGCTCCCTAGCCAACTCCTGTTAAAAGGTTCAATGTCACCTACTTACGTCATGATTGCGGCCTCAACCAGAAGTTGTTGAGAGGCTTTTCTTTCCTTTATCGTCGTCATGGCCACCTTCTGACCCTGATACTCTCCCAAACAAACAACTGTGTGTATGTGTGTATTTGTAGCCACTATATAAATGAATGGGCTATCTTTAAAAAACACACACTTCTACATATACACTGGTATGTGAGTGAGTAAAATGTCATCAAATACCTTTGAATTCTCCATTCCCAATAACTTTCTTCTTGTTTAGGCTTTTCATAGGAATGGCCCAGCCTCCTGCAGGATGACAGAACCATGCAACCAGACCAGACAACATATGTATGTTGCAACACTCTAGGGATATACAAGCACAAAAGTACCTCATGCAGTTGTTATTATGTGTAGCCTATGGTACTATGTTGGCATGACAATGAAGCGGTCAAACTCACCCTCCTTAAAATCTTGCATTGATACTGCATATTCAATGTCACCTGATGTCTTCTTTATGGAGTGCTTGAGCCGACAGCACAGCCCATCAGCATCTCTTTGATAGTGCTGCAGTGATGCGCAGGTAGGGAGAGGTGATTCATGCAGCGTTAGGGCGGTTTGGAATGAGGAGGTATGTACAGTACATGAGGCCAGAATTTAGAACTGGCAGTACGTGTTCTGAAATCAAGTACAGCGACATTGTAAGCTGATCGGATCAACTTCTCTAATGGTACCTTTGCAGAAACTGTATGGCATACCTCAACAAGTTTGACAAGATTTTCAAAATATTCTACATCATCAATTGTCACCCAATTGTGTTGTTCCCTTCGTACCCGATAGTGCTCAACCCCTGTCCTAAAGCTGTAGGAAGTGATCAAAGAACAGACAAGTGGGCAATAGTATTAAGTTACGCACGTGTAATACACGCACAAACACATACACACACACACCTCACACATAGAGTATAGTCCCCCTTATAATTTGGGGACTCCCGCACAAGAAAATTCCCATCTTTGAATGGTTTCAATAACTGCTCTGCACTCTCTCGGCTAATATCTCCATGGAACCATCTGCAAATGACAAATAAAGAACATTAACCAACAGAGTCACTTCGATCCCTATCCTCCAGTAACTATGTAATCACTTGGCAAGCTAGGTTGCACTGAGTCATTAATTAAAACTGCTTTGGTGTGGGAGCCATGACATTATGCATTACGTAGCAGTAATTATTTATTTTGGTCCAGGAGCTAGCAAACAGCAGTACTACTCACGGCATGGCCTGTAGTTTTACAGCCGGCCTGGGGCCATCAGTGGCCTGTCTGGGCCCAGTGTGTGTGGCACTTGAAGCAGTTGTAGAAGCTGTGCGGGCTAAAGTATCCTCCACACGCACCACAAAGTTGTGTGGAATTATTCCTTCAAGACCGTCATATCTCTTCGCCTTGTACCAGTTTTTGTCCTTGGTTTTGCTGATGATTGTTAGGCTATCCCCACGTGTGAAGGAAAGGTCCTATGAGTGAGTGTGTGGCAATAGTATCCTGATTAATGCTATCATCTGGCACTTTTGAGTTCTTGTTAAGTATCCTTGCTAATTAAATGTGTGTGTGTGTGTGGGTGGGTGTCTACACACAATCGCAGTAATACTAGAGAGGAGGTAACCAGAAGCTACACAGCCACTATTAGTTCAGGAAACATTATATCAGAGAAATGTCTACAAATGAGTTTCATGATACAAATGAGCCAGACCTCTTCCTGCTAGAGCTGGGGTGGAGGTCTGTGGAGAAGACTAATGTTTCCCTATAAACTGTAGAGCCTCACAGGCTGGTGTGTAAATGATGCTGCACGAATAGTTTACCTACTCATAACATCATAGGTACTCACATGAGGCATAGATCCAATGAATTCGTGCTTCCCGATGACCTCGGTGCCAGGCGCCCATACCTCCTGTCGTCCTTCAGCTTGCCTGCACTGATACGCAGCATTGGTCTTCTTTTCAGCTGCCTTGGTACTGGGACTCGGGAAGGGGGAGATGTCATCTATAGACATCCTAGGAACCTCATCATAGACATCCTCCTGTTCGGAAGGAAGTACCTGCAAGTGAGGTACATAAAATGTCAACAAATGCTAGCCCAGGGCACAATGATAATACAGAGAGAATGCGTGCAATGTCTGGTCACTCTTGCCCTCCGACTGGGGGGGGGATCCTACAAACTCCGCCTGCATTTCTGGATGGTATACAGCGGCACTACAGCACCAAATGCATATGCGTATGTTTGTATGGGCATTATTACAATTAAAAGAGTGAAGTTAGCTAATAATCAGCTGATAACTTAACCGGCAGGCAATTGATGACTTAGCAGGCAAATCTGCAAGCTCCAGCTAGGAACTGGAGTGGGCATGACTTCAGTCAACTGCTTTAAGTTTATGCTTCCCACTATAAGCACACAGTATCCTATACATATATGGCATAATCTCATGACTTCACTGCAGTGCAAGGCCTGGATGCCTAGTCCCACCTGTGCCACGTTCTGGTAGACCTGTGCCACGTTCTGGTAGACCTGCTGTGAACTCTCCAGTCCTATGTGACTGTCTTTCCCTCTCTGCCCTAGTCCCACCTGTAGCCCGTTCTGGTATACACAGGCCTGCTGGGAGCTCTCCAGATCACCCTGAGTGCAGCCAAGGTAAATTAGTCCCACTAATTTTATAGGCTGCAGTTTGAATAACGGTAGCTACCTGTATATCTGCAGAAGTGGTCGTTTTGGATAATAGTATACTGCAACGACATCATAATGACAACATCCTCACCTAAGCTTGTGAACAGCCTTAACGATATATCTGATTCAATAGTATGCAGTTTGTAAGCTTTTAACAAGATGGTGTCTATAACTACCATGCACCGTAATGAGCAAAAAAAGCCTGCAACCTGAAGCTAGTAAACCCAAAACTTACACACAGTATGCTAACCTACTCAAAACTACAAAGTATGTGTGAATTCATGACTCTTGCAAACTTAGGCTGAGTATGATGTACAGTTTCCTGATAACATTGAGAAGGAACTTCACTTGTTTATATATAACTTTGTACATTATGTTATGTATACCGGCAATGGCAACAGCAGATGCAGATTACTCTCGTTACCAGGCTCTGCTTCCCAGGTGTTGGAAATGAAGCTAGATTACAGATATCATCCGAGACATTCCTAGCAAGTCTCACAGTAGTGCATGACCATTAAGTTTTCAAGGTGATCATGAAGTGGCATACTATAGCATATTTAGGGGTCATTCCTGCACAACAGCAGCATGAATACTGTGAATCATGTGGCTATTACACTCAACCATAAATAATAACTTACTCACCAGTGGTGTATTCGTAGGTTTGACAGAGGACTGTTGCCTCACTCCTGGCTTGGGCCCTATAGTGGGTGGCTGCCGAACAGTTGGCTTGGGTTTTACAGTGGGTGGCTGCCTCACAGTTGGCTTGGGTTTTACAGTGGGTGGCTGCCTCACAGTTGGCTTGGGTTTTACAGTGGGTGGCTGCCTGGCAGCTCTGAGTTCTGTCGTTAACTCCAGCAGTAGCTTGCTCTCCAGCTGGGCCACCTCCATCTGCCTCTGTGCCTCCTGCTTCACATCCTCTGCTTCAACGAGCCTGGCCCTTAACTCCGCAACCTCAACTGTCAGTCCCTTGAGCTCCTCCTCCACTTCTAGCTCTTGAGTGGGGTCTGGTTCGGCATTCTGCAGGGGCTGGGTGAGTAGTCTTTGCAGGAGAGCTTCCTGGCTCTGGAGCTGAGTGTGCAAACCCTTCACTTCCCCTTCCTTGAGAGCTATAGTCTGCTTGAGGACCTCCATCTCCCTGGCTTTTGCCTCTGACTCCTGCTTGGCAGCAGACAACTGGTTCTATTAAGGGAGGTAAATTCACGAATATTATATTTTATCAAACAATCAGATGATACCTGTAGTCATATAGCTATACCTCAATTTCTTTGGTATACTGCTGCTGGGAATTTGAGGCAGCTGTTTGCTGCATCAGAAGTTGATCTACCCTCTTCCTCTCACTGTCCAGCAAAGTCTCAAGCTTTTGTCGTGCCCACTCCAGTTCCTGGACTCTTGCTGACTTGCCTGCTAGGTCTTCAGTTGCATGCTGGAGTCGCCTCTGAAGTGAAGAGGCCTTCTGTTTCTCAGCTGCCAGCTCAGCCTGGACTGCTTCCAGCTCCTGCTTTAGTCGTGCGATCTCGTTGTTCTTTTCATCAATGAGGCTCTGCAGTTCCCCTTTCTCCCTCTCTTGAACTCTCTGCAGTGTCCTTAGCCCACACTCTTTCTGCTCCAACAGCTTCAGCATTTCAGTCCTTTTTGTGATCAGCTGTGTGACTCTTGTCTGGACTTGCACTGCATCTTGCTTCACCTGCTCAAACTTCTCCTTGGCCAGAGCTCTTGCATTCTGTGCTCCACTTGAAGTCTGCTTTTTCACCACTAACTCTGTATCTTTGGACTCTATGCCGCTTCTTATTTCTTTCACTTGTCTGCAGATCTTTTGCTGAACAGGATCATCATTCTACATGAGAAAATGAATGCCATACTTAAGAAAGGGACTAGGGTTACAGTGTATAATAACCAAGAATCTAGTTGAAGGGAGGGGAGAAACTGTCAATAGATTCCGCCCTAAGCACAAGTACATACCTGCAAGTTTCTTTTACAAAACCTCAGTGTAGAAATTTGCTTGGCTTTCAAAGTGGGTGTTGGAATTCCTAGGGTAAAGAACATAGAGCATGTGCACTGTTAGTATGGTTAATTGAATGACTATATATACGACACATGTTACAGGCAGTGTCTGATTCCAAAAAAGGATGATTAGCTATAGACCATCTGGAATCATCCAACATTTTTTGCCCTATGGAATGAGAGATGTTCATATATCATCTGCTTTTGGATGAATTCAGCAATCCATTTTTGGATGTTAAGCAAACATTATGGCTAGGGTTAGGGATAGGGTTAGGATCTAAACTTGCACATTTGCTGAACGTTTAAAATGGAAACATCAGAAAATTAATGATAGTTGTGGACTGCCTAAATCATCCAAAAGTGGATATGTGTTTCAGAACCTCTCTCTCCATAGAGAATAAAACACAAACATCATCCATGCAATGTTGGATGATTCTGGAATCACAACATGCCTCACTAAAATGCTGGAGATGGCTAGCTATTTGTCATAATTGCCTAGAATTGCCACTGACGGTCCTAAGTGGTTCTGTATTATTGGATATCCCAGGATGTCCTAACCTGTCCCTAATCCATAATTCCTGGTTTCCAATGTGTTTTCACATTCCTGGATGTCCCTTCAGGGACAAGTCCATAGTTCAATGTCGTGTCACATAATATTTGCACCCTCAAAATATCCATTCCTCCGAATCAAATTTTTCAAGTTTGCATATGAAATTAATTAGCCCCCTGGAAAAATTGGTTCCCCCTTTTTGCGTGTACCGTGAGCACAGAGACGCTGTCTCAGAGCGGTATAGGTGTCCTTACTGGTGGCGTATGTCCCAAAGTTGTCATAAAAATGAATCCAGAAATGAGTGTGAAGGAGTTTGAAGGCAAAAACAAAGTTTTAGGCCTAGCCATCAAGTAGGCATTGCACTGCACGTCCTGTTTAGTACTGTGTGCCCTTTTGGATAAATGCAGTTGTATTAAAGCTTTAATGTCTACACTTTTGGATGTGTATGTAACTAAAATAAATTTTAGTAGGATCCATATCGTAGGAGCTACTATTGCTGTGTGAACGCTTGTTTCAAATATCTTATAATGTTGAACAAAACATTTTGCCATCTGCACATGAAGCACTATCAAAGGACAAGAACACCGCGATCCTATTGGTCACGGCGATCCTATTGGTCACGGCGATGTGTTCTTGAAGATTGGAAAGGTACACCTGGTGAAGATTTAACAATAACAACAATCAGTTAACAATCCCTGTCATGCAAGGTTGTCAAATCAGCCTAGTTTTGGTGGTACAGTTCACTTCCATCAGAAATATCATGCTGAAATAAATAAAAGTTCAAGGGGTCCAAATATTTTGAAATATAATGGGGGGATCATTTATGGGGATCTAAATTTCTTTGTGACTGTCCCAAAAGTCCCTTCACATCCCAGGGTAACCCAGGATGTCCCCCTGGGGCAAGTGAAATCTGAGATTAATTTCACAACCCACGTTTTGCACTGCAACAGTAGCTAGTCTAACCACATGTACTATTGTTCATAACAATAAGACCACTCGCTTACCATACTTCAAGGCGATCTTGTATGCCAAGCTCCTCCTCCCAATGTCAGTGAGTGTAGTGACTATTGTGGCCCAGGTGGGCTGCGGGTTTCTTCGAAGCCAAGTTGACAGCATCTCGCATTTGCAGTCTGTCACATTCCAGTGGTTCTCATACCTGATCTTCTCCAGGTCTGACTCAGGGATGTCTAAGTAAATCCCAAGCAGGAACCACTCCGTAACATCAGAAAGGTTTGCAAGCAGCTGATGAAGGGTTGGAAGTCCTGAAAACATAAAAAAATAACCTGTCCATTAGCTACAATGAATATAATATTGACAACAGCAATCATATTTTACTAACCACAATCTTTTTCCTGCTTTGTCCTGTATGCTCTGAAAAGAGCTCCAAAGTCGAACACTATACTCTCTCTCCACAGGCTCAGACAGGCAGACAGGTTTTCGGCTGTGACGACTCTCAGGTCAGCATCCCTGTTGATGGGGTCAGGGGTCACGAGGAACACTTCGGTGTGGACTATGACGGGAAGGTCGGCTTTGGATGTGTCTGGGTAAAGGACTCGCTGCTGCTCTGCGAGCCGTGTTGAGATTCTAGATGCCAGTTCATTCTGCACCGCCTCAGCTGTGCTAATGAACTTCTTCATTCCATCCGGGGTGGAGAACTTCAGCTGAAAGAGGGGCACGTCTTCACACCAGTAATTGGTGACTCCCGAGAGGCCATATTTCTCCACCACAGTACTCACTTCATTGAAGAGGGAGTCAAAGGTGATGCCAAAATTTGGGTAGCGGCAGTTAAGGGTGAGCATTCCCTTATCATTGTAGCTGATCTCGGCAGGCTGAGCATTGATGATGAGCGGCATTCGTAGCAGGAAGAAGCCATTGCTGTAGGACTGGTGTGGGTGGAGCTTCAGTTTAGTTGGCTCAATGGACATGGTTGTAGCATTTTACCTACAGTGTGGAAGTGGACAACATTAGTTTCTGCAATAGAATTTACAATAAAGGTAAAATGACCCCAATCACAAAAGACACTTATATATTATACACCAACTGACTGTATGCTTCACTCCGAATGCGACACAGAGGAATGTAACAGTAATTAAAAATCAGGCAGTTATGAATGCTTTCATGGTATAACTGACAATTAATATTGTACAACATTATCAATTATCTATAACATCCATAAGCTTTCAAAGATAAGTGGCACTTTCATTAACAATTAAAGTACTTTTTTACCAGCCGGAGCGCGCGAACGGCTGCACTCTAAAATTCGTAGTGCGAAAATAACACACAATTAGTGTGTCGATAAATGTGGTGTGTACATGGAACACATTTCTTTCTAATGAAGGTGTGTCATTGTCCCAACTATGTTCAGTTGACACACTGCGATTTATTGGTCATGTTGATTTAGCACACTGGAAGTTAGTGTGCAATAGAAACACACTGGGATATGTGTTATAGGAACACAATGCGGATCTACGAATTTGGGGTGTGTCATTGAAACACATCATATGACACACTACAAAAATGTGTTAAATAGTCACGCTTATATATGTGCTACACTTACACATTTTCAGTGCTGTGCTCTTTGTACACACAGAACTGTATGTTTACATAACACGCTCCATGTATTGCGTTCCTCTGACACACTTTCAATTATGTGCTATTAGAACACATTACTCTACAGTGTGTTATACTAGCACAAGCATTGTTATTACTGTGCTAGAACAACACATATTTGAAGGCAGATGGACAAGCGTCAAATTGTCACACTACTTTCGTACTGTGTCATATTTGGTGGTGTGCTACTCCAACACAAACTATTGATGTGTTCTAGTAACACACTTCATCCTATTATGTTTCCCTGACACAATTTCCATCGTTTATGCTGTTGAAACACATTATAATGCAGTACACACTTTCATGCTATGCCAATTATACATGCTTGAGTAGTGTGCTACTCCTACACAAAGAGTAGTGTGTTTTGATAACACATTTATATCATACGTACCTTTGACACAATTTTATTCACTTCCATTACTTTACAGTGTGTTATACTAGCACAAGCAGTGTTATTACTGTGCTCGAACAGCACATATTTTTAGCCAGATGGAAAAGCGTCAAATTGTCACACTTTTATACTGTGTCATATTTAGTGGTGTGCTACTCCAACACAAACAATTGATGTGTTCTGGTAACACACTTCATCCTATTATGTTTCCCTGACACAATTTCCATCGTTTATGCTGTTGAAACACATTATAATGCAGTACACACTTTCATACTATGCCAATTATACATGCTTGAGTAGTGTGCTACTCCTACACAAAGAGTAGTGTGTTTTGATAACACATTTATATCATAAGTACCTTTGACACAATTTCAATCACTTCCATTACTTTACAGTGTGTTATACTAGCACAAGCAGTGTTATTGCTGTGCTCAAACAGCACATATTTGAAGCCAGATGGAAAAGCGTCAAATTGTCACACTTTCATACTGTGTCATATTTAGTGGTGTGCTACTCCAACACAAACAATCGATGTGTTCTGGTAACACACTTCATCCTATTATGTTTCCCTGACACAATTTCAATCGTTTATGCTGTTGAAACACATTATAATGCAGTACACACTTTCATACTATGCCAATTGTACATGTTTGAGTAGTGTGCTACTCCTACACAAAGAGTAGTGTGTTTTGATAACACATTTATATCATAAGTACCTTTGACACAATTTCAATCATTTCCATTACTTTACAGTGTGTTATACTAGCACAAACATTGTTGTTACTGTGCTCGAACAGCAAACCAGATGGAAAAGTGTCAAATTGTCACACAATTATCATATTTAGTGGTGTACTATTCCTACACCAAACAACTGAATGTGTTCTGGTAATTAACACACTTCATCATAATTCCTCTGAAACAATTTCAATTGTATATGCTGTTGAAACATTACAGTGCAGTACACACTGTCATTCTGTGCCAACTTTACATGCTTAAAGTGGTGTGCTACTCCTACACAAAGAGTAGTGTGTTTTGATAACACATTATTTTTTATAGTATAATATTATGTTCCTTTGACACAATTTCAATCACTTTTCCATCACTCTACAGCGTGCCATACTATATTGATATATTGACATAATTACATTCGCATTAATTTTTATTATTATGCTATTGTAACGCAAACAACAATCATGCAATATTAGCACAGGCAACTCTAACAGTGCAGGATCAACACATATTTTGATCCAGATGCGAAATAGTGTCAAATGGACACACTTTCATAGCCTCGTTACCAGGCCTGCGCCATTTTTAGGTACACGAAAGATGTCGTGCAACCGAAAAAGCGCGGACCTGGGTACGAAGCTTAACACTTCATACAATCTTTCATGAGTGCTGCGCTGCTCCTACACATAGTATAGAACTCTTACACAACACACCTTAGTGCATTGAGCTACATTAACACAATTTCATTCACAATACTGAATGTGCTATTGCTGCCTAAAGCGCAATCATGTTCTATTAGTACTGTGCTGGATCAACACACATCTGGATCTGCATGGATGTGGCATTGAGTCAAATGGATACACTTTTACACTGTACTATATTTGCATGTTTGAATGCTGTGCTACTACACATAGAACTGTTAGTTAGATAACACATTTCGGTGTATTGTGCTGTGTTTACACATTTTCGTTCACATAATAGCTATTGCACATGTATAATACAAATGGTATAATCATGTTAAATTAGCACAGGCAACTCTAACAGTGCTGGATCAACACAATAAATTTTGGAATCAGAGATGTGGAATAGTGTCAAACTGTCACACTTTCATACTGTGCTGTATTAGGACATTTGAGCACTGTGCTGCTCCAACACACAGTTATACACTTATAGGTAGCACATACACTGTATCGTACTAGCTGTTTTCCTCTAACACAATGTGATTAATAAATGCCATTGAAATTCATTACAACACAGTGTATTATACTATGTAGCGCAAGCATCTTTAACTGTGCTAGATCAATTTCAAACTCTTGAAGCTGAATGCAAAAGGTCACACTTTCATGATTATTAAGTTTTATGCACGTTTGAGTGCTGAGTATATATATACATGCATGTGGTTATGTAGTTGTACAACACATTACTGTAATAATATATAGTGCATCACACTAGCATTTTTTGTGCTCAAATGACATATTTTGTGGAGTCATTATTATATGCAGCACTACAGTATAACAATGTCAAATCTTCAGCTATAGTTCATCCACAGTTCCTCAGTGCATGTAGCTATATAGCTCCACACAGTTCTATGCATGACATGTGCTGTTGCAAAACAATACAATACAACCGCATGTGCAAGGTTAAATATGTATTTCCAGTGATGTTAAATGGACACGTCTGGATGTGTGCTACACTAAAGTTTATGCAGTTGAGCACTATGTGTGTGTGTTGCTCTGCCATAATTTTAGTCATGCATGCTTGACACTGCCACTGTAATGTGCATATTTTGGGAGTCAATGCAGAATTACAGTACTCCTATACAGAAATGTGTGTAACTAGTAAATTAATGTGCTCCCCTGACATGCATACGTATGTGCTGCAGTAACACAATATTACACGAGCGTGCACGGTTCCCGATTCGCGCATGCGCAGCACAGGTAATTGAATGGCCGAATGAAAAACGGCTGGTTTATAGTTTTTGAAAAAGACTTAGTGTGTAGATAGTTGACAAGTTGAAAGTGTTAACTTCTACTATCTATGGTGTAGGAAGTTTTACCGGTACAGACTGTCTGAAGTAATGTAACGCATCACCGGCGAGATGCACTCAAGTTTTAGAATAAAATTATGCCAATCAACTTCGAAGATGCACAGAAAAGGATACCTCTGATGGCTGAACTTCAATCAAAGGCTGGAAGCTACAAGGCGTACTGGCGATCTTATTCAGAACCGGGAGACTCTCGAAGACCGATTTACCGCAAATACTTACCGCGATAAAGACGTGCGGTATACACCAAGGTACAAAACCAGGATCGAAAACATCACGAAGGGGTCTTAAAAGTCTGCAGAACCGATGGATGACACCAGGTTAGCCAAGAGTTGCATGCACAAGCATGGTACGAGTGAAGCATTATAGCTAAATGAGAACCCCTACAACAAAAATGCAGCCTTTAGGCCTTGTTGGCATTTTATGAAAGTCTGGGGAGAAATCTGAACGCTGTTTTACGCGTGTGCTGGCTATTTACAGCTCAAAATAGATATTGTCACACAATAAGTGGTCCACGGTCCCCCCAGACCATCTGTGGCAGAAATTATAATTAGTTCAACACCCCCCCCCCCCCCCCCCCCCCCCGGACCATTCGTGGCACTGTATGTGTTCCCCCAGGCACCATCCGTGGCACTATAAATGGTCCCAGTTTGCTGTAAATGGTTCCCCCATTTATCTAGCTACAAATGCCATCTCCTCTGCAACAATACTGATACTTTTCATGATGGAAGACAGTAGTAAACTCGGGCACAGTCACAGTCTGTACGATAATCAGTGGCTACAGACTATATGGAACCCCTCCCACTTTTTAACCTCAAGCCATGTACACTACGAAACTCCACCATTGTTCGCCATAGCTCCCGGGCTGTTGATTGCTTTACGCTCTGGATAAACAATCTGCAACTACAGTTGTAATAGCTAGAATAGAATTAAATAATAGTAGCAATAACAACAGATAAAATTCTCATTCTGTGAACATTCGATTCAATATCTCTTCTCCGTGGGTTAAGATAGGACTTCTCCACCAGTGCAGCTTCCTCTCCTCTTTGTCGTCCATCTTGTCCTCTGCTGGTAGGTCAAACTTCTATGAACATAGAACCTGGGGGACCGTCCGCAGCAAGGGGAGACCATTGTATGGCAGCGATGTTATGTCCGGGGGTATCGTCGACAGCGTGACAATATCAGCTACACAGAAAGCTAAATGATCACATCATACGTCGTCCACATCTAGCAACTGTAGCGATAGGGCGCTATTTTGATGGAGAGCAAATAGCATTTAGCCATGCATAAAGACCAGCATTGCAGTTGCTCTGGTGCTCACGATATAGCAAGCCTGCAGATTCACTTGCTTTATGCCACATGAACAGCAACAGCTAGTTGAGACACTAGCTAGACAAAGTTATAAGTTCCATGGCAAGCACTTTATTTCTGAGATTGCGGTGTAAGGTCATACCAAGTTGGGTGAGTTTTTGAGCAACTCGGGTTAAAAATGAAAATCATGACATTGTGATTGTTCAAAGCTCACATAATATGCCTCATGTCAGTTGTACAGCTGTATAATATTATGGTAGGTTGTTGCCCTTAACTTTTTAATGAAAGTGCTGGCTCTGAAATTTGCCTTATATTATTTCCATCGTAGCCTAGGGTCTGGGAGTTCAGCAATATTTATTGGATAGTCCTAGAATATTACAATCTGATGGGATACTTTTAATCCTGCTCAAACAAATATTTTACTGTACCTATTCAACACTCCAAATGACCAGAATGATTACTTTCATTTTTACATACAGAAGTCTTAGGCTGCACAGCATGCGCATTGACAGAAAGTTGTAACTTAGAGACAAAAGAGAGAACAAAGGCTACATCTGTAAGAAAACTTAACAAAGCTACAACAATGGCTATATCTTGTATGGAAGTGATCATGACTCCTCGCCCAGAGTAGACATAAATCTCACCAATGGATATGTGAATTAGTTGCCCGCTGGCAGGATAGTTTCTCTACCTTCTCTTGTTTATCTGTTGTCTTGTAGCAGTAAAATTTGCTGTAAAATAATTGACTTTCTATGCTTTAGAACTACAGGGGTGTGGCTTCTGTTTGAAACTGCAACCACCATGTGCAGCCAGTGGAGTCATAGAATATACCTAATATTACACTAGTAAGGTTGGGTTGTTCTCGGCTTCTGCATTGGGTCGAGCCAATACTGTGAGCCTTGAACCAAATATTCACCTGTACGTATACTGCCCTAACACTCTGTAATAAGCGTAGGATAGAATACTGTGTTTTAGGGTGTACAACCCATTGTCTACCACAGGAAAGTTATCCCCTGTGGAAGCAGAGGAACTGCCGAGGCTTCCTAGGAAGATAACTTTTCCAAGATAGATAACGGGTCATACACCCTGCTACACAGTGATCTACGTATCTAACTTGTACTATGCCTATAAGTCATTCGAACAAGAATTAGTAGATCTATAAGAAAGCTAGAAGCTTGAAAGGCTACATCGTTTGGCCAATTAACATCAAGATTCGATCAAGACGGAGTAGCAGACTAAGATACAGCAGGGAAAACACTCCCAAAAACTACAGCAAGACTGAGCGAAAGCTAGGAGCCACAGTAAGTAACCGCCCATCCCTAGCCTAGTGCCATTTGACACAGAACGGTAGGCTGGCAGCGTTACCACACATGCACACAAAAACACAAAATCTCAGCAAAACTAAAAAAAAACAGTACATTAGCATACTTTTTCATATCGCTTTCCAAATATGTACGAGTAAAATGGACACCATACGTTCTGTCTAGGCTTCCCCGGCCACAAGATACTGCACCGTTTGAATGTCTGGAATGGAATAGGATACCCACCTCAAATAGCCAATTGGGATATATTTTTCCTGCGGTAGAATGACCCGTTTTCTACACGTAATGCTGAAAACTGATTGGTTAGAACGACTTGGGTATAGTGTAATTATGTGTATTTCATTCATGTCTAAATGTAGGTTATGGAAGAATTTGAATGGGTGCCAGTGCCTTGAGGAAGACAGCTTCATCTGAGAAAAGACATACATGCTCTTTGGAGAAAAAAGTGAAGTTTTTGAGAACAAATTAACTCCACCAAGCAGGACAAGAGGTGACTGTTTATTTTTGAAGTTTGAAGTTCGTACTTGCATGCCAAGGTACTGTAACCTCTGCCTTATACTATTTGATGATGTTTGCATTTTGAAAGGCTAATTTGATGGTGTATAAGGATTCTTTACTGTGTAATGACATTATATTGATTACTTTTTCATTTAAAGTTTCATTCTTGAATAGATTTATGTGTAGCAACTACACAAAATTAATGTGTCCATTTAACACAAGCACACTTTAGTGAGCCATTTCAGGGGACAGAAATGTGTAACCCTGGAGTGTAATTTAAGCATACTAAAAGGTGTGCCATTCTTACATACGTGAGTGTGTAGCAAGATGTGTGTCCATTTAACACAAGCACACTTTAGTGAGCCATTTCAGGGGACAGAAATGTGTAACCTGGCGTGTAATTTAAGCATACTAAAAAGTGTGCCATTCTTACATACATGAGTGTGCAGCAAAATGTGTGTCCATTTAACACAAGCACACTTTAGTGAGCCATTTCAGGGGACAGAAATGTGTAACCTGGCGTGTAATTTAAGCATACTAAAAAGTGTGCCATTCTTACATACATGAGTGTGCAGCAAGATGTGTGTCCATTTAACACAAGCACATTTTAGTGAGCCATTTCAGGGGACAGAAATGTGTAACCTGGCGTGTAATTTAAGCATACTAAAAAGTGTGCCATTCTTACATACATGAGTGTGCAGCAAAATGTGTGTCCATTTAACACAAGCACACTTTAGTGAGCCATTTCAGGGGACAGAAATGTGTAACCTGGCGTGTAATTTAAGCATACTAAAAAGTGTGCCATTCTTACATACATGAGTGTGCAGCAAAATGTGTGTCCATTTAACACAAGCACACTTTAGTGAGTCATTTCAGGGGACAGAAATGTGTAACCTGGCGTGTAATTTAAGCATACTAAAAAGTGTGCCATTCTTACATACATGAGTGTGCAGCAAAATGTGTGTCCATTTAACACAAGCACACTTTAGTGAGCCATTTCAGGGGACAGAAATGTGTAACCCTGGCGTGTAATTTAAGCATACTAAAAAGTGTGCTATTCTTACATACATGAGTGTGTAGCAAAATGTGTAACACAAGCACACTTTAATGAGCTATTTCAGGGGACAGAAATGTGTAACCCTGGCGTGTAGAATAAGCACAATAAAGGTGTGTCATTCTTACATACACGATTTTAGAGTGTGGTACTAAGATTGATTTACGTTTTCCGCGTCTGTTTGTTTGTTTGTTTGTTTGTCTGTCTGTTTGTTTGTGCGTCCGCGCTTATCACGTGCGCAAAATATTACGCCATACATTACTATGCAACTGCAGTGTATAGCAGCTTTTGGAGGTTTGCGGGCCAAACTACAGCAAATGAAGGTAGTTTTGTGTTGCCTAGATGGCGAAAACGTGGTAGGTAGCCGTAAAGATCCTGTTTTGGTGGCGTATAGCTACTAACTGGTGGTGCATGACAAAACTGCTGAGTCAGCACTTTCGCTGTACCGCTCTAGGAATATAGTATTTCTGGCTCTACAGGTGTAGTTTAATAGCTTGGTCTAAGCTGAGTTGTGTGTATTGTACGGAAAAGGCGTCCGGCTGGTTTTTTAGACATGAAATGTCAGACTTGTTCCAACTTTACTCTCTAGCCTTGGGCCACTCTATGTTATTGTAACTACATGTACACTCCAAAGTAAGGTATGTGTAGCATTTGCTGACACTCATGTTTTTGGGCTGTAATTATACAATGTACATGTGGAGGCGTAGTGAATAACGATAATGGGATTCTACCCAAACAATCAAAATACGCAAGCTATTACGTACATCACCTGATTTAGCTTATTTTAATGTCTGCAAGAAGTATTTTGTGTACAGGTACTTACGATTTACTGAATTTCAGTTGGTTAAGTTAAATTACTCCTTGAAACTTTTCTGCTGAAATTTGCTCAACTACTGATTACATCTTAGCTACATTTACACAGTCATTTGCTTACGGATTGTGCTACATTTCTGGTGACATTTTTGTCCCCTGAGTCAGTATACAGATGCAGGCCATACAACCTCTTTATTTTTGTCAACCTAATGGCTGCACTAACACTCTTCACTACTCTCTCGTGCCCCATACTATCATGAATGCTGCAGGAAGTTAACACTGAAGAGGGGGGTGGGAGCTAAATACATGGTGGACGCTTGATACGTACTCTACAGTACTGTAACACTGTTTATTTTTTGCATAATTATGTGCACTTTATACTAGCCTGTATGTATCCATGCAATTGCAATTGAACAAGCTCCACCCTCGAGCTCCCTCCCATCATAAGTTCGTCAGATACAGAATTACAAAGGGGCCCTCATACAGACCTTTCTAATCCCATCATTTTATACACTGCTATAATTATAAGCATTGCCTGAAATTTTTATGCATGGAGACCGGTTTACACTGTGCTACGTGTACTATCAATGTAGTGTATTACTCACTTTTGAATACCGCGGTACGTGAAGCCCGGCAGAAATGAAGATGCTGTCACTGGCGACTCGCTCTTTAGTCCAGTTTGCACTAAAGTATACTCATGGATAAGCTTAATACCTTCCAGCGATGGCATGCATGGTTTTGACAGACAGGGATTGGAAACCCCCATTCCATGCAGTACACGTTATGAATAATATCGTGCATGCCTGCACGGTTAATAGTGACGTTTAGCGGATCTATTTTCAGGGCCTTCCCCATGCGGATAAAAATTAACAGACTACAAACTGCAGTAGTACTTCCAATAACAAGGCTAGCTGTCTCATACAACGCTGCTACGGACTCATGGCGTTCTCAGAGAATAAGTGGCGGCGATATAATTATAATTATCGCTCGGTATCGAGAAACCGCCCGCCGCTTGGCTTATGTCGTCAGTCTAGAATGTAGAGTTATTCCCACGTCTTTTGCTACAAAGCCATAAACCATAGATTTTAAAATTGTACACTATGTGTACGAGTCCCGATTCGTGGCACTGCATGAGAAATTTTATATATATGATATGCTGTCATTCGGTAGGATCGCTAGCTACAGAGTACGTGTACGTGTCACATGACGTCCAGTCAGTAGTCATAATGGTACACTTAAACTGTAGCTAAATAGATTTTTTCAGTTTATCAAATTACTCACTGCTAAGGGTTATGGAGCTACTAAGGATGAAACCATCAGAAGACTTAATATATTATACTTGGGAAAACAATCCATAACTGACAAAATGAAGCGATACTTGTGGCTCAATTATGAAAGTAGAGGACTCTTAGGGCCATCAAATCTATTCTGACACGCTTCATCGATTCATTGTTTCTGTACGAATTAGTTGAGGAGGTGGATTTATTGTTTTAAAGTTTTCATTTGTTGACGTGTTCCAGTATATTGTGCTTTCTCTTGTGCAATCTTCCTGATGCACTTGCATTTACACTGCTGGCGGAATGTCTTGTATGCCATCCTTTCTGCATGTCCTACCTCATGGACGATGCAATATATTGTTGAACAATTTCTCGAGCTCGTCTTCCATGAACCGCTTCTTTTCTTTTTTCACCGGATAGTGAGTCAATAAAGTGCTTGGTTCTCTTCGTATTCAATGGGGTTCAGCTTGCAGCTTCCAGAGTACAAAAAAACTCAGATTCTGCTAGATAACTTTGTCAACTTGTCAATGAGGACTGTGGTTCGAATTACCCCTCACAGCAGCACAGAGCAGTTGATATCTATTCTCTGATAAAGCTCCCCTTTTTGCAGTGGACCGCTTCAATTTCGTGTAGGCATGATGATTGTTGCAAATGCTGGCAGTAGTCATGGTACCGGTACTCAGTGGTTTGGGAGTCTGGAGAATACAAATGCAATAAATGTTGTAACATATAAGGTTGTATCATTAAGCAATACCTACCACAGGATCATCTATCATATGGTCACAATCTGAGTCATGTGATAAAGAATTTCCTCTTGGAGATCAGTATGAAGAAATGGCTTAACATACATCCATACCAACCATGAATTGAAGGGCTCAGAACAAGAGTGGGCCAACCCAAAATCAAATGTATGAATTGCACAAACATGCATGTAATTTCACCAGCAGTGGGTTGTTGACTTCTTGAAGTTTCCAATGAGTGAACACTACATGTACCATAACCCAAATTGATATGTGTATGGAGGGAAACCATCATCGCTATTCGCTAATGCGTTTTCAAATTCTTGGTCATTAGTGCAAAATGCTTGACCAAGAACTGTGTAATTAGCAATTGCAGTAATTTATCATCACTAATGGATCTTGACTGTGTTCACTCATTTAGAAACTCAAAACAACCCACTGAAGTATATGACAATTTCTTTCTTACTGTGGGTAAGACAGTTTGGAGAAGCTAATTCAATGTTTGTGGGTTAGCCCACTATGCTCCTCAGCCCTTCAATTCAGCTATTAATTTTGCCATTTACCTACCACTATGGTTCAGGAATAAAAGAAGCATGCATGCAGAATGCTGTTACGTATAGCTAGCTACCTAAGTGTCAGCTGCATACCCACACTTCCATTCAACTTTAACTACAGTAGAACCATGATTAATGACACCTTCCATTTGAAGGGATTTTTGGACGTCTAGTCCTATCCTTTTATAGTCCCGCGAGACTAATCCTTTTGCTGTAGAAAATCAGCTAGTACTGAAGCGCTGCAGATAAGATCTCCATATCAGATTCACACAATTCCCTGTCTCCATTCCGCACGGCTCCAGAGCCTGGCTACGCGCGTAGACGCCAGGCGCGGCGCGCGCTATATAGCAGCTGTGATTACCATTACCACGTGACAGCATTTTCAACGTTCTATATACTGCTGCGGGACTGCTAAGAGGTATGGCCTCCCTTCCAGCTACTGAAGATAACTATGACTTTGTTGAGAAGCCATCAGAAGACTTCTACTGTCCGATCACCTTTGAACTCCTCCGAGAGCCCCACCAGACAACATGCTGTGGCAACCACCTCTCACGACAGGCTGTGACCAGGCTAGAGGGACAGCCCTGCCCTATGTGCATGGAGAGAAATGTTGATA
The DNA here is from genome assembly GCA_965203295.1 of Nitrospirales bacterium. GTDB lineage: Bacteria > Nitrospirota > Nitrospiria > Nitrospirales > UBA8639 > CBDBCZ01. The sequence goes on along the minus strand of CBDBCZ010000013.1, from coordinate 755,474 downwards.
CCATGCCTGATAAGTACTTCAAGCGCAAAGTCAATGAGTTCAAAGTTTACTGCCCAAACAAGAGCCTGGGGTGTGAATGGGTGGGAGAGTTGGGTGAACTTGGCAGACATGTGAGTATTGAGGGAGAGTGCCAGTTTGCGAAAGTGGCATGCCCTTACTCCTGTGGCGATGGTTTTAAACGATGTCAGCTCGAGGGGCACAAGGCAAACGATTGTCCCAACCGACCGTTCACCTGCCAGTACTGTGGCCACAATGCCACCTACATCACAGTGACCAGAGATCACTGGCCGATTTGCACAAAGCATCCTGTCGACTGTCCCAACAAGAGTCTGAGTTGTCAGTGGGCTGGTGAGCGAGGTGATCTTGACCAACATTTGAATGATGGTTCTGAGGAGGGAGAGTGCGAGTTTGTGACGGTGGCCTGCCCTTATGACTGTGGTGGTGGTTTCCAGCAACGTCAGCTCACGAAACACAAGGCAGAGGATTGCTTCATCCGCCCATTCACTTGCCGATATTGCAACTACAAAGCTACCTATGTCGAAGTCACCAATGCGCACTGGGATATTTGCCAGAAGTACCCTATGGAGTGCCCAAACAAATGTGGGGAGACTGTGATTGAGCGGCAGTTCCTTACAAAACATCTGGAAGAAACCTGCCCCCTGCAAGTGATCAAGTGTGAGTTTAGCTACGCTGGATGTGAAGTTGAGCACCAGCGACAGCACATGCAGGTTCACTTGAAGGAGGATATACAGTCTCATCTGATCAAAGTTTCTCAATGCACCATTACTCTGCTAAACAAAACAGAGCAACAGCAGAGTGTCATCGATCAACAGCAGAGTATTATTGCACAGCTGGACAATGTTACTGAACAGCAGCAGAAACAGATTGTCGCACTCACGTACTTACATGTAAATGTCCACAAGCCGCATGCCTTTATCACACCACCTGACATTGTGATGACTGAGTTTGAGAAGCACAAGAAAGCACGTGACAGGTGGCACAGTCCTCCCTTCTACTCCCACATCGGAGGGTACAAGATGTGTTTGCTTGTGGTTGCCAGTGACGATAGTTATGGTAAAGGCAGGCATGTCTCAGTGTTTTGTGTTCTAGAACATGGAGAATATGATGGCCAGCTGAAGTGGCCCTTTCGTGGAGACATCGTGATACAGCTGCTGAATCAGAGCAGTAATAAGGGACATTATGAGAGGACTGTTACATTTGATGATAGAGCAGGTGATAATGTTGCTGGCAGAGTGCTGGGGAAGGATCGAGCCGCTGGCTGGGGCTATCATGAATTCATAGCCCATACCGACCTCAACGCTGAAAACACTGAGTATCTTAAAAATGACTGCCTCAAGTTCAAAATATCAAACGTTGTCATTAAGAGCACCTGATACCTAGCTAGTGCTGGTGGTTGTTTTGTTTCCATATTTTAGTTACCACACTTTTTCCTTGTATTGTGCATGACTGATCATGATGAACAACCGTGTAGTGCACTATTGTATGCATTTCTTTATTTCTTCATATTATTTTACATACGTACCTAGGCCTTCATTGCTGTGGCACAAGAATTATGGCAGGGCGGACATTGACTAATGTTTCCCTGCATGCGTGCTTCTGAAACATGAACTTTATAGTAGCAATATTATTGGTCTGATTCCTATTATATTAAATCATCATGGTGTGTCCCACACATCACCCTTCACCTGCAGTTATAAGGAGTGGGTGTATATAGAGGTATATACATGGGTACTGCACAGTGATAGGTGACGTTTGTGACTGTTGCTCTATTTCTTGGCTCTTAATTAATTACTAGCTAACAAAATGAAAGAGATGAGAACTGCTATACCCAGATATTGGGCACCCATGCACATGTGTGTATTACTTGCTTAATTGATAGCTGTAGCTACATGTATTCATGTAGCTTTTCCTGCTACAGTGCAGATTATATCACTACATGAATAAAGGAGTGTATGATCCATGCCTTTGTGTGACATAGCTATTCATAGCTGTGAATAGGACACAGATTACCACCTGATAGTCCTGTAGTTCCACCTTCCACAGTTACCGCCCCTAAAACTGTAAAAAGTTGCTTTTCAGTCCAATACTTACTGCTGCATGTTCTAAGAGATATGGCCTCCCTTCCAGTCACTGAAGATGACTATGACTTTGTTGAGAAGCCATCTGGAGACTTCTACTGCCCAATCACCTTTGAACTCCTTCGAGAGCCCTTCTTGACAGCATGCTGTGGGAACCACCTCTCAAAAGAGGCTGTGACCAAGCTACAGGGACAGCCCTGCCCCATATGCAAGGAGAGAAATCTCAATTCCATACCCGATAAATATTTCAAGCGTAAAGTCAATGAGCTCCAAGTTCGCTGCCATCTGGGGTGTGAGTGGGTGGGGGAGTTGGGCAGTCATGGCAAACATCTGCGCTGGAACTCAGTTGAGGGAGAGTGCCAGTTTGTGAGAGTGGCCTGCCCTTACTCCTGTGGTGGTTTTTTCCAGCGAGGTGAGCTCCAGGGGCACAAGGCAGATGATTGTCCCAGTCGTCCAGTCACTTGCCAATATTGCAACTACAAAGCTGCTTATGTTGAAGTCACCAATGAGCATGTAGCTATCTGCAAGAAATACCCCATGGGGTGCCCAAACAAATGTAGAGAGACTGTGATTGAGCGACAGCACCTCCTAAAACATCTGGAAGAAACCTGCCCCCTGCAAGTAATCAAGTGTGAGTTTAGCTACGCTGGATGTGAAGTTGAGTGCCAGCGACAGCACATGCAGACTCACTTAGAGGAGGATGTACAGTCTCATCTGATCAAAGTTTCTCAATGCACCGTTACTCTGCTGAAGAAAACCAAGCAACAACAGAGTGTTATCGAACAGCTGGAAAATGTTACTCAACAGCAGCAGAAACAGATTGTGGCACTAGTGTATTTTGATGTGCAGAAGCCGCTAGTCCCGGTCTTTATCACACCACCTGAAATTGTGATGGCTGAGTTTGTAAAGTTCAAGAAAGCAGGTGATTGGTGGCACAGTTTTCCATTCTACTCCCACATTGGAGGGTACAAGATGTGTTTGTGTGTGGTTGCCCGTGGCTATGGTGATGGTAGAGGCACGCATGTCTCAGTGTTTTGCTACCTAAACCAAGGAGAGTACGATGACCAGCTGAAGTGGCCCTTTCGTGGGGACGTCACAATACAGCTGCTGAACCAGAGCAGGGACGAGGGACATTGGGAGAAGACAATTCACTTTAATGATCGTTCAGGTGTCGAGTGTTCAGGCAGAGTGGTGGGAAGGAAGAGAGCCACTGGCTTGGGCAATCATGAATTCATAGCGCATACCGAACTCAACACCGAAAACAAAGAGTATCTTAAAAATAACTGCCTCAAGTTCCGAATATCAAACATTGTCGTTAAGAGCATCTGAATCGTTGTTTGTTCTTTTTCCTGATACATGTAGTTATCACATTTTTACTCGTACAATGTTATTATGTGGAAGATGTATATATATGCATGCTTACATTTTGGTTTCAAAATTGTATGAACCGTACATGTACTTTAATTATATAAATTGTTGATGTTGTTGATGGTGAAGTGGTAGGCCTGTCCCAGTCTCACATTAACCATAACTAATGGGCTGATTTTAGTGGAAAAAATATTAGCTGTTGTTATATAGTTTATTCCCAGAGGCCAGTGCCCTTGATGTTTTAGTTTTAGTTACTTAACTAATCTGTTTTTGCTCGAACTAAAATACTTTTGTTTTTTAGTTTCAGTTAACTAAGACAACACTACTCCCAAAACATCTGGAAGAAACCTGCCCCCTGCAAGTAATCAAGTGTGAGTTCAGCTATGCTGGAGTGAAGTTGAGTGCCAGCGACAGCACATGCAGACTCACTTAGATGAGAATGTACAATTTCATGTGAAGAAAGTTTCTGAATGTGTATAATGTTACGTACTCTGGTAAACAAAACAGAGCATGCAGCAACAGATTATTATTGAACAAATCCAAAATGGGATTGAACAATAGCAGAGTATAACTGATCAACAGCAGAGTTTTATTGCACAGCTGCAAAATGTTACTAGCTGTATCACAAGGTGGCTCATAAATGGAAACACCTTGCATGGTGTCTACCTAGAGCTTTCACCATCCACTCTGGACACCATTGCCCATGACAGACAACACAGTTCTCAGGACTGCCTTGTGGAGATGCTGTCCACCTGGCTGCAGGGAGTGGACCCTGCTCCAACGTGGAGAGCCATCGTTGAAGCGGTGGAGTTTCTGGGAGAGCAGTACTGGCTGGGGAACTGAGAACAAAGTACTGTCAGTGAATTAATTAACTAAAGCAACATGAGCTTGGGCTATTGGAGAATGAGGTCATGATCAGGGAGTTACTGTAACAACTAGCAAGTTAACCAATTTTATAATATACTGCAAAAATTTAGATGACAAGGAAATGTTCACTTTACATGACATCCTTATTTTTAAATATTTTGTTATGATTAGGGTATGGGCAGTATAGACGTGATGTTTCTCAAAAATGTAGAAAAGGCTGTGATGATGTGTACTATACTCTGCACATTAACCACTCATGATGTAATATCTGTCCATTATTCAGTAGTATCCACCCACCCCTTGGCTATACCATTAATAGGCTACAACTATAAGCTAATAGCTGAAACTTTAAGACAGTAAGGTTCATGGCAGTATCGTTAATATGCTGTTGATGTACCACTCATAGCTGTAATTGACTGTAGTGATAATGATTATATGATCTCCTCAAACGGCTAGTAAAAGTTGCAGACTGACAGTCGGTTCCAAACAAAGGTGGATATTGCTAATTCAACACAGCCGGCCCGATGGGCATGTTAACCACCCCTCTCATCCTTCAAGTTCCCCAAGCCTTAGTGGACTATTGTTAGCCTCGTTCCCAGGCTCTCTGCCCAGCTTTTTTTCGCACGTAGTAAAATAAGCGGTTATTTTACTACGTGCGAAAAAAAGCTGGGCAGAGAGCCTGGGAACGAGGCTAGACTATTGTCTCATCGGCCCAGCCGTAACGCCTTGTGGCTTGCCCCCTCGAACTAGATTTACTTTACCTCCAATCTCTCTCGGTAATCTATCAGCCACTAGCTGCCATTCCCCAGTTAGGATGATAAAATATCAATGAACACCGTAAAATCTATGATATCTGATAGAGGTGAATGTTACAGTATTCTGGTTGCCTGGCTCCTGTGGAACAGATACCACAAGGTGGCTATGAAAGGGCATATAGGGATGGAATTGTATAGAAAGTAACCGAACAAGTTAAGGTAGGAATGACACTACAGAAATTTCATTGATTGCCATCCCTACCTCTTGCCAACCACGCTGTACTCCATGATACATACTGGGAATAAAGGCCAATTAAATGCCTGTATATATTTACATCGTATTCTAGCATAGTCATTGCATGTGTGAAGCAAGTTGATATGAAGCCATGTATATATTTGGGCTGGGCTTTTTTGTTGTTATTATAGAAACCACGCAATATCATGTACATCCGCTAAAATAAGTTATAGCTAAATGGGTCAGTGTCCCACAGGTATTTGGCAAAAACATGGCAGAGTTTGAAAAGGTTTGCAATTTCATAATTAGCTATAGCTAGCTAGATTATGATGTACTTTATGCCTTGGGCAGGGTAGAATCTAAGCTATCCACTACATGTGTTTGTATTGACAGGCAAATGCTTTTGGTGAGTGGAAAGAGTGCAGTTCTCTGCCTGTTGCTATGTATGATGCCCAGGCTGTCCTACTGGGAAAGAAGGTCTATGTGGGAGGAGGAGATGTGTATGACATCGTCGATTCTACAAATGATATCTCGGCTGCTAATGTCTACGCCTGTGATTTGTCATGTGATGATGCATGGGAGATAATTGAAAGCCCTTGCTATTGGTCAGCCCTTGCTGCCTACCAAGAAAAGTTGGTGCTGATAGGTGGGATTGAGTCATCAACTGATAAGATGTCAAAAAAGCTCTGGATGTTTCAGAGTGAGGAGGGAGCAAAGTCCTCTTGGAGCTCAAGTCTTCCTGATCTAACCACATCCCGATACTGGGCCTCTGCCATCGCTACACAACACCATATCGTAGTTGCTGGAGGAGCTACAGACAACCTGACTGTCCTGGATACAGTGGAGGTCTGCAATGGTCAGCAGTGGACGGGGGTTGCATCCCTATATAGCCTGTTGTCGCATGAAAACTGTGTGTTATGAAGGTAACTGGTATTTGCTTGGCGGGCACGGGCAGTCACAGAGTGTATTCTATATCCCACTGGAGTTGCTTATAGATGGTGTATCTTCTGCAAAGGAGACAGCTGCTTGGAGCATCCTACCTGGGCCTACACCCCTTCAGCACTCCAGCCCTGCTGTCTGTGAAAAACAGCTTTTGGCCATCGGTGGAGAAACTGCTACTACCAGTTTATCTACATCTGCCATCTTTGCATACGCGCCCCATCTTGCCTCTTGGGTTTGGGTAGGAGATATGCCGGAAGCTCTCACCTCCAGTTGCACTGTGGTCCTCCCTACTGGGGAGTTGCTGGTGGTGGGAGGTGACACGGTGTTTCTGCAAGCATCTCCCTGTGTTTTCAGAGCACGCATCCGAGGTTAGCAGAAGTACCTAGCTATAATAAAACTGGGAGCAGAGGGAGACAGTGAGGGAGATAGCTAGCTACATGCAGAGTTTATAGGCTCTGTGTTCTAAGCTGTCATTTGCTTTGTACATTGGAATAGAAAAGAAAATGAAGATGCTTGAAGGCTCTGCATTGCAGACGAATGAACCAGCACAGAATATACAGAAGAAACTGAAAAGTCAGAGCTGTGAAGAAACTCATATTCAAGTAGCAACAACAGGTATGTATATAGCTACATAGCTATGTGTATAATCAGAACAATATCTTTAAGTTGCCTTATATTATAGCTTACCTTAGGGGAGTAAATGTCATAGAAGAAACTAGCTGCTTAGTGACAAACGAGGCGCAGACATTCCACTGGAAAGGCTATGGACTGAAGCTCCACATCCCCCCAGCCTCCCTACCACCTGGAATAAAACAGAGCAGCGTTAACATCAAGGCTAGCCTAACTGGTCAGTACCACTTCCCTGGCAACACCACACTTGTGAGTGCCGTGTATTGGATACAGACTCCAGTGATGTTCCAGCAACCAGTTACACTAGAAATACAGCACTATGCAAAATCGATCACAAGATATCCCCTGAAGTTCGCTGTAGCAAAGTGTTCCCAGGGAGATCTCCCATATCAGTTCAAGCCTTTGGAAGGTGGGGTATTTTCTTCCTTCTCTTCCTATGCGAGCATTGCTCTTCTGCATTTCTCTGGTCTGGGAGTCACACAAGAGGCCGAGGGCAGTGAGCAGCTCTACTGTGCAAAGCAGTACTACATTGGCAGTAGAATCAATTGGACAGCTCATTTTGTTGTGACAAAGGACTTGGAGGCATACATAACGGTGAGCACATATAATATATAAAATTCATTGGCTGTGTATAGCTAAACTGGTAGAGCTATACCCTGCTACACTGCAAGGTTTGTTTTAGGGTTGTCTCTGCACTACTGCAGGAAGCCAATTAATATTGTTGGGAATTTGTAACTACTAATTGTTTGCCATATTTGGTGATAGTTGGCGAAGCCTTTAAATAATCATAGAAGTGCTGAACTTGTATCCAAATCCATACACTGAAGAAAATATACTTTCATATTTGGTACCAGGGTAAGGACTAGCTCAGGTTGTCTGTACAATAGCCTCTTACCATAGGGGCGATTTTCATTGCATAACTGTAAATTGTGAATGTTGCATTGAAGTAAACATTCGAACGCAATTATGCGTTATGCATCACACATAAATATAATAATGTGTACACAATAACGTAGTTTTAATATGCAATTCACCTTAGAACCCTAAAATTTTACTACACAAATAAAACCAGTCCTACTTCTCTGAAAAAAATTATCCCACGGTTACAAAAAGAAATCTAGATATGGTATGTGTACACCCGTTGAAGTTCAGCAAGTTTCTGTCTTGAGCTAGGTAAAATAAATTCCTGGTACCAAAATAATATTCATAAAGTATGACTTACTGTGATTCCTTCTGTAAAAGTTTGGAACAGAAGCTCAGCACTCCTTTGGTCATTGCAAGGCTTCAGCTGCTATTACTTAATAAATTATTCATTTCAAAATCCCACTGAGATACCCTGGTTCAGAACAGCCCTGGCAGTGTAGGAGCAATCATTTATGCTGAACAATATCAATTCTACATTACATGCTTACTCAAGGGAAGATCTATAGTGATAATTAGGCCGAATACACAATACCAGAAGGATTAAGATATACTTTGTGGCCGCCAGAGGCCCATGGCAGAGCTTGTAGGATGCATAGCTGTATGGCACCTGTAGTAGTGATAACACCATTATAAGCACTGGTATAAGCAAACATGCTAATACTTTCCTCTACATGCAGAGTGTCAATAAAGTCTATTCAGGGAAGGGTTGTATAGAAGGCCCAGACCAGGAGATTGAGTTTGCAGAGGACAAGATTACGCTGGATATTGAAGAGAGTGGGCTGGCAACACAAGAGGGGTGGAACATCATACCTCTCACTCCACTGACGGTACGTAGAGTTTGTCACTGTATAGCTGCAGTTTTGGCTCAAACTTAGAAAATGGTGTATTGGTGTATGCCCATTCATTCAGTTAAATGCACTCTGTTTTAGATCACTAGAAGAAAACTAGACAGCTATGAGCCGGCTGCCGCATCCCATCCTGCCAGTTTCAAATCAAGCGGAGCAAGGAGCAGCAGAGTGCAGAGCTGTATCACCGGGTGAAACTGAAAGGAGCAAAACAACCATTTGACTTTATAGTCATTGAATCCGATTCACTTCCAACTTTAGGTAAAGGGCTAAGCAGATGCCACATATGAGACAATTATGACGAGAATTACTTGCTATCTTTATATACACATTATAGCTATAGCCTTGTTCCCAGGCCTCAACCCCATGTTTTAGCAATTGCTTGCACTATAGGAGTACGAGATTTTTTGGCGAAAAAAGGGGCTGGATTGAGAGTCTGGGAATGAGGATACTGTTAGCAACTTTGACCTTCCTTAAAATTCATGTAGCACAATACTTTTTCACTCTTCATAGCATTGAAATAATCATGAATTTTAATTTCCAATTAAGTTCCTGCAGCTGATGGTAAGACTAATATCTATCCAGCAGCAAGTCCATCACATATTCACAGTCAAAGCCAAGGTAATTACTTGAAAGTTATGTTGACAGTTAGCTGATCGGTCGCCAGATTAACAGCACTTTTGTACTATGCAGAGTGCACCCCAAAGCCAAAGGAGCTGATGTCCGCCCTGTATCACAAGGTGGCTCACAGATGGAAACACCTTGGTGTCTACCTAGAGCTTCCACCGGCCACTTTGGACGCCATTGCCCGTGACAAGCAACAGAGTTCTCAGGACTGCCTTGTGGAGATACTGACCACCTGGCTGCAGAGAGTGGACCCTGCTCCAACGTGGAGAGCCATCGTTGAAGCAGTGGAGTTTCTGGGAGAAGTACAACTGGCTCAGGGAACTGAGGATGAAGTTTTGTCAGTGAATTAAAAAAACAAACTTTAAATGATTTGGTAAATGATGTCATGCACTGGGAGTTTAATACAAATATTTAATTCAAGTTCACAAAATTATACTGTGAAAGTGAAGTTTATCGTTTTATTCACCCTATACGAACAAGTAAAAATAGCCAGGGTGAAATGAAAACCTAGAGCTCAGGCTAAACGGCTTAGCTTAGCAAAAGTCAGGCCAGCTACAGGCTTTTATATAGCCTAGCAGTTGCCGGCCGCTCTTGCTAACAAAACCATCATTTCATCGGTGCTCACAGGCAATAGCAAAATCCCGGGGTGTTGCTGCAACTCTGCTCCGCTACATTCCGCGCGCTAACCCGCACTACTTACGTGTAGCCGACAGAATACGGAGGTGTACGGATGTAACGAAGGAGAAATGGCTTCTTTCAGAATGGGGTCAGCTGCTGGGACAGACATCCCAATAGAGCATCTGGACTACGACTATGTCGGTAATTGCAGTAGCGCCACTGAGTTGGAAGAGATCCTGAAAGTGCTCAGGTGCGTTGCAGTGAGTGGAAGGCACGCGCGTGTATTTAATAAGGGGGTGGTCCTGTCATGACAGGCCGTGATAGGGGTGGGCTAATCAAGAATGGGGCGATGCTAGCGTTGTCAGGGTACTGGCTCACCACAGTTGCTGGGTTGTGTGGGTGATATGGACCTATTTCTGGACCACTGACGTGGCGTTCCAGTGTACTACATACGTACATATTTGATACTCTTCTATAGGCATGCCCCTATATCTACTTCGTCTCCAGTTCTAATCTGCATTTATGTTATACTCTCACAAAACTGTGTTTTTGTGGAAAAGTTACTAGGCTCTCTGGAGAACCTGCATGGAGCAGGGGGTGTGGCCAAATGAACGATATATAGAGAGTGACATAACTTCTGTCATGTACATGTAACAACTGTTGCTAGGGTGCCATTTCGGTCGGTAGCAAATGCCATACACATAAAAACTGGAAGTTGCTGTCATACTCGCTATATTGGCGGTAAATTCGCTCAATTCATTCCGCCTGGAAACTTACTCACAGTGATAGTTGAGACATTAAGTTGCCAGCGGCTCTTGTTTCTAAGATCGCTGTATGACATGCCAATCTAGTTGACTGACTATGCATGGTGGACAACAACGGGTATAAATGGAATGTGAGTTGGACATACTGCAGGAGCATGTGATTTGTGACGTCACGTAAAAACTCTCTATAGCTAGGTAGTGACAATGATGGTATAGGCTACTGTACTTCAGTGGTTGTGTGGTAGTTCATGCTGTACTTTTCAATTTGTACAGGTTGATTCTACTTTCCATGTACATGGTTGATTACACACACACTAAATCCTGTGGGTTAAGACTCCCGAGGCAGGAGGGCACAGTTTTCTAAGGGGACACTGGTTGCTTTCCCCTCCCCATACTAGTAAACCTGCGTAGTACTAGTAAACCTGCGTAGGTCTGGGGGTGATTTATACTGAGGCTGTTTCAGCCATGGCTTTTGTTATTGTAGCCACATGTACCCTGTGGTGGCTGTGAGTGTACTCATGCAGATTGTGACAATGTAGTACCTTCATTCAGCTAGAGAAATTGACGAATGAAGTGTTCCAGGCCGTGTTTTGTGCATAGGCCAGTGACAGAACTCCACTGAGGCTGTAGCTAGTATAGCAAGTTACACTAATCCAGCTGTAGGCTTCCCTGCATTAGGGAAAGACCTACCTACAGTGACTGGCTCACTCTAAGTGTATGCATGACTAGCCATAACTGTGCAGTAGTAAACTGAAAGTAATGGCAGTCTTGTGATTTATGTAAACATTATTTCTCAGTGAAGTAAGCTGTGAGCTGTGTGTACTTGGTGTGTCTGATGGTCTCCGTGGGCTGGTGGGCCCTCACTGCTCCTCCTGCAGATCCGACAAGGAGGGCCACTACCCCAAGCTCATTGCCTTCACTGAGGAGAGGCTGAGGAAGATTCATCCCAACAGGTCAGGTGCATGTACTTAGCTTTTGTTGCAGTGTCAGCTGACCTATAGTATGGGGGACTTTCCCTGGGATTTCCCCTTCTACTACAGCCCTACATGTATCCATTCCTGTGTATACTAGTACTGTGAAGTGCAGTTACCTTTGAACAGCAGCTGTATGACATAGCAGCAGTAATTGGAGGTGTTGTGTTAACAGTTGAAAGAAGTTAAAAGAATGCAAATTGCTGCTGCAGTCTGTTGGCAGCTCAGCAGTGTTGAAATCCACAGTACTGGCTGAAAGTGCTCATGCTGTAGTTTCTAGAAAGTGATTATTTGGTGATTTACGTAGCTCTGGACCTTGTCAGGCTATGGGTGCCTCTGACACAAAGGGACACCTCAAAGGTCAAGTGCATATAAATTTCATGAGACTTCACTGTAGGGCACCTTAACGGGCATTACTGCTACTCATGTGACCTTCGACGAATCAGAAGTCTCAAAATCGATCGCATGACCGTGAATTAAATCGCTTAATGCACACTTTAGTATGCATTATCTAGATAGCGCACACTTTCTAAATAATACCCAACAGATCTGTGGCTGTCTCAAGTCAGTGAGAGCACTAAATACTTTAGACACCAGTTGGCAGTGATTACGGGTTTGAATTAGTTAGTTAGCTCGGACAATTAGTTCGTTGCTTAATTGTCCTCACACACTAATTAAATCCTGTAATCACTGCAAACTGGTATCTAAATATTATTTAGGGCAAGTTGCGGAGTTATACAAGAACAGCTGCTTTCTAGATGGTGGAGAACAAAGAGGCATTTTATGACATTTTAGACCAGTCCAGTGCAGCAGTCTCCAGTCCAGTAATTGTAGTCCACCTAGCCTTGTTCCCATCCCAGCTTTTATCTCGTGGCATTTTTCTCCATGGCTGTGTAATGAAAGCTGGGGTGGGAAGGACTGGGAGCGAGGCCATAGACTGCCCACAATGTTGAGCAGCAATCAGTTTGTGTGTGTGTGTGTGTGTGTGTGTGTGTGTGTGTGTGTGTGTGTGTGTGTGTGTGTGTGTGTGTGTGTGTGTGTGTGTGTGTGTGTGTGTGTGTGTGTGTGTCACGCGCACATGCACGATTGACGAGAATGTGGTGGCATCATCCTATGGGTACTGCATGCTTAGTACTTTGACCACTGGAACGCCCTGGCAACCTATTATTATGATGGCCTCAAATGAGCACTTCGAACGCACTTTATCACAAAGTACGGGTGAGTGGTTACGTATATAGACCTGTAAGTGAAAACCGTGCAGAGCTGGAGCTGTAACTGTAACGCTAGACTTTAAGCCATAACGATGAGCATCAAATGGAGTCAGTGTCGTTCGCCTACGTGTATGGTAGGCTATTGCTGTGAAGGGTTAGGCCGTAGTCTGAGCATGTCTGTATTGTTTTGGATTAGTTTGTAGCCTTGAGTTACTGCCTCCATGTTTGCTCAGACCGGGATCTGTCAGCAGCACTACTTCCACTGGCAGATATGCTAAATATTCCATACACTGAAATTCACATGCAGATGATACCTTAATTCTTCTATGTGTATGGAACGAGTGCAAGTACTTGACACCTTTCTGTCTGTATAGAGCGAGCACAGCAAACAAGTTCAACAAGTTCAAGTACTTGTACAATTTACTCATAACTGTGCTGTTTTATAATCATATTAACCGTAGGACTGGTTTTAGTTGTGTGGTAAAATCATTGTGCTTTCGCATTTGGAACACAGTTTGCGTAATTTATAATTGTGTTATTGCATGCGCATATATGCGTGTGTGTACTGCATAATACACATACATGATTGCATTCTAATTTTGTGATCTTTCGCATTCACAATTATTAGCTATATTAATTGAAAACCAGCCCTACAGTACATGTATATCATTGAATTGCTCTCCTTTGTGCCCACACTGCAGCAAGCTACTGCTGGTGGAGCAGAAGGTGAAGCGTGTGAGGGAGCTGCCTGAGCAGGAGAGGAGGGAGATCGCTACAGACCTGGAGGCAAGGGCTGCATTGCTGTGTAATGGCAGGAGCTTCATTGCTGTATAATGACAGGAGCTTCATTGCTGTGTAATTGCAGGGGCTGCATTACTGTGTAATGGCAGGGGCTTCATTGCTGTGTAATGGCAGGGGCTGCATTGCTGTATATTGGTAGTGGGTGTAACGCGGGACTCTGTGTATCAGTCTGGATACTGAGACAAAGGGAGCTACAGGATGTGCTTTAATTGGTCATTTTGTATCAGTTCTGTAGAGTATGTACCTGTTAATTAACCTAACGCATGTCCACTGCTCTCTTCCGTGTAAACTTCCTGAAAGGGATCATATTACACAGGATTTCAATCATTTCATACATGTCTTGGGAAGTGGAACCCCCCCCCACCCCCTCCAATAATGTATATGCAGTAATCTGTTTGGTACATGTAGTACCACGTAATAATTCTTATTAGCACCCATTCAGGCTCCATAGCATTAGGCACCCCCAACAACTTGTGAATGACTGTTTTCACTTTAGTTAAGGAGGAAGTATAGTTCCAAGGTATGCAGGGGGGTGTGGTTTCTGTAAATTCATGTCATGCACATTTTTCCCACCCCAAGCAAAATAAAACCCTGTTGTAGTATCCACTATATACCTAGCGTCGTTCCCACTCTCACAAAGAATTGATGTACTTCTGTTTTCTCCCCCGTAGAGCTGGAGGGAGCATGTGAGTGCTGCTGACTCAGCCTTCCAGTCCGGGGTGGGGCGGGAGGAGGCCGAGGGGGAAGAGGACTCGCTGCCTCCCGTGAGGACAGCTGCCACCATCACCGGCAGCAATGCAGCTGTGAGTCGGCTGGCCGGTCTTAATAGGGAGACTGACTCTTAATAGGGAGACTGATCGCTGTAGTTGTTTATTTAAGCAGGAGCTTAAGAGCACACTTTTGTGTTGTTCACATGCTCCTCATTCCAGCCAGCCTGGGGCTCACTCTAGTGTAGTAACATCAGTTCAGCCCCTGGGTCCATGTCTATACACACCCTCCAAGTGAGGGGTCGGGGGTCTGGGGGGTGAGGGTTCTGGCGAGGGTGGGGGTGGGGGTGGGGACTGCATCATTGTAATAGCCACAATGGAAGTGTCGGCTAGCTCTTGCTCTAAGACATGTAGGATGGTCCCTAGCTCCACCGACAGTCTTAGACCACTCTCCTCCCATTCTAGCCTCAGAAGCCGAAGCCGAAGGAGCAAACATCAGAGAGGATCAAATCAACTGACTTCGAAGCGTGGGACAGGTATGTTATTCCTCATACGGAACCTTGTTTATGGGTTAGACATGGCGGATAATACCATAATCCCGCAAAGAGATGCTGCCCTTAAGTATTAGCCGCACTTGAATTGTACATCTATATAGCCGTACTTTCAGAAGTGCTGAACAAAATAGTGGCCTCCTTCGATTAGCACCCACGGTTAAAGTTCAAGCAATAAGCAGCAAGATATTGTAACTGCAGCAAGAGTAGCGTTCCTACACTGTAGACACAAATTTAGCAAATTCTAGTGTTTTAGCTGTACTACTGTGTATGTGTAGTTTTGGTGGCTGTCTTTTACAGAAAAGTATGACAGAAGATAATTATGTAGGTCTATACTAGCTAGCGCATTGCTTTTGTGACCCGCCCCTTTCTTACCCAGTCCTTGTCTTTTGTCTGTGTGGATTCGATTGTACCTAGTGTGTTAAGCAGTGACACACACACACACACACAACACACACACACACACACACACACACACACACACACACACACACACACACACACACACACACACACACACACACACACACACACACACACACACACACACACACACACACACAGGTATGACGTGGAGAAGGAGTCAGAGAAGGTGGATTCGCAGCAGACTGCCGACTCCAAGCCCTCTGACCAGCAGACCAGTGTGCCCTCAGAGCTCTCTGACAAAGGTGAGAAACAGAGGCCTCTCCCAGACAGACGGGATGCTCCTGGTGGGAGCCACTACCCCTGCACATGTGGGGTCACGTGACCACTGTGCTACATGTACCTCTCTATATGGCAGCACCCTGTATGTACATGCATGTAATCGCCACAGTTAGTAAATTGCCTCATTTCCAGGCTCCACTCTGCCCCAGTGATGCAGTGTAGCCTCTTGCCCTGTGCCCCTTTCTCCCTGTGCTACCTGGCAGCACCCTGTATGCATATGTAGTCACCACCATGCCAGGGCAGCAGGCCTGTACATGTATGTGCATGTAGTCACTACCGTACTACGTATATACCTCTATATATGGCAGCACCCTGTATGTACATGCACGTAGTCACCACAGACAGTAAATTACTTCCCAGGCTCCCACTCTGCAGCTTTATTTTGCACTGTATTATAGTAAAGTGCTACTGCAAGTGGCAGTAGTTAGGGTTGGAGGCCAGCTATACATGTAGTAACTGCCCATGTGATGCTGTGTAGCCTCTTGACCGGTGCCCCTTTCTCCCTCTCCTCTGCAGAGAAGAACTTGTCGGCTGCTGAGAAGGAGAGGCTTGCCACCAGGGAGAAGGAGAAAGGAAATGAGGTACCATAGCACTGGGACCCAGAAAGGCAACTAGTCGCCTCGTTCCCAGGCTCTTCTGCCCAGCTTTTTTTAAGAGCCTGGGAACGAGGCTAACAACTAGCTGAGCTATAGCACTTATGTGATTAGGACAATGTTCTGTGAATGAAAAACATGCTGTGAACATAATATTATGTCACACGTACAGTTTTAACTCTTTGGTTCACTTCTATGTTACCAGCCTGAGTGATATTCATGGCTCTTGGTGTTTCCTGGTAGTCGTGATTTTCCCTTCCATGGAGGCTATGGGAGTTTAGCTATCACTGAGCTACAGCTTGTGAGAGAGCTGCTACTGTATGCTCCCTCTCACCTCCCTCCACCTCCTGCAGGCCTTCCGTGCCAGTGACTACCGCGAGGCGCTGGCCTACTACACCCGCAGTGTGAAGCTCTGCCCCACGGCTGCTGCCTACAACAACCGGGCCATCGCAGGTTGGGCTGACAGCCGACTCGTGAATATATTTTTGGAATACTTTAATGAATCTGAGATTACATGTAGCCGCACAGTATTTCAGCTGCAACTGCTCAGCACTACTTTACTCAAACTACAGTGGAACCCCTCTTAATTAATGGACTCGTTAGAAGTAGGGACACCTCTGTATTAGGGACACTTCGCTATGCACCAAATGGTTGTTAAACTGAAATGAGGACACCTCTCTATACAGGGCACTTTACCGGGTACTTCATCAGGTCCCCTCTTAAGCAATGGACTCCCCAAGAATAGGGACACCTCTGTATTAAGGATCACCACTTTGCTGTGCACCAGATGGTTTTTAATATAAATTTACCCCTGAAATGAGGACACCTCTCTATACAGGACACTTCACCAGATCCCCAAGGTGTCCACAACAGAGGGGTTCCACTGTCAGTAGCATGTTCTGTTTAGAAAGAAAATACAGACAACGCTAAATAGTCAACAGTCTACAGGTATATGGCCTAGCTAGAGGCTCTAATAGCATCCCTGATGGGACATTGTGTCTGCTACAATGCTCACCATTTGCAATGGTTGGAGGTGGTAAGCTGTTCCTCCTCCCGTGCAGGGATCAAGCTGGAGATGTTCTCGGAGGCTGTTGCCGACTGCAGTGCAGTGCTGAGCATGGAGCCCAACAACATCAAAGGTTAGCGTGCAGCCTCAGCATCAGTCACGGACGGTGCCAGAGAGGCTACGGAAAACTTCATTTTTGAGCTGTAGCAGTTGTGATTTTTGATACCCAGGCTTTGACAGCTAGAACCACAGTCTCATACATGTACGTACATGTAGTTTGTTCTTTGTTCTTGGTCTTAATAATCTTTACACTCGCATGCATGCTGATCCTGCAATTTCGTAGCACCATCAACCATTCTAAACCTTCCAAGTTTTACTTTTACGTTTGTTTCCAAGTTTGAAGCAAATAAATTATGATGAAAATGTGGTAGTTATGACCTCACAAATGTATACATGTACATGATTTATACATAATAGTTAGACGGCGAGTGCAAGGCATCTATGGGATTTAGAATCCACGAGGGGCCCGAGGCTGTAGCGTCCGAGCGAAGCGAGGACACTACTAAGGGCCCCGAGGGCTTCTAAATCCCATAGATCCCGCACACGCGCCGTCTAAGTTATTTAGAATACAGCTTCAGGTGCGTTACCATAGACGCATATTCATGACAACACTTACTACAGGCACTTATAATCCACACTAACTCCAGGCACTTATAATCCACAATAGCATGGGTAATAAGTGATTTATGACCCACGCTCTTAACCAATCGCATTGCAGGACTACAGTTAGCTGAATTCTAAGGGCTCTTATGAGGGACGTTTGCACAAAGCTTACAAGGAGCACTCTGTAGTAGAACCTGGTACACTGGAGGCACCTCCAGCACAAATCCCTCATAACTACCACATCTTAACATCACATTTGCTTCAAACTTGGAAAAAAAACTTTCTGGTTAATTGTGGGGAGTTTGGATAGGGCTTGTATAGGGGTGTTGGTATGGACATGTACACTGTAGTTAGTAGTGTGCTATAAAAGTTGATATCTATCTGACATATGCGCCTCTGTGTCTGTAGCATTGTGTTAGGTTGACTAGTAGCATTTGGCTGCTACAAATGAACGCATCCAAATCAAAAGTTGTCTACTTTAGGCATAAATCCCAGACTAGATTAATTTAGGTGTGGCCCTTTTTACCTTAGACACGCATAAATTCCAGACTAGATTAATTTAGGTGTGGCCCTTTTTACCTTAGACACGGTACCTTCCTATAAATACTTTCAAATTGGAGTTTGCCTTTGTTGTATTGTGGTTGTATCATGTTGTGAGTTTTGGGATTCAATGTGATGTCATCATATATATAATATCCCTTATGGGAATTAGTCACATGGTGTGTGTTTCCTGACTAGTAGCGTCTGCTCTCTGCAGCCCTCCTCCGTCGTGCCACGGCCCTCACCAGCCTCAAGGAGCTCAGCGAGGCGGCCGCTAGCCTGGAGAGGGTCCTGGCCCTGGAGCCCAACAACAAGAAGGCACAGGAGCAGCTGAACGCACTCAGGAAGAAGACTGCGGAACAGGAAGGGGAGGGCCGGGAGGGCGGGGCCAGGAAGAAGGGGCGGAGGATTCAGATCCAGGAGGTGGAAGGGAGCGGGAGTGAGGAGGAGGGGGAGGAGGAGGATGAGGGTGGGGTCCGGTCTCCGCAAGCTCGGGTCCCGGGGGCTGGCAGTACCCCCGTCATGAACGGTCCCGTGAGGCCGGAGCAAGATGGAGGAGAGACGGAAGCCGAGCTGCGGCAGTCAGTAACGGCGGCGGAGGCTAGAACTGAGACTGACGGAGCTGCTGTCAGTGGCTCTCATGGCGAGACTGACCCGGGAGCTACTACTCCGATGTCAGAGGGTGGGCAGAAGCCGGTAGATGATTTTGGTCAGCCCAAGCCAACCGCAAACGGTGCTGCCACGACCGTTCCCCACTCAGAACCTTCTGTCGAGGTCCCAGTGCGCCCTCCCTCCCCCCCTCCCCCTCCACCCCTGCCCCCCCACATCCAGCGACTGAAAGACAAAGGGAACGGCCTGTTTCGAAGCGGGCAGTACGGCGAGGCGGTGCAGTGGTATACCAAAGCCGTGGAGAAGTTGGAGAAGGGTGAGCGCGTGTATTAGACTATGTCAAGGCAGTAGAAGCATGGAAATAGACTTGGGCTTGGACAAAGCCTCTGTGCATCCGCACAGTTTATAGCCTCATTCAAATTCTCACTCTCTCATCGGGATTGACTGGTTTTGATGCTTTAAAATTTACTCGAAAGCAAAAAAAAAACATGCATGTTTTCATGTACATGTATTTTCTTCATTCAATGCCTCTTTTCCTCCCATTGCATCATAATGGTATAGGGTCTATTAACAGGTCTGGTATGCCAGCAAACCAAATAAATACTCCCACCTCCTTGCCACCATTTTCCCCTCTCCTCCCTCTCCAGAGGGTAAGGACCACGAACCTTCCTTGGCAACCCTGCTGAACAACCGTGCTGCCTGCCATCTCAAGAACGGCAACTGTAGGAGCTGCGTTGACGATGCCACTCGCTCCCTCTCCCTCCTCCCCCTCAACCTCAAGGCCTTACTGAGAAGAGCTGCTGCCTACGAGACAATGGAGAAGTGAGAGGGGAGGGGAGGGGAGGGGAGGGGAGGGAGGGAGGGAGGGAGGGAGGGAGGGAGGGAGGGAGGGAGGGAGGGAGGGAGGGAGGGAGGGAGGGAGAATGTCGCAGCACAAAAAGCAAACCAACCATTGTTTCCTCAAGGAAAGTGCTGAGGAAATTCATTTTATTGTCAAAGACAAAAGCAGTCGTACCAAATAGAGCATCAAACCTACTGGAAGACTCACAATACGTACTATAGCTAGAACCAGAAGTAGTGGACTCTACCTTATGGAGAATAGCCCCCCTTTGTACTGGTCCTGTTATTAATCATTGTACTCCCGAGTGTGAGAACACTGACGTAATCTGCTGTTGTCTCTCCTCCCAGGTACAAGCATGCCTACAGCGACTACCAGCTGGCCCTCAGGATAGACAGCTCTGTGCCCTCTGCCTATGGCGCCAGCTCAAGGTAGCCATAGCTAGCAGTGCTGCGTTTTGCACCTAATCTGGTCATAATAGTTGTAAATGATTTCAAACCTTTATTTTTTTCTTGGTGGTGGGGGGGGGGGGGGGGGGGGGGGTGAGGGGACAGGACTTTTTCAAATAGCAATCGTCCTTCTAGGGGTGTCTGGGGACATGCCCCCAAACCTCCCGCCCCCCAGAAATCAAAATCATACCTGTCCCAATTCTCTGTAGGGCATTGTGGGGTGAGCCTCCTAGAATACTGTGCCGTAGAAGGTAGCAAATACATGAGCGAGCCAACCCCCTCTCCTCCCTGTCTCTAGGATCTCGGTTCTCCTGCGCTCCCAGGAGGGCAACGACTGGCGCAGCAAGCTCCCGCCTAACCCAGATGCTGGGAGGGTCCTGGCTGCCCTCTCTTACGCCAGCCAGAGAGCACACGCCACTGCCAGCAGCACACAGGGTGAGAGCTGTACGTGTTGTGATCACAGACAACTTTGTAAAGTGTAAATACAGTTTATGTACAGTAGCATAATAATAGGTACTCAAAAGCTTGTCTCGTTCCCGGGCCTGTACCTTTTTCTAAATCAATTTACGTCACTATCCAATTCGAAAGACGGTTGCATTTCTACTCTTGGACTCATGCACGTGACTTTAAATCCAAGGCCCTGTAACTACTCGTGTGTAACCGAAAAAGGTGTGGGGCAGGGAACGAGGCTGGATCAATCTATCATTGTACTTTTTGGGAGTGACAGTTGCAGTTAATTGGTGCTAGCCTACTCAGCAGTATGGTCCGTTACAGTACACAGGTTTACTGTGCACTCTCTCTCTCCCATCCCAGCTGAAGACACACTCCAGTCCCAGCCCAGCACTACCACTCCCCCGGCTGATGAGCCCACTGGCCACACCTCCCAGCCGAGCCCCACCCCTGACCCCACCCCTTCCCCTGCTCGGGAGAAAGAGCCCTCTACGGAGGAGAAGTTTGAGCAGTGCAAGGCCAGGGGCAATGAGCACGTCAGGAAGGTAGGCACTGGCTGGCGGTCACTACTGCATGTCACTTAACAGTCTCTCTACAGGCACGGTAAAGTGATTGATAATGGGCTTGGTTGTAGTGATGCGTTAACCAATTGGATGTAGTCTGTGACAAGAAAGTTTATTCAGAACACTAGACATACTTTTGCGTGGGCGGGCGTGTACGGCTGGATACGAGACTAGGCTCAGGCCCGAGTGGGTCCACTCTGTTGTATATAATCTATAACAAAAGCCAGTATAGGCACAATATGTAGCAATGTAGATTGAGAGAAATGTTGGGCGTATTTTGTACATTTCTGCAGTTTGTACTGCACATTCATAGAGATGTGGGTGTCTGGTTACATGAAAGCAATTAGTGTCCACTATATATAGACTCAGCATCATAGACTATTAGACAATGTCCTGATTGGGCCAATCAATGCATTCATGGTCGAAACCCACAAGTGTTTTGCTCATACATGTAGTCTGGGTATATAAGCAGAGCGGTTCGGTGGTCGCACAATCCGAATTCCGTACAATTCTATTTGTCGGTTCACAGTCAACACCAGCAAGTCTGGTGGGTGGGGTCACCACTTTCCCGTGGCTTGCCCCGCTTACTGTCAATGAAACAAACAAAAAATAGGTGTACATGTATGGTATGGGCACTTGGCCAGTACCTTAATTAGCTAGGGTTTCAGGGCCTGTGTTGAGGCATATCCCCCAGTGAGATGCTATATGCAACACTGTCCCCAGTAGGTTAATTAGCTAGGGTTTCTGGGCCTGAGTATACACCCCCAGTATGCAACTATGCATTTGTTTCAGGGCCTTAGTGTGGCATACACCCCCAGTGATATGCATCACTGTCTCCAGTGGCTTAATTTTACTCTCTGGCTACCTGAATTTCGACATTTCTGTACATAGTGCATGTTGTTCCTTTTCGCTTGCTTCCCTAGTTTTGACCCTAATTTTCCCTTAAAGACACAGTCGCATGTACATGCAAGTACATTCTAATTAAGACACGGCATGTCAACACTGACCCCTGTACCCAGGCATGAGTGAGTCCACTCTGCTGTACACAATAGCACATAGGCATGATAACAATGTAGGTCAAGAGAGATGTTGGGCATATTTGAACACTTTTGCAGTTTATAAATGCACTGCACATTTTATGAATTCATTGGGATGTGGAGTGTGTCTGGTTACATGAGTGTAATTAGTGTTCACTATAGACTCAAATTCATAGATTATGAAACAATGTCATGATTGGGCCAATCAATGCATTCATGATCGAAACCCACAAGTGTTTTGCACGTAGTCTGGGTATATAAGCAGAGCAGTTAAGCTGTCGCACTATCCGAATTCCGTACAATTCTATTTGTCGATTCACAGTCAACACCAGCGAGTCTGGTGGGTGGGGTCACCACTATCCCGTGGCTTGCCCCACTTACTATCAAACAAACAAAACCTCACAACATTGCACTAACTACAGAGACCACAACCCCCTGGCTCTGGTCAAGAGAGTGAAGGGGTGCTTACTGCCCCCCTTCACAACAAGCACTCTCTAGACTAGCTAAACACATCAGTTGGCAGTGATTGCGGGTTTGAATTAGTACGCTCGGGCAGATTCAGCTCGTCCATTATCCACCCAAGACCGTTACTTTATAGCTCTCACACACTAACTCCGTAATCGCTGCAAACTGGTATCTAAATATTACTTAAACATTACGCACAAGCTAGTATCATCACCTTTTCCCCTCCCGTTTCCTCCCCTTCCCACCCCCCTTTCCTCGCCTCCCCTTCCCTCCCTTCCCCCCTTCCCCTCCCCTCTCCCTCCCCTCCCCCTTTCCCTCCCCTCCCCCTCCCCTCCCCTCCCCTCTCCTCCCCTCCCCCTCCCCTCCCCTCCCCTCCAGAGTGAGTTTGCAGAGGCCCTGAACTGCTACTCGGATTGCATCCGGCTGTGCCCTTCAGCAACAGTAGCCTACACCAACAGAGCTCTCTGCCACCTCCGCCTGATGAGTGTGAGTTGGAGCCCCACCCACCTCTTAATCTACGGCTTAAGAGTAGTCTCATTCTATATCATCTCATTCCCATGCGAATGTGAGTGAGCTCGAGTGCTGGATAAATTGTCCATTGTAAAATTGTTGTAATCACATTAACTGTGACTATGTAGACTATAAGCTTTCTGAGAGAGTAAGGAAATCCCAAAAAAACAGGACCCAGCTGGGGATTGAGCCCAGAACCTTCTGAATACTAGTCAGATGCTCTTACCAACTGAGCTACTGGAGCCCCTTGGCAGAGGAGCAGTAGGCAAGCTTTATATAGCCACTAAACCCGCTAGTAGCACTGGCCAGTAGGACCCAGCCAGTAATTATTCTCTCATTAGGCCTCTCCCCCCATCTCCTAAATATGATAAACGTGTAGCACTGTTTCTGCCCTAGTCATGTTCAGCTCTTCTGTACATGCTAAAATGCATTTCTAGTCAGCCTCATCCTCATGCATTCTCCACTGCCAACATCTTCTGCATGTTGGATAAAAGAAACCTGTCATTTTACTTCCGACATGCAATGAAAGGTTGGCAGTGGAGACTGGGGACAAGGTTACTTGTTAATTATAAAACAAACAAGATACAGCAAGATAGCGTATGTATAAGCATATTCTACAATCTGTTCGCTCTGTTTCAGCCCAAGAGTGCAGTGGAGGACTGCAGTAAAGCTCTTGAGCTGGACTCTACCAACGTGAAGGCTCTCTATCGTAGAGGGCTGGCCAAGAAGGTATACTATTGAGGGCTGCTTTTTTCTGTTTTACCAAAATGTCGTAGTTTGGGTCAAGCCTCTGGACCAAACGTAATTCTCACATGACTACATGCATGCACCACCATTGATAAGGCAAGCCGAAATCAGAGGACTGTAGCCAGTGGCTTACCCTTCGTTGGTCCCCACACTCACTCTCACTCTCACTCTAGAAAAGGCCTCAGGAAAGCCAGTGAACCTGAACCTCTGCTTGTTCCATGTAAACTTACTTGTTTCTACGCCCTCCGGTGCTGGCCAGGTCATTTGATGAAACGGTTTTTGGTTGAGGTTGCTGTTTATATATCATTTCCAGTACCCGAGTGAAATCGTTCCACAAATCGCGCACGAAAAGGTGCGTATTGCGCGCAAATTCGCGCGATAATTAGCACGTTTTCGCGTGTGCTCGCACCATTTCGCGCACAATTGTGTTGAAATACGGGCGTTTTCGGATGACTAACCGCAGTCTCACCTGTTTTTTAGCAACCTCCAGTGATACAAAGCTTACCACACGAAATCGCGCATGTTTTAAGTACTTCTCGCTAAAAATCGGCAATCGGATTCGCGCGCGATCTCGCGAGAAAAGGTGCGATCTCGCGCGAAAAGGCGCGAATGCGCGCGAACACGCGAATTTTCGGGAAAACTCGTCACATCGCGCGCGAACGCGAAGAACGCTTTCACTTGGGTAGCAATACTATCTACAGTAGAACCCCCCTATTGTGGACACCTTGGGCACCTGGTGAAGTATCCTGTATAGAGAGGTGTCCTCAGTAATGAAAGCATATATATATATAGGATATAGCAAAGTGTCCTTAATACAGAGGTCTCCTTATTTCACGGGTGTCCTTTAAGAGTGGTTCCACTGTAATTCCTTCTGAACCGTAGAGCAGTATTCCCCCTCTTCTCTCCCAGGCTCTGCGGCAGTACAGCGAGGCGGCCAGAGACCTGAAGACCCTGCTGGACGTAGAGCCAACCAACTCCGTCGCCAGCAAGGAGCTGGACAGTGTCAAGCAGCTGTGGGAGAAGGAGTTGAGAGAGCTCCAATCGAAGCAGCCGGCCCCAAAAACACCCCAAAAGAAAACCCCGACGAAATCTCCGTCTGGGAAGGAGAAGAAAGCGGCCACTGGCCAAAAGAGGACTAGATCGACCCAAAACGGGAACAAGAAATCGTCGAGGCAGCAAACCGGTTCCAATAGGAGCCCGCTGCATGCTCAAACCGGTTCTAATAGGAGCCCGCCGCATGCTCAGCGTGCAACCGCGAGCTCTCATGCAAGAAGAGCAGGAGTAGACAGTCGCTTGAGCAACGAAAGAACTAGACCCGGCGGGGCCACCCAGGCAGACGACCTGCTGACTGCCACCAAGACCACCTACTACAAGGAGAAGGAGGAAGAGGACGAGAAGACGTCTAGGGTCGAGGGGACAGGCGCGCAGGACGTCGGAACCAGAAGAAGGAGGATAATTATCGAGGAGAGGGAGGGGAGCTCGGACGAGGAAGAGGCATCGCCCAGCGCCGGTGATAGTGCAAACCCTGCAGCTAAGGAGCAGAGACAACCTCAGGTGTGTGCTAGAAGCTTCGTAGGTGAGGAACATCCTTGCGTGTGCGGGTAATTATTGTGATACAGTGTTTCAAATTGCCAAAATTTAAAGCTACCGAATCCACTGTATATCCACTCCACTAGTCTAGCTAGCTATCCCCAACTTCTACCCACCTAGGGATCGCTTGCAGAATCTCGGCGGGAGAAGTGGGTCTAGGCACTCCAGCACACTTCCGGTGTGGTTGCGGAATGCAATTACACGCCGTATCACATATGCCGTATCATATGACGTAATCATGCTCGTCATGGCTCGTCACTTCGACGCAAACGCATGTGCGATGGCGGAGCAATCTTCTGGCTCTTCATATGGCGTGCCTTGTTGAAGTACCGGAGTCATCGAAGCTCAGGCGATTGCATAGCCTGGTAAGGAACCAATGAAATCGTTGACTCGCACAAAATTGAGAATGGTCTCATGATTGATTTTTATCGGAGCGCGTAACCTACAGTCTCTCAGCCACTTTGTCTGCAGCGGACGCGATATCCAGGCGCACCATACTCTCAACAGTACAGTTAACATGCACAACATGCAAGAGTCACGTGAGAAGTGCAGTTGCATGTGACTGCTGCAATTTGATTGGCTCTATCCGATTTTGGATAGAGCACACCGGAAGTGTGCAGGAGTATCTAGACCCACTTCTCCCGCCAAGATCCTGCAAGCGATCCCTAGGTGAGTAGAAGTTGGGGATAGCTAGCTAGACTACCACTCCACTAAGTTTTGTCACCTCAAATAACTGTCTAGCCTCGTTCTCAGGCTCTTCCCGAGAGACAAAAGCTGTGCGGAGGCCTGGGAACGACACTGCAACTTCAGTGTTCTAGCCAGAGGCAGTAGCAAAGAGTGGTGCTTTCATGGAGATAAAAGCATAGCTGTGGTTTTAATTACATCCTTACAACCACATTAAAAGAAAATGGTATTATTAAGAGCGGTGGAATTCAGCTCTTCCACTCTTTAGCTAGAACACTAAACTTGTAGTAATTCTTCCAGATGCCCTCTCCTTTATACACTTATTTATGTATCGCACGGGGAGTAGCACCTTTCACATTGAGGGTACTTTGCGTACTATGTATGAATGTTTGTTGTATTCCTGTGCAGGAGACAGTGATACCTGTGCAGAGAACAGCCACAGCCACAAGCACAGGCACAGGCAGGGGTGCTGGCAGTGGAATGGAGAAACTTGTGAGCTGTTTCTAGTTGTCAGTTTTTTTTTTTTTAATCTGCCTGATGTGGAGGCCATTGGTTCGATGTTAGCATTACATTCACGTACTGGCTCTACAACTATAGTCACATGTGCACATGCATGTATGTACCGTATTGTCCCGAGCAAGCGCCCATGGGCGCTTGCAGCTCACGCAAGAAAAATTATGGGTGGGCGCTTACTCGGAGGAGCCCTTTGAACTACTCAGTTACCTCTGTGTAAGGGCCCACCCTCCACTTACTTGTACTGCTTCAGCTACTACCATGAAGCCATTGGAAAGAATGCATGCACTTACCCCTTGTAAAGCTTCAGTAGTACTCCACAGGAAGCCTAGCCTCTGCATGGCCAGTTAGTGTATTGCATAGTATTGTGTAATACTGGTATGAATACAAGGTGGGCGCTTACACAGAGGAGCCTCCCAGACAATAGGCTTATCAAAACTGGGGGGTGGGCGCTTACACAGGGGTGGGCGCTTGCTCGGGACAATACGGCTAACAGCAACTTTATATACGTGTATGTGTATAGAAGTCTATATACGTATATGTAAGGGGCTCTACAGCTACTGGAGTCGGTGAATGGTATTCCAACTGAGCACCTGTCTGAATTAATGCACACTCACACTCACACTCACACTCACACTCACACTCACACTCACACTCACACTCACACTCACACTCACACTCACACTCACACTCACACTCACATTCACACACACTCACACACGCTTAATTACACACACCATCATGCACACACACCTTCCTTCTGTTTCGTTAAGCTACCCTCAACAACTGAGGGAGGGCAGAACATTACATGTAGAGCTCAGGTATCTGGCACCTAGCGTGAGTGTGGGTATGTACTGCATTACACACACCTGTCCTTTCCTGTTCATGAGCTGCCATAAAATCGGTCACGCTACTCCGTTTGAGAGGAAAAAGGTGTTAGCTAACTCCTAGCATTGGTCAGGTTGTTGGTCTACAAACATGGACTGCGAGTCCGCCGCAGCTACGAAACCATTTCTGGAATGACCTGCATTTCACGGCTCCTTGCAGTTACAAAACTACTGCCACAGGGAAAAGTCAGATTTTTATTCGCCTCATTCCCAGGCCACATGATGGGAACAAGGCTAATGTATCTTTAGACCACAGCCAGATAGAGCATGATTAATAACTGCGCGGCTCCTGGTTTGCTCCGTTCTTCAATACACTTATGCATATCACTCTCTCGCATCACACACACATACACACACACACACACACACACACACATACACACGCACACACACACACACACACACACACACACATACACACACACACACACACCACACCACACCACACTCATAGGCATCTCCGTTTGAGTTTGTCCAGAAGTGGAACACCATCCCCCGAACTGCACAAAGCGTAGAGTATGCCAACTTGCTGGAGCAAATACCTCCACACATCCTTCCTGAAGGTTAGCCCCACCCACAATTGTCTATAAATCGTGTTTCTGGCAAATCAAGTCAGTATATCAAGAATGAATGAAGCCATGAGTACTAAGTGTATTGAGCTTTCGCTTCTCAATTGTGTAGTGCTGTTACTACAGGGTTAATATCAGCAAGTTAAGTGTGTAGTAGAACCCGTGACTGGGAGAGAGGTAGAACTGCATGCAGATTGATTGCTAAAGACTGTAGGGTTCTCCCCCTTTGAGGTATTGACAGTATGCACATTGATTCTTCACTCTAGTGATCACCAACAAGCTGGATGGTATGATGCTCACTAACATCATCAGGGCCATCGGCAAGCAGTTCGTCCCTAGAGGTATAGACCATAAAGGAGGAATCCATTGTGTCTATAAACTATATTCCTGTGTAGTGGGTATTATTAGACCCATTCACACTTAACCTACATTCTTGATATTGTTACATGCTAACTGTGAGGCGGTTAAGTCCAATTCCATTTCAAATGACTGTGTAACCTACCTAGGGGAAGATAATTTCACTAGTAATTTTTGGACTATCGATGTGGAAATGCAATATCGTTACCTCGAAATTTTGAGCTGTGAAATGGTGAATTCAAGAACATGATTCAATTTTAATTGCAGAGTTGAAATAACAGTTAACATTTTCCATGCATTTTTCTACAATGGCCACCTTTAATAAAAATTATTTACAGATGGCAGATCAAAATTTCAGTTTGGCCAGCCCAACCTGAACCCCTTTTTTCAGTAATTGCCTACTACATTTTTGTTCTCCCATCCCCTTGAAGTCTCCGCGTCATTCCGCAAAACTCATGTTAAAAGTACTATCACCCAGCGTCTGAAAACTGGTCATGCAGTGAGTGCACTTGCCATTATGCGTGTATGTATGCACTGCTCTCCCTCTTACCTAAGAAACCTTTTACCATTATGATGGAATGGGGGATAATGGTAAAAGGTAGGCACTAATTGGAACTCTACATGAAAACATGCATTTTTTGTGCTTTCATGTTTAAAATTTACATGAAAGCACAATAACGTGCATGTTATTTTCTGCCTCCTTTTACCCTCCATTACATCATAGTAGCAAAACGTCTATTATTATCATTATCAGCTCTCCCAAACTGCGACCAGACAAGTATCAACCCCTATCCTCTCACTAGCGCTACGGTCACAGCTGGGAACCAGTCACCGGGTCGCCATAGAGCAGCCCAGATGTCTGGATAGACATAATAGTCTTTCACTTCGACACAAAGTAATGTGAAGTCACTAGGTGGCTGAGTGGTGCGTAGCCTCGGTCCCAGACCCTCCTGGTGCAGTGCATGAATTGCGTATCAGTACATGTAGTTGATTCACTGCATGTTATCTGATGACGGCCTTCTGGAGAGTGATTCTGCAAATATGGACGTAGTCACCTGATGCGTACGTACTAGCTCTTTGTGATTGCTTGCTTTTAAGTAGCTAGCCTCATACCCAGGCCTCTCCCACCCGAAAGAAAGTAGAACTGGTGTCTACTGTTTGTGCATCTGCAAAATTTACCAGAAATCTTGATAAATCATGGACCTTCGTGTTATATCCGTGTGCTAAGTATAGGATATACCACGTCTACGAGGAGTATAAACGCAGATATACTCCGCTAGACGGTTTACCCAAGGCGATAGCCGAGGGTAAACAGCCTAGCGGAGTATATCGCGTTTATACTCCGAGTAGGCGTGGTATATCCGGCTTATACAACATTTGACCAATCAGTGGAGTAGGTAACTAGAAACGCTGGGCTAGCATTCCCAGAGGCAGCAGTTATTTACGATGTCATAATACATGAAAACATGAAAGTAGTATATGACCCTTTATACTCCGCTTCTGCTCCAATCAAACACCTTGGATATGATGTAATGTGGTATAAAGAATGTCATGCACAGTTATAAATGTTTGTGTGTCATGGATTTATAAAGTGAAAGCAGCGCCTGTAGTGATGCTGTTCATCAGGTACATAAATGGCTAGATATGATTGGTAGTTTGAACTTCGATCCCGAAAAAGCCTAGAAAGCCACATCTGCAATTGAAAATTGAGCAGCTCACCCGATTATTGCCAAGAGAGAGGTGTTTATGGCATATAGCATGGTCTAACTAATACTCCACTGTACTACTGCCTCTTTTGATGGCATCTACATGTGCCTAATGTTCCGCTGCAGGGATGTACCAGGTGTGTGTTGACATCCTCTACAACCTGGCAAAGGTCCCACGGTTCGGGATGATTGCCATGTTCCTCAGTCCCAAAGAGAAGCAAGGTGTGTGTGTGTGTGTATGTATGTGTGTGTGTGTGTGTGTGTGTGTGTGTGTGTGTGTGTGTGTGTGTGTGTGTGTGCGCGCGCGCGCATGTGTATCACACATATGAGAGTTTCCATTAGAGAATAGAGATTAGTACCTAGCAGGATGAGTCATGTACATGTAGCCCTCTCCCTCCCAGTAGCATTATGAGTACAATATATGACGTGTGCTGTGTACGAGTAATTACATGTATAGCTATCTAGGATTGGTAGCAAGTAGACATTATTTTTGGACGTCAAAGAAATCTGTAGCTCCAGTTTTCTGTTATAATACTAGCTGGCGTGTTGGCCTTCAAGCCCAACTGCATAAAAGACGTGTCTTTGGATGCATAATTATGGCTGATACTGACTTGTATTGATTTGCTAGCAGGAACAGCATTAGGGCTATGAAACTACTCGCACATATTTTGCTTGTGACATCCAGGAACTGTATATAAGACCAATTCAAATATATATAGTAATTGCATTTTACCACTTTGACATGGAATGCTCATTTTTGACTCGCTGAGTGAAAATCCCGGTCACATCCTGTAAAATTTGATTTCGAGTTATAAGCATTTATAGCGACCAAGGTAAGTTTTCGTGACAACTGTATGAATGGGTCCACAGGACGTTAGGCTACAGCAAATTGAAGTATGAAGCCTCGCTGTATTGCCATTAGGGATAAGCCTAAACGCATAGCTGTAATATCGTAGTAAGTCAGTATATGGAACATGTTGCTATGCGTGTCAAACATTTACACGAAACATAAGGTATTCATAACAAGTGAGTGTTTCGGATTGTATCTCAGGAACCAAGCGTCCGATCACCTCCAAATTTTTCAGACAACCGCACCGGCATGTACAGTTTACGAAACTGACTTGATTGCAATTTTCATAAAATTCAGTATGTGTCGGCTTTTCGCTCAGTGGGTCACATTTGTATAATTATATTGTATTATATATATATATGAACACTCAATGTTCTCCTTTAGACCTGCAAGAAGTGTTCAGGGCCCTCTCAACACAGCAGACTATCAAGATACCCGCAAGCACCATGGCTCACCTTAGCAAGTCATATGGACTGGATATTTGAAGATTATAAGCTTATTAATGATATTAATGCATTTCTAATGTTAATGTGCAGTACACTTGGATAGTAAGGTTGTTGCGTGCAAGGGTTTCAAGCAGTTAGCCAGTCCTTTCTACAAGTACATAGCAGTAATAACTGCTTACTGGCGCAGGCACACAAAATTAATGTCAGAGCACTAAACGCATCATTGTGTGTTTATCCTGACAGACAGGCATTCTGCAATAAGGGTGCCTTGCATAGTGTTCAATTGCAGTGGAACCTCTGAGAAAGGGACGCTTTGGGGAAATGGCTTTGTCCCTTGCAGAGAGGTCGTCCCTGTCTCAGAGGTTTGTTTTTCATTAAAAAATCACCAGACTAATACAAATTATTGATCTACTTATCTTTTAAGCAATATATAATGAGCTATGACGATCAGCTATGAAAGTAGTCATGTAGAGTGGTCTGTTCTGAGGATTTCAGTTTCCAGACGGTCATGGTACGTCTATTGCTGAATCGATTCGTAGAACTTCTATATAGCTTGTACTTTCTACGAACTGCTGAACATCTCGAAGGGACTGTACTACCTCCTTGATATTCTGGAGTTTTGGAGGAGGGGGTTCTATACGTCCATTTCATCCTCTTCATCAGCTACTTCCTGTTCCTCCTGTCACAAGAAGTCAGCCTCTCAGCTGTCACTGTCAAACTCCATGTATACTAGAAGATCACCATTCACTCATCCACACTACATCTATCAGTAGGCATGGTCTTCTCAATGAGGCTCTGTACTTCCATACGCTTGTCAACCTCTAACAAAGGGTCATCTTGAGCTTCCTCCTCAAGATCGCAAGATATAACATCAAGGTCAGCATTCAGGATGCCATAATTGCACCCTTCCTAAAGCACTTGGCAATAGTTTCTGCTCCTATACCAGTGACCAAGCCCTCGCTACCCACCTGTCAGTGTAGTGAGGATATTGACCGACTTTACCACACGTCAGAAGCTGTATCACACTCTATCTTAGATAACACATATCTCAAGAAGAAGTGTCTGTAGTGGACTTTAATTATATGTAGTGTTGTTTTAGTTAACTGGAACTAAAACAAAAAGTGTTTTAGTTGGAGCAAAAAAAGATTTAGTTAACAAACTAAAACTAAAACTTCAAGGGTATTGGCCTCTGAGAATAAACTATAACTAAACTAATACTTTTTTCACCAGAATCTCCACATTTAGTTATGGTTAACTATAACTAAAACACTTTTAGTAACCCTTTTTTCCTTTTAGTTAACTAACTATAACTAAAACTAAATTTCCTTCTTCACTAGCATTTTTACTAAAACTAAATCTAATTATGTAAAGCCATACTAAAACAACACTAATTATATGCCAAGGTCAAGTGGCTGTATCTTTGTTAGCGGACAGAAAAGAAACCTTGATGTATGTTGTTGAATTACAGGGTATGTTTTCAAGATGGCAGCTAGCATTATCTATAGAATTGAGTGATTGCTCCATGGACGACAATTGCAAGTGCCTATTGAGCTTCATAAGGACATCATCCATATATTCTCCCCCATCATCCGCGCTTTCTTCTGTTCAAGGTAATCAACCGGTAGAGCCAACTTGTTGAACTTCTGTAAACACCTTGGAGAGTCAGATTTCCATATAGTTAAGAATAAGTTTCTGCTTCTAACCTGCCACACAAACAGAGAAAGCCACAGTTACCCATTTCTTGCTCTTCTTGCCTCCGTAACATTGCTTCCCCTTTTGCCCAAACCATAATCAGGTAGAGTCTGCCAAAACACTCCCGTCTCATCCATGTTCCATATGTATTCCTCTGCATAGCCATTAACATTTTCTTTGACCAGGCGCAGTATAGGGACAAAAAGAATTTATAGTGACTTATAACCTGTTATAATGGTAGGAATGGTTATTGAGTATATTATAGCAAATAATAAGCATGCAGGTAATGAGCAATAATATGGATACAGAATGAGGATAAATGAGATGTATACGGCATGGTTATCGAGCCTGAGGGTACGGTTTTAGGCAGTTATAGGTGGCCATAGAGGGTTATACAGGGTTATACATGGTTATAGAGGGTTATTCAGGGCCGTAGCCACCAAAATTGAAGTGGTCCGGTTGGCCATAATCTGAAACGAGCGTAGCATATAAAACGCGCGAAGCGCACTTGCTAGGGGGGTCTGGGGGCATGCCCCCCAGGAAAATTTTGGATTTTAGGCCTTCTGAGATCGTTTCTGATGCAATTTTGAGTAAAAAGCAAGAGCTAGATGACCTGCTGCAATACTTACCCATATAGTGCTCGCTAGCAATCTCACAGAAGCTTGAGAAGCCGCGGCTCCGCAAAGGCGTAGGCATGCTCCTTGGGATGATGAGGCTTGTCAGGAAGACTCGGAAGCGACGCTTTCAAACTACTCTCTGCCATCGCTCTCGAACTTGATAATTCACACGTGCGCGAACTTGATAATTGAACACGCGACGCTTCACGCAATAACAAAATTTTTGGTGCCCCGGAAAGTGGTCCGGTTAAAACCGGACCAACCGGACCGGTGGCTACGGCCCTGTTATTGGTGGTTATACAGGGTTATACGTAGTTATACAGGGTCATACATGGTTATTGGTGGTTATACATGGTTATAGAGGGTTATACATGGTTCTTGGTGGTTATACATGGTTATACATGGTTATTGGTGGTTATACATGGTTATAGAGCTCAAGCTACTTCACGATAGTTACGCACATGCGCAGTAGTGGGATAAGTCAGATAGACCACGCCCCAGCGGAGGATATGCGCCCAAAATATCCTCCATGGATACGGTTTTATCCCTCGGCTGCGCCTCGGGTAAAACCGCATCCGCGGAG
This sequence comes from Nitrospirales bacterium, assembly GCA_965203295.1. GTDB lineage: Bacteria > Nitrospirota > Nitrospiria > Nitrospirales > UBA8639 > CBDBCZ01. The sequence continues at coordinate 720,890 of CBDBCZ010000013.1, read as the reverse complement.
GATATATAGGCGCATATCCTCCGCTGTGACGCGATCTACCCTATACATATTCTCCACTTCACCCTTGTTTCTATATATAGTAACAGACGGGTAATAAATCCCATACTGACAGGAAGTTGTAGATCATGTTTCATATACTACAGTTCTGTACTTCCTTAGTTACATATTAGTAACATAACCTCAAGCTACTTCACGATAGTTACGCACATGCGCAGTAGTGGGATAAGTCAGATAGACACGTCACAGCGGAGGATATGCGCCTATATATCCTCCGCGGATGCGGTTTTACCCGAGGCGCAGCCGAGGGGGGGATATTTTGGGCGCCTATATATCCTGCTGCTCTCGTCCAATGAAATGTATTAGAGATGATGTAATGTAGGATAAGGTCCATAAACTGCCCTAGCCCGAGGGCGAGGGCTGTTTATGGCCATAAATCCCCAGCTACTGTGGTTTATCTATTAAATAACCATGCATAACCCTCTATAACCACCTATAACCATGTATAACCACCTATAACCATGTATATAACCTCCAATAACCCTGTATAACCACATATAACCCTGTATAACCACGTATAACCCTCTATAACCACATGCATGTATAACCACCTATAACCCTCTATAGCCATGTACCGTAATTCGCTTAATTTTCGTTGTGAAAATATTTTCGTACGCAGAAAATATACGAAAATATTTTACACGAATATAATTTTACAACGAAACATTTTTTCGACGAATATTTAGAACGAGTACGCGTATATAGTAGTAGACGCAGTACGTGCGAACATAGATATTTTGTCGTGTGAACAAGTGAAGGTGATCGAACTGCTGTCTTCTTTGTGGAGCCATGTCCATTCGACGCTACCTGAAGCCCATCAACGGGCTACCAGATCCAAGGGGATCCCTAGCTGCGAACCTGCCGTCTGCAGCGATAGCGTCAGCTGCACTCCAGCTCTTCTCCAATCGCTGCTGCCCATATATCTTTGTAAACGTGGTAGCCTCTAACACAACAAGCCAGCTCCTTCTCGCCGCGGCTAGCCAACTCGAACACGATACTGCACGAGGTGCGACCTGCTCAATTAATGCCCACCACGCGCGAATTGTAAAATTTTTCGTACAAAAATATTTTCGTACAATTTGATTTATACGAAAATATTTTAACACGAATATTTTTTACACGAAAATTTAGTAAACGAAAAAAAAGCGAATTACGGTATGTATAACTGCTACAACCACCCATGGCCCTCTATATTTACTTATTACCTGCATGCTTATTATTTGCTATATACTCAATAACCATTCCTATACCATTATAACAGGTTATAAGTCACTTTATAAAATTCTTGTAGTCCCTATATTGAGCCACAAGTGCAATTTTCTGGAAGCCTCTCTTTCCATGCATCCTCATTTTCTCCCTGGACATCAGCTGATTCTCCATTGACTTTCAACTGTTTCACATTGTACCTCTTCTCCCATTTCTTCGACCAACCCTGACCCTGAAAGAACATTTATCCTGGTGGTGCTTAGCTAACAGAAAAGAAGGAGATAGCAAGAGCACCTGTGAAAGTTTAAGCATGCTAAGGTGTACCACTGGTAGAGTGCTTTGTTCGCCTTTTCATACTCAGGTGGGCGCTGCATGGGTCATGAAAGCAATGGCCTACAGCTAAGTGACAAATTTAATACTGATAAGTCCACAAAAGTAGGACAATAATATTAACACTATATCGAGTGATGTGATGTGACAGTTGAACATGCATGCCCTTTCATGTCCAAAAGGTGGATACCCATCAATTAGACACAAAGTGCAGTCAACACATGCAGCCACGTTTTGGCAGACTTCCGTCTTGACGTGGGCGGTGAAATCCTGGGTATCATTGTGTGGAATCGATGGGTATCCACCTTTTGGACATAAAAGGGCATGTTCAACTATGAAGTGGGACCCGCAACAACACGACGGGGAATGCTGTGAAGTGGCCAGTTGTAAGGGCGTCTCTATTAAAAGGCCTGCGATTGCGCGCCAAAGTAGTATTACGTGGATTCCTAGTTTGCGCAATTCTAGACCGATTGCGCAAATTCCTGATTCGCGCGGAACATACCATGGACAGAGAAAGACTATCCGGTAGATGTCTGCTGGCACTCTTGATAACTGCTCTCATCCTTTGCTCACGACCGCGCGGAGCGGAGGGACAGGGTGCACGTGAGTCAAATTGTGGAAGCAGTGAAAAGACTTCAGTAGTAACAAATTGGTTTTGGGGCATAACGCTAGCTCAGGGGTGTCTCACTGCAAAAATAGAAGGGTTAGTTTAACCTAGCCATAGTTATTCCAGTTACCGCTTGCTGCATTATGCATGCACTTGAGTGGGAAAATTGTAAATGTGTGTGACGCTCAGTGCAGCGCTTAGCTTCTCAAATATTACTAGGAATACGCAATCGAATTATGCCTCGTGTAGCTTTATTTGCATTATTTGTGCAGGTTGGGTATTGGTGAATTGTGGTGCATGGTGAATTGTGGTGCATGGTATACAGTGGAGCCTCTCTTAACGGACCCTCCCAGAAGCGGACAACCTCCCTCGAGCGGACAAACACAAAAGCACCGATTGATTTTAGCATGCGTTTAATATAAAAGTAACCTCCGAGAAGCGACCGCCTTTCCGCCTCTCTGCTCCGGACAACGGACACTAGCAAAGTCCAGACTGGCATCTTTCAATACAAATATACCTCTAAATAGCGGACACTTGGCCACACCCCCAGATTAATTTTTGTCGTACTGTGCATGACGTCCGCTAAAACGCGACGTCATCGCATGAGTTCGACTGTAGCGATGGAACGTGGTCTCCAATGAGCATTTCGAGCGCGCTTTATCGCGAAGGTTAGTACTCCTGTAAGTTAAAACTGTAGCTACAGAGCTATAATTTAAAACTGCTACATTACACTAGCCAGTGCTTTTGCTAGCTAGCTAAAGAAGTCCTCACGACAGGGAGTTGTCCGTCATCTTTTCAATATACACTTTTGGTCCAAGTCTGCACACACGGCACCTCAAGTCCATATCCTCCTCCTCGGTTGACCTTCCCTCCAGACGCTTCTGCAAAGGTCTCATTAATGTCTTAGAAAGCAGAGGCTATATAGAAGGAGCTCTAAGAATTGGTTCAGCAATACATCAGGACTCTTGAAACTATTTATACTGCAGACCACTCTACATTATTACTTTTATAGCTGAACACTCATTACTCATTATATATAGTTTAAAAGATAAAAAAACTATAATTATTAGCGTGATTTAATAAAAAAAAAGAGGAACCTCCGAGATAGGGCCAACCTCTCTACACGGGACAAAAGCCATTTCCCCATAGCGTCCTCTTCTAGGAGGTTCCACTGTAGTGTTAGGTGGCTTGAGTATATTTATTATGCGAGTGGAGTATGCATGCATTCGCACTGGGGTGTAATTAGTGTCTAGGCCTAGGGCATTGGGGTTACGGTTGAGTGCTCACGTGTCACAGTCTACACGAACGCGTCGTGGAAATGGGCGTGCTATTTGGGCGTGGGAAAATTTTGAAAGTACTTCCGCTGACGTTTAACTGAGCACGTGATAACGCCTACTTGTCACAGACCGCAATACACGAGAAGCGCTAGCAAAGTTTGTTTGTTGGCCGTTGATGGATCTCTGGCTTTAGACGATGGAGTGTCGGCGTTTCAGGTACGTGAAAGTACTGTACGAGTGGGTATACAGCCATAAGCTGTGCTTGTACCTCATTTAATAGCTGTTAGCGCAGTTTGTGCCCGAATTTGTCTGGCCGGGCATAGATATTAGACTGTATTTTGTATAATTATTTTAGTCTTTGATCCTGAGACTGTCAGCAGGCATAACTTCAGTGTTGCCTCCATGCAATATTCTGTGCGTTAAACAGCCTATCAGAACATGGTAAATACTGATAAAATGATAAAGTTACACTTTTAATACAGATTTATTAACACATAAACTTTATACCGTATTTCCGCGATCAGACGCCGCCCTCGATTAATAGCCGCCCTCGAATTATAGCCGCACCTCCGGAAGTGCTGAACGAAACAGTGGCCGGCGCTGGCCGCCCTCGAATAGTAGCCGTGGCTAAAATTCAAGTACCGCGTAAGCAAAAAGATGTAGCAACTACAGTAAAAGTAGAGTAATACTTGACTTTGCTAGCTAACAGTTATCGGACCTCACCTTTATCTTCTTCGAGATTGCGAATTTAAGGGATCAGAGCCCGACGGAGGCTGCCCGCGAATCTATATTTTCGATACCTCTCCCCTCAAAAAACAGCTGGCATTGTACCATGACGGCTTTTCGATAGTGCTGAGGCACGAACGGTGATTTTTAAAAGGATTTAAACTGCTGTTGTACATCGCTGTGTAACCAGTAAACCGCTCAATCTAATAAACGCCGCCCTCGATTTGTGGCCGCCCTCGAATAGTGGCCGCGGAAAATTGCGGGATGAAATAAATAGTAGCCGCGGCGTCTGATCGCGGAAATACGGTAGTTCATCGCCACTGCTCATGTAGATGTCGTAAAGTTCATTGTTGGAGATTTCGTTTCCACTTTCTTCGCTTTCGCTTTCATCAGTGTCGTTAGAAGAGCATTTGCTACAGTGATGCCATCATTATGTGGATTATTACACCGACTACATCTACACTTTGCAGTGCATGCGGAACAGTTCTTGAAACAGGAGCATCTTCCAGATGAACACCTTGTTGTACAAGTGCATTTGGTGGTGGAATGTTGAGTGGGGTGAGAGGAATCCCATTCAATCTGGATGTCAGTGCCATTTCGTTGCCAGCCAAAGAGGGAGAAGTTGTCAAGGTCTGGACATGATGACTGAGGTGAGCTACATACCATTCTAAGAACATAATTAGCGCGCTTTAAATGAAGAAACAGAGCAGATATTGTGGAAAGAAGCTTGTATTCATACACCTTTGTCACAGCAAGCCTGAAAAGTGACTCGTTGCAATAATTCATGCCACTGCTCAAGAGTACTAACACTGGCTGATCGGTAACCAGCCCATGAAAGAAATGTCTTCCTTCTTCTGCATCGGGAAATTGTGTGAGGAGGTTGAAATAGCTTTGTGACGGAAGAAATCAGAGTGTTTATAGAAATATACTGCTGTTATGAGACGTATCCAAGTATTTTCTGGTATTGTGAATGTGCCTTCTGTATTGGTAACGAGTGAGCCTGAAGGTTGTGCACAAATGTAGCAAATGTTATCTAAAAATGTATCTAGGAACCCCTGTTTTGTGCATCATAGAAGGAACTGGTGTAGTGACAGCCACTGAGCACATACAATGCTACCAGTGAACATGCGGGATGTGCAATTTGCCGTAGCTTAGGATGTCCTCTTATGCTGCACACTAGGCTGCCTATATCTACATACTCGCTTGTTTCAGTTCACTGAACAAACACTGATTTCCCCTCCAGCCATCCTAGTTCACACAAGCCAAGTCCATAGACCCATGTGTATGTGTCTCCGGAGAAGATCACAATGTTCCTACTAGGTGAGTGAATGGTATGATGCCAAACGGCGTAGTCTGCCTCCCCGTGCTGATTGGGGGGGGAAGGGGGGGGATGTTGTTGTATGGAGCCTTGAGTTATGAGAAAAGGTGAAGGAGCACTTGGGGAATCTATAATGAATGTAATTTCTTCTACTCCTGAAGTTAATACACTTTTGCTAGTTAGCTTAAAGGATATATACTGTACTAGATCTGCCTTACATTCCTTTAAAGATAATAATGCTGTAAATCCATTGAGAGGTATTTCCTGGTTGTCTGCAATAGGGTAGGGTTGGTCATTGAGTTTACCCACTTTCTCTGCTCACGATTGGTGAACAAGTGTCCTTGGAGGTGGCAGAAAGTCCGGTTTATCAAAAACAATGTAGATGCAGTTGAAGCCATGCTCCGAGTTTGTCGATGGCTCTCTCCCATAACTAAGAGAAATAGGTGGAATAGTTGGACACATCTGGAGGAGGTGGTATGTGAATAAAGTATAAGAAATCTATGATAAAAGTGTTGCAAAGGGTTGGACTTGTAGTAATAAATGCTCCAGTGAACTCAGTATGTTTACAAAGACTTGATCTAAATTCAGCTTTATTGGCCTTTCTCATTGTACCGTCAAGGTTTGCCATTGCAAGTGGGTAGTCTGATGTTTGTATGACTGTAGGAGACGCATAGCATTTGTTGCAATATTGGTGATCTGTTTCATTTTGGATTTCTGTGCCCTAGGTATAGCTGGCTTGCTACTAAATGTCCGTAACTTAACAAGTCTATGTTTCTTTTTCGGAATTTCACTTGGGGGAGCTAGTATATAATCTCTTATGTAATTAAACATTCACTCAGTGGCAATTGAATAATATACTCATGTTGCTGCCGTAGCGCTTACGCCATTGACCACGCACCCACATACGCAGGCGGAGCTTGAAAGATCTCCAGTCAGAGGACAAGAGCAAAAGCAACCAGATGTCTCACCATTACCATCCTGATCGCCATATAATTTATTCTTCCTAGTATCCCAGATTAATAAAATAAAATTCTTAACTAGCCTTAATAAAGCCTTAAAATCATATCTTTCCCAATTCTCACACCCTAAAACAAAGCCCGTCCTCTCGAAAGTATTGAGCGCACTAAACTCTTCAAAACTTCCACCCAACAGTTTGTCTAAGTCTTCCATGAAAGTACTTCTAATAGTATCATACGCAGGACACTCCCAGAGCACATGTACTACACTCTCACATTCATCTCCACATAACTTACACTGCCTATCATCATTTTTACCCCGATGTCTTCCTAACTCTTCATTCAGATCATTAGTACCAGACCTAAACTTAAACAACAATCGTGTTCCTGGATCCCAACCCCCTGCAAGTAATTTTTAAATTCTATTTCCTTACAAAAAGACTTGTAAAGACTAAGTTTAACTTTACTATTTAAGCCATCATTAAAATCTTTATATTCTTTGCATCTCAATGCTTCATCTACTCTCTCTAAAATCAAGTTTACATTATAATCTTCAGCTAGTATTTCCTGACTGTCTAGATTTAACTGCAGCAACAATTCACTAATTACTTTCCTCCAGGTCTACCTCTGCCTACCCCTACACGGCTTAACTTCCCACTCACACTGTCTAGTAGTAGTCTAGGATATCTCTCAGCATTCAAATTATTGACTTTACACCACCACTTAAGTTTGCATCTTTCCCTCCTGCCTTTCAAAGATTCTAACCCCATATTCCCCCTTACTGCTTCATTACACGTTTTAGAAGAGCAGCCAAGTATCTTTAGCTGCTCCTAGCTGAATAGATTCCAAGGAAGCTATCTGCCTTTTATTACAAGCCCACACTTCACTACCATATTCTAAAGTAGGGCGAAGTACCGAAACTAACAATAACCTTCTTGCAACGGTACTGATATTCCTATTACTTAAAAACCTATGTAATTGATTCAGTTTTTTCTTTCCTTTATTTATTACCTTCTGTACATGACTATCCCATGAACCATTCTTAGCAAATTCAATCCCCAAGTAACAGTAACTTACAACCTCTGGAATGTCTTTATCTCCCTACTTCCATGTATATGCACCTGTATTAACCTGTTTAGAAAATACCATAACAGCACTCTTTTTTATGTTAGATTTCAACCTCCATTTATTACAAAACCCCTGCACTATATTAATCAAGGTTTGCAAGTCCTCAGCATTAGTAGTCAAGCTTACAAAATCATCAGCAAACATCAGACCCCCAACCTTAACATCCTTCTTAACAGTAATGCAAATCCCAGCCTTCTCAACCTCATCTAACAACTGATTAATAAAAATGGAAAAGAGGATAGGCGACATACTACAACCCTGTGCCACCCCCTGACCTATATTGAATTGCTCAGATACTTCTCCCTCCAGTAAAACAGCACTCTGTGTGATGTCATACATATTCTTAATAACTCTCCACATCCTACCCCTAACCCCAAGTTCCCCTAACTTATACCATAAACCATCATGCCGAACTGTGTCAAATGCTTTCTGAACATCTAAGAAAAAAGCGTAAGTGTGCATTCCTTCCCTCATTCTACCTTGTACAATTTCATTTAGAGTAAAGATGTTATCAACACAACTCCTTTTCTCTCTAAATCCTGCCTGACCCTCATGAAGAGCCCTTTCTGCTTCTAATCTGCTTACTAAGCGATTATTTAGAATCTTGCAAAACAGCTTTCCTACCACATTCAATAGTGTAATGCCCCTGTAATTACCCGGGTCCTCAGCATCACCTTTCTTATACAAGCTAACAATTAACCCTTGTCTCCATTGCTTAGGAATACTCTCCTCTGTCCAAACTACCCCATACAAGACTTTCAACAGATTAGCCATCCTTTTGCCACCGTACTTAAAAAGTTCCCCAACTAGCCCATCATTACCTCCTGTTTTATTATTCTTTAGGCTTTTAGAACACTTTTTAATTTGTGCATAATTAATCCCTAGCTCTATCCAAAACCTTATCCTTCTGCAAACTAGATATTTCACTATACTCTGTCACTTTCTTTTCTATATGCTCTTTCCAACTATCATCAAACTGATCATCCACAGATGCTGTACCCAACCTTTCATAATGCTCACGTAATACTTCCAACTTTCCCTTAGTACGTACTGGTTACACATGAACCTGAAGTACTCCTCAAAGAAGCAATACCCTTATGGCTACCTTTTGAAGTCCTGCCAACAAATGCCCAGAACTCTCTCCTGTTTTCATAAAAATCTTTATAAGCCTTTTCAATCACCTCATTCCAACTATCTAGTTTTTTCTTACATACCAATTCCTTGATTTCTGAACGTAATTTGTAATACTCCCCCATTTATCTTCCCTGCCACTACTAATCTCCTTATAAACCTGTCTTCTCAACCTAATCTTCTCTTTAATCTCAGCATCCCACCACCTCGCCGCTTTGCCACACACTATCACCTTTTCCCCAATTTTTTTTTGATGCTACCCTCTTGACTGTCTCTTCCCAATCCTGAATCACTGCCTTCACTAATTCTGATCCCCTCAACCCCTGAGTCTTCCATTGGCGTACCCTTCCTTGAAACTCATCTACTTCTACACTTAAAGCTTCCTGATACTTCTGTCTCACTTCCACGTTCTGAAACCGTTCAATGCGCCATTTTTTAATCACCCACTTCTGTTGTTTAGTGGTTTTTACAGTCCTACCCAATTCCATTCATACCAGAAAGTGATCCGATTTTCCTATATCCACTGTGTCTACCTGCACACTCCCTGAAACCTGCAACAATTTGGAATCAGTAACTATATAATCAATGATAGACTTCTGCTTCAGAGAAGGTCTAGCTCTAGTCCACTGCGGGCCATTACAGACTACAAGCTCAGCCTCATTTAAAAAGGAAATCAACCTGTTACCACTCGCATTACATTTACCTTCACCAAGCATACCTATTACATCATCTAATTCGGAAGATTTTCCCACTCTGGCATTAAAATCACCTAAAAGCACAACCTGACCCCATACGAAGCACATCCTCTTTCAATGCACTGTAACTACTTTCAATAACGGAAACATTTTCACTATCTGTAGGCATATAAACACAACCCAAAAACAAAGTATTCCTGCCTCTCTCTCCTTTCACTTTAATCCACATGCTTTCTTCATAATTCACATCCTTAATAAGCTCTACTCCACTGGCTAAGCACTCCTTTACCAAGAATCCCACTCCTCCCTCTCCTCTTCTACTCTCAGAAGAACCTTGCCTAGGCTTCCCAAACCATTTGTACTCATCTACAGAAATTTTGGAGTCCTCCTTTTCCCATGACTCCTGGCCTGCACAAACATCTATGTTGTTTTTCACTAGGACCCCAGCAACCTCCTTCTGTTTACGCTGGCTACAGATACCAGAAAAATTCCAGGTGGCTACTCGGACTTTCCGTTCTCCCCTCTCAGCTACCATAACCTGGCTTCGAACCTTGTTCATATCTACAACAGAATTCCTATGCCCTTCACTACACTCTTCAACATCCTCCTCCAAATCATCAGTACCTTCTATACCAGACTGTAACACACAAAAGCTATTTAAACACTGCAACTGTGACGGCATGAACTCCCGTTTTACTGACTCATCCAAAACACATCTACAGCCTATCTTCCTTAAACAGCTAGAAATATCTTTAACCACCCCAACACTAACACCCCTGCTATCCTTGGTTGAGAGAATAAGCCTGACATGATCTCCCTCCCAAGCTACTGTCCCTCTTACCAGGCTCCCTAGACCTAAATCATCCAGCTTTGATCTAATTTCTAGAGTACTCAGATCTTTCCTAACCCCCCACACAATTATATGAGCTTTGTACCCCCTACTGTGATACACTGACCACTCTTGATGTCCATCTGACTGGAGATCTGCCGCAAGGGCATGATCGCGGGTGGGCATTAATTAGAACATGCCGCACGCAATTAAAAATCTAGTTAGCTATTCGCCGCGGAAACTGCTCCAGAGGGTAGAGATGCACTTCTTGGTCTTCAGGTAGAAATCTTCTTCATTCACAGCGGTAGGATATCACAAATTGAAGGTAACTTGCAGAGCAAATTGTGTAGAAGTTGCTAGCATTTAGTTACTTAGCAACCCCCCTCAGTGGCAATTAAATAAAAGTTAAGTAGGTCGTGAATGGTTGCCGAGTCAAGGCTGGAAGGGGATGAGTGAAATGTGTTTTCGAGTACAATGACAGTGTTAGAGTAAGTGAAGAGGCCTTTGTCCATAATAATATCATTGATCCTCGCTGCTCTTTGACATATGAATTTTTTTGTGCGGGAGAAAGTGTCTGCTTTATTTTTAAATACAAAGTGTTCACAGCCATTAACTACCTTATCTAAATATGCCATGAAATTAGATAGTTCTACTGTTCTAAAGTGTGATGGTCGGGAAGTGATTTGTTTTAATCTTAGATTAATTACAGACTCATGGGCCTCATCCAGAGCTAGGTTGCGGAATTTGTGACCCTTGAGGCTCGTTGTCCACTCCCCTTGTAAAAAGTGTCTGATAATGTCATCTGGTAGAGTGTGTATGCTTTTTAGGACATTTGTACACAGTTGTTCGTACTTGTCTCTGGAGTAGGCAAAAAAACTGGAGTGATGGCTTTCAAACATGCATTGCGAAGGCACCAATTCCCTGATCGTATAGAGAGATAGTATCCGACGTAGTAATTCAGTGTTCTCAGAATGCTAGCCCAGAACCTTGAAATTTGATTCTGATTAGCAGGGCTACTTAAGTGATTGATCCACTCCCAAAATACTGTACCATATGACATTGCGAATCGTTCCTGTAATTGGGATTTATATTGTGTAACAGCTTTTCTAAGTAAAATTTCGTGTGTAGCCATCAATATGAGATGTATTTCTTGCCACTGGGTAAGTTCATGCTTGTAACCGCAGTGAAATGAAAACTGCTTCAGGCCCCCATCCCGCAGCAATGTCCGAACCACCTGAGAGAGAAGATTCAAAAGGTGCTATAGTCACCATGAAGAACATACATCCAATTAAATCTGTTTGGGTATGCCTTCTTTAAATTCCACATTATATGGAAGGTTTGTTGGTCTCCTGCAATGACAGCCTTAGTTGGGAATCCTGGTTGACCGATCTTCAGCTCATCTTTAAGTTTAACTAGGTATACTTGTATATCCTGCTTGCTAGCTGATGATGCCTCTTCTGTGGTAGTGTATACAGTACTGTCTGGTTTTGTGGGTGTCCAGTGTGTCATGTGATTTTGAACAGACTCCATGAAGGTATAAGGGAATGTCAGGGAGGAAGCTTCCATTCTTTTCACTGCAGTAGCAAAACACTTATATAGGAATTGTTCTAAGTATCTACCCTCTGCTGAGTGCATGTTAAGCACAAACATGTCCTCGCCTGTCTGCCTGCTCTGATAATATGTAATTGCTTCCATTTCCATATCCCTAAAAATGGCAGACTTAAGAGAGTCTGTGCAGTGCTGTCCACTAACAGAAGTACATGACCGATCATTGACTTGACCTGTTAAAAGATCGAGTTGTTTTTTAGCACCTGCGCTACCACTTCCTATACTTTTGGCAAATTTGATTTTAAAGTTGAGATTATACAGATAGATGCCAGAAACTCGCTGGATTTAGCTCTTGTGTGGCTGAATCCCTTGTCCCTTAGGCCATAACCATAACAGAGCAAACCTGTTAATGTTTGTAGGAAGCATGACTGTGGATTCATAGTAAAAGCCATTAAGGCAATGGACATTTTTATTCTCATCTGCCGGCAGTCTTTATAGTATGGTGAAAGGGGTGGGTTTTAGAGTGTTCAGATGTAGTAATACTGTCAACAAACTCAATCAATTCTTTATCAAAGTAATTATTCAAAACAGCTTCATTAATAGACCCATCATCTGTAATGATCAAACGATAATCAAATTTACCGCTTGATGGGAACAAGGTAGTCTGATTCTTCACCATTTCACGCACTTTGTCAGAACGTAGCCGGCTGCTTTTTTGCAGCTGTTCTACTTCTGAAACCAGCTTCTGATTTTCAAGATGTTGCTTGAATTCATATGGTATGGATAGGGGGTTAAATATTTTATCATTATAATATACCCTACCGTATTTCTTAGCATCTGGGCAATAGGAATGAAAAGATAAGGACTGTTTTGAAATAACGCGTTCCAGATAGTTACTAAATACTGTGGCCATACGTGGGATAACAGTAGCATCTGTTTGAATGGAACAGAGAACAGATTTGAATTGTAATGCGCTATTTCATGATAAGCAAATACAAGGCCTTCCTTTCTTAGCTCTTCAAGGACATTATTAATTTGAAATGCCTTTTGAGCAGTTACAGGGTCAGGGGAGGATTGGTCACTCAAAATCGTTCCTGTGAACATAATAGAGTCGCTTACGAAGAGTCGACACCTGTTGCACATCCAATCAAAGAACCCCGCGGACTCACTTGGAATCGCAAGCTGTTCACGTACTATGTCTACACTATCTGTTACATCGCAGACCAATTTCCATGCAGCATCGCAGTATTTGGTCGAACACGTTGTACATTTCCTGTTAGCAATAATTTCCCTTACTCTACGGTAGTGCGATCTACATACATGCTCACAGTAATTAGGAATTGCATGGGGAACATAACCGTTGCAGCTCAGGTATTGTCGCCATGTTCTGGGATTATCTTTCCCGTACCAACCGTCTGGCCCCCAATCTTGTATTTTAAAACAGTGACACTCTGATTGTGATGTACAACAGAAGATGCAGTGGTGACGTACTACTTGTTGTGAATTGTAAAAGTCCCGTTGCACTTTGTACCACCTAGGAATTTGATTTTCTTTGTTGTGGGAGTTCCGACTAAAATCACGATAGCAAGGCTCACATATGCAGCTGTCACCCTGCAACTGGAATTGTACCCCACCATATGATGCATAGTGGGATAAATTTTGAGATTCTGAGCCTGGGTGCCGCATGTTTGCTGTGGGGTGCAAGTGTTGGACCTGGATATCAGACCCAGACTGTATCCACAGGCTGCATTCACCATGCACATTGCTTATGGTATTTCGCTCTTCTGCCTCGTCTAGGCGCTGGCTTGTCATCATCATTCCCTCTGTTTGAGCCCCTTTTCCCACTTACCCCAGATCTAATGCTGACATTATGCCTGTTACTGGCGGTACTTGTGTGAGCATTACCCCCTGGGACACCCTGGCGATTGGGACTAATAGTCGACAGAGGATATTCGTAGAATTTTGGGTGTGTGTGTGGAGGCAATGTATGCCTGAAGTGGAGTACTTTTTAGAGTACAGCTGTCCCTGTGATGGTACTAATCTTACCAGCCATGTACACTTTCATCACGGGCACCGACATAGGTTCAACAGCCGGCCCTGTAATATACATAATGTGATTCATTAACAGCTTTAGCTCACAGTCGGACTCATTGTACTTTCTCTTTCCTTGCCGTGGTCGGTTTTCAGAAAGTACTACTAAAGTAGCAGCTAATCCCAGCACAACCAATGCAACAATCAATCTCATTCTTCCACAGGAGCAGCATAAACGGACTGTACATCAATTGGGGCAGAGAAGTTCATGTGAAAGTGTTGTACCTAGATCCTCTGCCCAGAAATGGAATGGACCCTCATTTACTGTATTTGCTAGTAATTTTGTGCCTGTATACTGTTATTCATTCACACACAATTTCAGCTGAATTCATGTTCATGTAACCTTGGAATTTCCTCTCTCCGAGCGCGTGTATTGCGGTCAATACGCAGTGCGGTGCACGCGTGTTCCGTGACGTCATGATATCGTGTTGCAATGTAGTGACGTCACGAGAGCCTCTGTTCAGTAATTTTTGTGAGGTTTGCAACAGTATATCTCCGCTGCACGCTTCTCAATCTACTAAATATTTGCAATGCTTGTGGTTTAGGTTGGAATGTGCTTGCACAGCAATTCTTGTGCCTGTACTAAGTTTTGCACATGCCCAACCCAAAAAATCGAAGTTGGTCCAGCCTGAAACTCGAAGCATTGGACACTGCCAGGTTTATAACAACGTGTCTCTCGATTCATGCAAGGTACGAGCATGCAACCTTCTCCAGTGCAAAGAGAAAAGATAGGCGAATAACTTGGCGCTTGTTTGAACCGCCTAGCCCTTTGGAATCGCATGTGGCTAGGTGCGAAATTAGTGGATTTTTTCGATTTTTTCGACCGTTTTTTTCTGAATTCTGGCTAAGCTACAGTAAAGGCGTTTCAGTATGTTGTAGTCCTGGAGAAAGCGTACTCTACAGTAAGTTATCTGCTCCCTCCTTGGCTTTGCACCATGCTGCCCAAAAAATCAAAGTTGGGCCATGCCATCGTTAGTTAACGCTCGAGAACCAGCCAACTACCACCGGGTTGGCCATAGTTTAGTAACTGTTCTGCGGGTAAGTACCTGACTAACTACAGTGGAGCCTCTCTTAACGGACCCTCCCAGAAGCGGACAACCTCCCTCGAGCGGACAAACACAAAAGCACCGATTGATTTTAGCATGCGTTTAATATAAAAGTAGCCTCCGAGAAGCGACCGCCTTTCCGCCTCTCTGCTCCGGACAACGGACACCAGCAAAGTCCAGACTGGCATCTTTCAATACAAATATACCTCTAAATAGCGGACACTTGGCCACACCCCCGATTAATTTTTGTAGTACTGTGACGTCCGCTAAAACGCGACGTCATCGCATGGGTTCGACTGTAGCGATGGAACGTGATGGTCTCCAATGAGCATTTCGAGCGCGCTTTATCGCGAAGGTTAGTAATCCTGTAAGTTAAAAGTGTAGCTACAGAGCTATAATTTAAAACTGCTACATTAATAGCCAGTGCTATTGCTAGCTAGCTAAAGAAGTCCAGCTGTCCTCACCAACTCCGTCATCTTTTCAATATACACTTTTGGTCCAAGTCTGCATACACACGGCACCTCAAGTCCATATCCTCCTCCTCGGTTGACCTTCCCTCCAGACGCTTCTACAAAGGCCTCGTTAACATCTTAGAAAGCAGAGGCTATATAGAAGGAGCTCTAAGAATTAGTTCAGCAATACATCATGACTCTTGAAACTATTACTACAGACCACTCTACATGATTACTTTCATAGCTGAACACTGTCATAACTCGTTATATATAGTTTAAAAGATAAAAAACTACAATTATTAGCGTGATTTAATGAAAAAAGAGGAACCTCCGAGATAGGGACAACCTCTCTACAAGGGACAAAAGCCATTTCCCCAAAGCGTCCTCTTCTTGGAGGTTCCACTGTATATTCCTTTGTAGTGCTTAGAGGGTGCGTACCGAAGCAGCGGTATGCTGCGGTCAGTACAGCCATTTTATTGCATGCACAGCGGCTACTTCCGCTTGGCAATTAATTAAGGATGCGTTCGTGTAGACTGTCATGTAGATCTGTGTACCTATCTGCTAATGATATATCTACTGTGTGTTCGTGTAGCAGCTGCATGAGTATGTTCATTACATACATTGCATTGTGCATTGCATGAGTATGTTCATTGTATACAATGGCAGTTAGCTAGTTACTTTATCTGGCTCGCGAGACTATATCTCAGCTTAATGCATGCTGGCTTGAAATACCGTTGCTTATTACGTTTTGGGGAAAGTTGAGCCTGGTACACGCTGTTCGCGCATGCGCATGAATTTACGGAAAAGAGTCAGTAAACGTATCCGTGAATGACCTCAGCCACGTGGTAAGGAGTAGTACGGAGCAGCATACGTGTATAGTAAGCGGAAGAGTTAGAAACTAGCTCATTCTGTCCTCCAACCTCAGAAAGCTTTAAAACCAGTTTAAAAATAGCAATAAGACCTGTACCTTTCTATCCGCTAGGATTATGGTATATGTCTTAGCGGAAAAATTCTGAAGCGCCTCCCTATTGGTAGTGACTCGATTTTCGATCGCATAGATAGATAGATAATCATTTTTACGTCCCACCACATGGCAGCAGGCCAAATACGGCCTATGAGACCACATAAAGAATACAATATGTACAAAAGGATAAGATTATATGGAGAGAGAATAAGGAATATAAGAGAAGAGGGATAGGGTGAGAGTGCGGTAATAGAGCTAACGATTTTTTTTTTTTTCTTTTTTTTTTATCTCAGCTTACAGTAAAGCTACACAAACTCTACAAACTGGGAGCTGTAGTAAGTCTCCCTTGATAAAACTTCATGACAAATTTGTCCAGACCTCTGACTTTGTGCCCGCCTTGGGGAGGTGCGAGCACACTTTATAGAAATATAGATATATAGATATACCGTAGACTCGGGTTATCAAGCGCATGCGCTAGTTGTAACAATAGCAGAAATATATGCGCTACATAACGAAGTGCGCTACATAACGGGGGTTAAAGGTTGACCACGCCTAGTTTTCATGGCGTCATCGCGGCAAAGTTACGGTAGCTAGCCATCCTGTTACCGATAGCAGATTACCAACTACCGAGATGGAATTGCAGTTATCAAAGCGGTCGGCGATGCGATGTAACTCGGCGAAGAGCGGTCGGAAATAAAAATCGGCGGAGAGCGGTCGGAGATGAGAGCGTGCTCGATCAACTGGAATGAGAATCGATGCGTGCTTGCTCCCTTTGTAGGCCTTTGACTTAGCTAGCTACCAACCTGATGACTGGGCGGTTGCAAAGTGATCCCTAGAAAGTTATTCTCTCACTTAGCTAGAGGCTAGCAGTCTCCGTTCGATTTTTTGTGCAGTCGCTCCACCCAATATTGCGTTTAATTGGAATGTGCGCCTCTTAGCGAGGTTTTTGCAGCTTTGGGACAAGAAGCGAGCATGCGCCTGATAACCCGAGTCTACCGTAATATCATGGAGTACGGTAGTACTCATATGTAGGGATGGCACGGGGAAAAATGGCGGCATATAACGCGTACAAAATCATACGCTCAGAACTCGGCTCTGATTATAGTCATAGGCTTTTATGAGCCATACCATGACATCTCGAGTGTTTCCATCAGCAACAAGGCTGTTAGCGTTGGTATAGAAAGCTTCGCTGGAGTACCAGACCGGCAAGTCGCTACACTCGGGGGGCGGGGCGTAATCGACTATATAATTCTTTCTTTCTTCAGCCAGGCTAGCACAATAATGGCTGAAGCTATCACAATGATTCAAGCGCGAACAAGCTAGATATTCACCGGGGTATTGTACTCGTAGCATAACGTTTTCAAAGAAACCGAACAGGTTCAGCAGTGATTCACGAGTACTCTCGAGGTGACGCTTGCCGTTTTACGCCATTTAATGACTACTGTGCTGTTCCGTTCGGTTCCGGAATTTAGTAACCGCCCCTTTCGCGTGTTCGTCTATTTAACGCCTACCTTTGATCGTGCCAGCTGTTCGTCCGGGCCTGAGCTGTCCTGGTTCATCACTTTATAAGTCACCCGAAAATTTAGCTACGATACACTTACTCACCGTGGCTGATAGTATTATTTTAGGGTAGCTAGCTACTGAAGTAAGGGGGTGTCCAAAGGGTGGAGTTGTGCGGACATACACAAGGAAAACAGTAGCTCACAATACATAACAAGGGCAGACAGAAAGGCCCACCGAACAAAAAAAATTGCTGTTAAATACGAGCACAGGCAGAAAAGCCTTGGTGTCCAGACAACCCCTACTGTCTGGACACCCCCTCACTTACTCTACTGGAGGGGGTAGGCAGCTATTATGTCTTTGTGACACTAGAAACTGCAATACATATCATTGTCCTTGGTGATAAGTTGCAGTTCAACATCATGGAGTACGGTACTACTCCATATGTAGGGATGGCCCTGGCCTACCCATTAAAATGACATGTTTCGTACTCTGCTGTAGGTGTAGTCTAGGACTATATGAAGCCTATGTACCACTTATTTTGGAGCGTTGTCGTCACTAACCAGGCTGTTAGCACTGCTAAAGAACATCTCTGAAGTACCAAAGCGGCAAGTGGTTGAAACCACCAAATGGTGTGGGTTGTCTGTGCACGCATTGCAATGCGCATTGCCGCTTGTTTCATTGGTTTTTGGGGAACTGTTTTTTGGTGAAAGTCCATCCCTACATGACTTGTTTTTGCTCTTTTTGGCAAAGTGCTTTTATATATATAAACGTTAGCTGAGAATGTTGAGCCCATAGCACGCGATTATCGGCCTCGCTGCACTCGGCAATCAATAAAGGCAGACAAAAAAACTACATACAAGGCAAGTCACGCTCACTAAAAAAAAAAGTTCAACCAGTAATACCAGATACTACATACTCGTAGATAATAGCATTTAACATGTGACTGTAATGCCAACGTCTGAGACACAGGCAAACGGAGACTGCCGGTTGTAGCTAGAATCATCTGTACACAGCCAGAGAGTCTACTTAATAAGTTAATGCCTGTACACAGCCCATGCAGTCTAGCTTCCCTCATAGGAAGCTCATAGCTATACACAGCCCAGTATAATTATTGTCGAACTTGCCTCATTGGAAGGTATAGCTAATACCCATGCAGTAGTCTAGTAACTTCCCAGGGTTTCAAACAGGATACATTTTTTGCAGGGGGGGGGGGGGGAACTTTTTCAGAAGAGCAAACCTCCTTCTAGGGGGGTCTGGGGGCATGCAACTGCCCTGAGATTGCAACCTGGCTAGACTCATTAAACCTTGAATTATGACATATCTTTTCAAAATGGGGGGAACTTTTGCCAGGGAGGAAATCTCATGCAGGGTACCCAGCACCCCTCTTATGAAACCCTGCTTCCTATGAGAGAAGTTGGACTAAATGGGCTGTGTACAGCTAGTAAATTCTGCTCCTAGGAGGGAAGTTAGACTAGCTGCATGGCTATATATATAACTGCAGATAATTCTACAACCTGCAGTCTGTGGCAGTGGGTGTGGCTGAATCCTTTCCCTAAATCGTAGATGCTGTCACCATTACATGTCCCACTCAAAATGCACAATAGTGGAGCTGCATGTTACATAGAGAGGCTGCAACTGAGAAGCTATATACAACTGGGATAACCATACCTTGGCTAGGTTAAACTAACCCTTCTTTATTTCGGTGTATATAATTACAGCGTGTATAAGGTAATATGGAAGGTACATGTACCTGAAACGTTTCCTTTTACAAGATTGACCTACAAAGTTTGTATAAAAACCCTTGTAGCTATAATTACCAAGTCACTGCCCTAATGGCTAACAACTATGGAGCACACTACTGTAATTATAGTACAGTCTTTGCTTCAGTTAGCATCAAGTATAATATGCATCCCCGATTTTTTTTCGATATAGTTTTAGCTGGTAATATCTAAGGTCACCCTGGCATGCCCTGTGATGAAAAAATTAAATCTTCTCTGTAGACGACACTATAGAATTTTTATGCACAAGGCACCCCTACCCAAACACACACATTCCCCTACCGTATAATTTCTAATTACATTTCTTAGGGAGAGTTGTAATCATAGTTGTGTTTGTTTCTTCTCCTCTATAGATATAGCTAGTCGCTGCTTTTCATTTCAGTTTGAGTGTGACAACGATAATTGCATACATGGATCGTTGACTTGTGACGGTAACAATGACTGTGGTGATAACAGTGATGAAGAAATTTGCAGTAAGACTATACACATGTTCAGATCCCATCAAGCCAGCATAGCATGTGGAAAAAAGTTTCAGATATGTACATCGTCAAATTACTTAATCACTAATTGCCTATCGTAATTAACCATCTAATTAAATATTTGCCATGTGTATGGTGCATGAAGAAATTTTTGTGCACAATGATAATTATGCACTGTGGGCCACAGCTTTCTTAACAGCCTCAAACCCAGGCCTTCCTTTCCCAGATTTTTTCTTGCATGTCTCTCACAGAACATCCAATGAGCCCCCCCCCTGGTATGGCTTCAAACTCTGGGACCACATGCATTTGTTTCCTGTGTGTTAAATTATCCACATGAATCTTGCTCTGCCGCACTGTGTGCTGATCCAGTTGACATTGTCAATGGAAAGGAGACATTTTCTATACAGTGCGGCCAGCTTGAACTCTCAGTCGACTCCTACACCCGAGCGCACACATTCCCCTTGAATCCGGCTACCGTATAATCTCTAAGTACTTCTTTTCTTAGGGAGAGTTGTAATCATGGTTGTGTTTGTTTCTTCTCCTCTATGGATATAGCTAATGGCTGCACTCCATTTCAGTTTGAGTGTGACAACGATAATTGCATACAAGGATCGTTGACTTGTGACGGTAACAATGACTGTGGTGATAACAGTGATGAAGAAATTTGCAGTAAGACTATACACATGTTCAGATCCCATCAAGCCAGCATAGCATGTGGAAAAAAGTTTCAGATATGTACATCGTCAAATTACTTAATCACTGATTGCCTATCGTATTTAACCATCTAATTAAATATTTGCCATGTGTATGGTGCATGGAGAAATTTTTGTGCACAATGATAATTATGCACTGTGGGCCACAGCTTTCTTAACAGCCTCAAACCCAGGCCTTCCTTGCCCAGATTTTTTCTTGCATGTCTCTCACAGAACATCCAATGAGCCTCCCCCCCACCTGGTATGGCTCCAAACTCTGGGACCACATGCATTTGTTTCCTGTGTGTTAAATTATCCACATGAATCTTGCTCTGCCGCACTGTGTGCTGATCCAGTTGACATTGTCAATGGAATGGACACATTTTCTATACAGTGCGGCCAGCTTGAACTCTCAGTCGACTCCTACACCCGAACACACACATTCCCCTTGAATCCGGCTACCGTATAATCTCTAAGTACTTACTGATTATTCTTTTCTTAGGGAGAGTTGTAATCATGGTTGTGTTTGTTTCTTCTCCTCTATGGATATAGCTAGTGGCTGCACTCCATTTCAGTTTGAGTGTGACAACGGTGCTTGCATAGCAGGATTGCTCACTTGTGACAGTTTAAATCACTGTGGTGATAACAGTGATGAAGAAAATTGCAGTAAGACATTACACATGTTCAGATCCCATCAAGCCAGCATAGCATGTGGAAAAAAGTTTCAGATATGTACATCGTCAAATTACTTAATCACTATTATTATTGCCTATCGTAGTTAACCATCTAATTAAATATTTGCCATGTGTATGGTGCATGAAGAAATTTTTGTGCACAATGATAATTAAGCACTGTGGGCCACAGCTTTCTTAACAGCCTCAAACCCAGACCTTCCTTGCCCAGATTTTTTTTGCATGTCTCTCACAGAACATCCAATGAGCCTCCCCCCCCTGGTATGGCTTCAAACTCTGGGACCACATGCATTTGTTTCCTGTGTGTTAAATTATCCACATAAATCTTGCTCTGCCGCACTGTGTGCTGATCCAGTTGACATTGTCAATGGAATGGACACATTTTCTATACAGTGCGGCCAGCTTGAACTCTCAGTCGGACTCCTACACCCGAACACACACATTCCCCTTGAATCCGGCTACCGTATAATCTAAGTACTTACTGATTATTCTTTTCTTACGGAGAGTTGTAATCATGGTTGTGTTTGTTTCTTCTCCTCTATGGATATAGCTAATGGCTGCACTCCATTTCTGTTTGAGTGTGACAACGATAATTGCTTACTAGGAATTTTCACTTGTGATGGTATCACTGACTGTGGTGATAACAGTGATGAAGAAAATTGCAGTAAGACTATACACATGTTCAGATCCCATCAAGCCAGCATAGCATGTGGAAAAAAGTTTCAGATATGTGCATCGTCAAATTACTTAATCACTAATTGCCTATCGTAATTAACCATCTAATTAAATATTTGCCATGTGTATGGTGCATGAAGAAATTTTTGTGCACAATGATAATTATGCACTGTGGGCCACAGCTTTCTTAACAGCCTCAAACCCAGGCCTTCCTTGCCCAGATTTTTTCTTGCATGTCTCTCACAGAACATCCAATGAGCCTTCCCCCCCCCCTGGTATGGCTTCAAACTCTGGGACCACATGCATTTGTTTCCTGTGTGTTAAATTATCCACATGAATCTTGCTCTGCCGCACTGTGTGCTGATCCAGTTGACATTGTCAATGGAATGGACACATTTTCTATACACTGCGGCCAGCTTGAACTCTCAGTCGACTCCTACACCCGAGCACACACATTCCCCTTGAATCCGGCTACCGTATATAATCTCTAAGTACTTACTGATTATTCTTTTCTTAGGGAGAGTTGTAATCATGGTTGTGTTTGTTTCTTCTCCTCTATGGATATAGCTAGTCCCTGCACTTTATTTCAGTTTGAGTGTGACAACGATAATTGCATTCAAGGATCGTTGACTTGTGACGGTAACAATGACTGTGGTGATAACAGTGATGAAGAAATTTGCAGTAAGACTATACACATGTTCAGATCCCATCAAGCCAGCATAGCATGTGGAAAAAAGTTTCAGATATGTACATCGTCAAATTAATTAATCACTAATTGCCTATCGTAGTTAACCATCTAATTAAATAATTGCCATGTGTATGGTGCATGAAGAAATTTTTGTGCACAATGATAATTATGCACTGTGGGCCACAGCTTTCTTAACAGCCTCAAACCCAGGCCTTCCTTTCCCAGATTTTTTCTTGCATGTCTCTCACAGAACATCCAATGAGCCTCCCCCCCCTGGTATGGCTTCAAACTCTGGGACCACATGCATTTGTTTCCTGTGTGTTAAATTATCCGCATGAATCTTGCTGTGCCGCACTGTGTGCTGATCCAGTTGACATTGTCAATGGAATGGACACATTTTCTATACAGTGCGGCCAGCTTGAACTCTCAGTCAACTCCTACACCCGAACACACACATTCCCCTTGAATCCGGCTACCGTATAATGTCTAAATACTTACTGATTATTCTTTTCTTACGGAGAGTTGTAATCATGGTTGTGTTTGTTTCTTCTCCTCTATGGATATAGCTAGTGGCTGCACTCCATTTCAGTTTGAGTGTGACAACGATAATTGCATACCAGGAATTTTCACTTGTGATGGTGTCACTGACTGTGGTGATAACAGTGATGAAGAAATTTGCAGTAAGACTATACACATGTTCAGATCCCATCTAGCCAGCATAGCATGGGGGGAAAATTTCAGATATGTACATCGTCAAATTACTTAATCACTGATTGCCTATCGTAGTTAACCATCTAATTAAATATTTGCCATGTGTATGGTGCATGAAGAAATTTTTGTGCACAATGATAATTATGCACTGTGGGCCACAGCTTTCTTAACAGCCTCAAACCCAGGCCTTCCTTGCCCAGATTTTTTCTTGCATGTCTCTCACAGAACATCCAATGAGCCTCCCCCCCTGCATGGTATGGCTTTAAACTCTGGGACCACATGCATTTGTTTCCTGTGTGTTAAATTATCCACATGAATCTTGCTCTGCCGCACTGTGTGCTGATCCAGTTGACATTGTCAATGGAATGGACACATTTTCTATACACTGCGGCCAGCTTGAACTCTCAGTCGACTCCTACACCCGAACACACACATTCCCCTTGAATCCGGCTACCGTATAATCTCTAAGTACTTACTGATTATTCTTTTCTTAGGGAGAGTTGTAATCATGGTTGTGTTTGTTTCTTCTCCTCTATGGATATAGCTAGTGGCTGCACTCCATTTCAGTTTGAGTGTGACAACAATAATTGCATACATGGATCGTTGACTTGTGACGGTGTCAATGACTGTGGTGATAACAGTGATGAAGAAAATTGCAGTAAGACTATACACATGTTCAGATCCCATCAAGCCAGCATAGCATGTGGAAAAAAGTTTCAGATATGTACATCGTCAAATTACTTAATCACTGATTGCCTATCGTATTTAACCATCTAATTAAATATTTGCCATGTGTATGGTGCATGGAGAAAATTTTGTGCACAATGATAATTATGCACTGTGGGCCACAGCTTTCTTAACAGCCTCAACAGGCCTTCCTTGCTCAGATTTTTTCTTGCATGTCTCTCACAGAACATCCAATGAGCCTCCCCCCCCACCTGGTATGGCTTCAAACTCTGGGACCACATGCATTTGTTTCCTGTGTGTTAAATTATCCACATGAATCTTGCTCTGCCGCACTGTGTGCTGATCCAGTTGACATTGTCAATGGAATGGACACATTTTCTATACACTGCGGCCAGCTTGAACTCTCAGTCGACTCCTACACCCGAACACACACATTCCCCTTGAATCCGGCTACCGTATAATCTCTAAGTACTTACTGATTATTCTTTTCTTAGGGAGAGTTGTAATCATGGTTGTGTTTGTTTCTTCTCCTCTATGCATATAGTTAGTCCCTGCACTTTATTTCAGTTTGAGTGTGACAACGATAATTGCATACAAGGATCGTTGACTTGTGACGGTGACAATGACTGTGGTGATAACAGTGATGAAGAAATTTGCAGTAAGACTATACACATGTTCAGATCCCATCAAGCCAGCATAGCATGGGGAAAAAAATTGCAGATATGTACATCGTCAAATTACTTAATCACTAATTGCCTATCGTAGTTAACCTTCTAATTAAATATTTGCCATGTGTATGGTGCATGAAGAAATTTTTGTGCACAATGATAATTATGCACTGTGGGCCACAGCTTTCTTAACAGCCTCAAACCCAGGCCTTCCTTGCCCAGATTTTTTCTTGCATGTCTCTCACAGAACATCCAATGAGCCTCCCCCCCCTGGTATGGCTTCAAACTCTGGGACCACATGCATTTGTTTCCTGTGTGTTAAATTATCCACATGAATCTTGCTCTGCCGCACTGTGTGCTGATCCAGTTGACATTGTCAATGGAATGGACACATTTTCTATACACTGCGGCCAGCTTGAACTCTCAGTCAACTCCTACACCCGAACACACACATTCCCCTTGAATCCGGCTACCGTATAATCTCTAAGTACTTACTGATTATTCTTTTCTTAGGGAGAGTTGTAATCATGGTTGTGTTTGTTTCTTCTCCTCTATAGATATAGCTAGTCCCTGCACTTTATTTCAGTTTGAGTGTGACAACAATAATTGCATACAAGGATCGTTGACTTGTGACGGTGTCAATGACTGTGGTGATAACAGTGATGAAGAAAATTGCAGTAAGACTATACACATGTTCAGATCCCATCAAGCCAGCATAGCATGGGGAAAAAAATTTCAGATATGTACATCGTCAAATTACTTAATCACTAATTGCTTATCGTAGTTAACCATCTAATTAAATATTTGCCATCTGTATGGTGCATAAATTTTTGTGCACAATGATAATTATGCACTGTGGGCCACAGCTTTCTTAACAGCCTCAAACCCAGGCCTTCCTTGCTAAGATTATTTCTTGCATGTCTCTCACAGAACATCCAATGAGCCCCCCCCCCCCTGGTATGGCTTCAATCTCTGAGACCACATGCATTTGTTTCCTGTGTGTTAAATTATCCACATGAATCTTGCTCTGCCGCACTGTGTGCTGATCCAGTTGACATTGTCAATGGAAAGGAGACATTTTGAAATTCTATACAGTGCGGCCAGCTTGAACTCTCAGTCGACTCCTACACCCGAACACACACATTCCCCTTGAATCTCCTTGAGCCTCCCCCCCCCTTACTGCCTATCCCCACCATACGTGGAAAGATGTAGGGATTACGCAGTAACACACACTGCGCGGTGATGTGTGGGTTATCTGTGCATGCATTGAAGTGTGCATTGTTGCTTTTTTATTGGTTTTTGGGAAAGTGTTTTTGGTGGAAGTCACATTCAAAATTTTGGGCACAAAGTCTAGCATAATTAACTGTCTAAGAGTTGCTGTGAGCATGACATCATGTATGATTAATTTTATCACTCCTTTCCTATGCAGTGAATTCTAATATTGTGGGTATTGCTGTTGGAGCATCCCTTGGAGGATTCTTTCTCTTCTTAGTCGTCCCCATCACCATCTGTATCATCATCTGGTGCTGTGTTGCTGGGCCTGCTTCTAAATTACGTCGACGTGGAGGACGGACTACCCATGTGGATCTGACGACCATGGCTACAGTAGTTTCCTCCACTGCTGCCTACCCTGCTGGAGGCCACAACCATCTAAAGCAGGTGTGTGTGTGTGTGTGTGTGTGTGTGTGTGTGTGTGTGTGTGTGTGTGTGTGTGTGTGTGTGTGTGTGTGTGTGTGTGTGTGTGTGTGCGTGTGTGTGTGTGTGTGTGTGTGTGTGTGTGTGCATGTACGATTAACATGTTCTAAGCCTCAACATTTGAGTGTGTGTGTTTGTGTGTGAAACCTCATGCAACATTTGAGTGTGTTGCTCACTTTCCTTCTGTCACCAGTCCACTACACAGGAAACTCAACCCCATTACCCTGGAGGATACCCGGTTCAGCCGGCACCACCCCAGGCCTTTGGGTCAGGGTTAGTATTATAAACACAAATAGTATAGAGCCATAACTACTATTCATTACCAAACTTGTCATGTCATGTAATGATTCCATTGCTTTTGTATAGGTGGCTACCTAATTCTTTAGATGTGCGTCATCAAGGTATGTAACTCATCTGATCACATAGTTGAAATATTATTATATGGATCCAACAGATCTGGCTAGGGACAGGCACATTATTCTTTTTAATTTTCCCATTATTCTATTCCCCAATTCTTTTATTTTGCCCTATTATTCCTTCCCATTATTCTTATTTTTACCCTATTATTCTTTTCCTTTATCACGAGCCATATGTGGCAGACTGAATTTAAAGTACAAGTCATATAGTGGGTTCTCTGCTTCACTACACCTGGCTTTGGAATTATTGATGGAATTCACAGCCACTTATATTCTACCACCAGCCCACCACTTTACTGCAGACTAATTGCTGAGTCCTCTGACCCAGGGAAGGCCATACAGACAGGTTTATCAAAACAATCACCTATTATTCTTGCTTTTATGTATGCACCTATTATTCCTAAAGAAATTCCCGAATAATGTGCGTGTCCCTAGATCTGGCTTCTGTTGAGCTTATGGCACTACCAAAGAATTTAATCATACCAGCCAGTCAACTGCAACTTAAGGACACACTAGGGCAAGGTAGGTGTGAAACAGCAGATACTGTGATGCGTAAGTGGTTAACTGTTAAGTGTGCAGGCTACATAGTAAATGGCTAGGAATTGTTTGACTTGTTTATTTTATAGCTTTTGTAAATTTGCTATACCTGATAGAAAAGTTAGGTTCACCGTGTCACAGAAGATCTGGTGTGAATGAACAGGCAAATATTCACATGTTTTATATAGTTGAGACTATAGGCACTGTTTGAAGTATGTAAAATGTATAGGTGTGCACTGGGTGCAGGGCTAATCAGACTTAACAGTTTGATGTGCTAGTCTGTTGCATTTTCAAATCATGAAGCTTTTCATGATGTAATTTTCCTCTGTACCCAAATAGGGGAGTTCGGAATCGTCTTTAAGGCATATTTTCAGCGTTATACGAATTCAGGGACGGATGTTGTTGCTGTAAAGTCTCTCAAAGGTAATAATTTATGCATTGCTTCCAAGATGCTAAAAATAATGGCTTCTCCTTCTTATAGGGTTGTTTACTAGGCAAGACGAGCATGACTTGCTAGAAGAAATTCTAAAGATGCAAGCATTCCACCATAACCATGTCATGTCACTCACTGGAGTGTGTCTGGATGGCGGTGCAGGCCCAGTCATTGTGATGCCATATATGGCAAATGGTAGCCTATTGGATTATTTGCGAAAGAAAAGGGACACTTTAATCTTGGATGAGGATGCTTCTTCAGATAAGGTGACTATGGCCTACAATGTCAGTGAGCTCACTCTCATAGGCGGCAAGAACTTACATGCGTCTTACTAGAGGCAGTTACTAAGAATTGCAGAAAATGGGCACATTTAGTTTTGGCATGCCCACTAGTTTTCAGTTCATTTAATGCACATTTAAGCTCGAACCATGGGAGGGAACCTGCCTGGATCATAGGGAGTGAAGATTGTTTGGCGACTAACATTGTTTCCTTTTATTGATCATCATGCAGTAAAAGGTTCTTTACTGTGTATATTATAGTGTACATGCATGCAAGTTCCTGCATGTCTCAGTGAGCTCACTGTAATAGTCTCATGGGACCAAATAATTTGGAAAGTATGGCCAGCCCCACTATGGAGACCACTGTCTTCATACACTGCGAAAATAGGGTTGTAATTCAAGTGTCATGCACTCCAACTTGATCACGTAAAGGTACAGCCGGAAAGCTAGCCTGCGTGGCTACATATAGTTCCAGTTAGAAGCTGGCCCAGTCACAGGAAACATAATTGCTAACATATTATAGTTTCCCATGTAGCAAAGACCACTTGTTATTCCTGCTATCCCGCAACTATGTGGTGAGTGAACCACCAGCTTGTACCCTTCACTCAACATATAGTTGCAGGAATAACAAGTGGTCTCTCCATAGCTACTTGGGAAGCTACATGTTAGTACATGTTTCCTGTTCCTGACTGAAACTATGCGACCATGTAGGCTTTGCAATATGTATTGCAAATGAGTTCTGGCTGTGCCTTGATATGGTCAAGTTGGAATAAGAAGCGACCTTTGAATTGCAACTGAAGTAACAAAGCTTGGTTGAAACAACCCTAATATATTTGCTGTGTGCATACACCTTATTGGATTCATGATTCACTTGGCAGAGATGACAATAAGCAGCTTTCATGACTGGAAAAAAATTGACAGATTCAATTTGCACCACTTGGAATAAATGCAAAATTTTACCTTAGGTGGAAACTTCCCCCTCTAATACTGAAGAGTATACGTGATATAAGTGGCAAGTGTATTCATTTCTTTCCACACACATGTTAGGCTATTTTTCCAGTTACAAGACCAAACTAGCTCTTTGCACTGGCTGTGAATTTAATGCAGCCAAGCATTATAAATATCCATGTCACTTGCATCTCTTACCTGCTTGTGTTTGCATGTTCATTGTACTCACTTGGCAGTCACAAATCAATATGTATTTCAAATGAGTTCCTTTACTCTAATTGCAGGTTTCAGAAACACAGAAAATCCTCCTCAACATCTGCCTACAGATTGCTGAAGGGATGGAGTATCTTGCCCAACAGAAAGTTGTTCACAGGGATCTGGCTGCTCGAAACTGCATGTACGATTGTATACGGCTGGTTACAGTGATGCAATCTTCTCTGTGGCAAATTCTATTGCATTCTAATTTTGCGAGCTTCAAAAGATATATGTATTTTTCGCCATTAAAATCGGTGCTGTAGTATCTGTAGACTACAAGGAATATCAGTTACATTATAAATAGTAGTACCATCCTTTATGTAAGTTCAGGTCATGCATTCTGTACATAGGATTGATGCTGAGGGGATCATCAAGGTGGCTGATTTTGGTCTGTCAGTGGACATCTACTCCAGCAACTACTATCGCCAGGGGAAAGAGGAGACAAAGCTCCCCATTAGGTGGATGGCTGTGGAGAGCATAGTGGATGGTATCTTCTCCGAGAAAAGTGATGTTGTAAGCTGGCCCACTATAAAACTGAAGCTAATGCCTGTGTGCTTGCATATGTCCTTTACGAATAGCATTTTGTCAATACAAGGTCAAGAATCACAGCTATACATAGCACTACAAAGCACGAACTCTTGACTATTAAACTTTGGCCCACAAGAGACATGTACAATGACGGCTCATGCATTACAATTAAAGACTCTCTGGCCACTCAATAATGGTGGGCATTCCATGGAAGAATATCATTGATGTAGGTTTTATACGCATAACTATTAGAGTTTGTATAAGCAAGGTTCTGCATGCCCAGTTCACTGTTAAGGTATATCTCTTCAAAGTGGGAGCGATGATAGCTACACTTCTTAAGGTTACGAGATACTGACACGTGGGTGTTTTTAGAGCAAAAGCGTTTGCTTATAACTATTCACACCGGCGTCAAAAAGCACACACTGTGAGTTCCAAATTAAGGGATACCACCACGCTTGTGTAGCAAATTGTGTAAAGCATGTTCTGTACTTTTTGCTGATATATACTCACTACTTACTCAACAACATCTTTTACAAATATTTTCATCGCCGAATGCTGAGAATAGCGATTGGTCCTGGCTAAGCAATCTTTTCATCAATTTCTTCGTCGATTTTTTTCTGGCGCTGAAACAGCTGGGTAAATTGGGGGAAATTATCTTACATTGGCTCAAACACAACAATAGTTTTGTTGATGAAACCAAATTCCCAGAACACTCTTTGTCTATCCGTTTTTCTCCCTTACCACATATTTTGAAAGCTTAGCACTCCAAAAATCTGCTTCTAATACGGCAATAATGTGACTACCTAGAAAAAAGGCACCATGTAAAGCACATGGAATAATATTATTTGTATGTGTGTAATATTATTATAATTAATTTTGTTAATAAACCTTTGCATAGATAAACTTATGGTGATGAGTATCGAGTGTGGCTACGGAGTCCGTAACCTTAACGTTTTTTGCCTGTTATGCAGTGGTCATTCGGTGTCACAATATGGGAGGTGTACAGTGGAGGAAAGCTTCCATATCCCGGATTAACTGCTTCAGCATTGATCCAAAGGGTTGCAAGTGGAGAGAGGCCTTCAAAGCCAGAGAACACTGCCAGCTCGGATGAAGTGTAAGCAGTGAAGTCCTATACAAGCAGATACCATGCATACCTTTCCCTTAGACAACCTAAAGCGATGTTTAGTCTAATTCCGTGATGTGGTTTCTATAGAAATTGGCTTGTATACATATGCATGTGCATCCACCTAGACCGTGGGGGTAGGGTTATGTTCACACTGACTTGTAATGGCCAGGATATAAAATAGGGGGTATACCTGCCCATTTGTGAGGTAATTACGTTCGAGTGAGCAGTGTTAAAATGTAAGTTGGGCAGTATTATATGCAGGACCACTAGTACACTCCTAGTCAGTCAATATCTGATACCAAATTTTTTTTCCTGAACATTATAAAACAAACATTAAATAACAGAAGGAAGTACTGTGTTTTAAGATCAGTAGTTGTTTAAAAAGTCACACTCCTGGTGCATGAACTTCGCAGTATCTAGCCAAAGTCAGTCAAATTATTAACACTGCCCATGGGCAATGAATATTGCTTTATTATAATGGAAAAAATGTCTTGTCATTATATAATATACTAGGTGAATGCAAAGCATTGTGGGGCGAGCGTGAGTGAGGTATTAGCCCATGCGTACGTTAGCGGCGACGCGCCTTCAGCAGCTCTTTTGGTTCCTTCTCTCATCTCAGTGTCACTGTCGGTGGCCTGGAGAAATGACAACTCTTCTGGCTCTAGAACTCGCTCTCTGCTGTTCCAATGTGACTTATCGCCAACCTGGGGAGATATATGGCAACGCTGTAGCCTTTGCCGCTGCCGTCTACTCTGTGAGAGCATCCCTAAGCTAGCTGCACTGCAGCCACCGTGGCCACGTGAACAATTTGGAATATTACGGAAACTATTTCAAAACTTTATATTGAAACGCGAAACGATATGCGGTATGTGCGTACGTACGTACACCGTACGCACAGACACTTAAAACAATAGTTTTAGTATAGTTATAATGATTATTATTAGTTAACAAAATCTATTCTAGCTAGAACATCAATTTGAAGGTTGGAGTAACACTTTCACCAAAACGAACCTATTTAAATGTGGTTAATAATATTTTATTAGTAAACCCTTTTTAATTTTAGTTATCTCACTAAAAGTAAAACCAAGCTTTCGTTCTTGATTAGCCTCAAGAACTAAATCTAAATAATTATGTGAAGCCATACTAAAATACAACTACAAACAACTAGCCGTTGTCCTTCATACGATGTGTTCTCATTTTGATTTTATAAACTGAACATATTTATAGCTAGTACTTATTCCACCTTCCTTCCAGCTATTCCATTATGCAGCAGTGCTGGCTGGAAGTTGCAAACTTAAGACCTCACTTCCATGACCTGGTGACCACGATCTCAGATGCCTTAGAGTCTATTGCCGGCTACTTAAGCCTTCAGCAGTCTTTTAGTTTGATTGAAAGTGTCAAGCAAGACTATGGACACTCACCCCGTCCCAATCCTGAGATGCCAACTCTGGGCGGAGAGGAAGAAGAGCAATTTGAAGGAAAAGGAAGGGCAGAGAAGTGCATGGATTCAGAGGAGAAGCAGTAATAGAAGAGGAGAAAATGAGAGTCAGAGACTTTTAGCAAGAAATGACGCCTTAGCAAACTTACAACCACATAATAATAATAATTAATTACAGTCACTGTGTAGGGAACATTTTTGGCAAGACCTATAGTGGTCTAGCTGCATCTACACACAATCACAGACTCTTTTTATCTATCAAATCACATTATTCCACTGTGGCCAGGGTTCTATCTAGGATTTTTAGTTTGGGGGAGAAGATCAGGCTTGAAATTAATGGTGGGGGGGTGGGGGGGCTGCGACCACAGGCCGGAGTTTTCTAGGGGGGTGTGGGGGCATGCCCCCCCAGAAATATTTTGTAACTTTGAGCCTTGTGAGAGTGGTTCTGAGGCATTTTAAGACAGTTTTGAGGTCCAGGTAGCTGTGGTATTACAGACACATTCTTAGCTAGTGTACCATACATTGCAAGTAAGTCCTTTAAAGATTGCAAGTAGCTAAGTCAAAGTTTCCCCTGCCGAAAATCATCTAGTGCAGTACGTGAACCACAGTAAAAGAAGTGTTATTAATTAACCAAATGCACAGGCCGGAGTTTTCTAGGGGGGTGTGGGGGCATGCCCCCCCAGAAAAATTTTGTAACTTTGAGCCTTGTGAGAGTGGTTCTGAGGTATTTTAAGACAGTTTTGAGGTCCAGGTAGCTGTGGTATTACAGACACATTCTTAGCTAGTGTACCATACATTGCAAGTAAGTCCTTTAAAGATTGCAAGTAGCTAAGTCAAAGTTTCCCCTGCCGAAAATCATCTAGTGCAGTACGTGAACCACAGTAAAAGAAGTGTTATTAATTAACCAAATGGGGAAGTAGTAGCAAAAACATGACATAAGTGTGAAGAAGACATGCTCAAGTGGACACTGGAAGTAGCTAGCACATGAATAAAATTATCATGTTCTCACTGTATGTTACAGTTCTTGACACTACTTTCACTTATTTAAATTTAAATTGGCAGAAATTTTGGGGGGGAAGCTGGAGTGTTTGGGGGGGAACTTTCCCCCCCGCCCCCCCCCCCCCCCCCCCCACGCCCCCCCCCCCAGTAGATAGAACCCTGGTGGCACTCTTGCATGTATACTTTCCACGAACAATAACTTGTATGTTATAGAAATAGTGATCCCTATTGTTTAATTTTACCAATGTATGCTCATCTCTCCATGCCACCTGTCTTATACTGTGTTCTTGTCTATGCCAGCGGCTGTTCTTGTCTGTGCCATTGTTCTTTGCCTCCTGCCCTGCATGTGCCTGCCACACATCACCCCATTGTTTCTGGCTATAAAATAGCCCTGATCTTGTATTATGTGTGTGTGTATCATAAAAGTCTCGAAACTTATCCTCTCCGGGCTGCTGCGACCATATCAAGTACTTACTACGGAGTTAAGAGTCCCCTAAACAGTACAATACTAAGTCAACCGCACTCCCAAGTGTAAAGACTTGATTGCTACATGTATGGGTGAGCAGAGATGAAAGTGTAAAGACTTGATCGCTACATGTATTGGTGAGCAGAGATGAAAGTGCATGAGCATAGATACTTGTAAGCAGAGTAACAGGCCAGGGGTAGTATACGTTTTTAGCAAGACCTAGTGGTTTAGCTGCATGAAAGGATGAACTTATACCTCTTGCAAAAAAGAGCTGCACCTCTATAGATCTTTGGCCCACTTTTTATTCCTATATTCAGGCATTGACAGTTCGGGGTCCCTACTAGATATGGCATCCATAGGTCCCAGGGCTGCATCCAGCTTCCTCTGATCACAACCCATCAACTCCTTATACACAGTTTGGCCTCATCACCCTTGATGGCACTTACAGTCCTAATCGTACCCTCCTTTGATACTGATTGTGCTTACTGGTATTGGTACATAAGGGAGCCCCAACCGGTATCGGTTGTAAGGGAGGCTTGGCCTCTCCTATATACCACAACCATGATAGCCTCACAGGCCAAGTATGAATGACACCACCTAACCACATCACCTAACTTACCGAACCACGTCAGGAGCACAGTGCCAAAGTATTTTACAGCCCTGGACCTGCAATGTGACTACCAAAAGGACCTGCATGCATTTCCTGGTTCAAGCAGCTTCTTCAGAACTTCTATTCTGAGATAATGTTGACACCCTGGATCCCCACAATTAATACAGCACTCCAACAAGGGCCACAAAGCGATCTTTTTCCATAACCAGCCATTTAGCAAGCATCTTGCGATCGTCCTCTGGGAGCTCACCGTCTAGACGTGAAGAAACCGGCATACCAGACACAACTAGCTGATTGCCCTCAACCTGCAGCCTCACCATGCAATTCCTCAGCTCCAACTCACAGCTACCTGCATCTCTATGCAAACAGACTTGGCAGTTAGCAGAACCATAGATAATATAGCCTATATTATCTATGGCAGAACATGTGCATGATTTGCGTTCATCTCTTTCTAAGTTTATGAATTGAATAGAGTTTCAGAATCATTACCGTGTATAATGTCATATAACTTGAACTGATGTACCATGGTATATAATTTGTTTTCATGCATTTAATATTTGCTCTACACAACATTTTGCATGATTATAAATACACAATAAATGTACAGGCTAATAAATTGCTGACTGTACACTTTATAATTCCTGTTACCAGTATTGACACTGAAAACAGTGATCATATTAAACCATGGGACATTATACTATATCTTCTAGGGCTATAGCTATGGCTCATGCCCTCTATAAACCAAATACAGTTATATAGCTATAATGGCTCAACTGTTGCACATAAATAATCTATATATGTCAAAGAGCTATGGTGCTTTTACACATACAAAATTTATTGGTACATTGCACACTTTACGTACATGTAAACATCTTACTATTACAATATTGAATAGTACAAATGTGCACATGTATGTTAGCTACCAACAACAAAACAAAAAATTGACCACAAGAGTTTTTTTTAGGAAACAGAATGATACATACACATGTTCAGGGTTTACATAATTTTCAGGATCACGGGCAGTAGATCACATGACACCATAAGCAGTGCACGGCTGTACTGGCACATCATATTCACAGGCTTGTAAATTCTCAGATCCAGCACTTTCAAGGGCCACACACTCAGTCTTAGCAGCAGTATCTCTGGAGGAGAAATTATAGAAGTAAATCAGTATTCCATTGCTGCACTTCATAACTCTTGTCTTACCGAACATCTTCTTGTGATGACATCACCTTAGGAGCTCGACATTTAGCAATACCTACTCTAGTGAGTATCACGATGATTATAGCAGCTGCAATAACACTGAGCACGGCACCAATGATTATAGGAGTACTGTCCACAGGTGGTTCTGTAAAGAAAAGTAATTGCAAGTTATACGTGCAAACTCAAAAAATGAGGGGAACTTCCACATGAATTCAAGAGTTGCTCAATAAACCCACTTATTATCACTTCATGTTCTCATGTAGCTAGATAAGTGTGGCGTGTGGTCCCATACCGTTTACGATGAATGCTGCAACATCAGTGTAATGCATACATTCAGCATGATTATAATTATACTCAAACCTCTGTCAAAGTTTCCACAATATATCACTTTCTCGGATCACACATGCAGGGTCATGTCAAAGTGAAAGTGTGCTTGGACCACTCACGTATACATGAGGGAAAAGGGAGTTGATGTGGTTGAGATGAATGACATGAGCTAGGGAACACTTTCAAAAGCCAGACTAGTAGACTAAATTGTAAGTTTAAACTATTATGTCTATGCATTCACTTACTTTCGCGATCTGTTCTCAAGTATACAAGTGTGCTGAATGGTCCGGTACCATTTACATTGACTGCTGCAACTTCAATGGAGTAGATAGTAAGTGGGGTCAAATCAACAAGAGTGGCTACTGTATCAGAGTAATTGCGTAGAGTTATATTACTGCCAGAAATGCTATAGCGCACAGTATAGCCTATGATGTCACCATTTTGCTCAATGCAAGGAACTTCCCTCCACTGAACTGTAATTTTGGTTGAAGTAGTATCAACTATAGTTACTTCTTGAGGTGTACCAGATGGAGCTGGAAAGAAGATCAAAAGAAAAAGTATGAGACTTCTGTTGCCTCTGCTACCTAGATGTATTATCATACCTGCTTGAAGTGTGGATATCACAACTTCACTGGGGGCAGACTTGCCAGCTTCATTTTCTGCCACGATTGTGATACTATAGGTGCTGTCTTCTTGTAGACCAGTGATATTATATTGGTGTGTACTGCCATTAGCGAGGGTAACGATAGATTCTGCGAGGGTAACAATAGATTCTGCGGGGACTATCAATACAGTGGCAGTATTGATAGTCCCCGCAGAATCTATTGTGCAGAGACCCCACAGTGTACTGAAATGCTATTTCTAGGCTATCAGGTTGGTTTACACCTCTCTGTTGAAGCCATTGTAACCAAACTGATGATGTAGTTACTTCCATTGTTATCACCATGGGAATAGCTGTATGGAAAATGATATGTACAATGTTTGTTGCATACCAATATACCAAACTAAGAACTTATAACTTACCAGGCACAGCTTTGATAGGACCAACCTCCTCACTTGGAAGGTGTTCAGAGAGGGCCACCATGGTGAAGGAGTAATTGAGGCCTGCCTGAAGATCATGGATTAACTTGCAATTTGTTTCTGATGCATTCATATGCATCTTCCTGGTACCCTGGCTGTCAGTCGCCATATACATGTAGTATATTCGATAGCCAGTAACAGACTCTTTGGAGGCTGGTGGTGTCCATGAGATTCTAACTGTTGTTTCATTTACTTGCTCAGCAGTGAAGTCAGTTGGTGGACTGGCAACTGAAGGATAGATACCCAGTCGTAACTCTCACATAATTATGTCAATTACAGTAATGGATTACAAGAATAGGAAATTTGATTACCTTTCACTTCGAGCTCCATACTGCTGATCACTGGATCGCCTGTCACGCCTGGACCACTCTTGGCCACCTGGCACCTGTACACACCTCCTTGTCTCCCGGTAACACTCAGTGTGAGGGTGTAGGCAGCTGTTACCGGATCGTCCAGTCTCCGAGCGGCAGTGAAGTTGCCTCCAGACACAGCCTCTCCGTCCCTTGTCCAGGTGACCGTTGTGGCAGGCCCACCATTAGAAGTGCAATTTAATTGAAACTTTGCTGTCTTAGCATTGTAGTTTGATGTTAAGTGAAACTGTATTTTATTCACAGTAGGATTAGGATCACCAACGTCTGTGCCATCATTTGTCAAAAAAAATGAAGTTGAATGCTGTAAACTTTATTTAAGTCATGTAGACAACCTATATCATCTACCAGTACAGTCACTGAGCTAGTTCATTATTTGTCATGTGCTTTATGTCTTGCAATTGCTTGCCTTACCTTCTCTACTGGTATCATACAGACCCACATACAAATTTTTGTAATCATCTTCACAGTGATAAATTCCACTTGGAGTGTTTCCTTCTTTCCGGTGAAGAAATAGTGTTTGCATATAGATGCCAATCCAGAAGCCACTTCTCATGCCTCTAAGAACTTCAGTCCCATTTGGGAAGAACCATGGCCCAGTATATGCAGAACATGCCACGTACATTCTATTTTCATCGTTGGCAATCTGGTTGTGGCGGACAAAGGCATGGTCTGGGATACTCTGCCATCCATTGAAGCCTGGTCCACTGAATACCATCCGAGCACCTGCGGCCAGAATCAGTAATTCATTTCTAGCCATACACAAGCCAGAGATTTTTTAATGCTAAATGGGTATCACGATTTGAACTGTATAGTGCACCAAGAGAAACAGTTGAGCAAGGGTACATAGTTAGCTAGACTGTTCATCCATACAAGTGCATGATTGTAGCAAAACATATAGAGGGTTGGCCTACCAACATAGAGTCCAGGGAACAATAAGACCAGTTGTACAAACTTGAACAGGATCATTTCTCAGTGAGGTTTGATTCTTGCAGTAGTCACACCAAGAGTTGATTATCTCAAATAGCTATTCTCTTCACTGAAGTGGAAACGCTATAGCTATACTAAGTAGATTCTAAGGGCTGATATGTTTTATGTGTTGCAATAACATGGATGTTTTCATACTGATAGCTTTGTTTAGATAACGTAACCGGCTATGAGCTGAGATCTTTAGTCAGAATATTGACCAGTGAAGTTGTACAATGGATTATATTATGTGAGTACATGTATACTTACTCTACCAACAAGTATGCATTATTATAGCAGCTTGTTCAACCTCCAATGATGGGCATCAGCTATAGAGTGCATTGGTCGGTACAGTTCCTACATGGAGTCATGTTAATGGATGCATGGGGGTGATAGGTGGAGTGAAAATCATTATGATATAATGTCCACTACTAGTAAGTAGACTTCTCAATTAGTATTGTTATTGTGTGCACTGCTGCTGACTCTATATGGTTCAGGCAAAAGCTGTGGCTACGTCTTTTAAATTAACTGTTGCCATTACCTCTATATATTAAATATGCAGGGCCACTATGGTGAAGGAGTACATACCGGGCTGAAGGGCATGCATTAATTTTCTGATTTGTTTATGGTGCAGTCATAAATTCACCCCTGGTACCCTGGCTCTCCACTGCCATGTAGTATATGTGATAGCCAGTAACAGATTCTTTGGAGGCTGGTGGTGTTCATGAGATTCTGACTGTTGTTTCAGTTACTTGCCTAGTAAGGAAGTCAGTGGGGGGATTAGTAGCTACAGGATAGTCGTTTAGTCATATCTCTCGCATGTTACAGGGATGGTTCTATAGAGGGGGTTTGATACCAGGGCTGTTTATGTGTTTTTACTATGCTTGTGCAAGCATAACTACATGCATATACACTATACGGCCCACGCTGAAGATACACAGAATCCTCACCAAAGCTTCACAACACAGGTACAGTACCTATGTATACAGGTCAACTCAATAAAGAATTTTAGTGAACTTATATATGTGTCACGTAGACAATTTATATCATCCAGTATTAGCTACCAGTATCAGTCACCAAGCTAACTCATAATTGGCACAGGCAGTATGTCTTGCAATTGCTTGCCTTATTTTCATTACCGGTATTATACAGACCAGCGGTGTTGCGATCTTCACAGTGATAAAGTGTCTCCTTCTTTCCGAAATAATGTTTTCATATGGATTCCACATCAGAAGCCACTTCTCACGCCTCTATAAGAACTTCAGTCCCATTTGGGAAGAACCATGGCCCAGTATATGCAGAACATGCCACGTACATTCTATTT
This sequence comes from Nitrospirales bacterium, assembly GCA_965203295.1. GTDB lineage: Bacteria > Nitrospirota > Nitrospiria > Nitrospirales > UBA8639 > CBDBCZ01. The sequence continues at coordinate 680,959 of CBDBCZ010000013.1, read as the reverse complement.
TCATCGTTGGCAATCTGGTTGTGGCGAACAAAGGCATGGTCTGGGATACTCTGCCATCCATTGACGCCTGGTCCACTGACTACCATCCGAGCACCTGCGGCCAGAATCAGTGATTCGTTTCTAGTCATACACAAGCCAGAGATTTAGTAAAATATTGCTAATTATGCATTACCAATTAAAGTGCAGCAAGAAAAACAGTTGTTATTTCTTGTACTAGCCTTAGGATCATCAAGAGTCCATAATCTCATACAGAAGCTTTTCCCATCACAAAAATTGAGCCAATGAAAAACAAATATTAAGGAAGATGTTATACATACTGCAATAACATGGATATTTTCATAGCTACACAGAACTGATAGCTTTATGTTCATTGCGTAAATGGATAAACTCATGCATTTCTGATTAGATAACGTGGTCCAATAGACTGTCTATAACCTAAGCTCTTTGGTTCGCACAATTATTTTATTACTGTATGTATACACTGCTGCTGATTATGGTACTACTCACCAGGTAAAAGCTGTAGTTAAAACTTCAACTGCTGCAAAAACTCCAAAAGCTGTAATGAACAAATGGTCACCTTTCTATAAAATGACTGTATTCAAGCACTTACCAAGTAATTTTAGCCGAGAGCAAGTATATGCTATGAAATCCATGCTTGTTTTGCCAGAGCATCATGATGGCTATTGAGCCAGTGGCCACTGATTATCATAGACGATTGCTATATAGCAGGTAATAGGTTCGTGTCAAGTACATGTAGCTGTCCTGTACATACCAGAATAATTCATTGCGCACTTTACCCTCACAGCTAAATTTTTACATACATGTACAATGTCATGCCTTATTACTTCAATACTGATTGTACTACATACTAACGTGCATGATACTAGCAATAAGAAAACAAACAAAAAAAAAGATCACAAGATGCTGACAGTTTTCTTTAAGAAACAGATGTATACACATGTTCAGGGTTTACATAGCTTTCCGGATCACGCATGATACCATAAGCAATACATTGCTTCATTGGCACTTCAAAATCACAGGCTTGCAAATTCTCAGATTTAGCACTTTCAAGGGCCACGCACTCAGTCTTAGCAGCAGTATCTCTGGAGGAGAAATCATAGAACTATATAAGCATTCCATTGCTGCACTTCATAACTCTCGTCTTACCTAACATCTTCTTGTGGTGATGTCACCTTAGGAGCTCGACATTTAGCAATACCTACTATAGTGAGTATCAAGATGATTATAGCAGCTGCAATAACACTGAGCACTGCACCAATGATTATAGGAGTACTGTCCACAGGTGGTTCTGTAAAAAAAAGTAGTAACAGGTCATACGTGCAAAATTATGAGTGAACCTCCACATGAATTCAAAACAGTTTCAAGAGTAGCTAGATGATCTCGATTAACCCATTTATTATCACCTCATGTTCTCATGTAGACAGGTGTGGTGAATAGTCCCATACCTTTTATACTGAGTGCTGCAACGTCAGTGGTGTGTACACATTCAGCATGATTAAAACACTCAAACCCCTATCACGTTTTAAAGTATCACTTTTTGTGATCCCACATGCATGGTCAAAGCATGTAAGTGTGATTTCAAAAGCCAGATTAGTAGACTAAATTGTAAATACATATGTGTATACATCCACTTACTATCACGATCTGTTCTCAAGTACACAGGTGTGCTGAATGGTCCCGTACCATTTACATTGACTGCTGTAACTCCAATGGAGTAGTTAGTAAATGGGCTCAAGTCAACAAGAGTGGCTACTGTATCAAAGTAATTGCGGAGAGTTATATTGCTGCCAGAAGTGCTATAACGCACAGTATAGCCTATGATGTCACCATTTTGCTCAATGCAAGGAACTTCTCTCCACTGAAGTGTGATTTTGGTTGAAGTTGACTCAACTATTGTTACTTCTTGAGGTGTACCAGATGGAGCTGGAAAGATCAAAAGGAAAAAGTATATTACCTGGGCCAGTACTGTAATAACTTAGCTGTTATGTAGTATCTTGGGGTGCTGCGCCAGGTAGGCTGTAGCCTGGTCAGGTGGACCAACTAGCTATAGTATACTGTAAGGTGTATAGAATAAGCATTACGTGAGCCCCTATAGCTATAATAGTGCTACAATAACATACAAGTGACCAGTGCTACAAACTATCATTGGAAGGTTGAGCAGGTAGTCCAAGATATAATTGTACTGATGACCGTGAATGTACACACTGGGACATACATAATTATATGGAAACATACACAAGGGAAAATAAAAAGACACGATTCAAGCACAAAGAAACCAGGATACAGACAAAGACTCGGACACCAAAGTGGCAAGGAGGACATTAACACCTGGTAATCAAAACCAATACACTATACAAGTACTTTCGGTACTGTAGCCATATTCTATACTGTATATAGTTACCTTCTATGATTTTGTTACGAAACATCTTAGATTATGATTATCGTGTATGTTATTGCATGGGTATAAATTAACTTAATGATCAATCCACTTACTATCACCATGTGTTCTCAAGTAGACAGGTGTGCTGAATGGTCCGGTACCAATTACATTGACTGTTGCAACTTCAATGGAGTAGTTAGTAAACGGGGTCAAGTCAACTAGGGTGGCTTCCAGCATATCAGAGTCATTGTGTAGAATTGTGTTATTACAGCCAGAAATGCTATAATAGCGCACTGTGTAGCCCATGATGTCACCATTTCGATCAATGCAAGGAAGTTCTCTCCACTGAATGGTGATTTTGGTTGAAGTGGTAGCAACTCTTCTTACTTCTTGAGGTGTACCAGATGGAGCTGCATGCAAAGAAGATCAAAAGGAAAGAATGGAACATCTGCAGCTGCCAAGATATATTACCATACCTGCTTGAAGTGTGGTTATCACAACTTCACTGGGGGCAGACTTGCCGGCCGCATTTTCTGCCACGATTGTGATGTTATAGACGCTGTCTTCTTGTAGATCAGTAATGTTATATTGGTGTGTACTGCCATTAGCGAGGGTAACGTTGCCACTGTATTGATAGTCCCTGCAGAATCTATTGTGCAGAGACCCCAAAGTGTACTGAAACGCTATTTCTAGGCTATCAGGTTGAGTGACATCGTTTACACCACTCTGTTGAAGCCATTGTAACCAAACTGATGATGTAGTTACTTTCATTGTTATCACCATGGGAATAGCTATATGGAAAATGATATGTACAATGTTTATTGCATATATACCAATATACCAAACTAAGAACTTATAACTTACCAGGAACAGCTTTGATAATTAAAGGGATAGGACCAACCATCTCACTTGGAAGGTATTCAGAGAGGGCCACCATGGTGAAGGAGTAATTGAGGCCCGCCTGAAGATCATGGATTAACTTGCAACTTGTTTCTGATGCATTCACGTTCATGGTCACATATTCACCCCTGGCACCCTGGCTGTCAGTCGCCATGTAGTATATCCGATAGCCAGTAACAGACTCTTTGGAGGCTGGTGGTGTCCATGAGATTCTAACTGTTGTTTCATTTACTTGCTCAGCAGTGAAGTCAGTTGGCGGACTGGCAACTGAAAGATAGTCACCCAGTCGTAACTCTCACATATAATGTTGACAATTACAGTAGTGGATTACAAGAATAGGAAATTTGTTTACCTTTCACTTCGAGCTCCATACTGCTGATCACTGGATTACCTGACACACCTGGACCACGCTTGGCCACCTGGCACCTGTACACACCTCCTTGTCTCCCGGTAACACTCAGTGTGAGGTTGTAGGCAGCTGTTACCGGATCGTCCAGTCTCCGAGTGGCAGTGAAGTTACCTCCAGACACAGCGTCTCCATCTCTTGTCCAGGTGACCGTTGTGGCAGGCCCACCCACAGAATTGCAGGTCACATTGAACTCTAGTGTCTCACTGACAGTGTACTCTGTTGCTAGAGTAAACTGCATTGAAGTTATGCTGGGATTGCCTGAATCTACAAGGAAATAAGTTTATGACTGCATGAAGACTCTAAAGTGCAATGAGTGCTAGCCTTGCTTTAGCAAGAAAATATGAGTACTGTGCTCAGTCCCAAGCATTCTGTCTTTCTAGGAACAACACTAGCCCCAAAGTGTAAGATGCTTTGCAAAACTAGTACTGTATTGAGAGTGTAAATGTCATCGTATCCTCATACATGTAGCTATATACTTCAGCTGCATCAATCTTGTACATAGCTACCTACCTGCACTGGGGTACAGACCCACATAGAGTGTCTCATTTTCAGTATAAATGTCACCTTATCCTCATACATGTAGCTATACTTCAGCTGCATCAATCTTGTACGTACTTACCTGCACTGGGGTACAGACCCACATAGAGTGTCTCATTTTCAGCTGCTAATACGGGTATGTCAAGGCGATGAATGCCATTAGCACCTCCTTTTCTCCGATAGAGGAAAACTCTTTTCTTATATCGGCTGGTAAAAAAATCCCATACAACTGTGTTATTTTGAATTTTAGGAACTTCTGTCCCATTAGGGTAGAACCACCACCCGATTTCCTTTCCATCAGTAGTGTAATTACGAGAGCAGCAACTAGTGAAGGAAGTGATGCCAACCAGGAGGATATCTCTCGGCATATCACGGTAAAAGTCATCAATTTGGGCGTGACGTACAAAGCCATGATCTGGAACAAGCAGCTGTGATAAACTTCTCCCTCTGAAGAGTTTGACTTCTGCATCTGCCGCTAAATTAATGTACAAAGAAAAATACCAGCACAACATACCTACAAAATAGGAATTGAACCTTCATGAAACAATCTGTATGTACATGTAGCTTAGTTGGTACTAGTCAAAATGGACACAGTAATATCTGAGTACACACACTATAGGACATATGCATGCCATGAATGTAATGCACATACATCAAGGCCAGCTGGGACAATACCTGCCATATAGTTGTGCCATAAACCAAATCCAGTTAGCTATAATGGCTTACCTCAGTAGTTACACATGTACATGTTAGTGAGCTTATAACTAAAGCTTGTTATTCTGAAAAGCATTGATCACAGCCAACATAATTTATGGGTTTGCTTCTTAGACTCCTAATTACGGGCACAAGCAGCTAGGTAATTAATCCAGCTACTACATTTATGCCATAGCTACTAGTGGCTAACACATGCAGACATCAAACCGAAAAAGGTTGGCTTACCGACATACAGTCCAGGGAACAATAAGGCCAGCTGTACAAATGTGAACAGGATCATTTCTCCGTTGAGGTTTTGTTCTTGCACTAGTCACACCAAGAGTGATAGTCTCACATAGTTCTTCTCTTCACTGAAGTTGAAACACTTTCTTTCTGATATTACACAAGCTAATAAATTAATTTCAGTTTTGTTTGTGCTAAATTAAAAAAATTCCTGGAATGGAATTCATTTAACTCACAGCCGTCAAATTTCCCTCAAACAGGACGTAATACCGGATTTTAATGAACGTGAGGAAGCTGAATGCGAAAAAGAGAATGAAAGTGAAGAGAATGGAAGAAGAGAAGAGAATGAAAGCAAAGAAAAGTGAGTACATTGAGGAGTCTGATCCCTGCTTGCAGTACCATTAACACCCTGGGCCACTGAGAATGACACTGATGCCACTTATGATTACTTGCAAGACATACACTACAATATTGACGATATAAAGTTAACATAATAGTAAAGATGATACACAGTAAACGCAACCATACAAATTTAATGTATAGTGCATGCATATATATCTGGGACTGTGTGTTTGTCGTATTATATGTTATTGTTTCTTTTCTGTAGTGCCCCATTGATTTGTATATCTTATGCAACTGCCTGTCTTCCTGTCTGTTCACTTCAAGACTACAATAATTCATCTCACGAACGATACACAATATATCACATGCAGCCCTTCTTTCCCTCTGCTGAGTCCACCTTAATTACCAAACTACAATATAGTCCATCTCACATTCTAGTTTTGTGCTTACAACTGTGTATGTATCACAGGTGTTCTTTTCACCGCTCTCTTCATATATTCTACATGTATAAGTATAGGATATTACCCTTGCATGAATATGACCCGTTATTTCCTGCGGGAAAAAGTTATTGTCTGAGGAGTGTCCGAGGGTGGAGATCGAGGACACTTTGAAGGCAATAACTTTTCTCAAGGGAAGCAACCGGTCATATTTCCCAAGTGCCAGGGTAATATCTGGCTTGTACCATGCCTATACGAAGACTGGTAAAGGTCCAAAGGTAGCAGGCAAGTCCACGACCATGGTTTCTTTGATCCGTCGGCGGGAAATATGACCCATTATTTCCCTCGAATACTGTAAGCTCATTGGTCAGTTTGAGCTAGGTATGGTACAACTATAGTTCTACTAAGTGATTTTGATCTCATCCACTACAAATGGTAATCTGTCCTATACAATGCACCCTTATCAAACATGTGATTGCTGCATTATACTTCACACACATACAACTTGCTTGTTTGCAGATATTTAATCTGTAAAGGACTCTGCGCACCATCCCGCGCCACGGCAGCACTTCGTATAGCAACTCAGCGAGGATCATCAATATCATGAAATACAGTCGGTATTTATAGTCATATTTTGCAGGTGCATACAGGTAGACACAACCAGAGGACAGTCTAGTACAAGTGCATTGTCAGTTGAATGGTCAATCATTGTAAGGTATAAGAATGGTCAGTTATGTCCATTACATCTCCCTGGGCTGCTTTTCGGACGCCCTCGGACGAAGTCGACCAGACCAAGCTGCTTGTGTTTCCACTTCTGGTGAAGTCGTAGCTGGTAGCTGAGATTCCTTAGCTTGTTGTCGTTTTCGCTTGGCCCGGGGCTTTCTTTTGGCAGTGCCCAACCAGGACTGGTCAGGAATTTCGTGTGGACAGTCACGAACTCTATCAAGAGAGACGAAGATGGGAGCTTCTCCAGGTTTATCAACTGGACGGACGCTGGCATTAGTGGGTGTCAATTCCAGTATTCGATAAGGTCCATGGAATGGTCGAGCAAACTTTCTGGTCTTTCCCTGGACCGCACTAGGTTGGTAGATGAACACTCGGTCACCAACTTGATACTTGTGACTCCTGGCCTGACGGTCATGTTGGTATTTTTGCCGCTTTTGAGCCCGCTGGACATTCTGTCGAGCTAGTCCCCAGGCATCTGACAGGTTTGCCACCAGATCAGCCCTGTAGTCCTCAAGGTCTACTTGATAACATGTACGAGGATGACTCAATGCAGCTTCAGTGGGTAGTCTGGCATCACGTCCATACAGCAAGTGAAAGGGTGATTCTCGAGTGGACTCCTGTAAGCTTGTCCTGTAAGCAAACAGGACATAGGGGAGTCTGTGGTCCCAGTTCCGTTCGTCTTTTTCGACTGTCTTAGCCAACATTGAGGTTAGTGTCCTGTTAAATCTTTCAACAAGTCCGTCTGTTTGTGGGTGGTAAGATGAAGTATTGACTTTTTCTGTTCCCATTAGCTTGCATATCTCCAGCATCAATTCAGACAGAAAATTGGTGCCTCTATCAGACAGTAGTTTGGCAGGAACACCATGGCGACTGATGATCTCTCTAACAAACAGGTTGGCGATTGTCTCTGCAGTTTGGTCAGGTGTAGGAAACACTTCAGGCCATTTAGTGAGATAATCTACAAACACCACCGCATACTGGTTGCCTTTGAGGGTGCGTGGTAGTTGCAGGACATCCACACCAACACAGTCAAAAGGTCCTGTCACAGGAATTGGACAAAGAGGGAGTTTTGTAGCATGTCCTATTTGGCGTGTTGCACACACTAGACATGCTTTGCACCATTTCCTAACATCTGAGCGCATTCCTGGCCACCAGTAATGTTTCCTCAGCTGGCTGTATATTTTAGCTTCTCGCAGGTGTCCAGAGAATACTCCTCCATGGGCTTCTTTGAACAGTTTGTAGCGGAGTGCTTCTGGGACAGCTAACATTAAGGAGCCATCTGTCTGGACATGGTAAAGGACACCATCCAGGAGGGAGAAATGTGATGTGGTTAACACAAGTTTCCTTGACAACTTGGCATCAGTGGGTAGAGCATTACTTTCGAGGTATGCAATGATTGAATGATATTCATCATCTTCTCGTTGTAATTTCTGCCATTCATCAGTTGGTGCTTCTGCTTCTTCAGTCACTGGCTCTGCTTCCAGCTTAGCCATCAGGTGATTTGGAGCTTTGGGGTCAGGCTCAGTAGTGGTATGCTCCCCTGGTGGAGGTATGGCTTTGTGATTAATCTCAGCAGCAGGTTGATCCAGTACAGGCAATCGGGAAAGCACGTCTGCATTTCCGTTTGTCTTTCCGGAGCGGTATTGGATATCCAAATCAAGTTCCTGTAAGGCTAAGCCCCAACGTGCCAATTTTCCAGATGGGTGAGGCGTATTCAGCAGAGACTTCAGTGCACTGTGGTCAGTAAACACGGTACAGTGGTGGCCGTAGAGATACACGTGAAAGTGCTTGGTTGCCCATACAACGGCCAAGGCCTCCAGCTCACTGATACTGTAGTTTCGCTCATGTTTCTGCAGCCCTCGACTAGCATAAGCGATTGGATGCATGGAGCCATCCTCTTGTTTCTGCGCCAGGACAGCACCGAGTCCAAATCCTGATGCATCAGTCTCTAGAATGAACGGTTGCTGGAAGTTGGGATAGGCTAGCACTGGGGCGGAGGTCAACATCTGCTTCAGCGTATCGAACGACTCCTGACAGGAGTCAGACCAGATGAAAGGTGCATCCTTTCGGGTGAGACAGTGTAAAGGGTTAGCAATTTTGGAAAAGTTTGTGATAAACCGACGATAATACGAGGCTAATCCCAAAAATTGTTGGAGTGTCTTCAGATTTCCTGGTGTAGGATACTCTCTCACTTTCTCAACTTTGTCTGGGTCCACTTCAATTCCTCGCTCTGATATTATGTGTCCAAGGTATAAGGCCTTCCGTCGGGCAAATGTGCATTTCTTTGGTTTTAGTCGTAGCCCAGCACTTCGTAGACGGTCAAACACGAGGTGGAGGTTTTCAAGATGTTCATCCCAGGAACGAGAAACGATCAGGATATCGTCCAAGTAGACGAAACATTGGTTGCGAGTTAGGCCTGCAAGGACAATTTCCATGAGGCGTTGAAAGGTTGCTGGAGCGTTACATAGGCCAAATGGCATGACCTTAAATTCATACAACCCTGAATGTGTAACAAAGGCAGTCTTCTCTCTTGCAGCCGGATCGACTGTGACTTGCCAATAACCGGAAGCTAAATCCAATGTTGTAAAGAAACGGGCTCCAGCCAAGACATCAAGCGTGTCGTCAATTCTGGGAAGTGGATAGACATCCAATTTAGTGATAGAATTGAGGCGGCGATAGTCCACACAAAACCTCATGGAGCCATCTTTCTTCTTGACAAGGACTATCGGGCTAGCCCAAGGGCTGGATGTTGGCTGAATGACATCTTGATCTAACATTTCTTGGACCATTGTATCCACATGACTACGTAGAGCAAAAGGGGTACGATGAGGAGCTTGGTGGAGTGGTTTGTGGTCTCCAGTGTCAATGCAATGAGTGACAACATCTGTGCATCCCAATTCTTTATTGCTGAGTGCAAAGACATCCGCATTCTGAACCAGGAAGGCTTCCAGGGTTTCTCGCTCTTGGGGACCTATCTCTGACTGGTCCAGCTGCAACATTGATTTCAGGCAAGCAACTCTTGAACTTGTGTTGACCAAGCCAGTTGAGTCTATGTCCTGAGTTTCAGCGTTTATTTCATGGGCTGCTTCATCGTCTGTTCGATCAGCCCGTGTTCTGTCTTCATCACCAACTGCCTCATCATCAGGCTTTTCATCCACTTCCATGACATTGTCTTCACTGTCAATAACATCTGCTGGCTGTAGCCAGCCGAGGACTTGCCCACTCTTTAACCAAGTCGGTGTTCCAGAGGAATTGCAGACTGGCAACAGGAAACATTCATTTTCAGGCATGACAACTGCATCAGCAATCTTGAGGGCATTGTTGTGTAGTCCTGCTTTGGGTTCAAACAGCCATTCGAAGGAAGAGACAGAAGTGTTCCTTTTCAGTTTTGCTTTCAGTAATTTTCCACAACGTCCTGGTAGCTTACAGGCTCGAATCAAATGCACAGGTATTCGTTTTGTGCCAGGTGACTTTGCCTCAGACCCAGTAGCAGAAGAACTCTGGGTGCTTCCAGGACCTTGTCCATCCTCTGAGTATCCATGGACGGAATATCTTCTATTTCCAATCTTAAGACATGGGGATAGGGACTTCATCCCACGCGAAGTACCATCAACTGCTGGCTGCAGAGCACCTGTGACCACTCGGACTGGTTGAGGCTGCTCCACAACTTGGACTGGTTGAGGCTGCTCCGCGGCTCCGACTGGTTGAGGCTGCTCCACAACTCGGACTGGTTGAGGCTGCTCCACAACTGGTGGAGGCTGCTCCACAACTTGGACTGGTTGAAGCTGCTCTACAATTCGGACCGGTTGAGGCTGCTCCACGACTTGGACTGGTTGAGGCTGCTCCACGACTCGGACTGGTTGAGGCTGCTCCACAACTGGTGGAGGCTGCTCCATAACTCGGACTGGTTGAGGCTGCTCCACGACTCCGACTGGTTGAGGCTGCTCCACGACTCCGACTGGTTGAGGCTGCTCCGCGGCTCCGACTGGTTGAGGCTGCTCCGCGGCTCCGACTGGTTGAGGCTGCTCCACAACTTGGACTGGTTGAGGCTGCTCCGCGGCTCCGACTGGTTGAGGCTGCTCCACGACTCCGACTGGTTGAGGCTGCTCCGCGGCTCCGACTGGTTGAGGCTGCTCCGCGGCTCCGACTGGTTGAGGCTGCTCCACGACTCCGACTGGTTGAGGCTGCTCCGCGGCTCCGACTGGTTGAGGCTGCTCCACAACTTGGACTGGTTGAGGCTGCTCCGCGGCTCCGACTGGTTGAGGCTGCTCCACGACTCCGACTGGTTGAGGCTGCTCCGCGGCTCCGACTGGTTGAGGCTGCTCCACGACTCCGACTGGTTGAGGCTGCTCCACAACTTGGACTGGTTGAGGCTGCTCCACGACTCCGACTGGTTGAGGCTGCTCCACAACTTGGACTGGTTGAGGCTGCTTCACGGCTCCGACTGGTTGAGGCTGCTCCATGAGTGGAACAAGTAGGGATTGGCCATTGCTGTCAAGGACTCTGATTCCCAGGGCAGACATCAGATCGGTTCCCAAGAGCATGTGGACTGGGGTATCCTTCTGCACCAGCACAACTCTGTTAACTGCATGGTGTGGGGTAGCCACGTGGACTGCAATTTCCGCTCCTATATTCAGCTCAGTTCCACAATATGCCTTCAGCAGCAGACCAGGCTGTCGCAGACGTTTGGCAGCTTTCTCCTTCCACTGCTCTGAGGTCAATGGTTCAGCTTCTTCTCGTTCCTTGTCCAGAATCTTCCGGCATATCTCTCTGGAAATAATTGTAGCAGGGCATCCTGTGTCAACCAGGGCCTGTACAGGGATACCATCTAGCTCTAGGGGAAGAGTTAGAGTAGGTCCCAACCGGAGGCAAGAGTCAGCAGGAGGGGCATCTGTGTGTAGTAATCCATACATTTCGTACATCCACTTGAGAGGTTCCTCTTCGCCACGGGATTGGCATTCACCGGGAACAGACACAACAGCTGCTGCCCGAGTTGCAGCATTCCAGTTACTGGCTTTCGGGTTTTGAGTGCGAGCTGGTGCTTCCCCCACCGGTCTGACAGAGCGGCAGTCTCTTGCAAGGTGTCCAGTCCTGTTACAATTGTAACACTTGACAAACTGAGGGTTTCTTCTTTGCCCATCACCAGTACGTCCTCCTGCCAGGCTTAGTGATGATCTTTCCTGCCTTTGTAAGTTACCCTGAGGTGGCTGTTGCTTCCACTGTTCTTGCTTCGGTGCATCATCTCGGGGAAACCGTTGCTTCCATGGCATGGCAGCAGGCCTAGTTCCAGTCCTGGCCAGATCAAGTAGTCGTGCTTCCTCGAAGCGGGCCTTCTGCCACAGCTCTGAGAAAGTGGCTCCCTCAATGTAAGCGATCTTGCGTTTCAGCTCTGGGAGCAGGCCTGCAATCAGCTGGTTACTCAGAACTGACTGGCCCATTACTCGGGCATCTTCACTTCCCTGTAGAGCCGTGGGATATGCCTTTTGAAACAGTTGTTGCAGATCTTGAGCATATGCGTCAACTGATTCTTCCACCTTCTGTCTTCTCTCGCGGAAGATACTGCTCTCAAGAGCCTGGATTCGCACAGGGGTGAAACGGTTCTTCAGTTCTTGTACCAAACTCTGGTAGTTCCACTTCTGCTCTTCTGTAAGGGTTCGATAAAATGCTCGTGCTGATCCACGTAATCTTAGGACCAGCTGCTTTAATTTGACCCCATCGCTCCACTGGGCCAATTCTCCAACCATTTCAAACTGATCCAACCATTCTTGGAATGTTCCACTGTCACGTACTGGGTCATCTCCAGAGAACATCGGTAGAGGGGGTAACTGTTGGGTTAGGTTCCCCAGTGCTGCAGTTAATTCGCATTTCGGCTGAGACTGGCCCAGTTGCTCTCCTCGAGGCTGATTAGGTGTTTGAGGGGAAGTCACAGGCAAGGGCACCGCCGTACTAGTGATCACTGATGGGGTAACTATAGGAGTCGCCGTTAGCGGTACTGTAGAGGTAGGCCAGCGGTCGGATGTGGTGGCTTCACCATAGAGACACATGTAGTTGCATGTGGGTACCATGGGCTTTGCTCCTCTCTGTAGCGGTCCTGACCCCTGTGCAGGTGCCATCCTCACACGGTCCCCGGCAGCCGTCTGTGGGAACTGCTCCAGTTCTCTCCGTAGACCAGGCATCTGCTGCCCTGTGACCGGAACTCCAGCTGCCGTCTGTGGGAACTGCTCCAGTTCTCTCCGTAGACCAGGCATCTGCTGCGCCGTGACCGGAACTCCAGCTGCCGTCTGTGGGAACTGCTCCAGCTCTCTCCGTAGACCAGGCATCTGCTGCGCTGTGACCGGAACTCCAGCTGCCGTCTGTGCGATCTGCTCCAGCTCTCTCCGTAGACCAGGCATCTGCTGCCCTGTGACCGGAACTCCAGCTGCCGTCTGTGGGAACTGCTCCAGTTCTCTCCGTAGACCAGGCATCTGCTGCGCTGTGACCGGAACTCCAGCTGCCGTCTGAGGGAACTGCTCCAGCTCTCTCCGTAGACCAGGCATCTGCTGCGCTGTGACCGGAACTCCAGCTGCCGTCTGTGGGAACTGCTCCAGCTCTCTCCGTAGACCAGGCATCTGCTGCGCTGTGACCGGAACTCCAGCTGCCGTCTGAGGGAACTGCTCCAGCTCTCTCCGTAGACCAGGCATCTGCTGCCCTGTGACCGGAACTCCAGCTGCCGTCTGTGGGAACTGCTCCAGTTCTCTCCGTAGACCAGGCTTCTGCTGCGCTGTGACCGGAACTCCAGCTGCCGTCTGTGGGAACTGCTCCAGTTCACTCCGTAGACCAGGCATCTGCTGCCCTGTGACCGGAACTCCAGCTGCCGTCTGTGGGAACTGCTCCAGTTCTCTCCGTAGACCAGGCATCTGCTGCCCCGTGACCGGAACTCCAGCTGCCGTCTGTGGGAACTGCTCCAGTTCTCTCCGTAGACCAGGCATCTGCTGCCCTGTGACCGGAACTCCAGCTGCCGTCTGTGGGAACTGCTCCAGTTCTCTCCGTAGACCAGGCATCTGCTGCCCTGTGACCGGAACTCCAGCTGCCGTCTGTGGGAACTGCTCCAGTTCTCTCCGTAGACCAGGCATCTGCTGCGCTGTGACCGGAACTCCAGCTGCCGTCTGTGGGAACTGCTCCAGTTCTCTCCGTAGACCAGGCATCTGCTGCGCTGTGACCGGAACTCCAGCTGCCGTCTGTGGGAACTGCTCCAGTTCACTCCGTAGACCAGGCATCTGCTGCCCTGTGACCGGAACTCCAGCTGCCGTCTGTGGGAACTGCTCCAGTTCTCTCCGTAGACCAGGCATCTGCTGCCCCGTGACCGGAACTCCAGCTGCCGTCTGTGGGAACTGCTCCAGTTCTCTCCGTAGACCAGGCATCTGCTGCCCTGTGACCGGAACTCCAGCTGCCGTCTGTGGGAACTGCTCCAGTTCTCTCCGTAGACCAGGCATCTGCTGCGCTGTGACCGGAACTCCAGCTGCCGTCTGTGGGAACTGCTCCAGTTCTCTCCGTAGACCAGGCATCTGCTGCGCTGTGACCGGAACTCCAGCTGCCGTCTGTGGGAACTGCTCCAGCTCTCTCCGTAGACCAGGCGTCTGGTAGTGAACCAGGGGTGGTGGAGACTTCCTTTCATCACAGTGCAGTGGTCCTTCCCTGGGCTGCAGGAGTTCGTATTCAGGCTCTCTCCTAGGCAGGTCATCCGCGGGTGGCTGCAGCTCGGGTGTATGGGCCAGCTCCTCGGTTTCCCAATCCCGCCGAACAGTACGGTCAGACATTTCCTGTACTCGGCGCTCGGTCGCAACTAATTGGGCCTCCAGACGCTGCTCCCTGGCTTCCCATTTGGCTTGTTGCGCCGCCATAGCTCGGAGTCGCTCCAACTCTTCGTGCGACTGTTCTTCTCTCAATCGCTTGACTTCCATTTCTGCCGTATTTGCTCTCTCTTCCATTCTGTCAACTATCTCGGCCATCCGCATTCGCTCGGGATTTTCCGTGCGCAAGTCATCCACCAGCTCCTCCAACCGCTGGTTCTCGCTCCGCAGAGAGTCTAGCTGTGACTTCAGCTGCTGCTTCGTCGCCATTAGCGCGCCTTCGTATCCCGGACAAGCCCCCACTTGTAAAGGACTCTGCGCACCATCCCGCGCCACGGCAGCACTTCGTATAGCAACTCAGCGAGGATCATCAATATCATGAAATACAGTCGGTATTTATAGTCATATTTTGCAGGTGCATACAGGTAGACACAACCAGAGGACAGTCTAGTACAAGTGCATTGTCAGTTGAATGGTCAATCATTGTAAGGTATAAGAATGGTCAGTTATGTCCATTACAAATCTAACCAGAACACATTCACAGCCCACTTTTGCTCACTTCTGCTCATTTCTGCTCATGCTGTAGTCTCGGCCCCAGACCCTCCCTGCACTCGCAAAAAAAAAAAAAAAAAAAGGAAAGTGCGGAAGAGGGTCTGGTGCAGTTGATACGGAATAATTTGCAGTCCGCGGAATTTCAGAGGGTCGAATCTGATTGGTTGATCGGGAACTAATGACGTTTGGAATATTCACGCTTCCCACTTCTCACACACCGCTGTGGATATAGCTTTGCACTGTTTACACAAGTTTTTAGCACTCACTTAACTTTGGAACTTCCCGCCTCAATTCTCTCACCCACAGTGAGCCATATAAGCTACATCCCATGGAGGCCTTCTGTATCAACTGCACCAGATCCTCTTCTGGCACTTTCCTTCTTTTTTTTTTTTATGAGTGCAGAGAGGGTCTGGGGCCGAGACTACTCATGCTGCTGCCTATTTATAATTTGTTTTGTGTCCTTGTGTGTTATGTGACGTCTTTAATATAGATGTGTGTGTGAGAAAAAATGTGCTCATATCTCACATATAGCTAGCTACTATCATACACCATACATGTACCTATTCAATGAACATGTGCTAAGACATCAATGGCAGCATAAATATGGTATGAGCATGGAGTAACTTATTAAACCAAAACCATCAAGGGACATGCGCGTAGGCTATCGTTAGTGAGCAGAGGCCAGCATCACGTGCTAAGAGGCAACTAGTCACATGACCAGTAAGTATATTTTATTTGGAAGAAAGGATCTGTGCGTTTGTGCGTTACTTTTTCGAGAGGTATTCCAGCTAGTGACTGCTATAAATGAACAGTCAATACTTTCTACCAACACTGTAGGCATCTACCGTACTTCTGGCGAGTGGCTTACCGATAGCTATACTCTTGCAGTTCAGCCCGATCTTTAGGTCCATGATTTTGCCTTCAAAAGTAAGCCTTTTGAGCGGCTGAGCCCCTCTGAGCTCCGGGCAAAATAGCGAGAAAATCGAGGTTTTAGCCGCCAACTGCACTTGTACGCATGCGTAATAGCTAAAAGAACGCAATTAATCGTGCATGACGTAATGCATAATTCAAACCTTGACGTACCTCCTCTGATTAGTGAGAATCCCAAGGGATGTGATAAGTTGGGTTCCAGAACACAAAAGTTTTAGATCCCCCCCCCCCCCCCCCCACACACACACACACACACACCCTTCCATATTTCTACGCGGCCCATATGCAGGTAGCTCAAAAGAAAACCTACTTGTAGGTTGCTCCAGCATTTTCAGTTAAATTAGTAGTCAGGCCGGGGTCTCATGAATATACAGGAAGTACAAATAGTGGCTGCGCGAAATGAGCTCTTCTGCATTAACAAAATATCTCACCTTGGTGGATTTTCGGAGTCTCCAGCTCCAAGCTAGCTTGAAAATACGCACTAGCAAGTCCTGGAAGCATGTGTAACATTACGCAATATACAGGGAAACATGTGTCGTTACGTATTATGTTATCTTGTAATAACATCTCGTTATCTTGTAATAACATCTTGTTTCCTTGTATCAACTTCCGTTTGAAAGAAAATCTATAACGAAACGCTGATTAGATTTAGCGAATCTTTTGGAGTTTAGCCCTTGGTACGAGGTTATTTGGAGTTGTGGTGGCTCTGAAACAAGTCTGACATTTCATGTCTAAAAAAAACAGCCGGGAACAAAAAGATCGACAATAGCAATAATGCACATGAACAATATGCTAACTAAACACACAAAATTATATTTACGTAAATGAAATTCAAAACTTGGGAGGGATGGGCAGACCTTAAGAGCTATAGGTAGACAATTCCAGAGACGACAAACACTTGGGGCGAAAGAATTCAGGTAAGCAGAAGATTGAGCAAAGGGATTGTGTAAGTTCAGAGGGTGAAAGGAGCGAAAAGACATATGAGGAAAGTGGTGCAAATTAATAGAGCCAGAATGAAAAAAGTAAGACCATGAAGAACCTTTAATAGAAAAGTAACTTTAGAGTATACTGACGGTGAAGACTAAGAGAAGGATAGTTGAAGAATTGGAGCAGAGAGGAGTAGGGAGAAGACCATTGTTTAGAACAGAGTTTGTCAATAATGCATGAGTATTGTAGTTTATCAAGAGATGAAGGAGGGAGAGGATGGGTCCCACACTGTGGAGCAAATACTCCAGATGGGGGCGAATAAGCACTATAGAGAAAGACATAAGAGAAAGCCAATTAATTTTCTAGATTTAGATCAGATGTGCTGAATATGAAAAGACCAGGAAAGATTTGAACACCAAGATATTTATAATATGTAACGAGTTAATAAGTTGAGAATTGTTAATGTACAGTGGGGAAAGTGGCAAAAGAAAAGGCGTACTTTTAAGGAAGACGATAGTTTTAGAAGAACTAGCTAACTGTGAGTAAATTTGAAGAAAACCAGGATGAAATGAAGTTAAGGTTAGACTGAATAGAGGGAAAATCAGAAGGAGAGTTAATTGAATGAGATAGCAGAATATCATCAGCATACATAGTTAATTTAGCAGAGGAGAGAAGAGGTATTATTGGATCGGCTATTAATGAAAAGGAAAAGGTACAAGGATAGAGCCTTAAAGAACACCAGGTAAGACACGAGATTTATGAGAAGGAACCATTTATTGCACTGGTAACTAGAATTGTCACCCAGTCATAACTCTCCCATAATTAGTGGTTAAGTTCCAAATCTATATGCATTGACCTTTATTAAAACCATACCATAAAAAAAACATGTGTGTTGTGACTAAGCACCATGACCGTAAGTCATAAAAAGAGAATACATGTGCAAAATGGTTTGTCTGTACATGTAAACAGTTTGATAGGTGACTATTATTCACCTCAGTAACTTATTGTTTCTGTGAGCAAAACAAACTATTCAAACAATACAGATTTCTCATAACATAGCTAAGTTCACTCATGGCAGCTACTGCAAGTTCTTTCATACAGCTAAGTTATTTAATTTAACATTAACGATACTATAATTATGAACTATACAATATTTTGTATGAATGCTCAGTATATTTCACATGAAACAGTTCTATGTATGCTTTGCACTGAGCTGGAAGAAAAATTGACATACCGATGCCATACCGGTACTGTGAGGCCCATACCTGTAATAATTGGGAAGATAGGACCAACCACTTCACTTGAGAGGTGTTCAGAGAGTGCCACCATTGTGAAGGGAAAAGTGATGTTTGGTTCAGGATTGATCATCATATTATACTATTAATAATATATTAGGGCACACTTGAATTCACAATCACACTAATATTGTGCTGGTAGAAAATTTGATAGCCAGGTCACAGTGGCACCACCATGCAGTCAGTGGTGTACACGAAACTTAACTTTTGCTTCATCCCCTTTCACAGCAGTGTCTCAAGTGTGAGAGCTCTGTTTGATTGCGGGAATCTTGTGGATTTGTGCAGCTCCACTCCCATCTACGTTCAGGAATATACAAAACTATAACTCACTACATGTAAAATGAGTGTATTAAACCAGTCTGCTCACCCAATCATGTAGTACTTGACCTCACACCAAAACAAATCCCAGGTATGTGTGGACATACATGAAAAACACCCTACTGGCTATTACTCTACTCTCTGTATCTCCTAATCCCATGGCAGTCCCAAAATTAAAATAAAATAATACCATCTCAACATGAAGATCTAGAGAACATTTGGGAAAAAATTAGAACAATTGAAGAATCCGTTTTTCAAGGGGGCAAAGGTCAAGTATATACACCATAACCTTTGACCTCAACATAATCAAATTATCACTTGCACTATATCAGCTGAAAGGGTATCTACTAATGTACAAGATGGTGCAATGTTCATCTTGCACAGACAATCGTAGTAATAGTTATGGTCAATTATGTAGAAACAGGTAGCCGAAAATTTGACGAAAAATTGAGTTTTTGGCTGGCTGTAACACAGAAGCCATACCACGTATGAGGCTAATAATCACTGTGGATTAATAACTTCACATAGGGTACATATGTACCAAGTTTCGTGGAAATCTGAGAGGGTCGTCATTTTTTTTGTGTTGATTTGGCATGGAATTACCCTTGATACCTAATACAGAAGATACCACCTGCTTGCATGGGCCAAGCACAAGGAGTCACTATGCTGCATCAGCAGGTGCCCCAACAACAATTTCTGATGTACACAGGAGCAGTCATACAGGTGCACAAGGTCTAGATCCCCGCCTATACATTGAGTGCGCATGCGCATATACATGCTTACTATACACAGAGGGTGTGCGTAGTAAAGACGTAATTGTTGGGCTCGCCATTTGTTGGCGCTTGTAACGCTTTTATTACACGCAACAAGAAATGAAGTCGCTTTTGCTTTTTGCGATCGTTGCCTTTGCTCCTGCGTGCAGATCCCAGGGACTGACTTGGTCGCAGATCACGCCTGCCGTTGACGCGCCGTACATGTGGCCGGGAGAGCGAGAGGGAGGGGGCCTCGGCTACGATGGCGGTTCTAACCAACTCATCCTATTTGGAGGCTTTGGCAACGAGACCTTCCCTACCGATACGTGGCTGTATAACGTGCAGAGTGGAAGTTGGGAAGAAATTCTCGCATATCCGACCCCAGAGGGCAGAGAATACTTCTACCATGGAGTCGTAACAGTCGATGGCGTATCACTGTTTGTAGTGTCACACGGTCTAGGTTACGATTATGAGGGTTACGTCGAGTACGATGATACATGGGCGTTCAATTTCGATACCATGCAGTGGAGTGAGATAGCTACCGATGGGGCCATCCCAGGGCCGCGCTATGGAGGCCACTTCGGTGCTGTGTATGGACCCGTGACAAATGAGCTATGGATGGGTGCAGGGTTTCATACATCCACTCTGGGTACTAGATACATTGATACGTACAAACTAGTGTTTACTACTTTAACGGCTGCTACTTGGGTTAGGGTGTGGGGGCAACCCACCCCTGGAAACCAATTCAACCCGTTAGTCCCACACGGGAGGTGTCTGCAAGGATCCGCAGTTGTTCGCCGAGAACAGCTTGTGCTTTTCGGCGGATGTATGAGGTACGTTGTGAAGGACCTATACGTCTTACTCTCCAACTTCTAAATTTTGCTTTTCTATTAATTGTCGCAGTGATGGAGGAGGTCCGTGTCCCACCAATGATAATTGGTACTTTAACCGCAACAAGTGGACAGAGCTGCCTCGCTGTATCACCCCTAGAGTGTGGAGTCACATGGCACCCTTGAGCAATGATCCTGGAAAAGCCATTCTCTACGGTGGTAATACCTTTTACACAGAGGAAATTATCAGTGTGAGTTCATAATAAGTGTACATGTATGTGCAATGGCCTAGCTATTATTGAGATTGTAGCCCAATATTTAAATGTAACCATGCATTGATGAGCTCAATCCTTCACACGAGCCATAAGTGTGATCGCTGACTGCGTGTACCAGTATTGCAGATCACTTCAATTACGCCTGCATGTAGGACCAGTGCAGCTACTAAGTGGTTGAAAGCAACTGCTGAGATGTTGTAGTCTCTCCCTTCGTCACACCCTACATGTAGGCTAAAAGCAGTTTTGGCACAGTTTTGCAATTGGAATGTAATACTTTAGAGTAACTGATATTTCATGTTCAGCCTATACCTCCACTCGTTGTGTATGTTAGTAAGGTAATTGAGCTTACATACAGATTAGTACGTATAGTCATGATTGTTACCATTTTCACAAAAATAGTCGGTTCCCGAGCACACCATATATATAAGCTCCTGCAAGAAATGTAATTGTTTTGACTACTTAGTGGCTACCTGAGTTGCAGATGTCTGAATATATGCAGGTAGGAGTTAGGACTCAAAGTGTTTTAGTTAATTAATTAATTAGACTTTTAAATTAGGCTATACTTCCTTTGGGGATAGGCAATTGAACATAGCTATACTTATAACACATATATTCTTTTGCCAGCTATACAGAAACCAACTCTCATAAAATGAACCAACTTAATTTCACACACGCATGCATGCATGCATATAATTCTATAGGGTGCATATTTGATTAGTGTACCACTTGTGCAGTATGTTTAAGGTTGTCTGAGGATTTTTTTCTTGTCTTGCAGGCAAAAGACTGGCCTGAGTATGAGGTGGCCGTAGTAGATGTGGACAGAGAAGACTGGATCAGATACAGAGCTACGGTGAGTCGTATTTGCATGCATGGTTGAAGTGCTGTGCTTCATGAACCCAGCCCTGTAACTGTATGCTGTTCTTTACATGCACCCAGCTGTGTGTGTGGTGTGTGTGTGTGTGTGTGTGTGTGTGTGTGTGTGTGTGTGTGTGTGTGTGTGTGTGTGTGTGTGTGTGTGTGTGTGTGTGTGTGTGTGTGTGTGTGTGTGTGTGTGTGTGTGTGTGTGTGTGTGTGCGCGCGCGCGTATGCTGTTAAAAGACTATTCTCGTTTCTGGAACTGAGTAAGCAAATGCATCAGTGGAAGGGAGTGATCAATGATCCATGCAGCATTCTTGCATGCATGGCCAACGCCCTAAATAAATGCCATCTTAGTATTGGGTGGGTCCAAGAATGCATGTAAAGGTGTTCATTCATCTGCAACTTAATGCCAAAAAAAATTATGCAGGGGAATGACAGTTCTTTATTTCTGTGTGCACTGGTGACTATAGTATGTATAATCATCATTTCTGCTGCTACTACATTACTATATACTTGTAATAATAAAACAGTGTTCATCAAAAGTCTCATGTCAGGGCCGTCACAAGCGGGGCAGCAGGGGCGGCCTGAGCCACCCCACTTTTAATACATGTACCAAATTTTTTTTCGTAGGCGCTTGAACTTTCGCGTGCCATGGCACCACGCCCCACTCGCGCGCAGCGTGCGAGTGAGACGTGGTCACGTGGCCCGCGACACTATGAGCTGGCTGTATGCTTGATCTCGGCCATTTTTTTTCCGTAATGTTAGTTCAATGTAGCGAGATGCTGCCAGAGCAGCTTCTTTACCACCGAAGAATAAGTCGCAAATTTTTTTCCACGCTTCGCGCGCCACTCTCGGCCGCTGCAAGTCCTCTGACTTCACGCCCGATGGCCGCTCCACCCCTCCAGAGCTTCCGACGGGCCTGCATGTTATCATGTTGGTGTCCACGGCCAGTAATTTGTGTTTCTTTTTCAGAATTTCATAAGCACAGCAAACCTTCTACTGCATGAAACCGTTCTAAAACCGCAAAAAGAATATTCTTTCTTGTGCAGTGATCACACACTGTAGGGTATAATAATGCCATTTCTTTCCTACTGAAGAGTGCAGAGGAGAATGAATTTCCTGAGCGTCGTAGCCAGCACATGATGGCTGCAGGTCCAAATGGTACAGTCTACCTCTTTGGTGGGTTGAGCTTGGCAAGGTGAGTGAGTATTCAGGTAGTGGGACTTGAAGACTTTAATCCACCGAACCCTTCCTCCAATGATTATTTGTTTCATTTATAGTCACTACGAGCAAAATGACTTTTGGCTCCTAAGTGGCGATCCTGCTCAAACAGAGACCTTAAGCTGTGATGGGGAATGGTTCAGCTACCTCCACCTCCACGGGTTGTTGATGGCTGTTGCGTTTGGCATCCTCTTCCCCACTGGCTTCATCATTGCTCGCTACTTCCGATGCTCCAAGTCCAAAGTTTGGTTCTATCTTCATGTCAGCATTCAGGTGAGTGAATGAACTGTCTGAATAATATCTAGTTAATGACCCTGTAGTAATAATTATAGTGAAGATAATTGAATAATGTAAATGTGAACTGCGCAGCTTACGTACTCCCCTAAGTCCAATGATGTAGTCATATGATATTAATAAAGCCATGACTGAATACAGGATGAGAGTGTATGATGAATGTTCCAATTGGTTGAAAGGAACAATACACTTGCATGAAAATAAGTAATCAACTTTCATGCACAAACTTGCATGAAAATAAGTAATCAATGCAACTAAAGAATGATTGTACAAATACGATCTTAACATCTAGCATGCCTTGATGAGATCATTACATGTCCTAGTATTATTACCACAGATCCTTTCCATTCCACAGACACTGGGTGTTCTGTTTACGATCCCGGCTTTTGTTATCATATTTGAGTTTGGAACCTCTGCTAAGCCCACTCACCCTCATGCCATGATTGGGATCATCCTCGAAACTCTGACCGTCATTCAACCTTTCATTGGAATATTGTAATACTGTCTACTATCCTTTTATACTGACTGACTGAAAATTAGAGTGGTCCAACCCACAGAAATTGAACTTACCTCCTCCCAAATGTTAAAAATGTGTTCAGAAGCTTCTCGTAGCTTTCGCATTTTAGGCCATATGCTCCCAGGGTGAACCTCATTTTGGGCAATTCATGCAATTTCCAACACAATTAATTTTGGGTTGGTCAACTCTGATTCTCAGCACTTTATTTATTATTTTTACTGTTCCCTGTCTATACAGCCGCCCCCATATACAGAAAGATGGCTCTAAGAGTACATACCGCAAGATCTGGGAATGGATCCATCGAATCTGGGGGCTGTTGGTCGTCTTCATCGGTCTTGTCCAGGTCACCCTTGGTGTGTTCCTAGTGGTTCCTCCGGTGCCAGTCTGGGCTATCTGGATCACAATGCTTATCCTGTGGGTTATCACCTTTGTCGTGAATGAGATCATAAGGTACACCCGTCAGTGCCGCCACCCATCCGATGAGAAGAAGCCACTCGAGCCTGAGGAGCTTGAGCTGAAGTGCAAGCATCCTTAACTGGGCTGCTCTTTTATTAGTTGTGTAGTGTGTGGCTGATCTACAGTCGTGCATCTGCATGCGTATTTTATATGCACGCTTATTATAGTTTATTGCATTGTAGTGTGTCAAGTACAAGCATCCTTAGTGACTGAACCACCCTCTTGTATGCCTATTACTTTATTTAGTTTATATTCTGCATTATAATTTTACAGTAGAATGTTTGTTATCTAGTAATATATATAACACATCCATGCGTTAAACCTCACTCTGCATGACTGTTACGTAGTATGGAGCTTCATGAGAAGTGACTTCCTCAGACAATCACTGAGACATATCTTGAAACTCCCAAATGCTATGCAAGTTGTGCAGCACTATTGTGCTTCATTTTGCAGTTTTTGGTGCCTCGTTTGCCTGTGCAGTGGGTTGTTCAATGGACCACCATAACACTATTGCTAGCATGAGGGGGATCTGGAGGTTCAAGCTGTTGCAGTAACTGCATAGTGTTCAATCGAGTTTTATAGTAGTTGTGGTGTGTACATATATATATACTTCTCCATCTCCATGAAATGAATTGTGAAGTTTGTACGTAGTCTCAACAACCTAAGACTAATTCATGCATACACTCTCAATTCTGGTATAAAAAATTAATGTACAGAATATATGCAACCCAGGGTATCTAAATTAACACTTATACCACATTACATCACATCCAAGGTGTTTGATTGGAGCAGAAGCGGAGTATAAAGGGTCATATACTACGTTTATGTTTTCATGTTTTATTATACTACTTTTATGTTTTCATGTTTTATTATACTACTTTTATGTTTTCATGTATTATGACATCGTAAATAACTACTGCCTCTGGGAATGCTAGCCCAGCGTTTCCAGGTACCTACTCCACTGATTGGTCAAATGTTGTATAAGCCGGATATACCACGCCTACTCGGAGTATAAACGCGATATACTCCGCTAGGCTGTTTACCCTCGGCTATCGCCTTGGGTAAACCGTCTAGCGGAGTATATCTGCGTTTATACTCCGAGTAGGCGTGATATATCCTATACTTATTCCCACAGCTACTTGTAGCAGTTACAAAACAGTCATTTCGCCAGATGAGAAGAATAGTGGATTGGTCCGTAGGCGACTGTGAGTGGATACATTACATTTGCGCGAGAGTAGAAATTGCCCAGGCCAAAGAGAACACAGCTGCAAAAAAGAAAGGAAGAGGACCTGCGCTAATTATCAAATTTTTGAGCTACATTTCGGCTCCTCCCCTCGGGATACGATTATGGGGAAGAGCCAAGGTCTGGGCACGAGACTAGCTCCGCCCCTACAGCTTTTTAGCACATAGCGATGTGCTAATTCCACACGGAGGGTTGATGCAACACTCGCGTATCGGGCGATGTGCCGTTTCAACACGAGATCTGATGAACAACACGCATGCTCGGCTTGTCCGCGTGCTGTTTCGGCACTGGCATTTTTGCAGTGTAGTTGCAGTTGTATAACTATCACTGTTAGCCCCCCGCCCACAGACTCATTTACCAGTAATACACTCGACAGTTCCCCTTCAGTATACCCCTCGGGCTTCTCTCTCGGGGTTTAGCTACCTGGAACTGTCTCATGTATTACATGCACTGGTAAATGTGCCTAGGGGTGGTTTAACTCTTTACCAACCAATGACGCATATGTGCGTCATGAGCTCCCATAAGCCCATATGAATCTATATGGGGTTTTAATATTAGGTGTTAATACTTTGTACATGTACAGGCTTTTCTGCTTCTTTAATCTGTTTCTTATGGTTGGTAAAGGGTTAACTATAAAGTAGCCTCATTCCCAGTTAACTGAAACTGAAAGCAGATTTAACATCTTTTAGTAGAGGCAAAAACAGATTTAGTTAACTACTAAAACTAGGACTTCAAGGGTGGGAATACTACAACTATAGCTAATTAGGTATTTAACAAAAGCAACTCATATTTAATGCTAGTGCTATGTCTAAATTAAATTATAGGATAGGCAAGTTGAACGGTTTTTCTCTAATAAACTTAATTACAGGTTTTTGTTTTCTTCTAAAAGTGAGAATGTACATTCTGGAGTACCCAGGCTTCATTCTTGGTCCTCTTAATTCTCTTCTTTAATTTGACATTCCTGTCCCTCCCTCTACATACTAAGCAAACAATGTTTTCAACCTTGCGATTCTAATTAAACATTGATCCTATATGTTTTTTTTCTTCCTGGATCCCATCACATTTTATTGGCTACTATAAACTCTTCTAAAACAAAAGATGACTAATCATGCATGTTCATTTCTTTGAGATCTTCTACATTTAGCCTTGCTTCTTTCCACTCTTGTTGTTATCTTTATCACTTCAGTTTCTCTTCCCCTTCCATTGTATTTAAACTCTGTCTCTCACATCTTGAGTATAGCTACAGTTCTGTACATGACAGACATAACCTACAAAACCGGAGTGGATGCAAGTCCCAGCGCAATGGGGTAGCTACCTTCATAGCGCAGTTTTCTTCTGTTTTTTTTTTGCAAATTAGGTGGTACACTGAAAAAAGAGAAGGTTATCTCAATTAGCTATAGGTTAGCTACTTCAATTGTAGCTGGTGAGTTTTGTTTGCCCTAATACTGCATTACCCCCGCTGCCATACCATATTGCATATCCAGAAAGCAACTAATGATCGCTTGTACCAGAAAAGAGGCGGAACCAAACCATGACATTGCTTGGATAGAAGTGCATGAGCAATATTTATAAACTAACTATTGGGTTGAATGGTGGGATACAGTACTTAGCTAAGTCTAGCTGTAGACTTTGGAAGTTAAGTATATAGCTAGCTATATTCACATTAGATATTAAGTTAATATACTTGTGCAAGGATCGATGTAATCTCAGCCCTCTATTATTTAGTGAGCAGGATTGGGATGCTGCGTGGATCAATGCATGGACTGCAACTGAATCTGATGCAACTTGACTTCAGTTTGGAATTCACCCTGGAGATTTTGCGGTGAACATTCAGTCTGTCTGCAAGTTTCAAGCCAAAGTCTCGAGAATGACACTGGAGGCTTAGTACCTAGATATGCTAGAGACAATGGAGTGATCTAGGGTTGTCCCCGTTGAGTCCAGAGACAAAAGAGGCGCTGAACGTGCCTATAGCTAAACCATCTTTTGAATCACTGGGCCGGTGGATAATTTTCTCCGTTCTAGCCAGCTACATGTTGCAAGAGAATCTATATACCCAACATTTCTGTAACTCTATAGCTATGTGATGTCTCTGTTGCAGTCTGTAGGAGACCTTGTGTGGCCAATGGAACTTGATCTGTAGCTGTGCTGTAGGTTTTGTGATGGTGGTCAGGCTGTACAACACCTGTCATTGGCCTTGTCACTCACTATGGTTTGATTCTACTTACAAGACCATGTACATGTACTGTTATATAGCTTATACAATGCAGTTTTGTCGCGTACATTGTTACTATTATAGTGTATGGCTGCATGTACTCGTTTTCCCTTACCTGAGGGTGAACAATAATAATTGGTTAAGTACATGTATTCGATTATGCACAGCGGTTACGCTCTAGCATGTACATGTATCTCAAATGGCCTGCCAGACCGATGACATCATCATGAATAATACATATAATACAGCAACCTTAGCGTACAGCTCAGTCTCGCCCCAATATAAATCAGCTAGCTACAGTTTAATTTAATACGCAGTCGCTGATTTTTCGCGAGTCAGAATGAAGTCTCTGTTTTTGTTCGTGTTTGTTAGTTTTTGTGCCTTTGCGCCCGCGTGTAGAGCGCAGGGACTCACTTGGACGCGGATCACGCCTCTGTCAGCAGAGTCGCCCGGAGCACGAATTGGAGGAGCCTTCGGCTACGACAGCGTTTCCAACCAGCTAGTCCTATTTGGAGGCAGCGGGGTTCCGAACGACACGTGGCTGTACGACGTCGGAACCAACATGTGGGAACAAGCGACCCCCGCTTCGGCGCCAGTGGGTCGACTATATTCCTTCTACGGAGTCGTGAACGTTAGTGGCGAATCACTTCTTGTAATGTCGCATGGTATAGGTTCGCAGGAATACGGTGATACGTGGGCGTTCAGCTTCGTTACCAGGCAGTGGAGTGAAGTGACAACAGATGGCCCCGTTCCGCCGATACGTTATGGAGGGCACTTCGGCGCAGTTTACGGGCCTGCAACAAACGAGTTTTGGATGGGTGCAGGGTTCACTCTGACAACCACCCACGCTACGCGGTATATTGACACCTACAAGCTGATATTCCGTAGTCCAACCACTGCTACCTGGGTGAGGGTGTTCGGGCAGCCCAGCAATGGAAACCAGTTTAATCCTCTGGCTCCTCATGGGAGGTGTCTGCAAGGATCTGCAGTTGTCCGCCCAGAACAGCTGGTAATTTTCGGGGGATGTACGAGGTATGCAGCTTCAGACTATGTAGCTATTATTGTTGGAGTATGCATCAAGGAGTTACTGCATGTGTGTCTGTATTTAAAATATTGTATGACAGTGCATACAATGTCATGAATAAATTTTAATTTCCGTTAGAGACAGTACGTTAGCATCCGCCTATTTTTAGGGTTAGGGTTGGGGTTGGGGTTGGGTTAGGGTTGGGGTTGGGGTTGGGTTAGGGTTGGGGTTGGGTTAGGGTTTGGTTAGGGGCTAGGAGGCTAGGTTTAGAGCTGGCTGCAGTGCTTCATTTTCAAGCTTTTCACTACTTCACGAGTGCACATGCACGTGCATTCCCTATATACAATTTACATGCTAATGTACTGTCTCTAACGGCTTGTTAATTTTTATGATGCAAAAATTGAATGATACATTATACACTTTCTATACCCTATACTGCAGAGGAGGAACAGCTGGAGGTCCGTGCCCCACCAATGATAATTGGTACTTTAACCTCAACAAGTGGACAGAGCTACCTCGCTGTATCTCCCCTAGAACTTGGGGCCGGATGGCTCCCTTGAGCAATGACCCTGGGAAAGCCGTGCTCTATGGTGGAACTTCCTTCCACACCGAGCAAATCATCCGCGTAAGTTTAGCATATATTTGTTTGTATGTTTGTATAGAAAGAAGAACCATGAATGATGCATATACCGCCTAAAAGGGCATTTTTAAAATATAGTTATGAATAATGATGTGTGGCTGCTTAATGAGGTACTTATATCTGATAGACACCTGCTGGTCAGTATCTATTAAATTTTGACACTTGTCGCCACTTAAGCACTTAAAAGTTAGCACCATGAATGTATAGTGAATGTCATTAATGTGTCATGTACATGCTGCACACCCAATGAGCCATGCACATGCACATGCCACACCCTATGAGCCATGCGGCACTAGGCCAGTTGAAGGTGCCTGCAGCAGTTTGACTTGCCTACTGTAGCATCTTTGGCATGGTTCAGGTGAGAGTGTACACTCCAAGGAATTAATTATTGATGATGAGAGGGGCAGAGCTCTAAGCCCTGTCTTCCGGTAACCCGTGACATCCGCTTGATGGGGTGTGGTTGTTATGTGCAGGGACCCCAGCAGCAGCGTCAGTATACCACCTATACAGCCTATAGGGCAGCTAGTGGATAGGTCTAAATCCAGTAATTAACTCTAGCTTGAGTTACCTCCCACCTCGACGTCTACCCCCAAACTTATATCATACAGTGTTGACAGTTAGTCCCAGACACTGAGAGTCGTTGATTTTATATTCTGCAGAAAACAGCACTTGCAGCACTCATCAATATTTGCATTTATTTTGTCTGTACGTAGCTCTCCCTGATAGTACGTCAGTGTTACAGCTATAACGTTATGGAATGGCTGTGTGTGCAATTTTACTAACCACTTGTGTGGTAATAATATCTCCGATGAATCTGTAATTGGAGCTCAATGAATAACACAGAAAAAGAACAGAGAGATTATTTACCACTCTTTAGCTACCCGTGTGTACGCTCAGCCTGTATTCTAGGGGTGGAGCGAAGTCAGTGTATACTCGCATTTTAAGTGGATATAATTTGATTGCAATGCTTTTATGAAAGATAAGATAGTGCCTTTGACATTCATGTGATTGTAACAGCACTACTTATAGCTTATTATTAGGTATTAAGAGTGTTATAGCGATCAAATTAATACCATCATAAATAGCTAAGCGACCAAATATTGGTGAAAACTGGTCAATTTACAATAATTTTCACCTGTTTACACTTTCAGAAATTTCTATGGCAGTCATTTTATCTGCCATTTATACCTTACTCTGTATAGGTAAAGAACTGGCCGGAGTATGAGGTAGCAGTTGTTGATGTGGATGGGAAGGATTGGACCAGATACAGAACCGAGGTGAGTATTAATTTAATGATGAAATATATATCTATTATCAACTTACCGTATAGCGGTAAATTTTTGCCATGGAAAAAAATTCACCAATTACTGCAGTTATGAAGTATTGTGGAAAGTATTTGCCAGCTTTTCTTTTCGTGCCACTGTTGCCTTTTGTTGATCACCAATAGCAGCAATAGTAGAGGCTTATTTTACTGGCAGAAACAGCTTTCATGAATGAATAAAGTTCACTGCTTGAATTGACTGGCAAAATTGGCGAAATTTTACACCCAGCACAATTTCATGCTCTACGTACGCTAGTTGATAGTATAAGTATGAACGTTATCTCTGCTTACATTCAAATAAATGAATTTGCAACAGTTGGTTAAATTTCAGGAATTGCATGCATGCACATCACTACCTGAACAATTACGAATTGCAGTGCACCATTAACCTTTATTAATTAAGTGAGTTGCATGCATGATCGTGGGAGAGCTGCATCCAATTTGACCATTACCTCAGAGTGTCTATCACTCCAGCTTGCCCCAATACATACGTACATGCATGCAGCCTGTTGGACACTCGTGTCCAAGTTTCCTGCTGCCAGCTGCATGTGTCTATACATGTAGGTGCTGAACCCTTTGATCACAAAATATAGCATACCATTTATATTGTTCTTTTGTGACTGTAATGGAATGTAAATGATGATTGCTTCTCTCTCATTAGGCTGCAGTGCCTGATGCATATCCTGACCGTCGGCAACGTCACATGATGGCTGCAGGCCCAAACGGAGATGTCTATTTATTTGGTGGGCGGAGGCTCTCAGAGTGAGTTAGGCAACTTAATAAGGTTTCTTCATTAACACCTTTACTGAAATTTTGACTTTCTATTTTATACAGCAATTCAGCAATGAATGACCTTTGGCTCCTGCGTGGTGATCCTGCTCAAACAGAGACCTTGAGCTGTGATGGGGAATGGTTCAGCTACCTCCACCTCCACGGGTTGTTGATGGCTGTTGCGTTTGGCATCCTCTTCCCCACTGGCTTCATCATTGCTCGCTACTGCCGATGCTCAAAGTCCAAAGTTTGGTTCTACAGTCATTTTACTGTTCAGGTAGGCAACAGCTTAGTAGTTCATCATCACTGGCGTACATGTACACTTGTAGCCTTATTATAGGGATCATTAGGGTATGAGTATATACTTTGATCTCTTATGACCATAAAGATCTTTTGTATTCTGCAGGTCCTGGGTGTCTTGATGACAATGCCGGCCTTTGTTATTATATTCCTGTTTGGGACGGACGAGCCCACTCACCCTCACGCCATCATTGGGATCATCCTTGAAACTCTGGTCATCTTTCAAGCTTTTATTGGAATATTGTAAGCCTGAAAGCTTCTGCCCATAGGATATTATTGTCTTTTAACTGCATACTCTCTTACTTGTAGCCGCCCCCACCTGAAGAGAGATGGCTCTAAGAGCATGTGGCGCAGGATCTGGGAGTGGATCCATCGAATCTGGGGGCTGTCGGTCATCTGTCTCGGTCTTGTCCAGGTCACCCTTGGTGTGTTCCTGGTGATTCCTCCGGTGCCAGTCTGGGCTATCTGGATCACGATGCTCATCCTGTGGGTTATTGCCTTTATCGTGATTGAGACCATAAAATGTGTCTGTCAGCACCGCAACCCATCTACTGGTGCGAAGGAACCGCTTGAGTCTGAGGAATTTGAGCTCAAATACAAGCATCCTTAACTGAACGACCCTCTTATATTATATTGTAGTTTCGCTAGACTCTGTATGTATGTATGCCATAGAAGGCACATCCGCAGTCCTGTAGTGTGTAGCTAGTTGGCAAGCATATATAGTTAAGTATGCCATGTGCTCTATAGCATGTATTATTAGTGCATGGACATAGTATTATGCATTGATGTATTTGTTACAGTAGTGTTAACATACATGTAGTTTTGTATCAGTACTAGTAAGAATTGTATCTTCCCTTGATTTCTAGTTTTGTATCACTAATAGAATTGTATTATAATTCCCTTGATTTCTAATTATTGTTGTTATCCCCAGTAATTATTATTAATCAGTGCAGCATTTTTAGTCTAAGTTGACATTCCCTCTCCTCCCTCCCTCCCTCCCTCCCTCCCTCCTCCCTTCCTCCCTCCCTCCCTCCTCCCTCATCCCTCCCTCCCTCCCTCCCCCCCTCCCTCGGGAGAGACGTCAGTGCTTTTGTGAAGCTGAGGACGTGTCTTGGGCTGTACCCTCGACACTCAAGCACTGACCTTTCCCTTGGGGTATAACGGGTCTTATATCCTGCTGGGCAGGAATTTAACCTATACAACTATATATCATGCAGGAGTGCGTACATAAATCCAGGCATGCATGGGGAGGCGAAGTCAGCATTTCTCACACTATAATAAGGCTTATGGTTATGAACTCAGTGTGTATATTAAGTAGCCAACAACATGAATGTTACAGTGATGTTCTTAGAAGGGCATGTTGGCTTTGGTGGTCCGGGAGTAGTGCGTCTGCTGGTTTGCTTCACACTGAGCCTTCACCTATTGTGGTAATGCACGCACAAACAATAACAAGGATGCTTAGAAAGAGAAAGTAGTGGTCTGGCAAAACTGCCATGCCATTGTGTCTTTTTAATCAACTGTTTGCAGCTGTGGTCTGGGTGCACATGGCATCTGGGGCCCTGAGTTCTCTGGGCTACATCTATTTATTGCTACATACTCTATCTCTTCTTTCTTAAATTAAACCTCTCAATGGTCACCTTGAGGGTGGCCCTTATATATACGTACCTGGCTGTTTGGGCGAGCATAAGGCCTCACCAACCCATCTTTGTTAAGAGTGACACCAAACCCTGGCCTGCATGTGTGTGGAAGGAAACTTTGAATGGTGAGTTTCTTCCCGGTGTTCTGACTGAGAGAGAGACCATAACAGTGAGTGATTATATACAGTGGAATCCTCACAAAGGACACCCCTGAAATAAGGACACCTCTGTATTAAGGCTATGTCCCGAATATATATGCTCTCACAATACAAAATTACTCCTGAAATGAGGACACCTCCTTTATATACAGGACACTCTTCACCAGGTCCCCGAGGTTTCCACAACAGAAGGGTTCCACCGTAGAAAATGTACTCATTAGTGATGCAGTAACAACTACTATGACGTCCACTCAACAGGATTACAGCTACCAAGACTGCTAATTGCAGTGGCAGAAAGCTAATCCTTAGACTCATACCCAGGCTACCAATCAGCATATGCTCATTTAGAATGAAGAGATATTGGAAGTTGTCATGCGCTACTTTTCAATATATAGGCCAATTCTATTATCACGCAGTGCATAAAAGCATTGGAAAGTGCCCAGTTTCGCCTCCTGTAAATTACTGAGCATGATCAGTAGTGTTCGCAGTTACCCCAGCTGTAAATTACTGAGCATGATCATCAGTGTTCGATTTCATCACGGTTTTCAAATGAGTAGAGCCAAAAGACTACAGCTGTAGCTCCTGCATCCACATACCTGCTGGGCAGATCAATGAAGCCATCAGTAGGGAGGGGCTCGTCTGGAAAGAGTTCGCCAAAATAGGGCACAGTCCTGTCGGCCTGGTAGTTGAGAAGAAAACAAACAACACATTTGCTTGGTAATGCAAAGAAGATTGTATGAGTGATACTTTTCATGAGGTAAGAACCTGGAGATGAGGAGGGGGGGAGGGGAGGGGCCTACCTGTGGACTTAGGTTGATGTACTCCGCCATAGGGCAGTTGGGAAAGGAATACTGGAGGTGGTAGGAATACACACTGGAGCCATGGGGGATCACATGAATGTCATGTGATGCTGCCATGGCAACAATACGACGAGCCTGGCCGGAAAACATAATTTTATGTAACAGCTAGTAAAGTGTATAGTTGCTGTAGAGAAACAATGTACCTCAGTGATGCCTCCCATCCATTGTATGTCGGGTTGCAAAATGTCAGCACAGTTGGCCTCAAGGAGTTGCCTGTACCCATAGCTGCAAGAAGGGAATTCTCTCTCTCTCTCTCTCTCTCTCTCTCTCTCTCTCTCTCTCTCTCTCTCTCTCTCTCTCTCTCTCTCTCTCTCTCTCTCTCTCTCTCTCTCTCTCTCTCTCTCTCTCTCTCTCTCTCTCTCTCTCTCTCTCTCTCTCTCTCTCTCTCTCTCTCTCTCTCTCTCTCTCTCTCTCTCTCTCTCTCTCTCTCTCTCTCATGCACGCACGCATGCACACACACACACACACACACACACACTCACACACACACCACACACACACACACACCACACACACACACACACACACACACACCACACACACACACACACGCACACCCACACACACACACACCACACACACACATACACGCATACACACAACACACACACACACACACACACACCGTGTGTACTCATGTTCCCCTGTCGTGACCAGAGTGATCCCAGATAGAGCTTTGTGCAGCTCTGAGTACCCTGGAGGTGGAGACAGCAGGTCTAGATACTCTCGCACAGACTGCTGCATATGACAGTATTAACACAAGGTGTAATGGAGCCATATATACAGTGTAGACAGAATTAGTTACCATTGTAGTAGAATTTACCATGGTAGAAAGAATATAGTTACCATGGTAGTCATCCGGGTGAAGACATTCCTCAATCCACTTCAGATTGTAAGGCTGTAGTGCTTTAGCCAACTACGGACGAGTATCAAAGATTACACAAAGCACTTATCATCCACTGCCATTGTTTTATCCCACCTTTATGGCGTAAGGTAAGCTAAGTGCCATGTAGCAGTCCAGCCTGCAAGATCAGAGAGGAATAGCTCACTGTGTAGTTGTCATGGGGATATTAGCTTTGCACACAATAGACAGTCACATGATGACCACGTGACCTCACACTAGAACAATAGCCAGTCACATGATGACCACGTGACCTCAAGCTAGAACAATAGACAGTCACATGATGACCACGTCACCTCAAGCTAGAACAACAGCCAGTCACATGATAACCACGTCACCTCAAAATATATAGAACAATAGCCAGTCACATGATGACCACGTGACCTCAAGCTAGAACAATAGACAGTCACATGATGACTATGTGACCTCAAGCTAGAACCGTACTCAAATTATCCACTGAATCATGTCCACCGATCTATCCTGCATCTCATCCTTATAGGGATGTTTAGAGGTTAGGGGTTATTTACCAATACAAATTGGCCGATCATCTGAGCCTGCAAGCTCCTTGCAGTCTGCAGCATTTTCATGTAGGACCTAAATTACAATAGTGTGAAATCTGGAACATGGTGGTACCAAATGTGATAGGAATGAGGTTTGACAGATGCACACATTTATAGCTCACATGAGTGGAAAGTCTGGTCCAACCGACTCCCGTGCCTCCTTAAACAACTGGACATTCTTTGCCAGTCCCTCATCCCCCTCGGAAGGGCCATAGGAACAGGTAATCTTGGCACCAACAAAGCCATGCTCCTGCGGGGGGATCGCAAGCTCTCAGCTGCAAGCTCTCACACTGGATACTGGGAAATGAACTATGAACCTTTACCTTTGCAATGTCAGGCCTAGCAGTTGTGGAATATACAGGGAGTCGCTCCTGTAATTAAGAGAAAAAAAAAAACTATCGTCACTAGGTCCTTCCCTCCCTCTTTCCCATTGTTCATTGATCGATCCCTTCTTCCCTCCCTCAGACGAACCATCCCTCCCTCCCTCCTTCTGATTGATCATCGATCGATCCCTCCTTCCTTCAATCCATCCCTCACTCCCTCCTAACCTTTGTCTTCCCACCAAGCAGTGCGTACACCGGCTCCTTCCTGAGTTTCCCCAGCAGGTCCCACAGAGCCAGGTCTACTGCGCTGATGGCTTGACTGGGGCAACAGAAAACATGAAGCTAAATTTCCCATTACTTCACCATCTGGCAGGGGCAAGGTTATTGTCTGGCCACATAACAAATAACAGAGGGAACATATCCAATGCCTGAGGTGATTTGTGTTTTACTGACATCGGAAGTCCCTTCCTGCCATAGTGAAGTGTGCTCTTAAACATCTGGTCCCATATCAACTCAATATTGCGAGGGTCCTGGAAGGATGAAACCATCACAGAGAGGGAATTAAAATTTTGTACATGTACTGAAACAAGAAGCCGTGCAGTATTTTCTGCTATCATTTTTACCTGACCCTCCACGAATCTGCTGAGGTGCTGCTCCACTATATAGCAGGCTGGCTCACCACCAATAGAGACGCCTGCAAATGAACAGCTCTACATTCTCAAGGGACGTGTTTGCAAACTGGTGTATACAGCTCTCTCTCTCTCTCTCTCTCTCTCTCTCTCTCTCTCTCTCTCTCTCTTTCTCTCTCTGTCTCTCTCTCTCTCTCTCTCTCATCCTCACCCACTCCGCAATCTCTCTCTCTCTCTCTCTCTCTCTCCCCCTCTCTCTCTCTCTCATCCTCACCCACTCCGCAGTTTCTCTCTCTCTCTCTCTCTCTCTCTCTCTCTCTCTCTCTCTCTCTCTCTCTCTCTCTCTCCCTCACCCACTCTGCAGTTTCCTGCCTCTCTCTCTCTCTCGCTCTCGCTCTCGCACTCTCTCTCTCTCTCTCTCTCTCTCTCTCTCTCTCTCTCTCTCTCTCTCTCTCTCTCTCTCTCTCTCTCTCTCTCTCTCTCTCTCTCTCTCTCTCTCTCTCTCTCTCTCTCTCTCTCTCTCTCTCTCTCTCTCTCTCTCTCTCTCTCTCTCTCTCTCTCTCTCTCTCTCTCTCTCTCTCTCTCTCTCTCTCTCTCTCTCTCTCTCTCTCTCTCTCTCTCGCTCTCGCTCTCTCTCTCGCTCGCTCACTCGCTCTCTCTCTCTCTCTCGCTCTCGCTCTCTCTCTCATCCTCACCCACTCCGCAGTTTCCTGCCTCATCCTCCACCTCCACCACTACACTCCCAAGAGCATTGATGCCCCAAGACTTCCAGTATGCCTAGAGGGATAGGCAGGCACCAGAAGAAATCTGAAGAACTTTGACTCTGTATGTACTTTAGC
This sequence comes from Nitrospirales bacterium, assembly GCA_965203295.1. Lineage (GTDB taxonomy): Bacteria > Nitrospirota > Nitrospiria > Nitrospirales > UBA8639 > CBDBCZ01. The sequence continues at coordinate 643,799 of CBDBCZ010000013.1, read as the reverse complement.
ATACAGGAGGACAATTCTGGTTGATACAAAAGAATGCACTAGTTTTCATATTCAGGCTTTGGCCTGAAAATAAATACAGTCACACAAGAATGCAGCAGGTAAAAACAGAGCACAGTAAAGGCAGACAGAAACATGAAAATACTAAAAAAGCAGGAGGGTCAAATGTCAGGCCAGCGAGTCTAGCTACCTAGCTATTTGCCCTTGTACGAAGGGATGAAAGGAGAGAGAGAGAGTGAGAGAGGAAGAGAATAGGGTGACCATTAGGCCTAGCTACCTGGTACTGCGGGTAGATTGCCATGGGGCTGACAAGAGGTGTCGGGTGGCCGTTGATCCAGTGCTTGTCAGTGACATCATGGCAGTCAGCACCTGGGGGGGAGTCATTTATTGACTACTGCAGCTGTTAAATACCTCATCTTGAAGCTGTAGAAGTATGAACTTTACCTGCCCCCTTCGCTGTTGTTTAAGGCCATCCATTAGGCCTACTGCTGCTTCTCCTGGGATAGTTATTGATTCGATGTTCGTTAACTGCACCCACTAAAAACCACGCCCACAAATTATTGTTTAATGTTTGCGATCTTATATTTGTGAGGCTGTAAGGACTCGCAAAATTAGCAAAAGTAAAGTTCACACAAAATATTGTAGCATTACAGTATTGCATATACGTACTACCATAGCTAGTAGAGTAGAAGGACATCCTTCTACTCTACTATCTATGGTACTACAGTGTCTTGTCGTAAGTAGCTAACTCCCAATGACTCCCCGGCCACCCGTGACTAGGCATACAGATGACTCCTGGTCCCTGGCGCCCAGACATGGTTGTCTCCCACGGTGATCTGTGCCTAGGCACGAGTGACTCCCCTCATCTCTGCCTAGGCGCCAGTGACTAGTACTGAATAAGAGCTCAGATACGATGAAGGGAGATCCAAGTATGATAGTTCGTGTACCCCGACAAGGGCTCTAACCATGGATAATATGGGGTGGTCCTGGAATATAGTATCTATGCTCTAACCATAGATAATATCTATGCTCTAACCGTCATTATTGACCGAGGAAAGTATCTGCGGTTAATATTAAATATCTCTGCCCAGTTTACCTTGGTCTTCGCTGACAGACGCTTTCTTCTTTGCGTACGCCCGGACTTCTCTGATTCGTGGGAACTGGGCACATTCAGCCATGTTACCATAGATAATCGGAACTCCATCTATGATGTTACCGATTAGATGATGCGGCGTGCAGCTAACTGTAGCCCCACCCGCTAGTGTGACGACACGTGCAGCTCCACCCCCAGCGTAGTCTGGGGTACCCCGCCCCTCGCGAGAGTCTCTCCACGCGAGATTATCCCCAGCGGTGGACTATGCCGTGACATAATAATTATGCGATGCACATAACGGCACGGCGAAAAATTAGGGCTCGTGAAAAATATGTTGACCCTAACCCTACCCGAAACTTTGCGCAAGTACAATCATAGTTCCGTAAACGGAAATATGTGAAATGCAAGACACCAATTATTCCAGTCACAGAGTAATTAAATAAGGTCTTTCCGGAGATAACTGTCTAGACAGTATATTGAGGAAATGTGAATAGCACAGACAATTTTGTAATTGACACTCCCCATTCCAGAGCCCTGGCTTCAATCATGACCATGCTTGCATTGGCTTCACACATCAGTCATCACTCCATTCCAGCCTTGCATGGCTTCACTCTTGACCCAGTTCCAGTCCTAACTTCCTAGCTCATGACTCTATTCCAGACCTGGATTCACCTCTGACCCCATTCCAGCCTTGCTTAATTGGCTTCACTCATCACTCCTTTTCAGCCCTCCATGACTGGGGTTCAGCATTACCTCATACCGGTACTGGCTCTGATTTTACTCATGATCCCATTCCCAAACTGATGGAACAGTGGCTTTGCCATGACACCATATCGTCATACTGCTTCATTGTATTAGCTATGCATGGAATGAAGGAAGTACTCTCTTGCTTGTGCAGTTAATGTAAACATTACATCAATATATTAGCAATATCCGAAATACAAAAACTAGAACAAAACTGCTTCTGCTATAGCTACTAGAACAATGCTGTAGCTGCTCATGATAAAATGGTCATCTTTACCTTTCAACAACCATACATGTTGGAGTAAGTAGTATATGGAGTATGTTTGCATCAAACATTATAGCTAGCTAGCTAGCTATCTGTCATTTTTGATGCTAAAAATGTATACCTGCCAGCAACTGATGAGCATTCCACTCATTAGCTAGTAGCATCCAAGCTAGAAGGGCATCTTTCCGCATTCTCTCATTAGCTACATAGCTACTCAATCATTCTTTCAAGCCAAAGTAAACATGGAATGCAGACATTCATAGCTACGCACACTCCCCAGACAAAATAAACAAGGAAATGACTGTCTGTGCATCTGAGAAGTATGATAAGGGGCAGTGCTATAAAAGGGTTGCTCTGTTGCCATTATCAAACAAACTGCACTCACATGGATGGACAACAGGCAAGCTAGCTATTGAGCATACAAAATTTGAGTAGTAAGTATACAGTGTGCTGTTGAATGAGGTGCTGAAAATGGAGCGCAGAAATTCTCTTATTAAGAAAGGTAAACTGGGGTGAATGTTATTGCAGTGTTATAATAGCCTAGCTTCCTAGAGAAATTTTTACTAGTCGGGCGAGCACAAAGAGTGTAACTGGCTTATGCCAAGTTTGCTTTGTGTTTCATTCTTTGTTTGGCTATATATAGCAAGTCCATACTTATCACGGTTGCATCATGCATGATCAGAAGTGGTAGCAATACATACACCATTTTGCAGCTAGGGCTACTCGAAAGAGCTAGCTAGCTAACTATCTCGATTTCTTGCAAGACTAGCTAAATATTATGTAGCTATAGCTATGTTCTTTACAGACAAGATTACTAATGTACTTATTTTATACTGCTGTTTCGAATTTCACAGGTCATGGGGCAAGACAACTGCAGCATTCCTTGAGTGTTACAAAAACCGGTTAGTCTTCCTTTATAGTATAAGCCTCAATACCATGTAGATAGAGATCATGTTGCAATGGAAAGCAGCTTTATATAGCTATTTAACATTTCACTCAGGTCTGTGTGTGTCACAACCACAACCAATGACTCTAGGGCAGTTCCCCCCGAGAGCAGCGAGAACTGGTGGCTCGAGATCTCCTCAGGGAACAAAGTCTCAGACAGCGCATCCAAAACGAGCAAACCATCTCGGAAGCCATAGTAGTCTTGGAGGCAGCAGTGATGGGGAAGGGGTTGGGAAGAATGAAGGAAAGGGCAGAGATGAAGAAAAAGCCAGGAGAGACAGTGAAGGAGAGGACGAAACTGCAGGAGGTAACGTTTCTAGATCAAAAGCTAAGACCAGGTCATGACCTATCAACAAAGCACTTTATTTATACTCTGAATTTTGGCTGTAGCTATAGGGATACATGACTCCCCCCCCCCCTTTTATACATTTTGGTGATCAAAGATTACTATTATATTTGGTCAGTTAGCCCTAATTTAAGCTGTAACAATGATCTATCAGTCACTATCTGTATTACACAAAATTAATGTCATAGCTAATCAAATTCAATCTTCCATTCAACTCACAATAGGAGAGGGTGCCACACCAGCACAGCAAGAAAGTGGGGGACAGGGAACAGCCATGTCGGCAAGAAAGGAAATGGCGGTCACTACATGTAGGAGGGGACAACTTCCCAGATGCAACACGATCAAACCGGGGAAAAACCAGTCAAATATAAGAAACCAGGGAGAAAGTGAGCTGAGAATTCATATAATCACTAGAGCGAACACACTAAATATATCGATCATCATGTTCATTAATTGCTACACAGCTTTCCTTAAATCTTGAGAAGATAATATATTAATAAAGTAGCTATTCTTTCATGCAGATAGTGAGAATATTAAAAAGGGATGCCTGAGGATGTCCACAGGGTAGCAATTACTCCAGGAAACTTACACTGGTTGAGATCGCAGTCAGATGCATGGCACTCAAAGAGAGCTGCAATAATATGTCTAAATCCACTAGCCAAATCATTTTCTGGCATGGTGATTAATAAAAGTACCACAATCTTAATTTGTACATAAATAATCATCACCGATGTTGTTTCCACAGGTCTGGGCCTGAGGCAAACTTGGCAAAATTTGAGCGTTACAAAAACTGGTTAGTCTTCAATTATTAATGTAGCTAGCTATTGTAGTCTGTTTATAGCTATAGACTTTAATGCAATTCCAATTAATGTGAAATTTGTTTTCAGGTCTGGTTGCTTCAGTACCACAGCAAAGCACCTCTAGGAGTGTCCTCAAGGATGAAGATCTAGAGGTTAGGGTCATCCGAGATGAGCAGAATGGAACCACCACGTACCATGGCTATCACCCCATTTTGCACTATCACACAACAATTCAAGTGAAGTTTTAATCATAATGACTTGAACTCCCGCACATTTTACCTCACACATACTTGTCATTTCATATAATACTGCACAAAATATTGTATCAGTATGAACTTCAATTTCTCTGTTTTTGCCCTCCATCCTCCAAATTCAGAATTTTTTTTATAGATCCAACAGTTTAATAGTAACTCATTTTTTGTACCATCAGAAGCAACCTCAGAGTATGCAGAAATATTTATAAATGGGATCAAAAATTCCGTTCCCTAAAAATCATCCCTGATCACTTGATTCTTGGGATAAAACAAAATAGCACACTTCCTTAGTATGTGAGGCTAACTGGTTATCCTTTGTTGGAATGGAAAGGTCAGGAGCACGTCTTTAGGTAAATACATGTAATTCCGCCTTCTTATTCAGGGATGAATGAAAAATAGAAAGTGCTAGCTAGTCTTAGCAAAACGGGGTTGCTGAAGAATGAAGGATCAAGTAAAGTGTGACTTGAGACTACGATATTGAGAAGGAAATTGCTAACAAGCAAATAATGGCAAAGCTTTACGTACAGGCAACAATTTTCCAAGGGGAATAGCTATTGAACATAGAAGCTCGTAATAGCCCATATCCCAATGTCTTGAAAACATCCTGAGAGCAAACTCCTGTACATATTCAAATGCAGTTTTGTCTTACAGTAGATGAGGGTCCCGGACAGGTGCTGCATATTCCATATGAGTTCGAACCTTAAGTGACACTATTATAGCTGAAGTAGCTAAAGTTGGTGGTAACGTCTGTACAGGAGACCAAGACTTTTCTGTGCCTTACTATATAGCTACACCATGGTGACTCCTTGATGAAATTGAGGATAGCTAATAGGACACCAAGGTACTTGAAAGTTGGAACTGCCTCCAGTATCGATCCATTAACGGAAAGAGGCTGACCGGTATACAGTGGTTCCGTTTCCTTTTTTGACAGATTAACACACACTAATACACTTGGCTGCATTAAAGGTCAATGCACTCAGCAACGCAGCTAGTTCTAAACCCAATGGTTATAATTATATAGGCCCTACCCTGATCCTAACCCAGCCCTTAGCCCTAACCCTAAGCCTTATAACAAGCTGTACATATGTGTAGCTATATATAATTTTGTAAATGGTTACATGTAACAAGCTGTACATCAAAATGGAGTCAAGCAATCATGCACATAGCTACGGTAAGTTTTAGGAGATGATCAAGGATCAGGACAAATTCTAAGCAGGGATTCTCTTAAAGTATTTACCAGACCTACTATGATTTATTGCTTGCACTTATAATTTATTGTTACATTCTGTTTTGGGTGCACTTAATATTAGCTTATCGCTATTTGTGTATCCGTTGGTATTGTTTTGTTTTATAGGGAAAAAACACGAACTATCATTATCGGTGTTCCTGTTCGCAAACGTATTGTACGAGCGGTGACTGCATGTACATGCACCTCCTAGGGGGCGTGGCTCGACACGTGACCTATTAAATTACTCATCAGCTCACCTGTTAAATTATTCATCAGCTCACAGAGGTATTATACGTATACGAAATGCGGTAAGTACCCGACATAAGCACCACGCGTCCTCCTTGCAAAACGCGGCTGCTTCTTTCGCGCTCTGCACTTGCTGTGACTTCTGACACTTTCACTCTCTCAAGAACACTACACTACCGCGGCCTGGCTCCTTCACTTGGCCACGCAGCAGCAAATCTCTAGGAGGCAGTCTGCAGTCCTAAGCTAATACCGCACTAGAAGGGTTAACATAATTAACTTGATAATTATTACTGCGAAACTTGCGGATGATACTGCACTGACTGTCTGTGATTGTTTTTTCTCCAAATGGTCCATGTATCACGGAAGGAAGGTTAGTTTAAATGTGAAGGCAACATGTGTTGAGTAGAATTACAATTAGCTACTTGGGAGTGTACGTTTCTAAATCTTTACCCGTACCTACACTTGGGAGTGTAGATATCTTGCATTGTGCATGCCATTAGTATGTAATAAGGCTGTACAACTCCTAATATCTGTGCATGAGTAATAACATCTACCTTCCCAGGTGCACAAATGGTGTTTCATATAGGAACAGTACCCTCGGGACTTTGGTGAGATTAGTAGGGGAGAGGAGAAGATTCCTCACTAACAAATCTTGTACGGGAGATAGCTACTATTGTGGAGATTGCTTATCGCTGTGGATTCACTTGCCAAATGGAAAGTGTGCATGTGTTTAAATTAGCAACATGGTCTTTTGCTGGGTATTCCATCTCCATGCGTGCACATATTTGTAGTAGATAGCACAGATCTTAGATAACCCTTTGTGCATTGCAACTTGATCTCTCCTAAGAGGCACCACTGAAGGGGGGAGAGCACCCTAAGACTGTACGTACTTTCCCAAGAGTGCATACCATGTAAATTCTAATTATTCGTTCAAATGAAATAATCTCATTTTGGGTTGACGAATTGATTGAAAGGACTTTTTTATGAGCGGTGGCGAATAAATAGAAGATTAGTCTGAAATACTGACAGCATGTCTGAGCATTGTAAAACATTCAATAGACAACACGGCAGGCACTTCTATTACACGGGCCAGGAACTCTTCATGCTCTCTTCCACTTTTGCTACTTCTGCAGACTACAGTGCTCAGCAGTGATAGCATATCAACAAACGTGCGCGCACACAGCAGACAAAGATCTTGGCTATAAGCTTATGTACACACGCTAGTCTTCATAAGAAACAGCGTGTGCACAGGTAAGTTGGGCCGCCTCCTTGTCCTTGGTGCGGCTTTCTGTATCAGCTAGTCACACTCATGGGCATTCCTGCTGACGTACTCATAAGTAATACTGCTAGCATGTAGCAGCTGGCAAATATTAGAAAAATATTTCAAAAAGGGCCCACAAATTTGTTGGAAGAAATAAATTGTGGAAAACTGGGGTGTGCCAAATAATTAGAGGGCGAAAAATTAGAATTTGTACGGTAAATATAACAATTGATTTTTCATAGTCGTCCTAACTATAAATACATTTATATAGTTCTTAGCTGGTCATAGTAATAATGCTATAATACTCCTAAAATCTATGCTTAAGCGATAATTTCCACCTGTGCAGGTGTACGGTGTTCCTCACAGGACTGGTGCACTGCAGTTTGAAATTGCTGCGGGTCTTTTAGGAGAGCTTTACAGGTAAGAAGAGAAGATTCCTTGCTAGCAAATTTTCCCATCTCATACCAGAGATAGCTACTATTGTTGAGATGTCTTATGGCTTGGAATTTTCACTTGCTTAATGGAAAATGCGCAATGGTGCTTAAATTGCCGCATTTTATTGCATTAGCACCATGTGTCTTTCGCACGCTATTTTCATTTCCTAAATTCTCATGCATCTGCATGCATGCATGTATTTGTAGTAAATGACAGAGCTTCGATACTTTGTGTGTTGCCACTTGAATTAGGCACCACTTAAGGGGGGGGAGCACCATTAGACTCTATGTACTCTCCACATAATTGATTTTTGTAGTCTCTCAAACTATAAAACTTGAAATTGGCGCGGGTCTGTGAATGATATTTGCAGGTGAGAAGAGAAGATTCCTAGATAGCAGTAATCTTGTACCTGAGATAGCTACTATTCTTAGGGCTGTGGATTTTAATTTGGGGGGTGGATAATGTGCAATGGTTTTAAATTCATCAAATTAGCACCATGAGTCTTTCGCTGGTTATTTTCCTTTTTTTTTAAATTCTCATGCTGCAAATATTTGTAGTACATACATGATGCTGACTTTTGGGATTTTTAACCCCATCCAGATCATGACATGTTTCCGACCTCTCATGACCTTGCCCAACATCCTTGTCCTTCCGAAAGATCCAGTAATGTTGACCAGAGGAAGGGAGTCGTGCACCGAATCCCGTGTGCTGACTGTGACATCACCTGCGTTGGTTAGACACCACTCACTATGCACATCGGGAAGAAAAGACACCTAGAGGTCTTAAATACATTTAGGTCGGAGAGTTTTCACTCGCTCTTTAGAGAATTTACAATGGTGCTTAAAGTGCCACTTTTCATCCCATTACATGTAGCACCATGTGTCTTTTGCGGGCTATTTTTGTATCCTAGATCTCATGAATGCACATACTTGTAGTAGATGACTCAGATCTTTGAATCTTTGTACATTGCAACTAGAAGAAGGGATCCACACTTCCTTAGGTGACACCATTTGTGGGCCGGGGAGGGAGAGAGCACCCAAAGATTGTACACACTCTCCACATAGAATTAACTATACCAGTATCCAAATTAAATATTCATCATACTAGTTCTTAGCTGGTCTTAGTAATGAGGCTGTAACGATCCTAAGAACTGTGCTTGAGTGTTGTTATCTTTAGTATGTACTGATGGGGTGTTCCTGACAGCAGGTAAGGTCCACTTCCAAAAATGGATGTTTATTGGCGCCCAATATTCATCCACTTTTGGATGACTCTAACAAATGAAACATTTTCATCCAAAAATGGATGTTTTTTTTTACCTTTTTTCAATAGAGGGGCTGCATGACTAATAAACATCTGAAAATGGATGATTTCGACCATCCATAATTGGACGGCAATTATTAACTTCCAGAATTGGATGACATTGACCATCCACAATTGGATGAATTTTACAGCTCTAAAGACCATCCACAATTGGATGAATGTTAACAGTTATTAAAACCATCCACAATTGGATGACATTGACCTTCCACAATGCCCTCTGACCTTTAATGAGATTAAAAGGTGAGCAGAGAAGATACCTTGCTAGCAAGTCATCTAAACCTGTATTACAGATAGCTACTAATATGGAGAGGTCTTAAATGCATTTATGTCTGAGAATTTTCACTTGCTCTTTGGAGAATTCACAATGGTGCTTAAATGCCACTTTTTATCCCGTTAGCATCATTGTGTCTTTGACTGGCTATTTCCGCATCCTAGACTGTCAATAATGCACATACTTGTAGTAGATGACTCGGAGCTTTGTACTTTCGTACGTTGCAACTTGAAGAAGAGATTAACTCTTCTCATTGGGTGACACCACCAGTCGAGTGGGTGGGTGGGGAGCACCCGGAGATTGTATGCACTCTCCACAAATAGTCTAATTACGTATGCCAGTATCCCAATTAAAAATCCTTTTTACTAGTTCTTAGCTCGTCTTAGTATTGAGGCTGTAACAATCCTAAAAACTTTGCATGAGTGTTATTTAGAGCAGGTGAGGATAGAGTGGTCCTGACAGCGCTAGTTCTTCAGGGTTTGAGATGCCCTCTGACCTTTAATGAGATTAAAAGGTGAGCAGAGAAGATACCTTGCTAGCAAGTCATCTAAACCTGTATCACAGATAGCTACTAATATGGAGAGGTCTTAAATGCATTTATGTCTGAGAATTTTCACTTGCTCTTTGGAGAATTCACAATGGTGCTTAAAATATGCCACTTTTCAACCCTTTAGCACATGTGTCTTTCGCTGGGTATTTTTATTTCCTAGATGGACATGAATGCACTAATTTGCAGTCGATGACACAGATCTTTCTTGCTAGCAAGTTTTCTTAACCTGTATCAGAGATAGCTACTATTGTGGAGAGGCCTTGCATATATGTATGGCTGAGAATTTCACTTGCTGTTTGGAGAATTTACAATGGTGCTTAAAGTGCCACTTTTCATCCCATAGCACCATGTGTCTTTCTCTAGCTATGTTCGCTTTCTAGACTGTCATGAAGGCACATATTTGTAGTAGATGACTCAGATCTATCCTTGCTGAGCATGCAATGGTGAAGCACCACAACATTACATGGAGTGAGGTGGATGTTACGGATTCCAACCCTGGCCTTTAGCCAATGATGTACCATTCGGGTATGGCACATCCAATCATAGCACCATCCCAGGAACTTGGTCTTGTCCATCAGGCCTACAATTCACTAATCCAGCCTCCCCGCTGTACCTGACTCTATTCCCTGTTTTCTTTCAGTCCTCATTTTCCTACTATCCTAATTATTCGCTCGTTTTTAATTATTCACTACTTCGCCTTGTTTCAGGCAGTACTTTTGTAACACCTCACTCTACCCCTGATGATGACAGCTGCATAGTAATCTTGTACCAGAGATAGATAATACTGTGGAAACTGCACAATGGTGCTTAGTGCCACTTTTTATCCCGTTAGCACCATGTGTCTTTCGCTGGCTATTTTCGCATCCTAAACTGTCATTAATGCACATACTTGTAGTAGATGACTCGGAGCTTTGTACTTTCGTACGTTGCAACTTGAAGAAGAGATTAACTCTTCTCATTGGGTGACACCACTTGTTAAGTGGGTGGGTGGGGAGCACCCGGAGACTGTATGCACTCTCCACATATAGTCTAATTACATATGCCAGTATCCAAATTAAAAATCCATTTTACTAGTTCTTAGCTGGTCTTAGTATTGAGGCTGTAACAATCCTAAGAGCTTTGCATGAGCGTTATTTAGAACAGGTGAGGATAGAGTGTTCCTGACAGCGCTAGTTCTGCAGGGTTTGAGATGACCTCTGACCTTTAATGAGATTACAAGGTGAGCAGAGAAGATACCTTGCTAGCAAGTCATCTAAACCTGTATCACAGATAGCTACTAATATGGAGAGGTCTTAAATACATTTATGTCTGAAAATTTTTACTTGCCTTTGGAGAATTCACAATGGTGCTTAAGTGCCACTTTTTATCCCGATAGCATCATTGTGTATTTCACTGGCTATTTTCGCATCCTAGACTGTCAATTATGCAGATACTTGTAGTAGATGACTCGGAGCTTTGTACTTTCGTACGTTGCAACTTGAAGAAGAGATTTACTCTTCTCATTGGGTGACACCACTAGTCGAGTTGGTGGATGGGGAGCACCCGGAGACTGTATGCACTCTCCACATATAGTCTAATTACGTATGCCAGCATCCCAATTAAAAATCCATTTTACTAGTTCTTAGCTGGTCTTAGTATTGAGGCTGTAACAATCCTAAAAACTTTGCATGAGTGTTATTTAGAGCAGGTGAGGATAGAGTGGTCCTGACAGCGCTAGTTCTCCAGGGTTTGAGATGCCCTCTGACCTTTAATGAGATTAAAAGGTGAGCAGAGAAGATACCTTGCTAGCAAGTCATAAACCTGTATCACAGATAGCTACTAATATGGAGAGGTCTTAAATGCATTTATGTTTCAGAATTTTAACTTGCTCTTTGGAGAATTCACAATGGTGCTTAAGTGCCACTTTTCAACCCTTTAGCACTATGTGTCTTTCGCTGGGTATTTTTATATCCTAGACTGTCAATTATGCACATACTTGTAGTAGATGACTCAGAACTTTGTACTTTCATACGTTGCAACTTGAAGAAGAGATTAACTCTTCTCATTGGGTGACACCACTTGTCAAGTAGGTGGGTGGGGAGCACACGGAGACTGTATGCACTCTCCACAAATAGTCTAATTACATATACCAGTATCCAAATTAAAAATCCATTTATTAATTCTTAGCTGGTCTTAGTATTGAGGCTGTAACAATCCTAAGAACTTTGCATGAGCGTTATTTAGAGAAGGTGAGGATAGAGTGTTCCTGACAGCGCTAGTTCTCCAGTGTTTGAGATGCCCTCTGACCTTTAAAGAGATTACAAGGTGAGCAGAGAAGATACCTTGCTAGCAAGTCATCTAAACCTGTATCACAGATAGCTACTAATATGGAGAGGTCTTAAATGCATTTATGTCTGAAAATTTTCACTTGCTCTTTGGAGAATTCACAATGGTGCTTAAGTGCTACTTTTAAACCCTTTAGCACTATGTGTCTTTCGCTGGGTATTTTTATTTCCTAGATTGACATGAATGCACTAATTTGCAGTCGATGATGCAGATCTTTCTTGCTAGCAAGTTTTCTTAACCTGTATCAGAGATAGCTACTATTGTGGAGAGGCCTTGCATATATGTATGGCTGAGAATTTTCACTTGCTATTTGGAGAATTTACAATGGTGCTTAAAGTGCCACTTTTCATCCCACTAACACCATGTGTCTTTCTCTAGCTATGTTCACTTTCTAGACTGTCATGAAGGCACATATTTGTAGTAGATGACTCAGATCTATCCTTGCTGAGCATGCAATGGTGAAGCACCACCGCATTACATGGAGTGAGGCGGATGTTACGAATTCCAACCCTGGCCTTAGCCAATGATGTACCATTCGGGTATGGCACATCCAATCATAGCACCATCCCATCATCAAGGAACTTGGTCTTGTCCATCAGTCCTACAATTCACTAATCCAGCCTCCACGCTGTACCTGACTTTATTCCCTGTTTTCTTACAGTCCTCATTTTCCTACTATCCTAATTATTCGCTCGTTTTTAATTATTCACTACTTCGCCTTGTTTCAAGCAGTACTTTTGTAACACCTCACTCTACCCCTGATGATGACAGCTGCATAGTAATCTTGTACCAGAGATAGATAATACAGTGGAAACTGCACAATGGTGCTTAAGTGCCACTTTTTATCCCGTTAGCACCATGTGTCTTTCGCTGGCTATTTTCGCATCCTAAACTGTCATTAATGCACATACTTGTAGTAGATGACTCGGAGCTTTGTACTTTCGTACGTTGCAACTTGAAGAAGAGATTAACTCTTATCATTGGGTGACACCACTTGTCAAGTGGGTGGGTGGGGAGCACCCGGAGTCTGTATGCACACTCCACATATAGTCTAATTACATATGCCAGTATCCAAATTAAAAATCCATTTACTAATTCTTAGCTGGTCTTAGTATTGAGGCTGTAACAATCCTAAGAGCTTTGCATGAGCGTTATTTAGAGCAGGTGAGGATAGAGTGGTCCTGACAGCGCTAGTTCTCAAGGGTTTGAGATGCCCTCAGACCTTTAATGAGATTTCAAGGTGAGCAGAGAAGATACCTTGCTAGCAAGTCATCTAAACCTGTATCACAGATAGCTACTAATATGGAGAGGTCTTAAATGCATTTATGTCTGAGAATTTTCACTTGCTCTTTGGAGAATTCACAATGGTGCTTAAGTGCCACTTTTCAACCCTTTAGCACTATGTGTCTTTCGCTGGGTATTTTTATTTCCTAGAATGACATGAATGGACTAATTTGCAGTCGAAGATGCAGATCTTTCTTGCTAGCAAGTTTTCTTAACCTGTATCAGAGATAGCTACTATTGTCGAGAGGCCTTGCATATATGTAGGGCTGAGAATTTTCACTTGCTATTTGGAGAATTTACAATGGTGCTTATAGTGCCACTTTTCATCCCACTAGCACCATGTATCTTTCTCTAGCTATGTTCGCTTTCTAGACTGTCATGAAGGCACATATTTGTAGTAGATGACTCAGATCTATCCTTGCTGAGCATGCAATGGTGAAGCACCACAGCATTACATTGAGTGAGGTGGATGCTACGGATTCCAACCCTGGCCTTTAGCCAATGATGTACCATTCGGGTATGGCACTTCCAATCATAGCACCATCCCAAAAACTTTGTCTTGTCCATCAGGCCTACAATTCACTAATCCAGCCTCCCCGCTGTACCTGACTCTATTCCCTGTTTTCTTTCAGTCCTCATTTTCCTACTATCCTAATTATTCGCTCGTTTTTAATTACTCACTACTTCGCCTTGTTTCAAGCAGTACTTTTGTAACACCTCACTCTACCCCTGATGATGACAGCTGCATAGTAATCTTGTACCAGAGATAGATAATACTGTGCACAATGGTGCTTAAGTGCCACTTTTTATCCCGTTAGCACCATGTGTCTTTTGCTGGCTATTTTCGCATCCTAAACTGTCATTAATGCACATACTTGTAGTAGATGACTCGGAGCTTGTTACTTTCGTACGTTGCAACTTGAAAAAGAGATTAACTCTTCTCATTGGGTGACACCACTAGTCGAGTGGGTGGGTGGGGAGCACCCGGAGATTGTATGCACTCTCCACATAATAGTCTAATTACGTATGCCAGTATCCAAATTAAAAATCCATTTTACTAGTTCTTAGCTGGTCTTAGTATTGAGGCTGTAACAATCCTAAAAACTTTGCATGAGTGTTATTTAGAGCAGGTGAGGATCGAGTGGTCCTGACAGCGCTAGTTCTCCAGGGTTTAAGATGCCCTCTGACCTTTAATGAGATTAAAAGGTGAGCAGAGAATATAACTTGCTAGCAAGTCATCTAAACCTGTATCACTGATAGCTACTAATATGGAGAGGTCTTAAATGCATTTATGTCTGAGAATTTTCACTTGCTCTTTGGAGAATTCACAATGGTGCTTAAGTGCCACTTTTAAACCCTTTAGCACTATGTGTCTTTCGCTGGGTATTTTTATTTCCTAGATTGACATGAATGCACTAATTTGCAGTCGATGATGCAGATCTTTCTTGCTAGCAAGTTTTCTTAACCTGTTTCAGAGATAGCAACTATTGTGGAGAGGCCTTTCATATATGTATGGCTGAGAATTTTCACTTGCTGTTTGGAGAATTTACAATGGTGCTTAAAGTGCCACTTTTCATCCCACTAGCACCATGTGTCTTTCTCTAGCTATGTTCGCTTTCTAGACTGTCATGAAGGCACATATTTGTAGTAGATGACTCAGATCTATCCTTGCTGAGCGTGCAATGGTGAAGCACCACAGCATTACATTGAGTGAGGTGGATGTTACGGATTCCAACCCTGGCCTTTAGCCAATGATGTACCATTCGGGTATGGCACATCCAATCATAGCACCATCCCGGGAACTTGGTCTTGTCCATCATGCCTACAATTCACTAATCCAGCCTCCCCGCTGTACCTGACTCTATTCCCTATTTTCTTTCAGTCCTCATTTTCCTACTATCCTAATTATTCGCTCGTTTTTAATTATTCACTACTTTGCCTTGTTTCAAGCAGTACTTTCGTAACACCTCACTCTACCCCTGATGATGACAGCTGCATAGTAATCTTGTACCTGAGATAGATAATACTGTGGAAACTGCACAATGGTGCTTAAGTGCCACTTTTTATCCCGTTAGCAACATGTGTCTTTCGCTGGCTATTTTCGCATCCTAAACTGTCATTAATGCACATACTTGTAGTAGATGACTCGGAGCTTTGTACTTTCGTACATTGCAACTTGAAGAAGAGATTAACTCTTCTCATTGGGTGACACCACTAGTCGAGTGGGTGGGTGGGGAGCACCAGGAGAGTGTATGCACTCTCCACATATAGTCTAATTACGTATGCCAGTATCCAAATTAAAAATCCATTTTACTAGTTCTTAGCTGGTCTTAGTATTGAGGCTGTAACAATCCTAAGAGCTTTGCATGAGTGTTGTTTAGAGCAGGTGAGGATAGAGTGTTCCTGACAGCACTAGTTCTCCAGGGTTTGAGATGCATTCTGACCTTTAATGAGATTACAAGGTGAGCGGAGAAGATACCTTGCTAGCAAGTCATCTAAACCTGTATTACAGATAGCTACTAATATGGAAAGGTCTTAAATGCATTTATGTCTGAGAATTTTCACTTGCTCTTTGGAGAATTCACAATGATGCTTAAGTGCCACTTTTTATGCAGTTAGCACCATTGTGTATTTCGCTGGCTATTTTCGCATCCTAGACTGTCTATTATGCACATACTTGTAGTAGATGACTCGGAGCTTTGTACTTTCGTACGTTTCAACTTGAAGAAGAGATTAACTTTTCTCATTGGGTGACAAAACGAGTCGAGTGGGTGGGTGGGGAGCACCCGGAGATTGTATGCACTCTCCACATAATAGTCTAATTACGTATGCCAGTATCCAAATTAAAATTCCATTTTACTAGTTCTTAGCTGGTCTTAGTATTGAGGCTGTAACAATCCTAAAAACTTTGCATGAGTGTTATTTAGAGCAGGTGAGGATAGAGTGGTCCTGACAGCGCTAGTTCTCCAGGGTTTGAGATGCCCTCTGACCTTTAATGAGATTAAAAGGTGAGCAGAGAAGATACCTTGCTAGCAAGTCATCTAAACCTGTATCACAGATAGCTACTAATATGGAGAGGTCTTAAATGCATTTATGTCTGAGAATTTTCACTTGCTCTTTGGAGAATTCACAATGGTGCTTAAGTGCCACTTTTCAACCCTTTAGCACTATGTGTCTTTCGCCTCGTATTTTTATTTCCTAGATGGACATGAAAGCACTAATTTGCAGTCGATGATGCAGATCTTTCTTGCTAGCAAGTTTTCTTAACCTGTATCAGAGATAGCTACTATTGTGGAGAGGCCTTGCATATATGTATGGCTGAGAATTTTCACTTGCTATTTGGAGAATTTACAATGGTGCTTAAAGTGCCACTTTTCATACCACTAGCACCATGTGTCTTTCTCTAGCTATGTTCGCTTTCTAGACTGTCATGAAGGCACATATTTGTAGTAGATGACTCAGATCTATCCTTGCTGAGCATGCAATGGTGAAGCACCACAGCATTACATTGAGTGAGGTGGATGTTACGGATTCCAACCCTGGCCTTTAGCCAATGATGTACCATTCGGGTATGGCACATCCAATCATAGCACCATCCCAGGAACTTGGTCTTGTCCATCAGGCCTACAATTCACTAATCCAGCCTCCCACTATACCTGACTCTATTCCCTGTTTTCTTTCAGTCCTCATTTTCCTACTATCCTAATTATTCGCTCGTTATTAATTATTCACTACTTCGCCTTGTTTTAAGCAGTACTTTTGTAACACCTCACTCTACCCCTGATGATGACAGCTGCATAGTAATCTTGTACCAGAGATAGATAATACTGTGGAAACTGCACAATGGTGCTTAAGTGCCACTTTTTATCCCGTTAGCACCATGTGTCTTTCGCTGGCTATTTTCGCATCCTAAACTGTCATTAATGCACATACTTGTAGTAGATGACTCGGAACTTTGTACATTCGTACGTTGCAACTTGAAGAAGAGATTTACTCTTCTCATTGGGTGACACCACTAGTCAAGTGGGTGGGTGGGGAGCACCCGGAGACTGTATGCACTCTCCACATATTATAGTCTAATTACATATGCCAGTATCCAAATTAAAAATCCATTTTACTAGTTCTTAGCTGGTCTTAGTATTGAGGCTGTAACAATCCTAAGAGCTTTGCATGAGTGTTATTTAGAGCAGGTGAGGATAAAGTGTTCCTGCTAGTTCTCCAGGGTTTGAGATGCCCTCTGATCTTTAATGAGATTAAAAGGTGAGCAGGAAGATACCTTGCTAGCAAGTCATCTAAACCTATATTACAGATAGCTACTAATATGGAGAGGTCTTAAATGCATTTATGTCTGAGAATTTTCACTTGCTCTTTGGAGAATTCACAATGGTGCTTAAGTGCCACTTTTTATCCCGTTAGCACCACTGTGTCTTTCGCTGGCTATTTCCGCATCCTAGACTGTCAATAATGCACATACTTGTAGTAGATGACTCAGAGCTTTGTACTTTTGTACGTTGCAACTTGAAGAAGAGATTTACTCTTCTCATTGGGTGACACCACTAGTCGAGTGGGTGGGTGGGGAGCACCCGGAGACTGTGTCACTTCCATATATAGTCTAATTACGTATGCCAGTATTCAAATTAAAAATCCATTTTACTATTTCTTAGCTGGTCTTAGTATTGAGGCTGTAACAATGCTAAGAACTTTGCATGAGTGGCATTTAGAGGAGGTGAGGATAGAGTGGTCCTGACAGCGCTAGTTCTCCAGGGTTTGAGATGCCCTCTGACCTTTAATGAGATTACAAGGTGAGCAGAAAAGATACCTTGCTAGCAAGTCATCTAAACCTGTATCACAGATAGCTACTAATATGGAGAGGTATTAAATGCTTTTATGTCTGAGAATTTTCACTTGCTCTTTGGAGAATTCACAATGGTGCTTAAGTGCCACTTTTTATCCCGTTAGCACCATTGTGTCTTTGACTGGCTATTTCCGCATCCTAGACTGTCAATAATGCACATACTTGTAGTAGATGACTCGGAACTTTGTACTTTCGTACGTTGCAACTTGAAGAAGAGATTTACTCTTCTCATTGGGTGACACCACTAGTCGAGTGGGTGGGTGGGGAGCACCAGGAGGCTGTGTCACTTCCACATATAGTCTAATTACGTATGCCAGTATCCAAATTAAAAATTCACTTTACTAGTTCTTAGCTGGTCTTAGTATTGAGGCTGTAACAATGCTAAGAACTTTGCATGAGTGGTATTTAGAGGAGGTGAGGATAGAGTGGTCCTGACAGAATTTTCACTTGCTCTTCTGAGAATTCACAATGGTGTTTAAAAGCCACTTTTCAACCCTTTAGCATCATTGTTCATTTCGCTGGCTATTTTCGCATCCTAGACTGTCATTAATGCACATACTTGTAGTAGATGACTAGGATCTTTGAAATTTTGTGCGTTGCAACTTGAAAAAGGGATTTACTCTTCTCATTGGGTGACACCACTTGAGAAGTGGGTGGGTGGGGAGCACTCGGAAACTGTATGTACTCTCCACGTATATAGTCTAATTACGTACACCAGTATCCCAATTGTAAATTCATTTTACTAGTTCTTAGCTGGTCTTAGTATTGAGGCTGTAACAATGCTAAGAACTTTGCATGAGTGTTATTTAGAGCAGGTGAGGATAGAGTGGTCCTGACAGCGCTAGTTCTCCAGGAGAACTAGCACTGTCAGGAACACCCCATCAGTACATGCTCAAGATAACACTCAAGCACAGTTCTTAAGTTCGTTACAGCCTCATTACTAAGACCAGCTAAGAACTAGTATGATGAATTTTTAATTTGGATACCGGTATAGTTAATTCGATGTGGACAGTGCGTACAGTCTTCGGGTGCTCTCTCCCTCCCCGGCCCACAAATGGTGTCACCTAAGGAAGTGTGGATTTCTTCTTCAAGTTGCAACGTACAAAGATTCAAAGATCTGAGTCATCTACCACAAGTATGTGCGTTCATGAGAAAACAAAAGTAGCCCGCAAAAGCTGCACATGGTGCTAAAGGGCTAAAAAATGGCACTTAAGCACCATTGTGAATTCTCCAAGAGCAATTGAAAATTCTCAGACATTAATGCATTTAAGGCCAGCGAAAGACACATAGTGCTATCGGGATAAAAAGTGGCACTTAAGCACCATTGTGCAGTTTCCACAGTATTATCTATCTCTGGTACAAGATTAGTATGCAGCTGTCATTATCATGGGTGAAGTGAGGTGTTACAAAAGTACTGCTTTAAACAAGGAAAAGTAGTGAATAATTAAAAACGTGCGAATAATTAGGATAGGAGGAAAATGAAGACTGAAACCAAACAGGGAATAGTTTCAGGTACAGCGGGGAGGCTGGATTAGTGAATTCTAGGCCTGATGGACAAGACCAAGTTCCTTGTTGATTGGATGGAGCTATGATTGGATGTGCCATACCCGAATGGTACATCATGGGCTAAGGCCAGGGTTGGAATCCGTAACACCCACCTCTCTCCATTTAATGCTGTGGTGCTTCACCATTGCATGTTCAACAAGGATAGATCTTAGTCATCTACTACAAATATGTGCCTTCATGACAGTCTAGGAAGCGAACATAGCTATAGAAAGACACATGGTGCTAGTGGAATGAAAAGTGGCACTTAAAGCACCATTGAGCATAATCCAAACAGCAAGTGAAAATTCTCAGCCATACATATATGCAAGGCCTCTCCACAATAGTAGCTATTTCTGATACAGGTTAAGAAAACTTGCTAGCAAGAAAGATCTGCATCATAGACTACAAATTAGTGTATTCATGATAATCTAGGAAATAAAAATACCCAGCAAAAGACACATGGTGCTAAAGGGCTGAAAAGTGGCACTTTAAGCACCGTTGTAAATTCTCTAAAGAGCAAGTGAAAACTCTCTGACCTAAATGCATTTAAGACCTCTCTACCATAGTAGCTAACTGTGATACAGGCTTAGATGACTTGTTAGCAAGGTATCTTCTCTGCTGGTCTTGAAATCTCATCAAAGGTCAGAAGGCATCTCAAACTCTGGTGAACTAGCACCGTCAGGAACACCCCATCAGCACATGCCCAAGATAACACTCAAGAACAGTTCTTAGGACTGTTACAGCCTCATTACTAAGACCAGCAATAAACTTGTAAAATGAATTTTTAATTGGGATACTGGTGTACGTAATTAGACTATATGTGGAGAGTACATACAGTCTCCGAATGCTCCCCACCGACTCCTTCGACAAGTGGTGTCACCTAATGAGAAGTGTAAATCCCTTTTTCAATTTGCAACGTACAAAGATTCAAAGATCCTAGTGATCTACTACAAGTATGTGCATTAATGACAGTCTAGGATGCGAAAATAGCGAGCGAAAGACACATGGTGCTAATGGGATAAAAAGTGGCACTTAAGCACCATCGTGCATTTTCCACAGTAATATCTATCTCTGGTACAAGATTACTATACAGCTGTCATTATCATGGGTAGAGTGAAGTGTTACTAAAGTACTGCTTGAAACAAGGCAAAGTGGTGAATAATTAAAAACAAGTGAATAATTAGGATACGAGAGAAAAGAGGACTGAAACAAAACAGGGAACAGAATCAGGTATAGTGGGGAGGCTGGATTAGTGAATTGTAGGGCTGATGGACAAGACCAAGTTCCTTGTTGATGGGATGGTGCTATGATTGGATGTGCCATACCCGAATGGTACATCATTGGCTAAGGCCAGGGTTGGAATCCGTAACATCAACCTCACTCCATGTAATGCTGTGGTGTTTCACCATTGCATGCTCAGCAAGGATAGATCTGAGTCATCTACTACAAATATGTGCCTTCATGACAGTCTAGGAAGCGAACATAGCTGTAGAAAGACACATGGTGCTAGTGGGATGAAAAGTGGCACTTTAAGCACCATTGTGCATTCTCCAAACAGCAAGTGAAAATCCTCAGCCATACATATATGCAAGGCCTCTCCACAATAGTAGCTATTTCTGATACAGGTTAAGATAATTTGCTAGCAAGAAAGATCTGCGTCATCGACTACAAGTTAGTGCATTCATGTCAATCTAGAAAATTAAAATACCCAGCAATAGACACATGGTGCTAAATGGCAGAAAAGTGGCACTTAGCACCATTGTGAATTCTCCAAAGAGCAAGTGAAAATTCTGAGATGTAAATGCATTTAAGACCTCTCCACAATAGTAGCTAACTGTGATACAGGTTTGGAAAACTTGCTGGCAAGGTATCTGCTCTGCTCCTCTTTAAATCTCATCAAAGGTCAGAAGGCATCTCAAACTCTGGTGAACTAGCACCGTCAGGAACACCCCATCAGCACATGCCCAAGATAACACTCAAGCACAGTTCTTAGGACTGTTACAGCCTCATTTCTAAGACCAGCTAAGAACTAGTAAAATGGATTCTTAATTGGGAGACTGGCGTACGTAATTAGACTATATGTGGAGAGTACATACAGTTTCCGAGTGCTCCCCACCCACTTCCTCGACAAGTGGTATCACCTAATGAGAAGTGTAAATCCCTTTTTCAAGTTGCAACGTACAAAATTTCAAAGATCCTAGTCATCTACTACAAGTATGTGCATTAATGACAGTCTAGGATGCGAAAATAGCCAGCGAAAGACACATGGTGCTAATGGGATAAAAAATGGCACCGTTGTGCAATTCCCACAGTAATATCTCTCTCTGGTACAAGATTACAATACAGCTGTCATCATCAGTGGTAGAGTGAGGTGTTACTAAAGTACTGCTTGAAACAAGGCAAAGTGGTGAATAATTAAAAACGAGCGAATAATTAGAATAGGAGGGAAAAGAGGACTGAAACAAAACAGGGAATAGAGTCATGTACCGCGGGGAGGCTGGATTTGTGAATTGTAGGCCTGATGGACAAGACCAAGTTCCTTGATGATGGGATGGTGCTATGATTGGATGTGCCATACCCGAATGGTACATCATTGGCTAAGGCCAGGGTTGGAATTCGTAACATCCGCCTCACTCCATGTAATGCGGTGGTGCTTCACCATTGCATGCTCAGCAAGGATAGATTTGAGTCATCTAATACATATATGGGCCTTCATGACAGTCTAGGTAGCGAACATAGCTGTAGAAAGAAACATGGTGCTAGCGGGATGAAAAGTGGCAGTTTAAGCACCATTGTAAATTCTCCAAACAGCAAGCGAAAATTCTCAGCCATACATATATGCAAGGCCTCTCCACAATAGTAGTTATCTCTGATACAGGTTAAGAAAACTTGCTAGCAAGAAAGATCTGCGTCATCGACTGCAAATTAGTGCATTCATGTCAATCTAGGAAATAAAAATACCAAGCGAAAGACACATAGTGCTAAAGGGAAGTGGCACTTAAGCACCATTGTGAATTCTACAAAGAACAAGTGAAAATTCTCAGACATAAATGCATTTAAGACCTCTCCATATTAGTAGCTATCTGTGATACAGGTTTAGATGACTTGCTAGCAAGGTATCTTCTCTGCTCACCTTTTAATCTCATTAAAGGTCAGAGGGCATCTCAAACCCTGGAGAACGAGCGCTGTAAGGATCACTCTATCCTCACCTGCTCTAAATAACACTCATGCAAAGTTTTTAGGATTGTTACAACCTCAATACTAAGACCAGCTAAGAACTAGTAAAATGGATTTTTAACTTGGATACAGGCATACGTAATTAGACTATATGTGGAGAGTGCATACAATCTCCGGGTGCTCCCCACCCACCCACTCGACTAGTGGTGTCACCCAATGAGAAGAGTAAATCTCTTCTTCAAGTTGCAACATACGAAAGTACAAAGCTCCGAGTCATCTACTACAAGTATGTGCATAATTGAATGTCTAGGATGCGAAAATAGCCAGCAAAAGACACAATGGTGCTAACGGGATAAAAAGTGGCATTAAAGCACCATTGTGAATTCTCCAAAGAGCAAGTGAAAATTCTCAGACATAAATGCATTTAAGACCTCTCCATATTAGTAGCTATCTGTGATACAGGTTTAGATGACTTGCTAGCAAGGTATCTTTTCTGCTCACCTTTTAATCTCATTAAAGGTCAGAGGGCATCTCAAAGCCTTGAGAACTAGCGCTGCCAGGACCACTCTATCCTCACCTGCTCTAAATAACACTCATGCAAAGTTCTTAGGATTGTTACAGCCTCAATACTAAGACGAGCTAAGAACTAGTAAAAAAGTATTTTTGAATTTGGATACTGGCATACGTAATTAGACTATATGTGGAGAGTGCATACAGTCTCCGGGTGCTCCCCACCCACCCACTTGACAAGTGGTATCACCCAATGAGAAGAGTAAATCTCTTCTTCAAGCTGCAACGTACGAAGTACAAAGCTCCGAGTCATCTACTACAAGTATGTGCATTAATGACAGTTTAGGATGCGAAAATAGCCAGCAAAAGACAAATGGTGCTAACGGGATAAAATGTGGCACTTAAGCACCATTGTGCAGTTTCTACAGTATTATCTATATCTGGTACTAGATAACTATGCAGCTGTCATCATCAGGGGTAGAGTGAGGTGTTACAAAAGTACTGCTTGAAACAAGGCGAAGTAGTGAATAATTAAAAACGAGCGAATAATTAGGATAGTAGGAAAATGAGGACTGAAAGAAAACAGGGAATAGAGTCAGGTACAGCGGGGAGGCTGGATTAGTGAATTGTAGGCCTGATGGACAAGACCAAGTTCCCGGGATGGTGCTATGATTGGATGTGCCATATCTGAATGGTACATCATTGGCTAAAGGCCAGGGTTGGAATCCGTAACATCCACCTCACTCAATGTAATGCTGTGGTGCTTCACCATTGCATGCTCAGCAAGGATAGATCTGAGTCATCTACTACAAATATGTGCCTTCATGACAGTCTAGAAAGCGAACATAGCTAGAGAAAGACACATGGTGCTAGTGGGATGAAAAGTGGGAGTTTAAGCACCATTGTAAATTCTCAAAGCAGCAAGTGAAAATTCTCAGCCAAACATATATGCAAGGCCTCTCCACAATAGTAACTATCTCTGATACAGGTTAAAAAAACTTGCTAGCAAGAAAGATCTGCGTCATCGACTGCAAATTAGTGCATTCATGTCAATCTAAGAAATATAAATACCAAGCGAAAGACACATAGTGCTAAAGGGAAGTGGCACTTAAGCACCATTGTGAATTCTCCAAAGAGCAAGTGAAAATTCTCAGACATAAATGCATTTAAGACCTCTCCATATTAGTAGCTATCTGTGATCCAGGTTTAGATGACTTGCTAGCAAGGTATCTTCTCTGCTCACCTTTTAATCTCATTAAAGGTCAGAGGGCATCTCAAACCCTGGAGAACGAGTGCTGTCAGGACCACTCTATCCTCACCTGCTCTAAATAACGCTCATGCAAAGTTTTTAGGATTGTTACAGCCTCAATACTAAGACCAGCTAACAACTAGTAAATGAATTTTAAATTTGAATACTGGCATACGTAATTAGACAATATGTGGAGAGTGCATACAATCTCCGGGTGCTCCCCACCCACCCACTCGACTAGTGGTGTCACCCAATGAGAAGAGTTAATCTCTTCTTCAAGTTGCAACGTACGAAAGTACAAAGCTCCGAGTCATCTACTAAAAGTATGTGCATAATTGACAGTCTAGGATGCGAAAATAGCCAGCAAAAGACACAATGGTGCTAACGGGATAAAAAGTGGCTTTTAAGCACCATTGTGAATTCTCCAAAGAGCAAGTGAAAATTCTCAGACATAAATGCATTTAAGACCTCTCCATATCAGTAGCTATCTGTGATACAGGTTTAGATGACTTGCTAGCAAGGAATCTTTTCTGCTCACCTTTTAATCTCATTAAAGGTCAGAGGGCATCTCAAAGCCTGGAGAACTAGCGATGCCAGGACCACTCTATCCTCACCTGCTCTAAATAACATTCATGCAACGTTCTTGGGATTGTTACAGCCTCAATACTAAGACCAGCTAAGAACTAGTAAAAAAGGATTTTTGAATTTGGATACTGGCATACGTAATTATACTATATGTGGAGAGTGCAAACAATCTCCGGGTGCTCCCCACCCACCCACTTGACAAGTGGTGTCACCCAATGAGAAGAGTTAATCTCTTCTTCAAGTTGCAATGTACGAAAGTACATAGCTCCGAGTCATCTACTACAAGTATGTGCATTAATGACAGTTTAGGATGCGAAAATAGCCAGCGAAAGACACATGGTGCTAAAGGGATAAAATGTGGCACTTAAGCACCATTGTGCAGTTTCCACAGTATTATCTATCTCTGGTACAAGATTACTATGCAGCTGTCATCATCAGGGGTAGAGTGAGGTGTTACGAAAGTATTGCTTGAAACAAGGCGAAGTAGTGAATAATTAAAAACGAGCGAATAATTAGGATAGTAGGAAAATGAGGACTGAAATAAAACAGGGAATAGAGTCAGGTACAGCGTGGAGGCTGGATTAGTGAATTGTAGGCATGATGGACAAGACCACGTTCCTGGGATGGTGCTATGATTGGATGTGCCAAACCCGAATGGTACATCATTGGCTAAAGGCCAGGGTTGGAATCCGTAACATCCACCTCACTCAATGTAATGCTGTTGTGCTTCACCATTGCATGCTCAGCAAGGATAGATCTGCGTCATCTACTACAAATATGTGCCTTCATGACAGTCTAGAAAGCGAACATAGCTAGAGAAAGACACATGGTGCTAGTGGGATGAAAAGCGGCACTTTAAGCACCATTGTAAATTCTCCAAACAGCAAGTGAAAATTCTCAGCCATACATATATGCAAGGCCTCTCCACAATAGTAGCTATCTCTGATACAGGTTAAGAAAACTTGCTAGCAAGAAAGATCTGCGTCATCGACTGCAAATTAGTGCATTCAGGTCAATCTAGGAAATAAAAATACCAAGCAAAATACAGATAGTGCTAAAGGGTTGAAAAGTGGCACTTAAGCACCATTGTGAATTCTCCAAAGAGCAAGTGAAAATTCTCAGACATAAATGCATTTAAGACCTCTCCATATTAGTAGCTATCTGTGATACAGGTTTAGATGACTTGCTAGCAAGGTATCTTCTCTGCTCACCTTTTAATCTCATTAAAGGTCAGAGGGCATCTCAAAGCCTGGAGAACTAGCGCTGTCAGGACCACTCTATCCTCACCTGCTCTAAATAACACTCATGCAAAGTTCTTAGGATTGTTACAGCCTCAATACTAAGACCAGCTAAGAACTAGTAAAAAAGGATTTTTGAATTTGGATACTGGCATACGTAATTAGACTATATGTGGAGAGTGTATACAATCTCCGGGTGCTCCCCACCCACCCACTCGACTAGTGGTGTCACCCAATGAGAAGAGTAAATCTCTTCTTCAAGTTGCAACGTACAAAAGTACAAAGCTCCGAGTCATCTACTACAAGTATATGCATAATTGACTGTCTAGGATGCGAAAATAGCCAGCGAAAGACACAATGGTGCTAACGGGATAAAAAGTAGCATTTAAGCACCATTGTGAATTCTCCAAAGAGCAAGTGAAAATTCTCAGACATAAATGCATTTAAGACCTCTCCATATTAGTAGCTATCTGTGATACAGGTTTAAATGACTTGCTAGCAAGGTATCTTTTCTGCTCCCCTTGTAATCTCATTAAAGGTCAGAGGGCATCTCAAAGCCTGGAGAACTAGCGCTGTCAGGACCACTCTATCCTCACCTGCTCTAAATAACACTCATGCAAAGTTCTTAGGATTGTTACAGCCTCAATACTAATACCAGCTAAGAACTAGTAAAAAGGATTTTTGAATTTGGATACTGGCATACGTAATTAGACTATATGTGGAGAGTGCATACAATCTCCGGGTGCTCCCCACCCAACCACTTGACAAGTGGTGTCACCCAATGAGAAGAGTTAATCTCTTCTTCAAGTTGCAAAGTACGAAAGTACAAAGCTACGAGTCATCCACTACAAGTATGCGCATTAATGACAGTTTAGGATGCGAAAATAGCCAGCGAAAGACACTTAGTGCTAACGGGATAAAAAGTGGCATTTGTGAATTCTCCAAAGAGCAAGTTAAAATTCTCAGACATAAATGCATTTAAGACCTCTCCATATTAGTAGCTATCTGTGATACAGGTTTAGATGACTTGCTAGCAAGGTATCTTTTTTGCTCACCTTTTAATCACATTAAAGGTCAGAGGGCATCTCAAAGCCTGGAGAACTAGCGCTGTCAGGACCACTCTATCCTCACCTGCTCTAAATAACACTCATGCAAAGTTTTTAGGATTGTCACAGCCTCAATACTAAGACCAGCTAAGAACTAGTAAAAAAGGATTTTTGAATTTGGATACTGGCATACGTAATTAGACTATATGTGGAGAGTGCATACAGTCTCCGGGTGCTCCCCACCCTCCCACTTGACAAGTGGTATCACCCAATGAGAAGAGTGAATCTCTTCTTCAAGTTGCAACGTACGAAAGTACAAAGCTCCGAGTCATCTACTACAAGTATGTGCATTAATGACAGTTTAGGATGCGAAAATAGCCAGCGAAAGACACATGGTGCTAACGGGATAAAAAGTGGCACTTAAGCACCATTGTGCAGTTTCCACAGTTTTATCTATCTCTGGTACAAGATTACTATGCAGCTGTCATCATCAGAGGTAGAGTGAGGTGTTACAAAATTACTGCTTGAAACAAGGCGAAGTAGTGAATAATTAAAAACGAGCGAATAATTAGGATAGTAGGAAAATGAGGACTGAAAGAAAACAGGGAATAGAGTCAGGTACAGCGTGGAGGCTGGATTAGTGAATTGTAGGACTGGACCAAGTTCCTGGGATGGTGCTATGCTTGGATGTGCCATACCCGAATGGTACATCATTGGCTAAAGGCCAGGGTTGGATTCCGTAACATCCACTTCACTCAATGTAATGCTGTGGTGCTTCACCATTGCATGCTCAGCAAGGAAAGATCTGAGTCATCTACTACAAATATGTGCCTTCATGACAGTCTAGAAAGCGAACATAGCTAGAGAAAGACACATGGTGCTAGTGGGATGAAAAGTGGCACTTTAAGCACCATTGTAAATTCTCCAAACAGCAAGTGAAAATTCTCAGCCAAACATATATGCAAGGCCTCTCCACAATAGTAGCTATCTCTGATACAGATTAAGAAAACTTGCTAGCAAGAAAGATCTGCGTCATCGACTGCAAATTAGTGCATTCATTTCAATCTAGGAAATAAAAATACCAAGCGAAAGACACATAGTGCTAAAGGGTTGAAAAGTGGCACTAAAGCACCATTGTGAATTCTCCAAAGAGCAAGTGAAAATTCTCTAACATAAATGCATTTAAGACCTCTCCATGTTAGTAGCTATCTGTGATACAGGTTTAGATGACTTGCTAGCAAGGTATCTTCTCTGCTCGCCTTTTAATCTCATTAAAGGTCAGAGGGCATCTCAAACCCTGGAGAACGTGCGCTGTCAGGACCACTCTATCCTCACCTGCTCTAAATAACACTCATGCAAAGTTTTTAGGATTTTTACAGCCTCAATACTAAGACCAGCTAAGAACTAGTAAAATGGATTTTTAATTTGGATACTGGCATACGTAATTAGACTATATGTAGAGAGTGCATACAATCTCCGGGTACTCCCCACCCACCCACTCGACTAGTGGTGTCACGCAATGAGAAGAGTGAATCTCTTCTTCACGTTGCAACGTACGAAAGTACAAAGCTCCGAGTCATCTACTACAAGTGTGTGCATAATTGACTGTCTAGGATGCGAAAATAGCCAGCAAAAGACACAATGGTGCTAACGGGATAAAAAGTGGCATTTAAGCACCATTGTGAATTCTCCAAAGAGCAAGTGAAAATTCTCAGACATAAATGCATTTAAGACCTCTCCATATTAGTAGCTATCTGTGATACAGGTTTAGATGACTTGTTAGCAAGGTATTTTTTCTGCTCACATTGTAATCTCATTAAAGGTCAGAGGGCATCTCAAACCCTGGAGAACTAGCGCTGTCAGGACCACTCTATCCTCACCTGCTCTAAATAACACTCATGCAAAGTTCTTAGGATTGTAACAGCCTCAATACTAAGACAAGCTAAGAACTAGTAAAAAATGATTTTTGAATTAGGATACTGGCATACGTAATTAGACTATATGTGGAGAGTGCATACAGTCTCCGGGTGCTCCCCACCCTCCCACTTGACAAGTGGTATCACCCAATGAGAAGAGTTAATCTCTTCTTCAAGTTGCAACGTACGAAAGTACAAAGCTCCGAGTCATCTACTACAAGTATGTGCATTAATGACAGTTTAGGATGCTAAAATAGCCAGCGAAAGACACATGGTGCTAACGGGATAAAAAGTGGCACTTAAGCACCATTTTACAGTTTCCACAGTATTATCTATCTCTGACACAAGATTATTATGCAGCTGTCATCATCAGAGGTAGAGTGAGGTGTTACAAAATTACTGCTTGAAACAAGGTGAAGTAGTGAATAATTAAAAACGAGCGATAAATTAGGATAGTAGGAAAATGAGGACTGAAAGAAAACAGGGAATAGAGTCAGGTACAGCGGGGAGGCTGGATTAGGGAATTGTAGGCCTGATGGACAAGACCAAGTTCCTGGGATGGTGCTATGATTGGATGTGCCATACCCGAATGGTACATCATTGGCTAAAGGCCAGGGTTGGAATCCGTAACATCCACTTCACTCAATGTAATGCTGTGGTGCTTCACCATTGCATGCTCAGCAAGGAAAGATCTGAGTCATCTACTACAAATATGTGCCTTCATGACAGTCTAGAAAGCGAACATAGCTAGAGAAAGACACATGGTGCTAGTGGGATGAAAAGTGGCACTTTAAGCACCATTGTAAATTCTCCAAACAGCAAGTGAAAATTCTCAGCCATACATATATGCAAGGCCTCTCCACAATAGTAGCTATCTCTGATACAGGTTAAGAAAACTTGCTAGCAAGAAAGATCTGCGTCGTCGACTGCAAATTAGTGCATTCATGTCAATCTAGGAAATAAAAATAACAAGCGAAAGACACATAGTGCTAAAGGGTTGAAAAGTGGCACTTAAGCACCATTGTGAATTCTCCAAAGAGCAAGTGAAAATTCTTAGATATAAATGCATTTAAGACCTCTTCATATATGTAGCTATCTGTGATACAGGTTTAGATGACTTGCTAGCAAGGTATCTTCTCTGCTCACCTTTTAATCTCATTAAAGGTCAGAGGGCATCTCAAACCCTGGAGAACGAGCGCTGTCATGACCACTCTATCCTCACCTGCTCTAAATAACACTCATGCAAACTTTTTAGGATTGTTGCAGCCTCAATACTAAGACCAGTTAAGAACTAGTAAAATGGATTTTTAATTTGGATACTAGCATACGTAATTAGACTATATGTGGGGAGTGCATACAATCTCCGGGTGCTCCCCACCCACCCACTTGACAAGTGGTGTCACCCAATGAGAAGAGTAAATCTCTTCTTCAAGTTGCAACGTACGAAAGTACAAAGCTCCGAGTCATCTACTACAAGTATGTGCATAATTAACAGTCTAGGATGCGAAATAGCCAGTCAAAGACACAATGGTGCTAACGGGATAAAAAGTGGCACTTAAGCACCATTGTGAATTCTCCAAAGAGCAAGTGAAAATTCTCAGACATATACGCTTTTAAGACCTCCCATATTAGTAGCTATCTGTGATACAGGTTTAGATGACATGCTAGCAAGGTATCTTTTCTGCTCACCTTGTAATCTCATTAAAGGTCAGAGGGCATCTCAAAGCCTGGAGAACTAGCGCTGTAAGGACAACTCTATCCTCACCTGCTCTAAATAACACTCATGCAAAGTTCTTAGGATTGTTACAGCCTCAATACTAAGAACAGCTAAGAACTAGCAAAAAAGGATTTTTGAATTTGGATTCTGGCATACGTAATTAGACTATAATATGTGGAGAGTTCATACAATCTCCGGGTGCTCCCCACCCACCCACTTGACAAATGGTGTCACCCAATGAGAAGAGTAAATCTCTTCTTCAAGTTGCAACGTACGAAAGTACAAAGCTCCGAGTCATCTACTACAAGTATGTGCATTAATGACAGTTTAGGATGCGAAAATAGCCAGCAAAAGACACATGGTGCTAATGGGACAAAAAGTGGCACTTAAGCACCATTGTGCAGTTTCCACAGTATTATCTATCTCTGATACAAGATTACTATGCAGCTGTCATCAACAGAGGTAGAGTGAGGTGTTACAAAAGTACTGCTTGAAACAAGGCGATGTAGTGAATAATTAAAAACGAGCGAATAATTAGGATATTAGGAAAATGAGGACTGAAAGAAAACAGGGAATAGAGTCAGGTACAGCGGGGAGGCTGGATTAGTGAATTGTAGGCCTGATGGACAAGACCAAGTTCCTGGGATGGTGCTATGATTGGATGTGCCATACCCAAATAGTACATCATTGGCTAAAGGCCAGGGTTGGATTCCGTAACATCCACTTCACTCAATGTAATGCTGTGGTGCTTCACCATTGTATGCTCAGCAAGGAAAGATCTGAGTCATCTACTACAAATATGTGCCTTCATGACAGTCTAGAAAGCGAACATAGCTAGAGAAAGACACATGGTGCTAGTGGGATGAAAAGTGGCACTTTAAGCACCATTGTAAATTCTCCAAACAGCAAGTGAAAATTCTCAGCCATACATATATGCAAGGCCTCTCCACAATAGTAGCTATCTCTGATACAGGTTAAGAAAACTTGCTAGCAAGAAAGATCTGCGTCATCGACTGCAAATTAGTGCATTCATGTCAATCTAGAAAATAAAAATACCAAGAGAAAGACACATAGTGCTAAAGGGTTGAAAAGTGGCACTTAAGCACCATTGTGAATTCTCCAAAGAGCAAGTTAAAATTCTCCGACATAAATGCATTTAAGATCTCTTCATATTAGTAGCTATCTGTGATACAGGTTTAGATGACTTGCTAGCAAGGTATCTTCTCTGCTCACCTTTTAATCTCATTAAAGGTCAGAGGGCATCTCAAACCCTGGAGAACGAGCGCTGTAAGGACCACTCTATCCTCACCTGCTCTAAATAACACTCATGCAAAGTTTTTAGGATTGTTACAGCCTCAATACTAAGACCAGCTAAGAACTAGTAAAATGGATTTTTAATTTGGATACTGGCATACGTAATTAGACTATATGTGGAGAGTGCATACAATCTCCGGGTGCTCCCCACCCACCCACTTGACAAGTGGTGTCACCCAATGAGAAGAGTAAATCTCTTCTTCAAGTTGCAACGTATGAAAGTACAAAGCTCCGAGTCATCTACTACAAGTATGTGCATAATTAACAGTCTAGGATGCGAAATAGCCAGTCAAAGACACAATGGTGCTAACGGGATAAAAAGTGGCATTTAAGCACCATTGTGAATTCTCCAAAGAGCAAGTGAAAATTCTCAGACATAAATGCTTTTAAGACCTCTCCATTTTAGTAGAGCTATCTGTGATACAGGTTTTGATGACTTGCTAGCAAGGTATCTTTCTGCTCACCTTATAATCTCATTAAAGGTCAGAGGGCATCTCAAACCTTGGAGAACTAGCGCTGTCAGGACCACTCTATTCTCACCTGCTCTAAATACCACTCATGCAAAGTTCTTAGCATTGTTACAGCCTCAATACTAAGAACTAGTAAAAAAGGATTTTTTAATTTGGATACTGGCATACGTAATTAGACTATATGTGGAGAGTGCATACAATCTCCGGGTGCTCCCCACCCACCCACATGACAAGTGGTGTCACCCAATGAGAAGAGTAAATCTCTTCTTCAAGTTGCAACGTACGAAAGTACAAAGCTCCGAGTCATCTACTACAAGTATGTGCATAATTGACAGTCTAGAATGCGGAAATAGCCAGCGAAAGACGCATAGTACTAAAGGGTTGAAAAGTGGTACTTAAGCACCATTGTGAATTCTCCAAAGAGCAAGTGAAAATTCTCAGACATAAATGTATTTAAGACCTCTCCATATTAGTAGCTATCTGTGATACAGGTTTAGATGACTTGCTAGCAAGGTATCTTCTCTGCTCACCTTTTAATCTCATTAAAGGTCAGAGGGCATCTCAAACCCTGGAGAACTAGCGCTGTCAGGACCACTCTATCCTCACCTGCTCTAAATAACACTCATGAAAAGTTCTTAGGATTGTTACAGCCTCAATACCAAGACCATCTAAGATCTAGTAAAAAAGGATTTTTGAATTTGGATAATGGCATACGTAATTAGACTATATGTGGAGAGTGCATACAGTCTCCGGGTGCTCCCCACCCACCCACTTGACAAGTGGTGTCACCCAATGAGAAGAGTAAATCTCTTCTTCAAGTTGCAACGTACAAAGCTCCGAGTCATCTACTACAAGTATGTGCATAATTGATTGTCTAGGATGCAAAATAGCCAGTCAAAGACACAATGGTGCTAACGGGATAAAAAGTGGCACTTAAGCACCATTGTGAATTCTCCAAAGAGCAAGTGAAAATTCTCAGACATAAATGCTTTTAAGACCTCTCCATATTAGTAGCTTTTTGTAATACTGGTTTAGATGACTTGCTAGCAAGGTATCTTTTCTGCTCACCTTTTAATCTCATTAAAGGTCAGAGTGCATCTCAAACCCTGGAGAACTAGCGCTGCCAGGATCACTCTATCCTCACCTGCTCAAATAACACTCATGCAAAGTTCTTAGCATTGTTACAGCCTCAATACTAAGACCAGCTAAGAACTAGTAAAATGGATTTTTAATTTGGATACTGGCATATGTAATAAGACTATATGTGGAGAGTGCATACAGTCTCCGGGTGCTCCCCACCCACCCACTTGACAAGTTGTGTCACCCAATGAGAAGAGTTAATCTCTTCTTCAAGTTGCAAAGTACGAAAGTACAAAGCTACGAGTCATCTACTACAAGTATGAGCATTAATGACAGTTTAGGATGCGAAAATAGCCAGCGAAAGACACATGGTGCTAATGGGATAAAAAGTGGCACTTAAGCACCATTGTGCAGTTTCCACAGTATTATCTATCTCTGGTACAAGATTACTATGCAGCTGTCATCATCAGGGGTAGAGTGAGGTGTTACAAAAGTATTGCTTGAAACAAGGCGAAGTAGTGAATAATTAAAAACGAGCGAATAATTAGGATAGTAGGAAAATGAGGACTGAAAGAAAACAGGGAATAGAGTCAGGTACAGCGGGGAGGCTGGATTAGTGAATTGTAGGACTGATGGACAAGACCAAGTTCCTGGGATGGTGCTATGATTGGATGTGCCATACCCGAATGGTA
Organism: Nitrospirales bacterium; assembly: GCA_965203295.1. GTDB lineage: Bacteria > Nitrospirota > Nitrospiria > Nitrospirales > UBA8639 > CBDBCZ01. The sequence goes on along the minus strand of CBDBCZ010000013.1, from coordinate 609,041 downwards.
CATCATTGGCTAAAAGCCAGGGTTGGAATCCGTAACATCCACCTCACTCAATGTAATGCTGTGGTGCTTCACCATTGTATGCTCAGCAAGGAAAGATCTGAGTCATCTACTACAAATATGTGCCTTCATGACAGTCTAGAAAGCGAACATAGGTAGAGAAAGACACATGGTGCTAGTGGGATGAAAAGTGGCACTTTAAGCACCATTGTAAATTCTCCAAACAGCAAGTGAAAATTCTCAGCCATACATATATGCAAGGCCTCTCCACAATAGTAGCTATCTCTGATACAGGTTAAGAAAACTTGCTAGCAAGAAAGATCTGCGTCATCGACTGCAAATTAGTGCATTCATGTCAATCTAGGAAATAAAAATACAAAGCGAAAGACACATAGTGCTGAAGGGTTGAAAAGTGGCACTTAAGCACCATTGTGAATTCTCCAATGAGCAAGTGAAAATTCTCAGACATAAATGCATTTAAGACCTCTCCATATTAGTAGCTATCTGTGATCCAGGTTTAGATGACTTGCTAGCAAGGTATCTTCTCTGCTCGCCTTTTAATCTCATTAAAGGTCAGAGGGCATCTCAAACCCTGGAGAACGAGTGCTGTCAGGACCACTCTATCTTCACCTGCTCTAAATAACGCTCATGCAAAGTTTTTAGGATTGTTATAGCCTCAATACTAAGACCAGCTAAGAACTAGTAAAATGGATTTTTAATTTGGATACTGGCATACGTAATTAGACTATATGTGGAGAGTGCATACAATCTCCGGGTGCTCCCCACCCACACACTCGACTAGTGGTGTCACCCAATGAGAAGAGTAAATCTCTTCTTCAAGTTGCAACGTACGAAAGTAGAAAGCTCTGAGTCATCTACTACAAGTATGTGCATAATTGACTGTCTAGGATGCGAAAATAGCCCGCAAGAGACACAATAGTGCTAACGGGATAAAAAGTGGCATTTAAGCACCATTGTGAATTCTCCAAAGAGCAAGTGAAAATTCTCAGACATAAATGCATTTAGGACCTCTCCATATTAGTAGCTATCTGTGATACAGGTTTAGATGACTTGCTAGCAAGGTATCTTTTCTGCTCACCTTTTAATCTCATTAAAGGTCAGAGGGCATCTCAAAGCCTAGGAGAACTAGCGCTGTCAGGACCACTCTATCCTCACCTGCTCTAAATAACACTCATGCAAAGTTCTTAGGATTGTTACAGCCTCAATACTAAGACCAGCTAAGAACTATTAAAAAAGGATTTTTGAATTTGGATAATGGCATACGTAATTAGACTATATGTGGAGAGTGCATACAATCTCCGGGTGCTCCCCACCCACCCACTTGACAAGTGGTGTCACCCAATAAGAAGAGTTAATCTCTTCTTCAAGTTGCAACGTACGAAAGTACAAAGCTCCGAGTCATCTACTACAAGTATGTGCATAATTGACAGTCTAGGATGCGGAAATAGCCAGCGAAAGACGCATAGTGCTAAAGGGTTGAAAAGTGGTACTTAAGCACCATTGTGAATTCTCCAAAGAGCAAGTGAAAATTTTCAGACATAAATGCATTTAGGACCTCTCCATATTAGTAGCTATCTGTGATACAGGTTTAGATGACTTGCTAGCAAGGTATCTTCTCTGCTCACCTTTTAATCTCATTAAAGGTCAGAGGGCATCTCAAACCCTGGAGAACTAGCGCTGTCAGGACCACTCTATCCTCACCTGCTCTAAATAACACTCATGCAAAGTTCTTAGGATTGTTACAGCCTCAATACTAAGACCAGCTATGAACTAGTAAAAAAGGATTTTTGAATTTGAATACTGGCATACGTAATTAGACTATATGTGGAGAGTGCATACAGTCTCCGGGAGCTCCCCACCCACCTACTTGACAAGTGGTGTCACCCAATGAGAAGAGTGAATCTCTTCTTCAAGTTGCAACGTACAAAGCTCCGAGTCATCTACTACAAGTATGTGCATAATTGACAGTCTAGGATGCGAAATAGCCAGTCAAAGACACAATGGTGCTAACGGGATAAAAAGTGGCACTTAAGCACCATTGTGAATTCTCCAAAGAGCAAGTGAAAATTCTCAGACATAAATGCATTTAAGACCTCTCCATATTAGTAGCTATCTGTAATACAGGTTTAGATGACTTGCTAGCAAGGTATCTTTTCTGCTCACCTTTTAATCTCATTAAAGGTCAGAGGGCATCTCAAACCCTGGAGAACTAGCACTGTCAGGAACACTCTATCCTCACCTGCTCAAAATAACACTCATGCAAAGTTCTTAGCATCGTTACAGCCTCAATACTAAGACCAGCTAAGAACTAGTAAAATGGATTTTTAATTTGGATACTGGCATATGTAATTAGACTATATAGTGCATACAGTCTCCGGGTGCTCCCCACCCACCCACTTGACAAGTGGTGTCACCCAATGAGAAGAGTTAATCTCTTCTTCAAGTTGCAACGTACGAAAGTACAAAGCTCCGAGTCATCTACTACAAGTATGTGCATTAATGACAGTTTAGGATGCGAAAATAGCCAGCGAAAGACACATGGTGCTAACGGGATAAAAAGTGGCACTTAAGCACCATTGTGCAGTTTCCACAGTATTATCTATCTCTGGTACAAGATTACTATGCAGCTGTCATCATCAGGGGTAGAGTGAGGTGTTACAAAAGTACTGCTTGAAACAAGGCGAAGTAGTGAATAATTAAAACCGAGCGAATAATTAGGATAGTAGGAAAATGAGGATTGAAAGAAAACAGGGAATAGAGTCAGGTACAGCGTTGAGGCTGGATAAGTGAATTGTAGGACTGATGGACAAGACCAAGTTCCTGGGATGGTGCTATGATTGGATGTGCCATACCCGAATGGTACATCATTGGCTAAAGGCCAGGGTTGGAATCCGTAACATCCACCTCACTCAATGTAATGCTGTGGTGCTTCACCATTGCATGCTCAGCAAGGATAGATCTGAGTCATCTGCTACAAATATGTGCCTTCATGAAAGTCTAGAAAGCGAACATAGCTAGAGAAAGACACATGGTGCTAGTGGGATGAAAAGTGGCACTTTAAGCACCATTGTAAATTCTTCAAACAGCAAGTGAAAATTCTCAGCCATACATATATGCAAGGCCTCTCCACAATAGTAGCTATCTCTGATACAGGTTAAGAAAACTTGCTAGCAAGAAAGATCTGCGTCATCGACTGTAAATTAGTGCATTCATGTCAATCTAGGAAATAAAAATACAAAGCGAAAGACACATAGTGCTAAAGGGTTGAAAAGTGGCACTTAAGCACCATTGTGAATTCTCCAAAGAGCAAGTGAAAATTCTCAGACATAAATGCATTTAAGACCTCTCCATATTAGTAGCTATCTGTGATCCAGGTTTAGATGACTTGCTAGCAAGGTATCTTCTCTGCTCGCCTTTTAATCTCATTAAAGGTCAGAGGGCATCTCAAACCCTGGAGAACGAGTGCTGTCAGGACCACTCTATCCTCACCTGCTCTAAATAACACTCATGCAATGTTTTTAGGATTGTTACAGCCTCAATACTAAGACCAGCTAAGAACTAGTAAAATGGATTTTTAATTTGGATACTGGCATACGTAATTAGACTATATGTGGAGAGTGCATACAATCTCCGGGTGCTCCCCACCCACACACTCGACTAGTGGTGTCACCCAATGAGAAGAGTAAATCTCTTCTTCAAGTTGCAACGTACGAAAGTAGAAAGCTCTGAGTCATCTACTACAAGTATGTGCATAATTGACTGTCTAGGATGCGAAAATAGCCCGCAAAAGACACAATGGTGCTAACGGGATAAAAAGTGGCATTTAAGCACCATTGTGAATTCTCCAAAGAGCAAGTGAAAATTCTCAGACATAAATGCATTTAGGACCTCTCCATATTAGTAGCTATCTGTGATACAGGTTTAGATGACTTGCTAGCAAGGTATCTTTTCTGCTCACCTTTTAATCTCATTAAAGGTCAGAGGGCATCTCAAAGCCTGGAGAACTAGCGCTGTCAGGACCACTCTATCCTCACCTGCTCTAAATAACACTCATGCAAAGTTCTTAGGATTGTTACAGCCTCAATACTAAGACCAGCCAAGAACTAGTAAAAAAGGATTTTTGAATTTGGATAATGGCATACGTAATTAGACTATATGTGGAGAGTGCATACAATCTCCGGGTGCTCCCCACCCACCCACTTGACAAGTGGTGTCACCCAATGAGAAGAGTAAATCTCTTCTTCAAGTTGCAACGTACGAAAGCACAAAGCTCCGAGTCATCTACTACAAGTATGTGCATAATTGACAGTCTAGGATGTGGAAATAGCCAGCGAAAGACGCATAGTGCTAAAGGGTGTAAAAGTGGTACTTAAGCACCATTGTGAATTCTCCAAAGAGCAAGTGAAAATTTTCAGACATAAATGTATTTAAGACCTCTCCATATTAGTAGCTATCTGTGATACAGGTTTAGATGACTTGCTAGCAAGGTATCTTCTCTGCTCACCTTTTAATCTCATTAAAGGTCAGAGGGCATCTCAAACCCTGGAGAACTAGCGCTGTCAGGACCACTCTATCCTCACCTGCTCTAAATAACACTCATGCAAAGTTCTTAGGATTGTTACAGCCTCAATACTAAGACCAGCTATGAACTAGTAAAAAAGGATTTTTGAATTTGAATACTGGCATACGTAATTAGACTATATGTGGAGAGTGCATACAGTCTCCGGGAGCTCCCCACCCACCTACTTGACAAGTGGTGTCACCCAATGAGAAGAGTGAATCTCTTCTTCAAGTTGCAACGTACAAAGCTCCGAGTCATCTACTACAAGTATGTGCATAATTGACAGTCTAGGATGCGAAATAGCCAGTCAAAGACACAATGGTGCTAACGGGATAAAAAGTGGCACTTAAGCACCATTGTGAATTCTCCAAAGAGCAAGTGAAAATTCTCAGACATAAATGCATTTAAGACCTCTCCATATTAGTAGCTATCTGTAATACAGGTTTAGATGACTTGCTAGCAAGGTATCTTTTCTGCTCACCTTTTAATCTCATTAAAGGTCAGAGGGCATCTCAAACCCTGGAGAACTAGCACTGTCAGGAACACTCTATCCTCACCTGCTCAAAATAACACTCATGCAAAGTTCTTAGCATCGTTACAGCCTCAATACTAAGACCAGCTAAGAACTAGTAAAATGGATTTTTAATTTGGATACTGGCATATGTAATTAGACTATATAGTGCATACAGTCTCCGGGTGCTCCCCACCCACCCACTTGACAAGTGGTGTCACCCAATGAGAAGAGTTAATCTCTTCTTCAAGTTGCAACGTACGAAAGTACATAGCTCCGAGTCATCTACTACAAGTATGTGCATTAATGACAGTTTAGGATGCGAAAATAGCCAGCGAAAGACACATGGTGCTAACGGGATAAAAAGTGGCACTTAAGCACCATTGTGCAGTTTCCACAGTATTATCTATCTCTGGTACAAGATTACTATGCAGCTGTCATCATCAGGGGTAGAGTGAGGTGTTACAAAAGTACTGCTTGAAGCAAGGCGAAGTAGTGAATAATTAAAAACGAGCGAATAATTAGGATAGTAGGAAAATGAGGATTGAAAGAAAACAGGGAATAGAGTCAGGTACAGCGTGGAGGCTGGATTAGTGAATTGTAGGACTGATGGACAAGACCAAGTTCCTGGGATGGTGCTATGATTGGATGTGCCATACCCGAATGGTACATCATTGGCTAAAGGCCAGGGTTGGAATCCGTAACATCCACCTCACTCAATGTAATGCTGTGGTGCTTTACCATTGCATGCTCAGCAAGGAAAGATCTGAGTTATCTGCTACAAATATGTGCCTTCATGAAAGTCTAGAAAGCGAACATAGCTAGAGAAAGAAACATGGTGCTAGTGGGATGAAAAGTGGCACTTTAAGCACCATTGTAAATTCTTCAAACAGCAAGTGAAAATTCTCAGCCATACATATATGCAAGGCCTCTCCACAATAGTAGCTATCTCTGATACAGGTTAAGAAAACTTGCTAGCAAGAAAGATCTGCGTCATCGACTGTAAATTAGTGCATTCATGTCAATCTAAGAAATAAAAATACCCAGCGAAAGACACATAGTGCTAAAGGGTTGAAAAGTGGCACTTAAGCACCATTGTGAATTCTCCAAAAGAGCAAGTGAAAATTCTCAGACATAAATGCATTTAAGACCTCTCCATATTAGTAGCTATCTGTGATACAGGTTTAGATGACTTGCTAGCAATGTATCTTCTCTGCTCACCTTTTAATCTCATTAAAGGTCAGAGGGCATCTCAAACCCTGAAGAACTAGCGCTGTCAGCACCACTCTATCCTCACCTGCTCTAAATAACGCTCATGCAAAGTTCTTAGGATTGTTACAGCCTCAATACTTAGACCAGCTAAGAACAGGTAAAATGGATTTTTAATTTGGATACTGGCATACGTAATTAGACTATATGTGGAAAGTGCATACAATCTCTGGGTGCTCCCCACCCACCCACTCGACTAGTGGTGTCACCCAATGAGAAGAGTAAATCTCTTCTTCAAGTTGCAACGTACGAAAGTACAAAGCTCCGAGTCATCTACTACAAGTATGTGCATAATTGACAGTCTAGGAAGCGAAAATAGCCAGCGAAATTCACAATGATGCTAACGGGATAAAAAGTGGCATTTAAGCACCATTGTGAATTCTCCAAAGAGCAAGTGAAAATTCTCAGACATAAATGCATTTAAGACCTCTCCATATTAGTAGCTATCTGTGATACAGGTTTAGATGGCTTGCTAGCAAGGTATCTTCTCTGCTCACCTTTTAATCTCATTAAAGGTCAGAGGGCATTGTGGAAGGTCAATGTCATCCAATCATGGATGGTTTTAATTACTGTTAACATTCATCCATGCTAAAGATAACAACACTCAAGCACAGTTCTTAGGATCGTTACAGCCTCATTACTAAGACCAGCTAAGAACTAGTGTGATGAATTTTTAATTTGGATACTGGTATAGTTAATTCTATGTGGAGAGTGTGTACAATCTCCGGGTGCTCTCTCCCTCCCCGGCCCACAAATGGTGTCACCTAAGGAAGTATGGATCCCTTCTTCTAGATGCAACGTACAAAGATTCAAAGATCTGAGTCATCTACTACAAGTATGTGCATTCATGAGATCAAGGATACAAAAATAGCCCGCAAAGACACATGGTGCTACATGTAATGGGATGAAAAGTGGCACTTTAAGCACCATTGTAAATTCTCTAAAGAGTGAGTGAAAACTCTCTGACCTAAATGTATTTAAGACCCCTAGGTGTCTTTACTTCCCGATGTGCATATTGAATGGTGTCTGACCAACACAGGTGATGTCACAGTCAGCACACGGGTTTCGGTGCACGACTCCCTTCCTCTGGTCAACATTACTGGATCTTTCGGAAGGACAAGGATGTTGGGCAAGGTCATGAGAGGTCGGAAACACGTCCTGATCTGGATGGGGTTAAAAATCCCAAAAGTCAGCATCATGTATGTACTACAAATATTTGCAGCATGAGAATTTAAAAAAAGGAAAATAACCAGCGAAAGACTCATGGTGCTAATTTGATGAATTTAAAACCATTGCACATTATCCACCCCACAAATTAAAATCCACAGCCCTGAGAATAGTAGCTATCTCAGGTACAAGATTACTGCTATCTAGGAATCTTCTCTTCTCACCTGCAAATATCATTCACAGACCCGCGGCAATTTCAAACTCTGGTGCACCAGTCTTGTGAGGAACACCATACACCTGAGCAGGTGAAAATAATCATTCATGCACAGGATTTTCCAGCCTCATTACTAAGACCAGCTTTGAATTGTATTTAAAACGGATACTGAGACAAAAGTATGTGGAGAGTACATACAGCCTAAGGGTGCTCCCCTTTTGAAGAGGTGCCTCTTAGGAGAGATGTGAATGCCTTCTTCAAGTTGGCAATTTAAGCACCATTGCACATTTTCCATCGAGCAAGTGAAAATCCCCGGCCACAAGACATCTCCATAACGGTAGCTATCTCTGGCACAAGATTGTTAGCAAAGAAACTTCTTTTCTCACCTGTGAATCTGATCAAGACTCGAGCAAACTCCAGTGCACCAGTCTCGTGCAGAACATCACATGCGTACCTGCACAGATGGAAATTATCGCTTATGCACACTTTTTACAGCATTTTTACTAAGAACTAGTTAAATGGATTTATAGTTTGAGAGACTACAAAAATCAATTATGTGGAGAGTACATAGAGTCTAATGGTGCTCCCCCCCTTAAGTGGTGCCTAATTCAAGTGGTAACACACAAAGTATCAAAGCTCTGTCATTTACTACAAATACATGCATGCATGCAGATGCATGAGAAATTAGGAAATGAAAATAGCGTGCGAAAGACACATGGTGCTAATGCAATAAAATGCGGCAATTTAAGCACCATTGCGCATTTTCCATTGAGCAAGTGAAAATTCCAAGCCATAAGACATCTCAACAATAGTAGCTATCTCTGGTATGAGATGGGAAAATTTGCTAGCAAGGAATCTTCTCTTCTTACCTGTAAAGCTCTCCTAAAAGATCCGCAGCAATTTCAAACTGCAGTGCACCAGTCCTGTGAGGAGCACCGTACACCTGCACAGGTGGAAATTATCGCTTAAGCATAGATTTTAGGAGTATTATAGCATTATCACTATGACCAGCTAAGAACTATATAAATGTATTTATAGTTTGGATGACTATGAAAAATCAATTGTTATATTTACCGTAGAAATTCTAATTTTTCGCCCTCTAATTATTTGGCACACCCCAGTTTTCCACAATTTATTTCTTCCAACAAATTTGTGGGCCCTTTTTGAAATATTTTTCTAATATTTGCCAGCTGCTACATGCTAGCAGTATTACTTATGAGTACGTCAGCAGGAATGCCCATGAGTGTGACTAGCTGATACAGAAAGCCGCACCAAGGACAAGGAGGCGGCCCAACTTACCTGTGCACATGCTGTTTCTTATGAAGACTAGCGTGTGTACATAAGCTTATAGCCAAGATCTTTGTCTGCTGTGTGCGCGCACGTTTGTTGATATGTTATCACTGCTGAGCACTGTAGTCTGCAGAAGTAGCAAAAGTGGAAGAGAGCATGAAGAGTTCCTGGCCCGTGTAATAGAAGTGCCTGCCGTGTTGTCTATTGAATGTTTTACAATGCTCAGACATGCTGTCAGTATTTCAGACTAATCTTCTATTTATTCGCCACCGCTCATAAAAAAGTCCTTTCAATCAATTCGTCAACCCAAAATGAGATTATTTCATTTGAACGAATAATTAGAATTTACATGGTATGCACTCTTGGGAAAGTACGTACAGTCTTAGGGTGCTCTCCCCCCTTCAGTGGTGCCTCTTAGGAGAGATCAAGTTGCAATGCACAAAGGGTTATCTAAGATCTGTGCTATCTACTACAAATATGTGCACGCATGGAGATGGAATACCCAGCAAAAGACCATGTTGCTAATTTAAACACATGCACACTTTCCATTTGGCAAGTGAATCCACAGCGATAAGCAATCTCCACAATAGTAGCTATCTCCCGTACAAGATTTGTTAGTGAGGAATCTTCTCCTCTCCCCTACTAATCTCACCAAAGTCCGTCCCGAGGGTACTGTTCCTATATGAAACACCATTTGTGCACCTGGGAAGGTAGATGTTATTACTCATGCACAGATATTAGGAGTTGTACAGCCTTATTACATACTAATGGCATGCACAATGCAAGATATCTACACTCCCAAGTGTAGCTACGGGTAAAGATTTAGAAACGTACACTCCCAAGTAGCTAATTGTAATTCTACTCAACAGACGTTGCCTTCACATTTAAACTAACCTTCCTTCCGTGATGCATGGACCATTTGGAGAAAAAACAATCACAGACTGTCAGTATCATCTGCAAGTTTCACAATAATAATTATCAAGTTAACCCTTCTAGTGCGGTATTAGCTTAGGCTGCAGACTGCCTCCTAGAGATTTGCTGCTGCGTGGCCAAGTGAAGGAGCCAGGCCGCGGTAGTGTAGTGTTCTTGAGAGAGTGAAAGTGTCAGAAGTCACAGCAAGTGCAGAGCGCGAAAGAAGCAGCCGCGTTTTGCAAGGAGGACGCGTGGTGCTTATGTCGGGTACTTACCGCATTTCGCATACCTTTAATACCTCGCTCACAAGCCGCTTTAACCCTTGAAGCCGCTGTTGTTGGACTGACATCATTTTTAAAGCCAGTACAATATTGCACTGTGGTTTTTCCAATCAGTATCACGGCCTCTTTCCAGTATCTATGCACAAACGGAAGTCGCGGACTCACGGCACGCCATGCGCCGTGTCTAGCCAAGGGGCCGGGGATAGGTATGCAAATACCGCGACACAAGAACTAGCTTTAATAAAGTCGCTGTTTTTCCTCCTTTTGCATATTGTTAGTATGAAGTCTCTGTTGTTGTTAACGTGTGTTAGTTTTTGTGCCTTTGCGCCCGCGTGCAGAGCGCAGGGACTCACTTGGACGCGGATCACGCCTCTGTCAGCAGAGTCGCCTGGAGCACGAATTGGAGGAGCCTTCGGCTACGACAGCGTTTCTAACCTATTTGGAGGCAGTGTCAGTGGGACCTTGTCTGCCGATACGTGGTGGTACGACGTAGATTCTAACATGTGGGAAGAAGTCGACACTACTTCGGCACCGCTGGGTCGACTCTATTCCTTCTATGGAGTCGTGAATGTTAGTGGCGAATCGGTGTTTGTAGTGTCGCATGGTACAGGTGCGGACGAATACGGTGATACGTGGGCGTTCAGCTTCGTTACCAGGCAGTGGAGTGAAGTGACTACAGATGGCCCCGTTCCACCGATACGTTATGGAGGGCACTTCGGCGCAGTTTACGGGCCTGCAACAAACGAGTTTTGGATGGGTGCAGGGTTCACTCTGACAACCACCCACGCTACGCGGTATATTGACACCTACAAGCTGATATTCCGTAGTCCAACCACTGCTACCTGGGTGAGGGTGTTCGGGCAGCCCAGCAATGGAAACCAGTTTAATCCTCTGGCTCCACACGGGAGGTGCCTGCAAGGATCTGCAGTTGTCCGCCCAGAACAGCTGGTAATTTTCGGGGGATGTATGAGGTATGTAAACGTAGCTATATATAGCCAACGCTATAATATCCGACGCATTTCAATGATATAGGATCATTAAATTACGGTTGGGATGCACAAATGCAAGTCTGGATGCAGTATCTACAGTCAAATTCAGTTTCCTATAATTATAATATTATTGCCACTTCATACTAATAAAGTAGCTACACAGCTGACATTCCTTTCGTTTTACTGCAGAGGAGGAACAGCTGGAGGTCCGTGTCCCACCAAGGATAATTGGTACTTTAACCGCAACAAGTGGACAGAGCTACCTCGCTGTATCTCCCCTAGAACTTGGAGCCGGATGGCTCCCTTGAGCAATGACCCTGGGAAAGCCGTGCTCTATGGTGGAACTTCCTTCCACACAGAGCAAATCATCCACGTAAGTTTACTGTAACAGCATGCACGCACGAACAGCAGTGCACATGCAGTTAGGTTATATGCTGCTGTGTTTTTAACATCATCTTAGTAAGATGATGTTAAAAACACAGCAGCATATCTTAACTGCATAGATTGGTAGCTTCGTTCCCATGCAGGCCTGTGATTTTTTTACAAAGACTTTGTGCAACAAGAAAAGTCGTGGGCCTGGGAACAAGGCTATTAGATTATGGTAATCAAAGCCTTTATGAGAAACTAGCACAGAGAACGAGAAGGTGGTCGCCTCCTCACAGAGAGGGCAATCCTGAAGTGCAGTATACATACAGTTGAGTTAATGTTAGGAGACATGCTTGTGTAAGATACTAAACTTCAATTTGCCATGATTCAACGGAACGCTTCAATTTCCTGCTAGGCTAGATTGCTTATTGGGGGTGTAGTTTTGGAAAACTGGAATGTAATGAATCTCTCTTGTAGATGCTTGCTGAGTGGAGTTAATACTATAAATTATGATTTGTGATACCCTGATTGAACTTGTATTGTTATAAGTATGCATACAGGTGTTCATGACAAATTAATTATTGTTGCACTTCTCCCGGAAACTTGGCTACTTCAAAGCCTCTGTCTCCTAAGTCTAAAACTCCTGCCTATATGCCCCTGATTTTGGGGTTGTTGCTCTATATCTAAACCCCCATGCAAGCTAAGTTGAACATAAAAACACCTGCAGTGTTATTGTTGTGGTTGAGGATATACTTATAGATTTCCTCTAGACACACATCAGGAAACCACCCACTCTTGCATGGTTGACAGGTAACAGCTAGGGAAGAGCTGTAGGAATGTGAAGAGGGAAGGGCTTGATTATGATGCATGCAGTGGCCGTATAGCGGAAAAATTTTGCGAGCATTAAATTTGGCGAATCGGCGGGAAACGGCTAGAAATTAATATTGGTGAATTTTAAATGTGGCAAATAGTACTGGTGTATGATGTAATCCTAATTTAATGCACAACGTATTAGCCTTTGTCGCTTCATTCTCAGCGGCATAATTCTCAATCCGTCCATTTTATTTACGGTGTGTAACTATTGTATTTGCCTCGACATGCTCGATGTCAGACACTCACAGGCTTCGGGTTCAAGTCTCGGTAAATAGGTTATAATAATTTTACATCACCTTGAAAATGCAATTACAAAAGAATTTGAAAACAAAGTCATGGAGCCACTTGAGCTAGCCTTAGAACACAGGAGGAATGAGGAATGATGCATGGGTTAAGAATATTATGCCAACTTTTCCCACCCACCTGGTGCCTCTATCAATAGAATTATGATCCTTTTTCAAAGCTTGGTAGTCAGTTTATAATAATTATGAATCATTTAACTTGACAACTACAAGAACTGCATGACACCTGTATAGGAAATTTACATCAACCTATCGTGGTTATATTTGTACCTGATCACTGCAGTGTACAAATCTTTCCATCTTCAGAGATTCCATAATTAAAAAGAAGTTATCCTTAAGTTAATTAATATACCTTACTCTGCTCATGATTATAGGTCAAAGACTGGCCGGAGTATGAGGTAGCAGTTGTTGGGAAGGATTGGACCAGATACAGAACCGAGGTGAGTAGTGTGATGAATTACCTTTGATTGTGAATCCTTGTTCACTGTCTCCATAATAATCGAAATAGCTATTCATTTCATACTGTACTTGAAACAAAGTTGCTGTTGAATGGCATTGATGCATGCGCACATCACTATACACAAGCACTTACAAGGCTATAGTCACAATGCTTAGTGAACTCCATGCACACAAGCTGGTACAATGCAGTCCATTGCTTTCTAATGTAGAGGAAAAATAACATGCTCATCACTAGTCACCTGAGCACTTGCATGCACCACTAGCCAAGTGAGCTGAGTATGAGAGAGATCCATTACTATGGAATGTATATAGCAGAAAAAGAGCAAAAAATTTTAGTTCATAGCTATGTGTATTACCTGTACATGTATACTTATCTGTGTTCCCTCTAACGGTAACATATTGCTGCATGTGGGACACTTCAAGAAAAGAAGGCATACCTGTAAAGCCTTCATCTGTAGGGGAGTCGGCATATCCTAAAAGAAACGTAAGGTGGCCTCTGTTGGCACCAAAACCACTCACTGTCAAAAAAATATTCCCCAGAATTAGGTGTTATGGTCATCATTACATGTCCCTCATGCAGTCGTCAATGAGTGCACATGCAAAATAGCTATAATAGAGAAGCTGAAACTGAGACAACAATGGCTAGGTTAAACTAAGCCTTCAGCTTAAGATATCTAGTATAATAGACATAAATGCACAGAACCACACGATCCTTGTCTGTTATGATTGGATGGGTGTACACTTATTACAGTAAATGGTAACTGCTCACTCATTATACCAAGTCATATTTACAAAGAAACTGTGTGGGGTGGCACTGCCAGCCTGACTCTGCTATGCATTGTCGCTTTCTATCTCCCCATTACTCTTCAGGCTATGATATGCTTCCTGTGATAGAGTCATAGGTGCAATTAGGCCACTTGTTCAACCATATAATACTGCAGACCTTCCTTGGCGTAGACACTCGTGTCCTCATTATTGTTTCCTGCTGCCAGTTGTAATGAACACATACAGCATACTTATCATTCGGAAGCCTGGGACCACCTAATACGTATCATTGACACAATAGTACCATACTGTGTTAGTACGGTATAAATGTACGAATGATACATTGTCATGATTCTCTCATTAGGCTGCAGTGCCTGATGCATATCCTGACCGCCGGCAACGTCACATGATGGCTGCAGGCCCAAATGGAGATGTCTATCTCTACGGTGGACAGAGGCTTTCAGAGTAAGTCAGGCATTTTAAGGTCCTTCTGAATCAATTATTGCGAAAAAAATTAATGCTTGGTATATCTACTGCCCAGTAATGTGGGACTTGATGACCTTTGGCTCCTGCGTGGCGATCCTGCTCAAACAGAGACCTTGAGCTGTGATGGAGAATGGTTCAGCTACCTCCACCTCCACGGGTTGTTGATGGCTGTTGCGTTTGGCATCCTCTTCCCCACTGGCTTCATCATTGCTCGCTACTTCCGATGCTCAATGTCCAAAGTTTGGTTCTACAGTCATGCCAGCATTCAGGTAGGTAACGCCTTTTTACAGTAGCAGATTATCTCATAAAGAGTATACATATTATACGAATCTGTTGTATTCTGCAGGTCCTGGGTGTTATATTTACAATGCCGGCCTTTGTTGTGATATTCCCGTTTGGAACTACAACAGAGCCCACTCACCCTCATGCCATCATTGGGATTGTCCTTGAAACTCTGGTCATCATTCAACCCTTCATTGGAATATTGTAAGCCTAACATATTCTACTCATAGGATATTGTCTTTTAGCTGCATATTATACTCTCTTACTGGCATGTAGCCATCCCCACATAAAGAAAGATGGCTCTAATAGTACATACCGCAAGATCTGGGAAAGGATCCATCGATTCTGGGGGCTGTCAGTCGTCTTCATCGGTCTTGTCCAGGTCACCCTCGGTGTGTTCCTAGTGGTTCCTCCAGTACCAGTCTGGGCTGTTTGGCTAGCACTCCTTGCTATGTGGGTTATCATCTTTATTGTGATGGAGATCATACTATGCATTGGTCGGTTCTGCAACCTACTGGAAGAGACAGAGCCACTCAGTGATCAGTCTGAGGAATTTGAACTCAAGTACAGGCATCCTTGACTGAGCCACACTCATCTACACTGCAGTTCACACATTGTACTAATTGCGGTACTAGTAGAGATCCCTTTTATGTGGTGCGTGCACAATGTTCTGCATTCTGTAGCATAGTAGCCTATATAACACAATGTCCACACTGCACATAGAGTACATGTATGTTTGTATATCTGTATACACGCTACAATAGGAGATACGTATATAGCATACCACTAATAGAAGATGTACATGTAGTCTTGATTGCAAATAGTGATCGTCATCCTATAGATATTTAATATTCTATGCTTGAATGTGTCTCACCCATTGTGTGCTAGTTGTAAAAATTAATTTTGGACAAGAAACACTACTGATGGCACGATTTTGCTATAATACTTTGACACTAAACTCCGCTATGTAGCTGATTTTCATGACTGCCGTATACAGAAGTCATAATACTATAATAGCTAGTGCCGGCTAGTGAATGCATACATAGTGAGCTAAGATGCAGTAGTCTAGAACACAAGATTGCCGTATAATTTTTAATGTCATTACTGCTCATTTGTCGTAAAAAAGTGGAATTTCCTGAAATGCGTTACAAGAAAATTCGACAGGAAATCTGGTATTCCAGGTACAGGGTAGTATAGGATAGGGCAGAATTTCCTTTAAAATCATGAAATTCTGCCCTATCCTATATATACTGCCTGAAATGTAGATTTCCTGTCGAATTTCCTTGTAACACATTTCCGGAAATTCCACTTTTTTTTCCTGTGTATAATGTAGGTCTCAAAAGCCTTAGTCTAAGAGAAGTATATTATGTATATGCTGGAAAAATAGGCATAAACTTATAGACCTGTAAGAATGATAGGCTATAATATATTGCTTGCCTACATATACATGGGCTGAGTTCAGCCATCCTCTGCCAATGCAGAGAAAGTATTCTCTATCTTGCAAAACTCACTTTCCACTCAGCAGCAATCGTCTCAGGAAGATTACATTTCTTTATCTGTTATGTTACACTACAATCAACATTGAGAACTTTTTTGACTGTGTGTTGTATGATTTGGTAGGACAACTTTAAAAGACTAATAGGCATCAGTCCTGAGAATAGGGGAACAGAATAATAGGAAGAAAAAAGCATCAGCAGCAAGACCTATAGCTAGCTCAACGTTGTATGTGCTGCAATCTGACTCCTCTCTAGTCTCGTTCCCAGGCTCTTCTGACCAGCTTTAATTTTTTTCGCTTATTTTACTACGTACGAAAAAAAGATGGTCAGTAGAGCCTGGGAACGAGGCTAACTCCTCTCCTGGACATTAGGACTTGCTATTTAGAAGGTAGTAAGACCCTGGATTGAGCTAGATAATTTCTTTGTATAACTAACTCTCTATCTTAGCTAGTTAGCTGTATAACTGAGTCTGTGAACAGAGACAGCAGCACACAGTGTGCGTGGACAGTCTCATAGCTCGCTTGCAACACCTGAGAAGGTAGTTCACTTTAATGTTTTAGTGAGCTTGCTATTTTTCATACATTTATATTATCACAGTGGAGCCTATCACTAGCACATTCACACTCTAGTCTGATGGTCAGCAGCTGTGTAAATTTGTTTAAATTTGCTGAATAAGGTGTAGGCCACTTACAATTGTGGGTTTATGACACCATAGATGGGAGTTGGTCCCTTTAATTAAAACGGCCACACATGTAGCACAAAAGATAAGAATCAATAATTAAGTGTGATGCGAAAAGAAAGTGTATAAGGACAGGAACGGTGTAATGTCGTATGTGTCCACCAGACTTTACTAAACATTCCTTTCTTTTCTAGGCTCTACCAAGTCCTCGAGATCTAGACTGAGGAAAAACTCAGTGGCACAGAATGATACACGTCACGTCCAAAGTATTGTGCAACAATTTGCTTTTATTACACTTCTGTAGTTAGTACAATATCCTGAATCCATAATATTGCTTGCCATAATTCTACATACATTACGTACTACCACATCAATGATATGTTGGCAATGACGCATAAATACATCTTCACATTTACACATGACCTGTCCATCGCGCATATATAATCAATAAGGAGTTGACTTTAGAAGAGGAGGGACGACACATGCAAGGCAGCCACTCAGACTCAGTCATACTGATACCCTGTATTATGCTAGGTAGGAAAAAGTATAATATTGCATTATATCACAGCAACCCATAATCATATTTTCTGTGGGGGTGGGTATGATTTTGTAACCGTGGCTCAACATGTCAGAACATGCTTTTGCCCTTGCGGCGCTGGAGATAACTCATAGAATATCATAGACTGAAGTGTAGCCGAAAAACTCTGTACAAAAATATACAAATACAGGTTCCATATAAAAAGGGGTGAAGTAATGTGGGTGACACAACAGAGTTCAAAGAAACAAAAGACTATATAGACCACAGTTCTATAGGCCAAAGGAAAAGGTAGTTCTAAACATCAAAAGGCTAATAAGCAGGTGACAGTAAAAACATACCTACACAGTAATGCCATCAAAAAATTTAGTGTACAGACAACAATGCATCAATTAATCTAATCTCAACACACAAGAAAATTCTATTCAGTACATGTACAAAACATACAAAAAGGAAATATCACTAGTAAATTTTATTAAGCACAAAACGCACCAAAGGGAAATCAAATGCTTCTACATCTACTATATAAAATGAAATACCAAAATACCAATGGTTCACTTACTATACATTTATGTCACACAAAAATTCCGAAATAGTTATGTAAATGACCAATGCCTACAGTACCACATCATGGCCTATACATCTTAAACAATTATGCTGACTGTCTTGTTTTTCTTTTGCACTTTTGTTAATGCAGTGGCTCCTCTATCACCTATGGAATTATTACTAACAGCCAAATGCTGTAATGTTCTGTTCTTCTTCTTTAGCATTTTCGCTAGTGCGGTGACTCCTTCATCACCTATGGAATTGCTACTAACATCCAGCTGCTTTAATGTCTTGTTCTCCCTCAACATTTCTGCTAGTTCAATGGCTCCTACATCGCCTATGGAATTCTTGCTAATATTCAGCTGTTGTAGCATCACATTCTCCTTCAGCATTTCCGCTAGTGCAGTGGCTCCTCCATTGTCTATGGAATTGTATCTAACATTGAGCTGCTGTAATGTCCTGTTCACAGTCAGCATTTCTGCTATTTTGGTGGCTCCTTCATCGCCTATGGAATTGTAGCTAACATCCAGCTGTTGTAATGACCTGTTGTCCTTCAGCATGTTCGCTAGAGCTGTAGCTCCTTCATCGTCTATGGAACTGTCACTAACATCAAGCTGCTTTAATGTCCTGTTCTCCTTCAGCATTTCCGCCACTTTAGTGGCTCCATCATTGCCTATGGGATTTCCACCGATAGCCAGTTGCTGTAATGTCCAGTTCTCTTTCAGCATTTCTGCTAGTGCATCAGCGCCTCTATATCTGCCTATGTGATTCTTACCAATATCCAGCTGCTGTAATGTCCTGTTCTCCATCAGCATGTGCACTAGTTCTACAGCTCCTAAATCGCCTATGAGGTTCTTGCTAATGTTCAGCTGCTGTAATGTCCTGTTCCCCTTCAGATTTTCTGCCAGTGCTCTGGCTCCTTTAGCGCATATTAAGTTGCATCTAACATCCAACTGCTGCAACATCCTGTTATCCTTCAGCATTTTCGCTAGTGCGATGGCTCCTTCACTGCCGATGGAATTGTCTCTAACCATCAGCTGCTGTAATGTCCAGTTCTCTTTCAGCATTTCTGCTAGTGCAGTGGCTCCCACACGGCGTATAGAATTGTCACTAATATCCAGCTGCTGTAATGTCCTGTTCTCCTTCAGCATTTCTGCTAGTGTGGTGGCTCCTACTTCACCTATGGAATTCTTGCTAATATTCAGCTGCTGTAGTGTCCTGTTCTCCTTCAGCATTTCTGCTAGTGCAGTGGCTCCTCCATGGTGTATGGAATTTTCACTGATATCAAGCTGCTGTAATGTCCTGTTCTCCTTCAGCATTTCTGCTAGTGTGGTGGCTCCTACTTCACCTATGGAATTCTTGCTAATATTCAGCTGCTGTAGTGTCCTGTTCTCCTTCAGCATTTCTGCTAGTGCAGTGGCTCCTCCATGGTGTATGGAATTTTCACTGATATCAAGCTGCTGTAATGTCCTGTTCTCCTTCAGCATTTCTGCTAGTGCGGTGGCTCCTACATCACCTAAGGAATTTCTGTGAGCAGTGAGCTGCTTTAATGTCCTGGTTCCCTTCAGCATTTTTGCTAGTTCAGTGGCTCCTACATCGCGTACAGAATGGCCACTGATATCCAGCTGCTTTGATGCCCTGTTCTCCTTCAGTATTTCCACGAGTGCAGTGGCTCCTACATCATCTATGGAATTCCTGCTGCTATACAGCTGCTGCTGCTGTAATGTCTTGCTCTTTTGCACTTCTTCTAGTGCGGTTGCTCCTTTATCACCTGTGGTATTCCTGCTAACATCCAGCGGCAGTAATGACCTGTTTTCCTTCGACATTTCCGCTAATGCGGTGGCTCCACTTTCGCCAATGGAATTGCAGCTAACATGCAGCTGCTGTAATGTCCTCTTCTTCTTCAGCATTTTCTCTAGAGCTGTAGCTCCTTCCTTGTGTATGAAATTGTCCCTGATATCCAGTTGCTGTAATGTCATGTTCTCTTCCAGCTCTTTCGCTAGTGCGGTGGCTCCTTTATCACCTATGTAATTATTGCTAACATTCAGCTGCTGTAACGTCCTGTTCTCTTTTAGCATTTCCGCTAGTGCAGTGGCTCCTCCATCTTGCACGGAATTCTTACTAACATCCAGCTGCTGCAAAGTCCTGTTCTCCTTTAGCATTTCCGCTAATGCAGTGGCTCCTGTACTGCCTATGCAATTGTATCGAACATCCAACAGCTGTAATGTACTGTTCGTTTTCAACACAACCGCTAGTGCAGTGGCACCTCCATCGCCTATGGAATTGTTACTAACATTCAGCTGCTGTAATGTCCTGTTATCCTGTAGTGCTTGCGCTAGTGCAGTGGCCCCTCGAATGCCTATGGAATTGTTACTAATATTCAGCTGTTGTAATGTCCTACTTTCCTTCAGCATTTTCGCTAGTGCGGTGGCTCCTCCAACGCGTATGGAATTACTGCTGATATCAAGCTGCTGCAATCTTCTGTTCTCCTCAGACTGGGTAACAGGGCCTATTGTAAATTTCACACCAGCCACTAACATCTCTATCTCCTCATCACCAATTTCGCTATTTCTGAGGTTAATCTTCCAATTGCTGGTAATGTGAGCCATGGCATATCCTAACACAAAGAAGTCAAAAGGTGACATGTTAGAGTGATGTTCAGTAAGCAAATTGTAGGGACTAAACAATTCATTGTAACTGTCACTGCATTGTGATTCAAACAGCCAGTGAAGGGAATCTAACGTTATGTCTTTAAAATCTTGTGGGAGAGAATTGAGTATAAGTGGTTGTAGTGAAGATAATGAGATACCTTTGAATTTTGTTAGGCCAGCCACAAACCTCAGCACATTTCTTAGTCTAGTGGATATTCCTGGTACGATAATAATATCTGGTAGTAATGGCTGAGTAGATAATGCTCTAGAACCCAATGCTGGTGAAGACATTTCAAAGAATTCTATCTGTTTCTTTACAGGTTGTTCTGATATGTCCACAGCTGCTAGGTATTCCTGCAGTGTTACATGCAAGAAGTTGTATGAGACCGAGGCCCCTTGTGCAACGTAGAGTTCAGGAACCGACTGCATCAGGTCCAGTGTATTAAAGCCTTTTGGGAGGTCATCAAACACAGACCTGTCTTCGATTATTCCTTTCAGAGCAACTGCAGTGACTTTTCTAAACATTTTGTAGTCTTTTGAGGGCAAATCTGCGAAACACTTCAAGTTACACACATGTGGTTCATACTCATTGTGCAGATAGCGCAGCAGAAGACTTTGTGTGAGATCGGTATAGAGCTCAGTTATAGTGGTTGGTATGATCCTCTCGGGACTATGATGTCTCTCCTTGAACAGTTCTGTCACTATCACAGCATTCAGTGGTACGTACATCATCCCACGAATGTAGGGGTAGCATTTTAAGTATTGTAAAAAGGCTTTGCGCACCTGCTCATCTTCTATGAGATCATGTGCATGGGAACAGATATCACGTTTTGTGAAACCAAGAATTTCAAAATGCTGTGAAATCTGTGGGTTAAACTTCCAACGGATATACCAAGTGGCTGAGGGTCGACTTGTGATCAGTATTGTTGCATCTGGAAGGTATTTTTTGTGTAGTACATCCAGAAAAATGGATTGTTGTTCTTGCAGCTTTCTAGGGAGTTCATCAAAACCTTCGTACAGTAGTAGGACTGACTTTTCCTCACAATGGAGAATTTCTGTTTCTACTTCTTTAGCGAGCTTAGCGTCTGCCAGTGGGTGATAAAAGAAATCAGATATTTTTTTTACCTCTTGCATCCATTTGTCACCAAGCCGTAACAGAACAACCAGACTGTATTTTTTCAAAATCTCACCCTGTGCCCATTTTCTGCACATCTCCCATGCAAATGTTGTCTTGCCTATTCCTGGGGCACCTTCAACAAGAATCACTTCTGCAAGTGATTCATCTATCATTTTCCCAACCTCGCTGAAGTTTACGCCCTCTTTCTCCTGATAAATTTTATCAATTTCAGTTCCATGAATTTTTGCCCTAGTAAATGCATCTGCTTTTTTCTTGCCTAGTCTCTCCTTCCTGACCACAGCCAGGTGGATAAACTTCTTGGATGACGAGGGTGGCCACTTGCAGTGTGTTGGCAGTTCTGTGCTGGTGTAGACTGATTTCAAGTGTGAGGCATAGCGATCTATGGCTCCCTCTAAGGCAATAGAGAATAATTATTGTGATAAACCTACACAACACAAAACATAAAGCTTAAATCTCACTCCAAAGAACAACTCAAATGGTAATAACTACAGTAAACATTAGAAGCAGAGAATATAGAGAGCATGCATGATTATAAAGCAGCAGTATTGTTACATCTACCAATTTTTTTAATGCTTATGGCATCTCAGTTCTGGAATATCATCTTACAGACAAGGACATGAAAGGAACTCACTAAACAGAGACTATTGAGAGCAGAGGAAAAGAACTCAAATTTACACTATGTCAACTTCGATTACAATCACTGCACATGCTAGGCACACACACTTGTTGATATACAGCAACTGACCAGCTGCTCCTTCTATCTTGCAAAACTTTGTTCTCAGTTGTTCTGCCAGCCGAGGCTCTCCCACAGTGCAGCTCTCCAGAGCACAGGCTAGTCCTTCCCAGGTTGGGGGTGGGTCCACCTTCTTCAGCCAGTGGAGCAACATTTCACGTAGAGCTTCAGATGGATTTGCATACTGGCCCCTTATGCCCTCTAGGATTCCCACACTCAGCTTGAGCTTGAGTCCGATGTCAAACCACTTGGATCTGACATCCAGGAGCTCCTCCCGGACACAGCTCAGGTCACTCACTCCCAGGGTGGCTGGGTAGGAGGAATCATACTACAATGATTCTACACACTGCATAATATCACTACCATATAATAATCCCTAGCACAATCTCGTACCCAGTCTTTCAGCTAAGCAGCAAAAACTGCATAGCTACAAGGCTATGAACCCCTATCATGTACATGTATTTACTAGAAGTAGATAAGTCTACGTTGTTGACGGTAGGTCTCCTTCAGTACTGAATTGATCACCTACTTTGTATCTTTGGAGGTCCAGGGTTCTCCTCCACGTCTCCCGACATAATCAGTAGCATCTGCACCACCACCAGGCACAGGGCAAGCAGGACAGAGACACCTCTCAGCCTCCGGCAGCTCAACTTGACAACTGATGACAGTAGCCAGGAGGCATGACAAGCAATCAACCAAAGTAGCTGAAGTGTACGAGAGGCATAGAAGATTCCAGTTCTCATGGTCACTATCAGTACTGCCAGGGAGAATTTCATATTGAGTGACAGTGTGTCAGCTTGCACCTTTGGCTGCGGCTGTTTGCCTCTTGGTGGGCGGAGGAGGACACGAGAGGCACAGAAGAGCCCAGTCTGGGCCCTCCACTGCTCTGTGTCAATGGGCATGACACACTGTAAAGGGGTTAAACAGGAAACTAATGAAGCAGACATGTCATGGTACTAGTATTTACATGTTAAGTGGAATATGAGCATTTCATGGCCACGGGCCACCAGAAACAAGCAATTTTTTCTGGATGGCCTTATAATCATGACATATACAGGGCAAGTAATCAACACTTAGATGATAGCTGATTGTATGCGAGACGCAGTTATGCATCACACGTTAAAACAGACGCAAGCGGTAGTGAAGCCAATGATTACATCATACGAGCTCAACATGTAAATCACAGACATAACAGTCACCCTCAGGTGTTTACCTCAATAATAAGTCTCTTAGCATTGTTACAAACCATTGCTGGAGTGCCACATCAACAAGCCGCTAAACACGCCATTCATCTTTCTTTTTCGAGCTAGGCTAGCAGAATAATGGCTGAAACAAATACAATGTTTGAAACATGAACGGGTGTCATTTTCCCGGGGTAGTGCCTATAAAGCATAGCATTTCAAAGAACTTAAATTAGTTCAGTAGTGATTCAAAGGACTCTCGAGTGGACGCTTGCCATTTACATACCTTGTATGGCATGCACACACTGCCTGCGGGCCTGTGGTAGTCTATTTAAAGCCTATCTTCTATCATGCAGAATTTTCGTGCCGGTATCGAAGCGATGATACAGCAGTTAGCCCTACCTACGTGCTACGCAACCTGACTACACCAGACGTGAGCCCAGCCCATTTATGCACACATTCCTTACAACACAAGGGGGATATTTAGCCCACATCACAAATGCTATACACCCCACACAAGCACATCAAATCTGCATTGGGAACGAGACTAGGCACATGGACATTCAGAGATCAGAATAAGTCTCTCGCATAGTTTTGCCAAGGAAGGCTTGGTGCAGCTGCAAGGTTAGCTGACTTTTGTGTCTCCTCGGTGTTAATCAAGATATAGGTGCTGAAAACAGATGGCACGAATATATTGTCCATGATTGACAAACCATGCGATGCGAACATTAGTTACAAGCATTACAGCCTCTTTCTCGTTATCTCACAGCAGACACGTCTGATCCTTGGAGCAGATAGATAGCTGTCATTAAATGGTAGTTGTTACTCTTGCAACTGATTGACTCGTAGTAATAGTCGCCCAGAAATGCATCCGGCTGGGGGAAATGTGGTGACCCCACAATAGCGAGCTTGCTTTGCACTTGACTCTGTCTGCCTTTCTGGTACATGTATGTACGTCTTAATGCTACGCAGTTTCGACAGACTTCAAAGACGGTATCACACGACAGGATGTCCCCCTTGAAAATGTCCCCCCCCCCCCCTTCCCGTTCCCCCTATACACACACTTTATATGTTGTCGAGTTCTTATCCAATAACCTGTGGCTGTTTCATGAATCCCCCAGGAAAGGGAATATCTTTGCACACAACACTGTCCCAGACGTCGATGGACCAAGCATTACAGAACAGGGATCAGGAATTCAGGGGCACTGCGCAAAAAAGTGAAGAAGCCGACCAGCTGTACAGCAATGGTTTTGCACAGCATGCACATCAATGTTATAAACGCAATAATAAATTATAATTGCATTGGTACAGGGCAGCTGCTGGCCGATTTCAACACTTGCTAGGATCACGAGCACACAAACAGCATCCTCTGCATGAAAGTCCTCATTGCAGTATCCATCTTTGGTTCTTAGAACACTGGTTGAGTATTGACTAAATGAGTTCTAGTCATCTTCCACTACCAAAACGTTACCATAAAATTGTGTGGTGGTGGGTAACTTTACATCTGGTCCTCGGAACATTCATCTGGGGGGGGGGGGGGGACAGCTGGTCTTTCGAGAACACGAGAAGGTTTACTATCATTCCGAGACAGTGGTGGTTCGTTAAAACAGAAAGATCAGCATCAAATTCTGTACCCAGGCTGTTAAGAAAGGAGATGCTGCACTTAGTACAACATAGGAGGGAAGTGTAACTGACCCTGACTCATGCCAACCTTATATCAAAAAGTCTCAAGTACATGTGATTCATACTGTAATATGATAGTGGGAAATATGGAACAATAAAACAAAAGAATAGCAGTCTGAATAAGGGTTCACAAAGTTCATAGTTCATAGTTCACTAATAACAGTCAGGTCTGCTACAGAAGCCAGGTAGCAGATGAAAGCTTTACTGTGTGTAAGACTATCTACTGAGACTGCCAGGCTGCAGAATCTCGGCAAACAAGACTCAGAGGTTGTTGGATGCAACATGATACTGTAACAGGAACCAGGAAGCATACCGGAAGTGTTTGGCCAGCTCCAGCTTAATGTCGCATTCAAGCAAACTTGCACAGTGTTCATTCCACAAGCATGTTGAATATAGTTCAGAAGTCATTCTCAATATAATGACACCGGTCCTCTTTTTGGAGCATTCCCTATTCATTCGCATGCGCATTGTGATGGATGGAGAAGGCTGCTGAATTTCTGCAGCCTTCTCCATCCATATAGACAGCACCACTATTAGATTGGTTGTGGACTAAAGTGTCATTTACTTGTGGTCTACAAATTTCTTGTGTGCTCATTTATGGCTTATCACAAGTACGATATGATCAACTTTTGCTGCTCTCTCAACCTAAGAAAATCCCCTTTTGATAACCATGATGTTGCAGTCCTATTATACAATCATGATAGCACAAAATTAGCTTCTCGCCCACCCGTGTATCTGCATTTATTGGATAAATCCCCAAAACAAATGCAGCTGAAATCAGCTGATCTTCTGGCATCCTAGGAATGCCAGCCATAATTATTATGAGTCTTTGAAACACTAGGGCCATGTTTGTGGTTGTGTGCTCAATGTAGTATTATGAGTACGGTAAGCATTCTTATGGATTCCGGATAGTAACTATAAAATAACAACATTCCTATGGCGTGCATGCAACAGCTAAAATAAAAGCGTTCTCATAGCAGAGAATGAAGAGGACTTGGAGGAAACCACACTGGAAGGGCCAGAAGAACAGCGATGAGCCTCAGTAGGCCTAGAATAAGAGGAAAGATATCATTGAATTATTCATGAGATGTAGCCACTTAGTATAATATGTTACTATAGTAACGAGTGTATGGAATAATTTTCATAGAATATAGTAAGAATCCCATAGAGCATAAGAAGCTGAAGATGTGCATATACTAAATGGCTCAGAGCATGGGCAGCTCTATGTTCTAAGCTATACTGAGATAATACCATTTCATGGTTTCCTGTAAACCATGAAATGGCATTATCTAAGTGGCTACATCTCATGAATAATTTACTTGTGGGTTTGCAGCTTACTAAGGCAGTTAGAGCAAATATGCTCTAACTGCCATAATTGGCAGTTAAAGCATAGTCATGTCTTTGACTTATAGACTGCTACGGGCACCTTTGAACTGCCCATGCAGTATAGTACAAATTTCATAGGACAAGAGTAGCAGGAGATACATGTATAGGTGCATACCTTACAATTATGTACATAACCACAAGCTACTTAACGACAGTTGTGCACATGCCCAATTTCACCATGTCACGCCATGGACGGTCCTCCCACAGAAGCAGTCTCCCCCCCCCCCCCCCCCCCCAGGCCAAATATCGTAGCCATACGTACATGGTCCCCCCTTGCTGTGGATAGTCCCCCGTGCTTGATGTTCACTACATACATGTAAATCATGGAAGACCAAGTAGATCTAGTGTAATTGCTCGATGATGATACCGTGCAATTGGCCTGGGTTTTCAAAGCGATGGGCCTTTACACCCGTGCACATTTGACTCACAATCCTGATGGACAAGAGCGACAAATAGATCTATCAGGATAATATTTATTTTAGCCATTATACCCAGAGCACAAAGTAATCAACAGCCCCGATCACTGGTGGGCAGAAGTTGGGTAGCAAACACAGTCAAAAAGTGGGAGGGGTTCCGCACAATTTCAAAGCTTGCAGCTGATGATTGCTGAATAGCCGATGTTCGTAGACTGCACTAGAGTTTACTGCTCTACTACTTCCATCCTTCAAAGTTTCAGTATCATTGCAGTTGAGATGGCATTTGAGGCTGAATAAATGGGGAACATAGTTTTCATGGCAAGGGGGTCTATTTATAGTGTCACGGATAGTCCCACAGTGACCATATAGCTACAGAGCCTAGTCTCGTGAGCCAGCCCATTGCATGAAAAGTAAGGTCTGGTCTCATTGCGATATAGTACTTGTAACACTTCAAAGAGCTTTATTGGCTTCAAAGAGCTTTATTGGCAGAGCCAATCAGATGCGTCGATCACTCAAGTAGGAAACTGACTCCATTTAATGCATGTGGTCAAGGTTAGTCTTGATTAGCGGCTATAGCTCTTGATTATTTACACTTACAGGACTACATAGCGACTCATATCTGTGATTAAGTGCGCGCCAAGAGCTTGTGTACCAGCAGAAGTTGCCGTGAGAGTGCTGCTGCAGTTTCTTGATCTTTTGAAAGATCTACAACCACCAGTGTTCCCTTCTTTTCAATCCTGTAGTCTGCAAGCAAAACAAAGCTCTTCCCCGTCCATGGTGCCACCACATGTATACTGGAATATTAATAAAACTCACTTGCCACTACCCTTTACAGTTATGATGTAATATGGGTGGGGGGTAAAAGTAGGCACTAAATGGAAACTTTACAGGGAAACATGCATGCTTTTGTGTTTAAACATGAAACCAAAAAAACGCATGTTTTCATGTAATTTCTCTTTTTAGTGCCTCCTTTTACTTCCTATTACATCATAATAAAAGGTCTATTATATCAGATTATATGACCATGGCATGCAAACACTGCACATTCCTGCAATGAGTACTTTTCATGCAAGGGGCTGGCTCGTGAGTCTAATATGGCGCCACAAACGATTCGGGGAGGGACAAACCAACTATTCTGCCACAGATGGTCTGGGGACTGCTTTTGGTGTGGGGGTGGGACCATTTACAGCGTGACAGGCTAAGGACAGGTAGACCATGCCCCCTCGGAAAGTATGCGCCAAAAATATCCTCCTTGGATATGACTTTATCCCCCGGCTGCACCTTGGGTAAACCGTATCCACAAAGGATGTATAGGCGCATATCCTCTGTGGTGTGATCAAACCTATACAACTTACCTCGTGAAGTTCGTCATGCTATCTTCATCCAGAATTATGACAGCCAGCTGATCTTGGCTCTATTGGAAAGCCCTGCAATAGTACTTCACCATGGTACCAGGTTGCTTGCACATGTAGCAATCTTCTATCGTTTAACTCTTATGCATATGCCGTTATGAAGAAGGTTCAAGCTCCAGCAGTGAAAGAGCATGCAAGGGAGATTCCAAAATGGTTTGACCATGTTATTATGAGCTATTCCTTTCATTTTGGTACCATTTCACAGGGGCCACTTCTGTAAGTTGTGAGATAATGCACGATAAACAACGGCTGGTTAGTAAATACACAAGAAACAGTTAGGCTTCAAAGTACTGCTAGTACATATAGGTCTGCAAAACTGCCAAATAGTTTCCATAACATGTTGGTTGATCTGTCAATGGCATGGACATCCACTCGGACCATCTGAGTAAGCATTGGCTATCGATAAGAAATTGTGTTACATTCCAACAGACACTGCTACTTATGGGAGGAAATGCCTATACAGAGGGAGAGAAATATACATGAGACAACAGCACAACAACAAGCAGTGCCTGCAACGCTCAAACAGACCTGTAAAAATGCACAAGACCACGAATTTCCTATGACAACACGGTGAATAATTCTTGTAACCAAAGATGTGACTATGGGAAAAAGAAGCCTCGAGAGTGATGAAAGCACATGCTATTCAGCCCCAGGTATCCAATATGAACCCATGCATTATTGTTGGAAGCTACCTAGTACTTATGGCAAGTTATTTTGTTAATTGTATCAGGTCACGTATCTGCCTATCACTCTTGTATGTTTACCTTGCGCATTTTGTCCCGCACTGTGCATGGCTTTCTGTGCACCAAAAAACACTCCAATCCACCATCAATATAAAGCATGGGGACTCTTCTCTCTGATTCTTTTGAGTTTCCAGCTCAATTCTGGCTTAGTTTTCAGGTACAGTAGTCATATATAGATAGTAGGGCAGTAGAACAGTAGGACAGTCCTTCTACTCTACTAATAATGCAGTAGTAGACACGTGTAACTTGTGATCATGGAATAATGCGCATACTCTACGGTCAGTAAAAGTTAACAGATCCAAACAGTTTTTTCCAACAAGGCTAAAAACCTATTTCAGCATTACATCGTTTTACGGTATAGCGTCACGAAAATAATTACTGCATATAATCGACTACGCATTAATATTCCAATCCATGCAGCTTTATGCATGTGCATATAAGTGTACCCTAATTACACATCACTTGCGTGCTAATTGGGGTGAGCGTGAGCGAGCCCCACTTATTATAGACCTGCACATCCGTGCATGGTCCTACACAGCAAAACAAAAATGGTTGCTTTAACCCAGCTAGGGAGAAATATCTCATGATCAGTTGCAGCTTCAATACTAAACCACGCATGCTTGACCATTATAGGTCTCCAATTTCAAACAGAAGAGTAAACAATTAAGTGAAGTCATGCAAGTGTACGTAGCGACATATACCATTACAGGAATCTAGAAGTGTAGCTGCACTATGTATTCCCTTAATTGTAAGAGCCATAAAAATTTATGTTGGGTAATTGATCTGCTTGTATGCACATTTTTTGGTAGAGAACTTGCAACTGAGATACCCCTACGCTGGGTTAAGGTACAGAAGACTCTTTTGTTTTTGCATCAGCTTGCTAACACTGCATGCATCAGAGGCAGCAGGACTTGATTGTCACACTCCCACAAATGTGATCATTCTTTGCTGCATGTGACCTGATATCTGCTATGTATACCAGTAACCTCCTTAGCGATGTCGGAGCAAAGAGGAAACATTACTTGTTTAAATACAGCAAAAACTGAGGCATGCTTGTGGGAGTGGAATAGGCAGGCCTGCTGCCATGTGTTTGCGAGAAAGAGCTGGCTACTGTCCAATAAAGCACACTAGTTTCCGAAATATGTTGTCCGACCAGACAGAACGGAGCAAGGCGCATGTAGTAACACCTAACATACAATGTGATCATCTGCATTGCAAAGAGAACTCAACCAAATTAAGTTGGGTTGTCTCAGTTGCAGTTTATGCCTTGATCCACCTCCCATTCTCTTAGAGGGCAATAAGGTCACATCCTTATCTATACACAAGTATCAAGATAGTATCCCAGAGTTTACATATGAATAACAAGTTCAATACAATGATACATGAATATTCACTTGAGTTCCACCCCTTATCTGGTGGCACAAGTATGCAATAACAAATGAATGTTTCACTCTGGACATGCATGCATGCAGTAATAGGGCAAGCAAGAATTGCAATTCTGCAGCTGTACCAACCTACCTATAGCTAGGTTGAAATAACCCTATATTTTTGCAATGTGGTACCCCAAATGTTGGAAGGTTCCACACACTTCCAGTAAATGTATATCATCAGTCCAGAATAAGACGACTTATTTGTGTAATAATATAATATTATTACTAAATGTATTTTATAAGGGGCTTATAGAGGCGCCAGCGGGACAGGAAGGTCCAAAATGGAACATCGCATCAGCATTCATATCTCCGGCAGGAAGGAATATCTACGTACAATATGCATATTGTACGAAAGGTCAACCTTTGTTGGTTCAATGGTACTCAACATTAGTGTGAACGCGGTCTTCTTCGGGGCCCTACGACCAAAAGGAGGCTGCCTATCAGAAAAAAAAGCGGTCCAAACAAAGCGGTAACCTTACCAGCAGTGAGATTCCAGGGCAGCATCAACATGTGCATGCACAAGTTGAATCAAAAATCAAATCCGAAGTCAATCAACCATGGAATGGCTGAGATACAGGTAATCCAATTCAGAGGCTGAAAACTGAAAAACCCAGCTAAGACTTACTGAAGAAACTAGGGAGACTTCTGATATGACTCCAGAGCGAAAATAATGTGGAGGTTCTTAGACACTTTTTCGCAAAAGATCTTTCTCGCAGCTCTTTCACCTTTTCTTCTGATATGACTCCAGAGCGAAAATAATGTGGAGGTTCTTAGACACTTTTTCGCAAAAGATCTTTCTCGCAGCTCTTTCACCTTTTCTTCAATGGCAGTTTTTTGCCTATACCACTTTTCTGCCCTCCATTTTCTGAACAAACCAATGCAAAGTCCAGAGTACCTTGATACTCATTCCAGATATTACTTTCGATGCGAACTATATACTGGTTTGGAATGCAATCGATCATGAATATAAAAATTCTGGTTAAAAAAGGGAACTTTTCAACCCCCAAACTTTGAGTTCAAAGTTCATATCCCACATGGGTTTAGTGTCATGCAATTTTTTTTTTACAAGTGGAACCTCTGGACTCCAGACTTGCCTGGCTTGGTGGAACAGTTGGCTCTGTAAAGCGGGAAAGCCTCGTATACTGCGCGCTCGTGTATTGCCGCATTCAAGCTGCGGGAGTGACTAATCGTCATATTAATGACATGGACGTTTCTCTACGTATACTCCAGTATGAACCTCGTGTCCTGAGACCATGTATACGGGCCCTCTGTTGTATTCGAGTTTTTGAAAGCATTAAAAATGGCAAACAATTCTTGAACGAGAAAGCCTCTGGAAACGCAGAGAATAAAAACTGCTTTGATCACTATCAGAATGTTAATGTCGGGTCTAGCATTTGCTTAACCCTGTGAATTGCGAGACAGCCCAATTATGGACTGGACAGACAGACGAATGCGTGTACCCATAGATGAAAATGTTAGCTATCTATGGTGTACCGGCTGCGGGCTGCATACGCGCCTGGAAACTGCTTGCAAGCTGGCTTAAGTAGCTATACAGTGACATCACTGATTTTTCACAAGGGTTTAACATATTGCTTTTAGCGATCTAGACATCCTCCTGGTATAGCATATCAGTGAATAGATTTATCAACCATGCAGACACGCCCAACAACAAACCCAAAAAATCCGGTAAAGTTCACTCACCGCGTCCACAAGGCGAGGAACAGAGTCGACGTCCGCTTCGTCCTCGAGATTTCCTACAGGCTGCGAGTTGTTAAAAGAGATCAGTCAGTCACTCGCTGCAAAAGTCAGGCTGTCTGTACCTCGAAGCCAGAAGAAAAAGCGGGAGCGAATTTGATATCACGTGAGGGCCTAGGGCATGGCTAGGATCACGTGCATATGGCCGGGCGCAGAGTCCTGGGCGGGGCTCAATTGCTCCTCACCACAGAGAATACATATTTAGCTGCTGTCCAGTTGTTGAAAAAACTTAATTTCTTAAGCTTATCCCCTAAAAAGGAAGCCAAAGGGGAGGAGATGCATGAGGCATATATAACAGCGTGTCTGTATGGCTTATCTCGCGTTTAATAGCTTGCTACATCTTGCTGAAAATAAACCGGTTAAATTGCTGGACGTAATGGTGCTACTTACACTATGTAAGTAGCACCATTATATCCAACAATTTCATGACGTTATCACTGGCTATGTTAGTACTACCCTTTTGCATATCCTTACAAATGACCCAATCAAGAAACAAATGTCTGTTGAACACTACAATTTGATAAATACACGGCCATGAAGGCGATTAAAAAAAAAACACGCACTACCAAAAAATCTCTAGGTCTAGTTCATTCCGTAAGACACTGAGGGGTCATGACGTCACTGAGCCCCGCACGGGAAAAGAAAGAGGAGACATTGGTGCAGTCTCGAAGGAGGAACTCCAGAGCGTGGGGATGAGAAGGCTCCACAGACTGGCTCACGTCAATGAAGTATACCTGACCCTCGTGCCAAAGCATGTTGTACTCGCTGAGGTCAGCATGGATTAGACAGCATTCTGTTGGAGGGAGGGAGGGAAGGGAGGAGGGAGGGAAGGGAGGAGGGAGGGAGGGAGGGAAGGGAGGAGGGAGGGAGGGAGGGAGGGAGGGAGGGAGGGAGGGAGGGAGGGAGGGAGGGAGGGAGGGAGGGAGGGAGGGAGGGAGGGAGGGAGGGAGGGAGGGAGGGAGGGAGGAGTAAGTAAACCAGAACAAAATCCTATATGACAGTTGTAAATATATTGGCCAGTCCCGCTTGCCCTGTAACTAACTGGACCAAGAGCTCAAATGAGTGGAGAACAGGGAAGCAGCATAGTTGGCTAGACCCCACTGAAGCAGGTGTTAGAGGAGAGATCTCGATAGGTATATGCTGAAGCCTCCAACCTGAGATGGGTAGCTCCTCTTGTGCTTCAGCACTCTTAGCTCATTCACACTATTCTGGCTAGTGGGATTTTAGGACACACTGAAATCACCAAATAGTCATGTATTGTGAGTACCAATCTTAGCTTATTAAATTTTTTGTTTGCATGATTTCAAATGCTTGAGACAATTTTTTGAAACCATCTGACTTCACATTGCATAACCATTACATTGTATATAACGAGGAGTCCTTTAACCCCGATAGTCACACTCACCACTGATCGTAGACAACATGCAAGAGTTATCAATGCAGTCATTACCCATTGGTAGTTACTGCGCTGTGTCATTTGTCCACCCCCCTCCACGGTTGGGCATTATAAGCCAAGTTCAAGTTATTCGAACACTGTCTTGTGTCCAGTCATTCACCTGCCAATTCATCCCCCGGACTAGGGTTAGAGCTAGGGCTGTGGGTTAGGCTAATGTTAAGGACTAGGGTAAGTTTAGGATTAGTGGAGAGTTAAAGTGAGGGATAGAGTTAGTGTTATGGCTAGGTTTAAGTTTAATAGGATTAGTGGAGAGTTAAGGTTAGGAATAGAGCTAGAGCTAAGGGCTACGTTAGTGTTAGGGCTAGGGTTAAGTTTAATTAGAATTAGTGGAGGGTTAGGGTTAAGATTAGGGTTAAGGATAGGATTAGGGCGAGAGTTAGGTTAGGATGAGGGGTTTGGGTTAGACGAATATGAATCAGTGAACATGAATTGGCGAATACCTTAATTAGCCTGGTACATTACTATACTCCCACTTTACAAGTCAGTTGTACCTCAGGATCGGTAGCTGTGTGATCATTACACATTGTGCCTTTGTGACAGGCCAGTAGGCCCGGCTGAACTATTGTTTACTTGCATATTGCCTTAGTTATGTAATGTTATTTCTATTTTTGGTTTCTTTAGGTTATGTAATATTATGTCATACCCTAGCCAGGGGCGCCTCCACGCGACACCCCGCTTTGTTTCTTTATGCGCACTGTTAAATCCCTTTGTTGTGTTGCCTTATGTTCCACTATACTAGTGATTCCTTTGGATCTGGATGAGAGTATCTGAGTTTTGAGAAGAGTTTGATCTGAATTTGGGATAGCATCTCCGCATTGCGCCGCTCGGCCTGCCACAGCCTTCAGCACACGGTGTTTAACTCAGGTTGTTATGTATCACCCACCATTGTATAGCCTAAGTACCCCAAGTTTCTTCATGGAATTATTGCCACATAACAATTTTTTTCCTCATACTAAAGGTATCGCATTAAACCTAATATGGGGCCAGTTTATGCAATTACGAAGTATAAACAGTGCCGCAGTTGACTCAATTTCCTAAATTGGGTGCAGATGTTTACTACAGCCTGGTCGTACAAACAGCATGGAGTGAAGATGCTATCTCTTGATCTTCCGTGCATCATTGCCACATAGCAATGCACTTTCCTCCCACTGAGGTGCAACACTAAGCATGTGGTTATACTCAGAATTATCACAAAGGAGGTTGCTATCACAGTAGTTTTTTGCAAGCATTTAGAGTAAAGCCCACTACACTAGTGGGTGGGCAATTGATTTTTAGACTTGACAATTTAAACGATTGAGAAAAGTAAGGAGCTGGGTATTAATGAGGCATTCTCCACTAACAGGCGAACTTCAAAGGTTTTACTTTATTAATTATTCATATACAACTATGGTTTTAGGTATAAGATAGCGCCCTGCTTGAGGCACTCATCAGCTAAACTACTATTTCCAGCTTTCAATTTAAAATATGAATTTTGATAAGGTGCCTTAATGAAAGACCTTAATTAAGATATCCATAGTGTCAAAGTGTTAATGATGTCTGCAGCCCTGACAGGGTTTAATCTCGTGCCCAGACTCTCCCAGCAAGGGACGGTCTGGTGTTCAGAATGAAATCTCTCCTCACAGACAGCATTTCCGCTTTAGAATCTCCAAACTCCAATCAGAATACAGCTTTAGCCCTTCTGCTGTGTTACAGTAACGTTTAACTCAAATACGATTGGTCAGTATGATGAAAGTACCGTATATACAATGACTAATCATAATATGATTTACCTTAGTAACTGCGAAGTCTGCAATAAAGAAGGCTCATTCAGAACACCAGACGTATTTTTTTGCACAGGAGAGCATGCACGGCTGGGCACGAGACTACTGTAACACCCTGTTATACCTCGGCAACAGGTATCTGCTTGCAGCCAAACTGGAGGTATGCTCACCCAGGATATGCAGGTGTTCTGAGGGCTGTTGTGAAAAGCCAGACTGACCATGCATGCAGAGCGTTAAGGTTGGTTAGCGAAGCTAGAGCTATACAAAGAATAGAAGCAAGTTACTTGTATGGCAGAGTGGTTAAGCCTAAGCACATATTTTCGAGCGAGGACACTTGTTTTTACTATAAATTCCTAATTAGACTGCCAGACAGAAAATTACTTGTATATTGAGTGGTTAAGCCTACCTAAGCACTTGAAAACTGAAGTTGCTAGTTTGAATCCCACCATTTTTTTTTGTTCTCAGCATATCATAACGTTGCCTAAAGGCAACTTCACAATAAAAGAGTTCATTTATACCATTCACAGTCCAGTGAATTATTGATAATGTAGATTTAGCTTGGAAACCGGCCTACTTGGTTGCCCACCTCACGCTCAGCATATGATTATACCACATACCGTAGTTTTTTTTAAGCTGGCAATGATTGGAATGCAATCATGCGTTACGTGGTACGCACATGTATATACGCACACACAATAACACAATTTGCAATCAAAATTGCAAAAACGCAATGCTTTTACTACACAATTAAAACCAGTTTTACAATAAACCAGTTTCCGAACAAACTTAGTGCATTTACCATATATAATCAAAACCTGAATCGGTTTAAAAGCCTGGTGAAAAAACAGGGTCTGATTTATCACATCAACTACCACAGATTCAGTTACTGAGCGTGAACCCATACAGAGTAATATGTACATGCAACCCACATACACAAAGCAGAGTAGAGGTTTGTTGTGTCTAGTAGAGGTTTACAGTCTAGACAGTTTACAGTTCAGACAGGGAAGCTAGGGTGGAAGTAGGCCTGAGGATATTATTCCCCAAAAAATGCCTATTATTCTATTCCTCATTCCCAATTTTATACCGATTATTCCTCCACATTTTCAGAATATTTTCACCCAGTACTGTAGCATTAGTGAAACCTCCAAATAATCCTGTAGAGCAGATTTCTGGCTTGCTCCAAAAGAGCATGCAAAAAGTGAAAAGACATTTGGCTACGGCAGACGATGGCTGAATCGACAAGACTTGACATATGAGGCTGATGCACCGTTATAACAGGCTTGGTTTGCTGCCTCTGACGTACCCTCCGCCATTTTTTTTTCAATAGAACACACAAGGTCAGCAGATATTTCCACATATCCTTCCAGTTATTCCAGAATTATTCTCTAGTCTTGTAACTTCCTATTATTCCCAAATTATTATTTGCTCAGGCCTAGGTGGAAGATGGATGTATGAAGGAACATAATTTCGAAAGCATTATATATGTCTTATGACCTTTATACATGTGTAACTCCTGCATTACATAAGTGTGTGTGTGTTTAGAGGCTTACCGCACCCCCAGGGGTATTTGTGAGTTACAATTGCTTCCATAAGTGTGTGTACAGAACCTTGCCCCCCCCCCCCTGGGGGTCTGGCTACCTAGGGGGTCTACCTAGCTAGCTCCTTAGGGGCATTGTGAGTTGCAGTTTCTTTAATTGATTACAGCAGTAATAAGAAGGGAGTATTGAATATTCACTGCAACTTGAACAAAAAATTAATTTCTGCAGATAGTCACCCACCAAGAATATCAATTACAAGTGCAGCTGTTCAGTAAAATTATCTTAATTAATTAGTTAAATGTGGTTATTTCTGTGTTGTTGTTTTTTTTAGAATAAGAGAGAGGTTCATTAGATGCAGATCAAATTTCACTCAGTAGTATAAGCACTGAGAAGACATTTTTGAGGGTTGTGTGGTTCACCTCCTCCAGAGTTCCAGCGCAGCAAAGGCTTCCTAGAATTTAAGGCAAGAAATAAACTGTGCAATGAAATCATTCTTTCCTGAGACTCCCACCAAATGTACTGCATTCCAGAGAAATACCATTGACTCTGTCTGGACTCAGACTCTGTTAGGACTCAGCTTCATTTCTAGAAGCGAATTAGGCCTTTTTTTGAGTATTTAAGGTTACGGGATACTGGCCCGCTTTGATTTAATTTGTAGTGAATGCACAATGAATATCTTTGCAACTATGGGCCCCGATCTTTTCAGCATTTATTCATGGCTACTAGTTGTGTACTCAGTACAGAAAGCTTGTCTGTGGGCCCTCCCTTGTTTAGATACTATATTCACGAGGGACTGACGGAGGCTTTTTTTTTTGTAGTTTCTCTCTGATACAGGAGATACAGCCTTTTTTTTTTTTGAGTCTCTGTATTTTGTCTCGTACAGCATTGATTTCTGCCCTGATGAAGACTGCAGCCCAGCAGTCGAAACGTCGGCATTTCATGAAGTTTGTGAAGCCGATTCGTGCTTGGTAGAAAGAGAACTCCGATCAGCATGAATACCGAGAACCAACCGAGATCATCTTTGAAGTCTTAAATGCCATTGAGATTGTTCTACATAGGACTGCGTTCTTCTTTTTTCCACAGGAGCTTGCTTAGATCATCTCCCCTGGGATCTAACTGCTACCCAGGAGACATGATCTAAGGTGTTTGGTATATGTTACTATGGTATAACATTTCTACTAGATCAGTATGATTAGAAAGTTATTCCCATAGTAACAATATACCAACAGAACGCCATCTAAGTGGCCCCACCTCACCATGCTACACTACACTTTCACAAGAAGCAGTAGATGAGCTCATGAGAGGTAATAAGGCTGCAAGTTCCTGCTGCTACCACCACTGTGGCTCTTCTGGGAATAATGGACCACAGCTTGTCATGGACATGTAGTTCTTGGTAGTAGGTACCTCTTGTGGCTGCTGAAGCTTTGTTTACACAAAAGCCACACTATGTTCCACCAGCCTGATTAATTCAAGCTGCTAGTAGGTGGAGTGGGTGAATACGAACTACACTCTCCCTCGCGAATGATCACGTAATGTCTACCGAAAGTCACGTTACTTTCCGAGACATATTTCAGCATTTGATTATCCCTTCAGAGTGCTCTATAGCAGTGCCTCCATCAGATCAATTTGGTAACTGGAGCTATCATGGTCAATTTACTGATCACTTCGGAATGTGAGTTTCTTCCACGCATCGCTGCCATTTAGCAATCATTCTCCTTAATTCCACTAAAGGGCCTTAAAAAACAATAACAGCATTGATCTTCCAAGCATCACGGCCGGATAGCAAATCCCACTAATCGGGCACGTCAAGCATGGCCTCAAAAAACCACTTCCCTTTGATCTTCCAATGGAGCATAGTAACGTCCTTGCCTCCCACTGAGGTGTCACACTACACAGTACACAGGCGTAGCGCTATGTCTGGTGGGACAGCAATAAGCCTGGCGGATTATGCCAGCGTAATTAGCATAGAACCTTCAAGCGTAAAGCATTATGCTGGAATACATAACCCTCTCGCCAGTGACTTGATACATCGTTATTTAGATGGGTTCTTTTACATTAGGTCATGTATATAGTATTGAGTTCAGTACGCGTTTTTGTGAGGGACAGATCTGTCCCTACAACAGTGAAAGGATTATTATTACTTTGCAAAGTCGCACACACATAGTACAAAAGTTTAAAGCATTCCAGAAGCGACATTTCATGTCCATCAGGCAGGTACCTGGGAAGAACTCGTACTAGCGGGTTCAGTAGTACTCACTGTATCTCCAAAGCAGGCAATATTACTACTACATGTTATTAAAGTCACTGAAGCCATTTCATTACTTACTTAATTATTCATGGAAAGAGCGGGACATTGTGGTGAAACTATATTTTCACATTGTGGTGAAACTATATTTTGTAATCCTGCAGGATTACAAAATATAGTTTCACCACAATGTCAGAGAGCCCAGGGGCATGGTAACAAGACTTAGCAGGATTTCAGGCTGACTGGCTTCTCAAAGGGTTCTTCTATGGTGAGTGCAGACACTGTCACAGTGGAGGAGCAACGAAGGGGAAGCCCCTGCTACACTCGCCGGCTCCGGCTTGATTCAGTGATAGGTGGGGTTGTGAGGAGTGTGCAGTCACATGACAGTCACATGACAGTCACAAGAGCATCAAGTTGGGTTACCGGGCATGACAGAGCTTAATGACATTTCGGTGAAACTGAAAGAGGGTACGTGCTACTATGTGTAAAATTACATCACTATGACAGTTCTAAAATGCCACTGATGCTGAATCTGTGTGAAATTAACTATCATCAGCCTACCTCATCTCATCACCTTTCTTGTTTAAAATTCAATGTCTGAAAATAAATGGGTACAGTAGGTACATTTAGGCACTATAAGGGAGGGGGGGAAGTGATTATAACAACAGGGTGGTAGTGTCCCTCTAAAAAGGAACCTAGACCTACATGTAGTCACGAATCCTTTGAGAGTTTTGTAAATGAGGTACCTAAATCTAATACACATCCACAGCTGTCTAGACAGCTGTCTAGACAGCTGTCACCACTTAAGCACTTAGCACCTTGCCAACTTAAAAGCTACAGTGGTCTATTTAAGGTCTAAAGAGGAGGTTAATTGGAAGCAATTACCACATTACTAGTACACAGTTACAGGTCAGAGTACACACCACTTAGCTATGCTGCCAATGATGTAATGAAAAAGTCAGGGGCAGAGAGGAGCAATGATAGTCGCTCCACAAGTGATCTTGTGTACGTTTAGCAGTTTTCAAAGTAAAACAGTTAGAATGTTAGTGGTAAAACCTGTTACCTTAACGTAGCTTTACGAAATACTTTGCAAGCTCACCGAGAATTAAGGCCCAATCTTCTGCAACACAGCTCCAGCCGAGGTTTTTGAGGGGGTGTCCCCACCCGTCCCTCGAAGATTGTAGAGCTACAAAACGTTCTTTAGGCCAGATACTGTATAACTCTGCATACTTCCGTATTCCTCTCAATGGAATGCTATTAGCTAAACAGTCTACAGACTCACTGAAGCACAGTTGAAGGTAACAAAGCAAGGTGTTTGCCATTACGTCACTCCAAGTAGATGTAGATGTAAAAATGAGATTTTGAAGTGCTTATTAATTAACCCTTTACCAACCATAAGAAACAGCTTAACCCATTACCAACCATAAGAAACAGCTTATACACTGAATGGTTTGGTTACTAGAGTTGCCATCTGTCATATCGTCAAGACAAAAGAACAAA
Organism: Nitrospirales bacterium; assembly: GCA_965203295.1. Lineage (GTDB taxonomy): Bacteria > Nitrospirota > Nitrospiria > Nitrospirales > UBA8639 > CBDBCZ01. The sequence continues at coordinate 568,013 of CBDBCZ010000013.1, read as the reverse complement.
GCTCTGCTGATTGAAGTACCTTACACGGCTATCATAGTATGGGGAGATCATGTAACATGTCGAAGGCCTGTAGCAACAATTAAGCAAAAATCGTGACTTGTGACAGCATTTGTACTACACAGATTATGTAGCCAGAAAGTACAACTGTGATAGACATTCGACCTACATGCACTACTGGGCAGATAGTCACACGGTTTATGGTCTGTTTTGGGAACTACAGCAAGAGTTATATAGATTCACCAAAAGGGCAGGACTGTGATTGTAGCTACTAATGGATAAAATGAGTCCAACATACATGTAGATGTAACTCCAATAACCAAACTGTTGCCAAATTTTTAGCAGTGTAAAGAAGCAGAATTGCCTGTACTAAGTATTAACGCCTAATATTAAACCTAAACCTCCCATATAAATTCATATGGGCTTATGGGAGCTCATGACGCATATTTGCGTCATTGGTTGGTAAAGAGTTAATAAGAGTTCTTTAGTCAAATTGATAGTCCTATATATAAGACTTCTGGTGCTCCGTATATACGTATAAGCAATGGGCAGCTATTCTCTAATTAGACCGAGCTTTAGGCTTACACTCAGCCGTCCCAGCTTTGTTTGCATACAGCAAGGGAGAAAAGCTGAAAGTGAGGCTGACCAGATTTGGTATAAGTTAATATGGCAAACCCTATTCTGAACTTGCTTCCTAGAAGAAAATTATTATCATAGTAACATTATACCAGTTACTTTAGATCATGTCTCCTGGGTATATTTAGAGTCCATCAACAGAGATGATCTAAAGTATTCGGTTATATTTCTATGTTCTAACGTTTCTACTACTGCATGTACACTTTGCCATGTCTCCAAATTATCCACATTAGAGGGCTCATTGTCCATGTATACTAAAACCATTAAAATGCTGCAATATTCCAAGAAAATGATGTTGGGCAAACAAATATTAACAATATCCTCTATATATACCCCACAACTATAGAGGAAATGAAGTAATCAAACTGAAAACAGAGGGATGACATAATAGCATGCCGAGACTCAGGCCGGGGTCTCTTCATGTAGGTAACCCAACTACCGAGACTCAGGCCGGGGTCTTCATGTAGGTAACCCAACTACCGAGACTCAGGCCGGGGTCTTCATGTAGGTAACCCAACTACCGAGACTCAGGCCGGGGTCTTCATGTAGGTAACCCAACTACCGAGACTCAGACCGGGGTCTTCATGTAGGTAACCCAACTACCGAGACTCAGGCCGGGGTCTTCATGTAGGTAACCCAACTACCGAGACTCAGGCCGGGGTCTTCATGTAGGTAACCCAACTACCGAGACTCAGACCGGGGTCTTCATGTAGGTAACCCAACTACCGAGACTCAGACCGGGGTCTTCATGTAGGTAACCCAACTACCGAGACTCAGACCGGGGTCTTCATGTAGGTAACCCAACTACCGAGACTCAGACCGGGGTCTTCATGTAGGTAACCCAACTACCGAGACTCAGGCCGGGGTCTTCATGTAGGTAACCCAACTACCGAGACTCAGACCGGGGTCTTCATGTAGGTAACCCAACTACCGAGACTCAGACCGGGGTCTTCATGTAGGTAACCCAACTACCGAGACTCAGACCGGGGTCTTCATGTAGGTAACCCAACTACCGAGACTCAGACCGGGGTCTTCATGTAGGTAACCCAACTACCGAGACTCAGACCGGGGTCTTCATGTAGGTAACCCAACTACAAAAGAGCAATGTAACCAGAATAACCAAATACAGTATCACAGGGAGGAGCACGAGCACATGGTTACCTACAGGGGAACATTCTGCTATGTCCCAAATAGGCTTTCTAAGTAGAAATCTACCCCTGAAATGAGGACATCTCTCTATACAGAACACTTTACTAGGTCTGTAAGGTGTCCACATTAGAGGGACTCGACTGTATTAAGCAATGAGGTAAGTAGGTTGCTAAAATGACATCCTCGCAATTATACAATCCTGTGGCTTCATCAATACATACACACTTCCCAACAGCTAATTAACTAAGTCAGATGAGGTTGGGTAACGTAATTAGCCTCGTGAGGGAAGGCCTGGGTACGGGGCTATCAGGTACGTAACTCACTCATCCATTGTTAGGCTAAGCAACTGAATCAACATACAGTATATGTCTGGTATGCTACTATACAATAGCACAGTGGGTCACAAGCTTAACTCTTTCCCAGCCAAGTTAATACATCCATAAGGCTAATGTGAATTTATATTGGCCTTTTTATATTAGGCGTTAATATAAAGTACGTACATATTTTATATGGGAACATAAATGTGCCCATGGCATGCAAAGAGTAACCTAATGTTAAGTAAGACAAAACAGCTATCTGCAGCTGCATTAGTAGTCTCCCCCCTTCCCCCCCCCCTCCCCGAGTGTTCATAAGCTGAAGAGTAAGCTTACTATGATATCGCACCAGTGACTCTGTAGATACTTGCACACAGCTCAATTAGTGCACAGTTGTAAATAGCTCTAGCAATTCATAAATTTATAGCAGTAAAGGGTAGGGTTATGCTTAGGATTAGATTTTGAGCAAGGGCTGGGGCTAGGGTTAAAATTAGGCATAGGATTAATTAGTACTGCGCAGCTTATAGATGCAATTTGCAAACTGATTCACAAAATGTACCAGGCCCTATAACAGCTTCCCACCTCCTCAAGCAAAGCCCCGGGTTGTAACGGGCGTGACAGGCTCTCACCCTGTGTGCTGCTGGCAGTGGCGTGTGCTCTCTGGCTGGCGGCAGAGAGGGCAGCCAGGACCCTCCCAGCGTCTGGGTTAGGCGGGAGCTTGCTGCGCCAGTCGTTGCCCTCCTGGGAGCGCAGGAGAACCGAGATCCTAGAGACAGGGAGGAGAGGGGGTTGGCTTGCTCATGATAATATACCTCATTCCCCCTAGCCTCATATCCAAGCCACATGGCTTGCTTGAGTACGAGGCTACATCCCCCCCCCCCCCCACACACACACACTCACACACTCGTTACCTGCTCGTATCCAAGCCACCCCCCCCCCCCCCACACACACACACACTCGTTACCTGCTCGTATCCAAGCCACCCCCCCCCCCCCCACACACACACACACTCGTTACCTGCAGTACAACAGTAACCGAGAACAATACTATGTAGCTCTGACTAGTAAAAATAGAGCGTCTGGTATACACTCTGTATTGGCCTTTTTCATTTCCCCTGTTTTCACAAGGGGCGGGGCTACACCAGAGTGCAGTGCCCACCAGCATCGCATACGCACATGTAGCATCAAAGTGCCACCACAATGGAGTGGGCATAATTACTATATGATCAACACAGCTATGCAAGAGGGTGTGCTTCTGGTTAGGAAAACTCACTAACGGTTGAAGAAACGGAGAATCCAAGCCGTATCACGACACGCTCAAGCTCGAAAAGAACGTAGACTATGCACGTTGACGATCGCGAAATATGATGAAAGCACAATCAAATTGGCGTCCGAGTTGCAACTTGCAAGTCTACACTACTTCCGGAGGCGGCGTTAGCACACAACATTTTCATGCGTATAGCTACGCGTAACTTACGTCTACGTAAAATCATGCCTCGCGATATTCGTTGGCGGGGGAGAGCGTCTGGTAGGGTCTCTGTTCATGGTTTATGATCTATCAGTATACTTAAATCTTTTAATGCAGGCAATCACAGCACACGGTGAAACTGCCTCGAATCCGGGCTACACAGATGCCAAAAAAGCTAGACAATGTAGATAGCGCCCGCTTAACATATTTGCGGTTATAGGTTCCTGTCACTTCCACTGCATTCCTATGGCTGTTAGAGGGTGTGGTGGTCTGGCCGCTGGTTGGCGCGCGTTTGATCCTCCAGACTTCCTGCCGCAATTTACGAGCACCCACTTAGTTATAAACAAAAGCCCGCCTGCGTGTTTTTATAGTACTTGGAAATCGAGTCCCTAGCTTGCAATTATGTGCTACTGCTCACTGTTTGTGCAACGAACAAGATGAATGGCCTTACTTTTTTAGTAATCGTTAGTGCAAGCGCTCACCTGGCGTACTCGTGCGGCGACCTTTGTGCCCCGGAAGTTATACTCCGCGATAAAGAATTGTCTTCATACGCCGAAAGATTCGCAGGCCTTTTGCGAAACCACGCGGTAAAGGTCGGCTGGGAGAAGGTCGCAGTTGACGCCTTTCTGAAAAAGTTTGGTTCCAGCCTAACTTCCAAGCAGAAGATTGCCATATACTGCGCTCTGGGCGCCGACAGAAACGCCAGCTCCGTATTCATTTCGGAAATTGGGAGTTCTTATCAACACTTACATAACGATCTGTGCGCAAGAAAGGCCTGGCAGCAAGGCATTCTCCTTGGGTACTGGCCTAGCATGCATCAGAGGCCTTTGCTTCAGTGCTGCAAGGAACTAAACAGCGAACCGTGGCACGATGAGGAACTCCAGCCTCTCAGAGACTCACTGGAGTCTAATTGCAATCAGATAGGGGGCGAAGTGGTCAGGAACAGTGCTTTCATTTCTAATAACATGATTGTTGAGCAGGAGAACGAAAGAACCTTTTATGGAAGTTGGAAGACATTGGTGCTATATGATGCCATGCTTGGTGGCTCTCAAGAGATCTCTGCAATGTTTCCAGCAATACTGAACTCTATACAACCGTTCATCTCGAACATCACCTTTGTAAAGCTCTCCAAACTGACGCCTGGCAGTAGAATACTCCCTCACACTGGCCCCACCAACTGTGCACTGAGAACTCACTTTACCGTCTATCACTCTGGTGGTGCGCAAATTCGTGTCGGCGGAGAGTGGAGGGCGTGGCAAACGTGCAAAGCCTTCACATTTGATAGTTCTTTTGAGCACGAAGTCATACACGACGGACCTGATGAGCGGATAGTTCTGATTGTAGACAGTTGGAGAGACCATACCCCTGACGCAGACAGAAAATCATACTGCACCGACAATACATAACTGTGATGGCATCTTTAGCTGTCTACAAACTAAAAATATACTAGCTGCAACAGACAATGCATGTCTTTTAGCTTTTGTGGTTTATTTTCTGACATTAAAATTAATAGTGTGTCTTTTGCAGCTGCTATTTAGTCTATGTCAGTCTTAGTGAATTAACTATTCAGTCTTAATTGTTTTGAGTTATTGAGGGGTGTATTCCCGGGTGGGGCATTATCATATTATTGCATACAACAGAAGTACAAGCATGTATGTACATGTACACCCAGCAATTAATAATTAAGTGGAGACAAAACAATTATACTGTCAAGCTCAGGGAGTCTGAATTGTGGAATGTGAGTGCAACTAACCTCTCTTATTGGCTGCCCCAAGGCAGCATCTTCAGCAGATTATATTTAACCATGCCAATAATTGTAGCCAATAAATTTACAGTTGCAGGCTTGAGAGCTTTCAGAACAGAAGAGAGAAGAGTGAGACACAGCAATGAATTACTAGTACTAAATCTGATAAACGCTATTACATAGAATATTACCCCAAATAACTCTTGAGATAGACTTCAACAACCATACAATATAGTATTGTGTTCAAGAATAGTATGCGTTAGTGTTTCTTGGGTGTGACCTAGACCGAGCACTTGATAGAAGACTTAAATTCGAGTGATTACGATAGAGTTCAAGCATTGTTGTTACAAATCTTGTGATGCTGTTGTACCTAGCAAAAAGTAGTACATGTCATTGACAAGCCTAAACTTGGAATACACTCCAAGTAGCTGCAGCTTCGTAGCCTCAAATGGGGGTTTGAGGCTAGGGGTGAGCCGATTAGGCCGGCATTAAAATGAGCATAATAGGTACGCAAAAGCATTGAGCACAATGTGAGCATAATAGGTAGATTCTCGGGGGAAATTACGCCATTTAATTAATGTGTAGCGGAAACTTAGCAAGCTACCAATGTCTTACCGTCAAACCGTGGTAAAATAGCAGCGAACATACTAGAAATTATGAAAATACTCACCACCCATGTATACTTAAAACAGTCCAGATGGTTGATTTTCGCTGTGAGGGTCACATTTAAAGCGCATAATTTGAGCATAATAGGGGCATTTGTTGAGCATAATAGGAAGATTTTGGAGCAATGCAGCATAGCATATAAATAGGTATTTATTTGAGCACAATAGGCTCAGCCCTATTTGAGGCTAGCAGCTTCACACTCCTCACAAGTTGAGCCTCATCCCCACACTGCCGTTACATTACTTTCCGGCTATAATTATACTAGTCCCCTGTATTATTTTGCACTTCACCAAGGACTTTGTTAGTACACGAGTCTCACAGTTGAAGGGCTGAGAGCTTATAGTGGGGTCAACCCAAAATAAAGTACTGGAAATTTGTACTTCACCATGGACTTTGTTAGTACACGAGTCTCACAGTTGAAGGGCTGAGAGCTTATAGTGGGGTCAACCCAAAATCAAGTACTGGAAATTTCAATCATAATATAAAAGTGTGATTTGAATATGTATTCACAGCCAAAAAAAGACTACTTAGTGGTTAGCTGAATTGTAGATGTCAGAGTATATACCTGTTGACATGAAATGAACTGTTATTTTTGCTAGGTATGCATGTAGGAGTTTAGGCCTCAAAGTGATACGTATTTTGTTACTTAACTACAATACTTTACATGTCATGCATTTTTGTGAGCCTTTTTATCCACCGTAACTCAACATAACAACTGTAGGAGGTTCTCCATTTGGTATGTCGAGTCCCATGTAGACAAAAGACTCACAATTTGTACGAAATGCCAAATATCGTTGTAAGCAACAAACCACCATGCACTGTGAGTCCTAACTAATACCTCCATACTCAGACATCTGCAATTCATGCACTACCTACTCAATACAACTGCATATTTTTGCAGTGAAAATTGAAACACATAACTTTTTTGTGTTAACGCTCTCTGGTTCGCACCCTTTCAGTTATCTCAGTTATCACATAGCTAGCTATTCAGTCTGTCCATCGGGATTTGTAGATTCATTCTGCCCATCTGCATGGATTTGCTTTCTGGTGATCTTGCTCTTGCTAAACTAAACATTCTTTATCAACACATAACACATAACACATAACACAGCAATCTCTTAGGATCCCAAGTGGTGATCCTGCTGAAACAGAGACCGTAAGCTGTGATGGCGAACGGTTCAGCTACCCAATGATTGGCTATCCAGGTTAAGAACTCCAAACAATAAGTGAAATTTTAACCATTTCGAATTATGTTTGCACTGGCTATGTTCAACCACCCCTGCCTACACTCCTTACAAATGACCCAATTAAAAATTCAAAAAAAGTCTGTTGAATGCTACAATTTGATATAAATACACCTGCAAGATGGATAAAATAGCTATTGAATTAAACCCATATGATAGTACTACCAAAAAAATATAATGGCTAAGGTCTAGTTCACTCCCCTCCACACTCGGTCTCGCTGTCGCTGCTGGAGCTTTGCTGTGGGTGCACGCCGCTGGTCTTCCGGCTCTCCTCAAAGTAGTAGTCGAAGGGATAGGGCTGTGTCGTGGAGTGCATGGTGTCCGCAAGACGCTGCCTCTTGGTGTGGGTGTGAATCTGTGGCCAGGGAAATCAGACGAACACACGTACAGTCAGCTACAGGCTAAACTGGAGTTAGTCTCGTGTCCAGATACCTCTGAAGAGCGAAAGAAGGTCCTGGTACCCTCCAAAACATATACAAGCACAGTTTTAGCAACTGTAGCAAATACCATAGAATGGAAAAATTTGGCTTGTATAAATATTCGTCTGTTAAATTTTCACGTTGTTTTATTTTTGTTGCTTCGGCACACTAGAAGTGTAGCGTTATTGGTCGAGGTTCGATGTTGAAAACAGTTCATGTTTTTTTGTAGTCATAGGGAAAGCATTCAGTAATGACGAAAATCTCCTGATCTACAGTAGGTGACATATTACGATGCATTAAACTTCCACATGAATTCTGTTACTGGTAATTAAGTGCTGTAACTGTGACATCTGTTACAGCACTAGTCGACCAATCTCAATGCCGGTTGAAAATCTGAACCGCTGATGCAATGCCGCCCGAACACTTTGGACTGGGTACCAGACCCCTCAGAGGCTCTGTACGAGACTATTTACCCAAGCTGTAGTGGAGCATGTTATGATATCTGGTAGAGCTACAACCGCACTTGTACCATAGCTGTAGGTCACTTGAAAGGCACCGCTACAGTGTACAAAACCCCATGTACCTAGGCGGTGCCTTTTAAGCCAGGGTACATCCATGTACCATATTGAAACCCATGGTACGAATTTAACATAAAAAGTAAAGTGCAATGTGTACATGTGCACTCACTTGAGCCAGAAACTCCTGATCATTGCTAGCATTGATGTCGAGGGCAGAGACAAAGTTGAAGAGTTGGTGAGGGGTCATGACGTCACTGAGCCCCGCACGGGAAAAGAAAGAGGAGACATTGGTGCAGTCTCTCAGGAGGAACTCCAGAGCGTGGGGATGAGAGGGCTCCACAGACTGGCTCACGTCAATGAAGTACACCCGACCCTCGTGCCAAAGCATGTTGTACTCGCTGAGGTCAGCATGGATTAGACGGCATTCTGAGAACATCCGTTGCATGGCCTGGGAGAGGAGGGAGGGAGGGAGGGAGGAGGAAAAGGGAATATATGTGTGAAGGCTACACTGGTGCTTGTTAATGAAATTAGTTACATAATATTTGTGCTAAATAACTCAGCAGACAACGTAAATCCCACGTTTTTTGCTTCACAAGTAGCACAGGGCCTAGTCGGCTCCCAGCTATCGCTTCTGTACACTGCACTTCTAATCATCAATAATCACCATCTACGTGAAGCCCCTGTAACTCTAGACCTGACATATAAACTTTTGCTCACAAGTTTCTGGAAATGTTCATATTGGTACAAACTACTTATCCTTATTTGGGCCACAAAGAAAAAAGGTATTACTCCCTGAAAAGCCTTCAGGAGAGATAATTATGCTCCTACACCTCTCACAGGGCTGATGCTTTGAACATTGTACAAGTGCAGGATACAACTCTGGGAAATGATCAGTGATCTCACACATACCAGGTGTAGCCACCCTCCATTCAAGTTTCAAGCTTGACCCATTAGCTACATCATCTCCAGGAACTGTCAGTTTTCTCACCACATAACTATGTTCATACAGCCCTTTCTGGACAGATATTTTGAACCTAATACAAGTGCAGGATACAACTCCTGGAAGTCATCAGTGATCTCACACCAGGTGTGGCCACACTGCCATGATTCAAGCTTGATCTCACCAGGAAGCAGCAGTATTCTCTCTAGCATAAATTAATCATGACAGACCTAAATTGCTGGGCAGATACATGTATTTTGAACCTTATACAAGTGCAGGATACAGCTCTGGGAAGTGATTATAGTGTGATCTTACAGTACCAGTGTGCTCACAGGATCAAGCTTGACCCATTCGCTATATCATTTTAGGAAGTGTTTAGTGTTTTCACCAGATAGTTATTTTTACACAACCCACATATGCTGGGTAGATCAGGAGGCCCCAGCAAAAAAAGTCCATGATGCACAGCCCCTTCCTTGCAGACCAAAACAACCTACCAACTACATCACAAAGTGTCATAATTATAACTAGGTGACTGCAAAGCATTGTGGGGCGAGCGTGAGCGAGGTATTAGCCCATGCGTACGTTAGCGGCGACGCGCTCTCAGCAGCTCTTTTGGCTCCTTCTCTCGTCTCAGTGTCACTGTCGGTGGCCTGGAGAAATGAAAACTCTTCTGGCTCTAGAACTCGCTCTCTGCTGTTCCCATGTGACTTATCGACAATCTGGGGATATATACGGCAACGCTGTAACCTTTGCCACTACCGTCTACTCTGTGAGAGCATCCCTAAGCTAGCTGCACTGCAGCCACCGTGGCCACGAGAACAATTTGGAATATTACGGAAACTATTTGAAACGTTATATTGAAACGCGAAACGATATGCTGTATGTGCGTACGTACGTACGTACACCGTACGCACAGACAAACTTGCAATTGAACACACTAGTGTGGGGCTCGCTCACGCTCGCCCAATTAATTACGTCATAAATAGTTAATTAACCATACATTGACATCATAAAATGGTTAACTAATTTGACCCAACCCTAACTTAGCACTTACTGATTGAGCGATCATGGCTGAAGGCAGCGGCAAGCTGCTACCGAGTAAGCAATGACGTGAGATCTGTGTCACTATTGCATGCAAGTACAGGCTGTGATACAGAATGGATATGAGGCGTCCTCTACTGCTTGTACTGCCAAAATCTGAACTCTTGTCTTCAAAAAAATCTCCTAGTTTTTGGAACCTTTTTTGCTGTCCTGCTGAAACAACCAACCAACTCGGTGGGTGCACGTCACACCTTTTTTCAAGTATGGCCCCCTGGGTAGATGTACATTTTCTGAACCTTATACAAGTGTAGGGTCCAGTCTCCAGAGTCAAGGAGTGGCGGGTATCGGAGCACATGCTCCTGGTCTCTGCTAGAGACTTCTAGTATACATCTGCAGTAGCCTTGAACCCAGGCCTTCCCCGCACTCGCGAAACAAAAATAGGAAAGTAATTTAAGCTATTTTGCTCTTTTTAAGTTTTTTAAGTTTCAGGGAATTAAAGGCCTGGGTTCGAGGCTACATCTGCATCTATGCTCACCTTTACTCGTTACATTACAATGTATTCTCTCAGAAAGCTTATCATCTTTTGAAGAGTTTGCAATGTGACAACTTAGTTTTCAGTTCTGTGTCTTTGGTGGTTTAATTACCCCGGCAGACTGATCCAGGCTAAGTATGGGTGTAGCACATTATCGTGTTCAGGAGATGGGGGGAGAGGCCTAATGAGAGAGTAATTACAGCTGGAATTGGCTGGGTCCTACTGGCAAGTGCTACTAGCGGGTTTAGTGGCTATATGAAGCTTGCCTACTGCTCCTCTGCCAAGGGGCTCCAGTAGCTCAATTGGTAAGAGCATCTGACAAGTATTCAGAAGGTCCTGGGCTCAATCCCAAACTGGGTCCCGGTTTTCTGGAAATCTTTACTTTCTCAGCAAAACTTATCATCTCTTGAAGAGTTTGCAATGTACAGTATAGGAAGAGTGATTGCTTCAGGCAAAAATTGACAATGCACGTATACTCACTTGTATACACTGCTGGTATGCACTCTGCAGTTGCTCCCGAGACAGCCTGACCTCCTTGAGTTTGGGCGCAGGCTTGTGGTCACGCCCGATGAAACTCATAATCAGTATGTGCTTCTTCAGTAGCACCACCTCAGGACAGGGGATGCCGGCCTCGTGTAGCCTGCAGGAGAGGAGGGGTTAGGGTTAGAGTTACAAGTCTTCCATGGTGCTTGTGCTGACATCACTCACACACACACGTAGACAATGCTCGTACATGTGAGAATACGCATACATATGAATTCAAACTCTCTACACTTATTTAATATAGCTACAGTGGAACCCCTTTAATGTGGACACATTGGGGACCTGGTGAAATGTTCTGTATAGAGAGGTGTCCTCATTTCTGATTATCGCAATTGAAACCGGTCCTACGGTACATGGTAATGAATAGTTTTCATGTACACTACTGCAGTGAGAACCACAGACCAGTCTTGCCACTCCCTAGAACTCCATGCACCAGCTAGCCAGCTGTACCTCTTGAGGTTGTGCAGCTCCTTCTCTGCCCACAGCCGCACCACCTTGCGGGGGTTCATCTTGCTGAAGCGGTCCTTGAAGCGGTAGTCGTCTTTGATGTAGCGGTCGCGGCTGCGGAACTCGTTGAGGGTGGTCTTGAACACTTTGAGAGCACACTCGGAGGGGATAGGCTGATCCTCCATGCTAGAGGGCAGGAATAATACACACAGTATCTGAAAATAAAAATAAAAAGTCTTTGTAGTAGGAGTAAAAACAGATTTTATTAAATAACTAAACCTTCAAAGGCACTGGCCCCTGGGTAATATTTTTATCACCAAAATCAACCCATTTTGTTATGGTTAACTAATACTGAAATAGTGTTTTAGTAACCTTTTTACCAGCCGGAGCGCACGCAGCGCGCGAACGGCTGGTACTAAGATTGCTTTACGTTTTCCGTGTCTGTTTGTTTGTTTGTTTGTTTGTCTGTTTGTGCGTCCGCACTTATCACGTGCGCAATATATTACGTCATATGTTACTATGCAACTGCAGTGTATAGCAGCTTTTGGAGGTTTGCAGGCCAAGCTACAGCAAATGAAGGTAGTTTTGTGTTGCCTAGATGGTGAAAACGTGGTAGGTAGCCGTAAAGATCCTGTTTTGGTGGCGTATAGCTACTAACTGGAGGCACATGATGAAACTGCTGAGTCAGCACTTTTGCTGTACCGTTCTAGGAATATTGTATCTCTGGCTCTACAGCTGTAGTTTAATAGCTTGGCCTAAGCTGAGTTGTGTGTGTTGTACGGGAAAGGCATCCGGCTGTTTTTTTTAGACATGAAATGTCAGACTTGTCATTTTAGTTGGCTAGCTAAACCTAAAACTAAACTTTTGTTCTCTAATACATGTACATGTAGCCTTTTACTAAAACTAAATATAATTATGTGACACCATACTAAAACAACACTAAGTCCTCCACCCCCTGGCTCCACCCATAAGCTCCACCCCCTGGCTCCACCCACCTCCCTCCGCCTGCGTGGTAGATGCTGGCCTCCTTCCCGGTGCTGACGCAGCCGTTCACCTCCGTGAGGACCCCGGCGTCCACCAGCTTGAAGAGCAGGAGGCGTGTCCTGGGGTCAAACACGTGCTCCTGGGTGGAGTGCTCCTTCTTCTCGTGGAGCCGCTGAGCCTGGTGGTGCGTGGTGGTGGTGGTGGTGGGGAGAGAGGAACACCATAATTACAGTTTTGAACAGAATACACAAGGCAGTCCTGGGCAGAACTTTGCCTCATGGGAAATACTACGTACATAATATGTAGGGTACTGCGAGTGAGCAGTAAAGATGCACGTACAGGCATGTTCGCAAAAAAAGCTAGATTCGCGAACGTGTCTCAAACCATTCACAAAGCTATTCACATGCCTCTATGAAGCTCCTAAGCAGGGTTTCATCCAGTGGGGGAGGGGGGGGGGGGGGGGGGCAGGGGGAAGAAACTTCCCTCCCAGCTTCCCCCTCCCCCTAAGCCACAGATGCAGATTAATTAATGATGAAAGCTCGTTTTAACAAGTTTCATGTCACTGAAGCTCCTCTCCACAGTAGCCTCAGAAGCCACCAAATGGCCTCTCAGAGCACTCAAAATTTGCCCAAAAAAATCTGGGGGGACATGCCCCCAGAAACCCCTACAAATGGGCATGTTAAGCTACCCCCCCCCCCCAAAAAAAATTTTTTTTTGGATGAAACCCTAAAGCACATGTACGTAATTAGGTATACATGTACAGTATATGTACATTGTCTACGAGGGTTGTGTAACTATAATTATAACTATTCTTTGTGAAGCTGGGCTCAGGCTTCGCATATACATATAAGTACATGTACATGTACACTGTACATGTAGCTTCCTTCATGACAAGTGTCACCTGTGCAATGAGCGTGCATTGCAAATAATTGTGATGAAAGTGGTTTGCACAAACGTCGTAAACACCTCATGAGGCTCTTACCAAGAATTTTTCAGGTGGCATACTTTGCACCACCAGGTATGGGTTGGGTCTGAGTTAATGAGACTCGGGTGTGTACAGAACTACATAGTTTTTAGAGACAAAACAGTGTACCCGTATGTTACACACCCTATAGAAATATGGGAAAGAAACATTCCGCCATCAATAACACCTTCTTCTTCAAAGTGGTATGTTAATTAGTGCTAGTGCTAAAGCATGTTTTCCTGCAACTAATTTGTATGTGTTCCTACATTATCATGTTCTTTAGTGCCATCAAGAGATCAAAGGGATGGAGTATCGAATAATGGGATATGTCTGCAGAAGGTAGCATGAGTCAGCGATACAATCGTTCACAGAGTAGAACAGGGCTCATAGTCACCTGCATGCTGCTACATTGAACTGCAACTTCTTCGCTCTGTTTAAGTATAATAAGGGCTTTCCAAAACACACCCACTTGTCGGAGGTATATTCCTCTTATTGTCCAGCATTTTCAATATGACTTAATAGTCATTAGGGAGAGACTAAGGTGCACATACATGTATGAGCTGGCTAGCAGTTTAGTTTCTGAGACATACACACTCCCGATTTCAACCAATACATAGCTACATGTAGGACCCAATCTGGCCTCACTCTCTATTTAAATGTATAGGGAATTTGTAAACTTTAAGCGTGCAAATCTGGTAAAATGAAACAATATATACAACTGAAATTTGGAAGTTAGCCAGCAGTCATAGAGTACTAACGAAGGCAAGTAGATCACAATACTGGTAGAAAAGTTAAAGGAGGGGGCGTGGTTTTGGAAAGCCCCTATTGTCCTACAGTGCAGCTTTACGATGCAAACAACAGCAATACAGATGCTTTTAGGTCACCTCCATATGCATACAACCCTTAACCGGATGTGTGCTTTTTTGCAGTTCGACAACACCGACACAAACAAACACAATCTTTTCGTGTACCAGGTGTATTAGATCAGAGCGACATTCTCAGGCCCGAGCGTTCAACGCTTCGGCAACAAATAGCTTTGGCCTCGAGCAAGCTAGCTACCGATGTCTTACCGTCAGACCTTGTAGGGGTGTGGTCCAATATCGTGTCGGCGATTGTACAGGAAATTGCTAAAATACGCAACACCCATGCAAGCTGTGCTTAAAGTTGTAAAACAGCTAGTTCTGGTTGAGGGTTACATTTAATGTAGTGTTGTAGCACTTTTGTTTCAGTTACATGGAACTGAAACTAAAAACAGTAGGAGTAAAAAAAAATTTTTTTCGCCAAAATCAAGTACAGCCTCATTAGTTATGGCTATCTAATACTGAAGTGTTTTAGTAACCCTTATTAGTAACTAATTATAACACCCTTCTTTTTAAGTCTAATTGCTTGAAGCCATACAAAAACAGTAAATACAGGCATTAAAATATTGTTGAGCACAATAGGAAGATTTTTGGAGTAATGCAGCAAATAGAATACATGTAATAAGTCGATTTTTGATCTGAATTGTTTGTTGCCTTTGTAGCTTACAGCAGTATGACTGGTAATATCCCCTCCCCTCCCCTCCCCTCCCCTCCCCTCCCCTCCCAACAAATCCCACCTGTTTCTGTTCCTTGTAGGAATGTTGCCTGAGGGTGTTAAAGACGCTGTTCGGTAGCCGGTAGTCCTGCTGCTCATCACCCAGGTCACCACTGGCAAACTCCACCGGAAACTGGAGGAGGGGAGGGGAGGGGAGGGGAGGGGAGGGGAGGGGAGGGGAGGGGAGGGGAGGGGAGGGGAGGGGAGGGAACGGCTGAAGTTATGAGACAGATGGACCTGCTTGGTAGCATACCCAACAGCAGTCTCAGTAACATGCGTATACCTAGTATATAGTTCTCGTGGCCATGGTGAAACTCTATACTGTATTCCATGTACATTATTTTGCCATAATTACACACTCTAGTCTTTTGTGGACCTTCTATGTCAATACTTTTCCCAGCAATATTTCCACAGGCAATATTCCCTCATGCATCAAAACCTAAAAGGTGAAGACATATTTTTAATGTTAGGCATATGTACAGGAATACAGGAAGCACAATACAGGAAGTATACAGGGACATAATTACATATGACAGGAAGTACAGTAAGGAAGTACAGCTACATAATTACATACACAAAAGACAGGAAGCACAGTACAGAAAGTACGCAACTGAAAGCGCCGCCTAGTCAATTTAGGTTGCCTAATTCCAAAGCACACTTTAATTGTACACCCCCCCCCCCTCCCCACCCAAAGTCATGAACACACCATTTTGCCCCCCACCCCTTGACAATTCAACCCCTGAACATTGTCCATAGGAGGGGAGGTGAAGCAGTTGTTTCACGATACATGTACATGTACTGGCACCAGGACAGAATTCTCAAATTAAGGGGGAGACAAGTTTTCAAAAGGGGGGGAGAGAGTGCCCCGCAAGTGAAGGCCCAATATTACACATTCATATCCTTACTACATGTACATGTGCATGCATAGTCTAGGTACATGTAGCTACTACATGTATAGGTAGACGTACTTTCTCCATGTTCCTGACATTCTTCCTCCCACACAAGATGGGATCGTGCTTGGTGGTCGCTCCGAAAGGAACACCCTTTGACCTCCGACGACCCCGGGAGAAGGAGGGTCCTGGCACTGTACGAGGAGAACAATGGGGAGAGTTATATGTACGAACACATGTACATGTAGGATGGACGGGGTCAATAACAATAATATTTGTAAAATACATGTACATGTACTTGAATGGATGGATATTGCTGGAGTGGGCAAAGTACTTGCCAACACGTATATGAGTGCAATATTCGGCCACATTTCACTTTCATGAGTGCAATAATGCACATGCACACTTTCACGGAAACAGTATAGTGCTATTACATGTACATTGGAACCCCTCTAATGTCGACACCTTGGGGGCCTGGAACATATAGCATGCAAAGTGTCCTTACAGAAGTGCAGGGTGTCCTTTAATTAAGAGGGGTTCCACTGTAAATGTACGAATTATGTGGAAAGGGCATTCTATATACAAAAGCTCATACATGTAACTCATGCAAGGCCTTCCACTCTCCTTGATCCACCCAGTGGCACACACCATGCAACAATACTTGATTATCACGTGACCACAGCTACTGTGTTGGAAATTCACCCCTCACTACAGCTACTGTATATATAGCACTGTGTATCTGACGTACCTGACACCTCCCCCTCCCCCTCCCCCTCCTCCTGGCTGTCCCCCTCTCCCTCGTCCTGCAGCTGGGAGGGGGGCAGGGAGCGGAAGTTCTCAAACGACACTCGCACTGGGGAGGGGGGAGAAGACAGCAATCAACTACATTTGCTAGCTATACCATTGAGTTAACAGTGGAATCACTCTATCTTCAGGACAAAGTAAAGTGTCCAGTTTACGTTTAGAGGAGTGTCCTCATTTCAGGGGCTCAAATAAAGCCTAATATGTCTGGGACTTCACCTTAATCCTCAGTTCAGTGGTTTGAATGTATATACAGACCAAACTGTGAATGCTATGGCTATCACTCAAGATTCAATGGCATTCACAGTCTAGTGTATTATATGCAAACCCCTGAATTGAGGACACCTCTACAGTAAGGATGATATGCTTTGTAAATTAAGTCCCAAACGTGTATATATATAATTAGGCTTTATTAGTATAAAAAAATCCCTGAAATGAGTCTCTAAACTGGACACTTTACATAGTCAAGTTTCAGTGGCCTATATTCCGGACACCATTGGGACTAAAGTGTCCTGTTAAGAAGGATGTCAGGGTTAATTTATACTAAAATAAAGCCTGGGACTTTACAACACATCCTTAATGTAGAGGTGTCCTCAAAGTCCCAACTGTGTGTTTATTACCCTGACACTCCTCTAAACAGGACACTTTACTTAGTCCCAACGGTGTCCAGAATATAGCAGTTCCACAGTCATTGAAACTTGATAATAGAGTGTTAAAGGGGGATTCTCGGTTGGCTAGTAGTCATCTTGAGATATACATATCCTCGCAACAGATATTTCAAAGAATTCATCAAACTGCCAATGTTTCGGTTGTCGTACTGTAAACTTCCTCAAGGGCACATCAATACAAGACACAGGAAAAAAGAAACTTAAGTACACTCTAGCTAGACTATCACTTGATAATAGAGGGAGTGATCACCGTGGTATTCACAGTCTAGTCTATGTACATGTCTATAACCCCTAAATTGTATAATAATAATTATGCAAACCCCTGAATTGCAAAGGAGCTATCCTCCATTCCAGGGACCAGGATACAGGGGTCTCACTGTTTGATGAAACTTAATGAAGGAGTAATGGTCAAGCATATGAATATGGCATTCACAGCCTAATGTATCACTGGAGCCACTCTATTCAGGACGAGGGAGGACACCTCTATATCAAGGACACTTTGTAAAGTCCCGAATGCACTGTCTTACGTGTATACAGAGGTTTGCAGGTTGGTTGTCCAGTGCAACAGCCTAACCTAATTAAGTACTTGAGAGGCACTGCCTATATGCCTTCTCCTGCAAACAAACAACTTGCAAACCTCTGTAAATATAGCCCGTGAAATGAGGACACCCCTCTAAATAGGACGTACACTTTAACTGCGACCCGGCCAGAGCAGAAGGGTTACACAGAATGACTATTTTGTATGGAAATCATATGCCGGCAAGATAAAGCCCTATCAGACAACTCTAGCAATGTGCACGGGGTACTCCCTTATCCCTAGTCACTTGTAACCACTGTGTTAAGAAGATATGGCAAGGACAGTCTAGCTACATGTAGCTACATGTATATCCAAGCTTTCTCCTACCTAGGGATCACTACAACTTTTACCCTAGGTGGGTAATAGATGGGCATAACTACATGAAGTGTTCTCACCAGAATTATGCAATAAGGGGGAACTTGCACTAATTACATCACTATGACATATTATTAAGTTAAAAACTGTGTACTGCTGAATCTGTGATACTACTGTTACTATATTGTCGTTGTATCTCATCTCATCACCTAACCTAGCATTTATAATCTCTGAAAATAAGGGGGTAGAGTATACATACATGTAGGTGCATTTAGGCCCTATAGAGGTAGGGGTACTTTATCACAATAGGGGGGTACAGTGCCCCTATAAAGCTAGCAACATAGAGAGAACCCTGGCTACATGTAGCTAGAATAGTATCACACAGACTCAGCAATTTGGACAGCCGGGGGGCTCACCCTTGCTGTCCCTGTTGAACTGCCTCTCCTCCGCTCGCAGCAGGAGGTCGTGCTCACGGTCGAACTCCAGTTGCATCATCTGGGCCAGCAGCAGGTCACTGGTGGTGGTAGGGTCGTCTGCAGAGGTGGGAGGGGGCGGGGTCGGGTGTCCGGGGAGTTGGTATCTGGGGACAGGGAGGGGGTGGGGGGGGGGGGGGGGGGGGGGGGTATTTGATGTCTGTAAACAGTCTCTGCTTGTTTGAGTATATACATGTATTCACAGTGAGGGCCTGCATGTCTTGATTCAGAATGTACTGTGCATGGTGAATTCATATGCCCATTTTAGACACACCAATTGCAAGCAAGTGAATAGATTGAGCATCATCTACATGTAGCTACCACCCCCTACTGCATCTGTCTACTGGTTCTCAAGCAGGGCAACATCAGCTCAGATACATGAATGATATGTTGACAGCATCGATCAGCATGGAGAGTTTTCTGCTTAAGTGCTCTCACCAAGACGGCCGGGGGAGATCACAACTGCATGTGTCCATGGGCCGGGCTTTGTGCACAAGTTATTGCAGTGCATTTGGTATTATACCAGAGTTTGCAGATTAAGTGCTAGTACACTGTGCTCACAAAGGTGTATGTTCGCCAGCTTTCTCTGCACAAGTTATTGCAGTGCATTTGGTATTATACATGTACCAGAGTTTGCAGATTAAGTGCTAGTACACTGTGTGAGTATTGCAGTAGTATACTGAAGTTCACAAAGGTATATATGTTCGCCAGCTTTCTCTACATAATACACATTTTATGCCGTTAAAAATGATTACGTTCAACGTTGCGTGCGATTACAGTACAGAATACTAAAATAAAGGAGGCTACAGGTACAAAAACAACATTATATGATGTAATGGGAGGTAAAAGTAGGCACTAAATGGAAAAATTATACTAAAACATGGATGTTTTTCATGTGTTTTCTCCATTTAGTGCCTCTTTCCCCCCCATAACAAATAGTGACAAATTAAGGGTTTATAGGAAGCAGGTGGAGGACCAGAAACCAAACGTTAATCTGGAGTGGCCTCACCTGTATGCACGCTGCTCTTCCTCGCTCTGCATCTTCTTAGCCAGTTCCTCGTCCATCACTGCGGCCAGGGAGCAGGGCAGGGCCGCCGTGGGGGGAGGGCCCCAGGGGTTCTTGCGCTTGGGGACTGCGTCTGAGGGAGGGGGTACGGTCTGGACGCCAAACTCCATGACTGTGAGTGTGTGTGTGTGTGTGTGTGTGTGTGTGTGCATGTGTGTGTGTGTGCGTGTGTGTGCGTGAGTGAGTGTGTGTGTGTGTGTGTGTGGTAGACAAGACAAGTCTTAGAGTGTACTTAAACGCTGACTATTCCAGCTGTTTCACATGTGTCAACAGAGACCAGTGTAGGAAGAAATGAGTCCAACACACATACTCGGGGGGAGTTTCCACAGGGACATCTCATGCGCCGCTTACCTCAGTTAAATTCAACTCGTACAGGTGCCGGTGTTCCGAATATTCTTCTTGCCGCTACACAAACCTACACTTTAAATGTCCAGGCACAGAGCTATTTTTAGATAGCTCTGAATGAGAATTGCACAACCCGCCGAAACGCACAGGAGTTACGCAACTAGGAAATTAACCCTTTACTAACCAAAAAAATAAGTAAACAGATTACGTCGTTGTAAGACGCAGACGTACGTGTGCGCGCGCCGGCGCCGTGACCGGCCGACCACTTCCTGTCTCGCATGGTGCGTGGCGCCTGGCGCGAGTTTCGATGAAGCTGCAGGTATATATTAAATATAAACTGCACTGCAGTTCATTCATCCTCACATGGAAAATAGTGCGCCTTTAACCGCCGTGTTACTCCTTCAGCTCGACTTTCATTCATACAGTACAGCAAGACCGACCACATACTGATAGTCGACTACCGAACAAGAAATCCGTGAGAGCTTCCGCTGCGTTTCAATTCGCAGGACTGAGTTACGAGTGAGTTATCACTGCTACGTCATCTTATGTATGAGTACAGGTTGCTCAGTTGTCCAGTATCACATCATCAGTGGTGCAAAAAGAAAACTGGGTTATCAAATAAAGCAAAAATGCACAGAGACTTATGATTGAAATCTTTAATGTCTGAGCTCTGTTTCCGAACCCAAAATGGCACAAACAAAAGGTTTCCCATAAAACAAAGTAACAACTGAAAATAGCATTCAGTGTGTAGTCAACACTCAAAGAGGCTGTCATGCAAAACTAGTAGTAGGATAAATAGTTACATGATAGACCCACCCCGAGGGCAGCAGGCCAAATTCGGCCCATGAGTCTTCATAACTATAGCTATATCCTACAAAAACAATAAATCTGTACAGATTAGTATAAAGATGACCTATGAGACAAACATGATACCATCATTATGGGTCAGCGGCCAGGTCATTGTGTGGAGTAGCTTGTAATGTTAAGGGTGCTGTTATACACTCTTAATTCCTGTGTGCAAGAATGACACACTCGTAATACACTGAAATAACACACTAGGGTCCCTGAAACGAATTGCTAGAACACATTTATATTGTGTTTTGCTACACATTTGTGTATGCACACTTTTCAGTATGTTTATTTTACACGTTTTTGTCCCCTGAATTGGCTCACTAAAGTGTGCTCGTGTAAAATGGACACATAAATTTTGTTTTTTTTTGCTACACATTTGTGTATGCACAAATAGCACACTTTTTAGTATGTACACATGTGCGTACTGAAACTTGAGGCTCAGGTTGGGAGGAAGGAAGTTGGTGAAGGTCTGATAGTAAGCTATAGCATGGGGTAGCATTAAGCTATAGCATGGGATAGCATGGGGTAGCCTCAAACCCAGGCCTTCCCGCACTTGTGCAAAAAAAAATCCGCCCGAGTGCTGGGTTTTTAGGGTAAGCAGATGTTGGAAGCACTTTTTGGCTGAGGGGAATTCGAAACCTAACCACTGACACAGCAAAGGTTTCTAATCTGAGGCATTAATCTGTCTGGCAGTGTGATAAGCTATACAGTACAGGTGGTCCCTTTGATAGGTATGGCTGCCATGGTACAACTAAGATGAAACTAAAAATGCTAACATGACAGATTTGTCATGGTGATAATTACTGGAATACTGCATGACAAGTGCCTATGCTACATGGGGAAACTACATGTTAGTAGCTCTGTTTCCTATGATTGGCTTCCTATGTATTATGTCAAGCTAGCTTTCTGGCTGTGTTTCTATGTCAAGCTAGCTTTCTGGCTGTGTTTCTATGTCAAGCTAGCTTTCTGGCTGTGTTTCTATGTCAAGCTAGCTTTCTGGCTGTGTTTCTATGTCAAGCTAGCTTTCTGGCTGTGTTTCTATGTCGTCAAGCTTGAATATATATATACAAAGCCAACTCTTAAATGGCAAAAAGCTTGGTTAAAACAATCCTAACGTTATTGCAGTCGGCTGGCTCTTGTCCTTTACTGGTGGTCCAAAATAATTATTAGTCTAACAGATTGAGTACATGTGTGGTATATATACTATACAGGAGAACAGCCAAGGGACTAATATTAGTGCATGACTGAAAATCACATATATAGCTAGTTGACATCAGTGGGCTAACCACTATAAAGAGCTGGTCAATTAGTGTTGCTCTGTCGCTGCAGTCGTGACTATATAGCGGTTTATGACTCATCCTTAAGAAATAAACACTACCATGCATGGGGTCTTCACACTCTTAGAGAAAGAAGGTGGCTGTAGCACATTTTTGAGTGCAGGCCACATTATCATTGCAGATAAGTGTGTAATACACATACCGGTAACTTGTTTTTTGTTGTTTTTTTTTCAAGTGGTCATAGATATAGCACACTGATAATAAGAGTTGTGCTGTAAAAAGAGTGCAGAGCACACTGATTTTATATGCATCATTGTACCTATACTTCTGCATGTACAACAGTGACTATACAAAAGCAAAGAAGAGATGTTCATACAAAATACACCAAGATTTTGTCACATCAGAATCGGCTTGGTACAGAACTTGGTGCAAGTTTGGCACGAAACAGTAACTGTAATCAAGATACAGGCTTTCAAGTTAACCCATGCATGCAGGACTTCTGGGGACATTACATACAGGCTTCTACTTGCACCAGTACCACCCTGGCCTCCAGCAGCTAGTACAATTGACAACATTGGATATAATTATCCCAATAGCCTAAGCTACCAGACTTGCGGCTAGCCAAACGGATTTGGGCAAGTTATTCCAGTAGCAGAAGTGACAGTTTGGAACTGTATTGGATTGCTTTCACTATAGCATTTCGAAGATGTTTCCCAATCCCACTGCTTCATGTGTGACATTGCGCTCCTGATGTTCTTTTGTGGGTTCATGGTGGAGGGTATCTTTGATAGAATTTTGGGATTTGGCTGTGTATGGTATCATTCCAAGACATATTTTCGTTTTACCAAATACTGTTCCTAGTTACACTGTTACAGTAGCTACAATTTTGTTATCATGACCCTATGACAACTATATCAATCAGGACTGTTACAATATTACTTTTATTTTGCCAAATACTGTTGACACACCTAGCTAAACTGTATCTACAGTGTTGTTATCACAACCATAAAACAATCATATAAACCAGTAAATTATGACTGCATGTTGCAATGTGATGGTATTTCAAGCCATGAAAACCACTAAAAAACACTTTCACGATTAATGTAAGCTGCCATTTGGTATTACTTATGCTTTCACATTACAATACCCAAACTTTCTCTTCCCCTTTCAGGCTGAAATGTACTGCTGGTCAAGACTTTAATAAGTACATGCAGGATGGCATCTCAAGCAATGACAGCTTTCACACAGTTGCAAGTTGTTGCTAGTATGTTATTGATACTTCTGGCTACAAGATACCCCCTTCCATGCTCTGCTGAGAGTGTTTATTACATCACAACCTCGTCTGATATTCCCTGCCCTGGAGAGCCCTGCTTTACTCTCGTGGAATACGTACAGAACGACACTGCCTACTTCCCCTCTGATACACGTCTAGTGTTTCTACCAGGCAATCATATCCTTGATCGTCATGTCGCCTTTAAAAATTTCACGAAGCTAGTACTTCATGGTTACTCAGCTCTTTTTCCGGCCAATTCTAGTAGAGTCACCTGCAACGAGCAAGGGGATATTGAATTCAATAGCATTCACCTGGCTGAAATAAACTCTCTCAGTTTTCACTCATGTGGAATCTATAATTATAGTTTTGCACTCATTGTACTATTTGTCAAACACTTTGTGCTCAAAACGGTTTCTTTGGAAGACAGTCTTGAACATGGGATCTTCGTTTTCCAGAGCAGTATCACCATTGCAAATAGCACCTTCATAGGTAATCAAGGGGGAGGATATATTAGGAGTAGCACAATTACCTTTGAAGGAAACAGCTACTTTAGTGACAATTGGTTTACCAGTGTTGATCCTTTTGGAGCCATTGCGTTTCTTGAGAGCAATGTTAACATTAGAGGAACGATAATGTTTTCCAACAACACTGCAGTATATGGTGGTGCAATACATGCCACTAGTAGCTCGTTGATCATGACTGGTGTGTGTGTGTTTCAAGGAAATACGGCACTTTCTGGAGGTGCAGTATATCTCAACCAAAGTACATTGAGTAGTTATGGAAACATGCTTTTTATAGGCAATGTAGCCATTGCTGGAGGTGCTATTACTGCACTAAGTAGCACGATATATTATTCCTTTAGCGGATCAAACAGCTTCAAATATAATCATGCGATGCATCCAAATACGTCTGTTGGTGGTGCCATGAATTTGATCAACAGTAGAGTCATTTCAATAGGACCAATTCAATTTCAAGGCAACACAGCAGGAACAACTGGTGGTGCAATCCATGCAACATACTATAGTACCATAGTCTTAGCAAGAAGCGTGTTTATGCAGAATTCAGCGCTGACAGGTTCTGGTATTAATGCTGCACTCAGCACAGTAGTCTTAGATGGAAGAAACACTTTTTCGAACAACGTTGCAATGATACAATCAAGCTGTGTGCAATTGACCGTTGGCACGTTAAGCATTAGTGGGCACAACACTTTCACCAATAATACAGGATTACAAGGTAGCGTGATATATGTAATCCGTGCTGATGTACATATCGAAGGCAACTGTAGTTTCATTAACAATACAGCACGACTCGAAGGTGGAGCTCTCTATGCAGTAAGCTCCAGTCTTACCATCAATGGAAATGTTCAGTTTGTTAATAACTCAGCGTTGAAAAGGGGCGGTGCAAGCTTCCTACTAAACAGCAGCTTAACACTGAACACAAGCTCTACCACTTTATACAGAAATAATTCAGCTCCAGAGGGTGGTGGAATTTTTCTGGGATACGAGTCAAGGATATACTTTTTTAATGGATCATTGTTGTCTTTTCAGTATAGTACTGCTGACCGTGGTGCAGCTATCTTCGTTGAAGATTTTACAAATCCTGCAGATTGCGATACTAATTTGACGACTTTATTCCGAAGCCGGTGTTTTTACCAAGTGGTTGAAACTTTTGCCGACCCTCATCTTGTTTTTGAGTCCAATGTAGCTAAGGACAGAGGAAATGTATTGTATGGGGGACAACTGGATAAATGCAACCTTGATGCTGAAGAGCCCTTGCAGTTTGAGGGCCTAAACGCCTTGGAAAGATTTGAATTGATTTCTACGTTTGTCTCTCAAAATTTTTCAGCCCCCATTAATATTTCATCCGATCCATTTGACATCTGCTTGTGTGAAGATGGCCAGCCAAAATGCAACGTGGCGTTCCCTCTCCAGCGTACCGTGCGTGGGCAGACGCTGACACTTCCAGTAGTTGCAATCGACCAAACTGGTGTACCCGTTCCAGCAGACATCCGAACAGTAGTACCGATTCAAAACACATCCAGTGTGAACTTGTTTTTGAGAGAAAATGAACTGATCCAGCGCATAGGAGGAGCGTGTACTGATCTGCATTTCACAATAAACTCGCCAGATGATTTTGGAGAAGTCGCTCTGTTTGCAGAGGGTCCTTGCAGTGGTGAAGGAACAACACAATACTCACTTCCAGTGTCTTTTTTACCATGTCCAGTAGGATTCGAGCTGTCCTTCTCGGAATGTATTTGTCTAAGAAAACTTCAGCGGTATACCAATACTTGCAATGTACAGGATGGAACAATCGAACGATCTGGAGATTTCTGGATAAGTGCTGTAATGGAGGAAAACATCAGCAGTGAAAGCTTGATAATTCATCCACACTGTCCTTTGGACTACTGCAGAAGTGATGATGCCGCTTTTTACGTAGATCCAACCACCCCTGATCAACAGTGTGTGTTCGGACGTTCAGGAACTCTGTGTGGAGCTTGCAAACCAACTCTCAGTCTTGCCCTGGGTAGTAATCACTGCTTGCCGTGTTCAAATAAGTACCTTGCACTGCTAGTCGCATTTGTTATTGCTGGCATCGCTTTGGTATGCTTTCTATTATTCTTCAAGTTAACTGTCGCAGTTGGTACCATCAACGGGCTCATCTTTTATGCTAACATAGTTGCATTAAATAAATCCATCTTTTTTCCCCTTGGGAAAAGCAACATTTCATTCATCTTCATAGCATGGCTGAACCTAGATCTCGGCATCGAGACCTGTTTCTTTGATGGAATGGATGCTTATGTTAAGACATGGCTGCAGTTTGCCTTCCCTCTCTATGTGTGGACTCTGATAGGCATCTTGATAGTTCTCAGTCATTATTCGTCATTTGCATCAAGGCTAATCGGTAACAACCCTGTTGCAGTGCTATCAACTCTCTTCCTAATGTCGTACACCAAGATTCTTAGTACAGTCATTTCTGCCCTGTCGTTTACCTTCCTGGATTACCCCGATGGTCCAAATCCTGTTGTCTGGCTTTACGATGGAAACGTTCCGTACCTTCAGGGCAAACATGCAGCGCTCTTTGTAGTCTCTCTGTTAGTTCTTTTGCTGCTATTTCTACCATATACCTTACTGCTTCTGTTTGGGCAGCTGACCTTCCGATCAAAGAGAAGTCGTAGGATAATACCTTTCCTGGAGGCTTATCACGCACCTTTTGAAACCAAATACCGCGCTTGGCCTGGGTTGTTGCTTTTAATCAGGTGTGTTTTGTTTCTCATCTTTGCTGTAAATATTTTTGATGATCCTAGCGTGAACCTTCTTGCCATCTCCTCAATAACAATGGGGCTAATGGTTACGAGTCGGTTTATCGGTCAGCTTTACAAGAACTGGTATCTGGATATTTTGGAAACTTCTTTTATCTTAAATTTGGGCATTCTTGCAATTGGTACGTATCATGTCAGATTGGCTGGAGGAAACCAGCTTGCCCTTGCGTACAACTCAGTTGGTGTTACCCTACTTCAGTTTGTTGGAATCCTTCTTTACCACGCCTGGCTGCAGGCCAAAAATAGTAGATTCTTGAAGTCCATTCTTGAGAAACGCAGGGAGCCGCAATGTGACAGTCGTGTTCGTGACAAAGATTCAGCAGCACCCACTAATAATGGTACCACAGCAACCGCTAATAATGGTACCACAGTAGCCGGTACAACTGGGTATACCATGTCAGTTCTTCAGCTTCGTGAACCTCTCGGTCTGTTGGAAGCTTCTTAAAAACTTTTAAAGCCATGCCACAATGTCATGGAAACACTGTTCAGACATAATTGAATTTGTACTGGTTTGCTTTTTTCATGCCAACATGAATTTTCAGTCCTCTCCGTTATTTTGGTCTTGTATTTTCTCAGTTCACTGCATTTGGTTGTAAGTGCATACTGCATATTATTCATTTGCTACAATAAAAATTGTTACATTCATTGCTTATTATTATCCAGTTAAGGTTTTGTGCTGTAATCATTGTCACTGGTTCCTTTCAATCATTTTCTTAACATTTCCAACATACGTTGATCCTGTAATTATCACAACCAGGTACCTATACATGTTTTGCTGCTCACATCATATTCATAAAATTGTATCTTATAAGACTTAATAAGTTTTGAAATGGTCTGCGATGTAGTTAGTTTAGCCCCCCATATGTATCCTGTGCCAAGCATGCAATATCTGCACAGGGAGAGATGTAGGCTTTTGGCAAATAATATTGGCATGATAATAATATAATATAGACTATAGTAGGTGAATTGGTGAAGAGCTGGAATTGCAGTGCCGAAAAACTTTGACACAAAAGCAACAGTGACAGAGAGCTAATACTACAGTGATTGTCTCACAATCGTGAACCAGCTCACTTATTTCTGCACTGTCGATCACTTTCAGTATTGGTGCTGAGGAACAATTGTGGGCTGTATGGCTCCTGAGAATATAATACAACAATGACAGTTAGATCAAGTGGCTACTTAATGTCGTAAGTACAAACAAGTCCAACGCTGAACAATGCATGGTAATTCACTAGTCTAACAGATGTGAAAAAACTCAGTGAGCCTGTTCTTGATCGTTTACCCTCACTAAGTACATTGTGAGATCACACCACTACACCCATTATTTTGCCAGAATCCTGCACACAGCCTGTACTGCCCTGCTTACAAATGTATGCAGGCAGTTGTCCATTCATTTCTAGAATATTAAACTGTTGAACACGATGATGAACTTTAGGCTTTTTCAGATATAAAGCAAACAGTCTACATGCGCATATAACTCCTTTATAGCTACCTTAACAAACAAACATGCAGGAGAAGGAGGTACATGTATAAGAATATTAATTTCAAAACCACAATAAGGCCCTTTCTTTGCATGTGTTCATTATTGTTCTATATGACATACTAGCTATAATAATTATACTAAACATTTGAGATCTAGGGTACATGACGTGCGTTTATGCACGTTTTTTTTACCGCATTGATGTAATTCCCAGTCTTGTTTTGAACTAAATCACTCTGGTTCTTCGGCCCTTGTAGCCTCATACATGTATATACCTAGACCTGTCGCAAAATTCCATAGGTTTGGGTACGAGGCTGTGTGTGTGTGTGTGTGTGTGTTTATGATACGTGTGCATGTGTACACTTGGTTGACTTAAAGCAAAAAATTAATAGCCATCATCTTTCAGATATAACTTTGTGCAGGTAATAATAAAAAAACATTTCAGATGTATAGTACATACAGAGCGTGAACGTCGGAAATGCACCGGGTGAGTGATTACATGTGCACAGACAGAGAAGGGTACATGTAGAGGTGACAGAATCTTATTTTAGCAAGTTCAATGCTGAGTGGACTTTGAAGTGCAAGCGAGCTTCAAACTCATAACCACTGAACTGTTCCTGCAGGAAAAAAATGAATCATAGCCACTTGTAAACCAATGCACATGATGCACAATATTCTGAGTATGTCAGTGGGCAATGGCCATGATTAAAACACGAGTACTTCACTAGTATTTCACGTGATCAATAAGCCATTGCTGACATTAGCACTATTAATAGACTACTGGTACTAGGCATAATATTAGATGTCACAACATCCAGTGATGTGAGCTGTGCTATTAATTATAATTGGAAACACTTCCTATAATCAATACTGAGTTTGCATATAAGATGTTTAACCACAGCATAGCTACAGCCACTAACCCTGGCTAGGTCCAACATGGCTCTTGCTCTTACATACTGCAGTGGAAAAGAGAATATACAATCATAATCAATATCATGTAGATATCAGATAGGGTGAAGTGATAATGGCCAAATTTGGAAATTATAACCCGACACGATAATATGACAATACCAGAGGATGCACAATGCTGCAAAATTCCTACATGTTGGACCCGGTGGTGCAGCAACTTGCATCCTCTGGTGACATCATAGCCACATCACATACGACACATTTGCTGATTAGACATTTCAGTCATTACTGCCACTATAGAGCAGTTGCAACTACGTCACAGTTAGCCTCGTTCCCAGGCTCTACTTCCCTTTTGCAACGTGCAAAAAAAACTCGGAAGTATAGCCTGGGAACGAGGCTAGTCCCAGTTACGATGACACACACTTTTATGTGGCAAAGAATGTTGATTTCATTAGCAGCTCAGAACACCTTTACTCATGCTGTGGTGTTTTTTTTTACATCTGTGATAACATTAATTGCACCACAGTGACAGTTGACATACTAAAATTGTAAGCGCCAAGATGCAAATTGCAAATACGCACAAAACACGTAATCTATGACGTCAGCTGAAAGCGCTCTATAGGATAGATATTTAGATATAATTAATAGGGTGGGGGTGGGGACTGGGTACATGCATGTATTAATGACAGTAACTGTAGCACTGGCTACTTCTCTGTCATTTGGAAAGCCACACCTACCTCCGCCCTGGAGATGTGGATCATGGCCAGCTCATAGAGTGCGAAGGAGAAGATGTGCTTGTCGTGCTTCACCTGAGCCTCATACTGCATCGCCTCACGCAGTCTCTGAACACAAAGAGCATAATACTGGGATGAAACACCTGCAGTACATGTACTCTAATATGCAGTGTGCATTGGATACAATGGTAATGAAGGGGGTGAGCATGCCCCACCCCCTTGTATGACCAATTGGAGCTCGTTCTGTGCGTATGTGAAGATGATACTTGTAACTGAAACAGAATCACAAACACGAAGTCACCGTACGTAGTGAGTGAGCTTTCCATTCATTCAAACACCCAAGAACACACACCACATTTTCTGGAAATGGTTCACCATAAAGCAGAATTGAAATTATATTCGAATACTTAAACCCACTTGATACACAATACAGTGTTATAGCATAGACACCCGGCTACAGCAAGGGAAAGAATGCTTGAGAGTATCAAAGGCAGAGAGATGAAAACAAGCAGGCAAAACAGCTCAAGAAATGGCGTAAGGAAACACCGGAGCAGGATATATAGGCAGTCAACGCTGGGTGCCGATGTCTATAAACCAAGGTGGCAACCGCATGTACATCTGTACGTACATGCACTAGCCTTGTACCCAGTCCCCACCCCAACCCTATAAATGATATCTATATAACTATCCTATAATATCTATCTAGCTGTCTGTTTGTCTGTCTGTGTGTCTGTCTGTTGTCTGTTGTCTGTCTGTCTGTCTGTCTGTACATGTACACTTATACATGTATCAGCAAATCAATGAATTCATGGAGATAGCTTGTAGTAATTATAAAACAGCATCATAAGGCTTTCACCCTCACCCTCTCGGCCTCAGCAGTCCTCTTGAGTGAACTGAGCACGCCCCCCAGCAACCACGCCCTGAGGGCCTGGTGGTAGGGCCCTGCGGTGGGCGGGAGTGCCATGCCCAGGACCTGCACGAGCTCCTCCTTGGTGGCCCGGCTGCAGAAGGGGAGGGCCCGCCAGAGGTAGATGACCTCCACCGCCATCAGCCTGGTCTCCAGGGGCATCAGCAGCGTCACCTCCTTCTTGTAGTGGTAGCTCTGCAGGACAGGGGAAAACAACGTTGTACAGAATACCGTATAGCGCTTAAAATTGGCAGGTCTAAAAATTCGCGAATAGCCGTTTTTGAACGTTTTGTTGACATAATTTGTTCAAAAACGCCACACCTATGTACTAATGAATTTATGGGTGGAGCGTGCCTGAGTAACTAACTGTGCACAGATTTACAGGAAACTTAGTAGCGAATTGTGGCTAACACTCCATGCTCTGCTGCTCGCTTTCCAATTTCAGCCTTCTTCGCACTCATTTTCAGCAAGCTGTACACAAATTCTGAATTCACTATAGTATACGCCACAGGATGATAATCGTAACATTTTTAGGAATATACTGTTTGGCGGCGAGTTGTTAGAAATCTCGGATTGAGAGATTCCAAGCCAGGCTCAACTCACTCTTCTGGCGCAGAACTTCTCCAGGTTGTTGTTCTTCCTCTTGACCAGCTTGGAAGACTGCAGGAAGAGCTCTCGGGACTGCTTCAGGTCCCCCTGGGCCCCCGTCATCACTGGGGTTGGACAGGTGGAAACCAGTAAATGAATAGTACATGTATAGTGAACAGTGGTAGCACAGGTACACAGTATTGTACATGTATGCCCATAAAAGCAGATTTCTCAAGCATGTGTGTTAGCATGCACTAGTCGTTTGCTAAACTACTGTCAGGGTTTCATATACATGTACAGGATTTTATTTTGCTGGGGGCAGGAAACTTTTTCGGAATAGCTAAGGGGGGTCTGGGGGCGGAAAACTTTACAATTGAATCTGGAGGGTTTTGGCAGCTTAGCTGAGTACCCCAAGTTTGTGTACGAACCACCTGCCATTATACCTTGTTGCCCCACCTCTGTATGAAACCCTGTTTGCATTTTCCCCCCCCCGATATGGGTGTATAATTGCCATTGTGCAAATCAACCCATTTATACCTACATGTATTAGTAAACCTTCACTCACTTACAGTTCATCTCATATTTGTATATGGCCTACATGTACGTA
The DNA here is from genome assembly GCA_965203295.1 of Nitrospirales bacterium. GTDB lineage: Bacteria > Nitrospirota > Nitrospiria > Nitrospirales > UBA8639 > CBDBCZ01. The sequence goes on along the minus strand of CBDBCZ010000013.1, from coordinate 535,752 downwards.
CCTGCTGCAAGATATGCATAGTAGCAGGCTGACCATCGTGTCTCATTCTTCAGTCTGTGGAGAAGAGCACATAGGTACATATAGTGATACATGTATGTGAATGAAATATGTGACAGAATTTTCTACCCAGGACTGGTACCTGTACTGCTGCTGCCAGTTTCATAAACCTTTCTCAAAAGCTTGTAATTTAGTATCTTACAATTGTACCTAGCTCAAACTGACCAGTCAGCTTACAGTATTCGAGGGAAATAACGGGTCATATTTCCCGCGGACAGATCAAAGAAAGCATTGTCGCGGACTTGCTGCCTCCTTTGGACCTTCACCAGTCTTCGTAGGCATGGTACAAGCCAGATATTACCCTGGCACTCGGGAAATATGACCCGTTATTCCCTGTGGACAAAGTTATTGCCTTCGGAGTGTCCTCGGGCTCCGTTCCTCAGGCAATAACTTTTCCCGCGGGAAATAACAGGTCATATTGCCCTTTGCGCCAGGGTAATATCCTATACATATCCTGAATATGTATGTTTTACAAAAGGGTGGGTCGGGTGGGTCGGGTGGGTCCACTCACCTGATGTAGCAGGGCAGTGCATGGGCGTAGTTCAGCTGGAGGAAGTGGATCCATCCTGGGAAGGGAAGGAGAGGGGCACACTGCTTGAGAGTACATGTAGGTCATCAGTTCAGCATGAACTGCCTCGAACCTAGGCCTCCCCCCTGCATGCACACACACATTAGCAAGAAAAACATGGCTTACAAGAGCAGAGAAGGCCTGGGTTTGACGATAGCAGCATGTTAAAATACATGCATGTATATATAGTATGTGTGTATATATAGTAGTAGTACATGTACAAATTTAATACATGTACAGTAATTCACTCCTTATATAGACAGAAACCATTGAATGACATCACTAGCGTGAGTACTACAAACATTCATAACTAATTTAAGCTGATAAAAGCATTCACGTCGAAACCCACAAGCGTTTCACCAGCAGTGTGGGTATAAAACCCGAGCAGCCAGTGGCCACTAGCAATCCGAATGCCAGATTCCAATTCTGTGCTTCACAGTCAACACCAGCAAGTCTGGTGGGTGGGGTCACCACTATCCCGTGGCTTGCCCCACTTACTATCAAACAAACAAAAAACCTCATCACATTGCACGAACTACAGAGGCTACAACCCCATAGCCAGCCTCGTTCCCAGGCCTGCGACCTTTTGGTTGCATGAAGGAATAGTCATTAAAGTCATGTGATCAACTTATGTAATAATCTACTCCGAAAGATGGCTGCGTTTCACCATATTTCACGGGAGACATTCTTTCAGCAGTAAGCCCATGGCACAAACGGGCTATAAAGAAAAGCTACAGATTCGTTCCCTTCACTCGTCTGAGAATTGCATGTGTACTCGCCCACGCTCATAATTACCTTTCTACTCTTGGCCTTGAGCACGTGACTTCAGACACCAGGCCCTGTGACAGCTTTCATGTAACCAAAAATGGCACGGGCCTGGGAACAAGGCTAACAACCCCTGGCTCTGGTCAAGAGAGTAAAGGGGTGCTTACTGCAGCTCCCCTTTACAACAAGCACTCTCTAGACTAGCTAAACACACACCTAAGTAATAGAGGGGCTAGTTAGTACTCTATAATTAATAAACATTACTGAAGAAAGGCTCACTACTGAGTAGAGCAGGTTTTGTGGTTTTCTGCTCTACAGCCTGTACATGTACATGTACATGTATATAAAGATGCATGTATGGGGTATATACATGTATGTATAAGCTCAGGAAAATGAGGTGTCACTGCGGTGTTGTGAGAAAACACAATACCTAAGTTGGTTTTGTGTGCAGACCCAGCCTTGCTCCACACACCCTCATTGGCATTACATAGCACAAGTGACTGAGTAGGTACTACAAACTATTTACAAACACTTGGGGCATTCACATGTAAAATGCACATGTGCATGCATGTACTGACACTGTGTATACATTCATGTACATGTACATGTACCCACGTACAGTAACACTGACCTTTCTCGTAGAGTGCGATGTGTTCGATCTCCCTCTGGCCTCCAGACAGCTCGGCTGCAGCACTGTACACCTGCAGAGCATCTTGGAGCTGACACCTGGAGGGGTGGGAAGGGGGGATCGATGTTACAGGCACATGTATGTGACTACAATATACATATCATATGGGAGCTAGTACATATGTACTTAAATCTGTGCTTGCTGGTTCTATTACCATGGCAGTCAAAGTTTGGGTTTAGCACATTGATCATGCCTAAGCTGAATGAGTATAATCTTGAGAGAGTAATACACAGTTGGAATAGGACATTTCAAGGCCTACCTACATGTAACTGTACTTGCAAGTGCTACTAGCGGGTTTAATAGCTCATGCACATGATAGATACATGTAAAGCTTGCCTATATACATGTACATGTACTGCTCCTCTGCCAAGGGGCACCAGTAGCTCAGTGAGTACATGTAAGAGCATCTGACTCAGAAAGTCTTTGATTCAATTCCAATTATTTTTAAGATCAAGATGAATAATTGTAGTACATGTGCATTACTGATCTAACATGCATGTAATATGTGAAAGGTTTCTATTGTTCCCCCATCCCAAGACTTGCATCCCTCACCTGAGGTAGAGCACCTTGCCCTTGAAGTAGAGGAAGAGGGCGGAGTTGGGGTACTGCTCCTGGCTCTGTACCAGCAGTCTCTCGGCCTCCTCCACCCCCGCCGCCTCATCCTCCCCGTCCAGGGCAAAGAACGGCCGCACAATGGTGTGGTACCACAGCAGACCAATTCTTCAGAGAGAGAGAGAGAGGAGAGAGAGAGAGAGAGAGAGAGAGAGAGAGAGAGAGAGTAAGATGTCAGATTTATTAACCAAATTGCCAGTAGTTACGGAATTGTTATGGTCCCCACAAATTCCACAAATTAGAGGGGTTCCACTGTATACAGGACACTTTACCAGGTCATCAAGGTGTCCACAACAGAGGGGTTCCACTGTACTATAGTCTATATATGCCACACTAGTACACTACTTGCTGACCTGGCCAGAGGGGCCTTCATGTCCTGGCTGTTGCAGGCGAACTCCAGCGCCTGCAGCCCGACCCTCCGACACCCGTGGAAGCCAAACAAGTTGGCCAGTTTCATCAGCTTGGGCGGGATGAGCGACATGATGACGTTCATGAGCCCGTAGCCGAAGTAGACGGCCCCCCGCAGGCGGGAGTCCTCATGTTCCAGGTCTAGCACGGAGGAGGAGGGGACCTCCGACAGGAAGTAGCCCGATTTGGGACGCTTCTTTCTCTTCTTTACGCCGAGGTCGGGCTGGTCGACCCCGCCACCATCCATCGCGAGGGAGTTGCTCGCTCTGAGTAGGTCCTCCTCGGAGCCGGTTCGACTGCCGCTTGTCCGTGTGATTCCAGTCCCTGGCGCAACAGCGGCGAAGGAGGATCTGACAACAATGGCAGGATTTACAGAAGCATCCTCCTCCTCCTGAGAAGAAGAACCGTTAACCCGGGCGTTTGAGTCCGATGTGGTCTGCTCTCCAGAGCAAGAGCTGAAATCTGACTCAGAGGGAGTGACATGCAACTGCATGTTCGTCCTGTTCGGTGCGCTCTCAGAAGAGCTCGGAGAGTCACTCCGAGGAATAGCGGGTTCGAGGAGCATGTTGGGGGCGTCGCCCTCGCCCTCGACGATCCCGAACGCGAGGTGCATGTTGGCCAGGCTGTCCCCCAGGGCTACCATGGAGCTCTTGAAGTCTTCGGTGGATTCTAGGGCTTCCTCACCCTCCTCCGGGATGACGTCATTGTCCTGACCCTCCCCGTCGTCATAGACTGACCTACATGGAAATGTACATGTACATGAAAGAGTACAGGGCTAGTAATTAATACCACTACCCTACAGTAATAAGTGCTGATTAAATGTTTAGTATAGAAAAAGCTATATACATGTAGAGGTGGAAATTTCAAACCATGCGTAAGAGAAAATACATTGCACATATGTATTGTATAGTTTCACTTAGATTCTAACCACACTGAAGTACAGGTACTGTCGTGGTACATGTATATGTACGTTCTACATGTATGCTCATGAGATACACGTACATGTAGATGCCTTGTGTGAGTTGTGAGTTAAATCCAAGACTCTGACTGTTAGTCAGCTAGGGGTTGCTGGTCAACTCCAGGTGCAGAGGATGGCTAGGTGCTGGTCAGCTAGGGGTTGCTGGTCAACTCCAGGTGCAGAGAGTGGCTAGCTGTTGGCCAACCCTAGATCTGCATGACACTGGAGTATGTCCCTGCATCTACCGGCCTAGCTAATGCCAAAGGCCTAAAAATCCATGGACCCTCTAACTTCATCAGGATTTGATCCGATTTGGTAAGGAAGGTGGGGTGGGATTTTGAAAAATGATGATGTCATAATGGCACCTATTGCCACCTAATCAATACTTACAACATTTCCTTAAGTTTTAATTTACACTGACAACTATAACTTAACATGCTGTAGTTGGCATGTTAACAGCTGTTGGTGCAAATTCCAACCACAGCGGTTGTCAGTGTAAATTAAAACTAAAGTAGAAGTTGTAAGTATTGATTAGGTACCAATTATGGTGGGAACACATATTGGGTAGTTAGCTAAGCTACACTACAAACCCCACCAGATTCAATCTCAGGGCATTGGTTTTGTAAAACATTTCTGAGGGGCCATGCCCCCACTCCCCCTTATAGAAGGACATTCGCTATTTGCTACCCTGCTTCCTCCCAGATCTAAGCACAAGGTCTGGGAAGAAGGCTCTCAGAAAAACATACATGTGCCCAAACACTACCCAATTAGACACTCATGCGTACATCGCAGACCGAAACAGGCACATGCACAACCCACTCACCCCTACCTGCCAACGTGCCTGTCGGTGGGCGAGCTCTGGCCGGCCCGGGCGATGGGGGAAGGCAGCGAGCACAGCTCCTCCGTCTCCTGGAAGATCTTCTCGTACATCTTCCAGGCCTTGCGTAGGATGTAGCCGCCCTTGACGTAGCTGGTCATGCTCTGCTTCAGGAACACCAGGATGGACTCGAAGAGGAGGCAGTCGGCCACGATGGACTTCCGGAAGAGTCTCATGTGCGGGGAGAGCTTATCCTGGGTCCCCTGGCCGGTGAACAGGCTGGAGAGCTTCTTGCCCGTCTCGCAGAATTTCTCCGTGGCCTCCAGGTTCCTGTAGGCTTGGTCCAGGGCGTCTTCTTCGAACGTCATGAGAGAACGCTGGGGTGTAGGAATGGAGAATACCGGGTAATTGACATACATACATGTAATTTTTGACAAATTAGGTTGCAAACAAGACAAATTTCCGAATCCTGGTACATAAAAAGACACACTTCTAGGTTGCAATTTGCAAGTAGTAAATTGATCATGTATATGCTAGGCTTGGGTATAGCACGTTTATTGTTTAGGAGATGGGGGAGAGGCCTAATGAAGTAATTACAGTTGGAATTGGCTGGGTCCTACTGGCAAGTGCTACTAGCGGTTTAGTGGCTATATAAAGCTTGCCTACTGCTCCTCTGCCAAGGGGCTCCAGTAGCTCATTTGGTAAGAGCACCTGATTAGTATTCAGAAGGTCCTGGGTTCAATCCCCAGCTGGGTCCCGATTTTATTTGGTATTTCTTTACTCTCTTTTATCATCTCTTGAAGAGTTTGCAATGTACATGTACTTCACGAGGTGCTTTTAATTTTTTTTTCACATTCGCTATAAAACTTGTATCCACACACATAGCCCTCGTACTTGTTTCACATGCAGTATATTTTTTACAGTCGTGGATAAAAGCACGGCTGCGAAAAAATCTGCAAGGGAAGACCTGGGTACGAGGCTACATAACAATCACCTTAAGCTAACCACTCAAACATATTATGTATCACCTATAATTATGGGTGATTAGCTTGAGGTGATTGTTATGTGTGTGGGTACAAGTTTGCTCACATACCATATACATATATGTACATGTATGGTAGTGGTAGGGGAATCTAGGCAGACATGCATGTACAATGTCACATAATTATGATGTCTTTTTTATGCTCATACAGTAAAGTGATATAGGAAACAAGAGCAAACTACTGCTCTGTTTGTGAAAATACTGATCCATGCTAAGTTTGGGTGTAGCATGTTTATCGGTGTTTAGGAGATGGGGGGAGAGGCCTAATTAGAGAGTAATTACAGTTTGAATTGGCTGGGTCCTACTGTCAAGTGCTATACTAGCAGGTTTAGTGGCTATATAAAGCTTGCCTACTGCTCCTCCGCCAAGAGGCTCCAGTAGCTCAGTTGGTAAGAGCATCTGACTAGTATTCAGAAGGTCCTGGGTTCAATAGCAAACAACTTCTCTGTTTGTAATAATACATGTACATGTAGCTGTCACAGTGCCTGTGACTGCTCATGTGAATGTACATGTATCTCAGACTTCACTCTGTGCTATAGTAGCCTCAAACCCAGGCCTTCCACACAGATTTTCACAGCCGTGCAAAGGAGAGGCCTGGGTTCGAGGCACACATAATCACTGCCATTATTACACTCCTGCTAAACCACAAAGCCTGTGTATGATGTAACCACACGTGCAGTCACTGGAGTCTGGATTTTAAAATCTACATGTCCTGCCAGACCCTCCCTTCCTTTCCTGCAGTTGGTTGTCTAGATCACTACAGCCCCACCCCAGAAAAGAGGAGAAACTACATTAAAATTTACTGCATACTCCCAGCAACTCATAGCAACTGGCACATGAAGCACCGTACTAGTCTCTATGTATTAGTTATCACACGGAAGTGAGTGCCAATATCTGGTATATGGCACGAGCTAACGTGTAATAACTAATTTGTTGCACGGCAGAGTGACTTGCGAGTCGTCCAAAGCTTCAACGAGAGTAGAAAATTGGTGAGTCGATCGGCCGTCTAGCTAGCCTAGGCCTACTGCTAAGCTTCGAAAGTTTAGCTAGCGAGTTTTGACAGGGTGCCAGGCTTTAAGCTAGCTCGTTAGCAGCTCTATAGGGGGCGTAAAGCCTGAAACAAGCCACTATACACACAACTAGACTCGGTCCGCGGCTGTGCTGTAGTGCCGCCGCCGTCGCAACCGTATATACTCTATCTGAGATAGAGTACTCTATCTCAGATAGAGTACGGTTGTGACGACACCGTGCCCTATACAAGATATTGGCATGCTGGGCATGTTGAGGAAGTTTGTGGGAGACAGGAAACAGAATTGGGCTTCTGATTATTTAACTACATACTTATGTGTACATGTACCTGTACACAAAGGAAATCCTTTCAAACAGCAGTATGATATCAATTTTCCATTGTCCAAGTTCAATGTTCTCACACACACCTTCTCAAAGCATACAGAACCGTTTTGGAAGGCTAGCAGAATAAGCAGAGCTCTAGCTAATTACAAAGAGCGGAAGAGTGGAGCTCAGTGCTATAAGGTACTATACAATTTTCTTTTGCTGTTGGTTGAAAGAATATAATTAAAACCACAGCTATGCTGGGATCTCTGAGAAAGCACTGCTCTAGCTGGTTGGCACACTGCCTGGAAGTACAGACAGGCTATGAACTGTATATGACAGTGTATATACACCAGTTACATGTAGTATAGTAGCGAAGACAAAGAAACACCTAAGAATGCCTTTACATGTGACACTGTAGTACATTGCCATGCAACTCCAGTACACATACACCAGTTATATGTAGTATAGTAGCGAAGACAAAGAAACACCTAAGAATGCCTTTACATGTGAACACTGTAGTACGTTGCCATGTAACTCCAGTATAATACATGTAGCACAAAGTAAGGCCAAGCCAGCATCGTCATGTACACACCAGTCAGTGAAGACAAAAAAACACCCAAAAAGAATGCCTTTACATGTGAACACTGTAGTATGCCCTGCAACTCCAGTATACTACATGTAGCACACAAGCCAGCATCATCATGTACCCAGTCTGGGTGCTAGGTCAGATGCTTGTTCCCAGACAACTTGTTCAACTTCTGAACTGCAGACGTGTTAGATGCTAGGCCAGTTGCTCGTTTACAGACTTGTTCATAGCCCTCAACTTCTGAACTGTAGACATGTGCTTGCTAGGAGCAGATGCTTGTTTACAGACAACTTGTTCATAGCCCTCAACTTCTGAACTGTAGACATGTGCTTGCTAGGAGCAGATGCTTGTTTACAGACAACTTGTTCATAGCCCTCAACTTCATGTACATGTAACTTCTGAACTGCAGACAATAAAGCCACCAAAGCCACCTAAGACAGGTTTGAAGCCACCAAGATGTGTGCTTGTCTGAGGAAGCAATGTTCCCAAACACTCTGTTTACAAACACTCTATATCCTACACAAAGTGCCTCCAGGCGAATTAGCCAGAAGTTCAAAAGCAGTCAATACCTGACCATGCAGACAGACAAACAAAGTCTGCAAACTAAGTCTGGTAACTAAGTCTGGTAACTACTTCTGGTAACTAAGTCTGTCAACTATGTTTGGAAACTAAAGCAGCCCAGTCAGTGGCACCTACAGATGAACAGTCTAGAAGCAAGGCATGACATGAGGATAGTGGCACCTACAAACAATGTTCAGAAGCATGAGGATAGCGGCATGTAGCCCCGTTCCCAGGCTCCATTCCCCAGCTTTTATCACACGATGCAATAAAAGCCGGGGAGTGGAGCTTTCATGGGAACAATCCAGGCTAGCAGCTAGTCTCGTGCCCAGCCCCACGTTAGGAAGGTGGGCCGTATATTCAAAGTTTGGGTGGCATTACATCAGCGGTCCCAGATCTGGACCGGCAATGTGATTGGTTAATAATAGTATTACATCACTAAACGGTTGCAGTATCCAGATATCGATACTAGTGGCAACGTGGACACTATCCGTTTGGTGATGTAATATGATGTAACAATAACGCAACTTTGAATATACGGGGAGCCAGACCCACCTTTCCAAAGTGGGGCTGGGCACGAGACTAGGCTAGCAGCATGGGGATAGTGGCTTCCTGGACAGAGCTTTCTCACTCCCAAACCTGATTACTGAGACAGGAAGTCATGGGACCTCTCTCACAACCTACTCACAGTATCCCAGAACAAACAGGATATCTGAAGTTGTGAAGTTGACAGTGTTCATAGTGTATAATGGCATTACTATATAGCTACAACTGATTGTACTATGGCAGAGAGTAGGGCTGAGCCTATTGTGCTCAAAAAAGTACCTATTATGCTATGCTGCACTGCTCCAAAAATCTTCCTACTATGCTCAACAAATGTCCCTATTATGCTCAAATTATGCTCATTAAATGTGAGCCTCACTGCGAAAACCAACCATCTGGACTGCTTCAAGTATGTGTGGGTGGTGCATATTTTTGTAATTTCTAGAATGTTTGCTGATATTGGACCACTCTCCTACAAGGTTTGACAGTAAGACATTGGTAGCTTGCTGAGTTTCCACTACACATGACGTAATTTCCCCAAGGAATCTACCTATTATGCTCGCATTATGCTCAATGCTTTTGCGTGCCTGTTATGCTCATTTTAATGCTGGCATAATCGGCTCACCCCTAACAGAGAGTCAGTCATACTCTCTTCTCTGAATCGATCACTGCATGGTTCTGCTGTAAAATGCAGTTGCTATTCCCTCTGCTAACTGGCTGGCTTGCAACATACACATGTCAAGCCAGTCCCTGAAAAAGCTTCTGGTTTAGGTATTGCAGTATATATTATATGTACAAACTTCAACTGGGAGGGAGGGAGGGGGGGGGGCTACATTTTCCTTCTGCGTGATTTCTACCTCAAACAGTAACCATTCCTTCCTCAAACAGTAACCGTGCTCGAATGCAGCTTAGAGAATTTACTTCTCCTTGTAGTACAGGTCAGTGCTGCATATTGCATCTGCATAATACATGTATATCCACGGTATGCAATCACTTAATTTAGCCATCACTGCCTGTAGCATACATGTAAGTACGACCACAACTTCACCACAGAGTTCTACATGTACATGTACATGCAGTTGCCCATATATAACAGTACATGTTTGTTAGCTTCAATGATGTATCGATTTACCTTTGTGCATTTGAGCATACAATGCCCACAAGGGCAATCAAACATTAGTCTACCTAGCTAGACCCTCCTCCACGCAAAGCTTGAGCTTTTTGTGGAGGAGAGTCTAGCTCGATAGTCTAGTCAAACATGTATGTAGATGAGTCTAGCACCTAAATATCAGCCCATTATTATAATAATTAGGTTTCAGTCAAAGCAATAATTTTCTAGTCCACACTGCTCTCTATCAGCTGAAACAGCTTTCAGCTAAGTTTCTGGTTAATTTTTCACTTTTAGTTTCCACAGCTGGGACTACTCTGAGGTAAGATTTTATCTCATAATAATATGATTGGAGACCCACAATACTTCTTTGATTTATACAGTTTACTGAGAATGGATGCTTGTATATCAAGCAGGGTATTGAACTTGCTTTCTGGTGGTTGTACATGTATGTAACGTATGTTCATACATGTAGTCAGGAGCTTATGAGCGCCACGACGTTGCACTTTTGGTGGTTGTACATGTATGTAACGTATGTTCATACATGTAGTCAGGAGCTTATGAGCACCACGACGTTGCACTTTTGGTGGTTGTACATGTATGTAACGTATGTTCATACATGTAGTCAGGAGCTTATGAGCGCCACGACGTTGCACTTTTGGTGGTTGTACATGTATGTAACATATGTTCATACATGTAGTCAGGAGCTTATGAGCGCCACGACGTTGCACTTTTGGTGGTTGTACATGTATGTAACATATGTTCATACATGTAGTCAGGAGCTTATGAGCGCCACGACGTTGCACTTTTGGTGGTTGTACATGTATGTAACCATAGATAGTAGAGTACTATCTATGATGTAACGTATGTTCATACATGTAGTCAGCTTATGAGCGCCACGATGTTGCACTTTAGGTGGTTCATGTGCTCCTGATGCAGTACATGATATACTTGTAGCCACCCACTTACCACAAACTGCACAAAGCTGTATCCAGCATTTAGCTCTGGGCCCAAGTACCTGCCGAAAGACAGAGCAGCGAACAGTAAACAAAGAAGTGATCTCAACTTTCCTGTGTACACTGTAAACTGCAGGGGATTAAGTAGCCTAAGTAGACAGTGGCCACTTCTAACAAACCACCAAACCACATGATTAGTAATGGAACATTGTTGACAAGAGCTCTGTATACAGTGAAGCTGGACCCCTGAAAAATGTGGACACACAATGGTTCCACTGTATATAGTACAATCTTCATACATGTAAATTGAATCTAAAGAATAGCTTATTAAGAAACCCCCAGAACTGTTGCACATATCATCACTATGTCTCTATGTCTTTGCTAGACAATAATCACCCGCATTACTGAATATTCCACGAGCCTCACAATGCTAAACACACAACAATGCCATTCCAGGGACTTGTGTACTAACCCAAGAGAGAAAAATATTCTCAGCTTAGAACCGTGTACTCAGACCCACATGCATCATTGACTTGTTCTTCGGCCTTTCAACGTTCATTACTTGCTAATGTTTGTGTAATTGAATGTGTACATAACAAACAAAGGTGTAGAATGACGACAGAGAGGTCACGGCATTTAGGTATCATCATGTGTTCCATACACTGGCAATTAGCGAGCGCATTCAGCTGTTGGCTGCTAGAGCTGACAGTGGCGGACTGGTAGGTAGCACACCCACCTTTGTGCTAAACTACACCGTATTGACACCTCATACTTGTTTGGCCACTGGGTAAAAGTTGTAATGGAGCTACATTGTACATGTATGAAACCCATGATCTTAAACACTGTCAACAGTGCAAGTGATGTTACTGTTGTATAATACAGGTGATATCAGGTGTCTGTGTACATGTACACATGATGCAACATAGGCTGTAGTAAGCTGAACTTAACCTTTTTTAATATGTACCTACTGAGTAAAATATGACATTGGCTGCTATAGTGTAGACAGTGGCAGACTGGTAGGTAGCACACCTAGCCTCGAACCCAGCCGTCCCAGCTTTTTTCGCTTGCAGGAAAAAAGCTGGGACGGCTGGGTTCGAGGCTATAGCACACCCACCTTTATGTTAAATTACAGTGATGATACCTCATACTTATTTGGCAAATGGTTAATGGAAGCTAAATTGGTTATGAAACACATTCTCAACGATTATGACCTGTTATACAGGTGATGTTGTAATACAGGTGTCTGTGTAGGTACACATGTTGCAACAGATGTCTGTGTAGGTATACATGTTGCAATAAAAGCCATAGTAAACTGAACTTAACCTTTTTTAATATGCTATGTACATACTGAGTAAATTATGACATAGATAATAGAGCTCTATATTATCCATGATTATGAGCTAGCTAAACTGGGCCAAATATTTGACTTTCTACACCGCAGCTGTTTAATTTATTATCGTCTGCGTGACTTGAATATTTGCATTGCTTTGGCCCTTGCCTCTAACCAATGTACACGATTAGCAACCACTAGCGACGCTCATTTCATCCACGCCGACTAGACAGCTGCAAATTAGTAGAGAGTAGATTCTATTTATAGCCCATCATTTGGCACGCAAAATATCTACAGCACAGAGCGGGCAGGCTCGTTTCCAAGGATTTTAGTTTTATTACTGCTGCACGTGGAAAATGTCCAAATTGATATCTAACACAGCACTAATAAAAGCTAACGTACCTCGCCGCTCTGAATAGGTCCTGAGCTTGCGTGACCTCGCTATTCAGCAACAGGCGCATCCCTTCGTGGGCTAGTCGCACTCTCTGCAGTTCATCGACTGCTCTTTCTCCCATTTCGCTTTCGTAAGAATTACACACACCGTCCTCTTGTGTGGTTCCAGCCGCATTTGTAGACGGAATCGAACTCGCATCCGCATACGAAGCCATTTTTCGACGTGTTTTTCTTTGAATTAATTATGACGTAGGCTTGTTACCTTAGATGTGGTAATGATGCAAACCACCACTTTTGCGCATGCGTACTGCTAGCCACACCCCCACATCTACGTCTGCATGCTGCGGGAATTCATCACGCACAAGCATGCAAATGAATGAACTATCATCTATTTACCAACATAGCCTGATCGTAAACTCAGCAGCTTTTAGTCCACAGACTCTGCTGGTTTCTCTGTTGCTTTGTGGCATGCACAAAGCGTAGCCGGCTCTGCTCCACCCCCTTCCTATAATTATTTTGGCGGCAAAGACAAAGTCGGTAGATGGCAAAGATGGTCCAGGTTTTCATGGTGGTACGCTGCTACTCGTGTGAGACTTTCCAAGTGCACCAGGTGAGGTACTAGTCGATAGAAATTGACATGATTTAGCAGCTGGGAATGAAGACAGTCTCGTTCCCAGTCAGGCGTGGTGGGTCTGGGAATGAGACTAGAATGAAGGCCAATTAATGGTGGGGACATAGATAAGTAGAGTAAAAGGACAGTCCTTCCACTCTACTATCTACTTTCTATGGGTGGGGATAAGGGGGTAAGCACTGAGCAGGTGCGGCCTGCTAAATTATGTACATGTGCTTTTGATTTTTTACACTGATATAGTAGATTAGCAGCTGAGAGATGCAGGGTTGTTGTGTAATCCAGACTACCACTTGCATCATAAGTTTTGGTCTGTGTGTGGGAGGATGCTGAAGGCAAACCAGTTTAGCAATCGTCCAACTTGTACTGGGAGATCAGAAAGTTGCCACGGTGCAGCAGAAGTAGCCTCGACCCCAACCCCCTGGTTTAGTTGGTTGTACAAAGGTACAGCGGTGGGACAACTCTATCGTGCAACCAACTTAGTCTCGCCAGGAGCTTTATATGAGCGGAGCTTTTCCGCTCATAGCTTCTGCACCCACCAGAATAAGGAATGGAAACAGAGCTCGCCTCATTCCCAGGCTCTCTGAATCATTGAACTTTTCATCTCTTGCAATACAACAAGCGGAGCAACAACAACCTGGATGAGAGCCTGGGAACGAGGCTAGCTCTGTTTACCATTCCCCATTCCCTGGACGAGAGCCTGGGAACGAGGCTAGCTCTGTTTCCCGTTTCTCATTCCCTGGACGAGAGCCTGGGAACGAGGCTAGCTCTGTTTACCATTCCCCATTCCCTGGACGAGAGCCTGGGAACGAGGCTAGCTCTGTTTACCATTCCCCATTCCCTGGACGAGAGCCTGGGAACGAGGCTAGCTCTGTTTCCCGTTTCTCATTCCCTGGACGAGAGCCTGGGAACGAGGCTAGCTCTGTTTACCATTCCCCATTCCCTGGACGAGAGCCTGGGAACGCGGCTAGCTCTGTTTACCATTCCCCATTCCCTGGACGAGAGCCTGGGAACGAGGCTAAAGCAGAACTGGTCTGCTGCTCTGTTTTAAAGTGCTTAGGATACAGGACTCCCTCTAGTACTTGCATGTACACTGTGCCTCTGAAATAATGGCGTAATCATTTAGCATTTTCACCCTCAGGTTAAGAAGACCAACAAGTGGGTGTGTAAGGTCTGCAATGAGAAGCAGTCGGTTGTCAAGGTTAGGCTATAGGCTATTCATGGTATAGAGATTAGCCTCGTACCCAGGCCTTCCCTCACAGCTTTTTTCGCAGCCGTGGCAAAAAGCGTTTTGCCACGGAGAGTGAAAGTAGAGGACAGACGAGAGACAGGGTAGAGAAATTTAAGTAGCAGTAGTGTAGTAATATTAATATACATATCATAACAATAACTAACACTTATATTGTTTTTTCAGGACCATTAATTTGACTCCAAAGTGGCTTCAGAAGTCAAAAATGTTATTGGGGGGGGCATGCCCCTATACCCCCCTAGTGATCCGTGCTTCTTTACAGGTCACTGTTTCCCCCCCCCCCCCCCCAACATAAGAACCTGAATAAAGCCCTGGTAGGTGTGGCCTAGGTACGAGGCTATGGAGACTGGGCACGAGGCTAGTTGTATAGTGTTCTAAATTTGTAGAACTGCTATTTCTCATATGGTACTTCACGTGCATATCAGAGCTCAGGGTCATGATGCGAGACTGCTGTGTTATTCACTAGTTTCACGACTCATCCGTGCAGGTGTTCGGGAAGGGCAACGCTGCTGACTGCCGGAAGCATGTCCAGAAGATGAACATGATGAGGGGACAGAAGGAGGCTGAGAAGTGAGAAATATCTGTTTGTGTGCACATATATTAGACCTGGGGTCAAAGTTTCCTGACAGTAAGGCTCCAAGATACTACAATGGGATGGAGACTATAATCTTCCCATCAAATGTGATCACAAAAATGCACACCTTCCATTGGAGCACAGTCATCACAGTGCAGACTGGATTCCACACTGTGATGTACGACATATAGCCAGCCATGTACTACATAGCCATATACTAGACAAGGATACATAGCCATGTACTGCATAGCCATATACTAGACTAGCATACATAGCCATGTACCAGACTGGATACATAGCCATATACTAGACTAGGATACATAGCCATGTACTGCATAGCCATATACTAGACTAGGATACATAGCCATATACTAGACTAGGATACATAGCCATATACTAGACTAGGATACATAGCCATGTACTGCATAGCCATATACTAGACTAGGATACATAGCCATGTACTGCATAGCCATATACTAGACTAGGATACATAGCCATATACTAGACTAGGATACATAGCCATGTACTGCATAGCCATATACTAGACTAGGATACATAGCCATGTACTGCATAGCCATGTACTAGACAAAGATACATAGCCATGTACTGCATAGCCATATACTAGACTAGGATACATAGCCATGTACTAGACTAGGCACAGATTCAGAGACTATAGGAGGAGGTACTCTCTGCATGCTCTTCAAAGCTACTTTATCCACTTACTCGTCCAAAACACATTTGCAGTGGAACGAGTTACTAATAACTACTGCTACACAAATCTTCTCTAGTTACATGTCCCTACAGGTAGCTAACTTGAAGCTAGCCACAGGAACTTGAAATGTGCCACGCAAGATTCACTCACAATTGCCTTTAATGTTAGGCAGCTATTATAGTAACTCGTTCTGGAAATATTCACGGCAAAATGTGTTTTGGGCAAGTATGTGAATATAGCACTGCTTCGTACTTTACGTTGACTACCAAATGAATTGGGAGGAGTTGACTTTAGTTGGGGCCTAATTAGCCTTAATTGATTAATGTTATTATAGATCAGGAGTCGGGACGTGCCTGGGTACAAGATCTGTATGGATTAGACAGACCTGGTCCACTGTAGTGTGGCATGTGCTATTAACTGTATGTCTTGATCAGCTAGCACAACAAATACACAATACTGTTGTAATAAGACATCATTGCTGTACACATGAATACACATGAAGTAGCCACATGCAGATATGTAGGGTTCACAAACAAATCCCCTAGGAGTGCTTTCCCAACAAGCGGTAGTTTTCAAGTATAGGTTAGTGCCCTCAGGCGAGTATCTTAGCTGTTTTAGAGACCTGATGGATGCTACCTACAATTACTTCATGAGGATGAAGACCAAGGCGATTATGTGAGGTCGCTAATTATAAACAGCTGAGATACCTGCCTGGTGGCACTATCTAGCTTAGGCTATAGTTTCCAGCTTTCAGTTTCTCAGTGTAAAATACATGTACGAATTTTTGATAAGGTGTCTATAGACCTCTCATTAAAATTATATTCGAAAGATCAAAGCACATTATGTACACCATATATAGTCTAGCAAGCTGTATGTGTCCCTCGTAGGGTGGCGGCAGCCCTGGAGAACCCCATGCACCCTCCCGAGGACTACGCCAGCACCTTCACGGCTGACGAGCCCCAGCCGCAGCCGGGGGAGGAGCAGGTGAGTGGCCGCGAGCATGAGCTGGGTTTGTGTGTTCTCTAGCTGATTAAAACCGGGTGGACCGTCAACCACTAACTGTCAGGTTTAATTAATGTCTTTTTAACACATGTATTCATCCTTAGGCCAGACTAGCCTTGTTCCTAGTTCCTTCTGCCCAGCTTTTTTTTGCACGTAGTAAAATAAGCGGTCAGCCTGGGAACAAGGCTAAGGCCAGCCCATAGATACTGTAGTAGAGTACAAGGACTTCTAGTACTCTATAGTACCAGTGAAACTAAATGCAACGTTATTACATTACGTACATTACGATTACACTACAGATGACGTAATTACAATACCCTTAAACTGTACACATCATACAGAGCGTAGCAATGCCGTAGTTACATACACACAGTTGCGCCGTATTACACTGACCACGACTACACTTGGGTATGCTACATGTACGTACATTGCACAAACAGTGTAGTAAGAGTTAACCACAGCTACACTCTACTGTAACACAAGTACGCTGCTTTTTTATCATTCTGTAATTACACTACACCATACTACGCTGTCCGTAACTACGAATTCCTATACCGTTATTGGGCGAGCGTGAGCGAGCCCCACACTAGTGTGTTCAATTGAGAATTTGTCTGTGCGTACGGTGTACGCACGTACGTACGTACGTACGCACATACCGCATATCGTTTCGCGTTTCAATATAACGTTTCAAATAGTTTCCGTAATATTCCAAATTGTTCACGTGGCCACGGTGGCTGCAGTGCAGCTAGCTTAGGGATGCTCTCACAGAGTAGACTGCAGCGGCAGAGGCTACAGCGCTGCCGTATATATCCCCAGGTTGGCGATAAGTCACATTGGAACAGCAGAGAGCGAGTTCTAGAGCCAGAAGAGCTGTCATTTCTCGGGGGGCCACCGACAAGTGACACTGAGGCGAGAGAAGGAGCCAAAAGAGCTGCTGAGGGCGCGTCGCCGCTATCGTACGCATGGGCTAATACCTCGCTCACGCTCGCCCCACAATGCTTGCATTCACCTAGTTATGTTGCATTTCATTTGCCTGGTACTGTACTGTCTATGGCCAGACCAAGTTGATATTCTGTTTCACAGATCCGGTTCATTGTGTCCTAGAAAGGAAAATGAATTGTGTGGGAGGGCCCGTCGTGTTCACCTCATATTTATAAATGAATGATGCCATAGCCCTGAGAGCACGTGGCAAATTTTAGCTATAATGAAGACATCGTACAGTTTTACTTGGCCGTTAGTTGTCGTGAAACGGGGTTTGTAACCATTGCAGTTTGTCGAAAAAGTTTGAAAATTGGCTGGGAGAAGAATTTTAGAGAGTTACATGTACTGGTGGTTTCAAAATAAAATTTTCTAATGCATCATGGGTCAAAGAGTGGATTTTGAAATTTTCTGACCGGCCTACTGGGTTACTGGTACAAGGAACAATTTAAAAGTCTGTGAAACAAAAGATTAATTTGGACTGGCGATATAGGCCGTTGTGTTTTCTCTATCATTCTGTTAGTTAATGGGCAGTTGTGCGATTTCTCTCCAGTCGAACACGTAACTCTGTATCAGGGTAGTCTGTAGCAGAGCAGTCGCTGTAGTCACTGTGATTGTTTCCATGGCAGCTGCCACACCCAGTGCTGATCGAGGGAGGAGACAGTAGATGGACGACTTTCATAGAGCCACTGGACTCCGACTCTGAGGTGCATTGTACTATAAGGACGTGTACAGTGGAACTCCTTTATTGTGGACACCTTGGGGACCTGGTAAAGTGTCCTGTATACAGAGGTGTCCTCATTTCAGGAGTATATTTACTCAGACTCAGACTCTGAGGTGCATTGTACATGTACTATAAGGACGTGTGGAACTCCTTTATTGTGTACATCTTGGGGACCTGGTAAAGCATATACTGTATAGACTCGTTTCAGGGGTAGATTTATATTTAGAAAGCGTATTTGGGACGTAACAAAGTGTCCTTAACGCAGAGGTGTCCTTATTCAGGTTGTGTCCTGAGGGGTTCCACTGTACATGCATAATGTAGTAATTATTCATGCATATATACATGTATTACGGATTAATAGTGATCTCACCAAAATTTGAAGAATTTGTTCCCCCTTAGATCTTAGATTGCCAATCCTTCATAATTTGTACATAGCCAGTACACCCCCCCCCCCCCAACTCATCAACATTCCACATTTGCCCCCCCCCCCCCCCCCAACTCATCAACATTCCACATTTGCCCCCCCCCCCCCGGCACTTTCTTATGAACACTGAGGATGCATGCATGGTAGGTTAGGATAGACCTAGCCTCATTCCCAGACCCCATGCCATTTTTAAGTTACACGAACTGTGATGGCTTTCATGGAACCATTTTCCTGTGTCACGGGGTCTTGGAATGAGGCTAGGTTAAAGGACAGAGCCAGCTACAGAGCACCGCCCACACCCGTGAGGAGCCAAGCTGCCAAGCCTGTTCCATAATCATGATATACATTACAGATGATTGGCTGTGAATATCGCAACCAGGGCATTCTTTCAATAGCTAGGAGTGTAAGGAATGTCTCTGGAGTATATGAATGAATTGCGCAGTCTTGAGATTACTCTTTCATGTGTGTGTATTTAGACATGCTTCTTAAGTAGTTTGTGATATTACTAAATTAAAATTTGGTAGTATATTATGTTCTTCATAACCGAAATGAGCAAGCTTGATTGGCTAGATAGTTGCAATGGAAAGAGAAACAAAAAAATATTTGAAAAAAAGGTGGACTGCGTCAGTGGGTGTTGTGATTAGAACCGGAGTATTCTAATTGGCCGAATAACCACTAGAAAATCGAAGTATCCACTTAACTTAGCCAGCACTCATTAGCTACAATAACTTGCCTTTTATACCCATACCGTGCAGGCTTTTAGTTACATGTAAGGGGGATGGAGTGGTGATATGTATGTGTATTATATCTCAATGTGCATTAGCTGATGCTAAGAAAATCCTAAAGGGTCCTGATGTAATTAAGATTACAGGCGTTCTTCACCCAGATTTCATCTTGCAGATGAAATGTGGGTGAATGCCTAGGTTTGTGGCTAGTCTTCCCCTTGATTGTTGTTCCATTTATGAAACCCTGCCTATCCTTTACCTGTAATTACTAAAATTGTGCTTTATGCATGTAGTAGAAGGACTGTCCTATTTACCAGTGTCATCTTATAAAATGAAATATTAAGTCGGTTAGGCACTGATGATCACAAACTTCCCCAATTGATTTTTATTTATCAGAGAAATTTGTGTGAGAATGAGGCTGAATTAATTCTACAGCCCCTGTAATCTTGTATTAATCCCTCCAGGATTCAGACGGTGAAGAAACGTACACCACTGACAGAGATGAGTTTGTCCAGGCTCATAAGAAACAGAGAACAGAAATGAGAAGGTGCCAATAACCACGCTGAGTACTATCAGTTATAATACCGTATAGCCGAAACATTTGACAGAGAATTCAATTTGGCTGTTTGGCGATATCAGCGACAGCACCTCGAATTTAATTTTACACAAAATAAACTGCAGACAATATTTTGTTAATGACACTTCCAGCTGTCCTTTAGGCGAGTCCACTAAAGACTACCTAACTCAGGAAACAGTGCAGTGACTCTTGGAGGAATAGCGAGCGAGCTGTCGATAATTTTCTGGGGACATGGCCAACAACAGTGTTCCTTCGCATATATTATCTGCCACAGCGTAGGGATCTTTAAATCGATGTTACCTCTCTCTGTCTTTCACTGCAGTGCTTCTACTGACAATGGAGTATGAGTAGTCTTGTGTAAAATGATAGATAATGTACGTACTTCAGTATCTGACATAATGTTTTTCTTCGCTTCGCAATCACCAAGCGCCAAATTTAATTCAACCAATCTTTATTTACAGCTGGAGGGATGGATGCTGTTTTGCCAAATATAGCTCTCCACCAAATTTTCCAGCTATGCCTCATGCCTCATTTACACTGTAGTGGGGTCTCTCGTCCACATCCCTCTGTAAAGGTTGGATTCACTCTCAGCAGTATTAATCATTATGGTGCAGGCTCATTTTTTAGAGACTTGCTCAGTAGTGCTCAGCAAGCTGAGAGTGGCAGTTCACAACTGTAATTAGTCTCGTGCCCAGCCCCACATTAGAAAGGTGGGTCTGGCTCCTCGTATATTCAAAGTTGGGTTAGTATTACATCATATTAAATATTACATCACCAAACGGATGGTGTCCATGTGGCCGCTAGTATCGATATCCGGATACTGCAACCGTTTAGTGATATAATGCTATAATCAACCAATCACATTGCCGGTCCAGATCTGGGACCGCTGACGTAATGCTGCCCCAACTTTGAATATACGGGGAGACAGACCCACCTTCCTAATGTGGGGCTGGGCATGAGACTAAGCTGTAATGAGCCACTGTGTGATCTCTAACATGAATAATGCTTTTGCTGATGACAACTCTGCTCTGAACTTTCTGCTACCCTACTGTTCATCTTTGGTGTTCCTCTTTGTTGCAGTCCTGGGGTGATGGCATCTGGGAATCAGACTTAGTCTAGTAATAGCCCATTTACTCTATTAATTTAAACCGGTTCAGAAATCCGGTGTAAAACTAAATTGATCATGTGTAAACATGCTGAATCGGTTTACCTTCAAACCGGCCCACTTCAGGAGGTGGTTTGCATTACGTTAGAAACTGAATTAGGCACAAAACACCAGCCTTAAATTATCTGCCGATTTGCGTTCGCCAATTCATTCAATCTAACTCAAACCCTTACCCCTAATCCTAACCCTAATCTTAATTAACCCTCCTAAACCCTAATCCTAGCCCTAACCCTAAGGACGAATCCGCCGATTCATTCAATCTAACCCAAACCCTAGCCCTCACCCTCCCTCACCCTAACCCTAACCCTAACCCTAGCCCTAACCCTAACCCCAACCCTAACCCTAGCCCTAACCTTAACCCTCTCGAACCCTAACCCTAGCCCTAACCCTAGGGATGAATCAGCGGATGAATCAACTGACGTGAATCGGTGGATGAATTTATACGATGCGCAAAACTGGCTTCCTCGTAAGCGTGTGGACAGTATTAATGCAGATCCAAACTGCTTTCTAATTAAATGCACAATGTTTTTTCTACTGTAAATGTGGCCTAGTGACTAGCAAACCATCCGGCAGATTATGTTTCAGTCACGGTCCCCACTCTCTCTCAAACAGGAGGAGCTCTGACGTCTACCCCGTCTCAAAGTCGGCCCGGACTCACCTCCCTACCAGGAGCTCGAGTTCCAAGATCAACAAGGGAGTGGAGGTGGTGTACCCATACTCCAGCGTCAGTCGAAAGATGGAGGTGCTACTGGACGGCCAGCCGGGGAGACTGACGACATCCAGGTCCTGCTACATGCTCAACTCTACCCAGACGTCAGAGAGGTACACGAGATTGGATGGCGATACCTTCGTCTACCAGGAAGACCAAGCCATCTCACAGTCCATGCAAAACCTCTCGAAACTTTCTCCCACTCACAAGCAGCAAATGGCAATCATTCGGAAGGATATTAGTAGATACTCGCGAACGGACCTGACTGATGTTGGTGCTCAGTCTTCTTCGCGATGGACTAAGTTTGTTCATGAGGAGGAGAGTGGAGAGGAAGATTTATAATTATATATCCTGTGGGACTCGGGATCCTATTGACATTCAGTGCACACACAACTCGGGATGTGTGTAATATTCATTCTACTGCAATCTATCATATATATATATCTGGCATTATTGCCATCATGTAATTGTGTGTTATAGCTGTTCAATAGTTGTCTTGTCTGTGAATGACTTGAGAAGTCAGCCAGTGGCCCAGTGTTCATGTAATATACAAAACAAGTTACAGAAAAAGCACTTTCCAAAAAGTGCAAAAACCAGTCATGTAGGGATGCACTTCCAGCAAAAAACACTTCCCCAAAAACCAAAGAAATAAGTGACAATGCACACCGGAAGGCGTGCACAGACTGCCCACACATCACAGCGTGATGCATTTACCGCTGTACAGCCAAGTCTGCAGTCCCAGTTGTGAATTCTGCAGGTATGTAGAGACTTCTAGTTTTATCCTATTCATATGGAACTGTACTAAAACAACACTACACGAGCAGCTATAATAATGGAACTTTCAAGTTCTTGTAGCATCTGTCAGTGCATCAGACATGGCGATCAGGATGGTAGTGGTGAAACATTTAGTTGCTCTTGCTCTATAGCTTCAATAACCTTAGACTTCACCTCACCATGTACTGCACTCATCTAGCTTCAGCCATGTGCTGCGTTAAAGCAGATCTGTGGTTAGGGGTGTGGTTATAAATAATGCTGTGTATTGTTACAAGTATTTACAATAATTGATGGGCCAAGAACCAGAGTGATCTGACCAACAAAATTGATTTTCCCTTTCTCAAACTTGAGAGCAAGTCTTGCACATGCACTGAAATAATTAATCATAGTCACAACTCTGGTCTTGTGGAACTGAAATGTGAGATATTCAAGGCAAACCATACCATATGATTACAACTAGATCCAATAGTCAGAAAATAGCACTGATCATTATTTCCCCTGAAGAACTCATGTTGACGAGCGAGCGAATACTAGTTTCATCCATTTGTCCTTGTTATTCTAGGAAAACAATCTAGGCCCTTTAGACCACTAGGTTCACAAGGAGACTCCTTCACTTATGTTTTTAACCCTATCCCAATATTTAGGAGACATGCAGGTGTTTTTTGGGGATTGAAGGTGTTAGTAGGTGTGGCTTTCAAGCACTGGAATACCGACATAAGACTTACTCACTAATCAGAATTACAACGTACTACTGGCTGTGTTCACCAACTCTCACCCACAACCATCACTACAACACCATTCAGGGGAAGGTTGAACTACTTCTCCTGCTTATTGAGATGGAGGTAGACTAGTGAACTAGTTTTGAGTTCACTTCCACCTATCAGTGAGGTGTTACCTTCTATAAGCTAACGAAATCGTACCGAAAAGGAGTTATTTACTCTTCACCAACTCTCACCCACAATCATCCATTCAGGGGAGGGTTGAACTACTTCTCCTGTTTATTGGGATGGAGGCAGGACTAGTGAACTGGTTTTGAGTTCACTTCCACCTATCAGGGGGGTGTGGCCTTCTATAAGCTAACGAAATCGTACCGAAAAGGAGTTATTTACTGTTCACCAACTCTCACCCACAACCATCAATACAACAGCATTCAGGGGAGGGTTGAACTACTTCTCCTGTTTATTGGGAAGGAAGTAGGACTAGTGAACTAGTTTTGAGTTCACTTCCACCTATCAGGGGGGTGTGACCTTCTATAAGCTAACGAAATCGTACCGAAAAGGAGTTATTGACTGTTAATTCACTAACTCTCACCCACAACCATCACTACAACAGCATTCAAAGGAGGGTTGAACTACTTCTCCTGTTTATTGGGATGGAGGTAGGACTAGTGAACTGGTTTTGAGTTCACTTCCACCTATCAGGGGGGGTGTCACTTAATTAAGCTAACGAAATCGTACCGAAAAGGAGTTACTTACTGTTCACCAACTCTCACCCACAACCATCAATACAACAGCATTCAGGGGAGGGTTGAACTACTTCTCTTGTTTATTGGGATGGAGGTAGGACTAGTGAACTAGTTTTGAGTTTACTTCCACCTATCAGGGGGGTGTGACCTTCGATAAGCTAACGAAATTGTATCGAAAAGGAGTTATTGTCATGACTGTTCACCCACTCACACCCACACCCAGCATTCAGGGGAGGGTTGAACTACTAATCCTGTTTATTGGGATGGAGGTAGGACTTGGTCTAGTGAACTAGTTTGTATTAGACACCTTATCAGTTGAGCTATCAATTAACATCGAAGCTGTATCGAAAAAGAGATATTGAAAGTGCACCCACTCTCATCTTCAACCATCAGCATTCAGGGGAGGATTGAAACACTAGTCCTGGTTATTTGGATGGAGGTAGGACTATACGCTAGTGAACTGCTTTTTAATAGTAGACTTCAAGGGTACGTTAAATGTGGTAACAAAATTGTATTGAATGGGAGTTATTAATTATTTACCCACTCTCACCCACAACTATTATAAGTACAACAGCTAAGTCGAAGGCGAGTAATGCATCCCTACTGGAAATTTCTTAAGGTCCTGCCTGGGAAACTTGCAGTAAGAGATGGCAAAGTACAGTATTGTATGATGTAATGTTGACCCTTTGAAAAGAGAATGCATACGTGCTATTGTCACCTGTAGTTGGAATGTGAATTTTTCAAAAATTGACAAAGTTACTGCTACCACTCATTGCTAGCTGCAGTTAAGTTATAGTTACTATTGCTTAACATTGACAAGTCCTGCTGGAATTGTTTCAAGAGCTTTTCCACAAGTGTTTGAGCCATCACCAACCAAGATGACCTACTAAAGGTAAGTGAAACTGAGATAGCTATAACACATATTTATGTACTGTACATGTAACTGCAAAGCAAAGTACTATGAAACATTTGTTCCATACAGGTCAGCAAAGAAAGCTGTTTGCAGAAACTAGCTATACCATGATGGAAGAACTGGAAAGGATGAGCTGTGGCCTCTCTCCCCTAACTGTGTGGGTGATACATAATCTAGCTAGCTTACAATAGCATCTCTTGGGAGGATTAAACTACACTAATCCTGTATACTGTAGAGGTACGTGTAGGACTGGTTTCACACATAGACTAGCTATGGTTTTGAGAAGACTTTATTTCACCTAGTTGGGGGGGGGGGGGGGGGGTAAGCTTCACCCAATTGTACTGAACTGGAGTTCACTTACTCTCACCCTTGCAGTACTTGGCACTCTATGCTGTGTGACCACGTTCAAGAATGTGGTTGACTTTATGCCGGGTAAGTACTTCCACTATTGATCATTTTGTCCATGCATGCATAGCACTAAGTCTGCATGCTGTTATGTGCATACATTCTACATTGTTCTATGCAGGAAATTTGTGATCTCTAAGTAGATGCTGCTGAGTGACAGCAGCCACAACCATGCACTGCTGGTGGCTGAAGGAACTCTCACAAGCCATGCTGTTTCATTGTGGCAGAAGGAACTTCAATCTTACAAGCGCAAGTAAAGAATGCATGAAGTCACGAACTACTACACTGCAAAAACAAAAGAGTCACTTTAATTCAGCTGGGGGTATCGCAGTTGCAAGTTCACTACCAAAAAATGTGCATACAGGCAGCTCAATTACATTATTTGCCCAACATAATACCTTTATGGCTCCTATAATTAAGGAAATACGCACTGCAAAACCTAAAAGGTTGCTTTAAACCAGCTAGGGATATCTCAGTTGCAGTGTACATGTACAAAACAATGTAAACAAGTGGATCACTTTACCACCCTATTTAGGCTCCAATTTCTAAAGGAAGGAAAGACCATTAGCAACGCATATTTTGTACCAATCCATTTCTATCCCATGCACCTAAGAAAGCTGATCTAGCTTGGCCTAGTGAGGAAAGTAATCTTATTGCACTGCACGCGAGTAGTGGGGCTGCAACTGAGGTGACCTTATGTGGGTTAAAACCAACCACTTATTTTTGCAGTGAATTATTAGTGTTTTTTGTATTTCAATAACCTGAACATTGATATTATGCTGTATTGTACAATTTTGTTGTCACCAATTAAATTTGTATTGCGTTTATTCCACAATGGCTACTTGTGAGTGTTTTATTATTATGGGAGTGCAGAAATACACCTAAACTCTGGGGGTGTATGTTAAACACTGCATGAGGGTGGTATACCACCATTTAAGGTGTAACATACCACCGTTTAGGGTTTAACAAACCACCGTTTAAGGTGTAACATAGAACCCATGGGGAGCTTGGTGTTCACAGCGACTATAGCGCCCCTAAAGGTGTTTGGTTAACACCCCTTTTTTAACAGTGTGACACAATCCAAAGCAACTATGTAGGAGATATAGCAAGCATGCAAGTAAGAATTGTGTACCTACATGTACACACTAATAAGCTATGCTGAAGCACAACTAAAAGTAGCTAGCTGTACTTATAGTTGTGCTGTGCGGTGTCAGTGTTGTATAGCTAGCTTGGCATAGTTGCTCTCACTACAAAAATGAAAGGGGTCGTGTTAATCCAGCTAGGGTTATCTCAGTTACAGCTGCACTACCAAACTATGCCAATAATTTGAGAACTATGTTTTGCTTATTATTATGGTATTTGACAAGAGCAGCTGAATCCTTGGAAAGGTACTTGTAACACTTTGAAATCAACCAAGTTATATATATACCACTCATAAAACTTCAAGGAATCATATATTCAGAGTATAAACAGTTAGTAGTGTTATCTACTACTTAGGTTATTGGCTGTATTGTACTTGCAATTCATATTACCTAAACTGGGCCAAAACATTCTTTTTTGACAGTGCTATTTCTACTGCTTGACTTCAGTCTTCATTGTTTGATTGTCTTGATTGTTGAATTGTTGGTCATTCATCTATCATCCTGTGCCAGTGTCTGGTCGGTCTGCAGCCATGAAACTCCTGACAGCTGCTGTGCTGCTTGTGGCCTGGTGGCTTCCTTCAGCCTCAGGTAAGCTATACATACAATACTTAGCCATGAAGCATAGCCAGATGGCCAGGTGATTTAAATAAAACAGCTCTCAGAACTTGTTTCAAAAAGAGCATTTTTGTATGTATTACTGTGGACACCAATTGCATGTTTTTTTTTTGACGTTTTTGTTGTTTTCACTATACGTATATAGTGTGCATAGCAGGGACATGGGCCGACAGAGCTCTATTATCAATGGTAGTAGGTATACATCTGATACATGTGTATATTAGAGTTCTACTACTCCAAAGGGTATAGTACCAAAGCCATGCATTGTACTCGTGTAAATGTATTACAATGCTGCTGTGTATAGTGTCATTGCTGCAGTATATATAGTCTTCTCAGTCATGAAATCCATATTTTTAAATTAGCACTTCTGGTTGGGCCACAAGCTAGCACACATTTTGTCATACAAAACTGTGCAACTAAACACCGACTACTAGCGTGCATGTGTACGGATTAAATTTACCCATGGTTTGCTCATCAGCAGGCCAGGATAGTCATTCAAATATGATCGACCACTGAGAGTGTTACATCCTGGTCAAGTATATTTTTGGGTTAAAATGCAGTGAAAGTGCTGCATGCATGCACTGCAAAAATCAAAGGGTTGCTTTGTACCAGCTAGGGTATCTCTGCTGCAGTCTACAAAAAAGGTGTGAAAACAAGTGGATCACTATAACGGACTGTTAACTTCGTCGCTATGTGTGTTCTACTGATGTGTAGTTAGTGTGAAGTACTGTTAATAGGCACAAGTTATTGTTCTTTTGTTTATTGTGTATGTAGAAGGTGTGATGTTCGTTGCTATGTAGTTGTTATAGCAAGTTGACTACTTTAAGTACCTGGGGCTCTTACTGTCATCAGACCTGTCTTGGTCTTCTCGTGTTGAGAACGTATGTAGTAGAGCTAGAAAACTACTAGGGCTGCTGTATAGGCAGTATTACCAGCTGGCTGAGCCACACACCCTACTTCAATTATACTTATCCTTCATTCGGCCGCATCTCGAATATGCCAGCTCTGTATGGAACCCTTATTTGCAAAGAGACATAACAAAATTGGAAAATGTCCAAAGATTTGGCCTTAAGATATGTTCCAAACAATGGGATCAGGGATATACCCAGCTGTTGGAGTTATTCAATGTTCCTGCACTTTCAGAACGTATGCTATTTCTAGACCTGTGCACAGTGTTTAAAATTGTCCATGGTTACTTTTATTTTCCTCCTTGTATATTTAATAATCTTGCATGCAGAACTCATGTAGACAGAAATTTTCTCTTTCAACGTCCATTTGCTCACACTAACTATTTTTTCAACTCTTAATGTCTTGCGTGTAATCCCCACTTGGAACACTTTACCTGACGCACTAGTTACTAATTCTTCTGTATCACATTTTAAATCTTGTCTATGGATGCATATTTCACATTAGCAATTGCTATATATGTATCCCTTGCATATAGCATAAACATTTCATAAAAAAAAGGTTTGGTGTGGTATTGTATGTAGTTGTCCTCCATTATTGAGCTTGGTTGCAAAAGTTGCATGTGTGGTATTGTGCCTGCGTAGGGGTTGTGGCTCGGCTAGGCTATTACGATCACTTTACTAGCTATACCCTATTTCTCCAATTTTAAGGGACAATTAGCTAGTAACACACATTTTGTACCAACCTGTTCCTATCCCCACATAAAAAAGCTGACCTAGCTTGGCTTCCTGACTAATTTATCTTATTACACTGAACGAAGGGCCAAGAACCAAAGTGGTCTAACCCACATAATTGACTTTACCTCTAAGTTCCCAAACTCGAAAATACTCTTAAAATGTGTGGCTACTTAGCTAAGTTTGAGAATTTACCATTTTTTGGTCTGCTCATAATGTATGATGTTGGTACGTAAAGCCTAAGTGTAATTGGTATTCAATTTCTGATTTGCCAGACACGTATATACTTTGGCTCAAAATGTTTGTGCCCTGGCTCAAACTCTTGTGTACCAACAATTATGTTGTAGAGGAATTGTTTATACACTTGGTGTGCATCTCGATAATTAGGCTTTCTGCATAGCTATAATTTCTTTAATACCTGGAATCTCCTCTGTGTATAGAATAGACTGAATAAGGATAGACCAGGCGCAGTATAGGGACCACAAGAATTTTATAAAGTGACTTATAACCTGTTATAATGCTATTATAGAGGGTTACACATGGTTATACATGGTTATAGGTGGTTATACGTGGTTATTAATGGTTATACATGGTTATACATGGTTATAGGTGGTTATACATGGTTATAAATAGAGGGTTACACATGGTTATCGGTGATTATACATGGTTATAGAGGGTTATACATGGTTATAGGTGGTTATACATGATTATTGGTGGTTATACATGGTTATACATGGTTATTGGTGGTTATACATAGTTATACATGGTTATTGGTGGTTATACATGGTTATACATGGTTATTGGTGGTTATAGAGGGTTACACATGGTTATTGATGGTTATATAGAGGGTTACACACGGTTATAGAAGGTTATACATGCATTATTGAGGGTTATACATGGTTATGGTAGGGTATATGGATAGTTATTGACAGTGTTAAGTTACTGCAGCCAAAAAATTATGTTCGCAGCATGGTACAGTGCAGTATGCATGTTATAAAAACAAAATTATGTCAAAAATGAAAACTCTTACTCTTGGTACAGCATGTAATAGAAAATAAACATAATATAACAATGGCAGAAAATTATTCTCTACAGGCATGGCACACTGCAAAAATAAAGTGGTTGGTTTTAACCCACACTGTTAAAACAAGGGTGTAGCAGTTACACCCGAAAAGGTGTAGTGAGTACCATTTAACTTCAGCACCCTCAAAGGTGTAAGTTGTGGGGCATTTTTTGAGTGTAAGTTAGAACAGAAGGTGTAATTTAAAGGGTGTAAAGTGAAATAGTGAGTGTAAGTTATAACAGTTGTACAGAGAGTTACAATAATGCTACAAATAGTTACAAGAACATGAATAAAAATCAACTGTGCACTACAACTTGTACATGGAAGAGAAAGACAATTAGCAATACTGGTAATTACTATACACAAACATCATTCTAATAGCATAAGTGGCTGTAATGTCCAGTAGTTTTTCAGTCACTGTCAAACACAAGTTCCCAAAGCTAGCAATCAACAAACCCCATGTCCAGGACCTACACAAAAGAAGAGTTGGGCAGTAAATGGACTTACATGCATTGTACCAAAACTCTTATCTCTTAGTATTCACTCACCTAATTAGAGGAGTTCTTCAGTCACTGTATAGTTACTCGAGACAGCTTCCTGTAGAGAGCAAGTATTTCATACTATATTGTTCTGCAGTATGTATTAGTCATATAGCTAATAACTCACTTTGAGTAGCTATAGGTCATCTTGGTTGTTGATAGCTCAATACTGACTTGTGTGCACACGTGGAAGTTCTTGATAGCCACTCAGCAAGACTTGACAATGAATCCTGATAGCTATCCTGATGCTAAGTAACCTAGTAGACCTATATAGCTCAACTGCAGCTATGTGGCAGAGTCACTGTGGCAATTTTTAAAAGTTTCACACCAGACTACAGGTACATTCCAACTTAAGGTGGCAAATATGCATAGCCTTTTGAGGATTTTAACGTGTTAATTAGCATTACATCATACAATACTACCTTGCCTTCAACTTACACCCTTTTCATTCACTTTACACCAATGTACTATACTTACACCTCTATCCCTACATTTACTTACACCCTGTAGTGTAACAGCTACACCCCAGTTTTAACAGTGCACATAAGGTCACCTCAGTTGCAGCTCCAGTATATATACCAGAGAATGCTCAGTTACTCGTGTGCAGTGCAATAAGATTACTTTCCTCAAAAGCCAAGCTAGATCAGCTTTCTTAGGTGCATGCATGGGATAGAAATGGGTTGGTACAAAATATGCGTTGCTAATGGTCTTTCCTTCCTTTAGAAATTGGAGCCTAAATAGAGTGGTAAAGTGATCCACTTGTTTACATTGTTTTGTACATGTACACTGCAACTGAAATATCCCTAGCTGGTTTAAAGCAACCTTTTAGGTTTTGCAGTGTGTATTTTCTTACCGGTATTTATAGGAGCCATAAAGGTATTATGTTGGGCAAATAATGTAATTAATCTGCCTGTATGCACATTTTTTGGTAGTGAACTTGCAACTGAGATACCCCCAGCTGGATTAAAAGTGACCCTTTTGTTTTTGCAGTGTGCACACGTATCGTCGTCTGACCAGTTTTAGTGCTTTTGCTGTAATATGTTCACAGAAGGAGTGGTACCACTGTTCACATGACTCACAAAAAAGCCCAACGTACGGTTTTTCTTCTGGAACGTCGAAAGCAGCATGGCTGTGCTGCACATGTTTCTCCTTTGTCCAGCTCAACAGGCTTTAGCAATGCATCAGAGGTGGGGTCTATATAACCATGTATAACCCTCTATAACCATGTATAACCACCTATAACCATGTATAACCCTCTATAACCATGTATAACCACCAATAACCATGTATAACCATGTGTAACCCTCTATAACCATGTATAACCACCTATAACAACCAATAACCACCAATAGCACTGTATAACCATGTATAACCCCCTATAACCACCAATAATCACCAATAACCCTGTATAACCATGTATAACCATGTATAACTGCTACAACCACCCATGGCCCTCTATATAAAGTGAACATGTAATACTTATTACCTGCATGCTTATTATTTGCTATGTACTCAATAACCATTCCTACCTTTATAACAGGTTATAAGTCACTTTATAAAATTCTTGTGGTCCCTATATTGAGCCACAAGTGAATAAGGAAAGCCACATCAATGGTGTCATTCAGCAGGTTTCTTGGAAATAATTATACGATTGCAATAAAGCTGATGTGAAGCCGAGGTATTTTTACCAGCCGGAGCGCGCGCAAGCGCGCGAACGGCCGGTCCTAAAGCTTTACGTTTTCCGCGTCTGTCTATCTACGAGCTAGCTACGTCTGTAGCTGTTTGTATGTGCGTCCGCACTTATCACGTGCGCAATATGTTACGTCATACGTTACTATGCAACTGCAGTATATAGTAGCTTTTGGAGGTTTGCAGGCCAAGCTACAGCAAACGAAGGTAGTTGTGAGTTGCCTAGATGGCAAAAACTCGGTAGGCAGCCGTAAAGACCCTGTTTTGGTGACGTATAGCTACTAACTAGAAGCGCGCGACGAAACTGCTGAGTCAGCACTTTCGCTGTACTGCGTTGTCTCTACAGGATGCCCAGTGATGCCTATGATTTGTAGGTCTGGGAACGTGACTATACTGTAGTATAGTTACTATAATTCGTAGTTCTACAGCTGCAGTTAGCTTGGCCTAAGCTGAGTTATGTGTAACTTATTGTAATGTACGGGAAAGGTGCCCGGCTGGTTTTTTAGACCCCGACTGAGTCTAGCTAGCCTACTGCTTGCATACAACATTCCAGTACTTGGCTTACTGAGCTTAATTCAGTAATGCTTATTTTCCCAACCCTGTAATGTAGCAAGTGTTCAACAGCTTCATAAAGGACCGTAAAAATGTATGCTTTGCTTACTACTCTCATGATAGTCATTGCTGCCCACTTCAGCAGCTATGCTCAACTTGTTTATACACACTATTACTTTGTGCACACAGAGGTCTACTATATCAACCTCAGGAGCCCATAATGCCATGATAAAGAGTATGAGTGGGAAGCTCCCATACAAAAGACTATTAGTGTCTAGACACTAATAGTCTTTTGTATGGGAGCTTCCTTGTAGTCCAGCAAACAACGATTCTGAGTATTCATCTGAAAGTATTGCATGTACATGGTTTCAGAGGATACTGCTAGTCATCCAAAGAATCTTACCTTCTGAGTACATAATCGACATCAGTGCATCCTCAGCACTGCGCTGAATTCTGTGTCCAGCCTGGAGACTTTGGTATGCAGGGAAGAATGGAAATATAATGAGAATGATACTCTTCCTAGATACGGTGTTGACTAAGTTTGCAAATTTAGGTAACATTCTAACACCACCCGGGATGAGCAATTATCCACGAATGTTTTACAAGTGGAATGAAAGAAACACCACAATGACTAAAGCCATTTATTAGCTCTATAGTGTTTGTACTGCGGTTAATCTTGCAAGCCATTCCATTCCAGAGTGCTGTTTGTTTTCAGTATCGGCACGAGAATCAGACTGAACCATTTTTTTTTGTTTGCCTTTCTTGATCTCTGCAGGCCAGACATCTGCAGGCCAGGTAACGATACTGCCTGCAGATGTCACAGTAATTGAAGGCAATGACGCTGAATTCACCTGCAGTCCTCTCTTTAATATCGCCTTACCTGTCTTGCAAATCAGGCCTGACGGTGTGAGTGCCTTCCAAAACATAGAGTTATCAGACCCTCGGGTGTCATTCGAAGACTCTGGTAATGGTAGGACGTACACTTACTCCAACCTCCAGCTGGATGAGGATGGGACTCAGTTTACCTGTTTAGTGGGCGGCATGCATTACAGCCCCCACTCCTGTTACTATCACAGTGATTCGTAAGTTGACTTCAGAGAGCTGCATACACAATTGACCTAGGTGAATATTAAGTCACTTGAAGAAAGAATTTGCAAACCCTTGTAGCTAAGTATATATGAAGGGCCAAGAACCAAAGTGGTCTAACCCACATAATTAACTTTACCTCTAAGCTCCCAAGCTTGAAAATACTCTTAAAATGTGTGGCTTAGCTAAGTTTGAGAATTACCGTTTTTGGTCTGCTCATAATGTATGATGTTGGTACGTAAAGCGTAAGTTTTGGTATTCAATGTATGGTTTTCCAGACACGTATATACTTTGGCTCAAAATGTTTGTGCCCTGGCTCAAACTCTTGTGTACCAACAATTGTGTTGTAGAGGAATTCTATTATACACTTGGTGTGCATCTCAATTAGGCTTTCTGCATAGCTATAATTTCTTTAATACCTGGAATCTCCTCTGTTTATATATAGAATAGACTGAGTAAGGAAAGCCACACCAATGGTGTCATTCAGCAGGTTTCCTGGAAATATACGATCGCAATAAAGCTGATGTGAAGCCGAGGTATTTTCCATATTGCTGAGTGTACTTCAGAGGGTGGAGGCGTGCTCATACTGGCTTGCAATTGCACACCCAAAAGGCTTCAGCATGCATTGCGAAAACACATTTGGGGCAAGTGCAGCATGACTCAGCTAAATAATGGATAATATGAAGGGCGAGAACCTTGGAAGTGGGTCAACCCAACATTATACCTTCTGAGCACGACCGAAAATGGTAAAATCTGAAAATTTAGGTAGCCTCTGAAACACATTAAGAATGTTAATTCTCAAGTTTGAGAAAGGGAAAATCAATTTTGTTGGTTAGACCACTCTGGTTCTTGGCCCCTTCATATATAGCAGTTTGCTGCTGCATGATAGATGCTTATATTCATTAGCTATTCCATCAGCTTTTACTGCTAACAGTCTGAATTAACAAGTTGCAAACTCTGGTATGGCAATCTTTCTCTTCGGAATACTAGTTCGTCTATAGGCCCCGCCATTTAGGATTGTATATACAGCTACAGAGAAACTTCCACATTTTTGTCGATCGGGAATTCTACTTATCATGTGACTATACCTATTCAGTAAGTGTCTCCATTCTTTCCAGGCTCTCTTCCCTCCCTCCCATATCAATTGGGTAGCTTGTTACCTTTATGGCGCCTACAATTAAGGAAATACACACTGCAAAACTCAAAGGGTTACATTCTTTAAACCAGCTAGGGATATCTCAGTTGCAGTGTACAAAACCATGTAAACAAGTAGATCACTTTACCACCCTATTTTTCAAATTTCAGAAGGAAAGAAAGACCCATTAGGACAATTAGCAACAATTATTTTGTACCAACCCATTTCTATCTGACGCACCAAAGAAAGCTGATCTAGCTTGGTTTTTGAGTAAGTGATCTTATTGCACTGCACGTAACTAAGCATTCTCTGGTACTGAGGCTGTAGCCTTAGCTATGTGGGTTAAAGTCAACCACTTTTTTTTGCAGTGTATGGACAATGAAAACTGCTCATTAAGACAATATCTTCTACTACTAACAGGCTGTGCTGGGATGCTTGGTGGCATCGGATGTGATGCTAGTGGGCAGTCGTGTACCTACACAGCCAGCTATGCTGTACAGCAAGATGATAGCATCACCTTCACTGTATCTGCCACGACTACAGGGTGGGTAGCACTTGGAGTTTCTGATGACCAGCTCATGGTGAGTTGCTTGCGGCTGGATGAGTCTGGGCATTAATGTAAATGTGGATGCTACTATACGGGAAGTGGGTAGTGTGTACTTTCCCTCAATAAAGAATCGGATATAGCTCTATGTGAATTTAATGAATTTTTTTATATGATGTGGGCGTTAATATAAAATCAGATAAAGTACATGTACATGCATTTCTATGGGCAACCTAAATGTGCCCATATAAAATGGATAACATTATATTATTTACTCTTGTGTATCCATGTCACTCTGTATTATCTATCAATGTACACCACACACATACGTACAGCCTGACACTGACGTAGTGCTGGGTGCATCAGACGGTACGAACACCCTCATCGAGGACAGGTTAGTAGTTACACACTCCCAAGGTCAAAGAGTAATATATATATAAATATAGAACTCCAAGGGGTGTTTTAGACGGGTGTATTTTGCAAATTGGCAGATTTTATACATCGCATTGCATATAATTTTTGTGAATTCTTAGTGATTTAGGGCTATGCATGGTTAGGCCTACACTGCAAAATCAAACCAGCTAAGGCTATTTCATTTGTGGTGACAAAATAATGTGTAAACAAGTGGATCACTTTACTACCCCATTTATCCAATTTCAGAAGGAGGGTAAGGCCTATTAGGACAATTTGTAAATGCATATCTTGTACCAACCTGTTCCTATCTCCACCAAAGAAACCTGGTTTCCTGAGTAATAGGGTCTTATTGCACTGCTCATAATGGCACATTCTCTGGTACTGGGGCTGCAACAGAGGTAACCTTATGTGGGTTAAGCCAATCACTTTATTTTTGCAGTGTGGGGTTGAGGTTGGGACTAGGGTCAGAATAAGTAATAGGGTTAGTGCCGTGCAGTTTATACAAGTTTTATAGAATGTGCAAGGCAATTTGTAAATGATACCAATTCGCAAAATGTGCCAAACAAAAAAAGAGACACTCCGTTGCTTGTGTAACAGGTAGAAAAAGCATTTCTTAATCCAGTTTCAGCTCAGTACTATGAGCCAAAGACACATGGCAAATGCACCTATGTCGGGGTTACTGTTCACTGCATGCAGGGTTTAACTCCGCTTTGCTAGTTGGCCTTGATATTTTTTTTTCAAGGCTTCAAGCTGTCCTGAATGCACCATTTATGTGCTCAATTAAATTACACACTACCGTGGGAAATGTTTGTCGCCAGCGTGGGGTTTCCCACTCCTCCTCCTCGTTCGTAGTTTTATATGCACTACTGTCGAGATTCATCACTGAATCCCTGCATGCCGTCTTCAAACAGGGTGGATGATGAACAGAGACCTAGCCAAGTCTATTGCATAGAGTTTATCAAAGGCTTCCTACAGCTCCCCTCAGGCTAGTAGAGTTTGTGTAGCCCCTGTGACAGTGAAGACATGAGCACTGGAGACTCACGGCAGAATTGATACAAACGTGAGCTCCTTCTTAAAAACACATGATTCAGCTACTTACATACTTTAAACTCAAGTGCTCATCTGACTGTAGCTAGCTGGTAAACCTCTGCGAGGCATCTGGGCTTGTGGTTTTAACATTGCACCCATACACCCATACACACACACACACACACACACACACACACACACACACACACACACACACACACACACACACACACACACACACACACACACACACACACACACACACACACACACACACACACACACAGTCACACACAGCTGAGTGCATGTAAAGTACAGCATACAGTTACAGGGCTGGGTTCATGAAGCACAGCACTTCAACCATGCATGCAAATACGACTCACCGTAGCTCTGTATCTGATCCAGTCTTCTCTGTCCACATCTACTATGGCCACCTCATACTCAGGCCAGTCTTTTGCCTGCAAGACGAGAAAAAAATCCTCAAATAACCTTAAACGTACATGAATAATGACTGCACAAGTGGTACACTAATCAAATATGCACCCTTTATGCAAGCATGCATGCGTATGTGAAATTAAGTTGGTTCATTTTATAACTCAGAGTTGGTTTGCTTATTCATGTACGTTTTACACACACACACACACACACTCACACACACACACACACACACACACACATGCACACACGTTTGTGTGCACAGATTTGCAACACAACGGGCTGAACCTCCGGTAGATGCCAGTCAAGACATCACAAGTGCCTCAGCTTCTCATGTGAATGGAGTAACAACAATAAGCTTCAATAGACCTCGAGACTCGGGTGACAGCAATGATATCTCTCTGGATGTCTGCCGTTTCTTTCTGTTTGCGTTTAATGGGCCTATAAACTTTGCTACTGGATCTGCTGGGTATCATGGTCTTGGTACAATGTTTCGTGCTCCATCAGCAGAGAGAATCTGTATACCAACTTCTGCTCAATGCTTTGCAGGAGGTAATTGTTAACACATACATTTACATATACCAGTAGGGTAGCCTCATACCCAGGCCTTCAACACAGTTTTTTTCCCCACAACCGTGGAAAAATAATCCCTGAGAAACTTATCAAAAATATTTTCCCATGGCTGTGAAGTAGCATGTGTGTTTGCACATGTGAAGCTGTAGGCCATTATATCTCAGCACCTACGGCTGTATGTAAACTTTTCTTGGTGTGGATAGCTGTATCACTGGGTACTATAGCTATGGCAATATTGGAAGAGTGCCATTGTATCATAAAAGACACGGAAAAAAATAACCTGTCAACAAGCTACCTTCAGTCATATATGTTTGAGGACGGAGGCAGGAGCTTAGAAAAATCATTTAAAATGAAGAGCGTAATATAGGGATGGATTCATAAAAAAGTAACAGAACAAAGCAGGAATGACGCCATACAACTGTCACGAATTATAAAATCCGTACATCTTTCCAATCAAATGCACACAACAATCCCCTCCATGCCACTTGCGGTCTTGCAATGATGGAAACTAAAGCCCAAAAATCAGTCTTCTATCATGATCACTGTATACATATAAGAAAAATCAACTCAACAACTCTTGCAGTTTCTCACAACAATCATATGATACATTTAATGGCTGCATGCAGCTTGAGCTCACTCTTTTAGCTATAGGCAGCTTGTTTGCTGCTCAAAATCCATCAGCTGGATGGATATATACAGTGTCATGTAATAGCGCATTCATACAAAAGTAAAGTCAAAAGTGAAATCTGCTGGTCAACTATTATAATATCATAAAAAGTATTTGCTAAACTACACAAACTGGTTACTGCAGTACCCAATATAGCTGAATATTCACTCTGTCTATATGTGTGGGAAGTACAAAATATATACATCTTGGACAGGAAGCCCGGAAAAGAGGTTATAGAATTAGCTGGCATTTTTTAATAATTTTCTTTTTGACTAATGATTATGCATATGTGTACATCTTGGACATGAAGACTGTAGCTGGATTAGCTGGCATTGCTGAGTAGTTTTCTTGTTCACTATCATACAGCTGGTACAGGCGGCATGGGAGGTGATCCCCACTACAGTGTCCTGCTTCCCAGTGGACAGCTGCTCTGCTTCTCTGTACAAGGAGAGACAGGGTTCTCCTTCAACCTCATCAGCAACAAACTGATGCATATGAACGCTCTGTTTGTCCAGGACTCAGTAAGGGATGAAGTTACCTGGATCGGTTCATTGGGAATTGTGGTTCGTAACACTCCTTACAAGAAATCTGATGTCACCAAACTGAGATTTGTGGTCGAGGAGAAGAAGATTTACATCGGAGAGGAGGTGGTACTGCAGGTGCAGAAGATTGAAAAGCTAACCTTCATCAATGGCAAACTGATGATCAATGAATCTTCCCGAACCAAGGGAGAGAAGAGCCCTGAAGTTTACGTGGACTTGCAGGATGTGGGGTTGAGCTTCAAAGTGCGATTCACAAAGTCGAAGCATCTGGATCTGTCCTGGGAGCGAGTGGATAAACAGCCTGCCGACTCGCATGGGATGATTGGTGAGGGTTACTTTGGAGTCATATATTGTACTAACCCTCACTGTTCGGGCCCAAACCACTACACTGTAACATCATGCATATGCATCATGATGCTTTCACACTCTTGATACAAGTTAAAGCTATACCTATACCTATAGAGGCATTATGTAGGATACACATAGGTGCACAGTTGAAGGAGTCTACATAAGTAGATAAATGGGTTGTCCTTTTTGAACTGATTCTGACGTTTAATCAGCGTATACTCTCTGCATGGAAAAATGTACTTGAAATATTAGACATCATGTGCATGCTATTCTTTCCCAGGAATTGGAACTGTTATGTTGCTTTTCTTGTCATAACAATAAACCCTTATGGTAGCTATGCCAATCATATGTAGGAGTGGATATGGTGACCATAAAAGGCTGTATGGCCTTTATGTCTAAGACTGTGAGACTATTGGGAGTGAAATAAAGAGTACAAAAGATTGCATGTGTGGGAGGTGTCAGGGGTAACAAAAGAGCCTTATATTCCTGGTACTATAAGTAAGCTATATAGATTTTTTTTCTCACTCAATACAGGACAATTCTTTCGCAATGGAATTGAAATTGACGAGCTCCGTAAGCTGTTGTTGCTTCCAACCATGGACCCAGTACCAGTGATGCGGAAACCTGTCTGGCACTTTATGGAGAGGGAGACTCCAGAAGACCAGCTCTGCTGGGTGGCCATGAACCCAGGCTACCAGGGAAAGAGGCTGATCGAAGGCCACTATCTTGACTACCTGGTGAATGATGTGCTCTCGGGTGATTTCAAGTTCAAAGCCAAAGACCAAAGGCTTTGATGAATATACTGATGATACAAGTAGCTCATGACCAATGCTAGTGTTCGTAGCTATAGACTTGGACCCATCTCATTCCACATTCGTAGTTAGTGCCTTTTGAATTTTCAAATCTATTAATTAAAAAAACTGCACTATACAAGGAGGAAGTTAGATTCATTTGCGTACATCATTTTACTTTGGATATGTCCATGGTAGAGTTTTGTATTTATAATAACCTGTATTATTAGTATAGAACTTGTAGTTCACCACATGCACCCTGAGGTCATCTTGCACAACCAAACTTTCACTTTGAAGGTTATGCAGTGAGGGGGGAAATTCTATCCTGACATGTGACAGCCAGTTTTGGGGGGGTCTGGGGGCTACATATGCACGAATTGACCAACTGGTCCAGGTCTCTAACTCTATGTGAAGTAGAAGTTTAATGTAAGACAGCATTTATATAACTTGCCCCCTTCTCACCCTGAGGCTGCATAATGAAAGTCGGTGTGAATGATATAGTACGGCAGGCCAAAATTAGTACACTTATTATAATAGCTATAAGGCCAGATTTTCGGGGTAAACAGTACAATTTACATGTAGCTACTCAGTAACCTCTTGACTCTACACAACTGGGGCTGATGTTCAATAATCAGTCATGGTACCTGTAAATGCATGTGCATACTCAACTGTAATTGGGCAGTGGAGCATTTCTGAGACTGCAAAATATGTGGTATCAACACACTTTTAAATTACTAGCAGTTTTACGATGAGCCATTGTATCTTTGGGACTGTGATTGTGCATGGTAATGAACTCAGCATTGATGAATGGGTTGTCAGCAAATTGTTATTTGATTATATAGAATGACCTATAACTTTTCCTTGACCTTATTGTGTGTATAAACAATAATTACTACATGGTGTTATAGGCTACTGGCAATTTGAGTTTGCTTCGATTGCAGTGTATTGTAGATTAGGTGGTAATGAGGCTTACATAGCGGGGTGGGATCCCAAATCTTTTGCAACCTGCTCACTTTTGTAGCTATTCTTGATTGCACAAATGCTGTATTATGTATACGGCACTTGCACTTCTTTGTTTGTTTTTCCTATCTAGGTACACGTTCATGATTGTTGAAACTTTGTGATGTCATCGCAACATAGACGACATACAGGGCTGCACTGTGCTTGAGCACTTTTCCAAGTTTGAGCTGGTACAGCTAGTTAAGTGTGCTGGCCAATATACGTTATGTACATTGGCTTCCTTAATGTCTTTCTGATTCCTCTGAAGCTGGCTACTCTGTGTGGCGTGAGTGTTATATAGCTAACTTGGCATAGTTACTCTAACTATAAAAATAAAAAGGCTTGCTTGAAACCTGCTAGACAGTTGCAGCTGTACTACCAAACTATGCAGGTTATACTGCAGGAAGCCAATTTTGATGGGAATATGAGCACTATAGTATTACTGTTTATGGTATTTGGCAAGAGCAGCTGTTGGGAAGTTAATATTATGAACTAGGTTTCAAATTCCCATGATAATGGCTTCCTGCAGTACAAATTGGTACACTGCCTAAACAAGTGTTTTGCTATAAGCCAGCTAGCAGTTGCCAGCTCACTACAAAACAGTACAAGTGTTTACAAGCAGATCAATCTTACACACTTGAAAATGTTTAGAGTGCAGCAGTACTTGTATTGTGCCTTCAATAATTAAGGGGTTAGTACAGTGCAGCTGCACTTCTAGCGCTAGCATTCCTACAATTGTTATAGTTACCTGTATGACTTCACTTCAGTATTTATCTGAAATTGGAGTATTATAATAGTAGTGAAGCATTGTTTAGTATTGAAGTAGCAACTGAGATAACCAATTCTTTTTTGATGTGAGCTAATTTACCACTTGTCTTCTGAATCAGTCTTGATTGCTGAATTGTTGGCCATTCTCAAAGTAGATCTATCATCCTGTGCCAGTGTCTGGTCGGTCTGCAGCCATGAAACTCCTGACAGCTGCTGTGCTGCTTGTGGCCTGGTGGCTTCCTTCTGCCTCAGGTAAGCCATGCGCATAATATTATAACCCATGATGCATAGCCAGACGGCCCGGCCAGGTGGTAAAAATAAAACAGCTCTGGATCTCAGAATTGTTTTAAAAGGAACATGTGGGCACCAATTAAGTGTGTGTCACTGTGGGCACCAATTATGTGTTGGTTTCCATTTTTACCCCGCGGCGCGTAGGCGGCGGCGGGGTTAAGCAATTGGTTCTGTCTGTCCGTCCGTCCGTCCGTCCGTCCGTCTGTCAGGTGTCTGTCCACTCAAAAATCGGGCTATCTCGCGATTTACAGGGTTAAGCGATTGCTAAACACGACAGTAACATTGAAATCAAAAAAAAACTGTCCGGGTGTGTACCTGATAGTCGCCAAAGCGGTTCCATTCGCTGTATCTACAGCTCTTTCTTATTTAACAACGGTGCATTCTGCCATTTTAATACGGTCACAACTAGAATACGATAGAGGCCGGGCATATACAGACTCTGGTCACGTGTTCATATTGCCAATCAGTCGCGCCCACCACTTCCCATAGGATATACAGATATATACGCGTACACGAGCGCTGTACACTCTGCGTGCGGATACACAGCCAGTGATATACATGTACACTTTGCCAACTACTCGATCAGCCCAGTCTGCAGTCCTGCCAGCTCCAAGTTGTGAATTATGCACCGCGGGGTATGTCTCTGCTAGAGACTTCTAGTGTTGTTGTTGTTTTCACTACGAAGTGCTAATATATATAAAATATGCATTTCATGACTGAGAAGACTTTAATGCTCACTACTAAGCAGCACTGCAATACATATACACAAGTACGTACACTGCATGACTTTGATACTATATATAGCCCTTGAAGTAGTAGAACCCTAAGTACACATGTATCAAGTGTGCTACCATTGATAATAGAGCTCTGTTTGCCAATGTCTCTGCTATGCCACAGGCACGCTGTGTTATACATTACTGTGCAAGGCTGAACCTCCGACTGCTAGAATGTATTTATACCTAAATAAGATTTGCTCAGCAGCAGGCCAGGGAAGTCATTTACATATTATAGCCACTGAGACCGTTAAATTCTGGTCATGTATTATCTTTGGGACAAAATACAGTGAAAGTGCTGACTCACTATAGTCTTGTGGGCCAGACTCATGCACTCCTCCCCCCGAGTGAGTCTGGCCCGCGAGACAGCTACTTGCCTACATCAATTCAGTTCCTTGCATAACGAGCTTCCATTTACCTATTGTGTAGCAAGTGTTCAACAGCTATATAAAGGCCCATATATACTCTCATTATAGTCAATGCTGCCCACTTCAAGAGCTATATGCTACAACTTGTTTATTATAAACCAAGTACATTGTGCACACATACCTCTACTGTCAGCATCAGGAACACATAATGCCACGGTAAAGAGTATGAGTGAAGCTCCCATGCAAGAGACTCTCATGATAGTGTCTCCAACAAACATCACTTCTGAGTATTCGTCTGAAAGTATATTGAGTGTACATATATAGTTTCAGAGGAATACCATTAGTCATCCAAATAATTTTACTTCAGCGGCTTCTGATTAGGGTTCATATTAGCTCTAGACTATGCCTACAGCAGAGTTCTGAACATGTATAATTTTATACACAGCTAATGGAGACACCTTTTTTTCGGTGCCATCCCTACTACCATACTCCATGATCATCAGTGCATCCTCGGCACTGCACTGAATGTCGTGTGCAGCCTGG
The DNA here is from genome assembly GCA_965203295.1 of Nitrospirales bacterium. Taxonomy (GTDB): domain Bacteria; phylum Nitrospirota; class Nitrospiria; order Nitrospirales; family UBA8639; genus CBDBCZ01. The sequence continues at coordinate 491,458 of CBDBCZ010000013.1, read as the reverse complement.
AGACTTTGGTATGCATGGATAGTCCCAAAATGGAAACAGTATGTGAATGATGCCCTTTCCAAGTGGTGTTAGGGTGTCAACTAAATTTGCCCACAGTTTTTTTAATGATGTTAATTTTGCAAGCCAGTCCATTCCATTTCAGAGTGCTGTTTTTTTTTTCCAGTGTCGGCACGAGAATGAGACTAAATCATTTTTATTCTTTGCCTTTCTTTATCTCTGCAGGCCAGACAATGATAATGCCTGCAGATGTCACAGTAATTGAAGGCAATGACGCTGAATTTGCTTGCAGTCCTTTCAGTATTTTCTCTCTGCCTGTCTTACAAATCAGGCCTGACAGTGGGAGTGACTTTGAAAACATAGAATTTAACCCTCGGCTGTTAATTGTCATGGACTCCTCTTTTAGCAGGACATACCGTTACTCCAACCTCCAGCTGGATGAGGATGGGACTCAGTTTACCTGTTCAGTGAATGGCGTTCCAGCCCCCACTCCTGTTACTATCACAGTGATTCGTAAGTTGACTTCATAGCTGGGTGTGTACATACTGCTGGCTTCCTCCAAATGTAGTTTCCCAAAATTTTTGTAGTCACAACATAGTAATCTCTGGGATTTCAATAGAAGACCTTATGTAATTTCAGCAGCTTAAGGATCATAAAATGTTTTTGCTTACTACTCTCATTATAGTCAATGCTACCCACTTCAGGAGCTGTGCTTAACTTGTTTATTATAAAACAAGTAGAAATTGTGCTCACATACATCTATTATCAATCTCAGGAGTACATGATACCGTGATAAAGAGTATGAGTGGGAGCTCCTACGCAAGAGACTCTCATGATAGTGTCACATGACCTCAGGAGACCACTCACCCCGGCTTTTATCAAAAATCTGAAATAGTGTACCTGACAGCTGTACTATATAAGTATTGGTAGTAGAGTATAACTTATACTCACACGTATGTGCAGAACATGATATTGCAAGAAATACTACAGGCTTTCTCCAAATGTAGTTTCTCAAAATTTTGTAGTCACAACATAGTTATCTCTGGGATTTTAATAGAAGACCTTATGTAATTTCAGCAACTTAAGGACCATAAGATGTTTTTGCTTACTATACTCTCATTATAGTCAATGCTACAACTTGTTCATTATAAAACAAGTAAATTGTGCATACATAGATTTATTATTAACATCAGGAGCACATAATGCCATGATAAAAAGTATGATTAAAGCTCCCATGCAAGAGACTCTCATGATAGTGTCTCATATGAAGCCCAGCAAACAACACTTCTGAGTATTCGTCTGAAAGTATGGAATAGTTTCAGAGGATACCACTACATGTAATCATCCAAAATATTTCACTTCAACAGCTTCTGATTACATAGAAATCTGTCTGCATCATCTGCCTTGAAACCAACAGGGATGCAGGGTATCAATGGAACTGCTATTGAGGCTGGAGCATTATTCATGTACAATGGATGTACAACTTCGTGAAAATTTTGTATTGTCTCCTAGCCAGTCTGAATGGAGCCTTTTTATTTGGGTTGTATGCGGTATGGTGGAGAATTTTGTTTTGGAGGGATGTTGAAACATATAGTATGTGGACTATCCTCAGCCCTACCTTATATCCTCGCCCATAAGGGGCACTCCATGTGTTAATACTAACACATGCAGTGCTGGCTTTTAGCAGAGACATACCCCATGCAACTTTTTAAAAAAAAATGAAAACACTGTATTTTGTTTTGAATGGATGTAGATGCAGCAGATGCTTTGAACACGTGTCTCCATAAAGCACCATATAAATTGTGCATAGTTTAGTTCTTTGTACTTAGCTAGTTTTTATCACAGCAGGCAGTTAACCGTATTAAGCTTCTAGTATAACAGACTGGAATGATCTTAAGCGTTTCAGCAATTGAAACTAAGTAGACGGATGCAGGTCAACAGATGTAAGTTTTTTTAAGAGAGAGCAAAGATGACAACTACAGCTAGTCTTAGACTAGCTCTTATTGTGTCAAAAGCTCAAACAGACACAGAAACATTTTAACTGTTTAGGCCATTGTGAAGATCATGTGTATATATATGGCTATGGATATATAACTAAGACTACCAGTGTACATACTTGGCTTTAAATGGATATTGTATGCGGGGGGTTTCCTTAGAACCAGTGGACACATGAATGTACAAGCCATCTGCATGAGGGGGTGGTGCTGCATTGACCTCGCCTCCTCCTCTTCCAGCCCGCTTACAGAATTGTGAGGACACTATCAACATCACAGCAGTCGATGCAAACAGAAACGTGTTTGCAAATGCCATGACTAGAACTTGTTTTGTTTGTTTGTTCGGAAGTCCACCAACTGCCAACTCTATAACAACATGGAGACTATCGGGAGATCCGATCACCCCTGAGGAAGGAGTAGTAGTTGATGGAGTACTGGTCATCTCTGTCCCAGAAGAGACATTTAGCAGTTCAACTATCCTGACACTACAATGTTCTTCTTCAGAAGGAAATATCAATGTTTTTGTCCAGGCAGTGGGTGAGTTATTCTCTGAACTTCATATAGTTCCCTACCCTAGCTTACAGCATGCTCATTACAGGTACACAGCTATACCATGACACACGCCCGTCACTAGCTTGCACATAGGTAATAGTTTTTCAGAAGAAGCATTGCGCTGACCTTGTACCCAGGCTTTCACTCACAGCTATATTTCGTGGCCATAGAAAAGACCTGCCCTATAGGATTTTTTCCACAGCTTCGTAAAAAGCTGTGAGGGAAGGGCCTAGGTATGAGTCTAGCATTTCAATGCCTGGAAACAGCTGTCATTTCAAATGGAAGTGATCCCACTTGTCCTTCCCTGCAGTACTTGTGCCACCAGGAGTTGAGGATATGACTGTTAATGAGGGGGACACTCTTATAATAAGGTGTGAGGGTGACACCTCAACATTGATTGCAATGTTTCAGTGGATAGGACCAGATGGAGCAGAAGTCACTGTTGCGCGCACCTTGACGGTAGCGAACATACAGCGGAGCCAGGCTGGAGTGTACACCTGCTTCATTACCAACTTCCAGGGCAGAGTGATGTCAGCCAATGCAACAGTCACTGTACAGTGTGAGTGTGTGTGAGTGTGTGTGTGTGTGTGTGTGTGTGTGTGTGTGTGTGTGTGTGTGTGTGTGTGTGTGTGTGTATGTGTGTGTGTGTGTGTGAGTGTGTGTGTGTGTGCGTGTGAGTGTGTGTGTGAGTGTGTGTGTGTGTGTGTGTATGTGTGTGTGTGTGTGTGTGAGTGTGTGTGTGTGTGCGTGTGAGTGTGTGTGTGTGTGTGTGTGTGTGTGTGTGTGTATGTGTGTGTGTGTGTGTGTGTGTGTGTGTGTGTGTATGCACTGCTACCACAATGGAGTTTGTGACACTGTATGTCCACTCTCCAGACTTAGAAGGAGTCAGGCATGCCTGCTTAACCTTGGTCAAGGATTACTACACGATTTGTAGCTACATGGTGTGTATAGTCACACTAGCTAACGTAATTGTCCAAAACAAGTTTTCCAAAACAAGGTATTCACCACACTTTTTTAGCTCCGTGTTTGCACAAACGACAGCATCAGTCATGTACGCAGTAGCCCTTCCCAAGGCATAAGGCCAGTTTTTTGGGGTGGATGTGGGATAGGGATGGGTGCTGTCTGCTGCTATAGCTGTAAACTGGTTAGGCTGCCTCACCCAAAAGCCATATTGAAAACTGTATGTCCATAATAGAGACGCAATGAGATTATGGAATAGAGACTGAGATTAATCAGGAATGAGACCATGCACTTCCGCAGTTGAAATTTCTCTGTCATCCAGATGCCCCCGACGTGGTCAGACTCACCTCCTCCCCCCACGTCTCCCCCCTGGGCCAGCCCCTGATCCTCTCCTGCTCCTATGATGCTATCCCCACTCCCAATGCCACTTGGTTCAGGAATGCAGTAGTACTCTCCGAGGAGGACAACAGGACCTCTGTGACCCTGGACACTGGCAGCCGCTCCTCTGAGCTGACTGTCACAGGCCTACAGCAGAATGAGGGCGGGACCTACATCTGCATGTTCAGCAATGAGGTTGGCAGTGGTAATGACAGCATCGAGGTGATTGTGCAAGGTAATGGATCACTCATCTACCATCAGTCACTGTGTCATGGAGAAAGACTTCATCAGCCTACTGTAACATTGTCATCAGACTCTTGAAACTGCATGCTTATCGTGATCCACCTTGCAGTGGATGTTGCTCAGATAGTGCTCAGGGTAAAGTTAACTCTTCTATAGTTCAGCAGCCTATACCCCCTGAGGCCAAGTTGTATGCCCGGGACTCCAGGTTCTTACTGCCTTTTTAAGATGTGTTACAGTTTAGAAATAATTAGGGTCTGAAATTCCCAATGTGAATGGCTTGGTTAGATTTAAGTGTCCCAGCCATTGATATGGTTGAGCAACTTTTTAACATATACAGTTATGTCTAATAATGAACCTGTATAGCACTTGTTTATCCGCATTTATAGTATTTCACTGACTGGTGTGTGGGTTTAGAAGTGAGCAAACATAGTCCCTTCACATGAATAGTACTTCAGTAACTGTCTGCATGCTGTATGCATAGTGCAGTAGGAGAGTGGAGAGATGACTCAAATGTTATAGTAAAATCTCTCAATCGTGCCGTCTGTATCTAGTGGTGATATCTTTTCCATCCCGCTGTGACCCCTCCTTCATGCTAAACATTACTTTCTTACTTTTGCCCCCTTTATGACGTAATTATTTATAATACATGCCCCCTTTTCGCTTAAGGTAGGAAGGGCCTCACCTTCGAATCCGCGTGATTCTCCTCATGAATAATTAATGAGATGACGTCACTCACGTGGCGCTAATTAGATTCATTGATATGTTTGCATTTTCCCATGGCGGCAACCGGAATCAACAGGAGGGGTGTGTCACTTTGATGTGGATAGCGGCTCTTTCATATGTGATATCGGCACTTTGATGTGGTTGAGCGGTACTCTGATGTTGGCTTTCAACACTCGAATAGCTAGTTGTGTGAAAATCTGTGGAGATTTATAGGGAGAGCTCTGGTGGGTGGTTCTCAGAAACCGAGGGGTGAATGAAAAATCGCATCCCTAATTTTTGTGGGAGTAGGTTGAAGTTTGTAATGCAGGGCTCGAATTCGTTGGGTGAGCGTGGGCGGTTGCCGATTTTTTTTTGAAAGTCAGGATAGCGAAAATGAGGGTTTTGGGGTGGTTGGATGCGTTCAGGGCTGTAAAACTGGCTTTGAAGCATTCCTGTGAAAAAGCATCCCTACGTTTGTAGCCTGTCCTCTGTAGGTACTGGTGTTGTTGCCAGACTGTGGGTGGGGCTCTAGCAGATTCCAAAATTTCTCGTATTTTAAAGCAACCCGAAATTGCGTTTTTGTGGATTATTTAGCAGGAGGTGTGGTTAGATGCAAAATTTTTGTCAATTCGAGGTAGACTTTCATGTTATCAACAAAGCCATCCATTTGAATTGTGGATTCCAGGTGAGGCTCTTCCTACCTTAAATCTTTTATAGGTGTTATAGTATTGAATATACATAATACATGTACATCTTGGGCAGGGCCCTGGAAATGAGGTTACAGAACTAATTAGCTGGCATTGTTGAGTAAGTTTCTTGTTCACTATCATACAGCTGGTACAGGCGGCATGGGAGGTGACCCCCACTACAGTGTCCTGCTCCCCAGTGGACAGCTGCTCTGCTTCTCTGTACAAGGAGAGACCGGGTTCTCCTTCAACCTCATCAGCAACAAACTGATGCATATGAACGCTCTGTTTGTCCAGGACTCAGTAAGGGATGAAGTTACCTGGATCGGTGAACTGGGAATTGTGGTTCGTAACACTCCTTACAAGAAATCTGATGTCACCAAACTGAGATTTGTGGTCGAGGAGAAGAAGATTTACATCGGAGAGGAGGTGGTACTGCAGGTGCAGAAGATTGAAAAGCTAACCTTCAGCAATGGCAAACTGATGATCAATGAATCTTCCCGAACCAAGCGAGAGAAGAGCCCTGAAGTTTACGTGGACTTGCAGGATGTGGGGTTGAGCTTCAAAGTGCGATTCACAAAGTCGAAGCATCTGGATCTGTCCTGGGAGCGAGTGGATAAACAGCCAGCCGACTCGCATGGGATGATTGGTGAGGGTTACTTTGGAGTTATATGTACTAACAATGACTGTTCAGGTCCAAACTACTACACTGTAACCTCATGTATAATGATTCTTTCACACCCTTAATACAAGTTAAGGATATACCTATAGAAGCATTATGTAGGATACATACATAGGTGCACTGTTGAAGGGGTCTATAAAATGGTTTGTGCAGTTTGCTGATGTTTAATTTATGTATAGGATATACCACATCTACGAGGAGTATAAACGCAGATAAACTTCGCTAGACAGTTTACCCGAGGTGTAGCCGAGGGTAAACCGTCTAGCGGAGGTTATCGCGTTTATACTCCGATTAGGCGTGGTATATCCGGCTTATATCACAGGCGGCCAATCACTTCTTACCGCTTGTCATCGCCATAGTTACCATTCAGTAGTATTCATTTATTATGTAACAAAAAACACATTAACGAACATGAAAACATGCATGGAAAACATGAAAACAAAATAGTAGTATAAACACCTTTTTACTCCTCTCTGTAGACAATGAATTTCTCCAAAAGTGATGTAATGTGATATAAGAGCATATATTCTCTGCGTGGAAAAATGTACATGCAGTCATGCATTATTAGACATCATGTGCACGTTACTTTTTCCCAGGAATCGGAACTGTTATGTTGCATTAATTCCTTTTCTTGGCCTGGCCTGTTGCCGTAACGACAAACCCTCATGGTTGCTATGCCAATTATAAGTAGGAGTGAAAGTGATGACCATTAAAGGCCATAAGGTCTTTGTCTAATTAGGTCTGTGAGGCTATTGTGAGCGAAACAAAGAGTACATAAGGTTCATAGAAGATATACATGTGTGGGAGGTGTCAGGGGTGATAAAAGAGCCCTAGCTATATTCCTGGTACTATAAGTAAGCTATATAGCTAGATCATTTTCAAACTTGATACAGGACAATTCTTTCGCAATGGAATTGAAATTGACGAACTCCGTAAGCTGCTGTTGCTTCCAACCATGGACCCAGTACCAGTGATGCGGAAACCTGTCTGGCACTTTATGGAGAGGGAGACGCCTGAAAACCAGCTTTGCTGGGTGGCCATGAACCCAGGCTACCAGGGAAAGAGGCTGATCGAAGGCCACTATCTTGACTACCTGGTGAATGATGTGCTCTCGGGGGATTTCAAGTTTAAAGCCAAAGAACAAAAGCTTTGAAAATTATACTGACAATGCAAGTAGCTCATGACCAATGCTGGAGTTAGTAGCTAGAATTGGACCTATATCTCATTCCACATTCGTAGTTAGTGCCTGTTAAGGAATTGTACTACACAAGAAGGAAGTATTATTTGTGTGCATCATTTTAATTTCGATATGTCAGTGGTAGAGTTTGTATTCATAAGGACTTGTATTATCATTGTGTCATGTGCATGTTGTTCACCATACCCTAAAGCCATCTTACAGATTTTAAACAAAACTTCACTGTAAAGATTATGCTGTGGGGGGTGGGGGGAAAGGGAGAGGGGGGGACAGCCAGTCCTAGGACCATGATTCCTGGGGGACGTCCTGTCCACATGTCTGTTGTGAGTGGAGCCTTCTACAATCATTTGTTCACTCCTGGTCCACTTTTATATGTCTCGACAATTATTAATAGATCATCTCCTTCATCTCCTAGACTGAAGCCTCAATTAAAAGTCAGCTTCTCATTGTTGTAATATCCAAGACATGCAGCGCTGGCAGCAGAATGAGGATGGTGTATTGGCCACACATTTTTAATTGAAACCCCTTGTTACAGATTTAAAAGTTGTAGTTTGAGTCTTTCCCCTGAGTTGTTGCTTTCAATCTGTACACTTCAAGCCTTTGAGACGCCGTTGTAAACGATGTCATTAAAATGATATATATTTTCCATCACATTATTCTATAACAGTTCCTGGAAGAATCCATAATGCTATATAATGTAGTCAACTATTACTTCCCTTTTAAAATAGAACCATGTGAATATTCAATAATTATGATTGCAGTAGAGTTTCGAATCCAATGAGCACAGCAACAGTGATCACTATAGGCATGCAAAAGATTTACCACGCCGAATGAACATTGTTCTGATGCACAGTTAACTGAGTTGGATATAAGTTAAAGTACCGTCCCGAGTGCACTACGTGAAATATTGCAGTTAACCTGATGTGTTAAGGGAGTTGAAGTCACAAAATTACCATACAATCATACATAGTATGACCTAGGTCACATGATTGCATTGCTTCGAATTTATTAATTGAGAAAACAATAATAGTAACATCAGATTATTGCAGAATAAATAGCACAACCAAATTAATACTGCCGAGATAATATAACAGGACATAGACTTGCACTTTCCACTGAAATAGAGTATCCTATACTGTAACACAAGATAAACACACATTAAAGAGATGCATGGTAGTTTAGCATGTACTTGTTTAAGTGACTGTAAAAAGCGTGTTTTGCCCTGCATGGTTGCATAATATTATTACAGTCTTCGCTTGCAATTACATAATTATATAAACAAGTTACTGGTCACTCACGGAGAATATTTTCTATTATCAGAAGTTGCTAGATTTTATGAATATCGTTACACATGCATATATAGTCTGATTGAGAGACCCATGCATAGTGATGTGGTAGAGCCAGGAAAGAGGTTATAGATGGTGGACATGTCATCCTCTACCCAACGTTGCATGATATATATTGTCTTCCGATGTAATAGATCTAGGGCTACTATTCACGGCTAAACAGTCAATGAGCCTGTCTCTCCATCACAGTATGAGCCTCTGCTACAGTCATGCGACTAATACTATTAGTGTGTACCCATCACTCATCTGGTGGCTTCACATTTCTACTTTATCACTCTTTCGTTTTCAATGAACACATCACCTGTTTGAGGCTTATTAAAGGTTAGGGGTTTTGCCTATATAGCTTAACTGACTCTAGCAAGCTATTTTAGGGATACATCCATGATTATATTCATAAGGATGTTGATGCTTAGACGTTTGCTGTGATTATTTAAACAAGCATGTGCAGGCCTTGTTTGGCGTATATGAATGTTCATGTTGGGATTCTTCCCAAAGGACCAAAATGCACAAAGTATGAATTGAATAGGCTACTCTATCACCTGATTTTATGGCCTGAGCAAGAGAATGATAATTTAAAGGAAATCAGATAATTGTTATGCATACATGTATATTAACTTTGCAACTCAGGTAAATCAGAATTTGGTGCTCTAGCCTTCAATTTTGTGGTATGCGTCTATACAGTAATACCTCATTTTTGTTCGTCATAGAATGATACACGCATCCATGGTGCTAGCTGTATATAGGATGCCTTGAAGCCAGAGTCAAGTGGTGGCTCGGCCATTGGACAATCAATTATCCATATCCATTTGGTAGTGACCTAGTGCTTTCTGGTTGTCCAGAACGTTAGAGATAGAGGTAGCTTTTATCCTTTTCATGGCTACAAAATCCTGCATGCAAAGGAGAAGTCCGGCTACCAAGATTGCGGAATTTGCCGGCGATTGCCGCGAAGACTAGAGCGAGGCGCACTGACGTCACATGGTAGGCGTGTCTATAGTGAATACAGTTGTAGCAACTGTAATTTTTTTTCCGGCTGGTTTGATTGGTTCTCTGTTATCCAAGTGTAATCAGGTATATCTAAAAGGAAAGGATCGGTACACAAGCCAGACGTAGGGGTAAGCGAATAGTGCAGGGATAATATAAGATGGCGGGGCTATTCCGATGGCGGAGTATTCCCGACAGTTGCGCTTAATCTCCATGCAGCGCACTGTGGAGTTAGGCGATTTTATGACTCAGTATAGGTCAATAGGACAGCTTTATGCAGAGCGGTTTTCAGCTTTGCAACTCCTGTGAAACTGGATCTACAATCCAATGTCCGGATTACCCCCGGGTTTTGCCTATATAGCTTAACTGACTCTAGCAAGCTATTTTAGGGATAGTGCAAAATACATCCATGATTATATTCATAAGGATGTTGATGCTTAGACGTTTGCTGTGATTATTTAAACAAGCATGTGCAGGCCTTGTTTGGCGTATATGAATGTTCATGTTGGGATTCTTCCCAAAGGACCAAAATGCACAAAGTATGAATTGAATAGGCTACTCTATCACCTGATTTTATGGCCTGAGCAAGAGAATGATAATTTAAAGGAAATCAGATAATTGTTATGCATACATGTATATAAACTTTGCAACTCAGGTAAATCAGAATTTGGTGCTCTAGCCTTCAATTTTGTGGTATGCGTCTATACAGTAATACCTCATTTTTGTTCGTCATAGAGTGATACACGCATCCATGGCGCTAGCTGTATATAGGATGCCTTGAAGCCAGAGTTAAGTAGTGGCTCGGCCATTGGACAATCAATTATCCATATCCATTTTGGTAGTGACCTAGTGCTTTTTAATTCTGGTTGTCCAGAACGTTAGAGATAGAGGTAGCTTTTGTCCTTTTCATGGCTACAAAATCCTGCATGCAAAGGAGAAGTCCGGCTGTCGCGAAGACTAGAGCGAGGCGCACTGACGTCACATGGTAGGCGTGTCTATAGTGAATACAGTTGTAGCTACTGTAATTTTTTTTCCGGCTGGTTTGATTGGTTCTCTGTTATCCAAGTGTAATCAGGTATATCTAAAGGAAAGGATCGGTACACAAGCCAGACGTAGGAGTAAGCGAATAGTGCATGGATACGTAATATAAGATGGCGGGGCTATTCCGATGGCGGAGTATTCCCGACAGTTGCGCTTAATCTCCAGCGCACTGTGGAGTTAGGCGATGATTTTATGACTCAGTATAGGTCAATAGGACAGCTTTATGCAGAGCGGTTTTCAGCTTTGCAACTCCTGTGAAACTGGATCTACAATCCAATGTCCGGATTACCCCCGGGGTGAAAATTCTGTTGGAATAGCACCGCTTTACCTTAGCTGTCTATATAGCTATGTGTACATTATTGCAAGCGTTTCATCCAGATTCATTTTTATTGGATGGGAGTGGGGGGTTTCTGAGGCTACTGTAGAGAGGAACGTCACTAGCTAGAAAGCTGTTAGAGGACACTAACCTTGAATGTATGCATAGAAGGACCATGTCAACTCTTTAATGATGGCCTTGAAGCCATTAGCTAACCCACTGCCCTCAGAAAGAAATATTTTTTATACTGTATGTATACACACACACACTAAATTGTCTGTTTACCGTCTTTCTTAAGTCTATAAAATTGCTTGATATGTAGCTATCTTTTTGGGTGGGGAAGCTTTTGTTTGGGAGTGGGGGTGGGGGTAGGGAGCTTCCCCCTAGGCCCACCCACGTACACTATATGCTATAGCTAGCTACTCATCAATTTGCTAGGAGGGAATTGTGTACGGCTTTTACTAGTTGTATGATAACTAGCAGAAGAATCACAGCAAGCCTGCGAACTTCCCCCTCCCAAACTTGAGACAAAAATGTAATTCATACACTGCAAAAAAATATTGTTTTTGACTACTGAGTGGATTCCTAATGGAAGGAACTTCCCCCTCCCAAACTTGAGACAAAAATGTAATTTATGCACTGCAAAAAAATATGTTTTTGACTACTGAGTGGATACCCGATCTGGGTAGCTATGGAAGTAGGAGTTAGACCACAAAGGGGTGATTTGTTACTCCTAAGATATTTGGCATTTCATACAAATTATGTACAAATTGTGAGTCTTTTATCTACATGGGACTCAACATTCCAAATGGAGGAGGTTCCAGGAGCCTGAGGTTCCTGGAACCTTCTGAGTCGCATGTTATATAGTGATGAAAGACTCACAAAAATGTATGACATGTATTCAAAACACCTACTTTGAGGTCTAACTCCTACTTATATCACATTACATCACTTTTGGAGAAATTCATTGGCTACAGAGAGGAGTATAAAGGTGTTTATACTACTATTTTGTTTTCATGTTTTCCATGCGTGTTTTCATGTTCGTTGACGTGTTTTTTGTTTACGTAATAAACGAATACTGCTGAATGGTAACTATGGCGATGACAAACGGCAAGAAGCGATTGGCCGCCTGTGATATAAGCCGGATATACCACGCCTAATCGGAGTATAAACACGATAAACTCCGCTAGACGGTTTACCCTCGGCTACGCCTCGGGTAAACTGTCTAGCGGAGTTTATCTGCGTTTATACTCCTCGTAGGCGTGGTATATCCTATACATACACTGTCATCTGCAATTCAGGTAACCACTAATTATATCACATTACATCACTTTTGGAGAAATTCATTGGCTACAGAGAGGAGTATAAGTATAGGATAGACCACGCCAAAGAGTGGGTTATGCGCCTATATAACCCACGAGTTTGCGGTTATCCCGAGGCGAAGCCGAGGGATAAATGCAAACAAGTGGGTTATAGCGCATAACACACGAGTGGGTGTGGTCTATCTGACTTATACCACGTTGCGCATGCGTACAATCTTCGCTGCGTAGCAACGTAGCGAACTGATAAAAAGTGTGGGTTATGAAGCTACGTAACCCATACTTTTTAGCCAATCATTTTTATTGTAGATGATGTAATGTGGTATAAAGGTGTTTATACTACTATTTTGTTTTCATGTTTTCCATGCATGTTTTCATGTTCGTTAACGTGGCGATGGCGATGACAAACGGCAAGAAGCGATTGGCCGCCTGTGATATAAGCCGGATATACCACGCCTAAACGCGATAAACTCCGCTATACGGTTTACCCTCCGCTACGCCTCGGGTAAACTGTCTAGCCTAGTTTACGTGCGTTTATACACCTCGTAGACGTGGTATATCCTATACATACATAGTGAACATAATTATGTTGACTACGTGCTTAGTAATACACTCATGCACTTTTAAATTGATTTTTACCAGCCGGAGCGCGCGCAGCGCGCGAACGGCTGGTACTAAGATTGCTTTACGTTTTCCGCGTCTGTTTGTTTGTTTGTTTGTCTGTGCGTCCGCACTTATCACGTGCGCAATATATTACGTCATACGTTACTATGCAACTGCAGTGTATAGCAACTTTTGGAGGTTTGCAGGCCAAGCTACAGCAAATGAAGGTAGTTTTGTGTTGCCTAGATGGCGAAAACGTGATAGGTAGCCGTAAAGATCCTGGGTTTCTTGGCATATAGCTACTAACTGGAGGCGCATGACGAAACTGCTGAGTCAGCACTTTCGCTGTACCGCTCTAGGAATATAGTATCTCTGGCTCTACAGCTGTGATTTAGTAGCTTGGCCTATGCTGAGTTGTGTGTATTGTACGGGAAAGGCGTCCGGCTGTTTTTTTAGGCATGAAATGTCAGACTTGTACTGTTATGCACTTTTCAGTTCTTGATTTTGGGTTGGCCCACTATGGCTCTCAGCCCTTCAATTATGTGCTCATATTCGTGCATTTTGCGATACATCTCACAGCTAAGTTTAATGTATGCATTCCTCCTATGCATTGTAGCGGATGAACGGATCAAATTGAAATACACACTGTTGTCTTGTGCTGATTTTTTTATTTTAATTTTACGACTACATAGTGTCAATATCTGAATAAGAGTTCACAGGGCTCATAGTTTATAGTTTTTATAGTTCGCTAATAATAGTCAAGTCTGCCATACTAAGGTTATCTCGGTTACAGTTTTATGCATGTACAAATGCATAAGTGTACTCTAATTACTCACATGCACTTTTTTACCAGCAGCAGTGAAGAAAGTGTAACAGTGATCAAATTATTGTGAATATATAAAATAAAACTGCATCAATTGGCTTTAATTTAGTAGAGCCAGATAAAGTCAATTGACATGCTTTGAGCCATTTTGGTACTATACAACTTTCCTAAGCTTCCAGAGAAAATGGCTGTATAGTCTTTTACTGTAGCAATATTATTCTATAGTAATGTTATACTGTGTCTTACGGTAGTACCTGTAAACAATTAAATATTCATAGCTATTGCCACTCCTAATGATGTTTATTAAAATCACAAACATGATTACTTACGTACAAGATTCATGGCTATAGCCATTCCAGTGCATCAGCTAGCTATATAGTAGTGTCTGTAAGCATAGGATTGGAGCAGGAAAACATGATTGTATATATACATGTAGTACACTGCAGCAAGAGTAATGACCTCATAAACACAAAGTGAGACATCCACATTCATTTATTAGAAAATGACGTCTTGTGTGAGCATTCATTCTGAGCCTGTAATGCCATTATCCTCTTGCAACAGTGTATGTTTTGTTTCTCCTACTCCTTCTTATGGATTGTGCTTCTGTTTTCTCTTCAATGCAGGATGTCTGAGGGCAAACCCAGGGGTGCCGGTCCGCACAATGGGGGTGGAGGGGATCCAGGAGACAGAACTGGTGAGAAAACCTAGTGTCTGAGTAAACCCTTTACGCAAAATGTTCTAACAGAGCCGCGTTTGCGCCTATCCAGCACATAGCTACTAAGAGATGAGGTTTCTTTCTTGTCGTGTATAAGTTAGCTGCATGCAGGAGCCTGTGCCTGTCACGGTATTATGTATAGGTGTGTTATTAGTCTATTCAGCTCGATAGACCAGTGTGGCATGTACACCTTGCCCCCTGGCCTTGTTTAGTATTGCTGCCAAGTATTATATATATGACACTGCCTTGCAACTTGTGAAGCACAAACAAGGGTGGTAAATACGCATAGAAAAGGTTTAACAAAAGACATTTGGGATTTATTATACGCTGAATTAAAATAATTAATGTCTTTAGGATGGCAGGTGTATATACATACCCACTGGCATCAAAGAGTTACTGTAGCAGTTGGCAGTAGGACTTTGCAATTGTAATATGATCTGGTGGCTTGACCTTTAGTTTCATTAAGGTATGGTAACGGAACCACATTTGGAGAATCACTGCAAAATTACTTGATGTCGGAATACGTAGGGCTGTACTAGTGGATTGGGTGGTGGTAGTGGACTGGCCTGATATTACCTTTGCCCTGCATTACATGCAATTTTTTTAGAAGATACCTAATCAGCTACAACCTGCCGCAAGCATGCTCCTTGCTGCCTGCTTATTTAATATGCATGTGACCTTTGACCTGCATGGACACTGAATACCTTGTAATTATTGCACCCTCATAGTAACACTATGTAGTATTTGTTCTATAGCAAACCGTCCATATCCAGTAGTATTGGATGGCTTGATGAACAGGCCATTTAGAATCATGGGTGGTGTGTACAATAAATTTCTCATTGAATGGGGTATATAGCTATCCAATATCACTACATAAAGAAAGTATTCCTCTATTCTGCAGCTTCTAGAGAAGTAACTGCTTAAATTTTAACTTACCTGTAGCAAGTTAAGGAGTTGAATACCTAAACAGCTACCTGCACTTTCTATAAGCTGTAGTAACAATATGGTAAATTCGGGTATTTTAGGCCAGTCCACTAATGAATCCACTAATCTAATCCAGCACTTGCACTAGCAGTCCAGTGTACTGAATTCAGAGGGCCATTCCACTGACAGCAAGAGGAATGCAGAGGTAGTACATTATAACTGTACAGAGAAGAAGCCTTACATTTGTTATAAGTTCCCCCCCCCCCTCCCACACACACTGTGCTATAACTCATTTATCTGTAGGTGTGCTGCATCCAATTCTAAAGACAGATGGCCAAGGGACTAATGTTTCCGAAGAGAAGCAGGCATCTGGAGGTTCGTTTTGTAAACATAAATTTGCTTGCTTGCATCTGTGCTTATTGTGTGCGCAAAGATTGTGGTCACCTGCAGACTGCTAGCACAATGCTAGCAGTATGGAAGTTGAGACATAGAAATGGAGTTGTACACTGAAATAAAGCAGCGGTATAGCAATGCCATTCGTACACAAGACTAGTGTAGGGCCATTGAACATCATTACTGTGATATTGTGCAGGCAGCCGAGTGTCTGCACGTAGGGTGGAAGTTTGAATTTATTGCTTTTTGAGCAGTCAGGAAGCAGCTCTCCAGAAGCTGCATAGTTAAAGCAAGAAGGGTTGGGACGCCAGACGACAGCTTTGCCAGTCTTATCCATTTTACAAGTTTAAGGTATATACATGCGTAAGACATATATCCTATTGGATGGCTACCCATTTAATAAGAAATTTATTGCACATAGTACACCCCCCATGATTCCAAATGATCTGTTCATCACCTACCACCATGGGCCTAGCAAGCCTAGCCTCGTACCCAGGCCTTTCCTCACAGCTTTTTTCACAGCCGTGGCATTTGCTATGGCAAGCCTGCTTTTGATCATGCTGTCTGTTGGCTGGGCATCTCCTGTTTCATGACTGAATGTCGCATGAACTGCAGCTTTTGAAATGGACAGAGTTGGCTCAGATTGCAGGCATAAAATCCAAGGGGGCTTTGATATCTGCCCAGAGGCATAGTTTAACCAGTGTCACTGGGAAAGAGATTAATGATCCAGTCAGTCATCACCTATTCACCCTTTACCGACCATAAAAAATAGCTTAAAGAAGCAGAAAAGCATGTACAAAGTATTAACGCCTAGTATTAAAACCCCCATATAAATCATATTGGCTTATGGGAGCTCATGACGCATATATGCATCATTGGTTGGTAAAGAGTTAAAGCACTTTTGGGCACTATCGGGAGTAGAGGGTTAATTTATAATTAAAAACACTTTACACCCATATTGTGCATGTGCATTACATCGGTTGACTACTAGAATAATTTACTTATGGTACGAGGACGGCAGTATGTTTGGTTTATGGCTTTGTAGCAAAAGACGGGGACGACTCGGACTAAACACTCTACATGTCGGATTGAAGCATGATTGACAGAAAGAAAGTGCCAAGCAGAGGTTCTCATGTAAAATGTCTACCGCAATCTGCACTCTCTTCATTCAGGCTTTCTGGGTGCACTAACCGGTTTGTTTCAGCCAGTGAGGGGCCTTGCCTATCAGTTGGAAGAGTTACTCTACCCTCCGTCAGGCCCAAGGATTGCAACTGAGGATCCTGAACTTTTTAAGGGAGTGATGAACGAATTTCATACATTTGAACAAGTAAGGCATTGTTTAATCTCTCGCATATTAGTTGGTAGGCGATATAACGAGTAGTTATGATCCAATGTGTGTTGAATGGTGTGTAATTGTGCACATGACATCCTACGATTCTATAACCAAGGCCCAGGAGGTTAATTACTCAGTATTCCAGCTCTAGCTTACAAACCCTTTAGTGTAGAGAGCCTTGGTACTGCAGTAAGCCACCTATGCAGCCTTCCACAGTCTGCACTTCAAACGGACAACACATAAACCTGCTGGGCAAGCAGATGACGGAAACAGACTACTGTATACTCCCTTTGTTGATAATCTTGGAAAGTATGCACTCCCCCCCTCTCCCTTCCTGTACCCCTGATAGCCAGTCATGGCTCCGAAGAACAAGCTAATCTCTCCCCTTGCTCGCAATTGCCAATGGAATGCAAGCTGTAGCAGCACAAACAAGACTACACAAGCCAGGGCTGATGGTCTTGGACTTGTCTTGCCGTCCATCAGAGGGGGCTCTACCCTTTCCTTTTATGTTAGCCAACGCACGGCATCGTGTTTTTGTTCTGGCTATAACCCTCACAGAAACAGAAAGTAGAAGGGCTTTACATATGTTTTCTTGGTTTAACCCATGGATCACATTGGCAAGTTTTGATCCACTCTGACCCTTCCTTCATACCCATTTTAATTCTAGTCATGAATAATATATGCAGTTTTTTTTTTTCGATAGACCTACTAGATGGTATCTATCAGATTTAGATTTTAAAAAAATTAGAGGTGCCATGGCTTCCTGAACAATCAATGGTGCTATCTTGTAATAGCTGCCATCATTATCGATGTCCATGGCAATGGTGACAGAGAACTGATGTCACAGCTGTCGAAACAATGGATACCACCACCTCTTTGTCTAACATTTACCATACCCTTATTGGGCAGTATTAGCATTGTTTACACCCCCCTTTTCCAGCTTTATCTTTATGCTTGGGTTGTTATTATAGATTAGACCATATATGAATAATTGATGAGGTAAAACCTTTGAAGGATGCAGGTTAGTCCAGGGCGTTTAAGTAGGTTAAATCCCTCTGAGCTTTAATTGCCTCACACGTCCTGATTGTTTATATAGTCTAAGTGGGATAGACACCTGGCTGAGTGCTTTAACCTACTTAAACACCCTTGGGAACCTTGGAAGTGCTAATTGTGTCTCGGCCGGGCTGCGCCCTCGACCCAATTAACACTTCCTCGGTTCCCACGGGCGTTTAAGTAGGTTAAATCCCTCTGAGCTTTAATTGCCTCACACGTCCTGATTGTTTATATAGTCTAAGTGGGATAGACACCTGGCTGAGTGCTTTAACCTACTTAAACACCCTTGGGAACCTTGGAAGTGCTATTTGTGTCTCGCCGGGCTGCGCCCTCGACCCAATTAACACTTCCTCGGTTCCCACGGGTGTTTAAGTAGGTTAAAGCCCTCTAGCCAGGTATCTATCCTATACATAAAGAGCACTCTCACTGTTTAATTGTAACAATGACACATAATATGTATAGCTGTATATATAGCAAGAACACATAAGGCTGTGGAGTGTATCACGTTCACAATTATTTGGTACGCAGGGTGCATACAAGCAGAGTGGTGCTGCAAATCAAGCACTACAAATACTGATGAGAGGATGCCAGCAAAAATTTGAGAAAGACTTTCCATTATACATCGCATTGTCATTTCGCACAAGCATACTGTAAGTTATATGTAGCTATACAGATTTTAGTAATGTTATGAATTGTGGTTAATTTTTTAACAGGAAAAGGGGTCTCTATCGCTGTGAATCACTTTCTAAATTTGTGGACATGTCTGCAAACCTCTTTGGAAGTCTGGATGCTATGCAAATTGCCAGAACACTGAAAGGTTTCTTGAGCAGGTGCGTACCGTCATACATTTTGTGAAGGATGATTATGTTTTGTGTGGCAGTTCCTGGTAGAAACCAAAAGCTATTTGCGTGTTTTGATTGTGTCACTGACAAAATATGATATCTCTGAACATCTGTCAAAGAAGGGGATGGGCGGATAATACATAGTTTCACCTACTAAGATGAAGAGGAAGCGAATTTCTTTAGTTACGCTTGGTGGTAGACTATATGCATCTGCTATAGCGTATTCCAGACAAGCACAGTGCAATGCATTGATTGACAAAGTACAGAAATTTTGATTTGATAGAATACAGCAGTGAATGCGTATGATACCATTAGAAATACTTTCATGGAAGACTTAGACAATCTGTTGGGTGGAAGTTTTGAAGAGTTTAGTGCACTCAATAATTTCGAGAGGACGGGCTTTGTTTTAGGTTATGAGAATTGGGAAAGATATGATTTTAAGGCTTTAATAAGGCTAGTTAAGGGTTTTATTTTATTAATCTGGGATACTAGGAAGAATAAATTATATGGCAATCAGGATGGTAATGGTGAGACATCTGGTTGCTCTTGCTCTTGTCCTCTGACTGGAGATCTTTCAAGCTCCGCCTGTGTATGTGGGTGCGTGGTCGATGGCGTAAGCGCTACGGCAGCAACGTACATGAGTATATTATTATTACAGCAGTGGATGCAGTTCTTTGAGGACTTCCCTGCATGAGGATATTAGGAAGGAAATCTCTGATAGTCCCAGGAAGCATTTCCTCATTCACCATAGACTCCTGCACTGTTGCAGTATAACACTTGAAACTCCAGATGCAAGCTGCCATTGAATTTAGCTCATGTACCTCCTGAACATGGTGGTACTCTAGCTACTGGTTACTTCTCTTGCTTGCTTAGTATGTAATCAATGTCTTGGATGTAGTGTATTCAAGCTTTAGATCAAGCTAGGCCAGTACTTATTACTCCTCTCCTATAGTTGACTATTTCCTGTCTAAATCTCTATAATACCGTATGCAGAGTAATACTTATAAATGCATTCAGTAGTAGCATTATGAGCACTTAGTCGCTATCTGCAGTTATGTAACACATTAATTATTCTGGTAACGCGTTAAATATTGCATGCTTCCACAGAATAACTCTCATTCTACAAAGATGTAGTGATATGATCAAATACGTAAACACGGCTGACAAGAAGCTTTTGTATATAGATGACAGATTTATGGCTATGGCTTTTTTCTGTTTATAAGAGTTTCACGTGACTACGTACCTAACCTATTTAATAATCTCTATGATGTTTGAAACTGTGCATAGTATACAGATGATTGTTCATTGATGTGCTGTGTCTAACACTATCACAGGGAAGACTTTACATTCTACTGTAATGCCAAATATCAACAGAGTTCTGATGAACCGCCTATTACAAGATGGGCATTTTTGTTTCTGAAACTTGCATTTGGAAATCTACTGGGTGGATTGAAGTCAGATGATTCTTTTCGAGTCTATCCCAGAATGGTTTGGAGTAAGTACAGCAATCCC
This sequence comes from Nitrospirales bacterium, assembly GCA_965203295.1. Lineage (GTDB taxonomy): Bacteria > Nitrospirota > Nitrospiria > Nitrospirales > UBA8639 > CBDBCZ01. The sequence continues at coordinate 470,868 of CBDBCZ010000013.1, read as the reverse complement.
ATTGTGGAATGCACACTTTAATATTGATCATCATACATGCAGTTACTACGTACTTGAGGTTGTGCTTACTGAAGCCAGATCAAGCACTTCCTTCCAGATTGTGGCACGAGCACTTGCTGAAGGTTCAGCCATTATTTGTATAGCCGTTTTTAATGTTTCAGTGTTACCTTGTGTTTATCTTTCTCTATAGGAGGCTCATGTATATACAATGGATCCCACAAACATTCAAGGGGTAGTGGATGCCTTGGACTTGGGCCGGGAACTAGAACTACCTCCAAAGTTTACTTTCGATACCAGTTTAATGGGAGTGTTATTAGCACCAGACACTGGCAACAAACTTCGTTACTTCTCCCATCAAAGGTAAATAAGAGCCTGAGGTTATTGAATGCGAAATAAATACATACATAGCCTCAATTCAGTTATCTTTTCCCTCCTTCTCCTCCCTCCCCCGCTCTATGCCCCACTCCTCACCCTCCCCATATTTGGTATACGTGTCTAGATGTATGCATATGTATGTAGCTATCTAGGTAGGTAATAGTTAGACCATGCCTCATGTTTATTTCCAATAAACCCCAAGGAACAGACATAGATTCAGTGGTGGTCAGTTTAGCTATTCCTGTACTCAGTTTGGACATCATATGATCAAGAAATTCTGCTTCTGCCGCTGTAAATCCACAATAGTAGCTGATGATACAGAAATTAAGCAATGAAAAGCTGTTTCTTGCTACTGCTGCTTCCACTATGTACACAGCAGTACATGCAATATGCATTCTGCACTCTCTACATGTGTCTTCAGCTTTAAATTTATTGCATGATGACCACATGTACCACATTACAAATATGTATACATGTATGTATAAAATTTGTGAGTATGTATAAATGTACAAATATATTATGTGAATATTTTCCTTCAGGAATGCTATCATTGCTTTTGAGCAATATTTTACTTCTAGTGAAGACTTCTTGAGTCATATTGTTTTGAGAGTGCGAAAGCAGTGTGAGATTAAAGCCTCAAAACCGAAGAGCAAATACCTGAAGTACATCAGTGCTGATGGGACCAGGCTACAGGCAATCATTGATGTAGGCATGGCTATATTATCTGGTAGCAATGTATGTTGCAATAATAAGTGCCTAACTTTGTGTATACTACAGGGTCTCAACCTACTCAATTCAATGCTGCACATCGTCACTACCAAGAAATGGGAACTTCAATTGTTTCATTCCGATATGCAGCAATGGCTCTTATTCTTACTTGGCCTGATTGATTTAACAGAGAATCCACAAGAGTGCTTGGAAGAAATGTTGTCACCGACCCTTCCTGTAGTACTGAGGTTTAAAGACTTCATTTGTGATAAGGTATAAACTAGAGTGGGCAATGCCACCATTGTTAAGTGTGGTCGGTGAGCAGACAGATGTGGGTGTAATGAATCATGACTTAAAAATGTAAACGATCGGAAGGTTAAAGATTGGAACCATGCTTGGTTATCAAGGTGATATATATACAGTTTCACATACTCAAGAATGATTCATGACTGCTACTATTTTCAGATGCTAATTTGTAGGTGGCTGTGTGTTTTAAAGAGCACTTAGTAAACCAGAAATGCAATAAAGGCCATAAATATAGTAGCATACATGCCATGGATACTGTATACATATTATACTATGTATATTACCGCTATCGATGCTTCAGTTCTTGGTATATAGCAATTGCCAGTTTACTGTACATTACAGTATTAGATGTGCCTTACTAGGCAGAGTGTGAATTAATACTCTAATAACTCTAGAGTATGACTGCTACAATATTGGTCACAATTGTCACTATAGTATCATAATTCTTGAAATATTCTACTTTGTTAGCATATAGTACTACGAATCTAGAGAAACATGCAAGCCCATTCATAGAGAGGTGATCTGCAAAGGACCAATTTTGTGATGAGCCTTTATGTGCACCTGTTTCATAAAAGTAGTTAGAAAAGAACAAATAACAAAGCCCATAAGTGAAAAATTACATGTGATTAGGGTTTAACGCAAATCATTTTCTTGCAAATGCAAGTTTTTGCCTCTAGACCACTGGGAAAACTATACATACATAGAATGGATAACTTTCTACAATAATTTTTCTTTATACTTGGCTGTGGTTTATATATACCGTCTATGAGTTGCGTATAAGAGAACGTATTTCTTGGTCATAATTATGTATTAGTTAAGGCATGCATAATAATATGACTGGCTAAAGGGGAGGAAGCCTGACATTTAATTTCAGAAAGTGTGTCATGAGAACCTGTGTCTAGATTGTCAATTTTGTCCTTGTAGATTGTTGAACTGACAAGAAAGAGTTTAAGAGGATTATCTGTGCAACAGTTTTTTCCACTCTACAAAGTTGCATTGCATATTTGGCCTTGTGAGGTAAACACTATCTATAGATATTAAATGCTATTGATACAAAGGGGCAAATGTTTATGATGAACTTAACCTTGTGATTCCTGACAACAGCTCTTAGAAGAGTACCTGGATGAGCATATTTATCCACCTGATGTAAAGTTTTCTGATCCATTATGGAACATTTTACTTCATGATGCAGTACAAAGGTAAGCTATATTTTGCCAAAGAGCACAATACATGCCTAGGTTTCAGGTACCCTATATACTAGGTATCCATCGATTGTAGAATTGTTTAATCTGTGTGAAATAAAATTAATTCTCTGTGGAAAAAGTTACTTAGTGATGCAACATTGTGTCACCTTATGTAACAAGCACAGTGACACATGATCGGAAAAATATCTACAGATATAGGTATAGTAATCTGTAAAAAAATTCTTACCTTATTTGATTGCTTTTTTGTTTTCATTTTTAAATGTTTTCCGTGACTTTACTACTTTGTGTTCACATGAAGTATGAAGAGAATGCAGTTATTTACTGCAAGTGTTCATAAAGTGTTTTGTTTAGACAGAAACAGTAGTTGTATAAGTTTATTGAATCGTGTTTCATGTACAGAGGCAACTTCTACTTCATATAGGCTTCCAGGTGCAGCTAATCAGATGTTTCAGAGATTTTTCAAGAAAGTGGCTACTGTAAACTACAGTAGAGCTTCCAGTTTCATCGTTGAACTCCTGCAAGTTGGAGTGAATGGGTTGCTTTCTGTGCATGCTGATCATGTTACCCAAGATCGAGAGGCAGTTCAAAAGTTTGATCGTGATCTTCAAGATTTTATTGCAAAGAATTTATCAAAAGGTCGCCTTCTGCTTTTAACTAAAGAAATGTTGGTAAGTTTGATATTCTGAGTACCCCCTACCCATTCTGGTTCTATAATCAGTTTGTGAGGTATAATTGAATGAAACGAAATTTGCATTTGGAGTTCTTTAAAACTGCAATTAATGCCCATCAGAAATGTGCTGATGACAAAGAGAACAGTTTTCAGGATGTTGTTCTAACAGCAATACACAAGGTATGCCAAAAATTCTCATTGGCTTCTTAGTATAGCACTATGACAGTCATATTTTCTTTACAGAAAATAATTCCAGGTGCCCGGGACCTTCTAGAAGTACCCTTATACAGCTCTGCTATTGGAGTAGCTGTTGATGTACTTAAGAAGGATCCAACATGGCCCTTGCAGAAGGAACTGTCTGTTAAGCAGAAGTTTTGTCTTAGATTCATTAACACTTGTTGCATAAGGATACCAGTGAGTAGTAGGACATTTACATCGATGACAAGATACTCAGACATCATTTCTCAAATTGGTAGTGTTTTCTGCTCTTTTGCTTCGATGAGGAAGTCAGATGGAAAGGAAACACTCCTGGCACAATCCATTCCGTCAGAAGTTTCCAGAAGAGAACTCGTGATACAGTACTTTGTCTGGGTTCGGAAGCTTCATAAAATGCTCTCAAACTGGAAAACTAGACTTGAAACTGAAACTGCAAACTATGATGACATTTTTTGGTATTATCAGAATCAGCAACAAATTCGCAACCTTGCAAAAGCTGTTTCTGCAGATGGTGTTACAGTAACTGCTCATGAAGTTTCTGATCTTCGTAGCACTTTCCTGCATTATTTCGAACAGCTGAATGTGCTATTGTTGAGATACATTTCCACTGACCCAAAAGGAGGCTGGTAGGTTGTTATAGTGTTAGCACATTAGTTTGTTTTATATTCAACTGTCTCAAATTTGTCTTTAAGGTGCTCTTTGATGTATGTCCTGACACAGTATGGATTGGAAGTTCCTCTAGATATCCAATCAATGCTTGAAAACCACGTTGTCTTTCCAGACGAGTATGAAAAGAGATCCGCTAGCCTGAAGCTCCTAATGGATCCTCCCACTCCCTGTACTGATGGAAAGTTCAGTCCACCCAACCAGCGTGTTCAGCTCCGGCTCACACAGAGTATGGGTCTTTCTACCCTCTGTGCTCTTGTTGAACTTCTGAGTACTTTTCTAGAGCCACTCAAACCATACTTGGGCCTCATCGTGTACTTCAAGTTGTACCCCAGCAAATTATTTGACACATATATCCGTCATGAACTATCCGGTGCAAAAACTGTTTCTCTCCCTCTACTAACTGAGGCCCTAAAGCAAACAGAAATTTTACTGCAAAGAGTTCTGAATGGAACAGCGATGTACGGTGAAATAACAGCTGCAGGCTGTCTTGCATTGGAATCGCTTGATATAGATGGAGAGTTTAATACTTTGTCGCAATGCTCAAGATTTACTTCATGTGATACATCAGGGCTGACCAGAGTGAAAAAACTTTTGAAAGTTATTCAATTTATACCTTGCATTCAAACTATTAGAACAGTTTGTCATCATTATCACCTTGAAAACTGTAAGAAAGATCCTCAGCTTGAAGAACTCACCAAAATTGCTGAAAAGCTGAGTGTGAAAGCAGAACGAGACAAGCTAACTCCAGAAGAAGCTGATAGATTCTGGCAGACAGTCTGTGTAGTTTTTTGCCTTAAAGAAGATGCAAATCCAAAGAGCTTAGAACTGCTCTCAAAAGTTGCAGACAGTACAGATTTCTTTCAGTTTCTTGAAGAGAAACAGTTTACAGGTACAAAAGGCAGCGATCGATTTCGTCGGCAGTTTGAACTTGTTACTGCACAGTTACAGCATGAGGAGTATTGTGATATGGTGCTTATTCATTTATTAGCAGCTTTCAGATTTCTTTCACCATTCCTGGATCGCAGTCACAACTTAAAGTCTTTAATGTCATCTATAGCTGCTCTTGAGTTTCCTGAAGGACTACCCCAACTTGAGACTGTGAAATGCAACATACATCAAATTCGATACTGGTTTTCTCGAGCAGAGGATACATTAGAGAATGTCTCCAGTGAACTTGATGATATTTTGCGTAGTGGAAATTATCATATTGTTAGATCATCAGTTTGTGGAAGGAGCGTTTTGCATCTTGTGTTGGAGTATGAAACGTATAGATCAATTTCAGCCCAAAGGCCAAAGCGTATTTCAGACGATTTTGGCACATCTGCTCCAATAGTGATCCAACGCACACGCACAGGATCACAAAGGGTAGTCAAAGTGAAGCTTTCAAGTGCACAAGTAGATGACTTTGTTCGGCAGCTTGGATTTTTGGATGCTCATAAAGATGAACAGAAAGTGCAGAGCTTTCTTCATCTCCATGAGGTAATTTAAATTTGTCATTTACTTCCTTGTACTAAAAGCTTTTTCCATGCAGGTTGCCACTCGGCTATTGGAAGTGTTTGAGAAGCTGAAACAACTGGGTCATCCGACTTTTTCGCAGTCACAATTTGTATACACACTGGCATGTTCAGATTCTTCATTGGATGCTGATGAAAAGGTTTGTGAATGTTTTGGTGTATTGATGATGTACAATGTACTACTGAGCTTTGCACTGATTGACAGGTGTCCAAAGCCGAGAGTACCTTGATGGAATGGATCAACACAATGGAAGAGCTGCACAGCAGTTATAAATGGCTCCTGTTTTTCAGAGTTCCCAAGCTCATGATTCTCTGTGACCTCTTAAGAGCAGATAAGCCTTGTGTATCTGAAATAGTTCAAGAAATCGGCTTCCTCTTCCAGAGAGATGCAGTGTCCAGAGCACTTCTTCAAAATGTAGTCAGGGTAAGCCAGATTGTTTGAAATACAATTGGATGTTCTATTATGTAAGTCAATATAGCTACTGCAGAGTATGATGAGTGTATTCCAGCACCTGCATACTGCAGTGGTTTACGTTGACCAAAAGTAGCAATGCACATTGGTATGTTCACTTTCACATTGAACTCACAGACACGGGTCGACCCCAGACCCTCTAACAAACGTATGCCAAAAAGTAGGAAGCATGTCTACATCTACTACACTTATGTAATGCCTACATGTAGGCTATAAGAATGTCTATCCTTATAGTCTCACAGGCCAGACGTCTGGCTAGCAATACTACCTCGTAAAGAGACTTTGAATGAGAGAGAGTGTGTACACACAAGTCAAACAAATTGAATGTGAAATGCATGGCCAGTTTCTTCCCTATGTAACTGAAGTCTCATACCTACCATATCTGCAAGAACTACAGCTTCAAAAATTTCCCAGTTCTATTTAACTATTCACGGCCACATTACATGCAGCTAGTAGCTACCGTTGGCAGTAATCACCAGTGACAGTGACTTGCACTGCAAATGCTTATAAAAATAATTTATTTGCAAGTCAAATAACTATAGCGCACTATAAAATTAATGCAAGTAATGGGGTAGGTTGTAATAGTGATATGTCTAGACATTTGTGCTTGAAAATCTGTTTTATTTTTTGCAGAGTGCTATGGAGTCCCGTCTATTTAAGGACACTGCATTGCAGGAACATGCTCAGAAGTCTGCAATGGATGTAGTGGGATCATTCCTGGGTAATATCTTCAGTAAAGAAGGTGTAATTGACTGCTCACTGCCGATGCAATGTAGAATGATCTTTGCTCCACAAGACCAAATCCTAGTTAGCTCGCCGCAGATATCAAGCACTATCCATTGTGCACCTGGATTCTCCCAAGGACAACTCATAAGGCTTCTCTTGGAGGTGTATGATGGGTCACCTAATGCCTTTCAAGTTCTTCGCTGTACGCCGGTGACTGTAGAGCAAGATCTGAGGCTGTTTATGAAAAGAGTTGTACAACACCCAATGTGTCAATACCTCATACTTGAAGTTAACATTCTACCCTTTCAGCTTCAAGAGGTATGAAAACTCAACTGCAGCTAAATATCAACACTTGGAAGCTAGTAGCCCTATCCTGCAATCGATTTGTTGTAGTACTTGAATCTCATCAGCCATGTATAAGTAGTTCTGTTCAATCCTTCATTTTTTAGGTTTTGCTGCGACTTTACTTGGAGCTAAGACACAAATGTGTTGAGGGTGGACAAACATGTTTGCACTTCATTGAAACTGCTCCATCTATGCTCCAAGAAGTACCATGGCTCACAGTTGCGGAACATAGGGTTAGTCTACGAGTCACGTTTTATTGCACTGCATGTACAATAATTTTCTTGATTAGGCACTAAAATAAATGAATCTGTTAGCAGACTCAAATTAGATCCACTTGTACTGGGTAGCCCAGATGAATGGTTATATTGTAGGTTTAGCTGTCTATCTTCACATCATTTGGTTCTGGTTCTGCAGATCTCAAAATCTGATTGCAGTTGTTATGACCTAATATAATAAAGGATTGACTTGAAACATCTTTTAATTGCAGGAGGAGGGATCAACTGAAGTTGTCTACACAAAAGCAGCAGTGAAAGGAAATACTAAGTTCAAGTCTATACAACTCGTGTATGGCCTTCCAGGTAAACCACAGTTTATTATGTTAATATTGTGTAAAAGTTAAGGTTCTAAGTCTGGATATTAAAGCATTCATTGTTACTACCAAATAAGGTAGCTCCTGCTATAGTTGCTGCCAATTTTTGCCTTTAGCATATGAGGCACCATTGGTGATTGAGTACAACACAATAGTAAACCGTGGGTAGAATTTCTATAACCACCATTAATTGCACGAATGATCAAATTATCATTACTATAAACCATATCAATGATTTATAAAATGTGATGATGATTAAAGTTAGTAAGACTATTTCATCATATCAACACTCTATTAATTGCAGTTCCAAATGAAGCCTGCAAGTTAATGAATATTATTATTGATAGCTACATTCAACTGAACAGCAGCTGCAAAATCAATGTCATCGACTGAATCTATTATATGGGTGTGTTATGCTTTCCGTCCCTCGTCTGTATCAGCAAAAATTGCAATTTCTTTTTCAAGTAATTGGCTTTCTCCAGGGCTTGTTATTTCAGACTAGAGTAATACCTGGGATTCTGTGCACAGCAAGACTAAACCTGAATGCCGTTCTCTGTTCTTGGGACAGTCCAGTATAAATTTTATGTGTTCACCATTTTAGCAAGTATCTACATAAAGTCATAATAGCAAAGTTTCTTCAATTTCAACCCGAATTGCAGCAAAGAAGATAATCAGTATTTGTCAACGTTTTGACTACAATGTTGTGGATTGCTTTAAGGCCTAGACAACTACAAGATTGTAGTTGACAATGTCGGCAACTATTGATGATCTTTTCTGCTGTAGTTTAGGTTGGAATTGAAACGAAAACTTCGCTATCATGAATTCTACTAGCCCTGGCCCCACCACGAGAATCTCTGAATAATTAGCTGCATGAAGTGTTGCCCCTAAACAGAAAAGTTGGACTTAATCTGTAATTATCATATCGTGTGTCTGGATTGAGTGTGAGTAGTTTAAACATGCTTATAATAGCCGGAGAAATGGCCAAATTTAGTAGGCTCAGAGAAGACAATCACATTATTGGATTGCTACAATTTGACACTTTTACTGTGTGTGTAAGATAGCTATCAGGCTGCATAATTGAGTATGCATTGGATCAAGTCATTTTATCTTTCCATGCATCCACCCAATGGGAGCCACTGTCCCATCTCTGATACATGACACAGTATACTAGCCAGGCCAGCTCAACAAGTATCATTTGCATCTTTGGCACCACAAATCTGATCCGGCAATTATAGTTAAGCCACATTGATGTCATGATTACATCCAAACATATATCTTGCCCACATTTGTGCTTGCCAAGCACAAATGTGGGCAAGATATATGTTTGGATGCGAGAAGTTCTCTGTATTTATACGTGGCAGTGTGGTCAGCTACCCACTCACTCTGTGGTAATGATTTAAGAAAACATGGTGTTGGTTATAAATAGTAGTAGTTAACGCAGTTCATAAAAATTGTACTATCTCTTAGAATATTTCATTTGCAACTGCAAAGCAACTGTGATTAGCTGTATCCCCTGCCTAGGGAATGGAAAAACACACTACATTTCTGAGAAATTGAAGTCTATTTTCACAAGCGGCCAAATTACAATTGCAGTCAATGAAGCATTCAGTTGTATCAGTGCTATTGAAAAGCTGTGCACTCTTCCACTGAATGCAACAGGATGTGCCATATTCTTCAACTTTACTATGCTTCCGCCAGTGGTAAGAGCATCTGCATGTATAAATTTTAATTTATTTGTGCCTCGTACTAATCGTTATTGGAACACCTTACCCTCCTCTGTTACTACAAGTGTTACTGATTTATTTTTTACACGTAGCCTTCGGGCACATATTTATTAGCACATTGCTATTTTTGTTTCCCTTGTATATACATATGCATATATACAAAAATTGTTATAGAAAAAAAAAAACTCCATAGTATGAATACAGCTATCTGCTTGAATGTGATGTAGTATTGTAACACTCAGGACAGTAACTACAGCATCACAAGCGTTTAAGTGCTATCTTGAATTTTTACAGGAATCTGCAAATGAAAAGGAGAAAGCACATTACTGCAGTTTGATGCAAGACATTGGCTGGTTTTTCTTTGATCTGTTAATTTTGGGGTACATAGAGGATCCTGCCACTGGAAAGTCTTTCCAGGTTCCTGGTGATTTATCTTGGGAAATGTATGTTGAGGTAAGACAGGACAGTTGGTACTATTCCTTTGAGTAGAATGTGTGGCAGTGCTATAATTATGTAGAAATGGGATAATAAAACGTCAAGTATTCAATGACATCACAGCACTTTTTTGACACTGAACCTCCATCAAAGGCGTGCTTCATACACAATGTGTAGTTACATTGATAGCTGTTACTATTTAGTTTGAACTACACCCTGTGCAGTAGTTCACAGAGACAGGTCTTTGATTTGTTTGAAATATGAATTGAATGATAATAACTTTCTACATGGGACAGCCACATATTTGGTTATGTATTCTATGATATTTTTATGTGTGATTGACATATTTTATTTCCTCAGGTTCCTTCCAGAGCTGACATGTCAGCAGAAGATGCTCTTGAGCACTTCAAAAATGAAATACCCACATTGGGACTCCTTGGTACTCCACATCTGATTGACACCAACAGAGATTACAGCATTGATGATGATGTCCAGCTTGTTTGCAAGTATTTGAAAGCTTATGATACGAAGAAGATTGATACACTTTACAGAGAACGTAAGCAGTGTCACTTCAATTAGTGCTTTAAAATCGCCACTTTCTACTTGCACTATAATATTTTACAGGTGGACCATGTGTAAAGTTTAGCGAGCAACCACTGCTTCCACCTGAAGAATGCAAATCACTTCTACAAAAATACATGCCCACTCACATCAAGAATGAGAAAATTACCCAGAAACTCTTTGTGAGGTAAGTAGGGCTTGATTCAGCTTGATATGTCTGCATGTGTCTGTGTACTCTGATATGCGTTTGTGTAGATACATGAAAAGGAGATGCAAGTTTCTAGACAATTTGCCTGCTTTCAATTACAACACTGGGTGTGGAGAGTATGTTAAAGGACGACGTATAACAGACACCAGACATTTGGGCTCTACCTTGATGGAGACAATGTTGAAAGAAGTATCTGACTTCTGTGATCCTGCCATCAAGGAAGGCTGGTCACAAAGACCTCACCAACAAGTAAGTGTAGCCTTGTTTGTGTTTGCTGGTATATTCCATCCTTTTCAGATGCTTTTGAAACTAGAAGCTTCTAGCTGATCTAGAGACATACCCCACGCTCCTAGATGCTGCAGACTGGAAACAGCATGTACACTCGTATACTGTGCTTGTGTAACGTCGTATACAAGCTGTAAGCATAGTTGATTGCCATAGCAATGAGACGGGTGCTTCTCTACGTATACTTCAGTATGGACACGTGTTAAGAGACCGCATATTCCCGGCTTCTGTCGTATTTGATTCTTGACCGTATTAAAATGGCGGACCTTACCGATGTTGAATAAGAAAGGGCTGGACATACGAAGACAAGAATTGTTTTGATCACTATTTGGTACACACACATCGATATTCTGGGGCTTTCAAATGTCACCTCCTGCTTTGCGATTGTTATAGCCTCTAAATCGCCCATTTGGAAGATTTTTCAGAAATTTTTATTACAGACGACAACAACAACGATGACAGACAAACAAAACCGATTGCTTAACCCCTCTCACGCATACACGGCGCGGGGTAAAGATCTGTATATGGGGTTCTTGTATATCATGGGACGACTACGCCAGTGCAAAGTATGGCAGGCAAACACCTACGCAGGTGTAAGTGCAGAGTATAGCTAATGTAATGACTATCAACCGTGTCCTTAATAAATAGTATTATTATATACTGCAAAGAGTACTAGCAGTATTTTCCTATAGACCGGGCAGGTAATATTCCCCCGTATTGCCTACCCGTTATTGCCTTTTGCGTGGGCAGAGCGCGTGCACGTTTAGTCTACAATAAAAATTTACAGTGAAGTTATAGTTTATTGAAGCAATGGAAGCTATCCGGCTACAAAAAGCTGGCGAAAGGAATGCTTCTGTCGTAGAGGAGCCGTCTAAGTAAGAAAGAAGTGAAAGGCTAGGTCATAGTGTCGCTCAGTGACCGATAATGCAGTGACCCCTCCCACTCGTCCCGCCAGCCGATTTTTATTCTGTCAAGTAGCTCTCCAAGGTAAATCCAGCCTACAATTGTAAGCCTTTTTCTCTTTCGCTGTTTGTAAGAGAGCTACTAAGTTTACGCTAGGCTATACGTTGCTGCTGTGTATCCAATCGTCCTTTATGTCACTCGGTAGGCGTGGCTTTGTTTGGCGGTGAATTTGTCAACCTAGCAACACTGCTTAGAGATAGTATATAATAAATCTATCATTACACTCGTGAGAGGGTATACTCAGGCCAGTTAAGGATGTCCCAAGTTTTGTTTCTACATTGAACGTTGGATCAAGCAATGGCATTTAGAACACTGTACTGCATTAATGGAAGGGTTTTGGCTTTTGTTGATGTCATTAATGTGAAGCACTATGTTGACAACATTAACCGCAAGTACAAAGTTACCATGGCAACGACTCCTCCCACCGTAAACATGGCAAACACATTGCATGTCCTTAACGTACATTTCGCGAGAGGCGGAAAGTAAAGAGATGTTTGATGAGCTTCATATTCGCGTCAGGTATTCTTCGTTAAGCAGGCTATCCTATTCCGACTGGAAAAATGTACTGCTAGCTATATTACGGCAGTAGCAACAGAAAATGAACGGTTAAGGACGGCAACTAGCAGCCATCTAAGCTTTGTGTAGCCTACCTCCGGGTCCGTGTCGATAGCAGCCCATTTTTCCACCCGCGGCCCTATAGTGAGGGTCATTGCCAACACGGAGACGAGGAATCAAGGCCCGCAAAGACCGTTTTACTTTCCGCAAATGCCAACAAACTTCACTCACCAGCTTTCGTTGACTGCCAGCCAGCTAAATCTAATTAACAGTTGACCACGTGCACTTTGTCCAATCGGTAGACTTCCAGCCAAAATGTGCGGGAAATTCAACCGCCGAAACTTCGCCTGCACAATAGCTGACTGACTGAAGCCACGCAAACCGCTAACCAACATCCTTTCTAGTGTAGCGCTTGTTTACATACACACATGAGATAATTTAGTTAGCATGCTGCGTATGCAGAAATACAGAGATAGGGCCTAGGACATCCTTAACTGTCCGGAGTAATACGGCCAGGTATTGCACTCTTGTGTAGTATTTTCCCTCGCCTTCGGCTCGGGAAAAATACCTACACACTCGTGTAATACCTGGCCGTATTACCCTCTCACTCGTGTAATAATATATATTTATTTGCCGGCCAAAGTAGTTACAAAGATTTTCAATCAGATAAGTATAATGCTTTGCGAACGAATGAGCAATCGCTAAGAGAGGTTAGAAAAAATTTTCCCAGAAAAATCTTTACATTTAGGAGTGCATTTATGCCCCCTTTCCAGACTTATATTTACACTTGGCAGGTGTATTGAGAAGTGACCACACTGCCATGTGTGGGTGTAAGTATTGTGGGTGAGCAGAGATGTTGATGTAATGAAATTATGACATGGGTGTGATGATATTAATTTTGGTAAATTCGTGAGCCAGCCTGTCATGAGAATAGTGACTAACCTGGAACCAGTACATATGCTATACTACCACATTCCCTCACAAAAACTGAAAGTAGACAATACTTCTTTTTTTTTGTTACACAAGGATTGTACTGATATAAGTTTTCTGTGCCTTTCACATTGCTTCATATATACCTTTTATTTTACTTTAATTAAATGTGCTCCCCCTTTCCTTTACACTTGGCAGTGTAGTTTATGTACAGCTATGCCCTTTTTCAGTATGTTTTTTAACTTTATCCCACATACTTGGGTACTATCTCCACTAATTTATAATATCATGTTGCTGCATCCTATACAGCTGATTTATGATTTCAAGGATGGTGGTGGCAGTCTTGATTTGATATCATTGTTACCTGATGAGCTATCGAAACAAGATAAAGTTAAATTCAGCAAAATTGGAGTGCAAATTTCTTCAATGAGGCAAGCAGTCACAATTGGCCATTCTATACAGTGTGCTCATAATATACACATTTTTCTTTCCATTTTGGCAGGGATCTGTATTCCAGAGCACGGTTGGATACATACTTATCTAGAGCCCTCAATGTTCCTCTCCAGTACGGTCGACTTTCTCCAATTGATGAAAGACAGTACGTACTTACCCTTGATTACACACTGAAGATGCTGAATATCCATGAGAGATATGAATGTGGAATACCGGTAATTATTGAGGGAGAGACGGGAGTCGGAAAAACAGCTCTTGTGGGAATGCTTTCTCAACTCTGGAATCACTCTTGGCTGTCACAGTGGGATCGAATCAAAAGTCACATCGTGGAGTTAATGAAAATGAAAACAAGAGGTATACTATACTTATAATTGTTCTGTACTTTTTGAGTATAACTTATTTTATTTATCGATATAGATTCGTCCATGGACACTGTTGATGAATCCATGCGTGCAGTGTGCGTGGAGGCAGTGTATAACTTAAGTGCAGGAAACAATGTCCCAGAGGATGTGCTGGATACTATAGGACAGCTCCCGAGTTCTAGTGACATCCCATATTACTATACAGTCCTCAATAGTCACTTAAAAACATTGAACGGAGACCCCATTCTCTCCATGCTGGATATTGAAAGTGTGACCCTTGCTGAGGCTTTCAATGCTATTACTGAAGAAAGTTGTTCATCCAAGGTACAACTGCTATCCTACATAAACTAGGCAGCTTCTAACTACTTGTTTTGCTACTTTGTTACTAATCATATCTGAGCTTCTTATTGCATTGGGGATAGCATCAATGGTGGACCCAGGACCCTATACAAAGGACTAGCTATAATACAAATACTGAAACGTTTATGGCCTCAGCCCATACCGCACTGTATGCATAACAATGAGGGTAGGAATGTTGTGTGACAGTGTGGTGCTTCATGGATCTGATAGCCTTCTATTTAGGGTACATACCTTGGCTATACATTCTGAAGTCCATAGAATCTAAGTCATCAAATGATGTTCAGGCTGTATAATAGCATCTCTGAGTAATAGCTCACTCGGAATGCCTATGTTACTGATAAGTAGTTGACGCTGTTATGTCTGTTATACTATTAGGTCATCACTTTTTTAAACACTCTGCTTTTAGTCAATGCATCACTGCATGAATAAATCCAAACTTTCTTGAGCACAATCACTGTATGGGGTTCTCTGGTCTTTGGTCCATGGGGAGTTATAGAGCCCAAGATTCTAGTGCCCAATTCAAAGTAATAAAAAGAATTGCATTGCGTACTCTCTCCTACTTCAGTCCACGGCACGTCTATTGAATATCCTTTTTAACGCCAAGATGAAGACTGCCTTCCACAAACTCAACATCCATGCAGGTGTATAACATTGATTAATAATGAATCATTATCTTTCAGTATTGAAGTACTTTCTCATTTACCACCCTAGCAATACAGCCAAAGGATATAGAGAAATTTTTTTCAGGTGTATTTGCACAAGCTCAAGAGCTTCAGCAATCATATGATGCCTGTGATGAATCCAAGAAGCCAAGCTACAGAGTTCCATTTGTTACAGTAAGTAATATAATGATCTAATGCCATACTCCCAAGTTTAAATATGGCAGCTAAAAGGAAATATGAATAAAGGAGGGCAAAATGTACTAATTTTGGTTACTGAATCACAGCTTGGACAAATTTATAACTAATTGATGGTAGATGAACATTAGATCATTTACTGGGCACACAAAGCTACGTAGCTGTGTAGAACACAATATAATTGTAGACAGTTGCACTCTTCCCTTCAAAAGTGATGTAATGTGATATCTCGTACAGGCATACTTGGATGAAATCAATACAGCATCATGTTTGGGCCTGTTAAAAGAAGTTATCGTCGACAAAACATTTGATGGAAAGGTATGTAATTATCATAATAATATTGTATAGCCGATAATGTAATATGTTTACTTTTATCTGCAGCGAATTCCCGAGAATGTATTCATCATAGCCTCTTGTAATCCACACCGAGGTGATATTCTTGCAGCCATTGAGGATCAGGAGGCCTGGCTGAAAGGAACTTATTACGTCAGAAAACTCCACCCTACCCTCCAATTTCTCATGTGGGACTATGGATCCTTGAATAAGTACCAGGAACAGGAGTATGTAAATGCAAAGCTTGAAATACTCAACCGAAGTAAATCTTCAGAAGAAGCAAGTTTGACTGATCTTATAGTTCGCAGTCAACAGAAAATGCGTGAGTATGCTTTTGAGCAGCTTCAAGCGTTACAAACTGTAAAATTACGAGTGGCAAAGCTATGTGCAAGGAGTTCAGTTAGTCAGAGAGACATTCAAAGGGTTTTTACCTTTTATCAATGGCTGATGAAGTTTTATTCCAAATTTGATCCCCATAAAGAACAACGAGAGAAGTACCATCGTCGTGCAATGATGGTATCTCTTGGCATAGTATACTACATGCGGCTTAATTCAAAATACCGAAAGGAATATCGGCAATATCTAGACTTTTTTGATCACTTATCTGGGGAAATCACCTTTTCTCAGGCGATTGAAGATGAACTGCAATGGTTTATTGAACAAGTTGAACTTCCTCCCAACATAGTAAAAACTGAAGCTCTTAAGGAAAATGTTTTCGTTACTATTGCATGTGCAGTAACCCATACCCCTCTTATTATTGTGGGGGATCCTGGTTCCTCAAAGACCCTTTCATTTAACATTGCAATTGCCAATCTCAAAGGAAAAGAATCCAGGAATGCAGTGTTTCGAGATACTGATATTTTTCAGTCGCTTGACCCTCATTTTTATCAATGTTCCAGGCAAACTACTTCAAAAGAAGTAGCCAAAGTTTTCATAAGAGCAATCAATCGGCAACAAAGTCTTGCAAAGATTCCGCTACCAATATCCTGTGTGGTATTCATGGATGAAGCTGGCCTACCAGAGGAAAAACTTGAATCTCTTAAAGTTTTGCACTATTACCTGGACAAACAAGAGGTTTCTTTTGTAGCCATTAGCAATCACGTCCTTGATGCCGCTAAGACTAACCGAGCAGTCAGTCTCTTTAGACCAAAGGCTAGAGAGGAAGAGCTTCGTGAGCTTGCAAGAGAGAACATAGTTCCAGCTGGGCAACCACAGTCAGAACTTCATACTGAACAAGTTCGTAGTTTTTGTCTTTCCTATAAAACTGTAGTGAGTGACAACAGGTTCCAAAGCCTTTTTGGTTTACGAGATTTTATTCACTTTGTGACATATTTGCGTTGCAAACGGAAGGAGCTCTTGAGTCACCAGCTTGTGCTTGAAGCTCTGGAAAGAAACTTCAATGGAACAAATGAATTCAAAGAGTTGTGTCACATTTTTAAGGTACAGTTTTGTTTTTACTTCTATAGTATAAATGATACATTATGTAAATTTGTGTGGTATTCAATATTTCTTTAGATACCTATCGAGAAACTCCATGCTAGGAGTGTCCTTGACATTCTCAAGGACAGTCTGGCGGATCATAGCAGCACAAGAGGAGGTGATATTCACAACAGTATTCAGAGTGAAGTCCGATACAAGCTCATTATTGACCCAAGTGAAGACGATTCTCTGGTGCGGCTTTTGTTTACACATGAAGTCTTTCAAAGGAAAAGTACACGGCTGTACATTTGCAGTGATTTTCCTGGAGATGAACAGTTAAGGGTAAGTAAGATATTGCATTTTCAAAAAAGTGTTGTTTAAATTATTAATCTACTTTTGTGATTTGATTTATTACAGGTTAATACCATTGCCCAGATCAGGCACTCAGTTGCAGCAGGTCACACTATTTTGATGTGCCAAACTGATGAAATACATGAATGCTTTTATGACCTCTTCAATCAGAGATTTCGTAGCATTGAAGACCCAGAACGTGGCACTTGCTACTACACAAACATTGCAATTGGTGCTCATTCCAAGCCATGCCGAGTACACCCTGACTTTCAGTGTGTGATTGTTATTAAGGAATCAGAAGTCCAGAACACTCCTGCCCCTTTTCTCAATCGCTTTGAGAAATATTGCCTTACACACAAGAGTTTGTTACAAAATGCTCTCTGCAAAATGCCCCCTTGCCTCAGAATAATGATAGAAGCAGCATATAGCAAGGTCAGTCCCTCTTTCTTTTAACTGTTTGTGAAAACATAATGTGGTAATTTTTCTATGCAGGCTGCTGAATTTGTATCCTGTGTGAAGCCATCCTCACTGTATGGATATACGAATGAAACTCTGGAATCATTGTTGCTCACGATGCTACCTGTCAACTATAAGTATCAACCCTTACAGGACCTACGAGGCAATTTAAGTGATGATGTTGATCAGTCTGATGCAAGAACGTTTCTACTGAAAGTTCTGCTGGAGATGCTTCAACAGAATTGTGGTTTTCACCTCCCCCTGGTGCGTGTTAGCTAATGCGTACTTCTGAATAATTGTAACGACCTTACTTTTGCACTTTCCTTATAGTGTTCAGAAGAGAAACTGATAATTGATGCAAATCATGTATATGAAATGGTTTTGAAAGATCCAGAGTTTACGGAAGTTATAGCAAAAATAAAAGTGGAAACTATACCTGCATTGGTAGATGAAGCTCTTCTTGTGCTTCACCGTGGTCCCGAGCCCACTGACAAAGACACACCTTTTGACATCTACACTGATGCACTAATGGTAATTGCAGTCCTGATGCAGTGGCTTGTGGGCTACCTCTGCACACATCTGATGCAGCTGATGACCCCTGAAGCACTAGCGGTTCACTGTAGTAGTATTCCAAATGCCTACATTCAGAAGTATCTCAAGGCCCAGCAGCATTTCAGTCTTATCGATCTGGTGGACAATCAACTTGTGCAGCTGAAGAGGAATGGCTGGTTAGTTCATGATAATTATTGCATTAGTCATTGTGAATAAATTGGGTAGTACAACAATCAAGCTAAAAGAGTATAACTTGCCGCATTCTACAATGAGTGTAGTGTGGTTTATTGTAGCTACACATGACTGGATTCACTTTGGGGATTGAAGCTGCAGTGGCACTCCAGCATTCTTTGTATCTTAATATTCCATACCATGAACTATTCCAGTCTCACTGTATGTTGGTAGATATACCACTGGTCGTGCATGCCCTTAAAGTACAGCACAAAGTTCACCTACTCATGTACTCTAGTTACCCATGCTTACCATTTCTAATTTACTTTTATTTCTATTCACTACAGGAACAGCTCAGTGTGTCCAACAAAACTCCTCTGCTTTACCCGTTCATCTCCTTTTATTCATCAGCTTCCATCTGAGTATCCCAGCGCTCTCTCTGCTAAATCAGTCACACAACAGTATAAATCTCTGAAGAAGTATGTATATTCTGATCTAGAGCACTTGATGCTGTGCAAAATTTCCCTAGGACTTTCCCGACACAAGCTGGAAAAACTCCTGTACAGATTCGTTAATTCTGACTGCGAAGTGCTGCTACTGATTGCAAACATGCAAGAGATTACAAAAAAGATGATCAACCATCTCCGCATTATGATTGAAGAAGCAGAGAACAAGAAATTAAATAAAAACAAACTATTTGTGCTTCTACTACACTTTCCCCCAGTGATGTTCTTTAGCCCTTGCTACCCTTCCCTGTTCTTACAAGGATGGGGGCATCATTACCTTGATACAGTGGCATGTGGTACCCTCACAACTGAAGGAATAAAAGCTGTGGTAAACGTCAAGGAATGGTTCTATTACTCCTGTTTTCCACAATGCTTTCCCAAATATTCTGATGATGACCACATGTTTGCTGCTCTTGAAGAGCTTCTTGCAGTGGCAGTGCCGATAATCGCATCCAGAGTGTCATTTATTGTTCTTCAGAATGGAACCACAAATGTAATGGATGCATATCAAAGAACCCAATGTCTTAAACAACTTTTGTATGAGAAGAAACTAAGCAAATTACTTGTAGCCAAATTTTGCTCCTACTGGACCCCTAAAGTAATGGTAGAATATATACAAAGAGTGTCAAAAATGGTGTTTGCACAGGAATCCACACTAAACATCACAGATTCCATTCACAGTATCGTCAGATCCACTTTCTTTGATTACCTAGTATACATGTTTGCTAGGACAAACCAACAACTCTATCTGAGCATCATTCTTGACCACGATTGCCCTCCTGCTATGGAAGATCTATTTCTAAAACTTATGCCAACAATTGGAGTTCCAGACTTAACACAACTGCAGTCCTTGTGTGCCACCTTCAGACCCACGCATCAGCCAAATAAAGTTGATTACAGTCCCAAGTTTCCTTTTTTTATTTACATATACGATACTGTGGAAAAAGTAATTGATGAAAGCAGAGAGGAAGTGAGCCAGAGGTTAAATAGTTTGGACAGCTCCGGATATAGAGTTGAAGCAAGCAGTGTCACTGCCTCCATCTGCTTGACACAAATGACAGAAAAGCAGCAGAAGGAAAAAATTTACAATGAAGTTGTGTTGTCAAGACTACATTCACTTGAGCATGTAAGTTTTAATGCATGCAAATAATATGTTTGTATTGAGCCGTACATTTGATTGCATACACATTACTTCTTTACAGAATAAGAAGGCCTGTCTGGAAGTAGCGGTTGCATCCATGAAAAATGACACTGCACAAGAAATATGGAAGCGATACTTTGAAGACTTTGCCCATTTTAAACTTCACTTGGAATCAAAAGTTCTTCCACTAACGAGTGATATTCTAAAATCCTACTTTGGGCTAATGGATGGAAAGGATTTCCTAGCTCGTTTAGTGTCACTCCATGTTCGCCTAGAAGTTGGTCAGTTGGATCTTGGGAACCTCTCTAGAATATTGAGACCCATTTCTAGAGTGCAACAAGAAATGCAGAGCTTGTCACCAGATGCACTGGTTACATCAATAACTTTAATGGAATCAGTCCTTAAAAGGCCTCCAACCCTAGGAGTATACACAGTAGATATCTTGTTCACTGCCATATCTTCACTAAAAGAAGGTGACGATGACACGATCTGCCAGTGGCACAGGAGCTACAATGATATTGTAAGAACCTATATCATATAAGCTATGTGTTATATTTTTAGTACTACTGATGTCTCTATATCATGCAGATGACAATGCCATCATTGGAAGGTGATATACTAAGCAACCTTAAACCAGAAGCAGAAACCAAACTGAATATCATGCATGCCACCTACCTCGTGATGCAAAGTTGCTTAGACTCAAGATTATTATCACAACAAGGTTACCAGTTCTTCAGAGTACTGCACTCAAAGTACTTTGGAGTGGGCTTCAAGGTAAGACCGTACTATAATGTATGATTGGCTACTAAAAAGTACTGCTTTTAATATTATTGCTGTAGGGTAAAGCAGCTGTTCCAAGATTATGTGAAATATTGCGTACCGGCTTGGCAACATTGGATACTCTTTCACCAGAGCAAGAGAGTGAAAGCTATTGTCGGCAATCCTTTATTGAGGGATTATTTGCATTCTTCTTCTCAAAACACCGGGTTGCACTAGCTGAGGAAGATTGTTATTACTTTCTAGAATTTGCCAACCGTTTTTGCCAAGTCCCTGCTTGCCATGTTTCTGACCAGTGCCAGGACCAGTCCAGTCCTCTGTTCAACTGTACATCCATAAATGTATTCAAGTTCTATCTATCAAGAATTCTGGGAGAATCAAGCCCACAGGTAATTGAGAATAAATTATTGTAATCTCACCCTTGTGTGCTTACAGCAGATGTTTGTCTTGATACGTACAGAGACCATCAGAGCTCTCACTTCACGACCCCCAGGTCAGTTTGAATTCTTTATGTGTTTCAGAACAAACAGAAGGCTAGCAGCTATCTCAGACTATTTTATTTTCATTTCAGAGACGTAAAATTGTGGGTGATATGCTCATTGCAAATCTAGATCATTCTTCTCCTGGCACATACATTCCCACGTTTTACCAGCACGGAGAAAGAGTAAGGCAGGAGACCTGTAATGATGCATTTCTCTGTATATCAATCTTCAGTAACTTTCTTCCACAGAATTCCCTAATGCGGCAGCCGTTAGCTCATATCTACTTCTTGACAGTATTAGAGCATCTACAGATGAAAGGACACCTTCCTACTCACCTATGTAGACTTGCAGAAAAGGTTACCAAGGCAAGTGTATTCACATACGTAGGTAGGACTAGCTAGAACATACAGCATTGATATTTCCGCTTAATTGCATGAAATGAGCTGTACAACTGTGAACTGAGTGACTTGTAAACAGCAAACATAATATTATTACTAGATTACCTTGAATTCATCCTTTCTGTTTAATTGAATGTCCATATACGTAGCTCTCCTTGGATTCAGATGTTTGAACACTTTATCTATTTTCTTACACTTTAACAGTACCTACTCCAGGAGACTAGTAAATGTATTAATCATTCCTTACAGCCCCTGCAAGAGGTATCTAAGTATACAAGAGCTGAATATGTACTTTGTTGTATTGAAAAACAAGCAGTTATTCAAGTTCTCATTCAGCAAGTGGCAGCGTTCTTTGATCCAAAAAATCCCAAGAAAGTACAGAATGTGAGTTTGAATATTTCTTTTAAGTAGTCACTAAAGTACTAATATCAATTGCTGCATCCTTATTTCCAGCCGTATACCATTGAACGACAAAAGTTGGGGAAAATCCTTTTATACTTATGCTAATATAACGGTTCTATTACAGTGAAGCATTAACACTTCATATACAAGACTTCAACATCAAAATTTTGAGCAATCACACTGTTTTGACTGTAGTGGAAGCCGTTTGTACAGCAGAGTGGTAAAGCCCTCACGATTGAATGTAAATGCCAATTCCACCAAGCACACCTTTTTTTGAAGCTGAAAGTGTCAAGCACTGGGTGCAAAATGAAATATACTACATGTCCTTAGTTAGGAAACACACCTACCGTGCACATTTTTGATAGAGAATAGAGCCAAATTTTCTACAATTCAAATATTTGGCTCTATCCTCTATTGAAAATGTGCAGGATACATGGAGATCCGATACATCATATGATAGCTTTCAGGTAGAATGCTAATAGAGGAGGGTAGTTTCCTTAGTATTTACATGACATTGTAATCAGTACGTATGTGTATAGTTTAATGAAAGTTAGGTATTCTGTCTTGCGTTTTTTCATGTTGTTGGTTACCACTGAATTTGTCAAAAATCGTTGACACTAATATTGTTGTCAAACACATCATTTCTCCAGCTCTTCACTGCTAATTTGATTCAAAAAGTCAATGCAGTACTAAACAATGAGTCTTTCGGTGGGAGCAGCAGCACTGTTAGTGGACATGGTCTGGTGCTAGCCTTACACCTTCAAAGACAGCTGAAGAGCTCCAGGAAGCTGATTGAGATGTTCGTTCAAGAGGAAAGCGTTTCTGAGGGTGCACCTACATCATCATCAGTTAGAACCGTTGAGTGCACTAAAGGTTTACAATCACTCGTGAAGGTTAGCTAGGACCACCTAACTTTAATAAAGTAAGGGTCTATACCTTTCTCTGTGTTTTGTGGTCTTGTTTTCTTGTAGAAACAGCTAAAGGCTAGAGTTCACCTGCTACCATTTCAAGAGCAGACCAGTGAAATAGGTCGCCTCTACCAGAAAATTTTCCAAGTGATGACTAAAATCAGTTGTAGTGAAGGCAGTCAATTACAGAGCTCCATTCAGGATCTACTTAAACTTGCACAGGACAGGTATATTTTCTGTAGATGACTTTACTCTCTCTATATTTACTGATTTTTTTTATACTACAGTGACCACAAAATGAAATTCACTACGGTATCTGGCCATGAAATTGATATCAGCAAAAGGAATGCTTTCAGGATGTTGATCTGGCTTTGTGCATACTACAAATTCTTTCTCATCAAAGAGGTTATACACCTTCGTACTTGTGTCTCTTGCTTGTTCATCATTGTGTGATTTTCCTTTCATCTTTCAGAACCACTCTCAGAAGTTGGCTGATGAAATTTACAACAGTCTGAGAGGGACTCTTGAGCCTGAGTTCATTGGCCTACTGCAGAGCTTCATCTGCCCCAAGAACAACATGATCATAGAACCAGAATCCCCTCCGAATATGGATGAAAATGCTACAAAGTTTGAGCTTACCGAAAGCCTACAAGTTTTGCCATTACAGACAGGAGGGAAAAAGAAGGATCCAATATTTGAGCTCTTTAACCCACCAGCGAACTCTAAGCAAGGTATATCTATACAGCCCATGTTACAGTAGCTTTGAAGCCAAACCTCATTATGAAACTCTGTTTCAGATCCATCTGATGTTGAGCTGTGCCATGCGGTGGTTAATATGGTGGCTGTCGTGCTTGCTTGTGAACCCCGTTCCAACCACTTATGGTATCACATGTTTGCTGCAGATGAACTTCTTGGCTCGTACATGACTGGATTCATGGTCAGAAATCCTCCATTTCTATTACTGACATATACAATCTATTACCTACACTATTTTTGATTTGGTATATACAGCTTTTCGCATATAACTAAAATACGGTATTCACTACAAGCAAGATGGATTACCACTATAGCATTCGTACATTATTTACATCCATATGATCTGTAATTATAAGGTGCAATTTTGTGCTACACTTTACAGTATGAAGGAAAAATTACTGAGGGACGTTTGTATGACTGTGGAGTGGAATTGTCTAGTGATGGCACATATGGCAGACCAGATTATCTACCACATGCTACCCGAGGCACCCTCAGTCTCCATTCCCTCTATTTCATCCTGTGGGCCAACTTTGGCAGCTTTTGTATGGCCTTACTGACACAGCCGGATGCCCAGCAAAGAATTAGTGGCCCTGTGATCTCAAAATGGCAAGCTATTCGCCACTATTGTGTCATGCAGCTTCGCAGTGTGTGGCTCCACATGGGCAACAAGCTGAAAATATCACCTGAAGAGCAGTCCTTCCTAACATTGCGATGCATGCACAATCTCCTTGAGGTGTGTTTGAAGAAATAAAACTTGGTAGTGTTTTGTGTTCAATGCTAGTAGTGTTGTTTTAGTATGTCTTCACATTAATAGATTTAGTTTTAGCAAAAATCTAAGGATGAACGAAGTTTTAGTTTTAGTTTTAGTTAGCTAACTAAAAAGAAAAAAGGATTACTAAAACACTTTTAGTATTAGTTAACCATAACTAAATGGGTTAATTCTAGTGAAAAAATATTAGTTTTGTTGTGGTTTTTTCTTAGAAGCAAGTGCCCTTGCAGTCTTAGTTTAGTTAACTAACTGTTTTTACTCCAACTAAAACACTTTTTTAGTTTCAGTTATTAAATGCTAGACTATATAAATAATATAACCCAAATTACATTAGAAACCCAAGAGAATGAATGTAACTACATTTTTTTTTGGGGGGGGGGGG
The DNA here is from genome assembly GCA_965203295.1 of Nitrospirales bacterium. Classification (GTDB taxonomy): domain Bacteria; phylum Nitrospirota; class Nitrospiria; order Nitrospirales; family UBA8639; genus CBDBCZ01. Next base: position 445,577 of record CBDBCZ010000013.1, on the reverse strand, counting down.
GGTTGTGAGGTGAGTAGGTGTTGTACATTTAAGTGAAGGACAGAATGTGCACTACTATCACCTTCTTATTATAGATTTGTACCAGACACCCACAGCCTCGGGGTGTATTTAGTGATCTTACACAACTGGACAGTTATGAAACAATGTGGCATGCAAATGTTTTCACTCCTGGCTACACGGATATCCACACAAAGGTATTTTGTGGGACTATACATTAGTTTTATATTGTACTAATACTTACATTTTGTATTAGTTTGCTCAGCACTGCAAACTCTGGGAAAACAATGCTTTGCTGAAAGAAGTGAGGTAGGTGTGATGGCTCTTTATATTAGAAAATCAAGTATTCATGCTGTAACTCTACTGTGTCCACATAGCAAATTAGAGGTTCACTATCCCCACTTTCCCACACTGGACGAGTTTTTTCAAATCATGTTATCATCGGCAAATGTCAGCGATACAAAAAATCAGCTATTTGTTCTTTCAAAGTTTGCTCTGGAGTATCCCCGCTTGGAGACTGCAGGGGCCCTGCTGCCAGAGCTGTTGGAGTTCTACCGATGGATTCATATTGAACTGGCATATCGTGTGACTTTTAAGTATGCAGAAAACCATACCATCCAGGATGTAATTGAAAAGGCAGACGGAGAATACAAGAAGCATGATGTGAAAGGAGTTGAGCTCCTGCAACTGTATGAGAAAGTGAAAGGTAGTTTTATGTTTTATAATGTTTCTCCCATGCACTTACTGTTAATCATTCCACTATTGAATTAGCTGGCTACAACCGGTATGTGGAGGTGGTTGGTAGCTCTATTGGTGCTGGTGCCTGTGCAAGCATCAAAAGGGAAGGCAGATTGTACTATATCAAAGATGATACAAAATTCCTTCACTTTCTCTCGGATACTGAGAATGAAGGTGAAGGTAACGACTGGCTATACATCGTCATCAATGATATGGTATGTTCCTCATTGCTGTATGCATGCAAGTTCACCATAATTGATGTTCTCTCATCCCTAACTTGGCCTAGATTAACTTCCACAATAGCTTTCTTCAGAGCATTTTCGATGCAGTTACATCCCCTAATGGAACTTACTTGAGGCCGTACTTCCCTGAAAATCTGGACAGTCGCATTTATCCAAATGAAGTAAATGAGCAAAACATGATCATAGGGCAAGTGCAAAGGTGAGTAGTGGCTATACTGCACATCTTCCTCAGCTATAGCTAATATTTTGTATGATATTACCCTGCTAGAACCCATGGTATAGAGGAGCAGCTGCAGCTGGTTCGTAGCCGACACCTGCAAACGATTGATGGACAGACTCAGGATCCAAAACTGTTGTTTGACCTACCGAGATTGCAGAAGGATATTATCAGAGCCTACCTGGCTGGGAAGCCTCAGATTGAACATTCCCCTGAACATGTTCGAATACCGTTTAAATTCAGAGCAGAAGCATCTCAAACCGTATCGTTGGGTGGAGCTGACCTCGACCTTTCTGTAATTTCAGAGTATATCACACCAGATTCTGGATTTAGGGTAAGAAGCATCCTTATATGTTATTGCATGAATGTACATAGTATATATACTGAGGTATACAGGAGTAGATGTGTGGACTTTCTTTCTAGGTCATGCTTGACAGAGAACACATTAAAGCTTTTGAGTGTGAATTTCACTCGGCTGACTACAATAGACTGGTTGAGGTGGTGACAGGCTTGAGGAATGCAACTGAGCACCTGATCAAGGTATACACTGCACCTTAATGCAACGTGTGCTATAGCTATTGGAGAATTTTATGATAATGTTCACCTTATTAGAGCATCAGTCTTGAAGTAGAGCACACCAGTATGGAACGGCTCAAACAAATGCAACTGCCTGACTTTTTGCTTCATATTTTCAACTGCGAGCAATCAAAGGAGAGAGAAGAAATAATAGCTGACATTGGAATAAAGAGGTCAGCTTTAATTCTTCAAAATTAGTATGGTTATATACAGTTTTTGATCATTTTATGCCTTCTTCATAGCCTTTCACAAACCCAGCTCTCCTGCATAGTCTCATTGGAGCTCCCCTATCTCTACTGCACTCTTGAGCTGTTTGTTCAGTGGATAAATGACAGAGTGTATGACTTCCATGATCTGCCTTTGTGTATGAAGAAACACTTGGAACCTGCAGATGAAGAAACTTTAGACAAATTACCGGCAGAGTACACAGGTACATATAACTTTAACATTTGTTACAGATGGTTATTCACATTCTGGACTTTGAAATACAGATCCTGATGTGCTCTTTCAAGAGTTACAGTCTCTCACTGATGTTTTAGTGCATTCACAATCACACTTGAGGAAACACATTAATGAGAATTTGAAGGTAGGTGCCACATGGTGTGCATGCGACTCCTGCTAAAGAGTTCACATGCATACTTGCTTACTTTCTTTTCAGAAACCAATCATCATTTACTTGAGGGAGCTGTCTTTGTTTGGTGAAGAACATTTGGCCAGATCAATTCCAGAGTCAGTCCTGTCCCAGCACTATGTAGCACTTCGAATTGCTCTCAGAAGGTGTGCGTATGGTGCAGTCCAGATGAAGACACACACATTACTATGGCAGTTGTTTGCTTATCCTTCCATGCAGGCTAGTGTTCCAAGTGCAGAGTTTGATATCTGCCAGGAGTCTTGAGGGTGTACAAACTAAGAAATGGGTGGAGTTTGTCGCGGATTTGTGGACTGAAGAGAAGCTGAAGCATCTCAGGGATGTTGCTATGCCATTCAGTAATCTATTTCAGTTTGACCCTGAGACACAGCTATATGGCTTTGAAGAAATAACAGATGTGGATGATGAAACCTATCTGTTTACTCATTCAGGGGAAAAACCAGCAGCTTCTGCAGAAGAAACACCACAGCCTGCTTCTATTGTGAAGCAGCGCAAAGTTGCTGTGGCCACACCAAGTACGTTCCTATGTCAGGTTAAATCTAAGCATTACACTAATTATCTAATCACAGTATAACTTATTTGATAACTTGATGTTGAATATGCAAGTTGATAATAACTAATTAGTTCATAGTGGCAGCACAGAATTCTTACTTGTGTTATTTGTGCTGTCTTATAATAGTAACCGAAAAGGAGACCCTTGAAGCAGTGGCTGCAAGCCTCAGCGTTTATGATGTAGCGGAGTTTTTGAGGAAATGGAAGATGCAGAAATATGAAGAAGAGTTCATTGAGAGAGACATGGATGGAGCCCTCTTGCTAAGTTTATGTGACGAGGATTTGAAAGATTTTGGAATTGCTAATGGGTTTGATCGTCGAAAAATTTTAAGCAAGTTCAAGCAACACCTACAGGAACTAGCTAGCTAAATAGTGAAAAACTACTTATAGACTTAGTTAGTAAACCATCACTGCTATAGTATTCCTAAGACATGCACTTTACCTAGTTAGTTTTATTTTGTACAAATGTGCATCTATACACTCACTATATTATATATAAGCATAGCTGTATCTGTTACTGTAGGCTTTTTTTCTGTCCGATGTATATATGAACCATCTTTTATGATTGTACTCACTACCTTGTTCCTCACTATGCACGTGCATATGCTGTAGCATATAGCTGTATTCTATAATTTGCACGGCCTTATTGAGCCACTATGTATGCACGATTGCTAAAGTGACAATGCTATTAGTTGTTTTGTTACCGGTGTATAGTATAGTGACAATTAAAGATATCATGTTGTCTATGTAAATGTGTCCGTATCTTTGTAAGTATAGGTCTTAGTTTGTCCCCCAATATATTTGTACCATGTGTCTGTTCAGAGTTGAGTTATTTTGCAGATCAAAATTGCAGTAGTTGAACAGTGGGGAGGTAGCTAGTGGTCGTTTGAGCAGAAGCTTAGAACGCAAAACGGATTAGTGGGTCCGCCACTATAGTGAGACATATAGCAGGATACCAGAACAAAAACCTGGACAACACTGGGCTGGTCCATCATACTAGCTGAAGGTCATGGACTCTTTAGAGGTAAGCATTCATTTACAACATGCATGCAGGCATATATAGTGTATACAAATGTCAGAAGTGCCTTGCGAAACATCAAAGTGGGCATCTTATAAATGCATGATTAAAACATCCACATACAATATACAAGCAAATCGTGTCAAACTTTGACTTGATCAACATTATGTCAAATGTCACATTGAACGGTCCTGTTTCAGACTGCTACTTGAACTTCTCCAGGTCATCCTTGCAACAGCTTGTGGCTGCAAACCTCTCTGCTCTGAATTTAATGGAACTATATAACCAAACAGCAACACCATCGCATGCATGGATCAGATATAGGTCGTCCTTCACTCTTCTACGCTTCTCTATCTATATAGTGCATTTGAGGTGCCCAATTTGCAGGATACAGTGCCTTCAAGTAAATCCCACCCATAAGCCTTATCTCCTCTGAGACAAACTTCTCTATGACTTGATAGCTCAACTTTGACCCCTTTTCCATTCCATATACGTATGGCATTGCGTTATTATATATTGCTCTGAATTTTCCTGTAACTTATACAGTGTAATTATATTTATGCGTAGTATTATGACATGCCATGGTGTTTTAGATCACTAAAATCCACTATATGCCCAATCACACTGTTTTGAAAACTTGATAGTTGATGGTCAATCAATACATGTTAAAATTAATAAATGAAACACATTAGAATGGGGTTAAATAATGTTTTGTGAGATCTACATGTATACATGTAGGTTGAGACTGATTAAAACATAACGAGCATTGAAAATGTTGTAACATGTACAGTTGATTAAGAAAATAGAGGGGTGATGTGGCATGTATTTAAATTGATCACTAAGTTAAATCAGTGTGAATTACATAATGGAATTACTGTTGCTGATGGTGGAGTTACTGCTGCTGATGCATGTTTGCCCAGCTCTGGAAGCTCCACAGAGGCTCAAGGGAGGGGAATGGATTCGGCTGTTTTGTCGACGTGCTTTCCACCCGTGCTTGGTAGTAACTTGGTGGTATCGCTGCCAGATTCAAAACGAACAGCAGCCCTGTTGCTCTTTTCACACGGCTTGGGAGTGTGGTCTCGGGCCCCGTACTGTGCCAGTTCCACATCCACATTGAACAGAACATCTGGTTCATTGCGGTCACCAGCAGGTACTACTGGTTTGTCTCGGAGCGAAATTGGGAGGAGGCGAAAGAGCATCCATGTGTTACGTTCATTGTGCTTTCTTTTGGTGGGCACGCATCCTGTTCGGAGTTCTGGCCTCCCTCCTCTTTGACCAGCCACCAGCTTGACACAGATGTAGCCGTCCCGCTTGGCTCTCCTTCGAGCGCAATTGATGAAGAAAGCTTCCCGCCCGTCCACCCATGGCGTAATATGAACTGGATTGTAGGGCTTGAACAGACGACTGTGGAGGGTGAGTCTCGATTGGGACTCCAACACATGGTGTTTCAGGTGAAGCGGGCCAAAGTTCGTGCCAAGAACGTTGACTGGAGTGTGCAGATAGCGAGGGATGGGGTCCATTACCTGTCGGGTAGCACTAGCTAGGGTACTTGCCTTTCGCTTTAGTACTTTACGGCTGTCTCCATAGAAACCAATGACGAATTCGTATGGATGGCCACCATCTTCATTCGAAAGGACAAAAAAAGCAGAGGCTTGTTTGATATCTCGTGTCGCTTCAACTGCGTAATTATTGTCAGGTTTTACCGTCCAAAAGATTTTGTCATCGTTGCAGGCAATGAGGTAAGGACCAGCTGTGTGTGCATGCATGTGTGTGTGTGTGTGTGTGAGTGTGTGTGTGTGAGTGTGTGTGCATGTGTGTGTTTTGGGAGAGGTGATATTATGGGGCTGCATTACACATTATTACACTTTGCAATTACGTAATCCCTGAAGTAAATGCAATCAAAAGTATTAAAATAACTTTTGACTAAGGAGATATTCTCCGTTTCAAATTAAAGCCTATAAATGCAGGTACAGTGCCTATAAAATGCTATACTTAGAGGTAGTACTGTCTGCTGAATCACAAAGAGCCACACTCACCAGTTGAGTCTCCTTGTGTCTCAACGTACTCCAGCAGAGCCTTCTTCAGGGTCAGCTGCAGGTAGCGGAGTCTCACCAGGTTGCTGATAGGCTGGATGCTCATCCCGACAACTGCTTCATCGTACGATCCTCGCTCAACACGGTCGTTGTCGATTCGGCCAATCCTCTTCAGATCAGATGCCTTCTTAGTTTTCTTCCATGAAGAAGACGAGCTGATGGCTAGATTGGCCAGCGACTCTACTCCAAAGGACCCTCCAGCTTTTATTCGGGAGAAATATTCTGTCTCGCTTAGTACCCGATACTCGGATGCTCCGAGCTCAATGGCACTGACATAATGTGTCACACGGAAATACTGGACAAACTCACGGCAGGCAGTAAGGATTACCTTTTGAACGTCATCTCCGGACTCGTGAATCACTGAGGCAATATCATCCAAAGGATTTCCGGTGGTTTCAAAACTCGGTTTGACCAGCTTCCCCTCTGCCTCACTTATCACCTCTCCTTTGTGGTGGAGGTAATCCAGAATCCACTTTGCTAGACGCTCTTCGAATGTCACGCTACTTTGTGAATCGGCTACACTATGCTTCGACTCATCCACAGATACGCTGCACGTCGTACTAGGAATAGACTCCATTTTTGCCATACTGGGATCCGTCGTGATGGACTGTGGAAGGTCTTCGAAGTCGGCCCGGAATGAGATCGTTCTGTTGACGACCTTCTTGCCCACCGCCCTTCTGGTGGTGCTGACACTGCGTGAGTGTTCGGCATCCACTCCGATGGTGAAGGGGGCCTGGGGAACTGCAATGGATGCCTTCAAGTCGGACTGCTGAGATTGTACACTGTAGCAATGAAAACAAAGGCAGTGGAATTTACGGCAGGTGCTGAGGAATGTAGACACGTAGCAATTTCATACCAGTCATTATTACCAGTCCACTATATAGTCACTTAATGTACATTACCATGGCAACCACTTTTCCCATGCCTATAACACCCACATACAGGGATCATTGCTATACCAATGTACATTAAAACAGGTAAAGGTCAGTTTGGGTGAGGGGTTAAAATCCTTGGCTTCGCCTCCGACTTTAAACTCCCCTCACCTTAAACTGACCTTAAACTAATACTTAACTAAAGCCTTTAGTGAAAAGGGGGAGTCTCAGAGCCTTAGAGATAGTATTAGATCTACATTTTTACAACACTACATTGGAGTATACTTATGATAAGTTGGCATTGTCAACTGAAGTAAAGTAGGACTCTAGAGTTAGCTACTTGTTTGTTTTCCAAGCTCCAGGCTGAACAGGTATCTGCAACGGCTACAGCGATTCTGAATTGTTAGTGCAAAGCACCATCCCTCTCCAGTCTCTGAAGCCTCGGGTTTCAAAAATGAAAGATCAAATTTCATACCCACCAGCACCAGGTTGCAATACATACATACCTACCACACCTGAGATGAACTGCTTTTTGCTTTGGCCAGGCCCTTTTCTAAACGACTACACATTCTTCATAATCTACGTAAGCCGGTGTGTAGCTATGTGTACCAGGCTGAGCTTAACTCTTCCAACAAAACTCTACGTACATCCAGAAATACTATCTTCCTCTGCTATAGCCTCGTACCCAGGCGCTCAAACATCGGGGCTACCTCTGCTACAACAGCAAATACTTAACACCAAAGAACCTAGCAACATAAACAACACCTACTATAACACAGACCAATAGCTTACCGCTTATTAGCTAATTCCTGCAAAGACCAACAAAATTCCTAACAATAACACCAATTAACAAGGACACATGCAAACCCGGTGTCCATTCCATCTAAGTATAGGTTAGAGATCGGATGCGAGTCACTACGAGGTTTTAGAAACCGAGGGGGAGGGGCGTGAATGTTGCAATAGTGACCGAGGCGAAGCCGAGGTTACTATTGCAACATTCTCGCCCCGACCACGAGGTTTCAAAACCGAGTAGTGACTCGCATCGGTCTCTAACCGGCTTAGAGCATGAGCGTAGAGAATGGAGACAGTCTGTCTATCCTTGCTAGTTCGTGGGATCCACCGCAAGGTTGTTTTTGCCCGTCTGAGTTTGATCTTGCCATGACAAGCCTCCAGAACTGCCCCAAGGCGTCACAGTTGTGATTTCTCGCCGTTTGTACAGCTGCCTCAAGTTGTCCTAACTACAGCGGTATCGTTTTCGCGCCTCTGTCACTGGCAGACATCCAGCTAGTACTATGATGGCCAAGTAAGCAGCAACAACCGCAGCACTTACCCACTCCATTAGCTTTCTACCCGCTGTGTAAACGGCTTTGTATATGAATGCTAAGCTTATTTCTGTTAGCTTTATGCTACATGTAGTACAATTCAGCATTTGTACATGGCAGATGTTCATGATTCATATAAGGCTTCCCAGGTCTCTAACTGGAGACCGCAGGTCACTAACTGGAGACCGCAGGTCACTAACTGGAGACATAGTGACCTGCCACTTAGTGACCTGCTGACTACGCTACTACGTGGTTTAGGCGACTCATTACATCAAAAGGAATTATTCATATCATGCTCTAAGACTAAGTAGTAGTCTACTATACACTTACCGCAACAGCAATAATACCAAGGTCCAGTGGCCACTGGTACTGCTTAAACAGAAGTACAATGGGAAATTCCTCCACTACACGCCAGCGGCCAATGTTCGCGCATGCGCACTAGTGCAAATCGATACACACAATGCAGCTATATAGCTCTAAACCCAGCGGTTAACCTCTATATGCCCTACCTTCACCCCCCTAACTCTACACCCAACTGACTTACTGCCATGCAATAACCACTTCGTAGTAAATTACACAAACATGACGTTTATATAGGCGAGAACGGTACATTAAAAGCACGTACCTCGAGATTTCCCGTTCGTAACTTTGCAAGGCTCCGCCTTCTTCAGTACCAATCACACTGTCAAAAGTGACTCTTCGCACCTGGAAGGAGGACTTGCTGACCCAGGGGGACGCATCGGTGGCGTCTACTCCTCTCCCGAGTCCCATCTCGATCATTCGACCCATTTCCTTCTTCGTTAAAACGGGACAGACTCGTTCGCTCAACTTCTCTTGCTTCGAATCTTCCGGCTTTGAGTCAGCATTCTGCTTCTTCTCGGAGTCTTGCGAGTGCGGCTGGACAAGGTGTACATGCAGCTGCTGCGAAGAGGCGGGATTTTTGTGCATAACCTGCTCACTGTTCACAAGCTCTTCTGACATCGTATAGTATATAGCTAGCACTTCTCTTTCCAAGACTAGGTATGGCACTAGCATAGACTATCTATGGCACTAGTAAAGCGTAGGTAATACGACAGGTGTCAATTTTGTAGGTGTTAACATGGCAGAATTACCTGAGTAGGTTTCATGACGTGAAACTATAGCTAGCTATAAGCACAGCTACTTATAGTCTTGATTGTGACCCACTGTGTGGGCTAAGAATGAGACTGTAATACATGGAAATTGGCGAGAGCCACCGGGTTGCATTTACACTTCCAGTATAGCTACATCGCTTTAAACACATCCCGTCGATTTGACAACCTCTTCCCATGCACCTACCACAGAAAACACAAGAATCTCAAAAAGCGAGCCTTCACTCCCCTCGTCATGTCCCATTGCATGGATCAGATGTAGCTTAATGTCCTTCTCTCTCCTATACTCTCCCGGTCTATCCAGTGTGTCTGCATGAGGTGCCAGATCTCCAGGAGGCAGTGCCTTCAAGCAAATTCCACTCATCAGCTTCATCTCCTCTGAGTCTCTCTAGTGACTTGTATGCACAACTTTGACCCCTTTTCTTTAATTTTTTTCTGAACATTTCCCATACATTGCCGCTGTTGCTCTGGATGATGCTGTGTATGACTTGTATGAACCACATAATTACATTTATGTGTAGTATCATAACATATACACATAATTTTAGATCACTAAAATTAGTATACACCCTCTACATCCGCTAGCTATATAGGCATAATATTATTTCAGCATACTAAGGGACTATAGCTATACCTAGCAGCAAAAAAAATGCTCAGATAAAATACCAATACTGTCAACCATACACTGCATTATGGATAAGTCACTTAGTGTGCTGAATTTCTAAAATTAAAGTTCAGTGTATGTAATGCCACCAGTAGTGGGCAATGGAAACGATGTGCAGTAGCTAGAGCTAGGGCAAAGAAAACAATCTGCAAGTGAGATGGTTGCAGGTTCTCTTTTCCTTTACGCTTTCCCAAAATGATCTGTAGCTATATTTGTTCTGACAACATGCATTAATTGATGCCAAATATCAAGTCTTTGGAGCGCCTGTTAGGTAACAAGGGATCTATCTCTGCTACTAAGTACCCTGTAACCTTAAGTTTTGGTAACGAAGCAACTAGCCAGTATTTAACTGGCACACTTCAAAGGAAAGTGCTAATTGATTATTTATGATGGTCTAATGCTTGGAACATAACAATCAAATGTCTATAGGTTTTCTTAGCAGCTATAAAGGTAAGTATGTAATGAACCATGCCCATGCTGTGTTCATTATATCTACAATTTTTTGATGATGTAGTGATTACTGATTTTTCCCTTTGTAGCTATCAAACCACAGCTTTTCAAGTTTAATTTCCTGTCATCATGAGCTGTGCAGATACTGCACTGTGATTGCACCGGCCCAGAGGAATACGTCCCTAGCCCTCAGCGGAAGTGGGCTGGTATATAGTCTCATGGAGGGCGGGGTAGCTCGGCGTGCACGAGACTAGGCGGTGACATACACGTGTACGTACGTAAGGCGCTAAAACCTAGTCTCGTGCCCAGACCACACGGTGTGGTCTGGGCACGAGACTACTGAGACTACTAAAACCCTGCCCAAGCCCAATGCCCTCGAGGCTCCGCCCCTTCACAGTCCTGGCTCCGCCCCTTCAAAGTCCTGGCTCCGCCCCTAATATAGTGACGTCTAGTCCGTGGTATTAAAAATCAGTAGTGTTGCCAGTTGGACGGTGCGATGTTTCTCGGCCCGGTCGGATGCCGTGACGAAACTAATAAAGCGTCAAAACCGTCAAGCCCCTCTCAGACTTGATTCAGAAGTAAGTTTTCCTGCTGACCTTCTCATCAGGGGCTTCAGTAGCTGCAGCCTAGAGATACATAATGTCTAGAGCCACCGGATTCAATCCCCTGGGCCTCAATTTTTATTATTCTGGGTTGCTTTACTGCATGCGTTTTCCATAATGTTTGCAAGTAGGCCTACGTAGATAGCTGATCTGGGAAAAAGCTAGTTTGTTTACCTCTGTTGTGATGATGCATGTATGCTCTGTTAATTTGGCTTCCCCCCATTACTTCCACTTTGCTAAAAGTCTATAGCCCTCAATAACTGAGGAATGTCCCTGCTAAGTTACCATTGTATAAATCAGTATATATTCCTCCTCAGTTAAAGTATAAAAGATTTACCTCTGGTGTATATATTAGCTCAATAGGCCTGATAGCCTTCAGCTGCACTGCATGTCGACTCCCTCACAGATATCCCATGAATAAATATTATAATTACATGTATGATGATATGAGGCAGCTTCATTCAACTTAGCCTCTTAATTGGTTCTGCAGGCTTGTTGAAACGCATTCGTGTGTTGCAGGGATGTAAGTATTGCATGCATATACCACACCATCTTACATGTAATAGTATTACATGCATGGGGACATCTGTGAGGGAGTCAACATGCATGCAATATGAAAGTATAATCATTATGAAAGTACAGTGTGGGTTCTGAGTACATGTAGTTTATATAGGCAATGAGTAAGTATGAGCAGATGTCAGTGTATGTGCTGATATAAACACCATTTGTATGACACACCTTTTGCAGTGATATAACTATTATATTCTATTTACCAAAGCAAGATGTTATGACTGCTAAACCACATCAAGCAGTACTTTTAACCTAGTCATTATGGTATGGGTGTGTATCAGGAATGTTTCACAGATATATGTCAGTGGGGAGGGGGGGGGGGGGGGAGGGGAAAGAACCTGGGTGTTTCCCTTGCTTGTAGCGTAGATAGTAGAGTAGAGTGTCCTTCTACTCTACTATCTATGCTTGTAGTACAGTAGTAGTAGTACTACTACTGTACTATATCAAGGGAAACACCCTGGTTCTTCCCCCTATAAGTATATCGTATAGCATGGTTAGTAGGTGTATATATGCAATATATATGACGTAAACTTCCGATGACCGAGGTGCGTGTTGCATATACACTGTATACTAACCATGCTATTATCGTATATATGCTATAGATGTGTGGATGGACGGTTAGTGCGCATGCGCATATATACTACCTCGTGCCAATTCGAAAGAGAAGTACGAATAGGTGAGGATGGAAGAGTTTCTCGAACTAGATCATGATGGCGCACTGGATAGCTTGCTCGGTGACTGTCATCCACTTCTCTCCGAGACCAATTTGGATGCTCTAATGACTCTAGATCTGAACCCGAGCCCATCGTCAGACAGCAGAGCGAGCGAAGCCGCCATGTCTTACCGTCCAACCTTGTAGGGGAGTGGTCCAATATCAACTAACATACTAAAATTAAGAAATACACACCACCCAAGCGTACTTGAAACAGTCCAGGTTGTTGGTTTTCGCTATGAGGGTCACATTTAATGAGCATAATAGGGGCATTTGTTGAGCATAATAGGAAGATTTTGGAGCAGTGCAGCATAGCATAATAGGTAAGTTTTTGAGCATAATCGGCTCAGCCCTATCCATGGATGACATTTCCCGTCAGTTCAACTTTGCAAATTTTATATGCACGATTGTACCATGAACGCACGTATCAACAAGTGACCTTTCTAGCTTTAGTATTGCTGTGATATTAGTTACATGCATGTCTGCTGCTTCTAATTTTCACATCCACTAATTTCCTGTTAAATAAATGTCTGAAATATACACTGGTGTATATTTAGGCTGGGTTTATATGTGATCCACCCACGCACTATAGTATATGTTTCCCTAGATAGTAGTAGTAGTACTACTCAAGGGAAACACCCTGGTTCTTCCCCCTATAAGTGTAGGTCACCAGCATTGTGAATTTGTAATAGGTATGTGGGTAGTGTCATGCCCAGCCCAGCTCAGCCTAGCCCCACGTTCAGTATGAACAGATGTCAATGTATGTGCTGCTAAGAACCAGGGTGTTTCCCTTGCTTGTAGTACAGTACTACTACTACTACTATAGCAAGGGAAACGCCCTGGGACTTCCCCCTACAAGCTAGCTGGCAGTATACGCAAGGGAAACACCCTGGTTCTTTCCCCAATAAGTTTCCCTAGCTATAGTAGTAGTAGTACTACTCAAGGGAAAAACCCTGGTTCTTCCCCCTATAAGTTAGTGCAGCGTCACCAGCATTGTGAATCTGTAGTATGTATGAGGGTATAGTCTCGTGCCCAGCCCCATGTTAGAGAGGTGGTCTGGCTCTCCGTATATTCAAAGTTGGGTTAGCGTTACATCACCAAACGGATAGTGTCCATGTGGCCACTATTATGGATATCCGATACAGCAACTGTTTAGTGATGTAATGCTATAATAACCCATCACATTGGCGGTCCAGATCTGGGACCGGTGCCGTAAAGCTGCCCCAACTTTGAATATATAGGGAGCCAGACCCACCTTTCTAACGTGGGGCTGGGCATGAGACTAGTATGAGGGAGGCAAAGTTAAAGTTTGTATACTGTGAACATCTGCAATCTTTATTGCCTCTGAGCATGCATTACTAGTGTAGAGTGTGCAAGGTAGTGGGAGGATGTCGTGTGAGTAGTCTGAGATCATTGCCAGAAATGGGAAATCATGCCGCAAGTGGAAGTATAGTGTGTATGCCTCATTTTTCACATAACCGGTCCCATATGTAATATATGCAAGTTAATTAGGAGGCAAACGGTACAGGCACTATATTCACATACCAGCTCGAAAGACATTTGTGGTAAATCCCTCCAAATCCAAGAGACTGATGCTGCTCAAGTCACGGCTATATCTGTAGGTCTATGGGTATATGTCCAGACATCGAGAATGCTGACTTATTGCAATGGCGGTGTTTTTGGATTTGTAAAGTCAGCTTTGTGCGTTCTTGATTCCAAGTAGATAATAAGTCTTCGTTATTGATCTATAGACATGCAGGCCCTTTGGAAGCTTTAATATAACTGTGAATCAGACCTACAATTAGCTTGAGAGTCCTGGGATTTATTGCGACAGATTCTGCACTAAATATACTTGTATACGTCTATGTACGTAAGCTCAATATGTACTTTTCCATGACTACCGGATAATGTGTGGCATAGTGTGGTAGTTGTTTAAGAACAACCAAAGTCCATTTCATAAGAATGACAGCCATATCCGACAGCAGTCTCGTGAGCCAGCCCCTCACATGAAAAGTAGGTCTGGTCTCATTGCATTATTGTTGTGACAACAGAATGCAATTATTAATATTATTTAATGCTTACATAGTGTGGTCAAATAAGTATTGTAGTAGTGGCCAGTCATATATCAGGCTGACAGCAGTACCATGCACCACAAAGCCCAACATATATATATCAGACTGATGGCAGTAATGCCATAAAGCTAACCACAGCAGACCAACAGCAGTGCTATCACAGAGCCCAATATTATAAGCTTAATCACAGCACACACAAAAATAATCATGTTTTTACAATAACAGCCCTCACAGTTAACTGCTGCAATAGTAGATAATACTTACCGCTTTATGTGCCTGACACCAACCTGCCTGCTTAAACATCAATCCAACAGCATCATCTTGAAACTCACTTTCATCTATCACCAGCTTTCGTTTGTGAACTTCATTGATTGAATGTGATGAATTGTCATTCATATGGAGTACTCTACATGCTGTACTCAATAAATCAGTTTATGTGTAAATGTTGTGGTAAAGTACCCACTATTATAGAACTGTGGTCATAAAAGCAGAATATAGCAATAGTACTGGAGAGTGTTTTGAGTCTCTACACCCAAATAGAATGTAAAGGGCCAAGGGGTATAGAGGCCATGTTGGGACTACAATTGCTCTATTATCTGTTTGCTATACTAACAGTATTGACATTGGGGGCAGAGAGTTAATAATTTATCTTTTTTCAACCTACCCCAGCAGTGATCACACTGAATTCTTATGCTATCAGTGGAAATAAAATATACGTAGTTTTAGCTGTATTGGGAGTGGGATAGAGAAAAAAACAGAGGAGTTATTGCTAGCTATCACCACCATGGGCTGTTATTGGCGTGCATTAGTTGCCTTGCACTGGGCTGAGCCTAGTCTCGTGCCCAGCCCCGCGTTAGGAAGGTGGGTCTCGCTCCCCGTATATTCAAAGTTGGGGCAGCTTTACGTCAGATCTGGACCGGCAATGTGATTGGTTGATTATAGTATTACATCACTAAATGGTGCAGTATCTGGATATCGATACTAGTGGCCACGTGGACACTATTCGTTTGGTGATGTAATATGATGTAATGCTAACCCAACTTTGAATATACGGAGAGCCAGACCCACCTTTCTAACGTGGGGCTGGGTACGAGACTAGGCTGAGCCCCTCCCATTGGTAACTTCATTGAATGCATGCACGGATGCAAAGCAGCTACTGATTATTGACCAAGGAGATTATATGTACCGCAAGGCAGATTTGCAGAAGCAAACTCAGATGTCTAGGTACGTACATCTAGGTGATCTCTCCATAATTCCAATAATCTTCATTGTGGTTGCTAATTCTATTAACTATATTTCCTTTCTTGTAGGTTTGTCATGGAGCAGCAAATACTTCAGAAGCTGCATACGAACCTGTTACGAATGTTACCAGGCCAAGATCTTGCTCCTGTTTTTTTCCAAAATGGGTTGCTGACTCAAGCAGAGTATGATCAGCTTCACACTAAAGCTTCAGCAAATGATAAAAACCTGCATATTTTAGCATGTCTTGGACGGAGACCTCATGGAATGCTCGATGATTTAATCAGCTGCCTAGAAAAACAGACTGCTGTCCCTGGAGTCAAGGAAATACTTCAAGATTTGAAAGGTGCCGCATCTAGTCTAGTTGTTCCATGTCTCCAAGTTGATTTCAAATACTACTAGTATTTCTGATAACCTCAGGGAACAGGCATGAATTGTAGCTACCATTATATAATGCTTTTCTGTCCATCTTTCAGTGATGGGCATTTCTACTATTATGCCACACGGTTTGGCCTAGTTGGGTATCATATCATAATAAATTACATACTGCTTTTGATATTTGCCATGCTAATATATGTATTGTATCCTTAATTTTATAAACCACAAACCAATAGAATTAAGCATTGAAAGTCGTTTCTTCTTCTATATACTATATTAGTATGTGCACGTGATTTCAGTGTATGCAGTATACACAATTGTATTGAACTCTTGCATGTGTCTTTAGCACACTATTAGCAGCCTCTTACTATGGTAATCATGTTTGAATTGATCTGAGAATAACTGCATAGTTGCTAGAATAGCACTACCATCTTTATTCTATTATCGAAAAAGATCTAATTGTGATTCTAGTGAAAGAATTGTGAGTTATTATGAATCTAATCTAGCGCAAGTCCATCACTAACATTATTTTAAGCTGAATCCAATCTAACGCGAGAGCTTTACAACTACAGAATATATAATTTGAAAATTGCCTATTAGCTAAAGCAACTGTTAATCAGCTAAGTCCACAAATAGGTTTGAGTCTTCCACTAAATACCGTAGACTCCGATCAGGCGCATGCTTGCTTCGAGTAGACTAGACGCTGCCTTACTCCACTGCTTTCCTATGCATGACTTTCTTACTCAGACATTCATAACCACAAATATTATTAGTCATAAACTACTACTATTTTTTGGCATGCATTTAGGCTGTCATATCAATCTCCACTCCCCAAAATAATTTCTCCTCAAATGTTTAATTTTGTACACCACTATTAGAGAAAAAAAGTGAATATGGTGATGTCAGAGGACCATCTCCCATTGGCAGTGCAGTTGATCCTTCAAGCTCAGAAGTATGCCAATACTTTATTTCAGTTTTTTAATTTTAGAGATTGCATTATTTATACAGAGTAAATTATGTGTATAATGGTATGCCCAACAAGAAAGTTTAAGTTGACCACACTCCAAAATGATTACGGGTGAGCAAAAATGTGGGTGAGTATAGTTATACCTTAAGGTGACAATTATATCCAGGTTCTAATTTTAGAGCAATTTCGTAATCGCTAGATGACGAAATATATATATATATATATATATATATATATATAGTAATACAGTCACATATATATAGTAATTACAATTTCAGCCACGTGCACGTTGTTATCAATCTTTGCCCATCATACTTACACTTGGTGGCATGTGATCACGTCTCAAAAAGAAATGCAAACTCTTTTAAGAGAGTGCTTGTTACACACTCCCCGGAATGTAATTTGTCTTTTTAGGGACATGCTAGTGCAGATGAAATTGAACAGCCATCTGATCCTGACTGCAGTGATTTTGAAGGTATATGTGGCACTATATATGTATAGGATAGACCATGTCAAAGAGTGGGTTATGCGCCTATATAACCCACGAGTTTGCGGTTATCCCGAGGCGAAGCCGAGGGATAAATGCAAACAAGTGGGTTATAGCGCATAACACACGAGTGGGTGTGGTCTATCTCACTTATACCACGTTGCGCATGCGTACAATCTTCGCTGCGTAGCAACGTAGCGAACTGATAAAAAGTGTGGGTTATGAAGCTATGTAACCCACACTTTTTAGCCAATCATTTTTATTGTAGATGATGTAATGTGGTATAAAATATGCTTATCCCTGCCTGGAATCTTATGAATAATTCTGTACAAAGCCGGGTAGACATCGGATCTAAAGATATTTCATTTTACCTTTTAGCTCTATTCCCCTTATTACTTTGTGTGTGTAGTGTGTCTTTATAGACCTTTATCCATTGCTACGTAATTATGACGTCTGGGGGGTAATAGTGGGCACTAATTGGAATTCGAAGCGTCGCAGAATGGCGGAACGCAGCGGGAAGACCTCAGTTTTCTTGGAGTCCAGCAGCTGGAAAAGGCGAAGAAACCCGCGGAAAGTGTTGCTAGGTGAGTACTTTGCTTATTTAACTTGAATTTGTGGGGCCACATTATTGTATTCTAGAATGAGAACGCGCTGTTTGTAAGAGAGTGGGATTTCTATTGCGGTCGTGGATAGTAGTTGCCTGAAGACTCTATTGCGTGTGTCGAACTTTGAATAGAACTGAA
This sequence comes from Nitrospirales bacterium, assembly GCA_965203295.1. GTDB lineage: Bacteria > Nitrospirota > Nitrospiria > Nitrospirales > UBA8639 > CBDBCZ01. The sequence goes on along the minus strand of CBDBCZ010000013.1, from coordinate 427,287 downwards.
AGATTTCACAGCCTCAATTGAACGCCTGAGCCCAATTCCCATGCCTCGACATCAGATTTGCAGCATACCGGGGTGCTGTAGCAGGAGTGATAGGCCTGAGTTTGAGGGTGTCAAATTTCATCGCCTACCCCAAGAACCTGACCAGAGATACAAGTGGTTAGTTAGTATTAAAAGACATATCAGTGTGAGTGAGAACTCTAGAATTTGCAGCCTGCATTTTGAAGGAAGTGAAAAAACAGTTAATTCCCAAATCCCAACTATTTTTCCATGGAGTAAATCAGTGAAGCAGCGACACCCTCCTACTGTTCGATACCCCATACCTTCCAAAAAGCAAAAGCCAGAAAAGCAGTATCACATTTTGAAAAATGTTGTACCACTAACACTTGTAAATTCTGTAGATAACATATGGGGAGTTTGTTGTGCACTCAGTTTGTTTCACCCTCCTTTGGTTACTGACTCTCTTTCAGATAACGAGTTATAAGTTATTTCTGTGCTTAAGTTATTTCTGTGCTCTTATCGTTGACTGTGTGTATGTTGTGTTTGTGGCATCATGAATATAATCAGCTACATACAATTAATATATAATTACATTATGTTTTAGGCCTCGCCTGCATTTTCATTAGCCTGTCTGCTTGCTTCGCATCTGGTTGTGATGGCCACACCTGACTGAAAAGTATCTGATCCTTACAATTCTTTTCTAGGTCCTCCCGAAGGGACATGATTCTAGCCATGTGTACTAGGCCAATAGAAGGATCGATGGGTTGGACGTCAGTAGGGGTGTGTTGCGGTAGCTTTCCATACTTAGGTTTTACTACCTCCAGCATGTTCACTGGTGTTGGGTCTTTCTTAGATTTTGCTGGAACACCCCACTTCCTGGGCAGCGAGGTTGAACTAGGGGCTCCACTACTTCCGGCTCCACAGCTAGCCCGTTCCCTGTTCATATCATCTATTGCGAACATCAGTGCAGCAGTATGATTGCAGGCTGAGTTACCTGCGACACAGGTACACCTTCCGTATATAACATGCCCATTTGTTTTATTTAGAGCAATGGCTGTTTTATATGCTCCAGATTTCTGTGAGGGCAAGACTGTTGCACGGATGATGCAGTAAACAGAGTTACTGGTAACGTCATGAATTGAGAGACACTGGACCTTCCTTGAACTGAATAGTCTATAGCCCCTCTCGAATGGCTTTGATGCAGTGACCCGCTCTTTGTGCAGTCGTCCAGTTATGAAGTACTGGTGTATGTGCTTGAGGGTGAGTGGGGGTAGATCAATACACTCGGCATCTATCCAGCCACTTTCTGACGATAGTGTTGCCTCATAACCGTCTGGTGCTGCCTCATTTTCTTCTTCACTCTCCTCTACAGGTGAATCAAGCCCACACCTGATTGCTCCCTCAACCCTAATGGAAGGATCAGTTGCACTGTAGTGTACATTACTTGCCCTGTAGTGTGTACATGTACCTGTACTTGCTTTATCATTTTGTGTAATGTAAACATGCCGAAGTACAAAAAAGGAGGGGACAAATCGCTCCACCCTACCAGTCTACCGATAATCGATTTACATCTGGACTTACTTCGCTATTAGTTCATCCTTTCTCATTGCTGAATAGCTTAATCCGCGGGCCTTAAGCCAGGTTTTGAGCGCAGAGCAAGTCCACTTGTGGATAGGGACGTCGCTACAAGACCGCGAAGGGTGAGGGGAAGATGAAGAGCCTGAAACTTCATTTGCGGTCGCCATCGAACTTTGAGATATCTTTTGCAGAGAAAAATAACTGAACTAACCTTGGAAATGGACTAAGCACTGAAAAACAGCTGACAGTCCAGAAAAACGAAAGAACAGGTGGTGCACTCGCGCTTCTTGCGACGCTTCGAATTCCAATTAGTGCCCACTATTACCCCCCAGACGTCATAATTACGTAGTAATGGATAAAGGCCTATTGGTGCAGTAAATTGTCAGTGTGGTTGTGGTAATGATTCATAAATAGCTAATGCAATTTACATGCTAAATAGTAATGATTACTTATACGTGATAGATAGCTTGCACTTTACAGTAGGTACTTAGGCTAATGGTGTGCTAAACTTCCAGATTTGGTACTGCATGGTAAGAATGTGAAAGTGTTAACATATATCTATGTATTTAAACATGACATTTTGACACTGTTTGCTGAGTAGAGATACATCCAAACAGTTCCGTTGGTCTACTTCTCTACTTTGAGGGAAACTAATACAGGAATATTCTCTCATGGTATAGAAATCTCTCCTCCAAACTGGTCTACACCAGAATTACCGTCTGAGTTCAAGCCAAAACTGCAGCAGAGGGAAGTGCTTGTAAGTATTCTGATTTGGTTGTTGCTAGCTTAATGTACATTTTTGTGAATTAGTGAAAAATAAACCTGTATAAATAGCAATATTACATACAGGGACCCAATAAGTTGGCCTGCACTAGCCGGTATTGGCCCATTCTGTAGCATATGTATGTTGCTCCTAAACTCTAACTGGACCAACCATTTTTGCTGTTATACTACACAGCCCATATCAATCATGGAGAAGTAACATGCCGTATTTCTTTTCACTACTGTCACAAGACTTCTCCACCATTCTGTGCACTTACAACCTTAGAGCTGTCAGCTTGCCAGCCCAAAGAAGCATGTAGGCCACACTACAGTGTTTCCTATTTTCTCCTAAATGTTTTTGAGTTCTTGCTCAAGAATCTTACTGATCAAAGTTATGTGACTCCTGCCATACTTAATTATTTATTTATTTACCTTTTACCAGTATCTGATCTTTACATCTGGTATACATTTAGAGCTTGGAGACTGCAATAAAGAGAAGTAACATGCCGTATTTCTTTTCACTACTGTCACAAGACTTCTCCACCATTCTGTGCACTTACAACCTTAGAGCTGTCAGCTTGCCAGCAAGTAGAAGCATGTAGGCCACACTACAGTGTTTCCTATTTTCTCCTAAATGTTTTTGAGTTCTTGCTCAAGAATCTTACTGATCAAAGTTATGTGACTCCTGCCATACTTAATTATTTATTTATTTACCTTTTATTTATTTAACAAGGAAATGTATAAATTGGTGGTTTAGGATCTCTAAAAATAATTATGTGCTTTTTCTACTCAATTTAGGCACCAGAAGAAAAAGTTGTATTACCCAATTATGGATTGCCTGTCAAATCCCAATCCCTGGGCATTGCAACAAAGATAGTCCATGGTGTTCAGCACGGCTTGCAACACATATTTGACTCCTCCTCTGCAGGTTGGTACTAGTATTCTTCATTTGGAAGGAGACTTTCATTAGCGAATAGCAGCCCTGTTTTTGGTTGCTGGTAAGGGTGACACACATTAGTACGCATGGCGGCAACGTAAAGGTGTCTTCGCTCGTATATGTCACACGTAATTCACCCTCCTGTGAGGTAAGTCCGCTGAAAACAGTGCAGTGAATCGTGGAAGTTTAAGGAATAGTGAGCAAGCAGTCAATAATTTCTTGGAATGAGGCTGACAGCATTGTTTCTTTGCGTAACTGCCATATCGTATATCATAGGGATTATCGGAGTTACTACTCTACCTTCACTGCAATACTTCTCCCAGCGTGAAATTCTACTTAGTTGATGCTCGACATGCACAGCATCTGAACACAAGATGAATGAATGCATGGATGATGTATATTAAATGCTTCGCAATCACCAATCTCAAATTTAAACTCTGCCAATTCTTTTTTACAGCCAGACGGAGGCCATTTCATCAATTATATAGTTCCCACTAAATTTTTCGGCTATACAATACATATAATCTCCTAGGATCCCTTCCCTTATGAGTGCTGGCCATCCTTAAGGAATCACCCTGAGATTACCCACCCTAACAAGATTGAGACAGAGAATTTGTGTATATAATACATGTACTCATTGTTATAGTACATACCTATTGCCATGGTATGTATAATTATGCAGAACAAAGGCACAACATAAGAAGTGATGCAATGATAGTTATGATTTTGGATGAAAAATAAACATCAAAAAAGTGTCAGAACTTTCTTTAAATCATGAAATTCTACCCTGTACCTGAAATACCAGATTTCCTGTCAAATTTCCTTGTAACGCATTTCAGGAAATTCCACTTTTTTTTCCTGTGGATTTTGATCAACTTTCTACACAACCAGTTTAGAGGATTATGCAAGAGTACGTTTTAGGGACTGGAAATTTTGCATTTTTTCAATTTAGATCATGGAAGTTGCTACCTTGAGTTTCGAAAGAAGAAGAAGACGCCTACTGACTATTTCTCTGCTTTCCGTGTGAGTTATTGTATAGGCAACCATTTCATATAATTATAGTGGGAAATATTCTCATGAAAAAAGCATTGAAGTTAGCTTCTATGTGGTTTATTTAGAGAAGCAGCTAGTTTATGTGCATACCCTTGTTCCCTGCCCCCCTTGAAATCATCGGGGTTGGCCTGGTAGAGTTTTTCTGTTGTATAGGCAAATGTTAAAATCTGTGAGACTACAGTAGGACACTCCAATTGTATTAACTCATTGCACGCCGTACGCCACTTAAATGGATATTACGTAATCCTTCCGCTACGCCATACACCACTATAATAGTGGCTTCAGAAACGGCAAGTTAACTGTACAGTCAGGAGGGGCAACCCCTCCCTTTATTAGCCATAAAATTGAATAGAGTGATTACTAATAATGATGTAAGTGTGCCGAAAGTCGATCTAATCTGTAATAGAACAGATACATATGGCAAAATATACAACCGATCAAGACGGCTAGCTATGGCTACCTACATTGCTATGCAGCTAGTTGGGCTCTGTAGTCAACTTCACTGGCGGATACGATGGTAACTGGTTCAGGGGAGAGTCGGGGGCTTTAGTAGGACCATCGTTCTTTGCCGCCTGAGTGTGAAGACAACAGTTTCGTATCGAACTTACCGTGTATCCGATTATCGCTCCTGAAGCCCTTCTTGGATCCAATCCGCCGCCCTTTTTGCCTTCAATGGCTGTAGCCGATAGTCTTCTAACAAGTACAATGCAGAATTCGCTGGATACTTGACTTGGTAAGCATAAAAATAGCCAAACACTGAGCTAAAACTTTTAGTATGCCATTGTTGTAGAAATTATAGCGTGGAGCATCACGCGCGTGACTTAATTACGGCGTGCAATGAGTTAATATTGTACCATATAGCAGGAAAGTTTAGTTAATATATCAAAATATCGTTACTTTAGTTTTGGTAGTTTAAATATGCGCAATCAGATGTAGAACTGTATTCGGCTGTCTCTCCTGGATACTAAAAGCAGATAAGCAACTGAACTTACAGCAAATTGCAACCCTACAGTTTCATTCTGCACTGCTAAATAGCAACTGTAACTTACACTTAACGGGATTGTCACAGCTGCCTATCACTTTTTTGCCGTCTAGGCAGCACAAAATTAAGCTAGCTTTGAATTCTGTATGTCATTGTAGTTTCAGAACTACAGCACTCACATGCATGTTTACTGCTTCTGTGCACATTCAAATTTTCACAGTTTGTTTTGCATCAGAATTCAGATTTTGAACTACTAACAGTGATTTTCTCTGCACTGATTTTCTTCCACGGTACTATCTGTGTGCAATATTCTGCTATGCATCACGCTACATGCCAGCATATAGGATGCAAAAGTAATGAAGGATAGATAGTGCAACCCTTAACTGTGGTTGGCAGAGGACTACCTCTCTGCCATGGTGTGTTTACCCAAAAGCACACTCCAACATATATCCTGCACTCTATTTGTGTGATTGTACACGCTTGAGATCAACCTGCAACATATTATGTGTGTATATATATTCCTTATGACAACGCAGGTAGCGTTGGGCTTCCTTCAGGTCCTCAGGCAGCATCAGAAGATTGGAGCAAGTGTTGATTTTAGTGAATTCTCAATGAGCTTGGAAAAACGTTCAGTGAGTATTGCAATCACTGGACGTAACAATGCTGGAAAAACAACACTTATCAATGCAATGGTGGGTAATCGGTAAGTGGTGATCATGAAATTCAAAATGCAGTTTTTAGAAGTATAATCACAATCTATTCTTTGTATAGGATACTTCCAGTCCACCGCCGGCCGGAAACTGCTGTGAGAGTTTATCTACGACACAGGGAGACCTGTGCTATGACTGGTCCAGAGGTATGATTTATTTTATCCAATATTATAGATATTACTTTACAAACTCCTTTCATTTTGATTAGCTGACTGAGAGTTTTGGAAATGAAATGTGTCAAACTGTGGCTTGTGGCAGAGAGTATGTACTCCAGTACATACGAGGAAGAAATGAAGAAGTTCGCAGCTACCAAACGAAGGCAAGAATAGACTTCAGCATGATTTATAATTCTTGCTTATCTGGACACCATGAGCTGTTATTGCAGTATAGTAATATTATGTATGCATTATTATTATATTAGCTGTATTACGTATGACTACAAATTGGGCCTACGTAGCTTAAAAATATGGATCTATGAAGTAACTAGCTATGATGTAGTGAATGCATGACGTGAATTTTGAAAACACTGCTAAGTGTAAAGTTAAGAAAAGGGGGTGTTTATAAAGGAGACATACAATAAATCTGCTATGAAGGAAGGGTGAGGAGGGAGGAACACAATTCATACATTTCTGATCCTTGAGTGGAAAACAAAGTCAGGTTTCTCCACGTATAGTTGTATGGATAGTGATAGGGCCTTAAGTTGTAGCTTGCCATTGCAGCTGCATGTGCCTAATTCCAGCTTTACTCACATGAATGAATTACAACAGCGAATGACTCCCATTGTCTTCCAAAGTATATATGTTTATGAACAATGACTCAATTACTGTAAACCATGTTCCATAAGTGCATGTAATACAGTGGCCCTAAAACAGCCTTTGAGCGGTAATGATGAATGCAAATAATAATTATTATGTCTCTTCCTTTTTTCTCTACAGAGAGACAGGCAGCAGCAAATAATGAAAGTATGTTGTTGTTGTTCATATACTCAGAAAATAGTAATAGTATTGCAGGTACAAATATTCCACAAAGAGTGAATCACTTGTCATGTACGTAGTACTGAACTAAAAGTATTATGTATTAGTAAAGGGTCAGTTTGGGTGAGGGGAGTTTAAAGTCCAAGGCGAAGCTGAGGATTTTAACCCCTCAACCAAACTGACCTTTAACTGATTTAATGTACATTGGTATAGTAATGGTCCCGGTGTGTGGCCTTCTTTGAGTGCTATAAGGGTGGAAAAAAGTGGTTGCCATGGTAATGTACACTAAAATATCAAAGTGTGCTATAATTACACTCGAATACATTAGAAGTTCACTGTATGGTGGGTTACTTTTTATGGGTGGAAATTTCGTGAAAAACACAAGAGTGTAATTTCTTGTGATTATAAAACTTCATGGCGATTCGATCAGTAATAGCATGGGTTGCAATTAGTGGGATTACTAGCATGAGTAATTATACACCCAGGGCAAGACAAGGCTAAGCAATCATTATGGAATACACTAGATATGTGCATGTGGCATTTCAGTACTTTTTTCTGGACAATACTTTCCAGCAACTTTTCACCTATTTTATTATTGTTCTCAGGATGAAAAGCTGATACTCCATTTGAACATGCCATTGCTGTGTTCAAAGTCACGAGTGCAGATCGTTGACACACCTGGTTTTGCTGCACTCGATCAACCACATCTTGATGATGCCGCGGGAAGGGTTTTGAGGGGTAGTGCTGCTTACATCCTGCTGATATCCTATCACCAACTCAGCAACAGTGGTGATCTGTCAATTTTGGATCAACTGAAGTTACTGGACAGAGGTCTGTATAGGCATTGAGAAACGTTATAATGTCAAGCTTGTGAAGAGAATTATGTTTATGTACAGCATTCCACTGTACTAGCAGACTAGTGACATAAACGTATTCCAGTCAATCATAAATGGCCATAACCACTAAATTGCTATAATGTTATAATGTGTTGATCCCTGAAGCTCTCAGTATATACGGCTACAGGAAAGTACACCCATCAACACACAAGACATCCTTACGCTATGCCCATGCAGTTTCCATCATATCATCTCTGTTCACCCAATGTGGTATTTCAGCATTCACTTGTTACTATAATAATGTGTGTCCAACACATATTATTAGGGTTGGTGCATTGTTTTATGTATCAGAGGATGAATTGTAGTTCCTGTAAGATGGATGGTGAGACCAGATATGCTGATTGAAACCACTAGATTATGTTGCCTGCTATCATTACCATTTCAGCTTTCATGCACATACCTTGCAGACGTTATAAAACTCAAAGTGACATCAAATTAATGTTCTCTACCTTCAAGTCCAAGCCCCTCCAACTAGGTCACTGCTGGGAGAGTCACAAATAGCATATTTTGCTTCTTACAGCAGTATCTTTCTCAGCCTTTTTGCTTCAAATGGCATGGCTCCACTTTGCTCTCAGACTGCGTACACATTATGTCATCACCTGAGGATGCATTCTGCTTGATTCATTGTACGCAAGGCTTACGTCACATGTGTGATGCCCACTACTCCACGCCTTGGCACCTGGCGCAGGTGCACCTGCGAAACCTGCTCCTAAGGCCCTGACCTATCAAACTACGTATTTATTTATGATAGTCTAATGAATATCATCTGGAGAGAGTAGTCAGTTGGAATTAGCTACATCCTGCTAGCATGTGTTGGTAGATCCTGCATACAGCTTATTTGCTCAGGGGCTCCAGTAGCTAAACAGAGCCCCTGAGCATCTTAACTAGTATTTTGGGGAGGATTCTTTATTTTCTCAGTACTAATTCATGACACTGCTGTATCTCTCTTATTAGCTGTCAGCTCTGATAGACGACTGATAATTGCAGTGACACAGCATGACATCTCCTATACTCAATCCAGTGATGCAGAAATGAGCCCAAGTGAGACAATCCAATTTGTCTCTGAAATTTTCAAAGGCTTGTCCCATCACGACATCACTGAAGATCAGATTATTCCAGTTTCTGGAAAATGGGCTCTTACAGCACGGATGCTAAAAAAGGATCCAAGTAATGATACCTACCTGAAGGAAGCTCGGCGAGCCCTCACTGATTACCGGGAATCTCAAGCATGTGGTCAAGATTATCGATCCAGCAGTCTTTCTGATGTCCAACAAATGGATGCTGAAGCAATTGCAGATGCTCTAGAAAAAGCTAGCAATATTGCAGCCCTTGAATCCAGGTATACGTAGGTGCATGTTTGTACCACACAGAGTAGCAGAAAATTTGATGAAGAATGAATTTTGTGCTGAAGTAGCCCAAAACATATATACTATTGCTCAGTACACACTATTTAAACCCTTTCCCACAGGAATATTATGTTTTAAGTATGTCATTGTGAAAATCATTTACAGCTTGCATAGGGAAAATAGAGAGAGGCTTGACTAAACTCCCTGCAGAGCTCAAAAGAACTCGCAAGTGTTGTCAGATTCAAGTGTGATTGAGCTACAAGTCGTAGCAGACTATGATAAGAACTCACTGCCACTTAGTCTTAAGATCTGGAACCTCTCAAGGAAAATCATGCCCTTCATTGATTTTTGCAATGTTGTAAGATAATTATGAAACTGCTAGTAGCCTAGAATTCTGGAAATATAGTTTTGTCCATTTCATTAGCAGGCATTACTCATTAAATAGTATCTCATGAATTGCTTGTAGAAGATCAGGCAGATGGCATTAAAATCCGCAATAGGATCTCCTTGGAGTGATGTTTTCACACAGAACCCCAATCATATTTTTACATTTCTACTATACCCTACGAATAATAAACGTCATTAGCAGTTATAAGTTTGGTGAATTCATTGCTATTTTATACTGAAAATAATGGTAGTCTTACAACAACCAAAAACATATCTCGGAAAGAAGGACTCTTTTCCCAGGATGTTAACACGAGGCTGCCATTATTTTCAACTATTACCTAGTCCTGTAAAGTGACCCTGTTGCTATAGCCGTGTCTCTCTATTTCCATCATGATTCTATGTATTGTGTATCATGCATGGTATTGGATTCCGAAGAAACAGCCATTAGCTGAGAAGTATATATGAGTGCCTGGGTGTGTGAACGTTATGTGTTTATGACTGGGATAAATATGCATTTCTTCCTTGCAGCATTGCAAAAGTTATTGAGCAGTGTGATTCTGTGGTTTGCAAAAGTGCCTCCAGCAAGGTTCACTACTGGCTCAAAGAGGCTATGAAGGAACTCGGAGATGACCTGATGGAAAAACAAACACAGTACAAAAGTGAGTACAGTCATTAAAAATGCACACACGTACACACATACACAGAATCGTCTCATCACTGTTCCAAACCCTCCACCACCTGAGTCGGTTAAAAATAGATTGTATATAGCATGAGGTGGAAGCAGTTTAGTGATTTATTGGCTGAGGTGAAGCTGAAGGATTGCTATAACAGATTTGTAGCAAGCGAATTAGTTACAGGTGAGTGCTCAAGGGTGGCTACCAGAGCAGTTAGGTATGGCCCAGTGCCCACGTCAAAGGATTGAGTTGTTACTGTCACAAATGTGTTGCTAGGATGCATATAAGCATGTGTCTGGCTAAAGTTAAACTCGGATACACTGCTTAAAAGTCACATTCGCATTGCTTGATCGTGCCATTCGTTTCTAGTGCTGATATCTCTACTCATATTGAAGCTACATACACTCTACTACCTGGGAGTGGTAATGAACCTCCCTTGGTAACATGTGGTGGACTTATCCAGATCTCTGTCCCTTGTTGAGCCACAGGCTTGAAGGCGGCAGGCATGTAGCTAGCTGCCTGAGACACCATTTTCACATGCCTCCATAATGCCCCACATAAATTGTTTATACTTTTGTATTGGCCATACTTCCTCACAGAAACTGAAAATAGAGAACCCTATATAAATTTTCTTAGTTTTCACCCAAGAATCACATGGTATATTAAGTTTTATCACTCTGTGTACACCTCCTTCATGACAAACAATATTTATACGCCCCCTTTTCTTTGTACCTGGGCAGTATTTATCACCTTGGAGCTTTTGTTGTACTGTTTGGAATATAGGAATAACCATGCGTTGGGCTATGGATTGTTAAAGTAGGTGCTAAGAAATGTTTTGTATAACTTCAAAACTTTTTGTGCTTGATAGCTGCATGTTGAATGTATGTAAACTACACTGCGGGCCCAGTCCTTATTATACCTGTGTTCCTGCAGTGCTGCTGGTTGGTATCTGATATATTTTTGGTGGTGAACTGCTAGGTATATAGTCTGGTCTGTGACCTAGTGCACCCTTAAAGCAACTTAAGGGCTATTACTAATCCCTTTGCCATCATTTCAACAGCCACTAGAGCAAAGGTTGCTCATATTCAACACTGCCTCAAAATTATTCATGACAAGAAGAGGGAACTTCAAAACACTGTCACTGGAAAAGACAGTAAAGTCTACCAACTCCTTCTTCATAAATACACTCATGAAGCAGAGGTATTTTTGCATTACTTCAGTCTACATAATGTACATAATGTTATACTAGACAACTATGCAGATGTGATGATGTTGTCAACTGGTAAGCAAGAATAAATCTGTTATACTCTACAGAAGCCATGTGCTAAAGTCAAGGAATTGATCCCACGGCATTTGACTATTCTCAAGGAAACTTGTCGGGAGGATTGCCGAAGGGCAATGAGTCAAATAAAGGGACCATACTCCACATGTCGTCTCAATGATGGTAATGTCACTTAGCTTGCAAATATACCAGTAGTAGAATTATTGTCTGCATGCTAGCTTCTGTTTAGTAAGCTACGAGGGTAGATGGAGAGAGATATGAGACACCCGACTATGCCACCTATTTGGATGTTCTTTTCTCAGCCTACAAACATAACAAACAGATATGAATACACTAAGACTGTAGCAGCATGCACTTACAACTGTTGTAAAACAAAGAGCAACATAGATTGTTTGACTCACTAGACTTTAGTTTGAGACCCATTCTTACAGAATCCCAAGCATCGTGCATGTCCTGCAGTTGATTAAAGATGTACACAGATAGGGTAGCCAATTTGGTCCAAATAATAATAATCTCATATGTGGTCATGATAATAGCTACACCGTGTGCTTATAGTTTGATGCTAGTACACATATAATATAATCCATTATACCTGCTGTTTGCAATGCAGACAAAAAAAAGAAAAGTACTTAGTGAGTAAGAAGAAACAACATCCACAAGAACCTGGACAGAAATATATGTGTACCTAATGAAGTCAACATTTCTGTTAATATTCAGATGTATTTATATGGCTTTAGGTGGTTTTACTCTGATTCATTAATCCTATCATTAATTATTGTCCCTTATCTCTCCAGGCATTAACAGGTTTGTTAAAGAAATACTTTCACCAGCCGTCCAAGATGTGGTGAAGGATGGATGCATCGAGCAAACTCGCCAGGTGTGCAAGGCATACGTGTCCACTTATGTGCCCGATCAGTTCAGGGTGATGAAAGATGCTGCTTGTGATCTACCAACACACAAAAAGAACAAGACATGGAAACCACAAGGTACAATTGGCTTAGCATTTTATTAACCTAATTAGTGCCCTGTCAAGCTTTTTAGTTTGGGAGAGACAAACTTACTAGTACGTAGCTCTACTTTATAGGTAAAACACTTGCAGAATTGTGTAGTAAAGGGACAAGTATTTCACTTGTAGCCTAATAAAAGTAAATATTTATTTGCATAACATCAAAAAATTTGATAAATAAAAAGGTAACATATTTTTTGTTTTTTTCACTTGGTATAATAACTATGTTAGGCCACAACAATACCATTTGTTGTTCCTCATCACACTGGAAGTTCAATGAGCATGTGGGTGGGAGGACAATACCATTGTGTATTATGACCTCATACCATGGAGATAGTGGTCTGTCACTACAGTAGTGATGGAAAACACCACAGTGGTACTAGAAATAAAAGCTTGACATTGCTACTAATCGATATTTCTACTTAGTATTAGTCTAGATTCAACCTTGTATCTGTATTGGTGTGTTATAATAATAGTATACGGAGAGTATGGGGCCAGGATCACAGAAAACAATTAATCACATTGTTTTAATCAAAGTTTCATTTGACAAATCATAACAGTTTTAAGTACAGTCTCAGCATCAAAATATATTTACTTTTTTTCTAGCCATGCACTTTTAGAGCTTCTGCATATTGCAGTAACTAATACATAAAGTCATGAGGAAATTGCTAACACTGCCAATAATTCCAGGTGCAACGCTGGATTCAGTGATTGGTGAGATAAAGGATTCACTGATCTTAGAAAGATTTTTGAAGGAGCACAGATTGGAAGCACCGTAAGTTGATGTAATGCAGTAAGTAAACATTACCAACATGATCAGTAGTTGCAAGCTTGTACATATTAGTGCTGAAGTGTGGTGTTAGGAATATACGTTCCTCCCCATATTTAGTTACCTTATCTCTCATCAGACATGCTTACACGCATCCCTGCTCACTTACCTTAATTCATATTTGGCAGTGTGGTCCATGCTGAACAATGCATAGACTGATTGGACATTCACATAGCATTATATATGTTTTGACTCTTGATGGCCAATTTTTGTTATTCTAAAGGGAGGTGATTGAATGGAACTGGTGGGACAAATTCAAGGCTGCTATAAGGTACCAATTAATGAAGAGTAATAATTAGTGTATCCCATAACAGACCATATGAACATTCCCTTGAAAGCCAGGACCATATCAGTTGCAATAAAACAATACTCAGCTGATTTTAGAGCTCTTTCAGTTACTACTATTGTGAAAGCTGCCCCTGTATCTTGGGATCTGTAAACTTGCAGCATCCATTAATTTGAATACTTACCACGCAACTCCTTCCTTTCTCATTGTACTCAAAGCTACATAATAATATGCTATTTATTTTCTTTTGCAGAGTCTTTTTGAATGTGCCAGACCATGGAGATCCAGATACTGTGAAGGAAGCACTGCTCTCCAGTGGTCCCGATATGGACAAAATTCCAGTCAGGTATATAAACGATAGACACATAATAGATGTATATGTACCGAGCTGTGCAATAATGGGATATTCATGTTGTATCAACATTGGTAGTACCTGACTACAACTTTATCTACACTAGATTTAAATTTTGCATGTTACTCTTTCCTATGTGGTTAGAGAGCACTCTTTGCCACAAAATGTGGGTTTTATTTCTGAGGACAATATCCTGTACCATGCAGTTCATTGAATAGGTAATTGTTCTTCTGAATACCATTAGGTACACATTACCAGGAAAAAAATAATTTAAATTTACGAAAATAAAAGGACATATTCCAAAAAGATACAATATTCATTTTGTTCTTATTCAGTCTTTAGTTTATGGTTTGTAGCTCTGAGGCTATGTGTGTTACAAATGCGTTTACTGCCTATTAAAAAAATGCCTTCAAAAGGAAGTGGAAACTCAGCAGTGAAAGGGAAAATTATATAACCATTAAGGCTTGTGACTATACATCTAGAGCAAAAGTTTATGCTTTGTAGATGTTGTAAACAGTGGTAATTGGAGAGTACCACAGTGCTCCATGATAAGGAGTACCTAAATTTGAATCTTTAGTTTCAGTTTAGAAGACTAGGCCCTAATAGGACAGCCTGGTATGTTTTGTAACTTAAACCCAAGCATACAACTAACTGCATGGCTATGGAAGTTGGTACAGCCCATAAAGGAAGGCAGTGTGTATGAGAATGATTTAGAAGAAAGTCAATTACATGCCTAGTAAGAGAGGAATTAATTAACAAAACCTATGAGTATAGCAAAAAGAGCCAAGACACCATCCTTGTGAAATGAGATGCCAAAGCATTACACTTATGAAGGGTTCAAGAATAATTCACATCTAAACTTTTTGCAACTAAAGTAATACAGTGTTATATATTTTAATTTCTCTTTTATAGCCCAGAAGACATTGAGCGAATGTTTGATGCCCTCACAGACTTCCTACTGAAGAGATCTGACCAGTATTTTTTTGGTGATGATGGGATTCAGAAAGTAGTTGTTGAAGTATGTACGTAATACAGTTTTACTTGTAATGGCTAAGGGAGCGTAAAAGTACTATTTTGGCGCTTTCTAGCATGTCCCTGAAACTCTTACATAGGTCAACACTTAGTCTGATTGGGCGAGCGTGAGCGAGCCCCACACTAGTGTGTTCAATGGAGAATTTGTCTGTGCGTACGGTGTGCGTGCGTGCGTGCGTACGTACGTACGCACTACCGCATATCGTTTCGCGTTTCAATATAACGTTTCAAATAGTTTCCGTAATATTCCAAATTGTTCACGTGGCCACGGTGGCTGCAGTGAAGCTAGCTTAGGGATGCTCTCACAGAGTAGACTGCAGCGACAGAGGCTATAGCGTTGCCGTATATATCCCCAGGTTGGCGATAAGTCGCATTGGAACAGCAGAGAGCGAGTTCTAGAGCCACTGAGAAGAGCTGTCATTTCTCCAGGCCACCGACAAGTGACACTGAGACGAGAGAAGGAGCCAAAGAGCTGCTGAGGGCGCATCGCCGCTAACGTACGCATGGGCTAATACCTCGCTCACGCTCGCCCCACAATGCTTTGCATTCACCTAGTATATATGTAATCATCCTAATTACTGTACATGTGGTAGCCACATTGTAATACCATTGAAAAAATTTCTTCCTACACAGGGCTTTCATGCTGAGTACAGCAGATGGGTGAAAGAAGGTCTCAGCTCTTTTGAAAATGCATTTGGAGAAATGATACGTATGGAACAGGACAATGTAAAAAAGGCAAGAAAGGTTCTTGTTTTCTATGGTACAAAGAAAACATCAGTATAAATAGTCAATGTGAATAGCAATAATATTTGAGCAAGCTAACCTCCATGTGGGTTAATGGGTATGCTCCACTTAGGAATTAATACATTGCAAACTTTTGTGAGAAGATAAGCTTTCTGAGAGAGTAAACAAATCCCGAAAAATCGGGACCCAGCTGGGGATTGAACCGTACACTAGCACTATGTGCATGTCTTTACAAAAGCTTGTCTTTAGAGGTGTACTCGTCTTTTTCTTGGCAAACCAGGATTATATAGCTACAGCCATGAATATATTATGTGGTAATCTACGTATACAGTGCAGCTCCACTAAATTGACATTTCAGTGGACAGTTTGTAGTTTTCTCAAATACATATCTAACTTCCTACAGAATACATGTGTTCTGTTTCCATAAAATAATACACACTGCTATTGAAAATCTGCCTGGGGTAATTTTATTCCATTCTCCATATAAATGTATGACATTAAATTTTTTGTATTATCTCTACAAAGCATCCTAGTAAAGCTCATGCACAATACAGAGTAGAGTAAGCTGCTGCTTACATTTTAGTTTCGGTGAGGGCCATACAACCTTTGGGGGCACAGCTGGACTGCCAAATTAAGAAATTCTATTGTCAACTATATAGTCTGTTGAAAAGTTGATTTCCTTGCACACGTAAACACACAGCACACAGCCTGTATGTGCCTCTAGACCTGCATGCTCATTGCATCTGAATAAAATGTGTGGCACATTAGTCGTGCTATACAATATACACTGCATACAAACTTACAGCTTCCGTCATAAAATCCCAGTGCAGTTCGACACTTCATCAAGATTTCACATGCAGCACCACTGCCAATATGTACATTTGTTCTGCACCATTAAAATAAATTTGTTCTGGTACCAATAGATGACGCAACGGTTAAAAGCTCTGGAAACAGAAATTGATGAACTGAACTATTTCTGTGAAGAATTACAAGAAATAAGAAAGGACTGCTTTTTGGTCTCTTCATAGATTTATGTATGTAGGATGTGGTATTTTTGTATATAACAGATAATATGACTGCTGCATATGAAGTTGCTGACTTCATCTGCATGTAGTACTTTTCTATGTCGTTTACTTGCATTGTAATTTTGAATAGTTTCTACATGACTATCCCAAATATTGTCTCTGTAGAAAATCCCATAACAGCACTCTCACTTCTATATACAGCAAAATAGAACTCAATGCCATCACTATTGCACTTCTTTATTGCTCTGTATACCAAAGTAGCTATATATACCATGGTAAAGGATGTTCTATACTAATCGATTAAATTATAATGTACTTTTCTATGCCATTTAGGGGACTTCCCTGTTTTGGGAACCGTAACCAAGGTCACACTGGTAACCTATATACTGACCTCAAAATGATGAAATGATAAAATCCGAAATAAGAAGCTAGATTATTACTGTGTATTAAGGAGTTGGAGCTCTTAGCTAGTAGATATTCAGGTTTAAATTTGTCTGTTACATAAAACAATTCTGGTCATAATACTATATAGCTAACACAGTGGTACAAACTCGATCTTTGATCTGTAAGTTATTTGTGCATGGGGGTGGCGGGAATGGAGTGAGGCTGTCAGTGGCGGTAAAGTTTCAGAGAGAGGAAAGGCTGCAACCATCTTTCCAACTCAGGGCTTCCTGCTTCCACTCAACAGCAGTATAGTCTCTGCTACTTCAGTTACTAATTTCATTCTTCTTGCCATGCATACTGTCTCTACAGTCTCTATACTCTTAAGTTGTTAGTTTTGTTGGATGTCCGATGCACTAAGATTCTATAGAATGGAAGCACAACCTCAACTGCATAATAAATCGCACAGGTATCAGTACATCTGGTCTTCTATAAAGCAAGCATAGATACCCCACTGCTAGCCTCGTACCTAGGCCTTCCCCGTTTATTTTTGCGAGTGCGGGGAAGGCCTGAATATGAGGCTGCCCCACTGCCACACTCCTTCATCCTCAGCATTAGTCCTCAGCATTAGTAGTTAAACCTACAAAATTATCAGTGAACATTACACTCAAAATTTAGTCTCTACAATGCAAAGTTAAAAGAGGTTTAACAAGGTGTCGGGGATCCCAGACACGGTTTATGTTTAGGTTTAGAGTTTAGGTCGGGTATTAATGGTTTGAATGAAGAGTTAGGAAGACATAGGGGTAAAATGATGATAGGCAGTGCAACATCTGTTGGAAGAGTTTTGAAGAAGTTCGTACAATAATCAGGCTGTATTTTAGGGTGTGAAAATTGGGACAAGTAAGGCTTTAATAGGACTAGTTAAGAAGAGTTTTTATAACGTGTATTGATCTGGGATAGTATCTATATTGTAATCAGGATGGTGATATATGTAGTTACTCACGATCTCGTCCACTGACTGGATATACAAGCTCCACCTGCACATGTGGGTATGTGATCACTGGTGAATGCACTACGGCAGCAACAGGAGAAGATTATTATTTTCACTAATCTCATCATCCCATGCCTTGGTGTTTTGGCATCAATCAATGCATAGCGTCAGTATAAAATGGAACACATGAGAACGATAATTAAAAGCAAAACAGACTTTTTATTACGTGTGCGAGTTAAGACTACTCAATAATAAGTTAGCTACACGCAACCAGCATACAAAATGTATAAAGAAGCTAGAGCAGTATATGTATACGTATATTTAGTATGTGCATGACTTCTAAATCAATACTACTCTTACATCATAGAGCTACTGTTGCTGATGGCTGGCCAGCTGTTGGAGCTCCACAGCAGCTCCAGGGAGGGGGGTGGACTCAGCAGTTTTCTCGAGGGGCTTTTCGTTCGGGCTTGGCAGTAACTTGGCAGTCTTGCTGCCAGATTTAAAGTTGACAGCAGCCCCACTACTCTTTTCCTGAGGCTCAGGAGTGAAGTCGAGGGCCCCGTACTGTGCCAGTTCCACATCCACGTTGGACAGAACATCTGGTTCATTGCGGTCACCAGCAGGTACTACTGGTTTGTTTCGGAGCGAAATTGGGAGGAGGCGAAAGAGCATCCATGTGTTACGTTCATTGTGCCTTCTTTTGGTGGGCACGCATCCTGTTCGGAGTTCTGGCCTCCCTCCTCTTTGACCAGCCACCAATTTGACACAGATGTAGCCGTCTCGCTTGACTCTCCTTCGAGCGCAATTGATGAAGAAGGCATCTCGCCCGCTCACCCATGGAGTGATATCGACAGGATTGTAGTGCTTGAGCAGACGGCTGTGGAGGGTGAGTCTCGATTGGCACTCCAGCATGTAGTTTTTCATGTGTAGCGGACCAAAGTTCCCACCAATAATGTTAACTGGGGTGTGCAGGTAGCGAGGAATGGGGTCTACTCCTGGACATGAAGCAGACAGGATACTTGCCTTGCGCTTTCGTACTTTACGGTCGTCATCGTAGTAACCGATGTTGAATTCATAGGGATGGCCGCCATCTTCATTCGGAAAGACGAAAAAAGCAGAGGCTTGTTTGATATCTCGTGTCGCTTCCACTGCGTAATTATTGTCAGGGTTTACCATCCAAAACATTCTGTCATCATCGCAGGCAATTAGGTAAGGCCCAGCTATGCAGGCAGGTGTGTGTGTGTAGGGGGAGGGGGAGTTGGGAGAGGGAAGATTGATATGTACTTATGGTATCAGTACTGCATCATTACCTTTCAATTGCTATTATGCAACTAAGTTCCTCTACATGACCACATATTTTGTGGATGCACAAAGCAGCTGTTGAATGTTAATAAGTTTCACTCCCACTGCTATCATCAGTCTTATGGTGGTCCAGTAGTCTAAGGCTATGCCTTTGCAATAAGTTTTGCTTCGTAAAATTATGTTTATTATAATATTATACTGAAGTTTTTAAATGCTTCACACAAAAATTCTGCAGACGTATTATTTGCTAAATAGTTAAGTGATAGCAGCAATTGCATTCATTGTCTGATGACATTCCAAGAGTATAGGATTGACTTTGTCCTCAACCACATAATGTAGATTGCAAAGGCCATGAGTGTAAGTAGTCCTAGATACAAGTGAATGAAACAATATTATGTATTACATCTAAACCTTGAATGGCTTGTAAAAGCCATCAATTAGCTGTATATCCACTGATTCAGAAATTAATGAATTATACTTCATTTCAAAGGCTGTACACTGAGACAGAGTGCCCAGCTATCATGGAGTACGGTAGTACTCCATATGTAGGGATGGCACGGAAAAAAATGGCGGCCCTATATAACGCGTACAAAATCATACGTTCAGAACTCGGCTCTGATTATAGTCATAGGCTTTTATGAGCCATACAATGACATCTCAAGTGTTTTTATCAGCAACAAGACTGTTGGCGTTGCTAGAAACCTTCGCTGGAGTACCAGACCGGCAAGTCGACACATTGGGGGGGGGGGCGGGGCGTATTAGTACATCTTCTTCTGCTTCTGCTTCTGCTTCTTCTTCTTCAGCCAGGCTAGCACGATAATGGCTAACGCGATCACAATAATTCAAGCGCGAAAAGGCTGGTAATTCTCTGGGGTATTGCACTCGCATCATAACTTTTTCAAAGAAATCGAATAGGTTCAGCAGTGATTCACGAGTACTCTTGAATGGACGCTTGCCGTTCCACGCCATTTAATGACAACTGTTCCGTTCCGTTCCGTTCCGACTTCGCGTGTTCGTCTATTTAACGCCTACCTTTGATCGTGCCAGCTGCTAAGCTGCATCTCCAGGTTCATCAGTGCGTAAGTTACAAGATTTTTTAGCTAAAATACACTTAATCGCATGGCTGATTATAAAGTTAGGTTGGTTGACCCAAGTCCAAACGGCTTCTGGCCATAGGTACTGTTTAAGAATGGGATGATGATTTAATAGTAGGGTAGCTAAGTGAGGGGGTGTTCGAGCGGAGGAATTCTGTTTGTATCATGAGCTACTGTTGTTCACTTGCTATGGAGAATACGATCACGGGCAGGAAAGCCTTGGAAATCATGTATACCACGTCCAGACTCGAGTGGAAGAGTGAAAGTGCATGAAAGCAAGGGTCTTGCATTCCTTCATGTGATTGCTGGTCTTGAAATTACAAGGTCTCTTGTCATGGTCAGCTATGTAACTGGCACGTGTGGCTGCCCTTTTCTTTCCGCTCTAGCTAGCACGAAAAGCTGCCCTGGTAACTGCCTTTACCATCTTGCCCTTAAATAATTAGGCATACTGCATGCAAAGTACCATCCCCCCATACACATGCAGGCAAAGGCCTTCCTGATGCCAACTGGAGCACAAATTGAAATCCTACTACACACAACATCCTCAAACACGTTCCATTCCAACACCATCCACCACACACATTCACACTTACACATTTGTTGCCACCTCCAAAAAACATCCCAAAACAAGTTACAGAAAAAGCACTTTGCCAAAAAGTGCAAAAACAAGTCATGTAGGGATGCACTTCCACCAAAAAACACTTCCCCAAAAACCAATGAAACAAGCGACAATGCACACCGCAATGCATGTGCAGACTACCCACACATCACATCGCAATGCATTTACCGCGTAGCTACCATCCCTACATCTTTCCAACCACACCCACCACAATCCGTACCACGCCCCCATACTAAACTGCACACCCAATACTTCCTTCAACACACACAACCATCCACAATCATCAACCACGCCACCTCGCCTCCATCCAACAACTACACCCTTACATTCTTATCCTCAATCATTACATCACAAAACACAACACCCAGCCCACACTACAATGAAGCCAAACCTTCACAAGAACACTATACTCCCCATCAAAATGCACTTTGCTCCACAAATTCCACATTCACAAGCACAAACAAGCAAAGCAATTCCTCGCAACACCACACTGCCACCAACACGCACAACAAACGTAACACAACCCACATCAACCACCATACAACATACTAAACAAAGTTGACAACACAAGACTACACTTTACCAAACATACCTCCCTGCAAATTACACTACCACTATTCACATCTCACATATACACGATTGTGGTGGGTGTGGTTGGAAAGATGTAGGGATGGTAGCTACGCGGTAAATGCATTGCGATGTGATGTGTGGGTAGTCTGCACATGCATTGCGGTGTGCATTGTCGCTTGTTTCATTGGTTTTTGGGGAAGTGTTTTTTGGTGGAAGTGCATCCCTACATGACTTGTTTTTGCACTTTTTGGCAAAGTGCTTTTTATACCTTAAATTAATGCTATAATAGAGTGATATTTCTACAATGTTGATACAATCACTCAGACCCATGCAGATGCACTCACCAGTTGAGTCTCCTTGTGTCTCAACGTACTCCAGCAGAGCCTTCTTCAGGGTCAGCTGCAGGTAGCGGAGTCTCACCAAGTTGCAGATAGGCTGGATGCTCA
Organism: Nitrospirales bacterium; assembly: GCA_965203295.1. GTDB lineage: Bacteria > Nitrospirota > Nitrospiria > Nitrospirales > UBA8639 > CBDBCZ01. The sequence goes on along the minus strand of CBDBCZ010000013.1, from coordinate 405,032 downwards.
CCCCGACAACAGCTTCATCGTACGATCCTCGCTCAACACGGTCGTTGTCGATTCGGCCAATTCTCTTCAGATCAGATGCCTTCTTAGTTTTCTTCCATAAAGAAGACAAACTGGCGGCTTGATTGGCCAGTGACACCACTCCAATGATCTTACCAGCTTTTCTTTGGGAGAAATATTCGGTCTCACATAGTACCTGATACTCGGATGCTCCAAGTTCAATGGCACTGACATAATGCGTCACACGGAAAACCTGGACAAACTCACGGCAGGCAGCCAGGATCATCTTTCGAACATCATCATTTGTGGACTCGTGAATCAATGAGGCAATGTCATCTATTGGGTTTCCCGTCATTTCAAAACTCGATTCGACCAGCTTTCCTTTATGCTTGCTTTTGACCTCAATTTTGTGATTGATGTACTCCAAAATCCACTTTGCTAGACGTTCTTCGAAGGTCAGGGTTGAGCCTTCCACGGATGCCCTGTATGTCGCAGTAGGAATGGCGTCCCTTATTGCACTACTGGGATCCGTTGTGATGGACTGCGGAAGGTCTTCGAAGTCAGCCCGGAATGAGATCGTTCTGTTGACGACCTTCTTGCCCACCGCCCTTCTGGTGGTGCTGACACTGCGTGAGTGTTCGGCATCCACTCCGATGGTGAAGGGGGCCTGGGGAACTGCAATGGATGCCTTCAAGTTGGACTGCTGAGATTGCACGCTGTATAGCAATGAAATTATGACAGTGAACGTCCAGGATTGTAAGAACATAGGTTATTAGCATTTTATTATCTACACTATCCTCATACGTATCTAGAACTCTTCCTCCCCCTCCCCCAAACGTGGAGCTAACCTAAGTGGAGTCACAGGAATGTGCATGTATCAGAGTCAATAGAACTGAAGTCAACGGAAGAAAGGGAGTGGAGTAGAGGGTGAAGACTACTTGACTGAATGCTCGTTTTCTAATCTTCAGGCTGATTCATGCAGGCATGTGTGAAGAGTACTGTAACAGCGATTCTAAAATGTTAGTGCAAAGCATCAACACATGCAGCTTCCGCAGCCTTTGAAGTAGCATGTAATTCCAACATTGCAATTTACAGACAGCTACCATGTAGCTATACTCCTTACTTAGGACTTAGGATGTTAGCTTTCTGAAATAGTACAGCTGTAGCTATACTTATTGTAATAGCGACAGAACAAAAAAGAAAAGCACCCATTGTTCCTGCTTCTGTATAAGCTGAATTATAATTGCAAATTCCATTCATAGTAAAGGAGAACTTTTTTTTATTGACCAGTGCATTTAAAACCTGAGTTTTAAATGAATGAACACAGTAAATTTAAAAGTGTGGTGTGAAACTACATGCATCAATGCAGCATATTAGTAATGGGAAAATTAATTTGTTTTCACATTCTTAGAGAGGAGGGAGTATTCCAAGAATGGGTAAACACATTTGCAATGCATGAATTTGCTCATTGCTAATACATTTTCCTGATGAACTCATTGTAGACTCACACACACCAACTTGGCTTTTTGCTGTATTCACTCATTTGAAACTCAAAAGACAACTTACTGGTCTATACTCTATTTTTATTGTGCACCGCTGTACACATGCCCCTTTGTTTTTCTTTTCTCTCTTTGGGGGAGGGGCATGCAGGGAGAGACAACTCTGAGTAGTCTAGCTAGCTATCCCCAACTTCTACCCACCTATGGATCGCTTGCAGTAGCTATCTCGATCCCTAGGTGGGTTGAAGTCGGGGATAGCTAGCTAGACTGAACTCAGAGCTGGTGCGCGCGGGACTATATACATATCAGTTGTGGATTAGGAATACACAGCTAATACCAGAAAAAAAGGTAAGATGCGTATTACAGTACATGCACCTTGAGATTTCCCGGTCGTAGCTTTGCAAGGCTCCGCCTTCTTCAGTACCAATCACACAGTCAAACATGACTCTTCGCACTTGGAAGGAGGACTTGCTGACCCAGGGGGATGCATCGGTGGCGTCTACTCCTCTCCCGAGTCCCATGTCCATCATTCGACCCATTTCCTTCTCTGTTATGACGGGAGGGGCTGACTTCTTTTGCGTCGAGTCCGACTTTGTCGCGGACTTGGAGTCAGAATGATTTTTCTTCTCGGAGTCGTGCGAGTGCGGCGGGACAAGGTGCACAAACAACTGCTGCGAAGGGGCAGGATGCTTTTTCACAACCTCCTCACCGTCCACGAGTTCTTCCGACATCGTCGCTACGGTATACGTATAGTGTTAGCCAATAGCTACCGTATAGTGTTAGCCAATAGCTACCGGAGTTGTAGAACAGGAATACAGGAGGAGGCTGAATCGTGATACACAATGGGATGTCCTTGATTGCTGGGTGTGGTACGTTTATCGCTCTAATTAGAAGGGGCCTCTCTAAATAAGGCGCCCTTCGGACCCCGAAGGAATTTTTCCTCCACAACCATAGATACAAAATTATATTATGCCACAACAAAGGCACCCCGGAGTTTTCATAGTCTCGTGCCCAGACCACACCTCTCAGGGAGAGAGGTGTGGTCTGGGCACGAGACTAGAGTTTTCACGTACGCACGTGTCGTCACAGATCACGTGCGTCCGTGTCACGTTCCGTTTATGCCCGTTCTTGCCCACCATGCGTGGGCGACTAGATTGGCACGTTATACAGCGATCTCAGAATCAAGAGCCGCTGGGAACTTACGCGTTCAGTATCTCAACTATCGCTGTAAGTCAGTTTTCAGGCGGGACAGATCAAGTGAATCTACCACCTAGACTACGAGTACGAGAGTAACTTCCGGTCTTTATGCGTATGGCTAATGTACGTTTGCTGCCCACCAAAATGGCGCCCTGGCAACAGTTGCTACATGCGCGTGACGTAAAATGATGTCATGAAAACTCTCTAATTTTTAAGGGCGCCTTAATTAGAGCGGATACGGTATCATTGTTTTGCCAGGAAACAAAAACAGGGCACGCCCACAATTATAGACACTATAGTATCTATGCCACAATACCCACCCACACTACACAAAATGGCTACCAGAGGCTGAAGCAGGCTCGCTGTGATGGCATAGATAATATATACCATGTTGCTATGGAAACAGTGAGAGGATCTACACCTCATCAAAATTCGACATGATATATATCATATGAACCATGGCCAACTGGTGATAGTGGTGAATATCATTACCATTGCGGCCTTCGCGGTATATTCCACAAAACCTCCTCCACAGCAGGTGGTATATCACTGATATACACCTCCTGGCCATGATTTATATAGCTAGCTATTACATATTATGTATTAGATAAAGCATGCCTACAAGGGCTATAGGCCAGATATTGGCACGGTTATGACGTAAGCCCGAGGGCCGCAGGCCCGAGGGCTCTACGTCATAACCGTGCCAATATCGGCCTATAGCCCGCGTAGGCATGCTTTATCTAATTTGTTGCATGGCTTTCATTGGCTGTTGGCAGCGTTGCTAAGCAATGCGAGTGACGTCAATAGCGTCTGCTATCACAGCCAGATTTCCTCAGGTACGTGCAGGATGTGACGCAACACAGGGATGTGCACAGGTATGTGACAGGGTGCTGTCACGTACTGGCTGTATACGGTCTGTGAATTCAGGTATGTGACAGGGTGCTGGACGTACTGGCTGTATACGGTCTGTGAATTCAGGTATGTGACAGGGTGCTGGACGTACGGCTGTATACGGTCTGTAAAATCAGGTATGTGACAGCCTGTACAGCCTCAGACCTGTGATTTCATTCCTGTGACAGGGCATAAGTGTAGAGTAAGGTCGGGCTATCCTGCCCTATTATTTGCTTGCTCCAAGATCGATATCATTGTCACTTTCTCCCACTCATCTTCCTTGCTAGAAAGGACCAGTATTGGTCTGAAGCCCATGCAACCTGGAATAGCTTGCAGTGGAGCAAGGATTGCTATATTGGGTTTGTGACTAAATGTTCGACAGGCCTTGAAACGTCACTTTCGTCTGCAACTTATAAAGCATCCTTATAGAGATCACTATAATGCATAAATATAACTAGTACCATTTCTATCCTAGGCCTTCTGCTTGTTGTATTCCCAGTGGTTCACATGCCTCCCTTACAACATCTCACACATTCAATAATAACTGTTGGCATCCTCTCCCCTTGTTATTATTAATCTTCTGTTGTATCATGTTGATCTTAACTACATGTAGAATTACAAACGCAATGTTGTAAACTTCCGAATCCATTATAAACCAGTCAGTTTGCAACGTAGATATTATTATCTACCGTCTAAATATGCCAGGGACGTACCAGTGCATGAGCCCTGCTGCACCACACCAATAAGCCAGGGAGACATCAGTACATATATAAGCCCTGCTGCACCAATGGAACTAAAATAAGCCAGCAATATGAGCCCTGCTGCACCAATGAGCCAGGGACACACCAATAATAGCCCTGCTGCACCAATGAGCCAGGGACACACCAATAATAGCCCTGCTGCACCAATAAGCCAGGGAGACACCAATATGAGCCCTGCTGCACCAATAAGCCAGGGAGACACCAATATGAGCCCTGCTGCACCAATGAGCCAGGGAGACACCAATATGAGCCCTGCTGCACCAATGAGCCAGGGAGACACCAATATGAGCCCTGCTGCACCAATGAGCCAGGGAGACACCAATATGAGCCCTGCTGCACCAATGAGCCAGGGACACACCAATATGAGCCCTGCTGCACCAATGAGCCAGGGAGACACCAATATGAGCCCTGCTGCACCAATGAGCCAGGGACACACCAATATGAGCCCTGCTGCACCAATGAGCCAGGGAGACACCAATATGAGCCCTGCTGCACCAATGAGCCAGGGAGACACCAATATGAGCCCTGCTGCACCAATGAGCCAGGGACACACCAATATGAGCCCTGCTGCACCAATGAGCCAGGGAGACACCAATATGAGCCCTGCTGCGCCAATGAGCCAGGGAGATACCAATACGAGCCCTGCTGCACCAACGCTTGAATCTCAATGCACCAATAAAGCCAGGGAGATACCAATATGCTGCGCTAAATAAGCCAGGGACATACCAGTGAACCCTAGCTGCTGCAGCTGGGACATGTATAGCTACATATTAACCCTGATGTAGCAGATATAGTTTATAACGTAAAGGAACAAAGAGACCAGGACATCTCCATGAAATGCAACTGTGACTGTTAACTTATACCATATTTGCCTTGCATGCCATTGGATATTTTAAATGATTGCAGAGAAGTGTATACAAAGTGTACATGCAGGTTACATCCAAGATCATTATAGAATAAACAGGAGTAACTGCTATACATGCAAGCCTGGCAGTATCAATTAATACACAGCAACATGTTGGGATTTAATATGTTTACGGTTACTGCTCTGGTCCACTGCCTACCTCCTGGCTATTTATTGGGCAATATGAGAGTTGAGAACTCAAGGCACTTCTTGCAGACGGAGACGGAGATGGAGAGGTGTCATGTGATTCCATAGCCCTGGCATCCTCGTCCAGCACCCCCTTCCAATCATGCTGGCTGAAGCACACTTCGTAAGTGGCAGACAGCCACTCCCTAAAGTGCTTGTAGAGGGCACCCTTCTGCTCAGCTTCCTGTGGAAATGCTCTCACATACTTTCTCTGGAAAGCATGCAAGCATCAGGGAGTGTGCATGGAAAAATATACACTCGTAAAGATATACATGGACATTGGTTAGTAACTATTAAAAAAGGTGCATGATTAACTTACCAATAGGGCTAGATGTTTCATGTACGTGATTTCAAGTGCAGGATCCATTGGTGCTTTCATGGCTTTCAGAAGATCCTTTGCTAGAGTAGGCGTTGTATAGCTCCTGTGAGAGCTATATGGCCTAATCCCAAGCACCTAAAATTAACAAAATAAAAATGACAAATGCCTAAATAACAAGAGCTCTTATATGTAGTGCCTACCTTACATCGTTCTTCAATTCTGAATGTACTAAATACTTCTTTGCACCACCTGATAGCCTTTGCGTACTTATCTTCATTCTTGGCATCAGTACCAAGAGTGTGCGTGATTATCACCTGCACATAATGCACGGGCAGCCAGATGGACCAGGCCTATAAAAGTGTATAAGACTAAGAATGGCAGACCTTCAGATCATCATTGCTTAGTTCCCTTGTCAAAGATGAGCAAAATGCCTTTGCTAGTTGCTGCTGAAGACTTTCCTGCATAAACAAAGTACAATAAAGGGCAATCACTATTACTAAACACTGGAGCAGACTGCGTCCTACCTTATATGAGCTTGTTGCAACTTGCCACGTGGTCTTTGACAGCTCACCCAATGTCTTTTGTAACTTGCTTATGGCCTGCAGTACTTCACCATTCTGCTTTTCCAGCCTTGCCACCCCTTTTTCGATGGCCCTAAGTCGTTGTTCTGTTGACTGAGTCCTGCTCTATTGAATCCAGCATAAAAACGGTACTGGATCCTTCTATATTATCAGGTAATAATTATGTATGTAAAAGTTGTTTACAGCACTCACTGTGCCAATAGGAGCAGATTGAAGTACATCCTTTTAGGTAGTACCACTGGTACTTGCTGCAGTACCCTGCCGTATATACAAGAGAGTAGCGAAGTTTGAATATCTATCTATATAGTGATGCTATGTATATAGCTTACATCACCAGTGGTACCAACTATAGTTTTGCTTTTGTGGACATGACTGCTGCCACGATTACTTGCACCCTAAAGGACCAGATCATGATAATTGCTGATTGTAATGAAAATGCAGTAAATATGAGATACCTGAACAGCTGGCAAAGGTGTTGCAAGGAATGCACTACTAGTGGCACCTGTGGCTCCCCTGGGCCTTGTACCAAGCTATAATGTGAAGCAAGTGAGTTTGCGCATTTATACCTACATTAGATATACATGCCATGGTAAATTTCAGTTTTGACATACTGTAGCGGATGACTTCACTGCATAGTATGGATGAGTGCGCATCTGAAACAGCATATAATATAGTCGATGATTGTTTATGTTTATGATTATAATTATGGTCATCACAGCTACCTTGGCTTTTGAGACTGTTGGATCTAGTTGCTGCTTTCGAGCCTAGTATGAATTGGAGTAATGTAGCATACAATGTCATAATATTGAACATTAGTACAGGGTACACTATTTTACTTTAGAGTTGACTCTTTCCATCTCTTCTGTCAATATTCTGGATTGAACGGCTCTGCACTGCAGCTGGTTGGCTTCTGGTGCGCGCGCTCATATTCCTGATTTCCTGTACATTCCGCATATGTCTTGCATACCTTGAATATACGGCGATAACCAGCAACGCCCTTGCCAACAATTTTTTACCTGCGCTGCAGCTGCAGACGTGCGTGCATGCAGGAGCTGAAGCCATCACGCGAAGGAGCCATATATGGAAAGAAGAAATTATTGTTGTCATGCGTGTGGGAAATACTTTCCACATCCCTCAAAGCTAAAACGTCATATGCAGAGCGAACGACACAAGATGTTTGCTGGACGTTTGGAATTATTGCATCCTTCTGACTCCGAGTCACGAGCAAACAGTGAAGACCCTATGAGCTTTCAAGCTACTTCACTTCAACTGAATTCAGCTCAAAATCCAGAAGAGACAATTGATTTCTATATGGTAAAACTATTATACTTATTATAGCTATACAGCTACGTGTGGTATTAATTCTGTTACATGTACAAGCAGGTATGTACATGTACGTGGGGAGGTAAAGAAATTATACGTTACCGTTGCTTTGGCATTAAATTTCGAATAATGGTTCATGCATGAGATAGTCATGTACAGAAGGTAATATAATTGTATAGTGCATGCATGAAAAGAGAATTTCAAAAACTTAATTTAATTGCCCTTGTCCTCTGACTGGAGACCTTACAAGCTCTGCCTACATCTGTGGGTGTGTGGTCAATGGTGTAAGTGCTCCGGCAACAACATGAGTATTAACGCTGGGTGAAACATGTTTCTTGTTTACTGTTATGTTCCATTCAGAGCCAACCTGAAGCTGACGAACTTAGTAATACGCTCACCAATTCTGCTGATGAGGAAAGCACAGATGAAGATGATGACCCAGGTATAACCTTGCATGCTTATAACAAGTATGATTGATAAAATGTATGTACTGTTTTTTTTTGTGGTCATATAATAGGTACTGCACTGGAGGAGTTATTTACATTGGGGCACATGAATGAATCTAATATCAAAGACTACTTTCCATTCCCATCAAAGATCTTTGCATTGATGTTCATGTTGGCGAATAGTCCGAGGCCCATTGTAAGTATAATGAACATGGCAGAGAGAAAATTATACATATTTTGTATTAGTGATATGCGCACATACCATCAATAGATGCATGCACTTTCATCAAAATTATTACCGCTAAACGTGCGGCCAGCTTTAGTGATAAAATAATTACTCCATTCATGTTATAGGGAGAAGCCCGACTCCAATTCATGGCTTTCATATGCAAGAATTTGGATCCATCTGCACCCAGTCTTGTCCAAGTAAAGAATTTCCAACTGCCAGGTTTTACTCGGCCAGAAAAGGTAACAAAGGGTGTTCCATCTCTGTATGTGGAGTTATAAACACGATAATTCTATCCCATAATCATTCTAGTTCTACTGTCCATCTGGAGTCCCATTCTATGCAAACCTCCCATCAACAATACTTGCAAAGTGCTTGGCAGATCCTGAAGTAGCAGGGAAGATTCACAGATACCCAGTACATAACCCAGATGGACCCATTTGGTATGTTTTCATATGAACCAGCTCTAATGCCATGCATGCAGCTGCAGCCTATAGCTAATCCCTGCTTGCAGTATAGATTACATAATCATAAAAATAATTTATGTCATACTGCTTGTCTATACAGCCAGATCTACGAAGCAGATAGATGGCATAGAGATCCTCGTTTCTGGGCACCAATGATAACATATCAAGGTGAACACCTCTTCCTGGGAGAAATTGTGGAGTTTGTCAACCACGAATATGGTCTATGCTGTGGAAAACTTGTGAAGTTTATGGTGGAGGTATGAAGCTGCTTTTCACTTTGTAGCTATTTATGCATATTAATATCATTACACTCTACCCAAAGAAATCCTCTGGAGAAATGTTGGCACTCGTTCAGCTCATTGCAAGCGGAGCTATGTTTCCACCCGATGTAGTTGCATCACACTACCAAGTTGTGATCTTTGACCTAGCCACAATTCGAATCAGTGAGATCTGTGGGGTTATCTCATCCATTGACGTGAGCAACTTGAAAGTTTTGCGGCATCCAGGTGAACCAGCTCAGGATTTGCAGCAACACGTAAGTTTATTAAACGTTCAACTGATCTGCTGCAATTGCTTAGTACATTATGGTGTAATATTTAACAGCTGATGTATAGTTATTACAATGTATAACTGACTTCAAAAATGCCATTATGGTGTTCATTTTCCTCCAAAACATAAGCAAGTAACTATATTATAGCTACATATATAGTCTTCCCATGCACCGTTTCTCTTAATAAACTTAAGCTCATTTATATTTTAGGAACGAGAGTATGTTGCAGCAGTGCATCCACTCAAGAAAAAAGCAGTCTCTGAAGGCCTTCCTGTGGTCATGGCACCAATCACTTTATACAGTGATGACACAAGTGGCAATAGTTCCAAGAAATGGAATAAGTTTGATCTCTGGTGCATGATACTTGCGGGACTTCCATGGCAAGAGAATGCAAAATTAGAAAACATCCATTTTATCTGCACTTCCAACCATGTCACTGCTTTTGAAATGGCTGGGCCACTTGTTGATGACCTACACAAGCTTGAGAAGGAGGGTATTGTAGCTTATGATGTCCATTTGCAGATGAATGTTCTTGCTGTGGCACCAATCATCACTGTCCTTGGTGACAACCCTCGTAGTTCAGAGCTTACCAGCCACCTGGGAGCTGCTGCGAAATTATTTTGCAGAATGTGCACAGTAGGTTTCAAGTGCATGCATGTATATATTACCATCATTGCAATTTCATCTGCTTCTCTTTATGTCCCAAGAGCAACAAGGAGCTTCATCCTGGCCATATTGGGACAGAGAGAACAAGAGAGCTGGCAATACAAATATACAGACCATCAACTTGCAACCCAATGCAGCATGCAGCAAGGGAGAGGAAAAGCAAACAGTATGGCCTCAAGGGAGGAGAAAACCCATTTTTCAAGCTTCAGGTGGACCTCTATAGGTATTGTAAAATTTGTTGTGATGCGTATAAGCTCCTTCTCATAATTCATGGCATGCACGTGTATGCAGGAGTACCCCAGTTGAGTGTCTCCACACGATCCTGTTGGGCCCTTACAAATACCTTGTGGCTGACCTGATTGATCGTCTGTCTACACAAGAGAAGCAGGAAGTACAGGCACGAATATTTTCCCTTGACAGCACAGCTATTAAACCCAAGCCTACAGCACGAATTGTCCGGTTAGCAAGACAATGTCATGGTTATAATTGCTGCAAATGTGATGACATAATAATAATATCTACATGCAGGTACCATCGATCGTTCACAGGAAAGGACTTCAAGGGTTGGGCTCAAGTCTGTTTGTTTGTTGTGTGGGACTATTTGACAGATGCCGAAAAGAAAGTGTGGTTGACTCTGTCACAGGTATATCATACTACATAACAGGATAGTAATGCATATAATTATTTGGCATAATTAGGAATATTATGTTTGTATTGTGCTTGATGTTAGGTGTTTCAGGTGGCTTACTGCAAGCCCTTTTTCAAAGAAGACTTTGAAGACGTACAGAAGATCTGCCGCAGTTTTGTTGATGCAGTCCAAGACTACAAGGAGGAGCTACTTCAGAGACCCAAATTCCACCTGATGTTACATTTACCACAGAATATGCTGGATTTTGGGCCCACAGCAGCATTCAACACAGAGAGGTATATAGCTATTGCATTTATGTACTAATGAGAACATCTTACAATTCACTAGCCTGATAAAATGTGTACATTCAGGGGAGAAACATTCAATGGCAAGATGAGACAGCAAAATATCTTCGGCAACAAACAGGCTGCCAGTCGAGATATTGCCATGAGGTTTGCTGTCTGTGAACACCTGAGGTTTCTTTGCCATGGAGGTACTTCTGCTGGGACGAGGTATACAATTGCTTAAACATGCATAATATCTATCAATTATAGTTAGTATTGCCTTACATGATACAAATACACTATAAACATACAGGTGTGGAGCAGGCCTGACTGCTCTTGCTGGCTGTAAAGAAGTGCAGACATTCCTCTATGGAGTTCCCATGAAAGTTTTAAATGAAGATAGGACAATCTACTTGCCGGGATCACTTAGAAAGGTATACTCAAGAAATTTATTTTAATTATTGCTATGTAATTATATAAATGTCTTTGTTTTATTTTTAGGATAGACAAGCAGGACAGTATTTAAAAGACCTCCGGCTTACCACACTCACTGGAGTCACAGCCACAATTAATGAGCTTGTCACGCAGCATAGCTATCTTATCTCAGATGCTATTTCACAGGATGCTGAAGTCAAACTCTATGGAGGTGTGGTGGACTCCAGAAAGCAACTGATTAATGTCGATCAGTTTGTTTCATTTTGACTACTCAGGAGAGGTGAGGTCCAATCGTGTGTGTGCATGCTAGCTACACAATGGTACACATGCATGCTCACATAGTATTATAATCTGCTAAGTAGCTATCAGTACATGACCCTCATCAGCACCTTTCTTCCATGCACAGATTGAATATGGTCAACTGAAAGCTTGCATGGAGACCAATGGAAATAAATACTGTCTTATCCAAATGTTTGAACCAGCAACAAATGGAAAAGAGCCAATTCTAAACGAGAAACAATGCCCTCTCCTCTTTGTGACACACTTTCTTGTTTTTGTTCCCTCAACTGCCATCACCTCCTCTACTTCTATAATGCACAAGTGTTCACACACATGCACCTTCCAAACTAGGAAAACATCACATCTAATGGAGCGAGAGAACATTGAACTAGGCCCAGCAATAGTTTATTCACATGATCATAGTAACACCTTGTATTGTATAAATATTTACTGCATACACTGACTTTGACTGATTTATTTTGCAGATTATAATACACTACCACTATATAGCGTAGCTAGCTACAAACACTAGCTCATAGTATTACACAGCTGGAACAGGGATGTACAACTGGAGTCCTGTAACAGGACTGTAACTCACACATACCTGTAACAGGAAACTGCCGAAAATGTACGTCACAGGGGTGTAGCCTCCAGCACGCGACAGGTACGTGCACATGCCTGTCACAGGCTGAGAAAATCTGGCTGTGTACTGGTACGGCTTCTGTAGTTGGCTAGTGAGTCTCTGCTAGTGAGTGTAGCAAGATGGAGTTTGACATCAACTTTGAGGACTTTCTGGCTGACGACTATGGTGCAGGACAACCGATTGCCCCTAATCTTTTCGCCAATATCAACTGGGAAAAGGAAGTTGCCGAGGAGCTTAGGCTTTTGCCCGATAGCATGTCCGAGTGGGACTTATTGTTCGGCAAGGAGAATTTGCAGGCAGCTAAGAAGCGAAAGACCTCGGAATCTATGGAGCCACTTAAGCAGTCGAATCGATTTGGAAAACCGACACCGAATCCTCAGCTCCTGGTCCATCTGGCATGAACCTTCAAGCAGGCCAGAATTGTACGATTAATGTGCATTTCCATGCTTAGCTTTGTGCAAGTTTTTGGTTGTATTTGGGTTGCTGTTTTGTACTGCTTTGACTACTAATTATAAGTTTTCATTTGGAACAGGAAATTGGTTAAAAAGATGAGCAGATATTGGCACTGTTAACTGTGCCAATATGCCAAATATTGGCACAGGCGGTGCCTTTCATCCGCCCACGCGCCATGCAATAACTATATTTATTGTATACTTCTACTGCGTCCTGTATAAATTTCCGTAGGCGAACTGTGCATTATTTTCCGGTAATGTATACTCCGTTGCTATAGTACACGAATAACGATTTGATTGGCTTATTTAATGCGCATGCGCAGAAACCTTGGTTACCGTTCGAAGTGCATGCAGCAAGAGCGCATAAAATAAGTTTCCCCGCCCACAATCGGGGAAACTTATTTTATGCGCTCTTGCGGAGTCGCCAGTAGTGAGTGGCTAGAGGAAAGCGAGAATACAATCGAGAGAGGCAAGTATCTTCAGTTTCAGGAATGTTTGGACACAGTAGAAGAATACAATAAATCCATTATTGCACTCATCACTGTGCATTACGGAAAATAATGCACTCGTGCTTCGCACTCGTGCATTATTTTCCTGTAATGCACAGTGACTCATGCAATAATATGATATTATATGGTAATAGTGAGCGCTTCCAAGTCTCCCGTACAGAGTCCTATGCCGAAGGTAAGTCTTAGAGTTCACTGCGAGTTTTGGTAGGCTATTAGCTATAGCTAATAGCTACGTCTGGATATAGAAGCAGAGACAATCAATGGGTGCTTTTTCTTTTTTACCAGCCGGAGCGCGCGCAGCGCGCGAACGGCTGGTACTAAGATTACTTTACGTTTTCCGCGTCTGTTTGTTTGTTTGTCTGTAGCTGTCTGTTTGTAATTGTACTGTTGTGCGTCCGCACTTATCACGTGCGCAATATATTACGTCATACGTTACTATGCAACTGCAGTGTATAGCAGCTTTTGGAGGTTTGCAGGCCAAGCTACAGCAAATGAAGGTAGTTTTGTGTTGCCTAGATGGCGAAAACGTGGTAGGTAGCCGTAAAGATCCTGTTTTGGTGGCGTATAGCTAATAACTGGAGGCGCATGACGAAACTGCTGAGTCAGCACTTTCGCTGTACCGCTCTAGGAATATTATAGTATCTCTGGCTCTAGACTACAGCTTTAGTTTAATAGCTTGGCCTAAGCTGAGTTGTGTGTATTGTACGGGAAAGGCATCCGGCTGGTTTTTTAGACATGAAATTGTGAGTAGTTACTTCCGTGCTCTCTGCGAGCGCTTATCCGAGCTTCTAGCGCTTTTGTAAGAGAATGCTGAGGTACTCTAACTGAATAACGTAGATGCGAAGATGCGACTGGTAGAAGTTTATCTCCTCCTAGCGGTTTGCTGTGCTCTCTACCGCTTGGGTCGGCTCTCTTGTCCTGAGCCCCCTCTACCTGAACCTCCCTGGCCTTCCCCTTCGGCCTCACTCCCCCTTCCCCGTCTCCGTGTGCGCGTCTCCCTCAACCGCCATCTCTACCCTCGGCGCCCTCGGCGTTTCTCCTCCCATCGTCACTCCTCCGTGCTACTCCTCCTCTTCCTTTTACTTGGCGGCGACATCGAAACCAACCCTGGCCCGCCCCAAACCACTTCAGTTAAGTGTGTTTGTTCTAGTACAAAGGAGGAGGGCCCTATGCTCGAGTGCGAGCTTTGCCATTCCTGGTCACATTGTAAGTGTGTGAAAATCCCCTTTTCTCTTGCTTCTACTTACCCGTTCGTCTGTTCTTTCTGTATTAAGTCTGCTCTTGTAAGTCTATCTACCATAACTAATAAGTTAGCTTCACTTGAAAGTGATCTTTCTCGTCTTTCTTCTAAATTCACTTCACTTTCTGCGATCCCTACTGGCCCTTCCCCCAATTCGTCCCCTTCCTCCTTAGCCCTTTCCCCCACTCAGTCTACATGTTCTCCCTGTGCTGTTCCCTGTGCTGTTCCCCCTTCGTCCCCACTCCCTGTGTCTCTTGCTACTGGTTCGGCTTCTCCCATTGTTCTTTCTAGACCTATTGTTTCTGTATCTACCTCTAGTATTGTTCCTTCGCATTCCTCTGTTGCTACAGCTTTGTCTCGCTCTTGTGACGCTGCCTCTCATTCTAGCATTACCTCCTCTCGCAACTCTGTACCTGTCCCCACTTCCACCCCTACTTCTACTGCTGCTTCCCCACGTTCTTCTGTTGTTGCTGCTCTCCCTCAATCTTCTGTAGATATCTCTCCTAGTCTCCATGCTACTTTTGTTCCTTCTCACCTCCCCCCATCTGTGCTCAGCTCCCCTGCCCGCATTGTTCAGCCCCTTCCCCTTTCTTATTTTAGTTCTTCTCTTACTTCATCCCTTGTCCACACTACTTCTAAGGCTTCTCCAGCTTCGAATTCTTTTTTGGAGTTTCCCCCTCTTCCCCGAAAACCCCCTCCTCCCTCTCAGAAAACCCCTCCTCCCTCACAGAAAATCCATCCTCCCTCTCGGAAAACCCCCCCTCCCTCTCGAAAATCCCTTCCTCCCTCTCAATACCCCCCTTCATCTACTCGAAATCCCCCTCCTCCTTCTCACTCCCATCCTCTCCTACCACTTCGTGCACCTTCCTTCAATCGTGCTTCTTCTCCTCTTTACCCACCCCTGTTACCTTCTCCTCCAATTTTTCCTCATCTCCCTCGCCCAATTCCTCCACCTCTCCATCCTTTCCTATCGCTCCCCCATCCTTACCCGCCACCTCCCCATCCTTCGTCCACTCCCCCTTCTCCTCTTTATAATCGTGTTTCTATTTCTTCCACTCCTCATCTTCCCCGTCGTACTCAGCTCCCTTGTCCCCCTCTCATTCACTGTCCTCTCCCCGCGCTTCACTTTGCTTCTCCATCTCTTTCAACTGCTGCTGTTCCTTCTACTGGTTCTCCTGCTGGCATCACTGTTTATGCCTCTACAGTTTCTCAACCTAATTCTTCTTTTTTATATCATCGCCCCCCTCCCCCCAAACCTCCACCTATTGCCTGCCGCCTGTCTTGTCAACCTCCTCCTCCAGCTCATCATCCTCATTTACCCCTTGCTCAACCTTCTCACCATTGTGCACCCTCACTTCCTCAGTCTCCCAAGCAACCTCTTCTTCCTCTGCCATCTCATCCTCTCCCCCTCCAGCATCCTGCTCTTCCACTGCTCCCTCCTCTTCGACCTCCTTGTCCCAGGCCACCGTTACTTCCCACCCCGTCTTCTCAACCTCTTTATCCCCATGCACTACCACCTCTTCTTCCCCTGCCATGTCATCCTCCTCCCTTCCAGCAACGTACTCTTCCACAGCTCCTTCCTCCGCATCCTCCTCCCTTCCAGCATCGTACTCTTCCACAGCTCCTTCCTCCGCATCCTCCTTGTCCCAGGCCACCATTGCTTCCCACCCCATCTCTCTCCCAAGCTCCCAATCTTCGTGTTCTGCTTCTGCAACTCTTACACCTTCTTTCACCACAATCCAATCTGTCTCTACCGATTTGAATGCTTCCTCCAGATCTTTGAATGTGTATTACTGTAACGCCCGTAGCATTCTACCTAAATTTGATGAACTTTCTGCAATAAATTCTCTTCATTCACCTGATATTATCTGCATAGTGGAGTCCTGGCTTTCCCCTGATATTTCTGATTCCGAGTTATCTCTCCCTGGTTTTTCTATCTTTCGCCGTGATCGTAACCGCCACGGCGGTGGTATTCTAGTCTATGTTAAGTCAACCCTTTCACCTTCCATTATCTCTTATAGTTCATCTTCCCTTATTGAGCTTCTTCTACTTTCAGTTAAACCTAAGCATTTTTCCTTCACCCTTGCAGTCTTCTACCGTCCCCCCTCTTCTTCTCATGCCCTCGACACTCTTCAAAATGTTCTTGAATCTCTTCCCCATTCTATCCTGCTTAACCTTATTCTTCTTGGTGACTTTAATGTCGATTATACCTCTCCCTCTCCTGCCCTTAATCAAATCAATGCTCTTTCTGATCTTTTCTCTCTTGATCAAATTGTTTCTCACCCTACTCACTTCTCACCCTCTGGTTCTCCATCTCTTATTGACCTTGTTTTGATTTCTCCCTCTTTTTCTCCTTCTTCCTGTAATATTCTCCCACCGATCTCGAACTCTGACCATCGTTCTATTCTTTTCAGTCTTCCTGTTTCTCCTGTTTCCTCGCCTTCTTCTTCCTCCCCTTATCGTCGTGTCTGGCTCTATGAATCTGCTGATTTCTCTATAACTTCCAATTTTCTCTCAAATATTCCTTGGTCTTCTATCCTTTCTTCTTCTGACGTTAATAGTGCTTGGCTCACCTTTAAGTTTACCTTCCTACGCATTATTCACCTTACAATTCCTTCTAAATTTGTTTCCTCTCCTCCCCACCCTCCGTGGATCACCCGCTCTTTTCTTTCTCGTATTAGAAAACGTAATGCTTTGTTCCAGCGTGCCAAACGTTCTGACTCTCCTCTTTCTTGGTCTGTTTATCGCTCTTTTCGTAATAGCACTCTCACTTTTCTTCGGTCTCTCAAGGCCAAGTTCTTTGCCCGCCTGTCTTCCTCTCCTACTTCTCGTCAATTCTGGTCTTTTGTTAAGAAGCTACGTAAATCATCTTCTTCTATCCCCCCTCTTTCTGATTCTGGTAGTCTTGTTTACTCTGATTCTTCCAAGGCTAACCTTCTCAATGATTTCTTCTGTAGTTGCTTCAACTCTTCTTGTCCAGTTCTGCCCTCCACTCATCTTGGGCCTGCTCCGTCTCCTTGCCCTCCTGAGCTTCTCTGCTCTGAAGAGCAAGTTCTTCAACTTCTTCTTAATCTCTCTTCTGATTCTGCCTCTGGTCCTGATGCCATTTCTTCTCGTATGTTAAAGTCTACTGCTTCCTCTATTGCCTATCCTCTTTCGCACATCTTCAATCTCTCGTTACAATCTGGCATCCTTCCCTCCGATTGGAAGCACTCACATATTGTTCCAATTCCTAAGACTAAATCCCCTTCTTCCTCGCCATCTGATTACCGTCCAATTTCCCTCCTCCCCATAATCAGTAAAGTTTTAGAACGTCATGTTTATAATTTTATTTTTGATTTTTGTAATCGCCATGATGTCATCTCAAATTCTCAGTTTGGTTTTCGCCCTGGGTTCTCCACTGTCTCTGCTCTCCTCTCTTTCACCCACCATTGTTTTTCTTTGCTCGATTCACGCAATTCAGTCTGCTCCATTTTCTTTGATCTGCGCAAAGCCTTTGATTCTGTTCCTCATAAGCTTCTTCTTGATACTCTGTCTTCTACTGGTCTTCCTCCTCTACTGATTTATTGGCTACGTAATTATTTATCTAATAGGCTCCAGCGAGTTGTAATTAATGGTCAATCATCACGTCACTCATTAGTTCTTTCTGGTGTTCCTCAAGGTTCTATTCTTGGTCCTCTTCTCTTTATTCTCTACATTAATGGTCTGTCTAATATTCCTCTCTCTCCTACTGCTAAATTAATACTTTACGCTGATGATATTCTTCTCTCTATACCTTGCAATTCTGCTTCTGATATTTCAGTGATTCAGCATAATATTGATCTTATTTCTTCTTGGTTTTCAGATAAGTATTTGACAGTTAATTCTTCTAAGACTAAATACATGTTTATTTCTTTAAAACCTTCTTCTTTTTTCTCATCTTTCCCCCCCCCTTTATCTTAATGGTTCCTCTCTCGAATTAGTTTACTCTTACAAATACTTAGGTGTTCTTATTTCTTCCAATCTTTCTTGGTCTCTACATATTGATTCTATCTGTCGTAAATCTAGGAAAATTTTAGGTCTTCTCTTCCGTCATTTTTACCGCCACTCTTCTCCATCTGCTCTTTTCAAACTCTATACCTCTCTTGTCCGGCCCCACCTTGAATACTGTTCTACCCTATGGGATCCTTCCTCTCCTACTGTCACCAGCTCTCTTGAGAAGGTGCAATTCTTCGCTCTAAAACTATGTTCTAAAAATTGGTCTTCCTCCTACTCGTCACTTCTTCGTAAATTCAACTGCCCCAATCTTTCTACCCGTCGTAAAATTTCTAAGCTGACCTTTCTCTTCAAAATTCTTCATGGCTATGTCTACTTCCCTCCTAATTCTTTCCTTTTCCGATCTCAGCCTCGCATGTCTGTCTGTTCCTTTCATCCATGTAATCTGCTTGTCCCTTACGCATGTACTTCCGCTTTTTTACATTCATTTGTCCCCAGCTCCTCTTCTCTTTGGAACTCTCTCCCTCACTCCATCAAGGACTGCTCCTCTATTTTAACCTTCAAACATCTCTTGTATAATTATTACTCATGTTAATTTATTAGTGTTGCTTTCTAATTCCTAATTCCTTTTACTTTGTGCTACCCTATTCAGTTTTTTGTTTATGGTTGCTCTTTATATTAGCTTATTGTGCTATTGAGCTTCCCTTTTGATCTATAAAAAAAAAAATAAAAAAAATAAATAAAAAAAATAAATAAAAAAAAAAATAAAAAAAAAAAATGAAATGTCAGACTTGTTGTTCTCTGTCACTATTGCAGCTGTAACATTTCAGAAAGCTATAACATTTTAAGTAACCGAATAAATTACATGTTACTTCAAAGGCTGCAGAAGCTGCATGTGTTGATGCTTTGCACTAGAATTTTAAAAACGCTGTACTCTTCACACCAGGTACGTATGTTCAAAAGCCATTTTTGGCAACCTTGGGGTCAACAAAAATTGCCAAAAATGGAAATTTTTTGAATACCAATTGCCAATAAGTTTAGCTGAAGCTCTCATAATTGCCACTTTTGGCAATAATAGGTAGTGGTAAAATTGCCACTATTGGCAATATAGGGTGTTGTATTCCCTATAGGAAGCTGAAGACACGTAATTGCCACTTTTGGCAATAATTGGTAGCCATTTTTGACAATAATAAGTAGTGGTACGTAAAATTGCCATTCCTGGCAATATAGGGTGTTCTGTACGCTATTCAGGAAGCTGAAGGCACAATCTTAATTGCCACTTTCGGCAATAATTGGTAGCCATTTTTGGCAACAGTCCTTAACTGCACTGAGCATGCAGCACCCTTGCTACGTATTTCAGCTCCCGGTCAATGTCCTGCATACTCTCCTGACTGGTGTTGAGGAGTGGAGTGAGATGACTCCTTACTGCATCCACATATTCCTGAACCTCACTAGATCACCTAGCTTGGTCCCAATCAATCCTCTGAGTTACAGCAAGAGAATACTGAGTGGAAGTGCGGACGAGTGAGTAGTAATAATGCATTTACCATTACTAATCCAGGGCCGTAGACGATTTGGTTGTTTTCTTTTAGACAAGCCTTCACAGAGCCTGTGAAGGCTACAATCAGGGTGTATTCTTAGGCTACATCATTTTCAGGCATCTAAAAGTGCTGTCATAGCACACTAAAGTTCCTGCATTTGAACACTTTTACATGTATTTGAACTGGACCAGATTAATGCCGGACCTGTTCTTGGCTGCAGCTGCAGCAGAAGGCAGAATATTATACCTTGTGAGAAGTTCGATACAGTGATTAAAAGTCTGCAGCTATTTCTGAAGTATTCAGGGTGCTTCTGTATCCCCAAACACCTATTTATCTACAGCTTTGGACTCAATGACATGTCTTCAGTAGTGGTTGTGATGTGTCCCATCTTCTCTGTGTAGAACAAAAAGTCTGGAACCTGACAGCAGCACTGGATGCTGGTTCACCTAGTGATACCCTCTGTATCACAACACTGAAGGTAGGGTGAGTTGAGGGTGTTGTTCCAATTAAGGGTGGAAGAATGATACAGTATTTGTGTGTTCACAATTTGTATGTCAGTGAGGTTTTCATGTAGAAGAAAGAGTGACAGCACCATTTTCAGCCTCATGCCTTTGGCGCGCCGGCCATGTCTGTGTTAGATACACTTAGCTAGGGTGGGCACAGCTAAAACATTATAATATAATTATACTATGAAATCTAAAAATCAAGAGCTGTCATGCATGTATAATTATGTGCTTGTGGTGTATGAAATGAGGATTCATGCAGTTGTGATGTATGTATATTCACAAAAATTGATGTATACCGTATTTTTTAATACCCTACAATCTCAGATGAGGAGCAATGCTGGTTAGGATAGCTAGCACACTCTTCACGCTGGATTTAGCGTGTGATTGAGTACAGTCATTGACCAGTCTGTTTTGTCTTTGTCCGTTCTCCCTGCAGGATAACACTGACACGGTCATGGCAGTGCAATTTGATGATTTCCAGGTTATCAGTGGAGCAGCTAATGGAGCACTAGTTATTCTTGATTTCTTATCCCATCCTGAACATTAAAACCTATTGTCTCAGTGTAGCTACTTCACTTTTCTGAACCTCATGCACATGGATATGGCTGCATAATCACAAAACTGAAGAAGTTCTGTAGTCTAGCTGCCAGATCTCAATGTTGTGGTATATGCACAACAATCATTCCTGGTGGCCAACAAAAGAAGTCATATTTAGTGTACCTGTCAGAAGAACTTAATTGTCACAAAACAATACATTGCTAGTAATCACAAGAGAAATAGGGCAAGAGGAAGTGAGAATTTGAAAACTGCACGAAGCAGCAGCTGCCATAATAACTTAGGAGATCTCAATAGCTATCAGCTGGAGTGACAGTCTCAGGGACCTGATACGTATCAGGTTCTCTTCTCCTGCTTCAACTTTGGTGGCTTCATTCCTGTTTGTCTTGGCCTTCGAATTCTTCTGGCTACCCTTCTGTTGTAAGCTTTTCCAGCTGTTGGCGCTTCCTGGGAAGGGGGAGGGAGAAAGAAAGTATATAGTATATATATAAGTATATATATAAAGAGACAGATAGATATACAGTAAAAGACAGGGAGGGAGGGAGGGAGGGGGAGAGAGAGGGAGGGAGGAGTGGAGAGTAATTTCACAAAACGACTAAGTTACTTAATAAGAGGTCAATTACAACTTATAGTCACTATAGTGTGAGTAGAGTGTCTGGGTATGAGATTACTTAGTCACCTAGCTATAAACTAGACAAAGCTTACTATGAAAGGTCTAACATGTATGCTTTAGCAGTCTTGGAAGAACTTACTACGGTAATTATAGGTCGAACAGAATTAAAGCTAGATGTATGAAAAATATCAGACGCCATTGGAGAGCCTGGGACGAGGTGACGCACCTCTCACTCTGATCCCGTTCTTCCAGCTGCCGTTTCTTGATGTCCAGGTCTGCAAACAGCTTGGTCAGTGTTTCGCTGAACAGCTGTTGTACTGCCAGGACAGAGCAAGAGGTAGTGCTATATAGGAACACAATTTACATGTGACACACTTACTACAAAAGCGGTCATCTCGGATGACAGATTAGCTTTTTTTGCTCATGTTTGAAAACTTTCTGTGCCCAGTCTTTCTCATTGAGGTTCTTGTCAGGGTGCACCAGGAATGAGGAAATATGTGCTATAGAGCAGCTACAAATGTTATTTGTCTCGATGTGTAATATGGAGAAAGGCAGATGTGACAATGCGATGCATGCATAAATTAGGCTAATCACGAAGCTGCTGAATTAATATCAATTTCTAAAACCCATACACATGTAGTACGTATCAAGCTCGAATATACAGCACAGAAGACTGCCAACCTCCCAAAGCTATATTATCTATACCAAAAGCAGATGGTGTATATACATATAGTCTAAATATGCAAGGGAGAGGCCTGATCGTATACCGATCTGATATACATAGGAGTGGCCTAATCATAGGTAGACTGCCACTGCAGATTTAATACGGTAGGCCTTTCTTATCTTGTCATCCGGGGTGCCTGGATCAGGGGTGGGTGAAGCCACTAACTGCTGTCCCATTAAATTCCGGCATAAGCCACAAGCACAGCAAACCCATACGCAATTGAATGTTCTTTTTCACAGAGCGGCATAGGGTCCCTTCCTCCCTTGATTTCTGAAGTGTAACGTGAGGACCGGACCCCCATACCACAGCGGATAGTTGCCCGAAAGGCTGAAGGCCTGGTCAGCTGGAACGACACTGCCCATCAAATTAAAAAATTACCTTAATGTCATAATAATAATTGTTGGCATGCAGCTGCAAGCAGAAAAGTTGCAGGTGCACTTACATGTATTAACAATTATATGGGTGCCTGGTTAAACAAAATATGCATATTTTTAGTACATTCCCTGCTGTGTTGTGACAGGATTTCAAGTCAGCAGTCTCAGTGAGTTTGTTCAGGTGCTTTTGAGACTGTCTGAACATTCTAAAAGAGAACTTTGAAGACTGCTTAATAATAATTATGTATAAAAATAAGGATGCACACCATACATGTATTATGTGTATACCGAGCAGTACATTTTCAACACAACAGACTCGCTCATATATGTTGAGTACAAAAAATTCAGGCAGATTATAAAGACAACAATTTTTACACAGTGTAATGTACAATGTGCTACGCATACAAAAATATATAACATGGACATATTGCAGGAGGATCATAAACTACAATTTCATCATAGTTCAAGGAACCCTTGCGTGAATGCTTCCCAAGCACAGAGTCGCAGCCTTCTGGCGGTTCCTGCAAGCCCCTGGCATCGTAATTAGATTTGTACTTTTTCCCGGGAGCCACATTGCATAGAAACATACCATGTATTGGTCCTTTTGTATAATCATGCGATTTTGAAGAATTAGGTGCACAATAAAAACCGTTTCCGAATCTCTGAAATGACCTGCCTGCAATCTTTTGGCGGTCAAACCCACACTTGGTAATACCGCACACTCCACAATCAGTATTGCAACAGAATGTCAATGTTTCATTGATTCTACATTTCAACTTTGTTCCGTGATAATATTGCTCAACGCCACGGCGAAACATGCGAAGGTCTTTTCTGTATCTTTGAAACATCTGTGAAACAGCCGGGTTGACAACTCGCAGGATCACCCCAATGTCAGGGCAAGGGCCCTTAGCTGGTGCCCAGTCCTTGCAAAATTGCTTATATAAAGCTTTAAAAACCTTGGAGTCTGGATCAATATCCACCACAGTTGAAAACCCTGCATGTGTGGGTATTGGGAAATATTCGACTACTGAGTATACTCAATGTAATATTATACGAGACTAGTTTCAGGGACATAGAGACACTTGCAAAACTATATAGGGCAATTAATGTTCAACAAACACATTAATTTTAACCCCTACATGTATAATTGTAGCCTCGTACCCAGGACTTCCTTCACAGCCTTTTTCGCAGACGTGGAAAAAATGGCTGCAAAAAAGCTGTGAGGGAAGGTCTGAGTACGAGGCTAGTATTATAATTGTATAACTTTCATGCACGTTACTGTAACACTGAAGTGTGCAGACTTCAATTTGGTATTTAATCAACACTCACGTATTTCAGGAATGGAAATTATACCTGAGATGGTAGTTCAGTATAGTTATGAACACTTACTTGTTTGGATAGCTTGCTGTTCATGGCTCTTACAAAAATCATTCTGTGTTCTTTTTATACATCTTGGAAATAGACAGTATTGGGCAGCTGTATGGATGAATAAATCGGCAGTGAAAATATACATCTGCATGCACCGACCATAATATTACAATTGTACTAGTGTAGAAGAAGCTCTTACGTACCATATTCCCTTGAATGTTTTCTGCAACAGAATTCTGTTAATTCTATTCTGTTGTTCGTGCAGTCTGGAAGCTTGCAGGAATGATCTGTATCAATGCATTCTGTTATCATTAAGTTGTGTGATGCATCTATGGACACTTACAATAATATTTTAGGGGACACACCGATTTAGGCAGCAGGCCATGCAGTGCCTTAGCCACCAGTACAGTTGGTCCCGTTTCAACCGGACCACTATCCGGGTCACTAAGTCACGTATGCGGCGCCTTGGTACGAGTATTTTTAAAGAAACATCTCATCAGAGTCTACCAGACAGGCCCTATCATCTTATGGGCTTTGCTTTTCCCAAGATCTTTTGCAAGTCAAACCATTGCTTTGACAGCGCGTGCTTTGCGAGTTCACGTCTTATTGCAGACCCATGCCTTCTTCCAATTTATGAGTGCCCTGAGAGCAAGAATTCTACATCAAGCACTATAACTGCATTCTGCAGCAGGTCATCTAACCCTTGCTTTTTACCACAAACGTTGCATCAGAAATGAGGACTGAAATCCCAAATTTTCCTGGGGGGCATGCCCCCATTATATAATAGTTGGTGCACTTTGTGCAGTTTAATACGTGGGCACGTGAACCATTACGAATCTGGTGGCTATGGCCCTGCCATGTATAGCAAAAATAGGTGCACACACAATGAACACCGAAGTAACTGAGGAAAGGAGAGGGTGTTCTTGCTTTGTATTTTGTTCTTTCTTTACTTTGTTCATGCACCTACCACTTTCCTTCAGAAAATCTGTGTATACCCTGACTTGTTGTAATTAGTGGTGTCATTACTGGTGTATTTTACAAATGTACCTATGTGTCTTGTTGTTTCCCTATGCCACTCTCCTTCATTGTATGACCTGGACATGGTACGTGTTGCCCAATCTAAATAAGAATAAGGCATAGTTTGGTTAGTTTCAGTTCAGTGAGATGAAATGGAGATGTGTATAGCAGGGACCTGCTCTGCATACCTCACACTCACTTCAGAAGAGGCCTAATCAAACCTAATCTCTTGTGCTATCCGTGGGCACTCAGACATTACTGTTCTGCATGGTATACATATATCTTCCCAGACTTCAGTCTCGGCAAGATATTAACTTGCAGCCACTACTTCCATTGCCATGCATGGCAAAATCTGAGGTATAGCTGTAGGCCTATTACCTGCGCTGGCCTATACACAGTGAGCCTCTCAGCTTGAGCTATGAAGAAAAAAGCTTACCTTGTGTGCTTTCGACATGATAGAAGAATAAACACAACATTGTGACAGCTTTTCATCATGGCCTTTAGCTTGCTGACAATTTATATCTGCAGCAGTTCTTGCCGCAGTCTAGCTGCTTGGCTTTAGAGAGGGGCGACCAAAATGACATACTCAGTAATTGCAGGCGTTAATGTATGGAAAAAGGCACGGAGAAGAGATATGTTAAGTAAGAGAATCTTTTAGCCACGGAAGGTAGCATTCCTCTTTGTGTACATGGTATACTATAGCCATTCAATCGAAGAACTCTGTATCCTCTGGTTGTAGATCTAGCAAATGAAGAAGCTTGTCCATTCTTTCTTATACAATTTCATAAAGTACATGGCCAAGTTTACAAGACAGTGACAATGGGCCTCATCCCGAATGCGTATGCATGCAGGGCATAGTTTGCGAAGCTCAATGGGGAAAGTAGACATTCCGGTCATATAATACATCCCTCTCTGGATGGCATGGCTTGATTGTCTGTCAATCTGCTACAAACTGCTTCTAAATCAGCATGCAGTGGCTCTGTCAATGGCAGTACTTGGGAATGATGCTTTTCTCACCAGATGCGATCACCTTATAAAACCTTTGTGTAGTATAATTATACTGCTCTAGATTCGCTGAATGATCACTCTACTAGCCTCATTTCCAGGCAACGCAAGTCTACAACTTGGGTGGCCTGTGAACGAGGCTATCATTCCACATTCAAGACAGCAACGTCATAGAGGTCTCGACTGTCTCTCTATCACATCTCTCCTCATGCACATTTTCAACTCCAACACAATATACTACACTGCAAAAAGGACGGCTAATTCAATCTTGATTAGGTTACTTCAGTTGCAGTTGTGCAAGCTGTTGTCTTTTGCATGACCTAATATTGCCCGCTATATGCATGAACCCAGCTGTAATCGCATCGCATGTAGTTGCTGTTATTGCATGCTCAGATAAGGAGCAGAACTCCACCAATGTTTACGTGAATTCTGGGTATGAATTAACACATGACTATAATATATTGGTTCAGTTCTGCCCCTTATCTGCATGGCTTGAGTATGCAACATTTGTTACTGCATGCTCATGCCATGCAGATTAGAGGCTGAGTTCCACCAGTATGAATTCACGTGTTACTGCATGCATGCTCCTGCCATGCACATAAGGGGGGAACTGAACCAATATTCATGTGTTATTGCATACCCAGCATTCCACCAATATTCACGTGTTATTGCATGCTACCACCGTGCATGGCTGCGCCTTTATATGGTCAAGTTGGACCAGGAGGTGCATCACCCCTAAATTGCATCTGAGGCAACCCAGCTTAATCAACAACCCTAAAGTTTTTGTAGTGTACCAGCTACAACAGACATAAACTTGACAACAGCTTTACGTGAGGGTTGCTCATGCAGGCTCACCCCATCTATATATGCATGGGGGAATTTTGCTTAGCTTATGATGAACGCTATACCCCAAGAAAGAATAACTACAGCATTGAACAAAAACATCACTTGACATATTCACAGTATGTTTAGTCATTATGACTGCTTACATGTTGAGGCTCATAAACACATGTGGAGGCGTACTTTAGTATATGAATCATGGAGTACTACAATCATGGAGTACGGTAGTACTCCATATGTAGGGATGGCACCAAAAAAATGGCGTCTCCATTAGCTGTGTATTAAATGACATGTTCAAAACTCTGCTGTAGGCGTAGTCTAGAGCTAATATGAGCCCTACCAGTTATTCTCGAGCGCTGTCATCACCAACCAGTCTGTTAACTCTGTTGAAGAATATCTCTAAAGTACCAAAGCGGCAAGTGGTTAACTGCAGATTCGTCTATCTCGTCCTTTTTAGTTCAGCCAGGCTAGCACAATAATGGGCGAAGCGATTACAAAGATTCCAACATGCAACACGAACGGGCATGATCAACCCTCGGGTAGTGCCTTTCGGGCATAGCTAGCGTCCTCAAAGAACTGGAATTAGTTCAGCAGTGATAACGAGCACTCTCGATTGAATGCTTGTCATTCACACACAATTGTTGGTAAGGATACGCATGCGCAGACTGCCTGCCACCACATGTTCGTCTATTTGATGCCTACCTTTCATCGTGCAGGCCAATGCAGGCTGCTTGGCATGTAAGTTACACGAACTGTACATGCTGTAGCTATAAAAATGAATAGCTACACTTAGCTACTCACATTTGCTGATTACGTATGTTTGGTTGGCACAAGTCAGAGGTGCTGTTGAAAAATAACTGTGTCCTTGTAGCCAGGCTCTACTGTCACACCCCTCCCCCTAAAAAACACCCAAAACAAGTTACCGTGAAAAAGCACTTAACTAAAAAGTGTAATAACCATTCATGTACGGCTGCACTTCCACAAAAACAAAGGGAACAAGCTATAACTCCCACTGCAACAGGCTCACAGACTATATATACCTACACATCACAGCCCAATGCATTACAGAGTAGCTACAAATCACGGCGCAGTGTGTTTACGGAGACCATCCTCCCTACATCTCCTTACCCAGGTTGGTCTCCGTAAACGCACTGCACTGTGATTTGTAGCTACCGTCTGTAATGCATTGGGCTGTGATGTGTATATAGGTAGTCTGTGAACCTGCTGCAGTGGGAGTCATGAAGTATCTATATATCAATTTATCTATACAAATGTAGCTGGGAGTACAGTTACGTAGTAACTAGCCACTATAGTGACTAACCATTACAGTGTGCTCTGCAGAAATGATGTATGTCACCATTGGGATTCTCCAACCGATTCTCTCTACAATAGGGCTGTTGACATTGCCATTCTTCAAGTAGGACATGAGCAGAGCAGAAATATGTTATCAATGTTTGTACAATGATTGATATCACAAAACATACCAACAAAGCAAGTTAACCAACTCCATTTTCCCACTGCTCCACTCCTAAAGACAGCTCTGACACCAAATACGTATTCCTTCAGAGGCTTCAGTCCATTTTCTCTTGCAATAACAATCGACAAGCTTCCTCCAGCACCAACATCAGTTCGTAGAGTCTGCTGATCGGACTCACTGCGCACCGGTCGGAAGCAGAGTTCATAGTGAGCAACAAGTCTAGTAGGTACGGCAAGTGGAGGCTGCCAAGTAACTGTGACTGTGGCATGTTCTGAATCGGCAGTTGCCGATAGTTGTTCAACCTCAATGTCTGTAAGTGAGCTATTGGTGGATTCAGCTACATGTACATACAAAAATAGGAATATGCAGTATTAACGCTATAATCAGAATGTGGACCATGGTAAATCGTAAGTCGCTCAAACTCACCGTCCGTGCGCGTGTGCACTAATGAGCGTCTCACAGATCCTCTATACGAGATCCGTGCCCATCTCAATAAACCAACCGGAACCGTGTAAAAGACCCATCTGACAATACCAGCGCCAGTTTCAAAGCAAATTCGAAAAATACTTACCACACACCCCATTCTTTAATAGGGCGACTAGATCGAGTGCTTTGCTTGTGACGTCACGACCGTAAAACGCTGCAACACTGCCCGTGCACTAGTTTTTTTTTACGTGCTAATTACTGCACCAAGCAGCTCGGCAATTTCTCAGGCTACACATTATCTAATGTTTTGATACAATTTGTATAAAAATAATATCAAGTAGAAAATCAAACAGCCAATTGTAAATAAGGCAATCAAGCAGAAAAGGGGATGTATAATCCGGTGAGAAAGACACCTATATGCAAATGTAGTACACGAATAGTTGCTACTTTGATTGCTTGAGATACGGATCATCTGTCACAGTATTCCAACAGTGGTTCACGTAATTCAATGAAGGTTATGGGCACCTGTGGATTGCTTTGTGGATGAGTAGTGTGATTTGACTGATCTGTTTCTTGATTCTGATTTCGTTGCTGCTGGTAAATGCTCCTATTTATTCTTGTGGTTACCCAGTGACAGTGTGATTTGATTGTGATCACAATGTGATAAAGGACAATGACACAGAATGTAACAAAGCTTATACCTACCGATGTGTAGATTACAGCAGTCTGATTGTTTGTGGTACGGGAGGTGTATAGTGATGCTGTGGAAGTAATACCTAGGTTGAGAAAAAAGGAGTATTCAAGCACGTTTAAATGCTTGGCCTTATATACATGATTTGTACCTGCAACATAAGAAAACAGTAAGAACATTGCGGCGGCAATAGTAAGCATGTTAATTGCAGGGTCTCCAAACACATTGACTGAGAAGATCAGGAATAGCATAACACGAACTAGCAGTAGAAGTCCAGTCCAGTAGCGGTGTTTGTCCTTATAAGGACCTGTGTATGAATCAAAAAGAGGCTTGAATTTCCCAACCCAAAACAAGGCTCTGTGTTTTGATTTCAGTTGAAGGTACTGAATAAACAAGAGCAGGGTTGTGTAGGGTAGGGAGAGGACCAGAAGTACCAGCAGAGCAGCCATGAATAGTGGAATGTGTTTTCCTTTAAGGTAGTCCACATTTCCATCATAAAGCCAGACTCTTCCAATGAATCCACCATTTTCCAGGGTAGTAAATGAAAAGATGGTGATAGTCAGTCTCAATAATTTAGCATAGGAGAGGAGAAATAATGTTGCTAAGACTTGTACTGCATTCTTGCTTGCAATTTTTGCTGGAGTTGTATAATAATGACTGGAAACAATGATTACGATGACAATTAACCAGATATACATTGGGAAGACAAACTGAAGCCATGTCTTTGTGTAGGCATCCAAACCATTGCAGAAGCATGCTTCAAATCCCAGGTCAAGATTCATCCAGGCAATAAACCAACCAAGAAAAGATTTGTCAGTGTTTTGTGGGAAGAAAGCCGCCTGGTTTGACCTGACTATGTTGGCATAGAAGATCAGACCATTGACAGTTCCTACAGATACTGTGAGGTTGAGAAGCATTAGGAAGACCACTAAGGCAATGCCAGCAATTGCAATCACAGGGATGAACAGAATCAACCAGAGATTCGAGCACCGTTTGCAGCTAGACGATCCCAATACATGACTGAGGCTGTTTTGGCATGCCCCACAGAGAATCCCAGAGCGATGGAAGGCACACTGCTCATCTGGGTTTTCTAGACTCAGGTTTAAACTGTAGGGCTTGCAGTAGTCAAATGGACAGTTCTGGTGCACTAAAATGCCAACTGGTAATCCTCTATAAAATGTTGCATTTATCCAAAATTTTGCGTCTCTGTGAATTTTTCCAATTGCGATATGGCACTGGATTCGAAGAGCTTGAAGCTGTGGGTGGCAGGAACAGACTGCTTTATCCATCTTGAACCCCAGAGGGCACGGTCTCAGCTCTACATGTACAGCTATATCAGCAAATAGATTAGTATTAAAACTTTTATCTGGGTAAATAATAGATTCTGACAACAATTTCTCCTTCATATCTGACTCGACTATCAGCTTAAAATATTCAGCACTGTTAGGTGATTTTACTGTGTAACTTAAGTCAGTGCAAAATTGTGGAAGTGTCTGTACATCCTGCCAACTGTCAAGTCTTGATGAAATGGGTGCAATTGTATGACGCACTTGGGCATGAACTGTAGAAGGCACTGTACCATACATTTGACCAACACCTATTGCAGAGATTTTGAACATCTCTCCAGGATAGGCTTTGACACTGTGGTGAGTAATGTTGCAGTCAGGCTTAGAGTTATAGCATAAGCAAATACGAACTGGTTCAGAGGATACTGGAGAGAGATCTGAACTGACTGTTGATATTTGAAATGTTCTATTGAAAAACCAATTTCCATTTATAAATGTATAGTGCACATCAAGATATTGATATTTTTGAATGTAACATCGCTGTACCCATCCACCATATATTGCACTTCCTGCAATTTCACTGGTATTGTTTGTAAAAACCATAAAACTAGTTTGTAGACTCAGAGGATATTCAGGTTTATAGAAACATTTTGTTCGTGGTTGCATAGAGGTCTTGCCCACATAAATTGCACCTCCATAGTGCCTAGCATGGTTTCTTGTGAAATTAGCTCTCAAATTATGAGCTATAGTCAGGAAATAATTTACGTCGTGCGTATTCTCATGGAATGCTATAGCTCCACCATCATACCCAACATTTTCCACAAATTGCATGTTGTCTTGAAAGTGAAGTTGTGATTCTTCAACATGTATTGCACCAGCTATTTCTCCTCTGTTTTTCTGAAATGTAGTGTTTCCTTCAAATACAACATAACTGTTGCTTATAACTACAGCAGCTGTAGATCCTCTGTTTTCAAAAAATATGGTATTTCCCTTTACTGTTACGTTACACCTAGATATGACAATTGGTCCAAATAATGTGAAATCATTGGCAGTGTTATATGTAAAATTTACATTTTTTACTATTGTAGTTATAGCTACAGCCCATAGAGCCATAGAATTATTGTGAAAGGTGATATTCTCTAGTGTGAGAGTGCATGTTTGTCCACCAATCACATTTACTCCTGAGTCATGATTATTGTGTTTAAAAACACTTTCTGTTATCGCAATATTACAGAAACAATTTGCAGGTGCTCCATGTATATCCATAACCGTTGCTCCAATTGAATAGCTAGAGTTCAATTTGTCAATGTTAACTGTTACATTAACATCCTCTTGTGTAGACAAGAACACATTGCTACTGTAGCAAATCCTAATACTACTGCCATATACAGTGACATTGCTAATATTCAGGGAAATGTTATAAAAAATTATTGTCAAGCCAGCTGCAACCTTAAGTTCATTTTTTGTATTGTATTCACCAAATATCACAGGAAAAATTTGTTCCAAACCTATCATAGTGATATAATTTTCCCCTGGAATTCCCTGGAATTCCCGACCTATAGTTATGGGTTTTTTGTGCTGCTGTAGTAGACTTGTTGCTAACTATCAGCAAGAGTGGGAAATCATGAAGAAATCACAGTGATTGCTAAATCACGAGGTTTGCAAGGTAGGGACATCATAGGCAATCATGGGGTTTTTAAACACCCGAAGTGTTCACCATGATAGTTATTGTGGTTTTCCCAATCATGGTGCTCATGTTTGGAAAATAATGGTGAAATGCAGTGCATCAATTTGATTAAGGGGCAACCCTAGTAATTACGGTTTTCTCCTTCATGGTGTTTTAGTCTGGGAAATGATGGGGAAATGCAGTGGTAAAGGGGTAACCCTAGTAATTACGGTTTTCTCCTTCATGGTGTTTTAGTCTGGGAAATGATGGGGAAATGCAGTGGTAAAGGGGTAACCCTAGTAATTACGGTTTTCTCCTTTATGGTGTTTTAGTCTGGGAAATGATGGGGAAATGCTGTAGTAAAGGGGCAACCCTAGTAATTACGGTTTTCTCCATGGTGTTTTAGTCTGGGAAATGATGGGGAAATGCAGTGGTAAAGGGGTAACCCTAGTAATTACGGTTTTCTCCTTCATGGTGTTTTAGTCTGGGAAATGATGGGGAAATGCAGTGGTAAAGGGGTAACCCTAGTCATTATAGTTTTCTCCTTCATGGTGTTTTAGTCTGGGAAATGATGGGGAAATGCTGTAGTAAAGGGGCAACCCTAGTAATTACGGTTTTCTCCTTCATGGTGTTTTAGTCTGGGAAATGATGGGGAAATGCAGTGGTAAAGGGGTAACCCTAGTCATTATAGTTTTCTCCTTCATGGTGTTTTAGTCTGGGAAATGATGGGGAAATGCAGTGGTAAAGGGGTAACCCTAGTCATTATAGTTTTCTCCTTCATGGTGTTTTAGTCTGGGAAATGATGGGGAAATGCTGTAGTAAAGGGGCAACCCTAGTAATTACGGTTTTCTCCTTCATGGTGTTTTAGTCTGGGAAATGATGGGGAAATGCCGTGGTAAAGGGGTAACCCTAGTCATTATAGTTTTCTCCTTCATGGTGTTTTAGTCTGGGAAATGATGGGGAAATGCAGTGGTAAAGGGGTAACCCTAGTCATTATAGTTTTCTCCTTCATGGTGTTTTAGTCTGGGAAATGATGGGGAAATGCAGTGGTAAAGGGGTAACCCTAGTAATTACGGTTTTCTCCTTCATGGTGTTTTAGTCTGGGAAATGATGGGGAAATGCAGTGGTAAAGGGGTAACCCTAGTAATTACGGTTTTCTCCTTCATGGTGTTTTAGTCTGGGAAATGATGGGGAAATGCAGTGGTAAAGGGGTAACCCTAGTCATTATAGTTTTCTCCTTTATGGTGTTTTAGTCTGGGAAATGATGGGGAAATGCCGTGGTAAAGGGGTAACCCTAGTCATTATAGTTTTCTCCTTCATGGTGTTTTAGTCTGGGAAATGATGGGGAAATTTGGGTTGGGAAACCCATATCACCACAGTAACACTAGGGGCCTCCTCTTTCATTCTAGTTATCCGCCTCACATTCCCCGACTGTATTCTCCTAGCCCTATCATCTAAAGTCACACTAAAAGGTTCGGGTTGGGAAGCCCATATCACCACAGTAACACTAGGGGCCTCCTCTTTCATTCTAGTGTTGAGGACACCTGTTGGGACAAGTGTTTTATGTGTAGGTATTTAACAACGTATCAGTATGGGAAGTCTGATTAAGTGTGGCGCAAAATTTGAATACCTGTGCTTCAGTGCATGATATACAAGAACATCACATAAAACACACACAACAGCAAAAAATCAACAATGACTATATAGCTGCTAGTGAGAGAAATATATTTACAGATTGCATGGTACAAACTGCGCTTGCAGGGATCAACTCCATCAGTATGGAGGGTTGCTTTGCTAAAATGAGTCGTAAAAAATGAAAAGAAACTACTGCTTCTAATTGTACAGTGTAGGTGACCGGTGCAGTCTGGCTGTGTGTGTCCTGATCCCACCCTCTGTCATTGCAGCCTCCCACATCTCATAGTCTTAGTTTAGCGAGCTGGCTCGGTTCAGAGAAACTGAAGTGGGACTTGGGTGACATCTGTAGCAGAGGGAGGGAGGGAGGGAGGGAGGGAAGGAGGGAGGGAGGGAGGGAGGGAGGGAGGGAGGGAGGGAGAAGAGAGAGAGAGAGAGAGGGAGGGAGGGGTAGAGGGAGAGGGAGAGGGAGAGGGAGAGGGAGGGACCGTAAACAAAGTTCCAGATGGTCACTACGAGTGTACTCCAAAGGCAAGTTGATGAAGAATTCTTATAGACTATTGTATAATCCAATATCGGTGCTCTAGTGGGAGCTATATAGGTTTGACCTTATAAAGAAGTTTAGCAGCTGATCACGGAAGCGGCTCAGCAGTAGTTGCCATTAGCGTGCTCTGTCTGTCAATTCGAAGGTGTGGTCTGAGTTGGGGTCAACTATAGCAGATGGACCGCGAAAATTTGTATTAGCGTGAGGGCCAGGGTTAGGCGATGTAATTCCGAGGACATCCCCTGTCAGCCAACCCCTATTGGCACGCATTCCCTGTAATAGTGTGGGGGACATGCATGTGTTCATCCTCCCCTCCCCCCTGCCCATAGCTAAGCCATTGTGCTTGTCTGTAGTCCTTGTTGCTTTTTAATGTAAAATGGATGTATAAACAGATGCAAGCATGATTACTAATTGCATGTAATACTGCTGTAATTTTGTTTTCTTTTCCACAGATGGAGTGATATAAAGTGCTGAACTTTGATAAATAACTCAGGTATATGTATTGTACATGCATGTGAAGGTCATGTTTGTTTATTTTATTGATTAAGTCATCAGATCTACTTCGTCATTCAAGGATTGAAAATTGGGCTTGTACCAGAATTATTTACAACCCTGTGTCTTTAATAAATTACTAGCTATCATATAAATTTTAGCCGCAACCTACATGTAGCGGGACATTGGAAACTGATTCTGGGTCAGAGTGTTCACACTAATTTCCTGAATAATATAACTGGTATTACAGGTACAAGGCTAACGGCAGAATTTCATTATAACGCATTTTACTTTTTTTTGTTTGTTGAAATCGCACATTCCCCAATTTGAAATTAACTACCAGGGTTAACCCTCAATTAATGGGCCACACTGAATTTCACCACAACTTCCCGTGCTAAAGCCTTTCTTTTACACCATGATGGGGAAAATAGTAATTACCAGGGTTAACCCTCAATTAGCGGATCACACTGAATTTCACCACAATTTCCCGTGCTTAAGCCTTTCTTTTACACCATGATGGGGAAAATAGTAATTACCAGGGTTAACCCTCAATTAATGGGTCACACTATATTTCACCACAATTTCCCGCGCTAAAACCTTTCTTTTACACCATGATAGGGAAAATAGTAATTACCAGGGTTAACCCTCAATTAATGGGCCACACTAAATTTCACCACAATTTCCCGCGCTAAAGCCTTTCTTTTACACCATGATAGGGAAAATAGTAATTACCAGGGTTAACCCTCAATTAATGGGCCACACTAAATTTCACCACAATTTCCCGCGCTAAAGCCTTTCTTTTACACCATGATAGGGAAAATAGTAATTACCAGGGTTAACCCTCAATTAATGGGCCACACTAAATTTCACCACAATTTCCCGCGCTAAAGCCTTTCTTTTACACCATGATAGGGAAACTAGTAATTACCAGGGTTAACCCTCAATTAATGGGCCACACTAAATTTCACCACAATTTCCCGCGCTAAAGCCTTTCTTTTACACCATGATAGGGAAAATAGTAATTACCAGGGTTAACCCTCAATTAATCGGCCACACTAAATTTCACCACAATTTCCCGCGCTAAAGCCTTTCTTTTACACCATGATAGGGAAAATAGTAATTACCAGGGTTAACCCTCAATTAATCGGCCACACTAAATTTCACCACAATTTCCCGCGCTAAAGCCTTTCTTTTACACCATGATAGGGAAAATAGTAATTACCAGGGTTAACCCTCAATTAATCGGCCACACTAAATTTCACCACAATTTCCCGTGCTAAAGCCTTTCTTTTACACCATGATGGGGAAAATAGTAATTACCAGGGTTAACCCTCAATTAGCGGGTCACACTGAATTTCACCACAATTTCCCGTGCTTAAGCCTTTGTTTTACACCATGATGGGGAAAATAGTAATTACCAGGGTTAACCCTCAATTAATCGGCCACACTAAATTTCACCACAATTTCCCGTGCTAAAGCCTTTCTTTTACACCATGATGGGGAAAATAGTAATTACCAGGGTTAACCCTCAATTAATCGGCCACACTAAATTTCACCACAATTTCCCGTGCTAAAGCCTTTCTTTTACACCATGATAGGGAAAATAGTAATTACCAGGGTTAACCCTCAATTAGCGGGTCACACTACATTTTACCACAATTTCCCATGCTAAAGCCTTTCTAAAGCCTTTCTTTACACCAGGATGGGGAAAAAATTTAACAAGGAAAAACCCCTCATATCTCTTTGACGGGAAATGAAATTTCCCATGCTAAAGCCTTTCTAAAGCCTTTCTTTACACCAGGATGGGGAAAAAATTCAACAAGGAAAAACCCCTCATATCTCTTTGACGGGGAAATGAAATCACTATGAAATCACTATGAAATCCACATCATCAGGGTTGCAAAATTTTCTCCCAAAATCCCTATGATGTAGTTGGTCTGGAATGAACGGGATTTTAAAGGACGGGAACTCCTTGGGATATTAGAAAAATCCACATGATATCCCCTGCTTTTCCAATCATGTGTTTGTTTATATACTCCCTGTGTATAATTTTAGAATCAAGTAGAGACAACGACTGTAGAGCTGTATCCTTGAGTAGAAATGCACAATTAGGATGGTTCCCAATAAAAAAGGACTGAGATATGGTGGAATGCCCCATTAAGTTGAGCCCCAGTAGTCCTGGACCGGAAGAATTTCGGATATTGACCCATGAAATAGTTACTGTGGTCACTTGAAATAAGTACAAAGCTGGAAAGCTCTTGGTATAGAAGTCTTTGTAGTGGACATTAGGTATCTGATTATCGCAGTTGGAGTATAACTTGGAAAATTCTGAGTGGTTGTTTATTAATTGCACTATTTTGTCCGGCAGTTTTGCTCCACACTGACAAAGATGAAGGTTAGTAATGGACATATTTTTGATATCTATGAAAACAAACCCTACTCCTTGATCTTTAATGC
Source organism: Nitrospirales bacterium (assembly GCA_965203295.1). GTDB lineage: Bacteria > Nitrospirota > Nitrospiria > Nitrospirales > UBA8639 > CBDBCZ01. The sequence goes on along the minus strand of CBDBCZ010000013.1, from coordinate 367,360 downwards.
ATTGAATTACACTGCCCCTTCCATCTACTGTTATGTTACTAACATTTGCAACAACTATACTGCCATTGGTGTTAGTAGTGTGAATACCAGGTAAAAAGATGATTTCTGTATTGGAGGAGTAGTTTATTGGATGTTCAACAATGTGGGAAAGTGTACAGCACAGCGTAGTGTCATTATAGCAGCTGTGTTCCTTCTCTGGAGTCACATATATGAGCCTGCAACTGACATTTATTACACTGAGGCATAGCAGTATGGCAAGGATGAATAAAGTGTGAACTTCTGTATTCATTGTTCACTTCGTCTTCATGCAGATATCCAATCGATTCTTACTCATTCAGTTACTGTACGTATTCACTGATCAGCCTAAATAAAAACAGAAATTTTAGCAAGCAAAATGCTTAAGGGTAGTAGGCATAAGTATTTGCCTTGCTATACACAGATAGCAGCACAGTACAATTATAGCTAGTATTAATATATCTAAGATTTTAACCTCAAAACTATGCATTAATTGTTTGCAGTCATGTTCTCTTTGACTAAAGAATCTTACAAATAAGCTTTTATGTGGTAGTGTAAAACCTGTACATGTGTGAAGCTAACTCCATCTCCTTAATAATTTCCTAAACTAGTTGATACTCACCTAGTCTGCTCTTTATGGCTTAATGTCTTCACTATAGTTCACAGAGTATCCTTCTTTCATATCCCTACTAAAAACTTGAAACTGCTGGCTATCCACACGCTGCATTATGGCAGTGTGTTGCTGCCGAAGGGTTTTTAAAACTCGGTAGCTGTGCTTTTGTAAACTTGTTTTTTCCCAAACTTTATTCACGCACACATTTATTTTTGGCAGTAAAACAAACGTAAAATATCAAACATTTGGACAACACTGTTTACCTAGTGAATATAGACAGTACTTGCTTTCAACTACAGTTTTAAGGCAAAAAACGTAATAGCCACAGTAATTTGGTTCATCATGTTAACAAGCTGCACCTCCTGAGCTGTAGGTCACTTGGCCAGGATCGGCGACGTTTGAATTGTTCACCCCACTCAGTGACACTTGAATTGTTCACCCCACTCAGTGACACTTGAATTGTCCACCCCACTCAGTGACACTTGAATTGTCCACTCCAGGCCACTCAGTGACACTTGAATTGTCCACCCCACTCAGTGACACTTGAATTGTTCACCCCAGGCCACTCAGTGACACTTGAATTGTCCACCCCACTCAGTGACACTTGAATTGTCCACTCCAGGCCACTCAGTGACACTTGAATTGTCCACCCCACTCAGTGACACTTGAATTGTCCACCCCAGGCCACTTAGTGACACTTGAATTGTCCACCCCACTCAGTGACACTTGAATAGGGCTGAGAGCCATAGTGGGCCAACCCGAAATCAAGCACTGGAAAGTGCATAATTTGTACAAAAATCAATATAAAAGTGCAGGAGTGTATGTATTAGATAAACCCACGCCACCCAGGGCTGTATGGGTTTTAGAGTACACGAGGGCAATAACAATTAGAGCATGAGGGAGAAGCCCCAGGGCTCTAATTGTTATTGCACGAGTGTACTCTAAAACCCATACAGCCTGCAGGTGGCGTGGTTTAACTGATTTGTAGCCCAATGGCTTCTGTCAGCTTGAGGTAGTACTACACTGAGCTGTGCAAGTTGTAATCATCTAATAGAGTGAAATTGCTATTGGAACAGGCAGTGAAATGTAACCCTGCAAAATTGTTCACCCCACTCAGTGACACTTGAATTGTCCACTCCAGGCCACTCAGTGACACTTGAATTGTCCACCCCACTCAGTGACACTTGAATTGTTCACCCCAGGCCACTCAGTGACACTTGAATTGTCCACCCCACTCAGTGACACTTGAATTGTCCACTCCAGGCCACTCAGTGACACTTGAATTGTCCACCCCACTCAGTGACACTTGAATTGTCCACCCCACTCAGTGACACTTGAATTGTCCACCCCAGGCCACTTAGTGACACTTGAATTGTCCACCCCACTCAGTGACACTTGAATAGGGCTGAGAGCCATAGTGGGCCAACCCGAAATCAAGCACTGGAAAGTGCATAATTTGTACAAAAATCAATATAAAAGTGCAGGAGTGTATGTATTAGATAAACCCACGCCACCCAGGGCTGTATGGGTTTTAGAGTATACACGAGGGCAATAACAATTAGAGCATGAGGGCGAAGCCCCAGGGCTCTAATTGTTATTGCACGAGTGTACTCTAAAACCCATACAGCCTGCAGGTGGCGTGGTTTAACTGATTTGTAGCCCAATGGCTTCTGTCAGCTTGAGGTAGTACTACACTGAGCTGTGCATGTTGTAATCATCTAATAGAGTGAAATTGCTATTGGAACAGGCAGTGAAATGTAACCCTAATTTTACTGCTATCCATGCTGTTATATGTACAATATAAACCTGTGACTCATACCTACACTTTACTGTGGCTGGACATTTCGGGTTGGCCCACTATGGTTCTCAGCCCTTTTTGTCCACCCCACTCAGTGACACTTGAATTGTCCACCCCACTCAGTGACACTTGAATTATTCACCCCACTCAGTGACACTTGAATTGTCCACCCCACTCAGTGACACTTGAATTGTCCACCCCACTCAGTGACACTTGAATTGTCCACCCCACTCAGTGACACTTGAATTGTCCACCCCACTCAGTGACACTTGAATTGTCCACCCCACTCAGTGACACTTGAATTGTCCACCCCACTCAGTGACACTTGAATTGTCCACCCCACTCAGTGACACTTGAATTGTCCACCCCACTCAGTGACACTTGTCATTGTTCAACTCACTCAGTGACACTTGAATTGTCCACCCCAGGCCACTCAGTGACACTTGAATTGTCCACCCCACTCAGTGACACTTGAATTGTCCACCCCACTCAGTGACACTTGAATAATATGAAGGGCCAAGAACCAGAGTGGTCTAACCCGCAAAAGTAATTTTAACTTCTCAAACTTGAGAACATTCTTACTGTGTTTTAGAAGCTATACCTAAAGTTTCAGATTTTACCATTTTTGGTCGTGCTCAGAATGCATGCATGCTGAAGCCTTTTGGGTGTGCAATTACAAGCCAGTTAGAACACGCCTCCACCCTCTCAAGTAGACTCATTAATATGGAAAAATACGTCGGGCTTCACATCAGCTTTATTGCTATTCTATATTTTCAAGAAACCTGCTGAATGACACCATTGGTGTGGCTTTCCTTACTCAGTCTATTATATAAACAGACTGGGGATTCCAGGTATTAAAAAAATTATAGCTATGCAGAAAGCCTAAATGAGATGCACACCAAGTGTACAATAAAATTCCTCTACAACACAATTGTTGGTACACAAGAGTTTGAGCCAGGGCACAAACATTTTGAGCCAAAGTACGTGTCTGGCAAATCATAAATTGAATACCAAAACTTAGGCTTTACGTACCAACATCATACATTATGAGCAAACTTAAGCAGCCATGCACACATTTTAGGAGTATTCTCAAGTTTGGGAGCTTAGAGATAAAGTCAATTATGTGGGTTAGACCACTTTGGTTCTTGGCCCTTCAATTGTTCAACCCACTCAGTGACACTTGAATTGTCCACCCCACTCAGTGACACTTGAAATATCCACCCCACTCAGTGACACTTGAATTGTCCACCCCACTCAGTGACACTTGAATTGTCCACCCCACCTAGTGACACTTGAATTGTCCACCCCACTCAGTGACACTTGAATTGTCCACCCCACTCAGTGACACTTGAATTGTTCACCCCACTCAGTGACACTTGAATTGTCCACCCCACTCAGTGACACTTGAATTGTCCACCCCACTCAGTGACACTTGAATTGTCCACCTCACTCAGTGACACTTGAATTGTCCACCCCACTCAGTGACACTTGAATTGTCCACCCCACCCGGTGACACTTCAATTGTCCACCCCACCCGGTGACACTTCAATTGTCCACCCCACCCGGTGACACTTGAATTGTCCACCCCACTCGGTGACACTTGAATTGTCCACCCCACTCGGTGACACTTGAATTGTCCACCCCACTCGGTGACACTTGAATTGTCCACCCCACTCGGTGACACTTGAATTGTCCACCCCACTCGGTGACACTTGAATTGTCCACCCCACTCGGTGACACTTGAATTGTCCACCCCACTCGGTGACACTTGAATTGTCCACCCCACTCAGTGACACTTGAATTGTCCACCCCACTCAGTGACACTTGTCATTGTTCAACCCACTCAGTGACACTTGAATTGTCCACCCCAGGCCACTCAGTGACACTTGAATTGTCCACCCCACTCAGTGACACTTGAATTGTCCACCCCAGGCCACTCAGTGACACTTGAATTGTCCACCCCACTCAGTGACACTTGAATTGAAGGGCCAAGAACCAGAGCGGTCTAACCCGCTTTAACTTTCTCAAACTTGAGAACATTCTTACTGTGTTTTAGAAGCTATACCTAAATTTTCAGATTTTACCATTTTTGGTCGTGCTCAGACTGCATAATGTTGGGTTAACCCACTCAGAGGTTCTTGGCCCTTCATATTATCCATTATTGCAATGCATGCTGAAGCCTTTTGGGTGTGCAATTACAAGCCAGTTAGAACACGCCTCCACCCTCTCAAGTAGACTCAGCAATATGGAAAAATACCTCGGGCTTCACATCAGCTTTATTGCTATTGTATATTTTCAAGAAACCTGCTGAATGACACCATTGGTGTGGCTTTCCTTACTCAGTCTATTATATAAACAGACTGGGGATTCCAGGTATTAAAAAAAATTATAGCTATGCAGAAAGCCTAATTGAGATGCACACCAAGTGTATAATAAAATTCCTCTACAACACAATTGTTGGTACACAAGAGTTTGAGCCAGGGCACAAACATTTTGAGCCAAAGTACGTGTCTGGCAAATCATAAATTTGAATACCAAAACTTAGGCTTTACGTACCAACATCATACATTATGAGCAAACTTAAGCAGCCATACACACATTTTAGGAGTATTCTCAAGTTTGGGAGCTTAGAGATAAAGTCAATTATGTGGGTTAGACCACTTTGGTTCTTGGCCCTTCAATTGTTCACCCCCACTCAGTGACACTTGAATAGTCCACCCCACTCAGTGACACTTGAATTGTCCACCCCACTCAGTGACACTTGAATTATTCACCCCACTCAGTGACACTTGAATTGTCCACCCCACTCAGTGACACTTGAATTGTCCACCCCACTCAGTGACACTTGAATTGTCCACCCCACTCAGTGACACTTGAATTGTCCTGTCATGATAAATTTGGACCCCCCCAAAATTGTTCCCCCCGGTCCAAGTATTTCGAAATATGTGGACCCCCCGGAACTAATATTTCAGAAATGCACTGAAATTTTCGGACCACCTTTGAAATATAAGGACCCCCCTTCAAATTGCACAATTTCCTGAATATAAACTCAATACACGATTTGGACCCACCCCACACACACACACACAAGTTGGATTAACAATGACAAAAAGAAAATGATACATGTACACAGTACGCTTTCTGTCCTTGCTCAAGGAAGGGGTGTAGCGTTCGTCAGAACGTACTCGATAGCGAGTTCCAATATAGGGTCTTCTTTATCAACTGCTTCCATTCCAGTAGCTCAAGATACACTTCCGATGACTCGCTGGTCTTCTTATAATAGCCATTTCCCGCCATCTTCAGAGTTTGACAGCAAATGATTGACAGTCAGAGGCTGTTGGTACACCCGTATGCATGCGGAACTTTTATTTCAGCGGCGGTCCGAATATTACACCGTAAAACCGAAATATTTGTTCCGGGGGGAACATTTTTTACGGGGTCCAAATATTCCGTGACAGTCCACCCCACTCAGTGACACTTGAATTGTTCACCCCACTCCGAAGATCTGTGAATCATGACACGTGTGTGAAGTGTGTAGCCATAGCAGTAAGTATATTATTGTAAAGGAAAGCCTGCTATATACAGGCCCAATAATTATAGTATCTGTGTAATGCACGATTACAAATGTCACTTCATTCGAATGCTAATTGTGGCTTCTCACTTTTACAATTTCTTCCTTACACCAGAGACATGGATTATATACAAACGATTTGGGGAAAACTTGGGTTTACTTTACAACTGTACTGTTTTCTCAATGAAACCTATTTTTTAGACTCTAGGACTTAACCACACCACTAAAATGTGTAAATATGGTGTGTGAGCAGATATGCAAGTGCAAGTGATGCAGGCAAACAGAGAGCATGCTATTTGTGACTTAAAAGGGTCCCATAGAGATCTAGCTATATAAATTGTACATTGATGGAGTCATACAGCTCACATATAAGGCCACTATTTGTTGCATATTAGTTTCTCATCAGGGACTCTCCCCAACGTTCATGCGTGCGGGCAACTATTACCATTATACCATTATTCATCCACCACAAAAACAAGCCATCGCCATCTCTGATTATCGGTTCGGTTCCTGCACTTCCCCAATAGCCACGTGCTACTTACCTATTTGAAGTTTGAGACATTGAAACAAAAAAGCATGACATGCTAGCCCCAGCACCAATGCATGATCACAAAGCCCACTTTAAACCAGAATGCAAACCAGATTATTACTAACATTTTGGTTTAAATACAGGAGGGAAAAAAAGATCAAAGTCATACAATATGACAGACAAGAAAGTGAAGTACAGCAACTAGCCCAAGCCATACGTACCACCTAAATCATTCCAAAGTCACGAATCATACAAACACCAGTACAGCATCATTCCTACTTAGAGAGGACCAGTGAAAGGTTCAAGAAAATGGTGGAGGCATGTAGAAGGTGGAGTTGAATTTTTAGATGTAGATCGGAGTACCAATGCATGAAATCCATCATAGAAACGTTTCAGACATACACTTTCACCTTCAAACAAATGGGAAGAATGTAATGACAGAAACATCTCACTTCCATCCTTTAATATCTGTCGCTATGCTACTGAAGGTTCCTTGCAAACCTCACCAATAGGAACTGTTAGCTCACACTCTGAGCCTTCAATGCCAGGTACTACACGTATCAGCCCACCACAGTTTATGATTTCAATGCTCTCCTCAGATGATAGCAGAACTCTCTCCACTTTGAGGAGAATGGTGACAGTGTTACCTCAGAACATCAATGCTGGATACGTAATTCTACCTACACCATGCCATGCAGTTCTCCCGAATCTGACTCTTTAACAATAACCTCTCTCACGAGTGACTCCTCACCATTAGATCAACCCTTCTCTGAGTCGTCAAACTCTCCCTTGTCAAGACTAGAATCCACTAATTTAGTACCTTCACCAAAACAGCCAAGCCACACTTCAATACAACTTTCACTCAATAGACAGACGATCAGGATACTGCAGCATTTGACAGACTACATCATAATTAAAGCTGCCAAGCAAAAGAAAGAGCAACTACCCAGGCAAATAAAGACAAAATAATATGCAAACTCTCACAGTCTATCAGGGAAAGAAAAAAAAACTGTACATATAACGTAAGTGCATGTGTATACTAGCAGACCTACGTAGACCAAAGAAAGGGTAGAAAACCAGCAGAAGAGGACTGTACCTTAGCTATGCAAACAGCCAAATGTTTGTAGCTTTTAGCATACAATGATTTTTACATCAATGGATATCCTTTGACAAGTCTATTATTCAGCAAAAGCAAATTACAGTCCAGTAATATTCCAATCATAGCAGTAATGAATCACAGGACAACAGCTAGCTATACTTTGCAGGATAGGAAAAACAATCTCCTATAATCACGTATATGTAGGAAACCTTTCTAAATGAGGTTGGAATGGTGATGACTACGCAGAATAATTATAGTAACGTACCAAAACCTTCCATTCCTGCACAGTTGCATTTATTGACTATCTTCATTTTGAATTGGCAATTCGTTTATTGGGCTTCAGACACAGCAGTTTTTTTTTTGATTGGCTCTATATATAGATTTTCAGATCTCCTAACAGTAGCTGATGCTACAGAAATAAAGATGCTTGCCAACACCTGTCCAGAAGCTCTACTAAGAGGTATAGCTTACATTAAATGTATATGCATTAGATAAAATTCCGGTAGTTCTACGGCTCTTCTCCTGGGCAACCTACGTCTCAGTCCAGCTCTAATTCAGCTTGGCACTGATTCAGGGAGGTGCAACTACAATCTTAGTTGTATATATTCAAAAATAAGCTGTTTGATGTAGCTACAGAGCTTAAAGGCTCAGTGCTGCCCTGAACAATGAACAGCAGAAGTTTAGTGGTCAGCTACACACTTTGACAAGCTGACTGAAGCTGAGTGCTGCCTTGAGGAGTGTGAACGTCGGGCAGCATTGCAGGTCAAGCCAGTCTTCGAAAGTTCAATGTAACTGTTGGTCAGTTCATAGATACTACAACAAATCTCAGAAAATTTAAAGACTCAATTAAGGTTCATACATTCAGGTTAAGTTGTAGACAACAGTAAAGACAATCATAGGTAGTGTAAATTACGTATGTGAAATAAATGCTGCAGTACGCCTGCTCTGGGCAGTCCAAGCAAAAGAGTGGAACACACAGCCAGTCTGTACCCTCCCTTTCCGGTGTCAAAAGACATTCCAGTGATACGCAATTACGCAACATGGCATCCGGAAGCTGTCCCACACTCAAGTCAACTGATGTGGAACACACTGCTGCGAAACTAGTGAAGTTGTTCGCTCAGGTAGGGGTTGCGCAGGAGATCCTGACGAAAGGTAACAACTTTACATCACAGTTACTCACTGCAAAAATAAAGTGGTTGGTTTTAACCCACATAAGGTCACCTCAGTTGCAGCTCCAGTATACCAGAGAATGCTCAGTTACTGGCATGCAGTGCAATAAGATTACTTTCCTCAAAAGCCAACCTAGATCAGCTTTCTTAGGTGCATGGGATAGAAATGGGTTGGTACAAAATATGCGTTGCTAATGGTCTTTCCTTCCTTTAGAAATTGGAGCCTAAATAGGGTGGTAAAGTGATCCACTTGTTTACATTGTTTTGTACATGTACACTGCAACTGAGATATCCCTAGCTGGTTTAAAGCAACATTTTAGGTTTTGCAGTGCATATTTCCTTAATTATAGGAGCCATAAAGGTATTATGTTGGGCAAATAATGTAATTGATCTGCCTGTATGCACATTTTTTCGTAGTGAACTTGCAACTGAGATACCCCCAGCTGGATTAAAGCGACCCTTTTGTTTTTGCAGTGTGGTGGAGATATACCGGATGCTTCACGTACATCCTATCCAGACGGGTCCCTATCATCCTCAGATGGACTGCCTTGTTGAGAGGTTTAATCAAAACGCTCAAGGCCAGCAAAGACTTCACCCCTCGAACGGAGCTCATGATTTGCACAGAACTATAATATATCCATGGCAGAAAATCGGAGCAGAACTCTTCCACTCTAAGAAACCACGTATCTACTTGTTGACTACTTCTCGAGATATCCCGAAATCCTGAAACTCACGAACACAACATCCAACAGTATCTTCGAATCACTGAAAGCTATGTTCTTACCATTTGGAATTCCTGAGACAGTTATCAGTGACAACGGCCCTCAGTATTTATCGCATGAGTTTGCAAAGGCCTACAATTTCCATCACGTGACCAGCAGCCCTCTATTTGCCCAAAGTAATGGGCAGGCTAAACGGACAGTCAAGACCGTGAAGAGTTTGCTCAAGGAATCCGCAGATGTACACATGGCCCTACTCTCATACAGGTCAACACCTTTCCCCTAATGCAACCTCTCTCCAGCTGAGCTCCTCATGAGAAGACGATTGTGTGACCCTTATTCCAGAATGGAAACTGATGAATTTCGGAGTAACAATCGTACTTTCAAAAATCGACAGAAACGGAAATATGATCGCTGTCACCGAGTCCGAGCTCTAATCCCCATTCCTGATGATTCAGATGTTTGGATCACATCCGGTGACCAGCCAATCTCTGGTAGTGATCAAACACACCCCTGTCCTACGTATGTGGTCGAAAACCCTGCTGGACAAGTAAGGCGGAACCGACAACATCTGAATGTCACGCCTGGGAATCGCCAATCGACCGAACAACCCCAGACTGAACCACCCTGAATCGAACCACCCGTACGAGAACCGATGATGACCCGATCGTGTACTGGGATACAGATACATCCACCCAACAGACTGTGACCTCCATCCAAGAACACTTGAACTCTGTACTATATGTATTCACATGCATGTTTTCTGTGTTCATTATTCAGCACCAGTCACAGGCTCTTACTTCACATGTATGTTGTTTATATCCAGAGTTATTCCTAGTTTGGTCACGCTATATTCAGTAGCATGCCTGTACAAATACCAGCTGTTACTGTAACTCTGCAGTTGAATAGTTTATGAGTGATTAAACCGTGAGTCAACTCATCAATAATATTACAACCTTGACAACTTTATTGTTTACAGTTCCACTTGGGATGAGCACCTACGTAATTTAAATGAGAATGGTACTGGACTGACATTTGCTGCTGGGTTGACTGCAGAGCCTCCCAAATGTCAGTTCTGGGATGTAGCAGTGTACTTACTTGAGGCACATTGTTGGAAATGGTCTAGTTTGTCCGAACCATCAAAGGTTCTGGCTGTTAAGCTATCCTCAATACTGGTGACTAAGAAGCATGTGGGAGGTTCCTAACAGGATATCACAGGAAATCTATTCCTGACATTGCCAAGATTGCTGCTCCTATGACAGACCTCACAAAGAAGGACAGGCCTAATCGTGTAGTATGGACTACTGAGTGTGGTGAAGCATTCGAAAGACGCTGTTGAACTCATGTTCTGACTATTGAATTACATTGCTACGTCATTGAATTTGTATTACAGCACAGCATGTTTATTGAATGAACAGCAGCCACGTGGCTAATACGAACAGGCCCTGTTCGGAACGGGAACTATAATACGCAATTCGCAAACTATCCGTATATCTCTGTAATCTTGCTATTGGCTTCAAATGACGCTGAGAATGAATTCAATGACACAACAACACAATTCAATGCCATTTACAAGTTGATTCAATGAAGCTACAATAATTCAATATAGCTGCACAGCTAAAATAGAATTGTCATCTGGACTATTGGTTGTTGTTTGAGTTTCAACACATCACAATCATGTATATACAGATTGATTTGTGTGGGTCAAGAATGTGAAAGCATTTACCGATACAGATGATTAAAGTGCATCACTAAGGTGAATTCGTGTAGAGGAGGCAGAGGAAGACTCAGAGGAAAGTAATGCTGCTGCAATTATATATCCATACATGTTGAAACTCAAACAACATCCCACTAGTCAATATGGCAATTCTATTTTAACAGTGTGTAATACAAATTCAATGACGTAGCAATGTAATTCAATAGTCAGAACATGAGTTCAACAGCATCTTACAACTTCAATGGTACTTGCTGTATCATTCAATGGCGAGAATTCAATGACGTAGTATACAGACCTCAGATCCGTTACGCTCTCTGGATTCTCTATCATTACCATTGAATTTTAACGCATTGAATTTTGAAACAAAATTCATTCCATATATATAAAGGGTGAAAACTATGAAAACATATGTGGCGTTTCTCTATTTTCAGTTTCTGTGAGGAGTTATGGCCAAAACAAAACTATACACAATTTATATGGGGCTTTATGGAGGAATGTGTTCAAAATGGCGTCTCAGGCGGCTATATGCATGCCGTCTTCAAACCTGCGGTACAACAAGGGGCAGAGATCTGGACAAGTCCACCGCTTAGTTTTACCAAGGGAGGCTTACTACAGCTCTCAGGTTAGTAGAATCTACGTATGTAGCTTCAGTATAAGTATATCAGTGCTAGAAACGGACGGCACAATCGAGCGATGCGGATGAGCTTCAAGCAGCCCAACTCGTCTCTCCACTACTATACCAGCCATGGCTGACCCTTGAAACTATGCTGCACACAGAGATGCCAAAACTAGATGCTTTTCATAGCTCAGTGTGCCATTGCCAATGATTCCTATTAATACTTGTAGTCAAGCAACAGCCTGGCTCGTGAAAATATCCCAAAATTGCCACACCCAGGACGTGATTCACGCATAATTATTTCGACGGTATTCTTGCGACAGGCTGAGTCACGAGGTCTCTAAGTCGCTTGAAGCACAAGGGCATGTGGAAAAATATGCACTGAACCAAAATCAATTCATAATTGACACCTTTCATCCTCTAGGCCATGAGCAAAGATCGTGGCTGTTGTAATACAGCATCCCATTGAAGTGGAAAACATCTTTGAAAAGTGTGTTTATAGGTGCCACTTGGAATGCAGTACGTTTGTACAATCTTGCTTAAATTTTAATGGAGTAATTTTATATTGGAATGTCTTTAATTTTTATTCTTGTACTGTTGAATACCCAATCACAATAATGGGCGTATTTATAGCCACGCACATAAGTGTAAAAGCGGGGGGGGGGGGGACGCATGAAGAATTCAACGTATATGCAAAACACGCTATAAAAATCGCACAATATGCTGCTGCACGTGACGTCGTACGGAAAAATTTGCACGTAAACAGTGTGCGTGAAGGATTTACACTGACGCGCTTCACTCGCCTAAATTCAGACCCTTTTTCACCCGGGTATGTAAATGGACATGAGCATGAGGATGTCATCATTACTCAGCGAGAATGTCTTGAGGATCTGAAGAAGCTCAAGGAACAGCACCGACCACCACCACCATACAGCGGTGAGAGGGCCGCAACACCTCCCCTGATGCCAACAGTATGAGGCAGCTGGTTCTCATTTAACAGGGGGATTAACACTGAGCGGATAGTAGCAGATGACATGCGTGTTGTACTGTCAATGCACGAAGACTTTCAGGACGAGCAAACCCTTTTTAAGCAGTTCTTAACAGCCCGAGGCCTTCAAGTGTTTTTTTTTTATACCCAAGTTGTATTGCGAGCATAACCCCATTTAGCGTGTGTGGAGGCAAGCAAAAGTATATTCCACGAATTTTACTCTGCCATGACTTCGCCTCATCCGTCCTGCCGTTGACTCTGTCGGCCTTGATCTCATCCGCAAATGTTTTTGGAAGGCATTGGATTACAAGCGGGCCTATTCTAAAGGAAAGAAATCTGGCAAAGGAACTTGAGCAGGCAGTTAAAGTTTATAAGTCACACAGGAGGATTTGTTTTGAGAGTTAGATGTGTGTTTAATTTTCCGTTTTGTTTGTGTAAGTGTAATTCTCTTCCAGTAAGGAATATTCCTTATTTCTCTGACAGTTTTATTGCATATTATCTGCTCTTTCATTATGTACAGGACATTTCTTTATATAAGCTCAAGCCAGTTCGGAGAAGCATTGATTTGTCCAGACCATAATAGGATCAGTGACTTCACCAGCCATTGCTCAGAGAAATACTATTTTAAGCTGATAGATTGATAGTCAACATAATGGTTTCCTGTGTGGTAAATCTGGGGGATTTTCCTCAAGCCACTTGGGCCAAAATGTTGCATAACCAGAGTTTCACTATATTGTGCTCACAAGGTCCAGCTTATCAGCCCTATAATTAATTTTTAAGAATTAATTAACTAGTATCTTCAATTCTAAGCTCCCCTAGTTTGAAACACAAACGCCCAACTATTTTTTGCTAAAAAAGATACAATCCAGCCAGAAAATTTGGGCCTTTTTGCTGTCAAGCACTCAGGGCCGTAGCCACTGGTGCGGTTGGTTCAGTTTCACTAACTCGCATGTTGGTCACAGTGACGTGCACGCAGCACCATGGTACAAATATTTTAAAAGCGTTTCTCTGGAGTCTTCCTGACAGGCCCCATCATCTGAAGAGCTTTACGTTTCTCAAGCAAACCCTTTGAAAGTCCAAACCCATGCTGTGACCGCGCGTGCTCCGCGCGCTCACGTCCCACGGCGGAGCCATGCCTTCTCAAGTTCCTTGAGCGCAAGGATTCTATAGCAAGCACTGTGACTGCATTTTGCCGCAGGTTGTCCAACCCTTGTTCTTTCACCCCAAAATTGCATCAGAAATGATCTCAGAAGCACTGAAATCCCAAATATTCCGAGGAGGGCATGCCCTGTCGGTGCGCCACACTTAGTGATTGTTAATTTCCTGCTAATTTTGTAGTTATGGGTCGTTTGTAGCAAAACTTTGCCCAGTTTCGGTACAGTTCCTCACGAAGGTGTGGCCAAAATATGCCATAGAGTAGGAAGGGACTTCCCCTTTGCCAAAGGTGTTTACATTGGAGCGACTCCACAAAAAGCTATAAATAGGCAATTTGCGTACACTAATAATACTATGTGGTTGCGAATTAACATCAAAAGTGATGCCTTTCTCCATAGCAAACAGATAAACTCCACTACAGTAGTAAACAGATAGTTACAGGTTGGTTGTCCAGTGCAGTAGGCAAATTGAAGTTGACAGCAAAAACTGTGTACAATGTTAGCCTTTGATTGACAGCCTAACCTAATCAAGTACTTGAGAGTCACTGCCTATCTGCCTTCTCCTGTGGACAACCAACTTGGAAAGATTGAACTCAGAAAAACAGCACTGAGCTGACAAGCATGTGTTACGTACTGTTTGATCAGTCACGCCTACCAATGTGTGGAAATATGATTTAAGAAAGCATACAGAGATTTGCCAATGTCCCCACAGAACTTTAAATTCTGGATCCATACTCCGCTCCGTACCATTTTCATGTTATCATTCATCACTGGGTCAGTTATAGCTTTGAAAAGAGTGTGCAATATGGAATGCAAACATTCACATATACATGTACTATACAACAATTGTACTACAAGTTATGTTAGATAATTACATTGTGAGTGGTTTACAGAAATTAGTGGTCTAGCCAATGAAGTGGGTTTCCTGTAAACCAGGAAATGGCATCATCTAAGTGGATTGTACTACCTGTATACATCTCATGAATAATTTCAGTTTGCAGCAACTCAATTAAGTTTTGCTCTAACTGTAGTTAGAAGTCCTCTAAGTACCATAATTGGCAGTTATCAATACTTTAACGTTAGTTCTGTGCGTCTGTGCGTGTGTGTGTACCGGATGTGACGTCCACTAATGAACCTCGATTGCGCGAGAATAGGCCTACGCGAGAAGACCGTGACGTTATCATATGTGTAGGATGCTGTTCGTTTTGTATTCTAATTAAAGAACATTGAATGACATCATAACGTATCTGCACCATACATGCGCGCGCGACACTGGATACTGGAACGAGAGCTATTGGAGTGAGAAGCGGGGAGTGAGAATCAAAGTTCAAAGTTCATAATTTTGGAAGTACGTATGTTATGAGGAGTGAGAACTATTGGAATGAGGAGTGATGACTATTGGAATGAGGAATGAGAACTATTGGAATGAGGAGTGAGGACTATTGGAATGAGGAGTGAGAACTATTGGAATGAGGAGTGAGGACTATTGGAATGAGGAGTGAGGACTATTGGAACGTGGTGATCAGAGTATGGAACGTGGAGTGACCTCCAGGGCCACCGTAATACATGCTTTGGCTTCTAAAAGAATTGTAGTGTGCACACGTACTATATATTTACCCCCCACTGTGACGAGTCAATTTTCAACACTGACATGCATGTGGCTTAGTCAAAAGCACTGCTTCATTGGCAGAAGATGCTATACTGTTCCATGCAAATCACATAGAGGTCACACTTTTCATTTCTATCTGTACAGAGTGAGCGAGTTGAACACGCACAAGTACTTGCGCGAGCGAAGCGAGGGCCAGTACTTGTATAGTAGAAAGTACACTCTTTTCCTCGCCAAACAAGCAGAGCTTTATAATGGAAAGCAGAAACCCCTAATAACTTTTTGAAGGTGTTAATTGATATTTGGACAACGACTTATATTAGCCCCAGGATCAGCTTCGAGGAATAAAAATCTTCGAGTGAAAAAGAGAGGGGGCATGCACCCAGACGTCCCTAGATTGCACATATCTACCCAAAATGAAAAACCCTGCACAGCCATTGTACCACACAGTCTGCTAGTTCGAGCTCAGGGACTTTAGAGTGAGTCAATGAAACGAATAAGTCCGTAAACCTTTACAGGAGATGACACTCAGAAAACATCTTCACAGGTCATCCCTCCTGCGAAGAAAAATCACTTAGTTTCCAGACATTCTTTCATAACAGACATAACCTAGCAAAAAGCACCAATGCTGTAATAGAATAGCTTAGAAGGCGCTACATACGTATGTACATATACATGTATCAGTAAAGGGACTGCCAGGGCTGTAGCTAACATGAAACAGAGGAGCCAGATGTCTCCTCTGATATTGGGTGAGTGAGTGCTATTACTGCTTGCATTACCCCATTACAAGTAAAAAATCTATTTCCAGCAAATGCGCAGGTGGATCAATCTGTCCATGAGGTTTGCACTTCCCACTCCAATCTACTCAACAGAGGTTTGCAGGTTGTTTGGCCAGTAATACGAAAACGGGAGTTGACAGTAGTAACTGTGTAATCTGCTAGCCTTTGATTCCGACAGCCTAACCTAATTAATTACTTGACAGCCACTGCCTATTTGCCTTCTCCTGTGGCAACCAGACTTGCAAACCTCTGTATCACACTTTTATTTAGAAAGTGCACACTTTCTAAATAACGCCCTAAAGAACTGTGGCTATCTTAGGTTGGTGAGAGCACTAACTACTTTGGACACCAGTTGGAACTTGGCAGTAATTATAGGATTTGATTAGTGTGCAAGGGCAATAAAGTACAGCCGAGGGCGGATAATGCACTCGCCTTCAGCTCGTGCATTATCTGTCCTCGGCCGTTACTGCATTGCCTTTGCACACTAATTAAATCCTGTAATCACTGCAAACCGGTATCTAAATATTACTTAGTGCTACTCACGTGACCTTCAACGAATCAAAAGTCTCAAAATCGATCACATGACCGCGCTTAATGTACACGTAAGTGTGCACTAAGTTGTTAATGCTTAATAACTTAGTGCAAACATTTTCTAAATAATGCCCAACAGACTTTACAGAGCCAGCTGCTCCACTAAGTGAGAGTCCAAGGGTCCCATTTACAAAAAAAATATGTAGGGTGGCCCTGAAAAAAAACATGAACTCCCAAAAGCTGTGCAGAGGCCTGGGAACATACCCGCCACCTCCTCTCTGTTTACAGAACAGACTGAGAACCAACAATGAGGTCAGATACATTTCCTTAATACCTCCCCTCTGTTCACAGAACCAGGAAAGCCACATCCTCAATGGTGATCCTGTTCTAACTGGTTTGCAAAGGGCTTCAGGCTTAATTAGTGGCAAGTGCAGCTGTCTCTACATCCTGGACCAGAGGAGGTTGGACACGGTCATGTGACATACGCCCGCGTACACGATTCTCTATGGAGATTTCTGTATAAAAAGTTTTCTCATTAGTCTTTAAGCGTATCCCCAAGGAATAGATATCTTTAATTTCGAAAGCTCTTCCGAAGTAGATTCAGAATACCTCGCCAACCCCGTTCCATTGCAGAGCTATACGTATACGGTCGTTCAAATATCTAGCTATCGGCAAGGCGAGACTACATACTGGATTTTATCTAGTAACGGAAAGATGCTGCCCGTATAGGTCCGTTCCAGCCATCTTACAGCAATCTACTGGCTATTGCAACTTTATAACGAGCTATGCTTACCTTCTCAGTGAGCTAATTGCATGCGGGAATGCAACGTGGAATGTAATAAAGTGGAGCAAAAGGCGCGTGACTGCACACGTTAATGAATGCGTGTCCAACCTCCTCTGATCCTGGACAATATGAAGGACTGGTTTGCAAAAGGCTTCAGGCTTAATTAGTGGCAAGTGCAGCATGACTCTACAATATGAAGGGTCGGAGTGGGCCAACCCAACAGCACACCTTACAAGTAGAAGACCACCAATGGTAAAATCTCAAAATTTAAGTAGCTCCTGAAACACCTTTAGTCAATTTAGTGGGTTTGTCCACTCTGGTTCTGGCCCTTCATTTTCATTTTCAAGGTAATGTGTTTGGAGCAGTACCTTCACTGTTGTTTTTAGCCTATTCATTATGCTGGTAATGCCACTTTATTTACTACATTGGGTACATGAAAACGGAAAGGTATCATAATCATTATTTCTGCATTCACTGGCTCTAGGCCTAAAAAACAAAACCAGCCCTTTTATCTATCCTAACCTACAGAACTATATCTACTGCAAACCTCTATATCACACAAGGTCTCCAGTTTTTCACTGTGCTCACTTATATAGGATAAACGGTAAACCGTCCAGCAAGAATTCTTCGTGGGTGAAAACTTTTCCAAAAGTTTTCACTCGCGAAAGATTTCCGCTATACGGTAGGTTACGCACGCAAACAGCTTACCTGATCAGTTCTCAGCTGTTCTCTTAGTGTGGTCGCAGAAGAGTAACCGGATGTGACGTCACGTCAATGTAGCATGATGAAAATCCTTAGATTTTGTGTGGAACTGTCCTATTGGTAGGAAGAGATCCGGGTATGTGACCATAGGACACCACATGTACACCACAGATGATACAAGCTACAACTCGCTACACAATAGCTTACTGCACACATAAGTGTGCATTATCTAGAAAGTGCAACCCCAATCCCCTCCCTTTACAGAACTGACTAAGAAAGGAAAACCACAACAATGATGTCACATTGCTCAGATACAATTTCCTTAATGCCTCCGCTCTACCCACGTTACTACAAGCAACAAATCATCTAGATAGCACACACTTTCGAAATAACTCCCTACAGAACTGTGGCTGTCTCAGGTCAGCGAAAGACCTAATTACTTTAGACACCAGTTGGCAGTGATTACGGAATTTAATTAGTGTGCTTGGACAATTAAGTAACGGTCTTGCACCCTTAACTTTCAGCATAGTTATAATTTCCTCAATCCCCCCCCCCCACCCCCAATCCCCTCCCTTTACAGAACTGACTAAGAAAGGAAAACCACAACAATGATGTCACATTGCTCAGATACGATTTCCTAAATACCTCCGCTCTACCCACGTTACTACAAGCAACAAATCATCCAGATAGCGCACACTTTCGAAATAACTCCCTACAGAACTGTGGCTGTCTCAGGTCAGTGAAAGACCTAATTACTTTAATCAGTTCTGTAAAGAACTGACTAAGAAAGGAAAACCACAACAATGGTGTCACATTACAACAATGGTGTCACATTACTCAGATACAATTTCCTTAATACCTCCGCTCTACCCACGTTACTACAAGCAACAAATCATCTAGATAGCGCACACTTTCGAAATAACTCCCTACAGAACTGTGGCTGTCTCAGGTCAGCGAAAGACCTAATTACTTTAGACACCAGTTGGCAGTGATTACGGGTGTGCTCAGACAATAACGGTCGAGGGCGGATAATGCACTAGCCCTCGGCTCTTGCACCCTTAATTTTCAATTTTCAGCATAGTTATAATTTCCTCAATCCCCCCCCACCCCCAATCCCCTCCCTTTACAGAACTGACTAAGAAATGAAAACCACAACAATGATGTCACATTGCTCAGATACAATTTCCTAAATACCTCTGCTCTACTACAAGCAATAAATCATCTAGATAGCACACACTTTCGAAATAACTCCCTACAGAACTGTGGCTGTCTCAGGTCAGTGAAAGACCTAATTACTTTAGACACTAGTTGGCAGTGATTACGGGAGTTAATTAGTGCACTCGGACAATTAAGTAACCGTAGAGGGCGGATAATGCACTAGCCTTTGGCTCTTGCACCCTTAACTTTCAGCATAGTTATAATTTCCTCAATCCCCCCCACCCCCAATCCCCTCCCTTTACAGAACTGACTAAGAAAGGAAAACCACAACAATGATGTCACATTGCTCAGATACAATTTCCTTAATGCCTCCGCTCTACCACGTTACTACAAGCAACAAAAGCTGTGCGGAGGCTTCCCAGGCTCTCCCAAAAGCTGTGCAGCGGCATCCCAGGCTCTCCCAAAAGCTGTGCGGAGGCTTCCCAGGCTCTCCCAAAAGCTGTGCAGAGGCTTCCCAGGCTCTCCCAAAACCTGTGCAGAGGCCACCGCCTCTCTGTTTACAGAACAGACTGAGAAAGGAAACCACAATAATGATGTCATATCACTCAGATACAATTTTCTTATTACCCCAGACTGATAAAGAAAACCCCAACAATGAGGTCAGATACATTTCCTTAATACCTCCCCTCTGTTTACAGAACCAAGAAAGCCACATCACCAATGGTGATCCTGTTCTAACTGGTTTGCAAAGGGCTTCAGGCTTAATTAGTGGCAAGTGCAGCTGTGACTCTATGTACATCCTGGACCAGAGGAGGTTGGACACGGTCATGTGACATACGCGCGTACGCGATTCTCTATGGAGATTTCTGTATGAAAAGTTTTCTCGTTAGTCTTTAAGCGTATCCCCAAGGAATAGATATCTTTCGAAAGCTCTCCCGAAGTAGATTCAGAATACCTTACCAACCCCATTCAACCCCTGGGTCATTGCAGAGCTACGGTCGTTTAAATATCTAGCTATCGGCAAGGCGAGACTACATACTGGATTCTATCTAGTAACGGAAAGACGCTGCCCATATAGGTTCGTTCCAGCTATCTTACAGCAATCTACTGGCTATTGCAACTTTATAACGAGCTGTGCTTACCTTCTCAGTGAGCTAATTGCATGCTGGAATGCAACGTGGAATGTAATAAAGTGGAGCAAAAGGCGCGTGACTGCACACGTTAATGAATGCGTGTCCAACCTCCTCTGATCCTGGACAATATGAAGGACTGGTTTGCAAAGGGCTTCAGGCTTAATTAGTGGCAAGTGCAGCATGACTCTAAAATATCTACTCTACTATCTATGACAATATAAAGGGTCGGAGTGGGCCAACCCAGTAGCACACCTTACAAGTAGAAGACCACCAATGGTAAAATCTCAAAATTTAAGTAGCTCCTGAAACACCTTTAGTCAATTTAGTGGGTTTGTCCACTCTGGTTCTGGCCCTTCATTTTCATTTTCAAGGTAATGTGTTTGGAGCAGTACCTTCACTGTTGTTTTTAGCCTATTCATTATGCTGATAATGCCACCTTATTTACTACATTGGGTACATGAAAACATAAAGGTATCCTAATTATTATTTCTGCATTCACTGGCTCTAGGCCTAAAAAAACAAAAACAGCCCTTCTATCTATCCTAACCTACAGAACTATATCTACACTGGGGCTGCAACTTAGGTAGCCTTATATGAGATAAAACAACCACTCTGTTTTGCAGTCCAATACTTCTTAAGTGCCATAAAGTGGGGATTCTTTTTGAGACAGCTGCGATTTGCTTAGGAAACCAGCTGTATGTTGACACTACACACCTAGTGTGTTTGTTTTGGGGGTGCGGAATAAATTAAGAAATCCACATTTAAACGGAGGTGGTTGCATCATGCAGGCATATACACATTGTCTTGTGTAGACTGCAACTACTACTGCAACTCCTTACACTACGATCTAGTTAAGCACATGACCTACCTAATTAAACTATATCTACACTACTACAACCCCTTACATTACAATCTAGTTAAGCACATGACCTATCTAATTAAGCACATCCACACGGAAAAATAGAAATCATGATATAGAAAAATAAAGAGAAGAATTGAAAGAATAGAAAAAGCTCTGACCGTAACCAAGAGAACCCAGGACCCGGAAAGAAACAGAGACCACCCAGCCCGTGATCGCAGAAAATTAAAAATTTCCGAAAAGAGTTCAAAAGTTGTTTTTTCAAAGTTTCTGCTAAAAACATTTTTTTAAAAAAAGATAAAAAAGGGAACCAAAAACCATTCAGAGAAAATCCCATGAAAATTCTGGCTGTGGATGTCTATGGACAGGTGTAGATATCAAGGCCTATGGCACATAAGAAGTTTGCACAATACCAGAGGAGAGTGAGGAGTTAATGCCCTCGTGTACTCTAAAACCCATACAGCCCTGGGTGGCGTGATTTATCTAATACTTAGATACCAGCTGGCAGTGCATTATGGGACTAGCTAGTGCGCTCGGACAATAAAGTAACGATCTCGGGGCGGATATTTCACTCGCCTTTGGCTCGTGCATTATCCGCCCGAGACTGTTACTTAATTGTCCTCGTGCACTAACTAAATCTCGTAATGCACTACCAACTGGTATCTAGTGCATCACTAAGGTGAAACCATGTAGAGGAAGACTCAGAGAAAAGTTATGTGATGTTGCAGCAATGTATCTATGCATGTTGACCTCAGTTATGCTTTCAGCATAGCTATATTCTCCCTCCCCCCCCCCCCCCCCCACCCCGAATCCCCTCCCTTTACAGAACTGACTAAGAAAGGAAAACCACAACAATGATGTCACATTACTCAGATACAATTTCCTTAATACCTCTGCTCTACCCACCTTACTACAAGCAACAAATCATCTAGATAGCGCACACTTTCGAAATACCTCCCTACAGAACTGTGGCTGTCTCAGGTCAGTGAAAGACCTAATTACTTTAGACACCAGTTGGCAGTGATTACGGGATTTAATTAGTGTGCTCGGACAATTAAGTAACGGTCTTGCACCCTTAACTTTCAGCATAGTTATAATTTCCTCAATCCCCCCCCCCACCCCCAATCACCCTCCCTTTACAGAACTGACTAAGAAAGGAAAACCACAACAATGATGTCACATTGCTCAGATACAATTTCCTTAATACCTCTGCTCTACCCACGTTACTACAAGCAACAAAAACTGTGCGGAGGCATCCCAGGCTCTCCCAAAAGCTGTGCAGAGGCCAGGGAATGGGCCACTGCCTCTCTGTTTACAGAACAGACAGAGAAAAGGAAACCCCAACAATGGTGTCATATCACTCAGATACAATTTCCTTATTACCCCAGACTGAGAAAGACAACCCAAACAATGAGGTCAGATCATTTCCTTAATACCTCCCCTCTGTTTACAGAACCAGGAAAGCCACATCACCAATGGTGATCCTGTTCTAACTGGTTTGCAAAGGGCTTCAGGCTTAATTAGTGGCAAGTGCAGCTGTGACTCTACATCCTGGAAGTATGAAGGACTGGTAGCCTCGAACCCAGCCGTCCCAGCTTTTTTTCGCTTGCAGGAAGAAAAAGCGCTTCTTCCTGCAAGCGAAAAAAAGCTGGGACGGCTGGGTTCGAGGCTAAAGGACTGGTTTGCAAAGGGCTTCAGGCTTGATTAGTGGCAAGTGCAGCGTGACTCTACAATATGAAGGGTCGGAGCGGGCCAACCCAACAGCACACCTTACAAGTAGAAGACCACCAATGGTAAAATCTCAAAATTTAAGTAGCTCCTAAATCACCTTTTCAAGTTTGGGAGGGGTAAAGTCTATTTAGTGGGTTTGTCCACTCTGGTTCTGGCCCTTCATCTTCATCTTCACTTAATGTGTTTGGAGCAGTACCTTCACTGTTGTTTTTAGCCTATTCATTATGCTGATAATGCCACTTTATTTACTACATTGGGTACATGAAAACGTAAAGGTATCCTAATCATTATTACTGCATTCACTAGCTCTAGGCCTAAAAAAACAAAAACAGCCCTTTTATCTATCCTCACCTACAGAACTATATATATCTACACTACTGCAACTCCTTACACTACGATCTAGTTAAGCACATGACCTATCTAATTAAGCACATCCACACGGAAAAATAGAAAGTGGAAAAATAGAAATCATGATATAGAAAAATAAAAAGAAGAATAGAAAGAATAGAAAAAGCTCTGACCGTAACCAAGAGAACCCGGGACCCGGAAAGAAACAGAGACCACCCAGCCCGTGATCGCAGAAAATTAAAAATTTCCGAAAAGAGTTTAAAAGTTGTTTTTTCAAAGTTTTTTTAAAAAGATTTTTGTTTTTTAAAAAAAAAGATAAAAAAGGGAACCAAAAAACCATTCAAAGAAAATCCCATGAAAATTCTGGCTGTGGATGTCTACGGACAGGTGTGGCTATCAAGGCCTATATGGCACATAAGAAGTCACAGTACACGCCATTTAGCAATTTGCTTGAGGCTGTAATTGGGGGGGCAGAAACTGAAGTCACAAAATCTTCCGAGGCAAGTCTCGCCTGTTTGTTTAAACACTAAAACAAACTTGCTTTCTCACACACTATACTCCATTGTGGTCATGTCAGGTCCACGATCTCACTACGGAGTTGTAAGCTTGCACAATACCGGAGGAGAGTGAGGAAATGAGGTAGTCAACATTACCGACCACAGATAAATCAGATCTGATACTGTGTAAGAGTACATGGCATTGCATGCTTGATGACTTAGATATATGCAGGTAGGAAGCTAACTGTAATTTTTGTATCCGTATAGGAATCCACAGTACACACCATTCGGCTTTTTCAGCTGTGACTGCCATCACTGGTTGCTCATGCCAAACTGCATGAGAATATAAACCCACACACCCTACAGACCCATGATACAGGTGATGGTGCCATAATTTAATGTTCAAATCTCAAAATTTAAGTAGCTCCCGAAACACACTTAAAGTTTGAGAGGGTAAAGTCAATTTTGCGGGTTCGGCCGACGTCCACTCCGGTTCTCGGCCATTCATCTTCACTTAATGTGTTTGGAGCAGTACTTTCGCTGTTGTTTTCAGCCTATTCACATATGCTGATAATGCCACTTTATTTACTACATTGAATACATGTACAAAAATGGAAATTCTGGCTATGGATGTCTATGGACAGGTGTAGCTATCAAGGCCTATGGCACATAAGAAGTCACAGTACACACCATTTAGCGATTTGCTTAAGGCTGTAACTGCATGAGGATACAAACCCACACACCCTACAGACCCATGATACAGGTGATGGTACCATAATAACTGCCATTCTATCAGAGGCACCCACACTGCTACCACTGCAGCAGTGCCTGCTGAGTCAGCAGGCAATACTCACATTCCCCAGGATGTGGTTACAGGTGTTTTTGATTTTCATGGCTGCAATTAGTATTAGGAAAATTGATTTTTAAGTTTTAAAAACCGTCGGTGTGCGCATGTGCAGCGAGGGTTACAGTACCAGTTTGTGTGTGTGTACCTGTTACCTCGTAAACAGCTATGCCATTAATGTACGGGTACAAAGTAAGACACGAATTGAAAGCAAATGCGCTAGTGAAGGTTTTTGATTCCTGGATTTTGTATTCAAAAGTTACAGTGTTATTTGCTTACCACAATGAAAAACTTAGAAACCAATGCAATACAAATGAACGACTATTGAATTCTTGATTTACTCATTCTAGACACCAAATTGAAAGTGTAGCATAATTATTTACTATAAATCATGCCAAGGATTATGCACTTTTGTGCTTTCATTTTCACAAGTGACTACAACCACTAAAAAGTATGCAAAAAAAACAAGCCCTCCAGTTTACATTAGGACCCTTTGTGCAAAGCATGGTGAATGCGGCAAAACTGGTAGCTACGATACGAGGCAGACTTAGAAAACTACTACTAGCTTAAAGCGGTGAAAAAAACCTCAAGTTACCAGTCTAGCCAAAGCCTAGTACTATTACGACACGAACAGTAGTACACTGAGAGTGACACACGCACAGAACGCAACAAAACTAGCAGTTAGGTGGTGTTTAATGGTACATTAAGCAAGGTTAATATGGGGGGTGGCCCCTGCATGATGACCCGTGTACAAGTATGATGTCACATTGTGCATGTGCACTCTGGCCCACGTGTCTGCTTATCCCGCCAAGACTCAGTGGCTGGCTACCTGGTTGGCTTCCGGCAAGTATTAAACAGCATTAGCTTGCTATATTACCTACATCGCTTTCTCACTAACTGCAGGCCTACCTACAAATACCTCAGCCAGGAAACACCATAACGCTTGCCTAAATTCCCTCACCACGCTCAGCAACCAGCCTTCCTCAGTATTTGAAATGAGCAGAATGGAATTAATGCACCTGCCACCATAATATGGCTGTCCTAGGAAGCCATTTCAATGCTACTGAGCTTAAAATTGATTACCCTGAGCTACAAATTGCTTAACCCTCAGCAATTGTGAGGGTGTTGCAGGGATATACCCTGGCCACATATGGTATACTAATTAGCACTATAGGGCTTTTGGATGGCTAGACTCTGTGGCTAGACTCTGTGGCTGTGCGGGTTTAAATGCCCACACACCATAGTTAGAGTATATATCCTGTTACTATGGTAATAGCTGTGTAATATTCCTGATACACACACACACACCATGATGATTGTGATAGTACAGGCATAATTGCATTGCAGAAGCCAATGCAATGTGTGCAAGGTAAAAGTATGGTGTGATGTGGCTTAGCTGTCATAAAATATTGCTATGGTTATATCCCTGCAAAAGGTGTGTATCAGCCCATACATGCCCTCGGCTCAGCCTCAGGCATGTATGGCTGATGCACACCATTTTGCAGGGATATAACTATTTACATATACCTTAAGGTGACTATTATTGGAGGTGACAACTACGTGGTTTGTACAAGTGCATATTTAACCACAGTGCGCATAGCTTGCTCACATGCAAGCAATGATTTTTATGGGTACAAAATTGAGTGAATTTTTCAAAATCGCTATTTTGCGCTAAAATTTGTACCCTCAAATAATAGTCACCTTAAGGCATGTATCAGTAGAGGGACTACCAGGGCTGTAGCTAGCATGAAGCAGAGGGGTCAGATGTCTAAAATAAATTACCTGACACAAATATGAAGTTCACTAAACATCTCTCTACTTTTCGCCTCTTACGAGAGGTAGTTATGGACATGCACTGTTCCTGCCATGTTCACAGCGGGAGGAGACGTTGCCATAGTAACAGGATACGTATATATAAAATAGACTACACCTTCATGCTTCATGATCATATCAATGACATCAACAATTGTGTCATTGTTTGATCCAAAGACTACTATGTTAAATCAAGTCTGACATCGTCTAAAAAAACAGCCTGGCGCCTTTCCCGTACAATACACACAACTCAGCTTAGGCCAAGCTATTAAACTACAGCTGTAGAGCCGGAGATACTACATTCTTAGAGCGGTAC
This sequence comes from Nitrospirales bacterium, assembly GCA_965203295.1. Lineage (GTDB taxonomy): Bacteria > Nitrospirota > Nitrospiria > Nitrospirales > UBA8639 > CBDBCZ01. The sequence continues at coordinate 340,272 of CBDBCZ010000013.1, read as the reverse complement.
AGCGAAAGTGCTGACTCAGCAGATTCGCCATGCGCCTCCAGTTAGTAGCAATATGCCAAGAAACCAGGATCTTTACGGCTACCTACCACGTTTTCGCCATCTAGGCAACACAAAACTACCTTCATTTGCTGTAGCTTGGCCCGCAAACGTCCAATAGCTGCTGTACACTGCAGCTGCATAGTAACGTATGACGTAATATAATGCGCACGTGATAAGTGCGGACGCACAAGCGGACAGACAAACAAACAAACAAACAGACGCGGAAAACGTAAAGCAATCTTAGTACCAGCCGTTCGCGCGCTGCGCGCGCTCCGGCTGGTAAAAATGGGACATCCTTAAACTGGCGGCCTGGCCTGAGTATATCCACCTTAATAAGACGGACACAGTCTTACCTATTAAAGGACAGTACTCGGACATTTCACTCCCAATCAACTACGCCACCGCGAAAACACGGACCAACCACGTGGCACCCCGAGTCCTAATTTACTGTCCGTTATACGGCTTTTATATTGTCTATGGCATATGTCAAACCGAAAGCACTTTTACAATGAAAGCCTACGGGTATTTTATGACCGGTACACTGGCGCCATGCTAACTGGTCTCGCAGGCTCGACTAGTCTGGCCCGCGAGATTAATCCGACATACATACCCCCACTGCGGTTTCGCGCCTACGGTCGTTTGGGGAATTTTTACAGTGTGGCCAGATAGTATATAAACTCCGGATCTGCCTTCATTACTAGTGCGTACTGTCTCGGCTCTGAGTGCTAAGCTACTGGTGCAGAGAACATTTATTGAAAGTACTAGTCGCAGTCTTGAGTGAGGTGGATTCAGAAGAGCAATTAAAGGTATAAAATTAAAATTCGACAATGTTGCCAGTAATCAGTATAAAAGCAGATAAATAATTTTAGTCCGCGAGATGTATTACATACTCATTTTTTGCATGTCAAATAAACAATGAAATAATATTTATACTCCCGTGTTAATGTGAATACTGGCATCTATTCCGCAACATGTCTTCCCGCATGCATGCATGCCTTGAAGTCTGCAATTTACCTGCATGGTGCTTCGTCAAGTGTGCAAGTTAGCGATATAATATAGGCTAGGAGCCAATTTCCACTACCAGCGCATGTTGTTCCGAAAGCGTCGCGCAGTACGTATTTCTAGGGCTAGGCCATAGATTAATTACTACGTTACTACTTCTAATACTAGGTGGCTGTCTTAGACTATTGATTTATACTAAATTAATAATAATATTATCGGCTAACTCAACAGTACGCTGGAGATATAAGCGCAACTGTCGGAATTACCTCGCGCAACTGTCGGAATTACCCCGCGCAACTATCGGAAGTACCTCGTCGTCGAAACCTTACCTTACTAAGACGAAGTGCATGGTTCGAATTTGCAACGCCGGGCTACATGTAGGAGCTAGTACTGGTACTTCATGATCAATAGGCGCGTATGTAGCCTTAGTTAAATAAACGAAAAATTTAAAGGTCAATGGGACCGTAGCCTCACTTCTCTTGGTTATAAAAATGCACGCTAAAACGCTACTCGCTCCACATCAACACGAGACTATAGCTGCCTGACCGGTGCTGGAGATTTGCAGTTACTGTATAAGTCTATCATTAGCTCCACCGACACACAGTATAAATAACTGTAATATATGTGCGGATTTCTATTATCCAGGCTGCGCATGCACGCGAGAATAGGCAGCTTCGCTTTTCCTCGTAAATAAAAAACAAAATCTGGCTACGACTTGTAGTGATCGTCTTCTCAATTATTATAAATCGTACGCATGCTGATTCTGATTTTTTCATGCAGTGTTTTTTAATCCCCTGCAGCTGTTGTCTGGCCAACTGTGAAAGATGAAATTTCTGATCCCTGCTACCCTAGCCGTGATCCTAATTCATGCAGCTCTACAGACGGCATGTGGCAAACAGCAGGCCCTGGTCCAGCTTGCCCGTACTGGTGAAATGCTATCTGTCATCGCTCAAGCTACTAACAACAACGCCAAAAGGTCACTCGTTAGACCTGCTCGACAATTTGGAACGTGAGTATAAACATTGATGGAATAGCCCACATTCATGTATACTATAAAATAGAATACTATAATAATTTATAAACTATACAAGTACTTGTGCTTGTTGAACTCACTCGCTGCGCTCGCTCGCTCTGTATGTTAAATGTAGCTGCGATATCTATGTTATGATTGCGTCCGTGCGTGCATATTAGTTACCAAACTGCATGGCTGATGTCAATTTTTTCATCAAAAAACCATAGATGAATCACTGAGTGCATGAGAATAAAATATATTTGTTCTCTGTTTCATTTACATATAGGGTAATTTTGAGTTGTGCTTGTATGGAACATTTTGCATCTGCCAATGGCAGTTAGTAGTGTGGCTGACTTAGCCCATGCATGGAGGGAGCTCCCCATTCAGGCCTCAAGTATAAGTCTATGCACTCAAACTATCTATGCGGAAGTGAAAAAACTTTCGTTGAAATAATTTTGTGAATTGTTCCAAATTCGCGAAATTCATAAAATTAAAGACCCGCGAAATTTAAGGTTACGGGATACTGGCCCGCTTTGATTTAATAAGTAGTGAGTGAACAATGAATATCTTTGCAACTATAGGCCCTATAGCCACGATCTTTTCAGTATTTATTCATGGGTACTAGTTGTGTACTCAGTACAGAAAACTTGTCTGTGAGCCCCTCCCTTGTTTAGATAGCGGTAATGGAAGTTCCAGCTGCTCACAATAATTTTTCTCGCCAAAAATCGCTGAAGCCACTGCTGTTGCTAGGCCATTACAGTTCTCTAAGGATTCCTCACTATATTCAGGAGGGACTGACGGAGGCGTTTTTTGTAGTTTCTCTCTGATACAGGAGATATAGCCTCTTAAACCTAAGAAAGTGGGGTCCAGAGTGCTCAGAGCCATACCTATTGACTTGCCATTCTGTTGATATAGATAATTGCTTCAAAAAGCCTTCGTCAGTCCCTCATAAATATAGTAAGGAATCCTTAGAGAGCTGTAATGGCCTTGTAACAGCAGTGGCTTCAGCGATTTTTGGCGAGAAAAATTATTGCGAACAGCTGGAACTTCCATTACCGCTATCTAAACAAGGGAGGGGCTCACAGACAAGTTTTCTGTACTGAGTACACAACTAGTAGCCATGAATAAATGCTGAAAAGATCGTGGCTATAGGGCCTATAGTTGCAAAGATATTCATTGTTCACTCACTACTTATTAAATCAAAGCGGGCCAGTATCCCGTAACCTTAAGCGCTATACGGTATGTGCACTGAACAGTGCATATATACGCATTGCATTATTAGGCAAAATATACACAATACACGCCTCCCACTTTGCCTTTTCGCACGTATACACACAACAGCACCTACTGGTATGCCCTCCTTAATCTTTATACTTGAGTAGTGCTAAACTACGTTTTTTTATCTGATATAGTTGTCATTAATTTGACTGACCCTGTCTGGTGCAAGTGCATTGTAATCACTTGCTTACCATATCTACCTCCATAGTTGCAGTGTAGAAGACTTTATGAGGTTTATTGGTGACTACCCTCAAGACTGCGGAGAAAACATCGACTTTAGTGACCTTGCATTTGACAGCTTTTGCAATCGGAGATGTGGCCAACCACTGGTGGACCTATTCTTTACTTGCGGCATGGCCGACGAAGCTGCTACTTTAGTTTACTCCTGCAGAGTCAATGAAAATGGGATAACATGTGGAACGATACTTGGAGCTGTAGCTGCCGACGCAACTGCTGCAGAGAACGTTTGCTTGCCTCCTTCCACGCCTTGTTCCACCGCTTGCCAAAATGCACTGCAAGATTTGCGAGATACTGGTGGCTGCTGTGCGAATTTAACCGAGGTGGGGAGTCAGTTCAATATAGATGTCGCATTATATAACTTCACTCTTTGGGAATCTTGCGATGTTGAAGTGACTGGACTCTGCACTGAAGGACCTCTTTCTGGTTCTGGAAAAGCCCTCATGGCTGCTAAAATCCCGTTTATCGGTTTAGTCATAATGGTTCTGGCGGTGTTGCTGCTGTAACTGAAGCAAATACCTGCATAAACTTGCTGAAACTATAACTCTAGTAGCTAGCTAGGACTTAATAGGCTTTTAGGTGATTAGTTTTGTATGAAAGTTTTCGCTTAGTGATGGGTCGAGTAGCTAACCCATGTAGAAAGTCAAGTTTGTAACATTGTTTTTTAACTGTTTACTATAGTGATAATACTATAACATTTGATTGCCTCCGGACCTGAGTGGGCTATATATGAAGGGCTGCATGCATGGGTATCTGCAACTTTATCCACTGTACTTTTACGCTACAATAGCGTTAAGGATGTTTTAAAGTTTGGCTTCCTTACAGACAATAATCATTGAAGGGTCACCTCATATTCCAGTTTCTAATTGCGTAAATCCCCTGGACTTAGCGTCTAACCTATATATCATTCAAATGACATGTACACATCAAACGGGAGCTCTCTGACTGCATGACAACTCACTCTCCGCTGCCGATGCCAATACTGTTGCTGTTGCCCTTGACGATGTAGTGGTTGCTGCCGGACCAGTTGTAGACCTTCAGCTCAAGAGTCACAAGACAAGAGGGCACCAAACAGCTGTCTGGTGTGCATGTGTGTGTGCGTGCACGTGTGTGTGTGTGTGTGTGCGTGTGCGTGGGGGTTGTCCATGCATGCAAGCGTGTGTTTGAGTACATGTACATATGTATATTACATGCATACCTTGGGTAAAATATATGCATGATTGTGTAGTAGGGTTTCTTTATATACAGTTTCTGTGAGGACACATGTACAAGTATACATGTGATATACGTACAGTAGTACTAGGGTGAAGATACAGAATTTTACCACGCTATTATATAAAACAAGTCTTGACATTTCATGTTTAAAAAATAGCCGGGAGAGGAGAGGATTTATAGGACTTGCCATGGATAAAACTTGTGACTTTAATTTCTCAGCCCTCCATGGCAGAGTCAAATGCAACGAAGGTTTGCGCTTTCAAAAAGTGCACAAGACTCGCATCAAATTGTGATATATAGAGGCATTTATCTGAACATAGCTACATGTAGGTGGACACCTGCCAAGGTTGAACATTCCTATCAAAAACATGATGTTCTAAAATGTGGGAGAGGGTATGAGGTGATGTCCACTGTCAAATATGATCATTGTAGTTGCCTAGACTTTATCCAGACATTGACACATACTTTGGCTCATTGCCTGGCTGAAGGTACATTAGTCTAGCTCGATAGACTAAATGTACATAGTCTCGTGCTCCAACTTGAGTACAAGCTCCCTTATTGTGAATTGTGGGCTGGATCACAAGACAAACTATAGCTTTTATATCAAGGGGGCATCTCCAAATGAAAATTGTAGCTTAGCTTCATAGTAACATTAAAAAATACCCCCCCCCCAGCGTCACACTTACTATGGATTTTATTTCTCTGCAGAGTGAACACAGACAGACTATTTAATCAATGTGTATACAAAACTTGTACATGTAGCGAAATACTTGTTGGAAGGCACTGCTTCTCCAAACGTTGTTTGCACGCAGCATGCCTAGTCTCGATACCAGCGGGATACTGCAAGCGATCGCCGACCTGATTAGGGCTGGTATCGAGACTACAGCATGTCTATGCTGTCACAGAACTTGCACGCTCACGCGACTGCAATTTTTAACGTCACGGCTCAAACCTAGCTGGGAAGGCTGGGTTCGAGGCTAGCTCAAACCCCCTATGACTCTAAGCGTACAATTTCCATTTGGAGATGCCCCCTTTATAGCTAGCGCTGTTTATCGACACAAGTTATGACTGGCATCCATTATTATGTTTCGACAACACCACAACATGTGAATTATGCAGAAACAAATGGGTCAGCACAGAATTCGAAGCCAAGTTGCACTGGGCAGAACATTGGGCTTGGCGCAAAGTAAACAGTAGAGTATTCTTACATAACAGAGCATAAGCACTGGCAGCCAGTGCACCACTGTTAGGCTTGAGATAATTATGCTGGAATAATTTTTAGAATAATAGCAAAACATTTGCATAAAGAATAATTCTAGAATAGTAGCAAGCCTCAGCATCTTTTGGTGGCCCACGCCCGGATGAGTGGGCCGGTGTCAAGGTATTTTGGGGACCCCCTAAATTGGGGACCCGGGGTCCCTAAACTACCGGTAGAATGGGGACCCCGTCCCCATTCTACCGGTGTAAGCGCGATTTGGGGACCCCCGCGATATGGGGACCCCGTCCCAAAAACGCTAGCGATGTGAGGACCCCCACAGGCCCTATTTCGCTAGCGGTACAGGGATCCCGTCAGCGACTTGGGGACCCCTGTACCGCTGACGGCTATTGATGAGAGCGGGCTGCACTTTGACAGGTAGTGAGCGATCATGGGTAGGTATAAAAGCGAACCCACATTTTCCTTGTTTTTATCTCGAGTTGTAACCGAGAATGGCGGCAAGAGAGATAGAATCCGAGGTAGAATTCCAAGAAGAAGCAATCATACGATTCAAAAATGATTGCGTGTGACAAGTGTGGAACTTGGTTTCATTTTAAATGTATGGGACTAAAGAAAACATGAATGCCAGTCACTTGGTTTCGTAGTAACTGCATGTATGTAGACCTTTACTTATAAAGTTACAGAAAAAGCACTTTGCCAAAAAGTGCAAAAACAAGTTATGTAGGGATGCACTTCCACCAAAAAACACTTCCCCAAAAACCAATTAAACAAGCAACAGTGCACACCACAATGCATGCACAGACTACCCACACATCACAGTGCAATGCATTTACCGCGTAGCTACCATCCCTACATCTTTCCAACCACACCCACCACAACAATGTATATGTGAGATGTGAATAGTGGTAGTGTAATTTGGTGTGTGTGTATTGCTCAATGCTAATGACTGAGCATGCGGCGGTTGTGGAAGGTAGCTGAAACTGTAGAATGTGGACTAGTGAGTCATTGAGGATGGAGTCATATAATATGGTGTTTGTATAGGGACTTGGGGGGTGTTTGGTTATGCCAGGTGGAGTGTTATGAAGTTTGTGAGTGTGTTGTGAGATGCTTGTGTGTGCAGGTTCTTTGTAGGAGAGGTCAATGTGGGTGTGTTTGTTAAAGTGTAGAAACGTTGTTGAGTGCGTTGTATGGTGGTTGATGTGGGTTGTGTTAGTTGTGTGTGTAGGTGGCAGTGTGGTGTTGTGAGGAATTGCTCTGCTCAATTGTGCTTGTGAATGGTGGAGCGAAGTGCAGTTTAGGTAGTTTAGGGACCCCGGGTCCCCAATTTACCGGTATAATAGGGACCCCTTCGTGAAAATAGGGACCCTTAGGGGTCCCTATTCTACCGGTAGTATGGGGACCCGGGGTCCCTAAATTACCGGTAGAATGGGGACCCCTCTGCCCATTGTACCAGTAATAATGGGCCAGATTTTACGTAGACATATAGCTATGTCACGCTTATAACAATATTATTAAAGTATTGTAAGTTTCTAAGATCATGCCATGTGCAATAAAAATGCAGTCATAACTGTAGTGGGTGCATGCATATACAAAGTAAGCAAAACAGATACAATGCAAATTAAAGTAACTAAACAGTACATAGATCGACATACAGCTATGTCACGCTTATAATAATATTATTAAAGTATTGTAAGTTTCTATTAAGATCATGCCATGTGCAATAAAAATGCAGTCACAAATGTAGTGTGTGCATACATATACAAAGTAAACAAAACAGATACAATGCAATTTAATTAAAGTAACTAAACAATACACAAATGAAGTGCCAAGAACCAGAGTGGTCTAACCCACAAAATTGATTTTAACTTTGAGAACATTCTTACTGTGTTTCAGAAGCTATACCTAAATTTTCAGATTTTACCATTTTTGGTCGTGCTCAGAATGCATAATGTTGGGTTGACCCACTCAGAGGTTCTTGGCCCTTCATAATATTATAATCCATTATTGCAATGCATGCTGAAGCCTTTTGGGTGTGCAATTGCAAGCCAGTTAGAACACGCCTCCACCCTCTCAAGTAGACTCAGCAATATGGAAAAATACCTCTGGCTTCACATCAGCTTTATTGCTAAGAAACCTGCTGAATGACACCATTGGTGTGGCTTTCCTTACTCAGTCTATTATATAAACAGACTGGGGATCCCAAAATTTTATGACACCGGCCCTGCCCTCCGGCCAGCAGTGCATGAGGACTGGGCGCTCAATAGGTCGAGTTTTTTCTTTGGTTGAGTGCCTAGCTAGCACTCTATGATAGTATCAATCGCGTCTGAATAAGTGGCTGGTGTATTAATGTAGACAAGTCTAGTTGTCTTTCCTAGAATGCTCACTTATGTTACATTATAGCAACAGATATAAATTGAGAATAATATGAGAATAGTAGCAAATATGTCTAAAAACCAGCCGGACGCCTTTCCCGTACAATACACACAACTCAGCTTAAGCCAAGTTACTAAACTACAGCTGTAGAGCCAGAGAAACTATATTCCTAGAACGGTACAGCGAAAGTGCTGACTCAGCAGTTTCGTCATGCGCCTCCAGTTAGTAGCTATATGCCAAGAAACCAGGATCTTCACGACTATCTACCACGTTTTCGCCATCTAGGCAACACAAAACTACCTTCATTTGCTGTAGCTTGGCCTGCAAACCTCCAAACGCTGCTGTACTGCAGTTGCATAGTAACGTATGACGTAATATATTGCGCACGTGATAAGTGCGGACGCACAAACAAACAAACAAACAAACGCACGCGGAAAACGCAAAGCAATCTTAGTACCAGCCGTTCGCGCGCTACGCGCGCTCCGGCTGGTAAAAATGAAAGAATAATAGCAATAAAATCAAAGAATTTGAGAATAGAATAATTGCAAAGATTTGGAGCATAATTATCTCAAGCCTAACCACTGTAGTCCCGCTTAGCAAAATCAGATAAATCACTGACACGCCCAGACTAGACGGATGCTGTTGATTGATAAACACTCAGCCGTCGGGCCTCGTGCATGCTTTCATCAAGAACATCCCTCCTAGGCGTGTTATAACTGATACTGTATAGAGTCAGCTCTGAGTGCAAGCTACTATATAGTGCAAAATATTGTCTTTCAAGAGTGGTGAATTCATCGGGCAAAAAGTACTGTACTGAGTTTTAAAGGTACGATTAGACAGTGCATGTTTTCAGCAGTCTGCAGTATTCAAGCGGATAATATTATTATTCAATTCTAAAAATTAACCCTAGCCTACTTGCTCCACACTAGAGATTTGCAGTAGCTAGGTAAGCCGCTTGGTAAATTATTCCAGAATAATCAGGAAATAATAGATAATAGCTCGGTGCCATTAATTTTTTTGTTGAGAATTATGCGGGGAATAATGGATTGATTATTCAAATAATAGTCTACCATTAGTCACTGACAAACTTAGCAAAGCAGATTGGATTTTACAGTACAACTATCGTAACGGATAGACTGGTCAGACTTATCTAGTGTTAGTGAAAGTTACTGCGAGTCAGCTATGATTCGGCCGAACCAGGAACGAGTATCATAATACCTTAAGAGAAAAGCTTTGAAATAAAAAGACGATTTCCGTTGCTGTTGTCTCAAGTGCACCGGTTGAGTTGCGATTTTTTCACATTTAATGTTTAGGTTAGAATAATTGAAAACAATGGACTGATTAATTGGCTGGATTTTTGGAACTAAAAAAAAAAAGGGTGAATCTTAAATTTACCAACGCCTATAGCTAGGTCTATCATTAGCTACTATACTGTAAACACATGTGCAGCAAACAGCTGTACTGATAATTCCATGTAGCTACAGGCAAGAATGATAGGCGCAGTTTCACTTTCATTCGCCCGTAACAAAAAAAAAATCTGCCACTGAATTCTTGCAGCGAGCATGCTGATTCTGGTTGTTTCATGCAGTATTAGTCAATCCCCTGCAGCTGTTGTCTGGCCAACCGTGAAAGATGAAATTTCTGATCCCTGCTACCCTAGCCGTGATCCTAATCCATGCAGCTCTACAGACGGCATGCGGCAAACAGCAGGCCCTGGTCCAGCTTGCCCGGACTGGTGAAATGCTATCTGTCATCGCTCAAGCTACTAACAACAACGTCAAGAGGTCACTCGTTAGACCTGCTCGACAAGCAGTGGGAAGGTGAGTATCATAATAGACATTGGTCGCATAGGACTTAGCCGTAAATTCAAGCCTGTATTGTTGGGTGTACCATTAGGACTCCATATCCATGCAACTATAATTATGTGCAAAATATTTGCGATGAGCTTTGAATCACAACTGATTAGGGATGCAATCATGCAATTGCGCAATTACTGAGTACAGGCCTATACTTGACATGTACTGTACTGGCTGAGCCATAATAATATTATTTATGGAGGTTCAAAGGTAGCAGTCTAAATGTCAAAGACAGCTGTCCATGCTCTAATTACCAATTACTGTAGTTAGAGCATATGCTCCAACTACTGTACACATGTATGCTCTAGCTACTGTAATTGGTAATTAGAACATATGGACAGCTGTCTCATGCTCTAATTAGGCACAGCTGTCCATGTTCTAATTAGGCAACCCACAAATGAAACTATTCATGAGGTGCATAGTAAAAGCCACTTAGATATGCAATTTCCTGGTTTACTGGAAACTCACTCTGCATGCTTCATTTGATAGACCACAAGCTGGGAGTGGTCTATCAAATGAAGCCTCTCCTGTATTTCCTGTAAACCACTCAATACCTTCATCATCATAATCATATCATCAACATCATCATCATCATGTAAAGGTTTCTTCAGTATTGTATAATGTTGATCGAATTATATACCCCTTGTGCAGTAACTGTAGGCTTTTTTGTGCACCAGTATATTTGATGAACTATTGTAACTGGCTATAGGAATGCAGTTATATAGCTCCGACTTTGGAGGCACTATTTGACATGGAATATACTAGCAGCCTTCCAGCAAAGATTCAAGTTTGTATGTTATGTCTTATAATGAATGCACAAGCTACATGTCAAATATTAGCTATTCCATGTGCACTTTTTATGATGCCCTGGCAGAAATTCTAAAGAGTTTGACAAGGAGACCACAGTTGCTAAACAGCCAAAATGCCAAACAAAAATGATACCAGGTACTCCATAGCCTCGTTCCCAGTCCTTCCCCCCCAGCTCTTATCTTGCAGCCGTGGAGAAAAGCGAGGGGGAAGGCCTGGTACCACTTATCACATGCCGTGACGTTTGTACGCGTAGGGTGGACTTACATGCCCACGCAAAGAGACTTACATGCCCACGCTCTAATTAAAAACGGCATCCGTTCGAGCATCTGTTAAGCACAGAATGACTGAAACGGTGCAACCGAGGGCTTTTGACGGAGGCAAGCAATGTTTCGGGCAGCAATAAGGCGAGACAGACCACACTAACGGCAGCTAAAAGATAGGTAGGAGCGTCTTTCACTGTCATGGCCTCTCATGCACACGCCATCAGGCATAATTCTAGAGCGGTCCCTTTCAGCCATGGACAATAAAAACTTACATAAGTGTGGTCTTGGAGTACTGAACACATACACATTAATACAATTTCAGGCTTAAAAATCAAATTCAATTATCTGTGTGAGTACTAGTTCGGGATGCTACAGGACTAGGCATAATGGAAGTCCATCCTCAAATCCTCTTTCAGAGTCTTGGTCCTATGATGGAGCCCTGGGTTACCATTCTTTTCTACGTGATACTTCACAGTGGCATTCTCAGGAATAAATGACTGAGTCAGAAGCTTGTTGATTAGACTGTCACCTTCTTCACTTGTCAACAGGTGTCCAACCCATTCCGTTCATATGATACTTTACACCGTGCGAATCTCCACGTTTCTTATACTCAACCACTTCTCATGATCTGAGGTCCACAGGCTCTTGCACACTGACAATTACTGCCAAAAATGTTAAACCTCAGTTGCAATTCAAGGGTCATGCACCTCTAGAACTAGAAGGCACAGCCGGAAAGCTAGCCTATATGGCAACATGTGCAAGAAACATAATCACTAACATGTACATGATTGTAGTTTCCATGTAGCAAAGACCACTTGTTATTCCTGCAACTAGCTATGTGGTGAGTAAACCACTTGCTTGGCTTCTTAAGTGAAACTATATTTGGCCATACAGGCTATATAGCTTTCTGGCTGTGACTGTGGACTGTTGCAGTTGTGGTTGGCTCTGAATATTACCATTTGGAACAGCCAGTATCGGGCACGAAAGACCTCATAGTCACCAAACTAGTGAACATTACACATGTACGTACTTTTTCTTTCATTTGGCACAGTAATAAAACTTTCCCTTAAGCAACTTTTATTTATTATAGTGCAATTTAGCAAATTTGAACAATTTGCTTAATTTTTGAGTTTGCAAAAAATGTTCATCACGAGTACAACTATCGCTATGCATACTGAAGTTTACGTCTGTGCTACACATAATCAGGCCCAAATGCTTCCCACTTTGCCTTTTTGTGCATAATTATATGCATAACAGTGCATACTTATACAAAACTCTTCATTGTTACTTGTAATATCACGTTCATATAACGCTAAAATTAAACCACACCAAAATCCGCTCTACGTCCAATCCGCTAAATTTTGTCACCTCAAATGGTAGTCACCCTACGGTACAGCCTCCTTAAATCTTTATACTTGAGTAGTGCTACAGATATGTTTCATACTGAAACTATATGATAGTCTGGTGCATATACGTAAATGAATTTTAATCACCTGCTTCATGTGTCTACCTCCATTAGTTGCAGTCAAAATGACGTAGCGAGGCTCCTTGGTGACTACCCTACTGACTGCATAAGGAGGGCCCAATTCATCGACTTTGATAGCATTGCAGCTGGTGATTGGGATGAATATGCTGATTTTGCTGCTAGCTTTTGCAACGAGAGATGTGGCCAACCACTAGTAGACTTGGCTTATAGTTGCGGCAGTCGTGCAGAAGGTGCTGCCTTAGTTTATACCTGCAGAGTCAATGAAAATGGGATGACATGTGGAAGGATACTTGAAGCTGTAATTGACGACGGAACTGCTGCAGAGAACGCTTGCTTGCCTCCTTCCACGCGTTGTTCCACCACTTGCCGAAGAGCACTGCAAGATTTTCGAGATACTGGTGGCTGCTGTGCTAATTTCACCGAGGTGGGGAGTGAGCTCAATATAGATGTCGCAATAGATGACTTCACTCTTTGGAATTCTTGCGGTGTTGAATTGACTGGACTCTGCACTGAAGGACCGCTTTCTGGTTCCGGAAAAGCCCTCATGGCTGCTAAAATCCCGTTTATCGGGTTAGTCATAGTGGTTCTGGCGGTGTTGCTGCTGTAACTGAAGCAATAAACTTGACATTATTTGCTGAAACTATAACTCTATAGTAGCTAGGACTTAATAGCACGAACTTGCTGAAGCTACAACTCTAGAAGCTAAGACTCAATAGGCTTTATTTAGGTGATTGATTTTGTAAGAGAGTTTCATTGAGTGTAGGTCAAGTAAACCATTTGTAAAGTCAAGTTTGTAAAATTGTTTTTCAACTGCTTACAAGATTAGTGATAAGAATTATATTAAAGCATTCCCCTTCGAACCTGAGTGGGCTTTGAGGGGTATATATCTACAACGTACTAAACCACTGGCTGTTACAGTTACTTGCTATTGGCCTGGTGGACTTGGTGATGATCTGGACTGGACAGCATGGACACTAGCTAGCACTGTACACAAGAGCCATGCACGTAACCCACACTAATGGTGAGTACACTGCAAAAATCATCAAAAGTTTGCTTTAAACCAGGTAAGGTGCAGTCTACACAAAACACCTGCATGATGCAACCACCTCCATCTAAATGCAAGCAATCTAGATTTCTAAAGCCATTTTGGCGCATTCAGCACCCCAAAAACGAGCACTGTAGATGTAAGTGTCAACATATAGCTGTTATCCTAAGCAAATCGCAATGAGAATCACCACTTTATGGCACTTAGAAAGTAGTTTGAACAATGGACTGCAAAACAGAGTGGTTGTTTTATTAACCACATAAGGCTATCTCAGTTACAGCTCCACTGGCTGTTACAGTTACTTGCTATTGGCCTGGTGGACTTGGTGATGATCTGGACTGGACAGCATGGACACTAGCTAGCACTGTACACAAGAGCCATGCACGTAACCCACACTGGAGTACCCTGCAAAAATCATCAAAGGTTTGCTTTAAACCAGGTAAGGTGCAGTCTACACAAAACACCTGCATGATGCAACCACCTCCATCTAAATGCAAGCAATCTAGATTTCTAAAGCCATTTTGGCGCATTCAGCACCCCAAAAACGAACACTGTAGGTGTAAGTGTCAACATATAGCTGTTATCCTAAGCAAATCGCAATGAGAATCACCACTTTATGGCACTTAGAAAGTAGTTTGAACAATGGACTGCAAAAGAGAGTGGTTGTTTATCCCACATAAGGCTATCTCAGTTACAGCCCCAGTACCAGAGAATATGCAGTTTCTATACCTTTACAATATGCATGAACAATTTATTCAGAAAACTAAGGTAGATTATGCAGCTCCTTTGGCGGGGCTAGGTACAAGAAATGTGTTACTATTTGTTACTGTTTGTCCTGATGGGCCTTTCCTTCCTCCATAAATTGGAGAAAATAGCTAGAGTGGTAAAGTAAAGTAAAAGTAAAGTGGTCCACTTGTTTACACATTGTTTTGTAGACTGCAACTGAGGTAACCCTAGCTGGTTTTAAACAATATTTTGTTTATTGCCGTGTAGGCTTCGAGCTCTGCTGTAGATTTTTGTCACTATTGTGCATGGTATTGCCAGTAATTTCCTGTCCTCTCACTCAGAAATCTCGATTCTCACCCACTCCTGAGGGGCTCGACTTGGCCGTTAAGATGGTGATGACCTGGACTGGACAGCAAGGACTCAAACTCATGTGTACGTTTGCTCTCCCTGTTGCTTGAATACATAAAAGGCCAATTAAAGTGGAGCCCCCATCAGGTGGGTGAGGATTGAGATTTCTGCCAGTGAGTCAGAGGACAGGTGATTACTGGTAATACCACAGAACTGACAAAAATTTCCAGCAGAGCTCGAGGCCTATACTGCTCTACTCACCAGTATACTATAAACTCTGGAGTACAAGTACAGGTACTTCTATTTGGAGATTGCGCATTTTCGTGGCACAGATTATGTGGGGCACTTATAATCATGGAGTACGTTTCAACGAGGTTAAATATAATATTATGGTAGTACAACAGCATGTACATTAAACCTGTAGTTTTGGTTTTGACGGTCACTTTTGTGTTTCTCGGCTTCACTGTACTCTGTGATTGTTATAGCAATGGTCTTACACGTGGTGGTCTTTCCTTGCACTGAAGTGTATACTTGCAAGGCAGTTCTATGCCCCCCACCAACAGCCCATAATATGCCTTCTGATGCAGACCTAGGCGGACCCGATACCGTCCTCACTATTCATGCTTGACTAGTTACACGTGCACTGTTTATGCATCCCGTTGTCTGATGGGTACTTATATTCATTGGGTACTTTTATTTGCATGGGTGCTACTATTCAAGAAGTGGATAGCAACTGGGTTCATGGGTACTTATACTCCAGAGTTTATGGTATAGCATGGTACACAAGAGCCATACATGTAACTCACACTAATACGTCAATCACATTAGGATTCGGACTTATCTTTAGCTACTACTGTAACAAATTTTGGCGTGCAGTACATAGATAATATATAATAGCAAAGTTTGGTCTGCAACACAGTGTATGAACACAATATTGAGAGTATGCTCAGGAAGATGGGGTGGTGGAAGGAGACTTACCCATTGTGCACCAGTGAGATATAAATAATCAGGCATCATGCATTGTTTGGTATGATAGGAAATTAACTATTTTCAGCATTGCTTCCCTAGCAGTAAGTACATGTACACAAGCCGAGGTATTGATGTCCCAAAAACCACAAAAAAAAAGATGAAATTGCATTTTGGGGACATCGATATTTCGCCTTGTGCACCCCCTATATGCACATGAAAATTTTACCAGTGTCTAAAAATCATGATTGCTATACAATGACATTAGTATTTCCTGAGGGGGGTCAAGGAAAAAGTTGGAAAATTAAATTCACTTTGTACGTTTCAAAAAAGGTATCCATTGAAGAAATCTCATTGAGAAGACCACTGGGTTGCTTTTTTAGCTTCATACCCCCTACGGTTTTCCAGCAATAATCGTCCAAAAAATCTTTGACAGGGACACCAAATTAATAATTATGCAATGTGGTCTAACCAACTGTAATTGCAGATACAATCTGTGCTGCAAATAAAGTGCAGTGTGGTTATGAGCTTACATTATCAACACTTGATTTTACCAGGCGTTTATTACACAGGTGACAGTCTTGCTATTTTAGGATCATACTGTAATAGTCAACATACATGTACGCGCTTTAAGCTTAGCCACATACAATGTATAAGCTCTTTTTATATTTTTGATTTTGTAGGAAAAGCCTGGCGAAGCTAGCTTGCGTAGATACACAATATTTAAGAGTTCTGCAAGTGCAAAGTATATCTGTATCCAATACAATTCAAGACGGTACCAGGTACTTGTACATGAACACCGAAGCAAAAAAAAACAAAACATAGGGATGCAATCACAACCACAAAAGTGTCTATGACACACTCACATTCTTTGCATGCGAGTGCACAGACATAAAAAGAAAAATGATTGTAAAATTAATAACAGGTGAACGACACGACACATACATGCAGTGCTGTGATCAGCAATTAACGGTAGTCTAGACCTCATGAAAACTCTCTAATTTCGAAGCCCCACGCCTCCACCCCACTACAAATAAAGTCCTGTTTGCCTGCGAGACACTCGTTGTCGAACGTGGAGCAGCTGTAGCTACTGCCGTGGTAGAAGTACTCGTCCAGCCACAGCCCAAAGTGGCCACTGCAAAAGGGATGGGGAGGAGGTTAAAAATCAGAACACTGAATCTGGAGAGAAAAAAATTGTACAGTGGAACCCCTCCATTTTGGAACCCTGAATTGAGGATGCCTCTACGCTTTGTATGTTTCAAAGTTCCTTGAAATGAAGACCCTTATACACAGGACACCGATCCAAAGGTTTCCAAAATAGAGGGGTTGCATTTTACTCGCAAAATTTGACTGCCACTGTCTGGAAATGGGAGAGGGGGAGAGGGGGGGGGGGCAAATAGAGCATGCAACATCCTTATAAGTAATGCTCCAAGTTATTAGTGGGTCCTAATAGGAGGGATTTCGTCCTGATCATTTTTTCATGTAGGGGCTAGAAACGAGGCTAGGATGACAACAAAAATTAAATGATTGGTACTTAAAACACCTCTGATGCACAACGGGTGTTATAGTACATACATGTACACACCTCCACCAATGGGATCTATGCGATTTAGAAACCCTCGGGCCCAAAGTAGCACCCTTGCTTCACACGTGATACTACAGCCTCGGGCCTTCGAGTTTTTAAATCGCGTAGATCCTTTGGTCTTGGCGTCTAACCTATTTCTCCCTACTGGGACATAAATGACATGCATGTGCACACCAAAAGAGAGCTCTGACAACTCACTCTCCGCTGCCGATGCCAATGCTGTCGCTGTTGCCCTTGACGATGTAGTGGTTGCTGCCGGACCAGTTGTAGACCTTCAGCTCATCGTTGGGCTCGCAGAAGCTGAAGAGGAAGGAGTCTCCAGTGCCGTAGAAGTGATCGCTGATCCTCAGGGGACAAGACAAGAGGGCACCAAACAGCTGTGTGTGTGTGTGTGTGTGTGTGTGTGTGTATGTGTGTGTGTGTGTGTGTGTGTGTGTGTATGTGTATGTGTGTGTTGTATATGCATGCATTGTGTACATGCGTGTTTGAGTACACATACAAACCACAACATACATACACTACCCAAATTAATTATACCGTGACTAAAGGTATGTATAGTAGGGTTTCTCCGTTATCAGTTTCTGTGAGGAGACATGACCAAATAGTACAAGTACATGTATATGCACAATACTTACATGTACGTACCAGCTGTAGATGGAGAAATCAAATATATGTGTCTTATGTAGCATAAAACATAAAATCACGCACACTACACCTAACCTAACTTAACGGAGAGATCAAAATTAATGTTAATTATCAGTAGATTTCTTACAAGGGAAAACTTGAGACATATAAATACGCATCTTACGTAACAGTCAAAATTCTAGCAGTGTGCAAAATAAGGTTTAAATTATGCTAGGTGATTTGGCAGACCTAACTGAATTTTGGTTGGACAATTCTCAATTTTGTTCGGACAAAGTTTTTGGGCCGGGGGAAGCTATATAGGACATGATTGTGTTCAGGGTTGAACTCTCTGGGCCATAGGAGCCCGGTCCGCTGTTGCAGCCTAGTTTGCACGATGTGTTTGCACAAACAAGGATATGATCGGACGGTAGGACCGACCAAACAACAATTTGTGCGGTCATTTCCATAGAATGATCGGAAATTGACTGATGACCGGCTGTTATTGTGTACACTGTCTAGTGTGATGGACTGAGATGCATGCACTGATAGGTGCCCTGTTCCATGAAGCCCAAGTCAACCACACGTGGTGCTCACGCCCCCAGCACCCACCCACCTTCTTGGAGTCATCTCTGACCAGCAGCAGCACGGGTGAGTCTCGGTCCAGAGTGAGCATGCTGCGGTACAGGGTCCTCAGACTGATGCCGTGCTTGAAGGTGCTGTAGATCAGATACCAGTTGTTTCCCACTGCATGCCAGGCCAGCTTTTGCGAGAGCTGTGGGGAGGGGAGGGGAGGGGAGGGGAGGGGAGGGGAGGGGAGGGGAGGGGAGGGGAGGGGAGGGGGGGGGGAGGGGAGGGGAGGGGGGGGAGGGGAGGGGAGGGGAGGGGAGGGGAGGGAGCAGGAGAGAGTCAGATACTGCTGTTGTTTGCTCACCTTCACTCTGTCTTTACATGAATTGGCAGGTGCAGGTGTGTATCAAACCGAAAGGAGTCACTATAGCAAACACACACACACACACACATACACTCACAATATGTGCACACACACATGCACACACACATGTATGCATGCATGCACACTCGCATGCATAAACACTCACTCACACACACTTACACTCACACACACGCACTCACACTCACACACACACACACTCACACTCCGCAGGTGGTTCTCCTGCATGAGGTCCGTCTCCTCCGAGAGGGTGGGCAGCGGCAGCGAGGCCTCCACCTCCATCCTGTCAATCCTGTTCCGAAACCGGGAGATGTCCTTGAGGCTGTAGACCTCCCAGGACGAGGACACCTCCTTGTAGAAGTTGTCGTGAAACGACAGATCCTTGGGAGATGGATGGAAGGGAGGGAATGGATAATTTATAGGACCTGAATAAAACTTGTGACATTAATTATGAGTTCTCAACCCTTCAGAGTCGAAAGTATATAATGGAACAGTTCACGAGGCTCGCGTGCCACATCACAGTCACTGTTTGCACAAGACTTGCATCAAACCGTGAGAATCACAGATTATATGCATTTTTATTTAAACATACATGTACATATAGGTGGACCCCTGCCCAGCACGACCGAATTCACCTGATGTCCGATCATTAGATAACCATCTCTACATTGTAGGAACAGTCATCTGTTTGTTAGCTTCAATGATGTATCGATTCACCTTTGTGTATTTGAGCATACAATGCCCACAAGGGCAATCAAACATTAGTCTACCTAGCTAGACCCTCCTCCACGCAAAGCTTGAGCTTTTCGTGGAGGAGAGTCTAGCTTGATAGTCTAGTCAAACATGTATGTAGATGAGTCTAGCACCTAAATATCAGCCCATTATAATAATTAGGTTTCAGTCAAAGCAATAATTTCCTAGTCCACACTGCTCTCTATCAGCTGAAACAGCTTTCAGCTAAGTTTCTGGTTAATTTTTCACTTTTAGTTTCCACAGCTGGGACTACTCTGACAGTAGTGTAAAGTCCTACAAACACGTAGATAGCTGAGTAGAGTCTCTCTAGCACCAGCTGTCTAAATGACTGTTCCTACAATTAGAGATAGTCATTTAGATAGCTGAGGATATCTAGGCCTGAGGAAATTATTCCAGGAATAATAAACGAATAATAGGTAGCTCAAAGAATAAAGAATAATTCCAAAATAATAGGAGACTTTTCAGGATAGTGTGTCAAAATAGGGCTCTCTTAGTCTGTCTATGATCTGATTCAAGCATTTGGAATGCAACAGGAGTGTATTCTGTAACCACGATAACCGTAGATCACCTCAAGTATAGTATGGAGCCGGCGAGAAAAAGTAAATTTAAGGTTAACATGTCTCCTAGCAAGCCTGTGACACACCTCTTAGTTTTACATACACCCCTAGCCTAAGTCCGTACGTAATTCAGTACATAGATAATACTCTGTTCTTTGCAGTCTGTAAAAGAATAATTGGTGATTTCATGGGAATAATAGGCAGAGTTTTCCAGAATATAAGAATAGAATAATAGGTAGAATTTTGAGCATAATATCCTCAGGCCTAAGGATATCTGATGCTGGAGACAGTAGGGTATAGTACTAACACGAGGGACAGTGCTAATTCACACGCACATGTACCATATCTGGATTTTCAGCGGTGATGATCTCGTAGCTGCCATCACTCCAATGCTCTTCAGAGGGGGTGCTCTTCTTGGCTAGCGCATGGGGATGATGGGTGGAGAGAAATTTTGCTATGTCGTTGATCCTGGGGGGGGGGGGAGGGAGGGAGGGAGGGAGGGAGGGAGGAAGGGAGTAGTAGAGGACAGACATTTTTTTGTTTACCTACAGTGTGCGGTGGTGATGACCACGATCGACTGTTCCCATACTCAAATATTTACAATAAGATGCATATCTAACGTTTACACGTAGTACTGAAAGTAGTGGCAGTCTCGTTCATGTAGTTAACCGAAAAAGTTTTATCTCGGTGCAACACACTACGATGTACGAAGTAGTGTGTTTCACCGAGATAAAAACTTGTTTGGTTAAACACACAAGACTCCCACTACTTTCAGTACTGTACAATAGTCTTATATGATGAGCCTGTCGCTGTAGCTAGGTCTTCCCTTAATTTCATAATAATGTTCATGCACATAGCATGATGTATCAATACAACTACATGTACATGTACATGTGTATATATATATTATGTCTCAGCATTATGTCTCAGCCCCGCCCTTAACGTAACTTCAGAGTTACAGCACTTTGAACACAGTGATATGACTAAAATACACAATAGGAATCCATTTCTGCACGGAACTGTCACATTGCAAACTCTTCAAGGGATGATAAGCTTTCTGAGAGAGTAAAGAAATCCCCAAGAAAAACAGGACCCAGCTGGGGATTGAACCCAGGACCTTCTGAATGCTAGTCAGATACTCTTACCAATTGAGCTACTGGAGCCCCTTGGCAGAGGAGCAGTAGGCAAGCTTTATATAGCCACTAAACCCGCTAGTAGCACTAGCCAGTAGGACCCAGCCAATTCCAACTGTAATTACTCTCTCATTAGGCCTCTCCCCCCATCTCCTAAATACGATAATGTGCTACACCCAAACTTAGCCTGGATCAGTCTGCAGGGGGAATGAAACCACCAAAGTACTATAGCTTTCACAGAGAAAAAATAGGTGGTGTGTCTACATGTAATACATGTAGACACAAGTTTCCACCTACTCCAACCTAGTGTTGTTTTAGTTACCTGAAACTAAAAAAGTGAGCAGATATAGTTTAATTAACTAAAACGAACACTTTAAGAGTGCATGAAAATAAACTACTAATATTTTTACCAGCCGGAGCGCGCGCAAGCGCGCGAACGGCTGGTCCTAAGATTGCTTTGCGTTTTTCGCGTCTGTTTGTCTGTGCGTCCGCACTTATCACATGCGCAATATATTACGTCATACGTTACTATGCAACTGCAGTGTATAGCAGCTTTGGAGGTTTACAGGCCAAGCTACAGCAAATGAAGGTAGTTTTGTGTTGCCTAGATGGCGAAAACTTGGTAGGCAGCCGTAAAGATTCTGGTTTCTTGGCATATAGCTACTAACTGGAGGCGAATGACAAAACTGCTGAGTCAGCACTTTCGCTGTACCGCTCTAAGAATACAAGTATCTCGGCCAAAGCTGAGTTTTGTGTATTGTACGGGAAAAGCGTCTGGCTGGTTTTTTAGACATGAAATGTCAGACTTGTTTCACCAAAAATTAATACATTGGTTATAGTTATAATAGTAACCCTTTTTTCATTTTAATTGGCAAACAAAAACTAAAACTAAACTTTTATCCCTTATTAGCATTTTACTAGAACTAAATTAATTACAAAGCCATACTAAAGCAACACCACTTCAACCACATTTACCTCAACCACACCCACCTCAGCCACACCCACACCCACCCTGACCACACCCACCTTTTCTCCCTGATGGCAAAGCAGAAGGCTGTCCTGACTTGGTACACGGGGGAATTCCCCCTCTGACTCCGATCCTGGGGAATCTGAATCCCGCGGGTACTGAGGGGAGTGTAGGTGTGGCTGGCCCCAGACTTTGGCACGACCCTCACGTGGAGAAAGTGGGGATTGTCCAATCGAGGGCTCAATTCTGTGTCATCGTCCACTCCAGAGTTACTCTCCGTTTCGTTGGCCGCGTCACTCGGCTTAGCATTCGGAACTGCGGCCCCCATAATCTCCAGCATTTCCTCGTGGGTGTCTGCGCATGCGTTTGTCAGCTCTACGTCAAACTCCAATTTTGCTTCAGTGCTACCCCCCGGGTCACCAACACTTTCACTTTCAGTTCTCTGAGTATCGTTGTCGACAATGACGACAAGGGAGGTTTCCGAGACTGAGTTCGATAGCTGAGGACTACCCTCCTCGTTAATTTCTAAACTTGGAATCGGAGTGACCGGGTCTTCTTCTTCGAGTTCTTGGGGTTCGGGGCTTGAAAGGGTATCTTCCGCCTCACTCTTGCCACTCTGTTGTAATAACAATTTGCATTAGAGACAGTACGTTTGCATCCGACTATTTTTAGGGTTTGGGTTAGATTAGGGCTATGGTTAGGGTTGGGTTAGGGTTTGGTTAGGGGCTAGGAGGCTAAGTAACTGTTGGGTTTAGAGCTGGAGTGCTTAATCCATTTTCAAGCTATTCACAAGTTCACGAGTGCGCATGAGTGTGCAGTCCCTATACAAATGTACATACTAACGTACTGTATCCAACGGGTTGTGTAATAATTCGCTCATTCGGACACCATTCTGGGCCATAGCTTCCACCTCGGGCGAAGTTTGGCTACGGGGGTTCTCCCCACCCATGCTATCGGAGGGCAAGTTTCCACCGGAGGGACTGGCGTTACCATCGTTGCCACGGGAACCAGCAGGCTCCGCAAAGGGCTGCTGGTCCCGGGGGTCATCGGTGAGGGTGGTGTCGAAGGGGGGAGGGGTGGCGGCTGCGGTCCGGGTTTTCCTGGAGACGATGGGACGAGGGGGAAAGAAGACAAAAATGCAATATAGCCGGAATCACCTACATGTAGAGTACCAGTCAAATAAAATGCAACGTAATTACACTACAGAAACCCGTAGTTACGGACAGCGTAGTATGGTTAGCAAAATTACAGAACGATACAAAAGCAGTGTACTTGTGGTCTGTGTACTATGACGAGATTGTGTGTATAACTGTGGGTAGCTTAGTAACGGCTTCGTTACACTCCAAAGTTTAAGGGTACTGTAGTTACACCATCTGTAGTAATGTACGTAGTGTAATGCAATTACGCTGCATTTTAATTGACTGGTACTAAAGAGCGCATAATACAGTAGAACTTCGGCTCGTGCATTATCCGCCCTCGACCATTACTTTATTGTCCTCGTGTACTAATTAAATCCCGTAATCCCTGCAAACTGGTATGTAAATATTACTCGATTGCTTAAGAAACCGAAAGTGACACACATGTTCCTACCTCCCAGGCGGGCGACATAGGGGTAAATGTACTGTTATCTAGTATGTGATTAAATCCCGTAATCCCTGCAAACTGGTATGTAAATATTACTCGATTGCGGAAGAAACTAAGAAACCGAAGTGACACACATGTTCCTACCTCCCAGGCGGGCGACATAGGGGTAAATGTACTGTTACATACTAAATCTAGTATGTGATTAAATCCCGTAATCATTGCAAACTGGCATGTAAATAAGAACTAAATACAATTGAAACTGAAAGTAACACACGTGTTCCTACCTCCCAGGCGGGCGACACTCCCGCGTCAGCGCAGCGTAGGAGATATCCTGGATCGGCACGGCCAGCTCAAAGGCCTCCTTGCCCTCCTCCTTCACCAGTGGGTCTCCACAGTGGGGCTGGAACAGCAGCACCGTGGTGCTCAGCATTAGAGTCCCGTGTGCACAGCCCTGGGAGGGGAGGGAAGGGGAGGGAGTAGGGTTCCTCATCACACAATTAATTAAAACCAGTCCTATGGTACACACTCCACTCCACTGTACTCTCTGAAGCCGCCCACCAGTCCTAGGGTACACACTCCACTCCACTGTACTCTCTGAAGCCGCCCACCAGTACTACGGTACACACTCCACTCCACTGTACTCTCTGAAGCCGCCCACCAGTCCTAGGGTACACACTCCACTCCACTGTACTCTCTGAAGCCGCCCACCAGTACTATGGTACACACTCCACTCCACTGTACTCTCTGAAGCCGCCCACCAGTCCTATGGTACACACTCCACTCCACTGTACTCTCTGAAGCCGCCCACCAGTACTACGGTACACACTCCACTCCACTGTACTCTCTGAAGCCGCCCACCAGTACTACGGTACACACTCCACTCCAGTGTACTCTCTGAAGCCGCCCACCAGTACTACGGTACACACTCCACTCCAGTGTACTCTCTGAAGCCGCCCACCAGTACTACGGTACACACTCCACTCCAGTGTACTCTCTGAAGCCGCCCACCAGTACTACGGTACACACTCCACTCCAGTGTACTCTCTGAAGCCGCCCACCAGTCCTATGGTACACACTCCACTCCACTGTACTCTCTGAAGCCGCCCACCAGTCCTACGGTACACACTCCACTCCAGTGTACTCTCTGAAGCCGCCCACCAGTCCTATGGTACACACTCCACTCCACTGTACTCTCTGAAGCCGCCCACCCGTCCTATGGTACACACTCCACTCCACTGTACTCTCTGAAGCCGCCCACCAGTCCTACGGTACACACTCCACTCCACTGTACTCTCTGAAGCCGCCCACCAGTCCTATGGTATACACTCCACTCCACTGTACTCTCTGAAGCCGCCCACCAGTACTACGGTACACACTCCACTCCACTGTACTCTCTGAAGCCGCCCACCAGTCCTATGGTACACACTCCACTCCACTGTACTCTCTGAAGCCGCCCACCAGTCCTAGGGTACACACTCCACTCCACTGTACTCCCTGAAGCCGCCCACCAGTCCTAGGGTACACACTCCACTCCACTGTACTCTCTGAAGCCGCCCACCAGTCCTATGGTACACACTCCACTCCACTGTACTCTCTGAAGCCGCCCACCAGTCCTATGGTACACACTCCACTCCACTGTACTCTCTGAAGCCGCCCACCAGTCGTATGGTACACACTCCACTCCACTGTACTCTCTGAAGCCGCCCATCCGTCCTATGGTACACACTCCACTCCACTGTACTCTCTGAAGCCGCCCACCAGTCCTATGGTACACACTCCACTCCACTGTACTCTCTGAAGCCGCCCACCAGTACTATGGTACACACTCCACTCCACTGTACTCTCTGAAGCCGCCCACCAGTACTATGGTACACACTCCACTCCACTGTACTCTCTGAAGCCGCCCACCAGTCCTATGGTACACACTCCACTCCACTGTACTCTCTGAAGCCGCCCACCAGTACTATGGTACACACTCCACTCCACTGTACTCTCTGAAGCCGCCCACCAGTCCTATGGTACACACTCCACTCCACTGTACTCTTTGAAGCCGCCCACCAGTACTATGGTACACACTCCACTCCACTGTACTCTCTGAAGCCGCCCACCAGTACTACGGTACACACTCCACTCCACTGTACCCACTGAGACCGCCCACCTGGTCATTGGTCATGTACTTGGCGCTGATGGAGATGTGTGAGTCTGTGACCTCCTCCTGCGCCCCAGTGTACCACTCCGAGGAGAGCTCGAACAGGCCACACCCACTGCTCATGGAGAGCACCCGGTCTCGGGGCTGCTCTTCCTGGCTGCAGGGACGGGAGAGACGGGGAGAGGGGGATCAATACGCCGTGGTCTCACCAGTATGCAATATCATATGATGTAATGGGGGTTAAAGTAGGCACTAAATGGAAAATTTTCATGAAAACACGTTTTTGTGCTTTTATGTCTAAAAGCACAAAGACATTCACGTTTTCATGTATTTTCTCCATTTAGTGCCTCCCATTACATCATAATGGTAAATGGTCTGTCTATAGGGGGGATTCCCGGGGGAAGGGTGCATCACTATGACATCATTGTTGGGTCATTGTAAATACCACTGTATTGCTGAATCTGTGTGATACTACCATAACTATTGTCATTGTACTTAATCTCATTACATGCATGTATAGGTGAGTGCGGGGGGATGAGAACAATACTACATGTACGTCCATTCACGGCTAAGGTGTAGAATAAGTAAAGAACAACCCCTACAAAGCTGTGTACACGTACTCTCTTCCCCACACTACAAACACCATCTGCTCAATAGGGAAGCACTCAACCATTGTGACAGGCTCTCAACAGAAACACTGACCTCAATAGTCAATGCTCTAATAGTGCTATAATAGCCATTTCAGCAAAGGTCACCAGAAAATAGTTCTACGTGTACCTACAGCCAGTTCACTAAAATTGTATTTGTGCACCCCAACTATGCAGGTACATATGTATCGTAACCTCAACCAGCGACTACAGTGCTTTAGTGAGTGGCTGTGGTGATAAATTTCAAGACTCTCAAGCAACATGTACATGCATCATGTAGTCATAGTTATAACTAAATCTTCCGAGGCAAAAATTCTTGCAAGTGTGTTTCAGGCAGGCCTGTAGAATGGAAGGACTGTACACATCGACAAACTTCTCGTTCCTGGGCTTTCTCCACTCGCCACCCAGCATAGCTCGTAAGGGCTTCCATTGCCATGTTGTCTAGCAGGGAGCATCACAGCCATACACAGTCATGAATTAAATACTTCTGATTTAACATTTACCAACCAATGACGCATATATGCATCATGAGCTCCCATAAGCCCATATGAATTTATACGGGGGTTTTAATATTACAGACATTAATATTTTGTACAGCTTTTCTTTTTCCTTAGGCCGTTTCTTATGATTGGTAAAGGGTTAACAGAAAGAGCCTGCATGTTTACATGGTAATCCGTGTGATTGCGGTTGTATTTTCTGCCTACTTTCTCGAAGAATCACATGTTCACAGGGAAAATACCGCCTAAAACTGCATTGTTACCGAGCGTTAACAGCTGTGAAAATGAGTGAAGCTAACAGCTTGCTAAGGTTTGCTAAGGCCATAGAATGTGAGTTCTTGCTCCAAGCATTCGCTGTATTTAACTGTGTGTGATAAAGCAATCGTACTATGTCGTACATATGCGGGAAATGGTGCAGTTAGGCGCAAAAGTGAGGGAAAACACTTTCTCTCGCACTTTCCTGAGATTCCACCACTACAACCATACAGTCTGGGGGACAGAGGGGAAGCTCATGCAGACACCCTCTACAACAGAGGCTCCACCCACTACAACAGAGGCTCCACCCACTACAACAGAGGCTCCACCCACTACAACAGAGGCTCCACCAGCTCTGCCCACCTGCTGGAGGAGCTTTGGAGAGTGTCCTGGGATTCATGGCTGCCCATCAGTCCCCCACTGGGGGGCGCGGCACTGGGGTCCCCACTGGAGGTTGCAGCACTGGGGTCCCCACTGGGGGTCGCAGCACTGGGGTCCCCCGCTGGAGGGAGGACAAGCTCACCATCGGGGACATACAGCACCTGAGAAAAAGGAGAAAGTGTATGTACATTAGGCCAAGGAAAGTAATCTCTTATCACCCCAGTCGTAAATGTCAGGAGAAAGTGTATACATTAGGTTACGGAAAGTTAAAATGAATCTCTCATCACCCTAGTCAAAAATATCAGAAGCGGAGGAGGTAATTTTTAATTTGTTTTTTTTTGGCACTGGCCTGGGTACGAGGCTACGTAGCTTAGTGCATATGACTACACTACCATTCTGGACTGAGCAAGCCAGCATTCAGCTCGCATATGCGAAAACTCCATTTGTAATAATATGTTCTTTGGAACAGAAAGCACACTTACTTGTACTACAGGCCATGTAGGTGATGGAGTAATGTTGTTTCACTTAATTGTGCCACAGGAATGATGATAATAATGCTACACAGGACCGCCTGCGCCTTACTTACTGGCATGCAAACTATTATAAATTTACTCACTCTGTAGGAAGCGTGTCTACACAAAGGGAATTTTTCCCAGGCCACAAGGGTGACACACATACACACACACACACACACACACACACACACACACACACACACACCAGTGTTCTCACCAGGATTGACGGTCCGAAGGGCACATTTTAGCGGATCAGCTGCATGTGCGCGCAGCGCGGAAAAATGTTTACCCTATTTACCCTGTAAAATGTTACTGCTGTCAGCATTTCTACATTAATGTATTTAGTCAGACCAGTCAGACAGTTCAAGTGGTGTTAAAACATCAGAAGTAATTCAAGTGGCTGCAAAAACACCAAAGGGCACATTTGGTTTTGGGCCAGCCCCAAAGGGCACTGTGGCCTTGGTATAGGCCTAGCGAGAACACACACACACACACACACACACACACACACACACACACACACACACACACACACACACACACACACACACACACACACACACACACACACACACACACACACACACACACACACACACACACACACACACACACACACACACACACACACACACACACACACACACACACACACACACACACACACACACACACACACACACACACACACACACACACACACACACACACACACACACACACACACACACACACACCTTGGAGTAGCCAAGTATATGCAGGGTAGTCACCGCCAAAGATATCATCTTTTCACAAAAAAAAAAATCACCTCAGCTAAACTTCAAACCAGCCACCACACACCCTACGGTTTCAACTATATCTCATGGCATTCAAGCACTATCACAGCCCTTTATATG
Source organism: Nitrospirales bacterium (assembly GCA_965203295.1). GTDB lineage: Bacteria > Nitrospirota > Nitrospiria > Nitrospirales > UBA8639 > CBDBCZ01. Next base: position 310,908 of record CBDBCZ010000013.1, on the reverse strand, counting down.
CACAACAAAGGCTAGAGCATGCTCTACAACATCACATGACCCGACACCATTAGCAGCAGAAGACTGGCTCCGGCTGTTCTCACACAGGCAGTCAGGACTGGACAACAATACACCCATTCCAATGAAAGGATATACGCATACTATGACACAGTAGCCTTGTAGTGTACAGTGTAGCATGGAGCCGTAACACTATATATATAGGCATTCAGAGTGCAAAGGGTTTACATCGACAATGCATGATGTAATCTACAGATGCCATAGTCTCAGCCCTAGACCATCCTGCACTTGCCAAAAAAAAACAAAAAAAAAAACGAAAGGAAAGTACGCACTTTCCTTCGTTTTCTTTTGCGAGAGCAGGGAGGGTCCAGGGCTGAGACTACAGATACCACAATGTAATTTTAAGTTTTAAATGTTTACATAACTCCACATTATACCATAGTCTCCAAAAAGGTCACTTCCAGTTCTCTAAGTGAATGGGATGAACTGAGTGAACAGGATGAACTAAGTGAATGGGATGAACTAAGTGAACAGGATGAACTAAGTGAACAGGATGAACTAAGTGAATGGGATGAACTGAGTGAACAGGATGGACTAAGTGAACAGGATGAACTGAGTGAACAGGATGAACTAAGTGAATGGGATGAACTGAGTGAACAGGATGAACTAAGTGAACAGGATGAACTAAGTGAACAGGATGAACTAAGTGAATGGGATGAACTGAGTGAACAGGATGAACTGAGTGAACAGGATGAACTAAGTGAACAGGATGAACTGAGTGAACAGGATGAACTAAGTGAACAGGATGAACTAAGTGAACAGGATGAACTGAGTGAACAGGATGAACTAAGTGAACGGGATGAACTGAGTGAACAGGATGAACTAAGTGAACAGGATGAACTGTGTGAACAGGATGAACTAAGTGAACAGGATGAACTGAGTGAACAGGATGAACTGAGTGAACAGGATGAACTGAGTGAACAGGATGAACTAAGTGAACAGGATGAACTGAGTGAACAGGATGAACTAAGTGAACAGGATGAACTGAGTGAACAGGATAAACTAAGTGAACAGGATGAACTGAGTGAACAGGATGAACTAAGTGAACAGGATGAACTGAGTGAACAGGATGAACTAAGTGAACAGGATGAACTGAGTGAACAGGATGAACTAAGTGAACAGGATGAACTGAGTGAACAGGATGAACTAAGTGAACAGGATGAACTGAGTGAACAGGATAAACTAAGTGAACAGGATGAACTGAGTGAACAGGATGAACTGAGTGAACAGGATGAACTAAGTGAACAGGATGAACTGAGTGAACAGGATGAACTGAGTGAACAGGATGAACTGAGTGAACAGGATGAACTGAGTGAACAGGATGAACTGAGTGAACAGGATGAACTAAGTGAATAGGATGAACTAAGTGAACAGGATGAACTAAGTGAACAGGATGAACTAAGTGAACAGGATGACTAAGTGAAAAACAGGATGAACTAAGTGAACAGGATGATGCACGAAACATATAGGCCGTCTTATAAATTCGCCACTCCCAGCGACACACTACACTACTCTATCTACTGGGCTGTAGAGAGTGATAGCAGGTTAGAATGACACACAGCAGGCAGTAGCTGGCCTGGTTCACTGCACATGCACAGTACATGTACTAATAGCAGATAAATATATCTTATTGGATGGGTAGCCGTCCCATATCACTGGATACTGGATGAGTACCTCCCCATACTTCCACCCCCCTCTGTTAGCTTCTTTTTTTTTTTTGTGAGTGCAGGGAGGGTCTGCATGGGGCCAAGACTACTGATGTTCCCTGCGTACCTCCCCTGGCAGGAGCTGGAATGTCAGTCCGGGAGGCTTCTTGTTGAGCAAGGCCAGCTCACTGGGAGTGGTGTCGAACTTGAGGGCAATGCCGTTGAGAGAGTCGCACTCCATCACCTGAGGAGCGAGGGGGGAGGGGCACCCAGTGAGCTAGGTATTAAGTAATATTTAAACACCAGTTTGCAGTGATTATGGGATTTAATTAGTGCATGGGGAAAATAAAGTAACGGTCGAGGGCAGATAATGAGCGAGCTGAAGGCATAGCTAAAAGAGTAAATTAGGTATTAAGTAATATTTAGATACCAGTTGGCAGTGCATTACGTGATATAGTAGCGCGCGAGGACAATTAAGTAACGGTCGAGGGCGGATAATGCACGAGCCGAAGGCGAGTGCATTATCCGCCCAAGACCGTTACTTAATTGTCCGAGCGCGCTACTATATCACGTAATGCACTGCCAACTGGTATCTAAAGTATTTAGTTCACTCACTGACCTGAGACAGCCACGGTTCTGTTGGGCGTTATTTAGAAAAGTGTGCACTAATTTTGTTAATGCACACTTAAGTGTGCATTAACAACTTAGTGCACACTTAAGTGTGCATTAAGCGATTTAACGTGCGGTCATGTGATCGAGTTTGAGACTTCTGATTCGTCGAAGGTCACGTGAGTAGCACTAAGTAATATTTACACACCAGTTTGCAGTGATTTAATAGTGCACAATTAAGTAACGGTCGAGGGAGGATAATGCATGAGCCGAAGGCGAGAGCATTATTGTCTGAGTGCACTAATTTGCATTCACTGCAATCTGGTGTTTAAAGTACCTGAGACAGCCACAGTTCTGTTCGGCGGTACTTAAAAAGAGTGTGCTATCTAGATAATGCATGCTAAAGTGTGCATTAAGTTTAATTCACTGTTATGTGATCAATTTTCAGACTTCTGATTCGTCGAAGGTCACGTGAGTAGCAATAACTATATTTAAGTAAGTTTGGTTAGTGTGTATTCCTCATGAGTCTGATAATTGGGAGGGGGGGAGGGGGACATACCCATGGGTGTGGCAGGATGGCATGCAGTGTCAGGTGATTGGGGGACAAACTACAACTTACAGGATTTCATCTAGCAGGCCTCTATTTGGAAAATAGTCCAAAGGGAGAGATACCCCATGGGTGTGTTAGATTTCATGCAGGGTTACAATTAGAAAACTATCCAAAGCCAGGCTTCATTTTTGGGAGGGGGAGAGGGAGGGGTCATACCCATGGGTGTGTCAGATGACCTGCAGGGTTTTATCTAGAAAATCGTCCCAAGTGGTAAACACATGGGCGTGGCAGGATGATAAGCAGGGAAACAAATTGTTCAAGGGGAGGGGAAAGTGGAAGTTGGCCAGCAAGGGGGGTGGTGAAGTGGCATGAAAGATTCTATTTACTAGGATACAACTAGTCTCGGCCCCAGATCCTCCCTGCACTCGTGTTTTTTTTTTTATGAGTGCAGGGAGGGTCTGGGACCGAGACTAGGATACAATAAGAAGGGCAGACAATGTACCAACTTTGTGCTGGCTTTACTCTATCCATTCATGGTCTTAGAGCAAGCTCTACTTTCTGACATGGACTAGCTTTCTTTCACACAATACAATACAGTCATGGACTTTCTTGTCCAGACCTATTGTAGCTCACAGTTACAGGTACAGTATAACACACTACACTGTAGCTATGAACCCACTGGTTGTCCTTTAAAACAGGCAGTGCTACATGTACAATGTCCGTTGCAAATACAACATGTACAGTAAGCGCTACGGGTATAGACTGACTTAGGAATTCTGAAGAGAAACAGCTAGTCTGCTTCATGCTGGAGGAATTCTGAAGAGAAACAGCTAGTCTGCTTCATGCTGGAGGAATTCTGAAGAGAAACAGCTAGTCTGCTTCATGCTGGAGGAATTCTGAAGAGAAACAGCTAGTCTGCTTCATGCTGGAGGAATTCTGAAGAGAAACAGCTAGTCTGCTTCATGAACAGAGGAGGTACGTCAAGGTTTGAATTATGCATTACGTCATGCACTGGCGTGCACGATTAATTGTGTTCTTTTAGCTATTACGCATGCGTACAAGTGCAGTTGGTAGCTAAAACCTCGATTTTCTCGCTATTTTGCTGGGGGCTCAGAGGGGCTCAGCCACTCAAAAGGCTTACTTTTGAAGGCAAAAATCATGGACCTAAAGATCGGGCTGAACTGCAAGAGTATATCGGTAAGCCACTCGCCAGAAGTACGGTAGATGAGCTGGAATACCTCTCGAAAAAGTAACGCACAAACGCACAGATCCTTTCTTCCAAGTAAAATAGCTCGATATACTTACCGGTCATGTGACTAGTTGCCTCTTAGCACGTGATGCTGACGCACCTCCTCTGCTTCATGAAGTCAACTAAAGAGCAGACGGGAACTGCAGCCAGACGCTCCTCCTTCGCATCTCACAGGGAGGGAGTAAGGGAGCTGGCCTCGTTCCCAGACCACCCCCCTGCTTTATTCAGTACTTCATGCAACTCAATAACCTATGCAGGGTCTATGTACATGCTCCCCCAGGAGATTTAGACCCCATAGATCACTTCTGGTGCCTTTTCCAGTAAATTGACACTACTTAATGTGTTGTGATGTATTGTGTTAAATTTGAATTTATTACACTCTGTCCGCTAAGCAGGCACACAAGAGACAATGCCAACCACGTTTCAAGGGGAGGCGAGATTTTGGAAAAAAAAGGGGTGAATGCCCCCTCCACCCACCACTAAAGGAGCCCCTGTAAAGTGAATGAAGCGGGAGTCTGGTAACGAGGCTACAAGGGCACATCTCTTCTCCTTATGTTTAAGTGTGTCTATACAGAGTCTTGTACACATGTACAATTAAGTTTCCAGACCATCTATATTACAGCTGTTTGATGTTCCAGTACTGATAAGAACAGCTGCCTAAACAAACAGCTGGTCTGACACAATAACAACAACAGCAGTACTGCATAAACAAGTCTGCATGACCCCAAGGCACATACAGTCTCATTCCCAGATCACATGACTCTGTGATGCAAGGGAGTGGAACCAGACCCAGTAGCTAGCAGCAACTCACAATGTAGGGAATGGTGTGAGCAGGTTGCTTGAAGCTAGTGGAGAATGGGAAACAGAGATCTTCAGAACCTGAGCAGAAACAAAAGACAGGCAATGAAGACTGGTCATGGATGGTCAGGGTTTCACAGAGCAGGGAGTGTGTGTGTGTGTGTGTGTGTGTGTGTGTCTGTATATGGTGTGTATGAAGGGGGAATTTATCCTCTTAGAATATTGGTCATGTATAAACATCTTAGGCAGCCTTATAAGGAATTAAAAAAACATAATAAATGTAATTCCACCACAACTCAGGCTAGTGTGGCGGCTATATATTCCAACTACCCAAAACAGCACTGTGACCTCTAATTAAGCCACTTTGGTGACACAGGTGGCGAGCTTTGCGAATGCACACCAGAAAGGAAACAAGGGATAAGTGGTACATGTTGTCTTTTTCTCCAGTCACAACTATTCCACTTGTTTGGAAAAGCTGTTGTTATCTCGAGGTCACACAACCTATACTACAGTTCAGTTTCAGGCATTTATCCTACTCACTGTAGTAGAGTAGAGTAGAATGTATAATTTTTTGAGATGATAAGATTCTGAGAGAGTAAAGCCATCCAGAAAACGGGGGATAGAACCCAGGACCTTCCGAATACTAGTCAGATGCTCTTACCAACTAAGCTACTGGAGCCCCTTGGCAGAGGAGCAGTAGGCAAGCTTTATAAAGCCACTAAACCCGCTAGTAGCACTTGCCAGTAGGACCCAGCCAATTCCAACTGTGATTGCTCTCTCATTAGGCCTCTCCCCCATATCCTAAACATGATGTGCTACACCCAAAATTAGGACTGCCAAGTAATTAAACCACCAAAGACACAAAACTGAAAACAAAGTAGCCACATTGCAAACTCTTCAAGATAATAAGCATTCTAAGAGAGTAAAGAAATCCCAACATGTACAAATGTACTACATGTATAGCAAAACTGCTTGGGGTACTGAACAATAGGAGGGAGATTTTTGTTCTAGCTTTCAGAAATGAAGGGTTTGAGAACCATAGTGGTCTAACCCAAGATCAAGTACTGGAAATTGCATGAAACGCACAATGATGAAGTAACACATGTGCATAGTATCCCTATGAGCATATGACAAAATCTTAAATGTTCAGTAGCTCCTGAAATATATTTTTAAGAGTACTCTCAAGTGTGGGAGGGATAAGTTCATACTTGTGGGTTAGACCACTCTGTTGATCAGAGATCTCTTTTTATTAACCACGAATTGGCTTCACAAAACTTCATCAAATGCCTATTCATGGTTGGTAGAAACAGAACTCCGATGAATACCGAGAACCAACTGAGATCTTCTTTGTAGATCACTTTGGTTCTCAGCCTTTCAAATATCACAGTGAATGAATGCCTGACTGAGTACTGCACAGAGTCACTGCACAGAGTCACTGTACGGAGTCACTGCACAGAGTCACTGTACGGAGTCACTGTACGGAGTCACTGTACGGAGTCACTGCACAGAGTCACTGTACGGAGTCACTGTACAGAGTCACTGTACGGAGTCACTGTACAGAGTCACTGTACTGAGTCACTGTACGGAGTCACTGTACGGAGTCACTGTACAGAGTCACTGTACGGAGTCACTGTACAGAGTCACTGTACTGAGTCACTGTACGGAGTCACTGTACGGAGTCACTGTACAGAGTCACTGTACAGAGTCACTGTACAGAGTCACTGTACTGAGTCACTGTACGGAGTCACTGTACAGAGTCACTGTACGGAGTCACTGTACGGAGTCACTGTACGGAGTCACTGTACGGAGTCACTGTACGGAGTCACTGTACGGAGTCACTGTACGGAGTCACTGTACAGAGTCACTGTACAGAGTCACTGTACGGAGTCACTGTACGGAGTCACTAAACAGAGTCACGTATCTGCTGACACAGCATCCTCCCTCACTGGTCAGCAGTGCCATAGGCTGCTCCTCGTGTCGGGACAAGTGTGAGAGCGCAAGACACAGAATGGTAGATAGGAATACTGCACCTTTAGACACACTACTATACTCTTGACCACATCTCATCGTCATTATGTAAGCTGTAAATCTGGCCAAGTTATGACAGTTGTATATATTCAATTCAAAGCTCAAAGTGTGTGTGTGTGTGTGTGTGTGTGTGTGTGTGTGTGTGTGTGTGTGTGTGTGTGTGTGTGTGTGTGTGTGTGTGTGTGTGTGTGTGTACAGTAACACACTTTCTTTATTTATCTTTCTGCACAAGCAGGAAAGAGGAAGAAGAGCTAGAGCCACACATGCAGGTGGGAGCACACCTCTAGGCTATGATACTGCTACATGAACTCATTGTCTGCAATGTACAATGGGTGTGTACGTGACATCCAGGCAGGGCCCTTTGTGAGCCCAGGCTCTCCCAAGACTGAGAGGTTACCTGGTACATGCACATGTATACAGTGTAATGACACATTGGGGGACCTGGTGAAGTGTCCTGTATAGAGAGGTGTCCTCATTTCGGGGGTGAATTTAAAAGCTAGCCTATTTGAGACGCAGCAAAATGTCCTTAATACAGAGGTGTTCTTACTTCAGGGGTGTCTTTTAAGAGGGGTTCAATTGTATTAACTCCCCCCCCCCCCCCCCCCCCCCCAAAAAAAAAAACATCGCAACAATGTCAATTAAAAACCATAGATTGTATAAAAAAAAGCACAATGATTCTTGTTTCTTATATGAGCGTTAAAATGCTGTAATTTGAACACTAGTATTGGGTAGTCAGCTAGTTACTGAAACCCATGAGATTCAGTCTCAGGGCATCTATTCTGGGGGAGGGCATGTCCCCAGACACAGCCCCTTAGAATGGCATACCACTAACATCTGTTCATTATCCCAAAAGGGGTCCCATAAAGTCCCATATGAAACAGAGAAGTGCAATGCACATGTAGCTGAGCATAGTGCATTGAAAGTGCTGACTCAGCAGTAGCGCACTTCAAAAACATGGTTAGCTGTCTATGGTCTACTAAGGAATAAAATCGGTATGATTAGAAGGATACCAATACCACGAATCATAAAAGGCAAACATCTACATGTATATTCTAATAACACTTCATGTAAGCCATCAATGGGAAAAGTTTCTATAAGTTTATGGTCAAAGACCAACTGTATTGGAGAAGAAAACGATTGGGAGGGAATATCCACGTTCCCCCCTCCCCACAACGAAACTCTGATGCACTTACATGCATACATGTACATGTACAGTAACTGAATAGTAGAGATCGCTATATATAGGTTCAAGAAACTGTAGATATAGTAATCTGTGGGTTAGGATAAGTATGAGAGCTGTTTTTGTTTTGTTTCTAGGCCTTAGAGCTAAGTGATTGCATGGGTGATAATTAGGATACCGTTCAGCTTTCATGTACAGTAAATCTCACTTTTGTCCTTAGGTGGGCTCTTCATGACTGGCGAGGAGTCTTTCCAGTGAGGGAACTTCTGTTTGAGGACGGAGGGCATGTTCTCCCAGGCCAGAGGGTTGTAGAGGCCATGGCTGTCCCCCTTCAGACACAGCTCGCCACTCTGCATGAGAGTTTGCTCAAGACTGCCACTTCGCTGGAACCTAGGTGATGTTGTGTGAATGAGGTGATGTTGTGTGAATGTGGGTGAGAGTGTGAGTGAGAGAGAGTGTGAGTGTGGTGTGTGAGTGTGTGTGTGCGTGTGTGTGTGTGTGTGTGTGTGTGTGTGTGTGTGTGTGTGTGTGTGTTAGTGTTGTTTTAGTTAACTGAAACTAAAAACAAAAAGTGTTTTAGTTGGAGCAAAAACAGATTTAGTTAACTAACTAAAACTAAAACTTCAAGGGTACTGGCCTCTGGGAATAAACTATAACTAAACTAATATTTTTTTTGCCAAAATCAACACTTCTAGTTATGGTTAACTAATACTAAAAGTGTTTTAGTAACCCTTTTTTCTTTTTAGTTGACTAACTAAAACTAAAATTAAACTTTGTTCTTCATTACCTTTTTTACTAAAACTAAATCTAATTATGTGAAGCCATACTAAAACAACACTAGTGTGTGTGTGTGTGTGTGTGTGTGTGTATGTGTGCGTGTATGTGTGTGTATGCATATAATGAATTATTATACATGTGCATGTACTCAGATGTGTGTACATGTACATGTATATAGCATTCTTTTGGCATTAGTGGGAATGCTGGGAAAACCAGGAAAGCCACAGTTGAGTCTGAATTTCAATGGGCAGAGGCCCCATCCCAAGTCAGGGAAACACCACAACCCCGCCACACTCTCTCCCAGTGGAGTTAAGCAGCACACACCAACCCAACAGTCAGTGTTAAACAATAGTTCTTAAAGGTGCACTTCTCTTGAAAAGAATAAACTGTTTGAATTGTTTCTGGAGTGAAAACCAGTGCCCTCCAGCTATAGTTTTTTTGACAACAAAACAGTGTACCCAACCAAATCTGTAAATCTATACACGTGTCTACTGTCCTTAGAGGTTTGGTTCATGGACTTGGTTGGGTACACTGCCTAGGACATGCACGTGACTGCAGCAACAAATAAAATGTGCATTAATTTCGCAAGTGTGTGTGTGTGTGTGTGTGTGTGTGTGTCTGTGTCTGTGTCTGTGTCTGTGTCTGTGTGTGTGTGTGTGTGTGTGTGTGTGTGTGTGTGTGTGTGTGTGTGTGTGTGTGTGTGTGTGTGTGTGTGTGTGTGTGTGTGTGTGTGTGTGTGTGTGTGTGTGTGTGTGAGTGTGTGTGCATGCAATGAATTTTCATACATGTATATAGCATTCTTATGGCAATTGGGAGGAATGCTGGGAAAACCAGGAAAGCCACAGTTGAGTCTGAATTTCAATGGGCAGAGGCCCCATCCCAAGTCAGGGAAACACCACAACCCCACCACACTCTCTCCCAGTGGAGTTAGGCAGCACACACCAACCACACAGTCGTGCTAAACAATAGTTCTTAAAGGTGCACTTCTCTTGAAAAGAATAAACTGTTTGAATTGTTTCTGGAGTGAAAACAAGTGCCCTCCAGCTAAGAAATATATTTAGAATCTATATTCAGGTGCACTTCTCTTGAAAAGAAAGAATAAACTGCTTGAATTGTTTCTGGAGTTTAGAAAACAAGTGCCCTCCAGCTAAAACATATATGCATATTTTGATGACAAAAACAGTATACCCAACCAAACATGTAAACCCACATACATGTACATGTAGTTCTCTGTGCCTACTGTCTCTACAGGTTTGGTTGGGTACACTGTAGCCTCGGCCCCAGGCTCTCATCCAGCTTTTTGTCGCTTGCAGTACGAAAAGCGGAGTGAGAGCCTGGAAGATTTAGGTACACTGTGCTTGGCAGGTTAAAATGATTTTTTATTGGTTGTGGCTTATTGGGGTTTTCCTCACTACAGAGAGGCCACAAAGTCAGAGGGACTTTATGGGCCTTTGGAAGAGGGCAAATTCCTCCCCAGGAAACTTTGTGTGCAATCCCTTCTATAGAGCTTAAACCACAACTCTGCTGTTTGAGCCCCCATTGGGTATGTGGTCATAAAGTCCTGACTCTAATCAAGAAATGTATTTTCTGTGGTATGCCAGTGAAAAGATATTCACAGCCCAAGGCGCCTCATAGTGGGCAGGAAGTGAAGATTGAATTCATGGCACTGGAGTAAACATTCAGTCACAACATTTCCAGTGGCACCAACAAGTCCAACATGTACTGCTGTGTAAAATTGGTACATGTATACAGTGTACATGTGCAGCCGCTGACCCATAGAGTGTACATGTATGTGCAGCCGCTGACCCATAGAGTGTAGTACATGTATGTGCAGCCCCTGACCCATAGAGTGTATATGTGCAGCCGCTGACCCATAGAGTGTTCATGTATGTGCAGCCGCTGACCCATAGAGTGTAGTACATGTATGTGCAGCCGCTGACCCAAACAGGGTTACCAGAAGAGTGGTGGTTTGTTGAGAACCAGGAGAGTACACATGGTGGGGAGGTGCTCAAAGGCTACTGGTAGCACTCTCTGAGCTAGAAGCCTAGTGCCAAGTGTCTAGTGACCCCCTCCCCTCCCCCTTCTCCTCCTCCCCCCCCCCCCCTTCTCCTCTCCCCCCCCCCCCTCCCCCTTCTCCTCCTCCCCCCTCCCTCTTCTCCTCCTCCTCCCCCCCCCCCCCAACGTGGGGGCCTTCACAGGAATGCACAGCCATACTGAAAACATTTTAGTGGCATTTACTGCTGCGTAGAATTAAAGCATAAAAAAGTGGTACATTATACATTCACAGTCCCTGACCCAACCACCTATATAGGGTTACAAAAAGAGTGAGGAATTAATAACATCAAACAAAAGCGGGAAAACCACCTCAAAACGAGTGCTACACTAGGAAACAGAAGTGGAGAGTGCATAGTGGGGTGCTCGCTCATACGCTATGATGTTTTGTACGTGAACTAGAAGCCTAGAAGAGCACAGTGCCAAACTCCCCCCCCCCCCCCCAGTGGGGGCCGTCACTGGAGAACACAGCCATGCTGAAGCTTATTCTGTCAGTAATTTCGCACACCTTAAAGTTATAGGAATAGGCTGATTTAACTATTGCATTGCTAATACTATAGCTATTGTATCCAAAAGGCTCCAGATACGTGTATCATACATAAGTCAGCTTACATTTTAGTGGAACCCCTCCTAAAGAACACTACTGAAATAAGGACACCACTGTTTTAAGGACACTTTGCTATATGCCCTAAATACATGTATGCTTTCTTAATATAAACCTACCCCTGAAAATGAGGGCACCTCTCTATACAGAAGACTTTATCAGGTCCCCAAGGTGTCCACAATTGAGGGGTTCCACTGTATATGTGCCATGTACATGTATGATGTTGCCTTACGTCCTGTACATGTACACATACATGTATGTTGTCTCCCACCTCCTCATACAATACGTCCTCCCCGGCCCATCAGTTCTCCTCAATTGAGGAATTTGTAAATCTCTTCTTGTTTCTGTACAGGCTGTCTACATGTACATATATGTGCTATAGCTGGTGTGTCTACATGTACATATATGTGCTATAGCTGGTGTGTCTACATGTACATATATGTGCTATAGCTGGTGTGCCTGCCTATCTGCAAGCTTGGTATGGAGGTACAGATCTGTAGTAGCATGCCAATCATTGCTGGTCTACATGTACGGTCATGTTAATAACCAAGAGAGTATTTCACTTTACATAATACATTTTTTACCAGCCGGAGCGCGCGCAGCGCGCGAACGGCTGGTACTAAGATGGCTTTACGTTTTCCGCGTTTGTCTGTTTGTGCGTCCGCACTTATCACGTGCGCAATATATTACGTCATACGTTACTATGCAACTGCAGTGTACAGCAGCTTTTGGAGGTTTGCAGGCCAAGCTACAGCAAATGAAGGTAGTTTTGTGTTGCCTAGATGGCGAAAACGTGGTAGGTAGCCGTAAAGATCCCGGCTACTCGGCATATACATGTAGCTACACTGGAGGCGCATGACAAATCTGCTGAGTCAGCACTTTCGCTGTACCGCTCTAGGAATATAGTTTCTCTGGCTCTACAGCTGTATTTTTAATAGCTTGGCCTAAGCTGAGTTGTGTGTATTGTACAGGAAAGGCGTCCAGCTGGTTTTTTAGACATGAAATGTCAGACTTGTTAATGACACAAGTAAGGCCAGAAAGGCCCATAGGTCAGATCATAATCATCATACATCAGATAAGGGACAGACACTCCAGACAGTCAGCTCTGGTATTGAACTAGCCAGCTGTACTAGGTTCAGTTGCCTCATACGTATGAAGTGCACCTACTGGCTAAGCTCCAGTAGCTCAGTGGGTATAAGAGCATCTGACATTAGCAATCACAAGGTCCTGGGTCCAATGCCGAGCTGGGCTCCGATTCTTTTCTGGAGTTTTCTTTACTCACTCTCTCGATTTCTTCTTCTGTCATTGAGGATTTGCATAATTGGGCAGCAAGATGAAGTACGTTCGCTTCTAGCTACCCTACATACATCACAGTACGTGATAAACAGGCCACCAGGCCTTCCACACTCTTTACAGCTTATGGTTCAGACTGAGAGTCACAAGGCTGCTATTAGCAGCACTCACAGTGTAGCTCTACACTCATATGATCAACAACACTACTAGTACAGTATATCCACCACTTAAGCCAGCCTGTCAGCATACAGCAATAACCGATGCTGGAGAGTGCAAGTACGTGTGTGTTGATGTACAGGCTCTAGACTAGGCAGTGGGGCATCACATCACTTGACACTTGTACAGTATACATGCATGCAAGCTAGTCCTCGTGATCCACTTAACTCTTTGAACGCCATGGGCACATTTATGTGCCCATTTAATAGAAAAAAACATGTACTTTATATTAACTCCTAATATAAAAAGGCCAATATAAATCCACATTAGCCCTATGGATATATTAAAACTTGGCTGGGAAAGAGTTAAGGCAAACACACGACTCTCCCAGCGGGCACCGTGTCACCACGTTCTTTGCAGGGAAAGAGTGGGAGGGGAGAGGGAATTCCCCCGCAACAGAGCTCTAGGGGGTGGGCACTACTAGGCATGAGGCGATTATGCTGGCATAATTTTAGGAATAATAGGCCTCACGCGGCATCCGGAATAATGCGGGAATAATCGGAGTGCATACGGGAATAAAGTAATTACGCCACGTGTTTCAACTTTGAACATGTTGGTCGACTGCAGTCGAGCACTACGAGAAGTACTGATCGTGACTCGATTTCGAGTAGCGAAGCACCAAGCTGTAATTCAGGTACTTCTATTCTAGAGAGACTAAGAGTCCCACCCTGTGTGTGCTCAACTGTGTTGTAAGTGTGTTGATAACGTGTTTTGTGACTCTTGTCTGTAAACTGACTGGCCCTAAAGCTGGAATATTCTGGAGAATAATAGGGGTGATGGAAAGAATAATAGGAGAAATTTTTGAGAAGTGCAGAATAGAATAATAATGAAAGTTTGGAGCATAGTAGCCTCAAGCCTAGGCACTACTATAGTAGAACATGAGCCTGGTGCAAATATCGGTTGGCTTTTAATTGGTATAGGTTAATTACTGCCCAAAGAAACCATACTTGCCTAATAAAACACCATACAAATACATATGGAAGCAGGTTCCTACTGGTGGAAGGGTTAAGTGCTCCCCCCCCCACCCCCGCACATACATGTGTCTACTAAGGCTGTGTTATTTATGCTGCTCACCCATGTATATACATATCATGTGCACGCCCAATAACGTAATTCTGCACAAGGCAAAAAAATCCGTTATGCTATAAAAACTAGTGCAGGCCCACTCCAAGATCCCTCAGAACTATGCATAACTCAGCTGAAGGTTATACATGTAATCAAGGAAGCCCTCATGGACAATTACATGTACATGTACATGTAACTAAGGACAGCAAGCTAGAATGTATATCAATTTTAGGGTGGGGTCGAAATGAAATGATCTCATTGCAGTTTCTATGCACACACACAGTGAAACTGTCTTTGCATAGCAACACTTCCCAGCTGCAAGATCTACAGGTAATTAAGGAAGCCCTCATGGACAGTAAGGAAGCCCACGCTAGCTACATGTATACATACATGTACACATTCACAAGTCCAGGGTGGGGACAAAAAATGCACATATTATAGTGAAACTGTTTTCTTTTTTATCTACCAAAACACCTACATGTACACATGTAGCCTGCCTCCAATACATCACAAACCTGATAAACACCCAGTTGCATGTCCTTTTTATACACATGGAAAAATTGCACAATACCAATGTACGCCCCAGGCAGAGGTCAGGGTATGAGACAAGGTACGCCCTTGATACAAACACCATGTATTATACGCTTACGCATGTACCGAGACGGGGATGGGGGGCGGAGGCATATGCATGTACAATGCCTTATTGAGACTGAGTAAGGAGCCTGGAGATACATGGTGATCTCACTTCAGCAAAAGCTGAGGAAATAGCTTTCACACTAGTGCTAGCGGGTGTCCCTCTGGATACCAGGAAATAAAATCTGTCAAAGTTTTGACTAGTTGCTCAAGTCTTCTTCAGGGCGTAAATTGCTTTGCCTTGCTTTGCAGTGCATTTATTACAAGACTCATACTACTTTTTAATTGAGGTTTAAGTGAAATTTAACATGCTACTCAAATAGCCGCACACATCAGTAGATTCAGTACACGTCACTGGATGCCACGAGAGGTCAGGGTACTGATGTGTGCGGCTATAAGAGTAGCGTATTAACAGGTAACTTCACTTTAGCCTAGAAGAAGACTAGTTAGCTGAAACATTGGCAGACTTTAGCCTAGAAGAAGACTAGTTAGCTGAAACATTGGCAGAGTTTCCGAATAAAGTTGGTTTCCACATCTGAAAACCTTCCTGTCTTATGCCTTAAGCAAGAGCCAACTGGGAAGCCTCATCACGAGATAGCCCGATTTTTGAGTGGACAGACACCGGACGGACAGACAGATGGACGGATAGACGGACGGACAGACAGAACCAATCGCTTAACCCCGCCGCCGCCTACGCGCCGCAGGGTAATAAAGTTGGTTTCCACATCTGAAAACCTTCCTGTCTTATGCCTTATGCAAGAGCGAACTGGGAAGCCTCATCGCGAGATAGCCCGATTTTTGAGTGGACAGACACCGGACGGACAGACAGACGGAACCAATCGCTTAACCCAGCCGCCGCCTACGCGCCGCGGGGTAATAAAGTTGGTTTCCACATCTGAAAACCTTCCTGTCTTATGCCTTATGCAAGAGCGAACTGGGAAGTCTCATCTTCAGGAGTCTCTCATCACAACACGTCTGGAACAGAAACTACTGGCCACTACCATTCGTTAGCTTCCTCTTATCCATACGCTACTCTAGCTCAGTGAGAAAGATCTTCTGTTCACAGGGTCTTCAGTTGATGGACTTTTTGGGGGGTTTCAGGGGAAGGATTCTATACACATGTAACTTCATTGTTTCTGAAGGTGAAGAGCTAATGTACACAACTACCAGTGCATGTGGCTTGCCCAGGACTCCCCAGCCCAAGTTGTGTGGCTGGTGTGCTTGTACATGCATGTAACATGCCTGCAGCTTGCCCCAAGAGTATTACATCATGGCAAGGCAAGAGGCGCCGTTCTACCGAGAAGATAGCCCAAACTGGAGGCAGTCGCCTCCTGCACAGGCTTGTAGGCTAGAGAAGCAGTACATCATCCTTTATGCTGTAGAGTCGCCTCCTGAACAGGCTTGTAGGCTAGAGAAGCAATACTCAGGGACAGCAATCATCCTTTGTGCTGTAGAGTCGCCTCCTGTACAAGCTTGTAGGCTAGAGAAGCAGTACATCATCCTTTGTGCTGTAGAGTCGCCTCCTGTACAAGCTTGTAGGCTAGAGAAGCAATACTCAGGGACAGCAATCATCCTTTGTGCTGTAGAGTCGCCTCCTGTACAAGCTTGTAGGCTAGAGAAGCAGTACTCAGGGACAGCAATCATCCTTTGTGCTGTAGTAGATTGCTAATAGCTCCCTTCTTTCCTACATACCACTTCTAGTGCTGCTAAGGTATATACCAGATGCATCCCACCATGTATGTGACCGCATTTTATCCCCTGAATGGACCCCAGGCCTCTCCCAGTGTTCAGTGCTTGCAGGAGGAACAAAGGTGAAACTCTGTCATGTGCTGCACCTATAGCTACGCTTCTGAGCTCAACTAATGGCAGCTGACACCTCTGTGAATGCATTGTATAGAAGCAAGTCATCTTTACTACACAGGGAAACAGAGCCTGGAATATGGGTCAGAGTACACATGTAGAAAGACCTTCTGATTGCTAGTTACACATTGGAGCTACTGGAGCTGCAGAGCTACTGGAGCTATTGGAGTTACTGGAGCTACAGAGCTACTGGAGCTATTGGAGTTACTGGAGCTACAGAGCTACTGGAGCTGCAGAGCTACTGGAGCCGCAGAGCTACTGGAGCTATTGGAGTTACTGGAGCCGCAGAGCTACTGGAGCTGCAGAGCTACTGGAGCTGCAGAGCTACTGGAGCCGCAGAGCTACTGGAGCTATTGGAGTTACTGGAGCTACAGAGCTACTGGAGCTGCAGAGCTACTGGAGCCGCAGAGCTACTGGAGCCGCAGAGCTACTGGAGCCGCAGAGCTACTGGAGCCGCAGAGCTACTGGAGCCGCAGAGCTACTGGAGCTACAGAGCTACTGGAGCTGCAGAGCTACCGGAGCTGCAGAGCTACCGGAGCTACAGAGCTACTGGAGCTGCAGAGCTACCGGAGCTACAGAGCTACCGGAGCTACAGAGCTACTGGAGCTACAGAGCTACTGGAGCTACAGAGCTACTGGAGCCGCAGAGCTACCGGAGCCGCAGAGCTACTGGAGCTGCAGAGCTACTGGAGCTGCAGAGCTACTGGAGCTACAGAGCTACTGGAGCTACAGAGCTACTGGAGCTATTGGAGCTACTGGAGCTACAGAGCTACTGGAGCTATTGGAGCTACTGGAGCTGCAGAGCTACTGAAGCTGCAGAGCTACTGGAGCTGCAGAGCTACTGGAGCCGCAGAGCTACTGGAGCCGCAGAGCTACCGGAGCTACAGAGCTCCTAAGCGGAGGAGCAGTAGTACACAGCTACTAAACCAGCTAGCTACATACACTGTAGTAGCACTCGCCAGTATGACCAAGCGTATTTCGATTCCAAGACCAATTAACTCTTAGGCAGCTAAGGGCACATTAGTCTCGTGCCCAGACCGTCGCTCCTCCCTCGCTCAGACGGTCTGGCCCGCGAAGTCGAATTTCTTGGGTTTATGGGCGGAGCAACGGGCACGTTAATTAAATATTAGAAGTCTGAAATGCTTGTATAAAGGCTTACAGAGGTACATGTCAAGCAACGTACTCTCTACGAGCTCTCCTGTGTAATCGTTCGTGTAGAAAGCAACTCTTAGCTGCAAAGTGATAGTACAAGTTCAAAAACACGGAGTCTTGCTTTATCCGCAGAAATACCTTGGGTTGATCTTCAACTAGCCCTTCTCTCACCAGAACTGTAGTTGTTAAAACTTCTAAGTAGCATAAACAACCGCGTCAACTGCTACTTCGTTCAAACCGCTGCCAAATCTTGACAATAAATTCAAACGTCGCCATTTTATCGTTCCGTAATAGCATTCCAGAACGTAACAATTACAAATCCTGCGATCTCATTGGTCTTTACCACATTCCGGGAATAAGCCCAAGGAATTTGACTTCGCGGCCCAGACCGTCTGTCGAGGGGAGGAGCGACGGGCTGGGCACGAGACTAAGGGCACATATATGTACTTTATCTGATTTTATATTAACGCCTACTATCAAAAATTCACATAAAACTACATTGGCGGGGGGGGGGGGGGGGGGGGGGGGGGGGGGGGAAACTGGGCTGGGAAAAAGTTAAAGCCTTGAAATAATAATCACTATGTAAACAGTTGGGATTCAATTGGCCACAGCCACTAATATTAAAAAGGGCAGCTAGCATTCTCAGAAACAAGACTAACAGCTGGTGCATTGTAAGAGGAGCTAGACTATACAGGCTCAGGCTCAGAGTTCACCACTACAGTACCAATTAGCACAAATTAGCACCTGGCCACACCTTTTTGTAAACTGTTCCTTAACTTTGACCAAATATCGACATAAATACTACCACAACATTCAAAACTCTAGTGTAAATATAGCAAAACAATGCTCCAATGCTAACAGTAAGAAAAGACACAGGAAGGGTAAACGACTCCATGAGAATTGCAAGGTTTAGGGTTAGGTTGTAGGGCCAGGGTTAGGCTATGTAATTCTTTGCGGGTACAAATTCCTCACGGAGTCATTTCACTTGATCCGAAAAAGGGAACTTGTTCAATACTAAGCTAAGGCAATTTTGTAAAAAATCACAGTCATCAAATTTACTATACAGTACAACGCGCGCACACACACACATCAGTGTTACTGACTGTTGGACTATAAATGGATCAAAACTTACGGTTTAAAGTATGTAACAACACAACGTACCATGCAGCAGTATCAAAGGACCACTCCATGGTTTTGTACAGGACTTATGACCTGAAAATGGGCTTTTTATAAATTATACGGGAGAAAACTGCTTTTCTTTGGGCCACATAGTACTGACTACGCGTTGTAGCTACGTACAGTGTGTAGACAGGGATGGACTCACTGCATTGGACTCGAGCTCCCGCCCTTCTTCTCAGTGAAGCTGCTCGACTTCTTCTTGCCAGTGAACCAGCCAGACATATTGTAAACGCTCCCTCGGTCACACTATCTCATGCCTCTTCTCTCAGCTGGCTGGTAAAATACAACGACAGCTTGCTATTTCTCGCCAGGCGGTGTTTAATAGGATCTCAGATAGTTTCTGAGCACTGCCAGAGAACTACTGGGGGAGTTGTAGTCGTTACTCCAGCACACAGGACACGTTGGTCGTCAATTCTAGCTGCTACAGCGACTGAAAACATACCTAAACGCCATTCGTAAATAATTGCCCTATAAATTTTTTTGAAAGACAAGTCAGAGTCCGTACCGTGCAGCGCTCAGCATGGTCTCGAGACCAGATCTACGCCCCACCCCCGCCCCCCGGGGCCTGCGGATGTAGACTATTTCGATATTCGCGGCTGGGGGGACGTCACAAGACTGAAAACAGTGCATAAAGTAAAAACCAGATCGCGCGACCAGAACGTATCAAGGGGACTCCCATATTGGATACCTTATGGCAACCTGGAAAAAGATCTTCTCGAAAATTCTCCTCTTTGGAGATTCCCTGACCCAGCAGTCCTTCAGCCCTGGGGGGTGGGGCGCCAGGGTGGCGGATCACTTCCAGAGGAAGGCAGACGTCATCAATCGTGGATTCTCAGGGTATAACACGGAGTGGTCAAAGATAATCCTACCCGAACTCCTGGCTTCCATGTCAGAACGAGCTGATGTAGTCACGGTGTTCTTTGGAGCGAATGACGCGGTCCTTCCAGAGCCTAATCCCCAGCAGCACGTACCTCTGGCGTCTTTCAAATCAAACTTGAGTGAAATTGTCACTACCCTGAACTCAGCTGGAATCAATAATTCATCCATCGTCTTCATCACTCCTCCCCCAGTTGCGGAGGACCTGTGGGCACTAGAGTGTAGGAAAGAGAATAAGCCAATGGATCGATCTAACGAGACTGCAAAGCAGTACGCTGAGGCTGTGCTACAACTCGGAAGAGAAACTGGCATAACTACGGTGGATGTGTATGATGGACTGTCTAAAGAGCAGAATCTCAAGCAATTTTTAAGTGACGGGTTACATTTTACTCCGGAAGGAAACCGATTTCTTGCAGATCTGGTCATCCCCGTTTTAGAGGCAAAGCTTGTACACGTACAGACTGTTTTTCCAGAGTGGAGAGCTGTAAATGCAGAGTGTCCTAAGGAATCGTTTCAACTTGACAACTAGCTCTCTGTGTGCAGTGTGGAAGACTCCGTTAAGCAACAAATTGCCTTTGTTCTTGAAGGAAAGATCTGGCCATATAGACAGCCCTGTATAAATACATGTAGATGTTGTGAATAAAATAATTGACAAATTGAGTGTTAATAATTATGTCAAGTTCTGCTCGGCTAGCTATGGCTTAATCCACCATGACTGAAAGACAAATCATCAACTGAGCATAAGACTATAGTCGACTCTAGAGTTTGCTACATTAGTAAAAGTCTAGTACAGCAGAGATAGTTTATTTATAAGTTGTGGGGGGGAGGGGGGGAGGGGGGGGGGGGGGGGGGTAAATGTTGAGTAGGGCCCACCCCGCGCGCCAAGCGCGGGAAAAAAATATCTGTGTTGCTCTGTACGATTCAATGCGCTTACGTGTCTATATTATCCACGATTAAAGTCACGTGTTCAGATATAAGGCCCAGGCCAGGGTCGATCGCAGACCTAGCCACCTCACCGAAAATCCCTTGCCCGGACCCCGCAAGTCGCAAAATCCCGCGTGATTGTGAGTACTAGTACGCGGGCGACGCGGCTTTACTAGTATCGTTTCAGCTTCTCCCGTTAGTTGCTAAGTCCCATGTTGGCTACAGAAAACATCAACGGTTCATTTGAATGGGTCACTGCATGGGTGCATGGGAGCTATACTCGGTGTATACTCGGATTAATAATGGAAAAATACCGGAAGTAATTAACTCGGCCGAGTGCTTTCGCTTGCATCAGCTTGCATCAACTTGCATTAGCGAGAGAGGAAGGCTCACATTTTTAGTATGGCAACCTGGGGAAGGACCTACTCGAAAATTTTTCTCTTTGGAGACTCCCTGACTCAGCTATCTTTCAGCCCTGCCGCGGGGGGGTGGGGCGCCAGAGTGGCGGATCACTTCCAGAGGAAGGGCGACGTCTTTAACCGTGGATTCGGAGGATACAACACGAAATTGGCAAAGAAAATACTACCCGACCTCCTGACTTCTGACAAGCCTGATATAGTCACGGTCTTCTTTGGAGCGAATGACGCGGTCCTTCCAGAACCTAATCCCGATCAGCACGTACCTCTGGCGTCTTTCAAATCAAACTTGAGTGAAATTGTCACTATCCTGAACTCAGCTGGAATTGCGAACTCCTCCATTGTCTTCATCACTCCTCCCCCAGTTGTGGATGATGTGTGGGTGCTAGTGTGTAGGAAGGAGAATAGACCAGTGGATCGATCTAGCGAATCTGTAAAACAGTACGCTGAGGCTGTGCTACAGCTTGGGAGAGAAACTGGCATAACTACTGTGGATGTGTATGATGGACTGTCTAAAGAGGAGAATCTCAAGCAATTCTTTTGGGATGGTTTGCATTTTACTCGTGCTGGAAGCGAATTTCTTGCACGTCAGCTCATCCCAGTTTTAGAAACAAAGCTTGGTCTTATACACGCACGGTATGTTTTTCCGGAGAGTGTGACTGATGAAGAATCGTTTGAACTTGTATAGTGCAATGTGTAAGGTGAAGACTCGTGCTGTTATTACTCAATGTGTTCTTGAAAGCCTTATGATTTTTTTTGCCAATTTGTATATCCCTGCTATTATATATTTTTTACAAACCTTGTACATGCAGTACATGAGTTTAAATTGTGTTTGAAGTGGGCTGTTGAAGTGTATTATTTTTAATAAAGTATGTAGACCTGCATATCATTGCCAAATATATGAGTGCCAAATAAATGAACAGTTTGTTAACTCGTGCAGTTTTACCTGTACTACTACACTATGCTGTTTTTTTACTTCAGGGAGCCAATATTAATAATTCTACAATGCGTATTTGGTACATGTATGAGCAGCCGAATACCTGCAATAATCATATTATTGGAGCGCTGAGCTTTCGTCTCAAACCTTACAAAACATATTCTACTATACTAATTGTTTATGGTGTTTGGACGGAGGGTCTGGGAATGAGACTAGAACTTATCTGCAGCACTCATATTAACTATAAACATTTCTAAGAATTTACCTGCTCTCACCAAATACCTTAACCGACATACTGATAAGTATTGTCTAAGGCCAGGTATGTCGACAAAGAGCTCTACTGGTCTCCGTGTGAAAAAGGGGTGTTTCATACATGTAGTTCTCACCCCATGCAAAAAAAAAACTATCCTTGATTGCTGAGCACAGGCGAGACCAATAAACATGTGTTTAGGGCTCAACAGTCTCAGCTTGCTGCATGCTGTCTGTCTGTCTGTCTGTCTGTCAATCTATCAATCAATCTGATTGTTTGTCCCTCTCCCTTGGGGCCTCAGGAATGGGTTACATTTTGCTCTTGATGGCAGCGAATTTGATCTGCTCATTCCAATTTTAGAAACAAAGCTTGTAGCTACATGTACATGTACACGTACATGCACTACATTTTCCCTAAGTGATTTATTGGGAAAAAATCGCTTCAACTTGACGAATTGTTCTGTTGTAATCACTGAGTGGAGTGTGTACGTATAGAGAAGAATCTCGGAATGCATGCATGCAGGTATACGTACGTACACAAAGCTATATATATCATTAAGTTTAAGTTCTGTTTGGAGTTTATTATTATAGTAGACCTATATATGCACTGCAAAAATGAAAGAGCTAGGGTTATCTCAGTTGCAAAGGCATTACTTATGCAATATTTTTGGTGGCTAAGTTGAGTAGTCTCCCTTGCATGCCTTGGTCCACCTCCCACTAGAGTTCAACCCTAAAGCACAATCAATATCAGCCGAAGTGCAGTCTAATGATCCATGAATATTGGTTGAGTGTAACATGATCCTTGTATATACATGTATAAGGTATCTGAATAATAAACTAAAGTTGCAGATAATAGCCACTGTGACAATATTAGGCCAGCGTTTACCAGCCTACAGAGCTATACGGCTGAGGCAACTTATTATCATGGCTGAAACAACACTCCTTTTTTTGCAATGATAGCTAACCGTCAGGTATTTGGTACCAATTATTATGCAGCTCTCCTATCGGAACATTCCAAGCCGGATTCAGCTGCTAGTGCTATCACTTGTATATTGTGTGTATTTGATTTAAATTCCCATCATGTAATTTGGCTTCCTGCAGTAAAAACTGCATAGTTTAGTGCAGCTGCAACTGAGATATAACGTTAACCTTACATGTAGGTGGGTTTAAAACAAACCTTTCACTGATACGTATGTGTATTCTTGGTTATTGGAGTTGCAGGTTTTAACGACTCAAGTATATTTCATGACCTTTGTGAAAACGCATGCACTATTATACTTGGGCAGGAAATGAGCTACCACTTCAGCTGCCACCATTGAAAGAGGGAGGGAGGGAGGGAGGGAGGGAGGGAGGGAGGGAGGGAGGGAGGGAGGGAGGGAGGGAGGGTGGGAGGGAGGGAGGTAGGGAGGGAGGACGGTTGCAAGTGAGCTACAAGTCTTTATTTCCAACTCCTTTGTTCAGGGGATCTTCCAACCCCTTAGAATTATCCATTACATTAATTTGTATACATGTAGGCCTCGGTCAAGTGAAGTGATAATATCTGATAGCGCGGAGCGATTACGTGCAATAATACCGTCACGTAATTAGCACTTTAATTAAACCCATAATCAATACAGAATTTTTTACAATCTAGCCTGGCAGTGTGAGCACAGCATTTACCCTTTAAGCTCCATTTATGGTCTAGCCATGTTCTCTCTTTCTGTCTTACACAGAACACTGGTCTTTCTACAAACGTAACCTTGTCTCCTGCAGGTACTTCAGAACTTCCACCAGCTAGCATGCATCATTAGCGGCTCTAGCAGAAAACTGTGAAGAATCTCAGGGTGAGGTACAGATCGATATTAGCATGCTGATTAGTATTTATAAACAAAGTTAAATTATAATTGATTAACCATTCATTAGCCTGTACAGTACAGGGGAGTGATGAATCACTGGATGGTACAGCTAGCTTAAAAGTTGTGATGGAGGCTGGCCAGAGGAGGACAATCAATGTTATCGTACTCTGACCCCGTTGGATTTACACAAAATTAATGACAATTAGCCATCATGCTTGTGCTATGAGAGGAGTATAATTTTGCATGTGCATTACTTATGCTGCTTTAGAAGTCAAGATGTCACCTGGTCCTGTGGAGGTGTGCAGTGGGCAGTTACTAAAACCTGGAATGGAACGGAACAGTAGCATGGTGGTGCACATAAAGTCCCATTCATATAATGTATTCTACAGTAAAATCACAGTATACGTATACAATGTGGATCTCTCTCCCATAGTAGCTCAACAAGACAATGTAAAAACAAACAGCACAACTACGCTATGGTACAATGTGCAAACAGGTGGCGAGGAACAAGGCATAATAGGATATAAGTAAATAACCTAATAGTACATACAAGCATGCAATTGTGTATATTTTCCTACAGAAAGTAGCTAAGTACATCAGACAGGAAACTATGAGTACAAACAATGTATTTGGGTATTGCACATCAGCAAAAAAATTGTGTAAGGGTTGAGGAGTCTAGGGTGCATACTAAAAAGTAACTACATAGCTGTATAAGAAGTTTTTCAAGGTTTTGCTAGTTCCTGTAAGTGTTGCTTGAACTTGCTTAATATTTTCCGACGGTCAAACCCCTTAGTAACCCCCACATCTTCCAAATCGTCCTCATTCAAACTTAGCAGGAGGGCTCCATCCATATCATTTTCACGGAAATCTTCTTCATATTTCTGCAGCTTCCATTTCCTCAAAAACTCTGCTACATCATCAATGCTGAGACTTGCAGCCACTGTATCAAGGGTCTCCTTTTCGGTTACTAGAAGACGATATGAATATAACACATTAATTAGTAAGATTTCTTATCATAAATTCTGTTTGGCTGCTATGCATTGGAAAATATTATTAAACCGTGCATTCAACAGCAAGTCATCAACTTTATAACACATTTAGGTACATGTATTTAAATGTTAATACGTATTTTACATAATTATTAAGTTAGGTGAGTTTGAGCGAGTCCACACCACTATATTCGCTTGATTGGTGTATATATACAGTCCACATACTGCATATATATTTTGCATCCATGATCCAATGCAACGTTCTCAGTTTAAAGTACCTCATTACCAGTCCATTATCCAATTGAACAATCAAAACTCTTACTCAGCCACATGTTGGCATTGCATATACCTGCACAGATCGGATTGGGCTGCTATGGGAGAGACTATCACAGAAGAGGGAGATCAGTGCTTGCAAAGATAAGCCTACAGAGGATAGCTGCCCTGTCTTCATGCTGTGTTACACGAAGGGGAGGGCTAGAGCTAGGATAGTTCTATAGACCGTTAACAAACCACACTGCAATCGGTTGTTATTCTTGCCCCACAATGCATTCACCTTACAGAGTGGTTTTAATGATCTAATCTGACACAGGAACGTACTTGGTGGTGCTGCAGCAACTATGTGCCGCCCCACATTAGAAGCAGGCTGTGGTGTTTCCTCTGCAGAAGCCACTGGGCTTTCGCTATCTTCTTCCGGATGTTCAGTGTGAGTGAACAGAAAGGCCTCCTCTTCTGTATCTATTCCTTCTTGGAAGCCATAAAGCTGTGTTGAGGGGTCAAACTGAAATACATTGTCATCATAGCCTGGCATAGCGAAATCCCTGAGGTGCTTCAGCTTCTCTTCAGTCCACAGGTCCTGGACAAACTCCACCCATTTCACAGCTTGTACACCCTCATTAATCCTGGCAGATATCAAACTCTGCACTTGAGAAACTTGTCTGCATGGCGGAAAAGTAAACAACTACTGTAGTGTAGACTGCACCATACACATACCTAGACTGCATCCTACACACATTCACAGACTGCACCGTATACCTTCTGAGAGTTATTCGAAGTGCTACATAGTGCTGGCAAAGGACTGACTCTGGAATCAACTTGGCCAACTGTTCTTCACCAAACAAAGACAGTTCCCTCAAGTAAATGATGATTGGTTTCTAAGGCAATAAGCAAGCAGCTAGTATAGTCACATGTGCACACACAGCATGTACCAGATTATGATCTACCTTCAAATTCTCATCAATGTGTTTCCTCAAGTCTGACTGTGAGTGCACCAAAACATCAGTGAGGGATTGAAGATCTTGAAGTAGCACATTAGGATCTGCGTAGCAACGGCCAGAATTAATTTCTTAACCATACAAGAATGTTTTGGTTATGTACCTGTGTACTCTGCCGGTAATTTGTCTAAAGTTTCTTCATCTGCAGGTTCCAAGTGTTTCTTCATGCGCAAAGGCAGATCATGGAAGTCATACACTCCTTCATTTATCCACTGAACAAACAGCTCAAGAGTGCAGTAGAGATAGGGGAGCTCCAATGAGACTATGCAGGAGAGCTGGGTTTGGGAGAGGCTACGAAGAAAATACGCAGAAAGTAATAAAAGTGTGTACATGTACACATTTAGATCTGAGCTGACCTCTTTATTCCAATCTCCTCTATAATTTCTTCTCTCTTTGATTGCTTGCAGTTGAAAACATGAAGCAAATAGTCAGGCAATTTAATCTGTTTGAGTTGTTCCATACTGATGTGTTCATCTTCAAGATTGATACTCTAAAAAGGTGGAACAGTATCATATATCACTTACCCCTATAGATAGCTACACATTGCAGTGAGGTGCAGTGTGTACCTTGATCAGGTGCTCAGTTGCATTCCTCAAGCCTGTCACTACCTCAACCAGTCTATTGTAGTCAGCTGAGTGAAATTCACACTCAAAAGCTTTAATGTGTTCTCTGTCAAGCATGACCTAGAAGGAAAGAAAGTCCACACATCTATTGTACTCTTGTGCACTTCAATATACTACTATGCAATAACATAATTGTGTTTCTTACTCTAAATCCAGATTCTGGTGTGATATAATCTGAAATTACAGAAAGGTCGAGGTCAGCTCCACCCAACGATACGGTTTGGGATGCTTCTGCTCTGAATTTAAACGGTATTCGAACATGTTCAGGGGAATGTTCAATCTGAGGCTTCCCAGCCAGGTAGGCTCTGATAATATCTTTCTGCAATCTCGGTAGGTCAAACAACAGTTTTGGATCCTGAGTCTGTCCATCAATCGTTTGCAGGTGTCGGCTACGAACCAGCTGCAGCTGCTCCTCTATACCATGGGTTCTAGCAGGGTAATATCATACAAAGTATTAGCTATAGCTGAGGAAGATGTGCAGTATAGCCACTACTCACCTTTGCACTTGCCCTATGATCATGTTTTGCTCATTTATTTCATTTGGATAAATGCGACTGTCCAGATTTTCGGGAAAGTACGGCCTCAAGTAAGTTCCATTAGGAGATGTAACTGCATCGAAAATGCTCTGAAGAAAGCTATTGTGGAAGGTAATCTAGGCCAAGTTAGGGATGAGAGAACATCAATATGGTTAACTATTACACTAGTATGATAGCATGTATACAGCAATGTGTAACATACCATATCATTGATGACGATGTATAGCCAGTCACCATTACCTTCACCTTCATTCTCAGTATCCGAGAGAAAGTGAAGGAATTTTGTATCATCTTTGATGCAATACAATCTACCTTCCCTTTTGATGTTTGCACAGGCACCAGCACCAATAGAGCTACCAACCACCTCCACATACCGGTTGTAGCCAGCTGATTCAATAGTGGAATGATTAACAGTAAGCACATGGAAGTAACATTATATTTAAAGGAATAAAAATTACCTTTCACTTTCTCATACAGTTGTGGGAGCTCAAATCCTTTCGTTTCTTTCATATCACGCCTTTTGTATTCGTCATCTGCCTTTTCAATTACATCCTGGATGGTATGGTTTTCTGCATACTTAAAAGTCACACGATATGCCAGTTCAATATGAATCCATCGGTAGAACTCCAACAGCTCTGGCAGCAGGGCCCCTGCAGCCTCCAAGCGGGGATACTCCAGAGCAAACTTTGAAAGAACAAATAGCTGATTTTTTGTATCACTGATATTTGCCGATGATAGCATGGTTTGAAAACACTCATCCAGTGTGGGGAAGTGGGGGTAGTGAACCTCTAGTTCGCTACGTGGACATAATTGAATTACTGAATAGAGGTCATGCTATTTCAAAAACAAAGATTCATCGTACGTACCTCATTTCCTTCAGCAAGGCGTTATTTTCCCAGAGTTGACAGTGCTCAGCGAACTATTACAAAATGCAATAAATAAGTTTATATTTATCATAAAAGTAATGTAGCTACACAAAATACCTTTGTGTGGATATCAGCGTAGCCAGGAGTGAAAATGTCAGCATGCCACATCATTTCATAATTGTCCAGTTCTGAAAGCTCACTAAATACACTACGACGCTGAGGATGCCTGATACAAATCTGAAATAAGGAAATGATTGTTCATTATGTTATATTCATTCCATTGGGAAGAAAAAAGGTTTCAAATGTAATTGAAATGTAATTAAACCTATATACATTACAGTCTTACCTCAAGGAGATTGTGCATGCATCGCAATGTTAGGAAGGACTGCTCTTCAGGTGAAATTTTCAGCTTGTTGCCCATGTGTAGCCACACACTGCGAAGTTGCACGACACAATAGTGGCGAATAGCTTGCCATTTTGAGATCACAGGGCCACTAATTCTTTGCTGGGCATCCGGCTGTGTCAGTAAGGCCATGCAAAAGCTGCCAAAGTTGGCCCACAGGATGAAATAGAGGGAGTGGAGACTGAGGGTGCCTCGGGTAGCATGAGGTAGATAATCTGGTCTACCGTATGTGCCATCAGTAGACAATTCCACTCCACAATCATACAGACGTCCCTCAGTAATTTTACCTTCATACTGTAAGGTGTAACAAAAATTTGCAAGAAGAATGAAAGAGTGTTAGGGCATGAATGTAAATACATAATGTATGATAGTCTTGCTCATAGTGAGTACTTTGGATATAATTAGTAGTAATCAAAATGACTGAAATATAGGTAATCGATTGTATGTCAGTAACAACAGTTCATGTCAAGGATTTCTGACCATGAATCCAGTCATGTACGAGCCAAGAAGTTCATCTGCAGCAAACATGTGATACCATAAGTGGTTGGAACGGGGTTCACAAGCAAGCACAACAGCCACCATATTAACCACTGCATGGCACAGCTCAACATCAGATGGATCTGAAACAGAGTTTCATAATGAGGTTTGACTTCAAAGCTACAAGGGCTGTATAGATATACCTTGCTTAGAGTTCGCTGGTGGGTTAAAGAGCTCAAATATTGGATCCTTCTTTTTCCCTCCTGTCTGTAATGGCAAAACTTGTAGGCTATCAGTAAGCTCAAACTTTGTAGCATTTTCATCCATATTCGGAGGGGATTCTGGTGCTATGATCATGTTGTTCTTGGGGCAGATGAAGCTCTGTAGTAGGCCAATGAACTCAGGCTCAAGAGTTCCTCTCAGACTGTTGTAAATTTCATCGGCCAGCTTCTGAGAGTGGTTCTGAAAGATTAAAGGAATATCACACAATGATGAACAAGCAACAGACACAAGTACGAAAGTGTATAACCTCTTTGATGAGAAAGAATTTGTAGTATGCACAAAGCCAGATCAACATCCTGAAAGCATTCCTTCTGCTGATATCAATTTCATGGCCAGATACTGTAGCGAATTTCATTTTGTGACCACTGCAGCAGGTAAAGTAAATTAATAAATAAATAACCAAAATAATGAGACCGTTAAGTCATTTAAAGTGATCATACCTGTCTTGTGCAAGTTTAGTTAGATCCTGAGCGGAGCTCTGTAATTGACTGTCTTCACTATTACGGATTTTATACATCACTTGGAAAATTTGCTGGTAGAGGCGACCTATTTCGCTGGTCGGCTCTTGAGCATCAATAAATGGGAGCAGGTGAGCTCTAGACTTTAGTTGCTTCTGCAAAGAATGTCAGACCTTCACATCAAAACAGACCGTTAAACAAAGTTATGCGTTTGAGCTAACCTTAACAAGTGATTGTAAACCTCTTGTACACTCAATGGTTCTAACTGATGATGACTTAGATGTACCCTCGGGTACATCTTCCTCTTCAATAAACATCTCAATCAGCTTCTTGGAGCTCTTCAGCTGTCTTTGAAGGTGTAAGGCTAGCACCAGACCATGTCCACTAACAGTGCTACTGCTCCCACCGAAAGACTCATCGTTTAGTAGTGGATTAACTTTAAGAATCAAACTAGAAGAAAACAGCTGGAGAAATGAAGCAACATTACGAACATCAGTAAAACTGGCGTGATTACCACAATTAATGGTTATCAACAACATAAAAATGACAAGATAATTATGTTAGTCTACATCTATGCACACAATCACCACTTTCACTGGCTGTATACTAAAGTGAAATAATAACTGTCACAACATATTCGATATCTCAAAGTTATTTGTCAATCACATCACTATTACACTTTTCTTATTGCTACTGGTGAAAAAGTGTAACAGTGAACTGCTGTAATAGTGATCTGATTGGCTAGAATCTGTAACAATCAAATATGTTTACTAGCGGAATAGACAGAATACTGATAGACTACTGAGCAGCTCTGTGGCTCTAAAATCGTTACAAATCTGTGAATGACCACATCATTGGCATTTATTGACTTGGCTGTGAATTATATTATCGTTTGGTATTGCAAGTAATTATAGAAAGACAATATACTATATGCAATTAACTATTAGCTTAGTGACTATCAATAACAACCTATCGTATAGTCGAAAAATTTGGTGGGAACTACATTTGGCAAAATAGCTTGGTGATATGCAATTTTGAAGCACAATTTTTATTATGTTATCCATGCATTCGCTCAGACAGATCTGCATCAAATTTGAGCACAGTCTGCCATAGACAAGACTACAAGGACTCCATCATTGGGGGAAGTACTGCAGTAGAAGATGATAAAGAGTGGTAACATAGAATGGTAGCGTCGAGGATCCCTAGGCAGCGGTACTTTACTCAAAGGAACACTTTTGTCAGGCATATTTTTGAAAAAATTATCGAAGGCTTACTGTCCAAGTTTCAATGCACTGTTTCCGAAGCTAGGTGTATGCTTTTCAGTGGACTTGCCTCAAGGAGGGCTGGAAGTACCTTGTACGTACGGTTTCTCTCTGAAAATAGCCGTTTTTTCGTTAGTTTGAAGCATTACAAGGTGTGACATCATAACCAAACATTGTCAAAGTTCATTTGGTAAATTTGGCAGAGTTGTCGCCGATCACCAAACAAACAACTTTTCAGGAAATATATCAGCAGTACATGTTTTGAAACTTGCAGTATGTTTGTTAGTAAACTCACATTCTGTATTTTCTTGGGATCTTTGGGATCAAACAGTGCTGCCACTTGCTGAATGAGAACTTGAATAACTGCTTGTTTCTCAATAAAACACAGTACCTTTTCAGCTGTCCGATCTGTAGACATTTCTTGCAGGCGCTGCATAGAGCAATCAGTGCATCATTATACTAGTGTTCCTTGAATATTATATTTATGGCATAGGTAGTGTAGTAACTGGTATTGAACGTAACATAGAGTGCTCCATAGGTTTTGCCTATAATATTATATGAAGATCCCTTACATGGATTGACTATATATATGAATAACACTTTTAAGCTGTTGTAACTCTTGTAAAAATACGAACTAAAATCATAATTGGGGTTAGTAAGTGATCCCTACTCTAGCAGATTTGGGGGGACTTGCTTCTGTCCATACAGCTCTCATCCAGCATGCATTTATGCTACAAACTTGCTAGATGTTGTTAGAATAAAGTAAACCATGACAGTGATGGCTAATCAACAGCATGAGAGGGAGAACTTTAGCAGAAGGGAAGGCTAGGTTCCAACGTTATAAGGAGTATAAAGACAGAGAGAGGTACTAAAAACCACAGAGAGTGAGAGATCTGGTGCCAAAGAGACAGGGAGTACCAACAAGAGAGTAGATTAGCAAAGACCAAGGAAAACCAGGTGGCAATAGGGTGCACTTCTGTAGAGGTACTGAATTAGAGAGATTCCTGGCTCTAGGTGGCCTTTAGCCAATGGGCGAGAAAGCACAATAGTGAGAAAAGGGTGACAGAGACACGCCTTGAAGTCATAAACAGATATTACTTGGCACAGTAGAGCTAATTGATGGGCACAAGTACCACTGCTATATTTCCGTTACTAGATAACCAAATCTTTTTTCACTTGAGCTGATGCAGCCATTGCATTGCATGATTTTTTACAGACTTCATATAACATTAACAGGATTTCAACGTAAATATCTACTTGCCTTGGTAATATTTTCTGCAAGTCTACATAGGTGATTAGGACGGTGGCCTTTCATCTGTAGATGCTCTAATACTGTCAAGAAGTAGATATGAGCCAAGGGCTGGTGCACTAGAGAATTCTGTGGAAGAAAATTACAGAAGAATGATACATATACAATCCCATCATTACCCCACTCCTGACTTACTCTTTCTCCATGCTGGTAAAATGTGGGGGTGTATGGTCCAAGGGAAGTAAGATCTGGACTTGCCACAAGCACATTACCCACCATTCTACGTCTCTGAAATGAAATGAACATAGTCTGAGACTAGATTTCCATTGTGCTAGAAATCAATGAGGCATCAAACTGACCTGGGGATCGTGAAGTAAGAGCTCTGACTGTTTCTGTACATATCAAACATCAGCAGTGATTACATAAAACATACGAAGTGATATGTACTTTCATACTATAGTAATAATTACCTGTGGACTTGATTCTCCTAGAATTCTTGATAGATATAACTTGAATACATTAATGGATGTACTGTTGAACAGAGGACTGGACTGGTCCTGGAACTGGTCAGAAACATGGCAAGCAGGGACTTGGCAAAAACGATTAGCAAATTCTAGGAAGTATTGACAATCTTCCTCAGCTAGTGTAACCCGGTGTTTTGAGAAGAAGAATGCAAATAATCCTTCAATAAGGGATTGTAGACAGAAGCTTCTACTGCCTTGCTCCGGTGAAAGAGATTCCAACGTCCCCAGACCTGTATGCAGTATTTCACACAAACGTGGAATAGCAGGTGTATCCTGTAGTTATGATATTGAATATAGTATTTTCCAGTACGCAGAACGTTAATGATGCTCTTACCTTTAAAACTCCGAAGTACTTTGAGTGTAGTTGTTTAAAGAACTGACAACCTCGTTGTGATGCCAGTTTTGAGTCGAAACAATTCTGCATCACGAGGTAGGTGGCATGCATGATGTTCAGTTTGGTTTCTGCTTCTGGCTTAAGGTTGCTTAGTATATCACCTTCCAATGATGGCATTGTCATCTGCATGATATAGAGACATCAGCAGTACTAAAAATATAACACATAGCTTATACGATATAGGTTCTTACAATATCATTGTAGCTCCTGTGCCACTGGCAGATCTTGTCATCATCACCTTCTTGTAGTGAAGATATGGTGGTGAACAAGATATTTACTGTGAATGCTCCTAAGGTTGGCCTTTCAATGACTGATTCAATGTCCACCATTGAAGTGATTGATGGACGCACTGCATCTGCTGATAATGTTTGCATTTCTTGTAGCACTCTAGAAAATGGTCTCAATATTCTAGAGAGCTTCCCAAGATCCAACTGACCAACTTCTAGGCGAACATGGAGTGACACTAAACGAGTGAGTGAATCCATTTCATCAATTGACCCAATGTAGACTTCGAGAATACGATTCGTCTGCGGGTTTAATTCCAAGTGAAGCTTATAATGGGCAAAGTCTTCAAAGTAAGAGCTCCATATTATTTCCGGTGCTGCAGTGTCCCTATTCATGCATTGAACAGCTACATCCAGACAGGCCTTCTTGTTCTGTAAGAAGTACAAATGTGCATGCAATCAAACAGACAGGTTGACTGCCTACTACCCAATTATTGAGATTTTTGGGAAAAGGAGATGTATGTAAATAAAAGAGATAATTAGCACGAAGGAGGGGTTACGGAGGGGTAACGCTTATACATTGTGATCTTTGAGTGACAACTCCACAGCTCTTTTTATTTATTGTACTTTATACTTGGTGAGTGATTAGGCCTAGATTGTACTAAACTTACATGCTCAAGTGAATGCAGTCTTGACAATACAACTTCATTGTAAATTTTCTCCTTTTGCTGCTTTTCTGTCATTTGTGTCAAGCAGATGGAGGCAGTGACACTGCTTGCCTCGACTCCATATTCAAAGCTGTCCAAACTATTTAACCTCTGGCTCACTTCCTCTCTGCTTTCATCGATTGCCTTTTCCACAGTATTGTATATATAAACAAAAAAAGGAAATCTGGGACTGTAATCAACTTTATTTGGATGATAGTCAGGCCTAAGGGCGGTACATAAGACCTTTAATTGTGTTAGGTCTGGAACTCCAATTGTTGGCATGAGTTCTAAAAACAGCTCTTCCATAGCAGGAGGGCAATCTTGGTCAAGAATGATGCTCAGATAGAGTTGTTGGTTTGTCCTAGCAAATACATACACTAGGAAATCAAAGAACTTTGATCTAATGATGCTTTGAATGGAATCTGTAATGTTTAGTGTGGATTCTTGTGCATACATCAACTTAGGCACTTTTTGTATATGTTCTACCATTACTGTAGGGGTCCAGTAGGAGCGAAATTTCGCGACAAGAAATTTACCCAACTTTTTCTGGAGTAAAAATCTTTTAAGACGTTGCGTTCTTTGGGAAGCATCCATTACACTCGTGGTTCCATTCTGAACAATGATAAATGACACTCTGGATGCGATTATCGGCACTGCCTCTGCAAGAAGCTCTTCAAGAGCAGCAACCATGTGATCATCATCAGAAGAATTGGGAGAAGAATGTGGAAAACATGAGTAGTAAAACCATTCCTTGACGTTTACCACAGCTTTTACACCTTCGGTGGTGAGGGTACCGCATGCCACTGTGTCAAGGTAATGATGCCCCCATCCTTGTAAGAACAGGGAAGTGTAGCAAGAGTTAAAGAACATCACTGGGGGGAAGTGCAGTAGAAGCACAAATAGTTTGTTTGTGTTCGATCTCTTGTTCTCTGCTTCTTCAATCATAATGCGGAGATGGTTGATCATCTTTTTTGTAATCTCTTGCATGTTTGCAATCAGTAGCAGCACTTCGCAGTCAGAATTGACGAATCTGTTTAGGAGCTTTTCAAGCTTGGGTTGCGAATGTCCTAGGGAAACTTTGCACAGCATCAAGTGCTCCAGATCAGAAAATATGTACTTCTTCAGAGATTGATGATGCTCAGTAACTGATTCAGTTATTAAAGCACTGGGATACTCCGATGGAAGCTGATGAATAAAAGGAGATGAACGGGTAAAGCAGAGGAGTTTTGTTGGACACACTGAGCTGTTCCTGTAGTGAGTAGAGTAGTCAGAAGTGCAGTAGTAAATTGCCAGGTCTATAAGATGTTCCTCCACTAGAGAGAACTGCGATGGCTCGTATTACAGTAGTCTATATTCCTCTGTACTCCAAAGTAACAAGGATAACCCTACCAGTTACACGACCACTGACACAGCAATGACTTTAACTAATCTACAGTATACATATTTCAGTAGTTGACCTTCGAGCTTTAAATGCAAACTGTGAGGGTAGAAACCTTTCAAAAAAGTTGCAAGATAATAGTGAGAACGGAATACCGTATAGCGGGAAATTTTCGCCAGGGGTAAATTTTCGCCAATTTCGCCAGTCGGTTCAAGCGGCGAAAATTTAACCGGTGAAAATTTTGTCGGGTAAAAATTTTGACCGGTGAAATTTTTACACATAGTCAACGGTAGCTGCGAAAGTGAAGCTTACCATCGACTACCTGTATGGCTCTGCTGCGTTATTTGCAGGTTCTGCCACGTGGACAGATCCCTGATCCAGTGGGGGCGCTGTCATCTTCGTTGCCATCGTCGGCGATTAAGGAAGCGAACGTAGCCGTTACCAATGCTCGGCACCAAGAAGGGGCGACAAAGGCGAAGAGAGGGCCTTGCATGAAACTAAGTAATGAACTGAAGTCCAAATCGCTAGTGAGAACGGAGATTCTGCGGCAGCAAGACACTTTTCCAAGCTGCTCGAGACTGCTAAACTGCCGCGTTTGAAGGAATAATTATTAATAATGCCGCGGAATTTAATTTCGCCCAATCGCATGTGCGCGAAAATAAATCTGGCGAAATTTCCCCGCAATACTACACATCTGGATTTGGCGAAATTTTTCCCTGGCGAAAATTTCCCGCTATACGGTAGTTCGCAGTATAGAATAAACTCTAATAAGCTACAAAACTAGAGTGTTACCACAGCTAAACACCACCCAAATTCTTTTGGGTTCATTGTAAGTTCTAAAGCTGCATGGTAATCTTTTTTACTCAAAGAGCAAAGGTTGCATTAGGTACATAATTCATGTAATAATTATCATGAACTAACCAGCCATTCCTCTTCAGT
Source organism: Nitrospirales bacterium (assembly GCA_965203295.1). Lineage (GTDB taxonomy): Bacteria > Nitrospirota > Nitrospiria > Nitrospirales > UBA8639 > CBDBCZ01. The sequence continues at coordinate 274,142 of CBDBCZ010000013.1, read as the reverse complement.
TGCACAAGTTGATTGTCCACCAGATCGATAAGACTGAAATGCTGCTGGGCCTTGAGATACTTCTGAATGTAGGCATTTGGAATACTACTACAGTGAACTGCTAGTGCTTCAGGGGTCATCAGCTGCATCAGATGTGTGCAGAGGTAGCCCACAAGCCACTGCATCAGGACTGCAATTACCATTAGTGCATCAGTGTAGATGTCAAAAGGTGTGTCTTTGTCAGTGGGCTCGGGACCACGGTGAAGCACAAGAAGAGCTTCATCTACCAATGCAGGTACATGTGTGGAATGCTGTTCTATTTTTGCTATAACTCCAGTAAACTCTGGATCTTTCAAAACTATTTCATATACATGGCCCACATCAATTGTCAGTTCCTCTTCTGAACACTACAAGGAAAGTGTGAAAGGAAAGCTGTCACAAATATTCAGAAATACACTTTGGCTAACACTTACCAAGGGGAGATGAAAACCACAATTCTGCCGAAGCATCTCTAGTAAAACTTTCAATAGAATCATTTTTGCATCAGATTGATCAATAGGATCACTTAAATTGCCTTGTAACTCCAGCAAGGATTTATATTCATGGTTGACAGGTAGCATCGTGAGCAACAATGAATCCAGAGTTTCGTTTGTATATCCATACAGTGAGGATCGTTTCACACAGGATACAAATTCAGCAGCCTGCATAGAAAAACTACGACATTATGTTTTTACATGCAGCTAAAACAATCACGAACTGACCTTGCTATATGCTGCTTCTATCATTATTCTGAGGCAAGGGGGCATTTTGCAGAGAGCGTTTTGCAACAAACTCTTGTGTGTGAGATAATACTTTTCAAAGCGATTGAGAAATGGGGCAGGAGTGTTCTGGACTTCTGATTCCTTAATAACAATCACACACTGAAAGTCAGGGTGTACTCGGCATGGCTTGGAATGAGCACCAATTGCAATATTTGTGTAGTAGCTAGTGCCACGTTCTGGGTCATCAATGCTACGAAATCTCTGATTGAAGAGGTCATAAAAGCATTCATGTATTTCATCAGTTTGGCACATCAAAATGGTGTGACCTGCTGCAACTGAGTGCCTGATCTGGGCAATGGTATTTACCTGTGATAAATCAAATCAAAAAGTAGATTACTTTTTAACAACACCTTTAAAAATAGGATATTCCACTTACCCTTAACTGTTCATCTCCAGGAAAGTCACTGCAAATATACAGCCGTGTAGCTTTCCTCTGCAAGACTTCATGTGTAAACAAAAGCCGCACCAGAGAATCGTCTTCACTTGGGTCAATAATGAGCTTGTATCGGACTTCACTCTGAATACTGTTATGAATATCATCTCCTCTTGTGCTGCTATGATCCGCCAGACTGTCCTTGAGAATGTCAAGGACACTCCTGGCATGGAGTTCCCCGATAGGTATCTAAAGAGATATTGAACACCACACAAATTAACATAATCCATTACTATACTATGGAAGTAAAACAAATCTATACCTTAAAAATGTGACACAACTCTTTGAATTCATTTGTTCCATTGAAGTTTCTTTCCAGAGCTTCAAGCACAAGCTGGTGACTCAAGAGCTCCTTCCGTTTGCAACGCAAATATGTCACAAAGTGAATAAAATCTCGTAAACCAAAAAGGCTTTGGAACCTGCTGTCACTCACTACAGTTTTATATGAACGACAAAAACTGCGAACTTGTTCAGTATGAAGTTCTGACTGTGGTTGCCCAGCTGGAACTATGTTCTCTCTTGCAAGCTCACGAAGTTCTTCCTCTCTAGCCTTTGGTCTAAAGAGACTGACTGCTCGGTTAGTCTTAGCAGCATCAAGGACGTGATTGCTAATGGCTACAAAAGAAACCTCTTGTTTATCTAGGTAATAGTGCAAAACTTTGAGGGATTCAAGTTTTTCCTCTGGTAGGCCAGCTTCGTCCATGAATACCACACAGGATATTGGTAGCGGAATCTTTGCAAGACTCTGTTGTCGATTGATTGCTCTTATGAATACTTTGGCTACTTCGTTTGAAGTTGTTCGCCTGGAACATTGATAAAAATGAGGGTCAAGTGACTGAAAGATATCTGTATCTTGAAACTCTTCAATCCTGGATTCTTTTCCCTTGAGGTTAGCAATTGCAATGTTAAATGAAAGGGTCTTTGAGGAACCAGGATCCCCCACAATAATAAGAGGGGTATGGGTTACTGCACATGCAATAGTAACAAAAACATTCTCCTTAAGAGCTTCAGTTTTAGCTATATTAGGAGGAAGTTCAACATGTTCAATGAACCATTGCAGTTCATCTTCAATCGCCTGAGAAAAGGTAATTTCCCCGAATAAGTGAGGAAAATCGTCAAGATATTGCCGATATTCCTTTCGGTATTTTGAATTAAGCCGCATGTAGTATACTATGCCAAGAGATACCATCATTGCACGACGATGGTACTTCTCACGTTGTTCTTTATGGGGATCAAATTTGGAATAAAACTTCATCAGCCACTGATAAAAGGTAAAAACCCTTTGAATGTCTCTCTGACTAACTGAACTCCTTGCACATAGTTTTGCCACTTGTGAGTTAACAGTTCGCAAAGCTAGAAGCTGATTGTAAGCATACTCACGCATTGTCTGTTGACTGTGAACTATAAGATCAGTCAAACTTGCTTCTTCTGAAGATTTACTTCGGTTGAGTATTTCAAGCTTTGCAATTATATACTCCTGTTCCTGGTACATATTCAAGGATCCATAGTCCCACATGAGAAATTGGAGGGTAGGGTGGAGTTTTCTGACGTAATAAGTTCCTTTCAGCCAGGCCTCCTGATCCTCAATGGCTGCAAGAATATCACCTCGGTGTGGATTACAAGAGGCTATGATGAATACATTCTGGGGGATAGGCTTTAGAAGAAAGAGAAATTATATTATCATCATCGATTACATATTTCAATCTATTATTACCATAATCTAATACCTTTCCCTCAATTGTTCTGTCAATGATAATTTCTTTCAACAGTCCCAAGCATGATGCTGTATTGATTTCATCCAAATATGCCTGCGCATATTACAATCAGTGCATATACAATGAATACAGAATATAGCCTGGACACAATTAATGGGAAACACAGTTTACATGATTATTTCCTTATACCGTAGCACTTACACCATTGACCACATACACTTTTCTATGTAATTGTCACTTTTGATTCCTCCCTCATATCTACTCTTATGTACTAATATTACTTTGTATATTTTCATACTTATACACTTGGCAGTATGGTGTTAAAAACTTACTGTAACAAATGGAACTCTGTAGCTTCGCTTCTTAGATTCATCACAGGCATCGTATGATTGCTGAAGCTCTTGAGCTTGTGCAAATACACCCCCAAAAAATTCTTCTATATCCTTTGGCTGTATTGCTAGGGTTGTAAAAGATAGTGTTCTTCAAGACAGGAGGACCAAATCATTACTAAACAATACTAATAGTACCTGCATGAATATTGAGTTTGTGGAAGGCAGTCTTCATCTTGGCTTTAAAAAGGATAGTCAGTAGATGTGCTGTGGACTGTGGCAAGAGAGAATGTGTAGACTCTAGAAGCTCAATAGAGATCTAAGGACCTGGGAGCTGCAGTATTGTGTTTTGAAGTGCTAGCTATAAGTGTTGTAACACCTAGTTCTAGGGTCATGCATGGGTCCACAATTGATATACTGCTTCCAAAGCAATACAATGGGATAAGAAACTAATAAATAAATAGCAAAGTAAGCACTTAAACGTTGTCTACTTAGCAATAGAAGAGCATGCAGTTCTACCTTGGATGAACAACTTTTTTCAGTAATAGCATTGAAAGCCTCAGCAAGGGTCACACTTTCAATATCCAGCATGGAGAGAATGGGGTCTCCGTTCAACATCTCCAAGTGACTATTGAGGACTGTATAATAATATGGGATATGACTAGAACTCGGAAGCTGTCCTATAGTATCGAGCACATCCTCTGAAACATCATTTCCTGCACTCAAGTTATAAACCGCTTCCACACACACTGCACGCACAGATTCTTCAACATTGTCCATCGAAGGATCTGTAAAAAAAAAACAATACTCAAAAATGTGTACATGACAAATACTACTTAGGTATACCTCCTAATTTCCTTTTCATTGAATCGACAATGCGATTTTTGCTTAGGTCCCACTGTGACAGCCAAGAGTGATTCCAGAGTTGAGAAAGCATTCCCACAAGAGCTGTTTTTCCGACTCCCGTCTCTCCCTCAATAATTACCGGTATTCCACATTCATATCTCTCGTGGATGTTCAGCATCTTCAGTGTGTAATCAAGGGTAAGCACGTACTGTCTTTCATCAATTGGAGAAAGTCGACCGTACTGGAGAGGAACATTGAGGGCTCTAGATAAGTATGTATCCAACCGTGCTCTGGAATACAGATCCCTGCACAAATGGAAAGAAAAATGTGTCTATTATGAGCATACTGTATACAATGGCCAATTGTGACTGCTTGCCTCATTGAAGGAATTTGCACTCCAATTTTGCTAAATTTCATTTTTTCTTGTTGTGATAGCTCATCAGGTAACAATGATATCAAATCAAGACTGCCACCACCATCCTTGAAATCGTAAATCAGCTGTATAGGATGATGCAGCAACATATGCATAAAAAATGTTAGTACATGTGAATACCTCATTGCTGTTACATATCAGCCAAGAACCATAAAGCTGTATTTAAATATTGAGAAGTGCCCAAACACAAACAAGGCTACACTTACTTGTTGGTGAGGTCTTTGTGACCAGCCTTCCTTGATGGCAGGATCACAGAAGTCAGATACTTCTTTCAACATTGTCTCCATCAAGGTAGAGCCCAAATGTCTGGTATCAGTTGTGCTATGTTTCTTTTTTCCTTTAACGTACTCACCACGTCCAGTGTTGTAATTGAATGCAGGCAAGTTGTCGAGAAACACACATCGCCTTTTCATGTACCTATACATACATACACGTTTCCAGATGATACATACACCTTACCACTGAGTTATGAAGAAGCAATTTTGTGGAGCCTACGTAACTTACTTGACGAAGAGCTTTTGAGTGATTTTCTCTTTCTTGATGTGAGTGGGCATGTATTTTTGTAGAAGTGATTTGCATTCTTCAGTTGGAAGCTGTTGTTGTTCACTAAACTTTACAAGAGGTCCACCTGTAAAATTTTGTGCAAGCAGAAAGTTTTGCAGTTATAATAATTTTAAAAGCGCTAAATGAAAATGAGACTGCTTACGTACGTTCTTTGTAAAGTCTATCAATCTTCTTTGAATCATACGCTTTCAAATACTTGCAAACAAGCTGGACATCATCATCAATGCTGTAATCTCTGTTGGTGTCAATCAGAACTGGACTACCAAGGAGTCCCAATGTGGGTATTTCATTTTTGAAGTACTCAAGAGCATCTTCTGCTGACATGTCAGCTCTGGAAGGAACCTGAGGATATAAAATATGTCAATCACACATAAAACTATTATAGAATACAAAACCGAATATGTGGCTGTCCCATGTAGAAAGTAATTATCATTCAATTCATATTTCAAACAAATCAAAGACCTGTCTCTGTGAACTACTGCATAGGGTGTAGTTCAAATGTGGTGTGCAAATAGCTACACATTGTGTATGAAGCACGCCTTTACTGGAGGTTTAGTGTTAAAAAAGTGCTGTGATGTCATTGAATACTTGACGTTTTATTATCCCATTTCTACATAATTATAGCACTGCCACACATTCTACTCAAAGGAATAGTACCAACTGTCCTGTCTTACCTCAACATACATTTCCCAAGATAAATCACCAGGAACCTGGAAAGACTTTCCAGTGGCAGGATCCTCTATGTACCCCAAAATTAACAGATCAAAGAAAAACCAGCCAATGTCTTGCATCAAACTGCAGTAATGTGCTTTCTCCTTTTTATGTGCAGAGTCCTGCAGGAACACAGGATAGTTATCACTTAACGCTTGTGACGAAGAACGATCGACATCACTGCCATGAGAGTATCAAACTAAGAAGAGAGTATGATTATATATGCAGAATCTCTTACCACTGGCGGAAGCATAGTAAAGTTGAAGAATATGGCACATCCTGTTGCATTCAGTGGAAGAGTGCATAGCTTTTCGATAGCACTGATGCAACTGAATGCTTCATTGACTGCAATTGTAATTTGGCTGCTTGTGGAAATAGACTTTAATTTCTCAGAAGTGTAGTGCGTTTTTCCATTCCCTATACAGAGGATATAGAAACTTCTTGCTAAAATAAACATAATTATTATATCTAGGTGTCATCTGTAGCAAATAATGACCGTGATTATTACTACTGAGTAAAGCTAGCACATGCAATAGCTGCAAGATGTCTGTCTAGATTAGTTGCTGTCTTAAATCAAGAGTGTATAAATAAAATTTTTCAAAGCCTAAGAGAGTAAGAGTGTACAACTGATGAAAAGGGCAGAGCAATTGAACTGTAGTAAATACAGTCAGACCATTTTGTAAAGCAAAACCTACTGCTGAGCTATAGTTATGATAAGCTACAACTAACCAGACTGGGCTTAAATACTATTCACAATACTAGCAGCACTAGAGTATTCTGCCTGCATCACGGGCCTATATGCTCTTACACTCTTGTGGCTGGAAAAATTTAATTTATATAATCTTGATTAAATCTTACTGACTGACCAAAATGGACATACATAGCCTATAGTTTACCTGGAAGGCCATACACAAGGTGTATACATTTGAACTCAGTGTTTGCTTTCACTGTTGCTTTTGGATGGACAATGTCACTTGATGACGCCTTAAATAAAGAGATAAGTCAATCACTGAGGACAATTATAAGATTCTGCTTCTCCCTTATTTGAGATAAAAATGGTGGAAAAGAGTGAACCAGGACATTTTACTAGGCACAAAACCAACACTAATCCTAAGGTGGACATTTTTATGCTGCCTTTACTATCTTACCCAGACAAATACAAGCATTATGTGAGTCTGCTGAAAGACCACTAAAATTATTATTAGTGCCTTTCTAAGGAATGATGTTCTAATTTTAAACCACTCCCTGGTATGATCAATATGGCCCCAGACTAACCTTATGCTCCACAACTGAGAGCCATGGCACTTCTCTCAGAATAGAAGGAGCAGTTTCAATGAAGTGTAAACAGGTTTGTACACCCTCAATGGGTTTGTGTCTCAGATCCAAGTAGAGCCGCAGCAAAACCTAAAGAATGAAGAATTCAACAGGACCATAAAGTTAATTGATGAGATTGAAGTAGTATGACATACTTCTTGAAGCTGAAATGGTAGAGTGTTAACTCCAAGTACGAGGTACTGACACATTGGGTGTTGAGTAGCCCTTTTCATAAACAGCCTCAGATCTTGCTCTACAGTCACCGGCGTACAGCGAAGAACTTGAAAGGCATTAGGTGAACCTCCGTACACTTCCAAGATAAGTCTGATAAGTTGTCCTTGGGTGAAACCAGGGGCACTGTGGAAAGTGCTTGATATCGGTGACGAGCTGGTTAGCATCTGATATCGTGAACCAGAGATCGTTTCGCTTCGCATTGGCAGTGAGCAATCCGCTACACCATCTTTATTGAAGATGCTATCCAGAAATGAGCCCACTACATCCATTGCAGACTTCTGAGCACTTTCTTGTGATAGTGTTTCCTTTAATTGGTAGGTTTCTGTGGCACTCTACAATAAGAATTGTGAGCATGAATGTATTAGATCAAAAGATGTAATTGCTAAATACTCACCTCTGAATGTTCTTGAGGTAGATTTGTACTTTGGTCTTTTAGCAGCTCTTGAACTTCCACATGGTCCTCTGCAGTTGCAAAATCCAGTGCAGTGTACCCATCCTGTAAACAACAAAAACAAAGCTGTCTAATTGTATTCCATGATGATATAGAACTAAGTGCAGGGTTGATTTTTTGCTGGGGGTGGGAAACTTTTTTAGAAAAGCAAATGTCCTTGTAGGGGGGTGTGGGGGCATTCCAGCCGGGGTTCGTTATCACTGCACATGTCATGCTAGGGCATGCTCCCCCAGAAAAAGTTTTAAAATTGAGATCACTTCTGAAGCACTTTCAAGTAAACTTATTGTGGTAAATTTGCTGACACTGTTAATAAAATACATGCGTATGAAACATTGGCAACCAAATTCAAGAGAGGGGGAGGAGGTTTTGGCAATGGGGGGTGAATGCCTCCCTTTCACTAAATGAACCCCTGATATTGCCCCCCAGAAAATTTGTACAAAACAAACTGCCCTGAGATTAATTTTTGGCAGTTTACATGTGCAGTGTATATATGTAACTACCCCAAGCCTGTGTTGAACCATAAGTTCAATATGTTAACAGTTCAAAATCCTGGGGAAGGGGGGGGTCGGGGGGACTTTTGCTGGGGGGGGGGGGGGGGGGGGGGGGGAGTCCCAGGGTGCCCCCCTGTATGAAACCCTGGGAAATGCTATAGCTATTACAGTGTACATTCAATTTTGTGCTTTTAGGCAGAGCTGTGACCACTGCTATACATCTATGCATAACACCACCACTGTATTACAAAAATAAAGCATGAGCAGAGTTGGTTAAATGTTCACAGCTAGCCATGTTTTTTTTTTAGTATTTTCACCTTATTTCTTGCACTGGTGTTAGCCCCATGATCTAGAAGCTTCTGCACGATTTTAGTATGTCCAGACTGTGCGGCAACCATGAGGGCGGTAAAGTGGCGCTCCTGTACATACAAAGACAAGAAGTGCTTAATGCAGGGTTGGTGTGAATCTATACGGCAGATAGAGGTACTACTGCAACAGCCACTCAATGTCTTAGATGACTGATACAGTGGCATAAAATGATCACATATCAATGAACACTCTCAGGATACCATAATGTTGACAATACAAATAGACTTCAGACAAGGTAGAGTTGCATACCTTGCTGTGTTGATTCACATCAGTTCCAGCCTTGAGTAACACTTGTACATGTTGCAGTCCACCGTGAAGACAGGCCAACATCAGTTGAGTTATTCCTTCTGTTTTCTACGATAAAATGTTAAGTACGTTGAGTTACACTATATTTTGCATCACATATCGAAAATAATCCTCAACTGCTAATGTATGACATTGTATAGTAAAAATTGTTAGCAAAATGTGCACACTTTGCCAAAACCATTCATTTGGCAGTAGCAATAACACAAATTACAGTCATGTATATAGGGCTTTACATGAAAAGGCTCAGGTATTAGGTGCCAGTAGAAGCTGTAGCATGATGCTACATAATGTTTGACGTATAGGTGCTAGATGGTCAGGGAATGACACTAGATAGTCTAAATGCAAGTCAAAGAAGCATACACATGTATCTGGCATGGCTTGCTGGCCCTCGTAGCTTGTCTTGCTGGCCAGATTGACACAAGGCCAGTTGGACTATACCTCATACCCAAGCCATGTGAGGTTGAACATGAACATGAATATAAAACTGAATGTAGAAGAGTGCCACTGACAATATTCACATAATCAGTCATCAACTGTATCATAAACTGGCTTACCCTGACTACATTTTGAAGAAGTGCTCTGGACGCTGCATCTCTCTGGAAGAGGAAGCCGATTTCTTGAACTATTTCAGATACACAAGGCTTATCTGCTCTTAAGAGGTCACAGAGAATCATGAGCTTGGGAACTCTGAAAAACAGGAGCCATTTATAACTGCTGTGCAGCTCTTCCATTGTGTTGATCCATTCCATCAAGGTACTCTCAGCTTTGGAAACCTGTCAATCAGTATAACAATGACAAAGATCAGCATATCATCAATATAACTGAAATTCCAGCATTAATTTACAGACCTTTTCATCAGCATCCCATAAAGAAGTGGAACACTCCAGTGTGTATGTAAATTGTGGCTGTGAAAAACTTGGATGACCTAGTTCTTTAAGTTTCACAAACAATTCCAATAGCCGAGTGGCAACCTGCATAGAATAGGGTTATTAGTACAAGTGACTAAATAAAAATGTAAAAAGTACCTCATGGAGATGAAGAAAGTTCTGCACTCTCTGTTCATCTTTGTGAGCATCCAAAAAACCAAGCTGCCGAACGAAGTCATCTATTTGTGCACTTGAAAGTTTTTCTTTGACTGGCCCGAGCTGTGACCTTGTACGCTGAATCTCTTTTGGAGCAGATGCGCCAAAGTTAACCGAAGAGCTTCGTGGTCGTCTTGCTGAAATCGATCTAAATGATTCATACTCCAACATAAGCTGCAGACGGCTCCTTCCAGAAACTGAGGAACTAACCACTTGATAATTTCCACCACACAAAATGTCGTCAAGTTCACTGGAGACATTCTCCAATGTGTCCTCTGCTCGAGAAAACCAATATCGAATCTGATGCATGTTGCATTTCACAGTCTCAAGTTGGGGTAGTCCTTCAGGTAACTCAAGAGCAGCAATGGATGACATTAAAGACTTTAAGTTGTGGCTGCGGTCCAGGAATGGTGAAATAAATCCAAAAGCTGCTAACAAATGATTCAGCACCACATCACAATACTCCTCATGCTGTAATTGTGCAGTAATGAGTTCAAACTGCTGACGGAATCGAACACTGGCATTTCCACCTGTAAATTTTTTCTCTTCAAGAAACTTAAAGAAATCTGTACTGTCTGCAACTTTTGAAAGCAATTCTAAGCTCTTTGGGTTTGCATCTTCTTTAAGGCAAAGGGCTGCACAGACTGTCTGCCAGATTGGATTAGCTATTTCTGGAGATAACTTGTCTCGCTCTGCTTTATTACTCAGCCTTTCGGAAATTCCATTGAGTACTTCAAGCTGAGGGTCATTCTTGCATTCTTCAAGATGATATTGCTGACAAATTTTGTTAATAGTTTGAATATGAGATACAAATTGAAGGAGTTTCAAAAGATTCTTCATTCCAGTAAGTCCTGAGGTCTCACGTGAGGTAAATCTTGAGCATTGCAACACAGTGCTAAACTCTCCATCTATATCAAGTGATTCCAATGCAAGACAGCCTGCAGCTGTTATTTCACCGTACATCGCTGTTCCATTCAGAACTCTTTGCAGTAAAATTTCTGTTTGCTTTAGGGCCTCAGTTAGTAGAGGGAGAGAAACAGTCTTTGTACCAGATAGTTCATGACGGATATATGTGTCAAATAATTTGCTGGGGTACAACTTGAAGTACACGATGAGGTCCAAGTATGGTTTGAGTGGCTCTAGAAAAGTACTCAGAAGTTCAACAAGAGCCCAGAGGGTAGAAAGACCCATACTCTGTGTGAGCCGGAGCTGAACACGTTGGTTGTGTGGACTGAACTTTCCATCAGTACAGGGGGTGGGAGGATTCTTTATGAGCTTCAGGCTAGCGGATTTCTTTTCATACTCGTCTGGAAAGACAACATAGTTTTCAAGCATTGATTTGATTTCCAGAGGAAGTTCCAATCCAAACTGAGACAGTACGTACACCAAAGAGCACCTAAGTGACAAAAAAGAGAGTTGTGGTAGTCCCAGGTCGAAAAAGAACACTATTCTGTCTGTTTTACGATCACTATTTGCAGGGTGATATCTCTCAATGGCATGCTCAAATACACTATGTCTATACCCCATTATATTATTTTCTACAACCAATGCACAATGTATTATAATATTATCTACAACCTACCAGCCTCCTTTAGGGTCAGTGGAAATGTATCTCAATAGTAGTATATTCAGCTCTTCGAAATTCTGCAGGAAAGTGCTGCGAAGCTCTGAAAGTTTGTGAGCAGTTACCACAACACCATCTGCAGAAACGGCTTGAGCAAGTTCGTGAATTTGGCGCTGGTTATGGGAATACCAGGAAATTTCATCATAGTTTGCAGTCTCAGTTTCAAGTCTACTTTTCCAGTTTGAAAGCATTTTATGAAGCCTTTGAATCCAGCTAAAGTACTGTACCACGAGATCATTTTTGGACACTTTTGATGGAATGGATTGTGATAGGAGAGTTTCCATTCCATCTGCTTTCCTCATCGAAGAAAAAGAGCAGAAAACACTACCAATTTCAAGAATGAGGGCTGAGTATTGCGTCATCCACTCAAGTGAGGTATTACTGACTGGGATCCGTATACAACAAGTGTTAATGAATCTGAGACAAAACTTTTGTTTAACAGACAGTTGCTTCTGCAAGGGCCATGTTGGATCCTTCTTTAGTACATTAACAGTTACTTCAATAGCAGAGGCGTATATGGGTACTTCTAGAAGGTCCCGGGCACCTGGCTTTATTTCCTGTATTGAGAATGCATCTTTGATGATGCTGTACTGTGGAAATGAGAATTTTTGGCATACCTTGTATATTGCTGTTAGAACAACATCCTGAAAACTGTTTTCCTTGTCTTCAACCCATTTCTGTAAGGCAATAATTGAAGTCAAATACAAATTGTTAAGTTAAAATAATTTATAACTATATACAAAATGAGGGGAAAATTCACTTTCAAAAAATATTTCTTAAAAACTGAGAACAGAAAAAGAGTTAAATTAGTGGGTACTCCGAGTTGGTTGAGCTAACCATGATGAGTAATGCATCTAACTTACCATCATTCGTTTAGTTAGATAGAGAAGTCTATCCCTTGTCAAATTCTTTTCAATAAATTCTCGAAGACCAAGTTCAAATTTTTGAACTACTTCTGTATCTTGGCTAACAAGGACAGAAAACAGCCCATTCACTCCGACTTGCAGGAACTCAATGATGAAATCAGGAGCACGGCTGGAGTTCTTATCAGCCACTCTGATGAAAAAACTATGAAACATCTCTTGATTGGCAGCACCTGGAAGCCTATAAGAAACAAATAACAAGACTACTTTATGTGATGCTGCAAAAAATCACTTTTGCTTTAATGATATTAGCTATGGAATCAAAATATACTTTATCCAGACTCAGAGACACTTTCAATGATAGGCTTGTACTCTCTCATTATATACGTATTCACAACAGAGCCAAGGCTTTCCATTAAGAGCTGATCAAGAAAAAAATGGCATAATAGACCAGCAAGAACATAATATCGTCGTGAGAGTCTGTCCAGTAACAAGTGAACGGGCACACTAAACCACAACTACGCCCAATTATACTTATACCTATGCTATTTGTCTGTTAAAAAAGGTATATAGCTACATTCTAAAGCCAGTGGACACCCTGAAAAATAGCATTACCTTTGTACTGCATCCTGAAGCAACTCTTTCCACACTGGATCAGAAAATTTTACAGCAGACAGATTTACATGCTCATTCAGGTATTCTTCCAGAAGCTGTTGGTAGGAAACACAGCGTCACAAGATTAAGCTCATCATAACATTTGCCCCATTAGTAGCATTTAATACCTATAAATTATGTTTACCTCACAAGGCCAAATATGCAATACAACTTTGTACAGTGGAAAAAACTGCTTCACAGATAATCCACTTAAACTCTTTCTTGTCAGTTCAACAATCTGGAAGAATGATACCATGACAGCTTTAACACACTAGTCATTTTGGTAATTATTGTAGCTTTTGCAACCATAAGTATTATATGTAGGCTTCCACTCCTTTACCTGAACCCTATTAGCATGCATAAGGTGGTGTAAATTCCTTCTCAAATGAAAGGAGCAGATTTTGTTCAGACTAGATTGATTGCAAAACATCTACTTGGATTGTAAGAATGGCTTTATTGAGAAACGACCACTCATTAAAGGCTTGGACAAGTCTTCTATATTACTACATTCCTGATATTTGTAGCACTGCGCAGTGTGTATATAGGCTGATGTGAGAATACAATGTTCAGCACAATCACCTCAATCACCTTATTTTGTCTCTCTATTCACCATGGCAACCATTGCAGACAATGATCAGATCTGGTAAGTATACCAACCTGATTAAACCATGCCTAGGTTGTGATGAACAAGTCTGACATTTCATGTCTAAAAAACCAGCCGGACGCCTTTCCCGTACAATACAAACGACTCAGTTTAGGCCAAGCTATTAAACTACAGCTGTAGAGCCAGAGATACTATATTCCTAGAGTGGTACAGCGAAAGTGCTGACTCAGCAGTTTCGTCATGCACCTCCAGTTAGTAGCTATATGCCAAGAAGCCAGGATCTTTACAGCTACCTACCACGTTTTTGCCATCTAGGCAATACAAAACTACCTTCATTTGCTGTAGCTTGGCCTGCAAACCTCCAAAAGCTGCTATACACTGCAGCTGCATAGTAACGTATGACGTAGATATTGCGCACGTGATAAGTGCGGACGCACAAACAGACAAACAGACAAACGCGGAAATAGTCTCGCGTGACCAGACTCTCGACCGGAAGGTTAGATTCTGGCAAAATACTTATACAGCTATTGTAGCATCTGGAATGCTATGGTTATGTAACAGCGTATATAGTTAAGTGGGTGCGAACCACACTCTCCTGTAGTTGCGGTTTTTACATGGCCTGCCACTGCCTTGCCTGAAGCCTTACTAAAGTGGCGCTAGTTAATTTTACGTGACGTCAGGCACGTTCTGCAATTTCATTGGATTGCACTGTACGATGCAAAGTCTACAAAACCAATATTGGCATTTTGCCAGACTCTAACCTTCCGGTCGAGAGTCTGGTCACGTGAGACTAACGCGGAAAACTTAAAGCAATCTTAGTACCAGCCGTTCGCGCGCTCCGGCTGGTAAAAACACCGGCGTTTCTGTTCACCTACCATGCTTATTAACCATGCAGGCAGTGTGGTCTTAAAACTACTTGTACCTTTTCACGAATAAAGTCCTTAAACTTCTTCACAACAGGAAGGGTCAATGACAACATTTCTGCCAAGCACTCTTGCGGCTTCTCTGTATAATCAATCAGGCCAAGTAAGAATATGAGCCACTGCTGCATATCCGAATCAAATCGTGAAACCGCCCATTTCTTGATAGTGGCAGTGTGCTGCATTGAATTGAGTAGGCTGAGACCCTGCAGTATATACAAAGTCAAACGTATATAGTACATGTACATATAATTGATACTATAGCTGAAAGGATGCTTACATCTTTAACTGCTTGAAGTCTGGTCCCATTAGTACTGAGGTACTTTAAGAAGTGTTTGCTCTTCTGTTTGGAGGCTACAATCTCGCACTGTTTTCGCAACCTTGAAACAATGTGCTGCAAGAATTCTTCACCAGATGTAAAATACTGCTCAAGAGCAAAGATTGCATCCCTAAAGAATAAAATTAACATGACGTGTACACATATTTACGCCATACAGTCATACACCTATTTGTACCATAATGCATAGGCGAATGAAAGGTACTACCACAGTGCATGTATCCACCATGCACCCTAGTGGTAAAGCTGCACACACCATAGGGTGCATTGTTCGCAGGCAACACATACAAACCGTACTGTACAGCTTCTCAAAGCAACTGCCATATTCCAAGTTATCAGCAAATGCTGTTACTGCACTTCAATAATCATGTCAGGGCCAACACCACCAGTCAAGTAGTAAATTGAGGAGGCCAAAAGTTTGCACGTCTCAGGAAAGACGTTCCATAAGTACACATGCACAGAAAGACATGTGTCACTCTCGCCCTTAGCAAAGGCAGAGAACCTATACTAGTGCATAAAACTTTTTGAAGAGGGAAGAAACTGGAATGAGGCTATACGCAATTACATCAACATTCAATAACATCAGGTTCTTGCCTACCTTTGATGAGAGAAGTAACGAAGTTTGTTGCCAGTGTCTGGTGCTAGTAGTAATCCCATTAAACAGGTATCAAAGGTGAGGTTTGGAGGTAGTTCTAGTTCCTGCCCCAAGACCAAGGCATCCATTACCCCCTCAACATTATTGGGATCCATTGCATACACATGAGCCTCCTAAAGAGAAATAAATAAGCACAAGTTCACAATGAAGGGGTAATACAAATGTACAGCAGACCTTCAGCAAGTACTCGTGCCATGGCCGACTGGAGCGAGGTGCTTGCTTCAGTAAGCAGAACCACAAAAATGTAGTAACTACATGTAAAATAATCAATAATTAAGGCAAATATTTCACCATGGAAATGAATATGTACTTACTCCAAACCATTCTGGGGTAGACGCGAGGAGGTTTGGCAAGCTGTAGTCCACTCAGTAGATTTTGGAAGGCTAATTTCAGGAATAAAAATGCCTCTCTTTTATCAGGTTGTTCATCAGAGTCCTGTTGCAACTTCACACTACAGTAGAACTCAAAGTCTCCCCTGAGAACAGCACAATGATATTTATTATACGTAAATGGTTCATAGTTTGTAACAAAAGCAGATGGAGATAGGTGGGATGCTGTTCGTATTTCACCAGGGTGCCAGGGAGGGTGGTCGCTAGTCTCGCGAACCAGCGCCTCACATGAAAAGTTCGTGCGAGGGGCTGGCTCGCGAGACTAACTAGTCACAACAAACAACTACTGGAGACGCTATGCATATCAAAGCAACTGGCCAGATCACTTCGTCAGCAGCATTTTTTCAATGGCTAACCACAGCTGCTAACGAAAGAGCGGAGAGCCGCAAAGCATGCTGGCTTGAAATACCATTGGTATCTTGCGATCATGTCGTCGGTCTCCAGCGCTCATATCTCAGCTTACAGTAAGGCTACACACCTTCTACAAACCTGGGAGCTGTAGTAAGTCTCCCTTGATAAAACTACATGATAAATTTGTCCAGACATCTGACTCTTTGTCTGCCACGACTTCGAAGACGGCACCCAAAAAACTGCAAGAGACACCATTTTGAACACGTGCCTTGCCCCCGGGGGTGGGTGGAACAAACTTTATACCGTAGATCGGAAAATTTTCAGCGGTAGAAACTTTCATCAGTTAAATTTTCGCGTAATTAATTTTCGTCGATCCAGTAACTGACGAAAATTAAACGCGACGAAATTTAAATGGTATGAATTTTTTATACGCAAGTTGCAAGTAGTGTATGCGGAACGAAATGCGTACGTACACGGATCACACACATGTGCGAAAAGCAAAATGGAGAGCTTTCGAAAGAAGTCATGTGTTAGGGGGTACCATATCTACCGAGAACTTTGGGAAGCGGCCATTGGAGAGGACTTAGCGTGTCAGCGGGAGTGTGGGAATGCAACCGACGCCTATGCTGCGCAAACGGCGGCGCTGTACTTCGTGTAAGGACCACGCTTAGAGCCTTCAGTCAATACTTGCCTCACTTGTTTGTTCGCTTCTACGATCGCTTGAGAAGCGAGACAGTGACCCTCTGGGATCAGGAACACAACTGACTGGTTTCAAATACCGCACCACTTCTGGCTACTTCTCTTCACGTGGACGTGTGAAAATTATTCAACAATCTTATTATTCGACGTTGAAAATATTTTGCGTGTTAAATTTTCGACTTAGAGCTCACCGACGAAATATTTTTAACGACGAAAATTTCCCGATCTACGGTATATATATAGAAAAAGCACTTTGCCAAAAAGTGCAAAAACAAGGTATGTAGGGATGCACTTTCACCAAAAAACACTTCCCCAAAAACCAATGAAACAAGCAACAGTGCACACCACAATGCATGCACAGACTACCCACACATCACAGTGCAATGCATTTACCACGTAGCTACCATCCCTACATCTTTCCAACCACACCCACCACAACCATGTATACGTATATGTGAGATGTGAAGAGTGGTAGTGTAATTTGGTGTGTGCGTATTGCTCAATGCTAATGACTGAGCATGTGGTGGTTGTGGAAGGTAGCTGAAACTGTAGAATGTGGACTAGTGAGTCATTGAGGATGGAGTCATATAATATGGTGTTTGTATAGGGACTTGGGGGGTGTTTGGTTATGCCAGGTGGAGTACTAGTGTTATGAAGTTTGTGAGTGTGTTGTGAGATGCTTGTGTGTGCAGGTTCTTTGTAGGGGAGGTCAATGTGGGTGTATTTGGTAAAGTGTAGAAACTTTGTTGAGTGCGTTGTATGGTGGTTGATGTGGGTTGTGTTAGTTGTGTGTGTAGGTGGCAGTGTGGTGTTGTGAGGAATTGCTCTGCTCAATTGTGCTTGTGAATGATGGAGCGAAGTGCATTTTGATGGGAGTAGTGCTCCTGTGAAGGTTTGGGTTGGTTGTAGTGTAGGGTGATATGTTTTGTAAAGTATGTGATGATTGTGGATATAAGAAGTAAGGGTGGTTGTTGGATGGAGACGAGGTGTCATGGTTGATGATGATTGTGGATGGTTGTGTGTGTTAAAGGAAGTATTCGGTGTGCTGTTGAGTATGGGGGCATGGTACAGATTGTGGTGGGTGTGGTTGGAAAGATGTAGGGATGGTAGCTACGTGGTAAATGCATTGCACTGTGATGTGTGGGTAGTCTGTGCATGCATTGTGGTGTGCACTGTTGCTTGTTTCATTGGTTTTTGGGGAAGTGTTTTTTGGTGAAAGTGCATCCCTACATACCTTGTTTTTGCACTTTTTGGCAAAGTGCTTTTTCTGTAACTTGTTTTGGGGTGTTTTTTGGGAGGTAGTAACAAATGTGTTGGTGTAACTGTGTATGGTGTAGGGATAGTGTTGGGATGGAATGTGTTTGCGGATGATTGCATGTAGTATAGGTTTCGACTTGTACCCCAGTCAGCACCAAGAAGGCCTTCGTCTGTATGTGCATGGGGGGGAAAGGTCTCTGTGTCAGGATCAGCTATGTAACTGGCATGTGAGGTTGCCCTTTTCTTGTCAAAGTCGGCATTACAGCTAGCAAGGGGAGCTGCCCTAGCATTTATTATGGAGTAGCTAGTACCGTACTCTATATGAATTATCTCCGAGGACAATTATATGTATTGCATTTTCTAGTGTCACAAATAGCTGACTGCCCCCTCCAATAGAGTAAGCGAGGGGGCCTCCGGATGGTAGGGGTTGTCCGGATGCGATAAACCTCCTTTCCAAGGCTTTTCTGCTTGTGCTAGTATTCATAGACAAAAGTGGCTAATGATACATAACAAAGGCAAACAGAAAGGCCCAGAGAACAAGGCAAATTTGTTGCGGACCACTTACAACGCTTAAACAGTACCTCTGGCCAGAAGCCGTTTGGACTAGGGCCAACCAACATATAATCAGCCTTGTGAGTAAGTGTATTATAGCTAAATTTTCGTGTGATTTCGTGTGACTTACATCCAGAAGATGCAGCTCAGGCCCGGACAGCTGGCACGATCAAAGGTGGGCGTTAAATAGACGAACACGTGAAGTAAACGGGGCGGTAACTAAAACTCGGAACGGAACGGAACAGTAGTCATTAAATGGCGTGGAACGGCAAGCGTCCACTCAAGAGTACTCGTAAATCACTGCTGAATCCATTCGATTTTTTTGAATAAGCTATGCTACGAGTGCAATACCCCGGGGAATATCCAGCTTGTTTGCGCTTGAATCATTGTGATCGCTTCAGCCATTATCGTGCTAGCCTGGCTGAAGAAAGAAGAAAGAATTGTACGACTACGCCCCTCCCCTCCACTGTGTCGACTTGCCAGTCTGGTACTCCAGCGAAGGTTTCTAGCAACGCCAACAGTCTTGTTGCTGATGAAAACACTCGAGATGTCATAATATGGCTCATAAAAGCCTATGACTATAATCAAAGCCGAGTTCTTAACGTATGATTTTGTACGCGTTATATGGGGCCGCCATTTTTTTTACGTGCCATCCCTACATATGGAGTACTACCGTACTCCATGATAGATATATATATGTAAACACTAGCTGAGATTGTTGAGCCCATAGCACGCGTTTATTGGCCTCGCTGAGCTCGGCAATCAATGCGTTTACACTGTGTTTTAGCCGTACCCTTAACAAAAGTTCAAAGATATCATGTTTCAAACACAGAGGCCCAATCGAAACACGCAACGGAATTATATTCAATTTCTACCCGGGTCTGCCACAAATATGCTTTTTGTCTACGACCTAATTTCTAATTATTTGGCCCTCAAATTATTCACCACAGCAAGTGAAGAGTGAATATCAGACATTGTCACTATTTCAGGCTAATATTTTATTTATTGGCCACCGCTTATAAAAAATGAAATTTCTTAATAAATTATCTCTAATGAATTCGTCTATTAAATAAAACTATTCAATATACATGTAGGTAATTATCATGGCAAAATATATGGTGGTACCTGCTTGAGAAACCTTTTAGTGTTCCGGCAATTTGACTAGGTTTCAGACTTCCAAAGAGGTGTACAGAAGCGTCTACAAACTTGGAAAGTAAATCACAATGATAGAGACCCTTTTTCCTGTAAAAAATAAACACAACAACATTATTACACCTGTATATGCATGTACACACAAAATCACAGATAACTTACAGCACACTCATGCGAAATGACAGTGCGATGTATAGTGGAAATTCCCTCTCAAAGTTTTGTTGGCATCCTCTCACCAGTGTTTGTAATGCTTGCTTTGCAGCACTCTGCCTGTATGCCCCCTGTGTACCAAACAAGTGTAGCTACATCCCAAACTGATGTGTTTGTTTTCACATTATAACGCAGTATGGCTATGGATTACAGTAACTGTGATAGGGGCCCATTTATGGTATACAAAGTACTTATACTATTTCTAATGAGCCGTAACTGTAAGACTTCACAATACAAGCTTCATAGGTGTGTCAATGGGGTAATATAAAGCAGGTAGCATAGGGCGTAGCAATCAGTTCCCTCCATGCGTTCTATCCCGCAGCATAGGTACCAAAACACGGGCGAGCAAGTCTGGAACATGGCCGACATTGCTGCTATTGCAAAGTTTTACAATCAGTGCGTCTGGACTGTGAGGGTTACCTGGTTCTCCAACACAGGAAAATGTATCTCCAGGTATTGATTCACTCTAGAAAACATGATGGCCTTTCATGCAAGAGTTTTTCAGCCTTGCAAGCTATATACATTTTTTGATCTCTACACGCTGCTGGTTATCAAACGTTAGTAATAAATTTTGAAATTCCGAAGGATTTTTAGAACAATTGCTGCAGTAATAACGGTTGTGATAGATAAAATTATTCATGAGGTTGTTGTAGGAGAGAGGTCATACTATTCAGGAAGTGGGCGGTGAAATGATGACGGGTTCTTCTATATATGGAGTTGCTGTAATTGATGGGTCGCTATACGGTATTATAAGTACTTGGTATTATAAGTACTTGATATTGTTTTGCGCACGTAAGCAGTTATCTTTGAGAAAAAGGATGGTGATGAGATAGCAGACCCTGCTACTGAGCAGAATGAATGCACGGATGAAACGAGATGAATGATGAGAATGAGAAGCGAGGAATATTTGAATATGGTATTGGAACATGGAACACGAGGTTAACCTCCAAGGAATGGGATGGAGAATGGTAGGAATATAGAAATACATACCCCAACCTTCACTAATATGGTATTGGTCTAGTGAGCTTATTCATAGCATATCAATGATAAACATATTGTTACATGTCAGCAGGTGGAACTTTATCAGTTGGAACTGACAGTTACACTACACAAACAACTCAGAGCTGATGAAGTGATACACGCATAATGCATGTACTGATAAAGGTTTCAGACAATGAGTTCTTGTTGATATGCTACTACAAATATAGCTCACTAAATTACGAAACAAAGCAATGATCCTATACTGCTTCCCTATTATATGCACTAGAGAGAAGCTAAATGCTTACTTGTTCAAATGTATAACATTCGTTCATCACTCTTGCAAAAAGCTCCGGATTCTCAGATGCATTCATCTTTGGGCCTGTCGGAGGGTACAGCAACTGTTCTAACTGATCCGCAAGGCTCCATACCGGCTGAGCATCAAGACTCTTTGGTGTGGTGAAGTAATCAGTTACTATATTCAGCAATCCTACATGGAGAAATTTAAAATAGTTAGAGTAGTAAAATCTTTAAAAATACAGTACCCTCTGCTCATACAGATTGCAGTGGGACTGAATAGTATTTACACTTATGACATCTCTAATTACAGTATAATTTTCAAGGGTCAGCTATGGCTGTAACAGGAGTACACAGATGAATTGGCTGCTTGATATTCACATTTACATCGCTCAATTGTACTTTCCATTTCTAGTTCCGACATCTCTACTTACACCAAAGCTACGCAAACAGATTTTACCAACCTGTAAGCTGTAGTAAGCTCACTTATTGCTACTCGTGTGACCTTTGACGAATCAGAAATCTCAAAATAGATCACATGACCATGCATTAAATCGCTTAATGCACACTTAAGTGTGCAGTATGCACACTTCTAAATAACGCCCAACAGAACTATGGCTGTCTCATGTTAGTGAGAGCTCTAAATACTTTACATACCAGAGGGCAGTGCATTACGGGACTAATTATAGTATTTTGCGTGGGCGGATCAAAGGTGAAAAGTGTGCTTTATTTTCCATATAGCACAGTTATGGTGTGAAGAGTGCTATATGAAAACGCATACAGCACAGGAAGTACAATATAGAACAGGTCATGGGTAATTGAGAACTTTTTGCAATTAACTGTAAACAGAATCCACGAAAGTGCAGCAGGGCCAGCTGCAAGTGCGGCAAAGCAAAGGTACTTGAAAGGAGCAAAAACGGCAGCGACAGTTGATACAGAGATTGGTAAATGCACGAAAAGCGCCACTTGATAGGCACAACACGGCAAGAAAAACGGGCTAGTAAAGAGACAGTACTAGCTACAAACGACAAACACTCCTAGCAAATGGGTACAACCATACGGAGCTCATCCATGGTACAACACGTTAGCTACCATGGTACCAGTAAAGCCTTGAGCCTAGCAGTGCTATTTGATGCACAAAACGGTAAGCTTGCAGCGTACAGACAGACGGAAACGCAACAAAACTAGGCATACATTGAGAATAGCAGCTTACCATGCTTTCTACATCGATTGTTGAACGATCTGTGAGCAAAAAACGCCATATCCCTCCAGGACCAGCACAAAATTCAAACGTGAAATACTATAAACCAGTTAAAGTACCGTATACCCTCGTGCACTACGTGAAATATTGCACTTGGGCATGGTCTCGAGGCCAAATATAGCACTCGGCTTCACCTCGTGCTATATTTGCCTCTCGCCCACGCCCTCGTGCAATATTTCACATAGTACACTCGGGACGGTACTTTAACTAATATTTAGTGCGCTCGAACGGTCTCGGGCGGATAATACACGAGCTGAAGACGAGTGCATTATCCGCCCGAGACCGTTACTTAATATTCCTTGCGCACAAATTAAATCCGGTAATGCACTGCCAAATGGTATATAAGTATAGGATAGATCACTGCGTAGCGGGGTGTATGACCCGTTATCTACCGCGGGAAAAGTTATCTCCCGCGGAAGCCAAGGAAGTTCCGAGGGCGAAGCCCGAGGTACTTCCGAGGCTTCCAAGGGAGATAACTTTTCCCAAGGTAGATAACGGGTCATACAACTCGCTACGCAGTGATCTATCTATTTTGTACTATGCCTAAGTCATTCTAACAAGAGTTGGTAGATCTGTAAGAAAAGCTAGAAGCTTGAAAGGCTGCACCGTTCGGCACGATAGAGCAAGCGGGCCAACTAGCATCAAGACTCGATCGACGGAGTAGAAGGCTAAGCTACAGCAAGGAAAACATTCCCAGAAACTGTAGCAAGACTGAACGACAGCTAGGAGCCATAGTAAGTAACCATCCATCCCGAGCCTAGTGCCATTTGACACAAAACGGTAGACTGGCAGCGTTACCACACGCACAAAAACACAGAATCTCAGAAAACAGTAGCTTACCATACTTTTCCATATCACTTTCCAACGATTTATGAGTAAAATAGCCGCCATACGATCTGCCTAGGCTCCCCCAGGCACCAGCTACTGTAGTTTTCTCACCGTTTGAGCGACTGGAACGGAACCGGGTACCGTTTCACGTAGGCAATCGGGGTATATTTTTTCCCGCGGTAGAATATGATCCGTTATCCACGCGAAATGCTGAAATCTGATTGGTTAGAATGACTTAGGTATAGTATAAGTAATATTTAGATACCAGTTAGCAGTGATTACGAGATTTAATTAGTGCACTCGGACAATTAGGTAACGGTCGAGGGCGGATAATGCACAAGCCGAAGGCGAGTGTATTATCCGCCTGAGACCATTACTTAATTGTCCGAGTGCACTAATTCAAACCTGTAATCACTGCCAGCTGGTGACTAAAGAATTTAGTGCTCTCACTGACCTGAGAGAGCCACAGATCTGTTGGGCGTTATTTAGAAAGTGTGCGCTATTTAGATAAAGCACACTTAAGTGTGCATTAGGCGATTTAATTCACGGTCATGTGATGATTTTGAGACTTCTGATTTGTCGAAGGTCACATGAGTAGCACTAAATAATACTTTATAAAACTATGCAGTGGACTTTTTGGTCATAACTCCTCACCTGAGCCACTCCCACTCAATAATGAGTGCAGCTTCAAGCTCCACCCACCTAAGATAACATCACACGCCGACTGAAAGATGACGCCGAAGCTGGAAGCGGAGCCAAAGCGTTAGTGAAGCAAAGCTGAAAGTGATGCCAAAGCTGAAAGCGGAGCCGAAGCTAAAAGTTTGACAGCGGGAGCAAACCTGAGTAACGCCGAATCTGGAAGCAGAATTGAAGCTTAAGATCGACGGTGAAGGAAGCTGAAAGTTATGCTGAAGCAAAGCTGGAAGCAGGGCGGAGGCCGAAGATCAAGGGCAGGCACCAGCCACAGAACGTATTTGTTAGTAGCTCTGTCTATAGTCTCTGTCCGTTAGTTAGTCTGGAGTTTAAGCATTTAAGTCGTGCTTCTGTACTGCATTGCCATGCCTTGCAGAAAACTACAACACTGTAGTCGAACCATCGGCAATTAAAGAACTTGTGGTGAACTTCAGGTTGGAATTGAAGAAACTTCGCAATGACTTGGGAAAGTTATCTCCTTTGAAAGCCTCAAAAGTTCTTCGGGCTTTGCCCACGAATCTTCCTTGGCTTACACGGTAATAACGGGTTATACACTCCACTATGCAGAGATCTATTCTATCTTTAACACCCCCTTTTCTTTGGGTAGTATAGCCCCTGTATTTTTGTACTTGGGTAGTCAAAACAAACCTCGCTCTTGTCCCTGCTGGACATGGGTCCCTTGATCATCTGTCCTTAGAGGGTGCAGGCCACCTTGCACTGTGTGTGGCTCCAGCCCATTGGCTATTGTAAGATAACTAAGTTCATCAACCTAATCTTATTTCCGTCTACCTAATCTTATTCATAACTGATAACTTAGTTAGCCTTGTTCCGGAGTCATGTAGTAAAATGGATCGCCCCATGGCCCGGGGAGAGGTACATGTACACATTAATTGGTGCTGCTGCCAAGTGTGATGATACTATCGTGGATTATGAACAGTTAGATATCGGGACAAACTTATATATCACATTATACCTAGGCTAGTTAAAACCAGTAGTGTTTGCATAGCTTACATACTAGCTAATGCATAGGCAGAGGAGATAAATGCTAGCAATGTAAACGGAAGCTTTAAACAGCATAGCTTGTCTTCCTGCTCCCATTGCTGGGGCTTAGATAATTGTCCCAAACAGAGACTGCACCCTCCGGAAAACCATAGCATGTGTGAGAAAAGTAAGCTTGACTTAGGCAACTCCTATTTGGTTTACTATTCTCTTGCAAGGAAAGTGCCTGCTATAATTTTGTGTGGGGAAGGCCTGGGAATGAGGCTAACTCAAATGCAGTACTCGATCATTGCATGCTGCACATAAACACAGGCTCAGGCTTGTCCGACAATGTACTACAATACTGGAATGTCAAGTATTGCCTAATTGTGCTGTGATTATCCGAATGTTGTACTTTGCTATACCTTGCCTACCACATACATCACTGTATAGTACATACAGATGCCAGGGCTAGCTAGGGGCACACTCTGGAGCAAAGTGCTTACCAATTCTCTCTCCTAGATCCCCTCCACCCCCACCATTCGAGGTAGACTGATCGGCCCCACTGGGTTTGCCCTCAGACATCCTGCATTGCGAAGACCGAAGTACACAACCCATAAGCAGAAGCAGAAATTGTAAAGTCCCTGGCCCGTGACTTTTCAGCTAACCAAAAGTTGGCACAGGATCTGGGATCTAAAGTCACGTGCAGGCAAAAAATAGAACAGCAGTAGAGTGGTTATTATGACCGTGTGTGAGTACACTTGTAATTCTCAGACGAGTGAAGGTATCGAAATTGTATTACTTGTAGCTTTTCTTTCGAGTCCATTTGTGCCACAGACATATCACTGAAAGAAAGCCTCTGGTAAAATGTAAAGAATAGCAGTCGTCTTTCAAAGTGGATAATGATGTAAGCTGATCACGTGACTTTAGATTCCAGGCCCTGTGACAGCTTTTGTGTAAGGGGAAATGTTGCTGGCCTGGGAACGAGGCTCCTAGAAATGTACACTAGAGCAATGGTATCATAACCACACGGTAATACAGGTAGGAAGAACATGTAATAATACTATAGGAATACATTATGACAAGTACCAAATAGGCAAATAAGTAAAAATACACTGGTTTTACTTCTTGAGGCAATGGACTAGGCATCTCCAGTAGCAGTATTATTCATGAGATGAGTACACTAATTTAATCATTGATGATGACATCTGTCTTCCAAGTAATCTGATAGTACTATACAGTACCTAGAATCACAGCCCTGAGGTATGTATAAACCACCTGTTTTTACAGACACTAATGTGACCTTACATTGTCCTCCTTATCAGTGACTTACTACTGTAGTATCTATAGCTATGAATTTTGTTTTCAGGTTGTTTGTACATTCTGTACACAGCTTAGAGCATGGGCAGGTATGTTCTAAGTAGGCCGAGGCAAAGCCGAGGTCTAGTTAGAACATAGAGCTGCCCATGCTCTGAGCCATTTAGTATATGCACATCTTTTCAGCTTCTTATGCTCTATGGGATTCTTACTACCGTATAGCGGGAAATTTTCGCATGGTGCAAATTTTCGCGCTTTTCGCGCCCGTGCTGATTTCGCGAAAATAAGAACTGCGAAATTTTCAACCAGTGAAATTTTGAACTGCCAAAATTTTGACACGTGTCTGTTAGTGTTTAGGCGACACGGTACGGACGGAGAAGATGGCCCTCTATCGCTATTTCAAGACCGCAGACTCGGTTCTTCCAGCTCCCACTGGGTCTTTGTCAACCTCCATAAGCCCCGCGGCTATAAAAGACGCTAATGAGGCTGTGAAGAGTGCCGTGACACCGCGTTCGAAGTCGAGAGGCGCATATGCGTATGGCACGCCATCCGTATCAAAATTAATACTACGACATCACGACCAAAATGCGCGTAGCCACACGTCACTACGCGTAGCGACGTACGTCACTGCGCGTAGCGAGAAGTCACTGCGCGTAGCGAGAAGTCACAGCGCGTAGCGAGAAGTCACTGCACGTAGCGAGACGCCACTGCGCGTACTCAACAGTAAAATTAACGCTCACGCATGCGCAATACAGTTTCTTCAACGAGAGAGAGGTCCGTGTATGGATATCTTACTGGAATAGAAGTCCTCCCGTCGCCAGTTAGAGGTGCCAGCTGACAGTGCGATATGCGATTTTGTTGAAAGGGAGTTACAGAGGACTGGATGGAATGGCAGGGTTACTTTCGGGGAGCCGGAAACGAGCAGTAGCGCCGTCAATCGCAGTGAGCAGCCCGTTTACCTACTGCAACGGTGGTCGGAAAGGTGGGGTATGTTTATTGATGTAAGCAGTGCAAAAGAAGTAAAGGAAGGAGACCGAATAACAGTTGTTCCTAAGCCTGTGGAGTCTCCAGTGAAGGTACTTGAGCCACTATATATTACAATATATTTTAATTGTTTTATAGCGTATTTGTTGCAATAATAGGTCCAAGAACTGACTTCTAGGGCTGAAAGTATCTTGACAAGAGTAAAGAAACCTACAGAAGTAGAAGCAAAAACGCTAGCACAGCTGTTTCCATCTACTACAAGCCACAAGCGACCCCCTCAGGCATTTGATCCTACTGCTCAATGTGTGGCATCTGCTCAGAAGGCAAAAAAGAAGGCTGCATGCCCTAGACCAGCAAATGCAGTATGCATGGTTTGCCATCACGAGTGCGCTGTGACCAGGGTGGAGAGAACGTCCTTGTGGCTCAGCACATGATACATCATTGTGGAGCAGAACGACGCAGTGTTATAGTTGGAAGCTCTGTGCACAACCAAAGGATTGAGCGTTTTTGGCGAGATATGCATAGATGTGTGACAAGAACATTATTTTTATCGTCTATTCTATTACTTAGAGTACCAAACTCTACTTGACCCCACTAATGAACACCATTTGTTTGCAATCCATTACATATACCTACCACGTATAAACAGGGCCCTGAGATTATTTTCTCAAGGCTGGAACAGCCATGGAATTCGAACTGAATCTGGTATGTCACCCAATCAGCTGTTTACAGCTGGTGCCCTACGATTACAAAGATCACAGCTAATTGCAGTCGACTTCTTTGACCAGGTTGATGAAGATTATGGAATTGATGAAGATGGATCTGGACCCACTCCAGATGATTCAGAAGGGGTGTCAATTCCTCGCTCTGCAGTTCAGCTCTCTGATGAAGAAATGGATGAATTACAGCAGGCAGTGGATCCATTATCAGACGATGGCAACTACGGCATAAATCTCTATCAGCAAGTAGTAGCAATAATTTTTGGTTTTGCACAGTAATATTATTGAATGTATGCAGTCATAGTAATCAATACAGTTAGCATTAATTTTACTGTTAAGTACGCGCAGTGACGTCTCGCTACGTGCAGTGACTTCTCGCTACGCACTACTCGCTACGCGCAGTGACGTACGTCGCTACGCGTAGTGACGTCTGGCTACGCGCATTTTGGTCGTGATGTCGTAGTATTAATTTTGATACGGATGGCGTGCCATATATGCGAAGCACACACCCGAGCAACAGGCAGCGATCGGCAAGTACGCGTCAATGCACGGCAACAAGGCGGCTGTCCGTCACTTGACACGAGTTGAGAGGCGCTATATAGATCTAGTCTTGACAGGATGTAGGGGCGTGGTCAACTATTCGTGCCGACGCGAAAATAAAAACTGCGAAAATAAAAACTAAAGCCAAAACGGCATTTTCGCGAAAATTTGCACCTGCGAAAATTTCCCGCTATACGGTATACTCTATGAAAATTATTCCATACACTTGTTACTATAGTAACATATACTAAAGCTGTTTAGAAGACCAGTCAATTTTTTCACAGTTTAGTAATAACCTCGTTCCCAGGCTCCACACCGCAGCTTATTTTCGCAGTGTGTAAAAAAATAGCCTTTCGTACTGCAAGAGACAAAGGTGGGGTGAAGGCCAGGGAACGAGGCTAGCTTAGTAATCTTATGCATGGTTCCAGGCAAGTAGCTATTCTCATGACAGCCTGATTCACGAAAATACCTCACTCTCAATTAACTGTTGGTAACATGTATACATAGGTGGGGAAGCTGTTTTAAGTGAGCATGTGTGTGGGGGGGGGGGGGGGTGAGATACAAAGCACAGTGTACAAAATAACAGCCGGTCATCAGTCAATTTCCGACCATTCCATGGAAATGACCGTGCAAATTGTTGCTTGGTCGGTCCTACCGTCTGATCATATCCTTGTTTGTGCAAGCACATCGCGCAAACTAGGCTATAACAGCGGACCGGGCTCCTATGGCCCAGAGAGTTTGACCCCGAACGCAATCACGTCCTATATGGCTTCCCCAAGCCCAAAAAATACGTCCAAACAAAATTGAGAATTGTCCAACCAAAATTCAGTTTGGTCTGCCAAATGACCTAGCATAATTTAAACCTTATTTTGCACACTGAAAGCACAGGGAAATCGTACTGAACATGGGCAGGGTACAATAAGTCGATTTAACACACTGAGGAAAGAGCTGCATCGCTGCTGCAGAGTTGTCTGTGAGTGTGGTATCTCAGCAAAGGCAAGTAATGATTGCTGTGGTACTGTCAGCAATTGTGGTCAATGCTTGTGACAACATATGGGGGACAATGCTTGTGACGACATATGGAGGACAATGCTTGTGACGACATATGGGGGACAATGCTTGTGACGACATATGGGGGACAATGCTTGTGACGACATATGGGGGACAATGCAGACGGAAAAATGCAATTTCTGTGAATGTGAACACTTTTCACAAAGACTGAGGGCTCAACAGAGGACCTCAATAAGGCAGCGACTTTGGGCATGCACATTTCGGTAAATCAAGTGATTTACCCTTTCCAGCTAGCGCAGCAATTCTATAGGCATTTTGTATACATTCCTATACGCACTGCTACCTTAATAAGGCCCTCTGACATCTTCTTCCTGAAACATAAGGGTTTTGCCATCAGCTGTCTTCCAAATGACATCATGGAATTGCATTAGTTTCCGAAATGGGCCAATGTGGGGGCTATGCCTACATACGTGGAAACTTTTAAGGACAACTACCCCACCCCACCCCCCAACACCAGACCCTGCACTCCCACTGCTTATGGATAACTAGCAAGTTTCAAAATGGAGACTATACACTCAGTAACAGTATTGCATGATGTCACACATAGCTAATAGCACTCCACTGAGAAGAATACATAAGGTATGTAGAGTTGGGCCTAAAGACTGTTTTGTAGCTCTACAACCTCTAACAGAACGGGAGAGGATTCTCCCTTGGATAATTTGCAGGCATGGAACTGTGCTACACAAGATTTGCTCGAATGCAGTGGATACTCAGATGATTTTTTTTCAAAAAGAAGTCATCAAATAATGTCGAGCACCTAATTTACATTGATATCCTAGATAAGAGTCCTGGACAAAGCCAAGTCTAGTCTAGTGCCAAGAACACTGATGTAGCTACCTCACTTAATCAATAAGCAGTTACAGTGGTAGGGGCTCACCAAAGTGTGACTACACAATCACACTAGTCCATACATTTATTGGTTCTAGAGTTCATTCGTGATGTAAAATAGCATGGCCTAAAGTAATAGCAACTCCAGGAGTCGTGCGCATAAGTTTACCAATCTCAGAATCTGAGCATTAAAATACCGTAGCTTCATAAAATAAGCTGAGTTAGTAGCTATGTATAGCAAGAATTTAGTTCAAGTATCAATGCGCTAGGGAGTAGTGTAGGACTGTGCTACTATATACTCTAGCTATCTACCATGCTAATTTGCATTTGTGTGACTTCAATAGCTTGCCTTGTGCGAGCTAGCTAGCCCCATAATCATTCTCAACACGTTCTGCAGAATTTGCATGGAAGGCTACTAATGCATTGGATACATAATGGTATAGTGGCTATAAACACGACCGATTCATGCATATTGGCTCACCCCTAGGCCTCGCTTGAGTTAAATCGACCCTTCCTTTTCAGCTCTATTGATACTGGTTCACACAGCGAAGTGGTTGGGGTTTTAGTAGACTATTACTTTACTGATTATCACGTGCCTCCGAGGGCATCATACGATATCCTTTAATATTATTCAACTCAGTGTACATTACGTCATGGGTGTGTCAGTGCACGCACGACGCATGCCCAGGCGTCAGCAGTCGTGCATGCAGGGTTGTGGCTAAACGAGCAATGACGCCCAGCCCCACGTTAGAAAGTGGGTCTGGCTCCCCGCATATTCAAAGTTGGGCTAGCGTTACATCACATTACATCACCAAACGGATAGTGTCCACGTGGCCATTCACGTAGATATCCGGATACTACAACCGTTCAGTGATGTAATACTATAAGTAAACAATCACATTGCCGGTCCAGATCTGGGGACCGCTGACGTAATGCTGCACCAACTTTGAATATACGGGGAGCCAGACCCACCTTCTTAACGTGGGGCTGGGTACGAGACTAGCCCTTCGATCGAGGGCTAGGTAGGGGGCCGGGGATGTTGGAAGCGATCACGTGCACCAGCAGTGGAATGCAATTGGCTATGCTGTCTGATGATGAAAAGAAAGCGCTCCGCGAATGATCTTGTGTAAGTTTAGCAGTTTTTAAAATAAAATAGCTAGAATCTGAGTAGTAAAACCGCTACCTTACCGTATCTTTCCGAAATGTTTTGCAAGCTTACTGAGAATCCACTGCATTCAAACCCAATCTTCTGCAGCACAGCTCCATACTTGCAAGCCAAAGTTTTTCCCCACCCGTTCCCTCGAGGGTTGTAGAGCTACAAAACGTTCTCTAGGCTAGGGCAGATACCGTACGTATACCTCTGCATACCTTCCGTATTCTTCTCAATACGGAACGCTAAAATTAGCTATACGTGACATCATGCATTTATTGACGTACACGTGCAACCTGCCCGCCCGGCGCCGCTCATTTAACCCATTAAATCCAATGACGTAATATGCGTCACTGCTGCAAATGCGCGTGCATCTTGAAGGAAGTTACAGGAAATTTAATGTACAGGGCTGTCTGTATACCAATTTCCTGACTATTACAGCCCTGTACAGTAAATCAAATTTCCTGCAATTTTCACTTGAACTTTTGACTCAGTGCTGTATGCAGTACTTTGTAGCGTCAATTACTGCATAACAAACACAGCAGGTGCAAGCGATGAGGCTTGCTGTACCAAGTACTCAGGCATTGCATTCATTCTCATAGTATTGTGTGTGCAACAGATCTCTCTTAAGCATCAGTTGATACGCGACAGGGTCTTCAGCGGAGTAGGATTTGCAATGACGTCTACCATTATAAAATTTTAGCCAATAAAATTTGAGTCGCAGGTTTGAGAGCTTTTAGCAATAACAGAACTGACGATAGGAGTGGGACGCAAAAGATGAATGAAATTTACTGAAGCTGGCAAACACAATGTTGATTATGCTAGAAATTAGCCTGGTGAATGTGACCACATTCTTCTATTAAATATTATACTCTGCAAAGCAGAACAGTCGCGCCTCTAAAGAGAGCAGCCATGTAGAAAGACAACACGTAATATAATTATATGACTGAAGCAAGCCCATGTTATATTAGTGAAGGGGTCTGCTTTAGCTTGACGAATTTAAATAGACTACATGTAGCCATTGCGATAATTATGCGTACTGTAGTTTGCTACAATTCCCCTAATGGCGCCATTATAATATAGTGTGGCCATTGTGTCACTTCCCACTATGCAAAACATGTAATAGATTTATATAGTATTATAGCTAAGACCGTGGACATCCCTTTTGCATGTATATATATAGGACAAGGTATATATCGTAATCCAGCACCACTATGGCATATAGCTATAATAATTTGAAGGGCAGAGAACCATAGTGGTCTAACAATCAAGTGCTGGAAATTGTATCAAATAGAAGTTACAAATATGCGTACCCTACAAATTTCAATTTTGAGCAGGTCCTGAAACACATTTTAAGAGTACTAGTACTCCCATGTCAGGGAGGAATAAGTTCAATTTTGTGGGTTAGGCCACTCTGGTTCTCAGCCCTTGAATTATTGCAGCAAATCAAAATTTGATTTTGTTTCTATAATATTATATTACATAGACCTTAAAATAATGCATTTTGGTTCAATTAGAACCTTCCTGGGTTAGGTGCATGCATGAGAACAGTATAGCCTCGTCCCCAGGCTCTTCTGCCCAACTTTTTTGCATGTACATGTACATACGTACTACATGCAGTAAAATAAACGCTTATTTTACTACGTGTGTAAAGCTACATGGGCAGAAGAACCTCATATCAAGGCATGCATGCTGGAAGAAATAATGAATTAATAAATCACACCAATCTAATCAAAAGACATTTGCAAGTGAGAAAAAAACTACAAGGTTTGTGCAGTTTCTAAAAACCCTATCCATCTACACATAATACACATCATGGTAATTATACGACTGTAAGCTGCTGTACAAGTGCAAATAATTAGCTAAAAAGCATAGCGTACAACTTTCAGTACCAAAAAAGTTCTCTTGTGTTCTATACATACATTAATGTATAACTACTGCAATACTGATGTAAAACAAAAAGGGGGGCATGTATAAAGTAAACTGATGTAAAACAAAAAGGGGGGCATGTATAAAGTAAACTGATGTAAAACAAAAAGGGGGCATGTTTACAGTAAACTGATATAAAACAAAAGGGGGCATGTAGAAAGTAAACTGATGTAAAACAAAACGGGGGCATGTTTAAAGTAAAAGGGGGCATGTATAAACTACAAAATCAACAAATCACTTACGTACTAATCAGTGAATACATGTGTTGTCTAAATCTTTTCCAAATTTTCCGACATTCAAAACCACTTTTAACTCCAAGTTCATCCAGGTGATCTACAGACAATTCGAGCAAGAGGACCCCATCAATGTCGTTTTCTTTAAAGAGTGCTACATGTTTTCCTAGCCCCAGCTCAATCAAAAACTTTGCTACATCTTCAACTTTGACCGCCTCTGCTGCTTTCTTCAGTTCTTCAACAGGAATACCTGCAGCGTACAGAATGAAAGTTTTTGTACAGCATAAAGATGCAGGTTCAGATGCAGGCATGGAATTGTAGAGGTAGTACATGTACAAATCTTATATCATTCCTAGAACTTGATGCTCTCTTATAATATATACTAATTGCCTTGGATGTATTATAACTCCTACATAATATTATTAGTACCTGGTCAACTTCCCTAAACAATTATTGAGATTTCAAGGCCTCAAAGACCATGCATAGTATGTATGCACATCGTAAAAAAAGGGTTTACGTAGAATAAACGGTTAAACAAATTTGTTACTAGTGACATCGTATGTAGTGCAGTAAACACCTTGTTACATGTAGGTAACCTCATTATTGGAATAGTATCTTAAAGCTATTATCAAAGTTTTTTATTAGTACTAACGTGTCCAGGCCTCTTCCTCCTCCTTCCGCTCCTTGTCCTTTTCATCCTCAAATAGCAGTGGTTCCTCATCAATTACTGCTTCACTAAGGAACCCATACTCTTGAGTCACATCAAACACTTGATTGTTGTGATCGTACGGCATAGCTGCATCTCTGAGGTGTTTGAAGTTTTCTTTAACCCAAAGATCATCAACAAACTCTAGCCATGGGATCTCCTGCTCCTCCAGTTGTTTTTGGCTAATTGTATACTTGTGTGTCTTCATTTCAGAGGCTACCACTCTCCTGAAAAAAGCAGAATACATCTTATTACAGAGTTGTATAGTACTTCTATACAACAAACTGCTCAATATCCATTGACATTGGATGGTCACACGAATAGGCGATTTAGGATAAAGGGTAGTGCATAAATGAATTCTTCATAGGATGCACAGCTGTCCAAGGACATTGCATATCTGCTCCCAATTATTATACACCATGATTCATCAGTTGACTGCTGTGCTAAAACAGACACTTTTAAAGAGTAGACCAGTGAGAATGAAAATTAAAACAGCTCTAATCCTAAACTATGGATTTTTTGATTTTGGATTGAAATTTCGGAATTTGGACTCCACGCGTGCGGTATTCCTTAATTCCTATCGCGTAACCGTTAGAATTTCAGTTGGCGGAAATATGCACGGACCGAGTAGACCAGTGAGAATGAAAATTAAAACAGATGGACTAGACTACGTACTAGTTGATATGTGCTAAAGGCCTGACTGAGGTGCCTAATACAACTGCTCTAATAAAGTACGTGTATGGTTTCATCATCCAGGAGTGTTCCAGGAGTGTACCGAATATTCTCAGGACGGTTAAGGAAGCCTCAGCTTTTATTCTAATCAACTACAGGTTACATCCTGGTACTGTGTAAACTGCGATTGTTCTCGCAGAATAAACATTGCAAATCGTTGCATAACCAGTAATGCTTTGTCAGTGAAGCCATAAAGTGCTTACCTAGCCAGCTCTCGAGGCATCCAAGCAAAATTGGATTTGCTGCTACAAAAAATGGTAGATATAGCCTGCATTTTGTCTCAGGGCGCTTTTAGTATGATCCCACTTTCGCGCTTTTGGTGGAAACATTGCCCAGGGGATATCGTCTAGAAGTGGTGAGTTGGTGAATAATTAATTAGCACAGTTTAGGCCTTCTGAAATGGCTATTTTCTTGCGTAGCTCCCTAGAGCAGTCACTGGAGCACCGTTTCCACCGAAGGCTAGCTTGTGTGCATGAAAAGTCATCGGATGCTTACAGGTATATCGAAATTTAAGAATGATTTGTAGCAGCAAACGGCAAAATACGTATGCAGTTAAGGAACTTTTAATTAAGACGCAATTTACCAGAAGCCATCGTGTTCCCATGGTAACACACCAAATAATTTACATAGTCTAATTGATTTATGAAAAGCAAAACTAATATAAATGTCTCTATACTTAGCTATTGCTAAAGAAACAGTAGGCACTTTGATGTTTTTTTTCTACACAATCCAGATTTGAGGCCACCTTAACTGTCTTGAGTTGGAACAAGTGAGTTGGTAACAAATGACTACATTACAATGATACATACTCTAGAATTCCAAAGGGTATATAGTCTACATAAGTTCTTAAACTCTCCGATGCAACTGAGGAATTAATATGCCTTGCCTAGACTATCCATCCACTCCTCGTATAAACAAAGAGTGATGTCTTTCAATGCATGAGACTAGTATTGGTAACAAGTGCTGGCACAAGATACAAATTGGAATCAAGCTATAGCATTCCACCTACCATCTAAGAAAAACACGAAGTGCCACATAGTGTTGGCAGAGGACTGAGTCAGGAATCAGCTCGGCTAAATCTCCATTCTTTCCATGATGTAATTCTCTCAGTAATACCTTGATAGGTTTCTGTAAAGTAACAAATACATACATAGATTTGGAAGTTCAGTCAATGTTTACAAGCTATACCTGCATATTTTCAGCAATCGTCCTTTTGATATGTGCCTCTGAGCTTGTCATAAGCTCAGTGAGGTCACGGAAGAATGCACTGGGGGTACCTAAATAAATAAAAAAAAAACTGTTTCAAGACTATACCAATTATATGCAGAAAATTATATAGATACCTTGGAATGTTGTATCCATTTTTTCTAGACATTCAACAACTTGTGGTTCTAAGTGCTTTTTCATGGCCAGAGGGAGGTGATGAAAGTCATGTAGTCCATTCTTGACCCAGGCTGAAAATAGCTCCAGAGTCGAATAGAGGTGGGGCAGCTTTAGAGCAGACAAGCAGGCCATTTGAGTGGGAGACACACTAAAACAACAACAACAAAAAGAATCAAATTAAAACAAAAATTTTCCTTATGGTGCACTTCTTGCATGCTACAACATCAACCTTTTTATCCCGATCACTTTTATTGCTTCCTCATCATTATCAATCTCTGTCTCTTTATAAATCAAAATCAGGAACTGAGGTAGCGTCTTCTCCCTGAGATCGATGATACCACTGCTAGTATGGAACTCATAACCAGGTTGGTCATGTTGACTCTGTCAATGGAGATTAAGGAGAATGAACAACAGCTCTTTCTCACAACCAGTAAACACGTACCTTAATCAGGTACTCAGCTGCAATCTTTAGCCCGGTGAAAACTTCAATTAACATATGATAATTGGCCGAGTGGAATTCGTACTCTAGTTTCTTGGCCCAGTCCTCATCCAGTTTGAGCTAAAAACAAGAAAATAATTTGGTATCAAATTATCTGCAGATTTCCTCCTTTTTTAACTTACTCTAAAATCCATTGTGAGCTTCTGTGAGATGGCAGACAGCTCAAGGTTTACATTATGCAAAGAAAGGGCATTGAAATGTTCATCTCTGAACTTGAATGGTATCTGAAGAGATGGTGACTGACGAATAAGTGGTTTTCCTGCCAGATATGCTCTGACTACATCACTTTGTAGTCGGCGTAGATCAAATGGACATGATCCTTGCTGTGTTTGTTGCAAGTGACGACTGCGAACTAGTACCAGCAGCTGCTCATAAATTTCACCAGTTCTAAAGATATTATGATGTGTAAGTCGTTAAACAATGCAAGTTCAAAATGAGCTTATACACTTCTTACTGTAAAGCTTTTGGAAGTATCATAGCACCTTCAGTCACTTCAGTAGGATCAATGCAATCATCTAGCTTTGGAAAGTAATGCTTTAGACTAGAGTGCCCTGAAGTGGTAACTGCATCAAAAATATTCTGAACAAAGCCATTGTGAAAGTTAATCTGTGAAGAAAAGCAGTACCAGGAAATAAAAATATTGCAAACCAGAAAGATGACAACTTACATACCAGTTCGTTTATCACATAATACAGCAAGTCACCGCCCTGCACTTGTGCTTGACCACTTGTCTCAACAGAAAGAAAGTGTATAAACATAGTACCATCTTCTATTGTAGTGATTCTCTTTTCACTGTTAACAGTGCCATTTGCACCAATCACTTGCAGATATCGGTTGTAACCATCTATGCAAGTACAAATACATTCAGGTTAGAGGGCACAGACTGTAAGTGTACCGCAATGATTCAGAATGTCTATTTCTTACCTTTTACTCTTTCATAGAGCTGCTGAAGATTAAGCGCTGGATACCTATTATCAACTTTTGTGATCACTTCCTCAATGGTGTGCTCTTGAGCATACTGGTGGGTAATCAGATAGGCCAAGTCTGTATGAATCCACTGGTAGAGTTCAAGCAGGTCAGGTAACAAGGCACCTGCTACTTGCAGGTGTGAGTGCTCCAGGATAAATTTAGAAAGGACATACAGCTCATTACTGGTGTCACTAACAGCTGCCGATGACAGCAGTGTGTTGGACAGTTCAGCCATCGTAGGAAAATGGGGATAGTAGGTCTCTATGCACCTGAATACAAGTGGTAAAATGAAGGATTGCATGTAGTCATATGAGGTTCCACCTTGAACATCCAACATAGATATACTGCAACATTAATACGCTGAAGTGGGGCAATCCAAGTAAGCGGAGGTATTAATGATATCAGATCACATAACTCTCCTAAAGTATTTCCATGCTAAATCTTGCTAATAGCAGTGATGCTCTCATGGTTGTGTACACACAAATTTATTCAATAGCGACATCATGCATACCTGATATCCCTGAATAATTGTGAGTCCCACAAGTGACTGTATTCAGCAAACTATAGGATGAACAAGAGGTACTATTTATGCTAATAGGTTTAGCTAAAAGAGAATTTTTTTCTTAATCGATGGAAGGTTTCAATAATGTTCATGGCAAAAGCATAAAGGATACAAGTACCTTCTTCTCGAAGTTTTCAAGGGAAGGAGTGAAGATACGTTCATGCCACATTCTCTCATAGACATCCAATTCTTTAAGTTCCCCAAACCTTCCTCTCTCCGGGAGATGCTGCTGGCTGACGCTTACCTAAATAAAATAATGTGGGCCATCTTTAGAATCTATACAATGATTATTGCCTATAGGGTCAACATACCTCCAGAAAATTCTCCATACACTGCATCAGAAAGAAAGACTGTTCCTCTAGTGACATTTTCATATTCTTGCCAATGTGAATCCACACGTTTTGAAGCTGAGTCACACAATAGTGTTGAACAGGTTGTGATGAGGATATGACTGGACCACTGATTTTCTGCTGAGCATCCGGTTGGGTTAACAAAGCCATGCTGAAGGCACTGAAATTGGCCCATAGAATCAGATACAGGGAGTGGAGACTGAGGGTGCCTCGAGTAGCATGAGGTAGATAGTCTGGTCTGCCGTATGTGCCTTCACTAGTCAGTTCCACACCCGAGTCATACAAGACTTTCTCACAAATCTTGGCATCATACTGTGTGTAAGCAAATAGTATGCAGTACTATTTGAACCTTATACGATTACAGAATGAATAGTCATGCGTGAAATAGAGGCCCTCAGATTGAGAAAAGTGAAAATCTCTTTGTAAGCGCAGAGATGTTTAAAGGGCTCACCCTAACTGCCACCCCAAACTTTACTACATCAGTGGCTCTATATACTGTATAAATTGTATCTACATAGCTTCCACTGTACTTACTTAGTGCATTCATCAATGGAGAGAACAAAACAATTATGTATTAACATTTCAGAGATAATCATCTTAGCCTGGGTTCGAGGCTAAGATAATTATAGGACTGACCATAAATCCAGTCATATGGGAACCAGAGAGCTCATTGGCAGCAAACATGTGGTACCACAGGTGATTAGAGAAGGGTTCACAGGCCAGTACAACTGCAACCATGTTAGCCATTGAATGGCAAAGCTCCATTTCAGATGGATCTATATAGCCAACAAATGTGGTAATTTTAAGCAGTAGT
Organism: Nitrospirales bacterium; assembly: GCA_965203295.1. Taxonomy (GTDB): domain Bacteria; phylum Nitrospirota; class Nitrospiria; order Nitrospirales; family UBA8639; genus CBDBCZ01. The sequence goes on along the minus strand of CBDBCZ010000013.1, from coordinate 233,976 downwards.
ATATTACTCCATTCATAAAATTTTTCAATAATCCCATGCATAGAGACCGCAATACAGTGACAATGCATAACCAGAAGCTATGTTGTTGAGTACATGTACTAAGTGCAAGCATGATGAGCACCCAGTGATCATGCTCAATAAAACATTCATTCTAACCGGAAAGGGTTCAATTAATAGTAATGTACTAAACTATTGTAAATCTAGATGTGTTACAGTAAACCTGGGTGGTTGGTACCCTGTATTTGCCTCAACAATAGACGAAGGCTTTCCCAAGCCAGCCACTCTACATGTTAATTTTTTTTTTGTAGTATGGGATCACTCCTTGATCTGACCTTGGTGTGGAGAGAAGCGAAATAGTTTCAATAATGGATCCATTCTTGTACCTTCTCCTTCTCTTGCCATGAATTGCATACTTTCTGTTAACATCTCATGTGAACTCATAGCATCCCCTTCAGGGGCACTAGCAAAGTGCTCCATGTACTTGGGATATATGAAGCATTTTAGCAGGTTGATAAATTGAGGTTCAAGAATATCTTGGAATTTGTTGCTAAGTGCATCTGCTAGACTTTTCGAGGGGATCTGCATAATAACACAATGATGATTTAGAAATACTTCACATCAGAACCTATTTAACAGTAAGACATACCTTTTTAGTGTAGAAATTATTGTATGTACAAAGCCACAGCAACATCCTAAATGCATTCTTCTTTCCAATCATGAGTACATTACCAGAGGTAGTCGAAAAATGCATCTTGTCCACACTGCTGTAACTGCATAATGAAATAATCTTTTGCTGGCCACTGGTAATGTTTTCAGAGATAGTACACTGCACTATACCCAATAATGGAGATAATATTTTACCTGTTTTCTGCAAGCTGTACAAGTTTCTTCAATTTTCCGTTAGTTGCTTCAGTCATTGCCATGCAAATCTGTTCATAGAAACTACAAATTTCACTGGAACGCTCTTTGAGAGCAATGAATGGAAAAATATGAATATCTCTCCGAGGTTGAACCTAAAAAAAAATCAGGAGCACTTCACATTTCACTAATCGATAAGATGTTAATTCACAGTATATACTACTCTAGTTCTTGTACTGACCTTGATGAGCGACTGAAGTGGCCTTGCTACACTTAATGTTTTCAACAGAGTACTTTGATCATCACGGAGTACCTCAATGAGCTTCCTTGAACTTTTCAGCTGCTTCAGTAACTGCATTGCAAGTGTAAGTCCGTACCAACTAACAGAAGATCGGCTTCCTCCCATTGACTCATCACTGAGCAATGGATTAACTCCATTAATGAGATGATCATTGAACAACTAGGAGCAGGAGAGAGAAGACAACATCAATGTTTATCACAACACAAACAAAACATTCAGGAGCTTACATCTTGATTCACTGTTCTTGGATGTTTTGGAGCAAAAAATACTGCCATCTGCTGAATAAGTACCTGGACAACTGCCTGTTTTTCAATAAAAAGCACTACCTTCTCGGCTTTGGGAGTTACATCATTCTCCAGGGCCTATATACAAGTATATATATAATTAAATCTACACTGTTTGCTTGTTCCAAACATGCGCTAGTTATTACATACTTCAGTAAGCTTTCCTGCAAGTCTGACTAGGTGCTTCGAATGATGACCTTTACACTGTAGCTTTTCTAACACTGTCAAGAAGTAGAGATGAGCTAACGGTTGCTGCATTATGGGATTCTGCAAAATAAATAAAACATAGATGATAACGTCCAGTTGTAAGGTACGGTAACCAAACCACTAACTCTGGCAGCTTCACACGAGTGCTCAGTGCACACTTTTCCGCCAAGTTGGTAGAATGTTGGAATGTAGGGTCCAGGAGACCAAATGTCACTGGCAGCAAGCGCTCTACCAATCAGCTCACGCCCCTGAGTATAAAACGGTATGAGATGATTCAGTTGTCATAAAAATAAATTATATAAGCAAAAATTGGTAAGTGCACTGAACTAGACTAGACATACAGCATGGAACACATCATTATGAAATACCTGAGATCTTTTGCCGCATTCGATTTCTCCAAGAATTCTTGATAAATACAACTTGAATAAACTGATAGTGGCACACTCATCAAGATGATTGTCTCCTGGAATGAACATTGCAATCTCAGCTGAGCTGCTACAGAAACAATTCTGCTGATTGGCAGTGTTGAGAAAATATTGGCAATCCTCTCCCCTGGACAATATATGACGTCGGCGCTTTGAAAAGAAGAATGCAAACAATCCTTCCATAAATGACTGCAAGCAAAGTGTTCTCTGTCCATCACTACTCAGAGTCATTGGAATAAGTCCCATTTCTTTCAAACCCACAGCCACTAATTCATGTAGATGTGGTGAAGAGCCTCTCTTCTAAAATGAAGAAAACAGTACAGAGCACAAACATGAGTGTGACCACGCATTTTTTTTAGTGATATTGCCAGTTGCATTATCCAGTGAAAACCGCACAAATAGCATAGCTGGTCAAACAATCTAATAATAAAATCTACAGTTTATTAAAGCCATGCTGCACTTTAGCCAACAGTAAACACTATCATACCTTTGCAGCTGGTTCGCAATACTCAGAATGCAGAGCCCTGAATACTTCATATCCTTCTGCCACTGTTAAGGAGGAATCTGAGCTACACTGTATCACCAGGTAGGTAGTGTGCATGATGTTCAACTGTGCTTCAAACAAAGCATCTCGTGAATCAATAGTGTTAAAAATATTCTCTTCCATAGTGGGTATGGACATCTATATGGAGACAAGATATATACAGTCAATTGCTAGGAAGTATGCAAGCAAGTGATAGAGTACTTACAATATCAGCATAGCACATATACCAACTTGCAAGATTCTCAGTTTCAGTTGCACCAGTCTGTGAAAGAAACTTATAAAGCATCCCCACAATGTGACTAGCAAGGTTAGGGGGTGCTTTGCTGACACTATGAACGGGAAATGTAGCTGATACCAAGGAAGCAGTGGGGTCCGCAGTGATATAACTGGCTTCCATCTCTTCTTGCAGAGCAGAGATGGGTTTTAGAATTCTGGTGAGTTTGTTTAGATCCAGCTGAAGCAAATGTACACGCACATGGAGGGACACCAGTCGGCTGAGAGCACTAGAACTTTCCAGAGGACCAATGTACGCTTCAAGAAGCTTCTTTAACAGTAGGGATTTTTCAGAGTCCAGGTGTAGTGTACGCATAGTGAACTCCTCAAAATAACGAGCCCAGAGTTCTTCTCCATCATCACTATCCATGGCTCCTGCAGCCACTACGAGGCAGTCGTTTCTGTCCTGTAAAAAGAATAGAAGTCATGTACAGGTAAACACAGATACACAGATAGAAAAAAATGATAGAATACACATACCTGTACCCTTTTCATTACAGCTTCCCTGTACAGCTCCTCTTTGGATTTCTTCCGTATTTGATGGACATTACTTTGAGACTGAGGGTCTTCTAAAATGTTAGAATACTGGCTCACTGTTTCTCTGTTTTCACTTATTGCTTCCTCCAGTACCCCACACACATGCTTAAAAAAAGGGAACCGTGGAATCCTGCACACACCAGTCTTCTGTTCATCTCCTGATTTGATGGCTGCAAACATAAGTTTTAGTTCTGTCAATTCAGGAATTGGAAGAGCTCTGAGAAGATTGAAGAACAATTCATTCATTGCATGTGAGTAGTTCTCGCAATCTAGGAGGATGTTGATATCCTGTTCTTCATTCATCTTGGTGAATATGTACACCAGAAAATCAATAAATGCTGATCTTACAATGCTCTGAATATAATCAGTAACATTTAAGGTAGACTCTTGTGCACTCATGAATCTTAAAACTTGATTTATCTGCTGTACCATCAACTGGGGGGTCCAATATTCGCAAAATTTGAGCACGAGTACTGCACCAAGATTTTTTCTCTCAAGCATCTTCTTTGTATCGCTTAGGCATTCACTCTCACTGGCATTCCCTTTAATTAAAAGATTTTGAAGAACTACCATTTTTTGTGAGGCAGTCATTAATGTGACAGTATCGTCGCTGTTTACATACCAGAAAGGCACCCTGGCAGCAATTACAGGTATTGTTTCCGGAATAAGCACTTTTAGTAAACTAGGCATATATTCCTCTCCACCCACAGCAGTATTAGGCACTGAATCTGGAAAACAGCAGTAGTGAAACCATGCCTTCACATCAACAACAGTTGTTATACCCGCAACGTGTTGGGTATCACTCGATACGGTATCAAGGTAGTGGTGTCCCCACCCTTGCAGGAAGAGTGAAGGATAGCATGGATTGAAGAACATTGCTGGGGGGAAGTGCAGAAGAATTACAAACAGCTTGTTGTTATTTTCAACTGTACTCTCTGCTTCTTCTATCATAATTCTCAAATGATTGACCATTTTCTTGGTTAACTCTTGCATGTTTGCAATAAGTAGAAGGAAATGGCAGTTTGAGGTTACAAACTTGGCTAGTACCTTTTCAAGCTCACGTTGTGAATCTTCAATGGATACCTTATGTACCATTAAATGCTCAAGGTCAGTAAATATGTGCTCTTTTAGAACGTCATTACACTTCAAATCCATAGCAGCAGTATCACTCATTGGATACTCAGTTGGGAGCTTGTGAATTGACGGAGATGAACGGGTAAAGCACAGAAGCTTTGTTGAACATACTGTAGAGTCCCTGTAGAAGGAAATAGTAGTTAACATACTACGCCCTTTAAAGAGCAACTAATGTCAAAAACTAACCAGTCATTATGGTGTAGGTGATCTAGATGTCTTTCTACCAGCTCCTTGAGATTAAAGTGCTCTTGAAACTTCAAGTAGTTTCGAATGTAGAGATTTGGAATAGCCCGGCAGTGGACAGCAAGTGCTTCTGGGGTCATTACCTGCATTAGTCGCTTGCATAGGTAGCACACAAACCACTGCATCAGGACTGCAATCACTACGCAAGCACTGCTGTGAATTTCAAGGGATGTATTCCCATCACTTGGATCTGGGGAATTGTGAAGCACATGCAATGCTTCATTTATCACTACAGCCACATTTTCGCGGGTTATTTTAGCCATGACTCCCTTGAACTCTGAATCCCTCAAAACCAGTTTAAAGATGTGGTCGGCATCTTCACTCACTTCTTCAATTGTATACTAAGAACAGAAAAGAAATTGCAATGTCATGATGAATTGAAACGATACTAGTGTTTGATTATCTGTTAGTTTGCAGGAACAGCCCACTTTGCTAATTATCCTTCCAAATAATGATGTCTACTTCATTGGCAATCACTAGTCTTGTGTATTGACTAGTAGTCATCAAGAAAATATACACAATACTATTGTATACATGCCAGTCCCAGGTAGAAAACAAAATGCATTTTTTTGATCACATCTCTGCATTTGAAATGCAATATATCTGAACTTTCGTATAAACATGGCAGCTATGGATGCATATACACAGTGAATTTGAGCACTGCCGTAAGCTAAACTTCAGAGATATGCACTCCCAATGCAGTGATGCAATTGAAATATGTTTTGAAATAGCAGTTCTTTTCTACCTGGGACTGCCACATATCCAATTATTTATTGTTCATTGACATCATTGTACTGGTCATAGGTTTCTTACCATAAGATACCTATATAGCCTCTGTCCTCTATAGCTAGACCAACTGGCTAGACTAAGTGGTGATTACTGCATTTATGCGTTACTTGGTTGTTACTGATATGGAAAATGTAGTGGCTCTGTTCCACAAAGTGTATATAAACAAGGTACCAGTTTTGGTAAACCTATGTAACACATGTTGGCGATAACTTGTATAAAGTAACAGAGAAAGTCGAATTTACCTGAGGTATTTTAAAGCCTGCACATTTTCGAAGCATCTCCTGCAGTGTTCTCAAAATGAATGTGTTTGTGTTTCCTGCCACATAACTTTCTTCCCGAATACTTTGTTGAGGCTGAGCTTTATATTCATGATTGGTGGGTGGGAGTAATGCAAGCATTAAGGAATCCAGAGTCTCGCCATGCCTTGTGCAGCCATAAAAACTGGATTGCTTCACACAGGAAATAAAGTCAGCAGCCTGTAAAACAAGCAGAATATAATATATTATGTCAACGATAATATACGATGCACATATTTGGTATATTACGCTAACCTTTCGGTGGGCTGCTTTCAATAAAATTCTGAGACAAGGAGCCATTTTATCGAGAACTGTTTCCAGCAAACTTTGATGTGTGAGGTAGTATTTTTCAAATCGATTGAGGAAGGGGGCAGGAGTGTTCTGAACCTCTGACTCCTTGATAACTATGACACACTGGAAATTGGGGTCTACCCGGCACGGCTTGGAATGAGCACCAATAGCAATGTTTGCATAGTAGCAAGTGCCACGCTCTGGGTCTTCAATGCTACGAAACCTCTGATTGAAGAGGTCGTAAAAATTTTCATGTATTTCATCAGTCTGGCACATCAAGATGGTATGGCCACTTGCAACTGAGTGTCGAATTCGAGCAATAGTATTGATCTGAAGAAGAATGCACAGAATATGTTGAACAAATGCTAAAAAAAAATTATGAAGGTGGGGAACATGATAGCAAAACTAATCCCTATGTAAGAGGTTTGGAATTGGGACAGTCCACCTACTCAGCAATCCGTATTTCACACTGAGTGTTATGAAGCTACACATAAGATACAGTTTATTCAAACTAGAGACATTCTAAAACCTACCCTCAGCTGATCATCTCCGGGAAAGTCACTGCAAATATATAGACGTGTGCTTTCCCTTTGAAGAACACCATAAGTAAATAGGAGCCTGACGAGGGAGTCGTCCTCACTTGGGTCGATAATGAGCTTGTAGCGGACCTCACTCTGGATACTGTTGTGAATAGCGTCTCCTTTGGTACTGCTACGATCGGCCAGGCTATCTTTCAGGATTTTGAGTATACTTCGGAAGTGGCATCTCGCAAATGAAATACCCATCTAACAAATCAACAAAACAAATAAAATTATGCTTTTACCAAAGAAATATAGTAATAGGCTCTCACCTTTTGAGAAAAAATTTGGCATAGAATCTCGAAATTCTGACTGCCATTAAAATTTCTTTCCAAAGCTTCCAATATGAGCGGTTCATCCAAATTAGGTTTGCGTCTACGATGCAGATAAGTAATGAAATGTATAAAATCTCGTAGGCCAAAATATTTTCGAAACTGTTTGTGCTGAATGACAGCAATGTATGAGTGGCAGAAATCATGTAGTTGCTTTTCCTGGACTTGAGTGGGCCTTTGACCAACAGGAGCAATAATTTCTTTCGCTAGCTCATAAACAGTGCGATATGTTTGCTTAGGCCTAAAGAGACTGACAGCTCTGTTGGTCTTTGCTGCATCGAGAACATGATTACTAATTGCTACAAAAGCAACTTCTTGTTCATCCAGATAGTAGTGCAACACTTTGAGAGATTGAAGTTCTTCATCAGGTAGGCCAGCCTCATCCATAAACACGACACATGATACAGGCAAGGAAATCTTTGCTAGATCATTCTGACGCATAATTGCTCTTCTGAAAATCCTTTCGACCTCATTTGAAGTGGTACGATGAGAACATTGGTAGAAGTAAGGATCCAGTGACTGAAATATGTCTGTGTGTCTAAAACCCTTATTTTTGGACTCTTTTCCTTTAAAATTAGCAACAACAATGTTGAATGACAGGGTTTTTGAAGAACCAGGCTCACCCACAATAATTAGGGGGGTGCGGGTCATGATACAGGCAATAGTAGCAAAAACATTTTCCATCAAAGCTTCAGTTTTAGCAATACCAGAGGGTAGTTCAACTTGATTTATAAACCACTGCAACTCACTATTGTAGGCTTCAGAGAAATTTACTTCACCAGACAACCGATCAAATTTATCAAGAAACGATCTGTATTCATCCCGGTACTTCTGATTAAGCCGCATGTAGTACACAATGCCAAGGGACACCATTACTGCACGGCGATGGTGCATCTCAGACTCATGGGCATCGTGATGGTTGGTTTTGATGTACAGTTTCATTAACCACTGGTAAAATGTAAAAACCCTTTGGATATCTCTCTGACTGACACAGCTCTTTGCGCACAGTACTGAAATGTCTGGTGGGACATTGAACTGCCTAAGTTGCTCCCTTGCATAGTGACGCATCTTCTTCTGACTCTCTACTATGAGCTCAGTGAGGCTAGCTATGTCTCCAGATGGTATGGGTTCTTCCTTCGATGCACCTGAAAAATCACTGCTATCTTTGCTGAAGAGTTTTTGATTGAGCAATGTCATCTTTGCATTCACATACTCTCTCTCTTGAAACTCATTTAGCGATCCGTAATCCCACATGAGGAACTGCAGTGTAGGATGCAATTTTCGAACATTGTAAGTCCCTTTCAACCAGGACTCATGATCATGTGTGGCGGCGAGAATGTCTCCTCTATGAGGATTGCAGGACGCTACGATGAAGACATTCTGAGGGATAGGCTGCAGGAGGTACAGGTATACATAATTCAGGTACAGTCCCATTTTTGTTGGTTATATATACTTCTTACCCTTCCATCCACTGTTCTATCCACAATAATCTCCTTTAACAGTCCCAGGCAAGAGGCTGTATTGATTTCATCCAGATATGCCTATGATGTACATAGAGCATGTTCAAATTCTTTCAGCATATTACACAAATTCAAATTTCTGAAAATGTTTCAACTTACGGTAACAAATGGGATTTTAAAACTGGGTCTCATGGATGGATCACAAGCATTATATGCCTCCTCGATTTCAGTAGCCTGAACAAACACTTGAGCAAAGAACTCCTTTATTTTCTTTACTTGGAGAGCTATAAGCAAAAATCCACAACAATTAACATTCTGGAGCTGACACATTACAGTACTCTATACCTAACAACTTCATACCTGAATGAATGTTCAGTTTGTGGAACACACTTTTGACTTTAGCACTGAATATGATGCACATAAGATGTGCTGTGGCCTGTAAATATTGATAGTGCTTAGTAAAAACATTACCATGAACCAAGAAAAATTATTTACCTCAGACGAAGTGTTCTGTGCTTTGATTGCTGCAAAAGCATCAGAGACGCTCTTCTTCTCATGACTCAGTATGGAAAACTTAGGATCTCCTTCCAGCTTACGAAGCGACTCGTTCAAAACTGAATAAAACTGTCCACTGCTACTGCTAGCATCTGGAAGCTGTGCAATCGCATTTACCATCTCTTCTCTGATGTCTTTCCCGCTGTTTAAGCTATCCATGGCTTCCACACACATTGCACTCTGGGTGTCATCAATATCACCTGGGTCTAGATCTATAAGTGCATGAATTACAAGGAGGTTATAGTACCTTAGAAGTGACTATAAGAACTTATGAAGAATGGGGGTGCCGAGAAGTCCATCAAACGGTGCTTAAAGTTCCCTATAAAAGAACTTCAACAATTGTTTGATTGACCCCTTGGAGCTAAATGTATGTGCCACTGTTCTTCAGAATTATAATTTTCAGCTGTTTGGTGAAGTGAGATTGAATGGTGTAGTTCGGACCACCCCAGTTCATAGAGCATGGCTAAGAAAACTGTGACAATTGTAAAAAAAATAAAGCTATAGAAATACTATCCTTGTTTCTAGGCTCCCTCTACATGCACTCACAAAAACAAATAGGAAGGGGAGGAGTTTTTGTGAGGGCGAAAGGGAGAGCCTGGGAACGAAGCTAAAGAAATACCTCCCAACTTCCTCCTAATTTTGTCAAGAATACGATCTTTTTCTCTATCCCACTCTGCAAGCCAAGAGTAGTTCCAGAGCTGCGAAAGCATCTCAATGAGGGCTGTCTTTCCTACTCCCGTCTCTCCCACAATAATCACAGGGATTCCACATTCATATCGCTCGTTAATACTGAGCATCTTCAGTGTGTAATCCAGAGTCAGTACGTACTGCCTCTCATCAATTGGTACTAAACGGTGGTCTTTAGAAAGTGGAACATTGAGAGCACGAGAAAGGTACTTGTCTAGAACATCTCGTGTATATAAATCTCTGTGGTGCAAAACAACTCCGAGTCAAATCACACAGTTACACACGATATTCGAAAAACTTACGCCATGGACGGAATTTCAACACCAATTCTGATGAATTTGGCCTTTTCATCCATAGGTATTTCATCGGGAAAAAGAGAAATCAGGTCAAGACTGCCACCACCATCCTTGAAGTCATAGATGAGCTATAGATGGACATAAATGCTATGAATACAACTTCAGCTTCAAGCGTAAAATCATGTTAATGTTGTGTCCTACTTACTTGCTGATGACCCTCCTGTGACCAACTGTCCTTGATTTTCGGGTCAACAAAATCAGCCACTTCTTTTAGCATTGCTTGCATTACAGTAGACCCCAATTGTCTAGTGTCTGTTTCCTTTCTTCTACCTTTGACTTTTAACACTTCACCCTTTCCTGAATTGTAGTTGAATGCTGGAAGATTATCCAGAAACATACACCTCCTCTTCATATACCTGTAAAGAAAAGAAACGGTCTAGTTTGGAATCTCAGTTACCAGGTTTGGAATCTCGGGTTACCAAGACACAAATACACATGAAGCTTTTGTATGCATGCATAGTATATAGTTGTGCATGCTAGAAACATACTGGACAAATAATTTTTGAGAGATTTTAGTCTCTTTGATGTGCGTTGGCATATACTGCAGAAGTAACTCTCTGCATTCTCGATCGGATAAATCAGTTTCTGTGCTAAACTTGATGACTGTTGGATTGGATGAATAAGATATTTAATCACACTTACGTCTGCTGAAACACAATGTATGGCTTACCTCTGGGGACATTATAGAGGTTTATTTGTCCATTACTGTAAGCCTTCAAATATTTACACACTAGCTGGACATCTTTATCAACGCGGTATTCATAGCTGGTATCAATGTGGACTGGACTTCCCAAGAGTGCCAGAGCTGGCACCTCATCCTTGAAATGCTCAAGATAATAAGCAGCAGTTTCATGTGGATTTTCATTTGTAGATCTGGAGGGAATCTGATGGAGACACTTTTGTTTTAAATGGCTCCCTTACAACTATAATAATATTATGTAATCACCTCAATGTACAGTTTCCATGACAAGCCACCTGGGAAGTGGAAAGACTCTCCAGTAAATGGATCCTCTATGTAGCCAAGAATCAGGAGATTGAAGAAAAACCATCCCACTTCACTCATCAACTTGTGATACTGTTCTTTTTCTTCCTCTGAAGCTCCAGCCTGGAAGAAATACCCAAAGCCATATATTACATTGGTAAATGAAGTAAAGAATTTCCCACAAAACATAGGAAACTCAGGAACGCAGGAAATTGTGTACATGCACTAAATAGTTGAGAGCATGGCCTAACTAGACTTTAGCTCCATCCCATTTGGAGCCATGGTACATAAATTCCCATGTTTTACGCATAGCTTTGAGCATGGACAACCATGTTCTAATCAGGCGAATGCGGAGCGGAGGTCTAGTTGGAACATAGCCATGCTCTGAACCATTAATTTTAGTATATGCATATTTTCAGCTTCCCATGCTCCAAGCGATTTTGTGTACCACGGAAAGGAAAACCTTCACCTTGCTAATATAGTCATGTAATAGACATTTTTAGAGCATACCACTGGAGGAAGTGTGGTGAAGTTGAAGAATATGCCACATCCTCTTGACTCTCTTGATAGACTGCACAACCTTTCAATAGCCATCACCGAAGTAAATGCCTCATTGACTGTAACTGTGACTTGATCATTTTTAGGGATGGACTTCAATTGCTCATTAATGTAGTGGGTCTTTCCATTACCTGAAGAATTGAAATGCATCTAAATTAGTTTGTATTCCTATCCGGAAAAAAAAAATAGGAATACCGAAAAAAAACAAAAAAAAAAACAACGTATCGGGCACAAAAGTGAACATCTATTACACTGTTATGTTCATCATACAGGGTCACTGATGCAACTAACAGATATTGCATGCAGTGTGAAAAGTTCTCATCTCTAGCCTTACCTGGTAGACTAAACACAAGTTCTATACAAGACCAGTTTTTGCCCGGCATTAGACCTGCTTTTTGGCAGATGTTCTGAGCTTGATTAACACCAGTAGAAGGTCCCTCTTTCTATGATGGTTAAAATACAATAATACTTTTAAAAAACAAACTATTATGTTGGATGCATGGTCAAAATGAATGGCATAAGCCCTACGGCAGCAACATGAGATATTATTATCATGTTGCTAAATAAGATTTGATTAATATTATACAAAATGCAGAATATAAAATGAGAGAGGAATCAGGATTCTTCCCAAAGAATAGGTAGATTGACAGCTGATGACTACAAAGGAAGACTATAAATACAGAACTGCGATCACTATTTCAATGCATGATGGAGTGCAAAGCACATTCAGCATGAGCGCCACTGAAATTCCAATTACTTTCCTTAGTGAAACACAAACTATTTGTATAATTATACGTACCACATATTCTATGACTTTGAGCGATGGAACTTCTCGAAGCACAGAAGGAGCAGTTTCAATAAAGTGCACAACTGTTTTTCCTTGCTGTTCATTTCTCAACTGCAAGTACATTTGCAGAAGAACCTGTGAAATACAATAAAAGAACAGTGAACTATAGCTATAATTACAACACACTATATAAACGAGGTATTCAATAGTGAATAAACATCACATACGTACCTCTTGACGTTGGTAAGGTAATCTGTTAATCTCCAGTATAAGATACTGTCTTGGGTAGTGAGACATTCTCTTCATAAACAACTTTACCTCCTGTTCAGAGGTTTCCGGCTTACAGTGGAATATTTCAAAAGGTTCAGGTGGGCCACCATAGATCTCTAGAACCAGCCTTATTAGCATACTCTGTGAGTATTCAGTAGCACAGTGAAGAATGCTCACCAACTGCGATGAACTAGCACTAGTCTGGACCGGTTTTGAGCATCTACTGTTCGAACATATTGGCAACAGCCAGTGCTTTGCATCATCTAGACTAAATAGATGATGCATGAATGATCCCACTACATCCATTGCCAATCTCTCAGTGCTCAAGCGACGACTCCTTCTGCAGGCATCTACAGAATGCTGAAAACATATTCAATACTTAATATTTGTAGGTTGACGAAGAGGGGACAACATAATTACCTGAACTGCTGCTTTAATTCTTCCTTGAACACTCACATCTCTCTTACAAAGAAATACAATTTCGCTGGTGATTGTGTAAATACATGGAGGATCACTGCAAAGGGCATCATTTAGAATCATCAACTTCGGCACTCCAAAGAATACCAACAGTTTGTTACTTCCGTGAACCCTTTCAATTTCAGCTATCCATTTTCTTAGAACTCCATCAACTTCAGTTGCCTGTTAATAGAGAATATAAATCAATGCTGTCACCCAAGCAAGCACACACACACACGCACACGCACACGCACACGCACACGCACACGCACACGCACACGCACACGCACACGCACACGCACACGCACAGGCACAGGCACAGGCACAGGCACAGGCACAGGCACACGCACACGCACACGCACACGCACACGCACACGCACACGCACACGCACACGCACACGCACACGCACACGCACACGCACACGCACACGCACACGCACACGCACACGCACACACACACATGCACACACACACACACACACACACACACACACACACACACACACACACAGAGGAGGGCTACCTGTGCATGCTTACCTCTTCATGAACATGAAGTTGTGAAGCTGAACAAGCTAAAGTATATGAGAAATCATTTCCAAAATACTTCGGATGGCCAAATTCTCGAAGTTGTCCAAATAGCTCCAGAAGCTCATAAGCAACCTGGGTGAATAACAATAGCCGATAATTACTACAAAGTGATATGCAAAATATTTCTAATCATACTTCATTGAGTTGCAAGAAATCCTGAACTTGTCTGTCGTCATCCTTGATTGTATCCAAGAATCCAAGCTTGTGAACAAAGTCATTTAACCGTTCAACAGTCATTTCTTCACTCTGTTCTCCATCTTTCTGTTTAGTCCGGTCTGCCTCATGAGTGATACAATCCGAAGGTGCTAAAGACATACTTGTCTGCTTCATGAAAGGAACTGTTTTTCCGGGAATAGAAGTTGATGGCTTATATCTAAGTATTAGCCTTAGACGAGTATGTGCACATGGTCTTCTTTCATTAGCCACAGTAGTAGCCATAATTTCATATTCTCCATTTTTAAGAATGTTGTCAAGTACACTCTTGAGCGTGTCTTCTGATTGCGAGAATAAAACTCGGATAAGTTGTATATTCTTCTTTACCGTTTCAAACTGGGGAATTCTCTTGGGCAGTTTAAGATCTCTTATATCTGACATCAGAGCATGAAGGGACTCATGACTCGGATCCATAAATGGTGCGATAAACTTGAATGCAACGAATAGGTGATTTAACACCACTTCTTTGTATTCTTCTTGCTCCAGCTGCCGAGTAATGCGTTGAAGCTCCTGAACAAATCGGCCATAACCATTAGCACCAGTAAATTTGTTCTCCTCAAGAAAATGGTAAAAGTCAGCACTGTCTGCAACTTTGTCGAAGAGATCCAGGCATTTAGGACTTACATCTTCTTCAAGGCAGAGTGTCTCATGGACCATCTTCCACTTGAGTTTTGCATCAATAGCAGTAATCGTGGATCTTCCTTCCTTGCTTTGAAGTTTTTCAACTAAAGCAGACAGCTCATGCAGCTTAGGGTCATTCAAGCAATTCTCTAGATGGTACTGACTGCAGACATTACAAATTTTTTGAATGGGTTTCATAAACTGCATCAGCTTAAGAAGACACTTCACCCCAGAGAGGCCTTGTGTATTAAGTGGGTGAGGATAATACGGGCATCGCTCTAAAATGCTGAATTCAGTATCTACCTCGAGCTGTTCTAGGTCTAGGGAGTCTCCAGCGACTATTTCCCCATATGTTGCATTTCCTTCAAGTACCTTAACAAGCAGTTCCTTTGTCTGCTCAGTTGCCTTGAACAGGCAGGCAACGGTGACTGTAGACTCGGCGATGGTATTCAATGCATGATGCATGTAGGCACTGAAGAGTTTGCTATGTTGCAACTTAAAGTAAACAAGTAGTTCCATGTTTGGTGCAATTGGCAATAGACAATCCTCGAGTCTTTCACGTAGGCTGCGTAGCGATGCAAAGCCTAGTCGGCTTGAAAGCCGAAGATGAACATTTTTATTGAAGGGATTGAACTTTCCACTAGTATTTGGAGAAGGAGCATTTTCAAGATGCTCAAATACTGAAGTATTTTCAATTTCATCAGGAAAAAGGATACATTGTCTGAGCTCGGACTGCAGATCTTGAGGAATTTCTGTTCCATACTCGGAAAGAATGCTAGTCACTGAACACCTTAAGAAAAAAAATACCAACAGTGCATAGTAAAGTATCGTTACATGGGCTTTCCTAGCCTTGTTCCTCAACAAAAGGTCGGCAGAGTCTGGGAACGAGGCTAGGGCTCTTTCTGCAAGAATCATACATGGGAATGACACTCATCACTATACTATGTATGTCAACTGGTTAGGAGTACATACCCACACAGATATACTAGCCTGGAGCTGTAACACGCAGGTTGTTACCGTGAAAGAGTGGGCACCTGTTTACCAACACACGAACTGTTTACAGTCTGCATTGTAAGTTAGTAACAAGTCCATAACCATTTCCGCCAAGAAAGCTGTATAACATCCATGGTTATCTACGTATAACCTATTTGCTTAACACAACTGAACTGAATTTATACACGGTGGCTAGAGAACTGGGATATGGTACATACATGCACGGTATATAAATGTGCTAGACGTCTAGTGTCTTCAGTGTCACTTTTCTCAAGCTTGAGTGTAAACACATGCAGAAATCAATCTTCCCATGCAGCAGGCTGCAATGAGAATTC
Organism: Nitrospirales bacterium; assembly: GCA_965203295.1. Classification (GTDB taxonomy): domain Bacteria; phylum Nitrospirota; class Nitrospiria; order Nitrospirales; family UBA8639; genus CBDBCZ01. The sequence continues at coordinate 218,023 of CBDBCZ010000013.1, read as the reverse complement.
CAGTCTTTGCCTTTCTATGTATAACTCACCATCTTCCTTCAGGATCATCTTGAATGTACTTCAACAGTATCTGATTAAGGTGCTCAAATTCTTCAAGGAATTTGCGATGCAAGGATTTCAGGTTCTCGGTTGGAAACGTTAGGCTTGCAGCGCCGACTGCTTGTGCTTGATCGCGGAAGCACTTCTGATTTTGCAATGCTGAGTGGATTTCATCATAGTCTACTGTTTCTTCTTCAAGTTTTGTTTTCCAGTTTGACAACATGGAGTGAAAGCCTCGAACCCATTCAAAGTATCGTTGAACTGGTGGAGAGGAGCGTGTGGCAATCTCGGCTGGAATAACATCACAGAGTACAGTCTGATTACCGCTCAATTGAGAGTAAGAACAGTAGAGGCTGCCAAGCTTGATAAGGATGGGTAAGTATCTATTTATCCAGTCAACGGCAATGCTGGATTTAGGTACTCGTTTACAGCAAGCATTTATGAAGTCCAGACAGAACTGCTGTTTTCTGGAAGGCTCGTGTTGTACCCACGTCTGGTCCTCTGTCAAAACGCGAATTGTGGTATCAATTGCTTCTTTCAGTGAGCCAATTTTCCATAGATCATCAACTTCTGGAATCATTTCCTGAGAATTACATAGAAAATATATCATGCCTGAAAACATACTCTCCTTTTGTACTATACTGTACACAATTATGCCTTTACATCATTACAAACAACTTAAAACTTTAACATTTGGGGTTGGGTGAAAGACAAAAGGCTAGAATGGATTTATGGAAACAACTGAGTAAGGAATTATAGCGGTATCGCTGCATAAAGAAAAATGTGATCACCTTGTATGCAGCTGCCAAAATAACATCCTGAAAACTATTTCTCTCAGCAGAGATACAGTCCTGGAAAAGATAGTACACACACATTAGACAGTCAGCATTATCATTGCAAGCATTAAAAATGTTGCAATTACGTACCGTTAGCTTCTTGGTCTGGGAGTAGAGACTACTCTTTAGTCTGTTATTATCAATATACTCCCGAAGATCGATTTCAAACTCAGTGGCAGCCTGCTGATCATCGAGGGAAGGTTGGTCCCATTCAGTAAGCTGAACAGTAAAGAGTCCATCGACCTCTAACTGCAGCAGTTCAGGAATGAAGTTGGTAGCCTTCTGCTTTTCCTTGTAGTAGGCTGCCACTCTCAACAGAAATCTGTGAGCTAACGTTTGCTTGGTAGCACCATGGAACCTACATAAATACACAATGCCATATACAGTCAAAGCACCGCATCATGGTAGTTTATGGCAAAAACACTTAATTACTTTTCTGCTACTTTCTGCAGGACAGTCTTCCAAACGGCATCAGATATCTTCATATGTTGTGGTAGTGTATATGACTCAAGATACTCTTCCAGGATCTATGAAAGAATGATAATGATGCATACATCCATGTAAGCACGAGCAACTCTTATTCATGATTACTTGTGGGGGCCAGATGTGACTGCTGCTCTGATAAACTTCCACAAACTGCTCCACACTGAGTTTTGATAAACTTGTTCTCATCAGTTTAACAATCTACAGGATGAATAATTACCTCATCATAGATATTGCTGGTATGATCATGCCAGAAATCATACCTGATCACCAACGAATTCATGGTACATCTTCACCACAGAGTACTCCAGAGAGAGAATTTCTTGCAGACAAATTCGAGGACTTGATTTGTCATCATGTAAATAAGCTTCAGGACGGGCATCAAAATCAATCAGGCTTAGTAGTAGCAATAGCCACTCTTCGAATTCCTCGTCTAGTTGATCTGACATCCACCATTTGGTGGTAGCAACTTGTAGCATGGAATCAAGAAGCTGAAGACCCTAGAGAACACAAAGCAAATTTAATGAATTATCACACAGCAAAGGTATATCAGCCCCGTAGCAAACTGGAATTATAGTAAATACTATCTCACCACAGGAATCATAAAGAAAGCTAAAGGTAAACTTACGTCAATAATACATTGAAGCTTAGAGCCATCAGTCACAGCATTCAAAAATTTCTTGAGATTCTTCTCTTTGGAGCTGATACAACTCTTTCTGAGTTTAATTACAATGTGCTGTAGGAAGTCTTCTTCAGAAACAAAGCACAGCTCGCATTGCTCAAGAGCAGATATTGTGTTCCTGGCAACAACAGCAACAGAAGAACAATCACAATTCAGTTCATTAATGCATGGTTCTGTACACATACCTTTGATGAAGGAACGGGCGAATTGCACTGGCTTTAACTGGAGCAAGCAATTCACCAACTTGGCTGGTTTTGAAAGTTAGTTCAAGTGGTAGCTTCATTTGTTGACCTAAAACTAGTGTCTTCATCAAGCCATCTACGTTATCATCATCCAAAACATATTGGTGAGCATCCTTCAAGAAATGATCATGCCATTTCCTTGCATCAGCTTCTTCACTTGGCCTCTGAGCACTAAAACTCAAATACGTAGTGACTGTGAGCATACAAAAAAAGCAAAAGTATATAATAATGCATAATGCTTAGTCAGTACATTACTGGCACACTCACTCCATAACAGTGTGGGATAGATGTGATAGGGAACACCTTTCCTCTCATTCATAAGCTGGCCAAATGCATTTTCCAAGTGCAAGAATACACTAGTCATAGGTACATCAGATTCGGTAGAGTTCTTCAGCTTTATATCGAAAGTGAAGTCACCCCTTTAGGAAAGAAATAGGCAAGGCAATGAAAGGTATTAATTAACTTTTGAACGCCATGGGCACATTGATGTGCCCATATAAAATAGAAAAAACGTGTACTTTACATTAACGCCTAATATAAAAAGGGCTATATAAATTCACATTAGCCTTATGGATGTATTAAAACTTGGCTGGGAAAGAGTTAAGAGATTAAGGTTAATCAGTTCTTTTCGTGTGACCTTTGATGAATCAGAAGTCTCAAAATCAATCACATGACAGAGCATAAAATTACTTAATGCACACTTAAAAGAGTGTATTATCTGGATAGAGGGCATGCACTTCCTAAATAACGCCCAAGAGAATTGCGGTTGTTTCAGGTCAGTGAGATAACTAAATACTTTACGCACCAGTTGGCAGTGCATTTTGGGACTAGTTAGCGCACTTGAACAATTAAGCCAGGTGGAGAATGCACGCGACAAAGATTAAATCCTGTAATGCACTACCAACTGGTATCTAAATACTGCTTAAAAAATGTGAATGTGGTGGGTATAATGACCAGGAAGTACATTACAATGGAATGGTTACCTTTCAAAGAAGCCTCTCAACACAATAGCAACATTGTGGCTATTCAATCTTCCAACTTGCAGAATACATGAACTAACAAATCTCTGCAGTACATCACCACGGTACAGGCTTGGTTTCCTACGTGTAAAAAGTTCACATATAATTTGCTTGAGCGTACACGATAGTTACACAATCAATAACTTACGCAACACGTGTGCGATAGGCCAAGGCAATATAAAACGGAAAGTCCCTCTCAAAGGTTTCTTCACATCTATCATTCAGTATAGAAAACACTCTCTTTACAGTGTTTTGTCCCCGCTCGCCAGTCTGCAGAATGGAGTTGATTTTTGTAAAGGGCAAGTTTTGCTGCTAGTCAGCCATGCATTAGATACTGGCAAGCAGTAGGACCTTTGCTGCACTGAGGAGGCTCTAATAGACCGAAACACCTAGCCATGCTTGTGTCACGACCCTAATCTTCATACAGACCTGTGACTCCAGGTGATTATTTCCCATTGTTTAACAAAATGTTGTCTACATCTTTACACCTCAGTCTCCTAAATTTTGTATCATGCCCTTCACCTGCCAAATACCTCATGAACTTAAGCCTTTTACGTTGTACTTTAATGTATATTCATAGCAAGTACAAAACTAGCTCGTGATACATAAAGGCAAACCGAAAGGCCCAGAGAACGAGGTCAATCTGCTGCGTGTCTGGACAACTACAACGTTAGGACACCCCCTCACTTAGCTACCCTACTACTCCACCCATTCTTAAACAGTACCTCTGGCCAGAAGCCGTTTGGACTTGGGCCAACCAACATATAATCAGCTATATGAGTAAGTGTATTCTAGCTAAAAATTCGTGTGACGTACGCACACCAGGAGATGCAGCTCAGGCCCGGACAGCTCAGAAGCTGGCATGATCAAAGGTAGGTGTTAAATAGACAAGCACGTGACGTCATTAAATGGGGCGGTTACTAAATCCCAGAACGAAATGGAACAGTAGTCATTAAATGGCGTGGAACAGCAAGCATCCACTCGAGAGTACTCGTGAATCACTGCTGAACCTATTCGATTTCTTTGAACAAGCTATGATACGAGTGCAATACCCCAGGGAATATCCAACTTGTTCATGCTTGAATCATTGTGATCGCTTCAACCAATATTGTGCTAGCCTGGCTGAAGAAGAGGAAGAAAGAAGATGTACGATTAGGCCACACGCCCCAAGTGTGTCGACTTGCCGGTGTGGTACTCCAGCGAAGCTTTCTGCCAACGCTAACAGTCTTGTTGCTGATAAAAACACTCGGGTATGGCCCATAAAAGCCTATGACTAGGTGAATGCAAAGCATTGTGGGGCGAGCGTGAGCAAGGTATTAGCCCATGCGTACGTTAGCGGCGACGCACCCTCAGCAGCTCTATTGGCTCCTTCTCTCGTCTCAGTGTCACTTGTCAGTGGCCTGGCAAAATGACAGCTCTTCTGGCTCTAGAACACGCTCTCTGCTGTACCAATGTGACTTATCACCAACCTGGGGATATATACGGCAACGCTGTAGCCTCTGCCGCTGCAGTCTACTCTGTAAGAGCATCCATAAGCTAGCTGCACTGCAGCCACCGTGGCCACGTGAACAATTTGGGATATTACGGAAACTATTTGAAACGTTATACAGTCTACAATAAGACCTCAAATTTAAAAACAAAATCGCCGGCGGTCACGAAAGTGTAACCAGGAAGTGCCCACGCTCATTATTACGCGTTGGCCGCACGAGCTGCATCGGTGATGTAATCATTTTAGCTAGCCTCGAGGCAGGAGTTGAAGAATTGCTGCTGTAACGCCCAGATAAAGGTACTGAAGTAGTAGCTATAGCTGTAAAATAGTCGGCTAACAGGAGATAGAGTGCTATACAGGGGCTAGTGAGCATTAATATTAAGAATGGGCATGCTAGTCTAGATATCCGGCTACCATGAGGCAGAATCACTTACAGAGGCAGGATCGCACTAAAGAATGCTCTCAGCAGAGTCACAACACGCATAGAGAAACAGCTCATCATCTTACACCTTGTTTTTGCAAGAAATAACCACGCAAAAGCAGTTCTGACGGCCGCATATGCTAATTAAAGAGCACTATAGTCTGGCACGCGCCGCAGTTGCTTAGGTAATTGTGATGGCATGTGTACACCCACGCGGAAGTGTGAACTTTGAACCCAAAGTTTGGGGGTCCAGATGTTCGATTTTCGTCCTTTTTTTCCCCAGATCTGCCAGAATCGCGATTGCTTGCATTCCAAACCAGTAGTTCATGTGGTAAGCAACATCTGGTACGAGTTTCGAGGTTCTCAGAGACTTTGCACCGGTTTGCCGAGAAAATGAAAGGCTGAAAATTGCAGCAAAGTGGAGTTGGTAAAAACTGTCATTGAAGATAAATTAGAAGAGCTGTGGGAAAGATCTTTCTCAAAAAAGAGTCTGAGAGCCCAGGGGCGCCGGAAGCACTTTAGCTTTGGTCCGGCTGACAAACACTAGCCTCGTTCCCAGACCTATGGGAACGAGGCTAACAAACACGGCGTTGATAATAGCAGGCCCCCGCGCGAAGCGCGGAAATTTTTTTAATTGCACTTTTGAAAAAGGTTAGGAATGGCTCACATGAAGTCTCTGCGAATCATTACTGCCGAAACGTAGAAAGCATTAGCTCAAAATAATCTCCAGAAGTGAAATACCAGTCGCGCAATCTCACGTGGTATACGTATATACAGTGTTTAATACGTGGCTAATACGCTCGCGCTTCAGCCCCTCCCATTCAATAAAGGGCGGAGCCTCAACGAAAGCTCAATTGACGTGGCCGGCCGTGCCGTTGTCTCGTGGGCCAGACTTAGCCTCGTTCCCATGCCCGCGACTTGTTCAGTCCAGACTAACGTGAGTCTTAACAGTGCGCTCAGCAGCAGAATCCAGTCCGATAAATGACTAGCAACTGCTATTATTAGTAGTAAACGCTAACAAGACGTCACGATGACGTAAACTCGGCGTAAACATTGGTCCGGCGACCGCCGGACCTGCCGGACCGGTTCCGGCGCCCCTGGAGCCAGTGCATCATTTTCACTGTAGAGTCGTATCTGAAGCGCTCCTAGTTTCCTCGGTAAGCCTTACCCGTGTTTCTCGATTTTAAGCCTCAAAATTGAATTGCCTGTATCTCAGCCATTCCGCGGTCGATGGACTCCGGACTTGATTTATCGTACGATTCAACCTGTGCTTGTTGAGGCTGTGCTATAATCCCAATGCTGGCAAGGTTTGCACCACTTTGTCCAGAAAATGCAAAAAAAACTCACTTTTTTTTCTGATAGGCAGCCGCTTTTTGGTTGTAGGGCCCCGAAAAAGGCCGAGTACACGCTAATGCTGGGTACCATAGGAACCAGCAAAGGTTGAACTTTCATGCAATATGCGGATCTTATGTAGATACGCTTTCTTCTCCAAGATATGAACGTAGACGCAAAGCTCCATTTTTGGGCCTTACAGTTCCGTTGGCACCACCATAAGCCCAATATAAAATAGGCTTGGTTTTTAAATAATACACAAACGTGAGGTCTTATTCTAGATTGTATATTCAACCGCGAAACAATATGCGGTATGTACGCACGCACGTACATACGCACACCGTACGCACAGACAAATTTTCAATTGAACACATTAGTGTGGGGCTCACTCACGCTCGCCCAACTATAATCAGAGCCGAGTTCTGAGCATATGATTTTGTAGGCGTTATATGGGGCCGCCATTTTTTCCCACGCCATCTCTACGTATGGAGTACTCATGATATAAACCGCTGCCCTATTGACATTCACCTGCCATATACCTGATGGACTTATGCCTTACTAAGTCATACTCTACTGAGTACACAAACTACTTCCCTATTATGTATTTATGTTATACTAAGTTAAGCCTTAATCAATAAGTCATGCTTACTTAGTACATAAACTGTTGCCCTATTGATACTATTCCGTCATTCTTTTTTGGCTGCATTAAGCATTAATCCTTTCACTGGTATAGGGCACTATACTACACAAAGAAACAAAAGAGAGCCTATAATTTACATTAACACTGAATATAAAAACACCACATAAATGTATACGGTAGACTCGGGTTATTAAACGCACCTTTTTATAAGCGCATACTTCCTTCTTGATTGTTGCTACTCACTATTAAGCGCATACGCGCGCCAGATTAAACTTGGAACTTTGAGCGCTCTCAGCACAAGACTAGATCGCGACGTGCTATAGTATTGCCGAGTGTTTCACTGGAGAGTCTCACGATGGCTACTGCTGCTGGTGGTACTTCTATCCTTCCCTCGAACGGATTGGGAAAGGCTAAGAGGAAAAGCTATGCAAGAGAGTTCAAGCTGACTGTTGTCAACCACTAGCTATTGTCTATCGTGACAACAATTTGTACCAGAAGTCCAATCGTTGAACACGAAGACAATTTTGTACGCGTGGTGCCTTCGAATGATGCTTTCGTGAATCATGATCGTGTCTTCCCCCCTTGCCATGATAGCTAGCTAGTCATAGATCGAGATGCGACAAGTGGGTGGGACTAATGGGCGGTGCTAGAAATCGCTCTTTCATAAGCGCACACTTTTTGTTAAGCGCATATTTCCTTGCCGCTCAGACTTATAAGCGCATGCGCTTAATAACTCGAGTCTACGGTATGGGCTTTATGAAAGCAGGTCACTATCAGTGAAAGTTACTGAAGTCAACACACTTCCATTAGTGAGCTTCCTGATTTACTGTGTTATGACACTTTTGAATATATTAACCTAAAAAATATATTCCTTGCTTACCTCCTCAAACCTGTAAAACGCAGCCATGACTGACTGAAATAATGCGGGATCCTCGGAAGCAATCATGGGGCCTTCCACTGGGAAGAGAAGCCACTTGACTGTGGTTGCCAAGTCTGCAGATAGAAAGTTGTAGGCTTAAGAGTTACACCAATACTACCTTCAGTTAACCTTATTAAATTCAATGTTGTGAGTGGGGCGTGGTTAGGGTACAATAGTTGATAATTGAGAAGCAGCTGCGCAAAAAATGGCACCAGGCGGTGATTTGTGAATGTTCCATGAGCATAGCTGCATAATTTCATTTATGTTGCTAATGTAGCGCACATGCCATTGACTGACGTAGGCATAGCAGTTGTGTTTACTGCTTGGTGGTTTCTCATAGCTATGCACTACAAATTATAAAAAAAACTTTGTACAAGGAAGAATGAGAGAGAGGTTACAGAGTGTGATTACTGTATGATCAATTTTTACAGAGTATGAGAGGAATTCTGACTATGCGAAAATTTATGCAACACTGTTGACTTAACTATACAGCGTTTAGTAGTACATGCACTGCCAGACATGCCTGATGGCAACGTTTGACTTGTATTATAATTAATTACACAAGCAATATCACTCAAGAGTGAGGAGTATATGACATGTTGGCTTATCCAGTACCAGTATCTGACATCGACTTGCACAGCATGATGTTTGCCTCAATAATACATTGTTGAAATGCATACCGCGGGGTATGTGTTCTCTGAACACTTTTAGTTTATTGACGCTTTAAAATCCTATGCATGCCTCCCATTGAGAGCATTAGTACTGGACCTAAATTTAATCAGTTGTAGTTAAACCACCCCCTAGACACGTTTACCTGGAACTATTGAGTACCTGGAACTATTGAGTGTACTACTGGTAAATGCGTCTAGGGGGTGGTTGTAGCAGGATAGCCATACAAATCAAAGGTACCATTACAGATGGGTATTCTATCTGCTCTAATGGCATGTCCTAACTGGAAGTTAGAACACGCCTGGCAGTTATTAGAAATCTTCTACACTATGTAAACTGTAGGCAGTGCCTTTGATTTGTATGGCTGCCACCTACAAATAATCTTGTATCTGTGGCATTCTGTTTCAGTCTTGCTTTCAGCTTTCATTTCAGTTTCCTGTTTACCTTTCAGTTTGTTATTACTCATATATAATGGTACTGATACTTGTATCTAGGTTGTATCTAACTACACAATTCATACAGAGTTTAACCTGTCCTCCGTCAGGAAGGGCTGAGAAGCATAGTGGGCTAACCCTGAATTGGCCCCTCCAAACATGTCATGCCCACATTAAGAAAGGAATACTCCAGTGGGTTGTTTGAGTTTCAAATGAGTGAACACAGTCAAGAGCCATTAGTAAATGAGTAAATTAGTGCAATTGCTAATTACATGCACAGTTCTTGGGCAAACATTTTGCACTATTGAATTTGAAAACACATTAGCGATGCATGTTTTACCGAAATCTTGATAAACTCCCTCCATACACACATTTTGGTTATGGTACATGCAGTGATCACTCATCGGAAACTTCGACAAGTCAACAGCCCATTGCTGGTGAATTGCACTTTTATGCATTAATATTATTTCTGGTTCTGAGCCCTTCAATTCCACCATAGCATGCCCCCAAATGGAATTTTCGGCTGGGAGGTTGGGTTGGCCAACCTTGCACACCCCTAACCAAACCCCCCTTTCCTTGGATAGCCAGAGGGAGGGGCCTACCCCTTTATACCTTTGAGGCCTTCCCCTGGCCCCACCTTTGGGAGGCGAGGTGTGGGGGCTTTTCACTCCACCCTAGGCCCAAGACGCAGTCGCCTCCCAAGCCTACGCACCTTTCTTGACCCCAAAACCTACGTAGGACCGCAAATGTGTGGATCAGAGGCAAATGGCCGGGCCACCAGCACAAATAATCACATTGTACAAGTACAAACAGATGCGATGGGAGCACAAATAAATATGAAGTGAGGAGGGAAGTGTTTCAGAGTTGACCCTGCTACTCAGATCATTGCTGCCGACAAGATCTTGCTCAATGCCTATAGACCACACCCACTTCCCTGCCCTCGCATGTTAACCTGCTTTAACTCGTTATTCCCTATTTGATTGATAATCCATGTACAGAGTCAATTTACACTGACAACTGTTAACATGCCGTGGTTTGCCAAACCCTAGCCTTGTTCCCAGTCCTTATCTCGCAACATTGGAGAAAAAGCGACGAGAAGGCCTGTTACTGTGTTTTTCAATTAGAGCATGGGCATGTAAGTACCGTTGCATAGACATATAAATCTACTCTACGTCACTGCACGTGATAAAAAACGGCATCTATTAAGCACTGAATGACTGAAATGGTGCAGGTAAGGGCTGTTTACTGATGCAGACAATCCTTCGGGCAGTGATAAACCGATACTAAATGACAGGTAGGAGTGTCTCTCACTGTCATGGCCTCTCACGCGCCATAAGGCATTCTAGAGCAGTCCCTTTCAACCATGGACAGTCAGTCATAACGTACATGTACATACGCGTGGTCTGTCTGGGCTTATCGCTGCTCAAAGGATTGTCTGCCTCAGTCGATGCCCCTCGATTACACCGATCCAGTCGTCCTGTGCTCCAACAATTGTGAATATTATTTTTTGTGTGGGAGCTTATGTAATAATTAAAGGTCAGTTTGGGTCAGGGGAATTTAAAGTCCGAGGCGAAGCCGAGGATTTTAACCCCTTACCCAAACTGAACTTAACCGCCTGTTAGGCCACGTGACTTGTAAACGCGTTGTAAATTTGTGATTTTCTGGCAGAGTGCGGTAGTTATTAGCTAAAGCACTGAGTATGATGAGTGATAGGCAGTAGCTACAGTATATGAAGGGCTGAGAACCAGAGTGGTCTAACCAAATTAAAGAAACTTCCTCCTCCCAAACATGAGACAATAAAATATAATACGAATACCTGATCTGAGTAGCTATGGGGGTAGGAGTTGAACCACAAAGTGGTGACTTGTTACTCCTATGATATTCCATACAAATTATGTACAAATTGTGAGTCTTTAATCTAGCCACATGGGACTAAACATGGTAACTGGAGTGAGGTTCCTGGAACCTTCTCCAGTTACTACGTATGTTGAGTCCCTTGATAGCAGATGAAAAACTCACAAAAATGTACTACATGTGGGAGCAATCTGAATTATTACTGTCTCCTGCTAGGCCCTAGCAGGCCCTACTGCAGAATGCCCTGAGGGAAATCCCCTGAGGCACGATGCGTTGTTACGAAAACACTTGTTAGGTTGGCGGTTACTAAAACCCGGAACGGAATGGAACGGTAGCGGAACGTTCCGTCCCGTTTCACCTATTAAAATACGGAAAGCACGATGCACGGTGGAGCTATAGCGGTTGCAGGTTAGGCACCAGGCTGCATCACCTGCCCCGATATGACGTAAGAATCGCGGTGTCAATATCACGCCGGCGCCCTACGGTAGTACGCAGTCACGTTGATTGCGGAGCTGGGAATCCGGAACGAGACTAGCCCTGCGGCCAGACCCGAGCGCCCCTCGCTGTTAATATTCATCTCGCGAGCCTAACTTCTAACTTCGATACTTCATTGAATAATAAAATTATGGATAAGTGAACCAAAGGATACAGGACGGGTAGCTATACTGTATGGGAAAATTTAACGAGAAAGCCAGAGCCCGTAGCTTTGAAGCTAACTCGCTGAATTTGGTAGGAAATGCACAGGTAAATCAGCAGACAGCTAGGCCTACGGTTCTTTTTTGTAGAGCTGAACGAATAGTAGACGTTAAGAAAATGTTTTACAGGTTTACAGAGCTTTGTTGCAGAACTATGCATATTGGATCATCCTATATGCTCTGATCAATGTTTTCACATTGCTTGTCGGACCATTCCATGCAACTAGCCACTGTACCGCAGCGGTACTGGTTGCATCGCCATACCTAATCTTGTGCGAAACCTTCTGGACTCCTAACAAAATGAAATACTGCTCCATGGCTATAACTACATAATAGAGCATACCAGGGTATGCTCTATTATCTATGCATCTACATATGTACGAGAATGAGAATTCCGCATGTGGCATTCCGCATTTTAGTAGGCGGAACGGGGCGGAACGTTCCGCTACCGTTTCGTTTCGTTCCGGGTTTTAGTAACCGCCTGTGACTTGTAAACGCATTGTAAATTTGTGATTTTCTGGCAGAGTGCGGTAGTTATTAGCTAAAGCACTGAGTATGATGAGTGATAGGCAGTAGCTACAATATATAATAAGCTCTGAAGAAGCACCGACCAGACAAGTTGCAACGTGGACTAGCGCACGCAATATATAGCGCAAGAGAGCGACATTTCTGTGGTTGTTATATCTGTATAGGAAGCTATGAATATTGATAAAATATATACCAGTACAGAGGTTAATAAGTAAACAGGATATAATCGCTGTGGCTGCTGCTTACTACGCTGCTGCTGCGTATGGGGCTGATAAGACAAGGCAATTTAATGCTCCCGGAAGTCAAAGCAGGAGACAGTAATAATTCAGATTACCGGAGGTGTTTTCCAATTAGTGCGTGGGCCTGTAAGTATCCTAGCATGATCATATACCGTAAACTCTGATAAATAACCGGGGGCGGTTATAATTAGAATTAGCAGCCTCAATGGGCGGTTACTTTTACATGGGCGGGTATAATCACAGATCGGTTATTTTTGTAAAACAACCGTTATTAGCGTGGCAGATTTACAGAAACATCCCCTCCGTATTAGCTGCACGCTCTGCTTGCTATAGACATTCACACCTGCAAACACTATTAATTTTACAGATTCAATTTCCTACCTAGGCTGCACGTGCAAATTATGGGCGGCCATGTTTACATAGACGGTTTTACACATGAGTAAACTGTTGTTGCAGTAAATTGATCGTTATACTAGAGGGGCGGTTACCTTTAAGGGGGCGGTTATTTATCAGATTTTAGGGCATGTGATAAGCAGTACCAGGCCTTCCCCCTCACTTTTTCTCCATGGCTCCAACATAAAAACTGGGGTGGGAAGAATTGGGAACAAGCCTCACCAAAACCAACCAGATTCAATTTCAGTAAAATTTAATTTCAGTGGGGGATACCCCAAAGGCCCCCCCCCCCCACACACACACACACACACACACCCCAAACTCCACCTTAAGCCCTCCCCCCCAGCAAAAAATCCCATAAGAACCCCCTGATGGAGGTATTATAATTTTTGAATACAAATTACCATGTCAGCATATTTTGTGATTCTTACATGAAGAAGTAACCACTACATTGTCAATCAAACAGGTAGTTTTATTTCAAACATGCTATTGGCCAGTTAGTTACAGAATTCGATTGTGAAAAAGTGCTCCATGCTCCCTCCTAACCACTTTACAACACTAGCAAACACTTACCACCATTGGGACTTTTTTGACCACTCCCCCCTCCAGGGTCGACTCCACCCGGCCCATAGGCAGTGGAGTCAGCAGTAGACTTAGTGCGTTCACCCTCAGACATAGTTAACTGCAAAAGTATAAAGCACCACTTCATTAACATGCTGATGTTAACATTCTGAATGGATTATGAACTCTGAGTGCAAAGTGTCCTACATTTAGGTTAAGTTCATACAACAAAAAAGGAGCTTCCTTGGGAGTTTTATTATGCAACTTTAAAAAAAACACCTAGGTTAGGTATGGAATTGAATGCAAGTAAGCTACAGTATTTTGGTACAAGGGTTCAATTAGCGTAATCACAAGTGCGATTCAGGAAACATAACATGAGCACTTTGCACGAACGAAGCAAGCGCAATTTGCCTACTACAATTATTCCCAAACAGCATGAGAATGCATGTTATTCCATGCTAATAGTATGTTATAGTAGCTCCTATATCAACAGCCTTTGTTGAACTAAAAAAGTGTGCGTGATTAATTATGAAAACAATCACACTCTTGTCTACAGGGGAAACATACTGGTATCAATATATAGCACGTGATTAGACATAGTTAAAATTGACTTTACTCCAGAAAGCCATTTCTGTCATTAATTTAAAAGATTAAAGACAAATGCTATAGGAACTAATTTATATTTACCACTGTATACCCAGTACCCAAAACTTTCAAAGTTTAGGCCATATTAGTTACGCAAGACTAAGACGGACTACTCAGACATTATATACATGTATATGCTGGTTGTTGACTTGCAGCGACAACACTAGGCCTTTCATTGTGTGTCTGGCTCACATGTATGGCACTCCTTGCATATCATCGCTCCTCAGTTTATACAAGTACAGCCCCAGTTGATATTGCACATTCCATATCCCATAATGGTAAACCACTTTCATTGATAACAGGTCACGCCAGATAACAGGTCACACCAGATAACAGGTCACACCAGATAACAGGTCATGCCAGATGAATTTCGAGCTGCATGCCATAGTAATCTGCAATGAATTTGACTGGCTCCCCACAGACTAAGAGGGGAGGGCTTATTTTCAACGGTTTACAAGAAAATACATGTACACCATCACCATTATTGTGAACAGTTCACATGATAGTACACCCACCACATTACTAAGTACACTCCCGAGTCAGTCGTAATAGGGCACAATATAAATAGCCTCAGTAACAGGCTCTCATCCAGCTTTAACGCTTGCAGTACGACTGCAAGAGCCTGGGAGCAAGCCTAGCTACAATACAATAAATCGTTTTGCAAACAATCTATCAATATAAGAATGACAAATCATAATCACCAATTAAGAGACTAGAAAGTCATCTCATTCCACTTGGTTTCAAGATAAAATGGACCTATACGATAAATTTCTCAGGCAAAAAGGGGAGAGGGCTTATCTTTGCAAGATTGGGGTATACAATCTAGCACAGTAGTTTTCTTTACATAAAATATGACACAAAAACATACGTACTTGCCAGAGGCTATAGGCAAGTTACTGTATGACTGGTTATTTGCTGTATCACGGCACATGCAACTGTTGCTATATACATGTACGCGTTCACAATCAATTTCATTGATCAGCAACGTGTTTCCCCCACATGCGGTTTCTTAGTTCTGAGGGAGAGTTATTACCATCTTGAAAACTTCTCCTGTGGAGTCCAGTGAATATGAGGCACATTTTTTATCTACACAGACCAACTCTATGTCAAAAACAAATTCCGCCAAGTGGCTACAAATCCTGATAACCTTTTATAGGCTCCACAACATTTAAACCAGCTGAACCCACAAAAAAAAATCCAATCTAGGCAGAGTTATAACTTCTGGGCTCATGCTGCAAGACTTCTACTCGAAAGTAAAGGACAACAGTGCTGTAGTGTATGTATATGTGTTAAAACACCAGTGAAGTTTTCCACATCTTGCAAGTCACAAAACATTGTGGCGTTGGATTTTGACCTCCCCTCTCCAGACCATGTAGCTACTGTGCAATAGTAGCTACCTGCTATAATCAATCACTCATAGCTATCTGCCCCTGAGATTAGCAAACAAAAGCCCCCTGAATATCTTTAGCTGCACTGGCACATGCTGTACAATCAGTGTCAGGTTTCAGTACTAGTGACACACCCATTTCAGTAGCTACCCTCTAACTAAGTCTCATGCAGAGATAATATATGAAGTCTGGAGACTCTCTCTAACTAGCCCGAATCAGCCATTAACATTAAGAACTCGCCTAACAGTAATTACGCAACCCTTTCAATACTGGTAGCTAGTTGGCAAAATTTAATTTGGCAGAGATATTATTCTTTAGTCATTAACATGAAACGCTGCTAGCCTTAGCACAGTACGTCTGCAATCATCATACCTACTGCACTAGCACATCGCTGAATATCTCGATTCTCTGAGAGTTCGCGCTAGCCTCAAAGCGTGGCAGTCGCCATCGCCTTATAAGCTTATCGAAGCTCCAAGTACGTGGGCGGGGCGGAGCACGAGACAATGACGTAATGTTGCTGCCACGCCCTCTCATTCGGAGTGCAGTATGGCAACAGAAACGGCTCATCTTCCGCTGATCAGTAGCAAACAGGTATCCTATACCACCAAAAATCGCCCGGAAAGGGACCAGAGCGATGGAAAGGACGACAAAGAAAAGAAAGGAAACAGCGAAAAACTGAGCAAAGCAGCCAACTACCTCGCAAGCTTCGGGCTGGGTAATGTGCAGAGGGAGCCACGCCCCGGCGACGTGTATAGGAGGCCCCGTACCACCTCGAATGCTGGTCCTCGACCTCTGGGACTGATCCCCGACCGCGGGGAGAGGATCAACGCGCTCAGGGAGCTAACAAAGCTGCTGACAACCCCTCCAAAGAGCGCACTGGCCCAAACTATCGTTCAGGAGACGGCTGCACCAAAAGATGCCGAGATCTATCACGACGGTATGCAGCAGAACGAAGAGAGCGCCTCCCAGAGGTCCTTTAGGTTGATATCTGCAACGGTGGACATCAGCAGAGCAGATGAAGGCAAAAAAGCGGGGAAAGCCTCACAGAGCGAAGAGGACCCTGACGATTTTCCGTTTCGCCTTTCAGCAAGACCCCATCGTAGTCCTGAAGCTCTTTCAAGTACTGAAAACCAGCAACCACCGCTCCAAGAGGTGACGGAACCAGTGAAAGATGACCGCGAATATAGGGAAACACTTGCACAGTGCGACATCAAGAAGTATGGAATATCTGATTTTAATACAGGCCAAAACATACCGGGGCCTGGCAGACACCCTCACACCACAGCTAGTATTGCCAACCAAGTTCAAACGACTGGCAATAAGCCTCCCAAGAGAGGAAACAGGCTAGGAAGGTGAGTTCACTGGAAACACACGCAAGCCTCCTTGTCTCTTGTAATGGTCATTGTCTATTAGTTTCTCATCGACCTAGTCATGAATGCTTGGGACTGAGGATGGAACATTGATTATGTGGCATGCATTAAGTAGGCGTGGTTTAAAACACAACACAGCATCTCAGCTTTATACCTTTCTGAATAGAACAAACATTCCAATATCAGCATGCGCATAGAAAAATATCTATGTTTCAAGTAGCCTCGTGCCCAGGCTCATTGCATGGGACTTTCGTCCCACGAATTGAGCCTGGGCACGAGGCTATGTTTCAAGCTACTTACAGTCAGTCTGTGAAAGCAGGAGTAAAATTTGTCCCAGGGACACAGTGGAACGATGAACGAATTTTGTCATCGTACTATGGTTAAATTACTAAAATGTGATGGACAGAGTCCGCAGCAGCACACAGGCAGGATCAAGAAAGTAACCTTCAATTTTTCTAGGAATTTTTTTTACATGAATGTGGGAAGGAGGTCGTTACTTTCTGTCTCAGCAGACAGGACCACCATCAGCCAATGCAAGTAGCCACACTGGCATTGGGATATTCATTTTGCACTGTAAACACATGAATAAAATTTAAGTTAATAATTCATACTGCAGCAGTGCCATGGTAACCAGTTGGTACCCACACAAAAATTGTGATGCTAAGTAATACTGACAGTGTGTATATCGTGAGGTTTCTAAACTGGCTGCTGACCTTACTCTTCAGTTCTAAGTATAATTATGTGCCTATACATTTCACTGCTTGAATGTTTTTTCAATGTTTACTGCAAGTATATATCTGCTAGAACACTGGTAATACCATTGTATAGCTGTATACAAAAAAAATTGGCTGTATACTAGACCAGGCTAGTAAAAAGATCATACTTCTCTCCCTGTGTCTCTCTCTCCTAATCTTAACGCAGGCCTGACAATCGCTCTACAAATCTGGAATACTTTAGCTTCATAAACCAGGCTCAGCTTGGCCACAAGAAGCTCACTGACGGTCGCAGGGATGCTCTTGACTACATACCCTGTGAGAGGTGTCGACTGAGGGGGGGCCGATGCTCTAAGTGCAAGACTCTCCGGACTGGAGGAGGGTATATCATCCTGGACGGCATGGATGCATCTACCAATGGTAGACCAGGCAGACACAGCAGGTGTAAGTCAAAAGCGGCTGTTGCCTCTGAAGGAAATATTCTTTGTGGTCACTCTGTACAGGAGGATATGGTTTTTTTGGGTTTTTTTTTACCAAAACATTTTTGGTGTCACAGACTTTATAATCCAAAGCAAACATTATAGCCATCATTAGACAGCATAGCTAATTGCCTTCCACTATAGTGTGCATAGTCACTTCCAACCTCCTCTGTATTGTCAATACAACTGTATAATCTCTTGCATAGATGGCTATAGAGGTGGAGCAGCGAACCTGTCTGGCTCTGGAGATGGCCTTGATGGCCGGCTCAGAGGGAAGCGCAGGGAAGACGAAGGTGGAGAGAGGACAGGATGGGACGGTGGTGGTGATAATCATGGCGGAGACAATGCCAGGGGTTTAGGAGGAAGAGGAGGCACAGAGAGAGACGGAGGAAGCTACGGGAAAGGGGGGTGGGGCTGGGAGGGAGGAGGTGGGGCTGGTGAAGGTAGAGGAGGATTGGGAGGAGCTGGTGGAGGGGGAAATGATGGAACGGGAGGAGGAGGAAGGCTGAGAAGTGCACACAATGATGAAGTGAGTTTTTGGCTATTAATAAAATTGGAACTGCAGACATTCCTTTACGTAAGGCTAGGTAGTTTGCATTTGCAGCTATAGTTTTATTTTCTTTTCTTGCAACTTTTTCACAGGGAACGTACGGCAGAAGAGAAGGACAGGGAAGGATGGGAGATGAGTAAGTACTCAGAGTCATTATGAGGTACAGCTCATGATATATCCACTTGTGTTGCAGGCATGACCGTGGTACTGGTGCTGGCGGTGACTCTTCAGGTGGGTTCATAGTGTGTCAATGTATTCCTATGTATTATGTATTGTTGTTACAGTACACAACAGATGACAGCTACCACTATTACTAGAGCGCATAAATAAATATTTTTCCCGTTCCCACCCCCAAGATAGTAAGAGCATGTAAGTACTTCCTGGCAAAATGCATGAAGTAAAACTGACCCTGAAGTGTCATGATAACAGCAACACCTACCGTACTGCTGAGCTACACAGCTATGATACGCTACATGTACCACTAGCCAAATCAAACTACAATTCTGGTGTGATATTCTATTACCACTATATAGACCATTCTGCCCGCACTACAGAGGTCTATGGAAGTTACATACATGTTTTTATTCTCTTGTGGGGTAGGGAAAGTTTATTTCTGCGCTCTTGATTACAACCACTCCTTGTTTCCAGGAAGGACTGATACTGGAGGTGCTGGACAGGGTCGCCCCAGGGGAGAGGGTGGAGAGTCGGACGGCCATGAATCGGGGCGGCAGAGTGTCAGCTCGCAGCGTCCTGGGTCCCACCTGGGATCGCGACCGGGGTCGAGACTGGGTAGCCGGCCGGGCAGCTCCTTGAGGAAGATGGGATGGGGAGTGGAGAGGAGAGAGAGGACGAGGAGGGGAGGAGGGGAGGTGGAGGTGTGTGTGTGTGTGTGTGTGTGTGTGTGTGTGTGTGTGTTATAGTAGTAGTAGTAGTACATGTACTATGCACAAGTATATGCTATCGCTTGATTCCGTCGAAACCAATATACATTTGCTTCCCTGGTTACTGATTATCTACATTTGAGGTCACACCCTTTTGCAGACAAATGATAGGAATTGTTACTGAATATAGAGTGTGGTTAATCAAAAGAGTCCTCATGATTCCCTTACACAGACTATGAACAATGTGTTTACATAGCTATGATGACTCTAGGGTTATTCTCTACGTACAGAGGTCAAAAGGTGGAAAAGTGAAGGCTCGATATGGTGGTGATGATGACAGCGAGAGTGGGAGTGAGGATGAGGACGGAAAGCGAAGAAGGAGGCGGAGGAGGGGTGGGGCTGATGGAGAGGGAGAGGACGAGGGCTGCAATGGCATGGTAGGTGGAGCAAGGCTGTAGCAAGCATGTTGTGTACATATTGTAGCACATATTATATACTCATAGGAATGTGTAAGGTATGCAATTGCATTACAGCATTGAGAGGTTTAGATGTAGAGGGAAGGGGCGCATCTCAGGGTCTCCTCCCCCTACACACACACACACACACACACACACACACACACACACACACACACACACACACACACACAAATGTGCATGAGCGCTCCACAGCTGTATGTACGGTATAAGGACTTTCTGTTGAAGCTTGCTAGCTACCTTCCATACAACAGTATAGTGTAGTCACTGAAGGTTACTTATCGTTATGAAATTTGCAGGATAAAGGTCGTCGTGGCTATGATTTTGGTTACCACCAGGAGGGGGAAGATGAGGAACAGAGAGGGCCTTACACTGGAGACCTGTGAGTGATCCAGTGAATGCATCCTCCAGCAAAAGTCACTCTTAGCAATCTTAGTTGTAGTATATCTACCTAGCATTTGAATGTGCTAGGCAGGTTCATTTAATGTTAGCTTGAAAAATTGCATACATGTGAAATTGAAGTTTGCAAGTTAAGGTATACAGGCTTAACTATCCTGTATGCTTAAGGTGGGAAAGTCAGCTTTTAAGACTTGGAATATAACAATAATGAACTCTATTCTGATGAGAGCTGAGCCAATACGATGATCTAATTATTGTTGAAATAACAGGAAGGTATTTATATATATTAGTAAGTTGTTTTCCTGTGCAAGCTACATGTATCATTTCCTCTACAGAATTTCATTATGAATAATGTCTCTTGACACAAGCTAAGTTTTCCCTGAAATCATTGTATTTTGCTCCAGCATGCGGTTCCGTTCCCGACGTGACGATATGAAGGCCTTGCAGTGCACACTGAAGGAGCTGCAGGGAATCGACCCACTGGACTACCTTGCCAAGTACTGTATCATCGACCAGGAGAAGGTGCCCAACTACCGCAGGTCAGGATGACTAATAACATGCTTAAGCTTAACAGTTTGGTCTGTTACATACATACAACTGTGCTATGTACATACATATGCGTATAGGTAATAGAGATTTTTACATATATAATTGTGACCGTAACGGCATTTCACGGCACTATTTTCCCCTCTATACCTGCTACATGTATTCTTTGAATCTGTAATGAATATTAGTGTATATGAATTCACATTATAACACACACTTCCAAAGGATTATTGGAGCCTAACTCCCATTGCATGTTCACTATTATAGCTGCATTCTGTACCTGTCTTATGGTATGTTGTTGTGCTGGCTCTTCTGAGTATATCATTTTCTAGATGTACCTCATAGACGTCAGTTTGACGTTATTTAGTGTATCTACCTGCCGTGTTGCCATACTGGTCTCTCCTACCAGGGTGTACGACAACGTCGACCGGGATGAAGACGATGAGATTGACATCATGGAGCTGGACTTTGCCCTCAAGGCTGTCAACTACGACCTCATCTCCGATGCTGAGATGAACTACGTCCACTCAGTGAGTCATGATGGTTTAAGCTAAGATCATGCACTGCTAGAAATTGATCATGTTACGAGCAGTTTCAACATAAAAATTTAGACCAAAGGAAACAAGAATAATATCACTTTCAGTTATCACAGTCCAGCAAATAGCACATACACACTCATGGAATGCAGAGTTACTAGTGCCCTGCATATTATGGGACAGCCAGATAAACACACAGATAGACGGACAGATAGGACCGCATGCATACGGATAAGTGTCACAGTGGGATCTGTAATCATGTAAAATTATTTTTGTACTAAGTCCTTTTGGCAAGTACCATATTCTTGTATGGCAGCTAAAATGTGAAGCAAGGCTTTGAGTGTGGACTTTGGTCCACCCCAGCAATTATCTGTATGGTGCCAGAGCTAGACAAGCGTCTTTATAAATATGGATGTGCCAAGTAACTGATTAGCAAGTGTCATGATCTGAAATTTCAAAGTAGTATATAAATTTGTCCTGCAGGTTTTGGAGCTGGCAGGGAGATACAGGCTAAACTTCAGGCTATTCTCACTGATTGCTGCTCTGTCTGAGAAAGTGGTTGCTTTAGAGTAAGCCCCTTTGTTAAATGCATGCCCACTATCAATGCATGATTTCAGAGTAGCTTTATGTAGCTAAGTATGCTTCAAGCTGACTTATATTCCTTCATGCACTGTCACGTCACGTACAGTGTTTAGTTTCATAGATGCCAGCCACCCTTGGAAGATAATTCTACACCAATAAAATTAATATACTTACAAAACATAGCATTATAATTGAAGTGATTATGAAGCTTATGGTCTCCTCTCTGGTCTAAGTAAGAGGTAGAAAATAACAAATAGAAATGAGTCGAGTAGCAAGTGTTAGAATGAGTTAGGTTAATACATGTAGGAGTGAAGTAACATAAGAATAGGTAACAGAATAGGTATATGGGTTTTTAAACATTTAGGAAGAATAAGTTAAGTAACAGATAGGAAGGAGTTTTTGTAGCAAGATTAAAAAAGTAATTAAGTAACAAGCTCAGAAGTAAGAGTTAAATAACAGATGTATAGACTGTTAGTAACAGATCAGAATTAGTACAGTTATATAACAATAATACTCCCATGCTCCCTCCAAGTGCACTGAAGTGCACTCCCATGATGCATGTACACTGAAGTGCACTCCCATGATCCAAATCTATACTAAAGTATATTATTTGAACACACAGTGCCAACACATGTACACAGTATGATTTTATACCTCACACAGTGACATGGTGAAGAGACTCATCAATAAGATGGACTTTGAGGCGCTTGAGGTTAAAATGAAGAAGTGCAAGGTGCTGTCCAAATACATGGTGATAATGTAGGTGTATGTGTATGCTATCACTCTCATTCTTTCCTTCAATATATGCATATTATAGGAACTGTTCTACCTTCTGGCCGATGCTGAACGGGAGTCCCGGGATGAAGGGGGTGTGGTCACCACCAGTAGTTTGGCAGTGGAGCTGCAGGCTGGGGGACTGACTTCAGAGCACGTGGAGTTTGTGGTAAACCGGCTGAACCACCAGAATAAGGGTATCGTTGAGTTTCTTGACTACCTTACGTACGTACCGCTGTTTGTGGAGATTCACGACTCCATATCAGGGAATCCTTTAGACTTCTCCAGAACAAAGTAGAGACCTTTAAGACTTATATGCAATGTTGTTATAGTTGTGTTCAGCTAGCTATATAAATCTATCAACCAAATGATTTGTTTATATTCGTGTACCGTGGAGTGTAAGTGCTGTAGAATAATGTGCTGTTCATACAAAGTTTATTTTGTAAAATAAAATGTAGTCATGAAGATAATTCAGTGAGACAGCGCTATGAACTGTACTCACATAATAGCCTCGTTCCCAGGATCTACTGCCCAGCTTTTTTGCACATATATAGTAAAAAAAAGCTGGGGAGTATAGAGCCTGGGACCGAGGCTACTCACACGACACACAACACAGTACTATACTACCTGGGGTGACAGAGGGGGGGAAGCTCTCCTAAACATCAAAGCTGTGTCTCATCACATCTACAGGTAGTGCAATACCATGCACCTATACAATGCAGGTACGTAGCGCAGCAGTGTCTCACCATGCACCTGTAGGTACATGTAGCTAGATAGTGTAGTAGACTATAAGTTGCTCGAACCCAGGCTTTCCACGCAGATTTTTTTCTCGCAGCTGTGCATGGAAAAAATCTGCATGGAAGGCCTGGGTTTGAGCACCTGTATGGCTTCTGGATTCGTGAGGCACGTGTACTACACTGCATACACCACCTACATGTTAACCTGGTATTTAAGAGCACTCTACTGTACAAATCAATTGTACGCATGGGTGGCAAAAAGTAATTTTAAGGAGTGACTTCATAGCAGTGTTACAAAGTAAATACTAGTCTGTAGACTATTGTAATGGTTGTGTCATAGCTGAGTGTAGAATTATCTCATGTCCTTCATTAGTATCTTTTTCCTGTTGTACTTACGTCACTCTATGGAGAGATTGCATGGCCATGTTGTACTCCTCACCCCTGCATGTATATTGTATTGCCTGGTTTCTAGTCACACTTCCTTTATTGTGATTACATGTACATTATAATGGTCACATGGATTTAGGATAATCATCCTCTGCTCTTGCATCATTTAATCATCCTCAGGATCTGCATTGTATTTCCTGGTTTCATTCACACTTCTTTTACTATGGTTATACATTGTAGGACAAATGGTTTTAGGATCATCACCCCATGCAGGCTCTTGCATCATCCAGCTCAGGACCTGTCATTGTATGTATTTCCTGGTTTCATTCACACTTCCTTTACTGTGGTTATATGGCACATGCATGTTTTAATGATCATCATCATCCCAGGCTCTTGCATCATCCTCCGGGACCTGTCCTGGGTCTGCATCTCTGCTGCTTTGCATTGCCACGTCCGATTATTAACAGTTGTTAAGTTATCTACAGCCTTCACATCAGTATAGCTATAACTCTTCAACATGACTCCATTGAACTACGGCAGGATTATGGAGCTCTGGACGTGGGATACAAATATAAGACCATTTGCTGCATGTATCTTCCCCTCTTCCTGCGTTGCTATTCTGGGACCATGCCAGGGTTCTATCTAGAATTTTTAGTTTGGGGGAGAAGGTCAGGCTTGAAATTGATGGTGGGTGGGGGGGGGGGGGGGCGGGGCTGCGGTCACAGGCCAGAGTTTTGTAGGGGGGTATGGGGGCATGCCCCCAGAAAAATTTTGGAATTTTGAGCCTTGTGAGAGTGGTTCTGAAGTATTTTAAGACAGTTTTGAGGTCCTGGTAGCTGTGGTATTACAGACACATTCTTAGCTAGTGCACCATACATTGCAAGTAAGTCCTTTAAAAATTGCAAGTAAGTCAAAGTTTCCCCTGCCGAAAGTCATCTAGTGTAGTACGTGAACCACAGTAAAAGAAGTGTTATTAATTAACCAAAATTTAATGGGGAAGTAGTAGCAAAACCATGACATAAGTGTGAAGACATACTCAAGTGGACATTGGAAGTAGCACATAAATAAAGTTATCATGTTCTCACTGTATGTTGCATTTCTTGACACTACTTTCACTTAATTAAATTTAATTGGCAGAAATTTTGGGGGGGAAGCTGGAGTGTTTGGGGGGGATACCTGCATGCATCTGTCTGTCATATAGCTAGAGCCTATATAGCTAGCTAGAGTTGAGAAAAGCTATAGACATTACTGTAATACCAATTACATTTCCTCTCAGTTGCCATTCTCTGCTAGCTAGTTGCTCTCTGAATTTCAAGTTGAATATGGAGACTTGGAGATGTGGAGATATATAATAATTATGTCTACCTATGAAGTTCTTTTTCTAAAGAATAATTTCCAAAGAGCTACATACATAATTACCAATGCACCAGATAGCTAAAGATGAAAATAAACAGCATATAGCTATAGCTAGGTCACTATACATAAAGTATAAGCGGATATCCGCGTCACTAACGTAAACGTATACGGTCCAGGAGTTTTCAAGTCAAGTCCATTAAAATTAATTTGCGTGCACATGCGCCCATAAAGAATGGCTTCTGCCCATATACACACACGAGTATAAAAGTGGGGTTTCTAACGCTAGCGCTGCATGCGCAACAGTAATCAATCCGAACTGCATGTAGAGAGCTGCCTCCAAACGAATTGGACGTCTATAGAATTCCGACTTCTGAAAGCAACCTAAGATGAATATATTGGTGTGCGTACTGGTGGTCGGATTACTTACCACCGTTGCGAATGCTGCATACTTTCAAACTTGCTACGAAGGGGATTTCTGCTCGGGTCAATCTTTCAATGTAAATACACGCACATGCTGCAGATTTTTCGGGAATAGCTATCGCCGGCGCCCTACCAATCGATGTACTCCTTGGTAAGGATATTAATTTTTTTATGTAATGTACGAATGTTATCATGCTTAATGCTACATGTATTTATTACTAATCAACATACTTTTCACCGTCTGAAAGATTGTTTGTTCTCACTACAGCCGGCTTGACAGGTCCAGCGACGATGAGCCACGTGGATAGTTTGCTTGATAGTGTCTTCCCACATTACCGTTATTAGCTTATTTTAGGGACACTAGGCCATACAGATGTTTGTTGCTTACATGACTATCACTATAAACACAAACTGTATGAATTATTATTTTACTATAATGATTATTTCGCTGTTTGTTTTTGGGCGTTCGCATTAAATTCAGTGCAACAGCTCTTCGAAATTCGGCGAACCAGAAGTCAGAGTCAGTAGTCTCGTACCCAGCCCCACGTTAGGAAGGTGGTTACTTAATGGAGTTTAATCCAAAGTTAAACGTACTGTAGTTAATGGAGGGAGCTCTCTGGATCCCCTAGCTTAATGGTGACGCGCCGCACGTGCACCGGATGTAGGCACGTGAGTTATTAAGCAGCCAATTTCACGTTGCATGCTAGCGCTCTTGCTGTTGTTACTTTGCTTCTCCCACCCTCCCACCACACACTACCATCAAGCGATTACATTACCCTTTCCTGGAATTGTGGATGTTTAGATACTGTAAGCTACTCCATCTCAAAGTGACGTGATCTGGTCTGGGCCGTTGGGGGCCCCAGCTTGGGTCCCCCATCTTCACCCCCCAAACACTATGGGGCTTGATGATGCACGCATTTGGCCATTCTGTTGTTCTACCTACTTGCTGGCAAACATAGGGGTGCCCAGACCTCCCTCCAGACTATCCACTTTATTCCTGTAAGGGTACCGGTATGCTCGTCTTGTTTGCTTTAATTGACGACTGTACCCTTAATTGGGGCGAGCCAGCACTAGCGAGTTGACTCTGCATTTCTGTCTGTATTATTATCATCATTACAAGTACTTGTGCTCGGTTCGCTCGCGCAAGTACTTGTGCGTGTTCAACTCGCTCACTCTGTACAGATAGAAATGAAAAGTGTGACCTCTATGTGATTTGCATGGAACAGTATAGCATCTCCTGCCAATGAAGCAGTGCTTTTGTCTAAGCCACATGTCAGTGTTGAAAATTGACTCGTCACAGTGTATAGAACGTGTGCACACTACATTTCTTTTAGAAGCCAAAGCATGTATTATGTAATGTCCATGTAGTATAGCTATAGTCTCGTTCCCAGACCCGCCACACATGCCCCGTCGAAATTTTTTGGAGGGTCTGGGAACGAGACTAGTATAGCTACCATATAGAATGTGGAGCATGATCTGCCAGTGGCAGTAGCCTGATCAAGATTTTGACAGTAGTTTTCTGCCTAAGCCATGTGGAGGCAGTAACTCAAAGGAGAGACTGCAAACAATTACAAAACCATAAGCTTACCCACATCAGCACATGTACATGTAGGCGAATGGAACTGACTCCATTTAATGCACATCGTCGTAGTTTGTCTAACGTAGCAGATACAGCTGTGCATGGTTTGCACTTACAGGACTATACAGCCACTAACCTTCGCAATAGAGCGCGCTCGAAGTGCTGATTTGAGGCCATCATTATAATACCGTCGGCTGTCAGAGCATCCCAACGTGCGCAGCGGTCGAAGTCGTCCCAACGCATGCAGCGGTCAAAGTACTAATTAGCTATAGCTATGTACACATATGATGACGTCACGGTCTTCTCGCGTATTCTCGCGCAATCGAGGTTCTTTAGAGAGCATAGAACATACTGACAGGAATGCACTTTAGACAAATTCTCATTCCTCAAGTTACACGTATTCAAATTTTTATCTCAGTCTATCACTTCACAGACTCTAAAGAATTTGTACATGCACACTTTTCCTCATTGTCACCACATGCTTCGCGAAGGCTCGCCCCACTATGCCCTGCGTATCACTAGTAGTATTACATCACTAAACGGTTGCAGTATCCGAATATCTACACGAATGGCCACATGGACATCATCCGTTTGGTGATGTATCGCTAACCCAACTTCGAATATACGGCGAGCCAGACCACTTCCTATCGTGGGGCTGGGCACGAGACTACCTCTGGGGAGGAGCCAACGTCTGGGCACGAGACTGGCTCCGCCTCTACACTAGCTGCGACATGACGCGTGATCTACTGAACAACACTCGGCTTTTCTGCGTGCTGTCTCAGCGCTGCAGCACTGGCATTTTTGCAGTGTGCTGCATGCATGCATGCATGCAAAAAGGCGAGGATATGATTTTGTACACTTAGCTAAATGTGTGCAGTTCCATTACCTACGGAAACAACATCAGTTTTGTCCTGATTATGTCAAAACTGAAGCCAGTAGTAGGCCTGAGCCTATTATTCTCCAGAATTTACCTATTATTCTTCTGGGAACTTCCCCAAAGAATCACCCATTATTCTCACAACTTCATCCTACAATTCTCAAATTATTCTCAAATAATCAACCAAAATCAAATTTATGTATGCGACTTTTACAAGCTGTATGTATGAACATGCACGTACAAGGAAAGTATCAAAAGAGAAAATAATTATGTGCTCTGCAGCAGCAGAAGAGGGCTGCACTACTAGCACTTATTTTGCTGCCTCAGCCCAAGCTGGTAGAGTGGACTCTTCCTGAATTTCTCATTTTTATCCCCGATTATTCCCGCGTTATTCTCATAAATATTGCTTATTTTTCTATTCTTTTATCCTTGAAAGTCTTACCTATTATTTTTTTCATTTACCTATTATTCTTTTTTTCACCTATTATTCTCAAAAATAATACAGATTTAAAAGTGAACCAAAACTGGTCCGGAAGAAGCCATTTATAGTGACACACTATGAAGAAACTTACAAACCATCATTATACAGCAACATGGAATTATGCCAGCAATTATTTGTAGCAAAATAATTATTTTCCACCGGAAGAATTTATTGACAATCATAATCTGGAAAGGGATGCGACACACACGATTCATGTGACTCCAAAACTTACCCATTATTTTTTTTTGGAGCAAAATTACTACCTATTATTCTCGAATAATTCTTAATTCTTTTTACTACCTATTGTTCTCAAAATTATGCCAGCATAATCCATCAGGGCCTATTCATGATGCAACATTTAGAGTTGTAAACTCAGCCAATATTCATGCAGCTAGGCCATTGTCTGCACTTGGATTATTATTCATTGTGCTAGCTACAGCACGTGTAATCACGTGCACATGTACATAACCTAATTGAGCTAGGGATTGTACGCGTGGGGTCTATTTTTATTTCATGATGAGTCTGAACCTCCACATGCATGTGCTCATTCCCAATTGCAGCACATTATTTCACCAGTTTCATCTGTTAACTAACCACTGCATACATGGTTATCGTTCTCACAATTTAACCGAAAAATGCATACACGGATCTCCTACAATATAAGCCCTATATGCATAATATATTAAGATTTAATTGTGAATGTACATGTATATATAGCAGCGGCGCCTATAATCGCGGAAATACGTGCTGTATCTTGTATAGCCAATGACGTTGTAAACAAAGCAGCCTGTTTAAAATTGCATTGTGTATTTTTATCAGAGATTGCCATGCGGATAAAGAGCAGAACTGACCAATATTCATTCGTTACATGATAGCGCTCGCCTCATACACAAAAAGGGCGTTGCCGCCTCTAAATCTCGTTCTCATTACATCGTCTGCATTTATTGGATAAGTTTATTTTTTTTACAGTTCAATTGGGTAGCTATAACGCGCTGAAGTTCGTTATAGGACGCAAAGTCATGAAGCGATGGCTAGTGTTTTCGCTGGTGCTCCTGTTGCTCCAGCGCGTTGACAGCCAGAACATGGCCGTGGGCAATGCCTTGCCGTGCGGGGAGGACAATCTCTCCTGTTTCAACCCGGTTGTTCCGGACGATCCAAACGACTGTCTCACGACGGATCAGCTCTGCGACGGAACTGCCGACTGTGTTGGCGGTTTAGACGAAGGAACTCAGTTTGCGAGCTTGGACTGTAAGTTGCATGCGGCTGACTGTTAAATGAACTGCCCCTTCTCTCATATCTGGTATACATGCAGGCACCGGAATATTCGGAAACCCGAGGGAGTTTCGGTGCACGGGTGGGGAGATCATTCAGTTGGAGGCCCTCTGCGATGGTTTCAACAATTGCACTAGTGGAGAGGACGAAAGAAGTCTAATCTGCGAAAGTACGTTGTATCCCGACTCACGATCCGAAACGCTGATCCATCCCATGTAAAGAACGCGTATACATGCGCGTAAGATCTATTGGATCTACATGTATGTAACCGTACATTTGTAATATTAAGCTGCGTATATTATATTTTGCAGGCAAGTGCCGACTCCCTTACTACGGAGACTGTGACTACACACGAGAATGCGTCACTACTGAGTTTGGTCAAAACTGTGGAAACTGTCTGTCTGGATTGACACCGGATCTAGCTGGAGATCCTATCTTTGGCTCCTGCATACGTAAGTAGCTATATTCACTCTATACAGTTTTGAGCAAACAGTCACTTTGTTTTTTAGGCAGAAACAAAAAAAATGCGCCTGGCCCTAACCATGAGCTACCTACGTTCCCGGACCCACTTTTCACAAAAGTAGCTAAAGTGAGGGGCACCAGGCCCAATTTTTTTATGCATCAATTCATCTGCCTTAACCCTGATCTTCCATAACTCTCGCCCTGAACCTGGTAACGACACGCATTTGTCCCGGCCAGAAGACATTTATTGGCGTTTTTATTTGGGCTATGACTTTAATATACACTGACACTATACTTCACTGAATACAACAATGTGGTTGGCCATTCATGGGTGTTTATATTCATTATTATGGTATGGTTCTTATTACACTGTGATTACACTTATTACACACAAGGAAGAGTGTGGAACGTCCTCAAATATGTTACAAGGAAATTTTACAGAAAACTTGGTATTTCAGATACAGGGTATTATAGTATTAGAATTTCCTTGAAATTTTGCCCTATTCTATACTACCCTGTACCTGAAATACCAGATTTCCTGTAAAGCAACGCACTTTATGAAATTCAACTTTTTTGCTGGGACACCTGCAACTACGAGCTGGTAATAATATAGTGTATATATAAAACAGGTCTTCTGAATGGGAATACATAATACAGTTTAGAATAGTAATAGTTAAAGGAATTTGGGTGAGGCCTAGGGGAGTTTAAAGTCCGAGGCAAAGCCAAAAAGTTCAATCGCTCGCTCTTTAACTGATTTAATATACATTGGTATAGCAATGATCCCTGTGTGCGCCCTCCTTTGAGTGCTATAAGCGGGGGGGGGGGCAAGTGGTTGCCATGGTAATGTATATTAAATTTAGACCTTGCCATAAGTAGTGTAAAATGTAATGGTAGAAAAAGCTTCTGGACGATCTTTAGGGCATATATAGGCTATTGTAGAGCCAGAATAGGTATACTGGCACCTGGAAGGAGTGGTCTTTGTTTTTGTGGTGAAAGACTTCTTTTACGTATCTTGAGCTTACGGCCTTTGAGTAATCCTTGATTGTTCTTAGAGGAGTCCTCTGTGTACATTGTAGGGCAGGCTCACTCTCTTAGCTTCTCCACCACTTGAATTTGGCGATTCTTGAAGCACAATCGTCAGTGCTCATCACCGCTTCTGAGAGCTTCAAACGCCATTGAAAAAAGAAAAGACACTGTTCAGTAGTGCCGGTGAAGAATGGTCCCTCATAGTAACTCCTTTGTCAGTAGCACTGCTTGTCGCTTGTGTGTGCCCATGCCAGCTCTCTTTAGAAGCTTCATTTCTCAGTGCATGCTTCAAGAGTCGACTGGAAATCAGCATAGGCTCCCTCTTTCAAGAAGTCTACTTCTGGTGAACCGCTTTGGCATATATAATCGCATAATGCCACAGACGATATTATGATAGAGTTTCGAACAGATTCTCACATTCCACCCACAAACCAGAAAACCAAGCCTAACCTTCTCGTCCCTTATTTCTATTGTGGTAGGACTCATCTATTAGCAAACACACTCTTCCAGTTAACAGGCTAGCAGAGTAGCTAGTCCCTGCTACAGTACAGCTCCACAGAGTAGTAAAAAATGTTCGGTGTGTTCTCAATCACTGGCAGTGCACTGCAACTTCACGTCTCGTTAATTACAAATGACTGTGTCGTCAGAGCCCTGCTAGGAGCCGAGCGGTAAAATCTCTCCCTAGCTCCGAAGAGACCCCAATCACAACGAGACATGGTCGCTCCAGGAACTGCAGTGTTGCAGCCTCACTGAAACTCTGCCAGCCTGAGCGTGCAAGCAAGCCCGGGAAAGATAATATTAGCTATATTCATTTATTCACTGGAGCAATAGATGAATAATGTTTTGTACGAAGGAAGGGTTACAGTGGGGGCAAAACCTATACCGTTGTGATCGTTGGGAGGTAACTAGGAAAGGTTATATGAAAGGATTTTTGACATTTAGTTTCTAAAAGGAGATATGGTGAGAAATTTATGGTTTATGAGATTCACGAACATTCCAATGCCTCTAGTGGCCTAGATTGGAGTGCTGACAATATGGGCTGGATGTGTACAATTTTAAGTCTATTTATTGTAGTTACAAAGACGTTTGAACCACATTGAATAGTGCCATTTTCCCCTTGTCAAATACAGGACAGGAGAGGTTTGTGGGACTCTGTAAATAGACCCTGCTTGCCATCAAATAAAGCTTTGACGTGCTAAAAGTCACTGACACTTTCGGTTATACCATAGATAGTAGAGTACGTAGAAGTAACTACTACCTTCTAATCTACTATCTTGTATGGTTGTACCTGGGCGCTGTAATAACTACATGGAATAATAGCAGGCCTACCTTTTCGGAAGTTGAGACAAGAAAACGAGTTGTTATTACTTAATTGATTACGTAACGACACATTTTCCTGTATATTGCGCAATGTTAAAACGCGTTTCCAGGAATATTCAAGTAATATACAGGTCTCGCGAAATTACAGCAAGTTTGATCAAAATTTCTATCAGACCCCGTTTTGGGGTTCATTTTTTTTTCTATCAAAACCATTAAAGTTCAGTAGAAACAAAACGTATGTAAGTGGATTGATTTGGTAAGGTAAATGGGAGTAACTTTGGACGTGTTTATTATTGCAGCTAACTCCGGACACTCGCTAGCAAACGATGTACAGTGTCATGCACTGTATATCGTACATCGTTCCCTAGCAAGTGTCCGAACTTACCTACGTGTCAGAAGTTACCCTCCTTTTACCTTACAAGATTTGTCGCTTAGGATACTTTTGGAACCACTCGGGGCATTTGCCGCATGTTGGGCAAAAAATTCACCATTCAAGACATTGTGTTTCAGGAATATGCATGAGATCATATGCATTCTGGCAGCTAAGCATGTAATTGTATTCATACCATTCTGTACTTGTAGCTGCCGTTTTTCTGACCCTTGATGCAACCAGCTATGATGCAGCTGAAGGTGTTCCTACTGTGGAGGTGTGTGTTTCAGGTTCAGTGGGTACTGGAGACCTGAATGACATTGCTGGTGAAACCTTTGAGGTTGACCTATCACTATCTGATGGAACAGCGATTGGTATGTGCACGTTAGTATTGATACTATTTTACTGTGATATATCCATTATTAGTATAGATGTATTAAATGTGTTACCTCTTTTCACGAAGGTGGCGGTGTGGACTATGAATGGACTGCCTCACCAGCAGTCCTCACTCTGACCTTTGATTCCTCTAACCTGTTGACACCACAGTGTTTTGATATTACGATCATTGATGACACATTGGTTGAAGTTGAGGAAGTATTCAATGTTGCTTTGAGTCCACAAAACAACCCTAGGGGACAAATTCTGTTGCAAATTTCTTCTGCGAGTATCTCCATTACTGACAATGATGGTAAGTTGATATGAAATCTATAGTATGTACCTCTAGTTAGAGGATTTCATGCATGATCTGCATACAGTATGAATATATCAAGTGGAGTATATTATATTGTAAAACACCAATCAAACTACAAGCAAAGTATGCCATAGTTGTGTACTATTATAGGGTTGCTTTGTTTGACCACTCACTCTAACTGGTGGTCTATAAAACCAAGCCTTTTGTGTTTCCTGTAAACCACTCAATTCCTTCAGAACATAATGCACTTAAAATGCTTGATGCTAGAACTCCTTTAATAACTCTTGCAAATGTGTCATCACTATGTATCCAATACACCATGCACTAGCTGGTTGGAGCACATCATACCAGTGAACCCAGGCTTACATGCATGCAAGCAAGGAGTACAGTCTAAAATAAGATATTGTGTTTGTGTATTATTTAGCTATGTATATGGGCCTCATGGCGGTGCCAGAGGGTTGGGAAGGGCCAAAAATGGAACTTCATGTCTGCATTCATACCTCTGACAGGAAGGCACATCTGTGTACGATCTAAATATTGTACGAAAGTTCAACCTTTGCTAGTTATGATGGTACCCAGCATTAGTGTAAATCTGGCCTTCTCTACTTTTCAGTAATTTTCAGCCTTCCTCAGTCATTTTTGTACTATAAATGGGTAAAATCTTCCCATATTGAAAGAGGATTTAAGCTCTAAAATTTCATGACTAAATGATGAAAGTCTTTTTTATTGGAAGACCATACATATCTGTTTAAATGAATGTTTAGAACTGGTTGACTAACCAATTGTGAATGATTTTAAAGTGCTTTCAAGACATGGTATACGTACAAAATCCTTAGCTAAAACTGCACACTTCTGTATGTCTACATATAATGAATCTGTATTTATCATGCCAGTTCGTTTGTAACCAGTGAGCTTAAAATTCACATAATTGTGTGTTTTTGCTGTGTGGGCTGCTGCTGAACACAAACTGTGAGTACATAGTACTTGCTATCTCATTCATCTCAACTACTGCTATATTTATAAAAGCTGCCAAATAGAAATGGCAATGATGACCTGCTTCATTTGTATCATTTTAATCCCATACGTACAGTGGGTACATTCAGTCTGATGCCAACTACATACACAGTGGATGAAGATGTTGGAGATGCAGTGGTGGTTGTTGAGTATACTGGTGGAATGCTTACCTTTGATATCGGAGTGACTTTTGAAACAGTTGTAGCTGGCAGTACTGCAACAGGTATACGTCAAGTACAACAGTAATAAATATCTGAGAATAGTGTATACATGCATGTAGTAGGCCTTTTACATGCACACTTTTCTATATGTTTATTATGCTGCTGCGACCACACTTCCTGACAAACATTATACACCCATTCCTAATCACAACACACTTTCTGTTATAGCTGGTGCAGACTACACTGCAACTACAGCCATCTTGACTTTTGAATCTGGAGCTACAGATGGTTCAACACGAACAGTGAATGTACCAATCATTGATGACGGCGTGGTAGAAGGAAATGAAACACTCAATATTAGGATATTTGAACTCTCTGTATCTACAGACAATGTTATAATTTCAGCTACTGCCGGAAATGGAATGATTACTATAATTAATGATGATGGTAAGTTTGATGAGTACGCGAACATACATAAGTCAGTACTGCATACAGCTCATGACAGTAAAAAAAAGCATTGGATTCAAACTTGCAACTCAATTGCAAAAAGGGGAATTACTATAGATTTTGTTCTGAAGTTTTATCAATGCTCTTTTGCCCTACAGTACAGTGTAGTGAACCAGTTGGCATTAACAATGGCAATGTGGTATTCACTAATCGAACAGTTGGTTCCATTGCTACTTACACCTGTAATTCGGGCTTTGAGTTGATCGGAGAAGGAAGCACAACATGTACACTAGTGGATATGGACAATGCAGAATTTCAGCCAGCACCACCATCTTGCAGGCGTGAGTACCCCGAATTAAGAGTATAATCATGAGCCTTTTGAAATATGGGTAGTTTGCATGTGTCATTCATAATTTAACACTCTTAGGGCATCCTAAGCATGTGCCAATGAACGTACCCCTCACCCATTTGACGATAATATATTGCTTGGCCACTTGGAAGGAGCCAGGAGTGGTAAGGTGATGCGCTGGCATCACCTTACCAGCCCAGGCCTAGTCCACAAGGCCTGGGCTGGCAGCATTGTCTGCCAATTTTCATTAGGCTACATAAGTGTGCAGTGTTGATACATAGCTATACCAACATAATATGTATATCATGGTGAACACTTCGAATGGGGATATATATATATGTGAACAAAACGAAGATGTCATGTGTGTCACTTACTGCAAAGTACTTTTGCTGCACTCTCTGAAGATCTCTGGGCCATAGTTGCATAGCATTTGTGACTATAACTGTTCCACCATCCCTGGTTAAAGTAGACCTGATGACCCTGCTGCCATTTAAACAGGGACGTGGTGAAAATAGTGTTATTCCTGTTTGCATGTATTTTTAATGGGCTGTACTGGGCAAATAATCTCCCCTGTTCCGCCAACACGTACACCCCGACCACTGTCATTGCAGTCAGTTTTGGATCTCCTTGTCATAATGTTAGGAGATTTGGTTAACACACTGATGTCTGCCACCTGGAGCAGACATCAGTGTGTTAACTAAATCATGTGAATTTGCTACACACAACACAAGCATTTGTGTTGTGTGTAGCAAATTCACATGACCCAGCTAGCTGGCACAGAGCCCCTG
This sequence comes from Nitrospirales bacterium, assembly GCA_965203295.1. GTDB lineage: Bacteria > Nitrospirota > Nitrospiria > Nitrospirales > UBA8639 > CBDBCZ01. Next base: position 181,472 of record CBDBCZ010000013.1, on the reverse strand, counting down.
ACAGCTACTGGCAAAGCTACTGCTGCAGCAGCAGCTACAATATCTGTCCTCCTCAGCCTGTTGGCACATTTCTGGGTGCTGCTAATTAGCCATCTGGTCTAGTGAAACTGTTGACTATGTTAACGTTCTGTTTCACTGAAGTCTAAAGCGGACTAGGTTTAACACTTGTGGCTTCTATGTCTCAGCAATGAAGTGATGGCTGGCAGCAGAAAGAGACTTACAAAACCGACAGCAGCGAAGACCAGCTAACAGAGCATGTGGTTGACTGTACAAGTTGTGCAGGCTTGATAATCATCAAAATGACAGGATATTCTGTCTTTCCTGGTGTATTGACTCTATTTACATTATTAAAAAACCTACAAGTATCCATACATGTACGAGTATGAGTTGAATCTCTGAGGTATACCACTTCTAAGCTAATTTTAATAGCATTCTACTGCTGTACACAAATGCAAGTAGGTTCCATTTTATCATTGTTCATGTTTTGCAGCACTGTGTCAAGATCCGGTTGACATTGACAATGGCATGGTAGCACTCAATGGTAACTCCATTGGAGACGTGGCTACCTACACCTGTGATTCGGGTTTTGAGCTTGTCGGAAATGCAATCACAACTTGTACATTATTGGATATGGACAGTGCAGAATTTCAACCGGCACCACCATCTTGCAGGCGTAAGTACACAGAATAAACGCTATAATTTTCTGGAATGGCTACCATTCTCAGCTGAGTGTGTCTACATACATAATTTAAAAGAAATGGTTTTTGTACAAAAAGGTCATTAGTGCATTTATGTGCATATGTGTGTGGGTATATGTTAAATATCTGCCTGAAAACTCCTTACCTGATCATTCAGTCCTTGCATGCACACAAAAGCAAACCATCTTGAGAGGAAACTTTTTCTGCAGCACTGTGCAATGATCCAGTAAATATTGACAACGGCATGGCAACATTCACTGGAAATTCCATTGGTGATGTGGCTACTTACACCTGTGACTCTGGATTTGAGCTTATCGGAAACTCAACAACCACCTGTACACTAGTGAATATGGACAGTGCAGAATTTCAACTGGCGCCACCATCTTGCAGGCGTGAGAACACTGAATAACTATAAACTACCTAGGATGGCTACATGCCGTTTTCGGTTACATACATGTATGTCTATCAATCTGGCTTTAATATTCATTATAATAATATCTACCAGTGCATTTCTCTGCATTCATAAATAGGTATGGGATAAATGTTTCAAGTTTACAACTACTAAGCTTGTTCCCACACCAAATAGTCCTTGTACACAAAAGCAGGTAGGTCCCATATTAACATGAATCTTGCTCTGCAGCACTGTGTGATGTTCCAGTGGACATTGGAAATGGAATGGTAACATTCAATGGACGCTCTATTGGTGATGTGGCTACTTACACGTGTAATTCAGGTTTTGAACTGATAGGAAATGCAATCACAACATGTACCCTAGTGAATATGGACAGTGCAGAATTTCAACCAGCACCACCATTTTGCAGGCGTAAGTACAACAAATATAAATATAACTTCTGGAATGGATATATATATGTACTGTTTTTTATGTACATGTATGTGTCAATCATAAAATTATGTGGTTAGTACTAAACAGCCATAAATGTATTTCAGTGGAGCCCATCTAATATGGACACCTTGAGGACCTTGAAGACATAATATTATTTGGGACACAGTAAAGTGCAGAGGTGTTCTTATATTGGTGGTGTCTTTTAAGAGGGATTCCATATTCATTCGTGTAAACTCTAAGACGTAGCATATTCTCAGATCAATCTACTCCTGCACACATGCAAACCCAGGTTGGTTGTATTATGGCATTATTAGCATGATTATTGCTCTGCAGCACTGTGTGATGATCCGTCCGACATTAACAATGGCGTGGTGACATTCAATGGCAACTCCGTTGGGGACATGGTTACTTACACCTGTAATTCAGGCTTTGAGCTGATTGGAGCTGTAACCACAACATGTACACAAGTGGATATGGACAGTGCTACATTTCAACCAGCACCACCATCTTGCAGGCGTGAGTGCACTGAATAACTATAAACTCCCTGGAACAGCCATAGCCATATGCCATTTTGTACATGTGAAGATCATAGTAGTGTGTCTAGTACTAAAAAGACACTATACATTTGTGGGCATTCATTTATGCATATGTCATGAATCTCCGAGTTTAGAAAGTAGTACTACGTACTAAACTCGCCCCTAGACAATCAGGTCTTGTACGGAAATGCAGTTAGATTCCATTATTCGCATGAATTTTGCTCTGCAGCACTTTGTGAGGATCCAGTTACAATTGCCAATGGCACGGTGACATTCAATGGTAACTCCATTGGAGACATGGCTACTTATACGTGTGATTCAGGATTTGAGTTGATCGGAGATTCAACCACGACGTGTACACTAGTGGATATGGACAGTGCAGATTTTCAACCAGTACCACCATCTTGCAGGCGTAAGTACTGACTTTTAACCTGCTTAAGTTGCTACAAGCCTTTTTGGTTGCTTGTGTCACCATAAATACGTGTCCTTTCTACTAATGAGCTACCCGGTGTATTTTATGCGCACGTAGCTCTTTGTTAGGGTGGATTCAAGGTATACCAACAGGCCAATATATGCCTTGAGTATGCACATATTGAACTGTGGTTGGATCAGTATATATTTATATACTATGTTACTATGGAAACGGTAAGAGGATATACACCTTATCAAAATTCGACATGATAGATATCTTATGAACCATGGCAAATCAGTGGATATCATTGCTATACCACCTGCTGGTGTTCACAGGTTGCTGGGAATATACCCCTCGGGCCTGCCGCCCTCGCAGTATATTTCCAAAAACCTCCTCCACAGCAGGTGGTATATCATACGTACATCTCCTGCTATGGTTTTTATATTACATATTACCCTAAGGGGTCTATGACTAACGTACTCACTGATTTGCACCATCCAGCACTGATTACATAGCAGTGGCTGGAGATTACAACTTGCACATGCTCAGTGTAGTACTACATCAGGCTGACCTCTATAATTTGAAGCCACTGGGCTACAAGTCAGTTAATCCACACCACTTGTGGTCTGTATAGGCTTTAGAGTACACTAGTGCAATCTATATTTTCCATACAGCCCTACCGCTGGGTGGTGTGGTTTATCTAAGTTATAGTTAAACCACCCCCTAGACGCGTTTACCTGGAAGTGTCGAGTGTATTGCTGGTAAACGCGTCTAGGGGGTGGTTTAGCTGGTTTGTATCATGACAGCCATACACATCAAAGGAACCGTGACAGCTGCAACAGCTGCCGTGTTCTAACTTCCCTAATTGCCATGTTCTAACTACCATGCATAAATTGGAAGTTAGAACACGCCTGGCAGTTATAACACTTCTACACTATATAAACTGTAGGCGGTACCTTTGATTTGTATGGCTGCCATGCTACAATATAGTATAATCAGAGCATGTGGGACGAGCATGAGCGACCTCACGTGTTGCAGCATGGTCGGGGCTTGCCGGTCGACAGTTTGTAGACTGGCATCCAGATATAGCGGTTCGCTCATCTAGCTCTAGGAGAGGTATATTTTGCCTCTAACTGACTTTGGGTGTCTACAGAGCACCTCTCCTTTGAAGTGTACAGGAGTTTGAAAAATTTGCATTAAACCAGTGATAACTTCCCAAGTTAGACAATTTGTGTTAGCTAAGTGTACAAATTGCTGCACCATATTTGGTCACTAGAGGCAGTGGCTGAAAAAAGTGTTCTGTAATTAAAATTTTTGCTATAGTGGATCATGGATAAGGGGATGTGGACTGAAAAACTTTCGCCTGTTGTGTTGGATCATGGATGCACACAATATGTAGTATGTGGAGTGCACATGTAACCGCACAGGCAAATCTTCAATTGAACACACTAGTGTGGGGCTCGCTCACGCTCAGTATAATATTGTGCATGATATGGGATAAATTACTAAAACTTTTAAAGTTCTGTCCATGCTCTTGCATGCAAATGCAGGGTATGCTGCATCATAACATTATTCATGTGAATTCTACTCTGTACTATAGCACTGTGTGATGACCCGGTTGGCATTGACAATGGCATGGTGACACTCAATGGCAACTCTGTTGGTGACGTGGCTACTTACACCTGTAATTTGGGGTTTGAAATAATCGGAAATGCTATCACGACATGTACTCTAGTGGATATGGACAGAGCAGAATTTCAACCAGCGGCACCACTTTGTAGACGTGAGTTCACTGAATAAATAGTGTAACTATAAACTTCCTGGAATGGCTTTATGGTATTACCAGCTGTATGCATCAACATACATAGTAGAATGTGCTTCGTACAATTAAAAGAGCTACTGCAGTACATAATGTGTGTACATGTATGGGTACTTGATGAATATCTGACGTCACAACCTCTAAGATGAATCAGTTCCTGCATGTGCACAAATGCAGGTAGAGTCACTTGACATTCTTCAAACAATTCCTCCTCTCAGCATTGTGTGATGATCCAGTCAATATTGACAATGGCATGGTGACATTCAATGGCAATTCCATTGATGATGTGGCTACTTACACCTGTGACTCTGGATTTGAGCTTATCGGGAATTCAACAACCATCTGTACACTATTGGACATGAACAGTGCGGAGTATCGACTGGCTCCACCAACTTGCAGGCGTGAGAATACTGAATATAAACTAGAACTACTTGGAATGGCTAAATGTTTTTATTGGTTGCATGTGGCTTATATTATGTACTAAAGCATCTACAAGTGCATTTCTCTGCATTCTTGAATGGGTATAGGATAAATCTCTGAGGTTTACAAGTACGAAGCTTGTTCCCATATCAATAAGTCCTTGTATAAACACAAAGCAGGAAGGTTCCATTTTATCACTGTTAACATTATTCTTGCTCTGCAGCACTATGTGATGATCCAGTGAACATTGGAAACGGAATGGTGACATTCAATGGAAACTCCATTGGTGACGTGGCTGCTTACACATGTAACTCAGGTTTTGAGCTGATTGGAAATGCCACCACAACATGTACACTAGTAAATATGGACAGTGCAGAATTTCAACCGGCACAACCATCTTGCAGGCGTGAGTACTACAAATACAAAATATAAGTCCTGAAATGGCTTGGTTGTACGTACATATGTGTCGATCATAGTACTATGTGCTTAGGGATTAACAGTCACAAATGTATTTTCATGCGATAGTCCTGGAAAGAAATAGAACATTTTTCCATCTCATATTTCAATTGTGTCTCTATGTTTGAAACAGGATATCTCTGAACTTCTGTAAAGGGCATAGCCTTATACCCAGGTACATTTAAAATCGTCGCCTGGAATCCGCTGTTTGCAATTGCATGTGATTAGTGCAATAAATCCACATGGATTTAAGTTGGTATGTATCGAATTACGTCAACATAATTAGTGAGAGTGTAAAATGATGTAGTCCACGTACTAATAGCTGTACTGCAACATTGAAGCATCTCGTTCAACTTGCAATAACAATACTGTGAGGAATAGCTAGAGTAAGAAAAAAAGTGATTGAAGTTATACACATGAGCAGCTAATTGTGCATGCACAATTGACAACACGGCCATGTATACGAGATTCGCATCATCACACCGTGGATATCCCACAATGGTATTCTATTGCCATGGATTGCTGGGAAATTACACACATGCACAAACAAACTTTGGTTACCAGACACACTTTTTCATAATTAATGTACCTGGGTACAAGGCTAAAGTTAGCTCAAGTGCGCTATGTAAATGCAACAACTATTGATGCATTTATACAGCACATTACAGCCCCGCCCTTAACAGAAGCTCAGGGATGTTATCATTCCGACGTCATGATGCATTTGAAATATGCAATGGAATCATATTAGTTCTCTACTCGGAACTAACTACGAAGTTTATTCTCAGACCAATATGCTCCTGCACACAAATGCAGGTAGGTTGATTCATGTCATAATTCAAATGAACATCACTCTGCAGCACTGTGTGATAATCCGGTTGACATTGACAACGGCATGCTGACATTCAACGGCAATTCCATCGGTGATGTGGCCACTTACACCTGTAATGTGGGCTTTGAACTGATTGGAAATATAACTGCAACATGTGCACTAGTAGATATGGACAGTGCAGAATTTCAACCTACACCACCATCTTGCAGGCGTGAGTACACTGAATAGCTATCCTGAAATTGCTAAAAGCCATTTTGTTTACATGTAAAAATTACAGTTGGATCATGGATGTGACTTTAGTACTAAATAGACACTAGTGCATTTGTGAGCATTCATTTATGGGTATTATATGAAACTCTGAGTCTAAACCTACTCACTCGTTCCCAGCCAATTATTTCTTGTTCAAAAACACAGGTAGATTCTAACTTGTCGTTATTAAATGAATTTTACTCCGCAGCGCTATGTGAAGATCCAGTTACAATCGACAATGGCATGGTGACATTCAATGACAACTCTGTTGGGGCCATGGCCACTTACACTTGTGATTCAGGCTTTGAGCTGATTGGAAATGCAACGACAACATGTACACTAGTAAATATGAACAGTGCAGATTTTCAACCGACACCACCATCTTGCAGGCGTGAGTACTAACTGCTAAATGAACTACACGTCATTTTTGGTTGTATGTGTCATCACCATAATAAATCTACTGAAAAGCATATTTATCTGTGCACACTCAAGTGCAGGTACATAGGTTGCATCATGACATTATTCACATAATATTGCTCTGTACTATAGCACTGTGTGATGATCCGGTTGCCATTAACAATGGCATGGTGACCCACAATAGCAACTCTGTTGGGGCCATGGCTACCTATACTTGTGATTCAGGCTTTGAAGTGATCGGAAATGCAATCACGTTGTGTACTCTAGTAGATATGGACAGTGCAGAATTTCAACCGGCACCACCATCTTGCAGACGTGAGTTATATATAATGAAAAGTATGACTATAAATTTCCTGGAATTGCTACGTGCCCATTTTTCGTTGCATATGTCATTTACACCTGCAGCTTTGTACGTATTGAGGCCGTGCAACCTTTAATAAATAAGACTCTGGTATCCACTACTCATTCATGCATGAGATGGTTGCGTAAATGTACGGAACATGCAGGAGCAGTAAAAATGCATTTGCGAACTCTTTTAGCCAAATGGCTAGGAGTAATAAGAAGACAGCATTCAAGATATAGGGAGCTTAAGAAATAGTACGCTGAATGTTAAACAATAGACTTCCTGCAATAGAAATTGCAAGTCATGTGGTAAGACAACTGGTTATTTTACTGTGTGCTAGAATAATTGTAGCTCTCCTTGTATATTTATTTGGAACTTCTTTTCTCCCAGCTGTAAACTGTAAGTTGGTTGATTTTCAATCTCAGATGTGGCCTTTTAGATTTTGAAGTGGGAAACTGGATCAACTTTTAATACTGAACACATGTCTATCTGGCAATACGACAAAACTTACTGCGGGTGCTGCCTTCAATTTAAAATTCTTAACACAAAAATGTTGATGTAATAAAACCAAACATGACGTCATTAGCATCCAAAGTGTAATGCAGTAGTCAATGCTGCATGCACAAACAGTGGATACCAGTCACACTATTTGTGGAGGGGGGGCTGATACAATGCTATTCCTACTAGCTTGTGTTTGTACTTTAAGTATTTATGGGTATGAAATGAATACTACTACTAAACAAACCAATCAGCTGCTGCACACGAGTGCAGATGTGCTCTATTTTGGCATTATGGACATAAATATTGCTCTGCAGCACTGTGTGATATGGTTAACATCAGCAATGGCATGGTGACATTCAACGGCAACTCTGTTGGTGACACTGCTGCTTACACCTGTAATTCGGGGTTTGAGCTGATAGGAAATACAACCTCAACATGTACCCTAGTGGATATGGACAGTGCTGAGTTCCAACCAGCACCACCAACTTGCAGGCGTGAGTTCAGTGAATAATAGATACTCCCTAAAATGACTAAATACTAGTATCAGTTGCATGTTTCTAACATAGTACGTAGTATGGGCTTTATATTAACCAGTCACAAATGCATTCGTAGTAATTTTGGAGATGTGAAGTGCTAAGCATGATCCCAGACCAATCAGACCAATCAGCTCCTGCACATTAATGCAGGTACGTAGGTTCATTTTAAGCTTGATTGCTCTGCAGCACTGTGTCAGGGTCCGATTAACATTGACAATGGCATGGTGACATTCAATGGCAACTCTGTTGGTGACATGGCTGCTTACACCTGTAATTCGGGGTTTGAGCTGATAGGAAACGCAACCTCAACATGTACCCTAGTGGATATGAACAGTGCCCAATTTCAACCAGTACCACCAACTTGCAGACGTGAGTTCAGTAAATAATAAATACTCCCGAAAAAAGCTACATGCTATTTTCTGTTGCATGTGTCAAACAAAGTAGTGTAGGTTTTGTATTAAACAGTCACCAATGCATTTGGAGTGAGATGTGACATTCAGTAGTACTAAACACGTTCCTAGACCAATCAGCTCCCGCACATAAACGCAGGTACGTAGATTCATTCTAAGCATGATTCACATGAATTGTACCCTGCAGCACTGTGTCAGGATCCGGCTGACATTGACAATGGCATGGTGACATTCAATGGCAACTCTGTTGGTGACATGGCAGCTTACACCTGTAATTCGGGGTTTGAGCTAATAGGAAATGCAACCTCAACATGTACCCTAGTGGATATGAACAGTGCCCAATTTCAACCAGTGCCACCAACTTGCAGACGTGAGTTCAGTAAATTACAAATACTCCCGAAAATAGCTACATGCTATTTCCTGTTGCATGTGTCAAACATAGTAGTATGGGTTTTGTAACAGTCACCAATGCATTCAGTTTTTGGTAGATGTGACATTTAGAAGATCTAAGCATGTTCCCAGACCAATCAGCTCCTACACATAAATGCAAGTGTGTAGGTTCATTCCACGCTTAATTCACAAGAGTATTTCTCTGCAGTATTGTGTCAAGATCCGGTTGACATTGACAATGGCATGGTGACATTCAATGGCAACTCTGTTGGTGACATGGCTGCTTACACCTGTAATTCGGGGTTTGAGCTGATAGGAAATGCAACCTCAACATGTACCCTTGTGGATATGAACAGTGCCCAATTTCAACCAGTGCCACCAACTTGCAGGCGTGAGTTCAGTGAATAATAAATACTCCTCAAAATGACTGCATTCTTTTTCCTGTTGCATGTGTCAAACATAGTAGTATGGGCTTTGTATTAATTAAACAGTCACCGATGCATTCGTATTTGGTAAGAGAGGTGACATTTAGAATTGCTCAGCATGTTCCCAGACCAATCACCTTCTGCACATAAACGCAGGTTTATAGGTTTATTCTAAACTATTTTCACAAAAGTATTTCTCTGCAGCTCTGTGTCAAGATCCGGTTGACATTGACAATGGCATGGTGACATTCAATGGCAACTCTGTTGGTGACATGGCAGCTTACACCTGTAATTCGGGGTTTGAGCTGATAGGAAATGCAACCACAACATGTACACTAGTGGATATGGATAGTGCCCAATTTCAACCAGTACCACCAACTTGCAGACGTGAGTTCAGTAAATAATAAATACTCCCGAAAAAAGCTACATGCTATTTTCTGTTGCATGTGTCAAACAAAGTAGTGTAGGTTTTGTATTAAACAGTCACCAATGCATTTGGAGAGAGATGTGACATTCAGTAGTACTAAACACGTTCCTAGACCAATCAGCTCCCGCACATAAACGCAGGTACGTAGATTCATTCTAAGCATGATTCACATGAATTGTACCCTGCAGCACTGTGTCAGGATCCGGCTGACATTGACAATGGCTTGGTGACATTCAATGGCAACTCTGTTGGTGACATGGCAGCTTACACCTGTAATTCGGGGTTTGAGCTAATAGGAAATGCAACCTCAACATGTACCCTAGTGGATATGAACAGTGCCCAATTTCAACCAGTGCCACCAACTTGCAGACGTGAGTTCAGTAAATTACAAATACTCCCGAAAATAGCTACATGCTATTTCCTGTTACATGTGTCAAACATAGTAGTATGGGTTTTGTAACAGTCACCAATGCATTCAGTTTTTGGTAGATGTGACATTTAGAAGATCTAAGCATGTTCCCAAACCAATCAGCTCCTACACATAAATGCAAGTGTGTAGGTTCATTCCAAGCTTAATTCACAAGAGTATTTCTCTGCAGTATTGTGTCAAGATCCCGTTGACATTGACAATGGCATGGTGACATTCAATGGCAACTCTGTTGGTGACATGGCTGCTTACACCTGTAATTCGGGGTTTGAGCTGATAGGAAATGCAACCTCAACATGTACCCTTGTGGATATGAACAGTGTCCAATTTCAACCAGTGCCACCAACTTGCAGGCGTGAGTTCAGTGAATAATAAATACTCCTTAAAATGACTGCATTCTTTTTCCTGTTGCTTGTGTCAAACATAGTAGTATGGGATTTGTATTAATTAAACAGTCACCGATGCATTCGTATTCGGTAATAGAGGTGACATTTAGAAGTGCTCAGCATGTTCCCAGACCAATCACCTTCTGCACATAAACGCAGGTTTATAGGTTTATTCTAAACTATATTCACAAAAGTATTTCTCTGCAGCTCTGTGTCAAGATCCGGTTGACATTGACAATGGCATGGTGACATTTAATGGCAACTCTGTTGGTGACATGACAGCTTACACCTGTAATTCGGGGTTTGAGCTGATAGGAAATGCAACCACAACATGTACACTAGTGGATATGGACAGTGCCCAATTTCAACCAGTACCACCATCTTGCAGACGTGAGTTTAGTGAATAATAAATGCTCCCTAAAATGACTATAAGTATACTATTTTCTGTCGCATGTGACAAACATAATTGTATGTGCTTTGTACAAAACATCACCAATGCATTTGGTGAAAGATGTGGCATTCAGAAGTGCTAAGCATGTTCCCAGACCAATCAGCCCCTACACATAAATGCAGGTATGAAGGTTCATTCTAAGCTTTAATATTGCTCTGCAGCACTGTGTCAGGATCCGGTTGACATTGACAATGGCATGGTGACATTCAATGGCAACTCTGTTGGTGACATGGCTACTTACACCTGTAATTCGGGGTTTGAGCTAATAGGAAATGCAACCTCAACATGTACCCTAGTGGATATGGACAGTGCCCAATTTCAACCAGTACCACCAACTTGCAGACGTGAGTTCAGCGAATAATAAATACTCCCTAAAATGACTACATACTATTTCCTGTTGCATGTGTCAAACATAGTAGTATGGGTTTTGTACTAAACAGTCACCAATGCATTCGGATTTTGGTAGATGTGACATTTAGAAGATCTAAGCATGTTCCCAAACCAATCAGCTCCTACACATAAATGCAAGTGTTCAGGTTCATTCCAAGCTTAATTCACAGGAGTATTTCTCTGCAGTACTGTGTCAAGATCCTGTTGACATTGACAATGGCATGGTGACATTCAATAGCAACTCTGTTGGTGACATGGCTACTTACACCTGTAATTCGGGGTTTGAGCTGATAGGAAACGCAACTGCAACATGTACACTAGTGGATATGAACAGTGCCCAATTTCAACCAGTACCACCAACTTGCAGACGTGAGTTCTGTAAATAATAAATACTCCCTAAAATGACTACATTCTTTTTCCTGTTGCATGTGTCAAACATAGTAGTATGGGCTTTGTACTAATCTGTCAACAATACATTTGTATTTAGTAGATGTGACATTTAGAAGAACAGCTCCTACACATAAATGCAGGTGTGTAGGTTCATTCTAAGCGTGATTCGCATGAATACTGCTCTGCAGCACTGTGTCAGGATCCGGTTGACATTGACAACGGCATGGTGACATTCAATGGCAACTCTGTTGGGGACATGGCTGCTTACACCTGTAATCCGGGGTTTGAGCTGATAGGAAATGCAACCTCAACATGTACCCTTGTGGATATGAACAGTGCCCAATTTCAACCAGTGCCACCAACTTGCAGGCGTGAGTTCAGTGAATAATAAATACTCCTTAAAATGACTACATTCTTTTTCCTGTTGCATGTGTCAAACATAGTAGTATGGGATTTGTATTAATTAAACAGTCACCGATGCATTCGTATTCGGTAATAGAGGTGAAATTTAGAAGTGCTCAGCATGTTCCCAGACCAATCACCTCCTGCACATAAACGCAGTACGTAGGTTTATTCTAAACTATATTCACAAAAGTATTTCTCTGCAGCACTGTGTCAGGATCCGGCTGACATTGACAATGGCATGGTGACATTCAATGGCAACTCTGTTGGTGACATGGCAGCTTACACCTGTAATTCGGGGTTTGAGCTGATGGGAAATGCAACCTCAACATGTACCCTAGTGGATATGAACAGTGCCCAATTTCAACCAGTACCACCAATTTGCAGATGTGAGTTCAGTGAATAATAAATACTCCCTAAAATGACTCAATACTATTTCCTGTTGCTTGTGTCAAACATAGTAGTATGGGTTTTGTACTAAACAGTCACCAATGCATTCGGATTTTGGTAGATATGACATTTAGAAGATGTAAGCATGTTCCCAGACCAATCAGCTCCTACACATAATGCAAGTGTGTAGGTTCATTCCAAGCTTGATTCACAAGAGTATTTCTCTGCAGTACTGTGTCAAGATCCTGTTGACATTGACAATGGCATGGTGACATTCAATGGCAACTCTGTTGGTGACATGGCTACTTACACCTGTAATTCGGGGTTTGAGCTGATAGGAAACGCAACTGCAACATGTACACTAGTGGATATGAACAGTGCCCAATTTCAACCAGTACCACCAACTTGCAGACGTGAGTTCTGTAAATAATAAATACTCCCTAAAATGACTACATTCTTTTTCCTGTTGCATGTGTCAAACATAGTAGTATGGGCTTCGTACTAATCTGTCAATAATACATTTGTATTTAGTAGATGTGACATTTAGAAGATCAGCTCCTACACATAAATGCAGGTGTGTAGGTTCATTCTAAGTGTGATTCGCATGAATACTGCTCTGCAGCACTGTGTCAGGATCCGGTTGACATTGACAACGGCATGGTGACATTCAATGGCAACTCTGTTGGGGACATGGCTACTTACACCTGTAATTCGGGGTTTGAGCTGATAGGAAACGCAACTGCAACATGTACACTAGTGGATATGAACAGTGCCCAATTTCAACCAGTGCCACCAACTTGCAGGCGTGAGTTCAGTGAATAATAAATACTCCTTAAAATGACTACATGCTATTTCCTGTTGCATGTGTCAAACAAAGTAGTGAGGGTTTTGTATTAAACAGTCACCAATGCATTTTGGAGTGAGATGTGACATTCAGTAGTGCTAAGCATGTTCCTAGACCAATCAGCTCCCGCACATAAACGCAGGTACGTAGATTCATTCTAAGCATGATTCACATGAATTGTACCCTGCAGCACTGTGTCAGGATCCGGCTGACATTGACAATGGCATGGTGACATTCAATGGCAACTCTGTTGGTGACATGGCTGCTTACACCTGTAATTCGGGGTTTGAGCTGATGGGAAATGCAACCTCAACATGTACCCTAGTGGATATGAACAGTGCCCAATTTCAACCAGTACCACCAATTTGCAGATGTGAGTTCAGTGAATAATAAATACTCCCTAAAATGACTCAATACTATTTCCTGTTGCATGTGTCAAACATAGTAGTATGGGTTTTGTACTAAACAGTCACCAATGCATTCGAATTTTGGTAGATATGACATTTAGAAGATGTAAGCATGTTCCCAGACCAATCAGCTCCTACACATAAATGCAAGTGTGTAGGTTCATTCCAAGCTTGATTCACAAGAGTATTTCTCTGCAGTACTGTGTCAAGATCCTGTTGACATTGACAATGGCATGGTGACATTCAATGGCAACTCTGTTGGTGACATGGCTACTTACACCTGTAATTCGGGGTTTGAGCTGATAGGAAACGCAACTGCAACATGTACACTAGTGGATATGAACAGTGCCCAATTTCAACCAGTACCACCAACTTGCAGACGTAAGTTCTGTAAATAATAAATACTCCCTAAAATGACTACATTTTTTTTCCTGTTGCATGTATCAAACATAGTAGTATGGGCTTTGTACTAATCAGTCAACAATACATTTGTATTTAGTAGATGTGACATTTAGAAAATCAGCTCCTACACATAGAGGCAGGTGTATAGGTTCATTCTAAGCGTGATTCGCATGAATACTGCTCTGCAGCACTGTGTCAGGATCCGGTTGACATTGACAATGGCATGGTGACATTCAATGGCAACTCTGTTGGTGACATGGCTGCTTACACCTGTAATTCGGGGTTTGAGCTGATAGAAAATGCAACTGCAACATGTACTCTAGTTGATATGGACAGTGCCGAGTTTCAGCCAGCACCACCATCTTGCAGGCGTGAGTTCACTAAATAACTATAAACTCACTTAAATTCTACTTTCGTGGCATGTTCTAATTGTAGTAGAATAGGTTTTGTACAAAAGAGTCATTAGTGCATTTATGTACATGCATTTATGTGCAAGGGTTGAATCTCTGAGGCTTCGACTACTAGACTCGCTCCCAGACTAAACAGCTCATGCACACTATAGCCAGTAGGTTCCATCTTGTCATTATTCGCATGAATCTTGCTCCGCAGCACTATGTGAAAATCCAGTTAACATCGACAATGGCACGGTGACATTCAATGGCATCTCCGTTGGTGACATAGCTACTTATACCTGTGATTCAGGCTTTGAACTATTTGGAGATTCAACCACGACATGTACACTAGTGGATATTGACAGTGCTCAATTTCAACCAGTACCACCAACTTGCAGACGTGAGTTCAGTGAATAATAAATACTCCCTTAAGTGACTACATACTATTTACTATTGCATGTGTCAAACAGTGGTATGTGCTATGTATTAAACACTCACCAATGCTTTCGTGTTTGGTAAGGGATTTTACGTTTAGAAGTGCTAAGATCACTCCCAGCCCAATAAGCTCCTTCACATAAACGCAGGTACGTAGATTCATTCTAAGCGTGATTCACATGAATTGTACCCTGCAGCACTGTGTCAGGATCCGGTTGACATTGAAAATGGCATGGTGACATTCAATGGCAACTCTGTTGGTGACATGGCTGCTTACACCTGTAATTCGGGGTTTGAGCTGATAGGAAATGCAACCTCAACATGTACCCTAGTGGATATAAACAGTGCCAAATTTCAACCAGTACCGCCAACTTGCAGACGTGAGTTCAGTGAATAATAAATACTCCCTAACATGATTACATACTATTTCAAGTTGCATGTGTCAAACATAGTAAAATGAGCTTTGTATTAAACAATCATTAATGCATTTGTGTTTTGTATGAGATGTGACATTTTATTTTTAGAAGTACTAAGCTTGTTCCCATACCAAACAGTTTCTGCATAGATAGTAGACTACTATCTATGGTTTCTACAGGTACATAGGTTCATTCTAAGTTTGTTTCACATGAATATTTCGCTGCAGCACTGTGTCAGGATCCGGTTGACATTGACAATGGCATGGTAACATTCAATGGCAACTCTGTTGGTGATATGGCAGCTTACACCTGTAATTCGGGGTTTGAGCTGATAGGAAATGCAACGACAACATGTACACTAATGAATATGGACAGTGCCCTATTTCAACCAGTACCACCAACTTGCAGACGTGAGTTTAGTGAAAAACTATAGACTCACTAGAATTGACACAGGCTACTTTTGCGGCATGTTCTAATTGAAGTAGAATAGGTTTTGTACTAAAGAGTCATTAGTGCATTTATGTACATACAATTATGTGTAAGGGTTGAGTCTCTGAAGATTCAACTACTAATCTCGCTCCCAGACTCAACAGCTCCTGCACACTATTGCATGGTATGTACCATCTTGTCATTATTCACATGAATCTTACTCTACAGCACTATGTGAAAACCCAGTTAACATTGACAATGGCACGGTGTCATTCAATGGAATCTCCGTTGGTGACGTAGCTACTTATACGTGTGATTCAGGTTTTGAACTAATCGGAGATTCAACCGCGACATGTATACTAGTGGATATGGACAGTGCCCAATTTCAACCAGTACCACCAACTTGCAGACGTGAGTTCAGTGAATAATAAATACTCCCTTAATAAGTGCCTACGTATTATTTATTGTTTCATGTGTCAAACATAGTAGTATGTGCTATGTTTAAACAGTCACCAATGTATTTGGTAAAAGATGTGATGTTCAGTAGTGTTAAGCACGTTCTTAGACCAATCAGCTCCTGCACATAAATGCAGGTACGTAGGTTCATTCTAAGCGTGATTCACGTGAATTTTACCCTGCAGCACTGTGTCAGGAGCCGCCTGACATCGAAAATGGCATGGTGACATTCAATGGCAACTCTGTTGGTGACATGGCTGTTTACACCTGTAATTCGGGGTTTGAGCTGATAGGAAATGCAACCTCAACATGTACCCTAGTGGATATGAACAGTGCCCAATTTCAACCAGTACCACCAACTTGCAGACGTAAGTTCAATGAATAATGAATACTCCCTATAATGGCTACATACTATTTTCCGTTGCATGTGTCAAACAAAGTAGTGTGGGCTTTGTAACAGTCACCAATGTATTTGGTGAGAGATGTGATGTTCAGTAGTGCTAAACACATTCCTAGACCAATCAGCTACTGCACATAAATGCAAGTGTGTAGGCGCGTGAATATTTCTCTGCAGCACTGTGTCAGGATCCGGTTGACATTGACAATGGCGTGGTAACATTCAATGGCAACTCTGTTGGTGACGTGGCTGCTTACACCTGTAATTCGGGGTTTGAGCTGATAGGAAGTGCTGTGACAACATGTACTCTAGTGGACATGGACAGTGCTGAGTTCCAACCAGCACCACCATCTTGCAGGCGTGAGTTACACTAAAAACTATAAACTCACTTGAATGAACACATGCTATTTTGCGGCATGTACTATTTATAGTAGTTGGTGCATTTATGTGCATACACTTAGTGTAAGGATTGAATCTCTGAGGTTTCAACTACCAAACTCGCTGATAAAATACTTGAATTAAATAACGTTGGTGATTGTGAAGCATCTGTGCTTTTGTTACAAGCTTTGTCAAACGTAAGCTAGTGTATGCCAGCTCCATCATTGATGAAAGTAGAGTAAGTAACTGATTATTAAACACCAGGTATATTCGAATGCGCTAACGCCGAGTGCATAAATTACCAAACATGGATGGGCCTTCAATTGATAGTACAGAGTCTTTGCACTTTGAGTTAGTGTTCCTCCATTACTTGGTTTTGAAGCTATAGCCTTCCAGAAGCTAAAACTCAGACATGAGGACGCTATGATTGAACAAATGTATTGTATTTTTAGCTTCATACCCCTATGGTTTTAAATGAACATCCCAAAAATCTTTGGGTGGGACACCACCTTAAGGGACACAACTGAAGTATAAGGACACCTCCACACTTTGCTATGTCCCAAATATACTTTCTCAATTCAATATGAACTTATGCCTGAAATGAGAATACCTCTATGCATGGTAGGATTCCGTTACAATGTATTGTAGGCTTACTTTTTACGTTTCAACCAATAACCAACTTTCGTTGAACTTCCTTCATTATTTGAAAGCCCCACTACCTTGCTGCTGCACGCCAACCTTTCACAATCATAGCTGCTTTGAGCATTGGGGGGTGCTGCTGAATGTAGAGCCGTGTCACCCTTTTTATAATCGGACAGTGTAATTTGTAATTTTGAGTGTACAAACCCCATAATTCTCTCCAACATTAGGACTCAGGATAATGTTAACAAGTCTGACATTTCATGTCTAAAAAAACAGCCAGGCACCTTTCCCGTACATTACAATAAGTTGCACACAACTCAGTTTAGGCTAAGCTAACTGCAGCTGTAAAACTACTACAGTATAGTCACGTTCCCAGACCTACAAATCATAGGCATCCTGTGGAGACAATGCAGTACAGCGAAAGTGCTGACTCAGCTGTTTTGTCGTGCGCTTCTAGTTAGTAGCTTTATGCCACAAAAACGGGATCTTTATGGCTGCCTACCAAGTTTTCGCCATCTATGCAACTCACAACTACCTTCGTTTGCTGTAGCTTGGCCTGCAAACCTCCAAAGCTGCTATAGACTGCAGTTGCATAGTAACGTATGTCGTAACATATTGCGCACGTGATAAGTGCGAACGCACAAACAGACAAACGCGGAAAACGAAAACAATCTTAGGACCAGCCTTTCGTGCGCTGTGTGCGCTCCGGCTGGTAAAAAGTGTAGTACTTAGCAGTACAGCAATGCAAGCCCGATGTTCACACATTGCATGTTCTTGAGATAGAGACATAGAGCTTGTGATCTTCATGTCTTCTAAAAATAATGCTGAAGCTTTTAGTGAATCAAATCAGGTAAACAGCCTTCGTCTGTCCCTCGTGAATATAGGGAGGAATTCTTAGAGAGCTGTAGTGGCCTAGCAACAGCAGTGGCTTCAGCGATTTATGGCAAGAAAAATTATAGTGAGCAGCTGAAACTTCCATTAGCGCTACCTAAACAAGGGAGGGGCTCACAGACAAGTTTTCTGTATTGAGTACACTGCTACGTAGTAGTAGTAGCCGTGAATGAATGCTGAAAAGATCTTGGCTATGGGGTCTATAGTTGCAAAGACATTCATTGTTCATTCACTACTTTTTAAATCAAAGTGGGCCAGTATCCTGTAACCTTAAAGTATCAACCCCCTACTGTAGCAAGCCTTTTACCGCTCTAGAAGGCTTTATAAAGCTTTCTGAAACTACAGCACATGTGATTGAAGTACTATAAGCTTTACCAGGTACAATAAAGCATACATAATATTAGTTTCTAGCATCCTATTATACTGTCAATCGAACATGTAATTTAAATTCCGTAATAAAAGTGCCACATGCAAAGTGTCGAAGTTTGAGGCGAAGCTGAGGACAACCAAACTGACATTTAATATACATCGGTATAGCAATGATCCCTGCAAGGGAAAAAATGGTTGCCATGGTAATGTATATTAAATATATATTGCACAGGAGGCTACTCAGTATGAAAAACATTACACTGTCAGTCCCTTCTACTCCCACACAACATGCTATAAATAGTATGTATATTATGTGAGTGTGTGAATGGGATGAATTTCTGCTATACTACTATATATTTCCAGACCAAACAGCTCCTGCATACAATCACAGGTAGGCAGCATTATTCATATGAATCTTCCTCTACAGCTCAGTGTGATGATCCAGCTAACATTGACAACGGCATGGTGACATTCACTGGTAATTCCATTGGTGATGTGGCTACTTACACTTGTGATTTGGGCTTTGAGCTGATCGGCAATGGAACTGCAACATGTGCACTGGTGGATATGGACAGTGCAGAATTTCAACCTGCACCACCAGCTTGCAGGCGTGAGTACTTGGTATATTTAGCGTAAACAGCTACTTCAATTGCTTGTTGTAGCATGTGCTCTTGCTATCAGTGCAATAGGTTTCATACATATATCAGTAAGGAAGAATCTATGGTTTACAAATTCTAAGCTGATATCCGCACTCACCACTTCATGCAAACAAATGCAAGTAGGCTGCATCATGGTATTGAATCTTACTCTGCAGCATTGTGTGATAATCCAGTTGACATTGACAACGGCATGGCGACATTCACTGGAAATTCCGTTGGTGATGTGGCTACTTACACTTGTGATTTGGGCTTTGAGCTGATCGGAAACGCAACCACGATATGTACACTATTGAATTTGAGCAGAGCAGAATTTCAACCAGCACCACCATTTTGCAGACGTGAGCATACAAAATATCCTAGAATAACTACAGGCCATTTTAGATTTCATTCGTCAATCTTAGTAGAATGTTGTGCTTGGTATCATGGAGTCACTAGTCCATTTACTAGCCCATATACATCATTTATAGATTAATCATCTCCTGCGCAATAATTGTGAAAGCTTCTGTCTAGTTACAATTCAATGAATCTTGTTCTGCAGTGCCAGAATCATGTGGTGAACCGGTTGACATTGACAATGGCATGGTCACTTTCAATGGCACTGTCATCGGTGGTGTGGCTACTTACACTTGCGATTTGGGCTTTGAACTAATCGGAAATGCAACCACGACATGTACTCTAGTGGATACAGACAGAGCAGAATTTCAACCTGCACCACCATCCTGCATACGTGAGTGTATGGAATAGTAAATGCATTAAGAGTAAATGCTTACTAGTCAGTTTGTTTGTATGTGGTAGCATGCGTTCTGGCTATCACTGCAGTAGCTTTTACACATAGATTCAGTATGGACATATCTGTGGTTAAATTCTAAGCTCATATCTATACTCACCACTTCATGCAAAAAAATGTTTGTAGATTAATTTTTCTCATGAATCTTTCTCTGCAGCTTTGTGTGATGATCCGGTTAACATTGACAACGGGATGGTGACATTCAACGGAAATTCCATTGGTGATGTGGTTCAATACACCTGTAATGTTGGCTTTGAACTGATTGGAAATGGAACTGCAACATGTGCAATAGTGGATATGGACATTGCAGAATTTCAACCTGTACCACCATTTTGCAGGCGTGAGTACATTTAATTATGCAATATATTGAGTGTGAACACCTACCTACCTTTTTCAGGTTGTTTGTTGTAGCATGTGTTCTGGATGTTATTGCATTAAGTATCATAAAATCATGTATCAGTATAAGGAAGAATCTGTGGTTTACAAATTCAAAGCTCATTTCCGCGTTCACTACTTCATACAAACAAATGCTTGTAGATAGTATCATAGCATATGAATCTTACCCTGCAGCATTGTGTGATAATCCTGTTGACATTGACAATGGGATGGCGACATTCACCAGAAATTCCATCGGTGATGTGGTTACTTACACCTGTAATGTGGGCTTTGAACTGATCGGAATTGAAACTGCAACATGTACACTAGTGGATATGGACAGTGCAGAATTTCAACCTGCCCCACCATCTTGCAGGCGTGAGTTTTTTGTCGAAGCAAGTGTTCTGGCTATCAGTGCAATAATTTTATACATAAGTTTACACATAATCAGTAGTGAAGAATCTGTGGTTTACAATTTCTAAGTTCATATCCATACTCACCACTTCATGCAAACAAAAACTTATAGGCTGTATCATGGCATTGATCCCATTGATCCCATGAATCTTACCCTGCAGCATTGTGTAATGATCCGGTAGACATTGATAATAGGATGGCGACATTCACCGGAAATTCCGTCGGTGATGTGGCTACTTACACCTGTAATGTGGGCTTTGAACTAATCGGAAATACAACTGCAACATGTGCACTGGTGGATATGGACAGTGCAGAATTTCAACCTGCACCACCAGCTTGCAGGCGTGAGTACATAAATTAATTAAATTTACACACTTATAAGCATTGTTTGGTAATTTGCTGTAGCATATGTTCTGGCTATCATCAATAACTTCTATGCATCCAATTATTCAATATATTAAGTTTAAACACCTACCTACTTTTTTTAGGATGATTATTGTAGCATGTGTTCTGGCTGTTGGTGCAATAAGTTTCGTACATGTATCAGTAGGGAAGAATCTGTAGTTTACAAACTCCAAGCTTATATCCATACTCATCACTTTATACAAACAAATACAAGTAGGCTGCATCATGGCATTGAATCTTGCCCTGCAGCTTTGTGTGATAATCCGGTAGACATTGGCAATGGGATGGTGACATTCAATGGCAATTCCATCGGTGATGTGGCTACTTACACCTGTAATGTGGGCTTTGAACTGATCGGAAATGGAACTGCAACATGTACTCAAGTGGATATGGACAGGGCAGAATTTCAACCTGCACCACCATCTTGCAGGCGTGAGTACATTGATTAATGTAAACACCTCCATACCTTTTTTGGTTTTTTGTTGAAGCAAGTGTTCTGGCTATCAGTGCAATAATTTTATACATAAGTTTACACATAATCAGTAGTGAAGAATCTGTGGTTTACAATTTCTAAGTTCATATCCATACTCACCACTTCATGCAAACAAATGGAAGTAGGCTGCATCATGGCATTTAATCTTATCCTGCAGCATTGTGTGATAATCCAGTTGACATTGACAACGGCATGGTGACATTCACTGGAAATTCCGTTGGTGGTGTGGCTACTTACACCTGTGATTTGGGCTTTGAACTGATCGGAAACACAACCATGATATGTGTTCTAGTGGATATAGACAGTGCAGAATTTCAACCTGCACCGCCATCTTGCAGCCGTGAGTAGAATAGTAGATACATTTACAATCAATGCTTACCAATCATTTTGTTAGTATGTGGTAGCATGTTTTCTGGTAATAACCTATATATACACATATTAATCAGTATGGACAAACAATTTCTAAGCTCATATCCACACTCACCTTTTCATGCAAACGAATGCGGGTAGATTGTATCATGGCATTGTCCTAATGAATCTTGCTCTGCAGCATTGTGTGACGATCCAGTAGACATTGGCAATGGGATGGTGACATTCAATGGCAGTTCCGTCGGTGATGTGGCTACTTACACCTGTAATGTGGGCTTTGAACTGATCGGAAATGGAACTGCAACATGTGCACTAGTGGATATGGACAGTGCAGAATTTCAACCCGCCCTACCATTTTGCAGGCGTGAGTACTTTGATTGTTAATCTTTACATGCCCTATTTAAAAACGGTAAGCTCACTATACGGGGCAACTTCTTCCTTTACTAGCCATAAAATTGAGTAGAGTGATTACTAATAATGATGTAAGTGTGCCAAAAGTTGATCTATTTGGTAATAGAACGGATACACACGGCAAAATATACAATCGACTAGCTATGGTTACCTACATTGCTACACAGTTAGTTGGGCTCTGTAGACAACTTCAGATACAATGGCAACTGGTTCAAAGGAGAGTCAGCAATTTCAGTAGGGCCATCGTTCTTTGGCTCCTGAGCATGCAGACAACACTTTTGTATCGAACTGAACATGTATCAGGTTATCGATCCTGAAGCCCTTCTTGGATCCAATCCGCTGCCCTTTTTGCCTTTAATGGCTGTAGCTGGTAGTCTTCCAACAAAAACAACATAGAATTTGCTGGATATCTGGATTGGTAAACATAAAAATAACCGAACACTGTACTAAAACTTTTAGTACGCCATTGTTGCAGAAATTATGATGTGGAGCATCACGTGTGTGACATAATTACGGAGTTCACTGAGTTAATATTCAAAGTGTAAACACCTACCTACCTTTTCATGGTTGTTTTTGGTGTCATGTGTTCTGGCTGTCAGTGCAATAAGTATCATACATGTATCAGTAGGGAAGAATCTGTAGTTTACAAACTCCCAGCTTATATCCACACTCACCACTTGGACATGGAATAATATATACATTAAATGTAAACACCCTACATACATTTTAATGTTGTATGTTATCTGGCTATCAATGCAATAACTTTCAATACATAAACACAAGAGAAGAATCTGTGATTTACAAATTCTACACTCACCACTAAATTCATGCAAACAAATGCGGGTAGATTGTATCATGGCATTGGTCTCATGAATCTTGCTCTGCAGCACTGTGTGATGATCCGTTAGACATTGGCAATGGGATGGTCACATTCAGCGGCAATTCCATTGGTGATGTGGCTACTTACACCTGTAATGTGGGCTTTGAACTGATCGGAAATGGAACTACTACATGTACACTAGTGGATATGGAGAGTGCAGAATTTCAACTTGCCCCACCATTTTGCAGGCGTGAGTACATTGATTATTAAATATCCTAAGTACCTACCTTTTTATGGTTGTTGTTTTTGTCTCGTGTTCTGGCTATCAGTGCAATAAGTTTCATACATGTATCAATAGGGAAGAATCAGTAGTTTACAAACTCTAAGCTTACATACACACTCACCACTTCATGCAAACCAATTCAAGTAGGCTGCATCATGGTATTGAATCTTACTCTACAGCATTGTGTGATAATCCGGTTGACATTGACAACGGCATGGCGACATTCACCGGGAATTCCATTGGTGATGGGGTTACTTACACCTGTAATGTGGGCTTTGAACTGATTGGAAATGGAACGTCAACATGTTCACTGGTGGATATAGACAGTGCAGAATTTCAACCTGCACCACCATCTTGCAGGCGTGAGTACAAGAATTAATGTATACATTACATGTAAACA
The DNA here is from genome assembly GCA_965203295.1 of Nitrospirales bacterium. Lineage (GTDB taxonomy): Bacteria > Nitrospirota > Nitrospiria > Nitrospirales > UBA8639 > CBDBCZ01. Next base: position 157,050 of record CBDBCZ010000013.1, on the reverse strand, counting down.
CCTCCATACCTTTTTTTGGTTTGTTGTTGCAGCATGTGTTCTGGCAATCAGTGCAATAATTTTATACATAATCAGTTGTAAAGAATCTGTGGTTTGCAAATTTTAAGCTCATATCCACACTCACCACTTCATGCAAACAAATGGAATTAAGCTGCATCATGGTATTGAATCTTACCCTGCAGCATTGTGTGATAATCCGGTTAACATTAACAACGGCATGGCGACATTCACTGGAAATTCCGTTGGTGATGTGGCAACTTACACCTGTGATTTGGGCTTTGATCTCATTGGAAACGCTACCGCCATATGTACACTCTTTAGTTTGAGCAGAGCAGAATTTCAACCAGCACCACCATCTTGCAGACGTGAGCATACAAAATATCCTAGAATAACTACAGGCTATTTTAGATTTCATTCGTCGATCTTAGTGGCATGTTGTGCTTTGTGTAATGAAGTTACTAGTTCATTTACTAGTACACCTATATTTTCAGATTAATCATCTTCTGTGCAATAATTGTGAAAGTTTCTGTCTTGTTACAATTCAATAAATCTTGTTCTGCAGTGCCAGAATCATGTGGTGAACCGGTTGACATTGACAATGGCATGGTCACTTTCAATGGCACCATCATCGGTGGTGTAGCTACTTACACTTGCAATTTGGGCTTTGAACTAATTGGAAATGCAACCACGACATGTACTCTAGTGGATACAGACAGGGCAGAATTTCAACCTGCACCACCATCTTGCAGCCGTGAGTGCATGGAATAATAGATATAACATATCATTTTGTTTGTAATTGGTAGCATGTGTTCTGGCTAACACTGTAATAGCTTTAACACATAATCAGTATGGACATATCTGTCGTTAACAAAATTTTTAGCTTATATCCACACTCACTTCTTCATGCAAACAAATGCTTATAGTTTGCAAAGTAGGTTGTATCATGGCATTATTTTCATAAATTTTACCCTGCAGCATTGTGTGATGATCCGGTTAACATTGACAACGGGATGGCGATATTCACAGGGAATTCCATCGGTGATGGGGTTACTTACACCTGTAATGTGGGCTTTGAACTGATTGGAAATGGAACTGCAACATGTGCACTAGTGGATATAGACAGCGCAGAATTTCAACCTGCCCCACCATCTTGCAGGCGTGAGTACATAAATATTTTATAACCCCTGCATACATTGTTTAATATTTTGTTGTAGCATGTGTTCTGACTATCATCATACCTAATCAGTACAGAGAAGAATCTGTGGTTTACAAATTCTAAGCTGGTATCCACACTACCAACTTCATACAAACAAATGAAAGTAGGCTGCATCATAGCATTTAATCTTGCTCTGCAGCTTTGTGTGATAATCCAGTTGACATTGACAACGGCATGGCAACATTCACTGGAAATTCCGTTGGTGATGTGGCTACTTACTCCTGTGAATTCGGCTTTGAGCTGATTGGAAATGGAACTGCAACATGTACACTGGTGGATATGGACAGTGCAGAATTTCAACCTGCACCACCATCTTGCAGCCGTGAGTTCATAGAATAGTAGATATGTTTACAATAAATGCTTACCAACTATTTTGTTTGTATGTGGTAGCATGTGTTCTGGCTATCACTGCTGCAATAGCTTTTACACATATTAATCAGTATGGACAAATCTGTGGCTAACCATTTCAAAGCTCATATATACACTCACCACTTCATGCAAACAAATGCGGGTAGATTGTATCATGGCATTGGTCTCATGAATCTTGCTCTGCAGCACTGTGTGATGATCCGGTAGATATTGGCAATGGGATGGTGACATTCAATGGCAATTCAGTCGGTGATGTGGCTACTTACACCTGTAATGTGGGCTTTGAACTGATCGGAAATGGAACTACAACATGTGCACTAGTGGATAGAGACAGTGCAGAATTTCAACCTGCCCCACCATCTTGCAGGCGTGAGTACATTGATTATTAAATATTCTAAGCGTAAACACCTACTTACCTTTTCATGGTTGTTTTTTTGTTTCGTCTTTTGGCTATCAGTGCAATTAGTTTTATACATGTATCCATAGGGAAGAATCAGTAGTTTACAAACTCTAAGCTTACATACACACTCACCACTTCATGCAAACCAATGCAAGTAGGCTGCATCATGTCATTGAATTTTACTCTGCAGCATTGTGTGATAATCAGGTTGACATTGACAACGGCATGGCGACATTCACTGGAAATTCCATTGGTGATGTGGCTACTTACACCTGTAATGTGGGCTTTGAACTGATTGGAAATGGAACTGCAACATGTACACTGGTGGATATGGACAGTGCAGAATTTCAACCTGCACCGCCATCTTGCAGGCGTGAGTCCAAGAATTAATGTATACATTACATGTAAACACCTCAATACTTTTTTGGTTTGTTGTTACCCCGCGGCGCGTAGGCGGCGGCGGGGTTAAGCAATTGGTTCTGTCTGTCCGTCCGTCCGTCCGTCCGTCCGTCCGTCAGTCCGTCTGTCCGGTGTCTGTCCACTCAAAAATCGGGCTATCTCGCGATTTACAGGGTTAAGCAATTGCTAAACACGACAGTAACATTGAAATCAAAAAAAGAATGTCCGGGTGTGTACCTGATAGTCGCCAAAGCGGTTCCATTCGCTGTATCTACAGCTCTTTCTTTTTTAACAACGGTGCATTCTGCCATTTTAATACGGTCACAACTAGAATACAATAGAGGCCGGGCATATACGGACTCTGGTCACGTGTTCATATTGGTAATCAGTCACGCCCACCACTTCCCATAGGATATACAGATTTATACGCGTACACGAGCGCTGTACACTCTGCGTGCGGATACACAGCCAGTGATATACATGTACACTTTGCCAACTACTCCATCAGCCCAGTCTGCAGTCCTGCCAGGTCCAAGTTGTGAATTATGCACCGCGGGGTATGTCTCTGCTAGAGACTTCTAGTTGCAGCATGTGTTCTGGCTATCAGTGCAATAATTTTATACATAATCAGTAGTAAAAAATCTGTGGATTGCAAATTTTAAGCTCATATCCACACTTACCACTTCATGCAAACAAATGGAATTAAGCTGCATCATGGCATTTAATCTTACCCTGCAGCATTGTGTGATAATCCAGTTAACATTAACAACGGCATCGTGACATTCACTGGAAATTCTGTTGGTGATGTGGCTACTTACACCTGTGATTTGGGCTTTGATCTGATCGGAAACGCAACCACCATATGTACACTATTTAGTTTGAGCAGAGCAGAATTTCAACCAGCACCACCATCTTGCAGACGTGAGCATGCAAATTTCCTAGAATAACTACAGGCCATTTTAGATTTCATTTGTCAATCTTAGTAGCATGTTGTGCTTTGTGTTATAAAGCTACTAGTTCATTTACTAGTACATCTATATTATTTCCAGATTAACCATCTTCTGCGCATTCATTATGTAAGCTTTTGTCTAGTTACAATTCAATGAATCTTGTTCTGCAGTGCCAGAATCATGTGATGATCCGGTTGACATTGATAATGGCATGGTCACTTTCAATGGCACCGTCATCGGTGGTGTGGCTACTTACACTTGCGATTTGGGCTTTGAACTAATCGGAAATGCAACCACGACGTGTACTCTAGTGGATACAGACAGAGCAGAATTTCAACCTGCACCACCATCATGCAGACGTGAGTGTATGGAATAGTAAATGCATTAAGAGTGAATGCTTACCTGTCAGTTTGTTTGCATGTGGTAGACCTAAATTCAGTATGAACATATCTGTGGTTAAATTTTAAGCTCGTATCTATGCTCACCACTTCATGCAAACAAAAACTTGTAGATTGTATCATGGCATTGATCCCATGAATCTTACCCTGCAGCATTGTGTGATGATCCGGTTGACATTGGCAATGGCATGGCGACATTCACCGGAAATTCCATTGGTGATGTGGCTACTTACACCTGTAATGTGGGCTTTGAACTGATTGGAAATGGAACTGCAACATGTACACAAGTGGATATGGATAGTGCAGAATTTCAACCTGCACCACCAGCTTGCAGGCGTGAGTGCATAAATTAATTAAATTTACACACTTACAACATTGTTTGGTAATTTGCTGTAGCATGTGTTCTGGCTATCATCAATAAATTTTATGCATACAATTATTTAGTATAATTATTAGTTTAAACACCTACCTACTTTTTTTAGGATGATTGTTGTAGCATGTGTTCTGGCTATTGGTGCAATAAGTTTCGTACATGTATCTGTGGGGAAGAATCTGTAGTTTACAAACTCCAAGCTTATATCCATACTCATCACTTTATGCAAACAAATACAAGTAGGCTGCATCATGGCATTGAATCTTATTCTGCAGCATTGTGTGATAATCCGGTTGACATTGACAACGGCATGGCAACATTCACTGGAAATTCCATTGGTGATGTGGCTACTTATACCTGTAATGTGGGCTTTGAGCTGATTGGAAACGCAACCACGACATGTGCTCTAGTGGATGTAGACAGTGCAGAATTTCAACCTACACCGCCATCTTGCAGGCGTGAGTACATAGAATAGTAGAATGTTTACAATAAATGCTTAACAATCATTTTGTTTGTGTGTGTTAGCATGTTTTCTGGTAATAGCCTATACACATATTAATCAGTATGGACAAATCAGTGGTTAACAATTTCTAAGCTCATATCCACACTCACCTTTTCATGCAAACGAATGCGGGTAGATTGTATCATGGCATTGCCCAAATGAATCTTGCTCTGCAGCATTGTGTGATGACCCGGTAGACATTGGCAATGGGATGGTGACATTCAGCGGCAATTCCGTCGGTGATGTGGCTACTTACACCTGTAATGTGGGCTTTGAACTGATCGGAAATGGAACTACAACATGTACACTAGTGGATATGGACAGTGCAGAATTTCAACCTGCCCTACCATTTTGCAGACGTGAGTGCATTGATTATTAAATATCCTAAGTGTAAACATCTACCATAGAGTACGTATCAAGTGCCCATGGGCGGGGAACCTTAGAATGCGGCGGAAGAGGGGGGTGGGCGCTTACTATGTATTCGTGCGCAAACAGCATGCAGTATCCGCCCACCACCCTCGAAGTGTGGAATCTTCACCATAATATATTTTCTACAATAATGTCAAACCATCCAGGTGAGCTAAACTTATAACTAAAGCGCAGTGAGCGAAATCAAGCAGTAAAATTCGATCTTTAGTGTGCTTTAATTGGAATACCGACGGTAAGTCGGCTAGCTACTTCATTTTTCAGCCATATTTTGCAGTTATCTGCATGCTTTTATAACTATTCTAATACAAATGTTTCCATAGTTGGTTAAAAAAGGCTATATGACTTACTTACATTGTTTCCTCACTTTGCATCGTGTGCTTGCAACACGTTCGAGTGGGCGGATACTACGTGAATAAACGAACCCATTGCAGGAAGTTGACGCTGAAGAGGGGGGTGGGAGCTTAATACATGGTGGACGCTTGATACGTACTCTACGGTACCTGCCTGTTGTGTTTTGTCTCATGTGTTTTGTCTGTTAGTGCAATAAGTTTGATTTATACATGTATCAGTAGGGGAAAATTTGTAGTTTACAATCCCCGAGCTTATATCCACACTCACCACTTCAATGCAAGTAGGTTGCATCATGTCATTGAATTTTACTCTGCAGCATTGTGTGATAATCCGGTTGACATTGACAACGGCATGGCGACATTCACTGGAAATTCCATCGGTGATGTGGCTACTTACACCTGTAATATGGGCTTTGAACTGATTGGAAATGGAACTGCAGCATGTGCACTGGTGGATGTGGACAGTGCAGAATTTCTACCTGCACCACCATCTTGCAGACGTAAGTACATGGATTAATGTATACAGTACATGTAAACACCTACATACCTTTTTTTGTTGCAGCATGTGTTCTGGCTATCAGTGCAATGATTTTATACATAATCAGTAGGGAAGAATCTATGGTTTACAATTTCTAAGTTCATATCCACACTTACCACTTCTTGTAAACAAATGGAAGTAAGCTGCATCATGGCATTGAATCTTACTCTGCAGCTTTGTGTGATAATCCGGTTGACATTAACAACGGCATGGCGACATTCACTGGAAATTCTGTTGGTGATTTGGCAACTTACGCCTGTGATTCGGGCTTTGATCTCATTGGAAACGCTACCACGATATGTACACTATTAAGTTTGAGCAGAGCAGAATTTCAACCAGCGCCACCATCTTGCAGACGTGAGCATACAAAATATCCCAGAATAACTACAGGCCATTTTAGATTCCATACATTAACCTTAGTAACATGATGACGTTGTTCTTTGTATTATAGAATCACTAGTCCATTTACTAGTCCATTTACATCATTCATAGAATAATCATCTCTACTGCGTTATTTGTGATAGTTCTGTCTAATCACCTTCCATTGAATCTTGTTCTGCAGTGCCAGGATTCTGTGATGATCCGGTTGACATTGACAATGGCACAATAACTTTCAGTGGCACCGTCGTCGGTGATGTGGCTACTTACACTTGCGATTTGGGCTTTGAACTAATCGGCAATGCAACCACGACGTGTACGCTAGTGGATACAGACAGGGCAGAATTTCAACCTGCGCCGCCATCTTGCAGCCGTGAGTGCATGCAATAGGAGAAATTATATTAAGAGAAAATGCTTAGCTAGCATTTTTGTTTGTATGTAATAGCATGTATTCTGGCTATCAGTGCAATAGGTTTTACATCATTATGAATTAATCTGTAGTTTAAGCTCATATTCACACTTCCCCCCTTCATGCCAACAAAGCAAGTAGGTTGTATCATTGCATTGTTCGCATGAATCTTACCCTGCAGCATTGTGTGATGATCCGGTTGAAATTGACAACGGGATGGTGACATTCAACGGCAATTCCATCGGTGATGTGGCTACTTACACCTGTAATGTGGGCTTTGAACTAATCGGAAATGGAACTCCAACATGTGCTCTAGTGGATATGGACTGTGCTGAGTTTCAACCTGCCCCACCTTCTTGCAGACGTGAGTACATCGATTAATAAGTACATTAAAATTTAATGTAAACACCTACCTACCTGTTTTGTTGTATCATGTGCTCAGGCTATCAGTGCAATACATTTTAAAAATATATTAGTAGGAAAGAATCTGTGATAACAAATTCTAAGTCCATATCCACACTCTCACCACTTCATGCAAACAAATGCAAGTAGGCTGCATTATGGTATTGAATCCTGCTCTGCAGCATTGTGTGATGATCCGGTTGACATTGACAATGGCATGGCAACATTCACTGGAAATTCCATTGGTGATGTCGCTACTTACACCTGTGAATTGGGCTTTCAACTGATCCGAAATGCAACCATCATGTGTACACTATTGAATGCGAGCAGTGCTGAGTTTCAACCGGCACCACCAACTTGCAGACGTTAGTATCCAAAATTCTAAAGAATAACTACAAGCTATAATAGATTAATATGTCAATTTTAGTAACATGTTGTGCTTTGTAATATGGATACACTAGTACATCTACTAGTCCATTTACATCATTTATAGATTAATTATCTCCTGGGGATTTTTTGTGATAGCTTCTGTCTAGTCACCATTTAATGAATCTTGTTCTGCAGTGCCAGAATCATGTGATGATCCAGTTGACATTGACAATGGCACAGTAACTTTCAATGGCACCATCATCGGTGATGTGGCTACCTACTCTTGCAATTTGGGCTTTGAACTAATCGGAAATGCAACCACGACATGTACTCTAGTGGATACAGACAGGGCAGAATTTCAGCCTGCACCACCATCTTGCAGCCGTGAGTGCATACAGAAAGTCTAAACACTTACGTACTATTTTTGTTTGTGTGTGATAGTATGTGTTCTGCGTATCAGTGCAATAGGTTTTATACATACATCAATATAAATGAATCTGTGTTTTACTAATTCTAAGCTCATATCCACACTCACTACTTCATGCAAACAATTGCAAGCAAGTTGTATCATAGCATTGTTCGCATAAATCTTACTCTGCAGCATTGTGTGATGATCCGGTTGACATTGGCAATGGGATGGTGACATTCAACGGCAATTCCATTGGTGATGTGGCTACTTACACCTGTAATGTGGGCCTTGAACTGATCGGAAGTGGAATTACAACGTGTGCACGTGTGGCTATAGACAGGGCAGAATTTCAACCTGCGCCACCATCTTGCAGGCGTGAGTACATAGATTAATAAGTATATTAAGGTTAAACACCTACGTACCTACCTTTTTTGGTTGTTTAGTGTAGCATGTGCTTTGACTATCAGTGAAATAGTGAGTATATTTAGTGTAAACAGCTGCTTGCCTTTTTGTTGTAGCATGTGCTCTTGCTATCAGTGCAATAGGTTTCATACATATATCAGTAGGGAAGAATCTATGGTTTACAAATTCTAAGCTTGTTACAATTCAATGAATCTTGTTCTGCAGTGCCAGAATCATGTGGTGAACCAGTTGACATTGACAATGGCATGGTCACTTTCAATGGCACCGTCATCGGTGGTGTAGCTACTTACACTTGCAATTTGGGCTTTGAACTAATCGGAAATGCAACCACGACATGTACTCTAGTGGATACGGACAGGGCAGAATTTCAACCTGCACCACCATCTTGCAACCGTGAGTGCATGGAATATTAGATATAATAAAAGTAACCTATCATTTTTGTAATCGGTAGCATGTGATCTGGCTAACACTGTAATAGCTTTAACACATAATCAGTATGGATATATCTGTCGTTAACAAAATAGTAAGCTTGTATCCACACTCACCACTTCATGCAAACAAATGCAAGTAGGTTGTATCATAGCATTTTTCGCATAAATGTTACTCTGCAGCATTGTGTGATAATCCGGTTGACATTGGCAATGGGATGGTGACATTCAATGGCAATCCCATCGGTGATGTGGCTACTTACACCTGTAATGTGGGCTTTGAACTGATCGGAAATGGAACTGCAACATGTGCACTAGTGGATATGGACTGTGCAGAATTTCAACCTGCCCCACCATCTTGCAGGCGTGAGTACATGAATTAATAAAATTAATATAATAAGTGTAAACACCTACCTACCTTTTTTTGGTTGTTTGTTGTATAGTATGTGCTTTAGCTATCAGTGCAATGCATTTCATACATATATCAGTTGAGAGGAATCTGTAGTTTACAAATTCTAAGCTGATATCCACACTTACCACTTCATACAAACGTGTACAAGTAGGCTGCATCATGGCATTGAATTTTGCTCTGCAGCATTGTGTAATAATCCCGTTGACATTAACAACGGCATGGTAACATTCAGCGGCAATTCCATTGGTGATGTGGCTACTTACACCTGTGATTTGGGCTTTGAGCTGATCGGAAATGTAACCACAACATGTACACTAGTGGATATGGACAGTGCTACATTTCAACCAGCACCACCATCTTGCAGGCGTGAGTGCACAGAATAAAAATACAACCTCCCTAAATTACTACCTGCCATTTTTGATTTTATGTGTCTACTAGGTGAATGTAAAGCTTTGTGGGGCGAGCGTGAGCGAGGTATTAGCCCATGCCCTCGGCAGCTTTTTTGGCTCCTTCTCTCGTCTCAGTGTCACTGTCGAGGGCCTGGAGAAATGACAACTATTCTGGCTCTAGAACTCGCTCTCTGCTGTTCCAATGTGACTTATCGCCAACCTGGGGATATATACGGCAACGCTGTAGCCTTTGCCGCTGCCGTCTACTCTGTGAGACCATCCCTAAGCTAGCTGCACTGCAGCTACCATGACCACGTGAACAATTTGGAATATTACGGAAACTATTTGAAACGTTATATTGAAACGCGAAACGATATGCGGTATGTGCATACGTACGTACGTACGTACACCGTACGCACAGACAAATTCTCCATTGAACACACTAATGTGGGGCTCGCTCACGCTCGCCCAATCATAGTAGCTTGTGTTCTGTAATAAAGAGTAGTTGATTTGATATGCGTATGTGAATATCTGACTTTAACAACCTCTGAGCTCATTCCCAGACTACCCAGCTCCTCCCCACAAATACAGTTATGTTGCATGTTGGCATTATTTACATGAATCTTGCACTGTACTATAGCACTGTGTGATGATCCAGTTGACATTGACAATGGCATGGTAACCTTCAGTGGCAACTCCGTTGGTGTTGTGGCTACTTATAGCTGTGATTTGGGATTTGAGCTGATCGGAGGCACAAACACAATATGTACACTATTGAATATGAGCAATGCAGAATATCAACCAGCACCACCATCTTGCAGACGTGAGTATGCAAAATTTCTTCAAATAACTACAGGCCATTTTAGATTTCATATGTCAATCTTGGTAGCATGTTGTGCTTTGTGTTATATGTGGCTTATAGAGTCACTAGTCCATTCGCAGCATTCCCAAATTAATCATCTCCTACACATTAGCTTCTGTCTAGTCACAATTCAATGAATCTTGTTCTACAGTGCTACCATTGTGTGATGTTCCGGTTGACATTAACAATGGCACGGTAACTTTTAATGGCACCATCATCGGTGATGTGGCTTCTTACACTTGCGATTTGGGCTTTGAACTAATCGGAGATGCAATTACGACATGTACTCTAGTGGATACAGACAGTGCAGAATTTCAACCTGCACCACCATCCTGCAGCCGTAAGTGCATGGAATAATAAATACGTATAATAAGTGTAAACACCTACCTACCTTTTTAATTGTTTGTTGTAGCTTGTGTTCAGGTTATAAGTGCCGTAAGTTTTTAATGCATATATCAGTATGAACGAATGTGTGGTTTAGAAATTGTAAGCTCATATCGGCACTCACCACTTCATGCAAACACAAATGCATGTAAACTGCATTATGACTTTGTTTGAATGAATTTTGTTCTGCAGCATTGTGTGATGATGTGGTTGACATTGACAATGGCATGGTGACTTTTACTGGAAATTCCATCGGTGATGTTGCTACATACACCTGTGATTTGGGCTTTGAACTGATTGGATGTGCAACCACAACATGTGCACTAGTGGATGTGGGTAGTGTAGAATTTCAACCTGCACCGCCATCTTGCAGCCGTGAGTGCATAAATTAATAACTAAATAAAGTGTAAACACCTACCTACCGTTTTTGGTTGTATGCGGTAGCATGCATGAGTTTGGGCCATCAGTGTAATAACTTTTATATCAGATGGGAAGAAACTCTGTGGTTTACAAATTACTAAGTTTACTTCCACATCGACCACTTTATGCAAGTGAGCTGCATCCAGGCATTGTTCACATGAATCTTACTCTACAGCATTGTGCGATGATCCAGTTGACATTGACAATGGGATAGTCACATTCAACAGCAATTCCATCGGTGGTGTGGCTACTTACATCTGTAATGTCGGCTTTGAACTGATCGGAAATTCAACCACAACATGTGCACTAGTGGATATGGAAAGTGCAGAATTTCAACCGACACAACCATCATGCCGGCGTGAGTATACCACAGAATACATACATGTTTAACCAAATGCCTACATGTCATTTTAAGTTGAATTTGTCAATCATAGCTGCATAAAAAAGGAACCATTTGTGCATTTGCATCTACTATCATCTTCTAGTAAATGCTGATAGGTTTTGTCTTCGCAATCTTTACATCAATCTTGTTCTGCATCGCTAACATTGTGTAATGATCCGTACTACAATAGCATTAGTTTTGGCCATCAGCACATTATTTTATATGCAGGTGTAAGTACGGAAAGGAACTCTGATTTTTTAAATTCTCCACACCAACCACTTAAGCAAGTATAATGGCATTAGTTGCATAAATCTTGCTTTGCAGCACTGTGTGATGATCCAGTTGACATTGACAATGGCATCGTGACATTCAGCGGCAATTCCATTGGTGGTGTGGCTACTTACACCTGTAATGTTGGATTTGAACTAATCGGAAATACAACCACAACATGTACTCTAGTAGATATGGACAGTGCAGAATTTCAACCGACTCCACCATCTTGCAGGCGTGAGTATACCACAAAATACGTACATGTATAACCATACACTTTCTGAAATGGCTACATGTCATTTTAGGTTGAAGGTGTCCATCATAGCTGCATATAAAGGAACCATTTGTGCATTTGCATCTACTATCATCTTCTAGTAAATGCTGATAGGTTTTGTCTTGGCACTCTTTACATCAATCTTGTTCTGCAGCGCTAACATTGTACGATTATCCTTAGTTGCATGAGTTTGGGCCATCAGCATAAAATTTTATAGGCAAGTATAAGTATGAGAAGGACTGACCACTTTATGCAAGTATATTGGCATTAGTTGCGAAATCTTGCTTTGCAGCACTGTGTGATAATCCAGTTGACATTGACAACGGCATCGTGACATTCAGCGGCAATTCCATTGGTGATGTGGCTACTCACACCTGTAATGTGGGCTTTGAACTGATTGGAAATAGAACCACTACATGTGCACTGGTGGATATGGGCAGTGCAGAATTTCAACCGATTCCACCATCTTGCAGGCGTGAGTATAGCAAAAAAGCATATGTAACTGCAGTCGTCCTAAAATTGCTGCATGCCTTTTTGGGATGAATATGTCAATCACAGCAGTTTATAAGGAACCATTAGTGCATCTACTGTCGTCACTTTCTAATAATTGCTGATAGATTTTGTTTCGGCACTCTTTACATGAATTTTGTTCTGCAGCACTGGCATTGTGTGACGTTCCAGTTGACATTGACAATGGCACAGTGACAATTAATGGCATTCTGCCTGGTGACATGGCTACTTACACCTGTAATTTGGGCTTTGAACTGATCGGAAATGCCACCACGACATGTACTCTAGTGGGTATGGACAGTGCAGAATTTCAACCTGCACCGCCGTCTTGCAGCCGTGAGTGCATGGAATGATAATCATAGTAAACGCCTACCTATTACTTTGGATTGTATGTGGTAGTATGAGTTTGGGTCATCAGTCCAATATTTTATATGCAGGCAATAGTGCGTGAAGGAACTCTGGGCTTATAAACTACAAGCTTTTTCACACCGACCACTAGTAGGCTACGTAATGGTATTGTTTTTGTAAATCTTGTTCTGCAGCATTGTGTGATGATCCAGTTGTCATTAACAATGGCATGGTCACATTCAGCGGCAATTCCATCGGTGATGTGGCTACTTACACCTGTAATGTGAGCTTTGAACTGATCGGAAATGTAACCACAACATGTGCATTGGTGGATATGGACAGAGCAGAATTTCAACCGACACCACCAGCTTGCAGCCGTGAGTATAGCAAAAAGTACATATAACTGTAGGCTTCCTGAAATTGCTACGTGCCTTTTTAGGTTGAATGTGTCAGTTATAGCAGCTTATAAGTGAACCGTTAGTGCATTTGTATCAAGTATATAATCTCCTTCTCATAAATGCATATTGGTATACTGCCTTGGCACTCTTTACATGAATCTTGTTCTGCAGCATTGTGTGATGTTCCAGTTGACATTGGAAATGGCATGGTGACATTTAATGACATCCAGCCTGGTGACATGGCTACGTATACCTGCAATTTGGGCTTTGAACTGATCGGAAATGCAACCTCGACATGTACTCTAGTGGACGCAGACAGTGCAGAATTTCAACCCGCACCACCATCTTGCAGCCGTGAGTGTTCTGAGAATTGTGTGTGATTGGCCAGATGTAGGGATAATAATCTGTGAATTTTTTACGATTTTGCTTCTACCCTTGTTTGGTTACCGTTTCAACCTTTACATCCCAAAACTAGAATAAGGTATTGCATCTGTGTATTAACATATTTTTATGAGGCTTTACGGTAGTGCCAGCAGGGCAGAAGGCCCAAAAATGGAGCTTCGTGTCTGTGTTCGTATCTCGGGAAAAAAGGTAACGATGTACAAGCCACATTTAGCATGACAGCTCAAACTACGCTGATCATGATGGTACCCAGTATGAGTGTGAACTAGAACTTTGTCAAGGCCATACAACTAAAAAGCAGATTCCTATCAGAAATAGTGGATTTGTCAACAAAGTGGTGCAAACCTTGCCAGCAGGGAGGTTTCAGTGCAGCATCAACAAGCACAAGTTTAATCAAATGAACAACCAGTCAATAGATTACAGACTGTCTTAGATACAGAAAATTCCAATCAGAGACTGAGAATTACGAAACACTAGTAAGGCTTACCCAAGAAACTATAGGAGTGCTTCTGATCGCCTCTGCAGCAAAAGAATATAGACTTTTTCACAATAGATCTTTTCCAAAATTCTTTTACTTTGTTTTCAATGACAGTTTTTGCCTACTCCACTTTTCTACCATTTTCAGTCTTGTGCAAGGTCTCTAAGAACCTCCAAACGTATACCACACGTTGCTTTCCCCATAGACATCTGCACACATCATGTATATTACCATAGTCATGTTTACACGTCATTGAGATTATGCCGGAAAGGGAAGCTCCAGCCTACTGTGGTTGGTAACATTGCAACAAACTTATTCTTTCATTTTAGTACTATTTTCAGGGCCTTCCCCATGCAGTTCATGCGATAAAATCATAAAAAATTCACAGATTACCAAATAATCAACTTTCATAGAGTGGTGATAATTAATTATCATTTGGTGTTGAGAATCATTCGGTGTCGAGAATCAGAAGTAAGGCACTTGTCCTTCTGTCAGTCATGCTTGAATCTGACATCAAATGGAAGCTGGGGAGTTCTCTGTTTCAGTTTTGCAGAGAGTTTATCCAAGTCATACCCCGTCTTTCGCTACACAGCCATAAACCGCACCTGCTGCTGTGTTTGTATCATAATTACACTTTTTGATTACTTACCTGGTATAATGCGCACGTGCAATACGTTTTTAACTACTTGGTACAAGTGGTTTGAAATGCAAACAAAAGTGAATCGAAAAGATCCGGGGGAAAAGGGCCAGAAACTTCTCTACCCCCAAACTTTGAGTTGAAAGTTCACACTTCTGCATGGGTGTACTAGGCAATTGTGGTGTGCCCAAGTCAATAGTGCTTTTTATTAAAAAGCGTATACAACCGTCAGAATTGCCTTGCATGGCTGTAACTTGCGAGAATAAGCTGTAAGGTAATGAGCTGTTCATCTAAGTGTGTTGTGATCCTGTTGAGAGCATTCCTCAGTGTGATTCGGCCACTGTAGGTGTTCTCTGACTTGATAGTGTCCTAATATTAAGACTAGCCAGCCTGTCCTTGCTACTAATGCTCACTAGCCTCATTTAGCACTCTATTTTCTATTTGTCAACTATTTTACAGCTACAGCTACTACTTCAGTACCTTCATCAGAGTGTTACAGCAGTGATTCTTTAAATCCTGCCTCGAGGCTAGCTAAAATGATTACATCAACAATGCACCTCATGCATCTAACACATAATAATCAGCATGAGCACTATCCTTGAACCCAAGCCTTTTGCAAAAAAATTTTTGCCACCATGGAAAAATCGCTGAGAATTTTTTCCATGGCTGTGCAAAAATCTGACCTGCATTTGCTTATACTTCGTGACCACTGGTGAAGTGGTCTTTTTATGCTATTCTAGAGTGCACACTTTCTGTTATTGTTGTTTCTTTTCTGTTTTTTTGGAGGGGGGGGGGCTGGGGGAGAAACATTATGTACATTAGTGAGGTCTTTATATGCTATAAATCTACAGCACTATCTGTTATGGTGACAACAAACACACACTGTGCAGGAGCTGATTGGTCTAAGAATGAGCATAGTAGGTGTAAACCGCATTACCTGACCTATCAGCTCCTGCACAAAAATAAATGCAGGCAGGTTTCATCATGGCAGAATTTGCATAAATTTTCTTTTTATGCAGCACTGTGTGATGATCCAGTTGACATTGACAGAGGCACTATGACAGTCAATGGCAACTCCGTGGGTGACATAGCTACTTACATCTGTGATTTTGGCTTTAAGCTGACCGGATGTACAACCACAACATGTGCACTGGTGGATATGGACACAGCAGAATTTCAACCTACACCACCAACTTGCAGTCGTGAGTACACTGAATGTATTTCCCATTAGGTATGTATACATTCAGGCAGCTGCCAGGGTATTTATGCGCATGCATAGACGTATACATATGGGTATAAGATGAATCTCTGAAGTATATGACTACTAAGCTAGTTCCTAAATCCTGCACACAAATGCAGATATATATATATGGGCTCTATCTTGGCATTATTTGCGTGTACTTGTTCTGCAGCGCTAGCTTTGTGTGATGATCCAGTTGACATTGACAATGGCACGGTGACAATTAATGGCATTCTGCCTGGTGACATGGCAACTTACACCTGTGATTTGGGCTTTGAACCCATTGGAGATACAACAGTTACATGTACACTATTGAATATGAACAGTGCAGAATTTCAACCAGCACCACCATCTTGCAGGCGTGAGTACACTGAATAAAAACATAACCATAAACTTTCGTAGGTCCCACTATCAATTGCATGTGTTTTGTACAAAAGAGTCACTAGTGCAATTTATGTACATGTATGGGTATTATATGAATTTCTGAGGTTTACAACTTGTAAGCTTGTTTCCAGACCAATTTTACGTAGGTTACTTGTTGGCATTCATTTGCATGAATGCTGCTATGCAGTGCTCACACAGTGTGATGATCCAGTTCACCTTGACAATGGGAAGGTGTCTAACATGGCTACTTACACCTGTGATTCGGGCTTTGAGTTGATCGGAGATGCAACCACAACATGCACACTGGTGGATATGAACAGTACAGAATTTCAACCAGCACTGCCATCTTGCAGGCGTAAGTGCAGTGAATGAATACATATGAATTATACACTCCCTAGAGTGGCTACATAGTTACATGTGTCAATCACAGTAGCTTCTATTTAACCAGCTGGAGCGCGCGAACGGCTGGTTCTAAGATTGCTTTACGTTTTCCGTGTCTGTTTGTTTGTTTGTTTGTTTGTACATTGTTTTTGTCTGTTTGTGCGTTCGCACTTATCACGTACGCAATATATTACGTCATACGTTACTTTGCAACTGCAGTGTATAGCAGCTTTTGGAGGTTTGTAGGCCAAGCTACAGCAAATGAAGGTAGTTTTGTGTTGCCTAGATAGCGGAAACGTGGTAGGTAGCCGTAAGATCCTGGTTTCGTGGCATATAGCTACTAACTGTAGGCGCATGACAAAACTGTTGAGTCAGCACTTTCACTGTACCGCGTTCTAAGCCGAGTTGTGTGTATTATACGAGAAAGGCATCCGGCTGGTTTTTTAGACATAAAATGTCAGACTTGTGTACTAAGGAACCACCAGTAAATATTTTGTATGCATTTATGTGCATGGGATAAACCTATGAGCTTTTCAGCTGCTAAGATTGCTCCCAAAACAATCAGCTCCAGCACGCAAGTGCATCTTTGCATTATACACTTGATTCTTGCTTTGCAGCACTGTGTGACGATCCCGTTCACATTGGCAATGGCACGGTGACATTCAATGGCAATTCTGTTGGTGACATGGCTACATACACCTGTGATTCGGGCTTTGAGCTGTTCGGATACGCAACCCCAACATGTACTCTGATGGATATGAACACAGCAGAATTTCAACCAGCACCACCATCTTGCAGACGTGAGCACACTCATTCTTTTAATGACTACATGCCATTTTTGGTTGCATGTGTCAATTGTAGTAGCAGGCATTTTGTAGAAATGGTCTACCTCTTCATTTATGTGGTAACATGTATGGGTATGGGATAAATGTCTCGAATACACAGACTAATCAGATACTGCACACAAATATAGGTAATTCCTTCTAAAAGATCAAATTTAAAGGTAACACTGCATATATAAATACCCTCCCAATTAAATTTTGCTCGAAGAGAGGGTGGGCGGATATTGTACTTTATGGTATTAATTTTGCATGAATCTCGCTCTGCAGCGCCAGTACCGTGTAATGATCCAGTTTACCTTGACAATGGCAAGGTGACACTCATATCTACTTACACCTGTGATGCGGGTTTTGAGCTGGTTGGAGATGCAGCTACATCATGTTCACAAGTGGATATGGGCAGTGCAGAGCTTGAACCAGCACCACCATTTTGCAGGCGTGAGTGCAGTGAATGAATAATGTAACTAACTATAAACTATTTATGGTTGCAAAGGTCAATGCATGTATTTTCTTCTAAAGAATATTTATCTGCATAATATGTGTATGTGTATGAGATGAATCTCAGAGGTTTACAATGACTGAGCTCATTCGCAAACAAATCAGCTCTTACACACACAGAGGTAACTTCCATCATGGCATTAGCTGTTTCCATGAATCTTGCTCTGTAGCACTTTGTGACGATCCGGTTGCTATTGACAACGGAATGGTGACACTCAATGGCACCTCTATCAGTGACATGGCTACTTACATCTGTGATTTTGGCTTTGAGTTGATTGGAAATGCAACCACAACATGTGCACTAGTGGATATGGACAGTGCAGAATTTCAACCAGCACCACCATTTTGCAGAGGTGAGTACACTGAATAGAAAGCATAGCTTTTCTTTACATTTCAAAGCATGAATGAATCATAGTAGTATATTTTAAGAGCCACTTGTTTTTTTGAGTACATAGTTTTGTAAAGGAAGGCCTGCTACAGGCCTGCTGATTCTTGTATCTATGCAGCGCTACATGTGGACCATGCAAGATAAGTGGCAAATGTACCTAGTTCAATTTTTAGCACCTTGATTCATGCAAGTGCATATCGTACGTAAGTCCAGAAATTATAATCTCACCCTCACCAAGATTGTATTACATCTGTACCTCTACTTCATACACTGCCAAGTGTGAAACATTATTAATGTCTGACAGGAAGGAGGTGCATACGTACATTACTTAAGGGGTAGCCTTTATATTAGCCTAGTATACTGTTTGGTGCATCTTATGTATGTAGCTACATGACTTAATTAATAAAGAAAGCCTAGCAATGCTGAAAGTGTACACCATTCTTGTATGTTTATCATTTTAGCAAGTTAGCTGCTTCCTTGAATGGAAGGGGTGGCCAAGATAAGTATAGGCTATATCCCTGGCCAGTAGAATATAAGTCCCGCGAAAAGGGTCAGTGCTTGAGTGAAGCTGGGGAAGTGTCGAGGGCGCAGCCTGAGACACTTCCTCGGCTACACAAAAGCACTGTCTTTGACGAGGGATATAGCAGGTATTACATCCCGTTGGGGAGGGACACAACTAACTTATGTGTGTGTAAGGTTTTGCATCGAACAACGCCAACAAAAACGTCCTTCAAGTTGAATAACAGGTCATAATCATTTGAAAAATTGGGTAGGATCACTTGAATAATAGGGAAGGAAATCAGGAATAAAGAATTTGAAGTTTGAAGGAGCAATTAGCTCAGGCCTAGCCACATGGTAATTATCCCACGCTAACATGTGACTGTTGCGCAACTAATTAAATTCCGAAATGACGCATGCCAGTATGGCAGCTCCCCAGACCACCTTCCCTCTAAGTGGAAGTGGGCTGGCCCGTGAGACTACTTCGCTGTTTTCCGTAAATATCGCGGACGAGGCACGTGTTTGGAGAGCGCTCCTAGGCTACCTCGTCGCATATACACGACAGCTGCATTACTCGCGCATCTGTTCACACACGTCGCAATTATGCTTCAAATGCATGTCAAGAGTTAATCATTAGTCTTGTGACTAAAATAACAGTACACATTGGCGTTTAATCTGTAGCAAGCACATAGGACTGCTATATAGTAGCCCATTCACTGCTTAGTAGGCTGTCTGTGTGACCACATGAACAGGTACACGGAAATCAAACAAAATTAGTCACAAACAGAGAGCAGTACATAGCTTACCATGCTTTCCTGCATTAATTTTCCAACAGTCTACAAAAAAACTGCCTAGGCTCCCCAACCACCAGCCTACCATAGCTAACTTTCTCAACATTTGAATGAATGGAACGGAACCAGGTACCCATATTACGTACGCGTGCACAGCGCCCGAAATATATGAACCCTTATACCCCGTTGAATACTGTAAGCTAATTAGTCAGAATGATTTAAGTATGGTATAATCTCTAACTGTTGTGTCATGTGTCTGGGTTGAAGTTACCAAACTTGGGAGTTTGCAGAAGACTGTCACATTATTGGATCTCTGCAGGTCCAATGTTGACTAGGCTATGCCACACAACTCACCCCTTGGTTGCTTGCCAATAACTATACATTTGTACAACTAAGGTGCTCTACCTGCTCTAGAGTTGAGACTGTTGTATTCAATTGTAGAGTTAAAAATACAGTTCCCTTACACACGTTAACTGATGAATGTCTGCGTGGCCCCTAGCTCCGGCATCACGCATTCCAAAAGGACTTGCATAGGGTACTTACAGATGAGTGACTGGACGAACTTTCCCTTGTGACACTGGTTAGAGTCTTACTTTCAATGGCACCTCTGGTCAGAAGCAGTCTTGGATTTGTACCACGTGTACTAAACTATAATCTGCCTAGTGTTATTTATTGACGTTAGCTAGCACGATCACGACTGAAGCAAATGCAATGACTCAAACACAAAGAAGCAGTGTTAACTATGGGGTATTCACTAGCCCTCTCGAATGGATGCTTGCTTTTTGCACACCATTTGATGTCTAGGATAGTGCATGTGCAGACTGCCTGCCACCACACATTTATATAATTTAGTAAACAGAGCCTGCTCACAACTGCGCTGTCTGCTTGCATCTGCTGGTTAAAGATGCAAGTTTTACACAAACCATAGTTAGCTATAACATAATAGATATCTGACTGTGAAAGAGGCTACATGATGGCTCTGGGTATATGTACAAGTCCAAGATAGCCTCTGGCAAGAAGTGTCGTTCAAGTTTCAGTGTCACAAGAAAACTACGTACTCACCTATAATAATCATTCCCCTTTAAGTAACCTATATAGGTCACACATATATATACAGTCTTTTTTTGTGCAAGATCCAATTAACAGAAGAAATTGGGAATTTATTATGAATCTAACCTAGTGCAAGTCCATCACTAACTATTTTAGGCTTAATCCACTCTAACGCAAGAGCTTTACAACTCCAGGAAATATTGCTTATAAACTATTAGCCAAAACAACCGTTAATCAGCTATGTCCACGAAAGGGTCTGAGTCTTTGCGATAATTAGAAAATTTCTGGAATGAAATTTCTTGTGCTAGATTAGATCATGTGTTGTAAAGGAGTGGTTTAGGGAATTTTTTAGGGTTGTGGTGCCTTTCTTCTAAGAGGCGAGAGGTGGCTCAAGGTTTTACAAGATGTTTGATCAGCAACAGCAGCAGCAAGACCCAGAAGACTCAGAAGAGCTATTTAGTGAACTAAACTGAAATTGATTTGTTAGCATGCGTAATAATAGAATAAAGATGGTATGTACTTATCTGATACTGGAGGGACCAGGCAGTCATTCATTCCTGTAGCACTAGATACTGCCGTACATGCCTTTGTCCTATATTTAACCATACACATATGCTATAGAACATCTAAGATAATACTGGAAAATACTTGGGCAGTAATATTGAACTCAATACTTCTGTAACAGCTTGCAGTCATCTGTTAGATTGGCCTAGACTTCTACCCCGGGAACAATTTTTACCTCACAGAAGCACATCAGGACATGATAGATGTCCAAGTAGATACAGTTTCTGAAGATGAGCCGTGTTATGGGGCAGTGTTGTATACTGAAAATTACTTGTTGCTATAATTCCTTTCAACAGATATAGGGTGCCCCATTGACTGCCAGAATGAAGGGACGTGTGTTGTCAATGACGGCAGTTTCACATGCAACTGTACTGCTGGGTACACAGGGAACTTATGTGAGACAGATATTGATGAATGTATTGTGAATGATCCATGTCAAAATGAAGCAACATGCGTTAACAACAATGGTAGTTATACTTGCAATTGCACTGCTGGGTTCGAAGGGAACAATTGTGATGCAGATGTTGATGAATGTACTGTGAATGATCTGTGCCAAAATGGAGCAACATGTGTCAACAACGATGGTAGTTTCACATGCAATTGTACTGCTGGGTTCGAAGGAAACCTTTGTAATACTGACATTGATGAATGTATCGTGATCGATCCATGTCAAAATGGAGCAACATGTGTAAATAACGATGGTAGTTTTGCGTGTAATTGCACTGTTGGGTTTGAAGGGAACTTATGTGAGACAGATATTGATGAATGTATTGTAAACAATCCCTGTCAAAATGGAGCATCGTGTGAAAATAATGATGGTAGTTTTGCGTGTAATTGCACTGTTGGGTACGAGGGAGATTTGTGCAACATGGATATTGATGAGTGTGCTACCACTAACCCTTGTGTGAATGGCACATGTAACAATACAGATGGTGGTTTCCAATGTGCATGTGAAGCAGGGTTCACTGGAGAACTATGCGACGAGAACATTGATGACTGTGATCCTAATCCGTGTCAGAATGGTGGTAATTGTA
Organism: Nitrospirales bacterium; assembly: GCA_965203295.1. Lineage (GTDB taxonomy): Bacteria > Nitrospirota > Nitrospiria > Nitrospirales > UBA8639 > CBDBCZ01. Next base: position 134,475 of record CBDBCZ010000013.1, on the reverse strand, counting down.
CAGATGGTGTGAACACATTCACATGCATGTGTGCCCAGAATTGGATTGGAACGACATGCGGAGTCTGTGGCATAGACAACTGTGCGGAGTGTGAGGGAATCCCAGGTGTCTGCAGTGTCTGTGAAGAAGGCTACATAGTATCTCTGGAAAATATAATATGTGTGGCAATTCCTTCCCCCACAGAGCCTAGAGATGGTGGTGAAATTGGTAAGTAGATCCAGCAGGAAAAGTTTATGGTTAAGAATCATCACACACTTCTTGGAAGCTTTTTGTTGTTTAATACCTTGAATAGTTGCTGTAAGGTACGGTAGGTAAACTGACTTTTGAGTGAATGTACAGTGGTAGAGATATGCGGGTGCTATGAATCATGACTTGTGTGTACATGCAGTTATTAATAAGTATTAACATTCTTATTTCAACTTACACACCCAGTAAAAGTTTACAGCTAACAACTAATTTTGATACACATTTTACTTACATGCCCCGCAAAAGCCTGTAAACTGTTGAGCAACTAATGTGTTGGTATCCACAGTAACATCTGCTAATTCAAACCACTTTCATACACAATTGATGCTTAGTACAGTAACATCCAAAAAGCCTATAAACCACATTGCAATTGCTATTGGATGTACCATTGCAAAAATAATCTTTTTTATCTCTATGTACCTACAGGGATCATCATTGGCAGTACATTTGCTGTAATACTATTGCTCCTAGTAGTCTGCTGTTTAGCTATATTTATCTTCTGTGGTTACTTCAGAAAATCCAGAAAAGATTGGAAACCACGGTATGTGTACAACATATATAGTTCTAAAGCTACAGTCTGTATAACTGAGTAGTAATTTCTATATCATACTTGTCTCGTTCTCCCAGTGTCCTTTTTGTGTTGTTTGGGTATGCCATTAATCATCAACAAGTTTGACAGTTCATGTCTTTAAAAAACAGCCGGGAACCTTTCGCGTACAATACACACAACTCAGCTGAGGCCAAGTTAACTGCAGCTATGGAACTACAGATTGTAGTATAACTATGCTATAATAGGCATTCTGCAGAGAAAGTTATTAAAGCAATCAAACGCAGTACAGCGAAAGTGCTGACTGTTACAAAGCAGGATTTTTACAGCTTCCTACCAAGTTTTCACCATCCATATATAGGCGACACACAACTACCTTCATTTGCTGTAGCTTCGTATACAAATCTCCAAACTGCGATAAGTGTGATAAGTGCAGATGCACAAACAGACAAAGAAAACATAAAGCAATCTTAGGACCAGCCATTTGCGCGCTCTGGCTAGTAAAAAGAAGTCACATTTTTTAAATTCATTTGACTCTTAAGCATCCATATTATATTAAATGACTGGAACATGGATACCATATATTGGGTAATTATTATAGGGGACACTGCATGATGACTGGGTAGTAGACATAATATCACTATATAAAACTAGGCCTAACCACTACCCAAGTATATTGGGTGAGCAGAGCTGCGAGTGTATTGTGGTATACAAAATAATACTGATATAAGGAATCTCATCCAGGGCCTGCATTAGCAATACTGCGGTGGTTTTACTAGCCAGCCTGTCACAAGAATGTTGACTATTCTTGAAACATTCATTTATTACCTCACTTTGTGATAAATAAGCAACAATAGAACTTAAAAAGAGCTAGGAAAAAGTGTAAGGGCACATGAGGGATTAGAATCTGGGAATGCCAGCTCTCCAGTCCAAAACATGACTGCTCGGCCACTAATTTAAAAGCTGTTGGAATGTTCGTGAATCACATGGGTTTCTGACCATATCCCCACACAGAAACTGAAAATAGACAAACCCTACATAATTTTTTTTAGTTTTCACCCAGGTATCACATGATGTAAGATATATGTCCTTCTGTGACCCCTCCTTCAGGCCAAACTTTGTATTTTGATTTATACACCCAAAAACGTTTATACTTGGGTAATATTATCACTGCTATGGTACACTGCTGTTGTGCAATGTGCGTACTTAGCATCTCTTCCATTCATCAATTTCTGTATAAATCACAATGCCACTTGTACTTTGCACCATAGTAACACGGGCGCACCAATAACATTGAAGACGATGGACACTATGTACAAGAACGAAGATGTTTCTATCAGTACCAAAGTTTAACTTAATATAATTTGTTTTTTGCGTAATATGGTCAGTGATGCATTTAGGTACTGCTCATGAGACTTTTTTTGTTTTGTAGTCAACTAGTTGCTATGCTTTTTTTATACAAACCACTTTTTATTGTGACCACTTTTTATTTTGACCATGCACCTTCAAATTTTACACTCATAGAAGATATTTATCTATTGATATGCTTATATTTTATACTATATATGTATCTAAACTTTCAATCGAGTGATGTGACTTCATAGGAAACATACCTCTATTATAAAAAAAAATTATGCATGCTCACTGTGGTATACTATAGTATCTCCATGCTGATGCAATACAAGCTATATAGCTTTAAACCTGCTGATTTCGTGGCCTCTAGGGCCTACCCCAGCCCTAACCCTAACGTGACCCTACCAACTTTATAATTAGCTAACCCTAACAGATATGGACTACCAAACCAATAGCCACTTCAACAATCATGCATGTAAGCATCTCATCAATTGGAGTGTTTTTTTTTTGTTTTTTTTTTTAAGTACCTCTTGATATCGCTCGCTGCATGCATGAGAAAGCCTGGCTACAGAGCTAGTAGGGCACAAGACTAGCATATATATAGCTATATAGGGTGGGCAATTTATTTAGGTGTTACCGTCTTTCTTGCCACCATTGTGGGATAGTATAGCAATGACTTATTATGGATTCAGTTCTGCAGTCAAATAATGTTGGTGGAAAAGTCAGTGAGGAACTCCAGTAATCATCATCATCGATTCAGCAGTAAGCCTTGGTGAGTCATGCTGGCATAATCATAGTTCGTAGCATAGTAGGGTAGGTGGAAGCATATTATGCTGGCATAATGAAGAGCTTTTAAGAGCATAAGTGCGGAGAAAGTACAGCACTTGTAAGCAGCTATATAATATTATGATATGCGAAAAGAGAGTCAGATACTTGATAAGAGCTTAGTCCCACCTGTTGTACAGCAGTATGATAGAAGTAAACCTCTAAAACTGAGCACTGGAGAACCCCCTCTCATGCAACTGCAGGAAAATATCCCATGTTTAGTGCCACCTGTTCATGTGAGACTACTGAGACTCGATACCGAGTATATAGACTGTCTTCATCAGTATGATGTCATTATTGCATAATCCAGAAAATGAACCCAGTTTGATTGCTATCTGACACACGTTGTTCTCCATGTTTTGTCAGTAAAGCTGTAACAGTCACAAGTATAATTTTTTGATAAACTGCGCTAGCCGTCACATTCATGAAGGGTATACGTATCCATAATTAAGTGCATGAGCGTAGTATGATGAGCAAAATAATTCTTAGAAGCATATTTTAATTATTAACCCTTTAACACTGAAGTTTAAATCTCAATTTTTGAGTAAGGACACTTGTTTTGACTCTAAATTCCTAGTTGGACTGTCGGACAGGAAGATACTGGCATGGCAGAGTGGTTTAGTCTCGTGCCCTGCAATATAGAAGAGGGTAAGGACTTCCAAGAACAAATACCATGAAGCACAAATGAGGTAAAATAAGAGCATGTACGGCAAAAGAACAAATGTATATTGATAATTTGATGAGCGAGTGTTTTTGTTCACACCTTATTATACAAAGACATCACTTGGAAAATGAAATAGTCAGTGTACTATCCTAAACATAGTACTCAAATCCAGGAAGAGTCTGTGTTGCTGAAAACCTGGCAAAGAGCAACAGCTCATGCATGAGCTGTTGCTCTTATTGACATCACTATATACGCATGTGTTCTAAGAGCTGCATGGGACTGCATGCTACCGAGCTTATCAACAGTGTCCCACCCTTGCCCATCCATGCTGCATGGAACACAGAGTATTCAAGTTGATATTGACTTTACTATAACGTTTTATATATGAAACGTTAAAATGAGGAACTAGCTACCCAGTATTCTCACTGAAAAAGGCCCACAATAATTTTATACACTTAAAAGCGTGCAATTATATTATCAGGACATCAGGGAAATTACCCTGATTACTATGTCAAAATTGAAGCCAATAGCTCTGTTGATATGCTCGGCATCACATTCCTTATAATTAATTAGCTATATTTCTGAATAGCCTTCAACCACAGTGAGGTCTTGGCCATTAATAATTATTGCACAAATCAAGAATTTAGCTAATCTTTGTTATAATTGCATAAATATTATCCTGAATGCAATATATGAACTTAGCCAATATAATTATTATTCATATTAATAGCTATCCTTAGACTGCACTTGTGTCAATATTCATTGTGCTACTGCATGCATGTAAACATAACCTAATATAGGGATTGTGCGTGTGTGCGGTCTATTTTTTTATTTATCAGAGATCCAATGCAGATAAGGAGCAGAACTGACCAGTATTCATACGCTATTACGCGATAGGGCTCGCCCCATGAACAAAAGCTATGACTAAAATACCGCCTCTGAATCTCGTTCATCACTTCGTTTGCAATTATTGAATTGATTTTATTTCATGTAATTGTGATTACAATGTGCTGAAGTTCGTTACAGGACGCAAAGTCATGAAGCGCTGGCTGGTGATTCCGCTGGTGCTCCTGTTGCTCCAGCGCGTTGACAGCCAGAACATGGCCGTTGGCAACGCCTTGCCGTGCGGGGAGGACAATCTCTCCTGTTTCAACCCGGTTAATCCGGACGACCCAAACGACTGTCTCACTACGGATCAGCTCTGCGACGGAACTGCCGACTGCGCTAGCGGTTTGGACGAAGGAAATCAGTTTGCGAGCTTGGACTGTAAGCAATCCACTGTTGTTGCATGCGGCTATCTGTTAAAATGAACTGCCCCTTCTCTCATATCTGGTACATGCAGGCACCGGAATATTCGGAAACGCAAAGGAGTTTCGGTGCACGGGTGGGGAGTTCATTCAGTTGGAGGCCCTCTGCGATGGTTTCAACAATTGCACTAGTGGAGAGGACGAAAGAAGTCTAATCTGCGAAAGTACGTTGTATCCCGACTCGCGATCCGAAACGCGGATCTATGTAAAGAACGCTGCTTGCGTAAGCTTACGTGCACGTAAGACATAGCTATTGGATCTATGTAACCATGCATGATAAAAAAGTATAGTGTATTATATTTTGCAGGCAAATGCCGACTCCCTTACTACGGAGACTGTGACTACACACGAGAATGCATCACTACTGAGTTTGGTCAAAACTGTGGGAACTGTCTGGCTGGGTTGACACCGGATCTAGCTGGAAATCCTATCTTTGGCTCCTGCATACGTAAGTAAATACGGTTCATGAGTAAATTAAACAGTAGCCTTGTTTTCTATACATATCAACTTACCAAATTATGGTTGCCTACTTTTCTGAAAACGTTTCCAGAAATGAAACCCTGCCCCTGGCCCTAACCTAACCCTCAGTGTTTATTCAGTCATAAGCTGCTTTATGTTCCCAGAACCACTTTGCTTTGTTGCACGAAGGGTACCAGGCTCAAGTTATCCATTAATTCATCTGTCTTCACCCTAATCCTAGCCGCAACCCTCACCCTGAACCTGATAATGACACGCCTTCGCCCCGACCAGAAGAAAATATTACTATTGACGCTCTTGTGTGGGCTATAACTACACCTATAGAGATCTACTTTATTTCACTACAAACTGACTAGTTATTTATGATGCTTAAATCCCTTATTACCCTATGATTTCATTTATTACCCTATGCATGATTACACTTATTACACCTGTAGTACTCATGGAAATGTTAAAATAGTTTGTAGTTCCATTGGTAAATGAAAAAAGAGAGAAAGCCCATGAAACTTGGTCGCATGCATGTGTAGCTACAGCATGCAGTACTAGTACCTATGGTCTTACGAAGTAGCCGCAGGCTCATGCCATGCCACTATATATAAAGGCCCGTCAAAAACACCAAAGAATGCCTAAAGTAGGTTACAGTTAGCCTAAGCTGTAGTGATTCAGAGTATCTATCCCAGTTTTTCCATTCTTATTCTTGAGTAACTAAACCTGACAGTGTATGCATGGGACCAAGGCCATCACATTGTTTGAATATTTCATGAAGATTGAATCAAAACCATCAGCTATGAGGAAATGTATTTAGTTTCTCCAGCAATATTCACCATTCAAAACATTGTTTCGGGAATATGCAAGAGATCACTTAATTGCTTCTAGTAGTTCTAAGCATGTAACTGTACTCTAACTTTTTATACCATTCTGTACTTGTATAGCTGCTGTTTTCCTGACCCTTGATGCAACCAGCTATGATGCAGCTGAGGGTGTTTCTACTGTGCAAGTGTGTGTTTCAGGTTCAGTGGGTATTGGAGACCTGAATGACATTGCTGGTGAAAGCTTTGAGGTTGACCTATCACTATCTAATGGAACAGCAATAGGTATGTGCCATGTAGCTATATATTCTATAATATAATACATCACAGTAAAACATATAGTTGTCATTGCAGTGCATAGTTGACTTAGTTTCGATGAATGGCTTGACCATAGATACTATATTCCAGAATATAGCATCTTTGACTTGACCCAGCTAAAAGTGATTATGTTTCCACATTCAAATCAACAAGTTAGGTGAACAAGCTCCAGTGTCTCCAGAGGCGGTACTTTTCCAAAATTGGCGACCACGCTGCATGATGTCATTGTTCTATTTTTGCTTTTCTTTAGTGATGTCATAATTTTTTACAATGGCAGGCAGTGTGGTTTTAGCGACCGCGCTGCATGATGTCAATGTTTTATTTTTTCTTTTCTTTAGTGATGTCATAATTTTTTACAATGGCAGGCAGTGTGGCCATAACCACAATTCAATTATTATTGATAACTAGCATTTAATTGGCTCTGCCAGCATTCCGGCAGAGATACGCGTAGCGGTAACGCAATCTCCCAGACCCTCCCCTCGTTTTACTCTTCCCTACTTTTCCCTACTTTACCTTTGGGAGAGTGGGGAGGGCTCTGGGTACGAGACTATAGATAGTCTTCTGATGGTAAGGCAAGGCATGGGCATGCGTTCTGAGCCTGGCATGTCACGTTCACAGTTATATGTGCTGGAATGTGACTCCTCTTCTAGACCTGCTATTGGAGTCCGTGGATTGAGCCCCATTGAGCCCCGCTGTTTTTAGAACTCCGTATTTTATCTGTATAACTCCGTATTTTTGTTCGCACGCGACGATGGAATGCAAATATGTACACGCGCCCATGAGGGCTTGTTCTAATTTTACAGTCTCACGGGCCAGCCCACTTCCGCTTAGAGGGAAGGTGGCCTGGGGACGGCATATCTCCTAAATAAAACGTGGTAATTAATCGCTAACATCATGTGGCGTTGCATAACTAACTAAATTCCGGAGCGGCGAATTATGGCAATTCACCAGACCACCTTCCCTCTAAGCGGAAGTGGACTGGCCCTCAAGACTAGTCCTACCCCCTATGGGCCCCTCCAGTATCACTCATCACACTTGCATAGGGGACTTAGAGATGAGTGACAGGATGAAAACTTTCCTTGTGACTTTATTTAGAGTCTGAGTCTCTGAGCACATCTGACCAAAGGCTATCGTGGATTTGTACCACCAAAATTTTATCAGCCATGTGAGAAAGTTGTCATAGCTACAGTTCGTGTAACTTTCGCAGTCGTAAAGCGGGAAATGCGGAGCAGACAAGTGGCTATAAAGTTCAAAGTTCGTATTTGGCTGGCAGACTGTGCATGCAAATGCTATGCTAAAAGTACAATACCCCAGAGAAAAATGTGTGTTAACAATTGCTTCATAGCTAGTCTGGTGGAAGAAGAACAAAAGAAGAAATAGGACAGATGGCTGTTCAGCGTCCTGTCAATTTTAATCTCTTCTACCAATTGTGAAGTATGACGTCACTCTTGTTGATAATAAAGATGTCCCAGAATGACAGGTACAATTCTTAATTGCTTATGACTGCACGCTTCAAGTGTAGACATTTGAACGCATGATTTTGCACAAACTTTTAATGCGGTGGCCATTTTTTTCCTGTGCCACCCTACATATGGAGCATTACCGTACTCGATAATAATGTATGGTAAACTCTAGTATACTATTAGCTAAACATAGGTGATAATCAGGCAGGTATAAAAGGGCATTATCAAGTTTTGTTGATCAGTTGAAAAAATAATATTTCGAGGCTCTGTTGAGCAAAAAGTGTGTGCTTCTTTTTTCGATGGTCAGATGGCACACAGAATATGTTGTGGCGTTCAATGATGAGCAACAAAAGAACTTTGGAGCTGCCGTGTAGTAAGCCTCCCCTGATAAAACCTCATGACAAGTTTGTCAAGACCTCAGCTCGAGACCAGAGGAGGTCGGTCAAGGTTGACCTTTACTAATCAGGTCTCATTAAAGTCACGTGTAGCTCAGTACTGTAGATTACGTAATGCGCGTTTAGTACAGTACTCTCCATTGACCGTTTTTGGACCTTTTCACTATATCGCCCCGGCCCTATCACCTTGAAACTGGACTCGTAAGGCGGCGTAGGAGTCTTTTGTTGTGTTTAAAGCCCGAGCCCTTGAATCGCCCCTCTGCAACTAAGTGCCACGCCGCTTTTGCCATGTTGCAGCAGTTGCAGAGGGGCGATTCAAGGGCTCGGGCTTTAAACACAACAAAAGACTCCTACGCCGTCATACGAGTCCATTTTCAAGGTGATAGAGCCGGGGCGATATAGTGAAAAAGTCCAAAAACGGTCAATGGAGAGTACTGTACTAAACGTGCATTACGTAATCTACAGTACTGAGCTACACGTGACTTTAATGAGACCTGATCAGTAAAGGTCAACCTTGACCGACCTCCTCTGGCTCGAGACTCTTTGTCCAGGGACTCCATTTTGAACACCTTGCCCCCCATAGTCCTGTGCCCATCCCTACGTTAGAAAGGTGTGTATGGCACCCGGTATATTCAAAGTTGGGCCAGCATTACGTCAGCAATCCTAGTTCTAGACCAACAATGTGATTGCTTGATTTTGGTATTACATCACCAAATGGATATCACAGTTGCAGTAGGCCATAGTAGTGGCCACATGGATACTGTAACTGGGACATCCGTTTGGTGAAGTAACAGGATGTATTGCTGCCCTATCATCGAATATTCACGGCGCCAGGCCCACTTTTCTAACGTGGGGCTGGGCCCAAGTCTATGCCCCCCCCCCCCCCCCCCCGAAGCCCATGGGAGCTAGAGGGACACGCAACCTAATATAATTTTTAAAACGCTGGCTAAGATTGCTGAGCCCATAACATGAATTTACTTGCCCCACTGTGCTCAGTAATTAGTAATGTGTTTCTAATTGTTGACTAAGAATGTGGAAGCACATTAATAATATGTTAATTTGGTTAACACTAATTAACTCCATTTTTTGATGAGCTCCGTTGAGACACGCTCACCAACTTCTTTTGAAACACAAACAACTCACTAGTAATGTGTTTTCACATTATTGACCAAGAATGCAGAAGCACATTACCTACTGATACTGATCATCGCTAACATGTTTCCCTTTTTTGATTAGCTCCCTCAAGACACACATACCAACTTTATTTGGAACTCATGCAACAACCCACTAGTCTATATACTTTTACTGTGTGATAAATATATATTTTTAGTAGACGTAATGAATGTGTTGTGTCTCTTCACAAAGGTGGCGGTGTGGACTACGCGTGGACTGCCTCACCAGCAGTGCTCACTCTGACCTTTGATTCCTCTAACCTGTTGAAACAGCAGTGTGTCGATATTACAATCATTGATGACGAGTTGGTTGAGGTTGAGGAAATATTCAATGTTGCCTTAAGTTTACAAATCAACCCTAGGGGACGAGTCCTGTTGCAAAATTCTTCTGCGAGTATCTCCATTACTGACAATGATGGTAAGTTGATATGAAATCTAGTATGTACCTCTATAGTATAGTTAGAGGATTACATGCATGGTCCGCAAAATGTATGCATATATCAAGTGGAGTATATATTGTACAACACCATACCAACTGCAAGCTATGTATGCCATAGTTGTGTACTAAACTAGGGTTGTTTTGGTTGACCACTCTCACTGGTGGTCTATGAAACCAAGCCTTTTGTGTTTTCTGTAAACCTCTTTCAGAATCTAATGCACTTAAAATATACAGTGCCAGAACTCCTTCAGCTCTTGCCAATTGTGTCATCACTATGTGTCGAACACACCATGCACTAGCTGGCTGGAGCACATCATACGTGTGAACCCAAGTTTACTGTAGTACTTATATGTGTGCGTGGAGTACAGACTAGAATAATAAGTTGCGTTTGCGTATTACATATGATCCGACTATTCTACAGAAGTTCATTATTTGCTGGTTATGATGGTTCCAGCATCGGCCTTTTGCGGTGCCCTACAACCGAAAAGCGGCTATTTATAAAAAAGGTTGTTTTTTCCAACTAAGTGATGCAGACATTGCCAACCATGAGATTTCAGGGCTGTATGAATAAGAACAATCACGTTCAAAGTGAATCGCCCCCAGAATGGCTGAGATACATGTAATTTAATTCAGGGACAGATAATTGAAAAATAAAGGATATGGCTTACCAAAGAAACTAGGACGGGGTTTCAATGGCAGGTTGTTTTCTCCACTTTACAGCAATTTTCTATATTCCTCAGCCATTTTTAGCCTGGCTAAAATACTTTAAATCTTAAATGGATAAAAGCTTTTAATATTGGAAGAGAAGTTAAGTTCCAAAACTTAATGACTAAAATTTGTGATGGAAGACCATATAAACACATCTAAAACTGGTTAACTAAAAATCCTCCAATATTGAAGAATGTGCCAGACATGGAAGACAAAATCCTTAACTAAAACTGCATACATCTGCCTACATAATATCATATATCATGCCAGTTTTGGCTGTAACCAGTGAATTTAAAATGGCATTTTATTCACACAACTGCATGTTTTTACCGTGTGGGCTGCTACTGAACACAAAATTAATTGTGAGTACATATCACTTGCATCTCATTCATCCATCATCTGCTGCTGTATATATATAAAAAGGTTGCAAAACAGAAATGGCAATGATGAGATGCTTCATTTGTATCACTTCAAATTAATTAATCCCTTACAGTGGCTACATTCAGTCTGATGCCAACTACATACACAGTGGATGAAGATGTTGGAAATGTAGTGGTGGTTGTTGAGTGTACTGGTGGAATGCTTACCTTTGATATCGGAGTGACTTTTGAAACAGTTGTAGCTGGCAGTACTGCAACAGGTATACGTCAAGTACAGCAGTAATAGATATCTGAGAATAGTGTATACATGCATGTAGTAGGCTTTTACATGCACACTTTTCTATATGTATATTATGCTGCTGCGACCACACTTCCTGACAAACATTATACACCCATGCCTAATCACAACACAGTTTCTGTTTTAGCTGGTGCAGACTACACTGCAACTACAGCCATCTTGACATTTGAATCTGGAGCTACAGATGGTTCAACACGAACAGCAAATGTACCAATCATTGATGACGGCGTGGTAGAAGGAAATGAAACACTCAATATTAGGATATTTGAACTCTCTGTAACTACAGACAATGTTATAATTTCAGCTACTGCTGGAAATGGAATAATTACTATAATTAATGATGATGGTAAGTTTGATGAATGCGCGAACATACATAAGATCTCATGTCAGAACTGCATACGGTTTATGACAGTAAAACATGCATTGGATTCAAACTTGTAACTCAATTGCAAAAAGTGGATAAATTTCTTCTGAAGTTTTATCAATGCTCTTTTGCCCTACAGTACAGTGTCCTGAACCTGTTGGCATTAACAATGGCAATGTGGTATTCACTGATCGAACAGTTGGTTCCATTGCTACTTACGCCTGTAATTTGGGCTTTGAGTTGATCGGAGATAAAAGCACAACATGTATACTAGTGGATGTGGACAATGCAGAATTTCAGCCAGCACCACCAACTTGCAGGCGTGAGTACACTGAATTAAGAGTATATCATAGATGATTATTAATACAAACATGCATGCGGTAGCACAATGAATATTGACCCAAGTGCAGTCTAAGGATAGCTCATCTCGAAACTAACCATCCCCTGTCAAACTCCCAATGGGGTTTCGTTCTGGTAGATCTACTGTTACTGCATTACTGGAAACTACCCACAATTGGTTTCAATGATTGGAAGCTGGAAAGAAAGTTAACAGCTGTGTCATAATTTAACACCCTTAGGCCATTGGACGGCTTGGCCACTTGAAGGGAGCTTTGGGGTGCGCCTGCATTACCCTGCAAGGCCTAGTGCACAAGGCCTGGCAGCATTGTTTGCCAATTTTCATTAGGCTACATAAGTATATAGTGTTGATACATAGCTATACCAACATAATATGTATAACCGTTGAGGATCCATCTCCAGATAATTGAGCATACAGGGACCAGTGATATTGATGAGGTGAAAGTGTCCTCCTATTATTTTGTTGTTTCCCATGTACATGGCTCCACATACTAGCACCCGTAGCTATTCCTGTTTGCTTGTTGGAAGTGGTAGCTTATGTTGTACATTATTAATTGTAGATGCCTGCCAAGTACACCTGCATGGTTGGGTCTGATTTACCATTTCATATCAATTGAGTCACAAAATGTAAAAGCATACATTGGTATGGGCTGAAAATCACAGATTGGTAAAACTTAGTGCCCTGTTGCTAGCTGTGTGGTAGATTCTACGGGTTGAGAGAGCAAGGGCAGCGGCCATGATCTTCCAGTTGCACCAATCTAGCTTTGGGGTGATGGTAGGATTTTGGTGTGCATCTGGTGCCTGACTTGAAACTTTTCAAACTGTATGTGGGAATGAGCATCCGTTAACAAATATTTTGACTCCAGCAATATAGCCTACGTATTAAGACATAAAGTTACCGAAATCTGCCATACAGAATAATGTACGCATCTGGGACATGTTATCCAACCGTCTTGAGACTTTGTTTGTCCACATATGAACTATATGGAAAGGTTGTCACAATGGAACTTGTTTCAGAGGCCTATGCATTGGTCGCTTCAGGTGGCTGTGGCCCACACAGTTACATTGAGTTGTTGTTTTTTTTTTACATTCTATGCACTTTCCCTCGGCGAGATGTTTTGGATCATTCCATGTGCTGGCAAACCATATAGAGCTATATATTACTATATAGCTCTCCCGAGGATCATTCTGTGAACAATTCAAAGTCTGGTGTTTCATCCATGCATATTCCAGCATGCTAGCAATACCATTTCAGGTGAATAGAAACTTAAACGACCAGTTGTTGTGTGCTTATGCTTGCTAGTTTCAAGCTTACTTGGCAGTGGAGCTGTTTCACACTTGTGCTCAAATCAATGGGTCTCCAAACTAATAATCTCACTGCAGTGACAACCTTTTTTAAAATGTCTTCCCATAAGTCGTAGAAGTTGATGCTCTGTACAATTCTTATGACCTGGCCATCTTCCAGAAGTACTAGTTCTGCTAGCTTATCAGGTGGAAGACTCAGTGTCATGCTGTTGGATGCCTGAGGAAGGTCCAGATATGCAGGTAGATTCCATTATTCACATGAATCTTGCTCTGCAGCACTTTGTGAGGATCCAGTTACGATTGACAATGGCACAGTGATATTCAATGGCAACTCCGTTGGTGACATGGCTACTTATACGTGTGATGCAGGTTTTGAGTTGATCGGATCTTATGACCTGGCCATCTTCCAGAAGTACTAGTTCTGCTAGCTTATCAGGTGGAAGTCTCAGTGTCATGCTGTTGGATGCCTGAGGAAGGTCCAGATTTGAACCGAAAGATAGCATAATATATATTTTTTGATATGTTGAAATTTTAGTGAAGATAAGTCACGTTTAGCGACTCCCTAGCCTGTTGGCACGTTTGTACCCCGCTGGGTGCTGCTAATGAGCCACCTAGGCTAATGAGACCATTGACTGCGGTTAACAGGTTTTCTGTTTCACTAGCTGAAGTCTACAGTGGACTGGGTTTAACACTTGTGGCTCTCTATGTCTCAGTAAAAGTAGCTGGCAGCAAAAAAATGACTTACAAAACCAAGACCATGCAGCTAGCCAGCAAAGCATGTTGTGGTCAACTGTACAAGTTTCGCATCCTTGATGATATCATAAATTGGCAGGATATTCAGTTTGTCCTGGTGTGTTAACTTTAATTTACATACTTAAAAGCCTACAAGTGTATTTATGTCTATGTATGTACGATTATTGGATGAATAATATATGTATATGTATGTACAATTATTGGATGAATAATACATTTGTGTACTCCTGTACACAAATGAAGGTGGGTTCCATTTTGGCATTATTCTTCTTCTGCAGCACTGTGTGATCCGATTGACATTGACAATGGCATGGTAGCACTCAATGGCAACTCTGTTGGTGACATGGCTGCTTACACCTGTGATTTTGGTTTTGAACTGGTCGGAAATGCAACCACAACTTGTACACTAGTGGAAATGGACAGTGCAGAATTTCAACCAGCACCACCATCTTGCAGGCGTAAGTACACATAATAAGCACTATAATTTCCTAGAGTGGCGTAATAGATTCTCTTTTCCTACAAATGGGTAGCTAGTGCATTTATGTACATTTGTGTTTAATCAGTTCCTGCATGCGCACAAATGCAAGTAAATTCCATTTTGACATTATTCAAATGATTAAATTTTTCTGCAGCACTGTGCAATGATCCAGTCAATATTGACAATGGCATGGTGACATTCAATGGCAATTCCATTGGTGATGTGGCTACTTACACCTGTGACTCTGGATTTGAGCTTATCGGAAACTCAACAACCACCTGTACACTAGTGAATATGGACAGTGCAGAATTTAAACTGGTGCCACCATCTTGCAGGCGTGAGAACACTGAATAACTATAAACTACCTATAATGGCTACATGCCATTTTCGGTTGCCAATCTGGCTTTATTATGCATTATAATATCTACCAGTGCATTTCTCTGCATTCTTGAATGGGTATGGAATAAATCTCTCAGGTTTACAACTACTAAGCTTGTTCCCACACTGATTAGCCCTTGTACACAAAGCAGGTAGGTTCCATCTTATCACTGTTAACTTTGTTTTGTAGCACTGTGTGATGATCCAATGGACATTGGAAATGGAATAGTGACATTCAATGGAAACTCCACTGGTGACATGGCTGCTTACGCATGTAATTCAGGTTTTGAGCTGATTGGAAATGCAACCACGACATGTACACTAGTGGATATGGACAGGGCTGAATTTCAACCGGTACAACCATCCTGCAGGCGTGAGCACAGCAAATATAAAATCATAAGTTCTGGAATGGCCACGTACTGTTTTTTTTTTAATATGTATGTGTTAATTATAATATATGGTAGTTGACACTAAACAGCCATAAATGTATTTTATGTGGAACCCTTCCAATGTGGACACCTTGAGGACCTAGATAGCATAGTTGGGACACAACAAAGTGCAGAGTGTTCTTATTTCGGTGTTGTCCTTATAGCCCATTGCGCGCGCATGCGCATTTCATCGCGCCCTGCCCACAATAATTTAATTACGTCACATGTACGTTAATGATTGCCGTTTTAAGACTTGTAGCGAAAAATAGGGGAAGACTTGGACTGAACACGCTACAGAACTGAAGATAAGAGCTCCAAGCTTAAGTTTGACGTCAGAATTAAGCGTGATTCATCGTCAGAAAGTGGAGCAGATTCTCGACACCGAACGATAATTGAATATCGCCGCTACTTAATACTCTCTCACAACGGCGCCTCGAAGGATAATCCGGACATTCACAGATTAGTAGAGGTATTGTATGATGCAGCTAGATAGTTGTTGAGCCTTCAGTCTTGATTTGTAGCCTAGATTCTTGAGCTGTACGTTGTCCGTTCGAGTGTACGGTGGCCGAGAGGGACACTTCCAAAACCGACTTTTACATATTAGACTTTCGACTTTAAAAATGCGACTTTCGACTTTCCACTTCTCGAATCTTGACTTTCGACTTTCACAAATCCGACTTTCGACTTTCGACTTTCACAAATCCGACTTTCGACTTTCGACTTTCACAAATCCAACTTTCGACTTTCGACTTTCACAAATCCAACTTTCGACTTTCACAAATCTGACTTTCGACTTTTACAAATCCGACTTTCGACTTTCACAATAGCGACTTCGGAATTTCGACTCACAAATCTGACTTTCGACTTTTGACTTTCACAAATCCGACTTTTACAAATGTGACTTCGGAATTTCAACTTTGGACTTTCACAAATCCGACTTTGAAATTTTCATTTCTCGAAACTTGACTTTCGACTTTAACATGGAGATATAGATAGTCTCGCAAGTCAAACCTAATCAACCCAGATTATGCGATGTGGTTCTCGACGGGGAAGGGGGCGGTGGCTCATCCTTGCAGGCTAGTCACGTGTCGGAGATGTGACCACGTGGTACTCGTTGCATCCCTGATCGTTGACTATACCGTTGCATCTCAGATCGTTGACTTTACCAAAGGAAAAGGTCGTCCTATACACCAAAAGGCTAATATCTGGGATGCAACGAGTACTGGTCAATTCAACGTGGTCACATCTCCGACACGTGACTAGCCCTGCAAGGATGGGCCACCGCCCCCTTCCCCGCCGAGAACCAAATTGCATAGTCTGGTTTGACTCGCGAGACTATTTTTATCTCCATGTTAAAGTCGAAAGTCAATTTCGAGAAATGAAAATTTCTAAGTCAAATTTGTGAAAGTCCAAAGCTGAAATTCCGAAGTCGCATTTGTAAAAGTCGGATTTGTGAAAGTCAAAAGTCGAAAGTCAGATTTGTGAAAGTCGAAAGTTGAAATTCCGAAGTCGCTATTGTGAAAGTCGAAAGTCAAAAGTCGGATTTGTAAAAGTCGAAAGTCAAAAGTCGGATTTGTAAAAGTCGAAAGTCGAGAGTCGGATTTGTAAAAGTCGAAAGTCAAGATTCGAGAAGTGGAAAGTCGAAAGTCGCATTTTTAAAAGTCGAAAGTCAAATATGTAAACGTCGATTTTGGAAGTGTCCCTCTCGGCCACCGTACTAGTGGCAGATGTTATTCATTGTAAATTTTCTCGTCAACGGCACGGGGATGGCCCTGCTTGGTAGCGCTAAAATAAAGTTTTTACTCACTATGACGTCAACATTCATGATGGGGATCCCCCTTGAGCCACGCTCTCTCGAGTCTCGATCTAAGTCCATGACGCATATATGCGTCATTGGGCTTTCAAACGCAATGACGCATACCTGTATAAAAATTATGCGTCTATGGGCTTAGGGGCTTAATGATTTTTTTAGGGGCACAATACGCAATGACGCATATATGCGTCAATGGGCTTTAAAGGGATACCACTGTATACTCATTTGGTTAAACTTTGAATTTAGAACTTCTTAGCATAATCTCAGATCAATCAGCTCCAGCACACAAACAGAGGTAGGTATGGCATTATTTAAATGAACATCACTCTGCAGCACTGTGTGATGATCCGTCTGACATTGACAATGGCATAATGGCATTCAGTGGCAACTCTGTTGGGAACATGGCTACTTACACCTGCGTTTCGGGCTTTGAGCTGATTGGAGATTCAACCACAACATGTACCCTAGTGGATATGGACAGTTCAGAATTTCAACCAGCACCACCATCTTGCAGGCGTGAGTTCACTGATAGCTATAGACTCCCTGGAATGGTTACATGCCAGGCCATTTTGTTAGCATGTGAAAATTATAGTAGTGTGACTAGTACTAAAGAGATATTGGTACATTTGTGTGCATTCGTTTATGCGTAGGGCATGAATCTTAGAACTTAGTGCTACTAGAGTCGCTCCCAGACCATCAGATGACAGTTCTTATACAGATATGCAGGTAGATTCCATTATTCACCTTGTTCTGCAGCACTTTGTGAAGATCCAGTTACAATTGACAATGGCACGGTGACATTCAATGGCAACTCCGTTGGTGACATGGCTACTTATACGTGTGATGCAGGTTTTGAGATGATTGGAGATTCAACCACGACATGTACACTAGTGGATATGGACAGTGCAAACTTTCAACTAGCACCACCATTTTGCAGGCGTAAGTACTGACTGTCAACCTGCTAAAGTTGCTACATGCCTTTTGGTTGCTTGTGTCATCATAATTATAATGGCGTATACTTTCTACTATCAAGCCAACAGGATTTATGTACTTGTAGCCCTTTGTGTGGGTGGATCAAGGGTACTGACAGGCCAATAATATATACCTTGAGTATGCACATATTACCCTATCGTTGGAGCAGTATTATATATAGGTTATACCACAACCACAAAGAGGTTTAGCGGATATACACTGCGAGGGCGAAGCCCAAGTAGTGTATCCGCTAAACCTCTGAGTGGGAGTGGTATAACCGGTTTGTACCACAGCAACGGAGTGTATGGCTGACCACAGGGAGTGTATGGCTGACTCAGCGTAGTGTATGGCTGACCACAAGGAGTGTATGAGTTTTTGACACCTAGTGTATGGCTGAGCTTGCAACTTTGGTCAGCAGGCCAGCTGTCTTCTGGGAAATACACTGCAGGCGGTACCTTTGAACTATATGGCTGCTGTGGTACAAATATATATATATATATATATATATATATTTGCCCTGGGGTCTATGACTTATTGACTGCAAATTAATACACCATCCAGCACTGATTACATAGTAGTAGTGACAGCAGATTACAACTTCTGCATGTCCATGTTCTTGCATACTAAATACGTTGCAACATGACATTATTATGCGAATTCTACTCTGTACTATAGCACTGTGTGATGATCCGGTTGGCATTGACAATGGCATGATGACACTCAATGGTAACTCTGTTGGGGCCATAACTACTTACACCTGTAATTTGAGGTTTGAAGTGATCGGAAATGCAATCACGATATGTACTGAAGTGGATATGGATAGTGCAGAATTTCAACCAGTGGCACCATTTTGTAGGCGTGAGTTCAGTGAATGAATAGTGTAACTGTAAACTCCCTGGAATGGCTACATGCCATTCTCAGCTGTATGCATCAACATACATAGTAGAATGTGCTTCGTACAATAAAAAAGTTATTGCAGTGTATTTTATGTGCATACTTGATGAACCTCACAACTAAGCTCCTACCCAGATCAATCAGTTTCTGCATGTGCACTAATGTAAGTAGATTCCATCTTGACATCATTCAAAGGATTTCTTTTTCTGCAGCACTGTGTAATGATCCAGGTAATATTGGCAATGGCATGGTGACATTCAACGGCAATTCTGTTGGCGAAGTTGCTACTTACACCTGTGACCCTAGATTTGAGCTTATAGGAAATTCAACAACCACCTGTACACTAGTGGATATGGACAGTGCTGAATTTCAACCAGTACCACCATCTTGCATGCGTGAGTACACAGAATATACTATTTGGAATGGCTAAATAGTTTGTAAATATGTACTAAATAATCTGCCAGTGCATTTCTCTGCATTCCTAAATAGGTATAGAATAAATCTCTCAAGTTTACAAGTTCTAAGCGTGTTCCGACACCAATATAAGCCCTTGTGCACAAAAGCAGGTAGGTTCCATCTTATCACTGTTAACATGAATCTTGCTCTGCAGCACTGTGTGATGATCCAATGGACATTGGAAATGGAATGGTGACATTCAATGGAAACTCCATTGGTGACATGGCTGCTTACGCATGTAATTCAAGTTTTGAGCTGATTGGAAATGCAAACATGACATGTATACAAGTGGATATGGACAGTGCTGAATTTCAACCGGCACAACCATCTTGCAGGCGTGAGTACAGCGAATAAACTTCAATAAAGAATATAAGGCTACATACAATTTTTGGTTGTATGTGTTGATCATAGTACTATGAGCTTAGTAATAAACAGCCATGAATGTATTGTCATGTGACGTCCAGTCCTGGGAAGAAAACGAATATTTTACCGTCTCATAATATTTCAATTGCGTCTCTATGTTTAAAACGTGACATCTTTGAACTTCTGTAATGGGCAGAACTCAAACTAGCCTTATACCCAGGTACATTTAAAGTCGGCAGCTTGTATATATCCGCTGTTCGCACATGCATGTAATTTGTACAATAAATCCGCATGGATTAGTGTTGGCGTGTATCGAATTACGTAAACATAATTACGGGTGTATAAAATAATGTAGTCCACATGGAATATTCTATACTGTGACATTGAAGCATCCCAGTGAACCTGCTCTTGCTTGCAATATCAACACTGTAAGGACTATTGTAAGAAATAAGCAATCAAAGTTATTCATGCACATCAACAGCTGTTTGTGCATACACAATTAATAACGCGGCCGCATATGCGGGATTGACATCATGCCATTGCGGACATCACACAGTAGTATCCTATTGCCTTGGAGTGGTGGGAAATTACACATGCACAAACAAACTTTGGATTCCAGGCACACTTTTCATATATATTTAATGTGCCTGGTACAAGGCTAAACTCAATTGCCCTGCGTAAATGCAGCAACCATCGATGCATTTACACAGCGCATTTGAATCCCGCCGTTGACAGAAGTTCATGATTCAAATGTCATGATGCAATTGAAATATTTGGCGTAATTATTTTTTGTCTATCCGGGACTAACTACAAAGTTCATTCTCAGACCAATATGCTCCTGCACACAAATACAGGTGGGTTGATTCATGTCATAATTTGAATGAACATCACTCTGCAGCACTGTGTGATGATCCGGCTGACATTGACAATGGCACAGCAAATTCAGTGGCAACTCTGTTGGGGACATGGTTACTTACACCTGTGATTTGGGCTTTGAGCTAATTGGAAATGCAACCACAACATGTACATTAGCTGATATGGACAGTGCTGAATTTCAACCAACACCACCATCTTGCAGGCGTGAGTTCACTGAATAACTATACACTCTCTAGAATGACACATACCATTATGTTTGCATGTGAAAATCATAGTAGTGTGACTTTAGTACTAAAGAGACATTAGTGCTTTCATGTGCATTCATTTATGGGTATGGTATGGCTAAAACTTCTACACTCACTCTTAGACAATCAATTCTTGTACAGAAACAAGGTTAGATTCCTACTTGGCATTATTTGCATGAATCTTGCTCTGCAGTGCTATGTGAAGATCCAGTTACAATCGACAATGGCTCAGTGACATTCAATGGCAACTCCATTGGTGATATGGCTACATATACGTGTTATTCAGGCTTTGAGTTGATTGGAGATTCAATCACAACTTGTACACTAGTGGATATGGACAGGGCAGGTTTTCAACCGACACCACCATCTTGCAGGCGTGAGTACTGACTGCTAAAGTTACTGCAAGTCATGTTATTTGCATGTGTCATCACCATATTAATTCTACTGAAGAGCGTATTTATCTGTCCACGCTCAATTACAGGTATAGTAGGTTGCATCATGATAATATTGTTCACATAATATTGCTCTGTACTATAGCACTGTGCGATGATCCGGTTGCCATTAACAATGGCATGGTGACCCACAATAGCAACTCTGTTGGGGCCATGGCTACTTACGCTTGTGATTCAGGCTTTGAAGTGATCGGAAATGCAATCACGGTATGTACTGAAGTGGATATTGACAGTGCAGAATTTCAACCAGCGGCACCATCTTGCAGCCGTGAGTACAATAAAAAGTGTGACTATAAAATTCCTGGAATGGCTATGTGCCCATTTTACTGGCATAATGTCATTTATACTGCAGCTTTGTATTGAGGCCATGCAACCTTCAAGAAATATGATTTTGGTATCCACTGCTCATTCATGCATGAGATGGTTGCAGGAATGTGCTGCTGTGCTGTAAAAATGTATTTGGGAACTATCTTAGGCAAATAGCCAGGAGTAGTATGAAGACAATATTCACCACGATAAACCAGTGAAATTGTTGAGCATTAAATTTTATGTAGTATCAACAAACAAAACATTTCGATCCGTAGGTCTTCATCAGTCAGAACTAAAATATTAGCACACAACTCGGGTTAAATACTGGGAACTGACGTCATAAAAAACTGTGTTTTAAATAGAACAGTTCTCAAGTGCGAGGAGGGATTTCCATATGGGGCTGATCTCTAGGCCGCAATCCAAGTTAGAAGAAGAACTTTTCTGTTGGATCTCTAGGGCCTCCACCATCCATCTCTTCCAGTACTGGGGAGCCCTTTCTCTTACTCTGGCTGCCTCCCAGTTGATCCTGTGATCCAACTTCCACGCGTGAACGGCTATCCCATTGTTGTGGTCATACTTCCGCACTGCTGCCTTATGTTCCGTCACTCTCTTCTGTAGAGTCCTGTACACCTGTTCGCAGTCCTTACAGGATTCCTCATAGACTACGCCTTTCTTCTTTTTGTCTAGAATGCAATCCAGCTCACCATTGAAGAAGATTTTTAGCGCAGTTTTGTATGACGTCAGTTCCCAGTATTTAACCCGAGTTTTATGCTAATATTTTAGTTTCGACTGATGAAGATCTATGGATCAAAATGTTTTGGATTGTTTCATTTATTTGTTGATACTACGTAAATGCTCAACAATTTCACTAGTTTATTGATCAACGCAGAAATGAGCCCCTACAGTTTCGATATAGTAAGCTTATAATTAAAGCTGAATGTTAAAAACAGACTTTCTGCAATGAAAATTGCAAGTCGAGTGGTAAGACAGCCAGTTATTTTACTGTGTGCTACAATAATTGTATCTATATTCTCATATTAATTTGAAAATTCCCTTCTCCTGGCTGTAAACTGTAAGTTGCATGTTTTTCGATCTCAGATGTGGGCTTCTAGACTTCTAAGTGGCAAAATTATGGGATTTACTTTCAAAATACTGATCACGCTTCTATCTGACAATATAATAAAAATCAATACAGGCGCTGCCTTCAATTAAATAATTCATGACATGAGAATGTTGACAGATATAAAACCGAACATGATGTCATTGGTAGACAGATATAAAACCGAACATGATGTCATTGGTATCCAAATATAATGCAGTAGTCCACGCTGGTAAATTATATGCATGCACAAACAGTAGATACCAGTCCCACTATTTGTGGGGGACGGGCGGATATGATGGTATTCCTACTAGCTTGTGTTTTGTATTTAAAGTGCTAACGGGTATATAATGAAAACCTGCTACTGAGCAAACCAATCAGCTGCTGCACACAAGTGCAGGTAGGTTACATTTTAGCATTGTTCACGTCAATATTGCTCTGCAGCACTGTGTAATGATCTGGTTAACATCAGAAATGGCATGGTGACATTCAATGGCAGCTCAATTGGTGATGTGGCTACTTACACCTGTAATTTGGGGTTTGAGCTGATAGGAAATGCAACCACAAGATGTGCACTAGTGGATATGGACAGTGCCCAATTTCAACCAGTACCACCAACCTGCAGGCGTGAGTTCAGTGAATAAGTATAACTAATTATATAAGTATAAAATGCTATATACTATTTTCTGTCAAACATAGTAACATGTGCTTTTTATTGAACAGTCACCAGTGTATTTATAGTTGGTAAGAGATGTGACATTTAGAAGTACTAAGCACGCTCCCAGACCTACCAGCTCCTGCACATAAATGCAGGTATGGAGGTTCATTCTAAGCTTGATTCGCATGAATATTGCTCTGCAGCACTGTGTCAGGATCCGGTTGACATTGACAGTGGTGTGGTGACATTCAATGGCACCTCTGTTGGTGACATGGTTACGTACACCTGTAATTCGGGCTTTGAGCTGATTGGAGATGCAATAACAACATGTACACTAGTGGATATGGATAGTGCTGAGTTTCAACCAGCACCACCATCTTGCAGGCGTGAGTACACTAAATAGCTATAAACTCACAGGAATGGACACATGCCATATATTTTTTGCTACATGTTTTAGAATGGGTTTTGTACAAAAGAGCCACTGGTGCGTTTATCATGGACTACAGTAGTACTCCATATGTAGGGATGGCATGGGGAAAATGGCAGCCCATATAACGTGTACAAAATCATACGTTCAGAACTCGCCTCTGATTATAGACATAGACTTTTATGAGCCATGTAATGACATCTCTTTTGTTTTCCTCAGCAACAAGACTGCTAGTGTAGCTAGAAACCTTTGATGGAGTACCACACTGGCAGGTTGCCACACTGGGGGGGGGGGGGGGGGGGGGGAGTGGACAAATTGTATACTTCTTTCTTTCCTTCTTTCTTTCTTTTTTTTTAGTCAGGCTAGCACAATAATGGCTGGAGCAATCACAAGATTCAAGTGCGAGCAAGCTAGATATTTTCTGGGGTATTCACTTGTAGCATAGTGTTTTCGTTGAAATTAAAAATTGAATAGGTTCAGCAGTGATTCTTGAGTACTCGCAAGCAGATCATGCTTGCTGTTTCATACCACTTAGTGACTACTGTTCCATTCAGTATCTGGTTGTACATACATTTATGTGTAAGGGATAAATCTGAGGTTTCAACTACTAAACTTGTTCCCACACTAAACAGCTTCGGCACACTATTGCAGGGTAGGTTCCATCTTATTATTATTTGCGTGAACCCTACTCTACAGCACTATGTGAAATTCCAGTTAACACCAACAATGGCACAGTGACATTCAATGGCATCTCCGTTGGTGACATAGCTACTTATGCCTGTGATTCGAGCTTTGAACTGATTGGAGAACCAACCACAACATGTACACAAGTGGATATGAATGGTGCAGAGTTTCAACCGGCACCTCCATCTTGCAGGCGTGAGTCCACTGGATATAATATTAATGCTGCCGTATAGCTAGACAGAAATTATCATTGGTGAAATAGTGTGCATCCGGCTATACATAGAATATGAAACATTGGTGATGGTGAAGCATCTATTCAGTTAAGCATAGACAAGAGTATGTCAGCTCCATCATTGATAAGTAGAGTAAGTAACTAATGATTGGACACCGAGTATATATGGACGCACTAACGCATAGTGTGTAAATTACCAGAAGTGGGCAGGGGCTTCCATCAATAGTACAGACACTTCACACATCGAATTAGTGTTCCTCTGTTGCTTGCTTCTGGAGCTATAGCCTTCCAAACCTAAAATTCAGACACAGCTGTGATCGAACAAATGTATGTATCATCAGGCTCCGTTCCATGTTTCTTTGATCCCTGAAGCAACATTTAGATCTTTCTTTATTATTGGGAAGCCCCACAACCATGCTGTTTCACGCCAACCTTTGACCGTCATTGCTGCTTTAAGCACTGAGGGGTGCTGCTGAATGTACAACCGTGTTACCACTTGGACACTGAATTTTGTATTGTTTCGGTGTAGAGACCCCAAAATCCTCTCCATAGTTAAGTTTCAAATATCGTTGAAAAGTACAGCACAACGGTGCAAGCCTGATGTTCACCCGCTTTTTACAAAATGAGAGAGATAGAGCTCTTCGTCTTGATATCTTCTAAAAATAGTAATTTGAAGCTTTTAGTAAATAGAATCAGGTAGAACAGCTCTATCTCAGGAAGGACATGATGTATAAACAATAGATTTGCATAGTTAAGTGTCTGTACATGCCAATGATATTTAAATCCTAGTGTTGGAGAGGGTTTTGGAATCCTTACACCAAAAAAAGGTGAAATTCCTTGTTCGATTATAGAGAGGGTGGCTACAAGACATTTTCAACGGCATACATGTATGTGTATGGAAATTATTCTCTGAAGCTCGCAACGACTGAGTTCTTTCTGTCACCAATCAGTCATTGCTTACAAAATTAGGTTGATTTGATCTTGACATTATTCTCATGAGTCTTGCTCTGCAGCACTATGTGATGACCCGGTTGAACTCGATAATGGCACGGTGACATTCAATGGCAACTCCATTGGTGATATGGCTACTTACACCTGTAATTTGGGCTTTGAACTGATCGGAAATGTGACCACAACATGTGCACTAGTGGATATGGACAGTGCAGAATTTCAACCAGCACCACAGTTATGCAGACGTGAGTTTACTAAATAAATATAAACTTACTGGAAATGACACATACTATTTTTGCCTCGTGTTCTAATTGTAGTAGCATGGATTTTGTACTAAGGAACCACTAGTGCATTGTACATACATTTATGTGTAAGGGATGACTCTTATTGGTTCAACTACTAGACTCGCTCACAGACTAAACAGCTCCTGCACACTATTGCAGGGTAGGTTCCATCTTGTCATAATTCGCATGAATCTTACTCTACAGCACTATGTGAAAATCCCATTAACATCGACAATGGCACTGCGATATTCAATGGCATCTCTGTTGATGACATAGCTACTTATACCTGTGACTCAGGCTTTGAACTAATCGGAAATTCAACCACGACATGTACACAAGTGGATATGAATAGTGCAGAATTTCAACCAGTACCTCCATCTTGCAGGCGTGAGTCCACTGAATATAATATTTACGCTATTGTATAGACAGAAAGTCTGGTAGTAAGTATTGTTGGCAAAATAGTGTAAATAAATGCTGGAATTAAGAAACGTTGGTGATTGTGCAGCATCTGTGCTTTTATTCAGAAGCTGTGTTAAGCATAGACAAGAGTATGTCGGCTCCATCATTGATGGAAGTAGAGTAAGTAACTAATGATTGGACACCGAGTATATTGGACACACTAGTGTTGAGTGCGTATATTACCGGAAGTGGGCGGGGCCTTCAATTCATAGCACAGATCCTTCGCACTTTGAGTTAGTGTTCCTCTGTTGCTTGGTTCTGAAGCTACAGCCTTCCAAGGTTTAAATTTGGACACAGCTATGATCAGACAAATGTATGTATTGTCAGATTCTATTCCGTGTTTCCTCCCTGAAGCAAATTTCGATAATCTTTCTTCATTATTGGGAAGCCCCACTACCATCTGCGAGCCAATTATTTGCCATTATACCTGCTTTGAGCACCTAGGGGTGCTACTGAATGTAGAGCCGTGTCACCCACTTCATGATTGACCAGTGGAATTCATATTTTTTGGTGTAGAGACCTCGAAACCCTCTCCAACATTACATTGTTAGAAAGTACAGGTACTACCAGCCCAACGATGCAAGCCTGATGCACACATCACATGGTTCTAGAGAGAGACAGACCTGTTTGTCTTCATTTCTTTTAAACATTGTAATGCTAAAGCTTGTAGTGAGTGGAATCAGGTATAACAGCTCTACCAGGACACATCATATAAACATCAGACTTGCACCATTGCGTTGCTAAGTGTCTGCATGTACATGCCAACAATGTTAAAATCCTAGTGTTGGATAGTGATTTGGGATTCTTACATCGAAAAAGTCACTGTTCAATTATGGAGTAAGTGGCTACAAAACTTTTTCAATGGCGTACATGTATGGGTAAGGATATTACTCACTGAAGTTTAAAATACCGAACTCATTCTGCAACCAATCAGCTCCAGGCATTCAAACTTAGGTTGGTTCCATTATTCTCATGAATCTTGCACTGCAGCACTTTGTCATGACCCGGTTGGACTTGACAATGGCGTGGTGACATTCAGTGGCAGCTCTGTTGGTGACATGGCTGCTTACACCTGTAATTCGGGGTTTGAGCTGATAGGAAATGCAACGACAACATGTACTCTAGTGGATACGGACAGTGCTGAGTTCCAACCAGCACCACCATCTTGCAGGCGTGAGTTCTGTAGGAATGGATACATGCCATTTTTGCTGCAAGTTTTAATTATAGTTGAATGGGTTTTGTACTAAAGAGTCATTGGTACATTTATGTACATACATTAATTTGTAAGGAATAAGGTTTTAACTACTAAACGCGCTCCCAGAATAAATAGCTCCTGCACACTATTGCAGGGTAGGTTCCATCTTGTCATTATTCGTATGAATCTTACTCTACAGAGCTGTGTGAAAGTCCAGTTAACATCGACAATGGCACAGTGATATTCAATGGCATCTCCGTTGGTGACATAGCTACTTATACCTGTGATTCAGGCTTTGAACTGATTGGAGAACCAACCACGATGTGTACACTAGTAGATATGAACTGTGCAGAGTTTCAACCGGCACCTCCATCTTGCAGGCGTGAGTATACACTGAATGTAATATTTATGCTACCGTATAGACAGAAAATTTGCCAGGAATTGTTATTGGCAAAATAGTGTATATTAATGCTAGAATTAAAAAATGTTGTGATTGTGAAGCATCTGTGTTTTAATTCAGAAGCTGTGTTAAGCATAAACAAAAGTAGGTCGGCTACGTCATTGAAGGAAGTAAAGTAATTAACAAATGATTGGTCAATAAGTAACAAATGATCGCTAACTTTGAGTGAGTAAATTACCAGAAGTGTGCAGGGCCTACAATTGTACAGACGCTTTACACTTCGAGTTAGTGTTTCTCATTGCTTGGTTCTGGAGCTATAGCTTTCCACAGCTATGATCGGACAAATACACTGTATTGTTGGACTCTTTTTCGTGTTTCTCCCAAAGCAACTTCCGGTAATCTTTCTTCATTATTGGGAAGCCCCACCACCATGCTGCTGCACGCCAACCTTTTGCCATCATAACTGCTTTGAGCTGCTGAATGTAGAACCGTGTCACCTTCTTTATGATTGGACAGTGAAGTTTGTATTTTTTTTATGTGGAGACCCCGAAACCTTCTCCAATGTTAGGATTCAGGAAAGTACAAGTACTTAGCAGCACAACAGTGCAATCTTGATGTTTCTCGAGATAGAAAGAGATGGAGCTGTTCATTCTGATTTCTTCTGAAATGCTAAAGCTTTTAGTGAGCGAAATCCGGTAAAACATCTCTATCTCAGGAAAGACCCGGCGTATTAACATCAGACATGTATCATTATATTGCTAAGTGTCTGTACATGCCAACGATACTCAAATCCTAGTGTTGGATAGTGTTTTAGGATCCTTACACTGAAAGAAATTTACTATCCGATTATAATAGGTGGCTACAAGACATAGTTAATGGCATACGCAGATATTACTCACTTAAGTTTACAACCAATCAGTTCCTGCATTCAAGTTCAGGTTGGTTTCATCTTGGCATTATTCTCATGAATCTTGCTCTGCAGCACTATGTGATGACCCGGTTGAACTTGACAATGGCATGGTGGCATTCACTGGCAACTCCATTGGTGACATGGCTACTTACACCTGTGATTCGGGCTTTGAGCTAATTGGAGATGCTAATACAACATGTACACTGGTGGAAATGAACAGGGCAGAGTTCCAACCTGCACCACCATCTTGCAGGCGTGAGTATACTGAATCCAAAATATATCCATAAATTTTCATGCATGTCATATTTGGTTGCATGTGTCGGAGCATTTATGTACATTCATATATTATATATAAGTAATGGATTAATATCTAAAGTTTTTCATTGACTATATTTCTTTCCAAGCTAATTAGCTTCTGCAAACTAATGCAAGTAGGTTGCATCATGGCATTATTCACATGAATCTTGCTCTGCAGCACTGTGTGAGGATCCAGGTGACATTGACAATGGAAGGGTGACATTCAATGGCACGTCCATTGGTGACATGGCTACATATACCTGTAACTCAGGCTTTGAGGTGATCGGAAATGCAAACACAACATGTACTTTAGTGGATATGAACAGTGCAGAATTTCAACCAGCACCATCTTGCAGGCGTGAGTACACTGAATAGGATTACGAGGTGTACACTAGCACAGTATCCGTTCATAGGTGCTTGTTTAGACTTTAACTTTACCAGTGTGGCTTATGGCAAGATTTGTAAACATGCCTGTATCATTCCCAGGCATGGGGGTACTTTTTGCTAGATTTGGGGTACCCCCCGGTTGAACACCGGATGACTATTTTCGTGAGTCACCTAGATACTAGAACAATAGGTACCTGTTGGAGTCACAAAAAATTGTTAGGCATCCAGATACCAAAAAAAAAACATGTTAGGCATTAAAATGAATTATTACTCTATCTATCACATTTTCTCAATGATTAGCCATGGCTGTCATTGGAGAGCTAAGAGAGGGGCCATTTTACTAGAAACTGGCATTTTTTTCACTCAATCTAGCTGTTCATCTCTAGCTCTCTTCTTGGTGCTTACAGAGTGGCTATGCAAACTGTACTATCCTAGGAGCTGTAGTGTACTTTTTTGATAAGACAATGTAATTGACTTGTCCAGATCTCTGCCTCTTTCTGCGTCACAAGTTTGAAGACGACAGTCATTTAACTGCCTGATACGCCATTTTGAAGATGTGATTTCCCCCCTCAGGCTGGGAAAGCATGATGGAAAGATGTATAAATGCTAGCTGAGATTGTAATGCCCATAGGTCATGATAATTGTCTGTGCTGGGCTCGGCAATAACTAATGAAATGTCTATACATGCCCCTTTGGTTGCATGCATCAATCACTGTGGTAGATAAGTGCTTTATGTGCCTGAGTATATATTATAACTCATATAAAAACCCAAGTTAAAAGTACTACAGTGAGCAACACATGTAACTAAAAGTGATGTGTAAACATTCTGTGGTTATTGCTGAGCACAGAGTAGACAATATTTGTAACCTATGGGCATCAGAATCTCAGTTGCCATAATCTGTGAGCTGCTGTTGGTAGTTCCTGGGCAAAATATATATGCGTATGTAGTCACCGGAGGCAACTCAATATGGAATATATTACACTGTCAGTCCCTTTGATACGCCTACACAGTATGTCACAAAATTTAATATATAATATATATAATATATACATGGGTATAGGATGAATCTCTGCTATACTACTAAGTTTATTCCCAGACCGAACAGCTCCTGCATATAATCAGAGGTAGGCAGCATTATTCATATGAATCTTCCTCTACAGCTCAGTGTGATGATCCAGCTAACATTGACAATGGTGTGGTGACATTCAATGGTAATTCAGTTGGTGAAGTGGCTACTTACACCTGTGATTCGGGCTTTGAACTGATTGGAAATGCAAACACGACCTGTGTACCAGTGAATATGGATAGTGCAGAGTTTCAGCCGACACCACCATCTTGCATGCGTGAGTACTAACTGTAATCATCCAAAAACTGCCACATGCCATTCTCGGTTGCATGAGTCAATCACAATGCATAGCATATCTTTCCTACTTAAGAACCTTTCTTGCATTTGTGTACACACATATGGTGGTAGGGGATAAATCTCTGATCCCATAAGGATTACAACTTTTAAATTCATTCCCACACCAATCAGTATACAAATGCAAGTATGCTGTGTCACGGTATTGTAATTGCTCTACAGCACTATGTGATGATCCAGTTGACATTGACAATGGCATGGTGGTGTTCAACGGAAATTCCATCAGTGATGTTGCTACATACACCTGTGATTTGGGCTTTGAATTGATTGGAAATGCAACCACAACATGTGCATTAGTGGATATGGACAGTGCAGAATTTCAACCCGAACCACCGTCTTGCAGGCGTAAGTAAGAAAAGTTTTGATTCCCTGGAATGGCTACATACCATTTTCAGATGCATGTGTCATTCATGTCAGTCATGGTTAACCCCTACCCCTGGAAACTAAGGGCCTGGTATCCACTACTTGGTTACATCGGAGGAATTAGAGGAGGTCGGCCAAGGTTGACCTTTACTGATCAGGTCTTATTAAAGTTACATGCAGCCAGATAATGTGGATTGCATATGTGCACGTTAAGTACAGTGTTTCCCATTGACAGTGTTTCGCTAGTTTTCACCATCGAGTCCCTACTCAATCATCTGAAATATGGTCTCAGGGGGAGGCATGGGTAATATTGTCATTCATAAAGGTTGAGCCCCTCAAAATTTTGAGAATTTCAGCTGAAATCATAGCATATAAAGTGGCACTTTGACTACTACGAGGTCCCATCCAATTGCCAGAGGTCCCAAGCGTATATCTAACTCCTCCAGAGTTTTAGGCCGCAAAGACCCGCTACTACACTCACTGTCGCTCATTCTGCCCGCAACTCCCACATTTTGCAACTTTTGATACTGTTCAATATCACATGACACAAGATTAATAATTATTTTGTGACATAGCCATGACCTACGTCCTCTGGAGAAGAATAGGGTCAGTGAGTGTAATTATGAATGATCTGAGTCACATGTCCAGAAGTAGTATGGAGACAGGCTGAAAAGCAGACTTTGCAACTGTACTCACAAGTCAAGTAGTAAGAGAACCAGTATAATTACACTGCTATGATGAGGGTAGGTTACTTACCATAGAAATTTAAAAGCACCTCTATCCTAGTAAGTTGCTTGATTTTTGATCGTAGTCGAAGCCTTCTGAGCTATTCTCTGAATCAGTGGGAAATGAGATTAAAGTCGAAGTTTGGTTCAATTTTGGCATTATTTGGGTGAAACTTGCTCTGCAGCACTGTGTGTTGATCCAGTTGACATTGACAATGGAGTGGTGACATTCAATGGCAACTCTATTGGTGACATGGCTACTTACACATGTGCTTCAAACTTTGAGGTGATTGGAAACTTAACCACGACATGTACTCTAGTGGAAGTGAACAGTGCAGAATTTCTACCGGCACCACCATCTTGCAGTCGTGAGTACAAAAAATGCATCCATAATATATTATTTCATGGAATGCCTACATACCTTTTTTAGTTACATATTATGTTTTATTCTAAAAAGCACCATGCAGTGCAAACATAATCTGCTCATGTATGGGTATTGGAATACTATCTGGAGTTTAACCCTTTTACCGGTATAGGCCACTTTACTGCCCAATAAAACAAAACAAAACCCCATACTTTATATTAACGCCTAATATAAAACACAGTATAAATTTATAGGGGCAGGTCTCTACTGGTGAAAGGTTAATGGTTGTTTTCACACCAACCAACTTCTGTAAACAAGCACAGGTAAGCTCCATCTTAGAATTATTCTTGCTCTGCAGCATTGTGCGATGCTCCAGTTGGCATTGACAATGGAAATGTGACATTTGATGGCAGATCCATCGGTGAAATGGCTATTTACGTGTGTGATTCCGGCTTTGAGCTGTTCGGAAATGCAACCACAACATGTACACAAGTGGATATGAACAATGCAGAATACCAACCAGCTCCACCATTTTGCTGGCGTGAGTAAAATAATCCGCATGAAATGCCTACAACGTAAGTAATTCATTAACAGTTGCATGTGTCTGTGATAGTATCGCATGTATTGTGTACAAGAGTAATTACTTAGCCGGCAGCTGGGATGTACATACAGTACAAGCCACTGTGAGGAATGTTGTTTACACTACTAGTCTGCGTACTTGTGCCATGGCAGCCACACTTATCAAAGGGTTCACTAATACAGTAATCTTCATTTTGGTTGTCAGAGATGACAGGTCAAGTGCTCACTTGAGACCATTATAATGATTATCCCAGAGACCATCAAATCATTCCAATAGGTTGAAATACTAAGTGTTTATTTCACCGCCTTCTTGCATATGGTCGTACAATCACTCTTCATCAGTGGACGTCACATAAGTGACAGACGGACGGACAGAAGATTTAAGTTTTGATGATCAAGGTGTCCAAGTGATCGCTACTGATATCAATAGTACAGTCATGAGAAGTGGGGGAGTAGGGCACTAGTGAACAACTGGGGAGGAGTTATATTGTAGCTAGCTATATGAAGCCCGATGTGTAGACTGTCTTTTAGTGGAGACCAGCAGAGGCGTGCAGGCTTTTCAACGGAACCTCCTGCTTACGCTGAGCTGATACTCTCCTGTCAAGGGTCTCACTAGCAGCTATGATTCCCTGATGATAACGTGCTCCGATGAGCTTCTATGAAATCAGTAAGGGGGGTGTGTAGTGGAACAGCATAATATGTATGGGCATGGATACTAGTATCTGAAGTTTTCAACTTCTGAACTCACTCTGCAACCAATCAGCTCCTGCATTCAAGTTCAGGTTGGTTCTTTGCATTATTCTCATGAATCTTGCTTTGCAGCACCATGTGATGACCCGGTTGAACTTGACAATGGCAAGGTGACAATCCATGGCAACTCCATTGGTGACATGGCTACTTACACCTGTGATTTGGGCTTTGAGCTAATTGGAAATGCAAACACAACATGTACACTGGTGGAAATGAACAGGGCAGAGTTCCAACCTGCACCACCATCTTGCAGGCGTGAGTATACTGACTACAAAATATTATATCCGTAAATTTCCATGTATGCCATATTCTGTTACATGTGTCAGAGCGTATTATATGTATAGAATATTATGAGTGTTGGATTAATATCTGAAGTTTTCCAGTAACTACGTTTCTTCCCAGGCCAATAAGCTCCTACACACAAATAGAAATAAGTTGCATCATGGCATTAATTTTGCGTAACTTTTGCTCTGCAGCACTGTGTGATGATCCGGGTAACATTGACAATGGAATGTTGACATTCAATGGCACCTCCATTGGTGACATGGCTACTTATACCTGTAATTCAGGCTTTGAAGTGATTGGAAAAGCAAACACAACATGTACTTTAGTGGATATGAACAGTGCAGAATTTCAACCAGCACCATCTTGCAGGCGTGAGTACACTGAATAGAAAACAAACACTACTACATGCCGTTTTGATTTCTTGTGTCTACCATAGTAGGTGTACACTAGCACAGTATGCCTTCATAGGTGCATGTTTGACTTTATTTTTACCTGTGTAGGGAGCTATTGTTGCTTATGGGAAGATTTATAGACATGCCTGTATCATTCCCAGGCATGGGGTACGTTTTTTGCTGGATTTGGGGTACCCCCCATTTGAAGACTCTATGACTACTTTCACGAGTCATCTAGATGCTAGAACATTAGGTATCTGTTGGAGTTACAAATAAAATTGTTAGGCATTCAGAAATAAATAATGGTTAGGTTTCCCAATGATGAGCCACGGCTGCCATTGCTAAGAGAAGGCCATATTACTTGAAAGTTGCATTCATTTTCTCTCAGTCTAGTTATCCATCTCTAGCTCTCCTCTCTGGGCTTACAGAGTGGCTACACAAACTGTACTATTCTGGGAGCAGTAGTGTACTTTTCTTGATATAAGACAATGTAATGGACTTGTCCATATCTCTGCCTCTTTCTGCGCCACAAGTTGGAATACAACAGCCATTTAACTACCTCATATGACATTTTGATGGAAAGACATAAATGCTAGCTGACAATTTGATGTCAATAAGTCACGATAATTTTCTGTGCTGGGCTCGGCAATAAACATAATACTAATGGAATGCCTATAGTCACTTTTGGTTGCATGCTTCAATCATTGTAATAGTTAAGTGTTTTATGTGTATAAGTATATATAACTCATAAGTTAAAAATACTGCAGTGATCGACACATGTGACCAAAAGTGGCATGTAAGCATTCTATGGTTATAGCCGAGCACAGCGTAGACAATATTCGTGACCTATGGGCATCAGAAACTCAGCTGTCGTGATCTGTGAGCTACTGTTGGTAGTTCCTGGGCAATATATTCCACTGGAGGAAACTTAAATTGCACTGGGAGTTCTTCTGGTATGCCCACACAACATTCTATAATGTAGAGATGTATATATGTAGTATATATTCTCCACTTCACCCTTGTTTCTATAGTAACAGGTGGGTAATAAATCCCATATACTGACAGGAAGTTGTAGATCATGTTTCATATACTCCAGCCCTCAGGGCAATATATAACATACAGCACATCAGACAGTTACTATACATGCATGCAGTCACTAGCATAGCGCGAGAGATACTTGTTCAATAAGGGGGCGTCTCCCGATGAGAATAGCTAAAGTAGAGGGAGGAGCTGGGTTATAGGGGTGGTGCTTATTACGCCACTTCCGCCATGTGTAGCCGGCTGACAGTTTCTCAGCCTCATCATCTGTTAGAATGGACACGAAGCGACTGTTTTGTTTACAGCATTCCGTCCACACGGGTAAACCAAGACAAGTCGGAGAACCGCACAGAGCGATACTGTAGCTACTAGCTAAGCGTTGACTATTTCGGTTACCATGTTGGTTGTTACTATGGACCCAAAGAAACAGATAAACCGCGGTAGCCAGGGATTTATGGCCATAAATCCCTGGCTACCGCGGTAAATCATGGCCAGGAGGTGTATATCAGTGATGTACCACCTGCTGTGGAGGAGGTTTTTAGGGAATATATCACGAGGGCCGCAGGCCCGAGGGGTATATTTCCAGAAACCTCTAAACACCAGCAGGTGGTATAGTAATGATATTCACCGATTGGTCATGGTTCATATGATACATATATATATGGGAATCTCTGCTATACTACTTCCAGACCAAAGAGCTCCTGCTTACAATCGCAAGTAGGCAGCATTATTCATATGAATCTTGCTCTGCAGCACTGTGTAATGATCCAGCTAACATTGACAATGGCATGGTGACATTCAATGGCAACTCTGTTGGTGAAGTGGCTACTTACACCTGTGATTCGGGCTTTGAACTGATTGGAAATGCAAACACGACCTGTACACTAGTGAATATGGATAGTGCAGAGTTTCAGCCAGCACCACCATCTTGCAGGCGTAAGTACTAACTGTAACCTGCTACATGCCATTCTCTAAATATATATAGCTAAAATTTGTGTAACTTACGCAGTAATGAACCAGGAGATGCAACTCGCAGCTCAGGCCCGAGCAGACTGCACGTTCAAAGATAGGCGTTAAATAGAATAGACGAACACGTGCAGTCTAAGCATGACGTAATCCAAGTCATTAAATGGCGTGCAACAGCGAGCTCCCGCTCGAGAGTACTCGTGAATCACTGCCGAACCTATTCGTTTCTTTGAAAACGCTATGCTGTGAGTGCAATACCCCAGGGAATATCCAGCGTCTTCGTGCTTGAATCATTGTGATCGCCTCAGCCGTTATTGCGCTAGCCTGGCTGAAGAAGAATCAGAATCAGAAGATAGCCGAATGTGCCCGATTTGCTACTTACCGGTTTGATACTTAAGTGATATTCTTTAGCAGCGCTAACAGTCTGATTAGTGATGAAAACGCCTTATAATAACTGGTAGGGCTCATATTCGCCCTAGACTACGCCTACAGCAGAGTTCTCAACATGTCATTTTATACACAGTTAATGGAGCCGCCATTTTTTTTGGAGCCATCCCTACATATGGAGTACTACCGTACTCCATGATTAAGTGTAAACACCTACGAACCTTATTTGGTCGTTTATTGTAGCAGTGTTCTGGCCATCAGTGCAAAAAATTTATCAGTAGGGAGGACGACTGTGGTTTACAAATTCTAAGCTCATATCCACACTCACTACTTCATGCAAGCAGATTCAAGTAGGCTGCATTATGGCATTGAATCTTACTTTGCAGCACTGTGTGAGACTCCGGTTGACATTGACAACGGTATGGCATCATTTACTGGAAATACCATCGGCGATGTGGCTACTTACACCTGTGATTTTGCCTATGAGCTAATCGGTAATGCAACCACGTTATGTACACTGTTGAATATGAGCAGTGCAGAATTTCAACCGGCAGCACCATTTTGCAGACGTGAGTATGCAAAATTTCCTAGAATAGCATCAGGCCATTTTAGATTTCATGTGTCAATCTTAGTAGCATGTTGTGCTTTGTATTATTAAGTCATTAGTCTATTTACTAGTCCATTTACATCATTCCCAGATTAATCATCTCCTGTGCATTATTTGCAATAGCTACTGTTACCATTCAATGAATCTTGTTCTGCAGCATTGTGTGCTGATCCGGTTGACATTAACAATGGCACAGTAACTTTCAATGGCACCATCATCAGTGATGTGGCTACTTACACCTGTGAATTCGGCTTTGAGCTGATTGGAAACGCAACCACAATATGTACTCTAGTGGATATAGACAGTGCAGAATTTCAACCTGCGCCGCCATCTTGCAGCCGTGAGTGCATGGAATAGTAGATGTAAATGTTTACCTATCATTTTGTTAGTATATGGCAGCATGTGTTCTGGCTATCAGTGATATTGGTTTTACATGTATATCAGTATGGACAATTCTGTGGTTTACAAATGCCAATCTCATATGCACACTCACCACTTCATGCAAACAAATGCAAGTAGGCTATATCATGACATTGTCCTCATGAATCTTACTCTGCAGCATTGTGTGATGATCCGGTTGACATTGACAACGGTATAGTCACATTCATCGGCCACTCCATTGGTGATGTGGCTACTTACACCTGTATTGTGGGCTTTGAACTGGTCGGAAATGGAACTGCAACATGTGCACTAGTGGATATGGACAGTGCTGAATTTCAACCTGCACCACCGTCTTGTAGGCGTGAGTATATTGATATTAAGTGTAAACACCTACATACCTTTTTTATAGCCTCGAACCCAGCCGTCCCAGCTTTTTTTCGCTGGGACGGCTGGGTTCGAGGCTACCTTTTTTGGTTGTTTGTTTTAACATATATGCATGTGTTCTGGCTATCAGTGTAATAAGTTTCACACATATATCCGTCATGAAGAATCTGTGGTTTACAAATTCTAAGCTCAAATCCACACTCACCACTTCATGCAAAGCAATTCAAGTGGGCTACATTATTGGCATAGAATCTTGCTCTGCAGCATTGTGTGATAATCCGGTTGACATTGACAACGGCATGGCGACATTCACTGGAAATTCCATTGGTGATGAGGCAACTTACACCTGTGATTTGGGCTTTGAACTGATCGGAAACACGAGCACAATTTGTACTCTTTTGAATTTGAACAGTGCAGAATTTCAACCGGCACCACCATTATGCAGACGTGAGTATACAAAATGTCTCAGAATAACTAAAAGCCATTTTATGTCTATCTTAGTAGCATGTTGTGCTTTTGTATTATGGAGTCACTCGTACATTTACTAGTCCATTTACATCATTTCCAGGTTAATCATTTTCTGCGCATGATTTGTGATAGCTTCTGTCTAGTCACCAAATTATATTCTGCAGTACTGTGTGATGTTTCGGTTGACAATAACAATGGTACACTAACTTTTAATGGCACCGTCATTGGTGTTGTGGCTACTTACACTTGCGATTTGGGCTTTGAACTAATTGGAAATGCAACCATGACATATACTCTAGTGGATGTAGACAGTGCAGAATTTCAACCTGTTTGAGTGTATGGAATAGTAGATTATGTAAAGTGTAAACACTTACCTACCATTTTTGTTTGCATGCGGTAGCATGTGTTCAGGCTATCAGTGCATTAGGTTTTAGTAGGCAAAAATGTGTGGTTTACAAATTTGAAGCTCATATCCACACTCGCCACTTCATGCAAACAAATGCAAGTAGGCTGTATCATGGCATTGTACACATCAATCTCACTTTGCAGCATTGTGTGATGATCCAATTGACATTGACAATGGGGCGGTCACATTCAATGGTATTTCCATCAATAATGTGGCTACTTACACCTGTAATGTGGGCTTTGAACTGATCGGAAATGGAACTGCAACATGTGAACTAGCGAATATGAAAAGCGCAGAATTTCAACCAGCACCACCATTTTGCAGGCGTGAGTACTAAATATATTAAGTGTAAACACCTACGAACCTTATTTGGTCGTTTATTGTAGCAGTGTTCTGGCCATCAGTGCAAAAAATTTATCAGTAGGGAGGAGGACTGTGGTTTACAAATTCTAAGCTCATATCCACACTCACTACTTCATGCAAGCAGATTCAAGTAGGCTGCATTATGGCATTGAATCTTACTTTGCAGCACTGTGTGAGACTCCGGTTGACATTGACAACGGTATGGCATCATTTACTGGAAATACCATCGGCGATGTGGCTACTTACACCTGTGATTTTGCCTATGAGCTAATCGGTAATGCAACCACGTTATGTACACTGTTGAATATGAGCAGTGCAGAATTTCAACCGGCAGCACCATCTTGCAGACGTGAGTATGCAAAATTTCCTAGAATAGCATCAGGCCATTTTAGATTTCATGTGTCAATCTTAGTAGCATGTTGTGCTTTGTATTATTAAGTCATTAGTCTATTTACTAGTCCATTTATATCATTCCCAGATTAATCATCTCCTGTGCATTATTTGTGATAGCTACTGTCTAGTCACCATTCTATGAATCTTGTTCTGCAGCATTGTGTGATGATCCGGTTTACATTAACAATGGCACAATAACTTTCAATGGCACCATCATCGGTGATGTGGCTACTTACACTTGCGATTTGGGCTTCGAACTAATTGGAAATGCAAACACGACATGTACGCTAGTGGATATAGACAGTGCAGAATTTCAACCTGCACCGCCATCTTGCAGCCGTGAGTGCATGGAATAGTAGATGTAAATGTTTACCTATCATTTTGTTAGTATATGGCAGCATGTGTTCTGGCTATCAGTGATATTGGTTTTACATGTATATCAGTATGGACAATTCTGTGGTTTACAAATGCTAATCTCATATGCACACTCACCACTTCATGCAAACAAATGCAAGTAGGCTATATCATGGCATTGTCCTCATGAATCTTACTCTGCAGCATTGTGTGATGATCCGGTTGACATTGACAACGGGATGGTCACATTAAATGGCAATTCCATTGGTGATGTGGCTACTTACACCTGTATTGTGGGCTTTGAACTGATCGGAAATGGAACTGCAACATGTACACTAGTGGATATGGACAGTGCAGAATTTCAAACTGCACAACCATCTTGCAGGCGTGAGTGCATGAAATAGTAGATTTTATTCAGTGTAAATGCTTACGTACCATTTCAGTTTGTATGTAGTAGCATGTGCTCTGGCTACCAGTGCAATAGGTTTTACACATAAATCAGTGTGGAAAAATCTGTTCTTTAAAGCTTGTATCTACTCTAACCATTCATGCAAACAAATACAAGTAGGCTGTATCATGGCATTGTACACATCAATCTTACTTTGCAGCATTGTGTGATGATCCGGTTGACATTGACAACGGGATGGTGACATTCAATGGCAATTCCATTGGTGATATGGCTGCTTACACCTGTAACGTGGGCTTTGAACTGATCGGAAATGCAACCACAACATGTGCACTGGTGGATATTGACAGAGCAGAATTTCAACCAGCACCACCGTCTTGCA
Organism: Nitrospirales bacterium; assembly: GCA_965203295.1. Lineage (GTDB taxonomy): Bacteria > Nitrospirota > Nitrospiria > Nitrospirales > UBA8639 > CBDBCZ01. The sequence continues at coordinate 93,234 of CBDBCZ010000013.1, read as the reverse complement.
GGCGTGAGTACACAGAATAAATACTAACACCCTGCATTATTACTACATGCCATTTTGTTTTCATGTGTCTATTATGTTATCTTGTGTTCTGTAATAAAGAGATTTATGTATGTATATGAATATGAGTTGTAACCAAATTACCAGTCCACCCAGCCCCTGCACACAATTGCAACTATGTTGCATGATGGCATTGTTTACATGAATTTTGCTTCGTAGCACTGTGTGATGATCCGGTTGACACTGACAATGGCATGGTAACCTTCAATGGCAACTCGGTTGGTGTTGTGGCTACTTACACCTGTGATTTGGGCTTTGAGCTGATCGGAAATGCAACCACAATATGTACACTATTGAATATGAGCAGTGCTGAATTTCTACCGGCACCACCATCTTGCAGACGTGAGTATGCAATATTTCCTATAGAATAACTATAGGCCATTTTGGATTTTATATGTCAAACTTAGTAGCATGTTGTTCATTGTACTATGAAGTCACTAGTCCATTTACATCATTCCATGATGAACTCTTTTCCAGCCAAGGGCACATTCATGTGCCCATATAAAATCTGATTTTGTATTAGCGTCTAATATAAAAGCTACATACCGGTATAAATTTACATTGCACTCTATCACTAAATTTTTTTTGTTGGTTAAGAGTTATTCATCTCCTTCGCATTAATTGTGATAGCTTCTGTCTGGTCACTATTCAACGAATCTTGTTCTACGTACTGTGCTAGCATTGTGTGATGATCCAGCTGACATTGACAATGGCACTACAACTTTCAATGGCACCGCCATCAGTGATGTGGCTACTTACACTTGCGATTTTGGTTTTGAACTAATTGGAGATGCAACCACAACATGTACTCTAGTGGATGTAGACAGCGCAGAATTTCAACCTGCACCGCCATCTTGCAGTCGTGAGTGCATGGAACTGTATATATATATTAAGTGTAAACACTTGCCTACCATTTTTGTTTGTATGTTGTAGCATGTGTTTTGGATATCACTGCAATAGACTTTATAAATACATCAGTATGGAAGAATCTGTGGTTTACAAATTCTAAGCTCATATCCAGACTCCTCACTTCATGCAAAGAAACGCAATTATGTTGCATCATGTCGTTGTTTGCATGAATCTTGCTTTGCAGCATTGTGTGATGATCCAGGTGACATTGACAACGGGATGATGACGTTCAATGGTAATTCCGTCGGTGATGTGGCTACTTACACCTGTAATGTGGACTTTGAACTGATCGGAAATGGAACTGCAACATGTGCACTAGTGGTCATGGACAGTGCTGAATTTCAACCTACACCACCATCTTGCAGGCGTGAGTATATTGATATATGGATGAATATATATATTAAGTGTAAACACCTACGTAACATTTTTGGTTGTTTGATATAGCATGTGGTCTGACTATCAGTGCAGTAGATTTTAGACACATATCAGTGGGAAAACTCTGTGGTTTACCAATTCTAAGCTCATATCCACACTCACCACTTCATGCAAGCAAATACAAGTAGCTAGGCTGCATTATTGGCATTCAATCTTGCTCTGCAGCATTGTGTGATAATCCGGTTGACATTGGCAACGGCATGGTGACACTCACTGGAAATTCCATTGGTGATGTGGCTACTTACACCTGTGATTTGGGCTTTGAACTGATCGGAAATGCGACCACAACATGTGCACTAGTGGATACAGACAGTGCAGAATTTCAACCAGTACCATCATCTTGCAGACGTGAGCACACAGAATAGAGTACCAACACCCAGACTTACTACATGCCATTTGGTTTTATGTATCTATCATAGTAGCTTGTGTTCTGTAATAAAGGGCCAATAATTTATGTATATGAGTATGAGTTGTAAGCTCATTCCCAAACCGCCCAGCCTAGCACACAATTGCAACTAAGTTGCATGGTGGCATTGTTTGTATAAATAAATTTTGCTTCGCAGCACTGTGTGGTAATCCGGTTGACATTGGCAATGGCATGGTAACCTTCAATGGCAACTCGGTTGGTGATGTGGCTACTTACACCTGTGATTTGGGCTTTGAGCTGATCGGAAACACAACCACTATATGTACACTATTGAATATGAGCAGTACAGAATTCCAACCGTCACCACCATCTTGCAGATGTGAGTATGCAAAATTTCCTAGAATAACTACAGGCCGCTTTATATGTCAAACGTAGTAGCATGTTGCCCATTGTAATATGGAGTCACTAGTTCATTTACATCATTCCATGATTAATCATCTTAATTGGGATAGCTTCTGTTTGGTCACCATTCATTGAATCTTGTTCTACTGTGCTAGCACTGTGTAATGATCCAGTTGACATTGACAATAGCACTGTGACTTTCAATGGCACCGCCATGGGTGATGTGGCTACTTACACTTGCGATTTTGGTTTTGAACTAATTGGAGATGCAACCACAACATGTACTCTAGTGGATACAGACAGCGCAGAATTTCAACCTGCACCGCCATCTTGCAGCCGTGAGTGCATGGAACTGTAGATATATTAATTAAGTGTAAATGCTTACTTACCATTTTGTTTGTATATTGAAACGTGTTCTAGATACCGCTGCAATAGTTTTTATAAATATATCAGTATGGAAGAATCTGTGGTTTAGAAATGCTAAGCTCATATCCAAACTCCCCACTTAATGCAAACAAATGCTGGTAGGTTGCATCATCTCATTGTTCACATGAATCTTGCTCTGCAGCATTGTGTGATGATCCGGTTGACATTGACAACGGCATGGTGACATTCAATGGCATTTCCATCAGCGACGTGGCTACTTACACCTGTAACGTGGACTTTGAACTGATCGGAAAGAGAACTGCAACATGTGCATTATTGGATATGGACAGTGCAAAATTTCAACCTGCACCACCATCTTGCAGGCGTGAGTACATAGATTAACCCTTTCACTGGTAGAGACCTGCTATAAGGCCCACATCAATTTACAGTATGGTGTTTTATATTAGGCGTCAATATAAAGTATTAACTTGCTTTTGTTTCTTTGGGCAGGCAAGTGGCCTATAAAAGGGTGAAAGGATTATTAAATGTGTTAAGTGTAAACGCCTACCTACTAATTTTGTTGTTTGTTGCAGCATGTGTTCTGGCTATCAATGCAATAAATTTTATACATATCAGTAGGAAAGAATCTTTGGTTTGCAAATTCTAAACTCATATCCACACTCACTACTTCAATGCAAAAAGGCTGTATCATAGCATTAAATCTTACTCTGCAGCATTGTGCGATAATCCGGTTGACATTGACAATGGCATGGCGACATTCACTGGAAATTCCATTGGTGATGTGGCTACTTACACCTGTGATTTGGGCTTTGAACTGATCGGAAATGCAACCACAACATGTGCACTAGTGGATATGGTTCGTGCAGAATTTCAACCAGCACCACCATCTTGCAGGCGTGAGTACACAGAATAGAATACAAACACTACTACCGTAATTTGCTTTTTTTTTTGTTGTAAAAATATCTTTGTACGGAGAAAATGAACGAATTTTTTTTACGCGAATATTATTTTACAACAAAAAATTTTCCGACGAATATTTAGGACAGGTACGTACGTATAGTAATGACGCAGTGGTAGATCGCTAGGATGGCACCTACTCCCCATCACTGTGCAGCATATAGAGCCTCCTATTCGCAAGAACAGGAAACACACTTTTGATATCTTTCTTGGCAAGTGTCCAATGACAGTTTCTTGCTTCAGTACCGCTACGGCGTACCTGTCAGCCATGTTGGTCGGCTCCCTGCCACATACCAGCTCTTCCCCAATTGCTGCTGCCGACATATCTTTGTACACGTGGTAGCCTCTAACACAACAAGTAACCTCCTTCTCACCGCGGCAAGCCATCTCGACCCGTCTATTTCACATGGCACGCGGTGCGACCTTCTCAATTAATGCCCACCATGCGCACATTGTAAAAATATTTTTGTACAATTTGATTGTACGAAAATTGTTTTACACGAATATTATTTTCACAAAAATTTACTAGACGAAAAAAAGCGAATTACCATTTATTTTTTGTGTCTATCATAGTAGCTTGCGTTCTGTAATAAAGATCCAGTGATTATATAATATATATATATATATATATGTGAATAAACAACTTGTAAGCTCATTCCCAGACTATCCAGCCCCTGTACTCAAATTCATCTATTTTGCATAATGGCGTTACTTGCATAAATCTTGCTCTGTAGCATTGTGTGATAATCCGGTTGACATTGACAACGGCATGGCGACATTTATTGGAAATTCCATTGGTGATGTGGCTACTTACACCTGTGATTTGGGCTTTGAGCTGATTGGAAATGCAACCACAACATGTGCACTAGTGGATATGAACAGTGCAAAATTTCGACCAGCACCACCATCTTGCAGGCGTGAGTACACAGAATGAAAGTACAAACACCCTGAATTATTACGTGCCATTTTGGATTCACGTGTCTATCATATTGGCAGGCGTTATGTAATAAGAGCCAATGATTTTATATATGTCTGTGAATATGTTGTAAACTCATTCCCGGGCCACTCAGCCCCGGCACACAATTGCAGTTACGTATATTGTATGATTGCATTGTTTGCATGAATTTTGCCCTGCAGCACTGTGTGACAATCCAGTTGACATTCGCAATGGCATGTTGACATTGAATGGCAACTCCGTTGGTGTTGCAGCTACTTACACCTGTGATTTGGGCTTTGAGCTGATCGGAAACACAACCACAATATGTACACTATTGAATATGAGCAGTGCAGAATTTCAACCAGAACCACCATCTTGCAGACGTGAGTTTGCAAAATTTCATAGAATAACTTCAGGCTGTTTTGGATTTTACATGTCAATCTTAGTAGCATGTTGTGCTTTATAGTATGGAGTCACTAGTCCATTTAGCTACATCATTCCATGATTAATTATTTCCTCCACATTAATTGTAATAGCTTCTATCTATTTGGTCACCATTCAATGAATCTCGTTCTAGCATTGTGTGATGATCCGGCTGACATTGACAATGGCACAGTAACTTTCAATGGCACCATCATCGGTGATGTTGCTACTTACACTTGCGATCCGGATTTTGAACTAATTGGAGATGCAAACACGACATGTACTCTAGCGGATATAGACAGTGCAGAATATCAACCTGTACCGCCATCCTGCAGCCGTGAGTGCATGGAACAGTACATATAATAAGTGTAAACGCTTAGCTACCTACCATTTTTGTTTGTATGTCGTAGCATGTGTTCGGGATATCACTGCAATAGGTTTTATAAATATATCAGTATGGAGGAATCTGTGGTTTACAGCTGATATCCACACACTCCACTTCATGCAAACAAATGCAAGTAGATAATTGTATCATGTCATTGCTCGCATGAATCTTGCTCTGCAGCATTGTGTGATAATCCGGTTCACATTGACAATGGGATGGTGGCATTCAGTGGGAATTCCATTGGTGATGTGGCTACTTACACCTGTAATGTGGGCTTTGAAGTTAATGGAAATGGAACTGCAACATGTGCACTTGTGGATATAGACAGTGCAGAATTTCAACCTACACCACCATCTTGCAGGCGTGAGTACATGGATTAATAACTATAATGCATACCTACCAATTTTGGTTGTTTGTTGCAGTAGCTATGTGTCGTGGCTATTAGTGCAATAATTTTTATCTATTATTATGCCTGGTTGTGTCCGTGTGTTCGTCCATGCATACGTGTAAAAAACAGAAATGGAAGCCGCATGCGTGCAATTCCGAATAAACTTTAACCATGCAATAGCTAAGTCCACGGTCACAGGTCAAAGTACCACGTGTCTGTTGTCTGTTCTGAAGTGCGAGATGATGCTAGCAAATTCTACGAGACGTGATTATGGGCACTTTATCACAAAATTTAGTTATGGTATAGTCCTGTAAGTGAAAACCAAGCAGAGCTATAACTGCTATATATGCTAGAGAAACCACTTAGGTGTGCATTAAATAGAGTTGGTGCCATTCACCTGCATGTAGCCCATGGCAGAAAGGTTTTCCATTCACATGCATGACACAGCATAGAGGTTACACAACAAAGTAATTTTTCCACAAAAGGAAAATGTGGTGTGCACATTTACACATTGAACCATTCATACTTACTGCAGTGATTACGTATGTATGAACATGCGAGTAGCCATGCTGAGCGGTGGAGTCAGTGTGTACATGTATTCTAGGCTATGGTTGTGAAGAGCAACAGCTTAGCGTGCCTATAATATTGTTTTGCAGTTGTTTGTAGTCTCCTCTGAGTTACTGCCTCGGTCGGGATCCGTCAGCAGCACTATACTATCAGATGCTAAATGTTCCATACAATCACATCCGGAATCCGGATCACATTTTTAAATTCTATCTATACAGAGCGAGTGCAGCAAGCGAGCTCAACAGGGACAAGTAGTTGTGCGAGTGAAGCATGCACAACTATACTTGTACATAATATTATATCAGTAGGGAAAAATCGGTGGTTTACAATGAAATTTTAAGCCCATATTCACATTCACCACTTCATGCAAGCAAATACAAGTAGCTAGGCTGCATCATGGCATTCAATCTTGCTCTGCAGCATTGTGTGATAATCCGGTTGACATTGACAACGGCATGGTGACACTCACTGGAAATTCCATTGGTGATGTGGCTACTTACACCTGTGATTTGGGCTTTGAGCTGATCGGAAATGCGACCACAACATGTGCACTAGTGGATACGGACAGTGCAGAATTTCAACTAGCACCACCGTCTTGCCGGCGTGAGTACACAGAATAAATATAGGTTATACCACGACCACAAAGAGGTTTAGCGGATATACACTACGAGGGCGAAGCTCGAGTAGTGTATCTGCTAAACTTCTGAGTGGGAGTGGAATAACCGCTTTGTACCACAGCAACGTAGTGTATGCCTGACCACAGGGATTGTATGGCTGACTCAGCGTAGTGTATGGCTGACCACAAGGAGTGTATGAGTTTTTGACACCTAGTGTATGGCTGAGCTTGCAACTTGGGGTCAGCAGGCCAGCTGTCTTCTGGGAAATACACTGCAGGCGGTACCTTTGAACTATATGGCTGCTGTGGTACAAACACCCTGAAATACTATGTGCCGTTTTGGTTTCTGTGTCTATCATATTAACTCGCATTTTGTAATAGAGAGACAGTGATTATTTTTATGTATGTGAATATCTGATTAAATGAGTTGTAAGTTCATTCCCAGGCCACCCTAACCCTACACACAGATGTAGCTATGTTACATGATGGTCTTGTTCGCATAAATTTTACTCTGCAGCACTGTGTGATGATCCTGTTGACATTGGCAATGGCATGGTAACCGTCAATGGCAACTCTGTTGGTGTTGTGGCTACTTACACCTGTGATTTGGGCTTTGAGCTGATCGGAAACACAACCACCATATGTACACTATTGAATATGAGCAGTGCAGAATTTCAACCGGCAGCACCATCTTGCAGACGTGAGTATGCAAAATTTCTCAGAATAGCTTCAGGCCATTTTAGATTTCATATGTCAATCTTCGTAGCTTCACTAGTCCATTTACATCATTCCCAGGTTAATCATCTCCTGTGCATTATTTGCAATAGCTACTGTCTAGTTACCTTTAATGAATCTTGTTCTGTAGCATTGTGTGATGATCCGGTTGACATTGACAATGGCACGATAACTTTCAATGGCATCGTCATCGGTGATGTGGCTACTTACACTTGCGATTTGGGCTTCGAACTAATTGGAGATGCGACCACGACATGTACTCTAGTGGATAGAGACAGTGCAGAATTTCAACCGGCACTACCATCTTGCAGGCGTAAGTACACAGAATAAACGCTATAATTTTCTGGAATGGCTACCATTCTCAGCTGAGTGTGTCTACATACATAATTTAAAAGAAATGGTTTTTGTACAAAAAGGTCATTAGTGCATTTATGTGCATATGTGTGTGGGTATATGTTAAATATCATCTTGCAGACGTAAGCATGTAAAATAACTACAGGCCGGTTTAGATTTCATATGTCAATCTTAATATCACGATGTGCGTTGTAATATTTTATGGAGTCACTAGTCAATTTACATCATTCCAACATTAATCATCTCCTGCGCATTATATGTCATAGCTTCTACCTAGACACCTTGTTCTGCAGTGCTAGCATTGTGTGATGATCCGGTTGATACTGACAGTGGAAGTGTGACTGTCAATGGCACCGACATAAGTGATATGGCTACATACACTTGTGATTTGGGCTTTGAATAAATTGGAGATGCAATCACCGATGATTTTGTTGCTTTTGTAGCATATGTACTGTATAGCTAACAGTGCAATAAGCCTTATACATACATCAGTTGGGAAGAATCTGTAGTTTAAAGATTTAAATCTTGTATCACTTCATGCAAACAATTGCAAGTAGGTTGTATCATAGCATAGTTTTCATGAATCTTACTCTACAGCATTGTGTGATGATCCGGTTGACTTTGACAATGGGATGGTGACATTAAATGGTAATTCCATTGGTGATGTGGCTACTTACACCTGTAATGTGGGCTTTGAACTGATCGGAAATGAAACTGCAACATGTGCACTAGTGGATATGGACAGTGCAGAATTTCAACCGACACCACCATCTTGCAGGCGTGAGTATAGCAAGAAGAATAATATATAACTCCTTTAACTTCCTGAAATTATATGTTCCTTTTTAGGTTGAATATGTCAGCTTATGAAGGAACCATTAGTGCATTTGCATCTATCATAGGTTCTGCCTTGACACTTTTTACATAAATCTTGATCTGCAGCTTTGGCATTGTGTGATGTTCCAGTTGACATTGACAATGGCAGAGTAATAATTAATGGCATTCTGCCTGGTGACATGGCTACTTTCACCTGCAATTTTGGCTTTGAACTGATTGGAAATGCAACCGTGACATGCACTTTAGTGGACATGGACAGCGCAGAATTTCAACCCACACCGCCATCTTGCAGCCGTGAGTGTTCTGAAAATTGTATGTGATTGGCCAGATGAATTGATGGTAATTTCTGAATGTTTTGTGATGTCATTCCTTGGTTACTTTTTTAACATTGCATCCCAGTCTAGAATAAGATGTCGCATTTGCGTATTTAACGACCAAACATTTTATATGGGACTTTATGGTTGTGCCAGAAGGGCGTGAAGGCTCAAAAATGGAGCGCTGTGTGTATGTCCATATATTGGGAAGGAAGGTATATGTAGCATGTACAGTCCAGATTTTGCATGACAGCCCCACCTACGCTGATCACACTGGTACCCAGCATGAGTGTGAGCTAGACTTTTTTGAGGCCCTATATACAACTAATGAGCAGATTCCTATCAAAAAAAGTGGATTTTTTAACGAAGTGGTGCAAACCTTGCCAGCAAGGTTTGCACCACTTTGTTAAAAAAAATCCACTTTGGACACCACCAGCCTGCAGGCGTGAGTATAGCAAGAAGTGTAATATATAACTCTTTTAACTTCCTGAAATTATATATGCCTTTTTAGGTTGAATATGTCAGCTTATGAAGGAACCATTAGTGCATTTGCATCTATTATAGAGGATTCGGTGCACATCAACAAGCACAGGCTGAATTGAATGAAAATCAGTCAATCAATCACAGAATGGCTGAGATGCAGGCAATTCAAATCAGAGACTGAAATTGAAAAACTTGAGTTAGGCTTACCCAAGAAACTAGTAGTGATTCTGATCAATTCCACAGGGAAAATAATGTCCAAGATGTTAGACTTTTTCGCAAACGATTTTTCCCGCAACTCTTCTACTTTGTCTTTAATGACAGTTTTCGCCTACTCCACTTTTCTACCATTTTTAGCCTTGTGCAATATATCTGAGAACCTCAACATGTATACCACACGTTGCTTTCCCCATAGAGGTCTACACACATCATGTATAGTACATCATATTCCCATAGACGTGTATACATGTCATTGAGATAATGTCGGAAAGGGGGAGCTCTCTATTGTGGTTCGTAACATTGCAGCACACTCATTCTTTCATTTTAGTACTATTTCAGGGCCTTCCCCATGCAGTTCATGAGATAATCTGCAATGAATTGCAGCTGTCATAAAATGAAAAATTCTGTGCAATTGAATGGCCATAGGAGTTTCAAAATAAGGCTAGCTGTCTATAGACGCCTGCTTATCATTCAAATCATTATTCTCAAAATGGTGATAAATAATTATCATTTGGTATCGATATAATTATATCAGAAGGAAGGCACTTTCTTTCTGTCAATCACGCTTGAATGCAACAACGATTGGAAGCTTGGGAGATGTTTGCTTCATTTCTGTGGAGAGTTCAGTCCAAGTCCATCTTTTGCTAACTAGCCATAAACCACACCTGCTGCTGTATTTGTAACATAATTACATTTTTTGGGTAATAAACTGGCATAATGCACATGGGCAATATGTTTTTAACAATATATGTGGTTTGAAATGGAAACAATAGTGAATTGGGAAGATCTGGGGGAAAAGGGTCGGAAATTGAACTTCTCGACCCCCAAACTTTGAGTTGAAAGTTTACACTTCCGCATGGGTGTTCACATACCATTACAATCACTTAGGCAACTGTGGTGTGCCCAGCCAAGAGTGCTCTTTAATGATTAGTGTATGCAGCCATCAGAATTGCTTTTACATTGCTGTAACTTGCGAGAATAAGCTGTAAAGTAATGAGCTGTTAGTTTAAGTGTGTTGTGATCCTGTTGAGAGCATTCCTCAGTGTGATTCGGCCACTGTAGGTGTTCTCTGACTTGATGGTGGCCTGATATTAAGACCAGCCAGCCTGTCCTTACTACAAATGCTCACTAGCCTCATTTAGCACTCTATTTTCTGTTTGTCGACTATTTTACAGCTATAGCTACTAGTTCAGTATATACCTTCATCAGAGTGTTACAGCAGTGATTCTTCAAATCCTGCATTGGGGCTAGCTAAAAGGATTGCATCAATGATGCACCTCATGCATCTAACGCATAATCAGCATGAGCACTATTCTGGAACCCTAGCCTTTCGCACAAATCTTTTTGCAGCCGTGGAAAAAAATTGCTGCGAATTTTTTTCATGGCTGTGCAAAAATCTGAAAAGCCTGGGTTCGAGACTACATTGGCACCTCGTGGTTATATATTTGAGATCACTGGTGGTTTGGTCTTTATATCTGACAACTCATTCTAGAGTGCACGCTCTTTCATTTTTGAGAACAAATTTGTTCCTGTTGTTATTGTTTCTTTTTGTTGTTTTTTTGACAGAAGGGGTGGGGGGGGGGGGTTGGGTGAGGAACATGTTGTACATTAGTGTGGTTGTGCTACACAATATTCAATGCAGAATTTCAGCTGCCACCACCATCTTGCATGTGTGAGTGTACTGAATGTTCTTTCTTATTTCCCAATATGCTTGTATTTGTAAAGATTTAATTTTCAAGCATTTTCTACACATATAGTGGTAGTCTAGTGTTGTCTCCCTAGATAACTCTAGACTCTCCCTGTGGTCATTCTTGCATTTGGGAACCTACAGCTAGACTATACTTGCCTTACACTGTAGCTTAGATATGCCACAGCACTCTCAGGTTAAGGTGACAGCAAACCTACACTGTGCAGGAGCTGATTGGTCTAAGAATGAGCATAGTAGTTGTAAACCGCATTACCTGACCTATCAGCTCCTGCACACAAATGTAGGCAGGTTTCATCATGGCAGAATTTGCATGAATCTCCTTATGCAGCATTGTGTGATGATCCAGTTGACATTGACAGTGGCACTGTGACAGTTAATGGCAACTCCATTGGAGACATAGCTACTTACACCTGTAATTTTGGCTTTAAGCTGACCGGATGTGCAACCACAACATGTTCACTAGTGGATATGGACAGTGCAGAATTTCAACCGGCACCACCATCTTGCAGGCGTGAGTACACTGAATGTAATTCCCACTAGGTATGTATACATTCAGGCAGCCACCAGGGTATTTATGCATGTGCATAGACATGTACATATGGGTCTAGCGTGAATCTCTGAAGTACATGACTACTAAGCTAGTTCCTGGATCCTGCACACAAATGCAGATGGCATTATTTGTGTGTACTTGTTCTGCAGCACTAGCTTTGTGTGATGATCCAGTTGACATTGACAATGGCACGGTGACATTCACTGGCAACTTGGTTGGTGACGTGGCTACTTACACCTGTGATTTGGGCTTTGAACTCTTTGGAGATACAACAGTTACATGTACACTAATGCACATGTACAGTGCAGAATTTCAACCGGCACCACCATCTTGCAGGCGTGAGTACACTGAATAAAAAACTTTGCCATAAAAATTCTTTAGGTTCCCTATCAATTGCATGTGTTTTGTACAAAGAGTCACTAGTGCATTTTATGTACATGTATATAAGCTTGTTTCCAGACCAACTTCATGTAGGTTCCATGTTGGCATTCATTTGCATGAATGTTGCTATATATGCAGTGCTCACACAGTGTGATGATCCAGTTCACCTTGACAATGGCAAGGTGACTATTATGGCTACTTACACCTGTGATTCGGGCTTTGAGTTGATCGGAGATGCAACCACAACATGTACACTGGTGGATATGAACAGTACCGAACTTCAACCAGCACTGCCATCTTGCAGGCGTGAGTGCAGTGAATAATTGCAAACTATACACTCCCTAGAATGGCTACATAGTTGCATGTGTCAAACACAGTAGCATGTGTTTTGTACTAAGGAACCACCAGTACACTTTGCATGCATTTACGTGCATGGGATAAACCTCTAGCTTTTCAGCTGTTAAGATTATTCCCAAACCAATCAGCTCCAGCACACAAATGCAGGTAGGTTCCATCTTAGCATTATATGCTTGATTCTTGCTTTGCAGCACTGTGTGACAATCCAGTTGTCATAGACAATGGCATGGTGACATTCAGTGGCAATTCTGTTGGTGACATGGCTACATACACCTGTGATTCGGGCTTCGAGCTGATCGGAGATGAAACCACAACATGTACGCTAGTGAACATGGACACAGCAGAATTTCAACCAGAACCACCATCTTGCAGGCGTGAGTAAACTGAATAACTAATGACTATATGCCATTTTCGGTTGCATGTGTCAATCGTAGTAGTGGGTGTTTTGTACAAGTGATCTACCTCTTTATTTGTGCCATAACATGTATGAGTAGGGGATAAATGTCTGAGGATTAAATAAGCTCATACACAGACCAATCAGATACAGCACACAAATGCAGGCACTTTCCTTCTATGTAGTAATACTGTAAACTACATATTATCCACTTATGGGTGGGCCACTTAAGTGCAAGCTAAAGAGGGGGGTGGGCAGATAATACACAGTATTTGTGAAAGTGATGTAGTATCCACCCACTTGAAAACAAGCGGTGTGCAGAGCTTGTATATGAGGTAAGTTTTGTTTTTCTTGGCAAGTAGCTACCATGCAAAAGTGGATGCAAACTGTACTGAAAAAGCTGTATATTAATAATGCATGCTGCTAGCTAAATAGCTATCAGACTTACCATCACTATTCCAAATAAAGTGCACTGAAGACCAAATTTAAGGGTGGGCTGATACTGCGTATATGAATATTCTCCCAATTAAATTTTGCTCAAAGAAGGGAGTGGGCAGATATTACATCCTTTACAGTATTAAGTTTGCATGAATCTTGCTCTGCAGCGCTAGCACTGTGCGATGATCCGGTTTACCTTTACAATGGCAAGGTGACTCTCATAGCTACTTACACCTGTGATTCGGGTTTTGAGCTGATCGGAGATACAGCCACAACATGTTCACAAGTGGAAATGGGCAGTGCAGAGCTTGAACCAGCAACATCGTTTTGCAGGCGTGAGTGCAGTGAATGAGTAATGTCTATTTTTTTGGTTGCATAGGTCAATCATAGTAGCATGTGTTTTCTCCTGAGGAATATTTATCCGCTTATTTGTATGGGTATGAGATGAAACACAGAGGTTTACAACGACTGAGCTCATTCACAGACAAATCAGCTCTTGCACACAAACAAAGGTAACTTCCATCATGGCATTATTTCCATTATTTTGCTCTGTAGCACTATGTGATGATCCGGTTGATATTGACAATGGCATGGTGACACTCAATGGCACCTCCATCGGTGACATGGCTACTTACACCTGTAATTCGGGGTTTGAGCTGATAGGAAATGCAACCGTGACATGCACTTTAGTGGACATGGACAGCGCAGAATTTCAACCCACACCGCCATCTTGCAGAGGTGAGTACACTGAATAAAAAGCATAACTTTTCCCTACATTTCAGTGCATAATTGTAGACATAAGTTGGTGTGCAAAAAGCAAGCATCTATTCGAGAGTACTAGTGGGTACCCAATATAAAACACTGCTTCTTTGTGTTTGAGTCATTGTATTTGCTTCAGCCGTAATTGTGCTAGCTAACGTCAGTAAATAACACTAGGCAAATTATAGTTTGACGGTACAAATCTAAGACTGTTTCTGACCAGAGGTGCCATTTAGAGTAAGACTCTAACTGGTGTTACAGAGGGACATTTTTCTATGGGGTATTGACTAGCACTCTCAAATGGACGCTTTGCTTTTTGCATACCATCTTATGTCTAGGAATACACGTGTGTAGACTGCCTGCCACCACGTATTCATAGTAAACAAAGCCTACTCCCAATTCTGCTGTCTGTTTGCATCAATACGATGTATATTATATACCGTGTAGCTATATAGCTATGAGATAATAGATAATCTTTATTCTGGTGGCACAAGTCCAAGACAGCCTCTGGCAAGAAGTGTTGTTCAAGTTTCAGTGTCACAAGGAAAGTACGTACTTACCTTGTCATTCCCCTAAAAGTAACCTATATATAGAGTTCATATATATATATATATATATGTACCATCTTTATTCTATTATTGTGCAACATCCAATTTATCCCAAGAAATTGTGATTCTAGGAATATATTATGAATCTAATCTAGAGCAAGTCCATCACTAATTATTTTAAGCTGAATCCAATCTAATGCAGGAGTTTACAACTCTAGGAAAGAAATATTATAATTTGTAAATTACGTAATAAACTATTAGCTAAAACAACTGTCCACAAATGGGTCTGAGTCTTCACTAAATAGCTCTTCTGAGTCTTTTGGGTTTGTTGTTGCTGATCAAACATCTTGTAAAACCTTGACCACAACTCCAAATAATACACTAAACTACTCCTGTACAATGACCTAATCTAACATAAGAAATTCTATTCCAGGAATTTTGATTTATAAGCCTGCGTAATAATAGAATAAAGACGGTATGTACCGTCTTTATTCTATTATTACGCAAGCAAATAAGTTAATTTCAGTTTTTTGTTTGCGCTAAATTAGACTCATTGAAAATTCCTGGAATAGAATTTCTTGCGCTAGTCTGAGATTAGATCATGCGTTGTAAAGGAGTGGTTTAGTCGCTTTGAAAGAAGCCAGTTTTTTCAAGAGGTAGGCTCAAGGTTTCACCAGAATTTTCATAGGCAGCAAGATCCAGAAGACTCAGAAGAGCCATTTAGTGAAGACTCAGAGTCATTTGTGGACTTCACTGAGTAACAGTTGTTTTAGCTAATAGTTTATAATGCAATTTACAAAGTATATTTCCTGGAGTTGTACACCTCTTGCCTTAAATAATTAGTGATGGACTTGCGCTAGATTAGATTCATAATAACTTCCTAGAATCACAATTTCTTGCGTTAAATTGGACCATGCGTAATAATAGAATAAAAACGGTATAAATAAAATATATATATCTGATACTGCATGGAGGGACCAGGCAGTCATTCATTCCTGTTGCACTAGATACTGCCGTACATGCCTTCGTCCTATAATAAACCATACACACAATCATGCTCTATATAGAACATCTTAAGATAATACAGGACAATACTGTCCAAGGAGAATCTGATGCAGGTTTTGAAAATTTCTTTCAGCACATACAGGGTGCCCCATTGACTGCCAGAATGAAGGGACGTGTGTCATCGATGACGGCAGTTTCCGATGCAACTGTACTGCTGGGTACACAGGGAGATTATGTGAGACAGACATTAATGAATGTACTGTGAGTGATCCCTGTCAAAATGGAGCAACATGTGTAAATAACGATGGTAGTTTTGCGTGTAATTGCACTGTTGAATACGAGGGAGACTTGTGCAACATGGATATTGATGAGTGTACTACCAATAATCCATGTGTGAATGGCACATGTATCAATACAGATGGTGGTTTCCAATGTGCATGTGATGCAGGGTTCACTGGAGAACTATGCAATGAGAACATTGATGACTGTGATCCTAATCCGTGTCAGAATGGTGGTAGTTGTACAGATGGTTTGAACACATTTACATGCATGTGTGCTCAGAATTGGATTGGACCGACATGCGAAGTCTGTGACATAGAGAACTGTGCGGAGTGTGAGGGAATTCCTGGTGTTTGCATTGACTGTGAAGAAGGCTACATTGTGGTTCAGGATATGTGTGTGGCAACTACTACCCCCTCGGAGGCTGGTGGTGATGACAAAGTGGGTGACATCAGTAAGTAGATCCAGCAAGAAAAGCTTAAGTTTAAACATTATCACACACCTCTTGGAAGCTTTTTGTTGCTTAGTATCCCTTGAATAGTTGCTGAAAAGTGAGGTATAAGGTAGACTTAGTATTGGGTGAATGAACAGTGGTAGAGATATGTGGGTGTAAAAAAAATTATGACTTGGGTGTGCTGTAACATTCTCATTTCAACTTACACATCCAGTACAACTGTACAACTAACAAGTTATTATAATACACATCTTACTTACACACCCCAGCAGGAGAACATGAAGCCTGTAAATTGTGCAACTAATGTGTTGGTATCCACAGTAACATCTGCCAATTCAAACCACTTTCATACACAATTGATGCTTTGTAACTTCCTGTAAGCCTATATATACCACATTGTAATTGCTATTGTACATATAATTATACTGTTGGAAAACATAATATCTTTTTTATCTCTATGCACCTACAGTGATAATCATCGGCAGTACCCTGGCAGGATTATTGCTCCTAGTTCTCATCTGTTTAGCTGTAATCTTCTGTAAACGTCGCTCCTTCAGGAAAGTCTTCCGAAAACGGATGCATTTGACACCAACTGCAGCGGGGTATGTTTACTACATAATTTTCAAGCTACAGTCCGTGTAGCGAGCGGTAATTTCCATATCATATCATTTTGTCTCATTAAATAGTACTCCTGGTCTCCGTTTTTTGCATTTGTTTGGGGGCGGGGTGCCATTAATCGTCAAAAAGTCACGTCTTCAAGCGTCTTAGGCATCCTCCATATCTCCAAGTCAATTCTCAAAGGTTGCTGAATACATGGGTACTTTTAAGACCTTTAATGGATTTCTATTTTCAGGTATAATGAGCAATCAACTTGAGCAGAAATGTTTTACACAGACAGTGGTAGTTAGACATCGGTTAATATAGAAATTGATCCATTTATGTTGTATTGAGTAAGTATAGTGGACACTGATGGATGGATAGACGTAGGCCTAACCACTACCCAAGTATAAAGAACAGTGGGTGGGCAGAGTTGCGTGTTAAGTACATTTATATTGTACACCAAAAGATGCTGATGTAAGGAATAACATCTAGGGCCTGCATGGCAAAACTGGAGTGTTTCAGGAGTGTTTCACTAGCCAGCCTATACCTATTACCGTATAGCGCCAAATTTCTAAGGTGCATAAACTTCGCAATTTTCGCGATTTGGCCTCAGACCAAGTAAAATTAGGCTAACGAATGTTTCTTCAGAATATTACATACCATAATTCCGCAATCAGATGCCACAGCTACTGATTATTTCATCCCGCAATTTTCTGCGGCCACTATTCGAGGGCGGCTTCTAATTGAAGGCGACATTTATTAGATTGAGCAGTTTGCTGGCTACACAGCGATGCACAACAGCTGTTAAAATCAGTTTGAAAATCACCGTTCATGCCTCATCACTATCGAAAAGCCATCACGTTACAATGTTTTCAAATTGGCAAAAGCGGTACCGTCGACCTCCATCGTGTCTGCCAATGAGAAGGTGAGGCACGTCCTTCAACTACAGCAAACGCCAACTAGAGGCACTTATACGCTAAATTCACTCCAAAATAGAAAGCAGAGATACATGTAGGAAGTGTGCAGCAGAGCATCTTCGACAAGAGCTAAACACAATGTCCATTTTAGGAAACTAAGCTTTCTACTATGCAAAGCATCTTGACATTAAGTCCTCCTCCCACACCCCAACCATAAGTTCACTCCGAAATAAAGGCTTCTCTCTCTCTCATTGCACCTCATAATAATTATGGTAGCAGTATTTGTGTATAACAAAAGAAAATATAATTACCCCGCGCCACGTATGTGCAGCGGGATTAAGCTATCAGTTTTGTTCGTCTGTCATTGTCGTCATTGTCTGTCATAATTTTTTTTTGGAAAACCTTCAAACGGGCTATAAAGAGGCTACAACAATTTCTAAACTGGAGGTTAATGCTGAAGTCCGTGATACATTAGCTTGTCTGTACCTGATATAGAAGAAAGCGATTTTATTCTCGGTATTTCCACGCTTTTTCTGATTATCGGTGTGTTCCACCATGTTTTTAATACGGCAATTGGTCACGCCTACAGCTTGAAAGCCCTCGAGTATGGTATATGAGTCTTTTATTCAACATGGAGTTAGCTTAGAAGAAATAGAAAGCATACTGGAGTATACACAGAGAAACGCCCGTGTCATTACTATGGCGATCAGCCACGCCTACAATTTGTATATATGGCGTTACAGTTTGCAGGCCCAGGAGTGTGGGGTATGTCTCTGCTAGAGACTTCTAGTTGATGATTGTATTGGTCCCTACCCTTCATTTACCTGACATATTATATTTTCTTTCTTTCAGTGATGACAGTGTCAAGATCAACCCAGTATTTGAAATGGAGGAGAAGCAGTAACTGACTCTCTTATTAACTAGCCTTAGCTAAATACCCTCTCATATTGTAGATTTTGCTTGGCACTCCTCTTACACATGCACTGACATCATCATTCTGAACTTGGGACTTCACCCAATGTTGTAAAGTACATGGTTGAGGCTTGTTGAATTGATGTGACATCATCAGGTGGTGTAGGCTGCTAATCCAGGCCAGAGTGCAGTATACTCCCAAATCAGAGGGCATGTACGGAGTGTATCCTATAGGCACACACATATGTACAGCAAAACGAAGGTAGTTGTGTGTTGCCTAGTTGGCGAAAACTTGGTAGGTAGCCGTAAATATCCCGTTTTCGTGGCATAAAGCTGCTAACTGAAGGCGCACGACGAAACTGCTGATCCAGCAATTTCGCTGTACTATGTTCCTACAGCTACAGTTAGCTTCTGAGTTGTGTGTACTGCACAGAAAGGTGCCCGGCTGGTTTTTTTAGACATGAAATGTCAGACTTGTTTTTGCATGGTCTGGTCACGAGCCAGTGACCAGACCATGCAAAAAAAAAAACATGCCAGTGACAGAAATCCACACTCACGAGTATGACATGCAATGCTGCCTTACACCAAAATAATTATCAGTGTCAGTGGTTGAGAGACAATTTGATAGCATCGTGGAACACAGCTAGGCAGGTGAATTAGGCACTGATACAGTGCAGAGGGGATATGTACAATGTGCAAGGCAGGACAATGTGAATCTCAAGTTAAAAATAGCCTAAATTCTAATAATAGCAATACTCCTAATGTCTACAGTAGCTATAACATCTTGCTTTCACTGTCCATGTAGACACCCTCCTGCAGCAATGAAATGATATTTTAATCAACAACAACTAACTATACTCACTGGCATCCACATGGCTGGGGGGGGGGGGGGAGGGCAGCAATAGAGATGAATGGCACAGTAAGATTTGGGGTGCACAAGGGTTACCTGCCTGGGAGTTTTGTCTACCAATGATAGAGGTAAGGTAAGGGGGTGGAGTTTCAATGTGCCTCCAGAGCACTAGTGCAGGCAGCAATGGAGATGAATGGCAGAGTAAGATTTGGGGTGCACAAGGGTTACCTGCCTGGGAGTTTGTCTACCAATGATAGAGGTAAGGTAAGGGGGTGGAGTTTCAATGTGCCTCCAGAGTACTAGTGCAGGAGCTTGCGGTAGGTACTCTAGGGCAGTATTTACCACACCAATTTCAACAAGCCATCTACATAGCAGTTTGCTCACACTACCTGCTTTCCTTTGATTCTATTACTGAGACATCAAAACGTTAACTTTTAATATGTGATCACTCTACACGTGCAAGCGACAAACAGTGGGTCCTGGGATAGAGTCTAATCATGGAGTACGTGTAGCTGCATGTACTCCAAATAGCAGCTAGCTACAAGCACATATGCATTATGCTGTTATCCATGACTATTCCATTATGCTTCACCTCAATTCCGATCTTAGGAGCTAACAAGTAACATGTGGTACAAGTACATGTACATGTACATAAACGTGTATACTGTTATACAATGTATGCACTGGTGAATAATATCGTCATCGTACCATTGCTTTCCAGAGGTTTCCCTGTGCTTTGGACGAGTAGCCGGACACTTCCTTCTGCCCAGCAATGGGCCGCCCGTACGCATGCCCCGACACATGAAGGTACCTAGAGCAGACAAGGAATACACTGTCCAGGTTTGCCAACAACATATTGTTAGGGGGAGCAGTTAGGGTTAGGGTCTGGTTTAGAGTTCAAAAGAAGTTCAAAAAGGCACTATACTAATTAAGCCTTTGATGGCAACGCATTGAAATGCAGTGACGCGAACAAACTTTGCGACGGAATGACACTCAATTTCTACATGTACACGAACTGCCACACACACACATGTACAGCATCCCACTCCCATGGGGGCTCACATATTGGTGTCAGTGTGCTTCAATCTGATGGTGGCGTCCCTCTGCCAGAACTCTGTGTTGCACTCCACCACCCAGTTGTCTCCTGGTGGGCACAAGGGAAGCAGTGAAAGGGACTATCATGCATGAACAAAATATGGCTGAAAATAGATGGAACCCCTCTTAAAGGACACCCCTGAAATAAGGACACCTCTGTATTAAGGACACTTTGATACATGTATGTCCGAATATACACCCCTGAAATGAGGACACCTCTCTATACAGAACATTTCACCAGGTCCCCAAGGTGTCCACATTAGAGTGGTTCCACTGTGGAGTGTGATATCAATTAATGATCTGAATTTGTATAACGGCGAGTTGCGAAATTTATAAAATAGCATATTAGGGTTAAAGCTTGGCTCATTACAAAAACATATGGCAGTAAACAGTGAAGCTGAAACTACAGAGCTGTATACTCATGAACACCTTGTGGGTTCATGTACATGTATGTGCACAGGCTCATGCGTACAGTCACACACATTCAAGTCACATTCAGCACATGTACATTGGCGATGCAAAGCAACAGCCATACCAGGTTCGATTCAAGCAACACATTCACAACAGTACATCAAGCCACACCCTAAGCCATGCCCCAAGCTACACCCTAAGCCACACCCCAAGCCCCACCCAAAGCCACGCCCAAGCCACTCCCCCAATCAAACTCACCCCGGTCTCCCGGTCCGAAGCAGCTGACCTCCTGGTTGTGGGAGAGGGGGGAGCGGTGACCGTGGCTGTGCAGGAAGAGCCGGGTGTTGAGGTGCTGCAGCCGCAGGGTGGAGCCACACTTCACAGGCTCGCTGCATGGCAGAGGAAAGACCCAGGGAGATTCCAGGGAGGGAGAAATCAGCGTGTTTATCATTTCCACCCACTTTCTTACATAATGGCAGACTTGCACTACAGCAAAAATTCTAATTAGAGCACACTTTTTACCCATTGCCCCTAGCGACCAAGTATGTTGTAGCCCCTAAAACAAGCTATGATTTCTAAACTTGGAAATTTACTTAAGTGTATTAAGGGCTACAACATATTTGGTCGCTAGGGGCAAAAGTGCACTCTAATATAAAATTTTTGCTATAGTTCAAGTCTGCCATTGCATGCAAAGGTTAACAGTGTCAGGGCAGACCACGGGGATCGCAGAAGAGGTCAGTGTGTTTACTTGTTAATCCGCATTAATTTCTAACGTATTTGGACATTTTACCGCGAAAATATATTGATCAGCGAAAAAGCTGTGTGAACGAGTGTAGGTTACTGGTTGCTAAGGCTGTAGTACGCGAGATCTTGCTCTATATAATAAGCACATGCTCTGCACGTTACATGTACACTGTGTGCCATAACATTGAGTGTGACCACTTCTCACTTTCACAAGTACACACAAATTGGTGTGATTATACACAAACAATTAACGCTGATTCTTGCGCTCCACACAGTTTAACACTGACCTTTACACCCGAGGAATCATACAAGGTGTATGCACATGGGTCAATAAAATTAATGTGGTGTTCTTTAAATAGAAAGAAGCTTCCATCTATAAGTATAGGATATACCACGTCTACGAGGAGTATAAACGCAGATATACTCCGCTAGACGGTTTACCCGAGGCGATAGCCGAGGGTAAACAGCCTAGCGGAGTATATCGCGTTTATACTCCGAGTAGGCGTGGTATATCCGGCTTATACAACATTTGACCAATCAGTGGAGTAGGTACCTGGAAACGCTGGGCTAGCATTCCCAGAGGCAGTAGTTATTTACGATGTCATAATACATGAAAACATAAAAGTAGTATAATAAAACATGAAAACATAAACGTAGTATATGACCCTTTATACTCCGCTTCTGCTCCAATCATACACCTTGGATGTGATGTAATGTGGTATAAGCTCATAATTATACGCAGGGTTTTTAATGGGGGGGGGGGGCTGGTATTTCCCCACCACAACAAACGTCCCCCATTTCCCTTCCCAGGATTTTGAACTGTGTTTTAAACACAAACATGGGGTAACATACACTGTATAAATTTTATGGGGGGAGGGGCATGCCCCCAGACCCCCTTACAAGGATGCATGCTTTTCCAAAAAAAGTTACTCCCAGCAAAAATCCCTGACATGTATTAACAAAATAGTGATTAGAAATTCTAACTGTAGCTCACCCTCTGTCGCAGGCCTCGTCAAACTTGCCCCTGACCACCCAATAGCTGTTGACATCATCAGCATGGGTGACCCCGGTGACACTCTGGGCAGGGGAGGGGTGGGAGGGGAGGAGAAGCGTATCAACTATCTGACAACAGGAGAGCTTAATATGTTAGCACACATCTGTGATGACCCAACCTCACATCCAGGCCACCTGTCGGGTCCTGCCCACACTTTACTACACAGCCATGCATACTCAACGCCCAGAGCTTACCGCATGGACGTGCACAACCTCCTGCCCTGATTTTACCACATGACTGTGCATGACCTAATGCCCAAATTCTACCACACGGCTGTGCATACTCTGGGCGGGATCAACGCCTATGTTGGTGTATACCGTAGCTATTGCATTGAATGTAAATTGTGTATCTTATCACTGCATTATTGTGTGTATGTATTATGTATTGTATGCACTGCGTAACTTGTGTTCTAATTCTTTCGAGCTTGATCACATTCTCAATTATTACTAGTCTCGTGCCCAGACCGTTGCTCCTCCCTCGCTCAGACGGTCTGGCCCGCGAAGTCGAATTTCTTGGGTTTATGGGCGGAGCAACGGGCACGTTAATTAAATATTAGAAGTCTGAAATGCTTGTATAAAGGCTTACAGAGGTACATGTCAAGCAACGTACTCTCTACGAGCTCTCCTGTGTAATCATTCGTGTAGAAAGCAACTCTTAGCTGCAAAGTGACAGTACAAGTACAAAAATAGGGAGTCTTGCTTTATCCGCAGAAATACCTTGGGTTAATCTTCAACTAGCCCTTCTCTCACCAAGACTGTAGTTGTTAAAACTTCTAAGACGCAAAAACAACCGCGTCAACTGCTACTTCGTTCAAACCGCTGCCAAATCTCGACAATAAATTCAAACGTCGCCATTTTATCGTTCCGTAATAGCATTCCAGAACGTAATAATTACAAATCCTGCGATCTCATTGGTCTTTACCACATTCCGGGAATAAGCCCAAGGAATTTGACTTCGCGGCCCAGACCGTCTGGCGAGGGGAGGAGCGACGGGCTGGGCACGAGACTAAATTATTACATGTAGATCATCGCAATTAAAACCGGTCCTACGATTTTGTGAATCAGTATTATTTATGAATTAATTGCACTACACATGCATTCTACAAATCTATAAACTGCATGGCACCAACCCTATCCCCAATTCAAACCGTAGTCCCAACCCTATCCCTAAGCTTATAGCCCAATTTATAGGGGAACAAGAGTGTGGTACAGAGTGTGTGTTCTCTTCCAATCACATAGAGTGAACTCCCTTTAATGGGCAGGAAGTAACCAGCCTGAGATATTCACTAACATGTATGAACAGTGACAACCAGACAGTGAGTGTCTACTAACATGTAGGGACAGGCAGCGAGTGTCTACTAACATGTAGGAACAGGCAGCGAGTGTCTACTAACATGTAGGGACAGGCAGCGAGTGTCTACTAACATGTAGGGACAGGCAGAGAGAGTCCACTAACATGTAGGGACAGGCAGTGAGTGTCTACTAACATGTAGGAACAGGCAGAGAGTGTCTACTAACATGTAGGAACAGGCGGTGAGAGTCTACTAACATGTAGGGACAGGCAGAGAGTATCTACTAACATGTAGGAACAGGCAGAGAGTGTCTACTAACATGTAGGAACAGGCGGTGAGAGTCTACTAACATGTAGGGACAGGCAGAGAGTGTCTACTAACATGTAGGAACAGGCAGAGAGTGTCTACTAACATGTAGGGACAGGCAGTGAGTGTCTACTAACATGTAGGGACAGGCAGCGAGTGTCTACTAACATGTAGGAACAGGCAGAGAGAGTCCACTAACATGTAGGGACAGGCAGAGAGTGTCTACTAACATGTAGGAACAGGCAGAGAGTGTCTACTAACATGTAGGGACAGGCAGTGAGTGTCTACTAACATGTAGGGACAGGCAGAGAGTGTCTACTAACATGTAGGGACAGGCAGAGAGTGTCTACTAACATGTAGGGACAGGCAGAGAGTGTCTAGGACAAACAAGATAGCCTGATGTGATTCCAGAACTGACAACCAGGAAATCGTCTTGGCGATTTCCTGGTTGTCTGTTCAGGAATCCCTGCAGCTCTTCCATGCATAGTAAAGAGATACTCAGATAACTACAATAATCAGGGTTCTTCCTAGGAGATGTTGAGTGGTGGTTAAAATTCAATCTCCAAGACACTTCTTTTAGCTAAACAGACTTTTTTATACACTAAAAATATAGCTGGGTGGTGGTCAAAAAAGCTCAGCGATGGTTAGACCCACTGCCGACCAGGTGGGCAGAACCCTGAATAATGGACAGTTGGTGACAGTGCTGGATTTCCTGGTTGTCAGTTCAGGAATCACTGTACAGTCCGGCTCTTCCATGCACAGTAAAGAGATACTGCGATAACTAGACGGACAATAATGGGCAGTTGTTGACAGTGCTGGATTTCCTGGTTGTCAGTTCAGGAATCACTGTACAGTCCGGCTCTTCCATGCACAGTAAAGAGATACTGCGATAACTAGACGGACAATAATGGACCGTTGGTGGCAGTGCTGGATTTCCTGGTTGTCAGTTCAGGAATCACTGTACAGTCCGGCTCTTCCATGCACAGTAAAGAGATACTGCGATAACTAGACGGACAATAATGGACCGTTGGTGGCAGTGCTGGACGTTCCTCTACATGTGTACATGTAGTCTGTGTGGCACAGCAGACACCTACATGGTGTACTACAGTGGAACCCCTCTTAAAGGACATCCCTGAAAAGAGGACACCTCTTTATACAAGACACTTTACCAGGTCCCCAAGGTGTCCACATTAGAGGGGTTTCATTGTATACAGGACACTTCACCAGGTCCCCAAGGTGTCCACAATAGAGGGGTTCCATTGTAATACTATATACAGGACAATTTACAGTGTACAAGGTCCCCAAGGTGTTTACATTAGAGGGGTTCCACTGTATACAGGACACTTCACCAGGTCCCCAAGGTGTCCACAATAGAGGGGTTCCACTGTAATACTGTATACAGGACAATTTACAGTGTACAAGGTTCCCAAGGTGTTCCACTGTATACAATACAGGACAATTTACAAGGTTCCCAAGGTGTTTACATTAGAGGGGTTCCACTGTATACAGGACAATTTACAAGGTCCCCAAGGTGTTTAATTAGAGGAGTTCTGCTGTAACTGTGGATGTTGTGCAATCACATGGACTTGAGACTACATGTACAATAACATTTCACCAGAAGGAAATCTACATGTACCCTACCAGTGTAAACATGTACTAAAAGCCCTCAATTATCAAGTTCAATCATGGGATAGAGACTGACAAACACCTACGTTTCGATCCTCCTCCATAAACAGTGTACACATGGTTGGTGCTGCATGGTTGGTGCTGCATGGTTGGTGCTGCTTTTCCCATATGTACACGCAAGATTACCATTGGAATTGGCTGGGTCTAACTGGCAAGAGCTACTAGTGGGTTTATTGGCTATATACATGTATATAAAGCTTGCCTACTGCTCCTCTGCCAAGGGGCTCCAGTAGCTCAGTGGTAAGAGCAGGGTTCTGCCCACACTGGTCGGCAGTGGTCGGGTCTAACCACCACTCAGCCTCTTTGACCAGCACTCAGCTAATGTTGAACACTATTTATAGTATTTTTAATACGGGAGAAAGTCCGTTTAGCTAATAGAAATATCTTGGAGATTGAATTTTGACCACCACTCAATGTCTCCTAGGCAGAACCCTGTAAGAGCATCAGACTAGTAGGATTGAGAAGGTCCAGGGTTCTATTCCCAGCTGTGTTGATTTTTGAGGGGGATTTCATTACTCTCTTATGATCCCGAAGAATTTGCAATGCAATTGGGAAGACTACCACATTCTACCATACAAGTACTGAAAAGGATGCCACGATTACCACACAGAACAAAGAATTGCCATTCAACTTGCACTCATGGACACGGTCAACTGCTAAAGTGAATGAGAGTGTTGGGTGAGAATACTGAAGGCACAAACGGGCCATTGACACCCCCTACTAAGCATGTATATCGTCTGCAACAGAAAAAAAGCAATCCACAGACATGCACAAGCATGCTAGACTGAAGGACTTACAGCTACACTGACATTCTGATTGCACACCCCAAATCTCGCATCTTCAGTTGAAAGCATTTCTCAAACCACACATGCCTTTCCAACTCAATTACTGTCCCCCAGGGTTAATATTGTCTCCTCACACATGTATATTCAAAAGTGCACTTTTAGTTCTCATAATGAAACCACTTTAGGTCAATCAATGGGACAACAGGGTCTTCAGTTGAAAGTACAGTGGAATTAATTAACATTAAGAAAGCATATTTGGGACACAGCAAAGCAGCAGCACACTAGCCTTAATACAGAGGTGTCCTTTTTAAGAGAAAGTCCACTGTACTTCTCAAATGACACGCCTTTCCTACTTCATTACCGTCCTAATGGTTAATGGCATATCCTCAGACGTGGAGAAACAGTGTATTCAAAACTATCAGTTCTCATAACCCACATGAACAGTACACAGTAGGTCAATTGAATACACACAACAAGGGCCATTATCAACAAATGTATACCTATTGTGAGTTTACATAAACCCTACTCCTTCAGTGTTTACACTTAGATCTTCAAAGAAGCTGGTTTGTGATTACTCTGTAAACCCTCTACAATGAGCTCCTATAATTCACTTTTAGAAGAAGTTTCAAGCTGCTTGTAAGTAAACTAAGATGAGCAAATTGGAGATGCCATGACAGGAGGTGACTACACCCTCAGTGAACTACTAAAGCTTACAGTCATTGGGTGTCATTTTAATTTTTTGAAACATACATTGTATCTTAGTAGTCTCGCGTAGCCAGACTCTCGACGGGAAAGTTAGAGTCTGGTACAGACGCCGCAGTGGACCTGTCAATCTGGAATGCGGACGTTGTGCTATGACGACACAAGCAGACAATCAACGAAAGAGATCCGACAGTGAACATGCTATCTGATTGGTCAGACCATACCACTGACGTAATTTTTTCATGACGTTTTACAAAGCTTGAATCTGATTGGCTCGCAATGTGCACTGCGAGACAGACAAAATCATTACGGCGTCTGTACCAGACCCTCCGTTTAACGCGAGGGGCGGGGTCCCCCAGACTAGTATCTTAGATGGTTATTCTAACGCTTTGTAAGATGAACTGTAACTGAACTGTACAAAAAATACTTTTTAAGGTTTTAGACGAAATGGGACATATTTACATTTTGTTAGACGAAATGGGATGACACCACAAGTACATGGTACAATTCTAGATACATGAACAAGTATGCCATACACCGGCCACCAAGCCGAATTTCAGGGCACACACTACCAATTGGTCATACCTGCTGTCCACTGCCCGAACCATACTTCACATCGTGGGAGTGGAGTCGCACACTGGTTTCAACGTTGGCCAACTTCAGCACTGAGCCACAAGTGACCGACTGAAACCCTTGGAACGGAGAGAACGTCCATGAAACTCTAATAAATGCCCCCCTCCAAACCTTGAACGTACGCGTACACCCAAGTCCTGACAAATCACTTCACTACAGTAATCCCCAAAACCTCATACGTTTGAAGTCCGGCTATGTCTGTTGGCAGTAAAGACCCCCCCAAACTAATGTCCCTCCCGCTCGCCACGCGGCCGGGCGCCCACATTTGACACAGTTCATCATCGCTTACTTACCCGCGGAGTGAGCACCACGAAACTGCAGCAAGACAACTAGGGAGAGTACAACGGTGAAGCAACGCAACGCCATCATCATTCCTGTATCTTGTCGCCGTGTCAGGTATAGAGTCGGAAAGGAAGGGCTCGAGGCATGCGAGGGGCGTCTTGACACGTCATCTGATCCGGCGGTAGAGAGTCTCGCGTGCCCTGCGTCATCTACATACATGTACTCTAGCGAGAGAAGCGCATGCGCGTCACGTACGTATTTGGCAATAATTGGTTGAGTTTAAATTGCCATTATTGGCAATATAGGGTGTTCTATTCCCTATAGGAAGCTGAAGGCACATAATTGCCACTTTTTGCCAAAAGTGGCAATTATGTGCAATTATGAACACCCTATATTGCCAATAATGGCAATTTAAACTCAACCAATTATTGCCAAAAGTGGCAATAATAAGAGCTTCAGCTTCCTATAGGGAATAGAACACCCTATATTGCCAATAATGGCAATTTAAACTCAACCAATTATTGCCAAAAGTGGCAATGATGTGCCTTCAGCTTCCTATAGGGGACAGAACACCCTATATTGCCAATAATGGCAATTTTACCACTATCTATTATTGCCAAAAGTGGCAATTATGAGTGCTTCAGCTAAACTTATTGGCAATTGGTATTCAAAAAATTTCCATTTTTGGCAATTTTTGTTGACCCCAAGGTTGCCAAAAATGGCTTTTGAACATACCTGTAAGGTTACACAAACATGATACAGGCAACACACCCTTGACTAAAAGGGGCGGGTTTACACATCTTCTGTGCAACAACCTGTACTAGTGTCCAGGAGCGCATACTAAGTTTACGAAGTTGGAGAAAAAAGTTGTTGGAGCAGCCCTGTGTGGTTTCGAGCGGGCAGGCAGAATTCACTTCAATGGTATCAGGCAGAACAGCCATTGTGAGTTAAAGTGTGTCAGCTATATACATGAACACACTGGAAGTTAGTCTTGTGGGCCAAACGATCAAACAAAAATCGTCTGGCCCGCGAGACTAACTGGAAGTCATGATCATGTGACTAAAATGTAATAACCTGGATCAGTATGTAGTACAGTATAATAACTTTATTGCCAAAAATATTCACTAAAAAAAATTACAATGATTAGGATCACACTTACTGCATGCATATAAAAAATAAACTTCTATACTTATTAGCTTGTTCAACGAAAGACCTAAATTTGTGATGTTAATATTCTTACAAAAAATTACAATGGTTAGAGTTTGTTCAATGGGAGAATTAAATTCGTGAAGTTACTGAAAAGGGAAAGAAAAAGAAGAATATTAATAATCATTGCACGTAACATGCTATACTTACTGCATCTATTTTGACTAGCTGCATGTGCCATATATATATACTTACTCCTTTTTTTCAGTAATTTTATTTGCTACTCAAGTTGGAATGACACGTAAATGCAAATAAGAGACTTCAGCTAGCTATTGATCTCTGCCAGGAGAGAGGTACACACCTGTAGCAGTTCCAAGTAAGTTTTTAACCTCGCAACCAATGGTGCTGCCTGCAAAATTGGCTCGTGGTTGATCAATAATGAGCACATTCTCATATGTAGATTCAGCCCTGTTAGTCACCATCTGCATCATTTCAAAGGTGTTTCCAACAATGGTCAGTAACTGTCCATCCCTCCTCCAGGTCACAGAGGTGGCAGGGGAACCAGTGGAAGTGCAGGTAAGGGTGAAGGATGAGCTTGACGTTTCCCGCAAGGTCATTGATGCAATCCTAGGTCGAGCTGAAGAAAGAAAAATTAATGACGAAATTCAAGTGACCGTCCCATAGACAGTCTGGATATGTACATCAGGAATCCATTTTACAATTAGTCAAGCATGCATCACCAATTGCAGACTATCTACGTACACATCGCAGATATAGCTAAGGGTACTCACTATTAAATCCATTGGGGTATACTCCAATATTGATCTCCCTCATTTCACCACCTTGAAAAGGTATGCGGCAGGTGTACACACCCTGCTGGCTGGCTATTAGCTCACTGTGTGAGCCAATAATGTTCTCTACTGCTATTTCACCAGGTTGTGGACTGGTTACGGCAAAGAAGCTATTGCTAGTGAGAATATTCCCGTTCAGTCCAATAAACTGCCCAACATTTCCAGACGTTGAATCGGAACGGCAAACGATGTAAAGACGAAATCCACTTTCAGGATTTTCAGAAATAGCAAGACCATTGTTTGTGAGACTACTGACTCTGAAGAGCTGTATTCCAGAATCTATATAATTGAGAAAATAGTAAAGACTGCTACTTTCATCAGTATACAGGTGTAAGGAGTTTAGACAGTAACTTACCTACAACTTGAAAGTTAATACTTGCACTAGCAGTGATTCCATTTCGAGTGGCCTCACAAGTGTGGGTACCAGTGTCACTGAAGTGAACTGCAGCTCGTCTGATTGACCTCGTTGTTGCAGACTGGAAGGGACAACTCTTACAGGTGGATGACCACCGGTAACTGATAGCCCCAGTTCCCAGCCCTGTGGCTGTGCAGGTGACAGTCACGGGACCAGAGCCTTCCCTGTACTCATTGGGACCACCATTGAAGTCAGCAGGACGGATGTAGTTAACAGTTATGCTAACAGTGAGATGCTCTAGAAGAAGAAGTGTATATGATATTTAAATTTAAAGTATATAATGTAGCTATAGCAGTGATTACTAGTATTTCCAACCTTGACAATTTCTTCCATCACTAGCCAAGGTAAATCCATCTCTACAACTACACACTCGTAATCCTGGTGCGTTGGTACATATCTGTGCACAGCCCCCATTGTTTGCATTGCATTTATTAGCATCTAGAGCAGATAAGACAATAAGTGAGTCACTATTAATAAGCAAAAACTTGTAGACACACACCTGGTCCTGAAGGTGTACTCTGGCAAGCGCTTCCGACAAACCCTACATCACAAGAACACTGTCCTTTGGTGTTACATTGCTGCATTAAGAGAGAGACACACATGCATGTTGCAAATACTAGAGAACACGCTGATGACAGGATAAATGTGCTACATACCCCATTTCCAGAACAGATCAATCCATCGCTCCCTGTAGGGCAGGCCGGTACATTGAGATATGACCTGGAAACACAGCGCTGGTGGAGGCACAACTGAAGGAGAAATTTCACGAAATAAACATTTGTCTCTGCACTACAGATTACTATGCATACATCCATAGATGAGGCATATTTATAATAATGTGTAGAATTATGCACTCCTGACATGCCTTTAGCCACCACATGCAAGCACATCATGTGAGGACATACCTTATCATTCCCACACTTTGTTCCATCTTGTACCAGACCAGGACTCATCTCATCTGAGCCAGGCAAACTTGTGAATGAGCTATGAGAGTAATAGAAGAGGCCACAAATGGCTAGGTATAGACCCAATCATTTTGCATTTATTGGCTTACCGGCATCGGTCAAAACTTCGTGTTGAAGGATTATAAACAGAAACTGTGCCGATTCTCACTGAGACGTCTGCAGTTTGCTGGTAGTCTCCAACAACACAGTGCAGCTGGCCACATTGGACATCACTATAATGGGAGAGAGTTAGTGTTAAATTATGTATGTGTGCATATGCAAACGTCCTTTGCATGCAATCACACACCTTTGAGAGCAGGGAATAAATCCTGAAGCTGTATGCCCACAGTTGCCAAACTGGTCTCCTCGTGTATTGTACGCTGAGTAACATCCATCAGCTCCCTTCGTAGTAGCTGCACAGAAAGAAATAATTGAAGAAATCTTTACACATGCAAGCATGTATATGTACGCTACACACGGCATATATACAATCATACCAAAGTGCAAGTAGCATTGTTCATCATAAGTCTGACACACTTCGTCATAGCAGTAGGCAGTGTCACTGTTGCAGGGAGTTCCATCCTGTAGACCGGTATCTACTGGGCACTCTTAACTGTCTCCCAAACAGTACTCTTCAATATCACACTGCCCACTGGCTGCTCTGCAGGTGGTGCCGTATGACTTAAACTGACAGTTGGAATGGCAGCAGGGGCCTGCGCCACACTCGGCACCATCAGCCAGCTGACATGTCCTAGCATTGCAGCAGGGATCAGTACATTCCTGTGTGGAGAACCCAGCATCGTCATTTTCACCAACTCGAGAAGACGTTTTACACAAGCTAACCTCTGGCCTGCCACAGTCACACGCTTCCCCTTCCTCTTGGATGCCATTCCCACACACAGGGTCTCCTACAGTTACTGTTGGTGCATTTCCGAGACACCGTTGGAGATTGTTGGATCCAAACAGTCCGTTATTCAGATCGCTTCTGCTACATGAGCTCCAAGCTGTTGCAGGAGAAAAACTAGAAACTGCAGCCATGATGCACCGGCCTTTACAGCTACACGATCCTGTGCAAGAAAACACATGCAGTATGGAGTATTTCGCAACCAACTCAAGAAAAGAACAGAATGAACTTCGAGATTAATATGACCACATAGTGAAGTACATGCCACACTGCATGAATTTAAGTATTTATAGCTGTTCCATTGGCACATATATGCAAACACTGTACACTTACTTCCATCATCATGATTCATTCCAAATAGATGTCCTAGTTCATGAGCCATGGTTTCGCCCACAGAATCCACAGGACGGCGAGTGTCCTGAGTTAGCCCGACGCCATGTTTACCGCATATTGCATTGATAAAGGCCAATCCCACAGTAGATCCAGCAATGTCTATGCCACTGTATAAGATCATCAGTATATAGTACCACAGTAAAATTAAATACATTGGCAAAGTCTTATTACTTGCACATGACAAAAAAATTATTGGAGTAGAGAGACTTAAAGCTGCTTTCTCCTGATGGTGAATTTAAGACTTACGTAATCAGCATGGCAGCATCATGTTGGGATGTAATTCGTGGTTTGTAGTCCACAAAGCGATCCAATAATACTTCAGGGTTGGTTGAAATAGAAATATGGTCACCATTGGTCCATGTAATAGCATCCACCAGTATGATACGAATATTGAGTGAACGGAATAACTGTGGGAGAGATAGTACCAGTAATATGTAATTGGTCCATTAAAACTGCGTTAGTGTGCATGAAATATAGTGGGATCATACATGTAGCAGACTTACATTATCAGCCATGTTTACCAGGTCAAGTGCTCTTCGTACTGTGCTTGCAAGGTCTTGATTATGTACATTGAACTGTAAGGAGATAGATAAGTTACACTGGGGTACATATTTAATTATACATATTAAACATACACACATATACACACAGTTCTATATAGCAGTTCACTAACCTGTGCAAAGTCATTGACTACCGC
Source organism: Nitrospirales bacterium (assembly GCA_965203295.1). Taxonomy (GTDB): domain Bacteria; phylum Nitrospirota; class Nitrospiria; order Nitrospirales; family UBA8639; genus CBDBCZ01. The sequence continues at coordinate 58,977 of CBDBCZ010000013.1, read as the reverse complement.
CAACTCAAGATATTGTGTTGTGCTGGATTGTCGACGAACACAAAGCTACAGTGCATAAATTTAAAAAAAAAAATTAAAACAGCATCATGCAGGCGTGTATTTTAGTCTTCCACACCATACTACATAGTGTAACGAACCTCTGTCGTGTTTACTCCATGCAAACGAGACCAATCCACAGCGTTGTGCTTATCATGGTTGTGACTAGTCCCTGCATGCAGTAAAGAACCACACTCAGACTTGCTCATGCAGCACGCGCTATAATGAAGGCCATGGCATGCATATAGGCATGTATAAAACATGATTTAATACCACAGTGGCTTTCATGGTCCTGATACTCTGAGGTCAGGTAGAGAGCGTGGAGCTGCTCCAGCTAAAGTGTCAAATCAGTCGTGTCTATATGTTATACTGAATATAAAATGACACAATTGGATGACTAACTGAAGTATCATTGTTGTTGAATGGCTCCAATTGGTAGAAATTCTCTTTGTCTTTGATATCTCCAAAAGACCCCCTGTGAGAATTGTCAATCTTTAAAGCAACTATTTTTTACACCAATGTCACGCATTCATTATAATGCAGGCTATTTCGGTACACCAAGCAAGCAAGAGGCCTCTAAAGTGCCCCAAACTTATGAAATATTGGTACTATATATATAGTGCACTATTATATTTTATTCACTTACTGCAGACCCTGGCAGGTACTCATGGTAACAATCCACTCCGGATGTCCTTCCACTGCTCCATGGTAGTAGCAGTTTTCAAAATCCTACAGCGTAGGTAAAGATGACAGCAACATATACTTTACATCGAGCAGTTAACGTTGACACACTTGATTATGAAGCACAGTCACTCACTGCAAACCTATACTGCTGTAATGCATACCATAGTATAAAAAACATACCTTGGTCAAGATTTTTCGTCCTGCATTATCGTAATGTGTCGATTTGAAATGTGGAGCAATCAGATCACTGCAAGAGGAAGGGAAGGATACTATATAGGAATCATATACTTTTAAACCACGCTGCATTGTGCTACTCAGAACTGTAATGGAGAGTACTTGTAAGAACTGCAGAATTCTGATGTTATTACTAACTTACACGTTCATCTCCAGGTTTAGCTTGATAGTCTCATCAGCTACTGATATCTTGATTTCCAGCTTGTGGGGATGACGCTGTGGAATACAATGCTAATTACGAATGCTACTATACTAATTACGAGTGCTATACGTAAACAGTACAATTAAGAGTTTATGCTAAAGTAAAACATACCCCATTCCCCTCCTTGTGAGTGACGATAGGTGACACAACATCATAGTTTGAAATGGTATCTGCAAATTGAAACAGCTGCAATGATTAAATCACACAGATAGATTCAGGCTGTATTTCAAAGACATGCATACAGTATATACTTCTACTCCACTATCAAAGAGTACGGAATAACTAGCTGCAGCAAACCTTTATTACCTGCAGGTGATCGCTGGCTTCGAAATGGTGCTTTTCCTACCGCTACTGCGGCTGCTGCGCAAACCAGCGCAAGTAGAAATGCAGAATGCTTCATTTTGCCGGCTCCGTAGACAGTAGTTAAACTTCCTCTGTAGTGTATAGCTATTGAATGGTGAGCTCTTTTATACCAGCTAATGCAGCTACTGTAACAATGCTTCAAGCAGAAGTATCTAAATTACCTATAAATGTTCATATTCCTGATTTGCCTATATTAAGCGCCAACCTCTGAGTTGGATATGACATAAGCTATACATATATAGCTCTATCAGTATAGTGAGCTGACTACCTCATTCCCAAGTTCTTGCACAAGAGCCTAGAAACGAGGCTATGAGTTGACCTAACCATAGATAGGCTTTATGACCTAACTACAGAATTTCAATAATAGCTGACCTTCCTATATAAAGTTTGGTTTTTTCTTGCAGTCACACCTCTATGTTTTCCCCCAAATTTGTAATTTATGTGGACTTATGTAAGTAATAGTTAAAGGTCAGTTTGGGTGAGGGGAATTTAAAGTCCGAGGCGAAGCCGAGGATTTTAACCCCTCACCCAAACTGACCTTTAACTGATTTAATGTACATTGGTATAGCAATGATCTCTGTATATGGCCTTCTTTGAGTGTTATAAGCGTGGGAAAAAGTGGTTGCCATGGTAATGTACATTAAATGCTATAGCACCAGCTGCCAACTGCATACGATATTGACATTTCAGGTTCCCTTTACAACTATATTCTATGCAGAAATTCAGCATTCCTAAACTGTTTACTTCAGAGATTGAATACAAAATAGGATTCTTCATTGAATTAGAGGCAAGTCCATATCATTTACTCTTGTGCACTCTCCTGTGTCGAGTTCCTTAGCCATGAATAGTCTAACTGGAGCAATACGTAGGTAGAGTGGCTCACAAAAACTGTGTACGTACTGCAGTCCTATTATAGTGGTGGCATATAATTTCAGAGCAACTTGCATGCAGTATAGCTAACTCTACACATTTGCCATGATTTTGGGTGGCTAATGATACTGGCTATAATATTCAAAACCTATAGCTTCTGCAATACCACATTATGTCTAGAGAATTAGCCAACCACCTGGTGTCCTGAGAGAAAAGTAGCTATTAACACTGGTTGATGTAACAACAAACCACCCACTTGTATCCCAATTTTAACACACCACCACATTGCTCTATACAGGGTCTCATACCTCCACCATCTCTGACCTTATGTAGCTCTCAAACGAAGGCCTATATAATTATGGTCAAAAGAGGGAATCTGGACAAACTAGTCCAATATATCACCCTATTCTTCCTAAACTGGTAATAAAGAAACCATATGCATGGCATGCATCTGCACCTGCCCAGTGCAAGTGCATGAATTCCATATATGGTGCTTTACTTTTAATCGTGGTAATTGTAGCCCCCAAAGAAGGTAGCTATAGGTCACATCATTAAGTGATTTTTTGACATGTGATACTATATGCAAAACGCTTATACCTCTGCTCTGAATGAGTAAAGTATAGAGTGTAATTCCGATAGTTAGTCTAGTAGCGGGCCTCCGCAGCTTATATCTCCGGAGGTAGAGTCAGAGCTGCACGTAGCTAATAAATGTTGTCTGCATGGGCGTCACTGTGTAGGGCTGTTTTAATTAACCAACCTTGCATGGTTGCCTCAGTTGCAGTTCAAGGGTCATTCACCTCATATTTCATATAAAGACACCCCCACAAAGCTAGCCTGCATACTGCATAGCCTCATTCCCAGGCTCCACCCCCCCCCCCCCCCCAGCTTTGGGGTTAAAAGCTGGGGGGTGGAGCCTGGGAAAGAGGCTAAGCCTGTATGCATAGGCACACAGTTTTACCATAGGAAGCCAGTCACAGGAAACATAACCAATGACATGTAGTTTCCCATGTAGCAAAGTCCACTTGTTATTCCAGCAACTAGCTGTGTGGTGAGTGAAGGGTACAAGCTGGCACATAACCAATGACATGTAGTTTCCCATGTAGCAAACTCCACTTGTTATTCCAGCAACTAGCTGTGTGGGTGAGTGAAGGGTACATGCTGGCACATAACCAATGACATGTAGTTTCCCATGTAGCAAAGTCCACTTGTTATTCCAGCAACTAGCTGTGCAGTGAGTGAAGGGTACATGCTGGCACATAACCAATGACATGTAGTTTCCCATGTAGCAAAGTCCACTTGTTATTCCAGCAACTAGCTGTGTGGTGAGTGAAGGGTACAAGCTGGCACATAACCAATGACATGTAGTTTCCCATGTAGCAAAGTCCACTTGTTATTCCAGCAACTAGCTGTGTGGGTGAGTGAAGGGTACATGCTGGCACATAACCAATGACATGTAGTTTCCCATGTAGCAAAGTCCACTTGTTATTCCAGCAACTAGCTGTGTGGTGAGTGAAGGGTACAAGCTGGCGATTCACTCATGTATAGTGGCAGAAATAACAAGATGTCTAAGTTGCTACTGTAACATGGGAACATGTTAAGGTAGGAAGAGCCTCACCTGGAATCCACGATTCAAATGGACGGCTTTGTTGATAACATGAAAGTCTACCTCGAATTGACAAAAATTTTGCATCTAACCACACCTCCTGCTAAATAATCCACAAAAACGCAATTTCGGGTTGCTTTAAAATACGAGAAATTTTGGAATCTGCTAGAGCCCCACCCACAGTCTGGCAACAACACCAGTACCTACAGAGGACAGGCTACAAACGTAGGGATGCTTTTTCACAGGAATGCTTCAAAGCCAGTTTTACAGCCCTGAACGCATCCAACCACCCCAAAACCCTCATTTTCGCTATCCTGACTTTCAAAAAAAATTCGGCAACCGCCCACGCTCACCCGACGAATTCGAGCCCTGCATTACAAACTTCAACCTACTCCCACAAAAATTAGGGATGCGATTTTTCATTCACCCCTCGGTTTCTGAGAACCACCCACCAAAGCTCTCCCTATAAATCTCCACAGATTTTCACACAACTAGCTATTCGAGCTAATTTAAAAAAAATGGGCGGGGCCTACAGACCCGAAAGGTGACTATTCTAGCCTACCTGAGATGGGCAACAACCTGCCACTATCCGTCTGTCTGGCTGACTTCTAGCCACTCGGGCAGCCTAACAAACTTTCTACAACACACTAGCTAGCTATTCTGACATAAAAAGCCTACTCACAATTCTATAATGTCATATCTTCTTTTTAAAAAAAAAAAAAAAAAAAAAAAAAAAAAGTGTTGAAAGCCAACATCAGAGTACCGCTCAACCACATCAAAGTGCCGATATCGCATATGAAAGAGCCGCTATCCACATCAAAGTGACACACTCCTCCTGTTGATTCCGGTTGCCGCCATGGGAAAATGCAAACATATCAATGAATCTAATTAGCGCCACGTGAGTGACGTCATCTCATTAATTATTCATGAGGAGAATCACGCGGATTCGAAGGTGAGGCTCTTCCTACCTTAAAGGTTATGTTTCCTGCAAGTGACTGGCTTCCTACTATGTGGCCATACATATAGCTTTCTGGCTGTGCCTTTATATGGAAGATAAGGTGATTATACCCTTGAATTCCAACTGCATGAGGTAACCAAGCTTGGTTGCTAAAATTTTGCAGAGTGCATCCATGAAAGTAAGACTGCAGCTAAAATTACGAAGGACTCGGCTTTAACGAATGACAATGGATACCTAGTATATACACTTCCCTTAGAATCCGTATTCCAGATGAATGAGTCAGGATTCGACGGTGAAAACCATCTTCACATGTACTCTCTAATATCTATGGCTAGACGCTGTGCTCACACTGCCTAACAGAGAGAAGCTAGGCTGCAGCCTCTAAGACTTCACCCCATGCACCGCTACCATGCACTACATTCGCCGTTTAAGTTTAGCAATTGCAATGTAACATGTTAGATCTACACGTTAAAAAAATGGACAACCCTCGAATCATATCCCCAACGGAACCCTGGGCCATGTGACAACCAGCCACCACTTGAACACATAAGCTCACAGCCCGGAGTTGAGTGCTCTACCCACTATATACGCTATCGGCTATATTGCTGGGTAATAAACTCTGTACTTCATTATGGGTCTAAGTAGCTATATATACTCCACAAGGTAAGACAAAGCCTATTTGCGGTACAATTGCATTTATAGCCAGAATTCTGAGCTGCAGCTTTGAACACATAATTATATCTGTAACATGTAGCTAGTTAGAGAAGCGTCCATACAATGTCCAGTATTGATCCTCAATGTACCGAGACACAATTACGTATAATAATAGTGTGTATTTCGAATCATGCACAAAATTGAATTGCTTGCTGATTGAGCTGTGGTAAGCTAACCAACAACGTTAATGGGCGATAGATTTAGTCTTGTGGGCTGGCCAAGCCAGGTGGTCTTGCCTGCATGCATGACTATATGTGTTCAATTAAGCTAGTACTGTTATAGTTATTAGCTCTTTGCTTTTTTAATTTCTACAGGTAGCTAGCTATACGCTAGTGTATACTGTCTCACCACCTACATGTATGTAATATAATATACATGTATGTACATGTAGTGTAGTCTCACCATCCCAGAAAGCCACAAAGGCGTGACATTTATATACTACTCTTCCTATGCGTACAGTACCATTAAACCTTCAGGTAGTGTAGTATATAGTGTACCACCACATACAGGCAGAATGTATATTGTGTCTCACCACCTACGTATATATACAGGTAGTGTATAGTACATGCACAGTCTCACCACATGTGCAGGTAGTGTAGTACAAATGCAGTCTCACCACATATGCAGGTAGTGTAGTACACAGTCTCACCACCTATACAGGTAGTGTAGTACACAGTCTCACCACCTATACAGGTAGTGTAGTACACAGTCTCACCAGTCTTTATTTGCACAAGATTCAAGACCGCCACTAATAAGGTTAACCAATCTAATGAGGGTTTACAGCTCCAGGAAATTCAATTAAAAACTGCCTTAATTAATCAGCTCAGTCCGTGCACAAACGGGCATTTCTTGACAGGCTGTGCATGAAGAAGGAAAAGGTCTATTATATTTCCTGGAAAAGGCCTGCCCTGAAGTCTGTGTCCTCGCTTACGGTAGCGAGCTGCCTCCAAACGAAAAGCGGACGTCGAAACTTCAGCAGCAACCGACTCACATCGTAGCTACGATCCGCGACGGCAAAGATGAAAGTATATATTTTGGTGTGCGTACTCGTGGCCGGATTTTTAACCACCGCTGCGAATGCGGCTACTTGTTATGTAACATATGGATGTACGGGTTCATCCTATGAGGGTATACAAGTAGCTGACTGCTGTGCCGTTGTGGGTGCTAGCTATCGATACAATGACTTCGATCAATGCCGTCGTTGGTAAGCTTATATTATGATAATTCTCATGCATGAATGTCATGTTGATGTATGTCTGCCTTTTTTCTCATTGCAGCCCCCTCTACGACGACAGGGGTTAAGGGACTTCTTGCTGGACAACAGTGCACACTAGGCCAGCTGCTTGTTACTATTATATAACAGAAGACATGCTTTTTGCTAGCAAACTTTCACAGTTTTGTTGTGTGCATTTAGGCTCTTTTATGAATGTAAACATACATCATCATTATAATTTGTGTACAAGTGACTCAGTGAGTTAACACGCCCAGGAGGGATGTACATACATGTACGCTATCGGCTTTATTTGCTGGGTAACAAACTCTTAATTTGATTATGGGTCTAATGGAAGTGCTAATTATGTAACGGTATCATCGCACGTAATCGCTCCGCGCGATCGCCGCGCTTGTGCACGTGCATAGGCGTGGTTACGTAACTATAGAAACTGTAGTTAAAACATCACCGAGATGGCGGACTTGACCGAGGAGGAGTTACAGGCCCTCTACGCCTGGATTGACGAGATCCCACTCTCCAGGCAGAAGAAGAGCATCACCAGAGACTTCAGTGATGGAGGTGAGTCTGTGTTTAAGCATATATAATCGAGCATACAATAAAACAATCAAGAACAGCATAAGAACTAAATTTCCCACTTTTTTAATAAGCCTACATGTATACAAATTAATGTGATGGTTAATTCTAAGAGACTAGAAGAAATCAGAACCTTTGAACACTTACATGCAGTAGTCAGACACTCTTGTCGGTGTCCACTGAGCTACTGGGGCCCTATTCTCGTGTTTTACATGTAGATCTAGGCCATGTGACTACTGGAGCCCCTGAATGAAGAGGTTGGAAATAAAGTCTATATATACATGTAGCGCACTTGCAAACATCCTCCCTCCCTCTCTCTCTCACTTCCTCCCTCCTTCCCTCCCTTCCTTCCTCCCTCTCTCCCTCCCTCCTTCCCTCCCTCCCTCCCTCCCTCCCTCCCTCCCTCCCTCCCTCCCTCCCCCCTCCCTCCCTCCCTCCCTCCCTCCCTCCCTCCCTCCCTCCCTCCCCCCTCCCTCTCTCCCTCCCTCTTCTCTCCCTCCCTCTCTCAGTGCTGGCAGCTGAGGTGGTAGCTCACTTCCTTCCCAAGCTGGTGGAACTCCACAACTACACTCCTGCCAATTCTACCCCCCAGAAGCTGGAAAACTGGAAGACCCTCAACCGTAAGTACACAGATGCCCTCCTCTAGTTCTGTGAAATAGTGACTTAATAGCCTCGTTCCCCGGAGTGGTGGTTCCCGGAATCCACCCAGGCTTTTTTCGCTTGCAGTACAGAAAGCGAAAAATGAAAGGAAAAAAGTGTGGAGTGGAGCCCGGGAACGTTTTTGCATCACTTGTTGCTTGACATGCAGTCAATTAGACTCATGCCTCTGAAGCTGATACACATGCATGCATGCATGCATGTAGCCTCGTACTCTAGTGTCCATACTAGGCCGTGCTGAATCATTTTGAGATAGGGTCATATTATGCTGAAAAGCAGTTACATGTAATTGCAAACTGTATTCTTTTGTAAAGAAAACATTCATGAACCACAATCCGCTGTACGGTCCAATAAGAGAGTAAGAGTTTAATCTTGCTTACTGTAGCATAACAGCTATAATAGAAAGCCTCAAACCCAGGCCTTCAACGCAGATTTTTCCGCAGCCGTTTTTTTGCCACGGCTACAAAAAAATCTGCATGGAAGGCCTGGGTTCGAGGCTAAGTACATAATTGATACTCCACAGCCAAGCACTGGGAATGAAAATATAAGGCCTGGACTGCACCCATGTGCTGCTGTATGATATTATGTTGTCAATCTACTTACAGGGAAAGTGTTTGCTCGACTGAACTTCACCATTCCTGAGGACCTCCTTCAGGACGTGGCTGCCAGCAAGCCAAGGGTCATCGAGTTCATCCTCTACACCCTCAGATCTAAGGCGAGGCAGAATAGCCAATGTGTACTTGCCTCTATAGCGGGGCACGATATTTCTACATGAACATGTATATAGTATGGGTAATATGAAAGGAGGAAACTGCTTCGTATATAGAGCTGCAAAGCACAATTTTTTTTAACGAATGTGGGCAGTGTACATGTATATGTACGACAAAGCAGATGCTACCCACACTAATTAACAATCGATTTGGTGCACCTGGCTACTGCAGTGTCACTTGTGAGCTTCAAGGCTTGTGGGAAGGGAGGGGGGGAGCACCTGGGAATGAGGTTGTACGTATAATATTGTACTCAAGCCTTGTACCGATTCAATTATTGTACATCGTACACACCACCAATGATTCTGAATAGCCTGTTCATCAAGCTGCCCAATATCATTGGATATTGGACAGCTTGCCATAATTTATAGGAACTACTATAGTGGTACTTGGAGTGTACAAAACAAATGCTTATTGTATACATTCATACGTGTACTACATGTACCATGTAGTATTTCCTACCGTATATGGCGAACTGTCCAATATCCATTGATATTGGACGGCTTGATGAACAGAAACATGGGTGCATGCGTGGTGTATACGATATACATGTAAAATAAATTTCTCATTGAATGGGTAACCATCTGATATCACTGGACATTGGACTCGTCTTGCTTGTATTTGACTCTTCCTTCGGACTCACCCGAATACAGCACTGACTTGTCCAATATCCAGTGATATTGGACGGCTACCCATATAAGATATATACAATGTATATGTATCATCTCCCAGATTGAGAGGTACCTCCAGAACAGAGAGGACAGCAGGAAGGAGCGAAGCCTCTCCGAGGACCTGAGTGGGACGGTATACAGGGAACAGTACAACCCCGCCCACCTGTCCTCCAATTACGGCAGTGGGGGACCTTTCATGTACACTTCTCAGGTCAGTGAAAGATTGCAGCATATCGTGATTATAATACAATGCAGTCTTGCCAGGGGTAGTCACCTACATGTACGTACACACCACCTGTAGAAACGCTTGCAAACAAGACCAATTAAGAATTTTGAACATCGAAAATTATTTATATTATAAAATTTTTCTTGATTGGATTTTTGAGTGTTCTGTAGCCCTGCCTCCTTAGTAGCAGAGAATGATCATTGATCCATTAATCGATTTGTTGCCCAGATATCGTCTTGTTCCCCTGATTATCTCCTAGAATCTAACCTCAATCCCTTAATCGTCTTCTATAATCTACCTTGTTCCCTTGATCATCTCATAGAATCTACCTTGACCCCTTGATCGTTTCCTAGAATCTACCTTGATCCCTTGATCGTCACCTTGATCTCAAATTGCAGGAGCCCGTTAGACATCCAGGCCCAGTTCAACTCACTGAAGGCAGCCACTTACCTCATCACGACAGAGGGGGAGGCGGCGACCATTCCGTGCATTATCCACCACACCCCTCACACCCCTCACACTTCCACTCCAGCACCACTCACCAGGGCACGACACAATTCCCCGGCCAGGACCGTCCAGCCATAGCCGCCACCACCCACGTGGGGGCGGAGCCCAAACCACGCCCCAAGGCACACTTCTCCTCCAGGATTCCCCATCCCAACCAGAGGCGACCGGAGGCCCCCCAGCAGCGGCAGCACAAGGGCTCCCTGCCGGCCCCCACCCTGCCCCCCGTCAACCCCGGGAACACGTTCAACCTGGTGGACTCCAGGACGATTCACAGGGGACACTCGAACCCGGAGAAGCAAACCAAGATACCCGGCTTGGAGAGGAGACACGCCTACGCAAACAATCCGAGGTATATTCATAATTCATGTTACGTACGTATCTTAATAATCTTATGTCTACAGAGCAAATCATAATGCATATTACTTATCAGTTTTGCTCTAGTATGACTTTACATATTTAAATTTAGTTTTAGCAAAAACAATGGAGGTTTATTTTCAGTTTTAATTAGCTAGAAAAAAGTACTTGTACATGTAGTATTATAGTCCTTAACAAAATTAATGGGTTGATTTAGGAGGGGACAAGATTAGTTAGTTGTATATACATACGTGTAGCTTATTCCCACCCTTGAAGTTGTAATTTTAGTCTGTTAACTAATAAAACCTGTTTTTGCTTCTACTGAAGCACTTTTTGTTTTCAACTTTTCAACAACACTACAAACTATGGAGTTCATGTGTAGCTATACGACATAGGAAGTTCTGTTCTTTTCAAAACACCAGGAAGACGATGCTCCCCCTGAAGCACAAACAGCGCGAGGGGAGTGCGGGCATGAAGATCAGGATTGCAGAGAGGGACCAAAAGATATTGGAGTCACAGGAGTACATTCAAGTGAGGATGAGAACTGCACTATAATACATGTACACGTACAACACAGCATTTCTCCAAGCACAATTCACTCTTCTAGATCTGCTTATCTGTTAGTACATGTACCCAACGTACAATGACATCATTTTAATCGGCCTCAGCAGCTTTGCTTCGTATGTTTAGTTTTTGAAAAGGCTATTAAAGAATGAAATACGTAATTATATTAGTTAGCTAACGAAATTTCCGTATTAAAAACTTTTAGTATCAGAGAACTGTACCGAGAGTTTAATTTTAGTTCATTTTAGTTAGCTAACTAATTTTAAAAACGTTTAGTATCAGAAAACCAGATCTAAATTTAGTTGTAGCTTATTCCCACCCTCGACTTGTGCCGTAAACTGGGATTAGCCGTAGTTGTTGTCATTACTTATTGATCACTGCATGACCTGTGCCTATTGCTATCTGCTCCACTACTGTGCAGTTGCTACAGATGAAGGTGACTCGCTTGGAGCATTTGGTGCAGATCAAGGACATGAAGATCGGCGAACTGTCTTCACAACTGGAATCAATCAGACACCCATTCCTGAAGAGATAGCAACAGCAATCAAATTCCACTGCCTTCATTCTTTTATGTTCTGTCTATGAATTGCTATATATTTCCTTACCTGACCTGCTATATATATTTTATTGCCTGACCAACTTTTCACCTTGCACTATTTAGTAGTTGCTACATTACTATTGGTTATGGCGTCCGGCGCCGGCGCCGGCGGCCGCGCCTCCGGAAGTAGACTAACGCGCGTAATTAGCGGTTTGCTTCCGGAGGGCGCAGCCACTATACAGTCAAAGCAGGCGTATACTGCACTGAGATTCCTGGCGGTCTTTCAGGCCCGCAAGATCTAGACTATATACTTCAGGTACACCAGAGAGGTAGCTGTTCTATAGTGTGTCTCCTAGCATGCTTGCCGTCAACACATAAATTTGAGCCCTGTCTTACATTAGTCTCAGCATAGATAATATAAACCGTACTATGGTCTCAGTACCAGCCCACCTATCAAGTCGGAGATCGCTAAATACTGTAAGCGATCTCCGACTTGATAGGTGGGCTGGTACCGAGACTAGTCCAGGTCGCATAATTTCCCGAGAAGGATGATTTGGCTATACTATTGTGGTAGAAGAATAGTCAGATTGGTATGCGTGGACGTGTATTAGGGGAAACTTACAGTTAGCGTCACTGTGATGCTTAGTCTCGCGGGCCTGCGAGACTATGTGATGCTATGGCCAACCCCTCCCCCCCCCCCCCCTTTAGCAGACGTCACATGTTTTAGACACTGCTACAGGAGATTTATATTATTGTGAAAAGGGAACAACCTCAGTGTGCAAAGACTCGGTCAAATTGAGTCAAATACAGCTAGTGAGGTCATGAAAGCTTCTAGATTAAACTGCACACGCCAAATGTGTACTTAGCGTCATGGACGCTACCCCCTCCCCCCCTTAGAGTCACAGTGACCTAACTGTTACACTTTAGGTTTGTGAATTAACCTCAATGAGGCCACTAGTATTTTTAGAGGGTGGCATTAACTTGTGTCCCCCCTCTTCCCCCCTTCTTACCATCACGCCCTGGCCTACAAGGCCACTATGCAGGGTCATTTGTGCATTTCTAGGTAATAAAAGCTGGGGAATGCAGCCTGGGAACGAGGCTAGGCATGCTAGCGTGCCAATGATGGTTTCGACTTACAATAACGTCATATTTGTAGCCCTGACCCCCTCCTCTTAACATTACATTGTCAGCAAAATAGTTTGGAGATGCCCCCTTATCAAGGTGGCTATTGGTCCGGCAGTCCAATGATGGAGTTTAGGGATAGGGTAGGTAGCTATTCGATTAAGCATAGCAATGTAGCTGTGTTGTGCAAGGAGCTGTAGGATTTTGGCCTACGATAATATGCTACTGCTCACTTCAAGGAAATGCATTACACAATTTAATGATGTGAATATAGTCTCCCTACCCAGCCCCTTACATGAGGAGTTCTATCTGTAGAGAGTATCTGGACTCTGGATAGCTTGCCAGTAGGGGTGAGCCGATTATGACAGCATTAGAATAGGTATGCAAAAGCATTGAGCATGATGCGAGCATAATAGGTCAATTTCTTGGGGAAATTACGTCATTTAATTAATGCGTAATGGAAACTCAGCAAGCTACCAATGTCTTACCGTCAAACCTTGAGGGGAGTGGTCCAATATCAGCTAACATACTATGAAAATACACACCACCCAAGCGTACTTGAAACAGTCTAGATGATTGGTTTTCGCTGTGAGGGTCACATTAAATTTAATGAGTATAATTAGGGGCATTTGTTGAGCATAATAGGAGAGCAGTGCAGCATAGCATAATTGGTACTTTTTTTGAGCATAATAGGCTCAGCCCTACTTGCCAGGGCCGTTCACAGCATTTGTGTTCCTGTCTAGGACTAATTCTTGTGTTGTTATGGCTGGTGTGGTCTCTGGTTCCTTCATGGCTCCGTTGGCACCTGTTAGAGGTCCTTCTATTCTTGTTGTCTATTGCTACATTCACAGCATTATTTTGTCGAGCATATTAGGAGAGCAGTGCAGTATAGCATAATTAGGTACTTTTTTTGAGCATAATAGGCTCAGCCCTACTTGCCAGGGCCGTTCACAGCATTTGTGTTCCTGTCTAGGACTAATTCTTGTGTTGTTATGGCTGGTGTGGTCTCTGGTTCCTTCATGGCTCCGTTGGCACCTGTTAGAGGTCCTTCTATTCTTGTTGTCTATTGCTACATTCACAGCTTCATGCAGGCTGTTTTAGAGACCTGAGGGACACTACCTATAATCACCAAGGGCGAAGTGGGAGGTGATTATAGGTACATCCTGAAGGTCTCTAAGCAGCTAAGATACCTGCTTGAGGTCACTAACCAGCTTAGACTATGGTTTCCAGCTTTCAATTTGTCTACATGAAATGTGAATTTTTGATGAGGTGTCTAATGGATTTTAGAGACCTCATTAAAGTCAAAAGATCAAAGGATATTATGCATACCATAGTCTAATGTATTTTACTACTTGTTATGCATGTACATGTAGCTTGTTTATGATACATGATAGTTTGGGATATAGCCTCATTCCCCCAAAAATTGCTTCGCATCCAAGGCCCGCTAGCTCTGCAGCTTTGAATACTCACTAGGGTTACACAGTGTGGTCAGAAAATAATGTGGTGTGTATATGAGAACCATCATATGCTCGTATGCTTTTTAGCTGGGGAGTTGGAGCCTGGGAACAAGGCTACGTTTGGCATACATAAGAGTAAATGTACTGGATATGGGAATAGGACGGGGTACAAAAGTATCGATTAGGATGCCATTTAGTTTTCTTGTGTGATGGATCATGCATGGCTATCATGCTAGTAAGTAGCATACAAGGCAGTAATGGTTCTCACATACACACACCACATTATTTTCTGACCACACTGTGTAGGCCTTGTCAACACCATTGTTTCTGAAATGGATTGTAATTTGTAGAGCAGTACCATTGCTCTGCCATGCACTTGTGTGTGGAAGTATATTTAGAACTAGCAGATCTTGAATGCAAGGCAGTTTTGAGCCCTAGTTTTCTTATCGGAGTTTTCTTTGTAACTCACACAGTTGGCCTTGTAACTGAGTCAAGCTGCTTTACGTTGTATACGACATGGGGCTGTGTGTTGCTTTGCTTGCATAGAAGTTCGCAGCTCATGGTGTCGGCCAGTATGAGGCTTGTTCCCCCCAAGACTTTATCTCACAGCCATGAGATTACATAATGTAATTTCTGGGGGTATAGGCGGCCTGAGTATGAGGTTAGGTTCGTCCGACCTGCTGCTTGGAAGATGAAACAGATTAGAAGAATTCTGTAGTCAGCCGCTATCATCAATCTTCAGAGCCGATACGCAGAGTTTCTATCCGACCTCCGAACTCACTGCAAACTATGCTAAATATTAGGCCAAACATGCTAGTGAAATGTGGTGTGCGAAGAATGTTTGTACATTGCCCTAGCTTATAATCAGTCTCATTTCCAGGCTCCACTTCACAGCTTTTTCTGCACCATGTAAAAAAAATTCTGATTTTTGTACTGCAAGAGCTAGACAAAAGCTGAGGTGGAAGCCTGGGAACCAGGCTAACTAACAAATACACTGATATACTAATAATAGTTTTGTGTGCACCACATAAGGCTCACTGTCTGCAAGGTTGTTTTTATAGGCAACTTCTGGCCCTTCTTTGGGTACAAGTGAAGGCCTATATATAGCACTTGTGAGCTTAGCCACACTTCAGCCATAGAAGTGTGACCTTTGTGAGCTTGCAATAGCTAAGGGGTGCTCCCCACCTACATGTATGTGGAGCTATTTAGCCATCAATAAGCGATGTAACTGCTAGTTCACTGCTTCTGTTTATGCTTTTGGTGGGTAAATTTCTCGCTTGCTTGCTGTCACTCTCATCCATGCTTGAAACTCTCGCCATGGTCCATGATAGGTGACCTCAGTGCAGTAGCCACACCCAAACATTGTAGCAAATGATTCTGCTCATAACCTTGTAACTGAGTCAAGCTGCTTTACGTTGTATACGACATGGGGCTGTGTGTTGCTTTGCTTGCATAGAAGTTCGCAGCTCATGGTGTCGGCCAGTATGAGGCTTGTTCCCCCCAAGACTTTATCTCACAGCCATGAGATTACATAATGTAATTTCTGGGGGTATAGGCGGCCTGAGTATGAGGTTAGGTTCGTCCGACCTGCTGCTTGGAAGATGAAACAGATTAGAAGAATTCTGTAGTCAGCCGCTATCATCAATCTTCAGAGCCGATACGCAGAGTTTCTATCCGACCTCCGAACTCACTGCAAACTATGCTAAATATTAGGCCAAACATGCTAGTGAAATGTGGTGTGCGAAGAATGTTTGTACATTGCCCTAGCTTATAATCAGTCTCATTTCCAGGCTCCACTTCACAGCTTTTTCTGCACCATGTAAAAAAAATTCTGATTTTTGTACTGCAAGAGCTAGACAAAAGCTGAGGTGGAAGCCTGGGAACCAGGCTAACTAACAAATACACTGATATACTAATAATAGTTTTGTGTGCACCACATAAGGCTCACTGTCTGCAAGGTTGTTTTTATAGGCAATTAACCTGTCCTCGGTCGGGAAGGAATTCCACCATAGCATGCCCCCAAGAGGCATTCTCGGCTGGGAGGTTGGGTTGGCCAACCTTGCACACCCCTAACCAAACCCCCCTTTCCTTGGATAGCCAGAGGGAGGGGCCTCCCCCTTTACTCCTTTGAGGCCTCCCCTGGCCCCACCCTTGGGAGGCGAGGTGTGGGGGCTTTTCACCCCACCCTAGGCCCAACCCGTCATGCTAGCCAATCACGCTGACCAGCTAGCAGAGAAAAGGAAAATAAAATATACAAAAACGAACTAGGAGGTCTAATACAAGCCGTATAAGAGTATTGACATGAGGGCTAAATTACAAAAGGCAGATGAAAGAACACAACGGGTGGGAAGGAATATATGAAATATAGACCAGGGAGGGAAAGCTGCAGTGCACGCTTGATTATTGCTATATACCACGTGTAACCGCAAGCGTCTTAGGCTTCACTACGCATGCTCACTGCCTATAGGCCACACCCACTTCCCTGCCCTCGCATGTTAACCTGCTTTAACTCGTTAAACCCTATTTAACCTGTCCTCGGTCGGGAAGGAATTCCACCATAGCATGCCCCCAAGAGGCATTCTCGGCTGGGAGGTTGGGTTGGCCAACCTTGCACACCCCTAACCAAACCCCCCTTTCCTTGGATAGCCAGAGGGAGGGGCCTCCCCCTTTACTCCTTTGAGGCCTCCCCTGGCCCCACCCTGTGAAGCGCCTATATATAGCACTTGTGAGCTTAGCCACACTTCAGCCATAGAAGTGTGACCTTTGTGAGCTTGCAATAGCTAAGGGGTGCTCCCCACCTACATGTATGTGGAGCTATTTAGCCATCAATAAGCGATGTAACTGCTAGTTCACTGCTTCTGTTTATGCTTTTGGTGGGTAAATTTCTCGCTTGCTTGCTGTCACTCTCATCCATGCTTGAAACTCTCGCCATGGTCCATGATAGGTGACCTCAGTGCAGTAGCCACACCCAAACATTGTAGCAAATGATTCTGCTCACGTTGTGCCCTCATTATATTGGCACAGGCCTACATCTTGTATTTACACATGGTTGAGTTAGCGAGATATTTTTTTTGCCACTGATGGAGGCACTGTGAAAGTGAAAGCTATGTGATGTTTAAAATTAGGGTCAGGATTAGTCTATATAGTATTTCACTGGTTGGAATTTATGTGGTGTGATGCCTCGACTACTTTCTTCATACCATTTCCCAGTACTGACTTGAGAAAGGTGCTGTGCAGTCCACCACTGCAGCATGGGTCCCTTCACCATCCTGGCTCAGGCCATCTCGGACAAAATTGGATTTCCAATTGATCAAGTAAGTTTGAAAGAAAAAGAACAATGTAGGTACCGTACATGTAACTGCTTTTGAAAGTGATATCGCACAGTATCTTCACTACTTATGAAATCATCTAGCTTGGCACAAAGTCACTTCATGCAAAGAATGTAATGCAGTGTAATGTGGTGTAGTGTGGTGTGGTGTGGTGGACGTGTGGTGTGATGTGTGACGTGGCGTGGCGTGGTGTGGCGTGGCGTGGCGTGGTGTGGCGTGGCGTGGCGTAGTGTATAATGCGTAAAATTAATGTCCAGGCTTTCTCATACCATCTCCAATTAATCTACTGGATTACAGCAAAGGAAACATTGTAGGGCTTTTACTTCCACTTTTCATCTTCCAAATATAATGGTATTCGAACTCTGTGTAAGAGAATACTCCCATCGTGCACGTACATGTAAAATTGTGATGAATGTATGGTACATGGGTGTATATTAAACCCTTTCACCGATAGAGACCTGCTTCCATAAGGCCCATTATGGTGTTTTTATATTAGGCATTATATGAAGTAAGGGCTTTCTTTTGTTTCTTTGAGCAGTAAAGTGGCCTATACCGGTGAAAGGGTTAAGGATTGCGTAACCACTACAGGTGCGCCTCCTCCTGCTGCTGGCCCTGTGCTACCCGCTGGGGGCGGTCTTCTGCACGATACTCAGCCCCCGACACGTCTCCGCCACCACCAGGCACATCTTCTCAGCCTCAGTGGGCGTGGCCATGGTCTGGACCTGCTTCGGATGGTAGGCTACTGTGGCAGAGTGTAGTTGATACATGTAGGTGATGCCTACCTGAACCCCGCCTACACCAACTGATTACAACTTCTGCATCAGCAGAGTAGCTAAGTATGTGGCAGTTTCATGTAGAAGTTAATTACTTTGATGACATCAGTCTTCAATTAAAGCACTGTTTCTCTCAATTTCTGTTAATTCATTAATTGACCCTTTAAGCGCAAGTACTAAGTCACATGTTTTGAGTGAGGCCGCCTGTTTTTTACTAGTTTGACCACCCAAGATGAAGTTGCTTGTATGGCAAAATGGTTCATTTAAGGCCTTGTGTTTGAATCCTACGCACACCTTCTGCTTAGCACAACTTAATATTACTTGGTGTTGTCAAATACCGTAGACTCGGGTTATCAAGCGCATGCGCTAGTTGGGACAATAGCAAAAATATATGCGCTACATAACAAAGTGCGCTACATAGCGAGAGTTAAAGGTTGACCACGCCTAATTTTTCATGATGTCATCGTGGCAAAGTTACGGTTAGTTAGCCATCAAATTGTATCTGTTACCGGTAGAAGATTACCAACTACTGATATAAGATCACAGTTCATCAAAGCGGTCAGCGATGTAACTCAGTGGAGTACTGGAGAGCGGTCAGAGTTGAAAATCAGTGGAAAGCGGGCTGAGATGAGAGCGTGCTCGATCATCTCCAATGAGGATCGGTGCATGGTTGCTTCCTTTATATGTAGGCCTTTGACTTAGCTAGTTAGCAACTTGATAACTGAATGGTTGCAAAGTGATCCCTAGAAAGTTATCCTCTCACTTAGCTAGCTGCTACTAGCCTGCTAGCAGTCTTCGTTCGATTTTTCGTGCAGTTGCTCACCTCATATTACATTTAATTGGAACGTGCGCCTCTTAACGAGGTTTTTGCGGCTTTGTGCCAAGAAGCGAGTATGCGCCTGATAGCGTATGTGCGCTACATAACGAAGTGCGCCTGATAACCCGAGTCTACGGTAGCTACAATCATTGTTGATGGTTAAAGGCACAAATATGAGCTATTGACACAATTCTACATCAAACATGTATGAAACCCACCCTTAACGAAATTTTCCGCGATGCTACACTTTTATTGCAGTGACAAAATCGAAATACACGATATTGCAATTCAGAACTGCCACTAGTATTTATGAAACATACAGACATTATATAGGCATGTTACACTTATATACTGCTGTATCAACCTTGATTAGGGTACTTCAATTGTAGTTCTGGTATGCAAGCTGGCATTCATGAACTCATCTACAACATTCATTTGTCACGTCCTGCAGCATTTCGGGCAGCAACTTAGCGAGAATACATAAAGGCAGCCAGGTGTACAGGTTCAACACACTGCTATGTCTTGTGCATATCACATACACATTGTTAGGCAAGAATGGTCCATTATAATATTACAATGAGAGGGAGAGGTTTGTTAGAATGCAATTAGTGTACGATCAACTTTCACTTTCACTAAGTATGAGCGCCATTGAGTGGGATCTGGAGTTGTACTGTGGTGTGTACTGCTTATCGTATTCTACTTGCCGGTTTCGTATGTGGGCATTTTTCTAGTTTCCATTAGTACATGTACACAAATTCTATAGCCGCGTTCCCAGGCTCTCCTCGAAAAAAGAGAGAGAGCCTTTTCGTACTGCAAGCGACAAAAGCTGTGCAGAGGCCTGGGAACAAGATAGGATATAGTCATCACAGCATAACTGTAACAGTGCAGTTGATGTACTGTTTTCTTGTGTTTTTTAGGGAAATCCTCATCCTCTTTGGAGTGGTGGGAGGTAGCTATGCCCTCCTCTGGCTAGCACCAGCAACTGTCGTACAACGGTGAGCGTCTTAAGTCAGAGATGTGCCAAATTGGACCTACCGTGCAGTATACTAAAACCAAGGAACTAATTTAACTAAAAGGCCTAGGTCTTTCATCCCTGTGATTCATTTGAAAGAAGTTATCAAGGTTCAATCCCCAGCTGAGTTAGAGTTTCTCTACTCTCTCTCACTGTAACAGTTCTTCTTCTGTTACTACACTTACCCACCAAGCTCTTGTCTATAGAGCTAAACCCTGAACAAAGAAGCAACTACACAAGCTTCATATAGCTTCTAAACCTATTTGTAGCACTTGCTAGTGGAACCTAGCCAATTCCAACTGTAATTCTTACGAGCCACAGTGCGTGGTGTATTGCATTGTCGTGTCAGTACTCTTTCGTGTATGACTTATAATGCATTTCTGTTGTTATCATTAGTGGTCACGGAGTTTACAGTCAGTATCCACAACAATATCGTTCTTACACATGAATATTTTCCCCAAAACAGGGCAGAAAAATGTCCTGTCCCTTCCCATGGTGATTTTATTCTTTTTTTTTCTCGTCGGTGATTTTATTCTTTTTTTTCTCGTCTCTCATGTTTCACTTTCTTCTCCTCTGGCCAGGTACTCCATGGTCTGGGCGATGGGCTGTCTCAGTGCGGCGCACATATACCGACTCTTGACAGACTACGGTGGCTACACGATGGATTACACAGGGTACATATATAGAGAGGACAGGAGTCGCAGTGCTGTGCGTGATTCTGAGAATGAATGTCTGAACAGCGCTCCTCTTCATCTCTTACCACCACATTCAGATACTTTTATGCAGCTGAATGTGCAGAGAGGTTCTAATACTGTAATCAGTGTTTTCCCTAACACCACAGGCCACTGATGGTTCATGTGCAGAAGATAACATTAGTAGCGTATGCTTTGCACGATGGTGAGTGTAGTGTATGTACATATATGTATAGGATAGGCTGCAACCAAGAGTGGGTTATGCACCTGTATGCATCCCACTAGTTTATGGTTATCCCGAGGTGAAGCTGAGGGATAAATGCAAACAAGTCAGTTATAGCACATAACTCATGAGTGGATGTGGTCTATCTCACTTACACCACTATGACATTACACATGTGCATAATCTGCACTACATAGCAATGTAGCAAATTATTTCTGTATCATATACATGTAAGTGTGGATTATGAAACTATGTAGCCGATACTTTTTAGCCTATCATTTTTACAATGCATGATGTAGTGCAATATAAGCGCTCTAATTATTTACAATTTATCTCTGTAGGACTGGCAAGAGATGAATCTGATTTAAACGCAGATCAAAAACTACAGCAAATACAGTAAGCTGAAATAAAAATCTTTTTACAGCTAGAGACAAATTTATTGTTTTTTTCTGTCCACACTCCAATGCAGCAAACCGCCATCTCTCTTCGAATACATCTGCTACATGTTCAACTTTCAGTCTGCACTGTGTGGACCATCTTGCACGTTCAAACAGTATCTCAGTTACATGGATGGCTCTGATCTCAGGCAGCCACAGACCACCGATGGAAAAGCTCCATCCGGCCCTCCTTCACCTCTGTGGCCCACTCTATCAAAGCTGATGTATTCGTTGTTGTGCTTTTCAGTCCATTTCACTGTGGGTAAATACTACAGCTATGATATAATATCAGGTGAGTACATATGCGGTACAGTTTCTAGAAGAGAGATTTTATGAAACCAAACTGTCTCGTTTTTCTTGATATGTTATGCATCTATGTGGCAGTCCCAGGCAGAATACGGGCATTATTCCATTGCATATTTCAATGCATCACTGTATGTGTTTCAAGTGCCAATATCTTTTGATTTCCATTAAGATCGGAGCCCAAAGTCACTGTGTAACTACAGCAATTTTATTGGCACAGCTACATGTATGCATTGAATATGAGCTCAACCCTTAATGGAAGTTCAGAACGCAGTAACATGCAATGGATCATGGTCATTTTCTAGCCGGAACTGCCACAAAAATACAATGTTTTGTCCCATACACAAATACGTCATTTTCGCACATACATACACACACACACACACACACACACACACACACACACACACACACACATGCATTCATTGCATACACATCTAGATTCCAAGTACATGAGTAGCCTTCCGTCATTACTAATCACCTCATTTATGTTGGGTCTGCTGACTCGATTTCGCTACTACTTTGGCTGGCATCTACTGGACAGCATCCACAATGCATCTGGTATGGGCTTTAGTGGGTGAGTCTCATAGTGCACCTTTGGCAACAGCATGTACTACAGTAGGTTGTACAGTGATAATATGGCAGTGTCATCACCATAATATTATAGCCCATTTTAATTCTTCACCAATGGAAACTATCACAATGTCATGACGTCATTTAGAGGACAACTGTATGGAAAAAATATAGTGAGTTTCTAGTTCTCATAGAGGTGACAACTTACCCCAGAGGGTTGGTAACAATGCGTAGGAAGGTATACAAATCCCTATAGAAGTGTGCTAAGCTAGCTGGAAAAAATAAAACGTATGTTACCAGAATGTGCATGCCTGATTATATTTCCGACGAAGGATTTTACTTACTTCTAGAGGCTTGTTGCCTCTAGAAGTAAGAAAATCTATCATGTTACGTCATTTGGAGGACAAATATAGTAAAATATAGTGTGTTTCATAGAGGTTTACAGCTTACTAGAATGCCAGTATCAACGCGTAAGAAGGTATACAAATTCTTATAGCAGTGAGCTAAACTAGCTAGAAAAGGTAAAACGTACGTTACCTGAATGTTTCCGACGAAGGATTTTGCTTAGGCTTTTAGCAAGCTAGAGGCTTGTTGCAAGCTGCTGCCTTAATGAGGCCCTCTGTTGAGCCCTCAGTCTTTGTGAAAAGCCTTCACATTCATCACTGTTTTCTACCTGCACTGTCCTCCAAATCATGTCACAAGCATTGCACATGATAGTTCCGGAAATGGGTTATTGTTCTCACATAAATGTACTGTGACTGTCCTATTCATGACGTACCTTCTGTTGCAGATACGATAGCTCAGGCAACCCAAAGTGGGACATAATGACAAACTGTGAAGTGATGAAAGTCGAATTACCAGTCAATCTCAGGATGGCAGCCAACGATGGTTGGAACATTACCACCTCTAAGTGGCTACGGAGGTGCGTGCTATGTATAGCTTAGAGCATAGAGCTGCCCATGCTCTGAGCCATTTAGTATATGCACATCTTCAGCTTCTTATGCTCTATGGGATTGTTACTATACTCTATGAAAATTATTCCATACACTTGTTACTATAGCAACATATACTAAACAAGTTCTATATATGCCTTTATCACTAATGGCATAAGATTATTTTTTCAAATATTTTGTCTGCATACAAGTATAGTGTATAACGATTTACATGCAATTATTGGAGAGCCCAGTATATGCATGGCACTCACTCCTGGGAGATAGTGCAATAGCTAGCTACACTAATAACAGTGCACTGAAGGTGCTGTATATATAGCTGGGATGTGTGCCAGACTTTGTGCTAGATAACTACCAGAATGATGTGAGCACATCAGCCTACTAGACTTGCTTGCCAGGCCAAACACACTAGCGTAGGAGGTAGAGCATTACCTCTTTCAAGTGAGGCTAGCCAAAGAGACTAATCAATTTCTTTTTCTTTTGCGGATGTACAGTTCTACACCGGCATGCACACAATCTTTTTTTGTTGTTGTTTTGTAGGGTGTGCTATGAAAGAGTGAAAGGGGCTGATCCAAATTTGATGAGTTTCATACTGTCTGCCTTCTGGCACGGCTTCTACCCCGGCTACTACCTCATGTTTGTGTTCTTTGGCATCGCCAACGAAGCATCAAGGAAGGTGTGGCAGTCAAATTTTGCTTAGTAGTGTTCCTACACATTAATTAGGAGGCCTTTTTCAAACGGCTTTGAGTACATATGCATGCATAATTGTATTATTCCAGATTCTGTCATTGACAAGCATTAGTCAACTCTAAATTGTGTTATTATACAAGTTTCATGCTGTTGATTTTTTTCAGTTGCGTCGACTCATTAGGCCGCACTTTCAGACGAGTGATTTCATGAAGAGGTTCTATGATGTCATCACAACTTTGGTGACCAAATGTGTCGTCGATTTTGGATATCTTCCTTTTATTCTCCTGTGGCTAGACAAAGGCTTGCTGTATTGGAGGTAGGTCAATATGGTGCAAGTTATACTGTATTTTATTATATACTGCAAAGAGTACTAACAGTATTTTCCTATAGACCAGACAGGTAATATTCCCCCGTATTGCCTACCCGTTATTGCCTTTTGCGTGGGCAGAGAGCGTGCACATGTAGTCTACAATAAAAATAATTTAAAGTGAAGTTATCGTTTATTGAAGCAATGGGAGCTACCCGGCTACAAAAAGCTGGCGAAAGGAATGCTTCTGTCATAGAGGAGCCGTCTAAGTAAGAAAGAAGTGAAAGGCTAGGTCTTAGTGTCGCTCGGTGACCCCTCCCACTCATCACACAAGCCGATTTTTATTCTGTCAAGTAGCTCTCCAAGGTAAATAAAGTTAATCTAGCCTAAAGTTGCACACCTTTTTCTCTGTAAGAGAGCTAGTTTACACTTTGCTATATGTTGCTGCGGTGTATCCAATCATCCTTTATGTTAGTAGGCGTGGCTTTGTTTGGCAGTGAGTTTGTCAACCAAGCAACACTGCTTGGAGATAGTATATAATAAATCTATCATTACACTCGTGAGAGGGTAATATGGCCAGGTATTGCACTCTTGTGTAGTATTTTCCCTACTATACAACGGCTCGGGGAAAATATCTACACACTCGTGCAATACCTGGCCATATTACCCTCTCGCTCGTGTAATAATATATGTATTGGTGTAGAGCAAGGATACTGGGAATTAGGCTTGAGAATATTATGCTCGTGGAATCACCTGTTGTTCTATGTGTCTGTGCTCAAACACTGTGAGGATTATGCTGCTAATCTGTTCATAATTGTAATATTTATCAAAGTACTTCATTCAAAGAAAATACGCATGCCACTGCTTGCATTCAACAAATGTCCGATGTAGTCAGTGCCTGGAGTACATTCAAGATACTAGTTGGTTGGTCCTGCTCCAAAAGAGCCAATTCTTCAAGGCTTTTAGACTCAGAATTGCTAGCACAATCTTTGGTTCTTACAAGATGACTTGTATTTTCCTGATGGTATATCCACAATTCAGCCTCTGTTGTGTATGCTTGAAACTTCAAAGAACCAATTCTTCAAGGCTTTTAGACTCAGAATTGCTAGCACAATCTTTGGTTCTTACAAGATGGCTTGTTGTATTTTCCTGGTGATAGCCACAATTCAGCCTCTGTTATGTTTGCTGAAACTTCATTGTGTATGCAGCTTTGCGTCAGCAGATGAATCTGTTCACTTGTACATTATTTTCTACCAGTGAATGATTCTTGCCTGTGACACCCCTAAAGCTTGTTTGGTATACCTTCTTTGCCCGCAATAAATTTCCACTTTGGAACAATTGCCTACAAGTTAACTCTTTCTCAGCCGAGTTTTAATACATACATAAGTCTAATGTGAATATATAGTGGCCTTTTTATATTAGGCGTTAATATAAAGTACATGTTTTTTCTATTTATATGGGCACATAAATGTACCCATGGCGTTCAAAGAGTTAAACCTGCTCTTCCTCTCTTACACACACACACACACACACACACACACACACACACACACACACACACACACACACCGCTGTATGGGATGCTTAATAATAATTGCACATCAGCTACTTCTACTACATTCCACTTGTTGCAGTTTGTGTGGTAGCATTCTTGTTCCCCTCTGGCAAAAGAGAGGGGAGTGGATCAAAGACAGGTGTCATCTCTAGCAAACTGCCATCGGAAACCACTCATAATATCGAACCTGAAAAAGCTAAAACTGATTAGCTGTTTTATTATGCTGTCACAGTAGCTAAACATTCGAGCTGTATAGTCCTAAACTTGTCAATACTTTATCGTTAGCTCTGTCCGTGCGTGAGTGTGTAACGGATGTGACGTCCACTAATGAACCTCGATTGCATGCACCATGCAGCCTACATAAAGGCATGGCAGAACCAGATCTAGAGTGGACTAGCCCAACTATGCCGTGTTAATTATTGTTATGTGTTCAGTAGCATCTGACTGAAGTTCAGCACCTCAGTAGGTTAGCCCATAGATAATATAACCTTCGGATCTATGGTTAGCCAGTCCCAGTAACTGATTGAGGTGCTGAACCTCAGTAGGTTACTGCCAGTCCCAGCAACTGATTGAGGAGGTGCTGAACTTCAGTGGGTTACCGCCAACAGCCAGTCCAGCAACTGATTGAGGCTCAGCACCTAAACTGAGGTGCTGAACTTCAGTAGGTTACCGCCGTTAGCCCTGGTGCTGAACTTTAGTAGGTTACAGCCCAGCGAGTTTCAGCACAGGCTTACTAGGTAGCTACATGTGATAAATTTTGTGGATAAAAAAAGAGGGGGGCCACACCTCTTTGCTTCCCATCTAGCCCATGGCATGCTACATGTACGTAATCTTGGAGTATGTACATCCAAGTAGTATGTACATCAATGTTTTTGGGTGAGCTGTATATAGCAATGTTTATGTATTGTTGAGTTTTGTGTATTGGTGTTAGATCATAATTATGTTTGTGATGCCCATGTAGGCTTATTTGGTAATACTGTCAGTGTTAACGAACTTTCTGTAGCTATAGGCAGACCTTTTTGTGTAAATAGTGTCTTGTGAGTCATGTATGTTGTTCAAAGAGTGAGTAACTTACATGCAATCATAGTAAATTAAGTTATTACAATCCTGGATGGTAATCAGAGCTAACAATAAGGCTTTGGGTTTGGCTGGCCACAATGAAATTTTGATTGGCCATCTATACAATTTGATACAAATAAGATCAAATTTTGGGTGACCATTATAGAAAATTGTACGGAATATGGCCAGTGGCCAACTGCTATTTTGAGCTCTGGTAATCCTTCACAGTTCTGTGGTGTCATTCCTGCCTTGCTAGTTTTGTTAGTTCAAAAATTTAATTAAATTCATCTGTTTTTTTTTGTTTTGTTTTTTTTAAATTTTCTGTACAGTGCCATTAAATCCTACATTTTTAAAATTAAATATCTATATATACATGTCATGTATGCTTCTCTTGCAGCTCCGCCAACATTACGTAACAGTCAGGTTAGATGGATAAATATAAGTCATGTCATTATAAAAAAAATTTAATGCACTTTTAAAGTCACATGCATGCAACATATATAGTACACTCACTCTTAGAAATAGTACTGCAGGTGCATTATACATACATGTACATCCAGCCAAATCTGCTACCTACAGCAGAACATATATACATTGTCGTGTACGTTCATCTCTAAGAAGAATTTAGGAGCTGTTGCTGTTCCTGATCACTTGCTGCTGGTGCATCTCTTTGAGCAGCTCTGCGACGTGAATTGCTAGGTGCTGTATAGTAGCTGCCCGATGTTGTTCCATGACTTGCGACGTGTACATCAACAGCCACCCGCACTTGGTTTGTTACAGTATTGGGAACATTGCCACTGATGTTATTTTCCGGGGTGTGTGTGTCCGCACTGGGAAGAAAAGGGTCCCTGTTTTGGCCATTTTCTGTGTCTGTAGTGTTCTGGAATAAACAAAGGTGTTCCAGTCATTGGTGTGTGTGTGTGTGTGTGTGTGTGTGTGTGTGTGTGTGTGTGTGATCACCGGCCTCACTGTAGCGGTGATCAAAGTGCTGTATCCCACTGCACAATCCCTGTAGGTTCATAGACATCATGACAAACATTTGTCAACAAAATAAAACCATTAATTATCCTGAATATCTCATCAAATAGCATGATACTATGGCAATTGCTTGAGTGGAGACTAGTGAACAAGATGGCAAATAGGGCATAGTTTAAGTTCTGCATTCACAAAACAAGAGTGCATTGACCTAGCTAGCTAGCTACATGATCTGATTCTAGATCAATGTTGCTGGAAACTGTAAGAGAGCCAATTATTAAATTATGTTGCCAGTAATGCCTGATACATACGTATTGTGTACCTTCAACCTACTCTCACTGCATGGCCAGACTCACTAGGCTAGGTATACATGTAATAATAACTATATACATGAATTGAAGCTGAAGTGATAAATGTGGGCCTGATGGTGCGTGCATCCAGAAAAAGTCCCGTATTCACTTACGTTGCCAGAGCTGCAATTTTTATAACAGAAGTGGTGTAACCCTAGCCTCGAACCCAGCCGTCCCAGCTTTTTTTCGCTAAAAAAAGCTGGGACGGCTGGGTTTGAGGCTAGTGTAACCCATCGCAACTGGTATTGTCGTCGCTTAAAATTGTATCCAGCCTAAGTACAGCGAGAGGTATGGCTTCTAGCTTACTGGTATCACGTGTGATTCCGTGACGTCTTTTGAAGACGATAGCAAAAGCTAGCTACAGACTCATCAGACCATGGATAATATATTACATGTGACGTCACAAGTAATATATTATCCATAATCAGACTGAGAGAGCCTTGTAAATGCGCAACATGCATGAGTCAAGCAGATTTTATTTGGACGGGAAGTAATAATTATGTCCTGTTTAATGGTGTTTGGTTGCTGTGGGAATAATACTGTAAAACGAACTTCAGATGGCTTCAATAGCATATCACTTTCTGTAAAACTTCACTACATATACTTTCAGGCAATTTTACATGAACAGTAGACAAGTGTACAAGGTCAGTGGTCATATTAAAATATTAACATTTCCCTCTCTCTCTCAGCTATATTGCTATTACTATTGCTACACACCTATATATACAGAACGGAACATAACCATGTGAGTCACACAAAAAGCAGACACTATAGCCAACAGCGTGCAATATTACTGGACCATACAAACTACTGTAGCTATATCTCTCAGAAAAAGTAACAACCGTAATGCTCCTAAAATTAACCACCATGTATTAGTTCTCTAAAGAGCATGTTGGTCAACCAGTAGAGGTTGGCGTTCGTTTAGAGTTACTACAACTCCTTGAGCAGGTCTGCGGCGTGAACTGCTAGATGCTGTATGATAGCTGCCTGATGTCCCATGACTGGAGGGGTTGTCAGTCGGTGGTGGTGGCTCAACATCTGCTCTTACAGTTCTTTCAGCAGCTCTATGGCGTGGTCCATTAGTTGCTGTATGATGACTGCCGGATGATCCATAATTTGTTCCCTGACTTGAGGTGTCTCGGTTAATTTCCCTTGTGGGTGTGTCTGTGTCCTGGAATAGAAGGGTAATTTCAAGCAACCAGGTATTTCATTCATGGGTTGAAGGTGGCATATGACAGTTACACATATTGTATGTCAAAAATAACGTAAGTCTAGCCTCTTGCTTGATGCAGTGGATGGGGAATATTATATACTTGCACACACGTAAACCAAACTGTGTGGGATCCAATAAAAATGCCTCTGTATTGGTCGACATAATAAAGACTCATTATCCCCAGAGCCAAGAGTACCACGTGTGCTAGCTATGGATTTTAGCTATGGATTTTAGCTGTGGCTTTAGTTTGCATCCTGTTGTGGGGAATTCCATCATGAGAAACCAACATTCAATGGAAAACAGTGGCCTAATTCTCACAGCCTACAGTATGCTGGATGTGAACTTTACTAACCACATAATCCAAATATGGTTAGCACTATTCTTTCATAAACAATAATAGCTATCACTGTTCACATACTTGGATACTGGAAGATTCAGACAGCGTTGGAGGTTGAGTACGAGATGAACGTCGTCTAGTTGGCTTGTTAGGAAAGGTAAGTAGCAGTCCCCCTTTGAATCGATCACAAGTTCCATAATCTTCACCATGTGTCCTAGTGTTACAGTAGCGGCAGCAATAACTGCACAAATGATAGATTAAATTTGCTCAAGAATGTGCTCAAACAACTGAATAGAGTATCTATTATTACGCCTGGTTGTGTCCGTGTGTTCGTTCGTCCGTCCGTCCGTCCGTTTGTCCGTGCGTACGTGTGAAAAACGGAAACGGAAGCCGCATCCCGGATGAACTTTCACCTGTGACCAGAGAAGTTCACGGTCACAGGTCAAAGCACCACGTGTAGTGCGAGATGATGCTAGCTCTTTCTAGCGACTACAAGCCGTTGTCTCGCGATGTCAGGCACTTTTTCACAAAGGTTAGTGGCGGTATAGTGAAAGCCAAGCAGAGTTATAACTGCTGTGCTAGGCTAACCACGTCGATGTGCATTAAATGGAGTCGGTGCCGTTCGTCTGAGCTGTATGTAGCCTGTGGTATAGCTAGGCTACAGTGCTAGCTTACCTTTGTGGTCTAGCAGCTGTTTGTAGTCTCTCCTCTCTGAGTCACTGCCTCCGGTTAGAATGTGGTGTGCACATTTACTGACATTGAACATTTCTTATTGTGTATGAACATGCAAGTAGTCATGCTGAGAATAGAATCTGCCATTCACTTACATGATATGTACACTAGGCTATGGCTGTGAAGAGCTAGGCTATAGTCCTATACTGTTTTACAGTTTATTGTAATCTCTGTAACACTGTCTCCATGTTTCAGTCTGCCAGCAACACTACTAGCTAAATGTACCCTACAAACCAACAAATCACATGCAGATTACATGTTTAATCTGCATCTGTACAGAGCGAGCGCAGCAAGCGAGTTCAACACACACAAGTAGTTGTGCGAGCGAAGCGAGCACAACTACTTGTAGTGAATAAGATGTATAGCTGCATATTTTACAAGCCTCCATACTAGCAATGTCCTAAAGTAAACAGAAGGATTCTCTGCAGAAGTTTCAACTTCAACATCCGCTTCACATTGTCAATGAACACCCTAATTGTCTATACTCACATCTTGGTGCACTTTGTACTGCAGAAACATCTGATAGGCCAACAAAACAGAACGCCATACAACAAGATGCATCCCACTGCACTGATCACAAGCATTATGACCGCTCCAAGTAATTGGGCAACCAGATGTTCATACCAGACCTACAGAAAAACAACAATGTGATTTTCATATTTAAAACTTCATAGCACCAACAGTTTCCTCAGAGACATAAATGCAAACATACAACTACACTAAGCTTTGTTCGGCTATCACATCTTGCATCAAAAAATAGAACATAGAGTAAGTCTGGAATGGGAACTGGGGAGTCTGGAAACGGAAAGTTTGGAAAGAGAATGGGTAGTCTGGAGTGAGAACAAAAAGTCTGGTATCATATACCGGCTCCGAGCTATTTCTTAGAGATGCCTTGGTGAGTGCAGGCCCTCACCACTGGGCCTTATCTGTTTTGAAGCCCACATTAGATTTACAACAACCAACTACATGGTACCTATCTATTTCAGAAGAGAAACTGAAAGTGGGTGATCAGTATACTCTATATTGGCCATTTTGATTTGCTTCTGCATGCAGTCTTGCAGAATGGGTTAAGGTAAAACAAATCCAAACCTTTAGCTAGCCAGGAACTATAAAAGTGAAACTACCCCCCCCCCCCCCACACACACACACATACACACACACACAAAGCTCAGCAACAGGTCAGACCAAAACAGATGTGGCAGCAGAATTATATTAGGCTGCCCCACAAAAAAGAGCACTTCCCTTACATGTAGCGGCTTAGGTATAACTTCAGAAGTATTGCTGGTTACAGCATCACAGTGATTCTATATCAGTTTCACAAGGCTATATGGATAGTGGTAGGTTGTTCCACTCATCTACCTCCTGTCCTATGTGACTTGGGATGAGAACAAGTCACATAGAACAAAAGCAATTCACGTGGAATGAGAGCTATTATAGCTAGTCGCATGGAATGCGAGCAAGTCTAAGGGATGCAAGTCGAATGAGATGAAGGTATATAGCTTGATCTCATTCTAGGTAACCCGCTCTAGTCCCACGTAACTACTTCACAACTTGCTCAAATCAATGCATCTTCCTCTGCACTGGGCAAAATCTAAAGGATTACACATGTATGTGACATGCTCAATCACCACCACGTTGTAAGCACCCAAAAACGGCATCGCTGGACGGAGAGCAGGGCTAGCAAGAAGGTGCAGATGGGGTTAATTAAGCATGCCATATAAACATTTACATTTTTGACTCACCCATAGAAAGATATATTTGAGCAAGACAAGAGCTAGTCGCATGGAGTGAAAGCAAGTCACTTGAGACGAAGGGCAAGTTGCTTGTGATGGAAACTTGTGTGGGACATGTATTAAGGTGGCCATGTTGGCCATGTAGCAGATAGATACAGTGGTGGTAGCTTTCATATGTCCATGCAGTATGGTACAAAGCATAGATACTGCTCTCTTACCAACGGGGGCAGTCGTAGTTCACAGTAGCAAAGACCCTCAAATGTCGCATGTAGGTTGCACTGCGCTTGTTGTGGGAGGATAAAAAATCCAACTGCAAGTACACTCCAGAAACCACTATGGTGGGTAGAGATAAGAACTCTATATGAAAGCTGGAGTTTAGTCATCTCCATAAAACTTGCTCGTTACCCTCCCATATCATGCTTTTTCCTGCGAGTAGATGATTGCAATCCACCCCAACACCTTGCAGAATACAGAGTCAGGAAGGAGGTAGTACTCTTCACATTCTGCTAACATGTGGGCAGAGCATGATCACAATTTTGGGAGTGTAATGGCCAGGACCACGCCCATGCAGCCACCTCCTATGCTCAGTATTACTGATTATGATAAGGCTGACTGTTATCCGAAGTACGTACACTGTCCATCAATAGCATTCAAGAGCAAGATTGATGCTAGTACATATATACATATACACTGGTACTAAATAGCTACTCTCACCATATCCCATGCACAGGAAATATTCGAGCACCATCTTCAATGTCAAATTTGTATTCAATGTAGCACCCTCCATGATACAGCAGTACCGCAATGCCTAAGAATGAAAATACGCACAACCGATAATATATATTGAATATTCACACAAACAGATTGACAGCCACAGGAGCGTAATTTAAAGTCCACATGAAACAAGGGTTTAGCTGAGAAACTAGGTAGATCACACCAATTCAAAGTTTAATGGGTGCAGCCACCCACAGATTAGTCTTGGCCCCAGACCCTCCCTGCACTCGCAAAAAAAAAAAACGGAAGGAAAGTGCGGAAGAGGGTCCGGTGCAGTTGATACAGAATAATTTGCAGTCCGCGGAATTTCAGAGGGTCAATCTGATTGGTTGATTGGGAACTAATGACGTTTGGAATATTCACGCTTCCCACTTCTTACCCACCGCTGTAGATATAGCTTTGCACTGTTTACACAAGTTTTTAGCACTCACTTAACTTTGGAACTTCCCGCCTCAATTATCTCACCCACAGTAAGCCATACAAGCTACATCCCATGGAGGCCTTCTGTATCATCTGCACCAGACCCTCTTCTGGCACTTTCCTTCCGTTTTTTTTTTTATGAGTGCAGGGAGGGTCTGGGGCTGAGACTACCCGCAGATGTGTGCTTCATTATTCATACACATGATTGAGAAGTGTCTGTGGCCCAGTTCTCCTACGTGTATCAGAATCTCTGGTATTTCAGCTTCATACAAGCTCCTACGTACTGTTCGATAAAGAGCTCTATGACGGGACTTGGGATGATGAAGTGCTGCCTACTGTATACTTAGCATTTTGCACACCTATGGTATTATGACCATATTAAACAAAAGAAAAGGGTCCTTGGAGTACCCAATAGGTCTTACTGCAGCAAGAAAAAAATGTGGTGAAAACCCCAGGACCGAACTTAGGCCTGGACCTCATTCGCTGTATGGCATTACTTACGCGAGACTGCACAATCAAGCAATCATATTTTAGCTTGCACTGATAACGCATAAAAACATTGCAGGCATGCAAAGTGTTGAAACTAGTACTACATATTGCATGACTGCAGCATGCCCTTGACTTACTTCCAATGATGCAAGCAGCCCAATAGTCCACAAAAGGACATCCAGCTGTAATGGCTACTAAGGACGACAGGACCCCATTGGCTATCTCATTCGAACACAGAGACTCTGAATTATAATGCACCTACAGTAGAGGCAAATCGATTTTTATTGTGACCGATAATCTAGACAAGAATCAGAAAACCTTTGGTGCCCTTAGCAACACCCTTGCTTCACTCTAGATCTGGTACCACAGCCTCAGACACCTTAGGTTTCCAAAACCACAAAACCATTAGTATTGTGGCAAAATGCACAACAACAGCAGCATCCAAGGAGATGAACACAATTAGGCCTGCTAGATTAAACTGTGTTTTGGTGGCTAGAGCTAAGTACTTTGTAATATAGTGATACTATAATATATGAGCTGAAAAATGCAGGCAGTTAGCTTTTATGACCCATTTCAGCACATGTGCTATTCGTGATGTCATTCAGAGAAATTACACTTAGAATTTTCTATGAATATAACGGCTGCTCACAATCACTGAAGGTTCAACAAAGGACTTCATTAAGGTAGCAGTTTGCAACAAGCCTCTAAACATAAGCAATATATTTGTCAAGAATATGCATTCTAGGCATGGACATTTAGCTGAGTAGAGTATTTTACTTTTTCCAGCTAGCTGAAAATCCCCATTTTTTTGCCCCTCCAAATGACATCACAACAGTGCACATGATGGTTTTGAAAATTAGTGTGTCTCCTTTTAATTCATCCACCCACACAAGTTAATGCATACCTATATCCTGCTCAATTTTATTAATCACGATAGGAAGATGTTTTGAGCCTTACATAACCATACCTGTACTCCAACAGCAATCGCCACTGCCACAGTACCTCCTGCCGCAACAGCCATGATCATGTTGATGGCAATATGTGCGGCGATGCCATAGTAAGGATACTTTCCTTCCTTGTAAGCATATCTGGCCACTGTATCAGGGTAGTATTGTGAATCTCACATGCAGAAAACCTACACAGATATTTAATGATGCTGGCTTACATTCGACACTTTCAGTTGATCCACAATTAAAGGCAAACCTGCATTAATGTAGATAGTTAAAAATAGTTCGTATAACTATATAATTTAAAACTACATTTAGCTGATATACCAGCAAAACCATAAGATCATGACTCCTAGACCAGCTTCAGCTACCAGAGATTCATCTCCACCACTTTCAGGGTACATCCATAGCCAATATCCCCTAGAGTGAAAAGTGAATTATGTGGGTAACTACAATATACCCAGTCTGTATTATTTACCTGTCATTCCTTTCCGGTGATTCTGCACCTTTTATAGGGGTGGTTGGTCTTCCATTATCCACTCCATCCCTCCACTTGAAGAACCAGCACTTGGGCTCCTATAAAAGCCCAATTGAAAATATTCAGTGTGGAAAATAACCCCTGTAGAGACCATGCTAGTGCATGCTCTCTCATGTTCTTTATCTTATGCAACTACCTTAAGGTCGTTCAAAGGTGCCAGTAGCAGTCTATATAAGTCAAATTAAGAGAGCTGTCCATGCTCTAACTGCCAATTACATTAATATGCTCTAACTACCCTAATTGGCAGTTAGAGCATAGAAAACGTAATTGAGTTGCTGCAAAACCACAAATGAAATTATTCATGAGAAGTGTTGTACAAGTACTTAGATGATGCCATTTCCAGGTTTACAGGAAACCCACTTGAGGTTTTATTGATAGACCACTTTCCCTTACAGTAGAGTCATGATTCACATGATTCACTGGGCAGAACAGGAGTCCCC
Organism: Nitrospirales bacterium; assembly: GCA_965203295.1. Taxonomy (GTDB): domain Bacteria; phylum Nitrospirota; class Nitrospiria; order Nitrospirales; family UBA8639; genus CBDBCZ01. The sequence continues at coordinate 22,978 of CBDBCZ010000013.1, read as the reverse complement.
AGCAAAAAAAGTCCAAGATGCACAGCCCCTTTTTTGCAGACCCTCCAAAACAACCCACCAACTGTGTCACAAAGTGTTATAATTACAATTAATTACATCATAATTAATTAATTAATTGTGCAATGACATCATAGAATGGTTAACTAATTCAACCCAACCCTTACTTTGCACTTACTGATTAAGCGACCATGACTAAATGCAGCGGCGAGCTGCCACTGAGTAAGCAATGACGTGAGATCAGTGTCACTATTGCATGCAAGCACATGCAAACTGTACACAAGCTATGATATATTATAATGGATATGAGGCATCCTCTACTGCTTGTACTGCCTAAATCTAAACTCTTGTCTGCAAAAAAATCCCCTAGTTTTTGGGTCCTTTTTGCTGACCTGCCGAAACAACCAACCAACTTGGTGGGTGCGCGTCGTACCTTTTTTCAAGTATGGCCCCCCGGGCAGAAACAACTTTTATTGATGGAAAAATAATAGTTCAATTTTCAATGCTTGAACAGACTGCCGACAGTAGCAAAAAATTTACCCCTGGCTAAAATATCCCGCTATATGATACTCCCATCGTGTACCTTATGATCGGACTTCTTTTGGATCTTTGCAAACAGGGCCACTGTCAGTGCAGCAACACCAGCTGTTCAAGTATGAAGCGTTAAACAACATTGAACTGTACACACATTGCCATTATTACATGCACTTTTGGACGTACCTAACAGATGCACTGCTCCACCTCCAGAAAAATCTAGAACATACAGTTTATCAAACCATCCTATATTTTCTGTACTACTGCAGTTGTAAGGACAGGTCGATGCACTCTTGACTTCATTCTCATAATTGCAGAACCGGTAGGGAGAGAATGTGAAGTGGGAATTGCAAGAATCTGACCATATAGCTCTGGCGATGACAGGATGAATGAAGCCCTGGAGAGAGAAAAAAGAAGGTGCAGCTACTAATTAAATTAAAAGCAGCATCTATTCACGGAATTATGGTATACACCGAGGTGGAGGTACCTATTGACTGAGTTATTGATACAGAGGCAACCACCAGTTTAATGACTAAAGATAAAGTATCTAAACGAGCTTTTAGCAGCAAGTAGCCTCGTTCCCGGTCTCCACTGCCATCTATTGAAGTTTGGCACATGAGAATGAGCTCCAACATGCAAAAAAAGAGCAACGGTGACCGGGAATAAGGCTGACCTACTAGCAGACTTAGATACCATAAACTCTGGAGTAGAAGTACCGGTACTTCTATTTGAAGATTGCGCATTTTTACGGTTCAGATTACATGGGGTACTTCTAAACATGGGGTACTTATCAATGAGGGTAAAAATACGGTAGTACAACAGCATGCATATTAAACTCTAGTTTTGGCCTTGACAGTCACTTTTGTGTTTTCTCGACTTCACTATACTCTGTGATTATGAAGTGCATACTCACAAGGCAATTCTATACCCCCACCAGCAAGCCCATATGCCTTCTGATGCGGACCTAGGTGGACCTGTTATCACTACTATTCATTTTTAACTAGTCACACATGCACTATTTATACAACCCAGTTTAGCTTGTTGTCTAATGGGTACTAATATTCATTGGGTACTTTTTTTTGCATGGGTTTTACTATTCAGGAAGTGGATAGCAACCTGTTTTATGGGTACTTATATTCATAGGGTACTTGTATTTGATGGGTACTTATACTCCAGAGTTTATGGTATCTCATTAGGCCATGCTACCAAGGAAATACTGACAAGGTCTACTACTACACTGCCTGCATGTCTGGCGTCCATTTTATCCACTTACGCTGATGACAAATGCACTGATGAAGGCAGCAGGGATTCTCATCTTGTACTCACTCCTCAAAAGGCAACCCCCAACTATGGTAGCTGCATTGCTGGCATAGTTAAACTGGAAAAAAAAGCAGGGCTGTGTAAACCAAAAGGTATATCCTATGAATTTTTACAAGCTCAAATTTTATTGCAGGTGGCTTAGCTAAACAAGTAGCCACATTGCAGACTAGTCCTGTACTGAGCCACACATGCCCTCCCACGCAAAAAGTAAGTCCTTTTTGAGTAGATTCTGTAATTTTAATTGCTAGTGATGTCCTTGATAGACACACAGCAGAACAGGAAAAACACAAACCATTAGATAATTACCGGGCATATCAGTATGTGATGACGTTGTGTACTAAGTGTGCTACTAAAACTGTACCATCTTACGCACACACGCACACGCACACGCACACGCACACGCACACGCACACGCACACGCACACGCACACGCACACGCACACGCACACGCACACGCACACGCACACGCACACGCACACGCACACGCACACGCACACGCACACGCACACGCACACGCACACGCACACGCACACGCACACGCACACGCACACGCACACGCACACGCACACGCACACGCACACGCACACGCAACCGCACACGCACACACACACGCACACACACATACATACTCTGAAAAACCAAAGCAGTGGATCATTGACATCAAAGAATTGATACGGGATATCTTGGGATGAGCTGTAGTTTATAATCCAAAATCCAATAATAAAGAATCCAATGGCACTTGCAAATGCATCCTGGTGTTTCTGTGAAGAGATATGATACAACAGGATACTTACGTACACTATATAACATTCCTAAAGGGGAGAAAAGATGAGATACTGTAGAAGAAAGTATGTACTCAGATGCCTAGACTAACTAACAGTACTGTTTCGAGCATGAAAGAGTATTAACAAGAGATTACAATCTCCTTCCAGGCTAGTCATTTATAAGGCAAAAACTACATGGTTACTGTCAGTGATTGTGTACTCAGAATGATGGGCACTCAGAGTGATGGGCAACATCTTGCATGGTATTTGGTTAAACATCTTCAGATCGTTTTCAGAACAAAGCATGACCTTCTACAGATTGGTTGCAGATGGTATTCTCATAAACTTGTGGCAATATACTACACATGATATTGCGTATCCTGACTAGCAGTGAATATTGCAATTTATATTTATCCATCTCTGGCCATATGAACAACTATAATCAGATAAGTTAATTCAATACAAGAAACTCACAATGACAATGGCACGCCTCCGATCCTTGACATCTCTGCAAAAAGCCACTTCAACAAGCATAAATCCGGCTTTCTGTATCAAAAACAAAAGGCACAGAAAATCAGAGTTGTTAATATGGACTTGGTTTACAAGTAGTAAACAAATTGCATAAAGCTAGTACATGATGGCGGCTTTGCTGTAAAGTTATAGCTACCCAATTCCAGCTATAGCTACTTCTCTGCATGCTGTTTGCAAAATTGGCCACTGAGATATTAAAGCTGGGGTGGGAAAGACAGGTGTTCTTTTTTGGAAATAATGAACAACTATCAGAAAGCATTCTTGCTTTCACTTTGTAACTCTCTGCAGTCATTTGCTGTCAAAACAGCTGATGTCCAGATCTAGGACTAGCATGGCCATATGTGGCTTCTTGAAGCAGAAACTTTGTGAGATAATAACTATAGAGTGGACATTGTGTTCATGACTCTCTCTCTCCACAGAGCTAATTATAATATTTCCAAATGTTTTTAAGTTAGCAAGAATTTTGTATTGCTTGTGCAGCTGTTTAAAATATAGTTGTGTGATGACTATTTGCACAGATATACACACTTCGAGTACCACACAGCCTGCAGAGGAGTGTATACAAGATCATTTGGGGACACTTCTGTGCCACAAAAAGTGCTGGCATGGACAGTGCACTTCTGCAAGGAATGGTAATCCACAGTAATGTCTACTCTCTTCCACAAGACATGTTATTTTGCAAATTTATGTTTTACACATTTGGACCACATTAGCTTCATGTAGCCTGTTGTATCGGTATAGGATATATAGCTAGAGTGCTTTGATTCTGTCAGTAGCTTGAATAAAAGAGTTTATGCATAGCTAGTGATCGCAATAAGCTGCTGTTGTAGACATAGAACTCTTCTGTCTTAATGTACATTACCATGGCAACCACTTTTTCCCACGCTTATAGCACTCAAAGGAGGCCACATACAGGGATCATTGCTATACCAATGTACATTAAATCAGTTAAAGGTCAGTTTGGGTGAGGGGTTAAAATCCTCGGCTTCGCCTCGGACTTTAAATTCCCCTCACCCAAACTAACCTTTAACTATTACTTACGCTTGACTGTGTGATGTTAGATTGTTATACTGCCAAGTAAAATTTAAAGGAAAAGGGGCGTATGTGCCAGTTACATCACCCTTTCACTCGTAATGTTGTAATTCCTCCCCTTGGCGAGTTCAAAGCTTTCACAGCTAGACCAATAAAGGTGTTGGAATGTTGGTGAATCTCATTAAAAACATATTTATCAAGATATCTCCTTACAGAAACTGAAAATCATTCAGATAACTTTCTAATTAAGTCCCTAGGAACACAGTGATATACTAAATGTCTGTGACCCATCCTTCATGCCAAACATCATTATATTTGTTATTTGCTGAGATAGGCATGGACCATTTGTGCTTGTATTTCAGATGTGAAGCCTTCATATCAGGGGTTGACTCAAAGTGCGGCTATACTAGGCGTGAAGAGCCAGAGTGGCTATATTATGTGTCCAGAGTAGCTATAATATTAGCTGCATGTGGGAAAGAGTACAACACTCTGTTCAGTTGGATGGACGTTAGGAGGCATCCAGAATGAAGCTTAAAGCTTGGAAGTTGCTATTTGAATTATATGGTGAAATATCTAACTATCTTAACTCTTTCCCAGCCAAGTTTTAATACATCCATAAGGCTAATGTGAATTTATATAGGTCTTTTTATATTAGGCGTTAATATAAAGTACACGTTTCTTCTATTTTATATGGGTACATAAATATGCCCATGGCATTCAGCTTGGAGAAAAAGGCGGCATATCTACCCATATAATATAACTAGAGGATCCGGAAGAGCTTGTTAGAAGCATAAAATTCACACCATTTGGCACATATCTTGACCGTTCGCTAGATCAACACACAGCTCAGAGACACAAGTGGCAGCCAAAGAGGCAAAGCACTCCCAGCAACTGTGAAGACCTAAGATGGAGCCTAAAGCACCATTTTGGCACAGAACAGTAGGTGTATCTGTGGTTTAACATGCACAGACAAACAAAATGCACAAAACCATAGTGGCTAGATAGTGGCTAAATTTAGCCTTGTAGGTTATTGTAGCTGACCAGCTTACACAGTTTCAGCTGGAATCTAGCTCTCTATTTGCCATGACGTACCTAGCTGCTACCCATATAAATACTCAAGGGCAGAAATTCACAATATAGCTATAGTATAGTATAATGATGACCAAATGAAACATATCTATATACATCACTGTCAAGAAGAATATTGCCAGTTTATAAGCCTGACTGAAAGAGGGGCAGTGGTGAAACTATAGCACATACGTACACCCTTTATCTTAGTTGCATTTTGTAATGTATCAATTAATCAAAAGTTATATAACCAAGCGTATGAAAGAACAGCTCCATGCATGACTATACAACATGGGCCACTGCAATCTGTATGCAATTATATATGAATCCCTTTTAATTATGTAGCTCTCTGAACAATTTGGAACAGCTTAAAGGTGTAACTCTTGAAGTGATTGAATTGCCACTGTTGACCATTAACATATACAGCCTTTGCAGCAGGAACTGTTGCATACATCATATTTATTAGAGAGCAAGGGGTTCATACATGACTGCATACTGATGGCAGAAGACACATCTCCCCCTGTACCACAATTGCTTGTTGTTATAAAGCATATGTGCATGGGAATCAGATCTTTTGTTTATCAAAACCACATGGTTCCAGTTTAGGAAGCCATGCAAACTAGCTGGCTACTGCCTGTACATTAGCTAACCAGCTGAATTTCTGGAACAATTACCAACCCCCCCCCCCCCCCCCACACACACACACACATACACACACACACACACACACACACACACACACACACACACACACACACACACACACACACACACACACACACACACACACACACACACACACACACACACACACACACACACACACTCACCATTTATCCTGCAAGTGCACTTAAAACAACCCATGTGCTTTTACGGAGCACATGAATGCCTGTAGTAGCTTTTCCCCGTTCCCATGCAGGCCTCCACTCATTTTTTTTTCACTTATATTGACTGTTTACCAACCAATGACGCATATGTGCGTCATGAGCTCCCATAAGCCTATATGAATTTATATAATATTATGGGTTTTAATATTAGGCGTTAATACTTTGTACAAGCTTTTCTGCTTCTTTAGGCTGTTTCTTATGGTTGGTAATGGGTTATTAAAGTATGAAAAGCACACATTTTTTTATTCTGGGTGAGGTAGGGGAGGGAAGCTAAAGCCTCAGACCAATGAGACTAGTAAATGTTACAGCTACGAAAACTGTCACCCTTTTCCCGTAAAAACAGGATAGTACTTAGTCTAGTCAATATGCAGCCCGTAAGAGCACGACAGTACTAGTCAATATGTAGCCCGTAAGAGCAGGACAGTACTAGTCAATATGCAGCCCGTAAAAGCAGGACAGTACTAGTCAATATGTAGCCCGTAAGAGCAGGACAGTACTTAGTCTAGTCAATATGTAGCTCGTAAAAGCAGGACAGTACTAGTCAATATGTAGCTTTAGCATGGGCATGTTCCTAAGATTCTTACACAATCGAATTAGAGAAGTCAGCATAAATTACACTCTACTCTGTTCACAGAGAAGCCAAATCGGCATTAGCATTCTGCCTCAGCTACAAGTTTATTAATTTCTAGTTCCCTACCAGCCAGTTTGCCTACGAGTTAGAACACTGCGATAAGGTAGCGTTGTGAGTCCAAAACTACAGCTAACTGACACAACTGGTAGCTGGGGATGAGTTAGGCTAATCATCTTCAGCACCATTCCTAGGTTTGTATACATGCATAGAGTATTAGCCAGCCAGAGGCTATTGGCGCAAATTGTTACACACTGTATACGTATCACAGCACAACTGTTAATTGATATGTGCTTCAAGCTAGCCTACATGCAGTGATTGTTAACTTAACAACTGCAAATTTGTTTTTCCCTTCCAAAAACTTTTTAAAAAGAGGTATACGTAGCAGCAAATAAGGATCTACTCCGCTAAACATTATATATTTATTACTTATTCTATAGTTCATCCATGCATACTTCACATACCATAAAGAAGACAATGATTGAGGTAATCAAAACCCACGCTGCACTGGCCTCGCTATAGCGGAGATCGAAGTGCTGTTGCGTCTCATTACATGGTGCCTGTGGGTCAATGAGATTATTAGTCATCAAGTAAACCAAAAAAAATAATTATATATATAGTAATGTATAATATCACGCAGCCAGGCTGAGCTCCACTCTGCAGCTATTTTGCAAAAGAAAGTATATGATGGCTGCAAACAACACGCAAAGTTTGGGGTTGAGGCCATGTATAGCTAACCATCTTGCCATGAAAACTGTAAAATCAATCTCTGCATGAGGTCCATAAATCATGATTGGAGTATATGTACCAATATAATGATGTAACCTGTTCTCACTGGCCATACTCACTAAAGAGTGTATAGCTACTACAAAAAAAAGAAAGAATATGGATTGAGGCAGGAGTGATTTGGACTTGTACAGTAGGCTAAACCCGCATAAGCAATATATATATAGATAGATATAGTCTCGGCAAGCAGGTGCGAGTCAAATAGATAGTAGAGCCGACACGCAGCTTTACCATATTATATCACCTATGGACGCAACGCAGCCGCTGTACCTATAGCTTAATTTACTTACGTAGTCAAACCTGCATCTTTCATAGGAGAAGCATCCAGTCTGCGTCGCATTGCTGCTGCTTAGAGTAGCACCATGTCTAGGTACGAGACTAGGCATCGCTAGGGTTATACAGCTACTCTACTTTCTTGTCTGCTCTAGCATAACGTGACGAAACAAATTTCCCCTGACCGCAGTTACCCTTACAACGGATTACGTAAAGGTTAAAGGTTAGTGAATGTGAAAAATAAATTTACGCATTCATCGTTTTTCATCCATATTGCCAGTTCGCATTAATTTTTGTCTTCAACAGTAAAAAAAATACTATGCGCACATAACATATTATATACGTCCGCGCAGTACACGTAGGTTCAGTGCATGCAGAACTAGAAGTCTCTAGCAGAGACATACCCCACGCTGCAGACTTTACAACTGCGACCTGGTAGGACTGCAGACTTGGTTTATGAAGCTGTTGGTACAGTGTACAGCGCTCTTGTATCTAGGCAGTGGGCGTGACTGATTGCGGTCGACACACCTGAGCTAATATGAACACGTGGCCAGAGTCCGTGTATGCCCGGCCCCCGTTGTATTCTAATTGTGACCGTATTAAAAGAAAATGGCAGAATACAGTACCGTTGTTAAATAAGAAAGAGCTGGAGATGCAGCGAATGAAACCGCTTTGGTGACTATCAGGTACGTATCCGCACATTTTTTTTAGATATCAATGTTACTGTCGTGTTAAGCAATCGTTAAACCCTGTAAATCGCGAGATAACCCGTTTTTTGAGTGGACAGGCAGACAGACAGACAGACAGACAGACAGACAGACAGACAGACAGACAGACAGACGGACAAAATCAATCGCTTGACCCCGCCGCCAATGATTACAAACAGCTACATGTGGTTAAACTGGCTGGTGAGAACAAAAGTAAACGTAAGAATGTATAGGAACGATACTTATAAATTAAACAGGAAGTTAAAAAAAAGCCATCAACCTCAGATGTTAGGATGGGTAATCCGATCCTCCTCGCCCAAAGTGAGGCATTTCCTCTCCAGAGGCAGATTATTTTATGACAGACGACGACAAAAACAACGACAGACGGACATAATTGATTGCTTGACCCCGCTCGCGCATACGCAGCGTGGGGTAATTAAGGCACTCCAAACTAGCTTCTGGTCCCCCCTATATATAGACTAATTCATCAATATTGTACGCATTTGTATACTATTAACTGCATGTGAATAAGGGTACAGGTATAAAAATAGGATTCTGGCACTGCAAAGATTAATATAGCTACCTGAACTGGCCTTAGCTAGACACTGTAGCTTGTATATGCATTGTTATCCAAGAGTAGTTTCATGAGAAGCTGTTGTTGTTGCACTGCATGCTTCCAAGAGTTCAGTTTCCATATCTTACTATTTGGGGCATTTAATGCCCCTGCAAATAGTAAGAATCCAACCAGTTCTATCCACCTTAGGCATTAGGGGATGTTTGATTTACAACTGTGTACAAGAGCATAACCACAACAGGTACATATATAAGGCCTGCCGCCATATATGGCTGCAGGCCTGAGACCATATAAGTGAATATGAAAGTCCCTACGTTACAGCATATAGTACAATGGTATGCAGATTTCACTCATAATACCTCTACTGTGCAGCAGTAAAGATGGGAATAAAACTACGGCTACCTGTAATGAGTACTTTGTTACTGTCACTTGTATGCCTTGGCCTTGCTCAAGAAAGAAGGACAATGAATGGTGATCCAAGGTGTCCAGTCTGGATGAAACCTAAAGCTGGTCTGAATGGGACAGTGAGTTGTGTTTGCGAAGATCCAATAGGTGAGATAGTGCTGTGTGATCAGAGTTTACAAACATCCCGGCTGCTTTTGGGATACTGTATGACGAACAATCAGGGGGAGAATGACTCAGAAATAGTTGGGAGGTGTCCATTCTCCTACCACAGACCCGACTTTGACCATCTGTATGTAACTCTGCCACAGAACAATTCCGAATTGAACACCTTTGTGTGTGGAGGGCTGAATCGAATGGGGTTGCTATGCAGCCAGTGTAAGCCTGGTTTGGGACCTGCGGTATTCTCCTACGTACATCAGTGTCTGGAGTGTTTGGACAGCAAGTGTGGATGGCTACTGTACATATTTCTTGCAACCTTTCCAACAACAGTGCTCTTCTTAGTAATAGTGCTCTTCCAAGTCCGTATAATCACTTCTGCACCGATGAATGCTTTCATATTCATATGTCAAGTAGGTGTAAATCAAGTAAATATAAACCCTCGCAGCATAATGTCACCCAGCCTTCACAACCTTCTACTTTTTTTCCTCACATTTGGTGGCATCTGGAATTTAGACTTCTTTCGATACGTTACTCCACCCTTTTGTGCAAGCACTGGATTAACTGGTCTTCAGGTAGCATCACTCGAGTATATAGTAGCCTTCTATCCACTTGTCCTAATTGTAATTACATACTACTGTGTTGAACTTCATGACAAAGGCTGTACAGTGTTTTTGTGGCTTGGAAGACCATTTCGCATCTGCACATCCTGTCTAGGAGATAGCTGGAACCCCAAGACATCACTCATTCATGCCTTTGCAGCATTTCTACTCCTGGCCTATTCAAAGATTTTAGTGGTGTCGTACAGTTTGCTGACCTCTAACATTTTAGCTAGCAGTGACAAAGTGAACAGTTCAGCAGTTGTGTACTATGATTCAACTATTCAATACTTTAGCACTCAACACCTCCCTTTCGCAATTGTTGCAATCACTGTTCTTCTGTTTTGTGTAGCCTTACCTCTGCTAGTTCTCCTCTTTTATCCAACCAAAACCTTTCAGAAATGCCTTGGCTGTTGCAATATTAGATGGCATGCCCTCCATGCATTTGCAGATGTTTTCCAAGGTTGCTACAAGAATGGAACTTCTGGAACTAAAGACTACCGCTGCTTTGCTGGACTGTACCTTCTTTTGCGTGTCATTTTCAATGCATCACAAATGCTAGCGTATAAATATTTTTGGCTGTTTAAGGTTGTAGTCCCTGGTATTGCAGCCTTACTCTTCTCTCTCATGCGACCTTATAAGGACAATCGATTCAACATCCTCGATTCTATAGCTTTGGCACTTTTCAGCTTGACTCAATTTTGGGTTATGTATAATTATTTTGTTAGTAGGGTTACCTTTGCAGTAGTGTACATATTGCCAGCCACAGCCTTTATATACATCAGTCTCTACTCAGCATACAGAGTGCTGTCATGGGCAGGTGTGTTAAAACGATACTCTTGTAAATTGGTTCAGAAGCTACTATCCCCAGCTAAGGAAACAGATTGTGCAAAAACATCTTATGAGAGCAACAGTGATGCTGATGAACTTCCAGACAAGATTATCAACCCTGAACTGTATGAGCCACTTCTACCAACAACTGGTTGCGAGCAGAGCGGTCATGAAGACATAGACACTTACCCTCAATGCGGAAACAGCTACGGAAGTGTATAGATATAAGTTGTTATACAAAAGGCACTGTGTTATATAAGTGCAATATCATAACACACGATGGCACAGTTGTATTCATTTTTTCTCCCGCAAAGTGTATTCATTAAACTATTTATCTTGATAGATGTATATGCACACAATCATTATTATATTATACGTCCACACTTGTAACTATACATATTTTATAGCATAATATTTTTTTAAACTCAGGAATGCGACTCCACGTATCTGTCACGTTCCTGTTAGCACCACACTGCTAAAATGTTACTATCAATCGTTCGGTTAATTTTTTTAATTTGCGTTCATCTTCACTCCAGAAATTTTAAGTTTGAAAGACTTTTACTTCCACATTTCACTTCTGACCGCATTTTCAATCTTCATTCAGCCACATATCCTAGCTGTGGGTCGAGACTATTTCTTGTACTTGATCTTTAGCTCGAAGCAAGAGTAATTATAACCCCCTCCTCAATACACTATTACCAGTCCTGTGACATTGAGCAGCATCAGCCATTATAACCCCCTCCTCAATACACTATTACCAGTCCTGTGACATTGAGCAGCATCAGCCATTATAACCCCCTCCTCAATACACTATTACCGGTCCTGTGACATTGAGCAGCATCAGCCATTATAACCCCCTCCCAATACACTATTACCGGTCCTGTGACATTGAGCAGCATCAGCCATTATAACCCCCTCCTCAATACACTATTACCGGTCCTGTGACATTGAGCAGCATCAGCCATTATAACCCCCTCCTCAATACACTATTACCGGTCCTGTGACATTGAGCAGCATCAGCCATTATAACCCCCTCCTCAATACACTATTACCGGTCCTGTGACATTGAGCAGCATCAGCCATTATAACCCCCTCCCAATACACTATTACCGGTCCTGTGACATTGAGCAGCATCAGCCATTATAACCCCCTCCTCAATACACTATTACCGGTCCTGTGACATTGAGCAGCATCAGCCATTATAACTCCCTCCTCAATACACTATTACCGGTCCTGTGACATTGAGCAGCATCAGCCATTATAACTCCCTCCTCAATACACTATTACCAGTCCTGTGACATTGAGCAGCATCAACCATTCCTCAACACACTATTACCAGTCCTGTGACATTGAGCAGCATCAGCCATTCAGCAGTGATATCATTGCAAGGCGACCAATGGTTAGCTCTCGGTTCAAGAGAAGATGTGTCTTTCCATTTTGAATAGAAACTCTCACACAAGTCCTACTAGTGGATTCGCTACCATCAAATTCTGTGACCTCATTATAAATCTTCTCATCATTGTATGCTATGATGTCTTGCATTAATTGAGTCACCCTTAGGTGTACACATACAACAATAATACACTACCCATTCTGTTTCCACCATGCAAGTGCATTCTGAACATATAAGTTTGTACAAATTGTATACGTGTATGCGGCAGGCATTTTCAGTACCATCGATATCCCTACGTATATGAAGTATGGTAGTACTCAGTGTTACTACCATACTGTATTGTACTATTCCGCAGATAGAGGTCATACATTGATCAGTGTAGCACTTGTTTTGATCAATTGAAATCCTTTTTTGCTCCCTAAAAACTTGCTATTTGAACTTTGGCCAAATGTACGTAGCTATCCGTTTGTGTAACACAAATTCCTGTGTACACACGTGTACTCACAGTGCGTACAAACAATAACGAACAATTTCTATATGATACCTATCAGTGTATTAATTCTTTATGATCTGTTTGTTTATATGAAATTGATTTTAACCCGAACCATGCTCTGCATTCAATGTTGTGAATGATGGCACGGTGAGAGAAATTTTAAAGAATCTGATAAAGCATATCTGATAAGTACACGGAAGTGGAATGGCATGTTTTTTAAACTATACTCTGCATGCTCAAGCTCCACATTTTGGAGCACTATAAGAATAATCAAATGCAATAATAGGAAAACAGTAATCTTGGTGCATACAAACTACCGTAGCGCTCAACTAGATCTACAGCTAGGAGAAATTTAACATTAAGCATCAGTTCCCAATTGCTATACATATACCTAAAGTATACATACATATGTAGTTCTCTACAGAACATAATATTATACATCCAGATAGTCAGTTTCACTTAGTTCTGTTCCAGTAATTTGATCGCGAGGAGCTCTGCGGCGTGAAGTGCTAGTTGGTGCTGTATGGTAGCTATCATAAGTTCGGGCATCACTAGGGGGCGCCAGAGGTGTTTGAACAATTGCAGTACTAGAGCCGCCTGATCCATAAGTTGAGTGGTCATGAGACAATATAGAGGTGCATATTCATCTGGTTCCTCCTGGTCATCTGTAGTCTGGAATAAAAAGAGTAATTAGTATTTTTTGGTACAAAAAGGCCAGGCACAGACCCAATGATTGCAATATCTGAGTAGTATGTGTACAACGGATTACGTAAAGGTTAAAATTAAGGTTAGTGAATGTGAAAAATAAAACACGCTAGGCGTAAGCTTATTTACGCATTCATCATTTTTCATCCATATTGCCAGTTCGCATTAATTTTTGTCTTCAACAGTAAAAAAAATGCTATGCGCACATAACATATTATATACGTCCGCGCAGTACACGTAGGTTCAGTGCATGCAGAACTAGAAGTCTCTAGCAGAGACATACCCCACGCTGCAGACTTTACAACTGGGACCTGGTAGGACTGCAGACTTGGTTTATGAAGCTGTTGGTACAGTGTACAGCGCTCCTGTATCTAGGCAGTGGGCGTGACTGATTGCGGTCGACACAGGTGCGCACCACGTTAGTCTCGTGCCCAGCCGGAAATAATCCGTGAAATTTCCGGCTGGGCGCGAGACTAGCACCACGTATATATGAGCTAATATGAACACGTGGCCAGAGTCCGTGTATGCCCGGCCCCCGTCGTAATCTAATTGTGACCGTATTAAAAAAAAATTGGCAGAATGTACCGTTGTTAAATAAGAAAGAGCTGGAGATGCAGCGAATGGAACCGCTTTGGTGACTATCAGGTACGCATCCGCACATTTTTTTTTTAGATATCAATGTTACTGTCGTATTAAGCAATCGTTAAACCCTGTAAATCGCGAGATAACCCGTTTTTTTGAGTGGACAGGCAGACAGACAGACAGACGGACAAAATCAATCGCTTGACCCCGCCGCCAATGATTACAAACAGCTACACATGTGGTTAAACTGGCTGGTGAGAACAAAAGTAAACGTAGCAATGTATAGGAACAATATTTATAAATTAAACAGGAAGTTAAAAAAAGCCATCAACCTCAGATGGGTAATCCGATCCTCCTCACCCAAAGTGAGGCATTTCCACTCCAGAGGCAGATTATTTTATGATAGACGACGACAAAAACAACGACAGACGGACATAATCGATTGCTTGACCCCACTCGCGCATACGCAGCGTGGGGTAATTAAGGCACTCCAAACTAGCTTCTGGTCCCCCCTATATATAGACTAATTCATAGAATTCCTCAATATTGTACGCATTTGTATACTATTAACTGCATGTGAGTAAAGGTACAGGTACAGGTACAAAAATAGGATTCTGGCACTGTAAAGATTAATATAGCTACCTGAACTGGCCTTAGCTAGACGTTTAGCTTGTATATGGAATTGTTATCCAAGAGTGGTTTCATGACAAGCTGTTGTTGTTGCACTGCATGCTTCCAAGAGTTCAGTTTCCATATCTTACTATTTGGGGCATTTAATGCCCCAAATAGTAAGAATCCAACCAGTTCTATCCACCTTCAGTTAACCCGCAGCCGTCGAATTTTCTCTCAAACAGGAAGTAATACCGGATGTTAATTAACATCAAAGGTATTGACCGACTTCGAGCGCGTGCAGTTATGACGGCCGTTATTTCGAGATTCCTTTGAAAGACGGCTTTTGCAACAACGTATCCGTGTTAAACAACACAAAAAGCGTATGACAGGTAGTTTATTTCGAGCGTACGACTTTTACAGCAGTCCTGGGCAGCTGTGCGTTCATGCCTCTTTCGACAAATTGCCAGTTTTTCGATTTTTTGCCCAACCTGCGGCAAAAGGTTTTACAGCCGAGATTTTGCACTTCAGCACATATACCATCAAGATCTACGGCACAGCAAGGTAAGTTAGCAGTAGCCCCAATCTAAGAGTAGATATGAAATGAAATAGAAAGCGAGAAAATCGTGGAAAAGTGGCATTCAGAGTTGACTGCATAGCATTCCCTTACAAAAGCGCTAGAAGCTCGGATAAGCGCTCGCAGAGAGCACGAAAGTAACTACTCACAATGTGAAAAAAAACGAACTTTGTAGCTTACATAGTTCTGGAGATACAGCTCACGACTCTTCCTTCCATTTTCCAGTTGGTGTGGACAAGTGATTTTTTTCAATTTTTTGCCCAACCTGCGGCAAAGGGCCTGAGTGGCCCCAAAAGTATTCTAAGCGACGCATCTTGTACCAAACCGCTTACATAAGCTTTTTTGTTACTCTACTCCAACGGGTTAATCGATTTTGAGAGCAAAATAAATGACCCCAAAACGAGGATTGAATGAAAAGTTGCTGCAATTTCGCGGTAAATTTTCCCGGTACCCGTATACTACTTGGATATTGCTGGAAGCACGCGTAACATTGCGCAATATACAGGAAAACATGTGTCGTTACGTAATCAATTATGTTATCGTGTACCATTACTTGTTTCCTTGTATCAACTTCCGTTTGAAAGAAATTCTATGGGAATACCGACGGCAGCGGCATAAAAAAAGGATGTTTGATTTACAACGGCGGGGTCCCCCAGACTAATATGGCTGCAGGCCTGAGACCATATAAGTGAATATGAAAGTCCCTACGTCACAGCATATAGTACAATGGTATGCAGATTTCACTCATAATACCTCTACTGTGCAGCAGTAAAGATGGGAATAAAACTACGGCTACCTGTAATGAGTACTTTGTTACTGTCACTTGTATGCCTTGGCCTTGCTCAAGAAAGAAGGACAATGAATGGTGATCCACGGTGTCCAGTCTGGATGAAACCTAAAGCTGGCCTCAATGGGACAGTGACTTGTGATTGCGAAGATCCAATAGGTGAGATAGTGCTGTGTGATCAGAGTTTACAAACATCCCGGCTGCTTTTGGGATACTGTATGACAAACAATCAGGGGGAGAACGACTCAGAAATAGTTGGGAGGTGTCCATTCTCTTGCCACAGACCCGACTTTGACCATCTGTATGTAACTCTGCCACAGAACAATTCCGAATTGAACACCTTTGTGTGTGGAGGGCTGAATCGAACGGGGTTGCTATGCAGCCAGTGTAAGCCTGGTTTGGGACCTGCGGTATTCTCCTACGTACATCAGTGTCTGGAGTGTTTGGACAGCAAGTATGGATGGCTACTGTACATATTTCTTGCAACCTTTCCAACAACAGTGCTCTTCTTAGTAATAGTGTTCTTCCAAGTCCGTATACTCACTTCTGCATCGATGAATGCTTTCATATTCATATGTCAAGTAGGTGTAAATCAAGTAAATATAAACCCTCACAGCATAGTGTCACCCAGCCTTCACAACCTTCAACTTTTTTCCCTCACATTTGGTGGCATCTGGAATTTAGACTTCTTTCGATACGTTACTCCACCCTTTTGTGCAAGCACTGGATTAACTGGTCTTCAGGTAGCATCACTCGAGTATATAGTAGCCTTCTATCCACTTGTCCTAATTGTAATCACATACTACTGTGTTGAACTTCATGACAAAGGCTATACAGTGTTTTTGTGGCTTGGAAGACCATTTCGCATCTGCACATCCTGTCTAGGAGATAGCTGGAACCCCAAGACATCACTCATTCATGCCTTTGCAGCATTTCTACTCCTGGCCTATTCAAAGATTTTAGTGGTGTCGTACAGTTTGCTGACCTCTAACATTTTAGCTAGCAGTGACAAAGTGAACAGTTCAGCAGTTGTGTACTATGATTCAACTATTCAATACTTTAGCACTCAACACCTCCCTTTCGCAATTGTTGCAATCACTGTTCTTCTGTTTTGTGTAGCCTTACCATTGCTGGTTCTCCTCTTTTATCCGACCAAAACCTTTCAGAAATGCCTTGGCTGTTGCAATATTAGATGGCATGCCCTCCATGCATTTGCGGATGTGTTCCAAGGTTGCTACAAGAATGGAACTTCTGGAACTAAAGACTACCGCTGTTTTGTTGGACTGTACCTTCTTTTGCGTGTCATTTTCAATGCATCACAAATGCTAGCGTATAAATATTTTTGGCTGTTTAAGGTTGTAGTCCCTGGTATTGCAGCCTTACTCTTCTCTCTCATGCGACCTTATAAGGACAATCGATTCAACATCCTCGATTCTATAGCTTTGGCACTTTTCAGCTTGACTCAATTTTGGGTTATGTATAATTATTTTGTTAGTAGGGTTACCTTTGCAGTAGTGTACATATTGCCAGCCACAGCCTTTATATACATCAGTCTCTACTCAGCATACAGAGTGCTGTCATGGGCAGGTGTGTTAAAACGATACTCTTGTAAATTGGTTCAGAAGCTACTATCCCCAGCTAAGGAAACAGATTGTGCAAAAACATCTTATGAGAGCAACAGTGATGCTGATGAACTTCCGGACAGGATTATCAACCCTGAACTGTATGAGCCACTTCTACCAACAACTGGTGGCGAGCAGAGCGGTCATGAAGACATAGACACTTACCCTCAATGCGGAAACAGCTACGGAAGTGTATAGATATAAGTTGTTATACAAAAGGCACTGTGTTATTAAGTGCAATGTCATACTATGACATTGCACTTAATAACACAGTGCCACATGACACATGATGGCACAGTTGTATTTTCTCCCGCAAAGTGTATCCATTGAACTATTTATCTTGATAGATGTACATGTATATGCACACAATCATTATTATAATATATGTCCACACTCGTAACTATACATATTTTACAGCATATTATGTTTTTTTACCAGCCGGAGCGCGCGCAGCGCGCGAACTGCTGGTAAAAAAAACCAGCGGGGATCTCACGGCCTGGAGCCATCCAGGAACTGGAGCAGGGTTGAGGCGCCAAAAGAAACAGCAGCCACTACCTGACGTTCCGTAGCACGAGGCCTGAAACTTCCCGCGCATGCGCTAGGCACTAGTTAGCCACCTGACTCCTCCCCCACAGCTCCACCCCTCGCTCGCATGTTAACCTAGTATAACTACATTAAACTGTATTTAACCTTGGCTTCGCACTGGGGCTGAAGCTAACTTTAAACCAACCTAAACATGCCCACATGCATTCTAGGATGGGTAGCTGGGATTTGTATGGCAAGCCAAACCTAACAAAATTCAACTTCGACTTACTTCGCTCAAGCCGGCTTAGATATTCTCCCTCAAGCCGACTTGGAAACCCTCAAGCCGACTTGGAAACGTTCAAGCCGACTTGGAAACGCTCAAGCCGACTTGGAAATACTCAAGCCGACTTGGAAACCCTCAAGCCGACTTGGAAACGTTCAAGCCGACTTGGAAACACTCAAGCTGACTCGGAAACGTTCAAGCTGACATGAAGATCTTCGGTTAAGTCGACTTGGAGATGCTCAACCCAGCTTAAGCTTGCGGTCGGTCAAGTCGACTTGGGAGTGTCCATGCACGAGACCAATACGGTTTATCGGTAAAATATATCGTGTACGGTGCAGGAATACTAGCCCCACCCCTCTTTTTGTTTGCTTTGCTGTCTGTCAACACTTTTAACTTGGTCAAAATTGAAATGAAACTGCTTGACTTTGGGGCTGATAGTGGAGCTATTTTTTATTCTTTCTTTAGTTGTAAACTCACTTGAGTTGACATAAAACATTTGGTATAAGCTTACTTTGAAGTTAATTTTTTCTAGCTGGAGTGTTCATTCATATCGCGTAGTGCACTATATCATGGGATAGTCGAGTAGAAGGATTCTACTCTACTATCTATGACTAGTGGTGGGGCTGGTGGCTGTTTGTTTAATTATCAGTCCAATTCAGCTGGAGAGCGTTAGTGTGCCATATAAGGGCGGGAGTGGGGCTGAAGCCGCTGAAGGCTGTTTTGGAGAGATAATGAATAAAATGGGTTAGTGCTGAGGTCCAGTGTCCCTAATTCAGCTGAAGGATGAATAATCAATTCTTCCTGCCTGGAAGAGTGGTAGTCTCGTGAGCCTAGAAGAGTGGTTCTGTGTGTTCACATGCTATCTTTTCAAGAGGCTTCCCAGGGCAAGCTGATAATTAAACAAGTAGGAGAACCCCTGTAAGTGCACTTGTGCGCATGCGTCGTTCTTGGTAACCGCGCACTGCATGCAGTCTGCTTTGGGCCCTCGTGTGGAGCTGGTGTCGGCGTTGCCTTGCAAGTGTCTAGTTGGCATTGATAGATATCTGGTCCTGGTATATCTGCACTTGTATATGAGCCGGAGTTATGGAGGAGGTGCAGGTACTTTTTGAATACAAGGAGTCGCGTCGGCAATTGACGGTCTCACCCGCAGCCATTTGTGAAGTTGTTGCGGAAGAGCTCGGAAAGTTCGGCTATGCAGCACCTGTAGTGAAACTTTCTGGCCCTGAGAGTGAGTCAATTTCCCAGTCTCGCAGTGAGTACCTGCTGCAGAGGTGGTCGCAACGGTGGGATGCCTTCGTGGACGTAGAGCGAGTGGAGGATATCAAAAGTCGCGATAGGATCACCGTCATTCCCAAGCCGAGCTACTCCCAGGTTGGTAACTTAATGGATTCATTCAGTTCCCTATTAAACATAATATTTGTGTGTGTGTGTGTGTAAGTTTACGTGTGTAGTAAGTACGTGTGTGTGTGCATGCGTGTGTGTGGGGAGGATGCATGTCCATAATAATATACCATCTCAGACTATAGCAATAGAGAGTTGATGATTTGCGCACTGCCAACTGCATGTGATGACACTCCGAGCTATAAGTCCATTGAGACCATGAGTTAACTGCGGGTGCATGCTGGATAATATCCTTCGTAAAATTAATATTACACGTTACACATTACAGTGATGTATGAAATTGTCAATAAAATTGGTCTGCATGTCTACCTCTAGCAAAGAACCCCACAGAAAGCCCAGAGCATCATCTCCCGTATTACCCAGCCATCCCAAGCAGAAGCCAAGGCTTTGGCCACTTTCTTTCCTTCGCTACAATCTACAAAAAAGCAGGAACGAGATCCGTTTGATCCTTTGTCGGCCACGGGACAATGGAAACGCAAAAAGAAGGCTGAAGCCATGACCCACAGACCGGCAAAAATCATGGTGGTGCTTCTAAAGGACTTTGTGCCATCTGTACCACAGGGCGGGTTCCGACAGCGGCTTGCATCTTCGGGGAGGATCCCCTCATTGAAAATGCACCATGGGATGGGCCCCACAAATGTTCGGGAGAAAATTCAGAGTGCCTTCAACATCCGCACTTTTATAGTGCTAGAGTGTGACAACACTGGGCACCATCTAGTGAGGGCGTGTGAGCAGGACCTCAGTGGTGAGGAGGCAGTTGATCGAAAGGGCTGCCTCTACCTCTGTGAGAAATTCCCTGAGGTATATGTGGTATGATATTTGAAGTGGCTGTTGTATCGTTCTCTGTGTCACTATACACCTGCAGGAGCAGCCCGGTGACAGTGTTGATGTACCAACCACCCAAGGAAAACAACCACTGCATGGCCAGAAGGTAACACCGCATGCAGTGCCTTCAAGCCTAGTATCGCTATGGTTTTATTATAGTGTTTCATATGCAGGAAATCAGTGACAGTGACAGTGACAGTGACATTGACACGAGTGTGCCAAAATCCAGGAGTGGAACCAGACTGAAGGGAAAAAAAGTATCACTTGCAGAAAAGGTAAGAACAGAGTAAGTAATACCCCCCCCCTCACACACACACACACACACACACACACACACACACACACACACACACACACACACACACACACCTTTGTAATGGTTTAGTGAAGTATGCACATAATCCACTTAAGAGCTTCCAGTGAACTGTGAACATGCACCTATAGGGGTCAATAATCTATGGTTTGGCCTTTGCAATTATGACTGTTAGCTACTTTTTTCACAACAGTTGTCTATCCAGCAAAGTGAAGACAGTGATTTTGAGGACCTTGGGCAGAGAGCTGGCAAGTCAATAAGGCAGCTAAAGGTAAATTGATATATACAGAACTCATGCAGTGAATCCCAAGTGCCTTAAAATTTCTGATACACTGTGGGAGCCCTTACGTCAACGTTTATTTTTGTACAGAAGCCTGAGAGTCCAGTCATCAACATAAGTTCTGACGAAGAGGAGAGACCCAAAGACAAGGTGGGTGATCATAACTGATTTCATGTCAACCTGACTTACAATATTTATTGTAATACTGTAGCAAAGAGAGAGAGAGGAGTATATCCAGGAGTCCAGGCAGATAAGGGAAGAACAAGACAGAACCTTTGCAGAGTCTCTGGAGAACGACCAAGCTAAGGACAGAGCAAAGGTAGTGCACCTGCACTTTGCTGAAGCCAGACAGTGAATTGACAAGGGTGGGGGAAAGATAATAGTATTCATGTATATAGCTGCCAGATTTTGATTTGTCACACTAGAAACCTTCAGTGCATGGTGCACCCTCAAAGTCACAATTTCTGCTACATGCACAGTAGTTGTACATGTATTAAAGTTTGTGACCTATGCTCTCTTGTGTCTGTGGTTGCAGGCCAAACAAGCAAGAAGAGAGGAGGTATGAAGAAGCATGCATTTTGTGACATATACAGGTGTCATAGCTGAATGTGTTTATCATTCAGCTACGTCAGAGACTGCAGGCTAAATGGAGAGATCACATGAATGTTGCTGGCGGTGTCAAATTCATTTTGCGATTGCCTGATTCATCTAAGATTGAGGTTTCTCTTCAAGGCAGCTCATCTCCCAAGGTAAAGTGAATGACTCATTAACATTGACGTTATACCAGTTATTATTGCGGTCTTCCTATAGGCGTTGTATGAAATTTCTTTCGCCTTTGGATCTCTCCCTGGACCATTCCATATATACACACTGAGGCCTCGTACTAGGGTTTCTCAGAATGGCACCATCAGTGATATTGGTAATCCCCCTCTTGTGCTTGTAGTGGAAGAAAGTGATGATGGTCCAGACATGGAAATTTTCATGTCTTCACAAGAGGTAAGGCTGTTCGGAGTGTGCATGCATGCATGTATCTGTAGCTTAGAGGATAGAGCTACCCATGTTCTGAACCATTCATTTATGAAGTGTGATGTGCATGGTGTCAAACTAACCATCAGTCACACTCTTGCTCCAAACCAACTGTTCACATGAGAACAAGTCTGAGTCACCACATGAACTGTCACTGTGTTTATCCATTAGGGTGCTGAACCACCCAAGGAAGCCAGTGCTGTCTGCACACTGCAAGCAGGTTGGTAATACAGTATCAATCTCCCACACCCAGGCTTCCCTAAGTAAACACAGTCTCCATTCATGTGGATATGTCATAAGTATGTAATAGTCACCATTAGGACTGTCAGAAGTGGACTTTGTGTAATAGTTAATGGTCAGTTTGGGTGAGGGGAATTTAAAGTCCCGAGGCAAGGGGAGGAGTTTAACCCATTACCCAAACTGACCTTTAACTGATTTAATGTACATTGGTATAGCATTGATCCC
>CBDBCZ010000012.1:457500-732614 GCA_965203295.1 Nitrospirales bacterium | reverse complement strand
TACTTCAGTGTGGGCCACATGAAAGCAGGACAGACTTAGCTACCACTTACCATCATCAACAGTTACAAGGTACAGTATCAAATCACAACTTGTATAATTCACTATCCTTTCTTTTTGTTGCATGTATGATGTTCACGTGCACCTAGCATACATTAGCAAAACTAATAATACACAGTTGTCTTGCACACATTGTACAAAGATAATGAAGGTAGCTAACCACATTAACTACATCCAAAGAGCCAAAAACAAACAAACAAAAAGCTAACCACCAGGACAAGGTATCAGGTATCAGGTGTTCTTAATGACAAATTGCAATATTCGGAAATTGAGGCAGTCATTTTTGAGATAGTCTTTGCTTTCAGTGTTGAGTTCAGTATGGGCTATGAAATGAAAGCCTATGTAGCTTGAGTCTCTCTTCATAATCACCACTCTACTGCCAACATAGATATCATCAAAGGTAACAGTCTCCTCCAAATGCCCCTCATCGCTGCTCTGGTTCAACAGCTGTATCATGATGTCTCCACGGAAGGGCCACTTCAGCTGGTCATCATATTCTCCTCGGTTTAGGCAACAAAACACTGAAACATGTGTGTCTTTGCCATCACCAATGCCATTAGCGTAAACACACAAACACATCTTGTACCCTCCAATGTGGGAGTAGAAGGGAGGACTGTACCACTTGTCGCTTGCTTTCTTGTGCTTCTCAAAGTCAGTCATCACAATGTCAGGTGGAGGGACAAAGACTGGGACTAGCGGCTTCTGCACGTTTAAGTACATGAGTGCCACAATCTGTTTCTGCTGCTGAGCAGTAACATTTTGCAGTTGTCCAATAAAACTCTGCTGTTGATCAATGACACTCTGCTGTTGTTCAATACTATTTTGGAGCTGTTCAATAATACTCTGTTGCTGTTCTGTTTTGTTTAGTAAGGTAATGGTACATTGAGAAACTTTCTTCAGATGGGATTGTAAGTTCTCCTCTAAGTGAGTCGGCATGTGCTGTCGCTGGCACTCAACTTCGCAGTCGGCACAGCTAAAATCACACTTGATCACTTGCAGGGGGCAGGTTTCTTCCAGATGTTTTGGTAGGTGCTGTCGCTCAATCATAGTCTCTCCACATTTGTTTGGGCACTCCATGGGGTATTTCTTGCACATAGCCCAGTGCTCATTGGTGACTTTGGTGCACGTAGCTTCGTAGTTGCAGTGTTGGCAAGTAAATGGGCGACTGAGGCAATCGTTCACCTTGTGCCCCTGGAGCTGACATCGCTGGAAACTATCCCCACAGGAGTAAGGGCAGGCCACTGTCAAAAACTGGCACTCTCCCTCAATAGAGTTCTGGCTAAGATGTCTGTCAACACTACCCAACTCCCCCACCCACTCACACCCCAGGCTCTTACTTGGGCAGCGAACCTTGAGCTCATTGACTTTGCGCTTGAAATATTTATCAGGGATAGAATTAAGATTATTCTCCTTGCACAAAGGACAGGGTTGTCCCTGTAGCCTGGTCACAGCCTCTTGAGAGAGGTGGTTCCCACAGCATGCTGTCAAGAAGGGCTCTCGGAGGAGGTCAAAGGTGACTGGGCAGTAGAAGTCTTCTGATGGCTTCTCAACAAAATCATAGTCATCCTCAGTAGCTGGAAGGGAGGCCATACCTCTTATAGCAGTCCTGTAGCAGTGACTTATTTGATAGACTGAACAAACAACTCTTTACAGTTTAAGTGGCGATTATTGTACTGACTGTCATGTGATACTAGTATTCTGTAGCGAAGCATATGAAATTACTCATGCAAGGCCACGAATCGTAGACTCCTACACATAGTGTATAAAAGTGTATAGTAAACACTGAATATAGGCGTTTATGGTATAATTATTATACATAGACAATACCTGTAGCAGGAGTACATGAGTAATGGGAAGTTTACAGAGCTATAGCTATACATGTGAGTGCCAAATTTCTGTGTGTAGCAGTATCTTCAAGGTACATACACTCACATCCATGACAAGCACGAAGAGATCGAACAAATGAATATGAAGTTGTCTAACCGTCAGCTACACAAGACTACAGCAGCTATCATATATTCAATATGACCAGCTAGCATACAATAGCAAAACACACAATGTACACAGAAATTACAGAAAAAGTGTGATATCTAGTATCAGGGTGAAAAAAAAGAAAAAGTAACTAGCTACCAGCACTAGGTAGCTATCAGGCACTCTTAACGATAGCTACCTTAACGAAAAATTCTGATATTTTGGAACTTGAGGCAGTCATTTTTAAGATACTCTTTGTTTTCCGTGTTGAGTTTATTATGTGGTATAAATAATGGATTTCCCCAGCCACTTCAGCTGGTCATCATATTCTCCTCGATGTAGCTAGGTGATAATACACTGAGACATATGTGGTTTTGCCATCACCATATAGCCATTAGCATCCACACTCAGACACATCTTGTACCCTCCAATGTGGGAGTAGAAGGGAGGACTGAACCACTTGTCACCTGCTGCCTTGTGCTTCTCAAAGTCAGTCATCACAATGTCAGGTGGAGGGACAAAGATGGGGGCTAGGGACTTCTTTACGTCTGAGGCTCATGTTTTGAGAGGTGTTGCTGCTCAATCACACTCTCTCCACATTTGTTTGGACACTCCATGGGCTACTTCTTGCATATAGCCCAGTGCTCACTGCTGACACTGATGTAGGTGCATGGCTTTGTAGTCACAATACCAGCAGGTGAAAGGACGGTTGGGACAATCATTTGCCTTGTGCCCCTGGAGCTGACTTCGTCGGAATTATCACCACAGGAGTAAGTGCAGGCCACTATCACAACTCCCCCACCCACTCACACCCAAGGGGGCAGCAAATGTTGAGTTCGTTCACTTTGTGTTTGAATTATTTAACAGGCATGATATTGAGATTATTCTCCTGGCACACAGGACAGGGCTGTCCCTGTAGCATGGTCACGTGAAGCCTAACCTTACCCCAACCCTAACCTGTCCTTGCCCTTACCCTTACCCTAACCCCAGCCCTAACCTTACCCCAACCCTTATCTGTCCTACACTGTAAAAAAGGAATTGTTATGTTAACAAGGGGTTTGCTGTCCGAGTTGCAGAGGGAGCTCAAGAATGAAAAACACAGCCGTGATGTGTCTGTAATGGTAATATGTTTTCATATTCTCGGACTAAGAATGCGGAAAACAATCCATGAATGAATGGGCCTTGGGGGGGCAGGCACGTGTTAAAAATGGCATCATTGGCTAGCGACTACTCTCCCCCAGGCCGGGGGGGGGGGGGGGGGGGGGGGGGGGGGGCAAGACACATGTTCATTCCATGCATTAACAAACCTGAAGTCACCTACCATGCACCACAATTCACCCTGCACGAACTGCCACCATTGCAAATAAAACATGTGAGGCATATTTCGCGTGTGCATTCGTAGTGTATAATGTAGGTGCTGGAGACAGATTAACATCAGCTATAATTACTGCTTGCTGGCACTGATGCTCCTGCTCTGCTACAAGAGGGCGATGACCTCATCACTCTTAGCGAAGCATAACAGGAATGCACTTCAGAGCATTCTCAAAATTTGTATATATCTATTCCTCAAGTTACTCAAATTTTTATCTCAATCTATCACAGCACAGAATTTGTACATGTACGCTTTTCCTCTGTCATCACATGCTTCGCGAAGGCTCGCCCCACTATGCCCTGCATATCACTAATAATTATTCATTAGGTTTATCACAGTTGTAGGAGGGCAGGCTGTGTAGCTTTTATAAAGTATTCTCCCAGAGGGAACCATGATCATAATGGTGGACTAGTAGAAACGCCAGTGTTGATCTTTCCCCATACACACATTATGATTTACCTTAGTCAACACCTTTCATGAAGTAAAACAGTGGCTCAATAGTGAAAGCAGTCGGTAACTTACTTGAGTAAATAGTACATGTATATTAGTTTTAAAACAAGGCTGTAGAAGGTACAGCAGGCAGGTGGCCAAGGCTACTGCACTTTTGTAAAAAAATAAATATACATGTATTCATAACCAATTTTTTGAGCCTAACCTAAGTTCTACACATCAAATATAGAACTGTCATATATATGTATATATTGACTAGAGAGTTGTTATTTAAGTAAACACATTACATGCATGGATACTGATTAGATTGTTTTCCGCATTCTTAGTCCGAGAATATGAAAACATATTACTATTACAGACACATCACGGCTGTGTTATTGCCGAGCGCCTTAGCGCGAGGCAACTAATCCTGCATCGCATCTCAGCAAGCGTTTGTATATATATATATATATATATATATATATACAAGTAGTTGTGTTTGTTGAACTCGCTGCTGCGCTCGCTCTGTACAGATACAGATTAAGCATGTAATCTGCATGTGATTTGTTGGTTTGTAGGGTACATTTTAGCTAGTGGTGTTGCTGGCAGACTGAAACGTGGAGACAGTGCTACAGAGAAGATTACAATCAACTGTAAAACAGTATAGGACTATAGCCTAGCTCTTCACAGCCATAGCCTAGTGTACATATCATGTAAGTGAATGGCACTGATTCTATTCTCAGCATGACTACTTGCATGTTCATACATAATCACTGTAGTAAGAAAGGTTCAAGGTCAGTAAATGTGCACACGACATTCTAACCAGAGGCAGTGACTCAGAGAGGAGAGACTACAAACAGCTGCTAGACCACACAGGCAAGCTAGCACCATAGATACCATAGTTTCTATGCTAGCACTGTAGCCTAGCTATACCACAGGCTACATGCAGGCAAACGGCACCGACTCCATCTAATGCACATCGACGTGGTTATCCTAGCATAGCAGTTATATCTCTGCTTGGCTTTCACTTACAGGACTATACCGCAACTAACCTTTGTGAAAAAGTGCCTGACGTCGCCAGACAATGGCTTGTAGTCGCTAGAAAGAGTTAGCATCATCTCGCACTTAAATACAGACACGTGGTACTTTGACCTGTGACCGTCTGACTAGCTTCAAGTTATCCGCCGAGTCTATCCGCCGAGTCACTTCCGGTACTATCTCATCCGCCGAGTCACTTCCGGTACTATCTCATCCGCCGAGCGGTGATTTTGGCTGTCCCCCCCGATTTATTTTACGGACCTCACAGTGCGCGATATTAGGAAAGTATCAACAGCTGGTAAACTTACGGATGCTGTGAATCCTTCAAGGAGCAAGCGAAGGTTTAATGTATTGGCTGTGGAAGTAGTGTAGGCTGAGACAACTTGAGCGTGCTATAAAGTGAGTCTGGCTCCAGCATGCTGCTACATGGATTGGAATCTGCTCCAGGTTATGTTAGAGGGTAACTCCAGAGGGCTACTGAGAATTGGGTGCACATGTAAAATGAATAACCGAAAACAAAATGGGATTGGAAGCGCCTGTATATATCCATCTTACAATTGTGTGCTTCTTTTTGTGTACCTCTGCCGCCTGCCAAGAACAAACTTTGCATTTCTATTTTCAATGCACACTTAGCTACCTCTGAAAATGATATTCTTTCTTTTTTCATAGGACACCAGAATGCACTAAGTCTTATGGAACTAACAATAAAATTTCTCCCACGTTAGGCCTGCCTCGAACAGTGCATGGTTGCACCTTCTGTATAGTCGTTGTTTAGAACAGTGCTTGCACCTATCTGTAGCCATGACAACCGGTAATGTGACTCCCGATACGTACTATAGCACTGTATTATATACTCGTTTCACATGCAGATTACGTCAGCAAAACAGTCTTGTTCATGCAGATTACGACGTCAAAAACATGCAGGAACTATTTTTGTTCTTTCTGCAGATGAATGATATATACGCTGGAGCTGAAATGCAATGTCTTGAGTAACTATTTGCCAACATTCTGAGCACTAAAGCTTATACATATTCAAGCCGCAATGAATGTTGACAGGTGGATGCTTGTTTATTGCTACTGCCATGCAGAGAAACTGGCTTCAAGTTTTCCGCCGAGTGGTATCTGCCGAGTCACTTCCAGTACTACCTCATCCACCAAGTGGTCATTTTGGCTGTCTGCCCCACAATTTATTTTACGGACCTTGAAGTACACATTATAAGGCAAGCGTGTGAAATATATTCAAGTGATTTAATCTTTTAAGTAAATGGAGGTACGAATAATTTATTTACGTAGGCTGAAGTGGTGCAAATTGCGGAGGAATACTTCTGTATATCTGCTTGGTAGCTGTCAATGTTGTTTAGCCTGGAGTATTTTCCATGCCATCCAGTAGCGGATTGCTTCCATGTCCGTCTGGAGAATTATATGGGGCGTTCACAACAAATTTTGTAACAACTAGGCCATAACAACTTGCAATGTATTGTTTCAAGAGTGGGACGGTGTTTTGCTCACGAGTGAGTGTAGTTGAAACCGCATGCTAGTGCTATTAATTGTGTACATGGAGATGGTTTGTAGTAAAAGGTAATAGCCAGAGTTCCATAAATTAATGGTTGCTAACTACCCCTGAGATGGATATTCCTGTTAGTTGTTACTGATCTACCTTGTGAATCTAAACATCGTGTTGGTATGGCCTAATTGTCATAATGGTCTTGGGAGGAAGGGGAATGCAGGCCATGGTGATATTTTAAACTTTCTGAATTGTAATTCTAAAAAGGAGGAGAGGGGGTAACTGACTGAGACTAGGGCCTAGCGAAGGGAAGACTGAGCTTAGTGTCACAATAGCACCATAGACTAAAAGTTACAAGAAAACTGTTAACACCCCTAAGAAAACTACTGTGCTAACTTCGATGCACACCTCAGTTTGCTGTAAACATCTTGTGAAGGGCGTACTGACAGAGGAATGGGGATTACAATAATGAATAATAGTTCATTGCATGTGCATCAAAGTGGCAAGACACCATACCATGCAAGAAAATGGCCCACAGTCATGTCCATTCGTTTGGCCTGGGAGGTCCTGTGTTGTAAGGATTCAGGAATAATGAACCAACCGTTATAGAGTGAGCACTACTTATGAGGTACCTCTTCTGTGGTAATAGTCCATTCAGGACGTTTGACAGCCCGTTGTTCAGTGGTTTCTCGGTGAATGTAATGTAAAATCAAAAACATACTGCACAAATTTGGGTATCTCACTTAATCCCCTCAGCACACCGTGTGTTCATTGTAAGGAAAGAGTCCAAATAGCCTATGTTTCTTCTAGCAACATCAACAACCTGTATCAAAATTGTGCTAGTAACGACTTGGATACAGCCCAAAACCTCTCACTTAACTTGTTGTAAAACATTGCACTATAGCTATAGAAGCAGTTGGTGTTAATACTATAAAAATATTTAATGCACTTGAAGGAAATATATGTCATCAAATTAATCTGTAACGCCATATGCAAAACCTGTGGTTCCTCAATTTGACTCTGTGGTTCCATAAGTTGAAAATGCCAGTGAGAATGAAGTCCTGCAGTCCAAGTTACGAAAAATACAGGTGTACTTGTGTTCTTATTCTCCGCATGGCGGTAGCAATAAACAAGCATCCACCTGTCAACATTCCTTGCAGCTTGAATATAAGCCTTAGTGGTCAGAATGTTGGCAAATAGTTGCTTGAGACATTGCATTTCAGCTTCAGCATAATACATCGCTCATCTGCAGAAAAAAACGAAAATAAAATACTGCTGTTTCTTTTCTGTGTCTTAATCTGCACGAACAAGACTGTTTTGCTGACGTAATCTGCATGTGAAACGAGTACTAATAGTATCGGGAGTCGTATTACCGGTTGTCAGGGCTACAGTGCAAGCACTGTTCTAAACAATGACTATAAAAAGGTGCAACCACTGTTCGAGGTAGTCTCACTGCAGGGTAGTCTCGTGAACCAGCCCACTTGTTTCCCCAGCACCAATCGCTTTCAGTATTGACACACGGAAACTGAAAGCGATCGGTGCTGCGGAAACAAGTGGGCTGGTTCACGAGACTGTTTGAGGCAGGCCTATTAACATGGGAGAAATTTTGGTGTTTATTCCATAAGTGCATTCTGGTATCCTATGAAAAAGGACAGAATATTTCAGAGGTAAGTTATTCACTTTACATGTGCACCCAATTCTCAGTAGCCCTCTGGAGTTACCCTCTAACATAACCTGGAGCAGATTCCAATCCATGTAGCAGCATGCTGGAGCCAGACTCACTTTATACCACGCTCAAGTTGTATCATCTCAGCCTACACTACTCCTACAGCCAATATATTAATCAAACCTTCGCTTGCTCCTTGAAAGATGAAGTCGAATGGTGGGTTCATTCACAGCATCCGTAAGTTTACCAGCTGTTGATACTTTCCTAATATCGCGCACTTCGAGGTCCGTAAAATAAATCGGCGGGGCAGGCCAGGACAGTCAAAATCACCGCTCGGCGGATGAGATAGTACCGGAAGTGACTCGGCGGATAGACTCGGCGGATAACTTGAAGCTAGTGACCGTCTGGTCACAGGTGAAAGTTCATCCGGGATGCGGCTTCCGTTTCCGTTTTTCACACGTACGCACGGACGGACGGACGGACGAACGGACGGACGAACGAACACACGGACACAACCAGGCGTAATAATAGATACTAGGTGAATGCAGGGCATTGTGGGGGCGAGCGTGAGCTAGTAAGACATAAGTAGGAGCTGGTGCTGTGGTACACTCTAGCTTAGCCTCTAATTTGGTAGCTCTAACCACAGCCTATAGCCCTTGTCTGCGTACCCCTAGGCATAGGTATACCGCTCAGGCTGGGCCGGATATTCAGTTGTGCGTATGCGCGTATCCAAAGCGCGCGCGCCTCTCCATAAAGCACGTGAGAAATGAGCTGAGAAAGGACAGATTCTACCTAAAGTAACAGTTGCCTTTCACTCTATGTGATCATCTACGTTAAAGGGAAAAAATCAGAAACTTTTACACCAAGAACAGAAGTATGACAGAAGTGGTATGACAGTATGACATGAAGCAGGAAGTCTGTCTAACCTGTAGCTGAGGTGGCACAAGGCCAGGGTCCATGTTGTTAGCAATAGAATACAACTTTGGTGTGTGCTTGTCTCGGCTACAGCGCAGGCACTCAGTAGACTGTGAGCGAAGCTGAAGACCAGGGAATGCTTCTGAACAAGTAGTGCATCTTGGTGATTCCAGTGCAGCGAGATGAGCATGGAATTTGCACATCCTAGCTCGAACAGCTGGCTGCTCAAACAGTGGAAGATCTGATTGTGCACCTCTGTGACTCTCTTGGTCATGCTGTAGCCGAGCTGCTCTCTCATCTGTTGTCTCAGCAGCCAATCTCTCTCGCTGGCGTTCACTCATTCGTTGCAACCTGGCTACTCTCTCTTCGGTGGTCTCAGCAGCCAATCTCTCTTGCTGAAGTTCACTCATTCGTTGCAACCTGGCTACTCTCTCTTCGGTGGTCTCAGCAGCCAATCTCTCTTGCTGAAGTTCATTCATCTGCTGTAACCTGGCCGCTCTCTCTTCGGTGGTCTCAGCAGCCAATCTCTCTTGCTGAAGTTCACTCATCTGCTGTAACCTGGCCGCTCTCTCTTCAGTGGTAGCCAATCTCTCTTGCTGAAGTTCACTCATCTGCTGTAACCTGGCTACTCTCTCTTCGGTGGTCTCAGCAGCCAATCTCTCTTGCTAAAGTTTACTCATCTGCTGTAACCTGGCCGCTCTCTCTTCGGTGGTCTCAGCAGCCAATCTCTCTTGCTGAAGTTCACTCATCTGCTGTAACCTGGCCGCTCTCTCTTCGGTGGCCTCAGCAGCCAATGGGCTATTCCATTTAATAATCGTACACCCCCTGTGGATGAACAGTTTGGCAAAAGTACCCCCCTAGACATAATTTGGCAGGCAGCCCCCCCTGAACAGTTAATCACTTGTGATTTCGCTCCCCCCTGACACAATTAGTAGTCTTTCCACCCCCCCAGACAGTTAATCACTTGTGACTTAGCTCCCCCCTGACACAATTAGTAGTCTGTCAACACCCTCCAGACAGTTAATCACTTGTGACTTAGATCCCCCCTGACACAATTAGTGGTGGTCTTGAGCCCCCCCTGTACATCATTAATAAAGTGGTCCTGCAGCCCCCCCCTGTACGTAATTATAGCTCATCCACAGGGGGTGTATGCTTAATAAATGGAATAGCCCAATCTCTCTGAGCGCGTGGTTGATAGATGTATACGGAAGTATACGGAACTATACGGTCATATGCGGCGTTACGCGCGCTAAATTGGATAGTAAGCGGCCAGGTTACAGCAGATGAGTAAACTTCAGCAAGAGAGATTGGCTGCTGAGACCACCGAAGAGAGAGTAGCCAGGTTACAGCAGATGAGTGAACTTCAGCAAGAGAGATTGGCTACCACTGAAGAGAGAGCGGCCAGGTTACAGCAGATGAGGCCTGTTTTCGTCATCTCCTCACCTCAGCTCCTGACATTCGCTCCAAGGCTCTAGCCCACTCCACTGCCCTCCCTCACGCGGGTGCCTGGCTGAATGTCGTCCCGTCCACCTCGCTAGGACTCCACCTCCAGGACAAAGAGTTCCGCCTATGCCTCCAGTACTGGCTGGGCCTGAGGATGGGGGAAGAGGGGGCACTCTGTCCCATCTGTCTCGGGGCATCAGATGCCTTCGGGGACCATCAAGTTGGCTGTGGCGGGAACGGAGACAGAATCCACAGGCACGACTCCATCCGTGACGCCCTATTCTCAGCGGCCCAAACGGCCGCCCTTGCGCCGCGGAAGGAGGCTCCGTCCCTGATCCCTGGTTCCAGCAGCCGCCCTGCAGATGTTTACCTTCCGAACTGGAAGAGGGGCAAGCCCGCTGCCCTGGATGTGTCTGTGATCTCGACCATGCAGAATCTAACTGTGACAGGAGCTGCCACCACCCCGGGTCACGCTCTGACCGTGGGGGAGGAGAGAAAGATGGCGGCCCACGCCGAAGACTGCCGTTCCGTCGGGGTCTCCTTCGTCCCGCTTGTGGTGGAAAGCCTAGGGGGGTGGAGTCAAGAAGCCAGCCACACCATTTCCAGCATTGGCCGTCTCCAAGGGCAGCGTCTGGGGATCCCTCCATCCGAGACCACTCGCCATCTTTTCCAGAGGTTGGCAATCTCCCTATGGAAGGGTAATGCCACACTGTGGATTCGCCGCCTGCCAGTCCGACCGGCCGCAGTGGACGGCCAAGTCTGACTCTTTAACTTTTCTATTATGTTCTAATTATGTGTATAGGTTGTGACCGTCTCCTTTCGCGTTTCAATATAACGTTTCAAATAGATATTCGGCACGACGTACGGTCGATAATATATATATATATATAATATACATATATATACATACATAATACTAGAGATACGCATACGCAGTGTAAGCCTCGCGCGCGAGCATTCAGTAGGTGTGGTTTGGTAGCACGTGTTTAATGCTGTGAAAATTTGACAGAAAGAAAGGAGAAATAGCTAAGCGTGCATGAGAATGCGATGAGTTCGACGATCTAAGAAAGGTGGCCCATCATTCTCCAGAGGCGAAAATTCACGCAGTGGTGACTTCTGTTTCTCCAGCAAAAAAGAGCAACAGTTGTTAGCTAATAAGTGTACGCACCTCTGGGCTAGTGGTTCCGCACTCTTTGGTCTTTTAGCTTCGGTTTGGTCCGTCTCTCGTTGCTAAAGATGCCTAGCTCTTTCCCTACGCATCTCGTCCACGACTCCACTTCAGCCAACACGCGTGGAAGTAGCACGTGAGAACTGAGCCACAAAGGGGCCGGCCATGGCGCCACGCCATGCGCAGTACGCAGTCTAATTGCATTCCTAAGCGTGACACAGACATATATATATATATACATATATACAAACGCTTGCTGAGATGCGATGCAGGATTAGTTGCCTCGCGCTAAGGCGCTCGGCAATTATAGAGAAAATCGCCGTTGACATCGCTAGAAGGGGGCTCGCTCACGCTCGCCCCGATTATGTATGTGTCACGCTTAGGAATGCAATTATACTGCGTACTGCGCGCGCATGGCGTGGCCGGCCCCTTTGTGACTCAGTTCTCACGTGCTACTTTCACGCGTGTTGGCTGAAGTGGAGTCATGGACGAGACGTGTAGAAAAAGAGCTAGGCATCTTTAGCAACGAGAGACGGACAAAACCGAAGCTAAAAGACCAAAGAGTGCGGAACCACTAGCCCAGAGGTGCGTACACTTATTAGCTAACAACTCAGTGTTGCTCTTTTTTGCTGGAGAAACAGAAGTCACCACCGCGAGAATTTTCGCCTTTGGAGAAGGATGCGCCACCTTACTTAGATCGTCGAACTCATCGAATTCTCATGCATGTTTAGCTATTTCTCCTTTCTTTCTGTCAAATTTTCACAGCATTAAACACGTGCTACCAAACCACACCTACTGCATGCTCATGCGTATGCGTATCTCCAGCAGTATCATTCTTGAACTCCCTCTGCAACTCGGACAGCAAGCCTAGCCTCGTGCCCAGGCCTTCCCTCACAGCTTTTTTCGCACGCTTTTTGCCACGGCTGCGAAAAAAGCTGTGAGGGAAGGCCTGGGTACGAGGCTACAGCAAGCCCCTTGTTAACATGACAACTCCTTTTTTACAGTGTAACCCCAACCTAACCCTTATACCCTAACCCCAGGCCCTAACCTTACCCCAACCCATCCTAACCTTACCCTAACTCCAACCCCAAACTAAAATCACCAGCAGCCCCACCCTCCACCCTCAGCTAGCTATTTCTTGCGTATACGTACTTACTGCTAGCATTTCTTGTGAACTACTGCTACATGTAGTATTTCTTGCATAGCTACTGCTTAACATTTCTTGTGTGCTTACAGCTAGTATTTATTGCACAGCTACTTACTGCTTAGCTCCTACTACGTGCTTGTGGGGTCTCTCACTGACTACAAGCGTAGTCTCGCGGGCCAGACGATTTTTGTCTGGCCCGCGAGACTACTACAAGCGGTGGTTCCCAATTACTTACATGTACTGTTTCGAGCTTCTTAGCAATGACTGTATTTCTAGTCTCGTGGGCCAGACCCACACCCATAAGTTACGTGTTTTTGGGCGTTGTTTCTCAGCCCCACCCATCAGCCGTTTGAATTACGTCATCTCTTCTGACCATCCAAATTACATAATCCCTTCTAACCAATCAAAGTAACTCTTAGAAACCATACTCCAGGACTGTTGGAAGTCACAGCTGCCTGCCCCTAATTAAAACCACTTTAGCTGCAATTCCCCTTACTTGTATCACTGTCACTCCTTCATGGCTCCATGCATAAGACAGTTACGTATGTGTACCACATGCACCCTCTGATCTATCCTTGTGTGGTACATGTACATGTACATGTATATAGCTACACGTACGTCATGCTCAGATTGCTCTTACATTTTGGTTTTCACATTACTGGTATCTGTCCTCATTGGACGTCATAAAATATCTGCAGACTATATTACTTTTCAAAAGCTGCCTAGTCCTCAGGATGCTCTTGCTTAGAGCTGGGTACCAGATATTGTGGTTTACATCAGAAAAATTGCATACATACATACATGTACAACAGTGCTTGTAGCATGATGTGCATAGTATACATGTGTAGCGACCTGGCATTGAGACTGAGACTGAACTATATTAATTCTAGACATTATTGTGATTCGTATTATGATGTAGTGTATGATGGTGACGTAGGTCACGTGTTAAAGGAATAAGAAGGCTTGAGTGTTACAGTGGAGGTCACTGCCGAGACACATTACAAATCCGTTCCAATCGGCGTTCTGCGGTGGAAAACCGTAAGTCGTAGCCGAGATACAGAGTACGAAGGCTTCGTCGGCGCGGTGGCAGAGAGAGGCGTTCTCCGGGCGAGTCCTAACGGCCACAAGGGAGACGGTCCAGTCGCGGTTGCGGTAACTTTGTTGGACAGTAGTCGCGGCTAGAGGACCTGCGAGTAAATACCTTGTGGGGAAGAACTAAGTAGCCTGGAGTACGAACCACAATGGACAGCCAAGCGGAGGATGGGGACCAAGTAGAAGCAAGCGAACACGAGGGCGAGCTGCAGTCACGTGGTCCCCTCCAGCTGGTCGGTGGGAAACCGCTCCCCCTCAATTCGAGACGACTGACAGCGCCTGTGCTGAAGCAGCTGGCGGGAGCGTTGGATTTGCCGAGCACCGCGCCGCTGGATGACGTCCGGCAAATGATTGAAGGGAAGTTGCTGGAAATGGGCCGGGAGCCAAGAAACACTCAAGTCCTGTTGCAGGAGGCTGCCCGTGGAGTCCACGTGAGTTTGCAAGATGTCGACGGAATTTTTTTGGAGGCGGAGCCTCCAGTAAGGGCTGAGTCTCCCAATGGGGGTAGTGAGCAGGGGGAAGGCCTGGGTGAACCAGGTGCGGATGACACTGAGCCCCTACGCCAAGCGCTGCATGAGGCAGAGTGCGAGAAGCATGCTTTGCAGCAAGAGGTGAGGGCAATGAGGGAGGAACTAGAGAGTGTGCGGGCGAGAGTTAAAGAGATGTGGCGTGTGAACTGCGCACAGTTGTCCGAATTTGATGCGGCGATTACAGCCAAGGACGACGAACTCGCCAAGCTGAGGCGTCAGCTAGCCCCCGCTTCTCATGCATCGCGTGATGGATCCCCCGACCCCAGCGATCCAGATGGTACCCACAGCCCCGCCCCCACACATTTGCCCGAGTTTCGCCAGACAGCTTCCTCCAGATCCGCCACAAACGCAAGACGTGGCAAAGCGCCCCCTGTAGACCCCTTCACAGGGGAGGAGGAGGATACCCGCTTTGACGACTGGCTACCAGCCCTCCGGAGAGCCTCTGCATGGAATGGGTGGTCTGAGGAGGACTTGCTTCTCCAACTAGCCGGCCACCTCAGAGGTCGTGCGCTGCAGGAGTGGGAACTCCTGGACGATGCGGACAAAGACACCTTTTCGAAGGGAGTTGACGCCCTACGAGCTCGTCTTGATCCAGGTAGTAAGGCACTAGCTGCGCAAGATTTCAGGCACACCTCGCAGCGAGAGGATGAAAGTGTCAACAGCTTCATTAGACGAATGGAGAGGACCTTCCGGATCGCCTACGGGAGGGACAGGCTGAGCCCGGAGACCCGTGCTGCTCTCCTGTATGGGCAACTCCATGAAGGCCTCAGGTACGACATAATGAAGGCTCCTGCCGTATCGGGAGCACAATCGTATGAAACCCTGTGTGTAGCTGCGAAAAGCGAGGAGCGCAGGCTTGCCGAGCTCCGTAAAAGGCAGCAATATCGAAAGGCCAGCTCCCAGTGGTCTCAACCACTGAGTGGAGGTAAGCGACCTTCAGACCCCAAGTCCAGTACCGAGAAGCCCCCCATCCCAAAAGGGAATACAAAGTGTGACAACTGCGGCAAGATTGGACATGTTGCAGCCAAGTGCTGGTCGAAGAAATCGGAGAGTCAGGGACGAACCCCCATCCCAAGACGAGACAGCAAGCCCGCCACAAAGCAGGTGCACACTGCCAGGGAAGACCCTCCAAGTAGGGCACCAAAGAAGGTCGACCCCCTCGACCTGCTTCTTTCTGATTCTGAGGAGGAGACTGTACGTCTTGTCAGGCTCACCGACAAGGGGAGCGTTCCTCAAGGGGCCAAGGTCCTACTGCAAGGAGTCCCAGCGGTGGGTATAATCGACAGCGGCGCTGACATTACAATAGTTGGTGGCAAGCTCTTTCGCAAAGTTGCAGCCGCAGCCCGACTGAAGAAGCGCGACTTCTACAAGCCAGACAAATCACCGCGAACGTATGACCAGAAACCATTCTCACTGGACGGGAGAATGAATCTGGACATCGCCTTTGACGGGAAGACTATGACCACCGCCGTATATGTAAAGATGGACGCCTACGACCAACTTCTGCTTTCGGAAGGTGTCTGTAGGCAACTCGGGATCATTTCCTACCACGGGGAAGTCCAGCCCCTGAAGGGAGACTGGAAGCCGACTGGGCAGAGCGACAGTGCCAACGATGTGGTTCCTGCGAAGGTGCCAGCAGTTCGTGTAAATTTGGTGCAGTCTGTACGTCTTCTCCCTCACCAGAGCGTTACAGCCACAGTGAGAGTTAATCCTGTGCAGGGTAGGGAGAGTGAGAGTCCCTTGCTGGTGGAGCACAGCCCTGAAGTGGAGGAGTCGACTGGGATTGTCATAGCGGATGCCCTCATTGAGCCCAGGGAAGACGGCCTGGCACTACTGGTGGTCTGTAACCCATCTGGGTGTTCATGTAGTCTTGACCATGGGACGTGCATTGGTGAAGCTGTGCCGGCTGAAGTGGTGACAAGACCCGAGACCGATCTTGTGAGTTCCCTGCTGAAGACAGAGCACTCTCAGCCTTCGCCCTCGGTTCGAAAAGTGGACTCTACCCCATGGCGACAGGAGAAGCTTCGAGGCATTGTTGGGACTCCAGAGCTGCTTAGTGCAAAGCAGAGTGAGGACCTGCACCACTTGCTACGAGAGCACCACAATGCCTTCAGTCTAGAAGAGCACGAGAGAGGGGAAGCGGACTGCGTAGAGATGGAGATCCACACGGGTGATGCCACTCCGAGGAAGGTGCCAGCCAGGAGAATGCCCTTTGCGGTGCGCCAGGAAGTGGCTACGCAACTGCGCAACATGCAGAAGGCAGGTGTCATCCAACCCTCGAGCAGCCCGTGGGCAAGCCCTGTAGTCATAGTCCGCAAGAAGGATGGCACATACCGCTTTTGTGTGGACTACAGGGCACTAAATGCCGTCACCAAAGCAGACACATTTCCCTTACCGAGAGTGGACGACCTCCTCGATCAGCTCGGAGATTCCAGATTCTTCTCAACCTTGGATCTGGCCAGTGGCTATTGGCAGATTCGCGTCGACCCTGGTTCGATAGAGAAGACAGCCTTTGTCACTCCACAAGGGCTCTTTGAATTTCGTGTCATGCCCTTCGGCCTCACTAACGCGCCAGCCGTGTTCCAAAGATTGATGGCAAGAGTCCTCAGTGGCCTCAATCCGGAGGATGGGCCTGATTTTGTGTCTGTGTATATAGATGACATCTTGTCTTTTCACAGACATTGGAGCAGCACCTTGAACACCTGCGACTGGTTCTCCAGAGGATTCTGAGTGCAGGCCTGAAACTGAAGCCTACAAAATGCCACTTTCTGAAGAAAGAAGTGGAATACCTGGGCCACATCCTCACACCTGATGGATTGAGAACGAACCCGAAGCTTGTGAAGTCGGTTGAAGACTTTCCACAGCCAAAGAACGTCAAAGAAGTGAGGCAGTTCCTTGGCCTAAGCTCCTATTATAGGCGCTTTATCTACCAGTTCTCTAGCATTGCTCTACCTCTCACCATGTTGACTCGCAAGGGGACTCAGTTCCGGTGGACAACAGAGTGCCAAGAGTCATTTGATACCCTCAAGGAGAGACTGACTACCGCTCCGGTGCTGTCGTATCCCTCCTTCAATCGCCCTTTTGTACTAGAGACGGATGCCAGTGTACGAGGTCTGGGTGCTGTACTCTCACAGCTGCAAGAAGATGGCCAGTTACATCCTGTGGCTTACGCCAGCCGTTCACTTTGTGCATCAGAGCGTAACTACAGTGTTACCGAATTAGAGACCCTTGCAGTCGTCTGGTCCATTACACATTTCCACCCGTATTTGTATGGACACACCGTGACAGTTTATACCGACCATACCGCGGTGAAGGCTATACTCAACTCAGCTAACCCGTCAGCAAAACACGCCCGTTGGTGGACCAAGGTCTACGGGTCTGGTGTAGGTGAGGTGAAGATAGTGTACCGGTCGGGGAAGAGTAATACTAATGCGGATGCCCTCTCCCGAAGTCCTCATGCACCAGCCCCAGAGGAAGGCATCGGGGAATTTGAGCTGCAGGTGGCCACAGTTACCAGTGAATCCACAGATGTGAGTATTCCCACCCTGCTCGAAGCTGACCCCAAGCTGTCCCCAGCCAGATCTTTCCGTGAAGAGCAGAAGCTAGACCCCGAGTTGATGGAGATCATCCACTTCTTGGAAACCGAGGAGTTGCCAGCCGATGCTACACGAGCACGCAAAATTGCAGCCCAGCAGTCGTTGTTTGCTGTTGTAGATGGTGTGCTGTACTTCATAGACCAGAAGCAGGATAACCGTCAGAGAGCTAGCTGCCGTACCCCATCAGCTGAGGGAGCAGATCCTCGAGGAGAATCACCGCTCCAATATGGGAGGACACTTCTCAGGGAGGCGTACCTACCGTATGTTGGCACGTCAGTGGTGGTGGAATGGAATGTACTCAGAAGCTCTGAGATATGTCCGGAACTGCCCCGAGTGTGCTGTTGTTGCTGGAAGTGGAAGCCACCGACGTCCACCTTTACACCCTATACCTGTTCGTCGACCCTTCCAGATTGTGGGTGTTGATATCATGGATCTACCGAAAACAAGTGAGGGGAACAAGCATGTCGTAGTTTTTCAAGACTACTTGACCAAGTGGCCTATGGTCTACCCGCTACCTGACCAGAAAGCACATCGAATTGCCCATATTTTGGTGAACGAGGTGATACCGTTTTTCGGCGTTCCCGAGGCCCTATTGTCGGACCGAGGTACTAACCTACTGTCGCACCTTATCAAGGATTTGTGTGCACTCCTTGGGATAAAGAAGCTGAACACCACTGCCTACCATCCGGAATGTGATGGCATGGTGGAGAGATTTAATAGAACTTTGAAGTCCATGCTGCGCAAGCATGCCGCACGATTCAGCACTCAGTGGGACCGTTACCTCTCCGGGGTACTCTGGGCATACCGCAATACACCTCATGAAAGTACGGGAGAAAAACCCTCTTTTCTCATGTTTGGAGTGGACCTGAGAACCCCAACTGAAGCAGCCTTGCTCCCTTCTACGCCACTGCAACCCTGCCAAGTGGAAGACTACCGAGAAGAAGTTATTCTCTCCCTCTCCTCTGCACGAGAACTAGCAGCAGAGTCGATCTCGAAAGCGCAACAACGATACAAGTCATTCTATGATCGCAAAGCCACAGAGAAGGACTATCATATCGGCGATTGGGTCCTAGTACGGTTCCCTCAAGACGAGACGGGGAAGCAGCGGAAGTTATCCCGACCATGGCACGGGCCATATCGTATCATGTCTCGTGACGACCCTGATGTCTCGGTCAGCAAAGTGTATTTTCCTCAAGAGGGCGCCATCCAGGTGCACCAGTCAAGGGTCTGCCCCTGCCCGTCTGAGTTTCCAGCCGGATATTTCTGGTACGGCTCCAAGCGCCGTGGTCCCGGACGTCCCCCTAAGTGGACTGAGGCCCTCATGCAACGAGGACAATTGACCGGCGAGTGCTTTGCTGAAGCTGATGACAGCACAGAAGAAGCAGATGCTCAAGCTGGAAGTTCTGATGAACCGACCGAGAGTGCCGGACTAGAGGCAGACACCTGTACGGCGTGTGATGAGATGCCTCCGCCTCGGACTAGTGGGCGGTACTCGCTGCGACGGCAAGTGCAGGCCCCTGATCGACTATGCAGCATACGCTCGGGTCGAGCTCCCTTCGAAAAGGGGGAAGTGATGTAGCGACCTGGCATTGAGACTGAGACTGAACTATATTAATTCTAGACATTATTGTGATTCGTATTATGATGTAGTGTATGATGGTGACGTAGGTCACGTGTTAAAGGAATAAGAAGGCTTGAGTGTTACACATGTAGTGGTGACTACGCTACTGTGCGGGTGCCCTTCCTCTCGGTGCCCTGGCTCCCATGTGGTGGGGATTCTGAGAGGGATAGTGTATCTGTTGGCTTGCACCGCCAGAGGGAGGGGGAGGTGGGTAGCTGTAGCCGTAGCCATACATGGGGCCTCCTGGGGCAGGGGGAGGGGGTGCACCTGGGGAAATGGAATATATACACTGGATAACAAACAACACACTGGTGTCCACATGAGGCAATGCTTGAAGGGCATTTTATTTGGTTGAGTTGACCCAAGATGGATAGAGTATTCGAACTATGTTTGAATCAGTATTTGCTCCAGTACATGTATCTGGGCACAAGAAAATTGCAATTGTAATCCTCTACTACTCAGCTAGAATCCGCCCCAATAGCATTCCACTATAGTGGGTTATAGAGCTATAGAGCACATGATCGCTTCCAGTTTCCTCTAGGCCATATATACTTAAGTAAGAGGCAGCCCTCTCTTGTACATGACCACACTGACCTGGAGGAGGTGGCGGTGGCATTGGTCCCCCCGGCACTGGAGGGTAGCCATAGAGCGGAGGAGGGGGGTAGGGCAGCTGTGGGGGACCACCCTTCTCTGATGAGGGAGGGGGAGGGGGCGGCGGCTGGCTATCCTCGTGGAGGTTGAAAGGGTCAAAAGGGGGCGGGGGGATGGCTGGAGTATATAAAAGGACAATGGTAAATATGGCACTACACAATTACATGTAAGTTAACACATGCAGATATAATGACATTGTGCCATTCCTAAAAACTCAATACTAGGGAATGAGCCCCTACTCTATTCCAATTGAGTTATGAGTATCCTTACTCCAGAGAATACTCAGGCTGCAAATGAGTACTGCATAAAACTCTGAAATGTTGTTACTGACATCCAGAACTCCACTGCTTCATATGGTACATGTACATGTAGGTATTTACTAAAGCTAGACATCTGTACATGTACATGCGGCCAGAGGTAGTCTAGCTCGATAGACTAGGCCAGAGGCTACATGTATAGATGAGTTTCCACATATACACGTAGCTTCAGGCTGAAGCTGATAGGGTTACAAATATATACTTCTAAAGGCTAGTGCACACACACACACACACACACACACA
Source organism: Nitrospirales bacterium (assembly GCA_965203295.1). GTDB lineage: Bacteria > Nitrospirota > Nitrospiria > Nitrospirales > UBA8639 > CBDBCZ01. The sequence continues at coordinate 711,854 of CBDBCZ010000012.1, read as the reverse complement.
CACACACACACACACACACACACGTGTATTCAGTGACAGCCACACACATACCTCCAGGAAGTCCAGGGACTGCAGCCAGTTCAACACCGCCTTTCTTTCCAGGAGCAGGCTGGAGGGCCTGAGACTTGCCCCACAGAATCTTTAGCCTACGACCTATATAAAGTTAGAGAGAGGAAGAAGGAATTTTGTGCATTTGTGTGTGATTTCATTGTACACTCGTACTTCCTCTTCAAGCTGTGTTTTTGTTTGACATTATTTTATAGAGCAGTGTGTGCCACTTGGATTGTCTGGCTCACCACTTGGTTAGCACACTTGTGAACATCAATCAGGCTGAATGGCACTTATGATTTTCATAGTTACCACTGAGCACTAATTACACCACTTAACATACTACGCCATCGAAGTTACAATGGACTGTTTCCACTCCACGTCAAACTTCTAGGGAGAACGCTTTCCATATCTCTGAGCTACAGAGTAAATAACTGCTAAGTACATTGTTTTCCACTCCAATGTTCTAGTGCTAGAGAGTGCATTGGGCCAATATAAGGAGAAATTCACTGTCTGATTATTGATAAGGCAACCCTTTTCCAAATTCAACAGCACCCCTCAGTGCTCAAGGCAGCTACAAACAAAAAATGTTGGAGTGAAGCAGCAACATACTGGGGCTTCCCAATGCAGAAGAAATCTTACAAGACAGTTGCTTCAGAGAAGAAACACGAAACGGAGTCCGACAATGCATACACTTATCTGATCATAGCTGCGTCCAAATTTTAGCGATAGTCCCATAAACAAGCAAATAGGGGATAAATGGTGTACCCCCGCTATATTTGTCCCCTATAGTACATAAGAACCCTGGGAACATTTACACAAATACGTAGTTGCCTATATTACTACAAGGAGCAAATTCTGTATCTCTACACTATTATCTCCTATAGTATACATACAGGTATAAGGACTGTTTTAGTTTTTTAGGCCTCAACCTAGTGAGTGTAGTAATAATGATTAGGATACCTTCAGTTTTCATGTAGGCAAAGTGACCCAAATAGTGTACTTGGACCTGTAATCCAGAGGTATCAAAGGGCAAAGGGGTACCTTTTACAATGAGCTTGTTGAAAGACCCGTCCGCAGCTTTCTCCGCTCCCTCCCTGGTCTCATACGTGACAAAGGCACACTTCTGTTTCGGGACAACGTGGATGTTCCTGATCTCTCCAAACTGGTAGAAATGGTCCCTAGAGTCACAGGTGGGAAATACACGTATGTACATCATCCATGCATGTTAAGAATTAAATTTTAGTGAATTTTATAGTGGAACCCCTCCATTCTGGACCCCTGAATTGAGGCCACCTCCACACTTTGAAAATGTTCTTTCTTTGTGTATGTATAAATTATGCCTGACACCCCTCTACATGTACATGTAATTAGGACAATTCACTCCTGGGTAATAGCATTACCATCATAATCTTAAACGCACCTCATTGAAAAAAACTAATGAATACATGTTTGTAATGTAATGTACTCTCAGGTACCATGAACTGGTATATGTGTTCAAAAATTACACACACAAGCATACATGTACATGTACGTGATTGCATAAGGTACTAATACATGTAGGAATGGGGAACATGTACCTATACATGTATATAAACCTTCGTGCTAAAGCTTATTACTAATGAAATGCAAAACAATATTCAGGCAAAAAACTTTGGTAAGCTTTTAATGGAATACTGACAGTGGGAGCATAGGAGTTGCATGATAGCCAATTGAATACACAATGTAGCTAGGGTAATACATGTACAATCTGGATATACATCCAGGGTTTAATACAGAGGGAGGGGTGTGAGTCTAAGACTACCATGCCAAGCCTAAGGACAGGAATCTAAAGCAAGCCAGCCCTGAGCCTTATCAAATTTAGAGTAAGATTTTTTATTTAAAAAAAAAACAACATTAAAAGCACACGGTCAGCTATCAGTTCAAGCATACAAATGATCTAGCTTACAGAAACTCCCAATTTGGTAAAAAAAGAAGTTGATAATTATTAAAAGATGGGGGCATACCCACTACACCCAGCACTGCATACATACCTCAGGTCCTTCTCTGTCACTGCTTCATCCACTCCGCCAACGTACAGAGAGGTGATCCCCCTGTCATCGGGAGCTGTCAGCATCGGCATCTCCGATGCCTGCTTCAGGAGCTTATCGGCCACAGGGTCGTTCACTCCATAGTATCGGTCCTTGAGGTTCTGGTGGGCTAGGGGGTCGTTGGGGTCAGTTGGCATCTCATGTCTGTACACAAGGAAGGATAGGGGTGAAGCATACGAAGCAGGTAAGTACAACTATGATACTAGTGTAGCAAGGTATGAAGTTTAAGTGATACATGTATTTAGATACCAATTGACAGTGCATTATGGAAGATAGTTAGTGCGTGAGGACAATTAAGTAACAGCCGAGTGCATTATCTGCCCAAGACTTACTTAATTGTTCGAGCGCACTAACTAGTCCCGTAATGCACTGCCAACTGGTGTTGGAAATAGATGTATTTAGTTCTCTCACTGACCTGAGGCAGCAGTGTGCATTCAGCAATTTAATACAGTCATGTGATTGAATTTGAGATTTTTGATTCGTTAAAGGTCATGTGAGTAGCACTAAATTCACATAGTAATCAATTTAAAAAAAGCACTTTCCAAAAACTAGAAGTCTCTGGAAGAGACATACCCCGCGGTGTATATAGACAAAATGGGCTAGGGCCCTGGACTAGACCTCAATTTCGTGGTCTCTTGAAGATCTTGCACTTCCCTAAGTTTAAGGGAACTCTTTCTATCTCTTCGAAGATCCAGGACATGCGTTGCTTCAGCATAAACGTGTGTTGAAACCCGCATATGTCCGCATATGTCCGCCGTCCCTCGTATCCGAGTTGTTGACCGTATTGAAAATGGTGGACTCTATCGATGGTAAATAAGAATGATCTGGACATGACGAGAATAGAATCGCCTTGGTCTCAATCAAGTACGCATACGCTCATTTTTTTTTACTTCTAGTGTTTCTGTCGGGTCTAGCAATGACTTAACCCGGTAAAGCGCGAGAAAACCCCATTTTTGAGGCGACAGACAGACATACAGACAGAACCGATTGCTTAACCCCGCCGCCGCCTACGCGCCGCGGGGTAAAAAGGCATGTCACAATTGCGGTATATAGTCCAGTTCCAAAAATGGATGGTTACAAAATTTGAACGTTTTTCTTGTAGACGATGCTAAAACCATCCAAAAATTTATTCTCTATAACAAGAAAAATGTTCATATACTAGGAGAATACAGAGCATTTGTGGGGCGAGCGCAGCGAGTAAGCACATGTGCTTAGCAAGTTTCTGCGCATGCGCTATGCGACCGGTCGGTTGATGACATATAAACATACAGAGTTGGCATTGACCTCGCCAATACGGTGCTCGCTGCGCTCACCCCAATCATCCGCTCTTACTGCGTGCAAATTTTATTTATGTGTTCTTGATATTTTAGAAGTCGTCTAGAGCAGAACGACAGAACAGAGGCTTTGAAAATGATGACGTCGGTCGACAAGAACGAGAGAGGTTCCACACCATGCTTCTGAGACAGCAGAACAAAGGAAAGCAAGGCCAGCTTCACCGCTTGTAGAATTTCTGCCTACACAGCCAGTACAGACACTGCATGACAGGGAGAGGCTAGGCATCAACACAGACACAGTGAGACACAGCCTGCTGAAACTATATATCTGTAAAAGGCGGAGGGAGAGATTCAGGGCTAGACGTTGTAGGGAGACACGATCTGTTGAGAAAGTGGAGTGGCGGAAGCTAGGCTGTAACGCGACAGAGAGTGCCACGGGGAGACACGATCCATTGAGACTCTGGGCCAGATGGAGGCTAGCCTGCAACATGACAGAGAGCACCATAGAGTGAGCTAGAGGGAACATTCCAAAATGCTGAAGTTCTATGTACATTTTGCTGCGCTGGAGTTGTTGAGCTGTAGCACATCCTCAGAGGCACTTCCTGGTCAGCACCTTTATGATATTTAACACTTGTGCTCTAGTATAGCAACTTCATGCATGCAGTATGTACTCGCTCATGCACGCTCGCTCCACAATGCCCTGCATTCACCTAGCTAATTAATTAAGTGGTGTAAGCACTGTAAATAGTCTAGGGTAGCGCTCACCATGCAAACAAAGTGGTGTACAAGTGTTTCCAGGGGCTAACGAAGTGGAGCACCAGACAAATCAAGTGGTGCACACAACTAGTACTACACACAACTCCAAAAAGCCTAGCGCCGCATGCGAAAGGGGTGAAAATAGATGTACAATACATAAACTAGCTTAGTTGTCAAAATGGTGAAAAGTGGTAGGTATGCAGCCATGATAGCCGTTCTCACAACAAACCATTTTCCATCTGATGTCACTTCCCGTTAGTTCTTGCTTACTACATGTAACTGTCTATTTAGCTACAGTACAAACTGTATAGGTGCACAACAAACTAATGAGACAGAGCTTTTGCTGTGAGTTTGGTTATTAATTTGCTTAGGCAAGTGAGTCAGCCCAGTATACATGGTTCTATATCATTTAGCTTAGTTTGACCTGTTGCTAAGCTGACCTTAGCTGAGTCTTTACATGTGAAGAGTTTGAGGGATGTGGTCAATTAACTCATTAACGCTAACACAAAAATCTAATTACAAAAATTTACACAGGTGCTGAATATACCCAAAAGGCATTTTATGTACTGTTTACATGTAGTAGTTGGGCAACAGGGCAGAGTTTCAGCTAATCTATGGCAAGTGCAAACGTGCTCACCTGTAAGGGCACTCTTCTCCTCTCTTGCACTCTCCCTTCACCCAGAAAGAGCAAATGTGTGGGCGGTTCCTCTTGTAGTACGGGGTGGTCCGGGCCAGCTTCATCAGGAGGTCGCTGGGAGCCTGAGCCTTCCCCACGGCGCCTCCAGGGTCTGTCTTGCCTGTGTTGGCCAGCTGGGGTTGGGCATGCAGGCAAGTATGATGTGCATACACTGCCAGTCTCCCTAAGTATGCTGTAATCTTTTAGAATTAGTTTTAAGTAGTGAAGAACAAAATTTAATTTTGGTTTTAGTTAGTAAACTAAAAAGAAAAAGGATTACTAAACCACTTTTAGTATTAGTTAACCGGGTTGATTTTGGAGAAAAAATATTAGTAGTTTATTCCCAGAAGCCAGTACCCTTGAAGCTTTAGACAACTATAAATCTGTTTTTTTCTCCTACTAAAAAACTTTTTGTCTTTAGTTTCAGTTAACTAAAAACAACACTATTAGTGCCCTCAGGCAGGTATTTAACTCTTTCCCAGCCAAGTTTTAATACATCCATAAGGCTAATGTGAATTTATATAGGCCTTTTTATATTAGGCGTTAATATAAAGTACATGTTTTTTCTATTTTATATGGGCACATAAATGTGCCCATGGCGTTCAAAGAGTTTAAAGACCTAACTGGATGCCCAGTACGCTAAATTTGCAACCCATCTTCAGATCCCATCCCTACTTAGTGGTTTGCTAGCCTTATTTCCAGGCTCCATTCAATCCAAAACCGAGTAGTGACTCGCATTGGTCTCTAACCGACTTAGAGCATGCAGCAGTGTAGAGAATGGAGCAGTCTGTTTATCCACCACCAAGGCTGCTGATCGAGACCATAGATAGTATCTATGTTGCATGTGAGACAAACACCCAGAATTGCCTCAAGGTGTTAATTAATGGCAATTGTGGTTTCTTGCCATTTGTACTGCTGCCTAAGGTTGTCTTAACTACAGCTCTGTCATTATCATGCCCCAGTCTGTGGTAGACATTGCGAGGACTTGAAAGTTGCCATAAAATCAGGAAGCAGCAACAAGCTCAGTACACACCCGTTTCATTAGCTTTTTACTAGTTGCCTATGGCTTTATGTGTGACTAATAAGCATAGTTGAAAGTTCTGTAAACTTCTGCTAGTACAAATAAAGTTGTGTAGCTGTAAAATTCAGCACATAATTATGGTCACAAAGTTCCTACCACTGAGACTCTAAACTGCAATGCAAGTCTCCAAGTAGCAACTTAGTAACCTGCCTGCTTCACCTTTAGGCAACTCAGAAAGAATTACTTATGCCATGTTCTCAATGGTTAATGGAGGGTGTGCTTTATATACATGTACATGTATATAGGTCTTGGGGGCGTTTGTATCAAAACACTTGAAACAAATCTCCTTTTGAGCTAGGAGCCATCCTCACCCACAGACATGTATGGTGCCCTCATCCATCTACATCAGAGGAGGTGCGTTAAGGTGCGAAATATGCATTACATCATGCACTAGCATGCACTATTAATTGCGTTCTTTTAGCTATTACGCATGCGTACAAGTGCAGTTGGCAGCTAAAACCTTGATTTTCTCGCTATTTTGCCGGGGGCTCAGAGGGGCTCAGCCGCTCAAAAGGCTTACTTTTTGAAGGCAAAAATCATGGACCTAAAGATCGAGCTGAACTGCAAGAGTATATCGGTGAGCCACTCGCCAGAAATACGGTAGATGCCTTCAGTGATGGTAGAAAGTATTGACTGCTGATTTATAGCAGTCATTAGCTAGAATACCTCTCGAAAAAGTACCGCACAAACGCACAGATCCTCTCTTTCAAGCAAAATAGCTCCATATACTTACCGGTCATGTGACTAGTTGCCTCTTAGCACGTGATGCTGACGTACCTCCTCTGCCCACAGACATGTACAGTATGGTGCACTCATCCATCTACATGTACATGTGCACTTTACCTGTTTCTCCATGTTTTGAAGGTAGTACTCCTTGTTTACGTCACTCTTTGGAAGATCGTCCTTCACAGCCAGGGCTTTGTCTCGGAGCTGTACTGGCAGGCCATACTCGAGATCTGTACATGTAAAAGAGAAACCCTGCAAGTAATGTGCATAACAGATCATGAGAGTACACACACTTCATACAATGATATTGACTACTTCATGAATGTCCTGGTTTTTTTTTTTTTCCATTAAGCCTCCAATACTAATCTTTGCAGTATTTCCGCGATCAGACGCCACGGCTACTATTTATTTCATGGCGCGATTTTCCGCGGCCACTATTCAAGGGCGGCCACTAATCGAGGGCGGCGTTTATTAGATTGAGCGGTTTACTGGTTACACAGCGATGCACAACAGCAGTTTAAATCCGTTTGAAAATCGCTGTTCGTGCCTCAAAACTATCGAAAAAGCCGTCATGCTTCAACGCCAGCTATTTTTTGAGGGGAGAGATATAGAAAATATAGATTTGTGGGCAGCCTTTGTCGGTCTCCGATCCCTTCGCAACCTCGAAGAAGACAAAGGTGAGGTCCGATAACTGTTAGCTAGCAAAGTTACTGTACTTTTACGTAGTTGCTACATCTTCTTGCTTATTCCTACCACGGTCAGGCTTGAATTTTAGCCGCGGCTACTAATCAAGGGTGGCCACTATTTCGTTCAGCACTTCCGGAGGTGCGGCTATAATTCGAGGGCGGCGTCTGATCGCGGAAATACGGTAAGTGTTGTTAGGCTGACACATGTACCGAAGAACAGGAAACTTTCGGCTATAAAAATACTTATGTGTTAATTTTCGCGTTGTTTTATTCTTTGTTTCAGTTCACCAGAAGTTTCCTGATCTATGGTGCACATTCTTTCAGCACTATCATAAATACATGTATACATGTACGTCAGCCTTCACATAGTACCAATACTATAAGTGCGTACGGATGTGTGGCCATCTGGGCAGTGGGTTAGCTCTCCAGAGGCAAATCAGGTTGATGCAGTTCTTAAAATAGCTAGGCTGCACCTAGAAGACACGTCTACCTCACTTAGAAGACGCATCTGCCTCACCTAGAAGACGCATCTGCCTCACCTAGAAGACACGTCTACCTCACCTAGAAGACACGTCTACCTCACCTAGAAGACACGTCTACCTCACCTAGAAGACACGTCTGCCTCACCTAGAAGACACGTCTACCTCACCTAGAAGACACGTCTGCCTCACCTAGAAGGCACGTCTGCCTCACCTAGAAAACGCATCTACTTCACCTAGAAGACAGATCTGCCTCACCCAGAAAACGCATCTACCTCACCTAGAATTAAGACGCATCGGCCTCACCTAGAAAACACGTCTACCTCACCTAGAATTAAGACGCATCGGCCTCACCTAGAAAACACGTCTGCCTCACCTAGAAAATGCATCTACTTCACCTAGAAGACGCATCTGCCTCACCCAGAAGACGCATCTACCTCACCTAGAATTAAGACGCATCTGCCTCACCCAGAAGGCACGTCTACCTCACCTAGAAGACATGTCTGGCACACATTCTTCAGCTGAGCACAGGCTTGGCATATCTCTGTCTTCTTGTATCTCATGCGTGCACCAGGACACCAGCGGAAGACAGTGAAGGGGCGGGCACAAGTCTGGAGAAGAAAATGACACAAAATGTCACATTGCAAAGAGTACCAGATACAATGTGCTTTGCTGTTCTCTCTTAGATACATGTATACATGTATATGGTGTTGTCACGCTAGCCTCGCTCTCCACACTAGTAGACTATTTGCATAATGGACTATTTCGGAAACTTTCACATATGATGCTCGTGATGTCATTTGGAGGACTGAAAGCCCATCAGAGCTATAGAAGCGAAAACTGCAATCAAATCCTTCAACCAGAATATTAAATTCCGGCAAGCACATTCGGGTGAGTTAGTAGTGCGCTTTATCTTTTTCAGCTAGCTTAGCATACTGCTAGGCATTTGTATACTCTCTTACAAGTTACTACATGCACAGTTACAAGGCCATCTCATGAATCTTCAGCCTCCATGAAAACATAAGTAACAAGGTAAAAACTAGCCCATTTTTTTTTGCTATTCACAAATTAATAACATTATATGGAAGTGCATGTTTCTGAAATGGGCCATGGTTGCATCTGTGTATGCATGCTGCTTGAGGATCAGTTGTTATGTGCTCAACATGGGACTTGCGGACAGGGCTACATGTTCCATACATGTACTTTGTTCTATTTGCTTGTGCACAGATCACATTTGAAGTCCACCTATATTCATGTTCACTCACGTAAGTACATGTACCTAATGTGGCAACTAGCCACTTTCCCAAGCCACGTCATTTTAGTTGCAAGAACTGTGACCACGTCACAGGCTCGAAAATATTACAGGCCCAGAAAAAAAAAAAAACAACACAAACAGGCAACTATACATCACTTCACACTTGTGATGTATTGAACTAATGTGAGAGAACATGAATTTAGGTGGACTTCAAATGTGCAAGAGCAAATTAGAGCAAATTAAGGAGCATGTAGTCCTGTCGGGGATAAGTAGTCCTGTTAGCAGCTTAAGAAATTCCCACGTGTTGAACATACATGTAACAGACAATCTAAAACCGACTACCGATACTCAAGCAGCATACAGAGATATAACAAATGTGTAGTCAGGACATGCTAGGATTGGAGGGTGTTGTCACACAATCAGGAATGACGCTCACACAACATGATGTTCATATATGGCACGCACATGTACTGTTGGTGGCTGCTACCTGGCTATAACAATGAACGCATTAATGTGGCCTCAGGCTCCGTATGTGAGAATTAACTTCTACATATACACAGCTTATCAAAACCTTATTTATTTTCTTCCACTGTACAGTGATTCCTGGCTATCTCTGAGTTTCTGAAGAACACTTCAGTCACAGTATAAGTTGCATGCTACATGTATGACAACACTCACCTTACACTCATCTCCATAGTGGTCTTTAATCTGTAGGAGATATATACCTTAGGTTATATTGTCACCTCTACAAGTTACTGAACATCATGCATGTATAATAGTACATGTAAGATTGTAGCCACCTTGCTGAAGCGGACATATTGCTACCACAATGAAGTACATTATGTGTGAACTCTTCAAGAGAAGAAAGCTTTCTGAGAGAGTAAAGAAATCCCGAAAAATCGGGACCCAGCTGGGGATTGAACCCAGGACCTTCTGAATACTAGTCAGATGCTCTTACCAATTGAGCTACTGGAGCGCCCTTGGCAGAGGAGCAGTAGGCAAGCTTTATATAGCCACTAAACCCGCTAGTAGCACTTGCCAGTAGGACCCAGCCAATTCCAACTGTAATTACTCTCTCATTATAGGCCTCTCCCCCATCTAAACACGAGAAACGTGCTACACCCAAACTTAGCCTGGATCAGTCTGCCGGGGTAATTAAACCACCAAAGACACAGAACTGAAAACTAAGTACTCACATTGTGAACTCTTCAAGAGAAGAAAGCTTTCTGAGAGAGTAAAGAAATCCCGAAAAATCGGGACCCAGCTGGGGATTGAACCCAGGACCTTCTGAATACTAGTCAGATGCTCTTACCAATTGAGCTACTGGAGCCCCCTTGGCAGAGGAGCAGTAGGCAAGCTTTATATAGCCACTAAACCCGCTAGTAGCACTTGCCAGTAGGACCCAGCCAATTCCAACATGTACAAGTAGGCTAGTAGATCTCTTTAATATGTTGGCTGGTCTTGGCAAAATCATTACAATGAGAAAATTTAATATGGAAAACAAGATAGCTAGTCTCAGCTTTAGAGAGGGGGCTTCTAAGTTGGCTCTTGCATAAGAAAGGAGAAATTTTTCTAAATGCTAGCTTTACTCGGAAAGAAACTCTGCTAAAGTTTCAATAATGCTCTAGTCTTCTGGGTGAAAGTGAGCCCTGCCCTCTAATCTCCTCAGTGTCACCATCCAGCAGTTCCATCAGGAAGCTCAAGAACTCTGTCCTGGTTGAAACACATCTCAGCAGCTGTCATCTGGATCAATGTGGAGAGCCATCTCAGCAATAGCTCCTTGGGTTTTCTACTGATGTGTATGGCTATAAAGTCTACTTCGCTTTCACCTTGACAACTAGAGCAACTACATGCAGTCGGAACGTCATGAACATTGGGAGAGTTTCTTTCCAATCGAGTTATTTAAGTTGAGATCTTTCCTTTCTTAGTCTCAGCTACATGTATACCGTGGAGACAACTGCAGCATGTCCTTTGCATACTACAACCCCCCCCCCCCCCCCCCCCTCACACACACACACGCACGCACGTACATATAGTATAGAATCCCTGGGTAAATTTTAGGTGTGCTCTAAATGAAACACATGAACAGAAAACTCACCATTCGAATGTATGGGTTGTCACCCAGACAAGTTTGGCATAAAATAGGGAACTCCTGAAATGGTAGACAGTAAAGTAGAGCAGTAACGTACAATCTATAATAGATGATGAATCTATCTGAGTAATCAATACTGTATCAAGGGCACTTTCATAGAAGTTAATATCTGTACTTATGGTACGTCACTAGGTTTGCTGGTTAACTATAATAGGCTTACCGACTGCTCCCAGTTTTGACGGTTGTAAGTGTTGGCAGTTTTGGAAATCGACATAACTATAACAGCGTATAAACTACTGCACAAAACGACGAGAGACCGCAGGGTTCGAAATTATGACCTGGGGGGCGCGCGGGGGAAACGTGTCCAGGATACGTCATGCTGACTCAGCACTTTCACAAGCCCCACCTACTTCCGCGGGCGTTGACCGGAACCAGAGAAAGAATTAATCAGTTCACAGTGACACCAATCATAGTATCTATATGCACCAATGCGCGAATTGGCAGACACAGACCACTGCAGTGGAACCTGGCACTGATTTTTTTGACTGAGTAGTATGGCCGTCCACGAGAAAGAAGAAGGAGCGACTATTCCCTGTTTGATTGAATCCACTTTGGATTTTCCGGGGAAGGGTGTTCGTAGGGAGAGCAAAGACAATGGAACCACGTCCTCTCGACTGCACTTCAACACAAAGTCCACAGCAGGGAGTGTCTCGACTGATAAGCTGGCGCACCGAATGTCCGAAGCTGAAATGAGGTCGCTCGACCCCGCAAGCCCAAAGGAAGGCCATGATAATGAAGGGTGAGCGCTTGCTAATGATGTGGGCCAGATCAGACCACGGAGCATATCCGTGGGTGTAGCGGCTAGTATGTGGGAGGACGTGGGGCCTGCGCGCCCGGTGTTTAGTAGGCCAAAATTTAAACACCAGTACCTGCGGTGTGAGTGTCACCAGCTGTAATGATTTCTATGGCTTGGTGTATGCAAAAATATAAATATAATCTCTTATCAGAGCACTATATATGAGCATCAATTAGCATATATTACGTTATATACTACGCTCTCATAGTAATATTGAACACCAGGAACACGATATAAATTATACGATACGAAGGCTTGAAACCATGCCGATCATACTGAGCTATACTACAGGCCCGCAAGCTTGAGAACGTCTAGGAAGAAAAGAGGAAATGAATGACCGTGGTATAATGTCTACTCTTACATTTTGTTGGTAGTACTAGCTTGTGATTTCTGTTGTGGTAGCAATAATCCTGTATTTTCCGGCATGATTTCTCCCCATACCAAGGGAATAGCAAGAAATCTTAGGCACTGGGGCTTCAGTGAAGCCAGTTAAAAATGTAAATGAAAGCTTCAAGCAAGGACTCGAAGTCTGAGAGTAGTACTAATACCCCTGTTGATCTTTTCACTCTCTGAAGTTGTCTGAACTAGCGTATAACAACGTGTAATCGATCGAAATGCACCAAAAGAAAAGAAGCGATGTTATAGTGCTGCAGTCACGTTGGCTGATCCCCGTCCCTCGTTTGCATGTGAAGGAGTTCCCCTAGTGAGTTCCTTGCAGTAGCTGATGGTAAGGCTTCTCCTGGTGCTGCTGAGTTGGTATTCTCACTTGTCAATAGCTGTTTTGGGAAGCAGGAGCTGAGTGGAAAAAATTACACCTGAGTTTTGACTTTATAGTTGAGACATCCTTTTTGGTGCCATGATATTCACATGAGAATAATATTGAGTGAGTTTTGGGGGAAACCCCCAAAAGAATAGTTTTGTGGGTTATCGGCTCTTGGCAATATACATGTATAGGACTCCACTAAACTAAAAAATAGCTCGGAAAAGCGACACCATGAAACTTGTGGGTGGGAACACATGACTATTCAATGTAATATTGCATGCTTTAGGCGCAATGCAATGCACATAGTTGTGCCACAGTATAATGGACAACTGGACGTGCAAGAACGTGTCTGGATAGATAGCTAGCTCTGTGTGTTCAAACTGGGAAGTGGCAACAAAGGTGATCCTCCTGGGAACACCCACCTTTTGCTTGCCCCGCAGAGTTGGTGAAAGGTACTCCTGATTAGCACACTTCACATCCCGACTAACATTGATGCTGTAACAGCAAGTATTTGGTTGTCTTCTAGACATGAAGGTCATGACCATTGAACCTGACTCCTCCCCAACTGTTTTTTATGTCATGGTCAGCTGCAATTTCATCTAAAAACTATGAATTTTCACACCGAATAAAGATCGAAATTGAGGTGTTATGGTGTATAGCATCCTCTAGCAGGAATAGTGTGGCGTTAATCAGTGAGAGCATTCCTTCACACATACATGTATGTATGGAATCTTGTGCGGAGTTCAGTTGTGACCCTAAAGCCACTACCTTCATTGTCCCAGTCACTGAACTTTAATGTGGCTGCGTGCACTTGTTAACCTTTTCTCAGAGTCATTGTTTACAGTTTTTACTGTAGTCTACCTGTGCATGTTCACCTCTGTGTTCTGTGTCAGGCACATGCTTTGGTGTCGATTTTGAACATGTCTTTATGATAGCTTAGTGCTACTCACGTGACCTTAGACAAATCAAAAGTCTCAAAATCGATCACATGACCGTGAATTAAAATCGCTTAATGCACACTTAAGCGTGCATTATCTAGATAGCGCACACTTTCTAAATAACGCCCGGGTATATATTAGTGCGCTCGGACAATAAAGTAATGGTCTCGAGCGGATAATGCACGAGCCGAAGGCGAGTGCATTGAGTGCATTACCCGCTTGAGACCGTTACTTAATTGTCCTCATCCAGTAATTAAATCCCGTAATCACTGCAAACTGGTATTTAAATATCACATAAATTCACTGCATCTTCTCAGGTCAGTACAAACTGACTACCAGTACTGTTCTGCATCTGTGGTGTGTGGTATAGTCTCATTAACTAATGCATGCATGCATGCTAGCTCTTTGACAGACGGATTCACAGTCCTCTGTCCAATTGCTCAAATTCTGAAGGTCTGTGTTTGAGGAGTTCCCCATACCCAAGAGTGCCTCAAGCGGCTTGATTCCTCGTGCCCCCACGGGTAGTGAGTGGTCTCGCTCCAGAGGAGTAAAGGGTTCCGAGAGTGACCTGATGACTGATGTACTCAGAGACCTCGACCAGAAAGCTGCGTTAGTGTCACTAACAGTACATGTAGCATACCATAATTTGCAATACTTGTGTTTTGTACATACCCCACCTGATGGTATAGACCTCACACTGCCCACATGTTTTGGTTGACACACACACATGCACTTGAGTGGCATGAAGATGTGGGGGTTTGCAAGGCCGTGTTATGCATTGTAGAGTCTGAAACATTTTACGCTTACAGGTTTTCTGTAGCCATTGCTCATTGTCTAGCCCCATTCTAGGCTGTAGTAAACCTATATTTGAGCAACTGGTGCATAGCTCTATAGCTGTAGACACTACATGTACTTTCCTGCTTATTCTGTGCTTGCAACAGGAACACTTCACTAATATATCCTTCCACTGCATGCATCAGACACAATGCACGTTATCACAAGTTTTGTGTGTGCTAAATCTAAATTCCAGGCCAGTGGGGCTAGGTAAATAGAAAAGGAAAACTGAATGTTCCAAAATAATAAAGTGTGTATTTTTTTCAAGTTATTATCAGTGGTGAGGTGTGTACTCAACTGTCTCATTTCAGCAGTAGTTTATAAATTAGTGTGGAGCCTATTCGGTTTCAGCAGACATGACCTGTTGCTTTCAAACATGTGCATGTACATGTCCCATATCTGTTGTGTCCCTACAGTGCCAATCCAAAGGAGAGATCTCGCTCTTTGCAGCCCGTAACCAAGGCCCTCCTTGCCCAGCCACTTACATGGGAGGTAGGTTTATTGGCACTCCTGGTGCATGTTATCCTATGGTGTGTTACGTGAAGTAAAAATTAGTGGCTGTGCGATGTCAAGGTATGCCTTGACATCGGAGGTAGGTTTATTGGCACTCCTGGTGTATGTTATCCTATGGTGTGTTACATGGAGTAAAAATTAGTGCGAAATCAAGGTAAGCTTCCCTCCCCCCCCCCCCCACGCGCTAAAAATGCTGTACTCGGTGGGGGGGGGGGATAAGATTCTACCACATTGTCTGTAACATTTGTGTGTGTCACTGTGGTGGGCAATATGATACCTGTGAAGGTGGACTACATATAACGTATACTAGTCGTACAGTCAACTCTGCTTTAGATGTAAAGTAAGTAACTGACTGGCTACCGGGTATATTCGAATGCACTAGCACTGAGCATGTAAATTACCGAAAGTGGGTGGGGGCTTTGGTCGATAGTACAGACCCTAAGCTTTGAGCACTGAGGGGTGCTGCTGAATGTAGAGCTACAGTATGTCACCCTCTCAAGCAGCAGATTTCGCCATTCTACAATGCTAGGATTCGGATGTCTTTGGAAAGGTACTCAGCAGCACAGTGGTGCAAGGTCGATGTTTATACATCGCGTGGTTCTCAAGATAGAGCTGTTGTCCTGATTTCTTCTAAAAGTTATCATGCTGAAGCTTTTAGTGACTGGATGAAATCAGGTAAAACAGCTCTATCAAAGGTTATCATGCAGCCCCATTGGTAGTGGGGCTTCCCATTACGAATATCCCTGGTGTCCGATCATCAACTACTTACTCTAGTCATAAGCCTAGTTTATGAGCCATCCCAGCTATTCTTGAGTGTTTTCATCAACATACACTATACACCTGTAATGCTGCATAGCTATAGTACTGTACTGGCTTGCTATCACAGAATACAGCCAGATTGAACTGCTCTGGCCAGTAGTCTGGTCTGCCTCTGCTTCAATGTTTTTCGCATGTTGTTTGTCAATGAGCTCCTCAGGCTATCTTGCTATTGTCATGTCAGAAGAGCTGTCAGAACAGAAAGTACATGCAGCTTGGGTAGATCTGTTGCAGGAGGGGGGAGGGGGGGGCCACTGGGATTCCCCCAGTTAGAGTTTCCCCTCCCACCCTCGGGAATCTGAGTATACAAGTACATGTATGTTGTCATTGATTGCCTTAACAGGTTATTATAACAGGATCTACTACATGTACACTATAACAAAGCACAACATGTAGTTATATATATTGTACATGTAACTGAATCTGGACAACCCAGACCCCCCTTTGTGGGCATGGTTACGTGCATTCTGCATTATCAGATAAAAATAACCTGTATGAAACTGATATGTGTTTCCAAGAAGTAGCCATGAGGTAGAAATACTAGCTTCGTATGCTGTTCTCCGATGCTTGCAAACCTAACTCCCATTTTATTGAGCCCCATTCTCAGGCCTTTCCCATGCACATGAAAAGTGCATATGGGGAAGGCTTACTGTTTTCACGCTTCTAGCTTGGGTACATCACATGCATTATCTTTTGCCTACTATTCTGGATTTATGCTCTAGCCTTGTGCGGACCTGTAGTGTCCTAATACCTACCCTATTAGACTGGCAAGGCAGCCAGTCTAGCCTCATGTCTACAGCCTGTCTGGGCTGAGGAAGTTATGGTACCATTTCACAGGAAGTTGTAGCATGAAACTCGCTCAATTGCTTGGAAACTTCCTGCTTTAGTGCTGCATTGCCAGGGCTTTATTGGATTCCATCAACCATTAGATACCAAAAGAATTAATTTAGAGGCGAACTATCACATAGTGACCACCTTAGTTCAATGGCCTTATATAACAAATTCCATATAAGGTCAATATCGGTTTTATCGTACTAAAGACATCACAATGGCAATCTAAAACTCATGAGAAGTATTGCTGGTGACCCTTCAGTGCCCTCTGGCCTGTGTGTATTAGACTCCAGTACAGAGGATACCTTGTATTGCTCGGAGAAACACACGACATTTGTTAGCCTTCATCAGCTCAGAGAATGCTTTTAACATTGAGGTTTTCTTTATGTCCACATTGGTTAGAACGTAGCACTGCCGAATATGAGTGGCTACTACATGTATTCAAGACAAAATGGACAGTTATAAACATAGTCTATGCGCTTTGGAAGCAAAGCGAGATGGTGTTACTGGAAGTGACTCTCTCCAGAAGCAAGATCCTTAAAGCTACCACTGACAGTGCCTGTAGTGCTCGGCTGACTGAGTAGAAGCTAGCCACGATATTAGTAATTGTTGATTGCTTGTCTATTTTACCATGCTTCATCTGTTATTTTACAAAGTTTGTCTAGTTTCAATATAGTTGCATTCCACTCTATGTATCAGCCGGTAGTTACAGATACATGTGTACAGTCATCGAATCCCATCCTGCTCTTCGCTGAAACATAGGGCATTACGTGTTAATTAAATGTCATCCTTTTGTGCAGGAGGACTCGGTGAGCAATCACCACATTTGGCAGGAAGTTGACACGCGGGAGGGTTGCCACCTTAGTGAGACACAGTACTGCCAGGTACAGTACATACACAAACACTGTATACACTTACTGTACCTGCTGAGCACTGTATAGCAATCATTGCCAGTTCTTCCAAGTGGTGAAGTTAAACCAGCATTTTTTTCTGTTGATGATGAAAGCCGCAGCTACATATTTAGCAAGTGAATTAGGTTAGCTTGTGGCTATGATACATGCACGTCGCAATGAGCTCACTGACCTTGCAGACACCAGTAGTCTTGCTGGACCAGACCATTCACAATGGCCGTCGAGGCCCTGTACTACCACTAGCGGTGGATTAATTACAGACTAGTGGTGGACAAAGGCAACAATGGTGGCATTTCAAAATGATCTTCTATCGCTATGATCCAGGCAGGCTCTCTCCCATGACTCGAGCTTAATTTAAACACATTGAATGAAAATAAAATCATAACTGGGATCGAAGCATGCCCGGAAATTAGGCCTGAGCTAATTATATCGGAATAATTTTGAGAATAATCGGTTGCTTATAAACTAAGAATAATACGAGAATAATCGGCAGCATATATTGAGCTTACGTCATTTTATTACGCGCATGCACGCGAATTTATAATCGAACTTTGAACTTTGTTTCCACGTGGTTCCTACCCGTCGTCGGGCTGTTGATACAGTACAGCTGCACGGTCAGGTGTGAGTGATGGCTGAAGGTGGCGGAGCCGGTGCGAGTAGCAGTGCTGAGAGCAGCAGTGCTCCAGCTGCCCTTTCCATTCTTGACAAGCTGAAGGCTCCCAGGCAGTCTGACCTAACGGTTTATGTACCGGATTTTTGGGTTTTGTGCTAGAATAAACGGCTGCTAATGGAAGAATAATAGGGGTGTTTAGCAAGAAATCAGGAATAGAATAATAGGTGAATTTAAAAGAATAATTAGCTCAGGCCTACCGGAAATACAGTACATCTACAACTTAATTAGCAATGGTATTTCATGAAACTTTCCCCTTGGTGTGACTGCTGTGCACTTCTTTTCCCCAAGGATGGGAAGGTGCACTCGAAGAGAACCAAACTCAGATGTTCAGGTATGTATACAGTGACACCCCTCTTAAAGGACACTCCTGAAATAAGGACACCTCTGTACTGACACTTTAATTGCCATGTCCCAATTATGCTTTCTTGCTATACATGTAAGTTTACCCCTGAAATGAGGACACCTCCTTAAACAGGACATTATACCAGGTCCCCAAGGTGTCCACATTAGAGGGGTTCCACTACAATACTGGTGAAAAAAATTTGAAATTCCCTATATATGGGATTTGCACTGGAGGCTTCCAAATATAGGCCCTTTTGAGGGAGCTATATACATGTACATGTACGAGGTGCCTCCAGTGTAAATCCTTGAAGTGGGCCAAATGTGTATATAACTTTGTGAGTTTGTAATTATCACATCTTAAATCCACAGTTGTTTCATACTTTGAAACAAACCCCTCTGTACCGTGAACTGATACGTAATTAATCGTTGCCATGTGTACATGTAGGAGCAGAGGAGCCTAAAGTCGTCCTACCCCTCTTTACCTGGCTCTCACCACTCTGTGAAATTGAGTCAGGAGAGCCTGGGAACGAAGCTAGTTGCAGGTAGTGAATCCATTTCTTAACTCCTGTGCTCTGTTTGTGCCTACTACAGCTTGCAGAGTGCTGGTCCACACCACCTGCATAAAACAGCTCCACTACGAGGGAATAACCTGCAAGGACACCTTCAGGGAAATCAAGCAGAAAGTCAGAGAGGTGAGGTTCAAGCTGTGAGCTTATGAGGAGGACAGGTGGCTGATATACATGTAGTTATGTCAGACTTGCATGATTATGTAACCTGGGCTGGAATAAAGAGCTATGGCACCGGCGTCCCTTTAACCGAGCCAAAACTTTTTTAAAAAATGCAAAACACATCTCTAAAAAAGGAAAGAAAAAGCATGCTCTACCAGAATTCGAACCAGGGAACTTTCGTTCTACAAAAAGGCTTTTAAACACAAACGGATTTTCTGGTGCATTTGATCGCTATTGGAGGTATAGGATTTTAAAATGTGTGGGAAGTGACAGCTTCAGCTGAAAATTCCCTGGTTCAACTGCAACATACAGGCTATATACTAGAGAGTCCAACAAGAGATTAATATTGCCTGTTGTACTGTAGCATGATATCGATAGCAGTTGCGCTGAACACTGAGAGAGTGGCTGTTTACACGATTAAGAATACTCTCTCAACAGCATGAGTGTAGTCTTCCATGTAATTAGTCATACCCCCCACTCATGTATAGCAAGCCGGCATAACATTTCTTAGAAGCTCATTTAAGCATTAGAGTATGACATTACATATCTGTATTTGATTACCCAGTCTTACCTGTGGTTTGATATCTGTTAGTCGATTTATTAAGCAAGTAAAAAAAAAGTCAATTACTAATATTCTCTACTGCACATACTAGACGGTTGTGCTGCACCACTTTCTGCATCGAAGAAAGACAAGCGGCAAGTGCAAGAAGTGTGACAAGGGTTTCGGAAACTGGAAGTATTTCTCAGGAAGGGTAAGGCAAACCACTTCTAGTGTGGTTCTAGCAATTGCGCAATATAGCATTCTTCATGATATTACTGATTGCATATTTGCAACTGACCCCAGAGACCTTATAAAAATATTATTTTAGTCTGTAAATGCAATGGAGAAACACTATATCCTCGCATGTACAACAATGTGGTACTAAACTCAGTGCTGAGTGAGCTACATGTATGTGTAGATACTTAGTAATGCCTCCCTTACTTTTTGTAGTGGAACATCAGACAAATTGACTATTAGTGTTTTCTGCGCTTGCTCTCTGTCTTCATTGTACTCTGTCTGCCTTGTACACTGTTATGCCACCTGCCACATTCTTGTGTGATTGTACTGTCGTCATGCAGAATACTATAAAAACTAGCTAGCGCACTCTTTGTATCAACCAGATTTCCCCTCCTCCGTGCCAAAGTTCTGAATCAAACGTGTACATACAGTGTGTTTCTACTGCTATCCTCCTCTCTCAGTACTGCATGCTTAGTGTTCATTACAATAGTGTTATTCATAGCCTCATTCCCAGGCCATGCACCCTAATGCGTGGCCTGGGAACGAGGCTATGTTATTCGGTGCTGTGTTTTGGCCTCCCTCAGGAAGTCATTGCCATCAGCTGCTCGTGGTGTGGGGACAGCTACCACCCTGCCTGCTATGGCAGCACCCAGCTGAGACGCGAGCCCTGCCACATGGGCCCACTCAGGAACCTCATCATCCCTCCCTCCTGGATCATCAGGGTGCCACCAGTTGAGAGGGTGAGGGCTGCTAGCTGGGTGGGCTCTGAAAACACGTGATGTACTAGTTGGAACTCTGTCTCGGTAGTGGCATTGTACGGTCCCAAGGGGAGGGGGATCAGACAAGGTCATGTGTGCAAGCCAGTCCCAGTAAACTACACGTACGTACATGTAGATGTAGTGTTTGATGTCAGTGTGATAGTAGTCTTGTGCCTAGCCCCACGTTAGAAAGGTGATTAAACATTATGTCAGCGGTCCCAGATCTGGACTGGCGGTGCGATTGGTTGATTATAGTATTACATCACCAAAGGGTTGCAGCATCCATAGTAGTGGGCATGTGGACACTGTAGCTGTGACATCTGTTTGGTACGTGTTGTCATGATGTAACGCTAACCCAACTTTGAATATACGAAAAGCCAGACCCATCTTTCTAATGTGGGGCTGGGCACGAGACTACCGTATAGCGCTTAAATTTCGCGGGTCTTTAATTTTACGAATTTTGCGAATTTGGAACGATTCGCAAAATCATTTCAACGAAAATTTTTACACTTCCGCATAGAATCTGTGCATAGACTTATACTGTTTATCGTTTCAGTACTTCAAGAGCGTGGATGGACAGTATCCGTGGTCCAAGTTGCCAGATCCACAAGGCCTAGGAGCGCTCTCCAAACACGTGCCCTCGTCCGTAATATTTGCGGCAAACAGCGAAGCGCTGTACTTCAGCTATCTGCCGGCGCGAAGGTCAGGGGAGCATACCTGAAAATGAGCGTGAAGAAGGCCGAAATTGGAAGGCGAGCAGCAGAGCATGGAGTGCTAGCCACAATTTACTACTAAGCTTCCTGTAAATCTGCGCACATTTAGTCACTCGTACGCTCCGCCCATTATTCATTAGTACGTGGGTGTGGCGATTTTAACAGCGAATTCGCGAAATTATTTCAACGAAACGTTCAAAAACGGCTATTCGCGAATTTTTAGACCCGCGAAATTTAAGCGCTATACGGTAGTGTGATAGTGGATTAAACCTGAGTAGCTTCTGATGGTAAGGCATGGCACGGCCTGCTATCTAATTCTGGCATGCCATGCTTACTGTTGTATATGCTGGAATGACACTCCTCTCCTAGACAACTTACAGCAGTTTCTACATGTACATGTAACTCTGTATCTTAGTCACACAACTCTGTACTGTCATTTGCATGTGACATTGGAATACATTTCCCTACTTGTGTGCTTGAAGCTTGTATGCCCTTCCATGTTGTTGTATAAAGCAGCAGAGTTTGTTGTTTTAAAATGCTGGAAAATCAGGTTTTGCTTATCTTGTCATAATGCAAATTGCCTTGCAGCCTACATATACATGTACATGTACATGTACATGTGGCAGTCATGTGTAGAAATTTGATGTTTGTTATTCTGTCGCATATTTCGATCACGTTACTGTGTTCAAACCACTGTATCTCTGTATTTCCATTAAGGGCAGGGCTCAACCTTACATTGTAAATGTAGCAGCTACATTTATTTACACAACTATGCATTTCGTATAAGCCTCACCCTTAACAGAAGTCCCGAAATGCAGATACAGTTTTTAGAATGCAGTGACATGATCGAGATACTGTACGTGTACACAACAGACGTGGTCAAAACACATACACGTATACCTAATGAAACTATTTTTTTTCACAGAACTGCCCCACAAGTGCATGTATAGTACATGCATATGTAGGTGTCGACTAGACGTGTGGTCTTTTGTTTTCTCTAGAACCATAGATAGAACTACAGCCTTGGGTGTACATGTATGGGTTGCTGGAATTCCATTAGACTGTAGCTTGTCCTATCCCTCACACAGATGAACTCGCAAGGCAGTGAAGAGTCCCCCAAATCCTCATCCCGTAGGAAGAGCCGGAGAACCAAGAGACGCAAGCCTGCGGATGACAGGGCGTCCAAGTACTTTACAGTGAGTAGATAATAAATGATTTCTATACAGTGGAACCCCTCTGATGCAAACACCATTGGGACCACCCTTGCATGTCTGTAATATGCAGGTACCGCAGTCTTTACCGCCTTTGCAAGTTTTTAGAGTAAAGCCCACTGCACTACTGGTGGGTGAGTGAGTCCTCTTCTAAAAGGAGATGGTCACTTCTTGAACCAAACCAATTACGCTAGCTGTGGTTTTACGTTTCTGGTTTCCTTTTGCAAGGTTTATAGAAACTGCTGTATCAGCTAGGGTCTTCTAGGTGAATCTCCAGTAAGTGTGGCAACACACACTTGATCTTGTCAGCACAATATGGCCATGTTTTGGGGGCTCTGGCTTGCTGCATGTCAGTGAGAAGTCTCCTCAAGGCTTGCTAGGGACTGGCACTATCGATATTGGTGAAAGTGTCCATGTAGTGATGTAATGTCAAATCTAGTCAGCAGTGGCAGACAATGTCCTGTAACTGCATTACCCACTAGACAACCTGTCTGCGTTATCCAGTGAAGTTTGTAGAGTGGGGATGCTGTTTGGGACTATGTGTAGACACACCTGTAAGGGTGCCATCAGTGAGGGGAAGTGGTATCAATGGCATTTCCTAGGAGTGTATACATGTATATCCAGTGGAGCTTCTCCTTTACAAATACCTAAAGCAAGACTAGTGCATCTCTGCTACATGTACATGTATACACTAGCTCATTATCAGTTAGCAGCCTTGCTAATTCCTGTGTTGTGTCTCGTCTGGTTCCTCCTCCCCCACACCAGGTGAAGCCTGTGGCCCACCGCCACCACAAGCCCCTGCTGGTGTTCATCAATCCCAAGAGCGGCGGGAACCAGGGCGCCAAGCTGATGCAGATATTCCTGTGGCTCCTCAACCCTCGCCAGGTGTTTGATCTGTCGCAGGGAGGCCCCATGTTTGGGTAAGGAATTCAAAGATATAATGGCCTATATATATTGTTAAGTACGTATCAAGTGCCCATGGGCGGTGACCTTAGGGTACAGCAGAAGAGGGGGTGGGTACTAAAGGCGTATTCGTCCACAAATGTATGTACAGTAGTATTTGCCCATCACTCTGAAGGGCAGGAATCTTTGCCAAATCGTATAATAATATACATGTGCCATCCAGGTAAACTAAACTACATGTCTGAAAGGCAGTGAGCAGACTCAAGCTGTAAAATTCGTTTTTTAGTGTACTTGAATTGGAACACTGATGGTGATGTAGCTTTTCAGCAGTTATCTGCATTAATCGGTAGCTACACATTGTATTAAAGTTGTTTCCATACTTGGACGTGTAATGCATAATGCTTGACTGCATTGTAATGTTATCGTCTTCAATTGTCACAATTAAAAACAATCCAAAGGTATAAAGTTCCTGTTTTGATTTTGATGCTATGTTTAGTATATACATACCTCCATGCTCCAGTGTCTAGTATCAATGAATTCTCTAGTCACAAACTCTGAGGTTAATCATTGGTGATGTATACATGCAGCACTTTTTAAACTTCAAGTGAAATTATAGCAGCATTGCAGAAGGGGGCTACATGCAGTTTGGAAATTCAAAAGCAAAAATTTTGATTGGGGCAAGAAAATTAGTGGAGATCACCATCCCCTCTCTCACCTTGAGGGCATGGAGACCTGGCACGAGACTATGCGATATCAATTTTGTACGTTTTTGCCATCACATGTACATGTACCTCATCACATTGCATTAAATAGAGTTATAATAGTCATACAGATTGCGAAATACCGTAGGCAGGGTTTAAAACATTGTGTTTCCAAATTTTGAAGGTAAATTGTGTAATTAATAAGCATAAGCGTATTGTGAATGTGTATTGCATTCCAATGTGTGTGAGCTCGCAATACACTGAAATTTCAAATTCTTACAGTTAATATCCGGCCTACAGTAATGGAATGCACTTGCCCTATACATGTTGTATTGTTCCAAACCTAGTGTTGTCATAACCCCAGGCTGAAACCTATTGTTGTCATATCCCCATGCTGAAACCTATTGTTGTCATAACCCCAGGCTGAAACCTATTGTTGTCATAACCCCATGCTGAAACCTATTGTTGTCATAACCCCAGGCTGAAACCTATTGTTATCATAACCCCATGCTGAAACTTATTGTTGTCATAACCCCAGGCTGAATCTTATTGTTGTCATAACCCCAGGCTGAAGCTGTTCAGAAATGTGAGCAACCTGCGCATCCTGGCCTGCGGAGGAGACGGCACGGCAGGCTGGGTGCTCTCCATCCTGGACAAGCTGGACATCCGGCCTCTCCCGCCCGTGGCAGTGCTGCCCCTGGGCACTGGGAACGACCTCTCCAGAGTGCTGGGATGGGGAGGGGTAAGGCCAGTTGTACATGTAGTCCTGGTCAGGAAAATGGGTGGAGAGAGCAATGTCATTATAAGTACAAATGTGCACAAACTGTCGTGATTCTGTTCAGTATAAGATAGAATTACACTCTTCATTGACTAACCCCTTATTATAACGGAAAAGCTTGTTCAAGGGATAATGTGTCCCACAGTTGTAAGGGAAAAACTGTGCCCCCTACACTATTTTTCCGCTTATAGTAAGGGACAGCTTTCTTAGCTTAGCTTTCTGGCACCATGAGCGAATGAGTAAATGCTTGCATGTGATGATCATGTGCTTGGCTTTTGATGCTCTTCCTACTCTCTGTTCTTGTCCCGCAGGGCTACAGTGACGAACCCCTGGACAAAATCCTCATGCATGTAGAAGATGGACCGGTGGTTAAAATGGATCGCTGGCACCTTAGCGTTTGGTCCAATCCCAATGTATGTTGTGATCTATACCATTATGTAGTCTGTTGCACCAAGTAACTAGTTGTGTAGGGAGGGGAAATCCCCCCTATTTCGGCCTGTGAAAATGGCTTAAATCCTTCTGATATTTGCTCCAATTTACAAACACAAGTGATAAGTGGTCAGCTAGCAACTATAAAGCTTAACAAATTCGATCTAAGAACACCTGTCTGGGGTGCATGCCCCAGCCGTCCCATAAGGGGCATGTCTTGTACTATCTTTCCTGGCTTGACTTCCTAATTCCTTCTTGCTCGCAGGCTGACGAGTCGGAAGGAGTGGACGATGTCCCACTGCATGTGATTAATAACTACTTCAGTATTGGAGCTGATGCCCATGTTGCCCTGGAGTTCCACCTGGGAAGAGGTACATGCATGGTGTACTTCACAATATACTGTACGTTATCAAAGATGGAAGCAAAATCAGAGTAAAGAAACCCTGAGAAAATTGCAGCCCAGGACCTTCTGATTGCTAGTCGGATGCGGGGAAGGCCTTGGTACGAGGCTAAGTCAAATGGTCTTACCCACTGAACAGAGGAGCAATAGGCAAGCTATATACAGCTGCTAGTAGCACTTGCCAGTAGGACCAACCTGATGCAACTGCAGTTGTGTACATGTACATGTCAAGCTCATCTACATGTAGATGGAGAAACCTCGAAAATCGGGGCCCAGCTGTGCTAGCCAGCTGATCATTCATCAATCATTAGCATGAGCTCCTGTAATATGCATGCATGCAAGTTTTGCTGGTAAGAGTTAGTGATAGGCTTAGGTAATCACGTACATGTACGTGTATGTACATGTGCATTCATGTGTGTACTTCTGACTGCACTCTGTACCAAGCTTGTGGACGTGTAGAACCGAGACCATTTTTATGTTCTTATTACAGTGCTAGTTGTCTCTACAGCTATTAAACAGTTACCGTTTGCAGGGACTTTCCCATGCAATCACAAGTCCACATGTAATGGCTAACTGAATGAGTGAAGAACACAGCATTATGTGTATTAAAACACACTTCCATGCATGTACATGTATCTACTAATTAAATTTCTGTGGACATGTCAGTGGTATGCTGTACATGTATATACATGTATGTATAGTGGTTTCTTTTACAACATCACACATACTTCCCCACCATGTACATGTACTGTACCCCCTACAGAGGCCAACCCTGAAACGTTCAACAACAGGTACAGGAACAAGTACTTCTATGTAAAGGTAATTATGCCATAATAGTGAACACCAGTAACATTTCTTTTGTGTTGCATTTTCCTGCAAGTACCAGGGTTGTGCATTGCAAAATCTACGAGATGGTAAGCTTTCTGCGAGAGTAAAAAAATCCCAAAAAAAAGCGGGACCCAGCTGGGGATTGAACCCAGGACCTTCTGAATACTAGTTAGATGCTCTTACCACTGAGCTACTAGAGCCCCTTGGCAGAGGAGCAGTAGGTAAGCTTTATAGCCACTAAACCCGCTAGTAGCACTTGCCAGTAGGACCCAGCCAATTCCAACTGTAATTACTCTCTCATTAGGCCTCTTCACCATGTACACTACATTGTACTGGGGGGGGGGGGGGATGGACAGTAGTGAATGGCTAGAAATGATATCTTCCAGGTGGAGAAGTATGTAGCCTTTCATAGGTGATGGTGATGTATGGCATAGCATAGTTTGATTGCATGATGCTACAGAGTATGTAGGGATGCATAACTACCTAGTGAATGTTAGCCTCAAGCTATGACATCTAGTTGTCATTGATGTGATCTCTAGAGTCTTTGCTAATTGTAGTGCATCTGCAAAGTGGTTGGTAAATTTCAATACACACATTGCTGTATGTAACTACATGTGTAGTTATTTGTTGCTGTTATTACATTTGTGTACGTCCATCCTTATTCCTGCAGATGGGTGGCAAGGATCTGGTGTTGAGAAGATATGCGAACCTCACGGACCATATCAAGCTCTATGTAAGCGTTTTTTTCATCATTAGTAGGTTGCTTACAGGGTTCCCAACTTTGTGAATTGAAGTTTTGGTGTTAACACAGTTTCCAACTTGGAAACCATAAATGGTTTTATTACAAAATACACAGGGCATATATTTTATGTTAATGACCAGAAACATCTAGGATGCCAGGACATAAAATCTCTACACATACCGTATTCCTTGAATAGACGCCTTGCACCCTCAATCATTGGCCACCCGGCAATTATGCCGCACCTCCAGAAGTGCTAAACGAAATACATGTACGATGGAGGCTGCTCGTAAATCTATATTAATATCTCTGCCAAAAAAGAATGGTATTGTAATGTGATGTCTTTTCGATAGTGTTGAGCCACGAACAGCAATTTATCAAACAGATTGGAACTGCATTGTGCATCGCTGTGTAGCTAGCAAACTACTCAATCTAATAAGTGCCACCCTCAATTAGTGGCTGCCTTCCAATAGTGGCCGCAGAAAATCACGTGAATGAATAATTAGTAGCTGTGGCGTCTGATCGCGGAAATACGATATGTGTCAATACTGTGTAATGAATATTCCAGTGCAGATTTTAATCTTGATCTGCACTTCCTTTAACTTAATAAAGGGTAAGGCTGATATGCGATGCATACATGTAGTTACATTGATTGTTGCTGGAGTTACACTGCGCATTTGGACCCTTAGACAATTTATTTGCATACCAAACAAAGGGTTTCTTCTACATGTACTGTACATGTACATGTACATGCACCTCAGCTAACATGTGTAGGAAACCCTTTGTGGGGGGAACTGTTAGTGTATAATTGCTATCATCTCTGTTAGGGTGATGGCGAGGATCTAACCCAAAAGATTCGACAGCTTCGCTTGGAGTCTGTCTGCTTCCTGAACATCACCTCCTATGGCGCAGGCACCAACCCCTGGGGCACGCCCTCCTCCAGAGACCCGGTCAGTGATACTCCCTAGTGCGGTGTACTGCTCACAAGAAGCTTGATGCAGTTAAATTAGCAGTGTGTGTGCACAAACAGGTACTGTATAGTACATATCAAGCACCCTCCACGCATTTGGTGGCCACCCCCTCTTTAGCATCGACTTCTTGCAAGAGGTACATTTGTGCATGTAGTATCCGCCCACTCGAATGCGTTGCAAATGCATGATGTAATGCAAGGCAGGTATGCATGGCCTTGTTTAGTCAAGTATGGAAGCAAGTTTATTAGAATGACTATTATAGAAGTATGTAAAAGGTAGCTGAGGGGCTAACTGACTTCCCATGGATTTTTCAATTAAAGCACACTAAGGATTAAGTTGATTCTGTTCACTTATGCTATTATAGTAGAAAGTATGATTTGGCAAAAACTCCTGTCTTTCAGGGTGGTGGGCGGATACTACATGCTGTTTGCAATCGAGTATGCATTTAGCTCGTCCCCCTCTTTAGCTGCATTTTAAGGTTCCCTGCCCATAGGTGCTTGATACGTACTCTACGGTACACAAACTTGTGGCTTTTATTACATTACTGTACGACATAATATTAAGTGTTTACAATGGTAGCAGCTGGAGGAACCTAGTTTCTGAGGCCGTGTTTGAGGTTGGAAAGCAACTGATTCTGAGTGAGAATGCTCCATTTCAGAAACAGTATATCACATGTGATCCTCATGACATATTTGGAGGACAGTGCAGGTAGAAATGTTTTCACAAAGACTAAGGGCTCAACACAGGGGCCACACTAAGGCTGTATATAGCTTGCAACAATTAAGCCACTAAAAGCATAATTTCAGGCATGCATATGTGGGTGAATTTTATTTTTTCCAGTTAGCGTATACTTCTCAGCATTTTTATACCTTCTCACCTTTACAAGGTCCTGATGAGCCTTCAACCTCTGTGAAAACTTGATGTTTTTTGCCTTTCAACTGTCCTCCAAATGACATCATGGAGTCACATGTGATAGTTTCTGAAATGGCCCATCAACACAGCTGCACTACATACATGCTGACCAGGCCCCAAACCTTGAGTATACATGTATTCGGTGCATGCTCACAGCAGAACTACACAAACTTGAATAGCATAGTATCACTTAAGCTGAGATCTTCTTATGGTAGTGATTGGGAAATAACTTAATAACCAGTGATTGCTCTTTCATTTAGAAATTCACTGCGCAATCTATCAGTGACGGCAGGATTGAAGTGGTGGGGTTCTGGGCGTCCACCTTTGTAAGTGTATATGTCTGACATAGCCAGGTACAAGTCTACTGCAGTACATGTATATACATGTCCCTTGAAAACATCTATATAGTGCATAATAAGAGAAGTTAACAGATACATGCACATTGTAGCATTCCGACATGTTAAAACATATTATTCTGTCGGCGTATTTCAATTTTATCAAATGCTTTCAAAATGCTGCATCTCTGAACTCCTGCTGAGGGCGGGGCTCAAACGTGTGGTGTAAATGCAGCATCTATCAATGCAATTACATATCCTCTATTAGCCCAGTCCTTAACATGAGCTCAGAGATGTCGCTCTTTTACAATACATGTATGCAATGGAATACAATGTAGTATTCCATTAATAGCAAGACTGCCACATCTCATATAAGGCACTGTTGTGTTCCACAGCCCAAGCTCCAGGTTGGCATAGCACATGGTGAAAGGATAGCACAATGTATGCACGTCAAACTCATCACGGAGAGATCTCTGCCAGTGCAGATAGATGGAGGTGGGTCATATAGCATTGTTGTTAATGTTCTAATGTAGATGACTAACTGTGTAATGTACATGTACATGTCCTGATGTTGGGTGCATTTTGTAAGTTTTTTGAATTGCCCTGCACATTTTTGTGAGTTCCTAGTAATTTAAGGCTAGGGTTAGGTTAGGGTTAGGGTTAGAATTACCCTTTTTACTGCAGTAAAGCTAATTATGTGAAGCCATACTAAACAGCACTGCTGTCTCCCCTCTCTAAAAAAAGTGAAAGTCTTGTAGCATGGTACCTTACTCTTGTGCCTAAAAGAAAACTCTCAATCAGATTTCACTTATTTGTGGTGGAATATAACCTTGCCCAAGCCGACCAATTAAATCACTATAAATCCATTCCATGGATGTCCTGCATAGACCCCAGTAGTTTTCGTAACGTTACCAGACACATGATAATTATTCTCTTGTTCGATGTAATTTAACAGAGGCGTGCAAGCTCCGCCCCTCAATTATGGAAGTGGGGATAAAGAACCAGGCTATGATGATCAAGAAGGTTGCACGAAGACACTCAGAAGCATTCTTGCACGGGTACGTGGATCATTGGTAGTCTGAGCACAGTCTCCAAGTATGTGTTGCTGCTGGTTCACAATTTCACCTTGATGTCACTAAAATGTAGATTACCGTATGACTAATTATTCTTAAATTTTGCCACTGAGAATAACTATTTTTTCAGGAAATGTACCGAATATTAGACATTGTATATGTAGACAACTGATACTGTATAATGGGAAATTTTATAATTTACCAGCTTTAATTTCACACACGCCTCCAAAATTGTGATTTCATTTAATACGCAGTTAAGCCCGAGTCGCGAGAGAGAACCTGCCAAGTTCATAGAGATTAAGTAGCTTCCAGGATTGCCGCCATTGTCACCTTTTGTGAATCACCGGTAGCAATGTTACGAGGTCAGTGGTCCTGCATTAGTCTTGCGAGTCAGTGAAACTATAGCCTCGTGGGCCATTGCGAACAGGCTGGCTCCGTGAGACTACGCCTTGCAAGGTCAGTGAGCTCACTGCTACATGGCAGAACTTGCATGTGTCATGTTGCACTCGACAGAAACAGCTGTCATCAATGGGGGAAAAAATCACCAGTTCAATTTGAGCAGCCTGGTGAAATAGGTGAAATTTTACCCACAGCAAAAATTTCCTGCTATACAGTGTATAGACTGCCATGGTTGTCTCTTAGGAATTTTATTATTGTGATTATGATTATACCACATTCCATCATCCACAATAAAAATTATTGGCTAAAATATTGATTACACAGTTCCATAACCCACATATTTATCAGTCACACTACATTGCTACATAACAAAAAAAGATTGTACGCATGTGCAATGTGGTATAGACCACACCCACTCATAGGTTACAGAGGCTCATAACCCACTCTTGGTGTAGTCCATCCTATACGTGCTCACTGTTGTGGCATCTCTAGGAGCTCAGGAAGTGAGGAACACACGTACATGTTGTAGCCTGTTGTGTCAGGAGTGTGCATTTGTCAGCTTCACTCTTCTGAAAATGGTTTGCTAATACATGTATATATATATTTTGGGGGGTGCTGGATGGGGAAGTTTGACATGTTTGTAAACAGTAGTGGCCCTATACTGTAGTGTTTTGCTGTACATGTACATGTGAAGGGTGGTGGGCTTATTTAAAAAGTTTCTTTCTTGCCGCACCAGTGTTCGTCCCAACGACCAGATCAAGCTCTCAGTGTCAAAAGTGACCTGTGAACAGTACAACAAAATGCACTCTGATCTGGATGATATCCGACGAGTTGGTGAGTGCTCTTGCTCTAATGCCTGGTGTGTGAATAGGCCAGAGGTTCACTACTATAGTGGTAAAACACAGCCATCTGTAAAGGTTTCAAGAATATGGAGGCATGTACAAAGGGACAAAACTATAGTTCTGACTGAACTATGGTAAATGCTTTTTCACTTTCATTGCTATAAGGAGATATGGTCAAACAAAAGAACAGTTTTGAGGCTGGTACATTTCTGAACCAGCACCTCCAGTGGTCTAGTGGTGAATGCCTTGTACGGGGGAGAGGTCACCAACATGGTTCTAGTCCCTTGTTTAAACTTTTGTTTCTGTTATCTTCTTGGCTATTTTTGCTTCTTATGGGTTCTGTTCTTTTTTTTTCTCCCAGGCATTTAATTTTTTTTTACCTTTTTCAAACTCATTGTGTTTTCTTGCTCGCCCCCATGCCTTGTATCTATCATCAAGGCACACATGACTGCCCTCTTTGTCAACCATGGGCTATAACCTGAGCCTTGCAGCAATTCATGCTAGTATGGTGCCCCGTTGACCCACTCCAGCACAGCCCCTGGGACTGGTTGTAGCCACTGCACAGGACACCATGAGGACTATGCGCCCACAGATCGAGCAATACACTGAGGTGTCTGAGTATGGAAGAAGAAAGCTCACCCCGAACTGGAGGTTCTTGGATGGTACGTTCACCTTGGTGTATGAAGAAACCAATTTCAAATCAGAGATTCAAAATTTAGCGTGTGATTATCTTATGCCCTCTGCACCTCTTATTGTAGTTTGTTGTAGCCACATGGTTGATCGAGCTACATGTATAGCTGCTATGCTAGAGCATATATATGGTAATTTTATTTAGACTAACCACTATAGTCCTTAACTGGGGTTAGTGCCGTCTGCCTACTAGGCTATGGCTACAAAGAGCTAGGCTGCTGTCTTGCAGTTGTTTGTAGTCTCTCCTCTGAGTTAGTGCCTCCACATGGCTCAGACAGGAATCCGTTAGCAGTGCTTTACTGCCAGTGGCAGATGCTCAGCGTTCCTTACAAATTAATCACATGGAGAGTATACAACACAAAGTACTTTGGCCACTAAAAGAATACATGTACACGTGTGTGATGTACACACATGCTTTCAACTGTTTCTACTAGCTCGCTCAACTACATGTACATGTACTTATACATACAGGTACATGTATATCACACAAGACTTTTTTTTGAATAGCAACCGTGTAAGTACATGTACATGTACCTACCAATTACAAGTACTCTATGAGTATAAGTACCGATTAAACCAGTTGCTATTCACTTCCTGAATAGTAGTACCAAAAGTACAATGATTACATAATAAGTACCCATCAGACAAGTAAATAGTGCATGTGTGTATAGTTAAGCATGCATAGTGATGATGATGGGTCCACCTACATGTAGTTCTGCATCAGAGGGCATACATGTATGGGCTGTTGGTGGGGTCATAGAACTGCCATATAAGTATGCACTTCACGGTACACAGAAATACCAGTGTGCACTTCACGGTACACAGAAATACCACTCACATGTAAGAACAGTGCTACAATAATCAGAGTACGTTGAAGTCGAGGAAACACGAAAGTGACTGTCAAAACCAAAACTGAAGATTATTGTGCCTACCGTTGTACTTTTACTCGTTGCAAAGTGCCCCATAATTATAAGTACCCTACGCCATCCGTACCACAAAAATGCACAATCTCCGAATAGAAGTATCGGTACTTGTGCTCCAGAGTTTACGGTGCATGAATTTCTGTGTGATATACTGTTGCCAGGACTATCAACAATTATTGCATTAGCAGCAACTGTTCCTCTGTCAACTTATTCTTTGTATACTTGAATAGTAACATGCACTTTGGAAAGTTAGTTGAATAGTAGCATGAATGGAAGTATTGAGAAATTCAATTCTGTACGTTACTGTCACGTATTCTCTCTTTCAATCCTCTCGCTGCAGTGGCGACCAGTGGTCGTGTGGACAGGATGTTCCAGGTGCTTCCTGACCAGGAGGACAACATCCGTATGGAGGACATGCTCTCAGATGGGCTGCTGGTGGTGGAGCTGGGGAGCAGTCCTACAGGCACACCACAGCCTAAAACTGGAAGCCTTCTGTCTCCATCTGAGGACACTGTGTGAGTGAATCAACAAGGGTTTTGTTAGTGTAGTTGCTAGATCCTCCCTCTCCCCCAGAAAAATAGAAAGTGCTTTCCTTTTTTGGGGAGGGACGGTCTAGCAGCTTGACTAGGGTTTTGTAGGTTCAACACAGCTTACAAAAAACTTTTTGTAGTAACTGTGAAGTCATGGTGTGTTTAAAATTTCAAGAGATCACTTACACACAGTAGCATATTGAAATCTTAGTCTTCATTATCTTTATGGTGAGCATGACACATAGCTTACCTGAGATCAAGCAAAATACCCCAAAAAATCCAGTGAAAAGAAGATTCTAAACCCTGGTGATTGCACCTACATGTATCATACAGTGTATTATGTTAGTCCAACATTTACAAGTGTTGTGTCTCAAAATTCACTGCAATATCCTGGTATTTACCCTCAGACATCCACTCTCTGCTCTGGAAAGTGCAGATGAAAGGAGGAGATGTCTGGGAAGGAATGTTTCATACCGTACGTTACTTGTGCATGTACATGTACATGTAGGAGAATCCCATAGTGTGTATATACATGTACATGTACATGACATTGTATATCTTGTAACTGTTTCGCAGTCGTGTCCGAATAGCATAGTTTGAGCTCCTACATAGTGTAGTAACTATTCACTACAGATTCCCCAATAGTCAATACGTATGTGAATCAATTCAAGAGCACTTCCTTCTGCCTTTTACTTCACAAGTTATTCTGGCACTGTGCCATGTCCTTATTAGCCCCCGAGTCTACAGTACTGTGTGTAAAACTATTTGAATTGTTCCCACAGAGCTGGCAACCGGTCCTGGAGTTTCTGCTGACTTTGCTACTGTGAAAGAGCCAAGGTACTGTACTGCATGCTTTGCACATATGGTTGTAGTCATGCTCACAAGTCAAAGAAAAGTGCAAGCAGACAAACACTAATGCGACCACTGGCCATTTTCTGTACAAATAGCCAAAGTGACCGTGCAAATGTGCACAGGTTTGGCCAAGATATCCAGGCATGAATAAATGGCTGCAGGGATATTGATTTCCAGTTGCTTTGCTACTTACATGTATAATAGTTCAGTATCAAGAAGTCTCTCTGCACTTGCCCATGGGTACCACTGCTTGTTCTTAGAGATATGAACAACAGTAAAATTATAAAGTGCAGTTTAGTATTTGCCCACCAAGCCTTGCCAATAGGGCAAGTGCAGATGCAGCTACAAACAAGGCTGAATATACATGTAGTAGTGTTTACATTTGTAGTTTTTTTCTATCAGCTTCTCGCACATTTATCTCCATCTTTATATGTAATATGTAATTTACTACACTACACGATAGTTGCTACAGAATGGTCACACAATGAAGATATCCACATTTAAGCCATCGAATCTTCATTGTGTGACCATTCTGTAGCAACTACATGTATGTTGCTTTTAACTTCACAAATACATGTACATGTAGCAGTATATTATGATAGTGTATTATGATAGTGTATTAACCTTACATATACATGTACCACTCATGTGCAGCCTTTTGCTGTATGCCAAGCCACCGTCCCATGAAGCTGTGACCATTACTGTGGACGATAGAGCATGCATTTCTCCGAAGAGTCCTCTCACTATTTTTCAGGAGGAAGATGAGGCAGAGGATGAATAGTGAGTATCAACTGTCGCTTGGTGTTGCTAGGCTCTGCAGTTGCATAGCAGATTCCCATGTCTGTCTGTGTCTTTGTTAGTCAGCATCACATATGTGTACTATAAACAGTCTTAGGTACAAGTTTATGCTGGTATGACAATTTACTCAAATAGTGTGTGTGTGTGTGTGTGTGTGTGTGTGTGTGTGTGTGTGTGTGTGTGTGTGTGTGTGTGTGTGTGTGTGTGTGTGTGTGTGTGTGTGTGTGTGTGTGTGTGTGTGTGTGTGTGTGTGTGTGTGTGTGTGTGTGTGTGTGTGTGTGTGTGTGTGTGTGTGTGTGTGTGTGTGTGTGCGTGCGTTTGTGTGTGTGTGTGTGTGTGTATGTGTGTGTGTTGACTGCTGGTGGTCGTGAACCAGTCTTTCATTGGCTAATAACCCAGCTTCTCAGTGAGGTAATATTTAGATAACAGTTGGCAGTACATTACTGGATTTAGTTAATGCGCTCGGACAATTAAGTAACGGTCGAGGGCGGATAATGCACGAGCCGAAGGCGAGTGCATTATCCGCCCGAGATTGTTACTTAATTGTCCGAGCGCACTAACTAGTCCCATAATGCACTGCCAACTGTTATCTAAAGTATTTAGTTCACTCACTGACGTGAGACAGCCACAGTTCTGCTGGGCGTTATTTAGAAAAAGTGTGGACTAAGTTGTTAATGCACGGTTAAGTGTGCATTAACAACTTTGTAATCGATTCTGAGACTTCTGATTTGTCAAAGGTCACGTGAGTAGCACTAATTACTGTTAGTACATGTAGTCCAAGAATCGCCTATGCACACACACCAGAAGTTAAAGTTTTTATGGGAAGAACCCACGGTAACAGCAGCAAAGTACATAAAGTACTTTTAGTGTGTGTCAGTAATAGTGGTATCAATACTTTAACGTTAGTTCTGTCCATCTGTGTGTGTGTGTGTGTGTGTGTGTAACGGATGTGATGTCCACTAATAAACCTCGATTGCGCGAGAATACGCGAGAAGACCGTGACGTCATCATATGTGTACATAGCTAATTAGTACTTTGACTGCTGCATGCGTTGGGACGACTTCGACCGCTGCGTGCATGCGTTAGGATGCTCTAACAGCCGACGGTATTATCATGATGGCCTCAAATCAGCACTTCGAGCGCGCTCTATTGCGAAGGTTAGTAGCTGTATAGTCCTGTAAGTGCAAACCATGCACAGCTGTAACTGCTACGCTAGACAAACTATGGTGATGTGCATTAAATGGAGTCAGTTCCATTCGCCTACGTGCTACATGTGCTGATGTGGGTATAGTTTTGTAATTATTTGCAGTCTCTCCTTTGAGTTGCTGCCTCCACATGGCTCAGGTAGAAACTACTACATGGACATTACATAATACATGCTTTGGCTTCTATAAGAAATATAGTGTGCACACGTACTATATACTTACCCCCCACTCTGACAAGTCAATTTTCAACACTGACATGTGGCTTAGTCAAAAGCACTGCTTCATTGGCAGAAGATGCTATACTGTTCCATGCAAATCACAGAGTCACACTTTTCATTTCTATCGGTACAGAGTGAGCGAGTTGAACACACAAGTACTTGCGCGAGCGAAGCGAGCGCAAGTACTTGTACATGTATATGCTTACACACTGGCTTAGTGCAATATTATGTGCAAACTGTGTAAGAGTAGGGGTTCAGTTAGTAAACCAGTACTTATCCAATAGCCATGTCATTTAGGAGTACTGGTTTTTATCATGATATATATCCCTGTCTCTACTACAGTTGTATGCGAGTTAGTAGAGAGCAGCGCCCTACCATACAGAAAACCCTTCTGGATGCTGTAAAGAGAGGAAGCCTTGAGAAGGTAACTATCAACCATTCATTCAGAGAAATAGTGTTGTTTGTGGAGTAAAAATATGGGTGTACTTTTGTACTATCACGAGCCCTTTACTACCTACAGTGCATGTCTTGTGTGGATATGCTTGTAACAGTTACATGTACATGTATAGTAAAGGTGTTTCCACAGCTTGTACCTGGTATATTTTGGAAGCCTGTTCTTGATGCTAGTTCACTAATCTGTGCTTCTTGATAGCCTCATACCCAGGCCTCCATACCTCTAACAGAGAGGATATGGAAGGCCTGGGTATGAGACATGTCCCAATCCGTAGCTTTCCTACAGTTGGTTTATGCTTCTCTGAGATCAGCCAAAGCTTAGGCTTTATAGCTTTGCTTCAAAGCAAGATTTATTGTGCATGCACCACTTGTGTGGAAATACCTGGACACTGCATCCTTGGAAGCATCTTTGATCCACCTGTACATGTACACAAAGTGAACACTTAACACCAAACACTGTGTATTCATACTCCTTACTGAAGGCAGAAAAGGCTGCCTTGCTATGAGCCACATGGAATTCTCTGCATTGTGTTCAATCAGGTGAAGGAGTGTCATCAGCAGGGAGCCCAGCTGACTGCCACTGATGGGATGGGGTGGACCCCTCTGCACCATGCTGCCAGGCTGGACAGGAAAGAGATAGTGCAGTACCTAGTGGAGAACTGTGAGTCAATGCTATCACTGAAACATTTCATGCTTGCGTATTTATATAGTCACTATTGGCTCCACATCTGCCATTAGTGAGTCTATTGACACTACCAAAAGGGCAGGTAGCTAGGTAGTATGACTATAGATAGCTAAATCACCAGATATTTGTCTGTCGTCACATTCACTGGACTAATAGTGCATCTAGGGCTGCACCGATTAGGCAAGTATATTTTGAGCATATTCAGCTGTTTATTGAGGTAATATTAATGTGCACAACGTTTGTCTGTGGCTACCCCTTCATGGCTGCGAGAGTTTTGACCATATTCATGAAGTGTACATGTACAAATAACTTATTTGCGTAACAAATGAGCTAGTCAATGTTCATTGGAAGATAACTGGTTAATAAAAACAGATGTGGTAAACCTGAAATTCACCTCAACATGATATGATGGAAACTATTCACAAAGTGGGGGGGGGGGAAGTGAATGCGAATATATATACAGTCATAAGATATACCTTAATTGATTCTTACTTAATTCTTATTGCCATATACTTTTTTAATTATCCATTTCATTATTTTCATTTTCAGTGCCCAAAGAAGCTCTTGATATTGTGGAAGATGAAAAGTAAGGAAATAGACAGAATGCAGACTAGCCCTAGTCACTGTAATAGCATTTGGACCTATATAGTCATGAATGATATCCTGCACCCCTAGTGAGATGCATAAATATCTTAGTCTCTCCCATCCTGGTAAATAACGTGTATTTAGCCCAGGGGTGTTTCATCAAACATTAGTAAGGAAAGTTCTCTGGATACCAACTTTAATTGGAAGAATTCTGCTGGTGCTTCAACTCTTCCACAGGGTGACTTCACTTTGAGGAAAATCGAAACGTTGGCGGTTCTGATTAAAGCCCAGAGAACGTTCTTTTCTTATGCATGAACTAACTGTGAAACCCCTCTTCGTCCATCAAGCATTCTCGTTAAGTAGCTACCTGTCTATAGAATGTCCTCACAGTCATATCACTAATGTTGCTAGATGCTGTTTTCAAATGTAGTGTTACTCTGTGGATAATAGCTTTCACGAATTAATACACACATACCTATTAGCTAGCAAATGCTAGTTGCAATGTCACACACTGACACGTCATTCAATTCACTGAGTCCAGCAGGAGCACACCTATGATTTAGGGTGACAATAATACCCCTTTCACTTGCAATAAGCTGAGGCTTTCCCAGCCAATTTGCTTTCTAGAGAGGAATAAACATCTCGTTCCAGCAGGAATGCACAATCATGTAGTGTGTGAGTCTAGCCTTGTACCCAGGCCATCCCCCCTATTAGAGGTGTGAGTACAAGGCTAATGCATTACCAAGTGTACACACTATAGGTAACTATTCTTTTTGGTATACAAAAGCTCACTGCCACAGTAGTATTAAAGGAATGTGGTTTTACTTTCTAATTACCTACTGCCAAATATTGCCTTTTCTACTTTCCTTTCATTTGACCCTGCTTGGAGCATGTTTTATATCAGTTGCGATTCATTCTACAATACATGTAGGTTGCAGACTGCTCTACACAAGGCAGCTTGGTATGGCTATGGAATCGTATGCCAAACTTTGGTTGAGCGGGGAGCTTCATTAACAAGGGCTGATTATCAGGTGAGTAGTAAATACCCTATAGCCTCGTTCCCAGACCCATAGAAAATCTTTGCACTAAGATTTGGACTCTTGACACTTCACAGGCTATGGAGATTATTTAGTGTGATATTGCATGAGTGTGGTACACTCAACCATGTAGAGAAGTGGGATTTGAAGCAAGCAGTATATGGTCCTAACTAGATACACACCAAATTTACTAGTTTTTTTTTTGACCTCCCTACCAGCTCCTCAGTGTCATTGTCACTACGAAATGGTTAGATGGCATGGCATTGTAATTTGCAGAACAAGGCTCTCGATCCCTTTTTTCTATAACTAACTGTCAAAATTAAATATGAATATTTGATTGTAGCTACTACAACACTAGAAACTATTCTATACCCTTTGTTGTACCCGATAAAGCTTACAGTAAGCTCAATCACAACACTAAAGCTTCAAGAAGCCTTCCAGAACTTATAAAGGCTGGCTACAGTAGGCCGATTGATACAGATGTAGTTCCTTTTTTCTAGGGCTGCCAAAAAAGCTGTTTGGGAAGTACTAGCTACTTCTATACTGCACTGGTCTTAACGTTTGTTGTAACTACTTATAACCAAATGATTATGCTCCTCTCTACAGGGCAATACCCCCTACCTCAAGTCTCTTCAGTGCGGCGATACAGAGCTACAACAGTATCTTAAACGTAAGTGACAGTGAATTTGCCCACTGCCAAACATCCAGGTGTAATGGTTTGACCAAACTCTGTGGTAACTACAGACCGCAGATCTCACAGTACCACACAGACGAACCCAAACCAACTCAATAATAAAATTACTTACATGTGTACAAAATAACCTAGCAACGGAAATCACATGTATATCTAAATCACATGTATATCTAAAGCCTATTATTGTTAACAGCAAGAACACATCTAGAAGGAGACTAGGAGCTGTCAAACCAAACATACCGTAGGACTTTTTTAAATTGCGAAGCTTATAAAAATTAGAACACATTACACAGTACGCATAGGCATACATGTATACTCGCATGCAATAATGCAATAATGCAATTATTCAATTATTTTAAATACACAGTTTGCGTTCAAAATGTGATTTTACTACGCAATTAAAACCAGTCCTACGGTACTAACACATTCATACATCAGTCTCAGCCCTATACAAGGTGTCAGTGGAAAGCAGTACCACTGAGCAATGCTCAATGACAGAAGGAGGCATGGAACATTATTCTTCTTTCCATGTCCACTCCCTCTGGCTGCTCCCTGCATTTTTTGCAGATATTTTAAGCGATCAAAGCATATACACACGAAGTGCCTCCACCTCCAATATAGTGATCCGGAGTGTACCCCATGGGTTAATGAGTTGACTTCCTGCCAATAGTGTAATTAAATCCTCTCTTCCGATACTGTACTGTGAGACAGCAATCAAACAATTTTGGCATGTAGTAAACACTGGCCTCTGTAACAAACTGTCCTGTGTCTGCTCTGCCTGTTTTGCACTCTCGTTGGACGGTTCCATGATTATAGCAGTGCATAATGAATTTCAATTCAGTAAGACATACCATATTATAGCAGAAAATTTAGTGGTTGGCAATTAGCAACGGTGTTGAACGTGTCGAACTAGCTACCTATGAAGAAACATTTTTGAGAGAGAAATCTTACATACAAGGCAGCACTTCCAGCCCTCCTTGAGGATCCACTGCTAGCTCCGGAAACAGTACATGTACAGTGAATCTGGGAGGAATAGTGGGCAAGTTGTTGATTGGCTGTAGTAGTGTCCTTCGTTTACAGTAACTGCCACTGTGTAGGAATCTTCAATTGCCACTCTCTATCTTCTACTGCAGTACCCCCCCCCCCCCCCCCCAACAACAGAGCCTATATACGTAGTCTTGTCTGTGGCAGTAATGTTTGAGCGCTTGACACAAAACTTCTGAATGGATTATGTAGTAATTCAGAAATTTTTGCTTCACAATCACCAAATTTTATTTAGGACTGGTTGGAAGTTATTTCACTGAATAGAATTCCCACCAAATTTTCCAATCTCATGTAGAAATCAAATCAGACACAAGAACACGTAATTAAATTTTCCTGCCCCCAGGAAAGTAGCATGCTCAGAGGAGAGCGGAGTGAAATATGGTTTTGAATCCTTTTTCTTTCATAGGCAAGGAGCTGCAGCAACTAAACCAAGTGGAGGATGAAGAAGTAGCAGTTTGAGCTGTTGTGCAGGCTTTTAACCCTACAATGTTCCGCTGATACCTTTTCTTTATGGGATTTTAGAAATAGTGATAATTTTGTACTTATTTTCAATAAAAAATTTACCTATCCTGGTGACTAGATCTACTTACATGTACGTACATTGTACTGAAATTTCACGGTGATCTGGTATACAGTGGAACCCCTCTATTGTGGACACCTTGGTCGCCTGGTGAAGTGTCCTGTATAGAGAGAGAGGTGCCGTCATTTCAGGTGTATATATATTTGGGACATAGCAAAGTGTCCTTTAAAGATGTGTCCTTATTTCAGGTGTGTCCTTTATGAGAGGGGTTCCACTGTACATTCATCCACCAAATCTACAAATCAGGTAGAGTGCCAGTTAACTCTTTACCAACCAATGACGCATATATGCGTCATGAGCTCCCATAAACCCATATGAATTTATATGGGGTTTTAATACTAGGCGTTAATACTTTGTACGGGCTTTTCTGCTTCTTTAAGCTGTTTCTTATGGTTGGTAAAGGTTAAAAACAAAGGACATGTAGGGATGGAATCCACATCCAACCAAGGTAGTATGACTACAGCTGTTTTAAACAGAATAATATACTGGGCAAGATTGAAAGGTGGTCCCAGCTGTAGAAGGAAGCTTTCATGATGCTGGGCTCACTATGGAAAACTGGCCTTATACATGCAGCCGAGTCTTCATCAGACAACAGGGTGGTTGAGATGGAGGTCCATGCAGAACCTTAGGACAAATCATCTAGCCTCCTCAGACAAATCATAGACCCCTCAGACATGCTGATTTTAACCAAACTACCCATCAGACAAAATGTACCTACTTGAGCATACCCCTTCTGCCATGTGCCTCAAAAAGTCCTATAATAATACCAAAGCTACCAAGCGTTTACATCATTGTGACGAACTAAAAAGTGATAATTGGTGAAGAATAACTGCGTAGCCAGACTCTCATGAGTGTCGTAAGGAAGACTCACCCAGTCACTCGAGCTCGTCTGTAAGTACCCTGTATTCACTCGAATGGGATGAATCTGGCAGCTATACCTCTACATAACCCTCCAGGATACAATTCTGTAAAAAGAAATGAACAAGAAACAACTCGCCCTGCAATAATATTATGGTCACAGGCTACCTACACATCACAGCACAATATGATACAGAGTAGAAAGCACAATGCAATTTTACGGAGACCATCCTCCCTACATCTCCTTACCCAGGATGGTCTCCATAAACTTACTGCACTGTGATTTGTAGGTACTCTGTAATGCATTGTTGTGTGATGTCACTGATCTTGATGTGTAGGTAGTCTGTGAATGCATTACGGTACAAGTTGTCTTGTTTCATTTATTTTTACGGAAGTGCATCCCTACAGGAATGGTTTTGCACTTTTTGGTAAAGTCTGTAGCTAATATTAAAATTAACTGTTTCACACAGGTAAAGATATCTGCATGCAGTATTACATTTTCTGCATGTTGACATTAATGATCAAGAAAAAAGTTGTAATTAAGGTTTGGCTATTGTGAAAATCAATGTAAACTGCCATTATGACATTTA
The DNA here is from genome assembly GCA_965203295.1 of Nitrospirales bacterium. Lineage (GTDB taxonomy): Bacteria > Nitrospirota > Nitrospiria > Nitrospirales > UBA8639 > CBDBCZ01. The sequence goes on along the minus strand of CBDBCZ010000012.1, from coordinate 667,974 downwards.
ATTGCAAAACTAGAAAGTTCTTAATCCTATCAATTTTAATCTTAATAAACTGCTATAGTGTCACAAGTCCAGTCACAGAACTATGAGCAGTTTTATTATTAATTTTCATTAGTAGACAGAAGTGCTGACGGGGATTGCATATAGGGCACTTTTCAGTCGGCTTCAAATTCTTTAGCCAATTCTGTGTTACGACCCTTCTCCAAACCACTCAATCAATATACTGATTATACGGTAACGTGTACATACAATTAGAACAAAAGACTAACAAAGACAGGTCACGTGCATGAAGCATGAATATTTATAGGGTTCAGGGTTCAATGTGAATAGCGTTCAGGTTCAATGTCCTAGTCCGTAACATCTGGAAGAAATCTTCGAGACTGCTCACAGGTTGAGGTATTCATGGAGATCTCTTTCAGTCAGTTTAATCTGCTCAATGTATTTCGTACAGATGCCATTCAGAGCCACCCATCCAGCGAAAAAATCTACAGCTTTGATTTTGAATCCTTTAGACGTCCATATCCTCAGTCACCTTTCTTCGGGAAAATGGTGCAGGGTTCTTTCAATCCTGTCCTTCATTCTCGATTTAGCAAGTGACTGACAATGCTGCTGCACGTGGTACCAGAAGCTGGCCGCCAGTGTCATGATCAGTGAGAGCTGATTTAGAACTTTTGTCGCTTCATGTATTGCGTCCACAGCAGCTTCAGCCATGTTCTTTTCTCGTTCACTTTTCTCTTTATATGCAAGTTTGGGGGCCGCAAGCATTTCCTACATAATTTAAAGAAAGTGTTATCGCATTTCTAAATCATTAAAATTATGACTTAAATATTTAAACTTTTATGTATATATTATGTATTAGATATAGAATGCCTACAAGGGTTACTGCCCAGATATTGACATGGGGGCTCTACGTATGTCATACCCGTGCGGCGCCGATATTGGCCTAGCCTGTAGCCCACGTAGGCATGCTTTATCTAATTTGTTGCATGGCTTTCATTGGCTGTTGGCAGCATTGCTAAGCAATGCTAGTGACGTCTGCTACACAGCTTCTGTAGTTGGCTTCCTACTGTAGCAAGATGGGCTGCTGCTACAGCAGGGCTCGCTGGACAGAAGAGCGGGAAAAACAGCGGCAGGGTTGATGCACGCAGTGGAAGGTGCTGTTGAGGCGGGGACCGGAGTGTAGACCCCAGGCCCGAGAAGGTTACGTGGCACATAGCTGGTGGAGTTCCACATACAGTCCTGGCCACTTCCACATTTCCTTGCTTAGCTTTAGTTTGCAAGCCTTGTTCAAGGTTTGGATAGTCCGGGCGGCTATTAATAGCCTATTATAGGCCTATAGCCATCCTCAATTTGTAGCAAGTTACCAGCCTGCTCGGATCGATTCACTATCACTTAATTCAAACTCTGAAGCTCTACTAGTATGCTTGTCCATGTATGAACTGCATGTCAATAATGACATAGCGATTGTGCATGTCGCAAAATTATGGGATGGGTATAGCCAGCCATATATACAAGTAGAATGCAATGACAAGGATAACCATAGCTACACAATAGGTATTAGGAACTTCAGGCACCTGTAACCACTTGGCAAAATCAAATAAAACACGCCCAGTCAGGATGTTGTTGATTGATAAGCACTCTGCCCCTTGGGTTTTGCCATGGTGCTTAAAACCAACAACATCCCTCCTGGGCATGTTATAACTAATACTATATATTATATATATAATATGTAGAATCCAAATGACCAGGATAACTATAGCTACACAATAGGTATTAGTACCTGTTCGCCTGCCAGTGCCTTCGTTGAAACAGACAGCAATTTATCAAATTTGTCTGCCTGCTTTTCAAAGTCTAGCTGAAGCACTTCTGCAGCTATCGTCATGCCATCTGCAAACTTTTTAACAACATCCAACATTTCAACAGACTTTTCTGGATCTTCAAGCAAGGTGCACTTCAGGTCAACTAAAATACTACCGGAGGCCAGGGCAGCAGTCCGGGCGGACTTGTCGCAGAGCTGTGCAATGTCGTAGCCAAGGTCCTTCATCGTTATCCGCAATTCAACACACTGAGGTATCGAACCCCCTGCTTTGTATGCAATTATTCCATGGTAGACCAATTTTCCAACTCGTTTGAAGTCCTGCAGCAACGACCTCAGATCTACTGCTCCAAGAAGACGAGCTTCCTGCTCTTTAACGATTTCAGAGTAGTCGGAGGGAAATTTAAACGATGAAGGACCTAATTTGGGGCTACTAGTAGCAGCTGCCTTTATCAGTGTCTCAGCTATATGTACCTTTGTCAGTAGTTCAGCAAGCTTTTCTACAAGGTCTACTCTCTCGGTCTTATACAATGCCTTGGCTAAACTACTATATGTGGCCTTAGATCCTAACTTCTGCCTCCATGTTCTCAGCATTTCTCTTCGCTGTATCCGCACGTCATCTTGATTCTGAAGGATGTCCTCCTCATCAACTGCTTTGAGACCCAAATGGGGCGCAATTAACCTCCAGGCCGTTATTTCACGGGCTATCTCAACGATGTGTTCATCGGAACATGGCTCTTCAAGGGACTTCTCTGAAACACTCTGCAGTAGCTCTTCTAGTGAAGGAAATTTGCTTGCCATGTCTTCATGCCATATGCCATAGCTCAGGGCTGAAATCATGGACAATACATTATCCGCCGAGTCACTTCCAGTATAGCAAACTTTGTTATGATGCGCGTTATCAAGAAAGAGTTTTAGTCGCGGGTCAGATTAGAAAGTTACTTTCCAGCAGTGTATATCAACTTAATACATAATTATAAACTTTTTGCAATATTTATGGGGTAACTTGGAACGAACTCTTTCTTCTGCCCCTTAGACCAGAACAGACATTGAGAGAGAACTTTGTGGGATCCTCTATTAAAGGACCCCACAAATTTCTCTTAACGATGTTTGTTCTGGTCTGGGGAGCCAAATGAAGACTGCGTTCCAAGTTACCCCGCCTTACCTTAATAAGTCGTCCAATTTTTAGCATCTGTTGCTGCACAGTAGAAATAGGATTTGCAAAAGCATTGTTACTGAAATTATTGTATACTACAAACATGTAATTGCTTACCTGTGAGAAGGTAAACAACATGTTGTTTGCTCTGTGCCGGGCATACTGCATAATGGGGTAGTATTGGAAATGCTTATAGCAATGCTGTATGGCTTCAAGCTATAATGCAATACTATAGGTGTGACACTAGATAGTTGGTCAAACGATCTTTTACACTTCCCTGCTTGGGAAAATTCGCTATCGAAGGATACTTTTAATGAAGGCTTGCATAGGTTTAACTTTGCGCTGTTCATGTTATAGGTTGCAGAATTCATTTTCAACTCACCATGCAAGTGAACACACCACAATCTGAGCCGTTCTGCTGTATAGGAATATTCTGAATGTGTGTAAGCATAATTTGCAAGTAAGGCGGTCCCTTCCTTTATGATGATATAATTCCTTGAATAATTAAAGGTCTCGCCCCTGGACTGTGCAGTGGACACAGCACAGTCAGCTATATTCTTTTCTTTCTCCTATAATGGTGTAAACACTTAATACCTCACCATGTAGGTACATGTATAGTGCATCTGTATGTTTACCTCAATCTGGAAAGGCAACTTTGGTTTCAGCCACCAAGGGATTCACAATAAACAAACTCTTTTTTTTTGCAATCAATGCATGACTGCGAGACACCAATGCATTCCCTGGTGAACAGGGATGAGGATCACATCATATGCCAGTAGATCTATTTTGCTGGTCCTCTGACAAACACCATTGTAACCAGCCTCCATCAGCTTGAGGTAAACAAATGAGCTCATGGAGTATGTTATGCATTGATTGTCACTGTTGACTTGCTCAGTGATAAGATTGCAGTAGAAATTTATTATCTCATCATGAAGCCATTGAAGTCCCATAAGACAGGACATAATTATATATATGCTCGAGTGATCTGGATGTGATACCTTTCTGATAGGATATCGTCACCCTGACTTGGAGCTGTTGCCAAGGCAATTTCCTGTTGCTGTTGGGGAGTTATCTCCTGGGCTAAGATTGAGCCTTTCTGTGATTGAGATTTTGACAGAGGCTCTGTCAAAATCTCAATCACAGAAAAGCTTTGAGGTCTCTGTTGCATGATGGTATAGACTGCGATGATGGAGGTAACAACAACCGTGATGGTGGAGGTAGCGAAAATTGTACTGAAGGTGACGATGGAAAGAGTAAAGATTCTGATGCTGAGGGGGCTAGTGGGGGCTTCGATGCTAAAGGAGACCGCATGCACGAGGGTTATGCTCTACAGACTATAATATAATGCAAGAAAACTGAAAGGTATCCTAATCATTATTACTGCAATCTCTAGGCCTAAGAAAAACCAAAGCAGCCCTTATACCTATCCTTACCCACACAACTATATCTACACTACATGCAACCCCTTACACTAAAACTATCCAATCTAGTTAAGCACATGACCATTTTAAGTAATCACATTGCTACACATGGGCAAATTAAAAGTTGAAATCATGATATAGAGAAAAAGAGAGAAGCATAGAAAGAATAGAAAGAGCTCTGACTGCAACCAAGGGAATCCTGGACCCGGAAAGAACCAGAGATCACCCAGCCCGTGACCGCAGAAAATTAAAAATTCGAAAGAAGCACTGTAATCTAATGAAAAAAGTACAACCAGCCACTTGTGCATGCTTCCAGTGCATTTACCATTGTTGTAGCAATTACTGTAATGAAATAGTTACATTGCAATAAAACAAAGTATTTACAAGTTTTACCACCAATCCCAGCCACTTCATTCTGCTGGTGGCTACTTCCACTGGACTCCACTCATCCTGCAGTGCTTGGCCTATATTATTCTCGTATCGGACAAAAACCCTTTGTGTGCCCCTGGCGTAAGGCACAGATGGTCCCAAAGTATTACTGCATGTTTGATTTGACCTCTTCGTCACAAAACTTGTAGTAGCAAGGTTCTTTTTTCACACACTGTATGTTGTACTGCATTCACACATTGTGCTCAACTACTCACCAGCTAACTTCCCAAACTCTGCGGCTATCAACGCACATGCAGCTTAGGTACAGTGGTTGCGCCAGCAGTGCCCAGCACTCTAGCACATGTGCCATCCTCATACAGTTTCTCAAACTTTAGGTTGAATAACTAGTTTAGTCCTTGACATGCAACCTCATATGAAGTAGCTACAAAGGATATGAATTTCCTAGTAACATATCACGAGCAAGAGATTTGTCATGCATATGAAGTTGCATGTAAAATCAGATATAGTGACATCACGATCAGTAACCACACAGTGTGTTAATATCCATGCAAGGGTGTGTGTGTATGCTAATGCTTCTCTCTGTATACTTCTATGAGACTTGGCAACAGCAGCTTTGCTACTTTGTAGCCTCATTTTCAGGCCATGGAAATCAGACTACCACACAGACAATAGGTGCCTTGTGGTACTGTAGGACCGGTTTAATTGTGATAATCTAATAATTGCAAATGAAAATATATATAAGTTCGCAAAAATTAGAACGCAAGCATGCGTTACGCTGTATGCACACATATACTTAAATATGCGCATGCATAAACGCAATTACAAAATACACAATTTGCATTCAAAACAAGAATGATTTCACCACGCAATTAAAACCAGTCCTACAGTATATACCAAAGGGCTTCACCAAAACAAATTTAAACAGTAACAGTACACCACACATGTGGATTTGTGAGAAGCCAGTTAAAGCTATCAGGAAGAAAATGGTTTAGAGGTTTGGCATTGGCAACAAGGAAATGGGCAGATTAGCAGAGTCCTTCAAAGAGGTGTTTGCATAGGACTAGGTCTAACACCTGTCTCAGTCAACATCCACCTCCCTGTATTGCAAAAAGGAAAACCTAAACTCCCCCAATGGGCTAATTACCCTTTGATGGGCTTAAGCTGGAAGACTGACAGTGCCTTCCATATAAGGAGAACACCAGGTACTTAGAGCCTTCCTCAGAGCCTCCCTTGCATGGTTGTCTGCTTCCTGAAGTACTTCATAGTGGGACCCATCCTGGTGGGACCTCATGTATGCACGCAGGAATCGGCAAGCATACAGGAGATGAGGAACTAGCTGGAACATGAGAGAGAGACTCTCACGTGGGAGAAAGAACAGCACCATCTGGAACTGGAGCAGGAGCGGGTCCGAGCCCGGGACGAGATACAGCAGCACTATAACCACACTGATGAGAAAAAGACTGAGTACCTGTGTGTGTGTGAGAGAGAGGGTGAGTGTGTTCATCATGTGTGTGTGTGTGTGTGTGTGTGTGTGTGTGAGAGAGAGAGAGAGAGAGAGAGAGAGAGAGAGAGAGAGAGAGTGAGAGTATGTGTGCGTGTGTGCATGTGTGTGTGTACATTCAGTGACATATAGGCCCCAATGATCGGCAAAAACGATCGTCTGTGGACAGATGCTAATTAAAGCAAATATAAGGAGAACACCAGGCACTTAGAGCCTCCCTCAGAGCCTTCCTTGCATGGTTGTCTGCTTCCTATAGTGGGATCCAGCCTGGTGGGACCTCATGTATGCACACAATACTAAAGCTGTATATAGGCTCGCTAAGACTGCCTATCCCAAACCATGTAGCTTGTATAGGTATACAGTGGAATCCCTCTAATGTGGGCACCTTGGGGACCTGGTGAAGTGTTTAGTGTAGAAAGCTGTCCTCATTTCAGGGGTAAATCTATATTACGAAAGCATATTTGGGACATAGCAAAGTGTAATACAGAGGTATTCGTATTTCAGGGGTGTCTTTAAGAGGGGTTCCACTGTATACCACTTTCTGTCCAATATAGTAGAGAGTCACATCTACTTCACTCAGATAATTACTGAGATTATCAATATTATTCATGAGAACTCCTGTTTGCATTGGGTACAACCGTAACACAGGTCTTTAGCTACCATGTCGGTCTTTCGTTCAACTAGCTATATAGGCAGCATTACCAGACCGTCTCCCGTTTTAGTAGGGAAGAGTCTAGCTGCACACAATAAGAGATTAGGAAGCCATGTTATGTTCACATGCTGTGTACAGTATGTTCAATTGTACCTACAAAGCCAAAGCCATTATTATACACAGAGGCTTCTCCATTAATTATTGTGGCCAGTATACCAAATGATCCCTTACATAGGTACTTCATCCAATAAAAAAAGCCTTTATCATGTAAATTGCATTGGCTACACTCAATCAGGAGCTTATGAGCTCCCTAGTCAATAAAAGAACTCCATGCAAATGAGCATGTCACAATCTCAGTAAATTATAGCCTACAGGCAGATGTCACCTGAAACATTAGACACTTACTGATGTACATGGCTTCTCTGTGGTAGTGTAGTGTTTGTGGAGCTTGTGACATGTCTAATCATATGGCACCAGTTGTCTGCATGGTATGGTCTGAGTCCCATGCCTCTGCATGGACTGGAAATGAGCAGCAAAACTGTAGCTTCTGTCAGTGCAAAGAGGTTCGCTCACAGATTTTACACTGTTAAAATGGGGTGTTGCAGAACACCCTTTAGGCGGTGTAATAAAACACCCTAAGGACAAAAGGTGTCATCCCTAATCCCACTTCGTCTAATCCCATTTCGTCTAACAAAATGTAGATATGTCCCACTTCGTCTAAAACTACTGTTTCAGTTACAGTCCATCTTACAAAGCGTTAGAATGACCGTCTAGGTTACAGTTCACCCGCCTCCTGGCCTGTCATACACACCCTTTATATACTCAAGTTTATAAGCACAAAGCTAATGGATCTGAGTGTAAGTTAACCCTAACCTTTGGTAGCTACCCTAGGTACCTACTGGGACAGACATGCAGAAGTCAAAGCTAGGTACTCCCCGGAACTGAGACAGTCACATTTCCTCACTCTTGTTTGTTTTTTTTAGACGAAATGGGACATGTGCACATTTTGTTAGACAAAATGGGATTAGACAAAATGAGATTGGGTATAAATCGGACAAAAGGTGTTGGTTAATCACCCCCAAGGTGTTGCAGAGACACCCGATCAAACCCTCAACACCTTTGGAATGAATCTGGATCCCATTTGTATAGTAAAGCAGTACCTGAGGCAAGGATATGCTGACATTATGCCATTTGTTAAAATTCTCACTAGATGCATGACACTTCTTACATGCCTATTGGAATATTGGTTTTGGTATACCTTCTTAGCTACTTTTGGGGATCACCAAGTCACACCATACCAGTATGATTCTAACTATGAAGGAAATAGCACTACTCAGCATTGAAATACTGACCTATGTAAGTCTTGCTCACTGAAATAATTAATCGTAGTCACAACTCTGGTCTTGAGATGCGAAAATGTAAATAATTATGGCAAAATGATTCTAATTAAATAGTCAGAATATAGCACTAATCATTGTTTCCCCTGAGAAACTCATGTTGACGAGTAGTTTTATCTATTTGTCCTTATTATTCAAGGAAAACAGTTTTATGCCCTTTAGAGCACTAGGCTCACAAGGAGACCCCTTTCATTTATGTTTACAACCCCAGCCCAATAGTTAGGAGACAAACAGATGTGTATTGGGGATTGAAGGTGTTAGTGGGTGTGGCTTTCAAGCAGTGGAATACCAACATAAGTCATACTCGCTAATCATAATAGTCACAGCTCCTGGCCTCGGGCACCTGATATTCTTGGCAAGCCATACCAGTATGATTCTAACTAGGTCCACTATGATAGTTAGAAAACAGCACTAATCATTGTTTCCCCTGAGGAACTCATGTAGACGAGTGAAAAGTGCACAGCACATCCACCATGCTGTGCATAAAAGGGATAGACCACATCACAGAGGAGGATGCACCCGTATATCTTCTGTGGATGTGTTTTTTTTCTGTATCCAAGGAGGATACTTTTGCCATATATCCTCTGAGAGGGCGTAGTCAATCTGACTTATTCCACTACTGCACATGTGCGTAACTATCATGTAGCTGGTAGTTGTGTAACTACGGAAGTACAGAAGTGTATCCTACCGCATGCTCTCGTCCAATGAAATATTAGAGACTATGTAAGGTGGGATAAAAACGTATGCTTGCATGTACCATAGCTAAATCATACACACTCTCCAAAAACCTTCTGAGAGCAAGCAGCAGTATTTCTTGGTTGCTTTGTGTCCTCTACATCCAGATTCTTCAAGGAGGCCCTCGATTGATTCTTGCTGCAGTGCTAGTATGCATGGACTTACTGTGTGTGTGTGTGTGTGTGCGCGCGCGCGTCTGCAATCAGTAAATGTGCATAACATGCCAGGATCCCGCATCCATGCATTCTAGCCGGCCTCTTGCTCTCTCCTGTCTCGGAGCCGCTAAAGCCTGACTATCGGGAGACTCAGCGGCAGCCTATGCGTGTGAATTTTTTTTTGCACTGTGCGTATAGATCTTTACAAGACACACTCACCCGCCGTTGTACTAGTCTCGCGGGCCAGCCCACTGGCCCGCGAGACTACTGTTGTACATGTCGAACACTGAAGGGATGGAGTTTAGCAGCGGCGCTGATGGCGATGTGGAGCCTACCAGTTGTATTTGTCCTAAACTGGTTTATTGCGTCATACAGCGTGTTTTGGTTGGAAGTCCAATGGCTTTACTACATAAATTGGCTACGAACGTCGCAAATTAGCATTCGCAGGTGGGATTACAGCCACTGAGCTGCAGGACATCGCGAGCAGGAACGTCCAGCGTGCAAAGATGAAACTACTCTATATTCTGGTACTACTGGGATTCCTAGCGACTGCTGAAAGTGCTCCGGCTCCGAGGTTAAGTTCGCACTAATGTGCTGTATCGCATATACTACCTATATATAGCATACATGTAGCGAGTTAACCATTGCATTTCCACCCCTGCATGCAGCTATGAGCGGCAGACCGCTGTCGGGCAGCCCGTGCAGGTTGTATTGTGCTTTATAAAACCTCGCTGTCAAGGCCAACCAGAGCTGGAAATTTTTGGCGATTGCTGCTACGGTCCGGGTAGCCTTTATAATAGTTGGATAGACCGTCGTGATCGACCGGACAAAGGCGGTGCCGTGAATGCAGGTGCATGAATGAAAGCACACAATTGCTAGCTCAATGCAATTTTTTGTGACATTGTGAAATCATAGATAATTTAAACCGTGGTGAAACTGAACATTATTCATTCCTACAGCGCACACCAAGCTGACAGTAGGCCTACTCCAGCTCGGAGGTTTGCATTAATTCAGAAAGCAGCTGTGTGCATATGTGGTATATGATCACTACGTTAAATTTAAAAGCCCCGTATTAAACTTTGAGCATTCGTACTCAAACACACTGTGTAAATGAAGCAACTATCTTTACTGTAGTATTTGGATCGATGCAACTAGATGCATTGCATGCATTTTGAGTCCCACCCTTATCAGAATTGATAAGGTATACTTTAAATGCAGTGAAACAGTTAAAATACATGACAGAATAATAATTAATTTCTACACAAAACGGCCACATATGGCATAGTGAGTTAACCATAGCTTTTTTCCCCTGCAGCTATAAAAATAAGGGCACCAATGGGCCGCCCGTGCCTACAATGTCAACATGCTTTGAGTGGCCTGACTGTGCTGGTGTAGGATTAAATATTCTTGATTGCTGTGCTAACATTCGAGCTAGCTGGCGAGGCTTTCCTGATCCTCGGAAGTGCCATAATTGGTAAATGAAAAGTTTTGCACGCAGGCTAAATGTAATTATGAAATTTTAAAACATTTTCATTTCTATACAGCCGGCCACAGCAGTACCTATTCGGACGGCACTATTGATGGCTCTCAAGATGGTTATACTGACTCACCCTGTGTAACAAGACTAATTTGGACACTAGGCCACTGTAGGACTAATGGATAATATAGGCCAGCTGTTTTTTTTGGTGTGCACTATAAGCCCTGTAAGATTGATTGCTTGCTGGTCATGTGATTTAGCTGACTTTTCCAATGTGGGGAAGGGGGGGGGGGGGGGCAGTCACCAGAAAGTCATTCCTGCCAGTGAGTCATTCATGACTCCGACACCGGTCCAATTTAGTTACAGTGAGAGGGAGGAAATGTAACTATGTTGACTGCAGCAGAAGAATTCTCTACGCTTTTTTTTTTTTGGGGGGGGGGGGGGGGGGGGGAAGTCTTCTCTCCAGGTCGCGCTTGAACTGTGTCACGAAGGAAACCGCCTCTCGCTCTCTGCCGTAGCTCAATAAGTCTCTCTCTACACGTCTGTATGTGGCCCCTCCCACACTTTATGGAAATAATTGGCTTCCGGCTGTAGGCGCCTAGGCGTGGCACATACTATTTTGACGTCATAACAGCTGGAGGTACGTCCCTGGCCCAAACAAAGACCTAGGCCTGAAGAAAGTGAGTAGAGCTACATACAGGTAAGTTTCTAATCATAAAAATTTGTTTAATGACTTAAAGTCTGCAGGTAGTCTCACGAGCCAGACGATTTTTGTGGGGGGGAGGTACATACGTCTGGTCATGGATAATATTTTATTATCCATGGTCTGATCACCTTAGTCACATGTTTTCGTTATGTAGTAGAATGTGATATTATGACACCAGGCAGGAAGACGCTTCACAACGATTTTACATGTGCTTCCTATTTTGCTTAAGTTTTCCGATGTACTGACACCAGCAACAGCAACTGTCTGATTACTTGTTCGTGGTTTGCCGCCGAAGCCTACCTGCCTGATTTGCAACTTTTGTATTTGAAAAGGACAGACGGTCATGTGACTAATACGGAAGAGCTTTGTAATAATTGAGCACTCTGCATTCTGATTGGTGGCGCCCACATTCCGGCGACGTTTGTAATAACATGGCAAACATGACCAGACGTACTTCCCCCCATAAGAGTCGTCTGGCCTGCGAGACTAATCAGCGAGTGGGCTCATAAGCATACTTTTGCTGTGAAGATCAGCCGCTGAGCCACTGAGTACACACCGAGCTTAGCTCTGTAAATAGTGGGAAACCTTGTTATTCCAAAACTTCTACTCCATTTGATGGTGGCATCACTAAGATCTATGCTTTATTGGATGTACAGTGGAACCCTCTTAATGGACACTCCCTGAAATACGGACACCTCTGTAATAAGGACACTTTGCTGTGTCCCAAATATGCTAGGAATTTACCCCCGACTCAAGGACACCTCTCTCTATACAGGACACTTCACCAGGTCCCCAAGGTGTCCACAATAGGCACATTATTTTTAGTGGTGTACTTGTAAAGTAAAAATATCTGAGACACTAGAGCCTCTGGTTAAGGTAACGACAGAAGTCCTAGTACGTACATCATGCAATAGGTGACTAGCTACACAGTCTTCCTATTTACTCCACTTGCAGTAAGCAAAAAGACTGGAAAACTGGGTGTTTAGGAATAAGTAAGAGGAGTCTATTCCAATAGTAGTACTTGTACTTGTATTGCGCATGATCAGGAGCTATCTCTTAGTCTAATGAATTCACTGACAGAAGGCTATAAACTCTCATTGTCATGAACTCCTGTGTATTCAATAGAGGGTCCACATGAATAGAGCTCAGTTGAGATGTCGGGTGTTGGAAAAGAGCTCTTCTTGAGCTACGGCAGAGAGCCAGAGGTGGTTTCCTTCGTGGAGAAACTCAAGCACGACCTGGAGGGCCATGGCTTCACAGTGTGGCTCGATACAGAGGTATTATAGTGTACATGTATAGCCGTGTTCATATAGTTTCAGTACCAGACACACGCACACCTAAAGTTTGCAAAGTGGGCTGATACTGAGACTACTGTGTTCCATGCAACAATCACAATACTGGACTTGTTTCCATCTAGGCCTCCTGTAGTGGGGTGGGAGCTGGTGATATAGGATGTGCTTGACATCGTGTACATGTACTACATGTATATATTTGTTGCATGATAGTCCCTTCTAAAAAATTGGTTTCCACCACCAACTTATTTCCCCCTGTACCAATAATCTATTTTCGAAAAGGGTCCCCCTTTGTGGATTCAGTCCACTCCCCTCCTCATGAATATATGATGCAGTGCACAAGCAACGATTTGTATTCAGTGACTCCAAGTACTATACACAAAGTAAACTCTGCTCCATCTGCAATAGTACAAAGTGTAGTGCTGTGTTAAACTAAGTTAAACTGGTACTCTAATTGTGTACACTTTGCAACACTTTTATGACTAGTACAAGTGTTTTCAGTTGCGTCTAGCCTGCATGCAGCTGCACCTGCATGTATACGTAAATGTAGATTGGAAGGGGACCATTTATTTCTAGAGGGGGACCATATTTCTTTATTGACAAATCATTTTCTGAGGAATGTGCATGGTCTGGGGGACCACACTGTTTGCGTGTGACAGTAGGGTACAAGTGCCATGAGTGTACAGTACAAGACATTGGCTTCTAACCACATGTACTTGGACATTTCTTAATAGTACAGTCTGCAAGTAATCACTCTAAGACTTGTATATTTCTCATCACTATACATGTAGGATATCCCAGCAGGGTCTGACTGGCATGGCGCCATTGGTACGGGCCTGGACCAGTGCCGGGCACTAATCGCTGTCATCACGAAGAAATATATCAATTCACGTTACTGCACAAGTGAACTGTACACAGCTAATAGTGATCAAAAGCAGATCTTTCCGGTGATCTTTGAAGACGTTGACTTCAGTACTACGCAGCAGTCCAGGGGCGTCAAGTATGCGATCAGTGGAATCAACTGGACGATGTTTCGGGTGGGAGTTGATGACTATAACACATCATTGAGAAGACTAGTTAAGGGAATGAGGGAAAAAGGTAACTGAATACATGTACTGTAGGCTTGTACAAAATCTTATGACTGTAAGTGGTTTATTTACACCTCATTGCTGAAGCCTTGCAAGAGTGAGTGCTGGCCTGCTGTTTGCATTGTACAAACAAATGTTATTTGTACATTATTGGGTAAGCGTGAGCAAGCCCCACATTAGTGTGTTCAATGAAGAATTTGTCTGTGTGCACTGTGTGCGTGCGTGCGTGCGTGCGTGCGTATGTGCGTGCATCCATACCCCGCATATCGTTTCCGTGTTTCAATATAATGTTCCAAATTGTTTCCGTTCCGTTGAACGTGGCCACTGTGGCTGGCTGCAGCTTAGTAGCTATAGCTTTGTAGGTATGCACAGACTAGACTGCAGCGGCGGAAGCTTCAGTGTTGCCGTATATCCCTAAGTCGGCGACAAGTCACATTGAAACAGCAGAGCTGGAGAGAGGTCTAGCCATTTCTCCCGGCCGCCGACAAATGACACTGAGACAGGAGAGCTAAGAGGGAGAGAGCTAGAGCCAAAAGAGCTGCTGAGGGCGTGTCGCCGCTAACGTATGCATGGGCTAATACCTCGCTCACGCTCGCCCCACAATGCTTTGTATTCACCTAGTTGTTATAAACATCTTGTATGTGTGTGTATACATGTGTTGAACACTTCATAGTGCATTTGCTGTGTACAGTGTATTTTATAGTTTTCCCTCCTTTTACACTTGCAGGACTTGCTGGTGGCATGGATGCAGTTGGTGTCAGCAATGACAGTACCAAAAGTATGATAAAAAAGTACATGCAAGCTTTTCTATAGGGTAAAACTTGTACCCAAAACGATTGCACTATAAGCAAAATTACAGTAGTGAATTGCTGATTGTTTCTCACTACACGCTTTCTGATTTGTTTCTTTTTCAAATTGGCTTATGGAGTGGAGGTCTATGGGAAACCTCTGACTAGTGGCTAGTTCAGTTGTTTGGTGCATGTACATGTAGCTGTAGAGGTGCCATATGCTCAGTTTGGTAGGTGCACCTTCGAAATATGCACACAAAGTTTAATATGCCTGTGATCTTGTCGCTAACTGCAGTATTTTAAGTGCATATATACACAATAACTCTAGATTCCCTTATATATATTAGTTAGTACATGTAAGTATTCGATTTGTAGAACGCTACCAGTTACCTGACAAGTTATTCTGCCATATGCCTCAAAAAGTCCTATCAAAGCTACCAAGTATTTACGGGGAGCAACTGTGTTATCAGTACCTCACATCTTGAATACACATGAGTAGGAGCCCAAATATTCTTGAATACACGATTACGACTAACATAAAAGTGATGATAGGTGCATGCACTTATTAACCTGAGTCTACAGCATTGCATGTAAAACTGCTTGTATCATTCCCTTAGAACTTGCAACTGGCCGTACGCGTGCAGTTTCTGTTGAACATGCTACTGTGGGAGAGTCAAGGTACAACTGAATACCTACATTGTAATTGTAGTTATAGTTAAAGGAAAAAAAGCAAGCAAACTAGGTATAGGAACTACACTGCAATGCTTTTACAGATTGTTATCTCTCCAACCACACACACACACATCACAATCCCCTGCATGCAGCCTTCTATGGAATTTGTTTAAAAGTGCTATTATTAGTTACAGGGAGTATTAATTGTGTCTACAGTGAATGTGGTTGTAGAGGATAAGCTCTAGTGTACATTATGGAGATCAACATGTATATTATGTGATTGGAAGTGTTGTGTGTGTGTGTGTGTGTGTGTGTGTGTGTGTGTGTGTGTGTGTGTGTGTGTGTGTGTGTGTGTGTGTGTGTGTGTGTGTGTGTGTGTGTGTGTGTGTGTGTGTGTGTGCAGGTTAGCAAACAAATTGGCTCAAACCCAGCTTCTCAAAAAATTATCCTTAGTGGTCCAGGAATCACTTATCATGCACATACACATACCAGAAAAAATTATGAGAACCCTGCAGAGTTGTAGCAGCAGCAAGTCTTGTCTTGTAGGTGTACGTACTAACTATTTGCCACTTGGATCTGAGCATTGTCTTATCGTTTTCTCAGTGGTGGCTTTAGCTACAGGTTTGCAGATCTCGTAAAGTACTCTATGCAGTCTGTGCCCCCCCCCCAACTACATGTATATGCAAACAAATGCATAGCCTAGGGTCTGTACTGTAGTCCCAGCTGTTAACTGGTAGCACCTATGCATGAAGTGCATACATGTAGAGTGTGTACTTGTGGGTAATCTCGTATATCAGCATAATTATGTGCTTACATGTACATACTGGTACTTCTTGGTGCACTATTTTAACCTAAGAGTGGGATTTCAGTTAATGAACAGGTACTTATCATGGATAGATTTTCTTACATAACCATATCATTTTAGAAAGGGTTATTGTAACCAATTTGATCATGATATGTCCTAGCATACAGAAAACCCTCATGGATGCTGTAAAAAGAGGACGCATTGAGAAGGTAACTTTCAACCCTCCATACAGAAAAGTGGTGTTGTTTGTGTGGTATATAGTTGAGTGTAGATCTACTATCAGGAGCCCATTGCTACCTACAGTGTATTGTCATGTGTAGATACGTATTTGCTTGCAACAGCTAGTAGAGGTGTTTCACAGCTTGTAACTGGCAGTTCATATACATAATAATATATTATTTTCAATGCCTGTTTCCTGATGCCAGCTGGCTGGTTCACTAAATTTTATGCTTCAGGCTACCTAGCCTCATACAAGGCTAGGCCTCCATACCATTAGCAGAGAAACTCTCAAACTGGATGTGGAAGGCCCGGGTATGAGTCATCATGTACCAAGTTGTAGCTAAAACGTAGACCTTAGCATTGCTTCAAAACAAGTACATGTAATGACCATTTCAGGGGGTAGTCTGGAAATAGCCTGAAGACTAGCTAAAACCTTGGCAGCATCTTTAAACCACCAATACAAAGTGAAGGCTAACACCAAACACTGTATATTTATTCCTTAATGAAGGCAAAAAATGCTAAGAACCAGTTCGAGCTCTCCACATTGTTACACGTTGCTATAGTATCAAACTGCTATTAGTTTAGTGAGATTGTTTGTAGCATCAACTATGAACTTATTTTCCAACACGTTTCGGTACGCGAACTTCATCAGCTGACACATGCACAACTCAACTTAGTCCAGATGATGTAACTAGATGATGTAATTATAGAATCAGAGAAACAGGAACTCTATATACTGATGCGTGTTGCTACTGGGGATGGGTGAGAGCTGGTCCGGGAATGAGATTATGAGGGGCTTCTAGATATATTATATAGCTCTTTGCATGGAATTCTCTGCATTGTGTTCAATCAGGTGAAGGAGTGCCATCAGCAGGGAGCCCAGCTGACTGCCACTGATGGGATGGGGTGGACCCCTCTGCACCATGCTGCCAGGCTGGACAGGAAAGAGATAGCACAGTACCTAGTGGAGAACTGTGAGTCAGCGCTATCACTGATGCGGTTTCATGCTTGCTGGTGTCAATCGGCTTTAGTACGTGGAGACACAAGTCTAGCGACACTACCCAATGAGCAGGTAGTTATAGCTAGTACTGGTGTTCATAGTGTCAGGCATAATGTGAGCATAATATGCATAATTGTTACGCCTATGACGACTTTTATAGGTGTGTCTACCCATTCAAGAGACTCATGAAAACATACACTTATTTGACCATAATTCATGAAGTTCAAGTAACTAATGTTAATTTGCATAACAAGTGAGCTAGCCAATTTTGTTCATTGCATCCATGGTTAGTACTGTATGGTGCAAAAAATTTGAGGAGCAAAATTTTCACAGTTTGGTCTTGCTGAACATTTCGCAGAACAAATTTTGTGGGCCAAGGATCCTGGATAGCCATGCTGAACATTTTGCGAGCTTAATTTTCACAGTCTAACCTGCAAAAACCACAAATTTTATTCACCTTGAAAATTTGGCTCTATGTGGTAATACAGACAAATGTGGTAAACCTGAAGTCTATCTTAGCTATGGCTGTTTGTCATGGGAACGGTAGTAATAAAACAGTCAGAGGGTGGTGATTGTGAATATGCAGTCATATGATATACCTTGATTCTCTCTTCTTACTGCCACATGTTCAATTGTCCTTTTCATTTGCAGTGCCCAAAGAAGCCCTTGATTCTGTGGAAGATGAAAAGTGAGGAAGTGGGCTAAGTGCTAGTCACTGCAACAGCGTTTAGACCTAGCCTGTGAATAAGATCATTTGAAGTACATATTTGCATATCTAATAGGTACCTAATATTCATATGCAGTGTTACCCTATCAGTAGTGGGTTTATTCATGTACACATACCTATTAGCTATAGCAATTGCTAGTCTGCTTATACGTACTTCCTTTTACTTGGTACTATTTGGAGCATGTTCTATCAGTTGTGATTCAGAGATTAATTCATTGTGCAATAGGTTGCAGACTGCTCTACACAAGGCAGCATGGTACGGCTATGAAACCATATGCAGAATCTTGGTTGAGCAGGGAGCTTCGCTATCAAAGACTGATTATCAGGTGAGTAGTAAATATCTTGTAGCCTCATTCCCAGGCCCACACCATTTTCGGTTATACATGTATGAACTGTCTCAAGGGTAAGTTAAGTTACACATGTACGTGCACGGTCCAAAGAGTAGTAATGTACGTAGTAGAAACGTACTTCTAGAGTGTGGGCAAGCACAGCTGCAATTCTCAGATGAGTAAAGATATTGAAACAGGTGTTCGACTCATGGCACTACACAAGCTGTGTACACTTTGCAATTATTCAGCGTGATATTGTAGTACACTCAAATGTGTGGATAAGTGAGGTTTAAAGCAAGCAGTAACATAGTCCTAACTTGCAGGAGGATACAGCCCAAAACCACTAGTTTGTTTTGACCAACCCACCACTGACATGCTATAGATAAATATGATTCTGTTCTAAAAATTAAATATTGCCGATCCTTTAGTGCCTTCCAAGTCCTTTTTTCTGTGGCTGCCAAAACGCTGTTTGGGAAGCACTAGGTGTGAGGCTGCTCCTAGATTACGCTGGTCTCGACATGTTATACCCAGATGATTATGCTCCTCCCTGCAGGGCAATACCCCCTATCTCAAGTCTCTTCAGTGTGGCGATACAGAGCTACAACAGTATCTTAAACGTAAGTGACAGTGAATTTGCCCACTGCCAACCATCCAGATGTGTAATGGTTTGACCAAACTCTGTGGTAACTACAGAGTAGGCGCCTAGTGTTGTTTTAACTAAGTGAAGCAAAATGCTTTTGTAAGAGCAAAAACAGATACAGTGGAACCTCCGAATAAAAGACACTTTGGGAGCAAGGTTTCTGTCCTCTATACGGAGGTTGTCCTCTGGTGGGAGGTTGTCCTCTGGTGGGAGGTTGGACTCAATTTGCTATTTCCAGCCACATCAAGCACTCAAATACCTAGCAAACATGTATTCAAGCATAAAGCATGTTATCTACTGTAAGTATATATCTGCCAGGCATCCATGACTGTATTTTGTCGAAAGTCTTAGAATGTATTAAATTTTGTAATCAATGACATAACTTGTTACCGGACTATACTTTAAACATTAGGTGGTGTAACAAATGCGAGTGACATAATGTCATTATTGACCAAAATAACTGTCCAGAGTAGTTTGAACTGTGGAAGCATCTCTACACTTGCAGACAGTATTATTATGAAGCTGGAGTCGAGATACCATGTGTGTACTCACTCTACGGGCCCAAGCCCTGCATAGAAAAGCTCAAGGAACTAGTAGCCTCGCTGGAAGCCAAAGGATTGGTCAGCGCGTCTAAGAGACTAGATCTAGATCAACTAGCAATATATTAATATGTATCCAGTTTGATTATGAAGTATTACCATGCATGAAGGATGGGTGTGGTTTCGTTTATGCACGAATGATGGGTGTGGCTTCCTGTTTGTCCATTAAAAGAGGCAGTTTTCAACGGACTTCTGCAGTCGGGAGCACGCAGTTTGTCCACTGTCCGGAATCAAGAAGCATCCACTCGTGGGAGGTTTCTTATACACTAACACTATAGTAATTTCAATCGGTGCCACAGCTGGTGTCCTTTATAGAGAGGTTGTCTGCTGGTGGGAGGGTCCGTTATGGGAAGTTCCACTATATTATATTTTCTCTTCCCTAAGCAAGTGGCATGGCACGCTTGTAGAGAGGGCAGAGTGGATGTGGTTTTGTATCCTTTTTCTTTCGTAGGCAAGGAGCTGCAGCAGTTGAACCAAGAGGAGGAGGAAGAAGTAGCACTTTGAAAAGATGAGCAGTTACACAGGCTTTTAACCCTATACGATATTCTGCTAATACCTGTTCAATAGTGATACAATTATTTTTGTACTTCATAACTTTTTCCAATCCTGGTGACTACTATAATGTAATCTGCTCTGGAAGAGCACACAATCACGTCCATAATTCATATAGTAGTACTGCATATGTTCATGAGATCTACATTCATGTAGTATTGGACCAATTATGAACATAACATTATGTAGGGGTGGAATCCACAGCCAAATGAGGTAAAATGAACTACAAAATTGCCTTAAAAGCACTGACCTGTGAACAATCCACGTGCACAGCACATACACGTTCATATACAATAATATTATGTAGACTGATCATGTTAACAGTACATGTCATGCATATTACTTGCAAGCTATAGACACCGCATGATAATGATCAGTGGATAATTGTACTGTCCATGAAACAGTTTATCCAGCTGAGCAGGATTGAAACTCATCAAAGGTGGCCCCAGACCCCAGGAACATGGTCGCAGATGAAGGCTTCCATCTTGTGGCTAGGCTCACTGTGGAAATGCTGCTCATTGTCAGCTCTGCATCACAGAAGAGGGTGGTTGGTTGAAATATGCAATAGCAGCGCTGCCAGGAGTTAATCCGGCCAGTGAGACTATAAGGAGTCTCTGGTCCCCTATAGTAAGTTGTACCAATGCAGTAATTAAGTTGGTCAGCCTGAGCAATGGGTATAGCGTTAGTGAACTTGGTAGTCCCGCGGACCTGCGCCACGCAAATTATAGGGTTGGGTTAGTCTATAGCTTGCTATCTCCAACTTTTATACCTACTGAGATATCAATCCCTAGGTGGGTAAAGTTGGGGATATAGCTAGGGTTGGATTAGGGCCAGGGTTTGGCTATAATTACAATTATTCGCAGGGCATAATCTCGTGATGCCATTTATCCCTCCATTCCATCCTGCTCACCAGGTTCTGGATCCTGTTTACCATACTCGAGCTCATGCCAATTGGTTATAATTTCCAATTATTCGTCCAAATTTTCTATACACCTTGCTAACAGGCTCTAGCTAATTCTGAAATGTAGAATGATCCAAATTTGGGACGAAAGGTACCTCTTGGTTGTCTGATCCTGTGAGTGGAAATGTGAGAACTGTTCCGAATTACAATAGGTATGTGCAGAGTGGCATTCTGTAGAAGTTGACCTGTGTGTGTGTGTGTGTGTGTGTGTGTGTGTGTGTGTGTGTGTGTGTGTGTGTGTGTGTGTGTGTGTGTGTGCGCGCGCGCGTGTGTGTGTGTGTGCATGATTGAGGAACTGTAAAGGGGCATTGTTATACAGTAGATCAGGAAATTTTTGGTGGGAGAAACTTTCAACTGTTAAATTTTCCCGTAATTAATTTTCGTCGCTCCTGTACACCAACAAAATTGAACATGACGAAATTTTAAATGGTACGATTTTTTTTTACACAAGTTCTCACACGCACGTACGAAAAGAAATGGAGAGCTTTCAAAAGGAGTTGTGTGTTAGGGGAGTCATGAGTTCAAAATGGTGCCTATGGCAACTACATGCATGCCGTCTTCGAACCTGCGGTGCAACAAGGGGCCAAGGTCTGGACTAAGCTTGGTTTCTGCTCCCAGACTAGTAGAATTTACATAGAGATATCAGGGCTAGAAGCAGACAGCACAATTGAGCAATGCAAATGTGACTTTCAAGCACAACTCGTCTCTCCACTCCTGTACAATGTCATGTAGCAGCCATAGCTGACTCTTGAAGCTATGCTCTACATAGGTATTATACCAATCTCCAGAAAACCAGACACTTTTCGTAGTTAAACATTGCCAATGATTCATCGCTAATCAAGCAATAGCCTGGCTCGCAAAAATACCCCAGTCTCGCCACGCCATAATTATTTCATCGCTATTCTTGTGACAGGCTGAGTCACGAAAATACCCATGTCATGTTTAGGGGTGAGCCAATTATGCTCAAAAATCTACTTACTATGCTAGCTACGCTGCTCCAAAACTCTTCCAACAAATGTGCCCCTATTGTGCTCAAACTATGTTCATTTAATGTGACCCCCTCAATGAATCTGTTGGCAAGTATTTTCACAATTTCCAGGATGTTTACCAATATTGGACCACTCCCCTGCAAGGCCTGACGATCAGGCATCAGTAGCTTGCTCGAGGCTGAACTATTTGTCGCTAAAATGTTAAAGGTTCTGGCTTTAAACGGGGTGCTTGACTACGCCTGGCACAAGAAAATATTCATAAGGATTGAAAAAAGGAACCTATATAGGAATGACACCACACACACACACACACACACACACACACACACACACACACAACAACATGCACATGCCACACCAGCCATACATATTCACAGCCGATAGATACTCATTGGATATTAACAATAAACTTCGACAAACTACCTCAGATGGTCAATATTCCCTGAGGTCACATATACGGTGCACCATCCCACACAAAGTGGTGAAGCCAAGAGAATATGGAAGCACTTCACTGGCAGGAGCATACTACAAGTCAAGTATGAACAATAGCCAGTATGAAAAAATTTTCCTCACAACTGACTTAGCAAAAATAAATAAAAAATTTCATAGCATGAACGCAACATACACAGCCCCATCCCTACATCTTTTTCACATGTCAACTGCAATGGTGGCCTGATTAATGCTTAATGGCATAGCTGTCCTTCCTGTAGGCAGCACTGAGAAGGGGGTGGCTATTGATGTGTATTGAAATTTAGGCTATGCATTTTAATTCCAGCCTCTTTAGTACCCAGACATATGTACGAGCCCCATCCAACAGTAGCGCCTGCATAATAGAATCTAAGCACAATCATGGGCTGAAATTACATTTCAAGTGAGTACTAATAAGCCTGCATGAATACAGTGTGTAAGTTTACGTGTATAATACATGTACACTGTACAATGTATATACATGCAAACATGCACACAGTGTGTACATCCTCATTAGTACCCCACTTATTAATATAACATATACAACACAGGCATACCTCAGATATATACAATAATAATGATACAATTTACTGGTTCAACTGGTACATGCATGTAGCTGTGACATATCAGCAAACCTTGCGAAGAGGGTTGGCCGGTGCAAGTTGTCACTGGTTATGGGTATGACATCCATGATTGTGTTGCAGTTGACAATTATGAAAAAGATGTAGGAATGGGGCTGTGTTGCGTTCATGCTATCCCAACCCTTGTTTTCTTGCTTTTTTGGCACTCCATCCCTACACCTTTTAAATTTTTATTTTCTTGTTTCTGTAGTTTTTATACTTTTGCCATAATTTTAATAAAATGATTGTTAATAATTGTTAATAATTGATAATATAACAATAAAATACTGTATAAACATAATAGATATACTGCATAAATACTGATCATATAATAAAATGCTGCATAAATACTGGTAATATAATATAATAAAATGCTGCATATAATATAATAAAATAATATACACGTGTAATATATTATATTAATAATAATAGTTCATAATAACGTGGTATCTGGCGATCTGCATAAAGAACACAATAATGTAATAATAACGTTGCACGATAGTGACTTCAAGACTGCAAACTTACATTTGGGCGATAATCGCGCGGGCTGCCACGGCCACGGCCGCGCGCACGACCACGACGGCCGTGGCCGTGGTCTCGTGCGTGGCTGTGGCCGTGGCCGAGCCCGGCGAAGAACCTCTCCAAATAGAAGGGGTTGGCCGGGACCGGGGCAGGGGGTGCAGGGGGCGCAGGGGCAGGGGCCGCAGGGACCGGGGCAGGGGCAGGGGCAGGGGCAGGGGCAGGGGCAGGGGCAGGGGCAGGGGCAGGGGCAGGGGCAGGGGCCGCAGGGACCGCAGGGGCAGGGGCCGCAGGGACCAGGGCAGGGGCAGGGGCAGGGGCAGGGGCAGGGGCAGGGGCCAGGGGCCGCAGAGACCGGCGCAGGGGCAGGGGCAGGGGCAGGGGCAGGGGCAGGGGCAGGGGCAGGGGCAGGGGCCGCAGAGACCGGGGCAGGGGCAGGGGCTGCAGGGGCCGGGGCGGGGGCCTCGTCTTCAGAGAACCCCCCCTCTAAGATATCCAAGTCAATTGACATTTCTGTTGAGAAAAGAACAATACTGTACATGAAAATTAGACACCAGTAATACATTGTTAAGCATTAACGAGACGCTAACATTAATGCAAATTAGAACCATGCACACAAAACACAACTACATTGTCTGCAAGAGCACTACTATAAAAGTTACCATTTCAACGCTTAGAGAAAGCTTCCATGTAGTAATACTGCAATCCTACCATCCTCATCCCGGCGCTCCGGCAGCGCAGCGGCCGGCGCCTCGCTTTCGTCGTCCCGGGGGCTGGGGCGTTCCGAGTCGACGTCAGACACTGCTAGCTTTTATTGTACAAATGTCAGAAATGAGCTATGAACGGCCGGCTTAAGTAATGAAGCAGCTGTACCTGCCTCAGGAAGCTTGCCTTTTTACACGCGGTGAGTCGGCAGCTAGTACTTAGCTATATAGCATAGTTTGGGCAGGCACGGCACACGCAAATATTTTGAAGCCCACTGCTAATTTTAGTGTGTTGTTTATAGCTAATGCTGATTTCTAACTGCTTTGAGCCGTTCAAATTCTCTCACCCATATAAAGGCATCAGGACGTGTACCAGAGGGCTAAGGCAATTTGCAGCTGTGGTTGAGACAGCCTTAGGCACTTACACAACTAGTGAGAAACTGGAACTGTCGCAAATTCTACAGATTCGAGATGCAGATCGACTGAAAAGAATGGCACCACGAAAAATTAAAACGTGATAAATATGTCGCCTAACCCTACCCCAAACTTCGCAGAAGCCTAATTCTAGCAGTTCCGTTCATTCCAGTTGACCCCTGGAGGATATGGCCAATCAGGAGAAGCATGTCTGGGTCAACTAGAATGAACGGCACCGCAAGAATTAGGCTTCCGCGAAGTAAGCGACTTCAAGCCAGCAAACTTACTAATTGCCCAGGCCCATCCACGTCCTCAGCGGCCTTGAGCTTGGCCTCGGCCACGGCCTCTCCCATCACGACGGCCTTCCCGGCTTCTCCGGTGTCATCGGCAGGGCACTCCCGGCCCCTGATGGCCCTCCTAGCGGCTAAATTTAACAACATCAGCGCTCTTGCATAATTGCGATGTGGAGCTGGCCGGGGGGGTTCGAGGGCAGGGCCAGCGGCTGGGGTAGGTGTGGGGGCCCGTGCGGGGGACTCCTCCTCCTCCTCTGAAAACCCCTCCTCGAGGAGGTCAACGTCGATATCCATTTCT
Source organism: Nitrospirales bacterium (assembly GCA_965203295.1). Classification (GTDB taxonomy): domain Bacteria; phylum Nitrospirota; class Nitrospiria; order Nitrospirales; family UBA8639; genus CBDBCZ01. The sequence goes on along the minus strand of CBDBCZ010000012.1, from coordinate 642,594 downwards.
GTTGAGGAATGAACAATACTATAAAATTGTACAGTATATATTCATAAAAAAGACAACAGTAATACATTGTAAAGCATTTTTTGTCGACAGGGATTTTTCCAATGCAGATATGTACTAAATTATTGAACTGACAATAAAAGTTAGAACCACGCAAAACACCATGACATTGTGTGTAAGACCGCTACTATTGAAGTTATCATTTCCGCGCTTCTCTTAAAGAAACCTTCCATGTATTAGTGCTACTCACGTGACCTTCGACGAATCAGAAGTCTCAGAATCGATCACATGACTGCGCATTAAATCGCTTAATGTACATGGAAGTGTGCACTAAGTTGTTAATGCACACTTAAGTACTTTAGATACCAGTTGGCAGTGCATTACGGGACTAGTTAGTGCACTCGGACAATTAAGTAATGATCTCGGGCGGACAATGCACTCGCCTTCGGCTCGTGCATTATCCGCCCTCGACCGTTACTTAATTGTCCTCGCGCACTAACTAAATCCCGTAATGCACTGCCAACTGGTACCTAATATTACGTAATACTGTCATCCAGTTGTAGCGCATTGTGGTTTGGTGCTAACAAGGCACACATATTACGTAGAGCCAGGGGATACCCCAACACACTGCAATTACAACTCAGTAAAATTTAATACCAGTTATTTTAGTATGCCAGATATGCAAGCTTAAACCTTTAATATTCCCTGTACTTTTAGATGGAGAGTGGGGCCAGAGCGTGTCCTAGATATTAAATAACCTGTACTGGGGAATTCAAATTCAGAGCGCGTATATCTCAGAAACTAAAAATGCCATCCAGCTTTTTACCAGCCGGAGCGCGCGAACGGCTGGTACTAAGATTGCTTTACGTTTTCCGCGTCTGTTTGTTTGTTTGTTTGTCTGTCTGTTTGTGCGTCCGCACTTATCACGTGCGCAATATATTACGTCATACGTTACTATGCTACTGCAGTGTATAGTAGCTTTTGGAGGTTTGCAGGCCAAGCTACAGCGAATGAAGGTAGTTTTGTGTTGCCTAGATGGCGAAAACTTGGGTAGGTAGCCGTAAAGATCCTGGTTTCTTGGCATATAGCTACTAACTGGAGGCGCACGACGAAACTGCTGAGTCAGCACTTTCGCTGTACCACTCTAAGAATATAGTATCTCCGGCTCTACAGCTGTAGGTTAATAGCTTGGCCTAAGCTGAGTTGTGTGTATTGTACGGGAAAGGCGTCCGGCTGGTTTTTAGACATGAAATGTCAGACTTGTTCTAATGAGTACTAAGTCATATCTATTATTCAGGGTGCAGGGTTTTATGGGGGGAGGTGTGTTAGCTCAGTCGTTTTGTAAACACAGCGGGGGGGGGGGGGGAAGGGCCGTTGTTTTGCACAAAATTTCTGGGGGGAGGGGGGGGGGGGAGGCATGCACCCAGACCCCCTAGCAGGACATTTGCTCCACCACAATCCTGTGTGAAACCCTGGTGTGGGCTCTGGAAAGCCCCTATTCAGTCACAATAATATTTGCACAATTGGCCTATAGTGATACTATGCATCTACTGGTGTGCTTAGCCACTCACCCATAGTTCAGTCTTGACAACATGAGAGGGTGTCCGCCACCAACCAGATGTCCTTAGAGTTATCTCCACCATGGAACCAATGCTTTAGGTTGGTGTATGCAGAGAAGTGGATGGCCTGTTTGGAGCCCCGCTTGGGAATGGGGCAAGACACTTGGTAGGTTCTTCTCAGTCCTGGAAAGGGAGGGGGGGGGGGGGGGGGAGAGGTATTCACTGTTGCTCTGTATCAGAGTGCAGTACTACATTGGTATCTTACAGTACTGACAATAAGAAACCTAACATCACAAGCTGAACACATGCGTAACGCAAGCATAAATTCATTATTACATAACACCGATTAGTATGCAAGCGTGTAATCGGAAGCGCAACACAAGTTAATTATGCAATGCAAGCGCTTAATACAAATGCGTAACGCAAATGCTGCGCAGGTGTTGCACAAGCACAACGCTGTCAGGTTACTTTATATCAGTACTGTACTTCTACCTAGTAATTGCAAGTAATAGTTAATTAAACCACAGCTTCAAGGGCTGTACAGTATGCAATCATTAACCCTCGACGAACATGCGCAGGAGGGTTACAGTGCTTCGTTTGTTTGTCTGTCTGTCTGTCTGTCTGTCTGTCTGTTTCAACAAGCTTGGCTCATCTGGCAGCTAAATCTCTGAAGTTTGGTTGCAAATAAGCTTCAAACCAAACGACGAGGTGTTCAAATTGAGCTGATTTTACCAAGCGTGTTTCGTTCAAGAGTTATACTGTGATTCGTTTACCATATTCTAGTCTGAGAATGAGTTCACACGAGAAAGTCACTGAAGATGTAGGCCTTGAGACAAAAATACGCCGTTTGGATGGCAGTGGAAGCAGCTTCACTTGTCCCGTGAGTGTATTATCCATTTCATGTACCAAGCACATACTGTCAACCTAAGATGTCTTTCCAACACTTCAGCTTTGTCGCGATGAATGGGCAGGATGTGGAAGTGGAATCGGATATGTGAAGCACTTCCGCAAGAACCACGATGTACCACTTCTCCGGCCCAACCTCACCAAGTAAGTATGGATTCCATTATGTCTTTTCCTTCAAAGAGGGGTGCAATTGAAACACACTCTTATGAATGTGACCTTCAGGATTTGGATTACAGTATTGATCTTGCTTTTCTTTTAGCGAGAGTAAGCTCATATCATTCACAGAGGGGGATGAAGGTAAAGAGAAGAACTCCATACTTATTGTTATTTGTATTTTATACAATCTCTCCTCTTTTTCAGTCGTACTTGCTCTCCCAGAACAAAATGCAGTGGTCGCTTACAGGAGGATGATCAAGCGGGATACTGTGCATGGTATTCCCCTCACCCCTGATGAGGTAGCGATATCGGTCTCTCGCCTACTAGGCTGTAATGAGCTGCACCCTGCATGGTCTGGGGATGAGACAACAATTAATTATATTCACCATTACATGCGATGTTTCTGCGTCCGCATTGTTTTAGCCGACGACAGGAGTTGAAATTCAAGGTATTTGTACCAAAATTCCGAGCGTGTCCTAACTGTGGTAGTCAGATCCACATTAGGAAGCTAGCCTGCCCGTGTAGCTATGTGTTCCGTGGAAGCAAGCCACTTACCACTAGGAATGCATCTAGAACTAGCAGGGACATACCCCACGGTGCATAATTCACAACTTGGACCTGGCAGGACTGCAGACTGGGTTGATGGAGTAGTTGGCAAAGTGTATATCGCTGGCTGTGTATCCGCACGCAGAGTGTACAGCGCTCGTGTATGCGTACGTATCTGTATATCCTATGGGAAGTGGTGGGCATGACTGATCGCCAATATGAACACGTGACCAGAGTCCATATATACCCGGCCTCTATCGTATACTAGTTGTGACCGTATTAAAATGGCAGAATGTACCGTTGTTAAATAAGAAAGAGCTGCAGATGCAGCTAATGGAGCCACTTTGGCGACTATCGGGTACACACCCGGACATTTTTTTTTAGATTTCAATGTTACTGTCGTGTTTAGCAATCGCTTAACCCTGTAAATCGCAAGATAGCCCGATTTTTGAGTGGACAGACACTGGACGGACAGACAGACAGACGGACGGACGGACAGACAGAACCAATCGCTTAACCCCCCCGCCACCTACGCGCCACGGGGTAAAAATGATGTTAGTGCAGCAAGAGCCCTAGAAACTGAAGAGCAAAAAACTGCCAAGCGAAGGAAGTCGATCGTCTTATTACTGCCATGGCTAAACTTGAACCAACCTGCACTTCGCGCACTCCAACCACCCCAAACCATGGCTTACGTCATGGTTTTCTTTCCTTCCTCTCCACGTCCATTGTCGACCTCACCTCTCCTGAAATCACAACAATCCCAGAAACCCAGCTCGACAACAAAACCACCAGCGTCACCTCTCAAGAAATTCACGAAGCTCTCGACGAAACTTTCGAGGAGTACACACAGAACCAGGATTCCAGCACCGGACTCTTCACCCCAAGTCCCAATACCGCTGCCCTCACGGCCATCGAGAAACTACCCTCTACCAGCCTAGCACCACAATCTTCCAACTGTCACTCCAGCACTCATTCCTAACAACGGCTCTAACGTCCCCAAGAAAAAAGCTCCAAAAAAGATGTCCGAACTCCTCTATGAGGACGTCACCAAGAATGGCCTCAACTTCGCATGGCCCCAAGCTTCCAAAGCTTACCATGCCATCAAACAAGGCATGCACGGTCACAGCCATGGGCAAAGACATCAAAATCCTCGTTGTTAAAGGTGCCACCGGGATTGGCACAACCGCCCAAGTCTGCCAGACTTTCCAAGATCTGGACATACAGTGGTACGACCCGGGATCTCAGGATCCTAAATGGTGGGATGGGTATGACTATGAGTCTGTTGTTCTCTGCGACGAATTCACCACTGGCCCTGAATGGCAAGTCGGCTACATCAACCGATTCACCCACAAGTGACCCTTTGGCGCAGAAATCAAAGGGAGCCGTATACACCTCCAACCTTGGGCGGTGTTCATCATCACCAACTATAGTTGGGATGAATGGTTTACCCATCTTTTCCAACAATTGAACTTCTGGATGGCTGGAATGGGTGTGGCAGTGGAATTGGATACATAAAACACTGGAAAAATTCCATACACAGCAGGACTTGATGTGGCCAAACATGAGTAGTGCCAAGTAAGTATGAATTCCATTGTGTCTTTTCCTTCAGTTGCTTATACCCATGTGTCTCAAAGAGTACCACCTAAAATTCGGGCCACAGTCAGGAGACGCGTTTCCTTTCTCAGTTTCGACAGAATCCGCAACAGTCATATTCAACCCCTCATATGCACCGCTACCGCTCGACAACTCGCTAAATGTGGTTTAGTGCCATGGGACATCGTCAATTCCTACTGCGACGAGATGGCACAAAAGTCGAACAAAGAGAACTTCGTCAACCTCTGCCTCAAAGCCGGCATCTCAGGCGCCAACCCCGTTTGAACTCTATCACAAACTCTATCACTCCCACCATTACCTTGCATTATTATTGTGTACTGCATTTACTAACCAGTTTTAATAATCCTTTGTCTTCTACGAAGAAAACCTGCCAACCTTACATAATAAATCACTCTAAACCATTTTCCAAATGGATTTAACTACATGTACCACTTCGTACCTACTCTAAAGGCCTCAGACACCTACCACCACTCATTTACCAGACTGTAGGAGGTGATATAAATACCCTAACGCCTCGAAAGCGCCTTTTAAACGACCATGAGTTTGCAGAGGGTAAGTTCAAACTTAGCCTTCTCCCACTTCCTAAATCTCTCTTTGGCGCTGCTGCCATAGGCATCATACGCCTTGATTGCCTTTGCGATCTCCTCGCACGTAAGGTCGAAAATCTCGGCATTTTACCTCTATATCACGATCAGCGTAATTATGATTACAAGCGCTGATCAAACGACACTGCTCCACACTCGCACTGTCCAAAATACTTCTCAGCTCAAAATGTAGCTTCGCAACTTTCTCGTAATCAAACTCACAACCACCATCCAATAACTCCAATCATAAATAATGATAAACACTTACACCTCACATTCTTTTATACAAACAAACAACCCAGACAAAAACCCCAAAAAACACGCCATTCTCAAACTTCAGCAGGAGGATCAGGAGACAGATCCTGCTTGTTACTCACAGATATGCCCCCTGAACGACACTTCCATCTCACATCCAACTCTGGAGGCAATTCCTCGGTGAACACTTCCGGAAGGTGCCAAAGATGAAAGGCTACCACCATTTCACTGTCACATCGGCCAAACGGAAGTCTGATACATAGAGAGCGTGTAAAGGGGACAAGAGCCCTAGAAACCAAAGAGCTGTCTGTGTCCTGTGAGTCTGTGATTAATATTATGCCGCCGAGGGTTAAGAATTTCAGTGCTCTAGTTAAACTAGGGTCACGCAATAGCAACAGGCCTCACATGCCATGCCCCCCGGCCAGATGCATACGGGGACATTTTAATTACGAGTCAGCCAGTTGTGAGAACAACTACGAAAAACGACAGCTACCCAGGCGAATGAGGTATCTATCCTATTTTTTTATCCAAAGATTGGCCATGGTTGCTGCGAGACAGCAGAGGGGGGGCTGTGGTGCTTGAAATTCCTGTTTGCATTGCTCGATCTGTCATTCATGGACAATACGATCGTGCTGTCCATTTGCAGCACCCATATCTTCATTAATATACAGAAGCTAAACAATCTCTACTAACCATCCAATTATTGGACTTGCTGCGCTCGGTAATTACTACATCCCAAGGGCAAAGCCAGAGGGCTCTTATTACTTCACTGTTTGGATAGTGCGTGGCAGTGCCATCTGAAGATGGGTCTGGCATTCAGGGTAGGCCTGAGCTAATTATGCTCACATAATTTTTATGGACTTTCTCACAATTCGTGACTTATAATTATCAGACAAAAAAAGTATTTGGTAAGTAGCTTAAGCCACATGATACATATATGGACTGGGCCTGCACCAATTACGCTGGCACAATACCCAATAGACTTAATTTGTGTACAGCTGCCTGCTGTATAATCCATGAGGCATTTTACCCTGCCCCGCATGTGTGTGAGTGGGGTTAAGTAATTGGTTTTATCCGTCCGTTGTCTGTCATTAAAAAATCTTCATAAAGTGCGATTGAGAGGCTATCAAAAGCAGGAGATTTACAACAAACTTTGTCATATATGTGAACCGATTTGCAAAAACCTGGCACTTTCCGCAAATAGTTTTGCACTACGGCTGTTTATAGAGGCGAAGGTGAAGTTTGGCAGGTTTTTGTGCTACTGGAGTCTGTACAATGACCTCCAAGAACGGAGTAATAATCCCAAACGCACGGCACGGTCCTGGACCAGCTTCTCCAACATAGTAAACGGAGTTGGTTGCTAACCTAGTGTACAAGAAAACAAGGTTCCTACATTCAGGTGCAGGCTTTAATCAAGGAGCTATATCCACTCTCTGATCGCTTGGCACAATGGAACGAGCAGTAGTCATGGACGTAAATCGCCTCAGCGACGACAACTTCGTCCCGCTGATCACCCTGCCTTTTCAATCTGTTGGAAAACTACTTCTGTGGGGATAACCGAGGAAATTGACAGCCTCTTCCCATTTCCAAAGAATAGGGCTTACATTTCTCATAGGTTACCAAGAAAGCCGCGAGATGCATGTAGCTCAAGCCATCCAGGAGCGCTTTTTCTAGCGTGGCCTCATCAAGGAGACACTTTATCAGGCTTTGTTGGCAAGCTTCAGCCTCCTGCACTGTACTCCCGACTGTCACCCTTGCACAATGCTGCCCTAACTGCGCACATCTTTTGATATGGCACAGCAGGTAAACAGAGACAATGGTATTATAGCTTTATGGCAGATACCAATACCCATGCAGGTGCATTATCCGAGTGACCCCATGCATTGGTGATCTCCAACATAAGTGTGACCACAGAGTGTCTGGGAAGTGCACAACAGTGAAGCGTTTACTTCAAAATTCTGATGTGCAAGTAAATGGTTATTTATTCCAATGGTATTGTATTTCTCCACAGCCAACAGACCAGAGCCTGCAATTACAATGATATAGAGACACCTGAAGCATTGAAGAAAAGCAAATACGAGAAAGCGAAACAAGTATTAGAGGTATCAAGACAAGCTAAGAGGCTGGTAAGTAAATTCATGCCCCACACCCATGGGGCTGGAAGTACTTGTTATACTCTCCCCCCAGGCCCACCCCTCTCCCATTCCCTCAGCTCAGGATGAAGTGAGTGAGCCTGTCCATAACTTAGTAACAAGTAACTCATACTATTATACGCCAACCGAACCTGCTGTGGTCTGATGGAGGCCCACAATTCACCTCTCATCTCCTCACTGATTTTTTTGCGAACCTGGGGTGTGACCCATGTAACATCTTCACCTCACTACTCCCAGATTATAATGGCAAAGCAGAAGCCACTGTAAAATCCATGAAGAAGCTTATCTCGGCAGCATGGACCGGTCGCTCAGTCAACTGGGACCAACTTTCATGTGCACTCATCCAGTACCCTCCGGTTATCAGAGGACCCAACATGGCTCTTCAGCTCCACTGTTGACACATCAGAGCTTGGTGGGGAGGTGTAAGGTCATGAACTCTGGACTCTGAACCTGGACCGATAGACTATATAACACAATGCCACGTACACGTGACATGCTAGTACTGATCGTATGGACTCAATCTAGTGCATGTCGTACTTGTAATCTGCTGTTATGCCACTATCGATTGTCTATTGATTCTATTATCACTTCTGTCCTTGTTGTCCTCCGCGCGGGAATCGTTGACCTCCCTACATAGTACAAAGCAGAAGTTCGGGGTAGTTCAACCCCACCGAACCTTTTCGAACCATAGCAAAGGGCAGGAAACCAGACCTGTGGTGGAGCTTGACATGAGTCGTATATACTCCCATTCTAGGCGTATACACAATGTCATCAATTATTAATAATTATATGATCCATTCTACTGATGATTCTACTTACAATTCTACTTATGAATCATTAGTAGAATTGCAAGTGGGGGCCTGGGGGTATCTCATTGTGATCATGTGCTACATGAAACTGTATACTACTAACAGCTGCAACAAAGAATAAACAACACAACTCTCAAATAACAGGGCCCATGTACTTCCTCACCCCAAGGAAGTGTGCAATATTAGGAATTTGCTGTGAGGTAATTCCTCGGCAGTTCAGCATACGTTACTGCATTTGTGCTTGATCATTTATGGCATTAAATCATCCAACTTTGTAGGTCAATTATTTAATTGACGAGGCTGCCAACACCGGGAATGGGGCTAACACCATCATATCTATGCTACATCACTACCTCCAAACACATTAGAAGGCCACCTACATCTGCAAGCCAACAATTGCAGTGGCCAGAACAAAAACAGGTACAGTAAAATGCTTGAGGGATGGAGGAAGCCGACCTCAAACAGTCCAACTAGCTATAGGCATTTCTAATTATAACTAGAGATACGCATACGCAGTATAAGCCTCGTGCACGAGCATTCAGTAGGTGTGGTTTGGTAGCACATGTTTATAATGTGTGAGAATTCGACAGAGGAAAAGGAGAGGTAGCTAAACGTGCAAGTGAATTCGACAAGTTCATCCTTCTCCAAAGGCGAAAATTAACGCGGTGGTGACTTCTGTTTCTCTAGCGAAAAAGAGCAACTGTTGTTAGCTAAAAAGCGTACGCACCTCTGGTCTTTTAGCTTCGGTTTTGTATGCCGCTCATTGCTTTCTTTTGCATAGTGTAGCAAGATGCCTAGCCCTTTCCCCACTCGTCTCGCCATCGTCGTCGGACTCCGTGACTCGACTTCAGCCGACACGTGGGAGTAACACGTGAGAACTGAGCCACAAAAGGGCCGGCCACGCCATGCACAGTACAATTGCATTCCTAAGCGTGACACATACATACATATATATATTATATATATACAAACGCTTGCTGAGATACGATGCAGGATTAGTTGCCTCGCGCTAAGGCGCTCGGCAATTATGCCATTAGGCACCTGATGCAGTATCTTGCCTGGAGGTGCACGGTGGGGCTACAGGAAACCATTGCACTCAGCTTCCTTACAGTGGGCCACACAAAGTTCTCACCAGATTGGTGCCTTGGCCTCTTCAAGAGACGGCATCGGCACACCAGAATCAGCTGCCTGTACGACAAAGTATGCGAGAAACTAAGAGTTAAAGCCGCCAAAGGAGGAAAAGCAAAGAGCTGTGTTGTGCTAGAACAGTCCGCAGAGGTGAATGCTGTACAGTTTGCTGGAGCGCAAGATGGAACTGTCATAGTCCCGACCTATGACTGGGCTGATCACTTCACTCTCCATTCTGCCAGAGTGCCCTACGGGGCATCCAACACTTTGCTTCACGAGAGCCTCACCAGGAAAGGTGTTTGTGAGCACAGGCATTGTGCAAGCGTTGCACAGGCATTGCGCTGGCGTTGCCAGATAGGGAAGTGTGCAGCAGTGCATCTTTGTTTAACATGTGCTAAACGTGAAGTCTGGTCTAGGGGTGTGGCGAACAATAAATGGGTGGGGAAAAGAAACATCCTTGGTCCGCAAAATGTTCAGTATGACCAAACCACGAAAATTATGTGCCTCGAAATTTGGCGCTATACTGCAATACAATAACGGCCCATACTGGTACTAATGCATATACTGGTACGTCCTCTGCTCACTGATACTGCCGGTAATGAATGCATATAAGAATGTGTGAAATTCCCAACTGCACAACGCAGATTTCTGGAGGATTTAGTGAGAACATCCAGAAGAATACATTTGGAATTATTTCAAGACGAGGGGAGTATAAACAAAAGTAGCGACAGCTGCAGATACGGTAAAGCCTCAACGTGTTGCAGAGTTCTAGGGAGTTGGTGCTTGCCTTGTGAGGCCGGTTGATGATGTGTTTGTTCAGTGCCTCACAGAGGAGATGATTACCAATCCTACAAAGGATGTGGCACCGATGATCGGACTCCTGTGTCTTCCAGAAGGAGAGGTATTTGATAAGGAGGACCCAGAAGCATATATGTACTGCTTTCTTCCGAGGGTATTCCTTATGAGCACATGACTGAGGTTTTCTATTGGAAGGAACACTAGGAGGAAGCATGTTGATTATTTTACTCCCATTCTACTGCCATTCTACTGATCATTCTACTGACCATTCTACTCCCATTCTTCTCCCTCAGACCTCCCAGTCCAAGGCCTCCCAGCCCCAGTCTCTGTCATCTGAGTCCCAGGGTGATAAACATGTAAAGTGTGTATGTAGCCAGAGTTTAAGCATGAGGAGGGGGAGATATGTTGAGTTCGTAGTTCGTATACCTGTAAGACGTCCTGCCTCTTTTCGGTGTGTGAGCATCTGGTGGCAGCAGCTAGAGGGGGGAGGAAGAACTATGCGAGGAAGAATCGTGGACGGCCTGCTGGATGTAGCCCTATAGCAGCAATTCAGCAAATTAAAAAGCTAGTGAGCGACCAACCCCATTTCATAGATTCTCAGGATGGAGTTGGATATATATATACCACTTCTGGACAACCAGCCAAACTTCTGTGCCCAAAATGTTGCCGAATCTTGGACCAGCCAGTTGAGTTGGCTTAAGTGTAACCACTTGGTATGTGCCAGTTGCTGTTGCAGGTGGGTGGAGGTATCCAGATAAGTAGCATGTCCATCCTGCTACAACCACCACCTAGACCACATTTGCTCAGCCTAATTCAGCAGCAAATTAGCAATGTCCGATTCAGAACGCCCAGGCCCCCGGGACGAAAGCGAGGCGTCGGCAAACGACGACGAGCGCCGGGATGAGGATGGTAGGATTGCAGTATTACTACTTGGAAGTAAGCGAAGCGTTGAACTGATAACTTTAAAGTAGCGCTCTTGCACACAATGTAATTGTGGTTCTAATTTTTATTAATGATAGCGTAATCCACTTCTTTGTCAGACAAAAACTGCTTAACAATGTATTAATTTGCAGGTACTATTATGAATGTGAATGTACAGTATTGTAATATTGTTCTTTTCTCAACACAAATGTCGATTGATGTAGACCTATTAGAGGAAGGGTTTTCCTTGGAAGAGGAAGAAGAAGCTCCTGCTCCGGCCCCTGCACCGACCCCGGCCCCTCTCCCTGAACCCTACCTGAGAGCGCTCTGGTTCGACTTTGCGGCAAGAAAGCCTGCCAAGGTAGCTGCAGCAGAGCTGGTCGCGCGCATGGAAGGCCGTCGAGACCACGGCCGCACCCGTGGCCGTGGCAGTTCGTTGCGTTCATGAAGGACAGCTATGCCATTATAAATTAATATGGCCATAATTGCAGTTGACATGTGAAAAAGATGTAGGGATGGGGCTGTGTATGTTGCGTTCATGCTATCCTTATTCCTTGTTTTCTTGCTTTTTGGCACTCCATCCCTACATCTTTTTTATTTTTTTTTTATTTTCTTGTGCACAATGGGTTTGGCAGGTTTTTGTGCTACTGGAGTTTGTACAATGACCTCCAAGAACGCTTGCATGGGGGAGTAATAATCCCAAACGCACGGCATGATCCTGGACCAGCTTCTCCAACATAGTAAATGGAATTGGTTGCTAACCTAGTGTACAAGAAAAGGTACGTCCTTGCATTGTCTCGGTATTGTCACATACGACATGTTGTCTCATTTACTAGACTGTAGGAGGTGATATAAAACCCTAACGCCTCGAAAGCGCCTTTTAAATGAGTTTGCAGAGGGTAAGTGCAAACTCAAGAAAACAAGGTTTATGTATTCAGCTGCATGCTATGATCATGGAGCTATATTCACTGTCTGATGGCTTGGCACAATGGAACGAACAGTAGCCATGGCCGTAAATCGCCTCGCCGACGACAACTTTGGACTTTTCGGTCCCGCCGATCGCCCCACCTTTTTCGATCTGTTAAAGGACTACTTCTGTGGGGCTGACCCTGAGGAAATTGATTATTGGTATACAGCCTCTTCCCATTTCAATAAATTGGGCTTACACTTCTCACAGGTCATCAAGAAAGCTGAGATGCATGCATATGTAGCTCAAGCCATCCAGGACGCTTCTTCTACCAGGTGGCCTTCTCCAAAGGAATGTGTTTGGAGGTAGTGGGGGAGCATAGATATGATGGTGTTGGCCCCATTCCCGGTGTTGGCAGCCTCGTCAATTAAATAATTGACCTACCTGCTACAGTGTCGTCACATTTCTGTCAGTGCCAGGGGCGTTAACAATAACTATTTTTTTCCAGCGGTTTCTGAGAGTGAAGGAACTGAATACGACCAGTGATGACTTCCCCCAGTATGAGAAGATCGTCAAGGAGATGACCAACCATCTCACTGAAACCATCACCAATGGTTTTGTGAGCAAGGAAGACTCGAAGTTTTTTTTATGTATACAGTAAAAGATCTTGACAACGAATACATCTCCTGCTATACTTTTCGGACATTATCCGATCCGAAGAGGAAAAAAGTGACAGTACGTTTTAGATGCGTACATATATCTCTTAAGTAGCTGTATAGCCCTATATAGTGTACTAATATTATTGTTCTTACTGTATCTTCCTTGTAGGCCCTGAGAATGATTCGAGCTCTTCGATTTGCCCAGCACTGCTGGGAGAATATTAAGCAGCCGGAGCATCCGAAAGTGGTAGCTGTGAGTCAGTTATCATTGTTCTGTATACATGTACATATTACTTATCTCATTTGCAGTTGCTTACAAGACTCTTCCTATATATATGCATATACACGCAGAGAACATACGCAGCCAGACTCCTGCAAGAGGAGAATCCTACTCAGAAGCCAACGAAATGCAGCTGCAAGCCAACAATTGCAGTGGCCAGAACAAGAACAGGTACAGTAAAATGCTTGAGGGATGGAGGAAGCTGAGCTCAAACAGTCCAACTAGCTATCGTATTGGCATTTTTAATTATTCTGCCATCATGCAAAGGAGCTGCTCAGGGAACAGCAGCATTCTGCAAGTGACCCCGGTGAGGTATGTTCAAGGATGCCCTAGGCCAGTCTATACTATCTCTACAGCCTTGTTTACAATGTCAGGGTGTAATTACTGTAGAGTACTTAATCTGCCCCCTCAGACCTCCCAGCACTCCCAGCCCCAGGGTGGTGAACATGTAAGTAATTGTTTGTCTTCACTGTGGGGATGATGGGGAGGTCCTAAAGTAGTAGTTATCTCTACGCTTTGTTCTTGCAGTCATCAGTAGATCTCAGGGAGGTTTTCAGGGAGGTCCTTAGGGAGGTCCTCCATCATGAGGTCCAACCCCCCAAGAAAAAGGTGTGTATATACATTAGTATGGCTAAAATAGCTTTAGTTGAATAGGAGTAAAATTCTGCTCAATTCATTGAACTGTATAAGGTCAGTTGCATGTCAATTTCCAAAGTTAAACTATCGAATTTCTATTACAGAAAACTGAACCACAGAATCGAAAGATAATTCCCTTCTAAAAACTTTATACTATTATACGTACATGATGCAGTACCTGGAGGTAGATGGCCATGGTGGGACTACAGGAAACTATTACACTCAGCTTCCTCACAGTGGGCCATACGAAGTTCTCACCAGATTGGTGCCTTGGCCTCTTCAAGAGACGGCATCGGCACACCAGAATCAGCTGCCTGTATGACAAAGTAAGCGAGAAACTAAGAGTTAAAGCCGCCAAAGGAGGAAAAGCAAAGAGCTGTGTTGTGCTAGAACAGTCCACAGAGGTGAATGCTGTACAGTTTGTTGGAACGCAAGATGGAACTGTCATAGTCCCGACCTATGACTGGGCTGACCACTTCACTCTCCATTCTGCCAGAGTGCCCTATGGGGCATCCAACACTTTTGCTTCACGAGAGCCTCACCAGGAAAGGTGTTTGTGAAGCGCTGCGCAAGCGTTGCACAGGCATTGTGCAAGCGTTGCAGAGGCATTGCGCTGGCGTTGCCAGATAGGGAAGCGTGCAGCAGTGCAGCTTTGTTTAACATGTGCTAAACGTGAAGTCTGGTCTAGGGGTGTGGCGAACAATAAATGGGTGGGGAAAAGAAACATCCTTGGTCCGCAAAATGTTCAGTATGACCAAACCACGAAAATTATGCGCCTTGAAATTTGGCGCTATACTGCAATACAATAACGGCCCATACTGGTACTAATGCATATACTGGTACGTCCTCTGCTCACTGATACTGCCAGTAATGAATGCACATAAGAATGTGTGAAATTCCCAACTGCACAATGCACATTTCTGGAGGATTTAGTGAGAACATCGAGAAGAATACATTTGGAATTATTTCAAGACAAGGGGAGTATAAACAAAAGTAGCAACAGCTGCAGATACGGTAAAGCCTCAACGTGTTGCAGAGTTCTAGGGAGTTGGTGCTTGCCTTGTGAGGCCGGTTGATGATGTGTTTGTTCGGTGCCTCACAGAGGAGATGATTACCAATCCTACAAAGGATGTGGCACCGATGATTGGACTCCTGTGTCTTCCAGAAGGAGAGGTATTTGATAAGGAAGACCCAGAAACATATATGTACTGCTTGCTTGCGAGGGTGTTCCTTATGAGCACATGACTGAGGTTTTCTATTGGAAAGAACACCAGGAGGAAGCATGTTGTGTATGTAGCTAGAGTTTAAGCATGGGGAGGGGGAGATATGTTGAGTTCGTAGTTCGTATACCTGTAAAACGTCCTGCCTCTTTTCGGTGTGTGAGCATCTGGTGGCAGCAGCTAGAAGGGGGAGGAAGAACTATGCGAGGAAGAATCGTGGACGGCCTGCTGGGTGTAGCCCTATAGCAGAAATTCAGCAAATTAATAAGCTAATGAGCGACCAACCCCATTTCATCGACTCCCAAAATGTTGTCGAATCTTGGACCAGCCAGTTGAGTTGGCTTAATTGTAACCACTTGGTATGTGCCAGTTGCTGTTGCAGGTGGGTGGAGGTATCCAGATAAGTAGCATGTCCATCCTGCTACAACCACCACCTAGACCACCCTCACAGTCAGTCGAGGTTTCGTAAACACTGTGATACTTGGCGAAGAAATAATCCCACTGGAATATTTGGAACATTACAGTAAGTTAGTTAATTTCAGAACATTTAACTGCTGATTCACATAGTGCTCACTCCTCCATAGTGTCTGGTACTAAGGAACAGGAAGACTCAAGTGACATCAGTAAGACAACCACCGCCTAGACCACCCTCACAGTCGGTCGCCCCTCCACAGCGAATACGACCTAGGTTCGAGTGACCATATCAACTCCCTTGTGTAGTTTTTATAAGAACTATTTAATAGCTGTGAAGCTAAAATGTAAATTGCAACTAGGAAGGCAAATGCCATTCACTGTAGTGTGGTGCAAAACTGAGAAACTAAATGAAATAATTACAGCAAACACTGGTAAACTCATTGCTTTGTGTCGTTACTTCTTTGAGAGTACCTGACCTTTTCATGAATCATCTCTAATAATTTGAGTGTCATTATCTCCACATAACCTATACTACAAGCACAGATATCTCGAAAAGGGTAGAAAAAAGTTTTGACTGAAATGCGAAAGAAATGCAGATAGAAACACCAAGCCACCCAAAGGGCGACCACCAAATAAGGTAATTACATTCATAGCTCCCTAATGAACACAAATATAGGATGAAGGATGATTATATTGCCAGCATAATTATGTACATTCCACAGGCAGCAAAGAAGGGGAAAAGGATGTGAAAATACTACTTGAAAGAAGACGGATGGCAAGTCTTAATATAATTATGATGCCTGCATTGCACTCAGGATTTGATTATATTGCCAGCATATGTACATTCCACAGGCAACACACATTGTTTTTTTGTTTATTTTTTGTAGACCAAACCTCATCCTACACCCTTGCCTTCACTATCTGCGTTACTGAAACTATGTACCATTGAAATCGTGGAGTAACAAAATCATCTGACGGCTGACTGTGTTGGGCGACCCGGACACGTTACGTGCAAAGGGCGTGTGGGTTTTCTACCCGTAATCAAGACTCGAGTATGGACTGCATCTGCTAGTGCAAGATCAGTGACTAGCCAAGCACTTCAACGCAGCCACTCACAGTGACACGTTGCCTTCTTCTTACTTCGGTTTACGTATGCACAGGATGTCTTACTACCAGAGGTAAGCACCGTACTGACTACAATGGAAAAAATTGTTACCCTCTTTCTATCCTCTCTTGTGGACATTCAGGCAATGATCAGAACAATGATGGAATTCGAACACATCAGCTTTGATGAAGCAGTAGAGAGATTGTCCAAGTAGTAATACCCCCCTCTCCCACTCCTGATTATATTTGGTGCACGTGGATCTGTAATGAGAGGACAGCAGTAACAAAATACCCATTTGTCTGCTGTCACAGTCACTTAAGGGGCACCCTCCACACCAACACTGACAACACTTTTGTCCAAAACACTAATGCCTTTGATCTACGGGGAAAAACACAGAATGTAGTAGATTGCAGTAGAATGGTTGTAGAATCAGCAGCAGAATGCAGTAGAATGGCATAGAATCAGTTGTAGAATGACATACTATTCTACTGTGAGAAGTCCAATGGAATATGGGAAGCTTCAGTGAATGGAGCCAGTGAAGCACAAGGTGTCAAGGCCACAATGCAGCAGATGGTGAACCATGAGGAAGGCAAGCACAGTATTTCTAAACTAGTGCTAATATGATGGCAATACAATGCGCAGTACTGTGCTACTACTACATCCGGGTTGGAGTCTTGGTTCACTGTGTGTGTTTTACTCACTTACAACATGGCTGAAAGGCTACAGAGCTTACCCTGCAAACACGTACAAGACCACAGTACAAAAGAAAATTACATGCAGAGTAAGAAATTAAGGAAATAAAAAATTTCGTTTAGGCCAACTGAACTCACTGTTGTACTTCAGGAGGTTGCTTTCTTGCTGGAGTGGCAGAATTGTGTTTTTTTTTTAAAGAGTAGCGTTTGATAGGTATATATCTAAAATCATCAGTTTTGTTAACCTCAGTGATGTCAACAATCAGTTAAATGCACTAATCACCAAATCTACAGGGATCTGCAGCAACTCGTCTTATCAGCCCCTTCACTCGACAATGGCGGGCTTTCCCAGGAAGATCGTCTTTGGTGCCATTCCCAGGTTGGTATACACTGAGCTAGCTAGCCAGAAGCCAGTCCTAGGACAGTGGTGTGGCAGGTATATCCATTCAGCAATATATGAATGTACGTGTTGTAGCATTACATCAATTTGTGCTAGTTGATAATTATTCGGTGTGTGGTGTTTGTGTGGTACGTATGTGCATCATACTGTCTTAAACAGCATGATATGCACATTCACGAGCGCAGCTGTTATGGAGGAGCCCAACAAGAAGGCTGAGGACCCAGACTCCCTGGACTTTGCCCGAAGGGGGAGGCCGGGTTATCAACCTGGTGTGGTATACAGGATCTTGAATTAACATTCTTGTGTTTAAGCCTTTCCAATTCACTTAATTTCTGGTTCGTGGCTGAACTTGCAAATACCCATACGTATATTGAAGGCTCTCTTTGCCATTGCTTTATTGTAGACGACAATTTGGCGCAAGAGGGATTTGATGGCAATGCAGATATGCATGAGGGTTCAGCAAGTAAACTATGACTTACTCGAGCTCATTATATAAGAGTATACTCAATCTCGTGCTCTCTTCATATTTCAGAGCTAAGCATGAAGAATGCTGAAGTAGTCGTCGTTGCAGCATTTCAGGAGCACAGAATCAATCTAATTTTCATGTACAGTATTGTTCTTTTCTCAACAGAAATGTCAATTGACTTGGATATCTTAGAGGGGGGGTTCTCTGAAGACGAGGCCCCCGCCCCGGCCCCTGCAGCCCCTGCCCCTGCCCCGGTCCCTGCGGCCCCTGCCCCAGTCCCTGCGGCCCCTGCCCCTGCCCCTGCGGCCCCTGCCCCTGCCCCGGTCCCGGCCGACCCCTTCTATTTGGAGAGGTTCTTCGCCGGGCTCGGCCACGGCCGTCGTGGTCGTGCGCGTGGCCGCGGCCATGGCCGTGGCGGCCCGCGCGATTATCGCCCAAATGTAAGTTTGCAGTCTTGAAGTCACTATCGTTCAACGTTATTATTACATTATTGTGTTCTTTATGCAGATCGCCAGATGCAACGTCGTTAATAACCATTACTATTAGTACACATATACATCATCAGTATTTATGCAGTATATTATGTTTATATATCATTGTACTCGTGTTATATTATCAATCATTAACAATTATTTATTGAGATTATGACAAAAGTATAAAAACTACAGAAACAAGAAAATAAAAAAAATTCAAAAAAAATTAAAAAGATGTAGGGATGGAGTGCCAAAAAGCAAGAAAACAAGGGTAGTGATAGCATGAACGCAACATACACAGCCTCATCCCTACATCTTTTTCACATGTCAACTGCAATGGTGGCCTAATTAATGCTTAATGGCATAACTGTCCTTCTTGTAGGCGGCACTGAGAAGGGGGTGGATATGTATTGAGAGTTAGGCTATGCCTGTAATTCCAGCCTCGTTAGTACCCAGACATACTTTTGTACGAGCCCCACCCAACAGTAGCTCCTGCATAGCAGAATCTAAGTACAGTCATGGGCTGAAATTACATTCCAAGTGAGTACTAATAAGCCTGCATGAATACACACTGTCACTAGCCCTGCTACTTACCATGATAAAGCTTGAAATAGTCATGAAAAGCCTTGTTTATCCATGAAGTACGCCATGAAGATAGCGTCATAGGAATTTAATGGAAAAAGAAAAGGGTATTTATTCCCATGATTATCCCATGAAAACCCGATTTTTTGGGGAAAGGAAACATTAACCCATGAAGTAGCCCATGAAATGGTAAACACCAGTGGCATGAAAAGTTTGAACGCCATGAAATGATCAATAGATCGTGGAACTACCCATGAAAGTGGAAGTACATACTCTAGATCTGTACCATGAAAGTTGTAGCATTATTGCAACACATACTGCCTCCCTCATGATCACTCATCCTTGCAATCTAGCATCAGTGCCTGTCAGTGTCACATCATGAGCCCCACTCAGTAGCAATGTAACTCCAACCGTTGCGTGTGCAAAGGGGTGATGTATGATAATCAGTTGGGTTGGGTAGCTAGCCCCGCCCCACTCACAGAGGGTACGGCGACCAAGAAAGACATGGCAGTACATACTCTCCGTATATCAATGCTGCAGGGATGTCAGAAACTCTTCACACTGTTCTCGTTCCCTTGTAAGACAACCCTCTTCTGTCAAGGTTTGTATAATAGTGTGCATGGAGTCTTGGAATGAGGCACGGTTCAACTGGGAACACGGCTAGCTACATAATACCCATCTCCGTTTACCACAACATGAATTCATCCATGTACACAAGGACAATCATGCACTTCAATCAGCACACAAACATGAATAAAACTTGGTTGTACATGTAACAGCTCAACATCGTACATCTGACCCTAAAATGAATAAATATACCACAGTTTACAAGACTGTTTAACTGCAAGGAACATCCATAGCATATGCCAAGCTAACAAACCTGCTAATGCATACTATATGCTGTACATGTACATAATAGCCTTTGGGTGGTGAACAGATCTCGCCACAAGACGTCCTTGGGTGGAGAACAGATCTGCCATGGGCACAAGACAAGACTGTGACCAGATCTGTTCACCACCCAAAAATATAAGTTTATGTTAGATAGTATCTACAGCACTGAACTCACTGGCACTGGGATGTATTGATCTAAGGTGGTGTTCCTGTTTGAGGTGAATACCATGGTACAGCGAGTCAATTGAAGAGAGGGAGGCCTGGCCTCGGGGACATCGCTGGCTGAAGAGGGCGGGGCTGTCCCTGGAGACTTCCCTGAGGGAGCCCAGTCCAGATCGCTGGTCACCTGTTAGATGACTTGCTTGACCTGTACCACTGGTTTGAGGCTGTGTCGGACATGTGTGCATATGCAGATATAACATGCAAAAAGTAGTCAGCAACGAATGTGACAACCACATGACAGCCATGTCACCCACCTGTCCCACGGCCACTCCCCTTTTCCCCACAGGTCCTGTTGGCTCCACTGGCTCGTGAAATATCTTTCTTCTCTCCTGCATGCTCTCAACAGCATCTGCAATCCTCCTCTCGCGCAACCTCACTGAGGCTGTTCTTGGGGTCTGCAACCTGCTCACCAGACAGCTCGGCTACCTGCCGTGCTTGGGTTGAGCTGGTCCAGTCCGGGGCAGGGTGGGACTCTGGAATGGGCTGTGGTACAGACTGCTGGATGGGCTGTGAAACAGGCAATATCAAGTAAGTGCTACTGCATGCTGCTACACCCTCCCATCCTCCCTCCCTCCCAACACCACCCACCATCACGGTCAGCTTCCTCCTTTCCTCACTCACTGCCCTCAAGAAACCCTTGAACTGATCTGTCTTTCCCTTGGGCTGTTCAGCTGGTAGCTCAGCTCCGATGGAGGCAGTGGGAGGCTACTGGAGCAACACACTGGCTGCTTCTCTCTCCTCCTTGCTCCTCCTGTCCATAGGGGGAAGGAAAGGACATGACTGACATCAAGGATTAGGGGAATGGTATGAGGTAAGGCCCCTCCCCTCCCTTCCCCTCCCCTCCCTCCCCTCCCCTCCCCACCTTCTGCCCTCCCTGTGAGTGGGGCTGGCTGGGTGAAGCTCTCCCAGCTACTGGTGGCAGGGCTACTGCAAGAGTTGCAGTGGGTCAGCTACAGGTGGGTGTGGCACTGAGGAGGATGGACGTCCTGCGTGGGCGCCTCAGTGGTGTGGGTAGGAGGGGAGAACTGTGTGAGGGAGGGAGGGAAGAACAATCTCTCTGTTCTGTTTACATTAGGTGGTGTTAGTGTGAACCTAGCCTCGTTCCCAGGCTACACTCCACACTTTTCGGTTCGCACTGTGTAAGGGACGAAAGCTGGGGTGAAGGCCTGGGAATGAGGCTAGTGTGAGCCTGTGCCCTCACGTGTGTGGCATTGGGGGGTGGGTGTGGCTCTCCCTGGGCCTTGCATGCGCAGTGGGTCAACTTTAGAAGGGCTTTGTGTTCGTTGTGCTCCTTGCGAAACTTCAGCCTCTTGCATTACTTTTCTGTGGGTTAAGGTGTGTGGGTATGTGTGGGTGTACGTGTGTGGGTATGTGTGTGTTCTAGTGGTTTTAGTATGGCTTCACATAGTTAGATTTAGTTTTAATAAACAGGCTAAGTCAGTAAAGAATGTGACGAACACATGACAGTCATGTGACCCACCTGTCCCACTGGCTCGTGAAATATCTTTCTTCTCTCCTGCATGCTCTCAACAGCATCTGCAATCCTCCTCTCGCGCAACCTCACTGAGGCTGTTCTTGGGGTCTGCAACCTGCTCACCAGACAGCTCGGCTACCTGCCGTGCTTGGGTTGAGCTGGTCCAGTCCGGGGCAGGGTGGGACTCTGGAATGGGCTGTGGTACAGACTGCTGGATAGGCTGTGAAACAGGCAATATCAAGTAAGTGCTACTGCATGCTGCTACACCCTCCCATCCTCCCTCCCTCCCAACACCACCCACCATCACGGTCAGCTTCCTCCTGTCCTCGCTCACTGCCCTCAAGAAACCCTTGAACTGATCTGTCTTTCCCTTGGGCTGTTCAGCTGGTAGCTCAGCTCCGATGGAGGCAGTGGGAGGCTACTGGAGCAACACACTGGCTGCTTCTCTCCTCCTTGCTCCTCCTGTCCATAGGGGGAAGGAAAGGACATGACTGACATCAAGGATTAGGGAAATGGTATGAGGTAAGCCCCCCCCCCCCTCCCCTCCCTTCCCCTCCCCTCCCCTCCCCTCCCCTCCCCACCTTCTGCTCTCCCTGTGAGTGGGGCTGACCGGGTGAAGCTCTCCCAGCTACTGGTGGCAGGGCTACTGCAAGCTACAGGTGGGCATGGCACTCAGGAGGATGGGCGTCCTGCGTGGGCACCTCAGTGGCTTCTACCCCACTATACCTGGCGGTTATATCAGAGTAGGATAGGGGTGAGAAAGTGATATATATACACTGCCAAGTACATGTATGATATTAATCTTACCTGAAACCGTACTTAGTGCTGTGTTAGAAACCATAGTTCCCCGGTTGCAGGGTCTTTGGCAATGACCAAGGGAAAAGAAAGTCTCTCCAACAGATAGACACATCGTTTGGGTAGCTGGGAAGACACTGTTACTCTCCACAAGCTGGAATCACTGTCCTGAACTGGATGCAGGTATTCATCCATGATGGCCCACTGGGTTCTTACACCTGCAAAAGAATGTTCGAATAACTTGGCGATTCGGCCAAATCTGGGAGAAGTATCCGTATCCTTAACAGCCACATAAGAAGAGCAGCATTTGGTAGATCTTTCACATTCTGCTGCAGTGTAGTCCACAGATCTTCCCGTGCAATCATCGATGACAGTTACTCTCCTTTGATACATTACAGAGTTTTGGGGACCATTAATAAGTGTCTTTTCAACAGCAGAGAGATCCCGTCCTGATGGTCTCCACTGAGCCCTTTCCGGAAAAACAGATTTCTTTCGCATAGCTCCAGCTCTACGCTTCGCTCTTTCGTACTCCATGATGCAGCAATTGTAATTAGGAAGTAGGTGCATGTAGTGCTGCTCCATAATTGTCAAAAAATCAGAAGAAACAGCACCTGTGTTCAGGTACACAGACGATTGACCATTTATTGAATTCTTAGACTCAGGCATACGTCCTGATAACGCCATGTATTGGCACCACTCATAAACCTGTACAGCATTTAGGAGAACAATGCGTAAGCATGTGGAGGAGAGATGCAGCTATGCATGTTCTAAATGGAGCCGAGGTCTAATTAGAACATTTAGTGTATGAAGCCAGCATACTTTATTTTCCATAATGTGCACACTGTTCTCTATTTTCAGGAAGTACAAAATATAAAACAGGACATAGGTAATTGAGAACTATTTGCAATTAACTGTAAACAGAATCCACGAAAGTGCACAACTAGCAAGTGCAGCTTATGCGCAGGTACTACACTCCAGCAATGATTTTGGAAGTTCGGTGAATTTATGTGATGCTTTAACTATAGTATTAGGTGCACATGCTCTGAGCCATTTAGTACGTACATAGTGGTAACCTGCACATCCTATGCTTTATGGAATTCTGCTATACTTTAGAATACGTGCTGTTACTATAGTAACATATACTAAGAGTATAGGTATATACATCATGGTCTACAAACTAACAGTTTATGAAGTATGATTTGGTTACCTCATACACTAAAAAGTGGACGCCCACTCATAAACAGCTCTATGTCCTTCCCAAATATAACATCCCTTACTATAGGGTACAGGAAGTACTAGTCAAAATTTCACAACTCCACATTATGCTTTAGGTACATGTAGCCTAGCAGTAGGATTGCCAAATATGGCAATGTACCACTGCAATAGAAGCTGTACAAGCAATCTTGTGGTAACAGATGTTCAATACAGGTAAGCTACATGTACATAGTGTAG
Organism: Nitrospirales bacterium; assembly: GCA_965203295.1. GTDB lineage: Bacteria > Nitrospirota > Nitrospiria > Nitrospirales > UBA8639 > CBDBCZ01. The sequence goes on along the minus strand of CBDBCZ010000012.1, from coordinate 618,500 downwards.
TATACATGTATGTGTTTTGTGTGGGGATGTATAGCACACTAGCCTCGTTCCCAGGCTCCACTCCCCAGCTTTTTATCGCACCGTGTATAAAAGCGGGGAGGCGGTGCGATAAAAAGCTGGGGAGTGGAGCCTGGGAACGAGGCTATAGCACACAGTGTTAATAGCAGTTGGTGTGTTAAATCGAGAATGCTTGCTGTGTTGTTTTACCACACAATTAACCTAGCTTCTTGCAAAAAATAGTCTCATTCCCAGGCCCACGACTTTTTCGGTGACACGAAAGTTGTCACAGGTGACTTTCCTTTGTGTAACCGAAAAAATCACTGGGCCTGGGAACGAGGCTAACAAACAACACAGGCTGAGTGCTGCAGCTTTTTGATTAGACATCTGCTTTGGACACCTGTTTTTTAGTGCTGTTACATAATTATATAGTAACAATATTCAAAAGACACAAACTTAATGGCACCTTAATGGGCAACTTACTCTGTAAGTCTCCATGATATTCAGAAGACACAAACTTAATAGGCACCTTAATGGGCAACTCACTCTGTAAGTCTCCATGATAGTGATCTCTGGATGGGCTCTATTAAGTGCCCTTTGGCACATCCAAGAGTTACATCTTTCAAATGGATACATCCAAGTTCCATATACGGGTCCAAACTTTTCTATACCCTCTGCAATATGGTGCATGAGGTGCATTGTGATAACCTGATGGAATAATAGCAATACGTAAAAGTATACGTACCTTATATCATAACATGCACTAGTACAGGTAGTAGCAGGAGGCAAAATTACCTGAATACTGGCAGGAAAATCCCTTTCCAAAAGAGCCAAAGCTAAATTCATCTCCTCTTGTAGTGCCACTACATCAGCTTGATGGTGACACGGCTGAAGTAATCTAGTAGTTGCATCTAAGAAAGCAAAGAGGGAGTGCCTTTGCTTGTCTCCTAAAAAGCCACGCAAGCAGTATTTCAAAATCTGCTGGGAGACGAGCTAAAGGGTGTAGATGTGCATGCATGTTACAGTGGTTTTTGTACATGACTTATATGTAGCAGATGGATGTACACAGTACATATGGGTGTACCTGTTTCCAGTCATGTGACTTGAAATGAGAGGATCTAGTGAAGACAGATCCTGGAATGAAGTCAACGTGGGTTGGAGTGACAATGTTCTTGGCTCGTTCATCTGCACACACCAGCTGCTCAGAGCTTAGACAGTAAAGAGTACTTCCACATGGACGTTTTCTGCTTCTCTTTCCCAGGATAGGAGTAGAAGCTTCAAGTCCTCTCTTCAGTTCTACTTCTGCCAGCCTTACATTTTCTGAATATTCTTTCCCAATTATTAAATTGAACACGTGTTCTACACTGTCCTTTACAGTGTGCATAGCATCTGCTACAGTCTGCTTCACTCGATCATGTGCTGGAAGCTTCATGAGAGAGTACGAATTCTTGCAGCCAGTAGCACTTGCTATAGTATTTGCTTGAGTGCTGTAATGTAACAAAGCGACCATGCATACTATACCAGCACACACTATAATTATGCACATGCATATGATTGCAGTACAGGAAGGGTAACATACGTGTTCTTAGCATTCTCATATGAGCAATGGAATGCTTTCATTTCTTCATAACTCTTCAATTTGGGTGGTGGTCTCTTCTCAATAGCTTTGGAGGGGTAGTTCACTGCATCTTGCCGCAAAGATGATGTAGCAGGGAGATATCTCCGATTCTCTAAGTAAATCATCTTGTGCATTTGCTTATTATAAATGCCTGCATGTACCGGGTGAGAAAAAAGAATTCACTTACACAATGGCTTCTTCCCTGCCTTACTTTGATATATACACTTCCAGAGAATGGAAAAAAGATAGTACACTGCATTGCATACACATATTGGGTATAATTATAGCTTACCACTTATGTCGCACCACACACAGCCACTGTAAGATCCCGATCCTGTGACACTCATGACCTTCCCAATTCCAGGATAGTCCAAAATATAAATTAGAATATTAACCTTCACTGTAAAAGGTGCTTGCTGATAAGAGTCATAGAGTTTTCGACTGGATAGGTACAGCAGCTCGTCCACAACTAACTCTAGGTATGGGCTGATGTTGTGTGGCTCTTTTGTACCATTGGCAGGAATAATTCCCAAGAGTATAATATTTTGAAACAAACATCTCACTTTTCGTGGGAGATTGAGATTTGTAAGCATCAGTGGCCACATTGAATAGGTGACTTTGCGATGACTAAATGGTGATACGCCGTCTGTACATAGTCCAAGACTAATCCCTCGTTTATCACCTTTAAAAATTCCCTGTTGACTATATGCACTCCTCCAAGTTGGAGAGTCCTGGACATCGTACATCACATCGCTAGCAGGCATGTCAGCACCACTGTGGGACTGTACAAGCTGTGATAAATTCTTGGTTCCAAAGATTCTCTCAATTCTGGGACCAAGAGGCAGATAAACAAATTTCCTGAATGGGAGGGTTCCATGTTTGTAACGTGGAGCATTGCATTTTGGGCATTCCTTGAGTGTAGCATAGTCCTTGGTAAAAAGGATACAATCGTTCTGACAAGCATGAAACACAACTGGTTGTAAAAGGAAAGGTTCAATAGTCTTGAGGGCTGACTCATAGGAGTCAGGAAGCAAATTATCTTTGGGTAGGATGACGTGATGTTGCATGTGTAAAATATCAGACAGTGCTTCCTTGCTTATACCTGGATGAGATGTAAACCAGCTCATGTGTTCACAGATAGCTTGTAGAACAGTCACACTTGAACCTTCGTACAATGGCTTCCTTGCCAAGTCACTTTCGTCATATAGGGAAGGATCAAAATGCCAGTTCTGACTTTGTTCTACAGGCGCTGTAAACACGACTTCAGAACTGGAGCTGTCAGACACGGTGTCCTCCCTTTCAGTGCCCGAGTGCTCTTCAGTGTCCGATCGCGAGTCTTCGTCAGTGCCCGCGTCCTCCCTTTCAGTGCCCGAATCGATATCCTCACCATACGAATCATCTGTGCTAGCGCTACCGATCTGATCCCCTGGGTTGCCGGCTAATTCTTGCAAGCAATCCTCACCAGTGCTATCCATTGGATCCTCTGGATTATTGTCGACTTGTTGTAAGGAGTAGTCCCGGTCTGTATCCGTACTAGAGCTCGGCCGCGGTGTCGGCACACTGCTGTCGGCTTGAACCAGCGAAAACCTGGCCGCATGTTGCCGCCGGACGAACCTACTTACTTTCTTTCCGCAGCAGAAGGGGCAAGGGCAGGGTACCAAACGGTCCGACATCTTAATGGTTTATAATTACCTTTAAAATCTTCTGCAACACGTTTCCTGTGGGTGTGGCCTGTGCGCATGGGAATCACGTGAAATCGAAGCAAGTCGCAACCTGTTGCGCGCATGCGAAGTATAATTTGGCGGTATTAAACACGCTTTGCAGACAGCTACTATTCTAGATCATTAGATGGCAGTCAATCTGTCTCTGACAAACGAGCAGGTAGCCATTCTGCTGCCATTGCTTCAGCAAGTAACCAAGCCTGCCGGGACCGCTGAGAAGAGCGCGATTTCGTACCCCAATGCGGCGGCGTCTCCACTGTCGCTGGAATCGTCGGGGTTCAGCCCGTCGTCACTCAGCCGTACCCCCAGCAGCAGCAGCAGCTATGACAGTTCCAACACGGACAGCCCTGCGAATTCATCTTTTGAAGGAATAGGCTACAATCTAATAGAACTCCTTCGTCGGAAAAAGAAGAACAGCAAGTCAACTGAAGCCCAGAATTTTCTTCATGTAAGACTCTAAATTATAAGAGTGGGAGAATTTTTAGAGACTGCTTTTGGGGTGTTGTGTTCTTGTTGCTCTTTTGAATAAATTTTCATATAGTACACTGTCCGAGAAGCAGCCAAAGCTGCAGGACTTTGGAATAAAGCTCCCTACATGGAGGAGGTATCCCCGGAAAAGATGAGAGCATTTTACGAAGCTGTAAGCCAGCTCAGGCCTGTATATTGGGGCTAGGTTAACCAATCTTTCTGTTTTAGGTATTTGCAAGTTGCCCGCTGCTTCGCTCTGCAAAGAAAGAAGTGCGAAAGAGGCTCTCTGACACTCTAATGAACCGGAGAGCCCACTTACGCAGCTTAGAGTTGAAGAGTCCAGTGAAGCGGTAAGTACAAAAGCTGGGATTTTAACCAGTGCTCACATTGTATGATACGCCTAAATTATGATAACTTGTATGGGGGGCCAACTGTCTCAGATTTGTATGCTTTAGGTATCTGCATTTAGTTCATGCATGATCATGTAATGACACTCCAGAAACTAACAATTGTATTGGAATAGCCTTGCTAACCAATGCAAAGTGAATCCATTCTAGAATCATGGTATACATGTAATAGATCAAGTGAAAGCTGTTTATCCCCTTTTTTTATTTTATTTTTTTGGTATGATTGACTGTCTGGGATGCATGTGCCTGCCCTTAAGCTTGTGGTGTTAACAGTTGCTTTTGCTAACCACCTAGCAGCACTACATGGGCTGGGCTGGGTTGTGGGTGATGTATTAACAGTTGAAAGCAGATAAAAGGATGGTAATTGGATTGAAGTCTGTGAGCTGAAAAAGCCAAGGGCAAATACAGCAATGTAAGTTGTTTCTATGCAGTATGCTTTCACCTGCTTCACATTATATGTGTAGGGGTCAGAGGAACAGGTCAGCTGTAGCCAAGAAACACTTGTTTTTGAAGAGTCCAAAAGCTAAGGATGAAAAACCCAAGACTTCAGATTCAGGCATACTTTCACCCGGGTAATCAATTCTCCAGACTTATCATTTAAACAAGATGTATACGACCATTGAATGTTAGTCTTAATTTTATAGGTTGGAGGTCCATATCCTCAAGGATGGGCACAAGATTGGAAAAGGAGTCTTCCTCTCTACTGGTGATATGATTAAAATGAGGAAAGTTGCTGGAATAATATACCATACAGTATCCCCTTTCATCTTGTAGAGAATTCCATGTATGGCAAAATATTGCTGCTGAAAAACTTATGTCCCGAGGACCAAGAAGTTGACCTGCAGGAACCCTGTGATGGAAAGATGCTTTTTAATCAGTTAAAGGTGAGTGCAGTGCAGGTGCAGTGTTAACACATTATAAATAACTGATCAAAAAATTTAGGAAAAGGACATCATCCTGTGGAAGTTAAGTGGCGTAGAGCCTACCTCTTCTTCAGTCAGCAAGGTTTGTTTCAAAGAGAACCTTGGATGTAAATAAAGTAATGGCGGCTATTTGATCCTGCCTTATTAGGAAAAGCCTGCAGTGGAAGTAACACCAGACAGTGATAGCAGGTACCATTTTTTTTGTAAACTAGTGCATGCAATGCATTGTGTTAACTTTATTAGTTCGGTTGATGTTTTATTTAGTGAGGTTGCAGAAGACAGCAGCTTGAGCCCATATGAACTAGCCCGGCTTGAAAGAATTAAAGCAAACAAAAAGATGTGGCAAGACCTAATGAAAGATATTGTGAGTTTCTTTATCATCATTGTTTTGAATATGATTTAGTGAAGAATATTGTGTTTTTTAGCCACCACCTAAACGAATCAGACTAGGTGAACAGAAATTGGGAGTCACCAAACCACAGGTGTGTACTTAATTCCCAAGTACTTCAACTTGCATCTCTTATAGTGCTTTGTACTGTCTTGCAGAGTTCTGCCGAGAGATGCGCACGTGGAAAAAAAGTAGGAAAGGTATACATGTTTTCAGTGTAGAGTGTGTACATGCATGTAGCTACAAAATGCATAATGTAAGTAGGTTATGGTGTAGAGACTATAATTTCACCCCCTTCCCTGTTAATTCTGGTTGGGAATGACAGTCAGTTGTAGTGTGCTGCAGTTTCCTGGCCATATTTATAATCTCTCATTCGGTGTATTCTAAGCATGTTCGCAGCTGCTTTGTGTTGCATGCTGTCTTATTAATGATTGTCTCAAATAGAAACGGAATGCCACTGCCTCTTATGCCACAAAGGATGGAAAGAAGGTGCAGTACCTCATATTTCTTGTTCATGAGGATTTTCTTTAGCAGTACTTAATCCTTTATACACTGATTTAGGGGACTGCACAGTATAACCCATATTGCTGTTATAGTGTACATGGTATGTGTTCTTTAGGAGCCATGCACTCCTATTGGTTGCCCCAGAAAAGTGACTAGCCAGGGAGAACCTGAGACTTCTGAGAAGGTACAATGTGGGGCATGGGGAAGGGGAGAGAGGGTGCATAGCAGGGACCATTTCTATTGAGTTTGGGGACAGCATGGTATTAACTATTGCTGCATGTTTTAATATGCAAAGTATGTGTTCTTTAGGAGCCGTGTACTGCTAATGGTCGCCCCAGAAAGGTGAATGGCCTGGCCGTGGAAGAACCAGAGACCTCTGAGAAGGTATGATGTGGGGCATGGGGAAGGGGAGAGAGGGTGCGAACCATTTTGTATTGAGTTGCGAGACTGCTTGGTAGTAGTTTATCAGATTCTATATATACCATGTTGCTATGGAAACGGTAGAAGAGTATACGTACACCTCAACACTATATTATTATACCATATAATGTCCAATCAGTGTGTATAGCAGTGTTATACCACCTGCTGGTGTTCGGAGGTTTATGGAAATATACCCCTCGGGCCTGCGTTCCTCGTGGTATATTCCCATACACCTCCGATCCTCCACAGCAAGTGGTATATTAGTGATATACACCTCCTGGCCATGGTAAATATTGCTGTATGTGTTCTTTAGGAGCCATGCACTTCTAACGGTCGCCCCAGAAAAGTGACTGGCCTGGAAGAACAAGAGACCTCTGATCATGAGAAGGTATGATAGGGGCATGGGGAAGAGGAAAGAGGGTGCATAGTAGGGCCAATTTGTTATACTATGTGTATGCTTTATTTAGGAGCCATGCACTTCCAGTGGGCACCCCAGAAAGAGGACTGGTCTGGCCATGGAAAATCATGAGACCTCTGGGAAGAAGGTAAAATATGGTGTGGTGCATAGATAGGATCATTATGTAAATTACGTAAGTTGGCTTTTTATTACAGGGATGTACTGCATGAGGGCAATATACTCAATGGTCTAGGGCAGGATAGTGCATGAGTTAAAGAGTGCCTTGGAACGAGGCTAGTGTGAAATGTAAGCACCTATACAGGCTAGGGTCATATCAATATCAAGGACTTTTATTGTTGAGTGGGCTGTAGACATTATTTTCATTTTTTGACCTCCTGCGCCTGTATTTGCTCACAGGTTCGAACCAAGCCATCCTGGGAATACCAGGAGATCGATCAGACAAACGAGGACATATTCACAGTCAATATACTGAAAGGAAAGCGCACTCGAAAACCAAAAGTACTTGACTTTTAACCATGAACAGCTTGCTATGTTTTCACTATGTAGGGGCCACCCCACCCCTTAAGGGGCGTTTAAGTGTGTCATTTTCATGGTGATTTGTTGTTTCACATATATATTCATTGGTATAATTTGGCGTATTTAATGATGGCAGTGTAATTATGGGGCAAATGGGGTTCGTCCATATTCATTGGTTTTCCATGATGAAGTTTGAGGTATTTCATAGGGTTGTTAATGTACTTAGTTCATTGCATTTCCATAGGTATTTACCCACTAAGTCATTGGAATTTCATATGCACTCAAATCATGGAGTTCTCATGGTATAAGCATAGTGCCACATCAAGGGTTTTCCATGGATAGTTGCCTTTACATGGGCTATGAAATGTCAAGTTTTCTTGGATGTTTCATCCATACAGTCAATTAAATTACCATGATCTCCCTGTTGTATGTTTTAATGCATATTTCAAGGTAATTTCATGTTTCCAAAAACAGTAGTGTGTGTGTATGTTTGCTTGTATAAACATGTACACTGCACAATATACATGCAAACATGCACACAGTGTGCACATCCTCATTAGTAGCCCACTTATAACTATGTATCAATATAATATAATATATACATCAGACATAACATACATGTACATAACAATGATACAATTTACTGATTCAACTGGTACATGCAGGTAGCTGTGACATACCAGCAAACCGTGCGAAGAGGGTTTGCCGGTGCAAGTTGTCACTGGTTAAATGGTTAAATGGGTATGACATCAATAATATCGCAGTGCTACGGTTGCAGTGACATGAAAAGATGTAGGGATGGGGCTGTGTATGTTGCGTTCATGCTATCCCTACCCTTGTTTTCTTGCTTTTTGGCACTCCATCCCTACATCTTTTTTAATTTTTTTTGAAATTTTTTTATTTTCTTTATCATCAGTATTTATGCAGTATTATATTATTGTACTCCATGTTATATTATAAATTATTAACAATTATTAACAATCATTTTATTAAAATTATGGCAAAAGTATAATAGATGTAGGGATGGGGCTGTGTATGTTGCGTTCATGCTATCCCTACCCTTGTTTTCTTGCTTTTTGGCACTCCATCCCTACATCTTTTGAAATTTTTTTGAATTTTTTTTTATTTTCTTGTATACAACTAACCGCACTCCCAAGTGTAAAGACTTCGGATGAACAGAGATGCGAGTGAGCATTGATACGGGTGAGCGGAGAAACACGTGTAGATTACTACATTCTTAGGGGGATGCAAACCACGTACATATTACACTTGTGCTACCCAAATCTTTTCTCTAGGTTCTGCATGGCTATGTAACTTCAACTACGTACTACGTATTACATAATTATATATAGCCATTACCATATTTTATGTTAGCCATGTTCCCAAGTTTCCCTGCACAGTTCTTGTGCATGCAAGGGGAAGGCCTGAGGATGTATATTCTCCAGTGCATGAGACATAGCTGCTATGGATGCAGGAAGGCTGATTCTCTTGCTCTACCATCCGTATACAGCCATCTCAGCAATTTGAAGGCACCAATATTTCGATGGGCACACTAAGACAGAGAAGTATGCTGCATGCAGCGAGAGTGAGATTCTTTTTAAGTGTAGGGGGCAGTACATTGGTGGTGGCAAACTCTTAAACAGAAGGAATACACTGGATATAAAGAGGAGTGATATTCACTGCTATCTTTTTATATTTCACATTGCATCATGGGACCAAGAATGATGGTGGCCTTCTCGTGAGACGGATGCCAGTGCAACAACAGAACGTACAGGGTGATAGACTATGATCTATACAATTGCATACCATGCCTCTCATGGAAACAGCGTAGCTGCACTAAAGCTAGACCAACAGCAGCTGAGACAACAGTTATCTGCTTTGCAAAGCAGCAGCCACCTCCCCACAAACCACAAGCAAGAGATAGCATGACTTGTGAAAAAGTATGCAAAGCTTTTATCTATAGCTGGTAGACTAACATGTATTACTCTGTAGTGGTGAGCAATACTATGACACTACTACTGTAGGCTATAGCTATTGCACAGCAACACCCAAGCTAGCCACAAGGGGCACCGTTGAAACGTCACTGAGAGTCCTGACCCTATTTAATGCACATCCGGTCAGGGCTAGGCTTGCCTAGTAGTTAGTTTTATTCATGTAACTACACTCACAGGACTACATACCATTGAATTCACGATTGAGACTATCCATTGGCCAGAGCTAAGCAGTAGTAGCAGTTCCTGCATGAGTTCCATTCGCTCGCCAATTACCACGCGCACGCGCTATAATTATTCGCGTAGTCTTACTCGCATAATTTTCATTGCGAGAGTTAACGTCAAAATGGCCGCCACTCGAAAGGCGGTAGAATTCTCACCGATATCTCCGCAACGAAGAGAGTGCGGAACTTTTCCAACATATTTTTTCCTAGAAATGATCCATATATCACTAAAAGAATGTTGGTTCATGTGTAGAGGCCACGAGTGTCGCTGTGAATTATTTATTTATTTATTTATTTCCTCAAATATCTTTACACTTGGGAGTGTATTAACTGGAAGAGCCCAACAATGTACTAACTGCTACAAGAAACCACAGGTAGACCTGAGACCTCAGAGATTGTCTCTGAGGCCCACTAATTAATACATGCAGTGCAGGTGTCCATCCCTAGTGGGCCTCAGAGACAATCTCTGAGGTCTCCCTGATGCCTTAAGTTCTTTGTAATAACCTCATTCACCATTATTAGGGTGTTAAGAGCAACACAATGGCAAAGAGAGCCTGTACCAAGTTGGACATCGACCGGGTTTCGTGTCCACATGTAAGTGTGTTTGTGTTGTCGTAGCCTGTAGCTCCTAGCAATCTCGTGACTATTGATGATTGTTCCTTCAATCTAGGGATGTCTGAATGCCAACACAAATGAGAACAAATTTAGTGTAAGGGGCTTGAGGAAATGGAGATGGAGGAAATGGAGATGGAGGAGAAGGCTGTGGCTGTGGGCTTTGCCCGAAGAGGGAGATGTGGTTTTCAACCTGAAGAACCTTATAATAAAATACAGTGAACAGTATAAATGGGTGTATTGTACTACGACCAACATGACATCCGTTGCTATCATCGATACCCCAGCTGGGCCTGGGGATTGGCATATAACGAAGACGGCAGCAGAGGCGATTAAGAGAATCATTTTAAAGGGGTGTTCAGCATATTTGGAAAGAAATGTGGCCACAAGAAAGATATTAATCAGTTGCAGTGACAAGATCTACACAGCTTATAGGTTAGTCTGCATGAAGTGTTGTTGAAGTGTGCGGTTAAAGAAACTGTTGTTCCCATTCTTTACAAAGCTCTGATATGTATAAATACAGGTTCTAGTGATGCTTTCTGGAAGTGGGTAGGTACTTTAAGGACAGGTATTGCAAATGAGGGCTGCTGCTTTTAGATGCAAATTCTGCCTTATTTGCATGCTTACATTTTATTTTGCAATTCGTTCTGCAAATTGTTTTTTTTGCGAAATACTACATGTACCTTAAGAATACTAACAGAAGTTTTTTTTTGCTTACGCACAAGATAAATATGACGAATTAAACGTGTACACATTGGCAGATAGTTTAACCTATCCTGAAGATGTGCTCAAGTACTTCAAGAATGGGGAATGGGCGTTTAAAGTAAAAGGCAGACCATTTCACAACATTACATCAGATGAAGCTCATGAAAGTATCGTTAATCATAATTTAAAACTTAAACAAATTACAAGTAGGCCATCATATTTTAAAATGGTGGAACTTGCTGATTTCATGTCACATTTAAAAAATACCCTTTCATCATTTGATTCGTACGTACTGCAATACACCTCCACAACGACTACAGATAAGAAGGCTCACTGTGTCAGGGCTGGGATTTCATATGAGCCTATAACTCCACATTGTCAGGGCTGGGATTTCATATGAGCCTATAACTCCACATTGTTTGTTTCAAAGTTCCTCACAACCTCAATGCTTATGTATTGTTTTTGCATCACCCCCTCCTGCTCTAGATCCTGGCAATGTAAAGATTCACTTTAGCATATCGAAAATTGGCAATGAGAGAATGCTCTCGTTCGTCAGACAGTATGTTCTCACTCCACCTAGTAAAATTCGACAGAAACGCTGCCGCCAAAATCTATGCACGTTTACACCAGTCAAAACATCAGCTAGACAGTTGAATTAAATCAAGCCTCCCTTCTTTTCAGCCATGTGTATCGTTCATTAACGTCCCCTGGGTCTGGTTTCAAGCAGACTTATCCATTTCCACTAGCTCTGTGTTCTCAGAATAAAATTAGATTTTGTACATTCAGGGATGTTGTACTTTCAGTGCTTTCAGGTGTTCCAGGAAGTGCAAGTTTATCACATGACCCATTTGTACCTACCTGTCCCTTTTTTACCAATCCTCCTTTCAGATTTTCTAACCCCAAGACAAAGGAATTTGAGTGGCTGTGCTTTTGTTGATGGTAATACTAGTTGATTTTCTATTTTTTTCTGCATCAGCCACCTCCTCCAGATATTTGTACACTTGCTGCGATGCAGCGTTCAGTAACTACCTCTGGGACAGGATTGTACTGAAGCTTGGGATCGGAAGGGGTGCAAAAGTTATATTCGTATATTTGTAGATAAGTCACAGTATTTGCCACCATCCCGCAAAATTTTACATACTACCCGTTCTGGTAAAACAGGGACAATGGGTACAGATGAATTTACTACTAATCAAGGGCGATGAAACCGCAGCGGCCGCCGCGGCCATGGCCGCCCCACTCTTCGTGCCAATTTTTTTTTATATATATATTAAATCAGCTGGTATTAAATTTGTTCCCGCATTTGTTCATCGCTTGTGTAAGTGGCACGTGGATCTGCACTCCAAAGTGGCGCATTGAGTTCCTATGTAGTAGACAGACGTTTATCCCACTCGATTCCTAATACTATATGAACGCGCCATCCAAAAAATTCTTCGGCAAGCATTATTAGCACTATAATAAAATAAAAAATATTGTATTACTATAGCCTAGGTGCATTAAATAGAGTAGTAATGCGTAGTCATCTTCGAGTGTAGCTTTAGTCAACCAACCTAGAGGCCATAATTTTCACACAAGAGGGAATTCAGAAAATCTGCAGTCGTCCGCCGCAGCTTTCAAGCCAACTTCACCGACCATGGACATTGGCAACGAGTTTGTGCGGGGGTCAGAGCATCACCAGACCCGACTGGGCACCTTCCTGCCTACAGACTTAGTCTAGTGTAGATACTGTAATTTTATGCAAAAATTATTGGGTTGAATTATATATATATAGCTATGTGATGTTACTGCATGACCTTCAGTGTAGCGAGCTGCTATGAGAGCTGCTTCTTTACCGCTGAAAAATAGGTCGGAAATTTTTTCGACGCTGCACGTGGCAAAATATTACAGCCACTTCGCGGCCTCTATAGCCACAGCCGCTCCACCCATGAGAATCTTCCGACGCCCCTGCTAATATCGATGTTCCCATCCCTCATGGAAATACATACCACCAGCTACTAGCAAACATGGACCTAAAAACAGTGTAATAGCTTACATATTGTCCTCGTTTAGAAAAAAAGCTCTCTCCTCCTGAGTACCCTGCCAAGTAATAGTAGATAGTGAAACACTACATTGTCCAGTATGCTACACTTCAACAAGAGCCACGCTAATGTATCACTTATCTGGCCCAACTTGACCAAAGGGAATAGTGCCAGGTAAGTATGCCATGCACACCAATTCACCATCTTTACATATATTATAGCTAGCGTACTCAACAAAAGTGGACACAAACGTTATCTTAGCTGTTCTAAAGAAAGAGCTAACATAATCACATCCAGACAAGAAATAAGTAGAAACTTGACAATGGACTTGGGAATGCTCTTGATGTACATTCCTTTCAACGAATTAGTTCAGGGGATTTCTGGCAGACAAGCACATACACTTGCAAACATTAATGAAACCGCCTGGAGAAAGCTAGTGCAGCGTGCATTTACTGAAACATAAGACTTTGTTTAGTAGTGAAAGAATAGACTTACTGCATAGGTCAATGAGCACTACCCCTTTACCACAAGATAAGACCCGTCTACTCAAATGGTTAGCCTACTCAGACATTGCTGCCTTAGACACCCTTGCTAAATGGCACGACTTTGTCCGCAGGCAAAGCTGGCTTCGAGCAAGTCCACCGTCGAAGATAGGGGATGAAGAGTCTGTATTAGCAACTTTCCTCACTAGTAACAGGTCTGGATGCAGCTGTAAGGGTGGCTGTGGTGGGTCTACAAGTGAATGTAAAAACTGCTTCAGAATGTGCAAGCCGTGCACTCCCAGGTGCTAGTGTCACCAGATTTGTAGAAACCCTCATAACAATGATGGAAAATGTTGTAAATGTGATATATCATCAGCCCCCTCAGAATCAGGAGAAGCACGATAATGACATAGTAATAGAGGAACTCTTGGAGGCAGAAGAAAGCGAAGATGAAGAAATAGAGAGCGATGCAGAAGCAGAAGGCATGATACCAGTTCCACCTAAAGATTCTGGTGCAAACATTTTGTCAAGTGTGACAGTGACCATGACGAATAATTGTTTACAGAAAGATGCGTATGTTATCACTGCTTTTACCCTTGTCTCTTTTAGTCTACATGCCACACACAAGCTAAGGCTGAATCACCCATCATGTATACCCTTCTTCGTTTATGGGAGTAACCCAGATGAGTGTTCCACGCCATGCTGTGCCGTTTACGCCTTCTAATTAAGCACAAGCTGCACACTATGATGTATCCTTAAATAAAATTATTATTGCAAAGGTACTAACTTGCTGCACAAAATTAATCACTGAGCTGTTGACAACCGCCAGGCATTAGGGTAGGAGATTAAAGCCCATTTCAGTATGAGTCTGCCCAGCAGCTGCTCTGTTCTCATTGCACTGCCATGAGGAAGACTGGAACCAGCCTGAGACAAGAGCACCACTCGGCACCCCTAGCTTTTAGGTGAAGGACCCATGGTGAGGGCAGTACATGTAGCAGCTGAGGGGTGCCACACTGATACACCTGGGCAGCAGACACGGCAGTTCGTGATATAGAGTGGTGCCTATCTGCTCTGCAGATGAATCAACAACTAAAAAGCACTGGTCCCAGTATAACTTGTGTGTCCTTCAGAAGCAGTTATGTACAATAATCTCAATTTAAAATGAAACGGTTATTCAACCAGACTCTTTGTTCAGCATTTTGGACAGCAATGGACACTCCTGATCTATACTCTCAGCAAGCATAGCAGCAGAAAAGGGAAGAGACCTTTCTGGAACTCAGAAATCTGGCAAAATGGAAGACTGCTTTTCCACCCATTTTACACAGAGAACTACATGTACAATTCATACAAATATTTCTCCAGTCAACACTTAACGTCGAGTGTACAATTCATTCTCATTATTGCCTATACATGTATTTATGTGCTTGTGAATGAACGTCGCTAACACATTTTCTGCATGCAGCTACAATGAACTTCAAACTATACACGGCCGGCCGCGATTCGATTAGCGCTAGAGCGCCAAAGGCGCTACTAATAATTATTTACAGCTGCATACCGTAGATAATATCTGAGAACTAAACTATGGCTCTGATAACCGCTGCTGTTGCGGGGGCTGAGGGAACAGTCACGGCGGTTTTGGGGGTGGGAGGCGCGGTGTACTACGGAGCGATTGTAAATGACTATGAACATAATTACTTTTCATAAGTTTTTATATAGTAAGTGCTTATGAACTGAATCTACTGCAGCAAGCGACAGGAGCTGGACGATCCAGCCCCCCTCATCCTCCATCTCCTCCCGACCAAACTGGTTCCCCACCTCCAGACCCGACCGGTCCCCCACCTCCTCCTCCGGGCACGACCAGCCCTCCAGACCCGAACCCTCCTCCCAGTCCATCTGACATTCTGAAAGAAGTACGTAACACTTTATCTCTTCTCAAATACCAAAATGTAGAGTGCATTATGTCATGACGAGTTCCCCTCCGGACCCGACCAGTCCCCTCCAGGCCCAACGAGTTCCCCTCCGGACCCGTTCAGTCCCCCTCCTCCAGGTCCATCTTAGCTTCTGACAGAAGTACGCAACACTTCATCTCACCTCAAACACCAGAATATTGAGTGCATTACGTCATGATATGGTCTGGCTTGCAAGACCACGTACAATGGCATGTACATAATATACACCTGGGCATTCAGCTATAATAAAATGTCTTATTTCAGGTTTCAGAACTGTGGGCGGAGCTCCAGGAGCTCCGCCGGGGGAGGGGTCGCGGTGGGCCCAGGGGGAGAGGCCGTGGTCACGGCAGCCGCTTTCATCCATACCCAGTACGTTGCTACAATTCCATTGATGGCACTCCAGTAAAATAATCACTATTTGTTCCTTTTTTTTCCTACAGAGGCCGACCTATGTTAGTCACCATTATTATTAGCACCTATATATATGCTCATGTATATATATAATATGCATATATTTAAAAGATTCTGATCAAGAAACCAATGTAGACAGATAAATAGCAACATACCCATCACACAAGAAAAAGGGTGTGTGTACATGTCATCCACATGTACAAAGACAGGTTCGTGAACATAACTGAGTCCTGAAAAAAAAAACAGAGCTACAAAATGCTGACCCAATTGATGCAGGATATCTGAGTAGTGTGCTCTACATGCTACAGCATCAAGAAGATTCCACCCACCAGGATAAGACAAAACAAGCATGTATACGCAGAAGTCAGAGCAGTTACCCAAAACTCAGATTATAAAGCAGAAGGCAGGCAGATTCAATCTTTGGAGTACGGTGGAGGGAATAAATTCACAGACGGTAATTCATCAAAGTCAGTGGAAGTGCCAATGAAGACCAACAAAACATGGGAGGTTGGTAGTAGCTATTAAGGTTGGAATTTTGCTGGACGGGTTGTTGCTTGTTCGTTGCTGCCACTGCATGCACTTACCACAGGTTACAGTCTTCATTTTTTTTTAGTGAGCTCAGTGATTGCTAGAATGAAGGTGATAAAGGTAAAGAAAAGAACCCGTATCATCTACCATTCTACTCTCCCATCTATGTTCTGCTCAGATACTACTCCCATGTTCATGAATCTAGGCCCGTCCCAACTGATGGCATAGTTACAGTAATAGAGATCTATTGGAAGTAACTATTTATTATATACAGATATACTCCGAGTTGAAGAGCCCTTTCGCAATTGTGAGTTAAGAAACTTCTACTTCCTTAACCTTTCTAACTAACTAATCCATGAATTTCTGAACTACTTGTTTTATAGGCTTATATGAGACAAAATCTTCTTGCTGCCGAGAAGAGAGAACGTACAGCCAAGCTCAATTGCCGCAAGGATTTTGAAGTTTCATGTTGGAGTACAAGGTATATGAAATAAAGTACAGGAAAGCTGCCATTTGGCAAGAATACTGTTGCAAGGACTGGCTGCAGTCTTCTATGCCTCTTTTGTAGGAAACTAGTATGCAACATTAATTCATCTCATAAGTGGGTCAGGATTTGGATTAGGCAATATCAAAATAAGTAGATGCCCAGATACAGGCTGTTTATTGTTAATGCAGTTGTAGCTGGAAGAGGTTGAGGCAAATAATAATTAATTTCCAATTTCCAACTGCTGTGGGTGCAGGGCCTCAACAGCTCAGCTTTACCAGTAAGTCTGTTTGGTTATGCATTCAGTATTACATCATGGAGCCAGTGAATCTGGTTAGCTGAATGTGGAAAATATTTACTGTCACTGTTGTTGTATCTCCTATCTTGATGCATATGGGATCATACCACCAAGACGCACTTCACAAGTGGACTTACTAAGAAATGAGGAGCGCCAGTTGCTGTGGTGTATGATGTGATGCCTTCATACACAAGGGTGGTTAATGAACCACTCACAGTTTTGGGAGGAAAACACTAACAAAATACCTCCTAGGTTAATCAACACTCTTGAACAGGCATGGTGGAAGCTGAGTTGGGCCGATGAAAATAGTTGCAATGTAGCAGCTGCTTGCTTGTAGCTGTTGCGATGCTAGGGTGGGTGCATAAGGCTGGCTTCCTCCCTCCCCACCAAGCACTAACATCTAGGGCACCTTAGAAGGCTTATGGTAGGATTGCAGTATTACACGGAAGCAAGAGAAGCACTAAGCTTATAACTTCAATGGTAGCAGTCTTGCTCTTCAATTCTAGCTTGTTCCCGAGGGAGGGATCGACCTCGCTCTCTCCTTCACCAAGTAGTTGGTGTACCTCGTACACACTCAACATTGGGTTACGTCAGCTAAGAAATCGGTTAAAAAAAAACAACAGAAGAAATGGCAGCTATGTACCATCTGTCATGAAATATGGCCAACTTGTGTATCAGGAACAGAACACCCATATATCTGCCTGCACAAGGGACAAGAAAGACGCCAAAGATATGGATCCTGGCAATGTACCTCCATGTTTTCAAAACCTCTCTCAGGTAGAAGAAATGCTGATAGTACGAGCATGCCCATCATGAGTATCTGGAAGCATGTGCACGTGCAAACTTGTTCGAACCATAGTACATCTAGTACCGTACCATATATTTAAAGCAACTTGTTAAATAGAACCAACACGCACGAGTCTCCATGACAACAGGATTTCACACGTGCGTGCACAAATACAGTCTCACGAATTGCTGTTCATGCCCTGATGCTCAACTCACACTGCCTGCTTGTCTGAATTGCTGGGGTGGCTGCTATAGTGGAGCTGGATACCTCAAGCACTGGAAAAAAATTCCACACGGAGGACTAACTACTTTCAATCATTTCAGTTACAGCCAAGCTCAATTGCCGCAAGGATTTTGAAATTTCAGAAAGCTGCCCAGGCCAAGAGGGCTCTCACCTGCCTTACATGTGGAAAACTATAACATCCCACGAAGGGTGGGGTAAACACACTGAACGTTGTGCATCCCCCTTGCAGTGGCCAAACACCGATCATGCGGGTGGAAGACACTTCATCGTGCTGTCACCACATCAAAAGGCCGTGCTAGGGAGGCAATCTTGCAAAAGAAGATCACCATTTCCCTCACTTCTGACGACTGCCGGACTGCCGGTCGCTGGCTGATGAAATGAGGTCAGTAGTTGCAAGCATTAAGGAGATGGCTGATCTCATGGCTGAGGTTGAGGATCTCCGGGCCAGGATGGCTAGAGAGGTGGCAGAATGCAAGCTTTTGGCCCGGCAATGTGAGCAACAGCTAGAGAAGGAAAGGTCCACGAACACAGGGAAGACTTTTGACGAGGTAAATCATTATTACAGAACTTTACATTCAATGTTATGAATTTTTTAGGTGTCTAACAGGCAGAAGAAGCAGGCAGAAGAGGCACGAGCTCAGCCAGCTACAGACAAGTGCAAAGAGAGCACTTATCCTTGCCGAGTCTTTGGCCTTTCGCCCGAGTCTGTAGTACTGAAAAGTGCGCAGGCTGAAGCCTCTGTATCACTGGACCTCGGTAGCAGCAGCCACCATCCCACCTTCCCTCCTGCCCCTGCTCCACCCACTCCTGACAGCAGCGACAAGGTAATGCAGACTTTGTACCTTCTTGACCGTTTCAGCGTGTGTGATCAGTTCTACCGTGAACTCACACTGTGTATGTTACCAACATCCTGCATGTACATGTAACTGTAAAGTGTTCATTCATTATGCACAACCAAATTACTTGTAGCTGCACAACCAAATTACTTGTAGCTGCACAATCAGCTTCCAAGGGGCTACAAGGTCAAGGCTGCAAGAAGAGACCTGTGTAAGGATATGGCGATGATCTGCCTCGACCTACCCCATCAGCGAGCGTATTGGCCATTCAATTAAGGAAGCATTGGCAGAGTACCTCAGCCCAGAAATGACTTTCATATTAAAACATCAAAGGCTCAAATTTTAGACATCCCTTCTAAAATACGTGTCAATCCATTCTCTCTTATCCTAAGTGACTCCTCTTCTTGAGAAGTAGTAATACGCAGATGGGTGTGTGTATACTAGTCTTTTCCCCCATATTGTAATAGCTGGATCGAAACCCTGGCATTGACTCCAGAAAGTCAATAGTGACAAACATTAGTGGTGATGGTGCACACTTCTCCTCAACCTCAAGTTTTTTCCTTACTGACAATATCTTTTCCTGGGATTGCTGCTGATGTCCTGTCTAGAGCTAAAAAGGTATACCGTTAATGCTGAATTAAAGATTATCACTTCAATTGTCTCTATTCATAGGAAACCACACCTTCGCTTCTCTGAAAAGAAAGGAGGACCACGAAATTTTCAGTTCTGCCTATCATCCTGTTCTTAAGCTTAAGGAGATCAAGCTCTTGATTGCGGAGCCCTTTGTAGAGATACAACAGAAGAAATGGCAGCTGAGCTTTGTTCTTACTAAATAATTTTTGCTGATCCACAGTTTGTGCTTACTTTGAATAATACTACCTTCATCTACAGTCACTCCCTACATGCACTGCCTGGTGAACCATGATGCGTCTTGTGAAAGAAGAAAGTGATACGGCAGCCATTGACAGTCTGGTCGAAAGATTTGCCACACCACTTACCGCTGCTCAAGCAGACACAGATGTCATCAAAACTGAATTCTCTGAAATGATCGCCTACGCTGCCCAGTACATCGCCCTCTCTTCCCTTGACTACCACTCTGTGTGGTGGAGACTTTTTCATGCCCCGAACTCAGCCGAGTGGGCAAATATTCTGATTCTCGCTGAGCTTCTCTTCTCCTTTCCGGCATCGAACAGAAAGCTGGACGTGTGTTTTCTACACTTGGCACAATCAAGGTAGACAAGCATTCATGTCTCACGAATGAGTCACGGGATGATTTATTGCTCTTAAAGAGCAATAACACTCCGCTAGCAAGCTTTAATGCTGACCCTAGCATTGATCTTTGGTGGTCAGCCAAGGCCAGGAGACCCGCTCAGACACAGAGAAATCAATACAGGCCACGCAGTAGCTGTCACCCTGGCCCATTAATATCTCTCAAGAGTCCAGTGAAGACAGTGAAACTGAGGATATCCTTGAGCGTTGGGATGAGTGATAGTGGAAATGACAATGATACAGATTGACTGTTTTCTTTGTGTTCGTTTCCTTTTTTTGTTACTAACAATGTTGTATTCAATTATTTCCTCTCAGTAATTGTTGTTGAAGCGTTTTAGTATTTTAAGGCATAATTACCGCGACAGAGACGTCCAGACACATTTCATAAATGACCACTCAAAATCAAAAGTGCTAGGACAAAGTGATCAGACAGTTATTAAACGTTATTTCGACCTCTGTGATAGACACATAATTTTTTCTTTTTTTCATGTCAGGGGTCGAAAAGAACAATGACAACTTAAAAAGTGATTACTTTTCGAGCAACCGCCACGATGCAACAGCAGAGATTTTGAAGACAAGAGGCAAGGTTGGAGACCCTGGCCAGTGGAACCAACACCATTCCCAGTTGCCGGAGAAAGAAGCAGGCGTACCATAAGAGGGACACCAGCTACTCAGAGGAAGGAGGGATCGCAGAGTCCCATGCTGCCAAGCGCCCTCGTCTTCATGAGGAGTAAAGTTCTCAACTACATGGCTTTTCTAAAGCCGCCACATGTCAGAAAGATTTTCCTATACATGTACCATTCTCTAAATTTACACATAGTATTACGAGTTGATTTGAGGTAAGTGCATACAATTGGCTATAAGTAAGTTATTCATAGTGCCATGCAGCTGTAAACTCATCATTTATGAGGCTTCTTGAATTACAAGATAGGATGTTTTCTTTGATTGGACAGAAATATCCCACATTATGCTCCTTGTTCATTGGTGAATACAGAGTCTGTCAGAGATTGAAAACACTCTGGATGTTCACTACCTGAAGGAGCTATCCACACTTTGCCCCTAACAGAAAGTCACACTTTTTAGCAACCACTCTTTAGTCAAAATTTTTTTTTGCAATGAATCAGAGAGTCGGTAGACTCTCTATGTAGGGATGGCACGGACACTCCATATACGCAATATAAAATCAAAGTTTGCAAATCTCTCCAAAAAATTACTATTAAGCTTTCATAGGCACCTAACCTTCATTTTCGGGGGTTGCTGCAACCAACAAGCCTCACAAAGTTGCCAAAAAGCTTCGCTAAAGTAGAAAACTGGAAGCTGGCTGAACTACCAGTTTGTTCACGTTCTAATTCTGGTTTCTTCTTAATATTATTCTTCAACGAGGCTAGCTCAAAATTGGTTCAAGTGATGGCCGTGATTGTAGCACGAAGGAACTTCATTTTCGAGCGCGCAGGTCCACGACAACATCATTTTCATAACGATCAAACCGATCCTCGAACGTGATAATACAGTGCGCTCTTTCGAGCTGCTGCTGTCCAGTTTTACGCCATTTTATTATTTCTACGCATGCGCACTCATCGTCACATGACATGTCACAGAACGAGCGCTAGGCAACCGTAGGGCGTTAATTCGATCTCGACCGCTATCGCAACAGCGTTCCGTGTCGAGAGAGAGTTTGTCTTGCTTCTTGGCAACCTAATCTTGGAGTTGTCGGTCTTTGGCAAGATAAGTGCATTAACTTTTCGTAATTTTACCGTATTGTAAGTCTTTACTAAATTTCATATACCGGTAAGCAGTACTATTATTCTGCTTACTTTGTCTGTTGATAGTGGCTGTCAAGACTGTCCCAAGGTGACCGTTTGGGGTTCTTTGGTGACAGCAGCCGTCGAGCCTACAACACAACGTTGCTACCTCGGAGTTGTCACACTCTACTTTCTTCAGATAAGTGCTATAGCACGATTTGTATTGAGATAGCAATACAAGTGATACAAGAATGCCTTCTGCCAAGAAAACAAGGGCAAAAAATAAAAAGTATTATCAAGAAAAACAGGAGAAGTTGACGGCTGCCTCAAAGGCACACTATGCCGTTAACCCTGACAAGCAGAAGGCTGCCTCTAAGGCATGCTATAGAGCTAACCCTGACACGCAGAAGGCTGCCTCTAAGGCACGCTATAGAGCTAACCCTGACACGCACAAGGCTGCCTTTAAGGCACGCTATAGAGCTAACTCTGAAACACAGAAGGCTGCCGCTAAGGCATGCTATAAGGCTAACCCTGACAAGAAGAAGGCTGCCTCTAAGGCACGCTATAGAGCTAACCCTGACAAGAAGAAGGCTGCTGCTAATGCTCATTCTAAAGCATGCTATAAAGCTAACCCTGAGAAGAAAAAGGCTGCCTCTAAGGCACGCTATAGAGCTAACCCTGACAAGAAGAAGGCTGCTGCTAAGGCACGCTATAGAGCTAACTCTGACAAGATGAAGGCTGCCGCTAGAGCACGCTATAGCTTTGACCCTGAGAAGAAGAAGGCATTTCGTCGTGCTAACTATATCAAGAAGCGTGCAGCTAATTTGGCCACTTCTAAAGCGTACTATGCTAGCAACAGAAAAAACATACGTGCCAATAGAAGAGGACGGTATGCCTTAGCAGAGCCCAAGCCTGATGTGAGACAGATGTATGTGAAAAAAATTCGAGGACGTCTGTTAAGCAATCGTAAAGCCAGGGCTCGGGTGACAGCAGCTTTTAAGAAACAAGAAGGAAGCCTAGCAAAACAAATGTCCAGGGTTTTGGGAAGGACTGTCTGCAGTGTAGCAGGCACTAGGCTGCTAAATAAAGCCTTGCAGTTGCGCAAGGAACATGCTGGGTGTTTGCTCAAGACTACTAGAGTGATCAATGCCATTCAGATCACCGGAAGTGAAGATTTTGGTGTAGGCTGTCACACTGCGTCTTCTGAGCCTTACTTTTTTGATGCCTCTTACCAGCATGTGAAGAGAGACTATGCTCTTCCCATAGATGAGAATGGGAAGTGTATGGTAGCTCTTGAAATCAAGACAGACAGTAGCAAAAGTGGACCCAAGAAGTGGGAGTGTTCTAGTGAATGTAAACCTCTCACGAATTTTGAAGTAGATGCTATCCTTGAAATTAAAGAAGCGTTTGCAAAACCCATGCAGCATCTCAGGTATGCATGTACCACTTTTGATCATGGCTGTCCTAATGGGCACTACACTAAAGTTGTTGACGGTGACAATTCTGTTGTTTACTGTAAGGGTCATCCCATTGTATGTTCCAATGATGGTGGGTGTAAGAGTAAACTCAGAATACTCAGAGCTGCTTGTACACATTATCCTGTGTTGGGAAACTTGTTGCATCATGTAAACGATGCTGTTAGAAGCAGCTCGCGTGTGGATGACATTGACGAAGCTCTGTGTGCTGGTGACTTCCATGCACTAATGGAACTCACCAAGGTGGATGATTTTGATACTCTGTTCAGCAATGATGTAGAGTCAAGCTATGAACAGTGTACCGGTAGTGCAGATGGTGATTCGATGCTTAGACAGCCTCACCTAGAATCGCAGCTTCTGTTTACTCATGCACAGCTAATAGCTCGGCTAGAGAAAGAAATTGATGATTTTCCAGAGCTTGCATGCTGTAGCTGCGAACGACTGCATCAGAGAAAGTCCGTTACACGAGTCAAGCTCTCTGACAACCTCAGCAGTGAGGTGTGGCCTGCATTAAAGAGCTATGTGTTGCAACAAAACCCAAATGCTGGCGAAGAAGTCTTGTATGTTTGCAACTATTGCAAACCTTTGATCAAAAAAAAACAGATGCCTCCCCGCTGTGTCCTCAATGGATTACAAATGGTACCTATACCACCAGAACTAGCCGATTTAGATTCTCTTAGCAGACAGCTCATTCAGCGTGCCAAATGCTATCAGACTGTTGTCAGGCTCGGTACGTACACTGCTAAAGTACCCATCTACAATTCCCTTAAAGCATGTAAGGGTACCATGTTCTTTCTTCCACTGCCATTGAACAAAACCCTTGAGACTCTAGATCAGGTGAAGCAGTCTGGGGACACTGCATTACCTGATCCCGAGTTGTACATCATAGTCAATGGTAGGCCAACGAAATCTAAAGTGGTTTGGCGTAGCTTGGTTGACGTAAACCGCGTCAAGGCAGCCATACAAAAACTAAAAGAGAGCAACTGGCTCTACAAGGAAGTGGATGATGATTCCGTTGACGAGGCGGCTAAGAAGGTCATAGAAGTTACAAACGGTACTTCCAGTACCATGCTTGAGAAGGCCACTGATGACGACATTGCTGGCTTTCAAGCTTTTACCATCAGGAACTTAGATAACAAGCTGTCGACTGCATCTGACACCGAGCAATACAAAGTGCTCGGTGTCACGGAAGATCCCATAGATAATCGGCAGCAGCATCTCGATGTCATGTGCTTTCCGGTTCTCTTTCCTACTGGAAAATTTGGTGAGTTTCACCCCCGTGAAAAAAAATCTCTCACAGTGAGTACATAAAATCAAGGCTGCTCAATAAAGACTCACGTTTCCGTAAAGATCCCCAGTACGTGTTCTACTTACTCTGGCAGAAAGAGTTGCGAGAACTGTCGGCAGGTGTGTACAATCTGCTTAAATGTACCAGAAGCCAGCCGATGACAGTTAGCACTCTGTTGAGTAGGGTACAAGTTTCTGATGAGCATCTTGAGGCGAATTTGTGCACCATGCTCCAGTCGGTACGTGGTACAAAGCAGTACTGGTTCATTCGGCAAAGTGAGCTTAGGTGTATGATACGTGAGTGGGGTTCACCTACTCTGTTTCTAACATTTAGCTGTGCCGAGTACGAGTCGCCCGATATCACAGAGTACCTGAGGAGAGTGAATGACGTCTCTCCCAGCTATGACATTGGGAAGCTCTGTACTGAGGACCCCATCTCAGTTTCCAGGAAGTTTTCATTGAAGTTTCATGCTTTCTTTCGCACAGTTGTAGTGAAAGGTGAGGTCCTCGGTAAGGTTGAGCATTTCTACTGGAAGAAAGAGTACCAGGCGCGTGGGGCTCCTCATTATCACGTGCTGCTGTGGATAGGAGATGCACCAGTAATTGGTCGCGATGATCCCGAAAAAGTGCTAGCTTGGATTCAGGAGAGGGTTACTTGTCACATTCCAGACAAGGAATCTGATCCTGAGTTACATAGGCTGGTTACTCGATACCAAACCCACAAGTGTAGTGCGTATTGCAAGCGAAGACAAAAGTGTGCTAGTAATACGTTCGTTACCAGGTGCCGGTTTGGATTCCCTCGCCAAGTTTGCGAAAACGCAAAACTAAATTCCGTACAAGATAGTCTCAAGTCACGGAATAGAATATACCAACTGAGGCGCACAGAATCAGAGGTAAGAGTGAACGACTACAATCCTCTCCTGCTAATGCTCTGGAAGGCTAATATCAATGTCCAGTTTGTGGCAGAATCCTCGCTAGCTCTTGCTCACTATGTTAGTGGATATGTTACGAAAGCTGAAAGAAGTAACATGCAAGAGATTTGGCAGGAAGTTAGTGAGAATAAGAGCGTTTATAGCCGTCTCTGGAGCTTTGGCATTCGAAGTTTGCGCTTTCGAGAGTGCGGCTTGTATGAGGCGAGTGATCTGTTGCTCGGTGATCACCTCACTGAAAAGTCTGACACTGTCAAGTGGATAGATGTAGCCATGCCTCATAAGAGAAGTCGTAGGTTGAAGGATCACAAAGTCTTGCAACAAATTGCAGAGAACAATCCAGACACTGAAGAAATCTTTCAGGATAATCTTCTAGACACTTTCTATCCTGAGAGACCAGATAGTCTGGAAGATGTTTGTCTACACGACTTTGTGGCCAACTATGATTGGCAGAGTAAGGACAGTAGAGGAAGGAGGGTGTACACCAAACTCAAAAAACCACGGCTTCCAAATCATAGGCTCTTTGATCCCGAAAACGAAAACCAGAGAGAAGACTACTACTACTCTCTAATACTTCTCTTCACTCCTTTTAGAGAGGAAAGTAGTCTGCTTCTCGAGAATGAAACGGCGGAAGAAGCGTTTCACAGGCTAGTGAGTAGCGACAGCTCTGCTTACCATGCCAAATTGAAGAGGATGTTGGAAGCTCAGTCTAACATCAAGCAGATCAATGAAGCCAGACTCGCTAGTGGCCCAGAAGAGAGGGTCAACAAAAACGACGATGACCCACAGTTGATGGGTGAGGCCAAGACGGCCATGAATGATGTGTTCGACATGAAATTAATGTCAATTCATGCAATCAGCTCAGTCTAGAAGAAAGAGTAGCGATGCTGAATGCCGATCAGAGACGTATCTTTGACGGTGTGAAGAGTCATCTCCTTCACCAACAACAGCACGAAGCCAATGAATGTCATTGTGACTTCAAACCGCT
Organism: Nitrospirales bacterium; assembly: GCA_965203295.1. Classification (GTDB taxonomy): domain Bacteria; phylum Nitrospirota; class Nitrospiria; order Nitrospirales; family UBA8639; genus CBDBCZ01. Next base: position 591,862 of record CBDBCZ010000012.1, on the reverse strand, counting down.
TCGAATGTTTGTTAGTGGTGTTGGAGGGACTGGTAAATCGTTTCTAATCGAAGCTATCAAAGCTTTAGTTGCCAGTATTTGGCCATCGGATAGTCTGACGTGTGCTGTTGCAGCACCGACTGGCTTGGCTGCTTTCAATGTAGGCGGCATTACCATTCACAGGCTTTTCCAACTGCCTATCGAGCATGAGGGTAAAGCAGCGGTCTACTGGTCGCTACCGAAAGCTTCTCAGAAAGTTATGAAAACCACACTTCGTCACGTGAAAATGATCGTCATAGACGAAGTTTCCATGGTGTCCAGTCTCAACTTGGCGTACATGCACTTGAGATTGGAAGAGCTGTTTGGTGGTAATGAGTGGTTTGGGTCAAAAAATGTGCTGTTTGTAGGCGATCTTCTCCAACTGCCACCCGTCAGTGGTAAACCTGTCTTTGACTAGATTACCACAAAATCCCTGCTATTCAAACTGGGGTGTGCAACGTCTGTTAACATTTGGAGAGATTCCGTCGCATATGACGAACTCACCATCAACGAGCGCCAGAGAAAAGACAAAGAGTTTTCAGCAATGTTGGATTGTGTAAGACGTGGCTGTCCAACCGATGAAACTCTTTGCACACTTCAACAGCGGGTCATACAGGTGTCTGCATCGGACAAGTTCAATGAGCTTAAAGAATCCGGTCAGACACCTGTGTGTCTGTTCCCGACACGAAAGGCCTGCGATGACCTCAACAATGAAATGCTCACGCGTCTCACTTCTAAAGTACACAAATTAGTGTGTACCGACGAAGTTGATGAAACTGCAAGTACACGTAAATGGAACAAAAAAGCGACTGAGCATTTAGAGAAGCTCAACAAGGACAATATGACAGCAGGACTGGAAGCCAAGCTTACGCTGGCTGTAGGTGCACGAGTCATGCTGCGTCGCAACGTGGACACTAAGACTGGACTAGTCAATGGTGCTATCGGTACTGTTCTCTCGATCACGGTAAACCATGTGACTGTTCAGTTCGATCACATAAGTGAGCCTTACAAGGTAGAAAAGGTCAAGAGTAGATTTATGGTCATGAAAAACTTCTACGTCTACAGAAAGCAGTTTCCACTAATCCTAGCATTTGCTGTTACTATTCACAAATGCCAGGGTTTGTCACTGGACTGTGCCATCGTAGACCTCTCTGACAAAGTGTTTAGTGCTGGAATGGCCTACGTAGCACTGTCCAGGGTTCGTTCCCTTTCAGGGTTGTACTTGGCTGCTTTTGATCCCAAATCCATCATGGTTAGCCACAGCTGCCTTAAAGAAGTTAACCGTTTGAGAGAAACATACAGGAACGATCTCCCACAGTATCCAGTGCCACTTCAAACTAGAACTGGCACTAAGCGAAAGCTTACCGGTAGTACTCAGGACGATCAGCCTAAAGCAAAAAAAAACAAAAAGACTCCTAAGGCACCCCCCAAGCCTGTTCCCAGGAATAGGAAAAGACGTGCGTCGTCCAAATTGGAGGACGAAAAGCCGGATAAGAAAAAGAAGCGTGGTAGCGGTGGCCACGGTGGCGAGCCTGGTCAGACCTCATGGCGATATCATCCAGTTGATGTAGAATGGCAGCGCAATGCCTGTAACGTTATGGGTCTGCAGTTTCATGGGCCAAATACAGTGGCGCCAGGTGGTCCAGACGTCGCCATAAAACCACCAGACGCACGTACAGTAAAACATATCAGGGGGGATGGCAATTGTTTGTTCCGCTCATTTTCATACCTCATAACCGGCTCTGAAGACGAACATGATGCTGTCCGTGCAGCCATTGTCAGCTACATGCTAACCATTGGTCATTTCCTGGTAGGCTTTCAAATTCCCACACAGTCTACTGTTCAAGGGTACCTCAATGACACGCACATGGACCGTGAAGGGAGCTGGGGTACAGAGGTAGAAATGCTAACTCTAGCTCATTTTCTACAAACTCCCGTGCTGGTATACAGCACAGAACGTGAGGGGTGGTCTAGGTATTCCCCTCATGGTGTAGACATACGTTTGGACGATGATGTGACACAGATGTCCATGTACCTTTGGCACCCCCCCGGGCACTTTGAGGTTGTGCGTTCAGTACGCGACAGTGAGAGCTACAGACGCTGTCTGTAGGGGGATGGCATGGATGCATTGTTAAGTGTTGTCATCACACATGCCCATTAATTCTACAGACATTGATTTCCATCTATGAGCAGTGGCAACGGCAACGGTGACTGGATTGGCAGCAGTTCACTGCTTCTGCAGCTAGGAACTGCATTTCAAGCTGCAATCGGAAGGTGACCATCACCCACGTGTGTCTATTTGCCACTGACTGCACTCAGTAATCCATAATGGCGCACGTTTCTAAATATAGCACATGACAATTTCTCTTATTTTGACAGCATAAGGTCCACGTTGAGTAAAGAAGTTTGGAGAAGTGTTGTGATGTGCTTTGTTTAGAGGATGTGCCATCCGGTCACTGAAGCCCACCCCTGACCCACTTCCGAGGCTGAGCCCACCCCACTTCTGAGTTTGAGCCCACCCCTGACCCACTTCCGAGTATGAGCCCACCCCTGACCCACTTCCGAGTATGAGCCCACCCCTGATAATGAATTCTTATGGAGTGTGAATGTTTTGAACACATGTACATGAATGCAGTACTCCCTATACAGGAATTTATTCCCCAGCTCCTTGCGACAATGTGCAGCACAGATGTTCGTACGTATCCTCCTCATCTCTGTTTCTTGTTGTGAAAAGAAAGCCAGCCATTTAGTGCTGAGTTTATATTCAAGTTTTTGGGTAACACGCACTCCGGGGTCCTCGTCCCGTTACCTGGGATCAAAGTTTCACAGTCACATGTCGTGGTGAGAACTGACATACGCAGAACATATGTCAGTTCTCTACATGTATGTGGATGTGAAACCTTGATGCTGACTGGAGCGCAATGAATGAAAAGGTCTCAACAATGTTAATATAAGCTTCAAAATGCTTTGCTAGATGTGTTTAAACCTTTTCATGCATGCATGCATACTGTATGTTGGTAATAGTTATAACCACTTCCAATTTCATTGCGGAAAATCTAATTGTTGTAGGTTACATAGAACTAGAATGATTTCCTTCAAATTTTGGGAGAAATATTGATTACTTTAAGGCATACTTTTTTATTACTTCAATCTTAAAGTAAGTATTTGCAGAAATATAAAACATTCATAACAAAACTACAACTACTGATTATAGATGATTATAGATTAAATATAACAGTATAAGCAATAAATCTAACCACATCGTCAGTTTTTACTAATGTAGGCCTGTTGTATAATCTGCCTGAGAGATGGTTGCAGGCGAACTGGCCTACCATCCCTCATTGGCCACTTAAAGGCTATTACAATGTCTGCATGGGGAACTAGTTCGGTCCATTCTACTCTCTTCTTTTGCACCATTCTGTAGCATGGCTTCCACTTGGATGAGTAGGCTCCGATCCACCAGTGAATAGTTGTGGTAGTTTCGCCGATAAGTAGAACCCTACCAAGTAGGGGTCGGGTTCGCCAGTCCTTGTGGACAAAAGCCACAAAATCATTTAGGATCGGTGTCTGTAGAAATAGAAATAATAGTTATTAAACTTCTGTCCTGAAAGACATGTTTGTTTCAAATATTGAAATTTCAACATTTTCCTTTGACTCTATTATATCAAAATATTAATATTTTTTCAACACTAGATAATATTGAAATTTCAACATTTGCACTAGAACGTTGAAATTTCAACATTTGCCTAGAACGTTGAAATTTCAACATTTCATTTACTGCGAAAATATTTAAATCTCAACAGTTCTGTTATACCTAAAACATTGAAATTTTGACATCTTCAGCACTACCACTACAACAAGAAATGTTGAAATTTCAACACAATTATAAAAAATAATTTCACATACATAGAATATTGAAATTTCAACATTTCAATACTAGCACTAAAAATTTTGAAATTTCAACATAATAATAGCTATGTAAATATGTGGAATGAAATATTGAAATTTCAATATTTTGGCTAGTGTTGACAGAAATGTTGAAATTTCTAGCAAAGTTGAAATGTCACTACTATTTTATGTTGAAAAAATGTTGAAATTTCAATATTTTATGCTGAAAGAAAGGTTGAAATTTCAATATTATACTGTTAGAAGAAATGTTGAAATTTCAATATTTTATGCTGAAAGAAAGGTTGAAATTTCAATATTATACTGTTAGAAGAAATGTTGAAATTTCAATATTTTAGGCTGAAAGAAATATTGAAATTTCAATATTTTAGGCTAGTGTTGATAGATATACTAAATTTCAATATATTATGTTGAAAGAAATGTTGAAATTATACTGTTAGAAGAAATGTTGAAATTTCAATATATTTATGTTGAAAGAAATGTTGAAATTTCAATATTTTATGCTGAAAGACATGTTGAAATTTCAACATTATACTGTTAGAAGAAATGTTGAAATTTCAATATTTTAGGCTAGTATTGATAGAAATATTGAAATTTCTAAATTTCAATATTTTATGTTGAAAGAAATGTTGAAATTTCAATATTTAGGGTGAAAGAAATGTTGAAATTTCAATATTATAATGTTACAGGAAGGGTTGAAATTTCAATATTTTAGGCTACTGTCAATAGAAATATTGAAATTTCAATCTTCTAGCATGAAAGCAGTGTTGAATTTTCTTGAAATTGGTGCTAGTAATGAAAAAGAAATGTTGACACCAACCTTGGATATAACTGTAGGAGGTGTCCCATTGCTGTCCTCTTCTGGCAGAGCATTCTCAGGTACACACCTCCGGGGATGTCTAGAAGGGGGCGGATCTTCACTGCTGTCCTCCTGTGCCGCACGTCTTCTCCGCTGCGTTGGAGGGGGCGGATCTTCACTGCTGTCTTCCTGTGCTGCACGTCTTCTCCGCTGCGTTGGAGGGGGCGGATCTTCACTGCTGTCCTCCTGTGCTGCACATCTTCTCCACTGCGTTGGAGGGGACGGATCTTCACTGCTGTCCTCCTGTGCTGCACGTCTTCTCCGCCGCGTTGGAGGGGGCGGATCTTCACTGCTGTCCTCCTGTGCTGCACGTCTTCTCCACTGCGTTGGAGGGGGCGGATCTTCACTGCTGTCCTCCTGTGCTGCACGTCTTCTCCGCTGCGTTGGAGGGGGAAGATATTCTCTGCTGTCCTCCTGTGCTGCACGTCTTCTCCGCCGCGTTGGAGGGGGAAGATATTCTCTGCTGTCCTCCTGTGCTGCACGTCTTCTCCGCTGCGTTGGAGGGGGCGGATCTTCACTGCTGTCCTCCTGTCCTGCACGTCTTCTCCGCTGCGTTGGAGGGGGCGGATCTTCACTGCTGTCCTCAGGAGGAGGATTCTGTGTCGGTTGGGAGCGACTCTTTGGCGTTCTTCGTCCTGTGTAGACCTGCATGTATAAATTTATGAACAGGGGTTAAACTTATATTAGTCAAAATCAGTATATGTATTGCTGGTTAGCCGTAGGCCATAGATTTCATTAGTTAATGTGACTTACTTGTGGGATAGGTTGCACCTCAGTGTTGTGCATGGTTGTCAACTGCTGTGGCAATTGAATTGCAACAGTATGGGCTGGAAGTGCAGCTTCTTTGAGATGATGTAGCTCCGTCAATAACCACACCGATTGCACATCTCGTTCGGCAGCCATGTCCAATTCTATCATCTCAAGAAATGCTTTCCACCACTGGATAGACACTGCTCCAAGTCCGGAGGTGGCATACTTGGGCAGATCAGCTTTGATGATCTGTGTGTCCATGCGAGCCACATTTGGTCGAACAAAAGGAGGAACTCCTGTAGGTGTGGACTGGGAAACAAACAATTGTGATGATAGATATGTACATGAATAAAAAGAGCTTGTACTGACTAGTACTTCAGATGGATCAGTCTTCCATATCAGTTTCCTAACTCAAATAGCTCATTTGTAGAAAGAATGTCACTTTAGTGTGTTGGAATGTGTTCCATCCCATATTTGGTAGGTGTAAAAAAGCATGTTATGATGACCTTTTGCACCTCTGTACTGGGAACTAGGCCAAACACATTGATATGCTCGACTTCACCTTCTACAGTCCAGAATAGCTAGCAACCACTGTGTGGTCTGAGCCATTCTAGAATCATACTTTGAACCATGCATGTACCTTCAAAAGTCGAATTCCATGACCAGACTGAGGTTCCCACTCGCTTTGTCGCCACTGCTTGTACTGCATGTACGACAACCCATCAGAAGCCTTTCTGAACCGGAATATGTGTGGGTGAGAATGATTATGCAGAGACTCCATGTGGGGGATGATCCAGGCTTTGATGTCGTACATCTCTCTGAAGATTGTAGTGCCCTTGTAGTCACTCTTTGCGGCTTTCATCCCACAGAGGAGGTCTAATTAAAAAAATGAAAAGTTTACAGATTAACCCCTTGATAATACTATAAGTTAACATTTTAAGCCCATGCTAATACTATTCATCATTATCAATGTTACCTGGCACAGTCAGTGCGTCATGTTTCCTCAGCCACATGCTGATACGCCCGAATAGAGCGTCAATGTCCTCGTGGGTATGACCCACCATCAAGAATCCCAGCTCGATCTTGATATAAAAAAAATTGCACACTAAAATATTTAACATGATTATTTTAAAGTGTCTTATCCCTTACCTCTTGGAAGATTTCAAGCTCCACCAACAGTGAGAGGAAAGCCAGCACATACTGGTTCTTGTTTTCCCTGCCACAGTTATCAAGCTGTATGTACAGCTTCTTCGGGAACGCAGCATCTGTCATGGTAGATAGTTGCCCAACTACCGCCCTCAGCAAGATGTTCATGGTCAGGTTTGGGTCATGGGGCCACTGCAGGTAATCCAGAAACCCACTGGATCCATGCCCATGGATGATGACTCCAGTGAGGTGTGTCTTCAAATGCCACAAGTTGACAGAGGACTTGTTCACCTTCTTCATGTGGGGTAGGTGAGTGGCATTCTGATCCATGCCATCAATAATGATGGACAAAATGGATGGGTCAACTTCAGCCTTGCTTCGAATATCATGGTAGCGAGCTCTTTGATCCCTAAAGGTGGTATTTTAAATTTTTCATAACCATGACTGCTAAATTATTGTCTCTACTCATGCCAGTTGGGCTCAGATTGTCTATCAAAGGCCTATGCACAAGCACGCCAATAGATACAAGGATACTCAAAGGACCAACTAACTCACATTTGAAGAGCGTTGTGCTCACTTCGGATTTTCTCGAGCTCAGTTCTCCTGTCACGATCACTTGTTTTCTCCAGTTCTCGATGGATGAGAACACACACATCACATTTTGTGAACCGATTTTCCTATGAATATGTGTGTTGGATTGTGAGCACCAAATAGATAATTAAATTATACATATGCATGCACACATGCACTATGCTACAGCTATACGTAGCGTCTAAAAACACATGCCCGTTTGTTTCTGCCTTTAGGAGCATACTAACCTTTTACCAAGGCCTCCCGCTCAGACTAATCGGCTGATCTCCACAGCTGCAAGATTAAGTCTGGGCGGGAGGCCTGAGTTTGAAGTTAGGAGTGAACCCCCTTTATATCACAGAAGTTAAGGCCAATTCAAACACAGTACATACCTTGGGGATAGTGACGTGGCAGAAGAATGTCTTCCAGACACCAAAAAACTGGGACTGGCTGATGATGTCAATCTTTCCTCTGACCTTCAGCTCCGCCATCATTCGCTGGTACATGCTGACTTTGGAGACACTGCTAGGGAGATGGATAGTAGCACGATTGGGCATTTTGTCTCCCATCAGTGATACATAGCCCTCTATCCATGCCACGGCCTCGTTTGTTCTCGGAAGTGGAGTGCGCTGGATTTCACTCACGATCCTCTTGTGTCCCTTCAGGTAGAGGCCTCGAACGCTGTAATAGTGGGACTGGCTAACTCCGAGAGTTGAAAGCCATAGCTGAAGGCAAACAGACTTGCCACAGATGGACAGAGCGACTTCTGTGCTGGTAGATCCTTCCAGACTATTCATGGTGAGATAGTCGAGCAGCCACTGCTTTTTAGCCTGCTGAGATCGGCTACTGTAATGCTCATGGTATCGTAAGATGTCGCCAGGTGTTAGATAGTGCTTTTCGGTCGCACACCTCTCACTACAGCCAGCAATCTTCAACACATCAAGGACATCCCACTTTGCTGAATCTGTAAGTACATACTTACAATAATAATCTCAGTTCAAGTTTGCAGGTTGGTTGTCCAGTGCAATTGGTAAATGGAGTTATGGCAGAAGCTGTGTAAACTGTTAGCCTTTGATTCTGACAGCCTAAACTAAGTAAGTACCTGCAAACCTCTGTACCATAATGATCTGGTCCACTAAACTACCCCTATATCTGGTTCTGTAAGACATCGTAAACTACACAAAGGTACTACATTCTTTCGATACAAAAACATAGTTAACATGCAATGAATATCTAGCAGTACTATGCCTTACATCCAGCAGTATAACATAGTGGGGTGCTCTACTTACCACACGAGATGCAGTCAGATGATTTCTCTTGAATGTGAAGTACACTCGGTGATGTTAGCAGATGGGGCATAGAATGAGCTGTAACGGATTCATGTAGGCCATATTCAGTCAAGTTTTCTGTAGATAAGAGTGTTTAAAATGTAAGATAAGGATGGAGTATTATTTGCCCAAGCTGAAAACAAGGCAATTAAGTAAACATGTAGCATGAATAACTCAAGTATAGTGTTTCAGGAATGCAATCTGTGCAGTTATGAATATCATGTAAGTTATGACGTACCTCTTGGGGGATAATTCCATGTGAAGTTCACTTGGAGAGGTCCACCTTGTGCATCTGTGATGTTGTCCCCTATAGTGGAAACAATGAATAAAGAATAAATGGCTAGTCTAAGACTATATATCTCTAGTCTTGCTGCCAGACTACATATCCCCGAATACAGAACTACACATTAAATTATCACCACACCTTCAATTGTACTGTGCATGTTGGATAAGAATGACAATCTTCTCCTGTGGGATTCATCCAGCTGAGTCTTGACTGGTGTAGAGGCAAATGGAGTGGATGTAAGTGGTATATGGCTGTCCTCTTCATCTGATGATTGGTAGTCCAAAAAAACTACAGGGCTCTCTGCACCTCCACGGTCCTTTAGGGAAACTGCTTTGTCATTCGTGAAGCAGTTGACACCTTCCTCATCACAATCCAATGAGTAATCCACATGAACTAGGGAACTTTCTGCTTGACTGAAACTCAGATATATGAGAGAGGAGTTTCTACTATCTACTTCACTATAGTCTAAGAAAACGATTGAAGATTCTGGATCCATTTTGAAAACATTGTAGCTGACAGCTGTATTCGATTTTCATCACCTGGAACGTTTGAATTTCCTACTAAACCGTCCACACCGTCGGACATTTCCGTGGACAAACGTATTCTGTTGTACGGCCGGCTGCGCGCGCTCGCGCGGGCCCCGATCACCGCGTTAGCTGCAAGACCACGCGGCGCGGGCCCCGATCACCGGCCGGCCGGTCGGCCGGCTTTGGGAATTTCGCACGTGTCAAGCGATAAACACCTAGCTACATCCCTCGATCTAGCCACCTGAGCACCTCTCGGAGAGTTTTATTACAGCTAGCTGTTCTTCACAACCTTCATCAAGCTGATGGGTCAGTGGTACCTTGGCGTCGAGAGCGATCGCATTTTCATCTGCTGTAACGGCAAGAGGCTAACAGAGAAAGGTCACCTCGTAGGGTGCGTGACAGGAGTGCGTGCAATTCGGAACCCCAAGGATGGCAAGAGCTACGATGTGGTAAGCTGTAGTAAATGTAACAAGAGCATTGTCTAGAGTATTCTCACGTACGAGTAAATTGTGCAGCGTTCATAATAGAGCAAGCGAGCGAGCAAGTACTTGTATAAAGTACTTGCGCTTGTTGAACTTGCTCGCTTGCTGTATACATTTGCATTGGTGTGTCATCTGCATGTTAGGAACATTTATCATCTGCCAGTGGGAGTAAGTTATTCCGACAGAATTTTAACCCTGGGGGTAATTCCGACACCAGAGTGTAGTTCCAGTTTCATAGAAGTTACAAAGCTACAAACTGCTATGCATATGACTGTCCCATTGACCTATACTGAATCAAAAAGCCATCACCTAACTCCGCGGAATTACCCCGCCGTCGGAATAGCCCCGTCTTTCCTTAGTGCTGTTAAGTGATCCTGCCCTGAGCCACGTGGAGGCAGTATTAAACTCAGAGGACCCTACAAACATATACAAAACAATACAGACCTGCTAAGACCTCAGCCTAGCCGTTTACAGACATAGCCTACCGTAGTATAGTGTGCCAGCTTCACTGATAAGCTACAACTGTCCCCCCCTCCCCCCGAAATATTTCTCTCTTTAAATCCTTACTGTTAGTAGGCCCAAAAGGCCCGAGATTTGATGTGTAGTATTTTCATCTTTTGTTACAGTTCAAGGTGCTGGACGGGCATAAACCTCACTCTCTTAGGCTGGAGAAGTTAGATAGAGAAAAGCACTTTCTCCCACGTCTCCTGTCTGCTCTCACATTGGAGGAGGAGTATTGTAGCGTGTTTCGCACAAGTGTGATGCCCTTCATCAACAAGAGTACTGGCTGTTACACTCCTGGTGAAGCAGTGAATGCATCTGATTCACATCAATCACAGTCTCAATCTGAAGGTATGCTCAGAGGGGAGATAGTGGCAATCAACTTTGAAATTTTTAGTGATATTGTCTATACTTTATATGTATAGATGAAACACACTTGCAGTCAGGAAATGAAAATGTACCTCAGGCTTCTAGTGAATCCCAGGACCGATCCAAAGGTGTGTGTGTGTGCTTGTTATAACTTTTGTGAGATATATACAGTACAATGTGATGTAAATTACATATCTATGTACATATAGTTGCTGGTGGTGGTAAGAAGCGACCAGCTGGTGATAAGCCACGAGGGCAGAAGGAGGTCAAGAAGGCCTGTATGGATGTGGAAATGAATGATGCCATCTATGACCACTTTGTTGGTATGTTTAATGTGTAGGTATTTCATATTCCCTTATACGTCATCTACTAGATGGGTAATCTGGCTATTTACTCATAAATGTTTTCGAACTTTTAGGTCAGTTCATGCTACCAGTGAGCTGCCTTAAAGAGCCGGGCCCAACACGCCTTGTGAGGCCAGTGGACAAAGTGTTTGTCGATTGCTTGAAGACGGAGATGTTGGCTAATCCAACAACCGACGTTGCTCCTATAATTGGCCACATTCGCCTACCTGAGGGAGAAACGTATGATGAGAAACATCCAGAAGGATACCTCTACGAAACGCTGGGGGGCAACAACTCAAGGACAGCCCTCAAGGAGCTACTAGAGGAAAATCCAGAGTTGACAAAGGATGACAGATACTGCAAACGCTCCGTTAGTGTCTACTACAACCTCAGCGATGAAGAAGCACAGTTTCTGGGCATGAAGCACAACCGGCAGCAGAGTTTCGTGCATCAAATGACCACACAGGACAAGGTATGGCAAGTCTGCTAATTGTGGTGACCAACGTGCATAGTCTATGATCTGATGTCAAAGTATCCTTATACTATCTGTACTCCGGACTTTACACACTGCATTCTTTCCCCCACTCTACTGAATGATCCTCTATGGTTGTTGTTAGATTCAGCTGTGCAGGATGAAGCTTTATGCAGAAACTAGATCGAGTGACGCTGAAGCTACCCCTAGGGCAACAACTCAGTGGAGAGATGCCTGTGCAGCTACGCTCATGACGACTGTAAGTTTTCTTGTGCTCTATTATATCATATCTAGATAGGATAGAATTACTGTTAGCTCATAGCTCCTCCTAATGGACCTGTAGCTGGTGATGGGAGATGGTGGGCACTGATTAGAAGTTGTTTTGACAAACTGTTATTCCTTTGACAGAAGCGAAACCTCACTGACAACATGCTGTTCCTGTTGGCAGCTCTACCCAATGACACCTACAAAGTGTTGTTAGACGTGTTTGCCACATTTGAGGGTGCGAAGAAGTCCATGTCACACTCCAAGCCTGACTGCAAGGCCTCCAACTTTCGAGAGCTAAGAAACCTCGACGATGGCACGGTGCACACACTCCTGGAACGTGTTCAGCAAGGAACACTCCCCCTCAATCGCCTGAACCAGGAGTGTAAAGAAATAAAAAAGCTCAACAGGCTGAAGGCAGAGTTCGCAAAGGAGGTAGGGGCTTCGTCTTGGGAAGAAGCGGCGGAGAAGTACCCACGGTTCACTGGAGTTGATGCACTGCAACCGTTCATGACAGCAACCAGACTCGTGGGACCATCCAAGACCGCTTTTCAGCAGTTTTGCAAGCGAGCAATACAGTCATCGGCGGTCACGGCACCCAGTGATCACCCCCAATCCCAGTCTATCTGCAAGGAAGTTGGTGGTAATATTCTCCACGCTATCTACCTGCGGTCTTCTCCGGCAGATGTGACTTTCCAGGAGATCGCAACGCTGCTTCCTCAGTTTGGTGGTTTTCCACTTATAGTAATGAGGAGCAGGGAGCAGGAGGTATGTGCATACATAACATCTGGGGGGGGGGGGGGGGTTATAAAAGATCTCTCTTGTTGTTTGTTTTGTTCTAGGAAGGAAGTTCATGTACAAGTATAAAATTATGTAGGACTACTATATTTTTATTACAGCTCCCACAGTATCTGAGGGTCGTGCAGGCTCTCAACAGAGGAGCTGGCAGGGAAGGATTTGCAATAGCCATTCCAACTTCCGTTCAAGAATTCCCTGCCCTGTTGTCCACACTCTCCAACAGTGAGCTGGAAACACAGGTGGCCTACTGGCACCTTGAGGATGCTACCTCCGGTGAGTGACATACCCATGAGTTTCAAAATGTGGAGTGTAAAACATAGTTTGAGCTGTGCATTTGAGTTTGAGCTGTACACAAGCACACTCGTGCTTTGAATGCTTGAGCACCTGAGTAAGCTGCTAAACATTGTTCCCCGCTGCAGGTGATAGTGTGCTGTCGGACGCCATAAAGCCGGTTGTGATGGCATATTCCAACAGTGCTGTTGTGAAAGCCTGTATGCTGAAGAAGACAACAAACGTCTTTTCTGGGAGTCCCAGAAGGTGCCTCAAAGGTCTAATCGAATTATTTGCAGCTCCTGGAGAATGGGTTCTGGAGTTTAACCCCTGTAATGGTAAGTACTATGTAAGTCTTGCATATTGAACATCCCGATAGTTTTCACTTTCACTGTTACATATGTAGCTTGCATATTGAAATTTCAACCAATTGTGGTAGATTGAAATTTCCTTGTAGCTTGCATGTTGAAATTTCAACCAATCCCGGTAGCTTGCATATTCGAAACCCGGTAGCTTGCATATTGAAATTTCAACCAATCTACCGATAGTGAATTTACCAGTAGATTGAAATTTCCTTGTAGCTTGCATATTGAAATTTCAACCAATCCTGGTAGCTTGCATATTGAAATTTCAACCAACTCTGGTAGATTGAAATTTCCTTGTAGCTTGCATATTGAAATTTCAACCAATCCCGCTAGCTTGCATATTGAAATTTCAACAATTCCCAAATAACTTCTGCTTGTTGAAATTTCAACCTAGCTGCATTGGCAATTGTAATTGGAACTTTTCCACTTTCTATTTTGCAGACGAAGAAAATGACGTTTCTCCATCTGTGGGGTCTGGCCGGAATGTTTTATTGGTTGGAAGAGAGAATATTCTCATTAGTATTGAAGAAGATGAAGATGAAGAACAGGACGATGAATAACTTACATTGCCAGACACAGACAATTTTATTTTTTTAACCAATCTTTTTCCTTTTCTTGATAGTTTATGCTGTATGCCTGAAAATGTCATCAATATTTCAAATAGAATTAGAAATTCCACGATGAAATTGGAAGTGGTTTTATGTGTTACATGCACAGTATTCAGGATATTGGTTTCCAGGTGTGAGAAATGACTGGTTTGGCAGCAGCTTCAGCAGAGCTAGTAACTGCATTTCAAGCTATAGTTGGAAGGTGAGGACAAACATTTCATGCATAATTATGTCTCTGATATGTACTGGGTAAGAAAGACAGAATATGTCCTTGAACAATGTTCAGAGGTTATGGCAACAGGTAGGACTGGGCCTGGAGCATGTGTGCATGTGCACTTAAGCATTACAGGTGTAGTCTTGTTGTCTGCAATCAATGGTTGGGGGTAAACATATTGACATGTGCCCAGTCAGTGGGACACATGATACCAGGCAGCAGTTACAGTACAGATCACATGTAAGGTAACAGATACACATGTGTGTGTAGCGTGCAGTGTGGGAATAACTCTGTGTGTAGGAGTTCACACAGTACAAAACATACAACCTCTGAGTATGAGCCCACCCCTGACCCACTTCTGAGTATGAGCCCACCCCACTTCCGAGTATGAGCCCACCCCTGACCCACTTCTGAGTCTGAGCCCACCCCTGACCCACTTCTGAGTCTGAGCCCACCCCACTTCTGAGTATGAGCTCACCCCTGACCCACTTCTGAGTATGAGCCCACCCCTGACCCACTTCTGAGTATGAGCCCACCCCACTTCTGAGTCTGAGCCCACCCCTGACCCACTTCTGAGTCTGAGCCCACCCCACTTCTGAGTATGAGCCCACCCCTGACCCACTTACGAGTATGAGCCCACCCCTGACCCACTTCTGAGTATGAGCCCACCCCACTTCTGAGTATGAGCCCACCCCTGACCCACTTCTGAGTCTGAGCCCACCCCACTTCTGAGTATGAGCCCACTTCTGAGTATGAGCCCACCCCACTTCTGAGTCTGAGCCCACCTGACCCACTTCTGAGTCTGAGCCCACCCCACTTCTGAGTCTGAGCCCACCCCTGACCCACTTCCGAGTATGAGCCCACCCCTGACCCACTTCTGAGTATGAGCCCACCCCTGACCCACTTCTGAGTATGAGCCCACCCCACTTCTGAGTCTGAGCCCACCCCTGACCCACTTCTGAGTCTGAGCCCACCCCACTTCTGAGTATGAGCCCACCCCTGACCCACTTCCGAGTATGAGCCCACCCCTGACCCACTTCTGAGTATGAGCCCACCCCCACTTCTGAGTATGAGCCCACCCCACTTCTGAGTATGAGCCCACCCCTGACCCACTTCCGAGTATGAGCCCACCCCTGACCCACTTCCGAGGCTGAGCCCACCCCACTTCCGAGTTTGAGCCCACCCCTGACCCACTTCCGAGTATGAGCCCACCCCTGACCCACTTCCGAGTATGAGCCCACCCCTGACCCACTTCCCGAGGCTGAGCCCACCCCACTTCTGAGTTTGAGCCCACCCCTGACCCACTTCTGAGTCTGAGCCCACCCCACTTCTGAGTTTGAGACCACCCCTGACCCACTTCCGAGTATGAGCCCACCCCTGACCCACTTCCGAGTATGAGCCCACCCCATGTCTGAGTTTAAGCCCACCCCTGACCCACTTCTGAGTATGAGCCCACCCCTGACCCACTTTTAAGTATTAGCCCACCCCTGACCCACTCCTGAGTACAAAGGCCACCCCTGAATATGAGGTCAGTGGTTGCAGGTGCCTTTGAACATTGTTCATAGTTGTGTACCTTGTAGCCTGGGGCAGGCATGTGCAGATATAGGCATGTAAACTGGTAGTCCTGTTGTCTGCATGCAATTACCCACACTTACTTGTGGGGGCTAACATGTTGACATGTGTCCTGGGAGCCTGACAGGTACATTGGTTTTCTTTTACCCTTTGTAGGATCTAGGAGTACAGACTGTGTCTACCACACATTGGCGACCCCACCCTTGAGTATAGCCCCACCCCTAAGTATGGCCGTCCCCCAACCCCTCGGCCCTGAGCAGCAATGAACAACTACTAGGACATTTACAAGAAAGCTGTTTACAACATTTTGTCAAGAAACACCGATAGGTAAGCTCCATTGTGGGGCTGGTATTGGTGTTATCAACAAGGATACAAATCATGGGGTAAATTAGCCTCCTTCCCGGGCCCCCTCGAAAAATTGGGGGGCCGGGAACGAGGATAGGGGTAATTAGCCTTAGCCCTATTGCCAAGTTCACCCTCTGAGTATTGGAAGTGTCTGACCCATAGCACTTGATCTGGTGGGGGTAAGGGCGAAGATCAAACAGTTTCATTTGTCATAATAGACTATTACATGTACATGTATATCACACAGGCTCACTGACACACACATACACACAGCACCCCCAACTTGGAAACCTTGGGAAATACACAAAGTGGACAGTACCTCTCTGGTGATTGGCTCTCAGTCAGTGTAGTTGAAGCACTCATTCTGTTCATGCCGTGTTTTAACTCATTTCCCATGACAATTCTTTGGCCAGTTCACTGGTCACCTGATCATTCTAGTTTTTGTACACACCCACTACCATTCCCAACTGGAGAGCCTTAGGATAGACACCAAATAGACAGTGTACGTGCATGACATTGTACCTCTGCGGAAAATGACTCTCTGTCAGTGTACAATCGTGTTTATGCCATGCTTTTAACTCGGTGTCCTCATCACAGGGCCTATTCATTCTGTATAATTTCTATAGCTACATCCCCACTTTTCTATATAGCTCCCGCATTGCGATGCCACTGTACATGACATTGTACATGTATCTGACTGTGGTATTGTTAGTTCAAGTTTCTACATATGCTGCATACACTGTAAGCCAGTACGTCATTATAAATTGTGCGTACATGTATTATGTACGTACGCAAAATTAATTATGAACCGCTCCTATGCAGAAGCCGTTGTATACTATGTGCGCGCGCCGCGCCGACTCTGCCTGTACATACTATAATTATTATGCGTACAGTACAGCCGACTTAACGCGCGTGCAGAAAGGCAAGGCCTCCTTAGGCAGCTACAGCTGCTTCATTAGTTAAAAGAATAAGCAGACCGAGCTTAGGTCATTTTCTGCAAAGAAAAACCATGTCTGAAGCGCCGGCGCCCTCTTGCCCACCGTCCGTCCCCGAATCGCCCGAGCCCCGCCCCGGCCCCGAGCGCGAGCGCGAGGAGCGAACTCGAGACCCGGAAGAAGGTGGGATTTCAGTATTTTTTACACGTACACGGATGCTTTAGGTGAAGCGTTGAATTAACTTTAAACTACTATATACCAGTAAAATTAATAGATGTGCTGGTATTTTGCGTGGCACTATTAGGTGTATTGCTAGCTAGCGCAATAGTTAATATATGGAGTGTCCGTGCCATCCCTACATAGAGAGTCTACCGACTCTCTGATTGCGAATACAATCGCAAATAGTGGCCTACAATCTTAGCAATTCCCATGCACATGTACTATTATTATTAGCTAAATTCATTTTGCAACAGAAATGGACTACGACATCTTGGATGGATACTTATCGGGGGAGGAGGGGGTGGAGGAGCCAGTTTACGTTGAAGAGGACCCGGAAGTCCGTGCCGCTCTGGCATCAGCCCCTGCCCGACCCCCTGCCCCTACTCCCGCCGCCCGCGGCGGCATTCTCCGTTTTCGGGGGAGGGGGCGGGGGAGGCGGAAAACGAGAAGGGGGCGCAGAACCCGCAAGGCCCCTCCCTACCGAGGCGGAGCTCGAGGAGGGCCAGCTCGAGGAGGGCCAGCTCGAGGAGGGCGAGGCAGTGGCCGTACTATTGAAAACGTAAGTTTGCCACCTTACAAATAATTTGTACAACACATATTTATTGTTCCCTCTTCCTTATGCAGATAACCCACTGCCAAGTTACTATTAATAATAACTATTACAATTAGATAATATATTTACTCTGTTTAACCTTATATGTCATTATAACAATTATTATTATTTAACTATTTCATCAACTTGTATATAACAACTATTTAATCACCGCTGGACATATTATACATGTTATATTTATATCTTTGTTTAACTTTATACCATTAACCAACTATTTTATCAACTTGTACATATGTATATAACAACTATTTAGTCAACTTGTAATAACTTGTATACTATGTATGTTATTTTATTACTGATTATGGCAAGCATAAAAAAAAGCATCGGAAACAAGTAAATAAAAAAATTTCAAAAAAATTTAAAAAGATGTAGGGATGGAGTGCCAAAAAGCAAGAAAACAAGGGTAGGGATAGCATGACGCAACATACACAGCCCCATCCCTACATCTTTTTCACATGTCAACTGCAATGATGGCCTAATTAATTCTTAATGGTCCTTCCTGTAGGCAGCACTGAGAAGGGGGTGGCCATGGATGTGTATTGCAATTTAAGCTGTGTGTGTCATTTTCAGCTTATTTCCAGCCTCCTTAGTACCCAGACATACTTTTGTACGAGCCGCACCAAACAGTAGCTCCTGCATGACAGAATCTATGTACAATCATGGGATGAAATTACATTCCAAGTACTAATAAGCCTGCATGAATATACACTGTGTGTATGTTTGCTTGTATAAACACACTGTACAATGTATATACATGCAAACATACACACAGTGTGTACACCCTCATTAGTACCCCACTTAAAAATATGTATCAATAGAACATACAACATAGGCATAATTATACTTCAGACATAATACTAATGATACAATTTACTGGTTCAACTGGTACATGCATGTAGGTAGCTGTGACATATCAGCAAACCGTGCGAAGAGGGTTGGCCGGTGCATGCAAGTTGTCACTGGTTTTGGGTATGACATCAATAATTGTATTGCAGCGCTACGGTTGCAGTGACATGTGAAAAAGATGTAGGGATGGGGCTGTGTATGTTGCGTCATGCTATCCCTACCCTTGTTTTCTTGCTTTTTGGCACTCCATCCCTACATCTTTTGAATTTTTTTTGAAATTTTTTTATTTACTTGTATTGATTAGAATATCGTATGTGATGCAACACCACACTGTACCACCTCGAACCACTGTGATGAAGGGGGAGGCAACATCTTGGTACATGCAGACAAGAAACGTCATTTCAGATGCTTCTGTTTCTTCCTACACCACTAGAGAGAAGACAGTTTAGAGACAATAATTCGGAGGTTGTATGATGGGGGTCAAGACACACTGACTTGTCCTGTAAGTGTATCATGCACTGAGTGTACCAAGCACATACTGTCAACCTAAAAGATGTCTTTCCTAGGCACCCAGTCAATAACCTATACATATAATCTCTGTCTCTGTCTGAAATGTACGAGTAACAGCCACTCAACTGAGTTGTCTCTCCACTAGGAAGAGAAAATGAGTACCAAAATTAGAAGGTTGGACTCGGATGATACAAGAAGACTCTTCAAGTGTCCCGTAAGAGTATATTATTCTGCATTGAGTGTACCAAGTGCAAGTGTGTACCAAGCACATACTGTCAACCTAAGATGTCTTTCCTAGGCACCCAGTCAATAACTTATACATATAATGGTTTTCTTCTCTTACAGAGACAGAAGGATAGCTCGGGTCGGAAGAGGAAGCACGATGACATAATCACACCTGACGATGACAACACAACCACCAGAATAAGACAACTTGATGGACAAAGCAGAACATTGAGTTGTCCTGTGAGTGTATCATGCACTGAGTGTACCAAGCACATACTGTCAACCTAAGATGTCTTTGAACTTTCAGATTTGTGTGAATGAGTGGGGGGTGCTGCAGTGGAGCAGGATACTTGAAGCATTGGCAGAACACCCACCCAAACACACTATTATTATTGCTTCGCACTGTTCGGTTTGAGCACCAGGCGATTACGCAAACGGGCTGGGCGTGCCAGCCTTGCCCACACGTCTGCCGTGCTGGAGTTATTATGCAGAGCTCGATAGTACCTGGTGAGTAGCGCACTCAAGCAGAGTGGCAGATCATGGCCATAATTTTCATTAGCTTTGTTTACTCCGAATGGTGGCTACCATGGAACTTCTGCAAACTGTACGTTACTGCGAAGGCACACGCCACGATTACAATTAATTACAGATATTCCGGCATATCCGCAGAAGTAGTAAAAATTTCTGGTAATGTGTGTACCTCTAGTATATACCAGTATTGTCTGAATTTCACTACAGCATTACAAACACCTTTTAGCTTGCTGCCGCAATTTCCTAGCAGAGCACAACTAGTCAGTTTATCAATCCTAGCTACATACCGTAGTTTCCATTCCTTGTATTGTGTTCAGTATCTTCATCTTTTTGCTCCTTTTTGTAATGGGTATGGGACCAGAGCTAGTACATGTACCTCAGAGCACTGATGTGGCTAACACCAGTGCTCACAAGGATGCAGCTGTAGTTGTGTTGTGCCTGCAGCATGCATGTACACATGCCTCAGACACCAACAAAATATAAACCCAACAAGATATACATTGATGTTGTCCATAGGTGTAGCTGTAACAGCTGCTACACTCCTGTTACTGGTTGGCCAACTGTTCCCTGGGGGATTCTAGCTTCTTCATCTTGAGGTGTTTTGCCCCATGCTAAAATTGTTGAGTGCACAGTGGATGCTATTGTGTTGGCATTCAGCAGAATTGTAGACATACTGCTGATGTTTTGGTACATCAAATGTAGTCCTAATGGTGTTGCTTTTTGGGACTAACTGTAGGACTTGCAATGTTATCAGTATGTGGCCTGAGATACTGTCTCATTTTTTCTGTTGTACTTCTGCTGTCAAAGTGTGTGCTGCCACCACCAATTCCTTTGGTGGTGGTATAGCAACAATGCTGGCTTGTCTTCTCGCTGTACTAGTTCTGAGAGCTGATCTGCACATAGGTCTACAGGTTATGTCAGTACAAAATACGCAACCTAAGCAAGGCAGTGATGGAAACGAGGGCTCTGAATACCCTGGGAGTCCACCTGGGAATGGCCACAAGAGAGAGTTTCATGAAGGGGCTCCTTGTGGTCCTTGTACCGTTTGGACCATGTCAGGGTGTGATGAAAGAGTGAGGGGAAAAATGCCGCCACCAAAAACTATGCACATTTACACCGGTCAAAGCATCAACTAGGCAGATGACTCACGCAGAAATTACATCATCTTGGGCACCACCGTGCGTGAATTAATTTAACCTCACGCATATTATTAGTGTCTCAGTAAAACGTGCTTTGTACTACTTTGCTTGCTGCTAGCGTTTAGCAGACAGAACAGCTACTGATGACTCCCAGCTATGACGTCTGGTCTCCATATAGAAGCAAAAGAAGCAAGTACATCAAATTTCCAGCTTTTTGGAATGGGGAAGCATAGACGATGAGCTTTGAGTGTACTAGCAAGCCTCAGCGTGTTAGCTAGAAGCTTTCCGTGATGCTTATGTCCCCACTTGTGAAGTAGAGTGATGAGAAGGACAGTCTACGTATGCATCGAAGTCGGCCACTAGAACTCGATCCTGCAAGTGCTCTATATACCTGGTATCAACGATCTGGCTGTCACTTGTGTGCTGGTTGCTCGAAATGACTTCAGGTATTTAGGCAATGAATAAATATGAGCCGTTTCTGATAATAGAGCGGTTCTCCCCTAATGAAGCGTTATTATGCACGCGGGCGATTTACGTGGGTTAAACACAAAAATTTATTAAATACAGGTCACTTATGTGGCCTCCTGTGTGTAATGAGTTAAATTACATACTAAATCGAGCCTCAAGTATCATTCATTAATGTCCCCTGGGCTTGGTTTCAAGCAGAGTATCCAGCTCTGAGTTCTCCAAATGGAACAATTAGACCCTGTACTGAAAGCACATTAAGGAATGTTGTACTTTCAGTGCTTTCAGGTACTGAAATCCATCAGTTTACAGACCGCTAAGCCCTAACCATGCTTCAACAGACGAGGGGTCGCTCACGCTCGCCCCACAATGCCCTAGTAGTAGATAGTGAAACACTACAAAGTCCAGCAAGATACAGTAATGGAAAGAAAATGAGTATACCTACATTGGAAGAACAAGCACAAAGAAGCTGGCTATAATATGTTTCCATGCCATTATGGCAATGTCTGAGAATAGTTTGATTATTGCAAGTGACACAGATAAGTGGACATAAGAAATGGTTAAGAAAGCTAAGATAGTTGGAAGGAAAGTGCACAATTGTTGAATGGAATGTACATCAAGAGTATGTGGATGCAAAAGCTGTTTTCAACCTTGAAGTGATAAGCTAGTGTACAACGTGTACTTAATTACTTAATTGCATAGGTCAATGAGCACCGCCCCTTTACCACAAGGTAAGTCCGAAGTGGTTAGCCTACTCCACATAAAGGTGGGGTGTTCAAATGTTAGCACTGCACACAGATGCTTCTCAGAATGTGCAAGCCTTGCACTATTTACCAGGTGTAAGTGCCACCAGACATGTATGAACTCTCATAACAACAGTTGAAAATGTTGTGTATCAGCTGCCCCTCAGAAACAGGAGAAGCACGATATAATGCAGTAATAGAGCAATTCTTGGAGGTTAGAAGAAATAGTGTGATACTGGAGTAGAAGTAGATACCAGATCCATCTGGTTGTTCTCTTCATAGATACAACTAAACCATTAAAAACCACAAGAGTGCAAAAAGGCAAAGCAGATTTTGGCTATTGCGGGATTCACGTATTGATGTTTGGTCAGATTATAATAGTGGCAATGATGAATAATTCATTACGAACAGCCGCCTATGTTGCTGTTGCGTTTACCCTTGTTTCATTTACTCTACATGACCCCACATGAGCTAAACTAGGAAGGATCAAACATCACAGCATTCTTGCAGTTTTGTGTGAGTGACACAGATGAGTGATCCCTATCATGCTATGCCATTTACACCTGAACCAGCACAGAACACAACCGAAATCACGTATCCTTAAGTTCCAGCGGTATATAAAAACTGCTACTACACAAAATTTAATTATGTAATCACTGAGCCATTGACTACTGCCAGGCATTAGGGCAGCCACGCCCAGTACACGTAGCAGCTGCTCTGCTCTACTAAACTGATTACCTGAGCAGCAGACCTGGCAGCTGCAGTTCCTCTAAAGGGTGGTGCTTATCTGGTCCAGAGATTAATTTTGTCAACAGCCAAAACAGCTTGTCTCAGCACAATATTTACATCCTTCAAAATGTACAGCAATCAGTTACTTATCAGTGTTGTAGCTACATGTACTGCCTCAGCAAGTACACTATTGGCAAAGAGAGAACTTTCTGGAACTAATCTGCAAGCATTCAAAATTTAAATGTCTTTTCACCCCCACTTTCACAGCCAACTACAATGGTCACTTTCAGTTCAAGGATACCCATGGAGTACATGGACTTTTATTCCTCAGAAGATGATTCTTCTAGTGAAGAATCTACTTCAAATCAGCCAAACCAGTAAACAAACCAAAATAGAGTTGTATTCGAGAGTTGTTTGTTTTTGGAGTTGTATAAGAGAGTTGTGTTTATGTGTTTACTTGTTTGTGTGCATGTAACACTCAATGAACTTCACGATGCACAGTTTAGCTAGCCTCGGTCCTAGGCTCTCGTCCAGCTTTTCTGTACTGCAAGCAACGAAAAGCTGGATGCATATGAGAGCCTGGGGCCGAGGCTACAGTTTAGCGCCAAAGGTAATCTTGCATGCAGCTGCTATCATGGTGCTGATGGCCGCAGTAGCTTGAGTCAGCGCCACCTACGCCGCTCTAGGAGTAGGAGCGGCGAATTACCAGATCTACGCAAGCGCTTGTATGAAGACTATGTGGTTAAACCCTAGCTGCATGCTTTAGGTAATAATGGTTGGTCATTATTAAAAAAAAAAATGTACAGAAACAGCAGGAATTTTGCTTGAACAAGCAAGAAAACAATCTGAACACGCGACCACGCATCGCTCTTTAATCAGTCACGCCTACCGAAAACTATGCATCATATTGGTTGGGCGTTCTAACAAAATGTGAGGAAACCATGAAAATAGCAGAAAGTGCAAGGACTTTCGCTTGAACAAGCAAAAACATTTGCTGATTTCAGCTTCTAGTAATCGACAAAATTTCTAAACGCAGCTTTGCAAAATAATTTATACCTGCAGAACTGTTTAACAACATCTGCAAAAGTGTTCACTGAAGTTATACAACTGCTGCAGTGTGGCTGATTCTCATTAACAACACAGCGCCTGGTAAATACAAGTGATGCAATTTGCACGGCCTGAAAGCCAATGTGCAATTTGTACACCACTCTAGGTGAACATGGACTAAGAATAACACAAGCAACGCACCTGGCATTTGTCTTCCACTGCTCCATCTTCCCCAGAAGGCAATCCCCGCTGCAGTATTTTCAGATCACGAAGCTGTGGAATATAAAGAGCAAACTGGCTAGTATTCTGGAAGAGTGAGAGTGTTTGAACCATACTATCTAACTCATTGCACATGGCGCACCTATATATAGGCGTACATAGTATAACTAAGCTACGCAAAGCGCCAATATTGGTGGACTCACTCGTGTGTACCGGCCTTTAGTTAAGGGGAAGCCCCTCCCTACAGCTACAGTGACTGTACCTCTGTGATGCAACCGTACCAAAACTAGACAGAAATGACTCATGCACGGCGGAATTGACAGGCAGTTAACGCCGATTATGGCTAGCTACATAGCTACACAGTTAATCGACACTACAGTCACTATCAGTGGTAGCTTCGACAATTCCACTTTTGGAGAGAGTCATGGAGTCGATTGGGCTGGCTTGCTTAGTCACTATAGTGCTCAGACTTCATTTTCAACGTTGCCGTTTTGGTAATTAATCGTTAGTCAGTGATCGATACTAAAAAGGCTTTGATGGTCCAAACCCCAGCTCTCTTTGTGCTGAATAGCTGTGGCTGATAATAGTCTTTAAAGAAAAACAGCAAAGAATCCGTTACTTGCTTGACATGGTTAGCGAAAAAATAGTTGAACACTACACTGATACGCTTAGTACGCTTTAATTGTTAATTCATGGCCGTAGCAAGCGGTCCGGCCGGTCCGGTTTTGGCCGGACCAGTTTTCGTGACCGTAAGTTTTCAGAATTGCGCATGCGCAGAATAGATCGAGAGCATCACAAACCACACCCACTTTGGAAGCTGCTACGACAACGCGACTACGCTTTCAGCATGTCAGTAGACGGTTGTCTCTGTCTGAAGCGTACTTCCAAGGCCCAGCATGTTGATACAGAGTCACGGGCTTTGCTTTTGTTCATAGCACTCGATTTGCCGATTTGCCGCGGTACCGTCGGGCCGTAACGTCTCTGCTGAAACAGAGGCTACTCAAACCTTGGAGCTGCAGTAAGACAACCTTGACTTGAATAAATCTGATCGTTCATGCGCCAGCAGTACAAGGTCAGAATCCGTGTTAGGCGTGTACCTTCCTAGGACATGCGTGACCATCTCGAGCTCGTGCTTGCCCCCGGGGCCGAAACTCAGATTCGACTGCTGCACTACAAGATTAATTGCCTCGCGTTGCGTGCTAAGGCACTCGGCGGCAATTCATACTGACTCTATGATCTACGCCGCCTTAAAAACTACCTGAGAACAACCATGGCACAAGAAAGACTTAATCACCTCATGATTCTGCATGTTCATAAAGAAAGGACTGATAATTTAGATTTGAAGTCTGTTTTAAATGATTTTGTTAGTGGTTCAGAACATCGTTCTGGTATTTTTGCTAAGTATTAAAGTATTTACAATTATATTTCACTGAAAAGAGTCTGTGAATATGGAATAAAACAGACACCACTCAACATTGAAACTAACAATATAATATGCAATGAGAAGGCCTCAGAATGCACCTCAGAGCACCAAAAATCTCAAAATTTCCTGGGGGGGCATGCCCCCAGACCCCCCTAGGAAGGGGGACTTACGCCCACCAATTTCGCGAATCACGAACTTCCTGGCCGGACCACTCAAAAAGTGCTTGCTACGGCCCTGTAATTATGAGCGTAGGCTAATCTCACGTGTGAAATTGTTGTCGCATACGTGCAATGAGTTAAGGAAATTCTGAAGACCACATAACTGCCCCTATATATACACCACTTCATTAATAAGCAGGTAGGGTATTCAGTAAAATATCTTCGTACACAAAAATTACGTCATGCAGGTATGAACCTATATATAGATTTACTTTCAGAGGCCAGGCTGCAACAGATGAGCTCTTTCCAGCAGGATGAAAGTGAGAGAGGCCAGGCTGCAATGAATGAGGGAGAGACTCAATCTTTATGAGGCTGTTAACGAGAGAGAAAGAGGCCAGGCTACAACAAATGAGCACTTTACAGCAGGAGAGATAATCCACTGAGGCTGTAGCTGCGACAGAGGCTAGGCTACAACAGGACCAAGAGTGCCACAGGGAGCAGATAGCAAGTCACTTTAAACACCTACAATGCAATAGGTGGTAATTCTTGAACTTTTCTGAGCACAACACATAAGTACATGATACTTGGGAGAGACCACATTGTAGGACTATGAAAGAAAAGGGACTCAACACCACTGCAAAAAGTATTGGCACAGAAAGCAGCACTGAGTATAAACCACAAAAACATGTACATGACTAGTGCAATATACTAGTTATATGTAGGGCATAGTGGGGTAAGCCTTCGCAAACCATGTAGTGTGTGGGCAGTAGAAAACCATGTAGTGTGTGGGCAGTAGAAAATGTGATGACAATGAGGAAAAGTGTGTATACAAATTCTTTAGAATCTGTGCAGTGGTAGACTTATTATATGAGTAACTTGAGGAACACAAATTTGGAGAATACTCCCCAGTGCATTCCTCTCAGTATGTTCTACAGGTCCATCGTCCTCTCGTAGCAGAGCAGGAGCATCAGACTGTAGTGCCAGCAAGCACCACAGTACACTTTTAAGCACGATGGATCTTTTCACAAGCATGGAAGTCAAGGAACTGGGTAGCTCTTTCCTTTCTTATAGCTATGACAAGCTCACTGGGCACAGTTCATGGCAAGCTAGTGACAAAAGAGGCAATATCCTAGGACAGATTGATGACAGGTCATACTGCCTATGTCTGGTAGCTACAGATATGCCATTTAGCTAGCAAACTATGCTGGTCTGCTAACAAAGCTTACATTTTGATACTTTGCTGGCTCAGAAACATGACGGTACTTCTCCTGTTGGCGCTGTCAGTGAAGCCTCGTATAGTTGCTGCTAACTCATGCGTGCTCAGTGCAATACACGCACGTGCACATGGCCAAAGAAATTGTAGCAAATATAGAACATTGTGCCAAATGGACAGACAGATTGACTGCAATTGCACAAGTCACTAAGTTTGGGGCTCACTCAGGCCCCAATAATGCATTGTCAGACTTATATTAAAGTGTCTCTCATGGTACATGTACTCCCATAGTCATTTTTGCACTTTTTCAACTGCTATGTGTATGTAGAAATCCATGTAGATTTCAATGTAGAATTAGGTGGTGTGCACTTGCTCAGGCTCTTCCACTAGAAATCCACAGGCAAGGGCAACTAATGGTTCTCCCAACTAGGGATGGGTTCTCACAAGGGTTCTCATAACTAGGGATAGTTTCTCACAATTAATTATGAGAACCAAAGCCCTAATTATGAGAAACCATTCCTAATGTGAAAATTCTTGTGAGAACCTATCCTTAATTAGGGATGGGTTCTCACAATTAGGGGGGGGGAGCTAGACAGCAACTTTCCCACACCTGTGAAGGCCTTTACTGACTGGGAGCCCTCAAGTACATGAAGATTAATTTAAGCAAAAGTCAGAATCAGTGTATGTATGGGCAAGCCCTACACATATATCAAGCCCACAAAAAATTGGGGATTTTCTGTTAAAAAAAATTGTAGACAGAGACAAGCTACCTGAAGCTGGAGATATAGTCTTCTGGATCTGAGAAGCTCACTGTTGTCCTCAATGCCTTCACAGGCAATCGCTCTCGCAGAAGTCTATATGAATGAATGAATGAATATTTTATTTTCGTGACACACATACATAAATAAGAATGCCAGGCCTAAAAGGCCTAGGAGTCACATGAAAATAATATAGATTTGTCTATATTATATGGAGACAAATCTGCTGTTGCATCCTTCTTTATACTGCCATGCCCCAGCCCCAGAACCACTTCACTGACACGAAGTTTTTGTATACTCGATCCTCCTTGCTTTCTCATGCTATTTGTACACTTGAAGGTTGGTTGTCCAGTGCAATAGGCCACAAATTGGTTGACAGTAATAACTGTAAACTGTTAGCCTTTGATGCTGACAGCCTAACCTAAGTACTTGACAGCCACTGCCTATTTGACTTCTCCTGTGGACAATCAACTTGCAAACCTCTGTAGTATTCATGCTTGTGCTGTATCATGGATGGCCCAAACAACAAAAATATAACTACAAACAAAACTGCACGTGAAAGTTTTAGCACAAGATATTCCAGATCTACGGTAGTTCTACAGATGCAGTTAGCTTAGTCTCGGTACCAGCCCACCTATCAAGTCGGAGATCGCTTACAGTATCCCACTCTTCGTGGCGGGATACTGTAAGCGATCTCCGACTTGATAGGTGGGCTGGTACCGAGACTACAGTTAGCTTGGTCTGATCTCTTACTGAGCTATTAAGCTTATATAAAACAGCTCTGTATTACGGAGCTATATACTCTATGGCTTAACCTGCCAGTCCACTACCAATCACTCGATCACGGGGTCGGCTTCCTAGCCACCTTGTCAGACGTTCATGCACACGTAGTACAGCCGCGGGCAACGCAGCCCGTGCATAACTGCAATCGGTATCGACATCAGGAGGCAGTTTTTATGCGAGCATCACATGTAAGCTTGCAAGGGCCTTGTCAAAAAAAAAACAGTTGTGTGATAATATATATGCAAACCAGTAAACGATTTGACGGGCACACTGCAGAAAATATAGTAAACTCTTGCATACAAACAACATCCACGAATACTAATAAGCTTACTAGCAGCGTTCCCAGCCTGCGCCTTTTTCGGACAAAGGGACGGTCTTTAATACCTGGACGTGCAAGGATAGCGCAAGTGAACATTAAAAACGGGAGGGCTGGAAACGAGGCTATCATACAGAGTGATTAAATATCTGGGCACCAAAAAGGCCGTGAGCTAAGCGTAAATACAACGAGAAAGGTCCTCAAGCGGACTTCTACTCACCTTCCCTGCTGAAGTTTGAGTTCACAATGAATAGCCGGAGTTGCAACCTTGGAACGTAGATATAGATCTGATCGTGATCTGTGATTGGAAACGCATACCCGCGCGGCGGCGCCACCACCGCCGCGCGCACGCGCCGGTCGTAATAGTACGTAGGATCTACCGGAGTATACGAAGTTTTCCGGTAAGCAAATACACAAAAAGGCACTATAATACAAATAGCCTCGGAAGACTTTACATGTATGTGTTCGTAGCTTTTGTCGACTCTGCATGTACGTATATTACATTATTTCAAAAAGAACACATCCAGACTGCAGAGCTATGTATACCTAGTGACATTAACTAGTTGATGCTTTTGAATGACTTATTAGATTATTTACATGAATTTAGTAGTGGTTCATTAGTGCCCTCTAAGTCAATTTCCTGACGACACCTCTTAAAAGCTGCCTCTATAAATTATCCCCTTTCACTGTCTCATGCAAAAATGTTGTAGAGCCTACAACAATAGAAAGTGCTTTGGCTACAGATTGATCATTACCTGTGCAGCTAAATTTACTTTCATCTGTGCAAGGATATGAGTTCAAGTGTGAGTTTAGGTACAAGTGCTAGTCCAGGCGTCTCCATCTCTCTTGTGCTCAGGTGAAGAGTTTTCTGATACATATATTAGAGTTCACAAAAAGACACATACCAGAAGAAAATGATGCACACAAACAGATACCCCAACATCATACATAAAAGAAGAAAAAACAACATCTCTAGAAGATTTTACCCCTGGCGTATGAGCAGGTAAATAACACAATTTGCAACAGTGCATGAAAAAAACTATACATTGACCAATGTCAATCTTCAATAAATAGATAGTCATAAGACAAGTAGAGTACTGAGAGAGTAACTGCACACAAGCCTTGACATCCAGTGGTCATTGAGTAATAATAGAACAGTATTCTCTGAATAAAAAGGACAATTCGTTTTGATACATTGTGCTGAATAAAAAGGACAAAATCACCATATAGTATCCTTGAATAATAAGGACATACAGCATGACACAACAGAAGTGACATAACTGCTAACCTGCAAGTTAACATATTCAGGCCCTACCTATT
Source organism: Nitrospirales bacterium (assembly GCA_965203295.1). Taxonomy (GTDB): domain Bacteria; phylum Nitrospirota; class Nitrospiria; order Nitrospirales; family UBA8639; genus CBDBCZ01. Next base: position 561,676 of record CBDBCZ010000012.1, on the reverse strand, counting down.
TTCTTTTGGTGTGGGTGGAACCCTGCGTACAAGGCTACCTGCAAAGGCTCTGACTTATCAGTGCTATAGGTCTACAGCAGGACTACCTATGCTCAGATCTCTCATTCGTGTAATAATACAGTGGAGTGTGTATGGGTGTGCGTAGGAGGGAGGGGGAGGGGGTGCAAGGTGAGAGTGATTAATACTCCACCCCTCTCTGGGGAGGTACTGACCACCACTTAGCGACTGTGCTTGATATGATATCATAACAGGAAATGGATCCTATTCCACTGTCAAGGAACTTGTGTTTCGTGATCTCAAGTGTACATGAAAAGAATTTTGCACGTCAAGTTTACCTGGAAGTTATTTCTCCCCCTCGCAATATGAGTCACAGGTGTAGCACGCGGTCCGGCTGGTCCGGATTTAGCCAGACCACTTTTTGAAGCTGGCAATTTTTTTTTTTTTGGCGAACTCGCAATCGAACATACACAAGCTGTAGCCTCGTTCCCCAGGCCGGTGACTTTTCGTTAGATTTCCTGTGAGGCTTGGAGGTCCACGCGGCCATAAGCCTACTTCTGTATGCACGATTTACCAAGACTCGCAAAGACCCTATGAGAGCAATTCTTGACCCCATTAAAAAGCTTAAAGAAAACATTTTGCGCACTGCGTGTACTGAGCTACTCCACAGGCATACCCTTCTGAGTCGGACCACCCGCGGAAGTGTTCCTACGCCCCTGAATCCTGTTATGAGTTTCTTGCAGTAGCCCTGTTCCCAAGACCCACTCTCCAGTTGCAATTACCTTGCCTATTGCTCATGCAATTATTCTCAAATCCATGTAATACCCATACAATTGTTCAGCACAGGAAAGTAGAGCGAGGCCAGTAGTCGTGTCACAGTAGCCTCATACCCAGACCACGTGGCCTGGGTATGAGGCTAGTGTCCTATGGGCTCAAATTTGCAGTTAGATGTAACAATTTAGACCCAGCATCTCCTTCCTTCCCACAGCTGCCACATTTTTGCCTCCAGTACTGGCATACTGGTACTATGCAGGGAGAGAGGGGGCCACTAGACTGCGATTCAAAGTCAGTATCACAACCTAATTTACAGGCTCACTTGATTAGTGAGTCCTGTGAGCAGGGCCTCCTTGTGCCTTGTGGTCCTCTCCAAAAGGGTATGGTAGCTCTTTCCTTTGCTCCCAGGGCACCAGTCTCCTCTCCTTCATCTCACCTCTGCCAACATGCTGTAGAGTGAAGTCAAAACTCCATAGCCAGGTAGCTACTTTTTACTGTGTGTGTTGCAGTGGTGTTAGCATGAGAGCTAGACTGTAGGATGTACATAACAATGGCATTGCGGTACGTGTATCAACAGATGGTCTGCACAGCACAGCCACACAGGTCGGTTTCATTGATCAAGGCCTACTCATGCACTTACGTACGTGCCAAAGCGGTTCATCACAGATCAGGTAGGTTTGATTCCCAAGCCACCCTAGCCTAATTCCCATACATCATGTGCAAACAAAAGCTGGGGAGTGATTCCGAGTGAATCCTGGAATCAAGGATAGGCTTAATTCCCAGTGTTCTAGCTAAAGAGTGGAAGAGTGGTGCTCCACCGCTCTTAGGTATACAATTTTCTTTTGATGTGGTTGAAAGAATGTAATTAAAACCACAGCTATGCTTTGATCTCTGAGAAAGCAGTGCTCTTTGCAGTTGTCTCTGGCTAGAACACTGCTTCCCGTAGCTATGTGCTTGTGGGGTGCCGAGATTTCAGGCCTATCTGAGCCGGCTGCTAGAATTTGGACAGCAGTAACTGCCTGATCAGCAGTTCTAAAGAGCATGGAAGTTGAATTTTATGAAGAGAAACAGGCGTGGAAGGGGAATAGTACAGCAAAAGAGCATACTAAGCATGTAGATGGTGCAGGGAACTACCCCAGGAAAGTGATCTTCTAGCTAAGGTGCCTTTGGAACATAGAGTAGTTGTAACAAGACTTGTATATAGCTGTCGATGTCCCAGCTAGAAAGTTGGAACAGTTGGATATGACACTAGGTTGGTAATAAACACTGCTGTTGCTAATACCATAGTTCGGGCTATAATTAATTTAGGCGCTTTTGGGAGATTATATTATATTGATTAAGCAACTAGCATCATTTTAAGACCACAAATTATTGCCACTTTACTTTTGAGCCCCCAGCTACACGAATACCTTTCATGTTGTATCGTGCTCTCGATCAGGATTCATTGATTTGCCCGTGTTCAGATACACCGAGCCCCACCCTTTCCCGCCCAAAGTGATTTTGCATGAAGTTGCAATAATACATTACATTATACAACAGGCAACTGTACTTAATGCAGTTTTGAAGTGCGATTTATTTAGATGGATAAGCAAGATGTTTGATCTGGTCGTGACGTCCTGCTACTTTGGCGACTTTGAAAAACCTGCTAGAGGAGTACTTGTTCATCACAGCTTGTTGTTTTGATGTGCGCGTCTCCATCAATAACTGGGCCATCTTGCGCATACAAGGTAGGACGTCTTCCTCTGAGTACCCACTGTAGTGCTGCAGGGTCAGTGACTGTGGCAAAAGAAAAGATTTACAGCATACCATTAGACATATGTACATGTACTTTCCCAAATTCTAAGGCTCACACATTTCGGTTACTTAACTTCAGACATAAATCAGGCAGTTTTGTAGCTAGTTACTATTATAGCCCCATTCCAAGGCCCTTTCCACATGTGGGAAAGACTACTTCTATCAGTGGTTCACAGATTTTTATTTGTGCCCAGACCCTCAAATCCTTTTGCAAAAAAAATTGCTAGTGAAGATTTCTTCACGCATTTTTTTTACAGGTGGGTAAAGGGTCAGGGGACAAGATTACACACAGTGGTACATACCCAGTCTCCTGCATCGTACACCTTCATTGCCAGATACAGTGCGGCAGCAGCTTGTTGTGAGGGCAAGAATTGAAGAGCCTTGTAGTCTGGCAAGCACAACTCCATTAGGAATTTCCCCATTGTGTGAATTTCAGGTGTCACCTAAACAATGATGAACAACATTCCTTTACATAATTCTGGTATGTGTTCACAGAACAAGTGGCAAGATTTACCTGTCCAGCTCGTGAGAATCTTCTGAGAAAGTGAATGCAGAGGGGTGTGCCAAAACTGTACTCCATTTTTCGCAGCATGTGTCTCTCCAGGTCTCGAATATCCAAACTGGAGTAGGTGTTGTCAGTGATGTATACAAAATCATGAACTTCGGGAGCATACATCTCCTCGTACTTGCTGGCAATCAGCATAGCTGTGACGCCCACAAGCTGCAGTCTGGACTTATCCACATTCTCAATCTGAAGGAAAAGAATAAAACTAATTGCTTACTGCAAATTTGCTGAGGAGAATTACCTACACTGGATTGAAACCCTGGTTGTAATTGTACCTCGTAGTCATTCTGGTGAACCGGAAACGTATTTCAACGTTCATTAAACCACACAAATCTGTTTATACAAAGTCAGGTTGCCCACTTTTACATATGCTTATTCCATATAATGCCTACACAACAGCCAACTTACTTCAAGCTCAAGATATCGATCAATGATAGAGATGGTGAGAAACAAAGTTTCTTGCAGCAAGGTGAATTTCTGGTGGACTAGAACCAGCCAGTCCACTAGGATGGCTCTCATTTTGGCATTGATTTGTGGATGCCTCTGTAAATACTCTGGCTTGACATGGTACTTTCTCTGTGTGGATAAAAATGAACAGCACAGAGATAATTAACTGCATCAATCAAGGCCTTATCCTCATTCCCAGGTTCCACCTCACAGTTTGTTTGCTTATTTTTGCACCACTAACACCAAAACTGGGTTAAAGACTGGAAACAAGGCTTCAAAGACCTCTATGTCTTACATAGCTGCAGGGGTATTGCTGCACCAACAACTTAAGAAGTTTTCTGGCACATAACAAGAAAATATGAGTCACTAGTCTCACTACTACACGTATAGAGTTTCAGCTTTGTGCATACGTAAAATCTACACTGCGTATCAATATAGCGAACAGATAAAGTGTGAGGTGTGAACCTGTGTAACCAATATTATTGTCTAAAAAATATTGGTTACATAGATTCATAACACACAGTTTGCTACGTTGCTACGCAGCGCAGATTGTACGCATGCACAATGTGGTATAAGTCAGATAGACCACACCTACTGGTGTGTTGTGCGCTATAACTCACTTGTTTGCATTTATCCTTCGGCTTTGCCTTGGGATAACCACAAACTTGTGGGTTACATAGGCGCATAACCCACTCTTGGGAGTAGTCTATCCTATACTGACAAACTTGTGTGTTCACCTCAAGCTGCTGCATATACTGGTAGATATCCTTGACATACTCAGCACACAGCTGAGGGTTGTCAGCATCTACTGCATCTATGTCGTCGATTTCAGGGTCTTCCAACTGGCCAACCTCCATCATTTCTGGTTCTGAAACAGCTGGCAGTGGTTTCTTCTTCATGGCCTGCGATATCTAACAGAGATTAATCACAGTGAGGAACCATTAGTGTGTAGAGAGGTAGTGGGGAGGGGAGGGGGGAGGAAGGGGTCTACAAAAGTAAGAGAGAGTAATCTAACCTTTCCAGGGCCTGCCTTTCTGTCCACCACAATGTTTCCAATACTCCCCAGCGCTGCTCTTGGCTTGACATCTGCTCTCGGCAGAAAGGACTTGCCTCCTAAAGCATGACTCTTCGTGCCATTTTCACCTCTTGCCTGTACAAAGTTGTCAGAAGTTAGAATACTACTTCAAGGAATAAGAAAGAAACCATTGATACCTGAATAGTTCTGAGAGCCATCGCCAACAAATCCAAAGAACACTGTCACTCCCCAACAAATGAAATAAAAAACAAAACAACAGTCTATAAAATTGAGCAGGCGTCAAGTTCTCGATCTCGTCAACAGATGACCGCTTTTTAAATTTCAGATGGTTGCATATGATTGGCCAACTATTGTTATGACGTAAACTACATCGCACTTCCGCCTCCTATAGGGCCGGCCCTAGGGGAGGGGCGACGTCTGCGATCCCGTGAGCAATTGTAGCTAGTCCCAGGAAGGCCTGGGGTTATGGGCACTCTATACTCAATATTCTAGCGGCGTATTTTCTTGGTCGGGGCGAACCTACACTGCAAAATGGCCGGACACCAACGAAAGAAACCACACCTATTAAATCGGAACACAGAATGGGCGGGGCTGGCTACCTTTAGCGGCTACCCCCTGCAGATTTTTGTAATTTCTTAGCACCTAGCCATACACATTCAGAATATCTCTGCCTATAATTAGCTGCATGCAGTTGTAATGTGTCTATATTTGTCACACTTTGTAGAGCTGGTCATTACAACATAATTCTCAGAAGCACGTATCATTTCCAAAATTATGCCAGCATACAAGTCTAAAAGCCTAACCAACAGGCAGACATAGAGGTCATGCAGTGCTTTATTACAGGACCATATGCTTGTGTAAGAGATATAAATACACATGTACTGTAGCTATAAAAATATTTAATCATTCACAGTGAATTACAAGATATTTATCAGATGGGTAGTGTGTCATGATGTGTCCAACTAGTCTCGCGTGCCAGCCCCTCGCATGAAAGTAGGGTCTGGCGTGGTCACGATACGGCAGTTGTGACAGTGGAATGCAATTACTACGCAGCGCTTACACAGTGTGGTCAGATAATTAAGTGTTGTGAGATAATTAATTAAGTGCTGTAGGTAGAGCAACGAATACATTCTTCCCGCGAACGAAGGCAAGTATGGCTTGTTCTTGTTCGGGTTTCAGCTCAGAATAACCAAGCGAAGTCGCTGCTCGACCAACAATCTCTCGTATATCGCTAGTTGTCGCCATCACTGAAAAGTTAAGTGAGTGCGAAATAGTTTCTACGTGAGTTATGATGTCATACAGTAAACAACGAATCTGATTGGCTCCGCCCAGATCTTGGCGTTGTCACAACTGCCGTATCGTGACCACACCAGACCCTACTTTCATGCGAGGGGCTGGCACGCGAGACTAGTGTCCAACATGGTATTGCCAAGGCTCCATGCAGATCTTCTAAATAAAGAGATCTATATAGGTAAAATTGGAGGTGGCATTCGAGGATTCATGGAGTGGAGGAGGGGGAAAAAAAGAGTTCTTAGCACTCTTCTGGCAATCTGTAGAAGTAGAAAATGTTGGCGTTAGGGAGATGGTGAAAAGGTCACAGAAACTCACCATCAACAGTGACACATCTCTCTCCCCCCCCCCCCCCCCCCCCCCCACGCACACATGTACACACAGTCACACACACACCAGCTTGGTAAGTACTTCATAATGTTCTCTTACTTTTTCATGTTGCACCAAGCCAACTTTTGAAAACTTGGGAGTATCATCAGGTTTGCGCAGTAAGTTCAGTCATGCATGTATACTGTGCTTTGTTTGAAATATACCAGGGGGTGGCTAATTCAATATCACGCACAGTTGTAAGAACGGTAGACCACACCACAAGTTGTCGGTACTGCCAATGTGTGTGTGTACGTGTGTGTGTGTGTGTGTGTGTGTGTGTGTGTGTGTGTGTGTGTGTGTGTGTGTGTGTGTGTGTGTGTGTGTGTGTGTGTGTGTGTGTGTGTGTGTGTGTGTGTGTGTGTGTGTGTGTGCTGTGTATGTGGGTCAAGATTTTTGTGTATGTCTATGTGTGTGAATGAATAGGTGTGTGTGTGTGAGAGAGAGAGAAGGTGTGTGCATGCATGAGAGGGAGGGAGAGTTTGAGTGAGTATACAGATTGCATGCGTGTGAGAAGATGGTAGGTGTGTAAAAGAAACGACATGTCATTTCCTCTCGCTACAGCACATCTGACACAGTTCAGGTGAGGCTAGTTGAAAGAAAAAACTGGTGCCCAGGCGTTATACGGCCACAAACGTGTCCCAAACATCATCCTACCACGGGCATCACACATGCTAATATCTGGATCCCTAGAATGTTGAAAAATAAGCACATGGCATATACAGGACATTAAAGCGTTCCTCCCATTATTATAGCAACTGTGTACGAGCCTAATGTGCACATAGCCTCGTTCCCAGGCTCTCTGCCGAGCTTTTTTTCGCATGAAGTAAAATAAGCGGTGGCAGAGAGCCTGGGAACAAGGCTAATGTGCACATACTCTGAAGCATACATATGTCTCAATAACATAAACATACACACGTTGACGCTTCGGTCTTCACCCCATCTGCCATTTCTGTAAGCACTGTATGTAGTCCCAGAAGGGGAGGGCGAGGTCATCAGTGGAAGGTAGGTGTGGACAGGGAGTTTGGAAAAGAAGGGAATGCTTGAGAAAATCCACGAGTTTAGCACACCCCTGTGTGTGTGTGTGTGTGTGTGTGTGTGTGTGTGTGTGTGTGTGTGTGTGTGTGTGTGTGTGTGTGTGTGTGTGTGTGTGTGTGTGTGTGTGTGTGTGTGTGTGTGTGTGTGTGTGTGTGTGTGTGTGGTGCGTGTATGTGTGTGTGTGTGTGTGTGTGTGTACATATGTGTGTATGCATGGGTGTAATAAAAACAAACATGAGTCCCCGTGGGCCTGTATTGTGGGGAAGCTGGGGGCTGCTCGGTTCGTGGCACTTCAGTTTTTACTCTTTGATAAGCTTTTAGGTTTTCATGAGGGTCCTTACTGGATACAGATCAAACTAGAGCCGTAAGACAAATACGTATATACTCATGAAATTCTTAATAGAGGGGTGACCTTTATAGCCCCCTTTTCTAACTCAATATTTTAAAATCGCATTCAAACTTTGTGATAGTGAGCTCGGTGGCTTCTGGTTCTTCCTCGTCCCAGGTTCTCTGGGCAGCATCCATGCATCTACCACCACTTCTTAAACTTCTCTACCTACTTCTCGTCTCTATCTATCTTTAAACCATGAATAGCCTATGCCCTTGACAAACAGTAATTGAATAGTTGATAGATAGGGGGATTGGGTTTGGATTTAGGAGGTGTAGGTTACAAGTATGTGTATAGTTTTATGGTTCTTGATGATAACCTGCTACCCAAAAACCCATCATTCTGTATACATTTACATACATCTTGTGGTGCTTAGTAACACTAGTCTCTCTATGCCACCCACTCAAAGAGTACCAATTCCCTAACATCAACTTCCTCTTCTGCCTCTGTTCTGCTCACCCTTCAGTGCAAACTGCCCTTAGCCTCGTGCCCAGGCCTTCCCCGCACTCGCGAAAATAAACTTTAAGCTTAGAAGCTTTACTTTTCCTCATTTATTTTCGTGAGTGCAGGGAAGGCCTGGGTACGAGGCTAAACTGCCCTAATTAGCAGACTAGCTCGGCATCTACACACATCTGTTCAATCTTTTGAAAGACAGTGCACCTCGTGAGTCTGGGCACGTCAGGACATGGAGGATCACTAAGTGCACATACACCCAAACACTGCCATATGTGACAGTGCCATGTAGATTACTCCATCGCATGTTTCAAAGTCTGAACTTCTGCTAAGGGTGGGGTTAGCATAAATGCAGCAGTTTTCAATGCAATTATACATTGCAAGTGAGCCTATAAGTATCGAGGTCAAGACGTAAGAACATCACTACACAAACTAGAGGTCTTCAGAAAAAAAAACATACCCCACACTGCTTGAATACAGTAGTCAATCCAATTCAGTTTACCAGGAGTGCATGAACCACCCAAAGTGGCACTCATTGTACCCAAGCAGCAACACAAGCAAGAACAAGGATAGCATCACCAGGAAGACAACTGCATGACTAGAGTGATGAGTTTCCAAGAAGCTATAATTATGCATGCTTTTTCCACAAGCTGCTTACTTGCCACTGTCATCTGATGACCCGCACGACTTTCTTCAACGGGACACACCCACATTTTTTTAATACGCATGCACACGTACATTACTGCATGCCACGTGTGCAATGGCTTTGTAATCACTTCTCTAAAAAGCTGTCCAAAGTTGACAAAGACGTGGTAGCTGCCTCCCTCGTCATATAACCTTATACGTATTAATATGTGAAATACAACAAAATTTTGAGAGTGCTTCCTATCTTTCAGAATAATACGGGCAAGATTCTATGGCCAGACCACTCTATTTCTGCTTCCCACGCCCCTGTATCATATATTGTCATTCACAGCTGCCGTGTATAATAATACCACACTGGAGGTATGTAGTCATGGTAGTGAGCCAGCAAGTGCATGAGTCAGAGTGAGGGAGAGCAAAATCGGAGCAAACCATGCAAATCACTTCAGTTTCACAATGTCTGCATGGGAACTATACGTATAGCAACCAGATAATTATACACACACGTATATCACTTACTCATTGCACACTGGTAGCCATCCAAGCAAGGAATACGTTTTGTGTGTCTAATTCACACGGCCAGCATGGAAGCTTACTCATGCCAGCTACTAGCTAAGCTAGAGGTAGGGGTGAAAATTAAAGTTTCTATGCATATATAGAGAGTACTGTAAAAAACCGCCCCTCTAGTATAACATGATCTATTTACTGCAACAACAGTTTACTCCTGTGTAAAACCTTCTATGAACATAACCGCCCATAATTTGCACGTGCAGCCCAGGCAGGAAATTGAATCTGTAAAATTAATAGTGTTTGCACGTGTGAATGTCTATAGCAAGCAGAGCATGCAGCTAATACGTAGAACACGACCATACAGAATAGCGACGAGAATCAGACTGTGAAAACCAAGAAGTTGGCGTTAGTCGTAGCGAGAAAACCCTAGCTACGGTTAGTGGAGGGTTCTGGGAACGAGACTAAGCTACGGTAGCTAAGGTAACGCTAAGGAGCTCGTTCAGTTTACCTGCCTGAAGGCTTCCTACCTCAAGGGACACCACATCTACCAGGCTGATCTCAACGATATTTCTGTAGATCTACCATGCTATTAACGGTTGCTTTGTATAGGATAGGCCACATCACAGCGGAGGATATGCGCCTATATATCCTCCGCGGATGCGGTTTTACCTGAGGCGCAGCCGAGGGATAAAACCGTATCCAAAGAGGATATTTTGGGCACATATCCTCTGCTGGGGCGTGCTCTATCTGACTTATCCCACTACTGCGCATGTGCGTAACTATCGTGAAGTAGCTTGAGGTTATGTTACTAATATGTAACTAAGGAAGTACAGAACTGTAGGATATGCGCCTATATATCCTACTGCTCTCATCCAATGAAATTTATTAGAGATGATGTAATGTGGGATAAGCAAAAATAACCGATCTGTGATTATACCCGCCCATGTAAAAGTAACCGCCCATTGTACCATGGTTGTTCGAATCTGACCAATCACATTCACTGCTCACAGGTCAATAAATCACTTATACACCTCCTTGAGAGGTGTATAAGTACTTATACACCCCGCCCTTAGGCTAGTAAATACAATGTAATTTTTTCCTCAGGGACATTTTGGATTTGCTATGATACAATGTTCAGAAATGTGTACAATGTTATATAGTCAAAAACAATGGTTAACCAGTAAGTGTACAGGTACATAGATAATGGAAGCGGTCGAGTCATTACTGAGGTGCAGTATAGGGAGTGCAGTTTATGGTGATCTGAGTACAGCCAGAAAAGTGCATAGGTGGTAGCATGGTCTGTGAACTGCACACAGCCCGGCCACTGGCAACAGAAACACCAACAGATTTCTCAAATTCTATCCGTGGTTTCTTTGCATATGACTCTTGGCCTACCCCATTTGTGGCTGAATTGAGGACCTCAGATAGTGCTTGTTTTTGCTCATCCGAAACTCTTTTGTACGTTCGAACTCCTTCAATGCTTCTGTGTCCAGTTCGAGTCATTATAAGCTGCTCATCCACACCACTTTGAAATAGTCGGGTAGCGTTTGTTACTCGAAGGGAGTGATTGGTTTTGAAGCCCGATATGCCTGCAGATGCACACAGACGTTTCACCGTCTTAGAGAGGGTATTGTGGCCAACTGGCATATTTGAATACTAGACATCACCTTTGGTCTTTTTCAGCGGTGTGAGGTAGAAACAATTCGTTTTTCGTTCCTTGGGACAGTGGTGGAGATACTTCTGGAAGAGTTGGACAAAGCAACGAGATGGATTGCTGATGTTGGAATGGTGCATCACCTGCTTCGGCTGCAGCTTCCTTTGTGCCATACCTCCTGTGTCAACACAAGGTAATACAAGCAATAAATAGAACTAAACACACGGACAAGAAAATATATAAGCAATACAATACCTGTGTTATTCTTGGAGATATTTTCAGTATATACCAGGTAGGGAGGTGAGTCATCTGGTGGTTCGATGAGCTCAATCTGATTGAACTGGAGGTCACGGTGCTCTTGCCCACTTCGGAGAGCAAAGTACATTCCACAGAGGAATACCATCGTATCTAAAAGTACTTGAGGTGAAAGGCTTCCAAGAAGACCCTGCTCCCATAGGATAGCTTCTTCATTGATGGTGATTGGCTCTGCTTGTCGTTTCTTGCTGCCAAGACCGCATGAACGTAACTGTTTCATTAAGCCATCTAGAGTTCGCTGAAAGCCAGAAAATTGTGCATCTTTGAAGAAGTTGATGTCCGGTTTGATCTCACGCACATACCTCAAAAGACCGCAGCAGAGTGAATATAGTGTCTGAGGTGGGTATAGCTGTCCATCTTTTCGTCGAACCTCCAGTACAAACTTGCTCAACCACTGGTTTAGCTCGTCTGGCTGACACAGCAGAAGGTGTGGGGGGCAGTCAAGAGGGTGGCATACCGTTCTTCTGTGAGCAGTCCACTCCTTCCAAATATTGACAGCCCAACTGGTGGACTTGCTGGTGTTTTTTGGAACAGCACTGGACTGTACTGCCTGCACATCAGCATCAGTTGTGGGAGCTGTAAACCGGTTGCTCGAAACAGCTATCGAGCTCTCCTGGTGGGTGGAGCTGAGCAACTGATACTGGGGGTGGGGCTCGAGTAGCCGGCTTGGGTCGGTACCGGTACGCGCGCTGAGGGAGGGGCCTGGAGTACAGAGTGCGGACAGTTCAACATCGCTAGTCTGCGATAGTATGCAGTCAAACTCGTCGAGTTGCAAGGATTCTGCCGCTCTAAACAACTGTTGAGTACAGAGAGAATCGAGGTCTTCCGAAAGCGCCATCTATAAAGCCAAGCTAAAACTAAAATGAGTTCCTACGTCGCTACGCAGTACGCGGTTGCTATGCCACGGTACAAGCCAGTTATACGCCTCGGGTCGGTAACTACGGGATTTATACACCGAGTGCCGAAGGCACGAGGTGTATAAATCCCGTAGTTACCTCCTCCTCATCGTATAACCTATACTTGAGGCTGCTAATTCTAAATATAACCGCCCCGGTTATTTATTAGAGTTTACGTATGTGAAAATTAACAGACACCAGACAGAAAATTATGCACAGCAACTAAATGCATTATGCATAGCAACTGAATGTCAATTACAGTTATTGCAAGTCCATAATAATTAGGTCATCGACACAGTACTGGCTCTAAATACCAGATGCTGATGTGTAGCATGGAGAGCTAGGGAAGGTGGGAGCTACGTAATCAGACATTTAATACATGTATTAGTACGAGCCTTAGGCTCGAGATCTCCAAAAATGGTCATTATCATAATGCCTTTAGCCATAGTGTATGGTGTTGCTCCTTATAAACCCAGCCACAAGCAAAACACTTGTGGGTTTAGCCTTACTCATACGTACTGTTCACAGGACACTTCCTCTAATTAGAAAATTCACATATTGAAATTTAGCACTGGGCATAGTACTTGGCTACATACTGCCACCTCTTCAAGGGAGAGTCATTCCCATAGACTCTATTGGGACTGCAGTCGTTCAATGGTCAATAGTCAAAGCTGCTCGAAAGGGTGAGGTCAACGGTCAAAGCTCATTCACAAATACAGTCAATGGCAAATCGTAGTTTGGAACGAAAAGCACGCATTCACTGAGTCTAAGACAAACACACTGTAGCTTGCTACTTGAGAACTGAAGAGAAGAAAGGAACTGGACAGCTAGGAAAATAGGTAAATTGGGAGTTATCAATCACAGAAACTGCTGCTCCTAAACGCATCCAAAAGCAAAACACTTGTGGGTTTACATAACTGCTAGTGCACGGACACTGCTCTAAATAGTAAACGCCGAGTCAGCTGTACATTCGCTGTCCTCTCTTTAATGAGCTTTGAAGTATTACCTGTACATGTGGCCTTTCACTTGATGGTGGGTTGGGGCGGATGTATTGCTTTAGACCCTTGAACTCAATTTCTCTGACTATTTTCGCTGATAGACTGTTGGACCTGCCATTGTGATTTTGTTCACCCACATGTAATTGAGTTCTCTCTACCTTACTCACTTGATAAAATGTACTAGGTTCTCCCCTTTCTTTTGGAGAGAGCCTGGACGGTCATTATGTACATCACCACTTAGCACTATCATACTATCATAACTACCCCCTGTGTAGCAGATTACGATAGCACTAATCAATCACTTGTTAGCCCCATACCCATCAGCTCTAGCTTCACATCACTTGAGCCCTTGGGCTCTCCAAAAATTGTCGCATATTAAGGAAGGTACTACTCCACTGTAGCCAGTACTAGTGACAGCTGCTCCATTTTAAACCCAGCCACAGGCAAAACACTTGTGGGTTTAGCAACTACTAACGTATTCATAGGACACTTCCTCTAATTAGTTACTATTTACACAGTGCTGCACAGCAGCTAGTCTTTAAGAACAGCAGTCTGGAGGTCACATTCCAGCACATAATAACAGTGAGTGCAACATGCCAGGTTCATGCCATCAAAATCAATTCAGGCTACTCCTAAAGAGTGTTCTTCAGCTTTGCACCACTATCACAAAAAGCTCTCCAAGAGAATTGGTGTTGCGTCTAGTGTACCACTGCTGACATGCACACATTACCTTGTCCTACCCCCCTGAGGCATGATAGTGCCAAGCAAACTCTGGCTATTACGTCGTTACCAAAATGATCGATCAGTCAAGTTTGATCCTCATTTACTGGTTAACTCTACCTGAAGTTACAGGGATGCAATAATTAGTCATCATATTATAGCTGGAAACTTTGCCAAAAAATTATATTCCATGAAACAGTTTCTAACTGGCTGTAAATAAATATTGGTAGAATTGAATTTGGCAGGAATTGTGAAGACATTATCAGGCATTTGTTCAGAAGCTGCAATAGACAAAATTACGTACATTGTTGGGGAAGTACTGTAGTACTATACTGTGTCAAGCATAGTCTGCAATAGGCAAAATTACGTACATTGTTGGGGAAGTACTGTAGTACTATACTGTCTCAATACATAACTAGCTATTTTCACACTATTTCAGCCCTTGGGCTCTCCAAAAATTGCAGACACGTCAGCGGTAGCCATACACTACACTGTTGCTCCTTATAAACCCAGCCACAGGCAAAACACTTGTGGGTTTAGCAACTACTAATGTATTCATAGGACACTTCCTCTAATTAGTAAATTCCTTGCAAGAACCCTTGTAAGGAAACTCTGCATGGGGCTAGGGGGTTTATTACCCACTTGATATTCTCTCTTGAAGTGTTCCATCATTGAGCAGGTATATGGAATATCCCATGATATTCGACAGTTGCTATTCCACGTTGCGTAGGTGGATGCGGAAGTCGATAGTTACCTTTCAATTCTGCACAGCCAATGATGGGAATGCCAATGATTCTTGGTACGATGTAAGTACTAACCTTCAACTACTGGCAGTCCAGGCTAGAAGGCTACAGCTCCTTCCGTTCAAGAGATAATGAGCATCACGAATTTACCACTTCTGCGCAATCGCGAGTACGGTAAACTCTGCCCCTATCTTCTATACAGTAACACAAAAACGCTTGGCTTCTCGTGCATCGCTGAAGCGGTACCTCATCGAAAGTCCACGTGCAGTTCATTCAGTTCATGCATAACGTTGGCGAGTTATTATATAAAATTCATCTCTGATGAGTACATGTAGGAATGTCAGTAAGATAAATTTATGACAATGTTGGCCATAGTTATGGTAAAAGTGGGTAATAAACACTATTGCACTCGTGAAAGTGAAAAATGGCCGGATATTGCACTCGTAGGCAGCACTTCCACTTGTCTTTGGCTCATGAAAATACATCTGTCAACTTGTGCAATATCCAGCCATATTTCACTTTCACTCGTGCAATAATATTTGTAGCAGGCTACCATACAACTTCACAGGAACCGCTAGGGGTTACTAGGGAGTATACATGTATCAGGGTTATACAAGTACACGTTATTATTAATAATTCAAAGGAGGTATCAGTAGCCAGACAATTACCATGTGTACTAGTACTTTGAGGTGTGCAATGGACCATACCTAATTGCTATGGTAGCCACCCCTGAGCACTCATCTGTAACTAATAAATGGCTTGCTACAAGTTACAGCGCAATATACTGGTCCATGATGCATGCACTTGGAAGAAGCTCACTTGCTCTTTGTGGGGATAACAGATTTAGCTATGATCTGCAGTTCGCAATTTTACATCAATTACAATAAGAACGCATTGGGGGATCAACAAAATTGAGGCAGGTGGGGAAACAATGCTCTTTCTTTCCTATAACATATACATGTATGTTACTGGTTCCCCCTATATACCATAGGGGGGAGCCAGTGTATCTCTACACTCTTTCCCTCCTATTTACATGTACTATAGTCATAATAGTGACCCTACACTGTTTCTATTCCTTTATTGTGGTATACGGAAAAGAGTGTATCCCAATATTAAGAAAGATTTACAAACAGTGAAGTATTCTACGAACCTAGGATGTAGTACCTCACTACTCACCTTGTTACGATTACTTATTGTGTGCTTCCAGTTACTAAGTAGTTCAAACCCATAAGTGTTTACCACTTTTCCATCATCTAGGTAACAAAACCTAAACTCCCTTGATGTAGTTCGGCCACCAAACCTAAATCTGCTAGGCCTAATAGAGGTGTACAGTTGCATAGTATCGTGTACCACAATAATATATTATCGTGTACATGGAATATACAAAGGACCAGTCATTTACGGATTTCATGCACAACCGACTGGTGAAAATTCCAACCAGCACTAGTACTATGACACAGAGACACACACCAGCCTACAGCCACCAGGGCACCCACCCAGGTCAGTCTTGCGTATCTTCCTGACGCAAAGCTCCACCAGAGGAGGCACCTCCGCCTGGCTGCTCAGCTCCAGCTGCCCCACCTCCAGAGACAGGCGGTCCTCGACCAGGTCGCAGAGGGGCCGGAAGAACTCCACCTCGGCCTGCCGGGCAAGGTACTTGGCTCGCTTCTTGCTCTTCTTGGAGCGACCGCCTGCGTACAGAGAAGTTGTGTTTACGGGCACATCAAAGGACGTTGAAATTTACATTGCAAACTCTTCAAGAGAAGATAAGCTTTCTGAGAGAGTAAGGAAAACGGAGGATTGAACCTAGGACCTTCTGCATACTAATCAGATGCTCTTACCACTGACCTATTGGAGCCCCTTGGCAAAGGAGCAGTAGGCAAGCTTTATATAGTCACTAAACCTGCTAGTAGCACTTGCCAGTAGGGCCCAGCCAATTCCAACTGTAATTATTCTCTTATCAGGCATCTCCTAAACACGATAAGCATGCTACACCCAAACTTAGCTTAGATGTATGTTGTGTTACTGCAGATCGGGAAATTTTCAGCCGTTAATAAAGTTCCTTGAGTACCCTACAACGACGACCAATAACACTATAGCTACACTTCTGGTGTGCCGAAGCGATGAAAAGAAAACAACAAAAATTCTAACGGCCACACATTTTTACGAGTGAAAATTTCCCGATCTACGGCATTTATAGTACACTGTCCTATAATATATGCAACTACAGCTTACTGTCTTTATTCTATTATTACTCAAGCAAATAAATTAATTTCAGTTTTGTTAGAGCTAAATTAGATTCATTGAAAATTCCTGGAATAGAATTTCCTGGGCTAGATTAGATCATGCATTGTAAAGGAGTGGTTTAGTCGCTTTGAAAGAAGCCAGTTTTTTCAAGAGGTAGGCTCAAGGCAGAGGAGGTTGGACACGCATTCATTAACATGTGGCGGTCACACGCCTTTTGCTGCACTTTATTACATTCCACGCTGCATTCCAACATGTAATTAGCTCACTGAGAAGGTAAGCACAGCTCGCTATAAAGCTGCAATAGCCTGTAGATTGCTGTAAGATGGCTGGAACGGACCTATACGGGCAGCACCTTTCCGTTACTAGATAGAATCCAGTATGTAGTCTCGCCTTGCCGATAGCTAGATATTTAAACGACCGTAGCTCTGCAATGACCCAGGGGTTGAACGGGGTTGGCGAGATATTCTGAATCTACTTCGGGAGAGCTCACGAAAGATGTCTATTCCTTGAGGATACGCATAAAGACTAACGAGAAAACTTTTTAGCGCTTTTATACAGAAATCTCCGTAGAGAATCGCATACGCGCGTATGTCACATGACCGTGTCCAACCTCCTCTGGGCTCAAGGTTTCACCAGAATTTTGATAGGCAGCAAGACCCAGAAGAGCCATTTAGTGAAGACTCAAAGCCATTTGTGGACTTCACTGAGTAACAGTTGTTTTAGCTAATAGTTTATAGTGCAATTTACAAAGTATATTTCCTGGAGTTGTACACCTCTTGTGTTAGATTGGATTCAGCTTAAAATAATTAGTGATAGACTTGCCTAGATTAGATTCATAATAAATTCCTAGAATCACAATTTCTTGGATCTTGAGTAATAATAGAATAAAGATATAGTACCCAGCCATCCCAGCATAACATACAGTGGACCCCCCCCCCCTTAATGATAACCTGCTACCCAAACACCCATCATTCTGTATACATTTACATACATCTTGTGGTTCTTAGTAACACTAGTCTCTCTATGCCACCCACTCAAAGAGTACCAATTCCCCCACATCAACTTCCTCTTCTGCCTCTGTTCTGCTCACCCTTCATTGCAAACTGCCCTAATTAGCAGACTAGCTCGGCATCTACACACATCTGTTCAATCTTTTGAAAGACAGTGCACCCTCGTGAGTTTGGGCACGTCAGGACATGGAGGATCACTAAGTGCACATACACCCAAACACTGCCATATGTGACAGTGCCATGTAGATTACTCCATCGCATGTTTCAAAGTCTGAACTTCTGCTAAGGGTGGGGTTAGTATAAACGCAGCAGTTTTCAATGCAATTATACATTGCAAGCAAGTGAGCCTATAAGTATCGAGGTCAAGACGGAAGAACATCACTACACAAACTAGAGGTCTTCAGAAAAAAAAACATACCCCACACTGCTTGAATACAGTACATGTAGTCAATCCAATTCAGTTTACCAGGAGCGCATGAACCACCCAAAGTGGCACTCATTGTACCCAAGCAGCAACACAAGCAAGAACAAGGATAGCATCACCAGGAAGACAACTGCATGACTAGAGTGATGAGTTTCCAAGAAGCTATAATTATGTATGCTTCTTCCACAAGCTGCTTACTTGCCACTGTCATCTGATGAGCCACACGACTTTTTTCAACGGGACACACTCACATATTTAATACGCATGCACAGGTACATGCCACGTGTGCAATGGCTTTGTATTCACTTCTCTAAAAAGCTGTCCAAAGTTGACAAAGACGTGGTAGCTGCCTCCCTCGTTATATAACCTTATACGTATTAATTTTTCTCAGTAGGTTAAAGGTAAGGACTATCTTGTATCCCAGCTAGAACCAGCTAAGAACTGTTCTTGCATTCATAAATACTTAAACTCTGTAGCTTCTAACTCCACTTTCCTCAACAGGTGGCAGA
Organism: Nitrospirales bacterium; assembly: GCA_965203295.1. Taxonomy (GTDB): domain Bacteria; phylum Nitrospirota; class Nitrospiria; order Nitrospirales; family UBA8639; genus CBDBCZ01. The sequence continues at coordinate 542,860 of CBDBCZ010000012.1, read as the reverse complement.
TATCTACATTCCAATCTACTCTGCTGCCACGGTTCACTAATATGTGAATACAACAAAATTTTGAGAGTGCTTCCTATCTTTCAGAGTAATACGGGCAAGCTTCTATGGCCAGACCACTCTATTTCTGCTTCCCACGCCCCTGTATCATATATTGTCATTCACAGCTGCCGTGTATAATAATACCACACTGGAGGTATGTAGTCATGGTAGTGAGCCAGCAAGTGCATGAGTCAGAGTGAGGGAGAGCAAAATCGGAGCAAACCATGCAAATCACTTCAGTTTCACAATGTCTGCATGGGAACTATACGCATAGCAACCAGATAATTATACACACACGTATATCACTTACTCATTGCACACTGGTAGCCATCCAAGCAAGGAATACGTTTTGTGCGTCTAATTCACACGGCCAGCATGGAAGCTTACTCATGCCAGCTACTAGCTAAGCTAGAGGTAGGGGTGAAAATTAAAGTTTCTATGCATATATAGAGAGTACTGTAAAAAACCGCCCCTCTAGTATAACATGATCTATTTACTGCAACAACAGTTTACTCCTGTGTAAAACCTTCTATGAACATAACCGCCCATAATTTGCACGTGCAGCCCAGGCAGGAAATTGAATCTGTAAAATTAATAGTGTTTGCACGTGTGAATGTCTATAGCAAGCAGAGCATGCAGCTAATACGTAGAACACGACCATACAGAATAGCGACGAGAATCAGACTGTGAAAACCAAGAAGTTGGCGTTAGTCGTAGCGAGAAAACCCTAGCTACGGTTAGTGGAGGGTTCTGGGAACGAGACTAAGCTACGGTAGCTAAGGTAACGCTAAGGAGCTCGTTCAGTTTACCTGCCTGAAGGCTTCCTACCTCAAGGGACACCACATCTACCAGGCTGATCTCAACGATATTTCTGTAGATCTACCATGCTATTAACGGTTGCTTTGTATAGGATAGGCCACATCACAGCGGAGGATATGCGCCTATATATCCTCCGCGGATGCGGTTTTACCTGAGGCGCAGCCGAGGGATAAAACCGTATCCAAAGAGGATATTTTGGGCACATATCCTCTGCTGGGGCGTGCTCTATCTGACTTATCCCACTACTGCGCATGTGCGTAACTATCGTGAAGTAGCTTGAGGTTATGTTACTAATATGTAACTAAGGAAGTACAGAACTGTAGGATATGCGCCTATATATCCTACTGCTCTCATCCAATGAAATTTATTAGAGATGATGCAATGTGGGATAAGCAAAAATAACCGATCTGTGATTATACCCGCCCATGTAAAAGTAACCGCCCATTGTACCATGGTTGTTCGAATCTGACCAATCACATTCACTGCTCACAGGTCAATAAATCACTTATACACCTCCTTGAGAGGTGTATAAGTACTTATACACCCCGCCCTTAGGCTAGTAAATACAATGTAATTTTTTCCTCAGGGACATTTTGGATTTGCTATGATACAATGTTCAGAAATGTGTACAATGTTATATAGTCAAAAACAATGGTTAACCAGTAAGTGTACAGGTACATAGATAATGGAAGCGGTCGAGTCATTACTGAGGTGCAGTATAGGGAGTGCAGTTTATGGTGATCTGAGTACAGCCAGAAAAGTGCATAGGTGGTAGCATGGTCTGTGAACTGCACACAGCCCGGCCACTGGCAACAGAAACACCAACAGATTTCTCAAATTCTATCCGTGGTTTCTTTGCATATGACTCTTGGCCTACCCCATTTGTGGCTGAATTGAGGACCTCAGATAGTGCTTGTTTTTGCTCATCCGAAACTCTTTTGTACGTTCGAACTCCTTCAATGCTTCTGTGTCCAGTTCGAGTCATTATAAGCTGCTCATCCACACCACTTTGAAATAGTCGGGTAGCGTTTGTTACTCGAAGGGAGTGATTGGTTTTGAAGCCCGATATGCCTGCAGATGCACACAGACGTTTCACCGTCTTAGAGAGGGTATTGTGGCCAACTGGCATATTTGAATACTAGACATCACCTTTGGTCTTTTTCAGCGGTGTGAGGTAGAAACAATTCGTTTTTCGTTCCTTGGGACAGTGGTGGAGATACTTCTGGAAGAGTTGGACAAAGCAACGAGATGGATTGCTGATGTTGGAATGGTGCATCACCTGCTTCGGCTGCAGCTTCCTTTGTGCCATACCTCCTGTGTCAACACAAGGTAATACAAGCAATAAATAGAGCTAAACACACGGACAAGAAAATATATAAGCAATACAATACCTGTGTTATTCTTGGAGATATTTTCAGTATATACCAGGTAGGGAGGTGAGTCATCTGGTGGTTCGATGAGCTCAATCTGATTGAACTGGAGGTCACGGTGCTCTTGCCCACTTCGGAGAGCAAAGTACATTCCACAGAGGAATACCATCGTATCTAAAAGTACTTGAGGTGAAAGGCTTCCAAGAAGACCCTGCTCCCATAGGATAGCTTCTTCATTGATGGTGATTGGCTCTGCTTGTCGTTTCTTGCTGCCAAGACCGCATGAACGTAACTGTTTCATTAAGCCATCTAGAGTTCGCTGAAAGCCAGAAAATTGTGCATCTTTGAAGAAGTTGATGTCCGGTTTGATCTCACGCACATACCTCAAAAGACCGCAGCAGAGTGAATATAGTGTCTGAGGTGGGTATAGCTGTCCATCTTTTCGTCGAACCTCCAGTACAAACTTGCTCAACCACTGGTTTAGCTCGTCTGGCTGACACAGCAGAAGGTGTGGGGGGCAGTCAAGAGGGTGGCATACCGTTCTTCTGTGAGCAGTCCACTCCTTCCAAATATTGACAGCCCAACTGGTGGACTTGCTGGTGTTTTTTGGAACAGCACTGGACTGTACTGCCTGCACATCAGCATCAGTTGTGGGAGCTGTAAACCGGTTGCTCGAAACAGCTATCGAGCTCTCCTGGTGGGTGGAGCTGAGCAACTGATACTGGGGGTGGGGCTCGAGTAGCCGGCTTGGGTCGGTACCGGTACGCGCGCTGAGGGAGGGGCCTGGAGTACAGAGTGCGGACAGTTCAACATCGCTAGTCTGCGATAGTATGCAGTCAAACTCGTCGAGTTTCAAGGATTCTGCCGCTCTAAACAACTGTTGAGTACAGAGAGAATCGAGGTCTTCTGAAAGCGCCATCTATAAAGCCAAGCTAAAACTAAAATGAGTTCCTACGTCGCTACGCAGTACGCGGTTGCTATGCCACGGTACAAGCCAGTTATACGCCTCGGGTCGGTAACTACGGGATTTATACACCGAGTGCCGAAGGCACGAGGTGTATAAATCCCGTAGTTACCTCCTCCTCATCGTATAACCTATACTTGAGGCTGCTAATTCTAAATATAACCGCCCCGGTTATTTATTAGAGTTTACGTATGTGAAAATTAACAGACACCAGACAGAAAATTATGCACAGCAACTAAATGCATTATGCATAGCAAATGAATGTCAATTACAGTTATTGCAAGTCCATAATAATTAGGTCATCGACACAGTACTGGCTCTAAATACCAGATGCTGATGTGTAGCATGGAGAGCTAGGGAAGGTGGGAGCTACGTAATCAGACATTTAATACATGTATTAGTACGAGCCTTAGGCTCGAGATCTCCAAAAATGCTCATTATCATAATGCCTTTAGCCATAGTGTATGGTGTTGCTCCTTATAAACCCAGCCACAAGCAAAACACTTGTGGGTTTAGCCTTACTCATACGTACTGTTCACAGGACACTTCCTCTAATTAGAAAATTCACATATTGAAATTTAGCACTGGGCATAGTACTTGGCTACATACTGCCACCTCTTCAAGGGAGAGTCATTCCCATAGACTCTATTGGGACTGCAGTCGTTCAATGGTCAATAGTCAAAGCTGCTCGAAAGGGTGAGGTCAACGGTCAAAGCTCATTCACAAATACAGTCAATGGCAAATCGTAGTTTGGAACGAAAAGCACGCATTCACTGAGTCTAAGACAAACACACTGTAGCTTGCTACTTGAGAACTGAAGAGAAGAAAGGAACTGGACAGCTAGGAATAGGTAAATTGGGAGTTATCAATCACAGAAACTGCTGCTCCTAAACGCATCCAAAAGCAAAACACTTGTGGGTTTACATAACTGCTAGTGCACGGACACTGCTCTAAATAGTAAACGCCGAGTCAGCTGTACATTCGCTGTCCTCTCTTTAATGAGCTTTGAAGTATTACCTGTACATGTGGCCTTTCACTTGATGGTGGGTTGGGGCGGATGTATTGCTTTAGACCCTTGAACTCAATTTCTCTGACTATTTTCGCTGATAGACTGTTGGACCTGCCATTGTGATTTTGTTCACCCACATGTAATTGAGTTCTCTCTACCTTACTCACTTGATAAAATGTACTAGGTTCTCCCCTTTCTTTTGGAGAGAGCCTGGACGGTCATTATGTACATCACCACTTAGCACTATCATACTATCATAACTACCCCCTGTGTAGCAGATTACGATAGCACTAATCAATCACTTGTTAGCCCCATACCCATCAGCTCTAGCTTCACATCACTTGAGCCCTTGGGCTCTCCAAAAATTGTCGCATATTAAGGAAGGTACTACTCCACTGTAGCCAGTACTAGTGACAGCTGCTCCATTTTAAACCCAGCCACAGGCAAAACACTTGTGGGTTTAGCAACTACTAACGTATTCATAGGACACTTCCTCTAATTAGTTACTATTTACACAGTGCTGCACAGCAGCTAGTCTTTAAGAACAGCAGTCTGGAGGTCACATTCCAGCACATAATAACAGTGAGTGCAACATGCCAGGTTCATGCCATCAAAATCAATTCAGGCTACTCCTAAAGAGTGTTCTTCAGCTTTGCACCGCTATCACAAAAAGCTCTCCAAGAGAATTGGTGTTGCGTCTAGTGTACCACTGCTGACATGCACACATTACCTTGTCCTACCCCCCTGAGGCATGATAGTGCCAAGCAAACTCTGGCTATTACGTCGTTACCCAAATGATCGATCAGTCAAGTTTGATCCTCATTTACTGGTTAACTCTACCTGAAGTTACAGGGATGCAATAATTAGTCATCATATTATAGCTGGAAACTTTGCCAAAAAATTATATTCCATGACACAGTTTCTAACTGGCTGTAAATAAATATTGGTAGAATTGAATTTGGCAGGAATTGTGAAGACATTATCAGGCATTTGTTCAGAAGCTGCAATAGACAAAATTACGTACATTGTTGGGGAAGTACTGTAGTACTATACTGTGTCAAGCATAGTCTGCAATAGACAAAATTACGTACATTGTTGGGGAAGTACTGTAGTACTATACTGTCTCAATACATAACTAGCTATTTTCACACTATTTCAGCCCTTGGGCTCTCCAAAAATTGCAGACACATGTCAGCGGTAGCCATACACTACACTGTTGCTCCTTATAAACCCAGCCACAGGCAAAACACTTGTGGGTTTAGCAACTACTAATGTATTCATAGGACACTTCCTCTAATTAGTAAATTCCTTGCAAGAACCCTTGTAAGGAAACTCTGCATGGGGCTAGGGGGTTTATTACCCACTTGATATTCTCTCTTGAAGTGTTCCATCATTGAGCAGGTATATGGAATATCCCATGATATTCGACAGTTGCTATTCCACGTTGCGTAGGTGGATGCGGAAGTCGATAGTTACCTTTCAATTCTGCACAGCCAATGATGGGAATGCCAATGATTCTTGGTACGATGTAAGTACTAACCTTCAACTACTGGCAGTCCAGGCTAGAAGGCTACAGCTCCTTCCGTTCAAGAGATAATGAGCATCACGAATTTACCACTTCTGCGCAATCGCGAGTACGGTAAACTCTGCCCCTATCTTCTATACAGTAACACAAAAACGCTTGGCTTCTCGTGCATCGCTGAAGCGGTACCTCATCGAAAGTCCACGTGCAGTTCATTCAGTTCATGCATAACGTTGGCGAGTTATTATATAAAATTCATCTCTGATGAGTACATGTAGGAATGTCAGTAAGATAAATTTATGACAATGTTGGCCATAGTTATGGTAAAAGTGGGTAATAAACACTATTGCACTCGTGAAAGTGAAAAATGGCCGGATATTGCACTCGTAGGCAGCACTTCCACTTGTCTTTGGCTCATGAAAATACATCTGCCAACTTGTGCAATATCCAGCCATATTTCACTTTCACTGGTGCAATAATATTTGTAGCAGGCTACCATACAACTTCACAGGAACCGCTAGGGGTTACTAGGGAGTATACATGTATCAGGGTTATACAAGTACACGTTATTATTAATAATTCAAAGAAGGTATCAGTAGCCAGACAATTACCAGCTATACCATGTGTACTAGTACTTTGAGGTGTGCAATGGACCATACCTAATTGCTATGGTAGCCACCCCTGAGCACTCATCTGTAACTAATAATTGGCTTGCTACAAGTTACAGCACTGATTTAATATACTGGTCCATGATGCATGCACTTGGAAGAAGCTCACTTGCTCTTTGTGGGGATAACAGATTTAGCTTTGATCTGCAGTTTGCAATTTTACATCAGTTACAATAAGAACGCATTGGGGGATCAACAAAATTGAGGCAGGTGGGGAGACAATGCTCTTTCTTTCCTATAACAAATACATGTATGTTACTGGTTTCCCCTATATACTATAGGGGGGAGCCAGTGTATCTCTACACTCTTTCCCTCCTATATACATGTACTATTGTCATAATAGTGACCCTACACTGTTTCTATTCCTTTATTGTGGTATACGGAAAAGAGTGTATCCCAATACTAAGAAAGATTTACAAACAGTGAAGTATTCTACGAACCTAGGATGTAGTACCTCACTACTCACCTTGTTACAATTATTTATTGTGTGCTTCCAGTTACTAAGTAGTTCAAACCCATAAGTGTTTACCACTTTTCCATCATCTAGGTAACAAAACCTAAACTCCCTTGATGTAGTTCGGCCACCAAACCTCTAAATCTGCTAGGCCTAATAGAGGTGTACAGTTGCATAGTATCGTGTACCACAATAATATATTATCGTGTACATGGAATATACAAAGGACCAGTCATTTACGGATTTCATGCACAACCGACTGGTGAAAATTCCAACCAGCACTAGTACTATGACACAGAGACACACACCAGCCTACAGCCACCAGGGCACCCACCCAGGTCAGTCTTGCGTATCTTCCTGACGCAGAGCTCCACCAGAGGAGGCACCTCCGCCTGGCTGCTCAGCTCCAGCTGCCCCACCTCCAGAGACAGGCGGTCCTCGACCAGGTCGCAGAGGGGCCGGAAGAACTCCACCTCGGCCTGCCGGGCAAGGTACTTGGCTCGCTTCTTGCTCTTCTTGGAGCGACCGCCTGCGTACAGAGAAGTTGTGTTTACGGGCACATCAAAGGACGTTGAAATTTACATTGCAAACTCTTCAAGAGAAGATAAGCTTTCTGAGAGAGTAAGGAAAACGGAGGATTGAACCTAGGACCTTCTGCATACTAATCAGATGCTCTTACCACTGACCTATTGGAGCCCCTTGGCAAAGGAGCAGTAGGCAAGCTTTATATAGTCACTAAACCCGCTAGTAGCACTTGCCAGTAGGGCCCAGCCAATTCCAACTGTAATTATTCTCTTATCAGGCATCTCCTAAACACGATAAGCATGCTACACCCAAACTTAGCTTAGATGTATGTTGTGTTACTGCAGATCGGGAAATTTTCAGCCGTTAATAAAGTTCCTTGAGTACCCTACAACGACGACCAATAACACTATAGCTACACTTCTGGTGTGCCGAAGCGATGAAAAGAAAACAACAAAAATTCTAACAGCCACACATTTTTACGAGTGAAAATTTCCCGATCTACGGCATTTATAGTACACTGTCCTATAATATATGCAACTACAGCTTACTGTCTTTATTCTATTATTACTCAAGCAAATAAATTAATTTCAGTTTTGTTAGAGCTAAATTAGATTCATTGAAAATTCCTGGAATAGAATTTCCTGGGCTAGATTAGATCATGCATTGTAAAGGAGTGGTTTAGTCCTTTGAAAGAAGCCAGTTTTTTCAAGAGGTAGGCTCAAGGCAGAGGAGGTTGGACACGCATTCATTAACATGTGGCGGTCACACGCCTTTTGCTGCACTTTATTACATTCCACGCTGCATTCCAGCATGTAATTAGCTCACTGAGAAGGTAAGCACAGCTCGCTATAAAGCTGCAATAGCCTGTAGATTGCTGTAAGATGGCTGGAACGGACCTATACGGGCAGCACCTTTCCGTTACTAGATAGAATCCAGTATGTAGTCTCGCCTTGCCGATAGCTAGATATTTAAACGACCGTAGCTCTGCAATGACCCAGGGGTTGAACGGGGTTGGCGAGATATTCTGAATCTACTTCGGGAGAGCTCACGAAAGATGCCTATTCCTTGAGGATACGCATAAAGACTAACGAGAAAACTTTTTAGCGCTTTTTATACAGAAATCTCCGTAGAGAATCACGTAGGCGTGTATGTCACATGACCGTGTCCAACCTCCTCTGGGCTCAAGGTTTCACCAGAATTTTGATAGGCAGCAAGACCCAGAAGAGCCATTTAGTGAAGACTCAAAGCCATTTGTGGACTTCACTGAGTAACAGTTGTTTTAGCTAATAGTTTATAGTGCAATTTACAAAGTATATTTCCTGGAGTTGTACACCTCTTGTGTTAGATTGGATTCAGCTTAAAATAATTAGTGATGGACTTGCCTAGATTAGATTCATAATAAATTCCTAGAATCACAATTTCTTGGATCTTGAGTAATAATAGAATAAAGATATAGTACCCAGCCATCCCAGCATAACATACAGTGGACCCCCCCCCCCTTAATGATAACCTGCTACCCAAACACCCATCATTCTGTATACATTTACATACATCTTGTGGTTCTTAGTAACACTAGTCTCTCTATGCCACCCACTCAAAGAGTACCAATTCCCCCACATCAACTTCCTCTTCTGCCTCTGTTCTGCTCGCCCTTCATTGCAAACTGCCCTAATTAGCAGACTAGCTCGGCATCTACACACATCTGTTCAATCTTTTGAAAGACAGTGCACCCTCGTGAGTTTGGGCACGTCAGGACATGGAGGATCACTAAGTGCACATACACCCAAACACTGCCATATGTGACAGTGCCATGTAGATTACTCCATCGCATGTTTCAAAGTCTGAACTTCTGCTAAGGGTGGGGTTAGTATAAACGCAGCAGTTTTCAATGCAATTATACATTGCAAGTGAGCCTATATTAAGTATCGAGGTCAAGACGGAAGAACATCACTACACAAACTAGAGGTCTTCAGAAAAAAAAACATACCCCACACTGCTTGAATACAGTACATGTAGTCAATCCAATTCAGTTTACCAGGAGCGCATGAACCACCCAAAGTGGCACTCATTGTACCCAAGCAGCAACACAAGCAAGAACAAGGACAGCATCACCAGGAAGACAACTGCATGACTAGAGTGATGAGTTTCCAAGAAGCTATAATTATGTATGCTTCTTCCACAAGCTGCTTACTTGCCACTGTCATCTGATGAGCCACACGACTTTTTTCAACGGGACACACTCACATATTTAATACGCATGCACAGGTACATGCCACGTGTGCAATGGCTTTGTATTCACTTCTCTAAAAAGCTGTCCAAAGTTGACAAAGACGTGGTAGCTGCCTCCCTCGTTATATAACCTTATACGTATTAATTTTTCTCAGTAGGTTAAAGGTAAGGACTATCTTGTATCCCAGCTAGAACCAGCTAAGAACTGTTCTTGCATTCATAAATACTTAAACTCTGTAGCTTCTAACTCCACTTTCCTCAACAGGTGGCAGATATCTACATTCCAATCTACTCTGCTGCCACGGTTCACTAATATGTGAATACAACAAAATTTTGAGAGTGCTTCCTATCTTTCAGAGTAATACGGGCAAGCTTCTATGGCCAGACCACTCTATTTCTGCTTCCCACGCCCCTGTATCATATATTGTCATTCACAGCTGCCGTGTATAATAATACCACACTGGAGGTATGTAGTCATGGTAGTGAGCCAGCAAGTGCATGAGTCAGAGTGAGGGAGAGCAAAATCGGAGCAAACCATGCAAATCACTTCAGTTTCACAATGTCTGCATGGGAACTATACGCATAGCAACCAGATAATTATACACACACGTATATCACTTACTCATTGCACACTGGTAGCCGTCCAAGCAAGGAATATGTTTGTGCGTCTAATTCACACAGCCAGCATGGAAGCTTACTCGTGCCAGCTACTATCACTAGCTAAGCTAGAGGTAGGGGTGAAAATTAAAGTTTCTATGCATATATAGAGAGTACTGTAAAAAACCGCCCCTCTAGTATAACTGAACTATTTACTGCAACAACAGTTTACTCGTGTGTAAAACCTTCTATGAACATAACCGCCCATAATTTGCACGTGCAGCCCAGGCAGGAAATTGAATCTGTAAAATTAATAGCGTTTGCACGTGTGAATGTCTATAGCAAGCAGAGCATGCAGCTAATACGTAGAACACGACCAAGAAGTTGGCGTTAGTCGTAGCGAGAAAACCCTAGCTACGGTTAGTGGAGGGTTCTGGGAACGAGACTAAGCTACGGTAGCTAAGGTAATGCTAAGGAGCTCGTTCAGCTTACATGCCTGAAGGCTTCCTACCTCAAGGGACACCACATCTACCAGGCTGATCTCAACGATATTTCTGTAGATCTACCATGCTATTAACGGTTGTTTTGTATAGGATAGACCACATCACAGCGGAGGATATGCGCCTATATATCCTCCACGGATGCGGTTTTACCCGAGGCGCAGCCGAGGGATAAAACCGTATCCAAAGAGGATATTTTGGGCACATATCCTCCGCTGGGGCGTGGTCTATCTGACTTATCCCACTACTGTGCATGTGCGTAACTATCGTGAAGTAGCTTGAGGTTATGTTACTAATATGTACGTAACTAAGGAAGTACAGAACTGTAGGATATGTGCCTATATATCCTACTACTCTCGTCCAATGAAATTTATTAGAGATGATGTAATGTGGGATAAACAAAAATAACCGATCTGTGATTATACCCACCCATGTAAAAGTAACCGCCCATTGAGGCTGCTAATTCTAAATATAATCGCCCCAGGTTATTTATCAGAGTTTACGTATGTGAAAATTAACAGACACCAGACAGAAAATTATGCACAGCAACTAAATGCATTATACATAGCAACTGAATGTCAATCACAGTTATTGTAAGTCCATAATAATTAGGTCATCGACACAGTACTGGCTCTAAATACCAGATGCTGATGTGTAGCATGGAGAGCTAGGGAAGGTGAGAGCTACGTAATCAGACATTTAATGCCTGTATTAGTACGAGCCTTAGGCTCGAGATCTCCAAAAATGCTCATTATCATAATGCCTTTAGCCATAGTGTATGGTGTTGCTCCTTATAAACCCAGCCACAAGCAAAACACTTGTGGGTTTAGCCTTACTCATACGTACTGTTCACAGGACACTTCCTCTAATTAGAAAATTCACATATTGAAATTTAGCACTGGGCATAGTACTTGGCTACATACTGCCACCTCTTCAAGGGAGAGTCATTCCCATAGACTCTATTGGGACTGCAGTCGTTCAATGGTCAATAGTCAAAGCTGCTCGAAAGGGTGTGGTCAACGGTCAAAGCTCATTCACAAATACAGTCAATGGCAAATCGTAGTTTGGAACGAAAAGCACGCATTCACTGAGTCTAAGACAAACACACTGTAGCTTGCTACTTGAGAACTGAAGAGAAGAAAGGAACTGGACAGCTAGGAATAGGTAAATTGGGAGTTATCAATCACAGAAACTGCTGCTCCTAAACGCATCCAAAAGCAAAACACTTGTGGGTTTACATAACTGCTAGTGCATGGACACTGCTCTAAATAGTAAATGCCGAGTCAGCTGTACATTCGATCGCTGTCCTCTCTTTAATGGGCTTTGAAGTATTACCTGTACATGTGGCCTTTCACTTGATGGTGGGTTGGGGCGGATGTATTGCTTTAGACCCTTGAACTCAATTTTTCTGACTATTTTCGCTGATAGACTGTTGGACCTGCCATTGTGATTTTGTTCACCCACATGTAATTGAGTTCTCTCTACCTTACTCACTTGATAAAATGTACTAGGTTCTCCCCTTTCTTTTGGAGAGAGCCTGGACTGTCAATATGTACATCACCACTTAGCACTATCATACTATCATAACTACCCCCTGTGTAGCAGATTACGATAGCACTAATCGATCACTTGTTAGTCCCATACCCATCAGCCTTAATTTCACATAAATTGAGCCCTTGGGCTCTCCAAAAATTGTCGCATATTAAGGACGGTCATACCCCACTGTAGCCACTACTAGTGACTGCTGCTCCATTTAAACCCAGCCACAGGCAAAACACTTGTGGGTTTAGCAACTACTAACGTATTCATAGGACACTTCCTCTAATTAGTTACTATTTACACAGTGCTGCACAGCAGCCAGTCTTTGAGAACAGCAGTCTGGAGGTCACATTCCAGCACATAATAACAGTGAGTGCAACATGCCAGGTTCATGCCATCAAAATCAATTCAGGCTACTCCTAAAGAGTGTTCTTCAGCTTTGCACCGCTATCACAAAAAGCTCTTCAAGAGAATTGGTGTTGCGTCTAGTGTACCACTGCTGACATGCACACATTACCTTGTCCTACCCCCCTGAGGCATGATAGTGCCAAGCAAACACTGGATATTACGTCGTTACCAAAATGATCGATCAGTCAAGTTTGATCCTCATTTACTGGTTAACTCTACCTGAAGTTACAGGGATGCAATAATTAGTCATCATATTATAGCTGGAAACTTTGCCAAAAAATTATATTCCATGAAACAGTTTCTAACTGGCTGTAAATAAATATTGGTAGAATTGAATTTGGCAGGAATTGTGAAGACATTATCAGGCATTTGTTCAGAAGCTGTGTCAAGCATAGTCTGCAATAGACAAAATTACGTACATAGGCTTCATTGTTGGGGGAAGTACTGCAGTACTATACTGTCTCAATACATAATTGGGGCGAGTGTGAGCGAACCCCACACTAGCAAGTTCAATGCAGCAATTTCTGTCCGTTTGTCTGTTTGTTTGTTGTTTGTCTCGTACGTCATGCCGAATGTATGCTATAATTTCGATTGTTGCGTAATTCCGGAATAACCACGTGCGCTGTTCTGGACGCAATTGCAATAGCCAAGGGCGTATCGACACTGCCAGCATAGAGCACTGCCAGAAACAGCCTGCTAAAATTATATATCTGTGAAAGGCGAAGTGAGAGATTCAGGGCTAGACGCTGTACTCAGACTGTTGAGCAGATCAATGGATGCTACAAGCTGCAGCACGACAGAGCACCAACTAGGCTGCAACAGAGCACCAACTAGGCTGCAACGTGACAGGCATTTTCTGGTCCACACGTGTTATTGTGCTCTACTATAGCATCTTCATGCAATATGTACATGTACTCGCTCACGCTCACCCCCACAATGCTCTGCATTCATCTAGTTAGCTATTTTCACACCATTTGAGCCCTTGGGCTCTCCAAAAATTGTATATACTTACACATAACGCATGCAATAATAGATGTTGTAGCTGTTGCTTCTTATAAACCCAGCCACAGGCAAAACACTTGTGGGTTTAGCAACTACTAATGTATTCATAGGACACTTCCTCTAATTAGTAAATTCCTTGCAAGAACCTTGCAAGTCCTTGTAAGGAAACTCTGCATGGGGCTAGGGGGTTTTATTACCCACTTGATATTCTCTCTTGAAGTATTCCATCATTGAGCAGGCATGGAATATCCCATGATATTCGACAGTTGCTATTCCACGTTGCGTAGGTGGATGCGGAAGTCGATAGTTACCTTTCAATTCTGCATAGCCAATGATGGGAATGCCAATGATTCTTGGTACGATGTAAGTACTAACCTTCAACTACTGGCAGTCCAGGCTAGAAGGCTACAGCTCCTTCCGTTCAAGCGATAATGAGCATCACGAATTTACCACTTCTGCGCAATCGCGAGTACGGTAAACTCTGCCCCTATCTTCTATACAGTAACACAAAAACGCTTGGCTTCTCGTGCATCGCTGAAGCGGTACCTCATCGAAAGTTCACGTGCAGTTCATTCAGTTCATGCATAACGTTGGTGAGTTATTAGATAAAATTCATCTCTGATGAGTACATGTAGGAATGTCGGTAAGATAAATTTATGACAATGTTGGCCATAGTTATGGTAAAAGTGGGTAATAAATACTATTGCACTCGTGAAAGTGAAAAATGGCCAGATATTGCACTCGTAGGCAGCACTTCCACTCGCCTTTGGCTCATGAAAATACATCTGTCAACTTGTGCAATATCCAGCCATATTTCACTTTCACTCGTGCAATAATATTTGTAGCAGGCTACCATACAACTTCACAGGAACCGCTAGGGGTTACTAAGGAGTATACATGTATCAGGGTTATACAAGTACACCTTATTAATAATTCAAACAAGGTATAAGTAGCCAGACAATTACCAGCTATACCATGTGCACTAGGACTTTGAGGTGTGCAATGGCCCATACCTAATTGCTATGGTAGCCACCCCTGAGCACTCATCTGTAACTAATAAATGGCTTGCTACAAGTTACAGCGCAATATACTGGTCCATGATGCATGCACTTGGAAGAAGCTCACTTGCTCTTTGTGGGGATAACAGATTTAGCTATGATCTGCAGTTCGCAATTTTACATCAATTACAATAAGAACGCATTGGGGGAACAACAAAATTGAGGCAGGTGGGGAAACAATGCTCTTTCTTTCCTATAACATATACATGTATGTTACTGGTTCCCCCTATATACCATAGGGGGGAGCCAGTGTATCTCTACACTCTTTCCCTCCTATATACATGTACTATTGTCATAATAGTGACCCTACACTGTTTCTATTCCTTTATTGTGGTATACGGAAAAGAGTGTATCCCAATATTAAGAAAGATTTACAAACAGTGAAGTATTCTACGAACTTAGGATGTAGTACCTCACTACTCACCTTGTTACGATTACTTATTGTGTGCTTCCAGTTACTAAGTAGTTCAAACTCATAAGTATTTACCACTTTTCCATCATCTAGGTAACAAAACCTAAACTCCCTTGATGTAGTTCGGCCACCAAACCTCTAAATCTGCTAGGCCTAATAGAGGTGTACAGTTGCATAGTATCGTGTACCACAATAATATATTATCGTGTACATGGAATATACAAAGGACCAGTCATTTACGGATTTCATGCACAACCGACTGGTGAAAATTCCAACCAGCACTAGTACTATGACACAGAGACACACACCAGCCTACAGGCACCAGGGCACCCACCCAGGTCAGTCTTGCGTATCTTCCTGACGCAGAGCTCCACCAGAGGAGGCACCTCCGCCTGGCTGCTCAGCTCCAGCTGCCCCACCTCCAGGGAGAGGCGGTCCTCGACCAGGTCGCAGAGGGGCCGGAAGAGCTCCACCTCGGCCTGTCGGGCAAGGTACTTGGCTCGCTTCTTGCTCTTCTTGGAGCGACCGCCTGCGTACAGAGAAGTTGTGTTTACAGGCACATCAAAGGACGTTAAAATTTACATTGCAAACTCTTCAAGAGACGATAAGCTTTCTGAGAGAGTAAGGAAAACGGAGGATTGAACCTAGGACCTTCTGCATACTAATCAGATGCTCTTACCACTGAGCTACTGGAGCCCCTTGGCAAAGGAGCAGTAGGCAAGCTTTATATAGTCACTAAACCCGCTAGTAGCACTTGCCAGTAGGGCCCAGCCAATTCCAACTGTAATTATTCTCTTTTCAGGCATCTCCTAAACACGATAAGCATGCTACACCCAAACTTAGCTTAGATGTATGTTGTGTTACTGCAGATCGGGAAATTTTCAGCCGTTAATAAAGTTCCTTGAGTACCCTACAACGACGACCAATAACACTATAGATATACTTCTGGTGTGCCGAAACGATGAAAACAAAACAACAAAAATTCTAACGGCCACACATTTTTATGGGTGAAAATTTCCCGATCTACGGCATTTATAGTACACTGTCCTATAATAATATATGCAACTACAGCTTACCGTGTCTTTATTCCATTATTACTCAAGCAAATAAATTAATTTCAGTTTTGTTAGCACTAAATTAGATTCATTGAAAATTACTGGAATAGAATTTCCTGCCCCTAGATTAGATCATGCGTTGTAAAGGAGTGGTTGTAAAGGAGTGGTTTAGTCGCTTTGAAAGAAGCCAGTTTTTTCAAGAGGTAGGCTCAAGGCAGAGGAGGTTGGACACGCATTCATTAACATGTGGCGGTCACACGCCTTTTGCTGCACTTTATTACATTCCACGCTGCATTCCAGCATGTAATTAGCTCACTGAGAAGGTAAGCACAGCTCGCTATAAAGCTGCAATAGCCTGTAGATTGCTGTAAGATGGCTGGAACGGACCTATACGGGCAGCACCTTTCCGTTACTAGATAGAATCCAGTATGTAGTCTCGCCTTGCCGATAGCTAGATATTTAAACGACCGTAGCTCTGCAATGACCCAGGGGTTGAACGGGGTTGGCGAGATATTCTGAATCTACTTCGGAAGAGCTCTCGAAAGATGCCTATTCCTTGGGGATACGCATAAAGACTAACGAGAAAACTTTTTAGAGCTTTTTATACAGAAATCTCCGTAGAGAATCGCATACGCGTATGTCACATGACCGTGTCCAACCTCCTCTGGGCTCAAGGTTTCACCAGAATTTTGATAGGCAGCAAGACCCAGAAGAGCCATTTAGTGAAGGCTCAAAGCCATTTGTGGACTTCACTGAGTAACAGTTGTTTTAGCTAATAGTTTATAGTGCAATTTACAAAGTATATTTCCTGGAGTTGTACACCTCTTGTGTTAGATTGGATTCAGCTTAAAATAATTAGTGATGGACTTGCCTAGATTAGATTCATAATAAATTCCTAGAATCACAATTTCTTGGGTTAAATTGGATAGTGAGTAATAATAGAATAAAGAAGGTAGTACCCAGCCATCACAACCCTAAAATAAGGACACTTCTGTATTAAGGACAACTTGCTATGTCCTAAATATGCTTTCTCGATAATAAATTTAACCCTGAAATGAGGACACACTCTCTATGCAGGACACTCCCAACACGTCCACAATAGAGGGTCCCACAGTATTCTTGATATGTATTGTTTATTACTTTGAAAAAAGGGGTGGCTTTGTATTACCATTTTATATACACGAGCCCACCAGCTTGCACAATACAGTGCAGTGTAAGTGGTCAGTGATGCATGCACTTGGAAGAAGCTCACTTGCTCTTTGATAGCACTAATCAATCACTTGTTAGCCCCATACCCATCAGCCCTAATTTCACATAAATTGAGCCCTTGGGCTCTCCAAAAATTGTCATATTAAGGACGGTCATACCCCACTGTAGCCACTACTAGTGACTGCTGCTCCATTTAAACCCACCCACAGGCAAAACACTTGTGGGTTTAGCAACTACTAACGTATTCATAGGACACTTCCTCTAATTAGTTACTATTTACTCAGTGCTGCACAGCAGCCAGTCTTTGAGAACAGCAGTCTGGAGGTCACATTCCAGCACATAACAACAGTGAGTGCAACATGCCAGGTTCATAACACATACCCATTACCCATGCCATCAAAATCAATTCAGGCTACTCCTAAAGAGTGTTCTTCAGCTTTGCACCACTATCACAAAAAGCTCTCCAAGAGAATTGGTGTCGCGTCTAGTGTACCACTGCTGACATGCACACATTACCTTGTCCTACCCCCCTGAGGCATGATAGTGCCAAGCAAACACTGGATATTACGTCGTTACCCAAATGATCGATCAGTCAAGTTTGATCCTCATTTACTGGTTAGCTCTACCTGAAGTTACAGGGATGCAATAATTAGTCATCATATAGCTGGAAACTTTGCCAAAAATTATATTCCGTGAAATAGTTTCTAACTGGCTGTAAATTAATATTGGTAGAATTGAATTTGATGGCCTCAAATGAGCACTTCGAGCGCGAAGGTTAGTGGTTGTATAGTCCTGTAAGTGCAAACCGTGCACAGCTGTAACTGCTACGCTAGACAAACTACGACGATGTGCATTAAATGGAGTCAGTTCCATTCGCCTACATGTGCTGATGTGGTATGGTTTTGTAATTGTTTGCAGTCTCTCCTTTGAGTTACTGCCTCCACATGGCTCAGGCAGAAAACTACTGTCAAAGTCTCGATCAGGCTACTGCCACTGGCAGATGCTCCACATTCCACATGTTCCATATGATAGCTATATACTACATGGACATTACATAATACATGCTTTGGCCGAAATGTAGTGTGCACACGTACTATACACTTACCCCCCACTGTAACGAGTCAATTTTCGACACTGACATGTGGCTTAGTCAAAAGCACTGCTTCATTGGCAGATGCTACGTATACTGTATGCAAATCACATAGAGGTCACACTTTTCATTTCTGTACAAAGTGAGTGAGTTGAACACGCACAAGTACTTGCGCGAGCGAAGCGAGCGCAAGTACTTGTACAGTGTAATGTTACTGGTCAGTGATGCAAGCACTCGGAAGAAGCTCACTTGCTCTTTGTGGGGATAACAGTTTGAATTTAGCTTTGATCTGCAGTTTGCAATTTTACATCAATTACAATAAGAACGCATTGGGGGATCAACGAAATTGAGGCAGGTGGGGAAAGTATATTTCCAACAAAGTGCTAAAGTAATACCCTATATCAAATGAAGAATGGGCTTCTGAGTTGGCTCTTGCATAAACAATGAAAGGCTCTCTGTTTATTTCGGAAAGAAATTTTGACGACGTTTCCACTAGATGCTGTAGTCTTCTTCACTTTCGCCCCGAAGAAGACTAGAGCATCTAGTTGAAACATCGGCAAACTTTCTTTCTGAAATAAAGTTGGTATACAGAGAGCCTTTCATTGTTTATACCTCATATCATCTGAACAAACCTGGCTTCTTCACTTGCGGTGGCAGTTCAGCATCGACCATCACAACGACGTAATCCACGACCTCGTTGTCCTCAGAGCTCAGCGGTGACTGGGGGAGGGGGGGGGGGGGGGCAGGAGTAATACACCTCCTCCTCACCGTCACTGTTCACAACTATGTATATGCATAGAAGCCGGAAGTGACGTCATCGAGGCACGGATGTCGCCATCACTGTCCAGTTCCTCTCTGACTAGACTGCGCTGCCGACCGTTTTCTCTTCTTTGCGCTCTTCTTACTTCTGCTGAAGACGGGGCCGATCTGCACCTGGGAGAGCTGCCAGGAGAGCATACGCTTGAACTCCGTTGGAGGAGCCAAAAGGGCGCCTTCTTGACTCGCTTCCATTTATCCTGAGGCCTTAATAAATTTTAATGAGTTGAGCAGTGGACCAATCAGTTGCCGCCGCAGCGCGGTAAGCGTAGCCTCGCATATAGGCCTACGCGAAACCCATAATCAAAACCTCAAAGCAGTTGCCGTACACACCTCAAGCAGTTGTCGTACTACTTTAGTCAAGGTGCTGAACTTTTATCAGTGGCAAACAACACATAATTTGTTGAATGGGCCACTCTAGCTCTGATCAATACTAAACCGGTCAGCAATCTTCAGTACACCCTACCTTTCCTTGACACTGTACATAGCAAGGGTTTCTTGTTCTTTGTCCTGCCTCAGGTAAAGGAGGTGCATGTGAAGGAGAATGACAGCATTGGAGAGGATGAGGTGACCCTGGAGTTCTACCAGGAGCAGGCGTGACTGCTGAGCATCGGTGTTTGACTGTCATAGGGCATCATTAGCTCTACTGAATTTGTTTCAAAGGCGGCAATGAAATTGTATTATAATAACAGAGAATTACTGTATAATACATATGAATGGAAGTACAACATAAAGTGCACACACATTAATTTTTTCCAAATACCAGGATCAATGGAACTAGTCTTAGAATTCACTATGGAAGGGTTGACGTATACATAAAATTTAATCAAAAAAATTAATGCTTAGCCTGTCGTTACATGGTGAACTTGGAAGATAACTCTTGAGCAAGCCGAGGTTCATTAACAGCAGGAGTCTTAAGGGCTTGAATCAAGACCACCCAAGTATAGCTCTTCTTCATACAGTTCTTCCAGGCTGTGAAGACTGAGGCAAACTGCTGAGAGCCAGGGGGGCTAGACACCGACAGGAATTTCAGCTGGTCGTATTCCACTCCCAGTTGAATGCCAACCTCTTGCCACTTGTGAGGAATCTTCGCACCAATGTTCATCAAGTCCGACAGTTCTGGCGCACTCTGCACTCCATCTTGGTATTTGTTTACGAAGAGCTCTGTAGATGAATCTGTTGTACAAGAAAATTAAATGATGCATAGTATCTATGAGTACATTAAAATACTGTCACATTATTGAATTGTCAATATTTTGGGAGGTCATACTACAACAGTAGGCTGTATAGCCTGTCTTTGGGGCTATAGGTGTGCCAAGTCTAGCTCAACTAAAGGTGATGGTCAGAGCTCGTAATTATCTCATGCAAAAAATGTATTTTGGTATTGCATTAATTGCACAGTATTACGTGCTACAATATAATGGTAATACTGTGAGGCTTCAGGGAAATCACTGAGAACATGCTACATTCTAGGGTGATCATAGCGTGGTGATGACACAAGTTAGCATGCAAGTTGCCAAAGTGCTTATGGTTACATGTGAACCTATGTCAGTTTTTATAGTAATGCATTAATGTACTGTATGTGTCATAAGTCAATGGTCCAGGAGTTAGCTAGTGTTATAAAAAGTCACCGAATGTTTGCAGTGTGTTTCCTCCACTTTGCTTTGCACTTTCACTTCCACTGAATATATCTGTATGCATGGGTGGGTATGTAATCATTATACTACAAAATTGAACCATTAAAAGACATAGCTACCTGTGTCTTCTATACAAAGAGTGAAGTAGTGGTGATCTGCAGTGCCTTGCAGTTCAATGTCGTGTTCGAAGCTAGTTAAAGGTTTATCAGGAAGCAATCGCAGACTCAATTCACACTCTGGTAGGTGTTGTCCAGAGCTGAAGTGATCAACACGCCACTTCTTGATCTGTCATGTGATAAAAATGCAGATATAAGCAGCAAATGTACAGGGAACACTTATTATGATGAACATACCACAGGATCGTAGAGGGGCTTGAGTTTCCATCCACTCTCCAGTATGGTTCCATCTCTTGGGACCATGATAGAAATTTGGTCCTTATAATCCATGAAGTGAAGTGATAGATCTTTCACTGTGTCCAAGTTGCTTAGCTCCTCCTTTACTACCTATTTAATATACCATTTCACATTAGATACATAGCTACTTTAGGGTAAAAAGTTCTTACCGTTCGATGGGCTTTTAGGTCTTTTGTAACAACAAAGTGGAGACGGTACTGGCCTTTCCCTTTTTTCTGTTTGTAAAGGGAAGCACAATACTGCTCCTCATCAGTACCACTATCACTTTCACTTGATTCTGATCTTGGACGTTTTCTCTTGGCAATTCCAAGCCCAGAAAAGTGGTTGACTGATATACTTCCATAGAAGCTTCGACTGAAGACCCCTCCTTCAAGTTCATTGAACTGATATGGCAGCCTTTTCTGGGTACACCTGGTGCGTACGAAGCTAAGGTTGGAGCACTGGCTAGGAGATGCACAGTGTTGGACTTCTACAGTGAGCGGCTGGGAGAACATGTGTGGGCTGAACACCCAGTACACTGCACTGACTAACTCTGAGTCAGCTGGGAGCTGAAAGTAGCCAGAGAGGCTAACTCGCACGTTAATGGCAGTTTCACTCAGTCCTACATCAAGGCTCTCCTTTGGGACATGCAGTCTGAACCCATACTCATCCCAGCAGTAGCTCCGGGCTTGGTTAGTGATGACAAAGTCTCTCTCTGCAACCACTTCAGCCCCTCTCAGGAAACCTATATGTAGGGGGAGAAGTGGTATAATCTAATACATATACAACATAATAATACAAGGTTCCTGTTTACCTGTAGGGCTAGTTCCAGGTATACAGTTACCATCTACCACCGTTTGTGTAGAGATGTCATGGAATTGAATTTGCTGTCTGCCCATCACATCTTCACGAAATGCATCAACTTCGTAGCCAAGTGCAGTTTCTAAAAATGCTTCCTTAGCGAGTTCTTCTTCTAGGTCTGTAACCCTCTGTTGGAGTTCCGCATGTTGCATTTGCAGTTCTGCTGAATGAAGTGTACCAACTGCCCCAGTCTGCACACCCGCCTGACATACGGATACTGTCTTTGGCTGAACTGAGATCTGGGCCACTTCTGCTAGCGAGTGTTCTTTAGACAAAGGTATGTGCCCCAAAGCTACCTGTGTGGCTTGCATTGTTCTCTCCAGCTGTGCTATTTCATTTTGGAGAGTTTCTACCTGGCTTTCTAGCGTCTGATTGTGTGTGTGTAGAGCTGCATTTTCTTGTACTCTTGCTTGCAATTGTTTCTGAGTGTGTAATAATGTATCATGTGTGGTCCTACACTGTATGGTAAGGGCTATGAGCTCTTCCTTTTTGTTTTGTAGTAGTTGTTGAGTTGACTGTACTTTTGCTTGTAATTGCTCTTCTCTTTGCTGTGCAGTGTACTGCAAATGACTGAGATCTCGCTGCTGAGCGGAGAATTGTTCCTGAGTGTGTACTACTTCATGTGTGGCCCGGAACTGTGTGCTAAGGGTTTTGAGCTCTTCCTCCTTGCTGTGTAGGAGCTCTTGAGTGAACTGTAGCTTCTGCACTAGATGTGGTATCCTATCACATTGTATCTCAGCACTCACAGCTCTAGCTAGAGCAATTCTCACCCGTGTTTCTGCAGACTCCACCATTTTTTCCAGCTCAGTGATTTTGCTCTCAGCCTTCCTTACATTCTCTCTCTCACCGGCCAACTCAGAAGACACTACCATTGCGGTTTTCACTTGAATTTTTTCTCTGATTCTCTCAGGTGATCCCAGCTGCTCATCTTTAGCCACACCTTCCACTGCCCACTCTGCACCTCCAGAAGCTAAGCTCTCTGAAAATATTAATGTGTGCCAGAAATACATGTATATAGACCAATCAATTTATTATCGAAAAACCCAAAAATTACTCTTGGTAGCCTATAAATGCTGTAGTTTACAGGGCACAATCTGATAAAAGTAACTAATCTTTACATCAATCTGCAACTTGCCAAGACAATGAAAAGTTTGATTTCAAGCATTATAGCAAGTCAGCCAATGAAAAGCAAGAGTCCTTTGATTCAAAACCCATAGCTCATTAAAGCAGGACTAGGGGTTGAGAATTAAATGCTCTCAATAGAATGTTGAAATACAGCAATGGCTCTAAACGTCTACAACACATTTTCTAATGTGCCAAAAAATGCATAAATGAAATTTCTTTTATATGCTCTTAAACATACGTATACGTGTATTTCTGGCTAGACCATAAGTTAACAACAGCTACTGCCAACAGGAAACAAAATGCTATGGCATGAAATGTGATTGTGTCCATAAAGACAATCACAGAGTGCTCCAATCTGACCCTCTGTTCGAAACAGCATTACCAAAGCTCATTCTTAGTTTTAGGTAGATGGTATAGGTGTTTTGGTGGTAATAACTGTGTTCAACCATGAATCCATCTTTAAGCCTTTCTCCCATTAGAAATGGCACTGACTGCAGAGTTAGAACTGAAATCATAAGGATGGGACTAAATGACCTTAAACCCCCTGGCCACGCTTCTGTGATATATAGAGAGACAATATTAATCAAGAAGTTTTAAAGTGAACAGCTGAAAACTTAGTACACAGATTTAACTCCACTATTTTTGAAGTTCTGAGTGCGTTTGTCGTAGTGTGAGTGCTAGCCTCTTTCCCAGGCACTGAAACATTTACATGTGGCCTGAGATTGAGGCTATGTGTGTGCATGACTTTGTGTGTGTTTGTGTTTGTAAGAAGCCCTATTACTGCTGAAAAGCTTCATACACTTGAAAGGCTCAAGCAGGTAAACATCACTGCTATTGAGAAATTGGTTTAAATCATAACCAGCTAGTTCTGGGTTTGTTCCCACTTTGTTAATAATTATTCATAAGCTATGAAAGTTCGATATGAATGATGTTGTCACAGTCACACACGCACAGTGACCCAATTGGGTCTTGAATTGTGAAATCCTATTAAGTGATACTTCAGTAATTTGCTCACCTAATCTCACAACAGTAGTATCTGATATTTTGGGCTGCTGCTGAGGATCTCCTCCAGGTACAAACTTAGGGCATCCCCCAAACATTGTGACCTCCACAATGCCAGGACTCAGCTTGAAAGCAGTAGCAGAGTGTCCCCTTCGAGGTTGCGCTCCTTCTGGAAGTATCAGCTGTATAAAAAAATTAAAACACTTGAATTTTGCTAGAAAAATAACATTCAGGCTCATAATATTTTTGCTTTATGCAAAACCCTTTACAAATTACGTTTGTCTGTCAGCAGCTCTGTATCAGCCTGCCAGTAGTGATTTTTGTAATATATTTCTGAGACCAGCTGAAACTACGAGTTTGTTATGTCAAATAATTATTGCTGGATCCCACTTTACAATGGATGGACTAGGAAATATTGTGTATAACATCATTAAAATCGCTCACTAGCGCTAGCTCTAAGTCAACAAACACTTATATAGTGAACAATATGCCATATCTTATTCCCCAACAAATGTTCTGGATAATATGATAATCACTGTGGAAACTTATGTGAGATTTCCACTAGAGCCTTGACTGTGTTCCTCTTTGTGATTCCACTGCTGTTCTGGCTCAAAACCTTGCTCTCTGTCAGCCCAGATTATACAACACTCAGGTGTAAATAGAAAGTTGATCAAAGTTTACTGTGATCCTACAACCCACAGAGGCCAAACAAGTCACAAGTTCTGGTGTGTGTCCACATAGCCTCATTCCCAGTCCTTCCCACCCCAGCTTTTATTTCGCTGGGATGGGAAGGACTGGAAACGAGGCTATGCCCACTATCACTGCACCAATGTGCCATGCACTGATGTTCACTTCAATTACAATGATATTGATGTTATAACAACACTCACCTCCTTCCAGGTCCCTTCCTCCACATCTAGGACCCAGAGGTCACTGAGAGTGTTGCCATGTTCATCCACTCCCCCACTGACCAGCTGCTGGGGGTGCTCCTCCCCGTAGTTGAGGCAACAGGCAGCATGCAATGATCTTACTGCCGGCCAGGGCCCTCCTCCAGACTTATCCAGTTTGGTCCAGTGCTGAGAGGAGGAGAGCAATCAAGCAATGGTCAGAGTCTTACAAAATGGTACAAGGTGACATGCACTAAACTTTTGTGGGCACTACATTATTACAACCATAAAAAATAATTAACTTCCTATAGCTTCTCTACTGACTCATCATTAATTAATCCTTTATGGACACTCATATTGGTAGAGTCATGGAGTACAATCTTACTCTATCAGTACGTTACTATATTTGCTGCATGTACATTATATCTATCTAGCCAACAATATAAGCATGCATGTACACTGCCCTAATTCTTGAACACTTCATACACACCAGACATACGTACATGTATTGTGCCAGCCACAATAATAACTGTGCAATGTACAATAAACATGCATTGCACATAAGCATACCATTGTCTGTGCATTGATGATGTAGACATCATTTGTCCGGCCATGTTCTGTACGTCCTCCAAATAGAATACCTCTGTGGGAGTCTATGGCTGTGAATGTGAAGTAAGAACACGGAGGAGGCCGACTCCCAGTAGTGGGAGGGGAGGACCACACACCTGCAGTAGGTGACAATACACAATGCTCAAACAATCTGTCTTCATTACAATGTACATGCTCAAAGTATTGGCTGGGGGTGTGGTATTAGGGACGTACTTTGTGTACATAGTATAAGTAATAATATAAAATTGCAGCAGTTTAAAAATTTCTATATGGTAGATCAGACTTTTTCTCCAAAAAAGGAAACAAAATCTCTCCTAGAAATGATGTAGATTACATTTTGTCTCAGAAAACTTGTTTGGGATGGCACATCTAACCCTCCTATAATCAATTTGCTTCACACATTTGAATTTTTAACGTTAACCCTATCTGTATGGTGATAGTTGAAGGCTCAAACTATTAGTCAATGGCATGTATTATATTCATTCTCAGCTGTTCACACTTATTGTGGGAAAAAGGAGGCTATGCACTTATTTACATATTATGCACCTCATGTTTGCATATTCATTTTATAGTATCGAAAAGTTGGTAGCCACCATGAACATTGGGAGTCAGTGATACTGGGGCTGTAAGATTCTAAATGCAATTACTGTACTGTATCTGTATACTGTGAACTGCATACTTGCATGCATACAGAAATGGCTGCATGCATGCTTACTGTAATGCCACACTGCATACCTTCCCGGAGGTCAAAGAGGTGGAACTCGTTAGTCCACCCACCACCATGTGAGTATATAGTATCCTTGGTGAATGTTGATCCAGGCTGGGTGAGGCCAGTGGGGATGCCATATCCACCAAATAGTCCAACTTTCTCCCCCTGAAATGAGACTAATCCACAGCCTACTTTATCCATGGGACCCTGAGGTGTACTTTGATGAAGCTCCTCCCACTTGAGTGTAACTGTGTTTAGCTGATGAAGAGTCCCAAAACAAGACTTATCATCCAATCCTCCATACCATAGCAGTGACTCATGGACTGAGGTACACCCTCCACCATAAAACGCAGGTGGTGGTACTCCAGTGGTAGCTTCCTGCTGCCATGCCTCAAGGTAGGGGTCGTATATCTCAACAACAGATGGTAGTTTTCTCCTGCTGCTCTCACTAAAGTCCTCAGTTAGGCCACCCCACATGTAGAGCCTATCACCAATGGGAGCAGCACAGTGCCCAAACCTGGGAGCTGGTTGGTAGTACTTGGTGTCTCCAAGGATGGAAGCCATTGCACCATTGCAATGTACACAGCAACTAGTGAAAGTAGTGAGATTGCTGATCCCAGTTTACTTTCTATACTTAGTACATGTAAGCAGCATGTATAGTGGATACCATAGTAACAATCACTTCTCTTTCTAATACGTAGCTAAGTGACAGCTCTTAAATGAGAAACAAGAGTACCAACCAGTGTACGGTCATTTTGCTGACCTAGGCACTGGCAGATATATCACTGCTTAGAGTTGTTTTAATGGTTACCTCAGTTGCATTCGAGGGATGATCATCCACCTCATATTCCACCTTTACCATATAAAGGCACAGCCAGAAAGTTGGCCTGTATGGCTATTATACATAACCCAGTAGGAAGCCAGTCACAGGAATCCTATAAGTTAGGCTACATAGTTTCAGTTTGGAAGCCAGCTATGGGAAACATAATTCCTAATATGTAGTTTTCTATGTAGCAAAGACCACTTGTATCCTTCACTTATACCATTGTGTGATAAGTGAAGGATACAAGGCTACAAGCAAGTGGTTCACTCACCACTTACATTTACAGTTGCAGGAATAGAGCGGTTGCAGGTGACGTCACGACCGTAAAACACTGCAACCCTTTCCGTGCACTAAACGTTATTTTCCGTGCACTAAGCACTTCCGTGTGGCAAGAGTGGTAGGTTCTACAGTGATCTTTGAAACGCAAGCAAATAGCAACTTACGCTTTTAGTATGTCAATTAGTACTATGGCGAAGTTACTATGCTGGATAAACTCAACAAATCAGCCACCTACACCGCGCTTACAGCAGCAACTTCCGTTCAGCTGCCATTGAACCACTGTTATTCTTTTGCCACACGGAAGTTCACGTGACGTCATAACCGTGACGTAGTTGCAACCGCTCTATAGTAAGAGGTCTTTGTTATATATATATATGGGAAACTATTCATGTTACTACTGTAACAGCAGGCTAGCTTTCTGAAATATGTGGTGACCTTAACTTTGGATTGCAACTGAGGTAACCATGCAAGCTTGGTCAAAACAACCCTAACGTTTTTTTTGCAGTGATATACATAGCTATGGAAAGTCCATTTCTTGAGTAGTGCAGTCAAATTCTTTTGTCATGATACAAGCCATGCTCCTCAGAATTTTAAGCTGCATAGAAGTTATTTCACAAGAGGATATCCAATCGGACTAGCCTCGTTCCCAGGCTTGTCCACATTATACTAGCATAATTTTAGGTGTGGCCTGACATGTACATAGGGGAATTATGCCAGCATATTAGGTAAAATTGTGAGAATAATTCCAGTCTATGGTTAGTTAGCTGATGAGACTGCTACTGATTTTTTTTTTCTCCACTCAACCAACTATCCACACTGAGCCAATTCACCTGAACTGAGGCTGAGATCAACAGCTGGAGGAGAAGGGAGGGCCAGCCGCTTGCCTAATGCTACAGCTGAGCAGCGACACACCGGGCTAGCTGGAATGAACGGCACCGCAAGAATTAGGAATTAGGCTTCCGCGAAGTTATTTTCACGAGTTTAAATTTTCGCGGTGCCGTTCATCCAACTGGCAAAAAGTCTGGTGTACACGTAACACTTAAATTCTAGACTGTTAATCCATAACTAGAGAGTGACTTAGTAAGGAGAAGTGTTGGGCTCTCAAAAGCCCAGCAGGACTTCCAGTGTCGTGTTTGCAATAGTATCTAAGTGGAGAGAAAAGTGGTTTTCTGGTGCTGCTAACATCTAGCTATTACCTGTGCATGAGCCAGGAGACTCAGTAGTCACCCTCGAGGCCATGAAGATGCAGAACCCTCTCTTTGCTCCCATGACTGGAAAGGTGAGCTGGTAAAACTGTAGCTTGAGCTTACTACTTTAATGGAGTTGGCAGTCTCGAATTGATACTGAACCATAGCTTTGCAGCAGTGAATAAAACATAATTTATTAAAAAAAGCCATGAAGATGCAGAACCCTCTCTTTGCTCCCATGACTGGAAAGGTGAGCTGGTAAAACCGTAGCTTGAGCTTACTACTTTAATGGAGTTGGCAGTCTCGAATTGATACTGAATTATGTTTTATTCACTGCTTTGCAGCAGTGAATAAAACATAATTTATTAAAAAAGCACTTTACCAATAAGTGCAAAAACTTTCATGTAGGGATGCACTTCCACAAAAACAAAGGGAACAAGCTATAACTTGCACCGCAGTGGGTTTACAGACTATATACCTACACATCACAGCCCAATGCATTACGTAGCTACAAACCACATGCATGGATGTTATTACAAGTTAACTTCTTTCACATTCTTGACCAACAATGCGGAAACACAATAATTAGCAATTTGCTAATGATTTTTGGCTGTAATCATTTATTTGACCCCCCAAAGAAAACAACATGAAAATTCCCGTTTTTGATAGAATGATAAGGTGAAGCTCTTCGATGGACATATTCCCAGGTCTTTGGGCTGCTATCGCACATACAACTATTTCCCAAGCATACATCCTTACAAGTACATTGAAGTAACCAGGAGCTTATGAGCACTGCGAAGCTTCAGCTTATAATCATTGTTAGTACAGCTAGGGCTCCAAATTAATCTGCAAAGCTGGCAAACTTCAAAGCATGTACCAGAGAGGGCTGCTGTAAGTCATTACAGTACAGTATAGTCTGTCCAGCCATGATGTACCTTGCTTTTGATTGCTTCAGTGGATCAAAAACTTAACGCAGTGATCACTGGACATGCAAGGCCCACATCCATATTATGCACTTGACTGCGTACACTCAGCCAAATTCCTTGTCTTCATTTCCAATACTGGCTTATGAGTACAGAATTCGACCGCACAAAAAGTTTTTATATTGCCCACACAAAATTGATATTCTGTATAATTTTATTGCTTATAGGCCAACCTTTCTGCAATGTACCAGCCAGTAAAGGGAGTCTACTGGAAACTGTCCTGGGTACTTCTGTGTGTTTGTTATAAATTAATTTAGTGCATCATGACCAGCCCTTAGATGCACCGTGAATGTCAATTCTATGCTGCAGTGCAACAGTTGGCCTCTCATCCTTAGTCCAATGAAGCATCAAATCACAGTGAGGGATTCGTCTCTTTCCAGAATTGAATGTGTCAGCAGCATCTTTAGTCACCTATCATGATTTTAAAACACCTGCATAATATGATGGTGGCATGCAAAGCACAAGCTGTGGGAGGAAACTTCTAATAGGCTAGAATATTTGCAAATTCAGATACTGCATGTACAATTTCTAATTATTCGCCCCTCTAATTATTCGCCACACCCCAGTTTTCTGGGGAAAACCACACTTTATTTCCTCCAACAAATTCGTAGGCCCATTCTGAAATTATTTTTCTAATATCATTGACATAGTTCACTAGCTCTAAGTCAACAACCACCTAGTATACAGAGAACAATCTGCATATTTTATTCCCCACCAAACTTTCAAGCTACCAATATATGATATCAGTGTGGGAGCCTCTGGGAGATTTCCACTAGTGTCCTAATTGTTTTCCTCTTCCGTGATTCCACTGCTGTCCTGCCTTGATACATATCAGCCATGATTAAATAAGAAGTTCAAAGTTCACTTTGATCTTAGGACCCACAGAGGCCAAACATGTCACAACGTCTCATGTGAGCCGACTATCACCACACCAATGTGCCATACCCTGATGTGGCGCTCACTCAGGTTCACCTGAATTACATTGCTATTGCTGTCGTAAGAACACTCACCTCCTTCCAGGTCCCTGTCTCAACATCTAGGACCCAGAGGTCACTGAGAGTGTTGCCATCCTTATCCCGTCCCCCACTGACCAGCTGCTGGGGGTGCTCCTCCCCGTAGTTGAGGCAACAGGCAGCATGCAATGATCTTACTGCCGGCCAGGGCCCTCCTCCAGACTTATCCAGTTTGGTCCAGTACTGAGAGGAGGAGAGCAATCAACAAGGTGACATGCACTAAATTGTTGTGGGCACTACATTATTACAAGACATACACAACATACACTGAACTTCCTGTGGCTTCTCTAGCTCGACTTTAATTTTTTATGGAAACTCACATTGGTAGAGTCATACAGTACAAATCTTACTCTATCGGTACATTACTATATTTATATTTAGCTATGCATACATTAGATCTATCCAGCTCACAATATAAGCATGAATGTATACTGTCCTAATACTTGAGTACTTCTACACACCAGTATCGTGCCAACCACAATCATAACTGTGCAATGTACAATAAACATACATGTGTCCACACACACATAAGCATACCATTGTTGGTACATTGATGATGTAGACACCATTCATCTTGCCATGTTCAGGGTTGTTTCCTCCAAATAGAGCACCTCTGTGGGAGTCCATGGCTGTGAATGTCAAGTCAGAACACGGAGGAGGCCGACTCCCAGTAGTGGACCACACACCTGCAGTAGGTGACCATACACAATGCTGCACTCACTCAAACAATCTGTCTTTAGCACACTCAAAGTATTGGCTGAGGGTATGGTATTAGGAACGTATTTTGTGTACATAGTATATGTAATAAATATAATTGTAGCAGTTTAAAATTTCCATATGGTACATCAGTATTTTTCTGCAACAAAGGAAACCCTGGGAAATCTCTCCCAGAAAATGATGCAGACTACATGGCAGGCACACCCCACCGTTCTATGATTATTTTGTTTCAACTTTTGAATTTTAACCCTATCTCTGTGGTGATAGTTGAAGGCTCAAACTAATAAACACACATGATATACTCAGCTGTTCAAACTTATTGTGGGAAAGTGGAGGCTGTGTACTTAATTAGCTACACAATGTATATTACACACCTCATGTTTGTATGCTCATAACTACAGGTTTATAATATCAAAAAGTTGGTAGCCACCAAGAACATTGGGAGACAGTGATGGGATTGTAAGATTCTAAATGCTATATTACTGCACTGTATACAGTGAACTGCGTACTTGCATACATACAGAAATGGCTGCATGTGTGCTGCATGACATACTAAATTACCTTCCTAGAGGTCAAAGAGGTGGAACCTGTTAGTCCACCCACTCCCATCTGAGAATGCAGTGCTCCTGGTGAATGTTGATCCAGGCTGGGTGGGGCCAGTGGGGATGCCGTATCCACCAAATAGTCCGATCTTTCCCCCCCTGAAACGAGGCTAGTCCACAACCTGATTTAGTCATGGGACCCTGAGGCGTACTTTGATGAAGCTCCTCCCAGTTGAGTGTAACAGTGTTGAGCTGATGAAGAGTCCCAAGACGAGACTTGCCATCATTTCCTCCATATGACAGAAGTGACTCGTGCACTCATCTCCACCATAGAACACAGGTGGTGGCACTCCAGTGGTAGCTTCCTACTGCCATGCCTCAAGGTAGGGGTCGTATAGCAGATGCCAGTTTTCTCCTGCTGCTTACATAAAAGTCTTTAGTTTGGCCACCCCACCACATGTAGAGCCTATCACCAATGGGAGCAGCACAGTGCCAGGACCTGGGAGCTGGTTGGTAGTACTTGATGTCTCCAAGGATGGAAGCCATTGCAATGTAAACAGCAACTGGAGACAATAGTGAGATTGTTGGAATGACAACTGTGCATATGTAGCAGTATGCTGTAACATACCAGTGTACTCGGTATACGTGTATGTAGCATGTAGAGTGGTTACCATAGTAACAGTCTTCTTTTTTTTTACATATGTAGCTAGGTGACAGATAGCTGACATTTTGCTGACCTATAGGCAGATAGCTATGGAAATTCTTCATGACCGTAAGGTTCACATGAGGGGTGAGCCCATTACGCACAAATCTGAACTATCACATCCACGAGCTGAGAACATGGAGTGTATTAAAGGTTGCACATGCCCCACTGTAAATGGGCATCACTTTCCAGACATGCACTCCTAGACAGCCACTGGCAGACTAGAGGAACTCATCAGAATCCCACTGCAGGAATTTCGAAGCCGTCATGTACTATGGACTCCGAGTCAAGCAAGCATGCAGTGTCTGCTGTTTGCCACATTGTGACTCTGAATAATTTAAGCACTATTTTATTTTGGCAGTCCATTTCTTGGGTAGTACATGTACAGTAAAATTCTTTTGTCATGATTCAAGCCATGTTTCTCAGAGCAAGCTGCATGGAGGTTATTTTTTAAGAGGATATCCAATCTGACTATAGCCTCGTTCCCAGGCCTCCGCCCAGCTTTCAGCACTGGCACTAGGGAGGCCGTCTCACTTTACGAGTTGATAATCATACAGGGGGAAGGGCTGGAAAACGGTCAGCAGTATTTTAATAGCTGTAGCTATCTGGAAACTGCGAGTTTTAATAGGCTGAGAGATTTAATAGCTGCTTCGAAGCAAGGAAGTGGTCGGTTTTTTAGTTGTTGTTTTTTTTTTACAAGCTGTACTATTCAAGCAATTGTAGTTTTTCTATTGCATATCCATTGACTATTGGTGTCGACTCTCGAATGTAAATGGGCGGGGCTCTCAAATGAAAGGTGGGGCTCTGCTCGAGCCGTCATGTGACAACTGACTCCAAGGACTGTTTCAGGGTTTGAGTGGTACAATGTCTTACTGGTGTCTACTAGCGACAGCGGCAGTTGTAGTTGCTCTAACTACAGCTACTCCACTGGACGACTACGTGAATAAACCTGATGCAACGTACCAGTACGAAGATCTGGGCAACCCTTTCAAAGGAGATGGCTACACATCATACTTCATTAATATGACTTCCCAAACGTGGCTATCATGTATGTAGTAAAGGGCTACCGGTAGTACTTTGAGTAAGTAAGCCATTAACAATGTGTTACTATTATTGATTCTAGCTGCAAAAGTGAGCCAGTCTGTCTGGTGGCACTACATGGTGATCAACATCCCTGACAAATTGCAGTTTCCAGACACAGCATTCTTGTACATCACTGGAGGGAGCAACCACGATGGGTAAGACAGATCACTAAAACCAGCAACTAGCTAAAAGTGTTTCTAGCATAGAAGAGCTATGTTAGGCCATCACTAAAAAAATTTTTGGTTTGAGGTCCGAGGAAGATTAGAATTGAAGGTATAGGTAGATAGGAAAAAATTTAATTTAACCATAATATTAAAAGCAGAAAGTGGCACAAAAGTGTTGCAAAATGACAAAAAGCCTACGCTACGTACTCAGTCTACTGCACTGTACCTGCACAAAACAAGCAGTGCGGTCATGCATGTGACCAACTGTTTGATAATTAACTTATATATATTTTAATGTGTGCGCATGTGCTGATGGTTAAAATTTATTTGCAAGCCATCAAAAAATTGGGTAGGCGGAGGACCTCAAACCAACATTTTTTTAGTGATGGCGTTATCTATGCCTAGGTTTGAGGCTGGATTGCCCTTTTATCTTTACTGCAGTGTTCCTGATATTACAAGTTCAGACTGCCTCCTTACTACTGTGATGGCGTTTGCGACTGGGACGTAAGCCACACTCTCATAGGGTTTTCTGTGTCATGGTATTATTACAAGGGAAATGATGGTAGTTTGGAACACCGAATATTTCTAGTCTTCTGACCATGGAACTACCCTATTTCCTGCAGATAAGGCATGTACATGCATCCATTTATCAACCATAAGTAATGTTTTCTCCATAGCACTAGTTATTGACTGTGCCTTTTGCAGTGGGGTGTTAGGAAAACACTGTTATTCAGATGAAACTTGGCCTTAAAGTTTGGCTACTAAATGTAGTAGTTTTCTTTGTGTGCATCCAAAGCTACTTTGTCATCAATGGAGTTGGGAAAGCTTCAGTTTTCCATATTGTGTGTTCCCCCATTTCCCTTACCAGTAAACTTTTTCTTCTGTTACATTGAAATTCATCTGTCACTCCACCTCAGGGTTACAGCTACTCTTTTCCAAATTCCTAATGAGCCCATCATCTTCGCAGTAAGGCTACTGCAGCAGCTGTATGCTTTATTTCACTGTGTTTGTGTTTATTAGCCTCATACCCATGTACATTGTCTGACAATAATGCACCTACATGAGTACAAGGCTGTGTGGGCAGGTTGAGGGGGGTAGCATAGCACATGTACTTACACATGCACGGGAGTCCTGATTGATGGGGTTCCTGTATGTCTGTATTATAGAGGCTATACGTACGTTGGGGCCCACAAGGTACCTTTTATCGGGAAGTAGCTGCCACATACATTGTCACCCCTATAGAGAGGTTCTACTATACAATTACAAAGTTACTTGTTCTAGCTTACTGCCAGGTACTTCACTCCTTAGCTCTTATTCATATGAGCCTACTAGAGAGACTTGCTTGAGCCCACAGCTGGTAGAGTGGCAACTGCATTCATGCTACATGTATATGCACATGTGCTTAGATAAAACGCTGCGTGCATGCTACATGTATATGCACATGTGCTTAGATAAAAAGCTGCGTGCATGCTACATGTATATGCACATGTGCTTATTGAAGGTTAGGTAAAAAGCTACCTTCATCATTGTTAGTTTTACCAAGTGAAAGGGGCCGAGAGGGGCTGTTAGAAGAATCATTCCCCCCACTGGTGACATGATTAAAACAATAACTCCCTTGAAAGCGGCAATAACACATAGTACATCTACTTATGAAATCACTCTAGGAAGATCCTCAACAGAAAAGCCGCTCTGAAGATGCCATCATCGCATTTACATGGTACCACTTTCAGTCACATACTGATCAGCCAGACTATCTGCTCAGGCTTCCAATGACAAAGGTGCAGTTAAAACCTCAAAACTTAATCTAATGCACTTTGTTAGAAGACGCACACTATATATACGTACAATATTTTGTGTACATATCTGCTAATTCTGTGGACTATTTTTGTTTTAAAGGCTGCTGTTCGTGCATTGGATACAATGTCAGATTTCGCTGCGAAAAAGAATCCTCAAGCCAACATTACCAAGTTCGTCGTTGCTGGAGCATCCAAGGTTGGCGTATAATTATATACCCCTTAAGTCCAGACTGTAGTGCCCTTTGCCACAGTTAGCATCAGTTATGTGCAATACAATGAATGGTCATTTTTACATGTGCTAAGTAATCAACTTCAGTTGGATTTGCTGACCACTAGGGTATTTGATAGTAAAATCGTAACTCGTTGTGTTCAGGAGATCATTCCAGCTTCCAAACAAAACACATCTGTGGGAGCAATAATGCCTCTAAATATCTAAATGAGCTATTGCAGACACGCTACCCACACACTGTTTTAGAACCAGAGTTACCAGACTGCCTAATGAGTTGTACATTGTAAACTCTTCAAGAGATGATAAGCTTTCTTTGTAAATGTACATGTAAGTATTAGTGTTTTGCCCAGCTACACAAATAGCACTCACTCAGCAATTTATTATTTCCTCTAGTCAACCTGTAACAGTAGTACATTATATGCAAGTTACGTTTAGTGGCCTTGTGCTTTAAATTTCATGGCAAGTTATGTGGTTTTACAGGTGCACCTAGAGAGTTATGTAGAATTTTGCTGTAATATCACACAGTAGCTATGATATTTTTATATTTTTATTTTATCCCACTTAACTTTTAGTCATGATTGTGCCCTTGTATTTATGCCTTTTTTTCTTGTTATTTACTTTGCCTTACCTTGAATTTATTTCACCTTAATTTTTGTGCATTTTGTCTCACTGTTCATTGTCTCACTGTTCATTGCTCCCTATAACTGTTTATATCCCAGGTGCTTTGTTCTTGGCTGTTAAAAATTGACCATGTGTGTGTATGTAAGATATGTAGCTAGCATTCCAATTACATGAGAGTGATAGCTAACCAGCCATAGCATTGAGGTTATAATTATTTCAGCCTGCCTTTTTCTTCTGATCCTAGCGTGGCTGGACAACATGGACCACTGGTGCTGTAGACAAGAGGGTTATTGGAATTGTCCCCATTGTTATGGACGAGCTCAACTTTGTGAAGGTTAGTACTCTCTTGACAAGTGGATGTGTGCCTGAATTTGTCTACCAGCTAGATTGTCCTCTAGCTTCAAGTCCAAAATGCATGTCTGTCCATCCATTCTCTTTTCAACTTAACTGTCCATATTTTCTATTCAGTGATCAGTCAGAGTGAGGATACCTTAGGTTGGAAACTTACATGCAGACTTGACCACATGCACATAGATCTATCTCCGTAGGCTGGGTTTTGATCGCGAGAATGTGATTTCAAACTGCTTTGAGCACCCAAACATATATATGGCATTACGCAATAATAATTAAGTATGCGATTTGCTTTCAGCGCCTGAAACCGCAATGTTTTACTATGTAATCAAAACCTGTCCTATGATACAACCATAGATACACTTTCTTTGTCATGCAGGCTGTTGATATACATACCAGCTAAAATACTCTTAGTGTATGCATAGCAGTAATATCAACGTTTAAAATCCTACATGTATATAGCTGTGAAAGTATATTGACAGCCCGACATATGGCACTCCCAGTACATGTAGGTTTCCTGGAAGTTGTAACGATTGATCTATGCTGTTCTGTAGAATGCCCACCACCATTTTCGCTCTCTGGGAGGCTGGACATTTGCTTTCAAAGACTACTATGAGCTAAATGTTACAGGGGATTTGGATGATCCACAAACTGCACAGTTAACAAGTATTGTGGATCCTTTTGGTATGTTGTAGTTAGGAGGTACATGTATATTTGCATATGATACAATTCATATACGAATTAACTTCTGCACACTCTCTACCTGTAGACTAGACACATTCAAAATGTAATTGCATAGCTATTTCAGTAATTGCAGGAGTACAGTGTACACAAACTTTGATCTATGTGATTGAGGGCTTTCTGAAAGTAATTGTTGTCATAAAATTTCCCCACAATCTGTTTTAGAAAAATTATATGTCAGCCTGTTCTTAAGATTTGTATTACAGTCTAGTATGAAATACATAGCTGTTGTACTAGCCACCATCTACACTTACATGTAGCACTTCTAAATCAAGTACGTAGACTTTTCTGCAATGATAATATGTGGATCTACACTATGTAAACACCTGTCTTCTTTAATTACGTAGCCTACAAGGAGCGGCTGACTATGCCCAAGCTTGTAATCTCCACCAGTGGTGATGAGTTCTTCCTGCCTGATGACTCCTATTACTACTGGGATGACATGAAGGGGGAAATATACACAAGGTTATGATTTACCTGCTCTGGAAGTATTTACAGTGGAACCCTTCCTAGAGGACACCCCTGAAATAAGGACACCTCTATATTAAGGACACTTTGCTGTGTCCCAAATATGCTTTCTAAATGTAAAAATGCCCCTTGAAATAAGGACACCTCTCTATACAGGACACTTCACCAGGTCTCCAAGGTGTCCACAATAGAGGGGTTCCACTGTATGTCATATAGCAGACAAAGTGACACGTTTAACTTTCTGTCAAGGAGTGCTAATACATGTAACTCTGTGTTACTATGTCTCCTAAACAGTCATTCTGGTTACATAACTTATAGGGAGCAGCTCCTTAGAAAGAATAATAAAAAAAAACAGCACGAGTCTGTAGGCGTATTATGCCCGAAACTTTTCCAGGTTGGCCTCCTTGTTTCATTTATAAATCTGTCAGACTTACCAAGAATGGCTGTAAGCTGTTCAAATATCATCTACAATATAGCTACATGTAGTTTGGAAGCCTGCACAAGTGTGTATTATAACAATTTTTGAAGTATTACATGTAACTTAAAGCTTTTCTTCGTATAGGGTGTTGGCTAATGCAGAGCATTCCTGTGTCGGACACTTTACTAGTCTTGAGCTGAGCATCCGAGCATTCTATCTTTCAATACTCCAAGTGAGTCTTCTGTTAGCAGTGGCAACAGGTAACTTTATTTCACACTAATAGTAATTGTGGCAAGTACGTACAATACAGTTTCACGAATCCAGAGGACAAGTGTACATACTTAGTAGTGATAAGTGAGACATGAATTGCTGCATATACAATATTTCTCCTGGACCAGAGATAATAATACGATGAATCTAATTTGTACTATAATACATCCAATTGTAGTCGTATGGGAGTATTATGTAATCACATGCTATGGTCGTGTGTTAGCTTCAGTATATTGGTGGGCTAGCTGTTATGCTGCCTTACAGTATGGAAATAGGTGAGCTTGTTACTTTGGCAGTACTCTGTCATGAGTTGGGGAGTGCATGAAAGAAAACTATTGCAGTCATGGAATAATAACCCACCACTCTGACTAAGCTTCAAAATTCAGAGTTACTGTACCAAGGTTGTTTATTAGAGCTGTACAAATGGGTGGCACCATCCAATTTGGGAAATTCTCGCCAGTATTTATCTTTATGTCAACCACAAATAACTTGTAACTAGAGGACATTATGTCGATAGTCAACATTACGTACAATGTAGCAGCAATCAAACATCTTTATAACTTTCAAACGGATTTACTTACAACGTATGTACATACGTATGTACTGCATTGCACATGTCATTAAAATTATGCTCGTCATTTCAAGCACATGTACTACTTACTCTTAATGTAGAATTTTCCAAGACCTGTAATGAAGTGGACACTAAACCAGGTTTGTATTGATAGCTGTTTTATCTGCTGAGTTTGCAATG
The DNA here is from genome assembly GCA_965203295.1 of Nitrospirales bacterium. Taxonomy (GTDB): domain Bacteria; phylum Nitrospirota; class Nitrospiria; order Nitrospirales; family UBA8639; genus CBDBCZ01. Next base: position 503,214 of record CBDBCZ010000012.1, on the reverse strand, counting down.
TGACCACTTAGTTTTCAGTTCTGTGTCTTTAATTACCCCGGCAGACTGATTAAGGGTGTAGCATGTACTTCGTGTTTAGGAGATGGACGAAGTAGCCTAATGAGAGAGTAATTACAGTTGGAATTGGCTGTGTCCTGCTGGCAGGTGCTACTAGTGGTTTTAGTGGCTATATACGTACATGTACTGCACCCTTTTGACTGGCAGTAGATTAAACTGAGGTGTTTTTTGTTCTCTTATGCAGACAGTAGATGGTGGGTACATCACAATGACAGCTGACAAAAAACCCTCTACTGTGGTTGTTTACCACGCCACTACACTTACCAATAAACGGTAGGGTATAGTATGCACTGTTCTATTGATTACTTCTGCAGTATATATTACCAGTATCAGGGTTTCATACAATGATCAGTCGCTCTGCTCTTTAAACTTAATCATATTTCGTCTAATTTGCTGTGAATTTGTACACAAGTGTTGGTAGTCAGCTAGCCGCCAAAATGCACCAGAATCAATCTCAGAGAAGGTATATTCATTGATTTTCTGGGGGAGCAAGCATGTGGTTGGCATGCTGTCTGTTTTGTCATGCATCCATTCACGATCTCAAATAATCTCCACTTCCTGCCAATATGAAACCATGATTATTGTCATGCAATTATGAGTGAAAAATGTTGTGACCCAGCATTTGGATCCTTGATATGATCACACTCTAGACATTTCAATGCATCCACAAGAAATAAGAAATGGTAGTGTAGAAGGATGACTGACTTTTCTACCTACTCAGGAGAGACTTTCGTCTGCTCATTGGAATACCAGACCCATCCAAGCCTACTCCGCAACCTGTCTTCTGGTTTGCTGAAGACTTAGAGCCACAGGTAAACTTATGCACTGAATATAACATTAATTATGTTAGTGTATTAGGCAGTTAAGTGCAAAGCTGGTAGTATTGGTTCCAACCAATGAGGCGAAAGTGGCAATTAACTGCCATCCGTACTACCTGAGTTTATGAGTACATGTGTTTGAATTCACTGACAACACTGTGCTTGAGTACGTTTTAGCTCCTAAGTAGCTTGTAATCAGTTTGTTTTTGAGTAGGCATAACCCAGATGTCATGACATTCCATATTTGGGGCACACATTCTCCGCTGTGGCGTCGTCTATCTGACTTATGCCACTGCTGTCCATATGCGTAACTATCGTTAAGTGCATGTATATATGTAGTTTGAGGTTATGTTACCAATGTCACTAAGGAAGTACAGAACTGTAGGATATGCGTCTGTATATCCTACTGCTCTCGTCGAATGATATGTGATGTAATGTGGGGAAAAAATAGGATATTTAGACGGAATGTCTCATCAGCCAGAGGCTGGTCTCCCTGAGAGTCCTGTACAGCATACTGACACACACAAAATTGAAATGTAGCTAAATGTAGGTAGAAAAATAAAAAATAACAAACAGTTACTGTGAAAAATGGAGATAATAATTATCTCTTCATGGCTTTCTTGAAACTGGCTCCAGAACTAGCTGTTCTCAACTCATTTGATAAGTTGTTCCTTTCCTGAAACTCTCGGAAACGTAAAACCACTGAATTATCTCTGATTTAGCTGCTGGTAAGAACAGCTAGTGTGATCCACCCCAAAACCTGTCTCAATTCCTCACTTGGTACTTTGGCTGGCTGAGAGAGTCATCCCATAGTTTTGTATTCTTTCTACCTTATTTTTTAACTGAACTATAATCTATTGTGCCATGCTGTTGAGCAATAGACAAGACATGGAAGTACGATCGCATCACACAAATTCTGCTTAGTTTGGCCAAACCAGCAAAACACTTTCTCCATACCCGCTCCTGCCATTTCAGATCTTCATCTATCACAACACCAAACACTTCACCTTCCTACTCCTCTCAATCTCCTGGTCATCAACCCCCACTCCCACCTGCTCCAACTCCTTTTCTCTCCTAACCCCCACTCAATAGCATCTAGGTCTGTTTTACATTTAGTCTGAGCTTGTTAGCACCAACCCACCTGGCCACACTCTCAATGCCCTCAGTCAGACCACTCTCCAGGTCACCAGCATCACCGCTCACATACATATGACAGGGTAGTGTCATCTGTATACTGCTGCTTAACAGATCATTTGCATACAAAATGAATAGGAGTGGACCCAGAATCAACCCCTGAGGTACACCCCTCTTCACATTGCTCCAAGCAGACTTTCTTTCCCTACATATACAGGTCAACAATTTGGTTGCTAAGATATTGCGGAAATCTAGTAATAGGAATACAAGAGATTAGTGCATATACCAGCCGGCCAAGCGTGATTTGTGCAACAACTATTTTACAACAGCAGTGACCGCGATGACTAATAATAATATTTTTATTTACTGCAGCCAACTGGTGAATACGTAGCCAAAATGTCAGCACCAGAGCAAGGATGGAGGGGCTTCTTTATTCAGGTATGTACGACTTCTGAGTGGCTTGTCATGGCTTTTGAAGTGTGCTATAATAGTTCAAAAATTCTTGTGAAGTTTTTAAAACCACACGCCAAATAGAAACTACGTTAGTGTTAAATACACTGCTTCTTCATACAGGCAACGTTTCCTGGTCCTCAAGGCTCAGTGTTTGAATTTACAACACAAATAAACATCATTCCCAACACGTTTCCATTCCCCGACTGCTCTAATAGTGGCTGCCAGGGAACTCTAGTGTAGCTTGTGTGTCGTGATTTTTAAGTAGTGTTGAGTTTGGTGATAACCTCCAATTTTTCTTTATACGCTGTGTGGACTGAAATGTTTCTGCATATATTATTTGGAAATTGATTATTATTAAATTCTCTATGTTTGTCTGCTGTATGCATATTAAACTGTAAACCCTCTCACGGCATCAATGGAAAGACTGTACCTCATCAGTTTAGAGTTATGATTTGCTTTGACTGGGAGAAAATCCTGGCCCAGAAGCATGGCAGAGTGGTGAGCAGGGCTTGTATGGCAGCCCCACCCACTTTCATTAACTGTAAAGTGGGAGTGAACAAAGTCGCCTGTGCTATTCTTTTATACTATCTTCGGTGGTGACAGGTAAATCAATGACCTAATCCATATTTTGTGATACCCTATGTCATGTAAACCAGTGGCCTCTGCATGGAAGGGGTGGGCCCTAAGCCTTGCACCTGAACCTCAGTAAAGGTAAAGACAATGGACAAATCCCTGTAACGTGTTTTCGGTAATCACTATTCACTGATATAGTTTACATACACCTTATGCAGTAACCACTGAACATGTACAACACAACATAGGCTACAAGGAGAGCAACTTCTGCTCCCTCCCCCTAAAACAAGTGTGTCTGGCCGGGCAGGTAATATAGACATATGCTGCAATACAAATTAGCCAAATCAGATGGTACATTTACATTATTTGAAGAGTGTGTGGTGTACATGGTGCACAGATGGACTTTACCCTGATACTGCAGAAACTATTTAACATTTTGACTCATTCAACGAACATTATACTGTTTTCCACATTTTAGTTACCTGGAATTAGGAGAGCAAAACAGACTTAGTTAACTAACTAAGACTAAAACTTCAATGGCCTGGGAATGAGGCTAGGAATAAACTACTAATAATTTTTCACCAAACTTATTTATTGGCACCTACATGTCAAAGTAACCCTTTTTTCATATAGTTGAAACTAATTGTTCGTTCTTTCTTAGCCTTTATACTAAAACTAAACCTAATTATGTGAGGCCATACTAAAACGGCACTACTACATTGTCAGTCTATGTATTTGTCTGTTGTCTGTATGCAGCATATTGTATGTACATCTGTATGTAAATAAGCATGACATTGGATAGTTCAGACTCCCATGGACTTCAAGCCTACTAGAAGTAAGGCTTTGTTACGTATAATTATTGTTAACTAGCAGCATACTAGTTCAAATTCTGACTCAGTAACTGTACCTAAAATTGCTTTGCTGATTTCATTTTAGATTTACCTTACCAACAGAATGTAAATCAACAAGTTGACTATGACCAACACAATGGGGATGAGTTACGTATTGTTGCTTGATGGCATGCAAAGTTCAAAGATTTGAAGTAGAAAACTCCCCCTCAAAACAGTCACTGCAACATTAGTATGGACTGGATAGTTTGTATTCCGTCCTCAACTAGACTTGGTACTATTATGTACTTCACAAAACTTGTGGTGCTACATGCTGGTGAGAAAAACTTTAGTTGTGATTCTGAAGACACAGCCTTCTGCCTCCTTCATGGAGGTCACCATGCATGCCTTTAGGACGTACCTTCATGCACTGGCATGTGGGGTGAGCCTTGCAGCTGTCAATTGTGCAAATGGCAAAGTGAACAACTGTCACATTGTATATGTATGAGTGCTTATCAAAATTTAATGTCAAAAGCCTTTTAACTTTTTTCAGTTTGTATAAAATTTCAGCACACCCAGTCCCCACTCAATAGCAATAATTCTTCCTTATGGGAAAGAGATAATGTTATCAATTAATAACTAAGTTTAATAAAGCATTTTACTTGAACAACTATTGTTTTGTTGTCATTGACTACACAGGCCATCATTCTTTCCTGTTCCTTCAATTCAATTCAAATTCAATAGAGTTTCAGAATGTGACTCAGTATAAAGTGACTGAACTACATGTACAAGAGAGTATTAAAATATCAAAATTTCCAAAAGCACACCACGTTTAATTTCTAGGTAAACGTGCCCCTGGGCCAGACCTTCCTACAAGCGATTGCTCATCAAAATGACAGAACTGCAGCACCATTCTTATATGGACCATAATAATATTAATTAAGGGCTGAGAAGCATCCAAGGTGGGATGGGCTAAATGAAATACCTAATTGGGTTGGCCGCCCATTTTTTTCTGGGCTAATTAAACTAATGATTCCGTTTTACCATTCACTTGCAATGAAAATGACCAGGTGTTCACGACATTCATTGCTCAAAGGCAAATACATACACTAGAAAACATCACTACAAAGAAATGAAATACCAACAGAAACCGAAACCTATTTTCTCCATAAAGTGTGATGTGTGACAATAAGTACATGCACATACATGTCTATACCATACACAAAAAATAAAACATCAATGGTTTGATGTAACATAATGTAGAAGGGAGGATAGGATGGTAAAAAGATAAAAACAGTGGCAGAAAGCCTGCAAAATAGAATATGACTGATCATAATAACTAAGAAGAGCTTCGTAAAAGATCTTCCTCACTGAATGTAAAACTCTTCGTATATTCACAATTTTCTATGTCCTCTATTTCAGTTGGAGTATCTGCTAATGACCATGATTGGAGTTTGCGCTGATAGATATCACTGACGTTCTTTTGTTGCTGTAATAATACATCCTGTAACAAAGAAAAAAAAGAGGTATTAACGAATGTGAATTATAGTCAAATTAACACATACAGATATGTGTTGCACTAAGAAGAGATAATCCTTGGAGGTTTTGTAACAAAGGGGTGTGTATCCCTCCATAGAACAGAGGTCCACCCAGAAGAGATAATCTTTGGAGGTTTTGTAACAAGGGGTGTGTATCCAGAACAGAGGTCCACCCAGAAGAGATAATTTTTGGAGGTTTTGTAACAAGGGGTGTGTATCCCTCCATAGAACAGAGGTCCACCCAGAAGAGATAATCTTTGGAGGTTTTGTAACAAGGGGTGTGTATCCCTCCATAGAACTGAGGTTCACCCAGAAGAGATAAACCTTGGAGGTTTTGTAACAAGGGGGTGTGTATCCTACATGTATACATAGACAGAGGTCCACCCAGAAGAGATAATTATCCCTTTAGAAATGGCCTTGTAACCAATACCATGAGATCATAATTATACAATTCAGAGTTTCTGTAATGCATGCCCAAGTTGTGGTTACATCAATAGAGTATACCCAAGAGCCCTGGGCCCAAATGATAGTGGCCTGAAAGCTTTAAGAAATGTCTTTCGTGAGGACATGAAGGTGTGTGTGTGAGATACATAATTAGCAGTCCTACAATAAATCTACATGCACAAAGAGATCCAACATACAAAGACAATACGTACCTGTTCTAGACCAGCTAGTTGTGCTAGTGTTTCCATGCATTTTGAGTGCTGCTCAGAAGCCAGGTGGGCAACAGCATCGCACAGACACGCACAGGCCAGCAATGACGGAGGAACCGTCATAAAGGTATGGTCTACAGGGAGAAGATTGACTGCCATGATGTCACGGTAATCGCAAATAGAAACATAAGGTGGGAGACAATTGTTATCTAAAGGACAACTGTAAACACTGAAGAACGGTATGGAGGAAACAGCCTAGGAAAGAATAGTATGGGAAAGTACAAAGTAACTTTAAGTAAATGTTTCAACGTACATAATAAGCAGACGTTGGCCAGTGTGTGTGAGTGGTCGATTACTTTGTCCAAGGTACCCTGTGGCATGTACTGTGCTAATCTTGCAGAAAGTTCTTCAATAAAATCCGCTGCAGTGACAGCATTAAGATTCCACTTTAACTCTGAAGCAATCTGCTTCTCTTTAGTCTGCAGGAATAAATATTAAGAAGTATGAAACAGGTTGGAGGATGCATTGTGTGGTGTTTGCACTAGATGTACATGTTAATGACTTCTGAAAAAGTCCCCAACATCAAATAGCCAACCCAGCACAGGAAGAAGGAAGGCAGTGATCACAACTACATAGTAATCAATCACCTACACAATAGATTGAGGCAAGAATGTAATTTTACAACTGAAACAGGACCAGCATATATCCCCATAGGCCAAGTAGCTAATAAACATCAACTTGTCAATATAATCTTGTCACCCTGTCAAACACCTGTCATAACAGCTGAACCTGGGGTGCCCCGTCTGTAGTCTATCCAGCTAGACCCTCCTCTGGCCTCAAGCTAAGCACAGAGGAGGAGACTACCCCATCTGGTACACTACCCTGATTTGATGACAATAATTAATCACTAGGGTGACCACAGGACATTAATTGTGGGGGGTAAGCCTGAGGGAGGGTATGTGTTTAAGCAGTCTTTGCCAGACTATTTTTCAAACAATCATCAGATATCAAGGTGACTCACTGTCACATTTCTGGCTGTCCTTGCTATACATTATTTTTGGAACCAAGAAATACTGCACAACAATCCAGCAGTGTGTAACACATGCTATTACAGTGCACAAAAACAGACAGGGGCATATTGCAGGCTTACTTAGCTGAAATCCTAAATGGATCCCACAGTCTGTGAACCCATTTTCCACACACACACAAATAAGCACTCCACCCTAGCTGGTGTGCTGCATAAGGAAGCACACCTAGACAGCCAGGATGCCAGAGTCCCTATAGTGGTTTACACAGCAGTTCAATCACTATGGGACTGGTATCTCCCACCTACAGCTTCAAGTCCAGAGGGCAGTATCACATATCCTGTCTGGCTTTTGGAAAAATGGGGTGGTGAGCAGTCAAACAGTGAATTCAGCCTTGAGAATTCATACACTCATCCTATCTGATCTACATTGTGTAAGCCACTTGGATTCATGCTCTGCTCCCAATGAACTGATAGCCCTTAGCAGAGGGTGGAATGTCCCCAAGAGACCGCTCCAGGCAAAACAGGCCTTGTACAATGGGAAATCACGCACACTCACAAGCATAACAGTACACACGTTCCTTCAGGTCACCAATGAATTTATGACTGAATAGTGACATCCAGGTTGCTATGAGACACACTAGTACATGTAGCATCTACCAGGGGGTGAAACTGTAACAGGTAGATTTGGTTAAAGCAACTCTGTTACATATACTTGACAATATGTCTTCTAGCCATAGTGCCGCTACTTGCTCTAGAATTAACCCAGACCTTTTCCAATATTCTAGCATGAGCACATCAACTATGCATGTAATGCACTATCAGTGCACAGACACTGACTGACAACGTACAGCATCAGCGAATAAGTATTATACATCCGTGAAAGTACATCAGAATCAGGCTACCTGTTTAATAACATTACAGCAGCACATCCAGCCAAGGAAGTGACAATGTGATGAAAAATTATTGTTGACCCTAAACAAGTACCAACTGCCATTGTTTTGCCAGCAGACCCCAAGAATGAGGGGTACACATTGTGCCCAGAAATGCATGTCCACAGCTTTGCTTGAATGATGACAAAACAGGAAATTAAATTCTCAAGCCCTGAGATGTGCAGAAGAGGGCACTTTACACACTCAGAGGGGAATTACTAAATTCAATTCTAGGTTATAAGGTATTGTATCAAAGAAATCCTTTTAGCTTCCTTCTTTGCAGAAGTAGAAATGTTATAGTGTAGAACGGCAAGAGCTGCTATGGCCAGTCTCAAGAGTCAAGGACATTGAGTGGAAATGCTATACCCCAGGGCATAGCCATACAATTGCACTATCCACCACAGTCATCCTATGTACACTGAAACAACCAGTTGTTCCTCTGGGAACACCACCTGATGAAATTATTATTCCAGCAATATCACTGTGTATAATACAAGCGATAACAGTTTCAATCCAGCAAACCAAAATCCTGGTACTTACGCAAATAGGGCACCCAGGAAAGAAAACAATATACCGCTAATCAATAAAATATAATTTATTCATGATCATAGTCCACTTACCCTAATGTTTCTCTCGGATAGGTTATGGAAGTAATATCTAAGTTGCTCGTAGTTTAGGCATTCCTTTCTTGCTCGTCTGATCTTCATGCTGATCATTGCACAGGCACCAGCAATTGCATGGAAGACCTTCTCGGACTCGATTCTCTCGTACGATAAGTAGCGATCCAGCAAGTTCACAGCAAGATGGTAGACGTCGCTTCCTCTGGGATTGCTGTGGCACACAGCCTAAGTAAGGATAGAAGAAATGCCATTAGAGCACTGCAAAATAACCGTTACGCCCATAAATCGTAAACACCAAGATCTATACCCCTATACCTATGAAAACACCCTCCTCCCTTGTCTAAACTGCAGAAGCAAACTAGACCTCCATTACTGCCTTCTGCAAACACGACTGACCTCGTAAATAACCTCCAGCATTCTTGTTCGTTGATCTTCATCCACCACTTTCTGCATCCGATGGCAGCTGATGTTCGGCATGAAGCGATCCTCTTGTTCCAGCAGAATATGGAGGCGTCTTTGATCATCGTGTAAGCGAGAAGAGATTGCGGGAATGGATGAAAGCTCCGTGCAAACAAGGGCGCTCATTCTCTACGCAGACTACAGCAACGGGCTTACAGAAGCAAAGTATTGCACGAGTACATCAGCTGGGTACAGAAGGGTCGCTGCTTACGTTGAGAGCGGTGTATTTTCTCTTTCTGCTTGCAAACGCAGACAGACCCAACCACTTCTGAAACTCCAGCGTGCACACACGAGCGGCCCGACTGAGCTCGTAGGGTGTATTTATCTATTTTCAACCGTACGAAATTTCTACGAACGTTGTATTGGTGAGATTTGGCGGTAACATTCGGTACTTCGCGGCAAAAACTGACCAATAGGCGCATTTTGTAATGGGCGGAGTCGCGTACGCGCGCAGTGCAATGTGCGTAGGCACAGCTGATCAACAGCTGATTGTGGTTTGAGGGGGTCGTTGTGCTGTCTTAGTGACGAACTAGTTTTGTTTCTAATTACATCAACTGCTCTACGTACATGTAGCAGCCAGCTTTTGGTAAAGTAGTTCATCTGAAATGGAAGAGGTGCAGATTAAACTCTTGTAGCCATAGATAATTGCTGTAGTACATGTAGATCAACTGAAAAGAACGGCACCACTAAAATTTAATATGACTCGTGAAAAACATGTTGCCTAACCCTGTTACCCTAAACGTTTGCACAACTATAATTTTTGCAGTGTCATTCTTTTTAGTTGACCCGCTGTCTGACACTTAACACACAGCAGAGCAAACATCACAATTTCTTGTGTTACATTGGATCTTGCATAATAATTGAATGAAGATGGAAGCCTGTTTCTCAATATTGACACAACAGCTAGCTCTAAGCCCAACAGTTAGCCTTTAGGCCCTATATAACTTTTCCTAATGCTTAAATCAAGATCAACCATTGGACTGCTGAATAGCCACTTCACTTTGTTTGTTTGCTGTCTACTATCCTACCCAGAACAAGGGCAGATTATCAATGGCTACAGCATACGTAGGTTACTGCAGTTAGTCTATGAATGCTCAATTAAGAACTGTGGAATGTGGCTAAAGACAGTGTGTGGATTACACCCTTGTGTACTACTGATGAATCGCCCTTGTGTACTACTGATTGACACACGCAATCAAGCACTATGAATTCATTACCATACTTATTGTCTAAGTGGCATTAGTGGCTGAGGATGTCTGTGGGTGAATCAGTCAGCTGTTCAAAGAATTTTGTTTGGGTTCAGCAGAATGCTGCAGCCATACAAACCCAATTCTAGCATAGTGTGAGGCCACATCAATCTACACCCACCACACCAATGTGCCCTGGGGCCAGTGAGATTGTAACAGAACATGAAGGGAGTTCCCAGGGAGTGTATAGCTGGCACATTAAGTTAGTTTGTAACTAGGTAAAATACCTATAGGGATTAAGGTCTGACCACTGCAAGGTGGTGGCCTGGACTACACCTCAAATTGTAAACCAATATATTATTACATTAGAATTCAGCTAACTGTAGTCCTGCAATGCGATTGGTTAAGAGCGTGGGTCATAAATCACTTATTACCCATGCTACTGTGGATTATAAGTGCCTGGAGTTAGTGTGGATTATAAGTGCCTGTAGTAAGTGTTGTCATGAATATGTGTCTGTGGTAACGCGCCTGAAGCTGTATTCTAAATAACTTAGACGGCGAGTGCGCAGGATCTATGGGATTTAGAAGCCCTTGGGGCCCTTAGTAGCGTCCTCGCTTCGCTCGGACGCTACAGCCTCGGGCCCCTCGTGGCTTCTAAATCCCATAATCCCTTGCACTCGCCGTCTAACTATTATGTAGAGTCCCTAGGAGGAGGACAACAACATTAGTAAAAGCCTCTATACCTACGTGTACCAGTATAATTCACATCAGGAATCAGTTGGTCTTTGTATAGGAGCTAGGCTCAAGTTCAGCTCGAGTTTGTTACACTGACTCATGCAAGTTGGACTAGAGCTCTTCATGCATATACATACAGTGTCAAATCAAAAACTATGAAACCTTAGCACAGTTGTGCAAATAATAAGTGGAATATGCTATTGAGAGTCTTTTATGTTGTACCTATTTGGGTAGTCACACATGCCTGTAAGTCCATTCTGTCTCAAATAACAAAGTTCACACACTTTAGAATCACAGGCAATACAACTGCATGTGGTTAACCCCTGTCTCCAGCTGCAGCAACTGGTTGCTAGGCTAGATAAAATGTCCCTTAGAAGTGACGGCATAGTGGTCAAATGTTGATGTACTGTGGTCTAAACTCTATAAGGCAGCATGTACACTCAACAAAATAGGATACTGCAGTTACTGATGATACTAACAGTTCTTTCGACATTCTACAGCAAATTTAATGCAACTATAAATATCACATTCAGAAATGTATAAAGGAGCCAGTACAAAATCCACTGCATATGTGTAGGGCTATATGATATAATTCAGTTTATATAATCCAAACTTAATTCCTTTAAATACACACCTTTTTATTTATTTTTGGTGACTATAATATCTAGATGTGCATTAACTCGGTAAGTTACTGTGGAGGATCCTCAAAACTGTCTTCTGGATGTCTGTTAAGTCTGAAATCTTCTGTGAACAAGGACAAATCTACACAAACGGAGTATGTGAGTCACAAAATTATACACATGCCAAAACATGAACCTTGACACTCATAATGTACTGATAACGCCCCCTTGTCTTCCTGTGAGCCTAGTCAGTATGTAAGCACTACCTTATTCACATCCATCAATTCACCTGCCAATTCATCCTTAAGGTTATCATTAGAGCCAGGGCCAGTTACTGCTAGGATTAGCTACTGATAGAGAGGCTAGAGTTCGGATTAGGGAGGGTTAGGGCTAGAATTAGGATTAGGGTTAGGGTTAGAGTTACATGTAGGGTAAGGGGCAGAGTTAGGATTAGGGTTAGGGGTTCGGGTGGGTGAATCAGTGGACACGAATTGATAAATAAGTTAAGTCTGGTGTAGGCACTTGTTTAACCATTGCAGGGTGTGGTCATTTGGTAGACTATAACTTCACTACATTGTCACCAGCAAAGATTGACTGCACTGGTCTATAAGAACAATCAGCCTGCTGCTGAACCACATTATTACATCACCTGTGCATATATACATACAGTACAGAGATGCAGCCCATCTATACACTCACCAGATGAATATTTGCCCTCAAAGGCAGAGAATGGCTCCACAGATTCAGACTATAGTGAAAAACAAGAACAGAATGACTGTTAGTCAAAGCATAGGTTTGGTGCTTCGCTCGTTAAATAGACTACTTTATTCTACTGTTTTCAGACTTCACAAGGAAAGACTACATCATTTTGGAGGCAACTGAAATTTTTCACGTACTGCAGTGAATACCTGTGTTCACCTTCAAGTAGTGGGCTGTGTCACAAATAGCATGACAATATTATGGTCCCCCAGCCCAAGCTTTCCCCTGAAATCTTTCCCCTTGAAATATCAAACCTTCCATAACAGGTTTCTACCATCTTCAACCTGGAATGTCACTCATCCAAGAATAAACACTAGACACACTCCCATTTTTTTATCACTTCAAGGGGAGAGCCTGGGATGAGGCTAGTCCACTAGAGAGTCTCATTGATGAACTCCTTTACATGCTAGAGTATTGTCAGAAGGCTAGATGTAATTCCAGCTGGGCACCAAGGTTCTACGGGTAAATAATATTTTACACACGCACATACCTGTGGCAGTCTATTTCCAGGAGGCCTCCCTTGCTGCAGTGCGCTAAGAGAGTGAGTGGAGGGCGTGTTGTAGGGTAGCTGACTAAGACCTGGCAAAACAGGGCCACGGATTCTTTGAACACGACCTGGGTGAGGAAGTGACTGTATAGTGAGTGTACACAACAGACCTTGTTACCTCATTTGAAGACTTAGCTATAGTACCCTACACCACCACCGATTGTTACCATTAGCATTTCTTTGGGTACTATGTACAGGACCAAGGAGTAGCTAGGACTTGGTACCCAATCTCACACCCCCCAGGCCTTCCCTACACACTCGAGCGTTGGTGAAGCACTAGGCCTGAGGAAGCATGAGGCTATGATTGACTACAGACAGGGATGACAATGTCTTTAAGAAATAAAAATCTCTAGCAGAGACATACCCTGCGCCCCTGGACTCTGGAGACTGGACCTATCAGCGTGAAAGACACGTACACAGTGCTTGTGTATTGCCGTATCCAAGCTGTGGGCGTGACTGTTCACCGTAGTAATGACACGGACATTTCTCTACATAGACATGTACTCCAGTATGAACACGTATGAAGAGACCGCGTATTCCCGGCCTCTGTTGTCTTTGAGTTATGGACCGTATTAAGATGACGGAACTAACGATGTTGAAAAGGAAAGAACTGGACACGTGGAGACTTTGGTCACTATCAGGTATACACATGTCAAATTTTATGGATTTAAATTGATACTAGCCTCGCACCCAGAAAAAAAACTGTGAGGGAAGGCCTGGGCACAAGGCTAAATTGTTAAAATTGTTATAGCCTCTAAATTGCCCGCTATATACATGCAGATCTTTTTTAGACGATGATGACAACAGACAAACAAAACCAATTCCTTAACCCCACTCGCACATATGCGGCACAGGTTATAGCAAACAGATGTGTAACTTAAAAGACCAGATACAGTGTATCTATTCTAAACATAAGCACATTCCTAGTACAGAAACCAGTCCCGACTCATTCCTTTTTCTGTGAAGATCAATTCCAGGACATAGCAGTGAGGAAAACTTTAAGAACATGAATTGTGAAGGCGTTTTAGACATAAACACTAAACATCAATTTTAGGGGAGGAATCAGCACAAAGATGATCGGAGCAACTGACTAGAAAGGACAATCGCTGCTGTAAAAATGAGGTATGAGGTTCACCAACTCTACAGAAAACTCTAAACCTCTTACGTACGAAAACAGCAAGTTTCTCTGGGAAGATGGTCTCATGTACCATTACTAGAGAATAGTTTCTACACCATCGACATTGGCTGACACTATAAGCACCTAACGGGATTACTCGATATTTGTTTGTGTCGCCAGAAAGATTTTGAAACAGCACACTGCCAACACTTCGCAAGCACTACTTCTTCCAAGCTGTTGATAAACTGAAGACAAAAGAACCCTACCAGGAGTTTTAATCACATTAACCCCCCTCCCCCTCACCCCCCCCCCCCCCCAAAAAAAAACAGTGTAGCAAACAGATATCTTCTTGCTAGCTACCAGCCATAGTCTGTCACAATTGCTATCTGAAAAATTTAGCCAATGACAACAGCTATGATAGGTAGGTCAATGCTTATTGCAAAAGGACTTGCCCATAACAATATCATGTTTAGGGTTCCAGACATCTAGGCTAAGCTACAAGTACCTGTACCAGGAAGGGAAGAGAATGAACCCACCAGATGACACTTTAGCCACAAATCCAACCAGGGGGCATTTTGAACTGCCTAATGGTCTGATCTATACAGCTGTTATCAGGGAAACTTGGCTTCTATTTCCAGAACCTGGTCTGGTAGTGATGTCACATCAACTAGTTGGTTGCTAAGAAAGAGTGCATGTACGTGTAAGTGGTGTAAGTGGTGTAAGTGGTGTTGTGCGTACCTCTGGTACTGTCTCCTCCAGCCAGAGCAGGGCCTGCATCCTGAAAAAAAATTGAACTCAGTCTGAAATGGTGGTGCAAAATGATTATGCAAGTGAAGTGTATTTTACCATGGCCTATGACAGCCATAAGGAAACACTCATCAGGTGACTGCATTGTGGAGATTCCACTACATATTAAAAAAAAACTTCTGAACAAAACTCTCCCTTCCATCCAGACATTGGACTAAGCTCAGTCAAACAACGACCCAGCAACAATCTCCGTGCTGCAGAAGTCAACAGCGAGCTTCTCATCCGCTTGTACTTCCTCAGGACTGACTGCGATCGAAAAACACTTAGACTCGCTCAGTGGAAGATCAATAAGATTGGCTCGCCTCCCGTATGCCTATGCTTTGGATTAATAGTCATATCGCTCTGTAAACTCCGTTTCGTGGCTTTTTCGTGCAGTTAATGTTTCCTGTTGCATCTTAAATCCATATACAGATACTACTATATTTAGAATACGACAGCCATGTTTGAATTTCGCCGTCTATGTATGCACGTGTGCAGTTGCATGCTCCCTCACTGGCTTCACCGGCTCTATGCGCTCCTACTGCTGTATTGAGGTCGAAAGGTTTAGTTTTCAAAATTAAAGGCTATAGCATTTCCAAAGAAATTATTTTTGAGTATATAAGCCCATAGCCACACAGATCGTTTTTAGAGATAGCTAGCTTAAACATTATGACAGACGTTGTGCTAGAGTACAGCTTATCAAACCCACAAGTATCTGCATACTAAGAGCTCTAGAGGCAAGCTACAAGCAAAGTAGCTTGTAAATAGGCCATGCTAGTTTTGTGTCGCTGGGCTGATACAAAAATCCTTGTCTGGTAAGTGCCGCCGCTAACTAGGAGTGAAAAATGAAGCCAAATGTGACCTTTTGCCAGGGACAGCCATCACCTGAAATGCTTGAAAAATGAAAGCTGTAGCTATAAAAGCAGCTAAAGCACCACACAATCTTTACATGCTAAAGGGTCTTCACCTGGAGTGCTTCACATGAAATAGGCTGGGGCTGTTACCCTTTAGCTATGACACACCCATTTTGTTCATGTCCCATGCAATGAATGGTAAGCTCCAAGGTAGGACTGGAAACAAGGCTAGCACACTATACCACGTGAAACAACTCACTCCTGATGAAGGATATCAAGCGGACACAAGATGGGCTAACCTCTTGCAGTGAGCTTGCAAACACATAAAGATACATGAACTGAACTTACTGGCATATCCTCTGGATTGAGAGACTGGTAGGGGCCAAAATGCTGGACATGAGTGAAGTTAGTGGGTGCAGAGATTGCTGCCCTGTTGATGCAAACCAAAATACATTTTGATATACCAATAGTGTGTTTTCACCACTCCCGTTAAGATCATCTTTACATGCTTTAATGTCTGACTGTACACACACTTTACCACACATCCAATACCCTACTACTTTATAGCAAAAGGGATCCCCATAATATAGGGCTATGTTAGCAGCCTTATGCAGAAACAGACTGTTATGCATAGGCTTGAACTTTCTATGATTTCACGAAATGATATCATGAAGAAAGAATAGCACGCTCCTGAAAACCAGCTGCTCATGCAATATGAGGCTGTCTCACTCACTCACTTGCATTCCATACTAGAGTACACGTGTCCTAGGAGAGCACAGGCTTTTTGGTCACGTGGGAATGTATTATCACACACATACATTGTACACACAATGTGGATACTTACTTATGGTATGACCTTTTGGCTGCACGAGGCCTGCAGTCAAAAAAGAGAGAGAGATGATCACAATGATTTATACACACTACTGCCTTCACAGCCAGGACATAGATTAGCCAGCAATCGGAGATGAAGGCACCGAGTATTGCGGCAATCAGAGATGAAGGCACTGGGTATTGTGGCAATCGGAGATGAAGGCACCGGGTATTGTGGCAATCGGAGATGAAGGCACTGGGTATTGTGGCAATCAGAGATGAAGGCACTGGGTATTGTGGCAATCGGAGATGAAGGCACCGGGTATTGTGGCAATCGGAGATGAAGGCACCGGGTATTGTGGCAATCGGAGATGAAGGCACTGGGTATTGTGCACAGATAAACTGGCATATTTTGACAACAGGAAAGCAATCGGAAGGAGTAACATGTAAAACAGTGAGACTAAAGAGTTAGGAAACTGTACACTAGTTTTATCTAGATACACATCAGTGTGTCAAAGTGTCATCTACTAGCCAAGGCTGTGCAATAACGAGGTTAGTCATCTACAACCACTAGAAAGCAAGGGTATCACTATCACCAACACCTAAAGCTCTACTTTTCACAAGGACAAGGGTAATTTCCTGTGCTCACTTTACCCCCACACAACTACTCCTCCTACCTCAAGGTAACTTTGTAAACAGCTTATCACATGATCACTAGACCAGACACTGGTTTATACTTACCACACTACAGACCAACATCACCACTTGACAGTAAGTAAGGTAGTACAATATTAGCATTGCATGTACGTACACGGATACATACGTAGAAACCCCAGCCAGTTCTGCATGGATACTGTATTACCATCAACCTGTCCCAACTTACTCGGGCTTCCTCTTACTAGCCCTGATCTGAGAGGGCAATCGATTACGAGCCAGACCAGGGAGATGAATTGCATCTGTAAAAGAGATAAAGATCCTCAGTCAGGAACTGGCTACAGGTGCAGTCAGCATGAGACAGCAGTGAAGATAAGTTGGCCGTCACAAGATGGGGTTTGCATTATTTAAATTACTAGTCTTTATTCCAGCATGTGGCATGGAAAGGTACGTTTCTTTTCCAAAACTTGTTCATGGATGTTGTCTCAATAGTTGTGCATATCCACCTACACCACACCATGCACTTTTCTCTTCAGAAAGGTGATAAAAACCTTGTAGAACACATTGCCATACAATAATTCAACTCTGTAATGTTTGTTAAGAATGTGTGCATGGATGTGCATCATGTAATTGCATGTATGTGCATTATGTAGTTACATATACAATGCTCTGTTAGTACTGTTACCAGTACAACAATGACTACCTTCTTCCATCTGTTTCTTGAGGTAGAGCAATATGGGAGGGTCACTGACATGAGACACTGTTAGGCTACCATCCACTGACAGGTTGTGGAGCTGTGTATGTACATGTGTGAGTTGTGTGTGTGTGTGTGTGTGTGGAGGGGGTGTACATGTAGATGTGGGAGTGGATGGGATGTGGTTGATATGTGCTGTTGCACACACACGTAATAACTACCTTAGCAAAGACACAACCCTGTGGCACGAACCTTTCTGATTGCAATTGTCTGGATCCACTTGGCAGTGTTGACATCAAACACTTCCAGTCCACTCTCACAGTAGACAAGCAGGTACGGAGCTTTGTACACTAAAAAACAAATGACATTATGGCAGTCTCTCATGTAGTTGATATATACACAGTACTATGGATAGGTCAAATAGAAGGGTATGAGGATCTAATCGCCTTGCCTTAACCGATTTTACGGGTGCTGGCTTCTACGAAAGTTTGGCGGAAGCTAGTCCAACTAGCCCCACCCAATTGGCCCAAGGGTTGGTGTAGGCCTGATGCGCTCTGTAACCAACATGCCACCAAGTGGCTCACTCTTCTCAATATTCATACCAAAAGAAGTTGGAGCAGAGTGCCAAAGGAGTTCTTGTTTTCGCGATCTTTGACCTTCACGATTCACATACACACCAACAACTGCAACAGCAAAAACAGAGGAGGGATGAAAACAGGAGAGGAATGATAGCATATCAAAACAAGTGTATAGTCCCCCATCTGTAAACCACTATAGACTTCACTAATGGTGCATGCCTACACAGAGCAGATGAAGTAAGAGATAAGTGAGGGAGTCCTAACCATTGAAGCAAAGCAGGTACTCTTGGCCATTGTTGATCTCCACAGCATGCATGGCAGGAAGGTTGTTTAGACGGATGAATCCAAGTGTCAGGTCATCATTGTGAACCAGCTCTGTGTGTGTGTGTGTGTGTGTGTGTGTGTGTGTGTGTGTGTGTGTGTGTGTGTGTGTACGTGCAAATAGACATAGCCATAAAGCTATATTAGGCTCATTGCTATGTCGATGAATGTTAGAGAAAGATTATTAAGCTGTTACATAGCATGCACAATGAAACTCAATAGAGGTCCAAATGTTTCGATCTGAAGATTTTCATCAGTGGAATTACAAAACTGTGCAGGAACTCAAGCTTAAGTACTGGGAATGATGTAATGCATGACATAATGCGTGCATTAAACAGAAAAAAACAAAAACAGGACGGGAACAAAACTGGAAACAGTGAGGGATGAGTATGAAGAGGGAACAGTCACTGGTGGAAAGAGAGGGGAGTTATGACGGGATTCCATGTAGGGCTGACGTGTGGCTGGTGTGACAAACGCACAGCTTGGTCCCTCCAATGTCCTCAACTTGAAGACCAAGCCATTCACCTTGCCAACCCTGGACCACTAGCCATTTCAACTCTCACCATAGCTGGACCATCACAAGCCATATTGACACTTTCCCCTCTGCTTTCACTCCAACTTTCATTCTGATCTTCATTCTCATCACTCACCATCACATATCACAAACTGAGCTATTGTATGGCTGCATTTACAACATTCTCAAGTACATAGTTAAAAACATTGGGTGGCTAGTAAACAGAGTAGTAAATATCTACCTTAAAGAGTAAATACACTGGTTGGTAGAGACTATCAGTCATACTGAGCTGTTTGTACAGCTCTAGGATGCATGATGTTTACTATGATGTGTTTCTTGGTTTCATCAATAGCCATTCCTTACACAAGCGTTCAGCCTGCCTTTGCGCTGGTTACATTGGTTACCTTCAGCACATCTGGGCTCCAGCTGCTTTGCATAGGAAGTTGGACGCAGTGTTCAGACTTAGTCTCAATTTCTGAAGCCCCTACCCTGTTGTTGTCACTGGCAGAAGAGCCTGCAGCAAGGCTAGCCTACCCTCTAGGCTGGTAAACAAACATTTACCCAGGAATACAGGTAATATAGTCATAGGTCTCTATAGAACGACTACTAGTACTGCACCGCTACTTTCACTAAACCACCCCACTTTCTATGCAAAACAGCTGGGATTTAGGGATCCAAAACTAAGTTTGTACCATTCTTTTTACATGGGGAAACAAAAGTATACATGTTACATGTGTATCCCAGATACTATCAACATGAATATGTACACAAAAATATGTAGGAAATATCATCCTATCACAATTGAGGTTGAGAGTAGTACACATACGTACAAAAGGAAGCGACAAAAGGAAGTGTAGCTGGAATAGAGAGATTTGCTGTATGCTTGGTACGTAGATACTACGACTTGACAACCCATTCATTCCCGAATAGTTCTTAAGTGTAGGCAGGGTAAGTTGCGTAAATCGGCACAGTTTCTTGGTTCTGGGTGGTAAATTAAAGACAGCGTGCTCTTTCGATTACACTGAAGGCTGGTCACTATCATCTGCGATGACCTCTTGGAAAGGTTCCTGGTGGAACAACTGAAGTGATTTCTTGGACCTGGCTCTGGCTATCAATTACTTGTCCACTAATGGTAGAATAACTGATGCGACAATTACAGCTAATTAGCGCACAGGGGTGGGTTTCCAAACTCAAATGGATCTGAAGCACTCACCAAGGCCAACGCGTACAGATCTGCCACTGTTCTTGCTTGCCAGCATATAGCGTACCAGGTAGTATACGTGCATATGTGTACATACCATCTGTCAACCCTTTAGCTACAACATTAGATACTTCAATCCGTGGGCATTCTTGTATAGCTGCTCCGGAAGTTGTGCACAACAGAAGGTACTAAAAGTACTTTTTCCTGTTACAGAGCACAATTTGTCAAAGAACTGACATGCCTCAACATAAGATATGTGCATGCTCTGCAGGATATATTAAAGCATGTTCGCGCTCAGGCTCACCCCTTTCAATAAATAATATTGATCTGCACTAACATGCCAAGCCATTCCAGAATGCAACAGCTGCAGATGTATAATATCAATTTACAAAAATGACTGAGTGCCAAAGTGGATAGTAGCAAAAAATTAGCTACATAATGTTGCTATGTACTTACTAAAGTACGCACAAATCCTATGCACCAACACCCCATTGTGGACTCTAAGAAGCTGGTTCAATACTAGTAGTACTACAGAATCATACATGTTTCTTCAAAATACACTATCCACATCCTTTTAAGAATATAAGCACCACTGGTTACTTTTGGCCAACTAGGGAATGTACAATTGGGAATACATACACAGTTAACGTACACAACTTCTATTACTGCACATGGACCACAACTTCTATTACTGCACATGGACCACAACTTCTATTACTGCACATGGACCACAACTTCTATTACTGCACATGGACCACAACTTCTATTACTGCACATGGACGGTTAGGGCTTACTCTGAGGTGGTCCATCCTTATAGATGTGGTACAGAGCAAATCCAGCCTGGTATCCCACACACAGTTTTTCATTGAACATCTGCAGACTGTGGGCCTGAGAGGCAACGATCACCTCCTAAGAAAAAAGAAATCAGGTGTGATGAAGATTCAATCAAGTATGCATGACTGTAAGATGCTTCAAAATCCAACAGACCTGAAGCATGCCAAATGGGTGTTTACAGGTTCCACCACGTCAACATACCTGGTAAACCATACAGTTAGAGCGTGACACACCCAACACAGGGTGGATGGTGCCTGGTAATCTCTAATTTAAGATAGTACATGAAGGCAGTCATGGCCGGACTACGTTGCTTTGGGTACTTTCCAAGTCCTGCCAGGGTCCTCTTTGTTACTATCAGAGGTTTTCTTATTTTTCAGGCTTCACTTCATGCTATGTTTTTTGGCCACAATTCGTTATTGTATATGCCACAAGCTACGCTTGTAGTATAGATGATTTGGGGTATGTAAAAGAAAATATTTAAGGGTGCTAGTTATGAAAATAGAACAGAGTAGGCCTACAGCTAAATGAAAGCACTAATACAATGATTGGGATACCTTTCAGCTTTCATATCTGTGACAATATAGCCCTACCTTCTTCTTCTCGTATCCGAGCTTGGTCTTATTGACTTCAAAGATGATCACCCTGGTCTTGACAGCCACACACAGGTACCACACAGGACCAAGGTTGCCACACGTGAATAGCGACGCTCCTATAGGAAGCACACATCTATTATATACACTCGCAGCTACATGTACCAGGGGGAAAGTCTGCAAAACACACCTTCTGTGTCAGCTACTTTCAGAACAGCATTCTTCACTTCACCACTCTCCAAGGCTGTGATCGGCAGTAGGCGAAGAGATTGCCGCTGTTTGCCTGTAGTAACAAGAGAAATGGTGTGAAATCTGAGTATGATTATCAGTACAAATAGTTGAGCTCGCTACTTGCACCCACTGAACTGAACTCACTCCCTCTGCTCAGCAGTAGAGCCTGGGAACGAGGCTAGGCATGGTTGGTTGAATGTACAAAGTATGTGTGTACATACCACATGCTTTTTAGTTGCCAGAACCACTTTGTGTTCTGTAATCACCACGTATCAATGTGTTAGAGCACATATTTTGTAGTGGCCAGAACCACTTTGTGTTCTGTAATCACCACGTATCAATGTGTTAGAGCACATATTTTGTAGTGGCCAGAACCACTTTGTAGAGAAAGGTGTTGGTTTCAGACTCTGCCTGGATATAAATACACAGAAGGCAAAGTGTCTCCATGAGATTTGACTTGTATGGAAGGTCAGCCAGTGGCAGTATAGTACGTGTTGCTGACAGATTCTGTCTGAGCCACGTGGAGGTACGTACATGTAGTAACGACAGGGGAGAAACTACAACCACTGTAAAAGAATACAGGCAAGGGCTGTAGCCTAGCTCTTAACAGCCATAACCTAGGTGAATGGCATTGACTCAATATATTGCTGGGGGTATACCCTCTAATATGGACACCATTGGGACCATGCCCCAGAATACGGAGGCATTTGGTTTCAGCATATTCCGGGAAATGTCCAGTAGGTGTGGTAATTCAGTACTATCGCTATGCTTATACAGGATAGTTGCATTCAGCTTGTACTAGTGGCCTGACCTGTTGCTGAGTTGAGCCTTGGATATTTCCCAGGCTGATTTTTAGATCATCAGGCTTATTAGTGTAGGTGCACAGTACGTAAACGTGCACAGCAACCAGGTGTGAAGCCTCTGCGTGTGCACCATTGTGTACATATTCAATATCTACCAGGTAGAGTGGCAGGGTTTCAGCTAGCTGATCACAATATCTAAAATTCGGTCTCATAAGGCATCTAGGTACATGTACCTATTAAATTACATGTACATACCTGCCAAGAGTGCAATGAGGCCTTCTTCCTTCATCACTCTGATCTGGGTGACCTTCCTGGTGTCTCGGTCACTGAACTTGTACAGCTCCTCATCAACCACATCCAGCATATACAGGCCTTCAGTATCACCAATCAGAATGCGCTCAGGATAGACGATCCCTGCTGACAAGGCATTCTTCAGAATCTCAAGCTGCTGTGTGTTGTACATCTCACGACATCCAAACACCGGGTTCTAAACAGTCATGCGCATGGCAAGAAAAGTCATCAACAAAGTACGTTAAGAGTTTATTCAATTTGCTGACATACATGGTTCCTGCCAGTCATTTCTTACAACTGGCTAGCTCATAAAAGTATTAAATCAGCCCATCCAACCGCTGTCGGAACTTGGGGGGCTCAGTTCTGTTAGCAATGAGCTGACCCTGCTACAGTGAGATTAATGCAACTACATCGTTATCTTACTTTACCAGCTAGCATGAGCCCTGTGAGGCATCTACATCTACTAGCTCTTGTGTAATCCTATAGTACCTACCAGGAGTGCCACACTATTTCTTTATCAAATTCCAAGGCACAGGTAAAGAGTGAGGTTTTAGCACCACAGCCAATTTCTCCACTCCCACAGCTACATGTACAACACCTATGCAAGTCTTTGTTAACTATAGTAACAGTAACATTATCCTGAGGCCTGAGCAGCCAAAACCTATAATGCCTTCTATCAGGAGTGCCACACTATTTCTATATCAAATTCCAAGGCACAGGTAAAAAGTGAGATTCTAACACCACAGCCAGTCTGGCAAGCTACATGTACATGTAAGTCTCTTTTATCAGCTAAGACTGTAAAGTGAATGCACTAGGAAATATTCAAACTACCATTTGGTTGGGGCTCTGCTTGGCTGCTTTCTGGAGCTCCTCCAGGGTAGTTACCCAGCGGTCCTTCTCGGTGTCATTCTCAGTGAGAATAAGGGCCTCACTGGGGATGCTGGGGTAGGCAGAGCTGCTGCAAGATATCTGCATCAGGGGTGTGCATGTGTTGCCACATGAGTATGTAAGTGCATGTTACTGCACACACTGCCACGTACATGAGTACATTCATGTAAGTGCATGATACAGCACACTCTGCAATGCAGTATTTCCTGTAAGGCAAACTGTCCAATATCTAGTGATAATTTTGATGAACAGGCCATTTAGGATCATGGTAGTATGTTTGATATGTACAATAAATGTTACATTGGATGGGTAACCATTCAATATTAGTGGACATTGGACACTTGTATTTGGCTTTTCCTTCAGACTGGCTGAAAAGACTCTGTCCAGTATGCAGTGTATTGCATGGTTATCTATTCAGTACTTGTACTATTACTAAGCAGAAAGTGACTGCAGTGTTGTTCACCTTGAATATGGCAGGTACAAGTTTAGGTCCAGCATGGATGACATCCTGCGAAGTTACCCTGGCAACTTTGAAATTCTGGTCCCTGAAGAGTGAGGGGAGGTGAAAGGGTGCCTGCATACTATCCTACCATCTATAGTACAATATAGGTAAGAAAATCCAACCACCTTCAATACCAGTACAACTGAAATATAATTCGAGATACACAATATGCCAGTAGAGGGTGATACCCTTCAACCTATACTGTCTGCTCAAAGGCAAAGAGTGATTGTATGGCACTATGTGGTTTGTGAGAATTGAGAATATGCAAGGGATTGCATTGCTAGTTTTTGACATGCTGCGGGCATCGCCATCACGTCTGGCTGACTTCATACTTCTGCCTGCAAAATATTGTAATCTGGCTGGCAGCAGCTAATGCATGCTCGCTCAGGCTCACCCAATTCGGTTGTATGTAAGGTATCAGTACTGCTACCAAGGTCTCTTAACTGAGCTCATATTCTTGCCATACCTGATGTCGAATATGTAGCTGGCAGCCACTGCAGGGGCATGGATGTCATTGCTGGGCTCATGAAGGAAGACCTTGAAGTCACAGACGATGGCATATGCCCTCTGCCAGCCCTTCCTCACACCCCCAGGTCGAGGTATCTTGATCCAGCCTTCACACGCTGTTCCCACACCGTGGTGGATATCAATGCCAAAAGGAAGCTTGGCTGTGCACGTAAGAGGATTGAAAACACTAATCGTAATTGCAAAGATATTACCTCATTAGACTACACTGTATGTCAAGAATAAAAAGACTTAAACAAGCTACTGTAAATCTATAATTATGTATACGTGCAATAGTGAAAAAAATAGTGGAAAATGCATTCAAAAATGCACACTTTACAGTCATTGTCAAAGCAGGGGATACAGCACTACACTTACATGTACATGGTTGCCACACCCACTATACAGTACAAGTGTGTTTTGACTAAAGGTTCTAGATATATAGGCTCACACGTTTTAGTTTTTGGCACTACCTGTAGGCTATTAATTTACATACAGCACACTCAAGCCACTATCTTAAGTATTTGCTAATGGCAGTATAGTTACAAGCAAGTAGTGTAATAATATTGTTACAGGACTGTCAGGGTTTATATAGCACACACCTACATGTAGCACTGAAAAAGTCACGGGCCAGGGAACAAGGCTAACCTACGTGCACATACCTTGTCCAGGAGGCAGTGGGCACGTGGGAACCGCTTTATCTTTACAGTGGACATGACAGCTCATCTGGCAATCTAGATAATTGCATGTATGAATGCATGTGTGTGTGTGCGTGAGTGTGTGTGAGAGAGAGAGGGAGAGAGAGAGAGAGCATGACATACATACATGTAGGCCGATGTGGGTATGATACATGCACACATTTGTATATACGTGTCAGAGGGATAGGGAAAATACACGTGCGCAAGCCAGTATGTAGCAGTATACTAGTGTGCAGTTCTAACTCTCTTGAAAGGCTTTATCTGTGTTTGATGTCATCGGTTCGAAGTAGAAGAAAACTCACTGAGAGTAGCTCGAGTCAGTTTCTGATGGTAAAGTTAGCCTAACATGCCCTGCTCACTGTCATACATGCTGGAATGTGACTCCTCTCCTTAGGACTTGCCGTTGGAAAGTACATGTAAGTAATCTGAGCCCCGCTGTTATAGCAAGTTACAGCAGTTTCTTTCTAGCTAACACCGTGTCTTAGTTGCATATAACTGCGCAATTTCATTCACAAGCAACAATGGAATGCAACTCACGCTCACATGAAGTTTGACATGTCCCACACCCTTGAATTTGATATAGACCACGTGCACACATTTCACAATTGCCACTTGCAGGCCTAGTCAGGAGCTTCAGCCTCTCAAAGCAAAAGGCTTAACCTTAACCTAGTGTGTCAAATGGCGTCTACCAACAGGGGGCAAGGTTATGGAGACTAAGTCACTGCCTGCAGTTGCAGTTTCACAAAATGTCGCAGTCAAACCTCTTGACCAAATGTGACTCGCACATGACAATGTTAATACCATTATTCATTGCAAACCCATCCATTCATAAAACAAGCTGAAAGAAAGGTGTGTAGCAGGAGCTTCCCCGTCATTGGCCCCCGCACTCACTCTAGAAGTGGCCTTTAGAAAGCCCGTCAACCGGAAATCCACCTTGGTTAAAATTCTATGCACCCAGACAATTTGGTGAAACTGCATGAGTGTTGTTGTAGTCTCCCCTCTGAAACATACTGATCCTTGTATAAACCATCAACAGAGGCTTCGAGCACAAATTGATATACCCCATTCAACTACAGTGTGTACTAGGCTAAGCAATAGGAGTTGGAATTATTGGAGAACTCACTCTTGCAGACTAGTCCCTGTCTGACCAGGCCGAACATGACACTAGTGCACGTGTCACACTTCGTGGGAGTGTCAAATGTCCGCACAATCAGCTCATGTACACTCTCCCGAGCAAGAGAACCCTGCAGAAACATACGTAGCATGAATAATCCAGGGTAAGAGGGTATATACACTCCTATACAGGAGTGCTTCAGCTCTTATGGGGGTGCATGCACTCCACATTCATGCAGGCACACATACAATTATGACAACTGTAAGGAGAGCCAAAAGGAATAACCAAAATTCTACAATACAGAGTACAGGAAGTTCTCTATAATTTACGGGGGAAGAGCCTCTTAGTCTGTAAATATTTATTCGTAACTGACTACAAAATAAAGTAAAGTTAGCATGAAAATCAGCAAAGGGGGCCCAGCTCCTGGTGAGACTGCAGACTAATAGAACAGACACTCTGCCACACTTAGGTAAGGTTACCGTAGGCGCTGATTAATAACACGGGGCGCTACTTTCGTTTTTTTTGTAGCCCAATAGGTCGTTACTTTCGTGTAGGGCGTTATATTTATGTGGGACGTTATAGTCAAGAGCTTCGTAAACAGTACCTTCTGATGGGGCTGTCTACGAAATTTGGTGGCGATCGGACGCTCAGTTCCCAAGATAAGGCCTGAAACGCTAACACATTGTGAAAACTTACGTTTCACGTAATCGCAATGTTTTGACGTTGCTACGCATGGTATATTGCACTTCCGTATACTATCTGTATCACATACACGTTTTGTACGTAGCTTATCGACCTAGCCGCCTTACCTCAGGCAAACGGGGACTCTGGTAAGTTGGAGAGAGTAGACAGAAATGAAGGAAGTGATTATAGCTACAGCTGTTCTCTTTTGACATTGCATTCTATGGCTTGACTTTGTTTACTAGGCGGTAATTTTATACGGGTCGTTATACACACGCATAAAGTGCTAGATTACGTATGGGGCGGTATTTTTAGGTGGGTCGTTAAAATCAAGGGGGTGCTATTAATCAGCGCCTATAATTATGCACACCCTTGAGACTAGTTCCAGTGTCCTAACTACTGGAAGTCACTGTCAAGGAAGCTTACATCTTAGTGAGGTACTGTACTATAGCAAGGAGAGGCTGCACTGACCTTCCTGCGTGGTGGTGCGGGAGGAGCAGTCTTGGGCTCTGGACTTGGATAGGCCCCAGACTGGAAGAAGGTACTGAAGCTTTCTGAACGGCCAGCTACATGTATGTATAGAAAAAAATGTAACAGTTACCACAGAAGCAAACGAAGCCATGCACAGATAGAGATCCACAATGAAGAATGCGTTCAGAATCTGTACATTAAGTAGTGGTAGTATTTCTGTACAATTGCTAGGAACCATGTGTTTTGTGTTTATAGTGTTGTAATTGTATTGTATCCAATTATTGTCTATTGATATTTGACAAATCCTGATTTTTATAGTAAACATGCTTAGTTGCCACTATATACACTGTCCTTGGCTCCACCCCTTCAGTTCCAATCTGAACATTAACAGTGACTTGCAGAAAGCAACAACTGCTACAGTACTAGGAAACATGCTCTCTAGTCATATAGACCCATGCTGAGTGACAGTGAAATTCCCTGCAGAGAAATCACGCTGATATTTCATTACTAACCCATTTTGGACTGCTGCAGTTGTGTTTTCAACATTTCATTTTCCTTGCGAAGTGCCGCAATCTCAGACTCAAACTGCTGTGCACGACTACATGTGTGTGAAAGGGAGTACACAATTAACACTATTGCAACAATTAAGAGCTAGAACTAATACAAACGTAATACACAATACGTGATTAGAAATAGGAAACAATGCTCTTGGCTTACTAGTCAGTATATTTGTGAGTTACATCATATGTTACTAATTACATGCAAATGTAAAAGCTAGTTAGTTTGCTACATTCCTTGTGTTGCAAAAAAATTAGTGATGATCATCCTGCTCTCTCAGAAGCTCCAACATTCTTTAAAGCCCACTTCCAACATTATGACTACGATAATCACTTATTGATACTTGCTCTCAAATAGCATATTCAGCATTGCCAATACTATTTTACTACTCTTGCAAACAATTCCTGAATTGGTTTTTAGCAAGACTGCTGCAAATTTACAAGGAACGAAAACAGAGCAGTGCCTCACGTTTCCATCTCTGAGAACTGAGTGGTGACTTGTGTCAGCTGCTCTTGGACCTGGGTCTTGGCAGAGATCTCATTCGTGAGGCTCAACTGCAGATCCAGCAGCTCCTGCTTGTCTCGCTTCAGAGTGCGTCGGTCCATCCAATCCTCCCTTTGCTACAGGAGTAGTAATCATAGCATACCACAACACGTACATGTAAATGTGCATCCCTAATGACATCGGTCAAGCACAGTATTGAACATAAGTACACTTTTATGAAAGCGGCAGCAAACAGAAATGTGACTATCTGATATTAAATCCACAGTACATGTAGAAGTCAACGAGCAGAGTGTGCATACACACAAACGCACATGTGCATATAAGAATGACACAACAAATTCATGCACAAACAGCACCACTCACCCGACCAAGAGTGCCAGCAGTGGTCTTGAGGCCATCAACATCTTCTGCTAGCTTCTTAGCCACAGACTTAAGGTAGGCCCTAGCATCCTTCTCTTCCGTCACCCACTGGATGATGTCTGCAATCTGTCGTTCCCATTGGGAGAGCAGTTCTTTGTTCTGCCGCAACTCACGCAGTTCAGACTCTTGCTCCTGCTGACTGGTACGCAGACGGTCATGATTGGCCACCATCTAAGGAAGTAAGACCAAATATCTGTTTCCACAACATAGCTATTACTGTAGCTGGTATGATGACCCCCTTTGTATCCTGAGAAGTATGCTTAGGAGTCTGCAGGTTCTGAGACACAATAGGTATACATACGGTTAATTAATTAAGGTCTGAATTCCATCCAGAATGTTAGGGGAGGCTGCTCCCGGGACTAGATTTGGGAAGAATTCTGGTGTGTATAATTTTGTTTTGTTGTAACATCCAATTAATTGTTAATTAGCCAACGATACATGTAATTACTAGGAGCTCAAAACTAACCTTGCTTGGCCTACAAAAATCCAAAAGCTACTAGTACGCATGTAGACTATAATGTGCATACAAGTGACATAATACTGCACACCTGATAAGCATCCATCAACATACAGTGGACCCTCATATATCCGGCCCCAGATATTCAGAATACCAGATTATTCGGATCGCGAATCTCATTCCAATCAATGCACATCATGCAAATATCAAATGAGCATGAGTACATTGAATTGTGGCTACTTGTATTACAGTAGAGTAGAATAGCTATAACTAGATGCATGCAGATAACGAGAAGTAGCTGGATAATGTACTGCATGTATATTTTTTATGGGAAAAAATCCTGTACTGCATGTATATTTTTTATGGGAAAAAATCCTGTAAGAAGGAAGTTCCTCTGTTCATTAAAAATCCAAATGGGCTTCCATCAAATAGTGTGGCTCTGGGCCTAGCAGAGTCACATTCCAGATTAGGGAGTATGAACTAGTAAGGTATAAAAGGTTACTTACATGTAGATACCAGACCTTCTGCTTTAACTTCATATGCAACCACATAGGCCTTGGGGATGAAGCTAGTCCCCTATCAACCTTTTTAATTAAATGTGTATCTGTTTCATGCATAAATAGTGTGAGGACTGTGCATGATAATAAGCATACCCTGTACCTTGTCAAGTTCCAGGCGGAGTTCCTTGTTCTTCTCCTTGAGAGCCAACTTTTCTTTCTCAAACTTCTCACTTTTCTCCTGCAGACCTTGGTCGAGTTCCATCATGCTGCGGTTGCGGCTGCGGGTCAGCTTCAGCTGCAGATCATTGTTCTGTAAAAACAACAATAGTCAGAGCTAGTATGTACAGAGAAGAAATACATTGTCAAGACAAGAGGAAGAAATTGTCAATGTTCGAAAAGCAAAACATGTATACATGAAGGCAGACATCTATGACATAACAAGTGTTTATCAAAGACTATAGAGTGACAGTTTATACTGGAAGCCTGACAATAAACATCACAATCTACAGTAAGAATAGAATGGCTAGGTTTCCCTCCCTGACTAACTCCTTCCAGATAAAGCATATCTCTATCTGACCATTAGACTCGAGTTACATGTATACACTAGGCTGCTAGTAGTAGAGCCGTTCCACTATAGAATTCTCATCTCACATACTTTTAAGTTGTATTACGTACTACCAAGAGAATCACACCTATATCTTCCTCACCTCTTTTTGTAGGTCAGTATTATTGGCCTCTGAGGATGCCAGTATTTCCTTCAGGTTCTGAATTTCAGAGCTGTACTTGGCCTGTGCTGAGGCCAGGGCTTCGGCATGGTCCGCCTCCTTCTCAGACAGCTGAGCACGAAGCCTAACAGAAAACAGTCGAGTATAAACACTGCAGCAGGATCGTGACATTCCAGTTTTCACTAACACCCTATGAAGATGTTCATACTAATTTACTGTTTCAGCCAACATAGTGATATCAGCCTTCCAGGAAGACTAACAATGAACTTCCATATGCTCCAACAAAGCCTACCCTATTATAGGAGTATAATAAACATGAACTCTTACAAGATTTAGTCATCTTCCCCTACAGCATGCTGCTAAGGCCCTGATCAGTCCATGAGCATGTGGAGTGCATTGAAATAGGTATAATGCAAATGGAAATTCCATCCCACATCACGTACACAGAATCCCAATTCATGTACATTACTAAACAGTGGCTCACTCCACTCACCCCAATATGTGCTGTAATGTACATATAAGGCAGACGTACTAATGAGTACACATCCCAGTTGTCCAGCCTTACATGCTAACTACATTTAACTAAAGCTACTTAAAGAAAGAGTGCTGAATGCCAAAAGGCTAGACTGGATAATGATTACTGAAGAGAGATTTACCAAGGCATGAAAACAGGTATGCTTCATGCACTTTGATAACTGGCATAATATTGCTTTCTTGATTGCCAAATTAAGCAGTAACAGGCACAGTTGGTTTGTTGAGCATTGCACCCAGGCACTCAAATACTTGTTTAGTATGAGGAAAGGAAGTAGAAACTGATGTTAAGTCGTCTTTCACACACCAAATTGCTGCCATACAGGGCTGCAAGATCAAAGTGTCAACTCAACCAGTTAATCCTATATTACAGCACCCAAAAAAGGTACCTGGTCACTCCTAATCAGTCTACGATAAAACTATGTGCTGGCTTGAATAATTTCACAGGGTAGTGGTCTAAATACCAATACTGTTTGCAGTTCATTGTATGGTCAGATAATCTCAGTGATCCTTCAAACCGTGCGGGCCCACTGGTATTTGATATACATATCCAAAAGGCACAGCACAAGCATACTAGTATTTTAACCTTACTTGTGGCAGTGGCATCATTTCTGCCAATAGCAGGTAGTTTCAAACAAGGACAGCGCCGTACAATGGCAGATAAACCTACAAGAGCCCTTACTTTTCAACTTCTTTCTTGACATCTGCTTCATGCCTGGCGCCAGAAGTGTGTCGCCTGGACTTGAGCTGGGCGACCTCCTCCTCGAGGGAGCGGGCAGACGCCTCTGATCGTTGGTACTGTTTTTTCATCTGAAGCAGGTCTGTTTTGGTCTCCTCCAACTCAGATGCCAGCTAAGATGGTAGTAACAGAAACTTATTAACTCAGCTTGTAATACCATTCACAAGGCATAAAACATATTCTTCCTGCCAACAGTATATGTAGGTCACCAGTAATACAAGTTGCCAATTTGCTAAGAGCAAACTGCTAGCCTCCTACTTAGCAGAGCCACATGTTCATAGCTAAATTACATTGAGAGTGCCAACCAACAACTGCAATTGAACCACTTTGCCTTGCTTATATATGCAAGCCCAACAAACACCAAAAAGATACATGTACATGTGTACATGTATCTGTTTGATGACACGTACTTTGCAGTGGTTTTCAGTGTAGGCAACATACACGTAATAACAAACACAAACTGCATGCAGTACACATGTACATACTGATCTTCGGTCCCTTTCACTCTCTCGGTTAGATTTCCTCAGAGAGTCTATCTTAGCCACCTTCTCCTCTACAAAGGGGGAAGTTAGAAGATGACAGTGCAGTGTGGTTCTAAGATAAGTACTGAATCATCCTTCAATATTTGATCTGTCACCAAGAGTACATTTTCCTTGCTTATATGTACTCACTCAACATTGATCATGGGACAGCACAATATTAATTGTTCATTTGTTGCCACTATGGTTGTTTTCAACTGACTGAGGCACTTCTGGCTACAAAATATACATGTACATGAGGCAGTTCCACGTAGAAAGCAATCATTACATCTCAATTGCATTACTGCATTCAAAGTGCTGTATCTCTTAACTTCTACAAAAGGGTGGGGCTTATATGCATTACATAGCTACATGTATGTCGATAACACTGCATTTATACAGCGTTTTTGAGCCCCACCTTCGAAAATTTAGAGATACTGCACGTCAAACACAGTAATGCGATTGAAATATGCAGCAAATATTTGGAAGGACTGCCACACATATCAGTGACCAGATGGTAAGCAATTGTGCAGGACTGTAGATAAACAGTACCTACCAAGTTCTTCCTCTTTCTCTCTCATAAGCCTTGACAACTTCATCTTTTGAGATCGAAAGTCATTCAGCCTGTAATTAGGTTATTTCAAACATCATATGCACTTTTATAGTCTTTCAGGGTACAGAATATATACTCTTGGCTAGCCTATATGATTACGTCATTCATTGGGGCTGGGATAAAGATTTATGAAACCAGAAATGGAAGTTGAAGCTGAAACTGTATTTCAGTTCACGAAGTACACAATCCTCCACTTATTTCACCAGACTGTTCCACCAGGGGGTGGGCAAAAGCCCGGGCACAAGTCTATGAAGTTATAAATAAGTAATTCATTGAACTGACTTGTCCGTGAGCCTAGCCAGCTCATCCTGGCCCTCCCTGATAGAGCTCTTGGCCTCACGCATCTCCTTCTCCTTGGCGGCCAGTTGCTCACGCAGCGAAGACAAATCCTCCTGCAGCAAAGCCTTGTCAGACTTCAGAACCTTGCTGTTCCGCTCCAGTGTCCGCACACGAGTCTGGAATTCTGTCATAGTGATGCAGAGGAACGATTCAACATTGGGTGGCACTGGCTTTTGGAAAGTTAATAAATCTAATCTCTATATACCTAGTCTTGTGCCCATGTTCTACAACCTTATTCAAAGGCTCTCATCAAGCTTTTCGACAATACAAAAAGTGGAATGAGATGACAGCTTGGGAACGAGCCTGCCCAGACCCTCCCGTGATTACATAGTAACATATTGCAGACACACAAACAAACAGAGAGACAAACACAAAAGCAATCTGAAGACCAGCTGACATGAACACCTAGTAAGCATGTGCACTCAAGTAAGACAAAAACAGCACCACATACCATCTCCACCCTTGATGGAGGCCTCAGCAATAGTCTTGTTAGCCAGCTGTTTCTTTGCAGTGTCTAACTCATGCTTTAGCTGGGCATTCTCTCTGCGTAATGGACCCAGAGCTGCTGAGTCTGCAGCAAATGCAACAGGAAGATTATATAACACGTACACTCAATGCTGATACTTTGTAAAGCCAGCATAATACTGAAAACTATACATGTAGCTAGCCTACATCCACTCACCACTGCCACCTTGTGAAGCCAGTTTGGTCTCCGGAGGACAGTCACTGAGAGAACTGCAGTGCGTGTAAGTAAACCCCACGAACGGCAGGTGGATTGTCAGGGCGGTCATCTTGGATGGGGGCATGGGGTCAGTCTACAAACCATACAGAAAAGATATGCATTGAAAGAACTCCTTAATAAGACTGCCATGTTTCATTTATTGTCCCAACTATAAAACTTCAACGTACATATTCAGCAATTTTGTCATGGCCTATCCACAGGGCATACAAACTACGAGACAACCAAAGCAATCAAAGAATGCTGCTACAACAGAAATGAAAGACTGTTGCACCACCTTAGCAACCACTTTGGATCAACAATTCTTGGTAGTATATACATGTATGTAATAAGACACCAACCCCCCAATTTGACTGTAACACTAGACTAATTTAATATAGGACAGACTAATGAACAAGGATTCATGTCCAAGACATTGGTGATAAACAGTCAGGAAAAGGCATTGTACAGGTATTTTTGAGAGAGAGATACAAGGCACTTTGAGGCAAGTCACTGAAAAACACTTAGCTCCAGAAACAGTGCTGTGAATTGGAGGAATAGTGAGCAAGCTGTCAATAATTGTCTCAGAACGTGGATTACAACAATGTTCCTTCACTCCAACGATGGAATCTACATAGTCTTGAGACTAGCTTCTGAATGAACGCATGGATGACAATATGGCTTTGCAATCACCAATCATCTAATTTAAATTCTGCAACTACATGTAGGTATTAACAGGCAGTTGCAAGTAATCACGGAATATAATTCCCGCAGAATTATCCGGCAAGACAAAATTCCTTACTTAGACATCATGGCACCATCTATGAAAACAATATTCTGCTAGACATCTGTTCTTCATGAAATTACAGTCAACAAGGTATGTAGAGGAGAGAACATACATGATGGTGCCGCTGTAGAGCATCATCATCAATTGGGTCAAAATTTCTGGTGTCTGTGGGGCTGGAGAACTCAGGGATATAGGGAGGCTTGGTGTTGCGGATATTGTCCCAATCCATGCCTCGGAAGAAAGGATGCTGCTTGAAGTCCTCGATGCCATTCTGGCCCAGCCTTTGCTTTGGGTCACAAATCAGCCTGCACAGGAGGAAGAGAGTGGTTTATTAACATTTTTCCCTGAGCTTGAACTAGAGAGCTTGTTCCTATCGTTGTTGCATTGAGAGGCATAGGAGTAGTTGAATTAATTAATAATTGGATGCTAGCCAGTGCCTGGACTCCAGTCCTCCCTGTAGCCCCCCCCCCTCCCAATAATGATGCATGTTCTGAATCATCATCACTCAAAAATGTACCACACTTGCAACACAAAGTCAGCTGCAGGTGAGTTCATGTATATATACACAGTAGCCAGTAGTTGGCCTCGTTCTTTTCCTGTTTATTTTCGCGAGTGCACATGGGGGGAGCCTGGGAACGAGGCTAGCTGTCACCAAGAAGCAACCAGGAATGCTGTGGGCAAAGAACAATCTAGGCACTGCATACGCAAGGACTTCAAGGAGATAAATTCACATGCCAAATGTTACTACATAAAGATCTCAGGGTCTCTACTGCATAGGCGATGTCTAGTGGAGAAAGACTGGCACCTTACTTAAAGGTTGAATTGAGCAGTTTCCAGGGCTGGGCTGTGTGATGGCTAGCAATCCTTTGATAGTTTTAGTATGACATTACTCGCACAAGATCAACTTAAACTCGGGAATGACTGTAGCCTAAGCTAACAAGCGAAAAGTACTTAGTCCATATCCATATATAAGCATTATAATGAAGCTAACCAAACAGTACACCAGATGTTGAGGAACTAGTTCATACAGGCACATAGATTTCATACATGTTGTACCATGGGCTTATAAGTGGGCTGCTGCTTATACTAGTCTACATGTGTACATGTACATGTAGCAGTGATGCTACTGCATGTTCCTGCAGAGCATTGCGCTGATACAAGCCAGCCGTATAGGGTCAGTAACAGTGCTGCTATGTGGTGGACTAGAGGTACTAATCCTGAACTATGGACAGTGTACAATATGTAATTTAGGCCTCGCTGATGTAGTGATGTTAGTGACAGTTAATCAGTGCTATAGCATCTTTGTCTGTAGGGGTGTGAGTTTTTTCGCTAGGTGTTTTGTATAAACGTAAGTTGGAGAACTGTACTGCTTTGGATTTTGGATACGATCAATAGTGTCAGCGTTTTTGTGAAGGCAGGCATGTGTGCTCTGGCAGAGAGTTGTAGGATCTTAAGTCGCAGTAGACCTACATGTGCGTGGTGCTAGTTGGTGAATGATCACAAGATGGGAAGGAGGTACAAGGACAGAAGTGTCATGACGGAAAAAGGGAGTGTCATGACGAAAGGAAGGAGTGTATCAGAGTTGGTACAGTTGCTGATAGAGGATCAGCAGCAACTCAACAAGCAAATGGCTGCGGAGAGGCAGAAAATGGCGACGGAGAGACCGCATAGAGAGGCACAGGCAGCTGTGGAGAAGTACATGTAGCAGGTGTCCGCACAGACGGAGGTGCTGAAGCCATTAGCAATATCCTACTGGATACGAGATGTTCACGGACCTTGGTGCATCATGGCCTGGTTCCGGAAAAGTGTTTAGAAGGAGAAGCAGTGGCAATCAGGTGTGCTCATGGGGATACCGTGTTGTACCCACTGGCAGAGGTGGAGATTGAGGTTGGTATAAGCAATTCCCAAAGGTGGAAGTGGTAGTGACAGGGATACTACCTTGCAATAATGGCAGTGTTGCTGGAAACAGATGCCCCAAAGCTGGCAGAGCTTCTGGGAAATGGACCACTGAAGTGTGGAGGTAGACAGACACCAACAGACGATGTGATGGTGGTGACTACTCGGGCACAGGCGAAGCGGCAGAATGAAGAGGAGATGATTCACTAGCAGAGAGAGCAGGAGTCTGGACTCCAGCCCAAGGCAGTGGAGCAGTCCAGAGATGGTTCAGGAGTGGGGACAATGGGACATGATTTGGTGGTGAGCGAGTCTGAGGATGGGGTGACACAGGCTGCAGAGGGTGCAATGGTAGAGGACGACAATGGCTGGGACAAGAGGAATGCGTTGGATGTTAAGGTGTATGTCGGGAGACTAAGAGGCCCAAGCGTAGTAGGCAGCAAAAGAGGGCAGATTGACTCAGGTACGGAGAGAGAAGAGGGAAAGTTCATCCATGCACCTCTTGCATCCTTACCAATAGTTGAAGAACCATTCCAGAGGATTGCCATGGATACTGTAGGGCCCATGCCAAGAAGCCAGTCAAGGAATTGCTATGATATGCCATTACACGATACGATACCCAAAACCTCTTTCACTCAAGTCAATCAACGCAGAGCACATCACTAAGGAACTGGTTAAGCTTGTCGCTCGGGTAGGGGTTGCGCAGGAGATTATGACCGACCAAGGCAGCAACATCACATCACAATTGCTGGTATCATCCACAGATGGATGACCTCATTGAGAGGTTCAATCAAACCCTCAAGGCCATGATGCAGGAAGGTTGCTGTTGAGGAGGCTGGGATAAGTTTCTACTCTACCTGTTGTTCACGTACCATGATGTACCCCAGTCCTCCACAAGTGTGTTGCATAATACCTTTCGGTTTGCAGGGGTCTCAAGGGCTCATGGATAAAGTTATCTGTGGTCCAGAAGACTTTGCAGAGGCGTACCTGGTTGTGTTTAGTAAATGTGGGAGGAACACTTGACTCATCTTCAGGCGGTATTCGACAGGATCAAACAGGCCGAGCTGACAGTAAAAGCCAAGAAATGTCAGTTGCCACATTCGCAGTACCAGTACTTGGGGCATGTCGTAGGGAGTGCAACAGTACTAGTACATCCAGAGCCATCAAAGATCAGAGTAGTGGAGTCATTTGAAATTCCTCAAGAAACAGGTGAGGGTATAGGGCTCACAGGTTATTACAGGAGGTTAATTTGTTCAAGACTATGCATCAATCGCAGCCCCCTATCAGATTTGACCAGAAAGCTGGCACCCACTCAGGTGGTGTGGAATGTAGAGTGTGACAGGGCATTTCACAAGCGGAAAGAGAAGTTGTGTGTGTCACTAGTCCTTAGAAGTCCTAATTTTCAGGAGTTTGTGCTCCAGACGGATGCATCGGTTTGTGGCATAGGTGTGGTGCTAAGTCAGTTGAGTGAAGATGGCCCCAATTACCCAGTTGCCCTTTTCAGTACCTGTACATGTATGTTACTTCTACGTACAGGAAAAGTGATACATGTACTCCATGGTTGAAAAACTGTTTGGCCATCAAACTGGGAGTGCCAGTGAAGGAAGTATACATGTACTAAACCTAAACTATAGTGTGTACCATACTATATAGGCGATTTAGGCCTAGATGTTGTAGTGGCTGTTAATAGGTGCTAGAGTCTGTTACTTAGTTTGGTTTGTCTGTAAAGGTGTGAGTTTCATTGCTGGTGATTTTTGTACAAACATAAGTGCATGTACTGTACATGTATGATAGGTTATTGTCATATGTGTCATATAGCTATTGTGAGGACAGGGATGAGCGCTGGCGTAGAAGTGGTAATTTATCAGGTCTATCACATACCAACAGTACTATCACATCAACTAGTATTGAGGAAGATCACCAATTATCTTGCAGTGCACGTGTGAGCAGGGTTAAGCAATTGGTTTAATTTGCATGTTATTGTGCTTGCCATCTAAAAATGGCTGTACTTACAGGACCCTAGCGACTTCCAACTTGATAGTGCCGATGAAAATTCATACCATATTAACTGTGTACAAGATAGGAGCAAAAGCGATTATGTTGCATCTCTCTTAATTCATTTTAACAACATCATCTACCGTTTTAAAACAGCAACAACTTGGATATGATTCATACCTGGAAGATACGCAATAGCACATGTTCACTCAAGGCTAGGCTGT
This sequence comes from Nitrospirales bacterium, assembly GCA_965203295.1. GTDB lineage: Bacteria > Nitrospirota > Nitrospiria > Nitrospirales > UBA8639 > CBDBCZ01. Next base: position 463,621 of record CBDBCZ010000012.1, on the reverse strand, counting down.
CGATATACCCTGCAATGAGCACAGAGTAACTCTGCATAGTACAAGGTAGCACTTGTATATCTAAGCCTTGGCAATAGTCTTCACAACGCACCAACTCGCAGTCCAATTCACAGACATGAGTAAAACAATAATGGAACAAACCACACTATTCAAGTGCAGCCTCAGTCAAAGTGTAGCTGACCCTCTAACACAGTAGCCTTGTTCCCAGGCTCCACTCCACAGCTTTTTTCATACTGCAAGTGACAAAGCTGGGGTAAAGGCCTGGGAATGAGGCTACTAACACAGCACATGTGTTACATTTAGTATTTGCTGGCTTAAAGCTGTTGAAATTATCTTGGAAGAAGTTGAATACTCTTCGATACAGTCAACTTGTACATGTTCACAGACTGGTTAGCAGCTGGTGCTTGTCTTAGGCTGTTTCAAAAGGCGGCAAGGAATTTGGAAAGGACATTGGGTAGGAAGTATACTCTTTGTATTCAGCTCAGGTCAAAGGGCAATCTTTTACATGTACATAGGTCACTCATCAGGGCTTGTCCTGTCCTATTTGCTTGGAGCTTTGCTAGGTTTTCTAACAATAATAACACCCACCTCAGTAGGAAGGAAGTAACCATGGTGACAGTGTTGCATAGCAATACCAGCGCAGAAACTTATCCAATGCCTCTGGCTAGTTAGTTCTGTCTACAAACTTGGTAATAGCACCAAAGATGGCCTTCCTGGGAATGTCCGCCATTGCTGAGTAAAGAGGCTAGGCAGTTCCGATTCACTCGTCAAAACAAAACTCCATCCAAACATTTCAGCAAAGTACAGAAGCTTTCTTCAGTGAAATGTTTACAAAGCAAATGGTATGTGCTTGTACATGTGAGCTAAGCAGGCAAACATTAATACAAGATATGGGTTACCAATAAGGGGGCAAACTCATAGGAGGTCTGATTCGCAGTTTTACTAAAGCTTCTAAAAGCCTGCATGTCCAGACATCGAAAATGAAGACTTCTCGTCTACTTCCAGAATGCACAGGGCCGACTTTACAAATCCAGAATCGTGGCCATTGCTCTCTAACGAAGGGCGATAAGTCTTCATTCTCAATGTCTGGATATGTACCTTATAGACATACTGATACAGTGGTGGCTTCACCAGCATCTGTCTCTTGGATTCGGAGGGATTTACCGCGAATGTGTTTCGAGCTGGTAAGTGAATATAGCGCCTGGACAGTCGAAAGACTGCATGCATGGACAAATTCTTGTTTCTAGGCTTTCTTCAATCTTTATAGCTCTGCGTAGTTTTTGAGGCTTTCCATTGCCGTGTTGTCAAGCTATGAGCATCTAAACCGTACACCGTCATAAATGTTTCTCCATTTCCGGTTGGGCCTAACCATACAGACAAGGTTTTTGTGCATGCATACACAACCGGCTGAAATGCAGGCGTGTACATTTGTTTTTTCTGGGTGATGTATATGTAGTATTGTACATGTGATATGTGGAGACACACAAGCAGGACCAGCTGCTTGAGTGCTTCACAAATGAAGAGCACTGAAGTGCAATCCTCGCCCACCATTCTTAGACGGTACATTTCAGTCAAAGATTAGTCCCACATGCTACCAGTAAAGGGGTAGCTTGTGAGACGATGTCCATGGTTGGTTCTGCCAAGTAAACAGTAGTTGCTAGCACATTATTCAAAACCATGTCATTCAGAGGTCGAAGTACATAATGGCTGACAGTTCAGTTTGTGCTGCTAAGTTAGATACATGAGCAGACATACGAAGAACGTCATTCGAGAGTTCATTAGAAGCACATGTAGTTGTGTAGAGCCCCAAGTGCTATGTTGTGACCCACTAAAGGGTGTGGTCTGCAAAAACTGTAAGTGGTACAGTAACACGATAGATATAATACACAGAAACTGTGCTAGCACTGGACTCGGTGCTTGACATACCAGTCGTGTTCTTACACAACTAGTGCCCTGCAGGCATTGAATTTGTGGCGTAAGCGCCAGCCCAACTGTTTGCCAGCGAGCGAAATCTGCCATAACTTTCTAAGTAAGAGTGCTTAGTGAAATTTCCACATTTGTTTTGTTTTGTTCCTTGCATCGAGCACAGACACACACAAAATGCAATAATGGCAAATGCTATTGCTGCCGCTAAGCGGTCACGTGCACCAGGCAAAGCCAGGCTGCTTGTACACCAAGCAAGCACTATGAGCCAGTGCTAGCAAACTCCTGGAGCCAGGCTAGGAGCTCGCAGGAGGACTGACTACTTCTCTCAGCATCTGGTGTGGGCACCCGAAATCCCACCAGGGCCAAAGCTGATACATGAGAGCAGTCAGTTGAATTTGCACCCCAGCAAATGCCAGGTTCCCATTACAGCTGGACGGGCTGGTGTGTACTGGTGACATATAAGATGGTAATTCACACCAAATAAATGATGGAAAGAATATTTAGTCACCAATAGCCACAGTGGGAATAGTCACGGTGGGATTCGAACCACCAACCCTTAGGTTGTGAGTCCAGTGCTCTAACCACTGCACCACCGTGACACACACACACACACACACACACACACACACACACACACACACACACACACACACACACACACACACACACACACACACACACACACACACACACACACACACACACACACACACACACACACACACACACACACACACACACACACACACAATCAGTACTGTAACCTCACCCCCACACAGGTGAGGTTAATAAAAAGCTCGTATCATCAATACAATTCACCTGCATGGTTATTCCTCCCACAGGCTAAACCTATTACTGCTGCAAAGTTCATCAACTTACTTCCTGATAAGGTCCCTAGCTTCCTTGGACACCTCATCATAACCCACGTTGACTGGGAACTTGAAGCGAGTCTAAAAAAGTGAGACATACAATTATAATTGCCACTACGTATGCACACAGAAAACAGCCATATATCCTTTCCAAGGACATATATGTTATTCAGGAAAGTGTGGTTATGAGGTAAATAGTAGCTACATGAACAGTCACATTGAGCTGCATGTAGGCAAGATTGGTATTCCTACACTCAAGCAGTGCTTTGAATTGTAGTGCACTATGACCTAGCAACCAGCTGAATTGCTACCTACTGAAATTTTGTACACACGTAAGTGACTAAGAATGTTTTGTCGTACTCCCTTAGTAGGCCTTGTATTAAAGAAAAGGTCTTCGTGCATGCACAACTGAATTCCTGGTGTGTACGTGTAGCATACTGAAACTATTGTTCTTTCTTCCTAATGCATGGCTAAGTGAGCATCAATAGCCACCCTGCATTGGAGTACATGTATATCTTGCATCACATGATACACTCCCTCATCTTTGCCTGCTATATATTAGGTATGTCATGCACAGTCAAACCTGGGAATGAGGCTATTCCCCATAAAGACAGCACAGTTATATCAACCATTCTTTCATTGTGTGGGCCCATCGCTTTTAATTACAAGCATCTACCTGAATTCACCCTGTGTTATTAATCAACCAGGCCTCTCCTTGCTTGCTTTGTCTACACACATGGGAGAGGACTGTGTGCATATTTTAGCCGAGCTAATACAAGTCAAAACACGGTCAGCTGTGCTAAGTCACTATATTTCTACAAATAAGATTTTAAACCCTTGCTAGCGTAAATAGCTACCAAAGAGTCATTAAGGTTAGGGGCATATGGTACATGAAAGTAAAAGTACTTTAGCTGCACACAAATATCCAAATACTCTATCAGCCTAGAGTGCGGTAACACATATTGTAAAAACGCTGCATATACATGTACCTTGTGTTGCATGATCTTCCCATAGGTTTCAACAAGAGACTCAGCATAGAACGGTGTTTCTCCAAACATCATCTCATAGAGACAGATCCCCAGAGACCACCAGTCACACTCAGAGCCATAGACACCTTTGCCATCCTCCATGGCCTAGTGCAAAGACCCAAAATTAAATACTCTCCCCTTCTTTGAACAATAACAAAAGTTTTATGCATGTATATGTACCAGACACAGTGAAACCTAGCAAGACCAATAATCGTGTTCTATAGCAGCTAGTACTATAGTCTAAGACAAGTAGTTGTGCTCGCTTTGCTCACACAACTACTTTTGCTTGTTGAACTCGCTCACTTCACCCGCTATGTATGGAGAGAAGTGTCACTTCCTTATGATTTGTATGGACCATTTAGCATCTGCCAATGGCAGTTAGTAGTGCTACTGAATGAGCCACGTGGAAGCAGCTCCACATTCAGGCCTCAACTTTGCTTTAAAATTGACTCTGTCACAGTGGTGGGAAAGTACATAATATGTGTGCACACCTTAGTTGCCAAAGCACTTATTGTGTAATCTCCCTGTGTATAGAACGTTGAGCATCTGCCAGTGGCAGCAGACTATAGTGCAGCTGACAGATTTCTGCCTGAGCCATATGCGGAGGCAGAATCTCAAAAGAGAGACTGCAAACAAATGCAAAACAAAGCAAGAAAGCTAGGACCGAAACCTAGCACTTCATAGCCATAGCCTACGTCATGATACATGTATGCACGACACTGACTCCATTCAATGCCCATTGTCGTAGTTAGTCTAGTATAGCAGTTACAGCTGTGCATAGTTTGCACTTACAGGACTATACAGCCACTAACCTTTGCGACAGAGTGGGCTTGAAGTGCTCATTTGAGGCCACCAAAAAATACTGTCAGCTGTCAGAGCAACCCAACGCATGCAGCGGTTGAAGTACGTACTAAGTATACCCACAATTATTATGATGATAATGTCACGGTCTTCTCGCGTATTCTTGCACAATCGAGCTTCATTAATGGATGTCACATCCATGACACACACACACGCACACACACACACACACACACATACACACACACACACACACACACACACACACACACACACACACACACACAGATGGACAAATTAAAAGTAAAGTACTGATTGATGTAGTTCAAACGTGTGGCACACGGAGAGTCAGAGATTTGAACATGCATGTCTATCACACAGTTTTACCAAGGGACGCTTACTGCAGCTACAATTAGAGTTTGTAGAGTTTCTGCGCTAATCAATGGAGGTATGGGTGCTAAAAGTGGATGATATGATCGTATTGTTCATGATCAACAGAGCAAGCGATGCAAATATGAGTCTCAAGCACTACACAGCCTCTCTCTCTCTGCTCTCCCATGGTAGCCATGAAAGGTTCTTGGCATCATGCCTCATTCACCCGGATGGTTGTCGTTTGTGGTGGTTAATGTTATTCTCACGACTGGCTACTAGTAACTCACGATGGACCCGTATGCATCCAGCCGGAGGACTACACGAGCCATGCAAGGTATGTTGCACTTGTGTAACCCTAGCTAGGTTCTCCATTGAAAAATATAAGAGCAGTGTGTGATATCATCACGTATAGGTGCCATTCAGTATTTTCCACATAACAATTAGTAAGTAACATCCCCAATGACGTACCCTAATGAAGGCTACACAGTATGGAATACAAGCCATCACCAACCCTATCCCCAATAAAAGCCTATACATACATGTATCTCCATAACAATTCCCTTTCAAGCAAGATATGTACATGAACAATGTCATGTGCATCTCTGGAAGTCTTACCTGTAGGATCTCAGGTGAAATATAGTCTGGTGTGCCTACAGCTGTAGTGCAGTTGACCTTGCCATTTTCATCCATTCTCAGGCATGAGCCAAAGTCAGCCAGGCGAATATGCCCATCCTTGTCAATCAGAACATTATCCGGTTTGATGTCCCTAATACAAAAAATCAAACAACACTAAATTAAATTATGTGTAAAATCAACAATACTATGGAACATATGCTGCATTCACTGGAAGACTATCTGCTATGGCCATCCAAGGCCATATTTTTGCCATGTATAAATTTTGATACAACATCATAAGGCTATGGTTGAACCACTATAGGATGATATGTGCCATGGAAGTTTCCCTGCATGGAGGCTTGTACCTATTAATAGTCGGTTCACAATCGAACACACCAATATACAGGCTTGCCACACATAATGAGTAATAACCACATACATGTATGTAGCTCTCAAAATAGGCTGCCCACACCTAAGTACATGTTCAAACTAGCTGCCTAGCTACCAATA
>CBDBCZ010000012.1:0-452500 GCA_965203295.1 Nitrospirales bacterium | reverse complement strand
ACAACCTAGACTGCCTCCATTGATGCCTCTTTCCATACAAGCTCTTGCCTTGAAATGCCAATCAGGATGTAAAAGGTATGTCGCTCTCACATGCTAATTTAAGTGGGGTTTGCTCATGCTCATTCCTGGGCCAATTATAATCAACAGAAAACATCATCATCTCTTACTATATTAATTGATCATGAATTGATTACCAACCTTCACTTCTCCAAATGCACCTCTGCCAATGACTTCCAGAGTATCAAAATCATCAGCTGATAGTCGCAGTTTTTGGACTCGTTCTAATACAGGCTTGGCTGTACATGAATGTGTGTATATGTGTGCATACATGAACGTGAGTATGTATGTGCACACAATGATGCTACTCTCAGCAACTATACCTATTATCAAGAGTATAATTATACTCTGTACAGTACAAAGTATCTCCATGAAAAGTACATGTATCTCCATGAAAGAATTTGTACAGTGTACAGTTAAGAAAATTGGTGTGTAACATACCACAACACAATACAATATCCTGCATTATCTATAAATGTACAATGTATGCACATGAATTCACAGGAGCAATGTTCCATACACCTACTATGTGGGAGTGAGTACACGCATGTATGCAACCAGTTGCTACACTATAATCATGCAGTGTATACATGTACATGTAGTTCAAGGAAGAATTTGTTCATATTGGTAGCCTCACTCCCAGGCCAGTGCCATTTCAATGATAGGAAGGAAGGTGTGTAGACAAGGAGTTGAAAGGTAGCATAATAGCTAATCTTCACGGCCCACTTGTATCACAAACTTACCAGTGAAACAAAATCTCCGGTAAAGTGCAATGCAGTCATCTGTCAACCTTTCCTGGAGCCTGGGTTCCAGGCTACTTTTGAAGTGGTCTCTACCCACACATAATGACGTTTAGCGAAAGACCATAATGCTTTACTTTTATACAACAGACTAAAGGTGACCTGAGAACGAGGCTATCATGTTGCTAGATAGAGACCAGCAGAAAAGACATAGGAAGAGCGACACTACTGTTGTTACATCACTAAGCCCACAACATGCACTCTACATATCTTATGCATTAGGTTACACAGTGGAGGAGGATAGTATAAATTCCCTTTCTGAACTAGTGTCAGGAAACAGCTAGACATATATCCACTAAGGCCGAAACCCACTTCAGCAATATCCAATTACACAAGCTAAGGAGTCAGAGCCCTAACATAGAGTAGACATGTCAAGAATATAGCTGCTATTTATCTACGCTACATACCTATTTTGCATGCATGTACACTACGTTACATACCTGACTCCACAAACTCGGAAACGGTTTTCTCTTTCTTGAAAGAAGAAGTGCAACACTCTTCATACAGGACTACCAGTGCATCCAACAGAGTCTCGACACTGAAGCTGGTCTCATGGTCCTCTGAGCAGTGGCTCTATGAACGGTTAATATGTGCATGGTCAATTTTTGAACCATACCCCTAAGTAGATGTACATGTAGTAAATGTGTATACATGTATATTGATGAAAAGTAGCCTTGATCCCATACATGTAAGTCACTAGCAGTACACAAGGGTATGGCCTGGTAAACATATCACATCTGTGCGATAAACAGTGGATACACGGGTGAATGCGCTAGTCAGTGGTAGAATCAGAAGAAGGATGTGGTGAACAAACTGATACTGTAGCAGCACAGATGTTACAACTTATGACAGTCCTGCCCCAGAGCACCTGTTATCAAACCTGCAAGCTTCTGAACAAGCACTTCCGAAGTATGCAGCATACATCAAAATCCTACCCCCTTAATTGCCGGGTAATTCAATGGTTCTCCAGGCTACCGAAGCAACCTCATGCCCTGTCAGCCATCTATGCCAACTTATAGCTCTCTTGCTTCTCACTCCACCTGGGCACTGCCCCCTCATCTGTTAACCTACATCATTGATGATGCAGTGAGATTTGTAGGCTCTTTCTTTCTCTTTTAGTACAGGCAGAGTCTGGGAATAAGGCTATATACATGTAGGTGAAGGGTACATGCACATGTAGAGTAAGAGGGTAGTTATTACCATATTAACATAACAGCATGGTCGACCTGGCATACTGTTCCCCCTCTCTCCCTGTATGTTGACCCCGACGATTTGTGTACTGTATAACGGAAATTTTCCCCACGGAAAAATTTCACCAAATGTAGTTGCACAGTAATTGGGGAAAAAAATCGCCAGAGTTATTTTCGCGCATGTCTCCAAGTTCTAACTTCATTTAAAGTCTGAATCACCAGAGAGAACCAGTAGCAAGGTTAGTAGTCCTTCGGCAGTCTTGCAGGCCAGCGAGACTAGTCTCAGCATAGCTAGCTTCACCACCTTTCTCTAGATCCGGGTTCGCAGACTTTATCATGAGGCAACATCGTACGAGCACGGGTGTGTTGGACACACTAACTGACATAGGATGATAGCTTGGTGTGTTAGACACACTGACATAGGATGATAGCTTGGTGTGTTGGACACATTAACTGACAAAGGATGATAGCTTGAAGACAGCACTGCAGTGTTCAGTCTAACAGTGTTCAGTTTTACAGTATATGATTTGCATCTTAAAGCTATTCTAGCTCTGAGAGGAACTACAACTGCCTGCATACACTTTCCACGAAATGACACAATCAACTACATGTCCGCCAATCACAGAGCCCTGGCCCTAACCACACTGTCTACGTTTAGCACTCACTGCACATTTTACCCAAAGCTAGCCTCGCTTTAACTTCTTCACACAACGATACTTTGTATCCCAAGACTTACATCAAACAATCTCTCCAAAGCCTCCAAACGCTCGTGTGTATCCTTCGGCAGATCCATTGTGGGCCTGTGTTACACCCTTCAGTCGCCAGCGGCACACCCTCCAGACCAATGTGCCAACAAAACAGTTATTGGCTTTTTCTACTAATTAGGCTAACTTGATCTACAGCATTGCTAGAAACTGAGAGCTGGTGTTACTGTGTTAGTCTCACAAGGCGCTGTACTACACTAATCTACAGAGATACCATTAGCCGATCGGATCGCAGTAACAACATCAACATCAGTAAACGGAACGGTATTGGTGTTACGTGTACCGTATTGAACCGGCCGGCGCCGGACCGTGCCCACGGGCCATGGCCCAGACCAGACAGAATTCTGTTTCGGCACGAGACCGGATGTACGTACTTAATTCTGACAACTCTGTATACTGGTTCGGTTGCAATAATAATACAACACTAAAAACCTCTAGATATGGCACACATCACATACCAATTATTTTGGTGCAAACAGTAATTAATGCGATATAACATACATACAGGGTTTCCAGGATTGCAAAATAATGATACATAAAAATTATAATGATCAGTAGAACTGTCACATTCACAAAGCAGATTACAGGCACTTCTGTAAAGTGGCAAACACTATTTTTGGTGCCTTAATCTTTCCTTCGGTTTCTTCTGTCTAACCTCATGACCCGAAGGAACATACCTAAAATAACTATACACGTAAGGTCTGGATGTGGACTTCGGACATACAAGTTCAGGTTTCATTCGCTGATTGTCTTTTACTCTGTGTAGCCTTTCGAACACAACACTGGGTTCAGTATTGCTGTCCTTTTGTCTAGGGTGAAAGAAGAAGAGTTAAACTACACCACGCACAGTGATAGAGAAATCACAGTGTACTTAGCATTTTAAAAGGGGAGAGGGAAGTGCATGGTACTATGTCCAGTTTCTTGGGTCTAGCATACCTCAATCCTCCTAATGTTGGCAATTACATTTGCCAACATTTCTTCAGTCCCATGCTCTGAAAGGCAATTTAAATGAGTGTCTACATAGTATACATACCTCTCCTGCTCCAGTTTCAAACTCTGCGCAACTCTGAATTTTTCTTTTGCTTCTTTTGCTTTCTTTATTGATTCATCAGCCGAATCTATAGATTCACAAAGGCTTTCTTCAATGCTGTCACCACTGAAAGCTAGTAATAGTCTTTGTTCTCTCAACTTCGCTTCTTCTAGCTCTGCCAGTAAGGCTTGCTGACGTTCGCCTCCTAGCTGTGCCAAAACACTTTGAGACTCTTGATTGCGCTTCTCGTCAACCTCTTCGGTTAAAACTTTTGAGGATGGTGAACTAGCTGTTTGCTCATTCAGCAAATCATGCAAGCTGATGTTCTTTTCTTCCTCTTCCTCCTTCAGCCGTTCTAGTCTCTTCTTCTCTGCCCTCTTTCTTTCAATTTCCAGTTTCCTCTGTTCCGCCTTGGAGGGCTGCTGACGCTGAATCACTGCATGCTCTAGAGCTAGGTCATCATGAGCCACTTGAACTGCTGTGATTTGCGTTTCCTGGTCCAAAGGCTTTGCGTGGTAGGTCACATCATCACCAGCGTCTGCTGTGGGGGGTATTTTGGCTGCAGAGGATTCCTCTTTTTTACTTTTCTTTCTCAATTTACGCTTTGGTTTGGTTGGCTTTGTTTCCTCGCTGGCTACTTTTGTTTGATGTTTTGATGATTCATGTGCTTTAGTTCGTTTCCTTCCCGGTTTTGTTGCTCGTCTCTTCACACCATTGCCCTTCACTTGTTTTACCTCAAAGAGAGAATGAAATAGAATTCATGTGAATCAACAAATACAGTACCCAAAAAGTGAGATGACAGTTTTTTTTAAACGTAACAGCATACATTCATGTATGTGAAGGAGTAAAATACTGGTATACAAGACCACTAAAATAATTTATGGTGTAAAAATTTTTCTGCAGAGAGTTTAGCATAATATTATTTGTCTAGTGTATTTTTAAATATCTACACAACCATAATTACATATCTCTCTACTTCCTATATGTATGCAGTTCACACCCAAGGTCTGGACACAAGTCTAAAGATTAATTCCTACTCAGTTATTATCATGGGTTCTAAATTTGTGGGGCTATAGCTACTGTGAACACAAATTTTCCTGCTAACATCATCAATGTTTTAAGGTAAAACTGTAAATCAAAATCTGTGAACCATCAGAAAATCGTAACTTTCCCCAGCAAAAATAATTGGCTAGAATGTAAAAAAAATAGTGTAGAAACAAAAGCACATACGTAAATAAAACTATGGCTAGCTTCAGGCTTACCGTGTGATGTGACAATTCTTTCTTAAGCTCACTCAGAGCAGCATCCATACAGGCTGGCAATTCATCATCAGTCTTAGCACCCATATATGCATGGTCTTCCTCAGCAAATGATTGCCTTAAGTAATCAAAGAATGATAACGTCTAACCGAAATTACATATACACACACGTACATGTTATACTGGTTATAATTTTTCCATTTATAATACATCTTTACTGCAGTGTCTATCATCCTACCTGCTGTGATTGATTATGCAATTAGGCTGGAAAGATTTAGCCCATACACGAAGCATTGAGTAGCATGGAGCCACTTACATTCACGCAGCACTGAAACAAAAGCATGAGAAACCTTTAAGACCTCTTTAATCAATTACCTTGAATCTTGTGATTCTTGTCCATCTGGTATGTTGATTATTGTCCCGTCAGAGTGATAGCTGATGGCTGACAGCCTCCCTGAATGACCGATACCTGAGTCACACTCTGATGCTAGTGGAAGCTCAGAGTCTACTCGGATTTCTACATAATGTATTTGTGTGTGGAAAGAAGCAAGCACACTGTAACAACACTCTCTATTACAATGAAAGAGGCCCCACCATTACAAAATATGTTACAAACTTATTTATTATTTTTACTATTTATAACACACCAATACAGGTGCAGGGATAAATATAGACTACTAAGTAGAAATAGTATAAATCATGTCATTGATCTCCAAGACATTCCCATGTAGACATGAATAACTTCAACAAACGATAATGAGACACCAGAGAATAGCATTATAGCTGAACACAAGTGAGAAGGCTGAATACCAAAACGAATGAGCTGAGTCTTATTAGCATTAATAGACAAGCCTCTAGCTCCTCACAGTGCTTCAGCATCAGGCATAGAGCAGAAGGTGAGGGGGCCAGGAAGGCAATGTCATTCACGCAGTATTCTGCACCAACAAGAGGCCATCCCAATGGCAACCAATTCCAAGACTTTTCAAGCTAGCAAGGAGGTCATCTAGGTAGACTGTAAAAAGACCCCTTTGGCGAACACCATTAGTAACAGAGAATTTTTCCACTTGACTTGCTTTCTTAGTGACCTGTACCATGATACTAAAAAATGATTCAAAGGTCAAGGGATCGAAGTCTCTCTATCAGTTTAGAAAAGAGGACCTATGATCAAAGCTTTACTCGCATCAAAAAACAGCCATATACTTGAGACCCGGCATGAACCAACTTAGAAACCACCTTCTTCATCAGACCAGTACACAAAGTTGTAGAGAGCTGCCTCTTAAGTCCAGAGGCTGACTTTCTTATACATCACTCCGAAGTCTTGCTAAGAGTCGGCACCAAAGCAACAAGACGGTAGTTGTCTGAAAGCATACGTAGGATACCAGAATACAGTCACAAAGAACAGAGAGCATGTAACCACAACGACGTATACTAGTACGTAAATAGGTACGCAATAAACAGTTCACCAGCAAACAGAGTAATAATTAAATGATTAGAAAATAAATTAGTACCCTCATTCTTGTGTTGCTTCAGCAAACAAAAGCCTGAACAAACACAAGGAATCGACACGGAACTAAGATCCTCAGAAACCAGACTATCATTGATCTGACATAAAAGACTGTCACAGGCATTAGAACTATACAAAGTTAAAAGAGTGTAAAGTTTGTTTGAAAAGTGCAGGGCAATATTATCATCATCTAACTTCTGAAAAACAGTAGGAAATAGTAATAAATCCTGTTCTCGTAAGTCTCATTCTAGAGGAAGTAATGGGAATTAGAGTTGGCAAAAGCAGTTGCCATTCACCTCCTCCTGATAGGGGCCTTCTGACACTTAAGTTGCCTATCCTCTTATTTATACCTCCTTTTTAGCTTTCTATTGTAATAACACACCAGCAGAAAGTGAGCCAACATCGCGCCAGATTTTGTGCCAAAAATTAGGCTTTAAACTTAAACTTAACAGCATCATCATTCCAGCCAGCAATACATGAAGAAGGTTCACCGGCAACTAGGAGTGTGAGTCCAGCAGTGTCAGAGATACAATAAGAAAAGAGAAGAGCAGTAGGAGTCGAGTGTTGACCGATGCTTCAAGCAGGATGGGCCAGAACATGAGACACGATCTGAAGATAAAGCAGGGAGGTAGTCAGAAATCATGTGACAGAAATTCTGAATGTAAAAATCTTTATAGACAAAGACACAGGATAATAATCAAAGAGACTACTAGCAATGTCAAGTTTTTGAACATTGGTAAAGCAAGAAGCAAAGTGATGATGAGTGAGAATGTGATCAAGCCTGATGAGCTATTAGAACCCTCAAAAATTAACTGAACACTAGCACGGTAAGAAGATCCACTGAAACAAGATTTACGTAACTTCTCCATGAATTGTGTGGTATTAGGACTACTCCGATACAACATTGAAATCACCAACGATCAGGAGACTATTAAAAAGGTTGAGAGCTGACAAAGCCTTACAATTCACCCACGACATAGAGAAAGTGATCATGTGAGAATAACGTACTGTCATCAGTAGGGAGGTAGACACAAATTATCAAAACAGTATAACCAGACTGATCAGAAAGGCTTACGGTAGCCTCATACCCAGGCCTTCCCTCACAGCTTTTTTCGCAGCCGTGGCAAAAAGATAAACCTACGATTTTTTCCACAGCTGCGAAAAAAGCTGTGAGGGAAGGTCTGGGTACGAGGCTAGGCTTATGGCACAATAACGTTGCGAGAGCGTAGTAACTGAACTGATCAAGGATTTCCTGAATAAAATCCACACTCATCAAAAGGCTAACCACAAAGCAAAATAGAAGAATTCACACCAAGAATAATCGGGACGAAAGATGAGCTGCTTTAGATGATCATTAAAGAGCAAGTGCTCTTGAATTATTATGGAATTCAGAAGATCGGCAACAGCTAGTAGACCTACCATTATACCAGCCCCGACAATTAAACAACACTAACCAAAAGTGATGAAGCCTTGGGCCTAGGTAGTTATGGACACTGAGTAGCTATAGGAGAACCAGAAGAACCAGAGTCATTAACTGAGGCAGAGAAGTGACACGGACTGAGAAAATGGGGTAGGGCAGGCAAAGGCTGAGAATTGAAAGCAGTGTGAGATTCAGCTGCCTCAGAACCTGTTACCCTGTGAGAGCCAGAATGTTCACAACATTTCAGACATTCCTCGGGGAAGAGATCTTCATGCTTGTCCCAGGTGGACATCAATGTCAGTAGCACAGGCCACGGACGACCAGGAGGCACTGAGTCAGAATTTTCTTGAGACAACCCAAACGAAATAGGTCACAAAGACCAACTGACTTGCCTACAAGGAAGTTCAGAAGCTCATCCACAGATTTCTTCAGTTCTAAGAGTGACTAAACCTCAAAATTTATCAGCCCGATTAACAGCACTACTAATCCTAGGAACCAGAGTCACTATTAAACCCTTCTCCAGCAGCAACTACAAAAGAGGAGAAGTCTTGGCCTCAATTTCTTGAAGGTGGACCCTATTACCAACTAGCTATTAATTAGCTCTCTAGTGGGGTCAGTAGCAATGGGGGGTAACCTCACCAATTCCAGGGCCTAACAATCCGATATACGGGATCTTGTCAACCTCATCAAGCTTGGAAAAGTAGTTGTTTAGCATATATATATGAAGTGAACCCCATGAAACATTACTAGCCATAGAATTAGGGGTGGTGAGTGAATGTATACGTACATGCCGGACAATAGAGCAGGTGTCATACGTACTTACTACAGAGCCTGCAAACACCCTGCATTCACATATTATGCTATACGTACATACATGTATGTTTACAATGCCATTTAATGGGGTCAGAGGCAAATTCTACTATAGTATATGTAGTTGTTTAGCATACTGGGAATCTAGTTGTTCAACACATGTGCAATGTCTACTGATATTCTATCACTGTTGTGACCACCACAGTTGACAACCTGTATAAAGGTATATGTACTTGTACCCACATACTCATCTATTCACTAAAACAGCAATTACCAACCATCAAGGTAATCCCCAAGAGCATTGCACAAAGTGTTTCCTTATTCTCTATGGGAGTAGTGATAATTTGGGAGTAGTGATAATTTGGGAGTAGTGATAATTTAGTTAGCAATGTCAGCAGCTACAATTACATAAAGGCCTGTACATGCAAAGAGGAATTCAAACTCTTCATCCTGCATTGAAGAGGCTTCATACAAGAATACTATTACTACATGTATATCAACTCAACATACATTGTATGGCGATAAGAATTCTCAAGCAAGATGAGACCGAATCCCATTACCACGGCTACCACAAGACACTTGGACTCGAACAAAGACAGCTTGTTGGGGTTGTGAGAGAAAGAGCAGACATTATGACTCCTGATTACAGGACTAGGTAGACAAAGGATTATGAGTAGGTATTGAGAAAGTGGAAATTAGAGACGTTTGCTCTCCATGTGGGTGTTTACACCACCCAAGTTTTGGGCCAAGTGTACAAAGACAGCATTATATAATAAGTAGCGAATTGTGGGGGAAGGCTATTACCTATGGCAAAAGGAAGTGCCATGAAGACTATTGGCTCCAATAAGGTGGGATGGCCTATGGATTCATGGTACACTAAGACAACTGTAGCTACAAACTATAGCTATTCATAACAAATGTTTTCCATACCAGACTCAATAAACATAAACATGACACAAGTAGAAGCATTCCATTACATAGTGAACTAGAAGTCTCTAGCAGAGACATACCCCGCGGTGCATAATTCACAACTTGGAGCTGGCAGGACTGCAGACTGGGCTGATCGAGTAGTTGGCAGAGTGTACATGTATATCACTGGCTAGCTGTGTATCCGCACGCAGAGTGTACAGCGCTCGTGTACGCGTATTATTTCTGTATATCCTATGGGAAGTGGTGGGCGTGACTGATTGCCAATATGAACACGTGACCAGAGTCCGTATATGCCCGGCCTCTATCGTATTCTAGTTGTGACCGTATTAAAATGGCAGAATGCACCGTTGTTAAATAAGAAAGAGCTGTAGATACAGCGAATGGAACCGCTTTGGCGACTATCAGGTACACACCCGGACATTTTTTTTTTGATTTCAATGTTACTGTCGTGTTTAGCAATCGTTTAACCCTGTAAATCGCGAGATAGCCCGATTTTTGAGTGGACAGACAACAGATGGACAGACGGACGGACGGACGGACGGACAGACAGACAGAACCAATCGCTTAACCCCGCCGCATACGCGCGGGGTAAATACGCACGGGGTAATAATGATGTTTAATCCCAGATAGAGGCCATACAGCAACTACAGCTGTTAATGTTTATTAGCCTAAAAGGTGTAACATATGCACCAGGCTGGTCGAGATGAGCGGGAGACCTTCCTGTAACTGTGCACATACATACATCAGGGATCTAGTATATTTAAACGAGAGTACCACTACAGTACACTTACAGCATACCATTGCAATGTGTACGTACGTATGTAGCAATAAACTAAATACGTAATATCAGCAGTCACAAGTCTTGCTATGCAGGTACACACTAATGTTGAGATAGAAAGATTTCAACAAGTTTTCTTCAGGGCCAAGTTCTGCTGTGGCCATAAACTAGATCCATACGATATAGGAAACATTCTATTAGGCGTATGATGTTTAATCTTAATAAAATAATCTAACAACATAAAGTGATGACAAGAGTACATACTGATTTTGCTACGTGCTCCATGCACTAGCTGATTTCAAGATACTGAACCCGTCATCAGTAAAAGGTATGATTCATAATGGGACTCAAAAGCTAAGGCACTACTGGTATATACATGTACCTATGCACGTGTGTAGCTAGAATTCTTCTCTACAACACATGAGCATATAGCTACGTTTAATTGCCCAATATGAATTGGAGATACAGGTATGTACTTATAAGCACACCTTTAGTCTCAATATCTTCTACGACAATATCTTCGGAGAGTTGCCTTGTTTTCCTGTAACAAAAGGTATAGTGTGTCAAAAATAGAAAGGTTTATGTGTTTCCAAACATGATACACTCCCTAGCTACGGTAGGTACATCTAATAGATTTGGTATCTTAATTTTGAACATGGACACCACAGCAACCTTTAGGCCATGAAGGAATTAAGCTATCTAGTGATGTGCATGGTATGGTGCCAATTCTGGTATCAGATGTCCTTCACAGAGCTAGTTAGCAATGTCATTTTAGCTGGGTCATCACACCTTACACCAGCCATTAATTGGAAATAAATTAACACACTAGTGTTGTGTTAGAGCTCACAATTCCCCCCCCCCCCCCACTGGGAGTGTAAGATGGACTCACTTAGCTATCATATTAACAGAGAAATGTGGTAACACAGCCGACATTATCACTGCTTAATTTAGATCTGTGAACAAAATACTACACATCACTAGCTTGCAGCTTACTGGACTGTTTGCTGTAGGCTCCTTAAGTAGACATTTGTAAAATGTCCTGGATAGGTTGTGCCACAGTCATCACCATACACATTCTCACCATCAGAATCCTAAACAGGCATAATTTTGCGCTAATTGAGCTCGCTGTGATGTATTGTGTACATGAAAAAATCCTGCTAGGGACATAGCTACAGCTATTGTTTAACAACTCTAATGCATTAAATTACCACTCATGAAAAACCTGCAATTGTGTTGCTGTGGCTCACAGCCCATTCACATACGTACATGTAGTCTCGTGCCCAGACCGTCGCTGGGCACGAGACTAACGTACATGTACCTTCTCTGCATTAGAGTTGAGGGTGGTGTTAAATAGATCTGTCTTCGTATTGAAACTACTTGTGGCCTTATGCCTTGCTTCTTTATGATGGATTTGACAGGATTTTCCAATAATCATGTCCTCTTGAGCAGTAAATAGTACCATTGCGCCTGCAGAATGGGAGATAGATTTGATCACTGGTAGAGGCCTTGTGAAGAGAATAAGTGGTCTTTGTGAAAGCCTTACAGAAAAGCAAATACAGATACATACAGACAGTAAGTGTACAGCTATTGCAGTACTGATGCCCTGTTTTTGACAACAGTTTGCCTGACAGAAGCAGAAGAAATTTCAACTGCATACTCATATGCCATCAGGCTCAACCAATGGGATAAGCAGAACCTTACATCTCCTCAATCCCAATACTGACCAGAGCTATTTCAACGTAATGGACAGTATGTAACCTTTTGACTAAGGCTAAATTGTACATGTAATGTTAGCACATGTATGACACTGATATTTCAACCCCCCTCTAGTTCACCTCGCTTAGTTACAAAGGTTTTCGGCAGTGCCAACTTGTGTGGCCGATGAGGTGTGACATTTCTCCCCAAGCGAGAATTAGATGGCAATAGAAGTGGCTGTCCCTGGATTGGTAGGCAGAGCAAGCATGCATGATCACTGACAGAGTATTCTCCCACTTCACTGATCACTAGCTGATAAATCAATGAAATTGCCCAGATACCAATCCCGTAAA
Organism: Nitrospirales bacterium; assembly: GCA_965203295.1. Taxonomy (GTDB): domain Bacteria; phylum Nitrospirota; class Nitrospiria; order Nitrospirales; family UBA8639; genus CBDBCZ01. The sequence goes on along the minus strand of CBDBCZ010000012.1, from coordinate 439,910 downwards.
TTGTTCAAGTGCCACTAACACACCAGATGCAATTAGTCTACTACACACAATCTATAAGCCTACTCTACACACAGTCTGCAATTAGTCTACTACACACAATCCACCATTACACTTGTGCAAGGCTATTTGCAACTGACAGAGTTTGTACTACTTACGGATAGGCTAAATGCTCGCCTATCATCAGCAAGACAATTGATCTCCACTCCTCCATCCACAACACCTCTACCCTGGGCCAAACCTGATAGTGCTTGAGCTCTGCAGGCAATATAAGTACATTTACACATAAGCATGAAAGTAGCATGTGACATGTGATTGATAATCATGATAACCTGTACATGTATGCTGACAACCCAGGATCATATCCACAGGCTAGTACAGTATTACATGCATACCTCTTGTAGCAGAACATGATGCTGTCTCCTCATAGGCACTAGCTCAGTCTAAAAGGAGCTGGCTGTGTAAAGCAAAAAAAAAAACATTTTCACTGTTGTTACATAACATCCCAGGCTCTCCCAACTCAAGGCAGAATGGTAACCTGATACTATTTATATCGGGCTCTCTTCGCTAAGTGAGCTACAGAGCTATCTACCAATTACAAGCAGCTTCGTTAGAATACAGCTCATAGCTAGCTAGCTAGGACGTTGCTACATCAAACTCTAGCGCACGGTACCGAGTCAGCGGCGAGAGCTCTATGAAGAAGTTAGATCCTGATACCACACGCACGCATAATAGCAGAATCACCACTTCACCAATACCTCCAGCTCAGTAAACTTCAGCCTCAGGCCAAGCTCCGCCTTTGATCTTGCCGGTTGGTACGTACTGTGTCTATGGAAACGAAGGAGGAGCTCAGGGAGCTCAGCCAAGTGCATCTGCTAGCACATGATAGTCACATGACAAACCACAGCACGCACGATGTGCGAAGTTAAAGATGGCAGAACCAACAAAGCAAGAGATCGGTCAAGTATTCAAGCGACTAAGAGCGATCGGAACAAATAAGGCAAGAATCTAAGAGTAGAAAACATTTATAGTAGTACTAATCCCTTACAGAAGTTTGGACGGGTGACGCTCAGCATTATTTACGTTGCTCTCCTGCCCCTGTTGGTACATTAGGTAATATATTGCTGAGAGTGAGGTAGATTTGTTACTTATTTGATCGTAAACCACATCTACTATTCAGATCCTGGGGTGCTTATACCGTATCCAGTCTAATTGAGCTAGGTACCCAATATGGCCTTGAGGGTACGTACCTTCGAACATTAGAGCTGAAAAATTGCTTTGGGGTATCAGTAGTGCCTTATTCAAAGGGGAGCTACTAAGAGTTCATTTCATGTAAGGCTAAGATATTTACACAGTCCTGTAATTGGATGCGACGTCGTAAATATTAGAGTGTTTATGGAAACGAACAAACTATCTATGGCGATGTCACATCCGGGGTTCGTTCTTGCGCCATGTTGAGGTACTTAACCCTTTGAACGCGGCAAGCATATATATACACTCAAAAAATACTTCTGCGTATCGTGGCGAGTGTATATACATGTATATGCTCGCCATAATAAGTGATACGGGTCAGACCCTTCAGATTTAATGGTTCACATGACGCTTTAGGGGGGATAACCCTATGGTCTTTAGCAATCGACCTAAAGCTCCACCTCCGTCACAAGTAATTCAAAGTGTTCAGCTGGCAGTTGGTTGTATAGTACAGTTAGTGCACGGCAAGGGCAACAGTTATTGTCTACAAGGCTGTTGAAGCCAAAAACGCTGAGTATGGCTACAGTCAGAGTGCTAGGCCTTAGATACAGATCCAGCGCTTCGTAACAGATCCGGCATGAAGTAACAAAAGTGACTCATCACTGTTCATTAGTTGAGGGGACAGACACACAAAAATGGTGACTACCAAGGTTAGCTTTAGTGCCGTTTGTATTCAATTCACTCTTCTGCATTAGTAGGGACTTTAGCACACCAGCTATACACACAAAACAATGACAGCTTTACACTTCCTACCTTCCAGTGTTGCCGTTCAGCACAAAAAAAGCCTACAACTCTACAAAACTACGAGCACGTGTAACCTAGACAATTGGGTTCTGCGTGATGCGGAAGTCGTGAATAATTAAGTACCACGCTTAAAGGGTAAGTACTACGGTCAATGGGAAATGATGCCAAATTTGTCATGCTGTAACTTCTAGACAGTACCGTGTATAGCAATACGGCGAAAAGCGTTGGAGAGTTTGATCTTTGTGGAAGCGAGCAGAGAAAACTGTGTGTCGATTGAGCAAGCATGTTGTGAGCTACGAAGTGATAAAGACGGCTGGTTGCCATTGTTTGTACCAAGGCATGTATGAATGCTGTGGTAAAGGAGCCACCATAGCAGTGCAAGTATAGTGACTTTCCAATGGCTCATGCAAGACTGTCCCAGGAACGTCATTTTCAGTATAAAGCTGTAGCAATGGCACTGTGCTGCCTCAGACTTTTGTGGACTAGTGTGCATGCAAGGATGGGGAGTAGCTTTCTTCTGTAAAAGCCTTCATACACCCCCTGGATTATCTTCATACTCAACAGAAATACTTAGCTTGGAAATACTGACAGCCAGCCGTCTATCTTTCTTGCTTCGTAGCTCACAACACGCTTTCTCGATCGTCACGTGATTTTCACTGTTTGCTTCCGCAATGATCAAACTTTTCAAAGCTTTTCGCCGTATCGTTATATACGGTACCGTCTGGAAGTTACAGCACGGCAAATTTAGCCACATTTCCCATTGACCGTAGTACTTAAGTACCCCAACATGGCGCAGGAATGTACCCCGGATGTGATGTCGCGTTCGTTATCCATTCCTTGCATAACTCAGTGTGTTAGGACTATTGGAGCGGTTGCTAATGTTGATCATTTGCTGTGGTGGATAATACAGTACCATGTATATATGCATATACCTACGGCATACCGTAGGACCAGTTTTTAATTTTGATATATCTAATAATGTGTCTGTTTTTAAGCTCGCAAAAAGTCGCAACACTTGCCGTGCCGTACCATAACGTCTGCATTTCTCTGGTGTGAACGTTATTTGGAAAGTTGTTGTAGCTAGCACTGCAGCTGTACACTGTACATGTATTTCTTGTGCCAGATGAGCCTTCTGCAATATTTGAAGCCAGCAATGATGCGGCCTTTCACAACAGCTACCGCTCTCATATCATTCTCGTTGTTCTCCATGTGTTTCAGCCATAGCTGCTCTCCCACATGAGGGGTCCGTATGTGTTTGTATACGTGGTGGCCTTGAACAACACTCTAGATCTAGCACGTACACACCAGCGTTTTGACATGCCACCCCATAGCCATGTGAAATAGTTTTAATGTTGAATTGGATCATGGATATACGGTATGTGGACTAAAACACTTTTGATTGTTGTATTGGGTCATGGCTGCGAACAATATGTGGTATGTGGACCGCACGCATGTACGCACAGAAAAATTCTCATTTGAACACACTAATGGCTTACACTCGCCCATGTGTTGATGTCACAGTGATGTCACTTATTCCACAATCTTACAGCCTCTTATTTACATGTAACTCTCATATGCAGCTTTGTTTTGACTGTGGAGCCAAGAATCCAACGTGGTCTTCAGTTACCTATGGAGTGTTCCTGTGCATTGACTGTTCTGCTGTTCACCGATCTTTGGGAGTGCACCTTAGTTTTGTGAGGTTAGTTTTAGCAGACACTTCCATTGTTGGGCACTCTTAACTGCTGAATCTATAGTACTACTGCATGTGAACATTCAGTATACATGCATGCACCTGTGTGCATTGCTACTGTGCGGTTTATGATTGTATGTGTTTTTTTTAAAGAAAAATATTACCTTCCTTTCTACTCTCCGTTTTCCGTTCACCTTCCAAACCTGAAAACACAATAATTTTAATACACAGTTAAAGCCAGTCCTACAGTACTATGCAAATATGTGGGTACTGAGATTCATGGATCTGGCATACAGTTCTTCAGCTTAAACAGTAACTCAGTAATGTTTGTGCCTTTTTTTCCCTAAAATAGATCAACACAGCTCGACTCATGGACATGGCATCAGCTGAGAGCAATGCAAGTTGGAGGAAATGCTGCTGCTGTGAGTGCTTTTTTATATTCTGCTTGTAACTCCAAGTCATCAAAATATCACGAATTGGTCAAGCCTAATGACCCAACGTGATTTTCACATGACTATTACTACAAGTTTATCAATCAATTCTAGACTTAAGTCCATATCGTTCCCAAACAGCGAAGGTTTTAGAGGGAGTGAGGTCACAAGAGTTGCACATATATTGTACATGTACCAGTTGCCATTGTAGCGGGAAAAGGTTTCAGTTATTCATATACTACCAACACCCATGGATTTCAGGTTGGTAGATTATGTCACTATTGTAATGCTATTGTAATATATAGCGGTTACAGTTACATGTACACTGAATTCTCCCTATAACTAGGTGATTGCAAAGCATTGTGGGGTGAGCGAGGTATTAACCTATGCGTACGTTAGCAGCGACGCGCCCTCAGCAGCTCTTCTGGCTCTTTCACGTGTAAAACTGCGTAAATACCGCCGAAACACGCGTGGTCGCCGAGCGCTAACAGCCAAACGCTGCGTGAACGAGTGTAACTAACCACTTGCTAAGTTTACTAAGGCCATAGAACGCGATTTCTTGCGCCAAACGTTCACTGTGCTACTCTGTGTATGATAAATTAAACGCGATCGTGACCATTTCTTGCTATTTCGCGCATATGCGGGAAATAGCGAGAAAACGTGCGAACTGGCTGCTTCGCGTGGCTTCACACGTGTCTCTTTCACCTGGGTTTGGTTTGTTTTTGGGGAATCATTCCCTACAGGAACTCTTTTTTAAATGCAAGTTGTATTATTGATCTTGGATATTAGGCTTATATAAGTAGTTGTGCTTAATTCGCTCGTGCAACTACACCATGTACTTGTGCGTATTGAACACGCTCGCTGTGTTCGCTCTAGAAAGGTGTCATCGGCATGAGATTTGTATGGAACATTTAGCATCTGCCTGTGGCAGCAATACTGCTGGCCTGAATCATGTGGAGGAGACTGCAAACAACTGCAAAACAATACAGGCATGCAAAGACTTCACTCTAGTTCTTCATAGATGTAGTATCGAGTGTCAGCCTCGTTGGCAAGCAACATACATACATGTAGGTACGCTAGGACTGTGGCCTAGCTCTTCACAGCCATGGCCTACATGCAGAGGAGGTACGTCAGCATCACGTGCTAAGAGGCAACTAGTCACATGACCGGTAAGTATATCGAGCTATTTTACTTGGAAGAAAGGATCTGTGCGTTTGTGCGTTACTTTTTCGAGAGGTATTCCAGCTAATGTCTGCTATAAATCAGCAGTCAATACTTTCTACCATCATTGAAGGCATCTACCGTACTTCTGGCGAGTGGCTTACCGATATACCCTTGCAGTTCAGCCTGATCTTTAAGTCCATGATTTTTGCCTTCAAAAATTAAGCCTTTTAAGCCAACTGCACTTGTACGCATGCGTAATAGCTAAAAGAACGCAATTAATCGTGCACGCCAGTGCATGACGTAATGCATAATTCAAACCTTGACGTACCTCCTCTGGCCTACATGTAGGCAAATGGCACTGACTCCATTTAATGCACACAATTGTGGTTAATGTAGCAGTTACAGTTTTCACTAGCAGTTGTACAGTTTTCACTGGCATGGCTAAATTGCACTAGCCTTTCAGAGACAAATATAAGTTTTGAAAAGTGATCAGACAGTGTGTCAGACCATTTATAGAATTGGTCGGACACGGTCCGACAACAATTACTTGTCCAGTATGTTGCTGGTTCATTTGTTGTCCGACCCAGTTATCCATGCCTGTTAGTGCTTTTTTATGAAGCAGATCATATTTTAGTACTCCCTGTAGGCCAAACACCACAGAAGAGACACAATTAAGGCCCTGATCATTTTATCCTTGTCGCATTTCAACAACATCAACGCTTGCTGCTCTGGATGGAAGTTTCACTGCAAAAATTGAAACGACGACTTGACGTTCTTCACCCGTGCTATGTCGCCACTAGAGCTGAGGTATATACATGTAGCTCGCTGAGGAAAAAACCCCGCGTGTTTACGTGATTCGCGTGGTTTTCACGCATTTTCAGCCTACTTTCTCACGTAACCGCACGTTTTACCGTGAAAATATCGCCGAATACCGAACGTTTACAGCTATATGCTGCATGAACGAGTGCAGATTTGTAACTCAAACGCTTAACAAGGCTTGCTAAGGCTGTAGAATGTGAGTTCTTGCTCCAAGCGCTTGTTGTGCTACGTTGTGCGCTAAAATCGAGCGTGACCATTTCTCGCTTTTACACGTGTACGCATGAAATGGCGCGATTCAACGTGAAAATGTGAGAAAATGCTGTTTTTCGCGCTTCACACGGGCCTTTCAACCGCATCATCGCGCTAGCATGCACTGGGAAATAGCGGACGCTCTGACGACCGCGTACCGAGCAACGGGAGGCTTTTAAGCGGCCATTCTGTCAGACTGCGGTACCGCACGGTCGGTCATGTGACTCTTACGTTCGGCTTTTATCCGTTGACCGACCGTTATATTAGTCTCTGCCTTTGTGATGAATTGTCCTCAAAGTGCTCATTTGAGGCCATAAGAAAATATGGTTTGTTAGAGCATTCCAGCAGTTGAAGTACTCGTATGATGACATCATGGGTTTTATCGCTTATTCTCGAACTTGCTTGAGCTTCATTAGCTTACATGGACGGGACTGACAGACAGCTAGATCATAGATACATGTCCTTCGGAGCGGGATTGGAAACGGATGTTTATTGCACCAGGTCGCACCTACATCATGTACACTCCTTGTTATACATGAAGTACCCCCACGCGCCATATGTATTCCAACTTGGGATGTATAGCAGCGTTCAGCTTTGGCTATTAATAAGCGAATTGATCATGTCAAGTTCAAGGAGTGTACAGTGTATGTCAGGAATAGGTAAGTGATGATATTTGGCACGCTGTAGGCGAATTATAAAGTACATGTATGGTATACTGATGGCTATACTATTATAAGGGGCAGCTGAACTCGTAAGAACGGTGCTAAGGGACGTGCTGGAGGATAAGGGATTAAGAGTCCTTCTGCTATAATGCTTCCAATGCTAGTACTTCAGCAGTTAAACTACAGGAGTGGACCTTGAAAGAGGAGAATGCAACGGTGTTGCAGTCTTTTGCAACTGTTGTTACTGCTGGTCTGAATACAGCCTCTGATTCAGAAAATAAAATAGCAGAGAGAGAAGACGTGGGGCAAGTACCACAAAACTCGTAGTACTTCTGATTTTCTGACTCAATGATCATCTTTTTACCTGCAACTCTCATCACCTGACAAACCTGATGTTAAGAAAAATCATTCAGCAGCAGTTCCCACTAGAGGAAAGCATTGGTTTTGAAGGCGATCTTCCTTTCAAGAATAGAATGCCCTTCGTTACGCCGCCAGCTATGTCTGCCAAAACCTCAGTAGGAAGCCAGACAGATCCTCTCATCCATGGAAGGAGGAACTTGTTGTAGGCATCATAAATTGTCAAGATGACCACGATTCTGAAGCCTGGCTGAACTCAATTGACAGAGGAGGGCTGTTGCACATCAGTGATGCTACATTATGGCCTTTCAGTCAATGGAAGTGGTTGGGTAGACAGCATTTCAGGAAGAGCAATGTGCATAGTCTTTCATCGGGAGAAAAGCAAGTACCTGTCAGATGAAGACGTCCGCTTCCACTGGTGCATAACTGCAGCTGACTTTGGCGAGGCAGAAGAGAAGATCCCAAAGGACATGATCACAGATTTATGGATCGCTATACATGGATTTTCTTTTGTAGTGGCTGGATTGAGCAGCATAAGCAGTCAAATAAGAACCTGCAGAAATCTAATGCTTTGCATAGCGGTCATTAATGAAGTATCATGTCAGTGTACAAAATTAACAAGTCTGACATTTCATGTCTAAAAAACCAGCCGGACGCCTTTCTCGTACAGTACACACAACTCAGCTTAGGCCAAGCTATTAAACTAAAGCTGTAGAGCCAGAGATACTATATTCCTAGAGCGGTACAGCGAAAGTGCTGACTCAGCAGTTTCGTCATGCGCCTCCAGTTAGTAGCTATACACCACCAAAACAGGATCTTTACGGCTACCTACCACGCTTTCGCCATCTAGGCAACACAAAACTACCTTCATTTGCTGTAGCTTGGCCCGCAAACCTCCAAAAGCTGCTATACACTGCAGTTGCATAGTAACGTATGACGTAATATATTGCGCACGTGATAAGTGCGGACGCACAAACAGACAGACAAACAAACAAACAAACAGACGCGGAAAACGTAAAGCAATCTTAGTACCAGCCGTTCGCGCGCTCCGGCTGGTAAAAAAACAAATGGTCATGGTTGGTATACAATAGTTATTTTTTGGTACGGTAACGTTTTGGCAGTGGCTAGTTCTCCGCGTCGAAACTCACAGGCTCTTTATTCCCCCAACAGCTGCCTCTGTCTAAGCCCTTACAAAAAGAATTTATAACTCTCAAGGTCTGTGCGCTCTTGTAGAACGGGGCAGCAGTGGAGGTCTCATTAACTCTCCCTCTCTGTCTGTGGCAGCCAAAAAACTTCTCCAGAGGGTCCTGCCACAGTTTCTCACTCAGGAAGGCCTTGACACCGGGTGTGGTGAGCAGAAACGTCACTACATTGTAGATCCAAGCGTGTTTCTGGACTCAGGAGCTTTGTCAACTTACAGTAACCCGGTCGTTCCTCGCCACTCTTCCACTCGCTTAGATAACCAAGAAAGGTCTCCTTCAGCCACTAAATTAAAAATAGAAGCGGTTTGCAAATATTTAGTATGCCTTGAATTGAAAGTCACATGCAGACCTGTAGGGAAGCTTGAACGAACACCTCCTCTTTTGATATCTCATTGAGGCCGTTGAAGAACCTGTCAAACATTTCGGCAAACCTAATTCAGTCACTTTATTTTCCGCTATCAACTTCATTGCTGACGCCACTGATTCACTGAGAACCTATATAGTACAGCCAGGCATGTACGTACTTCCAAAACAGGGAAAATGATATTTATGATGTAACTTCCTATTCTACAAATACGCTTTTATGTAACACGTATGTACGTTTGCATAGTGCATCAATACTCAGTGAAATAGGTATCATTTGAAAGCTCTTTTTTCGGGGAATCAGATTAGATTTTACGTTATTGGCTTTAGTGGACTTATAATTAATTATTATCGATTTGCTGTACCGCTTTGCTTTCGCCCACACCCGCTCAATTGAGTTCAGCTCACAGTAAAATTTTGGCAGCATGTACATGTATGCAACATGGCCCTTCTCCTCACCCAAGAACCAATCGATAGTGGACTTTTTATTCTTGAAGTCGGGGTGACTGCCAAGGGCTTCCCTCATCTTATTACCGTTCATGTTCCGCGGTTTAGTTCCTCTCTCCTCCAGAGCTGCACACATGCCCTTCGGAATCCCAAGGCTGTAGTTTATCTTCTGAGGGTTGCCAGCCCACCCTCCATCTCTCAGCACTCGTTGCTTTTCCCCCGGGCACCAGCCTTCATTCTTCCTCCCTTGTGTACTTGGCCGCAGCAACCCCTCTTTGATTTGCCTCATTAATTTGTCTGAAGTCCAGTATCCCTCCTTTGCTTCCCTATACTCCACAAACTGTCGTAGGTATTTGCGAATTGTATCTTTCTCCTTTGCACGTTCGTATTCCTCATGGGTGAGGTGCAAGTATCTATCCTCCCTATTCTTCGATGAAGTCAGATACCATGATGCCACTTTCCCTAGACTTTGGTCGCATCACACTTGTTCCTGGTATTGCCCACACTGTGGGATTAGCTTGGAAGGTGGACTCATCATGAAACAGTACAACTATTTTCTCCAGTACATCCAATAGAGGCATTTCCAAATCAGCAGGCTAAGCTTCACATGCTTCATCTGTCGAAGAAGGACTCAGGCATACACAGAATAATATCATACTGGCCCTGCTACACTTTCAAACCATCCTTCTGGTAGGTAATCACTTTGAAAGCATCTTTCTGGTAGGTAATCTTTAATCCTGCTGTTTCAAGACGTGTGAACTGATCCAGGTTAGCAGTTGGCCACTCCTGGAAACTGGAAATGGACTCTTCCCAGATCCTGTTGGCTGTACTGTGAGGGAATTCTTCCCATCCACAGCGGCCTTGATTGCTGTCTACTGCCAGTCCTTGAAAGCAGTCTTCTTGAAATGCTTCACCATAAGCTAATACCCCTTAAATTTGGGTGGTTAAATTTACCTTTTTGTTGGGGATATGAGAGTGCATTTTCCTGTAGGGAGATAAGGGTGCACTTGGGAACCTTTGAGATCCTCGCAGTGCTATGGTTCGTCCACTCCGTGTCTCACTAAGCTGCATGAAGCAAGCACAATAGCTGTTTTGGCACTCCTTACAGAACAGGACTGCCTCACCCTGCCACTGGTCACAAACCAAACTATCCATGGTGTGCTCAGCTAACTACGTATCCCTTTTTAAATAAGGCCTAAAAGGCTCAATATCCACTACTATCAATTGATTTGACAGAATCTCAAATGTCACAATGATAGACAACCAGATTTCAATGATCTTCGCACCATGTATATAGAGGAAATGATGTACCACCTACCGTATTTTCACAACTAGACACGGTCCTCGATTAGTAGCTGCTCTTGAATTGTAGTCTCACCTCCGGAAGTTCTGAACGGAATAGTGGCCACCCTCGATTGATTAGTAGCCACGGCTGAACTTCAAGTACCACAAGAATAAGCAGCAAGGTATCATAACTACACCAAGAATAGAGTAATACTTGACTTAGTCATCGAACCTCACCTGTGTCTTTCTCGAGGTCTGCAAAGGAATCTGAGCGGAAGATGCCAGCAATTCCATGTTTTCGATATCTCTGCCGATAATGTGATGGCTCTTTGATAGCATTGAGGCACACCATGAACAGTGATTTATGGAACAGATTGGAAATACCGTTGTGCATCGCTGTGTAGTCAGCAAACTAATAAACGCCACCCTCAATTAGTGGCCACCCTCAAATAATGGCCACAAAAATTCGCATGATAAAATAATTAGTAGCCGCGGCGTCTGATCGCTGAAATACAGTACACTGTGACTCGAGGATATCCCTTCATACATGTATATGGTACATGTATATGGTACATGTGTACCACATAAAATACTTATCATGGAGACAGAGTTGTGATTTGCAGTAAATCACCACACTATTTCCTCTATCACTACTGGGGAAAGTAGTCACTATGTCCCAAACTACCTCGATGTATATATAAGTTCTTAATTGTGCTTGTTTAACTCGCTCACTGCACCCATTCTGTACGGATAGAATGGATATCATCTGCATGTGATTTGTATGGATTCAAATCACATAGAGATGACACTGTTCATTTTCATCTGTAAAGAGCGAGCGAGTTCAACAAGCACAACTGCATGTACTTGCACGAGGAATTTAGTGCACTCCTACGCTATTTCACTCCTATATTTATTATACCGGAAAGATTTAGTGTACCCCTACACTATTTTGTCCATATAGTAATATAGGAATAATTTATTGACACTGCATTATTTTGTGGAATTTAGTGTGCCCTACACTATTTTGTCCATCTAGTCTGTAGGAAGAACTTTAGGCCAAGATAGTCATTCTATCTCGTCCCCTTTCCACCTCTGTAAGAGACTGGGAATGAGGCTAATTCCAATAATTAATTTTGCAAATCCGGGCGAGAGAATCAGGTGCTCATGCCCTGCAATTCTACATGTATATAAAACAAGTCTGACATTTCATGTCTAAAAACCAGCCGGACACCTTTCCCGTACAATACACACAACTCAGCTTAGACCAAGCTATTAAACTACAGCTGTAGAGCCAGAGATACTATATTCCTAGAACGGTACAGCGAAAGTGCTGACTCAGCAGTTTCGTCATGCGCCTCCAGATAGTAGCTATATGCCGCCAAAACAGGATCTTTACGGCTACCTACCACGTTTTCGCCATCTAGGCAACACAAAACTACCTTCATTTGCTGTAGCTTGGCCCGCAAACCTCCACAAGCTTCTATACACTGCAGTTGCATAGTAACGTATGACGTAATATTTTGCGCACGTGATAAGTGCGGACACACAAACAAACAGACAGACAAACAAACAAACAAACAGACGCGGAAAACGTACATGTAAATCAATCTTAGTACCAGCCGTTCACGCGCTGCGCGCGCTCCGGCTGGTAATAAGATGTAGTCGGCAGGCTTGGGAAGTGCAGCAAGCAACTGTATAGTGTGGGGACCTCACATCAAACTGTTGATTAGTTTTTCCAGTATGTTTGCCATTATTAGCTTCTTATTACGTGTGCTTCCTTATTTCTAATCCAGACTGCCTACTTTCGTCAACATGGCTGCACAACAAAAGAAGCTCATGCCAAGTACAACAGCCGTGCTGCACACCTGTATCGAGACAAACTCAACAACTTGGCTGCTGCTGCACAAAAGAAATATGGCACAGAGGTAAATTATTAGACATTGGCCATCTAATTAGCTCTATGATAGCCATTAAGAAAAATTGTAGGTACATGTGACTGTTTTTTTTTAACTACAATTTACTTGATCTATATTTGAGTGCTGTGATAAAGGTCATGTCAATACTGCAAGTCACCTGTATCACCAGTTATCTACATTATCAACTAAAGTTTGAGCTCTGAACCAAAGGTAAGGCTCGGTATGGTTCCTAAACTTTAGATACATGTTGAGGTGCATGTATTACTCTAGTAAAAGACATGTTCTATGCATCGTATTTTCACAGTTTCAGAATAGCAAAAAACAAGGCGTTGCACACAGCTGTACATGTGCCTGAGGTCTAATGAGAATGGAATTCAGCAAAGCGTTGTACTGTATTGGTCTTTAATTTCACGATTTTCATGAATTTGGAACGATTCACAAAATTATTTCAACGAAAATTTTACACTTCCGCTTTACAAAGATAAGTAGAGTGCATACTATCTATGGTTTCGGTGCTTCAAGAGCGTGGGTGGACAGTTTTCGGGGTCCAAGTTGCCAGATCCATGAGGAGCGCTCTCCAAACAAGTGCCCTCGTCTGCAATTTCTGCGGCAAGCAGCGAAGTTGCTGTACTTTAGCCATTTGCCGGTGTGAAGGTCAGGGAAGCATATCTGAAAATGAGAGCGAAGAAGGCCGAAATTGGAAAGCGAGCAATAGAGCATGAAGTGCTAGTCACCATTCGCTATTTTTAAAGCTTCCTGTAAATCTGTGCGCATTTAGTTACTCTGGTACGCTCTGCCCATAAATTCATTAGTAGGCCTACGTGGGTGTGGCGTATTTCAGCAAAAAATTCGTAAAATTATTTCAACAAAACATACAACAATGGCTATTCGCAAATTTTTAGACCTGCCAAATTTAAGCGCTATATGGTATGCAACATAGTAAGGACAGAGTCTTTCCCAGCCTTTTCTACAACACGATCCACCATATAGCCCACATGCAGCCGCCTTTTGCATGCACATTTAATCTGGTCTCCACCAGTTCCATGTTGAACACCTTCCTGGTAGGTTCCCATGCAAGCACACAGCATGTCATGTCTCTTCTGTGTGGCAACAGCTGCAATAAAAATCAACAGGCATCACTAGAAAAGATGCAAATTGAATGTTGACTTCAACAGCTGTAAGAAACGAAGAGGAGGTTGTTAGTATTCACATGGTCTATGAAATGTATGAGATGAAAATACACTCTTACAGCACTAGTGCATGCCCACGAAGGAAGTACCTATAGACCTGCTTTTGGCGATTTTTGTTCAAAAGCAGTGACAGCTATTTGGCCAGGCCCAACCACTGGGAAGAAGAAGGCGCTTGTTCAGCTAAGCGTCGAGAAACTACTTGGGCTATGGAAGACTTTATACATGTACATGGTGCTTAATTTACCTACACGTACATGTATGGCAAATGTTGTTACACTCCAAAGTGTGAAGGCAGCTTCTGAACTTGCCACTTTTGGAAAAGAGTTCAACTTTACCACCATCTTCAACTGTCAGATCTGTGTTCATGTCATTAGAAGAAAGCGCTGTTTAGTATGCTTGTGGGTATGTTGCCATGAAACCTTATGAAGCCATTTGGAAGGAATGACAGCCCAGATGGTGAACAGTTTGTGGAATGCCTTTCGCACATGCAGTTTCTGGGAAAGAGTCCAGTTACAGAGTAGCTACATGTATATACACAGTGCGTTTACGGAGACCATCCTCCCTACATCTCCTTACCCAGGATGGTCTCTGCAAACTCACTGCACTATGATTTGTATATAGCTACTCTGTAATACATTGGGCTCTGATGTGTAGGTAGTCTGTGAACCCATTTCGGTGTAGGTTATAGCTTGTTTGCTTTGTTTTTGTGGAAGTGCATCCCTACATGAATATTTTATGCACTTTTTGGTAAAGTGCCTTTTCTGTAACTTAAAATTTATGTGCTCTTGCTCCCACTGGTTCCACAAAAGAGTTTAAGTTCATTTGCAGTACCATTGCTCTTGTAGTGAAGCCACTTCTTGTGAGTTTTGTGCCCCTCTCATAACCACGTTTTGGATCCGTGATACTTGAACAGTTGCGTTTGGTGATGTTTGGCTCATTGATAGTGTGAGGTGGCTCTGTTATAGAAGAAAAAGCAGGATCAAGTAATTGAGAAAATGAAGTCTACGGTATACAATTACATGTACCTGCAACTTTGCAGTTTTTACTTAAAGTGCATGCATGGTATTTTCATTTCTGTAGGTACACATTGAAACCCATCAGAGTGACTCTAAGGAAGAGGACTTCTTTACTTCAGCTATAGCACAGGCACAGATACCTGGCCAGGATTTAGATGGTATGTATGTAGTAACTTATGAGAGGATATCTACATGTAAGAGACAGCTGCTTCATTGAGAGGTTTTGAGATGCATTCAATAATACTCTTTGTGAGGTGTTTTCTATCATCCAGTGTCCAATTTTTGCTACATGTACCTTAGACCTCAACATGGACATGTCCGCAGTTTCTGTGTCAGCTAAGCCTACTACGTATAGCAATCCGCTGGACTCCATTGATGATACCCGACAACCCAGTGTAGACGGACTGCACTCACCTTCCAGCCCAAATGCTCCTACCATACTACATAAGCAAGGTGCGTGGTTGAATGTATAAATAATTGTATAGAGGAAGCAGACCCTTGGAACCACCTTGCTCTCGCCTTGGCATCTTCCCATCCAGGAACATTAGGCACTTCCTTCCTTCCATAGACAGATCGAGTCTTCTGCTTAACAATGAATTGATTGAATCCTAACTTGCTATAGTAGGAATTAAAAGGGGGGGGGGGGGTATTATGCCAATGTTTGATTGGGAATTCCAATTGGAGCTACAGGGGACAAAAAAATAAAATAGCCTTATTTTGTAACAATTTGGATAGATATGCTAGGAGGAGGTTAAGGATGGATAGAAAAGCACATGTATAGACGGGAAGATTGAACACATGTAGCACCCATCTCTTCTCCTACCATTAATTGTTCTTACTGTCGATCTACATGTAGTGTTTGTCTCTTTGTCCACGTGTGGTATGTACATGTAGGTCTTCTGTTCATCACTTCTACTGCCAAGTATGTATTGTAGATCGAAAATAATTTGTTGTTAATAAATTTCCTTCGGTACCCTACACAACGAAAATGAAAACACAAACTTATTCAACATTGACTGTTGACCTATACCGCTTAACTTCCAGTGTACCAAAGCGACAAAAATTAAACAACAAGTAAACAAATGTTTTTACGAGCGAAAATTTTCCAATCTACGATAATAGGTGTCTGTGTTTTGATTGCTTACACTATAAAGGAATAGATTTGGACATGCTGTGTTAGCTATAGCACCCTTTGCAAGCATTCATGGGCACCTCATAAGAGTAACAGAGAGTAATTTCCGATTGTGTATGCCTGTACTTTATTTGATAGATCTCAAGACCTCTGTCATCACAAAGAGGAAAACACCAGGCGTGAGTTTGGAATGGATGTGTTAGTAGGTAGAAGTGTGGGAGATAATGGGTCGTACACCGCGCTACACAGTGGTCTATCTGTCATGTACCATGCCTAACAAGATTTACCATAACAAGCTACATTGTAGAAGCTCAAAAAGCACGTTCATTAGGGATGATTCAGTAAGCTAGTATAAAGACAGGAGTTTTACATGTAGAGTAGGACACAAAATATTAGCTACAGCCAGCAAAACGCTCCCAGAAACTGTAGCAGCAGAACTGAACTAGAAACTGTAGCAGAACTGAACTACAGCTAGGAACCACAGTAGCTGCACATCTACATGCAGTATAGCAAATATATACAGGTATGTATATATTGCACGGGTGAAAGTGAAATATGGCTGGATATTGCATGAGTAGCCAGTTGTATTTTCACAAGCCGAAGGCGAGTGAAAATTCTGCCTACGTTTGCAATATCCAGCAATATTTTCTTTCACACATACGATATTGTGTTTATTACCCACTTTCACCATAACTAAAAACTGCACTACATGACATACAATTTATGCTAAGCAGCCATTCGGCAACACATGAGAGTGAAGCTTATAACTCACCAACGTTATGCATGAACTGAATGAACTACGCGTGGATATTAGATGAAGTACAGCACAGCCATGTACCAGAAACCAGAATCAATGGGAGAATACTAATAAGAATATCAAGTGGGTAATAAAGGCTGATATTTATTTAGGACATGACTTTATGTATGGTATAACATTTTTTGAAGATTTTCGATTTTATTTTACTGAATTCTATTTCTAATGTTGTGTAGTTGGGTGCACGCAAGGGTCTTGGTGGGCAGAAAATCACAAAGGCATTTTCAGAGATAGAGCAGCAGGCGGAGAAGGAACAGAAAGAACATCAGCAGCCAGGTTTGTATTCTAATACATATAGCAGGAAAAATTGGCGGAGACTTCAATTTGTCAGTTTAACAAATTGTAAAAATCAGCTATTTAATGCATTAAAAGCGTGATGTAATCCGTAAACCCACACACGTATCTGCAGCTATCTAGCTACACGTATGAGAGAAACTTGACCGTGTCGATGTACATGTAGAAGTATTTTAAAAGTAGCTGTTCTTCCCTCTCCACAAACATGCGGCGATTTCTTTCTCTCCGATAAGGACATTAAACTGCAGGCCAACAAAGGTTTGTATCTAGAGACTTGAACCCGAAGCCTGTGAGTGTCTTACCTCAAGCAAATACAGTCATGAATATAACAGACAGATTGGGAAGTATGCTGCTGAGAATGAAGTGACAATTAAAGGCTGCTATGTACTTCTCCAAGCTGCTGGTCCCGAGTGCTGGATCGAAAGATAGCTTGCTAGAAGGCATTGCACACTAAATAATTGCGTCATACGTCAGTACTAATCGCCATATTTAAAATTCCCCGTGCAATATTGCTGATCTGTCACTGGTTGTACACGGCCTAATGAGAGAGTAATTACAGTTGGAATTGACTGGGTCCTACTGGCAATTGCTATACTAGTAGGTTTAGTGGCTATATAGAGCTTGCCTACTGCTCCTCTGCCAAGGGGTTCCAGTAGCTCAGTAGTAAGAGCATCTGACTAGTATTCAGAAGGTCCTGGGTTCAATCCCCAGCTGTTTTTTTTTTGTTTTTTTTGGGGGGGGGGGAGGGGGGGATTTCTTAACTCTCTCAGGAAGCTTTTCATCTCTTGAAGAGTTAGCAGTGTACTTTATTTGCTGACATACATAAGCCTGCACATGTGGGGAAGCCAATATGTAGATTCTGAACTACGTTGTAGCGTGCTTGAAATTTGTAAGCCAGAAAAACAACCTCCATAGTGATGCTTTGACTGACAGTGTAAACTTAGCCATAGCTTAGTCTCTGATTAGGATAGTTCTGATTAGGATAGTGTGTAGTAGTGCATACACGTATGTACGTACATACGAGTGCAATTGTTATTATTTTGCAGAAAATTCTCCTACAACACCTGTGGCAGAAGAGCAATTTGAACATGACTTGGGCGTCTGGGAGCCAAGGCATTTGGACCCTCGCAAGGCTAAGCAAGCAGAGAGACTGGGCATGGGAATGGGAAGAATGAGGTAAGCTTTTTGCATTTACTAATATTGCTGAGACATGATATTATAGCTACTGTGTGCTAAGAAATAATGGCAGTCTCATGTCAGCGATAAACGCGTCTTTCTCTATGTTTCACTGGGAAGGAGGTTATTAACATGAGACTGCCGTTATTTTTCAGTACCGTAAACTACATATTATCCGCCCATGGGCGGGCCACTTAAGTCCTAGCGTGTCTGTATTGTTTTGCAGTTGTTCATAGTCTCCTCAGAGTTACTGCCTCCACGTGGCTCAGGCTCTGATCCGTCAGTACATAGATAAATGAAAACAAAGCAGCACTCCTGTCACTGGCAGATGCTAAATGAAATCGTATGCAGATGACACCTTTAATTTCTATTCGTACAGAGTAACGGCAGCAAGCAACTTTAACAAGTACTTCTTAGTTTTTGTCCACTTTACTTTGGGTAGTATACAGTATGGGTAGTTAGTCTTGTATAGTGAGCCTGTCACTAAGGTCTTCTGTCATTTTTGTAATAACTTAATACATAGAGTTGATTAGCTCATTTACTAAATAATATCTTTGTAAGTCTTCAAACAGTACAGGTCTTGGCTGTTACCTCTAATTTCACCTTAGTTCACAGAGCCATTCTGCCTCATCAAGTATGGGTACCATTGACCAGACAGGCCCAGTGAAGACCAGTAGCACCAGGATGGACAAGATTATGTCCGGGCCTCGCCGTTCTAACTTTGACAGGTGGTTGTTGCACACTTATCTTATTCTGGTGAAATTTTTGATTTTCTCATGCTGATAGTCAGTGAAAGAAATTATTTTTGCATTTCAAGCACGAACTTTGCATATTACAAACAGAAGGACTATTCTGGGTGACAGTAAGCCAGTGGTTGAGTAGATGTAGCAGTGGAGACTAAGTCTACAGTGCTTTGTTTCAGGTTCCATAGCACCCTTCAAAGCTTGTCTACTTGCTAGCTAAGGGTAAATGCTAGGGCTGGCATCCTCGTTGCCCGCTATCTTCAAAAGGCCAGGCATTGATTCTTACCAGCTATTTCTTTCCTTCGGCCAGAATGGATCTTTCGCTGTTAGAGGAAGCTCGACATTTTATGGGAAAAACCTCTCAGGAGGCTACTACTGGAAGCTTCCAGGCCGAACTACAGTGGGCTAGCTATGCCCAGGCAGTGAAGCCCTCCTTTTTGACTGTTGCCAACTGTAGACTTACTAATAAAAATGCTGGGGAAGCTGCATTGCATTATCACTGTAATGTTCATATACATGTATGTAGTTTTTTCAAGGATGACCTAGATCGTTTCTTGGCTGACTAGCTGGCATGGGGTGTTACAGTGCCCAGCTGGTTTATAGATATGAAATTGTCGTACGTATCAACACGTCATACATACATACATCTCATTCATTTCTTTCATTTGTCCAGCTACCCGGAGGATGAGTTTGGATTTAGCAGTGCTTCTAGGTTTGTATGTATATACGTATATAAGCTATATGTTAGTCCTTTAGTGGTAATCCTAATGATAGTGTACAGTGGGAAATTTTCACTGGTACAAATTTTCATGTGACTCCTTTTGAAGCAGTTTTCATAATAATATCAATGAAGCTCAATGGCCATGCCCATCAGCCACCACCTGGCAGAATGACAAACCATTGTGTTGTTCATATCGACTCGGCTGTAAGAGCTCCAAAGACATCTGGGCTTACTCTTTACGTCAGTTACCGCTCCAGAGACACACAAGGGCCTATGGCTGTACTCCGCTATATACCTGAATATATTCCTTTCACTGCCTTCTTACAGGTTGTCAACCATCGTTGGCACACAAGTGTATCAGTGATGATAGATTTTGTAAATGCTATTCCAGACACCAGGGGGTCATTGTTTTGTTCTATGTCAATGAATATGCCCACAAAAGCAGTGAATTTGCACCTTGTAAAAACTTCTCATTATACATTGTCCATATGCCAATGATGGTTAGTAAAGTGACATGCTTTTAAGGATCACCTTTTACACAGTTTAGCGCATATCCCTTACACCGGTTAATATAAAGTATGGGCTATCTTTTGTTTCTTTGGGCAGTAAAGTGGCCTATCCCGGTGAAAGGGATATTTGATTATCATTTTTTAATGTTGAGCAAATGTACTATATTTATAGTGGTTGGTTTCTATTCAGGTATGATTCTCCGGGCTATTCCAGCTACTCTGGCATTGGCTATAGTAGCAAAGAAACCCCATCACAACAGAAATTCAGCAAGCACAGTGCGTTTGGAAGCCAGCATGGATCTGCAAGGGACAGTGGTAGCAGGCCAACCAACAAAATGTCCAGTTTTGGTGATTCACAAGGCTCCAGCGCTAGCAGCAGTGCACGATCTGGAAGGTATGTGTAATGCCTATACATGTGTATGTATACAACTGAAAACCTGCCACTTATTGTGCACTTTGGAGCAGTAATCTCAAAATTAGGGGGGCGCATTCATGTACAAAAATATACGAAAATAATTTTTAGGGCCAATGCTTAAACTCTTTTAAGCATGTGTACATGATTGTGTTGTATAACATCTGTACTGCCTAATTCTTTCTTTCTTTCTTGCCTCCTCTTCGGGAGAGTACCGCCTTTTTGCGGGTGATTGTTAAGGACTGTTCAACAGGATATCTGCGCGTAGAGCTTTGAGTTCGGTGATAAAAGAAATGACAAACTCTTGGAACTCTGTGTCGTCTATCCAGGGTATGCCCAGCAGGGTTGAAGTGAATTCAACGGGCTCACGTGCCGGGTCGGGGACAACGACGTGCAACGCAAGGGGCATGGCTTGGAGCAGTTCTGCACGCCTTCCAGCGAGGGCAGGGCATGTAGCCAAAAGTGGGTAGGGTCTTCATCTCCTTGATCGCAGAGCCTGCAGGTGGAAGAACCGACCCTGAGCCCCCCTTTCCTCACCCGAAAACGGGCGGCGTCTGTTTCCAGCCCATGGCAGCCAAGGAGCAGGCGTACTCTAAAATTATTCTTGGAGGTGAGGTGTAGTAGGCCCTTGCAGTGTGTACTAGCCCAGAGGGGAGATGGGCTACCTGGCTGCCGGTCCATTTGAGTGAGGAGCTGAAGGTCTGATTTTTGCTCTGCTTCATCAAGTAGGGACATTTCTGCTCTTAACCGAATAACACCGGCCACTACCCTCTTCCAGACAGGCTTAGCTGGAACTTGCAGCAACAGATCATTGGGGGAGGGGAGGTTAAGGGCATCTAGGGATTGTAGCACGGTGGGGAGCCAAGCTTTGGCATTTCCTGTTTGTAATCGTTTGACCAGAACCTGGCGAGGGAGGGCGTGCTCAGGAAGTGATATCACTGAATGAATAAAAAGGAGCTTCTTAGCGGCTATCGTGTCAGCGATTGTCTGGGCACCCATTGCGGCAAGCAGGCCAGCGTTGGGGCAGCGTACAGGGAGACCTTGAATGGTACGAAGAATCTTCCTGTGTGATCTCTCGAGCATTTCTAGTTCCGTTTCGGTAATGGCCCAGAGCTCACATCCATAGAGCATACGGGGGAGACAAATGGAATAGTAAAGCCGCATAGAGGTTATGGGGTGAATACATCCGAACCTAGACCCAGCTCTGTTCAGTGCAAAAAAGGAGGACCTTGCTGTGCTAATTTGGCGAATAGTTCTGTTGATGGTGGAGCGGCCAGAGAATCTAAGGACACCAAGGTGAGTATATTCTTCCACTATCTCCAGGGGATCACCGTTCAGCGACAGATGTACATTTAAGCTCTTGGGCTTGGCTGAGCCAAAGATCATGACTTTGGATTTGGACGCGTTCAGCCTGTACCTCCATTTATTCGAGTACCTATGTACAATGTCTAGCATCTTCTGCAGTTCCTCTGGGGAGGAGGCCACCAGGGCTAGGTCGTCGGCATAAGCTGGTGCCCCACAGTAAACCTCTCCTATTTTGGCCCCAAGGT
Organism: Nitrospirales bacterium; assembly: GCA_965203295.1. GTDB lineage: Bacteria > Nitrospirota > Nitrospiria > Nitrospirales > UBA8639 > CBDBCZ01. The sequence continues at coordinate 417,777 of CBDBCZ010000012.1, read as the reverse complement.
TTGATTGCTGCAGCTCTACTAACAGATCAGTGAGATATATGCTATACAAGAGGGGAGACAGTATAGCTCCCTGCTTGACACCTTGGTTAATAAGAAAAGGTCTGGAGCATTGGCCCTTCCACAGGACTGAGCAAGATGATGACGAATACCACTTTCTCAACAGCCTCCAAGTGTGGTCCTTAATCCCCATCTGGTAAAGCTTGCGGAATAGCCCATCGTGCCATACCATATCAAAAGCTTTCCTCACGTCCAAGAGGGCGACATAGGCTTTCCTTCCTTTCTCTCTGATGTGCTGGATGGCTTCTTGGAAAACCATTGCCGAGTGGAGGCAACCTACCCCTGGTTTAAAACCACCCTGAAGTGGGCTTAGCCGAGAAGCAACATCTGAGCGATCATGCAACCTCTGTAAGATACCTTTTTCTAGGAGCTTGCTAACATTAGAGAGAAGAGTGATGCCTCGATAGTTGGAGGGATTTGTTGGGTCTTTATCTGACGATTTGGGAATGGGTACGGTCAGGCCATGTTGGAATGAGTTAGGGATGTATTCCTGGTTGATGATTAGGTTGAAGAGCTCGGAGAGGTGCTGGGCGAGTAGGTCACAACCATATCGCAAGTGTTCTGGCTGAATTTTGTCTGGTCCTGCAGCGACCTCGGCCTTGGTAATGGACACAAGTAGTGTGTCCTCTTGCTCCCCAGAGGCTGTCTCCATAGCAGCTAATTCTTTGCGTACTTGATCCTGGAACGGTGCGTCGAAGCCAGTCATCTCAGGGGTTCCCAGCGCTTCAAAGTGCTTTGCCCAGCCTTCAGGAATTTCTTGATCGGCATATTCCACTCCGTCTACAATAATCTTCTTGGAGAGGTCACAGTGGGTTCCCATGCGATGGCGTAAGAGACGAAAAAGTTTAGAGGAGTCGCTGCACTGAAGATCGAGCTCTTCATAGAACGCCATGTCCTGTTCTTTTCGTAGAGTTCTCAGGGCCTGACGAAAACTTCGCTTACTGCCCAGATAATCAGCCCTGGCCTGATGAGTTGGATCCATTGGGCGTCCTGCTTGCTTCCACCGGCGCCATGCAGCTTTGGATTTTCTATGTGCAGCGTGAATATGTTGACTCCTTTGTGCTGTTATATTACTACACTTCTCATTTGCTACTACATGTACATACATATAATATGACAGACCACTCCCATGCCCAGCCTGCATTGTGTGGAGAAAAGCAGCCTTATATCTATGTGCGTGCGTGTGCGAGAAAAAGTACACATGTATGTATTGATGAATGATCATAATTATACTTCAGAATGCTCTGTCTCATATATCAACGCGCATGGCCCAGTTCTCTAGCTCAAACACCTTATTGGAATATTTCGATTTGTTTTTCTCATTAATTTTGATGCAACATAATGACCTTATGATGTCACTTCCGCTTGCTGTACAGTATTATGTACGTGTTAGACCTTGGCCGTCTTTCTAGCCTAGACAGCAACGATTCAGTGATTTTCTACAATAGCCAGGTGGATTCAATCCACACTGAGTCAGGAATTGACACAGGTATTTTCAAGCCCATTTAGTACACAGTGCTGTAGTCTCTACAGCTGCAATGGCCACAATGACATTTTACAAGCAGCTGACTGGAGCAGTGAGGCTGTTTTTTACAAGTTCTACTATACACCTAAGAACAAAGGTACCTTTGGGCTGCTTTGGGACTGCTGTTCTATCAAAACAACCACAGACACTTATAGCGACAAAAGTACATTGATATATGAGACAGAGTACATTGATATATGAGACAGAGCATTCTAAACTTCAATTACAGAATGGCTCAGACCACAAAGTGGTTGCCAGCTATTCTGGATTATATGAAGAATGTGATGTAGAACATATCAATGTCCCCACTCTGAGTGACTCTGCCCCACCCCTTGTCTAATGTATCGTTTATGTGAAATTAATAACTGTATTAGTCATGGGAACTTCCTCACAGGCCAGGAAAGGTAGCTAGTTCAACTCGCTATAAAGAAGGCTGACGTTTGACACGTACATAGATTTTTTATACTATACAGCAAGCGGATGTGCGATCATAAGGTCATTACAAATATTGAAATGCTCCAAATATAAGCTGTCTGAGCTAGAGAACTGGATCATACACTTAGATATGTTTGATGTCACATTCTTCAGAATAGCTGGCAATCACTTTGTGGGTTGAGCCATTCTGTAATTGCACGGCAAGAAATTATAGTCAGAGATTGTAGTTTGATCCTATTTGTTTTTGCCTTAGCTACTTAGCTAGAATATAAGCAGTTCACAGTAAGGAGGCACCTCTGACTGTTTACGGTATGATAGCTACCCGTACTCCTAATGGATAACTAATTTAATGCAGGACATTGTAATGAATGAGTTGATGCTGCGTATACAGTTGTGCTAGTATGATTATTGTTGCTGAAGAAGGACTGCAAAAGTTTACTGCATACTTGTTTGCAGAATAAATTACTGGTACTATGATCTCCCTCCTAGTGTTATTACGTCTGTGGGTGTGGAAGGGTTCATATTTACTTCATTTGCCTTTTATAGTCGCTTTCTCTCTTCTTCTAGGCCTGGTCGAGGCAGCAGCCGGGCTGAAACCACTTCTGATGCAGCGCAACAGCGATTTACCAATGCTAAATCCATCTCTTCTGACCAATTTTTTGGACGAAGTACTGAGCAAGACACCTTTGTGAGTAAAATGTACACTCCATAATAATGATTTCCCTTTTTCAAGCCTTAACCTAGGCTTCCAGACATAAATTCTTCTGTAAAAATGGAGGTTGATGAGGTTCTAAAGAAAAACAACATAGATAATTATGCAGGCCAGGAGTCATGGAAAAAAGAGGAATCCATACTTTCTGTACAGGGGCACAATTGGCAAGGTTCTTCCGAGAGCAGGAGAGGAGGGGGGAGGGGGTAGGATTCTTTGTAAAGGAGTGCTCAACAGTGGAGTTATTGAGGATGTGAACTATATGAAGAAAGCATGTGGATTAAAGTCAATTGAGAGAGAGGCAGGAATACTTGTTTTTACCAGCCGGAGCGCGCGAACGGCTGGTACTAATTGCTTTACATTTTCCGCGTCTGTTTGTTTGTTTTTGAACGGTTTTAAGATGAAGAAGTGAGACAGAAGTATCAGGAAGCCTTAAGTGTAAAAGTCGAAGGGTTTAAAGAAAGGGTATACCAATGGAAAAGCCACAGGTTGAGGGGATCAGAATTAGTGACGGCACTGGTTCAGGATTGGGAAGATACAGTAAAGAGTAGCATCAAGAGTCGTGTGTGGCAAGCGCCAAAGTGGTGGGGATTGGGAGATGAAAAAGATAGGTTACTAGTGGTGGCAGGGAAGATAAATGGGGAGAGTATTGCAAATTAAGGAAATGGTACATTAGAAGAAATGAGATAGTTGGAATGAAATGATTGAAAAAAAACAGGAAAGAATTTTGTGGACATTTGTTGGTAGGACTTCACAGGGTAATCGTAAGGGTATTGCTTCTTTGAGGCCTAGAAGCACATCAAAGTTGGGAGGGTCCTAACCTCTCGCAACTTGGATTTTATTGTGTTGCAGTGATTCAAGTTCTTTTAAAAGGTAGGGTGGCCTTAAAGGTTGTGCAATGCAGCACATAAACGCTCCCACCCACTTTGTGTCCCTCGCAAAGGTCCCGACAGTCCCTACGTTCCTCGCGAATGTCCAGACCTGCTATGCGACGGTCCCAATGTCCCTCACGAAGGTCCCCGGCCCGCTATGTGATAGTCTCAACCCTCTTGAAGTCAATAAACGTTCTACAGTCTCGATGTATTATAGGTTATAGATGTCAAGACCAAGGGGTCTAGAAACACAAGGGCCTGAGGCTGTAGCGTCCCGAGCGAAGCAAGGGCGCTACTAAGAGCCCAAGGGTTTCTAAAATGCGTAGATCCCATTGGTCGATGCGTCTAAGTTATTTAGACTATAGTCTATAGCGACCATTACTATTGCAAACGTTACCATAGCTGAATGACAGAGGCAGTGTTGAGTCCAAAATGGATCATGATTTTCTGTTGGACTGTCTTCTGAAGTGGTTGTGTGACTCAAGCACGAAAGCTGCCGAACAAACACGTGATGCTGGCCCCACCCAGATTAGCTCCTTCTCCTATGTTAGTAGTGGAATGCTGGGGACTTACTAACATTGATTAATTAATCTAGTACAGGAGGTTTGTGGGAGGTTGAAATCTAACATCAAAAAGGGCGTTGCTGGGGTGTTTTCGAGATAACGGCATTCAGGGTTGCAAATTAGTTAAAAGAGTGTTGTTGTATTATTAATCTGAGAGAATATGGTATATGGTGATCAGGATTTCTCTTGCTCCTGTCCTTGGACTGGAGATCTTACAAGCTCCGCCTGCGTATGTGGGTGTGTGGTCAACGGTGTAACCACTACAACAGCAACATGAGTATATTTAAACTGCCTATAGTGTAGTAGACTACGCTGTTATAAATCTTACTTCATACAGCTTTATTATAGTAGTTACAAACAAACATATAAACACACACACACACACACACACACACACACACACACACACACACACAGGGAGGTGACTCCAGTACGAGCAGATTTGCAGCCTCAAGCTCCATTTCAAGTGATGACTATTTTGGAAGAAATCCCAAGAAAAGTGTGTATAAGAGCTTTTTGGTTCACTTCCATTTGAGTGGTATTGATAACCTGTAATTAGGGCTATTTAGTCAGCTACAACTTTGAAGTACAGGCTAGATGGTGGTATAATGACATGCACAAGATTATGCGTGGATAATATATGTATATATTTTCCTTTTAGCCCGGGGATCTGGAAGTTCTGGGAGTTCTGAGTATAGCCAGCTAACAGAAGGGATGGCCAAAGTTGGATCGAAGGTATGTATATGTACAGTGTACAGGTGTACCTGAGTATATAATTGCCGAGTGCAGCAAGGCCAATAATCACGTGCTATGGGCTCGACAATCTTACCCAGGGTTTAAATATATATGTCTATCTATATAGTTTGTGTGTCCACCCTTCCCTGTGCCTTGGGGGGACAAGGTACATGTTCTACAGTAAATGGTGTCACTGGTTGTTTCTTGGGTACTGTCTTCGTAGTACATCTCCCATTACCCAGGATAGTCTCCGTAAATGCACTGCGCCGTGATTTGTAGCTACTCTGTATTGCATTGGGCTGTAATATGTAGGTAGTCTGTGAACGATGTAAGTTATAGCTTGTTTTTGTTGGAAGTGCATGTTTGAAGGCTTCCCACGTATGTTAGACTACCACAAACTGCATTCAAAATGCTGCGTATTCAGGTTCTTGGGTGGATGAAGTTACAACATCTTTTGTCCCTTTTAAATATAATTCCTCTGTTGGTAAAAGCTGAGAACTGTGCTAATGTTTCAGTGATTATGTAACCCCATCTCTGTGACTCTGCTACCTGGTGTAGGACTACATGTTTACTACCTACCACAGTTGCTACTTTGTCAGACACTGGCAGTGATCTGTTATTTACTGCATACCAGAGTTGCTACTTAGCCAAACACTGGCCAGTGATTTGGAGCTTCCGTGGCTGCTAGGACCGCTATACAATGTCTATGCTACATGTTCTCTTGTAGTACCATATGTACATGTTGTTTAAGTACATGTATCTTGAAAGCCTACGCATATGTACATGTAACTATGAAGGTCTGGCACATTCTTGCCCAGGACCCTCACTCAACTTTGCCTCGTATTTAATTTCGAGTACATATGCAAGCAAGTTCTTGGCTGAACTCGAAAGACTGTTTTTAGCGGTATAGTCGTAGTGTGATATTTAAAACCCGGCTTTCTTTACTGTGCAAAGAAATTCCAAAGAGAAGTGAAACTACTGTGGAGATTGCATAAGTTCACAAATTTACGGCAACATGTATTGTGTGTTGCATAGTACATGTTACTTACATGTGTCCCATTCTCAATCCACAGATATCCACTGTTGCAAGCAACGTGTTTGAATCAATTCAGGTAGGCATTAGTTCATAGAATTCCTTTCACAGAGTAGTTACTACATTCTACCTTTCTGGTTACTACATGTACTTCTTAATATGTGAATTTGTGTACCTCTGTTGAAGAAGAGGGGTGGCCTGTGAGACTACAGAAACAGAAACAGGCTTCTGCTAGACACATTTCTTCAGCTTTTAGACACCAACACTTCAGAGAGCTAATTAGTGCTGCTGTTAGTGCACTGATGATGGGCACATGTGACCTTATTGTCTTACTTGAACATTTTAACTGGAATTTTGTAAGATATTCAAATTTCTGCTGTACCTTTAGGACTAACACTCCTTACATGTTTTTGAGCCACTAACAAGGGCGAGTCTGCCATGACAGGGCCTGTAAAGGACTAGTTGCGATGCTCACATTTGCTAGCAGTTGTAATGTCTAATCTCTTTGAAACTTCCAAAAGGGGGCTGGTTTGTGAGGCTATTGTTTCTGATAATCAGGCATGGTATGGGCTAGCCTCAGCCAAGGTACATGTTTAAAGTGGTGTCTCTAACAGCTACATGAACTTGGGATGTACCAAGTGCTAGTCCTGGACAAGTCTAGTAGATGTGTTCCCACTGTAAATGTAGAAGTATGACCACTGGAGATGGATGGTAGCCATTCTTGAAAACGCCATTCATTGTTTTTCCAACATTAAATTTACTGGTATCTACATGTACTATGATTTGTGACTGACTAGCTCATGAAAATATTAATCTAATCCCTATCGGAGTCCCTCGGAGAGTACCCTGCCATATCTGAAAGCCGATATGGCAGGGTGCTTGCAGAAATGCATCCACTCTAACTAGATCCTTCCAGTCTGGTCTGCCTGCTTTTACGCTAATTGCTTATTCATTGCTGTTTCGACTCGGTTTTCAAGAAGCTTCACTAAACACTACAGGCTGGTTTTGTAGAGTACTCTTATACATTTGTTCATTTTTTCCTCCGTACAGGATCGCTATCACAACTACAAGAGTTAAAATTGATAAACTATGACTGATTTTATGTACTACACAGTTTGATCAATTGTGTACAATCAACTGTAATCGAAACTATTTTCTGCATGCTGCATGCTACATGTACTAGTTCTTTAATCTACAGCAAGGTGTGTACATGGGGTGATGGGAAAGGTAAATAATGTAGATGAACTGCTAAATGATAGTCTCACGAGCCTGACCCCCGTTCCCTCTAAGCGGAAGTGGGTTGACCCGTGACTAGCTAATGGGCTATTCCATTTATTAAAGATATACCCCCATAGAAAAATGGAATGGATTTTGGCATACCCCAAGGCACCACTTAATTCCTGCAAAACCCTCAGAACATTAATGAAACTAGCCTCGTACCCAGGCGCATTTAATGCGCCTGGGTAGATCTACGAGGCTTTAGACTATAGTAGGCCTAATCTTTGAAATCCCATTGGTCAGCTCATGGTATCTAAATCCCATATATCCATGCATGGGGTCTATATATAGACCCCATGCCCTGTGGACATAGTAACGGGCGCTATAGTCTAAATAACTTAGACACCTCGACCAATGGGATCCACGCGATTTAGAAACCCTCAGGCCCTTAGTAGCGCCCTCGCTTCGCTCGGGACGCTACAGCCTCGGGCCTTCGGGTTTCTAAATTGCGTAGATCCCTTGGTCTCGGCGTCTAAAAACTAGAATGAATCATCACTAAGACTCATTATCACATTGTATTAACCTCCAGACATAATTAATAATAGCTCCAAGCCCTCTCTGGACAAATTATATTCTCTCATGCTCATGCCAAAGACAGGTAATTACATACGTACTCAATAGGAACACTCCGGACAAATAATATCCACAGTGTCACCCCTCTGACACAATTTTACCCCTGAACAGGGATTAATGTCAGACATAATTAATGCTCTTGTATGGCGTGTATCCTTATCCATAGCCTCGATTGCAGGCTGGGAACGAGACTAGGTCAGAGACTAGGTATAGTAGTACGGGCATGCCCAGACCCCGCCCTATTCTAGCCGTGAGCCACGTGTGACCCGCATTCTGTCGTTCTGTGTACAGTGATGGCACGCCAAGTCCAGTTTAAATATGCTAACCAGTTGCTACCATTACTTACAAGACGAGTGCAGGCTCTGAAGCCAAGCCAGAAGAACAGATGGATCACTCGACAATCACAAGTCCTCCTGTATAGCGTATCATGTAGTAGTGTGGATGAACTCCCTGCTACGGTAGATACTCCAACTTCTGCAGCAGTGCAATCCACGTTAGAAACGTCAGCTGATGCAAAGTGGATAGCAGATGCTGCTGCAACTTTAGAACTTCAGTCGCAGGGTGATTTCACAAGCCTCGGTCTTGGTGGCTATAGCCCAGTAGGTTTGATTCAGTGGTCGCTGGAGTATCTCTACATTCATTCTCATTTACCGTGGTGGGCAGCTATTGTTGCCAGTACAATTGTACTACGAACTGTCATGTTCCCAATTGCTGTCCGTGTTCAAGCGAATGCTGCCAGGCTGAATAACATTCGGCCGGAGATGGATAAGATCATGGCCAAGATCCGAGAGTGTAACCAGGCTGGGAATACTACCCAGTCTGCTCAACAGACAGCAAAATTGCTTGCTCTTTACCAGAAACACAAATGCCATCCATTCAAGATGTTCATCATGCCAGCTGTACAAATACCAGTGTTCCTGAGTTTCTTTATAGCAATTCGTAGAATGGCAGCCGTACCTGTGGAGAGTATGAAATCTGGTGGAATGCTATGGTTTACTGATCTAACAGTTCCAGATCCCTATTATGTTCTTCCAGCACTGGCGTGCATGTCGTTTATGGCTATTATAGAGGTAAGTTAAGAAAGCATGGCCTTTGGCCAAGCTTGTATAGAGAGTTTTCATTGACATCATCTTACGTAGTCTCGCGGGCCAGCCCACTTCCGCTTAGAGGGAAGGTGGTCTGGGGAGCTGCCATACTGGCATGCGTTGTTCCGGAATTTAATTAGTTGCGCAACAGTCACATGTTAGCGTGGGATAATTACCACGTGTGAGTTTATGAGTGGCTATCGTCTGTTGCTGTACTACCGTAGAGCTTTGTCACGGAGCTATATTATCTGTGGCACTACATTACACTTAGTACGGCAGCGCAAGCGGTGCGACGGCACGATGGAATCAGATGTTTCCTGCCTTGGCTGTGGCTGCAAGACCTCGCAGGGAGACAGAAAAGCGCTGTGCAGTGACGCTTCTTTACCAATGTGGGGGAAGATCTTCGACGCAAAGCTGCAAAAAATAGGAAGGGAGGCTGATAAACAAACTATCTATGCTTTAACTCTTAGCAGCCGCTGCAGCCACTCTCTCAATCTCTACTACACTCCAACTTATGACGCTTCACTCGGTAAGTCCATTTGCTCTGCTCTTGCTCAACAGATGTTTCTGCAGAGATTTCTGTCAATAGATCTCTTCGTCGCTGAATATTGCTATCGAAAAAAGTGACTACTGCCAACATAGTAATACTGCCAACGCGTAATCTTCCCGTTAATTGCATACTTCATATATCATGTGACTGAATACTGCACTGTGATTGGACCGCACTCCAGAGAGCGGCGGGACGTATGCCAGTATGGCAATTCCCCAGACCACTTTCCCTGTAAGCGGAAGTGGGCTGGCCCGCGGGACTACATCTTATGTCACGTGTATGTACCATGTAGCAACTGTTGTCAGGGCACCATTTTGGTGGGCAGCAAACGTACATAGCCATACGCATAAAGACCGAAAGTACTCTCGTACTCGTAGTCTACACGGCAGATTCACTCAATTTTTATCCCACCTGAAAACTGACTCACAGCGATAGCTAAGATACTGAACGCATAAGTTCCCTGTTACTGAGACCACTGTATAACATGCCAATCTAGTCTCACCCACGCAAGTTGGGCAAAAACGGGCATTAACGGAATGTGACACGGATATACTGCTGGAGCACGTGATCTGTGACGACTCGTGAAAACTCTATATATATGGCAGGCCTCCATGCAATAGTCATGTATTTAGAAAACTCGTTACTGTTATCAAATCGTATATGTTTCGTACCGATGCACAACTTATCCAGTTGTGCAACCGGTCACCATTTGCATAACCGGATACCTAGCCTCGTACCCAGGCACATTAAAATCGGGAAAAGTGCAGCCTCGTACCCAGGCTGCACAATTGGGCAGCACAATGCGCAACCCTGCACAAAGTGGCGTCCAGTTATACAACGGGACTGCCCTGTTGCATAACCAGGTAGCGCTGAAGTTGTCCAGGTGCATAATACTCAATTTATCCAGTTGCGCCACTGAGTAGCTTAGAGTTGTCCAGTTGTATGTACAACTGGATGATCCCCGTTGCAGCTTTGCCTGGTTGTAGAACCGGACAGTGTAGCTGCCCTGATACAACCTTAAGACAAATCATAATACTTCCGCATCTGTGTGGAACGCACACACTACTTATCATGAAATAACACCAGACAAACACAAAACAGTACCAAAAGTGAAAGCCACAAGCCGCCATGCATGCTTGTTGCCTTCAAACTCGTGATGCACAGTGGGAGCACATTATGCTTTTTAATTTACTTATTATGCTATGCTCCTTTTCGTGATCATATGACCTATTATGCTTGCTCACATTACCTAATATGCTTGATTATAGTCCTCTATATTAAGACCTTAGAACTTTACACAAAGTAGCCAGTACAAGTATTAGTGATGATAATAGTGGAGCATGAGAGCGGTTTGGACGTAGTCTTCTGAAGTGTTTATTGTCACTGAAGGAGTCAGTAAGCAACGAAAAACACTTTCAGCTGTACATGCATATTCATTCCATATTTTATTTTATGTAAACATTTTTCTACCATGCAAGCATTATGCCTGATGCTTGACTATTACGCTCGAAATTGTGCCAGCATAATGTACTAGTCATTGACACCTGCAACAAGTAATTGCTGGGTTGGTCATTCCACTGTGCAGCATCCAGTTGCAACGGGGGGCGCTGGTTGCACATCCATGTGGAACACATAGTGTAACACTACTTACCACTGCCTCTGATCACCGAAAAGAGCAAGCGTTGTCTCGTGATATCCGCTGGAAAGAGCAAGCATCATCTCTTTTCACCCAAATGAGTTTTTCATTTTTGAGTCATGGTTCAAAGTACATCTGGGAATGCATACATGCAACTTCAGTTTCTGTCACGTATGCACACACACAACCAGCTGCAAGTATGTGATAATATATATATGATTGTGACGGCAGCCTGCAACTTTGTTACCTGTTCCGTTGAACAGATTATAGCTATAGACGGTTGCATTTACAACAGTATTAATAAACCTTGTAGTTGCAAACACACAGAACTAACGCAGCAAGTATGGTTGGTTTGACCACCTCCTACAGAATTAGGAAGGCTAGCTAGACTCTCAATTAGTTACTAAAAAATTACTCACTCCCCTACCCAATAGTGCTTATGCAGTGTAGTTAAACATTCACTGTTTGCACATGCACAAGAATTTTCGGAAAGTCAGTAAATGTATCCGTGAATGACCTCAGCCACATGGTAAGAAGTAGTACGGAGGCAGTATAGAGGTATGGTAAGCTGTAGAATTAGCTCTTTCTGGCTTTCTCCAACTAAAATTGTCTTTATGACCGCTTTAAAAGTGGACATTCAAGGCATCTACATGGCTTAGAATTGTTCCCTGGCACTTGTAACTTGCCAAATATACTAACGGACGGTGATACGATGATGGACGGATAATATTGCGCCATAGTATCCGCTAATATTCAAATTTCCAGAAATCGTGGGGGAACTGAGCATGCACAACGGTGTGTACCAGGCTCTACTTTCCTCCCCTGCAAGAGCCTGTGTATGAGGTTATAACTTGTTTCTGAGCATATGGTTGAAGTGTGGTGCTCTATACAATGTCAGCAACGTTGTACGCAGGATAGCTTATCCTACTTTCGCTCTATATGCAATCATCCATATTTTATACCTGCTGCATTCCAAAATGTAGTAAAAATGTTTGTTGTGATGGTGATGATGTGCGTTTGTACTATTATGTTTTTCACTCAGCTTGGAGGAGAAGCGGGTGTATCAAATCCTCAGACAGAAAAACTGAAAACCTTCTTTCGTGCTATGTCCATCCTTTTGATTCCAATCACTGCCACATTTCCGTCTGTAAGTCATACAGGTACCAGCAATTACTTGCACAGAATGGCTAGGTATGTATCGTTTATATAAAGAGCTTATCCAGAAAGAGTATGCATATACACAATTGTGTATACGTAGCAATTTTGTGTGTGTGTATACGTAGCAATTTTGCGTGATGTAGTTCCTTTAAGTTCAGTCTTGTAACGGGTTTGGCAGGCAAACATTTGCAGAATGAAGTGATACACTTAAGCATTATGTAGTCCTCCACAGTGCTTGGTGAATGTCTGTGAAAGTCATACACATGTAAATGTAGGACATGTGTAGGCTGAAGTTTGTAATTGCTACAGTGTATTCCTTTCACAAAGGGGATATAAATACCGTATACCAGGAAATGTTCACATAGTACTTTGAAAATGGAAATTGAACTTGTAAGATCAAAGCATGTGTGTGTACCATTGTCAGTCCTCTCTTGAGCTTACTACGCAATGAAATCAATAGCACTTGTGTGGGTGATGTGCTGTTAAGCGTACCATCCACAACATGAAACATCATCAATGACTGTGCAAGACATACCAGGCTTGTGTATTAGATATTATAGCCTTGTGAGTGCTTTGAGTTTTGCACTAACTGATTTACAGTCTTTTGCTGTTCTTTCTAGGGTCTTTTCATGTACTGGCTGACAGCATCAGGCTTCTCATTGGGCCAAATATTACTGCTCAAAGTACCACCAGCTAGGGCTGCCTTGAACATCCCTGAGCTGATCAAGCACCCCTCCCAAGAACAGAAAAAAGAAGAAGGTGGCCTTATCACAACTGTGAAAGAGAGTAAGTACATGTTATAAACGGACATTATAGCCTCATACCCAGCCATCCCTAAGGCAAAAAAAAAGTCGGTTACTAGGCTGCATTTGTTAAGCAGCTGTGTTTGACCTAATTGGGGTAAGCATGAGTTTGTGAGCCCTCGCTATTTAGTCAGTCCGGGCAGCATTTTCCATGAATGTGTGTGTACTTTCTAAATTATGATATGGAAATACATACATTCTTATGTGACTGCACTGTCAGTGCTGCTGCTAAACTCTACTTCTTCATTAACCCTCGGCGCGCGCATGCGCGAGGGTTACAGTAGTCGGTTTGTGTCATTCTGTCTGTCCGTCTTTCTGTCATTTTCGACACTCTCGGCTTCACGAGTGGACTGAGTGGTAAAATTGCAATACCAGCGAGATGTAAACGACACGCTTTAGTGATCTGACTCGTAGATTTCTCTAAACATCTTCCTTTCGAGAGATATAGCGAAATCTCGAGCGCGACTATAGACCTACATGTGTATACTACAGATCAGTACATGTGATCGATCACGGGATTGCAGCGCGCGTGATACCGGCGAGCTTTGCCACGTGTAACGTTTGAACGGAGCCGTCTTTTGCGACTGTGGTGAGCTGTCTTCTTTTTGCATTGTTACAGGCAAAAAGGGTTGGCAAGCATGCCTCTATCTAAAAAATGCCCTGATTGTGGTGCTCTTACCAATGTTAGAAGATCACATTGTTCTTGTGGCTATTTTTTTGTTACAAAGCATAGTAGGACCATAAAAAGTGCTAGTAGAAAGCAAGCAATGAGTGCTTTTGGATGCCATTGCCAGCATGCCCAGTTGTTTACTATATTGCATTGCTCAGTTATATCTATTTATGGGTACATCATTCTGTGTGGGTGATCCTGCTTTTCATTAAACGAAATATTAATGAAAGTACGTATATCTGTAATAGTGATCAAAACAGTTTTATTCTGCCAGTGTCCAGCTCTTTCTATGGCCATTTTTAACATGGTCAACAACTCTAATACCATTTTTAGTGTGGTCAAAAACTCCAATACGGCAGAGGCCAGACTCTGGACATGTGTTCATTTAATTGTTGTGTCATTAATATGGCTAGCAGCCAAGTATTGGTTTAACCACAGCTCCAAGGGCTGGAGTGGATTTCCCATACATGCACCCCACCTGGAGCTGTGGTTTAACTTATATGTAGCATGGAACAGACTGGGCTTGTTTGATTGAGCAGTAAGAGTGCTGGGCATCAGAAATACCATCATACTGCCAGCTGTTGAGGCTAAGCAAGGGCTAGATTGGTGTACTGTTGTAGCCACTAGCTGGCTTTAATCTTGAATAGAGTTGCTAGGAGTTGAATAGAGTTGCTAGCGGTGCTGTCTGTGATGGTATAGAGAAGATTTTGAGTAGTTAAAGACTTTTGTCACGCTTAGCGCTTAAAATACCCCGCTGAGTACCTCTTGGTGAATGTCTACTGAGCTCTAGAAAGCCTAGCCAGCTCTAGTCGGTCAAGTTAAATGAATTCTATAGCACGTTCTTGGTGTTTGTCTTTTCATAATCTGTGAACCACTGTTGGTAGTTTCGGTGCAATATATCTTTCCGATGCAATATGTATTAGTTAAAGCACCGTAGTGAGTGCAGCACGGAAATTATTGCACGAGGAGTGGGTCGAGAGGCACATACAGCACGAGGCCGAAGGCCAGCCTCGTGCTGTATGTGCCTCTCGACCCGCCCGAGTGCAATAATTTATGAATATATACGGTGCTTCAACTGGTTTATTGTCACAGCGTGGGTGGATTGACGGAACCACATCAGGATTAAAATTTGTTGTACATGTACCGACTATAGTGCAGTAGCTACTAGATCTAGAGGACTTGATTTCGAGCGATGTGGGACAGCACGGTAAGCTATTTGCTGAGTTTATGTGTTTTCGTGCGTGTGTTGACGTTGCCAGCCTACTATTTTGTGTCAAAACTGCACTAGGCTCGAGATAGATGGTTACTTTCTGTGTTTCCTAGCTGTCGTTCAGTCCTGCTACAATTTCTCAGAGTGTTTTACGTGCTGTAGCTTCATCTGCCAATATGTTATGTCCGTCTTGATTCCTGTTGGCCGATTTACTGTAGGGCCTACCGAGCAAATGGTGCTTTACGAGCTTTGTTTAGCTTTTCTTGAAGATTTACCAACTCTTGTCAGAACAACTTCACTGCATAGTGAGGTGTATGTCTAACTTGGAACAAGTCTGACATTTCATGTCTAAAAAACCAGCCGGACGCCTTTCCCGTACAATACACACAACTCAGCTTAGACCAAGCTATTGAACTACAGCTGTAGAGCCAGAGATACTATAATTATTCCTAGAACGGTACAGCGAAAGTGCTGACTCAGCAGTTTCGTCATGCGCCTCCAGATAGTAGCTATACGCCACCAAAATAGGATCTTTACGGCTACCTACCACGTTTTCGTCATCTAGGCAACACAAAACTACCTTCATTTGCTGTAGCTTGGCCCGCAAACTTCCAAAAGCTGCTATACACTGCAGTTGCATAGTAACGTATGACGTAATATTTTGCGCACGTGATAAGTGCGGACGCACAAACAAACAAACAAACAAACGCGGAAAACGTAAATCAATCTTAGTACCAGCCGTTCGCGCGCTGCGCGCGCTCCGGCTGGTAAAAAGTAATCTTATGCTTGTGTACTGTTGTGCTATACTAGTACTGCTGCTTACCTGATAATTAATTACCCCACGCACGTATGTGCAAGCTGGGTTAAGCAATTGGTTATGTCCGTCTGTCGTCGTCGTTGTCGTCGTCTGTCATAATTTTTTTGAAAAAAACTTCGAATGGGCGATTTAGAGGCTACAACAATTTCTAAACAGGAGGTTAATGTTGAAATCTGTGATACATTAGCTTGTCTGTACCTGATATACCGTATTTCCGCGATCAGATGCCGCCCTTGATTTGTAGCCGCCCTCGAATTATAGCCGCACCTCCGGAAGTGCTGAACGAAATAGTGGCCGCCCTCGATTAGTAGCCGCGGCTAAAATTCAAATACCATGGTAAGAATAAGCAAGAAGCTGTAGTAACTACTGTAAAAGTAGAGTAATACTTAACTTTGCTAGCTAACAGTTATCGGACCTCACCTTTGTCTTTTTCGAGGTTGCGAAGGGATTGGAGCCTGACGGAGGCCGCCCGCGAGTCTATATTTTTGATATCTCTCCCCCCAAAAAACAGCTGGCATTGTAGCGTGACAGCTTTTTGATAGTGTTGAGGCACAAACGGCAATTTTCAAACGGATTTGAACTGCCGTTGTGCATCGCTGCGTATCCAGTAAACCGCTCAATCTAATAAACGCCGCCCTCGATTAGTGGCTACCCTCGAATAGTGGCCGCAGATAATCGCGCAATGAAATAATTCGTAGCCGCGGCGTCTGATCACGGAAATACGGTAGTAGAAAGCGGTTTATTCTCGACATTTCCATGCTTTTTCTGATTATCTATGTGTTCCACCATTTTTTTAATACGGCAGTTGGTTACGCCTTTTTTATTACGGCAGTTGGTCATGCCTACAGCTTGAATACGGACATACGTGAGTGCTCAAGTATGGTATACGAGTCTTTTATTCAACATGGAGCATAGAAGAGATAGAAAGCATACTGGAGTATGCATAGAGAAACGCCTGTGTCATTACTACGGCGACCAGCCATGCCTACAGCTCGTATACGGCGTTACATGAACACGGTATACGGATCTACATGCTGTTTCCAGTCTGCAGGGTCCAGGGGCGCAGGGTATGTCTCTGCTAGAGACTTCTAGTTTGAAACTGTAAAAGTGCCTGGAAATGTTATGATAACGTCAACCGCAATACTGTAGTGTTCACCCACAGTGCTGTATGTGCAATACAGCACCCTTGTTCACTGTATGGAAAATACAGTACAGGTGTGTTCCTTTGATCCACCCACGCAGTGTACAATAAATATATAGATTGCACCAGAAGCCATGCAATATGAAATATATTGCACTGTTGGTCCCTTTGATACGCCCATGCAACATGCTACAAGCCTGGGTATGGCTGCAACACTAACTAAGTCCAGCCCAGAGTTCAGAGTACTGTTTAGTCTATTGAGCTAGCCTCCATGCAAAGCTTTGCATGGAGGAGAGTCTAGCTCAATAGACTAGGTCCCATTATGCAGCACAATGTCATAGCAAATGTTTCTAGAGACTAGTTACTATAGCTGCAACCACACCCTGAACTTTTCTGGCTGCAGTTTCAGACATCACATGAAAACATGTATGTGTGCATGTGTACCACAAAAGGAATCCAGAATGGGGAATC
Source organism: Nitrospirales bacterium (assembly GCA_965203295.1). Classification (GTDB taxonomy): domain Bacteria; phylum Nitrospirota; class Nitrospiria; order Nitrospirales; family UBA8639; genus CBDBCZ01. Next base: position 400,456 of record CBDBCZ010000012.1, on the reverse strand, counting down.
AGAGTAAGTAGATCATATAAACATGTTGGATGACAGGGTATATATGTATAGCATGAGTAACTTCTTTGCAGGCTTAGCTTACTAATCCCCATGATACACAAACATAGCAATACTGTGTGTGGCAAGTGCAGACGATACCTTTTGAGCACCATGGTTGTTTATGTGCTTGTATGATACTTACTATTTCAGGTTACAGAAGTGCTGTACTCATTGATCATGCCAAAAAAAGAGAAGCAGAAGCTAAAAAAACGTATGAGAGACTCAAGAAAGACCCTAATCCGAAACTGTATGATGAGCCACCTAATAGGAGAGGTAGAAGTTAGATTTATGTCATACTTTGTATTAATGTATGTAACTTGAGAAAGGGTGATCATTTTAGCATGTCTTTGTGAATTTTAGGTTTGTTGCGTAACCCCACACAACAGTATTAATTTTTGTCTATGAATATTGACCAGGTAGCAGTTCTTCTCTCATTATTAAGATGTGGGAGGGTCTAGGACTTAATTACTTATTAAACTGTAGCCAGCTACATGTACAATAGGGCTTTTTCTCGTTCTACTTACGGCTTTGACATTTCATTGAAGGAAATCTAGTAGTACATGTACAATTGACTATTCTGGGGAAGTATACGAAGAGGATAGTGCAATCTGTATCTGCTCTTGTGCTCTTGCATGTTTAGGAGATGGGGGAGAGGCCTAATGAGAGAGTAATTACAGTTGGAATTGGCTGGGTCCTACTAACGAGCGCTACTAGTGGGTTTAGTGGCTATATAAAGCTTGCCTACTGCTCCTTTGCCAAGGGGCTCCAGTAGCTCAGTGGTAACAGCATCTGACTAGTATTCAGTAGGTCCTGGGTTCAATCCCCAGCTGGGTCCTGTATTTTATTTATGTTTGTTTTGGATTTCTTTACTCTCTCTCAGGAAGCTTATCATCTCTTGAAGAGTTTGCAATGTTTTCTGAATTCATAAGGAGCCACCTGTGAATAGGAAGAGAATATAAAGTAGAGAAAGAAGGGGGGAGGGAGTTGGTTCCTTATGATATCCTTCCAATGAAGAGTAGGATAGCAAGGGCATGCATGATTGATCCTCCAACTTACAATAGTAGCACCTATAGCTTAATTTTTACATAGTTTTTGTCCTTTTATATAATAGCAGCACTTGGCTTGTGTTTGCCTAGTGCTCGTGCGCTTATTATCTTCCAAATCACAGCTGAATCCTGATCATGCATACTAATAAGTACAGGTAGTAAAATAATGCTACAGTAGACTAGACTTCTCCAACCTAATTAATTTTGTACGAGCACATATTTCGGGCAATCATATCATTTATGTCGGAATTTTCGATATGTGACAGTTGTATGGCTGCATGTCTCAGTTTACTACCTTCTGAACAGTACCTGCATGTAGCGATGTAGCTACATTTCAGACCAGTAGACGGCAATGCAAGCTATTGTTATGGGTCCTGCTCTGATACTATTAAATCTCGCCATTGCATTTGTCTTGACGACGGGTGAAGTGAATACTGCGAGCAACAAGCAATTGCCTCTACCAAACGATGTGTACTGGAGCAGTGATGTCGAGAAAAAAATGCAACGACTATTTAGCGAAGAGGAAGGAGAAAGATTTAGAAGAAAGGCTACAACTCTCCGCGTGGTAAGTTTACAAATGGGCTGTGGACGGATGAAGAACCGACTAGCTGTACTAGAAGACGGTACGAAGGTTTGCTGCCGCTACAGGGACAACAAAAATGAATTGCGCGGAGACTTGTACTCTTATCACTTCAACGATCTCTTGCGGATGTGGAATGCTTCCCCTACTACAATCGTAAAGGTTGATTTTTCCAGCAGCCAGTGGACAAACGTCGCCAATACAGCTATAGAGGCCGGTTGGGAAGATGGAAGTCCTGTCGTGATGGTACTATATATTGATGGACTAGAAAAGGTATACATGCCGAACTTGCTCAAACCAGAAGATACAGTGCTGGACCTTGAAAGTATGAATAATATTAGTGCCTCTGACCAAATGGTACTTATGCAATGGACAGATATGATCGTGTTTGACTTTATTATTGGACACACTGATAGATTGTTCAGTAACCTTCTGAACCTCCAATGGAATCCGCATATGATGGAAAAGTGCATCCAAAACCTGGAGAGATCACAGTCTGGTAATCTACTTCTTATCGACAATGAGTCTGGATTTTGGATTGGGTATGTATCTGCAAATAAGAAACCATCAAACTATCAACTTCAAGTATTCTTTCTCCAAAGAATATGTCTGTTTAGAAGAAGTACTATAGAAGCAATAGAGTGGCTGCATAGCTCTGGGCAAGGTGACATCATACTGGAAGAGCATATACACAGTACTGATAATAGATCGTATTCATCTGTGAGGAAGCTTAATAGTGCAGAGCGAAAAGAATTTTTGTCCCGACTTGGAGTTGTATTGGAAAGAATCCAAGACTGCAGTGCCATGAACATGTCCACAAATGCAATGTAATCAGCTTTCTGCTGTATAATAAAGTGACATACTTTACAGGCTTCAAATGTATCATCACACAGCATGCCATTCATGGTCATAACGCAAGCATTTCATTCAAGTACTATCACATTACAGAACTGGAGATATTCCAGATGTGGTTTCAATACCTTCAAACATGGAATTTTAATTGCACTTAGCAAGAGTTCATGATATTTTGTGTTTACAGACAGGTATGCAGGCAGTCATGTGAAGGGCACCACACCAGGTTAATATTACTAGTCTGCTATACAGATGGGTGGGAAGACTTGGCGTGTAATCAAACCATTTATGTCTTAACATGAGGCGTCTCTAAGGTAGGGATAAAAGAGGTGCATGTGTTTGGCAAGGTCTATGTATAGCCCACGGTAACTCCCCTTGCACATGTAACACAAAAGAACAGTATACAATCTGGAGAGTCGTATTTCCAATTCCCCAACACAAAAATTGAGGCATACAGAGAGTGGCACTGGACCTGCAAATTAAACTATTATTTTTGAGAAGTCTGTGGACCATGCAGGTTCATCACCCTACTGTGTGGCTACCAGCTACAGTGCAGTTAAGATTGAGTAAGGCTGGCAACTTGTATGGTAGTGTGTATGCAGATATGTTCGTGACTGATATTCATTTCATAGTTATGCAATTGAAGGCCTTACTACTATCAAGTACATGTTTGGTAATACTGCTTACTCTAGCATGTTATTACCTACTTCTATAATCCAATAACAGTAATAGTAATATCCTGTAGCCTATCGCCTCTCAGTCTAGTGCTGTAAGCCAATTAAAATGAGATCACTAATAGGTCAACATCTGCTATAACCATGCAACTACAGAAGAGTTCAAACATAAGCATGCCGTTACTTCAACAATAAACAATTAAAAAACTGGAGCTTGCTATAGATGTTATGTATACATGAAGCAGTAAGACATATGATATAGGGAACGATGCACAATGTGCAACAGTACTGTACCTAATGGGTGTTGTAAGTTACCTTACTGATAACCCTATATGTATGTGCCCACCGTGTAGGAGTGACTAACCTCATTCCCAGTCCCGGGCGCCTGCAGTTCAGTTGCGGGAACGAGTCTAGGACTGTAGGAGTGACCATGCAGGTGCCTACCCATCTCATATATAGCTACACATACAAGAGTACACTTTAGGAGAGGGAGGCGTGTCAAAGGAGGTCATTATATATGGAAACCCAACTTTCTTTCATGCTGTACGCGATACTTGCTGTGGCTGACATATTAAATAAATAATTACCCCTCTCCCACCGGACCCTGGGCAGTCGCTCGCCCTTTTAAAAATTCATGATTATGTACGGTTTTGACGCTCATAGCCCGACAACACAGCAAATTATGGAAGGCCGCAAAAACTATGCAGGGTTAGAGTATAAAGACGGAAGAAAGCCCAGAAACAATAATTTGTCAGTCTTTCCACCGTACAGGCTCTAAGCCCTATATTCACTTACCAGCTCGAAACACGTAAGCCTTACATTCGCGGTAAATCCCTCCTGTAATGGAAATTGACCGCATTATTCAGTTACAGCGGATTTTGGTTCCGTTCAAACGCAGCGGATACGCGTATCGCGTGGCGTAATAATTAATAATTATATTCATAACATTTCCGTCAAAACATTTGATTGGCGTGTGTTCGAAACATTGCCGCGAATTTGCCTATTGATTTGCAGACAGATGGCCAGGAGTGCAGAGCCCGGCAGGAAAGCTGCCTATTCGTTGGATCTCAGATGGAGAGTTGTCTGGCAAAGAATAGCCTTTGAACATTCTTTCAGGCAGATAGCAGACAATCTGTGCATAGCTCACAGTACAGCATCTCTGATATTCAAGAGATTTGAGGAGACAGGAGATGTTGAGCCCTCCAACCAGCCTCAACGTGAAAACCAAAGGTGCCTTGATGTTCATCATGAATTTTTTGTGGTAGCATTGGTAATGGAAACTCCATCGTACTACTTGGGTGAAATATGCAAGGCAGTGGAGGAAGTAACTGGAGTGCATGTTTCTGAAGCAACAATTTGCCGAGTACTCAGAAAAAATGGTCTCACAAGGAAAAAGATCCGACTGGTTGCAGCACAAAGAAGTATGGACTACCGAGCTACGTATATGGCAACTGCTCTGTCTTTTCCTAGAGAGGCATTTGTATTCGTAGATGAGACGGGTAGTGATGCTCGCAATTACATAAGGAAGTTCGGCTATTCTTTGCGGGGACTGCGTGCAGAAAGTCACTGTAGACTGAGTAGAGGTCACAGGATATCTGCAATTGCTGCCATGGACTGTACAGGAATTGTTGAATTAGAACTAATTAATGGAAGTGTAGATTCTGATATCTTCTTTGACTTTATAAGGGGTAGTTTACTCCCTCAATTACAGCCTTTTGATGGCACAAGTCCTCACTCAGTGGTCATCCTTGACAACTGCTCTATACACCATGTAGAGAGTATACATGAGCTCTTCGAAGCATCTGGGGTCCTTCTCCTGTTTTTACCTCCATACAGTCCGGACCTAATGCCAATTGAAGAAGCTTTTAGTTATGTGAAAAGCTACCTCAAAGGACATGATGATTGCTTGCAAGCAACTCCTGATCCCCTTCCCATTATCCGAGCAGCGTTCCAGTCTATTTCACCTCAGCAGTGTCAAGCTTGGATCACACATGCTGGATATTCCGAGTGAACATGATACAATGTTATGAAAATCAATGACATGTCTTAGACTAGTGATTATGGCATACACAGTGTAGTATAATAAAGTGTCCCAATAGTCTCGATGTGTTAGCCATAGCTATCTAAAAGCGTTTGATGTCACTGAGTATGTTGTCTTGCACTTTTTTGTACTCCTCCTCTTCTACAGCACCCTTCTCATACAGAGAATGCCACATTTCTAGCTGCTGCATGCTCTGAGAACGAAGTTGTATGCGCTTTCCAGGGGAAATACCAGTAGGAAGTGCTCCAGTACTAGTACTGCTACTGGAATGGGTCGATTGAGCACACTCACGTGGTGTAGACTGTTTCTTTGATCCTCTAAAGAACGGTTTATCAGGTGGATGATCACGAGACTGGTGCTTCCTTAGATGGATCATGTGTGCCCAGACACTGTATTGTTCTGGAGTATAGCCACTTCCATGGCGGGTTTCAAGATCATCAGCGATATCCTTTACTTCTAGCATCTTATGAGTATGCACGTCATACTTCGTCTTCCTACTTTTCGAAGATGATTCGGGGTCTGGTGATCGCGGTCTCTTTTTGGTGCCTAAGTATACCCACAACATGATGTCTTTTTTCCCCTCGTAAGTCTTATACATATCTCTAAGGTCATCAGTGTCCATCAACCACTGCTGCTTTCCTTTTGCCCCATGGCCTGGTTCAATAAATCCCATTTCTATTTCATCTTCTGTAACATCTCCCAAAATGTCAGAGAAATTCTTCTTGAGCTTACGCTTAAGGGCAATGACAGATTCAAAGCGAGTAAGGTGGGCATCCCTCCACTTTCGGACAGAATACTCCGACTTTTTGTCACGATGAATCACCTTTAGAGAGTAGGACACATCTGAGGTTGGCTTCACGGCAGTAATTGCGACTTCTGAGTCCTGCAGTAGGTGTAAAATTCTAATTGATACCCACCACACGTGCATATCGTCATACCGGTATTGCATGGCCAGACGCTCAATGTCTGATCCATTAGCCCAGCTACATCCCCAATGCGCTAAAATTAATAGTTTGAATAATGTACCTTGCCAGTTGCCCTGCCTAACTGTACCCTTGATTGGGACAATCCGGACTCAGCAATAACGATTGGTTGAGTGAGAGTTGGTTGTGCCACCAGCAACCTTGACACATGAGAAGCGCCTGAATCGAGAAATTCCATCTTTTTTCATGAAAATTACTCGGCAGATTGCAGACAATAACTGAGAATTTGCCAGAAATTGTCTTCACGTGCACGCGGTGAATATCATTACGCAACGCGCCACGCACGCTAGTGTTCGAACGGAAATGAAATCCGCTGTAAGGCGTGCGCCGCGGCTGGCGGCAAAATTTAATTAAATGCGTGGGTTATTGCACAGTAACTGCCCTTGGTATATGTCACATGTGTATCTGTACATGGATTGATTTAAAATTAGCCTGGAACATAGGCCCTGATGGATTATGCTGGCATAATTTTGGGAATAATAGGTACCAAAAAGAATTAAGAATTATTTGAGAATAATAGGTAGTCATTTTGGCCCAAAAAAGAATAATGGGTAAGTTTTGGGATCACATGGATCATGAGTCACAGCCCTTTTGAGATTATGATTGAATTCGTCCTGTGGAAGATAATATAATTATGCTTAATTGCTTTGCAACCTGCGTCCAAGTACATGTAATTGCTGGCGTAATTCCATGTTACTCGTTTCTAAGTTTTGTACAGTATATTCATGGTGTGTCACTATAGCTAAATCGCTTCTTCCGGACCAGTTCTGGTTCACTTTCCTATTATTTTTATGAGAATAATAGGTGCAATAAAAACTAGAATGAAAAGACTGATAATAGGTAAGACATTCAAGAAAAAAAAGAATAGAATAATAGGTAGGAAAAAAAAGAATAATTTATCAAGGCCTTCTGGAATATCTCACTTAGCATTCTTCAAGTATAATATACCAGTACAAGTGGGTTTTCATGCAGTGGTAGTTTTCCATACATGGTTCCCTAAACGTAGTTTTGCCTACTGTGGTTGTGTAATGCATTTAAATTAGTGTTTGATTCCCATATAATGTTTCCACCTGCTGTCTCTAAAATTTATTGTGAAAACACAAGAAAGTAATGCGTGCACTTTATTATAATGGGGATAAAATTGGGAAGCAGTTCATGTCCCCAATTCTCTGTGGTAGTTAGAAGTTGTGGCTCTTGATATCTATAAAGTACCAAGACAAAATCCCAATTTACCGGATAGCTGTCCAAAAGGATTTGCCTATTTTTGGACTTTGGGTTGCGTGACTTACTCAATAACCACAACATAGACACAGCATTGTTTCTCAGACATTTATCTCAAAGTCCTCAGATTTTCTGAGACCTCTTAGCTTTTTTGTCGTAGTTGTTTCTCTTCTTCATGACCGATAACTTCTTTAGTCAGCCAAGGCAAATTCATTCTATCAGGGAACTAGCTAGTTCTGCTTTTAATTTAACACATTCCTCTGTGACAGACAGGAAAGCTTCCCTCCAATGAGACCATGCATGCAGCTGTAGCAGTTTCATCAATAGTAGTACTGTCAAGGTCCAGGTCATCCAACATTTGCTACACTTTAGTAAAGTTAGCATGGGAATATCTCCAGATGACTCTTTTGCCACAATGGATGGGATGAGTATAAAGGCTTTTTGATAGTCCTCAGTGATCAGAACTTTCAAGGCACGACATAACAGAATAGTCTAAGAGGACCTGTGGTGCAGACACAGCTAAACACAAAGAGAGATGGCTGTCGGATATGGATAAAGACATCAATCACCTCCATGATCGAGAAAAAACTGTCCATAATAATACAAAGGTGGGAGTACATAGGATGGGATGACTGAGGAGAAAGTCTAAGTTGAAATCACCCAACACAACAAGATTTGAAAAAAAAAGAGTAATCCAAAGTAGCTAAAAGTAGATCAGATATAAATGTCTAGACTATCAGAGGGAGATATGACGGGTGGTCTATAAAAAGCCTAAACAGAGCTCGCTGTTACCGTAATCTACAGATACAAAAATAAGCATTGTTACCTTTAACTAAGCTCGTACAAGTACTGGTAAATATCGCCACACCACACCGGTCGGTTTCTGTCTAGGCGTACAATACTGCAGTTAAGTAGAAGTTCATAATACATATTCATAACATTGCGCCATGTCTATTGAATGAGTAGCTGTGGACAAAGTGGATGGGTAAGGTACAAGCCTTAAGCATTGGGGTGTAACCGGGCTGGGGGCTAGAACTACTGACATGAAAAGGGGAAGGCACCGCTACTGCGATTCGATGGCGTGGTTTCTGTGTCAGCAAATAGGGCGAAATACCACTGCTGACGCCCCGCGGCCCTGAGAGAGACGCTATTCAACCAAAAAATAGCAAGCAGAAATATCAAGGCAGGAAATAGGCGCCGAAATTTAGGGTTTGGTACAATAAGTCACTATTTTTATGCACTTTCCAACCATTAGAAGGGGAGGTTTAGTGGCCCCCTCTACACTAAACTCCCCCTTCTTGTTTAGTAGGGAAGATTTAGTGGGGGATGGGGGGGCACTAAACTCCAACAAGAAGGGGAGGTTTAGTGGCGCCCCTACACTAAACTTCCCCTTCTTGTTTAGTAGGGAAGATTTAGTGGGAGGGGCCACTAAACTCCCCCTTCCCAACAAGAAGAAAAAGTCTAGTGGGGGCCCTACACTAAACATCCCCTTCTTGTTTAGTAGGGAAGTTTTAGTGAGAGGGGCCACTGTTCTCAACTAGACACTACCATCTTATCTTATTTGATTGGTATATAGTAGCAGGTGGCACTATAATTTCCCCAGCAGCACTGTCCATGATCATCTACGCAGCACAAAGCCGCTATACCCCTTCTGTGTTCCCCTTTCAATTACGCTTCTCCATTACACCCTACCCTAAATGCAATTTGTACCTGTTGTATGAAATGACCGATTTTCACTATAATATTATACATGACAATGTGACAAGTGTGCATAAAGGGATAAGACCTTAGTAACATTGCATACAAAACCAATTAATCTTTGCTCTTCAGTTCATCTTCATGTTCAACAACACACTTGACATGGTACCACTTCAGACAGCCTGTACACTGTACCATCCTGCTGCCATTGTCCGGTAGATGACAGTCACAAACAACAGGCACAACCGTTGTGTGCAGAACAGCTTGTCGCCTCTTTTGCTGTTCACACCCCAAGATCTAGTGTACATTGTAGTGTAGCTCTCAGCACTCTATCCTGCACTTCAAACTGGCTTATATGGTACATCTGTAGCTGCATACCTTCAGGAGGTCTTGGCAGCAGTGGAAGCTGGGACAGCCTATGGTACAAATGGCCTGGTCGCTTGGCATGTCTCCTGCTATTGCACTCTTGGCAGTAGGGCTTCTTACAGTCTTCACAGAAGATCATGTAACAGCTGGTTCTAAGCAGACATTACATTCCCCTTGTGCTTCTTCTTCCATGATAGTAGAAATGAAAAATTATTGACACCATAGGCTTTTTACACCACATATAGTTGTACCAAGAATGTTCTCACTTGCTCAAAGCACTTCCTGCCCACGTTCCTCTTCCTTTCTTCTCCTTCAACTGTCTCTTCTGGAAAGTTCTGCTTAAGCAGCAAGCTGCCGCCATAATGAGTATCTACGCCATGCATAATTAACGCAGGCGTGCCACGTGATCAAAGAGGCCACTAGACCTTCCCTTCTTGTTGAGTTTACTGTTTAGTACCCTAAATCTTCCCTATTAACAAGGGCAGGTTTCCTTCTTGTTGAGTTTACTGTTTAGTGCCCCCCTTACTAAACAAGGGAAAGTTTAGTGTAGGGGGGCTACTAAACATTCCTTCTCGTTGAGAAGGGGGGAGATTAGTGCCCCCCCCCCTAAATCTTCCCTACTAAACAAGGGGAAGTTTAGTGTAGGGGGGGCACTAAACCTCCCCTCCTTGTTGAGAAGGGGGAGTTTAGTGCCCCCCCCCTAAAAAACTAAATCTTCCCTACTAAACAAGAAGGGAGAGTTTAGTGTAGGGGGGCCACGAAACCTCCCCTTCTAATGTAATTCTATCCCAAGCCGAAATTTAGTCCCCGTGTTCTCGCGGGCAGGACTAACTTTTTGACACCTCCGCCAGGAGAGATTGGCCCGGAGACTGGCCCCTCCCACTCAAGTCAGCTTAGATCTGGTCAAAGGCGTAGTTCTGTGGGGAAGTATTCCTACTAAGCACTGATAACAACTGAAAACAGGTTAGCATCAGCGCAGCTCTTCTTGCCTGTGATATTGTGTATCAGTCTCGCGAGACTAATGTGCAGCCATAGATGTGGCAGAATAAAGTGTGCCGGTAATAACCACGCCAGATCACCGTTTTTCGCTTGGTCTGGTCACGAGACTACAATGCTGTCGTATGCTTTAATAGTGCCACAAATCCCAATGAAGTTCAAACAGTAGCTGAACGCACTCATATCAGTGTGTGTATAGCCCAGTTTTCTTTCCCAGACAGCTGAAAGAAATGCCTTTCCCCACAATACAGGCAGCACAAAACTGTAAGGTAGCTCGGCCTGCATCAGTTATGCTTGCCTGTGCATGTAAGGGGTATGATCTACGTATTCGGTGTTGCTTAAGGAACAGTAGTCACTAACTATATCCATGTCATGAAAACACACAAACACGGAGTAGTACGTGTACGTAGCAGAACAGTAAGGGATGCATTTAGAACCGCAAGTCACATAAAATCCTATTGTGTTCCACAGATGGATCCCACCACTAGTGGTCCTGCATCTACAGGACGTCAGCAGAAACTGGACAAGCAGGTAATTAAAAGGAATTATCTTGTGCAGTTTGAAAAGTCTTGGTGCACAGAATATTCCTAGTAGTAATACAGATGAAATACTTCTACTGTAGTGTTAGTCTAAAGCTGTTAATCTTGTGCATAAGAAGTAATTAAGTTCAGTGCCTTACATATTGTATCAGAAGTGGCCCTGCAAGTAGACAATAATGCAGTAAACAAAGTACATAACACTGGAGGTAAGGTTATAGATCTCACAGCATGCTAAGGCAACCCAATCTCAAAATATATTCTCTCTGTGTATGTTACAGGGTATCCGCAAAATGGTTTGGTGTACTTCAGAGACATTAGGTCATAGCCTGGGGATCCCAGTGTTTCTATTGGTTGGACTGTAGCGAGGGGAGGTGTGACATTAGTTTAGAGACACAACATTGAAGGACATCTAACTGTGCCTCTGCGGCAAACAAGCAGCTTAAAATCATGGCCTTGTTTCCATAGCCTGGAATGCTCAATGAATGTGCCCAGTGGACAACTTGCCAGTCTATGCATCAATGACACAACAAACTGTAGAGACACCAGCAGCATGTCAAGGCAATACATGTCCCTGTAGCTTTACAATTTTCAGAAATCTCATCCCCACAATATGATAGCATTTGCAGTTTTCAATTGATTTACCTTGAGCACATGTTATTGCAAAGGCCTTTAGGAGAACGCATATACGTATGTGTGCTAATCTTCTGATAGTACAGTTTCGGTGATAGGATAGGGTGAAAGCCTGAGTCTAGTCTCGCGGGCCAGACTAACTTTTCGCCGCCTCCGTGGGAAAAGTAAGTCTGGCCATCCGCTTATTCCATTTTGGTGCAAGTGCGCCGGAATGCTGGCGCATTGTTCTTTTGCAATTAAATGCATGACGTCACGTACAATGAAATTCCGTTTCCGGAATCGCGCTAGCTAGCTGCTGATTTCGCTGTTGACTGAGCGATTCGGGCTGGTTATCTGAAACTAGTTTCTACCACGCTTCGAAAAGAATGAGAGCAAGCCGTGTAAGACTGGTTCGTGTTCGCCTGTGACGTCACCAATTAGCATTCAAACTACATGACGTACCAATATTTGTAAATACCATGCACAAAAACGTGATAAGTGGACGACCAGACTATACTTTTCCCACGGCGAAAAGTTAGTCTGGCCCGCGAGACTAGCCTGAGTCCACGTGCTTATGGCAGGTATCATTTTAATGTGACATTGTCCCTACACTGCACAGTTTTCCCTTGCATGAACATGGCTTGTTAATGATGTGATAGGATAGGGTGAAACCTGAGTCCCTGTGCTATAGCAGGTAGCATTTTAATGTGACATTGTCCCTACACTTTACAGTTTTCCTTTGCATGAACATGGCTTGTTAACGATGTGCTTGTCGCCCACTGCAGCGGATGTTAATAGAGCAAAAGAAAAAGCAGCGACAAATTCAGTCAGGTACATGTAAGCATATTTTATTTACTAGTTTATTGAATACCATAGAATTTGTAAGTAAAAGTATTGCGTTTTCAGGTTTGAAGGTGAATTGCGTAAAAATTATCAGCCATGCCCGCTCACATATAAGGCTTCTAGAATTTTGTATTTCATGTGAAAACGATGGCAAGTCAAGGAAGGCACTGATGGTGTGTATGTCCTAGAGAATGTTCAAGGCCACCACGTATACAAACGCAATATAGACCCCTCATGTGGGAGAGCAGCCACGGCTGAAACATGAGAACAACGAGAATGGTCTGGGAGTGGTAGCGGAAATCATCCTTGTCGGCTTCAAATATTGCAGATGGCTCATATGGCACGAGAAATACAGCTGCAGCGCTAGCTATGGCAACTTTCCGAGCAACAATTTACACCAGACGCTACAGTACAGTACAGCATGGCGCGGCATATGTTATGATGACATAATCTTCTCATGACAAAATGTATTACGAGCTTCAAAAAAATTGCATTCACATTTATTATTGCAATAAAAAGTGGTCCTACAATACTAATTGGCCAACAAAATTTAGTTACAACCACCCCATTCAGATAGTTCATTCTGTTTAAAAAGAGAAAGCGAGCTAAGTGAATATTAACCTGGTACATATATAGCTAACTTCAAAAGCTTGCGTAGCTGGTGGGGTAACTTTACTGTGCAGTTACTGGGACCAAGTTTGTAATTATAGCTAGATTAAATTGGGCCAACCATTCTCCACGTATAATAGCGTCTCTGCCACTCTGACAATTTGATGTGACTTAGGGCATTGGATGGCGGTCACCACATCCTTAGCAATGATCTCGTCTGGCTCTAGTTTTTCTGATTGGATGTTTTAATTTTAGCGTTGAGAGTTCTGCTGCTGTGAATATCCCTTTGGTTTTCCCTGGAGCTTATGCGAAGCACTTCCAACCTCCTTGAGGTGGATCCAGTGAATAATGTCTCATTCCTGTGTTAGGTTAGGGTTAGGGTTAGGGTTAGCCTAGGGTTAAGGTATGGTTATCACTTGTAGAAATTTAATTGATTCCCTGTAGAGGCATACCTACCCAATCTATACATATTCATAGCTTGAATCACATTCACAGTTCTGTTTGCGTTTCGAATAGTTCAGAAATCATGCCTACAATTATCAAATTGAGTATGATTTTGGCCACTCAAATCTGCTACTTTAATTCTCTTCCTTGTTGTTGGACTCCTAGCCTCCAAACTGAATGTGAAGTAAAATATCAGAAGTTTAACGCCACTGTGCCTTGTGTTCTTGTACGATTAATTACTGGACCAGGTATTCCTGGCATTCCCTTCCACTCTTCTGCACTGCTCACGTGGCACTTCTCTGCCCAGGTGCTCCAGAAGTTGATTGGTGTAGCTTTTCTGGGCAAGTACATGTATGTGATCTCATAAATTTTGCTGAAGCACCTCTTAGGAAGCAATTCGACAAGTTTTTGCTGCTTTCTAAGCAGAAAGCTCCACTATCTGCAACTAAGTACATGTACAAGTCAACCGTACAAAGGCAGTCATTGGGTCCTTACTTCAACAATTGGTGTTCTGCTAGCAAAGCGCCTTCCTTGTTGTTAGCTGATGTTTGGTGTGTTGACCTCTCAAACAATTACAGCAGTACAATGGAAACAAATGAATGGTGACAACATTGGAGGAATGGTTAGTATATCTGTAGAGAATGTGAAGTTGAGACTGAAGCCACAGACAGTAGAGCTGATAGTATAGAGCCTGACAATTGTGTGTCTTCAGTACCGATGCATTATGCAACAAGAAGTGACTGCCCACTCTTTGACCTGTTTTTTCAGACCATAAAGTAAAGCAGCCAACATCTCTGCAACAGCTTGGAGATATGCCTTTGCCTTGAATTAAACAAAATGCAAAACATCTGACAGTGCAGAGACAGTCAGGATCACATCAGACTGCACAAAACTTTCTCTCCAACTCTGTTTCCCTCCTCGTACATGTAGACATATATCATTCAATAATAAATAGGGCTACGTACATGTAGATGGGACATCTCGTACTCTCTCTTTGGAGTGATCCTCATTGGACCAGGAATTTCGGCGTGCCAAACTTCCCATCCACGGGGAAACCTTGGTAGATCACCCGAGGAGAAAGATATTCACTGATGAATGAATCTGCAGTGACAACCATGATCCGCCGTTCGTTATCACAATTTGTCGCATTGTACACTTGTCTGGTATATACAACCTGAAAGCCTGTCTGATCCCGTTTGAAGATCAGGCTATTTGTTACTTCTTCAGTCTTCATATTTTCCCATAATCCACTTGGAGCTCATCAAATGTGATGTAGATCTAGAACACTTTTGTTTGACATAACCCATCTGTATCTTGAGTGTTTTGGTCCAAACTTTGTGATTCTTTGTGGCCACAATGCTCTTGGAACAATCCAGCCACTGTATTCCCCAGCAGCAGCCATAATAATTTCCTGAAGGCACTGATGTATTCCTGTCCAAGTTCTGATCATGGTCAAGGAGTAAAGCCTTTGTAGTCATGCAGAGGAATTTTGCATTCAAAATGTGAAATGCAGATTTTTGAGTACTATTCTCGTTGTAGGCACTACTGTACGTATAGAAGTATTCAAATGTATGGTGCTTATTAAATTAATGTCTTGATATAATATAGCAAACTTGTATAATGATTAGAAGTAATGAAGCAAAATAATGATCAGAACTGTGACTACACCATGTGTGGTGATGGTCTTCAAGCTGTACACATGATGACTGTGTCTGTAATTATGCTTACTGCAGAGAATGTGTATGCATGCACTGAGGAATGTACATATGTTTCCCTATTTACCCTTGAGATTCATGTTACCATATTGCCACATGGTTATTCTCATATTCCGTATCTGCATTACTTTCCTAACTGCAATGCAAGGCTAAGTACTGTCCCAGATAGCTTTGTATAGTATACATGCTAGCCTACTTTCTGATTGTGTGTACTCCCTATTAGTTTTGAAGTTGTCTGGCCAGCTTAAGGATATTGAGTAAGACTTTGTGGTACATATGTACACAAATTATGGAAAACAGGATTGCTGAGCAGATAGAGGCCAATAATCACGTGCTATACGCTCAACAATCGTTTATTTATATATATCTATAAACCCTTCCCCGGGCTTCGGGGGGCAGCACACGTGTTCAAAATTGTGTCTTTGGCTGTTTCTCGGTCGACGTCTTCAAAGTCATGGCTGACAAAAGTCATATTTGTCATATATTTTGATCAAGAGAGTCTTACTACAGTTCCCGGGTTAGTAGAGTTTGTGTAGCCGTACTGTATTTCAAGCCAGCATGCATTGTGGCTCTCCGCTCTTCCGTTAGCAGCTGTGGTTAGCCATTGCAAAAGTGCTGCTGACAAAGTGATCTGGCCAGTTGCTTTGATATGCATAGCTTCTCCAGTAGTTGTTTATCATGACTAGCTAGTCTCGCAAGCCAGTTTTTATGCGAGGGGCTGGTTTGCAACTGGCGACCACCCTCCCCCAGGCCTCGGGGGCAAGGCACGTGTTCAGAATGGCATCTGGCTGTTTCTTGGGTGACATCTTCAAAGCCGTGGCGGACAAAGAGTTGGATGTCTGAACAATTTGACACGTGATCACTCAACCATGACCGCAACACCCTATATACGGCTGCACACTATTACCAATGACCACACATGCATACTCCACTCTGCATAAACCAACCTCAAGTCACCAACCATGCACCACAATTCACCAGTACCCAACCTGCACAAAAAACTGCCACCATAATTATGCAAATATAGCTACGCAAGGCATATTTCACATATGCATTCCTAGTAAATTGTCCGTTTACCAGAACCAGTTTTGTAAATTGTGCTTAGTGTTGAAAGGTTCATGTAACTGTTACTTGTATACCTCTTCACCATAGGGATGGTTATGGCAAATGACATGCGTGCTCGACCAATCTCGGCAAAATACCTTCGCCCCTCTAGCAAAGCTCCTGTGGATTCTGTCACTACTGTAGAAAGCAGTGTGGATAGCTCCCCTGTAATAGAGAATGGTAAGTCCAATAGAGACAGAACAATGTGTGTTGTAGAGGTACATGTACGTGTAGCTCTGTGTGTTTAGAAAGCAGTTTAGGCTTCGTATCTTCTCAAGTCCTAATGACAGGACCACATGTAGCTTTGTATCCAGGCCGTCCCAAGCAGATCTGTTTTATCTCTATGGAGAACAATCATTGAGAAGGCCTTGAAGCACTTACGTATCATATGTTGTCTGGTACTACTTACATGTACATGTAAGACACATGCATGCAACTGAATGCTAAGACTGTTAAACTTGCGCTTCGATCAAGCAAAGGCTGCTTCTACCTTGTAATGTTTGTCCTACCAATGAATTAGGACATCACTTCTTCAGTGGAGTAACCAGAAAGAAGATACTCCTTAGAGCAGTCAGCGCACACTGCCAATTCCAGCTGTATGTGTGTCTGTTTACTCTGGGAAGCATAGCACTCACTTGATAGAGTCTTTGATGTGCTCACTATTCTTTACTGTGCTGTTCATTTGCTACTTAATCATTATACATGTATGAGCTAATCGATGTACATGCATCTAAACAGCTGTTCTTATGATGTTGGTCACTGCGTGTAGCTGTGCGATTCTGTAGTGTGGCTAATGGCAACAGTAGTTGTCTGTGAGGAAGGGAGCGCTGTGTAGATAGTGCATGTAGAGGATATGTTGTACATATGCATGTAATGCCTGTTGTGAAGTACTTATAATATATCCTATATTTGTGAATGTGGCTGGTAGGGTTGCAATGTAATTAGCTACAATCACCCACGCTGATGAATATGGAAGTTTTGGTATGTTGAAGGGAGTGTAGGGTACTGCTAAGGATAAATTCCAGTGGAGTCTAATGCAATAATTGGATATGAATATGGTTGATGTGGGATGGAGGGGATTGTGGTGTGTGTATGTGTGTGGTTGGCAAGATTTAGGGATGGCAATCCGTGAAAGTTCTGTGGTGTCATTCCTACCTTGTTCGGTTACTTTTTTACGGTTCCATCCCACATGCTCTTCCATTTTTAGTGATTTTTCTGAAACTTTAATGTATATACAACAGCTGGAACTGTCTAGGCAAGTGCTAGCTAGTTTTCCTTGAACCAGTCATCTGGTTCTAAAACCGGGCAAGATCCAGATTGGGATGAGGTCCAGATTGGTTTGAAACATTTATAGATGATGTAATTTTGCTTTTGTGCACAGTACCCAGTGAGGAGCTTCTGCAAGATACACAGCCGTATGAGTGTCGCCCTCTCGTTTCTCCAATTGCTACCTCTTCAAGCCCCACTGAATTAACAGGTGGTATACAGCCTCTTGTTTCTCACCAAAAGGACGAAAAGAAGGTGTGCATAGTAACGTTTTTTCTGCTATTCAGTGTATAGATAATTAAATCATTGACGATTATAGATTTGGTGTTATGTACTCCAGCAGGCTTCTCCTATCCAGTTTTATAAGCTTCAGCCTTACCAGCAGTATTATGACTAACCAGCAAGTACAGTTGATACTTCACTGTGCATGTAGGTATTCTATAGTCTTTATGTGCACTTTTACTTTCACAAACACACAGACCAACACTGCAGCTAAACTGGCTGCACTAGGACTTAGTGCTTCGCTGGACTATGACAGTGGTGGCAGTGATGGTTAGTAAGGTTTACACAGACTTTTCTTGGTATCAATTCCAGAGCTTAAGTACAATCACTGTTGCAATACCTCCTTTATGTAGTGCCATTTGCACCATTCAAAGATTGTGATAAAATGGGATATAGAATGAAAGGGTAGTCTCTGTCTCGTCACAATATTGGTATGGACTGAAGCATATTGTTTGCTTCTACTTAAGTGAGAAGGCACCTGTAACTTGGTGATTAGCTGTATGCAATTGCAAGCCACTCTCTACTTGAACTGGTGTGGAGCTATACAAAATAACGTAGAATCGGGATAACATCGAAAATAAGCATCCCATGAATATAATCACCCAATTAGATTACAACAACTATATCCCGATAGTAAGCACCCGTACAAGAATAGGCACCCTACATGAATAGGCACTCATAGCCTCTGCTTGCAGCACTTTTACAGCTGGAAGCCTCTGCCTATTTTATGTATCGCGAGTAGCCTCATTCCCAGGCTCCCCCCACATGCACTCGCGAAAATTTAGGGTTAGGGAAAGATACCTCAATTTTCGCGAGTGCACATGAGGGGAGCCTGGGAACGAAGCTATATCGCGAGTAAAAGCACCCCACCAGTATAAGCACACTGTGAATATAAGCACCGTTCAGGCTACTAATTTCGAAAACAGGCACCAGTGCTTATCCCGATTCTCAGTATGTGGAGAAACAGCTGCAGAGGTGCAACTACAAGGGCTAGAGCAGTGCTGGAAGGAATGTTTTCCAGTTCCAAAACTATGGTACATGTACATTCCAAATTAATACTTCTGCTTCTGTTCATTGCTCCAGGTAGCCTTAGAAGCTGTATAGATTACTGTCTTCCTTTCACCTGTCATATCTCTGATGATCCATTTTCAGCACATTTTTGTAGCTATACAGTATGCAACACTACACATTTCAGATACATGAAAATACGTACGGCCATAGAGCTTGTAGAGTAGTAGCCAAAAACATTAAAATATAACCATTGTTACTCTGGGTGCTACAACCTTTACTATCGCTACCTCTTGACGGTTTTAGTTGGCTAACTTCTTCCATTATACGCATAATAAAGGTACCATGACAGGCGTGATTGTTATATATATGAATGAGCACAGTCACATCACTGGAAATGTTTCCGGAGGGTCATGAGTTTACAAATGTTTATGTCGACTACATTGACTTCATTCTTGTCATGACACATACATAGTTACGTATGACATTCATTAACTAGCTACATCCTTTATGTGTGGGCTTGCAGCAGCTGTGACTAATTTGGTTCATACTATAGCTAGTAGACCTCTTTGTTCTGCTGAATGTTTGCATGAGAGGTTTCTACTATACTGCCAACAATATATTTACTTGGAATGCAATGTAAAGATTGACACTATACCCACTACATGCATGGTATTATAGCTCCATTACTATTTTGGGCATGTGCATGCCTAGAGTATAGCAGATCTTCACTCTGTGCAGTTCATTACAGTGGTTGTGTGTTGTTGGTGTTTTTCTCTCCTTCAGGTGAAGTTTTTGTTAACCCTCTAGCAGCTTCAAATTCATCCCGCAGCAGGGATCCCACTACTGTGAAGTCTGATGGTTTGAGTCCTAGCCACACAGATGGAGCTACATATGAGACTAAGGTAGGAAGTATGTAGAAGAAGAGCCCATTTTTAGTAACTGAAATTCCCCCAACACCCTAAACTTGAAATTGGGCCACTCTAACAAGAACATTAAGCAAAATGTATGCATTGATGGCTTAATTTTGAGTACATACATGTATCAGTATGGCTGCTTCTCGCAAACATACTGCCCATGCCAGTAGTAGTGACTGCATGACACAAGTTTCCTGATGTTGTCAAGACTATAGGTCTGTTCTCTATGTATCTATTTAGAGGGAATTGGTTTGCTACAGAGGCCATTCTCACCCTTGCGAAAGTATAACACATAAGTGTGTTCCTAGAATATGCCAATTGTACATGTACCATGATATCATATACTGCATAGTAGGAACCTTACGTGCAAATTTCTGCAGAGATGGTCATTGGCTCAAACACAAGAACTGTGAACTGTAATTGTTGGCAAATAAGTGTGTCGCCAGTCAGAGAGTTTTCTGTCCACATATATTTCCATTTACCCCAAGGGGTAGTGAAGAATGTTCCTGAACCCTTGCATTTAAGATTATAGGAACATTGAGCAACATTGAGCAACATGTAGTCAATTTTAATGTACAGTGAAAGGCCATATACAATGGTATTTATAACGATTGCCTTGGTTCGTCGCTTTTCTACACAGAGGCTGAGGAGTGTGGTTACTGAATGCCTACCAATAGCTACAAAGTTTGCCCCTATTCATTAGTCATGTAGTTGTATTGCGTACACTTATGGTGTTGGTCACTTTATTAGATACGTAAAAGCCCTAGCTAGGCTGTAAATCGCCATGGTTGCAACTTTCATTGTAAGAAACTCTTTTCCACAATTGAAGGTTTAATGTATGGTTTCAAGTATCCCCTCTTTCACTATGCTTACTTGTCACTGTTTAACATGAACAGAAGCTCATTCCTGTAGTCCCTTCACTCATAAATTATATAAGTATATGATGCATTTACGATGTTTATTTAAGAAGGAAGTATACAGTAGATCTTATTGTGATTTTATACTACCACAGTCCTTGGAGCACCTTGGAGCAGTAGGGTGCAGTGGTGAGATTGACAACCTCAAAGAATTTGTGATGCAGTAAGTAGTTATTATGCTAGGACATGTATGCAGCATGTCCACATTTTCAATTATTGGAGGAAACCTGATTGGAGCAGCCGCATATTATCGGGTCAAGCCCTGCCTTTATGTTAGAGTCAGAGTAGAGGCTCATTGCTACGTTGTATTAATAGCAAGTAGGAAGGTTAGCTAAATCCGTACAATTCAGGACGCTTCGCTCCGAGGAGCTTCTTCAGCTATGATACAAGCAAATACTAGTGCTAGTGTATACATGTACGTGCCAAAAGTGTGCTCTAGATAGAAGCAGGAAGTGGAACAAGTCAGGTGGTGACTGAGTTCCAAGTCTGATCATAATGGTAGTCACTGTCCAGATTCATAGTGGGATTGGTTCTCCTGATGTTCAGGGCTTCCTGGACCTTCCTCTTCATCCAGAAAGCCTCTCTCTCCACCACCTTGGACTGTTCCCAGGTTGTTGTGCTGGTTCACATGAACAGCAATGCCATTGTTGGAGCCACCGCAGGCCACTGCATACGTACATATGTTCTTTCAGTCTGGATTCCAGGGTCCCGTCAGTCTCCCCTAGCCAATGTACCTCTCACTACTTCAGGGGTGATGAGAGCATAGTAGTCTTTGCTGGCTGACAAGAGGAATGTGACAGTGGTACTGAAGAGAAATGTGTACCGAGAGAATTGCAAAAATCGAAAGTTACAACCTCCTAAACAAGGATACAACCCGCAAGTTGGAACACCAAATGAATGAAGTGCTGTGAAGAAACTGGATCCTAACAACAACATGCCTCCACAGTTATGTGACCTTCCCAAGATACAGAACCCCTCTCCGACCCATAGTGTCTACGATAGGCTCATTTGCTTACCCCCTTGCCAAAGAGAATTGGCCCACATCTTGTCACATTTTAGTCTCTGGTAGGAAAGACAGTCTTTTATGAAGAATTCAGCTTACTTTGTGGAGAAGATCAGCGGTATCGAACTCCGAAATTTTGATCTTATGGTTAGTTTTGACATCAAGAGCTTGTTCACACGAGTACCTGTAGATGAAGCCATAGATGTGTTGGCAGCAAGTTTGGGGTTGGATGATGATCTGGAGGAGCGAACTACAATGTCAAAACAGACTTTGTGCCAGTTAACAGAGTTCTATTTGAGATCGACACTTTCGATTTGAAGGGAAATCGTATGAACAGACTACAGGTGCAGCTGAGGGATCCCCCCTATCACCTTTGATGGCCAACTTGTTCATGGAGCATTTTAAACCTCTAGCCATTAACCAAAGCAATGACAAACCCTCCTTTTGGGTGCAATACGAGGACAACACATTCCTAGTTTGTACGTATGGTGCGGAGAGTCTTGAGATATTCCTAGAACATTCGAAATATATCACATTGGAGCTGGAAGAAAGAGGGAGATATACCCTTCTTGCAGAATGTGACAGTCATAGGGGATGATAGGAGACTGAAAACAAGTGTCTGCAGGAGGAATACCCACACGGATCAGTATCTTCACTTAACTTCCAACCACCACCCCCAGAGAGGCCCCAGACAAAGACAGGCATCATCTCATGCTTGCAGGATCGTGCAGAGAAGATATGCATTGAGGCATCACTGACCAATGAACTCAAGTACCTTGAGGAGGTTTTCATCAAGAAAGGCTACCCACAACCTCTGGTATGGAACATACTTAAAACGAATCGGAGGGGAATGACGAAGAGGCACCACCGTCACAACAACCACACGAATGGCCTAAAACCCGTTGCCTCCATTACGTTAAAGGAATGAGTGAGCACATACAATGGGAATGTTGAGGGATTGGAGTCCAGGTGGCTTTCTCAGCAAAACGAGCACTAAGGAGCCCCCTCACAAGATTGAAGGGTAAACTACGAATGGAGCAGATGAAAGGGCTCATGTATGAGTCTCTTGTGAATGTAGTGAGAGTTACATGGGGAGACTGGCAGGACCCTGGAAACCAGACTGAAATACGCAGTTGCCTGTGGCGACCCCAACAATGACATTGCTGTTCATGCAACCAGCGCAACCACCGGATTCTAAGGGAATGGTCTATAGTGGTGGAGAGTGAGTCTTTTAGGATGAAGAGAAGGTCGAGGAAACCCTGAACATCAGAAGAACCAATGCCAGCATGAACCTGGACAGTGGCTACCGTTATAATCAGACCTGGAACTCAGTGATCACCTGACTATTTCGTTTCCTGTTTCTATCTAGGGCACAGTTTTAACACATAATTATATGCTAGCACTAGTATTAATGTTTGCTTGTATCACAGCTGAAGAAGTTCATCGGAGCGAATTATATGGATTTGGCTACAATAATAATGCTCTACTAACCTTCCTGCCTGCTTTAATGTGTTGGGCAGTTCTGTATGTGTGCATGTATTTGCACATACCCATGCCAAGTGGTTTGGCTATACACGTCTACTTTACTACGGCTACATTATTTATACCTCTAATCATACCAATTCAGATATACAAACCATGCCTGCAGACCATTCAATGACAGGATTGACCTACATAACCACTGTTAATTAGCGAACAAAATTTATATATCAATATTTCAACTAGACTGTGTGAAAGGTGATTAGCCACATACATATTTGTAGCCTCTTCTTGTACCATGGACAAAGCAGCTGCATATGAAGCCATTAGCACAATGCTTTGCAGCCACTTACCCTTATATCTAAATGCGTGTACATGTTCTGTAACAAAAGCAAACTGGTACCATGCATCTTTGTTTATGCTGTGTAGTGCTACAGTTTAATGTTTACCATGCCTGAAACTGTGTTTATGACCTTCCGTAGACCTGCACCAGAAGGCACTACAATCAAATGCAGAGTTACCAGAGACAAGCATGGCATGGACAAATCAATGTTTCCAACGTACTTTCTGCACTTGGAGAGGGAGGATAGTGGGGAAAAGGTAATCTAGTTCTGCTTGGTATCAGTAATATACAATCCAGACATGTTATATTATTAGCTTTATTGCCGAGCGCAGCGAGGCCTATAATCGCGTCCTACAGGCTCAAAATCTGAGCTAGCGTTTATATATATATGTAGACATACCATGTTGCTATGGAAACAGCAAGTGGATGTACACCTCATCAAAATTCGACATGGTGTATAACATATGAACCATGTCCAATCGGTGAATATCATTGCTATACCACCTGCTGGTGTTCGGAGGTTTCTGGCAATATACCCCTCGGGCCTGCGGCCCTCACAGTATATATTCCCAAAAACCTCCTCCACTGGTGGTATATCACTGATATACACCTCCTGGCCATGATTTATATATTTCATAGCATGTCCGTCATGTTTTGGGCCACGGTGGCCCCCCCCCCCCCCCCCCCCCCCGAGATTCAAAATGGCATCACTGTACCTGCATACCGTGTTCAAACTCACGGCGCACAAACAGTCAGAGGTCTGGTCGAGTCTGATACAGAGTTTTTATCTAGGAAAGCTTACTACAGCTGTCAGGTTAGCAGAATTTGTGTAGCTGCTGTATCAGTAGAGACACGAGCACTGAAGACGGATGGCACTATTGATCAAATGAACCGTGCACTTATGAGTTAGCAGTACAGCCAGGTCTCTCCTGCAGCAGCTGTGGCTGCTCCTTGGGAAAATGTTGTAGATACAGACGTCATTCGCCTGGATGCCAGTCGTTTTGTCATGGCTAGTAATCTCTTTCAACTGCTATACTTGCAACTGGCTTACTCGCAAAAATAGTCGTCCCACATGTATTCGAGGGCAGAGCCCCAGCTTGGCTACATACGTAGCTCCGGCGGTACAATGATGTCCGCGAGGCATAGTGCGCTTGCGTGTACCTAGTTACTACATTGCATGTGCTGAAAATAGTGATATGAGCTTGCTGTATCTTGTTATGGTGAGCCTGTGTGAGACCCACACTAGTGTACTGAATGGTGATTTATGTTCTGTCCGACCATTCAATTGTTTGTTTGTTTGTCTGTCCACATGGCACCTATATAGCAAATATCTGATGATTGCTACCTGCTCTGCTCACCATTATTTCTAGTGCTGTATGTAATGTGTCCTCTCTATTTCGCAGATATTTCTACTGGCTGCTCGTAAACGGAAAAAAAGTCGCTCATCAAACTACGTTATTTCCACTGACCCAACAGATCTTTCTCGAGATGGGATTAATTTCATTGGAAAGCTTAGGTACGATATAATCACCATCCTGAATATTGTAGTAGAGAGAGTACAGTCTGAACTTAGGGGGAAAAGTAAGTGGTTGGTCATGAAGCAGTTGGCTGTGCCCATAGGTACCTCTATTGCATGTAAAATGTTTGTTGTGTGCCTGCATATAGAATTACACTTGTGAAAGTGAAAGTGGCTGGATATTGCACTTGCAAGCAGCATTTTCACTCCCCTTCAGCTCAGAAGATGCATCTGCCCACTGGTGCAGTATCCAGCCAAATTTTACTTTCTCACTCCTGCAATAATTGGTTATTACCCACTTTTCACTGTACTAAGATTGCTCTAGATTCAAGAAGGGGGATTCTAATTAGCACACAGAAGTTTAGTTTATGTAACATGTAACTCACCAATATTATGAATGAACTGCATATAAATACTGTAGATTTCAGTTCACTTTGAACACTTAGCTACCATCAGTCTACTGCAGTAGTTTAATTCAGTTATGTAGGTTTCTGTTATCTCCTTTCGACTGTTAATGCATGACCTCCCATTACTGCTGGTGTCACGCAGCTACTGTTCAAAGGGAACTACAATTCACGTACAGTATTAGATGGGGTACAGCTGCCATGATGCACCAGAATCCAAGCGTTTTGTTGCATTACAGCATGGGATATAGAAGGTATGCTCACATATATCTCTTGAACGAAAGGAGCTGTAGCCTTCCAGCCTGAATTGCCATTGGTTAAATGTTAGTGCTTACATTGTATGAACAATCATGGCCTTCTCATTTTGACTGTGCGGAGTTGAAAATCAGCTATCAACAGCTGTAACCGCCCTTGTAGTATCAAATAACAACTGTTGAATATCGCAGGATATTCCACGGGACAATACATAGAGATGGAGTAGCAAATGAATAATATTGATATATCATTATGACTATTTCTAGGAAGACACATCCACAGACAGTCTTGTACAAGAATCAGCAACTGTAGAAAACAAGCATGAAAAAGACTGCATGATCCATATGGCCGCAAAGGAAAAGCTGATCTGCTGTGCTACTTGAAGCTGGCACACACATTGTATTCCTCAATTGTCAACATGCCATCTGATGCCGTCTGCCTGCCATCCATTTTAGGTCTAACTTTCTTGGAACATCATTCACTATTTTTGATGGCGGTATTAATCCCCATAAAGGAAGAGCCATGCCTGATGGTTCTAATGTGAGACAGGAACTAGCGGCTATACACTATGTAAGTGAACTCTAAACCCATTTACAAAAAACTGTACACGTACTTTTATCTACTATATATAGCTAGCAACACCATTGTTTTTATGGCAGATGTGTACCTTATCCTGTATATCCTTGGAATTTGTAAACCAGACTTTCTACCATAAACTCTGGAGTATAAGTACCCATCAAATACAAGTACCCTATGAATATAAGTACCCATGAACCCAGTTGCTATCCACTTCTTGAATAGTAGTACCCATGCAAATAAAAGTACCCAATGAATATAAGTACCCATCAGACAACTAAGAAAACTGGGATGCATAAACAGTGCATGTGTAACTAGTTAAGCATGAATAATAAGGACCGTATCGGGTCCACCTAGGTCTACATCAGAAGGCATATGGGCTGTTGGGGGGCATAGAACTGCCTCGCAAGTATACACTTCAGTGCAAAGAAAGACCCCTCACATGTAAGACCATTGCTATGACAATCACAGAGTACAGTGAAGTCGTGAAAACGCAGAAGTGACTATCAAAACCAAAACTACAAGTTTAATGCGTGTACTGTTGTACTACCATATATTTAACCTCGTTGAAAAATACCCCATGATTATAAATACCCCACATAATCTGTGCCACGAAAATGCACAATCTCCAAATAGAAGTACCTGTACTTGTACTCCAGAGTTTATGGTATACTCTTAAAAGCCTTTATCATGTCATACATGGTTTTCCACATGTATATATCAGGTCTCCGCTTTCCTATTTATTACAATGTACATTTAGTGTATGAAGCCTTTCAAGATAAGAGTGCACCTTTTTCCATAATGTGCATGGTGACTTTATTTTCTTAAGGCTGTGCTGTACTGAGATCAAAGGGAAAACAAAGCATTGTTTTTATAACACAATTTGTTTATAGTCCCAAGAGACTTATAACAAGTGCACCACTTAAGTAGCCTCGTTCCCAGGCCCGCGAAAATGGCCCGGGCCTGGGAACGAGGCTACCACTTAAGCACTTAGGAGCTTGATACGACCTTAAATGGCAATGCACTATGTAAGATACAGGCAATGATTCCTACACACCAGCATTTTGATTTAGTATAGCTTTAAACAATTAGTTAGTATAAGTCTATTAAAGAACAATAGTTTATTTCGTTAGCCAACTAAAAGGGCTACTAAAACTCTTTCAATATTACTTAACTGTAACTAAATGGGCTGATTTTGGTGAAAAATATTAGTCTAGTTATAGTTGGGAGTGTTTTATTCATATATCCCCCCCCCTTTAAAGCTAGTTAACTACTTGTAAATATGTTTTTGCTTCTACTAAAACAATTATTTTCAGTTAACTAAGTCAACACTACACAGAAGACCAGCTACAAGTGGTGAATTACTCTCAGAAGCGGTTCTAAGCATGAAGGAAGTTAGCTACAGCTCTAGCCTGAACCTACCTCTATTTTGGCTAAACACAGATGCTACCAGCATGCCCACATAAGCTACTGATGTACATACATATCATCCTCTCTATTCAAACTGTGAATAATAACCTTGCTGAAAGTTTGTATTTAATCTTGATAGAATAGGAGTTCGACCTTAATTCCTTTTGTCCAGGAAACAAATGTTCTGGGTTTTAAAGGACCACGAAGGATGACAGTTATTATTCCAGCAATGACGCAAGACCATAAAAGGATCCCAGTTAGACCAATGCAGGTAAACGTACATGCAAGGCCACTATAAGTTATTTCTGCTTCTGTTATCATGCATGTGTATGTGCTACCTAGTAATATTATTGGGATGGGCGTGAGCGAGCCCTCCCCTTTGTGTATCCACCGCAAACCCGTATGTTTGTGTACATGGTACATATTCTGCAAATTGTTTGCCTACCTATTTTTTAACCCCTTACACGCGCTGTGAACATAATAGTTTGGTGCGGCCACCTACGTTAGACTCATAGCTAATTGTTGGCCAAATCACAAGAGAAGTAAATGTCTGATGCACTGCAGAACTGCTATGGAAGTCTGTTAACTGTAGAACTGTCAAGTAAAATACAGCAGACAGACGACAATGTTGAATCTTCCTAAAGTTTGTGTACCTCAGTTACTAACGTTTAGCTCACATGCAAATTGCTCAGTAACATTCCTGCCTCACAGTGCCTTAGTGCTTACACCTACCGTTGTTATTCTCCACCTAGGAGAGTGATTCTTTGTTGGAAAGGTGGAACGCCAACAACATGACAGATCTCCTACAGCTCTACAACAAGCTCCCAGTATGGTCTGATGGTGAGAATTATTGTTAGGCTGGTAGATACACTCCCAAGTTAGTCTATTGAGCTAGATCCTCTTCTCACCGACTGGTAACTCCTTTTTCCAGTAAAGGGTGAGAAGAGGGACTAGCTCAATAGACTAATCCTCAAGTATAAACAATTTTCTGTCATTTAAAGTAAATAATGTGTAAGCTGCCAGTGTTGATAATGTGATGATCACTGAGTTACTCTTCACTCCACACACGTCTTCATGATGTAACAAGCCTAAATGTATATACTCTAATCGTCTTTATGATATAACAAGCATAAATGTACATACTCTAATCGTTCAGAATAATCTGTCAAGAGTGGATTGGAATTAGTGGTTGCTTCACATCAACATTACCAGCTATCATCTAAGCCAATCCAGCTTTCTGCCATGTCTTCACTACACCCCTCTGCCATAAGGCCCCCTTTGAAGTTAGAGGGTCTAAGAAAAGGGGTAAGTAAATGATGTAGTATTCACAGTATACTAACTTCATTACTTTCAATCACTTTAGAGACTCAAGCATATGTCTTGAATTTCCATGGCAGAGTTACACAAGCATCAGTGAAGAATTTCCAGTTGGTGCATTCTGCTGACGGTAAAGTTTGTAAGGCTATTACACTTTTAACACAATGAATGGGCGGGTGATAAATACTAAGCTCCACACAGATGTCTGTCTGTTAATTCAATGCACGAAAAATCAACACTAACTAGAGTAAGTAACCGATGATCAGGTACCAGGTATGCGCTAGTGCCAAGCGTGCTACCAGAAGTGGGTGGGACCTTCGATCAGCCCTTTACATAGTCTAGCTAGCTATCCCCAACTTCTACACACCTAGGGATCGCTTGCAGTATCTCGGCGGTAGAATTTGCTTGGTTCTGAAGCTATAGCATAGAAGTTAGACACAGCTATGATTGGACAAACGTATGTACTGTCGGACTTCGTTCTGTGTTTCCTCCCTGAAGCAACTTTCGGTGATCTTTCTTTAATACCGCGCAGCACCATGGTAGTGGGGCTTCCCAGTAATGGAGAAAGATCACTGAACATTGCTTCTGGGAGGAAACACGGAATGAAGTCCAACAATACATATACATTTGTCCTATCATAGCTGTGTCCGAATTTTAATTTTGGAAGGCTATATCTCCAGAACTAAGCAACGGAGGAACACCAAACTTTCAACTAGAAATGCAGGCAGTTACTAAAATGAAATGGAACAGTAGCAGAAGGTTCAATCCTGTTCCACCTACTAACATATGGAATGTCACACGTGGAATTTCCATTTTCTCGTACAATGTCTTAATGATAATAGAGCATACCCTGGTATGCTCTATGTATAGGTTATATCCCGCTGGGCAGGGATACAACTAACTTATACCATGCATAAGTCATTCTGACAAGAGTTGCAAGATCTGTGAGAAGTATAAGAACTGTAGGACCAACTACAGCTTGGCATAGAGCTCGGAAAAAGCTTGCAAAAGTTTGGCAGAAATTACAATAAACCAGCAAGCCAGCAGGCTTTCAAAATGCAAAATACTAGCCACAAGTAGCAAAACACTCTAAGTAGAATTAGCAAGCACAATGGGCTGCTAGTAGCTACGGCAGCTAGCCGTCTAGCCAGCGCCTAGCGCCATTTTAGTAGGCTGTCCGTGTGGCCACATGCACAGGTACACGGAAATCTAACAAAATTAGCCACAAACAAAGAGCAGTAGCTTACCATGCTTTCCTGCATCGATTTTCCAATAGCCTGTATACAAAAAAACTGCCTAGGCTCCACAACTACTAACCTACCGTAGCTTTCTCTACGTTTGAACGAATGGAACGGAACCGGGTACCTACATTACGTATGCGCACGCAGCGCCCAGGATATATGAACCGTTATATCCTGTAAGCTGATTGGTCAGAATGACTTAAGTGCGGTATAATATCTGGTTATAGCCTTGCTCTGCGACCGGTACCACTGCTAACTGCAAGGAAAGGTTCCACAGGCAATGTGAAAACATCGATCAGAGCATATTGGAAGATCCACATTATGCATGGTTTTGTAAAAAAGCTCTGTAAACATTTTTTTAATGTCTACTATTATAATTCGTTTGCAATTGCAAATTATACTGAAACTGTTATTCAGCTCTACCCAAAAAACTTAGCTGCCTACTGGTTTATCTGTGCCTTACCTACTAAATTCAGAGAGCTAGCTTCAAGGCTATGGGCTCTGACTCTCTTGGTTAATTTTCCCATACGGTAGCTCCATCGCGCATAATTTCTTGTGAAATTGAGCGTCCCGTTTTTTAGTGGCAGACGGGACAGAACATTCCGCTTTCGTTCCGGGTTTTATACCTTGTGTCTGATCACCAGTTACTTACTCTATAGCTACAGGGCTATTTATTTGAAAGACAGACCAGTATGCTGAACAAAACTACAGAACAGTATAAGCTTCGAAAGTTAGTTGCAATGAGATTAAGGCCATTAAAAATGTACGTGTACTAAGGGCATTGTGAGGGTCGCTAATATGTACATTATTCAATATTGCTTCCTACTTGTTTCTCTGTTGTGCTCTCTACCAGTACTGAACAAGCTGGTACCCTTATTCCAGTTCAGTATTTTTGTCGTCGTACAATGAAGACCGAACAACTATCAGTTGGTCCCTAGTTGTCCTGTTAATAACATTGCCTATGGTTTTCTCCTCTGAATCTCTTCTAGTCTATCAAGCTAGACTGAGGAGGGTCTAGCAGAGCTTATTAGTATTCAGGACTAGCTGACCTATCAGATTTAGTAGCTGATTTCAGCACCTGGACATTAAGGCCTGGACATTAAGGCTTCAGTAAGCTATAGCTCATAGACTATGGGTGTGACCTGTGGTATTGATTAAGTAGTGCGAAGCTGCTACAATAGCTGTGAACTATGAATACCAATGAGCTCTGCTAGACCCTCCTCAAGCTAAGCAGAGGAGGGTCTAGCTCGATAGACTAAATCTCTTCTTGATGTACTTGCTTGTAATAGGAACTGGCATGATGATAAACGTAAGTACCAAACATCTCTCATGCTAAAATTTTCCCGCACCTACATGTACAGGTACATGTACCTGTACGGTGTTTATTTGCATTTATTTTTAGTACAAATCAACTGTGCCTAATGGGTTTGAGTCATGAAATATTATGTGTATTCCGCTTTGGTTTGCCTACCTCAACCATATTCCCCTTATTTTGTTGTTTAGCCCCTTGGTACTGCTAGCTTGCCTGCTCTAGATATATACTGATTGAACTTTTTTTCACATGACTTTTACAAGTTTAGCATATGGAGTGTCATTTGTTACATCTTATGCAGAAGACTATATCGTGGTACAGTTTGGCAGGATCTCAGATGATGTGTTTACACTAGACTACAGCTTTCCAATGTGTGCAGTACAGGCACTGGCTACAGCACTCAGTAGCTTTGACTCCAAGTTGGCTTGTGAATAGATTTCAGGCAGTGCAGTACAGATGAACAAAGCCTGTATGTCATTTCCTGTTGTACATTCTGCTGTACTTGTATTATTTAATTTTGTTTTAACAGAAATATTAGCATGATTACCAAATTGGCTCCACAAAGATATCTAAAGCTTACTTTGTTGTTTAGCAGTGAATACCTTAATTCCTTGATTCATGCATAGTGCTAATTCTCAATGAAGCCATTTCCATATAGGTCCTTGTTGGGAATTACCCCAGTTGAATAGTTCAAGAGATTTGGGACCAAGCATTGAGTACTCCATATGTAGGGATGGCTCTAAAACAAAATGGCGTCTCCATTTAATAACTGTGTATAAAATGACGTGTTCAGAACTCTGCTGTAGGTGTAGTCTAGCGCTAATATGAGCCCTACCAGTTATTCTCAAGCGTTGTCATCACTAACCAGACTGTTAGCGTTGCTAAAGAACATCACTGAAGTACCAAACCAGCAAGTGGTTAAACGGGCACATTCGACTATCTTCTGATTCTTCTTTTTTTTCAGCCAGGCTAGCGCAATAATGTCTCAGGCGATTACAATGATTCTAACATGAATAGGCATCATTTTCTCCGGAGTATTGCACTCATAGCATTGCATAATCACAAAATCGAATAGGTACAGCAGTCATTCACGAGTACTCTCGAGCGGAAGCTCGCTGTTGCACGCCATTTAATGACTTGGATTATGTAATGCTTAGACTGCACGTGTTCGTCTATTTAATGCCTACCTTTGATAGTGCGGTCTGCTCGGGCCTGAGCTGCGAGTTGCATCTCCTGGTTCATTACTGCGTAAGTTACACAAACTTTAGCTATAAAAATGAAGACACATGACAGATTATATTTGTTTGGCGAACGGCTTCTGGCCAGAGGAGCTGTTGAAAGAATAGTGAAACCATAATTATTCTTGTGTAGCCAGACTACCCAATGTCATAAGGAAAAGACTCCATTTGTAAGTACCCTGAATACGTTCTAATGGGATGAATAATATTGGAGGGGGCAGACAGCTATTTGCAGTGCACATCTTTGTCCTTGGCATGTGCATGCAGTGTCATGCTGTTTATGGAACTGTCCACGCACAGCCATTTATGACAGATACAATTACCCCCAGTGAAACACAAACACTGCACTGCATCTACTGCACTCTACAACTAGCCTCGAACCTAGACCTTCCATGGACCTTTCAAAATCTGCATGGAAGGCCACAGTTCGAGGCTACTCTAACACCACTCGATCAATACCACACATGCATATTGCTCGTGCATACCCCACACAACCACACTTATGTACATGTTCACAATGGTCCTCAACCCACGAAAAAATAGCAGGAGCAGGTTTTAGAAAAATCATTTAAAAATGAAAGGGATGGAATTGCAAAAAAGTAACCAAACAAAGTAGGAATGACACGACAGAACTTTCATGGATTACCATCCCTACATCTTGCCAACCACACACATCACAAATCTCCATCCAGATCCGTACCATACCAACAATATTTGCATTATCGTATCCAGGCACCTGTCCCCACACAGGAAATTATCCATAGCAGTAACTCGCACTGTAGATGCAACACTCCCTTCAGCACGCCACAATTTCCATGTTTATCAGCGCATTGATGATTGTAGTTTGTCACATCATAATCCCACCAACCATATTCACAAGCAATCAAACAAGAATGTAAGCACTTCTAACTGCATGACACTATATATACAGGTACATGTACAACCAGTATATACCCCTACACTACTGCACTATCAACACTGCACTCCCTGTTTCACAAACAACTACATGTACTGTTGCCAATAGCCACACTACAGCTTCTCACAACTGTGTGATTAACAATTAAATTATTTACCACCAAACACCTCTTTATACATGTGGCAGATGAGATTATGACACTGCTTCTCACTTACACCGTCAATTAACCCTAGAACTGTAACACACTTGCAATAATAAATACTTGAATAAGAGCATAGTTAACAAAGGCACAGGAAGCCACATGATGAGGCATGCAGGAGGGGACTGACAACTGTGGTTGGCAAGATGTAGGGATGGTAATCCGTGAAAGTTCTGTCGTGTCATTCCTACCTTGTTTGGTTACTTTTTTGCGATTCCATCCCTACATGCTCTTTCACTTTTAAATGATTTTTCTTAAACTGTACATTACCATCATCAGAGTGGATGGGCAAGCAAGATGTACGCACTTGAGGTGCAGATGGAGATTTGGGCTTGGCCTGGGGAGAGAAATACAAGTAACAAAATTACCAGCCTAGTCTTGCGCACTGTGCAGACCCTCACACTGGTGCTTGCACTATAGCAGTTGTTCCACTGCCAAAACCTTCACAGGGCCAATCAGCTTTTGTCACTTGGAGTACGAAGAGCGGACTAATTTATTGTACACTTTGGTGAGCCTCGGCAGCTAAGCCATTTTAAATGACTAGGGGCATACTTTGAATACCAGAGAGCTTATTGAGGCTGCTACCAACTTGTTCTTGCCTCCTTACTGCTGTAGTAGTATAATATAGTAAGGACCACTGTAGTGACCGTTTGATTGAAGTAATTGGTATAAAAGAATACAAGTCAGTCCAAAAGAAAGAGATCTGACTTAGGTCATGCAGATTATATACTTGGTTCGTGGTATCAGTCTTCTCTACGATCTCATTGAGTTTGCCAAAGAAAAGAGAGTACATTCCACCTGCAGACCAGCAACAGCATAGAATTAATGGACATAGTTACCATAATAACACTTAGAAATGACATAATTTTCGTGCTAACATTTGTGATGTTATACAGTGGCACAGGCTCATCTCGAGTTAGACAAGTCAAGAACATTATCCTTTGTACTTGCTATCGGGGTTCATTAGACCCTCTCCCCCCCCCCCAAAAAAAAGAGAGGGAGAGACTAGCACAATTTTCAGGATTCCATGTTGCATAATGTAATGAAGCCATGCTGCATAGGCAGTACATGCAGTAATAACAGTACATATACCGCTATACTATTTACACACTTTTGTAATTGCACACTTTTAATAGGCAAACTTGCACTGGCTTCGCTCATGCAATTACTGTACAACAAAAAAAATCGGCAAATAGGCAAAAACCAGCTAAACTCAACTTATAAATTTGACAATTAGTAATGGCATATGATGTAATCCTAAATTAGCGTAAAACGTACTCAGTAGCCTTCTGGCTAGTCTTGTGAACCAGTCCACTTAATTTCCGCAGTGTGGATCGCTTTCAGTATCCGGCATGCGGAGAAGTGGTCTGGAGACTCAGGATCACATCAAGTTTAATCTGTACTGAAATTTCACTATTTTTTGGTCACATGAGAGCAATTGTTATAGCGTTCCTCGTGACAGAGTAGCAGCCTGTGGCAGAATGTTTAATTAAAGAATGCGGTTTTATCGGCTATTATGGAGGCTGGGGGTATGAACTAAGAGAGCGACAGCAAGAAGTAGCAATAAACTTTGTGTTAGAGGCTGGGATGTTTTCGCTCCACAGTCTGGCTCAAGCTGTAGCCACCATAGGCAGCAAGGTGTTTTAGCTATGCAAACGCAGTGGCACTAGAGGGTTCGTAGAGCTTTCATTCTTCATGAGACTGCAGCACAGCGCTCTGACAAACAGCACAAGTAGTCAGTGATAAGTGTGGCTTTCACTAGCATCCTGTACTCATGCTTCATTCAAAATTCGCATTCAGTGATTTCCGTATATATAGCAAGAAAATTTGGCAAGGACTTTAATTTGGCAGTTTGGCAATCGGCGATGGCGCTGCCGAATTTAATTCTCGCCAAATTACCTTCCAGCAATATTATGTTGTATATTTTTCAACATACAAACAAGTCTCATGTCAAAAACAGCCATGAATTTTCAAGTGCAATATACCACAGCTCAGCTCAGAACCAGGTCAGGCCAAGCTGACTACAGCTGTAGAACTACTATTAATCGGCATCCTATAGAAGTAGATAATTATATATGAAGGGCTGAGAACCAGAGTGATCTAACCCACAAAATTGAAATTACCTTCTCAAACTTGAAAACATTCTTAATGTGTTTCAGAAGCTACCTAATTTTTCAGATTTTACCATTTTCGGTCGTGCTCAGAAGGTATAATGTTGGGTTGACCCACTCTGAGGTTCTCGGCCCTTCATATTATCTATTGTTTAGCTGAGTCATGCTGCACTTGCCCCAAATGTGTTTTCGCAATTGCAAGCCATGGAGTTAGAGCACGCCTCCACCCTCTGAAGTACACTCAGCAGTATGGAAACTATATAGGAGTTAGCATTTTGTACTATATGTATGTGTAACTAATAGTACTGCATGCATACTCAGGTACAAATTCTCGCTCTCAAACAAGACGTAGTGAGTGGTTTAAGTAAAAGTGAAACTTAATGGCATCATGATTATGTACATATGATTTGCTCCACTTACAAAAATGTGCTACGAAATAGCAACCATTCTTCCACACGAGTGAGTAACTTGGCCACTGGCAGGACAACAATCACAATGTTGTAAATGGCATGTAACATTAACAACTGTACTTGAGCCTCTCACGTACGTAATTTGTGCACTGAGTGTATAATAGTGTAACTGTGGCACTCTTCACAGAGTAATTTACTTGCCACTCCTTGCAATTGAATCTGGCAGACTACATCATCATTCAGCTCACCCTCACTGCAGTGTCAGGATGTAGGGGGCAACAGTGGTGTGTCCATCTAGTGAATGAAGCTAATCCTGGGGCCTGAAAACTAGACAGTAATTTACAGATTACTGCTTCTGTGCTAGGCTTGCACTTTTCCTGAAGCAGCACAATAGTAGCAGGGCCTGTGAATAAACACAACAATAATTGGGCGAGCGTGAGCGAGCCCCACACTAGTGTGTTCAATTGAAAATTTGTCTGTGCGTACGGTGTACGTACGTACGTACGCACATACGTACACACATACCGCATATCGTTTCGCGTTTCAATATAACGTTTCAAATAGTTTCTGTAATATTCCAAATTGTTCACGTGGCCACGGTGGCTGCAGTGCAGCTAGCTTAGGGATGCTCTCACAGAGTAGACTGCAGCGGCAGAGGCTACAGCGTTGCTGTATATATCCCCAGGTTGGCGATAAGTCACATTGGAACAGCAGAGAGCGAGTTCTAGAGCCAGAAGAGCTGTCATTTCTCGGGGGGCCACCGACAAGTGACACTGAGACGAGAGAAGGAGCCAAAAGAGCTGCTGAGGGCGCGTCGCCGCTAACGTACGCATGGGCTAATACCTCGCTCACGCTCGCCCCACAATGCTTGCATTCACCTAGTATTATGTACATATTACCATAACAAAGAACTGCAGACAGTTTAGCTACATGTATACCTATTAGCTATTTTACATGCACATGTACATACTCTTAGCTGGTATGTAAGCATGTGCTTGAACTGCATTGCGTACTAGTTGCCCATGCTTACACAGAGCTATAATTTATAGCCAGAACCTTGTAGGTGTGTTTGTCGTATGCAGAACAGCCTTGATAGAAGTCATGCTGGACAAATGGCTGCAGCTCTTCTTCATTTCCAGACCTACATAATGAAGGAAATATGCTGTCAGTAACACGCCAGTGATAGTATTACCAGCTGGGTGCTTTTCACACACTGTCAAGTTGTCCAAGGCCACAGTATACGCTTAGCACAGATTAGGTGCTGAGAGAAAATGACCATATAACATATGCATATCTTCTGACTGAACTTACACATGAGCAACAAATGTGGTCACTTACATAGCAAATTGACATTTATGATGTGCCAGCAACTGAAGCGAACTGGATTTCTTTCTACTGCTTAGCATCTATCATATTATATGCAACACAAACCTACATTAGCTTGATGAAGATAACTTCCAGCAGTACACTCTGTAACTATAGTGTATTTTTAAAGTCGATGTACACACATACGTACAATCTACATAACATTATCATTCACATGCAGAAATTACGTACATGTAACAGGCAACTCATGCAGCTACATTTCAAGGCTACCTTTTTAACAATTACTAGGCATGCACAGCTTTATGTACATGTGTACAGCAAATGCAGCCTCTGACATGTACGTACATGTACGTGCTAACAATATGACTTGCAGGCTTGGAGAGAACTACATGTACTCCCAGATTCTACTCCAAAATAGCGAGGTATAATATGGGCAAGGAAGACCTGTGTTCAAGGTAGTATACAAGTAACGTACAATAGCTGTAAACACTGATATACCTTTGGTTGTCCCTTAGCGCAATAGCCAGGAGGTAGATAGCTGCATTCACCACTTGCAAGGCTTGCATTGAATGCACTGAATACTCCACATCCGCTGTATGTATCTAAGGAAATATATGTACAAATACACACGTAGATAGCTGAATTACACATCGCCCCTACACGTATGCTGGAAAGCTTCTGCTGCATTTTTAGAGAAAAGAGTTTGTAAACACATGCTTAAGAATTACAAACGTATACATAGGAAATTTGTACTCTGGAAACTGAATATGATGCATCATGGGGACAACCCTGAGTGTAAACATGCTACATAGCTAGTATATTGAATAACATTCACATACAACTGTAGACACTGGGCCCTGACTGGGGCAAAAATATATCTGAATCCTACAGCAATATACACCATACACCGCCTAATCATATTAATCAGTGCACTTACTCTACCACTCAGTGAATAGTCCTTCCAGAAAACATTACACACCTATAATAATATACAGAGTGTTGAAACATCATGTAAGCATTCAATACATGTGCTGGAAATGACATACAAAAGTGACATGCTCACCACCACAACTATACTGAGACATTGCAACTGTATAGAAACTGTTAGTCACTACAAAGTACATGTACATGACAATAAAACAACCTTGGCTGTACTGTCATAGACCTACGTATGTAGGCATATAGAATAATAGCATAGCATGAACCATGATGTAATACTGTTACATTAGCATACGTATATGTGCATGCATCATTAAATTGATAAGGCTAAAAGCATGATATAAACGGGTTGCCGTGGAGTTTACTTATGGAAATCATCATTAGTAGCTAAGCATTCAGTTAAATGGCTTGGCAAGTGGCTGCAAACATGTTCAATAAAAATGGTTCAGCTTTACTGCTATTAATCGACTGTACATGTAAACGTATTCTGCACTGAGCTTGAAATCTTGATAATAAGCCTTGAAATTGAAACTGGCTGGTACAAAAATAATCCAATTGACCATAATTAAAGGCGTTAAGTACCAGTTTTATAGAGGAGTGATAAGGAATCTTCATGAACTGATCCTTACTACAATTTAATATGAAACTGAAATTAAAAAACACTCACATGTATGAAAACATCTGACTGGTTAATCACTTGCTGATCATTCATAGGCTACAGTTTGCTTTGAGTGTCTCCTCTCATAAGGAGCAGTTTCACTTTTACATGTACATGTAGGTCAAAATATCTCCACATAAACACTCACAGAGGCCCTCATACATGTACGTAGGTAGACCCAAGCTACACATACATGTACATAGCAATTGTAAGGATGAAACCTGCAAACTGCTGCATTGTTCTCTTGAGACACTCAAAGCAAACTGTAGCCTATGAATGAGCATCACTAGCAAGTAATTAACAAGTCAGGTGCTTTTAATTTCAGTTGAATCATCTCAGAAAAAGAGCCAAGTGTCATGCCATGAAATCTCACATTTGTGTGCAAGTCAAAAAGAAGACATTGCATTGCATATAATTATACAGAACTTTAGAGACATAATTACTGCCTCACCATATCAGATAATGCTGGTGAACTGAATTGGTATGGTGGGTATGTATGTATATAGACGATGCATGGCTGGTCTTGATGGCATTACTTGATGGCTAACAGGGAAGAAGGTATATGAAAAATCGTCACTTGTAGGTATATATACTGAGCTCATCGAGGCACGTGAACTAAAAGTAACTATAGTCCTCGATTACAAAAGGACTACTGAGTAATTGATACATCTCAGGGACAGTGGAGGTGTGGTATGAGGATGGCAAATGTTCTCTAGGGAAAGGTTTGCCAATTGCAGTTACAAAATATTGCAGAAAAAAAATTCCCCAAATATATTATTGCGCACGCCTCCACCCAGTTGCACTGCTTCATTTGAGATTTCCACCATTGTCAACTTTTGTTGATTACCAGTAGCAAGGTTATTTGCGTGACTATGAGTGCAGTGATCCTGCATTAGTCTCGCAGGCCAACAAAACTAGGCCTCGGCATAACTAACGCATGTATGTTAGTAATGTCTTGTGGCAGAAATGACCGTCATCAATTGAAAAAACTTTCACAAGTTACCTTTATTGCCGTTTGAATCGACACCAAAATTGGTGAAATTTCACAGTACATACACACACACACACTCACGAATAGAAGTCAGTTTAATGCATATGGTTGCATGCAAAGAAATTCGTTTCTCACCAGTCCCTTGAAGCAGTGTTATAACCGCAGCGATACACAGACAAAACTCCAAAACTGCAGTCCCCATCTTCGTGCGCATGGATCACCTGCAAGATGCGATGCAATCTAACGCGTGGTGAAACCACAGATACTATATTTATGGTGAAACACTCAACCTACTTTTGGTACTTCGCTATACTATCTACTACACTATTTTTAGTTATTTATTCCTGCACGAATGGTGCATGCTCAACGTGAGTGTGATTCGTACAACGCCATGTACAGTCGGTTAATCAGGCGATTGCACGTGCAGAAATTTGAGGGCGGGTCTAGCTCGTAAATCGCGAGTCTCATTCCAGTTTCACGTCAGAACCCCGGGTCTACTGTGGAGTGGAGTCCGGGAATGAGGCTAGAATCGGGCTTATGGCAAGTTATGGGCGCCGCAATGCGGCGCTACGACTATATCCTGGAGACGTGCTAGGCATGAGTCGTACTCAATAGATACATGTATATCATATGCAGCATGGTAATACCAAAAGAAAGCACATCATGTGTTCAAACAAAATGGGATTAATAATACAATGCACTATATTCTTCAGCATCCTGTGATGTATAAAGGAGTGGACTTCTATAATCTATTAGCATGTACACACCTATTCTCAAGTATTGAAGGAGACAGGCTAACTGTACATGAAGTAGTCGGGTATGCACCATGTGACCATGGGTTCTCTGGAAAGCGTCTGTTAGACTGCTAACTAGCCAGAAGTTGTATTACACTAGCATGTTCACTTATGTACATGTACTAAGAAACAAGCGTCAATGGAATCGCTTATTAAAGAGGTTGGCTTACATGCATGTATATACCACAGACAGTGTATATACGTATGTCCCTACCCACTCCTTGCAAGTTTCTGATGATATTTTTCTTGCCCATGTATGCATGGCCACTTCCATGATCACGTGTATATACATATGTGTGCACAGTGTATACATTAGTTTTTGATTCACCTGTGTAGCACTATGGTGATCTTTACATTACCCCAACTCAAGTGAAGCTGGCAGTAGCCAATGGATGCTCACCAGCACACCAACCAGCTAAAGCTCTCAGAGTATTCACAGACATAAAGTGGAGGTAAGTATTCCTACAGTTCTAATTAAAGTTCTTGTCATAACTGATAGCCTACATGGAAACCTCCTAGCTAATATTGCTGCATGCATGTGCTTGATTGTACAGCCCACATTCAAACAATGCCAGTTTTATAGAGGAGTGATAATGATACTTCTGAATCATGTTTGAAATTTAACTGAAATTAAAAGCACCTGACTTGTTAATTACTTGCTGGTGATTCTCATTCATAGGCTACAGTTTGCTTTGAGTGTCTCAAGAGAACAATGCAGCAGTTTGCAGGTTTCATCCTTACAATTGCTATGTACATGTATGTGTAGCTTGGGTCTACCTACGTACATGTATGAGGGCCTCTGTGAGTGTTTATGTGGAGATATTTTGACCTACATGTACATGTAAAAGTGAAACTGCTCCTCATGAGAGGAGACACTCAAAGCAAACTGTAGCCTATGAATGATCAGCAAGTGATTAACCAGTCAGGTGTTTTCATACATGTAGGTGCTTTTTAATTTCAGTTTCATATTAAATTGTAGTGAGGATCAGTTCATGAAGATTCCTTATCACTCCTCTATAAAACTGGTACTTAACGCCTTTAATTATGGTCAATTGGATTATTTTTGTACCAGCCAGTTTCCATTTCAAGGCTTATTATCAAGATTTCAAGCTCAGTGCAGAATACGTTTACATGTACAGTCCATTAATAGTAGTAAAGCTGAACAATTTTTATTCAACACGTTTACAGCCACTTTCCAAGCCATTGAACTGAATGCTTAGCTACTAATGGTGATTTCCATAAGTAAACTCCACAGCCACCCGTTTATATCATGCTTTTAGCCTTATTAATTTTAATGATGCATGCACGCATACGTATGCTAATGTAACAGTATCACATCATGGTTCATGCTATGCTATTATTCTATATGCATACATACGTAGCTCTATGACAGTACCAATCATTGTAGTCCTTACTATAGTGTATTCCTTTAAAAATTCTGTGGCTACTTGCCAGTATCATTGTGATATACGTATTTACGTACATGAAGTTAAATGGCCAGTTACAATACCACCAATACTGCACAGGCTCTCTTGGCCTCTAGCTACATGCACATGCTCACTAACCAAAACTATGCATGCAAGATAGAGAGTTCTGAATGCTATCTACAGGTATGTAGTTACTGTAGAAGGTAGACATAAGACTGAACTTATTACTATAGCAGAAGTCTAGTTAATTAGTACTGAGGTGGCAGCTGTTCATGCACTCATGCACAAAGGAAGGTCTCCATTGTCACTTTGCTGTCACGGAGTTGGTAGCTATTGCTATTTGTCATGCTATATCAGCGAACTGATCAACGGTATTGAGGATTTAAGTACACATCATAGCAACGTTGCAGGGAATGCAGTTTTGTTGGTGATTCAATTTCAAACCAGAAGGCTTGTTATAGCCTTCTGGTTGATTAAGGTAGGAAGAGCCTCACCTGGAATCCATGATTCAAATGGACGGCTTTGTTGATAACATGAAAGTCTACCTCGAATTGACAAAAATTTTGCATCTAACCACACCTCCTGCTAAATAATCCACAAAAACACAATTTCGAGTTGCTTTAAAATACGAGAAATTTTGGAATCTGCTAGAGCCCCACCCACAGTCTGGCAACAACACCAGTACCTACAGAGGACAGGCTACAAACGTAGGGATGCTTTTTCACAGGAATGCTTCAAAGCCAGTTTTACAGCCCTGAACGCATCCAACCACCCCAAAACCCTCATTTTCGCTATCCTGACTTTCAAAAAAAAAACGGCAACCGCCCACTCTCACCCGACGAATTCGAGCCCTGCATTACAAACTTCAACCTACTCCCAGAAAAATTAGGGATGCGATTTTTCATTCACCCCTCGGTTTCTGAGAACCACCCACCAAAGCTCTCCTTATAAATCTCCACAGATTTTCACACAACTAGTAGCTATTCGAACTAATTAAGAAAAAATGGGCGGGGCCTACAGACCCGAAAGGCGACTATTGTAGCCTACCTGAGATGGGCAACAACCTGCCACTATCCGTCTGTCTGGCTGACTTCTAGCCACTCGGGCAGCCTAACAAACTTTCTACAACACACTAGCTAGCTATTCTGACATAAAAAGCCTACTCACAATTCTATGATGTCATATCTTCTTTTTAAAAAAAAAAAAAAAGTGTTGAAAGCCAACATCAGAGTACTGCTCAACCACATCAAAGTGCCGATATCGCATATGAAAGAGCCACTATCCACATCAAAGTGACACACCCCTCCTGTTGATTCCGGTTGCCGCCATGGGAAAATGCAAACATATCAATGAATTTAATTAGCGCCACGTGAGTGACGTCATTTCATTAATTCTTCACGAGGAGAATCACGCAGATTCGAAGGTGATGCTCTTCCTACCTTGAGGACTTCACTGTAACTAGTGACAATGAAGTCCTTAATCAACCAAACACTCCTCTATATATGGACATCTGGGTGTGAGATTTGCCTATCTACTGTTTAGAAATGCTCACACAATCTGGTGGTACTGGTATCGTTTGGTAGCAGTTCCAAATGTTGTACCATAATGTATCCTTAATAGGACAGTATCCACCACACCTACAGAAAAAAAAGAAGCCTTATTTTCTTGTGAACTGGAAACTACCATCTTAGTCTGTGAATTGGTACTAACTGATAAAATTGTGGTGTGCATTTTATAAATCCGTGTGTGGCACTAATCCCAAATAACCCTAAACCTCTAAAATACAGGCATACGTATATGGTTCAAGATTCAGTTTACAATGAATGTTAAATGTGTTGATTTTTGGAAACTGGTTTATGAGCATACCTTAAAGTTTCTGAACTGAATTAATATGTTTACACATCCATGTATATCCAGTACCCTGAAATACCTAAATAGGTTC
Source organism: Nitrospirales bacterium (assembly GCA_965203295.1). Lineage (GTDB taxonomy): Bacteria > Nitrospirota > Nitrospiria > Nitrospirales > UBA8639 > CBDBCZ01. Next base: position 355,900 of record CBDBCZ010000012.1, on the reverse strand, counting down.
ATGAAATGATCAAAGTAATGCACAGTACAGTTTATAGATCGCACAAAATGACAAAATATTAAGCAATGCAGGGAAGATAAATCCTGGCACTGTGTGGGCTCCATCTCAAGATCATATCTAGCACACTATCCATTAACTTGATGTTCGAGTCTAATAAGGCTTATATATATATATATACTTGGTGATGGAACAGTGGAACGTTAGCTGATGTAGCTACAGACCTAGTCTCGCGGGCCAGACTAACTTTTCGCCGCATTACTTTTCCCAAGGAGGCGGCGAAAAGTTAGTCTGGCCCACGAGACTACTACAGACCCTAGTGAGGTCCAAAAAGCAACATTCAGTTACTTAGTAGAGCACATTTAGACATTTACTTTTATGTATATATATAGTTGTGGTGTGTCCTACGTATTCTCATTAACGTTATTAGAACATTCTGAACATGTGTATGAATGCAAATTTCAAACCCTACAATACCTTGCACTAACTCCTGGAGCTGTAATAGATGTATGGGACTACAGAAACCTCAACTGCCTGACGCTTGGTTTTGAATGCACTGTAGATAGACTAGCTGATGCCTTTTACTTTCATGTAGCTAGTTCTGTTGTATATACTTGCATATAGGCTCATTTAAGTTATTACGTATATAGAACATGCTGAACATGCACGAATTCATCACAACAGTACATGTATACCTTCCTGCTTGGAGCTTTTCATGTCTTTATAATATATTATTCATTGAAGATAACAGTGCATTAGCCGGGATCAGAGCAGACAATAATGGGGGCCTAAAATCACTAAAGGATCCCCATATGCCAGCGCTTTGTGCCCCCTTGGTCCCCATATCGCTAGAGATTTCGGGGACCCCGGTCCGGGTCTGTCACGGTAAAAATGGACCCCCCAAAATTGGTTCCCCCCGGAACGAATTTTTCGAAAAATATGGACCTCCGGGAACTTATTTCACTGCAAAATTTGGACCCCCTCTGAAAAATTTGGACCCCTCCAAGTCATGTGCCGGAACGATTTTTTAATGAATATGGACCCCCCAGAACTTTTTCTCTGGAAATATGGACTCTCTCTGCCGTTTTCTTGTATGTCTTAGTCACTCCAAAGTGACCTGAAGTTGGCTCAGAGTGGCAAGCCTTCAGCACCCTTCTCTGCAAAGCGCGGAAAAAATTTTGCGATTTATTTTTCAGCGGTAAAGAAGCTGCTCTCGCAGGATCTCGCTATATAGAAGGTCATGCAAACTCCATACAGGCCGAGATCAAGCGTACAGCCGGCTCATAGTGTCGCGGGCCGCGCCTCACTCGCACGCTGTGCGTGGGTGGGGCGTGGTGCCGTGCCCCGCGAAAGTACAAGCGCCTACGAAAAAAATTGGTATGAAAAGTGGGGTGGCTCAGGCCGCCCCGCTTCCGACGGCCCTACTGCAGGCACTGACTTGCCTTCGTGAAACAGTCGGCAAACAATCGATCCAAACTTGCACGTGCAAGCCGGGGGGGAACAAAGTTTTCAGGGGGGGTCCATATATTTCAGAAAAATTCATTCGGGGGGGAACGAATTTGAAGGGGGTCCAAATTAAACGTGACAGTCCCTACTAATAAGGAGTTCGTAATTTTACGGAAATACTACACTCACCGCCATACCGTCCAAATTCCTGTGTCCTTGTCCTTGGTAGATCTACGAGGTCATTAATTTAGACTCGAGAACTCGCTTGCGCTGTATGAGCCAGCCAATCTTGTAGAGTATTTTGAGCTGACAAACAAGATGGACACAACTAATTAACCCAGGGGTGGAGAGTACCACTCTGGCTCTTGTGCAGGCCTTGGTAGTATTTCACCATCCTGGGTACATGAACCCCGGCGCTCATAAGCCCGTGGGTACCCAATTCACGCATTCCTTAACGATGGGTGCAACATAAGCTTACTTACAAGAAATGGAACCTTCTTGTCCCCTCCTATCCCACATCTTCATACGTGCTCAGCTGGTCCTATAATTTAGGCCAACACCCAAGAAACTTTGGAATGTGTGGGACCTTTATAAATGCCTCTACCGTTCCAATGGTTGGTAAACAATCTAGTGGCACTTGCAAGTTGTCTGATAGTATACTGCAGAGGTATTTATGCGGATCAGTGATGGCAGACCTGGGCCATGGGGGGTGCAGCTAGCCTAGAGTTCCGAGGTACTTGAGATGGGGCACCGTACGCTACAGCCATGCATAGCTGCGGGGCCCCGAGAGGGGTCTAGAAATCAAGTGCCACGTGCGGATCCACGGTTTGGAAATTGCTAGCGAATGCCACTAATCCGTGCTCCACGCTGCTGCTGCGAGTACAACTCCAGCTAGTCCAGACCACGTGGTGTCGACCTCCACGCGAGATATCACCATGATTTACAGGTTTTGTTCTGACACTGCACCCTGGGGGGCTAGTCGTATTGCATGCTGGCAGCTAAAAGGAAGCCTTGTCTTCGATGCGCTGAAAACGGAGCAAGGTATGAGCATGCTCTATAATGTATCTAGTACACTACGTAATAAGATAAGAATGCAAAATTAATATCACAAGGTTACGCACAGCCATTGCCTAGGCCTATTCGCCGTACATGTACTTGTACAGGCATCTTGCAACATGCACTTCAACGTGCACTTGCAAGGGCTCCGACCACACGCGTCCTGGTATTCGGCAAACAGCATAATGAATGTAATTGCTGTAGCGTATGCAATCATAGAGGCTAGTATATATCTCTCTCAGTGTCACTGAGCATTTTAGGATGCTTCCTAAATGCTCAGTGACACTGACACATGGTGTAAAATTTTGTGTTGCTACTACTTGTAACTCAGCAGCAGTGACAACACTTGTCCAGCACACTACACTGATGCCTACAGTCTGCTAATTAGTATGGGACAATGCATGGGACAAACATGCACACGATATAAATTGCCAGGGCTTGTTTGTGTCATCTCCATTGCTTCTAAAATGAGAACTGTAGAGAGTAGATTAGAAGAGCTGACACTTTATTGTCCATAAAATGATTACTGCATCGATCCGCTCAGAGCGTCTGGCCAGGGGGGAGGGGGGGGAATGCTTGCAACAAGGCTAGTACCATAAGCTAACTGCTCATATAAAGAGCTGAGAGCCATACTGGGCCAATGGTGGTCTAGATTATTCTAGCAATTAAACTTCATCCCTGTTTCTTGTTTGTGTCCCAAATGAATGTAGGAAGTCATGTTTGCACTGCAACATTGGGGGCTCACTCCCCAAATGAAAGAATTCATGTTTTTCTATTGCAAGCGCCAAACCCTGGGGAGGTCTGGGATTGACGCTATACTACGCACTGCTGTACATTCTATATGTGTGTGTAGCCTCGTTCCCAGTCTCTACCCCCCAGCTTTTTTGCGGAGACTGGGAACGGGGCTACATAGTGTGTGTGTGCTAATAGTACATTCCACCCTATGAAGCAATCTAAGACTTCTGTAATGCTGCAGTGTTACCATGTTATGACTGGTTAGATCATGTTGTGTTCATCACGATGAGATGCAAATCCAGTCCTAATATTAATTAATGCATGCCTAGCTTGACACTGAGAGCGAAAATAGCCTGTTTCTCAGGCCATGTATTTTTTGACTGCCTGGCAACACGGCTAAAAAGGGGGAACCTGGTTGTACGTGGGTGGGCTCCAGGATCCAAATGAGTACTACTTAAGGTAGGAAGAGCCTCACCTGGAATCCATGATTCAAATGGACAGCTTTGTTGATAACATGAAAGTCTACCTCGAATTGACAAAATTTTTGCATCTAACAACACCTCCTGCTAAATAATCTACAAAAACGCAATTTCGGGTTGCTTTAAAATACGAGAAATTTTAGAATCTGCTAAAGCCCCACCCACAGTCTGGCAACAACACCAGTACCTACAGAGGAAAGGCTACAAACGTAAGGATGCTTTTTCACAGGAATGCTTCAAAGCCAGTTTTACAGCCCTGAACGCATCCAACCACCCCAAAAACCCTCATTTTTGCTATCCTGACTTTCAAAAAAAATCGGCAACCGCCCACTCTCACCTGACGAATTCGAGCCCTGCATTACAAACTTCAACCTACATGTACTCCCAGAAATATTAGGGATGCGATTTTTCATTCACCCCTCGGTTTCTGAGAACCACCCACCAAAGCTCTCCCTATAAATCTCCACAGATTTTCACACAACTAGCTATTCGAGCTAATTAAGAAAAAATGGGCGGGGCCTACAGACCCGAAAGGCGACTATTGTAGCCTACCTGAGATGGGCAACAACCTGCCACTAGCCGTCTGTCTGGCTGACTTCTAGCCACTCGGGCAGCCTAACAAACTTTCTACAACACACTAGCTAGCCATTCTGACATAAAAAGCCTACTCACAATTCTATGATGTCATATCTTCTTTTTTTTTTAAAAAAAAAAAAAGTGTTGAAAGCCAACATCAGAGTACTGCTCAACCACATCAAAGTGCCGATATCGCATATGAAAGAGCCGCTATCCACATCAAAGTGACACACCCCTCCTGTTGATTCCGGTTGCCGCCATGGGAAAATGCAAACATATCAATGAATCTAATTAGCGCCACGTGAGTGACGTCGTCTCATTAATTATTCATGAGGAGAATCACGCGGATTCGAAGGTGAGGCTCTTCCTACCTTAAAAATCATCCTACGTACATTCAAGCCACAAAACAAGGGGTAGAATACTAGGGCTAATTACTAAATGGAACACTTATCCCTGTCCCTATTAAAACGCATTGGACCCTATAGTTTTCCCGTCTCTTTCCTTGTTATCTTCACTGAAGTTGATTAGCATAGTACAGTTTGTAGCAGACTGTTACTGTGATCTCTTTCTCACTCAGATTATAGTAGTAATGTACTAGCCAATCAAATCGCTAGAAATGGTAACTATAGTCCTCATTTCTGCAATTTAATTGCCTAGTATGTTACTACTATAGCCCACCCGGATGAGGGCTCGACCTCAGCTCCATTATTGGCCTGAAAGTGTAGTCACGTTGTTGTAGCAGCTTCCAAAGTGGGAGTGGTTTGTGATTCCTCTCGATTTAGCTTTCCACGTGTCTGCGCGAGGCCTCACTGTGCATGTGTATGTCTAGTAGAGCCATTGGGTGAGGACCTTGGCGCAGTATTACTATTTAGTGTAAGCTCAGTCTGGTAACCAATTTTCTGGCTAGACCCTGTATGAACATTCTCATGAATATTATTTGTATTATGACTGTTGTAGCTTATCATACCAGCAAGGTTAAAAGTTCAAGTACTGGGAGGTTAGCTACAGGGGACACATTTTATGTTTCCATGCACATAAACATAACAGCACATGTTCTCTTGTCTTTTTGCCTCCACTATACAATGTTAGACTGCCCTGAAAGGTAGGATAATTAATGGTCAATTACTTATACTATGTTTCAGGGACCATTATGATTAATTATTGTACAGTTTCAGGGAAAGTCCGCGGACATAAGGGTAAAAATGATAATAGGCAGTGTAAGCTATGCGGAGAAGAATGTGAAAGTGTAGTACATGTGCTCTGGCAGTGCTCTGTGTATGATACTATTGAAAATGTTTTGAGGGGGGGAGGTTCTGAAGAGTTTAGTACACTCAATAATTTTAAGAGAACAGGCTTTGTTTTTGGGGCGTGAAATTTGGGACAGGTATGATTTTAAGGCTTTATTAAAACTACTAAGATGTTGTATTATTAATCTGGGTACTAAGAAGATATTTTGTGATGTTGTAACATCTGATTGCTCTTCCTCTTGTCTTTTGACTGGAAATCTTACAAGCTCTGCCTGTGTAGGTGGGTGTGTGGTCAATGGCATAAGTGCTACGGCAGCGACATGAGAATATTATACATACATGTAGTTATCCTACGTTGTAGGGCGTTCTAACATTGTGCACAACCCAGACAATTCATCTTGCAGTTATCAGTTGGGTAAAACTGCTGCAAGATAGATCTGGACAAGAAGTCATATAATGTTATGGTAGGAGGTTAGACAGCCCTTCAGTGATGCAGCGTGCACATTTATTCCAAGAGACGTATGTGCGTGTACATGTAGCTAGCCTGTGTATTAACGTACTGCATGACATACGTACAATAATGTGACTTTGCAACCCCCATTACATCATAAGAAAGGTACCTAGATAGCAAGTGTTCCCACTTTCATCATTATTAATTAGTACAAGGTTTATTTTCCTGATAAAAGGTGATTAGTAAGTGGCAATGCTATGCTATGCATGCCTTCAGCTTAGTTAGCAGAACATTAAATGTGTGTACACCTTGTAGCTAGTATTGCTATGCTTATATATTGTTCAATGAACATGAAAATAAAATAGAACATTATACAACTATTGAGGCATTCATCCGTGCTATCTCTGTACATACACTACCTCCTACACAACAAAATTCAAGTATTTAGTGTAAACACCCCTCTAGTTTTTTAGTAAGTATATTACATTGTGTGCAGTTTTATTGCAGACATTGTGGTTTTCTTAGGTGGTACTTTTCCAGGTGTTACACAATCATGTGCAAGTACAAGCATGTACTATCATAAGGAGTGCACATGTAACACCCAGTCATTAGCAATGCATGGGCTACCTTAAGGTGTGACACCAGGAAAAATACTACCCACCTGTGCTAAGAAAAACACAATGTCTATGTGCATATCTTCACTGACTAAACCAACTCATCAGGGACCAAGACTAGTAATGCATGGTGCTAGTAGAGCACTGCCAGCTCAAATTGAGCACAAAGTCTTATCTTCTGCCTCATCTACCTTGTTCTGTATTTGTTTTGTGATATACCCAGCATTACACACTTGGTTGTCCATCAAGGTGATTGGAAATCCCGCACACCTTAAATGATTTCACAACAGCGACCACGTGTACACATGCACATACTTAGATACTTACAGTTGAGACAGCTACATACTTAGATGTAAGCTTGCAAATATGAAGTATATGAAATTATCGCAGAAGGCAGAACAATACTTTTAGCAATCAAGAAGCAAGCACTAGCTCCTTTACTGTTTTTAGTTCAGGTTTGGAAAAGTCAAATTAGTAGAAAAGCTGTTTTCAGGCTGTTTCAATTGCTTGGGGGAATTGGATTTGAGTAGGTACATAAGTAATGCGTGTTAAATTGTGAATGTGCGTGCTGCGAGGGAAAAGAGGTCTAGATATGCAGTTCCTCCTTGTAAACTATCAGTCGTATATCTTAGCGGTTGATACACGGAGCACACTGATACATTTCGCTACAGAAGAGATCTTCATTGCACCATTCTTAGTGAATGTGGATGCAAGGGGAACTGGAACCGTGTTCTACAGACAGACCAATGATGTTCCCCTCATGACTGGATTTGCACAGTACTTTGAGAGCATTAGTGACTTTTCTCCTGCTTCCCTCTTTATTGCTACCTGGGATGGTGTCGGCTCCTACAATAGCAACACACGCTCCGAAAGTCAGCAGCTAAACAAGAATTGTGAATCACTTTATATAGCTAGTATGGACTAAACAAAATGAAGGTACAAACAACTTGTCTTAAATTGATAGAGTGGACACAATGAAAATGCAGTGGGCAATGGCTGATTCACAAAGTCGTGGCTCAGGGTCTGGAGGGAGTGGACTCAGCGATGTGAATGATTTTGCTGCAGTTGGATTTAGGATTGGAATAGAGTTTGATGAAATTCCAGGCTCTTATACGGAGGATATTTTACACAGTGCCAGGGATGTGGATATTTCGAGTGGATGGCATCAATATTGAAATTGGAGGTACATGTACATATGATAAAATTTCTTGGTCAAAAGTGTTCGTATAATGTCTGTATATTATGTTGATATTACGTACAGGATGTTATTAGTAAGTGTGCATGGACAACTGAAGAAGAAAGCAAGGCTGATATATACGTATAACTGTATGTAAAAGCAAAGCAGTTAAGAACACCAGTAGATTGGACTGGCATTGTAAATAAGTAAGTTTCCTGTCTTAGGCAAGCTTATCAATCCGCTAGTCTTTCTATTTCCATGCAGCATGGATTCGAATGAGAATGTAACCACCAGTTGAAATACTTCATTAAATTTCCTTGAGTATATTCTGTGCAGTGATTGTAAAATTGGCTTCTAACATGCCTGAATAAGAGAGGTTGCCTTACTTTATTTTTGTTCTGTTTGCCTTAAATTGTCCTTTTACTCATGATCAGGAAACCTGCACTTGTGTTAATTGATTAATATATTAGTACCTAGCAGTGTGGTACGTATGTTGTGTTCTTTCATGAATTGGTGTGGCAAAAGATGTTCTCTTCATTAAAGTATACGTACGTATCATATGTACGTATATTTATATATGTAATGGTAGTGAAATGATTACTACGTATGTATCCCAAGCAACAAGAAACCATACTGTGGTACATTCACTCTGCACAAGAGTACAGGTTAAGCTCTTCCTATAACTGCTACTTTATCTGCTTGCAGATATTCATGAATGTGTAGACAGTAATGGAGGGTGTACTCAGTTTTGCAGCAATTCTGTTGGTAGCTTCCTCTGCTCCTGCCTGCCTGGCTATCTTCTGGACACTGATGGACTCACTCGCAATGGTATGTCCACAGGCTGCCATGTACATTCGTACATTAAAAATTTCAGGAGCATGATGATACATACATATCTAAAAACTAGCTTCCTGTTTAACTCTTACATTATCTATCTGTTGTTCCTGTCTACAAAGATTGTGTCAAATGCTTACACCATTACGTGTGTGATATACTACTGGGGTTTTAAAAACCAGCTAATTGCATAACTTTACAGCGAATCGATATAGATAGGTGTATGAGTGCATTGGACAGCTGCAATGACCACACAGAATCTATATAGAGACGCTGATGGAAATAATTGCTGTATCTGTTTTGGTGGTCATGAGGGAGATGGTTACAACTGTAAAACAAACCAATATGGAAGTATTTAGCAAACTGGCTTCAATACCCCTACATAAATGTCCGGGAAAGCTAATACCTCTACTTTGTTTGCATATTTTGTCTCCCAGATTGCAAGAAAACAAAATTAGTGTTCTGTGGGGATACTACATTATGTAGAGTTCTACAATCGCTCGACACTACAGTACATATCAAACAATGCCTTGACTTACTTTAAGTCATTCTTAATCATGTTTACTATGCTTCTTGAAAGTGTCAACTAGCTGGACTCAACCATGCACTCTCTTGTGATGTAACATGTACGTAGCTTCAGCAGGAGCTGTATTCATGGCTGTGAAGGAGTGCCACTAATTGTATAAGAATGAACTCCATTATGATAATTGCACTGATTAGTGGGGTGGGCACATTTTCTAATGTATCTATCCATATTTCAGAAGATTGCAGCAGCAGTTTTCAGTGCCTCTGATGAAGCTCTAATGAAGCTATATCAGTCTGTATTCTCTACTGCATTTCACTCCATACAGACATCAATGAATGTGTAAGAGGAACTGATATCTGTGATATAAATGGAATCTGCTCAGACACTGAAGGAAGCTTCAATTGCACTTGTATCACTGGACGTGAGGGCAGTACTAGTGCTGCTTGAAAGTCACAATCTAATTGTTCTATCCTTATACACACAGAACAACACTTGATGAAACACACAGTAGACTACTACTTAGCTATCTTTGTTGAGTAGAAATGTTGAGAATGTAGAAACCCTCTTGAAATGTGGTATAGCAAAGACATAAAATTGCAAATCCATCTGAGTACACAAGCATATGCCCCTGAAATTCAGGGCTGCTAGGTCGAAGTCTGTCACTTCTGTGCCAAAAAATGGTTCGATGGTCAACCTACAAAAACTTTGATTTTTCCAACCCAATATATCCTGACACCAACAACTGACACATTGATACAAACTCAACAAGAAACCATACATGAGCTAGTGCAAGAGTATAGGTAGCTTGACTCATAAATAGACAAGGACATACTACATGTAGTTACTAGCTATTTGTACTGTAGCCATCACTTTCCTACAGGTCCCCGTGTTAATGCAGGCTTCACCACATGCTGTGACCCTGTGAATCAAAGAATGGCTGTTACTGTGACCATAGATTTAGAGATTGCTGTTTTGAAATACAAGCTATCAATTGCTTTCCTGGTGAGTTGTACATAATGTATCTGGACGTGTGGTCGTTCAGATTTTATGCAAGCACGTAATCAAAACGTATGGTAGTATTCCATTTGTAAGGATACCACAGAGAATTTGGACGCTGCATGTAACATGTAAAAAATGGTGTGTTGAAAAGTCTGCTCTATATTTCAGCCAAACTTGTCATTTTTGAGTGTTTTCATCTGTAACAAAATTGTAATGTTGCTGGAGAGCATTCCTCAAGTACCTGTTTGACATGCCCGAAGTGAATTTGCTCACTCATGGGATTGCTCAATTTATAAGGGTGGTACGGTGGCAAGACCCTAAATCGTATCTACCTCGGTCTATATACCAGCTGTTGGCAGGCCTACAGAGCTGTCTGTGAAAAGTGATGTACTGACATTTTTGACCACAAGGATATATGATTTTTGTCTATTCATGGCACATGTGAGATGTTTTATTGTGAACTTCACGAAAGCTGATGTTCATCACACTGCTGTAATAACATCGGAGAAGTTCTCATCTCAAGCCATCAGTAATTCCTTCCCTATGCCAAGTTTAGCATCCATAAGCACTTCACCTTCTCCTATTTTGATCTCATTTTGCAAGCATTGACTTCTTCCAGTGTAGTTTCATCTGCAGCCGACAGCAGTCCCTCCCTCTTTCCATTATTCAGCCCATCACCACTTCTGGTTCACGAGTATGCATCAAAGGCTAATGTGCTGCTAAGTTCAGGGTGTCCATAATACATGACATGTATTTGTGGTCAAGTACAAACGTTTGCATATGTGCTCTTGAAGTATTGCATGGTATATTATAACTCATATGTGATATGTACAGTTTAAAAGCCAGTTGAGTGTGAACACTGATAATTGTAGCCATTGATCAATTCTGAAAATTATAAGAGAGAATTATTTTTACTTTGTGCAATGATACCAAGCCACAAAATAACATTCTTATATCCATTATTCAGACTACGGCTTATATCCTGTATTTGTGAATATGGCTGGTGGGATTACGATGTGACTAGCTACAATTACCAATGCTGATGAACATGGCAATCTTGGTGTGCTGAAAGGAGTGTTGAGTCTATATACAGTGCAAGTTACTGCTAAGGATTCCAGTGTGGGGTCAGGTGCCTGTATATGATATTGTTGTGGCATGGAGTGTGTGTGGTTGGCAAGATATTGATGTAGGGATGGTAGCTAATTTGTGAAAGTTCTGTGGTGTCATTTCTACCTTGTTTGGTTACTGTTTTAAGGATTTATCCCTACATGCTCTTTCAAAACGTATTCCTGCTATTTTTTGGAGGGAATGCCCATTGTGTATTACGGTTGTGTGGGCTAATGATTGAGTTGTTTTAAAGTGGAGCATATGTACAGTGCAGTACAGCGAGTGTCTGGGTTTTGTTTGGATGAACCTCCAGTAGAGTAAGTGAGAGGGTGTCCGGACAGTAGGGTTTGTCCAGACGTGTGATAAATCTCATTCCTACGGTTTTCTGCCTGTGCTTGTATGCATAGCAAGCAGACAACAGTAGTTTGTGATACATAATAAAGGCAGACAGAAAAGGCCCAGAGAATGAGGTAACCCCACCATCTGGACACCCCCTCATTTACATTTACCCTACTTCTAATCCCATTAGAACCTACATACTTACAGATGAGTGACTGGGTGAATCTTTCTTTTATGCTGACACCAGTTGAAATCAGGCTACACAAGAATATGCGTATGGTTATTTTTTTCAACAGCACCTCTGGCCAGAAGCCGTTTGGACTAGTACTTGTGACAACCAAATATAATCAGCCACGTAAGTAAGTGTATTCCAGCTAAACTTCATGTAGCAGCTCAAGCCCTAGTGGGCACAATCCAAGTGCATTATTCGCCCTTGACCGTTACTTAATTGTCCTCGTGCACTAAATAAATCCCGTAATCGCTGCAAACTGGTATCTAAATATTACTTAGTTTTTACACTTCGTCGTACTTTATAATACAGTAGTGAAGTGTGGGCTTGTAAGAAATGGCAGACAACTTCTCTCCTTAAAATCTATTCAACTAGGAGCAGCTAAAAAATAAGTAATGATCTCAATGAAGAGTTAGAAAGACAGAGGGGTATAAATGATGATAGGCAGTGTGAGTCATGTGGAATGAATGTGGGAATGTAGTACACGTGCTTTAGGAATGTCCTTTGTATGATAGTATACCATTGGGGGGAGGGGGTGAGATTGAAGTTTAGTGCACTCAATAATTTTAACAGAACAGGCTTTATTTCAGGGTGTTAGAATTGTGATAGTTATACTTTAGTAACAGTTTTATAAATAATCTGGGAAGAATAATTATATGGTGATCAGGATGGTGCAACATTTATATAGTTGCTGTCCTCTGTCTTCAGATCCTATAAGCTGAGCCTACATATGTGGGTGTGTGGTCAATGGCGTAAGCGCTACAACAGCAGTACGAGTTTATTATTGTGACGTATTATCAGTACACAACAGCTGCCTTAGTTCTATAAAGTGTGTGATGAGAAATTTAGCTTATCATTCCCTAATGGATGTAGAGCCAGGCTTCATACCTCAGTATCTGATAGCCTAAGGTTCATTCGTGCAATTATTACGTTACTACAAGCAAATTCAACACCAAAGAAATCTTGCCTAAAGATGCCAGGTTTTTTGGACATCTAGTTGCATGTCAATACTTTAATCTTTTATAGTTTGTCTGTCCATCTGTCATGGACATCTAGTTGCATGTCAATACTTTAATCTTTTATAGTTTGTCTGTCCATCTGTCATGGACATCTAGTTGCATGTCAATACTTTAATCTTTTATAGTTTGTCTGTCCATCTGTCATGGATGGCGAGAATGCATATAGTAGTTCTTACCACTACCCAAGTACAAAGTACAGTGGGTGAGCAGAGCTGTAGATAAATGTGGTATACAACAGATTCTGAATCATGACCTGGGCTTGGCTATGTAGGGTGTATTCATGACTCAACTTTATAGCAACAAACTATACAATGGATCAGGGGCCATAGGAGCAGATGCTTCAGGCACTAGTCCAATGTTCAGTGCACCAACCAAAAAGCTAGAAACATTCTGATCTAGGTGCATGCAAAATAAACGATATCACACACATGGTGTAAGCTGAATACAGTGAATAAAGCAGCCAGTTGTATTACCAACATGGCTGTGCCACACTTCCTGTATCAACCAATCATAGTGTTTAGTTTTCCAAAGTGACAGTTTGGTTCGAAGGATGATGCACGATCGCTACGTGCGATATGCACTTATGTGCATCCTTAGGTGACAATACATACATACACAGCCTGAGAAAAAAGCGTGTTTGCATCATTGAAGTAATTATTGTGCTAAACTGGCTGAAGAAAAAAAAAGTTAACAGTTGAGTATAGCTCATACAGGTCGCTAATGAGTACATCTTGAGTATATAGTGTTCTGAAGATATGATTTTATGTGTGTTATATGAAGTGGCCATTATTTCCCTGTGCCATCACTACATATGGAGTACTACCATACTCCATGATATACAGCCTACGTGCCTAACTATATGTACAAATACTTTCGACAAAATTCATGGAGCCATCTGCTTCACTTCACAACCTTTTTCAGTGCCAGTGGTATTTTCGTTTGCGTTACTGCCATTTACTGTGCAATAATGTTGTGATGACAACCCAACAAATATTGTCATAATTCGATTTGATTGTGCCATTACTGACTCTTAGTGCTGCCATATTTCCCATTATAACATACTTGATAATCAGTTCCAGGGTTGTGAAACAATTCATAAGCATGAAAAATCAATAGTAGTAACACATCCATTCATTTATGAAGCGCTCAGCAGAAGCTCAGAGGCTTAAATAGGACCGATAAAAGCAAATGACAGGAATATCAGCCCCATACAGCTGCATACGTGTACGTATGTAATTTACTGGGCTGCGAGATTTAGAAAGGACGGTGTTAATTGGTAATCTTTATCTCTATCAACACATCTGTTACCGGTAATTTACTATATCCGGCCAAGAACCTCCTTTAGGTACGCATTTTCCTTATTGAAATGAGCACAAACCATACCTCCCATTTCCTTCCTGTGGCACACAGGTGGGTGTAATGCAGCAATTCAGTTCCACCTGCTGCTGTAGAACTTTATAACTTGATTTTAAATCTGGATCCCTCCTTTGCATAGGTGGAAAAAAGTGTCCATCATGTAACCAACATTTGGTTCATGACAAATGGAATCTCTCCCCACGTCTGGCAGAAGATAGGTGGGCTCATCAGGAAGCCAGAAAGAGAGAAATTGCTGAAGTTGCTGACTTTTTAGGGTTTTAATCCTTGATGTAACTATGTATGGAGATCTCATTTCATACCGTAAAGCAAATTTTGATCTGCATATTTATTTTTGAGACTATAGTACTTATGCCATACCCTTGTGTGAGTCTACTATAACATGGGACTCAACATAGCAACTGGAGGACAGGATCATGTATCTTGCTTCTGTTGTATACAAACCGACAGCCATCACCTGTATACAAATCCAGTAACTAGTCTCATGAAAATCAGACACATGCAGCACTGATTAGGAAACCTTGCACCTCAGTTGGAGGATACCCACCGGTTTTCACTTTAGAGTTTCCAAACAGCTATATCATTTTTAAGTTGACTATTGTATCAGTGACTGTACTGTGCAATAATCTTATAATATGTGTGTCTGGATACTATGTTGTCATTAGCTATGCAAATTTCACTGCATGAATAAACAAAGTAGCCTAGCACATGTGGTAATCCTTACACACTCAGTCTAAGACTTCACTTGCTTCTCTATTTGCTGATTTCTTGGCGCACTCGCTCTCTTCACTGACAATCTTTCCCCTTGGAAGTGCAATTCAGTCATTTTGTCTAGCAATTAATTAAGACAAAATACGGCCTAAGGCATTCAGTGTGTATGCCATTGACAGCATATCATCACTACAGCATACACAGATCACAGGCCAAGCAAGGGTAAATTTGCAGCACAATGCTGATGAATGGTATTTGGGTACATCAGTTCGGCCCACCAATTCTGGCATTCATAAATTAACTTATTGAGAAATATTCCTAGCTAATCAAATATTCTATATTTACTCACAGTTACAAGACTATAATCAGTATATGTGTAGCGGTACTTAGTTGCCTGGTTCTCAGGTTTTCCTTTTTCTAGTCTGGGTTAAACATGTAGTGAAAAAAGGGGAGGAGAGTGATATGAATAACTGTATGGTGATCCATGACGACTAAAAAGTGTAACATCTACGTACCAGTCAGCACTAAATGAAGGGAAATTATTTAATAATGATGTGATTCAAACACGGCAGACAAATGACCATACAATATTTAACTTGGTATTAGAAAACTAGTATACTTAGATGTTATTTCAAGTTTGATTGCACTGTAAGTGTTATGTTCCAGAGTTATGCACTAGTGAATTCCGTCCACTTTCTGCAGACACTGTAGTAGGGGTGCCAAACATTGCTTCCCCTAATTCATTGTCTATGGCAATTGGACACAGCTCACTGCATGGTTTATAATTATCCCCAGTATTTAACAAGCGGTTGTAATCAAACTTGAGACGACATCAAAGTACATCATCCAGTCCATTCTAGTTGAAAATCAGGATAAGCCAACAATTAGTGAACGGAAAGTGACATCAGTGAAGAAAACAACCAATGCTACTTATGTACATACGTACATCACTCCGCACAGCTTGGTCCCAGCATGCACACATTCTGATCATGGACCAGTGCATGCTGTATCTCTCCTGGCCTTTCTCAGTGCATAAATAGGATGGATCACTCCCATCTTGTCCTACAGAAAAGAATGTGGATATTCATGTGACAAGACAGAAACTATCCACTGACAGTACTGAACATGAGTGCTGTGAGCAAGGCAGTCATACAGCTGTACATGAAGGGTGGTTTGTGCTGTTAGCCATTTGTGAGATGATGACATGCACTCACAATAATTTACATGAGTATCCATATAGTGCACCAAGGACTGCTGGCTGTATGTGGTGATGGGTGTGACGGGTATAATGTACATTCCGTTCACTAATTGTTGGATTATCCTGATTTTCAACTATAATGCACTGGCAAGTTTGATTACACTGCTTGTTAAATACTGGGGATAATTATAAACCATGCTGTGAACTGTGTCCAATTGTCATAGACAACGTATTAGGGGGAGCAATGTTTGGCACCCCTACTACAGTACAGAGACAAAGGGATATCGTCTATACGATCCGAAGCGACAAAGGGTTTTCTACAGTCGTGATGTCCTCTTTAACTAATCGAAGTGTGGAGTTGAGAAGGAGCCGAGTGAGTCAGAGACAACACAGTACATGCAATTGACCTTTTCAGCCTAATGTCACTTCTGTTCACTCATTATTGAGACCACTCATGAATAATGAGCTTGGAAGCTTTGAAGTTCTTGGTTAGCTACCAGGTTTTCATGTCAGTTAGATCCCTCTGTACATAATATCACTTTTAGCACCCACTTGAAAATCAATTTACAGTAACAGCAGTGCATGGCTTAGATCACAGTATGCACTCAGGTTCTAACTAACATAGACCACCCTTGGGAAAATCTCTCACCCTCGGAGTGTGTTAATTGACCTCGGGCTGCGTTCTCGGGCTCTAATTTTCCCACGGGCGTCCACGTCAGTTAGAGCCCTCGTTGCTGTGATGTAACCTATACTTAGCACACAAAACAGTAGAGAAACTAGGTGAATGGGAAATTAATGTACAGATGTTGAGGATGACATCAGTGAAGAAAACAACCAATGCTACTTATGTACATACGTACATCTCTCCGCACAGCTGGGTCCCAGCATGCACACATTCTGATCATGGACCAGTGCATGCTGTATCTCTCCTGGCCTTTCTCAGTGCATAAATAGGATGGATCACTCCCATCTTGTCCTACGGAAAAGAATGTGGATATTCATGTGACAAGATAGAAACTATCCACTGACAGTACTGAACATGAGTGATGTGAGCAAGGCAGTCATACAGCTGTACATGAAGGGTGGTTTGTGCTGTTAGCCATTTGTGAGATGATGACATGCACTGACAATAATTTACATGAGTATCCATATAGTTCACCAAGGACTGCTGGCTGTATGTGGTAATGGGTGTGACGGGTATAATGTACCCCATAATCCCATTCACCCAGTTTCTCTACTGTTTTGTGTGCTAATGATTATTTGGTGAAAATCAATAATCAATTATTAACCGAGCAGAAGTGACATTAGACAGAAATGGTCTATTCAGTGCAATCATTAGTCATGCAAGATTAGTCATAATGTAAAACATAAGGGGGGGTGTCCTCACTACATAAAAATGTATTCCTTCTGCCAAGTAACGATGCGACACCACTTAGCTGCTGTGCTGCAAAAAGATCAGGTGGCTCTACATACAAGCCCATTCAGTCCCAATTTGCATACAGCCAATATAGCTCAGAGGTGCAGTGTATTATGTAGCAGCATCTCCACTTTGTCCTATCACATATGTGATCTTAGTAGTACACACCAGATCCAAATGTATCTCTTACCACATGTGTATCCATGCAACAATGCTACGTATCCTAGAAAGAGCAAATATGACATGAATAGCACATGGGTATTCTTAACAGTGTTTCATACAAAGGGAGGGGGGCGCATTGGGATCTCCTTCCACCCCTTCCCTGCAGAATTTAAAATTATGATGCTAATGATACTCTGATTTTGAATTCAAGTGTTGCATAGTTAGCTAGCTGCCAAAGCCACCAGAATATAAAAGTTTGGGGGGCATGCCCCCAGACCCCCTAGAAGGTGTGGTTTGCACATAGTCTGTTTCACAAGGTGTACACGTAAGTGATGGCTAGCTTCTAATGAGTGATTATTGCATACATTGACTATCCCTAAGCATTAAGTCTCCATTCCACAGCAAAAAATCTTGTATGAAACTCTGCTTAAGAGTGACATTATGGCCAAGCTGAAAGATACACTGCCAAGTGTAATGATAAAATTCAGCGCAAGTAAAAATGGTACAGCTAGTGCCCCAGAGCAGAAGAAAATACTCATGTTGTTGCCGTAGTACTTGCGGCATTGACCACATGCACCCACATACGCAGGCGGAACTTGCATGATCTCCAGTCAGAGGACAATAGCAAGAGCAACCAGACGTTTCACCGTCCTGATCACCATATAACTTATTCTTCCAAGTATCCCAGATTAATAATGCAAAACTCTTAACTAGTTTTAATAAAGCCTTAAAATCATACCTGTCCCAATTTTCCACCCTAAGATAAAGCCTGTTAATTCTCTTAATTATTGAGTGCACTATACTTTTCAAAACTGCCCCACAACTGTCTAATTCTCCCATGAAAGTATCTCTTATTGCGGCATGCACAGGACACTCCCTGAGCACATGTACTACACTCTTAAATTCATCCACACAACTTACACTGCCTGTCATTTTTACCCCCATGTCTTCCTAACACTTCATTCAGACCATTATATTATAATACCAGACCTAAACTTAAACAGCAACCGTGTTCCTGGATCCACTGAGAGTAATTCTTGAATTTTATTTCCTTACAAAAAAACTTGTACAGACTCAGTTTAACTTTACTATTTCAGCCATCTTTTATATTCGCTCTCAATATCTCAACTCTTTATCTACTCTCTCTAGAAACAAATTTACATTGTTATTATTTCCTGTCTGTCTTGATTTACTGTAGCAACAATTCACTCATTAGCTTCCTCCAAGTCTTCTTCTGCCTACCTCTACACAGATTCACTTCCCACTCAGAGTCTAGTAGTAATCTCTCATCATCCAAATATTATTTTTGACTTTATACCACCACTTAGGTTTGCACCTTTCCCTCCTGCCTTTTAAAGACTCTAACTCAATATCCCCTTTTACTGCTTCATTGCAGGTTTTAGAAGAGCAGCCAAGTTTCTTTTGAGCCGATTAGATTCCAAGGAAGCTGTCTGTCGTTTATTGCAAGCCTACACTTCACTACCATTACTCTAAAGTAGGGTGAAGTACCGAAACTAACATGATAATTATCCTTCTTGCAACTGTACTGAAAATCCTATCACTTGGAAACCTATAGTTTTTTAATTCCGCTATTTATTACCTTCTGTACATGACCATCCCTTCAACCATTATTAGTAAATTCAATGCCCAAGTAACAGTAACTTAAACCCTTGGAATGTCTGCGTTTATTACAAAAGCCCTGTACTACATCTAATTAACATTTGTAAGTCCTCAGCATTTAGTAGTTAAACCTACAAAATCATTAGCAAACATTAGACCCCCAACCTTAACATCCTTCTCCTTCTTAATAGTAATGCCAATCCCAGCCTTCTCAACCTCATCTAGAGAACATGGCAAAATACTACAACCCTGTGCCACTCCCTGACCTATATTGAATGGTTTGTATTTTTCTCCCTCCAGTAAAACAGCACTCATAAGAACCTTGCATACAAAAGGAAAGTTCTCTGAATACTGTAAAGTGAAGTTAACGTGAGTAGTTGAAATATTGGTGGAATTTCGAAAGTTGGTACTCAGAGAATTTTCCTTTCTTAAGAGAGTAGATTTCAAATAATGTTTGCTTACACATTTTGCACTATCTCATGCAGGGTATGGAGTGAAGCTCTCAAGGTGGTATACATGTTCCCACAGCATGAAAGTCTCAGGCAAAACCACTTATACCACATTACATCACATCCAAGGTGTTTGATTGGAGCAGAAGCGGAGTATAAAGGGTCATATACTACGTTTATGTTTTCATGTAGGGTCATATACTACGTTTATGTTTTCATGTTTTATTATACTACTTTTATGTTTTCATGTATTATGACATCGTAAATAACTGCTGCCTCTGGGAATGCTAGCCCAGCGTTTCTGGGTACCAACTCCACTGATTGGTCAAATGTTGTATAAGCCGGATATACCACGCCTACTCGGAGTATAAACGCGATATACTCCGCTAGGCTGTTTACCCTCGGCTATCGCCTCGGGTAAACCGACTAGCGGAGTATATCTGCGTTTATACTCCTCGTAGACGTGGTATATCCTATACATAATTGTATTGTTATGAAAAATACATACAATTTGGCTGAAAAGAGGAGAATTAGACCTCCTTTTTGTAGGTGATTCAGAACACAGTAAAACTGATGCATGTACACTGTCTGACTCAGCTTGGAAGAGCAGACTCCAAGTAGATCAATGTTACAGGCAAAAAGATTTTCAGGAAATGTTTAGAAATGTTTTGTCTGCAACTTGAGAGATTTTTTGAAAATAATAACACCTACATGTACGTTGAACAGTTGGTTGTGAAATATTGAAGTCACCTATAAAATTATTGCTGAACTTTTGCCATAACGATATTCCATCACTCTAAATTCAAAAATGAGTTTAGAAGATGTTAAAAATTACCCTTGAAACTCACTGACAAAACAGAAATACGATACATATTCATTATGCGATGTTATAACTATGTAACCTGAAATTTTCACCACCGATTGTTCAATACAGGTGCTACTACACTTAAAATGTGATGTTTTGTCTGTAATTTTGATCCACTTGGAGTCTGCTCTTCAAAGGTGGGTCAAACATGGTGCATCTGGTTTACTGTGTTCACCTACAAAAAGGAGGACTAACTTCTCTTATCAGCCAATTACCAATTTTAACAACAAGGTTGTAAATTCCTGTGGTTTACCTATCTAATTAAAATATTTATGTTGGCAGATTTACTTATACCTCTTTTGAGAAATCAACTCCAAACCCTGTAGAAAATATATGGAACAGCATATGTACATACATATCTACTCTTGCTTTGGAGCATGCAGAAGGGGTGAAACTTATACCACTGTGATCTATATGAGAAAGTAGGATTTTCCACTTTGGTGAAAACATGGTCGTTGAAGACATTCATGACCCTTCCAGCACCTAGGCCTTGGACTAGAGAGCTACAAATTAGGGTTCAAGTCATCGAGTGCCACTCCAGTGAAGTACAAGCCACAGCATAGCTCATATCACTCTCCAAATGCAACAGTGCACAAGCAAAGCACATCACAACTACATGTAAATCACAGCTACATGCATATGTACATGTACAGAAGACATTCAAAGCACAAGCCACCTACAAAATGTCTGTATTGCTCTTGGCATGTCACAAGCAAGGCAATACCTGACAGAGGTTCCAGTTTAGATAAAATGCTAAATCTAAAACTCACAGCAGAGTGCCCATATATGAGTATAGATCCAAAGTAAGTTACACTGTTCCTGCACTAGAATTGTCAAACGACAGCAAGCTATACCACCAGACCACCAGAGTTCATATGGGGCTACCAAATGCCTCAAAATTTAGTTTCTGCTATTCTGTTAGTATCACATCGTCTACTAACGTACTGTCTATGCCCTACCCCAACATAGCTGCACAGCCTTGCCTCAGCTGCTCAGTGTGCACTCATTCACTGTCTGCAAACTAACATAGTACTCTACACTCCACGACCTTCAGCTGCTCCACTCCGAGTAAATATCCCCCAATGTCATTCAGTACCTATTCTATTCAACACTGCATGTCTGTCACTCAGCCCCAAGACAGTGTCAGCAGACTCAAGAACAGAGTTAAAAATAAGGCTTTGGGTTTGGCTGGCCAAAATGAAATTTTGATTGGCCATCTGTACAATTTTATACAAATAAGATCAAATTTTGGGTGGCCATTGCAGAAAATTTCACAGAAAATGGCCAGTGGCCAGCTGTTATTTTGAGCTCTGCAAGAAGCCACCAAAAGCAACCTTAGAGCACCTAAGATTCAAAGGGAATATTCAGCTAAATGTTTTCCCACCCCAACCAAAAAAATCAGTATGAAAATCTGTATAAAGATCTGACTAGGTCTACCATTAAGGACTAAAAATAGCTTCTCACCACTACATCAGGTATGCAGTAGAGTTATAAGACTGCTGTTCTTTCCCTGATTCCTTGGCTAGCTGACACATAATAGATAGACTAACAGAAAATTAACACTAGCAGAGTTGTAGTATTAGAGTGCTATATAGTTATACATATGTACATCATAGCCAAATTATATTATGGTATCTACTAGGAGGTGCTGATGTCTCAGTACAAGACTAGTGAAAACTACATTCTCAACGCCAATACTCATAGAACGTAGTATTTCCTATAAGCAGAGTGTCCAATATCATTAGACATTGGACTCGTCTTGTTTGATCTGGCTCACTCACCCAAAAACAGTACAGGCTGGTAATCCAATAACATAATCTAGTACACATGTAGGCTCACATGGGAACTCACCGCTAGCTCAAGAATTCTCACTCGGCACATTTTTTAAAATGGCTAGCACAAGTATTCAAAATAATTTCATAGCTCAGTTGTTTCCTATGCTCAACAGGATAATATTATGACAGGAACACATGCTAGTAGAATAGCACAGCTCCAGTCTGGGATCATACCTGCACAAACAATTACCTTTCTGGAAAGGAATCTCCAATCTCAAAAGGGCTGTGATACCCACGCAGTTCTGACAGCACCATTTGTTGTGATCTTGGATTTGAAAGTATAACCATGTACTATAGTTCAGATTTTCTGCAATGCGTATTCTGTCATCTGATTGGTTAGCACACTTCAAAAGTCTCCCTCTCCTACATAGCTCCATGTACAACTAATAGAGATCGCCATATCATGGTATGGTGGGACTACTGAAGTCGTGGTAGCTGTGACAGGTGTTACATTGACAGAACAGAAACTGTATGCAATGTACGCGTCCAGTTCATCATATGTATGTATGAAGACAAGCGTCTTAATTGGGCTGAGAGCTTCTTAACAATGTCTGTATAGCAGCCACTCAGTATGTTCACTGATCTGAGGTACTATCCTGAACTTATTGCAGCAGTTTTATACAGGAAGTTTGAATGTACATCTCTTGCTTGCAATCAGTTTAGCTTGTAAACTCTCAATGCCTAAACCTAAAGAATTTATCGTTACAGGGGGTACTTCGATGATATTCAAATCTCCAAATCAAGTGGATGGCTATGTTGACAACATGAAAGTCTATGAACATGACCACACCCTCTACTAAAGAATCCACAATTTACTAAAATGAAAATTATCGGATCTGCTAGAGCCCCACTTACAGTATGACAATATCACCAGTACCTACATAGTAGGCAGGCTAAAAATGTACTTTGGCTTTTTCACAAGAGCGTTTCAAACCCAGTTTTATATCCCAGAACGCATCTCACCACCCCAAAACGCTCATTTTGGATATCCTGCCTTTCAAAAAAATTATATGCCTGCACACTTCTGTCAGACATAATTGATCCCTAGCTGCCTTACAAACTTTAACCAACTCACAGCAAATATATGTTAGCTTTTTTATTGAAAACCACCCATCAAAGCACTCCCTATAAATCTTCACAAATTTTCACACAACTACGTAGCTAACCACAGCTCACTATGGAACCCTATGGACCGTAAAGGTTAAAACTATAGCCTACATAAGATGGGCAACAACCTGTCAGGATAATTATCCATCTGTCTGGCTGACTCATAGGCACTTCAGCCGCCTAACAAACTTTGTGGAACACACCAGCTGACTATTCAGCCATAATTAGCCTATATGCTTCTCACCACTATAATAATACATGGTCCTATTTAAAATTAAAAAATTAAAAGGCAACTTTGCTGCTCAACCACATCAAAGTGTCAATATCACACAGCAAAGAGCTGTTAACCCTTTACCAACCATAAGAAACAGCTTAAAGAAGCAGAAAAGCCTGTACAAAGTATTAACGTCTAGTATTAAAACCCCCATATAAATTCATATGGGCTTATGGGAGCTCATGACGCAATATGCGTCATTAATTGGTAAAGAGTTAACTACATCAAAGTGACACATCCCTCCACTTGATTCCAGTTGCCACCATGGAAATCATAAACATATAAATTAGTGCCATGTGAATGACATCTTTCATTATTTATTCATGAGAAGAACCACGCAAAGCAGTACCATCTCAACCTTATGCCTCAGCTAATGCAATGTCATGTATAATACCAAAAATTCTAATTACTCAAAAGTCCACATTAGATTGTTCACAATCCATGAGTGTGTTCTCTGATCATTGAAAAGCAGGCTCTTACAACAGTTCGTCTAAAAAACACTTAGTATCATGGACATGCTTTGGAAGCGGTTTCTCAATGTTTTTTTATTTTCCTATATAATAGGAATAGGGAAGCCATACTGTACAGAGCAAAAATTTAACTTCCAAGTTTAGAGAAATAGCAACTCTAAAGTATTTTTGATCTCACTTTACATGTGAAGCCTATGTGTCATGTGACAGTTAATCGCAAGCGGCATAGATAGTAGAGTACTCTACTATCTATGCAAGCGGCAATAGATTGATAATGCCACCACAAACTGTCTGACAACGACAATATGGCCATGCATTCACAGATTTGTAGCGACCTAGTTCATTAAAGCATATGAGCAAGTTCAGTATACACGCTATCTACATGCAGCACCAAATTTTGCAGGTGAATTTAATGCCACAGATGTTTTGAGAGCACAATTAAAGATTGTGCCATAATTTTTACATGTGTAATACTATTTACGTAAACATATCAATATTATACTCATGTTCAATGAATATTATGTGCGTGAATTTAACAGGGTGTGTCCAATTGACCGGTCTCCCTGGGAGTTCTGTATGGAATTCAACGATACCAATAAGATCAGGAGCGCATAATGACTTTTTCTTACATCATTATGCGCTCCTGGTAAGATACCATGGAACTGATTCTGTGGTTCCTACTAATAAGGAGTTCATAATTTTACGGTAATACTACACTCACCTCCATACTGTCCAAGTTCCTGTGTCCTTGGTAGATCTACGAGGTCATTAACTTGGACTTGAGATCACGCTTGCGCTGTATGAGCCAGCCAATCTTGTAGAGTATTTTGAGCTGAAAACAAGATGGACACAACTAATCAACCCAGGGGTGGAGAGTACCACTCTGGCTCTTGTACAGGCCTTGGTAGTATTTCACTATCGTGGGTACATGAACCCTGACGCTCATAAGCCCCTATGGGTACCCAATTCACACATTACTTGACAGATGGGTGCAACATACTTACAAGAAATGGAACTTTCTTGTCCCCTCCTATCCCACATCTTCATGCGTGCTCAGCTTGTCCTATAATTTAGGCCATCATCCAAGAAACTTTGGAATGGGTGGGGCCTTTATAAATGCCCCTACCGTTCCAATGTTTGGAAAACAATCTAGTGGCACTTGCAAGTTGTCTGATAGTATAGTGCAGAGGTATTTATGCGGATCAGTGATGGCAGACCTGGGCCATGGGGGGTGTAGCTAGCCTAGAGTTCCGAGGTACTTGAGATGGGGCACCGTACGCTACAGCCATGCATAGCTGCGGGGCCCCGAGAGGGGTCTAGAAATCAAGTGCCCACGTACGGATCCACGGTTTGGAAATTGCTAGCGAATGCCACTAATCCGTGCTCCACGCTGCTGCTGCGAGTACAACTCCAGCTAGTCCAGACCACGTGGTGTCGACCTCCACGCGAGATATCACCATGATTTACAGGTTTTGTTCTGACACTGCACCCTGGGGGGCTAGTCGTATTGCATGCTGGCAGCTAAAAGGAAGCCTTGTCTTCGATGCGCTGAAAACGGAGCAAGGTATGAGCATGCTCTATAATGTATCTAGTACACTACGTAATAAGATAAGAATGCAAAATTAATATCACAAGGTTACGCACAGCCATTGCCTAGGCCTATTCGCCGTACTTGTACAGGCATCTTGCAACATGCACTTCAACGCGCACTTGCAAGGCCTCCGACCACGTGTTCTGGTAAATATTCCGTAAACAGCATAATGAATGTGATTAAGCTTATCTTAATTGCTGTGGCGTATGCAATCATATAGGCTAGTATATATCTCTCTCAGTGTCACTGAGCATTTTTAGGATACTTCCTAAATGCTCAGTGACACTGACACATGGTGTAATATTGGTGTTGCACTACTTTTAACTCAGCAGCAGTGACAACACTTGTCCAGCACACTACACATGATGCCTACAGTCTACTAAATAGTATGGGACAATGCATGGGACAATCATGCACACGATATAGATTGCCAGGGCTTGTTTGTGTCATCTCCATTGCTTCTAAAATGATAACTGTAGATCTTAGACATTCAGAATCTGAGATGCATGGCTGATGAGGAAGGAAAGGTGATTAGCTACCCATATACCCATTCCTGACCTCCCAATTTCTTGTACTGTGCAGCAGCAAAAATCAATCGTTGAATTAAAACACCGACCGTAAGTCAGCTAGCTATTCTGCTTTCGTAGTTTCCTTTTGCAAATGAAAGCAACTTACATGCTTCTATGAGAGCTACTGTCATGCGTGTTTAGCTGTGCTTACTGCTCTGTACACTGCTGTGTTTTAACCTTGTCTTATGATTATATTTACTGTATGATTATATTTACCGTATGTCATCGGTACTGCAAAAATGCCACTTGAATGACCGATCATTATTCTCCCAAGAGTACAATATGCTCTTGTCCTGTAACTGGAGATCTTACAAGCTCTGTTTGCGTCTATGAGTGTGTGGTCAGTGGCGTGAGTGCTACAGCAGCAACATGAGCAAATGATTACAGTACAATAGTAGCTAGTTATCTCTAGGCGGCATCGGGTAATTGAACCGCCATATATACATCTGTATAGTATTGAGAGCACATTGCTACTTAGCAAAGGCAGCCAAGGGGTGCATTCGAAACCCTGCAAGCTTTTTTAAAAGAAATCCTCTAATTAAATGCATATTATATTATATTGCTCAATAATTAATAATAGATAGAAGATAGCCTCGTTCCCAGGCCTCTGCAGAGCTTTTGTCATTTTTGTGGAGAGCCTGGGAACGAGGTTAGATAGAGGAGCTGATTGCCACTTCATAGAGGCTTGTACTGGGCAGTCTTTAAAGCAGAGGAGAATTAATTGTCTCCATGATTGCTGCTATCTGCGACCATGCAATGTTTGACAGTAGTGTTTCTGCAAGTAGTTGATTATCTCTATGAGTGTACATGTATATCGATCTGCTGTCTTTGCTCATCATACTGGCTTCAGAAAGTGTCTACCTCAAAGGAATACACTTTTCCCTTAGTTAATCCTTTCTGTATTTTTCAGGATTTATACGTTTTGCTCCTCTGTGACTTTCTTCATATACCTCTAATTTCCCATAAGTAATATATAAACCATGACCAGGAAGTGTATATATATCAGTGATATACCACCTGCTGTGGAGGAGGTTATTTGGAATATGTGTACGTATACTGCGAAGGCCGCAGGCCCGAGGGGTATATTCCCATAAACTACAAACACCAGTAGGTGGTATAGCAATGATATACACCGATTGGACAGGATTCATATTATGTCGAATTTTTATAAGGTGTATAGCCTCCTGCCATTTCCATAGCAATATGTCATATATACTCTGGGATAGGAGGTGGGAAATGGCAAGACCTAGACAGGCTAAATGCCTGTAGCTGCCACTAGCTATGAGGTAGAGTACTGGTCACAGATTAAAATGTGTTTTGTAAGAGCCACACCCATTGATAGAGATGTCTTCCATTAACCCTGCCCTAGTAATCCGCCATTGATACCTGGACAAACGTACCTTTACATGTACCAATGTACAATGCCAGGGTTATCCCTCTATATACGTAGCCTCAGAATTTGGGAGGTTATAAATTCGTACTGTGTGTTGTTTTCCAGCCAGATAGGATTGATTATGAGCTGTTATTACAGGATTGTCAATCTGTATAGGCGATTATGACAAAACCGGAACCCTTCAGAAGCTTCAAGGATGGGAAGATGATGAAGACCAAGCTATAAGTACTTAACTGTCATAAATTCTCAACATTTCTCCAACTCTATTCTTCATTTCCCAGAAACTGTGGAAGCTTATGCTTTTTTCTATGTCACTCTTTCACGCTACCTTTCCAGCCACACAATGCCCCACATGCATGTTTATAATTAAATATCCCATAAACAAATGAGCATGCATCAACATGACATTATGAACAGAAGGTATAACATCCGTATATTCCGCCGCCTGTAGTGTGCGATTCAGATATTGATTACAGAGAGGAGTATTGGAGCTAGTGCCAGGCTTATTAGCCTAATACTGTTTATTTTATTGTCCTGCTTCCTTAATATTTGGTATGCACATGCATGTACATGTTATGGTTTATTCGTGACTTGCAAACCTTGTAGCAAAATACTGCTATTTCATCTTGCAGGGGAATGCTGCATGGGTGGAGTGGAAGGAGACCAAAAAAGGCAATGTATACAGAATTGGCCATAACGGAAGGGTATTTTAAGTTATCTAATATGCTGTCATGTGTATGTACATATGTGCAAGCTATGAATGATGACCTTCAATGAAGTGTTGTCAAAGCATCTTTAATTTGACATGATATGGTCTACATAATCTGACACTTATTTACCAAGCCACACACAGGTGATGGTTCTGATCTGTCACCAGCCATACATATGCCTGTATTTCTGCTCACCCATCATAACTACATTTGGCACCATTTTTCACTCAGCAAATGACTCTGGGGTGCTATTCACAATCCATACACAAGCACCCCATATCTTCCGGGTGTACTGACCCTCACTCAATAATTCTGCAGATGGACTTGAAATGCAAGGTGGCAGCTACTGGTGGATACTACTACCCAGGACACCTCCCTGTGGTAGGTTAGTAACCAGTTTGTGTTGAGGCGTGGACCACAATGCCAAGTGTATGTATGGCGGACAAGCAGAGATGCAAGAGTAAGTGCATATACATAGGCAAGTTAAGCATTTCACACTACATGTACATACACACACCATTGGCTTCACTTAGACTGTTGTATCTCTGTAGACAACTGCAGAACAGGAGTGATTCTCGTGTGTAAAATATCAGCTGCATGGATTATCGTGAAATGCATTCATAGCGGAAGTGCATAAAAGTAGAGATAGGAAATAGATAAGACACAGCGCACAGTATGTTGCATTTTCTAGTATACATGTGTAATGACTACTGCAGCCATGTTGTGGTCCATGGTGTACCGTGCTAAGTAATGCCAAGACCACTGTTACTGTCAATGAAATGAACCATATTTGCACGTTGGTCGCTATTTTAACACAATTTTTAATATTCCCCTCTTAAATTTTTTGTGTGTGACTACGGGCAGTGTGGCTCCTGGTTCCCTCCTGCGTCTGTGTTCTCTGGCAGTTCCTTCTCCTGTTCTTGTACTTTCCAGTTTTAATACATGTACAGCCCAGTTTCTAGTATTTTCTACCGCTGAATTTAACTTACAAAGATTGTTACATCGCATAAGTGGTGCCGAAATGTTACGATTCTTGTATGTAGGTGCTCCCTACCAGTCCTCTCCCCTACGAAGCCACCACCAGTTTAAACCATTGATTTGCATGTGCAGTTCTTGGGAAGAACATGGACCATCAACCCTAATGTTCTGATTCAGGCAAGTTGCATTTCTGTCGTAACTATATTTTGAGGCATTCCGGAGCTAGTGTAGACTATGTAGTTCCTAATGTGTGGTATTAGGCTGTGCGCTTAGAGTGGTCTTTTGCTGGACTGAAGCTGTGGCACTATTCAAAACCTTCCACACTTTTTGTTTCAGAATCAGCCATTTCTGCATCCCTATGTTTTGCCTGGGAGCTGCAGTGATTAAACCATTACACTGCTGTGATGGGTGCCACTGGAATGCACATAGTCAATTATGATGCAGTATTGCTGAGCACCTTACTAAGTGCATGGTACAGCATTTATAATGAGTGGCCATGCCCTAGCTGTATGTTGTGTTCACGTAGCTTAATATACAGTACAGTTAGTATAGGTGGCACTGTTAAGCAAGCATAATTAGTATAGTTCTCAGGTGGCTCTGGTATAATAATTCGGAATGGTTCTCGCATTACCACCCACAGATCAGACAGCCAAGAGGTACCTTTCGTCTTTTATTTCTATTGTAGCGGGACTCATTAGTTGGCAACCACACTCTGCCAAGTAGCAGGCTGCCATAATAGTCCTTGCTACAGTTAGCAAACGGAGTGGTCAAAACTAATCTGTACGATCTCGAACACTGGCAGTGCACTGCCAGTGTTCGAAATCGTACAGATTAGTAATGTGACAACCGTTCCGAATTAAGCAAGCATGTATGCATAAGTTTCAAGTGGCATCTACATGCAGCCCTGGCTATTTTATGTCATAGGAAAAGACTCTATGGCCTTCTGAGCTGCAATATTTATGTATGTTTGCTAGTGTGTGCGAAGCTATCTGCATGAACAATACTGTTGCTGTCTTCTGTAGGCAACCAAGAAAGTTGGAGTAGTTCAGACCGTCCTTGACTCCACTGATTTGCGTGTGCAGTTCTTGGGGAGAACATGCACCATCAACCCTAATTTTCTGATTCAGGCAAGTTGCATTTCTGTTGTAACTATATTTTGAGGCATTCCGGAGCTAGTGTAGACTATGTAGTTCCTAATGCTTAGAGTGGTCTTTTGCTGGACTGAAGTACATATACCCCTTCACTCAAGCTGTGGTACTATACAAAACCTTAAACACTTTTTGCTTTAGAACTAAAAAATCAGCTATTTCTGCATCTCTATTTTCTGCATGGCAGCTGCAGTGATTAAACCATTACACTGCTGCGATGGGTGCCACTGGAGTGCACATAGTCAATTATAATGCAATGATTGCTGAGCACCTTAGTGTGAGGCAACTAATCTTGCATTGCGGCGGTCGAATCTGAGCTAGTGTATGTAAATGCTTGTAACGCTTTCGGCCCCGGGGACCATCCCGAGGGCAGGCACGTGTTGAAGATGGCATCCTCGCCAAGTTACACCGATTCTGACTTTGTACTGCGGGCGCATGAATGATCAGAGAGTTATTAACAGGTGTCACTTAATGAACCATTATCTATAACCACTGGGGAACCTTAGCCTACCTTGGCAACTGTGCTGGAGAAAATTATAATTCCCAATTAATGGATTTCAGGGTGGGCTTAATTGTGCCTCTGTTCACAAAAGCTGCAGTCATACTGTCGTCAACTTTTTTAATTAGAGCATAGACGGGCATGCTTGCTCTATAAGTACAGTATGTACATGTAACGCAGTTGCCGTTATGGTAGTGTTTGGGCTGTCATATGACCCTGAATTTCTGTGAAATCAGAAGGCAAGGCTACAAGTACAGTAAACACTACTACAGTAACAGTATACTGTTATTGTAGTAGTGAATATGCGCGCACGTACATGCAGTTAGTGACTGAAACTTCTCATTACAGTACCTGTAAGATCCCTGAATTTACATTTCAGAAACCTTCTGAGAGGCCACATGTCAAAATAGCTGCCATGACCGCTCTACCATAGGGCAATTCCGAATGGCACCAAATTTTGAGGAGCACATTTTCATGGTTTAGTCGTGCGGAACATTTCGAAGATCGAGGAACCTTGTTAACCGCGCTACATACAATGTAGTACTAACATTTCGCAAGCTTTATTTTTTGTGGTCCCACCATGAAAACTGAGTAATTTAAATGCCTCGAAATTTTGGTGCTCTACAGTATACTTAGTAACTGATATGGCTTCTTCCTTTCTCTCAGACTAACAACGTCTCAGTTGGAAAGATGGATATCGTCTGGCGCTCCGGGTTTGGTGAAAGAGGGAGGATTCAGACTGGACAGCTGAGGGCAGCAGTAAGTGATGATGATGTCATTCCAGACTTTTTGTTTTCAGAATTTGGACAATAGAAACTGAAATCTAATTTTTTGCTGTCACCATTGTCCACACACAATTTTGTAGCGTCATATGTGTATGGTCCATTGCAATAACGTGGCTTGCAATAACTCACTGTAGCCTTCCTTTTGGGGGGGGAACGTTTTCTTCGTAGTCTTGGATTTGGCGATGGAGGCTTCAATTTACTCCATGCGGACTTTTGTGTTTAACTATGTATTTCCTGTGTTGTAGCTTTCCTTTACCACTGATGCCTCTGCATGATGTTTTTGATTCCACCGATGCCAGAACTGAAGATTTCGGTGACAAAGAGTCCGGGATCTACTCAGTTAGAGGAGGCCTTTGAGATCACCTGCCCAGTTACTAACACGAGGTATCCATCTTGTGACCAGCTACATGCATACATATTGGAATTTCTCCCTTGGTAAATAATGCACATGCTGCAGGTCTAGGGCATGCTTCTGGCATCAATGAAAAGTTTGATGTTTTTCACCTACATGTACACGTATTTAAAGAAACCAGCCAGGAACTTTTTAAGTGAAACACACAAGGTTTAGCTCAGCAAGCAGTTACACCAAGCTAACTGCAGCTGTAGAACTGTAATGGGCTGTCTGTCTCATTCTGCACATGCAGATAAGTAACCTACATAATGCAGTACATTAAAAGTGCTGACTCAGAAGCTTGATCATGTGCTTCCAGATACATGTAGCAGCTGTAACTATCATGGTTGCCTACTACGTTATCGCTGTCTAGGCAACACTACACCACCACTTGTTTGCCATAGCTTGGCCTACAATTGCAGGTTTGTACATAGTCTTGTTCCCAGATAACATGTTAAGTTTTAAAAAGGGAACGAGGCTAGTTAGAGTGTTTCTCTGAGCAATGCTGTCCAGTATTATGTACCACTTTGATGGTGGGCTTAGGCATGCTTGGTATTAGTTACCTCACCCTATTCCCTTCGGTGTCTGGCTGTTAGGGTGTTGCTAACTTTTTGGGTTGATTAGGAAATACTGTTTATTAGTAGTTTTTCTATTGTAAATGAAGGATTAGGAGACCAGAGAAAAGTTAAACTACAGTAGATCCTTAGATCACTTTTATTTCATGGAGGCTTGCCTGGTGAGAGTCAAATTAAGGGCTGTATGTAGCTGCTGGTCAGCCGGAACTTGCTGGTCTGCTCTAGGTGCTACACACACCATCACCACACTGACAAAGCCCAAATAGCTGTCAGTGCTTCAGTTCTTTGTACTTTACCCATGATAGTATGTTTGTTTACTTACAGAGCATTGGCCCTCTTACATTTGTGGACATGCTGTCACATCAGAAGAAATGCATCAGTAAGATTGGACAGGTTTTTGTAGAACACACACCAAATGGTACTTTGACCCAAGGCTTTTTGCATCTTACATCCTAGTTACATTTATTAGTTCACACAGTTGTGTAAACAAGTGTACATTTGTTGTGGAAGTAGATTGAGTGTCACCTGTGCATGGGCTGTGGTGCATGGGTGAGGTGGGGTGACAACTTGCACGGGCCTACACTTGTACTTTTCTTGTCTCTGTTAAGGGCATGTGGTACCTTCAGTGCTAGTTTTGCGGAACGAACGCTATTATTAACACTGCAAACTACTAGTCTGGGAACTAGCAAACTACAGCAACCGTTTAACCGGAGTCCAGGTACGTAGCACATTAATAGTCTAGCTAGTTGATACCATAGATAATGTAGCCGAGACTTGTTAATACCTAGCTAGTTAGCTCCAACTTCTACCCACCATGGGATCGCTTAGTCTCACAGGGCAGAACGAGACTGGGGATCGCTTGCAGTATTCGCATTGCTTGCACTGGAGACTCCGAGTGGATATTGCAAGCGACCCCTTGGTTAGGTACATAGATAGTAGAGTACTATTTATTGTGGGTATTAATAGAAGTTGGCTAGACTGCGCATAGATAATTAGCAATCAAGGTTAAAGTGTAGGCTGGGAAAGGGATATTAATCATGTGGGTATGCTAGGTGTATTTATTATCAGTTAAGATGCACTGCCAATGGGTGGGGCTAGCTGATCTCTGCCCACGTTTATATCATAATTCCCCAGTGAAAGTAACAAGACTGCTAATTTTCTCACATTTTTTTCCTTGTAAATATTAGTAGTCTTGTATGTTGGTATTTTGTTTACTACATTTTGGTACTTTTTTTGTTCCGCATTGTCTTGTTTTTGTTGTTCGCCTTGTTATTGAATCCTGCATTACTATTGTATGTGTTTACTTCACGGCAAAAAAATCTATTTACTGTGTAGGTCTCCTGGCTATGAACTAACGCTGGCGTCTGAGAGCACAGAGGGAATGATGCACGCAGCCAACGGATCGTCACATTGCATGCAAACAGTTCAGTGTTTCTACCAGTGGAGTTGATCCCCCTACTCCTATGCTACCAGAAGACATTGGAAGACAGACAGCATTACTGCTCATTGAAGAGAGAGTCAGAGTGAATCAAGGTAGAAGACATCAATACAGTAGGCAGAAAGCTGATATGCAAAACTGTCCCATTATACAGTTATGTTCCTTTTTGTGTTGAGTGTTAATTTTTAATCTGATATGTACATGTAAAACACGATGTCTTTATCTTCAGCTAGTGTATAGCCTGTATTGTGCTACATGTATAGCCTCGTTCCCAGGCTCTACTTCCCAGCTTTTGCTGTAAATTAGATTATGTTTGGTGGGGTCTCTATCACAACTGTTATAGCGTAGTGTAACAGTTATTGCCTCTTGCAACTAACTGTGTTGCTATGTATGCATATGTATCTATAGCGTCATGTAAGTGTACTTTTCCATGTGCACACACAGTGTGTTTAGGTTAATAAAAAAGTAACCATTGATATCAAACCAGAGTCAAGGAAAATGCCTTCACAGATCGGAATCGGTTATTTTGGAGAGCTAATATACAGTCTGACGTATCACGAAACACACAATTTCTTCTATGATCTTGTGTTCGGACCCAGGTTAGTTCACTATGTACATACAATGGAAAATCAAGGCACAGTGTCACATTGCAGATTGCTTCTGTTAATGTTTTTTTCTGTTTACTGTAATACATATGATGACAAAAATGTTTCCGGAAGACATGATGGTGAAACACGCTCTTGCTGGCCTTTGCATGAACTCGATCAGCCAAGTAGGCTGGGTAGCCCCACCCCCAATGCTACATTCCTATACATGCCTTTTGCTGGCTGGTGACAAAAATGCACATCTCTATTTGCCAAATGGTGGAGTGAATTCCAGTATATACTTTATTATGACCAATTAAAAGTTTATTAATATTAATCTAGAATACTAGAAGAATATTATGGTAATCAAGATGGTGAAACATCTCGTTGCTCTTGTTCTTGTCCTCTGACTGGAGATCTTAAAACTTCCGCCTGCGTATGTGGGTGCGTGGTCAATGGCGTAAACCCTACAGCAGTGACATGAGTATATTATTGTTTAATCCTTTATAGACTTCTAGAAAATGTTTGTTACACTGAATCTTTGATTGAAGTGTACATGGCCTTAATTTGCCCAGTAGAAATGCTGTCAATTGCAAAGGTGTAGTAGTGAAGATGAGCATATACACTAAGAAAAAGGGAGTGTTGTCAGAGTTTCCACTTCTCTTCCTGGTGGTTACAGCACTGACAACCTCGGGTGTGAAGTATATTCCTGATCGAGATTCTAAGCTGACACGGTTGCTGCAGGACTGCCTTGGAGGCAACACAGAAGTATAAGATTTGGAAGAACAGAGGTACGCATGTACATACCAGTATCCTGTACTTATTTTCACGTAATTACACCCACAATGAAAAGGTAGCATGAGAATTTACACTGGTGTAAGGGAAGCATGCTATTATTATCCTTCAATTAATGTTACATGCAAGTACGTAGCAGTCTGTTCACGTTCATACTTCATACTAGAAACGGTTGAGTTGTGTACGTATCTGCTGGCAGCCACCACTACTAGCACACCTAGTGTTGTGTTCAGAGTCACTGGCTAAATCTGCTTTCCTTCAGATTAATTTGTCTTTACACTTATTAAAACAGTTGATTATGCCCCTTATCAGTTTTTTCTTAGCAGTATTCTCTTTCTATACCCACATTTGAATACTCGTGGCAAAAAGTATCAAGACCACTGCGCACATCAACAAGGACATGTCACAGAAAGCATTGCTGTCAGCCTATCAGCAAGAGATCACAAAGTTGAAGCAACAGCTTGAACACAGGTTCATACTATTAGTACAATAATTAAGATATAACCACAGCTAGAATACGTGTACAAACATACCAGCCTCAACAGCTAGACCATACTAGCTATTCGCGATAATTGAGATACAGCCCACATCTATATACTGCTGCTATAGGGAGAATATTTTGGGTCATGAAGAAATTGAGAGGCTTGAAAGAGGAAGGGAGAAAGCTCAAAAGCAAAAGGTGGGAAGGGTGCGATTGAGACAAATCTGCCATGCTGAATCTACTGCTGTTGAAATGATTCTCCCAATACTTCTCCTTCATAGGCAGCAGTTCTGGAGGCCCACCAACAACTAATGAGTCAAGCTCAGCCTGAGAGAGATGCCTTGTATGGCAAGATAGCAGACCTGGAAATAAGTGGTATATATTTTGTGAATGATGTATGTAGAGAAGTAACATACATATGTGTGATGTGTACATATGCATGTTTTTGCCAAATTACGTTACTGATCATGTTAGATGTATATGTATACTACCAGCAACCAGCTGCAGAGTTGTTACGAACCTTTCAATAGCCTGGTAGACTAATGAGTCAACTCTTACCCATGTAGTTTGGATGCAGAATAATGTAGCAATTGTTTTCTTAAATGTTCAGCTTCTTCATTGTGGCAGTAGAGACATTAGTAAGTCTGAAGTGTTCCAATAAGCTGTCCAAATGATCGTTATATTACAGTGCAAATATTTGAACTTATTTCCCTTTCCTTTGCTGCTACTAGGCAAAAGATCGGATTAGACATGAATCTGAGTCACAGTTAGAGCGCAGGCTTGCTGCTGAGATGAAAAGGTTATCTTACATTGTACTTTGACCCCAATACCTTCCAAATCTGTACATGCAGGGGGTGATAATATTTCGCAGGGCCTGAGATTGTTCTTACCCTGTCTGACATTAACATTATAAAGCTGTCCACTGCAAATCTTTGTAGAGGTACAACCCCACCACTTGCTATGTACATACATAGCAAGTGAAAGATTGATATAATCATGAGATGTCATTAATTGCGCCTGCACTAAACTAGTCTATCCTAAGAATTATATTGTAAACACCTACAACAACTCCATTAATAATCAGTAGCACTTAAACTTACGTATCTTAGTATAATAGAGAATGTGCAGTAGATTGCAATACAATCAGGTATGCTGGCCACAAAAAAATTGTACCCAAATTCTTTGGCCCATCTCAGCTCTAGTTTAGTCAGTTGAGTTTGTATTGTGAGTCTGCACCATGCACTCCACCTTCTGTCCATCTCCAGGCTGCAATTCCTCCCCTAGCTTGGTAAAGTGCTCTCTCTGTTCCTCCACCTCTGCACGCTCATCTTGCAGCCTTTGTGAATGTACAGTGAAATAGAGTGATGTGTATGAAAAAACTCTTTCACCATAAAAAATCTTACAGTGAAGGAGAAACTTATGGAGAGGGGGAAAAAGACCAGTTTTAACCAAATATGAAGTGAATAACAGCTCAGCTTTTAGCTAATCATATGTACAGATAAACAGTAACCTTTTGCTCATATTAAAATCACAAACCTTACGATGGGAGCCCAGCCCTTGGCTTTGACTCTGCAGATCCAAGCCCTTCTCAGGTAGCACAAGCCCTCAGATCACGACAGCAAGGTAACTGTTACACATAGAACTACCATGAAATTTTTGGTCAGCTTTGCCAGCAGCTGTGATATTGCTACCAGCTGTGTTACGTTAAAGTTCCCGCTGCAGCACTGTGGTAACCAATCATAGCCTAACTAACATGGCTAGCACCAGCACTGGAACAACTACAATGCCTAACATATGAACACACCACTCATTGCATTCAAATGATGGAAAATACAATAATACCAGTATATATTGTCAAAGTATGATACCATTAATTATCCGTATACATGTACCATCATAGCTACTGTTGCAGTGTATGTGTAGTGTATGTGCATACATATACGTACGTAATATACCCCCTTTCTCACAGGATGAACCAGACACACCAGAAGAGATTGAAAGAGGATCCTGTGAGTCCATGAGGTTTGTAAAGTGAGGCTATTAAGGAAAGTACCTGAGTCTCTAACTTGCAGCTGGTCATCTACATCAAGTAGCTAGGCCTTTTAAATTTGGTCCACCTGGAGCCAGATTTCGGAACAAGAACTAAAATATCTGTTTGTGAGGACTACCTGCATGATTCATCAGCAAAAGCTAGCTGTTAATTTTTACTTTGCCAGTAGATTCATTTAACCTTTGCCTGGAAGAAGTCTCAGAAGGTTTTAAAATTCCTAATGCTTCCTTAGGAACTTCTAAGTACAAATTTTGCATTTTGCTTTTTCCTGTTTCATGTTCCAAGAAGTGAAAAAGTGGATTTTGTATGTGTTCAAACTGAAGATATGCAATGGTGCAATGTAGTCTTGTAACATCCCCACCCCAATAAACATTGATGACTGAGGGTTAGCAAGCAGTTTTAATTGATGTGTTCAAGGATGTGGTACCACCTACATGTACCTTAAATAGTAAGTACAAGAAGTCATCATCATTCCTAGCCATGGAGATTTATAGTAGAACTCTTGGGTGAAAACATCTAGACAACAAGAGCGGTGCCTTTTACGTGTGCCTGTAGCCTTGTTCCCAGGCTCTACTTCCCAGCTTTTCTGCTGGGAAGTAAAGCCTGGGAACGAGGCTGGTGTGCCTGCTCCTTTATCGTCAGATCTTACAGGTTTGTCCGTGGAGTTATTACCTTAATATTCCTGCTCTCTCTTCTCTCAGGTGTGGCACAGTACCCGAGCAAAGTCACTGCGCAGTAAAGCCAGCTCTACCTTTAGGTCTACTCGAAAGAGTAGCTCTGTTTCCTTCAGTACTGTCCGCAAGGGATACACTGTTTCACAGGTTTGTACATTTCACAAGAATGGCACATCAACTGCAGCTGCTACATTGTATAATGCAGATAGGTAGTAATATTACACTCGTGTCACTGTTGTAGCGCGTATGACATTGAGCACGCACCCACATACACAGTTGTAAGATCTCCAGTCCGAGCAAGAACAAACAGATGTTTCATTATCTCGATCACCATGTATTTTATTCTTCCTAGTATCCCAGATCAATAATATACTCATGTTGCTGCCGTAGCGCTTACGCCATTGACCACGCACCCACATACGCAGGCGGAGCTTGAAAGATCTCCAGTCAGAGGACAAGAGCAAGAGCAACCAGATGTCTCACCATTACCATCCTGATCGCCATATAATTTATTCTTTCTAGTATCCCAGATTAATAAAATAAAACTCTTAACTAGCCTTAATAAAGCCTTAAAATCATATCTTTCCCAATTCTCACACCCTAAAACAAAGCCCGTCCTCTCGAAATTATTGAGTGCACTAAACTCTTCAAAACTTCCACCCAACAGATTGTCTAAGTCTTCCATGAAAGTACTTCTAAAAGTATCATACGCAGGACACTCCCAGAGCACATGTACCACACTCTCACATTCATCCCCACACAACTTACACTGCCTATCATCATTTTTACCCCGATGCCTTCATTCAGACCATTAGTACCAGACCTAAACTTAAACAACAATCGTGTTCCTGGATCCCCAACCCCCTGCAAGTAATTTTTAAATTCTATTTCCTTACAAACAAGACTTGTAAAGACTAAGTTTAACTTTACTATTTAAGCCATCATTAAAATCTTTATATTCTCTGCATCTCAATGCTTCATCTACTCTCTCTAAAAACAAGTTTACATTATAATCTTCAGCTAGTATTTCCTGACTGTCTAGATTTAACTGCAACAACAATTCACTAATTACTTTCCTCCAGGTCTTCCTCTGCCTACCCCTACACGGCTTCACTTCCCACTCACTGTCTAGTAGTAATCTAGGATATCTCTCAGCATTCAAACTATTGACTTTATACCACCACTTAAGTTTGCATCTATCCCTCCTGCCTTTCAAAGATTCTAACCCCATCCCCCCTTTCTGCTTCATTACACGTTTTAGAAGAGCAGCCAAGCATCTTTTTAGCTGCTCCTAGCTGAATAGATTCCAAGGAAGCTGTCTGCCTTTTATTACAAGCCCATACTTCACTACCATATTCTAAAGTAGGGCGAAGTACCGAAACTAACAATAATCTTCTTGCAACTGTACTGATATTCCTATTACTTAAAAACCTATGTAATTGATTCAGTTTTTTCTTTCCATTATTTATTACCTTCTGTACATGACTATCCCATGAACCATTCTTAGCAAATTCAATCCCCAAATAACAGTAACTTACAACCTCAGGAATGTCTTTATCTCCCCCACTTCCATGTACATGCACCTGTATTAACCTCTTTAGAAAATACCATAACAGCACTCTTTTTTATATTAGATTTCAACCTCCATTTATTACAAAACCCCTGCACTATATTAATCAAGGTTTGTAAGTCCTCAGCATTAGTAGTTAAACCTACAAAATCATCAGCAAACATCAGACCCCCAACCTTAACATCCTTCTTAACAGTAATGCCAATCCCAGCCTTCTCAACCTCATCTAACAACTGATTAGTAAAAATGGAAAAGAGGATAGGCGACATACTACAACCCTGTGCCACCCCCTGACCTATATTGAATTGCTCAGATACTTCTCCCTCCAGTAAAACAGCACTCTGTGTGATGTCATACATATTCTTAATAACTCTCCACATCCTACCCCTAATCCCAAGTTCCCATAACTTAAACCATAAACCATCATTCCAAACTGTGTCAAATGCTTTCTGAACATCTAAGAAAAAAGCGTAAGTGTGCTTTCCTTCCCTCATTCTACCTTGTACAATTTCATTTAGAGTAAAGATGTTATCAACACAACTCCTTTTCTCTCTAAATCCTGCCTGACCCTCATGAAGAGCCCTTTCTGCTTCTAATCTGCTTACTAAGCGATTATTTAGAATCTTGCAAAACAGCTTTCCTACCACATTCAATAGTGTAATGCCCCTGTAATTACCCGGGTCCTCAGCATCACCTTTTTTATACAAGCTAACAATTAACCCTTGTCTCCATTGTTTAGGAATACTCTCCTCTGTCCAAACTTCCCCATACAAGACTTTCAACAAATTAGCCATTCCTTTGCCACCATACTTAAAAAGCTCCCCAACCAGCCCATCATTACCTCCTGTTTTATTATTCTTTAGGCTGTTAGAACACTTTTTAATTTCTGCATAACTAATCCCTCGATCCAAAACCTTATCCTTCTGCAAACTAGATATTTCACTATACTCTGTCACTTTCTTTTCTATATGCTCTTTCCAACTATCATCAAACTGATCATCCACAGATGCTGTACCCAACCTTTCATAATGCTCACGTAATACTTCCAACTTTCCCTTAGTACTGGTTACACATGAACCCGAAGTACTCTTCAAAGAAGCAATACCCTTACGACTACCTTTTGAAGTCCTGCCAACAAATGCCCAGAACTCTTTCCTGTTTTCATAAAAATCTTTATTAGCCTTTTCAATCACCTCATTCCAACTATCTAATTTTTTCTTGCATACCAATTCCTTGATTTCTGAACGAAATTTGTAATACTCCCCCCATTTATCTTCCCTGCCACTACTAATCTCCTTAAAAACCTGTCTCCTCAACCTAATCTTCTCTTTAATCTCAGCATCCCACCACCTCGCCGCTTTGCCACACACTATCACCTTTTCCCCAAATTCTTTTGATGCTACCCTCTTGACTGTCTCCCAATCCTGAACCACTGCCTTCACTAATTCTGATCCCCTCAACCCCTCAGTTTTCCATTGGCGTACCCTTCCTTGAAACCCATCTACTTCTTCACTTAAGGCTTCCTGATACTTCTGTCGCACTTCCTCGTCCTGAAACCGCTCAATGCACCATTTCTTAATCACCCGCTTCTGTTGTTTAGTGGTTTTTACAGTCCTACCCAATTCCATCCATACCAGAAAATGATCCGATTTTCCTATATCCACTGCATCTACCTGCACACTCCCTGAAACCTGCAACAAGTTGGAATCAGTAACTATATAATCAATGATAGACTTCTGCTTCAGAGAAGGTCTAGCTCTAGTCCACTGCGGTTCCACAGTGAACTCATGACCATTACAGACTACAAGCTCAACCTCATTTAAAAAGGAAATCAACCTGTTACCACTCGCATTACATTTTCCTTCACCAAACATACCTATTACATCATCTAATTCGGAAGATTTTCCCACTCTGGCATTAAAATCTCCTAAAAGCACAACCTGACCCCTCTCCTTCATACGAAGCACATCCTCTTTCAATGCACTGTAACTACTTTCAATAACGGAAACATTTTCACTATCTGTAGGCATATAAACACAACCCAAAAACAAAGTATTCCTGCCTCTCTCTCCTTTCACTTTAATCCACATGCTTTCTTCATAATTCACATCCTTAATAAGCTCTACTCCACTGGCTAAGCACTCTTTTACCAAGAATCCCACTCCTCCCTCTCCTCTCTTACTCCCAGAAGAACCTTGCCTAGGCTTCCCGAACCATTTGTACCCATCTACAGAAATTTTGGATTCCTCCTTTTCCCATGACTCCTGGCCTGCACAAACATCTATGTTGTTTTTCACTAGGACCCCAGCAACCTCCTTCTGTTTACGCTGGCTACAGATACCAGAAAAATTCCAGGTGGCTACTCGAACTTTCCGTTCTCCCCTCTCAGCTACACTAGCCTGGCTTCGAATCTTGTTCATATCTACAACAGAATTCCTATGCCCTTCACTACACTCTTCAACATCCTCCTCCAAATCAGCAGTACCTTCTATACCAGACTGTAACCCACAAAACCTATTTGAACACTTCCACTGTGGAGGCATGAACTCCCGTTTTACTGACTCATCCAAAACACATCTACAGCCTATCTTCCTTAAACAGCTAGAAATCTCTCTAACCACCCCAACACTAACACCCCTGCTATCCTTGGGTGCGAGAATAAGCCTGACATGATCTCCCTCCCAAGCTACTGTCCCTCTTACCAAGCTCCCTAGACCTAAATCATAATGCAAAACTCTTAACTAGTCTTAATACACCCTTAAAATCATACCTGTCGCAATTCTCACACCCTAAAACAAAGCCTGTTCTCTTAAATATACATTTGTTCCTAGAGAGAGTAGATGAAGTGTTGAGATATAGAGAGTATATACGTATGATGGCTGAGGCTCTACAAGTCTTTTTGTAAAGAAATAGAATTTAAGAATTACTTGCAGGGGTTGGGGATGCAGGAACATGATTGATGTTTAAGTTTTGGTTCAAGAACTAACCCTCGGAATAAAAAGTTAGGAAGACATAGGGGTAAAAATTATTATAGGCAGTGTAAGTTGTGTGAGACACAATGTGAGAGTGTAGTACATGTGCTCTGGGAGTGTCCTATGTAAGATACCACTAGAAATATTTTCGTGAGAGAATTAGACGATTTGTTCGGTGGGAGCTTAGAAAACTTTGTTAATTTCCATTATTTTGTAATCTTCAGCAAATAATTATATCCTGACTCTCTAGATTTAATGACTGCACCAACAATTTACTACCTACTTTCGTCCAAGTCATCCTCTGCCTACCTCTGCACGATTTCACTTACCATTCACTGTCTAGTAAGCTATGATATCTCTCATCATGCAAATTACTGACTTTATAACACCACTTAAGTTTGCACCTATGCCTCCTGCCTTTCAAAAGATTCTAACCCCCCTTAATGCTTCATTACGCGTTTTAGAAGAGCAGCCAAATATATTTTTAGCTGCTCCTACGTAGCTGAATAAATTCCAAGGAAACTGTCTGCCATGTATAACAAGCCCATGCACACTTCACTACCATATTCTAAAGCAGGGTGAAGTTCTGAAACTAACAATAGGTATTTTTCTTGTAACTGTGCTGATATTACTGTTACTAAATGTAGATTTTGCTTTCCACTATTAATTACCTTCTGTACATAACTATCCGTGAACCATTACTTGCAAAATTCAGCGCCCAAGTAACAGTAACTTAAAACCTCTGGAATGTTTTTATCTCCCCACTTCCATGTACATGTGCCTGTATCAACCTCTTTAGAAAATACTATAATAGCACTCTTTTTTATGTCAGATTTCAACCTCCATTTATTACAAAACCCCTGTACTGTATTAATCAATGTTTGTAAGTCCTCAACGTTAGTAGTTAAACCTACAAAATCTTTCGGCAAACATTAGACCCCCAACCTGAACATCCTTCTTAATATTAATGCCAATCACAGCCTTCTCAACCTCATCTAACAACTGATTAATAAAGTTAGATAAGAGGATAGGTGACATACTACAACCCTGTGCCACCCCCTGACCTATATCAGATATTTCTGCCTCCAGTAAAACAGCACTCTGTGTGATATCCTTAATAGCTCGCCTCATCCTGCCCCTAAC
The DNA here is from genome assembly GCA_965203295.1 of Nitrospirales bacterium. GTDB lineage: Bacteria > Nitrospirota > Nitrospiria > Nitrospirales > UBA8639 > CBDBCZ01. Next base: position 311,241 of record CBDBCZ010000012.1, on the reverse strand, counting down.
ACCAATTTCCCATAGCTTAAACTATAAGCCATCATGTCAAACTGTGTTACATACTTCTGAACATCTAAGAAAGAAGCATAAGTGTTCCACATTCTACCTGGTATGATTTCATTGAAAGCAAAGATTCTATCAACACGACTCGTTTTCTCTCTGAATCTTCATGAAGAGCTCTTTCTCATTCTAATGTGATTACTATGCGATTGTTTAGAACAGTTTTCCTCCGACATTTAATAATGAAATGCCTCTGTAAATACCCAGGTCCTCAGTATCACCTTTCTTATACAAGCTAAAAGTTAACACTTGTCCTTGTTGTTTAGGAACACTCTCCTCTGTCCAAACTACTGCATATAAGACTTTCAACAGACTACATGTAGCTACTCCTTTGCCACTGTACCTAAAAAGCTCCACAACTAACCCATCATTACCTCCTGTATTATTATTACCCCGTGGTGCGTAGGCGGCGGCAGGGTTAAGTGATTTGTTCTGTCTGTCCGTCCGTCCGTTCGTTTGTTCGTTGTCTGTCCACCCAAAAATCGGGCTATCTCGCGATATACAGGGTTAAGCGATTGCTAAACACAACAGCAACATTGAAATCTAAAAAAAAATGTCCGGGTGTGTACCTGATAGTCGCCAAAGTGGTTCCATACGCTGCATCTCCAGCTTTTTCTTATTTAACAATGGTACATTCTGCCTTTTTAATACGGTCACAACTAGAATACAATGGGGGCCGGGTATATATGGACTCTGGTCACGTGTTCGTATTGGCAATCGGTATGTCTCTGCTAGAGACTTCTAGTTCTTTAGGGTTTTAGTTAAATTTCTGTAAAATAATTCCCCTGTCCAAAACCTTAACCTTCTGTAGTCTAGACATTTCCCTATACTCTGTCACTTTCTGCTCTACATGCTCTTTCCAGTTACCATCAAACTGATCATCTACGGATGCTGTACCCAGCCTTTCATAATGCTCACATAATACTTCCAAATTTTCCTTAGTGCTGGTTGCACATGAACCTGGAGTACTCCTCAAAGAAGCTATATACCCTTACGACTACCATTTGAAGATCCTGCCAAAAAATGTCCAAAAACTCTGTCCTGTTTTCATGAAAATCTTAATTAGCCCTTTCAATCACCTCATTTCAACCATCTATACCAATTCCTTGATTTCCGAACATCGTTTGTAACACTCTCCCCGTTTATCTCCCCTGCCAATACCACACTCCAGTATTATCCTTATCATAATCTTAATCTTACCATCACACCACCTCACCGCTTTGTCATGCATTATCACCTTTTCTCCATTTTCCCTACCATCACAGATAGGCAGTAATTTTTGCAACTGTTAGCTATGTGTCCTGTCTCTGGCACACTTTTATGTAATGCATACCTAACTTTTAAATAGAGTGTGTGTGGGGGGGGGGGGATCAAAAACTAGATAACTAGTCTTTGTCGCCTCGAAGACGCGAGACTGTCATTATTTTCAGTAATAAGTCCATGTACATCAGTGTTTTCTTTGATAAAACTGCTGCACAGCTTTAAAGGAAAGGTAAAAATACATACACAAATGTTTAAGTACATTTCCACTGATTGGATGAATAATAGTGATACATCTGTGTAGTTTGAGCAGTGGTTGAAAGTTTGGTTCCCTTGGTTGAGTAGTTGTTTAGTTTATGGTTTGAAAATTAGGCTTTATCACAAATTCTATTTCTGGTTAGGCCACACATTTCTGAGGATATTTCAAGGAGAATGAAAGGCATGAATGGCTGCAATCATGTACAGATAGAGGGAGGGACCAATAAGGATTTACTGCTTGTGTACCTCTTTGTGTTAAGCAAGCATAAATGTCTCTGGAATCAACAGTGACTATGGTGACAGCTAGTGCATTAGGTCACTGTGAGATGTGGCATACATATAGAGCTTGCAGTAGAGTCTAGAGCTGACACTTGGTAGAGGCAATGATGGCCAAGTATTTATGTTTTTCTTCGTTACATCACCGGCTTCATACATTGTTTCACCTCCCAGGGTAGGAAGCCAGAAGGCAAAGTCACAGCAGAAAAATACCAGGCTGTACAAGAAGAGAGTAAGTCACAGTGCTACTGCATGAGCCTGTCAGTGCTTTCAAAAACAATAATCATCCTGCTATTACTTTAATGCGTATACAATTGTAAGTTGATATACCGGTACATACTGAGCTCTGGCATTCAGATTCTACAAATAGGATATGCATACGTATTTGAGTGTACTAATCGATCAATAGCATAAGATTGTTTTAGACGCAGGAAGTCAAGATTCAAGTGGATGAGACTTCGCTTTGTGACTATTTACATGTGATGAAGCTGTCGTCACATGTTTAACTGTTCTGTTCTTTTTTATTATTATTTTATTTGTTGTATTTTTACAATTACTTACCCTTTTGGGGCGAGCGTGAGTGAGCCCCCCCCCCCCCCCCCCCCCCCCCCCCCCCCCCCCTTCCTGCAGACCTGTGCGTGCGTGCGCGTCCGTGCATGGTCTATTCCGTAAAAACGTTGGCATGCATATGCCTGTTTCAACAACTGTTGGCGCGCGTTTCAGCGGCAATTATTCTCCAACGGACACGTGGGTAACTTCCGACACTCGCTAGGCCGATGTGCGATATACAGCACGCAGCATTGTGCATCGTTTCCTAGCGAGTGTCCGAAGTTACCCCCTATAAAAAGCGCGTCCGAAGTTACCCCCATTTACCACGTGCGTGCACTGTAGTCTCGCGGCCCAGAGTAACTTTTCGCAAAAAGTTAGTCTGGCCCGCGAGACTTCGTGCACTCCGGAGAGAGAGAATGAGTGACTTGTGTAGACAGCGGACATTGGAGCGGCGCAGACAGCGCTACAGAGAAAGGAGAGCGGCCGGAACCCCTGTGGAGAAGGAGAGAAGGCTAGAGAACGAGCGAGCACGGCGAAGGCAGAGACCAAGCTTACATGTACGCTGGCGAGAACGCAGGGCAGCAGCGCAAGGACAAAGGATGATGAAGTCCCGCAATGCCGCGACATGAACATTGGTAGCTGGAGGAGAAGGTGGCATGTCTCCTGTGCAGAGTAATCCCTCTCTGCAGTGGTGTTTATCGGGAGCTTCTGAAAGGCCTTCAACGACTTATCATCATCATTCACAACAGCAGCATACACGTCCTTCAGCACCTGTGACCGTGGCTCGCATAATTTGGTGACCGCTAACTGGTGTTGAGATTGCAGCTGTTCTGTCACTAGACACATACTTTTATAGCTTGCCTTGTCAGTCTGCAAGTCTCAAATCACCCCCACAACTGAACAGCTGGGTATATGTGCAAAGTGTGATGCTCTTCAAGCACTGAAACACTGCAAGAAACAGTGGAGTGCTAAGCTCGCCTTTCTTGCTGGTACCAATTTCCTAACACTCAATGTTTTTGGCACCAATCTTAACTTCATGCGAGATTAGGTAGCCGGAAGATACTTGGTCCAAAGTCCACAGCAAAAGCCACAGCCGCTAGTAAGCATGGTAAGCAGAGGTACATGCAGTAGTGAGTTGAACTGGAATCTGTGGAAGTAACGATTGAACTTGTGTGTCCTATGTAGGCGTGCCACTTACTCGAGGAAGGTCGGCAACTGGGGCGAGTGGAACTAGTGAGCTCTCTAGTGGTGAGGAGCAGGCTGTTGCCCCGACAACCAGCTGCCCAGGTAAGCTGTCTTTAAGAGTGTAAAATGCAACTGCCATCAGAAACCTGGCTATCTCTTGCTTTTCACGTAGACATTACCAAGAAGAAAGCTGAACTGAGGTCGACATCACGTGCGCTTGAAACAGGGAGGCCGAGGATGGACGACTCTGGAGTGGCAGGTATTGTAAATTTGATGAGGAGCAATACGGTGGGATAATAATGGTAAATCCCATCCGCTGTAGCCAGTGAAAAGACTTCCATTAAGCCCAAGCAGAGGAGTACAGCAGGTAAGCGCGAGTTTTGTGCCCATGTGTCTTTGTATCCATGACATATTGCTATGTGGTTACTCTCGTGCAGGAGTTTCGACCGCCGAAAGAGCTGCGAAGCGAGTGCGTCCAGTCCTAGATTCCTCCTTGGAGGAGGAGTCGGAGTCCGTTGTCCAAGCCTCCAGTCGCACAGGTGAGATGTCTTTGAGTGTGTAAGTGTGTGATGGTAAATTCACGTTAGGTCCTCTATTTGCCATTTCATGGGAGATTAGGTAGCCGGAAGATACTTGGTCCACAGTCCACAGCAAAAGCCACAGCCGCTAGTAAGCATGGTAAGCAGAGGTACATGCAATAGTGAGTTGAACTGGAATCTGTGGAAGCAACGATTGAACTTGTGTGTCCTATGTAGGCGTGCCACTTACTCGAGGAAGGTCGGCAACTGGGGTGAGTGGAACTAGTGAGCTCTCTAGTGGTGAGGAGCAGGCTCTTGCCCCGACAACCAGCTGCCCAGGTAAGCTGTCTTTAAGAGTGTAAAATGCAATTGCCATCACAAACCTGGCTATCTTTTGCTTTTCACGTAGACATTACCAAGAAGAAAGCTGAACTGAGATCGACATCACGTGTGCTTGGAACAGGGAGGCCGAGGATGGACGACTCTGGAGTGGCAGGTACTGTAAATCTGATGAGGAGCAATACGGTGGGGTAATAATGGTAAATCCCATCCACTGTAGCCAGCGAAAAGACTTCCATTAAGTCCAAGCAGAAGAGTTCAGCAGGTAAGGGCGAGGTTTGTGCCCATGTGTCTTTGTATCCATGACATATTGCTAGTGGTTACTCTCGTGCAGGAGTTTCGACCGCCGGAAGAGCTGCGAAGTGAGTGCGTCCAGTCCTAGATTCCTCCTTGGAGGAGGAGTCGGAGTCCGTTGTCCAAGCCTCCAGTCGCACAGGTGAGATGTCTTTGAGTGTCCAGGTAAATTCAGATTAAATGTTTAATAGTAATGTAGTACACATGCACAAATGTTACATAGTGACATGTTAATAGTCTTCTATACAAGACAGTAAACTACCAAACTTCGCCTTTGTGTAGGTATGCCTGTTGCTCAAGAACGGTCAGTGACTGGAGCAGGCGCAACTCCGCTATTGGACCTATCCGGTGACGATGGTAAGTAGTTGGTTGACATTAATGAACAGAAGTGACCCTTGTGTAATGCTCTAATTACTGTGCAAATAAAATAGTAAACGTTAATGTACGGCAAAAAAGTGAATTAATTAATTAATTAACCTACCCAAGACTGTTTTATTGCCCAGGTCCACTAGCTAGCCTCGTAGTGCTCTACCTAATGGTACTTAAGGCTTTCACTAAACTGAAACGGCCATAGGTGTTGCAGGCATTTTTAGATGCACATTGTGTGACAAAATAATCATGGCAACAAGAACTTAGTACATGTATTACTACTTTATTAACTTTGTGTTTAGTTATAAATATCTGTTACTCATGCATAGTTCTGCAGTATTCTACATAGCCTCGTACCCAGGCGCATTGAAGGCGGGAAAAATGTGCCGGGTATCCACTGTTCACACATGCGCATAATTAGTGCACTAAGTCCACATGGATTTTGGTGGTCGTGTTGTTGCTGGAGGGTCTCCCCATACTTGTCTGTTTATGTGAACTACATGTATTTTACCTGTATTTATCTCCATTTTTTCAGTTGCTTGTGCAGAGTGTGGCACACACAGTGATGGGCAGTGGGTGGAGTGCACTTCCTATATGGAGTGGCTACACTTTCAGTGTGCTGGCATTGTGCAGGAGCCAGCTGGTGACTGGTTTTGCTCAAATTGTATTGGTTCTGTTTAACAAGTGTTCTCCAACTTACAGTAATACAAATTCTAGTACATTGGGGGGGGGGGGGGGGGAGGGTTGTGTAGACGCTACATATAGACCCTTACCTCCAGCTCTGAGATCAGTCTTCCAAAACCAGTCCTGCCTGATATTTGCAATGGTACCCAGATTACCTCAATTATTCAAAGCTATCCCTTGCAGATATCATGCGATAGTACATGGTATCTATATGTTCTATCATCTGAGTCTTATGGCACCCGGAGGTCTTTGAACCGGACTTCTAGTAGCAATAACAAGTCTTTTATATTACCTTTGGTGCTAGTGCACATCTCAGGGCTCATGAACCCGTCTCTTCAATTAGGTAGGTGTTCCATCTACTTATTGTGTAAATTTGCCGTCTGGCAAAGTGCAAAAGGTTATGCGCATGCTCGTCCGATAATTGATGCGATAGCCTCGCGGTACAGGAAATTTGGGGAATCTTGCAAGCGTATTATTGCACGCGTTCCGGGCATGCGCAGCAGTTGTTAAATTTGAAAGTTGCCACGCGCGAAATCCAAGACCGTCCGCAGCGTTTGCTATGTCGATCAGTTCAAGAAAAACTAGTGCTTATAGCGAAGATCTCAGATGGAGAATGGTTTGGCAAAGGGAGGCGTTGGGACTCAACTTGAAAACTGTTGCTAGCAACTTAGGTGTCGATCCCTCCACTGTAAGTCGAGTTGTTCGCCTCTTTCGAGATACTGGAAGTGTGGAGAAAAGGCCTTATCCCAAAAATTCCAGGCCAAACAAAAAGCTCAGCATGCCTGTTCAGCTAACCATTCTCCACACGGTACTTCAGTACCCAGGAATATACTTGAGGGAAATTCAGACGGAGGTATATGTCCTTACTGGTGTGGAAGTCAGTGTCTCTTTCCTGTGTGTTTTTCTGCACTCCTCAAATTTCACCCGCCAAAAAATGCAGATGGTGGCAAAGCAGTGTGACAGAGAGCTTCGTGAACAATTTGCTATAGATGTATCTCTGTACAGGCCAAACATGTTAGTGTTTGTAGATGAGACGGGATCTGATTGTAGAGATGCTTTGAGGAAATATGGCTATAGTCTTCGAGGAAAGCCGCCAAGATCTTGCAAGTTACTGATGCGAGGAGGAGAGATTGTCTGCAATATCAGCTATGACTAGTGAAGGAATTCAGGCTTTGAAAGTTGTAAGGGGTACTGTTGATGGTGAGGAGTTCCTTGACTTTGTCCAGAGAGACGTACTTCCAACCTTGATGCCCTTTGATGGCATGAACCCAAATAGTATAGTGATAATTGCTCAGTTCACCATGTGCAAGGGGTTGCATCAATAATCACTCAGGTTGGTGCACTAGTACACTATCTTCCCCCCTACTCTCCTGACTTAAATCCTATCGAGGAATGCTTTTCAAAAGTCAAGTCACAGCTAAAGAACATGGAGATAACTTGCCAGGATGACTTAGAGTCCCACATTCTTGTTGCATTTTCATGCATCACCCCAGAGGACTGTCAAGGCTGGATATCGGACAGCAAAGTATACACTTAATACAAACTGCTAGCACTGCATGCATGTTAACAATAACCGTGACACTTCACACATGTCAAGTATCTCATGAAACTCCAGTTCTTTATTTCAGTTTATGTAGTGCAGCTAAGATATCTGCCTTTTGCTCAATAAACTCTGCTACAGAGAGAATCTTATCATCAAAGAGTTGCTGAATGTAACGTAGTTGTTGAAGATTCTTCATTCGTAGGTCGACACTTTTGCTGGGAGAGATGCCAACTGCTGATTGGCTGACAGATGAGCCTTGGCTCTGTTGCTCAACAGGAGTGGTGGGGATAAGAGCTTTTGTGATAGCAACAGCAGCATTAGTTATAGTTTCAGTTAAAGAATCCTTTTTAGGGCGCTTGGCTGGAGGTCCAAACATAGGCAAAGGAGGAGGAGTATCGTAATCCTCATGGGTACAACAATGCAACATCCGTGCCCACAATCTTCACTGGGGAACTGTATAAGTATCCCCATGCTTCTCAGTGAGAATCTTGTAGTGCTCATCAACATCCTCCTCTTCCTGCTTAGATGAACTTCCATTTTCCTTTCTCTTACGCTTACTCTCTGATTTTCCTTCATCTGCATCGCACCAAAGAGATATCTCATCTGTCTTAATGGTTGTGTACATTAGTTCCAGATCTTCAGCAGTGACCAACCAACACTTGGTAGAGCGTTTTTCATAATATCCAACATCAAAGTGAATGGAACTGGGTACATCATCTTCCAATTCTTCCCTCAAATGTGTTTTTATGTTAGTTATAGAACGGAATCGACCATCAAAATGATGAAGTTGCCTTGTGATTGTTTTCTTTCCTCTCTTGGGGCTGTTTAGTATAGTGACCCTATACTTGTACTTCTTGCATGACTGATTATACAATTAGAGATTGTGAAACCATCATTTTAATACAGGTGTGAGAGGGAAAGAAATGGGAGAGAAGACGATCGAAAGAAGTGTGTGCGTGTGAGAGGGGGAAAAGAGAGATACAATTTCTAATAAATGCCCACTTTCATTCCTGATCGCGTTTAATATTTGTCTAAAATTTGTTTAATGAGTTCCTAGCTGTGCAATGCTCATAATCTTAACCCAAAAACTACAGCAGAAGATATAAACGCATGCAGTCATGCACAATATCACTATGTACTAGTTGATCATACTACTTACAGACACACTCGTTTTTCCTGCAGTCCTGCCCTGTGGCTGTGCAGTGTTACCGGTACCGTGGTTGCTGTTTTGCGTGTTGATCACGGTAGCAAAAACCCCTCGAGGGAGCTGTAGATTATGAAAACTTACTGCCATTTTTTCACAACCGTCCACGTGTCCATGCTACTACGCATGCCCAGAGCGTGTATTCCAATTCCGTAAGTTTGCAAAATTCCCCAAATTTCCTGTATTATTAATGTTCTTGTTGCCGCAAACTGGAATGGCTTGTGGTTCCAACTGCTAGTCGTGGAATAGTAAACAGACAGATGTCTGAAGACAACACTAGAACGCAGCCGCTTATCACTGCCCTCCGTTACAAGCGCCGCGTGTCCGACTATAGATTATAACGTCCGAGCATTGAAAAATTCGGACATAGGCTTTGAAGTGGCACTACACCGGCTGAAGCAGATTCGACAACTGGTTCTTCTAGGTACCGACTACATCTCTAACTATCTATTGTTTACTACTACAGACAGCAGCTTTATTCTTTTGTATTCGAAGAAATCGCGTCCGATTATTAATTTTATGGTGACCGGAAATTGATGACTTACTCTATGTAATATTAGGCCTATATCATGCTCTGTAATACCTGTGATTAAATTTGTAATATTATAATAATGCATTACGTACCAGCCCTGCATATTCAAGTCAACTGTGTATGATCATAGATAATCTATGGCATGATGAACTCGCTCACGCTCGCCCCACAATGCTCTGCATTCACCTAGTAGATAATATCTGCGTGCGCCCACACAGTTCTGCGTGCTGTGCGTATGCGTACAGGTATTGTATTGTATTGTGTTGTATTGTATTGTATGGTATTGTATTGTATTGTTTTAGAAAAAAAAAGTGATTATGCTGAAACAGGCACAGGTCTAGATAGCCCCACCCCCATTCATTCACACGATGATCTGATTGCGTTTGTGCGCTGAACCGTCGGGAATCTTCGTCAGGGAGGGGTGGAGAGGTTGCTGTACGAGTCAGGCCACTCATACAACGGGAGATTATAGCTATTTCAGGCCATGTACGTTTGTACTCGCTAATATGTACCCGTTCTGTACTGTAATTTGGTCAGCTATGGTAGCTAGCTCCCGTACAGACTGGCTCGCGAGACTAGCTCCCGTGTCGGTACAGAGGTTTGCAAAAGCGTGCAAGAGACTGTGTAGAGTAGAAACCAGAAAGCATGCCCTGTTCATGATCAGTAATGAGCCTTTCATCTGTAGCTACTAGTGTCAGGATGGTTGTCTGTTTTTCAAGTACATTAACTATAACGTTTATTGAGAGCGAACCTCAGTGCCAAATGTGAAGTAAATTGGCCCGCAGACAAAGATATCTCAACCTTCGTGTGGCTAAAGCTCTGATTCCAGAATATTATACATATGTGTGAAACCGTAATGCTAACGTCAAGTAGGAGGAGATTTTTGTCCGGGTAGTTGTACTTTCTAACACACTTGTAGCTGAGCTGTCGTGTAGGTGCGGATGTATGCAGGATGAGCTGGTCTGAGAATGCTTAACCATGCTGCCATATACAAAGGCTCTTTAGCGAAGCTGAATCACTTCTGTCCTGTTGTTGAGTACAGCCTAAGGGTATATAGCCAGTCTTGTCCCAATCTTTCTAGAATATGTAGTGAAAACTAACAGAAACAGGACCCAAAAGAAGCAAAAAGAAAAAAATTAAAGGGGAGTGAAATAGGAAGTACATGTACGTACTCAAGAGAATCTAACCCAGCTCTCGGCTTTCAGGGCCTTCACCACTAGGCCACTGGAAGGATTAACCTGTTTTTCATGTCTCCTCAGACAATCTGAGGTGGAAAAGCCTTACATACGTTTTCACCCATGGTTCACAAAATAACATCATTTTGATACTAAATCTCCCTAGTTTTTTTGCGTACTATTATAACATCATTTTGAAAATTTTAATGTTTCATGGTGATGTCAACATTGGTTTACACTTGATACGTTTCATTTCCTTGCACATTGACAGTTGTTTGGTCTCTAGCTATAATATTGTCATACATACTCCAGTGTATAATTTTGGTTTATAGATTATTGAGCTAAGCATTAGATTTACTAATGCAGCAATGCATGCATTTGCTAACTTAGTAGCCTCATTCCCAGGCATTCACTCAGCTTTTATCACTTGAGAGCTAGAGCCTGGAGACAAGGCTACTAACCTAGTAGATGTGTTTTGTTAAGCATTCACACTGGGGTACTTGCCGCTGAATCTTTCCCTCAGAATCTTTTGGGTATCTTCAGCAATGTACTTGATTCAAGTAACTTAATTGGATGGACAACGTTGCAAGAAGTACGTTTCAACCTTGATAACACATGCATACCATCACTAACGTATTTGCATGCACAGTCTTGTGCCCAGTTTAGACTTCTTGCTGTAATCAATGGAACATTGAGTGCTTTAGTTACAGGTTTGGTGAGAAGTGTTGTCATTTCATGCAGAAGGCAGCTCTTGACATGACTGCTGCATATGCTAGCAGTACAATATACGTATGTATGTGGGTGGGTGTATAAATCAAGCTGTTTGACTCAGAACATACCTAAAGGCTGTTTGCTAAAGTACAGCTGAGGTCTGAGCTCGAAACAGATATTATGTACATGTACATATTGTGTATGTAGCACCATGCAACCACGTTTGTAACAGCATGCTTCCACACGTACAGGTTGATGCTGGTAGTCAGCTCTTGCTGGATAATGTGGAACGATATTCAATTTATCTTGCTAATGCTTTGGAAGATTCTGAGGATAGTGTGGTGAATGGTGGGAATAACCTTGGTATGTTTGAATGTGTATGTGCTTGTACATGCCATGTACCTGTTGGTACAATCACTAGCCAAATGGGGTAACCACATTGGAGTAAGTACACTTGCTGTAACTGCTGTACTCCTGTTTGTAAAGGATATAGTAAACCTCATGTGATGTTTTTTACCTATATACTGTATGTACAAGCTGTGGAGTGACATCTTTATCCACAGCAGTAGTAATATAATGGCTTCCTACTTGAGATTTTGAACTGTCTCAGAGAGAGTCCCTGCATAAGTTTGATGTACATGTACCAGTTTGGATGGGTGAGCTAAGAGACATGCCGAACTCATCAAACCACTTGACCATGCCACCTATCTTGTGCTACATATCCACATGTCAGTTTGCACGCACATAACAAAGATACTGCAATCATTGAGCCTATAGCAGGCCTTCCTTTACACCAATGTTTAGTAGACAGCTCATGCCGTACTTACTGTAATTCCTCAGTGGGAAAAGCTACAATACATCAAGTAATATTCACTGAATGTAGCCTACCAAGTGTTAGTACGATGTGTTTGCAGAAATGTGTAAGAGATGCGGCTACATTATGTTACTTTTGCACTAACATATGTACTATGAAACTCACATAGAACCGAATGAAAAGTTCTCTATGTGCATGTAGCTCAAAGATACAAACATTATGGTGCTGGAGACCTTCTAGTCCCTTGCCCTCCAGCCTGTGTGTATTGGAAGGTAAGTTAGGAAACCAATTGAACTTTTCTTTGTGTCGACATGTAGAGTACAAGTACTGCTTAATTTGAGCGGCTAGCATCTTCCCTAGCAAGCTTAATGTGAATTTAATGTAGGGTCCTTTGTGGGTGCAGTGCAGCTGATTTAGTGAAGTATGACATTGGTATGGGAGAGTTTTGTAAGGCAGCATACAATAAAACTGTTGGTTTTTGAGGTCTCGTCTATATACAACATGTAATTTTTTTAAGGATTAGCCATGGCTGCTATGTGGGAGGGCTGTGCTGCTTCGAAATCACATTAGCTGCTAAGCATTGTGCAGTTTGTGCCATCCATTATACTGACATGGCAGAGACTACACAAACTCTACTAACCCAGGTGCTGTAGTAAGCCTCCATTTGGAAAGTATATAATGTTATGGGCATGTCTGATTCTTCATGCATCACATGTTTGACAGGCCTTGCATACGTACATTTTATTTTTCAGCCAGTGACTCTCATTCATGCCGAACTGCACTGTTAATTTTATACACACACCCGTTTTGGCTTAAATCTTTACACCTGGCAGTATATAAATATACATGTGCATGTACATCCACTTTCTTTATACATGCCATCCATCTAGGCTAGCTTTTCTTATACTCTACAGGGAATACAGTACCGGTAACAAATGTTTTATTCCTGAATATGGAAATTGTGCTGCGAACAGGGTATGTGTATATGTGTCTGTACACAGTGTGCCATTCAACCCTGGCCCACCCCATTCTTCCAATTGGATAAGGAGGAACAGCATATTCATGTCCTTGCATTGCAGTGTAATTAATATAACCCCTTTTCAGGTGACACCAATGATATGCACCTTGCTTTCTGTGTGTTATAGCACATGGAGGGGTCAGGACCTAGCTAGACCAATCTGGGTATTGGTAGGTGTTCACAGCAAAGATCGATGCGATGTTCATATCTGTGTGTCATTATACCTGTGCTATAAACATGTACAGGAGTTGTAACATTCCAGGAAGCCATTACCACAAAGGTTTATCTCTCTCTGTAGTGCTTCCATTGCTGTTGCCTCCATGGTAATTTCCGCAACAGTGTTGTCACGAGAATTTCGAGTGCAGCAGTCTCGTGCACTTCAGGATGACCCAGTAGAAGTATCCTTCACTTTCGATGAGGTTTGTTTTTAACACATAATGGAATTAATATACCAAACATACCAATAATACTTGTAATGTTTTATGATGTTGGTCAGCTCTATGTTACTGTGGAAATAGCTGTTTTGTTAGCATGTCTAATCTTGAATGAAGGTAGATCACGACAGCATATATGGTACGTACATCCTACTTACAAGAGCTACTAGAAATACTACTTTACTAATAGTTTTCTAGCGAGTATTAAGAAGGGTGCGTATTAATGTGCCAGGGATTGCATTGCTGTACTGTAACAGTCCTCTTTAAAGGGTGGTAGCTGTTTCCACTTTACTTAAGCAGTTCACTTGGTGCATAAATCTATGGTATGGACTGTAAAACTGTATTTTCATGCTAAAGATTTTGTATGTACGTACATGTATATAGGGAAGGGACTACAGATGTACTTTTTGGGAATTTTTTGATCCGTAAGTCGCTTTAATGAAATCTTGTCAGTTACTTGCGTATGCATGCCAAAGTACATGTTTATTGTATTGTTACAGGACATTTATTTGGGTCCAACAATAGAGCACAATAAGTGATGGCTGTTTTTACAGATACGTTACGTTTCATTAATTATGTACATTCTTTCTCCAGTATACAAGTTATGGAGTGGATCTGGCTAATCCCCCTCCCAAATATTAAACATCGAACAAACAACAGGATTGGTAGTGGCAGATGTCATCAGATGGGGTAGAGACAGTCAGTGCTACCTTACGCGGTGGTGTGATGACAGTGGAGTGCCAGAGCAGTCATCTCTCAAGTTTTGCAGTGCTGGTGGATGTGTCTGGAACACTCGGAGATGTATGGATAGCAATAGTAGCATTAAGGCCACAGGTTTACACTACATGTAGCCCATTCGACCTTATCAGACTGTATTTGTGAGACTCCTCTATTAAGGTAGATGATTTATGCAAACATATACTGGGCACTACTGTAACAATAATGTGCATATTAACCGGTGTCTCTACATATATTGTTTAGACCATGCTTGCTATCATATAATATACTGTAACACAGCCTGCAGAACCAATGCAAGCATACAGACTACTAGCATGTGTACCTAAAATATGTTTCTTTGTGCTGCAAAACTTCACTATTCCTGTTACACGATGTTTTGTATTCTGTTTTGGTTGCTATATAGGGAGGTGCAGAGCTACAGGCCTTAATGATCGTCTCCTATATTGGTTGTGCTATTTCCATGGCATGCCTGGTCATTGCCATTGTGTTCTTCCTCTTTCTGGGGTAAACACCATTTACACTATTGTCACTACACTCGTTAGTATTAATACTCCCTGTTTTGTTTTGTCGTGGGGCGTGTAGTATCTCCTCTGAGCTACATTTCTTTTAAGATATTACTTGCAGTGTTGTGGCTACTTGCAAATATTATACATACTGCCTTCGTCTATTACGTGAAGAGTAATGGCTACTTCTTTTACTAGTAGCTGCAACCACACATCCATAATCAGGATCTGCATGTACATATGCAGAGAGAAATAATCTACATGTGTATAGCATAGGTGTGATATGTACACGGTTTGTATTCCACTGGGAGTGTATACTAGTAATAAGCATACACGTTTCTATGCACCTCTATGTTTGCTCACTGGCATTTCTCTCTACCCGTAATCCTTTCACTTGAGAGTGTAGTTGCATGATTTGCACTATTTTGTGGTTGCATTCTCAGTAGTAACCACATTTATTTTCTCTTATTCCACAGCAAGAAACAGTTCCAATTAGTTCACTACTTTATTCATCTAAATTTGGCCATCTCTCTGTTCGTGGGGTACCTTGTTTTTGTGATTGGTATACAGACAGCCAGGAATTCAGTGGTATGTAAATGCGTGCATGCGTGTGTGTGTGCATGTGTGTGTGTGTGTGTGTTGCGTTGTAGGTTTTCGCTTTAATTCCTCTACCTCGTACGTTGCTAGGTTCTCAAATGAAGTATAGAATCTGCTACATACAATGTTTTAAAGTGTCTATGGCTTCTGTATGACACCTAGCCTATCTTTAAGAATTATTAAAATGCTAAATCTTCAGTTTAAACCTTAATTGCTATGCATGCCATGGAAATATATCATGCAATCAGGGCTAGGTACGTACATAACTTGGATTTTACCCTAATTTTAAAATCTTGCAAAGATATGTGTTTGTGTGATAGGGTTGTGATCGTCCAGAAACTTTGCAAGATCGAGAATTTAATCTCAGCTAGCTTGAGGTGAAACCTATCTTTACTACAAGCCCATGTGAGGATGTCATGCAGCATATATGTAGAAGAAGCCAGGTTGGTAACTACGTACGTATCTGTGAGAGGATCAACAGAAGCAGAGATCACTGAGGCCGTATAGTATATTATAACTCAAGCGATTAAGAGTGAGAAATGTGAGGCCGGACTACCAAACCTCCCGCTGCTTGAGACCCACAGTCTGTCCTGTTTCTTGTCTCTGCTAATGGTTTGCTCTCACACTACCTGTATACAGTTCAGTTTCTTTTACATTAAGCAATACTCTTCTGTTGTGATCAAGTATGAGGGATAGTAATAAAATTTATGTGAGCATAATGTATAGTCTACGTAATTTAATTTTGGTAATATACATATATAAACACAATTATGCACGTATTCAGACACAGACAGTGTCCACTCACTGATTATGGTACACATTCTTACTTACACGTACGTATGTATGTATCTCATTTGTACATTATTCTGCTCCTTACAGGGTGGGTGTGTCTTTGTAACTGTTCTCCTGCACTACTTCTTCCTGGCTGCCTTCTGTTGGATGTTGTGTGAGGGCATCATGCTCTACCTGATGCTGGTAGTAGTTTTCATCAGGCTGTCCAAGAAATGGTGGTTCTTCTTACTCCTTGGATAGGGTAAGCTACGTACATGTAGTGTTCAAACTCTTGATTTGTAATACAGGCATTAGATGACTATTCAGTACGTATACTCTTGTCGGCAGGTCTGCCCATTTTTCCTGTGGTGATTGGAGTGGCATCAAGACATGATGACTATGGAGTGAGGAATGATGAGGGAGCTCTTATTTAGTAAGTATAACCAGCATGAACACATGAGTTAGTCGAATCTGTATATAGTTATAGATCATCCATGTCACTGTAGTTGAGTACGTCGCGACCCACATTGTGTACAACCTCTTTTATAATGTGCCATTCCAAAAGCATACTGTCTGGTTATTGTATTAACAGTCATGACGTGGTCATTGTGCTAAATAAATGAAGTTCCTCAATTGTTGATTATAGAGGCACTAGAGAGTTCTTAGTAGTGTCTTATACATATATATTGTTCTTGCAGTTGCTGGCTGTCCACTGACAATGGAGTTATCTGGGCTTTTGTAGGACCTATGTTAGCCATCATTGCTGTAAGTTAGCCTTGCAACTGTTTTAATTCATGGTCACATCTAAAAATCAAAAATGCATTGTATTAAACATGTTAAAGTTTGCTACTGTAATTTTTTACAAGACTACAACATTTTATGTGACACCATTACTTCCTTACATTAATGCCCTCATAGGTGAATGTATTCATTATGACTGTGGCTGTGATAAAAGTGTACAAAAGTACCAAGTCAAAAGCAGCCAATCAGAATACAACCTCTAAATTCAAAGAGAAAGGGGGACTGTGTGAGTTTAAGATACCATCAGGCTCTACTAGGTGCTCATGTTTGTACATGCGTGTATGTATTTAGGGTTTTGTGAAATTTCTAGCACATACATATATACTAGTCAAATAGTACATACCTCCAAATGAAGCAGACTGAGCTAAACTGCTGACCACGTGAGGAGATTATAATATGCATCTTTATCCTGCTAGTGGGAACATCATCTCTATCTCACTGGTAAAGATGACATACTTGTTGTAGTCTACCAATGCCAGCTAGGATTAATTGGAAGTGTACATCCAGCCTCACTCACTGCTGTGCTTGCAGACTGTTATGTATACTGCTTCTCTTTCTCAGAACTTCATTGTGTGCATCAGTGATCCTCCTTCCCATACTGGGACTGACCTGGTTTTTTGGGCTATTTACTGTCAACAGAAACCTCACTGCCTTTGCATGGCTCTTTACTGTTCTCAATTCACTTAAGGTGCCTCCTACTGAAACTAAGGCTATTTTTTTAACACATGTCATGACGATCATGTGGTTACCTTAGTTGTCTGTTATAATGCAAGTGCATTAGTGGCTTTAAAATATGTAGATATTATTTATTGATATCCTTAAAATGTGTTCTCATACTAGTTGCATACACCTCATCATTGTACATGTACAGTATAATACTGTATGTTGTGTACACTATTACCAATTCATGCGTCGACATGGTAATCAATTTTGAACTAAAATTCATGTGATAACCCATACATGTACCTAGCTACGTACATAAACTTAATATGTACATGTAGGTATTATACTAGTAAGTACGTATGTTATTGCATTACTCTTGTACTGAACAGCAATCTACATAGATTAATCTAATTTATTTCTTATCCATTCTCTATAGGGTGTTTTCATTTTCCTGTTTCATGTTCTAAGAAGTGAAAAGGTAGGTTTTGTATGCATTCAAACTGAAGATATGCAATGGTGGAATCTAGTCTTGTAACATCCGCACCTCTATAAACATTGATGATCAAGGGTTAGCAAGCAGTTGTAATTAATGTGTTCAATGATGTGGCACCAACTACATGTACCTTACATAGTAGTACAAGGAGTCATCATCATTCCTAGCCATGAACAAGATTATAGTAGAACTCTTGAGTGAAAACATCTAGACAACAAAAGCGGTGCCTTTATGTGTGCCTGTAGCCTCGTTCCCAGGTTCTACTTCCCAGCTTCTCTTCGCACGCTGGGAAGTAAAGCCTGGGAACGAGGCTGATGTGCCTGCTCCTTTATCGCAAGATCTTACAGGTTCGTCCAAACATTTCACAAGAATGGCACATCAACTGCAGCTGATACCTATTAGTATAATGCAGATAGGTAGTAATATTTTACTCGTGTCGCTGTCGTAGCGCGTATGCCATTGAGCACGCACCCACATACACAGTTGTAAGATCTCCAGTCCGAGCAAGAACAAACAGATGTTTCATTATCTTGATCACCATATAATTCATTCTTCCTAGTATCCCAGATCAATAATGCAAAACTCTTAACTAGTCTTAATACACCCTTAAAATCATACCTGTCACAATTCTCACACCCTAAACAAAGCCTGTTCTCTTAAATATAAATTTGTTCCTAGAGAGAGTAGATGAAGTGTTGAGATATAAAGAGTATAAATGTGGCTGAGGCTGTACAAATCTTTTTGGTTCAGGTACTAACCCTCTGAATAAAAAGTTAGGAAGACATAAGGGTAAAAATGATGATAGTCAGTGTAAGTTATGTGGGGCACAATGTGAGAGTGTAGTACATGTACTCCTATGTAAGATACCATTAGAAATATTTTTGTGAGAGATTTAGACAAGTTGTTGAGGGGGGGGAGGGGAGCTTAGAAAACTTTGTTACTTTACCTGTCGCAATTCTCACACCCTAAAAGAAAGCCTGTTCTAATTCCCTTAAATATAAATTTGTTCCTAGGGAGAGTAGATGAAGTGTTGAGATATAAAGAGTATAAATGATGGCTGAGATTGTACAAGTCTTTTTGTAAAGAAATAGAATTTAAGGATTACTAGCAGGGGTTGGGGATCCAGGAACACGATTGATGTTTAAGTTTAGGTTCAAGTACTAACCGTCTGAATAACGAGTTAGGAAGGCATGGGATAAAAATTATGATAGGCAGTGTAAGCTGTATGAACGCAATGTGAGAGTTAGTACATGTGCTCTGGGAGTGTCCTATGTAAGATACCATTACAAATGTTTTTGTGAGAGAATTAGACGATTTGTTGGATGGGAGCTTAGAAAACTTTGTTACTTTCAATAGTTTGTAATCTTCAGCAAATATATCCTGACTCTTTAGATTTAATGACTGCAGCAACAATTTACTACCTACTTTCCTCCAGGTCTTCCTCTGCCTACCTCTGCACGATTTCACCTACCACTCACTGTCTAGTAAGCTAGGATATCTCTCGTCATGCAAATTACTGACTTTATAACACCACTTAGGTTTGCACCTATGCCTCCTGCCTTTCAAAAGATTCTAACCCCCCTTACTGCTTCATTACACGTTTTAGAAGAGCAGCCAAATATATTTTTAGCAGCTTCTAGCTGAATAAATTCCAAGGAAGCTGTCTGACGTATTACAAGCCCACACTTCATTACCTTATTCTAAAGCGGGGTGAAGTACTGAAACTAACAATAGGTATCCTTCTTGTAACTGTACTGATATTACTGTTACAAAAAAGCTATGTAGATTTTTCTTTCCACTATTTATTACCTTCTGTACATGACTATCCCTGAACCATTATTTGCAAATTTAGTGGCCAAGTAACAGTAATTTACAACCTCTGGAATGTCTTTATCTCCCCACTTCCATGTACGCGCACCTGTATCAACCTCTTTAAAAAAAATTACCATAACAGCACTCTTTTGTATGCTAGATTTCAAACTCCATTTTTTACAAAACCCCTGTAATACATTAAACAATGTTTGTAAGTCCTCGGCGTCAGTAGTTAAGCCTACAAAATCTTTCGGCAAACACTAGACCCCCAACCTGAACATCCTTCTTAACATTAATGCCAATCACAGCCCTCTCAACCTCATCTAACAACTGATTAATAAGGTTAGATAAGAGGATAGGCGACATACTACAACCCTGTGCCACCCCTGACCTATATCAGATATTTCTGCCTCCAGTAAAACAGCACTCTGTGTGATATCCTTAATAGCTCACCTCATCCTGCCCCTAACACCAATTTCCCATAACTTAAACTATAAGCCATCATGTCAAACTGTGTTAAATACTTGTGAACATCTAAGAAAGAAGCATAAGTGTTCCTCATTCTACCTGCTATGATTTCATTGAAAGCAAAGATTCTATCAACACGACTCGTTTTCTCTCTGAATCTTCATGAAGAGCTCTTTCTCATTCTAATGTGATTACTATGCGATTGTTTAGAACAGTTTTCCTCCCACATTTAATAGTGTAATGCCTCTGTAAATGCCCAGGTCCTCAGTATCACCTTTCTTATACAAGCTAAAAGTAACACTTGTCCTTGTTGTTTAGGAACACTCTTCTCTGTCCAAACTACTGCATATAAGACTTTCAACAGACTACATATAACTACTCCTTTGCCACCGTACCTAAAAAGCTCCACAACTAGCCCATCATTATCTCCTGTATTATTATTACCCCGCGGCACGTAGGCGGCAGCGGGGTTAAGCGATTGGTTCTGTCTGTCCGTCCGTTCGTTCGTTCGTTCGTTCGTTGTCTGTCCACTCAAAAATCGGGCTATCTCGCGATTTGCAGGGTTAAGTGATTGCTAAACGCAACAGCAACATTGAAATCTAAAAAAAATGTCCGGGTGTGTACCTGATAGTCGCCAAAGCAGATCCATACGCTGCATCTCCAGCTCTTTCTTATTTAACAATGGTACATTCTGCCTTTTTAATACGGTCACAACTAGAATAAAATGGGGGCCGGGCATATACGGACCTGGTCACATGTTCGTATTGGCAATCGGTATGTCTCTGCTAGAGACCTCTAGTTCTTTAGGGTTTTAGTTAAATTTCTGCAAAATAATTCCCCTGTCCAAAACCTTAACCTTCCGTAATCTAGACATTTCCCTATACTCTGTCACTTTCTGCTCTACATGCTCTTTCCAGTTACCTTCAAACTGATCATCTACGGATGCTGTACCCAGCCTTTCATAATGCTCACATAATACTTCCAAATTTCCCTTAGTGCTGGTTACACTTGAACCTGGATTACTCCTCAAAGAACCAATATACCCTTATGACTACCATTTGAAGATCCTGCCAAAAAATTCCCGAAAACTCTTTCCTGTTTTCTTGAAATCTTAATTAGCCCTTTCAATCACCTCATTTCAACTATCTATACCAATTCATTGATTTCCGAACATCGTTTGTAACACTCTCCCCGTTTATCTCCCCTGCCAATACTACTCTCCAGTATCCTTATCATAATCTTAATCTCACTATTACACTGCCTCACCGCTTTGTCACGCATTCTCTATTATCACAAATAGGCAGCAATTATTGCAACTGCTAGCTATATGTCCTGTCTCTGGCACACTTTTATGTAATGCATACCTAACTTTTAAATAGTGTGTGGGGGGATCAATAACTAGATAACTAGTCTTTGTCGTCTTGAAGACGCGAGACTGTCATTATTTTCAGTATAATTCCATGTACGTCAGTGTTTCCTTTGAAAATACTGCTGCACGTACAGCTTTAAATGATGAGTAAGATAATGATACGTACAAAAATGTTTAAGTACATTTCCACTGATTGGATAAAGTAATAGTCATACATCTGTGTAATTTGAGCAGTGGTTGGAAATTTTGTTCCCTTCGTTGAGTAGTTGTTTAGTTTATGGTTTGAAATTAGGCTCTATCACAAATTCTATTGCTGGTTAGGCCACACATTTCTGAGGATATTTCAAGGAGAATGAAAGGCATGAATGGCCGCAATCATGAACAGATAGAGAGAGGGACCAATAAGGATTTACTGCTTGTGTACCTCTTTGTGTTAAGCAAGCATAAATGTCTCTGGAATCAACAGTGACTATGGTGACAGCTAGTGCATTAGGTCACTGTGATATGTGGCATACATATAGAGCTTGCAGTAGAGTCTTGAGCTGATCCGATTCACTTGGTAGAGACAATGATGGCCAAGTGTTTATGTTTTTCTTCGTTACATCATCGGCTTCATACACTGTTCACAGTGCTACTGCATGAGCCTGTCAGTGCTTTCAAAACCAATAATCATCCTGCTAATATTTTAATGTGTATGCAATTGTAAGTTGTTATATTATACCGGTACATACTCAGCTCTGGCATTCAGATTCTACAAATAGTCTGTGAGTTTGTACTGGAGTGTACTAGTCAGATTCGTACCGAGGCGTTACTGGCTCTATTATTGTATAATGTTTATACTGCCGTGCAGGTAGCGAGCTCACACACATCGCAAGTAGTGGCTGGAGCTCGACAGTATCTGAGCACCCAAATGAAAATTTACAAGCTCTACCAGAGAGTGCATCAGTGGGGATTTCGAATGCAGATACTGTGGACAACAGCATAAAGATTGATTTAGAAGCAGAAAGTCAAGATTCAAGTGGATGAGACTTCTCTTCGTGACTATTTACATGTGATGAAGCTGTCGTCACATGTTGAACTGTTGTGTTATTTTTTATAATTATTATATTTTATTTGTTGTATAATCTATGGCATGATGAACTCGCTCACGCTCGCCCCACAACGCTCTGCATTCACCTAGTAGATAATATCTATGTATACGTGCGCCCACACAGTTCTGAGTGCTGTGCGTATGCGTACAGGTAACTTACAGGTCTAGATAGCCCCGCCCCCATTTATTCACTCAATAATTGCGCATGTGCGCTGAACCGTCGGGAATCTTCGTCAGGGAGGGGAGGAGAGGTTGCTGTACGAGTCAGGCCACTCATACAACGGAAGATTAAAGCCATTTCAAGCCATTTAAGTTTGTACTCGCTATTATGTACCCGTTCTGTACCGTAATTTGGTCAGCCAGGGTAGCTAGCTCCCGTACAGTCTGGCTCGCGAGACTAGCTCCCGTGTCGGTACAGAGGTTTGCAAAAGCTTGCAAGAGACGGTGTAGAGTAGAAACCAGAAAGCTTGCCCTGCTCATGATCAGTAATGAGCCTTTCGTCTGTCAGCGTACTAGTGTCAGGATGATTGTCTGTTTTTCAAGTACATTATTAATATTACGTTTGTTGAAAGCGAACCGCAGTTCCAAATTAATGTGAACTAAATTGGCCAGCAGACAAAGAGATCTCAACCTTCGTGTGGCTAAAGCTCTGATTCCAGAAAATTATACATATATATGAAACCGTAATGCTAAAGTCAAGTAGGAGATTTTTGTCCAGATAGTTGCACTTTCTAACACACTTGTAGCTGAGCTGTGGTGTAGGTACGGATGTATACAGGATGAGCTGCTTTAAGAATGCTTAACCATGCTACCATAAACACAACCCAAAATAAGCAAAAGACCGACTAAAGACAGAAAAGGGGGTGAAACAGGAAGTACATGTACGTACTCAAAAGAATTTAACCCAGCTCTCAGCTTTCCAGGCCTTCACCACTAGGCCACTGGAAGGATTAACCTGTTTTTCATGTCTCCTCAGAGAATCTGAGATGGAAAAGCCTTACATACGTTTTCACCCATGGTTCATAAAATAACGTAATTTTGATACTAAATCTCACTGGTTTTTTGCGTACTATAATAATATTGAAAGTTTTAATGTTTGAAGGTGATGTCAACATTCGTTTACGCTTGATACGTTTCATTTCCTTGCACATTGAGTTGTTTGGTCTCTAGCTTTATTGTTATACATACTCCAGTGTATAATTTTGGCTTATAGATTGTTGAGCTAAGCATTAAATTTACTACTGCAGCCATGTATGCATTTGCTAACTTAATAGCCTCATTCCCAGGCATCCACTCAGCTTTTATCACTTGGGAGCTAGAGCCTGGGGACAAGGCTAGTAACCTAGTAGATGTGTTTTGCTAAGCATTCACACTGTGGTACTTGCCGCCGAATCTTTCCCTTAGCATCTTTTGGGTATCTTCAGCAATTTACTTGATTCAAGTAACTTAATTGGATGGACAACGTTGCAAGAAGTATGTTTCAACCTTGTTAACACATGCATACCATCACTAGCGTATTTGCATGCACAGTCTTGTGCCCAGTTTAGACTTCTTGCTGTAATCAATGGACCATTGAGAGCTTTAGTTACAGGTTTGGTGAAAAGTGTTGTCATTTCATGCAGAAGGCAACTCTTGACATGACTGCTGCATATACTAGCAGTACAATATACGTATGTATGTGGGTGTATAAATCAAGCTGTTTGATTCAGAACATACATAGGGCTGTTTGCTAAAGCACAGCTAAGGTCTGATCTCGAACAGCTTTCCAGTCCAAGGCGTTCATGGGTGGTGTTAGAATTCTCATGAATCTCATTAAAACATGCATATGTAGCTTCTTATACATTTTATAGCCAACTCCAAAGAAATATTCATGTAGGTCTGGTCCCTCTGTAACAACTCTTCCATGAATATAGTTTACACTTGGCAGTGTATTGATTC
The DNA here is from genome assembly GCA_965203295.1 of Nitrospirales bacterium. Taxonomy (GTDB): domain Bacteria; phylum Nitrospirota; class Nitrospiria; order Nitrospirales; family UBA8639; genus CBDBCZ01. Next base: position 286,784 of record CBDBCZ010000012.1, on the reverse strand, counting down.
AGAAGAAAAATAATTCTATCGTTAGTATGTCTCACTTATGTAGTTAATTGCCAAAAGTTTACACAGTTTCTCTTCTGTTAGTGATCAGTTGGAGCCGCAATAACCTATCCAGCACTGAACACTCAATCTTTCCGGAGTCAGTGAGTGATTTGGTTGATGCTGGCTTTGACAGTATTCCAGCCCAAGTATCCATCCCAGCAACACTGTTGCGTAAGAGGCAAGGAACGACGGGTTGGAGTAACTTAGCGATTGAAATACATCAAGTAATATTCACTGAATGTAGCCTACCAAGTGTTAGTACGATGTGTTTGCAGAAATGTGTAAGAGATGCGGCTACATTATGTTACTGAAAACAGTTAAAGGATTCAACACCAATTTTTGCACTAACATATGTACTATGAAACTCACATAGAACCCACTGAAAAGTTCTCTGTGTGCATGTAGCTCAAAGATACAAAACTTATGGTACTGGAGAACATCTGGTTTCTTGCCCTCCAGCCTGTGTGTATTGGAGGGCAAGCTAGGAAACCAATTAAACTTTTCTTTGTGTCGACATGTAGAGTACAAGTACTGCTTAATTTGAGCGGCTAGCATCTTCCCTAGAAAAGCTTGAAGTGAATTTAATATAGGGTACTTTGTGGGTGCAGTGCAGCTGATTTAGTGAAGTATGACATTGGTATGGTAGAGTTTTGTAAGGCAGCATACAATAAAACTGTTGGTTTTTGAGGTCTCGTCTATATACAACATATATGTTTTTTAAGGATTAGCCATGGCTGCTATGTGAGAGGGCCGTGCTGCTTCGAAATCACATTTAGCTGCTAAGCATTGTGCAGTTTATGCCATCCATTATACTGACATGGCAGAGACTGAACAAACTCTACTAACCCAGGTGCTGTAGTAAGCCTCCATTTGGAAAGTATATAATGTTATAGGCATGTCTGATTCTTCATGCATCACATGTTTGACAGGCCTTGCATACGTACATTTTATTTTTCAGCCAGTGACTCTCATTCATGCCGAACTGCACTGTTAATTTTATACACACACCCGTTTTGGCTTAAATCTTTACACCTGGCAGTATATAAATATACATGTGCATGTACATCCACTTTCTTTATACATGCCATCCATCTAGGCTAGCTTTTCTTATACTCTACAGGGAATACAGTACCGGTAACAAATGTTTTATTCCGGAATATGGAAGCTGTGCTGCCAACAGGGTATGTGTATATGTGTGTCTGTACACAGTGTGCCATTCAACCCTGGCCCACCCCATTCTTCCAATTGAATAAGGAGGAACAGCATATTCATGTCCTTGCACTGCATTGTAATTAATATAACCCCTCTTTAGGTGACACCAATGATATGCACCTTGTGTTATAGCACATGGAGGGGTCAGGACCTACCTAGACGAATCTGGGCATTGGTAGGTGTTTACTGCAAAGATCGATGCGATGTCCATTGCTGTGTATCATTATACCTGTGCAATAACCATGCATGTACAGGAGTTGTAACATTCCAGGAAGCCATTACCACAAAGGTTTATCTCTCTCTGTAGTGCTTCCATTGCTGTTGCCTCCATGGTAATTTCCACAACAGTGTCGTCACGAGAATTTCGAGTGCAGCAGTCTCGTGCACTTCAGGATGACCCAGTAGAAGTATCCTTCACTTTCGATGAGGTTTGTTTTTAACACATAATGGAATTAATATACCGAACATACCAATAATACTTGTAATGTTTTATGATGTTGGTCAGCTCTATGTTACTGTGGAAATAGCTGTTTTGTTAGCATGTCTAATCTTGAATGAAGGTAGATCACGACAACATATACGTGTATGTACATCCTACTTGCAAGAGCTACTAGAAGTACTACTTTACTAATAGTTTTCTAGCGAGTATTAAGAAGGGTGCATATTAATGTGCCAGGGATTGCATTGCTGTACTGTAACAGTCCTCTTTAAAGGGTGGTAGCTGTTTCCACTTTACTTAAGCAGATCACTTGGTGCATGAATCTATGGTATAGACTGTATTTTCATGCTAATGAATCTATGGTATAGACTGTAAAACTGTATCTTCATGCTAATGTTTTTGTATGTACATACATGTATATAGGTAGAAAATGGAAGCGACTACAGATGTGCTTTTTTGGAATTTTCTGATCTTCTATTGTCAGTTACTTGCGTACGCATCCCAAAGTACATGTTCACTGTATTGTTACAGGACTTTTATTTGGGTCCAACAATAGAGCACAATAAGTGATGGCTGTTTTTACAGATATGTTGCGTTTCATTAATTATGTACATTCTTTCTCCAGTATACACTTTTTCAATAGTATACTTTGTCATATGGATTTTTATAGCCATGCTTCCATGCAGAGGTTCATGTTTAAGCTCGCGTTTGCAATAATTGTTGCGTAACTACATGTACTTTCAGACCAACATGTACGTGTGTGATATAGTTTTTGATGTTTAAAACATTCAAGTTATGGAGTGGTTCTGATTAACCCCCCTCCCAAATAATGAACACCGAACAAACTACAGGATTGGTAGTGGCTGGTCATCAGATGGGGTGGAGACAGTCAGTGCTACCTTACGCGGTGGTGTGATGACAGTGGAGTGTCATCTCTCAAGTTTTGCAGTGCTGGTGGATGTGTTAAGTCCACAGGTTTACACTACATGTAGCCCATTCGACCTTAACAGACTGTATTTGTGAGACTTCTTTATTAAGGTACATGTAGATGATTTATGCAAACATATAATGGGCACTACTGTAACATTAATGTGCAAATTAACCTGTGTCTCTACATATATTGTTTAGACCATGCTTGCTATCATATAGTATACTGTAACGCAGCCTGCAGAACCGATGCAAGCATACAGACTACTAGCATGTGTACCTAAAATATGTTTCTTTGTGTTGTGAAACCTCACTATTCCTGTTGCACAATGTTTTGTATTCTGTTTTGGCTGCTATTTAGGGAGGTGCAGAGCTACGGGCCTTAATGATCGTCTCCTATATTGGTTGTGCTATTTCCATGGCATGCCTGGTCATTGCCATTGTGTTCTTCCTCTTTCTGGGGTAAACACCATTTACATTATTGTCACTACACTCGTTAGTATTAATACTCCCTGTTTTGTTTGTTGTGGGGTGGGTAGTATCTCCTCTGAGCTACATTTCTTCAAGTGTTGTGGCTACTTGCAAATATTAATCATACTGCCTTCGTCTATTACATGAAGAGTAATGGCTACTTCTTTTACTAGTAGTTGCGGTTTGTATTCCACTGGGAGTATATACCTGTAATACACATACTCGTTTCTATGTACCTCTATGTTTGCTCACTTGCATTTCTACCGGTAATCCTTTCACTTGAGAGTGTAGTTGCATGACTTGCACTATTTTGTGGTTGCATTCTCTGTAGTAACCACACCTATTTTCTCTTATTCCTCAGCAAGAAACTGTTCCCATTAGTTCACTACTTTATTCATCTAAATTTGGCCATCTCTCTGTGTGTGGGGTACCTTGTTTTTGTGATTGGTATACAGACAGCCAGGCATTCAGTGGTACTTAAATGCATGGATGTGTGTGTGTGTGTGTGTGTGTGTGTGTGTGTGTTTGTGTGTTCTATGCTAGATGCTGCATGGTTGGTAAAGCATGCGTGTCACAAGAGTTGTATGAACATGCATAAAATAGTTCATGTTGTGTTTTCTTGTACATGTGTACGCAATAAGCAAAGCATCCAACTTTTTTCTTATCGTACGTGTATTCAGAGAATAATTCTTGTCTAAAATCAAGTGGAAATTTCGTAGCTATTCCATACAGACAGTATACGTAATTGGCATGCACTTTTTGAGCACGTGAATAACAACAACATGTGCAGCACCGTGAACCGACTCTGTATGTTCAAGGTTCGAGAGTAGGTTTTAGCTTTAATTCCTCTACCCCGTACATTGCTAGGCACTCAAATGAAGTATAGAGTCTGCTACGTACAATGTTATAAAGGCCGATTAGTGATTCTATGGCTTTGGTATGACACCTAACCTATTTTTAATAATTATTGAAATGCTTTATCTGCAGTTCAAACCTTAATAGCCCATGCATGCCATGGATATATCATGCAATCAGGGCTAGGTACGTACATAACTTGGATTTTTACCCTAAATCGTGCAAAGATATGTGTTTGTGTGATAGGGTTGTGATCGTCCAGAAACTTTGCAAGATCGAGAATTTAATCTCAGCTAGCTTGAGGTGAAACCTATCTTATACTACAAGCACATGCGATGATGTAATGCAGCATATATGTAGAAGAAGCCAGGTTGGTAACTACGTACGTATCTGTGAGAGGATCAACAGAAGCAGAGATCACGGTGGCCGTATAGTATAATATAATCCAAGCAATTAAGAGTGAGAAATGTGAGGCCGGACTACCAAACCTCCCGCTGCTTGAGACCCACAGTCTGTCCCGTTTCTTGTCTCCACTAATGGTTTGCACTCACACTACCTGTACAGTTCCAGTCTCTTTTACATTAAGCAGTACTCTTCTGTTGTGATCAAGTATGAGGGATAGTATTAAAATTTATGTGAGCATAATGTATGGTCTACGTAATTTAATTTCAGTAATATACATATATAACACACAATTATATACGTATTCAGACACAGACAGTGTCCACTCACTGATTATGGTACACATTCTTACTTACACATACGTATGTATGTATCTCTTTTGTACATTATTCTGCTCCTTACAGGGTGGGTGTGTCTTTGTAACTGTTCTCCTGCACTACTTCTTCCTGGCTGCCTTCTATTGGATGTTGTGTGAGGGCATCATGCTCTACCTGATGCTAGTAGTAGTTTTCAGCAGGCTGTCCAAGAAACGGTACCAGTATGAACACAAGAGTTAGTCGAATCTGTCTATAGCTAGTTATAGATCATCCATGTCATTGTAGTTGAGTACGTCGCGTCCTACAGTGTGTACAACCTCTATTATAATGTGCCATTCCAAAAGCATACTGTCTGGTTACTGTATTAAAAGTCATGACGTGGTCATTGGGCTAAATAAATGAAGTTCCTCAATTGTTGATTATCGAGGCACTAGAGAGTTCTTAGTAGTGTCTTATACATATATATTGTTCTTGCAGTTGCTGGCTGTCCACTGACAATGGAGTTATCTGGGCTTTTGTAGGACCTATGTTAGCCATCATTGCTGTAGGTTAGCCTTGCAAGTGTTGTTTTAATTCATGGTCACATCTAAAAATCAAAAATGCATTGTATTAAACATGTTAAAGTTTGCTACTGTAATATTTTACAAGACTACAACATTTTATGTGACACCATTACTTCCTTACATTAATGCCCTCATAGGTGAATGTATTCATTATGACTGTGGCTGTGATAAAAGTGTACAAAAGTACCAAGTCAAAAGCAGCCAATCAGAATACAACCTCCAAATTCAAAGAGAAAAGGGAACTGTTTGTGTGAGTTTAAGATACCATCAGGCTCTACTAGGTGCTCGTGCTTTGTTACAGTACATGCGTGTACTTATTAAGTGTTTTGTGAAATTTCTAGCACATACATATATACTAGTCAAATAGTACATACCTCCAAATGAAGCAGACTGAGCTAAACTGCTGACCGCGTGAGGAGATTAAAATATGCATCTTTATCCTGCTAGTGGGAACATCATCTCTACCTCACTGGTAAAGATGACATACTTGTTGTAGTCTACCCATGCCAGCTAGGATTATTTGGAAGTGTGCATCCAGCCTCACTCACTGCTGTGCTTGCAGACTGCTATGTATGCTGCTTCTCTTTCTCAGAACTTCATTGTGTGCATCAGTGATCCTCTTTCCCATATTGGGACTGACCTGGGTTTTTAGGCTATTTACTGTCAACAGAAACCTCACTGCCTTTGCATGGCTCTTTACTGTTCTCAATTCACTTCAGGTGCCTTCTACTAACTAAGGCTATTTGTTTTAACACATGTCATGACGATCATGTGGTTACCTTAGTTGTCTGTTATAATGCAAGTGCATTAGTGGCTTTAAAACACGTAGATATTATTTTATTAATATTCTAAGAATGTGTTTTCGTACTAGTTGCATACACCTCATCATTGGTTGTACTTTCTAACACACTTGTAGCTGAGCTGTTGTGTAGGTGCGGATGTATGCAGGATGAGCTGGTCTAAGAATACTTAACCATGCTGCCATATACAAAGGCTCTTTAGCGAGGCTGAATCACTTTTGTCCTGTTGTTGAGTACAGCCTAACTGTATATAGCCAGTCTTGTCCAATCTTTCTAGAATATGTAGTGAAAACTAACAGAAACAGAACCCAAAAGAAGCAAAAAGAAAAAAATTAAAGGGGGGTGAAATAGGAAGTACATGTACGTACTCAAGAGAATCTAACCCAGCTCTCAGCTTTCAGGGCCTTCACCACTAGGCCACTAGAAGGATTAACCTGTTTTTCATGTCTCCTCAGACAATCTGAGGTGGAAAAGCCTTACATGAGTTTTCACCCATGGTTCACTAAATAACATAATTTTGATACTAAATCTCCCTAGTTTTTTTGCGCATTGTTATAACATCATTTTGAAAGTTTTAATGTTTCATGGTGATGTCAACATTGGTTTACACTTGATACGTTTCAATTCCTTGCACATTGACAGTTGTTTGGTCTCTAGCTATAATATTGTCATACATACTCCAGTGTATAATTTTTGTTTATAGATTATTGAGCTAAGCATTAGATTTACTACTGCAGCAATGCATGCATTTGCTAACTTAGTAGCCTCATTCCCAGGCATTCACTCAGCTTTTATCACTTGAGAGCTAGAGCCTGGGGACAAGGCTAGTAACCTAGTAGATGTGTTTTGTTAAGCATTCACACTGTGGTACTTGCCGCTGAATCTTTCCCTCAGAATCTTTTGGGTATCTTCAGCAATGTACTTGATTCAAGTAACTTAATTAGATGGACAACGTTGCAAGAAGTACGTTTCAACCTTGCTAACACATGCATACCATCACTAACGTATTTGCATGCACAGTCTTGTGCCCAGTTTAGACTTCTTGCTGTAATCAATGGAACATTGAGTGCTTTAGTTACAGGTTTGGTGAAAAGTGTTGTCATTTCATGCAGAAGGCAGCTCTTGACATGACTGCTGCATATGCTAGCAGTACAATATACGTATGTATGTGGGTGGGTGTATAAATCAAGCTGTTTCACTCAGAACATACATAAGGCTGTTTGCTAAAGGACAGCTGAGGTCTGAGCTCGAAACAAATATTATGTACATGTACATGTTGTTGTGTATGTAGCACCATGCAACCGCGTTTGTAACAGCATGCTTGCACACATACACACAGGTTGATGCTGGTAGTCAGCTCTTGTTGAATAATGTGGAACGATATTCAATTTATCTTGCTAACGCTTTGGAAGATTCTGAGGATAGTGTGGTGAATGGTGGGAATAACCTTGGTATGTTTGAATGTGTATGTGCTTGTACATGCCATGTACCTGTTGGTGCAAGCACTGGCCATATGGGGTAACCACAATGGAGTAAGTGCACTTGCAGTAACTGCTGTACTCCTGTTTGTAAAGAATATAGTAAACTACATGTGATGTTTTCTACCTATATACTGTATGTACAAGCTGTGTAGTGACATCTTTATCCACGGCAAAAGTAATATAATGGCTTCCTACTTGAGATTTTGAACTGTCTCAGAGAGAGTCCCAGCATAAGTTTGATGTACCTGTTTGGATGGGTGAGCTAAGAGACATGCCGAACTCACTTGACCATGCCACCTATCTTGTGCTACATATCCACATGTCAGTTTGCACGCACATAACAAAGATACTGCAATCATTGAGCCTATAGCAGGCCTTCCTTTACACCAATGTTTAGTAGACAGCTCATGCCGCACTTACTGTAATTCCTCAGTGGGAAAAGCTACAATACATCAAGTAATATTCAATGAATGTAGCCTACCAAGTGTTAGTACGATGTGTTTGCAGAAATGTGTAAGAGATGCGACTACATTATGTTACTTTTGCACTAACATATGTACTATGAAACTCACATAGAACCGAATGAAAAGTTCTCTATGTGCATGTAGCTCAAAGATACAAAAATTATGGTGCTGGAGACTGTGTGTATTGGAGGGTAAGTTAGGAAACCAATTGAACTTTTCTTTGTGTCGACATGTAGAGTACAAGTACTGCTTAATTTGAGCGGCTAGCATCTTCCCTAGCAAGCTTAATGTGAATTTAATGTAGGGTCCTTAGTGGGTGCAGTGCAGCTGATGTAATGAAGTATGACATTGGTATGGGAGAGTTTTGTGAGGCAGCATACAATAAACCTGTTGGTTTTTGAGGTCTCGTCTATAATACAACACATATTTTTTTAAGGATCAGCCATGGCTGCTATGTGAGAGGGCTGTGCTACTTCAAAATCACATTAGCATTGTGCAGTTTGTGCCATCCATTATACTGACATGGCAGAGACTACACAAACTCTACTAACCCAGGTGCTGTAGTAAGCCTCCATTTGGAAAGTATATAATGTTATAGACATGTCTGATTCTTCATGCATGACATGTTTGACAGGCCTTGTGTACGCACATTTTATTTTTCAGCCAGTGACTCTCATTCATGCCGAACTGCACTGTTAATTTTATACACACACCCATTTTGGCTTAAATCTTTACACCTGGCAGTATATAAATATACATGTGCATGTACGTCCACTTTCTTTATACATGCCATCCATCTAGGCTAGCTTTTCTTATACTCTACAGGGAATACAGTACCAGTAACATATGTTTTATTCCGGAATATGGAAGTTGTGCTGCCAACAGGGTATGTGTATACGTGTCTGTACACAGTGTGCCATTCAACCCTGACCCACCCCATTTTTCCAATTGGATAAGGAGGAACAGCATATTCATGTCCTTGCATTGCAGTGTAATTAATATAATCCCACTTTAGGTGACACCAATGATATGAACCTTGCTTTCTGTGTGTTATAGCACATAGAAAAGTCAGGACCTAGCTAGACCAATATGGGCATTGGTAGGTGTTTACTGCAAAGATTGATGCGATATTCATTGCTGTGTATCATTATACCTGTGCTATAAACATGTATAGGAGTTGTAACATTCCAGGAAACCATTACCACAAAGTTTTTTCTCTTTCTGTAGTGCTTCCACTGCTGTTGCCTCCATGGTGATTTCCACAACAGCGTCGTCACGAGAATTTCGAGTGCAGCACTTTCGATGAGGTTTGTTTTTAACACATAATGTAATTAATATACCGAACATACCAATAATTCTTGTAAATGTTTTATGATGTTGGTCAGCTTTATGTTACTCTGGAAACAGCTGTTTTGTTAGCATGTCTAATCTTGAATGAAGGTAGATCACGACAGCATATACGTGTACGTACATCCTACTGGCAAGAGCTACTATGAAGTACTACTTTACCAATAGTATTCTAGCGAGTATTAAGAAGGGTGCATATTAATGTGCCAGGGATTGCATTGCTGTACAGTCCTGGTAGTAGCTGTTCCCACTTTACTAAAGCAGGTCACTTGGTGCATGAATATATGGTATAGACTGTAAAACTGTATTTTCATCCTAATGATTTTTTATGTACGTACATACGTACGTACATGTATATAGGTAAAAAATGGAAGTGACTACAGATGTGCTTTTTGGGAGTTTTCTGATCCGTAAGTCGCTTTAATGAAATTTTTTATAGTCAGTTACTTGCGTGTGCATGTTCACTGTATTGTTACATAATAGGTAAACCACGATAGCCAGGGATTTATGGTCCATAAACTGCCCGAACCCGAGGGCGAGGGCTGTTTATGGCCATAAATCCCAGCTGGCTACCTCGGTTTATCTGTTATATTTTTTAAGTGGAAGTATTATACAGGTGCGAAACAGTGGGCATCCTTGTTAACATAATTCAGATCCAGACTATATGGAGCCACCCATTATTCTCTATTTTAGATTTCGCTTGTTACATATGGACAACTCCTGCCCTGAGGGCTGGAGTATAACTTCTTGTCCTGTCAGTATATGGGATTTATTACCCACCTGTTACTATAGAAACAAGGGTGAAGTGGAGAATATAGGACTCTCATTTGGGTCCAACAATAGAGCACAATAAGTAAAGGCTATTTTTGCAGATACGTCGTATTTCAATAATTATGTACATTCTTTCTCCAGTATACAATTTTTTGATAGTATACTTTGTCATATGGATTTTTTAGCCATGTTTCCATGCAGCGGTTCATGTTTAAGCTCGCGTTTGCAATAATTGTTGCGTAACTACATCTACTTTCAGACCTACATGTGCGTGAGTGATGTAGTTTTTGATGTTTAAAACAAGTTATGGAGTAGTTCTGGTTAACCCCCCTCCAAAATAAAAAACACCGAACAAACTACAGGATTGGTAGTGGCAGTTGATCATCAGATGGGGTAGAGACAGTCAGTGCTACCTTACGCGGTGGTGTGATGACAGTGGAGTGCCAGAGCAGTCATCTCTCAAGTTTTGCAGTGCTGGTGGATGTGTCTGGAACACTCGGAGATGTATGGATAGCAGTAGTAGCATTAAGTCCACAGGTTTACACTACATGTAGCTCATTCGACCTTATCAGACTGTATTTGTGAGACTCCTTTATTAAGGTACATGTAGATGATTTATGCAAACATATAATGGGCACTACTGTAACATTAATGTGCAAATTAACCGGTGTCTCTACATATATTGTTTAGACCATGCTTGCTATCATATAATATACTGTAACACAGCCTGCAGAACCAATGCAAGCATACAGACTACTAGCATGTGTACCTAAAATATGTTTCTTTGTGTTGTGAAACCTCACTATTCCTGTTACACAATGTTTTGTATTCTGTTTTGGTTGCTATATAGGGAGGTGCAGAGCTACAGGCCTTAATGATCGTCTCCTATATTGGTTGTGCTATTTCCATGGCATGCCTGGTCATTGCCATTGTGTTCTTCCTCTTTCTGGGGTAAACACCATTTACACTATTGTCACTACACTCGTTAGTATTAATGCTCCCTGTCTTTGTTTTGTCGTGGGGTGGGTAGTATCTCCTCTGAGCTACATTTCTTTTAAGATTACTCGTTAATATTACGTGAATATTATACCTACTGCCTTCGTCTATTACGTGAAGAGAAATGGCTACTTCCTTTACTAGTAGTTGCAACCACACATCCATAATCGGAACCTACATATACATATGCAGAGAGAAATGAACATGTGTATAACATAGGTGTGATATGCACATGGTTTGTATTCCACTGGGAGTGTATACTAGTAATATGTATACACGTTTCTATGCACCTCTATGTTTGCTCACTTGCATTTCTCTCTACCGGTAATCCTTTCACTTGAGAGTGTAGTTGCATGACTTGCACTATTTTGTGGTTGCATTCTCAGTAGTAACCACATCTATTTTCTCTTGTTCTACAGCAAGAAACTGTTCCAATTAGTCCAATACTTTATTCATCTAAATTTGGCCATCTCTCTGTTTGTGGGGTACCTTGTTTTTGTGATTGGTATACAGACAGCCAGGCATTCAGTGGTACGTAAATGCATGTATGCGTGTGTGTGTGTGTGTGTGTGTGTGTGTGTGTGTGTTATATGCTAGATGCTGCATGGTTGGTAAAGCATGCATGTCATAAGAGTTGTAGGTTTTCGCTTTAATTCCTCTACCCCGTACGTTGCTAGGTTCTCAAATGAAGTATAGAGTCTGCTACGTACAATGTTTTAAAATATCTATGGCTTCTGTATGACACCTAGCCTATCTTTAAGAATTATTAAAATGCTAAAACTTCAGTTTAAACCTTAATTGCTATGCATGCCATGGATATATCATGCAATCAGGGCTAGTTACGTACATAATTTGGATTTTACCCTAATTTTAAAATCTTGCAAAGATATGTGTTTGTGTGATAAGGTTGTGATCGTCCAGAAACTTTGCAAGATCAAGAATTTAATCTCAGCTAGTTTGAGGTAAAACCTATCTTTACTACAAGTGCATGTGAGGATGTCATGCAGCATATATGTAGAAGAAGCCAGGTTGGTACCTACGTACGTATCTGTGAGAGGATCAAGAGCAGCAGAAATCACAGAGGTCGAATAGTATATTATAATCCAAGCAATTAAGAGTGAGAAATGTGAGGCCGGAGTACTAAACCTCCCGCTGCTTGAGACCCAGTCTGTCATGTTTCTTGTCTCCGCTAATGGTTTGCACTCACACTACCTGTACAGTTCCAGTCTCTTTTACATTAAGCAGTACTCTTCTGTTGTGATCAAGTATGAGGGATAGTATTAAAATTTATGTGAGCACAATGTAAAGTGTACGTAATTTAATTTTGGTAATATACATATATAAACACATTTATATACGTATTCAGACACAGACAGTGTCCACTCACTGATTATGGTACACCTTACTTACACGTATGTATGCTCATTTGTACATTATTCTTCTCCTTACAGGGTGGGTGTGTCTTTGTAACTCTTCTCCTGCACTACTTCTTCCTGGCTGCCTTCTGTTGGATGTTGTGTGAGGGCATCATGCTCTACCTGATGGTAGTAGTAGTTTTCAGCAGGCTGTCCAAGAAATGGTGGTTTTTCTTACTCCTTGGATGGGGTAAGCTACGTACATGTAGTGTTCAAACTCTTGATTTGTAATACAGGCATTAGACCACTATTCAGTACGTATACTCTTGTCTGCAGGTCTGCCCATTTTTCCGGTGGTGATTGGAGTGGCATCAAGACATGATGACTATGGAGTGAGGAACGATGAGGGAGCTCTTATTTAGTAAGTATAACCAGTATTAACACATGAGTTAGTTGAATCTGTCCATGGCTATAGATCATCCATGTCACTGTAGTTGAATACGTCGCGACCCACAGTGTGTACAACCTCTTTTATAATGTGCCATTCCAAAAGCATACTGTCTGGTTACTGTATTAACAATCATGACATTGTTATTGGGCTAAATAAATGAAATTCCTCAATTGTTGATTATCAAGGCACTAGAGCGTTCTTAGTAATGTCTTATACATATACTGTTCTTGCAGTTGCTGGCTGTCCACTGACAATGGAGTTATCTGGGCTTTTGTAGGCCCTATGTTAGCCATCATTGCTGTAAGTTAGCCTTGCAACTGTTGTTTTAATTCATGGTCACATCTAAAAATCAAAAATGCATTGTATTTAACTTGTTAAAATTTGCTACTGCAATTTTTTACAAGACTACAGCATTTTATGTGACACCATTACTTCCTTACATTAATGCCCTCATAGGTAAATGTATTTTTTATGGCTGTGGCTGTGCTAAAAGTGTACAAGAGTACCAAGTCAAAAGCAGCCAATCAGAATACAACCTCCAAATTTAAAGAGAAAAGGGAACTGTTTGTGTGAGTTTAAGATACCATCAGGCTCTACTAGGTGCTCGTGCTTTGTACATGCGTGTACGTATTGAGTGTTTTGTGAAATTTCTAGCACATACATATATACTAGTCAAATAGTACATACCTCCAAATGAAGCAGACAGAGCGAAACTGCTGACCGCGTGAGGAGATTATAATATGCATCTTTATCCTGCTAGTGGGAACATCATCTCTAACTCACTGTTAAAGATGACATACTTGTTGTAGTCTATCCATGCCAGCTAGGATTAATTGGAAGTGTGCATCCAGCCTCACTCACTGCTGTGCTTGCAGACTGTTATGTATACTCCTTCTCTTTCTCAGAACTTCGTTGTGTGCATCAGTGATCCTCCTTCCCATACTGGGACTGACCTGGGTTTTTAGGCTATTTACTGTCAACAGAAACCTCACTGCCTTTGCATGGCTCTTTACTGTTCTCAATTCACTTCAGGTGCCTTCTACTAACTAAGGCTATTTGTTTTAACACATGTCATGACGATCATGTGGTTACCTTAGTTGTCTGTTATAATGCAAGTGCATTAGTGGCTTTAAAACATGTAGATGTTATTTTATTAATATCCTAGGAATGTGTTCTCGTACTAGTTGCGTACACCTCATCATTGTACATGTACAGTGTAATTACTACTGTATGTTGTGTACACTATTACCAATTCATGCATCGACATGGTAATCAATTTTGAACTAAAATTTATGTGATAACCCATACCTAGCTACATACATACACATATATGTACATGTAGGTATTGCACTAGTAGGTACGTATGTTATTGCATTACTCTTGTACTAAACAGCAATCTACATAGATTAGTCATATTTATTTCTTATCCATTCTCTATAGGGTGTTTTCATTCTCCTGTTTCATGTTCTAAGAAGTGAAAAGGTAGGTTTTGTATGTGTTCAAACTGAAGATATGCAATGGTGCAATCTAGTCTTGTAACATCCTCACCCCTATAAACTTTGATGACTAAGGGTTAGCAAGCAGTTGTAATTAATGTGTTCAATGATGTGGTACCACTACATGTACCTTACATAGAAAGTACAAGAAGTCATCATCATTCCTAGCCATGAACACGATTATAGTAGAACTCTTGAGTGAAAACATCTAGACAACAGGAGCGGTGCCTTTTATGTGTGCCTGCTCCTTTATCGTAAGATATTACAGGTTTGTCCGTGCAGGTATTACCTTAATATTCCCGCTCTCTCTTCTCTCAGGTGTGGCACAGTACCCGAGCAAAGTCACTGCGCAGTAAAGCCAGCTCTACCTTTAGGTCTACTCGAAAGAGTACCTCTGTTTCCTTCAGTACTGTCCGCAAGGGATACACTGTTTCACAGGTTCGTACATTCACAAGAATGGCACATCAACTGCAGCTGATACATTGCAGATAGGTAGTAATGTTATACTCGTGTCGCTGTCGTAGCGCGTATGCCATTGAGCACGCACCCACATACCACGCTGTAAGATCTCCAGTCCGAGCAAGAACAAACAGATTTTTCATTAACTTGATCACCATAGAGTATAAATGATGGCTGAGGCTGTACAAGCTAGTCTGTTTGTAAAGAAATAGAATGTAAGAATTACTTGCAGGGGTTGGGGACCCAGGAACACGATTGATGTTTAAGTTTATGTTCAAGTACTAACCGTCTGAATAAAACGTTAGGAAGATATAGGGGTAAAAATTATGATAGGCAGTGTAAGTTGTGTGGGGTGCAATGTGAGAGTGTAGTACATGTGGTCTAGGAGTGTCCTATGTAAGATACCATCAGAAATATTTTCGTGAGAGAATTAGACGATTTGTTGGGCGGGAGCTTAGCAAACTTTGTTACTTTCAATAGTTTGAAATCTTCAGCAAATATATCCTGACTCTCTAGATTTAATGACTGGAGCAACAATTTATCACCTACTTTTCTCTGCCTACCTCTGCACAATTTCACTTACCACTCACTGTCTAGTAAGCTAGGATATCTCTCATCATGCAAATTACTGACTTTATAACACCATGCACCTATGCCTCCTGCCTTTCAAAAGATTGTAACCCCATACCCCCTCCCCCCTTACTGCTTCACTACACGTTTTAGAAGAGCAGCCAAATATATTTTTAGCTGCTCCTAGCTGAATAAATTCCAAGGAAACTGTCTGCCATGTATTACAAGCCCACACTTCACTACCATATTCTAAAGCAGGGTAAGCTACTGAAACTAACAATAGGGTATTCTTCTTGTAACTGTGCTGATATTACTGTTACTAAATGTAGATTTTTCTTCCACTATTAATTACCTTCTGTACATGACTATCCATGAACCATTATTTGCAAATTCAGCACCCAAGTAGCAGTGACTTACAACCTCTGGAATGTTTTTATCTCCCCACTTCCATGTACATGTGCCTGTATAAACCTCTTTAGTAAATACCATAATAGCACTGTTTTTTATGTCAGATTTCAACCTTCATTTATTACAAAACCCCTGTACTGCATTAATCAATGTTAGTAGTTAAACCTACAAAATCTTTCGGCAAACATTAGACCCCTAACCTTAACATCCTTCTTAATATTAATGCCAATCACAGCCTTCTTAACCTCATCTAACAACTGATTAATAAAGTTAGACAAGAGGATAGGCAACATACTACAACCCTGTGCCGCCCCCTGACCTATATCAGATATTTCTGCCTCCAGTAAAACAGCACTCTGTGTGATATCCTTAATAACTCGCCTCATCCTGCCCCTGGCACCAATTTCCCATAACCCAAACTATAAGCCATCATGTCAAACTGTGTCAAATACTTCTGAACATCTAAGAAAGAAGCATAAGTGTTCCTCATTCTACCTGGTATGATTTTATTGAAAGCAAAGATTCTATCAACACGACTCGTTTTCTCTCTGAATCCTCATGAAGAGCTCTTTCTCATTCTAATGTGATTACTATGCGATTGTTTAGAACAGTTTTCCTCACACATTTAATAATGTAATGCCTCTGTAAATACCCAGGTCTTCAGTATCACCTTTCTTATACAAGCTAAAAAGTAACACTTGTCCTTGTTGTTTAGGAACACTCTCCTCTGTCCAAACTACTTCATATAAGACTTTCAACAGACTACATGTAGCTACTCCTTTGCCACCGTACCTAAAAAGCTCCACAACTAGCCCATCATTACCTCCTGTATTATTATTACCCCGCGGCGCGTAGGCGGCGGCAGGGTTAAGCGATTGGTTCTGTCTGTCCGTCCGTTCGTTCGTTCGTTGTCTGTCGACTCAAAAATCGGGCTATCTCGCGATTTGCAGGGTTCAGCGATTGATGAACAAAATATCAACATTGAAATCCCCCAAAAAATGTTCGGGTGTGTACCTGATAGTCGCCAAAGCAGTTCCATACGCTGCATCTCCAGCTCTTTCTTATTTAACAATGGTACATTCTGCCTTTTTAATACGGTCACAACTAGAATACAATGGGGGACGGGCATATACGGACTCTGGTCACGTGTTCGTATTGGCAATCGGTATGTCTCTGCGAAAGACCTCTAGTTCTTTAAGGTTTTAGTTAAATTTCTGCAAAATAATTCCCCTGTCCAAAACCTTAACCTTCCGTAATCTAGACATTTCCCTATACTCTGTCACTTTCTGCTCTACATGCTCTTTCGAGCTACCACCAAACTGATCATCTACGGATGCTGTACCCAGCCTTTCATAATGCTCACATAATACTTCCAAATTTCCCTTAGTGCTGATTGCACATGAACCTGGAGTACTCCTCAAAGAAGCAATATACCCTTATGACTACCTTTTGAAGATCCTGCCAACAAATGCCCTAAAACTCCTTTCTGTTTGCATGAAAATCTTAATTAGCCCTTTCAATCACCTCATTTCAACTATCTATACCAATTCCTTGATTTCCGAACAACGTTTGTAACACTCTCCCGTTTATCTCCCCTGCCAATACCACTCTCCAGTATCCTTATCATAATCTTAATCTCACCATCACACCACCTCACCGCTTTGTCACGCATTATCACCTTTTCTCCATTTTCCCTACCAGCACAGATAGGCAGTAATTAATGCAACTGCTAGCTATGTGTCCTGTCTCTGGCACACTTTTATGTAATGCATACCTAACTATTAAATAGTGTGTGTGTGGGGGGGGGGGGGAATCAAAACTAGATAACTAGTCTTTGTCATCTGAAAGACGCAAGACTGTCATTATTTTCAGTAATAAGTCCATGTACATCAGTGTTATTCTTTAAGAAAACTGCTGCACAGATTTAAAGGAAAGGTAAAATACATACAAAAAATGTTTAAGTACATTTCAACTGATTGGATGAAATAATAGTGATACATCTGTGTAGTTTTAGCAGTGGTTAAAAGTTTTGTTCACTTGGTTGAGCAATTGTTTAGTTTATGGTTTGAAAATTAAAGATAGAGAGAGGGACCAATAAGGATTTACTGCTTGTGTACCTCTTTGTGTTAAGCAAGCATAAATGTCTCTTGAAACAACAGTGACAATGGTGACAGCTAGTGCATTAGCTCACTGTGATGTGTGGCATACATATAGAGCTTGCAGTAGAGTCTAGAGCTGATCCGATTCACTTGGTAGAGACAATGATGGCCAAGTGTTTATGTTATTCTTCGTTACATCACCGCAGGAAGCAGGAAGTCAAGATTCAAGTGGATGAGACTTCTCTTCATTACTATTTACATGTGATGAAGCTGTCGTCACTTGTTGAACTGTTGTGTAATTTTTTATTATTATTTTTATTTGTTGTACTTTTACAATTACTTACCCTTTTGGGGCAAGCGTGAGTGAGCCCCCCCCCCCCCTTCACATGTTGAACTGTTGTGTTATTTTTATTATTTATTTGTAATATTCTTTTTTTTATTACTCCTTTTGGGGCGTGCGTGCGAGCTCCCCCCCCCCCCCCCCCTCAGTGTAGACCTGTGCGTGCATGCGCGGGGCCTATTTCAACAACTGTTGTCGCGACTGGTACATTGGTGTGTAAGAGGACAAGGTCCACGGTGTTTGAGGGAGAGATTCCGAACAATTGGTGAAGTAGGGCGCTCTGGGGCACGAGGCAGTAGCAATTTGTTTCTGCCTTCTGTAAACACTGAGTTCCTTAGAAGGTCAATTACATTTAGGGGAGCATGGGATTGGAACAGGCTGCCTGTCAGCGTGAGAGAACTTGGATCTGAGGTGTTTCGTCGAAGACTGAAGGCACGAATCCTGGACCGGCTATAGCTATTCCTAACTGGTGTTTTTGTACTTATTTATTTGCAACTTTTTTATCTGTGTGCTGTCTGTGTGTTGTGTATTCATGTCACAGGACTCCCTGGAGGACCAGCCATCTGTTGGCTGAAGGGACATCTTCCTGCTTAAAATGAAAATTTAACTAACTAACAATTATCCTCTACAACACGTGCGTGCGCTCTGGAGAGAGAGAGAATGAGTGAGCAGACAGCGCTACAGAGAAAGGAGAGCGGCCGAAACTCCTGTGGAGATGGAGAGAAGGCTACAGAACGAGTGAGCACGGCGAAGGCGAAGACCAGGCTTACATGTACGCAGGCGAGAACGCAGGGCAGCATCGCAAGGGCAAAGGATGAAGAAGTCCCGCGATGCCACGAACATTGGTAGCTGGAGGAGAAGTTGGCATGTCTCCTGTGCAGAGTAGTCCCTCTCTGCAGTGGTGTTTATTGGGAGCTTCTGAACTGCCTTCAACGACTTGTCATCATCATTCACAACAGTAGCATACACGTGCTTCAGCATCTGTGACTGCGGCTCGCATAATTTGGTGGCCGCTACTTGGTGTTGAGGTTGCAGCTGTTCTGTCACTAGACACGTACTTAGCGTGCCTTGTCAGTCTGGAAGTCTCAAATCACCCCCACAACTGAACAGCTGGGTATGTGGGCAAAGTGCGATGCTCTTCAAGCACTGAAACACTGCAAGAAACACTGGAGTGCTAGGCTCACCATTCTTGCTATTATCTATGCTGGTACCAATTTCCTAACACTTTGGCACCAATCTTAACTTGTCGACATTGCACATGAAAGATGAAGACATCACCGAAACTTCCCTCCTATCCGCCCCTCCGTTTACTTTGACGTACAGCCTCAATATTGTCACTGGCATGCACAGGCATTAAGTACAAACCAGACTAACATTCTCAACTATATCCTTTCATATTATAATGATGATTGTGACCACTGTAATATACCGCTGTATGTAAAATTATATCATGCTCTATAATAGATCTATCTGTGATTACATTTGTAATAATATAATAATGCATTACGTACCAGCCCTGCATATTCAAGTCAGCTATGTATGATCATAGATAATCTATGACATGATGAACTCGCTCACGCTCGCCCCACAATGCTCTGCATTCACCTAGTAGATAATATCTACGTGTGCCCACACAGTTCTGCGTGCTGTGCGTATGCGTACAGGTATTGTATTGTATGGTATTGTATTGTATTGTTTTAGAAAAAAAAAGTGATTAGGCTAAAACAGGCACAGGTCTAGACAGCCCCACCCCCATTCATTCACACAATGATTTGATTGCGTTTGTGCGCTGAACCGTCGGGAATCTTCGTCAGGGAGGGGTGGAGAGGTTGCTGTACGAGTCAGGCCACTCATACAACGGGAGATTAAAGCTATTTCAAGCCATGTAAGTTTATACTCGCTAATATGTACCCGTTCTGTACTGTAATTTGGTCAGCTATGGTAGCTAGCTCCCGTACAGACTGGCTCGCGAGACTAGCTCCCGTGTCGGTACAGAGGTTTGCAAAAGCGTGCAAGAGACTGTGTAGAGTAGAAACCAGAAAGCATGCCCTGTTCATGATCAGTAATGAGCCTTTCATCTGTAGCTACTAGTGTCAGGATGGTTGTCTGCTTTTCAAGTACATTAACTATTACGTTTATTGAGAGCGAACATCAGTGCCAAATGTGAAGTAAATTGGCCAGCAGACAAAGAGATCTCAACCTTCGTGTGGCTAAAGCTCTGATTCCAGAATATTATACATATGTATGAAACCGTAATGCCAACATCAAGTAGGAGGAGATTTTTGTCTGGATAGTTGTACTTTCTAACACACTTGTAGCTGAGCTGTCGTGTAGGTGCGGATGTATGCAGGATGAGCTGGTCTAAGAATGCTTAACCATGCTGCCATATACAAAGGCTCTTTAGCGAAGCTGAATCACTTCTGTCCTGTTGTTGAGTACAGCCTAAGGGTATATTGCCAGTGTTGTCTAATCCTTCTAGAATACGTAGTGAAAACTAACAGAAACAGAACCCAAAAGAAGCAAAAAGAAAAAAATTAAAGGGGGGTGAAATAGGAAGTACATGTACGTACTCAAGAGAATCTAACCCAGCTCTCAGCTTTCAGGGCCTTCACCACTAGGCCACTGGAAGGATTAACCTGTTTTTCATGTCTCCTCAGAGAATCTGAGGTGGAAAAGCCTTACATGAGTTTTCACCCATGGTTCACAAAATAACATAATTTTGATACTAAATCTCCCTAGTTTTTTGCGTACTATTATAACATCATTTTGAAAGTTTTAATGTTTCATGGTGATGTCAACATTGGTTTACACTTGATACGTTTCATTTCCTTGCACATTGACAGTTGTTTGGTCTCTATCTATAATATTGTCATAGAGAGTTTTGTAAGGCAGCATACAATAAAACTTTTGGTTTTTGAGGTCTCGTCTATATACAACATATATTTTTATTAAGGATTAGCCATGGCTGCTTTGTGAAAGGGCTATGCTGCTTCGAAATCACATTAGCTGCTAAGCATTGTGCAGTTTGTGCCATCCATTATACTGACATGGCAGAAACTCAACAAACTCTACTAACCCAGGTGCTGTAGTAAGCCTCCATTTGGAAAGTGTATAATGTTATAGACATGTCTGATTCTTCATGCATGACATGTTTGACAGGCCTTGTGTACGCACATTTTATTTTTCAGCCAGTGACTCTCATTCATGCCGAACTGCAGTAAGCCTCCATTTGTAAAGTATATAATGTTATAAACATGTCTGATTCTTCATGCATCACATGTTTGACATGCCTTGCGTACGTACATTTTATTTTTTGGCCAGTGACTCTCATTTATGCTGAACTACACTGTTAATTTTATACACACACCCATTTTGGCTTAAATCTTTACACCTGGCAGTATATAAATATACATGTGCATGTACGTCCACTTTCTTTATACATGCCATCCATCTAGGCTAGCTTTTCTTATACTCTACAGGGAATACAGTACCAGTAACAAAATGTTTTATTCCGGAATATGGAAGTTGTGTTGCCAACAGGGTATGTGTGTATGTGTCTGTACACAGTGTGCCATTCAACCCTGGCCCACCCCATTCTTCCAATTGGATAAGGAAGAACAGCATATTCATATCCTTGCATTGCAGTGTAATTAATATAACCCCTCTTTAGGTGACACCAATGATATCCGCCTTGCTTTCTGTGTGTTATAGCACATGGAGGGTCAGAACCTAGCTAGACAAATCTGGGTATTGGTAGGTGTTCACTGCAAAGATCGATGCGATGTCCATATCTGTGTATCCTTATACCTGTGCCATAAACATGTACAGGAGTTGTAACATTCCAGGAAGCCATTACCACAAACGTTTATCTCTCTGTGTAGTGCTTCCACTGCTGTTGCCTCCATGGTAATTTCCACAACAGTGTCGTCACGAGAATTTCGAGTGCAGCAGTCTCGTGCACTTCAGGATGACCCAGTAGAAGTATCCTTCACTTTGATGAGGTTTGTTTTTAACCGAATAATACCAATAATAGTTATGATGTTGGTCAGCTTTATCTTACTCTGGAAATAGCTGTTTTGTTAGCATGTCTAATCTTGAATGAAGGTAGATCACAACAGCGTGTATGTACATCCTACTGGCAAGAGCTACTATGAAGTACTACTTTACCAACAGTATTCTAGTGTATTAAGAAGGGTGCATATTAATGTGCCAGGGATTGCATTGCTGTACAGTCCTCTTTAAAGGGTAGTAGCTGTTCCCGCTTTACTAAAGCAGATCACTTGGTGCATGAATATGTGGTAAAGACTGTAAAGCTGTATTTTCATGCTAATGAAATCTTCTATTGTCAGTTACTTGCGTATGCATGCCAAAGTACATGTTCACGGTATTGTTACAGGACTCTTATTTGGGTCCAACAATAGAGCACAATAAGTAAAGGCTGTTTTTGCAGATACGTCGTATTTCAATAATTATGTACATTCTTTCTCCAGTATACAATTTTTTGATAGTATACTTTGTCATATTGATTTTTATAGCCATGCTTCCATGCAGAGGTTCATGTTTAAGCTCAAGTTTGCAATAATTGTTGCGTAGCTACATATACTTTCAGACCAACATGTGCGTGTGTGATATAGTTTTTGATGTTTAAAACAAGTTATGGAGTGGTTCTGGTTCTGGTTGGTAGGTGTTCACTGCAAAGATCGATGCGATGTCCATATCTGTGTGTCATTATACCTGTACCATAAACATGTACAGGAGTTGTAACATTCCAGGAAGCCATTACCACAAAGGTTTATCTCTCTCTGTAGTGCTTCCACTGCTGTTGCCTCCATGGTAATTTCCACAACAGTGTTGTCACGAGAATTTCGAGTGCAGCAGTCTCGTGCACTTCAGGAAGACCCAGTAGATGTATCCTTCACTTTCGATGAGGTTTGTTTTTAACACATACTGTAATTAATATACCAAACATACCAATAATACTTGTAATGTTTTATGATGTTGGTCAGCTTTATGTTACTGTGGAAATAGCTGTTTTGTTAGCATGTGTAATCTTGAATGAAGGTAGATCACGACAGCATATATGGTACGTACATCCTACTTACAAGAGCTACTAGAAATACTACTTTACTAATAGTTTTCTAGCGAGTATTAAGAAGGGTGCGTATTAATGTGCCAGGGATTGCATTGCTGTACTGTAACAGTCCTCTTTAAAGGGTGGTAGCTGTTTCCACTTTACTTAAGCAGTTCACTTGGTGCATAAATCTATGGTATAGACTGTAAAACTGTATTTTCATGCTAATGATTTTGTATGTACGTACATGTATATAGGGAAGTGACTACAGATGTGCTTTTTGGGAATTTTCTGATCCGTAAGTCGCTTTAATGAAATCTTCTATTGTTAGTTACTTGCGTATGCATGCCAAAGTACATGTTTACTGTATTTTTACAGGACTTTTATTTGGGTCCCACAATAGAGCACAATAAGTAAAGGCTGTTTTTGCAGATACGTTGTGTTTCAATAATTATGTGCATTCTTTCTCCAGTATACACTTTTTTGATAGTATACTTTGTCATATGGATTTTTTAGCCATGCTTCCATGCAGAGGTTCATGTTTAAGCTCGAGTTTGCAATAATTGTTGCGTAACTACATGTACTTTTAGACCAACATGTGCGTGTGTGATATAGTTTTTGATGTTTAAAAAAAAGTTATGGAGTGGTTCTGGTTAATCCCCCTCCCAAATAATAAACATAGAACAAACTACAGGATTGATAGTGGCAGTTGGTCATCAGATGGGGTAGAGACAGTCAGTGCTACCTTACGCGGTGGTGTGATGACAGTGGAGTGCCAGAGCAGCCATCTCTCAAGTTTTGCAGTGCTGGTGGATGTGTCTGGAACACTCGGAGATGTATGGATAGCAGTAGTAGCATTAAGTCCACAGGTTTACACTACATGTAGCCCATTCGACCTTATCAGACTGTACTTGTGAGACTCCTCTATTAAGGTAGATGATTTATGCAAACATATACTGGGCACTACTGTAACAATAATGTGCATATTAACCGGTTTCTCTACATATATTGTTTAGACCATGCTTGCTATCATATAATATACTGTAACACAGCCTGCAGAACCAATGCAAGCATACAGACTACTAGCATGTGTACCTAAAATATGTTTCTTTGTGCTGCAAAACTTCACTATTCCTGTTACACAAT
This sequence comes from Nitrospirales bacterium, assembly GCA_965203295.1. GTDB lineage: Bacteria > Nitrospirota > Nitrospiria > Nitrospirales > UBA8639 > CBDBCZ01. The sequence goes on along the minus strand of CBDBCZ010000012.1, from coordinate 262,305 downwards.
GTTTTGTATTCTGTTTTGGTTGCTATATAGGGAGGTGCAGAACTACAGGCCTTAATGATCGTCTCCTATATTGGTTGTGCTATTTCCATGGCATGCCTGGTCATTGCCATTGTGTTCTTCCTCTTTCTTGGGTAAACACCATTTACACTATTGTCACTACACTCGTTAGTATTAATACTCCCTGTTTTGTATTGTCGTGGGGCGTGTAGTATCTCCTCTGAGCTACATTTCTTTTAAGATATTACTTGGAAAGTTCAAGTGTTGTGGGTACTTGCAAATATTATACATACTGCCTTCGTCTATTACGTGAAGAGTAATGGCTACTTCTTTTACTAGTAGTTGCAACCACACATCCATAATCAGGATCTGCATGTACATATGCAGAGAGAAATAATCTACATGTGTATAACATAGGTGTGATATGTACACGGTTTGTATTCCACTGGGAGTGTATACTAGTAATAAGCATACACGTTTCTATGCACCTCTATGTTTGCTCACTGGCTTTTCTCTCTACCCGTAATCCTTTCACTTGAGAGTGTAGTTGCATGATTTGCACTCTTTTGTGATTGCATTCTCAGTAGTAACCACATCTATTTTCTCTTATTCTACAGCAAGAAACTGTTCCAATTAGTTCACTACTTTATTCATCTAAATTTGGCCATCTCTGTTTGTGGGGCACCTCGTTTTTGTGATTGGTATACAGACAGCCAGGCATTCAGTGGTTCGTAAATACATGCGTGTGTGTGTGTGTGTTATATGCTAGATGCTGCATGGTTGGTAAAGCATGCATGTCACAAGAGTTGTAGGTTTTAGCTTTAATTCCTCTACCCCATACGTTGCTAGGTTCTCAAATGAAGTATAGAATCTGCTACGTACAATGTTTTACAATGTCTATGGCTTCTGTATGACACCTAGCCTATCTTTAAGAATTATTAAAATGCTAAACCTTCAGTTTAAACCTTAATTGCTATGCATGCCACGGATATATCATGCAATCAGGGCTAGGTACGTACATAACTTGGATTTTACCCTAATTTTAAAATCTTGCAAAGATATGTGTTTGTGTGATAGGGTTGTGATCATCCAGAAACTTTGCAAGATCGAGAATTTAATCTCAGCTAGCTTGAGGTGAAACCTATCTTTACTACAAGGGCATGTGAGGATGTCATGCAGCATATATGTAGAAGAAGCCAGGTTGGTAACTACGTACGTATCTGTGAGAGGATCAACAGAAGCAGAGATCACTGAGGCCGTATAGTATATTATAACTCAAGCGATTAAGAGTGAGAAATGTGAGGCCGGACTACCAAACCTCCCGCTGCTTGAGACCCACAGTCTGTCCTGTTTCTTGTCTCTGCTAATGGTTTGCTCTCACACTACCTGTATACAGTTCAGTTTCTTTTACATTAAGCAATACTCTTCTGTTGTGATCAAGTATGAGGGATAGTAATAAAATTTATGTGAGCATAATGTATGGTCTACGTAATTTAATTTTGGTAATATACATATATAAACACAATTATGCACGTATTCAGACACAGACAGTGTCCACTCACTGATTATGGTACACATTCTTACTTACACGTACGTATGTATGTATCTCATTTGTACATTATTCTGCTCCTTACAGGGTGGGTGTGTCTTTGTAACTGTTCTCCTGCACTACTTCTTCCTGGCTGCCTTCTGTTGGATGTTGTGTGAGGGCATCATGCTCTACCTGATGCTGGTAGTAGTTTTCATCAGGCTGTCCAAGAAATGGTGGTTCTTCTTACTCCTTGGATAGGGTAAGCTACGTACATGTAGTGTTCAAACTCTTGATTTGTAATACAGGCATTAGATGACTATTCAGTACGTATACTCTTGTCGGCAGGTCTGCCCATTTTTCCTGTGGTGATTGGAGTGGCATCAAGACATGATGACTATGGAGTGAGGAACGATGAGGGAGCTCTTATTTAGTAAGTATAACCAGCATGAACACAAGGGCTAGTTGAATCTGTCTATAGTTATGGATCATCCATGTCACTGTAGTTGAGTGCGTCGCATCCCACAGTGTGTACAACCTCTTTTATAATGTGCCATTCCAAAAGCATACTGTCTGGTTACTGTATTAACAGTCATGGCTAGAACACTGACATGGTCATTGGGCTAAATTAATGAAGTTCCTCAATTGTTGATTATCAATGCACTAGAGAGTTCTTAGTAGTGTTTTATTTAAATATTGTTCTTGCAGTTACTGGCTGTCCACTGACAATGGAGTTATCTGGGCTTTCGTTGGACCTATGTTAGTCATCATTGCTTTAAGTTAGCTTTGCAACTGTTGTTTTAATTCATGGTCACTTCTAAGAATCAAATATGCATTTTATTAAACTTGTTAAAGTTTGCTACTGCGATTTTTACAAGACTACAACATTTTATATGGCACCATTACTTTCTTACATTAATGCCCTCATAGGTAAATGTATTCTTTATGACAATGGCTATGATAAAAGTGTACAAAAGTACCAAGTCAAAAGCAGCCAATTAGAATACAACCTCCAAATTCAAAGAGAAAAGGGAACTGTTTGTGTGAGTTTAAGATACCATCAGGCTCTACTAGGTGCTCATGCTTTGTACTTGCGTGTATGTATTTAGTGCTTTGTGAAATTTCTAGCACATACATATGTACTAGTCAAATAGTTCATACCTCCAAATGAAGCAGACTGAGCTAAACTGCTGACCGCGTGAGGAGATTATAATATGCATCTTTATCCTGCTAGTGGGAACATCATCTCTATCTCACTGGTAAAGATGACATAGTTGTTGTAGTCTATCCATGCCAGCTAGGATTAATTGGAAGTGTGCATCCAGCCTCACTCACTGCTGTGCTTGCAGACTGTTATGTATGCTGCTTCTCTTTCTCAGAACTTCATTGTGTGCATCAGTGATCCTCCTTCCCATACTAGGACTGACCTGGGTTTTTAGGCTATTTACTGTCAACAGAAACCTCACTGCCTTTGCATGGCTCTTTACTGTTCTCAATTCACTTCAGGAGCCTTCTACTGAAACTAAGGCTATTTGTTTTAACACATGTCATGATAATCAAGTGGTTACCTTAGTTGTCTGTTATAATGCAAGTACATTAGTGGCTTTAAAACATGTAGATATTATTTATTAATATCCTAAGAATGTGTTCTCATACTAGTTGCATACACCTCATCATTGTACATGTACAGTGTAATTACTACTGTATGTTGTGTACACTATCACCAATTCATGCATCGACATGGTAATCAATTTTGAACTAAAATTTATGTGATAATTATCCCACACTAGCTACGTACATACACATATATGTACATGTAGGTATTACACTAGTAGGTACGTATGTTATTGCATTACTCTTGTTCTGAACAGCAATCTACATAGATTAGTCATATTTATTTCTTATCCATTCTCTATAGGGTGTTTTCATTTTCCTGTTTCATGTTCTAAGAAGTGAAAAGGTAGGTATTGTATGTGTTCAAACTGAAGATATGCAATGGTGCAATCTAGTCTTGTAACATCCTCACCCCTATAAACTTTGATGACTAAGGGTTAGCAAGCAGTTGTAATTAATGTATTCAATGGTGTGGTACCACCTACATATACCTATGCACCTTACATAGAAAGTACTAGGAGTCATCATCATTCCTAGCCATAAACAAGATTATTGTAGAACTCTTGAGTGAAAACATCTAGACAACAAGAGCAGTGCCTTTTATGTGTGCCTGCTCCTTTATCGTAAGATCTTACAGGTTTGTCCGTGTAGTTATTACCTTAATATTCCTGCTCTCTCTTCTTTCAGGTGTGACACAGTACCCGAGCAAAGTCACTGCGCAGTAAAGCCAGCTCTACTCGAAAGAGTAGCTCTGTTTCCTTCAGTACTGTCCGCAATTAAGGGATACACTGTTTCACAGGTTTGTACATTCACAAGAATGGCACATCAACTGAAATTGATACATGTATAATACAGATAGGTAGTAATATTATACTCGTGTCGCTGTCGTAGCGCGTATGCCATTGAGCACCAACCCACATACACAGTTGTAAGATCTCCAGTCCGAGCAAGAACAAACAGAGGTTTCATTATCTTGATCACCATATAATTTATTCTTCCTAGTATCCCAGATCAATAATGCAAAACTCTTAACTAGTCTTAATACACCCTTAAAAGCAATTCTCACACCCTAGAACAAAGCCTGTTCTCTTAAATATAAATTTGTTCCTAGAGAGAGTAGATGAAGTGTTGAGATATAGAGAGTATAAATGATGGCTGAAGCTGTATAAGTCTTTTTGTAAAGAAATAGAATGTAAGAATTACTTGCAGGGGTTGGGGATCCAGGAATACGATTGATGTTTAAGTTTAGGTTCAAGTACTAACCGTCTGAATAAAGAGTTAGGAAGACATGGGGTAAAAATTATGATAGGCAGTGTAAGTTGTGTGGGACGCAATGTGAGAGTTAGTACATGTGCTCTGGGAGTGTCCTATGTAAGATACCATTAGAAATATTTTCGTAGACGATTTGTTGAATGGAAGCTTAGAAAACTATGTTCATTTCCAAAATTTTGTAAACTTCAGCAAATAATTATATCCTGACTCTCTACATTTAATGACTGCAGCAACAATGTACTGCCGACTTTCCTCCAGGTCTCCCTCTGCCTACCTGTGCACGATTTCACTTACCACTCACTGTCTAGTAAGCTAGGATATCTCTCATCATGCAAATTACTGACTTTATAACACCACTTAAGTTTGCACCTATGCCTCCTGCCTTTCAAAAGATTCTAACCCAATACCCCTCCCCCTTACTGCTTCATTACACGTTTTAGAAGAGCAGCCAAATATATTTTTAGCTGCTCCTAGCTGAAAAAATTCCAAGGAAGCTGTCTGCCGTATTACAAGCCCACACTTCACTACCATATTCTAAAGCAGGGTAAAGTACTGAACTAACAATAGGTGTCCTTCTTGTAACTGTACTGATATTTTTACTGTTACTAAAAAGCTATGTAATTTTTTTCCACTGTTTATTACCTTCTGTACATGACTATCCATGAACCATTATTTGCAAAATCAGTGGCCAAGTAACAGTAACTTACAACCTCTGGAATGTTTTTATCTCCCCACTTCCTTGTACACGCACCTGTATCAACCTCTTTAGAAATTACCATAACAGCACTGTTGTGTATGTTAGATTTCAAACTCCATTTTTACAAAACCCCTGTAATACATTAATCAATGTTTGTATTTGTAAGTCTTCAGCGTTAGTAGTTGAACCTACAAAATCTTTTGGCAAACATTAGGCCCCCAACCTGAACTCCTTCTTAATATTAATGCCAATCACAGCCTTCTCAAACTCACCTAACAACTGATTAATAAAGTTAGATAAAAGGATAGGCGACATACTACAACCCTGTGCCACCCCCTGACCTATATCAGATATTTCTGCCTCCAGTAAAACAGCACTCTGTGTGATATCCTTAATAACTCACCTCATCCTGCCCCTAACACCAATTTCCTTAAACTATAAGCCATTATGTCAAACTGTGTTAAATACTTCTGAACATCTAAGAAAGAAGCATAAGTGTTCCTCATTCTACCTGGTATGATTTTATTGAGAGCAAAGATGCTATCAGCACGACTCGTTTTTTCTCTAAATCATCATGAAGAGCTCTTTCTCATTCTAATGTGATTACTAGGCGATTGTTTAGAACAATTTTCCTCCCACATTCAATAATGTAATGCCTCTGTAAATACCCAGGTCCTCAGTAACACCTTTCTTATACAAGCTAAAAGTTAACACTTGTCCTTGTTGTTTTGGAACACTCTCCTATGTCCAAACTACTTCATATAAGACTTTCAACAAACAACTTGTAACTACTCCTTTGCCACCGTACCTAAAAAGCTCCCCAACTAGTCCATCATTACCTCCTGTATTATTATTACCCCGCGGCGCGTAGGCGGCGGCGGGGTTAAGCAATTGGTTCTGTCTGTCCGTCTGTTTGTTGTCTGTCCGCTCAAAAATCGGGCTATCTCGCAAATTACAGGGTTAAGTGATTGCTAAACACGACAGTAACATTGAAATCTAAAAAAAAAGTCCGGGTGTGTACCTGATAGTCGCCAAAGCGGTTCCATACGCTGCATCTCCAGTTCTTTCATATTTAACAACTGCCTTTTTAAAACGGTCACAACTAGAATACAATGGGGGCCGGGCATATACGGACTCTGGTCACGTGTTCGTATTGGCAATCGGTATGTCTCTGCTAGAGATTTCTAGTTCTTTGGGGCTTTAGTTAAAATTCTGCAAAATAATTCCCCTAGCTGTCCAAAACCTTAACCTTCCGTAATCTAGACATTTCCCTATACTCTGTCACTTTCTGCTCTACATGCTCTTTCCAGTTACCATCAAACTGATCATCTACGGATGCTGTACCCAGCCTTTCATAATGCTCACATAATACTTCCAAATTTCCCTTAATGCTGGTTACATGTGAACCTGGAGTACTCCTCAAAGAAGCAATATACCCTTACGACTACCCTTTGAAGATCCTGCCAACAAATACCCAAAAACTCTTCCCTGTTTTCATGAAAATCTTTATTAGCCTTTTCAATCACCTCATTTCAACTATCTATACCAATTCCTTGATTTCTGAACATAGATTGTAACACTCTCCATGTTTATCTTCACTGCCAATACTAATCTCCAGTATCCTTATCAGACTCTTCTCCTTTATCACCTTCCCACCACCTCACCGCTTTGTCACTCATTATCACCTTTTCTCCATTTTCCCTACCAGCACAGATAGGCAGTAATTAATGCAATTGCTAGCTACATGTCCTGTTTCTAGCACACTTTAATGTAATGCATACCTAACTTTTAAATAGTGTGTGTGGGGGGGGGGGGGAGAATCAAAACTAGATAACTAGTCTTTGTCGTCTTGAAGACGCGAGACTGTCATTATTTTCAGTGTAAGTTCATGTTCATCAGTGTTTCCTTTGAAAATACTGCTGCACATACAGCTTTAAACTTAAAGGAAAGATAAAAATACATACAAAAATTTTAAGTACCTTTTCACTAATTAGATAAAGTAATAGTAATAAATCTGTGTAGTTTGAGCAGTGGTTGAAGGTTTTGTTTCCTTGGTTCAGTAGTTGTTTTGTTCATGGTTTGAAAAGTAGGCTCTATCACAAATTCTATTGCTGGTTAGGCCACACATTTCTGAAAATATTTCAAGGAGAATGAAAGGTACGAATGGCTACAATCATGTACAGATCGTTAGAGGGACCAATAAGGATTTACCGCTTATGTACCTCATTGTGTAAGCATAAATGTCTCTGGAATCAACAGTGACTATGGTGACAGCTAGTGCATTAGGTCACTATGGTATGTGGCATACATATAGAGCTCGCAGTAGAGTCTAGAGCTGATCCGATTCACTTGGTAGAGACAATGGTGGCCAAGTGTTCATGTTATTCTTCGTTACATCACCGGCTTCATGCATTGTTTCACCTCCCAGGGTAGGAAGCCAGAAGGTCAAAGTTACAGCAGAAAAATACCAGGCTGTACAAGAAGAGACTAAGTCACAGTGCTACTGCATGAGCCTGTCAGTGCTTTCAAAAACAATAATCATCCTGCTAATACATTAATGCGTATGCAATTGTAAGTTGTTATATACATACCGGTACATACTGAGCTCTGGCATTCAGATTCTACTAATAGGCTATGCGTTTGTACTGGAGTGTACTAGTCAGATTCGTACCGAGGCGTTACTGGCTCTATTATTGTATAATGTTTATACTGCCGTGCAGGTAGCGAGCTCACACACATCGCAAGCAGTGGCTGGAGCTCGACAGTATCTGAGCACCCAAATGAAAATTTACAAGCTCTACCAGAGAGTGCATCAGTGGTGATTTCAAATGCAGATACCATGGACAACAGCATAAAGATTGATTTAGAAGCAGGAAGTCACGATTCGTGGATGAGACCTCTCTTCGTGACTATTTACATGTACACATGATGAAGCTGTCATCACATGTTGAACTGTTGTGTTATTTTTTATAATTATTATTGTTATTTTATTTGTTGTATTGTTTTCCTATTATTATATAGCCCCCCCACCCCCCCTTAGTACTGAAGACCTGTGCGTGCGTGCACGTCCGTGCATGGTCTATATATATGCCTATTTCAACAACTGTTTCAGCGGCAACTATCCTCGGCCTCTACAACACGTGCGTGCACTCTGGAGAGGGAAATGAGTGACTTCTGTAGACAGCGGACATTGGAACGGCGCAGACAGCGCTACAGAGAAAGGAGAGCGGCCGAAACCCCTGTGGAGATAGAGAGAAGGCTACAGAACGAGCGAGCCTGGCACGGCGAAGGCGGAGACCAAGCTGACGTGTACGCAGGCGAGAACGCAGGGCAGCTGCGCAAGGGCAAAGGATGATGAAGTCCGCGATGCCACGAACATTGGTAGCTGGAGGAGAAGGTGGCATGTCTCCTCTTCAGAGTAGCCCCTCTCTGCAGTGGTGTTTATCGGGAGCTTCTGAACTGCCTTCAATGACTTATCATTCACAACAGCAGCGTACACGTCCTTCAGCATCTGTGACCGTGGCTCGCATAATTTGGTGGCCGCTAACTCGTGTTGAGGTTGCAGCTGTTGTGTCACTAGACACGTACTTAGCTTGCCTTGTCAGTCTGCAAGTCTCAAATCACCCCCACAACTGAACAGCTGGGTATATGTGCAAAGTGCGATGCTCTTCAAGCACTGAAACACTGCAAGAAACAGTGGAGTGCTAGGCTCACCTTTCTTGCTGGTACCGATTTCCTAACACTCAATGTTTTTGGCACAAATCTTAACTTGTTGAGATTGAACATGCAAGATGAAGACGTCACCGAAACTTCCCTCCTATCTGCCCCTCCGTTTACTTTGACCTACAGCCGGCATTCACAGGCATTAAGTACAAACCAAACCAACATTTGAGTTTTTCTCAACTATATCCTTCCATATTATAATGATGATTGTGACCACTGTAATATACCGCTGCATGTAAAATTACATCATGCTCTATTATCCGTGATTAATTTTGTAATATATGGTGCATTACCAGCCCTGCATATCCAAGTCAGCTATGTATAATCATAGATAATCTATGGCATGATGAACTCGCTCACGCTTGACACACAATGCTATGCATTCCCCTAGTAGATAATATCTATGTATACGTATGCGTACAGGTCTAGATAGCCCCACCCCCATTCATTCACACGATTGCGTTTGTGCGCTGAACCGTCGGGAATCTTCGTTAGGGAGGGAGAAGAGTTGCTGTACGAGTCAGGCCACTCATACAACAGGAGATTAAAGCTATTTCAAGCCATGTAAGTTTGTACTCGCTAATATGTCCCCGTTCTGTACTGTAATTTGGTCAGCCAGGGTATAGCTAGCAGTCCCGTACAGTCTGGCTCGCGAGACTAGCTTCCGTGTCGGGATAGAGGTTTGCAAAAGCTTGCAAGAGACTGTGTAGAGTAGAAACCAGAAAGCTTGCCCTGCTCATGATCAGTAATGAGCCTTTCATCTGTAGTGTAGCTACTAGTGTCAGGATGGTTGTCTGTTTTTCAAGTACATTATTAATATTACGTTTATTGAGAGCAAACCGCAGTGCCAAATGTGAAGTAAATTGGCCAGCAGACAAAGAGATCTTAACCTTCGTGTGGCTAAAGCTCTGTTTTCAGAAAATTACACATATGTATTAAACCGTAATGCCAAAGTCAAGTAGGAGGAGATTTATGTCCAGATAGTTGCACTTTATAACACACTTGTAGCTGAGCTGTGGTGTAGGTGCGGATGTATACAGGATGAGCCGGTCTAAGAATGCTTAACCATGCTGCCAGATGCAAAGGCTCTTTAGCAAGCCTGAATCACTTCTGTCCTGTTGTTGAGTACAGCCTAAGGGTATATAGCCAGTCTTGCCCAATCTTTCTGGAATACATAGTGAAAACTAACAGAAACACAACCCAAAAGAAGCAAAAGACCAACTAAAGAAAGAAAGGGGGGTTAAACAGGAAGTACATTTACGTACTCAAGAGAATCTAACCCAGCTCTCAGCTTTCCGGGCCTTCACCACTAGGCCACTGGAAGGATTAACCTGTTTTTCATATCTCCACAGAGAATCTGAGGTGGAAATGCCTTACATAAGTTTTCAGCCATGGTTCACAAAATAACATAATTTTGATACTAAATCTCACTGGGTTGTTGCGTACTGTAATAATGTTAATGTTTCATGGTGATGTCAACATTGGTTTACCCTTGATACGTTTCATTTCCTTGCACATTGAGTTGTTTGGCCTCTAGCCATATTGTCATATATACTCCAGTGTATAATTTTGGTTTATAGATTGTTGAGCTAAGCATTAGATTTACTACTGCAATTATGCATGCATTTGCTAACTTAGTAGCCTCATTCCCAGGCATTCACTCAGCTTTTATCACTTGAGAGCTAGAGCCTGGGGACAAGGCTACTAACCTAGTAGATGTGTTTTGTTAAGCAGTCACACTGTGGTACTTGCCGCTGAATCTCCCTCAGAATCTTTTGGGTATCTTCAGCAATGTACTTTATCAATTCAAGCAACTTAATGGGATGGACAGCGTTGCAAGAAGTACGTTTCAACCGTTCTAACACATGCATATCATCACTAATGTATTGTGTGGTGAATTGTGCTTGGTATGTTTGAATGCGTATGTCCGTGTACATCCACATGTCAGTTTGCACGCACATAACAAAGATACTGCAATCTTGAGCCTATAGCAGGCCTTCCTTTACACCAATGTTTAGTAGACAGCTCATACACACTGTAATTCCTCAGTGGGAAAAGCTACAATATCTGGATGTGGTGAACATGTACCACAAGTACTGGGCTGGGCAAAGTCCCCCCCTTCTCTTCAGGTGGCTCTCTCGATGTATAGCCATGCATTAATATATGCAAGCTCATTATCTTATCCCCAGAACCAAGTGGCTGTGGCTTAAATTAACATTAATGGATTCAGTTCAAGGCTGGAATCTCAAAAATCACTCATGTCCTGCACGTAGTTGGCTAAGGAGATAGCATAGCCTAAGCATAGCCATAGTGAGTATCCAAAATGAAGCTCGGAAGAGAAAAGGGGAATAAAAAATGCCAATTTGTCAGCTCTCCAGTCCAAGGCGTTCATGGGTGGTGTTAGAATTCTCATAAATCTCATTAAAACATGTATATGTAGCTTCTTATAAATTTTATAGCCAACTCCAAAGAAATATTCATGTATATAGGTCTGGTCCCTCTGTAACACCTCTTCCATGAATATAGTTTACACTTGGCAGTGTATTGCTTCAGAAGAAAAATAATTCTATCGTTAATATGCTCACTTATGTACATGTCTACTACACTTACTCACATGAATACACTTACTCACATGGCTGATTATATTTGGTTGGCACAAGTTTGAATAGCTTCTGGCCAAAGGTGCTGTTGAAAAACAGCTATGTCCTTGTAGCTAGAACATCCACTTCCCCTAAAAAAACACCCAAAACAAGTTATAGAAAAAGCATCACCAAAAAGTACAAAAACCATTCATGTAGGGATGCACTTTCACAAAAACAAGGGAAACAAGCTATAATTTACATCGCAATGGGTTCACAGACTACCTACACATCACAGCCCAATGCATTACAGAGTAGCTACAAATCACTGTGCTGTTCATTTACGGAAACCTTTTGCTTTCTGTTAGTTACTGTGCATGTGTGAGTAGTGGAGACCAGGGTGCTTCTCTCCTCCCACTCACATAACAGCTCATTGAAGGCTACAGCTCAGTGCATATCATCTTCAAGTTAAATGTATACTTTCCAATACACTCATTGCCTATATTTTTGTTTTGTAGATCTACCTGCAGAGTCCATTGCAGACTCTAAACTTGCTGTATGCATGGACACAGTGTATAACTTGAGTTCTGGAAAAAGGATTACAGAAAGAATGCTGAATGAAATAGTGCAACTTCCAGATAATTCAGGGTGTGGACATTTCTATACTGTGTTAAATCAGTCACTGAGAGAGCTAAAGGGAGACCCAATATTTTCTATGCTGAGTGTTGAGCTGTATGATGGAGAAAGTCTCGATGATGCTTTCTGTGCTATTGAAGATTCCGCTGAGGTATATGAACAAGCTTTATATAAACATTTGTATGTAACATCATGTTCATTTTCGCTTTAGGGTACAGCTCACTTACTATACATCATCTTTAGTGCTACTGTGAAGACTACATTCCACAAACTGAATATCCATGCAGGTATTGTATCTTAAAGTTTTATTGGCTACTTTTAAATTATTGGTAATTCTTGTTTTCCTGTTAGTTCTGCAGCCAACAGAAATAGAAGCCTTCTTTGAAGAAGTGTTTGAACAGTCATTTGCAATACAACAAGCATACAGTATCTGCAATCCAGCCCAAAGACCCAATTTCAGAGTACCTTTTGTTACTGTAAGTTAATAAAACTGGGGTAGATGTATGATAGTTTGTCCATCAGTTAGTATGTTATTTGTTATTTTAATTTAGGCATGCTTAGATGAAATCAACACAGCTTCCTGCCTGGGACTGTCAAAAGAGATAATTGTTGACAGAACAATTGATGGGAATGTAAAGTACTTTAATTTGTGGCATTGAGATAGGATTACGTAGCATTACCTTTGTTCATGTTTATACATATGTACATGGTGTCTGTAGGCAGCCGTAAAGATCCTGTTTTAGGGCCATACCATAAACTCTGGAGTATAAGTACCCATCAAATACAAATACCCTATGAATATAAGTACCCATGAACCCAGTTGCTATCCACTTCTTGAATAGTAGTACCCATCAGACAACTAAGTAAACTGGGATGCATAAACAGTGCATGTGTAACTAGTTAAGCGTGAATAGTGACAATGACAACGGGTCCACCTAGGTCTGCTTCAGAAGGCATATGGGCTGTTGGTGGGGGCATAGAGCTGCCTTGTAAGTATACATTTCAATTCAAAGAAAGACCGCTCACATGTAAGACCAGTGCTATGGCAATCACAGAGTACAGTGAAGTTGAGAAAACACAAAAGTGACTGTCAAGACCAAAACTACAAGTTTAATGTGCGTGCTGTTGTACTATCATATATTTATCCTAGCTATATGGTCTAACTAGAATATATGTACCTCCAAGCCTCTTCTTCATTGAATCCAGTAGGCGATCTTTATGTCTTTCCCATTGTGCAACCCAGGAGTAGTTCCAAAGCTTAGAAAGCATCTCCTCCGGGGCTGGGACGGAACGGGGGGAGGGGCCAGTCTCGATACCGGCGTTGACACCACTTCCAATCCCGATAAGGAGGTGGGAATTAGAGCGCTCGATTGTAATGCATGTACATGCATTGGATTAAGTAACTCGGTATTACAATGTAAGCTATCATCAGCCACACTTCAGTAATCTACAACACTTGTGATTAAGAGAAATATAGTAGTTTGGTTTGTTTGAGCAACACTTCATGTTCTGCCAACTAATAGAGCTCACCTTCAGCAGCCTTGTTCCCGATCTCAGATCCCTTCAGTGAAAGATGCACCAAGGATGTAGTTTTCAGCAATCCCTAAACATGGAGGTAGGAAGATGGCCACACCAGGAATACTTCCTGGTAAACATAATTCAATTTTAATATGGTGCGGACTACAAGCGCTATTTAAGTATATGATCGAGTGGTTCCAGTGGGGTTGGTACCCAAAATGAGTACCCTCAACAGTGAATCAGGCATCACCGCCCAATACTACCATAGTCTCATGCCCAGCCACATGTTAGAAAGGTGGGTGTGGCACACTGTATAATCAAAGTTGGTTTAAAAATACGTCAGCAGTCCCAGAACTGGACCGGCAATGCGAAGTGGATATCACAGTTGCATCTATGTTGTAGCCTTGTTCCCAGCCACCAGCTCTTGCAAAAATAAATGGGAGAAGTAACTTTTCCCGTTTATTTTCCTGAGTGCACGTGGGAGGAGCCTGGAAACGAGGCCATTCATGTCGCTGAACTCACCACGGTTAGGTGGGTGCGAAGTGGCTGCTGCAACTGTGATATCCGCTTGGTGATGTAATACTACAATCAGCCAATCGCACTGCCGGTCCAGATCTGGGATTGCTGACAGATGGCTAACCCAAATTTCAATACACAGGGCGCCAGTCCCACTTTTTAACGTGGGGGCTGGGCACGAGACTACCACTACTATGGCCTACTGCAACTGTGATATCTGTTTGGTGATGAAATATTCGATGCCGGTCCAGAACTGTGGCCACTGATGTAATGCTGCCGCAACTTTGAATATACAGGGGCATAACGTAGGGCTGGGCACGAGACAAATAATGCCAGGGCTAGCTAGACATGTGGCAATAATGAAAAACCCAGTTGCAATGTAGAGTCTCAGAAATAAATGTTTTCACTCCACAATGTGACAGTTAAGGGATGGCCATACGTGCAAACTACATGTATACACTGTCCAAGCTAAACTACGTAAAAGCACATGACTATACTAGATAAAGACAAGGACTAGAATATTTTAGCAACGTTATTGTAATTTCAGTTTCATGATACACGCAATTAATATATACTAACATGTAGTAGCCAGTAGTGGCTGTACACACTGTGCATACTATCAAATGTAATGGATATGCCCCCCACACTGTTTAAGCTAGAAAATGCACAATTTAGATTTGTGGTACTGTAGATACAAAGCTGCCTTCACATCTACATGTACATCATCTACTACGCTAACTGCTTTTACCTGTGCTAAGTCTTTCAGGTGTAGGTGAACACCTTCAAACACGAGAGACTTCAGAGCACTTGAGGCACACAAGCCCTTGAACAGACCTATCATAAAGTCATTCCATTATATATATCAGTATATGCAGTGCTGTATATACTGCAAAGCACAAGCTTAATTAGCGTGATCATATATAGTAGAGTAGAAGGAGTTCCTGTCCTTCTACTCTACTATCTATGGTGTGATAAAAAGTATCTTAAGGTTCAAAACTGCATTGATTATTAACTAAAGATCAATGCACTAACTTTAATACAGCTAGAGCTACCGTACCAGTTGTCTAATGAGGGCTCTATCCTACTATTAACATGATACACATATACCTTTAACACCATCAACTGCAGGTACGTACTTGGCAATGCTGTACACTGTACTTCTATCAGGCACACCACGTCTCATGTGGATCAGCAGCAACTCTTTGGTACTTCACACCATCTGCAGAACAAAGAGTAGCGATATTTGCTAGTTATAGCTGACAGTAGTCTAAGACTAGTGTTTCTTTGTACATAGATTCACTATTATAAACATACCGACACAGCAGTCAATCAACTGGAAGCTTTCTGCTTATGCTGTACACAAAGCTGCCCTGTGCAAATGTACATCTATCCTCGCTCCCAGGCCCTCACTTCATTTGGTTGCATGAAGGCTAACATAATATACTTGTAAAAAGTCACTGGATTAATGGAGGTACTGTCTAACTACATGTATTGGTGTACTGACCACTATTTACAGTATTATAGACAAAAGGTCTAATTACATACCAATGCTTCTCACAGTTGGGTAAAGTCTTTCCTCCCATTTGTCTATGAAGGCAACAGTATGCAGTGCCTTGTTGATCTGTAAAGCAGTCAGAAGTGGGTGCCAGTCGTTTCTCTTAGCCTTGTAGACCCGACAACTCAGCACTCCTTCCTTGGCTCCACTGCGGATACTGGCTATAGGACACGTGTCCTCCAGGGCACACAGGCTTTCATAGTAAGCTACAAAGTCTTCAGCTCCTCGCTGATGAATGCGAACAGCCTCCATCTATGGTTGAAATAGCAACTTCTGATATAGAGGTATTAGCTATACCGTACCATGCACAAGCTGCTCTGAATATAGTTAACTCCCTATAGCTACATGAACGCATACTAGATTTATTTCTTTCTGGTAGGTTTAGATTGTAGTTGCATTGTCTTGCAAGTTCATGTAATCTGCTGTTTCAATGGATTATGAAAGCAGTTCAAGCACCTATTTCACAACATATATGTGAATAAGAAGGTGCTTTGCACTCATTTTGATAAAAAAATTATGGCCAAAATTAAATGTAGTTGTTCCAAGTCTGTACTAAAATGACAGTAGAAGAAACGGTGGGACTAAGATCTTTATTTAATGTGACAATATAAAGCCCCTCAGAAGGTTATAAACAGAATGTTATTCAAGTATTCCATCAAACATCTTTAGTGACACACTCTATGAATTTGTGTGCAACATGTGGCCGTAGGTAAAGTACAAAGGTCTCTGCAGGCAGGCTTGGAAAAGATGCTATCAGTGTATTAAAGGTATACAAGAGTCACCAACACCTTCAGGTGCTGGGAGCAGTAAGTGTAGTGTCTGGAGACACTAGCCTTGAGCTGCATATGGGACACGAGTTCAAATCCTGGTTCAGCAAAAACCCAATGAAGGTTTGGAGCAGCTATGGTACAGGGCTGGGTGCTTCCCTCTTGCTGTGGAAACTGGTACATGTACATACGGCATATCATCTTCCCACAGTGTTTCAGATACCATTTTTATAACCCAATTTGGTATCTTTCACGGCTGATTAAGCATTCCAGTACACTAATTAAATGCTGCAGCTACAAGTATAGGCAAATCAGGATTCTAGAGGTCTGGAAAACAAAGAAAGTTAGGATTGTCTCTATGATATCATAGAATCTGTAGGTGAAGGCTACACCAACATGTGGACAGCAAAAGTAGCAAGATCGCTCTAAAGTCAGTAGGCATTGTTTGCCCGAGTGCACTTTTCCCTGAGTGAATCAGGCAACAAACCAATCATTTTGTAATGATCATCAACCTTTGTACTCTCCTAACACTAAGTGTCTTTGGCTATCCATGGTATTTTGCTCTAGGTGGATAAACCATTGTGGAATAATTTATTGAGTCATACAAGTTTCAGTTGTAATGGTTTACAGTTGCTGATGATGTTGCTGCTGATAATTTTCCTTATGGACACCCTATAGCGTCCCTACTACACTCACCAAATATGCAGCATGTGCAGTCAGTCAAGAAAACCACACCTCTTCGCAGTCGCATCCACTGCAGCAACGCAAGACCGTACTAGCGTGAGACTCTACACAAACGCTTAGCATGCACGTGAGAACCCAGCTCCTCCTGTATAACACATTTTACGCAATTAAAATCAGATGATCTGGAGTGGCCCTGATGCGCCACTGGTTTCAAGGCAGTTCATGGATTATAATTTACTGCAATACTGTAAGCGATCCCCAAGTTGGTAGAAGTTGGAGCTAGCTAGCTAGCTAGCTAGACTAACGTGCTACCATAGATAGTAGAAGTTATCTATGGTGCTACGTACCTTGACTCTGGTTGCTGTAGTTTGCAGCAGAGATACTAATAATACCTTTGTTTGCAACAAAAAAAAAAACAAAGACCCGGCAATGATAAGTGAGACTTCAACCTGTTCGCGTCTACTGCCATACCTCTCATTTCATGTATTATAGGAATCGAGAACGCGACAAGGAACCGACAGCTAGCTAAGGAACCACGAAATAATAAATGCGGGGGCGGGCACACTACGATATGCGTCGCGCGCGTCAATGCTTTTCGCGCCAGCTCACGCAGCTCTTGACTGCGCAAGAAAGTTGAACTCTCTAGAATTAAAGTACAGAAGAATGAAGTTTCTATTCAAGGAACAGGGAGGTTATAGGTATTATCAAATAATTTGTAGCAAGACCTGACAGTTCCCAATTTATGCCCCACCAGGTAGTTTCACGAGTTCACCTGAAACAGTAATTGATTGTAGGTACATGTATCTATCAATAAATAAGAGTAAAATGGAAGCGGTAACGCACAAGAAAGATTATAGAAGTCTGTCAACATTATGGATTCTGAAGCATCTTGAAGAGGAGTATATATATTGTTATAAGGCCAAACAAACTTTCATCACAGCCTCTAGTTTCCAGGGAGAATGGAGAGGAACCAAATTCCCAATTTCATTTCCACCTCTAATTAATTGTACACATTACTTTTCTTGTGTTTGCCTTTAGTGATTGCTGAAATGAAACATAGGTGGGAGATAATTAGTCACACAGAACACAACTTCAATAAGTAAAGTGGAATGAACCATCTAAGGAGCAATGTAAGTAACTATGCCTCATATTGACAGCCAACTTTGAGATCAGGGTATTCCTAGCAGAGAGAATTGGGGAAGTTACTGCTTCTCAATTAATTCCCTACTCTGACAGAGTGCACACATTAATCTTCTTTAGAGATAGCAGATATGTGGGAATAAACAAATTATATGCAGTGCACAATCGTAATAAGCTGCTCTAGAAGGAACTGTGTAAAAAACAGCGTAAGTAAAACCGTACCCATGACAGTCTACTTAGAGATCACACAAAGTCAGGCAAGATATTCCTAGCTAATTGGGAATCTGCCAGAGAGGAACCAGCTCCCCAATTTCATTCCCCACTCTAATTAATTGTACACGTTACTTTTCTTGTGTTTGCAAAATGTTACTTCAAAGTTTGCAAGCAGAAAACATAAGTGGAAGATAACTAATTTAGTTACACCGAACACAACTTCCATAAGAAGTCGTTGAATGAACCATCTAAAAAGCACTGGAACAACAAACAGAACAAAATGTGAGGAAAATTAAATAACACAACCTCAGTAAGCTTCTCTAGAAGGAACCATGTAAGGAACCGTACGTACCACTGACAGCCCACTTTGAGAAACACAAAGACAGGCAAGGTATTCCTAGCTAATTGAGAATCTGTCTCTTTACTGCAAAAATACCAACAGCACAGCTTCTAACTACCAGAGAGAATGGAGAGGAATCAGCTTCCAATTTAATATCCCACTCTAATTAATGACACACATTACTTTTTTGTGTGTTCGCACAATGTAACTTTAGAGATTGCAGGCAGGAAACAGGTGGGGGATGATTAGTCTCACAGAACACAACTTCAATAAGCAACCATTGAAGGAATCATCTACGGAGCAAAGTAAGGAACCATGCCTTATATTGGCAGCCAACTTTGAGATCAGTGTATTCCTAGCAGAGAAAATTGGAGCAGTTGCTGCTTCCCAAATAATTGCCTACTCTGGTAAGTGCATGCTTTACTCTCCTCATGTTAACACAATGATTCTTTAGGGAAAGGAGACCGGACAAATGTAAAAAAAGCAAGTTATGCAGTAAACAATTGCAGTAAGCTGCTTTAGAAGAAACCGTAAGGAACCGACAGCCCACTTTGAGATCACACAAAGTCAGGCAAGGTATTCCTACTAATTGGGAATCTGTTTCTTTATTGCAAAGATACCAACAGCACAGCTTCTAGCTACCAGAGAGAGCGGAAAGGTACCAGCTTCGCAATTTCATTCTCCACTCTAATGAATTGTACACATTACTTTTCTTGTGATGGCAAAATGTTACTTCAGAGATTGCAGGCAAGAAACCATAGATAGTACTCTACAATCTATGACAAAACATAGGACGTGGGGGAAACTAGTCACATGCAGAGAACACAAATTCGATATGAAACCGTGGAATGAACCATCTAAAAAGCACAGTAGTAACTGTGCCTCATATTGACAAGAAAGATTATAGATGACTGCCAACATTAAGAAGAAGCATCTTGAAGAGGAGTATATCGTTATAAGGCTAAACAAACTTTCATCACAGCCTCTAGCTACCAGGGGGAATAGAGATGAACCAAATTCCCAATTTCATTTCCACCTCTAATTAATTGTACACATTACTTTTCTTGTGTTTGCCTTTAGTGATTGCAGAAATGAAACATAGGTGGGAGATAATTAGTCACACAGAACACAACTTCAATAAGCAAAGTGGAATGAGCCGTTAATAAGCAACCGTTGAAGAAACCTCTAATAAGGAACCGTGTCTTGTACTGATAGCCAACTTTGAGATCTAGCAGAGAGAATTGGAGCAGTTAGTGCTTCCCAAATAATTGCCTACTCTGGTACGTGCATACTTTACTCTCCTCATGTGAACACAATGATTCTTTAGGGAAAGAAGACAGGATAAATGTGAAAACAAACAAAATTATATGCAGTACAAAATCGTAATACGCTGCTCTAGATGGAACCGTGTAAGGAACCAAGTCAGGAACACTACCCCTGACAGCCCACTTTGAGATAGCACTTCAATACCTGAAGAAGGGTGGACACCAAAAGCCACAACCTCTCACTACCAGAGAGAATTGGAGCAGCTACTGCTTCCTAATTTCATCCCTACCCTACATCTGTTACTTTTCATATGTTCTCACAATGATCTGCTAGAGATATTTGGTACAAACAATAGGTGGTAAACAACTAGTAAATTAATACAGTATACAACATCAGCAAGCAACTCTAGAAAGAACCGTGTAAGGATTCGTACCACTAAGAGCCCACTCCGTAAAATATTGTATTTGAAAAATTGAAGTAAGGATATTCCTTTGCACAACTAATAGGAATCAGTCCTTGCATTTTAAAAATGCTAAGAACCACACTCTCTAGCTACCAGGGAGAAAAAATAATTGACTGCTTCCCAAACACATCCCAGCTCTAATTTAGCGTTCATAGTTCTCCTTTAAAAGACAGCAGACATAACAAAATGTGAAAATGGACAAACTATGCAGTACCTAATCGCGGCAAGCAGCTCTAGAAGGAATCATGTAAGCAACCATGTACAGTAAAAAAAAATGCAGAAAAAAGTGGAATTTTCTGAAACGTGTTACAAGGAAATTTGACAGAAAATCTGGTATTTCAGGTACAATTTAAGGTAGGAAGGACCTCACCTTCGAATCCGCGTGATTCTCCTCATGAATAATTAATGAGATGACGTCACTCACGTGGCGCTAATTAGATTCATTGATATGTTTGCATTTTCCCATGGCGGCAACCGGAATCAACAGGAGGGGTGTGTCACTTTGATGTGGATAGCGGCTCTTTCATATGCGATATCGGCACTTTGATGTGGTTGAGCGGTACTCTGATGTTGGCTTTCAACACTCTTTTTTTTTTTTTTTTTTTTTTTTTTTTTAAAAGAAGATATGACATCATAGAATTGTGAGTAGGCTTTTTATGTCAGAATAGCTGGCTAGTGTGTTGTAGAAAGTTTGTTAGGCTGCCCGAGTGGCTAGAAGTCAGCCAGACAGACGGATAGTGGCAGGTTGTTGCCCATCTCAGGTAGGCTAGAATAGTCACCTTTCGGGTCGGTAGGCCCCGCCCATTTTTTTTAAATTAGCTCGAATAGCTAGTTGTGTGAAAATCTGTGGAGATTTATAGGGAGAGCTTTGGTGGGTGGTTCTCAGAAACCGAGGGGTGAATGAAAAATCGCATCCCTAATTTTTGTGGGAGTAGGTTGAAGTTTGTAATGTAGGGCTCGAATTCGTCGGGTGAGCGTGGGCGGTTGCCGAATTTTTTTTGAAAGTCAGGATAGCGAAAATGAGGGTTTTGGGGTGGTTGGATGCGTTCAGGGCTGTAAAACTGGCTTTGAAGCATTCCTGTGAAAAAGCATCCCTACGTTTGTAGCCTGTCCTCTGTAGGTACTGGTGTTGTTGCCAGACTGTGGGTGGGGCTCTAGCAGATTCCAAAATTTCTCGTATTTTAAAGCAACCCGAAATTGCGTTTTTGTGGATTATTTAGCAGGAGGTGTGGTTAGATGCAAAATTTTTGTCAATTCGAGGTAGACTTTCATGTTATCAACAAAGCCGTCCATTTGAATTGTGGATTCCAGGTGAGGCACTTCCTACCTTAAAACAGTCCTAAATAGTGACCCCCATGCATACATAATTAGCTGAACTAAAAATGACCTTTTTAAGCCTTGCAAGGGGTCCTGTTCCCTAACCCTAGCCCTAACCTTAACCCTAACCCTAACCTGATTCTAACCCTAATTAAATTAGGGGGCTATGAATCTCATTTAAGATTAGACTTTTGCCTCACTATTCAGGGATTTGTATGCTTGGGGTCAAAATTGTCATTTTCTAGCAAAGTTGTAGCTTGATCAGACTAACCCTAACCCTAACCCTAACCCCAACCCTAACCCTAACCCTAGGCCTAACCCCAACCCTAATCCTAACCCTAACCCTGACACTAAAGACATTTACATAAGTCCTTGAATAGTAAGGTAAAACTTCCTCCTTAAGGTAGGAAGGACCTCACCTTCGAATCCGCGTGATTCTCCTCATGAATAATTAATGAGATGACGTCACTCACGTGGCGCTAATTAGATTCATTGATATGTTTGCATTTTCCCATGGCGGCAACCGGAATCAACAGGAGGGGTGTGTCACTTTGATGTGGATAGCGGCTCTTTCATATGCGATATCGGCACTTTGATGTGGTTGAGCGGTACTCTGATGTTGGCTTTCAACACTCTTTTTTTTTTTTTTTTTTTTTTTTTTTTTAAAAGAAGATATGACATCATAGAATTGTGAGTAGGCTTTTTATGTCAGAATAGCTGGCTAGTGTGTTGTAGAAAGTTTGTTAGGCTGCCCGAGTGGCTAGAAGTCAGCCAGACAGACGGATAGTGGCAGGTTGTTGCCCATCTCAGGTAGGCTAGAATAGTCACCTTTCGGGTCGGTAGGCCCCGCCCATTTTTTTTAAATTAGCTCGAATAGCTAGTTGTGTGAAAATCTGTGGAGATTTATAGGGAGAGCTTTGGTGGGTGGTTCTCAGAAACCGAGGGGTGAATGAAAAATCGCATCCCTAATTTTTGTGGGAGTAGGTTGAAGTTTGTAATGTAGGGCTCGAATTCGTCGGGTGAGCGTGGGCGGTTGCCGAATTTTTTTTGAAAGTCAGGATAGCGAAAATGAGGGTTTTGGGGTGGTTTGATGCGTTCAGGGCTGTAAAACTGGCTTTGAAGCATTCCTGTGAAAAAGCATCCCTACGTTTGTAGCCTGTCCTCTGTAGGTACTGGTGTTGTTGCCAGACTGTGGGTGGGGCTCTAGCAGATTCCAAAATTTCTCGTATTTTAAAGCAACCCGAAATTGCGTTTTTGTGGATTATTTAGCAGGAGGTGTGGTTAGATGCAAAATTTTTGTCAATTCGAGGTAGACTTTCATGTTATCAACAAAGCCGTCCATTTGAATTGTGGATTCCAGGTGAGGCACTTCCTACCTTAAGGTATAGTATAGGATAGGGCAGAATTTCATGATTTTAAAGGAAATTCTACCCTATCCTATACTGTCCTGTACCTAAACTGCCCGATTTCCTGTCAAATTTCCCTGTAACGCATTTCAGAAAATTCCACTTTTTTCTGCATGCGCGCGGTACCCCTGACAGCCCACGTTGTGATCACACAAAGTCAGGCAAGGTACGTATTCCTAGCTAATTGGGAATCTGTCTCTGTATTCCAGAGATACCAAAAGCCACAGCCTCTAGCTACCAGAGAGAGAGGAAAAGTAACAGCTTCCCCACTCTAAGTAAGCATACGTACACACTCCTTATCTCATGCAGTTAATTCAGAGAGAGTGAGAAACAATTATAGTCTATGTACTTGTATCTCTAGAGATTACAACTTCAGTAAGCAACGCATGGTTAAACTCAAATCTTGTAAGAAAATGTCCTACATACTGACAGCCCCCTTTCACATCGCACTAGAAGAATAATTAAACTAAAGGTGGGAATCCGTCTCTGTACTATATAAATACCAAGAGCCACATTTCTGGGATTATAGTTTACACCAGGATAAATAGTCTAAAAATAACCTTGGCTTAGAGGTTGAGTGCTTCTGTATATATGTCTGTTGAACAGGCAACCTTGGTACAATGTCACTGCTTCATAGAAATCACTTTTTGGTTATAATAGCTACCCTCATTATTGGCCAGGAATATGTATAAGAGCAACCGAAAAGTGATTACTAAGAAATAGCGACATTGTACCTCAGGATGCCTGCTTGCTGGACATACATCACCCTCTAAGCCTACAGTACAACATTGCTTACTAATGAAAGTCTATAACTATTGTTGCTCACCTATATTTTGTACCTGCATACAATCCCTGAATTAAGTTAAACATTATGCGAGTAAGAAAAGTATGCTATACTAGAGTGTGGAATAAAATTGGGAAGCTGTTACCTCTCCATTTTCTCTGGTAGCTAGAGGCTGTGGCTCTTCACTCTTAGAAATAAAGTGGTCAAAACATACTTATTTAGGTTGGCGGTAGGGTATCACACAGCACACCAGGTCACCTGTTTTTAGGTTGTGTGTGAGTCTCAGAGTGGGTGAACATTCAATAACTCCTGTTCTGTAAAATTTCATAATATCAATTGTGTTCTGTGTGACTAATATCCCCCCTCCTATGTTTTGTGCCTGCAATCTCTGAAGTAACAATGTGCAAACACAAGAAAAGTAATGTTTAATTCAAGTACGATATCTCCGGGTGGGCTGTCAGAAGTATGGTTTCTTACACGGTTCTTTCTACAATTGCTAACTGAAGTGATATGTTTTGCATACTATCTGTACATGATGGTTGTGTTTACACAAGAAAAGTTATGTGTGCTTATCAATTAGAGTGGGGAATTATTTTGGAAGTAGTAACTGCTCCAAGTATCTCTTCTAAAACAAGTGACAATTAGATAAGTGTTTGCTACTGCATTAATATTTAACAAACAATGCAGTGTATGACAGTGGTAAGCAACCCTAGAAAGAACTGTGTAAGGAACCAAGACAAATCATGAAAGCAAGATGAGATTTTGGGCATTTCTTAGTCTTGAGAGGGGTATCATGGAGTACGGTAGTACTCCATATGTAGGGATGGCACGGAAAAAAAATGGCGGCCACATATAACGCGTACAAAATCATACGTTCAGAACTCGGCTTTGATTATAGTCATAGGCTTTTATGAGCCATATTATCACATCTCGAGTGTTTTTATCAGCAACAGGACTGTTGGCGTTGCTAGAAACCTTCGCTGGAGTACCAGACTGGCAAGTCGACACAGTGGAGGGGAGGGGCGTAATCGTACAATTCTTTCTTCTTTCTTCAGCCAGGCTAGCACGATAATGGCTGAAGCGATCACAATGATTCAAGCGCGAACAAGCTGGATATTCCCCGGGGTATTGCACTCGTAGCATAGCTTATTCAAAAAAATCGAATGGATTCAGCAGTGATTTACGAGTACTCTTTAGTGGACGCTTGCCGTTCCACGCCATTTAATGACTACTGTTCCGTTCCGTTCCGAGTTTTAGTTACCGCCCCGTTTACCTCACGTGTTCGTCTATTTAACGCCCATCTTTGATCGTGCCAGCTGTCCGGGCCTGAGCTGCATCTTCTGGGCGTAAGTCACACGAAATCACACGAAAATTTAGCTATAATACACTTACTCACAAGGCTGATTATATGTTGGTTGGCCCTAGTCCAAACGGCTTCTGGCCAGAGGTACTGTTTAAGAGTTGTAAGTTGTCCGCAACAAATTTGCCTTGTTCTCTGGGCCTTTCTGTTTGCCTTTGTTATGTATCATTAGCCACTTTTGTCTATGAATACTAGCACAAGCAGAAAAGCCTTGGAAAGGAGGTTTATCGCATCCGGACAACCCCTACCATCCGGAGGCCCCCTCGCTTACTCTATTGGAGGGGGCAGTCAGCTATTCATCTTTGTGACATTAGAAAATGCAATACATATAATTGTCCTCGGAGCTAATTCATATAGAGTACGGTACTAGCTACTCCATAATAAATGCTAGGGCAGCTCCCCTTGCTAGCTGTAATGCCGACCTTGACAAGAAAAGGGCAACCTCACATGCCAGTTACATAGCTGATCCTGACAGAGACCTTTCCCCCCATGCACATGCAGACGAAGGCCTTCTTGGTGCTGACTGGGGTACAAATCGAAACCTATACTACATGCAATCATCCTCAAACACATTCCATCCCAACACTATCCCTACACCATACACAGTTACACCAACACATTTGTTACTACCTCCCAAAAAACACCCCAAAACAAGTTACAGAAAAAGCACTTTGCCAAAAAGTGCAAAAACAAGTTATGTAGGGATGCACTTCCACCAAAAAACACTTCCCCAAAAACCAATGAAACAAGCAACAATGCACACCACAATGCATGCACAGACTACCCACATTGTGCAATGCATTTACCGCGTAGCTACCATCCCTACATCTTTCCAACCACACCCACCACAATCTGTACCATGCCCCCATACTCAACAGCACACCGAATACTTCCTCTAACACACACAACCATCCACAATCATCATCAACCATGACACCTCATCTCCATCCAACAACCACCCTTACTTCTTATATCCACAATCATCACATACTTTACCACCCTACACTACAACCAACCCAAACCTTCACAGGAGCACTACTCTCATCAAAATGCACTTCTCTCCACCATTCACAAGCACAATTGAGCCGAGCAATTCCTCACAACACCACACTGCCACCTACACACACAACTAACACAACCCACATCAACCACCATACAACGCACTCAACAAAGTTTCTACACTTTACCAAACACACCCACATTGACCTCCCCTACAAAGAACCTGCACACACAAGCATCTCACAACACACTCACAAACTTCATAACACTAGTACTCCACCTGGCATAACCAAACACCCCCCAAGTCCCTATACAAACACCATATTATATGACTCCATCCTCAATGACTCACTAGTCCACATTCTACAGTTTCAGCTACCTTCCACAACCACCACATGCTCAGTCATTAGCATTGAGCAATACGCACACACCAAATTACACTACCACTCTTCACATCTCACATATACGTATACATGGTTGTGGTGGGTGTGGTTGGAAAGATGTAGGGATGGTAGCTACGCGGTAAATGCATTGCACAATGTGGGTAGTCTGTGCATGCATTGTGGTGTGCATTGTTGCTTGTTTCATTGGTTTTTGGGGAAGTGTTTTTTGGTGGAAGTGCATCCCTACATAACTTGTTTTTGCACTTTTTTATTCATTACAGAGACAGTGAAAAACACAATTCTATATGAAGCACTGCTAAATGGTTGGTAGCTCGGCAGAGATTTAGAAATGAAGTGCAGGAGAGTAAAGCAGGAAGGAACAGAGCAAGCAGCTCAGATCTATCTAGAGTCAGTAGTGATGCTGAGCATAGTTTGGAAGCTCCAGAAGAAAGAGGAGGCAAGATGATTGACAAGGAAGAAATGAGCAAAGAATGTTTCATACTCACCCTCCATGCTTAGAAGTAGCTGAATCTTGTGTAACCATGTCAGATAGCGCTGAGCATGGCAGTGTGCATTGACCTGCTACCGAAAGGTTGATTGGCTTTATATATAAGGTCGTAGGCATTGAGTGCCAGAGTGCACTCCTCGCCGAGTGAGTCAGGCACATGTCCAATCATTTTGTAATGATCCTCAGCCTCTGTATTTTACTAACACTAGTGTCTTTGGCTGTCCCGCACATTTGGCTCTTGGTATATACGCCATTGTGGAGTAATTCATTGAGTCATACTAGTTTCAGTTGGAGAATCAGTAATGGTTTATGGTGATGATGATGTTGCTGCTAATAGTTTACCTTACGGTCACCTTAAAGAAGCTACTGTATTCCCTGCTAAGCTTTACACTCACCAACATGCACTCACTCAGAAAGCCCAACCTCTTGAGGATCTTCACAGTTGCTCTGCAGCGACGCAAGACCGTACACTAGCGTGAGACTATATTAAAGCTTACTACAGTACTAACGATTAGCATGCACGTGAGAAGTCAGCTCCTCCCTCCCGTTACTGCTAGAACCGCAGCCCGCAGTCTGTACACAAATATTAATATGTATAACACATCAACTTTATAGACATAATTAAAATGAGATGATTACAAGTGGCATTGATGCACCACTGGCTTCAAGGCAATTCATGGATTTTAATTTCTTGAGTGTTTCCTGCAAAGGAAAAAACAGACACTTGTAGTAGAACCGAGGTGGGATAGGACTACGACCTCCGAGGATCACTCCCATAGACTCTATAATCGCAACTGCAGTCATCTCGATCCGTACCTGTTAATGTATCTACTTAGAAGTTAGAATTGTCCACAGTAGCAAAACATCATACTGCTTGCCATGGTTCTCAACAACAGTGGGCCAAAGAGTGAAAAAATGGTATATACCTTAAATTAATTACCAGGTCCACACCATTGGACATTAACAGGAAAGTCTTTATCTTCATGTACCCAAATAAGCAGAGGGCTTGGAATAAGCTTACAAAAGTGCCAGTTGAAAATCAATAGCACAACAGGAGAGGCCTTGTGCAAATGGACAAATCAGTGCAATCACTAGCTGGTCAAGATCATGACTGCAATGGTAACTATATACACACTTACAGAGACTATGGGAGTGGCCCTCATTCAGTCCATTAAATACCCACACATTAAACCTACAAGGCCTCTGCCCAACTTTTGCTGCGAGAGAGCCTGGGGACACAGCTACATAAACCAATGGCAATAGAAACTACATCTACATACCAGTGTGAACAGGCGAAGTGTATTAGTAGCAGCACCAAGCCTGCAATTATCGACAGAGTTGCTGTCACAATGTACGCAATGCCTAAGAACAGGTTCCGTCCACCTAGCCAGGAGATCTCAGCAAGGAAGAGAGATTTGGTCCCTTTATATTCACGCACAGGGTAGTCTGCTGTAGGTTAAGGAAACTGGCTGATAACTTTAACTTACACTGTGCAAACACCTTTCAGAGATATACACATACCTGCATATGCACCTTAAGAATCTCAGCTTGAACTGGCTAAGTGATTTATACTAGCTAGATGCATGCTACATAGCTACCACACAGAGAGGAGGCTACATATACATCACCAGCAAATGGCTATCAAGCAAGGAGTCACTTAAATATCTTGTCCACTTCATTATGTACAAGAACTTCAGTAAGCTGTTTTAGCGATGACATCATGCTTCAAGTTAGACTAATATGTGGCAGTCCCATGAGCATTATTCTACCAAGATTGTCACTGCATTCAATGTCTTATATTGCTTACTTTCTGTTAATGGGTGGGGCTCAAATGCACAGTGTACATGGAATAACTACTGATGCAACTACACATCACATTTGAGCCCTACCCATAACAGTCATCGTGTTCTGCATTAATGTAGTGACATGATCAAAATATGTAACAGAATATGTTCACTTTCCAACTAGGACCACAGTCATACATGCTAGCCTTCTTCCCATGCCTCAACCCAGTTTTAGTCACTTGCAGTATGAAATGTGGTGAGCTTAGGAACGAGGCCACGTACAATGTATACGACTATTGCATTAATATGAAGGATACTGTAAGTGAGAAAAATGGAGTAGTTTCCTGCAGGGAGATTAATATCATTGGAACCATTCTCTTGCAGTCAGCCATACAGTTTGCGGAATTTCGGAAATGCTGACACACGAAACCAAACAATAAAGCTCTCGTTCTCCAGTCCCCCAGGAATTTCTGAGAGATTATACGGCCAGTTGGGGGGCATGGTGGTGTCAACAAGATCCTCAGGGCTGACCTCAGGGGCGCCGTTTGGGTTTTGGAAGCGAACACTACAGTCAGTATCCCAGGCAATGTTGGTTCTATTAGAGCAGGTCATGTTCTCACCCGTATCACGATTCATAAACATATCAAAGGAGTCTAGAAGGAGAGACAAACACAATAATAATTTACACAGCCCACATACTTAAACTCAGACGTCTACAAGGACAAACTACACACAGGTGTGTTCAGAAATTTTACTATGCACGCACGATCCACTCTAATCACTACATTGGAGTGCACAAAACATTGACTGTTCGCATTTTGCCAGATCTAGAAAAGCATTGTATTAACATTTTAAAAGTGAGATGGGCCATCACTGAAGATGCAGTATGGTGAAGCAAAAGTCATATATGTACATATAGATATCTAGTAATCCATCAAAACCAAAATCTGCATTTGGCGTTAGAAATTTCTTTGGAAAGTTCGCTCCCACTATATTTGCTAGTAGACTCAGAGAGTCCATGCATTGTTTATAGTGGAAATTCCACTCCACTCACAACAAACAATCTACTAATTAATCCTGACCCTAAGTAAGCAAACTTGTTAAAGTATGCTCACCATTGAACAAGCTGTTTGCAATGAGTCCACAAGGTACAACAGGCATACGTGTGCCATTAGAGTTCTCAACATTCCGTATGGGGTTACAGTCATCAGAGGGGTTCAAGAAGCTCCCTCGATTTCCTCGCAGCCGTTTCAAATCCCAGGAGTTGACGTAGCGACGGTGGTTCTGGAAGTAGTTGCCAAGACCATAGTACATGTACCACGGAGAGCGCAGCTCCTCTGGGACAGTGAAATTCACCCGGCAGTGGCAGTCTTCAAAATCACGCCTCTCAATGTTACTTATATTGGCCAGCTACTCGGAACACGTCTGGAAGTTACGTATGAAAGGGACATCACTAGGAACTCGTTCACAATTAGTGTAGGGAACTTCCACTTCACGTATCTGAGTATAGATGGGATAAAAAAACAACAGTATACAGCAACAATATACAACAACAGCAGTGGAATACTAATACTATCAGTAGAAATTGGCTGAGTCTTACTATAAAGTAACGCCACATACACATGTACATGTACATGCCAACAGGGTGATATATGTATGGCCAAGTGTACTGTTAGCTTAAAAGCTACAGTGCTCAACGGGTATTCCCTATAGAGGACACCTTGTTTCCACGTGTGATCTTAATTGAATCTCTATTATATAAAATTTTTGTAGCTCTCCAAAATATGTACACATCGCCACTCCATATTTTCTGGCCTCAACAGTACCTACTATAGGCTGTACAAACTTCACCCGATAGTGCAGACTGTAAATCACCTACTATAAAGTAGGCGATTTGACGCTTCATCAACACTAATATTGATAGTGCTAGTCTCAGGGATGGTACAGAGAACGAGGCTAAACTACCAGAGTTGGTTAGGCCAGTGCTCAAGATACAAGCCGGTTAGTCCATGTCTACTGGCGGGCTGTAAAGTAAATACACACACAATCCCTCGGGTTTCACCCTTGGAATTATGTGATAATGCTTAGGATAAACCATGGTCTAATTAACATGTAGCTCATGGTTAATGGTTAAGACTTGACTGGTATAATTCAGAGGGCTCTTACTTGAATCTACATGTACATGCAAATAAACATCACTGTTATGTTAGGTCACTTACCCTCATTGCAACAACGAGAAAGGTAACTCCGAGAGCAAGGAAGATCACCCCAACAATGAAGAAGACAAAAGACACATGACGGGCTGTGAAGACAGGACGGCACGCTGGAATCTGCTGCTGCACCCACTTGTTCTCTGAAGGAAAGAAAGGTATGACAGAACGGGTCAAGAACTACAAAGAACTTCCGTCATTTAGCAGACTAAAGTAACAACTTGAGACGGTAACTACAGTTGGGGCCTACTAGTAAGTGCCACCATAACATGGGCCTGAGAGCTAGAAGTGGAAGATGCTTTGCTGAGCACAGATACAGGTGTACAGCTCAACAAGTTGCAAGGACATGCTACTTAGTGTGTAGGGTTTCATACAGGATTCTTTGGTGGAGGGGGGAGACGAATAGTGAACACACACACGTGAAATATGCTGCATGTACAGTACATGTATGCTCTTCTACAGGGGGCATATCTTCTAGAAAATATTTGAAAAAATAGTGCCTAGAAATGGAATTGGGGTACTGGACTATCAATGGAATTATGACATTATTTTTTTCTAAATTTTTGGTGGTGGAGATCCCAGTGTACTGCCCTCTATAACAAACCCAAAATGTTTGAAGAAAATAGATGCCTAGATGGGTACTGAACTTTGGCTGCTAGTCCACTACCAAACACTTGTGTTCAAATCAATGGAATTTTTTTCTAAATTCTTGGGGGTGGAGATCCTAGTGTACTGCCGTCTCTACTAAACCCGAGTGTGGTATAATTTGTAAGTGATTACTGCTTATGAGCTGCCCAGCTGTGAGTACAACAGCAAATAATATTGTGGTGCCTGAGAACACTTGTGTTAAAATCAATGGAATTATGACATTAAGAAGAGAGAGCTACGTATATTGGTGCAGGAAGTTTAAGTATTGTAATCCACCAATGGTTAGCATAGTTTGAGGTGTGCTCAGAGAGCAGAAATTAGGCAAAAGAGACTAAGGAAACTGAAGAACATCTGAGGCTCTTAGTAATTGATGAAGATTCCTTCAAAGAATGATGAGAAGGTTTGAGACAATCACAGCGGGTTCATCTGTTCACCTTCTTTCAGCCCTATTCAAACTAGGGCAGTCACACTTTGCTTTCTCTACTCCAGCAGCTCACGCTGACACTAATGTGGCTTTGTATGGCTATCACTGTCTGGATAGAACATGGGCTATGTACGTATCAATATATAGTATAGGCTCTTAGTAGTAGGCCAAGTGTTGTATTACAACAGTGCAGGTTGCATGAGTTTATAAGCCTATACATGATATGTATGTACATACATGTAGTTGTCAATACACAATTTCTATACATGTAATATGCTAATTATTTTAGGATACAATAATATATATATAGCATTGCAAGTAATATGCTGCAGTTTGCCTTCTGCATGATATGTACGTACATACATGTAGTTGGCAATACATACTTTCTATATGTGTAATAAGCTAATCAATTTAGGATACAGTAATATAATTATAGCAAGTAATGTACTGCAGTTTGCCTTCTGCAGCATTAATTGCATCGCACACTATGTGCTATCTCATACTGTGCTGTGCTATAATTAAAGTATTCCCAAGTAGTACACAGAGGGACTGATCATGGATAAGGACACATCTTGACTCAGCCGCTGACTCATTACTGTATTTTCTGAACTTGAAAATTTAATTGTTGTCATGTATTGTTTTATCAATTTTCTTTCATTGTATTGTTGCAATAGATATTGACGGTTATACACTTATTGCCCTAGAACATCAACATAAACTATTTAAGAAAATTTAAAAATCGTTTTCCAAACATGCTAATTAGAATTTCCTCACTGGAATTGGAAGTGGTGCAATGTGATTTACGCTTCATTTGCCGTAAGTTGTTGGTCTTCCCAGCACTTGTTTCAATTCTTTCATGAAGACAACATCCACGCTATTGCAAGAGGTGCCATTTAACATAAGTGTATGGCACTACAATGAGCATGCCACTAGAAGGATATGTTGTATATGTACTGCAAACCTCATCTTTATCTCTCACACTTGCAACATTAACAGACAGTTGCTCACAGATGGAGTCTACCACATAATCATCTGGGCAGAAATAAAGGCAGACTGAAAGCTGCTTTGAAAATACATTGATACTAAACACAGCAGTAAAATCCCCAGATAGTATTTAAAGCTGCATTTTCAGACACCGAGATAGTGTAATGGCCGGCACGGAATATGGGAAAGCTGCAGCTCCTTTGTGAGAGAGACAAGAACACCAGTATATAGTCTCACACCTTTTACACATAGTACAACACACTACACACTATGTGCAAAAAGCTGGGGAGTGGAGACGAGAATGAGGCTATAGCTAGCTTCACATAGCACACACACACACACACCTCTACATACCAATCAAGGGGTTTGCTCTCAGGTCAAGCACTATGAGACATGTGTTCACTTTCAGTACTTCCAGAAGACTGACTGCCCCACCAGTAGTGACACCACAGGACTGGATGTCTATGGCTGGGAGTGAGTGCAAGCATCATTTACCTGTTGCAGTTTAACAAGCTTACTGCCTGTTGTGGCTATATCTTTGGTTGCTGTGTGTGTGCACGCTCATTTGTAGATTGTGGATATACTGCCACTGCTAAATGCTGAAGTTTGCAAAGTAGCAGAAGTGGAAGAAAGCATGGAGAGCTCATGGCTTGTGTAATAGAACTGCCGTGTTGAATATTAACATTGCAAGTGAAGAGTGAATGCTGTCAGTTTTTCAGACTAATTTTCTGTTTATTCACCACTGCTCATAATTTATATCCTCAAATGAATTCATTAACCAAAAATAATAATTTGGACGAGTAATTAGAAATGATATGGTACACTGCCACATACAAAAGATTAAGGGGCATGCATAAATGATATGAAGGCATGATCAAGAGAGACAAAGCTAATAGCACTGCAAGGACATACAGCCAAAAGCCATGTAGTGGCCTAGCAGTGAAGGCATTGGGCTTGAGCATACACAATTCATTACATCAGCATCTCTCAGCTGGCTCACCAACAATACACTTACACTTGGCAGTGTGCATACCAGCTCAAACAAAACATACCTCGGCATAATTATAGGCTGCTTTGCTATCCACTTCTTGGAGCTACAAAGTGAGACAAAAACAGTTACGGTTGTAATCTTGGAAGTACATAAGTTCCCTTTGAACATAAACACTTATTTTGCCATTTCCAAATTTCTTGTACCCACACAAACCCACCAAATATTAGTACAGTGGAGTCTTGATTATCCAAACCTCGATTATCCGGCACCTCGATTATCTAGATTGAAAAGTTGTAATGAAGTTCAGAGATCAAAGTGCATGTGCATTGACTAGCTAGTTTCTTCAAGAGTTTCTTCGAGTTTCTTTGTTCCTTTTGCAGTTCAAGGCTACTACAAAGCATAAAAGAGTTGTTCTGTTGATTGCTTCGATAAAAGTAGAGGTGATAAAACTGCTGGAAAAGTCTGTTTCTTACACTGTAAAAAGTGAGAAGCATGGGATAGAAAGGAGCACTGATGCTGATATTAAAAAAGAACCAACAGAAGATCCTTGGTTTCAAGAGTGAGATGGTAAGCATGGAAATGAGTAGGAAAGCCAAAGTTAGGTAATGACAAGAAGCTAGACAAGGCAGAGTGGAGTATCTGTGGTTTAGGCAGAAGGGGATGGAGGGAGCCCCGGTCAGTGGACCAATGCTGTGTGAGAAGGCTGTTGAGCTCAGCAAACTTCTACATAGAGAAGCAGCAGGATTCAGTGGAAGTGAAGGATGAAAGTGGAGGTTTTGCAAAAGGCATGGGATCCAAATTCTCTCTGTTTAGAAAGAGAAGCTTTCAGTTGACAAGGAAGCAGCTAATCATAATCAGGTCTTCAACTGTGATGAAACTGGTTTAAACGTTCAAATCCCACCAGATGTCACTATGGCTACATCATTCGAAAAGATAAATGATGGAAAAAAAGGCGAAGGAACATGTCTATCTGAATGTATGCAGTAACATTTCGAGCACCACATGGCTACCTCTCCATTTGCTCGGTAAGGCACAACGTCCACAGTGTTTCAAGGATTGAAGATGGATCTATTGACAGGGAAGTAATCTGGCCAAAAAACATCTTGGATAACCACCGACTTCTTTCTTGACTGGTTCCATCATAATTTTGTCCAATACATCAAAGAAAAGCTTGGTGAAGAACCCAGTGCAATACTAGTTCTGGATAATTGCTCAGCCCATCCAGATGCTGCAGAGTTATAACGATAAAATCTTTGGTAAATTTTTACCACCTAATGTGAGCTGTCTCATCCAACCTATGGATCAAGGTGTTCGGATAATAGAGGTTCCACTGTACCCTCAAGCTACTGTATCAAGCAGATACATGTATCATATGGATTTGTCCAGGTGTGAGTTGTGTTCATGTGTAGGTATGTGACGAAAACCAAAGCCGCATGCGTGCACTCCCGCATATACTTTAACCTATGACCTATTAATGTAACAAGTTTGACATTTCATGTCTAAAAAAAACACCTGGGAACCTTTCCCATACAGTACACACAACTCAGCTCAGGCCAAGCTAACTGCAGCTGTAAAACTACAACTTATAGCTACAATAGCCTTTAGGCATCCTGCAAAAACTGATAAGCAATCCAACGCAGTACAGTGAAAGTGTTGACTTGGCAGTCTTGTTGTGCGCTTACAGATAGTAGCTATACATAACGAAAACAGAATTTTAACAGCTGCCTACCATATTTTCGCCGTCTTGGCAACACAGTGAACACACAAATACCTCCATTTGCTATAGCTTGGCCTACAACCTACTATATACTGCAGTTGCACAGTAACGTATGGCATACTGTATTGCACACGTGATAAGTGTGGACGCACAAACAAACAAATAAACGCAAAAAATGTAAAGCAATCTTAGGATACTTGCTCCTTCCTGCAAATAGTATAAGATGACACTTACTCTTTCTACGCAATAATAAACTTCGATGTACTTTTAAGTCGTGACCAGTGAACGTAAAAGCACATGCTCGGACTGAAGTATTAGATCAAGATCATACCTGCTCTTTCCAGCGAATAGTACAAGACAGTGCTCACCTTTCCAGCGACATTAGACAATGATAAATCAGTGATGTAGCTACTGACAGTCTTTCACTCTTGCTACGATTACTGTGATTGAGTGTTTCGCAACTTGTAGCCAAGATTTTGTGTCTTGACAGTCTGTATTTGATGCTAGTTGGTCATTTCCTCCAGGGAACATATATACGCCTTGGGGTACAAATACACCACTTACTACATACTTCCAAGTACAAGGCGTATATATGTACATGCAGTAAGAATAGAAATGGTTAAGCTATCAGACAAGTAATAGTTGTACCATGGGTTTCTAGGGTGTATGGGATTTGTACTCTGAGGGCAGTTATATGTATTCCCGAGGGCGCAGCCCGAGGAAATACATATAACTGCACGAAGAGTACAAACCCATACACCCTAGAAACCCATGGTACAGGTGACTTGTACCATAATACAATTACAAACGCTGTTAGTTATGACAAGCGCTAATGGAGAAGCATTAGTTGCCTGGCAACCATATACCCTAGGGTATATTGACAGTTCAAACGAGCCGCTAGGGTATATGGCTGATATACCCTGGGCGGTGCCTTTCATGTAGAGGTGCATTATGGTACAAGTATACAAGTTTACCTTAGTATTGAGCTCAGCTATTCTGGATGTGAAGTGCTTCCTAATCATATCTTCTCTTAATGCCTCATCACTCAGTTCCTGTGATGTAAAGACGGAGTGCATGCCTTATAAATTCAAACAACTTTACGTACATTTGTATTTGTACCATAGTTGTAAGTCACTTGAAAGGCACCGCCATAGTGTACAAACCCCATGTACTTAGGCGGTGCCTTTCAAGCCAGGGTACATCCATGTACCCCAGGGTACATGAGGGTTGCTGGGCAACTGTGGCTTCTTCTCAAAACTGTGAAACAATTAGCTGGTACTATAAAAGCTACTATGGCACAAGTCATCTGTACCATGGGTTTCTAAGGTGTATGGGATTTGTACCCTCGTGCAGTAGTATGCCTTCCCTTGGGCTTCGCCCTCGGGTACAAATCCCATACACCTTGAAACCCATGGTACAAATATAACATGTATCACAGCTATTGTGCTATACACTCTAGTAAAAATTGATAGCTACATGCAGTATCATGCCCACTCAGTACATCAGACCTTAGCACATACGTATTATACTTGTATCAGGTCTTATTAGTTGCACCAGCTCCTTCCTCTGCAGAGCTGCTCACATTTGAAGATGCCAACTTATTGACCAAGCTCTTTTATGCTAACAGTGGCAGTGCACACGACAATTACATCTTGTGCATCACCGCATGCAAATTAATTTACCTAATGCATTTCATTAGTGTCTGAGTAGAACGTGCTGTGAGTGTTTAGTAGACAAAACAGCTATTGGTGACTCCCAGCCATGGAAGAGTTTGTGTGGTCTTTATATGAATGCAAAAGAAGCCAATGCATTGAATTTTCAGCTGTTCTAAACCAGAAAGTGTAGACAGCAAGTCTTGAGTGTACTAGCAAGCCTTAGCATGGTATATAGCCAGAACCTTTCCGTGCTGCTTATGTCCCCACTTATGAAGTAGAG
This sequence comes from Nitrospirales bacterium, assembly GCA_965203295.1. Taxonomy (GTDB): domain Bacteria; phylum Nitrospirota; class Nitrospiria; order Nitrospirales; family UBA8639; genus CBDBCZ01. The sequence goes on along the minus strand of CBDBCZ010000012.1, from coordinate 224,347 downwards.
TGGTTAGATGGATAGTCCATGCCTTGAATACGGCCACTGAAAGCCTTAGTGCTTGATCCTGCAAGTGCTCTATGTACCGTGTATCAACGATCTGGCTGTTACTTTTGTGTTTGTTGTTCGAAATGACTTCCAGCATATAGGTCATGAATATCTATTTGTAATTACAGGCCTCTCGCATGCAAGGAGTTAAGGCTACTATGGACCATTCTGCTGTGGCTATATGTTTCCATTAGGCTCATCACTACCTGAATTGTCTTTCCATCCTTAATTAGTGAAGTAATTACAGGCCCATGTAGAAGTTACGCGTCTTCCTTTGGGGGTGAGGACATTTTCCTCTGGTATATAGTAGTGTATATGTGTAGTACCTACATTTGGTGTATGTTATATATGCATACATAGTCAGCAAACTATTGATTGATAGTACCATTAGCCTTGACGATTGCGGTTACCTGAAAAACCACAACCTTCTACTCCGTTGACCTAATCTCACAACTACATGTATCTAAATAGCTCACCTCTTCAACACCAATTGCTGCTAGTGAACCAACCTGGAATTAAGGATTAAGCAAGGAGATCATTGCAATTCGTATTAGGTTAACCAATTATCAATAATACACAAGAGAGCAGAGATTTTAACTTTAAGGTAGCCTTATTCGCTGTCTCCACTGCCAATGTTTCTTTGCATAATGAAAAAGACAAAACAAAAAAACACCGCCCCTACTAGTTTTTATGGCAAAAAAAGGTGGTAGTAAAAACTGGGAAGCAGAGAAGTGAACATTGCATGATAGAAATGATTAGCTATGGGGATTCAAGCAGCACAGCTCATCTTTCTATCTTCACTGATGGATGTGGGCCTTATTTGTACTTACAGAGCTCAAATTAACATGTTAAACAGAACAAGCTGTAGTTGGTGGTTTAGCTACACGTATGAAGAACAGTCATTGAGATGAGCAGGAAGAGAGTTCCAGAGCAAAGGAGTGGAGGAGAGCAGAAGTGCAAGTGGAAGGAACATGCAAATTTCTAGGGTGGTAGGAATCAGGAAGGCGGTTGGATAGAGAAAGCATTAGGAGGAGAGTAAACATAGCTATTAAGAATTTAGTTGAGGAGATAGAGAAGGTCAGTTAAAGTGGCGAAGAAGGGAAAAGTAAGAAGATGAGCTTTTGGAACAGAGCTAAAGAGCGAAATATTGACATTGAACTTTCTCAAGAGAAGGAATGGAAGCAGAACTGTTCTATCTCGTTCTGTTCTCTTCAAGCTCTATGTCCCGCTCATTCGTCCACATCTTGAAAAATAATGAAAGAGGAGACCAATCCGTCTTCTAGATTTACAGCAAATAGGCTGACTATGGGAAAACCAGGAAAAATCAGAAGAAACAGTAACACCAAAGTATTTGTATGTTGAGACAAAGAGAGGGGAGAGAAGATAGGCAAGAAACTTAGTTTTAGAAGAATTAATGATAAGTGAACGAGAGGATATCTAAGAAGAAATAGAATCGATGTTACATGGAATAAGCAGAAGCAGAACTGCACGGTTGAAATAAAAGAAAGTCGTAAGCATACATAACTAATCTGGCAGAGGAAGAGAGAGGAAGAACATTAATGAAAATATTAAACAGAAGGGGACCAAGAACAGAGCCCTGGGGAACACCAGAGAGAACACAAAATTTAAAAGAAGAATAACCATTAATAACTACTTGTTGGTACCTATTAAGCAAACAATTACATGTATGTAACCAGAAGATGAGGTAGTGCTGTGAACCTGGATGAAAAATATAACCACTTAACTGTTCACAAATAACTGCCGATTAACCAGTTAACTGAACTTTTTGACCTCAGCTGGCTGAACAATAGCAACCAGTAAACTTTGGACGAGTTGCAGACAAAGAGCTTGCTGTAGCTGAGTGATGTTTCATCCGTAGGTGATTCTTGAATGTGCCCCCACCATTGGGAACTTTCTGACTGCATACGTAACTTACAGATTGCGCGGCTGTCCTCGAGTAACTTACCACTGTCATTTTTCGCGAAACCAATGTGCTTCCATACAACGGAGGTCCTACTGAACGGAGAAATAACCATGGGGCCGGGGATGCGACAGAGCTAGAGCTCAACGATGATGTCGATGGTGACTGACTACCCAGGCTAGCATCCATCTTCGACTACACTATACTGTCATACGTAGTTAAGTAATATACACATGCACACAGTTCACTCGATGGTGGCTATTTCAAACCAATAACCTATAGAATGATTTTAACTGGTCAATTAACTGTTTAACTGTAACCAGTTCACAGCACTAAGATGAGGTGAGGAGGAAACCAGAAAGAACAGAAAGTATCGAGGAGATGATGCGGAACAGAATAAAAGGCCTTACAAAGATAAAAAAAAGCACAAGAGTTGTGTGAATCAAGTAAAGAAACCCATTTGTGAGTGACAGAGAGGAGAGCAGATACAGTAGAAAAACCAGGACAACAACCAAACCGAGAATTGGAAATGAGATGATGGTAAGTACAATAATCAATAAATAACAAAGTGGCACTCTAATACTATAAGAAGTAGAGAACTAGGACAATAATTGGAGAGAGAAGATGAAGGCAATTTAGATTTAGGAATAAAAATATACTCACGCCACTGCCATAGCGCTTACGCCATTGGCCATGCACCCACATACGTACGCAGGCAAAGCTTTTAAGATCTCCAGTCAAAGGACAAGGTTTACTTGATTGGTTGTCCAGTTTGCATTTACCATGTTTACTGCCTACAGAAGTGTAAACAGTGAATTTGAGTCTTACATCAATCTTCATATGGGATTCTGTGCAGATGAACTGGACACTTTCAGACTTGGTTTGTAAATTCTACTGATGATATTTTGTGGTACATGTACATGTACATTGATGGACAATATTTAAAGTTTTAAGGCCGACACAAGCATAGAAAAGTTCCACTGATTCCCAACAAGGGCATCCTTTGGCAGGAGAACAGAAAGAAAAAGACCAGACTGAAAGCATAGACAAGGATACTGTCACCATGATGATAGGAGTCCTATGCACTAGTACATACAGCATGAGACCACATAGGACAAGCATAGACTACATCATGCTCTCTAAAGAAATGGCTATCTACTGCGCAGAAGAGAGAGACATTAAAACAAACTGAACATGATGTATTGGCAATTATAATGCACACTGTGGTATTGAGGAAAGTAGCTAACATAATTTTAGGTATAGATAACAATAGCAGGTCATAAATTGATTCCCTTAACAACTGTGCTTATACTGATAATCATACTTCACCCGATGTAAGCCATCTATAAACATGTACATATATAATTACGCAATTCAACAGAGCAAAACGTACTGAACTGGACAGTGGCTGAGCTGGAAGGTTGCCAGCAACTGAAGTCTGGTGGCAGAAGGTGATGTGTGCATTGCAAATACATGTACACTTGGTAAGCATAGAAGAAATGATAAAAGACAAGCACCAAGAAGTATGTTACTGGTTACAGCATTTCTAGTTTGTCATATGTGATCTAGTGTGCCCTGTTAGTCTATGTCCATAAATTGACACATAGTGAAATGCCGCCGATGTTTTAGAACTAGAACACTGAATGAAAAAAGCAGATGAATTGTCACATAGTGCATATACTGCCAATGCTTTATATAAAACTCGAACACTGACTGGAAAGAGCAGCTGAATTGACACATAGTGATTATGCTGCCGATGTTTTAGAACTCGCTGAAATTTGCATAGTGCAGATGCAGGCCATTCTAAACTCGCTAGGACTATACCTGAATGGAGACGACACAAGCAAGCCCTGGAGATGTTTAATTTGTATGGTTGTTCCATGCATTGTACTAGGGCCTATTGTCCCACACTAATTTGTAGACAGTATATACGTGTGAGTGTATATAGTGTGCTGGACAAGTGTTGTCACTGCTGCTGAGTTACAAGTGTTGGCAACGCCAAATGTTACACCATGTGTCAGTATCACTGAGCATTTTAGGATGCATCCTAAAAATGCTCAGTGACACTAAGAGAGAGATATATACCTCTGACTAGCTATATAGCATACGCTACAGCAATTAAGATAAGCTTAATCACATTCATGAACACGTGTGGTCTAGAGGCCTTGCAAGTGCACGTTGCAAGATGCCTGTACATGTTACATGTACGTACGGCGAATAGGCGGCAATGGCTGTGCGTATCCTTGTGATATCAATTTTGCATATCTTAATACGTAGAGTACTAGATAAATTATAGAGCATGCTCATACCTTGCTCTGTTGTCAGCGCATCGAAGACAAGGCTTCCTTTTAGCTGCCAGTATGCCATACAACTAGCCCCAAGGGCACAGTGTTATGCTGTAACGTACACTGCCCTATCTCAAGTACGTCAGAGCTCTAGGCTAGCTGCATCCCCCATGGCCCAGGTCTGCCCTCACTGATCTGCATAAATACCTCTGTACTATGCTATCAGATAACTTGCAAGTGCCACTAGCTAGATTGTTTTGCAACCATTGGAACGGTAGAGCCATATATAAAAGGGTCCGACCCATTCTAAAGTTTCGTGGGCAATGGCCTAAATTATAGGAACAGCTGAGCACGTATGAAGTTGTGGGACAGGAGGGGACAAGAAGGTTCTATTTCTTATAAGTACGTTCCCATCTGTTAAGGAATGCGTGAACTGGGTACCCACAGGGGCTTATGAGCGTCGGGTTATGTACCCAGGATGGTGAAATACTACCAAGGCCTGCACAAGAGCCAGAGTAGTACTCTCCACCCCTGGGTTAATTAGTTGTGTCCATCTTGTTTGTCAGCTCAAAATTCTATACAAGCTTGGCCAGCTTGTATGGCGCAAGCGAGTGCTCGAGTGCAAGTTAATAACCTCGTAGATCTACTAAAAGATCAGAAGAACACAGGAACTTGAACAGTATGAAGGCGAGTGTAGTATTACTGTAAAATTATGAACTCCTCATTAGTAGATAGATAGATAAAATTTTATTTTGCAGCAGGAGTGCTGTATCTACAACCCAGAGTAGATTTTCATACAGGTCCTGGAGATGCACAAACAAAACCAAAAAAAAGAAAGAAACCAAAAGAGCAAACCAAAAACAACAACAACAATAAAACAAACAGCAAGGCAGTCAGTGACTCAAGGCAACAACAAGGAAAGTAAAAAAGAAAATAATAATATACAAAAAAACTACAAATTAGTGCAATTATATTTAAGCAAAGCAGACTTAAATAAAGTACTTCTCGTAAGGTCCCTAATGTCCTTGGGTAACTTGTTGTACCATATGGCTCCTTGAAATTCAAAACTCGAGTGGAAAAAGCTTGTCCGAGGTTGAGGCAAGTGCAACTTATCCGAGCCCCTGGTCCTAACCGCGGAAAGGTTTGAGTTTACAGAGAACTTAGAGCATAGGTATGGAGGTGCTTGGTTAGTGCAGCAACGATGGACCTGACAGAGCATAGCATGGTGTCGTCTTGCCCTCAGGGTAGTCCAGCCCAGAGTCTGCCGGAGCAGTTTACTAGTAGGGACCCCAGAATCAGTGCCATATTATCTTAATGAGTATTGTTAAATTCCATACAGAACTCCCAGGAAGACCAGTCAATTAATGGCTGATTGGACACACCTCGTTAAATGCACACACACAATATTAATTGTACATGAGTATAATATTGCTATGCTTACGTAAGAATAGTATTACACATGTAAAAATTATGGCACAATCTTTAATTGTGCTCTCAAAACATCTGTGGTATTGAACTACGTAGCTAATTCATAGACGTGCAAAATTTGGTGCTGTACATTAGAGATCTAACACACATTAAACGCATGCTGTGCATTAGATACTATCTGGCATAACTATTTTGGGAGTGAATTCTGTGTGTTATCTAGCTAATAGCTGGATAGCTATGACCAAATGTTTCAAGGCTAGCTGTCTAGTTTGAAAATAAAGGGTAGCTACCTTGTATGTTATCTGACTCCACATGCATGCACACATGTTCATGCATGTATGTATGCATAGTTCTCTCTCCAGACTCTGATTCTAGTTTGTGTTGTAATTGTGGTGCACGCTGTACCTGAGATTAATTCCGAGCAAAGCAAGGCTATACTCCGGCTCCATTGACCCTTTTTGTCGTTGTCGTCGTCATGGTGGGCACCGTCCCTCCCAGCCACTTCACCAGACATGGAGCCTACCAAACTCGCAGCGCAAACACTTACCTTCGGTATAAGATTCTGTATGGGAGTCCTGAAAGCGCTCACTACTACAGCGAGCCTGCTTCAACCTGCGGTCTGCCAGGTGCATTATTGCACGTAGCCATTTTGTATACTAGAAGGTCAAATTTGGACTGAAAATTGATTTTGAAATTGTGAATATTGTCCTGGGGGACCACAAAAACCATTCTGTCAAAAAATCTGGTTTTGGATTAATCATATGAACTATACAGGTTGCAGGTTTTCATATGCTGAACTAGAAAACGTCCTTCAATTGCAAGGGGGTCTGTGGGCATGTCTCCCCCTTATAATTCTCTATTTAACACTTCCCTGAGATTGAAAAATAAGTAACCACCTACGTAGCATCAAAAAAGTTTCGTAACTACAGTAACTTTAAAAGCAATGTCATACCTTGACAGAGGGGGTGCGGAGGCATGTCTCCTATGGGTAAAGGTCTGTACTTGGGGCAGTAGGCCAGTGTGATCTTTGTACTGTTCACTGTGTTGCTGTGCCAGCTGTGTACAATTCAAATGTTATTGGAAGTTCATTGTCAATACTAAATTGCTGAGCACTACAGGCTCAGAATGTCAAGTAGCATGCATAGTTACATTCGAAAAATGAAAGAACGTACGGGGATGAATCCCCCCAAAAAGTAACGTACAAGGCAGGAACACACCACACTACTTTTCAGATTGCCATCTCTGTTGCCTGAGCCTTTGGTTATTGGTTGTCCTAAAAAAAGGGCAGTATTATTTATACCTCACACCATGAAACTTGGATAAATGTGTTGGAAACGAGAATACTTGTCAAGGGGTAGTTCTCAAGCATCTACCCTCAAGATATTGGTGTCAGCTTTAGCTATAAATTATCGGAGAGATACTTCTCAGACCGAGTTAATGTACCCCAGAATATACTTCAGACACTGAAGTAGTATGTAAGAATATTAGCTAAAGAAACACTTTACCTTGAAATAGAGAAGGATAGTTCAACAAAAGTCATGCCACTCTCGCTAGCCGTCCTCTTTAGTGGTTTCCTGCTAGAGTTTAGGCTCTCCTGACGACTGCAGAGTACCAATGAAAACATCATTGATGAATTTCCCATACAATGAACGGTAGATGTATTATAAATGCAAATGAAGATATTGATCAGGAGAACCTACGTTACTCTGCAAACATGTACACCATATTTTGTTACCTTACAACATTGCAATTTCTGCATGGAATGCCATGACGGTAGACACTATCAACCAGTTGAGTGCACAGCATGCCCACACAGGCTCTCTGATCTTGGCCACTAGCTATATGCACGTGCTTGCTAATCAAAAAACTATACATGAAGATAAGAGTTTTGAATGCTACCTACAGGTTCGTAGTTACTGTAGAAGGCAGACATTAGACTGAAATTATTACTATATAGCAGAAGTCTGATTAATTAGTCCTGAGGTGGCAGCTGTTCATGCACTCATGTACAAAGGAAGATCTCCAGTGGTTACTTTGCTGTCACAGACTTGGTAGCTATTGTTATTTATCGTAATTCAAGTACACATCATAGCAACATTGCAGGGAATGCAGTTTTGTTGGTGATTCAATTTCAAACCAGAAGGCTTGTTATAGCCTTCTGGTTGATTAAGGAATTAATCATCCAAACACTCCTCTACGTATGGACATTTGGGTGAGAGATTTGCCTATCTACGGTTTAGAGATGCTCACACAATCTGGTGGTAATGTTTGGTAGCAGTTCCAAATGTTGCACCATATGTATCCTTAATAGGACAGTATCCACCATACCTACAGAAGAAAAAAAAAGGAAATTTGCCTTATTCCAAGGCTCTCCCCGGCCAATGAATTCAAAACTAATGGCAGAAGCATTTTCTTGTGAACTGGAAACTACCACCTCAGTCTGTGAATTGGTACTAACTGATAAACTGTACTGTACATTTAATAAATCTGTGTGTGGCACAATCCCAAATAAACCCAAACCTCTAAAATACAGGCATATGGTTCAAGATTCAGGGTACAATAAATCTTATAGGAGTCAATGTGCTGATTTTGGAAACTGGCTTATGAGCATACCTGGTAACCCACCTCATGTTGCTGATGAGGTTTAGTTTCTGAATTGAGTTAGTGCGTTTACACATCCATGTATATCGAGTTCTTTTTAAACGGGATCCTGAAATGCCTAAACAGAGCTCATGAATTCATAAAAGGCAATGCACAGTACAGTTGATAGATCGAACAAATGACAACATATTAAGCAATGCAGGGAAAGATAAATCCTGGCACTGTGTGGGTTCCATCTCAGGATTATATCTAGCACACTATCCATTAGAGCGCTCTTCAACTTGATGTTCGAGTCTAAATATTAAAGCTTATATATACTTCATAATGGAACTGTGGAACGTTGGCTGATGTAGCTACAGACGCTAGTGTGGCCCAAAAAGCAGCATTCAGCTACTTAGTAGAGCAGCTAAGGTTCGTGTATCTGTCCCCATCTTGCATGAAATTATGCTGGAAATCAGACAGCAACCTTACCAATAGTTTGAAGTGTGAAGTCATGCAGCCAGCCCAGGCTTGGATCAGATCATCCCCACCACCAGACTAAGTATTGGACTAGTCTCGTTCCCAGCTCACAATCAAGGCGAAGGATACTAAAGCGGTGTTAGCCTTAGTTTTGCGCTGGTAACGAGAAAACGACCTGACCCAGAAATATAGTAGTCAGATACTCTCACCCGTAATTTAAGCTACTTTTGCCTCAGGCAGATGAGCGGCAGTATCTGTTCCACTTACCCTGGGATATGACTGTCAGAGCAACCTACTGAAGACCCTGTAACGTTTGGCAACACGTCCATCCAACCGTTCCTCGTCGCGTGCGCTCGCTCCTAGCTAAATCGTACGTACGTAAGCTTTAATAATACCTGTAGCTCCTTGAGCCCCGCCCCCATTCCTAAATTGCTCTCGTGATTGGTACATGTGAGTCTTGCCCAGCCACGTCGCCTTATATCTAGCTGTAGTAGCTAGCTCAAGTTATGACTGATAGTCCCCTTCATCTTGGATACCTAGCTCCAGGGAGCCAGGAAAAGCCATCTTATAAGGCAGAAATTCGGGAAGACTTCCTCGGTGCCTTATCCCGTGTGTTGGACGAGCTAAGCGGGCTTGCCGAGACTCTACAGATTTCCTACGAGATCGCGCACGCTGTTTTGAAGTGCTCTGCATGCGACGAGATGGTCCTGACGATACTGGGGGTGAAGTGTCTAGACGAGGCTATGTACCAACAGGCACAGCAATTTCTCCAGGTACGCGGTGGAAAAGAAAATTTACCCGTGCTCTAATCACATGCTATTTTACTAGTCTCTCGGGCTAGACTATTTTAACGAGGGAGGAGTGTAGTCTGGTGACTATTGCGGCAGTTCCGTTCCTTTATGCAAATTATGTTAAACTACTGTAGGGCGTCACATAAGGGAGTGTATAGTACTTTATAGCGAAAAGCATGTTATGTCGTTAGTCTTGCAAGCCAGTTGATCTCGCGAAAGTTGATCTTGTGTGTAACAGAGTTTCTTACCTTTTAAACTTAACATGAAACACTAGCAAGTAGCATAGAGACTTACCGCTACACAAAAGGCTCACAACACGTCTCTCCCTTGTACAAATCACTTGACCACTGTAGTTCCAGCTTTGGACGTAGCTGCATGAGTGTATTCGAAAAGCTTTATAGCTTTAGATTGCAGCACAAACTCGGCTCTTAGAATAGCAGCAGACATCTTGGTCATGTGACTACTCACCAACATTAATTTTCTTCCAACATTTTGGCGGATGCAACGAAATGTTGGCAATAGTCACCAGACCATACTCCCCCCTCCCCCCCCCCCCCCTAAAAAATTGTCTGGCCTACGTTTACCCATAGATAATATAGACTCCGGGATGTTATGGAGTCTATATTATCTATAGATTACCCCTATAGACAGGAGTGCGAGGTAAATGGTTGTTGAACTTGTTTTATTGAGGGTAGCTAGCTTCATAATGTTGCTACTATACCACATGACCTTGCATATACCCGAATTTAATTACTCTCTATTTAACACCCTTTGTGACGTTAGGGTTGGGGTTGCGGTTAGGCAACATACAGTAAGAGTTAATTTCCGTATTTCTGGTACAATACAGCATAATCCACTCTGGAGTAGCAGTTACACATGTTTTAGCAGTAGTGATGCACTTAATTTTCCCTTCATAGAAAATGAGGCACTCAAACTTCTGATATTCTGGTATTATTTGAAGGTTTACCTCTCATTGTAGGTCCCATGTTTGTAAAGGTCTGATTTGAATCCTAGCTCCTTTTCTTTTACAAAACGTAGGGGCCAGTGATCACTCTTGCATACAGTGCCATCACATCTACCTTTATCCCGTAGTATTCAGTGCCTTCATTTGTTGCTACAGAGAGAGCGGACAATAGTAATGATCCATCCCTGTACTATCTCACTACTATCGCCCCCTGAAGGTGTTTTATGCTAGTGATGAAAATATTCAATCTATACAGCTTGAGGAAGTTGAAAGGGCAATAGGGGTTTGATAGGAGGAAAGTCTGAACAAAGAGCAAACTGCTTGAAAGGAAACCACTGTATGTCTGCATGGGGTTGGAAGTGGTGTAGTAGATTATTTTACCTTGGGGGGCTACAATATTGATCTCTATCTAAGTTGACTTCATGAATCTGAATCCTCATATGGTATACCTGATTTAGCAGTATTGATACATACTGTCACTATCCTCAAAGTTTAAGGGTCCTACTCTGTAGGCACCCAAGTATGGAGGGTGTAAGGAAGAGGATAGGGTTCTTTAGATGGGTACTGTCGTAGTTTTCACTTCTTCTGATCAGCTGAACAATGTCTACAGCCCTTTACGTTTTCAGTGCACTCAAATTCTGCTTCAGCCTGTGGGTAGTCTGTGCATGCCTCCTGAATGCATTGTTGCTTGTTCCATTGGTTTTTGGGGAAGTGTTTTTTTTGGTGGAAGTGCATCTGTACATGACTGGTTTTGCACTTTTTTGAAAGTGCTTTTTTCATTATTGCCTTGTTATGTGTACTCTAAGTTTTCTAGTGCTGAATGTGGCGTTTTACCTCAGAAAACAGCAGTTGAAAAGCACAGCCTCAATACTAAAACTTAAGGATAACTAATGGAGAAACACCAATAAATTTGAGAAAGGCAGCCTAAATACTAAAACTGAAGACTAACAGACAAAAACTAATACATTCGATAAACACGGCATAAATACTAAAATTCTAGACTAACTAATGCACAGACACTAAGTCAGTCAAAAAACAGGGCCTCAATACTAAAATGCAAGAATAACTAAATGACAGACAGTAATAAAGTCGAGAAAGGCGGCCTGAGTATTAAAACTCAAGACAAACTGATAAACAGACTCCCATACAGTCAATAAACATGGCTTAAATACAAAAACTCAATAGGCAGAGACTTACGCATGCCAGCGACACGGCTTAAATACTGAAACTGCTAACTAACTAACCCATAGACACTAATACTGTTGAGGAACACAGCCTAAATAGTAAACTTCAAGACTACCTAACAGACACACTATTACAATCAAGAAAGGCGGCCTAAATATTGAAACTCAAGACTAGCTAACAGATAGACAGACAGACATAATACAGTCGAGAAACATAGCCTAAATACTAAAACTCAAAACTAACTAACAGACAATTTCTAATACAGTTGAGAAACATGGCCTAAATAGTGGAACTCGAGACGAACTAATAGACAAACGCATGCCAGAAACACGGCCTAAAAACCAAAACGCAAAACTAACTAGTAGATAGGCACTAATACAGTCGATAAACACTAAGTTATTACTAAAACTCATAACTAAAGAACAGACAGACTTTAATACAGTCGAGAAACACGGCTTAAAAACTAGAACTGAAGACTAACGGGCAGACAGACACTAATACAGTCGAGAAACAATTGCTAAGTACTAAAACTCAAGACTAACTAACAGACAGACACTAATTAGTACAGTCGAAAAACGCGGACTAAATACTAAAACTCAATGCTAACTAACTGACAGAAAATTAGTAGTCAAGCAACACAACGTAAATACTAAAACTCAAGCCTAGCTAACAGTCAGACACTTATGCAGTCGAGAAACATGGCTTGAATACTACAACCCAAGACTAACTAACAGACAGGCACTAATACAGCCAAAAACATGGCTTAGATACAAGACTAGTTAACAGACAGAGAATATGCATGCCAGAATCTAGGCCTTAAAACTACAACTGCAAACTAAGAAGCAGACGCTAATACGATCGGGAAACACAGCCTAAAGACTAAAACTTAGAACTAACTAGCAGACAGGCACTACTGCATTCAAAAAACACGGCTTAGGTGCTAATACTCAAAACTAACGAACAGACAGACTAATACAATCGACAAACACGGCCTAACTAAAAGGTAGACGCTAATACATTCGTAAAATAAGGCTTAGGTACTAAAACTCAAGACTACCTCGCAGACTGACAGACGCTAATAGAGTAAACCACTGTTGGTGTGCCACCAGGTATATTCAGACGTGGTAGCGCCGAGTGTGTAAATTACTGGAAGTGGGCGGGATAGTACAAACCCCTCGCACTTTAAGTTGAAGTTTGGTGTTCCTCCATTGCTTGGTTCTGGAGCTACATGTATAGCCTTCCAAATTTAAATTCGGGCAAAGCTATGATTGGGCAAATCTATATATTGTCGGTCTCTGTTCCGTGTTTCCTCCCTGAAGCAATTTTCGGTGTTCTTTCTTTATTATTGGGAAGCCCCAGTACCATGCTGCCGCACGCCAACCTTTCGCCATAGTAGCTGCTTTGAGCACAGGGGGTGCTGCTGAATGTATGGCTGTGTCACAATCTCTATAATCGGACAGTGGATTTCGAGTTTTTTCTGTGTATAGACCCCATAACACTCTGTAACGCTAGCATTTGGATATTGTTGTAAAGTACAGGTACTTAGCAGCACAACTGTGCAAGCCCGATGTTTACACGTACGTGCTATGGTTCTCAAGATAGAGCTGTTAATGCTGAAACTTTTAGTGTACGAAATCAGGTAAAGCAGCTCTATCTCGGGAAGGACACGACATCTAAACATCAATCAAACTTGCACCGTTGTGTTGCTAAGTGTCTACATTCCCAATGATATCCCAATCTTAGCATTGGAGAGTGTCTTGGGCTCCTTACACCGCAAAAAAATAATCCACTGTCCGATTATGGAGAGGGTGACACGGCTCTACATTCAACAGCACTCCTCTGTGCTCAAAGCAGCAACGATGGCGAAAGGTTAGTGTGTGGCAGCATGGTAGTGGGGCTTCCCAATAATGAAGAGAGATCACCGAAAGTTGCTTCAGGGAGAAAATACAAAATGGAGGCCAGCAATACATACATTTGCCCAATCATAGCTGTGTCCCGAATTTAAAGTTTGCTATAGCTCCAGAACCAAGCCATTGAAAAACACCAAACTTTCAACTCGAAGTGTGAAAGGGTCTTTACTATCGATTAGGGTAATTTGCACGCTCGGTGCACCAGGGGGTGGCTGGTCATCAGTAGCTTACTCTAGTGAGTAATCCATGAGTTGTAAATGAAGTTTGGTGTTTGTGCGTATAAATAAAGTTGGAGTGAATTGATGATTGTATCTGTGGTTGTTAATTGTAGTGATATGAATCAAATCTAAGAGAAATATATCGAAGTGACAAGCAGCGTTAGTCTGCAACAATCTTTAAGCTCCTCTTTGACAGTGGAAGGGAAGAGAACTTCCCATCAGTATCTGATTGCTTGCACATTTTACACGTATCGACACGTCTTATATGGGGTCCTCACTTTCACAAAATACGTAAATTACAGCATTTCCATGAACTACACAAGTGAAAATCTATTGTACCACAGTTACAAGTTTCTGTTCTATATATACTATGTGTCTTGGAGAATGGTCCATAAAGTACTAGTCAATGCCTCAGTATCTAATTGGCTAAATGCAAAAAATTTAATGTTGGGGCTAACATGGCTGCATGTGATTGTATTTAGGGCTCAGTTGATATATAGCTCTGTACATACACTAAATGAAATGTTACAGTTTTAGAGACCTCTAACAATCCTCTAAGCATGTGTTGGTGTACATTAAGAGATTCTAATCCCTTCAGGTACTCCATATCCTTCCTCTTCAGGTTCTTCCTCACTTAGAACAGTTTGAGTGTATCTACCTCTGGCTGGGAAGTGATGTCCAGTCCAGGCAAGCTGCAGCACAGTTGCTAAGAAGCTTAATGTCGACCGGTGTTATCTGGTCTGGTGAGTCCATCAGGAGTCATACATGTAGCTCTCTTCATGAGTGCATGTGCTGAGTAGCTACATGCACTTGTTCGTGTGTAGTCATAAACGTATGTACATTCAAGTATGCATATGCATTAAGTTACTTGAATGACAATATGTGAATGGGTTCATGAAAACCCGGCAGGTTGGTACTCCCTTTTTTAAAATACTTTTACTGTCATGTATCTCAATGTCTTTGGTCATTACCTTTAATAACGTAATATATGTCAACCGCAGCTTGTTAGAAATTTACCGCTCAATCTGTTTCCAAGGTATTTGCCTTGGTACCACCGATGTTTTCGGATGTTGCTGTGTTATGAATGGTCCCGTGTCTCCCTCGTGATGGTGCTTTAAAGAAATGCGGCCATGCTTCACAAATAGGGTCACACATATAATGCACATGTACTTTATCCTCAGCAGTTGCTAACCTGAATGGTCCATCTCCTTCCCTGTACCCCTTGCAGTTCAACGGAGGATCAAGGGAACATACCCACTGCTCTGCAACTCTGAACAGAGACCTTGACTTAAAAGCTGCTATAACATCAGCTACACCTTTCACACACAAGAAGATCTTAACATTTCAGCAGGTATGTGTTTCCCTATTGAGGCTACACTGCCTAATCATGTGGCAGAGCTTATCCTCATTTGTAGGTGCTGTACTCCTGTAGTTATTGCTGAACAAAATGAGGCCCACAAATGGAATCTCAGCTAGTTGTTGTTTAATTATCAATCAAATTAGAGTGCACACCTATGGTAGGCGAACAGAGTTGTGGGTGTAAGTGGGGCAGGTGAAAGAAGCGGATATAGTGATATACTGCTTTGGCGTACATCTTTTTCTCAGAAAGCTTATCATCTCTTGAAGAGTTTGCAATGTGACTACATAGTTTTCAGTTCTGTATCTTTGGTGGTTTAAGGCAGACTGATCCAGGCTAAGTTTGGATGTAGCAATTTTATTGTGGTTGAGATGGGGGAGAGGCCTAATGAGAGAGTAATTAAGCTGAAAATTGGCAGGGTCCTACTGGCAAGTACTACTAGCGGGTTTAGTGGCTATATAAAGCTTGCCTACTGCTCCTCTGCGGAGGGGATCCAGTAGCTCAGTGGTTAGAGCATCTGACTAGTATTCAGAAGGTCCTGCATTCAATCCCCTGTTGGGTCCCGTTGATTTCTTTGCTCTCTTAGAAAGCTTATTGTCCATTGAAGAGTTTGCAATGTACTTTGGAACCAAACAGCTACGAAGATTCTCCTAGGTAGCTAAATAGTAGTGAGGAAGACCAGAGGTCAGCCTTATTGTGATGTACGTGACTCATGCATAGGCTGATGGATATTAGAGTATCTATACTGTCAAATAATTATGTTCACGGTGTCTATGTTTTTCCAGCAGTGGGCATGGATGTATGTATTAACTGTGTCCATGTTTTTAGCAGTGGACATAGAGGGTGCGTTTTCCATAGATCAACAAGCAAATGTATATGCCTTATTTTCAGCATGTGTTCCTCCGATGCTGCAGTTGTTACCCACTCTACAAAATAGAGCTAATTAATCTGTCTTCTGCATTCACGCACACATGCACACTCACGCACACACACATACAATTGCACAATCATGCATATTCACTTGCACCTTGCATGCATGTAGTTGAGAGAGGAGGTATATGGAGAACTAAGCATTGCAAATGAAATTGCTGGAGTAAAGTTACATAACTGCATGTGTGGCCCTTGCTTTGTTGCCACACAGTCAGAATTTTTTTTACATGTGTGCAAACTTGTGTATAACTGTTTACTCGTGTATACGAATGTAGATATCCGTGAATACCTCTCTGTGCATTTGTATGCTTGTGTATACCTGTGTAAACATGTGTATACTTGTGTATACCTGTGTAAACCCTTGTATACTTGTGTATACGTGCGTAAACTTGTGAATACCTGGTAATGCTAGTTTATACCCGTGTAAGCCTTTGTATACCTGTGTTTACTCATGTGTACAGGTGTAGATACCGTGTATACTTCTTTATACCTGTGTATACTTGTATATAATGTGTATACATGTGCATACATGTGTATACCCGCGTATACTTGTGTATACCTGTGTTTACTCATGTATGCAAATATAGATACCTGTTATACCTGTGTATACTTGTGTATACGTGTGTATACATGTGCATACGTGTGTATACCTGCATGTACTTGTGTATACCTGTGTTTACTCATGTATACAAATGTAGATACTCGTGTATACCTGTGTGTACTTGAGAACACCTGTGTATACATTTGCGTACTTGTGTATACCCTCGTATACTTGTGTATTCCTGTTTACTCGTGCATACAAATGTAGATACTAGTGTATACCTCTATTTATTATATACTGCCAGGTGTACTAACAATATTTTCCTATAGACCGGATAGGTAATATTCCCCCGTATTGCCTACCCGTTATTGCCTTTTGCGTGGGCAGAGCGCGTGCGCGTTTAGTCTACAGTAAAAATTTACAGTGAAGTTATAGTTTATTGAAGCAATGGAAGCTACTCAGCTACAAAAAGCTGGCGAAAGGAATGCTTCTGTCGTAGAGGAGCCGTCTAAGTAAAAAAGAAGTGAAAGGCTAGGTCATAGTGTCGTTCAGTGACCCCTCCCACTCGTCCCACCAGCCGTTATTTATTGTCGAGTAGCTCTCCAAGATAAATAAAGTTAATCTAGCCTACAGTTGCAAGCCTTTTTCTCTTTCGTAGTTTGTAAGAGCTATTTTGCGCTTTGCTATACGTTGCTGCTGTGTATCCAATCGTCCTTTACGTTACGGTAGGCGTGGCTTTGTTTGGCAGTGAGTTTGTCAACCTAGCAAAACTGCTTGGAGATAGTATATAATAAATCTATCATTACACTCGGGAGAGGATGATATGTCTAGGCATTGCACTCTTGTGTAGTATTTTCCCTCGCCTTCGGCTCGAAGAAAATACCTACACACTCGTGCAAAACCTATCCATAGTACCCTCTCACTCATGTAATAATATATATATCTGTGCATACTTGTGTGTATCTGTAATACATGTACATACGTGTGTATACTCACGTATACTTGTGTATACATGTGTTTACTCGTGTATACAAATGGTAGTTAACCGTGTATACTTGTTTACACTTATGTATACCACGTGTATATATGTGCATACATGTGTATACCTACGCATACGTATGTATACAAATGTAGATACACATATATACCTCTTTATACCTGTGTATACCTGTGTATACCTTTGTATACATGTGCATACGTATGTATAACCATTTATCCTTGTGTATACCTGTGTTTACTCGTGTATACAAGTGTAGATACCCGTTTATACCTCTTTACACCAGTGTATACTTGTGTATACCTGTGTATACATCTGCATACATGTGTATACTCACGTAGACTTGTTTATACCTGTGTTTACTTGTGAATGCAAGAGTATATACCCGTGTATACCTCTTTATACTAGAGTATACTTATGTGTGTCTGTGCATACAGTGCATACGTCTGTATACCCGCGTACACTTGTGTATACCTGTGTTTACTCGTTGTAGCGGACCGAGCTCTACTTTTCGACACCAAAACCAGATACTGAGGGAGGACTAAAGACAAACACTGTACAATAACCGACACTTAAATACTGAAGAGCCTAGCAATGGAAATCACACCTACTACAACAGAGACAAACAAAATACCTAACACTAGCACCTATTAACAGTACTTCACACTAACTACACATCAATAGAACACACATAGTGACACAGTTAACAGTCCGTTACACCTCTCACTCCTTCTCCGGCAGCAAACTAGTTTGCTGAAACAGGTGCAGCCTCTTCTGAACTCTTTGATGGCACTTCTCCTTTGCTTCTCGTGGGCTCTATTCGATCTCTCTTCCTTGTGCAGCTCTCTGTAGACTCTTCCGAGTTCTCGTAGCACTCTCTAATCTACGATACTCTCCAGTTCTCCGCTTCTTCACGTAGCAACCCCAGTCCGGTAACACATACACACGGTACGGGTACATGTGCACACACTCTCAGCGGTAAACTACACGGCTTTCCGCAACGGCTTCTCTCGATGTAACGCACGGCCCCAAATGCTTGGCAACACATGCCCTCTGCACTCTCCTTCCGGCAACTCCACGTATAGGCGTCCACACATAGGCGGTCCTCCTGACCCCTCTGACACCTGCTTTCGCCCCTCAGCGATCCTATCTCTCTCTCAGGCACTCCTTGCCCTCTTGCGGCCCTTGCTCCTAGCGACCTTTGCACTCTTGGCGGCTTACACTCTCTAAACATTTTACACTGGCCTCTCTCTGGGTAGCCGTTGCTCGCTCATCACCTGCGTTATGCTTGCCGGCCGTCGCTCACTCTTTAAAACAACCTGCTCGCTCCTCGTACTGAACTGTTCTGCTGCATTCGCGTATGGGCCCTGCCGCCGACTGGCGAGCAGTGAATCCCACCGCTGCCGCCAACTGTAGCGGACCGAGCTCTACTTTTCGACACCAAAACCAGATACTGATGGAGGACTAAAGACGAACACTCTACAATGACCAACACTTAAATACTGAAGAGCCTAGCGATGGAAATCACACCTACTACAACAGAGACAAACAAAATACCTAACACTAGCACCTATTAACAGTACTTCACACTAACTACACATCAAAAGAACACACATAGTGACGCAGTTAACAGTCCGTTACACTCGTGTATGCAAATATAGATATCCTTGAATACTTCTTTGTGAATTTCTATGCTTGGTATACCTGTGGATATGTGTGTGTACTTGTGTATAATTGTGTAAACCCGTGTATTCTTGTGTACACTTGTGTATACTGTTACATACCTGCGTATACATGTGTATACACGTGTAAAGTCATGTATACTTGTGTATACCTGTGTATACCCGTGTAAACTTGTGTGCACCTGGTAATACTAGTTTATACTCGTGTATCCATTTGTATACCTGTGTGTAATCATTCAAACACATGTATACTGTGTATACTTATGTATATTTGTGTATATATACCTGTATAAACTTGTGAAAACCTGGTAATACTAGTTTATACCAGTGTAAGCCTTTGTATACCTGTGTTTACTCATGTGTACAGGTGTAGATACCTGTGTATACTTCTTTATACCTGTGTATACTTGTGTATAACTTTGTATACTTGTGCACACGTGTGTATAATCGCATATACGTGTGTATACCGGTGTTCATTTGTGTATACAAATGTAGATACCCATGTATACCTCTTCATACCTATGCATACTTGTGTATACCTGTGTATACATGTGCATAGGTATGTATACCCGCGTATACTTGTGTATATAAATGTTGATTCCCATATATACCGCTTTATACCTGTGTATACTTGTGTATACGTGTGTATACATGTGCACACGTATGTATACGCGCGTGTAATTGTGTATACCTGTGTTTACTCGTGTATACGAATGTAGATATCCGTGAATACCTGTTTGTGCATTTGTATGCTTGTGTAAACATGCGTGTACTTGTGTATACTTCTGTAAATCCGTGTATACTTGTGTATACACGTGTAAACTTGTAAATACCTGGTAATACTGGTTCATACCGTGTAAGCCTTTGTATTCCTGTGTTTACTCGTGTATGCAAATATAGTTACCTTTTATACCTCTTAATCCCTGTGCATACTTGTGTAAACGTGTGTATACATGTGCATATGTGTGTATACCCACGTGTACTTGTGTATACCCGTGTTTACTCGGGTATACAAGTGTAGGTACTAGTGTATATCTGTGTGTATTTGAGAATACCTGTGTATACATTTGCGTACTTGTGTGTACCTTTAGAAACTTGTGTATTCCTGTTTACTCGTGCTTACAAATGTAGATACTACTGTATACCTGTATATATCTGTGCATACTTGTATATATCTGTATATACATGTGCATACGTGTTTATACCCACGTATACTTGTGTATACCTTTGTTTACTTGTGTATACAAATGTAGTTGACCATGTATGCTTGCTTATACTTATGTATACCACGTGTCTATATGTGCATACGTGTGTATACCTGCGTATACGTATGTATACAAATGTAGATACACATATATACCTCTTTATACTTGTGTATACCTGTGTATACCTTTGTATGCATGTGCATACGTATGTATACCCATGTATACTTTTGTATACCAGTGTTTACTCGTGTATAAGAATGTAGATATCCGTGAATACCTCTGTGCATTTGTATGCTTGTGTATACCTGTGTAAACATGTGTACTTGTGTATACTTCTGTAAACCCTTGTATACTTGTGTGTACCCGTGTAAACTTGTGAATACCTGGTAATACCAGTTCGTACAAGTGTAATTAAGCCTTTGTATACCTGTGTTTACTCATGTGTACAGGTGTAGATACCTGTGTATACTTCTTTATACCTGTGCATACTTGTGTATATCTGTATATACATGTGCATACGTGTTTATACCCGCGTATACTTGTGTATACCTTTGTTTACTTGTGTATACAAATGTAGTTGACCATGTATGCTTGCTTATACTTATGTATACCACGTGTATATATGTGCATACGTGTGTATACCTGCGTATACGTATGTATACAAATGTAGATACACATATATACCTCTTTATACCTGTGTATACCTGTGTATACCTTTGTATGCATGTGCATACGTATGTATACCCACGTATACTTTTGTATACCAGTGTTTACTCGTGTATAAGAATGTAGATATCCGTGAATACCTCTGTGCATTTGTATGCTTGTGTATACCTGTGTAAACATGTGTACTTGTGTATACTTCTGTAAACCCTTGTATACTTGTGTACCCGTGTAAACTTGTGAATACCTGGTAATACCAGTTTGTACCAGTCTAAACCTTTGTATACCTGTGTTTACTCATGTGTACAGGTGTAGATACCTGTGTATACTTCTTTATACCAGTGTATACTTGTGTATAACTTTGTATACATGTGCACACGTGTGTATACCCACATATACGTGTGTATACCGGTGTTCATTTGTGTATAAATGTAGATACCCGTGTATACCTCCTCATACCTATGCATACTTGTGTATACCTGTGTATACATGTGCATAGGTGTGTATACCCGCGTATACTTTTGTATGCAAATGTACCCATATATACCGCTTTATACCTGTGTATACTCGCGTATACGTATGTATACATGCGCATACGTATGTATGCCCACATATACTCGTGTATACCTGTGTTTACTGAATGTAGATATCCATAAATAGCTCTTTGTCCATTTGTATGCTTGTGTATACCTGTGTAAACATGCGTGTACTTGTGTATACTTCTGTAAACTCGTGTATACTTGTGTATACCCGTGTAAACTTGTGAATACCTGGTAATACTAGTTTATACGCGTGTAAGCCTTTGTATACCTGGGTTTACTCATGTGTACAGGTGTAGATACCTGTGTATACTTTTTTACTTGTGTATAGTTGTATATGTAATAGTTGTACCATGGGTTTCTAGGGTGTATGGGATTTGTACTCTGAGGGCAGTTATATGTATTCCCGAGGGCGCAGCCCGAGGGAATACATATAACTGCACGAAGAGTACAAACCCATACACCCTAGAAACCCATGGTACAGCTGACTTGTACCATAATACAATTACAAACGCTGTTAGTTATGACAAGCGCTAATGGAGAAGCATTAGTTGCCTGGCAACCATATACCCTAGGGTATATTGACAGTTCAAACGAGCCGCTAGGGTGTATGGCTGATATACCCTGGGCGGTGCCTTTCATGTAGAGGTGCATTATGGTACAAATGTGTATACATGTGCATACGTGTGTATACCCGCGTATACTTGTGTATACCTGTGTTTACTCATGTATGCAAATATAGTTACCTTTTATACCTCTTAATCCCTTTGTATACTTGTGTAAACGTGTGTATACATGCGCATATGTGTGTATACCCACGTGTACTTGTGTATACCCGTGTTTACTCGGGTATACAAATGTAGTTACTAGTGTATACCTGTGTGTACTTAAGAATACCTGTGTATACATTTGCGTACTTGTGTATATCTTCAGATACTTGTGTATTTCTGTTTACTCGTGCATACAAATGTAGATACTATTGTATACCTGTATATCTGTGCATACTTGTGTATATCATTATATACATGTGCATACGTGTTTATACCCGTGAATACTTGTGTATACAAATGTAGTTGACCATGTATGCTCGTGCATACAAGTGTAGATACAATTGTATACCTGTATATATCTGTGCATACTTGTGTATATCTGTATATACATTTGCATACGTGTATATACCTGCGTATGCTTGTGTATACATGTGTTTACTCGTGTTTACAACATGTGTACTTGTGTATACTTCTGTAAACCCTTGTATACTTGTGTGTACCCGTGTAAACTTGTGAATACCTGGTAATACTAGTTTATATCAGTGTAAGCCTTTGTATACCAGTGTTTACTCATGTGTACAGGTATAGATACCTGTGTATACTTTTTTATACCTGTGTATACTTGTGTATAACTTTTTATACATGTGCACACGTGTGTATACCCACATATACGTGTGTATACCGGTGTTCATTTGTGTATACAAATGTAGATACCCGTGTATACCTCGTCATACCTATGCATACTTGTGTATACAAATGTTGATACCCATATATACCGCTTTATACCTGTGTATACTTGTGTATACGTGTGTATACATGTGCATACATATGTATACCCACGTATACTCGTGTATACCTGTGTTTACTCATGTATACGAATGTAGATATCCATGAATAGCTCTTTGTCCATTTGTATGCTTGTGTATACCTGTGTAAACTTGCGTGTACTTGTGTATACTTCTGTAAACTCGTGTATACTTGTGTATACCCATGTAAACTTGTGAATACTAGTTTATACCCGTGTAAGCCTTTGTATACCCATGTGTACAGGTGTAGATACCTGTGTATACTTCTTTTTACATGTGTATAGTTGTATATATATGTGTATACATGTGCATACGTGTGTATACCTGCGTATACTTGTGTATACCTGTGTTTACTCGTGTATACGAATGTAGATATCCGTGAACACCTGTTTGGGCATTTGTATGCTTGTATATACCTGTGTAAACATGCGTGTACTTGTGTATACTTCTGTAAACTTGTGTATACTTTTGTATACCCGTGTAAACTTGTGAACACCTGGTAATACTAGTTTATACCCATGTAAACCTTTTTATACCAGGGTTTACTCTTGTGTACAGGTGTAAATATGTGTGTATACTTTTTACCTATGTATACTTGTATATATATTTGAATACATGTGTATACGTGTGTATACCCGCGTATACTTGTGTATACCTGTGTTTACTCGTGTATACAAATATAGATAACTATTATACCTCTTAATGCTTGTGTATACGTGTGTATACATGTGCATACGTGTGTATACGCGCGTGTACTTGTGTGTATCTATGTTTACTCGTGTATACGAATGTAGATATCCGTGAATACCTGTTTGTGCATTTGTATGCTTGTGTATACCTGTGTAAACTTGTGTACTTGTGTATACTTCTGTAAACCCGTGTATACTTGTGTATACCCGTGTAAACTTGTGAATACCTGGTAATACTAGTTCATACCGTGTAAGCCTTTGTATACCTGTGTTTACTCGTGTATGCAAATATAGTTACCTTTTATACCTCTTAATCCCTTTGTATACTTGTGTAAACGTGTGTATACATGCGCATATGTGTGTATACCCACGTGTACTTGTGTATACCCGTGTTTACTCGGGTATACAAATGTAGTTACGAGTGTATACCTGTGTGTACTTAAGAATACCTGTGCATACATTTGCGTACTTGTGTATATCTTCAGATACTTGTGTATTTCTGTTTACTCGTGCATACAAATGTAGATACTACTGTATACCTGTATATCTGTGCATACTTGTGTATATCATTATATACATGTGCATACGTGTTTATACCCGTGAATACTTGTGTATACAAATGTAGTTGACCATGTATGCTCGTGCATACAAGTGTAGATACAATTGTATACCTGTATATATCTGTGCATACTTGTGTATATCTGTATATACATTTGTATACGTGTATATACCTGCGTATGCTTGTGTATACATGTGATTACTCGTGTTTACAACATGTGTACTTGTGTATACTTCTGTAAACCCTTGTATACTTGTGTGTACCCGTGTAAACTTGTGAATACCTGGTAATACTAGTTTATATCAGTGTAAGCCTTTGTATACCAGTGTTTACTCATGTGTACAGGTATAGATACCTGTGTATACTTTTTTATACCTGTGTATACTTGTGTATAACTTTTTATACATGTGCACACGTGTGTATACCCACATATACGTGTGTATACCGGTGTTCATTTGTGTATACAAATGTAGATACCCGTGTATACATCGTCATACCTATGCATACTTGTGTATACAAATGTTGATACCCATATATACCGCTTTATACCTGTGTATACTTGTGTATACGTGTGTATACATGTGCATACATATGTATACCCACGTATACTCGTGTATACCTGTGTTTACTCATGTATACGAATGTAGATATCCATGAATAGCTCTTTGTCCATTTGTATGCTTGTGTATACCTGTGTAAACATGCGTGTACTTGTGTATACTTCTGTAAACTCGTGTATACTTGTGTATACCCATGTAAACTTGTGAATACTAGTTTATACCCGTGTAAGCCTTTGTATACCCATGTGTACAGGTGTAGATACCTGTGTATACTTCTTTTTACCTGTGTATAGTTGTATATATATGTGTATACATGTGCATACGTGTGTATACCTGCGTATACTTGTGTATACCTGTGTTTACTCGTGTATACGTATGTAGATATCCGTGAACACCTGTTTGGGCATTTGTATGCTTGTATATACCTGTGTAAACATGCGTGTACTTGTGTATACTTCTGTAAACTTGTGTATACTTTTGTATACCCGTGTAAACTTGTGAATACCTGGTAATACTAGTTTATACCCATGTAAACCTTTTTATACCAGGGTTTACTCTTGTGTACAGGTGTAAATATGTGTGTATACTTTTTACCTATGTATACTTGTATATATATTTGAATACATGTGTATACGTGTGCTTACACTAGTTTATACCAGTGTAAGCCTGTGTTTACTCGTGTATGCAAATGTAGATATCCTTGAATACCTTTTTGTGAATTTCTATGCTTGGTATACCTGTGGATATGTGTGTGAACCTGTGTATACTTGTGTAAACCCGTGTATACTTGTGTACACTTGTGTATAGTGTTATATACCTGTGTATACATGTGTATACACGTGTAAAGTCATGTATACTTGTGTATACCTGTGTATACCCGTGTAAACTTGTGTGCACCTGGTAATACTAGTTTATACCCGTGTATCCATTTGTATACCTGTGTGTAATCATTCAAACACATGTATACTGTGTATACTTATGTATATTTGTGTATATATACCTGTATAAACTTGTGAAAACCTGGTAATACTAGTTTATATCAGTGTAAGCCTTTGTATACCTGTGTTTACTCATGTGTACAGGTGTAGATACCTGTGTATACTTCTTTATACCTGTGTATACTTGTGTATAACTTTTTATACATGTGCACACGTGTGTATACCCACATATACGTGTGTATACCGGTGTTCATTTGTGTATACAAATGTAGATACCCGTGTATACCTCGTCATACCTATGCATACTTGTGTATGCCTGTGTATACATGTGCATAGGTGTGTATACCCGCGTATACTTGTGTATACAAATGTTGATACCCATGTACACCGCTTTATAACTGTGTATACTTGTGTATACGTGTGTATACATGTGCATACATATGTATACCCACGTATACTCGTGCATACCTGTGTTTACTCATGTATACGAATGTAGATATCCATAAATAGCTCTTTGTCCATTTGTATGCTTGTGTATACCTGTGTAAACATGCGTGTACTTGTGTATACTTCTGTAAACTCGTGTATACTTGTGTATACCCATGTAAACTTGTGAATACTAGTTTATACCCATGTAAGCCTTTGTATACCCATGTGTACAGGTGTAGATACCTGTGTATACTTCTTTTTACCTGTGTATAGTTGTATATATATGTGTATACATGTGCATACGTGTGTATACCCGCGTATACTTGTGTATACCTGTGTTTACTCGTGTATGCAAATATGGATACCTGTTATACCTCTTTATGCTTGTGTATACTTGTGTATACATGTGTATACATGTGCATATGTGTGTATACGCGCGTGTACTTGTGTATACCTGTGTTTACTCGTGTATACGAATGTAGATATCCGTGAACACCTGTTTGGGCATTTGTATGCTTGTGTATACCTGTGTAAACATGCGTGTACTTGTGTATACTTCTGTAAACTTGTGTATACTTTTGTATACCCGTGTAAACTTGTGAATACCTGGTAATACTAGTTTATACCCATGTAAACCTTTTTATACCAGAGTTTACTCTTGTGTACAGGTGTAAATATGTGTGTATACTTTTTACCTATGTATACTTGTATATATATTTGAATACATGTGTATACGTGTGTATACCCACGTATACTTGTGTATACCTGTGTTTACTCGTGTATACAAATATAGATAACTATTATACCTCTTAATGCTTGTGTATACGTGTGTATACATGTGCATACGTGTGTATACGCGCGTGTACTTGTGTGTACCTGTGTTTACTCGTGTATACGAATGTAGATATCTGTGAATACCTGTTTGTGCATTTGTATGCTTGTGTATACCTGTGTAAACTTGTGTACTTGTGTATACTTCTGTAAACCCGTGTATACTTGTGTATACCCGTGTAAACTTGTGAATACCTGGTAATACTAGTTCATACCGTGTAAGCCTTTGTATACCTGTGTTTACTCGTGTATGCAAATATAGTTACCTTTTATACCTCTTAATCCCTTTGTATACTTGTGTAAACGTGTGTATACATGCGTATACCCATGTGGACTTGTTTATATCTGTGTTTACATGTGAATGCAAGAGTATATACCCGTGTATACCTCTTTATACTAGAGTATTCTTATGTGTATCTGTGTATACAGTGCATACGTGTGTATACGCGCGCGTACTTGTGTATACCTGTATTTACTAGTGTATGCAAATAGTGATGTCCTTGAATACCTTTTTGTGAATTTCTATGCTCGGTATAACTGTTTAAACAGGTGTGTACTTGTATACTTCTGTAAACCCGTGTATACTTGTGCATACCCGTGTAAACTTGTGAATGCCAGGTAGTACTAGTTTATACCAGTGTAAGCCTGTGTTTACTCGTGTATGCAAATGTAGATATCCTTGAATACCTTTTTGTGAATTTTTATGCTTGGTATACCTGTGGATATGTGTGTGAACCTGTGTATACTTGTGTAAACCCGTGTATACTTGTGTACACTTGTGTATACTGTTATATACCTGTGTATACATGTGTATACACGTGTAAAGTCATGTATACTTGTGTATACCTGTGTATAACCGTGTAAACTTGTGTGCACCTGGTAATACTAGTTTATACCCGTGTATCCATTTGTATACCTGTGTGTAATCATTCAAACACATGTATACTGTGTATACTTATGTATATTTGTGTATATATACCTGTATAAACTTGTGAAAACCTGGTAATACTAGTTTATATCAGTGTAAGCCTTTGTATACCTGTGTTTACTCATGTGTACAGGTGTAGATACCTGTGTATACTTCTTTATACCTGTGTATACTTGTGTATAACTTTTTATACATGTGCACACGTGTGTATACCCACATATACGTGTGTATACCGGTGTTCATTTGTGTATACAAATGTAGATACCCGTGTATACCTCGTCATACCTATGCATACTTGTGTATGCCTGTGTATACATGTGCATAGGTGTGTATACCCGCGTATACTTGTGTATACAAATGTTGATACCCATGTACACCGCTTTATACCTGTGTATACTGGTGTATACGTGTGTATACATGTGCATACATATGTATACCCACGTATACTCGTGTATACCTGTGTTTACTCATGTATACGAATGTAGATATCCATGAATAGCTCTTTGTCCATTTGTATGCTTGTGTATACCTGTGTAAACATGCGTGTACTTGTGTATACTTCTGTAAACTCGTGTATACTTGTGTATACCCATGTAAACTTGTGAATACTAGTTTATACCCGTGTAAGCCTTTGTATACCCATGTGTACAGGTGTAGATACCTGTGTATACTTTTTTACCTGTGTATAGTTGTATATATATGTGTATACATGTGCATACGTGTGTATACCCGCGTATACTTGTGTATACCTGTGTTTACTCGTGTATGCAAATATGGATACCTGTTATACCTCTTTATGCTTGTGTATACTTGTGTATACGTGTGTATACATGTGCATATGTGTGTATACGCGCGTGTACTTGTGTATACCTGTGTTTACTCGTGTATACGAATGTAGATATCCGTGAACACCTGTTTGGGCATTTGTATGCTTGTGTATACCTGTGTAAACATGCGTGTACTTGTGTATACTTCTGTAAACTTGTGTATACTTTTGTATACCCGTGTAAACTTGTGAATACCTGGTAATACTAGTTTATACCCATGTAAACCTTTTCATACCAGGGTTTACTCTTGTGTACAGGTGTAAATATGTGTGTATACTTTTTACCTATGTATACTTGTATATATATTTGAATACACGTGTATACGTGTATATACCCGCGTATACTTGTGTATACCTGTGTTTACTCGTGTATACAAATATAGATAACTATTATACCTCTTAATGCTTGTGTATACATGTGTATACATGTGCATACGTGTGTATACGCGCGTGTACTTGTGTGTACCTGTGTTTACTCGTGTATACGAATGTAGATATCCGTGAATACCTGTTTGTGCATTTGTATGCTTGTGTATACCTGTGTAAACTTGTGTACTTGTGTATACTTCTGTAAACCCGTGTATTCTTGTGTATACCCGTGTAAACTTGTGAATACCTGGTAATACTAGTTCATACCGTGTAAGCCTTTGTATACCTGTGTTTACTCGTGTATGCAAATATAGTTACCTTTTATACCTCTTAATCCCTTTGTATACTTGTGTAAACGTGTGTATACATGCGTATACCCATGTGGACTTGTTTATATCTGTGTTTACATGTGAATGCAAGAGTATATACCCGTGTATACCTCTTTATACTAGAGTATTCTTATGTGTATCTGTGTATACAGTGTATACGTGTGTATACGCGCGCGTACTTGTGTATACCTGTGTTTACTAGTGTATGCAAATAGTGATGTCCTTGAATACCTTTTTGTGAATTTCTATGCTTGGTATAACTGTTTAAACAGGTGTGTACTTGTATACTTCTGTAAACCCGTGTATACTTGTGCATACCCGTGTAAACTTGTGAATGCCAGGTAGTACTAGTTTATACCAGTGTAAGCCTGTGTTTACACGTGTATGCAAATGTAGATATCCTTGAATACCTTTTTGTGAATTTTTATGCTTGGTATACCTGTGGATATGTGTGTGAACCTGTGTATACTTGTGTAAACCCGTGTATACTTGTGTACACTTGTGTATACTGTTATATACCTGTGTATACATGTGTATACACGTGTAAAGTCATGTATACTTGTGTATACCTGTGTATAACCGTGTAAACTTGTGTGCACCTGGTAATACTAGTTTATACCCGTGTATCCATTTGTATACCTGTGTGTAATCATTCAAACACATGTATACTGTGTATACTTATGTATATTTGTGTATATATACCTGTATAAACTTGTGAAAACCTGGTAATACTAGTTTATATCAGTGTAAGCCTTTGTATACCTGTGTTTACTCATGTGTACAGGTGTAGATACCTGTGTATACTTCTTTATACCTGTGTATACTTGTGTATAACTTTTTATACATGTGCACACGTGTGTATACCCACATATACGTGTGTATAGCGGTGTTCATTTGTGTATACAAATGTAGATACCCGTGTATACCTCGTCATACCTATGCATACTTGTGTATGCCGGTGTATACATGTGCATAGGTGTGTATACCCGCGTATACTTGTGTATACAAATGTTGATACCCATGTACACCGCTTTATACCTGTGTATACTGGTGTATACGTGTGTATACATGTGCATACATATGTATACCCACGTATACTCGTGTATACCTGTGTTTACTCATGTATACGAATGTAGATATCCATGAATAGCTCTTTGTCCATTTGTATGCTTGTGTATACCTGTGTAAACATGCGTGTACTTGTGTATACTTCTGTAAACTCGTGTATACTTGTGTATACCCATGTAAACTTGTGAATACTAGTTTATACCCGTGTAAGCCTTTGTATACCCATGTGTACAGGTGTAGATACCTGTGTATACTTCTTTTTACCTGTGTATAGTTGTATATATATGTGTATACATGTGCATACGTGTGTATACCCGCGTATACTTGTGTATACCTGTGTTTACTCGTGTATGCAAATATGGATACCTGTTATACCTCTTTATGCTTGTGTATACTTGTGTATACGTGTGTATACATGTGCATATGTGTGTATACGCGCGTGTACTCGTGTATACCTGTGTTTACTCGTGTATACGAATGTAGATATCCGTGAACACCTGTTTGGGCATTTGTATGCTTGTGTATACCTGTGTAAACATGCGTGTACTTGTGTATACTTCTGTAAACTTGTGTATACTTTTGTATACCCGTGTAAACTTGTGAATACCTGGTAATACTAGTTTATACCCATGTAAACCTTTTCATACCAGGGTTTACTCTTGTGTACAGGTGTAAATATGTGTGTATACTTTTTACCTATGTATACTTGTATATATATTTGAATACACGTGTATACGTGTATATACCCGCGTATACTTGTGTATACCTGTGTTTACTCGTGTATACAAATATAGATAACTATTATACCTCTATATGCTTGTGTATACGTGTGTATACATGTGCATACGTGTGTATACGCGCGTGTACTTGTGTGTACCTGTGTTTACTCGTGTATACAAATGTAGATATCCGTGAATACCTGTTTGTGCATTTGTATGCTTGTGTATACCTGTGTAAACTTGTGTACTTGTGTATACTTCTGTAAACCCGTGTATACTTGTGTATACCCG
The DNA here is from genome assembly GCA_965203295.1 of Nitrospirales bacterium. Classification (GTDB taxonomy): domain Bacteria; phylum Nitrospirota; class Nitrospiria; order Nitrospirales; family UBA8639; genus CBDBCZ01. The sequence continues at coordinate 192,520 of CBDBCZ010000012.1, read as the reverse complement.
TGTAAACTTGTGAATCCCTGGTAATACTAGTTCATAACGTATAAGCCTTTGTATACCTGTGTTTACTCGTGTATGCAAATATAGTTACCTTTTATACCTCTTAATCCCTTTGTATACTTGTGTATACGTGTGTATACATGTGCATATGTGTGTATACGCGCGTGTACTTGTGTATACCTGTGTTTACTCGTGTATACGAATGTAGATATCCGTGAACACATGTTTGGGCATTTGTATGCTTGTGTATACCTGTGTAAACATGCGTGTACTTGTGTATACTTCTGTAAACTTGTGTATACTTTTGTATACCCGTGTAAACTTGTGAATACCTGGTAATACTAGTTTATACCCATGTAAACCTTTTTATACCAGGGTTTACTCTTGTGTACAGGTGTAAATATGTGTGTTTACTTTTTACCTATGTATACTTGTATATATATTTGAATACATGTGTATACGTGTGTATACCCGCGTATACTTGTGTATACCTGTGTTTACTCGTGTATACAAATATAGATAACTATTATACCTCTTAATGCTTGTGTATACGTGTGTATACATGTGCATACGTGTGTATACGCGCGTGTACTTGTGTGTACCTGTGTTTACTCGTGTATACGAATGTACATATCCGTGAATACCTGTTTGTGCATTTGTATGCTTGTGTATACCTGTGTAAACTTGTGTACTTGTGTGTACTCCTGTAAACCCGTGTATACTTGTGGATACCCGTGTAATCTTGTGAATACCTGGTAATACTAGTTCATACCGTATAAGCCTTTGTATACCTGTGTTTACTCGTGTATGCAAATATAGTTACCTTTTATATCTCTTAATCCTTTTGTATACTTGTGTAAACGTGTGTATACATGCGCATATGTGTGTATACCCACGTGTACTTGTGTATATCCGTGTTTACTCGGGTATACAAATGTAGTTACGAGTGTATACCTGTGTGTACTTAAGAATACCTGTGTATACATTTGCGTACTTGTGTATATCTTCAGATACTTGTGTATTCCTGTTTACTCGTGCATACAAATGTAGATACTACTGTATACCTGTATATCTGTGCATACTTGTGTATATCATTATATACATGTGCATACGTGTTTATACCCGTGAATACTTGTGTATACAAATGTAGTTGACCATGTATGCTCGTGCATACAAGTGTAGATACAATTGTATACCTGTATATATCTGTGCATACTTGTGTATATCTGTATATACATTTGCATACGTGTATATACCTGCTTATGCTTGTGTATACATGTGTTTACTCGTCTTTACAAATGTAGTAACCGTGTATACTTGTTTACACTTATATATACTACGTATATATGTGTGAATACGTTTGTATACCTGCGTATACATATGTATACAAAGGTAGATAATAGATATACCTCTTTATACCTGTGTATAACTTTGTATACATGTGCATACGTATTAATAACCATGTATCCTTGTGTATACTTGTGTTTACTCATGTATACACATGTAGATAGCTGTTTATACCTCTTTAAAACAGTCTATACTTGTGTATACCTGTGTATACATCTGCATACATGTGTATACCCATGTGGACTTGTTTATATCTGTGTTTACATGTGAATGCAAGAGTATATACCCGTGTATACCTCTTTATACTAGAGTATTATGTGTGTCTGTGTATACAGTGCATACGTGTGTATACGCGCGCGTACTTGTGTATACCTGTGTTTACTAGTGTATGCAAATAGTGATGTCCTTGAATACCTTTTTGTGAATTTCTATGCTTGGTATAACTGTTTAAACAGGTGTGTACTTGTATACTTCTGTAAACCCGTGTATACTTGTGCATACCCGTGTAAACTTGTGAATGCCAGGTAGTACTAGTTTATACCAGTGTAAGCCTGTGTTTACTCGTGTATGCAAATGTAGATATCCTTGAATACCTTTTTGTGAATTTCTATGCTTGGTATACCTGTGGATATGTGTGTGAACCTGTGTATACTTGTGTAAACCCGTGTATACTTGTGTACACTTGTGTATACTGTTATATACCTGTGTATACATGTGTATACACGTGTAAAGTCATGTATACTTGTGTATACTTGTGTATACCCGTGTAAACTTGTGTGCACCTGGTAATACTAGTTTATACCCGTGTATCCATTTGTATACCTGTGTGTAATCATTCAAACACATGTATACTGTGTATACTTATGTATATTTGTGTATATATACCTGTGTAAACTTGTGAAAACCTGGTAATACTAGTTTATATCAGTGTAAGCCTTTGTATACCTGTGTTTACTCATGTGTACAGGTGTAGATACCTGTGTATACTTCTTTATACCTGTGTATACTTGTGTATAACTTTTTATACATGTGCACACGTGTGTATACCCACATATACGTGTGTATACCGGTGTTCATTTGTGTATACAAATGTAGATACCCGTGTATACCTCGTCATACCTATGCATACTTGTGTATGCCTGTGTATACATGTGCATAGGTGTGTATACCCGCGTATACTTGTGTATACAAATGTTGATACCCATATATACCACTTTATACCTGTGTATACTTGTGTAAACCTGTGTATACTTGTGTACACTTGTGTATACTGTTATATTCCTGTGTATACATGTGTATACACGTGTAAAGTTGAGTATACTTGTGTATACTTCTGTATACCTGTGTAAACTTGTGTGCATCGTTTTATACCCGCTTATCCATTTGTATACCTTTGTGTAATTATTCATATGCCTCTATTTATGTATATACTTGTGTATACCCGTACATATACTTTTATGGTCGTTTTACGTGTGCATGCTTGTGTAAACCAGTGTGTACTTTTGTGTACTGCCTTCTCTTTTTTCTATTCAGGAGGGCTTAGCTCATCACTGGCCTTACTGGCCCAATTTTATGGCTTGCTTGCATCACAAGGAAAGTATACGCTCAGTGATGTGTGTATGTCTTGAATCGGGAACACTAGCGTCCAAACTATCAGGACTGCAGCAGTTATCTAGGGATAATAGTAAGTTAGTAAAAGAGTGGTAATGTAGATACCTGTGCATACCTCTTATACCTGTGTATACCTGTGCATACCTTGTGTATACATGCGCATACGTGTATATACTTGCATAGACCTGTTTACTCGTGTATACAAATGTAGACAAGTATGTATCTGAGTATACAAACGCTTCCGTGTGTGTATTCATGCGTATTTCTGCATACATGTGTATATTTGTGTATACATGTGTACTTGTGCGTATACTTGTCTGTGCTTGTATGTACTTGTGTATACGGGTGTGTACTTGTGTACTTGATTAAACCCGTATGCATCTTTATTCCTGTGTATTGTTTATACTGGTGTACACTTCTTTATAGCCACATATACAACCTTCTCTTTTTTCTGGAGGAGATAGCTCATGGCTGGCCTTGCTGGCCCATTTTCATGGCATGCTGGTATCACAAAAAGGGCCATAAGGTCAGTGATGTCTGTGTGTCATGAATTTGGAACACTAGCGTCCAAAATATGAGGCTTACGCCTATCCTTTCACATTTAAATACGCGTATATCCTCTTTATAACTGTATACTTGTGTATAACTGTATACATCTGCATACGTATTTATACCCGCGTATATTTCTGTATGCATATGTTTGTGTATATATACGTGTGTGTACTTTGTGTATACCTGTGTGTGCTTGTACATATTTGTGTAAACTCGAGTACACCTTTGTTTACTCGCATTTACCGTTAATACCTGTACATACTTGTGTATAATGGTGGTATAATTCTATATACTTATGTATGAAGTGTATACTGTGGAATACTTTACCTTTATAGTTGTATTTACTCAAGTATATTTGTGTATACCAGAGCTTACTTCCTTATACACGTGTACACTCGTGAGTTGTTATATATGCTTGTGTATACCTGGTGTAAACCCGTGTATATTCTTTGTATACCTGTGTGTACTTGTGTAAACCCGCGTATAGGTGTATATACATTTACTTGTGTGTACCTTTATAAACCAGTGTATAGGTACATCAACTTTTGAAATAGTAAAGTGCAAAAGCTTGCAAATGGTTCAGGGACTGGTGAATGAGCTGTTTATGACACTACAAAAGCACCAACATTAAACCTGTTGTTTACTTAGCTGTCTGAGGGGTACTCACATTCATTGGGTACTTCATGAAGCGAGAATTAGAATAACTGAGTTCATGGGTATATTTATAGGGTTCTTGTAGTTGATGGGTACTATAAATTCACAGGAAACTCGTATTTCATGGTTACCTACATTTACAGGTTAATTATACTTATAATCATGGGTACTTGTATTTGAGGGGTCCTTATATTCAGGGATACTGGTATTTGATGGGTACTTATATTCATGGAGTGTTTGTGTTCGATGGGCTTTTATATTCAGGGTACTTGTATTCGAAGAATCCTTATATTCATGGAATGCATGTATTTAATGGGTACTCATATTAATGGAGTTCTTGTGTTCGATGGGTCTTTAAGTTTAGGGGGTACATGTATTTGATGGGTCCTTATATTCATGGAGTGCTTGTGTTCGATGGGTCCTTATAATCAGGGGGTACTTGTATCTGATGGGTCCTTATATCCATGGAATACTCATGTTGGATGAGTATAGCCAGGGGTATTGTATTTGAGGGGTCCTTATATTTAGGGGGTACTTGTATTTGATTTCTGAATGTAGAACGGGTGAGGCAGTGTCAACGACTACTAAGCGGTGCCCAGAACAGTTTACGAGCATTATAATTTTTCTAGATATTTTTTCTTCATTTCTGAATATTCCATGTACAAGGCAGAGGTGTCAAATTTTTTAGCGAAATATTTTTTCTTCAATCTGTCGCACGGTCAAGGCAGAGGAGTCGACCGTTACTACGCAGGGCCCGGAACAGTTTGCGAGCATTTTTATTTTTCTGTAAGAAAATTTTTTCTTCAATATCTCGATTTGTGAATGTCGTACGGGCAAGACAAAGGTGTCAATGCCAACTACGCGGGGTCCTGAAAATTTTGCGGCCATTTTTTTTACCTGCCGAATTTTTTTTTCAATATCTCGATTTCTGAATGTCGCACGCGCAAAGCAGCTGTCAACGGCAAATTCGCGGTGCCCAAAGAGTTTTAGAATTTTAATTTTTCTATTGAAAAATTTTTTCAATCTCGCACGGGCAAGGTAGAGGTGTCAACGGCAACTACACGGTACCCTTAACAGTTTACGAGCATTTTTTTTTTCTCTCAAAATTGTTTTTCTTCAATCTGTCGCACGGGCAAGGCAGTGGAGTCAACGTCATCTACGAAGTGCCCAGAACAGTTTACAAATATTTTTATACTTCTGTCGAAAAAATGTTTTCTTCAATATGTCAAATTCTGAAATGTCACAAAAGGAAAAGGCTGAGGTGTCACCGGAAACTACGCTGTTCCCAGAACAGTTTGCTAGCATTTTAATTTTTCTCTCGAAATATTTTCTTCAATGTATAGTACGGACAAGGGAGCGGTGTCAACGGCAACTACGCGGTGCCCAGAACAGTCTGTGAGCATTTTAAATTTTCTCTAGAAATATTTTTTTTTAATCTGTCGTATGGACAAGGCAGAGGAGTCAACGGCAAAACTACGCAATGCCCAGAACAGTTTGCGAGCATTTAAATTTTACTCTCGAAATTTTTTTCTTCAAACTGTCGCACAAGCAAGGCAGAGGAATCAACGGCAACTACGCGGTACTCAGAACTGTTTGCGAGCATTTTAATTTTTCCCTAGAAATTTTTTTCTTCAAATCTTTCGCACGGGCAAGGCAGAGGAGTCAACGGAAACTACGCAGTGCCCAGAATTGTTTGCGAGCATTTTAACTATTCTCTCGAAATTTATTTCTTCAATGTTTTGCACGGGCAAGGCAGAGGAGTCAACGGAAACTACGCAGTGCCCAGAACAGTTTGCGAGAATTTTTATTTTTCTGTCAAAACATTTTTCTTCAATATCTCTATATCTGAATGTCGCACTGACAAGGCAGTGGTGTCAACGGCAACTACGCTGTGTTCAGAACAGTTTGCGTGAATTTTAATTTTTCTCTCGAAAATTTTTTCTTCAAACTATTGTATTGGCAAACCAGAGGTGTCAACGGCATCTACGCGGTGCCCTGAACAGTTTGCGTGCATTTTTATTTTTCCGTCGAAAATATTTTCTTCACTATCTCAATTTCTGAATATCACACGGGCAAAGAAGAGAGTTGAACGGCAACTACGTGGTGCCCTAAACAGTTTGCGTACATTTTAATTTTTCTGTCGAAAAATATTTTCTTCAATATCTCGATTTCTGAAAGTCACACGGGCAGGTGAGATGTCAACGGAAACTACGCGGTGCCCAGAACAGTATGTGAGTATTTTTATTTCTCTGTCATCAATTTTTTCTTCAATATCACGATTTCAGAAGATGGTTTGGGCAGGGCAGGGTTGTCAACGGTAACTACGCCGTGCCCAGAACAGTTTGCGAGTATTTTAATTTTTCTTCAATATTTCAATTTCTGAATGTCACACGTGCAAAGGAGTGATGTCAACGGCAACTACGCGGAGGCCAGAACAGTTTGCGAGTATTTTTATTTTTCTTCAATATCTCTATTTCTGAAAGTCGCGCGGTCAAAGGAGAGTAATCAATGGCAACTACGCAGTATCCTTAACAGTTCGCGATTCTTAATTTTTCTCACAAATAATTTTTTCTTCAAAATTTCGCACGGGCAAGGCAGAGGAGTCAACGGCTACTACGCAGTGCCCAGAAAAGCTTGCCAGCATTTTTATTTTTTTCTGTCGAAAAATTTTTCTTCAATATCTCAATTTCTGAATGTCGCAAGAGCAAGGCACAGTTGACAACGGCAACTAGGCTGAGCCCAAAACAGTTTGCAAGCATTTTTATTTTTCTCTCGAAAACTTTTTTCTTCAATCTGAAACTGGGTAAGGCAGGAGAGTCACGGCAACAACGCAGTGCCCAGAACAGTTTACGAGCATTTTTTTCTATCAAAATTTTTTTTCTTTAATATTTCGAATTCTGAACGTCGCACCGGTAAGGCTGAGGTGACAACGGCAACTACGCGGAGCACAGAACTTTTTGCGAGCATTTTAATTTTTCTCTCCTAAATTTTTTCTTCAATCTGTCACGTGCCAGGCACAGGTGTCAACGAACTCTATGCGGTGCTCAGAACAGTTTGCGAACATTTTAATTTTTTTCTAGAAAAATGTTTTTTTCAATGTTTAGTGGGCCAGTAAATGGCAACTACGTAGTACAGTTTGCGAGCATTTTGATTTCTTTCCGAAAATTTTCTTCAGTATCTTTATTTCTGTACTTTACACGGGCAAAGCAGAGGTGTCAACGGCCACTAAGCTTTGTCCAGAACAGTTTACGAGCATTTTAATTTTTCTCTCGAATAATTTTTTCTTCAATCTGTCGCACGGGCTAGGCAGTTGTGTCAACGGCAACTACGCGGTGCTCAGGACAGTTTGCGAACATTACAAGTTTTCTCTCGAGAAATTTTTTCTTCAATCTACTGCAAGGGCTAGGCAGTGGAGTCAACGGCAGCTTCGTAGTGTCCAGAAGAGTTTCCGAAAAACTCTTTTCTTCAATCTATCGAACGGGGACGGCAGAGGAGTAATCGGCATCTACGCAGTGCCCAGAAGAGTGCGAGCAATTTTATTTTCCTGTAGAAAATTTTTTTCTCAATATCTAAATTTATGAATGTCGCACGAGCAAAGCAGAATTGTCAACGGCTACTACGCGGTGCCCAGAAAAGTTTAAGAGCATTTTAATTTTCTCTCAAAAAATTTTTCTTCAACTGTCGTACTGGCAAGGCAGAGGTGTCAACGGCATCTACGCGGAGCCCAGAACAGTTTGCGAGTATTTTAATTTTTCTCTCAAAAATTTTTTCTTCAATCTATCGTACTGGCCAGGAGAGGTGTCATCAGCCACTACGCGGTGCCCAGAACAGTTTTCGAGCATTTATATTTTTCTCTCGAAATTTTTTTCTTCAATCTGTCGTAATGGCCAGGAGAGGTGTCAGTGGCAACTACGCGGTGCCCAGAATAGTTTGCGAGCATTTTGAATTTTTCACTCGAAAATTTATTTCTTCAACTGTCAAAGGGCAAGGCAGAGGGTTCAACGGCAACCACCCAGTTCCAAGAACAGTTTGCGAGCATTTTTATTTTTCAGTTGAAATTTTGTTTCTTTAATATCTCATTTTCTGAATGTCGCACGGACAAGGTAAAGGTGTTAATGGCAGCTACGCAGTGCCCAGAAATGTGTGCCAGTATTTTTATTTTTCCGTCAATAATTTTTTCTTCAATATTTCGATTTCAGAAAATGGCATGGGAAAGGCAGTGTCAGCGGCAACAGCGCTGTATCCAGAAGTTTACGAGCATTTTTAATCCTGTCGAAATTTTTTTCTTCATATATCGATTACTGAATGTCGCAAGGGCAAGGCAGAGGTGTCAACGGCAACTAAACGGTGGCTAAAACAATTTACGAGTATTTTTATTTTTCGTTGAAACTTTTCTTCAGTATCTCGATTTCTGAATGTTGCACGGGCAAGGCAGTTGTGTTAATGGCAACTACGCAGTCGCCAGAACAGTTAGCGAACATTTTTATTTTTCCGACCTAAATTTTTTCTTCAATATCCCGATTTATGAAAATTGAACGGCCTAGGCAGAGGTGTCAACGGAAACTACGCGGAGCCCAGAACAGTTTGCGAAAAAGGCAGAGGTGTCAACAGGCACTACGCTGTTCTCAGAGCAGTTATCAAGAACATTAATTTCTGTCGAAATATTTTTTCTTCAACATGTCGCACTGGCAAGACAGATGAGTCAACGGCAACTACGCGGTGCCCAGAACAGTTTGCGTGCATTTTATTTTTCTGTCATAAAATGTTTTTTTCAATATCTTAATATCTGAATGTCACATGGTCAAAAAAGAGGATTCAACAGTAACCACGCGGTGCCCAGAACAGTTTGCGAACATTTTAATTTTTTTGTCTAATAATTTTTTCTTCAATCTGTCGTACGGGCCATACAGAGGAGTCAACGGCAACTACTCAGTGCCCAGAACAGTTTGCAATCCATTTTAACTTCTGCCAAAAAATTTTTTTTTCAATATCTCTATTTATGAATGTCACACTGGCTAAGCAGAGGTGTCAACGGCAACTACGCAGTGCCCAGAACAGTTTGCAAGCAATTTTAACTTCTGCCAAAAAAATTTTTTCAATATCTCTATTTATGAATGTCACACTGACTAAGCAGGGGTGTCAATACAACTACGTAGTGCCCAGAACAGTTTGCAAGCAATTTCAACTTCTGCCGAAAATTTTTTTTTCAATATCTCTATTTATGAATGTCACACTGGCTAAGCAGAGGTGTCAACGGCAACTACGCGGAGCCAAGAACAGTTTGCAAGTTTTTTATTTTTCTCTCGAAAATGTTTTATTTAATCAGTCGCACGGGCAAGGCAGTCACGGTAGCTACGCAGTGCCCAGAACAGTTTACGAGCATTTTTTTTCTAACGAAATAATTTTTCTTTAATATCTCGTTTTCTGAATGTCGCACGGGCCAAGCAGATGTGACAACGGCGAGGACGCGGTGCCCAGAATTGTTTGAGAGCATTTTAGTTTTTCTCTCGAAAATGTTTTTATTCAATCTGTCACATCGGTCAGGAAGAGGTATCAACGGCAACTTCGAGGTGCCCAGAACAGTTTGCGAGTTTTTTTATTTTTCTCTCGAAACTTTTTTCTTCAATCTGTGGCACTGGCAAGGCAAAGGAATCACGGCAACTACTGAGTGCATAGAACAGTTTACGAGCATTTTTTCTATAGAAATATTTTTCTTTAATATCTCGTTTTTTGAATGTCGCACGGGCAAGGCAGAAGTGACAACGGAAACTACGCGGTGCCCAGAATCGTTTGCGAGCATTTTAATTTTTCTTTTGAAAATTATATTTTCAATCTGTCGCATGGGCCAGACAGAAGTATAAACAGCAACTACGCGGTGCCCAGAACAGTTTGCGAGCTTTTAAAATTCTCTCAAAAAATGTTTTCTTCAATCTATCGCACGGACAAGGCAGATGAGTCAACGGCATCTACGCAGAGCCCAGAAAAGTTTGCGTGCATTTTTATTTTTTTGGCAAAAATTTTTTTCTTCAATATCTAAATTTCTGAATGTCGCACGGGCAAGGCAAAGAATGGTGTCAACGGCAACTACGCGGTGCCCACAAACGTTTGAGAGCATTTTAATTTGAAAATGTTTTCTGCAATCTGTCGTACTGGCAAGGTAGTGGTGTCCACGGCAACTGCGCGGTGCCTAGAACTGTTTGAGAGCATTTTAATATTTTCTAAAAAAATTTTTCTTCAAAGTTTGACGAGCCAGTCAACGGCAACTACGTAATGCCCAGAACAGTTTTCGCGCATTTTAATTTGCTGCCCAAATTTTTTTCTTCAACATCTAAATTACTGAATGTCGTACGGGCAAGGCAGATAGTGGTGTCAACGGCATGTATGCGGTGTCCACAAACGTTGGAAAGCATTTTAATTTTTTTCACGAAAATGTTTTCTGTAACCTATCGCACTGGCAAGGTAGTGGTGTCCACGGCAACTACGCGGTGCCCAGAACTGTTTGTGAGAATTTAAATTTTTTCTAAAAAAAATTTTCTTTAACGTTTTGCGAGCCATCAACGGTAACTACGTAGTGCCCAGAAAAGCTTTCGCGCATTTTAATTTCTGCCGAAATTTTTTCTTCAATATCTCAAGTTCTGTACATTACACGGGCAAAGCAGAAGTGTCAACGGCGACAACGCGGTGCCCAGAACAGTTTTACGAGCATTTTAATTTTTCACTCGAAAACGCTTTTTTTCAATCTGTCGCACGGGCAAGTAAGAGATGCCAACGGCATCTACGCGGGTGCCCAGAACAGTTTTCGAGCATTTTAATTTTTCTTTCGAAAATGTTTTCTTCAATCTATTGCACGGGCTAGGTAGAGGAGTTAACGGTATATTCGCAGTGCCCAGAACAGTTTGCGAGTATTTTAATTTTAATCTCGAAAATTTCTTTCTTCTATCTATCGAACGGGCAAGGCAGAGAAGTAAACGGCATCTGCGCAGTGCCCAGAATAGTGTGCGAGCATTTATATTTTTTTTCGAAACATTTTTTTTTTAATATCTCAATTTCTGAATGTCGCGAGAGTAAAGCAGAAGTATCAACAGCAGCTACGCGGTCCCAAAAACAGTTTAAGAGCATTTTAATTTTTCTCTCGAAAAATTTTTTCTTCAAACTGTCGTACTGGCAAGGCACAGTTTTCAACGGAAACTACGCGGTGCCCAGAACAGTTTGCGAGCATTTTAATTTTTTTCTCAAAAATTTTTTTCTTCTATCTGTCAACGGGCAAGGTAGAGGGGTCAACGGATAACAACGCTGTTCCTACAACAGGTTACGAGTATTTTTATTTCTTTTTGAAAATTTTTTCTTCAACATTTCGATTTCTGATTGTCGCACGGGCAAAGCAGAGGTGTCAATGGCAACTTCGCCTTCGTCAGAACAGTTTGCCAGCTTTTTTATTTTTCCGTCCTAAATTTTTTCTTTAATATTCCGAATTCTGAAAATGGAACGGGCAAGGTAGAGGTGTTAACGGCAACTAAGCGGTGTCCAGAACAGTTTGCGAGTATTTTTATTTTCCTGTGATCAATTTTTTTCTTCAATAACACGATTTCAGAAAATTGTTTGGGCAAGATAGAGTTGTCAACGGTAACTACGCGGTGCCCAGAACAATTTGTGAATATTTTTATTTTTCTGTCATCAATTTTCTTCGTTAATATCCTGATTTCAGAAAATGGATTGGGCAAGCAGAGCTGTAAACGGTAACTATGCTTTACCCAGAACAGTTTGCGAGCCTTTTTATTTTCCTGTCGAAACATTTTTTCTTCAATATCTCGATTTCTGAAATTCGCATGGGCAAGGCAGAGTTTTCAGTGGCCACTACGCCGTCTCCAGAACAGTTTACGAGCATTTTTATTTTTCGGTCCTAAATTTTATCAATATTCTGATTTCTGAAAATGGAAAAGTCAAGGCAGATGTGTCAAAGGCAACTACGCGGTACCCAAAACTATTTGCGAGTATTTTTATTCTCCAGTCGAAACATTTTTTCTTCAATATCCCGGTTACTGAATGTCGCACGGACAAGGCAGAGATGTCAATGGCAACTTCGCCGTTGCCGGATCAGTTTGCGAGCATTTTTATTTTTTTGTCGAAAAAAGTTTTCTTCAACATCTCGATTTCTGAATGTCGCACGGACAAGGCAGAGATGTCAATGGCAACTTCGCCGTTGCCGGATCAGTTTGCGAGCATTTTTATTTTTTTGTCGAAAAAAGTTTTCTTCAACATCTCGATTTCTGAATGTCGCACGGGCAAGGCAGAGGTGTCAATGTCAACTTTGCCGTGGTCAGAACAGTTTGCCAGCATTTTTATTTTTCCTTCCAAAATTTTTTCTTTAATATTACGATTTCAGTAAATGGGTTGGGCAAGGCAGAGTGGTCAACTGTGACTACGCGATGCCAAGAACAGTTTGCGAATTTTTATATTTTTCTGTTATCAATTTTTTTCTTCAATATCCCGATTTCAGAAAATGATTTGGGCAAGCAGTTGTCAACGGTACCTACGCTTTACCCAGAACAGTTTGCGAGCTTTTTTATTTTCCTCTCGAAACATTTTTTCTTCAATATCTCGATTTCTGAAATTCGCATGGGCAAGGAAGAGTTCTCAATGGCCACTACGCCGTCTCCAGAACTGTTTTTGAGCATTTTTATTTTTCGGTCCTAAATTTTTTCTTCAATATTTTGATTTCTGATAATGGAACAGTCAAGGCAGAGGTGTCAAAAGCAACTACGCGGTGCCCAAAACAATTTGCGAGTATTTTGATTTTCCTGTCGAAACATTTCTTCAATATCTCTGTTTCTGAATGTCGCACGGACAAGGCAGATGTGTCAATGGCAACTAAGACGTTGCCGGAACAGTTTGCGGGTATTTTTATTTTTTTGTCGAAAAATTTTTCTTCAACATTTTGATTTCTGAATGTCGCACGGGTAAAGCAGAGGTGTCAATGTCAACTTTTCCGTTGTCAGAACCGTTTTCCAGCATTTTTATTTTTTCGTCCTAAATTTTTACTTTAATATCCCAATTTCTGAGAATGTGTCAACGATAACTACGCTGTACCCAGAAATTTTTGCGAGCATTTATTTTTCTGTCGAAAACTTTTTTCTACTTTAACTCGATTTCTGAGTCACAAGGGAAAGGCAGAGGAGTCAACGGCAACTAGGTGCCCAAAACAGTTTGCGAGTATTTTTATTTTACTGTCGAAACATTTTTTCTTCAATATCTCAATTTCTGAAATTTGCACGGGCAAGGCAGAGGTGTCAATGGCAACTATGCCGTCGCCAGAATAGTTTGCGAGCATTTTTATTTTTACGTCCTAAATGTTTTCTTTAATATTCCGATTTCAGAAAATGGAACGGTCAAGGCAGAGGTATCAGCGGCAACTACGCGGTTCCCAAAACAATTTGCGAGTTTTTATTTTCCTGTCGAAACATTTTTTCAATATTTCGGTTTTTGAACTTCGCACGCACAAGGCAGAGGTGTCAACGGTAACTACGCGGTGCCCACAAATGTTTGAGAGCATTTTAATTTTTCCGTCGAAATTTTTTTTTTAAGTATCCTGATTTCTGTAGTTCGCTAAAATTGAAGGGTAAAGTAATTTGCTAGCAAACATTTCTGGGCATGGCATAAGCCTTATTGGAGCTTTTGTCGCGTCTTTTCGACTTCTGAAAGTGAGATATTGAAAATAGTTTGACCAAAAAAAACAAGTGCTTTCAAATATTTTTTCCACTTTTTCTTTTTTCTGTCTTTATAACTTTTCTTTTCTTTTTACCCTGATCATTTGCATTTTTTTTCATATGCCGTGTAAGATTTTTGAATTAAAGTGTGCATAACTGCCCATTGAATACAATCCAATAAATTTAAGTACTCTGTAAATACAAGTATCCCACTAGTAAAGTTACCCATCATATACAAGTACCGCCTGAATATAACCCAATACAAGTACCCTCTGACTATAAGTACTCATCAAGCACAAGCACTCCGTGAATATAAGCACCCATCAAATACAAGTACCCCATGAAAATAAGGACCCATCGAACACTAGCACTCGTGAATATAAGGACCCATCAAATACAAGTATCTCGTGAATATAAGGACCCATCGAACACAAGCTCTTCGTGAATATAAGGACCCATCGAACACAAGCACTCCATGAAAGTAAGGACCCATCAAATACAAGTACCCCATGAATATAAGGACCTTTCGAACACAAGCACTCGTGAATATAAGGACCCATCAAATACAAGTACCCCATGAATATAAGGACCTTTCGAACACAAGCACTCGTGAATATAAGGACCCATCAAATACAAGTACCCCGTGAATGTAAGGACCCATCAAATACAAGTACCCCCTGAATATAAGGACTCATCAAACACAAGAACTCTGTGAATATAAGGACACATCAAATACAAGTACCTCCTGAATTTAAGGACCAATCGAACACAAGGACTCCGTGAATGAGTACCCATCAAGTACAAGCATTCCATGAATATGAGGACTCATTGAAAAAGAGAACCCATGAATATAAAGACCCATCGAACACAAACTCTCCATGAATATAAGTACCCCGCAAATATCAGTATTCCCTGAATATAAGGACCCCTCAAATACAAGTACCACGAGTTTTAGTACAATTAACTTGTAATGTAAGTACCCATAAAATACGAATTTTCCTGCAAAAATAGGTACCCATCAACTTCAAGAAACCATGAATATACCCATGAACTCAGTTATTCTATTTCTCGCTTCTTGAAGTACCCAATGAATGTGAATACCCATCAGACAGCTAAGTAAACTACAGGTTTAATGTTCGTGCTGTTGTAGTGTCATAAACAGCTGATTCATCAGTCCCTGAACCATTGCGAACTTTTGCACTTTACTATTTAAAAAGTTGTACCTATACACTAGTTTTTAAAGGTACGCACTAATAAACAATGTATATACAACTATACACGGATTTACACAAGTACACACAGGTATACAAAGTATACACGGATTTACACAAGGTATGCGCAAGTATATATAACAACGCACGAGAATACACGTGTACAATGAAGCTCTGGTATACACAATATACTTGGATAAACATCTATAAAGGTAAGTTTTCACAGTAGACACTTCATACACAAGTATATAGAAATACACTAATTATACACAAGTATGTACAGGTATTAACGGTAAATGCGAGTAAACGCAAGTATACTCGAGTAAACACAGGTATACACAAATATGTACAAGCACACACAGGTATAAACGAAGTACTCACGTTAATACAAATGTATATATGTATACAGAAATATACGCGGGTAAACACGTATGCAGATGTATACAGTTATACACAATTATACAGTTATAAACAGGATATACACGTATTTAAATGTGAAAGGTTAGGTGTAAGCCTCATTTTGGACGCTAGTGTTCCAAATTCATGACACACAGACATCACTGAGCTTATGGCCCTTTTTGTGATACCAGCATGCCATGAAAATGGGCCAGCAAGGCCAGTCATGAGCTATCTCCTCCAGAAAAAAGAGAAGGTTGTATATGTGGCTATAAAGAAGTGTACACCAGTATAAACAATACACAGGAATAAAGATGCATACGGGTTTAATCAAGTACACAAGTACACACCCGTATACACAAGTGCATACAAGCACAGACGAGTATACGCACAAGTACACATGTATACACAAATATACACATGTATTCAGAAATACGCATGAATACACACACGGAAGCGTTTGTATACTCAGATACATGTCTACATTTGTATACACGAGTAAACAGGTCTATGCAAGTATATACACGTATGCGCATGTATACACAAGGTATGCACAAGTATACACAGGTATATGAGGTATGCACAGGTATCTACATTACCACTCTTTTGCTTACTTACTATTATCCCTAGATAACTGCTAAAGTCCTGATAGTTTGGACGCTAGTGTTCCCGATTCAAGACATACACACATCACTGAGCGTATACTTTCCTTGTGATGCAAGCAAGCCATAAAATTGGGCCAGTAAGGCCAGTGATGAGCTAAGCCCTCCTGAAAAGAAAAAAGAGAAGGCAGTACACAAAAGTACACACTGGTTTACACAAGCATGCACACGTAAAACGACTATAAAAGTATATGTACGGGTATACACAAGTATATACATAAATACAGAGGCATATGAATAATTACACAAAGGTATACAAATGGATAAGCGGGTATAAAACGATGCACACAAGTTTACACAGGTATACACAAGTATACACAAGTATACACAACTTTACACGTGTATACACATGTATACACAGGAATATAACAGTATACACAAGTGTACACAAGTATACACAGGTTTACACAAGTGTACACAGGTATAAAGTGGTATATATGGGTATAAACATTTGTATACACAAGTATACGCGGGTATACACACCTATGCACATGTATACACAGGCATACACAAGTATGCATAGGTATGACGAGGTATACACGGGTATCTACATTTGTATACACAAATGAACACCGGTATACACACGTATATGTGGGTATACATACGTGTGCACATGTATAAAAAGTTATGCACAAGTATACACAGGTATAAAGAACTATACACAGGTATCTACACCTGTACACATGAGTAAACACAGGTATACAAAGGCTTACACTGATATAAACTAATATTACCAGGTTTTCACAAGTTTACACAGGTATATATACACAAATATACATAAGTATACATAGTATACATGTGTTTGAATGATTACACACAGGTATACAAATGGATACACGGGTATAAACTAGTATTACCAGGTGCACACAAGTTTACACGGGTATACACAGGTATACACAAGTATACATGACTTTACACGTGTATACACATGTATACACAGGTATATAACAGTATACACAAGTGTACACAAGTATACACGGGTTTACACAAGTATACACAGGTTCACACACATATCCACAGGTATACCAAGCATAGAAATTCACAAAAAGGTATTCAAGGATATCTACATTTGCATACACGAGTAAACACAGGCTTACACTGGTATAAACTAGTACTGCCTGGCATTCACAAGTTTACACGGGTATGCACAAGTATACACGGGTTTACAGAAGTATACAAGTACACACCTGTCTAAACAGTTATACCAAGCATAGAAATTCACAAAAAGGTATTCAAGGACATCAATATTTGCATACACTAGTAAACACAGGTATACACAAGTACGCGCGCGTATACACACGTATGCACTGTATACACAGATACACATAAGAATACTCTAGTATAAAGAGGTATACACGGGTATATACTCTTGCATTCACATGTAAACACAGATATAAACAAGTCCACATGGGTATACGCATGTATACACACGTTTACACAAGTATACAAAGGGATTAAGAGGTATAAAAGGTAACTATATTTGCATACACGAGTAAACACAGGTATACAAAGGCTTACACGGTATGAACTAGTATTACCAGGTATTCACAAGTTTACACGGGTATACACAAGTATACACGGGTTTACAGAAGTATACACAAGTACACAAGTTTACACAGGTATACACAAGCATACAAATGCACAAACAGGTATTCACGGATATCTACATTCGTATACACTAGTAAACACAGGTACACACAAGTACACGAGCGTATACACACGTATGCACATGTATACACACGTATACACAAGCATTAAGAGGTATAATAGTTATCTATATTTGTATACACGAGTAAACACAGGTATACAATAGTATACGCGGGTATACGCACGTATACACATGTATTCAAATATATATACAAGTATACATAGGTAAAAAGTATACACACATATTTACACCTGTACACAAGAGTAAACCCTGGTATAAAAAGGTTTACATGGGTATAAACTAGTATTACCAGGTATTCACAAGTTTACACGGGTATACAAAAGTATACACAAGTTTACAGAAGTATACACAAGTACACGCATGTTTACACAGGTATACACAAGCATACAAATGCCCAAACAGGTGTTCACGGATATCTACATTCGTATACACGAGTAAACACAGGTATACACAAGTACACGCGCGTATACACACATATGCACATGTATACACACGTATACACAAGTATACACAGGCATAAAGAGGTATAACAGGTATCCATATTTGCATACACGAGTAAACACAGGTATGCACAAGTATACGCGGGTATACACACGCATGTACATGTATACACATATATATACAACTATACACAGGTAAAAAGAAGTATACACAGGTATCTACACCTGTACACATGGGTATACAAAGGCTTACACGGGTATAAACTAGTATTCACAAGTTTACATGGGTATACACAAGTATACACGAGTTTACAGAAGTATACACAAGTACACGCATGTTTACACAGGTATACACAAGCATACAAATGGACAAAGAGCTATTCATGGATATCTACATTCGTATACATGAGTAAACGCAGGTATACACGAGTATACGTGGGTATACATATGTATGCTCATGTATACACACGCATACACAAGTATACACAGGTATAAAGCGGTATACATGGGTATCAACATTTGTATACACAAGTATACGCGGGTATACACACCTATGCACATGTATACACAGGCATACACAAGTATGCATAGGTATGACGAGGTATACACGGGTATCTACATTTGTATACACAAATGAACACCGGTATACACACGTATATGTGGGTATACACACGTGTGCACATGTATAAAAAGTTATACACAAGTATACACAGGTATAAAGAAGTATACACAGGTATCTACACCTGTACACATGAGTAAACACAGGTATACAAAGGCTTACACTGATATAAACTAGTATTACCAGGTTTTCACAAGTTTATACAGGTATATATACACAAATATACATAAGTATACACTGTATACATGTGTTTGAATGATTACACACAGGTATACAAATGGATACACGGGTATTAACTAGTATTACCAGGTGCACACAAGTTTACACGGGTATACACAGTTATACACAAGTATACATGACTTTACACGTGTATACACATGTATACACAGGTATATAACAGTATACACAAGTGTACACAAGTATACACGGGTTTACACAAGTATACACAGGTTCACACACATATCCACAGGTATACCAAGCATAGAAATTCACAAAAAGGTATTCAAGGATATCTACATTTGCATACACGAGTAAACACAGGCTTACACTGGTATAAACTAGTACAACCTGGCATTCACAAGTTTACACGGGTATGCACAAGTATACACGGGTTTACAGAAGTATACAAGTACACACCTGTTTAAACAGTCATACCAAGCATAGAAATTCACAAAAAGGTATTCAAGGACATCACTATTTGCATACACTAGTAAACACAGGTATACACAAGTACGCGCGTGTATACACACGTATGCACTGTATACACAGATACACATAAGAATACTCTAGTATAAAGAGGTATACACGGGTATATACTCTTGCATTCACATGTAAACACAGATATAAACAAGTCCACATGGGTATACACATGTATGCAGATGTATACACAGGTATACACAAGTATAGACTGTTTTAAAGAGGTATAAACAGCTATCTACATTTGTATACATGAGTAAACACAAGTATACACAAGGATACATGGTTATTAATACGTATGCACATGTATACAAAGTTATACACAGATATAAAGAAGTATATCTATAATCTACCTTTGTATACATATGTATACGCAGGTATACACACGTATTCACACATATACACGTAGTATATATAAGTGTAAACAAGTATACACGGTTACTACATTTGTAAACACGAGTAAACACATGTATACACAAGCATACGCAGGTATATACACGTATGCAAATGTATATACAGATATACACAAGTATGCACAGATATATACAGGAATACAATTGTATCTACACTTGTATGCACGAGCATACATGGTCAACTACATTTGTATACACAAGTATTCACGGGTATAAACACGTATGCACATGTATATAATGATATACACAAGTATGCACAGATATACAGGTATACAGTAGTATCTACATTTGTATGCACGAGTAAACAGGAATACACAAGTATCTGAAGATATACACAAGTACGCAAATGTATACACAGGTATTCTTAAGTACACACAGGTATACACTCGTAACTACATTTGTATACCCGAGTAAACACGGGTATACACAAGTACACGTGGGTATACACATATATGCGCATGTATACACACGTTTACACAAGTATACAAAGGTATTAAGAGGTATAAAAGGTAACTATATTTGCATACACGAGTAAACACAGGTATACAAAGGCTTACACGGTATGAACTAGTATTACCAGGTATTCACAACTTTACACGGGTATACACAAGTATACACGGGTTTACAGAAGTACACACAAGTACACAAGTTTACACAGGTATACACAAGCATACAAATGCACAAACAGGTATTCACGGATATCTACATTCGTATACACGAGTAAACACAGGTACACACAAGTACACGCGCGTATACACACGTATGCACATGTATGCACACGTATACACAAGCATTAAGAGGTATAATAGTTATCTATATTTGTATACACGAGTAAACACAGGTATACACAAGTATACGCGAGTATACGCACGTATACACATGTATTCAAATATATATACAAGTATACATAGGTAAAAAGTATACACACATATTTACACGTGTACACAAGAGTAAACCCTGGTATAAAAAGGTTTACATGGGTATAAACTAGTATTACCATGTATTCACAAGTTTACACGGGTATACAAAAGTATACACAAGTTTACAGAAGTATACACAAGTACACGCATGTTTACACAGGTATACACAAGCATACAAATGCCCAAACAGGTGTTCACGGATATCTACATTCGTATACACGAGTAAACACAGGTATACACAAGTACACGCGCGTATACACACATATGCACATGTATACACACGTATACACAAGTATACACAAGCATAAAGAGGTATAACAGGTATCCATATTTGCATACACGAGTAAACACAGGTATACACAAGTATACGCGGGTATACACACGTATGCACATGTATACACATATATATATTACTATACACAGGTAAAAAGAAGTATACACAGGTATCTACACCTGTACACATGGGTATACAAAGGCTTACACGGGTATAAACTAGTATTCACAAGTTTACATGGGTATACAGAAGTATACACGAGTTTACAGAAGTATACACAAGTACACGCATGTTTACACAGGTATACACAAGCATACAAATGGACAAAGAGCTATTCATGGATATCTACATTCGTATACATGAGTAAACACAGGTATACACGAGTATACGTGGGTATACATATGTATGCACATGTATACACACGTATACACAAGTATACACAGGTATAAAGTGGTATATATGGGTATCAACATTTGTATACACAAGTATACGCGGGTATACAACCTATGCACATGTATACACAGGCATACACAAGTATGCATAGGTATGACGAGGTATACACGGGTATCTACATTTGTATACACAAATGAACACCGGTATACACACGTATATGTGGGTATACACACGTGTGCACATGTATAAAAAGTTATACACAAGTATACACAGGTATAAAGAAGTATACACCGGTATCTACACCTGTACATATGAGTAAACACAGGTATACAAAGGCTTACACTGATATAAACTAGTATTACCAGGTTTTCACAAGTTTACACAGGTATATATACACAAATATACATAAGTATACACAGTATACATGTGTTTGAATGATTACACACAGGTATACAAATGGATACACGGGTATAAACTAGTATTACCAGGTGCACACAAGTTTACACGGGTATACACAGGTATACACAAGTATACATGACTTTACACGTGTATACACATGTATACACAGGTATATAACAGTATACACAAGTGTACACAAGTATACACGGGTTTACACAAGTATACACAGGTTCACACACATATCCACAGGTATACCAAGCATAGAAATTCACAAAAAGGTATTCAAGGATATCTACATTTGCATACACGAGTAAACACAGGCTTACACTGGTATAAACTAGTACTACCTGGCATTCACAAGTTTACACGGGTATGCACAAGTATACACGGGTTTACAGAAGTATACAAGTACACACCTGTCTAAACAGTTATACCAAGCATAGAAATTCACAAAAAGGTATTCAAGGACATCAATATTTGCATACACTAGTAAACACAGGTATACACAAGTACGCGCGCGTATACACACGTATGCACTGTATACACAGATACACATAAGAATACTCTAGTATAAAGAGGTATACACGGGTATATACTCTTGCATTCACATGTAAACACAGATATAAACAAGTCCACATGGGTATACACATGTATGCAGATGTATACACAGGTATACACAAGTATAGACTGTTTTAAAGAGGTATAAACAGCTATCTACATTTGTATACATGAGTAAACACAAGTATACACAAGGATACATGGTTATTAATACGTATGCACATGTATACAAAGTTATACACAGGTATAAAGAGGTATATCTATTATCTACCTTTGTATACATATGTATACGCAGGTATACACACGTATTCACACATATACACGTAGTATATATAAGTGTAAACAAGTATACACGGTTACTACATTTGCAAACACGAGTAAACACATGTATACACAAGCATACGCAGGTATATACACGTATGCAAATGAATATACAGATATAGACAAGTATGCACAGATATATACAGGTATACAATTGTATCTACACTTGTATGCACGAGCATACATGGTCAACTACATTTGTATACACAAGTATTCACGGGTATAAACACGTATGCACATGTATATAATGATATACACAAGTATGCACAGATATACAGGTATACAGTAGTATCTACATTTGTATGCACGAGTAAACAGGAATACACAAGTATCTGAAGATATACACAAGTACGCAAATGTATACACAGGTATTCTTAAGTACACACAGGTATACACTCGTAACTACATTTGTATACCCGAGTAAACACGGGTATACACAAGTACACGTGGGTATACACACATATGCGCATGTATACACACGTTTACACAAGTATACAAAGGGATTAAGAGGTATAAAAGGTAACTATATTTGCATACACGAGTAAACACAGGTATACAAAGGCTTACACGGTATGAACTAGTATTACCAGGTATTCACAAGTTTACACGGGTATACACAAGTATACACGGGTTTACAGAAGTATACACAAGTACACATGTTTACACAGGTATACACAAGCACACAAATGCACAAACAGGTATTCACGGATATCTACATTCGTATACACGAGTAAACACAGGTACACACAAGTACACGCGCGTATACACACGTATGCACATGTATACACACGTATACACAAGCATTAAGAGGTATAATAGTTATATTTGTATACACGAGTAAACACAGGTATACACAAGTATACGCGGGTATACACACGTTCACACATGTATTCAAATATATATACAAGTATACATAGGTAAAAAGTATACACACATATTTACACCTGTACACAAGAGTAAACCCTGGTATAAAAAGGTTTACATGGGTATAAACTAGTATTACCAGGTATTCACAAGTTTACACGGGTATACAAAAGTATACACAAGTTTACAGAAGTATACACAAGTACACGCATGTTTACACAGGTATACACAAGCATACAAATGCCCAAACAGGTGTTCACGGATATCTACATTCGTATACACGAGTAAACACAGGTATACACAAGTACACGCGCGTATACACACATATGCACATGTATACACACGTATACACAAGTATACACAAGCATAAAGAGGTATAACAGGTATCCATATTTGTATACACGAGTAAACACAGGTATACACAAGTATACGCGGGTATACACACGTATGCACATGTATACACATATATATACAACTATACACAGGTAAAAAGAAGTATACACAGGTATCTACACCTGTACACATGGGTATACAAAGGCTTACACGGGTATAAACTAGTATTCACAAGTTTACATGGGTATACACAAGTATACACGAGTTTACAGAAGTATACACAAGTACACGCATGTTTACACAGGTATACACAAGCATACAAATGGACAAAGAGCTATTCATGGATATCTACATTCGTATACATGAGTAAACACAGGTATACACGAGTATACGTGGGTATACATATGTATGCACATGTATACACACGTATACACAAGTATACACAAGCATAAAGAGGTATAACAGGTATCTATATTTGCATACACGAGTAAACACAGGTATACACAAGTATACGCGGGTATACACACGTATGCACATGTATACACATATATACAAGTATACACAGGTAAAAAGAAGTATACACAGGTATCTACACCTGTACACATGAGTAAACCCAGGTAAACAAAGGCTTACACGCGTATAAACTAGTATTCACAAGTTCACATGGGTATACACAAGTATACACGAGTTTACAGAAGTATACACAAGTACACGCATGTTTACACAGGTATACACAAGCATACAAATGGACAAAGAGTAATTCATGGATATCTACATTCGTATACATGAGTAAACAGGTATACACGAGTATACGTGGGTAGACATATGTATGCACATGTATACACACGTACATACAAGTATACACAGGTATAAAGCGGTATATATGGGTATCAACATTTGTATACACAAGTATACACGGGTATACACACCTATGCACATGTATACACAGGCATACACAAGTATGCATAGGTATGACGAGGTATACACGGGTATCTACATTTGTATACACAAATGAACACCGGTATACACACGTATATGTGGGTATACACACGTGTGCACATGTATACAAAGTTATACACAAGTATACAAAAGTATAAAGAAGTATATACAGGTATCTACACCTGTACACATGAGTAAACACAGGTATACAAAGGCTTACACTGGTATAAACTAGTATTACCAGGTATTCACAAGTTTACACGGGTATACACAAGTATACACAAGTACACGCATGTTTACACAGGTATACACAAGCATACAAACGCACAAACAGGTATTCACGGATATCTACATTCGTATACACGAGTAAACACAGGTATACACAAGTACATGCGCGTATACACACGTATGCACATGTATACACACGTATACACAAGTATACACAAGCATAAAGAGGTATAACAGGTATCTATATTTGCATACACGAGTAAACACAGGTATACACAAGTATACGCGGGTATACACACGTATGCACATGTATACACATATTTACAAGTATACACAGGTAAAAAGAAGTATACACAGGTATCTACACCTGTACACATGAGTAAACCCAGGTAAACCAAGGCTTACACGCGTATAAACTAGTATTCACAAGTTCACATGGGTATACTCAAGTATACACGAGTTTACAGAAGTATACACAAGTACACGCATGTTTACACAGGTATACACAAGCATACAAATGGACAAAGAGTAATTCATGGATATCTACATTCGTATACATGAGTAAACACAGGTATACACGAGTATACGTGGGTATACATATGTATGCACATGTATACACACGTATACACAAGTATACACAGGTATAAAGTGGTATATATGGGTATCAACATTTGTATACACAAGTATACACGGGTATACACACCTATGCACATGTATACACAGGCATACACAAGTATGCATAGGTATGACGAGGTATACACGGGTATCTACATTTGTATACACAAATGAACACCGGTATACACACGTATATGTGGGTATACACACGTGTGCACATGTATACAAAGTTATACACAAGTATACAAAAGTATAAAGAAGCATATACAGGTATCTACACCTGTACACATGAGTAAACACAGGTATACAAAGGCTTACACTGGTATAAACTAGTATTACCAGGTATTCACAAGTTTACACGGGTATACACAAGTATACAAGGGTTTACAGAAGTATACACAAGTACACATGTTTACACAAGTATACACAAGCATACAAATGCACAGAGGTATTCACGGATATCTACATTCGTATACACG
This sequence comes from Nitrospirales bacterium, assembly GCA_965203295.1. GTDB lineage: Bacteria > Nitrospirota > Nitrospiria > Nitrospirales > UBA8639 > CBDBCZ01. The sequence goes on along the minus strand of CBDBCZ010000012.1, from coordinate 166,226 downwards.
AGTAAACACTGGTATACAAAATTATACGTGGGTATACATACGTATGCACATGCATACAAAGGTATACACAGGTATAAAGAGGTACCGTAGATCGGGAAATTTTCAGCAGTAGAAACTTTCATCTGTTAAATTTTCGCGTAATTATTTTTCGTCGGTTCAGTAACAGACGAAATTTAAACGGTACGATTTTTTCTACACGAGTTGCGAGTAGCGTATGCAGAACGTAATCCATATACGTACACGGATCACACACGTGCGAAAAGAAAATGGAGAGCTTTCGAAAGGAGTCGTGTGTTAGGGGATACCATATCTACCGAGAACTTTGGGAAGCGGCCATTGGAGAGGACCTAGCGTGTCAGCGGGAGCGTGGGAATGCAACCGACGCCTATGCTGCGCGAACTACGCCTAGAGCCTTCAGTCAATACTTGCTCCACTTGTTTGTTCGCTTCCGCGATTGCTTGAGAAGCGAGACAGCGACTTTCTAGGATCTGGAACACAACCGATTGGTTTCAAATACCGCAGCAGAGCCATCATTTCTCCACTTCTGGCTACTTTCTCTTCACGTGGAAGTGTGAAAATTATTCAACGATCTTAGTATTCGACGTTGAAAATATTTCACGTGTTAAATTTTCGACTTAGAGCTCACCGACGAAATATTTTTAACGACGAAAATTTCCCGATCTACGGTATATACGTGTATCTACATTTGTATACATACGTATACGCGGGTATACACACATATGCACATAATACAAAAGTATACACAGGTATAAAGCAATATATATGGGTATCAACATTTGTATACACAAGTATGCGTGGGTATACACACCTATGCACATGTATACACAGGTATCCACAAGTATGCATAGGTATGAGGAGGTATACATGGGTATCTACATTTGTATACACAAATGAACACCGGTATACACACGTATACGTGGGTATACACACGTGTGCACATGTATAAAAAGTTATACACAAGTATACACAGGTATAAAGAAGTATACACAGGTATCTACACCTGTACACATGAGTAAACACAGGTATACAAAGGCTTACACTGATATAAACTAGTATTACCAGGTTTTCACAAGTTTACACAGGTATATATACACAAATATACATAAGTATACACAGTATACATGTGTTTGAATGATTACACACAGGTATACAAATGGATACACGAGTATAAACTAGTATTACCAGGTGCACACAAGTTTACACGGGTATACACAGGTATACACAAGTATACATGACTTTACACGTGTATACACATGTATACGCAGGTATGTAACAGTATACACAAGTGTACACAAGTATACACGGGTTTACACAAGTATACACAAGTACACACACATATCCACAGGTATACCAAGCATAGAAATTCACAAAGTATTCAAGGATATCTACATTTGCATACACGAGTGTAACGGACTGTTAACTGCGTCACTATGTGTGTTCTTTTGATGTGTAGTTAGTGTGAAGTACTGTTAATAGGTGCTAGTGTTAGGTATTTTGTTTGTCTCTGTTGTAGTAGGTGTGATTTCCATCGCTAGGCTATTCAGTATTTAAGTGTTGGTTATTGTACAGTGTTCGTCTTTAGTCCTCCATCAGTATCTGGATTTGGTGTCGAAAAGTAGAGCTCGGTCCGCTACAGTTGGCGGCAGCGGTGGGATTCACTGCTCGCCAGTCGGCGGCAGGGCCCATACGCGAATGCAGCAGAAGAGTTCAGTACGAGGAGCGAGCAGGTTGTTTTAAAGAGTGAGCGACGGCCGGCAAGCATACCGCAGGTGATGAGCGAGCAACGGCTACCCAGAGAGAGGCCAGTGTAAAATATTTAGAGAGTGTAAGCTGCCAAGAGTGCAAAGGTCGCTAGGAGCGAGGGCCGCAAGAGGGCAAGGAGTGCCTGAGAGAGAGATAGGATCGCTGAGGGGCGAAAGCAGGTGTCAGAGGGGTCAGGAGGACCGCCTATGTGTGGACGCCTATACGTGGAGTTGCCGGAAGGAGAGTGCAGAGGGCATGTGTTGCCAAGCATTTGGGGCCGTGCGTTACATCGAGAGAAGCCGTTGCGGAAAGCCGTGTAGTGTACCGCTGAGAGTGTGTGCACAAGTACCCGTACCGTGTGTATGTGTTACCGGGCTGGGGTCGCTACGTGAAGAAGCGGAGAACTGGAGAGTATCGCAGATTAGAGAGTGCTACGAGAACTCGGAAGAGTCTACAGAGAGCTGCACAAGGAAGAGAGATCGAATAGAGCCCACGAGGAAGCAAAGGAGCAGAAGTGCCATCAAAGAGTTCAGAAGAGGCTGCACCTGTTTCAGCAAACTAGTTTGCTGCCGGAGAAGGAGTGAGAGGTGTAACGGACTGTTAACTGTGTCACTATGTGTGTTCTATTGATGTGTAGTTAGTGTGAAGTACTGTTAATAGGGGCTAGTGTTAGGTATTTTGTTTGTCTCTGTTGTAGTAGGTGTGATTTCCATTGCTAGGCTCTTCAGTATTTAAGTGTTGGTTATTGTACAGTGTTTGTCTTTAGTCCTCCATCAGTATCTGGTTTTGGTGTCGAAAAGTAGAGCTCAGTCCGCTACAACGAGTAAACACAGGTATACACAAGTGTACGCGGGTATACAGACGTATGCACTGTATGCACAGACACACATAAGTATACTCTAGTATAAAAAGGTATACACGGGTATATACTCTTGCATTCACAAGTAAACACAGGTATAAACAAGTCTACGTGAGTATACACATGTATGCAGATGTATACACAGGTATACACAACTATACACTGGTGTAAAGAGGTATAAACGGGTATCTACACTTGTATACACGAGTAAACACAGGTATACACAAGGATAAATGGTTATACATACGTATGCACATGTATACAAAGGTATACACAGGTATACACAGGTATAAAGAGGTATATATGTGTATCTACATTTGTATACATACGTATGCGTAGGTATACACATGTATGCACATATATACATGTGGTATACATAAGTGTAAACAAGTATACACGGTTAACTACATTTGTATACACGAGTAAACACATGTATACACAAGTATACGTGAGTATACACACGTATGTACATGTATTACAGATACACACAACTATGCACAGATATATATATTATTACATGAGTGAGAGGGTACTATGGATAGGTTTTGCACGAGTGTGTAGGTATTTTCTTCGAGCTGAAGGCGAGGGAAAATACTACACAAGAGTGCAATGCCTAGCCATATCATCCTCTCCCGAGTGTAATGATAGATTTATTATATACTATCTCCAAGCAGTTTTGCTAGGTTGACAAACTCACTGCCAAACAAAGCCACGCCTACCGTAACGTAAAGGACGATTGGATACACAGCAGCAACGTATAACAAAGCGCAAAATAGCTCTTACAAACTACGAAAGAGAAATAGGCTTGCAACTGTAGGCTAGATTAACTTTATTTATCTTGGAGAGCTACTCGACAATAAATAACGGCTGGTGGGACGAGTGGGAGGGGTCACTGAACGACACTATGACCTAGCCTTTCACTTCTTTTTTACTTAGACGGCTCCTCTACGACAGAAGCATTCCTTTCGCCAGCTTTTTGTAGCTGAGTAGCTTCCATTGCTTCAATAAACTATAACTTCACTGTAAATTTTTACTGTAGACTAAACGCGCACGCGCTCTGCCCACGCAAAAGGCAATAACGGGTAGGCAATACGGGGGAATATTACCTATCCGGTCTATAGGAAAATATTGTTAGTACACCTGGCAGTATATAATAAATAGAGGTATACACTAGTATCTACATTTGTATGCACGAGTAAACAGGAATACACAAGTATACGAGGGTATACACAAGTACGCAAATGTATACACAGGTGTTCTCAAGTACACACAGGTATACACGAGTATCTACATTTGTATACATGAGTAAACACAGGTATACACAAGTACATGCAGGTATACACACGTATGCACATGTATACACACGTATACACAAGTATACACAGGTATAACAGGTATCTATATTTGCATACATGAGTAAACACAGGTATACACAAGTATACGCGGGTATACACATGTATGCACATGTATACACATTATATACAAGTATACACAGGTATAAAGAAGTATACACGGTATCTACACCTGTACACATGAGTAAACACAGGTATACAAAGGCTTACACGGGTATAAACTAGCATTACCAGGTATTCACAAGTTTACACACGTATACACAAGTATACAAGGGTTTACACAGGTATACACAAGTATACACATGTTTACACAGGTATACACAAGCATACAAATGCACAAAGAGGTATTCACGGATATCTACATTCGTATACACGAGTAAACAGTTATACACAAGTTTGCACACATGTAAAAAAAATTCTGACTGTGTGGAAACAAAGCAAGGGCCACACATGCAGTTATGTAACTTTACTCCAGCAATTTCATTTGCAATGCTTAGTTCTCCATATACCTCCTCTCTCAACTACATGCATGCAAGGTGCAAGTGAATATGCATGATTGTGCAATTGTATGTGTGTGCGTGAGTGTGCATGTGTGCGTGAATGCAGAAGACAGATTAAGTAGCTCTATTTTGTAGAGTGGGTAACAACTGCAGCATCGGAGGAACACATGCTGAAAATAAGGCATATACATTTGCTTGTTGATCTATGGAAAACGCACCCTCTATGTCCACTGCTAAAAACATGGACACAGTTAATACATACATCCATGCCCACTGCTGGAAAAACATAGACACCGTGAACATAATTATTTGACAGTATAGATACTCTAATATCCATCAGCCTATGCATGAGTCACGTACATCACAATAAGGCTGATTTCTGGTCTTCCTCACTACTATTTAGCTACCTAGGAGAATCTTCGTAGCTGTTTGGTTCCAAACTCTTCAATGGACGATAAGCTTTCTAAGAGAGCAAAGAAATCAACGGGACCCAACAGGGGATTGAATGCAAGACCTTCTGAATACTAGTCAGATGCTCTAACCACTGAGCTACTGGATCCCCTCCGCAGAGGAGCAGTAGGCAAGCTTTATATAGCCACTAAACCCGCTAGTAGTACTTGCCAGTAGGACCCTGCCAATTTTCAGCTTAATTACTCTCTCATTAGGCCTCTCCCCCATCTCAACCACAATAAAATAGCTACATCCAAACTTAGCCTGGATCAGTCTGCCTTAAACCACCAAAGATACAGAACTGAAAACTAAGTAGTCACATTGCAAACTCTTCAAGAGATGATAAGCTCTCTGAGAAAAAGATGTACGCCAAAGCAGTATATCACTACATCCGCTTCTTTCACCTGCCCCACTTACACCCACAACTCTGTTCGCCTACCATAGGTGTGCACTCTAATTTGATTGATAATTAAACAACAACTAGCTGAGATTCCATTTGTGGGCCTCATTTTGTTCAGCAATAACTACAGGAGTACAGCACCTACAAATGAGGATAAGCTCTGCCACATGATTAGGCAGTGTAGCCTCAATAGGGAAACACATACCTGCTGAAATGTTAAGATCTTCTTGTGTGTGAAAGGTGTAGCTGATGTTATAGCAGCTTTTAAGTCAAGGTCTCTGTTCAGAGTTGCAGAGCAGTGGGTATGTTCCCTTGATCCTCCGTTGAACTGCAAGGGGTACAGGGAAGGAGATGGACCATTCAGGTTAGCAACTGCTGAAGATAAAATACATGTGCATTATATGTGTGACCCTATTTGTGAAGCATGGCCGCATTTCTTTAAAGCACCATCACGAGGGAGACACGGGACCATTCATAACACAGCAACATCCGAAAACATCGGTGGTACCAAGGCAAATACCTTGGAAACAGATTGAGCGGTAAATTTCTAACAAGCTGCGGTTGACATACATTACGTTATTAAAGGTAATGACCAAAGACATTGAGATACATGACAGTAAAAGTATTTTAAAAAAGGGAGTACCAACCTGCCGGGTTTTCATGAACCCATTCACATATTGTCATTCAAGTAACTTAATGCATATGCATACTTGAATGTACATACGTTTATGACTACACACGAACAAGTGCATGTAGCTACTCAGCACATGCACTCATGAAGAGAGCTACATGTATGACTCCTGATGGACTCACCAGACCAGATAACACCGGTCGACATTAAGCTTCTTAGCAACTGTGCTGCAGCTTGCCTGGACTGGACATCACTTCCCAGCCAGAGGTAGATACACTCAAACTGTTCTAAGTGAGGAAGAACCTGAAGAGGAAGGATATGGAGTACCTGAAGGGATTAGAATCTCTTAATGTACACCAACACATGCTTAGAGGATTGTTAGAGGTCTCTAAAACTGTAACATTTCATTTAGTGTATGTACAGAGCTATATATCAACTGAGCCCTAAATACAATCACATGCAGCCATGTTAGCCCCAACATTAAATTTTTTGCATTTAGCCAATTAGATACTGAGGCATTGACTAGTACTTTATGGACCATTCTCCAAGACACATAGTATATATAGAACAGAAACTTGTAACTGTGGTACAATAGATTTTCACTTGTGTAGTTCATGGAAATGCTGTAATTTATGTATTTTGTGAAAGTGAGGACCCCATATAAGACGTGTCGATACGTGTAAAATGTGCAAGCAATCAGATACTGATAAGAAGTTCTCTTCCCTTCCACTGTCAAAGAGGAGCTTAAAGATTGTTGCAGACTAACGCTGCTTGTCACTTCGATATATTTCTCTTAGATTTGATTCATATCACTACAATTAACAACCACAGATACAATCATCAATTCACTCCAACTTTATTTATACGCACAAACACCAAACTTCATTTACAATTCATGGATTACTCACTAGAGTAAGCTACTGATGACCAGCCACCCCCTGGTGCACCGAGCGTGCAAATTACCCTCATCGATAGTAAAGACCCTTTCACACTTCGAGTTGAAAGTTTGGTGTTTTTCAATGGCTTGGTTCTGGAGCTATAGCAAACTTTAAATTCGGGACACAGCTATGATTGGGCAAATGTATGTATTGCTGGCCTCCATTTTGTATTTTCTCCCTGAAGCAACTTTCGGTGATCTCTCTTCATTATTGGGAAGCCCCACTACCATGCTGCCACACACCAACCTTTCGCCATCGTTGCTGCTTTGAGCACAGAGGAGTGCTGTTGAATGTAGAGCCGTGTCACCCTCTCCATAATCGGACAGTGGATTATTTTTTTGCGGTGTAAGGAGCCCAAGACACTCTCCAATGCTAAGATTGGGATATCATTGGGAATGTAGACACTTAGCAACACAACGGTGCAAGTTTAATTGATGTTTAGATGTCGCGTCCTTCCCGAGATAGAGCTGCTTTACCTGATTTCGTACACTAAAAGCTTCAGCATTAAGACGAACAGCTCTATCTTGAGAACCATAGCACGTACGTGTAAACATCGGGCTTGCACAGTTGTGCTGCTAAGTACCTGTACTTTACAACAATATCCAAATGCTAGCGCTACAGAGTGTTATGGGGTCTATAAACAGAAAAAAATTCGAAATCCACTGTCCAATTATAGAGATTGTGACACAGCCATACATTCAGCAGCACCCTCTGTGCTCAAAGCAGCTACTATGGCGAAAGGTTGGCGTGCGGCAGCATGGTACTGGGGCTTCCCAATAATAAAGAAAGAACTCCGAAAATTGCTTCAGGGAGGAAACACGGAACAGAGACCGACAATATATAGATTTGCCCAATCATAGCTTTGCCCGAATTTAAATTTGGAAGGCGATACATGTAGCTCCAGAACCAAGCAATGGAGGAACACCAAACTTCAACTTAAAGTGCAAAGGGTTTGTACTATCCCGCCCACTTCCGGTAATTTACACACTCGGCGCTACCACGTCTGAATATACCTGGTGGCAGACCAATAGTGGCTTACTCTATTAGCGTCTGTCAGTCTGCGAGGTAGTCTTGAGTTTTAGTACCTAAGCCTTGTTTTACGAATGTATTAGCGTCTAACTTTTAGTTAGGCCGTGTTTGTCGATTGTATTAGTCTGTCTGTTCGTTAGTTTTGAGTATTAGCACCTAAGCCGTGTTTCTTGAATGTAGTAGTGCCTGTCTGTTAGTTAGTTCTAAGTTTTAGTCTGTAGGCTGTGTTTCCCGATCGTATTAGCGTCTGCTCCTCAGTTTGCAGTTGCAGTTTTTAGGCCTAGATTCTGGCATGCATATTCTCTGTCTGTTAACTAGTCTTGTATCTAAGCCATGTTTTTTGGCTAGTCTTGTATCTAAGCCATGTTTTTTGGCTGTATTAGTGCCTGTCTGTTAGTTAGTCTTGGGTTGTAGTATTCAAGCCATGTTTCTCGACTGTATAAGTGTCTGACTGTTAGCTAGGCTTGAGTTTTAGTATTTACGTTGTGTTGCTCGACTACTAATTTTCTGTCAGTTAGTTAGCATTGAGTTTTAGTATTTAGTCCGCGTTTTTCGACTGTACTAATTAGTGTCTGTCTGTTAGTTAGTCTTGAGTTTTAGTACTTAGCAATTGTTTCTCGACTGTATTAGTGTCTGTCTGCCCGTTAGTCTTCAGTTCTAGTCTTTAAGCCGTGTTTCTCGACTGTATTAAAGTCTGTCTGTTCTTTAGTTATGAGTTTTAGTAATAACTTAGTGTTTATCGACTGTATTAGCGCCTATCTACTAGTTAGTTTTGCGTTTTAGTTTTTAGGCCATGTTTCTGGCATGCGTTTGTCTATTAGTTCGTCTCGACTTCCACTATTTAGGCCATGTTTCTCAACTGTAGTAGAGGTTGTCTGTTAGTTAGTTTTGAGTTTTAGTATTTAGGCTATGTTTCTCGACTGTATTATGTCTGTCTGTCTATCTGTTAGCTAGTCTTGAGTTTCAATATTTAGGCCGACTTTCTTGATTGTAATAGTGTGTCTGTTAGGTAGTCTTGAAGTTTACTCTTTAGGCTGTGTTCCTCAACAGTATTAGTGTCTATGGGTTAGTTAGTTAGCAGTTTCAGTATTTAAGCCGTGTCGCTGGCATGCGTAAGTCTCTGCCTATTGAGTTTTTGTATTTAAGCCATGTTTATTGACTGTATGGGAGTCTGTTTGTCAGTTTGTCATGAGTTTTAATACTCAGGCCGCCTTTCTCGACTTTATTACTGTCTGTCATTTAGTTAGTCTTGCATTTTAGTATTGAGGCCCTGTTTTTTGACTGACTTAGTGTCTGTGCATTAGTTAGTCTAGAATTTTAGTATTTATGCCGTGTTTATCGAATGTATTAGTTTTTGTCTGTTAGTCTTCAGTTTTAGTATTTAGGCTGCCTTTCTCAAATTTATTGGTGTTTCTCCATTAGTTATCCTTAAGTTTTAGTATTGAGGCTGTGCTTTTCAACTGCTGTTTTCTGAGGTAAACCGCCACATTCAGCACTAGAAAACTTAGAGTACACATAACAAGGCAATAATGAAAAAAGCACTTTCAAAAAAGTGCAAAACCAGTCATGTACAGATGCACTTCCACCAAAAAAAACACTTCCCCAAAAACCAATGGAACAAGCAACAATGCATTCAGGAGGCATGCACAGACTACCCACAGGCTGAAGCAGAATTTGAGTGCACTGAAAACGTAAAGGGCTGTAGACATTCTTCAGCTGATCAGAAGAAGTGAAAACTACGACAGTACCCATCTAAAGAACCCTATCCTCTTCCTTACACCCTCCATACTTGGGTGCCTACAAAGTAGGACCCTTAAACTTTGAGGATAGTGACGGTATGTATCAATACTGCTAAATCAGGTATACCATATGAGGATTCAGATTCATGAAGTCAACTTAGATAGAGATCAATATTGTAGCCCCCCAAGGTAAAATAATCTACTACACCACTTCCAACCCCATGCAGACATACAGTGGTTTCCTTTCAAGCAGTTTGCTCTTTGTTCAGACTTTCCTCCTATCAAACCCCTATTGCCCTTTCAACTTCCTCAAGCTGTATAGATTGAATATTTTCATCACTAGCACAAAACACCTTCAGGGGGCGATAGTAGTGAGATAGTACAGGGATGGATCATTACTATTGTCCACTCTCTCTGTAGCAACAAATGAAGGCACTGAATACTACGGGATAAAGGTAGATGTGATGGCACTGTATGCAAGAGTGATCACTGGTCCCTACGTTTTGTAAAAGAAAAGCAGCTAGGATTCAAACCAGGCCTTTACAAACATGGGACCTACAATGAGAGGTAAACCTTCAAATAATACCAGAATATCAGAAGTTTGAGTGCCTCATTTTCTATGAAGGGAACATTAAGTGCATCACTACTGCTAAAACATGTGTAACTGCTACTCCAGAGTGGATTATGCTGTATTGTACCAGAAATACGGAAATTAACTCCTACTGTATGTTGCCTAACTGCAACCCCAACCCTAACGTCACAAAGGGTGTTAAATAGAGAGTAATTAAATTCGGGTATATGCGAGGTCATGTGGTATAGTAGCAACATTATGAAGCTAGCTACCCTCAATTTTTTTTTCGAATACACTCATGCAGCTACGTCCAAAGCTGGAACTACAGTGGTCAAGTGATTTGTACAAGGGAGAGACGTGTTGTGAGCCTTCCGTGTAGCGGTAAGTCTCTATGCTACTTGCTAGTGTTTCATGTTAAGTTTAAAAGGTAAGAAACTCTGTTACACACAAGATCAACTTTCGCGAGATCAACTGGCTTGCAAGACTAACGACATAACATGCTTTTCGCTATAAAGTACTATACACTCCCTTATGTGACGCCCTACAGTATTTACATAATTTGCATAAAGGAACGGAACTGCGGCAATAGTCACCAGACTACACTCCTCCCTCGTTAAAATAGTCTAGCCCGAGAGACTAGTAAAATAGCATGTGATTAGAGCACGGGTATATTTTCTTTTCCACCGCGTACCTGGAGAAAGTGCTGTGCCTGTTGGTACATAGCCTCGTCTAGACACTTCACCCCCAGTATCGTCAGGACCGTCATAACTTGAGCTAGCTATTACAGCTAGATATAAGGCGACGTGGCTGGGCAAGACTCACATGTACCAATCACGAGAGCAATTTAGGAATGGGGCGGGGCTCAAGGAGCTACAGGTAGACCTATTATTAAAGCTTACGTACGTACGATCTAGCTAGGAGCGAGCGCACGCGACGAGGAACGGTTGGATGGACGTGTTGCCAAACGTTGCAGGGTCTTCAGTAGGTTGCTCTGACAGTCATATCCCAGGGTAAGTGGAACAGATACTGCCGCTCATCTGCCTGAGGCAAAAGTAGCTTAAATTACGGGTGAGAGTATCTGACTACTATATTTCTGGGTCAGGTCGTTTTCTCGTTACCAGCGCAAAACTAAGGCTAACACCGCTTTAGTATCCTTCGCCTTGATTGTGAGCTGGAAACGAGACTAGTCCAATCCTTAGTCTGGGTGGTGGGGATGGTCTGATCCAAGCGTGGGCTGGCTGCATGACTTCACACTTCAAACTATTGGTAAGGTTGCTGTCTGATTTCCAGCATAATTTCATGCAAGATGGGGACAGATACACGAACCTTAGCTGCTCTACTAAGTAGCTGAATGCTGCTTTTTGGGCCACACTAGCGTCTGTAGCTACATCAGCCAACGTTCCACAGTTCCATTATGAAGTATATATAAGCTTTAATATTTAGACTCGAACATCAAGTTGAAGAGCGCTCTAATGGATAGTGTGCTAGATATAATCCTGAGATGGAACCCACACAGTGCCAGGATTTATCTTTCCCTGCATTGCTTAATATTTTGTTATTTGTTCGATCTATCAACTGTACTGTGCATTTCCTTTTATGAATTCATGAGCTCTGTTTAGGCATTTCAGGATCCCGTTTAAAAAGAACTCGATATACATGGATGTGTAAACGCACTAACTCAATTCAGAAACTAAACCTCATCAGCAACATGAGGTGGGTTACCAGGTATGCTCATAAGCCAGTTTCCAAAATCAGCACATTGACTCCTATAAGATTTATTGTACCCTGAATCTTGAACCATATGCCTGTATTTTAGAGGTTTGGGTTTATTTGGGATTAGTGCCACACACAGATTTATTAAATGTACAATACAGTTTATCAGTTAGTACCAATTCACAGACTGAGGTGGTAGTTTCCAGTTCACAAGAAAATGCTTCTGCCATTAGTTTTGAATTCATTGGCCGGGGAGAGCCTTGGAATAAGGCAAATTTCCTTTTTTTTTCTTCTGTAGGTATGGTGGATACTGTCCTATTAAGGATACATATGGTGCAACATTTGGAACTGCTACCAAACATTACCACCAGATTGTGTGAGCATCTCTAAACCGTAGATAGGCAAATCTCTCACCCAAATGTCCATACGTAGAGGAGTGTTTGGATGATTAATTCCTTAATCAACAAGAAGGCTATAACAAGCCTTCTGGTTTGAAATTGAATCACCAACAAAACTGCATTCCCTGCAATGTTGCTATGATGTGTACTTGAATTACGATAAATAACAATAGCTACCAAGTCTGTGACAGCAAAGTAACCACTGGAGATCTTCCTTTGTACATGAGTACATGAACAGCTGCCACCTCAGGACTAATTAATCAGACTTCTGCTATAGTAATAATTTCAGTCTAATGTCTGCCTTCTACAGTAACTACGAACCTGTAGGTAGCATTCAAAACTCTTATCTTCATGTATAGTTTTTTGATTAGCAAGCACGTGCATAGAGCTAGTGGCCAAGATCAGAGAGCCTGTGTGGGCATGCTGTGCACTCAACTGGTTGATAGTGTCTACCGTCATGGCATTCCATGCAGAAATTGCAATGTTGTAAGGTAACAAAATATGGTGTACATGTTTGCAGAGTAACGTAGGTTCTCATGATCAATATCTTCATTTGCATTTATAATACATCTACCGTTCATTGTATGGGAAATTCATCAATGATGTTTTCATTGGTACTCTGCAGTCGTCAGGAGAGCCTAAACTCTAGCAGGAAACCACTAAAGAGGACGGCTAGCGAGAGTGGCATGACTTTTGTTGAACTATCCTTCTCTATTTCAAGGTAAAGTGTTTCTTTAGCTAATATTCTTACATACTACTTCAGTGTCTGAAGTATATTCTGGGGTACATCAACTCGGTCTGAGAAGTATCTCTCCGATAATTTATAGCTAAAGCTGACACCAATATCTTGAGGGTAGATGCTTGAGAACTACCCCTTGATGAGTATTCTTGTTTCCAACACATTTATCCAAGTTTCATGGTGTGAGGTATAAATAATACTGCCCTTTTTTTAGGACAACCAATAACCAAAGGCTCAGGCAACAATTAATGTTTGGGAGAATGTTTGCAACTTTATTGCCAAGATCTGCTGTTCTACTTGAAGTAAGAAATAATGCTCCCGAGGTGAAAAAAAAATTAGACTCGCCTTCACCATTTTGCGGGAACTTTTACTCTGTGTATGAAACCCTGCAACATATGTGCTGTAATGGTGTCTGGCAGGATATAGCAATAGCACTAATTGTCACTCTTTCAGTTATTGAGAGTGTGTGCAGCCCGCTCGTATATTCCTCTGAACACTTCCCCACTCTTTCTTGCACTTGTCTGAAATCTGCACAAACAGCTATTCTCCCAGAGTCTAGTGCTTAAAGCTACAGTGATTATGTCATCTCAAACTATTAGCTGTAGGTAATAGATTTCACTCAAAGTATCGAGTTTATGAATACATATCAAGTAGCCACCAGCACTTAGCTACAGCAGCCAGCAGCATGCACACTTGATGTTGGCTACTCTCCTTGGTTATATACCCTAATTTTAGAAGGCAGAACTGAATAGCTGACATTGAAAATATGACAATAATCAATTCTATAGGCCTACTACAGTCACCAAGCGTGACCACTGGGTGCAGAGTATGCCATACTCTCTCAACCATACTGCAGCAAGAAGAACATGTGCTGACATTCAGTAAGGTATGTACGTATAGCCTTGTATGAAGCAGAATTCTGTCATTCATTATATAGTTGCAGATTACAACTTGTTGCTGGTCTCAGGTAGTGTGCAGGTAGATACAATGAATATAGGAGAGAAAATTGAATCAATTACGTAGGTTTTTAAGTCATAGGAATATCAGTACAGTTGCAAGAAGGTTATTGCTAGTTTCGGTACTTAGTCCTACTTAGAATAGTGTGGGCTTGTAATAAAAGGCAGACAGCTTCCTTGGAATCTACTCAGCTAGGAGCAGCTAAAAAATACTTGACTGCTCTTCTAAAACGTGCAATGAAGCAGTAGGGGGATATGGGGTTAGAATCTTTGAAAGACAGGAGGGATAGATGCAAAATTAAGTGGTGGTATAAAGTCAATATATTGGATGCTGAGAGATATGATTATGTATGAAAACAAATCTGATTATGGTGCCTTAAAAATTCACCAACCAGCCTGCACTGCACTTAATTGATATGGGAAGGCCATTAGCAATGAGAATGCATGCATGTATGCAGCTCAGTGTCATAACATACATATATTACACATGCATTATTAATCCCCAGTGTAGACCCTTTGTGTAAATAGCAACTACCTGTTCATTGCAAGCCTCTGTATTAACTGTCCTTGGGTTAATTGTTCCTGGCTTTTGCTGAAATCATCACTGAGGCGTGGTTGGACATGTCAGATGTATCTAGAGATGGCAATCTGAAAAGTAGTGTGGTGTGTTCCTGCCTTGTACGCTACTTTTTGGGGGGATTCATCCCCGTACGTTCTTTCATTTTTCGAATGTAACTATGCATGCTACTTGACATTCTGAGCCTATAGTGCTCAGCAATTTAGTATTGACAATGAACTTCCAATAACATTTGAATTGTACTCAGCTGGCACAGCAACACAGTGAACAGTACAAAGATCACACTGGCCTGCTGCCCCAAGTACAGACCTTTACCCATAGGAGACATGCCTCCGCACCCCCTCTCTCAAGGTATGACATTGCTTTTAAAGTTACTGTAGTTACGAAACTTTTTTGATGCTACGTAGGTGGTTACTTATTTTTCAATCTCAGGGAAGTGTTAAATAGAGAATTATGAGGGGGAGACATGCCCACAGACCCCCTTGCAATTGAAGGACGTTTGCTAGTTCAGCATATGAAAACCTGCAACCTGTATAGTTCATATGATTAATCCAAAACCAGATTTTTTTGACAGAATGGTTTTTGTGGTCCCCCAGGGCAATCTTCACAATTTCAAAATCAATTTTCAGTCCAAATTTGACCTTCTAGTATACAAAATGAAACACTAAACTCAAAAAAATGCCTGCTATCCAGTAGAACTAAATTTGGAATTTAGTATCTTCCAGTATAAGGAAATGAAACACTAAATTTATAACTCTTACACCCCCCCGGTAATCCATCTGCAGTAGAACTGCATTCTGCTCGTAATAGTGTTCCAGTTTTGTGTGCCAATAGGTCCAGTTTGAATCAATACGTACGTTGCATAGTTGAATTGAAGTACGTAGTGAAGATTGTTCCAGAGAACAGTGAGCATCATTCCTCTGCAGATTATACTTAATCAATAAGACTTAGTGTGCAGTATATCTCAGTGTGTCAACTAGGTCACAAGTCTTTGGCCCAGTGTCGTATCGAAGATGTCCATCTGCCAGGGAGAGAGCTGTAAAAGACCTTCACTCTGAAAAACGATAACGTAATGAATTCTCTCATTACATTGTTGTACAGTGTCCTTGAGGCTGTGTGTTTTTAGATACGTATAGCTAAGACAACTGAAACATTTTGCTACCATGCAGTGCTGATGACTTTGTTGCTACTGTTAGACTATCAGAGTTGTGTAAAATGGCCTGCTGTTAGAATTTTAAACGGGTTCTCCAATATCTTTACTGCTATGCACAACCCTGCGTACTTTGGTTAAACCAGTAACATGCTACAGGGACATGGAATTTATGGTGTTGCATGCCATAATTGAGGTCTTGAACTTCAAAAGAGACATCCACTGAATGCTACATGTACATGTACTTCATTGGATATTAATAATTAGTGATGCACAATGTGCAGGGATGTCCTCGCTTGGCAAGAATTGCTGGGTGTGGCTTTTTATTTTGTGGCTCGCCTACCACAAAGATAAAGGTCAATGGAACAGGGTACGCCTACAATAACCCACCCACTACACAGAATGGCTACGTGCAATAATGCACCTGGCAGACCGCAGGTTGAAGCAGGCTCGCTGTAGTAGTGAGCGCTTTCAGGACTCCCATACAGAATCTTATACCGAAGGTAAGTGTTTGCACTGCGAGTTTGGTAGGCTCCATGTCTGGTGAAGTGGCTGGGAGGGACGGTGCCCACCATGACGACGACAACGACAAAAAGGGTCAATGGAGCCGGAGTATAGCCTTGCTTTGCTCGGAATTAATCTCAGGTACAGCGTGCACCACAATTACAACACAAACTAGAATCAGAGTCTGGAGAGGGAACTATGCATACATACATGCATGAACATGTGTGCATGCATGTGGGGTCAGATAACATACAAGGTAGCTACCCTTTATTTTCAAACTAGACAGCTAGCCTTGAAACATTTGGTCATAGCTATCCAGCTATTAGCTAGATAACACACAGAATTCACTCCCAAAATAGTTATGCCAGATAGTATCTAATGCACAGCATGCGTTTAATGTGTGTTAGATCTCTAATGTACAGCACCAAATTTTGCAGGTCTATGAATTAGCTACGTAGTTCAATACCACAGATGTTTTGAGAGCACAATTAAAGATTGTGCCATAATTTTTACATGTGTAATACTATTCTTACGTAAGCATAGCAATATTATACTCATGTTCAATTAATATTGTGTGTGTGCATTTAACGAGGTGTGTCCAATCAGCCATTAATTGACTAGTCTCCCTGGGAGTTCTGTATGGAATTTAACAATACTCATTAAGATAATATGGCACTGATTTTGGGGTCCCTACTAATGAGGAGTTCATAATTTTACGGTAATACTACACTCGCCTTCATACTGTTCAAGTTCCTGTGTTCTTCTGATCTTTTAGTAGATCTACGAGGTTATTAACTTGCACTCGAGCACTCGCTTGCACCATACAAGCTG
The DNA here is from genome assembly GCA_965203295.1 of Nitrospirales bacterium. Taxonomy (GTDB): domain Bacteria; phylum Nitrospirota; class Nitrospiria; order Nitrospirales; family UBA8639; genus CBDBCZ01. The sequence goes on along the minus strand of CBDBCZ010000012.1, from coordinate 149,125 downwards.
GCCAAGCTTGTATAGAATTTTGAGCTGACAAACAAGATGGACACAACTAATTAACCCAGGGGTGGAGAGTACCACTCTGGCTCTTGTGCAGGCCTTGGTAGTATTTCACCATCCTGGGTACATGAACCCGACGCTCATAAGCCCCTGTGGGTACCCAGTTCACGCATTCCTTAACAGATGGGAACGTACTTATAAGAAATAGAACCTTCTTGTCCCCTCCTGTCCCACAACTTCATACGTGCTCAGCTGTTCCTATAATTTAGGCCATTGCCCACGGAACTTTAGAATGGGTTGGACCCTTTTATATGTGGCTCTACCGTTCCAATGGTTGCAAAACAATCTAGCTAGTGGCACTTGCAAGTTATCTGATAGCATAATACAGAGGTATTTATGCAGATCAGTGAGGGCAGACCTGGGCCATGGGGGATGCAGCTAGCCTAGAGCTCTGACGTACTTGAGATAGGGCAGTGTATGTTACAGCATAACACTGTGCCCTTGGGGCTAGTTGTATGGCATACTGGCAGCTAAAAGGAAGCCTTGTCTTCGATGCGCTGACAACAGAGCAAGGTATGAGCATGCTCTATAATTTATCTAGTACTCTACGTATTAAGATATGCAAAATTGATATCACAAGGATACGCACAGCCATTGCCGCCTATTCGCCGTACGTACATGTAACATGTACAGGCATCTTGCAACGTGCACTTGCAAGGCCTCTAGACCACACGTGTTCATGAATGTGATTAAGCTTATCTTAATTGCTGTAGCGTATGCTATATAGCTAGTCAGAGGTATATATCTCTCTCTTAGTGTCACTGAGCATTTTTAGGATGCATCCTAAAATGCTCAGTGATACTGACACATGGTGTAACATTTGGCGTTGCCAACACTTGTAACTCAGCAGCAGTGACAACACTTGTCCAGCACACTATATACACTCACACGTATATACTGTCTACAAATTAGTGTGGGACAATAGGCCCTAGTACAATGCATGGAACAACCATACAAATTAAACATCTCCAGGGCTTGCTTGTGTCGTCTCCATTCAGGTAAAGTCCTAGCGAGTTTAGAATGGCCTGCATCTGCACTATGCAAATTTCAGCGAGTTCTAAAACATCGGCAGCATATTCACTATGTGTCAATTCAGCTGCTCTTTCCAGTCAGTGTTCGAGTTTTATATAAAGCATTGGCAGCATATGCACTATGTGACAATTCATCTGCTTTTTTCATTCAGTGTTCTAGTTCTAAAACATCGGCGGCATTTCACTATGTGTCAATTTATGGACATAGACTAACAGGGCACACTAGATCACATATGACAAACTAGAAATGCTGTAACCAGTAACATACTTCTTGGTGCTTGTCTTTTATCATTTCTTCTATGCTTACCAAGTGTACATGTATTTGCAATGCACACATCACCTTCTGCCACCAGACTTCAGTTGCTGGCAACCTTCCAGCTCAGCCACTGTCCAGTTCAGTACGTTTTGCTCTGTTGAATTGCGTAATTATATATGTACATGTTTATAGATGGCTTACATCGGGTGAAGTATGATTATCAGTATAAGCACAGTTGTTAAGGGAATCAATTTATGACCTGCTATTGTTATCTATACCTAAAATTATGTTAGCTACTTTCCTCAATACCACAGTGTGCATTATAATTTCCAATACATCATGTTCAGTTTGTTTTAATGTCTCTCTCTTCTGCGCAGTAGATAGCCATTTCTTTAGAGAGCATGATGTAATCTATGCTTGTCCTATGTGGTCTCATGCTGTATGTACTAGTGCATAGGACTCCTATCATCATGGTGACAGTATCCTTGTCTATGCTTTCAGTCTGGTCTTTTTCTTTCTGTTCTCCTGCCAAAGGATGCCCTTGTTGGGAATCAGTGGAACTTTTCTATGCTTGTGTCGGCCTTAAAACTTTAAATATTGTCCATCAATGTACATGTACATGTACCACAAAATATCATCAATAGAATTTACAAACCAAGTCTGAAAGTGTCCAGTTCATCTGCACAGAATCCCATATGAAGATTGATGTAAGACTCAAATTCACTGTTTACACTTCTGTAGGCAGTAAACATGGTAAATGCAAACTGGACAACCAATCAAGTAAACCTTGTCCTTTGACTGGAGATCTTAAAAGCTTTGCCTGCGTACGTATGTGGGTGCATGGCCAATGGCGTAAGCGCTATGGCAGTGGCGTGAGTATATTTTTATTCCTAAATCTAAAACCCCTTCATCTTCTCTCTCCAATTATTGTCCTAGTTCTCTACTTCTTATAGTAATAGAGTGCCACTTTGTTATTTATTGATTATTGTACTTACCATCATCTCATTTCCAATTCTCGGTTTGGTTGTTGTCCTGGTTTTTCTACTGTATCTACTCTCCTCTCTGTCACTCACAAATGGGTTTCTTTACTTGATTCACACAACTCTTGTGCTTTTTTTTTATCTTTGTAAGGCCTTTTATTCTGTTCCGCATCATCTCCTCAATACTTTCTGTTCTTTCTGGTTTCCTCCTCACCTTATCTTAGTGCTGTGAACTGGTTACAGTTAACCAGTTAATTGACCAGTTAAAATCATTCTATAGGTTATTGGTTTGAAATAGCCACCATCGAGTGAACTGTGTGCATGTGTATATTACTTAACTACGTATGACAGTATAGTGTAGTCGAAGATGGATGCTAGCCTGGGTAGTCAGTCACCATCGACATCATCGTTGAGCTCTAGCTCTGTCGCATCCCCGGCCCCATGGTTATTTCTCCGTTCAGTAGGACCTCCGTTGTATGGAAGCACATTGGTTTCGCGAAAGATGACAGTGGTAAGTTACTCGAGGACAGCCGCGCAATCTGTAAGTTACGTATGCAGTCAGAAAGTTCCCAATGGTGGGGCACATTCAAGAATCACCTACGGATGAAGCATCACTCAGCTACAGTAAGCTCTTTGTCTGCAACTCGTCCAAAGTTTACTGGTTGCTATTGTTCAGCCAGCTGAGGTAAAAAAGTTCAGTTAACTGGTTAATCGGCAGTGCAGTTAAGTGGTTATATTTTTCATCCAGGTTCACAGCACTACCTCATCTTCTGGTTACATACATGTAATTGTTTGCTTAATAGGTACCAACAAGTAGTTATTAATGGTTATTCTTCTTTTAAATTTTGTGTTCTCTCTGGTGTTCCCCAGGGCTCTGTTCTTGGTCCCCTTCTGTTTAATATTTTCATTAATGTTCTTCCTCTCTCTTCCTCTGCCAGATTAGTTATGTATGCTTACGACTTTCTTTTATTTCAACCGTGCAGTTCTGCTTCTGCTTATTCCATGTAACATCGATCCTATTTCTTCTTAGATATCCTCTCGTTCACTTATCATTAATTCTTCTAAAACTAAGTTTCTTGCCTATCTTCTCTCCCCTCTCTTTGTCTCAACGTACAAATACTTTGGTGTTACTGTTTCTTCTGATTTTTCCTGGTTTTCCCATAGTCAGCCTATTTGCTGTAAATCTAGAAGACGGATTGGTCTCCTCTTTCATTATTTTTCAAGATGTGGACGAATGAGCGGGACATAGAGCTTGAAGAGAACAGAACGAGATAGAACAGTTCTGCTTCCATTCCTTCTCTTGAGAAAGTTCAATGTCAATATTTCGCTCTTTAGCTCGGTTCCAAAAGCTCATCTTCTTACTTTTCCCTTCTTCGCCACTTTAACTGACCTTCTCTATCTCCTCAACTAAATTCTTAATAGCTATGTTTACTCTCCTCCTAATGCTTTCTCTATCCAACCGCCTTCCTGATTCCTACCACCCTAGAAATTTGCATGTTCCTTCCACTTGCACTTCTGCTCTCCTCCACTCCTTTGCTCTGGAACTCTCTTCCTGCTCATCTCAATGACTGTTCTTCATACGTGTAGCTAAACCACCAACTACAGCTTGTTCTGTTTAACATGTTAATTTGAGCTCAGTAAGTACAAATAAGGCCCACATCCATCGGTGAAGATAGAAAGATGAGCTGTGCTGCTTGAATCCCCATAGCTAATATAACTTAATCATTTCTATCATGCAATGTTCACTTCTCTGCTTCCCAGTTTTTACTACCACCTTTTTTTGCCATATAAACTAGTAGGGGCGGTGTTTTTTTGTTTTGTCTTTTTCATTATGCAAAGAAACATTGGCAGTGGAGACTGCGAATAAGGCTACCTTAAAGTTAAAATCTCTGCTCTCTTGTGTATTATTGATAATTGGTTAACCTAATACGAATTGCAATGATCTCCTTGCTTAATCCTTAATTCCAGGTTGGTTCACTAGCAGCAATTGGTGTTGAAGAGGTGAGCTATTTAGATACATGTAGTTGTGAGATTAGGTCAACGGAGTAGAAGGTTGTGGTTTTTCAGGTAACCGCAATCGTCAAGGCTAATGGTACTATCAATCAATAGTTTGCTGACTATGTATGCATATATAACATACACCAAATGTAGGTACTACACATATACACTACTATATACCAGAGGAAAATGTCCTCACCCCCAAAGGAAGGCGCGTAACTTCTACATGGGCCTGTAATTACTTCACTAATTAAGGATGGAAAGACAATTCAGGTAGTGATGAGCCTAATGGAAACATATAGCCACAGCAGAATGGTCCATAGTAGCCTTAGCTCCTTGCATGCGAGAGGCCTGTAACTACAAATAGATATTCATGACCTAAATGCTGGAAGTCATTTCGAACAACAAACACACAAGTAACAGCCAGATCGTTGATACACGGTACATAGAGCACTTGCAGGATCAAGCACTAAGGCTTTCAGTGGCCGTATTCAAGGCATGGACTATCCATCTAACCACTCTACTTCATAAGTGGGGACATAAGCAGCACGGAAAGGTTCTAGCTACCATGCTAAGGCTTGCTAGTACACTCAAGACTTGCTGTCTACACTTCCTGGTTTAGAACAGCTGAAAATTCAATGCATTGGCTTCTTTTGCATTCATATAAAGACCACACAAATTCTTCCATGGCTGGGAGTCACCAATAGCTGTTTTGTCTACTAAACACTCACAGCACGTTCTACTCAGACACTAATGAAATGCATTAGGTAAATTAATTTGCATGCGGTGATGCACAAGATGTAATTGTCGTGTGCACTGCCACTGTTAGCATAAAAGAGCTTGGTCAATAAGTTGGCATCTTCAAATGTGAGCAGCTCTGCAGAGGAAGGAGCTGGTGCAACTAATAAGACCTGATACAAGTATAATACGTATGTGCTAAGGTCTGATGCACTGAGTGTGCATGATACTGCATGTAGCTATCAATTTTTACTAGAGTGTATAGCACAATAGCTGTGATACATGTTATATTTGTACCATGGGTTTCAAGGTGTATGGGATTTGTACCCGAGGGCGAAGCCCAAGGGAAGACATACTACTGCACGAGGGTACAAATCCCATACACCTTAGAAACCCATGGTACAGATGACTTGTGCCATAGTAGCTTTTATAGTACCCGCTAATTGTTTCACAGTTTTGAGAAGAAGCTACAGTTGCCCAGCAACCCTCATGTACCCTGGGGTACATGGATGTACCCTGGCTTGAAAGGCACCGCCTAAGTACATGGGGTTTGTACACTATGGCGGTGCCTTTCAAGTGACTTACAACTATGGTACAAATACAAATGTACGTAAAGTTGTTTGAATTTATAAGGCATGCACTCCGTCTTTACATCACAGGAACTGAGTGATGAGGCATTAAGAGAAGATATGATTAGGAAGCACTTCACATCCAGAATAGCTGAGCTCAATACTAAGGTAAACTTGTATACTTGTCTGATAGCTTAACCATTTCTATTCTTACTGCATGTACATATATACGCCTTGTACTTGGAAGTATGTAGTAAGTGGTGTATTTGTACCCCAAGGCGTATATATGTTCCCTGGAGGAAATGACCAACTAGCATCAAATACAGACTGTCAAGACACAAAATCTTGGCTACAAGTTGCGAAACACTCAATCACAGTAATCGTAGCAAGAGTGAAAGACTGTCAGTAGCTACATCACTGATTTATCATTGTCTAATGTCGCTGGAAAGGTGAGCACTGTCTTGTACTATTCGCTGGAAAGAGCAGGTATGATCTTGATCTAATACTTCAGTCTGAGCATGTGCTTTTACGTTCACTGGTCACGACTTAAAAGTACATCGAAGTTTATTATTGCGTAGAAAAAGTAAGTGTCATCTTATACTATTTGCAAGAAGGAGCAAGTATCCTAAGATTGCTTTACATTTTTTGCGTTTATTTGTTTGTTTGTGCGTCCACACTTATCACGTGTGCAATACAGTATGCCATACGTTACTGTGCAACTGCAGTATATAGTAGGTTGTAGGCCAAGCTATAGCAAATGGAGGTATTTGTGTGTTCACTGTGTTGCCAAGACGGCGAAAATATGGTAGGCAGCTGTTAAAATTCTGTTTTCGTTATGTATAGCTACTATCTGTAAGCGCACAACAAGACTGCCAAGTCAACACTTTCACTGTACTGCGTTGGATTGCTTATCAGTTTTTGCAGGATGCCTAAAGGCTATTGTAGCTATAAGTTGTAGTTTTACAGCTGCAGTTAGCTTGGCCTGAGCTGAGTTGTGTGTACTGTATGGGAAAGGTTCCCAGGTGTTTTTTTTAGACATGAAATGTCAAACTTGTTACATTAATAGGTCATAGGTTAAAGTATATGCGGGAGTGCACGCATGCGGCTTTGGTTTTCGTCACATACCTACACATGAACACAACTCACACCTGGACAAATCCATATGATACATGTATCTGCTTGATGCAGTAGCTTGAGGGTACAGTGGAACCTCTATTATCCGAACACCTTGATCCATAGGTTGGATGAGACAGCTCACATTAGGTGGTAAAAATTTACCAAAGATTTTATCGTTATAACTCTGCGGCATCTGGATGGGCTGAGCAATTATCCAGAACTAGTATTGCACTGGGTTCTTCACCAAGCTTTTCTTTGATGTATAGGACAAAATTATGATGGAACCAGTCTAGAAAGAAGTCGGTGGTTATCCAAGATGTTTTTTGGCCAGATTACTTCCCTGTCAATAGATCCATCTTCAATCCTTGAAACACTGTGGACGTTGTGCCTTACCGAGCAAATGGAGAGGTAGCCATGTGGTGCTCAAAATGTTACTGCATACATTCAGATAGACATGTTCCTTCGCCTTTTTTTTTCATCATTTATCTTTTCGAATGATGTAGCCATAGTGACATCTGGTGGGATTTGAACGTTTAAACCAGTTTCATCACAGTTGAAGACCTGATTATGATTAGCTGCTTCCTTGTCAACTGAAAGCTTCTCTTTCTAAACAGAGAGAATTTGGATCCCATGCCTTTTGCAAAACCTCCACTTTCATCCTTCACTTCCACTGAATCCTGCTGCTTCTCTATGTAGAAGTTTGCTGAGCTCAACAGCCTTCTCACACAGCATTGGTCCACTGACCGGGGCTCCCTCCATCCCCTTCTGCCTAAACCACAGATACTTTACTCTGCCTTGTCTAGCTTCTTGTCATTACCTAACTTTGGCTTTCCTACTCATTTCCATGCTTACCATCTCACTCTTGAAACCAAGGATCTTCTCTCGGTTCTTTTTTAATATCAGCATCAGTGCTCCTTTCTATCCCATGCTTCTCACTTTTTACAGTGTAAGAAACAGACTTTTCCAGCAGTTTTATCACCTCTACTTTTATCGAAGCAATCAACAGAACAACTCTTTTATGCTTTGTAGTAGCCTTGAACTGCAAAAGGAACAAAGAAACTCGAAGAAACTCTTGAAGAGACTAGCTAGTCAATGCACATGCACTTTGATCTCTGAACTTCATTACAACTTTTCAATCTAGATAATCGAGGTGCCGGATAATCAAGGTTTGGATAATTGAGACTCCACTGTACTAATATTTGGTGGGTTTGTGTGGGTACAAGAAATTTGGAAATGGCAAAATAAGTGTTTATGTTAAAAGGGACCTTATGTACTTCCAAGATTACAACCGTAACTGTTTTTGTTTCACTTTGTAGCTCCAAGAAGTGGATAGCAAAGCAGCCTATAATTATGCCGAGGTATGTTTTGTTTGAGCTGGTATGCACACGGCCAAGTGTAAGTGTATTATTGGTGAGCCAGCTGAGAGATGCTGATGTAATGAATTGTGTATGCTCAAGCCCAATGCCTTCACTGCTAGGCCACTACATGGCTTTTGGCTGTATGTCCTTGCAGTGCTATTAGCTTTGTCTCTCTTGATCATGCCTTCATATCATTTATGCATGCCCCTTAATCTTTTGTTTGTGGCAGTGTACCATATAATTTCTAATTACTCGTCCAAATTATTATTTTTGGTTAATGAATTCATTTGAGGATATAAATTATGAGCAGTGGTGAATAAACAGAAAATTAGTCTGAAAAACTGACAGCATTCACTCTTCACTTGCAATGTTAATATTCAACACGACAGTTCTATTACACAAGCCATGAGCTCTCCATGCTTTCTTCCACTTCTGCTACTTTGTAAACTTCAGCATTTAGCAGTGGCAGTATATCCACAATCTACAAATGAGCGTGCACACACACAGCAACCAAAGATATAGCCACAACAGACAGTAAGCTTGTTAAACTGCAACAGGTAAATGATGCTTGCACTCACTTACTTCTGTAACTCCCAGCCATAGATATCCAGTCCTGTGGTGTCACTACTGGTGGGGCAGTCAGTCTTCTGGAAGTACCGAAAGTGAACACATGTCTCATAGTGCTTGGCCTGAGAGCAAACCCCTTGATTGGTATGTGGAGGTGTGTGTGTGTGTGCTATATGTAGCTAGCTATAGCCTCATTTTCGTCTCCACTCCCCAGCTTTTTGCACATAGTGTGTAGTGTGTTGTACTATGTGTAAAAGGTGTGAGACTATATACTGGTGTTCTTGTCTCTCTCACAAAGGAGCTGCAGCTTCCCCATATTCCGTGCCGGCCATTACACTATCTCGGTGTCTGAAAATGCAGCTTTAAATACTATCTGGGGATTTTACTGCTGTGTTTAGTATCAATGTATTTTCAAAGCAGCTTTCAGTCTGCCTTTATTTCTGCCCAGATGATTATGTGGTAGACTCCATCTGTGAGCAACTGTCTGTTAATGTTGCAAGTGTGAGAGATAAAGATGAGGTTTGCAGTACATACACAACATATCGTTGTAGTGGCATGCTCATTGTAGTGCCATACACTTATGTTAAATGGCACCTCTTGCAATAGCATGGATGTTGTCTTCATGAAAGAATTGAAACAAGTGCTGGGAAGACCAACAACTTACGGCAAATGAAGCGTAAATCACATTGCACCACTTCCAATTCCAGTGAGGAAATTCTAATTAGCATGTTTGGAAAACGATTTTTAAATTTTCTTGATGTTAATGTTCTAGGGCAATAAGTGTATAATCGTCAATATCTATTGCAACAATACAATGAAAGAAAATTGATAAAACAATACATGACAACAATTAAATTTTCAAGTTCAGAAAATACAGTAATGAGTCAGCGGCTGAGTCAAGATGTGTCCTTATCCATGATCAGTCCCTCTGTGTACTACTTGGGAATATTTTAATTATAGCACAACACAGTATGAGATAGCACATAGTGTGCGATGCAATTAATGCTGCAGAAGGCAAACTGCAGTATATTACTTGCTATAATTATATTACTGCATCCTAAATTGATTAGCTTATTACACATATAGAAAGCATGTATTGCCAACTACATGTATGTACGTACATATCATGCAGAAGGCAAACTGCAGCATATTACTTGCAATGCTATATATATATTATTGTATCCTAAAATGATTAGCTTATTACATGTATAGAAATTGTGTATTGTCAACTACATGTAAGTACGTACATATTATGTATAGGCTTATAAACTCATGCAACCTGCACTGTTGTAATACAACACTTGGCCTACTACTAAGAGCCTATACTATATATTGATACGTACATAGCCCATGTTCTATCCAGACAGTGATAGCCATGCAAAGCCACATTAGTGTCAGCGTGAGCTGCTGGAGTAGAGAAAGAAAAGTGTGACTGCCCTAGTTTAAATAGGGCTGAAAGAAGGTGAACAGATGAACCCGCTGTGATTGTCTCAAACCTTCTCATCATTCTTTGAAGGAATCTTCATCAATTACTAAGAGCCTCAGATGTTCTTCAGTTTCCTTAGTCTCTTCTGCCTAATTTCTGCTCTCTGAGCACACCTCAAACTATGCTAACCATTGGTGGATTACGATACTTAATCTTCCTGCACCAATATACGTAGCTCTCTCTTCTTAATGTCATAATTCCATTGATTTTAACACAAGTGTTCTCAGGCACCACAATATTATTTGCTGTTGTACTCACAGCTGGGCAGCTCATAAGCAGTAATCACTTACAAATTATACCACACTCCGGTTTAGTATAGAGGGCAGTACACTAGAATCTCCACCCCCAAGAATTTAGAAAAATTCCATTGATTTGAACACAAGTGTTTGGTAGTTTACTAGCAGCCAAAGTTCAGTACCCATCTAGGCATCTATTTTCTTCAAACATTTTGGGTTTTGTATAGAGGGCAGTACACTGGGATCTCCACTCCAAAAATTTTGAAAAAATTAATATCATAATTCCATTGATAGTCCAGTACCCCAATTCCATTTCTAGGCAACTATTTTTTCAAATATTTTCTAGAAGAAATGCCCCCAACCCCCCCCCCCCCCCTGTAGAAGAGCATACATGTACTGTACATGCAGCATATTTCACGTGTGTGTGTTCACTATTCATCTCCCCCCTCCACCAAAGAATCCTGTATGAAACCCTACACACTAAGTAGCATGTCCTTGCAACTTGTTGAGCTGTACACCTGTATCTGTGCTCAGCAAAGCATCTTCCACTTGTGCATGTCTAGCTCTCAGGCCCATGTTATGGTGGCACTTACTAGTAGGCCCCAACTGTAGTTACCGTCTCAAGTTGTTACTTTATTCTGCTAAATGACGGAAGTTCTTTGTAGTTCTTGACCCGTTCTGTCATACCTTTCTTTCCTTCAGAGAACAAGTGGGTGCAGCAGCAGATTCCAGCGTGCCGTCCTGTCTTCACAGCCCGTCATGTGTCTTTTGTCTTCTTCATTGTTGGGGTGATCTTCCTTGCTCTCGGAGTTACCTTTCTTGTTGTTGCAATGAGGGACCTAACATAACAGTGATGTTTATTTGCATGTACATGTAGATTCAAGTAAGAGCCCTCTGAATTATACCAGTCAAGTCTCAACCATTAACCATGAGCTACATGTTAATTAGACCATGGTTTATCCTAAGCATTATCACATAATTCCAAGGGTGAAACCCGAGGGATTGTGTGTGTATTTACTTCACAGCCCGCCAGTAGACATGGTCTAACCGGCTTGTATCTTGAGCACTGGCCTAGCCAACTCCGGTAGTTTAGCCTCGTTCTCTGTACCATCCCTGAGACTAGCACTATCAATATTAGTGTTGATGAAGCGTCAAATTGCCTACTTTATTGCCGAGCGCCTTAGCGCGAGGCAACTAATCCTGCATCGCATCTCAGCAAGCGTTTGTATATATGTATATATATATATATATGTCTGTGTCACGCTTAGGAATGCAATTAGACTGCGTACTGCGCATGGCGTGGCCGGCCCTATTGTGGTTCACTTCTCACGTGCTACTTCCACGCGTGTTGGCTGAAGTGGAGTCATGGACGAGACGTGAAGGGAAAGAGCTAGGCATCTTTAGCAACGAGAGACGGACAAAACCGAAGCTAAAAGACCAAAGAGTGCGGAACCACTAGCCCAGAGGTGCGTACACTTATTAGCTAACAACTGTTGCTCTTTTTTGCTGAAGAAACAGAAGTCACCACCGCGTGAATTTTCGCCTTTGGAGAAAAATGCGCCACCTTACTTAGATCGTCGAACTCATCGAATTCTCATGCACGTTTAGCTATTTCTCCTTCCTTTCTGTCAAATTTTCACAGCATTAAACACGCGCCACCAAACCACACCTACTGAATGCTCGCGCGCGAGGCTTACACTGCGTATGCGTATCTCTAGTAGTAGGTGATTTACAGTCTGCACTATCGGGTGAAGTTTGTACAGTCTATAGTAGGTACTGTTGAGGCCAGAAAATATGGAGTGGCGATGTGTACATATTTTGGAGAGCTACAAAAATTTTATATAATAGAGATTAAATTAAGATCACACATGGAAACAAGGTGTCCTCTATAGGGAATACCCGTTGAGCACTGTAGCTTTTAAGCTAACAGTACACTTGGCCATACAAATATCACCCTGTTGGCATGTACATGTACATGTGTATGTGGCGTTACTTTATAGTAAGACTCAGCCAATTTCTACTGATAGTATTAGTATTCCACTGCTGTTGTTGTATATTGTTGCTGTATACTGTTGTTTTTCATCCCATCTATACTCAGATACGTGAGTTGGAAGTTCCCTACACTAATTGTGAACTAATTCCTAGTGATGTCCCTTTCATACATAACTTCCAGACGTGTTCCGAGTAGCTGGCCAATATAAGTGCTCTAAGTAACATTGAGAGGCGTGATTTTGAAGACTGCCACTGCCGGGTGAATTTCACTGTCCCGGAGGAGCTGTGCTCTCCGTGGTACATGTACTATGGTCTTGGCAACTACTTCCGGAACCACCGTCGCTACGTCAACTCCTGGGATGTGAAACAGCTGCGAGGAAATCGAGGGAGCTTCTTGAACCCCTCTGATGACTGTAACCCCATACGGAATGTTGAGAACTCTAATGGCACGCGTATGCCTGTTGTACCTTGTGGACTCATTGCAAACAGCTTGTTCAATGGTGAGCATACTTTAACAAGTTTGCTTACTTAGGGTCAGGATTAATTAGTAGATTGTTTGTTGTGAGTGGAGTGGAATTTCCACTATAAACAATGCATGGACTCTCTGAGTCTACTAGCAAATATAGTGGGAGCGAACCTTCCAAAGAAATTTCTAACGCCAAATGCAGATTTTGGTTTTGATGGACTACTAGATATCTACATGTACATACCGTAAAATCTGATAAATAACCGCCCCCTTAAAGGTAACCGCCCCTCTAGTATAACCGATCAATTTACTGCAATAACAGTTTACTCGTGTGTAAAACCTCCTATGTAAACATAACCGCCCATAATTTTCACGTGCAGCCCAGGCAGGAAATTGAATCTGTAAAATTAATAGCGTTGCACGTGTGAATGTCTATAGCAAGCAGAGCATGCAGCTAATAGAACACGACCGTACAGAATAGCGACGAGAATCAGACTGTGAAAACCAAGAAGTCGGTGTTAGTTGTAGCGAGAAACCCTAGCTACGGTTAGTGGAGGGTTCTGGGAACGAGGCTAAGCTACGGTAGCTAAGGTAAGCGCTATGGAGCTCGTTCAGATTGGCTGCCTGAAGGCTTCCTGCCTCAAGGGACACCACATCTACCGGGCTGTTCTCAACGTAGGGGATGTTTCTGTAAATCTGCCACGCTATTAACAGTTGTCATGCAAAAATAACCGATCTGTGATTATACCCGCCCATGTAAAAGTAACCGCCCATTGAGGCTGCTAATTCTAATTATAACCGCCCCCGGTTATTTATCAGAGTTTACGGTATATGACTTTTGCTTCACCATACTGCATCTTCAGTGATGGCCCATCTCACTTTTAAAATGTTAATACAATGCTTTTCTAGATCTGGCAAAATGCGAACAGTCACAATGTTTTGTGCACTCCAATGTAGTGATTAGAGTGGATCGTGCGTGCATAGTAAAATTTCTAAACACACCTGTGTGTAGTTTGTCCTTGTAGACGTCTGAATTTAATTATGTGGGCTGTGTAAATTATTATTGTGTTTGTCTCTCTTTCTAGACTCCTTTGATATGTTTGTTCTTTGGCATTGCGTACATTGTGACAGCAACTCTGTCGATAATTGCAGGCTTGGTGCTGCTGCTAATACACTTCGCCTGTTCACACTGGTATGTAGATGTAGTTACCCCGCGCGCAAGCGTAGATGTAGTTACCCTGCGCGCAAGCGGGGTTAAGTAATCGGTTTTGTCCGTCTGTCGTCGTCGTCGTCGTCGTCTGTCATACAAAAATTTTGAAAAAACCTTCCAACGGGCGATTTAGAGGCTATAACAAGTTCTAAACAGGAGGTTTTCGCTGATATCCGCGATACATTAGCTTGTCTGTACCTGATATAGTAGATAGCTGTTTTATTCTCGGCATTTCCACGCTTTTTCTGATTATCGGTGTGTTCCACCATTTTTTTTAATACGGCAATTGGTCACGCCTTTTTTAATACGGCAGCTGGTCACGCCTACAGCTTGAATACGGACATACGTGAGCCCTCGAGTATGGTATACGAGTCTTATCTTCAACATGGAGCGTAGAAGAGGTATATACTCGGATAGAAAGCATACTTGAGAATACGCAGAGAAACGCCCATATCATTACTACGGCGATCAGCCACGCCTACAGCTCGCATACGGCGCTACAGTCTGCAGGGTCCAAGAGCGCGGGGTATGTCTCTGCTAGAGACCTCTAGTTTCTACTGCCATTGGTTTATGTAGCTTTGTCCCCAGGCTCTCTCGCAGCAAAAGTTGGGCAGAGGCCTTGTAGGTTTAATGTGTGGGTATTTAATGGACTGAATGAGGGCCACTCCTATAGTCTCTGTAAGTGTGTATATAGTTACCATTGCAGTCATGATCTTGACCAGCTAGTGATCGCACTGATTTGTCCATTTGCACAAGGCCTCTCCTGTTGTCCTATTGATTTTCAACTGGCACTTTTGTAAGCTTATTCCAAGCCCTCTGCTTATTTGCATGAAGATAAAGACTTTCCTGTTAATGTCCAATGGTGTGGACCTGGTAATTAATTTAAGGTATATACCATTTTTTCACTCTTTGGCCCACTGTTGTTGAGAACCATGGAAAGCAGTATGATGTTTTGCTACTGTGGACAATTCTAACTTCTAAGTAGATACATTAACAGGTACGGATCGAGATGACTGCAGTTGCAACTATAGAGTCTATGGGAGTGATCCTCAGAGGTCGTGTCCTATCCCACCTCGGTTCTACCACAAGTGTCTGTTTTTTCCTTTGCAGGAAACACTCAAGAAATTGAAATCCATGAACTGCCTTGAAGCCAGTGGTGCATCAATGCCACTTGTAATCATCTCATTTTAATTATGTCTATAAAGTTGATGTGTTATACATATTAATATTTGTGTACAGACTGCGGGCTGCGGTTCTAGCAGTAACGGGAGGGAGGAGCTGACTTCTCACGTGCATGCTAATCATTAGTACTGTAGTAAGCTTTAATATAGTCTCACGCTAGTGTACGGTCTTGCGTCGCTGCAGAGCAACTGCGAAGATCCTCAAGAGGTTAGGCTTTCTGAGTGAGTGCATGTTAGTGAGTGTAAAGCTTAGCAGGGAATACAGTGGCTTCATTTAACTCTTTACCAACCAATGACACATATGCGTCATGAGTTCCCATAAGCCCATATGAATTTATATGGCCGTTTTAATACTAGGTGATAATACTTTGTACAGGCTTTTCTGCTTCTTTAAGCTGTTTCCTATGGTTGGTAAAGGGCTAAGGTGACCGTAAGGTAAACTATTAGCAGCAACACCATCAGCACCATAAACCATTACTGATTCTCCAACTGAAACTAGTATGACTCAATGAATTACTCCACAATGGCGTATATACCAAGAGCCATATGTGAGGGACAGCCAAAGACACTAGTGTTAGTAAAATACAGAGGCTGAGGATCATTACAAAATGATTGGACATGTGCCTGACTCACTCGGGGAGGAATGCACTCTGGCACTCAATGCCTACGACTTTATATATAAAGCCAATCAACCTTTAGGTAGCAGGTCAATGCACACTGCCATGCTCAGTGCTATCTGACATGGTTACACAAGATTCAGCTACTTCTAAGCATGGAGGGTGAGTATGAAACATTCTTTGCTCATTTCTTCCTTGTCAATCATCTTGCTTCCTCTTTCTTCTGGAGCTTCCAAACTATGCTCAGCATCACTACTGACTCTAGATAGATCTGAGCTGCTTGCTCTGTTCCTTTCCTGCTTTACTCTCCTGCACTTCATTTCTAAATCTCTGCCGAGCTACCAACCATTTAGCAGTGCTTCATATAGAATTGTGTTTTTCACTGTCTCTGTAATGAATGTACCCCTCTCAAGACTAAGAAATGCCCAAAATCTCATCTTGCTTTCAAGATTTGTCTTGGTTCCTTACACAGTTCTTTCTAGGGTTGCTTACCACTGTCATACACTGCATTGTTTGTTAAATATTAACGCAGTAGCAAACACTTATCTAATTGTCACTTGTTTTAGAAGAGATACTTGGAGCAGTTACTACTTCCAAAATAATTCCCCACTCTAATTGATAAGCACACACATAACTTTTCTTGTGTAAACAACCATCATGTACAGACAGTATACAAAACATATCACTTCAGTTAGCAATTGTAGAAAGAACCGTGTAAGAAACCATACTTCTGACAGCCCACCCGGAGATATCGTATTTGAATTAAACATTACTTTTCTTGTGTTTGCACATTGTTACTTCAGAGATTGCAGGCACAAAACATAGGTGGGGGGATATTAGTCACACAGAACACAATTGATGTTATGAAATTTTACAGAACAGGAGTTATTGAATGTTCACCCACTCTGAGACTCACACACAACCTAACAACAGGTGACCTGGTGTGCTGTGTGACATCCTACCGCCAACCTAAATAAGTGTGTTTTGACCACTTTATTTCTAAGAGTGAAGAGCCACAGCCTCTAGCTACCAGAGAAAATGGAGAGGTAACAGCTTCCCAATTTTATTCCACACTCTAGTATAGCATACTTTTCTTACTCGCATAATGTTTAACTTAATTCAGAGATTGTATGCAGGTACAAAATATAGGTGAGCAACAATAGTTATAG
Organism: Nitrospirales bacterium; assembly: GCA_965203295.1. GTDB lineage: Bacteria > Nitrospirota > Nitrospiria > Nitrospirales > UBA8639 > CBDBCZ01. The sequence continues at coordinate 132,101 of CBDBCZ010000012.1, read as the reverse complement.
ACTTTCATTAGTAAGCAATGTTGTAATGTAGGCTTAGAGGGTGATGTATGTCCGGCAAGCAGGCACCCTGAGGTACAATGTCGCTATTTCTTAGTAGTCACTTTTCGGTTGCTCTTATACATATTCCTGACCAATAATGAGGGTAGCTATTATAACCAAAAAGTGATTTCTATGAAGCAGTGACATTGTACCAAGGTTGCCTGTTCAACAGACATATATACAGAAGCACTCAACCTCTAAGCCAAGGTTATTTTTAGACTATTTATCCTGGTGTAAACTATAATCCCAGAAATGTGGCTCTTGGTATTTATATAGTACAGAGACGGATTCCCACCTTCAGTTTAGTTATTCTTCTAGTGCGATGTGAAAGGGGGCTGTCAGTATGTAGGACATTTTCTTACAAGAATTGAGTTTAACCATGCGTTGCTTACTGAAGTTGTAATCTCTAGAGATATAAGTACGTGAACTATAATTGTTTCTCACTCTCTCTGAATTAACTGCATGAGATAAGGAGTGTGTACGTATGCTTACTTAGAGTGGGGAAGCTGTTACTTTTCCTCTCTCTCTGGTAGCTAGAGGCTGTGGCTTTTGGTATCTCTGGAATACAGAGACAGATTCCCAATTAGCTAGGAATACGTACCTTGCCTGACTTTGTGTGATCTCAACGTGGGCTGTCAGGGGTACCACGCGCATGCAGAAAAAAATTGGAATTTTCTGTAATGCGTTACAGGGAAATTTGACAGGAAATCTGGCAGTTTGGGTACAGGACAGTATAGGATAGGGTAGAATTTCCTTTAAAATCATGAAATTCTGCCCTATCCTATACTACCTTAAATTGTACCTGAAATACCAGATTTTCTGTCAAATTTCCTTGTAACACGTTTCAGGAAATTCCACTTTTTTCTGCATTTTTTTTACTGTACATGGTTGCTTACATGATTCCTTCTAGAGCTGCTTGGCGCGATTAGGCACTGCATAGTTTGTCCATTTTCACATTTTGTTATGTCTGCTGTCTTTTAAAGGAGAACTATGAACGCTAAATTAGAGCGGGGATGTGTTTAGGAAGCAGTCAATTATTTTTTCTCCCTGGTAGCTAGAGAGTGTGGCTCTTAGCATCTTTAAAATGCAAAAACTGATTTCCTATTAGTTGTGCAAAGGAATATTCTTACTTCAATTCTTCAAATACAATATTTCACGGAGTGGGCTCTTAGTGGTACGAATCCTTGCACGGTTCTTTCTAGAGTTGCTTGCTGATGTTGTATACTGTGTTCATTTACTAGTTGTTACTACCTATTGTTTGTACCGAATATCTCTAGCAGATCATTGTGAGAACATATGAAAAGTAATAGATGTAGTGCGGGGATGAAATTAGGAAGCAGTAGCTGCTCCAATTCTCTCTGGTAGTGAGAGGTTGTGGCTTTTAGTGTCCACCCTTCTTCAGGTATTGAAGTGCTATCTCAAAGTGGGCTGTCAGGGGTAGTGTTCCTGACTTGGTTCCTTACACGGTTCCATCTAGAGCAGCGTATTACGATTTTGTACTGCATATAATTTTGTTTGTTTTCACATTTATCCTGTCTTCTTTCCCTAAAGAATCATTGTGTTCACATGAGGAGAGTAAAGTATGCACTACAAGACACGGTTCCTTATTAGACGTTTCTTCAACGGTTGCTTATTAATGGCTCATTCCACTTTGCTTATTGAAGTTGTGTTCTGTGTGACTAATTATCTCCCACCTATGTTTCATTTTAGCAATCACTAATGGCAAACACAAGAAAAGTAATGTGTACAATTAACTAGAGTTGGAAATGAAATTGGGAATTTGGTAATGAAAGTTTGTTTAGCCTTATAAGTATGGGATATACCACGTCTACGAGGAGTGTAAACGCAGTTATATCACATTACATCACTTTTGGAGAAATTCATTGGCTACAGAGAGGAGTATAAAGGTGTTTATACTACTATTTTGTTTTCATGTTTTCCATGCGTGTTTTCAGGTTCGTTGACGTGTTTTTTGTTTACATAATAAATGAATACTACTGAATGGTAACTATGGCGATGACAAACGGCAAGAAGCGATTGGTCGCCTGTGATATAAGCCGGATATACCACGCCTAATCGGAGTATAAACGCGATAAACTCCGCTAGACGGTTTACCCTCGGCTACGCCTCGGGTAAACTGTCTAGCGGAGTTTATCTGCGTGTATACTCCTCGTAGACGCGGTATATCCTATACATATAATCCGCTAGACGGCTTACCCTCGGCGATAGCCGAGGGTAAACAGCCTAGCGGAGTAATCACGTTTATACTTCGAGTATATCCTATACATATACACAGGCGGCCAATCGCTTCTTGCCTAGGCGTGGTATATCCGGCTTATACAACATTTGACCAATCAGTGGAGTAGGTACCTAGAAACGCTGGGCTAGCATTCCCAGAGGCAGCAGTTATTTACGATGTCATAATACATAAAACATGAAAGCAGTATATTAAAAGATGAAAACATAAATGTAGTATATGACCCTTTATACTCCTCTTCTGCTCCAATCAAACACCTTGGATGTGATGTAATGTGGTATAACGATATATATACTCCTCTTCAAGGTGCTTCAGAATCCTTAATGTTAACAGACGTCTATAATCTTTCTTGTATGTTGCCGCTTCCATTTTACAGAAGTACAATCTCAAAGTTCTTTACATGCATCCATTGATAGATACCTACAATCAATTACTGTTTCATGTGAACTCATGAAACTGCTAGGTGCATGGGGTATAAATTGGGAACTGTCAGGTCTTGCTACAAATTATTTGATAATACCTATAACCCCCTGTTCCTTGAATAGAGACTTCATTCTTCTGTACTTTAATTCTAGAGAGTTCAACTTTCTTGCGCAGTCAAGAGCTGCGTGAGCTGGCGCAAAAAGCATTGACGCACGCGGTGCATATCGTAGCGTGCCCCGCCCCCGCATTTATTTACTTGGTGGTTCCTTTTCCTTAGCTAGCTGTCGGTTCATTGTCGCGTTCTCGATACCAATACTACATGAAATGAGAGGTACGGCTCCAATTCTCTCTGCTAGGAATATGCACTGATCTCAAAGTTGGCTGTCAGTACAAGACACGGCTCCTTACTTTGATCCTTAGACGTTCCTTCAACGGTTGCTTATTGATGGTTCATTCCACTTTGCTTATTGAAGTTGTGTTCTGTGTGACTAATTATCTCCCACCTATGTTTCATTTCAGCAATCACTAAAGGCAAACACAAGAACAGTAATGTGTACAATTAATTAGAGTTGAAAATGAAATTGGAAATTTGGTACCTCTCCATTCTCCCTGGCAGCTAGAGGCTGTGATAGAAGTTTGTTTAGCCTTATAACGATATACTCCTCTTCAAGATGCTTCTCCTTAATGTTGGCAGTCGTCTATAATCTTTTTTGTCAATATGAGGCACAGTTACTACTGTGATTTTTAGATGGTTCATTCCACGGTTTCAGATCGAATTTGTGTTCTGTGCATGTGACTAATTTCCCCCACGTCCTATGTTTCATCATAGATTGTAGAGTACTAACTATGGTTTTTTGCCTGCAATCTCTGAAGTAACATTTTGCCATCACAAGAAAAGTATTGTGTACTATTAATTAGAGTGGAGAATGAAATTGCGAAGCTGGTACCTTTCCGCTCTCTCTGGTAGTTAGAAGCTGTGCTGTTGGTATCTTTGCAATAAAGAAACAGATTTCCAATTAGTTAGGAATACCTTGCCTGACTTTGTGTGATCTCAAAGTGGGCTGTCAGCGGTACGGTTCCTCACGGTTCCTTCGAAAGCAGCTTACTGCAATTGTTTACCGCATAACTTGTTTTTTTTTACATTTGTCCTGTCTCCTTTCCCTAAAGAATCATTGTGTTAACATGAGGAGAGTAAAGCATGCACTTACCAGAGTAGGCAATTATTTGGGAAGCAGCAACTGCTCCAATTTTCTCTGCTAGGAATACACTGATCTCAAAGTTGGCTGTCAATATGAGGCACGGTTCCTTACTTTGCTCCGTAGATGATACCTTCAGTGGTTGCTTATTGAAGTTGTGTTCTGTGAGACTAATCATCCCCCACCTGTTTTCTGCCTGCAATCTCTAAAGTTACATTGTGCGAACACACAAAAAAGTAATGTGCGTCATTAATTAGAGTGGGATATTAAATTGGAAGCTGATTCCTCTCCATTCTCTCTGGTAGTTAGAGGCTGTGCTGTTGGTATCTTTGCAGTAAAGAGACAGATTCTCAATTAGCTAGGAATACCTTACCTGTCTTTGTGTTTCTCAAAGTGGGCTGTCAGTGGTACGTACGGTTCCTTACATGCATGGTTCCTTCTAGAGAAGCTTACTGAGATTGTGTTATTTAATTTTCCTCACATTTTGTTCTGTTTGTTGTTCCAGTGCTTTTTAGATGGTTCATTCAACGACTTCTTATGGAAGTTGTGTTCGGTGTAACTAAATTAGTTATCTTCCGCTTATGTTTTCTGCTTACAAACTTTGAAGTAACATTTTGCAAACACAAGAAAAGTAACGTGTACAATTAATTAGAGTGGGGAATGAAATTGGGAAGCTGGTTCCTCTCTATTCTCTCTGGCAGATTCCCAATTAGCTAGGAATATCTTGCCTGACTTTGTGTGATCTCTAAGTAGACTGTCATGGGTATGGTTTTACTTACGCTGTTTTTTACACAGTTCCTTCTAGAGCAGCTTATTACGATTGTGCACTGCATATAATTTGTTTATTCCCACATATCTGCTATCTCTAAAGAAGATTAATGTGTGCACTCTGTCAGAGTAGGCAATTAATTGGGAAGCAGTAACTTCCCCAATTCTCTCTGCTAGGAATACCCTGATCTCAAAGTTGGCTGTCAATATGAGGCATAGTTACTTACATTGCTCCTTAGATGGTTCATTCCACTTTGCTTATTGAAGTTGTGTTCTGTGTGACTAATTATCTCCCACCTATGTTTCATTTCAGCAATCACTAAAGGCAAACACAAGAAAAGTAATGCGTACAATTAATTAGAGGTGAAAATGAAATTGGGAATTTGGTTCCTCTCCATTCTCCCTGGAAACTAGAGGCTGTGATAAAAGTTCGTTTGGCCTTATAACGATATATATTATCCTCTTCAAGATGCTTCAGAATCCTTAATGTTGACAGACTTCTATAATCTTTCTTGTATGTTACCGCTTCCATTTTACTCTTATTTATTGATAGATACCAACAATCAATTACTGTTTCAGGTGAACTCGTGAAACTACCTGGTGGGGCATTAATTGGGAACTGTCAGGTCTTGCTACAAATTATTTGATAATACCTATAACCTCCCTGTTCCTTGAATAGAGACTTCATTCTTCTGTACTTTAATTCTAGAGAGTTCAACTTTCTTGCGCAGTCAAGAGCTGCGTGAGCTGGCGCGAAAAGCATTGACGCGTGCGGCGCATATCGTAGTGTGCCCGCCCCCGCATTTATTATTTCGTGGTTCCTTAGCTCGCTGTCGTTTCCTTTTCGCGTTCTCGATTCCTATAATACATGAAATGAGAGGTATGGCAGTAGACGCGAACAGGTCGAAGTCTCACTTATCATTGCCGGGTCTTTGTTTTTGTTTGTTTTTTTTTCCTTTTGGGGGGCGGGGATGTGAGTTTGACTAAAGCTGCAAACAAAGGTATTATTAGTATCTCTGCTGCAAACTACAGCAACCAGAGTCAAGGTACGTAGCACCATAGATAACTTCTACTATCTATGGTAGCACGTTAGTCTAGCTAGCTAGCTAGCTAGCTCCAACTTCTACCAACTTGGGGATCGCTTACAGTATTGCAGTAAATTATAATCCATGAACTGCCTTGAAACCAGTGGCGCATCAGGGCCACTCCAGATCATCTGATTTTAATTGCGTAAAATGTGTTATACAGGAGGAGCTGGGTTCTCACGTGCATGCTAAGCGTTTGTGTAGAGTCTCACGCTAGTACGGTCTTGCGTTGCTGCAGTGGATGCGACTGCGAAGAGGTGTGGCTTTCTTGACTGACTGCACATGCTGCATATTTGGTGAATGTAGTAGAGACGCTATAGGGTGTCCATAAGGAAAATTATCAGCAGCAACATCATCAGCAACTGTAAACCATTACAACTGAAACTTGTATGACTCAATAAATTATTCCGCAATGGTTTATCCACCTAGAGCAAAATACCATGGATAGCCAAAGACACTTAGTGTTAGGAGAGTACAAAGGTTGATGATCCTTACAAAATGATTGGTTTGTTTGCCTGATTCACTCAGGGAGAAGTGCACTCGGGCAAACAATGCCTACTGACTTTAGAGCGATCTTGCTACTTTTGCTGTCCACATGTTGGTGTAGCCTTCACCTACAGATTCTATAATATCATAGAGACAATCCTAACGTTCTTTGTTTGCCAGACCTCTAGAATCCTGATTTGCCTATACTTGTAGCTGCAGCATTTAATTAGTGTACTGGAATGCTTAATCAGCCGTGAAAGATACCAAATTGGGTTATAAAAATGGTATCTGAAACACTGTGGGAAGCTGATATGCCGTATGTACATGTACCAGTTTCCACAGCAAGAGAAAAACACCCAGCCCTGTACCATAGCTGCTCCAAACCTTCATTGGGTTTTTGCTGAACCAGGATTTGAACTCGTGTCCCATATGCAGCTCAAGGCTAGTGTCTCCAGACACTACACTTACTGCTCCCAGCACCTGAAGGTGTTGGTGACTCTTGTATACCTTTAATACACTGATAGCATCTTTTCCAAGCCTGCCTGCAGAGACCTTTGTACTTTACCTACGGCCACATGTTGCACACAAATTCATAGAGTGTGTCACTAAAGATGTTTGATGGAATACTTGAATAACATTCTGTTTATAACCTTCTGAGGGGCTTTATATTGTCACATTAAATAAAGATCTTAGTCCCATCATTTTTTCTACTGTCATTTTAGTACAGACTTGGAACAACTACATTTAATTTTTGCCATAATTTTTTTATCAAAATGAGTGCAAAGCACCTTCTTATTCACATATATGTTGTGAAATAGGTGCTTGAACTACTTTCATAATCCATTAAAACAGCAGATTACATGTACTTGCAAGACAATGCAACTACAATCTAAACCTACCAGAAAGAAATAAATCTAGTATGCGTTCATGTAGCTATAGGGAGTTAACTATATTCAGAGCAGCTTGTGCATGGTACGGTATAGCTAATACCTCTATATCAGAAGTTGCTATTTCAACCATAGATGGAGGCTGTTCGCATTCATCAGCGAGGAGCTGAAGACTTTGTAGCTTACTATGAAAGCCTGTGTGCCCTGGAGGACACGTGTCCTATAGCCAGTATCCGCAGTGGAGCCAAGGAAGGAGTGCTGAGTTGTCGGGTCTACAAGGCTAAGAGAAACGACTGGCACCCACTTCTGACTGCTTTACAGATCAACAAGGCACTGCATACTGTTGCCTTCATAGACAAATGGGAGGAAAGACTTTACCCAACTGTGAGAAGCATTGGTATGTAATTAGACCTTTTGTCTATAATACTGTAAATAGTGGTCAGTACACCAATACATGTAGTTAGACAGTACCTCCATTAATCCAGTGACTTTTTACAAGTATATTATGCTAGCCTTCATGCAACCAAATGAAGTGAGGGCCTGGGAGCGAGGATAGATGTACATTTGCACAGGGCAGCTTTGTGTACAGCATAAGCAGAAAGCTTCCAGTTGATTGACTGCTGTGTCGGTATGTTTATAATAGTGAATCTATGTACAAAGAAACACTAGTCTTAGACTACTGTCAGCTATAACTAGCAAATATCGCTTCTCTTTGTTCTGCAGATGGTGTGAAGTACGAAAGAGTTGCTGCTGTTCCACATGAGACGTGGTGTGCCTGATAGAAGTACAGTGTACAGCATTGCCAAGTACGTACCTGCAGTTGATGGTGTTAAAGGTATATGTGTTAATAGTAGGATAGAGCCCTCATTAGACAACTGGTACGGTAGCTCTAGCTGCATTAAAGTTAGTGCATTGATCTTTAGTTAATAATCAATGCAGTTTTGAACCTTAAGATACTTTTTATCACACCATAGATAGTCGAGTAGAAGGACAGGAACTCCTTCTACTCTACTATCTATGATCACACTAATTAAGCTTGTGCTTTGCAGTATATACAGCACTGCATATACTGATATATATAATGGAATGACTCTATGATAGATCTGTTCAAGGGTGCTTGTGTGCCTCAAGTGCTCTAAAGTCTCTCGTGTTTGAAGGTGTTCACCTACACCTGAAAGACTGCAAGTGTTTAGCACAGGTAAATGCAGTTAGCATGTAGATGTGAAGGCAGCTTTGTATCTACAGTACCACAAATCTAAATTGTGCATTTTCTAGCCTAAACAGTGTGGGGGGCATATCCATTACATTTGATAGTATGCACAGTGTGTACAGCCACTACTGGCTACTACATGTTAGTATATATTAATTGCGTGTATCATGAAACTGAAATTACAATAACGTTGCTAAAATATTCTAGTCCTTGTCTTTATCTAGTATAGTCATGTGATTTTACGTAGTTTAGCTTGGACAGTGTATACATGTAGTTTGCACGTATGGCCATCCCTTAACTGTCACATTGTGGAGTGAAAACATTTATTTCTGAGACTCTACATTGCAATTGGGTTTTTCATTATTGCCACATGTCTAGCTAGCCCTGGCATTATTTGTCTCGTGCCCAGCCCTACGTTACGCCCTGTATATTCAAAGTTGCGGCAGCATTACATCAGTGGCCACAGTTCTGGACCGGCATCGAATATTTCATCACCAAACAGATATCACAGTTGCAGTAGGCCATAGTAGTGGTAGTCTCGTGCCCAGCCCCCACGTTAAAAAAGTGGGACTGGTGCCCTGTGTATTGAAATTTGGGTTAGCCATACGTCAGCAATCCCAGATCTGGACCGGCAGTGCGATTGGCTGATTGTAGTATTACATCACCAAGCGGATATCACAGTTGCAGCAGCCACTTCGCACCCACCTAACCATGGAGAGTTCAGCGACATGAATGGCCTCGTTTCCAGGCTCCTCCCACGTGCACTCAGGAAAATAAACGGGAAAAGTTACTTCTCCCATTTATTTTTGCAAGAACTGGTGGCTGGGAACAAGGCTACAACATAGATGCATCTGTGATATCCACTTCGCATTGCCGGTCCAGTTCTGGGACTGCTGACGTATTTTTAAACCAACTTTGATTATACAGTGTGCCACACCCACCTTTCTAACATGTGGCTGGGCATGAGACTATGGTAGTATTGGGCGGTGATGCCTGATTCACTGTTGAGGGAACTCATTTAGGTACCAACCCCACTGGAACCACTCGATCATATACTTAAATAGCGCTTGTAGTCCGCACCATATTATGATTGAATTATGTTTGCCAGGAAGTATTCCTGGTGTGGCCATCTTCCTACCTCCATGTTTAGGGATTCGTGAAAACTACATCATTGGTGCATCTTTCACTGAAGGGATCTGAGATCGGGAACAAGGCTGCTGAAGGTGAGCTCTATTAGTTGGCGGAATATGAAGTGTTGCTCAAGCAAACCAAACTACTGTATTTCTCTTAATCACAAGCGTTGTAGATTACTGAAGTGTGGCTGATGATAGCTTACATTGTAATACCGAGTTACTTAATCCAATGCATGTACATGCATTACAATCGAGCTCTCTAATTCCCACCTCCTTACGTAATTATCATATACATACCTGAGCCAGTACAGACCACGCTGGTTGTGGGTACCATTCTAAGCATGCCAAACGTACATGTACGTAAGATTCATACTGATGCTGATATATAATATATTCCCTTACTATGCAGTCATCTTCAGTGCAGTGAAGAACTCTTATTCTCTGGAGTGGCTGGATCTCACTGCGTGCAGCCTGTCATCCCAGGGAGCATCATCAGTAGCAGTCCTAATCAAGGTTATAGTCTAGCGATACATATCAACTACATGTTATTTGCATGCACAATATGTCACTCACGACAACAGTGTTGCTAACTGTGGCAACAGTCAACAGGCTTTACTTCTATACCATCGCTCTAGGATGGTTAGCAAGTAGAATTTTACGAACATCACAAGAGGTTGTTGCTTTGATTTAGAATAGATTCCTTTCTCTTTCTAACGAAACAAAAGTTTTCACTGAGGTAGACTAACAGTTCTGTCAACACTTCAGTCATCGTGATTGGCAGACAGGTATTCAGAGTGGCTTTTAAAGATTGGAAGTCACATTTTAGTTGCTCTTCCTGTGTATGGTACCGTGCCTTACAAAACAAGGACTAAAGCTGTCACTGAATTGAACTGGAGAGTAGCCTATTTTTCTTGCTGTAATGAAAGAAGGAACTTGCGTGTAGCTACGTAGTAAAGAGATTGTATATACATATATGTACTGATATACATCTCAGATACATTACTACGGTGGTAATAGGTCTATCTGGATACGAGGCTACATTTATTTACTACGCCTTTACTATTTCTGCAGCAACATTGCCTGCACAGACAAAGTGAAGCTTGGAAAGATAGCCTCCGATCACAAAAGCTCAAACTGGAAAAGATACCAGGTCTGCGCAGAGTTACACTAAACTTCAACGTTGACATTGGTGATAAAGGTGCACAAGAGTTTGCAGAAGCACTCAGAGATGATGTGTGCCTCAGAGGTATGTACGTACATGTGGGTTAGCTTCTTCCAACCTTCTCTATGGTTTCATCTGGATGTGGGGAGTCGTAGAATAATTATCATCTATTTAATGTGGCAGTCCAAATAAAGAAGTCAAGCTCTTTGGGAAAGCAGTGAGGTTGAAAAAAAACATATACGTACAGTGTGTACACTCATACATTGTAGATCCATTCATATCTTGTACAGTCACTTGTGTAATTTACGCACAGGATTGTAAATTCAGTACAATTATGCCTGTAGTGATGGTACAATTACTTCTGTAACTCCCAGCCATAGACATCCAGTCCTGTGGTGTCACTACTGGTGGGGCAGTCAGTCTTCTGGAAGTACTGAAAGTGAACACATGTCTCATAGTGCTTGACCTGAGAGTAAACCCCTTGATTGGTATGTAGAGGTGTGTGTGTGTGTGCTATATGTAGCTAGCTATAGCCTCATTCTTGTCTCCACTCCCCAGCTTTTTGCACATAGTGTGTAGTGTGTTGTACTATGTGTAAAAGGTGTGAGACTATATACTGGTGTTCTTGTCTCTCTCACAAAGGAGCTGCAGCTTTCCCATATTCCGTGCCAGCCATTACACTATCTCGGTGTCTGAAAATGCAGCTTTAAATACTATCTGGGGATTTTACTGCTGTGTTTAGTATCAATGTATTTTCAAGGTGCTACATACACAACATGTACATGTACATAATATCTGTTTCGAGCTCAGACCTCAGCTGTCCTTTAGCAAACAGCCTTACGTATGTTCTGAGTCAAACAGCTTGATTAATACAGCCACCCATATACATACGTATATTGTACTGCTAGTATATGCAGCAGTCATGTCAAGAGCTGCCTTCTGCATGAAATGACAACACTTTTCACCAAAGCTGTAACTAAAGCACTCAATGTTCCATTGATTACAGCAAGAAGTCTAAACTGGGGACAAGACTGTGCATGCAAATACGTTAGTGATGATATGCATGTGTTATCGAGGTTGAAACGTACTTCTTGCAACGTTGTCCATCCAATTAAGTTACTTGAATCAAGTACATTGCTGAAGATACTCAAAAGATTCTCAGGGAAAGATTCGGCGGCAAGTACCACAGTGTGAATGCTTAACAAAACACATCTACTAGGTTAGTAGCCTTGTCCCCAGGCTCTAGCTCTCAAGTGATAAAAGCTGAGTGAATGCCTGGGAATGAGGCTACTAAGTTAGCAAATGCATGCATTGCTGCAGTAGTAAATCTAATGCTTAGCTCAACAATCTATAAACCAAAATTATACACTGGAGTATGTATGACAATATTATAGATAGAGACCAAACAACTGTCAATGTGCAAGGAAATGAAACGTATCAAGTGAAAACCAATGTTGACATCACCATGAAACATTAAAACTTTCAAAATGATGTTATAATAGTACACATAAAACTAGGGAGCTTTAGTTTCAAAATTATGTTATTTTGTGAACCGTGGGTGAAAACTCATGTAAGGCTTTTCCACCTCAGATTCTCTGAGGAGACATAAAAAACAGGTTAATCTTTCCAGTGGCCTAGTGGTGAAGGCCCTGAAAGCTGAGAGCTGGGTTAGATTCTCTTGAGTACATACATGTACTTCCTATTTCACCCCCCTTTAATTTTTTTCTTTTTGCTTCTTTTGGGTTCTGTTTCTGTTAGTTTTCACTACGTATTCTAGAAGGATTGGACAACACTGGCTATATACCCTTAGGCTGTACTCAACAACAGGACAGAAGTGATTCAGCCTCGCTAAAGAGCCTTTGTATATGGCAGCATGGTTAAGCATTCTTAGACCAGCTCATCCTGCATACATCCGCACCTACGCGACAGCTCAGCTACAAGTGTGTTAGAAAGTACAACTATGCGGACAAAAATCTCCTCCTACTTGACGTTGGCATTACGGTTTCATACATATGTATAATATTCTGGAATCAGAGCTTTAGCCACAGGAAGGTTGAGATCTCTTTGTCTGCTGGCCAATTTACTTCACATTTGGCTCTGAGGTTCGCTCTCAATAAACGTAATAGTTAATGTACTTGAAAAACAGACAACCATCCTGACACTAGTAGCTACAGATGAAAGGCTCATTACAGTCTCTTGCACGCTTTTGCAAACCTCTGTACCGACACGGGAGCTAGTCTCGCGAGCCAGTCTGTACGGGAGCTAGCTTAGCATAGCTGACCAAATTACAGTACAGAACGGGTACATATTAGCGAGTATAAACTTACATGGCTTGATATAGCTTTAATCTCCCGTTGTATGAGTGGCCTGACTCGTACAGCAACCTCTCCTCCCCTCCCTGACGAAGATTCCAGCGCACAAATGCAATCAGATCATTGTGTGAATGAATGGGGGTGGGGCTATCTAGACCTGTGCCTGTTTTAGCATAATCACTTTTTTTTTCTAAAACAATACAATACAATACCATACAATACAATACAACACAATACAATACAATACAATACCTGTACACATACGCACAGCACGCAGAACTGTGTGGGCGCACGTAGATATTATCTACTAGGTGAATGCAGAGCATTGTGGGGCGAGCGTGAGCGAGTTCATCATGCCATAGATTATCTATGATCATACATAGCTGACTTGAATATGCAGGGCTGGTACGTAATGCATTATTATAATATTACAAATTTAATCACAGATAGATCTATTATAGAGCATGATATAATTTTACATACAGCGGCATATTACAGTGGTCACAATCATCATTATAATATGAAAGGATATAGTTGAGAATGTTAGTCTGGTTTGTACTTTATGCCTGTGAATGCCAGTGACAATATTCAGGCTGTACGTCAAAGTAAACGGAGGGGCAGATAGGAGGGAAGTTTCGGTGACGTCTTCATCTTTCATGTGCAATGTCGACAAGTTAAGATTTGTGCCAAAGTGTTAGGAAATTGGTACCAGCGTAGATAATAGCAAGAATGGTGAGCCTAGCACTCCACCGTTTCTTGCAGTGTTTATGTGCTTGAAGAGCATCGCACTTTGCCCATATACCGAGCTGTTCAGTTGTGGGGGTGATTTGAGACTTGCAGACTGACAAAGCACGCTAAGTACGTGTCTAGTGACAGAACAGCTGCAACCTCAACACCAGTTAGCGGCCACCAAATTATGCGAGCCGCGGTCACAGATGCTGAAGCTTATGTATGCTACTGTTATGAATGATGATGAAAAGTCGTTGAATGCAGTTCAGAAGCTCCCGATAAACACCACTGCAGAGAAGGACTACTCTGCACAGGAGACATGCCAACTTCTCCTCCAGCTACCAATGTTCGTGGCATCGCGGGACTTCTTCATCCTTTGCCCTTGCGATGCTGCCCTGCGTTCTCGCCTGCGTACATGTAAGCCTGGTCTTCGCCTTCGCCGTGCTCGCTCGTTCTGTAGCCTTCTCTCCATCTCCACAGGAGTTTCGGCCGCTCTCCTTTCTCTGTAGCGCTGTCTGCTCACTCATTCTCTCTCTCTCCAGAGCGCACGCACGTGTTGTAGAGGATAATTGTTAGTTAGTTAAATTTTCATTTTAAGCAGGAAGATGTCCCTTCAGCCAACAGATGGCTGGTCCTCCAGGGAGTCCTGTGACATGAATACACAACACACAAACAGAGTACAAAGTACAAAAACACAAGTTAGGAATAGCTATAGCCGGTCCAGGATTCGTGCCTTCAGTCTTCGACGAAACTAGATACTGCAAGCGATCCCAAGGTGGGGAGAAGTTGGGGATAGCTAGCTAGACTACGACGAAACACCTCAGATCCGAGTTCTCTCACGCTGACAGGCAGCCTGTTCCAATCCCATGCTCCCCTAAATGTAACTGACCTCCTAAGGAACTCAGTGTTTACAGAAGGCAGAAACAAATTGCTACTGCCTCGTGTCCCAGAGCGCCCTACTTCACCAATTGTTCGGAATCTCTCCCTCAAACACCGTGGACCTTGTCCTCTTACACACCAATGTACCAGTCCCAACCTAAATAACTCCCTCCTATCTGAAACGCGCGACAACAGTTGTTGAAATAGGCCCCGCACACGCACGCACAGGTCTACACTGAGGGGGGGGGGGAGCTCACACGCACGCACAGGTCTACACTAGGGGGGGGGGGAGCTCGCACGCACGCCCCAAAAGGAGTAATAAAAAAAAATACAAAAAATAAATAATAAAAATAACACAACAGTTCAACATGTGAAGGGGGGGGGGGGGGGGGGGGGGCTCACTCACGCTTGCCCCAAAAGGGTAAGTAGTTGTAAAAGTACAACAAATAAAAATAATAATAAAAAATAACACAACAGTTCAACAAGTGAGGACAGCTTCATCACATGTAAATAGTAATGAAGAGAAGTCTCATCCACTTGAATCTTGACTTCCTGCTTCCTGCGGTGATGTAACGAAGAATAACATAAACACCTGGCCATCATTGTCTCTACCAAGTGAATCGGATCAGCTCTAGACTGTACTGCAATCTCTATATGTATGCCACACATCACAGTGACCTAATGCACTAGCTGTCACCATAGTCACTGTTGATTCAAGAGACAATTATGCTTGCTTAACACAAAGAGGTACACAAGCAGTAAATCCTTATTGGTCCCTCTCTCTATCTTTAATTTTCAAACCATAAACTAAACAATTGCTCAACCAAGGGAACAAAACTTTCAACCACTGCTAAAACTACACAGATGTATCACTATTATTTCATCCAATCAGTGGAAATGTACTTAAACATTTTTTGTATGTATTTTTACCTTTCCTTTAAATCTGTGCAGCAGTTTTATCAAAGAAAACACTGATGTACATGGACTTATTACTGAAAATAATGACAGTCTTGCGTCTTTCAGACGACAAAGACTAGTTATCTAGTTTTAATCCCCCCCCCCCCCCCCCCCCACACACACTATTTAAAAGTTAGGTATGCATTACATAAAGTGTGCCAGAGACAGGACACATAGCTAGCAGTTGCATTAATTACTGCCTATCTGTGCTGGTAGGGAAAATGGAGAAAAGGTGATAATGCGTGACAAAGCGGTGAGGTGGTGTGATGGTGAGATTAAGATTATGATAAGGATACTGGAGAGTGGTATTGGCTGGGGAGATAAACGGGAGAGTGTTACAAACGATCTTCGGACATCAAGAAATTGGTATCATGGAGTACGGTAGTACTCCATATGTAGGGATGGCACGGGGAAAAAATGGCGGCCCCATATAGCGCGTACAAAATCATACGTTCAGAACTCGGCTCTGATTATAGTCACAGAGTTTGATGAGCCATACCATGGCATCTCGAGTGTTTTCATCAGCAACAAGACTGTTAGCGTTGCTAGAAAGCTTTTCTGGAGTACCACACCGGCAAGTCGATACACTCGGGGGGCGGGGCGTAATCGTACACTTCTTCTGATTCTGATTCTGATTCTGATTCTGATTCTTCTTTCTTCAGGCAGGCTAGCGCGATAATGGCTGAAGCAATCACAATGATTCGAGCGCGAACAAGCTGGATATTCTCTGGGGTAGTGCACTCGTAGCAAAAGTTTTTCAAAAAAATTGAATAGGTTCAGCAGTTATTCACGAGCACTTTCGAGGGAACGCTTGTCGTATGACGCCATTTAATGATTGAATACGCATGTGCAGACTGTTCATCCATTAATATGACAATAACAATATTCATAGCGATAACGTAAACCGGTCCAGTCCAGTTTAGTCCAGTCAAGACCAGTTCAGACTAGTTTCGTCCGGTTTAGTCCAGAATTACCGCTTGATTGGAATATAAATTTTCCCATACCAGATGTACTGTTCTATTGCTTTCGAGTTTCGAGCTGTTTATTGAAGTTCATAAAGCAAGCGTCTCGTATATATTTAACTTTTCGGATCCTGTTCTTGATCTTGGAATCACAAGGTAAGCTTACTGAGTGGAAAGTAAATTTGTGGAAGAAATGGGTCCATATATATAGCAACGGCACATTAAATACCGGGAAAGTGTAAAGGCAGCCTCCCGTGCCAGTGATATAGGGGCGACTCGAAAAACGAAAAGGCAGCTTCCACAACTCTGACCGTGTTCAGAATACGACAGCTTTCCCTAATTTTCTGTGGAGTCGCGCGGAGGGTCTGGGAACGAGACTAGCATGCAGCTTTCCGGGCACCGTGCACGGTAGTTACAAAATTAATGACTAAGATGTCCTAGCGTAAATTTAGGATTTTCCCTTCCATTCCAGTCAAGTTGGCCAGTGCAGCCCTGTTCAGTTCACTCCCGTGCCGTTCATTTCGAATAATTTACAAGGTAATTGTACAGGTAATTGTATGCATTAGCGTAAGTGAGGGGTGTTTGGATGGTGGGGTTGTCCAGACACTGGCAAATTTACCTGAACAGGACTATTATGATTTGCTGTAGCTAGTAATTGTATGTGTTTACATACAAGCGTCTCGTATATATTTAACTTTTCGGATCCTGTTCTTGATCTTGGAATTACAAGGTAAGCTTACTGAGCGGAAAGTAAATTTGTGGAAGAAATGGGTCCATATATAATAGCAATGGCACATTAAATACCGGGAAAGTGTAAAGGCAGCCTCCCGTGCCAGTGATATAGGGGCGACTCGAAAAACGAAAAGGCAGCTTCCACAACTCTGACCGTGTTCAGAATACGGCAACTTTCCCTAATTTTCTGTGGAGTCGCGCGGAGGGTCTTGGAACGAGACTAGCATGCAGCTTTCCAGGCACCGTGCACGGTAGTTACAAAATTAATAACTAAGATGTCCTAGCGTAAATTTAGGATTTTCCCTTCCATTCCAGTCAAGTTGGCCAGTGCAGCCCTGTTCAATTCACTCCCGTGCCGTTCATTTCGAATTATTTACAAGGTAATTGTACGGGTAATTGTATGCATTAGCGTAAGTGAGGGGTGTTTGGATGGTGGGGTTGTCCAGACACTGGCAAATTTACCTGAACAGGACTATTATGATTTGCTGTAGCTAGTAATTGCATGTATTTACATACAAGCTGTGGCTGCTTCCTCTGTTCTATGGCTTTCTTAATGAGATTCATGCACACCAGCTGTAAAATTTTGACCACTAATTGTAGTACACTGACCTGTGTACATGTATCATTGAGTATGGTAGTACTCCATATGTAATATAAATGATTATACAACATCTTATTTTCCTTCTATTACAGCCCAACCCAGTTCAGTACACTGTGGACTAGTGCAGTTGGAATTATTAGGTACGTACTGTATATGCAGTATGCGTAATTTGCGGAAAACAAAAGCTCAAAATAAGCAGCGGTACATTGAAAACAGGGAAAGTGTAAAATCAGCCTCCCGTGCCAGATATAGGGCCGACCCTTATAAGAAAAAGGCCGCTTCCCAGGCAGCCTCCCGCGCTGGTTACAGAGCTGACCCTGACAAGAAGAAGGCAGCCTCCCGCGCAAGTTACAGAGCTGACCCTGACAAGAAGAGGGCAGCCTCCCGCGCTAGTTACAGAGCTGACCCTGACAAGAAGAGGGCAGCCTCCCGCGCTAGTTACAGAGCTGACCCTGACAAGAAGAGGGCAGCCTCCCGCGCTAGTAACAGAGCTGACCCTGACAAGAAGAGGGAAGCCTCCCGTGCTAGTTACAGAGCTGACCCTGACAACAAGAGGGCAGCCTCCCGCGCTAGTTACAGAGCTGACCCTGACAAGAAGAAGGCAGCCTCCCGCGCTAGTTACAGAGCTGACCCTGACAAGAAGAAGGCAGCCTCCCGCGCTAGTTACAGAGCTGACCCTGACAACAAGAGGGCAGCCTCCCGCGCTAGTTACAGAGCTGACCCTGACAAGAAGAGGGCAGCCTCCCGCGCTAGTTACAGAGCTGACCCTGACAAGAAGAGGGCAGCCTCCCGCGCTAGTTACAGAGCTGACCCTGACAAGAAGAGGGCAGCCTCCCATGCTAGTTATAGAGCTGACCCCAATAAGAAAAGGGCAGCAGTTCGCATGTATTATGTGAAGACTGCTGCGGCCAAGCTCAAGTGGTACAAGAAGTACTATTGGAAACACAGGGGGAGAATATGTGCTTCCAAACGAGGCAGGTATGCATTAGCAGAGCCTAAGCCTGTCGCAAAGGAGTTTTATGTGAAAGAGCTCCAGCAACTTTTGCTGAAAGATGATGAAGCTAGGGTTCAGCTTGTGAAAGCTTATAAGAGGCAGTACAAGAGTGCAGCAAAGCAGCTGCCTCCGGTGATGATCAAAGCTGTCTGTAGAATAGCAGCTAAAAGACTGCTAAACAAAGTCTTGCAGGTACGCAAGGAGCACGCTGGTGCTTTGCTCAAGACTGCAAGAGTAGTCAGTAGCCTCGACATCAAAGGCCGAGATGATTTCGGGGAAGGGTGTCATACTGCTTCCTCGGAACCATTCTACTATGATGCAGCCTATCAGCCTGTGCAGAGAGCCTGTGTCATTCCCATTGATGAGAATGGCAGATGTGTGGTTGCTAATGAAATTAGCAGCTCAGGAAATGAAACTAGCAAGAAAGGGAAGCAGCCTCTGAAATGGTGCTGTAATAGTGAGTGTAAAACACTCACTGAAGCAGAAGTAGCTGCCGTGGTTAATCTCAAACAGGCATTTGAGAAACCCATGGAAGAATTGCGAACTGCCTTGTATGCATGCGATAGTGGGTGTCCTAATGGACACTACACCAAAGCTGTTGTTAGGGAAGACGCTGGCAGTATCATTGTTGACTTGCAAGGTCACACTCTGCCTTGTTTCAATGATGGGGGATGCTGTAGTCAGCTTCGCATACTCAGAGCAGCATCCACCCATTACAGTGTGCTGAGAACGCTCCTGAATCACGTATACAGTGCAATTACGAGCCACTTGGGTGTTCTTAACATAGACAAAGCTCTCAGCACTGGTGACTTGCACTTCCTAAAGGAGATCACCAAGGTGCCTGATTTTGCAGTGTTGCTCACAAATGATCTCGACTGCAGCTATGAGCAGCACATTGATGCTGCTGTTGCTGACTCAGTCCTCAAGAGTGTAGAATCTCGGTTGCTGATTGCACATGCACAGGTGATAAGTGACCTAGAGAAAGAAATTGATGATGATCCAGAGCATGCATGCTGTAGCTGCGAACGCCTGCATCAGAGAAAGTCTGTAATGAAAGTGAAACTCTCTGATAGCCTTGGTTCCAAGGTTTGGCCTGCTCTGAAAGCCTTCATAGTAGAGCAAAACCCGGATGCCAATGAGCAAGTGCTTTACATGTGTAATTACTGTAAAGCACTCGTCAAAAAAGACGAAATGCCACCGCGTTGTGTCCTCAATGGATTGCAAACAATTTCAATGCCGCCTGAACTGGTGAAATTGGACTGTTTGAGTAGGCAGCTGATACAACGGGCCAAGTGCTACCAAACGGTAGTCAGGCTCGGTACATACACTGCCAAAGTACCTGTGTACAATTCGCTGAAAGCGTGTAAAGGTACCATGTTCTTTCTCCCCCTGCCATTCAATAAAACTCTCAAGACTCTGGAGGAGGTAGAGCATCCCAGCACTGCCTTGCCAGAGCCTGAGCTGTACATAATTGTTAATGGTAGGCCAACAAAGGGGGAAGTTGTGTGGCGTAGCCTGGTCAACGTTGACCTCGTCAAGACTGCCACAAAAACACTAAAAGAAATCAACTGGCTCTACAAGGATGTAGATGTCGAGTCTGTTGACGAGGCAGTTAAACGGGTAGTTGAAGTTACCAATAGTGCTAGCAGTACGATGCTACAGAAAGCTAGTACAGATGACGTTGCTGGCTTTCAAGCCTACACGATCAGAAATTCCATGCATTCTTTCGCACAGTCCTACTGAAAGGTGCAGTGCTCGGCGAGATCGAGCACTATTACTGGAAAAAGGAGTACCAGGCTCGCGGTGCGCCTCATTACCACGTGCTCTTGTGGATACGGGATGCTCCAGTCATCGGTCACGATGATCCCGAACGGGTACTAGCTTGGCTGCAGGAGAGGATCACTTGTCACATACCCGACAAGGAAACCGATCCCGACTTGCACAGACTGGTCACTAGGTACCAGATGCACAAATGCAGTGCGTATTGCAAACGAAGACGCAAGTGCGGTAGGACATTCATTACCCGCTGCAGGTTTGGCTTTCCCCGCCAAGCCTGTAAAACTGCTACACTGAACTGTGTGGATGATGCTCTGAAATCGCGCAGGAAAATATACCAGTTGCCTCGAACAGAGTTGGAGGTGAGGGTCAATGACTACAACCCTCTCCTCCTAATGCTGTGGAAGGCCAACGTTGACGTGCAGTACGTGGCCGAGTCGTCGCTGGCTCTGGCCCACTACGTCAGCGGCTATGTTACTAAAGCTGAAAAGAGTAACTTGCAGGACATTTGGCACGAAGTCAGCGAAAATAAGAGCGTTTACAGTCAGCTCTGGAGCTTTGGCGTGCGCAGCTTACGCTCTCGCGAGTGCGGGCTGTACGAGGCCAGCGATCTGCTGCTCGGCGACCACCTCACCGAGAAGTCTGATGCTGTCAAGTGGGTAGATGTCTCCCTGCCTCACAAAAGGAGTCGCAGGTTGAAGGACCACAAGGTTTTGGAAGATGTCGCAAAGCGTAACCCAGACAGCGAAGACATCTTCCAGGACAACCTCTTAGACACTCACTATCCCCGGAGACCGAGCGATCTAGAAGGCCTTTGTCTCTATGACTTTGTAGCCAACTATGATTACTGTGGTACAGATAGCAATGGAGACAGGAAGTACAGAAAGCTTACAAAGCCTCGACTTCCTAACCACAAACTCTTTGATCCAGAAAGAGAAGACCAGACAGAAGCCTACTACTATTCTCTGATACTCCTCTTTGTTCCATTCAGAGATGAGAGTAGTTTGCTTCTTGAGAATGAAACTGCCGAAGAAGCATTCCGGCGCCTGTTACCAGACGACAGCACCTGCTCTGCCTACCACGGCAGACTGCAGAAGATGTTGCAGGCCCGGGCTAACATCAAGCAAATCAATGATGCCCGGCAGGCTGATGGTGAAGAACACAAGATCAGCAAACAAGATGATGATCCACAGCTGTTGGGCGAAGCAAAAACGGCAATGAAGGAGCTGTTTGACATGAACGCCCATCCAGCCGACACTCTGTCCCTAAAACAGAGAGTAGCAATGCTCAACGCTGACCAGAGACGCATCTTTGACAAAGTTAAAGATCACCTCCTCCACCAACAACAGCACGAGGCTGATGCTTGTAGCTGTGACTTGAGTCCGCTTTGCATGTTTGTGAGCGGTGTTGGTGGAACGGGTAAGTCGTTCCTCATCGAAACCGTCAAGGCATTAGTTCATGACCTCTGGCCCTCTGACGATTTAACGTGTGCTATTGCAGCACCGACTGGTTTAGCAGCTTTCAATGTTGGTGGTATAACCATTCACAGGCTCTTTCAGTTGCCCATTGAACACGAGGGGAAGACAGCTCAATATTGGGCACTCCCCAAATCTTCACGAAAAGTGATGAAAACCACACTTCACAGTGTGAAAATCATCATTGTAGATGAAGTTTCCATGGTTTCTAGCCTCAACTTTGCATATATGCACTTGAGGTTAGAAGAGCTATTTGGTAGCCAGGACTGGTTTGGCTCTAAAAATATGCTCTTTGTTGGTGATCTACTTCAACTACAGCCTGTCAATGGACTTCCTGTATTTGAAAAGATCACTCAGAAGTCGCTCCAATACAGACTTGGATGCGCAACGTCCGTCAACATCTGGAAAGATGCTATCGCTTACGATGAACTGACTATCAATGAACGTCAGAAACGAGACGGTGAATTTTCATCGATGTTGGATTGTGTCAGGTGTGGCCATCCAACTGATGAAACACTTGGCATTCTCAAAAAACGAGTCATTCAGGGATCCATAGCGGACAAGTTCGTTGAGCTTCAGCAATCTCAACAAACCCCTGTTTGCCTTTTCCCACGAAGAAAAGAATGCGATCATTTTAACAATGAAATGCTCAGTCATCTCAGTTCACAAGTACATAAATTGTTGTGTACTGATGAAGTTGACGAAACTTACAGTACGCGTAAGTGGAGCAAAAAAGCAGCAGAACAGCTTGACAAGCTTAACAAGGACTGTAACTTGACAGCAGGATTAGAAGCCCAGCTGTTGCTAGCTGTCGGAGCACGAGTCATGTTGCGCCGCAATATTGACACAAATGCTGGTTTAGTAAACGGTGCCATCGGTACCGTCCTGTCCATTCGAACTGATCATGTCTCTGTTCAGTTTGACCACATAAGTGAGCCTTTTGATGTGGAAAAAGTGAAGAGCAGGTTCATGGTCATGAAGAATTTCTATGTGTACAGGAAACAGTTTCCCTTGATTTTGGCCTATGCTGTGACCATTCACAAATGCCAAGGCCTGTCATTGGACTGTGCCATAGTAGACCTCTCTGATAAAGTGTTTAGTGCTGGAATGGCCTATGTAGCAATATCGAGAGTTCGAACGCTAGCTGGGTTACACCTGGTTGCATTCGACCCGAACTCTATCATGGTTAGCACTACATGTCTCAAAGAAGTGAATCGCTTGAGACAAGTGTATAAACCAGAACTCAAGCCATATCCGCTGCCGGTTAAACCTACAACTGGTACTAAACGCAAGCTCACTGGAAATGCTGCATGCACAGAGCCTGAATCCAAAAAAACACGCCTTTCTAGAAAAAGGAAGCATTCAGGAGAACTCCCATGCACTTTAAAGCTGGAGGCCAAAAAGCCCAAACAGAGTCCTCCTACCAGTAAGAGCTGTCCGGATGATAGTGATGGCACTGTCATCTATTGTGGTAGTGAGCACTGTACTCCCCCTAATGCTATTAATCGACCACTCCCAGATGATCTCTGGCAGAGACAAAAGATTTGTGTTCTGTCCCAGTATAGTGAAATGTCTGTGGTCGACAAAGTTTCATCTCCAGACCGTGTGCGTTCATTGCAGTGTGATGAAATATCACCACACATACGTGTGAGAGTGCAAGGAGATGGCAATTGTTTGTTTCGTGCTATTTCAAAGCACGTAACAGGAACAGAATCTAACCACTATGCTGTTCGGAAAGCAGCTGTAAACTATCTACACCAAAATTCATTCTTGATAGAATACATCTTAATTGTGGTTGATGCTCCAGTTGAACCAAACGAACGTAGAGTTTTCTTTAACACCAAAGTGCAGGAGTACCTGGAAAACTCACGTATGGCAGAGTTTGGTGAATGGGGCACTGATCTTGAGGTGTTCTTGCTTTCCTGCATGCTCGATGTAAACATAGTTGTACGTCAAAACTTTGGACCGGGTCGAGCATGGCAGTGCATAGGTCCTAGTGTACACGGCTTAAACGTTGTACACAACTATGCACTGTATTTATACAATACAAGAGCACTGGACCATTATGACTGTGTAATTCCAGTGCTCGATTGAGTTGTGTAGCTTGTCTCTATAATATATACAAGCTGAGTATGTACAGGCAACTAATTGTGTCCTGTCATTGCCGAAGTCTTGCTCTGTGCGAGCATGCAGGGAATTGTAGCTGATGTGAGTGGGTACAGCAGAGAGATCTCCTCTTGCAAAGAAGAGTGTGATGATGCAATTGATATTCTTTCCAAAGAAAGGGACATGTTCCAATTGCACTCCATTCCAACAGAGTTGAGATTCTGAGTGCTCTGCAACTGTTTAATGTTTGCATTGAGCTTATGATGCACCTCAAAGCAGCTTTGCCTTGAGTTGTGCTCCCAGACACCTCTGCTTTCTGTAATTACCCCACTCACTCCTACTGCCAAGTCAACTCCCGTGTTTCATTAATCATGTGTGTGGTTAATAACAGCCTGCTATATTCAATCATTTGTAGAAGATGTGGCCCATTGAAGACGATGTCAGGTGGAAGAGTAAAGTATGTGTTCTAATTATTACTCTCACTCTAATAATTATGTGTGATGCATGCTTCCAGTGTGGGCGTAGCTAAAGACTTAGGATAGCTACAAAATATGTATTTAAGTGTGGTCTTGTTGCTCACATTTACTGCATGCACAAGACTGCATAATTCATGTAGTAAGTAGTCTTGTTATGCACAACACTGCTGCTATATACCGTTATCCAGGCGAGAAGGCTCCACCCAATACTATAACATCCAAAAGAGAAGGCTCCACCCAATATTATAACATCCAAGAGAGAAGGCTCCACCCAATATTATAACATCAAGGAGAGAAGGATCCACCATATGCAATAAAATCCAAGCGAGAAGGCTCCACCCAGTACTATAACATCCAGGCGAGAAGGCTCCACCATATATTATAACATCTAGGCGAGAAGGCCCCGCTCAGTGCTATAAAATTCAAGTGAGAAGTAGTACTATAACATCCAGGCGAGAAGGCTCCACCGTATACTACAACGTCCAGGCGAGAAGTCTCCACCCAATACTATTGCTACCAAACACATGACTACTACAATGTTTCGTGGTCTTCTATTCTTTCTTCCTGTGATGTTAACTCTGCCTGGCTAACTTTCGAGTTCACTTTCCTGCAAATTATTCACTTTGCAGTCCCCATACCAAACTGATATCCTCTCTTCCCCACCCACCTTGGAATACTCACTCGTTCCTTTCTCTCACTAAATGCTTTGTTCCAGTATATCAAACTTTGCAACTCTCCTCTCATTTAGTTTTGTTTTCGCAATACTCTCTCTTATCATAGGTCTAAGTTGTTTGCTCATCTCTCTTCCTCTCCTACTTCTCGTCACTTCTGGTCCCTTGTTAAAAAGTCACATAAGAAAACTTCTATCTTCCTCTTGCCGACTGGGGTTGTTTACTCCGATTCTTTCAAAAAAAAAAAAACTTGTCAATTTGAGATTAGCCAAATTCTTCTTCCAAAGCTATCCTTCTTAATGACTCCTTTTGCAGCTCTTGTAATTCAGCTCGCCCAATTATTTCCTCTATTGTTTCTTACTGTGGTCCTAATGCAATTTCCTCCCACATGCTTAATCTACGGCTTCCTTTATTACCTATCCCCATCAATATCTGATACCGTTGCTTTTCATCCTGGAGTCTCCGCTCTTCTCTCTTTTGCTCATTGTTGTTCTCTCTGCTGGATTCATGCTATTCTGGCTGTTATTTTCTGATTTACGCAAGGTGTTTGACTTGTCGCCACCAATCTCTTCATACTCTCTCGTGTACTGGTCTTCCTCCTCTGTTGGGAGCACTCTCTCGTGTACTGGTCTTCCTCCTCTGTTGGGAGCACTCTCTCGTGTACTGGTCTTCCTCCTCTGTTGGGAGCACTCTCTCGTGTACTGGTCTTCCTCCTCTGTTGGGAGCACTCTCTCGTGTACTGGTCTTCCTCCTCTGTTGGGAGCATATTTATCTCACCAATGAACTATATCAAGTCGTAATCAACACCCATTCATCACGTACATCTTAGTACTTCCTTCACATGCTCCTCGGGCCCCTATTCTTGGTCCTCTTCTCTCTATTTATATATCACCTCATAAATTCAACTTTTCCACTCTTTCCACCCGTTGTAAAATTGCAATCTTGTCCTACTCTATTCAATTCTAAATGGCTACATCTTCTTTACTACCAATTCTTTACTCTCTCGTCCTCCTCATATGTCTGCATCAATGGTAACTTTGTTGTAACTATAACATCCATTATACAATTTGTTCATTCTATAATGGCATCTTCCCCATTTTATAAAAATAACACTACCATCAAATTCAACATCCCCACCTCCTACGAAGAGACCAGTGCATGTGAATGTCTTCAGCATTCTCATATCAATACAATGCTGAACTTCAACCCTACATGCACGGGACCACACTGAGTCAACTCCTACCATCTAATGCTAATACCAAACATTCAGAACCACCCTTCCTTTCTCCCAAAAAAAGAATAGAAACAAGTTCTAAAATAACTTTAAAAAAGTAAAAAGCATGTAGGGATGGCACAGTACAGAAAAAACAAAAGCAAAAAACTTTACAGAAAAATCATTAAAGAACATGTATCACATGGATAGAATCCCCAAAAAGTAATCAAACAAGGTAGGAATGTTACCACAGAACTTTCATGGATTACTGGATTGCCATCCCTACATCTTGCCAACCACACACACACCACAATCCCCTCCATTCCACACCAAGATATCTACGCTCAATTTACATGTACGTGTACTATATAGACTCACAAGGTATCCGATTCCACACTGAAATCTAATAGCTATATATAATTATGTAAAATATTATATTCCTTAGCAGCAATTAGCACTGTTGACTTAATACTCCCTTCCACAGTAATGGAAGGGCCAAGAACCAGAGTGCGCCAACTAAGTGCAGGAAATTGCATGAATTTCATAGAATGAGGTTAAAAAAATGCCCTATACCTAAGCAATGGTGAATTGAAAATCTCACATTCTTATAATAGTAGCTCCTAATCATGAAACACAAGTATCACAAGCATGGATGTATATAATTAGACTACTCTCAGACTGGTTCTCAGCCCTTCAATTCCCATGTTCATCAGCATGAATATATATTGCAGCAAACTACATATACCCCTACAATCACAACAGCCATATTCACATGTACAGGCCCCAAAATATACTTATAAAGCCTATACACTGGTAGATGCACTAGACTCAGCACTCCCCACCTTACATATAACTACAGCTATGGTCTCCGTTAGCCACATTACACAACTGGTCAGCAATTAACAATATTGTTCACCATTACTTGTCTTCAGACTCTCTATGTACAACTGGACATTTATTATTTTAACACACTTGCAGATAGTAAATATATTAAATGTACCCCCAAATTATTAAATTCGATGTGGAGGCCTGGGAACGAGGCTAGTATAAAAACACATTGCAAAGACATGCACTGGAAGCTGCATGGAGGGGATTGTGGTGTGTGTGTGGTTGGCAAGATGTAGGGATGGCAATCCAGTAATCCATGAAAGTTCTGTGGTAACATTCCTACCTTGTTTGATTACTTTTTGGGGATTCTATCCATGTGATACATGTTCTTTAATGATTTTTCTGTAAAGTTTTTTGCTTTTGTTTTTTCTGTACTGTGCCATCCCTACATGCTTTTTACTTTTTTAAAGTTATTAGATAGTTGAAATGAGATGATTGAAAGGGCTAATTAAGATTTTTATGAAAACAGGAAAGAGTTTTAGGGCATTTGTTGGCAGGATATTCAAAAGGTAGTCATAAGGGTATATATCTTCTTTGAGGAGTACTCCAGGTTCATGTGCAACCAGCACTAAGGGAAATTTGGAAGTATTATGTGAGCATTATGAAAGGCTGGGTACAGCATCCGTGGATTATCAGTTTGATGGTAACTGGAAAGAGCATGTAGAGCAGAAAGTGACAGAGTATAGGGAAATGTCTAGATTACGGAAGGTTAAGGTTTTGGACAGGGGAATTATTTTGCAGAAATTTAACTAAAACCTTAAAGAACTAGAGGTCTCTCGCCGAGACATACCGATTGCCAATACGAATACGTGACCAGAGTCCGTATATGCCCGGCTCCCATTGTATTCTAGTTGTGACCGTATTAATAAGGCAGGATGTACCATTGTTAAATAAGAAAGAGCTGGAGATGCAGCGTATGGAACTGCTTTGGCGACTATCAGGTACACACCCGGACATTTTTTTGGGGATTTCAATGTTGCTGTTTTGTTTATCAATGCTTAACCCTGCAAATCGCGAGATAGCCCGATTTTTGAGTCGACAGACAACGAACGAACGGACGGACGAACAGACAGAACCAATCGCTTAACCCTGCCGCCGCCTATGCGCCGCGGGGTAATAATAATACAGGAGGTAATGATGGGCTAGTTGTGGAGCTTTTTAGGTACGGTGGCAAAGGAGTAGCTACATGTAGTCTGTTCAAAGTCTTATATGAAGTAGTTTGGACAGAGGAGAGTGTTCCTAAACAACAAGGACAAGTGTTACTTTTTAGCTTGTATAAGAAAGGTGATACTGAAGATCTGGGTATTTACAGAGGCATTACATTATTAAATGTGGGAGGAAAACTGTTCTAAACAATCGCATAGTAATCACATTAGAATGAGAAAGAGCTCTTCATGAGGATTCAGAGAGAAAACGAGTCGTGTTGATAGAATCTTTGCTTTCAATAAAATCATACCAGGTAGAATGAGGAACACTTATGCTTCTTTCTTAGATGTTCAGAAGTATTTGACACAGTTTGACATGAAGGCTTATAGTTTAGGTTATCGTGTCAGGGGCAGGATGAGGCGAGTTATTAAGGATATCACACAGAGTGCTGTTTTACTGGAGGCAGAAATATCTAATATGGGTCAGGGGGCGGCACAGGGTTGTAGTATGTTGCCTATCCTCTTATCTAACTTGATTAATCAGTTGTTAGATGAGGTTAAGAAGGCTGTGATTGGCATTAATATTAGGAAGGATGTTCAGGTTGGGGGTCTAATGTTTGCCGAAAGATTTTGTAGGTTTAACTACTAACATTGATTAATGCAGTACAGGGGTTTTGTAATAAATGGAGGTTGAAATCTGACATAAAAAACAGTGCTATTATGGTATTTTCTAAAGAGGTTAATACAGGCACATGTACATGGAAGTGGGGAGATAAAAACATTCCAGAGGTTGTAAGTCACTGTTATTTGGGTGCTGAATTTGCAAATAATGGTTCATGGATAGTCATGTACAGAAGGTAATTAATAGTGGAAAGAAAAATTTACATTTAGTAACAGTAATATCAGCACAGTTACAAGAAGAATACCTATTGTTAGTTTCAGTAGCTTACCCTGCTTTAGAATATGGTAGTGAAGTGTGGGCTTGTAATACATGGCAGACAGTTTCCTTGGAAATTATTCAGCTAGGAGCAGCTAAAAATATATTTGGCTGCTCTTCTAAAACGTGTAGTGAAGCAGTAAGGGGGGAGGGGGTATGGGGTTACAATCTTTTGAAAGGCAGGAGGCATAGGTGCATGGTGTTATAAAGTCAGTAATTTGCATGATGAGAGATATCCTAGCTTACTAGACAGTGAGTGGTAAGTGAAATTGTGCAGAGGTAGGCAGAGAAAAGTAGGTAATAAATTGTTGCTGCAGTCATTAAATCTAGAGAGTCAGGATACATTTGCTGAAGATTTCAAACTATTGAAAGTAACAAAGTTTGCTAAGCTCCCGCCCAACAAATCATCTAATTCTCTCACGAAAATATTTCTAATGGTATCTTACATAGGACACTCCTAGACCACATGTACTACACTCTCACATTGCACCCCACACAACTTACACTGCCTATCATCATTTTTACCCCTATATCTTCCTAACTTTTTATTCAGACGGTTAGTACTTGAACCTAAATTTAAACATCAATCGTGTTCCTGGGTCCCCAACCCCTGCAAGTAATTCTTACATTCTATTTCTTTACAAACAGACTAGCTTGTACAGCCTCAGCCATCATTTATACTCTATGGTGATCAAGATAATGAAACATCTGTTTGTTCTTGCTCGGACTGGAGATCTTACAGCCTGGTAAGTGGGTGCGTGCTCAATGGCATACGTGCTACGACAGCGACACGAGTATAATATTACTACCTATCTGCAATGTATCAGCTGCAGTTGATGTGCCATTCTTGTGAATGTACGAACCTGTGAAACAGTGTATCCCTTGCGGACAGTACTGAAGGAAATAGAGCTACTCTTTCGAGTAGACCTAAAGGTAGAGCTGCTTTACTGCGCAGTGACTTTACTCGGGTACTGTGCAACACCTGAGAGAAGGGAGAGCAGGAATATTAAGGTAATAACTGCACGGACAAACCTGTAATATCTGACAATAAAGGAGCAGGCACACATAATAGGCACCGCTCTTGTTGTCTACATGTTTTCACTCAAGAGTTCTACTATAATCGTGTTCATGGCTAGGAATGATGATGACTGCTTGTACTTACTATTTAAGGTACATGTAGTGGTACCACATCATTGAACACATTAAGTACAACTGCTTGCTAACCCTTAGTCATCAACGTTTATAGGGATGAGGATGTTACAAGACTAGATTGCACCATTGCATATCTTCGGTTTGAACACATACAATACCTACCTTGTCACTTCTTAGAACATGAAACAGGAAAATGAAAACACCCTATAGAGAATGGATAAGAAATAAATATGACTAATCTATGTAGATTGCTGTTCAGTACAAGAGTAATGCAATAACATACGTACCTACTAGTGTAAAACCTACATGTACATATATGTGTATGTATGTAGCTAGGTATGGTTATCACATAAATTTTATTTCAAAATTGATTACCATGTTGATGCATGAATTGGTAATAGTGTACACAACATACAGTAGTAATTACACTGTACATGTACAATGATGAGGTGTACGCAACTAGTACGAGAACACATTCCTAGGATATTAATAAAATAATATCTACATGTTTTAAAGCCACTAATGCACCTGCATTATAACAGACAACTAAGGTAACCACATGATCATCATGACATGTGTTAAAACAAATAGCCTTAGTTAGTAGAAGGCAGTGAGTGAGGCTGGATGCACACTTCCAATTAATCCTAGCTGGCATGGATAGACTACAACAAGTATGTCATCTTTACCAGTGAGATAGAGATGATGTTCCCACTAGCAGGATAAAGATGCATATTATAATCTCCTCACGCGGTCAGCAGTTTAGCTCTGTCTGCTTCATTTGGAGGTATGTACTATTTGACTAGTATATATGTATGTGCTAGAAATTTCACAAAACACTAAATATATACACGCATGTACAAAGCATGAGCACCTAGTAGAGCCTGATGGTATCTTAAACTCACACAAACAGTTCCCTTTTCTCTTTGAATTTGGAAGTTGTATTCTGATTGGCTGCTTTTGACTTGGTACTTTTGTACACTTTTATCACAGCCACAGTCATAAAGAATACATTCACCTATGAGGGCATTAATGTAAGGAAGTAATAGTGTCACATAAAATGTTGTAGTCTTGTAAAAAATTGCAGTAGCCAACTTTAACATGTTTAATACAATGCATTTTTGATTTTTAGATGTGACCATGAATTAAAACAACAGTTGCAAGGCTAACTTACGTACAGCAATGATGGCTAACATAGGTCCTACAAAAGCCCAGATAACTCCATTGTCAGTGGACACCCAGCAACTGCAAGAACAATATATACATGTATGTATAAGATACTACTAAGAACTCTCTAGTGCCTCAATAATCAACAATTGAGGAACTTCATTTATTTAGCCCAATGACCATGTCATGACTGTTAATACAGTAACCAGACAGTATGCTTTTGGAATGGCACATTATAAAAGAGGTTGTAGACACCGTGGGATGCCACGTACTCAACTACAGTGACATGGATGATCTATAACTATAGACAGATTCGACTAACTCATGTGTTCGTACTGGTTATACTTACTAAATAGGAGCTCCCTCATCATTCCTCACTCCATAGTCATCATGTCTTGATGCCACTCCAATCACCACAGGAAAAATGGGCAGACCTGCAGACAAGAGTATACGTACTGAATAGTGGTCTAATGCCTGTATTACAAATTAAGAGTTTGAACACTACATGTACGTAGCTTACCCCATCCAAGGAGTAAGAAGAACCACCATTTCTTGGACAGCCTGCTGAAAACTACTACTAGCATCAGGTAGAGCATGATGCCCTCACACAACATCCAACAGAAGGCAGCCAGGAAGAAGTAGTGCAGGAGAACAGTTACAAAGACACACGCACCCTGTAAGGAGCAGAATAATGTACAAATGAGATACATACATACGTACGTGTAAGTAAGAATGTGTACCATAATCAGTGAGTGGACACTGTCTGTGTCTAAATACGTATATAATTGTGTTTATATTGTGTATATTACCAAAATTAAATTACGTAGATTATACATTTTGCTCACATACATTTTAATACTATCCCTCATACTTGATCACAACAGAAGAGTACTGCTTAATGTAAAAGAGACTGGAACTGTACAGGTAGTGTGAGTGCAAACCATTAGCGGAGACAAGAAACAGGACAGACTGTGGGTCTCAAGCAGCGGGAGGTTTGGTAGTCCGGCCTCACATTTCTCACTCTTAATTGCTTGGATTATAATGTACTATACGAACTCTGTAATCTCTGCTGCTGTTGATCATCTCACAGATACGTACATAGTTACCAACCTGGCTTCTTCTACATATATGCTGCAAGACATCATCACATGTGCTTGTAGTAAAAGATAGGTTTCACCTCAAGCTAGCTGAGATTAAATTCTTGATCTTGCAAAGTTTCTGGACGATCACAACCCTATTACACAAACACATATCTTTGCAAGATTTTAAAATTAGGGTAAAATCCAAGTTATGTACGTACCTAGCCCTGATTGCATGATATATCCGTGGCATGCATAGCAATTAAGGTTTAAATTGTAGACTTAGCATTTTAATAATTCTTAAAGATAGGCTAGGTGTCATACAGAAGCCATAGACATTTTGAAACATTGTACGTAGCAGACTCTATACTTCATTTGAGAACCTAGCAACGTACGGGGTAGAGGAAATAAAGCGAAAACCTACAACTCTTCATACAACTCTTGTGACATGGATGCTTTACCAACCGTGCAGCATCTAGCATATAACACACACACACACACACACACACACACACACACACACACACACACACACACACACACACACACACACACACACACACACACACACACACACACGCATGCATGCATTTACGTACCACTGAATGCCTGGCTGTCTGTATACCAATCACAAAAACAAGGTACCCCATAAACTGAGAGATGGCCAAATTTAGATGAATAAAGTAGTGAACTAATTGGAACAGTTTCTTGCTATAGAATAAGAGAAAACAGATGTGGTTACTACTGAGAATGCAACCACAAAATAGTGCAAGTCATGCAACTACACTCTCAAGTGAAAGGATTACCGGTAGAAATGCAAGTGAGCAAACATAGAGGTGCATAGAAACGTGTATACATATTACTAGTATACACTCCCAGTGGAATACAAACCGTGTACATATCACACCTATGCTATACACATGTAGATTATTTCTCTCTGCATATGTACATGTAGGTCCTGATTATGGATGTGTGGTTGCAACTACTAGTAAAAGAAGTAGCCATTACTCTTCACGTAATAGACGAAGGCAGTATGTATAATATTTGCAAGTAGCCACAACACTTGAACTTTCCAAGTAATATCTTAAAAGAGATGTAGCTCAGAGGAGATACTACACGCCCCACGACAAAACAAAACAGGGAGTATTAATACTAACGAGTGTAGTGACAATAGTGTAAATGGTGTTTACCCCAGAAAGAGGAAGAACACAATGGCAATGACCAGGCATGCCATGGAAATAGCACAACCAATATAGGAGCCGATCATTAAGGCCTGTAGCTCTGCACCTCCCTATATAGCAACCAAAACAGAATACAAAACATTGTGTAACAGGAATAGTGAAGTTTTACAACACAAAGAAACATATTTTAGGTACACATGCTAGTAGTCTGTATGCTTGCATTGGTTCTGCAGGCTGTGTTACAGTAAATTATATGATAACAAGCATGGTCTAAACAATATATGTAGAGACACCGGTTAATATGCACATTATTGGTATAGTAGTGCCCAGTATATGTTTGCATAAATCATCTACCTTAATAAAGGAGTCTCACAAATACAGTCTGATAAGGTTGAATGGGCTACATGTAGTGTAAACCTGTGGACTTAATGCTACTACTGCTATCCATACATCTCCGAGTGTTCCAGACACATCCACCAGCACTGCAAAACTTGAGAGATGACTGCTCTGGCACTCCACTGTCATCACACCACCGCGTAAGATAGCGCTGACTGTCTCTACCCCATCTGATGACCAGCTGCCACTATCAATCCTGTAGTTTGTTCTATGTTTATTATTTGGGAGGGGGATTAACCAGAACCACTCCATAACTTTTTTTAAACATCAAAAAGTATATCACACACGTACATGTTGGTCTGAAAGTACATGTAGTTACGCAACAATTATTGCAAACTCAAGCTTAAACATAAACCTCTGCATGGAAACATGGCTATAAAAATCCATATGACAAAGTATACTATCAAAAAAGTGTATACTGGAGAAAGAATATACATAATTAATGAAACGCAATGTATCTGTAAAAACAGCCATCACTTATTGTGCTCTATATTGTGGGACCCAAATAAAAGTCCTGTAACAATATAGTAAACATGTACTTTGGCATGCATACGCAAGTAACTGACAATAGAAGATTTCAGAAAATTCCCAAAAAGCACATCTGTAGTCACTTCCCTGTATACATGTACACACATACAAAATCATTAGCATGAAAATACAGTTTTACAGTCTATACCATAGATTTATGCACCAAGTGAACTGCTTAAGTAAAGTGGAAACAGCTACTACCCTTTAAAGAGGACTGTTACAGTACAGCAATGCAATCCCTGGCACATTATTACACACCCTTCTTAATACTCGCTAGAAAACTATTAGTAAAGTAGTATTTCTAGTAGCTCTTGTAAGTAGGATGTACGTACCATATATGCCGTCGTGATCTACCTTCATTCAAGATTAGACATGCTAACAAAACAGCTATTTCCACAGTAACATAAAGCTGACCAACATCATAAAACATTACAAGTATTATTGGTATGTTCGGTATATTAATTACATTATGTGTTAAAAACAAACCTCATCGAAAGTGAAGGATACTTCTACTGGGTCATCCTGAAGTGCACGAGACTGCTGCACTCGAAATTCTCGTGACAACACTGTTGCGGAAATTACCATGGAGGCAACAGCAGTGGAAGCACTACAGAGAGAGATAAACCTTTGTGGTAATGGCTTCCTGGAATGTTACAACTTTTGTACATGTTTATGGCACAGGTATAATGATACACAGATATGGACATCGCATCGATCTTTGCAGTGAACACCTACCAATACCCAGATTGGTCTAGCTAGGTCCTGACCCCTCCATGTGCTATAACACACAGAAAGCAAGGTGCATATCATTGGTGTCACCTAAAGAGGGGTTATATTAATTACACTGCAATGCAAGGACATGAATATGCTGTTCCTCCTTATCCAATTGGAAGAATGGGGTGGGCCAGGGTTGAATGGCACACTGTGTACAGACACATATACACATACCCTGTTGGCAACACAACTTCCATATTCCGGAATAAAACATTTGTTACCCGTACTGTATTCCCTGTAGAGTATAAGAAAAGCTAGCCTAGATGGATGGCATGTATAAAGAAAGTGGACGTACATGCACATGTATATTTATATACTGCCAGGTGTAAAGATTTAAGCCAAAATGGGTGTGTGTATAAAATTAACAGTGCAGTTCCGCATGAATGAGAGTCACTGGCTAAAAAATAAAATGTACGTACGCAAGGCCTGTCAAACATGTGATGCATGAAGTATCAGACATGCTTATAACATTATATACTTTCCAAATGGAGGCTCACTACAGCACCTGGGTTAGTAGAGTTTGTTCGGTCTCTGCCATGTCAGTATAATGGATGGCACAAACTGCACAATGCTTAGCAGCTAATGTGATTTCGAAGCAGTACAGCCCTCTCACATAGCAGCCATGGCTAAATATATGTTGTATATAGACGAGACCTCAAAAACCAACAGTTTTATTGTATGCTGCCTTAGAAAACTCTCCCATACCAATGTCATACTTCACTAAATCAGCTGCACTGCACCCACAAAGGACCCTATATTAAATTCACATTCAGCTTTCTAGGGAAGATGCTAGCCGCTCAAATTAAGCAGTACTTGTACTCTACATGTCGACACAAAGAAAAGTTCAATTGGTTTCCTAGCTTGCCCTCCAATACACACAGGCTGGAGGGTAAGAAACCAGATGGTCTCCAGCACCATAATTCTTGTATCTTTGAGCTACATGCACATAGAGAACTTTTCATTCGGTTCTATGTGAGTTTCATAGTACATATGTCAGTGCAAAAGTAGCCGCATCTCTTACACATTTCTGCAAACACATCGTACTAACACATATATATAGGCTACATTCAGTGAATATTACTTGATGTACTGTAGCTTTTCCCACTGAGGAATTACAGTAAGTACGGCATGAGCTGTCTACTAAACATTGGTGTAAAGGAAGGCCTGCTATAGGCTCAATGATTGCAGTTTCTTTGTTATGTGCGTGCAAACTGACGTGGATATGTAGCACAAGATAGGTGGCATGGTCAAGTGGTTTGATAAGTTCGGCATGTCTCTTAGCTCACCCATCCAAACAGGTACATCAAACTTATGCAGGGACTCTCTCTGAGACAGTTCAAAATCTCAAGCAGGAAGCCATTATATTACTTTTGCTGTGGATAAAGATGTCACTACACAGCTTGTACATGTAGTTTACTATATCCTTTACAAACAGGAGTACAGCAAAGCAGTTACTGCAAGTGTACTTACTCCAATGTGGTTACCCCATTTGGCAAGTGCTTGCACCAACAGGTACATGGCATGTACAAGCACATACAAATTCAAACATACCAAGGTTATTCCCACCATTCACCACACTATCCTCAGAATCTTCCAAAGCGTTAGCAAGATAAATGGAATATCGTTCCACATTATCCAACAAGAGCTGACTACCACCATCAACCTGTGTGTATGTGTGCAAGCATGCTGTTACAAACGCGGTTGCAAGGTGCTACATACACAACATGTACATGTACATAATATCTGTTTCGAGCTCAGACCTCAGCTGTCCTTTAGCAAACAGCCTTATGTATGTTCTGAGTCAAACAGCTTGATTTATACAGCCACCCACATACATACGTATATTGTACTGCTAGTATATGCAGCAGTCATGTCAAGAGCTGCCTTCTGCATGAAATGACAACACTTTTCACCAAACCTGTAACTAAAGCACTCAATGTTCCATTGATTACAGCAAGAAGTCTAAACTGGGGACAAGACTGTGCATGCAAATACGTTAGTGATGGTATGCATGTGTTATCAAGGTTGAAACGTACTTCTTGCAACGTTGTCCATCCAATTAAGTTACTTGAATCAAGTACATTGCTGAAGATACCCAAAAGATTCTGAGGGAAAGATTCGGCGGCAAGTACCACAGTGTGAATGCTTAACAAAACACATCTACTAGGTTAGTAGCCTTGACTAGGACTCCCCAGGCTCCAGCTCCCAAGTGATAAAAGCTGAGTGAATGCCTGGGAATGAGGCTACTAAATTAGCAAATGCATGCATTGCTGCAGTAGTAAATCTAATGCTTAGCTAAACAATCTATAAACCAAAATTATACACTGGAGTATGTACGACAATATTATAGATAGAGACCAAACAGCTGTCAATGTGCAAGGAAATGAAACGTATCAAGTGTAAATAAATGTTGACATCACCATGAAACATTAAAACTTTCAAAATGATGTTATAATAATACGCAAAAAACTAGAGAGATTTAGTATCAAAATTATGTTATTTTGTGAACCATGGGTGAAAAATCATGTAAGGCTTTTCAACCTCAGATTCTCTGAGGAGACATGAAAAACAGGTTAATCCTTCCAGTGGCCTAGTGGTGAAGGCCCTGAAAGCTGAGAGCTGGGTTAGATTCTCTTACATGTACTTCCTATTTCACCCCCCTTTAATTTTTTTCTTTTTCCTTCTTTTGGGTTCTGTTTCTGTTAGTTTTCACTACGTATTCTAGAAGGATTGGACAACACTGGCTATATACCCTTAGGCTGTATTCAACAACAGGACAGAAGTGATTCAGCCTCGCTAAAGAG
Organism: Nitrospirales bacterium; assembly: GCA_965203295.1. Taxonomy (GTDB): domain Bacteria; phylum Nitrospirota; class Nitrospiria; order Nitrospirales; family UBA8639; genus CBDBCZ01. Next base: position 93,524 of record CBDBCZ010000012.1, on the reverse strand, counting down.
CCTTTGTATATGGCAGCATGGTTAAGCATTCTTAGACCAGCTCATCCTGCATACATCCGCACCTACACGACAGCTCAGCTACAAGTGTGTTAGAAAGTACAACTATCCGGACAAAAATCTCCTCCTACTTGACGTTGGCATTACGGTTTCATACATATGTATAATATTCTGGAATCAGAGCTTTAACCACACGAAGGTTGAGATCTCTTTGTCTGCTGGCCAATTTACTTCACATTTGGCACTGAGGTTCGCTCTCAATAAACGTAATAGTTAATGTACTTGAAAAACAGACAACCATCCTGACACTAGTAGCTACAGATGAAAGGCTTATTACTGATCATGAACAGGGCAAGCATTCTGGTTTCTACTCTACACAGTCTCTTGCACGCTTTTGCAAACCTCTGTACCGACACGGGAGCTAGTCTCGCGAGCCAGTCTGTACGGGAGCTAGCTACCATAGCTGACCAAACTACAGTACAGAACGGGTACATATTAGCGAGTATAAACTTACATGGCTTGAAATAGCTTTAATCTCCCGTTGTATGAGTGGCCTGACTCGTACAGCAACCTCTCCTCCCCTCCCTGACGAAGATTCCCGACGGTTCAGCGCACAAACGCAATCAGATCATTGTGTGAATGAATGGGGGTGGGGCTATCTAGACCTGTGCCTGTTTTAGCATAATCATTTTTTTTTCTAAAACAATACAATACAATACCATACAATACCATACAATACAATACAATACAATACAATACAATACCTGTACGCATACGCACAGCACGCAGAACTGTGTGGGCGCACGTAGTTATTATCTACTAGGTGAATGCAGAGCATTGTGGGGCGAGCGTGAGCGAGTTCATCATGCCATATGATCATACGTACATAGCTGACTTGAATATGCAGGGATGGTACGTGATGTATTATTATAATATTACAAATTTAATCACAGAATTATAGAGGATGATATAATTTTACATACAGCGGTATATTACAGTGGTCACGATCATCATTATAAAATAACAAAAGCAAAAACTTCACAGAAAAATCATTAAAGAACATGTATCACATGGATAGAATCCCCAAAAAGTAGTCAAACAAGGTAGGAATGTTACCACAGAACGTTCATGGATTACTGGATTGCCATCCCTACATCTTGCCAACCACACACACACCACAATCCCCTCCATGCAGCTTCCAGTGCATGTCTTTGCAATGTGTTTTTATGATATAGCCTCGTTCCCAGGCCTCTACATAGAATTTAATAATTTGCGGGTACATTTAAAGTGTGTTAAAATAATAACTGTCCAGTTATACATAGAGAGTCTGAAGACAAGTCATGGTGAACCATAGTGTTAATTGCTGACCAGTTGTGTAATGTGGCTAATGGAGACAATAGCTGTAGATATATGTAAGGTGGGGAGTGCTGAGTCTAGTGCATTTACCAGAGTATAAGCTTTATACGTATATTTTGGGGCCTGTACATGTGAATATGGCTGTTGTGATTGTAGGGGTATATGTAGTTTGCTGCAATTATTCATGCTGATGAGCACGGCAATTGAAAGGCTGAGAACCAGTCTGAGAGTAGTCTAATTATATACATCCATGCATGCTTGTGATACTTGCGTTTCAGGAGCTACTATTATAAGAATGTGAGATTTTCAATTCACCATTGCTTAGGTATAGGGCATTTTTTTAACCTCATTCTATGAAATTCATGCAATTTCCTGCACTTAGTTGGTGCACTCTGGTTCTTGGCCCTTCCATTACTGTGGAAGGGAGTATAGAGAACAGTGCTAATTGCTGCTAAGGAATATTATATATAACTATATATAGCTATTATAGCTATTAGATTTCAGTGTGGGATCAGATACCTTGTGTGTCTATATAGTACACATACATGTAACTTGGGCGTGGATACCTTGGTGTGGAATGGAGGGGATTGTGGTGTGTGTGTGGTTGGCAAGATGTAGGGATGGCAATCCAGTAATCCATAAACGTTCTGTGGTAACATTCCTACCTTGTTTGACTACTTTTTGGGGATTCTATCCATGTGATACATGTTCTTTAATGATTTTTCTGTGAAGTTTTTGCTTTTGTTATTTCCGTACAGTGCCATCCCTACATGCTTTTTACTTTTTTAAAGTTAATTTAAAACTTGTTTCTACTTTTTTTTTTGGGAGAAAGGAAGGGTGGTTCTGAATGTTTGGTATTAGCATTAGATGGTAGGAGTTGACTCAGTGTGGTTCCATACATGTAGGGTTGAAGTTCAGCATTGTATTGATATGAGAATGCATTCACATGCACTGGTCTCTTCGTAGGGGGTGGGGATGTTGAATTTGATGGTGGTGTTATTTATATAAAATGGGGAAGATGCCATTATAGAATGAACAAATTGTATAATGGATTTTTATAGTTATAACAAAGTTACCATTGATGCAGACATGTGAGGAGGATGAGAGAGTAAAGACTTGGGAGGAAAGATGTAGCCATTTAGAATTGAATAGAGTAGGACAAGATTGCAATTTTACAATGGGTGGAAAGAGTGGAAAATTTGAATTTATGAAGTGATTTATAAATAGAGAGAAGAGAACCAAGAATAGAGGCCCGAGGAGCATGTGAAGGAAGTACTAAGATTTTCGTGGTGAATGGATGTTGATTACGACTTGTTATAGTTCATTGGTGAGATAAGTATGCTCCCAACAGAGGAGGAAGTCCAGTACACGAGAGAGTGCTCCCAACAGAGGAGGAAGACCAGTACACGAGAGAGTGCTCCCAACAGAGGAGGAAGACCAGTACACGAGAGAGTATGAAGAGATTGGTGGCGACAAGTCAAACACCTTGCGTAAATCAGACAATAACAGCCAGAATAGCATGAATCCAGCAGAGAGAACAATGATGAGCAAAAGAGAGTAGAGCGGAGACTCCAGAATGAAAAGCAAACGGTATAAGATATTGATGAGGATAGGTAATAAAGGAGGGCGTAGATTAAGCATGTGGGAGGAAATTGCATTAGAACCACAGGAAGAAACAAAAGAGGAAATGATTGGGCAAGCTGAATAACAAGAGGTGCAAAAGGAGTCATTGAGAAGGATAGCTTTGGAAGAAGAATTTGGCTAATCTCGATTTGTTTTTTTTTTTGAAAGAATTGGAGAAGGGACCAGAAGTGACGAGAAGTAGGAGAGGAAGAGAGATGAGCAAATAACTTAGACCTATGATAAGAGAGAGTATTGCGAAAACAAAACCAAGTGAGAGGAGTTTCAAAGTTTGACATACTGGAACAAAGCATTTAGTGAGAGAAAGGAACGAGTGAGTATTCCAAGGTGGGTGGGGAAGAGAGGATATCAGTTTGGTATGGGGACTGCAAAGTGAATAATTTGCAGGAAAGTGAACTCGAAAGTTAGCCAGGCAGAGGTAACAATCACAGGAAGAAAGAATAGAAGACACGAAACATTGTAAAAGTCATGTGTTTGGTAGCAATAGTATTGGATGGAAACTTCTCGCCTGGACGTTGTAGTATATGGTGGAGCCTTCTCGCCTGGATGTTATAGTATTGGGTGGAGCCTTCTCGCTTGGATGTTATAGTATTGGGTGGAGCCTTCTCGCTTGGATGTTATAGTATTGGGTGGAGCCTTCTCGCTTGGATTTTATAGTACTGAGCGGGGCCTTCTTGCCTAGACGTTGTAGTATATATGGTGGATCCTTCTCTCCTGGATGTTATAGTATTGGGTGGAGCCTTCTCTCCTGGATGTTATAGTATTGGGTGGAGCCTTCTCTCTTGGATGTTATAGTATTGGGTGGAGCCTTCTCGCCTGGATAATGGTATATAGCAGCAGTTTTGGGCATAACAAGCCTACTTTCTACATGAATTATGCAGTCTTATGCATGCAGTAAATGTGAGCAACAAGAGCAAACTTAAATACATATTCTTGTAGCTATCCTAAGTCTTTAGCTACGCCCACACTGGAAGCATGCATCACACATATTAGAGTGAGAATCATATTTAGAACACATACTTTACTCTTCCATCTGACATCGTCTTCAATGGGCCACATCTTCTACAAATGATTGAATATAGCAGGCTGTTATTAACCACACACATGATTAATGAAACACGGGAGTTGACTTGGCAGTAGGAGTGAGTGGGTTACAGAAAGCAGAGGTGTCTGGGAGCACAACTCAAGGCAAAGCTGCTTTTGAGGTGCATCACAAGCTCTATGCAAACATTAAACAGTTGCAGAGCACTCAGAATCTCAACTCTGTTGGAATGGAGTGCAATTGGAACATGACCCTTTTTTTGGAAAGAATATCAATTGCATCATCACACTCTTCTTTGCAAGAGGAGATCTCTCTGCTGTACCCACTCACATCAGCTACAACTCCCTGCATGCTTGCCAGAGCAAGACTTCGGCAGTGACAGGACACAATTGGTTGCCTGTACATACTCAGCTTGTATACATTACAGAGACAAGCTACATAACTCAATTGAGAACTGGAATTACACAGTCATAATGGTCCAGTGCTCTTGTATTGTATAAATACAGTGCATAGTTGTGTACAACGTTTAAGCCGTGTACACTAGGTCCTATGCACTGCCATGCTCGACCCGGTCCAAAGTTTTGACGTACAACTATGTTTACATCGAGCATGCAGGAAAGCAGGAACACCTCAAGATCAGTGCCCCATTCACCAAACTCTGCCATGTGTGAGTTTTCCAGGTACTCGTGCACCTTGGTGTTAAAGAAAACTCTACGTTCGTGTGGCTCAACTGGAGCATTAACCCCAATTAAGATGTATTCTATCAAGTATGAATTTTGGTGTAGATAGTTTACAGCTGCTATCCGAACAGCATAGTGGTTAGATTCCGTTCCTGTTACGTGCCTTGAAATAGCACGAAACAAACAATTGCCATCTCCTTGCACTCTCACACGTATGTGTGGAGATATTTCATTGCACTGCAATGAACGCACACGGTCTGGAGATGAAACTTTGTCAACCACAGACATTTCACTATACTGGGACAGAACACAAATCTTTTGTCTCTGCCAGAGATCATCTGGGAGTGGTCGATTAATGGCATTAGGGGGTGTATAGTGCTCACTACCACAATAGATGACAGTGCCATCACTGACATCCGGAGAGCTCTTGCTGGTAGGAGGACTCTGTTTGGGCTTTTTGGCCTCTAGCTTTGAACTGCATGGGAGTTCTCCCGAATGCTTTCTTTTCCTAGAAAGGCGTGTTTTTTTGGATTCGGGCTCTGTGCATGCAGTATTTCCAGTGAGCTTACGTTTAGTACCGGTTGTAGGTTTAACCAGCAGTGGATATGGTTTAAGGTCTGGTCTATACACTTGTCTCAAGCGATTCACTTCTTTGAGACAGCTAGTGCTAACCATGATGGAGTTCGGGTCGAATGCAACCAGGTGTACCCCAGCTAGCGTTCGAACTCTCGATATTGCTACATAGGCCATTCCAGCACTAAACACATTATCAGAGAGGTCTACTATGGCACAGTCCAATGACAGACCCTGGCATTTGTGAATGGTCACAGCATAGGCCAAAATCAAGGGAAACTGTTTCCTGTACACATAGAAATTTTTCATGACCATGAATCTGCTCTTTACTTTTTCCACAACATAAGGCTCACTTATGTGGTCAAACTGAACAGAGACGTGATCAGTTCGAATGGACAGGACGGTACCGATGGCACCGTTTACTAAACCAGCATTTGTGTCAATATTGCGGCGCAACATGACTCGTGCTCCGACAGCTAGCAATAGCTGGGCTTCTAATCCTGCTGTCAAGTTACAGTCCTTGTTAAGCTTGTCAAGCTGTTCTGCTGCTTTTCTGCTCCACTTACGTGTACTGTAAGTTTCGTCAACTTCATCAGTACACAACAATTTATGTACTTGTGAACTGAGACGACTGAGCATTTCATTGTTAAAATGATCGCATTCTTTTCTTCGTGGGAAAAGACAAACAGGGGATTGTTGAGATTGCTGAAGCTCAACGAACTTGTCCGCTACGGATCTCTGAATGACTCGTTTTTGGAGAATGCTAAGTGTTTCATCAGTTGGATGGCCACACCTGACACAATCCAACATCGATGAAAATTCACCGTCTTGTTTCTGACGCTCATTGATAGTCAGTTCGTCGTAAGCGATAGCATCTTTCCAGATGTTGACAGACGCTGCGCATCCAAGTCTGTATTGGAGCGACTTTTGAGTGATCTTTTCAAATACAGGAAGTCCATTGACAGGCTGTAGTTGAAGTAGATCACCAACAAAGAGCATATTTTTAGAGCCAAACCAGTCTTGGCTACCAAATAGCTCTTCTAGTCTCAAGTGCATATATGCAAAGTTGAGGCTAGAAACCATGGAAACTTCATCTACAATGATGATTTTCACACTCCGAAGTGTGGTTTTCATCACTTTTCGTGAAGATTTGGGGAGTGCCCAATATTGAGCTGTCTTCCCCTCATGTTCAATGGGCAACTGAAAGAGCCTGTGAATGGTTATACCACCAACATTGAAAGCTGCTAAACCAGTCGGTGCTGCAATGGCACACGTTAAATCGTCAGAGGGCCAGAGGTCATGAACTAATACCTTGACGGTTTCGATGAGGAACGACTTACCCGTTCCACCGACACCGCTGACAAACATGCGAAGCGGACTTAAGTCACAGCTACATTCATCAGCCTCGTGCTGTTGTTGGTGGAGGAGGTGATCTTTAACTTTGTCAAAGATGCGCCTCTGGTCAGCGTTGAGCATTGCTATTCTCTGTTTTAGGGACAGAGTGTCGGCAGGGTGGGCGTTCATGTCAAACAGCTCCTTCATTGCCGTTTTTGCTTCGCCCAACAGCTGCGGATCATCATCTTGTTTGCTGATCTTGTGTTCTTCACCATCAGCCTGTCTGGCGTCATTGATTTGCTTGATGTTGGCTCGGGCTTGCAACATCTTCTGCAGTCTGCTGTGATAGGCAGAGCAGGTACTGTCGTCAGGTAACAGGCGCCGGAATGCTTCTTCGGTGGTTTCATTCTCAAGAAGCAAACTACTCTCATCTCTGAATGGAACAAAGAGGAGTATCAGAGAATAGTAGTAGGCTTCTGTCTGGTCTTCTCTTTCTGGATCAAAGAGTTTGTGGTTAGGAAGTCGAGGCTTTGTAAGCTTCCTGTACTTCCTGTCTCCATTGCCATCTTTACCGCAGTAATCATAGTTGGCTACAAAGTCATAGAGACAAAGGCCTTCTAGATCGCTCGGTCTCCGGGGATAGTGAGTATCTAAGAGGTTGTCCTGGAAGATGTCTTCACTGTTGGGGTCGCGCTTTGCGACATCTTCCAAGACCTTGTGGTCCTTCAACCTGCGACTCCTTTTGTGAGGCAGGGAGACATCTACCCACTTGACGGCATCAGACTTCTCGGTGAGGTGATCACCGAGCAGCAGATCGCTGGCCTCGTACAGCCCGCACTCTCGAGAGCGTAAGCTGCGCACGCCAAAGCTCCAGAGCTGACTGTAAATGCTCTTATTTTCGCTGACTTCGTGCCAGATGTCCTGCAAGTTACTCTTTTCAGCTTTAGTAACATAGCCGCTGACATAGTGGGCCAGAGCTAGCGACGACTCGGCCACGTCAACGTTGGCCTTCCACAGCATTAGGAGGAGAGGGTTGTAGTCATTGACCCTCACCTCCAACTCTGTTCGAGGCAACTGGTATATTTTCCTGCGCGATTTCAGAGCATCATCCACGCAGTTCAGTGTAGCAGTTTTACAGGCTTGGCGGGGAAAGCCAAACCTACAGCGGGTAATGAATGTTCTACCGCACTTGCGTCTTCGTTTGCAATATGCACTGCATTTGTGCATCTGGTACCTAGTGACCAGTCTGTGCAAGTCGGGATCAGTTTCCTTGTCAGGTATGTGACAAGTGATCCTCTCTTGCAGCCAAGCTAGTACCCGTTCGGGATCATCGTGACCGATGACTGGAGCATCCTGTATCCACAAGAGCACGTGGTAATGAGGAGCACCGCGAGCCTGATACTCCTTTTTCCAGTAATAGTGCTCGATCTCGCCGAGCACTGCACCTTTCAGTAGGACTGTGCGAAAGAATGCATGGAATTTCAGCGAAAACTTCCTGGACACTGATACCGGGTCGTCAGTGCAAAGCTTTCCTATGCTGTAGGACGGAGAAACGTCGTTGACTTTTCTGAGATACCTGTCGATGTCTGCAGACTCGTATTCAGCACAGCTGAAGGTAAGAAACAGAGTGGGCGGCCCCGATGCACGAATCATGCACCGCAGCTCGCTCTGTTTCGCAAACCAGTATTGCTTCGTACCACGCACGGACTGAAGCATCGTGCACAAATTGGCCTCGAGGTGTTCGTCGCGAGTCGCCACCCCGTGCAACAGTGCACTGACAGACATGGGCTGTCTTCTGGTAGATTTCAGCAGGTTGTACACACCTGCAGAGATCTCACGCATTTCTTTCTGCCACAGTAGGAAAAAGACGTACTGGGGGTCTTTTCTGTAGCGTGAGTCTTTATTGAGTAGCCGCGACTTCACATACTCACTGTGAGAAAGCTTCACCTGACGAGGGTGATGCTCACCAAACTGTCCAGTGGGAAAGAGCACCGGAAAGCACATAACATCAAGGAAGTTCTCGCGATTGCCCAAGGGATCTTCCTTGATGTTTAGAACTTTGTACTGCTCTATGTCAGAGTCACTGGAGAGCTTATTGTCTAAGCTTCTGATTGTGTAGGCTTGAAAGCCAGCAATGTCATCTGTGCTAGCTTTCTGTAGCATCGTACTGCTAGCACTATTGGTAACTTCCACTACCCGTTTAACTGCCTCGTCAACAGACTCAACATTCACATCCTTGTAGAGCCAATTGATTTCTTTTAGTGTTTTTGTGGCAGTCTTGACGAGGTCAACGTTCACTAGGCTACGCCACACAACTTCCCCCTTTGTTGGCCTACCATTCACTATTATGTACAGCTCAGGCTCTGGCAAGGCAGTGCTGGGATGCTCTACCTCCTCCAGAGTCTTGAGAGTCTTATTGAATGGCAGAGGGAGAAAGAACATGGTACCTTTACACGCTTTCAGTGAATTGTACACAGGTACTTTGGCAGTGTACGTGCCGAGCCTGACTACCGTTTGGTAGCACTTGGCACGTTGTATCAGCTGCCTACTCAAACAGTCCAATTTCGCCAGTTCAGGCGGCATTGAAATTGTTTGCAATCCATTGAGGACACAACGCGGTGGCATTTCGTCTTTCTTGACGAGTGCCTTACAGTAATTACACATGTAAAGCACTTGCTCATTGGCATCTGGGTTTTGCTCTACTATGAAGGCTTTCAGAGCAGGCCAAACCTTGGAACCAAGGTTGTCAGAGAGTTTCACTTTCGTTACAGACTTTCTCTGATGCAGGCGTTCGCAGCTACAGCATGCATGCTCTGGATCATCATCAATTTCTTTCTCTAGGTCACTTATGACCTGTGCATGTGCAATCAGCAACCGAGATTCTACACTCTTGAGGACTGAGTCAGCAACAGCAGCATCAATGTGCTGCTCATAGCTACAGTCAAGATCATTTGTGAGCAACACTGCGAAATCAGGCACCTTGGTGATCTCCTTTAGGAAGTGCAAGTCACCAGTGCTCAGAGCCTTGTCTATGTTAAGAACACCCAAGTGGCTCGTAATTGCACTGTATACGTGATTCAAGAGCGTTCTCAACACACTGTAATGAGTGGATGCTGCTCTCAGTATGCGAAGCTGACTACAGCATCCCCCATCATTGAAACAAGGCAGAGTGTGACCTTGCAAGTCAACATCGATACTGCCTGCGTGTTCCCTAACAACAGCTTTGGTGTAGTGTCCATTAGGACACCCACTATCGCATGCATACAAGGCAGTTCGCAATTCTTCCATGGGTTTCTCAAATGCCTGTTTGAGATTAACCACGGCAGCTACTTCTGCTTCAGTGAGTGTTTTACACTCACTACTACAGCACCATTTCAGAGGCTGCTTCCCTTTCGTCTTGCTACTGTCATTTCCTGAGCTGCTAATTTCATTAGCAACCACACATCTGCCATTCTCATTAATGGGAATGACACAGGCTCTCTGCACAGGCTGATAGGCTGCATCATAGTAGAATGGTTCCGAGGAAGCAGTATGACACCCTTCCCCGAAATCATCTCGACCTTTGATGTTGAGGCTAGTGACTACTCTTGCAGTCTTGAGCAAAGCACCAGCGTGCTCCTTGCGTACCTGCAAGACTTTGTTTAGCAGTCTTTTAGCTGCTATTCTACAGACAGCTTTGATCATCACTGGAGGCAGTCGCTTTGCTGCACTCTTGTACTGCCTCTTATAGGCTTTCACAAGCTGGACCCTAGCTTCATCATCTTTCAACAAAAGTTGCTGAAGCTCTTTCGCATAAAACTCCTTTGCGACAGGCTTAGGCTCTGCCAATGCATACCTGCCTCGTTTGGAAGCACATATTCTCCCCCTGTGCTTCTGATAGTACTTTTTGGCCCACTTGAGCTTGGCTGCAGCAGTCCTGGCATAATACATGCGAACTGCTGCCCTTTTCTTATCGGGGTCAGCCCTGTAACTAGCACGGGAGGCTGCCCGGGAAGCTGTCTTCTTCTTATCAGGGTCAGTTCTGTAACTAGCACGGGAGGCGGCCTTCTTCTTCTCTGGGTTAGTGCTGTAACTAGCACGGGAGGCTGCCCGGGAAGCTGCCTTTTTCTTGTCAGGGTCAGTTCTGTAACTAGCACGGGAGGCTGCCTTCTTCTTCTCTGGGTTAGTGCTGTAACTAGCACGGGAGGCTGCCCGGGAGACTGCCCTTTTCTTATCTGGGCCGGCCCTATATCTGGCACGGGAGGCTAATTTTGCATTTTCCCTGTTTTGAATGTACCGTGCTTTATTTTGGGTCTTTTTTTTCCTCAAATTATGCATATTGCTTACACAGTACCTTGTAATTGCAGCAGTGGACTAGTCCACAGTCTACTGGCCTGGGCTGGACTGTAGTGGAAGGGAAAATAAAAATGTTCAGACCTCTGTTCATGGTATTCCGTAGCTGTACATGTATATATATGTATATATATCTATATATACATGTACACCGCTCAGTGTACTACATGTACAATTAGTGGTCAAAATATGACAGCTGGTGCGCATGAATCTCATTAAGAAAGCCATATATAGAACAGAAGCAGCCACAGCTTGTATATACACTTGTGTGCTACTAGTGGAATGCAATTAGCTGTGTCGGCTGATGATGTAAAGAAAACGGCTCGAGCAGAGAGGAACAATATTAGCCGCTCCATGAGTGATCTTGTGTAATTTTAGCTAGAATCTGAGTGGTAAAACCGCTACCATACCGTAGGTTTGCGAAATCTTTGCAACCTCACTGAAAATTCGATGCATTCAAGCCCAATCTTCTGCAGCTCAGCTCCATACTTGCAAGCCAAGGTTTTTGAGGCAGCGTCCCCACCTGTCCCCTCGAAGATTGTGAAGCTACAAAACGTTCAGTAGGCCAGATAACGTAAACCTCTGCATACCTTCCGTATTCTTCTCGATGGAATGCTATTAGCTATACGTGACATCATGCGTTTATTGACGTACACGTGATCGCTTCCAACCTCCTCTGATACACTTCTATTACTAGCTACAGCAAGTTAGGCATGAGGAAATTATGCACGGGAGGCTGCCTTCTTATCATGGTTAGTGCTATAACTAGCACGGGAGGCTGCCCGGGAAACTGCTATCTGGGTTGGCCCTATAGCTGGCATGGGAGGCTGATTTTACAGTTTCCCTGCTTTTAATGTACTGTGCGGTATTTTGGGACTTTTTCTCGCAAATTATGCATATTGCCTACACAGTACCTTGTAATTGCAGCAATGGATTAGTCCACAGTCTACTGGCCTGGCTCACACTGGGCTGGACTGTAGTGGAAGGGAAAATGAAAATGCTCAGACTTCCGTTTATGTTATTGCATATTTATATCACGGTGCGTGGGAAGATGTAAGCACTATGCAGGGGTACATACATATACATCTGGCATATACATGTACACCACAGTATACAGATCACAATGTACTGCAATTAGTGGTCAAACAGATGTCATGAGTCTTATTAAGAAAGCCATAAAACAGGAAGCATGTACTACAAGTCATAATCTTGATTATCTTGTTCCAGCAGGCTCCTATACACTAAGCCACAAATAATATTGATGTAGCAGTTTCACACACACTATGGGCCAAGCTATATAGGACAATACAAGCTCTCTCAGCAGGTCATATGTACTGCCATGTTTCCTTCTAGTAGCCTGCACTTCCACTCATGCATATATATATGTAGGCTCAGTGTACACAGACTCGGTCATCGAAAGTCCGTCAGACTTTCCTGGTTTTGAATGTACCGTTGCTTATTCTGGGAATACATCCAGTGTGGGAAAGGAAAGCGGCTGTCGTCTTATCACAGTGAATGCTGTAACTACTACGCGAGGCTACCCGAGAAGCTGCCATTGTCTCTTTTGGGCTGTTTTCTTCCAAAAATTATGTATATTGTAAGTGAGCGCACAGTAGCAGTTGTCTGGACAGGCGATGAATTAGCCTCAATTCCAAGGCTTTCTGCTTGCAAGCAGGTCAACAACAGTAGCTCATGATACATCACAAAGGTAGACGGAAAGGCCCAGAGAACGAGGTAAATTTGCCACGTGACCAGACAACCCCACCCTACGAACACCCCTCACTTACACTACTGCATACACAGTACCTTGTATTTCCAAGATGAATAACAGAAACAACTAGGCGTAGAATCCGAAAACTTAAATACGAGATACTGGCTTTAACTTCAATAAAACAGCTCAACGAAGAGAAACTCGACTCGAGAACAATAAAAAAACTACATCCGGTGTGCGAAAATTTATACTGCAATCAAGCAGAAATTCTGGACTAAACCGGACAGGACTGGTCTGAACTGGTCTGCACTGGTCTCGACTGGTCTGGACTGGACTGGACTGGACTGGTTTACGTTAATGTTATGAATATTGTTAGCCAAAATGGCGTAGGACGACCAGCGTTCACTCGAGCAGCCTGCACGATCATGGGTAGGCGTTAAATAGATAAAGTCTGCGCATGCGTAATCCTTGTCATTAAATGGCGTCGAACGACAAGGGTCCGCTCGAGAATACTCGTGAATCACTGCTGAACCTATTCGATTTCTTTGAAAACGCTATGCTGCGAGTGCAATACCCCAGAGAATATCCAGCTTGTTCGCGCTTGAATCATTGTGATCGCTTCAGCCATTATTGTGCTAGCCTGGCTGAAGAAAGAAGAAACAAGAAAGAAGATGTACTATTACGCCCCACCCCCAAGTGTGTCGAATCAGCCGGTGTGGTACTCCAGCGAAGGTTTCTTGCAACGCTAATAGTCTTGTTGCTGATTAAAACACTCGAGATGTCATGTTGTGGTTCATAAAAGCCTATGACTATAATCAGAAGCGAGTTCTGAACGTATCATTTTGTACGCGTTATATGGGGCCGCCATTTTTTTTCCGTGCCATCCCTACATATGGAGTACTACCGTACTCCATGATATGTACCTTGACATACTGCTACAGCTTCACTATAGGTATTCAAACACTGTGAGAAGATGATGCCTGTTAACATGCAAATGGGAGCCAGCTCACTCTACCAATACCCCTTTTTCAGCATGTAGCTATTTAAAACTCAAGTTGCCTGATATTATGTTTCCCTTCCCCCTCAACCACTATAATAAAATCGACTCACTCCTCTAGCTCTAAGCTTCTGCCTGACAATCTCTCTTTCTCGCTGCTCTGCAGTGTCGAATTCCCCAGCTTCTCCTACACAGTATAGTGAAAGAGTCATACGTGTAGACATGGCTACAGTGCTGGAATACACGCATATGCTTGGCTCATTCTATGAATCGGAACTATCTGTATAAATTGCGTTGTGCATTCCATAAATTGCATTGCACATTCAAAAAAACTACAAACTAACCCTCTCCGTAGGTCTAACCCTAGCCCCAACCCTAACCCTAAGTCTAACCCTGACCCTAACTCACCATGAAATCATAAAATGTGCAGTACAATTGTACAAATTCCCAAAATGCGCCCAACTCATGCATTAGTTCAGAAGCTATCGAGTGCTTGAGCATAGTCTGCCATAGACAAGACTACGTAAACTCTCTCGTTGGAGGAACTACTGCAGTAGAAGACAGCTAGCTAGCTAGAGTGGCAACGTTGAGGATTCCTAGGCAGTAGCAGTTTACACAAAGGAATGCTGTTGTCGGCCATGTTCCAAGAAATTCATCGATAGCTTGAGTGTTATTCCTCCAAGTTTCACTGCACTGTTTCCAGAGCAGGTACACTGTTATGGTTCAGTACTATCTGTACCTCAATATATAAACACATGTACCTCAGCAACGACGTCCAGTAAAGTGTGCCCTATGGCTAGATGCTAGCAGGGAAATGGTGCAAGGGCTCAAACATAACTGTTACAGCTAATACTACTATCTGTCATGTGGCACAATTTAATTAGTACATCATGATGCATAGGTTGGGAATGTAGAAACACAATTCCATGTGCAAGAGGTCGTTTAAGTAAAAATGAAAGACAAAAAAATGTTGCACTGTACCCGTAGAAGCAGAGGAAGTTGGAAGCAATCACGTGCAATACAGTGGAATTCAATTAGTCATGTTGTCTGATGATGTAATGAAGTAGTTTCAGGCAGAGGAGAGCAATAATAGCCGCTCCTCGAGTGATTGTGTGTAAGATTAGCAGGTTTTAAAGTAGAATTTGAGTGGTAAAAACACCTTAATTACTGTAGCTTTACAAAACATTTTGCAAGCTGACTGACTTGCAAGCCAAGGTTTTTGAGGGGGCATCCCCACAAAAGCTGTAGAGATATACATGTCAAATGTTGTTTAAGCCAGAAGTCAATATACCTTCCGTGTCCTTCTTAATGGAACACTATTAGCTATACATAACATCATGCATTATTGACGTGCACGTGATCACTTCCAACCTCCACTGATGTACATGTAGAAGTACATACGTACATGTATATGTACCTGAAATCTCATCTAAGGGCTCTTCTTTGACCTCAGGAACGCTCTCCAGCATAGTGGCTACTTTGGCTGCACCTGAGACACCTGCCTTTCCTCGGCTCAACAAACGCCTCGTCCTAATGTAAATTTAAGAAAGGGATTGGTTATGCAGGCCTTCCCACACAGCTCTTTTCACAGCTGTAGAAACTAAAGTCTCAAGCAGAGACATATCCTGCACTACTGGACTCTAAAGACTGGACCTAACAGCATGAAAGATATGTATATATACCGTGCTCATGTATGGCCGTATCCAAGGTATGGGTGGGACTGATCGCAGTACTAATGAAATGGATGCTTTTCTACGTATACTCCAATATGATTAAACACGTGTCAAGCAAGAGGCCGCACATTGAATAAGAAAGGGTTGGACATGCGGAGACTAGAACCACTTTAGTCACAATCAGGTACATGTACACACACACGACAATTTCTTTTTTTAAATTGTTACCTCCTGCTTTGACATAGTTATGGCCTCTAAATCGCCCATTTAAAAATATTTTCCAAAAAACACTATGACAGACAATGACGATAATGACAAACAAACAAAACCGGTTGAGGTAAAAAGCATGAGGAAAACCTGGGAGCAAACATCACATTTGGTATGTCTGCTATTGCTGAAGTCACATGTAATGTGAATGAAGCAACATGATGTTACCAGAACTGCACGTGACGAGTAGTCAAAAGAGAGCAAAAGAAGAGAAGCTCAGAAAATCACAACATTTAAGTATCCACAGTCACTTCAAATGAGAAAGCTGCATAGTACAATAATTTAGTTGCGCACATCATACCACATACACCGACTCGAGGCGCTTCGACTGCTTTCTTTCATGGCTGCAAAACAAGCTACACGTCCCTTGAACCATACATACACAATGATGTACATGTGTATCAAAAAGGACATCTAAATACTCACCGCTGTAAAGCACTGTCCACCTTACTATCCACTTCATCCTTTAGATCATCAATCGTGGAGTCTGGAAACAAGAGACACGTACTTGTGTAGAGTGATACGTATAATAAAAATTAAACAGTGTGGCCCTTAAAGGTCTCTCCCTCCAGGGTTTGTTGTTTGCAATAATCCTGCAGCCTCGTTCCCAGGACTGCGACTTTTTCAGATACATAAGAAAGTCACAGGGTCTGGCATCTTAAAAGTTACGTGATCAACTTATGTTATTATCTGCTTTGAAAGACGGCTGCCATTGTATCAGAGACTTGTTTCAGCGGTAAGTCTATGATAAAAACGGGCTGTGAAGAAAATAATTAAAGCTGCAAGAAGTGTAGATTCGCTACCTTCCCCTTTGTTGTCTGAGAATTACAACTGTATTTGTCCACTCTCATAATTACCGTTCTACTACCTCTCCACTCTTGGCCTCGTGCGCGTAACTTTAGACCCCAGGCCCTGTGACAACTTTCGTGTAACCAAAAAAAGTCGCAGACCTGAAATTTAGGCTATATATGTACGTAGCTATGCACATACACAGTTGTACAGTGTAGAGCCATGGTTATGGTGGGATTTATTCCTAAATAGGCAGGAGAGTTATTCGTCATTCTCTGGAACAATATTCAATTCAACTAAAATCCATCAATCTGGACCTTCTTCTGGCATTCAAAACTGGAACACTAAAATAAAACAATACAGATTGTTCCAGAGATCCACGAACAGCACTCCTCTGCAGACTATACACACTACTAAACAATCTTCAGTTTGAGCTATGTACATACATGCAAGCCTACCAAAAATAATTATCTGCGATCAGACGTTGCGGCTACTATTCTTGGGTGATGACTAAGGACAGTGTTTACTACACTGAGCAGTATGCTGGCTATACAGCGACATACAAACAGCACACTTGGTTGTGCCTGAAAAGCTATATCACAAAGCACAATGATACCAGTTTTATAGGAAAGATATAGAGCCATGAGCAGCCTTGATACATCCGCAGGCACATAGGTGAACTTGGGTAGCCACTTCCTACATTAATTAAACTCCACTCTTGAAAAAGCCACACTATTGTGTTGCTTGTTTTTGCAAGACTTAAATTTTACCCGCAGCTACTTTCCTTCAGCACTTCTACATGTAGCTTCAAGTGCAGCTACAACTTGAGGGCAGTAACTAATCAGGCATGGTGTCTGATCGTGGAAATACGGTCAGTACACAGTACTTTTGTTGTCCCTTACCATGTGACGATACATCCACCTCCATTTCTGCACTCTCTTCCCCATCTTCGTGCTTCCTACTACCATGGTCCCTGAAAAGATACATGTTACATGCAAGAAAGCATTATTACATATCTAAATAGTACCATTCTACAACACTTTGGCTTAAATCTACGTTAAAATGTCAAACTGATACTTCAACCAGAAAGAACAAACAAGAGTGAAACCTAATTAAGCACCAGCAGAATAGCCTCTCCACTGTGCATTTCTAGATCTCAGAGCAGGGGTAGACATGATGAACGCTCATTTCAGCTACAAAGTTTCCCGTTAATTATCTCTGACATTAATATGGCTGGTGCCTTAAACAGTTCTTTCGCACATTAGATGCACAATGAGGTCACAAACAAGAGTACACACCTTGACCCACGGTCCCTTGCATCAGGAAGCGGCAGTAAATCATCAGCTTTTAGCACCTTCTCTTCTTCCTGGGTTTCCTGAAGGATACGATTTCCTCCGATGTGTAGTACTCTGAGGCTAGCTGAGATGGTGCTGAGTCTACAGTGATCTGTGACAAATACACATAATTTTAAATACATACGGAAGACATGTGTAGCAATGTTCTAATTAAATTTAACTGGCTGCTATGGGACCTTCAATTTATTCAAGTAAAGCTACATGTATGTAGATAATACACAGTTGCACCAAGGTACATGTACGTGTGGTCATCTTACATGTAGGTGCATGACGACAGGATACTAAGTAAGCTGAAGACACATGCAGTGAGTGCAATATGCAATTCTCTGAGGTGCACATACGTACATGTACTTACAGTAGCAGTAGCAAGAAACGGCTTTCCTTGCTTATTCTGTTTTTATTTGCTGCATTATAGTTAGCATGATGAATATTATCGACAGCAAAAAGAAAACTGTACGATGCCCCACTTGGCCAAACCGAGTGTCAAAATAGCTGAGCTGACCACCACTGAAGCCAGCTAGACTAAACTAAACACGATGGTACAAACTAGTTAGACCACACCTCTGAGGGGTTTATCGGAAGTATACTCTGTGATATTCAATAAACCTTGTGTAATGCTAACAAATCTCTCAGGCATGATCTAACTATTACATGTACCTCGATATACTGCTACAACTTCCCTATAGGTATTCAAACACTGTGAGAAGACGATGCCTGTAACATGCAAATGGGAGCCAGCTCACTCTACATGTAGCCTCGAACCCAGGCCTTCCACGCAGATTTTTGCCAAGGCTGCAAAAAAATCTGCGTAGAAGGCCTGAGTTCGAGGCTACTCTACATGTACATGTACCTTACCAATACCCCTTTTTCAGCATGTAACTATTTAAAACTCAAGTTGCCTGATATTATGTTTCCCTTCCCCCTCAACCACTATAATAAAATCGACTCACTCCTCTAGCTCTAAGCTTCTGTCTGACAATCTCTCTTTCTCGCTGCTCTGCAGTGTCGAATTCCCCAGCTTCTCCTACACAGTATAGTGAAAGAGTCATACGTGTAGACATGGCTACAGTGCTGGAATACATACACATGTTAGGCTCTTTCTATGAATCGGAACTATCTGTATAAATTGCGTTGTGCATTCCATAAATTGCATTGCACATTCAAAAAACTACAAACTAACCCTCTCGGTAGGTCTAACCCTAGCCCCAACCCTAACCCTAAGTCTAACCCTGACCCTAACTCACCATGAAATCATAAAATGTGCAGTACAATTGTACAAATTCCCAAAATGCGCCCAACTCATACACTTATATACATGTAAGTACATGCATAATTTATGTATAGCCAGAAAAATTGACAGGAGTGATATTTGATGAAATATTTCCAATACTGGCTGTAAATAAATAATGGCAAAATTCAATTTTGGTGATTTGCGATTGCGAAGCAAACTTTATTGCGTCAACCGTGCATTAGTTCAGAAGCTATCGAGTGCTTGAGCATAGACTGCCATAGACAAGACTACGTGGACTCTCTCGCTGGGGGAACTACTGCAGTAGAAGACAACTAGCTAGCTAGAGTGGTAACGTCGAGGATTCCTAGGCAGTAGCAGTTTACACAAAGGAATGCTGTTGTCGGCCATGTTCCAAGAAATTCATCGATAGCTTGAGTGTTATTCCAAGTTTCACTGCACTGTTTCCAGAGCAGGTATCTTTCAGTGGATGTGCCTAAAGGAGGGCTGGAAGTGCCTGTCTGTACAGTTTCCCTCTCAAAAATACCTAATTAGCTAGTTCAATGCATTCAAAGGTGACATAACAACATATTGGAGGAAGTCAATTTGGTGAGAAGTAATTTAAACTTGGTGGCTCCATCGACGATTGCCAAATTGCCAAATTTTCCAGCTATACAGTATACCAGTAATATATAAGTAGCATTTGTACGTACATGTACATACCCAAAGAAAAAGACTCCTTCTTCTCTCCTTCAATCTCCTCATTGTACTTCTTCAGTATTGGTGGTGGCTTTACCTGTATGTATGTATGCATGTATGTAAATGCATTTTTATAGAGAGATGCGTGCTGTATGCACTCACTTACAAGATAGGTTGGCTTGTTGTGTACATATAATTATCTTAGCTACATGTAACTTTCTTTAGTAGGTGTGTTTCATGTACATGTAGGTTATGACTACCTTATGACACAAGGTAAGGAGGGGCTCTTCCGACGGCAGGGTAATTCCAACAGTTGCACTTACATCTACAGCGTACTGTGGAGTTAGGCAATAATTTGATGCCTCAGTATAGTCAATAGGACAGCTATAAGCATAGCAGTTTTTAGCTTCACAACTTCTGTGAAACTGGATCTACACTCCAGTGTCGGAATTACCCCCGGGATTAAATTCTGTCCCGCTTTACCTTACAGAACATAACACTTATTGCACTAGCTCTAAGTTAAACATGTACTGTAAAACACACCCATGTTTGAAATGTAGGCATTAAGTAGTTGGTATTAAAAGAATAACAAGGGGATCAAGCTTCATACAATGTAGATTTGGAATTTTTTGCCAATTTTAATGCCACTGCCAAGGTGTAAATGATAACCTGATAAGTTGACTAATAGGGGCTTTCCAAAACTGACTCACATTTGGGAATTATATTGTTTAGTTCTAGTATGCAAGGCAAATCTTTCATTCCCAGTACTTAAGCTTGAGTTCCTGCGCAGTTTTGTAATTTCACTGATGAAGATCCTCAAATCAAAACTTTTGGACCTCTATTTGAGTTCCATTGTGCATGCTACTTAAGAGCTCAATAATCTTTCTCTAAATTTTCTCTGAAAGGCAAAGTGTGTTTGCTTATACCTAGGACCCTATCTGGCCTCCCTCTCAACCTAAATGAATTTTTTAACTTTAAGTGAATATCTGGCAAACAAATCACAAGAGGCAAGGTAGTCTGCAGTCACTGAGTATGCACTTACCCATGGGAGGTAGATAACAATGTTAGGAGAAAAATAAATTGGAGGGGGCATGGTTTTGTCCCCTATTGGTAATCATAACGGAAGTTAACAATCTGGATTAACCCTGCATGTCCGTAATATGGAGGCGTCTATATATCAAGGGCTTCTAGTTAAATTTTAGAAACATGCTCTCAGGCTTTTCAGCATGATTATACATATAGCCACACTTCCTGCTGTGAGTCAGTAAGAAGGTTCGTAAAGCCTTGCTAGCAACTAGTAACGTCAAATCACCAAATCCAGTAGTGGATGTGCGAATAATTGATTAGGCTTTGAAGTCGTGGTCACCTCTAGGCTTTACCTTACAGAACACTGTTTTACTGTTCTGGTCTGCAGTTTCAAAGTAGATAAAAACTGCTGTACTCGATATTATATTTACTCACATCTCCAAATTCATCTTCTTCCTCCTCGTATGGGTCGTACCCAGGCTTTCCTTTACGATTCTCCACATTCTTATCTGCCTTCTCCTGGTCAACCATAGTGACGTTCACCAGAACATCCTCTCCCTCATCCAGTATATCTGCCAAGCAATGAACAAAACTGAGCTCACAAGATCTATAACACAGCTTTAACAGTATTGCAATATCCTTGCCTTTGACTTAGGAAAGTGTGTATACTGTGGAATACAAATGACAATAACAGAACTCAGTGTTGGTACTACATGCATGGGTAACGTAGGGGATAGTATATATATACGCACTTGAAAAAGGATGCCAAGATATGGGAGCTGGGACCAACTGCCAGTGGCAAACTATCAGCTACATATTTTGCCAAACTGCATAACCTCTCACAAATGTCCTCATATGACATTAAGCCCTAGCATTCTTTGTTGCATAACAGTCTGTTGATATTATATTGGATTCTTAAGCATTTCGCTTGCATATACCATACTATTAATATCCTAAAGTAAGTTGTTCAGCCACAATCATGTAATTGGCATCGCTGGCAAAAGAATAATTTAGAATGGGGGTAGGTTTTTAAAAATCATTATTCAACATATAATGGAAGTTAAAGTTCAGGGGAGGGGGGTATTCACACCTTGTGTGAACCCTATATTTAACCCCCGCTAATTTCTTGTCAAATGATTGAACTTGCACAATAGCAAAATTATATGCGCTACATAACGTAGTGCGCTACATAACGGGGGTTAAAGGGATCGCGATGTAACTCGACAGAGAGCGGTTGGAGATGAAAATGAGCGGAGAGCGGTCTGAGACAAGAGCGTGCTCAGTCAACTCGAATCAGGATTGGTACATGTTTGCTCCCTCTATAGGCCTTTGACTTAGCTAGCTAGCTACTCGATGACGGGGCAGTTGCAATGTGATCCCTAGAAAGTTATCCTCTCAGCTAGCTGCTAGCCGGCTCCGTTCGATTTTGTGTGCAGTTGCTCCACCCCATATTACGTTTAATTGGAACGTGCGCCTCTTAACGAGGTTTTTGCGGCTTTGGGACAAGAAGCAAGCATGCGCCCGATAGCGTATGTGCGCTACATAATGAAGTGCGCCTGATAACCCGAGTCTACAGTAGGCCGATAGTTTCGACGCTTTTAATTCTCAGTACAGTCACGAAGCACCACAGCACCTGTTTAACTCCATTGATTCTACACTTAATCATACAGGAAGGCATCGAATTTGGCTACAAAAAATAAGGGAAACTATGGCGGACAGAATTACATGCGAGGAATAACGAGTGCCTTCCTTTACTGCCCTGTGGCGCCACTGGATCAGATCCTGTTGGACAAGCCGGCTATGGCAGAACTCACCTCAATCAGATGTGTATTCTCAGCTTCCACCTCCTGACGAGAGTGGATGGGTTCTCCACCAAGACGGTAGTTATACCTTAGATTCGGAAGACCCTGGGGTTTAAGATAAAATCAAGGGAATGATTGATTTCGGGAAGGCTTGGGAGGTCTGGGTATGAGACTCCTAGGGGTGAATGTGGGCACTAAATAAAGAAAATAAAAGTGATGTAGTTGTAAGAAAGGATGCAAGGCTAATGCATGTGGTTGTCGTAAGAAATCAAAGCTTTGTGGTCCTGAATGTAAATGTCGAGATTGTGTTAACTTACCGGTACCAGTACAGCAGTCTGTAGAAGGCAAGAGTGAAGACGAAAGTGATGTACACTCGAACACAGAAGACAGGTCCCTCGTCCAGTGATGATCAGCTAGACGTAGAAGTAATTACAGGTATGGATGATTTTCTTTATGCTCAATCACAATGGTTAGTAATACACAATTACAGATTGCCTCTAAACAAAGTCTGGGAATTCAAAATGATACCTACGTATCTATGGATTGAGAACGTGATTAATTTGCTACACGCCTACCAAGGCTTACAAAAATTTGGCACAAATTTGTTTCGCAGCAAAAACTTTTGAACTCAAAATCTCATTATAATGAGATTTTGAGTTCAAAAGTGTATGTGTTTTTAGTCCATGTATACATGGACTAAAAACACATACACTTTCATTAAAAAGTAGTTATATATTTTGTCGAACATACCTGTGACCGCAGAAAATGAAAGAGTTAAAAAAAAAAATTAAAAAAGGTAAAAAAGGGGACCAAATAGGTCTTCCCTCTGTTAAAAAAACATTCAGAGAAAATCGCACCTTCCCAGCTTAACCATAAGGTCTTACTGAGACCAGCAGGAGCCTCCTACAAAAAGTTGAAAAGGCCTAAAAACTTATGAAACTTAATTAAAAAATTGTAAGAGCTGCCCCAAACCAAGCTGCCCCCCACAAAGAAACGTTCTTAGGAAAGGTAGAAAATTGAAAACCTGCTATAAAACATAACTAATCAACACCAATAACAAAAAGATCTGAACCAGTCTGAATGCCTGACCTTGAGAGTCAGGGATGGTGTGTTAAAGAGTTTTTAATGGTGCCAACTCTCCCCACTCATTCAGTGCATGCTCCTATATTTGCAGATTGTTCCACGACCACAAGGTAGTGTGTATAAACTCACTGTTAGGTTCTACTACTCGTTGGGTATACCCATGTATACCCACGTTAAGTTAACCCATGTAGACCCACGTTACCCATGTTTACCCAAGTTAACCCATGTCAGTGTTTATCCTTCTTGACTTTTTAACAGTACCCTGCAATCACTGACGAAGCAATCTAATTTAAACAACCGTGTTTACCTTGTTTACCAGTAAACAGGACGGACACTGTAAATACACGGTCTTATATCTAGCCAGATCAGGCAAAATGTTCCAGCTAAGAGAATGTTTCGCCAGCCTGGACAAAATGGCCAGGAAATGTCCCGGCCTGGTAAATGTTCCGGGAAGAAGTGGCCGGCTCAGCTGCACCTAGCCCAGCCCCTCCTAACCGCACCCACCATTCTATTTTATAGGTGACCTAAGTGGAGCGCAAAAGTGGGCCGAGCCAGTTTGCCGCGGCAAATTGTCCTGGTCTCAATACTGGGAACGTAACACTGGCATGGATAACATGCCATACAGGCGGACCATTTTTTCCGAAAAATTGGTCCGGGGAACCGATTTTCCACTGAAAATTTCGGTCGGGGGGGGGAGGGGGGGGGGGGGGGTGTGGCAAAATTTTCCGGACCAAAATTGCAGTGACAGTATTGCTCGCTCACAATGCACTGCATTCTGCGTAAGCCTAGGCCTAGTTATAATTTTTCAACTTCTTACAGCTAGAACTCACCATCTCTTGCTTTAGCTCAACCTCGAAGGCGGGAGATCATAAACTTGTCCTTGTTTTTCACCACGAGGATCGTATTAAAACGCACGTGCGTGATGACACCGCTCTGTAAGCGTAGCCGTTCGCACTACGTGTGAAGCAAAAAAACTGAAGCTGTAGAAAAAAATCTCTTCTACGTATGTTCTTGATTGAAGGGTTTACTGAAGTTTCAAAGAAGATAACTTTTCTTCATGCATCATTGAAGGATGCATGTGAAGGCCACCAGTTATGTGTAGAGTTACATTATCAAACCGATTTTCCGGAAACACTCCAGGTGCCCCGCCCCCACGTGCACGTTTGTCAATATGCAATATGCAATGCGTAGTCAGCTATTATCTATTATCTATTAGCTATTATCCTCAGAAACACAGCTGCCGACCAATCAGTTGCTGCCGCTGCAATGCCGCAGCGTATAGTACAAGCGAAACCCATAATCAAGTTGCCTTAGTGGGGAGTATAAAAGGCGGCCCTGCACCCTTGCACTTCGGTCACCTCGCAGAGTTCATCGCTGTGAGTACATGCAAAATGTGTTTAGGAAGACACTAGAGTACGGCCGAGTTGGCTTCTCTGGTGCAGCCATTTATTGGCTGTCAGCCGGTGGCCAGACCCAGTACCCTTTGGGGTGCGCAAAAAGGTCTGGTCGAATGCTGGTCGCTTCTTTCGGGAAGCCCGGTTGAGGTTGGTAAGAGTGGAAGGAAAACTTCCACCGTGGTCTCGGACGATACGGCCTAGGATCCGTCCGGGTTCCTCCCTTGATCCTTCCTCAAATAACCGGAGTCCTTCCTGATGGGAGACCGAACCGGGGCATGTGGCCTCATTTCCTGATATATAGTCCCTTGGGAGGAATCCCTGGCCAGTTTAGCATGTACATGCATGCTTAAAAAGCAGCACACAGTTTGCAATGTTTTGCTCCCAAACTCGGGTGCTGAACCTCAATGAGTTGCCGAAACGCTCTAACTGCAACCTACTGAAGTTCAGCACCCGGACTCGTAATCACTTAAATTGTCTAACTGCAACATATGTAGGACGTCATGCAGTACGTATAAATAGGGACGATCTAGCTATACTGTCCAGGTTTGCCAACATTGTATTGTTAGGGGTTAGGGTTAGGCTCAGGGTTAGAGTTAAAAGGACGTTCACAGGCCCCGCAACATAAAATTTTGCATAAAATCTGTATTTTCTACAACGCTTCAGAAAGTCTATTGCCCGAGGAAGTAAGACTATACTTCCAAGGCCAATTGGATTACTCAATCGTTGCTTGATCATTTTATATTAACTTTTTCATACTCTGAATTTTTTTTTTTCCAACCATGATACAAGCCTTAATTTCAACCTCCCTACTAGGTCACAGGAACCTTCCTATCTAGTTATAAGCATACTTAGCACACACTCACACACTAAATAATTACTACCACAGTCCATAATAATATTTGTGATCATTATAATAAAAGAGAGAATTGTACACTCAGTGACAACCATGTATATACATGTAATGATGTGCACAGAAGACATTACAACAATTGCCAGTTCAGTTTCCTAATAATTTTGCCATTGCACTTGCTTACTTTTTCTTTGCTATATCTGGCCTAAAGGAAAGAAATACACTAATTTTATCAATGCTAAAATAATATCATGACAATGAGGTATATATATAGGAATATTTTAATGCTGCAGATTACCATGTTTCATTTTTGTTAGCTGGGTGTGTAGAAAGTGTGTGCCCGACCAGTAAGATCTACTAGTTTGTGGAACTTATCGTTATGCAAGAAGTATGTCTTACATTACCAGTTTACTAGTGCTACTGTAGCCACTTACGCAAGCATGGACTGAGACCCTCCGCTGAGGACTATGTAGGCCGCCTGTGAAGCCTTTTGCTTGGTCTGCAGCATGGCCAATGTATTTAGAGGGGTGTCCACAGAGCTCGACTCCTTCATAAACTATCGAATAGAGACACAGAAAATGTGTTCAACATCACTGGATCGCAATATACTACACAGAAATGAGCATAGATTTAAAAAAAAAAAGTATTCAAAAATGAAAGAGCAGGTAGAAATGAAAACGTAAAGTAACCGAACAAGGTACCACAGAACTTTCACGGATTACCATTCCAATAACACACGCCACCATCCCCTCCATGCCACACACATCATGCAGTTTTCCGTGCAGGTCTTCATTTAGCTGCGCTCTTAGAGTGACTGTGCATTTGTAGGTTTGTAGCATATCAAGTGAGAAGTGTCATATTCTCTACTGTATGGAGGAGTCAATGTATTTGCTAATAGATAATTTTTAATTGTTTCTATGCAGTTGTGTGACTCATGGGTCTGGCTAATGGTGACAGTAGTTTTCTGTGAGGCAGGGAGCACTATGTAGATATATAATGCATGTAGCAGTGTAGGATATGCTGTACATGTAGTGTCGGTTGTGAACTACGTATATCCTATAATATTGTGAATATGGCTGGTGGGATTGCGGTGGACAATGATGCTGATGAACATGGTAATTATGGTGTGCTGAAGGGAGTGTTCAGTATGAGTGCAAGTTACTGCTAAGGATAAATTCCAGTGTGTAGTCTGGTGCCTTAGTTTATGCGTTTGTATAATGGTATTGAAAATGCTGTATATGTATGAACACAAACGCTCACAAAGAGCAGCAACTCACCCAAAAAATTATCTATATATCAAGGTATTGAAAATGCAGTATATATGTCAGTCAGAAATTTTCAAAAGGAGCAGAAACGTGCCCGAATTTTAAAAACAACTGGGAAGATGCTGTCCCTGTTCAAGGACAATGTTTGTCAGGTACATTAACTTGTAGGCCTTGTCTGCTATTGGATATGACCTTAACTGGGAATCTTGGTAGCTACATGTTTTGCAGTTTCTTGTGGAGGTACTACATCAGAAGAAGGGTTTCATTTTGATGGCAGACAAAAAAGAACCATTCTATCAGGTGCTTGTGTAGAATCCTCATGTTGTGAAATGCAGAGTTTCCTTGCAAGGTCTTGCAATGTTCTAACATAGCTTTCTTGCAGAATTTTGTAAGTTATCTAGCAGACTTCTTGCAGGACTCACAAAAATTTTGGCCACTTCTTGCATGATCTTGCATTTTATTTCTTGCAAGCCCTTGCAAAACTTCTCATCATGCAACAAAAATCTTGCAAGGTGTTAGAATCTTGTGTTAAAATTTGCGTGACTCATAGAAAAATCCTGCAAGATCTGGTGCAAGAACCTTGCAAGACATTCATCAGCTGCCTTATATATTGACTCCAGTTGCCCTGGATAACAATTTGTTGCTTTTAATTCTCCTTTAACCAGGATAGTGAAGATCTCGATGCCAAGATATCAGGTGGCATTTCAACACCGTACCTGATTCAGTTTGGCAGTGCATGGACATGCAGTTCTTCCTTGTCGCGGAGAAAGAACTGTTGGCTGAGTTGCCTTCGCTGTATATACAAGGCCATTGTTGCCCTTATAGCAGTGTATTATGTTTTCGACATTGCCTATCCCACACCATGTATGCACACACTTTCTTTTATGGAACGCTTCCTGCTTGGAATAACAAATGGGACAAAGTTCAGCAAAACACTTGTTGGCACCATTAGTGATATTGACAAATGTTAGTTTGCACCATTTATTTACTTGCCACCCGGCTTAGTCCTTTTGTATCTTTAGTTTGAAACACCTTAGTTAACATGTAAATGCACTGTACGCATTCTTTTGTGGTTCTAATGTATACTTGCCGTACAGGTGTTGCTATAGCATTAGTTTTGGAACCACCCTAGCATTCATTCTGCTACTTCAAGTCGAGAAACACGGTCTTAATACTAAAACTCAAGACTAACAATGGGTAGAATATCTCCCCTAATTTAAACACAATGATTAAGCATATAAAGATATTGAAAATGTAGACGAGTGTCTATGTTGTCGAAAACGCTTACAATGACCAGAAACATTCCCGAAATTATACTAACAATAATTATAAAGGTCACAAAATGCAGTGTATACAATTTGTCAGAAACGTTCACAACGAGCACAAACGCGTCCCCGAAATTCAAGCACAGCGACTGAGCATAATATTGGTGTTATTGTAAATGCAGTACAAATGTTACAGTATCTATTTTGTCACAAACGCTTACAAAGTAACAGACCTACCAGCTATCACATGTTAGTCATAGAACAAAGATAGCCATTGTTGTAATTGTTACAAAATATTAGTGTCAGACTTGTACCCAGAGACACCATTGTTTGGAAAACTGTATAAATAGTCCGTTGCATTTTGTGCATGTGAGTGATGTGATGTGTATACGTGCTACACTGGATACTGGAGTTGAGTTCTATAATTATTATACTGAAGTTGAGTTTTGCGAAGAACCCGGCCCGCGACAAATGGGAGAGAAATATCGAGCTGTTGACAGCACAATTTGCCGAACTGCGGCAGGGCCGGAAGACGGCGTCAGACGCAGGAGAGTGCCCGTGCTCCAGAGAGGCATAACGCCGAGCCAGCCGGGAGAGCACAGAGACTGGAGACTACTGGAGTCCAGAGAAGCTCTCCGCCTCTCATCAAATGCCCTGAGGCTGTGTCTCGAGGTGAGCAATTAAGGTTACGGGATACTGGCCCGCTTTGATTTAATAAGTAGTGAGTGAACAATGAATATCTTTGCAACTATAGGCCCTACAGCCACGATCTTTTCAGCATTTATTCATGGCTACTAGTTGTGTACTCAGTACAGAAAGCTTGTCTGTGGGCCCCTCCCTTGTTTAGATAGCGCTAATGGAGGGTTCAGCTGCTCGCAATAATTTTTCTCGCCAAAAATCGCTGAAGCCGCTGCTGTTACTAGGCCACTACAGCTCTCTAAGGCTTCCTCACTATATTTATGAGGGACTGACGAAGGCTTTTGAAGCAATTATTTACACCAACAGAATGGCAAGTGAATAGGTATGGCTCTGAGCGCTCTGGACCACACCTTCTTAGGTTTAAGAGGCTGTATCTCCTGTATCAGAGAGAAACTACAAAAAAAGCCTTCGTCAGTCCCTCATAAATATAGTGAGGAAGCCTTAGAGAGCTGTAGTGGCCTAGTAACAGCAGTGGCTCCAGCGATTTTTGGCGAGAAAAATTATTGTGAGCAGCTGAACCCTCCATTACCGCTATCTAAACAAGGGAGGGGCCCACAGACAAGCTTTCTGTACTGAGTACACAACTAGTGGCCATGAATAAATGCTGAAAAGATCGTGGCTGTAGGGCCTATAGTTGCAAAGATATTCATTGTGCATTCACTACAAATTAAATCAAAGCGGGCCAGTATCCCATAACCTTAAGTATACAGTCATCTCTGCAATTTGCGCATACTTTGAATAGTATTTACCCAATGGCATCTGCCACCGTTACCTGAATTCTCCCGAAAATCAAACACATACAAAGGCATTGGAGATGTAGTGCATGTGTTTGGTCATGATCAGAAACACTTACACAGAGTCCCAAAATTCTAACACTATGATTTTGCATATGCATTATTACTAACTGACCGACAGATACAGCCGAGATACGCTCCCAAAATTCAAACAATGATCAGCATAATTACAATACAATTGAAAATGCAGTGGTTATACCTTGTATATCTTGTCAGAAGCGCTCACAATGAGCTGAAACGCTTCCAAAATTCAGGCACAATGGTATAATGTATAATGGTATTGAAAATGCTGTATATGTATGAACAAAAACGCTCACAAAGAGCAGCAACTCACCCAAAAAATGATTTATATCAAGGTATTGAAAATGCAGTGTGTACGTCTTGTCAGAAATTTTCAAAAGGAGCAGAAACGTGCCCGAATTTTAAACACAATGATTTGGCATATAAAAGTATTGAAAATGTAGGATATATCTCTTGTCAGAAACGTTACAAAGATCAGAAACTTTTCAAAAATTCAAACACAATGACATAAGATATAAAGATACTGAAAATACGGTGTGTATATCTTGTCAGAAACGCTTACGTAATTACAGAGAATAAAAACGTGCTCAAAATTCAAAAAACGATGACTTAGCATAACCTGGCATAGAAAATGCAGTGTATATCCTCATCAGAAACGCTCACAACGAGCTGAAACGCCCCTAAAATTCAAACACAATGTTTTAGTATAAACTAATGTATAAATATTCAGTTGAATAATTGAAAATGCACTTCATGCATCTTGTCAAAAATGTTCACAAAGTGCAGAAACGCTCCTGAAATCATGTTGGCTCTAATGGTATAGTGAAAATGTAGTTACTGTACAAGTATCTAGTCGAAAAAGATTACTAATTTCTAAGAGCTAAACTGTTCCCAAAATTCAAACACAACGATTTAGGATACAAAGCTACTGAAAGTGCAGTGGATATATCTGGTCAGAAACGCTTACAAAGAGCAAAAACGCTCCCGAACTTCAAACACTATGATTTAGCATATAATGGCATTAAAAATGCAGTGTATATATCTTGTCAGAAACGATCTCCAAATTCCAACATTATAGCGAATTTGCAATTAAAGAAATTGAAAATGCAGTGCATGTACCTTGAATGTTATAAATGATTACAAAGAGCAGAATGCTTTCGAAATTCAAAAACAATCGTTTAGCACATAAAGAAATTGAAAATGCTGTGCATATATCTTGCATAAACGGTCACGAAGACTACAAACTTTCTGAAGTTCAAGCTCAATGATTTCGCATATAAAAGACGGTGTATAAATATATTGTCAGTAATGCTTACTAAGAGCAGAAATGCTCCCAAATTTTGAACACAATGAATTTGCATAAAAAACTTTTGAAAATGCAGCATGCATGTGTCTTGTCATGAACGCTTACAAATAGCAGAAATGCTCCCAATTTTCAAATACAATGGTTTAGCCTATGTAATTATTGAAAATGCAGTCGCCAGAAACGCTCACAATGAGCAGAAACCTTCATGAAATGTAAGTACAATGACATAGCATAAAAACGCATGCATTCGAAATGCAGTTTATATGTCCTATCAGAAATGCTTACAACTAGTAGAAGCTTTCCGAAAGGTTCAAAATGAGCAGAAACGTGCCCGAATTCTAAACACATTAATTTAGCCTATAAAAGTATTGAAAATGCAGTTTATGTATGTTGTCACAAACGCTAACATAGAGCAGGAACGCTCCCGAAATTCAAACACAATAGTTAGCATATAATGGCCTTGAAAATGCAGTGTTAATACGGCGTCAGAATCGCTTACGGAGAGCAGAAATGCTTCCGATAAAATTATTATAACCACAATCATTTAGCATATAATATAAGTGTATTGAAGATTCGGTGGACATTATAATCATGCCAGAAACGTTGAAAACGAGTAGCAATTAACGCGACTGAATTTCAAACCATATAAGGGTCTTTAAAATGCAGTGTACATAACTTGTCAGAAACGTTGATAACAAGTAGAAACGTCCTAAAAATTCAAACACAATGATTGAACATATAATGCTTTGCTAATGCAGTGTATATATGTTGTCACAAACGCTTACAAAGAGCAGCAACGCTCCAAAAATTCAAACACAATGATATAAAGTAAGGCATTGAAAATGTAGTGCATGTGTTTTGTCAGAAATGCTTACGAAGAGCAGAAACGTTCCCGAAAATTAAAACACAATGCTTCAGCATGATATAATTGTAGTGAAATGCTGTGTATAGTCTTGTTAGAAACGCTTGAAATGAGCAGAAACGTTCCCAAAGTATAAACGCAATGATTTAACATACAAGGGTATTGAAAATAAAGTTATATATCGACGGAAACATGCACGATGAGCAGAAACGTTCCCGAAATTAAAATGCAAAGATTTAGGATAAAATGGTATAAAATGTAGTGTGTTTGTCCTGTCAAAAACGCTGACAAAGAGTGAAACTTTCCCCAAAGTCAAACACAGTAATTTTGCCTATAATGGTTTTTAAAATGCAGTGCATGTATCGTATCTTATAAGAGGTACAATCATTCCCGAAATTGAAACTCAAATATTAGAATATGAAACAAGTATTGGAAGTATGCTGGTTATGTCTCTTATCAGAAGCTCTGAAAAGATGAGACGCTCCCAAATTCAAATGCGTCTACGTAAGTTCATCATACAACACAGAAAATTTTCTCTCCCTTCTCTTCGTATGCGATGTTGTGTGTATGGGCATGTACGTGTGTCTAACTTACTGTGTAAAACACCTGTACATGATTGTCCATATATATACACTAACACAGAATGTATTAAAAAGGTGATTAATTCCTTCAAAAACTGTAAATATGTACAGTTGCTGTCAGATTGTAAACTATTTGTAGGTATATATCATTTAAATGTCAAGTGTATTATTTATAGCTATTTTCTTCACAGGTTCCCAGAATAGCAAAAGCTCATACACTAACCCCTGGGAAGATGCTGTCCCTGTTAGAGGACAATGTTTGTCAGGTACATTAACTTGTAGGCCTTGTCTGCTATTGGATATGACCTTAACTGGGAATCTTGGTACATGTTTTGCAGTTTCTTGTGGAGGTACTACATCAGAAGAAGGGTTTTATTTTGATGGCAGACAAAAAAGAACCATTTTATCAGATGCTTGTGTAGAATCCTCATGTTGGGAAATGCAGAATTTCCTTGCAAGGTCTTGCAGAATTTTGTAAGTTATCTAGCAGACTTCTTGCCTAAGCAGGACTCACAAGGATTTTGGCCTCTTGCATGATCTTGCATTTTATTTCTTGCAAGCCCTTGCAAAACTTCTCATCATGCAACAAAAATCTTGCAAGGTGTTAGAATCTTGTGTTAAAATTTGCGTGACTCATAGAAAAATCCTGCAAGATCTGGTGCAAGAACCTTGCAAGACATTCATCAGCTTCCTTATATATTGACTCCAGTTGCCCTGGATAACAATAGATAATTATGTATATAATACGTATTTCTGTCTTATATGATTTCTGTATTATAAGCTTGCTATTGTTTGGTGATTTCTATGTGACCATTATCCAGTGTTGTGAGCATTTTCTGATAGTTGTGAGCATTTTCTGGAGTTGTGAGCATTTTCTGATATAGTTGTGAGCAATATCCAGTGTTGTGAGTACTTTTAGGGGTTATGAGCAATATCCAGTGTTGTGAGCAATTTCTGGAGTTGTGAGCATTTTGTGGAGCTGTGACCATTGTCGTAATGGGCAGCAGAAAGATCTCAACATTGCATCCAGATTTGAAGGTGTTGCAGATGTGTGTATATGTTTATGTGGGTATACATACATGTACGTGTATAGTCATTTGATTACCAGTTATATAAATAAAACCAGGGTGTATTAATAACAGCTAGAGCTCTGTATTGTGCATGATGTGAATACAGAAAAGGGGAAAGTTAATTTGTAACATGTTTTTGACATCCACTTTGCACTTTCAGTCTGAGGGAGACTTTGAGATGACCACTCTGCTTCGATCAAATATGAAAAATATCCTCAATCTCCTACTACTCCACTTGAGCACTCACAGGGAGAGAGTACTGGCTGGGATAAAGATGCTTGCAGAGATGAACCAGTTGGCTGGAGAGGAGAAACCACTGCAAATGGACAGTGAGAAGCAGATGGTGAGTTGGCATTGTCTTTACTGTGCCACCAGTGGAAGTGGCGTAGGTCAGAGTCTGAAGAAATATCTTTCATAGCAAATATTATTTGTGAGAGCTGCACGAAACTGTTCACAACGTTTCATAAAACCACTCTCATTGCAAATATTCTCTTGTGAACTTTCATGAAACTTCACAAAGGATACATGTAGCTATATCCACGTACGTGAAGCTTCAGTCCAAAGCAGTTGGCATAATAGAGTTAATAACACCAGGTACATGTACACTCAGACGCGCTAGCACTGAGAATCCATAAATTTCCGGAAGTGAGCAGAGGCTTCGATCGCTAGTACAGACCGTTCACATTTTGATTGAAAGTTTGGTGTTCCGTCTTGCTTGGTTCTGGAGCTATAACCTTCCAAGGTTTAAATTCTGACAAAGCTATGATCAGATAAATGTATGTATTGTTGGACTCCGTTCCATGTTTCTTCCCTAAAGTAACTTCGCGTGACCTTCCTTCCTTATTTGGAAGCCCCACTACCATACTGCTGCATGCCAACTCTTCACCATGGTATCTGCTTTGAGCAGGGAGGGGTGCTGCTGAATGTAGAGCCGTATCACCCCCTCTGTAGTCGGACAGAGAATTTCGTCTTTATTTGGTATAGAGACCCAAAAACACTCTATAACACTAAGGAATTGGATATTGTTGTTAAATACAGGTGCTTAGCATCACAACAGTGCAAGCCCGATGTTTATACATTGCATGGTTCTCGAGATAGAGAGAGATAGAGTCATTTATTTTAAAACTTATGATGCTGAATTAAGGCTTTTAGTGGATGAAATCAGATAAAACAGTTCTATCTCAGGAAGGACACAACGTATAAACAACAGACTTGAACTTTTGTGTTGTTAAGTGTCTGTACATTCCCATCCTAACATTAGAGAGTGTTGTGGGGTCTCTACACTGAAAAAGAAACAAATTCACTGTCCGATAGTGGAGAGAGTGACACGTACGTCTCTACATTCAGCAGCACCCCTCAGTGCTCAAAGCAGCTACGATGGCGAAAGGTTGGCGTGCAGCAGCATAGTAGTGGGGCTTCCCAATATATAAAGAAAGGTCACTGGAAGTTACTTCAGGGAGGAAACATGGAACGAAGTCCAATAATACATACATTTGTCTGATCATAGCTTTGTCAGAATTCAAACTTTGGAAGGCAAACAACGAAGGAACACCAAAATTTCAACTTGAAGTGCGAAGGTTCTGTACTGTCAAGTGAGTGCTCAGCCCACTTCCGATAGTTTACATGCTCAGCGCTAGCGTGTCTGATCATCAGTAACTTACTCTATGTGTACATGAACTTCAGAGATGTGTACACATACATATTTCTCGAAGGATGGTATACATTGCACTCAATTGCATGTGTCTACATGAGCTTCATGAAGGCTCATGAATGCTTATAGCTTTATGAGTGGATTGTATATGAAGTTCAGAATGCCAACTTCACACGAAGCTTCACAACAGGTCTCATTGACAATTACCTCATGGGGATATTGTTTTTGCAATGCACTGAGTGGCTGTCTTGTGTGGTTAGTCGCTGCTAGTTCAAGGAAGTTTCAATTTCTGGAAGCTCTTTTTCGGAAATATTTTCAACTTCTCAATAATATTCAGACTTACAATACGAAGGATTGAGATCCCTGTATCACAACTATTCGCAAGGCTTCCTACATAAATGTACATGTATTTCTGTACATTTCTTTCTACATCTAGTATCGTGTGCCTAGACCACTGTATAGCAGAACTAATTCATACTGTCCTCTCTTTGTTGTTTCAAGTTGTAGTGCTTTTTACCAGCTGGGTGCATTCAAAGCGTATGATGCCTTCAAGTTTTCTGCATTTTTTTGTCTGTCTGTCTGTTTGGTGTCTGTATTTCCGCACTTAACACACATTCTATGCAACTGTGCATGTACGTAGTCTACCAGTAGTTTTGAAAGGTTTGTAGACCAAACTACAGCAAGTTTAGTCCTAGACAGCCATGCTAATCCTGTTTTAGTAGGTTACAGCTGTTAACTGCAAGTGTACAACAAATCTCAGCCTTAGCCTGTTATATGTACATGTACATTTAGTCTGCAGTTGCATTAGTTTGCCCTGTCCTGTTTGTAAAGCTGTTTGATCCTTGGGTGTTTCACTCAACTCCTCAGCTGAAATAACACTCAAAATCAGCTGAGAAGGTAGCTTCTCAAGGGTAGGTAGCAGATCTGGCAGACTTGCTACCTACCCTTGAGATGCTAAAGTCGAGTTCAAGTGCAGTGAGTTCTCTGTATAGTTCTGTGTGGCTAAGAATTACTTATTTCTACTACTTTTAAATGGAATCACTAGTCTCTTTTGTAGACATCCGGTTACCACTGAACATGACTTGACGAATGTGCCAATTATTAGCATGGTTTCATACATGGGGGGGGATGGGGGGTGGGGCTGACTTCCCTTCATAGCCCTTAAGAGTTTGAAAAATTATGCTGCATTAAAACAAGGTACAATGGCACCTGATCAATTGTACTCGCAACACCTACATAAATACTTTTAGTTTTAGCTGTGCTGACACATGTTACTGTGCTGTGGTTTGGACACAAACTCGTGGTAGTCGGCTAAGCTACCAAAACCCACCAGATTCAATCTTTGGCCAGTTGTTTTGTAATAATTTGCTGTGGGGCATACCCCATAATTCCCCTATAGAAGGATGGGAACTATTCCAAAAAGGATTCCCCGTGGCGCGATGACGCTGTTACTATACCACACATGACTATGTAATCTTTATACGTAAAGTACAATAACGTCATGATTTTAAGAGTATGGTGTTCTTTGTTTCCCTCTAGTGTGGACCTGGAATCCTTGGGTCCCTTGTTTGGTCAGATAGTGGTTACACTCTCTCCTTTTGCTGATCACCACTCAGCAACTGTATCAAAAATCTTTGATTTTCTTATAATTCAGAACAAGTGAGTACTTGATATTCGAGGAACTTCACCAAAAATAGCACTAGATAAAATGCCATGTATGTGTTTCAGTATTTGCTGTTTTAATTTTTTCAGAGAGGTTCTTGGGTCTTTCTTTGATGAGATCTACTTCATGCCAGATGTGCTGTCTCTTGCTTGCATCAACACTGAGCTTAGGAAACACTCGCATACATCAAAAAGGTATCTTGTTCCGGGACAGAAGTGTTCATGTGAATGGGATGTCATAGGTAGAAGCAGGAAATGAGGTCATGGATTGTTATTCACACTAGTGTGTTCAATTGAGAATTTCTCAGTGCATACATACGTGTGTACATATGTGTGTGTACATATGTTTATGCATGCGTGCGGCCCACATGCTACATATTGTTTGGATCCATGATTCAATACAACATTTCAGTTCACATATGACATATCCATGATCCAATTCAACTTTTGAAACTTTGACGAGGCTACGCAATGCTTTGCATTCACTTGGTTTGTACAGCTGTTAATTATACATCAATTCTAATTGGAGGTTTGTACGTGGAAGCTAGAAGGAACAGTGTAATGGAGCTTAGTAAGCTGCTGTTGATATATACCACTACTACTATTTGCACTAGAACCCATAATATTGTAGGAGCATGCGCTGAATGAGTTGGCTGGACTTACGTCGTGCATTAACCTATATAGTTGCTACTATCCTTTTCCAGCCTTCACCAGCAACTACAACATGT
Organism: Nitrospirales bacterium; assembly: GCA_965203295.1. GTDB lineage: Bacteria > Nitrospirota > Nitrospiria > Nitrospirales > UBA8639 > CBDBCZ01. The sequence continues at coordinate 55,787 of CBDBCZ010000012.1, read as the reverse complement.
CCTAAGAGGGGCATGCCATGGGCGTTCTGACGTGAGAATGGACGCATTGAAAGCACCACACAGACTGTTGAGATCCAATCGAGTTAGTGCAGTATTTAGTTATTTGTATTATTATCAATATATGAACTGTACATACAGTGCATGTTCATGTAAGCTTTAAAACAATTTCTGTTCAGTTCATACAGGCAGAGTTGGAGAAGTGCATGGTAGGAAGTGACACCGTTGATCCAATCATTACAGAGATTGTAACAAGAGTAAGTTGATTTCGCTCCATGAAGAAGTGAAATTATGTCTATCTGACATAGTCCATACTCAACGTTTTGTTTTTAAAATTGCTGCTTTGTCCTCAGTTTCTAAAGGTCTGCGAGCCACTAGTATTGAGCTTAGAGAAGAGTTTGGGAGGTGTCTAGGAGAACTTGGAGCTGTTGGTCCCGGAAAGTATGTGCTGGTATACTACACTCTTGTCATACAATTCTGTATGCTAAGTCAGAGTTGGCAACTACTAACTTAACTTGCAACTGTCCGAGGAGTAGCATTTGTATCCAATACTGTCCTATTCTTGAACTAACCGGAGACGTAATTTCTCTGACCATATTTAGATTAGTATTATATCGCATTTATGTGGGTGGGTATGTTTTCGGATTATGTACTTGCGAGCATCCTGTTAACTACCTGCCCCTTACTTGCTTTTGCTTGTGTGCTTGCTGTACTTCCCCAGGCTGGATATTCATTCCCATGGTGTCAACTTCGAACACTGTGAAGTACTTTGAGGTATACATCTTGCTTACTAGTGATTTCTATTAGCCTCGTACTCAGCTATTAAATTTAGGCAGAAGGGCTTGATGCGAGGTTTAGCTGAGTACAGTGGTGCTGTGGAGGTCTGGGTTAGTTTGTAGTGTGGGGTGTTGTGTTTTGTGAAGTATGTAATCGTTGTGGATGAGGTGTGAGGGTGGTTGTGGGATGGTGAGTGGTGGTGATGATTGTGGATGGTGGTGTGTGTTGAAGGGTGCTGTGTAAGGGGGTGTGGTACGGTTTGTGGTGGGTGTGGTTGGAAAGATGTAGGGATGGTAGGTATGCGGTAAATGCATCGCACTGTGATATGTGCGTAGTCTGTGCATGCCTTCTGGTGCTTGTTTTGTTGTTTTTTGGGGAAGTGTAAAGGTATGTCACGTATACTCACATTGATGAGTGAACTAATGTCCTTGCAGTTACTGTGATCTGAGGACTGTTCAACAGCATGTGTACACTGTGCTATAAATATATGTACCAAGCAAGTCAACGTCGAAGCTTTGGAGTTATTTGTTCATGTATTGATTATTATCACGTGCATATCAGTCTATTGGTATCACTGCACATCTATGATTATACCAGGCTGAGATCGTTTCTTTAATGTGGGATCCAGATGCAATGATGCTACTGCAACAATTATACTGTAACGGTCATTGTAGCTACTTGTCACTCAGACTCCCCCTACATTGCCCTGCATTTGCTAGCACTTTGCCAAAAAGTGCAAAAACTAGTCATGTAGGGATGCACTTCCACCAAAAAACGCTTCCCCAAAAACCAATGAAACAAGCAGCAATGCACACACATACACCCGCACATCACAGCGCAATGCGTAGCTACCATCCCTACCTGCTTTTTCTATAACTTGTTTTGGGGCATTTTTTGGGAGGTGGCAACAAATGTGTGTGACCAGCAAGTGCTCTGGAAAGTCACATTTGAGATTCCCACTCGGTACTCTGAGAGGACAATGCTGGCGCTAAAGGAGAAACAGCTGAACAGCTTGACCCGGAATGAGATTGTACAGGGAATATCTGCGAAGATTTTCAATCGCTGCAAATACCCAATAAGTTCACAGGTAACCCCATTTGTCACTAAGTGTTTCTGTTTCTCTCCCCCCCATGCTGTGTGACCATTCTAAATAGTACCTACGGGATTTCTGTGAACAAACTAGCTCTATAAAGACAGTATTTCTCCAAACAAGCTAGCAGTCTGTCGTAACTGGCCATGCTGAAATAACGTGAATGCAGCAGAACTTGCTCCTGCAACTACAATTTTTATTTTCACAACCTGAACCCCCCCCCCCCCCCCCCCCCCCCCAAAAAAACAAAACAGAACAAAAATGAAACTATGATAGGGAGTGTACGGTTATCATTTTCGAGATGCCCCAGGCCTACACCCTGGCTATGGTCGTGTGCTATGTGAGAATAAGTTAATATAATAAGTTGAGCCGTGGAACAAGGCTATACCCTTAGCATTGATGCCTAATATGTTACAAAATAAAATAAATCCACCTAAAAATTCATTTGTATATTCCTTTATACAGCTCATCAATGACTTCATCCAGATCACTGGTCTCCGTGGTGATCCCGAAGATAAATTGGCGGCTGAGTGGATCAAGTGGGCACCAAAAGTCATAACGTATGCAAAGAGTAAAAGAAGTGCAGCTATTCAGACGCAGCTTCATTTGCTGGATGGGAATGAAGAAGCTGCTGATGTTAGTTAGCAGTTTTATCCATACACTTGTACTCTCGACAAGAGAAATAAGGATGCCAGTGTTCACTTACTGACAGAACTTGAAGTAAGCGTAATGAAATGGATTATCTGTGTTTTTGAGCCTTGGAATGTTGTGTATTAGTTATCTGAAAGTTAAGCAATAGATATACAAGAAAACATGTTGTGTATTTGTCAAACTACCAGTGTACATCTATTCAGAGTTTTAATAATTAGCTCTCTCTGAACTGAGTAAAGATAAGTAAATGACCCCAAATCTTTACTGTGCCCTCTCGCAATGTATATGCGTGGCTTGAGTTTCTTTGTTCGAATTACTTTCATTATGTGTTGCTTTTAATTCTCCTTTAACCAGGATGGTGAAGATCTCGATGCCAAGATATCAGGTGGCATTTCAACACCGTACCTGATTCAGTTTGGCAGTGGTGACATGCAGTTCTTCCTTGTCGCGGAGAAAGAACTGTTGGCTGAGTTGCCTTCGCTGTACAAGGCCATTGTTGCCCTTATAGCAGTGTATTATGTTTTCGACATTGCCTATCCCACACCATGTATGATGAACACACTTTTTTTTTTTGGAGCGCTTCCTGCTTGGAATAACAACTGGGACAAAGTTCAACAAAACACTACTTGGCACCATCAGTGATATTGACAAATGTTAGTTTGTACCATTTATTTACCTGCCACCCGGCTTATATAGTCCTTTTGTATCTTTAGTTTGAAACACTTTAGTTAAAATGTAAATGCACTGTACACATTCTTTTGTAATTGTAATGTATAGCTACTTGCTGTACAGGTGTTGCTATAGCATTAGTTTTGGAACCACCTTAGCATTCATAAATTCAAAAACAATGACGTAGCATTGAAAATCTGGTGCATGTGTCTTGTCAGAAACGCTTACAAAGAGTAGAAACACTCTCAAAATTTAAACACAATGATTTAGCATGTAAAGGGTAACTAACAGACAGACAGTAACTGAAGTCGAGAAACACGGCCTTAATACTAAAACTCAAGACTAACAATGAATAGAATATCTCCCCAAATTCAAACACAATGATTAAGCATATAAAGATATTGAAAATGTAGACAGAGTGTCTATGTTGTCAAAAACGCTTACAATGACCAGAAACATTCCCGAAATTCAAATACTACAATGATTTAACATAATCATAAAGGTCATAAAATGCAGTGCATACATCTTGTCAGAAACGCTCACAACGAGCACAAACGCCCCGGAAATTCAAGCACAATGATTGATGTTATTGTAAGTGCAGTGTTACTTAAAACGCACGTGCATGATGATCACAGCGCTAGCGCTCTGTAATAAGCGTAGCCGCTCGTACTACATGTAAAGCAAAAAACTTAAGCTGTAGAAAAAAATCTCTTGATTGAAGAGTTTACTGAAGTTTCAAAGAACATAACATTTCTTCATGAATCTTTGAAGGAATGCTTCCAGTTAGTTATATTATCATACCAATTTTCCGGAAACACTCCAGGTGCCCCGCCCCCACGTTCGTCAATATGCAATATGCAATGCGTAGTCATGCGCGCACCTGCGATTGCGTGAGGGGCGCCAAATTATCTATTATCATAGATAATGCTATTATCCTCAGAAACACAGCTGCCGACCAATCAGTTGCTGCCGCTGCAATGCCGCAGCGTATAGTACAAGCGAAACCCATAATCAAGTTGCCTTAGTGGGGAGTATAAAAGGCGGCCCTGCACCCTTGCACTTCGGTCACCTCCGGCGCAGAGTTCATCGCTCTGAGTACATGCAAAGTGTGTTTGGGAAGACACTAGAGTACGGCCGAGTTGGCTTCTCTGGTGCAGCCATTTATTGGCTGTCAGCCGGTGACTAGACCCAGTACCCTTCGGGGTGCGCAAAAGGTCTGGTCGCTTCTTTCGGGAAGCCCGCTTGAGGTTGGTAAGAGTGGAAGGAAAACTTCCACCGTGGTCTCGGACGACACGGCCTAGGATCCGTCCGGGTTCCTCCCTTGATCCTTCCTCAAATAACCGGAGTCCTTCCTGATGGGAGACCGAACCGGGGCATGTGGCCTCAGTTCCTGATAGTCCCTTGGGAGGAATCCCTGGCCAGTTTGGCTGGCGGAGGTGATGCTCCACCCAACCCTCTGGCAGTACGGCCCTCGGGCCTTTTACTGTCAGTGGGGGGATGCCATGGGCTAGGTTAGTGGAGGGTCTGATCCAGACTAGGGCTAGGTGGGATGCAAAGGGGTGTGGCCCCCCTTTTTTATTTTATTTCACAATACAATTTTATGACACGTACATGCATGCCTAAAAAGCAGCACACAGTTTGCAACATGGACAATACATAGTATGTATTGTCCATGGTTTGCAATGTTTTGCACCCACATTCGGGTGCTGAACCTCAATGAGTTGCCGAGGCACTCTAACTGTAACCTACTGAAGTTCAGCACCCGGACTTGTAATCACTTGTCTAACTGCAACGTAAGCTTATGTAGCGCGTCAGTACGTATAAATAGGGACGATCTAGCTAAGCTGTCCAGGTTTACCAACATTGTATTGTTAGGGGTTAGGGTCGGGGTTAGTGTTAAAAGGACGTTTACATGCCCCGCAACTTTAAATTTTGCGTAAAATCTATATTTTCTACAAAAACGCTTCAGAAAGTCTATTGCCCGATGAAGTAGACTATACTTCCAATGGGATTACTCAATTGTTGTTTGATCATTTTCATATTTTCATACTCTGAAAAAAAAGGCTTTTTCCAATCATGATGAAAGCCTTAATTCTAACCTCCCCACTACGTAGGTCACAGGAACCTTCCTACCTAGTTAATTATAGGCATACTTACTATACACTCACACGGCTAATAATTACTACTACAATCCATAATTTGTGATCATTATAATAAAAGAGAGAATTGTACACTCGGTGACAAACATGTATAATACATGTAATGATGTGCACATGAAGACATTACAACAATTGCCAGTTCAGTTTCCTAATAATTTTGCCATTGCACTTGCTTACTTTTTCTTTGCTATATCTGGCCTAAAGGAAAGAATACATTTATCCATCAATGCTAAAATAATATCTTGACATTGAGGTATATATATAGGAATATTTTAATGCTGCAGATTTCCACGTTTCATTTTTATTAACTGGGTGTGTACATAGATAATAACTACGTAACCGGGATTGGAAACGCGATTATTTCACGCCACCATCCGTGCAACGCCCTCCCCGTGTTGCGCGCGTGCCGCTCGTATAGAAACGTGTATTCAGCTGTTATCAGTGCTATGGCAGAAGAAGCTACTGGCAATCTTTGCAACCACAGACAATTCAAACTGCAACAGCAAGTGTTGTATCAATACCTTGTATGCATGTAGCTACACTGTGTTCAAACAGCTGTTTTTACATGATAACATAAATGCTGGTAGATTCATAATTACTCTGTGTATGTAGAATACACCATCAACAGTCAATGGCTCTCATGATCATGCCATGGTCATACTTGACAGAGTGGAAACCGATGTGGATACATGTAGGTGTTGGAGTAGAGTTGTCCCGTTAACTCCCAGGAGATTTTTTTGAGCATGTACATGTACTGTAACAGTGTAAGTACATGTATGTACAGTGAAGTTCTTTACACCTACTGTTTTCATTTCCTGGGCTAATACCTTCGCCATTATCTGCCTTACTTCAAATTATTTGTCGTCTTCTACCATTGACCAACCTACTGGGATTGCATTTGTTGCTTCCTTTCAGAATACCTCTAATTAGGCTCCTCAAGTGAACTACACTCAGTATTTAGTAGTCAGGAGCCTAGCTGTGGACTAAATGGACTCAGACGAATGCTGACTGGAAGGAAATTCGGAACATATTAATACATTACTAGTTCTTACGTAGTACACTGAGTTTGAATTTTCTCCTTCCCATCAAGGTATGCTGTAGGCCATGCATATATAGGCATAGGTGTGCATTATAGGATGTGCATGCCTGGACTAGTATATACAGTGGAACCTCCCATAACGGACCCTCCCACCAGCGGACAACCTCTCTCTCTATAAAGGACACCAGCTGTGGCACCGATTGGAATTACTATAGGGCTAGTGTAGAAACCCCCCACGAGCGAACGCTTCTTGATTCCAGACAGAGGACAAACTGCACTCTCCCGACTGCAGAAGACAGCTGCAAACTAAAAAAAAATTTGCCATCTTGCCTATGACAAATATTGACTGCATTTAACTGGTAGCTATACATATGTATCGAAAGAATCCTACAAGAAAATGATAAAGCAGGAACTTGTGAGGGGCATGCATGTCATGATTACCAAGGCACACCTCACAAGGGAAGCAGTACTCTTATTCATTCACAGCATGCAAAGCTTCAATACCTGGCCATGCCCAGTAGCACAGTTTCTATTCTTAAATGTTAGTGTGAAGCATACAACTGTCCCACAAAAATTGTCTAAAAGAAACACCACTAACAGACAAATATTGTATACACACCTTATACCACAAGCAAGATTAAACTTTTATACCCAGCATGCAAAACTTCATTACTTTGACAAACTAAATCTGAAATTTCAGTCCTAAGAAGTGTCATGGTATGAGAGAAACTGTCCCACAAAACATTCGGGATGAGAAAATGGTTGCTATGGAACAAAAAATATGCCGTTTTTATGCACCCAAATTTTACAATATTATTCTAGTAAGCAGAAATATACCTCTCTTAGGCTGTGCAGTATTGATAGGATGTATAAAATCTTCAAAGTGTCGCTTCAGAACTACCAGTGGGCCGCTTCTGCATCTATCTCTCGTTCCAGGCGGCGTACCATAGAGCGCTGCACGGATGGGCACCGCCAAAATGTACAGGGTTTATGCGCTCACGTGATTCCGTTTCCAATCCCGGTACGTAGTAGGTTATTAATCTATGGTGTGTACAAAGTGTGTGCCCAACCAGTAAAATCTACTAGTTTGTGGAACTTATCGTTATGCAAGAAGTATGTCATTACACTACCAGTTTACTAGTGCTACTGTAGCCACTTACGCAAGCATGGACTGAGACCCTCCGCTGAGGACTATGTAGGCCGCCTGTGAAGCCTTTTGCTTGGTCTGCAGCATGGCCAATGTATTTAGAGGGGTGTCCACAGAGCTCGACTTCTTCATAAACTATCAAATAGAGACAGAAAATGTGTTCAACATCACTGGATCGTAGTATATTCCACAGAAATGAGCATAGATTTAGAAAAACAATTAAAAAATGAAAGAGCAGGTAGAAATGAAAACGTAAAGTAACCGAACAAGGTACCGCAAAACTTTCACGGATTACCATTCCTTGCCAATAACACACACCACCATCCCCTCCATGCCATGCACATTATGCAGTTTTCCGTGCAGGTCTTCATTTAGCTGCGCTCTTATAGTGACTGTGCAGTTGTAGGTTTGTAGCATATCAAGTGAGAAGTGTCATATTCTCCACTGTAGGGAGGAGTCAATGTATTTGCTAATAGACAAGAAAACAAGTCTGACATTTCATGTCTAAAAAACCAGCCGGACGCCTTTCCCCTACCAGTCTGCACGATGCCGTCGATAATTACGTGATCACTTCCGGTTTAACCAGACGTATTGTAATGTATGGTAGCTGTAAGCGTTGGAAGGGCAGCTACTTTGCACGGCTATATCTCAAAGTGTATTTGGTTTCTGTGATTGAGTGTTGCAGATGTTGTAACAGGTTTGCTGAAGTCTACAAAGACAGAGTGACCAGTTGCCACCGTGCTCCCGAAATGATGCCTGGACCACCACCACATCGCCGTCCACTATCGCGCCTACCAACTTTGAATTTTGGGAAAACTTGGAGCCAAGCGGTTCAGCAGAGCTATTCTTCCTGTACAGCTATATTACCTTCCTCTCTACTATATATGTAGTTATCATTACCTGTGTACAAGTATTCTTGCAAATATGAAGCGCTAAAACTTCGAAAAAAGTGCCACGATTTGCACGCTCATAACTCAGCCCAAGTACGAGCTGTGAACTAGCAGCAAACGGCAGAGCTTTCCTCTACTATAGGTACGCATGTCTTAAAAACTTATTTGCCCTACTACATACCGTTTCTGAGATGAGTCCACGTTTACCACCACGGTGGCAGCGAAATTAGTCTCTGGTCCATTTTCGATTTTTGGGAAAACTTGGAGCCAAGTGAGTGATTTCCGCGAAACTTGCACAACATGCACGTGAGATTGCATTAAGTAACTCAGTGTAATGCCTACCGGATATCTGCCTTTGCTTCAGAAACACGGTAAGATAAAAAATAGACTTCAGCGCTTCCACACGCTGCAGCAGGGCGAGTTACGTAACATCATGCAATCATACGTCTGATGTATCGTTGTGTAAACCCACTAATTAATTTACCCATGTAAGCATACATGGCTTCTTGCACACAGGTGACACACCTCTTTTACCGACGGCATCGTGCTGACTGCTACAATACACACAACTCAGCTTAAGCCAAGCTAAACTACAGCTGTAGAGCCAGAGAAACTATATTCCTAGAGCGGTACAGCGAAAGTGCTGACTCAGCAGTTTCGTCATGCGCCTCCAGTTAGTAGCTATATGCCAAGAAACCAGGATCTTCACGACTATCTACCACGTTTTCGCCATCTAGGCAACACAAAACTTGCTGTAGCTTGGCCTGCAAACCTCCAAACGCTGCTGTACTGCAGTTGTATAGTAACGTATGACGTAATATATTGCGCACGTGATAAGTGCGGACGCACAAACAAACAGACAAACAGACGCGGAAAACGTAAAGCAATCTTAGTACCAGCCGTTCGCGCGCTCCGGCTGGTAATGAAAAAATTTCCAAAAAATTTAAAAAGATGTAGGGATGGAGTGCCAAAAAGCAAGAAAACAAGGGTAGGGATAGCATGACGCAACATACACAGCCCCATCCCTACATCTTTTTCACATGTCACTGCAACCGTAGCACTGCAATACAATTGATGTCATACCCATTTAACCAGTGACAACTTGCACCGGCCAACGGTTTTCTGATAATTATGTCACAGCTACATGCATGTACCCATTGAACCAGTAAATTGCGTCATTAGTATTATGTCTGAAGTATAATTATGCCTATGTTGTATGTTATATTGATACATATTTTTAAGTGGGGTACTAATGAGGATGTACACAGTGTGTGCATGTTTGCATGTATATACATTGTACAGTGTGTTTATACAAGCAAACATACACACAGTGCATGTATATCAATGCAGGCTTATTAGTACTCGGAATGCAATTCAGCCCATGATTGTACATAGATTCTGTAATGCAGGAGCTGCTGTTTGGTGCGTCTCATACAAAAGTATGTCTGGGTACTAAGGAGGCTGGAAATAAGCTGAAAATTACATACACAGCCTAAATTTCAATACACATCCCATGGCCACCCCCTTCTCAGTGCTGCCTACAGGAAGGACCGTTAAGAATTAATTAGGCCATCATTGCAGTTGACATGTGAAAAAGATGTAGGGATGGGGCTGTGTATGTTGCGTCATGCTATCCCTACCCTTGTTTTCTTGCTTTTTGGCACTCCATCGCTACATCTTTTTAAATTTTTTGGAAATTTTTTCATTTTCTTGTTTCTGTGTTTTTTTAATGCTTGTTAGAATCAGTAATAAATAATTCATAGTATAACATTAAATACAAGTTATAATTATACCAGTTGATGAAATAAGTTGTTACATGACAGGCACTCCATCCCTAAAGGTTCTTCTTAAATTTTTCTGTTTGTAGATTATTTTTGGTTGTCATAGTATAGATCAGGGTTTTATACAGGAATTTTGCTTTGTGGGGGGGCAAGGGGCTTTTGTTTTGAACACCAGACATCATTCTAAGGAGATCTAGGGGCATCTCCCTCCCCCCAAAAAACCTCCACCTCTATTTGGAACTCTATCTTAAGATGCATAACGAGCCGACCGCACTGCCAAAGGTAAAGACAATAGATAATAAGTAAGAAAAAGCAGTTCATGGTACCTGAAAACGCAGACAGAAAGTTTCAGAGACAGAGGTAAATTTCGGCGTGTTATCCTGGACACCCCAACTTGTGAATTTTTCTTAGCAATACAGGTAAGAGTAGCAATCTCACGGGCCGGACTCACTCGGGGGGAGGAGTGAGTCTGGACACTACGGACAGCATTCTGTGCCATGGAAGAATGTGATTATTCCAGACTGGTCGCGTGTAAAGAATGCAGAATTAATAACTAATACTAACCGCACAGCAGCGATCAGCTTGCTATGACATTAGATCTAACGCCTCGACCACAATTTTCTGTTTGGGCTTTAGTTGTGAATAGCTGAACTTCTATCCAGCAGAAGAAATGCCATTTACTCTCATGTTGCGGTAATCACTTTTTAGTCTTGTAGTTGACATGGAAACTCTCAGCCTCACTTCTCCCCCCCAAGTGAGTCTAGACCGTGAGAATGCTTCATACCCAGGCTTTCCTTGCCTAGAATTATTTGAGTAAGGTACGGAGGCTTTCCTCGCCCAGTGAAGATGTAGCCAGCCTAGCTCTATGCATCCATACTCTATTTAACGCACATACGTAGTTGGGCTAGCTGTCTTCATACTGACACGAGTAAGTTCTTATAATAGCTACTCACCTTGGTAAAAATAAAAAGGTGCACTCTAAGTAATTATTCCAGACGCACGAATAAGTTCACTGATCCATTTGCCGAAGAGCAACACTATAAAGCACACGATGACGATCTATGGTTGCCAAGTGCATGTCATGTGACAATCTCCGCGCATGCGTACAAATAATAAAATGGCGTAAAACTGGACTGCAGAGCTCGAGAGAGCGCACTGTATATCACGTTCGAGAATCGGTTTGATCGTTATGAAGATGATGTTGTCGTGGACCTGCGCGCTCGAAAATGAAGATCTTTCGTGCTACAATCACGGCAATCACTTGAACCAATTTTGAGCTAGCCTCGTTGAAGAAGAAGAACAAGAAACCAGAATTAGAACGTGAACAAACTGGTAGTTCAGCCAGCTTCCAGTTTTCTACTTTAGCGAAGCTTTTTGGCGACTTTGTGAGCCTTGTTGGTTGCAGGAACCCCCGAAAATGAAGGTTAGATCCCTATAAAAGCTTAAAGCTTATTTTTTGCAGAGATTTGGAAACATTGATTTTATATTGCATATATGGAGTGTCCGTGCCATCCCTACATAGAGAGTCTACCGACTCTCTGATAATTTTTAATTGTTTCTATGCAGTTGTGTGACTCAGGGGTCTGGCTAATGGTGACAGTAGTTGTCTGTGAGGCAGGGAGCACTATGTAGATATATAGTGCATGTAGCAGTGTAGGATATGCTGTACATGTAGTGTCGGTTGTGAACTGCGTATATCCTATATTGTGAATGTGGCTGGTGGGATTGCGGTGGGCAATGATGCTGATGAACATGGTAATTATGGTGTGCTGAAGGGAGTGTTCAGTGTGAGTGCAAGTTACTGCTAAGGATAAATTCCAGTGTGTAGTCTGGTGCCTTGTGGAGTTTGATACAGTAATTAGATGTGAATATGGTTGGTATGGAAGGGATTGTGGTGTGTGTGTGGTTGGCAAGATGCATGTAGGGATGGTAATCCATGAAAGTTCTTGCTGCGTGTTCGGACAATTTTCAACTGTTTAGACACCCCCTCACTTACCCTACTACTCATCCCATTAGAACCTATACAGGTACGGTACTTACAGTGACTGGGTGAGTTTTTTCCTTTTACCATAGATAATACAGACTCCGTATCCATGTAATACACATGTAGCGAGCATGTATGAATGAATGCACAGCTACAGACAAACAGGCAATGATGACAAACATGTATTACACTAATCTATACTTTAACGTTAGTTTGTCCGTCTGTCTGTCACGAATGTGACGTCTGCTAATAAAGCGCAATTGCGTGAGAATACGCAAGAAGCCTGTAATGTCATTATATGATGTCATCACTTAGTGCTATACTTTGACTGCTGCGTGCGTTGGGACGCTCTGACAGCCAATGGTATTATCATGATGGCCTTAAATGAGCACTTTGAGCGTACTCTATCACGCAAAAGTTGGTGGCTGTAGAGTCCTGTAAGTGCAAACCATGCACAGCTGTAGTTCAGCATTAGACATTTAATTTGACTTGCGTAGGTATATCAAAGGAGCAGCCTGTACAATAAAATTCGTATTGAGTCATGTGTGCTAATATTTTCTGGGCAATAATGTCCAACAAGAATTGCCAGATATCTGGAAAGTCAATACTGCAGAGTAAGCCTACAGAACTAAAAAGTCTGACATTTCATGTCTAAAAAAACAGCCGGACGCCTTTCCCGTACAATACACACAACTCAGCTTAGGCTAAGCTATTAAACTACAGTGGTAGGGCCTAGGGCCTATAGAGACTATATTCCTAGAGCCGTACAGCGAAAGTGCTGACTCAGCAGTGTCGTCATGCGCCTCCAGTTAGAAGCTATACGTCACCAAAACAGGATTTTTACGGCTACCTACCACGTTTTCGCCATCTAGGCAACACAAAACTACCTTCATTTGCTGTAGCTTGGCCCGCAAACCTCCAAAAGCTGCTATACACTGCAGTTGCATAGTAACGTATGACGTAATATATTGCGCACGTGATAAGTGCGGACGCACAAACAAACAAACAAACAAACAGACGCGGAAAACGTAAAGCAATCTTAGTACCAGCCGTTCGCGCGCTGTGCGCACTCCGGCTGGTAAAAAGTTGGAGTTTGACACAAAACAGTAAAAACACAGCTTTCAAAAATACTACATAGCTACTGGTAGAAGCAGAAAAATTCCTCTAGCAACAGCAGCAGGCATGAAGAGCTGATTAGTAGTCAATTGGCCTAGCATTAGAATGGCAGCGTGGCTACGTACACACACAGAAATACAATAAAACTAGGTGCAGAAGCTGATCAATCAGACTACAAGCAGTAGCTTATTACATCAATTACAAGCAAATAAAAAGCCCATATGGCCTGCCAAAGCTCCCGTAGCTACAATACTGCCAGTAGCTAGCTACAGTGCATTCAAATTTAGTAATTCAATAACTGCTGGGACATTGACCAATCGGATTCGGGGTACATTAGCAACGCTTAGTAACCACCTTGATACGCAAAGTAATGACAATGTCAATGTCGAGCGATAAAATGGGTGACTGAAGTGAACAGCTAGTTTAAGCAATCGATGCTGCAATGTGCACTTCATCGTGTGTTAGGTAATACGTATATGGCACTAATGCTATGGTCTTGAGGCTGATACAACTCTCGGCTTTGCCTCGGGGTGTATCAGCCTCTCAACTACACTCCTCGTGCCATAAATCACTCAAAGCACACATTACCTATAACAAAAGTGTGGGCCATACGTCCTGTAGTTACTAAGACATGTGCGTTAAAAAAGTCTTGTTGGTAGGTTTGAGTAGAGCAGGCTAATACGTACCTCCTCATCTTGTATTTTCTTCATCCTCTTCTCCATTTTCTTTTTCCCAGAGCCTCTACCATGAAACTTGTGTGACATAAAGCGAAAGGCCTGCAAAAAGACAGTATCCCAGGCTTAACATTTTACGAGAGACAGTTAGGGATGGAAGAAGTTACATTGCTATTCCCATGGGCCTGTCCAGCAATAGAATCAATTTTGTAGGAAGATAACTGGTTGCCGAAGACATTGTTAGAGTTCAGGTTTTGAAGGCGAATTGTGTTAATACATGTGCATATTGCATTCTAATGTTTGCACGCTTAAACTCACAGTTTGGGAAAAATCAAAACCAAACCTACAATATCGCACAGTTGCTGGATGAGCTGCCGTTTGGTTGTTTATAGTAGTATAAGCTTGCCCACAGATTTAGGGAGAAGTAGAGTGGTAGCAAATGTATTCTTCCTCTAGATCTTGAGCCATTTACACAGTAATCCTACGATCTTGCTCCCATTTCTCTATGTAGCCAAGCTAGTATTTCTTTCTATTCGCTTCGTGCAGGTACTATACCTTCCTCTTTGGCATGTATTGTCTAGGGTACTAATATGGTGGAAGGTGCTAATGGTGATGACAGTTAAGGGCAACCCATTTTCAGATGCTGCAAATATACTGAAAAGTGAAGACTAACAGCTGCTGTCACCACTGACTCAGAGTGGTTTGCTGTTACTCGAGATTCACATTACTCCTCCAATTACAACAAGGAGGGTACTAGTGTGTACTAAGAGTGGGTGTGCTTACGTCTTAGAAGAGAAATACTCGAATGCAAGTAACACCTTTTTTAAGGAGCCACTTGACCTACACACTTCATGGTTTGTGGTCGACCTACCCTCCTTCTATTCCACACTATGAGGGTGTACTATATGGGTGGTGGGTTTTCCATCATGTGAGCGAACAGTTTGCCATTCCTGCATTACTATACTACAGCATTGCACATGCACAGTCACATACCAGAATCTAGAAACTGCTGCAGTTATCATTTACCTCCTTAGCATTCAGAAGTCTACCGGAGTCGTCAACATACTCGATCTTGACGTTCGGTTTATAACCTTTCTTTTCAGGAAACGATGCATCCCGATCATAACGAGAAAGTTCCCTGGGTAGAGAACAATAAAAACTAAAAGGGGGAACACATGTACTGTTTCTAGAGGGTGCACACGTGTAGTTGGCCTTCCCACACAGCTTTTACTACAAAACAAAGATATGATCTAAAAACCAGCAGGAAAATTTTGAAGTGACACATCTAATTAAGGCTCAGCTCAGCAACAGGTGAGGCCAAGCTAACTGGGATCTGGAACACGTATAATAAAGTCACACAATCAATTCTGTCAAAAGGTTGAAAGACAGCAGTGTTTCTCCACATTTTACTACACATTTTATTTCAGTGGTAGGTTTGCGGCTGTACAGACTACCTGCAAGAGTAGATTTGCTACCTTCACTTATTGACAGAGAATTGCGACTGTACCTGCCCTCGCTCTATATTGTATTTCCGTGATCAGACGCCGCGGCTACTATTTATTTCATCGCGCGATTTTCCGCGGCCACTATTCGAGGGCGGCCACTAATTGAGGGCGGCATTTATTACATTGAGCGGCTTACTGGTTACACAGCAATGTACAACAGCAGTTTAAATCCGTTTGAAAATCGCCGTTCGTGCCTCAACACTATCGAAAAGCCGTCATGCTACAATGCCAGCTGTTTTTTGAGGGGAGAGGTATCGAAAATATAGATTCGCGGGCATTGCTTACGCGGTACTTGAATTTTAGCCACGGCTACTATTCGAGGGCGGCCACTATTTCGTTCAGCACTTCCGGAGGTGCGGCTATAATTCGAGGGCGGCGTCTGATCGCGGAAATACGGTAGTTACCTCTGTTACTACCCTTCTACTCTCTGGCCTGCCCACATGACTTTAGATACGTACCAGACCCTGCGACAGTTCGTGGAACTAAAAATGGTGTGGGCCTGAAATGAGGTTAGACAACTATACAAACATACTAATTATGCAGTGATTGGTTAACACGTATGTACACTTATTTATCTAACCTTTCCGTTTCACGTTCTCTCTGACGTTCATATTCCCTACACAACAAGAACATACACATACATACACATAATGCAACAATGAGGTAATCGTAATCTTGTAGGTGCCCAGAGATCCACAAAAGGATATTTGAACATGAGACCATTATACACCCCTTTCTAAATAAATCTACTCGTGTTGCTGCTGTAGTGCTTATGCCTTTGACTGTACACCCGCAAACGTTGGTGCAGTTTGTAAGAACTCCACTTAGAAGGCAAAAGCTAGAGCAGCCGAAGGTTGCACTATCCTAGTCCCCACAATTACACAATGTAATAATCCAAATATCCCAAAATTAATAATATAAAAGTTCTAAACTAGTTTTTTAAAAAACTTTAAAATCATTTTCTAACACCCTAAATCAATCCTGTTCTACTAAAATTTATCCACTCCTCAAAACTGCACCCTTCAACAGCTTAGTCTCCGCGAAAAACCAGCAGTCAGCACAACATATCTGCTGTTTCTATTCAGCAAGCCAAATTTGTGTAACACGCTAAGCACTGCTAATTCACATTGCTATTCAGTCTGTATAAACTCCAGACGTACTACAAAATATGAATCACGAAGTATCCTTTAAAACACACATACACACACACACGCGCACACACACACACACACACACACACACACACACACACACACACACACACACACACACACACACACACACACACACACACACACACACACACACACACACACACATACACACACACACACACACACACACCTGTCTCTCTGTGCATCACCCTGACCCTTTCCTCCAGACCCTGTCTTTGATTTAGATGCTGCAATAAAGCCCTTTTTTGTAGCCATCTGCAAGGCTGCTATAATCCCACTAGCCACAATTGGCTCGGCTTCTTGATAGAGGTCTTCTTCCTGTGGGGAGGGGGTGTGTGCAGGTATGCATGTATTGACATCCTCATCCAAAACACCAAACTTCACGAAGGCTTACTCCTGGGATGGCTGGCTTCTCACTATCAGGCTTGACTTCTGTCCATCCTCCTATGCTCTCCTGTGGTGCCACCTCAGTCTCCATATCTTCCTCCTGCTCTTCTTCATAATGCACTGGCTTGAGCCGCTCTGAACAGTGTGAGGTGAAATGTGATCATGTACACTGATTCTCAAGTTCAGCCATCGGGCATGCAATAATCAATGGCCTGTGGCTGGGGAGTGGGATATGGGATTTACTTAAACAGAGGATGGGAGTGATGGCCCGAGGGCTATCACCACATCTTCGACCTCGGGTTCAAAAAATCCGTATCCACTGACCAGTCGTGTCATAATCTTTATAACTCTATACTACAATATTCACCGTAACAGACAGCTATAATATGCAAGTGCTGAATAGGTAGTCTTGGATCCAGTCAGGAAGTGTAAAACGACATGGGCTGATTCACTGACAAAATAAAACAACTCGATAATAGCAGTTCAAAGGAGTGGCTGCTCATAGTGGCAGCTAGTGGCACGCAATTTACACCTTCCAGACGCAAAACGATGGGCTGGCAACATCAAGGGGGGGGGGTCACTCCCATAGGCGCTGTAGTCACAACTGCGACCGCAGTCGGTCAATGGTCAACGGTCAAAGCCGCGCAAAAGGGTGTGGTCAACGGTCAAAGCGTGCTCAAAAATGCAGTCAACGCTAACAATGGCAGATCGCAGCACAGAATAGATGGACTCATACACAAGAACAACATTCCGCAGCTTATCACTCGAGAGCTTTCTGGCAGACTCGGATCGAGCGGCTAGTCTCGTACAATCGATGTTAAAAATTGTAGAGCGGTCAAAGGTCAACGGCCGCAAATGAGCGCAGTCAATGGTCAAACCGCTGAAAAGAGCTGGTCAAAACTTTGACCCGCGGTCGCAGTTGTGACTACAGAGCCTATGGGAGTGACCCCCCATTGAACATAGCCACAGGCACAGTCACAATGAACACATCAAAAGTACAAGTAGCTACAGACAAAGAGAGGTAGCATAGCATGCTTTACTGCTATACGGTGTCCCTGTATTGCTGTAACTGTCAATCTAGCTAGTCATCCTCGAGTATAGCTTTCACATGCACAGTGGCTGTGAGATTGATAACTGCATGAGTGTAGTGCTACAGGCCTGGATATAACATCTATACACCGTGCGTTCTATAGTAATAATGTAAAATTTATCTTCAGTTAAGCTCCAGGCAGATTTCCAAGGCTGCTGAAAAAAGCCTAGAGTGAACTTACGTACAGGCTACTTGCTTGGCTCATGAGACTAGTCCACGTGTACATATATACCGAAAGGGTCACAGTAATGCAATATGGAATCTGGCTGGAGCTGCTGGTGCTTACTGTTCCCTACTCTCATGCTAATTAGCTCCCTTTATCCTGAGGTACAGCCACAAGCTACATGTTGTACTAGCTGGTACCTGCCAAGCTCACCTCTTTCTTCCTCCTCTTCTTCACCCACTTGTCTACAGAACTCTGCAGTGGCATTAAGCACCATATATCTCCTGGATAAAGAAAACAAACGACACTGATATCTGTTTACCATACGTATGTACTTCCTGTTTGAAACAATAATGGTCACTAATTCTTATATGACAGTCCTTCTAATTGCTCTTACTCCTCGGACCCCACACTTTATATTACCTAATGTAGCTGGGGTAATCGAGATACATAAGTGCATGTTCTAAGTTGTGAGAAATATTCAAGGTTAGCAATAAAAGAAAAAAAGAAACAACGAATAAAAATTATGCATTCATGTGAAAATAAAGTTTGTTATTCAGTTAGCTTGGCCTGACCTATTCTGGACAACTAAACCTACATTCTTAATTGTGCTTCATGTTTTTCAAATGTTTACCGCTGCATCTGCAGTTATTACACATGTCATGTAGAAAGCTATACACCACTGCATTACTGTGCCCCTATAGCAATTAACACAACTGCAGAAGCTACTGGAAGAAGTTGTAGGCCAAACTAGTTAGTAAAGAAGCGGTAGGTAGGTAGCACCAGTAATGATGTTCTTGATTTAATTTTTAGATATACACATATATAGGTGGTGGAATACAGTGCTGCAGAAGCCAGTAAACTACACTTGAGGTGATATTACTTGGTATAAGGTTAAAGTTCAGTACTGTCTGTACCTCAATATAAAAACACATGCACCTCAGCAACGACGCCCAGTAAAGTGTGCCCTATGGCTAGATGCTAGCAGGGAAATGGTGTAAGGCTCAAACATAACTGTTATAGCTAATATGAAAGACACAGAATGTTGCACTGTACCCTGTAGAAGCAGAGGAAGTTGGAAGCAATCACGTGCAATACAGTGGAATTCAATTAGCCATGTTGTCTGATGACGTAATGAAGTCGCTTCAGGCAGGGGAGAGCAATAATAGCCGCTCCTCGAGTGATCGTGTGTAAGTTTAGCAGTTTTTAAAGTAGAATTTGAGTGGTAAAACACCTTACTGTAGCTTTACGAAACATTTTGCAAGCTAACTGACTTACAAGCTAAGGTTTTTGAGGGGGCATCCCCACAAAAGTTGTAGAGACATACATGTCAAATCATTGTTTAAGCCAGATACTGTAGAAGTCAATATACCTTCCGTGTCCTTCTTAATGGAAAACTATTAGCTATACATAACATCATGCATAATTGACGTACACGTGATCACTTCCAACCTCTTCTGATGTAGAAGTATATACATACATGTATATGTACCTGAAATCTCATCTAAGGGCTCTTCTTTGACCTCGGGAACACTCTCCAGCATAGTGGCTACTTTGGCTGCACCTGAGACCCCTGCCTTTCCTCGGCTCAACAAACGCCTGGTCCTAATGTAAATTCAAGAAAGATTTTGGTTATGCAGGCCTTCCCACACAGCTATTTTCACAGCTGTAGAAACTAAAGTCTCTAGCAGAGACATATCCTGCGCTACTGGACTCTAAAGACTGGACCTAACAGCGTGAAAGATACGTATATACCGTGCTCGTGTATGGCCGCATCCAAGCCGTGGGTGTGACTGATCGCAGTACTAATGAAATGGATGCTTCTCTACGTATACTCCAATATAAACACGTGTCAAGCAAAAGGCCGCACATTGAATAAGAAAGGGTTGGACTAGAACCACTTTAGTCACAATCAGGTACACACACACGACAATTTCTTTTTTTTCAAATTGTTACCTCCTGCTTTGACATAGTTATGGCCTCTAAATCGCCCATTAAAAATATTTTTCAAAAAACACTATATATGACAGACAATGATGACAATGGCAAACAAACAAAACCGGGTGAGGTAAAAAGCATGAGGAAAACCTGGGAGCAAACATCACATTTCGTACGTCTGCTGTTGCTAAAGTCACATGTAATGTGAATGAAGCAACATGATGTTACCAGAACTGCACGTGACGAGTAGTTTTCAAAGTCAAAAGGAAGCAAAAGAAGAGCAGCTCAAAAAATCACATTAACATTTTTAAGTATCCACAGTCACTTCAATCCGAAGTTGCCTAGTGCAAAAATTTAGTTGCGCACATCATACCACGTATACCGACTCGAGGCGCTTCGACTTTGCGTGATATCAGCTAAGATTTGTCATTTGTACTTGAAATGTGAGTACTCATGAACCTGTGAACTTTGTGGTTTGTTGATTCCAGGCCTTCCCCATGCTTTCTTTCATGGCTGCAAAACAAGCTACACGTCCCTTGAACCATACATACACAATGATGTACATGTGTATCAAAAAGGACATCTAAATACTCACCGCTGTAAAGCACTGTCCACCTTACTATCCACTTCATCCTTTAGATCATCAATCGTGGAGTCTGGAAACACGAGACACGTACTTGTGTAAAGTGATACGTATAATAAAAAATAAACAGTGTGGCCCTTAAAGGTCTCTCCCTCCAGGGTTTGTTGTTTGCAATAATCCTGCAGCCTCGTTCCCAGGACTGCGACTTTTTCAGATACATAAGAAAGTCACAGGGTCTGGCATCTTAAAAGTTACGTGATCAACTTATGTTATTATCTGCTTTGAAAGACGGCTGCCATTGTATCAGAGACTTGTTTCAGCGGTAAGTCTATGATAAAAACGGGCTGTGAAGAAAATAATTAAAGCTGCAAGAAGTGTAGATTCGCTACCTTCCCCTTTGTTGTCTGAGAATTACAACTGTATTTGTCCACTCTCATAATTACCGTTCTACTACCTCTCCACTCTTGGCCTCGTGCGCGTAACTTTAGACCCCAGGCCCTGTGACAACTTTCGTGTAACCAAAAAAAGTCGCAGACCTGAAATTTAGGCTATATATGTACGTAGCTATGCACATACACAGTTGTACAGTGTAGAGCCATGGTTATGGTGGGATTTATTCCTAAATAGGCAGGAGAGTTATTCGTCATTCTCTGGAACAATATTCAATTCAACTAAAATCCATCAATCTGGACCTTCTTCTGGCATTCAAAACTGGAACACTAAAATAAAACAATACAGATTGTTCCAGAGATCCACGAACAGCACTCCTCTGCAGACTATACACACTACTAAACAATCTTCAGTTTGAGCTATGTACATACATGCAAGCCTACCAAAAATAATTATCTGCGATCAGACGTTGCGGCTACTATTCTTGGGTGATGACTAAGGACAGTGTTTACTACACTGAGCAGTATGCTGGCTATACAGCGACATACAAACAGCACACTTGGTTGTGCCTGAAAAGCTATATCACAAAGCACAATGATACCAGTTTTATAGGAAAGATATAGAGCCATGAGCAGCCTTGATACATCCGCAGGCACATAGGTGAACTTGGGTAGCCACTTCCTACATTAATTAAACTCCACTCTTGAAAAAGCCACACTATTGTGTTGCTTGTTTTTGCAAGACTTAAATTTTACCCGCAGCTACTTTCCTTCAGCACTTCTACATGTAGCTTCAAGTGCAGCTACAACTTGAGGGCAGTAACTAATCAGGCATGGTGTCTGATCGTGGAAATACGGTCAGTACACAGTACTTTTGTTGTCCCTTACCATGTGACGATACATCCACCTCCATTTCTGCACTCTCTTCCCCATCTTCGTGCTTCCTACTACCATGGTCCCTGAAAAGATACATGTTACATGCAAGAAAGCATTATTACATATCTAAATAGTACCATTCTACAACACTTTGGCTTAAATCTACGTTAAAATGTCAAACTGATACTTCAACCAGAAAGAACAAACAAGAGTGAAACCTAATTAAGCACCAGCAGAATAGCCTCTCCACTGTGCATTTCTAGATCTCAGAGCAGGGGTAGACATGATGAACGCTCATTTCAGCTACAAAGTTTCCCGTTAATTATCTCTGACATTAATATGGCTGGTGCCTTAAACAGTTCTTTCGCACATTAGATGCACAATGAGGTCACAAACAAGAGTACACACCTTGACCCACGGTCCCTTGCATCAGGAAGCGGCAGTAAATCATCAGCTTTTAGCACCTTCTCTTCTTCCTGGGTTTCCTGAAGGATACGATTTCCTCCGATGTGTAGTACTCTGAGGCTAGCTGAGATGGTGCTGAGTCTACAGTGATCTGTGACAAATACACATAATTTTAAATACATACGGAAGACATGTGTAGCAATGTTCTAATTAAATTTAACTGGCTGCTATGGGACCTTCAATTTATTCAAGTAAAGCTACATGTATGTAGATAATACACAGTTGCACCAAGGTACATGTACGTGTGGTCATCTTACATGTAGGTGCATGACGACAGGATACTAAGTAAGCTGAAGACACATGCAGTGAGTGCAATATGCAATTCTCTGAGGTGCACATACGTACATGTACTTACAGTAGCAGTAGCAAGAAACGGCTTTCCTTGCTTATTCTGTTTTTATTTGCTGCATTATAGTTAGCATGATGAATATTATCGACAGCAAAAAGAAAACTGTACGATGCCCCACTTGGCCAAACCGAGTGTCAAAATAGCTGAGCTGACCACCACTGAAGCCAGCTAGACTAAACTAAACACGATGGTACAAACTAGTTAGACCACACCTCTGAGGGGTTTATCGGAAGTATACTCTGTGATATTCAATAAACCTTGTGTAATGCTAACAAATCTCTCAGGCATGATCTAACTATTACATGTACCTCGATATACTGCTACAACTTCCCTATAGGTATTCAAACACTGTGAGAAGACGATGCCTGTAACATGCAAATGGGAGCCAGCTCACTCTACATGTAGCCTCGAACCCAGGCCTTCCACGCAGATTTTTGCCAAGGCTGCAAAAAAATCTGCGTAGAAGGCCTGAGTTCGAGGCTACTCTACATGTACATGTACCTTACCAATACCCCTTTTTCAGCATGTAACTATTTAAAACTCAAGTTGCCTGATATTATGTTTCCCTTCCCCCTCAACCACTATAATAAAATCGACTCACTCCTCTAGCTCTAAGCTTCTGTCTGACAATCTCTCTTTCTCGCTGCTCTGCAGTGTCGAATTCCCCAGCTTCTCCTACACAGTATAGTGAAAGAGTCATACGTGTAGACATGGCTACAGTGCTGGAATACATACACATGTTAGGCTCTTTCTATGAATCGGAACTATCTGTATAAATTGCGTTGTGCATTCCATAAATTGCATTGCACATTCAAAAAACTACAAACTAACCCTCTCGGTAGGTCTAACCCTAGCCCCAACCCTAACCCTAAGTCTAACCCTGACCCTAACTCACCATGAAATCATAAAATGTGCAGTACAATTGTACAAATTCCCAAAATGCGCCCAACTCATACACTTATATACATGTAAGTACATGCATAATTTATGTATAGCCAGAAAAATTGACAGGAGTGATATTTGATGAAATATTTCCAATACTGGCTGTAAATAAATAATGGCAAAATTCAATTTTGGTGATTTGCGATTGCGAAGCAAACTTTATTGCGTCAACCGTGCATTAGTTCAGAAGCTATCGAGTGCTTGAGCATAGACTGCCATAGACAAGACTACGTGGACTCTCTCGCTGGGGGAACTACTGCAGTAGAAGACAACTAGCTAGCTAGAGTGGTAACGTCGAGGATTCCTAGGCAGTAGCAGTTTACACAAAGGAATGCTGTTGTCGGCCATGTTCCAAGAAATTCATCGATAGCTTGAGTGTTATTCCAAGTTTCACTGCACTGTTTCCAGAGCAGGTATCTTTCAGTGGATGTGCCTAAAGGAGGGCTGGAAGTGCCTGTCTGTACAGTTTCCCTCTCAAAAATACCTAATTAGCTAGTTCAATGCATTCAAAGGTGACATAACAACATATTGGAGGAAGTCAATTTGGTGAGAAGTAATTTAAACTTGGTGGCTCCATCGACGATTGCCAAATTGCCAAATTTTCCAGCTATACAGTATACCAGTAATATATAAGTAGCATTTGTACGTACATGTACATACCCAAAGAAAAAGACTCCTTCTTCTCTCCTTCAATCTCCTCATTGTACTTCTTCAGTATTGGTGGTGGCTTTACCTGTATGTATGTATGCATGTATGTAAATGCATTTTTATAGAGAGATGCGTGCTGTATGCACTCACTTACAAGATAGGTTGGCTTGTTGTGTACATATAATTATCTTAGCTACATGTAACTTTCTTTAGTAGGTGTGTTTCATGTACATGTAGGTTATGACTACCTTATGACACAAGGTAAGGAGGGGCTCTTCCGACGGCAGGGTAATTCCAACAGTTGCACTTACATCTACAGCGTACTGTGGAGTTAGGCAATAATTTGATGCCTCAGTATAGTCAATAGGACAGCTATAAGCATAGCAGTTTTTAGCTTCACAACTTCTGTGAAACTGGATCTACACTCCAGTGTCGGAATTACCCCCGGGATTAAATTCTGTCCCGCTTTACCTTACAGAACATAACACTTATTGCACTAGCTCTAAGTTAAACATGTACTGTAAAACACACCCATGTTTGAAATGTAGGCATTAAGTAGTTGGTATTAAAAGAATAACAAGGGGATCAAGCTTCATACAATGTAGATTTGGAATTTTTTGCCAATTTTAATGCCACTGCCAAGGTGTAAATGATAACCTGATAAGTTGACTAATAGGGGCTTTCCAAAACTGACTCACATTTGGGAATTATATTGTTTAGTTCTAGTATGCAAGGCAAATCTTTCATTCCCAGTACTTAAGCTTGAGTTCCTGCGCAGTTTTGTAATTTCACTGATGAAGATCCTCAAATCAAAACTTTTGGACCTCTATTTGAGTTCCATTGTGCATGCTACTTAAGAGCTCAATAATCTTTCTCTAAATTTTCTCTGAAAGGCAAAGTGTGTTTGCTTATACCTAGGACCCTATCTGGCCTCCCTCTCAACCTAAATGAATTTTTTAACTTTAAGTGAATATCTGGCAAACAAATCACAAGAGGCAAGGTAGTCTGCAGTCACTGAGTATGCACTTACCCATGGGAGGTAGATAACAATGTTAGGAGAAAAATAAATTGGAGGGGGCATGGTTTTGTCCCCTATTGGTAATCATAACGGAAGTTAACAATCTGGATTAACCCTGCATGTCCGTAATATGGAGGCGTCTATATATCAAGGGCTTCTAGTTAAATTTTAGAAACATGCTCTCAGGCTTTTCAGCATGATTATACATATAGCCACACTTCCTGCTGTGAGTCAGTAAGAAGGTTCGTAAAGCCTTGCTAGCAACTAGTAACGTCAAATCACCAAATCCAGTAGTGGATGTGCGAATAATTGATTAGGCTTTGAAGTCGTGGTCACCTCTAGGCTTTACCTTACAGAACACTGTTTTACTGTTCTGGTCTGCAGTTTCAAAGTAGATAAAAACTGCTGTACTCGATATTATATTTACTCACATCTCCAAATTCATCTTCTTCCTCCTCGTATGGGTCGTACCCAGGCTTTCCTTTACGATTCTCCACATTCTTATCTGCCTTCTCCTGGTCAACCATAGTGACGTTCACCAGAACATCCTCTCCCTCATCCAGTATATCTGCCAAGCAATGAACAAAACTGAGCTCACAAGATCTATAACACAGCTTTAACAGTATTGCAATATCCTTGCCTTTGACTTAGGAAAGTGTGTATACTGTGGAATACAAATGACAATAACAGAACTCAGTGTTGGTACTACTTGCATGGGTAACGTAGGGGATAGTATATATATACGCACTTGAAAAAGGATGCCAAGATATGGGAGCTGGGACCAACTGCCAGTGGCAAACTATCAGCTACATATTTTGCCAAACTGCATAACCTCTCACAAATGTCCTCATATGACATTAAGCCCTAGCATTCTTTGTTGCATAACAGTCTGTTGATATTATATTGGATTCTTAAGCATTTCGCTTGCATATACCATACTATTAATATCCTAAAGTAAGTTGTTCAGCCACAATCATGTAATTGGCATCGCTGGCAAAAGAATAATTTAGAATGGGGGTAGGTTTTTAAAAATCATTATTCAACATATAATGGAAGTTAAAGTTCAGGGGAGGGGGGTATTCACACCTTGTGTGAACCCTATATTTAACCCCCGCTAATTTCTTGTCAAATGATTGAACTTGCACAATAGCAAAATTATATGCGCTACATAACGTAGTGCGCTACATAACGGGGGTTAAAGGGATCGCGATGTAACTCGACAGAGAGCGGTTGGAGATGAAAATGAGCGGAGAGCGGTCTGAGACAAGAGCGTGCTCAGTCAACTCGAATCAGGATTGGTACATGTTTGCTCCCTCTATAGGCCTTTGACTTAGCTAGCTAGCTACTCGATGACGGGGCAGTTGCAATGTGATCCCTAGAAAGTTATCCTCTCAGCTAGCTGCTAGCCGGCTCCGTTCGATTTTGTGTGCAGTTGCTCCACCCCATATTACGTTTAATTGGAACGTGCGCCTCTTAACGAGGTTTTTGCGGCTTTGGGACAAGAAGCAAGCATGCGCCCGATAGCGTATGTGCGCTACATAATGAAGTGCGCCTGATAACCCGAGT
This sequence comes from Nitrospirales bacterium, assembly GCA_965203295.1. Classification (GTDB taxonomy): domain Bacteria; phylum Nitrospirota; class Nitrospiria; order Nitrospirales; family UBA8639; genus CBDBCZ01. Next base: position 28,719 of record CBDBCZ010000012.1, on the reverse strand, counting down.
CTACAGTAGGCCGATAGTTTCGACGCTTTTAATTCTCAGTACAGTCACGAAGCACCACAGCACCTGTTTAACTCCATTGATTCTACACTTAATCATACAGGAAGGCATCGAATTTGGCTACAAAAAATAAGGGAAACTATGGCGGACAGAATTACATGCGAGGAATAACGAGTGCCTTCCTTTACTGCCCTGTGGCGCCACTGGATCAGATCCTGTTGGACAAGCCGGCTATGGCAGAACTCACCTCAATCAGATGTGTATTCTCAGCTTCCACCTCCTGACGAGAGTGGATGGGTTCTCCACCAAGACGGTAGTTATACCTTAGATTCGGAAGACCCTGGGGTTTAAGATAAAATCAAGGGAATGATTGATTTCGGGAAGGCTTGGGAGGTCTGGGTATGAGACTCCTAGGGGTGAATGTGGGCACTAAATAAAGAAAATAAAAGTGATGTAGTTGTAAGAAAGGATGCAAGGCTAATGCATGTGGTTGTCGTAAGAAATCAAAGCTTTGTGGTCCTGAATGTAAATGTCGAGATTGTGTTAACTTACCGGTACCAGTACAGCAGTCTGTAGAAGGCGAGAGTGAAGACGAAAGTGATGTACACTCGAACACAGAAGACAGGTCCCTCGTCCAGTGATGATCAGCTAGACGTAGAAGTAATTACAGGTATGGATGATTTTCTTTATGCTCAATCACAATGGTTAGTAATACACAATTACAGATTGCCTCTAAACAAAGTCTGGGAATTCAAAATGATACCTACGTATCTATGGATTGAGAACGTGATTAATTTGCTACACGCCTACCAAGGCTTACAAAAATTTGGCACAAATTTGTTTCGCAGCAAAAACTTTTGAACTCAAAATCTCATTATAATGAGATTTTGAGTTCAAAAGTGTATGTGTTTTTAGTCCATGTATACATGGACTAAAAACACATACACTTTCATTAAAAAGTAGTTATATATTTTGTCGAACATACCTGTGACCGCAGAAAATGAAAGAGTTAAAAAAAAAAATTAAAAAAGGTAAAAAAGGGGACCAAATAGGTCTTCCCTCTGTTAAAAAAACATTCAGAGAAAATCGCACCTTCCCAGCTTAACCATAAGGTCTTACTGAGACCAGCAGGAGCCTCCTACAAAAAGTTGAAAAGGCCTAAAAACTTATGAAACTTAATTAAAAAATTGTAAGAGCTGCCCCAAACCAAGCTGCCCCCCACAAAGAAACGTTCTTAGGAAAGGTAGAAAATTGAAAACCTGCTATAAAACATAACTAATCAACACCAATAACAAAAAGATCTGAACCAGTCTGAATGCCTGACCTTGAGAGTCAGGGATGGTGTGTTAAAGAGTTTTTAATGGTGCCAACTCTCCCCACTCATTCAGTGCATGCTCCTATATTTGCAGATTGTTCCACGACCACAAGGTAGTGTGTATAAACTCACTGTTAGGTTCTACTACTCGTTGGGTATACCCATGTATACCCACGTTAAGTTAACCCATGTAGACCCACGTTACCCATGTTTACCCAAGTTAACCCATGTCAGTGTTTATCCTTCTTGACTTTTTAACAGTACCCTGCAATCACTGACGAAGCAATCTAATTTAAACAACCGTGTTTACCTTGTTTACCAGTAAACAGGACGGACACTGTAAATACACGGTCTTATATCTAGCCAGATCAGGCAAAATGTTCCAGCTAAGAGAATGTTTCGCCAGCCTGGACAAAATGGCCAGGAAATGTCCCGGCCTGGTAAATGTTCCGGGAAGAAGTGGCCGGCTCAGCTGCACCTAGCCCAGCCCCTCCTAACCGCACCCACCATTCTATTTTATAGGTGACCTAAGTGGAGCGCAAAAGTGGGCCGAGCCAGTTTGCCGCGGCAAATTGTCCTGGTCTCAATACTGGGAACGTAACACTGGCATGGATAACATGCCATACAGGCGGACCATTTTTTCCGAAAAATTGGTCCGGGGAACCGATTTTCCACTGAAAATTTCGGTCGGGGGGGGGAGGGGGGGGGGGGGGGTGTGGCAAAATTTTCAGGACCAAAATTGCAGTGACAGTATTGCTCGCTCACAATGCACTGCATTCTGCGTAAGCCTAGGCCTAGTTATAATTTTTCAACTTCTTACAGCTAGAACTCACCATCTCTTGCTTTAGCTCAACCTCGAAGGCGGGAGATCATAAACTTGTCCTTGTTTTTCACCACGAGGATCGTATTAAAACGCACGTGCGTGATGACACCGCTCTGTAAGCGTAGCCGTTCGCACTACGTGTGAAGCAAAAAAACTGAAGCTGTAGAAAAAAATCTCTTCTACGTATGTTCTTGATTGAAGGGTTTACTGAAGTTTCAAAGAAGATAACTTTTCTTCATGCATCATTGAAGGATGCATGTGAAGGCCACCAGTTATGTGTAGAGTTACATTATCAAACCGATTTTCCGGAAACACTCCAGGTGCCCCGCCCCCACGTGCACGTTTGTCAATATGCAATATGCAATGCGTAGTCAGCTATTATCTATTATCTATTAGCTATTATCCTCAGAAACACAGCTGCCGACCAATCAGTTGCTGCCGCTGCAATGCCGCAGCGTATAGTACAAGCGAAACCCATAATCAAGTTGCCTTAGTGGGGAGTATAAAAGGCGGCCCTGCACCCTTGCACTTCGGTCACCTCGCAGAGTTCATCGCTGTGAGTACATGCAAAATGTGTTTAGGAAGACACTAGAGTACGGCCGAGTTGGCTTCTCTGGTGCAGCCATTTATTGGCTGTCAGCCGGTGGCCAGACCCAGTACCCTTTGGGGTGCGCAAAAAGGTCTGGTCGAATGCTGGTCGCTTCTTTCGGGAAGCCCGGTTGAGGTTGGTAAGAGTGGAAGGAAAACTTCCACCGTGGTCTCGGACGATACGGCCTAGGATCCGTCCGGGTTCCTCCCTTGATCCTTCCTCAAATAACCGGAGTCCTTCCTGATGGGAGACCGAACCGGGGCATGTGGCCTCAGTTCCTGATATATAGTCCCTTGGGAGGAATCCCTGGCCAGTTTAGCATGTACATGCATGCTTAAAAAGCAGCACACAGTTTGCAATGTTTTGCTCCCAAACTCGGGTGCTGAACCTCAATGAGTTGCCGAAACGCTCTAACTGCAACCTACTGAAGTTCAGCACCCGGACTCGTAATCACTTAAATTGTCTAACTGCAACATATGTAGGACGTCATGCAGTACGTATAAATAGGGACGATCTAGCTATACTGTCCAGGTTTGCCAACATTGTATTGTTAGGGGTTAGGGTTAGGCTCAGGGTTAGAGTTAAAAGGACGTTCACAGGCCCCGCAACATAAAATTTTGCATAAAATCTGTATTTTCTACAACGCTTCAGAAAGTCTATTGCCCGAGGAAGTAAGACTATACTTCCAAGGCCAATTGGATTACTCAATCGTTGCTTGATCATTTTATATTAACTTTTTCATACTCTGAATTTTTTTTTTTCCAACCATGATACAAGCCTTAATTTCAACCTCCCTACTAGGTCACAGGAACCTTCCTATCTAGTTATAAGCATACTTAGCACACACTCACACACTAAATAATTACTACCACAGTCCATAATAATATTTGTGATCATTATAATAAAAGAGAGAATTGTACACTCAGTGACAACCATGTATATACATGTAATGATGTGCACAGAAGACATTACAACAATTGCCAGTTCAGTTTCCTAATAATTTTGCCATTGCACTTGCTTACTTTTTCTTTGCTATATCTGGCCTAAAGGAAAGAAATACACTAATTTTATCAATGCTAAAATAATATCATGACAATGAGGTATATATATAGGAATATTTTAATGCTGCAGATTACCATGTTTCATTTTTGTTAGCTGGGTGTGTAGAAAGTGTGTGCCCGACCAGTAAGATCTACTAGTTTGTGGAACTTATCGTTATGCAAGAAGTATGTCTTACATTACCAGTTTACTAGTGCTACTGTAGCCACTTACGCAAGCATGGACTGAGACCCTCCGCTGAGGACTATGTAGGCCGCCTGTGAAGCCTTTTGCTTGGTCTGCAGCATGGCCAATGTATTTAGAGGGGTGTCCACAGAGCTCGACTCCTTCATAAACTATCGAATAGAGACACAGAAAATGTGTTCAACATCACTGGATCGCAATATACTACACAGAAATGAGCATAGATTTAAAAAAAAAAAGTATTCAAAAATGAAAGAGCAGGTAGAAATGAAAACGTAAAGTAACCGAACAAGGTACCACAGAACTTTCACGGATTACCATTCCAATAACACACGCCACCATCCCCTCCATGCCACACACATCATGCAGTTTTCCGTGCAGGTCTTCATTTAGCTGCGCTCTTAGAGTGACTGTGCATTTGTAGGTTTGTAGCATATCAAGTGAGAAGTGTCATATTCTCTACTGTATGGAGGAGTCAATGTATTTGCTAATAGATAATTTTTAATTGTTTCTATGCAGTTGTGTGACTCATGGGTCTGGCTAATGGTGACAGTAGTTTTCTGTGAGGCAGGGAGCACTATGTAGATATATAATGCATGTAGCAGTGTAGGATATGCTGTACATGTAGTGTCGGTTGTGAACTACGTATATCCTATAATATTGTGAATATGGCTGGTGGGATTGCGGTGGACAATGATGCTGATGAACATGGTAATTATGGTGTGCTGAAGGGAGTGTTCAGTATGAGTGCAAGTTACTGCTAAGGATAAATTCCAGTGTGTAGTCTGGTGCCTTAGTTTATGCGTTTGTATAATGGTATTGAAAATGCTGTATATGTATGAACACAAACGCTCACAAAGAGCAGCAACTCACCCAAAAAATTATCTATATATCAAGGTATTGAAAATGCAGTGTATATGTCAGTCAGAAATTTTCAAAAGGAGCAGAAACGTGCCCGAATTTTAAAAACAACTGGGAAGATGCTGTCCCTGTTCAAGGACAATGTTTGTCAGGTACATTAACTTGTAGGCCTTGTCTGCTATTGGATATGACCTTAACTGGGAATCTTGGTAGCTACATGTTTTGCAGTTTCTTGTGGAGGTACTACATCAGAAGAAGGGTTTCATTTTGATGGCAGACAAAAAAGAACCATTCTATCAGGTGCTTGTGTAGAATCCTCATGTTGTGAAATGCAGAGTTTCCTTGCAAGGTCTTGCAATGTTCTAACATAGCTTTCTTGCAGAATTTTGTAAGTTATCTAGCAGACTTCTTGCAGGACTCACAAAAATTTTGGCCACTTCTTGCATGATCTTGCATTTTATTTCTTGCAAGCCCTTGCAAAACTTCTCATCATGCAACAAAAATCTTGCAAGGTGTTAGAATCTTGTGTTAAAATTTGCGTGAGTCATAGAAAAATCCTGCAAGATCTGGTGCAAGAACCTTGCAAGACATTCATCAGCTGCCTTATATATTGACTCCAGTTGCCCTGGATAACAATTTGTTGCTTTTAATTCTCCTTTAACCAGGATAGTGAAGATCTCGATGCCAAGATATCAGGTGGCATTTCAACACCGTACCTGATTCAGTTTGGCAGTGCATGGACATGCAGTTCTTCCTTGTCGCGGAGAAAGAACTGTTGGCTGAGTTGCCTTCGCTGTATATACAAGGCCATTGTTGCCCTTATAGCAGTGTATTATGTTTTCGACATTGCCTATCCCACACCATGTATGCACACACTTTCTTTTATGGAACGCTTCCTGCTTGGAATAACAAATGGGACAAAGTTCAGCAAAACACTTGTTGGCACCATTAGTGATATTGACAAATGTTAGTTTGCACCATTTATTTACTTGCCACCCGGCTTAGTCCTTTTGTATCTTTAGTTTGAAACACCTTAGTTAACATGTAAATGCACTGTACGCATTCTTTTGTGGTTCTAATGTATACTTGCCGTACAGGTGTTGCTATAGCATTAGTTTTGGAACCACCCTAGCATTCATTCTGCTACTTCAAGTCGAGAAACACGGTCTTAATACTAAAACTCAAGACTAACAATGGGTAGAATATCTCCCCTAATTCAAACACAATGATTAAGCATATAAAGATATTGAAAATGTAGACGAGTGTCTATGTTGTCGAAAACGCTTACAATGACCAGAAACATTCCCGAAATTATACTAACAATAATTATAAAGGTCACAAAATGCAGTGTATACAATTTGTCAGAAACGTTCACAACGAGCACAAACGCGTCCCCGAAATTCAAGCACAGCGACTGAGCATAATATTGGTGTTATTGTAAATGCAGTACAAATGTTACAGTATCTATTTTGTCACAAACGCTTACAAAGTAACAGACCTACCAGCTATCACATGTTAGTCATAGAACAAAGATAGCCATTGTTGTAATTGTTACAAAATATTAGTGTCAGACTTGTACCCAGAGACACCATTGTTTGGAAAACTGTATAAATAGTCCGTTGCATTTTGTGCATGTGAGTGATGTGATGTGTATACGTGCTACACTGGATACTGGAGTTGAGTTCTATAATTATTATACTGAAGTTGAGTTTTGCGAAGAACCCGGCCCGCGACAAATGGGAGAGAAATATCGAGCTGTTGACAGCACAATTTGCCGAACTGCGGCAGGGCCGGAAGACGGCGTCAGACGCAGGAGAGTGCCCGTGCTCCAGAGAGGCATAACGCCGAGCCAGCCGGGAGAGCACAGAGACTGGAGACTACTGGAGTCCAGAGAAGCTCTCCGCCTCTCATCAAATGCCCTGAGGCTGTGTCTCGAGGTGAGCAATTAAGGTTACGGGATACTGGCCCGCTTTGATTTAATAAGTAGTGAGTGAACAATGAATATCTTTGCAACTATAGGCCCTACAGCCACGATCTTTTCAGCATTTATTCATGGCTACTAGTTGTGTACTCAGTACAGAAAGCTTGTCTGTGGGCCCCTCCCTTGTTTAGATAGCGCTAATGGAGGGTTCAGCTGCTCGCAATAATTTTTCTCGCCAAAAATCGCTGAAGCCGCTGCTGTTACTAGGCCACTACAGCTCTCTAAGGCTTCCTCACTATATTTATGAGGGACTGACGAAGGCTTTTGAAGCAATTATTTACACCAACAGAATGGCAAGTGAATAGGTATGGCTCTGAGCGCTCTGGACCACACCTTCTTAGGTTTAAGAGGCTGTATCTCCTGTATCAGAGAGAAACTACAAAAAAAGCCTTCGTCAGTCCCTCATAAATATAGTGAGGAAGCCTTAGAGAGCTGTAGTGGCCTAGTAACAGCAGTGGCTCCAGCGATTTTTGGCGAGAAAAATTATTGTGAGCAGCTGAACCCTCCATTAGGCCACTCCAAATTACACTTTAGTTTCCCGTCCACCGCCCGCACGCTTCTGAGGGTACCGCATTCTTTTTCATTATTCGTCATTATTTTTGTCTCGCGTTCATCCGGCCGCACTTGTGCTTGCCTCGTGCAGTAAGGATGCTGTTCTTTGCATCTTGTACTCCTAGAGTTAAACACCCACTTAGAATAATGGATAATAAAAACCAACCGCCCGCCCGCTTGTTTTTATAGCATTCAGGGGGACGGGAAACTAAAGTGTAATTTGGAGTGGCCTTACCGCTATCTAAACAAGGGAGGGGCCCACAGACAAGCTTTCTGTACTGAGTACACAACTAGTGGCCATGAATAAATGCTGAAAAGATCGTGGCTGTAGGGCCTATAGTTGCAAAGATATTCATTGTGCATTCACTACAAATTAAATCAAAGCGGGCCAGTATCCCATAACCTTAAGTATACAGTCATCTCTGCAATTTGCGCATACTTTGAATAGTATTTACCCAATGGCATCTGCCACCGTTACCTGAATTCTCCCGAAAATCAAACACATACAAAGGCATTGGAGATGTAGTGCATGTGTTTGGTCATGATCAGAAACACTTACACAGAGTCCCAAAATTCTAACACTATGATTTTGCATATGCATTATTACTAACTGACCGACAGATACAGCCGAGATACGCTCCCAAAATTCAAACAATGATCAGCATAATTACAATACAATTGAAAATGCAGTGGTTATACCTTGTATATCTTGTCAGAAGCGCTCACAATGAGCTGAAACGCTTCCAAAATTCAGGCACAATGGTATAATGTATAATGGTATTGAAAATGCTGTATATGTATGAACAAAAACGCTCACAAAGAGCAGCAACTCACCCAAAAAATGATTTATATCAAGGTATTGAAAATGCAGTGTGTACGTCTTGTCAGAAATTTTCAAAAGGAGCAGAAACGTGCCCGAATTTTAAACACAATGATTTGGCATATAAAAGTATTGAAAATGTAGGATATATCTCTTGTCAGAAACGTTACAAAGATCAGAAACTTTTCAAAAATTCAAACACAATGACATAAGATATAAAGATACTGAAAATACGGTGTGTATATCTTGTCAGAAACGCTTACGTAATTACAGAGAATAAAAACGTGCTCAAAATTCAAAAAACGATGACTTAGCATAACCTGGCATAGAAAATGCAGTGTATATCCTCATCAGAAACGCTCACAACGAGCTGAAACGCCCCTAAAATTCAAACACAATGTTTTAGTATAAACTAATGTATAAATATTCAGTTGAATAATTGAAAATGCACTTCATGCATCTTGTCAAAAATGTTCACAAAGTGCAGAAACGCTCCTGAAATCATGTTGGCTCTAATGGTATAGTGAAAATGTAGTTACTGTACAAGTATCTAGTCGAAAAAGATTACTAATTTCTAAGAGCTAAACTGTTCCCAAAATTCAAACACAACGATTTAGGATACAAAGCTACTGAAAGTGCAGTGGATATATCTGGTCAGAAACGCTTACAAAGAGCAAAAACGCTCCCGAACTTCAAACACTATGATTTAGCATATAATGGCATTAAAAATGCAGTGTATATATCTTGTCAGAAACGATCTCCAAATTCCAACATTATAGCGAATTTGCAATTAAAGAAATTGAAAATGCAGTGCATGTACCTTGAATGTTATAAATGATTACAAAGAGCAGAATGCTTTCGAAATTCAAAAACAATCGTTTAGCACATAAAGAAATTGAAAATGCTGTGCATATATCTTGCATAAACGGTCACGAAGACTACAAACTTTCTGAAGTTCAAGCTCAATGATTTCGCATATAAAAGACGGTGTATAAATATATTGTCAGTAATGCTTACTAAGAGCAGAAATGCTCCCAAATTTTGAACACAATGAATTTGCATAAAAAACTTTTGAAAATGCAGCATGCATGTGTCTTGTCATGAACGCTTACAAATAGCAGAAATGCTCCCAATTTTCAAATACAATGGTTTAGCCTATGTAATTATTGAAAATGCAGTCGCCAGAAACGCTCACAATGAGCAGAAACCTTCATGAAATGTAAGTACAATGACATAGCATAAAAACGCATGCATTCGAAATGCAGTTTATATGTCCTATCAGAAATGCTTACAACTAGTAGAAGCTTTCCGAAAGGTTCAAAATGAGCAGAAACGTGCCCGAATTCTAAACACATTAATTTAGCCTATAAAAGTATTGAAAATGCAGTTTATGTATGTTGTCACAAACGCTAACATAGAGCAGGAACGCTCCCGAAATTCAAACACAATAGTTAGCATATAATGGCCTTGAAAATGCAGTGTTAATACGGCGTCAGAATCGCTTACGGAGAGCAGAAATGCTTCCGATAAAATTATTATAACCACAATCATTTAGCATATAATATAAGTGTATTGAAGATTCGGTGGACATTATAATCATGCCAGAAACGTTGAAAACGAGTAGCAATTAACGCGACTGAATTTCAAACCATATAAGGGTCTTTAAAATGCAGTGTACATAACTTGTCAGAAACGTTGATAACAAGTAGAAACGTCCTAAAAATTCAAACACAATGATTGAACATATAATGCTTTGCTAATGCAGTGTATATATGTTGTCACAAACGCTTACAAAGAGCAGCAACGCTCCAAAAATTCAAACACAATGATATAAAGTAAGGCATTGAAAATGTAGTGCATGTGTTTTGTCAGAAATGCTTACGAAGAGCAGAAACGTTCCCGAAAATTAAAACACAATGCTTCAGCATGATATAATTGTAGTGAAATGCTGTGTATAGTCTTGTTAGAAACGCTTGAAATGAGCAGAAACGTTCCCAAAGTATAAACGCAATGATTTAACATACAAGGGTATTGAAAATAAAGTTATATATCGACGGAAACATGCACGATGAGCAGAAACGTTCCCGAAATTAAAATGCAAAGATTTAGGATAAAATGGTATAAAATGTAGTGTGTTTGTCCTGTCAAAAACGCTGACAAAGAGTGAAACTTTCCCCAAAGTCAAACACAGTAATTTTGCCTATAATGGTTTTTAAAATGCAGTGCATGTATCGTATCTTATAAGAGGTACAATCATTCCCGAAATTGAAACTCAAATATTAGAATATGAAACAAGTATTGGAAGTATGCTGGTTATGTCTCTTATCAGAAGCTCTGAAAAGATGAGACGCTCCCAAATTCAAATGCGTCTACGTAAGTTCATCATACAACACAGAAAATTTTCTCTCCCTTCTCTTCGTATGCGATGTTGTGTGTATGGGCATGTACGTGTGTCTAACTTACTGTGTAAAACACCTGTACATGATTGTCCATATATATACACTAACACAGAATGTATTAAAAAGGTGATTAATTCCTTCAAAAACTGTAAATATGTACAGTTGCTGTCAGATTGTAAACTATTTGTAGGTATATATCATTTAAATGTCAAGTGTATTATTTATAGCTATTTTCTTCACAGGTTCCCAGAATAGCAAAAGCTCATACACTAACCCCTGGGAAGATGCTGTCCCTGTTAGAGGACAATGTTTGTCAGGTACATTAACTTGTAGGCCTTGTCTGCTATTGGATATGACCTTAACTGGGAATCTTGGTACATGTTTTGCAGTTTCTTGTGGAGGTACTACATCAGAAGAAGGGTTTCATTTTGATGGCAGACAAAAAAGAACCATTTTATCAGATGCTTGTGTAGAATCCTCATGTTGGGAAATGCAGAATTTCCTTGCAAGGTCTTGCAGAATTTTGTAAGTTATCTAGCAGACTTCTTGCCTAAGCAGGACTCACAAGGATTTTGGCCTCTTGCATGATCTTGCATTTTATTTCTTGCAAGCCCTTGCAAAACTTCTCATCATGCAACAAAAATCTTGCAAGGTGTTAGAATCTTGTGTTAAAATTTGCGTGACTCATAGAAAAATCCTGCAAGATCTGGTGCAAGAACCTTGCAAGACATTCATCAGCTTCCTTATATATTGACTCCAGTTGCCCTGGATAACAATAGATAATTATGTATATAATACGTATTTCTGTCTTATATGATTTCTGTATTATAAGCTTGCTATTGTTTGGTGATTTCTATGTGACCATTATCCAGTGTTGTGAGCATTTTCTGATAGTTGTGAGCATTTTCTGGAGTTGTGAGCATTTTCTGATATAGTTGTGAGCAATATCCAGTGTTGTGAGTACTTTTAGGGGTTATGAGCAATATCCAGTGTTGTGAGCAATTTCTGGAGTTGTGAGCATTTTGTGGAGCTGTGACCATTGTCGTAATGGGCAGCAGAAAGATCTCAACATTGCATCCAGATTTGAAGGTGTTGCAGATGTGTGTATATGTTTATGTGGGTATACATACATGTACGTGTATAGTCATTTGATTACCAGTTATATAAATAAAACCAGGGTGTATTAATAACAGCTAGAGCTCTGTATTGTGCATGATGTGAATACAGAAAAGGGGAAAGTTAATTTGTAACATGTTTTTGACATCCACTTTGCACTTTCAGTCTGAGGGAGACTTTGAGATGACCACTCTGCTTCGATCAAATATGAAAAATATCCTCAATCTCCTACTACTCCACTTGAGCACTCACAGGGAGAGAGTACTGGCTGGGATAAAGATGCTTGCAGAGATGAACCAGTTGGCTGGAGAGGAGAAACCACTGCAAATGGACAGTGAGAAGCAGATGGTGAGTTGGCATTGTCTTTACTGTGCCACCAGTGGAAGTGGCGTAGGTCAGAGTCTGAAGAAATATCTTTCATAGCAAATATTATTTGTGAGAGCTGCACGAAACTGTTCACAACGTTTCATAAAACCACTCTCATTGCAAATATTCTCTTGTGAACTTTCATGAAACTTCACAAAGGATACATGTAGCTATATCCACGTACGTGAAGCTTCAGTCCAAAGCAGTTGGCATAATAGAGTTAATAACACCAGGTACATGTACACTCAGACGCGCTAGCACTGAGAATCCATAAATTTCCGGAAGTGAGCAGAGGCTTCGATCGCTAGTACAGACCGTTCACATTTTGATTGAAAGTTTGGTGTTCCGTCTTGCTTGGTTCTGGAGCTATAACCTTCCAAGGTTTAAATTCTGACAAAGCTATGATCAGATAAATGTATGTATTGTTGGACTCCGTTCCATGTTTCTTCCCTAAAGTAACTTCGCGTGACCTTCCTTCCTTATTTGGAAGCCCCACTACCATACTGCTGCATGCCAACTCTTCACCATGGTATCTGCTTTGAGCAGGGAGGGGTGCTGCTGAATGTAGAGCCGTATCACCCCCTCTGTAGTCGGACAGAGAATTTCGTCTTTATTTGGTATAGAGACCCAAAAACACTCTATAACACTAAGGAATTGGATATTGTTGTTAAATACAGGTGCTTAGCATCACAACAGTGCAAGCCCGATGTTTATACATTGCATGGTTCTCGAGATAGAGAGAGATAGAGTCATTTATTTTAAAACTTATGATGCTGAATTAAGGCTTTTAGTGGATGAAATCAGATAAAACAGTTCTATCTCAGGAAGGACACAACGTATAAACAACAGACTTGAACTTTTGTGTTGTTAAGTGTCTGTACATTCCCATCCTAACATTAGAGAGTGTTGTGGGGTCTCTACACTGAAAAAGAAACAAATTCACTGTCCGATAGTGGAGAGAGTGACACGTACGTCTCTACATTCAGCAGCACCCCTCAGTGCTCAAAGCAGCTACGATGGCGAAAGGTTGGCGTGCAGCAGCATAGTAGTGGGGCTTCCCAATATATAAAGAAAGGTCACTGGAAGTTACTTCAGGGAGGAAACATGGAACGAAGTCCAATAATACATACATTTGTCTGATCATAGCTTTGTCAGAATTCAAACTTTGGAAGGCAAACAACGAAGGAACACCAAAATTTCAACTTGAAGTGCGAAGGTTCTGTACTGTCAAGTGAGTGCTCAGCCCACTTCCGATAGTTTACATGCTCAGCGCTAGCGTGTCTGATCATCAGTAACTTACTCTATGTGTACATGAACTTCAGAGATGTGTACACATACATATTTCTCGAAGGATGGTATACATTGCACTCAATTGCATGTGTCTACATGAGCTTCATGAAGGCTCATAAATGCTTATAGCTTTATGAGTGGATTGTATATGAAGTTCAGAATGCCAACTTCACACGAAGCTTCACAACAGGTCTCATTGACAATTACCTCATGGGGATATTGTTTTTGCAATGCACTGAGTGGCTGTCTTGTGTGGTTAGTCGCTGCTAGTTCAAGGAAGTTTCAATTTCTGGAAGCTCTTTTTCGGAAATATTTTCAACTTCTCAATAATATTCAGACTTACAATACGAAGGATTGAGATCCCTGTATCACAACTATTCGCAAGGCTTCCTACATAAATGTACATGTATTTCTGTACATTTCTTTCTACATCTAGTATCGTGTGCCTAGACCACTGTATAGCAGAACTAATTCATACTGTCCTCTCTTTGTTGTTTCAAGTTGTAGTGCTTTTTACCAGCTGGGTGCATTCAAAGCGTATGATGCCTTCAAGTTTTCTGCATTTTTTTGTCTGTCTGTCTGTTTGGTGTCTGTATTTCCGCACTTAACACACATTCTATGCAACTGTGCATGTACGTAGTCTACCAGTAGTTTTGAAAGGTTTGTAGACCAAACTACAGCAAGTTTAGTCCTAGACAGCCATGCTAATCCTGTTTTAGTAGGTTACAGCTGTTAACTGCAAGTGTACAACAAATCTCAGCCTTAGCCTGTTATATGTACATGTACATTTAGTCTGCAGTTGCATTAGTTTGCCCTGTCCTGTTTGTAAAGCTGTTTGATCCTTGGGTGTTTCACTCAACTCCTCAGCTGAAATAACACTCAAAATCAGCTGAGAAGGTAGCTTCTCAAGGGTAGGTAGCAGATCTGGCAGACTTGCTACCTACCCTTGAGATGCTAAAGTCGAGTTCAAGTGCAGTGAGTTCTCTGTATAGTTCTGTGTGGCTAAGAATTACTTATTTCTACTACTTTTAAATGGAATCACTAGTCTCTTTTGTAGACATCCGGTTACCACTGAACATGACTTGACGAATGTGCCAATTATTAGCATGGTTTCATACATGGGGGGGGATGGGGGGTGGGGCTGACTTCCCTTCATAGCCCTTAAGAGTTTGAAAAATTATGCTGCATTAAAACAAGGTACAATGGCACCTGATCAATTGTACTCGCAACACCTACATAAATACTTTTAGTTTTAGCTGTGCTGACACATGTTACTGTGCTGTGGTTTGGACACAAACTCGTGGTAGTCGGCTAAGCTACCAAAACCCACCAGATTCAATCTTTGGCCAGTTGTTTTGTAATAATTTGCTGTGGGGCATACCCCATAATTCCCCTATAGAAGGATGGGAACTATTCCAAAAAGGATTCCCCGTGGCGCGATGACGCTGTTACTATACCACACATGACTATGTAATCTTTATACGTAAAGTACAGTAACATCATGATTTTAAGAGTATGTTGTTTCCCTCTAGTGTGGACCTGGAATCCTTGGGTCCCTTGTTTGGTCAGATAGTGGTTACACTCTCTCCTTTTGCTGATCACCACTCAGCAACTGTATCAAAAATCTTTGATTTTCTTATAATTCAGAACAAGTGAGTACTTGATATTCGAGGAACTTCACCAAAAATAGCACTAGATAAAATGCCATGTATGTGTTTCAGTAATTGCTGTTTTAATTTTTTCAGAGAGGTTCTTGGGTCTTTCTTTGATGAGATCTACTTCATGCCAGATGTGCTGTCTCTTGCTTGCATCAACACTGAGCTTAGGAAACACTCGTATACATCAAAAAGGTATCTTGTTCCAGGACAGAAGTGTTCATGTGAGTGGGATGTCATAGGTAGAAGCAGGAAATGAGGTCACGGATTGTTATTCACACTAGTGTGTTCAATTGAGAATTTCTCAGTGCATACATACGTGTGTACATATGTGTGTGTACATATGTTTATGCATGCATGCGGCCCACATGCTACATATTGTTTGGATCCATGATTCAATACAACATTTCAGTTCACATATGACATATCCATGATCCAATTCAACTTTTAAAACTTTTACGAGGCTACGCAATGCTTTGCATTCACTTGGTTTGTACAGCTGTTAATTATAGCTACATCAATTCTAATTGGAGGTTTGTACGTGGAAGCTAGAAGGAACAGTGTAATGGAGCTTAGTAAGCTGCTGTTGATATAAACCACTACTACTATTTGCACTAGAACCCATAATATTGTAGGAGCATGCGCTGAATGAGTTGGCTGGACTTAAATCGTGCATTAACCTATATAGTTGCTACTATCCTTTTCCAGCCTTCACCAGCAACTACAACATGTCCTAAGAGGGGCATGCCATGGGCGTTCTGACGTGAGAATGGATGCATTGAAAGCACAACTACAACATGTCCTAAGAGGGGCATGCCATGGGCGTTCTGACGTGAGAATGGATGCATTGAAAGCACTACACAGACTGTTGAGATCCAATCGAGTTAGTGCAGTATTTAGTTATTTGTATTATTATCAATATATGAACTGTACATACAGTGCATGTTCATGTAAGCTTTAAAACAATTTCTGTTCAGTTCATACAGGCAGAGTTGGAGAAGTGCATGGTAGGAAGTGACACCGTTGATCCAATCATTACAGAGATTGTAACAAGAGTAAGTTGATTTCGCTTCATGAAGAAGTGAAATTATGTCTATCTGACATAGTCCATACTCAACGTTTTGTTTTTAAAATTGCTGCTTTGTCCTCAGTTCTAAAGGTCTGCGAGCCACTAGTATTGAGCTTCGAGAAGAGTTTGGGAGGTGTCTAGGAGAACTTGGAGCTGTTGGTCCCGGAAAGTATGTGCTGGTATACCACACTTTTGTCATACAATTCTGTATGCTAAGTCAGAGTTGGCAACTACTAACTTAACTTGCAACTGTCCGAGGAGTAGCATTTGTATCCAATACTGTCCTATTCTTGAACTAACCGGAGACGTAATTTCTCTGACCATATTTAGATTAGTATTATATCACATTTATGTGGGTGGGTATGTTTTCGGATTATGTACTTGCGAGCATCCTGTTAACTACCTGCCCCTTACTTGCTTTTGCTTGTGTGCTTGCTGTACTTCCCCAGGCTGGATATTCATTCCCATGGTGTCAACTTCGAAGACTGTGAAGTACTTTGAGGTATACATCTTGCTTACTAGTGATTTCTATTAGCCTCGTACTCAGCTATTAAATTTAGGCAGAAGGGCTTGATGCGAGGTTTAGCTGAGTACAGTGGTGCTGTGGAGGTCTGGGTTAGTTTGTAGTGTGGGGTGTTGTGTTTTGTGAAGTATGTAATCGTTGTGGATGAGGTGTGAGGGTGGTTGTGGGATGGTGAGTGGTGGTGTTGATTGTGGATGGTGGTGTGTGTTGAAGGGTGCTGTGTAAGGGGGTGTGGTACGGTTTGTGGTGGGTGTGGTTGGAAAGATGTAGGGATGGTAGGTACGCGGTAAATGCATCGCACTGTGATATGTGCGTAGTCTGTGCATGCCTTCTGGTGCTTGTTTTGTTGTTTTTTGGGGAAGTGTAAAGGTATGTCACGTATACTCACATTGATGAGTGAACTAATGTCCTTGCAGTTACTGTGATCTGAGGACTGTTCAACAGCATGTGTACACTGTGCTATAAATATATGTACCAAGCAAGTCAACGTCGAAGCTTTGGAGTTATTTGTTCATGTATTGATTATTATCACGTGCATATCAGTCTATTGGTATCACTGCACATCTATGATTATACCAGGCTGAGATCGTTTCTTTAATGTGGGATCCAGATGCAATGATGCTACTGCAACAATTATACTGTAACGGTCATTGTAGCTACTTGTCACTCAGACTCCCCCTACATTGCCCTGCATTTGCTAGCACTTTGCCAAAAAGTGCAAAAACTAGTCATGTAGGGATGCACTTCCACCAAAAAACGCTTCCCCAAAAACCAATGAAACAAGCAGCAATGCACACACATACACCCGCACATCACAGCGCAATGCGTAGCTACCATCCCTACCTGCTTTTTCTATAACTTGTTTTGGGGCATTTTTTGGGAGGTGGCAACAAATGTGTGTGACCAGCAAGTGCTCTGGAAAGTCACATTTGAGATTCCCACTCGGTACTCTGAGAGGACAATGCTGGCGCTAAAGGAGAAACAGCTGAACAGCTTGACTCGGAATGAGATTGTACAGGGAATATCTGCGAAGATTTTCAATCGCTGCAAATACCATTTGCATGCCCATTTGTCACTAAGTGTTTCTGTTTCTCTCCCCCCCATGCTGTGTGACCATTCTAAATAGTACCTACGGGATTTCTGTGAACAAACTAGCTCTATAAAGACAGTATTTCTCCAAACAAGCTAGCAGTCTGTCGTAGCTGGCCATGCTGAAATAACGTGAATGCAGCAGAACTTGCTCCTGCAACTACAATTTTTATTTTCACAACCTGAACCGCCCCCCCCCCCCCCCCCAAAAAAAAAGAACAAAAATGAAACTATGATAGGGAGTGTATGCCCCAGGCCTACACCCTGGCTATGGTCGTGTGCTATGTGAGAATATGTTATTTAGTTGAGCCTGGGAACAAGGCTATACCCTTAGCATTAATGCCTAATATGTTATAAAACCACCTAAAAATTCATTTGTATATTCCTTTATACAGCTCATCAATGACTTCATCCAGATCACTGGTCTCCGTGGTGATCCCGAAGAAAAATTGGCGGCTGAGTGGATCAAGTGGGCACCAAAAGTCATAACGTATGCGAAGAGTGAAAGAAGTGCAGCTATTCAGACGCAGCTTCATTTGCTGGATGGGAATGAAGAAGCTGCTGATGTTAGTTAGCAGTTTTATCCATACACTTGTACTCTCGACAAGAGAAATAAGGATGCCAGTGTTCACTTACTGACAGAACTTGAAGTAAGTGTAATGAAATGGATTATTTGTGTTTTTGAGCCTTGGAATGTTGTGTATTAGTTATCTGAAAGTTAAGCAATAGATATACAAGAAAACATGTTGTGTATTTGTCAAACTACCAGTGTACATCTATTCAGAGTTTTAATAATTAGCTCTCTCTGAAATGAGTAAAGATAAGTAAATGACCCCAAATCTTTACTGTGCCCTCTCGCAATGTATATGCGTGGCTTGAGTTTCTTTGTTCGAATTACTTTCATTATGTGTTGCTTTTAATTCTCCTTTAACCAGGATAATGAAGATCTCGATACCAAGATATCAGGTGGCATTTCAACACCGTACCTGATTCAGTTTGGCAGTGGTGACATGCAGTTCTTCCTTGTCGCGGAGAAAGAACTGTTGGCTGAGTTGCCTTCGCTGTACAAGGCCATTGTTGCCCTTATAGCAGTGTATTATGTTTTCGACATTGCCTATCCCACACCATGTATGATGAACACACTTTTTTTTTATGGAGCGCTTCCTGCTTGGAATAACAACTGGGACAAAGTTCAACAAAACACTACTTGGCACCATCAGTGATATTGACAAATGTTAGTTTGTACCATTTATTTACCTGCCACCTGGCTTAGTCCTTTTGTATCTTTAGTTTGAAACACTTTAGTTAAAATGTAAATGCACTGTACACATTCTTTTGTAATTGTAATGTATAGCTACTTGCTGTGCAGATGTTGCTATAGCATTAGTTTTGGAACCACCCTAGCATTCATAAATTCAAACACAATGATGTAGTATAAAAAGGCATTGAAAATCCGATGCATGCGTCTTGTCAGAAACGCTTACAAAGAGCAGAAACACTCTCAAAATTTAAGCACAATGATTTAGCATGTAAAGGGTAACTAACAGACAGACAGTAAATGAAGTCGAGAAACACGGCCTTAATACTAAAACTCAAGACTAACAATGAATAGAATATCTCCCCAAATTCAAACACAATGATTAAGCATATAAAGAATTGAAAATGTAGACAGAGTGTCTATGTTGTCAAAAACGCTTACAATGACCAGAAGCATTCCCGAAATTCAAATACTACAATGATTTAACATAATCATAAAGGTCATAAAATGCAGTGTATACATCTTGTCAGAAACGCTCACAACGAGCACAAACGTCCCGGAAATTCAAGCACAATGATTGAGCATATTGATGTTATTGTAAATGCAGTGTTACTTAATAGGTAAACCGCGGTAGCCAGGGATTTATGGTCCATAAACTGCCCTAGCCCGAGGGCGAAGCCCGAGGACGAGGGCTGTTTATGGCCATAAATCCCTGGCAACCGCGGTTTATCTGTTATATTATTAAGCGGATTGGTTCTTTGGGTGCATGGTAACCGACGCTTAGCTAGTAGCTACAGTACTACAGTATATATCGCTCTGTGCGGTTCTCCGACTTGTCTTGGTTTACCCGAGTGGACGGAATGCTGTAAACAAAACAGTCGCTTCGCTGAGAAACTGTCGCCGGCTACACGTGGCGGAAGTGGCGTAATAAGCACCGCCCCCACGACCCAGCTCCTCCCTCTACTTTAGCTACTCTCATCGGGAGACGCCTCCATATTGAACAAGTGGCTCTCGCGCTATGCTAGTGACTGCATGCATGTATAGAAGTGCTGTATGTTATATATTACCCTGAGGGCTGGAGTATATAAAACATGATCTACAACTTCCTGTCAGTATATGGATAGGAGAGGAGAAACAGCTGAACAGCTTGACCCGGAATGAGATTGTACAGGGAATATCTGCGAAGATTTTTAATCGCTGCAAATACCCAATAAGTTCACAGGTAACCCGGGTCCCCATTTGTCACTAAGTGTTTCTGTTTCTCTCCCCCCCATGCTGTGTGACCATTCTAAATAGTACCTACGGGATTTCTGTGAACAAACTAGCTCTATAAAGACAGTATTTCTCCAAACAAGCTAGCAGTCTGTCGTAGCTGGCCATGCTGAAATAACGTGAAAGCAGCAGAACTTGTATGTAATCTTTGAAACACTTTAGTTAAAATGTAAATGCACTGTACAGTACACATTCTTTTGTAATTGTAATGTATTATAGCTACTTGCTGTACAGGTGTTGCTATAGCATTAGTTTTGCTAGCATTCATAAATTCAACTACAATGATGTAGCATAAAAAGGCATTGAAAATCCGGTGCATGCAGAAATTGTTATCCAGGGCAACTGGAGTCAATATATAAGGAAGCAGATGAATGTCTTGCAAGGTTCTTGCACCAGATCTTGCAGGATTTTTCTATGAGTCACGCAAATTTTAACACAAGATTCTAACACCTTGCAAGATTTTTGTTGCATGATGAGAAGTTTTGCAAGGGCTTGCAAGAAATAAAATGCAAGATCATGCAAGAAGCGGCCAAAATCCTTGTGAGTCCTGCAAGAAGTCTGCTAGATAATTTACAAAATTCTGCAAGAAAGCTATGTTAGAACATTGCAAGACCTTGCAAGGAAACTCTGCATTTCACAACATGAGGAAGTCTTCATAGGTCTACACAAGCACCTGATAGAATGGTTCTTTTTTGTCTGCCATCAAAATGAAACCCTTCTTCTGATGTAGTACCTCCACAAGAAACTGCAAAACATGTACCAAGATTCCCAGTTAAGGTCATATCCAATAGCAGACAAGGCCTACAAGTTAATGTACCTGACAAACATTGTCCTTGAACAGGGACAGCATCTTCCCAGGGGTTAGTGTGTGAGCTTTTGCTATTCTGGGAACCTGTGAAGAAAATAGCTATAAATAATACACTTGACATTTAAATGATATATACCTACAAATAGTTTACAATCTGACAGCAACTGTACATATTTACAGTTTTTGAAGGAATTAATCACCTTTTTAATACATTCTGTGTTAGTGTATATGGACAATCCTGTACATGTGTTTTACATAGTAAGTTAGACACACAACATCGCATACGAAGAGAAGGGAGAGAAATTTTTCTGGGTTGTATGATGAACTTAATATGTAGACGCGTTTGAATTTGGGAGCGTCTCATCTTTTTAGAGCTTCTGATAAGAGACATAACCAGCATACTTCCAATACTTGTTTCATATCCTAATATTTGAGTTTCAATTTCGGGAATGATTGTACCTCTTATAAAATTTTCTGATACGATACATGCACTGCATTTTAAAAACCATTATTATAGGCAAAATTACTGTGTTTGACTTTGGGGAAAGTTTCGCTCTTTGTCAGCGTTTTTGACAGGACAAACACACTGCATTTTATACCATTTTATTCTAAATCTTTGCATTTTAATTTCGGGAACGTTTCTGCTCATTGTGCATGTTTCTGTCGAGATATATACACTTTATTTTCAATACCCTTGTATGCTAAATCATTGCGTTTATACTTTGGGAACGTTTCTGCTCATTTCAAGCGTTTCTAACAAGACTATACACAGCATTTCACTACAATTATATCATGCTGAAGCATTGTGTTTTAAATTTCGGGAACGTTTCTGCTCTTCGTAAGCATTTCTGACAAAACACATGCACTACATT
Organism: Nitrospirales bacterium; assembly: GCA_965203295.1. Classification (GTDB taxonomy): domain Bacteria; phylum Nitrospirota; class Nitrospiria; order Nitrospirales; family UBA8639; genus CBDBCZ01. Next base: position 6,822 of record CBDBCZ010000012.1, on the reverse strand, counting down.
TTCAATGCCTTACTCTATATCATTGTGTTTGAATTTTGGGAGTGTTGCTGCTCTTTGTAAGTGTTTGTGACAACATATATACACTGCATTAGCAATAGCATTATATGTTCAATCATTGTGTTTGAATTTTTGGGGCGTTTCTACTTGTTATGAACGTTTCTGACAAGTTAGGTACACTGCATTTTAAATACCCTTATATGGTTTGAGATTCAGTCGCGTTGCTACTTGTTTCAAAGTTTCTGACATGATTATAATGTCCACCGAATCTTCAATACACTTATATTATTATAAATATGCTAAATGATTGTGGTTATATATCGGGAGCATTTCTGCTCTCCGTAAGCGATTCTGACACGGTATTAACACTGCATTTTCAATGCCATTATATGCTAACTATAATAATTGTGTTTGAATTTCGGGAGCGCTCCTGCTCTATGTTAGCGTTTGTGACAACATACATAAACTGCATTTTCAATACTTTTATAGGCTAAATTAATGTGTTTGGAATTCGGGCACGTTTCTGCTCATTTTGAACCTTTCGGAAAGCTTCTACTATTTGTAAGCGTTTCTGATAGGACATATAAACTGCATTTCGAATGCATGCGTTTTTATGCTATGTCATTGTACTTACATTTCGGGAAGGTTTCTGCTCATTGTGAGCGTTTCTGACGACTGCATTTTCAATAATTACATAGGCTAAACCATTGTATTTGAAAATTGGGAGCATTTCTGCTATTTGTAAGCGTTCATGACAAGACACATGCATGCATGGAATTAGGTATGCATAGTACTTTCCGGAATCGTCGCGTTACGGCAATTAGGGTAGGCCCAACAAGGTATAGGGCTAAGGCTTGTCCACATTATGTTAAAAAAAAATGTGCAATTCCCACAAAATTTTCCCTATTACGCTTCCATTCTAGTCTATTATGCTAGATAATTCGGAACATAAACAAAGCTTATAGCCAATGTGACAAAATATTAGTCAACACAGATATAAGCAAAAGGTCAGTTGTTATAAACTGTCATCCATGCACAATTGTCTCCAAATGCGGGCATATAGATAATAACCACTGGTTATTGTAGTCACAGAAAACTATTTATTATGCTGCCAGCCAGTAGCGAGAACAGCCACTAGTGACAAAACGGCTACAAATAAAAGTCTTAGGCCTATCCTAATTATCAACTCCGGCTACCGCGCGCAGAAGATGGACCATATATGCTTACATGTAATTACCTCATGTTCGCAATGCTCGGTCCGTCTACATGTAAATTGTGAGACTACTGAGACTAGAGACCGAGTATATAGACTATCCTCGTCAGTATGATGTCATTATTGCATAATCCAGGAAATGAACCCAGTTTGATTGCTATATGACACATGTTCTCCATGTTTTGCTGTAACAGTCACAATATAATCTTTTGATAAACGGCGCTAGCCCTCTGCGGCGTCACAAAATAACCGCACTAACTCTACTAACCTAGGCGGTGTAGTAAGCCTTCCTTTGCGTGTGATACACTTGTCTAGTTCTCAGACCCTTCACCTTCTCTATTTTTCCCTCGCGATTCTGACACCTTGGTTGCCTTTGGAGGCAAAATCCTGTCGTCTCTTGAGTGATGTTCCAGAATGACTGAAAGACGCAACGAGGCCTCATCAGGAAAGCGCTTGTCCCCGACAGGAAATACGCAACAGCAGGCTGCTAAACGCCTAGTCTCGTGAACCGGTGTACGCGCGATATCGGGACCCCCCGAAATGGGGACCCCCGGTCCCCGTATCGCTAGAGATATGGGGACCGGGGTCCCCGAAATCTCTAGCGATATGGGGCCCGAGGGGCCGCGAAACGCTGGCGATATGGGGATCCTTTAGTGATTTAGGGACCCCTACATTGTCTGTTCTGATCCCGCTAACTGCACCGTATCTTCAATGAATAAATAACATGAAAGCATCTATTAGTGTAAGGTATTGTAGCAATGAATTCATACTAAGTCTTGTGAGTCAGCATGTTCTAATATGTTAGTTTAAGTATATACAGCACAAATACATGAAAGGCACCAGCTAGTCTATCTACAGAGCATTCAAAACCAAGTTGTAATCCCATACCTCTATTAGCTACAGCTCCAGGAGTTAGTGCAAGGTATATTATATAGGGTTTGAAATTCATACATGTTCAGAATGTTCTAATGAGAATATATATGGAAGAAATAACACACCAAACATAAATATACATAAAAGCAAAAGTTTACATACAGCTACTACAAAATCTTACATACAACTCGAGATAAAAACAAGGGAAATGTGCGTCCACTTTTATACCTATACCCATCGCTCACTACCGTTAGCGGTACAGGGGTCCCCAAGTCGCTGACGGGATCCCTGTACCGCTAGCGAAATAGGGCCTGTGGGGGTCCTCACATCGCTAGCGTTTTTGGGACGGGGTCCCCATATCGCGGGGCCGGGGGTCCCCAAATCGCGCTTACACCGGCCCACTTAATTTCCGCAGTGCCGATCACTAATTAGTATGCGGCCGAAAGCGATCGGTGCTGAGGATCAAAGTAGGCTGGCTCGCGAGACTACTAAGCGCCCACCGCGGCGAAGAGCAGATGGTAAAGTACCCCACCGCCCTCGCGGAGACAGTTGGTATTCACTAGTTTGTTTGTATAGCTCATTCTTTACGGCTGCCTACCGCGTTTTCGCCATCTAGGCAACAAAACACTATCTTCATTTGCTGTAGTTTGGCCTACAAACCTCCAAAAGCTGCTATACATAGCGCGAGGCTATCCTATACACTGCAGTTGATAGTAACATTTTGCGTGCATCGTTTCCCCCTCCCTTTTAGGTCACGCGGAACTTCATCAATCACCGCTAGGATACGCAGCTTGTCGGACCTCCTCTGGGACAAAACGAATTGCTTAACCCCGCTTGCGTATACGCGCGTGGGGTAAAAAAGTCTATCACTATTTTGACTACTAGGGACGGCCGGACAGGACCAAGGTCAGTGTATGTTGAAGGTATACATATTACCACTCACTTTTGACTACACTCGAAATCAATCCATAAATCCGATCTTCTTTGAAAGCTGGATACTTGCGATTCAGCTGTGAAATAGCTGTGGCCAAATCCTTACTTGTTTCACAAACAGTAGAGGACAATTCTTTGTCACGTTTGATCACCCTTTCGGCTGTCTTCATCTGCGACTTAGATACAAGCCAGTCACCGATGTCAGCGCCTCTCTGTCACACCGCCACAAGCTGCAACAATTGATCCCGCAATGGTGAGGCCTAGGCTTGCACCAAACGTTACGAAGCTCAACCCAAAGCCAATGATGGCCATGGTACTACCCGCAACAGCAGCAGATGCACCACTTAGAGATATAGGGACTTTCACAAACGAGCTCGTGTCTTTGTTGTCCGAAAAGAAGGACCAAGTTCTTTTGCTGAATGCTTCAGAAGGTACATACGTACTCACTCAGTTTGTACACGTAGTTTTATGCCTATTGTTTGGCTTGAAATTACTTTTGCCTGTATGAAAAACATGTAGTACCTGTCTTGAATTTTCGATGTTACTTTGCTGGTCTTAAAATCTTTACCGGTCTTGAAATTTCAATGTTATTTTGCCAGTCTTGTAATTTCAATATTATTTTGCTGGTCTTGAAACGAAATTTCAAGGGTACTTTGCCAGTCTTGAAATTTCAAGGGTACTTTGCCAGTCTTGAAATTTCAAAGTCACTTTGCCAGTCTTGAAATTTCAAGGGTACTTTGCCAGTCTTGAAATTTCAAAATTACTTTGCCAGTCTTGAAATTTCAAGGGTACTTTGCAAGTCTTAAAATTTCAAAGTTACTTTGCCAGTCCTGAAATTTCAAGGGTACTTTGCCAGTCTTGAAATTTCAAAGTTACTTTGCCAGTCTTGAAATTTCAAGGGTACTTTGCCAGTCTTGAAATTTCAAAGGTAGCTACTTTGCCAGTCTTGAAATTTCAATGTAATTTTGACGGTCTTGAAATTTCAAGGGTATTTTGCCAGTCTTGAAATTTCAAAGGTACTTTGCCAGTCTTGAAATATCAAAGGGTACTTTGCCAGTCTTGAAATTTCAATGGTAGCTACTTTTACTTTGCTGGTATTGAAAGTTTCAATGTTACTTTGTCAGCCTTGAAATTTCAATGTCTGTGTTTTATTCTTCTTCAGGTGCAGCTGCTGGTATCCTGAGTGCTTGCAGAGATGTTGTCGTGGTTGCGAAGGACTCATTCTCCATAATGGGGAAAGTTAAGAGAGTGCTTGACAACAGCAATGAAGACGACGACACAGCTCAGGAGTATGAAGACGAAGAATCGTAATATTATGAAGAACATGCGTAGTAATTATTATACTGCACACTTGTATGCTTTTGCTCTATTAATCACTTTTGTCTTTTGTTCATCAAGAAGTTTAAACATTTTGTTTAAATCCTCATTTGGTAATACAAATCAACAAGATCAAATTGGCTCTAAATTAGAATTAGAATTTCCGGGATATAAATAGAAGAGGTTTTACTTTTGCTATGGTGCGATCATGGTAACTTTCTTCAATTGTCTTTTGAATATCTCTCAGGGTGGCGAGAGTTCCTGCTCGGCTATCCTCCCATTTGGCAATGTCTTTTGATAGTTTCTCTGCTATTTTAGTAGCACTATGAAACCTATCGTCCTTTATTAGATCAGACATGGCCACTACTAAACTTTATAGCCGTAGCTTATATATTTTTAGCCTGACTTGCATGCAAACTGGTTGATTTATAGGGCCTAGTAAATCACAATTTGCTTTGCCACAAGAGCCAGTGCGCCTTTTATTACACAGCTACTACATTATGTATATAAGATGACTACAATTGACAATGAATTTTACAAAGACAAAGGGTGAATAAAGTAATTTTATTGCCACTGATGTCATGTCTGTTGTGCTATTTCTAGAACACACCATCACTCTGAGACAAGGAAACTGTGTTTTCTCAGGAGTAAACTTAAGGTAGGAAGGGCCTCACCTTCGAATCCGCGTGATTCTCCTCATGAATAATTAATGAGATGACGTCACTCACGTGGCGCTAATTAGATTCATTGATATGTTTGCATTTTCCCATGGCGGCAACCGGAATCAACAGGAGGGGTGTGTCACTTTGATGTGGATAGCGGCTCTTTCATATGTGATATCGGCACTTTGATGTGGTTGAGCGGTACTCTGATGTTGGCTTTCAACACTTTTTTTTTTTTTTAAAAGAAGATATGACATCATAGAATTGTGAGTAGGCTTTTTATGTCAGAATAGCTAGCTAGTGTGTTGTAGAAAGTTTGTTAGGCTGCCCGAGTGGCTAGAAGTCAGCCAGACAGACGGATAGTGGCAGGTTGTTGCCCATCTCAGGTAGGCTAGAATAGTCACCTTTCGGGTCTGTAGGCCCCGCCCATTTTTTAAAAATTAGCTCGAATAGCTAGTTGTGTGAAAATCTGTGGAGATTTATAGGGAGAGCTCTGGTGGGTGGTTCTCAGAAACCGAGGGGTGAATGAAAAATCGCATCCCTAATTTTTGTGGGAGTAGGTTGAAGTTTGTAATGCAGGGCTCGAATTCGTCGGGTGAGCGTGGGCGGTTGCCGAATTTTTTTTGAAAGTCAGGATAGCGAAAATGAGGGTTTTGGGGTGGTTGGATGCGTTCAGGGCTGTAAAACTGGCTTTGAAGCATTCCTGTGAAAAAGCATCCCTACGTTTGTAGCCTGTCCTCTGTAGGTACTGGTGTTGTTGCCAGACTGTGGGTGGGGCTCTAGCAGATTCCAAAATTTCTCGTATTTTAAAGCAACCCGAAATTGCGTTTTTGTGGATTATTTAGCAGGAGGTGTGGTTAGATGCAAAATTTTTGTCAATTCGAGGTAGACTCTCATGTTATCAACAAAGCCATCCATTTGAATTGTGGATTCCAGGTGAGGCTCTTCCTACCTTAAGTGTTAGGCTGTTAGCTGTTCTAATTTCTTACCCTGATGCTGTTGGTGTTACCACCCCCTCTCATGAGCTCCATGGATTCACTTGTTAGGCTACTAGTATAATAACTACGCTAAGTCCAGCCAAGTGAGACTAGAGAAATCATATGAATAGGGTGTCTGATATCTGTGCATTCATTTAGCCCTAACCCGTACTAGTTCACCCCATTTTAATCCCATAACCGGTACCTCTAACCATATTCAAATGTTGCAAGCAGAATGGATTCCAATGCCATCTACATTCTATTTCATGTGTACACCTTTACTTCAGTTGGTGTTCTCTTAATAATAGATTCCTGTTGGGGTTAGGTGAACAGGTAAAGTTGAGATGATGTTAAAGCAGCTACTAATGGAGAATAAAGAATAAGTAAGCTCATATGGGAGTGACAGTGAAAGTGTAGTGCACTGTATGACTTCATTCATAACAGTAACAATGCCACCACTCAATCTCGTGTCTGAGTCTGTTGTTTTTCTACCTCAGGCAGACTCTACATCAAGTTGAGTCTGCATGAGGTAGAAAACTAGATCCACAAACCACCAAGTCCATATTCACATGAAGTTGTGTTTAAGAGTGTTTAAGAAGAGGCTTTCCTCTATGCTGAAGCAGTTTTTTGAGGGGCGTGTACTTACGTAAGAGGTTGGGCTTGTTAGCAGTGGTATATTTAAAAGGTTAAAAAGTATATTTCTGACAAATGCCAGTAAAGGAAGTCCCAAGCTAGAGCTAAATCTTGACTGGTCAAGATGATGCATGGATACCGATTGCCGTGAAGAATCCAGGGTGCTTGCTACCCTTAATAATAGTGGCCTAAACCACAAAAGGTTAATCGTTCACAA
>CBDBCZ010000011.1:617500-705428 GCA_965203295.1 Nitrospirales bacterium | reverse complement strand
CATTACTCGGAACTGTATTATAGTGATGGTGACCTGGACGCTGACATTTATACATGCAAGCACCAACAACAGTAATGTTCGGATTCTTTGCATATTGTGTCATACAGAAACATGGAAGCAACTTCACCTGCAAAGTCTCCTTATCACAGTGCACCACACGGTTTAAGTCACTACCACAGATACACTTTGAACTGCCATTGGTGTTCTCAAAAATACTCCACAGGCCAGGGCAGGTAAGATTTACTGGATGCACAAGAGTGCTAATCCCGTATTCTCCAATTCCAGCATCATTAGACTGCGTTGCAACTTGACAGATGAAGAACAGTAAACAAAAGACACTAAGAGCCAGCATGGAGTCACATAAGAGCTAACTAATTCCCTTCCAACTTTAATGAACTACTACACAATAGCTCTCACTCTATATATAAATGTGGTTTCATTAAGTTAAGCGGGACTTTTCTGCAAAAGTATTGGGCTATTGATATGTAAACTTTACTTGTGGGCAGACTAAGAAGTGCACTACGTCACTGCAAAAACAAAAGGGTTGGTTTTACCCAGCTACATGTAGGGTATCTCAGTTGCAAGTCCAAAATTAAAATTAAGAGGCACTGGCAAAGCTGATTTTGGTACACGAAACTTTGCTTGGAGGCTTAAATACAGAAGCAGTAGCTGGTGTGCATCAATAGGAACCACAGCAGATTGTTTAGGCTAGCACTACATGGAGGGCACACTAATGGTCGCAAACTAAAAATCACTAAACCACAAGAGCAACATGTTGGAACAGAAAGAGAGAGAGAGAGGGGAGGTCTAAGTTCAGCACAGAACATTTAATTTCATCACTAGCTACATCACAAACATGTAGTAGAATCACTCATAAAAAGTGAACCCAAAATGAAGCTTACTGATGTTTCAACAAAGGTTGGTGGTGAGAGGGTCCCCCATATTAAGGAGGTCTCTTTCATGAAGTATTGATACTCGTCTACTTTACACATACACCCAAAAGGGACGATCATTTGTGGTCTGCATATACATATTACCGTATAGCGCTTAAATTTCGCAGCTATGATGATATTTTAAACTTTCTGAGTTGTGATTCTAAAAAGGAGGGGAGGGGGTTACTGACTGAGACTAGGGCCTAGCGAAGGGAAGACTGAGCTTAGTGCTACAATAGCACCATATAGACTAAAAGTTACGAGAAAAAATTGTTAACACCCCTAAGAAAACTACTGTGCTAACTTCGATGCATACCTGTTGAAATGTGTAGCTTGCTGCAAACATCTTGTGAAGGGCGTACTGACAGAGGAATGGGGATTACAATATGAATAATAGTTCATTGCACTAGCATCAAAGTGGCAAGACACCATACCATGCAAGAAAATGGCCCACAGTCATGTCCATTCGTTTGGCCTGGGAGGTCCTGCGTTGTAGAGATTCAGGAATGTTATATAGAGTGAGCACTACTTACGAGGTACCTCTGCTGTGGTAATAGTCCTTTCAGGACGTTTGACAGCCTGTTGTTCAGTGGTCTCTCGCTGAATAAGCCAGGCTCTACAGAGGTTTACGTAATGTAATGTAAAATCAAAAACATGCTGCACAAATTTGGGTATCTCACTTGATCTCCTCAGCCCATCGTGTGTTCATTGCATGTAAGGAAGAGTCCAAATAGCCAATGTTTCTTCTAGCAACATCCACAACCTGTATCAATATTGTGCTAGTAATAACTTGGATACAGCCCAAAACTTCTCACTTAACTCGTTGTAACACATGCAGTATAATATAGCTATAGAAGCAGTTGGTGTTAATACTATAACAATACTCATTGCACTTGAAGGAAATATATGTCATCAAATTAATCTGTAATGCCATATGCAAAACCTGTGGTTCCTCAATTTGACTCTGTGGTTCCATAAGTTGAAAATGCCAGTGAGAATGAAGTCCTGCAGTCCAAGTTACGAAAAATACAGGTGTACTTGTGTTCTTATTTTCTGGCAGTGCATATAGCAGTAGCAATAAACAAGCATCCACCTGTCAACACTCCTTGCAGCTTGAATATAAGCCTTAGTGCTCAGAATGTTGGCAAATAGTTGCTTGAGATATTGCATTTCAGCTTCAGCATAATACATCGCTCATCTGCAGAAGAAAACGAAAATAAAATACTAATTATTGCTGTTTCTTTTTTGTGCATGTCATAATCTGCACAAACAAGACTGTTTTGCTGACGTAATCTGCATGTGAAACGAGTATACTAATACAGTGTTATAGTATCGGGAGTCGTATTACCGGTTGTCTGGGCAAGCACTGTTCTAAACAATGACTATTAAAAAAGGTGCAACCACTGCATGTTCGAGGTAGTTTCGTGAACCAGCCCACTTGTTTCCCCAGCACCGATCGCTTTCAGTATCAGCATGTGGAAAACTTTTCCGCGTGTCGATACTGAAAGCGATCGGTGCTGCAGAAACAAATGGGCTGGTTCACGAGACTATGTTCGAGGCAGGCCTAGGAATAGGTGAGTTATTCATTTTACATGTGCACCCAATTCTCAGTAGCCCTCTGGAGTTACCCTCTAACACAGCCTGGAACAGCAGATTCCAATCCATGTAGCAGCATGCTGGAGCCAGACTCACTTTATAGCACGCTCAAATTGTATCATCTCAGCCTACACTACTCCCACAGCCCGGCAATACATTAATCAAACCATCGCTTGCTCCTTGAAAGATGAAGTCGAACAGCATCCGTAAGTTTCCTAGCTGTTGATACTTTCCTAATATCGCGCACTTCGAGGTCCGTAAAATAAACTCGGGGGGCCGGGACAGCCAAAGTCGCCGCTCGGCGGATGAGATAGTACCGGAAGTGACTCGGCGGATAACTTGAAGCTAGTTCATGTGACTAGTTGCCTCTTACCACGTGATGCTGACGTCCGCGGGCTTACGTCATAATATAAGAGTTTCGTGTGTCGTCACAGATCACGTGCTCCTGCAATATGTCCGTGTCACGTTCCGTTTATGCCCGTTCTTGCCCACCATGTATGGCTGCTGAGAACTTACGCGTTAATTACCCCGCGGCGCGTAGGCGGCGGCGGGGTTAAGCAATTGGTTCTGTCTGTCCGTCCGTCCGTCTGTCCGGTGTCTGTCCACTCAAAAATCGGACTATCTCGCGATTTACAGGGTTAAACGATTGCTAAACACGACAGTAACATTGAAATCAAAAAAAAAATGTCCGGGTGTGTACCTGATAGTCGCCAAAGCGGTTCCATTCGCTGTATCTACAGCTCTTTCTTATTTAACAACGGTGCATTCTGCCATTTTAATACGGTCACAACTAGAAGACGATAGAGGCCGGGCATATACGGACTCTGGTCACGTGTTCATATTGGCAATCTGTCACGCCCACCACTTCCCATAGGATATACAGATATAATACGCGTACACGAGCGCTGTACACTCTGCGTGCGGATACGCAGCCAGTGATATACATGTACACTCTACCAACTACTCGATCAGCCCAGTCTGCAGTCCTGCCAGCTCCAAGTTGTGAATTATGCACCGCGGGATATGTCTCTGCTAGAGACTTCTAGTTATCTCAACTATCGCTGTAAGTCAGCTTTCAGGCGGGACAGATCGAGTGAATCTGCCACCTAGACTACGAGTACGAGAGTAACTTCCGGTCTTTATGCGTATGGCTATGTACGCACGTTTGCTGCCCACCAAAATGGCGCCCTGGCAACAGTTGCTACATGCGGGTGACGTAAGATGATGTTAATGAAAACTCTTTATTATCAGTAGATTATGGTACATCTTTTTCAACAACATTCAGGCAACCATTGCCTTGCCATTCTGCATGGCCTCGTGGTTGTGCAAGTCGGCGAGTCTCCCCCTCCACCAATGAACTCTGTCAGTCTTCCGACAGAAACACACCCACGGCCTCCCAGTCATATAAGACAGCTATAATTAATCTAGAAGAACAGGCAAAAACTCCAACGGTGATGATATCAGTTTTGACTCAAACTTAAGATATTTTCATCATCTGAAATCGGTTGACTTATCATCAGTATCACCATTATCTACAATAGTGACCATAGACAATAACTTTTTTGCTAAATATAATTAGCTATAGCTATCTATATATAGCTATAGGGTGTCACTGAATTTGAGCCACTAGCTACAACAGTACACAGCGATGGGAGATTGCATCTTCAGAGAAGCCATAAAATCTGGTTGTTACCGCACCCACGTGATTGCGTTCCACCTTGCCTGTCCAGTCGAACATCATGGCGATCTTGCGATTTACAGGGTTAAGCAATTAGCTACTAAACCTGACTGTAACTGATAGCACAGGAAAAAAAGTGGAATTTCCTGAAATGCATTACGTACAAGGGAATTTGACAGGAAGTCTGGTATTTCAGGTACAGGGCAGATTGTAACGCATTTCAGGTTATTCCACTAGAAAAACATCTATATTTTTGCAATGTAAACACAATCAATGTACATTGATCTCTAAAAAGGTTGTTTCTGTCAGTTTCAATTTCTGTTTAATTGGTTTACTGATCATGTGCACACTTTATTGAAACAGGATTGTAATTTTCGGGGAAATAGCAAGAGGTGTTCAACCTCCTGCAAAACTTTAGCCCTCCTAGCCTTGCACGTCTCAGCACTCTGTAATCCCATATTCAAACCCTGCCCCCTTCCCCGAAGTATATGTACTATAACAGTATTACTCTCATCAATGAGTATACATGTATTAGAAGTCCTCCATGTGGTGAAATGCATGGACCTGTGTCATGGGAATCACATACCTAATCACTTGCTGCATTGGTAGATATGTCCACTACAGTGAGCATAGCTATTACCTAGGACATCAAAATTTTCCTGCTTGCAGTGCATTAGAAATGAAACTATCACGGGGTATGGCTCATGTTTATTGATGTGACAAACTTCATATGTGGTATAGACCTTATATATTTTTGATGCTATGACAGCAATTATTTTATCTACTGCTCACTAAAATTAATACAGAAGGCTGTTTTCAAGATGTGAATTGGGGCCTATATAAATTGTGTATAAGATATTGTGAGGTCATAACTGCCACATTTTACATTACACTTACTTAAGCAAACCTTTCTGTATGTCATTGATAAACCGTGGACACGAATATTTGTTGCCATAGAAGCAAAAGGTTGTCTTCACTGAAACTGAAAGGATGTCACTGTCACTGTTGTGCATACATACATTTGTTATTATATAAACTGTCAGTATAGCACATCATGTTTTGTTTCTAAATCCATATAGCAGGTGTACGTTCATATATATATTTCTTGTGCGATGAGCCTTATCTCCCATGGTAGTTTGTAAGACGGAATTTCAGGAAATCAACTATCTATCTCTGTACATGCAGTCAGTAAATCGACTAAAAAAAGCAGTAGAAATCGAACTGTGCTCGTTATAAGAGTAAAGCTACCATAGCTAAGTAGCTATTGCAGTGAAATCTGAAGAAAACTGAAGTGTATATATTGTACGTTCAAGTAAGGAACACTATCATTGTGTAGCTAATACTTGTTCTTGTGACTAGAAATGCTGAGTTTCATTTGCTTACTGCTTCTGATCGGGCAAGGTGGCACAGAGTCTGTCCACTCTGAAGGCAGTGGAGATCCCACAAATGGAAGTACTGTGGACTCAGCAATTCTTTCCTGCCCTGGCCTATGGAATATTCTTGAGAACACGAATGGCAGTACTGGATGTAAATGTGGTGATTCCTTAGGAGGTATAGTGCACTGTAATACACCTTCACAGATACTGTTGCGCCCATGTTACTGTATGACACCTTATGCAAAGGATCCTAATATCACTGTTGTTGGTGCCTGTTTAAGCAGGTGTTTTGGGGCCTATCATTTACTTCCCAGAGTAGCAGTTGGTGAACTCTCCTATCATATGTGTACCAGGCAGATCGTAAATGGAAAAATAAAGTGGAGATATCAAAATGGCCAACTGTGTGGAAAGTGCATAGAAGGTTTTGCCCCACCTGTTTACGCTTATCACCAGAGATGTGTGAATTGTTCGCACAACGAGTATTCTATTAAAAACACTGTCAAGTATTGCATCATTGCCTTTCTGCCACTAACAGTTTTCTTCATTGTACTGGTCACCCTTCGCATTAGTGCTACTTCACCTTCATTGAATGCATTTGTACTAGCATGCCAAGTGCTGGCATCACCTCTGCAAGTTGAATTGATTCTCGTTCCCTTGAGTAATGGAGATAAGCCAAAGTTATTGTCTACTTTAGTTGAGCTGATATTATCTTTGTTTGGCTTTTGGAATCTGGACTTCTTTCGTCCACTTTATCCTGGATTTTGTCTTCACCCTAATATGAGCATACTCCAGATCATAGCACTTGACTACGTTATAGCAGCACACCCACTTTTCTTGATAGCAATAACATACATTCTGGTTGAGTTACATGATCGCAACTGCAAGATAGTAGTGTTGCTATGGAAACCGTTTCTTAGATGCTTTGCTCGCTTTCGTAGGCAGTGGGACATTCAAACTTCCTTGATTGAGGCTTTTGCGTGTTTTCTTCTTCTCTCGTATGTTAAATTTCTTAGTGTATCATTACGCTTCCTTCTTCCTGTATATGTGTATAATGTTTACGGTGAGTCACTTGAAACATACCTCTACTATGATGGAACAATTGAATACTTTGGCAAGCAGCACTTGCCCTATGCTATTCTGGCAATTATAGTTTTCATTATATTCAATATTCTACCCCTGCTGCTGTTGTGTCTATATCCTTGTCACTGCTTCCAAAAGATCCTTAATACCAGCAAACTGAGGTGTCAGGCATTGCACATTTTCATGGATGCATTTCAAGGCTGCTACAAAAATGGTACAAATGGCACTAGGGATTATCGACAATTTTCAGCACTGTATCTTTTTATAAGAATCATGTTCTTTGTGACTGCTGCAGTGTCATTGGGCTATTCTGTGGTAACCTTTTATTTTCTAGCAGGAGTACTGTTTTCCTTGTATGCTATTTTGATTGCTATTACACAGCCCTATAAGTCTTCCATTTACAGTATTATCGACACAGTGTTAATTTTTGCAATTGCTCTTTCCTATTTTTTTGCTATGGGACGCAAATTAGCTCATGCAGAGTATAGTGTTCTTCACTTACTAGCAGGAATAATGTATTGTCTATTTTGTTTCATTCCTATTGTTTATGTAATTATAGTCATACTTTCAGTTTTGAAAACTAAACCACCACAGCAGTGCTGCTTGCCATTCTGTAAGAAGTTGATGGGACGAAGAGCTAGTAACTCAGAAGAACCACTGCCAGAACGTATGGCCAATCCTGAGGAGTGTGCAGCACTACTCCATGAACCTGTGAGTGATCAAGGCACTGATGGTCCACCTGATCAAGACACACCTTCTTTTGAACAACGGTTTCTGTAAGGCAGTTTCTGTAAGTCAGCACTTTTTACATGCATGGTTCATACTGTAGTTTCATTTAGTGTCTTCATTTTTTGTAGTTTAATTGCACTTTGTAAGTTAAGGCAATGTTTTCTGGAGTTGTAGATGAATGCATGTAGTTACCAAATTACACAAGATTTATGGTAGCTTATATTAATTTTGTGTGGCTTTGGAAAAAGTTTTAAAACATGATATTTTTTTATATTGTAATGATATACATCTCTGAAGATACAAATTGAAATTGACCAAGCTCACTAGTCAGATACCAAGATCATACTCTACTATCTATGCCAAGATCAAGCCCAGTGATCTACAATTAGAAAACTGAAGGCCTGTGGCTGTAGGTCTCAAGGACTCATCACTAATAAGGGAGAATATATGCAGAGAACTGATCACCCGTAATGTATTAAATAGGGTCCCCAAGAATCAACAGTGCTAATTTAGTAACACAGGGTATATTATGATTCTGTATTGGGTAAGTTCACTTGATTACATAATACCAAATGGATATGGTTGCATTTGCTAAAAAGGTTTTGCACAGCTTTTTAGACATACTATACTTGTGAGTTATTGAAGTGTCTGTATGAGTATGAAATGGCATATTGATTTTGGTCGTTTTCAATTTGCATGATGTTACGTATCAGCACTCCGCTGCTTGCAGGGTCAGTGGACTATAATTAATTTCAAACCGAAATGAAAATGGGATGCCTAGGTGTTAGTTAGTATGGGTAATAGGTTGGTTATGTTGGGGTTCATTAAATTTTGGCTGACATTTTTATATAAGACCATATTATAAGTATTAACTAGCATGTTTGTACACAGGCTCACCCTCACAGTCCCCTGTTTTTGATCTAGGAGAACATCCATAAATATACTTAAAGCTCTTGTCACTGATTGAAGGCTCTTGTTGCTGCTCCTTTCTTGTGGTTGAGTATGGAGATAATTGCTATACAGTATCTATGTACCAATGTTATATGTGTTCACTTGCTTGGCAGCTAGTGTCGATATATGTTCAATTACATCATATCATGTCCTGTGTTGGTGTAATTTACATATACAAACTATCAGAAGCCTAATACCAGTAACTCCATTCGCTGTGTATTACATCCTAATTTGTATCAATGGAAAAGGCTAGGTACGATACCACATGCATTGACTCCCCATGTACATCATACAAATTCATGGGGAACAAGAAAATGAAATGACACACTAAGGAAATTTAACATAAGAAGGAGGAACACAAATAACTGTATTCATTTATGCATACTAGCACTTACACTCAATAATCATAATAGCTATATTCAAACTAAGTGAAGAAAATAAATTGTTCAATAGTAAGTGTCATTCAGTGTGGGAGTGTACAGATCGTAGCTTGATATTGTGGTAAACATTGCATCCATTGCTTATACATCTAATGAATGCTTCCAATTTCATGGTGAAAAAAGAATTTGTACCTTTTAGCATGACTTTAAACAATGGGAAATTCCAAATATCAGGATACAAAATTAAAATGGCGTATAGAATGTGAAATACTGTACAAGAAACTAACAGTTGTTAGTCCATATAAGGCATTAGTGGTAAA
This sequence comes from Nitrospirales bacterium, assembly GCA_965203295.1. Classification (GTDB taxonomy): domain Bacteria; phylum Nitrospirota; class Nitrospiria; order Nitrospirales; family UBA8639; genus CBDBCZ01. The sequence goes on along the minus strand of CBDBCZ010000011.1, from coordinate 696,386 downwards.
AAATGGCCGGTTAATAGGATGTATAATGCATGTCAGCTGCATAATTATTCTTGATGATTATTCACTGGCTCACGAACTAATGACACACACTCCTCCGAGTTGTTCCTCCTGAACTGTCTCTCGAAAACCAGCAATTTCAGGAATGTCCACCACTGCTGCACTGATTCTCGTTTTACAAATACCCAATACAATATCAGCATGGTCACATAGAAAAGAGGAACTAGTGCAAATATAGCTATTATGGATACAAGCATTCTATCTACAAAAAACACATAATCGGGTTCTGCTAACTGGGCTGTTATTAAGCAAAAATATATGAGCGCCACAGCAAGATTTAGTATTATACCCACTACAATGTGAATTAAAGCTTTATAAGGCCTCACTATAGTGATCAAGATAGCAAGCATTGTAAACATTACTCCTAGGTTAAAAAAATATATAATTACAGAAGAAATAAATACTATAGCATTGATGAAAGAGAAAATTCGCATCAAAAGGTACACCACTGAAATATATCGACAATCCCTTGTACCTTCAGTGCCATTCTTGTAGCCGTTATGGAAGGCATCCATGAATATGTGCAGCGCCTGGCACCTGAGACCGTAATAATTCAGTACTTTTTGGAAGCAGCGACAGGGATACAAACACAAAAGCAGAAGCGGAAGAATAATGAATAAAATCAGAACTGTAATAGCTAGAATAGCATAGGGTAAATGCTGCTTTCCAAAGTATTCAACTGTTCCATCAAAGTAGAGGTACGGTTCCATCGACTCCCCATGGACATCATACAGATGTACAGGAATGAGTAAATCAAATGATACACTAAGAAATTTATCATACGAAAGAAGGAGAAAAGATGCAAAAGCATCAATCAAGGAAGTTTGAATGTAAGTCCTTTGAATGTGAATAAAGCATCTACGAAAAGGTTTCCATAGCCACACCACTATCTTGCAGTTGCGACCATGTAGCTCTACAAGAGAATATGCAATCAATATCAGGAGAAGCGGGTATGCTGCTACAATATAGTCAAGTGCTAATATTTGCAGAGAAGTCATGTTTGGGTGAAGGCAGAATAGTGGATATAGTGTGCGGAAGAAGTCCAAGTTCCAAAAGCCATACAATGATGCAATTACACGAACAAAAAATATTGCTGGACGGTTAGTAGTATGTGATAAATAGCTTAGGAATACTCGTATTTGCAAAGGTGACATTAATACTTGGCAGGCTAGAACAAATGCATTCATCGAGGGTGAAGTAGCAGTAATGCGAAGAGTAACCACCATGACAAAAAAAATAGTGAGTGGAAAAAAGGCCATGATACAATACTTAACAATCGAGTTTATAACAGAATGCTTATTGTCTGAACACTTGACACAACTCCAGTCATAAGAGTATGCAGGTAGGCCAAACCCTTCTTGACACTTTCCACACAACTGACCTTCTCGATTCCAGCTTTGTAGTCCGTTAATCACAGGTGTTGTACCATTACACATGTGCATCGACAATTCACTTGTATTACTCGGAACTGTATTATAGTGATGGTGACCTGGACGCTGACATTTATACATGCAAGCACCAACAACAGTAATGTTCGGATTCTTTGCATATTGTGTCATACAGAAACATGGAAGCAACTTCACCTGCAAAGTCTCCTCATCACAGTGCACCACACGGTTTAAGTCACTACCACAGATACACTTTGAACTGTCATTGGTGTTCTCAAAAATACTCCACGGGCCAGGGCAGGTAAGATTTACTGGATGCACAAGAGTGCTAATCCCGTATTCTCCAATTCCAGCATCATTAGACTGCGTTGCAACTTGACAGATGAAGAACAGTAAACAAAAGACACTAAGAGCCAGCATGGCGATCACTGGAGTCACATAAGAGCTAACTAATCCCCTTCCAACTTTAATGAACTACTACACAATAGCTCTCACTCTATATATAAATGTGGTTTCATTAAGTTAAGCGGGACTTTTCTGCAAAACTATTGGGCTATTGATATGTAAACTTTACTTGTGGGCCGACTAAGAAGTGCACTACGTCACTGCAAAAACAAAAGGGTTGGTTTTACCCAGCTACATGTAGGGTATCTCAGTTGCAAGTCCACTAGCGAAAAATGTGCATACAGGCAGATCAATTACATTATTTGCCCAACATAAAATGTAATGGTATATGTAGCTTCGTATACCTGCATGACTTCGCTTAATTGTTTACTCTTCTGTTTGAAATTGAAGACCTACATTGGTCGAGCATGCATGCACGGTTCAGTATTGAAGCTGAAACTGAGATACCCTGTTTTGCTGTGTACAAACTACATTAGATTCATAGTGGCATAACTGCCCATGATTACAAAATTCATTTTCAATTCTTAAATGAGTAAACAGCAAAAAGTTCCCACATGCATTACTGCGGCTGAGTATGAGATAGTTGATATACAGTATCTATGTACACAAGATGTAGTTAATGGGCTTGAGCTACACCACTCCACCTTGGATGAAAAAAGGCTGAGAGCCTAAGCATCTCATCACTCATCCGAGAGGGAAGATAGAAAAAATTAAGAGGCACTGGCAAAGCTGATTTTGGTACACGAAACTTTGCTTGGAGGCTTAAATACAGAAGCAGTAGCTGGTGTGCATCAATAGGAACCACAGCAGATTGTTTAGGCTAGCACTACATGGAGGGCACACTAATGGTTGCAAACAAAAAATCACTAAACCACAAGAGCAACATGTTGGAACAGAAAGAGAGAGAGAGAGGGGAGGTCTAAGTTCAGCACAGAAAATTTAATTTCATCACTACATCACAAACATGTAGTAGAATCACTCATAAAAAGCGAACCCAGATGAAGCTGACTGATGTTTCCAACAAAGGTTGGTGGTGAGAGGGTACCCCGTATCAAGGAGGTCTCTCTCATGAAGTATTGATACTCGGCTACTTTACACATACACCCAAAAGGGACGATCATTTGTGGTCTGCATAATCTATTATTACGCCTGGTTGTGTCCGTTCGTGTGTTCGTGTGTTCGTGTGTTCGTGCGTCTGTGCGTACGTGTGAAAAACGGAAACGGAAGCCGCATGCGCGCGCTCCCGGATGCACCTTCGACCTGTGACCAGTTCACGGTCACAGGTCAAAGTACCACGTGTCTGTATGTGAAGTGCGAGAAGATGCTAGCTCTTTCCAGCGACTACAAGACTTAGTCTCGCGATGTCAGGCACTTTAACACAAAGGTTAGTTGCGGTATAGTCCTAGCTGTAAGTGAAAGCCAAGCAGAGATATAACTGTTATGCTAGGCTAACCATGTCGATGTGCATTAAATGGAGTCGGTGCCGTTCGCCTGCGCTGCATGTAGCCTGTGGTATAGCTAGGCTACAGTGCTAGCTCGCCTGTTTGGTCTAGCAGCTGTTTGTAGTCTCTCCTCTGAGTCACTGCCTCTGGTTAGAATGTGGTGAACATGCAAGTAGCCATGCTGAGAATAAAATCAGTGCCATTCACTTGATATGTAGCTAGGCTATGGCTGTGAAGAGCTAGGCTGTAGTCCCAGCATGCCTAAACTGTTTTACAGCTGATTGTAGTCTTCTCTGTAGCGCTGTCTCCACACTTCAGTCTGCCAGCAACACTACTAGCTAAATGTACCCTACAAACCAACAAATCACATGAAGATTACATCTTTAATCTCTATCTGTATAGAGCGAGCGCAGCGAGCGAGTTCAACAAACACAAGTAGTTGTGCGAGCGAAGCGAGCACAACTACTTGTACATATTAATCTCGTCACCAGACCCTCCCTGCACTCTGCCTCCATGAAAGCAAGGAGCAATTAGTGACATGAAGAAGTACATGTACAACATCAGTGTTGAGATACTTCTGTTGAAAGACGAATTCTTGATCTTGCATGCATGCATATATATCATGTGCATGCCTACTATCCATATTAGGAAATGTTTTGACATTAAATTGTGGGGGTGATCGTGTTTAGGGACACGCACATTATTCAGGAATTTCTTTAGGAATAATAGCTGTATACATAGAAGCAAGAATAATAGGTGATTGTTTTGATAAAACCTGTCTGTAAGGCCTTCCCTGGGTCAGAGGACTCAGTAATTAGTCTGAAGTAAAGTGGTGGGCTGGTGGTAGAATATAAGTGGCTGTGAATTCAATCAATAATTCCAAAGCCAAGTGTAGTGCAGCAGAGAAACCCACTAAAACTTGTACTTTAAGGTAGAAATACATCCTAAACTCAGTCTGCTACATATGGCTCGTGATAAAGGAAAAGAATAATAGGGTATAAAAATAAGAATAATGGGAAGGAATAATAGGGCAAAATAAAAGAATTGGGGAATAGAATAATGGGAAAATTAAAAAGAATAATGTGCCTGTCCCTAATCGTGTTTCACGAGAATTAGTGTTTGATTGGATATGCTGCGGGTGCCTCCACAACACTGTTGCCTAGACAAAGAACACAGGAACTCAGATTCAAATTCCATATTATGCTGGCGGATTCATCTGAAAGCAGCACCCACGTGTCTCCTAAGCTCTTCACATCATCAGAGCAGGATGGGTTCACTGCTGTCTCCATTATGACAACCGATATAGCTGTATAGCCCAAGAGTTCCTGTAAAGAAAGGTTTTGACTAGTGGGAATTTTTAAGCCTAGTCTTTTCTTATGAGTATGATAGCTACTAGGACTGAAATGGTGATATAAGTTCAAGGTTGCCGCCACAAAGACTGACTAGCTACTGTAGAGATGAAAGAGAAGCACCTTTAATTTGCTATCAGTGCATGGCATGTAATTTACAACCGTAGAGTATGGGGAGGGTGTAAGAGATGGTGCTAGCCTTGAAGCTGGGGTCAGGGTCCGGTGTGTCTAGGGAGATTTAAGCGATCTTCTGACAAAGCAGCATGGCATATCTTTCTGTGCTCTCGGTTCCTGCATGGGTAAGGGAGGGAGAGGAGGAGTAGAAAGGAGGGTGAAAAGAAAGAGGAAAAGAGAGGGGAGGACAGCTGGCCTCAGTATTGTAAACGCTTATGTGATGTGCATTGGGTAGGCGTACTTTCGATTGAAATATCTAAACATTCTAAAAGAAGCTCACCCCAGCCACTTAACTTCTCACCCATGAGAATATTATCAGTAGATTACACTACATCTTTTTCAACAGCATGGCAGGCAACCATTACCTTGTCATTCTGGCCTCATGGTTGTACAAGTTGGCGAGTCTCCCCCTCCACCAATGAACTCTGTTGTTTTGCCAGAAGCACACCCACAGCCTCCCAGTCATAGCTAAATGGCAGCTATAATAACAGGCAAAAGCTCAGTGATGATGATAAACCCTTTACCAACCATAAGAAACAGCTTAAAGAAGCAGAAAAGCCTGTACAAAGTATTAACGCCTAGTATTACAACCCCCATATAAATTCTTATGGGCTTATGGGAGCTCACGACGCATATATATATGCGTCATTGGTTGGTAGAGACATTTTCATCATCTGAAAATGGGTTGACTTTTCATCAGTAGCTACCACCATTATCATTGTAATAGTGACCATAGACGGCGAATTTGAGTCACTAGCACATGAACAAGCTTGCATAGCGATGGGAGGCTGCATCTTGAGAGAAGCCGTAGAATCTGGTTGTTACCATGTGATTGCATTCCATCTGGCCTGTTGAACAACATGGCTATCTTGCGATTTACAGGGTTAAACGATTAGCTACTAAACCTGACTGTAACTGATGGTGACCAAAGCGGTTTCTATTCTCCGCACTTCCAGCCCATTCTTTTTCAACACAGGAAGGTTTGTCATTTTTAATGCGGTCAAGCACTCTAATACGACAGGGGGCGTACACACGCCAAGAACTTGGAAACTAGAATATGCATACATGTATAATCCGAGAATCAGATAACAATGACTACATTGTTACACAGACAATGCAGCTATGTGTCCCACCAAGAGGAACAACAGACTACTGAATGTTACACAGATAATGGATCCCCCAAGAGCAAACAGAAGACTATTACACAGACAATGCGACCCCCAAGAGCAACAGAAGACTATTGCATGAATGAATGACAATGTAAAAGCAGTGTAGTAAATCAGTGCTTGCTCTTCTTGCTCGCGGACTTGCTGCTCTTGCGAGGACTCTTGCTTCGGCTGCGGCTTCTTCTCTTGCTGCCCTTTTTGGAAGAGCTCTTTGGAGACCGTGAGCGTGATCTGTACCTGAGAGTAGTGGCGTGTGAGTGCACACATGAATGATTAAAATGACACAAAAACTTGATTATTTACTGCAAGAGCCAACTAACAGACCTGTGTTCTTCAGTACCCACAAGTAGGTATTGCGCAACACCAGGTACATGTATGTGTTTAATTAATGTCTAACCAATATTACCAATAGATGTGGCAAAAAAGTATTGACATGATTGTATAAGTGGATACAAGTATAATACAGACTTTCTGGGATCCACCAAGGTGCCTTTTAGAGTGGTGACTGTTACAATACTATAAACGTTTCTCTACATGTATTACAATACCAGATAGCGTAATCATCTGCCCTTTTGTGAACCAAAATTTGAGTTTGAGATACCCAAACTACTACATACATATAATTAGTACCTTCGAGATCTTGGAGACCTTGAACGATTGCTACTGGGTTTTGGGCTTCTTGATCTTGAGCGCCTCCTTCTAGGTGATCTTGAGCGTGACCTTTTCCTAGCTGGTGACCTTGATCTGGATCTTTTTCTGCCACGTGACCTTGACCGTGATCTCCGTGTGGCTGGTGATCTTGATCGTCTTCTGCTGGGAGATTTTGATCTCCTTCTGGTGGGTGACCTTGATCGCTTTCTCCCAGGTGACCTTGATCTCGATCCCTTTCTGCCAGGTGACCTTGATCTCGATCTCTTTCTGCCAGGTGATTTTGATCGTTTTCGGGTGGGTGACCTTGACCGCTTTCTAGTGGGTGACCTTGACTTTGACCGCTTTCTAATAGGCGATCTTGATTTTGACCGCTTTCTAGTAGGTGACCTTGACTTCGAACGTTTTCTAGAAGGCGATCTCGATTTTGACCTTCTAGGACTACGTGAGCGTGATCTTGAGGAGAAAACACAAACGGTCAGTGTCATACCAACTACATTGACTAAACAACTGCGAGACTGACCTCTTGGGCGAGCTAGAGGACTTTCTCCTCTTGGCAGAAGGTGAGGGAGACTTTTTCCGGTCCTTCTCGGCTGACCGGCTTCGGCTGCGCTTCCGAGAGTGGTGGGGGGAACTACAAGGAAGGAGAGATATTAACCCTCTGGGAGCAGTGCCTGCATTCCTACGTTTTATAAAAATTGTTGGCAAATGTTTACACATAGTACGGTTAGCGCATTTTATTCCCCCAGCATAAGTGCTCGTCTGAATCCAGCGCAAGTCCAACATTTATCTCAACATTTTTTCAGTTCATTAAAACTTCATGAGCGTAATTATATCATGTTGCTGTCATAGTACTTACCAGTACCAAAGCTGCCTATTTGAGTGGCCTGAATATGCATGGGGGGGACAAAGTCTCTAAACCTGCAGCTCCAACACTGAGTTATTAGCAGTTCTTTTAGATAAGGATTTGCCTTGGGTACAATATGTCATACCGGGAGCGATGAGGGGATTCATCAAGGTCATACTTGGCCAGCGTGGAGGGGGAGGGGCTTCGAGACTGGCTTCTCTTCCCCTTCGTCTTGCTCTTGCTGCTGCCTGACTCCGATTTGGACTGGGAACTTTGTTTCGGCTCAACAGCTTCCTGTTATAGATAATTAATTAATACACAACTGTGACTACTGCCATATTACTACATGTATATACACTAGAAGAGCTCACTACAGTAACTAAGTGTCCTTCTTGCATTTCCCTACCAACAGCTCATTAACTACATGATATACACTAGAAGAGCTCACTACAGTAACTAAGTGTCCTTCTTGCATTTCCCTACCCACGGCTCATTAACTACATGATATACACTAGAAGAGCTCACTACAGTAACTAAGTGTCCTTCTTGCATTTCCCTACCCACGGCTCATTAACTACATGATATACACTAGAAGAGCTCACTACAGTAACTAAGTGTCCTTCTTGCATTTCCCTACCCACGGCTCATTAACTACATGATATACACTAGAAGAGCTCACTACAGTAACTAAGTGTCCTTCTTGCACTTCCCTACCCACGGCTCATTAACTACATGATATACACTAGAAGAGCTCACTACAGTAACTAAGTGTCCTTCTTGCATTTCCCTACCAACAGCTCATGTGACCTCCTCACCTGCATGAGCTTGTCCCTGTACTTGCTGACCCTCTCCTGGATCTCAGACTTGTTGTAACTGCCGCTGGCCTCCAGAGCGTCAGACAGCTCGACTACCTTCAGCTGGGGAGGGGAGGAACAAGTAGTTATAAGTCAATTAAAATATTGCAACTATTCGGGTAATATAAATCCAACAACTGACGTATTCAATAGGCGACTAGAAGAGAGAGGAGATTTATGACCTGCCTGTTAGTAATAAAGAAGACTGTGAAAACTGTGAAACTTCAAAATAATCAAAATCTCAAATTTTTCTAGCTACCCTTAGACAGTGTACAATGCAATCAATTATCCCCATCTACTTCCTACACTGTATGCTACATGGAAGAACAGATGATCATGTGATGCTAATAAAGCACAAATACTATATCACTACTGGTACATCATGGTATATCTATAGTCATGTCTACAGACGGCAAGCTTTGGCTCTCTCACCTCGACCTCCCACTATGTCTACACAGGACGGCAAGCTTTGGCTCTCTCACCTCGACCTCCCACTATGTCTACACAGGACGGCAAGCTTTGGCTCTCTCACCTCGACCTCCCACTATGTCTACACAGGATGGCAAGCTTTGGCTCTCTCACCTCGACCTCCCACTATGTCTACACAGGATGGCAAGCTTTGGCTCTCTCACCTCGACCTCCCACTATGTCTACACAGGACGGCAAGCTTTGGCTCTCTCACCTCGACCTCCCACTATGTCTACACAGGACGGCAAGCTTTGGCTCTCTCACCTCGACCTCCCACTATGTCTACACAGGACGGCAAGCTTTGGCTCTCTCACCTCGACCTCCCACTATGTCTACACAGGATGGCAAGCTTTGGCTCTCTCACCTCGAGAAGAGGGAGACTTGCTGGTAAGTGGAGAAAGGAAAAGAGATGATGTGAAAAATTGCTAAGGTTAATCATTAATAGGTAATGAACCTCAGTACATACAAGCAAAATTCCCTCTAGTGGGATATCGAGACGGTAAAGGAGTCCTGGATTCCGGCATAAAGCATGCACCATATTTGACTATACCCCTAGCTTATTACCACATACTTACTCTAACTGTACATACAGTAGCTCATGTGGTAAGAGCATAAAACTATTATTCAGAAGGTCCTAGGTTCTATCCCAAGCTTGGCCCCATTTTTAGGCATTTCTGTACTCTCTCAGAAAGCTTATCATCTTGAAACGTATGCATACATATAATATCTAAAGTAAAGGCCTGACAAAAAGTGAGTCACGTCACAATCAAGTGACAATCATGTGACAATCATGTGACAGTTGAGACTCCCGTGACCTACTCGTTGTCGTCCTCCTTGTCATCGGAGTCGTCGCCATAGTCCACCAGCTCCCACTTGGAGCGGACAGGAACCTGAGCAGGAGTGGCAGTAGCAGGGGCCAGCTGGGATGGTTCCTCCTCCACTGCGAGGGTAGAGAGACAAGATTCCGGTGTTTCAAACCAACTGTCCTTTTGAGCTAAGCTGCTCATGATACTATTATTACCGTAGAACCGGTTTTAATTGTGTAGTAAAATCATTGCACTTTTGGATTTAGAAGGTGAATCGCGTATTTAACCCTTTGAACGCGGCGAGCGTATATATACGCTCAAAAATTACTTCCGCGTATCGCGGCGAGCGTATATATACGCTCGCCGTAATAAGTGCTACGGGTCAGACCCTTCCAATTTTATGGCACGCATGACACTTTAGGGGGATAACCCCACGGTCTTTAGCAATCGATCTAAAGCTCCACCCCCGTCACAAGTCGTTCGAAGCGTTCACTTGACGCTTAGTTGTGTAGCACAGTTAGTACGCGGCAAAGGCACGGGTAGCGTCTACAAGGCTTTTGAAGCCAAAAACGCCGAGTATGGCTGCAGTCAGAGCACGAGGCCTTAGGTACAGATCCAGCACTTAGTAACAGAACCGGCACGAAGTAACAGAAGTGACTCACCACTGTAGTTGAGAGGACAGACACGCGAAAATGGCGACTACCAAGGTTAGCTTTAGTGCTGCCGTTTGTATTCGCTCTTCTGCATTAGTAGGGACTTTAGTACACCAGCTACACACTAAACAACGATAGTTTTACACTCCCTGGCTTCCAGTGTTGCCGTTCAGCACGGAAAATATCCTACAACTCTACAAAACTGCGAGCACATGCAACGTAGACAAAAATTAAATTGGCTTCCGCGTGACGCGGAAGTTATGAATAATCAAGTACCGCGCTCAAAGGGTTAATAATTGCGCTTTGCATACACATATATGTGTACGTGTATGCGTAATGCATGATTGCGTTTTAACTCATTGCGCGCCACGGGCCACTTTATTGGCCCTTACGTAACGCTTCCGCTACGCCATGGGCCACTAAAGTGGCCTTAGAAACGGCAAGTTCATTTATCGGCCAGGAGGGGCAACCCCTTCCATTATTAGCCATAAAATTGAGTACAGTGATTACTAATAGTGATGTAACTGTGCCGAAAGTCGGTCTACTCAGTAATAGAACGGATATACACGGCAAAATAACAACCGATCAAGACGATTAGCTACGGCTACCTACACTGCTACACAGTTAGTTAGGCTTTGTAGGCTTTGTAGTCAACTTCATTGGCAGATACGATGGTAACTGGTTCAGGAGAGAGACGGGGGCTTCAGCAGGATCGTCGATCTTTGCTGCCTGAGCGTCAAGACCACAGTACCGTGTCGAACTTACCGTGTATCGGGTTATCGATCCTGAATCCCTTCTTGGTTCCAATCCGCTGCCCTTTTTGCCTTCAATGGCTGTAGCTGGTAGTCTTCCAACAAATACGACACAAAATTCGCTGGATACTTGACTTGGTAAGCATAAAAATAGCCATACGCTGTACTAAAACTTTTAGTACGCCATTTTTGTAGAAACTGTGGCGTGGAGCATCACGCGCGTGACGTAATTACGGCGTGCAATGAGTTAATGTTTGCATTTTCAAAGCAATGCTCGCAATTCGCAATGATTAAATTATAACCGGTTCTACTGTTCATTTGAGTTAAGTTGCTCATGATACACCTGAAAATTAATATATGGCTTAGAAAAAGAACAATGGGTTGAGTCACACACACACTCACACCCTCCCCACGCACACACACTCTCACCCTCTCCACACACACATTCACACCCTCCCCACGCACATATTCACACCCTCCCCACGCACACACACTGACACCCTCCCCACGCACACACACTCACACCCTTCCCACGTACTAGGCACTCCATCAAGATCCTCCTCCTTGCTCAGAGGCACTCCATCGATGTCTGCCTCCCCCAGTGGCTCCCCATCCAGGTCCGCCTCCTGCAGGGGGAAGGGGAGCACCAGTGACACCAATGATAGTAACAATAAAGGTGTTTAACAGTGACACCAGAGACACTGGTGACAACAGTGACACCAACGACACTGGTGACAACAGTGACACCAACGACACCGGTGACAACAGTGACACCAACGACACCGGTGACAACAGTGACACCAGAGACACTGGTGACAACAGTGACACCAGAGACACTGGTGACAACAGTGACACCAGAGACACTGGTGACAACAGTGACACCAACGACACTGGTGACAACAGTGATACCAACGACACCGGTGACAACAGTGACACCAGAGACACTGGTGACAACAGTGACACCAGAGACACTGGTGACAACAGTGACACCAACGACACCGGTGACAACAGTGACACCAGAGACACTGGTGACAACAGTGACACCAGAGACACTGGTGACAACAGTGACACCAGAGACACTGGTGACAACAGTGACACCAGAGACACTGGTGACAACAGTGACACCAATGCCACTGGTGACATCAGTGACACCAGAGACACTGGTGACAACAGTGACACCAGAGACACTGGTGACATCAGTGACACCAGAGACACTGGTGACAACAGTGACACCAGAGACACTGGTGACAACAGTGACACCAGAGACACTGGTGACAACAGTGACACAGTGACATCGTGATAAAGGTGATACCAAGGATACAGGTGACACCCACCGCATTGTCAGTGACATCGGTGGTACCAAACCACAAGTTTCCATGACCTTCCTGAGCTTACCAGCAAACTATAGCTACATGTTTTACGATACTTTGACCTAGAATTCTACATCAATACACTACCTTAATAAATTATCGCATAATGTTGCATGCCGATGCTCACCATGGGTATGCCATCAATGCTGCCCCCTCTGCTGAAGTCAATGGGTCTATTTTCCAGGAGGATTGGCAACCTCTCCATGCTGTCCTCACTGGGTTCCTTCTCTGGGACGCCAATCAGTGCTGCCACTGTCTCCTGGTGGTAGGGGGAAACAAATGTGGTCAGAGATAACGTCACAGAAAAACGAATATATGGGCAGTAAACTCTGTTTTATACAACTATGCATACATGTAGTACATATTTGCTTAGACTTACAAAGGTCTTAAAGGGAGGGAGGAAAGGAGAGGAGAGGGAGGGAAGGAGGGGAGGGAAGGGGAGGAGGGGAGGGTGGGTTGGAGAGAGGGAAGAAGGAGGGGAGGGGAGGGGAGTAAAGGGAAGGGAGGGGAGGAGAGGAAGGGAGGGAGGGGAAGAATATGTGAGAACATGAGACTCACAAAGGCCTTCTGCTTCTCCAGTTCCTCATGTGTCTTGCCAATGAATGTCTCCCTCAGCTTGTCAATGAGGTGGAAGTGATAGACTGACGACTGGTTCCAAGCCCGCATGCAAGCCAGTACACGCCGCTGTGTGTGTGTGTGTGCGTGTGTGTGTGTGTGTGTGTGTGTGTGTGTGTGTGTGTGTGTGTGTGTGTGTGTATGTGTGTGTATGCCAAGAATGTGATGAGTACTGTAGCTGAGTACTACCTCCCTCCCTTACTCACTCACTCACTCACTCACATACCCACCCACTCTCTCCCTCCCTCCCTCCCACACTCAATCACTCAGTCCGTCAGTCAGTCACTCCCTCCCACCCTCACTCACCTTGAATGACTGCGCTCTCATTCTCGATGAGATACCCTTCAGTACAGCGTGGAAGTGTTCTATGATTGTAATCAGCCGACCCTCAAACCTTAAAAGGTAAAAAAGAACGAGTATTCAAATTCACTCTGCCACTCCAACATATTCTATGCATAGTGGCATACACAGAACTCAGTGCTTTAGTGAGTAGTAAATGACCACAGTTTAGGCTCTTATCAATGCAGTGTAGCACGCATCTGACCAGCAGAATAAGCTGAGGAGCACATAGTGAGCTAACCCGCAAACACTAAACTAGCTCCTGAGATTACTCTTAAAATGTGTGTCAGGAACTACGGAATTTTAAGCTTCAGAGTTTCAAAATGTTTCTCCTGAGCCCATTTTTGTGCAATTCCAGTACCACCTGCCACTATGCTTCCCAGTCTTTGAATGCACAGCCTCAATAGGCAGGCTTCCTTGCTCATAGGGACCTCAGTAATCTGGCTTTATTGTTTATGAACCTCCACTGGTCTAAATCAATTCATAACACATCCATGGCCCTATCAGTCTGTATTGGTGGACTAACTACATACACATTCAACAGTCTAATTGCTTCATTTCAACCATTGCGTAATCCCAACCTTAGTTGCCACGGGTACATAAGTCTTGCATGCAAGACTGCCATGATAGGCATCAAACTAGGTAGCTGTTTTCACGTACAGTGATGTGTATCACTGATAAATGCTGCCCAGCTACGAGCGAGCTCACCCCCTTCTGAAGTTGGAGGCGTTGGGGATAGAGGAGCTGCAGTTTAGCAGGATGTCAGTCACCAGGTAGAGCCGGGCGATCTTCATGGGCAGTGGAGTCTCATCGATGCACAGGGACTCCGAGATACAATCCACAATCTAAGGCACGTCAGAGGAGAGGAGAACAGAAACGCAGTAAACGCACTGCACTGTGATTTGTATAGCTACCCTGTAATGCATTGGGCTGTGATGTGTAGGTAGTCTGTGAACGTATTATAGTGTGTATTACACAGGATGGTCTCCGTAAACACACTGCACTGTGATTTGCATAGCTACTCTGTAATGCATTGGGCTGTGATGTGTAGGTAGTCTGTGAACGTATTACAGTTTGTATTACACAGGATGGTCTCCGTAAACACACTGCACTGTGATTTGCATAGCTACTCTCAGTGTGCATTATAACGGTTGGCCATCGGCCATATTCCGCGCAAAGGACGACTATGGCCGTCCACTCGTCCTCCTGAACTGACATTTTGGCCGGTCGTTCTCTATAGAACACGCTGTACGTAGCGCGTGTGCACGTACGTAACGCATACGCATGTACGTGCTCACGCCAAGCGCCACGCCCACTAGAAACACGTGGCAGTACAGTGCAAGTTTTAGTACCTCGGTCGTGGTTGTTGCTAGCCGTAAGAGAACAGTACGTAGTGCTTGCACTCTGCCTGGCGCTTCAAGTCGTTCAAAGAAGGCCAAGAGGCAAGTCACCGTCACCACGTTCAAGACGCAGTTCGAACGTGAGCATCAGTAGCCATGCACATTAAATAGGGCATAAGACACTCTCGTGGCTGCGCTGTGATGTCGACTCTACTGATAAGACGCTCGTGGCTGTGTTGTGGTGTGAGGCTTGTAGGAAGCACGAGAGTTGTATTGTTGGAATGAGGAACCTCTCCAGGGCATGGACAACTAACTGGCTCCAGCACCCAGAAAACAAAGTAAAATCATTGACCATGCTACCTAGCCTCATTCCCAGGCTCTGTATACTGCCCAACTTGCCGATCACAAGCTACGCACCTAACGCTCGTAGTCTTCTATCTTATAGTCAAACTTTCCTGCCACGAGTGATTGAAATTGCTCTGTAATGAACACTTGATTAAATTAATGTCAGACCATGTCCGACCATAACCTGGGTTGATCTGACATTATGTCAGATCAGTTTTCAAAATTAAAATGCACACTGTACTCTATAATGCATTGGGCTGTGATGTGTAGGTAGTCTGTGAACGTATTACAGTTTGTATGGCTTGTTTCCTTTGTTTTTGTGAAAGTGCATCCACGTGAATGATTTTTGTAATTTCAGGTAAAGCACTTTTTCTGTAATTTCTTTATAATATCTGCTCATTGCAAGCCAGTGAGCTCCAGCCTTCTTACCTCCTCTGCTGACTCGGCATGGTCGAGGCACCACACCATGCTGCTTTTGATCTTGGCCCTCTCCATTGAGATCCCTCGGAGCTGGTCCTCTAGGTCATCACGCTTCCTGTGTGTGTGTGTGTGTGTGTGTGTGTGTGTGTGTGTGTGTGTGTGTGTGTGTGTGTGTGTGTGTGTGTGTGTGTGTGTGTGTGTATGTGTGTGCGTGCGATGTGTGTGTGTAAATGTACATTGGTATACAAAGCCATGATAAGTAAACACTTATACAATCACTCTAGCTCAAATGAATACAGTAAATTCTCTTAGAGTGTTTCCATATGAACATTTCAACCACCAGGACAACAACATTAAGTCTCTTATAATCACTCACTTGGCTGATAACTGTCCTTTCTTTATCACCTCTTCAACGATTGGTGGCATCACCTTTGCCCTCAGATTTTTCAGGGGTGGTGGTTTCCATAGTGACCCTCCCTCAAACATACGGAACTCTTCTATGCGCCATGTCTCAGGAGAATCCCCCTGTGTGTATGTGTGTCGAATGCCAAATACAATGTAGTGATAGAGGTACACACTTTGTAGGCATATGACTAACCAGAGGCAGTAATGAGTTAATATTCTGAGCTACTATGTGCTACTCTACAACACGTTAATGACTGTCACGAGGGAATTAAGTGCTTACGTTGAGAATGGAGAAGAGTTTCCAGCGGTAGTAGATGTGGGAGGGGCTCTGATTGTCAAAGAGGAACCTGAAGTAGGAAGAAAAGTTACAGACTACCATGACATTTTCAGTCTAGAATAAGACGAAGTGTATTTTATATGGGGCTTATGGCGGCGCCAACGGGGTGAGGAGGCCCAAAAATGAAGCTTCGTATCTGCGTTCATATCTCGGAGAAGAAAGCGCATCTACATAAGATCCGCATATTGCATGAAAGTTCAACCTTTGCTGGTTCTGATGGTAACCAACATTAGCGTGAACTCGGCTACCATGACATTGTTTACAGGGAATTTTAGCCAAGTATTATGTAGCCTATGATCAACCAGAAAAGTGTCTTCATACAGATAAGTCATGGGCCCAGCAGCTATCTGGGCAATCATTTGGTCAATAATTCGCACACAAGAGACTACTATAGGACACTACCTTCTGTAAAGAAAATTTGGTCCTAACCCTAAGAAGCATTGATACTTCTTAGGGCTAATTAGGCCCAAATGGAAGTGCATGAAAATTCCTGGCCAAGTAAGTCACGCTATGTTGTCTCTTACTGAAAGGTGGGGTTATTGATCTCCTTGTTCATGATCATGGCCTCAAACATCGGCCCCTCACGGATGACAAACTCGATCATCCTGTGTATCAGCATCAGCAGTTGGATGTCAGTGGGGATCACTACACGCACCAGTGAGTTGTAGAGGAGCTGTGTGCGTGTGCGTGTGCGTGTGCGTGTGCGTGTGCGTGTGCGTGTGCGTGTGCGTGTGCGTGTGCGTGTGCGTGTGCGTGTGCGTGTGCGTGTGCGTGTGCGTGTGCGTGTGCGTGTGCGTGTGCGTGTGCATGCGCGCGTGTGTGTACATGAATAAGTGGTAATGTCGATGCAAAGCTCAGAGCTATAGGTATAGCAGTTTTTGATCCCAGGCTGGGGGGGGGGAGGGGAATGAGAAACTCATCTACACAGAGTGCATTTTCAACCTCCTTCCCTCACAGTCAGTCACAGTCACAGTCACAGTCACAGTAGCTCTTCCTTACTCCCCTCCCCACCCATGCTATTTCCCAAGCTGCACTCACATCCTCAAAGTTCTCCTCTGCCTCTTCCTTCCCTCCCGGTGGCGGCACACTGCCGTACGAACCACTGCTGCCCGACTTCTTTTTCCTGCCTTGGGCATTGAACGGCAGGCCAGAGGGAGGATCTGGGACCTAGGGTGAGCAGATGTGGGGTGATTCATGGCTATCATTTATTCCCAACTGAAGGCCTCCAGCCAACTTTGTCACTACCATTACGTGTTTAAGACTACTGTAGAAAAAAACTGTAGTATAAAAATAAGCTCATAGCGATGTAATGCGGGGGTTGATAGAGTTGTTGTGTAATATATCCCTACTGTATGAATCCCTGTATCACATCACTACTCTATCAATTCCTGCATTACGTAAATCAGTACTCTCTCAATCCCAGGGACAAAAAGTAATTTATAGAGCAGTAGTCAGAGTGCAATACAGGGATTGATAGAGAAAGTGACAAGACTGATGCAGCGCAGTAATGCAATCAGGGATTGATAGAATGGTGATGTAATGCAGGGATTAATAGAGTACATATAGAAACATAGGGATTGATAGTCTATCAATCCCTATGTTTCTATATGTACTCTAAGAGTGGTGATGTAATACAGGGATCAAAGGAGCAGTGATATACATAATGCGCACTACCTTTGCATTCTCTTCTTCTTGCATGTCAGGTGGGATATAGATGGGGTGAGGGGGGAGGGGCACTGCCTTGCCCCACCCCACCTGAATGTCGAAGTCCATTATGGTAGAACCTAGTGTGTATGTGTGTGTAGGGTACCATGCAGTTAATGTTGCGAAACATCTCGGAACATGACTGACAACAGTGTTCCTAACTGTCCCTGCGTAGGAATCATCGATGCTATACACCACTCTATCTACCCATGCAGTATTCCCCCAACAGTAGAGTCATGTAGTCTTGTATATTAACTGTGCGTGATACAGATTCTGGATTGACACATAGATGATGTAATGAAATGTCTGTTTTGCAATCACCAAATTCTGCCAATATTCATTTATAGCCGGGTTGAAGCCAGTTCGCCAAATTTTAATTATTGATAACGCCACCTGATTTTACCTACGTATGAGTATATTGTAATAGTAGACATCAATACAGTGAGTTGCTTTGCATTTATTGCATGTACGAACCAATCACACAGTTGATGCATCACAGAACCAGATGTGTGATGCCTAGTGAGAGTGGAATAAACAAGAGCTTAAGCTCTTTGATGCTTCCATCTGGTGGGTGAACAAGGGAGATACGTGGTGATATTGATGCACCTACATGAGAATCCACCTCAGTATACATGTGGATAGTCGCTCTGCAATGTATATATCAGCAAGGAGTCTCTGTCCTAATTAGAGGGGCTCCTCTTTATACCATGCACATTTGAATGGAAGAGCACGATTCGTCTTCAAGGACTGAGGAAAAACTAAGAATCATGCTGTATCAATGCTGAGCTAAGACTTATTATGGTTTGTTTCTGGTCAGTGTCTCCAGCAGTTACCATGCAAAGTTTGAATTCATGGTGCATGCGAAATGAATTCATTGTGAAAATAATTATTTCCCTACACTTAAAATATATTACATAAAACGTTATTTTATGAGGATACAGGCAAATAAAAAATTGCAGTGTACATTTCTAGAAGGCGAAATACTTTACAAAAAAAGTATAAAATAAACAGCTTATCATGATAAAAGTTAGTGTATAACGGGCATCGGCTATAAATAATGTTAGGACAATATAAGAGTATAATAATGTGATGGATATTCATTAGTTTGCATCAATAGTTTTTTGGTTATCGCTGATCGGCTCATGAAGTAATGATACACACTCCTCTGGGTTCCGCCTGAATTGCGTTTCGAAAACTATCAATTTCAAGAATGTCCACCACTTCTGCAACAATTTCTGTTTTACAAAAACCCAGTGCAATATCAGTAAGGCCATATACAAAAGAGGAACTACTCCAGATATGGTCATTACTACTCCAACAAATTTGTATACAAAGACGGGATAATCTATTTCTAATAACCTGTCAGCCAGAGCACTGAAATAGAAGACCGCTAGAGAGAGATTCAATACGACATCCACTACAGTGGAACTTGAAGATTTATAAGGTTTCAGTATAGAGACCAAAATAGCAAACACTATAAACTGAACTCCTACAATAAAACAACCCATGACTACAGAAGCTAATACCAGTGTAGCATTGATGAAATAGAAAATTCGCATCAAAAGGTACGCCACTGAAAAATATCGACAATCCCTTGTTCCTTCAGTGCCATTCTTGTACCCATTATGGAAGGCATCCATAAATATGTGCAGTGCCTGACACCTGAGACCGTAATAATTCAGTACTTTTTGGAAGCAGCGACAGGGATACAAACACAAAAGCAGCAGTGGAAGAATATTGAATATGATGAGAATTGTAATAGCTAGAACAGCATAGGGGAAATGCTGTTTCCCAAAGTATTCAACTGTTCCATCAAAGTAGAGGTACGGTTCCATCGACTCCCCATGGACATCATGCAGATGTACAGGAATGAGAAAATCAAATGATACACTAAGAAATTTAACATATGAAAGGAGAAGAAAAGATGCAAAAGCATCAACTAAGGAAGTCTGAATATATGTCCTTTGAATGTGAATAAACCTTCTACGAAAAGGTTTCCAAAGCCATACTACTATCTTGCAGTTGCGACCATGTAGCTCAACAAGAGAATATGTAATCAGTATCAAGAGAAGCGGGTATGCTGCTATAATGTAGTCCAGGGCTAATATCTGCAGAGAAGACATGTTTGGATTAAGGCAGAATGGTGGATATAGTGTGCGGAAGAAGTCTAAGTTCCAAAAGCCATACAGTGATACTACTACACGATAAACATCAATTTCTGTAAGGATGCCATAGTTCAATGATTGAACACTTAAAAATATTCTTACTTACAGAGGTGCCGTCAACACTTGGCAAGCCAGCACAAGTGCGTTCATTGAGGGTGAAGTAGCACTGATGCGAAGAGTAACCAGCATGATAAAGAAAGCAGTGAGTGGAAGAAAGGCAATGACACAATACTTGACAATGGAGTTTATAACAGAATGCTTACTGTCTGAACACTCGACACAACACCAGTCATAAGAGTATGCAGGTGGAGCAAACCCTTCTTGGCAACTTCCACACAGCTGACCATCTCGATTCCAGTTCAGTATACCATTAATATTATTAATGCAGATAATAGATATACGTTACATGCTCCACAGTCAAGTTGGGAGCAAGCGTAATTATTACGTAATGTATTGCATACGTTTATCTGTATGCGAGTGTGTAATGCAAGCATAACGCAAGCTTGTAACGCAAGTGCATAATGTATAAGTATGCAATGCAAATGCTGCGCAAGCATTGCGTAAGTGCAACACTGTCAGATTACTTACTTTATCGGTACTGTAGATGGCCTTGAACTATCGTATAGTGCCACTTTTATGGTTTTCATGGTTTTCACAAAATCGTCCTGGACCGTGAAAATGTGACAGTACAGCATGGGTCTATATAATATTATGTTTTGCAACGTTACTGAAACTACCTGCATCACACAAATCCATCTTCATTGTGAAAAACATTGTTTCTACAAATAGAAATTTTGAGTATCAAGATACAGAAAAATTGAAAATGACACTATACATTTCAATGTCGTTATGAAACTAATAGTTAAATTGCATGTTGTGATGAAGGATATATGTGTATAAGGCATCGCTGTAATATGTTTTGCAACGTTACTGAAACTACCTGCATCACACATAAATCCATCTTCATTGTGAAAAACATTGTTTCTACAAATAGAAATTTTGAGTATCAAGATACAGAAAAATTGAAAATGACACTATACATTTCAATGTCGTTATGAAACTAACAGTTAAATTGCATGTTGTGATGAAGGATAGTGTATAAGGCATCACTGTAATGAATGTTATGACCACAGGAGAGTGTAACATCAATCAGTTACATCGTTGGTTTCTTCCAGTAATGCTCACTGGTTCACGAAGTAATGATACACACTCTTCCGAGTTGTTGCTCCTGAACTGTCTCTTGACAACTTGCAATTTTAAAAATGTCCACCACTGCCGCAATGAGTCCCGTTTTACAAACACCCAGTGCAATATCAGCATGGTCATGTAAAGAAGAGGAGCTAATCCAGATATGACCGTTAAACCTGCAGCCAGTTTATTTCCTAAGAAAGAATAATCGGTTTCTGCTAATATAGCTACTACTGTGCCAAAATAGAAGAGCGCTACAGCAAGATTCAAAACCACATCTACTACAACGTGACTTGAGGTTTTATATGGCCTCACTGTAGTAATCAACACAGCAAACAATGTAAACAGTACTCCTACGATAAAAGAAGCCATGACTACAGAAGATATTAACACCACTGCAGCAATGATGAAGAAGAAAATTCGCATCAAAAGATACACAGCTGCAATATATCGACAATCCCTTGTACCTTCAGTGCCATTCTTGTACCCATTATGGAAGGCATCCATGAATATGTGCAGTGCCTGGCACCTGAGACCGTAATAATTCAGTACTCTTTGGAAGCAGTGACAGGGATACAAACACAAAAGCAGTAGTGGAAGAAAATTGAATATGATGAGGACTGTAATAGCTAGAATAGCATAGGGTAAATGCTGTTTTCCAAAGTATTCCACTGTTCCATCAAAGTAGAGGTACGGTTCCATCGACTCCCCATGGACATCATACAGATGTACAGGAATGAGAAAATCAAATGATACACTAAGAAATTTAACATATGAAAGGAGAAGAAAGGATGCAAAAGCATCAACTAAGGAAGTTTGAATATATGTCCTTTGAAAGCGAGTAAAGCATCTACGAAATGGTTTCCAAAGCCACACTACTATCTTGCAGTTATGACCATGTAGCTCAACAAGAGAATATACAATCAATATCAAGAGAAGCGGGTATGCTGCTATAATGTAGTCCAGGGCCAATACATGTAAAGAATTCATGTTGGGATTTAGGCAAAATAGTGGATATAGGGTACGGAAGAAGTCCAGGTTCCAAAAGCCTGCCAGTGATAGAACTAGACGAGAAGAAATTACAGTTTGATGGTTATCTCTAATTACTAAAGAACTTAGGAGTATTCTTACTTGTGCTGGTGCTGTCAGCACTTGGCAAGCCAGCACGAATGCATTCATCGAGGGTGAAGTAGCACTGATGCGAAGAGTAACCAGCATAATAAAGAAGCCAGTGAGTGGAAGAAAGGCCATGATACAATACTTGACAGTGGAGTTTATAATCGAATGCTTGCTGTCAGAACACTCGACACAATTCCAGTCATAAGAGTATGCAGGTGGAGCAAACCCTTCTTTGCACCTTCCACACAGCTGACCATCTCGATTCCAGTTCAGTATACCATTAATCGCAGCTGTGGTGCCATTACACATGTGCATTGACAGTTGACTTGCATTATTGGGAACTGGGTTATAGTGCAGGCCATGTGGCAGACGACATCTATACATGCAAGCACCAACAACAGTGATATTCGGATTATTCGCATATTGTGTCATACAGAAACATGGAAGCAACTTCACCTGCAAAGTCTCCTCATCACAGTGCACCACATGATTTAACTCACTACCACACTTACACTTTGAACTGCCATTAGTGTTCTCAAAAATACTCCACAGGCCAGGGCAGGTAAGATTTACTGGATGCACAAGAGTGCTAATCCCATATTCTCCAATTCCAACATCATTAGACTGCGTTGCAACTTGACTGATGAGTGACAGTAAACAAATGACACAAGGAGCCAGCATGATTACTGGAGTCACAATAGCTCTGACTTTTGCCAAAATGAAAAATAGCACAACTGCTATCATCAAGCCTATGCTTTATATAAATACATTTACTGAGTGGGCAGCCTGAGCAGCACACTACAACTATTTCTATCGTGACATCACCACCAATGATGACATATACATATTATAAGTTCCCCTTCAACTTTGAGGCAATCCGGAAGTAGACTTGAAATACACACAAATTCAACATAAACATATTGCTAATAGCATGTTATAGTGTATGCATATATACACGGCAAGAAACGATTAATTTTGTAACAATACTTCGAAAGTATTGTTTTAAACCAGCTAGGGTCATCCCAGTTGCAGTCTACAAAACAATGCACTTTACTTTTACAGTAGTAACTATATCTTGTACCAACCTGTTCGTAGTCCCACTAAAAAAGCTGCATAATGTACCTCAGTTTCCTGAATAAAGTGATCATATTGCACTGCACATAAATGTATATTCTCCAGTACTGGGGCTGTAACCTAGGTAACCTTGTGTGGGAAAAACAACCACTCTGTTTTTGCAGTGGCAACGTTCAAACAGCTTTGTTAAGTGCCATAAAGTAGTGATTCTCTTTGAGATCGTTGCGATTTGCTTATGAAAACAGCTGTATGTTGATACTATACACCTACAGTGTTTGCTTTGGGGGCGCTGAATGAAACCAAAATGGCTTTAGAAATCTAGATTGCATTTATTTAGATGAAGGTGGTTGCATTGTGCAGGTATATACACATTGTTTTGTGTAGACTGCAACTGACTAGCTGATTTAAAACAACCCTTTGATTATTGCAATGATGCAATTGTCCCACTATGTTACGAGCATAGCAGTTTCCCACCCTGTTCAACAGGTCTGGTAAATTTCATTTGAACAGATCATTCGTACTATGCAAATTATACTGTGAGTCTTTTTGTCACGCCTTAAATGTATACAGAGGAACCCTTCTAGTCAGGACAGAGCTACTGTTCAGCTAGCGAGCACATGTTTTTGTTGCAACTACATAAAATGCTGTTCCTCAATGGATGGAGCACAAAGGGTTTATTCAAATGTTGTCTTTGAAGGGTCCTGAGGGTATACTGAAATGCTAGTAGTGAAGGGATTGCACAAATATCGTCACTAGGATGAAAGGTGCTGTTATTAGTATAAACACAACTTTTTGCAGTGCTATGCACCGCTCACCTACATGTACGTACATACAGGTATATCAGTGTCCATGGAACGAAGATAAAAAGTACACTGGATAAATACTGAGCTGTTTGTACCACAAAATAAAACACAACAAAACGGTAAGCAGCTTCCCACATACATATATTACTGTTGAGTATGAGATAGTTGCTATACAATATCTATGCAACCAACTTCAATGGGCTCGGGCTTAGTAATGGCCAACAAGAAAAGTCTACCACTACTATAAGGCAATAATAGTTATGATTACATGGAGGATGAATAATATTATGAGTAGTTGTCATGCTCACTACTTCAAACAAATATTAATTACCATTCAAGCAGAGAGAAAAGAGACAAGCCTCTTTAGAAAACATGGAGAACGTTTTCCCAGAATCTTCCCCTCAAAGCACATACTACACTATCATAGACTATGTGTGCAAAAACAAACAAGCTCAATTGTAGCCAATGCAGAGCAGATCATTCCAAATAGCTTTGAGAACTTAGCTACGGTTCCTGAAAGATGTGTGTACATATTCGATAAGCTAGATATATATATTGCTTCCCCACCTGCCCAACATCTTGAAGTGAGTATCTCTGATGCAGAAACTGTGATCAAACCCAATATTAAATAAAATCGGCCCACCTGCCAATATGCATACTTTACGTAGCACACATGCAATACTGCTAAATGCACTAGACATCAAATATCTCTGACTTTGGAACACAGTAAAATTACAGACATTGTTACACACATGTACTTGTTGAAGCCTTTTACTTAACATTACAAAGAAAAAATTGTGGTGAATACACTTTCTGACATACCAACATGAATTCATAAACATAAGTTAATTAGCATTGAAATAAACTATCTCTATCACAGGTATGCAAGGTGGAGATAATACATCTACACTT
Organism: Nitrospirales bacterium; assembly: GCA_965203295.1. GTDB lineage: Bacteria > Nitrospirota > Nitrospiria > Nitrospirales > UBA8639 > CBDBCZ01. The sequence continues at coordinate 671,241 of CBDBCZ010000011.1, read as the reverse complement.
TAAAAATAGCATCGTACATTTGTAGAAGGTACAAGAAAACACAAAAAAACAGCCTGTTGTGATGATTAATTGTGCATGAAAGTATTAGCAGTAAATAACATTGGTGCCATTCATATCCATCAGTTGCATAATTCGCTAGTGTTCAAATGGCTCAGGGAGTATTATTTCATATCCCTCTGAGTTGTTCAACCTTAACTGTCCCTTTAAAAGTGCCAATTTCAGAAATCTCCACCACTTCTTCAATATCAGCATGGTGATATAAAAAAGAGGAGCTGATCCTGATATGACCATTACTCCTCCAGCCAGTGTATTTGCAAAGAAACGATAATCAATTCCTCCTAATTGGTTAGCCACAGCACTGAAACTGAAGATCGATACAGCAAGATTCAATACAACATCCACTGCAGTAGCACGTGAAACTTTATAAGGTTTTAATATAGAGATCAAAATAGCAAACACTGCAAACTGAACACCTACAATAAAATAAGTCATGATTACAGAAGTTAATGTCAGTGCAGCAATGATGAAACAGAAAATGCGCATTAGAAGGTATGCCACTGAAAGATATCGATAATCCCTTGTACCTTCAGTACCATTCTTGTACCCATTATGGAAGGCATCCATAAATATGTGCAGTGCCTGGCACCTGAGTCCACAATAATTCAGTACTTTTTGAAAGCAGCGACAGGGATACAAACACAAAAGCAGTAGTGGAAGAACATTGAATATAATGAGAACTGTAATAGCTAGAACAGCATAGGGTAAATGCTGCTTTCCAAAGTATTCAACTGTTCCATCAAAGTAGAGGTACGGTTCCATCGACGCCCCATGAACATCATACAGATGTACAGGAATGAGTAAATCAAATGATACACTAAGAAATTTAACATATGAAAGGAGAAGAAAAGATGCAAAGGCATCAATCAAGGAAGTCTGAATATATGTCCTTTGAATGCGAATAAAGCACCTACGAAAAGGTTTCCATAGCCACACCATTATCTTGCAGTTGCGACCATGTAGCTCTACAAGAGAATATGTAATCAGTAACAAGAGAAGCGGGTATGCTGCTACAATATAGTCAAGTGCTAATATATGCAGAGAATTCATGTTTGGATTAAGGCAGAATGGTGGATATAGTGTGCGGAAGAAGTCCAAGTTCCAAAAGCCATATAGTGACAATACTATACGAACAGTAATAGTTGCTTTAAGGTTACGAGGGCTCACTGATACACAACTCAGGGCTACTCTTACTAGCAGAGGTGCTGTCAGCACTTGGCAAGCCAGCATGAAAGCGTTCATTGAGGGTGAAGTAGCACTAATGCGAAGAGTAACCATCATGAAAAAGAAAGCAGTGAGTGGAAGAAAGGCAATGACACAATACTTGACAATGGAGTTTATAACAGAATGCTTACTGTCTGAACACTCGACACAACTCCAGTCATAAGAGTACGCAGGTGGAGCGAAGCCCTCATGGCACTTTCCACACAACTGACCATCTCGATTCCAGCTTAGCAACCCAGTAATCGCAGCTGTGGCAGCATTGCACATGTGCATGGATAGTTCACTTGTAGTATTGGGAACTGGATTATATGGCAAGCCATGTGCCAAACGACATCTATACATGCAAGCACCAACAACGGTGATATTCGGGTTTTTAACATACTGTGTCATACAGAAACACGGAAGCAACTTCACCTGCAATGTCTTTTCATCACAGCGCACCACATGATTTAACTCACTACCACAGCTACACTTTGAACTGCCATTAGTGTTCTCAAAAATACTCCACAGGCCAGGGCAGGTAAGAGTTACTGGATGCACAGGAGTGCTAATCCCGTATTCTCGCATTCCATCATCATCATTAGACTGGGTACCAACTTGAATGATGAGGAACAGTAAACAAAAGATTCTAATGGTGATCACTGGAGTCACATAAGACCTTTAGCTAACTACTGCCTTTACGATTTCCACTGCAAAAAAATAGCTCCGACTGTCAATTCTGCCAGAAAAGAACGCACAACTACTATCATCAAACCTACGCTTTGTACAAATCCATTTACTGAGTGGGCAGACTGAGCAGCACACTACAACTATGACATATACGTAGCCCTTCAACATTGAGGCAATCCGGAAAGAGACACCAAATTTGGACAATGTAGATTATAGCACAATTGCTACGAGTATAGCAGAGTCTCCTGCCTTGTTCAACAGGTCCAATGAATTTCACGTGAGCCCTTAATTCGTAAGATGTAAAGTACACTGTGGGTCTTTTTGTCAAATCTTAGATGTATACAGAGGAACCTTTCTAGTCAGGACAGAGCTACTCTTTAGCTGAAGAGAAAATGTTTTTGTTGCAACTACATAAAATCCCTCAATTGATGAAGTACAATGACTTTTCCAAAGGTTGTCTTTGAGGGCACTGAGGGAATATTGAAATACTAGTAGTAAAGAGATTACACATGCAAGTATTGTCACTAGGCTGAAAGGTGTTGTTATTAGCATAAACATGTACTCTCTACCTACACACAAGTATCAGTGTCCATGGAACCTAGATAAGATAGTACACTGGACAAATGCCACGCTGTTTGTATAACAAATGATGAAATACACCAAAAGCAATAAGTAACTTCCCACACACAAATTACTGTTGAGTAGGAAATAGTTGATATACAGTATCTATGTGACCAGGATCTAATCAATGGGTTCGAACGCACTATGCACATCTGAAGGCAATATTGGTATGATTACATGGAGGATGGGAAGCTGTCATGCTCACTACTCCAAACAAATGTTAAATACCATTCAAGCGGGGAGAAAAGAGACAGAGCGTCTTTAGAAACCATGGAAATATTTTTACAGAACCTTCCCCTCAAAGCACATACGTACTACATAATCATAGACAGAGTGTAAAAAAACACCTTAAAAAAACAAGCAGAGCAGATCATTCTGGAGAGTTTTCTATAGCTTGCATGTGCGCCCGAGCACCTTAGGCGATGAATAAGTGAGCTCCTTATCGACCTTCAGGGGGTCGTGTGTCAGATGGAAGACAACCTAGTCTTCGGGAAGGACGAAGCCGAGCATGACTGGAGACAGTCCTTAGATGCATCGAGGATACTGGAGCAACACTCAACCCGCAGAAGGGCCAGTTCAGCAAGGACAAACTCTTACCCACATCATCGATGGAGAAGGTATAAGAGATGACCCAGAGAAATCAGAGGCAATCAGAAAAACGAGCCCATTGACCTCAGTATCCGAGCTCAGGAGATTCCTAGGGTTATCTGACTAACCAGCTTGGAAAGTTCACCCCTAACCTAGCGGAGATCACATGGCCACTTCGTTGAGAAGCTGGACCTGGGGTTCCTCCCAGTCTACACCATTCCAGCTGATAAAGGAGGAGCTCTCAGAGCCCCCTACACTAGCTCTCTATGATCCTGCAGCACCGACGCCCATTCCTGCTGATGTATCCTCCCATGGCCTCGGAGCAGTGCTCCAGAAATTTGATACCTCCAGGAACCCAGTCGCATTCGCCTCTCGGTCTATGTCAGAGACTGAACGTCAATACGCTCAGATTGAGAAGGAGGCCCTCACAAACAACTTGGCCTAGTGCGAGAAGTTCGCCAACTCTATCAAGGGAAGCACTTTATGAGATCACAAACCCCTCGCTCAACTGCTGGGGGACAAGCACCTTGATAACCCACCCCCACACGTCCTCAGGTTCCGCCTGCACCTGGACAGAGTCAGCTACGATATCAAACAAGACGGTCAAACACCTACTGAAGAATGCAGATGAGCCCTTTCTTGCACTACTCTCCTACAGGGTGACTCCTTTACCATGGTGTGGAAGGTTTCCACCTGAGCTTCTGATGGGCAGGACAATATGCTCCACTCTCCCTCAGACTATCGCCAATCTAGTGCCATACCTGCAGGAATTTGGGAGTGCCAACAACACATGTACACAGGGTGGAGATTGCCAGAGCACATGGGGTGTAGACTGGGCCCCCAGAGCACACGGGGTGCAGACTGGGGCCCTCCGGAGCACATGGGGTGCAGACTGGGGCCCTCCGGAGCACATGGGGTGCAGACTGGGGCCCTCCGGAGCACATGGGGTGTATACTGGGCCCCCAGAGCACACGGGGTGCAGACTGGGGCCCTCCGGAGCACATGGGGTGTAGACTGGGCCCCCAGAGCACACGGGGTGCAGACTGGGGCCCTCCGGAGCACATGGGGTGCAGACTGGGGCCCTCCGGAGCACATGGGGTGCAGACTGGGGCCCTCCGGAGCACATGGGGTGCAGACTGGGGCCCCCCTGAAGCACATGGGGTGCGGACTGCCCCCCCCCCCCCCCCCCCCCCCCCCCCCCCCCCCCTCTGGATGCACACGGGGTGAGGAGTGGGGCTCCAGGATGCACATGGGGCTACTATTTTCATGAGTCAGCCAAAGTGAATAAATAAACTGCTGGAGCTATGAAGAAATGATTGGCATTCAGGTGAATGATCTTTCTGTCTTCCTAGTATGACTGCCTCAGGAGAACGGCGAGAGGGGCCTTTTCCTTCTTTATCGCTCGCTGATTGTGCCATCTGTCTCAGTCTCGTATCTCTGCTTACTGAGCAGCTACACCTCTACTACCCGGGAAGCTGTAGTAAGCCTTACTTGATAAAATGATAAAGTAGACTTGTCCCGATCTCTGCCTCTTTCTGTACCATGAGCTCAACGACGGCATCCATGTACTGCCCAAGACACAATTTCAAACATGTTGCCTGCCCTCTGAGGCCAAGAAAGTGCATGTGACAGACAGAGATACCAGTATATACATTTATATTTACATACATACCCAATTCACTTGAATATTCTCTTGAATAGAGCTCCACAAGTATGGCTATACGAAAACCTTTTCATAGATCGCTTTAAAAATTCAACCACATCAGCATTTTAAGCTGTTACATTAAATATCATTGGAATTTGAAGTGAAAGTCATCTGGTGAATCTTTGCTACAAGTGTTAAGTACACAGATAACCTGAGCCTGGAACAACAAATCACTGCAGTTCTGGTAACAAAGAAGTTGTAAGTGTGGTAGTCCCATGTAGAAATTGAAAATTATTCTGTCATGTATTTTAACATGTCACTGTGTTCAAAGCACTTCTGTTAAGGGTAGGGCACATACATGATGCATACAGAGGCTTGTAGCAGCACCATACAATTTACCTACATGCACTGGAAATTTGAAAGCACATGTACTATCCTAATTGCTGCGTTGATATATAATACATGCATATACGTATGTATACAGGCACCTTGAGCATGGTAGTTGCTGGTACAAGATAAATAGCAAGGGCGGCAATCCCATGTATGCAGAAATCTAATAATATGATTCCATCCTGCATGACACAGTTCAAAGCGGTGTGTCTCAGAATTTCAGGGCTCATACTGATGCATAGTTGGGGTAGTGTTTTAAACACAATGACATGATAGAAATATGCAAAGAAATAATACCCCATGACTGCCACAAGTGCATTTTCCCTCCCATTGGCTTGTTTCTGAAGTGTTTGGGACAATGAATGATCATTTCAAGGATTCAGCTACTATATTATATGTACACAGTTACCATAAATTTAGTAAATGTATTTCATTTCGAATTCCCCTTGTCAACGACATTGGCTTCCTGTCGAATTTGAAAGGCATTAGTTATGTCTTATGTGTCTCTAATTCATTTCAAATTCCCCCTGTCAACAATACTGGCTTCCTTTTGAATTTCGCATTCAGTGAGAACTGTTAAGTACAGCAGTTGAAGTTGGAAAGGCAATAGTTAGATCAGTGACTCCAATAAATCACAATGCCGGCTGCTAGTGTCATTTGTTTACTATTCCTCATCAGTCCAGTTGGTACCCAGTCTACTGATGAAGATAGAATTGGAGAGTACGAGAACAGAACTTCTGTGCATCCAGTAAATCTTACCTGCCCTGGCCCGTGGAGCATTTTTGAGAACACCAATGGTAGTTCAAACTGTAGCTGTGGTAGTGACTTAAAGCGTGTGGTGCGCTGTGATGAGGAGACTTTGCAGGTGAAGTTGCTTCCATGTTTCTGTATGACACAATATGCGAAGAATCCGAACATTACTGTTGTTGGTGCTTGCATGTTCAGATGTCAGCACCCACGTAGTCAGCACTATAATCCAGTTCCCAATACTACAAGTGAACTATCCATGCACATGTGCAATGCTTCCACAGCTGTGATTACTGGGGTGCTAAGCTGGAATCGAGATGGTCAGCTGTGTGGAAGGTGCAAAGAAGGGTTTACTCCACCTGCATACTCTTATGACTGGAATTGTGTCGAGTGTTCTGACAGCAAGCATTCGATTATAAACTCTACTGTTAAGTATTGTATCATGGCCTTTCTTCCACTCACTGGCTTCTTTATTATGCTGGTTACTCTTCGCATCAGTGCTACTTCACCCTCGATGAATGCATTCGTGCTGGCTTGCCAAGTGCTGACAGCACCAGCACAAGTAAGAATACTCCTAAGTTTTTTAGTAATTAGAGATAACCATCAAAGTGTAATTTCTTCTCGCCTAGGTCTATCACTGGCAGGCTTTTGGAACCTGGACTTCTTCCGTACCCTATATCCACTATTTTGCCTAAATCCCAACATGAATTCTTTACATGTATTGGCCCTGGACTACATTATAGCAGCATACCCACTTCTCTTGATACTGATTGTATATTCTCTTGTTGAGCTATATGGTCGTAACTGCAAGATAGTGGTGTGGCTGTGGAAACCATTTCGTAGATGCTTTACTCGCTTTCAAAGGACATATATTCAAACTTCCTTAGTTGATGCTTTTGCATCCTTTCTTCTCCTTTCATATGTTAAATTTCTTAGTGTATCATTTGATTTACTCATTCCTGTACATCTGCATGATGTTCATGGGGAGTCACTGGAACCGTACCTCTACTTTGATGGAACAGTTGAATACTTTGGAAAGCAGCATTTACCCTATGCTATTCTAGCTATTACAATACTCATTATATTCAATATTCTTCCACTACTGCTTTTGTGTTTGTATCCCTGTCGCTGCTTCCAAAGAGTACTGAATTATTACGAACTCAGGTGCCAGGCACTGCACACATTCATGGATGCCTTCCATAATGGGTACAAGAACGGCACTGAAGGCACAAGGGATTGTCGATATATTTCAGCTGTGTATCTTTTGATGCGAATTTTCTTCTTCATCATTGCTGCAGTAGTGTCAATATCTTCTGTAGTCATGGCTTCTTTTATCGTAGGAGTACTGTTTACATTGTTTGCTGTGTTGATTACTACAGTGAGGCCTTATAAAACCTCAAGTCACGTTGTAGTAGATGTGGTTTTGAATCTTGCTGTAGCGCTCTTCTATTTTGGCACAGTAGTAGCTATATTAGCACAAACCGATTATTTTTTCTTAGGAAATAAACTGGCTGCAGGTTTAACGGTCATATCTGGATTAGTTCCTCTTCTTTACATGACCATGCTGATACTGCACTGGATGTTTGTAAAACGGGACTCATTGCGGCAGTGGTGGACATTTTTGAAATTGCAAGTTGTCAAGAGACAGTTCAGGAGGAACAACTCGGAAGAGTGTGTATCATTACTTCGTGAACCAGTGAGCATTACTGAAAAAACCAACGATGTAACTGATTGATGTTACACTCTCCTGTGGTCATAACATTCCTTACAGCGATGCCTTATACACTATCCTTCATCACAACATGCAATTTAACTGTTAGTTTCATAACGACATTGAAATGTATGGTGCCATTTTCAATTTTTCTGTATCTTGATACTCAAAATTTCTATTTGTAGAAACAATGTTTTCACAATGAAGATGGATTTATGTGTGATGCAGGTAGTTTCAGTAACGTTGCAAAACATATTACAGCGATGCCTTATACACATATATCCTTCATCACAACATGCAATTTAACTGTTAGTTTCATAACGACATTGAAATGTATGGTGCCAGTTTCAATTTTTCTGTATCTTGATACTCAAAATTTCTAATTGTAGAAACAATGTTTTTCACAATGAAGATGGATTTGTGTGATGCAGGTAGTTTCAGTAACGTTGCAAAACATAATATTATATAGACCCATGCTGTACTGTCACATTTTCACGGTCCAGGACGATTTCGTGAAAACCATGAAAACCATAAAAGTGGCACTATACGATAGTTCAAGGCCATCTACAGTACCGATAAAATAAGTACTGACAGTGTTGCACTTACGCAATGCTTGCGCAGCATTTGCGTTGCATACTTATACATTATGCACTTGCGTTACAAGCTTGCGTTGGGCTCGCATTACACGCTTGCATACAGATAAACAAATGCAATACATTACGTAATAATTACGCTTGTTGCATTACACATGCGCTTGCATTGCACTTGTGCTACGCATACGCTACGCATGGCATCTACAGAATCACTCCTGTGGTGAACAACTGCATAATGTTTAAAAAATGTCACCAATGTTGGTTAAATGCTCCAAACTTGACTGTGGAGCATGTAACGTATATCTATTATCTGCATTGCAGCCTGTAAAGTAATAGCGCCGCACCTTGAAAGTGTCTGCTTTCAGGCTTTGGCTATCCATTAGATAAATAGTAGCTTAAACACAATACCAGCCTAATGCTTTGAGCCGTACACACACCAGGTATTGTCGAATTCCAAAATTTAGAAGTTTCCTTAGCTACGAAAACATCCAAAATTGGATGATTCGACCATAATATTGTGAATAAACTGGGCATCCACTTTTGGGTGATTTTTGAACTTTATAGGGAACTGCACTGCACTCAAGACATCCACATTTGGATGTTTTGGTTGATCCACTTTGGATGATATAACATTCTCGACTGAAATCGGATGTTCTGGTTACTCCACTTTCGAATGAAACTATTAATCATCCGAAATTGGGTATTCTAGTTATACTCCAGTTTTGGATGAAGAGTTTATCATTACGTAAACGCGTTTACACTGGGAACAGGGAGGCATATACATGTACATGTACCACATACACACACCTCTGGTCGCCTCTAAGGCCTTCTCCGCGTCCTCTCTCTTCATGTAAGCCACAAAGCCGCAGTTTCTGTTTCGAGCTCGCTCTTCCTCTGTGCGGGGCCACATCACTTTTACACTAGCCAGGGGACCAAATTTCCCGTAGATCTGACATAGCATCTCTTCGTTCATCTGAGAGGGGAACAAGTTGAGATGACGCTGGGAGAACCTACATACGTATACATAGGAGAGCAGCTGGTGAGTATAGCATGTATATGTACACACGCTGTTTTATGCAGGACTGATTGTGATGGAAACGTAGCAAGGTTTAGAGGGGATAAAAACCATCAACAGAAAGAGAGGCAAGGAGTCTTAAGTCCAACACAGAACATCATCGATCACTACATCACAAAAAACACATTGACGTACGGATAAAATCACTCTGGAAACAGAACTAGATGACACGGATTGCCAGCTGTCTATAATCACTGCACTGCTCATGACCTTTGACCTGCCTCTTACAGCATAAACATCTAATGACTTGGGCCTGACCAGCAATGTATGGAGTTAAATAAGTAAACAGCAACTTTCTACGAACTGTAGCATAGAGGAAAATGCATTTTACAGCAGTTCCAGTTAGTGTAGTAGTCCAGTCCAGTGATTGTAGACAGCCCCGACTGCCTCCCACCTTTGGGTTGATGTTTCCGACATAGAGGTTGGTGGTGAGAGGGTCCCCCGTATCAAAGGAGCCTCTCATGAAGTCCCGGTACTCGTCAACCTAATACATACACAGGAGATCATCATCACTATTGCTAAGTAAGGTGCAATTTGTGGCATGAAGTAATACAACCTACATGTTTCTGTATAGAGATATTATAGTAGCTTTTGATACTACATATAACTACTCTAAATAAGGTACATGTATATGGAGGACAAATACCTCACAACATCCATTACCCTTTCCTTTAATGCACATGCACATCTAATCTCCACATTTTTCTGTATAGAGATATTATAGCAGCTTTTGATACTACATATAACTACTCTAAATAAGGTACATGTATATGGAGGACAAATACCTCACAACATCCATTACCCTTTCCTTTAATGCACATACACATCTAATCTCCATATTAGCAAATGTTTAGACATAGAGGGGGCGAGTCTCATGAGAACTTAAAAGGAGAGTGTTGTTTGATTGGATGTGCTGCAGGTGCCTCCGCAACACACTGTTGCCGAGAGACTGGCCTTCACTTTCTATGCTGTCTGGATTCCCCCGATAGCAACAGAACCCACACGTGTCTCCTAAGCTCTTTTTGTTCAATGACTTCCTCGCACATTGCCACATGTAGTCACTGGTACGGTCATTCTGTCTCTATGCTGGCTGGATTTACATTATGTAGCACAGCGGGATGGGTAAACGCTGCTCTCTCTATAATTACAACACCGAGTAAGGGCTTTAACAGTCAGACTCAGTTGAACTACAGCATGCAACAGAGAGAATATCCATAGTTTCAGGCTTTAACAGATAGAAATCCAGCTTCAGATGCTAGTTATGGCTCACTCAGGCTTGCAGCAATATGCTATATATGATCAAACAACTCAGCTATCTTATGACACTGTGAATACATTAGAGGATACATATACGTAGGAGGATTGTAATGTGAGTATACAGGTATATGTACACGGTTTTAGCCTGATGATTATGGTGTTTATAAACAGTACTGTTTGATCTCAATAGCACATGAGCTTGGGCAGTACCTCAACATGACCCTTAATGCAAGCTGATATGATACTAAAATGTTAGAGCTGATCCTAAAAGAGAAAGGCTTCACCTGTGCCTTCCTACTAGTGGGAAGACTATATTATTGTCTTATTCATGAATGCGATGATACGACTGAGTTTCTAGTTTTCATGAAGGCTGAAGACTCATTACGATTTCGAGAGGCTTGTTGCAAGCTGCTGCTTGTTAAGCCCTCAGTCTTTGTGAAAAGCCTTCACATCCGTAGAAAATCGCTGTTTTTTACCGGCACTGTCCACCAAATGATGTCACAAGCGTTGCACGTGACAGTTTCTGAAAAAGGCAAGTGGTGTTTTGCATATACCCTACCTTATGCTCCTATTTACAACTGCTGATTACGGAGTGGGGCCAAATCTTAATTGGGGCGAGCGTGAGCAAGCCCCCCCCTTAGTGCTGTGAATGGCGATTTTGTCGGTGCGTGCGTACAGATGCATGGTCCTACATACCGCAAATACTTCAAATACCTATTTCAACGGCATGCCCTCGCTCACGCTCGCCCCACAATGCTCTGCATTCACTAGTAACATATAGATGAGGCTAGCCTTGAAGATCTCCAGGCTGGGGTCAGGGTCCGGTGTGTCCAGGGGAATGCTACCTTCCGACTTGGCAGCATGGCGTATCTTCCTGTGCTCTTGGTTCCTGAAGAGGAGTAGAAAGAGGGAAGAGGTGGAAAGGGACAGAGAAGGGAGTAGAGATGGCCTCAGTATTCTAGTAACCATGCGCTATCACAATCTGCTAAATGTGAGCGGATTTGAGACAAGGGCCCAATTTTTGGTTGTTTTCAAACTATCATATCTCACTAACCAGTGGTCAGAACGAAATGATTCTTTCAACAGTACTAGTACTAACCTTCAACTAATAACATCCCATGCTAGAAGTCTGCAGCTCTTTTTATGACTGAGATACGCACCTCGGTAGCTGTGCCATTTTCAGAAATTTATCGCGCGATCGTGAATGCGGCAAACCCCGCCCCATATCTTCGTGATGGTATGTCAGAATAGCTTCATTTCCGGAATGTTGCTTCAGCAACGCCTCATGTAAAAACAACCCACGTTTTATTTAGATCGGGCAAAACATTGCTGAGATACGCGTCATTTAAGTACACACATTTTTCAATGCGCGAAGTGGGCCCTTTTCTTATATCCGCTCACAAATTGCTTTGATATTTGATCTTGATACATGTAATTATACAGTAGGACCCACTACTCCTATATAAATCCAAACGCAGAAAACCTTCAAAGTTACACAGTAATGGAAGGGGAAAACCCTGAGCACCCCCCCCCCCCCCCAGTGCCCCCACCAATGGAAACTACCAGCATTAAAAGGAGAGAAATCATGACTCTTTGGAATGCAAAAGCTCTTTCAATATTTACACAACAACTCAAAATGCTCAAGCAAGGGGAAAAAATTTAATGCCTGCCTAACAACACCACTGGTCCAATACCTCTTTAGCTCCTCCCGGAATAGCTCTAGGAAACTCAGCTTCTTCTCTGTACCTTTCTTCTTCTGCAAAGAAGAGAGAGAGTGAGGAAAAGGTCGAGTCAAATGTCACGGCAGGTGGACATACACCCCTTAAACGTGATGCTATTCTTACACGTATGTGTCCTTTGCTTTGTGCATAAAGCTTCATAGAAAAAAATACACGTAACTGTATTTCACTATTCATCACAAGATGAACACTGTTGCTTGACTACAATGGCAGTACTGAGTACCTAACTGCCCTCCCATTTCCACCACAAAAAAAGTACCACGTAACAGGTTTAGTGTGAGCAGACGAGAAAGCTACTGTACATAAACGGCAGCATACAGTAACACAAATAGTGGATACCTAAGCTGCAGAAACCCTGTGCCTACCTCTGGCTTCGAAGTGACAGGACGAGGAAGTTTGATTTCTGGTTTGCTCTCCTTCTTCTCCTCCATTTTGCTGATGTACTTACTGCTCGGTTTGTAGAACTTCTGCGTCTGGGTAGGACTGGTAGAGCGCTCAGCTGTGTGTGTGTGTGTGTGTGTGTGTGTGTGTGTGTGTGTGTGTGTGTGTGTGTGTGTGTGTGTGTGTGTGTGTGTGTGTGTGTGTGTGTGTGAGTGAGTGTATGTGTGTGCATGTGTGTATGTGTGTGTACATGTACATGTGTGTGTGTGCATGTGTGCGTGTGTGTGTGTGTGTATGTGTGTGCGTGTGCGTGTGTGTGTGTATGCATGTGTGTGTTTGTGTATGCATGAGCATGTGTGCAGATATACACGTACATGCATTCAAATACAGTCTCATACCTAGCCCTTGGAATGGAATGTAATTGAAGACCAAGCTGGGTATATATTTATATACGGTACATATAAAACTGTTAAATGTGGTGGCTATAGCTTTGTGCCTCAGAGTAGTACACATTCCAGTCATGTCAGCTACCCACGTTCACATGGACCAGTAGTAGCACCACGTGAGCTGGGGAGCTAATTCTTAGCCGAGAAAAGAAATTCACATCACAGGCACTCAGCCAGGTAGACCATTCAACACAGACAAAGTGCGAACACAAGTCTAGCTGCATACTCTCATACCCAGGCCTTCCATGAACTCAGACCGAGACTTCCATGCTCTCGTACCCAGGCCTTCCATGAACTCAGACCCAGACTTCCATAGCCTCATGCACACCAAGGCCATAGGTTTTAGCTTGCAGCAACGGAGGGAATAAGAATGTGCTTATTGCCCAATTTTTCTCCACTGCCACAAGATGAAACCTCGATGGAGGAGGACCAGAATGAGGTCACACTCAAGACTAGCACTCTACGAAACCTTCCCTCCAGCCACCAATAAGATTTGTGCAGTTTAGACATGCTCTTGTAGCTACGTACTGCCAGTTCCAGGATCGATGGTGGTGGACCCCCTAACAAAGGTCTTGCCCGCTTTGCCACTCCCTTCAAATGAGGCCACAAACTGTTCGTACACCTCAGCTGCTTCCTTCGCCTCAATCTGTGTGTGTGTGTGTATATGTGTGCTTTTATATGTAACGTGCATGAGATGACCAATCGGAGTGAAGCTAGTGTGCATAGTAGAGCTAGTATGTGGCTAATGCCCGCCCACAGTTGCTAGGACAACGACATATTTTCAAGGAGTGCCGACTCATTGCAGAGGCAGCTCAGGGCATATACATGTACTACAGCAGAACAATAGAGAATATAACAGCTATGCAGTCTCTAGTAATTTGTACATGTACGTGCCCCTCGAAAGTCAGTGCTATATTGTCACCCAAACGTTGATCGGTGGGGCCAAGAAAACGGCTGGAATAAACCTAAGACTAGACACTTTCAGGGCTGGCATGGCAGGGTTGGGATGGGCTGGGGACCACACACTGTCAGGTACTAAGCAGGAACGACCTCATTCACTCACTCACCTTCTTCTTCTCTTCTCTCTCCTCCTTCTTTTTCATGAAGGGGTTGGACTTCTTCATGGGGTTGGTGCGTCCCAGGGAGAAGGCCTTCAGCTTGGTCTGGGGAATGGCCTGCAGAGAACATCACAGACTGAGAACATCATACGAGCTAGCGGTTATCTCATGAACATTCGTCTATAGATCCTTAGTACAAGGCCAAGCAAAATTAATTATACGTCAGAGCTTAGTAGCTTTCTGAACTGAGCAAGCTAGTATCCAGTACGTCGTGCTACTTGCTCCAGCTACTGACAGTCAGTCTGACAAAGCAGGGGTCCAGGATTAGCACAATTTTGTTTAATATTACGTCAAAACATGGCCAAAAAAGTTCACGGACGGAGGCAAAAGTAGCGCACGAATGGGGATGAGAAACTAATATTTAATTTTGCTTGGCCTAAATAAGCCTACATACATGTAGCAGTGGCAGTGTTTGATCGTCTGTGCACGGTATAGCGGAGTTAGAATGCCATACCTTCCATCCTACCTTGCTGCACCCTAACAGTCAAACCCAAATCTGTTATTCATTTCTGTGACAAGTTGCAACGCATGTATCATTTCTACGGCGATCAGCCACGCCTACAGCTCGCATACGGCGCTACAGTCTGCAGGGTCCAGGAGCGCGGGGTATGTCTCTGCTAGAGACCTCTAGTTCATTTCTGTGACAAGTTGCAGGCTGTGCATGTGACTGTCCGTTCCGCACAGTGACCTGCCATTACAGCACATATTGACCACTGACGGCACCTTTTGAGCAGCTCTGACTGTTGACTATTGTCTGATTGCGGTAACTGTTTAAACTACAGAGTCTATCAGAGTATAAACAAGACGATCACTCATTGAAGAGCATGATCACTGTATATTTAGCCTGATCCAAACCCTAATCCTAGCCCCGATTGCGTTTTTCTGCCGTCCCCATGTCCACACATACCTTGACGGAGGTGGGCTTGAGCCCCTCTCCCGACATGCCCCAGGGGAGCACCGTTTTCTTCTCCTTGGCCTTTGGTACCGGTTTGCTGTCCGCCATCTTTACTCTAGAGCACGTGCGCACGTGACTTTTTTCTGCAGTGCGCATTAGGTAGAATATCACGTCGAGGGCATGTTATATCGCTAGATTCAGTCGCAGAAAGGCTCCAGTAAGTTTATAAGATAAGACTTGTGTATGTATACGGGAATTCAAATTGAAGTTAGGGGACAGTAGCTTTCTGTCATTGTCATATAGTGCTTTCTCCTTTATAGCGAGTGGGAATGGTTGTATTAAATGTTGATGTGTGTAGCAAAGCTATGATGTCCCTTCACGAATCATGGAGTCCTTCAGCGTACTGTACTGGAGTGCAGAGGTTTTATTGCACTCTCAGCCAGAGCTCTTCCCACTGCTGGCTTCTAATAATTTGTCCAGTGGGTCAGCAATACTCAGTGCTCAGCAGACTAGCTCCGCAGGGCTCAAAGTCTGCAGCAAATAAAACCTACATAGAGTAAAATACATGTATAAATTTTGCTCTCGTGTGCAAAGAAATGTCAATAGATGGGCGGAGTGGGTGACCACACCTCTTGGAGGGCAACTAGCAGGCTGTGGTCGCTGCATTGCATTTCGCCTGTATTCTTTTGCTTCTGCCATTTTAGCATTAATTCCTTCATGCACACGGGTGAAAAATACCTACCTGTATAGACTACGACTGTGTTCTCACAGTGAAGTCTATAGCACCAGTCTCATAATTAATCTTTGTTTTACAGCTGACATGTCTTGGTAACTCGCAAGAAATCGTACATCTTCGCTGGAAGCAGTTTCACACAAACCAGCGCTACATACATACATGTAACTCAGCAGTCTCCTCTACTCCATTTTCGTTAGAGACAGTATGTTAGCATCCATTTATTTTTAGGGTTGGGTTAGGGTTTGGCTAGCGGCTAGGAGCTAACCGTTCCAGGGATTAGAGCTGGCTATAGTACTGTTCCTCATTTTCAAGCTATTCACGAGTGGGCATGCACGTGCATTCCCAATACAAATGTACATGCTAATGTACTGTCTCTAACGACTTGTCTC
The DNA here is from genome assembly GCA_965203295.1 of Nitrospirales bacterium. GTDB lineage: Bacteria > Nitrospirota > Nitrospiria > Nitrospirales > UBA8639 > CBDBCZ01. The sequence goes on along the minus strand of CBDBCZ010000011.1, from coordinate 654,960 downwards.
CCCTCCTCCGCATCATAGTAACCAGAGATGGAGCCTCCTCCGGCCAAGAAGGCCAAAGTGCCCAAAGTCGGCAAAGTGAAGAACAAGATGCCAGCGGAGGTCCAGATCACGGCAGAGCAGCTGCTACAAGAGGCAGCGGCCACCAAGGTCGAGAGGGTCCTCCCACCCCCGAGACAGAAGATCACCGACCCTGCGGAACTAGCCGAGGTCCAGCTGCGAAAACGGAAAGAGTTCGAGGACAACCTCCGGAAAAATCGAAGCGTGGTGTCTAATTGGATCAAGTACGCCAAGTGGGAGGAGTCCCAGCAAGAGTTTGCCCGCGCGAGGTCGATCTACGAGCGGGCGCTGGACGTTGATCATCGCAACATCGTGCTGTGGCTGAAGTACGCTGAACTGGAGATGAAGCACAAGCAGATTAACCACGCCCGCAACGTTTGGGATCGAGCGGTCCTCATCCTTCCCCGGGCCAAGCAGTTCTGGTACAAGTACAGCTACATGGAGGAGATGCTGGGGAATGTGCCGGGGGCACGTCAGGTGTGTTGATCAGAGGGATAGACTGTAGCTGCATGGTAGTGTGTGTGTGTGTGTACGTGTTCATGTATGTGTGTGTGTGTGTGTGTGTGTGTGTGTGTGTGTGTGTGTGTGTGTGTGTGTAAGAGAGAGAGAGAGAGAGAGAGAGAGAGAGAGAGAGAGAGAGAGAGAGAGAGAGAGAGAGAGAGAGAGAGAGAGAGAGAGAGAGAGAGAGAGAGAGAGAGAGAGAGAGAGAGAGAGAGAGAGAGAGAGAGAGAGAGAGAGAGGTGAACTTATTGATGGGAAGACAGGGAAATTAACAGGCCAACAGACTTAATCATCGTCCTCTTCCTCAATAATACCTTCACCACACATACACGTACATGTATTGACTGCACACACACTCACACCACGCATATGTATGTACACACACTCACACCACGCATATGTATGCACATGCACACACACACACACACACACACACACACACACACACACACACACACACGTAACACAGGTGTTTGAGCGCTGGATGCAGTGGGAGCCGGACGAGCAAGCATGGCTCTCCTACATCAAGATGGAGCTACGCTACAAGGAACTAGACAGGGCCAGACACATCTACGAGAGGTTCATCCAGGTGAGGGTACAATAGATACTGACCTTATAGACCTTGGTGTGATAGCTAGCACAGTACCTACATGTACATGTATGTAAAAGTCAGGCAATGTATTACAGTGGAACTCCTCTATTGTGAACACCATGGGTATTTGTACCTGGTGAAGTGTTCTGTACTGAATTCGGGGATGAATTTATATTTGAAAAAAGCACATTTGGGACACAGCAAAGTGCCCTTAATAGAGAGGTGTCCTTAGTTCAGGGGTGTCCCTTAAGAGGGGTTTCACTGTATGATGTACATGTAAATGAGTTGCTGTATCATGTCATGGAGGTCCTATTCATGAAGCTATCATACCTGCATATAGTATATGCATTAGTGGCTCAGTACAGAGAACTGATTGTGGCACTAGCACTCATTAGCCTTGTACCCAGGCATGTTAAATAGGGAAAAGCACTTTTCTCGGTTTTAATGCACCTGGGTACATGCTAGCTATAGCACTCTTATTCTTATTCTCTAGATTGTTGCAAGTTAAATTCTTCTCAATGAGCTATCTGTACTTTGTGGCATAATCTGTATGTATTGCATTCTAATCTGCTAGGTGCATCCAGAAGTGAAGAACTGGATTCGCTATGCCCGCTTCGAGGAGTCCAACGGTTACCTCTCCAACGCCAGAAATGTCTTTGAGAGAGCGGCAGAGTTCTTCAGTGAAGAGCACATGGATGAGAATCTCTACGTCTCCTTTGCGAAATTCGAGGAAGGGTGTCGGGAGTACGAGAGAGCGAGGACGATCTACAAGTACGCCCTAGAGCATATTCCCAAGCAGGAGGCACAGACCCTCTTTAAGGCGTACACGCAGTTTGAGAAGCGCTACGGAGACCGGGCAGGTATCGAAGACGTCATTATCAGCAAGAGAAAGTTTCAATACGAAGAAGAAGTGAAGGCCAATCCGGCAAACTATGACGCCTGGTTCGACTACGTTCGACTGATGGAAGCAGAGGGTTCAAAGGATATGACCAGAGAGGTGTACGAGAGGGCAATCGCAAACATCCCCCCGTCGCAGGAAAAGCGATTCTGGAGACGATACATATATCTCTGGATCTACTACGCCCTCTATGAGGAGCTCATTGCGAAGGATGTGGATCGTACAAGGCAGGTCTATCGGGCATGTCTCGAAATCATTCCCCATCAGCAGTTTACGTTTGCTAAGATCTGGCTCATGTACGCCCACTTTGAAATCCGGCAAAAGGATGTCAAAAGCGCTCGTAAGGCGCTGGGCACTGCAATCGGAAAGTGTCCCAAACCGAAGCTCTTTAAAGGCTATATTGAGCTGGAGCTGCAACTGAGGGAGTTTGACAGATGCCGGAAGCTCTACGAGAAGTTTCTAGAGTTCAATCCCGCCAACAGCAACACCTGGATTAAATACGCAGAGCTGGAGTCCATTTTAGGTGATGCTGACCGGGCCAGAGCAATCTTCGAGCTCGCTATCAACCAACAACTTGTGGATATGCCTGAAATGCTCTGGAAGGCGTACATCGATTTTGAATTGGAGCAGGAAGAGTACGATAACGCACGGCAGCTGTACAATCACCTCTTGGAGAGAACGCAGCACATTAAAGTCTGGCTGAGCTTCGCCAAGTTCGAGAGTTCCACTGAATCGGAAGAAAGTGTCACCAATGCGAGGAGTGTCTACGACAGAGCAGACAAAGCCCTCAAGAACAGCGACTCCAGCGAGGAGAGAGCGATGCTACTGGAGTCTTGGAAGGATTTCGAGAAGGCGCACGGAGACGAAGCTTCGCAAAGAGCAATCCAGAAGAAGCTGCCTCGAAGAGTCAAAAAGAAGCGAAAAGTCTACCTCGATGACGGAAGTGATGCCGGGTGGGAGGAGTATTGGGACTACGTGTTTCCGGATGACAGCGCAGCGGCACCGAATCTCAAGCTGCTCCAGATGGCCAGGATGTGGAAACAGAATCGGCAACTGGGGGACAGTGATGAGGAGGGCAGTAGCAGTGGCGGTTCTGAGGGAGAGGAGGAGTCGGATGACGAAGGAGTGGAGAAGATGGACAAAGAGGGAGGCGAGGGTGAGAAGGAATTCGATGACCGAGATACGGACTTTTCAGAAAGTGAATCTTCTGCTTCAGGAGACTAAGCTGCTCTTCCTTTATTATAACATCATAGATAGTAAACTGTCTATGATAGCATTATTATTTCAATACAAGTATAAAACTGCAATGACTGTACACACCCGCTCCATAATTGTACAAAGCTTCCTTTTATTTTGAGTCCTGTTTTGTTGACAACTAGCTATCTATGTTTGCTGTGGTAAGGGTTCTATCCAGGATTATTAGTTTAAGGGCGCACCCCCCCCCCCCCCCCCCACCACCACCAAATGTTTGAGCCTCCTGAGTGGTTTTTAATTCGATCTGAGACAGTTTTGAGGTCCTAGTAGCTGTAGTGTTCAGCATAATATTATTATATTATCTATGGTTACAGAGTGGTACACTTGCTCCTGTCAAATCCTATAATTTTGCTAGAACTTTTGGAGGGAGAATCTATCCCCAGTAGACAGATCTAGAACCTGCAGGATGCGAGTAAAAGCTGCTATAGGTGTGTGTGTGTGTGTGAATGAAAAAAAACTTGTTTCGATTATGGGTTTTGAAGACGAAATTGCTGTGACGTCATTACCAATTTCTTGTTCCGAAATTAACCGGAAGTGAACTTTTTCGCAAACTTCAAGTGAGAAGTTCTCTCGGGTAAATATGTAACTGAGGCTGGGCTAGTTGGATTGCAGCGAAGTGGAACAGCTCTGCAAGTCGCGTCCCTGAGCCAGCATTAATAACCTGGTGAGTCTGAGTACTCGTGCTTTGCTAGTCCAACTGTGCAATAACATTCCATTTCCTTTGCTGTGGTATTTTACGCTTTTCCCAAAGCCCGCTGTAGAAAGACGCAGTACCCTTTCGACAGCGTAAATCGCATTACTTGCTATCTGTTAAGTCGATTAGTTATAATCATAGTAGTATATGAATATAGCGAATAATTTATACATACCGTCATTCGCTATTTCCCGCCTGTAGTATAGCGGTATTAGGTCTGGGTACGAGGCTAGTATAAGGCTATAGCTCGGGCTATGGTCATACATAGTGGATAGGAAGAGTCTTCATTTAAACAGATGTGCAGGAGATAAAGCATGTTTTTACTTGTTGTGGTGACTTGGTGTGTATCTAATAACTAACTTAACCAAAAAGTGTCATACTTGACCTCGTACCCAGTCCTCAAGTTCCTTTGCTAGCCTCGCACCCAGTCCTCAAGTTCCTTTGCTAGCCTCGCACCCAGTCCTCAAGTTCCTTTGCTAGCCTCGCACCCAGTCCTCAAGTTCCTTTGCTAGCCTCGCACCCAATCCTCAAGTTCCTTTGCTAGCCTCGCACCCAGTCCTCGAGTTCCTTTGCTAGCCTTGTACCTGGTAACTAGACAACTATTTTGAGTAGTCCAGGTGCTTAGTGACTGGGTTTTGTGTTAATGTGTCCTTACTAGCACCCCATTCTCACCCATGCACAACCTGTAAGTCTCCAGCACCTCTTCTTCCTCTAATTAATTGAGATTGTGAAGTGCTAGATGACACCTTGTATTAGTCATGTACAAGGTGTATACTATGCCTTTGATGTGCTGTGATAGCCCTGCCAAAAGTGCTTGTATTACATGTGCAGATATACAAGTTTTGGGTAACAAGAAATATACAAGGTTTGTGGTCAGAACCCTCTTTGTAGGTGTTGGGTATTCTGTCATGTGACATGTGTATGTACTTGTTCTATGACGTATCTCGAGCAAGTGGCTGTGCAACCCTCTTGTCTTAGCTGTTGAACAAAGCAACAGTCTACTGGCTGATCCACAGCTGAGCCTTGCGGTTGCACTGTAAGCATGCAGTGTTGGGCAGCAACCAGTATGCATTGCTATAGAGAGTTTTCATTGACATCATCTTATGTCACAACTGTTGCCAGGACGCCATTTTGGTGGGCAGCAAACGTACATAGCCATACACTTAAAGACTGGAGTTACTCTCGTAGTCTAGACAGCAGATTCACTCAATTTATCCCGCCTAAAAACTGACTTACAGCGATAGTTGAGATACTGAACTCGTAAGTTCCCAGCAGCTCTTGTTTCTGAGATTGCTGTATAACGTGCCAATCTAGTCGCCCACGCAAGTTGGGCAAAAACGGGTATAAACGGAACGTGACACGGATATACTGGAGCTGGAGCACGTGATCTGTGACGACACGTGAAAACTCTCTATTGTGATACAATGAAACCCCTCTTATATGGACACCCTGGGGACCTGGAGAAATGTCCTGTGTAGAAAGGTGTCTTCATTTCAGGGGTACATTTACATTAAGAAAGCGTATTTGGGACACAGAAAAAGTTGTCCTTAATACAGATGTATCTTTATTTCTGGAGTGTCCTTTATTCAGGGTTCCACTGTACTCCCAAGGGAACTGATGCTTGTGGTGTGTGTTTGGATACACTAGTGCCAGGGCTTGTATAGGGCGCTTCCTTTCTAAAATCCTTACTAGTTGCTTTTTTCTCTGGCTGACTCTATGACCTTAGCCCACACTAATGGAGGAACTGCCCTAACAAATGCAGGAACATCTGGTATCCACTATTTGTGCAGTTACAAGAATCTTAGATGCTAATCTGAAAATGGAGCAGCTCTCAGTGTGTGTGTGTGCATGTACATTGTACAAACTGATCTTGCTCTGCTGAGGCTCAACCCTAAAAGCTATTGGTACCTTGCTGTGAGTAATACTTGTAGGACCACTATTCTGTGCACTTTACAGTATAGTATACCCCTTCATTTTGCCTACATATACATGTACATCCTGATCGAGTGCTTTTGCAATATTGTTATGCTTCTCCATTTCTTTTTCTGGAAACGCCATCTTAGTACTCAGTCACAACAGCTACATGTAGTTGGGTTCTATTATCACTTTCATCACCTCAAAACTGCAACTCTCCTTGCCCATGCACTTTACCACCATTCTACTGTGCATCAGAAGGCCCACAGTAGCCAATATATAGCACTTGTGTGGACCTTGGAACTATATGGGTACACGTTACACAACCCTAGCCTCGTTCCCAGGCTCTCTGTCCAGCTTTTTTTTACTACGTGCGAAAAAAAGCTGGACAGAGAGCCTGGGAACGAGGCTAACACAACCTTTGTATAAGCAACCCGTTATACTGAAGGTACGAAATAACTGCTGTGTTTGCAACATAGTTAAGTAATTATCAGATGTCATATTTGAGCAAATGATGGTGCCAGTAGTCCAGTAGAAAAAACCAAGTATGTTTATATAGTAGTGTTGTCTATGGGTAATCTTATTACTGGTTGTATTTGAGGTATTCGTAATCTGATACCTTCCCATGTATATCAGTTTCAGCTCAATTTGTCTGTATGGATAGCAAGCACATTTGACATTCTTTCTCCCAGGGCAAGCTTTTGAGGATCAATTACCTGTTTTCGAGTCACTGCCACCAAAATTACAGCGAGTGTATGTGTTGTAAAAGCATTACATAGCCTAATGTCCTACTTACTGTATACAGGCCTAAATTTAAGCTGCAAGACTAGTTCAAACCCGCGAGTTTATTGGTGAGAAGTCTCTCTATCCAGTCTTCAGCGAGTGTATTTACTCAAAAACAGATTGACAGTGCACACGTTATTTATATAAAGATATTGCACACCTGAGTTTTAGCTAGCCATAAATACATGTGTAATGACAAGAGTGCATACACAAAAAATTTTTATGCACTGTAAATTTGGTAATAATCATAATGCACCATATACCTGTATGCTACTTTTTTTAGAAAGAACCATTACAGGAAGCCGAAGCAATATTCAGCAAGAATGAATTAGGTGATGCTCTGATTTGTACAATCTTGCATAAACAAGTGGTCGTGTAGACACCTGGGGTATTGGCTATCTGTCACGATACTGGATCCACTTAGGGAATGTTCTGAGTTAGTATCAGATACATGTACTACCTCCACCCAGTAAGACAAGTCTCAGTGTGCAGATCATACATGTATAAATGTGCAACATAATTTTTCTTCCCGCTGTTGGGAAATGGTCACTATAGCTGTGTACACAATGCATGCAAAACTGTACAGATGTCAGAGGCTTTAGCAGTTTTCGTCTCAAGACACAAAACTGACAGTGTTGAAAATAGAACAGGTTATGCACACATGCTTTAGAGATACTCAGGGCTGTTGCTGTTCCTGTTGCACGGCTAGTAAGCTAATATACTCATGTTTCTGCCATAGCACTTACGCCACTAAACCATTAAACGCACACCCACAAACGCAGGTGGAGCTTGTAAGATCTCCAGTCAGAGGACAAGAGCAAGAGCAATCAGATATTTAACTAGGTATACGCAAGCGCACTATGCCTCGCTGACATCATCGTACCGCCGGGGCCCCCCGGGCTAGATACCGGGGCACTGCCCCCCCGAATACGCGTGGGGCCGGGGGCGACTATTTTCGCGACTAAGCAAGTCGCAAGAATAACAGGCTAGCTGAAGCGGCTGCTAGGCTAGTAGCTATGTCAAAACGACTGGCATCCAGGCGAATGATATCTATATCTACAGCATTTTCCCAAGGAACAGCCTCAGCACCCACCAGAGAGCAGACATGCTACGTAAAACTTGCTTTCTTATCGCTCGATCGTGCCATCCGTCTCTAGCCCTCGTACCTCTGCTTACAGAGCGGCTACACAAACTGTACTAACCTAGGAGCTGTAGTAAGCCTTACTTGATAAAACTGTGTAGTAGACTTGTCCAGATCTCTGCCTGCTTCTGCACCAAGAGTTTGAAGACGGCATCCGCTAAACTGCGCGAGACGCCATTTTGAACTCGTGGCTTGCCCCGGGGGCCGGGGAGCGTGACACACAGATATACATACATATATATATACATACATATATATATATATATATATAAACGCTAGCTGAGATTCTGAGCCCGTATGTCGCGATTATTGGCCTCGCTGCGCTCGGCAATTAACCAGTGCCATCCTGATTGCCATATATATACATGTATGTAATTTCTTCTTCCTAGTATCCCAGATTAATATACATGTAGTATAAAACTCTTAACCAGTCTTAACAAACCCTTAAATTCATTCCCCTCCCAATTATTCTCGCACCCTAAAAATGTAGCAAGATTGCTTCCACTCTGCTAACATGCATAGACTGGTATTCACCAGGCAACTCCTGTGGACCAGCTGGCTCCAGGGCATTGTAACAGGATCTCCTGCTTTAAGTGAGCATGGCAAGGGCTTCTCCTAAAGTGTAATTATATATACTGCAGGAATGGAACTCTACAAAGTTTCCATAGTTACAACTATATAGGTGTCGTTGGTTGTTGGTGATGATCTAAGCATTGATTACTCCACTGATAGTCTGTTCTGCTATGGGATATTTACATGTGTAATAATAGATAGCTACATTTACATGCTTTAATAGCTACAAGCGAGTGCACACACTGTATATACACTTCCTCAATCACAAAAACATTTACATGCTTTAATAGCTACAAGCAAGTGCACACACTGTATATACACTTCCTCAATCACAAAAATTACCTGCAGGAGGAAAGGGTGGATGTGTATGCATATTCCAAATAGCTTAATCCCGATCGACCTCCTCCCCAGATTTTGTCATTTACACTGTTTGCAGTACGAAAAAGTGGAGAGGTTTTTTTTTACGCTGTGTGAAAGGTCGAAGCTGTAGAGTGGAACCTAGCAATAGATTAATCTTGTGTCCAGGCAAAACCTAAAAGTGATTTGAGCAGGCAAAGCCTAAAAGTGATTTGAGCAGGCAAAGCCTAAAAGTGATTTGAGAATGAGATCACCTATACACAGCAGCCTACCTGCTGTAGCTGTAAAATGTGCAGTATATACCTGTTCCAATGGGTGTTCTTATTTAGTTGCCTAGTCACTCTCAAGTAGCCTATTTCACTAGGGTACATGCAGTTCCCCGTATCTTAACGCACTGAATAAAATATGTACAACACGACTGATACAGACAGGACAACAGTAACAGCCACAAAAAAAAGTCGCACTAACAGAACATTAAGTGTCAGAACTGAAACCATAGAAACTAGTAGACAAGGACAGGTAATGATCGATGACATCACAGTTAGTCAGTTGTTTACACATGCATTACACATGCATTACACACTTGCTGGTAGGTCAGGTATGTACTACACTGGAACAATAAGGGTGAAACAGCTGTGTGCAGTTGTATATGTAGTCTTCGATTTCGAGTGTTGCCAAGCAAAGCCTAATGAAGCAGAAGAATTCATAGCTACCTGCCCCCAAACGGTGGAAATTGAGTAATCACTCCATTGCCTCACCCCAGTGCATTGATGACACACCCTCAAAGCAGATTATTGTGGTAAACACACCCGTACAGATGCAGAGAATAAATGTATAAATCCTGCATACCCTAAACCAATTGTGCGTGGCATTCCAAAAAAAAAAGTTTTACAATAATTGTGAAAAAAAAAGTCTCGTGGCTTGGGTTCAAAGCTGGGTAACCGTACTGTATATGCAGAGCATTTAGCGTTCAATCCAGGCAGTTCTATGCGAAAGCACGACCTAAAAAGCGCACAAACCACTTCCTGACACATATTTGCGTCTATATCCTGTATCATCGGTTAATGGAAGTTTAAAGTTCTGCGTGCACGCAATTGACTTACACAGCAGAATTATCTACCTCGGACTGCCACATACGTCAACAATATACAGTGCTCCGGAGCAAGAGAGTAGATTTTGCATGTTTGAGCTCCACTCTGTATGGATGTTGTGCTTAATAATCCCTCCGACTGCCGCATATGTATTGCTCAATTAGCTCGTGAGTGGGTGTCATCCAGCTGCCTCCCCTTTTGTGGCCTTGGCTAACGTTCCAAGTTGTGCAGTGTCCCAACAGAGGCCCTCTCAGTGCGGCTGGCCTCCTTTGAGGGTGACCCTCTGACAGCTAGTTTTGGTAAATGCTTGCATGGGAGATCTGACAAATGTGGGGAGAGCGGGGTAAACTTGGGGTCTGGGAGCGGATGAGGCGGGGGGGAGTTTCTCATGCGAGTTAGCAATCAGTCACTGTGGTAGTGAGTCTGTTCAGAAGCACATAATGATGTAGAGATGCAGTGTTCTAGCCAGAGACAATCACAAAGAGCGGTGCTTTCTCAGAGATCAAAGCATGGCTGTAGTTTAATTACATTCTTTCAACCACATCAAAGAAAATTGTATACTTAAGAGCGGTGGAGCACCACTCTTCCACTCTTTAGCTAGAACGCTGAGATGTGAAAAATATACTTCTGTGCTTTCTTTAATTCTTTTTGTATGAAGAATGGAGGTATATAGTCCTGGCAGGCGATTGAAAGAGAGTTCATCTACATGTACAGACCTGTAGCTGTGGTTGCAACTCATACATACAGGAAAAAAAGTGGAATTTCCTGAAATCGTTGCAAGGAAACTGACAGGAAATCTGGCATTTTAGGTACAGGGTGCATAAGATATAGGGCTGAATTTCTTTTGAAATCATGAAATTCTGCCATGTCCTATACTACCCTCTACCTGAAATACCAGATTTCCTGTGAAATTTATTTATAACGCATTTCACTTTTTTGAGTATGCTATGCAACTGCCAATCAAATCTTCTATGATGTGCTGCTACGCAAATTTATTTGATGTTTTCCCACCTTTTGCGAGGCAGGGGGCAAAAGTTGTGACTGGCTGTGCGTCTGTTTGGTCCTCCCTCATCGAAATCATTGGCTGGCAATTCAGCTGCAATCGGTAATCATATAGGCGTTTGTGTTTGGGTTACCCTCAAGCTGTGGCCCTGCCAAGGGCGAGAGGGGCAACAATGGGGTGATTGTGTACACGTTTCCATTGCCAGGGTGAAGGAGGCCTTAGTTCAAGTACGTATTGTGTGGGGGTAAGGCTTGGAGGACTTACATGTACTGATTGTAGATTCTATCCAAGCTAACTACATGTATGTGGTTCCATACAGTTTCACGCTATTTGAGCTTTCACTCCCACCACTCTGGGGAGAAAGAGCGTAGGGGGTACGCTCTTTCTCCCCATTAATTGGTAAAGTACACTGGGAACAAAAAGTGTACTCCCTACGCTCTTTCTCCCCATGTATGTGTATGCCCAAGTGTTTGCATATAAATGTATCGTGTGCAGGGTCTCAAGAAAAAATATGCAATATATGCCTAATTCTGCATTCCTGCCTTTCCCCAAGTACAATCCTACCTCTGGGTATGATGTGAACGTGAAGGTTAATGAGCCCACCACCGATATTCAGTGAAACCCCTCTTAAAGGGCACCCCTGAAATAAGGACACTACATGTACATGTATTAACGACACTTTCCTACATGTATGAACCAAGTATGCATTCTTAATATAAATAGATTTGCCCTTGAAATGAAGACACCTCTCTATACAGGACCCTCCACCAGGTCCCCATGGTGTCCACATGCATTAGAGGGGTTCCATTGTATTATGATCATGGACATGCATGTACGTGTCCATTGCTTGTCAGCATTGGAGTCAGTGGTGCTGTGACGGTTATTAAAGTCCTTGGGAAAACCTGATTCTCAATCGTGCTGTTTTTGGTCACTTTCCATGTTTGCATCTCTTGAAATACTCCTTCTCACAATGAACACTTTCCTGTACAAGCCAGCTCCCACGTTTCCCTGTTGACTGCAGCAGGAAGCTTCCCATGCTGTGGGTCACCTCACCAACAGTGAGAGTGTGTGTAATTGTGTGTTTGTACATTTGGCCCTTGACATACACAATGTGTATATAGTAGACATGCTTCTTTAGACAGCCATGTAGACAGCAACCATGTAGCTACAAACACAGATGATAATCGGTAATTGGATTAAATTGCTGCAGAAGTGTTGGTAGCGGCTGAAAAGCCTTCAAAGAGAACTGAAATCCTGAGTATACAAACATTGAATGTGAATACCCAAGCTACTTGTAGGCATTTCTGTTTGAGCTACTTCAGAGGGATCGCTTGGCTATACATGTATACTCCATTAGCCTGCTTGATGAAAGCAAACACAGGAAGGCTTCAAATCTAATCACCTCGTGTTTGGGCTGTGCTTCGTGCTGAGTGTCACCTTACCAACAGTGAGAGTTTGTGTAAATTGTGTTAGGCCCTTCAATGTAGACATGCAGTATAGGTGCTGAGGTTGATTGTCCACATGAGAAAGCATAATACTGTTTATCCCATTCGCCTGCTTTGATGAGCAATCACATGAAGGCTTTCACCTCGTGTTTGGGCTGTGCTTCGTATTATACAATTCTGAAATTCACAGTGGAGGAGGAGGACAATAAGAATTAGGCAGTATGCGGCTGATAGTGTTGTGTCTCTGAGTGGAGCAAGTAGGGCTGTAGGGAACCTGCACAGCTGGCGAGAAGACCAAGCTGTTGCCAGTAGACATGGCGTCATTAACATCAGGTTTCTTGCTGTGTGCTGTGGACAACTACAGCGTACTGTATATGCGAACAAGCGTCTTTTGTGTAAATTAATTGGCGTGCTATTCTCTTGGAATACCGTAGGATATGGCTTGCATACCACGGTGTAGTATTTCTGACTTTGTTGACCCACTCAGCAAATTACATGTCATGTGTGCGTGCAGTATATGTACCTGTGGGTCGGGTACATGCATGTCCATGTGTATACAGTGGAACCCCTCTATTGTGGACACTTTGGGGACCTAGCTGGTAGAGTGTCCTACGTATATAGAGAGATGTTCTCATTTCAGGGGTAAATTTACATTAAGAAAGCATATTTTAGAAGTGGATAAACAGCCCTAGAATAAAGACTGAAAAATACAGGTACACACCGTACACTGATAGTTGTCCAGTATACTATACAGGTACATGTAGGTAATGGCAGTTGCCAATATAATCGTGCAACTAATGGTCGGTTACTCTGAACACAGGTAAAGTTCATTAGCTGCCAGTTATCACCATCCTAATACGTGATATATCCACTCCTATATATCCGTATGCTATTCTCGCTCGTTATTCTGGAGCTGCATTTGGGCAGTATGCTCACAAACTCTTGGCTGGAAGATCTCATGTGGTAGGCTGACTGTATATAATACAGGGTTCTGCCTAGGAGACGTTGAGTGGTGGTCAAAATTCAATCTCCAAGGCACTTCTTTTAGCTAAACGGACGTTCTCCCATGTTGTAAATAGAGTTAAACATTAGCTGAGTGGTGGTCAAAAAGGCTGAGTGGTGGTTAGACCCGACCACTGCCGACCAGTGTGGGCAGAACCCTGATAATATGTCAATGTGACTTAGTTATGTACATGTAGTACTAAAGAATAAAGGCACTGAATAGTAGACAGTGTAGAGCCCATTGATATAAGGCAACTACACATTGTTTGCAGTATTTTGTTGCCGATTTCACAATATTTGCTACCTAGCTACATGTGTGAGCAACAGAATCTCAGCTAGTGCTTATCAGGTATATGCCCAGGGTTATCAGTCATGCTTCCACAGCCTTGGGGGGCAGGGCACATATCCATAATGGTGCCTCAAATGTATGCCTTCTTTGGACTTATATTATGTATCAGAGGTAATAGCTATCACGTGTTATAGTCACTGCACAATTGTTGTAATTGTTATAGTATTGGATTCATACTTGTCCCAGGAGTCACCATTGTTTTGGCATATAGTCCAGCTGTTTTGTTTGTGGAATACGATACACTGGATACAGTGGATGCCGAAGGAGTTGAGTCCAGTGAAATATGCAGGGAAGAAGAGTTTTTGCAAGATAGAATGAACCAGGCCCGTGACACACATAGTGCGTTAAGAGGCACCGTCTTTGCAAGATAGAACGAACCAGGCCCGTGACACACATAGTGCATTAAGAGGCACCGTCTTTGCAAGATAGAACGAACCAGGCCCGTGACACACATAGTGCATTAAGAGGCACCGTCTTTGCAAGATAGAACGAACCAGGCCCGTGACACACATAGTGCATTAAGAGGCACCGTCTTTGCAAGATAGAACAAACCAGGCCCGTGACACACATAGTGCATTAAGAGGCACCGTCTTTGTAAGATAGAACGAACCAGGCCCGTGACACACATAGTGCATTAAGAGGCACCGTCTTTGTAAGATAGAACGAACCAGGCCTGTGACACACATAGTGCATTAAGAGGCACCGTCTTTGCAAGATAGAACGAACCAGGCCTGTGACACACATAGTGCATTAAGAGGCACCGTCTTTGGCAACGAAACTGTGTTTATTTACAGGTGTATTGTTTCTCATTGAGCTTCGTATACCATTGTCCCCACTGCTACTGTGTGGTGTTTAGTGCATTGGCAGGTGCTGCATGTACATTTAGCCCCCAGGGGTAAGGGGTGGTGGGCCAGAGTCCAAATGAGTGGGCAGCCAACTCACTGGGTAAGTGAGTGAGTTACAGGTGCTGACCAGTGTGGGGGGGTCAGATGGTGTGTGCTGGTCCAAGTGAGTGGGTAGATATAGTGGTTAATAACCTAGTTAAGCCAATTTACACCAGGCACTTAGGGCTCAGGCTCCCACTTAATTGTACTGATTCTGGACAAGTACTATACATTCCTAAGCTGATTTAGCTATCAGAGTTAGGAAACTAGGCCAAACACATTGGTAATGGAGACTGAGCTTTCTGAAATTATAATTATTCTGATTCTGGACAAGTGCTATCCCATTCCTAAGCTGATTTAAGTGGTAACCACATCCTGGACATGAGGTGGGTTGCCATGGAGGTGGGTTGCCATGGTGTGCGTTCGTCCAACTGAGTGGGTAGCTAGCTGTAGGTAAAGCAAGTTACAGCCCATTTACACAGGCACTTAAACTGGCAATGAATGCCATTTTATTATACTGGACAAGTGTAATTCCATCCTGAAACTGGTGTAAGTGTTAGCCACATCCTGGACATGAGGTGGATTGCCGTGTAATCCAGCTCCCACACCAAATGAGAGTGTCAGCTGCCACCAGTCCAGGCTCTCCTCATTTGGTTTGACCCCCTCATCAGTGGAGTCCTGCTTCCTTAAGGCCCATATGGATTTATAGGGAGTTTTTATGTTAGATGTTGAGAAAATAAACCGGGCTTTCGTAGTGCCAGGGGGCAGGTTGAGTGGGCAGGGAATGAATGTTGTGTATGTATTATTATATAGGTGTGTTTGTGTATATGTTTATTTGTGTTTGCCGTATTGACATCCACTGTGTACTGGAGAAAGCAATCGATTTTTAAGCCTACATGTATGTACATGTATGTACATGTACGTGTATACAACGAGTAATGATCGCCTCCTTCCCAGTCTCCATTGCCAGCACATCAGGGGGGGGGGGGGGGAGAGGAAAGGGGGGGACAAACAAATTGGCAGGGGCAAGGCTAATCATAAGCACAGAATAGTGGGTGCTTGAGTTTGTGTGCAGTATCCCAGTCAAATCCTATGGCTTTGTGGCCTTCCATTAATTAATGCAGTTACTGGTATTGTCCTAACTTGGATGATTGTAGGAAGCTTTCAAGCTCTTTGTGCCAATTCTACTCAAGGGCACCACCTGGTTGTTGCCTGGGCTGGCGAGGTGCTCGTGTTTATGGGTTGCTCAGACACGATTAGCCGATGGCTGTCGTAGCCAAGCACTTAAGTAGCCATTAATTGTGTGTATACAAACAAGATGTAGTTGGAAGGTATAAATCACTTTCGTCGCCTTTGAACTGCAACTCTCCTTGCCCATATAATTTACTACCCTTCCACCGTGCATCAGAAGGCCCACAATAGCCAATATTAAGCATGTGCGTGGGCCTTGGAACTTTATGAGTACACATTACACAGCCCTTACTCAGTATCTTTAACATAGAGTTAAAATTCAATTAATTTCTCCTGTATGCAGTGGATACTGATACGGCTAACACAAATAAACACACCCACACACAATTTATACTCACTCTGGAGTGTCTTAAATTCAAGCCTGAAATACTCTTCATCACTGCCAGCATTTTGCATGGCTGCAGTGATGTACATGTATCCTTCGTCATGGCTCAGTACACACTCTGGGGAACTACTGTACATGCACACATAATATAAGCTAGCTGCAGGCTTTATGCAGGTATGCTCAATTGGAAAATACATGTACACTGTAGTTCAAGCTACATACAAGTTCTGGGTTCATAAGCCCAATCCTATTCCTGTGAATGTAGCCTTAGTATGCATGTACATAATTATAGTTTGCCCCTAACCAAGTTTTGAATATTCCACTCCTACTTGTAGAGTAATTGTGAGTCCCAAATTGACTACCATACATGTAGCAGTGATATGTACTTCAAATTGAATTGCCAATTATGTATAAATTATGAGTACTGCATGGTATGACCTTCAGTATGAAATCCTTGTTATGTGAAGTCTGTAGAGTGCATGGGAAAGCTGTTATACTTTCTCCTATAGCAGACATACTTTTGGCAACATACTTTGGCAAATTTCACTCCTACTGGTGGAGTAATTGCACAAGCTCTAAATTAGCAGTGATGTGTATTTCAAACTGAATTGCCATTTGCCTATATGAGTACTGCATGGTATGACCTTCAGTATGAAATCCTTGTTATGTGAAGTCTGTAGCGTGCATGGGAAAGCTGTTATACTTTCTCCTATAGCAGACATTCTCCTATAGCTGACATACTTGTGGCAACATACTTGGGCAAATTTCACTCCTACTGGTGGAGTAATTGCACAAGCTCTAAATTAGCAGTGATGTGTATTTCAAACTGAATTGCCATTTGCCTATATGAGTACTGCATGGTATGACCTTCAGTATGAAATCCTTGTTATGTGAAGTCTGTAGAGTGCGTGGGAAAGCCATTATACTTTCTCCTATAGCATACATACTTTTGGCTTTTGATAGGATGGACTATCTACAACAGTAGGGAAAGATGAGCTATATATAGCAACTCCTAGAGGTGTGGTTTGATTTGTGGTCGTCCACAATGAAAGTGTGGAACTCTAGCTGAATTGATGTGTGTGTGTGCATGTGTGCTAGCAGAAGCCATACATGTACAGTACACTGGTAAAATGTATAGGAGCAAAGCTACTGTGTGTGTGTGTGTGTGTGTACTAGCAGAAGACGTACATGTACATGTACATTACACTGGTAAAATGTACATGCACATGTATGGGAACAAGGCTACTCTGTGATTGCTGGTCCTTCACTTTGCTACCATCGGCCTGGAAACACTACAGTAGTGTGATGACGACATAATACAGTAGTGTCTCTGTAGCCTCATTCCCAAACTATTAGAGTCAGAGACCGAGACGACATACCACGTACAGTGGTGTTTCCATAGCCTCATTCCCAGACTATTAGAGTCAGAGACCGAGACGACATACCACGTACAGTAGTGTTTCCGTAGCCTCATTCCCAGACTATTAGAGTCAGAGACCGAGACGACATACCACGTACAGTAGTGTCTCTGTAGCCTCATTCCCAGACTATTAGAGTCAGAGACCGAGACGACATACCACATACAGTAGTGTTTCCATAGCCTTATTCCCAAACTATTAGAGTCAGAGACCGAGACGACATACCACGGAAGTGTTTCCATAGCCTTATTCCCAAACTATTATAGTGTCAGAGATCGAGGCGTCAGAAAAAGGAGATAGCGTGCCCAGCCTGTGGTTGGTTGTTGAGGCTACTGTGAAGGTTCTTCTCATGATGGATTGTCCTTTTTAGAACCCTTACCAGATGGCTGAAGGCCCAGTGGTCACTCACTAATGATGAGTGATCACCTTTCAGCTTAAAGGGCAAATCAAATATGTTGACCCAAGGTGTACTTTCAACCTCAAGAATTGCCAGAGCATGATGTAATGTCTGATGTAAAGCAGAGCCATATGCCCTATAGTTATTTAGGCAGCCAGAGAATGCAGCTAAAAGTAAGGATATTGGCCATATATATTGCAGTGACGTACATGTAGCATCAATCTCTCCATTAAAGCATATACATATATTGGACAAGTTGTTATATATATCCTACAAACATTTAGTAATTCTAAAAAAAGCTACAGGTTAGGTAGGAGCGAGAACTTGGGAATGCAGAAAAACCAGAAGCCACAGTTCGCAACCACCAAAAACAGAGAGTTAAAGAGGAGGACAGTTCCCTGAAATTGTTACAGCCATGAGGTCTGGCCAAAACCAGCATGGGGCTTCACCACGATCATGTGACTCTCAGCCCGGCAGCCCCCAACAGCTGTCGCTAGAATAGCTACATGTATAGGCTTACACTGAAACTCGCATCACAAATCATTTAGAAGTACACAACATTCCTGTGAATTAATTACTTGTGTGTGTGTGTGTGTGTGTGTGTGTGTGTGTGTGTGTGTGTGTGTGTGTGTGTGTGTGTGTGTGTGTGTGTGTGTGTGTGTGTGTGTGTGTGTGTGTGTGTGTGTGTGTGTGTGTGTGTGTGTGTGTGTGTGTGTGTGTGTGTGTGTGTGTGTGTGTGTGTACTGACACACATCATGTGCTGAAGCTCTTTAAAACCAGAACTGAAGTTGCGATCTCTCATGGCCACTGTATGTTTCTGTACAGGAAGCACTATAATATAGTTACATACACAGTGTTTACATCAGTCCATGTGGTGTGTGGGCAGAATGTATGAGTCATGGCTTCGTGCATTGTAAAGATTGCATGTATGGATGCCAGTAATTTAACTGCATACACTATAGTTCCCCTTATAGTACTAGTAATATCATTGTGTGCATAGGCAGGATATATGAGTCACACATCATGCATTGAAATATGGAAGCCTATAAAATACTGCATACACTATACATGTATTTCCCCATATAGTACTACATGTAATAATATCATTGTGTGCATGGACAGGATATTTGAGTCATACATCATGCATTGTAAATATGGATGCCAATACGTATGCTATACTTCCCCTTACAGTACTAGTAATCAAGTTGTCGTGTTTATATCAGTCCATATGGTGTGTGGGCGCATAAGCATGCGTGAGTCATACATCATGCATTGTAAATATGGATGCCAATACGTATGCTATACTTCCCCTTACAGTACTAGTAATCAAGTTGTCGTGTTTATATCAGTCCATATGGTGTGTGGGCGCATAGCCATGCATGAGTCATACATCATGCATTGTAAATACATCATCTGCGTACACTATACTGGCCAGCACTCGTGTACACGTTTCACAGGCCAAGAGAACTGCCACTCAAGTGAACTCAAGCATATTACTGGTTGCTTGACACTGCTATACATGTATGATATACCAGACTGTTTAGTATTCGTCCTTGCAGTTGCTGCCTAATATTGTGTACGTCTGTAGCCCATGCAGACTCGTATATTTGGATACCTACAATCATTTACAGTGAACCCACCCCCATTGTGGACACACTGGGGACCTGGTGTAGTGTCCTGTATATAGAGGTGTCCTAATTTTGAGGATAAAATTATATAGAGAAAGCATATTTGGGACATAGCAGAGTGTCATTAATGCAGAGACGTCCTTATTTTAGGGGTGACCTTTTTAGAGGGGTTCCATTGTATATCATACCAAAGGCTTTATAGCAATCTGCAATGTATTTTTTTACTCATGCAGGACAACACTATACATGTGCCTCTATAATAAATAACCACAGCCACAGCCTACTGTAAGATATCAACGATGTCTACCTCATCCAATCAACGGACTAAACGGCCGTCGGACAAAGTCCACCCGGAATCCAGCTCTTCCCAGCCCTCCCAACTCGGCAAATTCGTCTCCCGACGTCCCAACAGGTTATCGGAGAGTGCCGTGGGGAAGGAATCACGAGTTGCCAACATGATCTCAGCCTTCAATTCCAGATCGGAGAGCGTGGGAGACTATCTGGGCACCTCTGGGGCGAACGATTTCTGTAAGAGGTCGAGCATCAAGATCATGAGGACTTCGAGCACCGGATCTATCACTTCACCGGCGTCTAGCGCGGGGAGTTTGCGTGGGAGACGGAGTGCCACACCCCCGACTCATCAATTGGGGGCAGGGTCGTCGAGGAGCCTCCAGCGCGAGGAGATCAAGGGGATCCTATCGCCGGATGTCCTCTCGGACGTCGACGAGCAAGACAGCGGAAATAGCGGGGGAGAGCTGGAAGAAGAAATGCGCAATCCGCGGGTGACTCGAAGCCTCGGGAGGAACGAACTCAGACGAGTGGCTCCAGGAGCGAATGCACGCAACGGACCGCAGCTCGCCGGGAAGATCATCAGTCTGGCGATCAACCCCGACGATGTAATCCCCGTCGACACCAGAGTACAAACGACCCTCCGGCATTTCAAGTCAGGCAAGAAGTTCCAAACTGCCGGCTCTGCCTCCACGAGTGAGAAAGACCCGGTGATCAAGCCCATCGGGGTCGTGACCTCGCCCAGCCGGGACCCTTCCTGGAAGAGGACGACTAGTCCCAGACTGTCCGGCTCTTCCTCCTCGGATCAATCGAGTCCCAAACGACAGGGGTCTTCCAAGACCAAGTTGCATGCCACCGCCTCGAACGGCCTCAGCGAGCGAAGTTTGAGCCCCGGCGGAACGAGCAGGATCGAAACCAACCCCTTCCTTCAGAAGGACCGGATGAACTCCCAGGAGCCGATCCCTGCTTTTAGGAGCAGAGTTTCGGCTCTCAAGGGCGGTAGGGAGCGGATAGCCAGCGCCCCGGTTCTAGACGACAAGACTCCGAAAGACAGCTCCGTATCGCCGACCAGAGAATCCAAGACACCCCGCCAGAGAGTGGAGAACTCCCTGAGAACGTGGTCGGTGTCCAAGGAATCTGTGAGCATCCAAGACAGGATAAAACTGTGGGCGGAGATAGAGAAGAAGAGAGCGCAGGAGAGGGAGAGCCTTACGTCTCCGAGAGTTTCCCCCCACACCTCCCCGAGACACGCGCCCAAGCGTTTGTCCAGAAGCTCGCCGAAACGCTCACCGAAAAACTCCCCAGAGAGTTCGCCACATTTGAAACGGAGGTCGCAGTCCAAGTCTATGTCGTCCGTCCTGGCCGGGGAAGCTGACGATGTTTACGAGGATGTGGTGGTTCCAGCTTCGCAGAAGAAGGCAGCAAGCACCCAATTACCAAACGGAGTTGCGAGCGGCGAATCGGAAAACGGCGATGCAGTTTACGATGACGTCGAGGGAACTGCTAAAGGAAAGTCGGAATCTAATCGGCAGTCGGCTTCCCAAAGTTATACCGTTGCGGTCGAGAGCGCAGAAGTCGAGTGTGTCATCACTGAGGACCTATATGCTACCATTCCGGGTGAATACTACGGTGTTATGGCTGTCAGCGATACGCCCCCTGCCCTCCCACCCAGACCAGCGGACCTGCACCACGGATTATCGAATCAGAGCGAAACGTGGCAGGGTGAAGAATTGTACGACGAAGTCGAGATATCTGGTACGGAGAGTCCAAAGGTGGGCCGGAAAAATAAAGAGAGGGGTAGCCCCGTGAAGGGAAGCCCCAGTTCGAAGAGGAAGATGAAGGGAAGCAAGAGCGAGCTGCCGGTGGCAAAGCAGAACAAAGGCAGGTGGTTTTCGCCTCGTCTCGGAAGACGGAAGTTGAAAGACCAAGGTGAGACCTCTACCGAGGACAAGCCGAACGAGGTGGAAGAGGTGAAAGGTCATGGACTGACCGAGCCGCGATCAAAGATAGCCGGTAGGAAATCGAAGAAGAGAATCGCAGTTAAGAAGAGGAGCAACAGTGCCAGGAGTAGCGGCGAAATGGTAGACTTTCAGATGGACGCAACGATCGAGCCGACGTTGGAAAACGGGAACGAGAAAGAGGAGTACGAAGAACACGTACTTGAGACGAGCGTCCACAGCTCGGACGACGATGCCAAACCGAGATCCGGTTCATCCGGCTCAGAATCCGGCCGACCGAGGGCCACCACCGACCCGAGCAGCGCGGCTTCTTACCTCCAAGTGGAAGCGAGGAAGCTGGACCCCAAGACGGGCAGGGTCGTCAGTGTTTCCCCCGAGAGTGATGTCACCCAGGAGGACGATGATGTTGCCTCAATCCCCTCTCGCCAGGCCGTCAGCCGGAAGGGAAAGGTGGACAGGACTCTCTCGCGGGAGCTCTATGACATGATCACCACGATGGGAGATGACTCGGAAGGGCTCTCGTCCTCCACGGGATACCGGTCCAAGGAGCTAGTGTCCCAGGACATGCTTACCTCTGGTAAGTTTTAGTATGGGTTTACATAATTAGGTTTAAAAAGCTTTCTGTTTTAGTTAGTCAACTAAATGGTTTACTAAAACACTGTAAAAAATGTCACTTGAAGTTATAAACCTTAAGGTGTGACTACATGTATTATTTGAGGGTACTAATTTTAGCGCAAATGTGTGATTTTGAAATATTTACTCATATATGTGAGCAAGCTATGTGCACTATGGTTAATGTCCGCGCATACGCACGATATTTGGGTTTAAAAAGGCTTTTAATGAAGGAAAAATTTAGTTTCAGTTTTAGTTAACCGACAAAAAGGATTACTAAAACACCTTTATTTGAACAGTTCTAGTTTACATTTGAAATTCTAGTTTTATAAATCTGTTTTTGCTCCTACTAAAATACTTGTTTTCCGTAAAATAACACTACACAGGTAACCTATCAGCGCCAGCCGATATGCGCTCGTCGTTCCACAACTCCAGCCTGCTCGACCAGCTCACACGAACGGAGAAACCCAGACTCCACTGCCCCCTGCTCCGGGTCACCACGGCAACCATGAAAGGCCCATCCTCCTCCCTCTCGGTCAACGGCGTGATCCAAGACGTCAGTGGGGACGACAGCAGCAGCGATGCGGAGCCGGACGAATGCTCTGAGGATGTCTGTCCCATCGAGACCAGCCTGGATATTCGTCGGGGGTCGAGGGTTGCCATAAAGCGGCAGCGGAATGCTTCCAGTGAGTCGTACGACCCGTCCAAGACGCTCATCAGTAGCGCCCAGAGGGACAAGCTGCTCCGCTCTCCGGTCGGGGACAGGAGGGGAAGCCAGTCGCCATCTGAGGAGGTAGGCGGTGCATGTGCTAATATGGTAGCGAAGGTGGGACAGGCACTAGTACATGTACTGTAGTGAAGGTTGGGCTGCATGACTGTATATTGGCATGTGTTCATACAGAGAGAGCCATCTGGATTCCCCCTCCCCATTTTTGAAATTTTATATACATGTAGTTGTACATGCATGTAACTGAAGTTTGGGGGCCCCAAAACACCTCAAATTTCCTGAGGGGCTACCCCCAGACCCCCCCAGGAGGTGCCTACATGCAGCATCTTTTCGAACCCCTACATAACATCGAAGCACATCACATACATGTACATTGTACGTTGGCAATTGGTGTTCAGGTTGTGCTCCGCCTGATTAAATGGGGTTGCATGCATGCAGGACAACACTATATCACAAGGACTATATGCATAGTCACGAGGGGGGAGGGCTGGGTTACAGGGTACTTGGAGGAAGGACTAACTACAGTATTTATGTCCATCCATTAATTCTGAGAGCGTATCCAATGCTTTTCAAACTCCTGCCTGCTACATGTACGGAGTCAGCTTTCCTCTGCTTGTGTTGCTATATAATGGTGTACTGCAGCGGAGGTGCAGAACTGAGCCTGGTACAGTAATTTAATGACCCTCACCGCTGAGTGGACCGTGTTACTGAACATTAATACAAACAAACCGCTGTTCACCTTGAGTGGCTCGTGCTCACCTTGTATTGTCTGCCACTGAGCTCCTCTAAAGTACATATCATTGCTTTTGAGTAACTGTAGGAGATGAGTTGCCATGGGTGCATTAGTACATGTACATGCAGAGATACAGAACTGAAATACATGCAGTAGACTTAACTATGTCTGTAGGAGATGAGTTACCGTAGGTGGTTAGTACAATCATGTACATGTACATGCCATAGGTGTGTTAGTACATGTACATGTAGTAGACTTAATTGTGTCTGAGTAACTGTAAGAGCTGAGTTGCCATAGGTGCGTTAGTACACGTACTTGTATACCTACAGTAGACTTAATTAAGTCTGTAGGAGATGAGTTACCGTAGGTGGTTAGTACATATACATATACATGTACAGTGTACATGTAGTAGACTTAATTGTGTCTGAGTAACTGTAAGAGCTGAGTTGCCATAGGTGCGTTAGTACACGTACTTGTATACCTACAGTAGACTTAATTAAATCTGTAGGAGATGAGTTACCGTAGGTGGTTAGTACATATACATGTACATGTACAGTGTACATGTAGTAGACTTAATTGTGTCGAGTAACTGTAAGAGCTGAGTTGCCATAGGTGGTTAGTACATGTACATGTAGTAGACTTGTGTCTGCATGTGCAGAGAGCATGCGGTGAGCTAATGTGTGTAGAGGTGTTTAGTAGCTATTAGAAATGGTACTAACAGAACATGTACAAGTTAAATACTGTAGATTGGGAAATTTTTTAACAATTTTCGCGTCAGCGCTGTATCTTGACTACATCTCTTCACGTGTCTGAAATGCCACAGTATCAGCTCAGCTCAGAAACATGTCAAGCTAAGAATTTACAACATGTATATGTATATGTAAGGCTGTCTCTCTTGAATAAGCAGATAACAATTCAAACTTACATAGCAAAAATGCTGACTCTGCTGTTTCGTTGTGTGCTTCCAGTTAGCAACTGATGAAACTTGCACGAACACGGCTGCCTACCACCTTTTCTCCATCCTGAGCAACTCAACACAAGGCTACACTGAGGTGGCTACACTAGTCTGTGATACATGTAGCTACTGTATAGAGAGTTTTCATGTGTCGTCATAGATCACATGCTCCAGCAGTATATCCGTGACACGTTCCTTTGCCCAACTTGCGTGGGCAACTAGATTGGCACGTTATACAGTGATCTCAAAAACAAGAGCTGCTGGGAACTTACGTGTTCAGTATCTCAACTATCACTGTAAGTCAGTTTTCAGGCGGGATAAATTGAGTGAATCTGCTGTCTAGACTACGAGAGTAACTTCCGGTCTTTAAGCGTATGGCTATGTACATTTGCTGCCCACCAAATGGCGCCCTGGCAACAGTTGCTACATGCACATGACGTAAGATGATGTCAATGAAAACTCTCTATTGTGTTGTCGTGACTAATACTCACTACAACTGACTGGCAGGCACGTTCAAAAGTCTTTGCAGTACACTTGCACTGTGCGAGAATTTCCTGCCGTACATATGCCAATTTTGTCTAACTATTGACCACCGTTCTGAGTGACATCGATCCTTCCATTCTTCACGGTAAATTCGGCGAACATGACGCCGCCCTGAGGCCACATGCAGATATATGCATATACATTTCTTTACCTCGGCTGTACAATGGATAGGGGGTCAAATTCCACTGATATGATATCACTTTAATGCAAGCCTGAATATAGTGCTAGCCTGACTGGTATGTAAGCGAATGTGTGTGGCCATCTCGTATTAATTACCAGTAAAGCGATTTTGTACATCACCTGATGACCTGACCACCCACCCCTAAAGCGGACGCTCTACCCTTCACTTGAAAACGACCCTTATACAGTGGAACCCTCCATAAAGGACACCCCTGAAATAAGGACACCTCTGCATTGAGGACACTTTGCTATATCCCAAATATGCATAAATTTACCCCTGAAATGAGGACACCTCTCTATAACATGACACTTCGCCAGTCCCCAAGATGTCCATAATAGCGGGGTTCCACTGTATACAGGACACTTCACCAGGTCCCCAAGGTGTCCACAATAGAGGGCTTCCACTGTATACAGGACACTTCACCAGGTCCCCAAGGTGTCCACAATAGTGGGGTTCCACTGTATACAGGACACTTCACCAGGTCCCCAAAGTGTCCACAATAGCGGGGTTCCACTGTAAACAGGACACTTCACCAGGTCCCCAAGGTGTCCACAATAGAGGGCTTCCACTGTATACAGGACACTTCACCAGGTCCCCAAAGTGTCCACAATAGCGGGGTTCCACTGTATACAGGACACTTCACCAGGTCCCCAAGGTGTCCACAATAGAGGGCTTCCACTGTATACAGGACACTTCACCAGGTCCCCAAGGTGCCCACAATAGAGGGCTTCCACTGTATACAGGACACTTCACCAGGTCCCCAAGGTGTCCACAATAGAGGGCTTCCACTGTATACAGGACACATCACCAGGTCCCCAAGGTGTCCACAATAGAGGGCTTCCACTGTGTACAGGACACTTCACCAGGTCCCCAAGGTGTCCACATTAGTGAGGTTCCACTCTAGAACTACAGCTGTGCTTACAAACACCTCTATAAATACCTCCATGTACCTTTCTATACTTGGCCTTGCATGTGACTTTAGATACCAGCTACGCTCGCTCAGGCTCACCCCAGTTAGCCCTTTGACTTAGCTGTGTTGTAGCCTTGTTCCCAGGTTTGCTGTGACAGCTTTCGTATAACCGAAAATGGCGCGGGCCTGGGAACGAGGCTAAGCTTGTTGACCCTCTGCTTAGCCTTCAAGCAATGGCAGCCTAGAAAGGAGGCTATGATAGCAGTGTACTTTCACCTCCCACTGCCAGTAATGAAAACTCTCAGTTTCTGTATACTTAACCTGGTCCTTTGAACCTAGTCAGGGCCGCTGTTTTGCTAAACTTGTGTACAGTGTAGTCTCGTCCATCACTGCAATGTTTACTTCACTCGTGATTTTGGGAATTGAGGAAAATGTAAGCACGTAGGCAGTTGTGTTTCAATGTCATTGCTTGGCTCCGTGAGTGTTGAAAATACTCGCAGAGTGATTTGTGATTTGTTCAGTTCTTAAGAAGTGCTCAAACATACATATAGCAAAATGTACATGTTACCAACAGCTTCATTAACCAAGTCTGTTGTCCTGCCAGGTCCCAGTTGTACATTATGCAGTGCTGGGTATGTCTCTGCTAGAGACTTCTAGTTTTTTCCTCCAGAGGGATGTAACACGCTGTTTAAAATTAGCATGGGTAAATTAAAAATTTGGGACATAGCAAAATGTCCTTAATACAGAGGTGTCCTTATTTCAGGGGTGTCCTTTAAGCAAAGTACTCTCTGGAGCTGTAACTATATTTGGAGTATGTTACTATGGTGGTCCTTTATTCCCTAGTTGAAAAGTTAGACCATACTTAGAGCATGGGTAACTCTGTATTCTAACTAGACTTCAGCTTCACCTCGTCCTAATTGGAACACAGCTGCCCACCCTTTGAGCTTTGGCTATAAGATACTCTTCTTTAATAAACACTGCTGCTATGCAGGTGGCTTCTGAATATTTGAAAGAAGTGCCCATTTACCCATTCATGTTGCAGGTGCTTAGATGTGCCCCCTTAAGGTAATTGTAATTGGAGGACAGACAGAGTTAATCGCGTATAATTACATCAGGATGACATAAGCCATATCAGTTGTCCTTACCTAATTCTACAAACTTGATTCAGTAAATAACATTAGCCACAATTAGATCATGATGACATTGTCTAATTAGAGGAGCTGGCACTCATTCAAAGTCTGTCTGTAAGGTGTCGTTTAATGTCCTTACAAGCATGTAGGAAGTGCTAGAGCGTGCGATGTATAGGTTCGTTCCCAGCATCCCTCAATGTTGCTATGCACCACGGCAGCCTGGCTAGTGCTTAGTTTGCTTTGTCACAGCAATGGTTGAGGAGCAAGTATACGGTTGGAATTGAAGAGAGGGGCTCCTCAGTTGGCTCTTCCATGAGAAAGGAAAGTGCTATATATATTCCAACTTTAATTGGAAAGAATCTCTGCCGATGTTTCGACTAGATGCTCTAGTCTAGATCTTCTGGGCGAAATTTAAGTTAGACGTTAACATGCTACTTTTATAGCCAATCACATCAGTGACACCAGAGGACAGGGGTCGACCAGAACGATTGGAAACGGCTGAGTCCTAGCGGCTTCATAATCTTATCCCTGTTCTCTGTTCCCTGTCTGTCACGTGAGAGCTCCATTGGTTCACTGGAGACCAGCTGATGGTTGGTGCCTTATACAGTGGGACCCGTCTTAAAGGACACCCCTGGAATAGACACCTCTGTATAAAGGACACTTGCTGTCTCCCAAATATGCTTCCCACCCTTCATATGGAGTAGCACCGTACTCCATGATAAATTTACCCCTGAAATGAAAACACCTGTCTATACGGGGCACTTCACCTGGTCCCCAAGGTGTCCACATTAGAGGGGTTCCTCTGTATTCACATTACACAATCACTAGGATATGAAACTCTCAGACATATACCCTTACTGTATCAGCTATCACTCCATGTGGGTTGGGGGATATATTACGAACCCTGTCCAAAAAACGGAGATGATCAAGGATCAGAAAAGGAAGCAAGGTCCACCGTCCCCCACCCTGGCATCTGGGACACTGCTTGTTCACCTGTGAACTGAGGACACCTGCCAATTCTGTTTGGGGTTAAGTGTTATTGATCACCTCTCAAGCTTCAAGCACTACTTGGGCTGCCAAGAGCAAAGAGCAGCTGTCACTATAAGCTAACACAGAAAATGCCGCTGCAGTATTTTATAGTGTGTTGATATTTTGATCAACTGAACTTCTTTTGTTGAGTGTACAAACAAAGCTAGCAATGGACAGCGAATTTAATCCTGAATTTTACTGCAGTGAAGTTTAGTTTTGCCCCGTGAGTCAGTAGCTATCTGAACCTGTCCACAGAACCCATTGGCTAACGAGGTTATGGGCATAATTAATCATAATCTACCAATAGTCAGTGGTGAGGCAGTGGGGTTCCTTGGGCTTCACCACTAACCTTTTGTAGTAGAATTCCACTCTCATTAAACTCTGCCCATTGTGGTTAGACCATTCACTACAAGAAGTATAAGAAAGGGTAAAGTGCACTCTGTGTGAGTATATGCCTTGCTTGTGAGTATTTGCAAGAGGTGATACGCCTTGCCAGTTCATACTAAGTGGCTGAGCTAGTGCCTTCAGACTCTTTTGGAGGGATGAGGAAGGAAGGAGGGAGGGAGGGAAGGGACGGTGCCGATAAACCTGGCAAGGATATAGATTCCTGAGCTGTTACGCTCAAGAGGCTATAGTGGACTAGCCTTGTTCCCAGTTCCGTGTTGACCTGGGAATGAGACTAACCTCATACAGTACCACGTACTTGTGCTTAACTGATGCAGCTGCAATTGTCATATTCAAAGACCGTTGTTGTTTACATGTATGTATGTCTTCCAAATTTGATCTCACAGTAATAGTAGTATACTCATGTCGCTGCCGCCGTAGCACTTACGCCATTGACCACGTACCCACATTCACAGGCTCTTTACAGTAAGGTACATGTATATATATCAGCCTACTATTTCTGGCCACTGATGTCTCCATACGAGACTTGGCACCTTTGCCATTAACTGTAATTGATTTCGCTTGGTGTCAACAACATTGCTTGTGTTTGAACTGGAATTAACCCCAAACTAAGCACTGTCCTTCCCATGTTCCCTCGCTCTCTGTACTGTGTGTAGTACATAGCCGGTTCCCAAAGTTCTGTGGGTTCTCTGAAGCAGTAGAGTGAGCAGAGCACAAGTAGCATTGTTCAGGG
This sequence comes from Nitrospirales bacterium, assembly GCA_965203295.1. Classification (GTDB taxonomy): domain Bacteria; phylum Nitrospirota; class Nitrospiria; order Nitrospirales; family UBA8639; genus CBDBCZ01. The sequence continues at coordinate 625,199 of CBDBCZ010000011.1, read as the reverse complement.
ATTCTCTTGTGGTTGAAGCCCCTGGCTACTCACATTACATACACAATAGCTGCAGCAATGACACCTCAGAACCCAGGCTAGGCACTACCATGCTTCCCCTTAATTCTGGAGACAGTAAATTTCTCGATTGCTGTGCTTGAGATTGAGTAAGCTACTTCTCTGCTGTCTATTTTCTGTGCTTACACTTGCTATACACAACACTTGCTATACTTGACACAGCACAGTAACAGACACCCCAGGTGTGTGTGCATGAAATGCTCCCATAACTTGCTCGCTCGTATTGCATTCCTGTGAAGTCAAGTTGTCTGACCCTATTCTCCGGCTAAGGGGTGGTTGGATCTGAGTGCAATGAAGGAAGACTCAGAGAATATATACATGTGCCTTACTGTGCTGCTTGCTGCCTGGAATGTAACTTAGGGACGCTGCTATTCTACCACTGTGGGGCGAGCTGTTGGAATAGTGTGGATCTGCAGAGTAGACATCCGCTGCGCGTTGAACCATTGTTCGTCACCAGGCCACGCTCTCAGTAACAAGTACATGCCTCTTCAGCATCCGGCATTGTGGGCAGACTCCTCTGGCTGCCTAATCCAGCACATTGCTGCACCACCCGATAGTGTCTGTGCAAACTGTACTCATGTTTTGGTGTCAGAATAACAAGTCTCGCTGTCTACTAATACTCCATCAGTCTCAGCTGTGCTGAAACACTGCATGCTAGTCTGTCAAAAAAAGTCACCATGGAGCTATTGTGTCTGGAAAAGTGCCTTTGTTTCAATGTACAATGTGTGACTGTTTCTTCCCTGATGTAGTCTTAACTATAGAGAGAGCAAAAGAACATGTAAAAATAAGAAAAAAGAAACAGCGAAGCAAAAGAAACTTATTCAAATCCAGGCTAGCAGTTCATGATGATTCTAAACGTACATGTTTTAAAGGAGTTTTTACGTCAGAGTATCATTTTAGACGCCACACCTTGGAAGATTAATGCACCACTGCCCTCCCCTCTGGGCCAAGGAGACTAGGGTGGAGGCTAACATTACACCTGTGCACCAAAATGGGCCCAACGCAGCCCTGCCCTAGACCTTTACCGGGGGAGAAACTACCTAGTATAGACGACTTGTGTTGGCTGCCATTTCGCATCAAGTGAGCAGCCTTTTCGTTGGCGTACATGATGCAACCAGCCGTGAACAAATCAAGGTAGTAATCATCGAGGGGCGATCCTGATCAAGCGTAGTGTACAGCCTAGGGTTGTTGCTTGTCTCGAGATTATGGTGGACACTTCAGGTTTGAGTTTGTAATATCTTCTGCAATGGTTATAAAACTAATGTGCTTTTTCTGAGGACTGCTCTTGTTCTGTACCAGCACGACACGTGCCACCCGTGAATGTATCATTCTACCGATGGCGGATATTAAGTATACAGTACATTCATATTACAGCGGGGGAAAGGTAGTCTCGGGTACCAGACCCTCGGTTGGGACCACTGGCAGACTGGATACAAGTCAAGTACATTTTGTTACTTACCAAAACTATTGTCCGTGAATTTGGCATTATTGTATGCATCATATACCTCTGTCAACTATCCGATATGATACTCAACCCCCACACAGCCAGACCCCACAATAGGCCCCACAAGGAACATGTGGGTGTAGGAGACACGTGTACATTGTACTCAGTGATGTCACGCCTCGTGTGCGGTTTGTAGGGAAATGATTTTGTTATAAATTGCATTTGTACGGTTTCTTGCATCGATCATTTCCTTCGCGTGCGGAAGCCGAAGTACTGTTCTACTGTTTTTAATACCAGCTGTTGGGTAATCACTTTTGAGGAATGGCTACAGCACTAGTAAGCAAGGAGTGTGTAGCGCAGTGCTATTGTGCGTGATAGTAACTTTATATCGCGAATCGACTCGAGTTTCAAGTTAAGTACGCGAGGCAACGACTAGGTTGCGAGAGAATTCATAAGACTGGCATCGTACCCGAGCAAGCAGTCTACTGCATTTTATCGGTAAGCACAGTTTAATCTACTGTGTACAGTCACGAGAAGCATTCATGCACACCGGTTTTTACCTTCGTTCTGGTCTGAGAACGAAGCTAAAAGCTACAGTGTGGATTTATTATAATTTCGTGCGTGTGCATATGAAATTATACCATACGCTCCCAGTATATAAATTCATGCACACAATTGCGCAGGGGTATCCTTGTGCTTTGCTGCACGGTACTTAGTTTTGCCGTTGTACTTACGTAAGAAGAGTGCAGCTGCATAGTCTTGAGTGTTGATACAACTATGTCCCCACCCCCCTTTGTGTGCGCGAACTCCACCCCTATAGCTTTGTCTATGAACGGCCGCCAGACCACAGACATTAAATAGATGTACGGCTAGATTAAAGCTACACTATTAAAAGACGGCTACTATTCTGGCCTAGTAGTGTCTGTTATTGGGACTACTGTAGTAGAGGAGATTGTATCACTGACATTAGCTACTTCAGCAGCCATTGAAAGAGGAAGCAGAGTGGGATCATTGTACGTCATGTTTGCTCAAATCTCTGGGGGAATGAATTGCTGAGTTCTCCATGGGGACACGGATGATGTAATGCGCCTATCAACCACTGCTTACCCACACTTCTCTATGCATCATTAAGTCTAGACATGCTAGCAGTGTGTTGGTCCATGCACCCTGCCCCTTGCTGTGACTGTTTCCCATTCAATGAGTACCTCAACAATAGCCTGGGGGTGGAGGCTGTATTTTACACTGTATAGAAGGATCATTAATACGTGGTGAGTAAATTATGTAGTCCACTTGGGTGCAAGTGGATAGAGTTCCACAGGGCTCCAATGTAAGATGAATAGTCTGGAGGGTGGGTCTATTGTAAGATGAATGGCCTACAGGGTGGATCATGGGCCTTTGATACAGTTGTTAAATTATAGTGTACTAGACGCTAATTCAATAAGTGTGAGCTCAGTTTTTGCTGGCACTTTCAATTATCGTAGATAGAGGAATTTTTGCTCTTGAAAATATTCGCCTGTTAAATTTTCCAGTTGTTTTATAAAATGTAGCATTATTGGTCGATGTTTGATGTTGAAAAAGTGTGCGTTTTTTATTTTCGTTGTTGTAGTGTACCGACGAAAAAATTCCTGTTCTACGGTATTTCGAATGAAGTATGTCAATTTATGTGAAGCCCTACTTTGGAGATCTCATTATGTACATGTACATGTACCAGTACACTACACCTACACTACTCAAGTGTTTGTGTACATCTTGTCACTCTATTGATCTCTCTTATCTGACTCCCCTAGTAACTTACTCCACGCATGGCTGCCTTGTGTTTGTGGCAGCGTAGCTCAAGCAGTTCATGCCTAGTTGACGGCTAGCTCAAAATATATGGGAGAGGTCTGGTTGACTACTAGCTGTGGGGAGGTCTGGGAGCAAGTATAGTACTTGTGTCCCTAGGTATTTCATGGCACTATACAACCTTACCACTGTCTGTCATGTGAGCCACACTGGCCCATTGAGGATCCTGTGTGTGGATTTCTATGGAGGATGTTGGGGTTACCAGGACATACAATCCCAACAGAGCAGCGTGACCACAGCATTAGCTCATCCTCGCATCTTCCTATTGAGAGCTGCTAGCTGTCCCCCCAGCACTGAGTCTAGTTCAGTCTAAACTTCTTATATAGTGTATGGCTACGCGAGACCACCTTGCATGGGCCATGGCTTAACTGTAACTGCCCGAAGTTGCCGAGTGCTGTAGAATATACTGTGCGTCTGTTGGTTTAAGTCAGAAGTCTGTGGAGTAAACATGGCCTTGTTCACAGAGTTGACCTTTGCTTATGGACGCTGACCTCTCACGACCCGTCACAAAGCTTGTCACTCGTGCGCATGGTCTAATTTAGTTTTAGCTTCTCGCGTAGTTGTTGGTTATACGAGGCCAGTCCATGGCTTGCAACGGTCACAAGTTGCGGAATATATACTGTGTATCTGTTGTTTCAAGACTTGTGATCTATGGAGTGAACATGACATGACTTTGCTCGCTCAAGGAACTGATTTTGGCTTATTATGGACACTATCAAGTGACGGCCGATTCCTTAACTGATCCCAAAGCTCTCGATCGTGTGTACCTCACTTCCCTAGTCTGTTTTTGTCACATATGATTGGGTCACATGGCAAAACTGAGTACATGTTACATTTACCCCATTGTCTGCGGTCCACTGTGCAGTGCATGCCTGGGTATGAGGTTTGGAGTGAAAGAATGCTAATTGGCCTCCAGTCCTAACCCCCTCTCACTGTTGGTAGCTAGCATGGAAGCTCTACATGTGTATGTGCAAAGCTCTGTGGGGCATTCATAAGCTCTTCCTGCTGAAGCTAAAGAGTGCTGGCAGTGTAGTATTGTATCCACTTCCCACTTAACCACCAAAGTTCTTCATCCCCTTCCTGCCATTGTTGGCTGGTTGGTTGGTTAACAGCATGAAGAGACAGGGGTGATGCAACTGTTCAGTTTCGCCTGATCAATGGATATGATATCATGGAGAGGAGATTCCAGTAATACATGTACACATATAGTAGCTACCCCTATAGTACATGTAGCTACCCCTTGCTGTACTGAACTTTATGGATCAGTGAACTACCTATGCTGTGGGCTGCAGAGTACTTTGTATGTTATTACTACACAGTTTTTCCTAGAATTGGGGCACCCCTTTTTGGAATATCCCCTTCTCTTCAGTTTCTTCAGTGAACTATCCAACACTTTACAGGGAAGTACACTGTTTTTCCTAGTATAGGGGCCACCACACCCTGTAGGAATATCCCCTTCTCTTCAGTTTCTTCAGTGAACTATCCTAAGTTACTGGGTTTTCCTAGTATAGCCCCCCCCCCCCACACCCTGATATCTCCTCTTTAGCTTCCTCAGTGATAGGCTTGAGATAATTATGCTGGAATAATTTTTAAAATAATAGCAAGACATTAGCATAAAGAATAATTCTAGAATAGTAGCAAGCCTCAGCGTTTTTGGTGGCGTGCGCCCGGATGAGTGGGTCGGCCTGCCCTCCGGCCAGCAATGCATGAGGACTGGGCACTCAATAGATTGAGTTTTTCTTTGGTTGAGTGCCAAGCTAGCACTCTATGATAGTATCAATCCCGTCTGCTTGAGTGGCTGGTGTATTCCTGTCGACATGTCAATGACTAGTTGTCTTTCCTAGAATGTTCACTTATGTTACAGTATAGCAACAGGTATAAATTGAGAATAATATGAGAATAGTAGCAAAAAAACAGAGAGAATAATAGCAATAAAATCAAAGAATTGGAGAATAGAATAATTGCAAAGATTTGGAGCATAATTATCTCAAGCCTACTCAGTGAACTACCCTACAACCTACAAACTACCTATATTTTTCCTAGAATAGGGCCACCACTCCCTGTGGGAATATCCCCTTCTCTTTAGTTTCTGAATGACATGTTCTGTGTGGTGAGGAAACACAGTTATCTATACTTTCTGTAATAGTACAGCATAACCCACTATCATTCTCTGTAGTAGGACCACCACTTGGGGGAGTGAGTAGTGTGTTTTGACAGGAGGAAGTTGTCTGTGAAGATACTAGCGTGCTGAAAGAAGGAAGGAGTTTGCATGAAATCTTGTAGGGTAAGGCACCCAAAGTTAATTTGTACCTGGAGATTAGTTTACAAACGAACAGTTTGGGTAGACTTGCTGTCCTTGTATCAACGCACTCTCATGCCAAGGTTTCTTGAAGTATAGGCTTACAGCGTTAAACTATACATGTAGGTATGTACAATTAGGAGTTTACCAATTGGAATGCGATATCAAGTGAGAAGATGGGTTCAGTGTGTGGAAAGTGTTTTCACAGGGTTAACTACTGTTATTTGTGTCTCTGAAACATCTGTTACATGTGTACCAGTCCTGCTGAAACAGCAAGAGGTTTTGTTTGCTGTTGTCAAGCTCTGCACAATGAAGCAAACAAGTACAAAGGAAGCATTACATCATACAGTACTGTAGCAGTCCCCAGCTGGGACAGCTGCAATGATACACAGCTAGTTACGTGCACAGTCATATTATACGTCTATCTCGGCGATCCTAAAACACAGCTTCTCGTTTTTAAGATACTGTGTCTGCCTCCTTGCATCCCAGGCCAAGCTATCGTGGCGGATGTGTGTGATGTACTGGCTGGGGACCAGTCTCCCAGGCTCGCTGTACTCGAACGTCTCGGACACGCTAATGTGATCTCGGTCTTTGTACTGGTTTAGCAACTCCAGGGTGATGACGAATCTCGCCGGCCATTTCAGCTTGTCGTCGAAGTCTCCCCGTAGCGGTTCGAACTCGACCGACACATGAGTGCCCGTGAACGATCCCTGTCCGTTGACCCAGGTGCGAACTTGAAATCTGTAGCCGTTTGGATGCGTGTACATAGGTAGGCTGAGGCAGCCAATGCTGGCTTTATCTTGCTTCAACTTGCCAAATTCGTCGAGAGAGAAGTGAAACGGAGGGATACCGATTGCCCTGCTGAGCTTCTCGACTTGTTTCTCTCTCGCTCTCGTCTCCTCCTGCAGTAGCTCCACCCGGGCCCTGCTCTCCCGAAGCTCCTCCTCCACCGACCTCAGCTGCCGGTCTTTCTCCAGCAGCTTCTCCTCAAACTCGATCTCTAGCCCCTGCAGTCTCCGCTCGAACTCGGCCCCCGTCCTCAGAGTCGTGGCGAGCACCATTGCCAGATGTGTGTGGACGTTCTCCTCCATGTGTCTCTCTAGGAACTGCCGGGGTACTTTGGCGTCGCACCCGGCATTGGAGAGGTCACATCCGACCTCTTGCAGGGGGCAGCGCTTCAAGTGATTGTCAAGTTCGTCGCTAGTCCCAATCGACTTAATTCCACACCTGTTGGGGCAGGGTATGGGATCGTACTTACGAGTACTGTGAGTACTACAACCTTGGTTTGGATCTGCGGCTTTTGTATACTCGCAGTCGCCGGTACTGGCATCCAAGTGGGCCTCTATGAACTCCAGTTTGCCGGTCCATTTGCACCCTCTGTCGCTCATGGGGCAGCGCACCTTGCGAGCTAGTATCCGCTTTTGTTCCCGCTTGTTTGGCTCTGCAGCAAACTTGAGTAACTTGCAAGAGGGGCATGGCCTCTTAGCCCTCATCACCGGGGCGATGCAGGCTTGGCAGAACGGCTTTTTGCAGCAGCTGGTGGTGTGGAGCTCCCTTGCCACGTACCTGCACTGCACGCACTTCAGCTCTTCAGAAACGGGCCTGAGAAACGCGTACTTGTAGCCACAAATTTGGCTCACAGTAGAAGCAGCCATTTTTTTTCTCTCTCTCAGTTAGAACTGCATTGCATGCAAGTCATGCCCATGTGACTTGTTTGGTGGTTGCAAAACTCATGTACCCACGAAATTAGCATTGCTGTAGAACAATGACCTTACAAGTACATGTATATAATTATGTGCACGCATCATATCCTTTCCATCTTACTAGTGTGTGTATATACAAAGTCCATGCATGCCACAATTACCTGGTATTTAGTGTATATAAGTGTACACTCTCATCCTCATTTTCTACACTGCCATCCTTTTTCCTACCCCATTAGCGCCTCTCAAAGGGAGGTTGTGTTTACATCATTGTTTATTCAGTGCTAGGAAACAGATTGAACCTGTAGGTAAACTATTGATGAGTTTTTATGTTAATATCCGTGGTTACCAACCTCA
>CBDBCZ010000011.1:582500-612500 GCA_965203295.1 Nitrospirales bacterium | reverse complement strand
ATAGAGAGGTTCTACTGTATATGTGTACGTACATGTACCTCACCTCTCGCTTTCTCCCCCCTCCCTCCCTCCCTCCCTAGGGCTACCTGAAGCGCTGCCGGGAGTACAACAAGTTGTTTGACGGTGAGAAGGTGGAGAACATCTTCTCAAATGTGGAGCAGCTCTATCATTTCCAGAAGGACTTCCTGCGTGAGCTGGAGACGAGGGTCAGCTACGACCAGCTGGACAAGAGTCAGATCGGAGAGGTCTTCGTTCAAAACGTGAGTTTCTTGAGCTTCATCTGTCCTACATGTATAGAGGGAGGAGAGGGGAGGGGAGGGAGTAATAGCCATTTCAATGTTTGTATGACTTATTCAGCTGGAATTCCAATCGTATGCTGCGCATGGTATGGCTGCCCAATTTAAGTGGGTGTGGTCTGAACATTACCTTTACAGTGAGAAATATAAACGACCTTCCTACATGTACATGTATGGACATAAGCATTACACACGTACGGTAGAATCCTTGGAGTTATAGAGAGGTGTCCACATTTCAGGGGTAAATAGAACACATTTGGGACACAGCAAAGTGTCCTCAATACAGAGGTGTCCTTGTATCAGGGGTGTCCTTTCAGAGGGGTTCGAAATCTGCTTGTCTTCACACTCTTCCTAACTCTCTCCCCTGCAGAGGCACCAGTTTGCAGTCTACTCTGAGTACTGTAACAACCACCCCCACGCTGTCAACGAGATGAACGTGCTACAACAGAATGACCAATACGCCCTGTTCTTCGAGGTGAGAGAGAGAGAGTGACCCAGATCACAGCCCCTCTGCCCACTAATAGCCCCCAAACAACCCACTGACTTTGTAGGAATAAGAGACGGATAGCTAGTGTAGTTTGTGACTTATAAGGTACGTACACATGTACATGTGGTAGCGTGCGATCGACAGTCTAGACAAAAATTGCCAAACTTTTGGAATTGCTGAGTAATTGATTATAGAAGATATTGTGTATATTTAGTACACATATATACATGGCGATAGTTTGCCCCAGTAGTATAGTGTTAAGTGTAGCTATAGAGTAGGCTAGGTCAAGGCAGGTGTGACCTTTCAAGATTCCCCCAGGGGGAAGAGGTGCGGTGGCTATAGCATCCTGTGCTGGCTTCCTGCCTCCTGTGCACTGTTGGGAGGCAGTCGAGGTCATACTCGCAGCATGGTTTTGAAATCCGGCTTCTTTACAATTAACACAGTGATCATCAGTAGAAAGTATGCGTAAATTGAACTAATATCGCCAAGTTTCAAACTTGGTTATACCCCACAACAGTTCGTAGCTATCTGACTAGGCTCATTCCCAGGCCAAACAGCCAAGAGGAGTGCTTCTCTCGACTGCATGGCCTAGGAACAGAGTTACTGCACTCTCCGGACCTATTATACATGTACATTTATCTGACAGATGACTACTTATTGTTCCACACAAGAGTCCCTTTCATTGGTACATGTATGTGTCTCTTAAAGTGCATTCCAGGATATTAGGCGTCTGTGTATCCCACCTTTGTGTGCACACATGCCCGTCCTGGTAAGGAAGTGTGTCAGGGAAATAAAGCCCTAGAAAAAACAATTTAACAAACAAACAAACAAAAGACTAAAATTTGCCTCAAGATTGCATGACTTCAGAGCACCACTAAGCCGACTTTCTAACCCTGGCAAGCTTTACTAACATACATGTACCAGCATATATGGAACAGCTAAAAGTGTACGTACTTGTGTACCATGTAATGGCTCATTTTGGAAACTATCATGTGCAATGCTCATAACCATTTGGAAGATATTGCAGGTAGAAAACTGATTTTCTACAACTGTTTAGGGATTCCACAGAGCTCCTTATTAAGGCAGCAGCTTAAAGTAAGCAAATTCATTTATCGAGAATATAAAGTTCAGGCATACATATTCGGGTAGTAGCGTGTTTTGCCTTTTCCAGCTATTTCTAGGCTATTTGACAAGATGCTCTGATGAGTTTTCAGCCTCCATGAGAACTAAAACTATTCAGCCGTCCTACAAATGACATCACGGAAGCACGCGATAGTTTCCAAAACGGCCCCCTGATAGACTCGATCCTGCCACCAGTGAGCTTTATCGCTGTGTTGTAAATTTCCCCCCAGAGCTGCCGATTGCTGCGTAACCTGCAAGACATCTCTCTGGAGGGGTACCTGCTCACACCAGTACAGAAGATATGCAAGTATCCTCTGCAGCTATGCGTAAGTGTGCTAATAGAGTGACTGTGGTATTTTTCCCACCTTCATGGTAGCATGGCTGGTTGCCTTGCCATGACCTGTTTTGGAATGAAATTGCCTCAGTGTCAGCCTGTGTGTTATACAGTGGAGCCCCTCTATTGTGGACACCTTGGGGTCCTAGTGAAGTGCCTTGTATACAGTGGAACCCCTCTAATATGGACACCTTGGGGACCTGATGAAGTGTCCTGAATACAGTGGAACGTGGACACCTTGGGGACCTGGTGAAGTGTCCTGTATAGAAAGGTGTCCTCATTTCAGGGGTAAATTTATATCAAGAAAGCATATTTGGGGCATAGCAAAAAGTGTTCTTATTTCAGGGGTGTCCTCTCAAAGAGGGGTTCCACTGTATACTGTGTGTGCATGACTGACTTTACATTCCTCCAATATGACAAAATGGAATGGAATGTTAGTGATTGGAATGGAATTTGCTAGACGGTGTACAATCTTGTAACTGGAGCCGCCTTAGAATCTCCTGCAAACACTGGGCTTTGTTTAGACAGCTGCTCCATTCCGGCTGGTGCTATCAGCATTTCCGATGTCGTGTTTTTGCTCAGTAGTAATTAGTATGGGAGGATTGGAGTAACGTTGAAAGCACTGTAATCTGCTCTACTACTCAAGACAAACATCCTTTGAGCTGTGCACCAAGGGTGGTATTTGGTATTTTACAATTCTCAGGCCTTGCTCTTTGGAGCACTCAGAAGGAGTCATGAGGCCTGGAAATGAGGCTATACCTAATATTGATGTAACTGTGGTTTGTAATTATTTGTATGGAGTCTATGCGCCTATAGTATTTGCGATTTTATGCATTACTCGGTGATTTTAATTTGTCCCTTTTCTTCACACACACACATGTACATACACACATTGCACACACACATACACACATTGCACACACACACACACACACACACACACACACACACACACACACACACACGTACACACACACAGGAACTGCTAAAGTACACGGACGAGAGCCACCCTGACTACACCCACGTCCTAGCCGCCCAGACGGCCATGCGAGACGTGGCCATGCTGATCAACGAACAAAAGAGAAGGATGGAGAACATCGGGAAGATCGGTCGCTGGCAGGACACTATTGAGAACTGGAAGGTCAGCTGTTTAGCTGTTTATGTTATAGCTACTACTGTAGCCTACAAATGAATGAAGACATAAATTAACAGCTAATTGCTGCATTATTGTGCAAGAGTTTGTGACATGTGGCGTGAGAAGCACCTTCACTGTACAAGTCTAAAATAATTGCTGGGTTATAGTCCTTGAATAAGAAGGACATTAAGCCTTGCATGGTATTCAGGCTGCTACAGTAGCACGTATGCTGTTGACCGCACACTCACAGATGCAGGCGGAGCTTGTAAGACCTTCAGTCAGTGGAATGAAATGCAAGAGTGTCCACTCAGGGCTGATGTTGAGGGGAGGGGGGGAGGAATTTTGAGGAATATATAGGACATTGCAAGTCTTTGTGTTAAGGATGGTGCTAATATTGTATTCCTATGACTGCATGATATCGTCTTAAACAATACCTTCTTCCATCATTCCCTCTCTCCCTCCCTTCTCTAGGGTGACGATCTTCTTGAGCTCAGTACGGAGTTGATTCACTCCGGAGAGCTACACAAGATCTCCAAGGGACACTCGCAAGAGAGACACTTCTTCCTCTTCGACCATCAAATCATCTACTGCAAGAAGGTATGTAAGCGAAAGGCTGTTCAGTGATTGATATAGTTCTTGAATTGAGAAAAGGACGTTTGTTCTGTGGGATCTCATCTCTGACTATATTAATGCGCAATCACACACACACACACACCACACACCTCATACACACACACATGCACACACCTCACACACACACACACACACACACACACACACACACACACACACACACACACACACACACAGGATGCCATTGGTGGCAAACTCTCATACAAGGGAAGACTGGACACAGAAAAGTGCCGGTTCGCGGACATGCCAGACGGAGCCGGTGAGTCTCCAGACACGTACATAATATTGTACAACAATCATATGATAGCCAGGGTGATAACACTATACTTATATGTATACGGTTACAACTGAAGATCAGAACAGCTTTCACTAAGAGGCAGTACTCTAAGAGATTGATAATACAGAATACACACACAGTGCTACCTTACTAATGTTGAAGGGCGGTTCTCGGTTAGCTAATAGTAATCTTGGCAGTTTTCTTCAAACAACTGTTTGCGGGTTGGAACAAGGATACGTATATCTCAAGATGCTACTTTACTAGCTGTTCCTCTCCTCCCTCCCCCGTCCCTGTGTAGCTGTTCACGGAGGCAACCCAGTAAAGAACGCCTGGCGGATGAACAACGAAGCCAAGGACAAGTGGTACGTCATCTTTGCCAAGAGCCTGGAGGAGAAACTGCAGTGGATGGAGGCCTTCAAGAGAGAGAGGGAGAGGGTCAAGGAAGACGAGGATAAAGGTGGGTGTGGCTTTACTGTCATGATGTAATGGGGGTAAAAGGAGGCGCTAAATGGAGAAAATACATGAAAATGTGCATGTTTTTGTGCTTTCAAGTAACATAAAGCCACAAAAATGCGTATTTTCCTGTAAATTTTTCATTTAGTGCCTACTTCTACCCCCCATTACATCATGACGGTAAAGGGTCAATTGGCTAAAGCTACGTAGTGTCTTCTAGTTACTGCATGGTACTAGAACCCATGTCTACCTGCAAGTGTTAGCATAGCACTGACTATATAGTAGAGGCATATGATTGCGCCTGCTCTCACGATCTCTTAGGGTTCAAGGTATCGCTGAGGATGAAGCGAGCGGCAGTGGTCGTGGCCAACGCAGGCGCAGAAGGCAGGAGAAGAAGGAGATCCTTTAGCAAGAAGCACGGTAAGTACAGTCACAACCAATGGGAGTCCGTATGTACAAGTTTTCATACATGTAGTTAAATTAATGGGGGGAGGGGATTATGCAGGGTTATGATCCAGCAGTAGAAAGGGGAAGAGTACCTTGCAACATTAGAAGTTAGAAGATACACTTTTAGCGACTTTGAGCAATCATTAAGGGCCGTAGCTTTTAACACTTGTGGCTTGGAAATCAAATTCATAATACTGGTAACTGCACTGAGTGGCTATTTACTAAAATACTTTTTTGTTTTAGTCGAAAGTAGACACTAGTATGGTGTGTCCTTTTAAACGTTGGTGCTGGTTTGAAGCCAGCACATTCAGAGACTGCTACTGCTTGGGTTTGCATCTTTATACTTGTCACACACACACACACACACACACACACACACACACACACACACACACACACACACACACACACACACACACACACACACACACACACACACACACACACACACGTGCAGGTATATTCACGGAGTCAGTTGACTCGGGAGTGAGACACAGACTGGAGTCCAGTGGCAACATCACAGTGAAGCTGGGGGTATCGGGCAGTGGGGGAGGGCAGGTCTCCCCGAAGAAGGCCAAGAGCCAGAAGAAAGCAAAACTGCAAACAAACAGCCCTATGTTGCCACGGAGAATAGTCAGCTGACCCAGCTGAAAATTTTTAAGAGGACATCTGCTATTATTTTTTAACATAACTGAAACTCAGTTCTCAAATCATCGCACTCTCAACATCTTTTTGACTCACACATCCTGGAGTTTTTTTTGTGTTCCTTTGTCAACTCTTCTGCTATCGTCTGTAGAGTTTATGTTTTACAAGAAGCGTATACAATGTCACGTACATTTAAATGTATACATCTGGTGGCTATTTACAGAAGTACTGTTTTTGTTTTAGTTTTGTCTGAAGTAGACACTGGTATGTTGTTGTGACCTAAATGTTGGTGCTGGTTTGAAGCCAGTATATAATTATATTATTCAATGACTACTACATGTATGTATAACAAGAACAAAATGAAAAATGGTTGCATGTTCAGTTTGAGATTATATATTTCACTCACAGGACTGGTGTATCATGTCCATTTAGCTCTTGTATACAGTCTCCAGTGTCAATGTTCCAAATTCTGTAGGAGAAGGATTTGAAGAGCGGTCATACATGAAGTACATGTATATAGTGGGTTATGTATAACCACATCCCCAGGCTCCACCTCCCATAATGTGTGACTAGGAAATGAAGCCAAATGCACTATTCAATAAACAATATTATAAGACCACACAACATAATATCATCACTTATTTATTACAATTTTGCCAAAAAATTTCGAAAACCATTAATTTTGAGGTTCAAAGTTGGGGTGCTGAACTTCAGTAGGTTGTTACACACATCCAGCAACTGATTGAGGTTCAGCACAAGTTCGGGTGCTGAACTTCAGTAGGTTGAAAATTGCCTCAGCAACTGATTGAGGTTCAGCACCCGTTTTGCGCGCCAAACTGTGCTGCATGCATGTACATGTCATAAATGAATAAAAAAGGGGGGCCACACCTCTCTGCATCCCACCTAGCCCATGGCATTCCCCCCCTATACGGCGGCAGCTGTGTTTCTGAGATGTACGTATAATACGAGTCTGACATTACATGTCTAAAACCAGCCGGGAAACTTTCACGTACAATACACACAACTCAGCTCAGGCCAAGCTAACTGCAGCTGTAGAACTACAAATTATAGTAACTACTAACTATGCTACAGTAGGCATCCTGCAGAAACTGAGAAGCACAAACCTCCAAAAGCTGCTCTATACCGCAGTTGCATAGTAACGCATGACGTAAAATACGTACATGTATACGTATGTAAACTAACTATGTAGTTCATGGTCCTTTACTGAAAATTAGTGATACTGATTAATTATCTAATAGTGATCCTGAACTCTACGTAGTTCATGCCATGGTCCTTTTTAGAGAAAAAAAAATCACTGACCATGAACACTCTACTGGTCCTTTACTGAAAATAATAGTCCTGTACTGAACCATGCATTAAATTTCAGTCTTTCACTAAGAAAAAGGCAATAACCCCCATGCATGCAAATTCTCACGCTAATACCGGTATAGCATTTTCAGGGACAAAATTAATGTATCTGTACTGTACACTGGACTTAGTACACAAAGACAGCATAGTCAATAACGTGTATTTCTAATAAGCAGAAACAGAATATTCATTGTACTTAAAGTCATGTCTGTGATGCTAGCCAAAGACAAACAAACCAACATGACAGTGTAGCTATGTAGTTGTGTTTGTTCTTACTGTGTTTCGGTACTAGGGGAGGACGATATCTGTGAACCAGTTGAACTGGGACTTGGCGTTCCTTGTGAAATGGACTGAAACTGGAACAGCGATGGCAGTGGCGATATGGAGTGGGGCAGGCTGAGCTTGATACCACCCGAACTGCCAAATGCTACTTCAGATGCCTCCCTGCTTTCTGACACAGCAATGGGAGTGGGCATTGGAAGACCCAGGTCCAGGGGGATTTGCAGTGAGCTCTCTACTGCCACTGCTGTTGGCTTAGGTGAGGAAGATTCGTACAGCGGATTTGGAGTACCGCATACATGACGACATTCTATGAAATCCTTTTCGTTTTCCATGTGACAAACACTGCAAGACCATGATTTTGCTGGTGAAGCAAATCTTTTCACTAGAGCCTCATCAGGTGGAATAACGGACAGGGGCTTCCTCTCCTCAACCTCTTCTTCTTGAGCTGATGTCTCCTGAAACGGACTATCTTTCTCCCCACTTGCAGCTTGTAGAGGCTGTGGGTGTGGGTGTGCAGCCAAACCCACACAGTTGTCAAAAACTTCCTTAAATTGCCGAGCTGTTTCAGTGTGCTTGAACCTGACTGCAAGTTTCTCTGGCTTGGCCACCTCATCTGCAAAGTCACAGTGCGTATACCACATCCAAGATTTGTCACTTCCGGCGTTCGGCATGAGGTTCATCTCAGCAGTAATGGTGTGGTTGCAGCAGATCTTGAGCACCTGGTCTCGTCGCATTATCACACGGGTCTTGTTCGTAGATTTATTCCTGAGCAGCTTCATATCACCCACTCCCCTCTCCCTCCACTGGTTGATTTTGTTGTCAAATCGGAACAGCTTGGCACGGTGGGAGAAGACAGCCTCCTCCTCTTCCTCTCCAGCCTTTACCGCAACCTCTGGGAGGACCACTAGTGGTTTAAAGTGGACGTTAGCTTCAGCTTCTGGGTTGTAGTCTTCCCTTTGGGTCAGCGATGCAAACATGACTTCACCCGCCCTGGCAAACCCCTGTGATTTGTTTCCAGTCTGAAAGATGGGTCCTTTACTAGACTGGCTAGGTGGAGTGACCTGACCTGGTTTAGGATTATAGCACGCTGCGCATATCAGGACAGAAGCGTTATTCTGAATGCAGCAAATCTTGCAGATCCAGCCTCCAGGAGGAGGCGCAAACTTTGTGGCTAGTGATCCGGCATCTGGCACAGCAGTGGAGGTACTATCTGTAGAAGGTGAGGCTGCAGGACTGTGTTCTGGAATATGGGTTTCTTCAATGCACTTATCAAGAATGGATTTGAATTCTTGAGCCGTCTCGGGGTACTTGAACCTGATGGCAAGATTCTCTGGTTTCGGTACCCCATCAGCAAAGTCACAGGAAGTGTACCAGGTCCAGGATTTACTGCTAGCTGGACCTGCCATGGGAGTGAGTTTCAACTCACTGGTGATGCGATGATTGCAGCAGATCTTCAAAACCTGATCCCTTCTCATCAACAGCCTCACTTTACCGGTTGCCGTGTGTCTGAGAACTTTCATGTCCCCGACACCTCGCTCTTTCCACTCCTTCGACTTCATCTCAAATCTGAAGAGTTTGGCTCTGTGACTGAAGAGCGTGTCTTCGTCTTCTTCACCACTTTTAACTGGACTATCTTTCTCCATACTCGCAGCTTGTAGAGGCTGTGGGTGTGGGTGTGCAGCCAAATCCACACAATTATCAAACACTTCCTTAAATTGCCGAGCTGTTTCAGCGTGCTTGAACCTGACTGTGAGTTTCTCTGGCTTGGCCACCTCATCTGCAAAGTCACAGTGCGTATACCACATCCAAGATCTGTCACTTCCGGTGTTTGGCATGAGGTTCATCTCAGCAGTAATGGTGTGGTTGCAGCAGATCTTGAGCACCTGGTCTTGTCGCATTATCACACGAGTCTTGTTCGTAGATTTATTCCTGAGCAGCTTCATATCGCCCACTCCCCTCTCTTCCCACTGCTTAACTTTGTTGTTGAATCGAAACAGCTTGGCACGGTGGGAGAAGACAGCCTCCTCCTCTTCCTCTCCAGCCTTTACCGCAACCTCTGGGAGGACGACTAGTGGTTTAAAGTGGACGTTAGCTTCAGCTTCTGGGTTGTAGTCTTCCCTTTGGGTCGGCGATGCAAACATGACTTCACCCGCCCTGGCAAACCCCGGTGATTTGTTTCCAGTCTGAAAGATGGGTCCTTTACTAGACTGGCTAGGTGGAGTGACCTGACCTGGTTTAGGATTATAGCATGCTGCGCATTTCAGGACAGAAGCGTTATTCTGAATGCAGCAAATCTTGCAGATCCAGCCTCCAGGAGGAGGCGCAAACTTTGTGGCTAGTGATCCGGTATCTGGCACAGCAGTGGAGGTACTATCTGTAGAAGGTGAGGCCACAGGACTGTGTTCTGGAATATGGGTTTCTTCAATGCACTTATCAAGAATGGATTTGAATTCTTGAGCCGTCTCGGGGTACTTGAACCTGATGGCAAGATTCTCTGGTTTCGGCACCCCATCAGCAATGTCACAGGAAGTGTACCAGGTCCAGGATTTACTGCTAGCTGGACCTGCCATGGGAGTGAGTTTCAACTCACTGGTGATGCGATGATTGCAGCAGATCTTCAAAACCTGATCCCTTCTCATCAACAGCCTCACTTTACCGGTTGCCGTGTGTCTGAGAACTTTCATGTCGCCGACACCTCGCTCTTTCCACTCCTTCGATTTCATCTCGTATCTGAAGAGTTTGGCTCTGTGACTGAAGAGCATGTCTTCGTCTTCTTCACCACTTCTTCTGTATGAGGGGTAGTTAGGTGACGGTTTAGATGATGCTCTGGGAGACAGGGGCATCACTGCGGCAGCAGGTGGAGATAGCATGGGGAGTTTGGGTGGGGCTCGCGATGGATGAGTCGATAGCCTCAACTTTAGCTCTTTCATTTCATCCTAAAAATCAAATATGCGAAAAAGTGAAATCTCTCTCTCTCTCTCTCTCTCTCTCTCCCTCCCTCCCTCCCTCCCTCCCTCCCTCCCTCCCTCCCTCCCTCCCTCCCTCCCTCCCTCCCTCCCTCCCTCCCTCCCTCCCTCCCTCCCTCCCTCCCTCCCTCCCTCCCTCTCTCTCTCTCTCTCTCTCTCTCTCTCTCTCTCTCTCTCTCTCTCTCTCTCTCTCTCTCACACACACACACACACATACTTGTAGCTGCTGCAGCTGTGCTGCTAGTGCTGCAATCTGCTCTGCCTGGTCTCCCTTCTTCTCTGGAGCCTCCCTGGGGCTATCGCTTGGGGTCTTATGGCTGGCTTCCACACCAGCGCATACTGGAGTAATTTTTGCTGCAAAGGCTGTACTCAATGGGCTGTATGTTGGGCTTGATGTACTAAGTAAAGGTGGCATGCTGGGCTGAGATTGTTGGGGGTGGAATAAACGAGGGACTGCAGAAGATGAGGGAATAAATGCGGACACTTCACTGCTTTTTTGAAAAGCTGATATTTCGGAAGCTAATGAAAGCGATTGCAGAGTGTTGTCTGATTCAGAACTTTCTTTGTTGGCACCACAGGCTATGCACTTCTTATTTTCTGCTGTGTTCTGCAAGTAACAAGCACCGCATTCCCACAATGCTACTTTTGGCTGGAAATTGGAGGCTAAGGATTCACCACTACCTTTGAGCGATTGCATAGTTTCGTCTGATTCAGCACTTTCTTTGTTGGTACCACAGGCTATGCACTTCTTATTCCCTGCTGTGTTTCGCAAGTAACAGGCACCGCATTCCCATGATCCTACTCTTGGCTGGAAGTTTGAGGCTAAGGATTCACTACTACCTTTGAGCGATTGCACAGTTTCGTCTGATTTAGCACTTTCTTTGTTGGTACCACAGGCTATGCACTTCTTATTCTTTGCTGTATTCTGCAAGTAACAGGCACCGCATTCCCATGATCCTACTCCTGACTGGAAGTTTGAGGCTAAAGATTTACTACTACGTTTGAGTGATTGCACAGTTTTGTCTGATTTAGAAGTGTCTTTGTTGGTACCACAGGCTATGCACTTGTCATTCACTGCTGTGTTCTGCAAGTAACAGGCACCGCATTCCCACGATCCTACTCCTCGCTGGAATTTGGAGGCTAAAGATATTCTACTACCTTTGAGCAATTGCACAGTTTTGTCTGATTTAGAAGTTTCTTTGTTGGTACCACAGGCTATGCACTTGTCATTCACTGCTGTGTTCTGCAAGTAACAGGCACCGCATTCACACGATTCTACTCCTCGCTGGAATTTGGAGGCTAAGGATTCACCTCTACCCTTGAGATGTATTTGGGGTGGTTTAAGCCTGGGTGATTGTACACTCTGATTTTGTGATAGCTTTTTTTCTAGCGGGGTACACTCGTACTCTGCTGCAAATGTCTCATTCTCCTCCCTCAAACTTCCCTTCTCAGCTGCATCAGCTCTGATTCGTTGAAGCATTTCAACTCGGTTGGGAAAGGTAGGTGGGGAGTGACGTGTCATGTGCTCCATTCGCTGAACCATCTGTGCAGCCGTGGCTCTCTGTCCTGGGTCATTTTTGACACACCTGAGGATCAGGTCCATCAGGGGGTGGGCAGTGCCGATATCTCGGAGGTATTCAACTCGACGTTCAGCCTCTGAGACTGGAAGTAGCTGAGCACGATTTTCAGGATTGACACAGACTGGCTCACGGAGTGGCAGAGGCCACCTGCCACTGAGAACATGGATCATCAGAATACCGTACGAGAACTCGTCGATTCTTGCATCATACCTGGGGTTTGCTCTCATTGCCTCGGGTGGCATGTAGGCAGATGTGCCTGGGGTACTTGTCATGCGACTCATTTGCAGGGGGGTCAGGTTTAAAATCCTGGCAACCCCCAGATCTGATATTTTAGCTGTCATGTTGGAAGCAAGGAGAACATTATTAGCTGACAGATCTCGGTGTATGATGGGTGGAGTTTGGCTGTGTAGGTGGTAAAAACCTAGGGCCACGTCGTAAAGTATGGAGTAGCTGACTTCCTCGGGGAAAACACCGTATGTATCAATACACTTGGCGAGGGTAGTTGGGAGGAACTCCATGACGAGGATCGGAACACGAGAGCCCTCCTCAAAGTAGACACCAATGAATTGCACAATGTTCGGATGCCTCATTTGGGCTAGCAGCCGGCACTCTTCTTCAAACCGACGGATAGTTTCCCCCACTCCTTGCTCATAGAGGACAGGGTAAAGCTGCTTTCCCGCACACTTGAGCCCCCTGTACTCGACTCTCAGGACCACAGCATACGATCCTCGTCCAAACTCCTCTTCAGTAAGTCGTACCCCATTGAGTCTGTACGATTCAAAGCCTATGGTTGTAGGAGAGAGATGCAACTGCACAAGTTATAGCCTCACGACGTGGACATAGCTAGCTACTTTCTTCCTACATAATAATTTTGTAGTTACTATTTTGAACACTTTCACTTCTGATGCTCTCTAGCACACTATATATTAGATAGTAAATCTAGATATATCCTCCACCCGGCCACAGATACACACAAAGTAAGCCAGAAAGTGCAGTGGACATTTACCTGTAAACGTTCCTGCCATCTTGCAAAAGCGTGGGTGGGGCACACCGGCGATGTGATTGGTTGACTATAGTATTACATCACTAACGGTTGTAGTATCCGGATACCGGATATTCACACCGTTTAGTGATGTAATACTATAATCAACCAATCACATCGCCGGTCCAGATCTGGGACCGCTGACGTAATGCTGCCCCAACTTTGAATATGCGGGCCGGGAGCCAGACCCACCTTTAACATTCTCGGTCACGGATTTCTATGTCTATAATGCATCTCTATCACTCCTTCTGTTGGAACCCCAGCTATTAGTGTGGAGGTCGGGACCAGGCCTGTTGACGTCCCGGGCTAGCTATACAAGCAGTTGGTACTTCCGTATGACGTCATCCTTACGTACTTGCCACACCCCCTTTACTTGGATGCTTGGGGGAATGTCGGAGGCATGCAAATCCCCGACATTGGCCCAGAGAAGGACTTCGTCCTTCCCTCCAAGCATCCCCTGGCCCCGCCTCCGCAAACACCTCCCGCCCGTGCCAGCCTCTGATCTGATCTGACCCCGCCCATCACTAGTCTCGTGATCAGCCGGCTGGTCACGAGACTAGCTAGCCCGTCGCGTGTAGCCGCGGCCATATGCATCAGACACAGAAAACTCAGGTGAATACATGGCACACACTCAGTAGCCCAGATCTTTCTTAACAGCTCTATATTTGTTCCTCTACTTAGTGTTGGCCAGCACCCGCGATAGCCCTGCCAGCTTCTCCCGGGGAACCCGCACATATAGAAGGTATGCCGAGCTCTGCCACCGACCCAGAGTCTTGATCAGTGAATCTTCCACCCCCCGAGCTGCCGCGGTGGTTGCCGCTCCGATTCGGAAGCTATGTCCCGCGAAATGATCTGGTTGCAGCCCAGCCTGTTCCAAGGCGTCCCTTACTCTTTTAACAAATTGGTCTCTAGTCATTGGGCGCCCCCCTTGGAACCTGAAGAATGGCCCGGCAGCACTCCCACGTATTGCCAGGTATGCCGCTATAGCTGCCACAGGGCAAAGCCTCCCGCCAGTGTGCCCCAGAAATACCGAAACCCCTCTCCGAAATGGGTCGGTCTTGGACGCTTTTATATTGACTTGCACCATAGTTGGTGCCGTCGCCTTGTCTAGTGTCACATCCCCCGTGCTCAGATGGGCTCCTGGGTCGTAGGCTGCCAGCGATGGAACCGATATTTCCCCGGACCGAAGGAATCCGAAGTAGCACATGCAACAAGCCGCCCACAGCATAATCTTGTCTGGATTGTGGGGTTCCCTACTCCATACTTCCCGTATCTTCCCCAAGATGGTGGGCGTTACTGGTAGGCGAGTCCGTTTCGCTGTCGACAGTGTCTTTGCTTGTTCGCTCTTGATACCCCTCAGGGTGTATTCTAACAGCGGGAGCTGTTTCTCAAACGGATCTCCCAGACCCTGCTCTATCTGCAGGCGACGAATTGCCGATAGGTAGGCTTTTATCGATTGAGCCTTGAGGCCGTCTTGGGCCAGGAGAGCCACAAACCGACCCAGAACCAGCTCTGACGCTGGCAGTGGTGGAAGGGTTGCTTGCTCGCAGAACCTCAAATATCTCCTTTGGGCCGCTGCATAACTGCGGTGAGTGCTTGGGGCTAGTGAGCACTGGATATAATGCTCCACCATGTGGTCCAGGTGTCTGACGTCCAGTCCTGGAGGTTGGTTAGTTCCTTCAGGACTGACTGGGAGACGCTGACTGGTAGTGGCTGAGCCTGAGGGAGAAGGTTAAAGAACACTTGCATTTGGTTGCGAGACAATGCGTCAGCTGTGGGATTCTGCCGCCCTGGGATGTGTGTTCCCACTATGGAAAACTGGTATTTGGCTTGCACAAAGAACAAGCAGCGCAAGAAATGCACCATATGCCGGTCCTTGGCCGAACCCGCATGCAGAACCCTCACCACTGCCTCGTTGTCACAATGACACTCCACTACCAAACCAGCCCACTCCTTCCCCCAGACCACTGCCGCCAACACAATTGGTAGGAGCTCTTTTGCCGCGATTGACGCCTCTCCAAATATAGGACACTGTTCCCAGCTCACTTGTAGCCACCTATCTTCCCATACCGCTCCACATCCCCAGGATCCCGAGGCGTCCGACCATATCCCGACCCCTGGAGCACTCCCGTTTACCCCACCCAGCATGGATACTCCATTCCACGGGGTCAAGAAGGCATGCCACCACTCCAAATCAGCCCGGAAAGCCGTGTTCAAACGCACATGGTGATGACGCTTCCTTACAATGGCCAGCAGTTCGATCATTCCTCGCAGGAACCGTCTACCCGGTCTCACCACTTTGCATGCGTGACTGAGGTGACCGATGAGGGATTCCAGCTCCTGCCTACGGCAGCTCTTCCGGGACCTCCAGTCTGAGACCAATGCTGTCAGGCGCTGCAACTTGTCCTGGGGTAGCCGGAGCTCCATTGCCACCGTGTCTATTTCGATCCCCAGGAACGTGATTCGTGTGGACGGGCCCTCCACCTTGTGCCCCGCTACTGGGACGCCGAGCTCACGACATGTGTCCAACAGGAGGTCCAAAGCCTTGGCCCCTTCATCAGACCCTGGAGCTCCCACCACAATGAAATCGTCCAGATAGTGGGCGATGTAACGAACCCCTCTCGCTCTTACCACCCACTGCAATGCATCTGCCACCGCTGTGAAGATCTTTGGTGCTGATCTCAGCCCAAATGGCAATGCTGTATCCACAAAGAGCTGACCCTCCCACTTCATTCCCAGCAATAGTCGGTCGTCAGGGTGCACTGGTACGTTTCGATACGCTGCCTGCACGTCCATCTTGGCCAGCTGTGCACCCCTACCCAGCTTCTGGATTACCCGTGCCACATCATCCACGGACACGTACTTCAACGCACAGAGTTTTTTGTCGATCCCATCATTGACGCTGTGACCTTCCGGTGCCGACAGGTCCACAATCAAGCGCCATTTCCCCGGTTGATGAGGCTTTGGGATAACCCCGAATGGAGAGACTTGCACCCCTGCCACGCTAGACGAGGTGAGTGGCCCAACAACTCTGCCCTCGGCCACTTCTTTTCCCAAGTATCCTTCCACTACCTCCTTGTTCTGCCTCGCTGACTGCATGTTGCGGCTGGCAGGTGTCAGAGCCTGGCTGCCGTACTTGTAGCCGACTCTAAAGCCTTCCCTCAGACCCCGTATGACATACGCTGCAAACTCCTGGTCCGGGTGCCCCACCAATGCCTCTTGCCATTGTGCTATCCGTAGTGGAGTGGTAACCAGTGACAGG
Source organism: Nitrospirales bacterium (assembly GCA_965203295.1). Lineage (GTDB taxonomy): Bacteria > Nitrospirota > Nitrospiria > Nitrospirales > UBA8639 > CBDBCZ01. The sequence goes on along the minus strand of CBDBCZ010000011.1, from coordinate 596,171 downwards.
GCCTTGCCCACCTTCCTTCCCACAGGAGGCACACACCTCTCCAACTCTAGAAGCTCCCGTGTGCCTGGGCTTGGGCGATCCTGGCTCATGAGGGGACACTCCCATCCTGCTTCTTCCTCAGCCCCACTTTGAGCGTCCAGCACCCCTCCCAGACCTTCCATGGAAGTGGCGGAGCCTGCAATGTGAGTAATAGGGAGGTGATTCTACCCTAGTCTGGAGAGTCTAATCTCCTGTTTCTTAGCAGAGGGGAAGGGGAGCCACCCATGCCTTATCGCAAGATCACATCCAGCCAGTCTGGATGGAAAGCAGCTCCCCCACCCTTCTACCAGGCTGTCCAAAAAGGGGGGGGGGGGGGGGAACGACCCGCCCACATTGCCACTCCTCCACTCCCTTCCATGTGAACGTGATTATATTTTTTTGGGTACAACATAAACACCGTCATCTGACTGCACACGAGTACAATAATGGCTAATGCCTGTCTAACTGACGCTATGTCCACAGTTATCTCCACTGTCCTCTTACTTCTGTGCAGGTGCCCCCTTTGGACACCTGGTCGCCGGGTGACGCCCCGTGCACTTGCTGCACAAATGCCGGTACTTGCACTGCGCTCCGTACGTGCAATACCCTTCATTGAAGGCCCAGCATGCTCCCGAGGCACCGGTGACTCCACCTGCCTTTGCTGGCCGTCCCGCCTTAAAGTTTCCTGCCAGTGCCTGCGACGGCCCCGCTCCCACTTGAAGCGCACACGCCACCTTCTTGCTTGGTGGCTGCCCCATCTTTGGGCAAGCCTCCCCCTTGTGGGTAGCCGCCCCACAATGGGCACACAGTGGCACCTTTCGGGCCCTGCCTGTAAAAAGCTGACTGTAGAGGTGTGGGTCGGACAGCGCCCATTTTCTGTTCCCTGTTGTGGCTGCCTTCTCCCGGAACGCCTCATCATATAGTCGCCAGGCCGGCTCCTCATACTCTTGCTGGGCCTTGATGATAACCAGCATATAGGCCACCATGCCCGGAATAACCGACGGGTACTTCGTAGCCATCACTGCCACGTATATCAGGAAGCACTGTATCCACGTCTGGATATCCTCGATTGGCTTCTTTGATGCCCGTGCCACCTCCAGGCCTGGCATGATGATGTATCGGTGAGGATCCGGCTCTGAGTTCAGTTTCTCTAGGGTTCCCACCGGGCGCAACTCCGTGAGATCCACGAATTCCCAGTTCAACATCCTGGTATGTAGCTTCTTTGGAATCGCAGGGAGGCCATCCCCCACCCACACTTTTGGCATCTTCGCCGAGGCTGCGCCCGCTTGTGGGAATAGCAGACTCATCAGCGGCGCGGCTGCTGCCCAGCACACCTGGCTCTGTGCTCCCATTCCTGCAGATCCGTCAGCCTGTGCTAACAAGGAAAAAGAGGGGGGGGGGGGGGGGGAGGGTTGGGATTAGACACTGAATAGGACCCCTTGGTCCTGTATCCTTCCAGGTCTCCTTCCCATACCCGCCTGGTCACATGCCAGCTCATTCTGGCTCCCACTCCTGAGTCTGACCCTCTGCCAGCCTCTTGTGGCCCTGCGCCTGGACTGTGAGTGCACCTGACTCTGTGCCCACCATCTCACCCCCCCTGAATTTGGCCACAATGCCAAATCCCGTGCCTGGCCCTGTGCCGGCTCCCTACCACCATATGCCTCCTCGTGAGGTGGCCCTGCCGCCTTATGCTGTCCAGCCGCTCCACATTCCGACCCTGTGAACCCCCTGTTCACTCACTCCGTATACCTATTTTAATTTTTGGTTTGTTTGTTGGTTGGTTTGTCTGTTTGTTCTTGTTTATTTATTTATTTACTATACATTTATTACTTTATCATTATTATTTCATTATTTTATTTTATTTTATTTTATCTATTTATTTATTTATTTATTTATTTTTATTAATTTTTATTTTATTATTATTATTATTATTATTATTATTATTTTTTTTTTTTTGGCTTGGATCCTCAACCTCCTTTCCCAACTGCTGTCTTCTGTCACCCTAAACATGTCCAACATGCAAGCAGTATCCATCTACATGCAATAGTACAACAACCCCCTGAAATGGTTGTTTGTCTCGACATGTATACAACCTGACTACTACCCGCATGCCCCCGGGGCCCCTAACCGCCTAATCCGGGCTGCCTCGCCCAGCTATATGACCTATATGTACGGGCCCCCCCATCTTTTCCCGCCACCTTCTCTCGGCCTAGTTATAACCTCTCTTCGATTCGTCGTAACATATGTATAGCCGCCGACACACGGACCCGTTTGCTCTCTATTAAATGTGCGCGCCTTATATCACCCCCCAACCCGAGCGCTTGCGACCCATGGCAAACGGCTTTCCATTTTACAACCCCACCCAGTTCGCCCCTGCGAGCCACACCTAACCCATAGTTCATTAATAATTGCCGCCTCACCTCCTGGGCCGGCCACCCCGGAAGAAGGCGTTTCCGAAACGGCGGGGGAGGAGCTCGAACCGGCCTGTTGCTGCATTTTCCCCCAAAGGCAGTCCGCTAAGGCCTGAATATCCGCGGGATTCAGTGAAGGTAGCACCTGCGTACGCTGCTCGCCGCTCCCGGTAGCCTCCGTGCTACCATCCGCCGCAGGTGTCTCGTTCTCGGACATGACGCTGCAACTGAGCCGAGCGAGGTTGCTGCCGTAGACTCCAGGAAAATTCTCTCGCAAAAACTTCTGGCTTTCTCTTCCACCTGTTTGCAACTCTGTTGCTAGAGAGAATGTCGTTGCCAGGCCCTTGCATAGGTCGTATAGCTATTGGCTATTCTTTGCGCATGCGCACCCCATCCCAGCCCCACCCCGCTGTCCTATGACCTTCGCCTGTTAACTTAGTTTAACTTCCTTAAACTTCATTCCTAACGTGGGGCTGGGCACGAGACTAACTGCATGCATATGCATGCACGAAATTTCACTTCATGATTCCTTTACTAAAATAGTGAATTGAACATGAAGTATATTATACTTACTGAAATAACCGGTTGGACTGGCAACTATACACGTTGCTACTATTACTTTTAACGTTTAATAACGGTAGCTATAACTTTTTTCACAAGGATATTCATTGCACTGGTACATTAAGGTAGGAAGGACCTCACCTTCGAATCCGCGTGATTCTCCTCATGAATAATTAATGAGATAACGTCACTCACGTGGCGCTAATTAGATTCATTGATATGTTTGCATTTTCCCATGGCGGCAACCGGAATCAACAGGAGGGGTGTGTCACTTTGATGTGGATAGCGGCTCTTTCATATGCGATATCGGCACTTTGATGTGGTTGAGCGGTACTCTGATGTTGGCTTTCAACACTTTTTTTTTTTTTTTTTTTTTTTTTAAAAAGAAGATATGACATCATAGAATTGTGAGTAGGCTTTTTATGTCAGAATAGCTGGCTAGTGTGTTGTAGAAAGTTTGTTAGGCTGCCCGAGTGGCTAGAAGTCAGCCAGACAGACGGATAGTGGCAGGTTGTTGCCCATCTCAGGTAGGCTAGAATAGTCACCTTTCGGGTCGGTAGGCCCCGCCCATTTTTTTTAAATTAGCTCGAATAGCTAGTTGTGTGAAAATCTGTGGAGATTTATAGGGAGAGCTTTGGTGGGTGGTTCTCAGAAACCGAGGGGTGAATGAAAAATCGCATCCCTAATTTTTGTGGGAGTAGGTTGAAGTTTGTAATGCAGGGCTCGAATTCGTCGGGTGAGCGTGGGCGGTTGCCGAATTTTTTTTGAAAGTCGGGATAGCGAAAATGAGGGTTTTGGGGTGGTTGGATGCGTTCAGGGCTGTAAAACTGGCTTTGAAGCATTCCTGTGAAAAAGCATCCCTACGTTTGTAGCCTGTTCTCTGTAGGTACTGGTGTTGTTGCCAGACTGTGGGTGGGGCTCTAGCAGATTCCAAAATGTCTCGTATTTTAAAGCAACCCGAAATTGCGTTTTTGTGGATTATTTAGCAGGAGGTGTGGTTAGATGCAAAATTTTTGTCAATTCGAGGTAGACTTTCATGTTATCAACAAAGCCGTCCATTTGAATTGTGGATTCCAGGTGAGGCACTTCCTACCTTAAGAAGGCTCCTAAGTTAAACATTCACTACCACTGCACTGCAAAGGCAGTACGCCTATGATTATACTTGTACTCCCCCATGCATGTAGATTCTCCTTTAATGTAACTGGATCGCACACTGGAGTTTGAGCACAAAGACAGCATAGTCAATAGCATAGATATTATCTATGTCAATAGCTAGCTACATTTATTTCTAATAAGCAGAAACAGAATATTCATTTTATCTAAAGTCATGTCTGTGATGCTAGCCAAGACAAACAAACCAACATGACAATGTAGCTATGCAGTTGTGTTTGTTATTACTGCTGTTTGGTACTAGGGGAGGACGATATCTGTGAACCAGTTGAACTGGGACTTGGCGTTCCTTGTGAAGTGGACTGAAACTGGGACAGCGATGGCAGTGGCGATATGGAGTGGGGCAGGCTGAGCTTGATACCACCCGAACTTCCAAATGTTACTTCAGACGCCTCACTGCTTTCTTGAAAAGCCGATAGCTGAGAAGCTAAGCCTGCACACAAAAGCGATTGCACGGTTTTGTCTGATTCAGAACTTTCTTTGTTGGTACCACAGGCTATGCACTTCATATTCTCTGCTGTGTTTTGCAAGTAGCAGGCACCGCACTCCCACGATCCTACTCCTGGCTGGAACTTGGAGGCTAAGGATTCACCACTATCTTTGAGATGCATTTGGGCTGTTTCAAGCCTGGGGGGTTCTACACTCTGATCTTGAGATAGCTCCGCCAAGCACATGTCGAAAACTTCCTTGAACTCTTGGGCCTTTTCGACATGCTTGAATCTAACAGCCAACTTCTCTGCCTTGGGTGTTTCGTCAGAGAAATCAGAATGCGTAAACCATACCCACGATTTGTCGCTCAGATTCATTGGGGAAAGAGACATATCGGGGGTGATGTAATGATTACAGCATATCTTCAATATCTGGTCGCGACGCATGATAATTCTCACCCTGCCCGTGCGCCTGTGTTTAGCGATCTTGATGTCTCCGACACCTCTCTCCTTCCACTGTGTCGCCACAGCATCAAAGCGGAATAGCTTGGCACGATGGGAAAACAGCACGTCTGCTTCATCATCCCAAGACGTGAAGGCATACGTCTTCGGGAGCGTTGCAACAGGTTTAAAGTTGATTTCCACTTCTGCTTCTGGGTCATCCGCACCAATGTCTTCAGCAGCTTCCTTCTTTGGCGCAAACAACTGTCGTCCTGTGCCTTGAAACTTGAAATCGGGCGATCGCTGGCCAAATCCACTGCCAAATCCGCTGCCAAATCCACTACCGGAAAGGTCAGCAAAGGAGACCATACCAGCACTTGAAAACGGCCCTCTCTGGAAGGGTAAGGGTTTGGGAGTCTCATCTGGTGGTGCAGCAGTAGTCTGAGCAACAGCCTCATGGGGTTGCTGTACCTGCTGCTCTGTAACAGGAGCTTCATCAAGTTCCTTGGCTTCTTCAGTAGCTGCTACAGTGGGACGGCTATGCTCTGCTACTGCAGTGGGGCCATCGTGTTCCGTTGACTTCAATGGAGAAGTATCCGGGTATTCAATCTCATCCCTGCAGCCTCTGCAGCCGGGGCAAGGGGGTTTCTTCTCGTACAGGTAGAAAGACTTCGGAAGCATAAACTCTTCAGCTTTTCTCACAGATTCTGGATCAGGAAGTTCTTCGTACAGGAACACAGCCTCATCGTCACTTTCGGTCAACTCCCTTTCAGTTTGAATCTGAGGTGGAGGATGAGGCTGGGAGGGTTCGAGAATCGGCGCTTCAGTTTCTTCTTCCTCATCTGAAAGCAGCTGGGGGCTACCTTGACTAGCTCTTAGCTGGGCAGGAGAATTGACGTTGGAAGAGCCGGCTTCAAAATTACGTTTGAATTCAACTGCCGCTTCTGCTGAATCGAGCTCCAGGCAGAATTTCTGGACACTTCTGTTTGCTCTTCCCGTTGCGTAATCAGCAGCAGAGCACCAAACCCACTCGTTCTCTTTCTTAGTACCCCTCAGGTGCATCAGTGAGGTAATAGAATGGGCACACAGTACAGTAGGGGTCGGATCTTCGGAAAGCATCAATAGCTTCATTTTTCCGGTTGGCGTGTGTCTTAGGATTTTCATCACTCCACTGCCCTTCTCCTTCCAATCTTTTGTGACTACATCTTCCACCAGTAACCTCCCGTGCTGTGAGAACATTTCTGCATCATTTTCTTCCACCGTGCTCCAGCTAACATCACCAGAATCGAAGCTCTCCTGTGTTACTTGACTGGCTACAGGGCTATCACCATCTTCATCCCTAGTGGGGGATGTACGCGCAAGCCCAAGCACTTGCAGTGATGAGGTTTCAGGCTCAGTGTTACTGGGGACCAGCTGAGGCCCAAGGTCCAGAGGAAGCCTCAGTGGGGAGGACACTGTGGTGGGAGTGGGCATTGGAAGACCCAGGTCCAGTGGGAGTTGCAGTGAGCTCTCTACTGCCACTGCTGTTGGCCTGGGTGAGGAAGCTTCGTGCAGTGGATTTGCAGTACCGCATACATGACATTCTATGAAATCCTTTTCGTTTTCCATGTGACACACACTGCAAGACCATGATTTTGCTGGTGAAGCAAATCTTTTCACTAGAGCCTCATCAGATAGAATAACGGACAGGGGCTTCCTCTCCTCAACCTCTTCTTCTTGAGCTGATGTCTCCTGAACTGCCTCATTAGGTGGAATAACAGACAGGGGCTTCCTCTCCTCCACCTCTTTTTCTTGAGCTGGTGTTTCCTGAACTGCCTCATTAGATGAAGTAATGGACAGGGGCTTCCTCTCCTCAACCTCTTCTTCTTGAGCTGATGTCTCCTGAGCTGGACTGTCTTTCTCCACACTCGCAGCTTGTAGAGGCTGTGGGTGTGGGTGTGCAGCCAAACCCACACAATTGTCAAACACTTTCTTAAATTGTTGAGCTGTTTCAGCATGCTTGAACCTGACTGCAAGTTTCTCTGGCTTGGCCACCTCATCTGCAAAGTCACAGTGCGTATACCACATCCAAGATTTGTCACTTCCGGCGTTCGGCACGAGGTTCATCTCAGCAGTAATGGTGTGGTTGCAGCAGATCTTGAGCACCTGGTCTCGTCGCATTATCACACGGGTCTTGTTCGTAGATTTATTCCTGAGCAGCTTCATATCACCCACTCCCCTCTCCTTCCACTGGTTGATTTTGTTGTCAAATCGAAACAGCTTGGCACGGTGGGAGAAGACAGCCTCCTCCTCTTCCTCCCCAGTCTTTACCGCAACCTCTGGGAGGTCAACCAGCGGTTTAAAGTGGACATTAGCTTCAGCTTCTGGGTTGTAGTCTTCCCTTTGGGTCGGTGATGCAAACATGACTTCACCCGCCCTGGCAAACCCCGGTGATTTGTTTCCCGTCTGACCGAATAAGGAAGTGGAGTCACCACTGCTTGATGCTGCAAGATCGGCAAATGAAAACCCAGAGCTCGAAGAACAGAACCCTCCAAATCCTTTACTGTCGTTAGGAACAGCTTTCGGCGAAGCAGGTTGTTGTTGAGGCTCTTCCTTGACAGCTTCACCAGATCCCCCTGCTTGTTTTTCATCCTCCTGTTCGGACTGCGCATCTGTAGTCTCTTTCTTTGTCTCTACATGTATGCTGGAGCTTTCATTCAGTGGGTGCAATGGGTTTCCATCTTCATCAGTGCACCCTCTACAGCCAGGACAGGGGGCCTTGTTCTCATAGTTGTAGAAGGTTGGCGGTAGCATGTATTTCTCGGCTAGTTGTATTTTTTCCGGGGAAGGCATATCTATCTCTGTTACAACAACACTGTCTTCATCAGACTCTTGAGGGTATCTTTCAATGCTCTCCATAAGTGCTGTGGCAGAAGGCGAGGTTTCTGTAGCTGGTCTGATAGCTCCGCAGGCCACACATTTCCCGCTTTCTGGCTTGTTGGAGACGTAGCAGTCATCGCAACTCCAAGAGCCTGGGACTGTGGAAGATTGCATGCTAGCGATGGGTCTGATAGTTCCACATGCTACACACTTGCTACTCTCTGGTTTGTTGGTGACGTAGCAGCCATCACAAGTCCAGGAGCCTGGTGCCGGGGCAAGCTTGGAAAAAAGGGATTGAGTGGGCAGTGATGTTGGTTGAGGGCTACTTCCACTTGGAACTGTCTTTTTCTGAGAGACAGACACTTTCTGTACGCATTCATCAAAGGTGACTTTGAACTGTTGTGCTGTATCTGAAGTCTTAAATCTAATGGCTAGCTTCTCCGGTTTTGCTTGTTCGTCAGCAAAATCACAGGATGTGTACCAGTTCCACGATGTGTCACTACCGCTCTGAGGATTGAGTGACATTCCGGCAGTAATGTAGTGGTTGCAGCAGATCTTAAGCACTTGATCCCTTCGCATAAGCAGTCGGATTTTACCTGTCGTTTGGTGCTCGAGGATCTTCACGTTCCCCGTGCCTCTCTCCTTCCACTGTTTAGATGCTTCATCAAACCTGTAGAGTTTGGCTCGATGGGAGAACAGCACCTCTTCCTCTTCCTCTCCTGATTTTACGTCCACAGACTCGGACAGCTTAACAACCGGCTTAAAGTAGACATCGGGCTCAAATTCCAAAAGCTTGTGCTCGTCTTCAATTTCAGTGGCTTGCTCCTCACTGGCACTAGCAGTGGGAGCAGTGGCACTAGCAGTGGGAGTAAATCCTGGAAACTTAAGACCAGTGAGGGAGATGGGTTGGAATTTGGTTTTCCCCCCTGAAGGAGGAAGAGCTGATGGTAACTTAAAACCTTCAATCTTAATCCCTCCACTGGGCTCGCTCTTCGTTGTGGTTTCAGCCTCATTACTAGCCTGACTGCTAGGGGCTAGCTGTCGCAAAGAGGTAAGATTCAAGGCGTCCATTCTGATTCCGCCAGCTACCGGTGGCTGAGAAGCATCAGTGGTTGGCTGCAGTTGAGAACTTAATGGCTGTAAGCTGAATGTCGATAAAGCTGGAATCTGCATCCCACCTCCACTTGCAAATGGTAGAGTCTGCAATGGGCCTGTGGTTAGAGGTAAGGAGGGCTTGGCAACTGGACTAGGTGTGCTAGCAGATGACGTCATGGCAGGATTTCTACCGCCACAAGCAACGCACTTCTCGGCCTCAGGCTGGTTTTGAATGTAGCACATTTCACAAGTCCAGGAACCAGGTAGGGCAAATTTAGAGAAGATGGAAAGAGGTAGTCCTTTATTGGACTGGGCAGGTGGAGTGACCTGACCTGGTTTAGGATTAAGGCATGCTGCACATTTCAGAGCAGAGGCGTTATTCTGAACGTAGCAAATCTCGCAGATCCAGCCTCCAGGAGGAGGGGCAAACTTCGTGGCTAGAGATCCGGCATCTGGCACAGCAGTGGAGGTACTATCTGTAGAAGGTGAGGCTGCAGGACTGTGTTCTGGAACAAGAGTTTCTTCGATGCACTTATCAAGAACGGATTTGAATTCTTGAGCTGTCTCAGGGAACTTGAACTTGATGGCAAGTTTTTCTGGTTTCGGTACCCCATCAGCAATGTCACAGGAAGTGTACCAGGTCCAGGATTTACTGCTAGCTGGACCTGCCATGGGAGTGAGTTTCAACTCACTGGTGATGCGATGATTGCAGCAGATCTTCAAAACCTGATCCCTTCTCATCAACAGCCTCACTTTACCGGTTGCCGTGTGTCTGAGAACTTTCATGTCGCCGACACCTCGCTCTTTCCACTCCTTCGACTTCATCTCAAATCTGAAGAGTTTGGCTCTGTGACTGAAGAGCGTGTCTTCGTCTTCTTCGCCACTTTTAATCTCTTCCAGCTTCGGCAGAGACACAATGGCAAAATCGGGACCACCGCTTGTGTCTAAGGACGTGTCATGCCTGCTTTCCTCCTCCTCTCCATCACCATCACCCTCTTCAACGTATGACTGCCCTAGAGCACCAAGTGTGGGTGAGGCAGTTGATGACGCAAAGAGTGACTTTCCGAGACCACTCAGACCTGTGTCTCCAGCAGCGGCCGATGGCTTGAAGGTGAAGGGCTGGCTACTAGCTGGCTGTAAGCCAGCCGGAGACTGCAATTGCAAGCTCGGAGTAGAGTGAAGAGCACTGGAAGCACTGCTTGCTGGTGACAGTAGTGATGAAAGCAATGGAAAGCCTGTCATACCACTAGTAGTATCTGCTACAGCAGTGGCTGCAGAACTAGCTGAAAATGAGAAAGCAGGAAGTGCCATACTTTGTGCATTTTTTCCATCTTCTACAGTAGCACTTACTGGAGTGGTATTCACTGCATAGGCTGGACTCGATGGGCTGTACGTTGGGCTTGATGTACTAAGCAAAGGCGGCATGCTGGGCTGAGTTTGTTGGAAGTGGGATAGAGGAGGGACTGCAGAAGATGAGGGAATAACTGAAGCACCAATGCCACCTTGAGTTTGAGGTTGAAACTTAAACAAAGGGGTGGAGCCTTGAGTGAAAGAACTGAAAGTGAAAGGTTGCTGGAAGCTATTGGAAGCACTAGCGACACTTTGAAAAGACACAGTTGGCGAAGTGCCAGCAGGAAGTGGTGGGCGTGGCTGTATTTGAGGGAAAACAGGCTTTGTGGTTCCACCGAGCTGAAAATGAGCAGAAAAGGTACTCAGGCCAGGCTGAGAGGCTACTGTTGTTGCGAGGGGTGAGGGGTAATGCCGAAGAGGTTGCTGAGGTGATGCACTGAGGGAATTTACAGCCCCAAGGTGAAACTGCGGGGAAAAAGAGCCCTGAAACAGCGGAGGAGTCGTTTGTTGTGGTATTGGCACTGGCATTGCTAAGGGAAACTGCTGGGCTCTGTACTCAGGTTGAGCTGATACCAGAAACTGTCCAGTTTTCTGCTGACTTTGGAACAGTGGACTAAAGCCTGTAGACGGACTCATACCCCACGCAGTACCTGACTGTGGGATCACAGGTTGTGTTATTCCAACTGGTGATGCTTGTAAGGCAAGATCTTGCTTCAAAATGGGAGTCGAGTGTTGTGACGGTAACAGCTTTGAAGTAGCAGGGCTCTGAGTAGTGATGTACGAGGGAGAAGCTGAGTAGCTAGGTGATGGTTTAGGTGATACTTTGGGAGACGGAGGCATCGCTGCTACAGGAGGAGGAGACAGTATGGGGAGTTCGGCTAGGGCCTTGGCCCGCGAGGGAGGAGTAGATAGCCTCGAATGACTCTTCTTTAGCTCTTCCATCTCACCCTAGAAAAGTCAAATCATGATGTGTTTATACGAGGACTATAAACTACAGTAGAAGCAACTTGAAGTCAAGTGGCATGTTTCTTGAAAGACCTTCCCACTGTACAACAGTCTCTCTCTCTCTCTCTCTCTCTCTCTCTCTCTCTCTCTCTCTCTCTCTCTCTCTCTCTCTCTCTCTCTCTCTCTCTCTCTCTCTCTCTCTCTCTCTCTCTCTCTCTCTCTCTCTCTCTCTCTCTCTCTCTCTCTCTCTCTCTCTCTCTCTCTCTCTCACACACACACACACACACACACGTACATGCAATAACACACTTGTAGCTGCTGTAGCTGTGCTGCTAGTGCTGCAATCTGCTCTGCTTGCTCTCCCTTCTTCTCTGGAGCCTCTCCTGGGCTATCGCTTGGGGTCTTACGTCTAGTGGGGACCGCAGGAGTCTCCTGAGGGAGGGATAAGGGAGGGATAGGGAAACATTGGTATCCTTCGAGCTCAGTTCGTATCTATAGTCGTGCTTTTAGTCATGTATTCATGGACATACTTCTTATATACGTACGTGGTGATCCAGTACATACTATACTGAGAACCGTACCTTCTGTGAACCAGGAGACGTTTTTTCTCCAGTTGGTGTGGAGGGTGGTTCGGGAGCTGGTGGACTACTTTCTGTCAATGAGTCAAATCGAAGGGAGCATGCCACTAGGGGAGAGATGCATCCTAAGTTAACAAAGTTACCATTGTTATGAACCCAGGCTACTGTTCAGAATGGGTAAGACAAGCACATAAATTCTGTACACAAATTTAAGTAGTTGGTATTGGCTTCATATATATATTAATACATGCACACACAACTGTCACACGCGTGTGTTTACCACACTTACACATACAGGCACACAGTTCATTTAGGGAGTCCCATGGGAAATTTTGTGCCACATTAACCTTATGCTACTTACTATAGTCCCCCCTCCTCTCTCTCACTCACTCACTCACTCACACACACACACACACTACCTGAAGTCTTCTTAGCACCATCAATCAATTGCTGAACTTCCTTCTGCTGATTGGTCAGTTTCTCCCTCAGCATCTACAGAAAAAATATCCTCGTAGCTACCACTACACAACATCTGGCATGGAATATATATATGTGTTACAATATGTGGTTTAGATCAAAATCCTTCCACTGAGTGAGAATCAGAGATAGTACTGCGGTATAGAAATATCTCAAAGCCAAGAATAAGAGTAATGTAACAGTAGAAAAACATCTCTAATTACATCTACATAACAGTTAATGTTCCCTGGCATTCCCCCAGTCTTGCATCCATGCCAGAAGCAAAAAAGGCCCGGGAATGAGCCTAAGGCTAAAGTTTTTCGTAAGTTACATTTCAGTCAAGGATTCTGATCTGAGCTTACAAATGACATTCTGATGTGGCTATGCTAAGATGGACCTACTGGGCTCTCTGATGGGCTGAGTCTGGAGATGGCGATGGCTAGGGATCGTGAGGCCTTCTCCAGATTTGAGAGCCGGGTCACGGTGTCCCTGGGGCTTTCTCGGCCCCCCTCCTGCTCTGCTAGGAAGAGGTAGATCTAGGGGAAGAAGGTGGAGCAGGGAGGAAGGCGTGGAATCAGGGAGAAGAGGGTGGAGTCAGGGAGGAAGGGGTGGAGTCAGGGAGGAGAGGGTGGAGTCAGGGAGGAAGGGGTGGAGTCAGGGAGGAAGGGGTGGAGTCAGGGAGGAGAGGGTGGAGTCAGGAAGGAGAGGGTGGAGTCAGGGAGGAAGGGGTGGAGTCAGGAAGGAGAGGGTGGAGTCAGGGAGGAAGGGGTGGAGTCAGGGAGGAGAGGGTGGAGTCAGGAAAGAAGGGGTGGAGTCAGGAAGGAGAGGGTGGAGTCAGGGAGGAAGGGGTGGAGTCAGGGAGGAGAGGGTGGAGTCAGGGAGGAAGGGGTGGAGTCAGGGAGGAGAGGGTGGAGTCAAGGAGGAAAGGGTGGAGTCAGGGACGAAAGGACAGGATTATAGAGGAGACCTATCAAAGCATGCACACACACCACAACAGACACATAATGTTCTTACGGATAGTACACAGTCAGGAATGCTTATATCACAAATTGGATTATATGAAGTCTAATGCTAGCTGATAAGCGACCAGCTACATACCCTCTATTCCATAGGCTCAAAATGACCAGGCAATTCACCAGGCTTGTTCTAACGTCATGCATGCAAACTTTCATCCACTAAACACTTCCACTCAAGCCACCAACCTGGGACTCATTCCATGCCGCATGGGGCGTCTTTATCCTGGAATAGAGACTGAGAGCTCTGCCGGTGTCCTGCTTCTGCAGCGCAATAGCCGCCAGAGCCATTCGGGCCTCGCCAAGAAGAGCCTGGGAGTCGATCCCCCTCTCGGCAGTCTCGGAA
>CBDBCZ010000011.1:235000-577500 GCA_965203295.1 Nitrospirales bacterium | reverse complement strand
AGGATTGGCATGTGTATGTATATCTAGCCTTCCAAGCCCTTCACTTATATAGGTAGCCTTTGTCTGTCTCACTTGTGGGTTTAGCACTTTGATGGTATTCATTCACTGATTAGTAGACACAATTACTATGAATATTGGCCATGCAAGTAATTACATGTAGCTGAAAGCGTTCTGAGGAAGCATGAGCATAATGAGATAGTGGAGCGAGAAAGGACACACGTGACTACACAATGCAGCACACAGACAGCTAAAATGAACGTGACAGCCTTAGTCTAAATACTACAAAATTTCTAGTTACGCCCGGAAAGTATATACTATTGCTTTAGCCAAGCCTCGTACTCAGGCCCTTCCCTAACTTGGCGAAGGACTGGGTATGAGGGAACACATGACTACTATAATGTAAACACGGCAGCCACTGGTAGAAACAACAAAACCATTCCTGGTTATCAAAGCATGATACTCCAGGCAATAGCAAAGGCATGGGAACACCATTAAACTATTGATATGTCGAATTATATCAGCCAGAGCAAAGTACAAAAGGTGGCCTGACATATCCATCATCATTATTATAAAGTGGCCAGACTTCATTGACAGTGAGTATGGGTAATGCATATATGGCACACACAGTACACAGTCTCAGGGCCACCCCACACAGAAATATTAAACCTTCCGAGACGTTACTACATCTCCCACAAACTAGTCTGAGCAAAAACAGTCAGCTCGGTAAACATGTTGCTCTCAGAGAGCAGTGACGTCCACCAGCCTCAAGCCACCCACGAGCCGTAATCATAAACATAGCCAGTGTGGTATGCATGAAGTATAGAGCTCAGCCTGGGGTGGATATATAAAGAACCACCCAGAGCCATGATCCCAAAGTTGTCAAGCGAGTAGCTTTGAATAATACATAAAAAGCTCTGTACCATGATGTGGCGAGTGAATGCTGTACCAGTGTTGCTTACTACCATCATCCTCATCTGTGCAGCCTCCACTACAGAAGGTATGTAATTAAATTGCAGAGAGCTAAATGAGTTTATTGTTCCTCAATCACATCAGGTGGGGTGGCAGCACTCACCAAGAGGAACACACACGAGGAAACTGACCGCTGTGACTTCAACCCTCTTATTGATTTACTGCGAGGACAAAACGGGCAAGATGGCAAGGAAGGTCGTGACGGTCGTGATGGGCTGCCAGGTCCACCTGGACCCACTGGACCTGCAGGCAGGGATGGGGTGGATGGGGAGAGGGGACCCTCTGGTGACCAAGGCCCACCTGGACCTCCTGGCCCAAACGGTGGAGGAGTGGTCTACACTCGCTGGGGACGAACAACCTGCCCCAACACAACAGGAACAGAGCTGGTCTATGCAGGAAAGGCTGGAGGAGCACATCACAACACTCAAGGAGGAGCAGCCAACTACCTCTGCCTGCCAGAAAACCCAGACTATCTACAGTACCACGCTGGGGTGCAGGGCGAGAGTCAAGTTCTTGGGGTTAAGTACCAGGCAAACCGTCGCCCACTAAGCTCTGTTAGTAGCCATGGGGTACCTTGTGCCATGTGCGTCACCTCAGCCAGAGTGGCAGTTCTCATGATCCCTGCAAAGACCCAGTGTCCACCCTCCTGGACCCTCGAGTACACTGGCTACCTCATGTCAGCACACAAAGGTCATCGCCGATCAATGTTCGAGTGCGTAGACAAAGATCCAGAGAGTATACCAGACATTCCTGCATACACAAATTCAGCTCTGTTTTACCACACTGAAGCCACCTGCGATGAATTCCCCTGCCCACCCTACGACCGAGAGAAAGAACTGACCTGTGTCGTGTGCACCAAGTGATACAGTAACTGCTACTGACTGTTCCCACAAACTCACACTGCAAGCATAAGCTACTGAACCACACACTAGCTCTGCAATACTAGTATCTCTTGTAACCTTGTTTTGTATCCCCCAATTTTGACGTAGCCAGCCTTCACTTGTACCTTCTATGGGTTTTGCACTTTGATGATATTATTCACATCTAAATTGGCAAACATAATTGTGACCGGATTTGCAAAAAGGGACCACATAGCGCAAATATTGATTTCGAGTTATAAAGCATTTTGACCAAGGTAAGTTTTCAGCCAAAGTACGATTATAGCATGAATGGGTCCGCAGGACCTTAGGCTACAAGTAATTGAAGCATGAAGCCTGGCTCTACTGCCATCAAGGCGCTAAAAGCCCAACTTACGGCCGTATTATCGTCGTAAGTTAGTATACGGTACACGTTGCTATGGGTGTACAAGACGCTGTTACAGCAAGTGGTATCTTTTTACACAGTCTGCTAGCTTCATTCATCTCTCTCCTCTCTCTTCAACTTACCAAAGTCTCCGTAGTCTCGATACCAGCCCTAATCAGGTCGGTGATCGCCTGATTAGGGCTGGTATCGAGACTAGAGTCTCCGTTTGCCATAGGTAAGGCGGCTAGGTCGATGAAGCTACGTACAAAACGCGTTCATGATACGGATAGTATGTGGAAGTACGGTATACCGTAGCAACGTCAAAACACTACGATTACGCGACACGTAAGTTTTCGTCATGAGTTAGCGTTTCAGGTTGTATCTCGGGAACCGAGCGTCCGATCGCCACCAAATTTCAAAAATAACCCCATCAGAAGGTAAGAACTCAAAATCAATATTTGCGCTATGTGGTCCCTTTTCGCAAATCCGGTCACAATTACTAGTCATAAAGTATCTTTGAAGAAGCAGGACCAAATTGAGCTAAGGAAGCTGGCGAGGGAGCATGTGATTACTCACTGCCAGTACACTAAACATCAGAGACATGATCACAGCAGGTTATAGTGAAAACGAGCAAGTTAGTAAGAAAGAGCTGTGAACCATGACGTGGCCAGTGAATGCCATGCCTGTGCTACTTACTGCCATCATTCCAGCCTGTGCAGCCTGCACTACAGCAGGTAACACTACATTTTAAAAGATACATGTAGTCAAATGAATCTACAATCTTATCAGGTGGAGAGACAGCATCCATCTCACTTGTGGTTTGTGATGGCATTCATTCACGATTAGCAGACACAAGTCTATGAATATCCGCCATGCGAGTAATTAGCAGAAAGTGTTCTCACATGTGACTACACCAGAGGAAGTCAGACAAGACCCATGTGCATATCGAAAATAGCATTTGACCAATGAAATGATGTCACTTAAGTATAGCAATGGCCATAGAGATTTTCAGCCTCTCTGCTGTTTAATAAGCATAACTATTTCATAGATGGTTCAAGTACTGAAGTGGTAGCACTGGTGGGCTTAGTTCAAGAAAACTGACAGCGTCCCACTGCGCCCAAGAGTTTTTCAAAAGAAATCTGGGAAAGAATAATGGTAGCTGAAAGGCTATTATTGTTAGCTTACTTTACACTAGCATTGTACACCTAGATTGTGCTATATCCTAGTAGGCATCACTTACATCAACTGCATAAGTATTCCAGACAGGAATCTGTACAGAAGAACACTACTGAGGGCTGGAATTGACCGTTATGTATGTACCTGCTTACTGATACTGAATGGACCGTGGCCTATGTCGCGTTACTAGCCCTCCAGAGGGCTAGCTTAGTATATTGGGAAACACTGAGAAACAAACTCTAACCACCTTTTCCAAGTAATAGAGATTCTTCCAAAGTGCTGCAGGAGCCCCTAGATCATGAAACTGAGTTAGCCATGCTGCTTGCAGTTTACGTACACGTACTAGTATACGGAATTTAATCATGCGTGAAATGTAAAGAATGCAATTATGTTGACATGATGGTAATGTGACATAATATGTGTGTCGTCATGGTTTTTCCAACTTCTGTGACTACACAATGCAGCACACAGACAGCTAAATTAAATGTGACAGCCAAAGTCTATAATACCACAGAATCTCTAGTTATTCACGAAAGATATATACTGTCGCTTTAGCGAAGGCTTGTATTTTGGCCCTTTCCTAAATGTGGTGAACGATTGGGTATGAGGGAGTACATGACTGCTATAATATAAACATGGCTGCCAGATCATTTCACCAAAAGTCATCAAACCATGCTACAACAGGCTATAGCAAGGGTGAGGGAACACCTATGTCGAATATTTCAGCCAGATCACAGTGCAAAGGTGGCCGGATGTATCCATCATTGTTATTGCAAAGTGCCCAGGATTCATAGTCAGTGAGTAGGGGTGAGTCAAATATGATATGACGTGAGCACAGCCTCAGGAATACCCCACACAAAAATATGAAATCTCCAGGGAGGGTATACTACATCAGAATGAAAACAGTCTCCACGGTAAACATGTTGCTCTCAGAGAGCAGTGACGTCCACCAGCCTCAAGCCACCCACCCACAAGCCGTAATCATAAACATAGCCAGTGTAATTACTGTATAGGGCAGGGAGTATATTAAGAACTGCTCAGGGTCATGATCGCAAGGTTTAGTAGCTTCGATTCAGAGCACTGGATCATGACATGACCAGCGAATGCCAAATTTTACTATACCATCCAGTGGTTTTGGTAGCTTCAAACCGAGGTCTTCCCCGCACTCGTGAAAATAAAAAGAAACAGATTTCTTTTTGTATTTTTGCGAGTACAGGGAAGGCTGGTACTTATCTTCTTACTTTTACGAGTATGAGGAAGGCCCTAACCTCAACCCTAACCCTTCCCTAAACATGGCAAAGGCTTGGGTACGAGGGAGCACATGATTACTATAGCATAAACATGGCAGCCAGATGAGATAAGTAACACCCGACAGGGCCATGGGAACAGGTATGGCAGGTGCGGCAGCTGTCGGATCAAAGCTCGGCACACTGACAAAAAAGTCCCCCGGCACAGACAAGCGGGCATCACACGCCTGATGTAAGCCTGGCGTGCAGTAAATTAAGCAGCTGGCTGTACCGTCAACATGGCTGAGTAGCACTTCCTTGCCAAGCAGTTTTGAAAGCGTTCAGCTTTCCAAAGTGACAGTTTGGATTGAACACGATTACCACACACAATACATGCATCTTCTGGTGACGTTACAATGCGTACACAGTCTTAGAGTAAAGCGGAGCTATGCCTTTAAAGCTAGGCTTCAAGCATAAAGGCTAGGCTTGGAAGTAGGTGGTCCAACGCATGATATTTCATCCCAAGATTGTCAAAACTTCTGAAATCATGCCCTCGGATCCCCTAGCGGGCATGCTTCGCTTGCATTCTTACGGAGTGCCCTGCAAGCCTGACTAAAGTAAAATAATTCCTATGGCCCTGCCAAAGCCATTACTGTCCAACAAAACGTGCTACTACAGGCAACAGCAAGGGCATGGGATCAAATGTCAGCCAGATCAGAGTGCTGAGGTGGCCTGATGTATCCATCATCATAACTGCAAAGTGGCCAGAATTCACTGTCAGTGAGTGCAGGTTATGTAAACTACAGAAATAGCTATCATAGGTACATAATACATACACAGTATTACCCCACACACACAAATATTAAACCTTCTGGGAGGTTAGCTACTGTGTCTCCCAAAAACTAGTCAGAATAAAAACAGTTTGTACAGTAGTAAACACACGGCTAGCGGAAAGCAGTGACGTCTACCAGCCTCAAGCCACCCACAAAACACAAGCAAGTGTAATGTACATAAAGTTACTATACACAACCTCACGAACTATAGTCAGAACTAGAAGTCTCTAGTAGAGACAAACCCCACGCTACATAATTTACATACAGGACCCTGAACTCTGAATGGCAGACTTGCCTGGCCCAGTGGAGCAGCTGGCTCTGAATAGGCTATAAACAATTAGTTCTGTCTGTCTATCGTCTGTCTGTCCAATGAAAATTTTGTATTCCTGTGATTTGCAGGGTTAAACCATTGCTATTGAAATCTTGACATGTGTACCTGATAGTGATCAAAGTGGTTTCTACTCTCCACATATCCAGCTCTTCCAATTTAACACAGTAAGGTTCAAGAACTTGAATAAGACAGAGGGCAGGCATACACGGTCTCAGGACACGGGTTCATATTAGAGTATACGTAGAGAAGTGTCTGTGTCTTTAATACGGCACATGCCCACAGCTTGAATGCGGCGCTATTACACGAGTACATGGTATACGACTCTTTTACGCTTTACAGAGCCGGCTACTCCACCAGACAAGGCAAGTCTAGAGTGCAAAAAGGTATGTGTCTGCTAGAGACTTCTAGCTATCGTAAAGTGGCCAAAATTCATACCCAGTGAGTACGGGTAATGAAATTATGGCACACAAAGTACACAGCCTCAGGGATACTCCACACAAAACTATTGAACCATCTGAGATGTTAGTCAGCGAGGTAAACATGTTGCTCTCAGAGAGCAGTGACGTCCACCAGCCTCAAGCCACCCACGAGCCGTAATCATAAACATAGCTAGTGTGGTATGCATGAAGTATAGAGCTCAGCCTGGGGTGGATATATAAAGAACCACCCAGAGCCATGATCCCAAAGTTTTCAAGCGAGTAACTTCGAGTACGTAATACACAAAGCTCTGAACCATGATGTGGCGAGTGAATGCTGTACCAGTGTTGCTTACTGCCATCATCCTCATCTGTGCAGCCTCCACTACAGAAGGTAGGAAATTAAATTGGAGATAGCTAAATGAGTTTAATGTTCCTCAATCACATCAGGTGGAGTGGCAGCACTCACCAAGAGGAACTCACACGAGGAAACTGACCGCTTTGACTTCAACCCTCTTATTGAGTTACTGCGAGGACAAAACGGGCAAGATGGCAAGGAAGGTCGTGACGGTCGTGATGGGCTGCCAGGTCCACCTGGACCCACTGGACCTGCAGGCAGGGATGGGGTGGATGGGGAGAGGGGACCCTCTGGCAACCAAGGCCCACCTGGACTTGATGGCAACCAAGGCCCACCTGGACTTCCTGGCCCAAGCAGTAGAGGGGTTGTCTACACTCGCTGGGGACGAACAACCTGCCCCAACACACCAGGAACAGAGCTGGTCTACGCAGGAAGGGCTGGAGGAACACATTTCAACGCTCAAGGAGGAGCAGCCAACTACCTCTGCATGCCAGACAACCCAGACTATCTACGGTACGGGGCTGGAGTGCAGGGCTACAGTCCAGTTTATGGGGTCGAGTATGAAACTGCTTCAAGTACAGATCCTCTGAGGTCAGTCTTCCAACATGATGCACCCTGTGTGGTGTGTTGCACCTCAGTCAGAGTGGTAGTTCTCATGATCCCTGCAAAGACCCAGTGTCCACCCTCCTGGACCCTCGAGTACACTGGCTACCTTATGGCAGAGCGTGTACATGCAAACCATCACCGATCAATGTTTGAGTGCGTAGACAAAGATCCAGAGACTGTACCAGGCAGTGCTGCAAACACAAATCCTGCTACACTCTGGCACACTGAGGCTACCTGTGATGAACTCCTCTGCCCACCCTACGATCCACAGAAAGAACTGACCTGTGTCGTGTGCACCAAGTGATACAGTAACCTCTACTGACTGTTCCACAACTCTCACTATCACTCTCACAACTACTGAACCACATGCTAGCTCAGTTCATAAAAACTTTGTGCAATACTTATAGTGTCTTTGTTTTGTATCCCCCAAATTTCACGTAGCCAGCCCTCCAAACATTTCACTAATATTATCCATGTGTTTTGCACTTTGATGATTTTCACTTACAAACATGATTATAAGTATCTTTGAAGAAGCAGGAGTATATGGGCTAAGGAAGCTGATGAAGAAGCACTACACACTGGTAGCGCACTAAACATAACAGCAACTACATGCTGTATAAAAGGTATATAAAGAACCGTTCAGATCATTTTACCAAAAGTTATTAAACCATGCTACTACAGGCTATAGCAAGGGTGAGGGAACACCTATGTCGAATATTTTGGCCAGATCACAGTGCAAAGGTGGCCGGACTTATCCATCATTGTTATTGCAAAGTGCCCAGAATTCATAGTGAGTGAGTAGGGGTGAGTCAAATATGGAAAATAGGTATGACGTGAGCACAGCCTCAGGAATACCCCACACAAAAATATGAAATCTCCAGGGAGGGTATACTACGTCAGAATAAAAACAGTTTCCACGGTAAACATGTTGCTCTCAGAGAGCAGTGACGTCTACCAGCCTCAAGCCACCCACAAGCCGTAATCATAAACATAGCCAGTGTAATTACTGTATAGGGCAGGGAGTATATTAAGAACTGCTCAGGGTCATGATCGCAAGGTTTAGTAGCTTCGATACAGAGCACTGGATCATGACATGACCAGTGAATGCCAATTTTCACTATACCATCCAGTGGTTTTGGTAGCTTCAAACCCAGGTCTTCCCCGCACTCGTGAAAATAAAAAAGATTTCTTTTGTTATTTTTGCGAGTACAGGGCACTACTATTGCATAAACATGGCAGCCAGATGAGATAAGTAACACCAAACAAGGCCATGGGAACAGGTATGGCAGGTGCGGCAGCTGTCGGACCAAAGCTCGGCACACTGACAAAAAAGTCCCCCGGCACAGACAAGCGGGCATTACATGCGTGACGTAAGCCTGGCGTGCAGTAAATTAAGCAGCTGGCTATACCACCAACAAGGCTGAGTAGCACTTCCTTGCTGAGCAGTTTTGAAAGCGTTCAGTGACAGTTTGGATTGAACACGATTACCACACACAATATATGCACTTACGTGCATCCTCTGGCGACAATACAATGCGTACACAGTCTTAGAGCGAAGCGGAGCCATGCCTTTAAAGCTAGGCTTCAAGCATAAAGGTTAGGCTTGGAAGTAGGTGGTCCAACACATGATATTTCATCCCAAGATTGTCGATGATCTCAAAACACCTGAAATCATGCGGGCATGCTTCGCTTGCATTCTTACGGAGTGCCCTGCAAGCCTGACTAAAGTAAAATAATTCCTATGGCCCTGCCAAAGCCATTACTGTCCATCAAAGCGTGCTACTACTGGCAATAGCAAGGGAATGGGATCAAATGTCAGCCAGATCAGAGTGCAAAGATGGGTTGATGTATCCATCATCATAACTGCAAAGTGGCCAGAATTCACTGTCAGTGAGTGCAGGTTATGTAAACTACAGAAATAGCTATCATAGGTACACTATACATACACAGTATTACCCCACACACACAAATATCAAACCTTCTGGGAGGTTAGCTACTGTGTCTCCCAAAAACTAGTCAGAATAAAAACAGTTTGTACAGTAGTAAACATGTTGCTCAAACCACCCACGAAACACAAGCAAGTGTAATGTACATAAAGTTACTATACACAACCTCATGAACTATAGTCAGAACTACAAATCTCTAGTAGAGACAAACCCCGCGCTACATAATTTACATACAGGACCCTGGACTCTGAACGCCAGGCTTGCCTGGCCCAGTGGAGCAGCTGGCTCTAAATAGGCTATAAGCAATTAGTTCTGTCTGTCTATCGTCTGTCTGTCCAATGAAAATTTTGTATTCCTGTGATTTGCAGGGTTAAACCATTGCTATTGAAATCTTGACATGTGTACCTGATAGTGACCAAAGTGGTTTCTACTTTCCGCATATCCAGCTCTTTCTTATTTAACACAGTTAGGTTAAAGAACTTGAATACGACAAAGGGCAGGCATAAACGGTCTCAGGACACAGGTTCTCGCTAGAGTATACATAGAGAAGTGTCTGTGGCATTAATACGGCACATGCCCACAGCTTGAATGCGGCGCTATTACACGAGCACGTGGTATACGACTCTTTTACGCTCTACAGAGCCGGCTGCTCCACCAGACAAGGCAAGTCTAGAGTCCAAAAAAAGTAGTGTGGGGTATGCGTCTGCTAGAGATGTCTAGTTATTGTAAGGTGGCCACAATTCATAGTCAGTGAGTACGGGTGATGCAAATATGGCACACACAGTACACAGCCTCAGGGATACTCCACACAGACCTTCTGAGAGGCTACTACATCTCCCACAAACTAGTCTGAGCAAAAACAGTCAGCTCGGTAAACATGTTGCTCTCAGAGAGCAGTGACGTCCACCAGCCTCAAGCCACCCACGAGCCGTAATCATAAACATAGCCAGTGTGGTATGCATGAAGTATAGGGCTCAGCCAGGGGTGGATATATAAAGAACCACCCAGAGCCATGATCACAAGGTTTTCAAGCGAGTAGCTTCGAGTACGTAATACACAAAGCTCTGAACCATGATGTGGCGAGTGAATGCTGTACCAGTGTTGCTTACTACCATCATCCTCATCTGTGCAGCCTCCACTACAGAAGGTATGAAATTAAATTGGAGATAGCTAAATGAGTTTATTGTTCCTCAATCACATCAGGTGGAGTGGCAGCACTCACCAAGAGGAACACACACGAGGAAACTGACCGCTTTGATTTTAACCCTCTTATTGAGTTACTGCGAGGACAAAACGGGCAAGATGGCAAGGAAGGTCGTGACGGTCGTGATGGGCTGCCAGGTCCACCTGGACCAACTGGACCTGCAGGCAGGGATGGGGTGGATGGGGAGAGGGGACCCTCTGGCAACCAAGGCCCACCTGGACCTGCAGGCAGGGATGGGGTGGATGGGGAGAGGGGACCCTCTGGTGACCAAGGCCCACCTGGACTTGATGGTAACCAAGGCCCACCTGGACCCATTGGACCTGCAGGCAGGAATGGGGTAGATGGGGAGAGAGGACCCTCTGGTGACCAAGGTCCACCTGGACCTCCTGGCCCAAGCGGTGGAGGGGTGGTCTACACTCGCTGGGGACGAACAACCTGCCCCAACACAACAGGAACAGAGCTGGTCTATGCAGGAAGGGCTGGAGGAACACATTACAACACTCAAGGAGGAGCAGCCAACCACCTCTGCATGCCAGAAAATCCAGACTATCTACTATACGGGGCTGGAGTGCAGGGCTACAGTCCAGTCCGTGGGGCTGAGTACGAAACTTTCTCAAGTGCAGATCCTCTGAGGTCAGTCTACCAACATGATGTACCTTGTGTAGTGTGTCTTGCCTCAGCCAGAGTGACAGTTCTCATGATCCCTGCAAAGACCCAGTGTCCACCCTCCTGGACTCGTGAGTACACTGGCTACCTCATGTCAGCAAACAAAGGTCATCACCGATCAATGTTCGAGTGCTTAGACAAAGATGCAGAGGGTGTACCAGGCAGTGCTGCAAACACGAATCCTGTTTTGTTCTACCACACTGAGGCCACTTGCGATGAACTCCCCTGCCCACCCTACGACCCACAGAAAGAACTGACCTGTGTCGTGTGCACCAAGTGATACAGTAACTGCTACTGACTGTTCCAACAAACTCACACTGCAAGCACAAGCTACTGAACCGACACTAGTTTAGTTTAGAAAGATTATACTGCAATACTAGTATCTCTTGTAACCTTGTTTTGTATCCCCCAATTTTGACGTATCCAGTCTTCACTTGTACCATCCCTGGGTTTGGCACTTTGATGATATTTATTCACATCTTAATTGT
The DNA here is from genome assembly GCA_965203295.1 of Nitrospirales bacterium. Lineage (GTDB taxonomy): Bacteria > Nitrospirota > Nitrospiria > Nitrospirales > UBA8639 > CBDBCZ01. Next base: position 566,039 of record CBDBCZ010000011.1, on the reverse strand, counting down.
CAAACTTAAATACTAGTCATAATGTATTTTTGAAGAAGCAGAAGCAAATCGAGCTAAGGAAGCTGGCGAGGGAGCATGTGACTACACACTGGCAGTACACTAAAAATATCAGCAACTACATGTTGTATAGAGGATATAATATAAAGAACTATTTAGAGACATAATCACAGCAGGTTACAGTGAACACAAGCAAGTTAGTAAGAAAGAGCTCTGAACCATGATGTGGCCAGTGATTGCCATGCCTGTGTTACTCACTGCTATCATTCCAACCTGTGCTACTTTCACTACAGAAGGTAACACTGTATTTCAAAAAAGATACATGTAAACATCATTATAGGACAAGCGACAAAAGCTGTGCGGAGGCCTGGGAACGAGGCTAGGACAATCTTATATATCAGGTGGAGAGGCAGCATTCATCTCACTTGTGGGTTTAGCACTTTGATGGTATTCATTCACTGATTAGCGGACACAAATGCTATGAATATCAGCTATGCAAGTATTTAGCAAAAAGCCTCCCATGTGATTATATAATGCAGCACAAAGACAGCAAAATTCAAAATTCAATGTGATAGGCCCAGTCTAAATACTGCAGGATCTCTAGTCACTCCCGGAAGGTATATACTATTGCTTTGGCGAAGCCTCGTATTCAGGCCCTTCCCTAAACATGGTGAAGGACTGGGTGTGGTATTATGTATGATGTGACATCATCTTGTATCAAGGTCATTACATCATGACTGTGTACCACGTGGAGTTCAGTCTATTGTTCAGTCTATTCTATTGTTGTACTGAGTCCTATGGAGTCTATCTGTTGAGTTGAGTTCTGATCTACTAGGCAATACTACATGGTGGCAGCGGTAGTGGGAGCGTCCCTACGCTAGCTGACAAGCCGAAATTGCCTGAGAGATACGGAGACCGGTCGACAGGACCACATAGCGGCCACGTTCGAAGTTGCCGCTCCCGAGCCCTTCACGTTCAGCCATCCCGAAGAGTGGACCAAATGGATCCGCCGCTTCGAACGCTTCAGAATGGCGTCCGGATTGGAGACGAAAGGACAAGAAGCTCAAGTGAACACGCTCATATACTCGATGGGCGACGAGGCGGACGACATTTTGCGTTCGTTTGCTCTGTCCGAGGAGGACAAGAAGGAATACGACTCCGTGAAAGCGCAGTTCGATGCGCACTTTGTGAAGCGAAGAAACGTCATCTTCGAGCGTGCTAGGTTTAACCTACGCAAGCAGGAGGAAGGAGAGCCTGTAGATGCCTTCGTCACGGCCCTCTACGCACTTGCCGAACACTGCGGTTACGGGGCCCTCCACGATGAGATGATCTGCGATCGGATCGTCGTTGGGATACGTAACGCCCGATTGTCTGAGAAGTTCCAACTGGATTCCGAACTCACCTTGGAAAAAGCTGTCACTCAGGTCCGCCAGGCGGAAGCCGTCAAACTCCAGCACCCCTTGCTCAGAGGCGGAAGTAGCACGAAACCCGATACTTCTGTGGGCGCAGTGCTCAAAGGAAGGAGTGGACACAGGGCTAAACAACAAAGGGGCAGCCAGAACAGCAGAGCCACAACACACACTCAGCCTGGTGGCAGTACTGCCTGCTCCAGGTGTGGCAAGTACCCTGCCCACGATCGACAACACTGTCCGGCAAAGGATGCAACCTGCCGCAAGTGCAACAAACGCGGACACTTTCAGGCTGTTTGTAGGTCAGCAGCTAAGGTGGGCGGCATCCAGGCCGACAGTGGGCCAGCACGCAGCGCGCAGGAGGCTTTCCTGGGAATGCTTGGGGAGCAAGAGGCACAAGAGAGCCGCAATCCTTGGGAGGTGACCCTGCAACTCCAGGGCAAGCCAGTCAGTCTCCACATAGACACAGGAGCGGAGGTGACGGTGATCTCCAAGCGGGTCTGGATGGACATTGGCCAGCCTCCCCTGTCACCGTCAGATCGGACCTTGAGGGGCCCAGACAATCACACCCTCCCAGCTCTAGGAAAGTTCACAGGAACACTGAAGAGCGCCACCTGCGAAGCCAAAGAAGACGTCTACGTTGTTGTAGGACTAAACAGGCCCTTGCTTGGACGACCAGCCATTGAAGCGCTTGGTCTGGTTGCTCGCCTCGCAACAGTCGATAAACAGGAGCTAAGGCCCGCCACCCAGTTCCCAGCACTCTTCCACGGCCTCGGAAAACTACAAGGGGAATACACCATCGAGCTGCAGGAGGGAGCCAAACCATTTGCGCTGTCCACTCCACGCCGAGTGGCAATCCCTCTCCTGAAGGCAGTGAAGCAGGAGCTCCAGCGAATGGAAGAACTGGGGGTTATCGCGTATGCGTATAGCAAAACCGGAAGTGATCACGTAATTATCGATGGCATCGTGTTTACTGTGCTATAGAGACTTCTAGTTATTGTAAAGCAGGCAGAATTCATAGTCAGTGAGTACGGGTGATGCAAATATGGCACACACAGTACACAGCCTCAGGGATACCCCACACAGACCTTCTGAGAGGCTACTACATCTCCCACAAACTAGTCTGAGCAAAAACAGTCAGCGCGGTAAACATGTTGCTCTCAGAGAGCAGTGACGTCCACCGGCCTCAAGCCACCCACGAGCCGTAATCATAAACATAGCCAGTGTGGTATGCATGAAGTACAGGGCTCAGCCTGGGGTGGATATATAAAGAACCACCCAGAGCCATGATCACAAGGTTTTCAAGCAGGACCTGCAGGCAGGCAGGGATGGGGTGGATGGGGAGAGGGGACCCTCTGGCAACCAAGGCCCACCTGGACCTCCTGGCCCGAGCAGTGGAGGGGTGATCTACACTCGCTGGGGACGAACAACCTGCCCCAACACACCAGGAACAGAGCTGGTCTATGCAGGAAGGGCTGGAGGAACACATTTCAATGCTCAAGGAGGAGCAGCCAACTACCTCTGCATGCCAGACAACCCAGACTATCTACGGTACGGGGCTGGAGTGCAGGGCTACAGTTCAGTCTATGGGGTCGAGTATGAAACTTCCTCAAGTACAGATCCTCTGAGGTCAGTCTTCCAACATGATGCACCCTGTGCAGTGTGTTGCACCTCAGCCAGAGAGATAGTTCTCATGATCCCTGCAAAGACACAGTGCCCACCCTCCTGGACCCTCGAATACACTGGCTACCTCATGTCAGCTTCCAATAGTCAACGCCGATCAATGTTCGAGTGCATAGACAAGGATCCACAGAGTGTACCAGGCAGTGCTACAAACACAAATCCTGCTCTGTTTTACCACACTGAGGCCACCTGCAGTGAATTTCTCTGCCCACCCTACGACCCACAGAAAGAACTGACCTGTGTCGTGTGCACCAAGTAATACAGTAACTACTAATGACTGTTCCTACAACTCACACTGCAAGCACAAGCACTGAACCTCACACTAGTTTAGTTTAGTTTAGAAAGGTTTTACTGCAATACTAGTGTCTCTTGTAACCTCATTTTGTATCCCCCAATTTTGACGTCGATAGCCTTCACTTGTACCATCCCTGGGTTTTGCACTGATGATATTCATTCACACATTAATTGGCAAACATAGCTACTAATCATAAAGCATCTTTGAAGAAGCAGGAGCATACGGAACTAAGGAAGCTGGCGAGGGAGCATGTGACTACACACTGGCAGTACATTAAACATCATGCAGAGACATGATCACAGCAGGTTACAGTGAACACAAGCAAGTTAGTAAGAAAGAGCTCTGAACCATGACGTGGCCAGTGAATGCCATGCCTGTGTTACTTACTGCCATCATTTCAACCTGTGTACCCCACACCCCAGCAGGTAACACTACATTTTAAAAAGAGATACATGTAATACGACAATCTTATCAGGTAGAAGGCAGCATTCATCTCACTTGTGGGTTTTAGCACTTTGATGGCATTCATTCACTGATTAGCACACACAATTGCTATGAATATTCGCTATGTAAGTAATTAGCAAAAAGCCTTCACATAATTATGACTACACAATACGGCGCACAGACAGCTAAATTCAAAATTCAATGCGACAAAATACTACAAAATCTCTAGTTACCTCCTGAAAGGTACCGGTACGTATATACTATTGCTTCAGCCAAGCAAAGGACTGGGTATTGGAAGCACATGACTACATATACTATCCCTAAAAATTGCAGCCAGATAGTTTTACCAACACCAAAACCATTCCTGGTCAACAAATCATGCTACTACCGTGGAGTACGTATCAAGCGCCCATGGGCGGGGAACCTTAGGATGCAGCGGAAGAGGGGGGTGAGGCCTTACAACTAAAACCTAGTGAGCGAAATCAAGCAGTAAAATCGATCTTTAGGGTGCTTTAATTGGAATACCGACGGTAAGTCAGCTAGCTACTTCGTATATTTTGCAATTATCTGCATGCTTTCATAGCTATTCTAATACATATGCTTCCATAGTAGGTTAAAAAAGGCTCTACTTACCTCTTTGCATCGTGCGTTTGCAATGCGTTTGAGTGGGCGGATACTATGTGAAAAAACGTACCCCTTGCAGGAAGTTGACACTGAGGGGGGTGAGAGCTTGATACGTACTCTACGGTACAGGCAACAACAAGGGCATGTGAACACCATGACCTTCTTAAATGTCAGCCAGATCACAGTACAATGGTGGCCGGATGTATCCATCATCATTACTGCAAAGTGGCCAAAATTCATAGTCAGTGAGTATGGGTGATGCAAATATGGAAATTGCTATGTCATAAACAAAGCCTCGGGGATACCCCACACAGAAATAGGAATCCTCCAGGGAGGGTATACTATGTCTCTCAAAAACAAGTCAAAACAAAACAGGCTGCACAGTAAAAATGCTACTAGCAGAAAGTAGTGATGTGTTTTTCACGCACAAATTGAGACAACTTGAGCTTTCTGTGTTCTTGACCACCCCGGAGACAAAAGTTTTTGAAAAAACAAACAAACTTAGAACCAGAGCTCTTGGCGGTTGATCACCAAGTATTCCAAAAGTCCAGAAATGATCCACCTCTTCCTCTGCTATTATCGCTGCAATTTCAACCCCCATTCCTTACTTATGCAGATTTTGGTAAACAGTTCCATGGTTCCACGAAGACCTTGAAAACAAACGTCCGTTTTGTCTAATATATTGACAGAAGAGTCGTTATTTGTAGTGTTGTAAGCTACACAAGATCAAATAAATTGATACAGGTGGATAACAACCATCTACTTTTCGAACCTCCATTACGAACAGTGACAATCATTTGTTCAGCAGCTCAGCACCACCCCCATCCAAGACATCGTCAGGGCACAGGTCATTGGGTGCCAGCTCTTTTTACAATGTTCTATTTTACCCACACGTTGAACATATTGATAGCCCGGCAGTCATTTTTCTCCGTGTTTTGGGGTACAACACCCTTGGCAGATTTCTCAGCCTCTTTTTCAGTGACTATTCTCCTTAAGCTTCTTATCAAGACTCAATGACTTACGCCGTTTCTTAGGTTTGGGGGCTTAAAAGTCTTTGTTCGAACCACTATTAAACCACTCTTCCATTCTGAAAGGGAAAGGGCTGGCTTTCTTAAAAAAACTTGAATTAGCATTTTTCCAGCCTTCTTCCACTCGCTTTAACAGTGATTTAGATATCGCCATGATAGTAATAGCTAGCTGCCTGCATTGTATGCTGGAATAGTTGGGCCTTGCTACTATTCTAGAATAGTAGCAAGGCTCAGTGTTTTTGGTTGTGCAACAATGAGCAGATTGGCCCTGCCCTCCGGCCAGCAATGCATGAGGACTGGGTGCTCAATAGACAGCTTTTTTTGGCTGAGTGCTAACTAGCACTAGAATACATGATGAGTATCAGTCATGCCGTAGATACTATCTATGGTCATGCCTACTCAGTATTAGTGTGAAATTCAGCTGGGCAAGCGGTTCTCCAAATAAGGATTTGCTGATAACTTAGCAAACTGATTGTACTGTACTGTACTGACCTTGGGGGGTTAAAGATGCACTTTGTCAGGTTAATTATGTACATCATTATACTCAGATGGTACAACTTGTGGTACAAGTATAGCTTGAGTGAGATGTGGCCAGTGAATGCTGTACCTGTGTGGCTTACTGCCACCATTCTGATCTGTGCAGCCTACACTGCAGAAGGTATGTAATAAAATTATAAATAGCTAAATGGGTTTTATTGTTCCTCAATCATATTAGGTCATGAGGAAACTGGCCATTTTGACTTCAACCCTCTAATTGAGTTACTGCGAGGACAAAACGGGCAAGATGGCAAGGAAGGTCGTGACGGTCGTGATGGGCTGCCAGGCCCACCTGGACCCGCTGGACCTGCAGGCAGGGATGGGGTGGATGGGGAGAGGGGACCCTCTGGCATCCAAGGCCCACCTGGACCTCCTGGCCCAAGTAGTGGAGGGGTGGTCTACACTCGCTGGGGACGAACAACCTGCCCCAACACAACAGGAACAGAGCTGGTCTATGCAGGAAGGGCTGGCATAATTCTCACGGAGGAGCAGCCAACTACCTCTGCATGCCAGAAAACCCAGACTATCTACAGTTCAAGGCTGGAGTGCGGGGTGACAGTCAAGTTCGTGGGGTTGAGTACCATACCGGTGCAGGTCCTCTGAACTCTGTTGAAAACCATGACGCACCATGTGCAGTGTGTCACACCTCAGTCAGAGAGACAGTTCTCATGATCCCTGCAAAGACCCATTGTCCACCCTGGGCCCTCGAGTACACTGGCTACCTCCTGACAGCACACAATAGAAATCGCCGAACAATGTTTGAGTGCATAGACAAAGATCCAGAGACTGTACCAGGCAGTGCTGCACAGAGTGATCCTGCTCTACCCTATCACACTGAGGCTACCTGCAGGGAACTCCCCTGCCCACCCTACGACCAAGAGAAAAAACTGACCTGTGTCGTGTGTACCAAGTGATACCGTGATTGCTAATGACTGTTCCCACAACTCTCACTGCAAACAAACTACTGAACCACACACTAGCTCAGTTTATAAAAATCTACTGCAATACTAGTGCCTCTTGTAACCTTGTTTTGTATACCCCTATTTTTTTAACCCCAATTTTCACATAGCTAGCCCTCTAAACCCTTCCCTTATATCACCCATGGGTTTTGCACTTTGATGATATTCTTAATTGGCAAAAATAAATTGAGTGTTATAAGGTGGCGCAGCGATGAGTGGACCGACCCTGCCCTCCGGCCGGCAATGCATGAGGACTGGGTGTTCAATAGATAGATTTTTTTGGTTGAGTGCTAGCTAGTACTATATGATAGTATCAATCGCGTCTGATTAAGTGGCTGGTGTATTAGTGTCGACAAATCAATGTCTTATCTTCCATAGAACGCTCACTTGTGTTCCAGTAGAGGAACAAATATATATCATTAGAAGAATACTAGTGGAAAACAGGGAAAATAAAATCCAAGAGTTGAGGAATAGCAAAGACTTGGATCTCAAGCCTACTCAGTATTAGTGTTAAATCCAGCGGGCGTTTGGCCAAATAAGGCAATGCTGACAACCCAGCAAACTGATTCGCCATTGCCATGCAACAGCCAGAGTAGTGCCCTAGACTAATTAGTGCTGATTAGACCAATTATGATACAAGCAAGTTGCTCCATGGCTTCTTAATTGTACAGTATTGTACCAACCTTTGGGGGTTAATGATGTACTTCCTCAGGTTAATGATGTACTTCCTCAGGTTAATGATGTACTTCCTCAGGTTAACCCTTTCACAGGTATAGCCCATTTTACTGCCCAAAGAAACAAAACAAAAGCCAAATACAATGCCTAATATAAAAACACTATATAAATTTATACGGGCCTTATGGAAGCAGGTCTCTACCGGTGAAAGGGTTAATGAACTCTCTTGGGTTTCGCCTTTGGAGCTACATAATTAACCCTCAGATAGTTCAATTACCACACATAGCTCGAGTAAGATGTGGCCAGTGACTGCTGTACCAGTGTTGCTTACTGCCACCATTCTGATCTGTGCAGCCTCCACTACAGAAGGTATGTAACTAAATTGGAGATAGCTAAATGAGTTTATTGTTCCTCAATCACATCAGGTGGAGTGGCAGCGCTCACCAAGAGGAACACACACGAGGAAACTGACCGCTTTGACTTCAACCCTCTCATTGAGTTACTGCGAGGACAAAACGGGCAAGATGGCAAGGAAGGTCGTGACGGTCGTGATGGGCTGCCAGGCCCACCTGGACCCACTGGACCTGCAGGCAGGGATGGGGTAGATGGGGAGAGGGGACCCTCTGGCGACCAAGGCCCACCTGGACCTCCTGGCCCAAACGGTGGAGGGGTGGTCTACACTCGCTGGGGACGAACAACCTGCCCCAACACACCAGGAACAGAGCTAGTCTATGCAGGAAGGGCTGGAGGAACCAAATATAATATACAAGGAGGAGCAGCCAACCACCTCTGCCTGCCAGAAAACCCAGACTATATACAGTACGGGGCTGGAGTGCAAGGCTACAGTCCAGTCTATGGGGTTGAGTACCAGACTGGTGCAGGTCCTCTAAGCTCTGTTGAGAACCATGGGGTACCTTGTGCCATGTGCTTCACCTTGACCAGAGTGGCAGTTTTCATGATCCCTGCAAAGACCCAGTGTCCACCCTCCTGGACCCTTGAATACACTGGCTACCTCATGGCAGCACACACTGGTCATCACCGATTAATGTTTGAGTGCGTAGACAAAGATGCAGAGACTGTACCAGGCAGTGCAGCAAACACAGATCCTGCTCTGCTCCACCACACTGAAGCCACCTGCACTGAACTCCCCTGCCCACCCTACGACCCAGAGAAAGAACTGACCTGTGTCGTGTGCACCAAGTGATACTGCTGACTGTTCCCACAAACTCACACTGCAAGCACAAGCTACTGAATCACACACTAGCTCAATTTATAAACACATTGCTGCAACACTATTTCATAATCTTGTTTTGTACTCGCCAAATTATCACGAAGCCATCCCTCAAAGCCCTTCATTTATAACGTCCATGGGTTTTGCACTTTGATTCACATCTTATTTGGCTAACAAAATTACAGTGATAAGCAGGGCATAGCGGGGCAAGCCTTCACGAAGCATGTAGCATGCAGTAGTAAAGGTGATGACAATGAGAAAAAGTGTGCATGCACAAATTCTTCAGAATCAGTTCCTATTTCATGAAGTACAATGGGTCTTCTTACTAAAAGTCAGGCACTGCCAGCCTGTGGCTCTCTCGGTTCTGTTGTAGCCTAACCTCCGGAAGTGCTCGCCTCTAGAATTGACGAAGTATCCATGGTGACAGTTGCTAACCAAAAATGAAGTATGCACGTAATCCCGCATTAGAATTTACGAATATTCGGTAAGACACACATACCACACAGACAGCAATTGCACAGCCAAGTTGCTAAGTTTGGGGCTTGTTCAGGCTCACCCCAATTAACTTTTCAAAGCATATCAAGCTAAGGAAGCTGGCGAGGGAGCATGTGACTACACACTGGCAGTACACTAAGCATAACAGCAACTATATGCTATATAGAGGATATACTAGAGATACGCATACGCAGTGTAAGCCTCGCGCGCGAGCATTCAGTAGGTGTGGTTTGGTAGCACGTGTTTAATGCTGTGAAAATTTGACAGAAAGAAAGGAGAAATAGCTAAGCGTGCATGAGAATGCGATGAGTTCGACGATCTAAGAAAGGTGGCCCATCCTTCTCCAAAGGCGAAAATTCACGCAGTGGTGACTTCTGTTTCTCCAGCAAAAAAGAGCAACACTGAGTTGTTAGCTAATAAGTGTACGCACCTCTGGGCTAGTGGTTCCGCACTCTTTGGTCTTTTAGCTTCGGTTTTGTCCTCAATCTGTCACTCTCTGTCTCCTTTTCCTTTGTCTCCTCCGAGGCAGCGTCGCTTTGTTTGCGCTTTCGTGCTCTGGCAGAAGCACGCCTGCACTGCTCCTCCATTGGCACTGGCACGGTCGTCACTACGCGCCGGACCGCGTGGCTAGCTCGTGCACGTCCCCAGGTTTGGTTCCGAGCCTCGGGACCCGCAGCGTGACGCATACGCATAATGCCCCCCGGGACCCAAAGTGTGACGGATATATATATATATATATATATATATATACAAACGGAAGCTGACGCGCTGCACGATTAGTTGCCTCGCGCTAAGGCGCTCGGCAATTAAGAATCCCTCAGCCGTGTTGAATAAGAGAGAGTTGGAAATGTGGAGAATAGAAACCGCTTTGGTCACAAACAGGTATACACACATTGATATTTTTTTAGATTTCTATGTTACTTTCGGGTTTAGCAATCGCTTAACCCCGTAAATAGCGAGATAGCCCTGGACAAACAGACACCAGATAGACAGAACCAATTGCATACGCACGGAGTAACAAGCATTATATTTACCATTCCACAATGTTAACAGGGAGAGAGACAGGAGGAACAAACATGAGGAAACTGAGTACTTTAATTTCAACCCCTTTAAAACAATTTTCATGTGGCCAGCTTCCAATCCCTTGACTTACATTGGTTCCGCACTTTGATGCTATTAAATGAGAGACATACTTACTACGATGTCATAAAGTAGCTTTGAGGACGGGGAAATTCAAACATGGCAGCCATGAGGTGTATATAATTCCTACAGCCTAGCTACACCTCAGCAATAACGTGATCAATGTGCTTTTTTTCCATCAATGTCCTTACAACCTGTGTCCTGTTTTGGCCTGGGTTCTCCAGTGCAAACTGCTCTTGTTTGCCCATTCTCTTCTGTAAAAGCAGGTGTTACTTCCCTGTTGCCGAGTCGGAACTTACGGACGAAAAAATTACTCATGCACACAGTATTATACTTTAAGGCAGCCATTGTTGATGTCAGCATGATACCTACATGTACATCTCCTACTCCATATTTGGTTATTAGGTGATTTCAGTAACACCAAAATGGACTATTAGCTGTATAATAATTACAGCAATGTATTTCCTATAGAAGTGGTACTGCAATAAGTGTGTCATGCAATACTGGCTACAGGACACAAACGAAGACAGCACATTGCACTGCGAAGTATGATGATGATGAATATGCTTGAGATTAGCAAGACAGCATTTGCAACAACACAAGCAGTGAGAGTGAGCAAAAAAGGAGTGCAACGTCAGAGGTCGGAGGTCGAGGCTGAATCGGTGGACTTGGGCAGATAACTTGAGTGTGGTCTTTGTTAGTCTAGCAGCTTTGTGGGCCTGTGTCCAAGGACATCTGGCCTTCCAAAAATTGTTACTAATTGTTGCAGCTAGGGAGAGCAACACCCACTGGCCTCTATAAGCCCTTCATTTATATAGGTAGCCTCTGTGCATCTCACTTGTGGGTTTTGCATTTGATAGTATTCATTACAGATTGGCAGACATAATTGCTATGAATAATAGTGTTTTGAGAAGCAGGAGTATGTCTGAGCTACATGTAGTGAAGCCAGTGAGAGAGCATGTGACTACATGATGCTGTACATAGATGGCTGAACCGCGGCAGCCTTTAAGATTAGGCTATTACAATTATCACAAACAAGGTTTACCTGGTTATCACTGAAGAGCATTCGAATCAAATCCAATCGGCCTCCCTGCAAAGGTAAGAATAATACACAAGATCAAACATAAAACAAGCCAAAACTTTGTACAAGGCATATTTTCTCAAATAGGGCATAGTGAATAGTTGCACTCAGTCTTAATGCAGAGCCCTGTAATGACAAAATACTCACGGTACTATGTCCTACTCAAAACAGACTTTTAGAAATAAGACAAAGGAAATAAGCAGAACATGCATGCATGGGCTTCATGCTTCCTACCAACGCAAGGACTGAAGGGCCGGTTCAATCTGAGCAGCTACTTTGTCTCATAAAAGGGCTCAAAACAAGGACAAGGGGAGTACTAATTTTCCAAAACCCAAACTGAAGTGTCCTCAAACAAACCCCTTATGAAAATACCACAAAATTTTGCAATTCACACAAGTTAGAGAGCTATGAACAATGGCTTTGAAACAAAAAGTATACCTAGGTTAACTTTCCGGATCAAGCAGTTGTGTAGACCCTCTAGCCTCATTCCCAGGCCACAAGTTAGGGAAAGTGACCTGGGAACGAGGCTATGTAGACCCATGCAGGCTCTACAATTCTGAGGTGAAAGGTTACAATTCTGATTTCTACATGGAGCTGAAGCGAGCTAAGACTATTGCATAAGTCAGCATGTTAGGAGTATGACCACACACCACAGCAAAAAGGGACTGTCTTATTGACAAGTGGTCTATTGTTAGTTGCAGAGGGAGTTCACAAGAATGAAAACACATCAGTGATGTGTCTGTTTTGATAATATGTTTTACATTCTTGACCAAGAGTGTGAAAAAAAACAATCAAATCAGTAACCATGCATGCATGTAATGTGTTTATACATTTAAAACTCAAACAAAAAATCCCACTAGAGAATATTATGATGATGCTATTTTTTACCGTAAGAATAACTTGCAGTGTTTATTGTTACAATATAAAGATCTGCGAAGCTTTGCAGTTTGTGAAGTGTAACATTGACGCTGGCAGTAAACTGTTACATGTAGAGTTTAAGGAGCACTGTTTTTTTATCATTGCAACTAGAATGCTGAGTTTCATTTGCTTATTACTTTTGATCGGGCAAGGTGGCGCAGAGTCTGTCCACTATGAAGGCAGTGGAGATCCCACAAATGGAAGTACTGTGGACTCAGCAATTATATCCTGCCCTGGCCCATGGAGTGTTCTTGAGAACAGTAATGGCAGTACAGCGTGCAAATGTGGCGCTCTCATAAGAGACATAGTGAGCTGTGACGACCCTTCACACGTACTGCTGCGCCCATGCTACTGTATAACACCTTATGCAAAAGATCCTAATATCACTGTGGTTGGTGCCTGTTTAAGCAGGTGTTTTAGGAAATCTTTTTTTCTTCCCAGCAATATGAAAGTTGCTGAACTATCGTATTATATGTGTAATACACAGAACACGTATTCTAAATTTAAGTGTACACATCAAGATGGCCAACTGTGTGGAAAGTGCATAGAAGGTTTTGCCCCACCTGTATACGCTTATCACCAAAGATGTGTCAATTGTTCACATAGTGAGCAGTCTATTAAAAACACTGTCAAGTATTGTATCATTGCTTATCTGCCACTAACAGTTTTCTTCATTGTACTGGTCACCCTTCGCATTAGTGCTACTTCACCTTCTCTGAATGCATTTGTACTAGCATGCCAGGTGCTGGCATCTCCTCTGCAAATAGAATTGATTCTTGCCCACTTGAACTACAGAGATAATAAGTCCCTTTCTGCTCTAGCTGAACTGATGTTATCGTTGGCTGGCTTTTGGAATTTGGATTTCTTTCGCACACTTATTCCTGGATTTTGTTTACATCCTAATATGAGTATTCTCCAGGTGTTAGCACTTGACTACATTGTAGCAGCATACCCTCTTTTCTTGATAGCAATAACATATGTTCTTGTTGAGTTACATGATCATAACTGCAAGATAGTAGTGTTGATATTGAAACCTTTTCTTAGATGCTTTGCTCGCTTTCGCAGGCAATGGGACATTCGAACTTCCTTGATTGAGGCTTTTGCATCTTTTCTTCTTCTTTCATACGTCAAATTTCTTAGTGTATCCTTAAATTTTCTTCTTCCTGTGTATGTGCATAATGTTCATGGGGAGCCACTGGAACCATACCTCTTCTATGATGGAACAATTGAATACTTTGGCAAGCAGCACTTGCCCTATGCTATTCTGGCAATTGTAGTTTTCATTATATTCAATATTCTACCCCTGCTGCTGTTGTGTCTATATTCTTGTCACTGCTTCCAAAGGATTCTTAATATCAGCAAACTGAGGTGTCAGGCATTGCATACTTTCATGGATGCATTTCAAGGCTGTTACAAAAATGGTACAGATGGCAAGAGATCATCGATATATTTCAGCAGTGTACCTTTTTGTCAGAATCATGTACTTTGTGAATGCTGTAGTGTTACTGGGCTATTCTGTGATTGCATTTTTTTGTCTAGCAGGAGTGCTGTTTTCCGTGTTTGCTATCTTGATTGCTATAACACAGCCCTATAAGTCTTCCATTTTCAACACCATCAACCCAATTTTAATTCTTGTAATTGCCCTCTTCTACGTTTTTACTATGGTACAGAGATTATCTCATTCAGTGGATGACGTTGTTCACCATCTAACAGGCGTTATGCAATTTACTACTTTTCTCATTCCTTTTGTGTATATCATTATAGCCATACTAATTGCTTTGAAAAGTAAGACTTCACAGCAGTGCTGCTCAAACTTGCTGAATCTGCCATTCTGTAAGAGGTTGATGGGACGAAGAGCTAGCAATTCAGAAGAACCACTGCCAGAACGTATGGCCAATCCTGAGGAGTGTGCAGCACTACTCCATGAACCTTTGAGTGATGATCAAGACTCTGATGGTCCACCTGATCAAGATGCACCATCGTTCGAACAACAGTTTTACTAATCCAGTAAAGACTGCAAAGAGAAGTGTAATGGAATTTTTGTGTCATGCATTTTGCAGTAGTAGAATATTGCATTCTTTCACACACTCTGTAACAAATTCTGACAATGTGTATACAAATGATGCACTCACGACAAATTGTTTATGCAACTTTTATCCATTGATTATAGCTCCTATTTGACTATTACATAACGAGCAAGAAAACTATAAGACCAAAATTAAGATTGGACTTGTCACTCCCAGATGAAGCATTGCAGCTACACTGCATTAGACTTTCCCTCATGAGCCTTTGGAATATTCAATGGCAGTTGGCTAATAGCATTATTATAAAAAAACAAAATCAAATAATAAGCTCACTAGTTAGATATTAAGAGCAAGCCTAGCGATCTAAAGAAACCTGAAGGCCTGTGGCTGTAGGGTCTCAAGCAAAGCGAAGACTGAGCACTAATAAGGACCTGATGTTCATGCATGGAGCATGTATCCAGAGAACAATACCCAAAGGATGATTTGTAATGTTAAAGGTCAGTTTGGGTGAGGGGAATTTAAAGTCCGAGGCGAAGCCGAGGATTTTAACCCCTAACCCAAACTGACCTTTAACTGATTTAGTGTACATTGGTATAGCAATGATCCCTGTATGTGGCCTCCTTTGAGTGCTATAAGCGTGGGGGAAAGTGGTTGCAATGGTAATGTACATTAACATCTCCGACTGTGATCCTGGGGTAGAGGGTAGCTTCTACAGTGCATTTGTACTAGCATATAGGGTACACTATATCAAACTCTAGAAGTTGATACCTCTGTTAAAGCAAAACAAAGGGCAGTTCTCGTATTCTTCAAATTGTATGTAGCAATTAGTGCGTCTATATCAGACTATGTAAGAGTGCACGTCACGATATCAATTCCAAACATACTGCAAGCAGGAAGAAAGCGTCAGAGTTGATGAATCTACTGGCACTATATTTATTCAGCAAGTGATCGGCTATACCTGATTTCTCATGACACAAGGTCCATGCTGTCACTACCACAGAGAGGGCTGATGTGTTGGATTGATGAAAGTACTGATGAATACTGTACTATGAAGATAACAGATATCTCATTGCTGCGGACCTATCAACTCCATCGGAGTCCATCCATTCTGCCTTGGCTGATGGAGACTCAGTATACATGTAGCTATGAATACTACAATTACATGTATATATGTAGTCAGCATACAAGAAGTCTGTTGTCATAATTATATTCTGAAAGATCACAATCCATTAGTTTGTTTATTTCAGTATGCTAGTGTATACAAAATTTGTGCTACTGCAGTATGCAAGTGTACAAAATCTGCCCAAACTGGGCAGATTCTGTACCACTCTTCAACTGTGGTTTATAAATAAGCTATTCTACCTCCACGCATACCCAAGGTACATGTGTACCACACACACAGACATCTTTCCTCATCTCTTTGGTCTGAAAAGTAAACATAGATATCCACAGAAACCATTTTTTATGTTGTCAAACTCAATTACATTTTTGCGGCATTTTTATTACGGCATGTTTTGATTCACCTTAGTGTAATATGTACTGGTCACTGCAATAACTTTTAGCACTTTATCTTGAAGTCAACGTATAGCTTTCATTACGCGGAGTATAACATTTACAGTCAACTGTTATACATATGTAGGTTCTAAGGGGCACATATTGTAGTCAGGTTATCTTTGCAACTATATAGAATGCTGAGTTTCATTTGCTTACTACTTCTGATCGGGCAAGGTGGCACAGAGTCTGTCCACTATGAAGGCAGTGGAGATCACAGGATTGTGGACTCAGCAAAAAATGGAAGTACTGTGGACTCAGCAATTCTTTCCTGCCCTGGCCCATGGAGTGTTCTTGAGAACACTAATGGCAGTACAGCGTGCAAATGTGGCGATGGCTTAGGAGGCATTGTGTACTGTTATAAACTTTCACAGATACTGTTGCGCCCATGCTACTGTATGACACCATATGCAAAGGATCCTAATATCACCGTTGTTGGTGCCTGTTTAAGCACGTGTTTTGGAGGTTACCACCCAGTCCCCAGCAATGCAACAGTTGGTGAACTATCATATTACCTGTGTAACACACAGAATCTACATGCTAAAAACAAGTGGAGATATCAAGATGGCCAATTGTGTGGAAAGTGCATGGAAGGTTTTGCCCCACCTGTTTACACTTATTACAAGAGATGTGTGAATTGTTCGCATAACGAGCAGTCTATTAAAAACTCTGTCAAGTATTGTATCGTTGCTTTTCTGCCACTAACAGTTTTCTTCATTGTACTGGTCACCCTTCGCATTAGTGCTACTTCACCTTCATTGAATGCATTTGTACTAGCATGCCAAGTGCTGGCATCTCCTCTGCAAGTTGAATTGCTGTTTGTACACTTGAGGGACATAGATAAGAAGCCATTTCTTACTCTAGCTGAACTGACGTTATCATTGGCTGGCTTTTGGAATCTGGATTTCTTTCGCACACTTTATCCTGGCTTTTGTTTACATCCTAATATGAGTATTCTCCAGGTGTTAGCACTTGACTACGTTATAGCAGCATACCCGCTTTTCTTGATAGCAATAACATATGTTCTTGTTGAGTTACATGATCACAACTGCAAGATAGTAGTGTTCAAATTGAAACCTTTTCTTAGATGCTTTGCTCGCTTTCGGAGGCAGTGGAACATTCGAACTTCCTTGATTGAGGCTTTTGCGTCGTTTCTTCTTCTTTCATACGTCAAATTTCTTAGTGTATCATTACGCTTCCTTCTTCCTATCTATGTGTATAATGTTCATGGGGAGCCACTGGAACCATACCTCTACTATGATGGAACAATTGAATACTTTGGCAAGCAGCACTTGCCCTATGCTATTCTGGCAATTGTAGTCTTCATTATATTCAATATTCTACCCCTGCTGCTGTTGTGCCTTTATCCTTGTCGCTGCTTCCAAAGGATCCTTAATATTACCAGACTGAGGTGTCAGGTGTTGCACACTCTCATGGATGCACTTCAAGGTTGCTACAAAAATGGTACAGATGGTACAAGAGATCGTCGATATATTTCAGCAGTGTACTTTTTTGTGAGAATCATGTACTTTGTGAATGCTGCAGCGTTACTGGGCTATTCTGTGATTGCATTTCATTGTCTAGCAGGAGTGCTGTTTTCCGTGTTTGCTATCTTGATTGCTATAACACAGCCCTATAAGTCTTCCATTTTCAACACCATCAACCCAGTTTTAATTCTTGTAGTTGCCCTCTTCTACTTTTTTGCTATGGGACGCAGATTATCTCATTCAGAGGATGAAATTGTTCACCGTCTAACAGGCGTTATGCAATTTACTGCTTGTCTCATTCCTTTTGTGTATATCATTATAGTCATACTAATTGCTTTGAAAAGTAAGACTCCACAGCAGTGCTGCTCCTACATGCTGAATCAGCCGTTTTGTAAGAGGTTGTTGGGACGAAGAGCTAGCAACTCAGAAGAACCGCTGCCAGAGCGTATGGCCAATCCTGAGGAGTGTGCAGCACTACTCCATGAACCTGTGAGTGATGACCAAGACTCTGATGGCCCACCTGATCAAGACGCACCATCGTTCGAACAACGGTTTCTGTAAGCCAGCAAAGACTGCTAACATGTAGTGTTAGTGTACTTGAGTCTTTTGTTGTATCATGCATTTTTAAATCTTCGAAATTGTCTTTTGACAAAGACTGAACCTGCTACTCTCAGCACACACACATTTTATACCTGAAGTATTGCAGATACAATGCATAAGATTTTACTGAGTGTGGCTTTGGAGTTTTCTAGGCATGCAGTTGGCTAACAGCTAATAATATCATATTATTGCATGAGTCACTGTGCATTACAGAAAAATAATGCACGAGTGCGAAGCACGAGTGCATTATTTTCCGTAATGCACAGTGACGAGTGCAATAATGGATTTATTGTATTCTTCTACTGTGTCCAAGCATTCCTGAAACTGAAGATTCTATCATGACATTACATTACATGCATGATGAGTTATACAGCAGGTTTTTAGCTCCAACAGCCTCGCACCATCGCAGCCACGTTCTCAAGTCACTCGGCGTCTTTCTTACGGTATTCTCAGCTTTGTTAGCCTGAACAAATTCTCGAATTTCTTCGTCATCTAGAAGCATGCCGCTCACAATTGTATCCTCGCTTTCCTCTAGCCACTCACTCCTGGCAACAAATAAGCTTCCCCGCTTGTGGTCGGGGAAACTTATTCTATGCGCTCTTGCTGCATGCACTGCGAACGTTAACTCGGTAACCAAGGTTTTTGCGCATGCGCATTAAATAAGCCAATCAAATCGTTATTCGTGTACTATAGCAACGGAGTATACATTACCGGAAAATAATGCACAGTTCGCCTACGGAAATTTATACAGGACGCAGTAGAAGTATACAATAAGAATAAATACTAAGCTCATTAGTCAGATACCAAGATCAGACCAGCGAAACAGTAACTGAATAGAAGCAGCTTGCTAGTTAAGGGATTGGGCTGGGATTGAGGAGGTGTAGGTTACAAGTACGTGAAAGTTGGCTTCTACTGAGATTATATGAAGGATTGTGGCTATAAGGTTTCAAGCAAAGTGGGAACTCAGCATTACTAAGAACCAAGGCTCATGGAGCACATAGCTATCCAGAGAAGATGATTCATATTGTTTTTGTCTTCTCTTACTATGATCCTTGGGTTGATAGTGATAGCTCTGTTAAAGCCTAACACTACGGAGGGTAGCTTAACAATAAAATATGGAGGGTAGTTTCTCTTGTCAGAATTTATGTTTTAAATGCTCAATCTAGTATATAGTATGTAAATACTCAGCAAGTGATTGGCTACCTGATTTCTCATGACACAAGGTCCATGCTGGGCATCACCAAAGAGAAGACTGCATGATGCTGTTTCTATTCGGGATTGTGACCAAAATTCATTTATGGGAATTGGGTAGGAAAGTCAACTTTTGGACTATGAAGATCACAGCAATCTCATTGCTGTGGAGTGATCAACTCCATCGGAATTCATACAGCCTGCCATGGCTGATGGAGTATACGTGTAGGCACATGTATCTATAGCTTTAGCTACATGTACGCATGTATATAGTCAGTACACAAGGAGTTTAATTGTTGAAATATTCCACATACAAAGATTACTATCTTTATGTTGACTATTTCAGTATGCAGGTGTACAAAATCTGGGTAGAATGTGTACCCTTCTCTCAAGTCTGGTTCATAAACATACAGGTACCTTCCACCTCGATGCATACCGAAGGCACACATGTACCACACACACACACACACACAGACAAACCTCTTTCCCCATCTCCTTAGGGAGTTCCTTGATGTAGCCCTCTGGCTTACTGGCAGCAACCAACATCAAATGGCGGCCTATGGAGATCAACAGGTACATTCATTCAACCATGATGAAATCTGAACCATCCTGACAGATTCAGCTATAAGAGTGCCTGCTGACCTTAGCCGCATAGTCCGTACAGTCTGCCCTCCCCACCCCAGATAAAAGCTGGGGTGGAAAGACCTGGGTATATGAGGCTATGCCTATAGCCTAGCTCTAATATATATACATGTGTACCAGTAATGTGCCACAGTATAATGTCAGTATAGGCCAGGTTTCAATCAGGATCGGACTATGCAGGATTTCAGGTTGCTTGGCTTTCCAAAGGCCTCTTCTAAGAGCCTAGGAGTGGGTGCAGGCACTGCAGGGACCAACGATGGGGAAGCCCCTGCTACACACACCATCATTTAAACTTATCTTACCGTATCCACTCTAATTAAGGCACCTCTCTAAATAAAGGCGACCTTTCGAAGAGAAAACAATTTTTCTCGCTCTAAGTAAGGCGCCCCCTGGCCCTGGTAATTATTTTTAGGGAGTGCGTTCTAATTAGAGCGAAATTTTGACGTTCATAATATCGATCGAATTGCTGTCCTTGCCTTGAAATCTTTTCTGGGAGAGCCTTGAAATCTTTTCTGGGAACATGCCCCACAGGCCCAAGCTCATGAGCGACAACTGCAACAGGTAACTGTCATGGTTGTTCTCCAACAACATACTTCAACTCAATAGTAGCCAAGGAAGCGATTCTCGCAGTAGCTGCTTCATTCTCGTATTGTGGTGGCTTCATACCGTCGGGCCATACATAATATAATATACCTTCTGGAGGTATATATTATCTATGGCCGGGCTGACAGCAAATTTATTGATTGATATTACAAACATCAAAATTTCGCTCTAATTAGAAGGTGCCTCTCTAAATAAGGCGCCCCCCTGACCCCGAAGGAATTTTTTCCGCTCCAACAAAGGTGCCCCTCGAGGGTCATAAATAATTTTTACAGCACCTTAATTAGAGCGGATACGGTATTTATGGGCGAGAATATAATAAGCATGCAGGCATGTGAGAATCAAGTTGGGTCACCAGTACCAGTACCTTTATAACATTTTGGTGAAACTGCAAAAATTTCAAATTGCAAATTCATAGCCAGGTTGCAATTTGTAAACATCCACAGTTTGCGGTTCATGCAACTCTGCTACTTAATTACAACCTGGCAAACAGTACGTACCACATACATGTACGAGAATCCCTATGTCCTTACTATTCAAGGAATGCATCATTTTGCTACCACAGCAGTAATGACTACAACCACTCTGATACAAATATCACCTCACAATAACATGATGAGTATGACTAACCCACTAAGCAGAGCCTCTTGCAAGCTGCCGTGTGCCATTTCTTGAGCAGGCTTTTGTTGGCCGCACCGGTCGACCACTCCCCCTCCATCCTGGGAGGTGTGGCCTTCAGGGACGCCAAAAGGCAGAGTTCTCCCAGTCCAAACTGTCAGTGTGAAAAACAACAAAGTTACACCAACGGTAAAAATCACTCTCCATCCACTACCACTTTAGGGAGTGTGTCCAATGACATGGCTACTGTAACATATGGTCCAAACTCCATATCTTGCCAACAAGGAGAATGAATTGGGATGCCACAATGGAGCTTCATTCGTTATAAACGTAACGGGGAATTGAAGAAATTGGTGGACTGGGTCATCAGGTACTAGTGAATACACGATGAATGGTGGCAGGGCTTATAAGCCCTACCAAGTGTCGTATGTTTACTAGTGCCTGATAAAAACACAAACTTAGTTACAAACCATAATTATTATGAATCCCATGTTCACTTGTACTTGATAAAGACCCAGTTCGGGTTGAAACATTTATACAAGGACGTTCAAGCAAATCACTCAGAACTACTATCCATTTCTTTATTTCTACAGTAATTCTGCTAACTGAGATTGAAACTAAAATTTGGACTGTACCCTTTAATACAACTGTATTGAGGGTAAAGGACAAGTTACATGCTTTGGTGACATCTTTTTGTATGAACAGTCCATATACTGCTTCTAGACTCTGTTCAACTCTCTTCTCCTATGCATTCCTCACCATTTTCAGGTGTTCGTTCTGCCACACCCCCACGTTGCACTGCCGCCTGCTCCCACTCATGAAGAGGTACTCGGCCGCCATGTGGTAGAGCCGGCCACACAGCTCCCTGACCACCAGCCGGTAGGGGGTCGGAGGGCAAGGGGGACGCAGGAGGATCACCCCCGCATGGACCAGTTTGTCAAACCTGCGGATAATCAGACACAGATATATGATTTTCACAAATTGTCTACGTACACATTATTGTACTTGGTACAAATAACATATTCAATATTTCACACTTAGCGAAGGTTTCTAATGCTAATATTTCTGTTAATGCAGAAAATTATAATAAGGTTCTGATTTGCGTAAGTATCATTTCCATGAATTTAGAAACATACGGTTCAGTCACTAAAGTTGTGTGCAGACCACATAAGAAATAGTAGAGAAATATTTCGTGTGGCCTTTCATTCATCAGCCAAGTCTATACTGCCTATTCTAAGGATGACCTCAGATAAACAATCCTAACTTGAGGCTACAACAGTCCCTTCCAGCCAGCACTGAATAGGCTACAACACTGATCAGACACCCCTTCTCACATACACATACATCACACAACATTCCAACACTGCATGCACAGCAGTAGAGGCAAGCTGAAAGAAATCCTTAGCCTAGATCATGGGCTGAGAACAAAGGTTCTCCTCTTTTCAAGTGTCCAGGGGAGACTGGGAGGCAGGCTACAACAGGCTTTGTTGGACTCACTTGAGCAGCAGAGCTGCACACTGGGCCAGTGATGGTTCTTGTCCAGACGCTAGCAGGACAAACAAGGCACTGGCTCCCTCCATCACCATCACCAGCACTTCTAGCAGCCTCACATTGTCTACACAGCCTGTGTGTGTGTGTGTGTGTGTGTGTGTGTGTGTGTGTGTGTGTGTGTGTGTGTGTGTGTGTGTGTGTGTGTGTGTGTGTGTGTGTGTGTGCATGTGCGTGGGGGGGGGGAAAAGGAGGTAATTAATAAAGGGCATTCCTCTGATGTAGCGATGCATCTCTCATCAACCAGCTTCGATATCTAATCCAAGTATTGGTGCAGTTAGAGCTAATTACAATACTGAAACAGCGAAGAACTATGCCTGGCTAGGCCGTGGGAGATTCAAAAAATATGTGCATAGTTTAGCAATTGCATGCCATGGTACATGTAGATTACACTAACCTGAGGCCTTCAGATGTTGAAAGTATTTCTGGAGAGAAGTGGAGAAAGAGAAAAGCATATCTGCATAGCTAATATGTTCAAACTTTGTAAAAAAAAACAAAAAAAAACAACAGATCGATTCTCTTTGAGGAATTTGAATAAACATGGACTGGATATAGAATGCCACTCGTCTCATACTCAGATTCCATGTGTGAAGGGAGGAGGGAGAGGAGGAAGAGCATGAGAATTGGTGAAGCTAGTACTTCTTCAGTGATCGTGGCTGTGATGACAGTGATACCAGGAGCTTATGAGCACCGCAAAATCATGCGCTCCTTGTAATACACATCACGTTTTCAAGCCTTCTACAATGTCATGCTTTTTTTCCACTAAAAGCTGTGTGACAAGGCCTGGGCACTAGGCTAAAATGTAGTAGCATTGTAGCCTCGTTCCAAGGCTCTCTGCTGAGCTTTTTTCACACGTAGTAAAATAAGCGAAAAAAAAAAGCTGAGCAGGAACGAGGCTAGTAGTATTGTATCTCTGCACCATAAAGACATTCATACAATATCACAAATATTTGCTCACTTTCAGAAGGCTCATAAGCTCTGGATTACATCAATGTACATGTATGCTACTGAGGCAGTAAGCTCTACCTCGCTAGTATCCATCACGCAGCTCTGCCAGGCGGGATTATCAGCAAATGTCCCCTTCTCGCCCATCAGTTGGCAGTAGCGGAAGGCATTAGGGAGGTTGCCTGATTAGCCAGGAAAGGAAAAAAAAAACAGTTACGTACCTTATAGCGCCAAATTTTCGCGGTTTGGTCATACTGAACATTTCATGGAAATAAATTTCGCAGACCAAGGATGCTTTGTATATACGCACCAATCAACGAAAACTGTGAAAATTATGCGCCTCAAAAATTTGGCACTATACGGTACATATATTATGAGCCAATGGAGTTAATTAACTATTGGTTGTATGTCGCCATATAGGTATTGGAGCAGTTAAACCTCTGTGTAAAATTATTAACCAACCAATGGAACCATAATTATTTCAAAGTGCTTATCTTTCGAAATTACCTGAGGAGGTATAGAGTTGCACCAAGCGGATGTGAAGAGAAGTATTTTGGGAGCTCATAGCCTGGGAGGGGAGGGGAGGGGCGGGGAGGGGCGGGGAGGGGAGAGGAGGGAAAGAATTCACACAAATTTTGAGGCATGAAGGCATGCTCAATCACAGTATCATGGGCATATATCAATCATTTGAACAGCACTTGGAATTAAATTAAATGCTCTGCTAGCAAAACTGCCAACGAACCAACTGCTTGGTGATGAAGTCCTCCATGGAAGAGCTCTCCAGCGTCCCCTGCAGCAGGTGTAGCTTCTCCTACAGGAGGAGGGAGGAGGGGAGGAGGGCAGAGCATCAGCTGCAGGCAAACACAAATACGTGAAAAAAGAGTGTCTATTATGATCAGGCTTGTAATGAAGTGGAATGGAATGGAAGAGAGTGGAATGGAATGGAATAGAGTGGAATGGAATGGAAGAGAGTGGAATGGAATGGAATAGAGTGGAATGGAATGGAAGAGAGTGGAATGGAATGGAATAGAGTGGAATGGAATGGAAGAGAGTGGAATGGAATGGAAGAGAGTGGAATGGAATGGAAGAGAGTGGAGTGGAATGGAGCAGAGTGGAATGGAATGGAAGAGAGTGGAATGGAATGGAATAGAGTGGAATGGAATGGAACAGAGTGGAGTGGAATGGAATGGAAGAGAGTGGAATGCAGACATGAGAACAGGGCTATATAGACAGTGTTCCAGTTACAGAGCGGAAGAGTGGTACTCTCCTGCTCTTAAATGACTAGTTTTCTTCCGATGTGGTTGAAAGAGCATAGTTACAGTTTGATCTCTGCGAAAGCTTCACTCTGTGCAACTGCTTCTGGCTAGAACACTGCTAGGAGAAGGCGCTTCAACCCCGAATTCACAGTTGTATACAGTCTTGCAAGATGGTGCCTCTGCAAAAGAAAGACTCGTGGCGACTTACGTTGAGCGACAGAACGAGAGGGTGTCCCTTCATGACGCTCTCCACCAGACGGAGGCAGTCCTGCAGGGGGAGGAGCAAGCAACGTGGCCACCACAGCGACAGCCACGCAGGCAGGTCCTAACCAGAGGAGGTTGGACAAGCACCACGTGCGCATCAAAAATACCATGTGACCGATGACGTGACGTCACTTAAGTACAGCAATGGCCATAGAGATTTTGAGTCTCTCTGCTGCCTAAGAACAACTATGCCAGAGATGGTTTAAGTACTGAAGTGTTAGTACCGGTGGAGTAGTGCAAGAAAATCGATTGCGCCCCGCTGCGCCCCAGCGTTTTTCAGAAGAAATCTGGGAAAGAATATGGTAGCGGGTAAGACCACTATTGTTAGCCACTTTTCACGAACATTATAGGCGTAGATCGTAGCTATACACTTGTAGGCATCACTTACATCAACCGTATAAGTCTTCCAGACAGGAATCTCCACAGAATAACAGTACTCAAGGCTGGAATTGACCTTTAAGTACCCGCTTACCGATATCGAATGGACTTCTACACGGCCTATGTCACGCTATAAGCCCTCCAGAAGGTCAGTAAATCGGGAAGCACTGAAAAACAAACTCTGACTACTTTTCCAAGTCGCAGAAACTCTTGGAGAGTGTTGCAGGAGCTCCTAGATCGAGAAACTGAGTTAACCATACTGCTTGCATTTTAGGTATAAGCTTACGAAGGTATACGGGTTTTTATCACGCGCGAAATGTAAAGAATGCAATTATGGGTCTGTAAATGTCATGTGACATTTGTATGTTGTCCAACCTCCTCTGGGTCCTAACCTACCCTCGTTCCCTGACTCAATCAGAATCTTTGCATGTGGCCAGGGAATGAGGCTAAAGTCCTATAATCCTATTCTCAGGACTTCATCTATAGGTCCGTTTTTCGTTAGCTGGGGAGCCAAGGCTGGAATGTAGCTAGAAAACTCCCTTACCAAAGTTGATTCAGTAAAGTGAATAGCTATGCACCACTAACAGATAGTGCAATAACCCAGGTTGAGCTATGATAATGCAGATGTTGGTTGATGGAATGTTTATCATAACCATATGCACCACTAACAGATAGTGCTATACCTGAGGTTGAGCTATGATAATGCAGATGGTGGTTGATGGAATGGTTATCATAACCATCGCAGATAGACATACAAAATTTCCACAACCAATAGTCCAGTTACATGTACATTGCATCTGCAAATCGGTTCAAATGCACCAAAAAGTGTTCAGCACTGTAGACTAGTCACAGTGTTCATGAAAAGAGTTAGTATTTGATCAATAGTACATGGAGTCAGATAGTAGAATACGAGCCCTTACATTGCTAACGCTCTTGCTTACCTTCACTTCTTCCGGTGGAGGGTTCTCCAGCTTACAATACAGTTCAGCAACTGTACAACAGACGAAAAGTATCAATAACACCAACTCTATAACCACCTTACAGCTATGCACTTTATCAAGCAGGATGTGGGCCTACTCTTTCTCCAATATGCGTAGCAACACAAAAGCAGTCCTACATACATAGTATTACACAGCTCCCAGTTGTGTATGTATGTAGGACACATACACCTTGAGAGTCATGTTACTGCACTGAAATTGCAATACTAACAATAGATCTTGAACGAATGGCAGTGATAGACAAAAAAATTTGCTTGTGACATTTCAATTACATTTTGGTGATTTCTTCAGGCAAAAGGAGAAAATTTGTGATTGAAACATTGCAAACAAAGTTTTTTGCCTATCACTGCCGTCCAAGATCTTTCATTAGTATTATGTAGGACACATCTCCTAATACCCGGATCTGAAATCTACCTGAAACAATCACATCTCTTTGGTTCTTCTTCAGCGCCAGGGACCTGCAGAAGCAATACTACAGTGAAGCAAGCCTGGATACAAATTATCAGTACATGTTCTTCTCTACCCATTATAGAGAATATCTAAGTGTAGAGGTCACTATAAAAGGAGTTCGGAGGGGGGGGGGGGGGGGAAGTGATACTGCAAGCGATTGAACAGAAGGGGGGTTGGATCATCACTGCAGAGGTACTGCTTGCAAGAGGAGAGGCTGGCAGCCAGGGTTCCCTCAGTGTTGCTTTAGAGGGGTGCCACACTGTATCCCCCTACTGTGATAAAGAATCCCCCTATAGGGCCTAAATGCACCCACTGTACCCCCTTTAGTTTCAGAGATTATAAGGACTAGGTGAGATGGGCTACAATGACAATAGTTATAGTAGTATCACAGAGATTCAGCAATATGGTGGTATTTAGGATGATTTAACAATGATGTCATAGTGATGTAATTAGAGCACATTCCCGGGGCAGCCCCTATTGCATGATTCTGGTAATAATAACACTGGTGCCTACCTCCTGTAGTGTACAATGGCCTTCTCAGGATGTTCTGCCGCTTCACACACTCGCCCCATAAACTTGTGGGCACTAAGTGAAAGACAAGCAAACAGGAATACCATCTTGGCCAAATGAATACTCATGGCCTTGAATGTGGTGAATGACAGATCCAGATAGTGAACACAAGGCAATACTCCATCACGTATATCCATCACATGGCAGCGTGACCAAATTTCTGGTAAGGGCAGCTCTCAAATATTATTGAGCAACAAAGCCACCTCAATATTTTCCTGTGTGTATTTAAGCCCCGCCCTCACAAGAAGCGCAGAGATACTGCATTACAGTGGTAATATATTACGAAATATTACTTGCTTTCTTCTGATCCTGCCATATAATGGATATTCTAACTTACTTGATACCGCTTCAACCTTTTCCAGGCAGTTGGGTACACATACATGTATGACCTCAGTATTTACACTTCTGTATGTAATCTTAACCACACCAACATTATATCCACAGAAATATGACCATTAATCCATGGCACATTCACTTAAAACTCAAATGAGTACGTTCCTTTAGCTACCAGATACTTAATGCATGTATATAACAAACACTGACCTGGGATCCTGTATGTAATCTTATCCACACCAACATTATATCCACAGAAATATGACCATTAATCCATGGCATATATACTCAAACTCAATTGAGTATGTTTCAATACATGTATATAACTAAGGAATCCTGTATGTAATCTTAACCACACCAACATTATATCCACAGAAATATGACCATTAATCCATGGCATATTTACTTAAACTCAATTGAGTATGTTTCAATGCATGTATACAACAAACACTGACCTGGGATCCCTCTCCTGTACTGACAGATACCCACTAAGATACCTGTTGAGGAAAATGGGTGCTTATTGACAAACAGGTAAGGTTCCAGCCTCATGCTAGTACAGTCTGTGAACGAAACTAGCAAGGTAACCTCATGCCAATGCGATCTGGGAATGAGACTATAAAAGTTCCCCTTACATACATCAGAATGGCCCAATTTAAAATGTACACTACCATGATGTCATTTGGAGGAAAAAAATCAGTGAGTTTCTACACGTACTATTCATGAACGCCAAAGACTCATCAGAGGACCTTGTCAAGGTAGCAACATGTAAGAAGATACACAAATGCCTAGAAGTATACTAAGCTAGATGGAAAATGTAAACCATGTCACTCACCCGAATGTGCATGCCTGAATTGTATTTTGTCAACTTTGCTGCACGCTGCTACCTTAAATAAATGTAATGAAACCCTGGCACTACATGTAAATACATACCTGATGGCATCCTCATACATCTTGGCTTGGTAGCACATCTTGGCAAACCTCAAGCCATGCATCTTCCTCTGCAGGAGCGGAAGAAATATATCAATCAATCAAATTTCTATTAAAGTGTCATCAGATTTCATTCTGCCAACTCCAGTGAGTTTACGAAACACTACAGTGGAACCCCTCTAATGCGGACACCTGGTGAAGTGTCCTGTATATAGTGGAACCCTTATTATTGTCGCTATGGTGCAGTTACTATGCTGGATAGGTTCAACGAATTTGTCACTTACACCACGCTTTCAGTAACATCTTCCATTCAGCTGCCATTGAGCACTGTAGTCTAGTGCCACATGAAAGCGACATAACAGTAATGCATATGCAACTGTTCTTTTAGTACTTTATTGTGAAATGGCATACCCAATGCCAAATTTATTATAGAACCAAACTCACGTTGACTTAGCTATTTGTTGAAAGTGTAAACCCATTTCTAAATAAAATATGTTATGAAGAACCAACCACAGCCTACCTCAAAAAGAATATGGCGGAAACACAAAAAAATATTTTCAGTCAGAGACAGTACGTTAGCATTCACATATTTTTAGGGTTTAGGTTAGGGTTAGGGTTACGGTACCGGTAGGGTTAGGGTTTGGTTAGGGGCTAGGAGGTTAACCATTGTTAGGTTTAGAGCTGGCTACAGTGCTTCATTTCCAAGCTATTCACTAGTTCACGAGTGTCCATGAACGTACATTTCATTTTATACAGATGTACATGCTAAATTATGCACTGTCACTAATGGCTCGCCAAAAATGAAAGGTTCTATTTGTATCCATACCTCTTGCTCGCTCCCCAGGCGCCTCTCCACCCCTGCAATGTGCTGCTCCACTTGTTCCTTGGTGAACCCCATGGTATACAGCCCAGTACGCGCGGGATGGAGGGGCCAAACTCCAATTAATGCAACCCTATCCTTTCCCTAGTCTTCTTATCAACAACAACAACTTGCAGACTTCCCAAAAAAATTCAAGGCAAACTTTCAGGAAGATTTCCGTATTCGCAAGCTACCAGTCCAAAACAGTAAAGGCACTGGATCCACGGACCAGTCAAAACCAGCCAGCCAGAATTCCGTCCTCAGTAGGTTAATTAATCATATTTTAATTAATTTATTAACTCTTTAGTTACCTTATTTCAGGAGAAAAAAGAGGGAAAAAAATGGCAGCCTCTGTAAGACTTCTCCGTTCCTGGAGTTCCTGCCTCGCAAGCAGTTTTCTACCTCGTATTTTTGAAAGGACTATTTTCAATGGAGGGCATATTGGTGGAATGACCACCTATGGACTGCAGCTGTCGCTGCTGAGGACCTACAAAGTCAGAGCGTCTCTGAAACTGTTGTGTTCCGGCTGCAGGTTCGTCAAGAGAAAAGGAAAGCTGCGCGTTGTGTGCTCAAAGAAACCCAGGCACAAGCAAAAGCAGTGATAGCTGGATACTATTTGGAACAGCCATTCATCCATGTTGACTTATGCTACATGGCTGCGTACAGAATTGTGGGCCCATTTGCCAGTAGCTCATCAACACACAATAAAATTATGTATTACATTTGCAATGCTTGTACTACTGGTATATGCTGTACACCAACCCAGTATATATATATTCACTGTACAGGTTGGCTATTTGTCCCCTGCTTGAGGTTCACATTTCACTATTGTATGGAGCTCATTCCGTTCTGCATGTTTCATAAAATGATTTTATATGCAAGTGAAGTCCTACATTCTGTATGTATGCTGTCATTGATTAACACTTCATCAGTGATTGTTTTAAATGTAACCAAACGAAAGATATGTATACAGGTACTTGAAGCACATATTGATCGTATTAGGCAATAGGGGCATGGTTCGAGAAATGGAACACTGTACAGCTTCTTAATTGAGCAGTATAGGCTCAGAACTAATCATTGAACTTCCTCAACCCTTGAAAATACTCATTTTCAAGAGTTGCAATTTTTGCTATAACTATACTGAGAGCTGCTCAGTGCATCTCCTAAAATTATTGACAATACATAATTATAGTTGTAGTAATGCACGAAAAATGATAAAATGCACAATGCAAAAATGATAATGTGCATTGAGTGGCTGTTTGCAAATGATAACAACAGATGCTTGTGGATGGCCAATGGTTAAGTGTATGCCCTCTAAATGAGTGACAACTTGCTACTGTGATAAAATACAACTACAACACAAGTTTCCATTGAGCAAATTGCAGAGTGTGGCAGCCATTAGACAGCACTTGTCAATGACCTACAGATAGTCATGAGTGATGTTTTCGTAGCGATTTTCACGCTTTAGCATGACGGTCTGGATGACAAGGCACACTGTTCCCGTGATGTAGAAGCCAACGCCAGCCCATCCAATGCCATAGGACCAGCCAACAGAGCTGACACCAAAACCATTAAATTCGTCGTGGATCTCCCCAATAAAAACAGCCAGTCCAATCATCATCGTTATGGCTTGAGCAAGAACCAGGAGGGCAGCAGCAGCTGACAAAATCAAACTGCTTTTGACAGTGGACACAACAGCCAGTGGAAGGGTTGCCAGTGACAGCAATATCGAAATAATCACCATTGCCCTGACAGCATTAAGCCACGTGGCATCAATAAACAGAAGCCCTGTGACCTCTCCGCATACATTACTAGTCTCCCACGCACTACTGAAACAGGCCCGCCACAGTCCAAAGTGCACACCTTCGATAGGCTCAGGAAGGTTAGAAACCAAGCACCACCATGGTGTGGCAAGACCTACAATGCAGATGAGGGCACCAGTGGCGATGATAAAGGGAGTGATGAAGCACAACTTGTACATATTGAACCAAAAGGTTGCTGTATACATATACCTACAGAGGAACAAATGTAATCATAATTAGTTCATTGAATTTTTAATGGATTTTGAAGTTATGGGTTCACTTGGGCTTGAAGGCTCTATTGCAAAGTTTTCTTACAAACCAGTAGGTTATTGTTCATATTAATGACAGGCTGTACTGAACCATTAAAAGAGACTCAGAACTACAAGAGTGGGCCGGGAATGCCAAAGATAAAAAATTGAAATGCAGAATTAAGCAAGACCAAAGCCCATAAATTTCCTGCCTGCTCAGAGTATAGTTTCCACCCTGAGGGACGACTCCGGATCCCAGGTAATAATATTATACTGGCATATGTATTATGTACACAAATTATACTGCAGACTGTATGAGAAATTACATATACTGGTAGGGGTACTTCTACCATATATTATACTTACCTAGCTGGAATTATAGTATACAGCCTGCGGTACGTCCGCTCATACACCAACTGACGAATTCTTTTGCACGTGACTTTTAATTTAACGGACAGTGACGTCAAATGTATACGTACGTACGTTGCCCAGTGGGGTACCGGGTGAGACATTTCGTGTTTGGCCGCTATTTAAGCAGAACTCAACTGCCCTACCCTTTGGAAAATCATACCCACACACACTCACACGAAACAGAAATGTACCAAGTAATTGTGTAGCTCTTCTGTACATGTTTAATATGAAATACAACTTTGGTATAGTCTGCGAAGGATATATAACATTGTGTCAAAATTAATAATTGCAACAGGCCAGTGGCCCAGTACATGCCCTCTAAATGAGTGACTACAATCATGATAGCTAATCATGATTAAATACTGTTACAAAAAAATGACTGGATTCAGCTACCATCATGGGCAAGTAGCACTTACTGATGATTAATGTTCGATGTTTTTGTATGGATTTGGACGCTTTAACATGAGGGTTTCAATCATGAGACACACCGCTCCTATGATATAGAAACCAATGCCAACCCATCCAATGCAATAGGACCAGTCAACTGAGATGGCGTCAAAGTGATACGATTTATAAATCTCCCCAATAAAAACAGCCAGTCCAATCATCATCGTTATGGCTGAGCAAGAACCAGGACGGCAGCAGCAGCGGACAAAATCAAACTGCTTTTGACAGTGGACACAATAGCCAGTGGAAGGGTTGCCAGTGACAGTAATATCGAAATAATCACCATTGCCCTGACAGCATTAAGCCACGTGGCATCGATAGAAAGAAGCCCTGTGACCTCTCCGCATACAATACTAGTCTCCCACACATTACTGAAACAGGCCCGCCACAGTCCAAAGTGCACGCCTTCGATAGGCTCAGGCAGGTTAGAAACCAAGCACCACCATGGTGTGGCAAGACCTACGATGCAGATGAGGGCACCAGTGGCGACAATAAAGGGAGGGATGAAGCACAACTTGTACATATTGAAATCAAGGGTTGTTGCATGTGTACCTAAAGGAATAAACATAATCATAATCAGCTACAGTTGAAGTAGCAATGAGCCTGGGCACGAGGCTACAGTTGAAGGTATTGATTTAAATTGAAATAATTTTATCTCATAAGTGAAAGTGTTGCATGCATAGGAGGACTTGCCTATATAAGTGCTCCCCTAGTATAGTAATGTATAGCATATATATAGACACAAATGACGGTCAATTTTACAAAAAGCAAAGCAAGGCAAAAAATACAGTATACAAAGCAAGACTAGGCCGAAACTATAGTAATTAAAACAAAGCATAATGAGCTAAGCTAATAACCTAGTTATGATAAATGGACATAATTAGAAAGGTAAGGGCTCGCTCAATTTAGTGGTTCAACTCTTCCTATTAGCTACAAAACTCAGTTTCCACTATCAGCAACAATAATATTCTCCTACAAACCAGTGGGATTTTGTTCATATTTATAATAGGCTGTCTCGAGTTTACTGAACCAAAAAAACTGAACAGAACAATCTGAAGTGGACCAGAAATGCAAAAAATGTGAATGCAGGACTCAATTATCACCAAGCCTTTAAATTTCCTGCCTGCCCAGAGTTTGGTTTACACCAGGGACTACTCCCAGCCAAAAAAAACAACAACTCATCGTGTCTTAACAAACTTCTGGTATAATATAAATATGCTGCAGAATGTAAGAGAAGTTATAGCTACTGGTATGGGTCCTACAATTACTTCTACCATACTTACCTAGACAGAATCATAGCACAAAGCCTGCCGTACATCCGCACATAGGTTCATGCCAACTGATTGTGCCTTCAGTATGTTTAGTATGTGAATCATTATTCCATATTATGCATAATAGCTCATACATAATATGGAATAATGATTCACATACTAAACATACTGAAGGCACAATCAGTTGGCATCAATACAAAACACACCAAAAGGCCTCTAGGCCTTTTGATGTGTTTTGTACTGAATAGAATTTTACTATAGTGATGCATACACCCACTTTTGAGTGTGCACCTGTTTCACATTGTTGTCTGTGTATGTATATATATGTTTTTTCACACTGAATGAGTCTTTTTGATGTATTGGTGTATGTTTTACTGTCACCTGTATATTAGCCTTTTGCTGTATAGAACTTCTTTTTCCTTTAGCCTATAGAACTGGTCCAGTCTTCTGTTTCTTTGTGCTCTTTTATATATCACCCACACGATACCACACCCTTTTTCAATAGTATAATACGGAATCATGTATTGTGTATTGATTCAGAGTTCGTTGGCTACACTTCAGTCAATAGTGTTCTAGAAGTTACACATGTATCTCCAATGCCACAAGGGTGTTGAACCACACTACAGATTGCATGAAGGTGAGAAGATACCTGTACATTTGTGAACCACCTTGAAAGAAGGTATACATGTACACATTCTGCTCAGTTTGGGAAGATTTTGCATACCGAAATAGAAGTAATGGTAGTGATCTTTCAAGATGTATATGGAATGTTACAACAAACTGCCTGTGTATGACTACATACATACTTTAGGAGGGGGACGGGGATTCTTTTTTGCACAGGTGGCAGGGCTTCTGTTTGGAAGATTTCTGTTTTGCGTTTCAATTCCCACCCCATGCATGACAACAGTAGCTATTCCTTGCCATTGTGTAGGGCTCAGCTGAAGGAAGGCTCCCAATACCCCCCACAGCTCCCAGAGTAGCAACTGCACTAGTGCATGCATTGCCTTGGCCTCAAAGAGAAGGTAATTCATGTGAGAGTTTCCCGCTCTTTTTTCGATTGTTTTTTCACAGTGCGGTGAAGCAGATGTCATTCCTGCTGTTCACACAGTCACTGCCAAACAGGCAGGTGTTACTGCTGTGATCTCTATCAATCAAGACGTGGGTGTCAACCCTCCCAAAGAAGCACCCACCGAAGGTGAGAGTGTGCAATTCTAAGTCTAGTACAAGTAGTATGGTTTTGTGTACACCTGGTTCCCCCTCACCCCCAGGGGCAAAGCTGTGATCACTATCTGAGTGTATGTGTGCTACTCCGATGTATATAGTAGATTTAGTTTTCATATAAAACTAATGAAGAACAAGATATCGTTTTGGTTTCAGTTAACCATATAACTAAATTAACAGTTTGGTGAATAAAAATTAGATTAGTTGTAGTAGATTTCCAGAGGCCAGTGCCCTTGAAGTTCTAGTTTCAGTTAGTTATAGTTTGCTCCTACTAAAACACTCTTTGTTTTTAGTTTCAGTAAACTAAAACAACACTTAGTCTAGTATGTATATAAGTCTATGAAGAAGAGGCAGCTACAGCCAGAGGCAGAGGCTGCAATATTGGGTCGGACCATACACTGGCTACACATTGAGACCCTGAATACAAGGCCACTCATGTCAATAACTAGTCCTCCATATGGGATTTTCCCACCTGTTTCTCTGCTTGGGAATGTAGCGCAGGTCGCTCACACATATGTGAGAGAATTTAACTCATGCAATGAATAATTTGAAAATTACGGTAATAGGTGTTTTTATGTATCATATAAGGGAAAGCTCTGTGCTGAATTATACGTATCCTTGTTCCAACCCGCATCAAACAGTTTGATGAAAATTCTTTGAAACAACTGTTGCGGGTTGGAACAAGGATATGTATATCTCAAGATGACTACTAGCCAACCAAGAATCTCCCTTCAACAGTTGTGTACTGAAATTTCTGTAGTTACTGCAGAAGCAACACTGCTGTCATTTACCAAGGCAGCCATTCACCAACCAAACAATAATGAGTAATGAACTCATGCACACACACACACACACACACACACACACACACACACACACACACACACACACAGCTATACGTTCCTCCAGCATCCAATTCAAGAGGAGGAGGCTGAAAGGGTCAGTGCTCTCTGCTGAAGTGCATTGAACTTTGATCAACAGTAGTGTACATTGCACGTTTATCATGTTTAGGAGATGGGGGGAGAGGCCTAAGGAGAGAGTAAGTACAGTTGGAATTGGCCGGGTCCTATACTGGCAATGCTAGCTACTAGCTGGTTTAGTGGCAATATAAACCTTGCCTACTGCTCCTCTGCCAAGGGGCTCCAGTAGCTCAATTGGTAAGAGCATCTGACTATAGCTAGTATTCAGAAGGTCCTGGGTTCAATCTCCAGCTGCGTCCCATTTATTTATTTATTTATTTTTTCGGGATTTCTTTACTCCCTCAGAAAAGCTTATCATCTCTTGAAGAGTTTGCAATGTACATGCATGTGCATATATTTTGGTGTACCAAATAATTGTGCAGCATAGCTGTAATATGCTGAGGCAATAATGGGATTTAATAATTATGTCACCCCTCATGTTGCATTAGGACTTGTGGTGATAACAAAAAAAGGGGGGGAGGTGTGTATACCTAGCTACATTTGCCTTCAACTATACGACTTAATTAAATACCAGTACATATGTACACTATATACTTTAGTATATAAGGATGTCTGGCGCAATCTTTAGTTTGGCAAATGCATGGGGTACATGTATATTATTTGAAACATTGGTAGCTATAGCTATAAACTCAATCATGATTAGAATGCAGTCACTATATTTAGAGGGTACCACTGGTCCACTGGACTTCCGTAAGCAGCTGTTTTGTCACTCATATACATGTATAGCCTATTAGCCTTCACCCAACTATATACTATACAGTTGTATATATAAAAATTATATTATCATATCAAATACCATGTATACAGTCACTCACTTATACATGTTGATAGTTGTGCTTTATCATCAAAATTAATTACATGTACATAGTTGTAATCATGTAGGGTATATGAATGCCTTTACTTTTTCTCAGACAAGCTAGAGCACATTAATACTTAATATCTGGTGTCTAATGACTAGATAAAACACAACTATACGAAGAAAAAAATACAAATGAAGAATGTAGCTGCCATCACGGACAGACAGCACTTAGTGCTTTATGTCAAACTGGTGGATGTTTTCATATAGCTTTCGACGCTTTAGCATGATGGTTTGAATGACGAGGCATACTGTTCCCGTGATGTAGAAACCAACGCCAAACCATCCAATGCCATAGGACCAGCCAACTGAGGTAGTGCCAACGTGATGTAATTTAGGGATTTCCCCAGTAAAAACGGCCAGTCCAATCAGCATTGCTATAGTTTGAGCAAGGGCCAGGAGGGCAGCATCAGTGGAGAAGAACAAACTGCTCTTGACAGTGGACACAACAGCCAGTGGAAGAGTTGCCAGTGACAGCAATACTGAAAAAATCACCAATGCCCTGACAGCATTAAGCCACGTGTCATCATGAAAAAATCTTGCAGTCTCTACGCAACTAGTCTCATATACATCGCTGAAACAGACCCACCACAGTCCAAAGTGCACGTCTTTCTCGGGAAATTTAGACACCAAGCCCCACCATGGTGTGCCGAGACTTATAGTGCAGATAATTGCACCAATGGCAATCATAGAGGCATGCAACTTAGGTAAATGCATTTTGAATCCAAGGGCTGTTGTGCATATGTACCTATAGAAGAATAAATATGCACATAATCAGTCAACATGCTACTGGCATGCAAATGGTACTGGTGAATGTATATATGCATGATAAAGTTAATTTATAGTTAGAGTCTAAGCCTAAAAAATGAGTGGGAATTATACATGTACGGCTGCTATCAAACAACCAGAGTGTGTTCCCAAATATATACATCATGAGAGCTTGCATATAATTATATATATATGGACTTTCTTTCGTTTCATTGGGCCGTAAAGTGGCCTATACCGGTGAAAGGGCTAATAATTGCCTATACGTTGACAGAGGAACTACTGTTGCTAAATCAGCATAAACTTGACTGGTCCAAACATATAGCAACATGCAATATGTGGTGTATTACACTGTGTAATATAATGTTGCAAGGCTATATGACCATATGTTTAGGATACACTACACCCAAGAGTGGGTTATGCTTATCCCGAGGCAAAGCCGAGGTCCTGAATAAATGCAAACAAGCGGGTTATAGTACATAACACAAGTGGTTGCAGTCTAGCTCACTTATAGCACATTGTGCATGCGTAAGACCACTCCAAATTACACTTCAGTTTCCCGTCCACCGCTATTTTTTTAGGCTAGACCCTCCTCCACGCAAAACTTGGGGAGGTCTAGCAGAGGTCATTAGTAATCATGACTAGCTAACCAATCAGATTTAGTAAATTATTTCGATCAGCTACTATAGTAACACGTAAACATTAAGCTTTATAATAATATTATAAATGTGCTACTGTACTTTTTCGTCTTGTGTCGATCGGGCTGCACTTGTGCGTGCCTCGTGCAGTAAGGCTGCTGTTTTATGCACCTTGTACTCCTCCAGACTAATTTTCTGCTACCATTTAAACACCCAGTTAGAATAATGGATAATGAAAACAAACCACCCGTCCCGCTTGTTTTTATAGCATTTAGGGGGACGGGGGAAACTAAAGTATAATTTGGAGTGGCCTAAAATCTTCACTGTGTAGGAACGTAGCAAACTGTGGGTTGTGAAACCATGTACATGTAGCCCATACTTTTTAGCCAATCATTTTTATTGTGGATGATGTAATGTGATATAATGCAAGTTTAGCAGCTGTCTCTCTGTCAACTTGAGTCTATACATAGATAATACAGTAGCAGCAGTATACCAGTGCCTTTGATACAGCCACGCATAGGGCTAGTTACAATTGGCATACATGCATGTAGACCCATTTTTTCTCTTGCTTGTCCATAATTGTTAACTAATATGTACATGTACTCAAAAAAAATAACAGAGAATTCTGACTTGGGCTGCCGCTATTAATGAGAAATTATACTGGTATGGGTCTCATATAGCTGTAAAAAAATAATAGCAACTCACCTAGCCGGACATATAGCCTGCCGTACGTTCACACCAACTCGATCTGTGCCGCTGGGCGCAGCATGCGCAAGCTATATATACGCCGCGGCCCCTCTAATTCATTTTTAATTCCTTACGCGTGACTTTGTACGCGCGTCCGTGGGTACGGGTCGACGTCGCGTCGGTGAGGAAGTCCGTTAAATTTATCTATGGCTAAAACATAGAAAATATATGATTAAACGGAGTGGCTATACGTATTGCAGGAAGACGCGTACGGTTTGGGTTAGGCAAGTTGGAGCATGGATGAGTATATTGCCATATCGAGAGGCTGGCTACGTTTTTCACGAGTGCGCATGCGCGTACATGTATATCGCGGGTCTCTGATGCACGCAAAGTGCGTGCGCAGTTGTTTCAGCTTTGTCGATCACACCTATACTTTGATGGATAAATGTCAATTTAGAGTTTACCCACTTATGACATCGATGCTCCCGCACTAAACAGTACCACTTAAGTCCAGCAATACACATAAATAAATATCAATCAAATGTACACGTGAATGA
Source organism: Nitrospirales bacterium (assembly GCA_965203295.1). Lineage (GTDB taxonomy): Bacteria > Nitrospirota > Nitrospiria > Nitrospirales > UBA8639 > CBDBCZ01. Next base: position 526,399 of record CBDBCZ010000011.1, on the reverse strand, counting down.
ATGAGAAAGCAACCATGACAACAGCGTTAAGAGTGACCCAAAACAATCCCTATACATTCAATATGTCCTCTTCTTAATTATTAATGTTAAGCAATAAAGGTATGTTTGTGTCTGTAATTGCATGCGTGATATTCAGTACTGTGGTGGAATTTTCCCTAAAAAAGACGAATGATGGACACAGTAATATCTGAACAATGCTACTGCAATCGTGGTGGTCCTGTGGGTGGTAATGCAGAGTCTAGCCGCTCGATCTTCTCAAAGTGTTTGCGGGCATTTCTTATGTTCACCAGAGTAGCAGCAGACGCTAAAGAGAGGGAGGGAGAGGGAGGGAGAGAGAAGGGAGAGAGAGAGGAGAGAGGGAGGGAGGGAGAGAGGAAAGTGAGTGAGAGAGGAAGGGGAGAGAGCGAGAGAACGAGAGAAGGGAGGGAGAGGAGAGAGAGGGAGGGAGAGAGGGAGAGGAAAGTGAGTGAGAGAGAGAGAGGAAAGTGAGTGAAAGAGAGAGAGAGAGAGGGAGAGAGGAGAAAGGAGGGAGAGAGGAGGTGGAAAGGGAGCCGGAGAGGGAGGGAGAGAGAGAGAGAGAAGGGAAAAAGAGGGAGAGAGGAGGGAGAGAGAGAAAAGGTTCATTGTGTGCAATAGGTGGTAAATACAGATCACAGGCTGTTGGCAATGCCAGCTAGAGATCACCTTACATGAGAAAAGCTACATAACTACAGTGTACCAACTCACGTAAGGTGGAGTCTGACATGATGACCATGACGTAGGTATTGGGTGTAAAGATGTCGATGAAGGCTGCAAAACAAGAGTTTCTCACTTCCATGCTCTGGAACTGTGCCTGGAGTTTGCTGGAGGGGATGAGAAAGGCACTACACATGAAGCACAAGAGGATGAAGCACAAGAAGACTGATGCCCGTTTTCAAATGCAGTGGGACTCATCAACTGGCAACCGCACTCTGCCAGGTAGCAGGCTAGCTTAGTAGTCCCTGCTACAGTAATAGCTCCCAGAGTAGTCAATACTAGCCTCGTACCACGCATCACGTGACGTTTACTTCCAGGCCTTAACCACGCTTTTTGCCACGGCTGCGAAAAAAGCTGTGAGGGAAGGCCTGGGTACGAGGCTAAGTCAATACTACTCAGTACGTTCTTGATCACTGGCATGCAGTGCAGAAGACTGATGCCCGTTTTCAAATGCAGTGGGACTCATCAGCTGGCAACCGCACTCTGCCAGGTAGCAGGCTAGCTTAGTAGTCCCTGCTACAGTATTAGTTCCCAGAGTAGTTAATACTACTCAGTACGTTCTTGATCACTGGCATGCAGTGCACAATCTATGTCCTTATTAATCAAGGTTTCCGGGGTGTAATATGTAGTTACAAGACAGGCAAAGTGTCCCTATATCACAACTACTTACGATTAATTTAACAACCCTGCATTATTTATGGCGGCTACCATACAACCTACAGACTGCAAACAATCTCTTCTGAATCAGTGGAGAGCGGCAACAGTAGTTCATTAATTGACTGTGCTAGCTTTGCTGCAACATACATGTATATTCGGCTTTCAATAGAAGCCCTAATCAAGTTCTGAAAATGCTTGTATTGGACCACCACTACACAAACTCTCTACTGAATAATGGCGAATCATCATACATATTCACTGCCCTCGATTTGGCTGCGATGCAGTACCCACCTACAGCTCAGCTTGAACTGCTTCACTATGTTGCTAATCTTCTCGAATCTGTGGGCGTCTAGGTGGGCTCTTCGTACGGAGTGTGCTATCACCTGCAGTGAGGGAAGGCCAACACAGTGAGTACACAACGTTTAGTCTCGTGCCCAGCCGTACATGCCGTGAAAAGTACGTCTGGTGTTCTGAATGAGCTTCTTGACACAGACTCTGAAGTTGTTAAGGATATACTGTATGTATATATATGCGGTACTTTTCTAAGTAATAGTTAAAGGTCAGTCTGGGTGAGGGGAATTGAAAAGTCCGAGGCAAAGCCGAGGAGTTTAACCCCTCACCCAAACTGACCTTTAACTGATTCAATGTATATTGGTATAGCAATGATCCCTGTATGTGGCCTCCTTTGAGTGCTATAAGCGTGGGAAAAAGTGGTTGCTATGATGATGTACATTAATTCATCATACTGACCAATCGTATCCGAGCTAAACGTGACCGTAACTGGACATGCCCCTGCCCATAAGCTCCCATAGAACCAATAAAATGGATTCCGACAATTTTCTACAAAAAAAAATGTGTACATGCATGGGGGAGAGGCCTAATGAGAGTAATTACAGTTGGAATTGGCTGGGTCTTACTGGCAAGTGCTACTAGCGGGTTTAGTGGCTATATAATGCTTGCCTACTGCTCCCTCTTTGCCAAGGGGCTCAGTACATGTAGCAGTAGCTCAGTGGTAAGATAGTATTCAGAAGGTCCTGGATTCAATCCCCAGCTGGGCACCACATTTTCTTTCTTCGGGATTTCTTTTTTCGCTCAAAAAAGCTCATCATCTTGAAAAGTTTGCAATGAACTACTTGGCTAAAATTCTAGGGTTATAATAAATTAACGAGATAATTAGGGGGGCTAAGGCCAGTAAACTATAAACCACTGACGGCTCCACTCACCAAGAAAGTGGCTCTCTCAAAGAGCAGCACTTCGTCCGCGTCCATGATACTGGTGAAGTTGCTGAGACTGGACTCTAGCTGGGTCACGTTGGGGATCAGGAGGTGCACAATGTTGGACCACGCCTGGAGGGGAGGGGAGGGGAGGGGAGGGGAGGGGGGAGAGAAAAGGAGAGGGGAGGGGAGGGGGGAGAGAAAAGGAGAGGGGAGGGGGTGGTGAGGGGAGGGAAGGAAAGGGAAAGAGGGAAGATGAGAGGGAGAGAGGAGAGATAAACAGTACCATTGCACTATACAGAAACTGCGATCACCGCACAAACATGTAGATTGCAAGGCCCCGCCCACAGCCCCACCCACCTTGTACAGGGTCTCGTCCCAGATTGAAGTCCGGAAGCAGGTGCACTCGAGGGGCAGCGATCTCTTCATCAGCTCAGCCTCACGCTTGTCAAAGATCTGGCAGGTAGATATGGAAAAATATATGATAGCGGAAGCGCTACGGCAGCAACATGAGTATATCATGGCCAGATGTGTGAGCTACAAAAATATGCAATCTACTGTACAAGGGGCAAGAATGCTAAATAGTTTACTCAAAAACTATAAACTAACATTGTCTACAGTTTTTCCAAGTGATCGTGAACTACACTCCAGTTTGATGTGTGTGTGCGTGTGTGTGTGTGTGTGTGTGTGTGTGTGTGTGTGTGTGTGTGTGTGTGTGTGTGTGTGTGTGTCTACATTGTATTATGTCTTGTGTATGGTTCAGCATCATATATCCTGAGGGCAGTACAACGTACATGTACGGCAGAAGGAAATCTTATTCCAGTCTGCATTTGCTTTCGTTCAAAACCGTGACCCCAGACATGGCACTCGTATATTATCTATTTTCAACAGGACAGCTAGCTAGGCCCGGAGAAGGGCCACACACATACCACCTTCCTCTGATCATCGGGGATGAGGTCCATCTTGTGGATCAGGCAGAAGACCTTGGCGTCGGGCGAGTTCTGCAGGATGGCCTCCAGGCACGACTGGTAGTAGTGCATGTCCTTCTCCACCTCGCGACTCTCTACGTCGAAGACGTAGATCAGAACCTCGACGTTTCGGAAGACGTTGTCGCGCTGGCTCGTGAAGTAGTTCTCCATGAACGCTTCTTGGCTGTGAGGAGGGAGAGGGTGGTCGTTGGGTTAGAGGGCGGATTAGATTGCTTGGAAGATGCAATTATGAATATTAGAATGGCAGCCTCATACAATGGGAGTTGTGGTGGATGGGTGAAATAAGGTCACGTGTGCGCATCCCAACACCAATTCGACAAACCCCTTTCAGTGATCCACTGTGCATGGGATAAAATCCCAGTCTACCTCAATGCATTTTGGGGTCAATCTACATGTACATGTACATGTACAGTACAGTACATGAAAATGTGACAATGTACATGTAACTGACCCTCCACAGTCCCAGAGGTTCAGTACTAGGTTGCCAAGGAAACGAACATGTGAGTGCTCCACATCAACTGCAAAGAGGGGAAAACACAGACACAATGAAGCATTGCATACTCTTTGAGATGACAAGCTTCTGAGAGAGTTATATAGCCACTGAACCCGCTAGTAGCACTTGCCAGTAGGACCCAGCCAATTCCAACTGTAATTACTCTTTCATTAAGTATTGAATACTCTTCGCATACTTTTCGAGATGATACATTTTCTGAGAGAGAAAAGGAAAAAACGGGACCCAGCTGGGGATTGAACCCAGGACCTTCTGAATACTAGTCAGATGCTCTTACCAACTGAGCTACTGGAGCCCCTTGGCAGAGGAGCAGTAGACAAGCTTTATACAGCCACTAAACCTGCTTGTAGCACTTTTCATTAGGACCCAGCCAATTCCAACAGTAATTACTCACTCATTAGGCCTCTCCCCCATCTCCCAAACACGCTAAACACTTAAACTTAGCAGGGGATTTCATCAGTGAAGCACCAGAATGCAGTGTGAGGGTTGAGTATTTCAGTATAGGATAGCTAATCAATTGAATAAGGATCTGGGTATAAAATGCTACAGTATAACCACACTGCCAAGTGTAAGTATGGTGGGTAATCAAAGCTACATCGATGTAGTGAATTGAACCATGCATGCCGCAGAACGACTCCCATGAATGAAGCTGGCCTTCAGAATATATTTCTCGAGCAGAAAGAGAAGATGCAAGAAGCTGGAAGGTGGGCACTGGTGACATTGTGTGCATCTACTGAGCAAGCTGGTTGCCAACGACAGCAAGCCATGATTCATGATTGAGAGGAAGTTGAATGGGAGGAGGGTAAGGCTAACCATAGGAGGTGCATCTGTTGCCACTTGAACATTACTTAGTACAATGCTAGCATGCATCACTGTGATGTTGCATCATCAGAACTTGAGATACTGTAAGGCTCAGCATTTTCAGAAATGGGAGGGTGGATGATTAGCCTGGCAGTGTTGCATCAGATATACATGTACATGTTAGGGTGGAAGTGAGTGAATTCATAGCTGGAGAGTTCAGTAGTCTGATAAAGTGGCAGTGGATCCCCTGGTCACTTTTATGTCATCTTCAAACAGTGAAGGTTTTACAATGTGTGATGTGTGACCAATCAGCATATTCAAGTTATCTACTGTTTAGAATAAATGTCTCAATAAATGGGTAGCCATCCAATATCGCTGGACATGCGGAATCTAGGGCTAGGGGTAGGGTTAGGACTAGTCCTTCCAAAGCAAGACAATTGTAACTCACACTAGCTGTTGACACCACTGCTCACAGCTCCCTCCCCCTCCCCCTCCCCCTCCCCCTCCCCCTCCCCTCCCCTCCCCTCCCCTCCCCTCCCCTCCCCCCCTCCCCTCCCCCTCCCCCTCCCCCTCCCCTCCCCTCCCCTCCCCTCCCCTCCCCTCCCCTCCCCTCCCCTCCCCTCCCCTCCCCTCCCCTCCCCTCCCCTCCCCTCCCCCCCTCCCCTCCCCTCCCCTCCCCTCCCCTCCCCTCCCCTCCCCTCCCCTCCCCTCCCCTCCCCTCCCCTCCCCTCCCCTCCCCTCCCCTCCCCTCCCCTCCCCTCCCCTCCCCTCCCCCTGACAACTACATGTAGGGCTAGACCTCCCAAATCATAGCTATATCCACTCCACTGCTCGCTGTCTGAGCCGTACAGTCGCTGATCACTCACTTGTGGCTCCCAGTCTTCTGGTGTCTCGGGCGATGTAGTTGGCAAAGATGATGGATCGCATGCTGGTCTTGCCCGACCCACTCTTGCCCATTAGTAACACCTGGAGGGGGGGAGAGGGGAGAGACCACCCTCGCTGTGACTCCTGGCAGACAAGCCACATTCGACTAGTGCTGTTTTAGAGTTAACTAAAACAAAAGTGTCTTAGTGAAGCAAAAGCAGATGTAGTGACACCAAAAATTCAAGAGTGGGAATAAACTACATGTACAACTAAACTTTTTCACCGAAATCAACCCACTTATACATGTAGTTATGGTTAACTAATACTAATACTGATAATGTTTTAGTAACCTATTTATGAAACTAAACTTTAGTTCTATATTAGCCTTTTTTAGATCTAAATCTACGTACAAACGAGTATAAAATCCTCCCAAAATGAGTTACTGTACTGTCATCATTATACATGTGACTCAAATTTCAGCATACTATATAGCAGCTGACCTTGTTCCCAGGACAAAGTACAAAGTACAAAGTACGTACACCATTCATGTTTTTATAACCGCTAGTACACTGTACCTTGGCTTACCATACTTTGCACATAAGCCCCTAGCTCTATCAGGTACACGTACTTGTAGCTGTCCTATACGTACATGTACATGTAGGTATGTGCGTGTACTTGAGGGCAAACTGTTCAGCAGTTACAGTGTATATATAGGACAGCTACAAGTACATGTACCCGAAAAAGATACATGTATATAATGCTAGGGGCTTACATGTACATGTATGTGCAGCACTCCATAAAAAAGGATGAGCTATGGCAGCACACACTACAGCAACACGTATAAGCTTTACATGAATACAGTATACACTCAAGAGTGTGTATCGGGTTTAGATACCCCAGAGCTGGGTTGTTTAGCAACATACTATCATGTACTATGACTATACTCCATTTAAACACCAGAACAGAGGTCAAATACTCACATGGCCATAGGCTATACATGTATGAGACCCTAACGTAATGTGAGAGTTTTCATCGACATCATCACATCTCCTCTGTAGCTAGCAACCGTTGCTATGGTGCCATCTTGGTGGGCAGCAAATAATGCCATAAGGACCGGAAGTTGTACAGTATAGACGGCAGATTCACTCAATTTATCCCGTCTGAAAACCGACTCGCAGCGATAGTTGAGACACTGAGCGCGTAAGCTCCAAGCAGCTCTTGTTACTGAGATTGCTGTATATAACGCATTAGTTCAGTTTCGATGTATCGCCCACACATGGTGGAGAAAAACAGGGCACAGGAGTCATATTGTAGGAAGTGATGCCACGTGAAACTCTCTATACCAACAGAACAGGGTCATTAATTGCACTGCACTTGGCCATGTACACAGCATAGATAGAAGAGTAGAAGGACAGTCCTTCTACTCTTCTATCTATGTACACTGCAATCGCTATAGCTCAGGTTCAGTACCCCATAATTTAACAAAAGCCACACCCCCATACCTGTACCTGTACGTGTATATTACATATATAATATACATTGCAGGTGCACAATATTTCTTGGTGCCACAGAAACCAGGCCCACTCTTTCATTCAGTGAACTAATACAGCGACACGGCACGCAGATCCACCCTCCATGTAATAAATGTACATGTACAATGCCAGGACCCACGTTTTATAGTAGCCCACAGCATGGCACTGGGTTCTAGGCGAGGCCTAAACGCTCACTGGTTTGTTCCAGCATGCTCTAGCGAAGCTCACCTTTTTCTTCATCTTGTGTGTTCAGTTTTCTTGTGCGTTTTTGGGCTAGTCAGTGACTTGCATGCTACCACGCCTGTCATGTGACCGAGAGAAACATTTAATTATAAGGGATATCCTCGTAATTAGAGCACTACGCGTTGACGTGTACGTACGATACATGCGGTAAGACCGCGATACCTACCGCCAGTCTATGCAGGCTGTGATTTACTATTTCACCATTCACATTAGGCCTTCACTGTAACAGCTGATCAACACGCAACTACCCTGGCATGCCTGCATAGACTGGAGTGTAGCACAGCTTGTACCAAAATGGAGGATACTCCAATTTTGAGGGATCATTCCAACAGTCGAGCTAATATCACCGTTGTAGCTAGCTATATGCATGCTGTGGTGTTAATGTTAATTTCTTTTGTTTGTTTGTTTCAGTAAGCTAAAGTCGGACTTTGGGGGAGGGGGGGCGTCTGCTCATAGTGGTTTTCACCTGCATACCTTTATGACTATATGTGGGTAGTCTGTGAATGCCTTCTGGTGTGCATTGTTGCTTGTTTCGTCGGTTTTCGGGGAAATGTTTTTGATGGAAGTGCATCCCTATATGACTGCTTTTTGCACTTTTTTGGAAAGTGCTTTTTCTGTAACTTATTTATTTATTTATTTATTATCCTTCCATTAGCTAGATAACAGACTTGCCCCCAGGGTTATAATTCAGTCAGTGCCATACATACATGTACTATAAGGTTGGAAATGTTTATGCAATCCCTCCATGAGGAAACACATACCAATCAAGTGAACCATTAGTGTTTGTGCTTCTAACTCATCACAGAGAAGCTTTGATCATGAGCAATCAAAATCTGATGAGGAAATCGCCCACCCACTAAGTAATCCCACTGCACAAACATGCACCATTAGCTATACGTAGCAATGCTGTAATATGTCATGGACGTAGCTATAATATAGTGCGTATGTAGTGTAGCTATATATTTTACCAGTGAGGGTGGTTATAGCTATCAGATTGGTAGTGCCTTAGTTATAATACATTAACTCCAGCTGTTGAAGTTTAGGAAATGAATCGAATCATTTTCTTTGCTGTGGCTCTACCTGCTGTTGCTCTGCAAGTCAACTTTGCTGCCTCTGAGGAGTAAAATGCAACTGCCCCTCTCTCACACCCTGCCAAGGTCATCTTTGGAGAAGGCCAGGGTTGCCCCACTGAAGAACAGCTGGAAGTGGCAATGAGTCAGTTTGGAGAATAACTGGACTCTCTACTTGACTCTATTCTACCCACCATCAAAGAAATTGTTCCACAGTCAACTCTAGAGGAAGAACCAGAGATGTCAGCCTGTGGGGGGCCAGGATGGACTCCGATCGTCTATCTGAACATGGGCCTCTCCTTACATGAATGTCCATGTGGCTGGATGGAGTAGCTATACTACGTCACTGAGACTTTGTGGAAGGCCAACTGGAGGATCCCAGAGTGCTTCAGCGACTTACAGCTCTCAGGGAATTGAATACCAAAACGTATGCGGAAGGGCTAGAGGTTACCAGTTTGGTCAAACAACGGCATTTTCAACTAGTTCGAATGTTACTGCTGACACTCCCTACTACGTTAATGGAATCAGTATAACACATGGGCAAGATCCCCGCCGGCACATTTGGAGCTTTGCTTCTGGCTTACAAGAGGGATACTCAACACTTGATTCTAGTCAAGTGTGTCCATGTGCCAATCCCAACCCTGCAGCGTATACTCCTCCAAGCTTTGTCGGGAATAACTACTTCTGCGAATCAGGAACAGAAACTTATGATACTAGTACACATACTCTGTACGGCAGCGATCCACTCTGGGATGGGCAGGGGTGTGGGGGAGCCACTATGTGTTGTTCCTTCAACTCGCCTCCATGGTTCACTGTAGAACTACCTACACCCACTACTGATGACATAGAAATACGGATTTGTAACGGTGGTGGAGTTCAGTATGGAGACACACGTGTTGAGCTTTTGGAAATATACGTGCAATAATTGACAGTTGCATCATGTACATTAATTTTATACCTCCCTAACCTGTCTTTTTCCCAGTATCCAATTCATGTGGGTTCTTTATTATGGGCATGCAAAGACTGTCACTGAATCAACTTGATCATTCATGCACACATGTACAATCATTATAACTATGGTTATGCACACTTACTTTTATAGTTATAGCACTGCAACAATATAAGAGTTACGTATGTATGTTTTGCTGTGTTTGATATCATTGTCCCTCGTGGCTTCACTCCCAGTGTTATGGATCATGCATTTTCTTTTTGATGAAGCACCATCATAATAATTACACAACCAGGCGGAACTAGATCTACTGGGAATGAGGCTGATATGATTATTGCTTTTACCACTGGCATAATATTATGTTAACGTATATAGATAGAAAAAAAAAACAACTAAGATCATCATAAAAAAAGAATGCAGCCAGCAGTAGCTATAGTATTATTTTTAAGTACCCAGTTGCAAGTCTCGACTCTATGTAATGCTGTCTGTACGTAAATTATTACAATAGACTGCATGCACATTAGCTGCATGCTATATTGTGTGCAGTGAACAGCTGATGCTGATCATGATACATTTATCTATAGCTCTTATGATAACCAATATAGGGTGTCACCCATATTCGTAACTATATGAATTACGTAACTCAGAGGATTTGCAATTTATGTTCACAGTCAATAATCAGAGCAGATGAATTGAATCTACATACCCATTATGGCCAAGTGGCTGGGCTTTGCACTTCATGCACAACATTCACTGCATGGTATAAGCTAATTATACAATACGCATAAAGTGGAATGGTACATTCACCCTGGCTTGTAAGCATGTTTGCCTGCCTGTTGCTTATAGGCTCAGTCCATATTCGAAAGATTCTTAAGTCTGGCCAGTGAGAGTAGCTATGATGAAGTCTGATAATAATCATGTACACACATACATACATACAAAGCACCAACTGCAAATTGTGGCTATTGTGTACTGGGTGGCCGTGCAGTATGCCTGAGTTCTGGTGGCAGTGAAGCCAGGCTGATAGCGGGAAGCTCAGCGTCCCTCTCTCTTAGGATGGAGGGAGTGGTGTCCATCTCCAAATCCTCCGGGCTCACCACCACGATGCTAGGAGTGGTTGCTGTGCCCTCATGCAGCTCCTGAGAGTCCCCTACATTACGTGAACAGACAGCAAAAATGAATTAGACTGCGGTACTGTTTGAATCAAATATTATTTGAACAGACCACAAAATTAACTAGATTACAGATTTGTTTGCATCAAGTTGCCCTGAGCTCTAAGCTGTCTAAGTACCAAACACATACAGAAACTTGTTAGGCTTAATATGTTCCTGACTATATTCTAGTATCAATCAGATATTCTCATGCATGCCCATAGTATATATGTATGCTCCTTCAAGTTGTCCCTAAACTGGGTGTATAAAAGAGTATCTGTTAGATAGTAACTGCTTGGCCCCAGTGTGCCTATATATATTCTATCCAGTATATGTATTGCAGAAGCTAGGCTTACATGTAATAACTGGTAGACTAAAGCATGGATGGAGGACTGGAAAGTATTGAGCACTTAATGTCTCACATGTGACTATGAAATTTTAGCCCTAGCTGTTCTATCCTAGTCCTAGCTTTAGCCTCAGTCTACCTACCTGGCAGATGCAAGCTGGCAAGTGCGGTGACCAGTGAGAAGTCCACACAAGGAGACGCCTCGTCTGATTGCTCCCACCCGATGGGAGGAGAGGCCGGGGGAGAGATGAGGAACTGCTTCGAAAGCTTGGGGAGCCCGAGAGTCTGGCTACCTAGGGTGAAGGGCTACATTCAGGAGTGTGTGCATATGCAGGTAAAGACATATACACATAATGCTCATGCAATGTAGTGTGTAAGACTTATCAGCCTGAACGGGTTTAAGTATTTCCTCCACAAGGAAACATACCAGTCTACTGAGCTATTACTGATTATTACCGTAAACATGTATGTCAACATACAGTGCTATAATACATATGAACAAGCATCGCAAATCAGCCCAGTCGTGAACCATGGGAAACTGATGAGGAAGTTGCTCTCCCACTAACTAATCCTGCTGCACACAAACACCTAGATTCATAGATCTAAGATATATAAAAAAGGTTTAAGTGTGCCGAGTGTATAGTATGTACGTGTATATATGAGAAAGGGTAGCTACTGGATTAGTTAAACCATCAAGTCAGTTATAAGGAAGACAATGAATCAAGTTGTTCTGTTTGCAGTGGCTCTATCTGCTGTTGCTCTGCAAGTCAACTTTGCTGTCTCTGAGGAGCAAAATGCAACTGCCCCTCTCTCACACCCTGCCAAGGTCATCTTTGGAGAAGGCCAGGGTTGCCCCACTGAAGAACAGCTGAAAATGGCAATGAGTCAGTTTGAGGAAGAACTGGACTCTCTGCTTGACTCCATACTACCCACCATAGAAGAAACTATTCCACAGTCAATTCAGGAGGAAGAAACGAACATGTCAGCATGTGGGGGGCCAGGATGGACACGGATCGTCTACCTAAACATGGGTCTCCCCTCACATGAGTGTCCAGATGGTTGGATGGAGTACACTACATCACTGAGACTTTGTGGAAGGCCAGCTTCATTGTCACAAAGCGCTTCCGTGACTTACAGCTCTCAGGGAACTGAATACCAAAAAGTATGCGGAAGGGCTAGAGGCTACCAGTTTGGTCAAACAACGGCATTCTCAGCTAGTTCAGATGTTACTGCTGACACTCCCTACTATGTTGATGGAATCAGTATAACACATGGGCAAGAGCCCCGCCAGCACATTTGGAGTTTTGCTTCTGGTTTACGTGAGGGATACTTAACACAGGATTCATTTCAGGTGTGTCCATGTGCCAATCCCAACCCTGCAGCGTATCTTCCTCCAAGCTTTGTTGGGAATAACTATTTCTGCGAATCGGGAACTGAGACTTATGATACTGATACAACTACTCTGTACAGCAGCGATCCACTCTGGGATGGGCAGGGGTGTGGGGAAGCCACTATGTGTTGTTCCTTCAACTCGCCTCCATGGTTCATGGTAGAGGTATCTGCACCCACTACTGATGACATAGAAGTGCGGATTTGTGACGGTAATGCTGTAGTTGAGTATGGAGACACACGTGTTGAGCTTTTAGAAATCTATGTACAGTAAACAAACTGCTGTCTGCATCACTTACCGCAGTGGCATGTTGTATGGCTCTCACCTAATAACTACAGACTCTATATAGTGATACTTATAATTGCCTATAGAAGTACCATGCCTGATATATATAGTCATATCCATTCCATAATTTTTGTACAAGAAAAAAGCTAACACTCATTCACTTATTTACAATGCACGATATTGTCTCATTTTACTATATTGTACATTTAGTCTACATGCATATCATGTAACTTGACACGCAAGGACAATGAAGTAATACAAAGCAGCTTGATATGCTAATGTTTTAGTTATAACACGCCCAGGAGGGATGTTGTTGATTATAGCACTCAGCCGTCGTGCTTCACTTTCGGCCTCGTGCTTATAAATCAGCAATATCCCGACTGAGCGTGTTATAGTTAGATTTTGCTAAGTGGTTGAGCCGGCCTGCAGTGGTACAACTTGGCTTCTGTGCTGACTCAGCTGTATCTGCATATTCCCTAACCACAGTACAAGCTTCGCTTCAGTGAGCGTGCTTGTAGCTGGTTTATTTGCCCCAATAAACTTAGCAATCACCTAGGAATGGCAAAAATATATATATATATATATTATATCCCTTTTGCACTTGCTCAATAATATATAAGTAATGTTGGACGTGTAGTTCTATAATGTGACCTCATGACTACTCTAACTGGATAGCAGAGAACATGCTGCAAGCCAGATATTTCAGTTAAAGTGTATACATATTTTCGTAACAGATTACAGGCTTGCACTATATACTGTGGTGTGGGACTACCGGTATAGGGTTAGGTTTTTAAACTCCAAGATCACACAGTATACAGGTACAGTCCAAAGGGAGTACAGCTGTGTATGCTGTCGACGCCGATGCATGGTTTGGAATTAACCCCGCGTAGAATTGCATGTACATGTATTAAGTGAACTATCACACAGATAAGATAGGTAATCCATTGAAGTGATTAGTCGTGACTGATTGTGGCTGACAATGATACTCTTGCAGCACAACATCCACTGGTATAAAACAACCAGCTATGCATGTGCATAAAGGGTGCATGGTGAGAGTCAAATGCACTAGTATTGTCATTCCTACTATACTGATGAAATAGAAATCAAGATCTGTGGGTATATACATGGGACCACAACCTGGGATGTACATGTACATGTCCACTTATTATAGAAGTCTTAGTATACAGTGATTCTCAGGCGTAAACTGTCATACAAGGCTATAACTTCATCTAATCCAGGCTTTACTGGCCCAGTTTTCATCTAACAACCTCGGAGAAAAATCTTAGACAAGATTACGAGAAATCTGGGTAAGGCCTGGATTATAGATTAGAATGAAACTATTAGTACTGTGTATGTATGTATACCTTGATGGAGCAGACTTTGAGGTTGCTGCCTCTGAACTCCCGGTGGTTGAGGTTCTCCTGGGCCATGGAGGCCTGCTCAGAGGAGGGGTAGCTCACCCGCACCCGGCCAAAGCTCCTCAGATAGGTGAACTTAACGTCCTCACCGTACATCCGAAACACGGCCTCAAACTCGGGCTGTGTGTACGTGCATGTATAGGAGCAGGAGAAGTACAGTAGGGTGGGTTTTGATGGCGAATTATAATGAAAATGGTATTGAAGTAGGGTGAGTTTTGATGGCGAAAATTTAATATTGTGAATTGTGAGTTTGTTTTGAATAAGCAAAAATTAGAATGCATTAAATGTAATATGCAATATGCATACGCAGTTATTGAATATGTATTTTGCCTTCAAAGCCCAGAAATGCAATGTTTCTTATTACACAATCAATACCTGGCCTACGGTATATCGTGTACAGCAATCAAATTCTCAGGTTGTTTCATGTATGCTATACAGAACTGAAATGGCTTCATCAAATAGACTGATGAATAGACACACTCTCACTCAAACACAGAACTGGCAATGTACAAAAGTGGTCTTGTCACCGGGCCCATTGCACACAGCAAAAACAGGGAAGAAGAATCATTCATGTTCAAAGCTTCACATTCCTAGGCAGCTATACTTAGGGTATAGCCTCGTTCCCAGGCCTGCGACTTTTTCGATTGCACGAAGAAAAGCTTTCGTGTAACCGAAAATGGCGCGGACCTGGGAACGAGGCTATACTCAGGGGCCTATTCGTGCTAGGCTATTTAAATCTCAATCCCATAGTGATGACAAAGCACAAGATGTAGGTATGAGCTGAGGTAACGCATCCTGTCGCATAGACTACACACAGGACGCTATAGTCAAGACTAACAGGATGAAGAATTACATCAAGGGAATCATGGAACTCCATACAATGCAGCATGCGCAGTTTCATGACTCCTGCCACACACATCAGAGGAACTCAGTATTACGTAGGTATTCAGCCACACAGCTGACTCATACTTCTCTTAAAGGGTGCTAAGATGACTCTCTCCCAGTGCAAGTTTCGCTCTGGCCCAGACAGTCTCATGGATAGTTCTTACCACTCCTACATGTATTACACGTAATTCTGACTGTGTGCCTTGGCAGTCATATAGATATTGCCTGGTCATTCCTCTTAACAGTTGAACAGGCCCCATGTGGACGTGGACTCTTGTATACATATGTCAGCCTCGTAGCTATAGGCCACAGGCATACTGAGCTCATAATTTGTGAGCAGCTGGTCCTAATAACAAGTCACTTATGCGTCGCTTGTAGAAACGTTTTGCGCACGGGATCAAAATGGAATCAAGCGATTACAGTAGTTATTAGGAGACGATCAAGGGTTTAGGATGCCATCCAAGCTACAAAATCAATGGATCAACGATCATTTTTAGGAGGTAGGGATACAAAACACTCAAAAATCAAGTGATCAAGATAACGATCAGGAGATCAAATATGATTTTCGCCAATCACATTTCTTGATCCAGTTCGAAAACGATTCTACAGGCGGTATGTAAGTGCCTACCCCTTGTATAAACAAAGAATACATGCCACATGCAAGTATCTCACTCTCAGAGTCTCTTCCGGATCAGTGGAGAAGACATTCTCTGGAACTCTCACCACATAGAACGAATAAGGGTCGACCCCTCTGCCCTCTACCCGCTCTGGGACGCTCTCCCGTCCATAATCAACCTCCATAGCTAGTCGGGGTGTCGGTACGTACTCTCTATTCACTGTATACGTTTTCAATATTATTGTGCTGACAGAACTTTCTTCGTATATTTAGACTTGCTGTTGCCATGGCTACAGGAGAGCCTCGTTCGTGCATGCATGCAGCATGTCAGATATATAGATGCAGTCACTACATGATACATCAAAAGGCAAGTGATGCTTTTCCAGTGTACATAATATTTAGGCTGGGCTTAGGAGGATAAGACCATAGACATGTACATATAACAAATTATACCATGAATTATCTAGATACATGGCATAATCAGTCTCATAGGCCAAGTTTCATCACCAGTACAGTGATCACAGCCACTTAATTTCCGCAGTGCCGATCTCTAATTATGCGGCAAGCAATCGGTGCTGAGGATCAAAGTGGGCTGGCTTGCAAGACTACAGTGATCACTGCAAAGGGGTTACCACGTACATACATACATGTACTGTCAGTAGAAACATTTTACGAACAGGATCAAGAGTTTTAATTGGTGAAAATTGTCTTTGATCACGTTCTTGATTGCTTGATGTTCGGGTTCGAAGGACAACGGTGGACACGCCTCCTCATTGTCTGACCCATTGATTTTTGTTGCTAGCATTTTGTACTGATCCCTTGATCCAGTCTTGCGTGAGAGTCTTGTCACGTGAGACTACCCTTGATTGTCTTCTAAAGACTGCTTTGATCGTTTGATTCCATTTTGATCCCGTTTACATACATTTCTACAAGCGATGCGTAAGTGACTAGCCTACCCCTTGCCCTTGCAGTACGAGCCTAATATTTAAACCTACTGCATCAATACTAACAGCCTTGTCAAAATTCCAGTGTGATAAAAGCTGTGCGTGTAATATATTTCCCCCCAGAATCACAATCTTTGGAAAAAAAGAGAGTAATTTCGTGAAAATGCAGACCACCGAAGAGCTACACATTCCCCAGCTCAAAGCAGCCCTCCCACCCTCCCCACCAGGCAAAAGAAACAGCTCATCGTCTCAGCTCTACAGTCCCTCATCCCCCCTCCCTCCTCTCCCCTTCCTCTCCGGGGCCACCAAGGCTGAGCAGTACGATCGCTTCCTCGCATTTGACCGTCACACCCTCCGAAGGCCTGGGGCACACTTCAGGAACGCTCTGAAGACTACTAAGAACGTGAAGAGCATTGTGAGACAGCTTCATGATGTAAGGTCTGGTTTATTGACGCCAAGTCTGAGTTATCTTAGTAAGAGCTTGTATAGGCCGTGCATGGAGGTACACATGTAGCACCAACACCATGTATGTTGATAGGACTTATGTTATACAGCCAATGGGATCACCTGTGTGTATCTGGAATAATATTTCAGGGTCTTCCTGTTAAATTTCTGGTAGGTAGGTATAGTACCACGCACTCAGGCTTGTTGCAGTGACTAGCACTATCGATATTAGCATACCTCTGCTTCATATACTGTATATTTTAGTGTCAAAAAGAAATTATTTGGATAAAAGCTGGGAATCATAATATATCATCAGCCTTGTATCCAGCTACTCAAATAGCCTCGTTCCCAGGCTCTACTGCCTAGCTTTTCTTCGGATATAGTAAAATAAGCTCTGACCGCTTATTTTACTATGTGTGGAAAAAAGCTGGGCAGTAGAGCCTGGGAACGAGGCTGCCGCTCAAACAGGCTAGGCATGTATACACGTCTTGTCTTCTACATTATTCAGCGTTTATTGCTGTTGGAATTGTCTGGCAAGCGGATCAATTCCTTCAAGAGACTCTCAGCATTTTCCGAGGCCTTTGACAGGATCATCCAGAGCAGTGGCACGTTCTCTCTTCTTCTGAGGAGAATTAAGGTGCGGAGAAAGATTAAACCTTTCACCAGTACCATGTATAGGCCACTTTACAGCCCAAAGAAACAAAAGAAATCCCGTACTTGATATTAACGCCTAAAAACACATGGGCCTAATAGAAGCAGGTCTCTACTGGTGAAAGGGTTAATGATGGTTTTGTTTGTTTTTCATGGATCTACAGTACATGTATCAGTTTAAATCTGAGTGTGATGGCGCAAGAAAGATTTGATAGTCATCGTGGCTTGCTTGGGGTGGAGGAGTGATTAGACCTCACTCCCAGGCTTCCACCCAGCTCTTCCTCCCTGCTGGCTACGTGTCCCTGGATTTAGTTTTAGTTTGTAGATTTTCTGTAGCCTCGTTCCCAGGCTCTACTGCCCAGCTTTTTTCACATATAGAAAAATGACCGCTTTTTTTATTACATGCGAAAAAACGCTGGGCAGTAGAGCCTGGGAATGAGGCTAGATTTCTGCACAACTGCAAAATAGGGAGGCCTGGTTATGAGGCATGTATAGATCTGTTCTGATCTGCATTGCAGGATGCCTATGACCACCACCTGGAGCTGGTGCTAAGTAGGCAGAAGAGATCTGTTCATGCAACCCTTAAGCCCAGCCCCACCCCCCTAGATGGAGGGGGCGTGGTGCTGAGCCCCTCCCCCAAGCTGCTGCAGCTGAGGAGGCGTGTCCACCAGCTGGAGGTGCAGTGCAGGGTGCTACTGAAGGATAATGAGAGGTTCATAATGCAACTACATTTAATACAATTTGACAGACTTATCCCTAGGCTGAATGTGTACGTTGCTGTGGTCCTAATTATAATTACAAAGGGTAATTAGAAGGTAGAAGGCTACATGTACATGTACATGTAATGGAGTCAGGCTTTTTATAGTTATACACTTTGGGGTGTGTATATATATGCCTTAGACTGCATGATTGCTAAATGGTACATGTACATGTATACATGTTGTATCAAGGAAATTCGAAGCTTATGGGCAGAACTCGAGAAATAACTAGGAAAGCTGGGGTTAGGATTGCTGTTTGGGGATTTCTTGCACTTTCGACTCACGGCTATGGAATACGAATAATTCATTTCCTTACCCTATACTGCCTAGGCTGAGGGAAGACCTGCTGAAGGAAGCTGATTTCCACAGGAGGGAAATGGAAGAGTTACAAGCTCCCATTATTGAAGGTATATGTCTATGATAACACGTACAACTTATTCGATCGGGTACCTTTTGATGGCAGTAACGGATCACTCTAGCTTTATCTCTGCCAAGGTGTGAGCCCTTAGTGAAAAAGTCGCATGCATATACCCTTGTCTGGTCCGCATTGAAAATGAGTGGTAATGCATTAGGATAAATTCTGTGATAATACATTAGGAATGAGATACCATAGCACTTCACGTCTTAATTACCCTTTCTTTCCTCATCCACTCCCAGAGGAGGAGGACACAGCCACCTGCAAGAGCTATGCCTCAAGGGTGGAGGAACTGCAGCTGCAGGTGAGTGCCTGATACAACGGTAGCACGAATCAGTGAATGCAGGAGTTTTATGTTGCGTCATACAATGTCATATTGAAGCTATAGCTGTTGTACATCAAGATAGGCACTGTTATGTGAGTGCTTGATACAACGGTAGCACGAGTGAATGCAGGAGTTTGTTTTATGTTGCCTCATACAATGTCATATTGAAGCTATAGCTGTTGTACATCAAAGATAGCCTCGTTCCCAGGCTCTCTGTCCAGCTTTTTTTACTACGTGCGAAAAAAAGCTGGACAGAGAGCCTGGGAACGAGGCTATATCAAAGATAGGCACTGTTATGTATTGCATACTACCTCTGGTAGCTGCAGGTTAGTGCTTGATACAACGGTAGCACGAATCGGTGCAGGAGTTTTATGTTGCCTCATACAATGTCATATTGAAGCTATAGCTGTTGTACATCAAGATAGGCACTGTTATGTATTGCATACTACCTCTTCTCTGCATGCTTTGTACAGTACATTTTGGGTCTCTTGGTTGTTTAGGTTGCAGAGCAGCATGAAGCCATCCAGTCTGTACTAGCCCAGCGCTGTGGGCGTATCCCCCTCTCCGTCTGTCACCAGCTGGAGCAATGCTTGAGGGAGGACGAGGTCAGTCCTTGCATCATGCAGGGCTTCATGCATCATGCAGGGCTTCATGCATCATGCAGGGCTTCATGCATCATGTAGGGTTTAACAAGCTTCATATCACTGAAGTGCCTCTTCACAGTAGCCTCAGAAGCCACCAGAAGGCCTCTTAGAGCACTCAAATTTTAATCTGTGGGGGCATGCCCCCAAGACCCCCCTAGATGTGAACATGCTAAGTATACCCGTGTGCTCAGACAGTGGTGCCCCCCTCCCCCCCCCCCCCCCCCCCTCCCAAAAAAAAATCGTGGATGAAATCCTGGCATAGGCCGTTGTGTTTCAGGTATTGTAATTATAGCAAAAGGTATTTTCAAATCATTTGACTAATTATGCCCTCTCCACATTCTACGCACACAGATTGAAACACAGAAATTTCAGAAGTATAATGAAAAATTAAAGCAAGAAATTCAGGTATAGTCACTGCCGCACACCCAACATACAGTGGAACCCCTTTATTGTGGACACCTTGGGGACCTGGTAATAAAGTGTCCTGTACAGAGAGGTGTCCTCGTTTCAGGGGTAAATTTACATTAAGAAAGCATATTTGGGACACAGCAAAGTGTCCTTAATTCAGAGGTGTTCCTATTTCTGGGGTGTCCTTTAAGAGGGGTTCCACTGTAATATAACAAGCACCACTAGAGTCTAGAGTACTGAGAAATCATTCGTCATGTGCCAATAGAAGAAAGTAGAAAGAATGAAGAATTTATTGGTGTGTGCAGTCATTCTAGTGGTGTTTCAGCATGGCTTCACATTTTAGTTTAACCCTTTCACCGGTGACTTTCTACATCGTATGAAATTATATGTTTTTTTTAAATGGGTTGATTTTGGAAGAAAATTCATTCCCATCGAGGATGTTTTTTTGTCTAAATCTACTTTAGCTCGTACTAAAACTCTTTTTGTGTTTACGTTTACTAAAAAAAATCGTTTTCTTCTATAGCTGAGCTCGTGGATATATACTAGCCTTGTTCCCTGACGTGCACATGGGAAAGGGTTGAGCCTAAGAACTCATGACTGAGACTATAGGGACAACACCAAATAATTATACTTTGAGATATTTACTTTCCGTGAACACAGGATGCAGAGTCTCGGCTAGCTGGCCTTCTCAACACCATGAATGTACACAGAGCTGTCACCAGGTGTGCGCCTATACAGAATATTACAGAGAGGAGTGTATACGGATCATGCTATAATATTATGTTAATTATTCTCCTTTTCCACTGCAGCAAATTGTGGCAAAGTTTCCAAGCATCATTGTCATGACTATTGTGATTGCTACATGTATACCTTCCTGCAGCATGACGTGTAGTCGTGCATACTATTGTTGGTATATTTTGCCTCTGACTAAGCACATCAATAGTTCTCCACGTTCTTTAACTCTCTTAACTGACACATGACAGTATCTAAAATCACTCTATATGGAATGCTGTTGCCATAGAGTCTATGGTCAAATCTGAATTACTATTTGAGCAGCAGGAAGGAGAAGGACTAAGTGAATTAGTGATGAATATAATGTGTGGGCAAGGGATGATGACTCCATGACACATCCACCATTGACAGCCCCACCCCCAAACCGGTGCAGCAACATATCGAACGCTGGCATAGGAAGCAAGCAGCCACCACACAGGAAGTAAATACGATCAGCCACTCCGACGGAGGCATGGGATTTAATCGATCCGACTGACAGATTAGCGTACCTTGAATCTCAAAGCAAAATAATGATGCATGTCTTGGACTGAAGTCGAATTTCAAAGCCTACCCAAAATCTCAAGCCGACTGATGTCACACGCGCGCGTCGATGACGCCATTAAACGTCATACGCGCGCGTCGCTAGCGCTACTTATTCCGCTGTCTTCAGTTTTTTTTTCTGCCAGTTTGGTCTTTCCAAGAAGAAGCGTATCGCGATGAAGCTATTCAAGAAACTTGTCAAGTTGTTCACATCCTGCTGCTGTGGTGCTGAGATCAAGAAGTCAGCGAAACCCCAGCCGGAGCTACAGGTATGTTGTATTAATCCTGTTGTGGCGATTCTTTAGTCTATTGATTCCTTCACCCGTCCACCATTATTTATTTTCACTATAGGAAAGTTCAGTTGATCGTGATCTCCAGTCTATATCTGAACCGCAAGTGCCACCCCAGAAGGTGCACCCTATTATCTACGGCGCGGCCCGTCCCCTACTTCTATTGTATTTAATCATGTTCTACAGGAGAGTTCGGTTGATCCGCCATGTCCAGGCACTGCCGGCGCCACTGATGCGGAACTACAAGAGGTGCAGGTGCGCGTAGCCCCTTCCCTACTTCTAATCCGTCTGATAATGTTCAATTCTTTCACTATAGGAGAGCAAGTCTACTGCTAGCGCTGGAGCCTCAGTGCCAAGGCTGCCAGCCCCGCCCCAACCTGAGGTGCAGGTGCACGCAGCCCCTTCCCTACTTCTAATCCGTCTGATGATGTTCAATTCTTTCACTATAGGAGAGCAAGTCTACTGCTAGCGCTGGAGCCTCAGTGCCAAGGCTGCCAGCCCCGCCCCAACCTGAGGTGCAGGTGCACGCAGCCCCTTCCCTACTTCTAATCCGTCTGATGATGTTCAATTCTTTCACTATAGGAGAGCAAGTCTACTGCTAGCGCTGGAGCCTCAGTGCCAAGGCTGCCAGCCCCGCCCCAACCTGAGGTGCAGGTGCGCGCAGCCCCTTCCCTACTTCTAATCCGTCTGATGATGTTAAATTCTTTCACTATAGGAGAGCAAGTCTACTGCTAGCGCTGGAGCCTCAGTGCCAAGGCTGCCAGCCCCGCCCCAACCAGAGGCGCAGGTGCGCGTAGCCCCTTCCCTACTTCTAATCCGTCTGATGATGTTCAATTCTTTCACTATAGGAGAGCAAGTTCACTGCTTGCGCGTCGGTGCCCAATCTACCAGCCTCACCCCAACCAGAGATGGAGGTGTGCGCATCCCCTTCCCTACTTCTAAAAAATTAATCATCTGTAATCATGCAAAAAAAAACTTTTTTTTTCACCATAGTCCACAACATCTGCTGGGAGTGCAGTGTTCCGCTCTGACACTTACGTAGAAGCACCAGCTCTACCCCAATTGGAGGTAAACTGTGCAGATCCAGCCCCCACTTCTGAATCACATTCTAAGTCAAATCACCCCATCTTTCACTGCAGGAAAGTCATCCGACCCCTGATGCTATCCTCACCAAGTGCATTTTCCACTTCGATCTTCCAAAACTGTCCTTACAACCGGAGGACTTTGAACTCAAGGTCCTCCAACAGAAGGTTCTATTGAGCACCTGTGTCTGCAGTGCTGGAATCGTTGTGGGGACGATTGCCGTAGCTAACATAGAGGCTCCCCACACTGTAATTGTCCGTTACACAACCAATGACTGGCAGACGTATTCAGATGTCGAGGCAGTTCCTGGAGAGAGGACACAAGATGCAAATCCCTTCACTTTCGAAGTCGACATGGAGGGCAAGCAGAGCCTTCATTTTGCTATCCGCCTTCGCCTGCATATCAGCAACGACCAGGACTTCTGGGATAACAATGAGACCAAGAATTATTCATTGGCCCTTCAGTGACTGCAGCAACTGTTACACAGTAGATATTCATGCAGTCTAATCGTGTATTTCTTAGTTTTAGTTGTAGCATAGTGTATGACTGTGATGTAACTGTATAATAATTTTTACAGCTATAATCTATAATGTCACCGCAATAAAATAACACAGGTACATTTTTATAATCTAGGCCCTCAATTTTTGGGGGGTCCCAGACTGCTAAAAAAAACTTATACTGCCAAGTATCAGTATCCGTGCAAGCCCGGGCCTACAGGTATACAGCCCAGTACACAGACCTGATCATGGGTATTAATTTGAGGCTTCACCCTTCATGGTGATTATAGACCTTCAACAAAATATTGACTTTGAACTTGAACACCAAAAAACATGCACTAAAATACATGACATTGGTGTGACCATAATAATTATGTATTAAAGGTCAGTTTGGGTGAGGGGTGTTTAATACTTTGTACAGGCTTTTCTGCTATTCTTTGCTCCTACAGTGAATGCAGCAACTTTTATTTAGCTACACAGTCGATATTCATGCAGTCTTATAATTGTCGTGTATTTCTCAGTCTTAGTTTTAACCTATAATAGTGCATGACTGTGTTTAGCTATAATGTCATCGTGTTAAAATAACATAGGCATAAGTTATAATCAGGCCCTCAATTTTTGGGAGGACCCATGCAGACTGCAAAAAAATATTTAATATCGGTATTTGTGCAAACCTGGGCTTACAGGTATACAGCCCAGCACAGTGCCACAGACCTGATCATGGGTAGCCTCGTACCCAGACCTAAAATCTCATCGGTCTGGTGTATTTGGTGACGTCAGGTGGTCGTGATTTTAGGAAGGTCTGGGCACGAGGCTAATCATGGGTATTATTGCAGCCGTGACGTCACGTAAGACGAGAAATGCGTGGGCGGACAAAATCTAAGTTTAATTTATGTACGCATCATATCAACGGCGAACACGTGGTAGAGCTGGCAGCTGTGATTTTCATTAGAGAGAGATGCGTATCTAATACAGCCCCCGCAAACCCGACGATTCTAGCCACAGGAAGCCGGAGATGGAGGCAATACGTCCCGCCTGAGATAAAATGGGCTTACTGGTATATACATGGATCAAAAATGCAACTAGAAGTTAGCGTGGATTTCAATATTCAAGAATCTGTCATATCACGTAATGTGGTCCGTTCACCCACCGAATAAAAAGGTTCCAGAGTGCTAGTCAGTACAGCTATATCTCCTGCATGTGATATAGATATACCATAGATAGTATAGACTTACGGAGTCTATATTATCTATGGATATACTTACCACATGCACAGTGCTATTTTGTCTTTTATTGTTGTTCCACTCACACTTGTACTTCTAATCCGTCTGATGATGTTGAATTCTTTCACTATAGGAGAGCAAGTCCACTGCTAGCGCTGGAGCCTCAGTGCCAAGGCTGCCAGCCCCGCACCAACCAGAGGCGCAGGTGTGCGCAGCCCCTCCTATTTCATTGTCACAGTCTGTGATCATGCTAAAAACTTCTTTTTTTTCACCACATCTGCTGGGAGTGCAGTGTTCCATTCTAATGCTGACCCAGAATCACCAGTTCCACCCCAATTGAAGGTAAAGTTTGCTGTCCCCCCCCCCCCCCCCCCACTTCACGTTCTAAGTCAAACACCCCATTTTTCACTGTAGGAAAGTCATCCGACTGCCGATGGCATGCTAGAGTGCAAAATGCATTTTCCTCTTTGATCAACTGAAATTGTTCCTAGATCCAGAGGACTTTGAACTCAAGGTCCTCCAACAGAAAGTTCTACTAAGCACCCTGTGTTTGCAGTGCCGGAATCGTCGTGGGGACGATTGCCGTGGCAAACATAGAGGCTCCCCATGGAGTGATGGTCCGTTACACCACTGATAACTGGCAGACATATTCAGATGCCGAGGCAGTTCCTGGAGAGAGGACACGAGATGCAAATCCCTTCACTTTCAGAGTCGACATGGAGGGCAAGCAGAGCCTTCATTTTGCTATCCGCGATACCAGCAACGAACAGGACTTCTGGGATAACAATGAAACGAACAACTATTCATTGGCCCTTCAGTGAATGCAGTAACTTTTAGCTACACAGTAGATATTCATGCAGGCTTATCATGTATTATTAGTATAGTAATGTAACTGTATAACTGTACTTTAGTTTAGCTATAATATCAACGTGTTAAAATAGCATAGACCTACTGATTTGTAATCTAGGTCCTCAATTTTTTGGAAGTCCCAGACTGCAATTATAATTATACTGATATCTGTGTACTAAGCCCTACATGTTTACAGCCCAGTATACAGATCTGCATGATCATGAGTATTAAAATTGGGCATTGGAATAGATCATGGACCTACTGACTTTGAGCATGAACACCTAAAAACATGACTGAAATACATGTAGTGACCATAATAGTATGTATTGTTTCATTGTCTCAGTCACTGAAATAGCTAGCCTCGTCGTCAGTATATATTTTGGTGTGTGTGTGTGTTTTATTAGTGAAATGTACGTATAGTTTAAGATTAGTAGCTATTTCTAGCCTCGTCCCCAGGCTCTTCTGTCGAGCTTTATTCCGCACGTAGTAAAATAAGCTGGGCAGAAGAGCCTGGGAATGAGGCTAGAAATAGCTACTGATCTTAAACTATACATACATTTCACTAAAAAAACATACACACACACACCAAAATACTGACCATGAATGTTCATGCATGGTCCTTCACCAAAAAAAATTCACCAAACAAGTCACTGTGAACATTATTTCTAGACATAGCTACATTCCCTGTTGGTGTGGTAATTGTAGTACATCTATCACATGCAGGAGATACAGATCAGCATTCTGGAACCTTTTTTTTTGGTGAGTGAGACCACATTACATACATGACAGATTCTTGATTATTGTCCATGTCAACTTCAGTAATTATTCCATCCTGAATGGAGAGTTGACTTTCGATCCATGTGGGTCGTTTAGTGTGCTAGGCTTTGGCGATCAAGGGAGGAAGCTAGCGGACGGATCCTAGGCCATACTGTCCGACAGGGTCTCAAAGATGCATGTCTTCGATTGAAGCGAATTTGAAAGCCTACCCTAAACCTGCTACACGTATTGAGGTTCAGCACACAGAGCCATATGGCAGAGCTAAGTGCTGAACCTCAGCAGTTGTCGCTAGACGTATACAAATTAATAGAGCGTAAGGGTGAGAGCTACTAGCCTTCTCTCTCTCTTGAAATTAAGAGAGAAACACACGACATGAATACAATTAGTCTCGGCCTCAGACCCTCCCTGCACTCGCAAAAACAAACAAACAAACAAAAAAAGACTTTCCTTGTTTTTTTTGCAAGTGCAGGGGCTGGCCCTGGACTACAACACGATATGATCATACAGCAGCTATGAAAAGGCATGCAGCTCAGACAAACACAACATCAACACAGCAGTGAAATGATCAACAGTAGCTATGGAAAAGCATGCAGCTCAGACAAACATAACATCGACACAGCAGTGAAATGATCAACAGTAGCTATGGAAAAGCATGCAGCTCAGACAAACACAACATCAAAACAGCAAGAGCAGTGATCAACAGTAGCTATGGAAAAGCATGCAGCTCAGACAAACACAACATCAAAACAGCAAGAGCAGTGATCAATAGTAGCTATGGAAAAGCATGCAGCTCAGACAAACACAACATCAAAACAGCAAGAGCAGTGATCAATAGTAGCTACGGATAGAGATGCAGCTCAGACAAACAATTACTGCAAAGCTGCAAATGTTAGCGGTCTAAGTGATCTTGGCTTTCGAAAAGTCCATTTCTGGATGCTGCTCCATGAACCTGCAGTGACAGACCAAAAAGAAATCCATGCAATTGTAAAAAACAAAGCTCGACCAGTTGGCCGAGAATATAATATGTGGCTTGTATTTCTTCCCTGCCTACATTCACTGAAGGCCCAGGATCTACTGCAGTCTCGCAAACACATTAGCTGCCAGATAACAACACTGCCTATTTAACTTTGTACCCTCTGCCCCACATACAAAATTAGTATTTTATCATCTTCATGTCGGACTGAAAAGATAACTAACTTTTTTAGGACATCCTGTTTCTTCTGTTCATCAGATGTTGGAAGCCCCATCTAAAAAAAAAGACAAGGGGATACTGACACACAGTCACATGGCTGTATATCAAACCGTTCACCCAGCTTCCATAAGGCCCATATAATTTATATGGTGTTTTGTAGGTGTGAATATGAAGTATGGGCTTTCTTGAGCAGTAAAGTGGCTTACATGTATACTGGAGTAGCATGGATACATAGGAGGGTGGATGCTAGAATGCTATATGAATGCTGTCAGCATGTGCCATGCATACTAGCTGATAGCACACTCATCAGAATTAATATTTTTCCCCTTTGGATTATCACATCTCAATGTATATATATAGCCACACCTCTTTTTGCCTCTGGTCGTACATCATCTTCTCTACCATCCCTCTAGTCTCTCCGTCTAGGTCAGAGAGCTACAGGAAATACAATCTCGTTAGTAGGTGTGGTCAAGATACCACATATGTCTGTACATGGGTTAGCCATCTGTCGAGAGTAGAATATTATATACCTACTATTATTGAGGGGACTATTTTAACACAATTTAGCGATTTCGAAAATTTGTTAAATTTTGTGGTACTCGCTTAAATTATTACTTGAACGTTAGCAAGCTATGCGCACTTTGGTTTACAACCACATACACACGATCACACAAAATATACAAATCGCATGCTTCCCACTAACATTTTATGCGCACTATAGTACGCACTCATTTACACACGTATACACACTACAGTACATATGAACCATGTAATTGTATGTATGTGTAGAACCATGATATAGTGTTTTATTAATCATGAAAAGTAATACCCACAAAATCTGTCATAATATGTCCAATCTGCTAAACTCAAATAATAGTCCTTTGAGCACCCACATGCACACACACACGCAAAACACGCACTATCACATGGATGTATTGCATACCTTGGAGTTTTCTGGCTGGACTTTCTTGGTGTTGATCTCAGGCTCCCCGGGGACAATCCTACTCCACCACTCCATCTTGTTGTGCTGCACACCGACATTCAGGGCAGAAGGAATACAGACAGAAAGAGAGTAACGCAGTTCTGGGAGGGTGCATTGCCCCCTCATTCAATGAGTGCTAGTGTATAGGTAAGGCTATTAATAGCTAGCTAGGCCTCAGGAGCTACCAGTCTAATTTCAGGCAGGGGAGGGGGAATCCCCAGGCAACCCCTCCCCCCCCCCCAGATGGCTAGACGTGTGGACAACAGCGGCTGACCTCCACTTAGATTAGATCCACCCCTCGTTATTGTCTTGTACATGTAAAGGTGAATAGCTATTCCTAGGAGCCTGAGAACCGGGCTGTAATAACCTGGGGTTAGACCATGCTTTACTGATTTATTCAAATTTCATTGGTCGAATAGAGGGTACTAAATCACTTAGTACCCTGCCTTGTCATCTTAGTGCCCTCATCCTCGGGCATAAGTAATAGTGTACATTACTTGTAATTTCATGTAGAAGGCATAATATTGCAGTATATAAAGCCAAAGTAACAATGCATGCATGCATGTGCATGGTTTTCAAGTTTAGTTGCTGCTACTGTTCAAGTTAATGGTAACTGAGCCACACTCCCAGATAGAAATGCACCAAGCAGTATCTTCCTGTGTCTTGTATGGGACCCCCTTGCTGCGTGCTTCTGCGACTTCTTCGTCTGTCTTGGGAGCTGCGAACGTTCACGTTGTACGAGCCCCACCCGCTACACTCTGTTTCGCTTTAGACTCCGCCCCTACTTCCGCTTCAAACAACTCGCTAGCCTGAAGTAGTAAGGAGTCTAGTGCACCGCTCTCTTCACTGTCGTCGTTTTGACAAAAGCGCAGTAGCTCTTCGCTTAAGAAGTCACTTAGCTCTAGCTCCATTCTTATCGACTCAGGTTAGCTATGTTGCTACGTAAAATGTTGCTATGCATGGTCTAAAGAAGTTAGACGCCTCGACCAATGGGATCTACGCGATTTAGATACCCTCAGGCCCTTAGTAGCGCCCTCGCTTCACTCGGGACGCTACAGCCTCGGGCCTTCGGGTATCTAAATCGCGTAGATCCCTTGGTCTCGGCGTCTAACTATTATTTAGTTACGTTACTGGAAGTAACTAAAATCACCTTTTCCAGGTGGATTATTATCAGTTTCCTATCCTCCAGAGTCCAGAATGATTCTTCTATCTTCACCTACAAACACGTGCAATGAATAAAGGTACATGTATGTGTAAGTATTGCTTAAATACATATGAGCAATGTGATGCGATTGTGAGTTTGTGTTAGCACTACCAATGCCAATATGCACCTCACATGCATTACGCACGAATTTACGCAACTGTGTGAGCACACATAACTCTACACATATTTGTGTGGGCAAACATAAAGACACATTGAATGCCAGCATGTGCTCTCAACTTGAACACACATGCACACACAAGTAGCTATCAACAAGCAGTGATGTGAGTGAGTTTTGTGTGACACTTTTTGACGCTGTGACAATGACTGAATGGGTAGTTCACAGAGGAGGTTGGAAGCGATCACGTGCGCTAATAGTGGAATGCAATTAGCGATGTTGGCTGATATGTAAAGAAAACGTTTCGGGCAGAGAGAAGCAATAATAGCCGCTCCGCGAGTGATCTTGTGTACATTTAGCAGTTTTTAAAGTAAAATAGCTAGAATCTGAGTGGTAAAACCGCTACCATACCGAAATTTTTGCAACCTCACTGAGAATTCGATGCATTCAAGCCCAATCTTCGGCAGCACAGCTTCATACTGGGAATCCAAAATTTTTGAGGCAGCGTCCCCACCCGTCCCCTCGAAGGTTGTAGAGCTACAAAACGTTCTGTAGGCCAGATACCATAAACCTCTGCATATCTTCCATATTCATCTCAATGGAATGCTATTAGCTATACATGACATCATGCATTTATTGACATACATGTGATAGCTTCCAACCTCCTCTGGGTAATTCACAAGAAGTCCAGAGTAGCCATTGTTTAAACATGTGCTATAGATTACATCATAATAGCTCACAAGAAGTCCAGGGTAGCCATTGTTTCAACATGTACTATACATTACTGCACAATAGCTCATATGAAGTTCAGGTGCAGCTATTGTTCTCAGTACACTACCACTGTACCAATTAACTACAAATTATCAGGGTATTCGTTCCGAAGCTCTGGATACAACTAACTATATATAATAGGAGGCCAGTCAACACGTCGTCCTCTATACACGTGCTCCTAGGTGCACTTGAGAAATGCCAAGGTCAGCCAGAAGCGAAAGGGATCCAGATGGCTTCTCTACATGCCTCATCAGGGATTGGGAACAATAATGGGGAATACCCAGGGGATTGGGTCTTGTAAGGATACATGTAGCTAGCTAGCTTCTGAATGAAATCCATTAAGTCCTTGCAAAAAAACACTAAATAGATGGTACATGTATACTGATAGCTTAGAGCATGTTAGCTACATGTATGTTCTAACAAGCACGGGACATACGCACACACGCGCACACACATACACACACACACACACACACAATGCACACACACACACACACACCTTGTTATAGAGTTCTCCGTCAATGATCGGTGGGTGGCCTTTCAGCCCAACCTTCAGGTGCTGTAGTACATAGGATGCAGATGTAATGTGGTTTAGTACATGTATTCATACAGGTACGTATCTGGCCTGACACACATGCCTGAAGATTTGCTAAATTGTATTATATACGTACAGTGGAACCCCTCTTAAAGGACATCCCTGAAATAAGGACACCTTTGTATAAAGGACACTTTGCTATGTCCCAAATATGCTTTCTTAGTATAAATCTACCCCTGAAATGAGGACACCTCTCTATACAGAACACCTCTCTATACAGGACACTTCACCAAGGTGTCCACAATAGAGGGGTTCCACTGTATTGCACGAACTACTGCATGAACTACATGTACTCTACATGTAAGTGTGTGTTTATAGTATTTCTATTGCTACACTGTGTAGCTGACTGAGGTTAGTGTCCAATATGGAGCTAATGTCAGAGCCTGGGCAACAACTGGGGCACAAAAGTGTTGTGTCAACAGTCAATGGAGATTTTCTTGTCAGTGTTAATTAAATTGACTCTATATACACACTACTGGAGCCAGAATGCTGGAGCCTTTGGTTGGAGCTTGTCTGCAGTGTCTATGCCCAATACTGTACATGAGTGGCTTCTTCTGATTTGTACACACAGTCTGTCAGAAATTAATAACAGATGCTGTGAACTGCTTACAATTTCCTAGTCCTCCTGAGTGGCTGAATGTTACAGATTATCATTTCACTGTACAGATGTCCATAAGCTGGCATAAGAAACTGGAAACTATACATCATGACCTATTTAGCCGCTAATACCGTAAAGTAGAGTACTAAGAATTCTGACGGCAGGGGCTATCCGAATCACACCCCCTCCATTAAATGTCCTCCCAGCATTTTGATCTACCCTACCGTAGCTAGCACTCGATGACAGTAGCAAACTGATATATTTCAGCTTTATACGATGTTATTATATTTACCAGATATGCAAGCTTACTTAAAGTCTTAAATGGAGAGTGGGGACAGATTGGGTCCTAACTGATAAAATGGAATGGAACTTTGAAATTTTGAGCAAGCATAGCATATCTCAGAAAGTAAACTTGCTACCCAGCTCAAATTTACACCTTAGTCAGCTTCTCCCCTATGAGTACTAAGACACATCAAAAATTCAAGAAAACACTTTTATAGACTCACCTTTTTCTGGATGTCGACGACCACGTCCCTGCTCTTGATGGGGAAGGTCACTCCGGAGGGGACTCGGATCTGGAGGGGACAATCAGAGAACAGAGATGGGGAAACCTCGTTCCCCCCCTCCCAGCTTTTCAGCACTTGCAGTACAGAAAAGTGGTTACTGTTAGCATCAAACAAACTGGGAAGAAGAAACAGGAAGTGACTTGGTACACAGCTACTATAGCCTTGACAGAGGGGTGGGTCACTCTACAGAAACTGTGTGATAGACTTATTCATATCTCTGACTACCATACCGATCTGGGGGGGGAAATTCAGGGGGGGTCCAAATATTTCAACACGACACTGAAATATAAGTTCCGGGGGGGGGGGGGGGGGGGGGGTCCAAATATTTCGAAATATATGGACCGGGGGAAACGATATTGGGGGGGAGGGAAAATTCAGAGGGGGTCCAAATATTTCAACACTACACTGAAATATAAGTTCCGGGGGGTCCAAATATTTCGAAATATATGGACTGGGGGAAACCATATTGGGGGGGGAGGGAAAATTCAGAGGGGGTCCAAATATTTCAACACTACACTGAAATATAACTACTGGGGGATCCAAATATTTCGAAATATATGGACCGGGGGAGACCATACTGGGGGGGGGGGGGTCCAAATCTGTCAGGACATGATTTCCTACAGCCTACTGATCGATCTGAATCGATCACTGCAACCAAACGTTCTCGAGTGACGAGCTGTTGACTGTTGTTACGTGTCCATCCGTTCCGCACTGTGACCTGCCTTTGATGGTATATCTGAGCACGATTTGAAAGCTGGCCACACCCTTTTGAGAGGCTTTGACTGTTGACCAGTGGCGGGTTACTGGTGTGACTACAGTGATTATGGGAGTGACCCCACTGTTGTTTTCAGCCCTCCCTCGCTTTGTGTAGAAAATCCCCTTCACAAATGGTATCCTAGCAACACAGAATGGAGCCACAGAGCCTAGTGGCCAGTCAGTTTGTCTCACCTCAACATCTTGAAGTGTCTGCAGATGGCATGGAAGAAGAGGAATAGGGCACAACATTAGTCTCAGTCCCAGATTTCATTCCAAAACCAGATCCTAGATCTGATTTTAGACCAAGCACGGGAAGCCCAAGTGATATTGATGGTCGTTAGGATATCATTTAGTTACATCAGGTCATCTCATAAGGGGTACTAGTATCATCTTTGATTGGTAAAGGGTTATAAGGTTGATCCATACATGTAATTAGCAATCAGTGCAGCTATATAAATGTATTAACAGTTTCTATATGTTACACAATCTGATTGTTTGCAGCAAAACATGAAGTATTTATGGGAGAAACAAGATGTGAGGAGAAGTTATGTAATCACAGCCTACCTGTGTCCACTTGTAGTTGGGTAGGTCAGCCCCGTTTCCAACGTTAGGCTTTAGCTTCCCCTTTGCACTCTCATCTTCAGAGTCACTGTCAGGCTAGGAGAGGGAGGGAGGGAGGGAGGGAGGGAGGGAGGGAGGGAGGGAGGGAGGGATTGGAAGGAGGGGGAGGAGGGAGAGGAGAAAAAGGCGGGATGAGGGAAGGAGGAGGGTGGGAGAAGGGAGGGATTAGAGGGAAAGGGGGAAGGGAGGGAGGGGTGGAAGGAAGGGGCTAGTGAGCATCACAGTTCTAAGGCTTATGCATGCTCCATTTAACAACAAATGATTTGAAATGGACTAAGAAACATGACTGTCATGTACACACACACGCACGCACACACACACACACACACACACACACACACACACACACATGCACACACACACACACACACACACACACACACACACACACACACACAGAGAGAGAAAGAGAGTCACCTTGGAGAGCTCCTCTTTCTCCTCGCTGGGCGGGGCAGGCTTAGGAGGCGACTCCTCCTTTTTCTTCCTCTTCTGCTCTTCCTCACGCTTCTCCTGCTCGATTCTTTCAGCCTCCTCGTCTGTCACCTGGGGAGGGGGGGGGGGGGGGGGACGGCGGGGGAAAGGTTAGCACACTCACGAAAATATTCTACAAGTACGTATGCTATCTACTGTTTTCACATTTACATACGTATACTTATAGATGCACACACACACACACACACACACACACACACACACACACACACACACACACACACACACACACACACACACACACACACACACGTCAGCGTTACATGTAATGTGTAAATAGCTCTTTATCAATAAGGATACTGAACCAGAGCTGTGAGAAACATTGTTGCATAGTGGCTGTGGTAGCGTATGCAGAAAGTATAGAGTAGATGATGTAGCCCTGCTCCCAGACATTCAACACTAGGAGCCATTCTTTCAAATATTCTTGGAACTAGGCTAAGCATGCTGTATCCATGGTTTTCATTTTCATTTAAAACAGACACAACAATGACCCCTAGTTTCAAAATTGTGTATGCATGTGCAAACAGCCGTTTGATACAGGTTTAATGACAAACCTCAACGATCCCGGGTTCATCGCTGGTCGTTGTTCGTGGGCGCTTGCTGGTCGATTCCTGCTGTGTCTCTGCCTCAGCCTAAAAAACAGGAGAACAGTCATTACTGTGCATCAGACCATTGTGTGTATATATACTGTAGATCGGGAAATTTCCGCTCATAATAAATTGTCAATTTTTGTCGCTTTGGCACACTGGAAGTGTAGCGTTATTGGTCGATGTTTGAAGTTGAAAAAAGTTTGTGTTTTTTATTTTCGTTGTCGTAGGGTACCAATGAAAAATTATTAACAACGAAAATTTCCCAATCTACGGTATATACTCATGTCACTGACATAGCGCTTATGCCATTGACCACACACCCACATATGCAGGCGGACCTAGATCACTGTGTCTAACAATCAAGATCTTTTTAGCATGTCAGATGTGCTGACTGGTATGTACTCAAATGTATGGTACAATGCCTTCCACAACTCCATTACACAAGAGATGATATGTCCAAATAAACATCAGACAACCAGAGGCAATGTTCATTTCACCTGGACGTTTGGACTGTTGGTCTGACCGATAGTGATCAGTAACATCCTTCTTTCCAGTAATGTAAGTGTAACCTTCTGCCTGAAGGGTCAAGGTAGTATAGGATCGTAGGGCCACTTCATGATGACAAAGAAGAAGCTGAAGTGGGCGTTTTGGCCTGGACCATCTCCACTGAGGTAGACCTTGCACAAAGCTTATATCCAAGTCTTCTGGTATAAAACGGCGAAGAATACAGCGAGAATGTGACACCATCAACTGCTTCTTCTAGCAAGTTCCAGCAGCTAAAGCGTAAGTGGTAATTCCACAGCTGTATTGGTGAGTTGGCTGTATGATTTTCCTCCCAACAAACCAAATTTGGGGTGTATGATGCTCCAGTGGCTATACTCTAGCGCACCTCGAAGACTGCCTTCCCTATGTGTGGAGGATGCTGCAACCTTGTTCTCGATCGATACTCCAGATTAGGATATCATGCTGAGTAGCTACCACTTTCCAGCAACTAAAGTCTTTAGATGCTTCGGGAATTGATCAACTATTTGGTAACTTTAGCTGGGTGATCTTCATCTTCCCAACAAGTCAGTCAGTGCTTCTCACTACGATCGTCAAGTCGCTATACTCTTTCTCTAGTGCACCTTGAAGTCGCTGAACTTCAACCAGTGCCGCGTTTCCAATCTTCCTACTCTCACCAACAGGTATGTGCGGCAACGTACAGTATTTATTTCAGCTTGTTATTGTACTTTGACAAAGATGAGATACAGGTAATGTCTTTTAACACATACGCCACAGATCCACAGCTCAAAATAGTAACTGACAAATGCATACATGTATACTCAATATACAGTGTTACATTGCAATTGTAAAACCAGATTCCTATATAAACATGCACACATTCATACACATATATGTGCATACCTCCAATGCTATCCGCTGATGTTTTCTGTAAGTTTGCAGCAAAATCTAAAAGACAGAAAATGACAGAAACCTAGTTAGCCTGTTACTACACATTTAAAAGTGTTCAAACGGTGCATTTTCTATAATTAGTTTACCCTAGAAAGTACGATGGGTCTAACCAAATACACGTGTTTTTAGTTTCTCATCGTAACACACACACTTTAGAAACACACACTACAGGGCTCAAATATTGTGACCAGGCCTCAAAAACGTACATGTAAGCTACTAACAGCGACAGGCTCACTATACAAGACTAGGTAATTGTACAGATTACTGAAAGTAGTGCAGTCTCCTGTTTAACCAGAAAAGTTTATATCATGTGAAACTGTCCCTACTTTCAGTGTAAATGCAGCAGCTATAAATGCAGCTATACATGGTTATGGGCTCGTTTTTACCAGCCGGAGCGCGCAAACGGCTGGTACTAAGATTGCTTTACGTTTTCCGCGTCTGTTTGTTTGTTTGTTTGTTTGTTTGTCTGTGCGTCCGCACTTATCACGTGCGCAATATATTACGTCGTACGTTACTATGCAACTGTAGTGTATAGCAGCTTTTGGAGGTTTGCAGGCCAAGCTACAGCAAATGAAGGTAGTTTTGTGTTGCTTAGATGGCGAAAACGTGGTAGGTAGCCGTAAAGATCCTGGTTTCTTGGCATATAGGTACTAACTGGAGGCGCATGACGAAACTGCTGAGTCAGCACTTTTGCTGTACCGTTCTAGGAATATTGTATCTCTGGCTCTACAGCTGTAGTTTAATAGCTTAGCATAAGCTGAGTTGTGTGTATTGTACCGGAAAGGCGTCCAGCTGGTTTTTTAGACATGAAATGTCAGACTTGTACAATGAGACACAGTGCTTTGAACACTACGATGCAATCGAAATATGTCATAGTTGTATACCACTGGCTTTTAGGATTTGTACTCTGAGGGCAATCATATGTATGTATTCCAGAGGGAATACATATAACTGCACTAAGAGTGCAAACCCATACACAACCTGGATTGGTGGTCAATCAGTAGACATTGTTGTGGTAGGGCCTTTAAAAGGGGGGTATCCCAGGTCCTTCCCCCCCCCCCCCCCCCCCCAATGACCTCATGATCCCATGACTACCAAGTGTCAACAACTGTTTTAGAGTATTGTGCATAAGTGTTTACTTGGCAAATAAGAGCTGATGGTAATCAGTTAATCATATCCAGAGTGTGTTTGTGGTACACACACCAGAAGGCTCAAATTACACATTACATCATGCACTATTACTTGCATTCTTTTACATATCACATAGTTGGCAGCTAAAAAGCTTCATATTTCATGCTATTTGCTCAGCTGCTCAAAATATCGCGGAGCTGAAGGCCACGCTAAGCTTCAAGGGCAATCGGTGGGTGAGCCACTTGATCATCAGAAGTACGTCGGTTGCCTCGAATAATAGTAGAGAGTACTACTTTTCAATCTATAATTAGTTGGAAAGACTCTCTCGAAAAGGTAGTGCATAAATGCACAAAACTTCTCTTCCGCAAATAATCACTCGATACACTTGTTGGTCAACTATTTGACTGTTGTACATGACATTGAAGTAACTCCTTTAGGACACATGCTAGTGG
The DNA here is from genome assembly GCA_965203295.1 of Nitrospirales bacterium. Lineage (GTDB taxonomy): Bacteria > Nitrospirota > Nitrospiria > Nitrospirales > UBA8639 > CBDBCZ01. The sequence continues at coordinate 488,607 of CBDBCZ010000011.1, read as the reverse complement.
CCGTAGTGCAGATCCCGGCCTGAGCCACGTGGAGGCAGCACTCATGGGAGACTACAGACAACTGCAAAACAATACTGGGCAGAAACGTGAGAGGGAGAACAGTATACCGTATAGTGCTTAAATTTCGCGGGTCTTTAATTTGATGAATTTCACAAAGTTGGAACGATTCGCAAAATTATTTCAACGAATATTTTACATTTCCGCTTGACAATCAATCAATGCATAGTTAGTGGAGTGCACTGCATAGACCTACTATCTATGGTTTTGGTACTTCAAGAGTGTGCGTGGACAGTATCCGGGGTCCACGTTGCCAGATCCACAAGGAGCGCTCTCTAAACAAGAGCCGTCGTCCACGATTTCTACGGCAAACAGCGAAGTCGCTGTACTTCAGCTAAAAATGAGCGCAAAGAAGGCCGAAATTGGAAAGCGAGCAGCATAGCATGGAGTGCTAGCCACCATTCACTACTAAGCTTCCTGTAAATCTGGACTTTTAGTTAGTCAGGTACGGTCCGCCTAGCCTCGAATCCAGCCGTTCCAACTTTTTCTTCTTGCAAGCGAAAAAAAGCTGGGACGGTTGGGTTCGAGGCTCCAGTCCGCCCATAAATTCATTAGTACTTGGGTGTGGCAAACGAAATCTCGAAATTATTTCAGCAAAATGTTCAAAAACGGCTATTTGCAATTTTTTAGACCCGCCAAATTTAAGCACTCTACGGTACACAACACATGCATGACAAGTTAAAGCGTTAAAGTAAACGTGAGGAGGAAAGAGATTAAACAATGAAGTTGTGAACAGATAGCGGCGTCAGCATTCATAAGTCGCTCCACAACCTATACCCAGGCCACTGCTTGCAATGTATCCGGAGTGTAGCAATGCTCTGTCAGCTGCAATGACGCACCACGCTTAGTAGTGTGCGAACGAGAGGAGGTGCGTCAAGGTTTGCTGACGTACCTCCTCTGTGTGTGGACATGTCACTTGTGGTGTTGTCACATGGTTCAGGATTGTGCCTTGCTGGCTGGCAATCAAAACACACAGGGACTAAGACAACAACATCTTAATGGTCAATTATCACATAGCAATATACCATGAATCTACACTAATACTAGCCTGGTTACTACCACCTTTTTTGATCATGACTTTTGTGGTTTATGAATAATATCATCCTCGAACTAATAGCAGATTGCATCATTATTACATCATGTCTAGAAAGAGCACTGTGTATATGATATAATCAGATCCAAGAACTATATACAGTGTAACTGGATTTGTGTGTGAACTTTGCACCATTGAAGGTCTACCCCTAACACTGCTACACAAAAGCTGTCTGTCACATGCTTGGGGAATCCCATAATAGGTAGATTTTTGAGCATAATTGGCGCAGGCCTATATCCCAGGGCTGGTTGTAAACAGAAAAGTGTCTGGCTAGATAACTTGGTTACAGCCTCAAGAATTAATTTAGGGCTACAACCTAGAAAGATGTTCCCACTAAGATAAGGAGACCAGCAAACCATAGGGTAAATCCCGTGGTGCACATTTTGTAAACTTGCACATTTATAATATACTCAAGTCACTGCTGTAGCGCTTAAAATTACGCCATTGACCACGCACCCCCATATGCAGACAGAGCTTGAAACATCTTCAGTCAGAGGACAAGAGCAACCAGATGTTTCATCCTGATCGCCATATACGTAATTTATCCTTCCTAGTTTCCCAGATTAATAATATAAAACTATTAGCAAGTCTTACTAAAGCCTTAAAATCACATCTCTCCCAATTCTCACACCCTAAAACAAAGCCCGTTCTCTTAAAATTAGTACATTTTTAAATTCATAGCACTTTAGGGCTAATTAGGGTTAGGCTTAGGGCTAGAGCTGTGATTAAGGAAGGGGCTAGGGTTAGAATTAGGGTTAGGCTTAGGGCTAGAGCTGGGATTAAGGAAGGGGCTAGGGTTAGAATTAGGGATAGGGTTAGTGTCATGTAGTTTATAGATTTTTAGAAGGCGCAACACAATTTATAAACAGTAGCTTCACAGAATGCGCCTAACAGATGGTCAAGTATATAATAAGCTGTCCAACCATCTTCAGCTCGTATGCTGTGCCACGCCCACTGGATAAACGGCAGGAACGAAACAACAGCTGGAACTCAGAGAATACAACGGCACCAGATATGTATTAAATAGCCATACGGCAGCAAATACCACGAATGCCAAGAATAATGAAAAAGAGTGCACCTGGTCTCAAAAATGGTCTGCCGTTTCTGAACACCATCGTGGGATGCCCACCCCCTCCCACTACATTATTAAGGTTCATGCCAAAAACTATAACTGTGTATTGTAGGCTTGTATACAGATAATGTGCCTGGCCTGGTGTAGGCAGGATATGACATCACATAAGCATAGCAATAGTCATTCCCTAGTCTTGTATACACAACCTACAGGTGCTCAAGAAACAGAGAAGCACATGCTGTCCAGTACTTGTGCACGTGGGAAGAATGGGGTCAGTAGCATAAATGGCCTGTCAGTGTCACACAACAAAAAGTAGTAGAGGCATTTCACATGGATTCCCTTGTCTGTACCTTCACCCCCGATAGCTGAGTGTGCATGCTGTAGCAGGACCAAATATACGCACAACACTTGTACTCCCATGGCAATAGCATGGATCCTGGTCCCATGCCAACACAGCTGCAGGTAGTCATAGCTCAGAATGTCATGCTTGTGAGAAAGGAAGGAGCAACTTTGGATTTCAGTTCACTTTGAACACTGTTCAGCTGCCATCAGACAGCTGCAGCAATTTAGCTTCCCTTGATCTCCTTTTAACTTATCACAACACCTCCAATTACTGCTGATGTCATGCAGCTATATACCCATTCAAAGGGAAATATATTTCACAGTATCTGTCCCACTGGGACTCCAATGAGAGATTAATGCTGTTATCACCCACTCATCTGCTACTGCAGCATGCTAGGCACATGCTTCGCCCACTTAGTGTTAGTGGCAGGCCACAGAGGAAGAAGGCCTCAAGTTACATAATAGTATGCAGCAGGGAATTCCCCAGGGATTCCCCACTTGTACAACCCATTTCCTCATGCTATATACATACACCCACAAAGCATACATACTCAGTTAGAATTGTATTTGTGTACAGGTAGTTGGAGTGAGAGGTACTAGAGACTGTAGAGTGCACAAGATGGGCAATCAAACTAAAGGAGCTCTTGGAATTCTACTATTGATCCTTCTACAGCACAGCACAGCCAGTAAGTGATGCATGCCTACACTGCAGTGCCAGGTACAGGTATGCAACAAATAATCAGCCAGAAAATTATGGCTAGTGGTAGCTTACAGGATTAGATCTAGAGAAAGTAGTCAATAATCAGATTGCAATAGCTATACAGTGGCAGCTTACAACACTAGATCTAGAGAAAGTAGTCAATAATCAGATTGCAAAGGCTAATATAGTGGTAGCTTACAGGACTAGATCTACAGAGAGTAGTCAATAATCAGATTGCAATTGCTATACAGCGGCAGCTTACAACACTAGATCTAGAGAAAGTAGTCAATAATCAGCTTGCAATAGCTATACAGTGGCAGCTTACAACACTAGATCTAGAGAAAGTAGTCAATAATCAGATTGCAAAGGCTAATATAGTGGTAGCTTACAGGACTAGATCTACAGAGAGTAGTCAATAATCAGATTGCAATTGCTATACAGCGGCAGCTTACAACACTAGATCTAGAGAAAGTAGTCAATAATCAGCTTGCAATAGCTATATAGTGGCAGCTTACAGGACTAGGTCTACAGAGAGTAGCCTGCATCCTCCGCCATGGCAATTATGATATTCATAGCATCTTTGAGTATGTACAAAGCTGTGCTAATGAAGGACTGCTGTAAGAACACTGAAGGAAGCAGTTTGGTTTACATACAAGCAAATCTCCTACCCTGGGGTGTTTCTAGGGGCCATAATTATGTGCACTACACTAAACAATAACATTGGCTAACTGAACTCTCAGTGGATTAGACTGGTCTATAGGGCAATACTTTGCTATGTAGCTGCGTAAAATGCACTACACTATAAGACAGCTAGTAGTTCAGTGATGTCATCAGAACATACTAAAAACCCATAGACTAGCTGACCTAGACCTGAAAAGTTACAATGACCTCATCTGTGCTTAGCTAAGACACTAGGTCCTATCAAGGGCTACTACACTGTAGCCTCGTTCCCAGGCTCTACTTCACAGATTTTTTTCACTTATTTTACTACGTGCGAAAAAAAGCTTGGAAGTAGAGCTTGGGAACGAGGCCAACTATACTGCACGTACATACATCAATCTAGTGATGGAATATAGGGGAAGCGCCTGGCAAAGGCAAGGGAAGAGGGTTCTAGCCATCACTGCAGCTACAGTAATGACCTTTGAACTCTTCCTGACTACTGGTATCTCTCTCCCTCTCTGTTCTCATGCATCCATCATCTTTTTCATGCAGTCAAATTCTCCATCAAACCGGAGAACAGCCTCACTTTAGAGCTGGAAGAAAAGACCAATATCACATGCATGCTAGAACATGATGAGAGCGATACTAGCACTTGGACAGTCGATTTCTACGAGAATGGCACAATGCTGGATTGTGGCTCTGCCGACGTGAGCTGCAACTCGAGAGCCACAAGCGAAGTGACGTACCAGATAGCGTACGAAACATATACAGAGTCTGGAGAGCGCTTCCAAGTGTACAGTTTGGAGTTCGTGGCTTCGGAAAGGCTGAACGGGACAGTCTACCACTGTCGTCTATTGTGTGGCTTCTCATTCTGCAACATCACACCGGAAATCACTCTTTCTGTGCAAGGTAACTTATTGCACTAACTAACGTAGTCTATGGCAGCATAGCCTCTTATTCCCAGGCTCTACTCCCAGCTTTTTTCACACATGGTGAAATAAAACGTATAATTATTCTACGATGTGCAAAAATTGCTGGGGAGTAGAGACTGGGAACGAGGCTATAGCAGCATAGCGTGTGTTGGGTCTTAACAAATAGACTAGCGTCAGTTTTAGCCAGGGTTTCACACAGTAAAAGGAAATAAAGGTGAATTGGTCAAAGTGAAATACCTTATCGTATCAAAACTTGGCTGGACTGTGATCACTTCATTAGAGACACAAGCAGAAAGTAAAAATTACCAAGCACTATATACTGGTACAGGAGGGATCCAAGAAGTCATTCGGCCACCCAAAGTTCCAGTGGGTTTACAAGATAAAAGAAAACATAAAATACCTTCCAAATAAGGAAGACCTGTACTTCCTGCTCTGAGGCTTTGTACGTAGCATTGCAAAAATCTCGTTCAGTCCAACGCACATTATTTACAAGATAAAAGCAAGCATCTAATACCCTCCAAAAAAGGAAGATCTGTACTTCCTGCTCTGATGCTTTGTACGTAGCATTGCAAAGATCTCGTTCAGTCCAACACACATTATTTAGGCGGCCTATTATTATTATTATTATGAAATATAACACGCACCAAAAAATAGATGCAGTAGAGTAATTTAAATAGTAAAACACAACAAAGGTCTCAGTCACAGGCAATAGTTCTAATGATATCCTCTTCATCACGGTCAAATTGGGGGTATAGACGAAATGATCTGATCACCGTGGCACAAATGCGATATTGTGGATCACACTGCTTTAGATGTCGCGAGCCAAACATAGCAATAAAAGAGTAGCACCAGAAGATAAAATGAAGAAAAACGGACTGGACAAGTTTAGAGGGACACCTAGCAGCTGAGTAGTAGACCGACGGAAAAAAACATTACTATGTATTTCCAAGTAGAAATTGGATTGTTGAAATTCAGGATCACTCCATGAGACTGCTTTGAGAGGACAACAAACACTGGGAGCTTCACTATTACATACACTGTACCTCCACACGCATGAACATGTGTGTCTATCAACTATCTAGAAAGGGCCCATAGAATACGTCATTTGCTTCTGTATATTGTTACTTTACCCAGGTCTGGATCAAACCCAAAGTCCACCAGAGACTGCTACTGACCCCACAGACCCACAGAACACAGGTAAAACTGAAACTAGCCACATAATCGGTGTTTCCGTATAGAGTCTGGCTTCCTAGGTACAGTCAGAGCTAGGACCTAGCTACCATCATACCAGCGTACTTTGGTGTCACAATACACAATATACACAATACCAGATGATAGCCACAAATTCTCCACAGTACTAAAGGTAGGACAGCTGTTTTTACTGTAGCTGTTGTGCAGCTATACAGTAACAACCTTCAAACCCTTCCTGACTACTTGTATCCTTTTCCTCCTCTGTTCTCATGCATCCATCATCTTTTTCATGCAGTCACATTCTCCATCAAACCGGAGAACAGCCTCACATCAGAGCTTGAAGAAAAGACCAAGATCATGTGCATGCTAGAACATGATGAGAACGATACTAGCACTTGGACAGTCGATTTCTACGAGAATGGCACAATGCTGGATTGTGGCTCTGCCGACGTGAGCTGCAACTCGAGAGCCACAAGCGAAGTGACGTACCAGATAACGAACGAAACATACACAGAGTCTGGAGAGCGCTTCCAAGTGTACAGTTTGGAGTTCGTGGCTTCGGAGAGGCTGAACGGGACAGTCTACCACTGTCGTCTATTGTGTGGCTTCTCATTCTGCAACATCACACCGGAAATCACTCTTTCTGTGCAAGGTAATTTATTGCACTAACTAACGTAGTCTATGGCAGCTTTGAGGCTTTGTAGCGTTGCAAAAATCTAGTTCAGTCCAACACACATTATTTAGGTGGCCTATGTATTTCCAAGTACGTACGCATGGGACTTGAAATTCAGGATCGCTTCATGCGACTGCTTTGAGGACAACAAACACTATAGGATTACATGAACTGTACCTCTACGTGTGTCTATCATCTATCTAGAGAGGGCCCAAAAAAACATCATTTGCTTCTGTATATTACTTTACCCAGGTCTGGATGGAACCCAAAGTCCAATGGAGACTGCTACTGACCCCACAGACCCACAGAACACAGGTAAACTGAACTAGCTTGATTGCGGTTTCCTGTAAGGAGTCTGGCTTCCTAGACACAGTCAGAGCTATATAGGGACTTACCTGCTATATGCCAGCACACTATGGTGTCTCAATACACAATACCAGATAATAGCCACAAATTCTCCACAGTACTAAAGGTAGGACCAGCCGTTTTCTAAATCCAACATACATGTAACAACAAATGGACCTGTGGATTGAGCACAAATGTGATCCTAGCTACTGTACAAGTGTACAGGCCATGTGACTGAGTATGCATGAAAGCTTTGAGCATGTACGAATACCAGTATAGTATATTGAATAATATGTCTAGGAAGTTGAAAGTTCAACCTGAAACACTCTGTCTCCTATGTAACAAATACCTGGCGAAGATTAATTTATCCATGTACATAAGTCCTGATAATGCACTGCAATGTCCTTAGTACTCAGTATTCACTGCAATGTCCTTAGTATTCAAGGAATATACTGCAATTTCCTTAGTATTCAAGGAATATACTGCAATTTCCTTAGTATTCAAGGAATGTACTGCAATTTCCTTAGTATTCAAGGAATATACTGCAATTTCCTTAGTATTCAAGGAATGTCCAGGGAATATACTGCAATGTCCATATTATTCACCAATAAGAAAACGTACATCCACAACTACTGGACAAGAGTAGGGTATGCAGTATGGGGGGACCCTCAGCAAGTGTACGTGCCTAATACACAGTAATGGATGTGCATTGAAGTGAACAGTGAAATATTTCACTGTTTAGAGATTGATTAACGATAGAGAAGAAACAAACTTGGATGCACAGTCAAATACTGTATCAATAATCATAGCATCCACAGAATATTTCAAGTGCGTACATACTAGAGGTCACTGACACTAAACCTGGAAGGCAGGAGAACGATGCAAGAATGATCCTACTTTCAAACACACACACACACTTCATCTCCAGGAGTTTCAAGCCAGCAAAGCAGCCCCATTGTAATGGTCATCCTGCTGGTTGCTGTATGCTGTTTTCTCGCATGAGATAAAATCCACTGTCACTTGCTACAGATCTATTATTCCATTCTTCTCAGCAGTGCATTCTAGTGTTGTGTACATCTTTTTTTGCATGAGATGAAATCCACTGTCACTTCAAAAAGACCTATCATTTTATTCTTCTCAGCACTGCATTATACAGTGGTGTGTAAATATTTATTCACGTGTACAGTACTCAGAGTTGAAATTACAGGTGTTAGGAGCTGTCATACACACATTACTACTATAGCCATTTTTACCGTTATTGTTTATGTAAAATTTAATGTTTGTCCCGACGCTTTCCTTTACATTTCATTTTCAGTACACTACTGCCTTTGACATACTATTTACACATACGAGTACTGTACACATACCTTCTCGGCTCTGCCCTTCTCTGCTCCTGTAAAATAGTCAGTCTTCCTCCGCAGGAAGCTGAAGAACGTGTCCAACAGCTGTGGAAAGAAGGGAGGGGAGGGGAGGGGTAGAGGGGAGGGAGATCGAGGGGATAGAAGACAAGGAGGAGAAAATGGACTCTAAATATTACAGGGGCATGTGTACCAAAACTCCTGAGGAGGCATGTTACCTTCTAGTTTGCCATACTTTAAGTACGAATGGATAATGCAAATCAGTGATTCACAGAGGGGGAGGTGGGAGTATATCCGGGTATGGAGACTTTCCATTCATAATTAGATACACCCACTGCATGTGCAAAAGCTGTAGCACTACTAAAATGATTCTGCAACATCTATTGTGCTTAACCAGTGCATCAGAAATTCATCAGTAGATAGATAGTCACTGTTAGCCCTATAATAAATTCATAGTCCCATCTCTTTTACACTACTTCCTGAGCCAACCTAAACCACACAAAGTGTAACATAACTATAGTATAGGTGAGCATATTCTGGAGTATTAATGACCATAAGCAACACCTTTTAGAGGGGAGGGCTTGCCTTGGGATTGAGACTAATACAAGGGGTAGTCCAGTCACTTACATGTCATTTGCAGAAACATTCGCTAATGAAATCACAATAGGGCTAGACGCCCAAGGTGATGAGTAAGGGATCAGGATGAAATCACAATAGGGCTCAAGGAGATGAGTAAGGGATCAGGATGAAATCACAATAGGGCTAGACACCCAAGGAGATGAGTAAGGGATCAGGATGAAATCACAATAGGGCTCAAGGAGATGAGTAAGGGATCAGGATGAAATCACAATAGGGCTCAAGGAGATGAGTAAGGGATCAGGATGAAATCACAATAGGGCTCAAGGAGATGAGTAAGGAATCAGGATGAAATCAGAGCAACAAACACCAGGGTCAACGATCGTTCTCAGATACTGAGGAGGCAGGGCTACAGAAAGCTCAAAATCTAGCGATCAAGATGTTATGAACTAATGATCAAGCGATCAAGGACGATTTCTGCTGCCCAAATTCTGATCCTGTTTGCAAAACGTTTCTATAGGCAGTACATAAATGTTTAATAGTGACTACCCTTGTAGAGTTTGCCTCAACCTACTACACTTTGCAGGAGCCAGCATTTATAATTAAGGTAGAAATCTGGAAATGAGGATTTCTACATGAGGATTCCATGTGTTGGCCAAAAAATAATAAGAGCACCTTGGAATATCCAAATAAAGCCCACTGTATTAAAGGTCGCATTGGTATCGTTTGTAAAGCAGCAGTACATCCCTTGATCCTGCTCAAACTCACCTCAGTGATTCCACCGGTATGCTGCTGGGCTATCCCTAGCAGAACGCCGTCGAATCGATCCTCCGCCATGGTTTTAAGGTTGCAAAGCTTGCAAGTCTCGTGCACGTGCTTACATGTGCACACGTGCGAGAGGCCGGTTGGGGGGGGAGGGCCTAGGGGGAGGGGCTAAGGTCACAGTGCAACTGCACCTAACCTAGTCTTGTTGGCACCAAAAAAAAACAAAAAGCAGAAGCAGCCCTATGTGTGACAGTCAACTTACACCTACCTTCCACAACCACCAACATACCCACTACCAACACAAGGATGTTGTCACTGTTGTGTATGGGGGTGGACGGTTTGTGGTGGGTGTGGTTGGCAGATGTAGGGATGGTAGGTACACAGTAAATGCATTGCACTGTGATGTGTGGGTAGTCGGTGCACGCCTTCCGGTGTGCATTGTCGCTTTTTTCGTTAGTTTTTGGAGAATTGTTTTTTGGTGGAAGTGCATCCCAACGTACTTGAGTGGTTTTTGTACTTTTTGTAAAGTTACTACCATGATCTTTCTTCCATTTGTCGACGTCTGCACAAATCATCGGTCCCAGAATTAGCCACTATGAATTTAGAGCAGGTATACCTTTGTTCCATATAATGTGTGTCTATGGTCTGTACTAAACAGAAATCAGGTAATCCCCGATTTTATAGCAGACACCTTCTGTAAATTACTTCCTTGGACACCAGCAAGGGTGAAGCCAAAGGTGTGGGGCACACTTTTATTGCACTGGTCTTTCAAGGCTGAACATTAGTCTTGGGAATACGTGTTTCAGGAGCTGCTCAAATATAAATATCAAATTTTTGGTCATAGCTAATTATGCTCATGGGGTGCGCATATTTTTAACTTTAGTTTTGTCCATTTTATACAATTTCCAGTACTTGCTTTTGGGTTAGACCACTCTGGTTCACAGCCCTTCATATAGCTGAACATCGTGACGTGAACACACACACACACACACACACACATACACACACACACACACACACACACACAACAACACACATTTTGTCACATACTAGCTAATGAGGTGGGACATTGGAAGGATTAGGCTCAACCATTAATTCCTGTTTTTAAGAACACAACTGCATGCTCTTTACCTAATCTTAGCTACGTATATGTATAGGATATACCACGTCTACGAGGAGTATAAACGCAGATATACTCCGCTAGACGGTTTACCCGAGGCGATAGCCGAGGGTAAACAGCCTAGCGGAGTATATCGCGTTTATACTCCGAGTAGGCGTGGTATATCCGGCTTATACAACATTTGACCAATCAGTGGAGTAGGTACCTAGAAACGCTGGGCTAGCATTCCCAGAGGCAGCAGTTATTTACGATACATGAAAACATAAAAGTAGTATAATAAAACATGAAAACATAAACGTAGTATATGACCCTTTATACTCCGCTTCTGCTCCAATCAAACACCTTGGATGTGATGTAATGTGGTATAAAATCATATACGTATTGGAACTTTATATGCCACTACGTACATTACATACTAACATTATTATTCCATTTTCCATGTACATCATATACGTATGAAATATTTCAATTCACTTTACAAAATAATTGTACACAACTTTAAAATGGGGCTAGATTGTTACACCATACTGATATAATTATTATAATTACACAAAATGTAATGCCACAATTGTGGAGCAGTGAGTACAACTTATCAGAAGTAGTATGTAGTTGCTAGATGTGGTAGCTTAGCTGCGATGTACAGTGTTCTTTATGAGCTTACACAGTGTCGACGTCACTAGCTTTCACTGCAGCATATTCCACAATATGAGCATCATCGCTGTAACTAGTCTTCAACAGAACAGTTTGCTCAATCTGAGCATCAGCCCAATCACCAGCCTTCAATGGAGCATGTTCCACAATCTGACCATCATCGCTGTCACTAGCCTTCAATGGAGCATGTTCCACAATCTGACCATCATCGCTGTCACTAGTGTCTAAAGGAGCAGTTGGCATAAGCTGAGCTTCCTCGCCATCACTTTCCTTCAATGGACCACTTCGCTCATCCTCGCTATGACTGCTCTTGACGATGACTTTCAATACACGAAACTTTAGGCAGTCATTCTTGAGGTACGCCTTGTCTTGACTGCCAGCTACAAGCTCAGCATGGGATATGAATTTACTAAAGCCCCTAACCAATCTGGCTATCTCCTGTCGCGATGGACTGTCAGCAACTCCACGTGGACCTACCGTATCATTAAAATTCACCGTTCTCTGCAAGTGTTCCACCTCTCTCTTCTGATTGATCAGCTGCCACGTGATATCTCCGCAGAAGGGCCATTTTAGGTGCTCGTCGTGTTCTCCTTGCATCAGTTGAACAAGTACAGAAACATGAGTGCCCCTGGCTGTTCCCGAACCATTAGCATGCACCCTGAGACACATCTTGTACCCACCGATGTGGGAATAGAAGGGACGGCTGGACCAGAGATTCTCGGAAATCCTGTGTGCTTCAAAGTTCGCCATCACAAAGTCAGGCGGAGGGATGAACACAGGGTTGATCGGCTTGGGTAGAGCTTGGGATAGCACTAGTATTAGGGCCTCGATTTCATTCTGCTGCTGTTTGATGGTACACTGTTGCTCTGCAATGACAGACCCTTGTTCGTTGAGCTTGGCGTCCTGTTCTTCAATTCTGCTGCGCCATTCGGCATCCAGTTGCTTCATTTTGGAACCCTGTTCTTCGATTTTAGCATTCAGTTCTCTGATCTCAGCATTCAGTTCGTCAATCCGCGCACCCTGTTCTCCAATTCTAGCTTCCATCACAGTCATCTGTCGTTTGGCGGCACTCTGATGCTCTCGAAGCACTGCTGCGAATGTTATCTGGTGGTCTCTAGTCACCTGCTGTTGTTCTTCGACCACCTTGGACACCAGGGACAAGTGGAATTTCACAACCTCGTCCATGTGATGTTTCATGTGCTGTCGCTGACACCCAACTTCACAACCAAAACGGCTGAACTCACAATCAATGACCTGCACGGGGCACACTTGAAAATGCTTGTCGAGGTCTTTCCGTTGGATTCCCTCCGCTCCGCATTTTCCCGGGCAAGGCAGGGGGTACTTCTCACACTGCATTTCCCAGTGCTCGTTAATGACTTCATTGTACGTGGCCTTGTGGCCGCAGTATCTGCAGGTGAATGGGCGGTTGGGGCAGTCATCTGCCTTGTGACTGTCGACGTCACGTCGTGGCAATTCATCATCACAGCCGTAAGGGCAGGCCACCGACACAAACCCGCACTCACCCTCAAGCGAGCCATAGTTCGTATGCCCATCAACGTCGCCTTGTGTACCAGACCACGGACATCCCTGATCGCGGTTGGGACACTCAACAGGATATTTCTCACACACTCGCCAGTGCTCACCAGTCACTTCACTGTAAGTTGCTCTGTGGCCGCAGAACTCACAGCTAAAGGGGCGATTTGGGCAACCGTCCGCCTTGTGTTTCTCGAGTTCGCCGAATTGACATCGCTGAAAAGAAACACCGCACAAGTGAGGGCACTCCACCGTGACAAACTGACAATCCCCTCCCAAAAAACTGTTACTTAGATGCTGATCCAGATTTCCCAATTCTCCCACCCACTCACACCCTTTGTCCTTGTTTGGGCAGTAAACGCCGAGTTCATTGACTTTGCGCTTGAAAAACTTGTCTGGATGCGTTTCCAAGGCGGGTTTCTTACACAGCGGACAAGGACCTCTGTTTCGCTTAATCTCGGCGACAGCCTCCTGCGATAGATGGTTACCACAGCAGTCTGTTTGATGGGGGTCTAAGAGAAGGTCGAAAGTGACCGGGCAGTAGAATTCTTTCGATGGTTTCTCAGCGAAGTCATATTCGATTTCGTGGGCGCATCCCTCTTCAGCAACTTTCGGGGCGGCAGCGCTAGCGGTACCCTTGAGGAAGCTCATATCTGCACAGTAACAAAGTTCTGAAGTTGTGTATCGCCACGAAAGTACGAGCTAAGAATGTAGGGGGTGGGGCAAAATTACGTAATAAAAAATCCCCAAAGCCCCGCTCATTAGTACGCTTCCGCTCTAGCTACGTAGCTGCACTCAACGATGACCCCTGACGGTAATCGGTGGATTATCGTAGGCTCCGCTTTCTGGCTATATAGTTCTGGGTATGTCCTTTGCCCTGGAATTCGAGACGGAGAGTCCATTGAATTCACGATCAAAGAAATTCTCTTTCAAACCTAGCAACACCCGTGCAGTACATGTACTAGTGCTCCCAACCGCCTTCTCTACAATGTTTGTGTGAGCTATAAACGGCCTCACATCTCTCCTTACCCAGGATGGTTTCCATAATCGCACTTCGCTGTGATTTGTAGCTACTCTGCATAATTTGGGCTGTTAGTTATGTGTAGGTAGTCTGTGAACCCATTGCGGTGTAAATTATCTTTTGTTTTTGTGGAAGTGCATCCCTACATGAATGGTTTTTGCACTTTTTGGTAAAGTGCTTTTTCTGTAGCTTATAATGTAGCTAAGGATACTGTATATGGCATGGACAGTACTAGTTCAGTTTTATGGAGCCTATGGATGTGTACAGTATACCACAGTCTATACATGTGTGCTGGCATTTCTCTTCTAAGTCACAACCTCAAAATTCTTTCGGAAGTGGCGGCAATACTTAACTACAATGCCATTGTACTGTAGGGACAGGGCTGGTCCATTGATTAATAGTAATTGTTTGTCATTAACACCTGTACATAGTTTATTATCATGTTCCACTGGTTTAACATAAACGATGTGCTTGTTCGTGACAAGGACATGCACACAAACATCAGCACACATCTGCAATGTCGTACACCCTAACACAACCGTCTTTGCAGCTGCTGTACATCTTCCCTCCAACCTTCCTGAGGCTGGTAATGCCATCCAGTTCAGGCCCTGTCAGCTTCGATATCCTGTCCAATGGGTCTTGGATGCTCCATACGAGACAACCACCATCACCTAGGAAAATAAGAGGGCATTACATGTACTGGGGAAGGGAATGGCTTTAGATAAGAAATTTGTAGGCTATAAGTAGTATAAGTTCCTGAATGTTATTAATTCAGCTAAATCCCTTTGCCTACTAAACTTACTGCATGGGAACTGGGATACTTATTCAATTCATGCACATTCATGCATTATTACTTGATTTGTTCATAGTCTGGTTTTTCTTATACGATTTTTTGCGAGTCAACATATGGAGTGCATGCCTCTCAAGTTTTAGCTGTAGTTTTAATTCGAGAAAGGGCTCAACACTGTTCATGCTGCATGTGTGACTACATGGTTGCATAATACTCACTGCATCCAGCCACACATCTGTTCTCTCCCAGCGGAAGTAGAGATGTCACTGTTGAACTATTGAACGATACCTTCAGCAGGGCCTGACTGGAACCAACAAAGGAGAAAATATTTTTCGCTGAAATGATTATGCTTGTAAGACATGCGAAAAAGTATTCTTACAAATAGGGCTTAAACTATGACACCCGAGTTTGTACACTAAAGTTAACCACAAACCGTTGGCGCTGATTAATAGCGCCCCCTTGATTTTAACGACCCACCTATAAATACCGCCCCATAAACAATCTAGTACTTTACGCGCATGTATAACGACCCATATAAAATTACCGCCCAGTAAACAAAGTCAAACCATCGAATGCAATGACAAAGGAGAACAGCTGCAGCTATAATAACTTCCTTCATTTCTCTCTACCCTCTCCAACTTACCAGAGTCCCCGTTTGCCTGAGGTAAGGCGGCTAGGTCGATGAAGCTATGTACAAAGTGCGTATGTGATACGGACAGTATGATATACCGTGCGTAGCAACGTCAAAACATTGCGATTACGTGAAATGTAAGTTTTCGCAATGTGTTAGCGTTTCAGGCCGTATCTTGGGAACTGAGCGTCCGATCGCCACCAAATTTCGTAGACAGCCCTGTCGGAAGGTACTGTATACGAAGCTCTCGACTATAACGACCCATATAAATATAACGCCCTACATGAAAGTAACGACCTATTGGGCTACAAAAAAAACAAAAATAGCGCCCTGCGTTATTAATCAGCGCCTACAGTAATGAGTTCTCCCAGTAACTAATCTAGTGGAATTGTACCCTTCTGACAGCACGATACACTACAATATGCCTACTTGCATAAAGGACCCAAACGCAAGTCTCATGCGTATCATGCACACGTTACATATAGTAGAGAAATACACTCACTCAGACTTCCTCAAGTCCAGCAAGGTCATGCAGCCATTCTCAGAGCCACAGACAGCCGTGGTGTCTGAGACAAAGGCACAGCTAGCCAGGGGAGACTTTCCATCTGAATACCGGAGTATCTGCGGCCAAGGAATATCACAGGGACTTTTAAGTGCAACAGAGTACACACACACATCTCTCTATAGTATAATTATACAATGAAAGGCTCTCTGTATACCAACTTTATTTCGAAAAGAAACTTAGCCGATGTTTCGACTAGATGCTCTAGTCTTCGCCCTGAAATTGTTATACAGAGAGCTTTTCATTGTTTATGCAAGAGCCAACTGAGAAGCCCCTTCTTCATTCACATCTCTCTATTTGATAATCAGGCTAGGGGTAAGTTACCCCCAATATGAAACTATAAGTCCTCCCCAAAACATTAATCATCCCTCCACCCAATTGAAGCTAGGTCTATGCATGCAGACTATAATACAGTGTCTATGTGGGCTCACCCTGCCTATCAATGGTAAATTATTTCATCAGAGCAGTATACATAGCTAACGTACTGTTGCTCTATTCCTGATGTCACATGCATGAAGAACACCATCATCGCAGGCCAGTAGTAGAATCTTATCACTTGTGCCACATTCAGGCTCTGTGGTAGGGATGTGTATTATAATGATAGCACTTGGGATTAAGTCGGCCACACTAGGGCCATTTGCCCGAGTCTTTTTCGAAGTTTTTGAAGGTAACAAGAATTAAGCCATTTCATTTATGGTGAGTGCAAAACGTATACACATTAGCAGACTTTATGCCTAGTGTACATTCTGGCAATTCAGAGAACGAACATAGCTACTGGTCAGCTAGGAGCTGGTAATCCATAGGTGGTAAGACGTATAGACGGCCAAAAAAAAATCATAGCGACCAAATGCCAATTACAGTCTTTGGGATACACGTACATCATCAATCACAGAAAGATACGTAGCACCAACTAAGGTACTTTGTTATACAGGCTGCAGTGCCTTATAATGAAGATACATAGAAGCTCACCTTTCAACTCTTGTGCTGTTCAGACATCATTGCTCATGAGCACTCAAACGATAACCTCGTACCCAGGGCTCTGACTGCCAGCCGGGCTATGAGATACAGTCTGGGCGTGAGGCCTGGGTACGAGGTTACCCAGGCAGCTCTTTCCATACTTTACCTATATTTAAACCCCTCGCATCTTACCGTAGATCGGGAAATTTTTGCATATATTATTTTTTTGCGGAATAAATATCGCACGTTTAATTTTTACCACCTAGCGAAAAATTAAACGTACGTTAAGCACGTAGAAATTTTTCGCATGCTTAATTTTCCCCGCCAACGCAACCGGCGAAAATTTCCCGATCTACGGTAGTTTGCTGAGCCCATGGGTACTTACGAAGGGATATACATCTTCTAACCTGTAGGTGGTATCGTGTTCTTTTCCGCCACCAGCACACTGGAGGCCAGGGCACAGGCATTTATGGGGGAATGGAGGTTGCAAAGGGTCGCCAGACACTGGGCGGAGCCACAGTCCCACAGCCGGGCGGTGCCATCGCTGGAGGTGGCTGGGGAGAAGGGACAACAATCATGCACATGAGTGTACAGATATTAGTTGGTATACATCGTACAGTATTCGTACTATACAACTAACTAACTTGTCCACAAGGCTGCTATCTTTAGATTCAATTGTATTTTATGTGAGTCTTACATAAATTGTGAACACAGTATACAACTAATTTGTCCACAATGCTGCTATTTGGATGCAATTTTCTTTTTTGTGAGTCTTACATGTAATTGTGAACACAGTGTACTGTACTAAGGTATAGGGCATGCTCATAAGCCATTACATTTTGAACTGATCCATGAACAATGACGTAATTTCATGTATGGCTGATAGACATCAAACTCCCCCTGCTTTCAATGCCCCACATCACATAGCCTCGTTCACTAGACTCCACCACCTCCCCGCCCTTGCTTTTATCGCATAGTTTAGCTCCACCCTCCAGCATATAAAATAAGGCTACACTACACACACACCATCCAACAATATATAAAACTCACAGATGATGTTTCTTCCTCTGTCTATCACAGCAGTGTCAGATATACCTATAAAACCAAGGCAATAATTATTCATGTACTGAAAGTGTAACAACCACTTATACCGTAGATTGAGAAATTTTTACATATATTTTTTTCGCGGAAGAAATATTTGCGCGTTTAATTTTCGGCACCTGGAAAAAAATAAAACATGCATTAAGCACGTAGAAATTTTCCACGCGTTCAATTTAAATTTTTAATGCCAGATTTGCAGTAGATTCAAAAACAACAGAGTGAGTTCAATCTGGAGGGCATGCACTGCTACAAATTTCTTTCTTAAATGCAACAGGACTCTGGGCCAGAAAGTGAGCTACATGCTCCACTGAAGTGAGTGTGTGTGCCACATGTTGGAAGAAGACTCTTTCGTTAACAAGGAAGAGTGACTGCAAGTGTCCTGAAAAACGCCCAAAATGGAACAGAATGAAACTATACACAGGTGTGCTACGTATGTGACATGGAAGTAGACAATTTCGAAACTGGGCTGCCAGTCAACACTGTGAAAAAAAACAAAACGAAAAGTGAACTAAATGTTGAAGTCAATGGGATATCAGTCTCTGCAAATCGTGTGTACACTGCAAGTCTCAGACTGGTCCAATTACAAGTATCAGTAAAAATTCACCTTTTATGGCCAGCCAAACATGAAGATGGTAATAGTCCTTGATTAATACGTTTCACACCGTGTACTTGTTGACTGTTGTTTGTGATAGTGATGGATGCAGGCTTCTAACGATCACTCTTAGAGGGCTATCAATATCGACTACGATGATCTCCAGAAAGGGTAGAGCCATCCTTTCTCTCTCCATCCATGGCATGCCCCCCCAGACACCCCTAGAAGGGTATGTCTTTGCATGCTACATGTGTTTTCTCTCTCATTAATTCCTAAGCAAAGACTCCTGCCAGCTTCTAGCTCTTTTCTTTGGCCACTCGTTAACACAACGCCTTGTTGCCTGGAAACCGGGGTAGTTGAGATTGTATAAGGGCCTACCAAATGTAGTTTAAGTTTTATACATACAATTTACAAACCACACAATGTCATAGAAAACATTAGTGCAATCACAGTGAAGGTATATAAAGAACAACTCTTTTTACAGTGTAGTCAATACTGAAGTGTGATACTGAACCGGGCAAGCTGCATGCCACAACAGGAACAGTTATAGAGTTCACTGCTATCCCTCAATCACATCAGGTGGAGTGATGGCCCCCACTAAGAGGGACACACACCTCTCTGAGACTGGAAATGGTAAAGAAACTTCCCCTCACATCGAGGTGCTGCGAGGCAGAGATGATCGAGATGGTCACGACAGCTTACCAGGCCCCGCTGGCAAGGGGATGGCAAGGATGGAGAGTTAGGAGAGACAGGGGAGTCTGGCATCCGAGGCCCACCTGGACCTCCTAGTCCAAGCAGCGAAGGAGTGGTCTACACTCGCTGGGGACGAACAACCTGCCCCAACACACCAGGAACAGAGCTGCTCTATGCAGGAAGGGCTGGAGGAACTGCTATAGTATACAAGGAGGAGCAACCAACCACCTCTGCCTGCCAGAAACCCGGATTATCTACAGTATATACCTGGAGTGCAGGGCCACAACCCAGTCAATGGGGCTGAGTAAACGACAAATGGAGGTCCCCTGAACTCTGTTCATGACCATGATGCACCTTGTGTTTCACCTCAGCCAGAGTAGCAGTTCTCATTTTCCCTGCAAAGACCCAGTGTCCACCCTCCTGGACCCTCGAGTACACCTCATGTCAGCACACAACAGCCATTACCGATCAAATGTTCAAGTGCATAGATAAAGATCCAGAGACTGTACCAGGCAGTGCTGTAGACACAGATCCTGCTCTGTTCTACCACACTGAGGCCACCTGCGATGAACTCCCCTGCCCACCCTATGATCGAAAGAAAGAACTGACCTGTGTCGTGTGCACCAAGTGATACAGTAACTGCTACTGACTGTTCCCACAACTCATACTGCAAGCACAAGCTGCTGAACCACACACCAGCTCACATTATAAAGACACATTACTGGTGTATTGTAACCTTGTGTTGTATTCCCCAATTTTTAACATCAATCTTTGACAGTTACAAAAACAAAGAAGTAGTGAGCATATTACTGTAGAGTGCAAACTATTCACAGGGTAAAAATTTCATGGCTATAGTGTCAGTAGTGTGTCACTAAATTGTGGGTTATACAATATGTGGTCGGTTGTGATAATAATGAGCCATGAATCTTTTTATGCTTCAGTATACACATGTAAATGGTTTTAGAGTTGACTACCAATTCTCTGATATATAAACACTACTCTCCACTATCGAAAACAGTATGGTGATGTAACCGCACGTAACTGTCATCACTCTTCTTTGTAGCCATATATTATTTTTGTCTTGTAACTAACTTTGATCTACAAGCCAGATAAACTAAGGCCTATGTATCTAGAAAATTACTTTAATCCCATGTATATATACATTGTAAACTGTAAATTGTACATCTCAGGCTTGTCCATATATGGCCAGTTCATCATAGAGATGATGTCATACTGTAAAAATTTTATCTAGGATAACAACAAGAATTATAATAACGTACAACGTTGAACACATTAGTGCTATCTCAAGGAGGGTATATAAAGAACAACACATATAGCACAGTCATTCTTAAAGTGAGACAGTGAACCATAATGAGAACAGTGAGCGCCGCAACACTACTGCTTTCTGCCATACTGCTGCTTTGTGGAGCCTACACTGCAAAAGGCAAGTTGCCAATACAGTAACAGTTGTAGTAGAGAATTCAGTGCTTTCACTCAATCACATTAGGTGGAGTGATGGCTCCCAGAGACACATTGTTTTCAGCATAACAATTGTACTAAAATATTTATTATAAACGTCTAAATTGTATTAGAGACAAATAAATGAGTTTATTGTTCCTCGATCACATCAGGTGGAGTGGCAGCACTCACCAAGAGGAACACACACGAGGAAACTGACCGCTTTGACTTCAACCCTCTTATTGAGTTACTGCGAGGACAAAACGGGCAAGATGGCAAGGAAGGTCGTGACGGTCGTGATGGGCTGCCAGGCCCACCTGGACCCACTGGACCTGCAGGCAGGGATGGGGTAGATGGGGAGAGGGGACCCTCTGGTAACCAAGGCCCACCTGGACCTCCTGGCCCAAGCAGTGGAGGGGTGGTCTACACTCGCTGGGGACGAACAACCTGCCCCAACACACCAGGAACAGAGCTGGTCTATGCAGGAAGGGCTGCAGGAAGTAAATATGATACAAAAGGAGGAGCAGCTAACCACCTCTGCCTGCCAGAAGACCCAGACTATCTACAGTATAGACGTGGAGTCCAAACCAATGGTATTTATGGGGTTGAGTATGAGACAGGTGGTTTTTTGAGCTCTGTTCACAACCATGATGCACCCTGTGTAGTGTGTCACACCTCAACCAGAGAGACAATCCTCATGATCCCTGCAAAGACACAGTGTCCACCCTCCTGGACCCTCGAGTACACTGGCTACCTCATGTCAGCACACAGCAGTAACCGTCGAACAATGTTTGAGTGCATAGACAAAGATCCAGAGGGTGTACCAGGCAGTGCTGTAAACACAGATCCTGCTCTATTCTACCTCACTGAAGCTACCTGTAATGCCCTCCCCTGCCCACCCTACCACCCGGAGAAAGAATTGACCTGTGTCGTGTGCACCAAGTGATGCAGTAACTGCTACTGACTGTTCCCACAAACCCACACTGCAAGCGCAAGCTACTGAACCACACACCAGCCCACTTTATAAACACACATTGCTAGTGTCTTGTAACCTTGTATTGTATTCCTTCCCTAATATTTAAACATAAATCTTTTGACAGCTACAAAAACAGAACCACGTACTACCTCAGTTCATAAATACATTACTGTTATGTCTTATAATCTTGTTGTATTCCTCAATTTAGAGTAGTGTCTATTCATGGGAACATTTGCAGTTGAATCTAGCAGTATGTTCGTTGAAACAATACGTGGTCTGTTGTAAATGATTAACTTTAGTCCCCTGTTTTACAGTGATAATTATACTTAGATTATTTACAGTTTCAGAATTTAAAAAAGTCCTTACTATTGAAGGAACAAAAGCCTAACCATTTTCATGGTCGACATTACTGAACTGTGAAGTGTAATGCACCCATATTGTGTGCTGCGCCACATGGAGGTAGTCTGGTTGACTGCTAGGAGACTAAGAATATTATTAGGGCTTGCCCCCTGCCCAAAACGTATGACACACTCATCACTGAGCTATGTATTGTGTGGTTCAGTAAGTCATGCTTGCAGTGTGAGTTGTGTGGACATCGTTTCTTTGAGAGTCCCTTGAATTGAACTATATCACCTAGCTATGCATTTGAGTTGCAACTTTTCAATACTATATAGCTAATAGGAATAGAAATGCTGACAGTAGAAATATTTAGAGTTCCATGTCTCGTTATTTAACTATGGCAACCCAATTCAATCATATAGTATAGCAAGTTAGTTAGATATGAGTGGGTGGGAAATACAAAAGCTAGTTATACTTCAGTTATATTTCCAGTCTCTGTCTGACTCTCCCTGGAGACACTAGTGGTGATGGGCTCTATAAGGAGTACCCCTAGTAGTAAATGTGGGTTCATCACTCCATTCACTGCCCACATGATCTAATTGCCACTGGCTGGTACAAATAACTCCTCACATGGCCATTGCCTTGATGTCTAAAAGAAAATATTGCCTCTACATTGTACATGGAATTCCATGCAGAGGTTTGTGCAGGAAGGCTATTAGCCTGAGTGAACCCCACACTGACACAGTCAACAGGACAGTAAATACTTGAAGCCTGAATTATGTGTATTGAAGCCAGATGCCCACTGTTGTCTGGTATTCTATGCTTGTGTGTTTACCCCCACTAGTTGATGAAGAAGACAGTCGTACACAAACATGTCTAGAACTAGTCTCGTGCCCAGCCCCACGTTAGAAAGGTGGGTCTGGCTCCCTGTATATCCAAAGTCTGGGGCAGCATTAATTACGTCAGCGGTCCCAGATCTGGACCGGCAATGCGATTGGTTGTTTATAGTATTACATCACTATATGGTTACAGTATCCGGATATCCATACTAGTGGTCACGTGGACATTATCCGTTTGGTGATGTAATATAATGTAACGCTACCCCAACTTTGAATATACGGAGAGCCAGACCCACCTTTCTAGTGTGGGGCTGGGCACGAGACTAGTCCTAAATAGGCAGTGTGGGGTAAACATGACTTGGACACCCACAGACTCCATTATCCTACAAGATGTCACAGATGTAGAAAGTGCGACACAACAGAGAAAAACGTTTTGTAGCCAGGGCTGTAACAGACTGTTGATAACATTTGTACACATGACGTATAGCTAATGCACCATACACCCACAAACTCCATTATCCTACAAGATGTAACAGACGTATAGAAAGTGCTGCATATTAGAGAAGAAAAACTTGTAGCTAGGGCTGTAAACAGACTGCTGATAATATTTGTACTCATAATTTATACATGTACATTAGCAGACCCCCACAAATTCCATTACGTTACAATATGTAGAAAGCGATGCATATCAGAAATTGGCTGCAAATAGGCTGCTGAAAGCAAGAATTGTACAAGCATGGCAGAGAAGTAGTGATGGTACTATTGCACAGCTCAAAATATTCACAGGGGAACACATAGCATCTAGCATTATCTTCACAGAAACAATGTACGTATGTGTGCCCACATTCATTTTACATGAACATTTTTGCAGTGTGAGGCCTGTTGTGATAATAATAAAGTTTAGAATTTGAACTCTGTCCCCTTGCTATGAACTAGAATGTTTTTGGGCTACAATCATTCAGTAATAGTGATGGAAATGCAGTCAGTACAGCAATTATTCAGAGCTCCATGTCTCACTACATACATAACTATGGCAACCCGCTATAGTCATCTCAAGTCAGTTGGATATGAGTGGGTGGGAAACACAACAAGTAGTTACGCTTCCCTGTCAGTATCTCCCTGGAGATGTTGTGCAGTGGTGATGGGCTCACAGGAGTACCTCTAGGTAATGTGGGTTCACCAATTCCTTTCACTGCCTGCATGACTAATTTAACTGCCTCTGGCTACGTACTACAAATAACTTCACATGGTATTATCATTGTCTGGATGCCTGCAAGAAATAATATCTCTACATGTACAGTGTATATGAAAGTCCATGCAGAAGGCCTTGCAGGAATCCTGTTACATTACCTAGCCCGAGTGAGCCCCATAAAGACACAGCCAACAGGATATGAACATTTAAACCCACACTGCAGCCAGATGCCCACTGCTACATGCTGTTGCCTGGCATACTATGCTTAGGTGTTTATCCACACTAGCTGATAGAGTAGACAAACAAGTCCAGAACAGACCGTCTGGAGTACACATGATTTGGACACCCACAGACTCCATTATCCTACAAGATGTAGAAAGCACTTCATTATCAGAAATTGGCTGTAAACAGGCTGTTGAAAGCAAGAAATGTACAAGCATGCCTTTAACATGGAGGCAGGAGGTTTACTGATAGTATCTGTACATCGATACCAGTATTCCATTATCGAAAACAGGATGGCGAGTGACTGAAGTATACTTGAGTATTGGAAACCTGCATGTGGCCTCAGTTTGCATATCTGGGATATACTAAGGCCTGTGTATCTAGTGTGTGCACATTGTCAGTCTCAGGCTAATCCATACAGCCATCAGTAAAGTACTCCGTATAATACCTTTTATGGCCAGCCAAAGCATGGGGATGATGTCAATTGTATCTGGGTTATAGTCCTTGAATAAAAAGGACACTATATATTCTAAACTCTGAAGCAGTGTCTCCAGGAAGAGCAGGGCCATAATTCTGTACTACTATATTACAGTGAATACCATGAGACTTAGCCATGTGCACAGTCTCCTATGCAATGTATGGGAATACAAGAAGTGCACTCAGAAAGAAAACATGTTGCTATGTAGCAGGAGGCAGTGACGCTTTCCGCATCAACACAGCCACCCACAAACCATATCATAACATATGACGTGGAACACATCAGTGGAATGACATGGAGGGTATATAAGAACAATGGTTTTCACAGCGCAGTCATTACAAAAGTGAGACACTAAATCATGATGAGGACAGCAAACGCTGCCACAGTACTGCTTTCTGCCATACTGCTGCTCTGTGTGGTCTCCACTACAAAAGGCAAGTTACCACTACAGTAACAGTTATAGTAGCTGTAGCAGTAGCAGCTATAGTAGAGAGTACACTGCTATCCCTCAATCACATCAGGTGGAGTGATGGCTCCCACTAAGAGGGACACACACCTCTCTGATAGTGGAAATGGTGAAGACACGTCCAATAATTGCCATCACATTGAGGTGCTGCGAGGCAGAGACGGTCGAGATGGTCACGACGGCTTACCAGGCCCAGCTGGCAAGGATGGAAAAGATGGCAGGGATGGCAGGGATGGTAAAGATGGAGAGGTTGGAGAGACGGGGGAACCTGGCATCCGAGGCCCACCTGGACCTCCTGGCCCAAGCAGTGGAGGGGTGGTCTACACTCGCTGGGGACGAACAACCTGCCCCAACACAACAGGAACAGAGCTGCTCTATGCAGGAAGAGCTGGAGGAAGTAAATGGAATACAAAAGGAGGAGCAGCCAACCACCTCTGCCTGCCAGAAGACCCAGACTATCTACAGTATAGATCTGGAGTGCAAAATAATGGTCTTTACGGGGTTGAGTACGAGACAGATGGAGGTCCTCTAAACTCTGTCAACCAACATGATGCACCCTGTGCTGTGTGTCTTGTCTCAGCCAGAGAGCTAGTTCTCATGATCCCTGCTAAGACCCAGTGCCCACCCTCCTGGACCCTCGAGTACACTGGCTATCTCATGGAAGAGTACAACAACGGACATCGATCAACATTTGAGTGTGTAGACAAAGATCCAGAGACTGTACCAGGTAGTGCTGCAAGTACAGATCCTGCTCTATTCTACCTCATCGAGGCAACCTGTAGTGCCCTCCCCTGCCCACCCTACGATCCACAGAAAGAACTGACCTGTGTCGTGTGCACCAAGTGATACAGTAACTGCTACTGACTGTTCCCACAAACTCACACTGCAAGCACAAGCACTGAACCACACACTAGCCCACTTTATAAACACATTGCTGAGTGTCTTGTCACCGTCGTATTGTATCCCTCAATTTTACAAGTTTGATACTGTACAGCACAAACTATTCATGGGGTAAAACATTTGCAGTTGAAGTCAAGCAGTATGTTCATTGAAACAATACGTGATCTGTTGTAAATGATTAACTTTAGTTCCCTGATATACAGTAATAATTATGCTTAGGTTATTTACAGTTTCAGAATTGCTATTTCCATGGTTGATACTGCTGAACTGTGAAGTGTAATGCACTCATACTGTGTTCTGTGCCACATGGAGGTAGTCCGGTTACTCACCGTTAGGAGACTGAAATTATTACTAAGGCTTACTCCCCCCCCCCATACAACATGACACACTCATCACTGAGCTATGTATTGTGTGGTTCAGTATGTCGTGCATACAGTGTGAGTTGTGTGAACAGCGTTTCTTTGAGAGTTCCTTGAAATCAGGTTTGAGCTATATATCACCTTGCTATGCATCCAAGTTACAGCTGTCAATACTAAATGTTGACAGTAGAATTTTGCAAAGTTCCATGTCTATGGCAACCCAATGCTGTCATATATACGTAGCAAGTTAGTAAGTTATGAGTAGGTAAAGGCAGTTATACTTCCAGTCTCTGTCTCCCTGGAAACACTAGTGGTGATGGGCTCTATAAGGAGTACCTCTAGTAGTAAATGTGGGTTTATCACTTCCATTCACTGCCCACATGATCTAACTTCCACTCTTTGGCACAAATAACTCCACACGTGGCCATTGCCTTGATGTCTAAAAGAAAATACTGCCTCTACATTGTATATGGAATTCCATGCAGAGGTCCGTGCAGGAATGCTATTAGCCTGAGTGAACCCCACACTGACACAGTCAACAGGAGAGTAAATACTTGAAGCCTGAATTATGTGTATTGAAGCCAGATGCTCACTGTTGTCTGGTATTCTATGCTTGTGTGTTTATCCCCACTAGCTGATGAAGAAGACAGTCGTACACAAACATGTCTAGAATTAGTCTCGTGCCCAGCCCCATGTTAGAAGGTGGGTCTGGCTCCCTGTATATTCTAAGTCTGGGGCAGCATTAATTACGTCAGCGGTCCCAGATCTGGACCGGCAATGCGATTGGTTGATTATAGTATTACATCACTAAAAGGTTGCAGTATCCGGATATCCATACTAGTGGTCACGTGGACATTATCCGTTTGGTGATGTAATATAATGTAACGCTACCCCAACTTTGAATATACGGAGAGCCAGACCCACCTTTCTAGTGTGGGGCTGGGCACGAGACTAGTCCTAAATAGGCAGTGTGGGGTAAACATGACTTGGACACCCACAGACTCCATTATCCTACAAGATGTCACAGATGTAGAAAGTACGGCACAATAGAGAAAAACGTTTTGTAGCCAGGGCTGTAACAGACTGCTGATAACATTTGTACACATGACGTATAGCTAATGCACCATACACCCACAAACTCCATTATCCTACAAGATGTAACAGACGTATAGAAAGTGCTGCATATTAGAGAAGAAAAACTTGCAGCTAGGGCTGTAACAGACTGCTGATAATATTTGTACTCATAAATTATACATATACATTAGCAGACCCCCACAAACTCCATTATGTTACAAGATGTAGAAAGCGATGCATATCAGAAATTGGCTGCAAATAGGCTGCTGAAAGCAAGAATTGTACAAACATGGCAGAGAAGTAGTGATGGTATTACTGCACAGCTCAAAATATTCAAAGGGTGACACTTAGCATCTAGCATTACCTTCACAGAAACAATGTACGTATGTGTGCCCACATTCATTTTACATGAACATTGTTGTAGTGTGGGCCTGTTGTGATAATAATGAAGTTTAGAATTTGAACTCTGTCACCTTGCTATGAACTAGAGTGTTTTTGGGGGTACAATCATTCAGTAATAGTGATGGAAATATAGTCAGTACAGCAATTATTCAGAGCTCCATGTCTCACTACATACATAACTACGGCAACCCGCTATAGTCATCTCAAGTCAGTTGGATATGAGTGGGTGGGAAACACAACAAGTAGTTACGCTTCCCTGTCAGTATCTCCCTGGAGATGTTGTGCAGTGGTGATGGGCTCACAGGAGTACCTCTAGGTAATGTGGGTTCACCAATTCCTTTCACTGCCTGCATGACTAATTTAACTGCCTCTGGCTACTACAAATAACTTCACATGGTATTATCATTGTCTGGATGCCTGCAAGAAATAATATCTCTACATGTACAGTGTATATGAAAGTCCATGCAGAAGGCCTTGCAGGAGAGTCCTGTTACACTACCTAGCCTGAGTGAGCCCCATACAGACACAGCCAACAGGATATGAACATTCGAACCCACATTGCAGCCAGATGCCCACTGTTACATGCTGTTGCCTGGCATACTATGCTTAGGTGTTTATCCCCACTAGCTGATAGAGTACACAAACAAGTCCAGAACAGACAGTGTGGGGGTACACATGATTTGGACACCCACAGACTCCATTATCCTACAAGATGTAGAAAGCACTTCATATCAGAAATTGGCTGTAAACAGGCTGTTGAAAGCAAGAAATGTACAAGCGTGCCTTTAACATGGAGGCAGGAGGCTTACTGATAATATCTGTACATCGATACCAGAACTACATTATTAAAAACAGGATGGTGAGTAACTGAAGTATATTTGAGTATTGGAAACCCGCACGTGGCCTCAGTTTGTATATCTGGGATATACTAAGGCCTGTGTATCTAGTGTGTGCACATTGTCAGTCTCAGGCTAATCCACACAGCCATCAGTAAAGTACTCCGTATTATATCGTTTATGGCCAGCCAAAGCATGGGGATGATGTCAATTGTGTCTGGGTTATAATCCTCGAATAAAAAGGACATTATATTTCGCACAGAGCAGTGTGTACAGAAATGAAACTACATTTGTTTGAGCTGAACCCCTGTACACTCTCAACTGCCCCGGTTTCCAGGCAACATGTGTACTTCTCTTGCTGTACAGGGCATCAAGGTTAAATTAGTAGCCAATAAAGAGAAAGAGGCAGTGAATCCAGGCTACTCACAGCTACTCTTAGGGAGCCAACTACACAATTTGAAGCCAGGAAGAGCAGAGCCATAATTCCGTACCACACAGAAGCTACTGTGCTTTAGACTGCATGAGTCGCGTTCATAGTCTCATATGTAATGCAAGGGAATACGAGAAGTGCACTCAGAAAACATGTTGCTACGTAGCAGGAGGCAGTGACATTTCCGGCATCAACACAGCCACCCACAAACCACATCACAACACATGACGTAGAACACAACAGTGGAATGACAGGGAGGGTATATAAGAACAATGGTTTTCACAGCGCAGTCATTACAAAAGTGAGACACTAAATCATGATGAGGACAGTAAACGCTGCCACAGCGCTGCTTTCTGCCATACTGCTGCTCTGTGTGGTCTCCACTGCAAAAGGCAAGTTGCATGCCACTACAGTAGCAGTTATAGTAGAGAGTTCACTGCTATCCCTCAATCACATTAGGTGGAGTGATGGCTCCCACTAAGAGGGATGCACACCTTTCCGATAGTGGAAATGGAGAAGACACTTCCAACAACGTCCCTCACATCGAGGTGCTGCGAGGCAGAGATGGTCGAGATGGGAACGACGGCTTACCAGGCCCGGCTGGCAAGGATGGAAAGGATGGCAGGGATGGCAGGGATGGTAAAGATGGAGAGGTTGGAGAGATGGGGGAGCCTGGCATCCAAGGCTCACCTGGGCTTGATGGCAACCAAGGTCCACCTGGACCCACTGGACCTGCAGGCAGGGATGGAGTAGATGGGGAGAGGGGCTCCTCTGGTATCCAAGGCCCACCTGGACCTCCTGGCCCAAACGGTGGAGGGGTGGTCTACACTCGCTGGGGACGAACAACCTGCCCCAACACAACAGGAACAGAGCTGGTCTATGCAGGTAGGGCTGGAGGGATCAAGAATAATGTAAAAGGAGGAGCAGCAAACCACCTCTGCCTGCCAGAAATCCCAGACTATCTACGATACACACCTGGAGTACATAGTGGTAACAGTCAAGTCCGTGGAGTTGAGTATGACACACATGGAGGTCCTCTGAGGTCAGTCTTCCAACATGATGCACCCTGTGCGGTGTGTCGCACCTCAACCAGAGTGACAGTTCTCATGATCCCTGCAAAGACCCAGTGTCCACCCTCCTGGACCCTTGAGTACACTGGCTACCTCCTGACAGAGCACAAAAACACTCACCGATCAACATTTGAGTGTGTAGATAAAGATCCGGAGTGTGTACCAGGCAGTGTCGCAAACACAGATCCTGCTGTGTTCTACCACACTGAGGCCACTTGCGATGAACTCCCCTGCCCACCCTACGACCCACAGAAAGAACTGACCTGTGTCGTGTGCACCAAGTGATACATAAATTGCTACTGACTGTTCCCACAAACTCACACTGCAAGCTACTGCACTAGCTCAGTTTATAAATATACTGCTGCAATATTGGTGTGTCTTGTAATCTTGTTTTGTATTCCCTCACTTTTTACTAATCGAAAATCTATATTAAATTTTTTGTCAGCTACATGTGTAAAAAAACACATTGTATAGCCATAAATAATCCTGGACTGTAAAAGTTCGTATGTCAATTGAGTTTGGGTTGGAGTCCTCAAATAATAAGGACACACTGAGCAGTGTCCTTTTACTGCCTGCATGATTGCTGTCACTGGCTGGTACAAATAACTTCACATGGTATTATCATTGCCTGGATGCCTGCAAGAAAATAATATCTCTACATGTACAGTGTATATGAAAGTCCATGCAGAAGGCCTTGCAGGAATCCTGTTACATTACCTAGTCTGAGTGAGGCCCATACAGACACAGCCAACAGGATATGAACATTCGAACCCACGTTGCAGCCAGATGCCCACTGTTACGTACATGCTGTTGCCTGGCATACTATGCTTGTGTGTTTTTCCCCACCAGCTGATGGAGTAGACAAACATGCCCAGAACAGACCGTCTGATGATTTGGACACCCACAGACTCCATTATCCTACAAGATGTAGAAAGCACTTCTTATCAGAAATTGGCTGTAAACAGGCTGTTGAAAGCAAGAAATGTACAAGCATGCCTTTAACATGGAGGCAGGAGGTTTACTGATAGTATCTGTACATCGATACCAGAACTCCATTATCGAAAACAGGATGGTGAGTAACTGCAATCATACATGGAGTATATTTGAGTATTGAAAACCTGCACGTAGCCTCAGTTTGTATATCTGGGATATCTAAGGCCTGTGTATCCAGTGTGTGCACATTGTCAGTCTCAAGCTAGTCCACACAGCCATCAGTAAAGTGCTCAGTATTATACTGTTTATGGCCAGCCAAATATGTGGATGATGTCAATTGTGTCTGGGTTATAGTCCTCGAATACTAAGGACATATACTTCACACAGAGCAGTGTGTAGAGAAATGAAACTACATTTGTGTGAGCTGAACCTTTGTACACTCTCAACTGGTCTGGTTTCCAGGCAACATGTGTACTTCTCTTGCGGTACAGGGTATCAAGGTTAAATTAGTAGCCAATAAAGAGAAAGAGGCAGTGAATCCAGGCTACTCACCGCTACTCTTAGGGAGCCAACTACACAGTTTGAAGCCAGGAAGAGCAGGGCCATAATTCTGTACCACACAGAAGCTACATTATAGTGCTTTAGACTGCATGAGTCGCGTTCATAGTCTCATATGCAATGCAAAGGAATACGAGAAGCGCACTCAGAAAACATGTTGCTACGTAGCAGGAGGCAGTGACGTTTCCGGCATCAACACAGCCACCCACAAACCACATCACAACACATGAAGTAGAACACATCTGTGGAATGACAGGGAGGGTATATAAGAACAATGGTTTTCACAGTGCAGTCATTACAAAAGTGAGACACTAAATCATGACGAGCATGGTGAACGCTGCCACAGTACTGCTTTCTGCCATACTGCTGCTTTGTGTGGTCTCCACTGCAAAAGGCAAGTTGCATGCCACTACAGTAGCAGTTTTAGTAGAGAGGATACTGCTATCCCTCAATCACATCAGGTGGAGTGATGGCCCCCACTAAGAGGAACTCTGAGACTGGAAATGGAGAAGACACTTCCAACAACCTCCCTCACATTGAGTTGCTGCGAGGCAGAGATGGTCGTGATGGTCACGACGGCTTACCAGGCCCGGCTGGCAGAGATGGCTTACCAGGCCCGGCTGGCAAGGATGGAAAGGATGGCAGGGACGGCAAAGATGGAGAGGTTGGAGAGATGGGGGAGCCTGGCATCCAAGGCCCACCTGGACTTGATGGCAACCGAGGTCCACCTGGACCCATTGGATGTGCAGGCAGGAATGGGGTAGATGGGGAGAGGGGACCCTCTGGCGACCAAGGCCCACCTGGACCTCCTGGCCCAAGCAGTGGAGGGGTGGTCTACACTCGCTGGGGACGAACAACCTGCCCCGACACACCAGGAACAGAGCTGCTCTATGCAGGAAGGGCTGGAGGAACACATTACAATGCTCAAGGAGGAGCAGCCAACCACCTCTGCCTGCCAGAAAACCCAGACTATCTACAGTACCGGGCTGGAGTGCAGGGCTACAGTCCAGTCCGTGGGGCTGAGTACCAGACTGGTGGAGGTCCTCTGGGCTCTGTTATCGATCATGATGCACCTTGCGCAGTGTGCGCTACCTCTGCTAGAGTCATGGCACTGATGATCCCTGCAAAGACCCAGTGCCCACCCTCCTGGACCCTCGAGTACACTGGCTACCTCATGACAGCACGCAACATCTATCACCGATCAATGTTCGAGTGCATAGACAAAGATCCAGAGAGTGTACCAGGCGGTGCTGTGAACACAAATCCTGCTCTGTTCTACCACACTGAAGCCACCTGCACTGAACTCCCCTGCCCACCCTACGACCCAGAGAAAGAACTGACCTGCGTCGTGTGCACCAAGTGATACAGTAACCTCTATTGACTGTTCCCACAAACTCACACTGCAAGCACAGTCTCAGAACCACACACTAGCTCAGTTTAAAAAAGCATAACTGGTGAATGTAGTAACCTTGTTTTGTATCACCCCAATTTTCACATTGAAACTTTGTAGCTACAAATTTAACAATTCAATTTACACATTGGAAACTCAAACAACAACCAACCGGTCAATATGGGAGTAAAAGGGCTTATTAGCTCATAGTGTAAACCATCGTTTCTCGACCACCACCTAAACAGTGGTTAGGTGACATGTCACCTATTGTTGACAGTCACGGTCAACAATATGTACTGCAGAAGCGTAATAGTTAAGTAACGCAATCTAACCTTTATGCCACTCCCAGTCACATTTTTAGCGCGAAACCTTTCACATTTACGCAGGAAGACCGTAAAAGAGTGTGTTACCTACTAGTAAAGAGTAGTCTCCATCCTTCTGCGGAAGTAAAACACATAAAGTGAGAAAGCCTTGGAGGCGGTCGAGATTCAATACTTCAAAAGTATGCATGAGGTTGACATTACGTACCGCTAGTCGACCATTAATCAAAAAGTGCTCTGTTGAATAGAACTCACTGACTAACATGTTTGAAAGGTGTACAGCCATGGAATAAGCAAGTTATAAACTGGCTAAAAATGTTGAGCGGTAGGTAGCAACTTATAACAGAAAGTTAACGTGTTCACCATTCGATGGTTTACACTAGAAGGGTTGTAAACAAACTGTTGAAAACAAGAAATGTACAAGCATGCTGGAGGCAGGGGGATTACTGAAGACAAGTACACATCAACACTGATACCCTATTATCAAAACAGGATGGCAGTGTATCCATGAGGAACTGTAATCACTTTAGTTTTGCAACCTGTAGCCTCTTTGTCAATTACAATACAGTAAGGCCTGGGTATAATATAGAAGATCATTCTCACAAAGCTAAAGTCCTTGAATAATAAGGACACACTACTTTGCGCATAATAAAAGGTACTGTATATGAGCTAGTAAGCCCTTGTACACTCTCAACTAGCCAGGTTTCAAGGCAATATGTGTAATGTCTCTTGCTGTATGTGACATTGAGGGTAAATGGAGTGGACAAAGAGGGTGTAGCTCCAGGCTTCTTATAGTCACTCCTTGGAAGCAATCACTACCACCCACAAATCACATACGACGTAGAACACATCAGTGCAATTACATGCATGCGTAGAGTTGTCCTACTGACCAGTGGGCTGGTGATTGAGTTTCCAATGTGCAAACACATTTTATGAGTTCTCAATGTGTCAACACATTACATGCATGAATACATATTAGATTGTTTTCCGCATTCTTAGTCTGAGAACATATTATCATTACAGACACATCACTGCTGTGCTCTCATTCTTGAACTCCCTCTGTAACTCAGATAACAGATTACATGTCGACATGATAATTCCTTTTTTTACAGTTCGAATTCAAATTTGTACTCAGATACCAAATGAAGCCTATAATAGTGCCATACAGTTTGTAAAAGCAATGCATAAATTGGTTCTGCGGGGCTTCACCTTTGTATTTGACTGATTGCAGGGACATGTACATGTATGCAACCATGATTTACTCAAGACACTAGCTGCAACATTTTTACCCACAATTATACGCTAGTACTATCACTACTTCTCTCTTAAATTTGTAGCAAATAAAAAAAAACCTCTGTGAAAATTGGAGGGATACAAAACCAGTGTACAAGACACCAGTAATGAGGAATGTCCCAATAAACTGAGCTAGTGTGCGGTTCAGCAGCTTGTGCTTGCAGTGTGAGTTTGTGGGAACAGTCAGTAGCAGTTACTGTATCACAACACAGGTCACTTCTTTCTATGGGTCGTAGGGTGGGCAGTGGTAGAACACAGAGCAGGATCAGTGCACTCACTGGATAGTAAGTGAAGTGCACATGTTGCCTGCAAACTGGGCTAGTTGAGAGTGTGCAGGCTTACTGACTTATGCAAGGGTTGTAAACAAACTGTTGAAAACAAGAAATGTAGAGCAGGTATGCTTTTGACATGGAGGCAGGGGGGTTACTGATAGCAAGTATAAATCACTCCATTATTGAAACAGAATAGCAGTGGAGTGACTGCAATCATTTTAGTTTGGAAATTGCAGCCTCTGCTTGTCAATTCGGAATAAAGTAAGGCCTGGGTATGTAGGACATCGTTGGGTAAGTTTCACACAGCTATAGTCCTTGAATAATAAGGACATTCTAGCTCACACTGAGAAAAAAGGTGTACGAGCTAGTAAACCCTTGTACACTCTCAAATGACCTAGTTTCAAGGCAACATGTGTAGTGTCTTTTGCTGAATATAACATTGAGGGTAAATGAGTGGACTAAAATAAAAGCGGCGGTAGATCCAGGCTTCTTAGCCACTCTTGGGAAGCAATCAATACTAACTAAAGTAGCATCTCCAAAAACATAATTCTGAACCACACAGTGGCTACATTATAGTGAATACCATTAGGCCTGAGCCTATTATTCTCCAGAATTCACCTATTATTCTTCTGGGAACTTCCCCAAAAAATCACCTATTATTCTCACAACTTCATCCTACAATTCTAAAAATATTCTCAAATAATCAAACAAATCAAATTTATTATTGCGACTTTCATCAAATTTACAAGCTGTATGTACAAGGAAAGGGAAAATAATCATGTGCTCTGCTGCAGCAGAAGAGGGCTGCACTATATACTAGCGCTTATTTTGCTGCCTCAGCCCAAGCTGGAGGAGTGGTTTCATGAATCTTCCTGAATTTTTCATTTTTATCTCCGATTATTCCCGCATTATTCTCGGTGTGGGGACATCCCTATTATTCCCAAAATTATGCCGGAATAATAGGCTCAGGCCTAAATACCATCAAACATATGTAGCCATGTACATAGTTTCCTATAAACTCTTGGGAACACGAGAAGTGCACTCAGAAAACACGTGGGGCAATGACGTCTCCGGGACCAACACAGCCACCCACAAAACACTTTGAGACATATGACGTAGAACACAACATTGCAATCACATGCTCTCATGGAATTGTCAAATATACGTATATACATGTATATTGACCAGTGGGATGTTGCTCGAGTTTCCAATGTGTCAACACGTTACATGCATGAATACCGATTAGATTGTTTTCCGCATTCTTTCTGTGAGAATGTGAAAACACATTACCATTACAGACACATCACGGCTGTGTTCTCATTCTTGAACTCCCTCAGCAACTCAGACAACAGACCACTTGTCAATATGGCAATTGCCCTGTTTACAGTATAGTGGCTAAATTATAGTGAATACCATTAAACCTAGCCATGTTCACAGTCCCCTATAAAACTCATGGGAATAGAAGTGCTTTTGGAAAACATGTTGCCACGCAGCAGGAGGCAATGATGTTTTCGGGACCAACACAGCCACCCACAAACCACACTATAGCATATGACGTAGAATACATCAGTGCAATCACGTGCAAGGAGGGTATATAAGGGGAATGCTTTTCACGGCGCAGTTATTACTAAAGTGAGACAGTGAATCATGATGAGGCCAGTGAATGCTGCAACACTACTGCTTCTGCCATACTGCTGCTTTATGGAGCCTCCACTGCAAAAGGCAAGTTGCAGTACTATAATAGCTGTAGCAGAGAGTTCACAGCTATCCCTCCATCACATCAGGCGGAGTGATGGCTCCCACTAAGAGGGACACACACCTCTCTGAGACTGGAAACGGTGAAGAGACATCCAACGACCTCCCTCATGTTGAGTTGCTGCGAGGCAGAGATGGTCGAGATGGAAAGGATGGAAGGGATGGCAGGGATGGTAAAGACGGAGAAGTTGGAGAGATGGGGGAGCCTGGCATCCAAGGCCCACCTGGACTCCCCGGTATTCGAGGTCCACCTGGACTGAACAGTGGAGGGGTGGTCTACACTCGCTGGGGACGAACAACCTGCCCTGACACATCAGGAACAGAGCTGGTCTATGCAGGAAGGGCTGGAGGAACCAAGTATAATGTAAAAGGAGGAGCAGCCAACCACCTCTGCCTGCCAGAAATCCCAGACTATCTACAATTTACACCTGGAGTCCAGGGTGGCAGTGGAAACAGTCAAGTTCGTGGAGTTGAGTACGACACATATTCAGGTCCTCTGAGGTCAGTCTTCCAACATGATGCACCCTGTGCTGTGTGTCTTGCCTCAGCCAGAGTGACAGTTCTCATGATCCCTGCAAAGACCCAGTGTCCACCCTCCTGGACTCTCGAGTACGCTGGCTACCTCCTGACAGGGTACAATGACGGACACCGATCAACATTTGAGTGTGTAGATAAAGATCCGGAGTGTGTACCAGGCAGTGTCGCAAACACAGATCCTGCTGTGCTTTATCACACTGAGGCCACTTGCGATGAACTCCCCTGCCCACCCTACGATCCACAGAAAAAACTGACCTGTGTCGTGTGCACCAAGTGATACAGTAACTGCTACTGACTGTTCCCGCTAACTGATCACATTGCAAGCACAAGCTACTGATCGAACCATACACTAGCTCAGTTTATAAAGATACTGCTGCAATATTGGTGTGTCTTGTAATCTTGTTTTTGTATCCCCCCACTTTTTACTAATTGGAATTCTACATTAATTTTTTGTTAACTACATGTGTGCAAAAAAAATAGCGCTAAATAATTCTAGAGTGCGGTAAAAATTCACGTATACATGTAATATTTATCTAGCCTCGTACCAAGTATTGCAAGTGACAAAAGCTGGGCATAAGAATTTGTTGTTTGTGCAAGATCTTGGGTACCGCTGCCTGATCCAGCCATTAGCATGCTTACCATCAAGACACCACAGGTGACAAAAGCAGCCCATTAGCCTAGAGACTGTGATCCTCATCTTGCAAATAAAATTTGGTGTCATAAGCATTTGTCATTTACGAAAAATTTTGCAAACAGAATGATAAAATCACAGAATGACAGATCAAATACAACACACCCGTTTTGCTTTTTGAAATTGCAGGGATATTGAGCAGAGCCATATGTGCCCAGTGATTTCAATGTGAGGCCATGGCTAGTGGTTTTGCAGCATGCATACTGTTCCCCACAATAGATTATTAAAGACATATTGGGTTGCTGGTACCGTATAGCGCTTAAATTTGGCGGGTCTAAAAATTTGCGAATAGTCGTTTTGAAAGTTTCGTTGCAATAATTTTGCAAATTCGTTGTTCAAATACACCCACGTATTAATGAATTTATGGGCGGA
The DNA here is from genome assembly GCA_965203295.1 of Nitrospirales bacterium. Taxonomy (GTDB): domain Bacteria; phylum Nitrospirota; class Nitrospiria; order Nitrospirales; family UBA8639; genus CBDBCZ01. Next base: position 450,030 of record CBDBCZ010000011.1, on the reverse strand, counting down.
GCGTAACTAAATGTACACAGAAGCTTAGTAGCGAATGGTGGCTAGCACAGTCACTCCATGCTCTGCATGCTGCTCGCTTTCCAATTTCGGCCCTCTTCGTACTCATTCTCCGGAATGCTCGCCTGACCTTCACACCAACAGATGGCAGAAGTAAGCTTACAGCGACTTCACTGTTTGCCGTAGAAATCGCACTTGTTTGGAGAGCGCTCCTGGCAACTTGGACCCTGGATACTGTCCATCCACGCTATTGAAGCATAGATAGTAGGTCTATGCACTCTATAGCTATGCGACGGTTGTAAAGCGGAAGTGAAAAAAACCTTCGTTGAGATAATTTCGCGAATCGTTCCAAATTCGCCATATTCGTGAAATTAAAGACCTGCAAAATTTAAGCGCTATACAATTAATTAATATAAGGGCAATTACACATCTGCTCTAGCTGACATGTGCTTTGTATCCTTGGGAGTGGTGCTGAATGTTCTCTCATCCTTGCGCATCCACATGCAACATAAACCACCTCACCCGTACTGTACATTTCTTTGCAAAAATCACAAGTCTTTCAAACTCCGAGTTGGTAGATTTCTTTGCCAAACTCCGAGTCTCGCAAGGTACTCGCGGCTCACGTGTTTGCGGTTTATGACTTCATCAACGTAGCGGAAGTACTTTATACGTCCACAAATCATGTGTAAAATTCTTCCAGGTATCACTCCCAAATGTTTTCTCCAAAAACTTTGGGTGAGTATAAGGCCTGGACCCCGAGGTTACCCACCTCTCCTGTGTCCTGTCAAGGTCCTAGCGCAGGACCCATCCTGGGCTGACCAGATCTTGAGTCGTAGGTCTGCCCCCGCACTGAGCACTACTATGCCTGAGGGGAAGTAGCGGCAAGTGTTGACGTCACCCACATGGCCGTCCAGGGAACGCTGTAGGGTATAGAGGAGGGAGGAGGGAGGAGGGAGGAGGGAGGAGGGAGGAGGGAGGAGGGAGGAGGGAGGAGGGAGGAGGGAGGAGGGAGGAGGGAGGAGGGAGGAGGGGGGAGGGAGGAGGGGGGAGGGAGGAGGGAGGAGGGAGGAGGGAGGAGGGAGGAGGGGGGAGGGAAGAGAGGAAGGAGAAGGGAAGAGAGAAGAAGAGAAGAGGGAGGAAGGGAGGATGAGGAAGGAAATCGAAGGTGGAGGAGGGAGGAAGGAGGGAGAGAGGACCGAAGAAGGGAGGAGGGAGGAAGTGATAGGATGGGGAGGGATAAGAGACCTGCTGCTACCATCTAAGTAGGTCTTACCCTGGTCTCTCCAGTGTCAGCGTCCCACACCCAGAGTTTGCCGTCCTCAGATGAGGACACGCCCAGACCACCACTGCTGGAGACATCCATACACAGCAGCTGTGTGTGTGTGTGTGTGTGTGTGTATGTGTGTGTGTGTGTGTGTGTGTGTGTGTGTGTGTGTGTGTGTGTGTGTGTGTGTGTGTGTGTGTGTGTGTGTGTGTGTGTATGCGTGTGCGTGTGTACGTGCATGTGTGTGCATGTGTGCGTATGTGTGTGTGTGTGCATGTGTATGCATGTGTGCGTATGTGTGTGTGTGTGTGTGTGTGTGTGTGTGTGTGTGTGTGTGTGTGTGTGTGTGTGTGTGTGTGTGTGTGTGTGTGTGTGTGCGTGTGAGTGTGCGTGTGAGTGTGTGTACATGTATTAAAGAGATACACAATATCAACCAGTCATTCTATTTTGGCTATGACATGCAAGCTACATGTATGTTCGACCCACCTTCTTGTGATGCAGATGCAATGTCTTCATTGGTCTCACAAATGTGGTAATGCATTGAGCTTGTGGGCACTCCACAGTTACTGTTCGCTGTAAAAAAAAGGAGGAATAATGACATTCTACTTACATGTAGATTGACTATAAAACAAATTCTGCTTAAAGAAGTATAGTCCAGATTTTAGATGTACGGTAAATTGCTAATAGAACAGTTAATATGCACATATCGTTTTTGGGATGTGCACATGCACTCGAAATTCCAAACACTATCAATTCCAAGCCACCAAGTGTACTTATGTAAATACATGTACTTATGCCAAAATAACAGGTTTATCAATACATTATGTAAGCGTGTTGAAATGAACGATTTCTTCCATACTGATAATGTACCATTGCAGAGATTTCCCTAAAGTGGAGCACCCACTAGTACCTTTGCCTACTTAATTATTCATAACCTATTGGGCACCCCGCCTGCATTCCTACATTTTGTACATAGACAGTAACTGTATACACAGCCTTGAAATAGCAAGCATAGAACAGTAGTCAGTGCATTACCTACGCATACACAGATTCGCATCCAGTGCAAGTTTCTACTTTCCCAACTATTAATTAGTCATTACTACATATATATATAAAATATATAGGACAATTCCTTTGGTGTCTTTGTACAATTAAAATGCAGAGTGAATCAGCTCAAACTCTTTCCCCACCATCTACGCTAGTGATCCTGCGGGAATCACGGCTCTCGATCATTCAGGGCTCACGGTTATGTCAGCTGTGTGGTTTTCTCACTCAATATTACTCCCTGCACAAGCATGCATGTACATGTACATGTACATGTACCTGGCTGGAGTCTCTGAGGACAAACTTCCCTTCCCGGTCGCTCTGGTCTCGGGAAGCAGCTGGAGAGTCTCTCAGCTTCTGCAGGTATCCCTGGATCGACTTCTCCCCTGGTGTATGGCACACCAAAGCAGTAAGACAGAACTACAGCCTGGGACACAGTGACCTAGCATCGTTCCCAGGCCCACAATATTTACACAATGGTTACACGGACTGTCTCATTCTCGAGTTAAGTGCTAAAACACTACTGGATTTCGAGGCCTTGAGAAGAAATGAAGCACATACATGAAAGTACTGTTCTATTTGTGTGGTTGAGTAAATCAAGTCATTTTAGGGTGTCCCTAGCAGGTTCTGACCATTAAAATAGCCTGAGTTTTATGGTAGAACAATCACTTACAGACAAACTTATACATACCGTACTTTCGACAAGAGATCCAAAATTTCCCATTGGGGTCTCTAAAGGAGAGATGATATAGGGCAATGAACAATAGCAAGGCGTATAAACGTAGTATATTGACTGGCAACTGTAGGCAATTCGTGATCAAATAGGGATCCATAAGTTCAGCATTACATTTTCACCATCTTACCACTTGCTGTAGGCACTCGATAATGAATGGCCCATTTCGGAAAACTGATATCACATGCAAGTTCGTGACACCATTTGGAGGACAGCGAAATGAAAAAAAATGAGTACCTAGTGTTCATGGAGGCTAAGGACTAATCAGAGGGCCTTGTCAAAGTAATAACATACACGAAGGTATTCAAATGCCTAGAAGTGTGCTAAGCCAGCTGGAAAAGGTAAAACACACTACTCACGCGAATGTACATGCTTGCATGAATTTACATTGAATTTACATACTTTTAGAGTCTTATTACAAGCTGCCACCTTGATAAGGCCCTCTATTGACCCCTCAGTCTTTGTGAAAACCCTTCACATTCGTAGAAAACCACTGTTTTCTACCTGCTCTGTCCTTCAAATGACAGATAGTTTCTGAATAGGGACCATTGTTAAAACTCCTTTATGTGGCATTAGGCTCAGGGGGAGTGAAGCCGACTGTGAAGAAACCATTTCTGGTGATGAGGATGCCTGGCTATTTTCTGCGACCATTCCAGGGGCCAGGAGAGAAAGGTAGTCGCTTACTTATTGCCCTTAGAAACGTTAACGAACGAGATCAAAAATTTTAATTGGCAAAAATCGTCCTTGATCACTTGACTGATATTTGATTTTCAGACGTTCTGTAGCCCCGCCTCCTTGCTTGGGTTTTGTCCTGATCCATCTCAAAAAAACTACCTTGATTACTTGATTCCATTTTGATCCCATTTAATTGCGTTTCTACAAGACGTGTAGGAAACTAGCCCTTGAGAGAAGAGCAGGAAAAAGCCCTACTTCCTATCAACCCATCATGCAAGATTACTTTGCTACAACATTAAGGGTGGGTGTGGTGTCTTGTAACTCCACAAACAGTGAAGGGGACTGATATTCAATTAACTGCATCAGGGGGGTGTGGCCTGGGAACAAGTAGTGAATGTGCGTATGAGTACATGTAGTATAGTGGGCGCAGTCTAAAGTTACCTCATGACCTCGTCCCAATTAGGCTGAATGTCCATAAAAGGCACGTGCAAAGGCTGCAGGGCTCCTGTATCTGACTCGGCCATAGCGCGAGGTCTTGAAAACTACCACGTGGGTATGCGCTGATCACGTGACCATTGTAAACGCCATGTGGAAGGCTGTGAATCCGCTTTTAATTTTTTGAGAGCTGGTTAGCTAAAGACTGTTCGGCCGAGAAATTGTTGCGGTGCGTTTTCCGAACATGGCGGACCGCCCTCCATTCCTCAAGCTATCCTGCGCTGTACAGACGTACGCTTGGGGCAAGGTCGGGCTGGCGGGGGAGGTCGCGAAATTGAAGAACACCGACCCCGGATTCTCTGTCGAGGAGGAACAGCCATATGCAGAGGTGAGCGAAGGAGAGAGAGACGTGGGTGTGCAAACTGTATGCTGTACTGGGTAAGTACACTGTGTTTATGTATGCGATATGCATACAGTATGTGGCTCAATTATGGCGTCATGTGGTTGTAAATATTGGCGGGTAAAAGCTGGGGGTGTGTCTCTACTACTGTGCTAGAGACGTGACATGAGTGATGCAGCTGGCCACTCTTATTTGTCTTAAGTGCTTGCAGGTCAAGCATGACGGAAATTGTAGTCGGGCAGCAGACATGATGCTGTAGACTCACTTGCTGACAGCTTTCGTTGTAGTGGAACAATGTCCCATTAGCCTCCAGGAGATTGTAGGACTGTTAGTGAAGCCTCCAGGCCACACTAGGAGATTGTAGGACTGATAGTGTTTTCATGTCTCTGTCTGCCTTCATTGTGCTCCGTTGCCACCTGCATTTGAATGTATTTTGCTTGTTGTCATGCTGAAGACTATAAACACACTTGTAATAGTCAGTCCTGCTGTGTGCTAAAGTACTGAGTATTGCTACGTGTATTACTAACCCTAGTTAATTGTACTATTATTCTCTCCACTGTGTGCTTTGTAATATAACAACCATGTTTATTGCAGCTTCTAGTTAGATTGTAGGACTGCTAGTCCTATTCAGTAACGCTGCATTCTAGTCTGTGTAGCATCTGTTCAGTAGTAGACTTTACAGTGGAGCCTCGCTTAAAGGACACCCCTGAAATAAGGACACCTCTGTATAAAGGACGCTTTGCTGTGTCCCGAATATGCTTTTGTAATGTAATATTACTCCTGAAATGAAGACACCTCTTGATACTGGACACTTTACCAGGTCCCCAAGGTGTCCACATTGGAGGTCATTGTATGTATACTCCAGTAGCTTAGCAACAAGCCTCTAAAAGTAAGCAAAATCTTTAATTGAAATTCAGGCATGTGCAACAGGCTGAGTAACATTTTACCTTACATACATGTAGCTTAGGCATATTTTGTGTACATTCTCAAGAATTGTACCTTGACAAGGCCTTCTGATGAGTCTTCAGCGTCATGAAAACTCCCTGCAGTTTAATTGTCCTCCAAGTGTTGTCACGACAGCACTCGGGATAGTTTCCAAGTGGCCCGTTGCTAACACAAGTTTGTTTCTCTCCTCAGCTGTGGATGGGAACACATGTAAAGGGACCTTCTGTGGTGGCTCACCCCCGTGAGCTCTCTGGACAGCTTCTCTCCGATTGGCTGAAAAACAACCAATGGGCTCTTGGGGAGAGAGTGGCCAAAGAGTTCAGCGCACAGCTGCCATTTCTGTTCAAAGTGCTCTCCATCAACAAGGCACTGTCCATTCAGGCCCACCCCACAAAGTCACACGCAAAACAGTTGCACAGTTCGGCACCGGACAAGTACCCCGACCCGAACCACAAGCCGGAACTCATCATCGCTTTGGAAGAGTTTGAGGGATTCTGCGGGTTTCGACCCTTTGAGGAAATTCAGCGATTTGTTTCCACTGTTCCGGAACTGCAAGCGATAGCCGGGAGTGAGAATACCGATATGTTTACGAGAGTGTCCGCAACTGCTTCCGTAGAGGAACGAAAAGAAGCTCTGAAGGTGGTGTTTACCGCCGCGATGACGTGTGATTCCGAAGTCACCCGAGCCCAGCTGGAGGGGCTGGTCCAGCGGGCGGAGAGAGGCACAGGCTGCTCAGGTGGGTGTGGTGTGTGAAGTGCAGTAGTTTTCATTTCCTAGCATTGTACAATTCACAGTTAGTACTTACATATGTGTGCTTTACTGGTGACAAACTATTATTGTTAAACCATTGATAATTCTTACATGTCTCACAATCCCTCTTTTTCTCTCTCTCTGTCGCTCTCTCTCTCTCTCTCTCTCTCTCTCTCTCTCTCTCTCTCTCTCTCTCTCTCTCTCTCTCTCTCTCTCTCTCTCTCTCTCTCTCTCTCTCTCTCTCTCTCTCTCTCTGTCTCTGTCTCTGTCTCTGTCTCTGTCTCTGTCTCTGTCTCTGTCTCTGTCTCTGTCTCTGTCTCTGTCTCTGTCTCTGTCTCTCTCTCGATCTCTCTCTCTCGATCTCTCTGTCTCTCTCTCTCTCTCTCTCTCGATCTCTCTCTCTCGATCTCTCTGTCTCTCTCGATCTCTCACTCCTCTGTGTCTGTCTGTCTCTCTTTTTCTCTCTCTCTCCCACACACACAGACCTCCCCTCCCAGGAGCGATCCCTGCTAACTCGGCTGCACGGCCAGTTCCCTGGCGACATCGGCTGCTTCTGTGTGTTCTTCCTCAACTTTCTGAGACTGCAGCCTGGAGAGTCACTCTTCCTGGCCCCGAATGAACCCCACGCCTACCTCTATGGAGGTGAGTGTCTGTGTGCATGCCACTTCATGCATACAAGAAATGAGTATATGCTCGTACAGTGGAACTCCTCTATTGTGGACACCTTGAGGACCTACGTATATAGTAAAGTGTCCAATATAAAGATTTCAAGAGGTAAATGTAGCATATTTGGGACACAGCAAAGTGTCATTAGTAGAGAGGTGTCCTTATTTTAGGGTTGTCCTTTAATTAAGAGGGGTTCCATTGTATTATTCAAGTACCCACTGTGCCAACTCCCAGCAAGGGGTGGATACATACGTACGTGTATGCTAGTCGTATTAGCATATTCGAACATGTTGTAAAGCACATGTGGAGCAAGATTATGATATAACTATAGCTTTGTATGGAGGTGCATTTGTGCTACTGTAGAAGATGTATGTCTATATACGCAATATACATATAGCTATTGTTTCCACAAGGCACCTAGTGCCTACTGGAAAGCCAATCTGAGTGGAAAGGTATTATCTGATAGTAATTCCTGCACGGCCTGTGCAGAATTTTTTGCCCTAATATTTTGGAAGCAGTCTTGTAGCATCTCACTATGCAATCTACTTGCTCTGTAGCTCATGTCTATAGTTGAGTGTTTGAGTGTCTACAGGAGGAGTTGGTCGGTTTCCTCTGATTCAGAGTTAGGCTCATGAAAACCAGCCATTGTGCTGTTCACACTTGTAGACAATTTTTTACACGACACTCACACAGTACTACATGTCACCAGCTTGCTAACCAGGATGCAATAATCTTCCTGGCCCACATTCCTACGCATAAGTATAGGATATACCACGTCTGCGAGGAGTATAAACGCAGATATACTCCGCTAGACAGATTACCCGAGGCGATAGCCGAGGGTAAACAGCCTAGCGGAGTATATCGTGTTTATATTCTGAGTAGGCGTGGTATATCCGGCTTATACAACATTTCACCAATCAGTGGAGTAGGTACATAGAAATGCTGGGCTAGCATTCCCAGAGGCAGCAGTTATTTACGATGTCATAATACATGAAAACATGAAAGTAGTATAATAAAACATGAAAACATAAATGTGGTATATGACCCTTTATACTCCTCTTCTGCTCCAATCAAACACCTTGGATGTGATGTAATGTGGTATAAGTGTGTATACTATTCTTCAAAGTAGTGTGACATGAGTGCTAAGGCTTCCAAAAATGCTTCTTTCCTTTTTTGTTCACAAAGTCCAGTTTGCCATGGGCTGTCCAATGGTAGTACTGGAGTCCCTTAATAAGTCTTAACTCCCACACTACTGTCCCTCACTGTCCTTCCCATCCCTTAGTCCTCAAAGCTAAGGGAGTTTCTTAAATCTTAACTCCCACACTACTGTTCCTCACTGTCCTTCCCATCCCTTAGTCCTCAAAGCTAAGGGAGTCTCTTAAGTCTTAACTCCCACACTACTGTCCCTCACTGTCCTTCCCATCCTTTAGTCCTCAAAGCTAAGGGAGTCTCTTAAGCTTTTTTTCTCTCTGGACCTATATGCTTTCCTGGGCGATAGCTTGCCATGTCCTTGTCAAGCGTACCACACACCTTCAAATCGTAGGCACTCGTTCTGAGTGTAGATCTCCTCCCAGTTGAGCTAGCCTCCTCTTGTTCGTTCAATTTACTTTCAGAGCCTTTTTCTCATTCCCTTAGAAAGACATTTGCTATTCCAAAAAAGTCCACCCCCCCCGCGAAAGATCCTGTATGAAACCCTGAAATGGTTACAGTATGCACTCGTTTTGATGATTTGATAGTTATGATTGGTCATTGTCAATGGAAAGTTCATGGTGTGCTCTGATGTGTGCGGTTATTTTGAGTGGCGTGTTAATGTCTACCTTCACTTTCTCCTTGAAGACTAGAGCATGTAGTCGAAATAGCAGATGTTCTGGTAGTAAATGTGAACGCAAATTTCATGTAGTATGGTGTGGAAACAAAGCCAAACTAAGTGGCCACATGCTACTATAGAAACCATGTATCCTAGCACATCATGTGACCTCACATGCCCTTATGATGTCATCCAGGAAGTCACCTGACACAGCCCTAGTTCAGTAGTAGTAATGTCTTCAGAGGACAATCTTAGCTCATCTAAAGACACTGAAAGAGTCTGCCAAGTCAGTGAATCACCCCAGGCATCACCAAGACCCAACCCTGCAAGAGATACTTCTGCACAGAGCAGGAGGCAAGGCGGATTTGACTGTGAGTTTGTAGAACAGCCTCAGGAAGTCTTCCAAGTGGAGTGCCCCATCTGTCTCTCTGTGCTTCGCGAGCCTCACCTCGTGTCGTGCTGTGGGTATAACTACTGCCAGTTGTGCATCCAGCGTGTTCAGCAGGACAGCCCCTGTCCGACGTGCAATGAGGCTGGGTTCTCGGTTTTCCCAAACAAGGGCCTGAAGCGGTCCATCTGTGCCCTCCACGTTCGCTGCTCCTACAGGAGAAATGGCTGCCAGTGGGTTGGTGAGCTGGGAGAGCTAGAGAAGCACTTGAATGAGAGCCCCAAGGTAGGGGAACAGCTCGTTGGCTGCGAGTTTGCCGAAGTGGAGTGCCATTACTGTCGTGCATGTTTCCAGCGCCACTGTGTCGACGCCCACCAAATGGAACAGTGCATCCGACGACCCTTCATCTGTGACTACTGCAGCAACTACGAGGCCGACTACGAAGACGTGGTCACCAGACACTGGCTGGTGTGTGACTTTCGCCCGGTGCCCTGCCCCAACGAGTGCGGGGTGTATCCCGAGCGTCAGAACCTCGAGCATCACGTGGACAAGGATTGTCCCCTCACGTTAGTTGCTTGTGATTTCCACCATGCTGGCTGTGCGGTGCAGCTACCCCGGGCAGATATGCGACTCCACTTGTCCGAGAATCTTGTTGCTCACACGTCTCTACTCGCAGCTAATAGTCAGAGAATCGCAGAGCTCAACGAACGGAAACTGTACGAGAAAGCGCTTAGGGATGATCTGGCAGCCTCCAGCAGAAGTTTTTCCGAGCAGGTTGCCAGGCTCACTAGTGAACTTAGTGAAAATAAGCAAAAGATTGTAGCACTAGAAAGAGAAAATGAGGCGCTAAAGCAGCAACTGGCTGAGAAGACTGATGCTTTGGACCGAAAGCTGCAGCCAGTGTTGCCCACTCTTCCTGTCAAATTTGCTATGACTGATTTCGACCGGCACAGAAAGGAAAATATTACTTGGTACAGCCCCCCCATTCTACACCTTCCTGCAAGGTTACAAGATGTGCCTCAAAGTAGTCCCAGATCTTCACGGTCGTAGTGATGTAGCCATGTATGTATGTGCATGTTTGATGCGTGGAGAGTTCGACCACTTGCTAAAGTGGCCATTTGAGGGCTCTATTGTCTTCGAGATCCTCAATCAACTGGAGGACAGGGGGCATCTCAGGATCACGGCAGTTTTTATTGGAGCGAAATTAGCTCATAGAGTGACATATGGTGACAGAGCTCGGAGAGGCCGAGGGAGAGATGTGTTGTACGAGGACCTGAAATACAATCCTCGGGCTGCTAGGCACTGCCAGTATCTCAAAGACAACTGCCTTCAGTTCCGTGTCACTCAGTTTATCGACAGAGATGTGATGCAGCTGCAGCGCCAGTGCCTCACCATAGAGTCCCGCGTATGCGTGTGTCCGATTGAGTTCACGATGACTGACTTTGAACGTCACAAGCGAGACAATGACCGATGGCTCTCTCCGTCTTTCTACTCTCACACCGGAGGCTACAGATTGTGCATCGCGGTATTTGCCAATGGCCACTGGGGCACTGATCTTGGTGTTTATGTCCACGTATTGCGGGGAGAGTTTGATGACTCACTCATGTGGCCGCTACGTGGTAGTGTTACCATCCGACTATTGAATCAGGTTCAGAACAAGAGTCACTATGAAATGCAAGTTTCCTTCACTGCCCTTACCCCCATTGATTGTTCTGCTATGGCAACCACTCACGTAGCGAATAAAAGACATGGAAGCGATCGATTTATCTCGCTTAGTCAGCTGAACTACAACCCGGCCACAAACTGTCAGTACTTGTGCAATGACTGTCTGCAATTTCGGTTGACTGCACAGCTGAGAAAGTAGAGCACATGGACACTCCCTTCCTTGACATGCATATGACTTCCCAATCGCGAGTGTTGGAAGTAGCAGTGAAATGGTTTTTGTACTCACATGTACATACTTATTTTGTTTTGCGCATTGTCTGGTCCTGGAATTCTTTTCCATTGGGGAGGGGGGGGGGGGTGGATGGAAATTGTGAGAGGGGTGGTGTTAGTGTAGCCTCGTACCCAGGCGCACACGTGGCCTGGGTACGAGGCTAGTGTTAGTGTAGCAGCTAGCAAGGGTAAAAGAGCCCTACTCTCGAAGAAACCGGGGGGGGGGGGGGGGGTCCACATCCAGGGATAATCTTGAGACAGATGGTAAAACCAGAGGATTACATGTACGTCCTGTGCCTGCTGGAATCGTTGGCAACCTCCACGAGATTTAGGCAGTCAGTGTGGCTCTTGTGGATGTGCAAGAGCATCAAACGGTTCATACGCTGCTGAGACATTGTTGAGCGTAGATACGTCTTAATACGTCGCAGAGCACTGAGTGACCTCTCACTCCCAGCATTGGTGGCCGGCATCACGAGCAGCAGCCTCACTAACTTGCCGACCTGACACATCGGCTCCAACTGGCTAGGGGTGCAACTTCGAAAGAATGTGATGATATCCGACGCAACCACTATGTATCTCCATCAGCTTGAAAACTCTGAGAAAATGTTTCCAAATGTGTTGGAAGGAGTAGGGAATCAAAATTGTAACCATAAAAAAAGAGAACTAACCACAGCTCTTCTTCATGTGGCTTTAAAATTGCAGCCTTGAGGAGGAGTGCCCGGACTTATCCTGTAACCTGGCTGCTACAACAGTCCCATACCGTGCAGGTGAAGACACTATGGCTTGGGATGTAGAGGACTTCAAAGGGGATGACGGTTATGGGTTGATCATGATAACCAGGATGTGGGTAGCGGATGTTCTCAGTGAGATACAGAGGGATATTCGCTGCTTGAATAACATGAGAGCGATCCTGTGCCTGTACATGCAGGTTCTGGAGATTTAGAGCGTAATCAGAAGTCATATTCACTTCCATCCCAGTTCCTTCCCTATTCTGGGCTAGGGGATGACCAAATTCGTCAACTTGTCAACAAGGTAAGAGAAAAAGAGGGATGCTATTGGTGGGAGATATGTAGATGAGATTTGTTGTGTTTTCTGATGATGGAACTTCACCCAAACTGTAGGGTTTGCAACGATGGTGAATATAACTTCTGTGTATGATATTTGGGCAGCAATGCGGGCCCAAGTATACTGGATGGAGGAGTGCCAAAGCCACGATGAAGACGCTTAGTACTCATATGTGAGACGAAGGCATGCCATATTACAACGCTGAAGGGTAATTCGATTACAACTATTCTTTTCAGGCCAACCAGATGGATAAATCCAAGCTGTCCAGCCTAACCCAGCCAGGCCCTTCTTGAGGAGATACACAGCTGAAGGAGCTGGAGTGAAAGAGGTGATAGTTCGCCTTCGACAGAGAACTGGCATGATTAACCCTCGGGGAGTGCCTTTCGTGCATAAGAAAGAACTCGATTTCGTCTGTTGAGATGATCCTCGATGCATGAAATAATGAGGTCAAGTGCTTCAAAATACACGGCCCGATAGTGGTCCTCCACCGTCATGTGAAAAGTAGGCGCAGAACCATCATCAAGGTGGTGTGGAGCCTTGCGACAGCGAGGTAGGGCAGGCTTGAGATCTTCAGCGGAAGTAGAGTTCTTCTGCCAGATGTCCCATGGAGTCCCACACTTCAGCCTCACTGTATGTCCCAGTTGTCCATTCCATCCCTCAGTCTGCGAGGGATGTATTGGTGTGTAAAGGATGTCCCATGGAATCTCACACTAGAGCCCTACTGTTATGTCCCAGATGTCCATTCCATCACTCAGTCCCCAAGGGAAATGTTGGCCAGAACTTTCAGCTTTTTTCTCTCTGGACCTATATGCTTTCCTGGGCGATAGCTTGCCATGTCCTTGTCAAGCGTACCACACACCTTCAAATTGTAGGCACTCGTTCTGAGTGTAATCTCCTCCCAGTTGAGCTAGCCTCCTCTTGTTCGTTCGATTTACTTTCAGAGCCTTTTTCTCATTCCCTTAGAAAGACATTTGCTATTCTAACAAGTCTGACATTTCATGTCTAAAAAACCAGCCGGACGCCTTTCCCGTACAATACACACAACTCAGCTTAGGCCAAGCTATTAAACTACAGCTGTAGAGCCAGAGATACAATATTCCTAGAGCGGTACAGCGAAAGTGCTGACTCAGCAGTTTCGTCATGCGCCTCCAGTTAGTAGCTATAGGTCACCAAAACAGGCCACCTACCACGCTTTCGCCATCTAGGCAACGCAAAACTACCTTCATTTGCTGTAGCTCGGCCCGCAAACCTCCAAAAGCTGCTATACACTGCAGTTGCATAGTAACGTATGACGTAATATATTGCGCACGTGATAAGTGCGGACGCACAAACAGACAGACAAACAAACAAACAAACAGACAAACAAACAGACGCGGAAAACGTAAAGCAATCTTAGTACCAGCCGTTCGCGCGCTCCGGCTGGTAAAAAAGTCCACCCCCCCCCCCCCCCCCGCGAAAGATCCTGTATGAAACCCTGAAATGGTTACAGTATGCACCCGTTTTGATGATTTGATTGGTCATTGTCACTGGAAAGTTCATGTTGCGCTCTGATGTGTGCGGTTATTTTGAGTGGCGTGCTAATGTCTAACTTCACTTTCTCCTTGGAGTCAAAATAGCAGAGGTTCTGGTAATAAATGTGAACCCAAATTTCATGTAGTATGGTGTGGTAACAAAGCCAAACTAAGTGGCCACATGCTACTATAGAAACCATGTATCCTAGCACATCATGTGACCTCACCTGCCCTTATGATGTCATCCAGGAAGTCGCCTGACACAGCCCTAGTTCAGTAGTAGTAATGTCTTCAAAAAACGATCTTAGTTCATCCAAAGACACTGAAAGAGTCTGCCAAGTCAGTGAATCACCCCAGGCATCACCAAGACCCAACCCTGCAAGAGCTACTACTGCACAGAGCAGGAGGCAAGGCGGATTTGACTGCGAGTTTGTAGAGCAGCCTCAGGAAGTCTTCCAAGTGGAGTGCCCCATCTGTCTCTCTGTGCTTCGCGAGCCTCACCTCGTGTCGTGCTGTGGGTACAACTACTGCCAGTTGTGCATCCAGCGTGTTCAGCAGGACAGCCCCTGTCCGACATGCAATGAGGCAGGGTTCTCGGTTTTCCCAAACAAGGGCCTGAAGCGGTCCATCTGCACCCTCCACGTTCGCTGCTCCTACAGGAGAAATGGCTGCCAGTGGGTTGGTGAGCTGGGAGAGCTAGAGAAGCACTTGAATGAGAGCCCCAAGGCAGGGGAACAGCTCGTTGGCTGCGAGTTTGCCGAAGTGGAGTGCCATTACTGTCGTGCATGTTTCCAGCGCCACTGTGTCGACGCCCACCAAATCGAACAGTGCATCCGACGACCTTTTAGCTGTGACTACTGTGGCAGCTATAATGCCGACTACGAAGACGTGGTCACCAGACATTGGCTGGTGTGCGACTTTCGCCCGGTGCCCTGCCCCAACGAGTGTGGGGTGTATCCCGAGCGTCAGAACCTCGAGCATCACGTGGACAAGGATTGTCCCCTCACGGTAGTTGCTTGTGATTTCCACCATGCTGGCTGTACGGTGCAGCTACCCCGGGCAGATATGCGCCTCCACTTGTCCGAGAATCTTGTTGTTCACATGTCTCTACTTGCAGCCAATGGTCAGAGAATCGCAGAGCTCAACGAACGGAAGATGTACGAGAAAGATAGAGCGATTGCAGCACTTAGGGATGATCTGGCAGCCTCTAGCAAAAGTTTTTCCGAGCAGGTTGCCAGGCTCACTAGTGAACTTAGTGAAAATAAGCAAAAGATTGCAGCACTGGAAAGAGAAAATGAAGCGCTAAAGCAGCGTCTCACCGAGGAGACCGATGAATTGAAGCAGTGTCTCACTAAGGAGACCGATGAATTGGACCAGAAGCTGCAGTCAGTGTTACCCTCCCTGCCTGTCAAATTCACTATGACTGATTTCAATTGGCACAGGGAGAGAAAGATTGCTTGGTACAGCCCTCCATTCTACACCTTTCTGCGAGGTTACAAGATGTTCCTCAAAGTAGTCCCAGATCTTCACAGTCGTGGTGATTTAGGCATGCTTGTGTGTGCGTGTTTGATGCGTGGAGAGTTCGACCACTTGCTGAAGTGGCCGTTTGAAGGCTCTATCACCTTCGAGATCCTCAATCAACTGGAGGACGGGGAGCATCTCAGGATCACGGCAGTTTTCATTGGAACACAGTTAGCCTGCAGAGTGGCTGATGGTGACATAGCAGAGAAAAGGTCGGGGGAGAGAAGTGCTGTATGAAGATCTGAAATACAATCTTGCTAGGCACTGCCAGTATCTCAGAGACGACTGCCTTCAGTTCCGTGTCACTCAGTTTATCGACAGAGATGTGATACAGCTGCAGCGCCAGTGCCTCACCATAGAGTCCCGCGTATGCCTGTGTCCGATTGAGTTCACGATGACTGACTTCGAACGTCACAAGCGAAACAATGATCGATGGCTCTCTCCGTCTTTCTACTCTCACGCCGGAGGCTACAGATTGTGCATCGCGGTATTTGCCAATGGCCACTGGGGTACCCATCTTTGTGTTTATGTCCACGTAATGCGGGGCGTGTTTGATGACTCACTCAAGTGGCCACTATGTGGTAACGTTAACATCCGACTATTGAGTCAGGGACAGAACAAGGGTTACTATGAAGTGCAAGTTAGCTTCACTGCCCATTCACCCGTTGAATGTGCTGGTAGGGCAACCACTCACGTAGTGAATAGGAGACATGGAAGCAATGGAAGCAATCGATTTATCTCGCTTAATCAGCTGAAATACGACCCAGCCACAAACTGTCAGTACTTGTGCAATGACTGTTTACAGTTTCGGTTGACTACACAGTTTAGAAAGTAGAGCACATGGACACTCCTTTCCTTGACGTGCATATGACTTCCAATTGCAGGTGTTATAACACCTTTTTATAAAAAAGTTGCAGTAAAATGGTTTTTGTACTCACATTTACGTTCTTCATTTGTTTTGCTTATTGTCTAGTTCTTGGATTCTTCTCCATTTTGGGAAAGGGGGGGGGGGGGGGGGAGGAAATTGAGATGGGGGGGGGGGGAGGTGTTGGTGTAGCAAGGGTGAAAAAGCCCCACTCTCTTAGAAACCTGGGCAGTGTATTCCACATCCTGGGATAGTCATGAGGCAGAAGGTAAAACCGGTGGATTACATGTGTACATCCTGTGCCAGCCGGCCGAGGGGCTGCCCCTCATTCCCCTGACTGGGGGAGACTGAAGTCATACAGGTAACGCGTGGCTGAGCTCGTGTCCCTCCTCGATCACACAGTACCCACAGTAAGGCGTTGGCAGCAGCATTAAAATTTCAGAAGCTGTTCTCAGCCCAAATGGGAGTGCCATGTCCACTAAGACCTGCTCCTTCCGGGCCATACTACCCAACAAGAGGCGTTTGTGTCGATGGACTGGAATGATGCAATAAGCTTTGGTTATGTCCAACTTCGTCAGCGATGCTTCAATCAATATTGGTACTCTTGCCTGTGTATCCAACACATTTGGGTGAAAGCAGATGAAGGCAGTGCCGTCGTTGGTAGAGTAAATATCAGCCCTTGGTCTCTGGCTCCATAATACGTTTCCATTTCACCCACGTTGACACTGACACTTTTAGCCTTAGGATGGGACAGGTTGACGATCAGGTGCCATTTTCTCAGTAGGTGTGGCTTGTTCAGCCCTCCAAACTGGCTGATGCAGAGTCCTGCCACAGGGTCATGTAGTGGTCTGACCATGTACATGTACCTCACCTCCCACTCCTTCCATAGGTACTGCTCCACAACCACGGGATTTAGTTCTGTTGGGCAGTTGTGCTGTAGGGGCTACGTTACACGTTACCAATGTTCATGAATGTCAACGGTAGTCCAGATATTGTTCCTGCAAACACAACTCCTTCAAGGACATCTGTGAAGTTCCACCCACTCTGCATGTCTGTGTTGTGCGTGCACAAGGTACATTGTGGAATGTTTGAGGATACTCGATCTGTCATACAGACGAAAAGTACATCAGATGTTTGGGTAACAAGCTTCACATGTGCTCCTCCAAAGTGTGGATGCATCTGTTGTATTCTGGGAAAAGGCTGTGATCAATCTGAACTCTCCATACCATCATCATCAACTCTCAAAATCAACTCTCAATATCAACTCTCGATATCAACTCTCGATATCAACTCTCAATATCATCAATCATTAACTCTCAATATCATCAATCATCAACTCTCAATATCATCAATCATCAACTCTCAATATCATCAATCATCAACTCTTCACAACATCATCAACTCTTAACAACATCAATCATCAACTCTCAATATCATCAATCATCAACTCTCAATACCATCAATCATCAACTCTCAATACCATCAATCATCAACTCTCAATACCATCAATCATCAACTCTCAATACCATCAATCATCAACTCTCAATACCATCAATCATCAACTCTCAATATCATCAATCATCAACTCTTCACAACATCATCAACTCTTAACAACATCAATCATCAACTCTCAATATCATCAATCATCAACTCTCAATAACATCAATCATCAACTAAAGGCTTCGTGCTGATGTTTTTAACGAAGGCCTGGGACCTTTTCTGCTGAGAAGCATGTACTAAGGCGTCCATTGGCCAACTACACAAACCCACGGAGTACAGGGGTCATCGGAGGGAGAGCTGACAGCATACTTAATGTCGATACACTGAAGTTAGTTAAATTTTAATGCAAACTTAGGGATACGTAGGGGTGTTTTATAACAACAGTATAATAGAGCCTTACATGTTCATTAGTATCTGTGTCTAAAAACTGACCTTGATACGATAGAGGTGATACCTTTCTTGAAGTCACGATAATGTAAGCTGACCGTACATTATCTTCACACAGTTTGTGGAAGTATAGCAGGATGTGCGGTGGGCATACCGTATTTCCGCGATCAGACGCCGTGGCTACTATTTATTTCATCGCGCGATTTTCCGCGGCCACTATTCGAGGGCGGCCACTAATCGAGGGCGGCGTTTATTAGATAGAGCCGTTTACTGGTTACACAGCAATGTGCAACTGCAGTTTAAATCCGTTTGAAAATCGCCGTTCGTGCCTCAACACTATCGTCATGCTACAATGCCAGCTGTTTTTTGAGGGGAGAGGTATCGAAAATATAGATTCGCGGGCAGCCTCCGTTGGGCGCTGATCCCTTAAATTCGCAATCTCGAAGAAGACAAATGTGAGGTCTGATAACTGTTAGCTAGCAAAGTCAAGTATTACTCTACTTTTACTGTAGTTGCTACATCTTCTTGCTTACGCAGTACTTGAATTTTATCTGCGGCTACTATTCGAGGGCGGCCACTATTTCGTTCAGCACTGCCGGAGGTGCGGCTATAATTCGAGGGCGGCTACTAATCGAGGGCGGCGTCTGATCGCGGAAATACGGTAGGTCCAGGACTCCTATAGTGCAAAACAGATACCTTTTGTTCATATTCCTTTAAAATAATGGTTTCTTACATGAAGTGGCTGGTTTGTAGTTGGATAAAGACATGAGGTCCAGCCTGTAACAGAAATTTTGTGTATTAGGAACAGCAGCTAACATTTCCACACCCGTACAACTTGCTTGTATATTGTGTGCGCTTGAGGCCAACAGGTTGACCATTTCAATAGTCAAAGTACGAAAGTACGTGGTGCTCATTTGATGACGTCACGGTCTTCTCGCATATTCTCACCCAATTGCATGCTTGATATCACAACCGTTACACACACACGCACGCACAGATGGACACAACTATCGTTACAAAATTTACCTCTGAAACGAAGACACCTCTCTATACAGGATGTTTCACCAGATCCCCAAGGTCCCCAAGGTGCCCACATTAGAGGAGTTCCACTGTATACGGGACACGCCACCAGGTCCCCGAGGTGCCCACATTACTAATGTATGACCCTGCTTGTATATGGGGCTGTGCCAGTCTAAATTCCCCTTCAGAGTATGAAAGTACTTCAAGAGGTTTGTGGTACCACTGCTTGATATTACTATGGATGTACTCAATTAGGTGCAGTCTGTATCTTAGGAACAGCCTTTGTGACATTCAGTCTGAATGCAGAAACCTTATGTACCTGTCTCTACTTGCATTGGCTAGCATTGAAACACAGCTGTTCCCGAAAACCATAACTCTGGGAAACACTGAAGTCTTTGTGCCCAATCACTTTGCACAAATTGAAGCAATTAAACTAAACACTGGTAGCGTCTACACCAAAACCCACTAATTTGAAATGAGATTATGAGGCAAATGGAGTGGGGGATAGAGTTGCAAGCACTTGTCGCAGGTGTAGCCCAACATCGCCAGGGCTTCCTTGAGGCTTCTAACCTCCTCGTCCCAAGCTGCTACTGCCGGAGCTTTTTCGCCAGCTGGATGGTCATCTTCCGCTGCTTAATTCTTTCTTCCATGATGTTGCAGTGGTTTGCAAGGGTGGCATCGGCTATTGGCTGGCCATTCTCGGGTTTCTGGGTGTTTGTGTGGCAAACTGATAAGTATCTGAACGGAATGAAGTGCTTTTTGATTTATCTGTAGAGAAGTACACCAGAGGGAGTCCCCTGCGATTAGACTCGATGTCACTCTTGGATCACAAGCTCCGCCCCCGAGTGCTATTGGATCATTAGCTCCATCCTTGAAAGACAGTAAATATAGGACACACTACAGTGTCATCACCGACCACCCACATCCAGATTATTCAATGCATCTCGGGATAGAGTTGCAAACTCTTCTCGCAGGTGTAGCCCAACATCGCCAGGGCTTCCTTGAGGCTTCTAGCCTCCTCGTCCCAAGGTGCTGCTGCTGGAGCTTTCTCGCCAGCTGGATGGTCATCTTCCGCTGCTTAATTCTTTCTTCCGTGATGTTGCAGTGGTTTGCAAGGGTGATTTATCTGTAGAGAAGTACACCAGAGGGAGTCCCTGCGATTAGACTTGGAAAGAGGTGTGGCCAGTCCACAGAGAAGGAGGGGTCTTTAATTTTCATCTGCAGGGGGGGTACAAAAGGGAGTCCCTGCAATTAGACAAGAAAGGAGGTGTGGCCAGTCCTCAGAAAGGTGGGAGGGGTCTGAACTGAATATAATGCTCTTTGATTTTATTTGCCAGAGGAGTATACCTGAGTGTGTCCCTGCAATTTAGACATGGCAGGAAGCTCAATGCTATAGAAACCAAGGTGGTTTGCTTTGCGGTAATGACTTTATTGATTGCTCTTACTGCCTACAACTGATTGCTTTCTCCGCGTAGCTGGTGACTGCTTCGTTTCATCATTTGACAAAATTACAGTCACTCTCGGATCACAAGCTCCACCCCCGAGTGCTATTGGATCATTAGCTCCACCCTCGATCTCGTCAGGAAGACAGTAAATGTAGGACACACTACAGTGTCATCACCGACCACCCACATCCAGATTATTCATTGTATCTCGGAGAATTTCTTGGTGATAAGCAGCATTGTAAGGGATTGGGGGTGGGGGCAGGTATCTTTACGAGCAGTAGTTTTTCCGTTTAAGCTTATGCGAAGTAGTGCGTGGTATGTGTGGGCACTCTCCACATTTGAGGAAGGCTGCGGCCCTCTGCTTCTCCTAAATGAACCTTCATCTTTCGGGATCACATAAAGTGTACTACGCATGCACAGATTTTAATCAGGGACGGACATCTCTGTTTTTGCTTGCAGTAGCTCGAGCTTCCTAATAGTACTCCAGAAATGTAATATTACCAGGAGCACATGAACCACCATGGCACTCACAGGCTCCTATAATTACTAATCCTGTGGTCTCATTGGTTCTTACCACAACACATTCTGGGAATAAGCCCAAGGAATTTGACTCTGTGAGCCAGACGTTTCAGCGAGGGGGAGAATCAACGGTCTGGGCATGAGACTGAATAAAGGCAGACAGAGATAGTCACCAATCTTCAGATATGGCCCGGAGGCTCAAATATTTCTTTCTATAGCTGTGAGTTTACCTGTCCACTGGCGGCAGCCAAGTGCGCAGGCGTGGCTCCGTCTTCTGCCTTGTAGCGTGGGGAGACCCACTCTCCAGCCCTCACTGACCTGAGACAGCTACAGTTCTGTTGGGTGTTATTTAGAAAGTGTGCGCTATCTAGTTCAAATGTGACATTGTCTACTGTGCTACAACTACGAGGATGTGAGGATGTGAGGCTGCTCTGCTGAGTCCGTCATGGTTGGGAATGTACAGGGTGAGTGAAGTGAACGGTTCTCTCTGGTCATCCATGCCACCTACCATCGTACCGCGACAATTTCCCAGCTTCAGTAGTAAGTTGCAGCTCAGGAGGAGTCGATACACGCTTCGTGTGTGCACGGCTGAAGTGCTGCGGGCACTGTAGCCACACCCACTTCATATGCATCCACACGTTCTGTGTTTTTTATTGGTCATACTGTACTCAAAGATCTTTAAGGGAAGGGTGGGGCGCTATCACCTTTGCAGTTTTAGTTAACAAGCACTTTTTACATCAATTGCAAGCCTTAGTGTGCTGTATTTAGAATACTGGCTACATCTACTATTCGCTGGAAAGAACTAGCACCATCTCATACTATTCACTGAAAGAACAAGCATCTTGTTCTATTCGCTGGAAAGAGCTAGCAACATCTCGTACTATTCACTGAAAGAACAAGCATCATCTTGTTCTATTCGCTGGAAAGAGCTAGCAACATCTCATACTATTTTCTGAAAGAACAAGCATCAATATTCACTGGAAGAACAAGCACCATCTCGTTCTATTCGCTGGAAGAACAAGCACCATCATCGTACTATCAGTCTAGAATAAGACATCATGTTTGTACATAATTTAGCACTAAACCTATTTTATATGGCGGTGCCAGCAGGGCGGGGAGGCCTAAAAACTGAGCTCCGCGTCTGTATTCATATCTCGGGGAAGAAAGGGAATCTATAACGATCCTCATATTGCAACCTTTGCTTGTTCCATTGGAACCCAGCATTAGCGTGAACTCAGCCTTTTTCGGGACCTTACAACTAGAAAGCGGCTGCTTGTCAGAAAAAGTTTGTTGTTTTTTTTTTCCATTTTCTGAGCAAAGTGGTGCAAACCTTGTCTTCGAATCAGTTAGATTTCAGTGCCGCATCAACAAGCACAAGTTGAAAAATCAAGGCCGGTGTCAATTGACCACGGAATGGCTGAGATACAGGCAAATCAATTCAGAGGCTGAAACTGAGAAACACTGGTAAGGCTTACCCAAGACACTAGGAGTGCTTCTGATATGACTCCACAGTGTTCAATGGCAGTTTTTGTCAACTCAACTTTTCAGCCATTTTCAGCCTACCGTTTTCTGATCAAACCCTCCTGAAACTTATACCAGCAGTTGCTTTCCACGTAAACTAGTACAAGTGGTTTGAAATGCAAACAACCGCGAATCCAGGGGAAAAGTGACAAAAACGAACTTCTTGACCCCCATACTTTGAGTTCAAAGTTCAAACTTTGCGTGGGTGTACCACAATGCCATCAAGTTTGCTTAGGCAAAGCCTGTAGTGCTCTTTAATTAGCATATACAGCCATCTGAAGTGCTTTGCATGGCTGAATCTTGCAAGAACGAGGTATAAGGTGATGAGCTGTTCCTCTACGCGTGTTGTGACTCTGTTGAGAGCATTCCTCAGAGTGAGTGATCCTGCCACTGTAGATGATCTCTGCCTTGATGGCCTGATATTCACTTATATTGAGACTAGCTAACCTTGTTCACTAGCCCCCATCTAACACACTATCTCCTGTTAGCTGACATGTGTTTTTACCCTGGCGAGTTTTATGTACACCGTCAAAGGTTGGTTCAGCAGAAGTGCTTTCAGGAGTACGCACAAGCAGCTACCGTTTCCATTTCCATCACCTTTGTCTGGGCTTTTCAGCAGCGATTCTTCGCTTCTGCCTCAAGGCTAGCTAAAATGATTACGATATGGCTCATGTGGCCATGCAATCACGTAATAATGAGGGTAGGCACTTCCTGGTCGCACGTTCGTGACTGCCAGCAATTTGGGAAATAAACCTACGTCTTATTCTAGACTGCATCATCTCGTACTATTCCCTGGAAAAAGCAAGCATCATCTCATACTATTCTCTGGGTTTTGTTTTAGTATTAAGAACGAAAGTTTACTTCGGTTTTACGTAGCTAGCCAACTAAAAGGGTCGTTAAAAACACTTTTAGTATTGGTTAACCACAACTAAATGGGTTCATTTTGGTAAACAAGTCTGACATTTCATGTCTAAAAAACCAGCCGGATGCCTTTCCCATACAATACACACAACTCAACTTAGGCCAAGCTACTAAATTACAGCTGTAGAGCCAGAGATACTATTACTGTAATTATTCCTAGAGCGGTACAGCGAAAGTGCTGACTCGGCAGTTTCGTCATGCGCCTCCAGTTAGTAGCTATACACCAAGAAACCAGGATCTTTACGGCTACCTACCACACTTTCGCCATCTAGACAACACAAAAGTACCTTCATTTGCTGTAGCTTGGCCTGCAAACCTCCAAACGCTGCTATACACTGCAGTTGCATAGTAACGCATGACGTAATATATTGCGCACGTGATAAGTGCGGACGCACAAACAGACAAACAAACAAACAGACGCGGAAAACGTAAAGCAATCTTAGTACCAGCCGTTCGCGCGCTCCGGCTGATAAAAAGTTTGTAATTCTTACCCTTGAAGTTTGAGTTTTAGTTACTCAGCTATATCCCTACTAAAACACTTTTTGTTTATAGTTTCAGTTACCTGAAACAACACTAGGCTTATCACGGTGAGAACCACCCCATCTTGGTGCAGTTGTGTGGAGGAGGACAGCCAGCAAGTATGCCTTATCCTCTTATCTGTGTGAGGAAATCTGGGAAAAGGGGAATCTTGCATGTATTCATGAGTGTGTGGGGTCATGGGACTGGTTTACATCATCAGCTTACAGATAGCTGCAGAGCCACTCCAGATTGTTTACCCATTTTAGCAGAAGTACTCTCTTATCATGATTTTTTAATGGTGTTGTACCTAGGTAGCCAATTGGGCCATTGTAGCTGTTCACTCTAGTGATCAGGCTCAAATTGTCCACCGGTTCTAACC
The DNA here is from genome assembly GCA_965203295.1 of Nitrospirales bacterium. Classification (GTDB taxonomy): domain Bacteria; phylum Nitrospirota; class Nitrospiria; order Nitrospirales; family UBA8639; genus CBDBCZ01. The sequence continues at coordinate 425,818 of CBDBCZ010000011.1, read as the reverse complement.
CAAACTCCTAACCGTAACCCTCCCTACCCTTACCCTAGCCCTAACCCTCCCGAACCATAACCCAAACTCCTAACCGTAACCCTCCCTACCCTTACCCTAGCCCTAACCCTCCCGAACCATAACCCAAACTCCTAACCGTAACCCTCCCTACCCTTGCCCTAGCCCTAACCCTCCCGAACCATAACCCAAACTCCTAACCGTAACCCTCCCTACCCTTGCCCTAGCCCTAGCCCTAACCCTCCCGAACGATAACCCAAACTCCTAACCGTAACCCTCCCTACCCTTACCCTAGCCCTAACCCTCCCGAACGATAACCCAAACTCCTAACCGTAACCCTCCCTACCCTTACCCTAGCCCTAACCCTCCCGAACCATAACCCAAACTCCTAACCGTAACCCTCCCTACCCTTGCCCTAGCCCTAACCCTCCCGAACCATAACCCAAACTCCTAACCGTAACCCTCCCTACCCTTGCCCTAGCCCTAACCCTCCCGAACGATAACCCAAACTCCTAACCGTAACCCTCCCTACCCTTACCCTAGCCCTAACCTTCCCTAACCATAACCGTCCCTAGCCCTAATCTTTGCTAACCCTAACCCTAATCCTCACAGCGGATAAATTGCTGTATGTGAATCGGCTTGAATATGGTGTTATAGTGTCGATATTAAGGTTCTTGTGAGAACTAGTGTGCAGTTAACGAAAATGACTGCACACTTGTCTATTCAGTACTATACTTCTAAGGCTTTCGTGAACAGACTCATGTATGCACCAATGTAAGTGTTGTATTACAGATGTCTACAATCACATTATGCAGCCTGTAGCTTCAATCAGGTAGTCGGTAGAAAGAAAGGGTAATGGCCTAATGGATTTTAAAGTAGCCTAGACCAGTAGAACATCTGCTATTTACCCAAACACAATTGTTGTAACACAAGAACAAAGAAAGAGGCTTTTATTGACTGCGTTACCTCAACTGTACAGCAACTCTGATATCATTGCATTGTATACGAATCATTACTCGATTACACCCCTTTCTCCCTCTCTCCCTTTCTCCCTCCCTCCCCTCCCTCCCCCCTTCCCTCCCTCCCTTCCTCCCTCTTTCCCACCTTCCCTCCCTCGCTCCCTCCCTCCCTCCCTCCCTCCCCTCCTTCCCTCCTCCCTCCCTCCCTCCCTCCCACCCTCCCAGAGGTGCTGGAGTGTATGGCCTGCAGTGACAACGTAGTACGAGCGGGACTCACTCCGAAGTACAGGGACAAGGACACACTCTGCAAGATGCTCACCTACATCACCAAAACCCCCTCAGAGAACAAGTTTCGATCCCAGCCACATCCCGGCTCCCCCAATGTGGTCATCTATGACCCACCGACTCCAGAGTTCTCCGTGGCTAAAATCACTATACCTTCTGGAACCAATGAGTTCATCCTGCCAGTTACCACAGGTATGTTTGGTCAGATAGGACTATTGTGACAGGATGATTGCAACCATATTGGGTTACAAAATAGAATGGAGTCTTGTTAGTTTTGGTTGTTGTATTTTTTTTCCCTAGCCAGTCACGTGAGATCCAACTGGTCCTTATGTTGCCTTTGGTATCTAGCTGTTTGCCTGTGCACCCACACTTGTCACTGTCCAGTGCACAAGTTGCATCTGTGCAACTACAAGACAGTTTTTAAGTACAATAATGGTCTACTATATAGCACAACAGAAGATGCCAAGCTACAGCAGGCCAGCTTAGCCTTGTGTTGGCTATACAGCAAAACTGTTTATAGCGCAACCATGATCCTACACACAGGCAAGCGAATTGTAAGTGAAGTACCTACAAACCTTGTACAACCCTTTTACAAACATTAATTACAGCAGCTTGTAGATTCTGTTCGAGATTGTGAGCTTAACTCCCCTTTATACCACACAGCTACCTTCAGACAACTCTGAAAGTTTGTCCCCTTGAGCCAAATGGTGGTCAGTTTTTGGCCTCATGGCCAGACCCTTTCCCCCAAACATTCTTGTGAATCGAATCAAGTGGTTTGGGCCTAAGATGTGGGACTTGCAATTTGAAATGGTAATTTAGTTTGGGAAGGATGTGGTAGCAATTTGAGGTTCAGCTAGCCACAACCTGGCTTTAGCCGGACTTTGAATAGTACCAAGCAATGCCAGGTACTACGTATTTGAGAAGGATCGCTGTATGAGCCGACCCAGTCTTATGTTCCTGAATAGACTGGTAGTTCAGTGCATGAGCGAGAGTGAGAGGATTACGAAGCTGTACCTCCACATTCATTTTATGGTTATTAGGGCTACAACGCTGGAGCTAGAGCAGTTTTCATGCTTGCAAAAGTCTTGTGAGAGTTTATTTACAACCAGAAATGATAAAACCATAGCTAGTGTAATTGGCAAGAAGCTACTAATGACCACTTCCCTTAGAAGTGGGACTTCAAAGTCTTAGTAATCACTTTCCCATCATTAGTGTAGTGGGCTTTACAGCTTGAAGAGGAAAATTAACAGGCCCTCAGAAAGCCCTCCCTCCTGTGAAAGCCACTTCACATTTTTAAGTGGTGTGTTTACCTCTATTTTTAGCAGCTCCTCCAAAGGCCCTCCCCTCCTCTTCTGCTCCAAGGCAGTAAGTGGTGGGAGGAGACACACAAGAGCTACATGTATACACAAGCTGCTCAAGCGTGTAAAGTACATGCAGCCTCTCAAAAGTCCCTCCCTAATCCTCTGCAGCCTCTTCTCACATACCATGCCTGTTGCCTGGGGAATCCCCTGCAAGCTTGTGCCGTTTAATTACTGCTCTACCATGCATTTTTGATTGTAACAGCATTTGAAACTTAGCTGTGATTTATTAAATTGTAGTTGTATGTGGTTAGTATTTTATCTAGAGTATTCCAGTTACTCTAGCAATGATTTTAAACAAAGGTGTTGTGCATGAGAAAATTTCTGCCCCCCTCCGCCACCAACAAAAAAAAAAAAGGAAGGGATGTTACTTCTAAACCGCTAAACCAGACAGAGACACAAATGCTGGTACAAATTGGCTTTCCTGTGTCTGTGACAAATGCTACAATTGGTGTTTAGAAAAAATTCTTTAGGGGGGTACCTGGCATTTGCTATGGTGCAAATTCAACTGACTGCTCTCATGTATCAGCTTTGGCCCAGGTGGGACTTCGGGTGCCCACACCAGATGCTGAGAGAAGTAGTCAGTTCTCCTGCGAGCTCCTAGCCCGGCTCCAGGAGTTTGCCAGCACTGGCTTATAGTGCTTGCTTAGTGCACAAGCGCCTGGTGCACGTGACCGCTTAGTGGCAGCAATAGAATTTGCATGTGTGCGCGTGTGCATGTGCGTGTGCGTGTGCGTGTGCGTGTGCGTGTGCGTGTGCGTGTGCGTGTGCGTGTGCGTGTGCGTGTGCGTGTGCGTGTGCGTGTGCGTGTGTGTGTGCGTGTGCGTGGGGGGGGGGCTTATACTCAAGACTGCCACTACATGGTACATGCGTCACGCCACAAGTATGCTGTCTTCCTGTGAGCTAAGGAAGTTTTAACCTCGTTCCCAGGCCACGTAATCAGAGAAGTAGTCTAGTGTCTGCTATTCCTTGCATGTGCAAGAATTCTGTGGGGGAATGATCAGTAAATGTTTCCATTAATGAGCTCAGTCACATGGCAACAAGTACATGTACTACAGCAGTACAGAGGCAGTGTACAAGTATAGTTAGTGGAAAAACTAGAAGGAAATCTGGTTTCAGTGGCTTTTAAACTACCCGCCAAGAGTGTGGACTGTTACTATAATGTCCACTGTTCATGCTTTGTATTGCTTGTGTGTTTTTTTTCAAGCGAGCGTGTGTTGAGCAGCCAATGAAATTCGGTTGGCACTATGATTGGTTTAACTTGGCTTTGCAACAGCATTATTGTTGTAATGCCTGACCCTAAAATTGATAATAGTTGCTGCTAAGCAAATTGGTACCTTTCTGGAATTAGAGAATTTGTTTATGTTCGTACTTGAATACTCATGTTAATTATCTACCTCAGTGTTCAAATTACTGTAATGCTACAATCTTTTGCGTGAACTTTACTTTTGCGAATACTGCGAGTCCTTACAGCATCGCAAATATAAAATCGCTAATATTGAACAATAATTTGTGGGTGTGGTTATTAGTGGGTGCGGTTAACGAACATCGACTGTCCCAGGCCGGAGAAGTGGCAATAATGGATGTTTCCAGCCTTAAACAACAGCGAAGGTGGCAGGAGAAGTTCATACTTCTAAAGCAGCAGCTATTGCAAGATCAGTATTTTACTTCGAGGTTTCCCAGCCGCAATGACACTGCAATCAATCGGAGCAGTGGCAACTCAGTCGCAAAGCGAACGAGAGTGTGAAGCGTGCGTTAGAGGAGCAAGCCAGCCAACAGAAGGCCACGAAGCGCAAGGTACATACCCACTTCACTGATGTTGACAGACCCGAGATTTGTCGATATGCAGCCGAGAATGGGAATGCCGCTGCCACATAGTCTCGCCCGCGAGAGCAAGCTGCCACAATCGCAAAGATAAGATCACAAAGTACTTAAATTAGCCACAAAATGGCAAAATCGCAAAGGTTTCTAGTATTGTAACATTACGGTACGCGACACTGTTCTTTTTGACGAGATGAACCGAGCTAATCCCACATTTTGACATATTCCTAGTATGTTTTACAGACCATCATAAATCTGCCGATTCATGTCTGGCAATTCGTTAACCCTAACGCAAATCCCTAACTGGTACATTTCCTATCCCTAACCCTCTTTGATCTATATCCCTAAACCTAATGCTATCCCTAACCCTGCACCAATTGCTATGGTTACTGCTAGCAACAAAAGCTCAGACTCTCTTGAGCCAAAGGAGGTGGGCTCTCACTACAGATGTATCCTGGATACCTGCTTTGTTAGATAGTGGTGACAGCTGTTATTGGTCAAGTCTGTATTGAAAGGTGAGGCCTTACAAAGTCTACCAAATGGCCTACTGTGACCCTTCCAGACATAACACTTTTAGCCAGCGGAAACCAGTGATGATGTCATTGGATACCTTTGGCAAGGGTACTGGGTTTAGGGTTTTTGGTCATTGAACATAGAGACCAGTAATACTAGAATAATCCTTCAGCCACCTTCCATTGCTGAAAAGAGCAGCAACCGTGGAGCTGGAGATCACAAATAGATACGTTTTAACTTTAGTTTGCACAAGTACACAGGTTTTCTCACCCACTCTAGTCTAAGCAACTAACTGGTGTGTCTGTGACAGTGGTGTTGCTCATTTTGCTATAGATGCAAGTCATGGAACTGACAGCTATATAGGACCTAGCCGAGTTACCTTCATACTTCATACTAGCCAGCGGAAACCAGTGATGATGTCATTGGATGCCTTTTGGCAAGGGCACTGGGTTTAGAGTTGTTTGGTCGTTGAACATAGAGACCAGTAATACTATACTGGCTGGGAGAATAATCCCTAAGCCACTTTCATTCAGTCCAAGCTGGAGATCACATATAGATACGTTTTAGCTTCAGTTTGGATACATGCGCTAGTCTACTTATTCGTACCCGCCCACCCATGTTGAGACTACTAACAGGTGTGTTTGTGACTGGTGTTGCTCATCTTGCTTCAGATGCAAGTCATTGGAACTGACAGCTATATAGGACCTAGCAGAGTCACCTTCATACTCTACAAGCATACTGCTTCGCAGTCCTAGTCTCAACACCAACGTAAAGTGATCATATTGCTCGATTGCCTGGGGGGGAAGGGAGCAAAAGGAATATGGTGGAACCCCTCTTAAAAAAACACCTATGAAATATGGATACCTCTGTATTAGTGACACTGACTACGTCCCAAATATGCTTTTGAACTTGTCCCTGAAATAAGGACACCTCTCTATACAGGACACTTTACCAGGTCCCCAAGGTGTCCACAATAGAGGGGTTCCACTGTAACCAGTAGGAAATAGTGCGTGGAAGCTCAACACAATATTCACTACATCATTAAAACACAGTAGACCATTAATAGTCCTCCTTTAAGGAAATTGCTGTCATAAAAGTGTATGTTGTACACACAAGCCTGACAGATAAAGGTCTCTGTGTAGGCGGCACTGGGAATGAACCCCTATATGCTGGCACTGCCTTCCATTGCCTATTGTCCTCCCTGTGGGAGAGGAAGGCAGGAGCTCTTTATGGTCTCTTCCAGCTATGCTGTGGTGCACCCAGCTACATGGGTCTGGAGACCACACTCACCGAGCTGTGCTATTCATGTGGGGCACTCTAAGTGCTGCAAGGGATTCTTTTCATCTTTTCGGGTGTCCTTTGAAAACATAACATGATAGGGATTTACTTGCCAAGTTATTCGATATCACTCTGCTAATGTATCAATTCATCTTGTTTAGGTTTGCTAATGTTTGTTTTGAAAACTATTTTTTGTCAGCTAAAAAATTGTTACGTAGCTAAATCGTAGGTAATAGAGTTAGCCTAATACCCAGGCTGTGTGTGCCAGTATTTAGGAACGAATTGCCCTAGCAACACAACAAAGACTATAAATTTAATAAGATCAGTATTCTTTCCCTGCAAAGGCTAGCTAGTAAGATTTTTATAAGTTTCTTGAAGGTTAGCGTCCGGTATGTACATGAGTGGCTCTGAGTGTTGCTCTGTGATGGACTTAGATCTTACCCTAGCAGTAACTACTGTCCCCGTACGCCGTGATCCTAACAAAATAAGAAAATTGTGTGTGTGTGGGGGGGGGGGGGGGGGGGTAAGAAAATTGTGTGTGTGGGGGGGGGGTATGTTCTTTGAGGCAGTAGCCACAGCTACTGCGCACTGGAGAGAGGACTGCGCTGCCTCTTCAGGAAAGTGAGAAGCGCTAGTAGAATGGATCAAAAGTCATGACAAGTTGTCGCAAACAGAGTGGTATGCATCAAAGTTCAAAAGATCTGCAGAACATTACGAGAATAACAGTCTGCATTCGCTGCCTCCGGTGGGTGGCTCACCCACATCATTGGGGCTTCAGTGCACCCCCACCACCCTTCAGTGTCCCCAAGGTGTTTACAATAGTGGGTCAGGGGGTTCCATCGTACATGCTGAGTAGACCATGCTATATACCAATACTAATTCCTCAGCCATGAATACTACTGGTCGCTTTGAACCCTTGTTATTTTCAAGATTCACTTTGGAGCTCTGGTGTACTTTCAAAACACACTATATGGTATTGACGGAAAGCTCAATGAATAATCACACACTCCTCTGTGTAAACATATCGGCTTCTGGAACTATGTTATAGCCAATGTCCGATCTTGATAGTAGCCATTCTACATGCCAGTCTAGCCTTGTTCTCAGGCTCCATGACTACCGCACCTGAAATAACATAGATAAATGTCTCCTTGCCCCGCCCCCATCAGCTAGCCATGCACTATAGTCGCTTCACTGTGATTGGTCAGCCCACATACATGTACACACCAGATATCAATGGGACTAGGCAAGCATGTTCAGTTGTAGCCAGATCGGTTTACAGCGAAATCTTGGCATAGTACTACATGTATGAGTACTTTTATTAAAGTGGTATAGTATAGTAGTATATAGTATGTTTAATTCAATGTTACGTATTACGTATTATACTCTGCAGTACAAGTACATGTACACAAGTTGAAGTTTAGAATTATCTAACCTGCCCAGTTTTTTTAATTAAAGTTGTTTACCAGCAGACTATTAGGTGTCACCACCAGGGTGAAAGTTTCTTCATTATGGTACACCTAAGTTCATTGACCTGGCACTGTACCTGTAAGCCTTACCCTTTGTACCCAAAAACATAACATTGTCTTGACCACCCTCAATGTAGTGTGTTCCTTATGACATGTGGGAAGGAATTACAGGTCAGTGTAGTAGAGATGCCACCTACCTCCCCCTCGCCCTCCCTGTCTAGGTCCCAGTATCTTCATCATTCTCTCTGGCTCCCTAGAGCTAGGCTGCAACAGCCTACGGGAGGAGGTAGGAAGAGGCTCGGTTATCTTCTTACCCGCTTGCAAGGAAGTAAGACTCTATCCAAAGTGTAAGGAGAACATATTGTTGTTTCAGGCATACTGTAGCCTATGATGATTATTGTGTGTGTATGTGTATGGTTGTGTATGTGTGTATGTGTGTGTGTGTGTGTGTGTGTGTGTGTGTATGTGTGTGTGTGTGTGTATGTGTATGGGTGCGTGTGTGTCTGTGTGTTTGTGTATGTGTGTGTGTGTGTGTGTGTGTGTGTGTGTGTGTGTGTGTGTGTATGTGTGTGTCCATGTGCTTGTCAAAACAGCACTGGTACTCTTGTATGAAACAGAAAGTTTTACATTAAGTTTCTATTTGCTTCACTGGCAGAGCCAGGTACAATGTAATTCCTTCATGTGTTGTCCATTGTCTATACAGTTATCTTCAGAGATTATCACTATTATTTTTAACAGTCTGCTGGCATGCCTGTGTAGTGTCAGGGTTTTGGGTGGCTACTGTCTAAATCCACCCACTTTATATAATTATGTGTAACTGTCATGTTTTGTTTGTGTATTCTTGAACAGTTGATGGGATAGGATGGGATAAAGTCTGCAAACCATGCTCCGAGATCCATCTCTAGAAGGGGAATTGAGCAAAAATATGATGAGGAAAGGCAAACCTACAGGTATGCTTGATTAAAGAGAGCTTGTATAGCTGATCTGATAGCAATGAAAGTCAGTAGATGTCTTTTTTTTGAAAGTTTAATGCTTGTAGTCATGCAGCTGTACATATTGGATACTTACAAAAGTCGGAGACAGGAAAAAAGTAATTGGAAAACTAATTAATTTCTCTTCTTTTCACAAGTACTATTTACATGGGAAAATAGACCTGTATAAAACTGGAGACTTACAAAAGACACAGGGAAAATAATTGCAAGTCCAGTTAGAATCTCTGCCTCTTCAAAATATTATTTATACATTGTCAAAAAATAGACCTGTGTATAAAATTCCTGCAAGCACAAGTGTGCTTGCATTATTAATCTTGTGAAATTGCACACACAAAATAAAACACAACACTGGACGAAACATGACACATAGGCAAATGATTTAACAAAAAAAAGCACCTGTTCAGCTTGTGCATTAGTGACTGGCATGGACAAAGTGATTGTAAGCCATACATGTGAAGCTGATTGCATGTTGCATGTCTTTACAAAATTTGATTAGAGAGTGGTTTGCAGCAGGGTTTGGTTTCTCTACGACTCACAGAAGGTAGAGAGCAAACAGTACCATTGGGAAGAGGAGATAATGGAGTCTGTGGATTGGGGGGGAACCTGAATCAAACCGGTTATCGGGGAGTTTCGGAGGTTTGTCATCAGTGATGGGAGGACCATCAGGATCAGAGTCGCTTATTATCACAATCGGATCGTAATCATCATTCAGAATCGGATCGTAATCATCGTTCAGAACAGTTTCTTCAATTGGATCATTATTAACATTTGGTTCAGTATCATTTCTCGGATCAGTATCATTAAATATCACAATCGGATCAGTGTCAAGATCATCTGGCGAAATTGGGTCCGGATCCGGGGTCCATTTATCCTCAAACGTATCGGAATTGGGTCTGTTTATGTCTTCGTGCTCTTGCTCTGGGCCTTCCTCGTCTCCATCCTCGAGATCACCCAATCCTGAAGAACTCTCCTCTTCTGCCGAGCCGCAGCCTGATCCCGTACACTCGTCCGCCACCACCTGTGGTTCTATGCAAAGCACTCGCTGAGGAATACAGTCTGGCTCCTGGTTGTCCAAGCAGAGTCTGAGCTGCATCGATTCGTTTATTCTCGCTGTGAGGCCTGCCAATTTCTGCATTTGTTCTTTGTACAAGAGTTCCGTGTCCATGGGCTGCCGGGCGAATGCTGGGTTGTTGACCTGCTCTGCTTTAGACTTGCCTATCAGTTTATCTTCATACCTGCAACGGGAGATGGTGTCCAGACAGACAGTTGACATAGCTAGTACATGTACTTGTGTGTATGTAAATGAAGCACACTAGTGGCCAATATAATACATTCCACAAAAATAGTCTCTAATTTTGCAGCAACATGCTACAGAAATCATTGCCTCCAGCCTGTGAATACAGTGGAACCCCTCTTAAAGGACACCCCTGAAATAATAAAGGACACTTTGTTACGTCCCTAATATGCTTTCTTCATATAATTATATTTACCCCTGAAATGAGAACACCTCTCTATATGGGACACTTCACCAAGTCCCCAAGGTGTCAACAACAGAGTGGTTCCACGGTATATTGGAATACAGGGTATTTTTTTGTCCTAGGGTAATATACATGTCATCGGTACCGTACCTTCCAAGGACTGTTCCCGTCCAGCAGTGATCGTTGCGACTGCTCCCAACGTGATTCTTGCTGAGGTAGCACATTTCGTCGGGGAGGGAATCCAGGAGCATTTCCAGATCTTCCAAGCAGGAGAACTGCTCGGTCATTGCGCTGGGCAGGGGATCGAAGGCGATGTCGACAGCAGTGAATGCAGTGGTGGTGATCACGGGGGGAGAGGTCTGGGGTATAGTCGTTTGGAGGGAGTTCCTCTTCCGTCTAAAGACCTGAGGTAGTTCACACTCGAAAGATACCTGCATTTATGTGGGCAAGAAACTCTGTTCAAAAAGGTCTCGGGTTCTAGACAGACAATAAGTCTAGCGTAAGTAGTATATACAATGGTAAATAAGCAAGCAGACTTCAAATGATGTCCACCTACCAGTCCAGGAAGATCCTCTCTTTTTAGCGCTTCAATCAACCCCCTGATCTGGTGAAGCGTGTTTGCGACAATCATCTGAGGCTGAAGGTCGGACACCAGCCTGTCAGAAAAAGTCTTCAGTATTTCATGAAACTCGGCAAAATCATCGTATAGCTCAGCAACGTCTGCCAAACACCCTCTAAAGATATTCACACAGAAAGACAGACAGGCTGGAAACTCCGTGTGACCGCTACAGATAGCACAGTACTTTAATCTCATGAGAGCAAATACGCAGGGAGTCGAGAAGGAGTGTTCCTTTACTGTGTCCATGATTTCTTCAGCTGTCTCAATCGACTCGACAAACAGCGCCACATCCACTAGGAGTCTCTCTAAAGAAACGATGATTTCCTCCACATAGTCCTCTGCGAAGGTACTCGATACATTTAGTAGACAATTGGGATCGAGGGGAATATCTTGCTCGTCTGTCAACTGAGCCAAGTAGACAGACTTGAAAAGTTCCTGGGCCAGCGATTCCACATGTTCTCGAAGGGGGCAATAATTGGGATGATGGACAAAGGTGGTCAAATATGTAAACAGTTTTTGAAAGACTCCCTCAGGAAGTTTGCTTGGCAGTATCTCGCTCATTTCTGCCTCTAGTAACCTGTGAGATTCCATAAATTTGTCGTACAAGGCATCTGCAGTATGGAAACAACAGTAGAAATGGTCACTCAGGGTTGATGCAGGATTTAAAGTGAAATGCATTATACGACCTGCTTTAAAGCATGCATCACTGGGGGGGGGGGGGGGTAGGAGAGGGGGTATACCCCTTATTGATTTTATTTTTTATGTTGAAGTTGAGCTGACATTGCCAGCTAAATGGTGGTCATCTAGTAACTGGAAATCAGAAAAGAGTAGTGAACCATTTAAAAGAGGTAAAGTACTCCACATTAGCAAGCCCTGACCAGAGTCCTTTGCATGCCAAACTAATTGCCTCTCAGTTAGCCTGCTGCATTAGATGTGGGCAGAGGAGCTCCATATTTCACTAAGAGATTACCACAACACATCTGGTCACTACTATACTCCCCGACAGACTGGAGTCTCCGGCCAGGCCAAAATTTGTAGGTGTAATCACATTTTTCTTGGAGGAAACCTACCTCTACACACCACATCACCTTCATGCTTGTAAGGATTCATTGCCTCATACCAATGAAGTCATAGTATATCTGACAATTGGATAATTGAATTAAACTTAAACAAAGCTCATTCTCAGGCCATCAAGAAACCCATCTTCACAGTCTTATCTTGATTAGTGTAGTAAAACACACAGCACTTGTTGCACTTCAGAACATGGTTCTCAGTAACTCTATCTCCTAAACACCATATGTATACAGATCCTCTACCTATTGTACCTACATTGCCAAGAAGTATTGTTTACATTCAATGAAGGAATTGTTTTTCAGTACACGCCAAGCAGCTCTATTTGGGCATGCATGGATGTATGCGAATCTAATTGGCTAGTGGTATCTACTTTAAAGAAGGAGCAATAGAGGTTGTCTTGGTACTAATATTCACTGGTCAGCACCAATAATGTATGCCATTGTATGAGATTCATGCACCTTAGAAATTAAAAGCATTGATTTGTATACATACTACTGTTGAGAGTAGTTGACTCGATTTGTGATGCTTCCATTCACACAGTATCGTATCGGCATTCATTGTGTAAAGAGACTGAAAGTAGCAGGCCACAGGCCAACCGGCAGGAAGTGTGGACGTCTTATATTCATAGCCTATTCAACGTCTCTATAAGTCAGTCATATAAAATGGGAAGTTGTGAGAACCATCGAGGGTGTGGGTGGGAATAAAGAGATTGTACACTTGATTTGAAGTGCCTCTCTATAAACAAGGAGGAGCTACAGAGCAAATCAGCCCTTAGGGAAAGGCACAAGTTCCAGGGCACTTAAAAGCTGGGGCTTTCAAGTGGTGTTAGTCTACACTCTGTATTATAATTAATACTGAACAAAAAATAGTATGGTAAGTACTAGCTACCAAAGAGGAAGTCAGAAACCAACATTTGTCTGGAGCAATTCACATTGCCCTACCTTGCTGTACTACTGGAGTTAATATCCTTACACTAAGCTGATCTATCCCCATGCAGGAAATAACCTAAATTTTAAAAGTACACTTGCACAACGTCATGTAGATGATCAGTGTACACAGCATGCAGTAATTGGGATCCCAATCACATTCAGGTCTGTATATAGCTATAATATGGGTTTTCACCTGCTTGTGACAACATGCAATGAACTTCGTCACGAAAGAGAGTATAGCCTTGTTTCCAGGATCTCTTCCAGGTTTTCGAAGAGCTGGATGAGATCCTGGGAACAAGGCTATAGGGTGAAGAAATGCCACTGAATGGCTTAAATCTTCCTTACACTTCAAAAGATAGACATCAGTCTTATGTTATAGTTGCATGATTCCTGAGCTATAGATCATAGTCTGTAAGAAATGATTGTAAACTTCACCAAAATCCAAACAGCCACATTGCAAATTTCTGTAAAACAACTGCTCAGTTTGGACTATGGCTATTATTACTTTTTATGAGTCTGCACTGAACTTATGCATATTAATTAACATATACATGATGTAAGTTATTAGTCACAAGTTCAAATACGTAAGCTTCTTACGGTATAGGTTCCTTGCGGCGCCGGAACATTCAGAAAAGTGCTCCTGTAGAACGTCTCGGTAGACCTTCTTGTAATCCATGATTGTCGTTCTATGCAGCAGATTCTCCGCCCGTCGCTTGCAGCAGGTTGAATTCAACCCAAAACAAACAGTGGAGCGATGAGCTGCAGACATTATTTTACGGCCAAAAAAAATAATAATAATTAAATTTTTTAAGTCCCCCAAAAATATGAGATGACATGCAGAGCATGACTTACGAGTGTGAGGTTTTTCTAACGAAAAGATTTCACTGAAAGCCTTTTGCTCCTGCGGCCAATGCGCAAACAGTTCCGGCGCTCTTGCGAATTGATTGTCCATTTCAGCCCCCATGTAGGCGCAAATCTTACTTCTCTCTACGATAATTGCTTCTTCGATATCACCAGCGCGCACGGTGCCTTCTTCATCTTCGCCCTCTTGGGTTCGCACGAACCCGGCGTGGGTGCATAGTAGGAGAACCAAAGCGATTCTCTGCCAAACATTGCCGAAAAGGAGAATAGCCATGGCTTGTTGCGTTTCAGTGCGACATTACTGTACGTGTATTACTAGTACTAATATTATGACTACTACTACTACTACTACGTGTACTATAACGTAAGTAAATATTGGTCTGAGCTTCCTGTTGAGGCCGCCACATAGTGCGATAATACTAACGCGATAGTGATAATATCACGGACTAAGCGTTACGTAACAAACTTTGCTAGGGGCGGGATTACGCAGGCACGCTTGAGAACGGGGGAAAGGAGGTGCAGTGATGGAGAGGGAGATGTAAAGAGAAAAGTGATGGTATAGGGAAGGCACTGATTGATACCCATGCACTAGCACAGCAATTTCTTTCATTTTGCATTGCCTTTCAATTTGCATATTGCAAATTTACCATAATATTTATGTATCAGCTGGGACAGTTATACATTGCAAGATGTGATAAGCTTTCTGAGAGAGTAAAAAAATCCCGAGAAAAAAAACGGGACCCAGCTGGGGATTGAACCCAGGACCTTCTGTATGTTATATACTAGTCAGATGCTCTTTAATACCAATTGAGCTACTGGTCCAGGAGCCCCTTGACAGAGGAGCAGTAGGCCACTAAACCTGCTAGTAGCACTTGCCAGTAGGACGCAGCCAATTCCAACTGTAATTGCTCACTCATTAGGCCACTCCCCCCATCTCCTAAACAATAAACATGCTACACCCAAATGCTGCTCACCAAATAACAAGTGGTGAAGAGTATGGGTCTCCTTTTTCATCCATGTACAGAGTATTTTGTTAGCCTCGTCTCAGGCTCTCATCCAGCTTTTCGTTGCTTGCAGTACCAATTAAGCGACGAAAAGCTGGATGAGAGCCTGGGACTGAGGCTAGTATTTTGTAGCCACTTCGCATGCATGGTACATGGGGTGTCTCAGCTATTTCAGTATCATGGAGTACGGTAGTACTCCATATGTAGGGATGGCTCCAAAAAAAATGGCCTCTCCATTAACTGTGTATAAAATTATATGTTCATTACCCTGCTGTAAGCGCAGTCTAGGACGAATATGAACCCTACCAGTAATTATAAAGCGTTTTCATCACTAATCAGACTGTTAGCGCTGCTAAAGAATATCACTTAAGTACCAAACCGGTAAGTAGCAAATCGGGCCCATTCGCCTATCTTCTGATTCTGATTCTTCTGCCAGGCTAGCACAATAACGGCTGAGGCGATCACAATGATTCAGGCACGAAGAAGATGGATATTCCCTGGGGTATTGCACTCGCAGCATAGCGTTTTCAAAGAAACGAATAGATTCGGCAGTGATTCACGAGTACTCTCGAGCGGATGCTGTTTGCGTTACACCATTTTGTTACATCAATATTACGTAACCGGAAGCTCAACCACGAGGTAAGTCTTACAGGTCTTGCGGTTAGCGGTACGGCGAACTGTTGAACTAACCTTCCAGTTCGGACCTTTGTGAGCTTTTAAGCTGCAAGCTGGACGTTCCTTTGCGGTGCACTTGTTGCTGTTCTTGCGTGTAGTATGCCGAATACTCGTAAGAAGAGAGCGCAGAATAAGCGCTACTACATAGCTGACCCTGATAAGAAAAAGGCAGCCTCCCGTGCTAGCTATAAAGCTAGTCCTGAGAAGAAAAGGGCAGCCTCCCGTGCTAGCTATAAAGCTGACCCTGATAAGAGAAAGGCAGCCTCCCGTGCTAGCTACAAAGCTAGTCCTGAGAAGAAAAGGGCAGCTTCACGTGCTAGTTATAAAGCTGACACTGTGAAAACTGTGACCCTGTCCCTGTCTCCCCCCCCCTTCAAGGTAATAGCACCCTCCATAGACCACTTGAGCATAGCCTACATGCTTTACAGAGGGTGCCATTACCTTTCCGTAACACAGCACCTAGGCAACACTCGCTGCTGCCCAGCTGTTGCGTCGCTGCCCTCTCTCCGTCCCCGCTCCCCATTCAGCGTTGAGTCCTGCTCGCCGTGTCCAGTAGCGAGCTAAACGGCCGCTGTCCATGTTTGCCGATGGCGCCCACACATGTGCCATGTCAGACCAGCATTGAAGCAAGCAGTATAGATCTCACGTGCGCAACGCTGGGCTGCAACGTACTCTGGGGTCCTCGTCCTGCAGCCTGGGATCAGGAAACCTTCCCCCCCCCATGCATCGCACATGCGGGCAAAGGCCTTCCTGATATTGACTGGAGTACAAATCAATACCTGTTCTACACCCACCATCCCAGTAATGTTCCAGAACACTCCATACCCTTTCATGCCATCTCACAAAAAAACACCCGAAACAAGACATAGAAAAAGCACTTTACAAAAAGTGCAAAAAACACTCATGTAGGGATGCACTCCCACCAAAAAAAACACTTCCCCAAAAACCAATGAAACAAGCGACAATCCACACCGGAAGGCTTGCACAGATTACCCACACATGACAGCGCAGTGCATTTACTGCGTTCCTACCATCCCTACATCTTTCCAACCACACCCACCACAAACCGTCCCACACCCCCATACACATTCACCATCCACAATCATTACCATCCTTAACCATACGTCTGACACCATATCATAGAAAACCTACTACAGAAAACACACCCCACACTACAAGCAACCCAAACCTTCATGGCAACGTTATTCCCTGCAAAACGTACTCCACTCACAAATCCCACACTCACAAGCACAAACCAATTCTCCACAACACAACTACAACATGCACCACACTCCATTCAGTACACACTCAAAGCCACACTTACACCAACCCACACGACCACACAACAAACACTCATACAACACATATTCAAAGAAGTTGCCAACACCCAACCTACACTATACCAAACACACCCACATGGACCTCCCCTACAAACCTTCACAGTGACACTCCCATCAAAACACACCAACACACACCACCCACATCAACCACACTACAACACATTCAACAAACTTCACAACACCCAATCTACACTTCACCAAATACACCCACATTCCCCTCCCCTACAACAGACTCACCAAACTTCACAACACTCAACCATGCATATACAATCCCAAAGCCCCATACAAACACCCCCACAACCACTCACTTGCCCAACATCGACAGTCAACTTTCACCCACCTTCCACAACCGCCAACACACTCACTCATTACCACACATACACACAAAACAAATTACACTACCACTATTCACAGCTCACATGCTCATTATTGCAGGGGTGTGGTTGGAAAGATGTAGGGATGGTAGGAACGCAGTAAATGCACTGCGCTGTCATGTGTGGGTAGTCTGTGCAAGCCTTCCGGTGTGGATTGTCGCTTGTTTCATTGGTTTTTGGGGAAGTGTTTTTTTTTGGTGGGAGTGCATCCCTACATGAGTGTTTTTTGCACTTTTTGTAAAGTGCTTTTTGGAATATCCATTCCAGTCATGCATTTATAGACTAGCTCTAATCTTCCTTCAAATTCATGGTCTCCCTATATATATTTATTGGCAACCTACACTGCATGCAGATAATGTTTGAACTCGATCATTTTATTTCTATTATTAGTTCCTGTATATGGATTAGCAGGTAAAACTCTGAATGTCTATTACATTAGGCTCAGGCTATTACCAGATGTTAATTTACAATCACCTTGCACTATTATATAAAGGAGGGCTTATTAGCCTCACATGCATGGCCACGAGAAACATATTGTAATGTACATTTACCCATTGCCAAAGTGGTACGGTATACATATTCTCCGTGGTGATAGTAACGATGGCCTTTGCTTTATAAAGCAAGAGTATTGCGATCAGGTTTTATTGGAGCAAAAGTACTATTCAGAAGTGAACTTGGCAAGCATCAATGTTACATAGTTGCCATGTGCGCACTGCGTAACAAGTAATGTACATTGAATGTCTTGTACCCAGAGTTCAACTCTTCAAGGAAAAGCAAAGTCTGGACACGTGTATATATATTAAAGTTATAGTGCATGCAGTACAATACGCTTGTATATAGCTATTTCAGATATTAGGTACGGTCAAAGTGAAAGTCCTTCACAGTCTTCTGTCTTGCATCAGTCCACATTTTATCCACTTCATCCTTCGGGGTGGCAAGAAGCTCTTCCATTACACGCCAGGCCTTTGCAGGAGTGGTCAGGAAATACGCATTCCAAGGCTCCTGCTGAAATAGGTATTCGCCCATTGTAGCCGTTTGAACGAGTCGAGCAAGAACACAGTAGTAGAGGCAGTCCAGCTCCTCTTCACTCATGGGAAAAGCCTGTAAATAGCCGGAGAGCATCGGACAAGAGAGCTGCAGTGGATGTGCACTCTCTAGCATTGCGTAAGCAAGCATTATGGCAGGTTCGAATATGTAGCATGACTGTACACATTCACCAAAGTCGATGATGCCCGCCACCTTGTACTTGCTGTTCTCTTCTTGAACAATAATGTTTTGGCCACTGGCATCCGCATGAATTACTCCATGTTTCAGTAGTGAAAGCTTCGGTAACACATGCTCCTCGAAATCTCTAAACACTTTTTCAGCCATATTTCGCTTTTTCAAGTCGTCAATGTACGGCAGGAGCTTTTTTCGTGTAAGGAAATGCTTGGGATCCCAATCTAGGCACTCCCGGCTTGAAATAGCAGGGTGTTGGAAATCCTGAAAGTATTGGTAAATATACCTAAATGCAATATGTACATGTATACAGTGCTCCAAACAAAGAGAGTAGATTCCGAATTTTTTTTGTTTAGAGATTTCAACCATTTTATTATATCCAAATTAAGTATGTAACATCAGGGAAATGATTTGTAATGGTTTCTCAAATTTTTTTATTTTTCTGTTCTTAAGGAGTAGGGAAGCAATACAGGTAAGCCCAACTGCTCATGGAAAAATTGGCCCTTAATTCTAGGTTAGTGGAAATAGCGGCTCTAAAGTATACGCCTCTCAAAACCTGCTTCAGCAGCTCTGCTCCGACAGGGCAATGAGGTTAAGGGACAATGAGGGTTTCACAAGTTGCTACACTTAAATCAGTACATTTGAGGAAGGTTAGAACTCTTCACTTCTAAGTTTAGAAAAATGGCGACTCTAGAGTCTTTTTCGAATCCACTTGTACATGTGAAGCCATAACTCTGGCTATGTGTCACGAGACTTAATAAAATTTTTGTGGTTAATCAAAAAAAGGTGACTGGACATTGCTATCAACTTTGTTTGAGTTGAGGTTATCCTTGATTGAAGATATAAAAAGAAATTGTCAAAAATCGGTCAATCTACTCTTTTTGTTTGAAGCACTGTAGGTTAACCCATGGCTTCTGAGGCATTACGGGATATACCAGAGGTCACCTATAGTACTGCACGAGGGGCAAAGCCCCAAGGGCCGTATTATAGACCACCGAGCTACATAATATATTATTATGGCCCATGTGCTATGATAGACTACCCACCTGAAGTGCGGCATCAAGACTCCCGACATATTTTCCGGTCTCATACACGAGCCCTGGGGTGATGTGTACTTTATCAATCTTGTCGAAAATTTCTCCACGAATGAAGAAGAAGACACGAACGCAATACTCCTTCTCCTTGTCATTTGTTTCACGCTTCAACAGCCGACTCTCACTGCATATTTCTAACTGCCTTCCGTTCCTGCTCGTCAGCGGATAGGGACATTGGATGCCCTTGCCTCTCAGGTGACTCATCATGCAGTTCAGGCCATCGACAAGATCACGAGGATATAACATTGAATTTATCTTCAACACAAACTCCTCCAGACCACCCTTGTTCGCCTGGACACCTTTGCTACTTCCGGGCACATACTCATCACCTAAAGTACCCTGAAAATAGTAATTTCTGTCCATGTAGCTGGAGAATTGCTTCACAGATCCCTCTTCCACCTTCAAAGATTTCAAAGAGAGAAAATAATTGGCAACACCACATAATTATCAGTAGTGAAAGCACAGAAGTGCATAACCCTCGACATGATTATAATGAAATACCATAGATAGTAGCTATGGAAATACTAAATAGTTACGCTACACTTGGCATCTAGAATGAGATAATGTTACCCGTATAATCCTACGGTTTGTATTGCATGGGTTTCGTATCCCATAGTATCTTCTTTTTTGTATCAATAGCATAATACTGTGAATAAATTATATTGTATGTCACTCTTTTATTATCATGCATGGGCACCAGACACAAGCTAAAACATGAGGACATACATACGTCATCATAACTTGATATGGGACCGGAACGGAACCGCGATTCACCGTTCCAGTTCCAGTCAATGCATGAATGGATTGTATCTACATCATGCATGAGAGGTGTGTCACGCCCACAGAGTTAGCTAGCCAGTGCAGTAGTTTTAAGTTGTTGTATATGACGGCATTAGAAACAGCAGCTATAACCTACCAATAGTCTCCAGTAGTCATTAAAAAATATTGGTGATGTATTTATTGGCCGTTGAAACTGTCAAAGTTCAATGTGGTGAGCATATAATAATCCATGAATCAAAAACCTTCAGTACCGCATTTGCTTCCAATTCATATCGTACTTTGTACCCGTACATTAAGGGGATTGCTATAGAGAGTTTTCACGTGTCGTCACAGATCACGTGCGTCCGTGTCACGTTCCGTTTATGCCCGTTCTTGCCCACCATGCGTGGGCGACTAGATTGGCACGTTATACAGCGATCTCAGAATCAAGAGCCGCTGGGAACTTACGCGTTCAGTATCTCAACTATCGCTGTAAGTCAGTTTTCAGGCGGGACAGATCGAGTGAATCTACCACCTAGACTACGAGTACGAGAGTAACTTCCGGTCTTTATGTGTATGGCTATGTACGTTTGCTGCCCACCAAAATGGCGCCCTGGCAACAGTTGCTACATGCGCGTGACGTAAAATGATGTCAATGAAAACTCTCTATTAGAAAGGTAACATGATACATACACACACAAACACACAAACTGAGTACTGTAACCCTTGCTGCGCATGCTCGCTGAGGATTAATAACTACCAAGATGTCATACACCTGGAGAACAATGACTGAGGTACAGTGCACTGATCAAAGAATTGTGCACAGTGTATTCAGAAGCCACATCAAGGCTCAGTTAATTACAGAGGAACAGTGCACTGATAATAATTGTGCACAATGTATTCAGAAACTAGCCTCGTTCCCAGGCTCTACTTCCCAGCTTTTTTTAGAGCCTGGGAACGAGGCTATTCAGAAACCACATCAAGGCTCAGTCTATATACACTATGTTACCACCTTAGATTAGGGCAAAGTTGGCTGTGTATGTAGTACTTATGGCAAAGCGACTGTCTCAATAGTATATATTCATAAATTGAGTGATTCTGTAAATCATTTCTATTCGTGCATTGCTTGAGAAAACACAGAAGGAACACTCTACCGTTATTCTCCATTGTAGAACAATGCCATATTGTTAGTACTGCTTGTAAGATACTCAGTGGAGTTGATTAAGCCAACAGCAACTATCACTAACAGCTCTCCTTATACACTATCCAGTACTGTCCTGTCTTCATGGAAAAGGACTACACTTTTCACTGCATTAATTAAAGGCAGACTATTATTTTAATAATTTGGGTGAGTTCATACTTGCTCCATCTGTAGATAATTTGGACAACAACACTCACACAATTAATAAGCATTGGGCAAGTATATAGTACTAGCCCCTTTTATAAACTGTCCCGTGAATTCTCTCGATTGGGCCCAACACGTAAGATTCGTGGTAGCTACATTGATGCGCACTTCGTGCAAGTTTTTGGGCTAACTACGCGAGATTATTACTTGAAATACCTTCTCAAAGGGGAATAGCTCCCGCACGAGGGTAGCAACTGTTCGCCTGCAGAGGTCTGGAGGCCGTAGTTCTGAAATAGTAGCCATGGCATAGATAATAACTACGTAACCGGGATTGGAAACGCAATTATTTCACGCCACCATCCGTGCAACGCCCTCCCCGTGTTGCGCGCGCGCCGCTCGTATAGAAACGTGTATTCAGCTGTTATCAGTGCTATGGCAGAAGAAGCTACTAGCAATCTTTGCAACCACAGACAATTCAAACTGCAACAGCAAGTGTTGTATCAATACCTTGTATGCATGTAGCTACACTGTGTTCAAACAGCTGTTTATACATGATAACATAAATGCTGGTAGATTCATAATTACTCTGTGTATGTAGAATACACCATCAACAGTCAATGGCTCTCATGATCATGCCATGGTCATACTTGACAGAGTGGAAACCGATGTGGATACATGTAGGTGTTGGAGTAGAGTTGTCCCGCTAACGTTCTCCCCGGAGATTATTTTTGAGCATGTATACATGTACTGTAACAGAGTAAGTATAAAGTACATGTATGTACAGTGAAGTTCTTTACACCTACTGTTTTCATTTCCTGGGCTAATACCTTCACCATTATCTGCCTTACTTCAAATTAATTGTCGTCTTCTACCATTGACAGTGGAACCTCCCATAACGGACCCTCCCACCAGCGGACAACCTCTCTATAAAGGACACCAGCTGTGGCACCGATTGGAATTACTATAGGGCTAGTGTAGAAACCCCCCACGAGCGGACGCTTCTTGATTCCAGACAGAGGACAAACTGCACGCTCCCGACTGCAGAAGACAGCTGCAAACTAAAAAAAACTTTGCCATCTTGCCTATGACAAATATTGACTGCATTTAATTGGTAGCTACATGTGTATCGAAAGAATCCTACAAGAAAATGATTAAGCAGGAACTTGTGAGGGGCATGCATGTATTACCAAGGCACACCTCACAAGAGAAGCAGTACTCTTATTCATTCACAGCATGCAAAGCTTCAATACCTGGCCATGCCTAGTAGCACAGTTTCTATTCTTAAATGTTAGTGTGAATCATACAACTGTCCCACAAAAACTGTCTAAAAGAAACACCACTAACAGACAAATATTGTATACACACCTTATACCACAAGCAAGATTAAACTTTTATACCCAGCATGCAAAACTTCATTACTTTAACAAACTAAATCTGAAATTTCAGTCCTAAGAAGTGTCATGGTATAAGAGAAACTGTCCCACAAAACATTCGGGATGAGAAAATGGTTGCTATGGAACAAAAAATATGCCGTTTTTTGCACCCAAATTTTACAATATTATTCTTGTAAGTAGAAATATACCTCTCTTAGACTGTGCAGTATTGATAGGATGTATAAAATCTTCAAAGTGTCGCTTCAGAACTACCAGTGGACCGCTTCTGCATCTATCTCTCGTTCCAGGCGGCGTACCATAGAGCGCTGCACGGATGGGCACCGCCAAAATGTACAGGGTTTATGCGCTCACGTGATTCCGTTTCCAATCCCGGTACGTAGTAGGTTATTAATCTATGGCCATGGCATTGGATCTGGAGAGACGTACGTACAGTACCACATGCGCGAGGTATATTATTTTATGGCGCAACCCATCTTTTGCCATCCAATAGTTTAGTCTCGCGGGCCAGCCCACTTCCGCTTGGCCCGCGCGAGACTAGCTATATTACCAAGCGAAATCCGTGACGTCACGACCGACCTTCTGTCATGCATACGCATGGCGTATTATCGCGAGTGCGGGGAAGACCTGGGTACGAGTAGCCTAGCTGCTACCTCCATCTCCCCAGAGAAAAAGGGAAAAGTTCGATCCTTTTTTTGTTTAGGGGGGAGAGGGAGGGTCTAGCAGCTAGACTTACGTCTGAGTTGAGCCCATAATTTATTACCCCGCGGCGCGTTTACCCCGCAGCGCGTAGGCGGCGGCGGGGTTAAGCAATTGGTTCTGTCTGTCTGTCCGTCCGTCCGTCCGTCTGTCTGTCCGGTGTCTGTCCACTCAAAAATCGGGCTATCTCGCGATTTACAGGGTTAAGCGATTGCTAAACACGACAGTAACATTGAAATCAAAAAAAAAATGTCCGGGTGTGTACCTGATAGTCGCCAAAGCGGTTCCATTCGCTGTATCTACAGCTCTTTCTTATTTAACAACGGTGCATTCTGCCGTTTTAATACGGTCACAACTATTAGAATACGATAGAGGCCGGGCATATACGGACTCTGGTCACGTGTTCATATTGGCAATCAGTCACGCCCACCACTTCCCATAAGAAGATATACAGATATATACGCATACACGCGAGCGCTGTACGTACTCTGCGTGCGGATACACAGCCAGCACACTTTGCCAACTACTCCATCAGCCCAGTCTGCAGTCCTGCCAGGTCCAAGTTGTGAAATATGCACCGCGGGGTATGTCTCTGCTAGAGACTTCTAGTCTCACGTGACTCTTTATGCATCGCGCGCGCCTCCAACTACCTCACACTGTACTGCAACTTGTTGTATACATATGCACTTACAACTCTAGCACCAGGCCACTACATGTATTAATCAATACACAAATCTATTCATTATCTCTTCAGGCATAAAGTGATATAATTATATAAATATATAATTTTACAAAATGATACATATTATGGATAGCTACTGTAATGTGGACCAATACCGAGATAAGTGCATCGCAATGTACTAGGTACTCTCAAAGTGAAAGTCCTCCGCAGTCTTCTGTCTTGCATCAGTCCACATTTTATCCACTTCATCCTTCGGGGTGGCAAGAAGCTCTTCCATTACACGCCAGGCCTTTGCAGGAGTGGTCAGGAAATACGCATTCCAAGGCTCCTGCTGAAATAGGTATTCGCCCATTGTAGCCGTTTGAACGAGTCGAGCAAGGACACAGTAGTAGAGGCAGTCTAGCTCCTCTTCACTCATGGGAAAAGCCTGTAAATAGCCGGAGAGCATCGGACAAGAGAGCTGCAGTGGATGTGCACTCTCTAGCATTGCATAAGCAAGCATTATGGCAGGTTCGAATATGTAGCACGACTGCACACAGTCACCAAAGTCGATGATGCCCGCTACCTTGTACTTGTTGTTCTCTCTATTAACAACAATGTTTAGACCATTGGCATCCCCATGAATTACTCCCTGTTTCAACAATGAAAGCTTCGGTGACACATGCTCCTTGAAATCTTTAAACACTCTTTCAGCCATATTTCGCTTCTTCAAGTCGTCAATGTACGGCAGTAGCCTCTTTAGGGTAAGAAAATGCTTGAGATCCCAATCTAGAAATTCCCGGCTTGAGATTGCAGGGTGTTGGAAATCCTAAAGAAGGTAAATATAACATGAATGTAATACAGTTATTTAATAAGTCAAGTCTTAGTAACTGGCATAGACTTATATTCACCTTCCTTGCAGACTCTAAATCCCTATCTACCTAAAGGTGACTATTATTTTTGAGGTGACAAAAATTTAGTGGATTGGACATAGTGGATTTGGCGGGTTTAAAATTGAGCGATTTGTCATGATATTATGCGTAAATACAATATAATGATAATATAATATGCACTGTTATGCGCATACGCGTGTAAATGCATAACACCGTGGGGGTCACAGGCATGCGATGCGCATTCGATAACGCATACCGTAGACTCGGGTTATTAAGCGCATGCACTTAAAAGTCTGAGCGGCAAGGAAATATGCGCTTAATAAAAAGTGTGCGCTTATAAAAGAGCGATTTCTAGCACCGCCCATTAGTCCCGCCCACTTGCCGCATCTCGATCTATGGCTAGCTAACTATCACAGCAAGGGGGGAAGACGCGATCCTGATTCACGAAAGCATCATTCGAAGGCACCATGCGTACAAAATCGTTTTCGTGTTCAACGATTGGATGTCTGGTACAAATTGTTGTCACGATAGTACTAGTGGTTGACAACAGTCAGCTTGAACTCTCTTGTATAGCTTTTCCTTTTAGCCTTTCCCGATCCGTTCGGGGGAAGGACAGAAGCACCAGCAGCAGCAGCCATCGTGAAACTCTCCAGTGAAACACTCGGCAATACTATAGCACGTAACGATCTCGATCTCGTGCTGAGAGCGCTCAAAGTTCAAAGTTTAATCGGGCGCACGCATGCGCTTAATAGCGAGTAGCAAAAATCAAGAAGGAAGTATGCGCTTATAAAAAGGTGTGCGCTTATAAAAAAGGTGCGCTTAATAACCCGAGTCTACGGTATAAATAGATTCTGAAGTAAACCTCAGTGCGCACAGCTGCTCACATGTAACTAACTAGGTGAATGCAAAGCATTGTGGGGCGAGCGTGAGCGAGGTATTAGCCCATGCATACGTTAGCGGCGACGCACCCTCAGCAGCTCTTTTGGCTCCTTCTCTCATCTCAGTGTCACTGTCGGTGGCCTGGAGAAATGACAACTCTTCTGGGTCTAGAACTCGCTCTCTGCTGTTCCAATGTGACTTATCGCCAACCTGGGGATATATACGGCAACGCTGTAGCCTTTGCCGCTGCCGTCTACTCTGTGAGAGCATCCCTAAGCTAGCTGCACTGCAGCCACCGTGGCCACGTGAACAATTTGAAATATTACGGAAACTATTTGAAACGTTATATTGAAACGCAAAGCGATATGCGGTATGTGCGTACGTACGTACGTACGTACACCGTACGCACAGACAAATTCTCCATTGAATACACTAGTCGCTCACGCTCACCCAATAATTCTTGCATGTTGATAATTTAGCAAATTCACTAAACGGCGCTTACACATAAAGGATATGGTATGTTGTGTGTTCAATGTAATCTTTGCATACAACAGGCTTTCACTCATCTCTGCTTCTTACCCAGTCTAAACAGATGAGGTACAATAAACTATGTCCAATGTGCTACTATAGACACAACCCACCTGAAGTGCAGCATCAAGACTCCCAACGTACTTCCCGGTCTCATACACAAGCCCTGGGGTGATATGTACTTTATCGATCTTGTCCAACACATCTCCACGAATGAAGAAAAGGACACGAACGCAATACTCCTTCTCCTTGTCATTTGTTTCACACTTCGACAGCCGACTCTCACTGCACATTTCTAACTGCCTTCCGTTCCTGCTCGTCAGCGGATAGGGACATTGGATGCCCTTGCCTCTCAGGTGACTCATCATGCAGTTCAGGCCATCGACAAGATCACGAGGATACAACATCGAATTTATCTTCAGCACAAACTCCTCCAGACCATCCTTGTTTGGCTGGTCTTTGGTACCTTTGCTACTTCCGGGCACGAACTCATCACCTAAAGTACCCTGAAAATAGTAATTTCTGTCATCGTAGCTGGGAAATTGCTTCACAGATCCCTCTTCCACCTGCAAAGAGAGTAAAGTAATCAGCAAAACCATAATACTATTTTCAAAGTAGTATCATAATAACTATAAGACGTTACACACCTGGAGAAATATGACGGATGATTACTGAGGTACAGTGCGCTGATCAAAGAACTATATTCAGAAACCACATCAAGGCTCAGTATTTTTCTTTTCCCAAGTAAGTGCCTTTCTAGGCACAATAGAGCCATGTGTTGTCTACATAGTACTTGTGGTATAGTGACTGATCCTACAATATTCATACACTGACTGATCCTATTCATGTTTTTTTGGTGCCACCCCTACATATGGAGTACTACCATACTCCATGATACATTGACTGATTCTGTTCATGTATTGTTTGCACAAGCTCAGAAGGAACACTATACTGTTATTATCATTATTACCGAGTGCCTTAGTGCGAGGCAAGTAATCGTGTATCGCATTCGGCTTGCGTTTGTATGTATGTATGTATATCCGTCACACTTGGGCGTGGTTTCTGTCATCTGGTCCGGTCCCCATACTGCGGTCTTTCCAGGCCACGGCCACGTGCTTACGTAGCCTCTTCGTTCGCGTTCGATGGAGCTTAGATAAGGAGGAATCCAAACGTGATCGCGCTAGAGTGCAAAAGCGAAAGCAAAGAGCCACCGCTTCAGAAGATCAAGACACGAAGGCAAAGGAGAGAGAAGACGACAGGTTGCGGAAGAGACGATGTCTACAGGGAGAAGGGAGCGGTACCAGGTAAGACCACCCCATGTATTTTGGCGCTAGGAGACCTCGCTGACATCCTCAAACTCGTGCAAAGGGCAAGGACGCTTCGCCATCATCGCACACGCCACAGCAACTAGCTATACAGCAAGCTACACCAAAAATCGACTTGCATATCTCCAGATATTCTTCCGCACGAGGCATACTCTGCGCATGCCAGTTGGTAACTAACACTAACAGTGCTCCATGTTCTGCTTACACTATATAGTACCGACCAGTCTTCACGGGTAAAGGACTGCACTTTTCACTGTAAAATGGACTGTTGTTCCCAATAGTTTATAATTTGGGCGAGTTCCTATTTGTCCTAGTCTCGCAAAGCCATACCCTCACACTAGCGGAGGTACGGCTTTGCGAGACTATACTACCCCATTGCCTATTGGGCTATTCCATAAGCCAACACTCCCTGTGGATGAGCAATAATTATGCACAGGGGGCTGGGGGGAGGGCAGGACCACTATATAATTGTGTCGGGGGGACCTAAGTCACATGTGATTAACTGTCCAGGGGGAGCTGCCTGCTAAATATGTAGCGTGCCTTTAGACACTGCTACAGGAGAATGATATATATATTATCGTGAAAACGAAATAACCGTTCCTGGTGCAGTATTAGACAAAACTAGTCACTGCATAATTATGTGGAGTGAGATTACAAAGCTTCTAGATGAAACCGTGCACACCGAATGTGTACTTAGCGTCATGGGCGCTGTCCCCTCCCCCCCTTAGCATCACAATGACGCTAACTGTTACACTTTAGGTTTGTGAATGCCCCCTTATTAAACGGAATAGCCCATCGGGCAAAAACACTTCCCCAATTATTTCAAAACATTGGGTAAATAGTTCTAGCCCGTTATTCCCATGACAATCAAAATATGCAAGCCAATAAACTCCAACATGTAAGATCCAGTGCTACACATTGATACGTACTTCGAACTCGCGAGATTTTATTAAATACCTTCTCAAAGGGGAATAGCTCCCGCACGAGGGTAGCAACTGTTCGCCTGCAGAGGTCTGGAGGCCGTAGTTCTGAAACAGAAGCCATGGATCTGGAGTGTCTCCCAATGAGAGCTAATGCTAAAGGTCTTGCTCGTATACCCGTACGTAACACATGCGCGTAACCCGGATTCACGTGACTCTTTACACGCCGCGCGCGCCGTCTTTTACCCACAACTTCATACAGAGGACACAAATACATTACTGTACCTCTATCTACATGTACAAAAAAAAATTGGGACACCACTAACGAAACGATACACATTACATCATGTCGATTACATTGCTATGCATTGCTTTTGTCTCGTATCGGTCCACATTTCATCGACTTCACTTTTCGGGACGGCTAAAATTTCCCTCATCACTCGCCAGGCCTTTGCAGGGGTGGTAAGAAGATAGGAATTCCAAGGCTCCTGTTTGAACTTGTGTTCACCAATCATAGCAGACTGGCAGAGTCGAGCAAGGACACAGTAGTAGAGACAGTCCAACTCCTCTTCACTCATGGGAAAAGCCTGTAAATAGCCGGAGAGCATCGGACAAGAGAGCTGCAGTGGATTTGCATTCTGTACCATCGCGTAAGCAAGCATTATGGCAAGTTCGAATACGTAGCAAGAATGCACAGAGTCTCCGAAATCGATGATGCCTGACGTCCTGTAGGTACCGTTTTGCTTTGCAACGACAATATTTAAACCATTCATATCCCCATGAATTATACCCTGTCTTAGCGATGACATCTTTGGGGACACGTTTTCCTGGAAGTGCTGGATCATCATTTCAGACATGCTCCTCTTCTTCAAGTCTTTAACGGAGGGCAGGAGGCTCCTTAGGCTAGGGAAGTGCTTGAGGTCCCAGCAGGACTCTCGGCCTGAGATCGCAGGGTTGTGAAGATCCTGTATGAAGAAAGAGCATGCATACACCGTGACTTGTATTACTGGTTCGCACTAGAATTTGGAATGAGAATGAGGAATCTGGATCGAGAATGAGGAGTCTCGAATGAGAGCAATGAGGAGTCTGAATTGAGACTGAGGAGTCTCGAATTAGAGCAATGAGGAGTCTGGAATGAGAATGAGGAGTCTGGAATGAGAACTAGGAGTCTGGAATGAGAATAAGGAGTTTGGAATGAGAACTAGGAGTCTGGAATGAGAATGAGGAGTCTGGAATGAGAACGGGAAATCTGCTACCATATACTGGCATCAACTGTCTGGGTTCTTGGCGTATAACATTCTATTATCTATGGCCACATGTAGTTTAGCCAACACCTGACTGCAATGTGTGGGGTCACACACATGCAATATGGAACAGGCCATATTCCTAACTTTTCTTACTGGAAACAGCAACAACCAGAGGAAGGCCAGGGAACAAGGCTAGGTCATAAACTAACTCTTGAGGAGCAAACATCATTCAGTATTGAAACAGGCGCTGTGTACCTGAAGTGCAGCGTCGAGATTTCCAATGTACTTCCCGGTCTCGTACAGGAGCCCAGGTGTGATGTAACGCCTGTCAATCTCGTCCATCAATTCTCCCGGGAGAAAAGCCAGCACGCGAACACCAAATTCTCTCTCGCTCTCGACGCTGTTTTTATCCAGCAACAGCTGACTCTCACTGCACAGCTCAATCTGTCGTCCGCGTCTGCTCGTCAGCGGATAGGAGCATCGGATACCCTTGCCCCTCAGGTGATTCATGATGCTGTTTGAGCCGTTTATGACCTCGTAAGGAGCATATGCTGTGGACGTTATCTTCAGCACGCACTCTACATCTTTCGTGCCGAACTTCCCTCGTGTGATCTGTTTGCGGCTGTTGTTGTGCCCAAACACATCAGCTACGCTGCCTCGAAAGTAGAAGTTCCTGTCGTCGTAGCTTGGAAACTGCTTCACGGAGCTTTCTTCCACCTTTAAAAAAAAAAGGAAAAATACAATTAGAAAATGGTGCGCATAGTGTGCTTTGATGTTTTGAATTTAATAAGGTCTTTAAAATCACTAAGACACCTCATCCAAAATTTGTATTTCATACAAAAATTGAAAGCTGGAAACCATAGTCTAAGTGACCTCAGGATAGTATTAGAGACCTTCGGGATATGCACCTATAATCACCTCAGGCTTCAGCCTCGGTGATTATAGGTGCATCCCTCAGGTCTCTAAACAGCTAAGATACTATGCTTAATAGCTTCTTGGAAATAAACAGATATACCCCGATTGGAGCAGACCTGAGTATGCTCCAATTAGCCGGTAATCAACAGCAGTATACAACTGTACATGGATGTGTGTCTACACACGTAGCTATAGAGAGTTTCTCATTGACATGACTGTTCGTGTAGCTGTCAAGAAGCATTCTGTTAATTGGTACTACAGTGGAACCCCTCTTAAAGGACACTCCTGAAATAAGGACACCTTTGTATTAAGGACACTTTGCTATGTAATATTTAGATACCAGTTGGCAGTGCATTACGGGATATAGTTAGCGCGCGAGGACAATTAAGTAACGGTTGAGGGCGGATAATGCACGAGCCGAAGGCGAGTGCATTATCCGCCCGAGACCGTTACTTAATTGTCCGAGCGCACTAACTAGTCCCGTAATGCACTGCCAACTGGTATCTAAAGTATTTAGTTCACTCACTGACCTGAGACAGCCATGGTTCTGTTGGGCGTTATTTAGAAAAGTGTGCACTAATTTTGTTAATGCACACTTAAGTGTGCATTAACAACTTAGTGCACACTTAAGTGTGCATTAAGCGATTTAACGTGCGGTCATGTGATCGAGTTTGAGACTTCTGATTCGTCGAAGGTCACGTGAGTAGCACTAAGTCCCAAATATGCTTTCTTAATGTAAACTGACCCCTGAAATGAGGACACCTCTCTATACAGGACACTTTACCAGGTCCCCAAGGTGTCCACAATAGAGGGGTTCCACTGTATTATAGAAATTGTGTTGCACATTGTATGAATTTGGTGCTGTGCAGTCTACAAAGCTAGGCGCTAACCATATCCCTTATTCTAACCCTAGCCCCAATCCTAACCCTAACCCTAGGCTTAAGACTAATCCTGACTCGAAATCGCCATGAGAGCATAAAATGTGCAGCATAACTTGTAAACTGCGCAAAGTCACACAATACGTAGAGCATAGCAACTGTTGCTAAGGCACCACTTTAGTCGATGGCAAACGTGTTCAGACAAGCGCACAAGGACGAAGTTCCCCTTGCAGTCACGGTGGGATGGCAAACTCACTCAATTTATCCCGTCTGAAAACCGACTCATAGCGATAGTTGAGACACTGAGGGCGTAAGCTCCAAGCAGCTCTTGTTTCTGTGTAACATATCAGTCTAGCCTCGTACCCAGGTACATTTCGGGTGGAAGGGGCCTGGGTGGGAGTGGCCTGAGTGGGAGGGGCCTGGGCACAAAGCTAGCACCAGTCTAGCTTCCATTTATTGCCCATGCGCGGTGGGCAAAAACGATGCATAAAACAGAAAGTAACACGGTCAATGATCACTCTCAGAATCGAATGAGGAGGGACTACTGAACGCTCAATCAAGCGATCAAACAATTAAGGACAGTCTTTGCTGATCAAAAATCTTGATCCCATTCATAAACATTTCTATAGGCGGTACAAAGTGACTACCTCTCGGTGCACGCCATGGAATTATTAACTGGTGGAAACCGAGAGACTAATTCATGGATTTAGAGCTAGCTGTGTTGATTCGGTATAATTTGAGATACAGGCTAGTGCACCAGTGTACCAGTGTACATGTGTGTAATCAGGCTATACAAGAGTATGCACAGACCAATATAGCAATTCCCCCCCCCCCCCCCCCCCCAAAAAAAAACAAAAACAAACAAACAAAAAAAACGAATGTCCCAGCAACAATCTGTCATGGAGTAAAGCATTGAGGCTCCATATTTGGCCACCACCTCCCCCTCAACGCCCATCAGGTAGTCTGTTTGTACAGTATAGTAGTTGTAGTGTAAGCTTACCGCGTTGAAGGGGAACAGATCCTTGACGAGAGTGGCGACGGCTTGGCCGCTGAGGTCTGGCGGTCGCGCTTCTGGAGACGAAACTATGGTTCTGGAATGTCGGGAGAGTCTTCGAATCAAAAGCAAAGACCGTCTGCACGCCATGATTGATTCTGTGTTTACCACGTGCTCAGGTGAAAGGTCATTAATAATTTAGGCCAAGGCCCCCCGTGTCGCGAGCCTACGTACGTACACCTTCGCGTTGCAGAGTCTGGCTACGCGAGACTACGGTACTGTTAGTGGCTTGGGCAGCTGGTAATGTGCCCCCAGCTGTTGCATGTGTTGCTGAGATAGAGATATATACCCATATGCAGGCCCCTCCCATAACAAAAAAGGGGCAGGGGCTGGGTATGAGGCTATATACATGTGATCTAGGCCCACACAACCATGTCATGTGCCCCTAGCCTTTGTCCTCATGTCAGAGTATATACGTATCTATGCTAGCGCTATTACCCTTGATAATTGCAACTTACCCTTGTAAACATAATTTTCAACTTACGATTCTTTTTCTGTGCCATCTTAGTCTGGTACCAGACTAGTGCAATGACTAGCAGTTTCCTAGCCAAGGTTATATATATATGCCGGTACAAATGCCTGTAGCTACTGTGGAAAATACTAAAAAAAGACATTGCATACATGTACATTGAGGTAAAAACATCCCTAACTAGATTTAAGAACTTAAGTAATGAATTCGAATGCGCGGGGTTAATTAGCTAGACTGGAACATAGCTAGCTACTACACGTATAAGTTAGCATACATTATGTTGAGTCTTCAGAGTCCCTTGCATTCAGTGCACTGATTCGCTCTGCATTTGTCTAGCACGAGCCCATAGCTTCTCTATCTCGTTCCTTGGAGTGGCAAAAATCACTCCCATCACTTGCCAGGCCTTTGCAGGGGTGGTGAGCAGATACGTATTCCAAGGCTCCTGCTTGAACTTGTGTTCACCGACCACAGCAGATTGGCAGAGTCGAGCAAGGACACAGTAGTAGAGGCAGTCCAGCTCCTCCTCACTCATGGGAAAAGTCTGTAAATAGCCGGAGAGCATCGGACAAGAGAGCTGCAGTGGATTTTCATTCTCTACCATCGCGTAAGCGAGCATTATGGCAAGTTCGAATACGTAGCAAGTCTGCACACAGTCACCAAAGTCGATGATGCCCGATATTTTATAGCAGCCATTTTCCTTCACGACAATGATATTTTCACCATTGGCATCCCCATGAATTATGCCTTGTCTTAGGGACGTAAACTTTGGTAACACGTGTTCCTCAAACTTCTGAAACACTGATTCAGCCATGCTTCTGTTCTTTGAGTCTTTAACAGAAGAAAGGAGACTCCTAAGAGTGAGAAAGTGCTTGAGGTCCCAATAGAGCTCTCGGTTTAAAGTTGCAGGGTGATGAAAATCCTGCATGAATTAAGAATAAATACTATTAGCTAATCATCATAATGTGACTTTCCTACAGGCCAAGGAAGTGAGTAGCTGGCACACTGCTGTAGCTATATATAGTTTCAACAAATTTCCGCTAAGTTGTCCATAACAGTTCTACAGAGCTAAGTAACCAGAGTGATATTATCTACAGCAGCTTCCAGCCCGACCATAAGGTGCTTAGCCAGTAATCCTCGCAGGTTCTAAGTATATTTACCTACATGTACTGGCCTCCATCCACGTGAGTTTTCATGCAGAAAAATGCCATTACATGTTATTCCAGTCCAGTAGACCAGTCTAATAGTTATTGTTGTACTGATACTGATTATTACCAATAATCCGATAACTGATAAAATATCTGCCAATTTCAATAACCGATACAACAATTTTAAACCGTAGTGAAACAACAAAATAAGCGAAGAGTTGAGAGTCTCACCCATGCATTTGACAAATAATAGTCCCCTGCATAAGTGACCTTGTGTAAGTTTAGCAGCCTTCAAAGTAGAGTCTCACCGATTTGTCATATGCATGGGTGAGACTCTCAACTCTTTTCGCTTATTTCGTTGTTGAAATTGGCAGATATTTTATGTTTTTTTCACAGCAGCATAGTTAATTGAACTATATATGTGTAGTTGATCGATCTGGATCTATAGAGCTGGATGATGGCAGATGTTGCACAAAAGTAGTGAGTGTCCAAACTGCTACCATACCATAGCTTTACAAAATATTTTGCAAGCTCAACTAAGAATCCACTGCATTAAAGCCCAATCTTCTGCAGTACAGCTCCATACTTGCAAGCCAACGATTTTGAGGGGGCGTCCCCATCCGTCTCCTCAAAGGTTGTAAAGCTACAAATCGTTCTTTAGGTCGGATAGCGTATAACTCCCCATACCTTCCGTATTCTTCTCAATGGAATGCTATTAGTTATCTTCATCCATTATTGGCATACATGTGATTGCTTCTACATGTAACCTCCTCTGATGGATACTGCACATGCGTGAATATCCGCCTAGTAATATCAGTAGATTTAGCAATACGATACAGCTTGCATGGAAGTGCTTTTATCTGCCGATTCTGATAAGTCGATCCGATGATTGGTGTACCACTACTAATAGTCCAGTCTACCAATTCCAGTCTACCAATTCTAGAAAGCCCCAAAAAATTATGCAAAATTTTTCTATGCATGTTTGCTTTAACCTTTCTGCTCAGGCACACACACAAAGATAATAAGACTTAGTATGAACCATATACATCACGCATACCTGAAGTGCAGCATCAAGTTTCCCAAAGTATTGTCCAGTCTCGAACATGAGCTTTGGTGTG
Source organism: Nitrospirales bacterium (assembly GCA_965203295.1). Lineage (GTDB taxonomy): Bacteria > Nitrospirota > Nitrospiria > Nitrospirales > UBA8639 > CBDBCZ01. The sequence continues at coordinate 390,257 of CBDBCZ010000011.1, read as the reverse complement.
ACGTGAACTCTATCAATCTTGTCCAGCAATTCCCCAGGAAGGAAGATCAGGACGCGAACACCAAACTCCCTCTCCTTGCCGCTTGATTCACAACTTCCTTCACTCCTCAACAGTTGACTCTCACTGCATATTTCTAACAGCTTTCCATTCTTGCTCTTCAGTGGATACGGACATCGAACTTCTTTCCCTTTCAAGTGATTCATAATGTTGTTCAGGGAATCAAGGATTTTGCATGGAATGAATGCGGTGGAATTTATTTTCAATACAAATTCTTCCAAACCCATCTTGTTTTCCTCAACCCTTTCACTGCAGCCAGGCACAAAACTATCACTTAAAGTGCCTTGGAAGTAGAAATTCCTGTCATCATAACTGGGGAACTGCTTCACAGATTTCTCCTCAACCTTCACGGAGATGAACAAAATATACATGTATACTATGAATCGCTCTAAGTTACCTATATTGCAATGACCCACCATATAGTGGTCTCCAATTTCATAGAGTTGGAAAGGTAATCACACTTACCAGGAGCGCATAATGACGTAAGAAAAGTGTAAGAGAGTAGGAGCGGGAAGCACCCACTTGAAAGATAAAATTCGAAAGTTTTCCCATGGTAGCTCAGTTACTATTTTGGACACACACGCACTATAGACTGTTAGCTTGTGGATGGCTTAAAATGGAAGCTCATAGCCGTCTAGTAACGCATACTACTCCCTACAACGTTCAGCAACCCTGCCAAAGCCGCCGGTGACTCTTTACTGTCAAGCATTTTCCTGCTCATACTCTCTTGCGCTTTTCTTACGCCATTATGTGCTTCTGCACATAGTCTGTGCTGTGTCTAAGATCTAAGACTAGTTACTTGAAATTCAGTGTCCCTGCATGAAATTTGAGAGCTATGTTATGTCCTTCCCTTTCACATCAAGTTGGGAATGCATTTGCATTTAGTAGGTTTACATGCGTTGGTATAACTACATGTACACAATTTGAAACTCTCAGAAGGCCTGAGACCTGTTACATCATAATGTGGGAATGCGCCTGGGTATGTGGCTACATAATGTGGTTACATATACTTGATATTATTTTGGATAGAGTATTTCGTAACCACAAGCTAGACATAGCTAGACACAGCAGCACTACAGGGTATAACAATATCCCACAGTATTCTGGGTTCAGTTTATACGGGTGTGCTTTATAGGCATTTGAAGTCTACCCCTGAGCCAAAGCCCTTTGTCAGAGTACACACTCCTCTGGCTGCCAGAAGGGTCCCAGCTGGTCTGTGGGCTGGCTAATTTCCTCTTTATCTTGAGTTGGGATGTTCACTTGTCCACATTTAGACAATTAATGGTGCACATAATATGTTTTGATCTGTTGAGGTCTTTAAAATCACTAAGACACATCATCCAAAATTTGTATTTCATATAATATTGAGAAAATGAAAGCTGGAACCATAATCTAAGTTAGTTGGTGACCTCAGGCAGGTATATCTTAGCTGTTTTAGAGACCTTTGGGATGAACCTATAGTCACCTCGGATAGGTAGCATCCCTCAGGTCTCTAAAACAGTTAAGATACCTGCCTGAGGTCACTAACCTATACATACCACATGATCAGTGAATATGTAAATTGTGTGGCCCACCTATTGAAGACCAAAATCTGAAACTCTGCATGTAGGAGGCTCTATTGAAGAAATCCCCAAACTTCACATCTGAGCCTATCCCCATGGAACCAACTAGACTGGAGTACCCCGCCCTTCGTGCTAAACGGAGGGTCCGGTACAGACGCCGTAGTGGTTTTGTCTGTCTCGCAGTGTGCACTGTAAGCTAATCAGTTTCAAGCTTTGTAAAACATCATAAAAAGAATGGTATGGTCTGACCAATCCAATAGCAGGTCCACTGTAGGATCTCTTTCTGCGTGTGCCATCATATCACAATGCCCGCATTCCAGATCGACGAGTCCACTACAGCATCTGTACCAGACTCTAACTTTCCCGTCGAGAGTCCTGCTACGCGAGACTAGGAACCAACCACACTATACACCACCCTCAAAATCACTAACCGCACTCCTGCTAATGCAGGGGATCGAGAAAATTTGATTGATTGCATCAATACAGAAAGTATACAGATGGCTAATTACATTATAACCTGTTCTTATTTCATGACTAGTAGCTACTGGTCTCAAAAGCCTGTCCCCATTGGCTAACTAGTCTCAATAGCCATAGATATTCTACCTATATCTATATAGCAACTATGCTACTCAGCATAGCTATAGAAGGAGTATCCCTGCCTGACTCTACCGGCCTATAGGTCTAATCTCGCGTGCTAGCCTCACTCGGGGTGGGTGGGGGGGGGGGGGGGAGAGAGGAGTAAGTCTGGGTAGTTACTCGATCACTGGCACGCGAGAATAGTATAGACCCATAGGCACGCTAGGCTGCCTATGCACACTGAATAGTAATTGCTCTCTGTACACGTAGACGCTGATGTACCTTTGTGAAGGGGTATAGCTCACGTACAAGAGCAGCGACACCCGGGTTGCTGAGGTCGGGCGGTCGCATTACTGGAGTACTAGTAGCCATGGCGCGAGATAGGTGGAGTTCGCTCATAGATATTACGCTAGTATGCATCTCGTGACTCTTCCTTTGTTGTGCGGTTATACTAGTGATACACAATGTGCAGGGATGTCCTCGCTTCGCGAGAATTGCTGGGTGTGGCACATATATTGTGACGCGCCTACCAAGCAGAAATCGAAAAAGGTCAAACGTAACAGGGCACGCCTACAACCCCAAATAAAAAATGGCTACGTGCAATAATGCGCCTGGAAGACCACAGGCTGAAGCAGACCCGCTGTAATAGTGAGCGCTTCCAAGTCTCTCGTACAGAGTTCTGTAACGAAGGTAAGTGTTTGCTGCGAGTTTGATAGGCTATATATCTGGAGAAGTGGCTGAGAGGGACGTGGACCATGACGACGACGACGACGACGAAAAAGGTCAATGGAACCGGAGTATAGCCTCGCTTCGCTCGGAATTATTGTCTAATTTTCAAATTAAAGTATTACTGAGTCTCAGACTCTGTGCGAAGTTGCGTACTACTGCTAATGAAGCTAACGCACGAACACTGGGCAGTGGAGATAGCGCGCAGTTCAGTTAGCTCCCCGCCACTCAGCTGAACGGCAGCCCCACCTTCTACCGGATGCGAGCTCCACCCTCATGTCGTCGAACACGTACATGTAGTCCCTCCCCGTATGAAAACTCAGTAGTGAGCGGCGCGCGAGACAGGTAATGAACCACGGGAGCAAAGTCAAGCCAATTTTCTGTTTCGCCAAAATTGCAATCGACGACCGTAGCTTCGGTAAACTTTCCAATCATGGTACATGTAACTGTTGGGTTTGTGTAGCTACCTCGACAGTGTTCCTGAGCAAGGAAGTCAATAAAAAAACTTTGGTTGATGAATAAATTTTGCTGGAATAAAAAAAAAACACCATGCATGCAGCAAAACTGTTCCTAACTTTTTTTGCACCCGTAACTTTTGATCCACTTGCAGTCTGCGCTTCAAATTAAGCTGAGCCAAACATACTACACAACAGTTTACTGTGTCCACCTAATAAGAGAAGGTCTAACTCCCAACAGTTCTCCTCTTCATGCACATAATTATAGCCAATTAAAACATGTTTTTCAACCAGGTAAACGTACAAAGCTGTATAACTTCTTTCTGTGGTTTTGCCTAATCTTATAAGACTTTCATACTTGACTTTGTGGCCGATGTATGTAGGAACTACTTTTGAGAGCTTACCTCCAAACCCTGTAGGAGATAGCAAGGAATATTGTACCGTATAGTCTCAAATTCAGGAGCACTGCATGCAAGTAGTCCACGACTGAAGAAAAAACTAACAATTTAAATTAATAAACCATTAACAATAGTCCATTATACGAAAACAACAAATAGCCAGTCCATGAATTAATTATGTTTCCAAAAAAGAAACAAACTATGGCTAGCTGTTTAAGTGTTGTCTAGCTATGTTGCCTCCAGTTCACCATGTAATACTCCTCATGTATCATAATACCTATATACTTATGTTCAAATATAAATGGCTCTATGCCACATGCGCAAAGACCAACATGCACTGTCAGTGGTTTATAGATATACTCAGTAACAGTATATACACTGTACTTCAATGGATGTGCAATAACATTGCTGAGGATAATTATTAACAGACCATATAGTATGGCTATATATAGGCACTGCAGTCACTGTGGGAACACCCATGCAGTGATGTAGAGAGTTTAGGAGGTCAGGAATGACTAACAATGTATTCAATTCCAAGAAAACAGAATGTGGTAACAAGATACAGTGTCATGTGGATAATTGTTTTACCCACAGTAGTTCTAGTTACATGTACCATGGTCAGATACACGTAGCAAGTGGATTGGAATTTCATATTCTACTCTGACATGAGTGTACATTGTGTGTCCAAACACCAGTACAGAAGCCGATCGACTGATTGAAAATGGGTGGCAAAGAATCGCAGTCCAAGCCTAGGAGGTGGACAGGGCTGGTGATAGCTGTGGCAGTGATTGTCATGTTCTGGTTCCTTCTGGCTCTACCCATAATCTTCTATCACCTTCCTCGAGTAAGTAAATGCATGAATAATCATATTATATTGATGTAGGAACATTTTCTTTGAGAGGGGCAGATCAGAGGCTGTGATGTAGCCGATACTAGTTCTGCCCAGGAGTTTTCCTGGAAAACAGGAATCGTTCTTGTAGCAGCTCGCTATTCTACTCTCTCGCTTTAATTCCTGCATTGACCTATTTTGTGGGCCACGTGATGAATGATGCGTGTGCCACACAGAATGTATGGCTCTTAGTTTTCACTAGTAGCTACAGTGTCTAGCCCAGAGTGAGGCTCCGCCATCAAGCAGCCAGACAAAGCCAGCTCACCGTTACACATGCACCAACGATATTCTGCAGATGGCACAGAATTTTGCTAATCTCCTGACTGTCCCATTCCTACACCTATATGTTATAGACTAGTACACGTGCATGCCATCTCACAGTGCCATTTATGACTTATGAACACGACTTTAGAAATGGTTTTATCCAAAATCTGTGTCAGGGTTCACTTTTTAATTGGCAACCATAAAGTAGAGCTACTCGTTTCCATGGTAACTAGACGTCTCCAGTAGAGACGTACCCACGGTACATTATTTACGAATGGGACCCTAGACCCTAGACCCTAGACCCTAGACCCTAGACCCTAGACCCTAGACCCTGGAGACTGGAGAGTGGAGAGTGGAGACTGACCTGCCTGCATGGTGGAGCAGCTGGCTCTGTAAAGCATGAAAGATGTGTGAGCCATGCCCGTGTATTTCTGCCGTATTCGATTACAAGCTAGCTTTTGGGATAGATATTATATGATTTTATAGTTTTATTAAGAGTTTGTGTTGTTAATTTGGGACACTAGGAAGAATAAATTATAGGTGATCAGGATGGTGAAATATCTGGTTGCTCTTGCTCTTGTCCTCTGACAGGAGATCTTCAAGCTCCGCATGCACATGTGGGTGTGCTGGCAAGGGTTATATATAATTATGCACTACGGCAGCAAAATTAGTATTATAGTATTACTATTACCTGGTCAACAGTCTGTTTTAAGTGTATATATCATAAGAAGCTCTTTGATTCAGGATATTCCTGTCGCAAGTGAAGGAGGAGTCAGCACAAATGAATCATTCTGCACTCCAGTGGTCTATACTGGTGCTGTATGCAGAGAACACTTGCAAGCACAGCAGGAGTGTCTTATTGGTGTTGGAGATAGTGACATATTTATACCTATGAGGGAGCCCCAGCAAGAGCTGGAGACACAGGCCATGCAACTTCTAACAGGCTTGCAGCTGCTAACCCCAAGTGACAACTGCAGTGAGGCAATTGTACCATTCATCTGTTTCTCAATCTTTGGAATTTGTGACAACAGCACTAGAGAACTTTATCTACCCTCTTTGGAGGACTGCAATGTGCTCATGAACACATGTGCACCAGAGTTTCAACGAGCTATTTTGTTAAATGCAAGTTTTCCAGTACCACCATGTGAATCATTCCCAAACATCACCTTAATATGTTCAGGTATGCATGTCTTAGTGCGTGTATTAATCTGCTGCATACCACATAAAAATTCTTTCTTGGTATGAGTATAATATTATGGTGTGAAGTTATGATTCAAATATTGTAGGCAACACAACTGATGAGAGTTCAACTAGTGGAGCTGCTGACATGTCGTCACGACCCAATGTTACTCCTGCACTAGTGTGCAGTGATGGCTTCTATGATGCTGGAGGAACATGCCAGCCGAAGTGTGGAGAGTGGGAAGGGTTGCCTCATGAGACTGTTGTGATCACAGATGTTGCGCTTGTGTTTCAAGCAGTTGTATACATTGCTTCTGCTGCAGTGGCACTGGTGCTCTCTTGCATTCAGTACGAGCGCATGTAAGTTAAATTCTAACACAATGTCATGTATCGCCTGTATATTTTCATTCCTCTCAATTCTTCATGTAGGTTCAATTTTCCGGCAGTATTCGTTCTATATGAACTGTTAGCCATGGGCCTGGTTGAAATTTTTTTATTAATTGGCTACACAAACAGAAAGAAGTTATTCTGCAAGTCACAAAACTTACTGGAAAGTGCATTTCAAAGTTCAACATTTTACTGCAACCTTCAAGGTATATGCTACAGTAGCTATACCTAGCCTCTTAGCATGAAACTGTGTTGCTCTCCCAGCAAAAATAAAACTTTTAAAGGCTATTAGCGATTGATCACTATAGCATTAATTGTTTTCACATCTGAAATATTGTATTAAGCTGAAGCCAGTTTCTGAACTCATATTGCGGAGATGTGAATACATTGTACAGTGTAACCCCTCTATTGTGGACATCTTGAGGAACTGGTAAAGTGTCCTTTTAAAGAGAGGTGTCTCATACTGGGGACATAGCATTGTGTCCTTATTTCAGGGGTGTCCTTTGATAGGGGTACCACTGTATTCCAGTCTATATGTATGTACATATTGTAATTATTGTGTCTTTTTTACAGGTGCAGTGTTTCATTATGCATACATCTCAGCGGGTATTTTCTGGTGCACGCACATCGCTGGAGTACTCTGGGGCATGATGTTTCCTTTTCATGCAAGAGGCCTTCAAAAGAAAGGCCACTTTAAATACCTTCACATTGGAATGGTGGTCGTGGCAATTGTTCTTCCGGCTATACCAGCAGCTGTTGTTATTGCTACTGGAGGGAGTGCTGCTCCTTTTTCACCTCCCTTTATTTGTGTTGCTAAGAATATAGATGTTCTGTTCTATACTACAGCACTACCTTCATTTCTGCTAATTGGAATTGGAATATCTCTGATTGTAATAATGTTTTTGGTTCTTGTGCGCAGGACAAAGTCTCCACAACAGAAAGAGGTTGTTGAAGAAAAGGTGATTACTTTGATGCTATCCGATCATGACTAATGCATCATTGACATAAATTATGCGTTTCCACTTGCAGGGTTGGAATATTAAGGAAAAATGTAAAAACATCAGACAACAGCTGCGTATGAACAAGCCAGAGATCAAAATCCTCCTTGCTTTATGCTATTACATCTTCCTAGGTGCTTTCATTCTAGCTGCCCTGACCGTTCCAGCCTCCAACTATTCACAATATGTTAAAGCTGTTTCTGACTATTTTCATTGTGAATCAACTGGTTTCAACCCCAACAAAAAAGTTTGTGAACGAAATTTCGAAGAGTTTGATGGCCGAACCGTATTTACAATTGGCCTCTGCTTTCTTGGAATGTTTCCCATTTTCAACCTTCTATACATATTGAATGTTCAAGAGATAAAGAAGATACTCTCACGGCCATTGGAGAGACGCCGTACACAACATAGCCTCACACAGCTCAACTTCAGAGTTGCTAGCAGTGCAGAAACACTGTAATTATAGCTACGTGCTTCGTTTAATGAGATAATCATGCAAGTTAGATAAGAGCTCCCATATCAGTAATACATGCATCAAATTCTATAATATGTTCTGGCAGGACATTATACATGATCATACTCTTTATACAATACCTCCCATGTACTGTGTATAATATTTTTTCTGGAAACTAACAGATTTTTCTATGAACTAATGTACCTTCTGTTTAACCAAGAAGCTGAAAACACTCATGACTGATGTGCGGCTGCTTTGCTAAAAGCTGCAGTCAGGCATGTACCTAGCTTAGGGAGTTCACAAGAGTGTTTTGGCATCTCTTAGCATGCGCTAAACTAATGGTGCCCCTGACTGGGAAGGAAGCATGCACGTAATAAAATTTTATGCCTCTAATAGCGAGGTGCGCCTAACAAGCAGAGCTTGTGGTAATCTAATTATTTCGGTTTGTCTTGAGGTGTAGTTAGGTACAAAGTGAACCTTATGCCATGAAGGAAAACAGATTCTGAAACTCTTCAATCAAGAGCATGAGAGAGATGAATTCGTATATAGCTAAGTGCGTGCCTCACTGAATCGCAAAATCATTACAATCATGAAGAGCACAATGGCTTGCAGCTACTAGTACTGCATGCTAGGATGATTTAAGCTCCTGTTGTCTGAAAATAGTAATAGCTATGAGCCAGAAAGCATTGGACGAAATCAATCTGCTTTGGCGTTGCATTATTCTCTTACTCTACATGAGCAAGTACTATAGCAAGTTCAGTAAGCAGCTTCTAAAAGTTGAAGATTCACATCTTGTCCCTGCTATTGTCTTCATAAGTAGGCCATTGGTGCATACCCCCATGAATTTTGTCCTGTCTCATGCATGCATGCAGACAACACACTAAAAGATTTTAAAACTCCCTCACACATAACTTTCAAGGCATCAATCACTATGTATGGAAGGAACCTCTTTAGATTCCAATATACAAACACCAGCCCTAAAATAGCAGGGTTTTGGAAATCCCGAGTATTACTGCTGCGTTTACCTATAGTCTCGCGGGCCTAGCGTTTACCAAGTAGCTGGGATATTGCGCTCGTATCAGAACGTTGACTCAAACTGACGCTCATAGTTGACACGACAATACAAAGCACGGCAAGCAAGGCAACAAAGGCTGGTGAGAGCAGAAATAAATATAAACTCTGGCTCGTGGCTATTGACTCGAATTGCGCATGCGCAGACTGCACGTGTTCACTTTTAATTAAGGATTTCTCGTCGGCTCTAGATCTGTTTCTCTCGCTCCCCCCAAAGTTAAAGATTCCCACAACTTGTCCCCAGCTGCTATTGTCGTCATATTAAAGCGGTAATGTTTAGGCCATTGGTGTCCCCATGAGGTCTGTCTGCTCTGTCTCAGATATATCACATTCTCCTCGAAAATGATTTTAAAACTCTCTCAGACATACATAGCTTTCAAGGCATCAATGTACGGTGGGAACCTCTTTAAGGTAATATAGGAACACCAGCCTTGAAATGGTAGGGTGTTGGAATTCCTGAAGACGGTAAGAATGTAATTCTGCTGCGTTTATTGCAAGTGGTTAAAACATAGATACTCTAACTGGCATATCGTAACTGTTTTAGTCATATTTAAACATATTCCCTGCTCATGATTCCTACAGGTGGAGATGTTATGCTTACCCTAACTCCCAGATAGGACACCCCCTAACCTGTTCCCTAACCCATATTTTTCATCCTGTGTGATTACGGTCTCTCTCTCCTCTATACTGGTTATGGGGGGTGGACAGACCAGGCTGGGTAGTATACATCTGCAGTTATAGCTACAAGGAATTCACCCCCGGAATACAAGGCTCTTTTAACTGCATAATGTCTACTCTCTCTGTGTACTTTGAATGCGCATGTGCGTACAATGATGACACCAGCTTTGATGGAGGAAGTGGAGTCCTACCAAACTGAGTTGGTGAAGAGGGTAGTGAAGTGGCCGAGGCACCACAGCGACACTGCTGCCCTGGTGGTGATTGGAGTGCAATCAATGAAGAGTAGGATTTTGGGGAGGAAGTTGGGGTTCCTGCAGCAGGTTTTGAGTGCTGAACAGAAGAGTTTGAGTGTTAGGGTAGTGGAGTCATGGTGCGTATAGCATCACTTTTTATGCTTGGCAAAGGAGTGCCGGGAGTTGGAGGAGCAGTGTGGAGCGTTGTACACGAAGAAGATGTTGAAAGGAGAGCTGGAGTGGAGTAGAAGCCTGAAGGAAGAGTGAATTGCAATCTGCTATCGGAGAGATGTGCTGGCAAAGCCCCCCTTATTGCTGAGGTTGAATGAGAGTTGGGTGGCCTAGACTATTGGATGTAACTATGAACTTCGGACTGCCACTTTCCAGGAGTCTTCAAGCATTGAAGGGGCAGCCAACCTTGTCCTCAGTGTGAGGCTGCACCGCTGGAGACTTCAGTGTTGACCATCATTAACCTTCTCTATATAATATATGTGTGCAAGAAATACTCTCACGACAACTGGAGAGACGCCTTCAACAGTACAGACCTTCACAACTCGACCTCAGAGTTAGTATGAGAAACTTTGAGGTGAATATGGCTACATCATACAGTATTAGGAGCTCCTGTAAACTATCACATTTGCTTCATGTTACTGTATGATCATAGAACACTCCAAATGTCATGATTTTTATGGAAACTTAAAATTAATTTTTAAATCTCAGGTTTATGGACACTCCCAAGTGCAAAATTAATCTTTAAATCTCAGGTATAAACTATGTGGTCCTTGTGCCATGAAGGGGAAAGTAAAAACTCTTCAATGATCTAAAGCTAGCTATAGCCTTGTATGTTTTGGTACTAGGTGACCAATTAAGTAAAAGTAGCTGCTATAGAGCTTCTAAACCTAGATAGCTGTAAACGTCATCTATATACGCAATGCCTCCAGCTCACCAATATCTAGTTTTGCTCATGTATCACGATTATGATACATGTTTATACATGTGGCACATTCACAAAGAACACCAGACACCATATACTGTTACATGCAGCCTGGCCTTCGATGATATTGACATGTCTAGTCCACTGAGGGTAATTAACACACAGTAGATAATAAGCATGCACTGTGGTCACAGTAGGAGCACCCATAAAACCTCATATCCAGGCCTGGGTACGAGGCTAGAACCCCCCCAGTGATGCAGAGAGTTTGAGAGGTCAGGGATGACAACGATACGAGAATGTGTTCAATTCCAGGAAAATAGAATGTGGTAACATTGATACAGTGTCATGCTGATAGCTAATAATACTTACCTCAGTACAGTATAGTGCAGTTAAAGTTACCCAGCACAATCAGATAGCTACTATAACACGTGGCAAGTAGTTTGTAATTTCATACTCTATTCACAAATGCAGTGGCTTTTTGTGGACACCTTCAATGACAAAATTTGATTCTTGCCTCCTCCAAGCCATAAAGCCGTTACTAGTATAAGAGTAGAGAGCTGACTAACGCCATTACAGAAGCCGATTGATCGAGAATGGGTGGCAAAGAATTGCAGTCCAAGCCTAGGAGGTACACAGGGCTGGTGATAGCTTTGGCAGTGATTGTCGTGTTCTGGCTCGTTCTGTCTCTACCCATAATCTTCTATCACCTTCCTCAAGTAAGTAAATGCATGAATAATCACTTAATCAATCACATCTGTACCAGTTTGGAATAAAGTCAATGAATAAAGACTCACTCCTTCCTGAACGCCATATCAAGGCCTCATATACACTAGAAGTAAGGAAACTTATTGTATTGCTTGGCTAACAGACTATGTAAAATACTTCCTATATATTCATAATAATATTGTACAATTTTAAGTGTGTCATTAAAGGTTTTTGATTCAGGATATTCCAATCGCAAGTGAAGGAGGAGTCAGTGCGAATGAATCAATCTGCACTCCTGTGGTCTACACTGGTGCTGTATGCAGAGAACACTTGCAAGCACAGCAGGAGTGTCTTACTGGTGTTGGAGATGGTGACATATTGATACCTATGGGGGAGCCCCAGCAAGAGCTGGAGACACTGGCCATGCAATTTCTAGCAGACTTGCAGCTGCTAACCTCAAGTGAAAACTGCAGTGAAGCAATTGTACTCATTTCTTCATAGGTTCAAATTCCCGGCAATATTTATTCTATACGAACTAGTGCCATTGGGCCTGGTTGAAATTATGGTGTTAATTGGATACACAAACAGAACTAAGTTATTCTGCAAGTCACAGAGTTTTCTAGAAAGTGCATTTCAGAGTTCAACATTTTATTGCAATCTTCAAGGTACATGTATACTAAAACTGTTACTGTAACAGTAGAAATAATCTCTTTTGCTATTGATCAATCGCAATAGCCGTTTTTCACATACAATCAACTTCTAAAATAATAAGGTTCCAAACCGCTTATAGCAGACGTAAATGCATGCATGTATTCTGGTCTTGGCATGCATGTGAACTACAATATTAATTTTTATCAGCTGTCTTCTATTCACAGGGGCAGTCTTTCACTATGCATTCTTTATGGAGGGTGTTTTCTGGCTCACACACATCGCTGGAGTACTCTGGGGCACGATGTTTCCTTTTCATGCAAGAAACTTTCAACACAAACCCCACTTTAAATACCTTCACATTGGAGTGTGGGCAGTGGCAATTGCTCTTCCGGCTATACCAGCAGCTGTTGTTATTGCTACTGGAGGGAGTGCTGCTCCTTTTTCCCCTCCCTTTATATGTGCTGCAAAGAATGTAGATGTTTTGTTCTATACTATTGTACCACCTGGATGCCTGATATATGGAACAGGAATATCTCTGGTCGCAACAATTTTATTGGTTCTTGTGCGCAGGACAAAGTATTCACAACAGAAAGAATGTGCTGAAGAAAAGGTAATTACCCTTGATGCTAACCAATTATTACTAGTGCATCATTCACATGTGCTAATATATAAACTTCCACTTGCAGGGTTGGAATTTAAAAGCAAAATATATGAACATCAGACAACAGTTGCGTAAGAACAAGCCAGAGATCAAAATCCTCATTGTTTTATGCTATTACTTCTTGCTAGGTGCTTTCTTGCTTGCCGGCATTATCGTTCCAACCTCCAACTATACGCAGTTCACTACAGCAGCCTCTAACTATTTTCTTTGTGAATTAACAGGGGTCGATCCCAACAAGAATGCTTGTGAACAAAGTTTTGAAAAGTATGATAGCCGAATTGTGTTTACAACCTGCCTCTTTCTGATCGGAGTGTTGCCAATCGTTGACCTTCTATTGGTATTAAACGTTCAAGAAACGAAGAAGATACTCTCCCGGCCACTGGAGAGACGCCGCACACAACACAGCCTCACACAGCTCAGCCTCAGAGTTACTAGCAGCACAGAAACGTTGAGATGATTGTACATACAGTCCTGGCTTATAATGACCGAGGCAGGCCACTGGGCACATTTGACTGTACTCTAATACCTAGACAAAACTTCTTGATGTATGTATGATATTTTATGATTTATGTACCTCATTAGACTCTTAGTCTGTGTCTGTAGGCCTAAGGGGCCATGCATTATCTCGGCATTGCTTATAAATTGCTGTATAATAAAAGTGTTGCTGTGAGTGTCGAATCAATCCTAGCTTACCTTCCATAAAAGAATTCACAGCCACAAAATACAGCTTTTTTCTGTGAATTTATCACTGCTCCAAAAAGAATGCTAACCTCTAAAACTATACCACTGTAAGCAGCATATAGCTAGTTCAGTATATTGTCAAGTCCACTGAGGATAATACTTAATGCACAGTAGCTATATAGCCTTTTCCCAGCTTTTATCTCACATGGCTGTGAGTTTGGGTGGGAAGGACTGGGAACAAAGCTGAACACACAGTATACATGTAGTTATTAGGCATTGCAGTCATGGTGGGAACATCCAATGATGCAGAGAGTTTGAGTCAGGAATGACAGCAATGTGTTGAATTCCAGGATAATAGGCAATATTGCCAAGATACAATGCCATGCCGAGGGTGTTTACTATATAGCTTCTAAACGTAATACATAGCTATAAACATCATCTATATATTATGCATTGCCTCCAGCTCACCAATATCAAGTTTTGCTCATGTATCACGATTATAATTATTATATGCATGATTAAAATGTTTATACACGTGGCATATTCACAAAGAACACCAGACACCATATACTGTTACGTGCAGCCTGGCCTTCGATGATATTGACATGTCTAGTCCACTGAGGGTAATTAACACACAGTAGATAATAAGCATGCACTGTAGTCACAGTAGGAGCACCCATAAAACCAGGCCTGCATGGGTACGAGGCTAGAACACCCAGTGATTCAGAGAGTTCGAGAGGTCAGGGATGACAATTAACGATATGAGAATGTGTTCAATTAGAATGTGGTAGCATTGATACAATGTCATGGGATAGCTAATTATGTTTATGTCATGAGAACGTGTTCAATTCCAGGAAAATAGAATGTGGTAACATTGATACAGTGTCATGCTGATAGCTCATTAAGATCACCTCAGTACTGTACAGTGCAGTTAAAGTTACCCAGCACAATCAGATAGCTACTATAACACGTGGCAACTGAGTAGTTTGTAATTCCATACTCTATTCACAAATACAGCTTCAATGACAAAATTTGATTCTTGCCTCCTCCAAGCCATAAAGCCGTTACTAGTATAAGAGTAGAGAGCTGACTAACGCTATTACAGAAGCCAATTGATCAAGAATGGGTGGCAAAGAATTGCAGTCCAAGCCTAGGAGGTACACAGGGCTGGTGATAGCTGTGGCAGTGATCGTCGTGTTCTGGATCCTTCTGTCTCTACCCATAGTCTTCTATCACCTTCCTCAAGTAAGTAAATGCACGCCGAATAATGTAATATGTGCATGAATAATCACTTAATCAATCACATCTGTACCAGTTTGGTATGAAGTCGATGAATAAAAACTCACTCCTTCCTCAATGTCATAACATGGCCTCATATACACATTTAACTTAGAAACTTAATTTATTGCCTGACTAGCAGACCGTGTTAAATATTTTCCTGTATATGCATGTTTTAAGTGCATCATAAAAAGCTCTTTGATTCAGGATGTTCCAATTGCAAGTAATGGAGGAGTCAGCACAAATGCATCGTGCACTCCTGTGGTCTATACTGGTACTGTATGCAGAGAACACTTGCAAGCACAGCAGCTGTGTATTACTGGTGTTGGAGATAGCAACATATTTATACCTGTGAGGGAGCCCCAACAAGAGCTGGAGACATGGGCCATGCAATTTCTAGCAGGCTTGCAGCTGCTAACCCCAAGTGACAACTGCAGTGAGGCAATTGTACCATTCATCTGTTTCTCAATCTTTGGAATTTGTGACAACAGCACTAGAGAACTTCATCTACCCTCTTCGGAGAACTGCAATGTGCTCATGAACACATGTGGGCCAGAGTTTCAACGAGCTATGTCTTTATTTGAAGATATTCCAACTCAATTACCTGCATGTGAATCATTCCCGAACATCCCCTCAATACATTCAGGTATGAATAACACACATGCCTTCATACGTGTCTATATTAATCGCAAGCCACATAGTACATAATTGTGTGATTGTATGAGTATATGGTGTATAGTTATGATCTGATTTATAATTATAGGCAACACAACTGATGAGAGTTCAACAAGTGGAGCTGCTGACATGTCGTCACGACCCAATGTTACTCCTGCACTAGTGTGCAGTGATGGCTTCTATGATGCCGGAGGAACGTGCCAGCCGAAATGTGGAGAGTGGGAAGGGTTGCCTCATGAGACTGTTGTGATCACAGATGTTGCGCTTGTATTTCAAGGAATTGTGTACATTGTTTCTGCTGCAGTGGTACTGGTGCTCTCTTGCATTCAGCATGAGCGCATGTAAGCTAAATCAAACACTCAATTGCATGATGTCAAGTATAGCTGCAGTGTAAATAATTTATGCCTCTCATTTCTTCATAGGTTCAAGTTTCCGGCAATATTTATTCTATATGAACTAATCCCAATGGGCCTGGTTGAAGTTTTGGTGTTGATTGGATACACAAACAGGACAAAGTTATTCTGCAAGTCACAGAGTTTTCTAGAAAGTGCATTTCAGAGCTCAACATTTTACTGCAATCTTCAAGGTATATACAGCCCTTAGTGAAAAACTGTGTGTCTCTCCTAGCATGAGATCTATCACCATAATAGCCTTAATTGCTTTTACATGTAATTCACTTCTGAAATTAAATTAAGTCTGCATGTAAATTCTTGTCTTTTTACAGGTGCAGTGTATCACTATGCATTCATCTCGACATCTATTATCTGGCTCACACACATGGCTGGAGTATTCTGGGGCGTGATGTTTCCTTTTCATGCAAGAAACTTCCAAAAGAAAGCCCACTTTAAGTACCTCCATATTGGAATGGTGGCAGTGGCATTTATTCTTCCAACTGTATCAGCAGCTGTTGTTATTGCTACTGGAGGGAGTGCTGCTCCTTTCTCCCCTCCCTTTATATGTGCTGCAAAGAACATAGATGTTCTGTTCTATACTATTGTACCACCTGGATGTCTGATGTTTGGAATTGGAATATCTCTGGTTGCAACAATTTTATTGGTTCTCGTACGCAGGACAAAGATTTCGCAACAAAAAGAATGTGCTGAAGAAGAGGTACATACCTTGGTGCTAGCCAATCATAACTAATGAATCATTCACATGTAATGATATATAAATTTTCACTTACAGGGTTGGAATTTTAAGGCAAAATATATGAACATCAGACAACAATTGCGTAAGAACAAGCCAGAGATCAAAATTCTCATTATTTTATGCTATTATTTTTTGGTAGGTGCTTTCATGCTTTCTGGCGTTATCGTTCCAGCCGTCAACTATTTACAATTCATTGCAGCCGCTTCTAACTATTTTCTTTGTGAATCAACAGGAGTTGATCCCAACAAGAATGCTTGTGAACGAAGTTTTGAAAAGTATGATAGCCGAATTGTGTTTACAACCTGCCTCTTTCTGATCGGAGTGTTGCCAATCGTTGACCTTCTATTCGTATTAAACGTTCAAGAAACGAAGAAGATACTCTCCCGGCCACTGGAGAGACGCCGCACACAACACAGCCTCACACATCTCAGCCAGATCTGCCTCAGAGTTACTAGCAGCACAGAAACGTTGAGATGATTGTACATATCATACAAGATAAGACTGGAAACTTAGTATATACTTTCAATTAAGTGTACTATGAATGTAACCCAAGGCCACTGGGCACATTTTACTATATTTATTACCTAGACAATACTTTTTGATGTACATAAACTATGTTCTTTTCCAAGGCTTGTTTATCAGTTATGTAGTAGTTAGATTCTTATTCTGTTTCTGTAGGCCTACTGGGACATGCATTGTTTTGGTATTGCTTATAAATTGCTGTAGCTAATATATGAGAGAGGGGAAAGTGGTATTACTGTGAGTGTTGAATGAATCCCATACATTTCATAAAAGAATCCACAGCTAGCTGCAACGTAAAGACTTTTCTGTAATTTAAAAATTAATCATCTCTGCAATTATAAGGATGCTAGCCTGTAAAACTGTACCACTGTAAGCAGCATGTAGCTGTACACTGTCAAGTCCACTGAGGATAATGAACACACAGTGTATAGCCTCAGTTTCCCAGTCCTTCCCATTCCTGCTCTCACATGGCTGCAAGGTAAAAGCTTGGGTGGGAAGGACTGGGAACGAAGCTGAACACACAGTATACATGTAGTTAATAGGCACTGCAGTCACCGTCAGAACATCCAATGATACAGAGAGTTCAAGAGGTCAGGAATGACAACAATGTGTTGAATTCCAGGAAAATAGGCAATATTACCAAGATACCATGTCATGCTGATGGCTATAATTATGTTTACCTAAAGTGTAGCTTAAGTTACCACAGTCAGATAGCCACACACGGCAAGACTACATGTAGTAGTAGTAGTTTGTACTCTATAGCAGCTTTTGTGAACACGTCAAATGACAAAATGTAATGTGCCTCCTTCAGCCAGCTTGTGCATTTGCTTTGAATGTGTGCTGCTACATGCAGAATTGATTACATGCTGTGCCTTTGAGGTGGTTGTACGCACATACCTTGTCTACAGTAAGGCGGTTATACATATTAAGAGTTCCCATATTATCATCACATTTTATGATAGCTATGTATGTTCATGGTGTGTATTTCATGCACTCCCACATATTTTTTTGTAGCATAAGGATTACAATGATTAATTTACAGAAAATCTTCACATTTGGGAATGTGTACTATACTATTATGGGAAACATGCAAACATTGTGTAAGGTATATATATATATATGACATTGCACTGATACAGTCCAAGTGCATGGCTTGGTTTGGGGCCGCTCTTACAATTTTTAAAGTTTCATAAGCTTTTTAACCTTTTTAAACTTTTTCTAGGAGGCTCCTGCTGGATTCGGTAAGACCTTACAGTTAAGCCGAGACCATGGGAATTTCTCCGAAAGGTTTTTTAACAGAGGGAAGACCTATTTGATCCCCTTTTAAACTTTTTTAAAAAAACTTTTTAACTATTTTCAAAATTTTTAACTTTCTGCGGTCACGGGCTGGGTTGTCTCTGGTTTTTTTCCGGGTCTCTTGGTTACTCTTTTCTTTTTCATGATTTCTATTTTTCTACTTTCTAATTTGCCCATTTGGATTTTATTGTGCCTGATTGCAATATGCTCAATTAAATAGGTCATATGCTTAACTAGATTGTAATGTAAGGTTTTGCAGTAGTGTAGATATAGTTCCGCAGGTTAGGATAGGTATAAGGGCTGTTTTAGTTTTTTTAGGCCTCAAGCTATTGAGTGCATGCAGTAATAATGATTAGGATACCTTTCAGTTTTCATGCAGTATCATTGTTAGTCCACTGGGAATAATTGGCACACAATAGGGAATAGGCGCTGCAGTCACAGTGGGAACACCCAGTGATAGAGAGGGTTCGGGAAGTCGGGAATGACAACAATTCAGAAAATAATGCGGTACACCATCACCAAGATATACTGTATCTTGGTGACAGTGTACCGCATGCGTTACAGTAGTAGCTATCTGTCTGTGGTGACTTAAGCTTACAAAATAATACTCTATGAATAGATAATGATCATGTATAGTCATTCTTATATACAGCTGGCCCTGTATATGTCAAGATTATCCGTGCATGATAGTTGCTTCCACATGGCTAGTTACCAATTTAGGTTTTCAAGTAGGATGAATTCATTAAGATGCCAACATGCATGGCTAATGCCTACTGTAGTCACTAGGTCAAGGAAATAGTGATAATGAGATGCTAGACTTAAATAGTAAGGAGGATTCTGTGCACATTACCACCAAATATCAGTCAGATACACCTATGAAATCTCTAAAGGAACACGTTCCTTCAATGTCATGCACCTTCAGCTTGGGAATGTAGAACAGGAACTGTAGTGTGAAACTCGAAAGTGATTTAATTATAGTTTTATTGAGGAATCAAAGGAAGTTATTGCAAGACATATCTGCACAGTGTGGCTAAATCTATGTAAGCTGTTTGTGAAATAACTAACAGAAATAGCTAGCCTTACTGTAGCATGAGACGCTAAGGCTGGTGACAGATTGTATCTGGACAGAACAGAAGTAAAGATATTAATATGGGTATGATCAGTTCCTGGAAATATTGTTAGCTGAAGTCCAAAGTCTGAGAGTAAGACTATAGACTACTCTTGAGGCTATTACTATAGCTACTAGTATTTCACTATCACTACCTATAAGATACTAGTGCAGTTCAAGTTACAGCCTACTGGATCATTAATGAGTTTGTAATTTCATATTGCATTGACCAACCACAATCGTCAACTCTGCCCACTTTATCTGGTATCATCTGAACTCTCACCCACATGCACAAGTATGTATTAAGTGAGCATCACAGCATACTGGAATTGGAGTGGTAGACCTTGATTAAGATTGTCTGCACGTTCGCACTCTGTACACAACAGTGTTTGAATTTCTCATCAGTGGATACGATTACAGCCTTACACTAGTATACTCCCACTGTGCTTCAGCATAAACAGACTGCCACATAGGACAGACCAGAACCCTCACTGGGCCACAAGGAGTTTCTTAGCTACAGGAATGGCCAATAAAGCGCAGTCCAAGCCTAGGAGGTGCACAGAGCTGGGGATAATATGGGTAGTGATTGTCGTGTTCTGGCTCCTTCTGTCTCTACCCATAGTCTTCTATCACCTTCCTCAAGTAAGTTCTTGGACAAAATTAAGTAAATTATGAAGATCTTGTAAAAGACTAGGCTAGCATAGTTGTAATAGCCTTGTGCCTAGGCTCTTGTGGAGGAGGAGAGTAAATAAGAAAATGCACCTGCATACTTCAACAAGTGGGGGAGCTGTAGTGTCATTAAGACCCCCAATGTTACTCCCGTAGACTAGTGTGTAGTGATGGCTGCTATGAGGAACGTATATATCAGCCAAAGTGTGGAGAATGGCCTGGGAAGAGCTGCCTCATACGGCTACTTTTAGGCTATCAATGACACAGCTATATAGTTGTAACCTTTTGCCCAGGCTCTTGTGCAAGATAAGAGTATTCTCCTCCTCTGCAAAGAGGTGGGCTAGGATAGTTGTAGCATATAGAATTAAAGTTATGGCCTACATCGTACGTCAGTATATTATACTATCAGAGATTACTACGAATACAATCCAGTGTGTATAAATTTATTACTTACAAGCAATCACTAACATCGATTAGTCACATGTTTCCGCTTGCTGTTTTGTTTTCCACCACCAAAAAGAAGGGAAGTATTATATAAATCGTTTAATTCTTTGATTCAGAATATTCCAGTCGCAAGTGAAGGGGGAGTCAGCACAAATGGATCATTCTGCACTCCAGTGGTCTACACTGGTGCTGTATGCAGAGAATACTTGCAAGCACAGCAGGAGTGTCTTACTGGTGTTGGAGATAGTGACATATTGATACCTGTGAGGGAGCCCCAACAAGAGCTGGAGACACAGGCCATGCAATTTTTATCAGGCTTGCAACTGCTCACCCCAAGTGAACAATGCAGTGAGGCAATTGTACCATTCATCTGTTTTTCAATTTTTGGAGTTTGTGACAGCAACACTAAGAAACTTTATCTACCCTCTCTGGAGAACTGCATTGTGCTCATGAACACGTGTGCACCAGAGTTTCAACGAGCTATGCCTCTAATCGCAAATTTTCCAACTCTTCAAGTACCACAGTGTGATTCATTCCCAAACATCACCTTAACATGTACAGGTATGTTCACCTAATAATGTTCCCATGTATAATTTAGCTGCATGCCATAAAAATATTGTGAGAGTATGATGTAACTTTTTGATACAAATATAGGAAATGAGAGTTCAACAAGTGGAGCTGCTGACATGTCGTCACGACCCAATGTTACTCCTGCACTAGTGTGCAGTGATGGCTTCTATGATGCCGGAGGAACATGCCAGCCAAAGTGTGGAGAGTGGGAAGAGTTGCCTCATGCAGTTATCGTGATCACAGATGTTGTAGTTGTGTTTCAAGCAGTTGTATACATTGTTTCTGCTGCAGTGGTACTGGCGCTCTCTTGCATTCAGCACGAGCGCATGTACGTAAGAATCGTATAAGATATCACGTGTCTGCAGTATGTTTAATTTTCCTCTTAATTTTTTGTATAGGTTCAAATTCCCGGCGGTATTCGTTGTCTATGAAATGTTCCCATTGAGCCTGTTTGAAATTTCGTTGTTGATTGGCTACACAAGCAGAACTAAGTTTTTCTGCAAGTCACAAAATCTTGTAGAAAGTGCATTTCAAAGTTCAACACTATTTTACTGCAATCTACAAGGTACGTATACCTCTCATGTGATATCAGCATAAAACCAAACAGAATTTTTAAATGAAGCTCTTATAATTTATTCATTCATTACATATCCTTTTTACGTATTTGATACCTAGTGACCCACGATTTTGAGCTTAAAACAGCTTCCATACAACTTCAATAATTTAAGAAGTATAAAACATGACATTGTATACTGTATATTCTAGTTTGCGTGCAATATAATTTTTCTTTTACATACAGGTGCACTGTTTCACTACTCCTTCCTCCTGGAGCTGTTTCTCTGGATCACACACATCGCTGGAGTACTCTGGGGCATAAAGTTTCCGTTTCATGCCAGAAGCTTTCAGCAGAGAGCCCACTTTAAGTTCCTTCATATCGGAATGGTGGCTGTGGCAATTGCTCTTCCATTTGTAGCAGTAGCTGTTGTTATTGCTACTGGAGGGAGTGCTCCGCCTTTTTTCCCTCCGTTTATTTGTGTTGCAAAGGATGTAGATGTTCTGTTCTATACGTTTGTACCACCTGGAAGTCTGCTGTTGGGGATTGGAGTATCCCTCATCATAACAATTTTTTCGATCCTTATACGTAGGACAAAAACTCCACGACAAAAAGAATGCACTAAAGAAAAGGTGACTAACTTATATATCTTGCTGCTGTCCTATACAGCAGTCTCAAATGATTACATTCTCACTAATGCCATTTTCATTTTCAGGGTTGGAATTTTAAGGCAAAGTATATGAACATCAGACAACATTTGCGTATGAACAAGGCAGAGATCAGAATCCTTATTGCTTTATGCTATTACTTCTTGCTTGGCTTTTTCATGCTTACTGCCATTACCATTCCAGCCACCAACCGCCCGAGCTTCATCGCAGATATTTCTGACTATTTTCTGTGCGAATCGACTGGTGCCGATAGCAACAAAGACGTTTGTGCAAGAAACTTTGAAAGGTTTAATAGCCGAATGGTACTGATAGCTGCCCTCCTTATAGTTGGAATGTTCCCTGTTGTCAACCTTATATACGTGTTGAATGTTCAAGAAATAAAGAAGATACTCTCACGCCGGCTGAAGAAACGCCACACACAGCAGAGTCTTAAACAGATTAGTCTTAGAACTAGCAGCACTGAAATTTTAAAGTGATTGTAACCACTCGTCTTGTCTAAAGTGATTACATAACATGCACGTTCTACCATAAACATAGACTTATCACATTTTAGCTATAAGTATACACATTATGACACTGTAGACACATTGTAGATGAAGAATTCTAGTCATTTTTTTAAAATTACATGTAATATTACTTATACATGTACCAAGTGATATTACTTTAATATTGTGAGGAATTTCACTAGTGGGTGGGGCCAGTATGTCGACCTCATGCATGTGTATGAAGTTATGATCAGATGGGTAGCATTTAAATAGCGCTGGGCGTTGGAATCATCTTGCTTGTGTTTTACTCATCCTTCAGACTAATACTACTGCACGAATCAATATCAAGTGATACTGAAAGGCTGCTCATCCAAAAAGAAACTGAGCTAGTGGAATCTCACACTAGAGCTATATTGGATCAGTGTGTAAACAGGCTATAACAGAGGTCTGCTGCTTGCAATTGAATGTATTTGCAGTGGCTCACCCATGGCAAAATCATAAGACTCATGCTGACAGTGGCAGTGTTCATTGTCAAAAATATTATCTCTCGGCTGCCTTACAGGTTTTCCACTGCAGTAAGCCTATAAATACTACGAACCATGCCCCAGGATTTGGCACCATGCTGCTCACATTGGTGATAAGCTCTATGTGTGGGATGGCTTGACTGCATGAGAACTATACAGTGAGAGCAGCATGAGGAAACTGCATGGCGTTCATGGTTGAGATATACGACCCACCTTGAGGCATGGCATCAGGAAGCTACCGTAACGGTACCACTGGAGCATAGCCACAAGGATGTACATCAGTCCACAAGTCACAGCTGTGTATGGATTAGGAAGTGCTATATAGCAAGTCTTGCTTCAGATGATCGAAGGCTTCTGGGTCCACTTGAATTAAGGGAACATCTTTTTTCGTTAAGGCATAGAGGGGCTCAGCAACAGCCAAATATCCTGAAAATTGGAGGTATACATATTTATTAAGTCCCGGAGAGAGGCGAGGTCACACAGCTTCCTTGGATCTGCTGCGATGCCTGTTCCAACGCACTATAAATATAGTCCAAGTATACTCCACCTGTGCGCTTGAGTCATAAATACAAGTGTAAACCTTTTTTCGAAAAATAAAATAACTATTTGTACCAATAATGGCATCAGTCTGTAAGGTAAGAGTGAGACTAGCACTGCAGTCTCATAAATCATCGTGCATAATTATTCCTATAGTGCTGCATGGCCAGCACAATCATGCATGTTTCTTCTGTTACTGCTACAAGATTAACCATACTTGACTCCGGAAACTATGAGACATGGATCCTTGGCCTCCAGTTTTTGTCATTGTCTATATTACTGAAAACTATACAGTGGGAGTGTCGGTGTGTATAGGCATGTGACAGTGTGGTATATATATACACTCCACAGTACATGTAGGTCATTAATTGCAAGTTTGTGGAATGCCATAGAATGTGGTGTGTGGTGATCGAGTGCATGGTGAGTCTCAAGTGTCTGTACTATGATTATACAGCACCATGTACATAACAGAGTATGAATTTCTCATCAGTAGTCTACACGAACGCGTCGTAGAAATGGGCGTGTTATTTCGGCGTGGGAAAATTTTGTAAGTACTTCCGCTGACGTTTAACTGAGCTCGTGATAACGCCTACTCGTCACAGACCGCAATCACGAGAAGCGCTAGCAATGTTTGTTTGTTGGCCGTTGGTGGATCTCTGGCTTTAGACGATGGAGTGTCGGCGCTTCAGGTACGTGAAAATACTGTACGAGTGGGTATACAGCCATAAGCTGTGCTTGTACCTCATGTACCGTATCCGCTCTAATTAAGGCGCCTCTCTAATAAAGGCGCCCTTTCGAAGAGAAAACAATTTTTCTCGCTCTAAGTAAGGCGCCCCCTGGCCCCGGAAATTATTTTTAGGGGGCGCGTTCTAATTAGAGCGAAATTTTCACGT
This sequence comes from Nitrospirales bacterium, assembly GCA_965203295.1. Taxonomy (GTDB): domain Bacteria; phylum Nitrospirota; class Nitrospiria; order Nitrospirales; family UBA8639; genus CBDBCZ01. The sequence goes on along the minus strand of CBDBCZ010000011.1, from coordinate 365,327 downwards.
TCGTAATCGAGTTCGTAATATCGATCAAATGCTGTCAGTGGCATGGCAGAGCCTTGAAATTCTCGCAGTAGCTGCTTCATTCTCGTATCGTGGTGGGTTTATACCGTTGGGCTAGGCTGACAGCAATTGATCGATATAATTTACGCGAACGTCAAAATTTCGCTCTAATTATATTAGAAGGCGCCTCTCTAAATAAGGCGCCCCCCGGACCCCGAAGGAATTTTTTTTCCGCTCCAATGAAGGCGCCTCTCGAGCTGCGAGGGTCATAATTAATTTTTAAGGGCGCCTTAATTAGAGCGGATACGGTAATAGCTGTTAGCGCAGTTTGTGCCCGAGTTTGTCTGGCCGGGCATAGATATTAGACTGTATTTTGTATAATTATTTTAGTCTTTGATCCTGAGACTGTCAGCAGGCATAACTTCAGTGTTGCCTCCATGCAATATTCTGTGCGTTAAACAGCCTATCAGAACACGGTAAATACTGATAAAATGACAAAATTACGCTTTTAATACAGATTTATTAACACATAAACTTTATAGTTCATCGCCACTGCTCATGTAGATGTCGTCAAGTTCATTGTTGGAGATTTCGTTTCCACTTTCTTCGCTTTCGCTTTCATCAGTGTCGTTAGAAGAGCATTTGCTACAGTGATTGCCATCATTGTGTGGATTATTACACCGACTACATCTACACTTTGCAGTGCATGCGGAACAGTTCTTGAAACAGGAGCATCTTCCGGATGAACACCCTGTTGTGCAAGTGCATTTGGTGGTGGAATGTTGAGTGGGGTGAGAGGAATCCCATTCAATCTGGATGTCAGTGCCATTTCGTTGCCAGCCAAAGAGGGAGAAGTTGTCAAGGTCTGAACATGATGACTGAGGTGAGCTGCATACCATTCTAAGAACGTAATTAGCACGCTTTAGATGAAGAAACAGAGCAGATATTGTGGGAAGAAGCTTGTATTCATACACCTTTGTCACAGAGCTAGCATGAAAAGTGACTCGTTGCATGAATTCATGCCACTGTTCAAGAGTACTAACACTGGCTGATCGGTAACCAACCCATGAAAGAAATTGTCTTCCTTCTTCTGCATCGGGAAATTGTGTGAGGAGGTTGTAAACATCAGAAATAGCTTTGTGACGGAAGAAATCAGAGTGTTTATAGAAATATACTGCTGTTATGAGACGTATCCAAGTATTTTCTGGTATTGTGAATGTGCCTTCTGTGTTGGTAACGAGTGAGCCTGAAGGTTGTGCACAAATGTAGGAAATGTTATCTAAAAATGTATCTAGGAACCGCTGTTTTGTGCAACCATAGAAGGAACTGGTATAGTCACAGCCACTGAGCACATACAATGCTACCAGTGAACATGCAGGATGTGCAATTTGCCGTAGCTTAGGATGTCCTCTTATGCTGCACACTAGGCTGCCTATATCTACATACTCACTTGTTTCAGTTCTCTGAACAAACACTGATTTCCCCTCCAGCCATCCTAGTTCACACAAGCCAAGTCCTTAGACCCATGTGTCTGTGCTCCGGAGAAGATCACAATGTTCCTACTAGGTGAGTGAATGGTATGATGCCAAACGGCGTAGTCTGCCTCCCCGTGCTGATTGGGGGGGTGTTGTTGTATGGAGCCTTGAGTTATGAGAAAAGGTGAAGGAGCACTTGGGGAATCTATAATGAATGTAATTTCTTCTGCTCCTGAAGTTAATACACACTTGCTAGTTAGCTTAAAGGATATATACTGAACTAGATCTGCCTTGTATTCCTTTAAAGATAATAATGCTGTAAATCCATTGTGAGGTATTTCCTGGTTGTCTGCAATAGTGTAGGGTTGGTCATTGAGTTTACCCACTTTCTCTGCTCGCGATTGGTGAACAAGTGTCCTTGGAGGTGGCAGAAAGTCCGGTTTATCAAAAACAATGTAGATGCAGTTGAAGCCACGCTTTATACCGAGTTTGTCGATGGCTCTCTCCCATAAGTAAGAGAAATAGGTGGAATAGTTAGCCACATCTGGAGGAGGTGGTATGTGAATAAAGTACAAGAAATCTATGATGAAAGTGTTGCAAAGGGTTGGACTTGTAGTAATAAATGCTCCAGTGAACTCAGTATGTTTACAAAGACTTGATCTAAATTCAGCTTTATTGGCCTTTCTCATTGTACCGTCAAGGTTTGCCATTGCAAGTGGGTAGTCTGATGTTTGAGCCATTATTCCATGTGACTGTAGGAGACGCATAGCATTTGTTGCAATATTGGTGATCTGTTTCATTTTGGATTTCTGTGCCCTAGGTATAGCTGGCTTGCTACTAAATGTCCGTAACTTAACAAGTCTATGTTTCTTTTTCGGAATTTCACTTGGGGGAGCTAGTATATAATCTCTTATGTAATTAAACATTCGCTCAGTGCCAATTGAATAAAAGTTAAGTAGGTCGTGAATGGTTGCGGAGTCAAGGCTGGAAGGGGATGAGTGAAATATGTTTTCGAGTACAATGACAGTGTTAGAGTAAGTGAATAGGCCTTTGTCCATAATAATATCGTTCATCCTCGCTGCTCTTTGACAGATGAATCTTTTTGTGCGGGAGAAAGTGTCTGCTTTATTTTTAAATACAAAGTGTTCACAGCCATTAACTACCTTATCTAAATATGCCATGAAATTAGATAGTTCTACTGTTCTAAAGTGTGATGGTCGGGAAGTGATTTGTTTTAATCTTAGATTAATTACAGACTCATGGGCCTCGTCCAGAGCTAGGTTGCGGAATTTGTGACCCTTGAGGCTTGTTGTCCACTCCCCTTGTAAAAAGTGTGTGATAATGTCATCTGGTAGAGTGTGTATGCTTTTGCAGAACCTTGAAATTTGATTCTGATTAGCAGGGCTACTTAAGTGATTGATCCACTCCCAAAATACTGTACCATATGACATTGCGAATCTTTCCTGTAATTGGGATTTATATTGTGTAACAGCTTTTCTAAGTAAAATTTCGTGTGTAGCCATCAACATGAGATGTATTTCTTGCCACTGGGTAAGTTCATGCTTGTAACCGCAGTGAAAAGAAAACTGCTTCAGGCCCCCATCCCGCAGCAATGTCCAAACCACCTGAGAGAGAAGATTCAAAAGGTGCCAGTCACCATGAAGAACGTACATCCAATTAAATCTGTTTGGGTATGCCTTCTTTAAATTCCACATTATATTGAAGGTTTGTCTGGCTTTGTGGGTGTCCAGTGTGTCATGTTATTTTGAACAGACTCCATGAAGGTATAAGGGAATGTCAGGGAGGAAGCTTCCATTCTTTTTACTGCAGTAGCAAAACACTCATATCTGAATTGTTCTAAGTATCTACCCTCTGCTGAGTGCATGTTAAGCACAAACATGTCCTCGCCGGTCTGCCTGCTCTGATAATATGTAATTGCTTCCATTTCCATATCCCTAAAAATGGCAGACTTAAGAGAGTCTGTGCAGAGCTGTCCACTAACAGAAGTACACGACCGATCGTTGACTTGACCTGTTAATTAAAAGATCGAGTTGTTTTTTAGCACCTGCGCTACCACTTCCTATACTTTTGGCAAATTTGATTTTAAAGTTGAGATTATCTACAGATAGACGCCAGAAACTCGCTGGATTTAGCTCTTGTGTGGCTGAACGACGCTCAGCCCAGTATGAACCGTGCTTTCTGATTGTATCAATCCCGCATGTACACCCAAGTACATTAAGAATGTCAAATCCCTTGTCCCTTAGGCCATAACCATAACAGAGCAAACCTGTTAATGTTTGTAGGAAGCATGACTGTGGATTCATAGTAAAAGCCATTAAGGCAATGGACATTTTTATTCTCATCTGCCGGCAGTCCTTATAGTATGGTGAAAAGGGGTGGGTTTAAGAGTGTTCAGATGTAGTAATACTGTCGACAAACTCATCAATTCTTTATCAAAGTAATTATTCAAAACAGCTTCATTAATAGACCCATCATCTGTAATGATCGAACGATAATCAAATTTTCCGCTTGATGGGAACAAGGTAGTCTGATTCTTCACCATTTCACGCACTTTGTCAGAACGTAGCCGGCTGCTTTTTTGCAGCTGTTCTACTTCTGAAACCAGCTTCTGATTTTCAAGATGTTGGTTGAATACATATGGTATGGATAGGGGGTTAAATATTTTATCATTATAATATACCCTACCGTATTTCTTAGCATCTGGGCAATAGGAATGAAAAGATAAGGACTGTTTTGAAATAACGCGTTCCAGATAGTTACTAAATACTGTGGCCATACGTGGGATAACAGTAGCATCTGTTTGAACAGAACGGAGAAAAGATTTGAATTGAGCTATTTCATGAGAAGCAAATACAAGGCCTTCCTTTCTTAGCTTTTCAAGGGCATTATTAATTTGAAATGCCTTTTGAGCAGTTACAGGGTCAGGGGAGGATTGGTCACTCAAAATTGTTCCTGTGAACATATTAGAGTCGCTTACGAAGAGTCGACACCTGTTGCACATCCAATCAAAGAACCCCACGGACTCACTTGGAATCGCAAGCTGTTCACGTACTGTGTCTACACTATCTGTTACATCACAGACCAATTTCCATGCAGCATCGCAGTATTTGGTCGAACACGTTGTACATTTCCTGTTAGCAATGATTTCCCTTACTCTACGGTAGTGCGATCTACATACAGTAATCAGGAATTGCATGGGGAACATAACCGTTGCAGCTCAGGTATTGTCGCCATGTTCAGGGATTATCTTTCCCGTACCAACCGTCTGGCCCCCAATCTTGTATTTCAAAACAGTGACACTCTGATTGTGATGTACAACAGAAGATGCAGTGGTGACGTACTACTTGTTGTGAATTGTAAAATTCCCGTTGCACTTTGTACCACCTAGGAATTTGATTTTCTTTGTTGTGGGAGTTCCGACTAAAATCACGATAGCAAGGCTCACATATGCAGCTGTCACCCTGCAACTGGAATTGTACCCCATCATATGATGCATAGTGGGATAAATTTTGAGATTCTGAGCCTGGGTGCCGCATGTTTGCTGTGGGGTGCAAGTGTTGGACCTGGATATCAGACCCAGACTGTATCCACAGGCTGCATTCACCACATTGCTTATGATATTTCGCTCTTCTGCCTCGTTTAGGCGCTGGCTCGACATCATCATTCCCTCTGTTTGAGCCCCTTTTCCCACTTACCCCAGATCTAATGCTGACATTATGCCTGTTACTGGCGGTACTTGTGTGGGCATTACCCCCTGGGACACCCTGGCGATTGGGACTAATAGTCGACAGAGGATATTCGTAGAATTTTGGGTGTGTGTGTGGAGGCAATGTATGCCTGAAGTGGAGTACTTTCTCGAGTACAGCTGTCCCTGTGATGGTACTAATCTTACCAGCCATGTACACTTTCATCACGGCCACCGACATAGGTTCAACAGCCGGCCCTGTAATATACATAATGTGATTCATTAACAGCTTTAGCTCACAGTCGGACTCATTGTACTTTCTCTTTCCTTGCCGTGGTCGGTTTTCAGAAAGTGCTACTAAAGTAGCAGCTAATCCCAGCACAACCAATGCAACAATCAATCTCATTCTTCCACAGGAGCAGCATAAACGGACTGTACATCAATTGGGGCAGAGAAGTTCATGTGAAAGTGTTGTACCAAGATCCTCTGCCCAGAAATGGAATGGACCCTCATTTACTGTATTTGCTAGTAATTTTGTGCCTATATACTGTTATTCATTCACACACAATTGCAGCTGAATTCCTGTTCATGTAAAAACTAACCTTGGAATTTCCTCTCTCTCCGAGCGCGTGTATTGCGGTCAATACGCAGTGCGGTGCACGCGTGTTCCGTGACGTCATGATATCGTGTTGCAATGTAGTCACGAGAGCCTCTGTTCAGTAATTTTTGTAAGTTTGCAACAGTATATCTCCGCTGCACGCTTCTCAATCTACTAAATATTTGCAATGCTTGTGGTTTAGGTTGGAATGTGCTTGCACAGCAATTCTTGTGCCTGTACTAAGTTTTGCACATGCTTGCCCAAAAAATCGAAGTTGGTCCAGCAAACCGGAAGCATTGGGCACTGCCGGGTTTATAACAACGTGTCTCTCGATTCATGCAAGGTATGAGCATGCAACCTTCTCCAGTGCAAAGAGAAAAGATAGGCGAATAACTTGGCGCTTGTTTGAACCGCCTAGCCCTTTGCAATCGCATGTGGCTAGGTGCGAAATTAGTGGATTTTTTCGACCGTTTTTTTTTCTGAATTCTGGCTAAGCTACAGTAAAGGCGTTTCAGTATGTTGTAGTCCTGGAGAAAGTTTACTCTACAGTACGTTATCTGCTCCCTCCTTGGCTTTGCACCATGCTGCCCAAAAAATCAAAGTTGGGCCATGCCATCGTTAGTTATCGCTCGAGAACCAGCCAACTACCACCGGGTTGGCTTAGGCACGCGAGACTACGGGTTGGCTATAGTTTGGATGTTACTAAATATAGTAACATTTATTTGTACACGTCATCACCGGTAAAAGCGGAAGCGCGCTGATGGAAGGCGGGTCTCAAAATCCACGCTGCAGCTGCAGCGACTGCATGCACATCACCCTCACAATACATTTACATGTTGCACGGTTATCAACTACTGGTCTTGCTCTCCCTCGCGGTACCAAGCGTAGTCTTCCAACTGCAGTGCTACAGGAGTAGTGTCTCTCGAAGCACACCCCACCTACGACAGGCCCGTCAACCACGGTCAGTAGAACACTGCCCCTTTCAACTTTACCCCTCCCAATTTCTTATTAAATGTTAATCAGTGCATGCCTAATGGAGAGGTCCTCCTCCTGAAATTAAAATATTCCATGTCCTCTGTTACAAACACTTGCTATAGCCACTCCTATCTTCATCACCACAGGCATCATCTGCAGCACCGCCTGAAAGAGAAGCATTACTAAATACCTGGTACATACTGTCAAACTTTCAAAAATTGAAATCTGTTCACTGTTATGTGTGCAAGGGCAAGATAAAAACACACTTTGGCCGGCATAGGAGATCCACTGCTGCAGCACGTTCCAGGATATCACTACGGTATGGAGGTTCTTCATCTAGAGAATTAAAAAGCAGCAGTAATGAGGCCAAGTAAAAGAAACTTCTTGTGTTAACAAGTGCCTTCTATATATACACAAACGGGGGGGGGGGGGGGGGGGAGCCACTTGTACTTTATTTGTGAGCACATGTACTTAAAACACTTATTATTGCTACTCACGCGACCTTTGACGAATCAGTAGTCTCAAAACCGATTACATAACCATGCCTTAATGCACACTGGATATATAATGCACACTTGTATATGAAGGGCTGAGAGCCATAGTGGGCCAACTCAAATGAAGTAGCTACTGGAAAGTGCATAATTGTACTTTAAAGTGTACGAGTGTATGACAAATAATGTGAAATCTTTCATTGCTGTGTGTAGGTAGGAGTTAGACCTCGAAGTGGTGTCACTTGACATGTAGAACATTTTTGTGAGTCTTTCATCTGCTATATCAAGGGACTCAACATAGTAACTGGAGAAGGTTCCAGGAACCTCACTCCAGTTACCATGTTTAGTCCCATGTGGATAGATTAAAGACTCACAATTTGTACATAATTTGTATGGAATATCATAGGAGTAACAAGTCACCACTTTGTGGTCTAACTCCTACCCCTATAGCTACTCAGATCAGGTATTCTTATTATATTTTTTGGTCTCAAGTTTGGGAGGAGGAAGTTTCTTTAATTTGGTTAGACCACTCTGGTTCTCAGCCCTTCATATAACACCCAATAGAACTGTGCCTGTCTCAGGTCAGTGAGAGCACTAAATACCTTATAACCAGTTGGCAGTGCAATACGGGACTAATCAGTGCGCTCGGACAATAAAGCAACTGACTCAAGTGGATAATGCACACTCGACCGTTACTTAATTGTCCTCACACACTAATTAAATCCCGTAATGCACTGCCAACTGGGATATAAATATTACGTAAATAGCTTTAATGGTTGTGTGCTGCATTAAGCTGCTGTATCTGTATAATACAGCTGCAGGTAAACTATATATCTAGTGGAGTTTACTATTCAGTTCTATGGAACTATATGCAAATGTGTCAATCGTTCTAATTGGAGCATACCTTCCAGTAGTAGCGAGCTTCACAATAGCATATCACCTAGACAGAAGACCACATGCAGACAACAGATGATCATGAGCTTGTAACCATATGTTTGAAGAATTAGATGAAGACATGGTGATAGCAAGTGAACTAGATTACACAACAGATGAAGATACCAATAGCAGTTACATACATGTACTATCCACTACATAGCATAGTCTGGTAGCCAGACTCTCGATGGAAAAGTTAGAGCCTGGTACAGAGTCCTACAGTAATGAACCCGTCAATCTGGAATGCAGACGTTGTGATATGACGACACACGCAAACTATCAACAAAAGAGATCCTGCAGTAAAACTGCTATCTGACTGGTCAGACCACACTATTGACGAAATCTTCTCATGACGTTTTACAAAGCTTGAATCCGATTGGCTCACAGTGTGAACAAAGTTTTCTGAAATGTATGGACTCCCCCCGAAAAATTTGTAGGCCTGTACGTGCAAGTTTGGATTGTTTACTGGCTGAAGGCAAGTCAGTGCCTGTCAGGGGTGTATTAACATTAAAGATGCTATTGCTTTTCTTGTATACATGTATACTAGTTGTCTTTTGGATCGCCGCAATGCCAATGGCGGAGAGTGACAGCAAAAAGGCAGATGAGATACTTGAGTATGCCATTCAGTATGCTCTGGACGGCTCTTACCCTCCCGAGCTCACTAAGAAAAAGAAAAGAGCTGACAGTGAACATGCTGCCCTCCTAACCATAGATCAAGGCGAAGTCTTTTTCAACATCGGTAAAATGAAGGCACCGCTACCTAGCCATCTTGATAGTAGTTTATCCTGGTTTTGTAACAAGTGTTTGTAAACTGTCCATGTTGTTTATTCGCATTAAGGACAGCTATGAGGGGGTCCCTATTATCCAAAGAAAAGGTTCTGGGGGTTCCAAAAAAATAGTTCTGGCATGTAACTTAGAAGGGTCCGAATGTATCGGAGGGGGTCTGTAAAACAAGTTCCGGGGGGTCCATAATTTTTTAAACATTAGTTCTGGGGGGGGGGGAACCAATTTTGGGGGTCCATTTTTACTGAGACAGTACCCCACACTATAGCATAACACGTTCTGTGCAGTATCTGATATTAAGAATTGGGCTACCAGCAGCATCTCATAACAAACTATCAGTGCCTAGCTAAAGGACCACCATGTAATGTTAGGTTAATAAGTGCTGAATTCAGGGTTACAGACCGACTTACTCTAAATTGTGCCCCTTTCTACTTTACCCCACCAAGAATAACGTAACACTCTACTTACAGCATGCCAAAACAATGAGGATTGACTTACCATTGCGATTTGCTGTGTCCGCGCCACTGGTGTGGACAGACATCACGCTAAAGGTTACTTGCACGCAGGCTTCAGCCATGAGGCCAGCATTTACTATCCACGTAAAAACTTGATCGACGTCCAAATGCACTTCTCCTCGCCATTTGGTTAGCTTCAATGCACTCTTTCTTCTCTAAGATATTAAAACAAGGGATAATGTGAAGATTGATCGCACGATGCAGTCTTGAGACTAGCCATTAGCGACAGAAGGTTAGCCTCGATAATTAACCCTTTTCTCACGTGAGGCGGAAGATTATTTAATACTTTAACCCTTTTCTCAATAGTAAGCCTCTATAGTGAAGTGAACAGTGTAAAATGTTTGCTGGATTACTCCTCAGCACAGTAGTTACAAATGTAGTCATCTGGGAGTGTATCATTAAGATGGTGCTGTGTGCACCCACATTGTGCAGATGGAACACTGAAGCCAGGTCACCAGCTCTCCACTAGCAGATGAAGAACGATCGTCTTCCTGAAGGCAAACAGCGCAAAACCTAGTGAAGTTAGCTTCGATTTACACTGTTTACTTTCTTCCAATGAGAGCTTGCCCAACCCACTGGTGGTTGATGTCCGCTTTCGTTTAGTGGAAAAAAAGCGAAGTTGCTTCTCGTGATTTGCGTTTGGAGCATAGTGTCTTTTGATTGGTAGAACCTTTGCTTCTGTCTGAGACTGCTGCTGCATTGCCTTCACAACTGTGATGGCATTTTGTGTAGTTACGCAATGCGCATGCGCGTCGCCTGATCTTTGACCTATCGATGCACGTGAGAAAAGGGTTAATTATCGAGGCTAACCTTCTGTCGCTAATGGCTAGTGTCTTGAGCAGATCGGCCATCTTTGCACAAGGCAGCTAGCTGGAGTGACCGTGTGACGTCACTTCCTGGCGTGCAATTAAATTATCGCAATGCGTCCGCTGGCGGATGGACTGTTTGTAGCGCTTAGAGGGTGCGTACCGAAGCAGCGGTATGCTGCGATTGAGTCAGTACAGCCATTTTATTGCATGCACAGCGGCTACTTCCGCTTGGCAATTAATTAAGGATGCGTTCGTGTAGACTACCAGTACTCCCACCAGCTGCTGCATATGAATAATGGACAGCTATAAGACAGGCTAAGGCATTCCATCTACTGACTTGACTAGAATGGGTGGCAAAGAATCGCAGTCTAAGCCTAGGAGGTACACAGGGCTGGTGATAGCTGTGGTAGTGATTGCTGTGTTCTGGATCCTTCTGACTCTACCCATAATCTTCTATCACCTTCCTCGAGTAAGTAAATGCATGCCGAATAATGTAATATTAATGTAAAATAAGATTACTGTGGAGCGACATTAAATAGTCTCGCGGGCCACTGCACTCTCGGTGTCTGGCCATGGCTCGCGAACCTGACTATACAACGCAATTCGCAACCTGGAGACACGTCTCTTGAGTATACATTGACTCGGTGAAACTAAAGTAGTGCTCCTCTATAAATACGACAAAAGAGAGTGCAAGGCGTACTGTAGCCACACCGTGGTGGACTATATATAGTTCGATGTCTTCTTTGGGATGCGAAATAGCGCAATGGCATTAATCTGTCGGTCGATATTAAACAGCGGAAGCGGAAGAACACGCCCCTTACAATCTTGTTTGCCAAGCTCAATAATGAAGGGCTGAGAGCCATAGTGGGCCAACCCAAAATCAAGCACTAAAAAGTGCATAATTTGTACAAAATCAATTTAAAAGTGCATGAGTGTATGACAATTATGATGAAAGTCTTAACTTTTGAGTAACTAGCTCTTCACTATGTTGACTATGTACTTAGTGGTTACCTGAAGTGCAGATGACAGTGCATGTATGTAGGAGTTAGACCTCAAAGTGGTGTTTTGAATACGTCATACATTTTTGTGAGTCTTTCATCACTATATACATGTAACATGTGACTCAGTAACTGGAGAAGGTTCCTGGAACCTCCTCCATTTGGAATGTTGAGTCCCATGTAGATAAAAAGACTCACAATTTGTACATAATTTGTATGAAATGCCAAAATATATCTTAGGAGTAACAAATCACCACTTTGTGATCTAACTCCTACATCCATAGCTACCCAGATCGGGTATCCACTCAGTAGTCACAAACATATTTTTTGCAGTGTATAAATTACATTTTTGTCTCAAGTTTGGGAGGTGGAAGTTCCTTCTATATTAGGTTAGACCACTCTGGTTCTCAGCCCTTCAATTATTACTCTTTGATCAATTCAGGACATTGCAAGCGAAGGAGGAGTCAGCACAAATGCATCGTGCACTCCAGTGGTCTACACTGGTGCTGTATGCAGAGAACACTTGCAAGCACAGCAGGAGTGTCTTACTGGTGTTGGAGATAGTGACATATTGATACCTGTGAGGGAGCCCCAACAAGAGCTGGAGACACAGGCCATGCAACTTCTAGCAGGCTTGCAGCTGCTAACCCCAAGTGACAACTGCAGTGAGGCAATTGTACCATTCATCTGTTTCTCAATCTTTGGATTTTGTGACAACAGCACTAGAGAACTTCATCTACCCTCTTTGGAGGACTGCAATGCTCTCATGAACACGTGTGCACCAGAGTTTCAACGAGCTATGCCTCTAATTGCGACTCTTCAAGTACCACCATGTGAATCATTCCCAAACATCACTTTAATGTGTTCAGGTATGTATATTAAACGCATGTTTGTACAATCCAATTCAGATTCAAATGCAGTATATCATCATAGGCAACACAACTTCAACAAGTGGAGCTGCTGACATGTCGTCACGACCCAATGTTACTCCTGCACTAGTGTGCAGTGATGGCTTCTATGATGCCGGAGGAACATGCCAGCCGAAGTGTGGAGAATGGGAAGAGCTGCCTCATGCAGTTATTGTGATCACAGATGTTGTAGTTGTGTTTCAAGCAGTTGTGTACATTGTTTCTGCTGCAGTGGTACTGGTGCTCTCTTGCATTCAGAATGAGCGCATGTAAGTTAAATATTTATAAGATGTTAATATGTGCCTGCAGCTGTTTAATTTTCTCTCAATTCTGTATAGGTTCAAGTTTCCAGCAGTGTTTGTTCTCTATGAAATGTTACCATTGGGCCTATTCGAAATTTCTTTGTTAATCGGCTACACAAACAGAACTAAGTTGTTCTGTAAGACACAGAATATTATAGAGAGTGCACTTCAAAGTTCGACATTTTACTGCAATCTTCAAGGTATGTATATACAAAACATTAACATGGTAATAAATTCTTATTCAATCCTATGTATAGCAGAAATAAGGCGCTTATTTAAAATCTCCATGTATTCTGGTCTGCATGCAACAATACAATAACCACCATTTTCTTTTACAGGTGCAGTGTTTCACTACACATTCCTCTCAGAGCTTATTCTCTGGAACACACACATCGCTGGGGTACTTTGGGGCCTGACGTTTCCGTTTCACGCCAGAACCTTTCAACAGAAAGGCCACTTCAAATATATTCACATTGGAATGGTGGCCATGGCAATTATTCTTCCATTTGTATCAGTAGCTGTTGTTATTGCTACTGGAGGGAGTTATTCTCCTTTTTTCCCTCCCTTTCTTTGCGTCGCAAAGGATGTAGATGTTCTGTTCCATACATTCGTACCACCCGGATGTCTACTGTTGGGGATTGGAGTGTCTCTAATTGTAACAATATTTTTGATTCTTATACGCAGGACAAAGACTCCACAGCAAAAGGAGTGCCCTAAAGACAAGGTATAACTGAACCTTAATTGGTGCTATTCTATTAATATTACTTCAGTGAAATGTTCTTATTGAATAGTTTTCCTTTTGCAGGGTTGGAATTTTAAGGCAAAGTATATGAACGTCAGACAACAGTTGCGTATGAACATGGCAGAGATCAAAATCCTCATTGCTTTATGCTATTACTTTTTGCTGAGTGCTTTCATGCTTGCTGCCATTACCATTCCAACAGCTGACTTTTCGCAGTTCACAACAGCTGTTTCTGATTATTATCTCTGTGAATCGACTGGTTCCAATGCAGTTTGTGCAAGAAACTTTGAAAGGTTTAATAGCCGAATGGTACTGATAGCTGCCCTCCTTATAGTTGGAATGTTCCCTGTTGTCAACCTTATATACGTGTTGAATGTTCAAGAAATAAAGAAGATACTCTCACGCCGGCTGAAGAAACGCCGCACACAGCAGACTCTAAATCAGATTAGTCTTAGAACTATTAATAGCAGCACAGAAATCTTAAAGTGATTGTACAATCATGCATCCTTCATCTATACCAGCATTATTTGCATTCTGTATAGTTAGCTACATGTAAGGCTTGTTTATACTTTAATATGTAATAGTTGTACCATGGGTTTCTAGGGTGTATGGGATTTGTACTCTGAGGGCAGTTATATGTATTCCCGAGGGCGCAGCCCGAGGGAATACATATAACTGCACGAAGAGTACAAACCCATACACCCTAGAAACCCATGGTACAGGTGACTTGTACCATAATACAATTACAAACGCTGTTAGTTATGACAAGCGCTAATGGAGAAGCATTAGTTGCCTGGCAACCATATACCCTAGGGTATATTGACAGTTCAAACGAGCCGCTAGGGTGTATGGCTGATATACCCTGGGCGGTGCCTTTCATGTAGAGGTGCATTATGGTACAAGTACCTATATATATAGTTAGACTCTTAGTCTGCAAGTGTCTAGGCCTAAGGGGCCATGCAGTGTCTTGGAATTGCTTATATAAATTGCTGTGTATTACATGAGAGTGAGGGGAATGTGTTTGATGTATAGTCATGCGATTTCAAGAGTATACCTCAACGCTCTTGGGTCCTCTCCTGTTTTTTAAATAGGCTGACATCACTCAGATAGCTACATCTCTCTTGTTCTGTGGGGAGTACATGTATATACCTAAATTTGTCTATATTATGCTAATTACATTTTGCTGTACCACCCCATCTCTACCAATGGGAACTATCTTGCTCTCCAAGTTGATATTGACGCACTAAGTGATTGAATGGACCACCCTGATGTTAAACTATTGGAAAGGGAACCACTACTAACAGTTAGCCCTTTCACCGGTATAGGCCATTTTACTGCCCAAAGAAACTAAAACAAAGCCCATACTTTATATTAACGCCTAATATAAAAACACCATATAAATTCATATGGGCGTTATGGAAGCAGGTCTCTACCGGTGAAAGGGTTAGCCCTCTCTCCCTTAATGATTTTAGCATGAAGCCACCATGCATGTTCAAGGTGTATGTACATGCACGTAGCAAAGCACGTAAAATCATTAATTGGTCTCCTTTTACAGATGTTACTACCAACATATTAATATGCATGGCAGAAGCTTACTTCAGCCCATATAGAATTATATAATACATGTATGCAACAACCCTCATCTACTACAAAACAAGCCTTCACTTGAAAACGTTCAAAAATACGTCCCAGAATGTGCTCAAAACATTGAGATATGGGCTACGACAAGGTTTTAGATCTGTTCAGAGTTTATCATCCTTGGAAAATCATAGCCTCTACCTCCCATATATGAACCTTTCATGGTTTGTGTTATTCCCCTCAAGCAGATATTGTAGTTCCATGCGGGTCCAATCCCTCGCACTCTACTAGATCCTTCAGTAACCTTCCTCAAAGACTAGCATCTTCTATTCTCCTCACTCTATACAGTAAAGGTGGTATTATTTACCTGAGGACATTGTACATGTACATGTCTAGTCTCGCGTAGCCAGACTCTCGACGGGAAAGTTAGAGTCTGGTATCCGTTTAACGCGAGGGGCGGGGTCCCCCAGACTAGTACATGTCTGTGTTGATTACTGTTTATTACTTTTTCACTTTCAGAGATCCTCAATTATTGTATTTAAGACTTATTATTATAATACTGCACTTACAGTCTGTTGTGCGTGCATTTACTAGCTTACTGCTATTTGTGTATCCGTCGTACTCAGGCCCCGCCCACCCCCATTTCGGGTAGGCGGGGCCTAGCTCCCACCCTTATTTAGGGTAGGCGGGGCCTGGGTAACTTGGCTACAGACCCGTAACGTAACTATGCAACTATGATACAAAAATGCAGTTAACAGTGTAGTCATATGACACTTCCTCGCCCCCCTCCCCTGCCCTGCCCAACTGGACGTGCGAAAAGTTGACATGCCATGGGAAAGGACGTTCAAAGTTACGCTGCAGGCTTTCTAGGAGGTAAGCCATCTTACTAGTGTGCGTACTGGTTGTACAGGAGTAGTAGCTATTGAACATTTTCTTAATTTTTGAAGGTTGCGGTGGTCTGATTGCCAGCCATCCGTTGGACACGATCAGGGTGAGTTAGTAGACATCCGTTGAGCTCGCTGACTAGCGTATGAATTAACGTTTTGTATCGATCTCTCTCGCAGATTCGGATGGTATCGCGTGGTGTACAGAAGACATACAGTAATGGCGTTGTGGCTTTCCTCGAGATTTTGAGAAAAGAGAAGGTAGCTAGATTGTAAATAAATCACTACATGTACAGAGTTGTCTAGTGTAAGTTTCTAAACTCATTGTGAAGGTGCGGGAGTTTAGAGAGTGACAACCAACTTGAGTGTGAATTTGTATAATGACAGTTGAGTTAACAATACTTATGATTGGTATTCCTGCTGATATTATAGATACGAGGTGTATTCAAAGGGATGACTCACCCACTGATTGGCCAGGCCTTCATTAATGCTATCGTTTTCGGAGTGCAGGACAACGTCTACCGAAGGCTGCCAGAAGCAGGGGATAGCTCTCTCAGGAGTAGGATCACGGCAAATGGAATTTCCGGCATGATAGCCGGCGGAGTGCAGACTGTTGTTGTCTGTCCGATGGAGCTGATGAAGATTAGGATGCAGCAACAGGGAGCAGGACAGCAGCATGAGTCGTGGACAATGAGGAAAATGAAGCTGAATAGCACACAAGCAGCAAGCGGTGAGGCTGTTATGCAGCACTACCAGGGACCTTTGGAGACGACAATAACGGCGTTTCGTAAACAAGGACTTCGCAAAGGGCTGTTCAGGGGATGGTGGGTGACTCTATTTCGTGAGGTGCCACAGTTTGGAATTTACTTCAGTACTTTCACCTTCCTGAAAGCAAAAATGGCTGAATTTCGCCACAAGTCTGAAGATAGTTTGGGAGTCCTGGAGCTGTCTCTTGCTGGAGGCATAACAGGGGTAGTAACATGGCTGTGGTACCCGATCGATGTCATAAAGACTCTGTATCAGAGTGATGGGGTCCCAGGAAAACCACTAAAGTATAAAGGTGTGATGGACTGCGTTGTGCAGCATTACAACACTAGAGGGTGGAGGGGGTTTTGGCATGCGTTTGGCCCAACAGCTGTCAGAGGCTTTCTGAACAGTGCAGTTACCCTTCCTGTAGTTACACTGCTTCTACAGTTGATGCGACCAAAGGAAGTGTGAGGCAGTACCTGCCTAAATCTTATTGTGGAGTTTGTGGATACAGATGAGATATAATGGAATTAATCAAGTGCTTGCTTTGCTTGCTATATTATTATTTTTAACCTTTATTTTTGTACACAGAGGGTGTATAAGTGTATAAATCAGATTATTTTATTACCGTATTATCAGATGTAAGTTTATTTATATTCATAATTCCAACCCACAAAATCACATACCACACATTTTGTGGCCACGGTACACATGTAATTAGAGTGTGGTAGTACAACAATACCAGGGTTCTGCCCACACTGGTCGGCAGTGATCGGGACAAACCACCACTCAGTCTTTTTGACCACTACTCAAGCATTTTTTGCTACCACTTAGCTAATGTTTAACTCTATTTACAGTATTTTTAACAGGGAGAAAGTCCGTTAGCTATATAGAAGTGTCTTGGAGATTGAATTTTGACCACCACTCAATGTCTCCTAGGCAGAACCCTGCAATACTGATATTGAATAGCTGCCTTTGCAATAACAGCTGATTCCATTTTTCTATAGTATATCACTGAAGAAAGAGGGGTTATATAGTTTAACCTAGCCATGGTTATCCCAGTTGATCTCACTATTGTGCATTTTGAGTGCATGGGACTGAAAAGGTGACTATATCTCCAATGTTAGGAAAAAGGACACAGGCGTATGGAGACTGCAGGTTGTAAAATTATCTGTACGCAGCCAGATAATCGAACTTCCCTCATATTCTAGCTGTACACAGCCCATTCAGTCTAACTTCCTTCATAGGAAGCTGTATACAGCCCATTCAGTCTAGACTAACTTCCCTTGTAGGAAGATAGACTACTGGGTATTACATTCCAAAGAGATAAGCTATATAGCTACAAGCTTCCTATGAGGGAATTTAGACAGCATGGACTGTGTATACTGTTACAGGTACTAATTTCTTATTAAGTAGACTATCTGGCTGTGTACAGATGATTCTACAACCGGCTGTATGTTTGCCTGTGTCTCAGAAGTTGGCATTACAGTCGCAAATAGAAGGGTTAGTTTAGCCTAGCCATAATATAGTTATATAACCCAGTTGCAGCTACATTATGCGTGCATTTAAGTGGGAATTAAACTTGTACATTTTACAAGTTTAATTAATTCCCACTCAAGTGCACGCATAATGTATATAGCTGTAACTGGGATAAGTATATATGGCTAGACTAAACTAACCCTTCTATTTTTTGCAGTGATATATTCTGTGATTAACTGGTGATTTCCTCCTCTATTGTAACAATCATGCTTCTGTTATTCAAATATTAATCAGCACTGGCCAAGTACAACACAACGAGTGCCATGGGAGTCAGCCACTCACTGCGACAGTGACAACACAGTGTGAGGCTGGGAGAGAACCAAATATGCAAGTATGAGGCTGACGACAGACTTCTTACAAGATTTGCGACAAAAGTGAAGTGCACTAAAGTATTATAACCAAAAGGATACATTTTGGACCACAGAAGCCCAAATGCTAAATAGTGCATGTTTTTTAGTACCTGTAGAAGCCTAGTGAGAACAATGGCTGGTGCATCCTTACTCTATATATGGTGTGGTGAGACATGTCTGTCATTGTAGTATCTGAATCCTGGTGTCAAGGAGGTAGTATATAACCAACACTACTATAGAAAAGAATTTGTAGCCAGTATGCATGCACTGCAATTGGATCATATCAGACCACTATCAAACACATTTATAGGTCATACGTACGTACGTCATTCTTCTAAATTCCTACTGTATCTATGTAACTTATTCTCACACTTAATGTTGGAAATTTTTCTCAATATTTATTGTACACTCAAAGTGCCACTGTGTAGTATTTCGCAAATGATAGTGGGTGGCTTGACGAACAGGCCATTCACTATCTTTGCATTATTGCTTGGCAATATGGAGTATCTCATACTTTTTGCTAGACAATTTTAAGTGTCCACGTATGTGTCTGCTGCTAACTCAATATCTAGGCAATGTATATACTGTTAGTGCTACTCACGTGACCTTCGACGAATCAGAAGTCTCAAAAATGATCACATGACTGCGAATTAAATCGCTTAATGCACACTTAAGCGTGCATTATCTAGATAACGCACACTTTCTAAATAACGCCCAACAGATCTGTGGCTGTCTCAGGTCAGTGAGAGCACTAAATACTTTATATACCAGTTTGCAGTGATTACGGGTTTGAATTAGTGCGCTCGGACAATTAAGTAACGATCTCGGGCGGATAATGCACTCGCCTTCGGCTCGTGCATTATCCGCCCTCGACCGTTACTTAATTGTCCTCGCGCACTAATTAAATCCCGTAATCACTGCAAACTGGTATATAAATATTACTTATTTGGATTCCATACATTAATGTATGACTCAAGAAGCATAATAAATTATCTACTACTACAGGTAGTTGTTATGCCCATGAATTACAACCACCACTAATGTATACATGATTGCAACAAGTCAATAACATTATAAGCAACGGGGCTATCTATCTGTTTCCAAAGCAAGCATCAACACAACCTGCAAAAATGGACATTTAGAAATAAAGACTCACGGCACCGTTTAGTAATTAGCTAAGCATGCTCCTGGGTATACCTGATCTTGTGTTGGGCATGAGATGATGAACTGGTCTTCAGTGGAGTAGTACTGCGTCACTATCTTCTCCAGAGCTTCATGAGTCTGTAGGACACTTGCCTATATACACACACACACAGGTACATGACAGGTATAAACAGATGACCACAGGAGGCAGTTTGAATGTGCATTACTCAAATATTTCACCCTGTTGAGAATCTGCACAACCAATGTGAACTTTATTTTCTCTTGCCAACAATTTCCTGCTATGTAGTATGTATTTTTAAACCCACAGATCCAACAGAGTGGATATTACGTAAACACTCAGTTTGGCTACAGCTAATTCTCAAAAGCTATACACTTATCACCTATCTCATCCTCCTAACCCGTACCCATCCCAATCCTCTAAACTTCAATTTTATCCTAATCCTTATCCCCATGTGCACTGCCACAATTAACCTCATTTCAATCCCCTTCACCCATGCATTCAACCATCTCATTCCCCCATAACAAATCACCCACACTACCCAGTATATAAGTTCGGGCATGCACGATTAATTCACATGTGCCTGTATGTGATGGTATAATAATATGTGTATGACCTTGATGGGTCTGAAAAGGATGTGTTCTGTCTCTTCGTTGGCGAGGTAGAGGGTAAGGTTTTGCCTGAGGGGAGGTACCTGGGACTTCAGCAGCTTGCCAGACGCAACAATCACCTTGTGAACTTCGTCTGCAAGGGTGAGAAGGAGAGATTTGATATAAAACACACGCACACGCACGCACGCATGCACACACACACACACACACACACGTACACGCACACGCACACGCACACGCACACGCACAAACACCATTTTGAGCTACATTAAGGACTTTATTAGGGAGTTTGATGCTGGAACAAAGGTGGCTAGGAGTAGGGCTAAAACTGGCACGTGGATTTATTGTGAGTAATTCACCTCTGGCACATTCACATTCCCAAGGTATTCATAGTGTAGTATCTGTGCTCACTGTCATCTTACTCACCATATATATACGTACTTACATTGTTTGTGGGCCTGTACTCTAGATACATGCATGCATGCACATGCACGTTGCATCGATCCCATTGGTCATAAGCAGTCTATCACAACTAGTGCATTATCCTTTGACCCTATTTCTGCATAGTGTATACCGTACAGTCCCAAATCTAAGACATATGTAGCCTAATTAAACATGTATATATGAAGCATACACACATACATGTACGTATGTTCATATCAGACCTGCACTGGCAAAAGGCTGGCGGTGCAACAGAGTCCCAACTTCATGATGGTCCTTCTCGGCCAACTCAAAGATGACATCATACCTGGAAAGCAAGGCCCTCAGAGGCTGACAGAGGGAAGCTGACACCTGAGAAATGAACTTCTCACACACGCCCTTCAGCTGCATGTCCACTTCCTAAAGAAATATATGATAAAAATATTGGGTGCATGTAAATTAAGTTTATAAATTGCTCTGCATACTTTAATAAATTCATAGGGTTAGGGCTAGGATTACGCTTAGAGCTATGGTTAGGGTTAGGGTAGGAGCTGGGGTTAGAACTGGGGACAGGGTTAGTGCTGTGCGGTTTATAGAAAAAGCACTTTACCAAAAAGTGCAAAAACCATTCATGTAGGAATGCACTTCCACAAAAACAAACGAAACAAGGTTCCGCAACACAATTTACAAGTAGTAACGATTCACAGAATGTGACTAACAAAAGTCGTGTCCATTCTGCTGCTGGTTACCAGTGAGCGAGCTAGTACTACAGCTTTAGTGATACTATAGTCCACGGCAGTACACAAAGTGCTGACCAAGGGAACCAGCTCATAAGGAACAATATACATGCATTATGCATACGTACACATACACCTAATTTTGCTTGCTATTCTGGCATTTAACACAAGGTAGAACTGATGGATTTCACATAAGGCCACAAAAGTGGGCAGGGTTATTTTGAGCGTGAGAGCAACATGCAGCACAACCTTCTTGGAATCGAGGTGAGTCTCCACGATCTCCGGTATCCCCTCCAGGAAGAACTCCAGGAATGCATTGTTTCCTCCCAGGGAGAACATGCGGGACTTCTTCTGCAGGAGGCCGTAGGCAGCCGCTGCGGAGTTGGGTAGGAGGGGCTGATTGGATGGCAAGCCCTTCTAAAACTAGAGGTCTCTAGCAGAGACATACCCCGCGCTCCTGGACCCTGCAGACCGCAAACAGCATGTAGATCCGTATACCGTGTTTGTGTAACACCATATGCGAGCTGTAGGAGTGGCTAATCGCTGCAGTAATGATACGGGTGTTTCTCTACGTATACTCCAGTATGCTTTCTATCTCTTCTAAACTCCATGTTGAATAAAAGACTCGTAAACCATACTCGAGCGCTCGTGTATGTCCATATTCAAGCTGTAGGCATGACCAACTGCCGTATTAAAAAAGGCGTAACCAATTGCCGTATTAAAAAAATGGTGGAAAACACCAATAATCAGAAAAAGCGTGGAAATGTCGAGAATAAAACCGCTTTCTACTATATCAGGTACAGACAAGCTAATGTATCACGGATTTCTACATTAACCTCCTGCTTAGAAATTGCTGTAGCCTCTAAATTACCTGTTCGAAGGTTTTTCAAAATTTTTGTATGACAGATGACGACGACAACGACAGACGAACAAAACCGATTACTTAACCCCGCTTGTGCGTGGTAATTAGCAATCCCCAGTTCACTTAGTCTTGTGCCCAGACTTCGGTTCCTCCCCCTTGCAGAATGGTGTTCCAAATCGAATTTCTTGGGTTTATGGGTGGACAACGAGCATGTTATTTGAATATTCGTGGTTTAAAATGCTATACAGTGGATCCCTCTTAAAGAACCCCTCTGAAATAATGACACTTCTGTTTTAAGGACATTTCGCTATGTCCCAAATAATATGCTAAAAATTTACCCCGAAATGAGGACACCCCTTGATGTACAGGACACTTCACCAGTTCCCCTAGGAATCCACATTAGAGGAATTCAACTGTATTTTGAGTAACTTTTCGTAGAACGCAACTCTTAGCTATACAGACACAAAATAACAAAATAATACAACAACAAAAATAGGGAGTCTTAAATTGGTGTATCTGTATAAACACCATGGATTTAATTACAAATGGTCGTTCTTTCACCAAGACAGACTGTTCCATGAGAGGGAGGAGTCAAGGTCTATGCACGAAACTACACTTCATTGTCTGTAAGAAACTCCTCCATAAAGCTCAAAGCTACATGTATATGTACATATATATATATATGTAGTAATTCAGAATGAATTGAAGCTGATCAGTAAACTTAAAGAAGACTCCAGCTTCTCTTCCCATTGATATACGTACAGTTACTGCAACTATTTCAAGGAGCACAAGTTTTGTGGTTTTCACGGCTGTGTCTTAAACTGCGAAATTTAAGATCGTGAAATGTTTCGCAATGTGCAGCGTGGCTATCAAAGATCCTTGCTCCATGAAATCTACTTCCGCAAATGTTCAGCATGGCCAAACTGCGAGCATTTCGCTCCTCGAAAATGTTGCGTAATGTGTTAGCTTTAAATGTGCACCTTTTGTCTTGGACCAGTCCAGGGAGAGGACTGTCACAGAGAAGTCCACGTCGAAGGCAGCAATCTGCTCCCTCAAGATCAGCAGGTGCTTGATGAGAAACAGCTGGGCATCCATTGACTTGGGGGTACATGAGGGGGGGGGGGGGGAGGGGGGTGAAAAGGAGATATGCGAACGTAAGGCCACACAAAATTGGGCTAGCCTGAACCAATTTGAGGCAATGATATCCACTTTGAAGTACCAAAATACACACACATATATGTATATGCAAATTGACAGAGCGCTTCTGAGTTATCCAGGACCTCCTGATATCGTACGCACTATCTATTTGTTAATCATATATTTACAGGCGAACATGGCCTCCACAGTAGTCTTTGCTATGTAGAGGACTGACTATCTCTCACTGAGCCCTAGCTGTGTGCCTTCAGTGACACCCACCTTCTTGCTCTTGCCGATGGAGTCACAAGCAAATTGCAGTGACCTCACACACTCGGATAGTGCCTCCTGAGCCACACCCTCGAATACTGATTTCTGGGCAGTGGATAAACGATGATGGTATGCGTAAGAATCTACATGCACCACTGTATGTGCTGATAGAAGTAGCCTTATTCCCAATCTCCACTGCAAGCTTTCTTCAATATTAAAACAATTTGGCAATGGAGACTGGGAACGAGATAGCCTCGCTCCCAGGCTCTTCTGCCCAGCTTTTTTTAAGGCTCTTCTGCTCAAAAAAGCTGGGCAGAAGAGCCTGGGAACGAGGCTACTCTGACCTATTAGTAATAAAAGCACCAAAGGTATTTCATGATTTGCATGCCTCATTCAAAAACGATTCTGGTCTGGTCATATACATTTTAGTAAACCCTAACTCATCCTTCTGGTTTCACTCCCCTACCACATGGAAGCTTGGGAATCAGACTCGAGAAAGCGGGAGTGTGCATGTATTTTCCAGACTTTATGCCTTTTGGGGAGTATACAGTTGATTGCACTTATACTACAAGGTGCTTTCTATACAATTATTAATTCAGGGATCAAAAGCCACCTCGATGCAGCGGTAGAGCTTGGAGAGACAGAGGAGAGTTCTCCGGACCGTGGGGTACCACATGGCGTGCATGTCCACCGCTGCAGGGCCCCTCCTGGCCCCGCCCTTGTGAGGGAGGCGGGGCTGCTGCTGGGGGTCTGGGGAGGCCTGGGTAGAGCAGTGGTGGTATGGGTGGTTGGCATACATGTACATGCATGCTTATAAATAACAGAGTGCATGGTTGTAATTGAGGATACTATAAATCAAATCAAATAACTTTACAGTGGAATTTCACTTAAAAGACACCCGACACCTCTGAATAAAGGACACTTCGCTAAGTCCCAAATATGGTTTCTTGATATAAATTTACCCCTGAAATGAGGTCACTTCTCTATACAGTACACTCCACCGGTTCCCCAAGGTGTCCACAATGGAGAGTATCCACTGTATATTGTAGGTCAGGTCTTGAATGCATATTGTGTTTTCATAGTGTATAATTAGGCTATATGCGTACGTGTATTGAGTTACGCATGATTGCGTTCTAATGTTTGTGTGTTTGAAATGCACTCACAATTATAAGACTTTTGCAATCAAAAGCCAACCAAAGGTATGTGCCTACTTAGTTGCATATGACAGCACAAACAGTTACTGAGCGTCAAAAAATGATGGGTAGGAGATTCCAGGTCACCCTGAGCCTCTCTGTATTAAACCCCATCTCTACTACCAGACTGCTCATTCACTGTAATGGCTGAGACTGTTAATGGGCTAGAATATGTGTTTGGGTTCAACTCCTCATTTTCCCCTAGTTGTGTTAGTTGCTGCTAATATGCTTACAATACCGTTTGTTCATGTAGGTCTTTTGTATAAATGTATGCTGTACAACTGTATTGTTGTCAGTGTGATATATACTGTGTGTTATTTGAGTTTTACTGTTTCTAGTTACCGCAATGCTTGCCTAGACCATGGAGCATGCACCTACAGAGACTTGAATGAGTAGCCATACAAACCAGCTGCTATACACGTACATTATTCTAATTACTCGCATGTTAATTAACCTCAGTTCCACTGTTATCAAAGACGGAGTCTGGGTCGGTCTCAGCCTCCAGCGTAGCCTGGGCTGCAACAATGAGCTTGTCGGGATAGGCTAGGTCTCCTGGGGCAGGAGAGTAGCCACGGATGTCTGACTGAATGTAGCGCTGGGAGAGTAGAATGGGGGGGGGAAGGAGATGACTGACATTGTGCCAATTTCTGTGTATACCCTAGCAATTTAACCTATCACGCATGGTACATGTAGGTAGGGTACAAGAGTGGCCTGATCATCTGATTATTGTCATCACTACGATATGACACGCATGAGCCGCAAGGAAACTTCAATATTAATAGTCTTCTGGAGTTAAGTGAAAACACGACCTGAAAACACTTAAGCAGCAGCAAGTATTTCAATCATGCGCTTACAACCCACCAGCTGAATCAGAGTGGTTTGACCTACAAATTTAAACTTACCCCTCCCAAATGTGAGAATACTGTGTTTTGGGAGCTACCCCTACTTTATAGGGATACTATGCACATTTAATTCACCTTTGTACATATTTCATGCAATTTCCAGTACTTGGTTTTCGATTAGACCACTATGGTACTTGGACCTTCGATCATATCATTTACTATCACTATGCTGGTTTTATAATATATTCCCAAAATTGGACCACCCACTGCAATTACCAACAGTGTGCTGAATAACTTCATAGATACATGTACCTACCATCTAACTGTAATGGACCTAATATGCCATTCTTACCTAACAATACACATTGTGGTATACGTACATGTACACAAGGCATAGCAGTATGTTGAACTCGTATACCTATTATCTAAATGTATGCACCTGCATACGTGACTATAAAAACTACATTTAATAATTTCTGGGATTCTCAGCTAAGTCACTGCCTTTACATAACTGTCCAGTATCCCTGAGGCTCTACCTGTGCTCTGAAGACCAGTCTCTGCTGCACATCCTGCACCATCTGTTTCACCACTACTGCAAACACAGCCAGCTCCTGGCCTGCACAGTACAGGGACCACCGCATCACTGTCACTGGACTATATACACTATCAGACTCGAAGAGCATAATATAATATGCTTTGTGTATGTTGGACACATTTGGTAAATTTGCACATTTTGTAAATTTGCACACCGTAGAACCAGTTTTAATAGCAATAATTGCGAATGCAAATTTCTTTTTTAAGCCCACAATAATAGGAACGCAATCATGTGTTATGCAGTATGCACACACATAATATGCGCTTGTAAATACAAAATGTGCAATTTATGTTCAAAATGTGAAATGTAATGATTTCACTATGCAATTAAAACCAGTTCTACTGTAGTTTAGAAATTGTACGTGTGCTGCACATTTTGTAAATTCACAGTGTTTTAGGGTTAGGCTTGGGCTAGGGTTAGGCTTGGGCTAGGGTTAGGCTTGGGCTAGGGTTATTCTTAGGACTAGGGTTAGGCTTGGGCTAGGGTTAGGCTTAGGGCTAGAAATACATGTAGGTGTAAGAATGGCGCTAGGGCTTGAATTAGGGATAGGGTTAGTGCCACACAATTTATAGGTTTATAGACTGCACAGTGCTATTTATATAATGCACACAACACTATTTATGAAAAATACATGTATCAATTCACAGAATGCACCTAACATACAAGTATATACAGTAAGATACACCGACTTGGGCATTACTGTAACATACACTAACAACACGTAGCTGGTTTTGCGGATGTACCTTTCTGCTGTACTCTTTCTTCAAGCATTTCAATCTGAAGTATACATATTTAATGACATGTCATTGAGGGCTCTTCCAATACATTCTCTACTACTCACAGCCATATTCATACAACCTCTTGAGTATGTTCTCCCTAGGCCTTGTTCCCACACTCTAGATACAACAGTGAACATGTGTACATATATATACATGTACGTACATGCAAGTTTACTGTGAGTGCTCTAGTATCTACGGGTGTAGGATAAACGTGTATAGCAATGATGGGTTCGATGAGCTTGTGAGTGCACGGTGAGTCTGTGAGAGTGTGAAGGTGTGTAAGGTGAGGGGCGAGTGTGTGAGGGTAACGACTGTGTGTAGTGAGTCTGTGAGAGTGTGAAGGTGTGTAGGGTGAGGGATGAGTGTGTGAGCATAACGATTATTTGTGAGGGAGGAACTCATTCTCTCACATACCTTCAGAATGCTGCAAACCTCTGCCAGAGTCTCCATGTGGTTGATATGGATGATCACAGGACGGAGTGTGTCATACAGCGAGTAGCACAAGCTTTCCAGGAGAGCACTGTGTGTGTGTGTGTGTGTGTGTGTGTGTGTGTGTGTGTGTGTGTGTGTGTGTGTGTGTGTGTGTGTGTGTGTGTGTGTGTGTGTGTGTGCATGCATGTGTGCAAATCAGCCACAGGGCCTTGTAAGTCAAGTCACGTGCACACAGGCCAAAGACTATAGGTAGTAGTTAAAGCGGTAATTATAGAATGTGGGCAAACAAAGTTACAATTCTCAGAGAATGAGTAAAACCAGTGTATCTATACTTCACAGCTGTCATATATAGACTGCCAGTACTACTAAAGCAAATTCTCCAGCAAAGTAGAGGGAAGTCAGCTGTTTTTTGAATCAGTCCTATCCATGAACAACAGTGAAAGTTGATCACATGCCTTTAAATACCAGGCTCTACTGGCTACCGCTAACCTCGTGCACCTGAAAAAAGCATGGGCTCGGCAAGTTGCAAAAAAAGTGTTAATATTTGCTGCCCAAAGGCTATAGGAAGGCTATAGGGAAGTTTTTGTATGCCTAGCTCACTGTATATCACGGCAAAACCATTGCTATGTGAAATGCGCCTACAGCAATCAATAACAGCGATTAGTGACATGTTTCTTCCCACAGAAATGGAAGTAACTACTCACAAATTTCTACATATTATTCGAGCTACATGTACATGCACATAGCTGCTCCAGACAACCCACTTTAGCTGGCCGCTCGGGACACTGAAGAAGTGAAAGAAGAGCTGATACTCATCCTGGCACACTCGTGAGAGGAAGTTGCACCCTGACCGCACCTGGGGGTGGGAGGGTACGCAGTATGAGACTTACTATGCACTTAGTCTGAATCACTAAAACACTAGCAAGCTACTGAAATGGCTAATTGCATGAACAACTAAAAGTTCATCCTCTCCAAAATCCACCCACTATTGGGGAGTATATTTATATATCCCTGAATTTGAGATATAACTTAGTACTCCTTAGGAGAGTAAATTCTTTAATAGCAAGGAACCAAATATGTAATAGTTAAAGGTCAGTTTGGGTGAGGGGAATTTAAAGTCCGAGGCGAAGCCGAGGAGTTTAACCCCTCACCCAAACTGACCTTTAACTGATTTAATGTACATTGGTATAGCAATGATCCCTGTATGTGGCCGCCTTTGAGTGCTATAAGCGTGGGAAAAAGTGGTTGCCATGGTAATGTACATTAAGGCATTTAAATGTACAACAATCTTTAAGCGTGCATATCTGGCAAATGAAACATTGTACAAAAGCGGAAATTTGCAAATAACACTGCTAGGCTCAAGGCTTGACTAGTAGCTGTGTAGCAGTCTTTCGTGTTTGCATATTAATTTTGCTGGGAGTGTTTGTCATTTGTAGCTAGTAGTGGGTGGCTCTTTGCTAGCCTGTCTTTTTTCCTAGCCAACTGTGGCAGTCAAATGATGCCTTTCCTGCATTTGCCAATCTCTGCATCAACTGTAGCTGGCCTATTTTGCTCCTTTCATGCACCTTTGCCAAATTCAAAAATTATAGCAGACAGTCACTTGCATGGATTCTGTTGACAGTTAATTGCATGACCTGTACTTATTGTATTTCCTGGCTGTATGAACTCTCATGTAGATAAACTTTGCCCCTTTGATAGCCCACTCAAAATACTAGCATAATGAAAATGCCAATTGATAGAAATCTGGACCCTTTTCCTGTAAACTTATACAGAGTTGCACCACCAAGTGCATGCACTCAAGGTTTCTGTCTCCAAGTAGGGAATTATATTGATATAACCCTTGCCCCACTCAAAGTGAAAAGGAAATTGATAGAAATCTGGACCCTCTTCCTGTAAACATATACAGAGTTGCACAACCAAGTGCATGCACTCAAGGTTTCTGTCTCCAAGTAGGGAATTATATTAATATAATCCTTGCCCCACTCAAAGTGAAAAGGAAATTGATAGAAATCTGGACCCTCTTCCTGTAAACATATACAGAGTTGCACAACCAAGTGCATGCACTCAAGGGTTCTGTCTCCAAGTAGGGAATTCCCCACCCTCAACAACGCTATGGTCTTCATGAACAAAATGGGATCTACAGATTTAGTACATTGTCAGAACCACAAGTGCTATACATACTGCATATTAACAGCCAAGGTTCTCTCTATGATAGAGTACGGCAGTACTCCATATGTAGGGATGGCCCTGGAAGAAAATGGTGTCCCCATTTAATGTGTAAAAAATGACATATTCATACATGTAACTCTACTGTAGGCGTAATCTAGGACTAATATGAGCCCTACAAGACATTTTTTTTAATTGCTCAAAAATTATGCACAGAAAGCATAGAAAACTACTATTCTCTGTTTATGGCTAATTTTGTTGTGTTCCTATTTGCCTGACTGGTAGCTGTGTAGCAGTCTTTCGGGTTTTGCACATTTGCTGGGAGTGTTTGCCGTTTGTAGCTAGTAGTGGGTGGCTCTTTGCTAGCCTGTTTTTAGTTCTAGCCAACTGTGGCAGTCAAATGACGCTTATTGTGAATTTAGCAATCTCTGCATCAACTGTAGCTGGCATATTTTGCTCCTTTCATGCACCTTTGCCAATTTCAAAAATTATAGCTACCTGGATTCTGTTGACAGTTAATTGCATGACCTGTATTTATTGTATTTCCTGGCTGTATGAACTTTCATGTAGATAAACTTTGTCCCTTTGATAGCCCACTCAAAATACTAGCATAATGAAAATGCCAATTGATAGAAATCTGGACCCTTTTCCTGTAAACATTTACAGAGTTACACAACCAAGTGCATGCACTCAAGGTTTCTGTCTCCAAGTAGGGAATTTCCCATGGGGGGGATGAACTCTGCTGTAGGTGTAGTCTAGGGCTAATATTAGCCCTACCGGACATTTTTTTTTGCTCAAAAATTGTGCGTAGAAAGCATAGTAAACTACTAATCTCTGCATCAACTGTAGCTGGCTGGCTAATTTTGCTCCTTTCATGTGACTTTGCCAAATTCAAAAATCATAGCTACAGTCACTAGTGCACTCTGTTGACAGTTACTTGCATGACCTGGGCATATGGTACTTCCTGGCTGTATGAGCTTCATATAGATAAGCCCACTTAAATGAAATGAAAATTGACAGAAATCTGGACCCTTTTCCTGTAAACTTACACAGTGTTACATAACCAAGTACATGCACTCGAGGTTTCCGTAGTGTCTACATGTAGATGGCGAAAACTTGGTCGGCAGCCGTAAAGCTTTTTGTGACGTATAGCTACTAACTGGAAGTGCACGACGAAATTGCCAAGTCAGCAATTTCACTGTACAGTTTCTGCAGGATGACTATTGTAGCATAGTTACTATAATTTGTAGGTCTACAGCTGCAGTTAGCTTGGCCTGAGCTGAGTTATATCATTGTATTGTACGGGAAAGGTTCCCGGCTGGTTTTTCAGACATAAAATATCAGACTTGTTAGTGTTCTAGCCAGAGCGATGCTTTCTCAGAGATCAAAGTATAGCTGTGGTTTAATGACATTCTTTCAACCACATCAAAAGAAAATGATGGTGGAGCACCACTGAAACCTTGAGTGCATGCACTTGATTATGTAATACTGTATAAGTTTGCTGGGAGTGTTTGCTGTTTGTAGCTAGTAATGGGTGGCTCTTTGCTAGCCTGTTTTTAGTGGTAGTCAAATGATGCCTTTCGTGCATTTGGCAATCTCTGCATCAACTGTAGCTGGCCTATTTTGCTCCTCTCATGCACCTTTGCCAAATTCAAACATCATAGCTACAGTCACTGCACTTTCATGAATTCTGTTGACAGTTACTTGCATGACCTATGCCATATGGTACTCCTAGCTGTATGAACTTTCACATACATAATCTGTGCCCCTTTGATAGCCCTCTCAAATGAAAATGAAAATTGATAGAAATCTGGACCCTTTTCCTATAACCTTATACAGAGTTACATAATCAAGTGCAGGCACACACAAGATTACTGTCTCTTGCCTAGAGGGCGAAAACTTAGTAGCTAGGCAGCCATAAAACTTTTCATGAGGTATAGCTACTAACTGGAAGTGCATAACGAAAATGCCCAGTCAGCACTTTTACATTACTGGGCTGGATTGCTTATCAGTTTCTGCAGAATGCCTATTGTCGCATAGATACTATAATTTGTAGTTCTACAGCTGCAGTTAGCTTGGCTTGAACTGAGTTGTGTGTATTGTACGAGAAAGGTTCCCGGCTTATTTTTTATACATGAAATGTCAGACTTGTTTCGCACAAAAGCTGAGCTAGGAGTAAGGCCTGAAAACGCATAGTATCTCATGCTTGAATAGATGGGATGGCAAAGGGTTGGGTTAGGACCAGGGTCAGGGTTTTATTTCCAGAAATGTTTCGGGAAACACACTCTAATAGACAACCATACTTTAAACAGTTTCTAAGACGAGTCTACCACTGAGCTGAATCTTCCATACTCACCAGGCCACACTGGTCAGCCCCGTGCCTCTTCCTCAGCTCCTCGATGCCGGCCGTGACAGAGGGAGTGAGCAGGAGGCCACGCTGGGAGACGTAGCACTGGTGACAGTCCTGGAGCAGGGTGTGGAACCTGAGGGGGGAGGGGGGAGGGGAGGAGGGGGGAGGGGGGAGGGGGGAGGGGGAGGGGAGGGGGAGGGGGGAGGGGGAGGGGTAAGGGTAGGGGGGAGGGGGGATTGGAGGAGGATGTTGTGAGAAAAATCAAGCAGCTACATGTATATGTGCATGTACATGTATAAACGTACTGTATACTCAATCTCTAGAGCTGAGGTATACACACGTTGTAGGTTAGTAGTAGCCTCGTTCCCAGGCCTGCACCATTACATGAAAAAGTCGCAGGCCTGGGGCGAGGCTAGGTTAGTAGAAGTGTTTATCAGAGGTCACTCTCTTAGGATTGTTTATACCCCCATAATATAGCAATGAGCAGTGCCCATGCCATAGCATGGAATAGTGCCCATGCTGATAGCATGGAACAGCCCATGCCATAACATGGAACAGCACACATGCCATAACATGGAACAGTGTCTGTGCCATAACATGGAACAGTGCCTGTGCCATAACATGGAACACAGCCCATGCCATAGCGTGGAACAGAGCCCATGGCATAACATGGAACAGCACGCATGTCATAACATGGAACACAGCCCATACCATTACATGGAACAGAGCCCATGCCATAACATGGAACAGAGCCCATGCCATAACATGGAACAGAGCCCATGTCATAACATGGAACAGAGCCCATGCCATAACATGGAACACAGCCCATGTCATAACATGGAGCACAGCCCATGCTATAACATGGAACACAGCCCATGCCATAACATGGAACAGAGCCCATGCCATAACATGGAACACAGCCCATGCCATAACATGTAACACAGCCCATGCAGATGGTGAGAACACACTCACTCAGTGGTCTTCTCTGCTCTCTGTTCTATTTCCTGCATCAGAGCCTGCATGTGTGGGGACACAAGAAGGAAGAATGCTTTCAATTTCAGATGTTTCCTGTACACATGTCACTAAAGCATCCCGCATGTGCATACATGTACCTGCATGAATAAATTCATTCCCAACCCATGATGATAGCTTGTAGTCTCATTCCCAACCCCTGATGATGAAGGCTGGTAGACTCACTCCCAAAACCCTTGGCCTGGGAAAAGATCGTAGACTAGAAAATTTGTTGTCAGTAAATTTATGTCGGTACCTCATGCTAACGAAAAATAAAAAGTAACAATTATTTTCTATGTCAAATAATAAGATCAAATGAAGCCACACTTTCGGTATGTCAAAAGCAATCAAAATAAAACCGCCAAAAAATTGACAGAGGAATATTTTTACAAGTGAAAATTTTCTGCTTAGAAATAGCCAGGAACTGACTCTCACCTTTATTTTTGGAGCGTTTGTCCTAAACTTCCCATAGTAGTGGGCATAGTTGCTCTCCGACAGACCCTCCACAGTACCCTGTAAGAGAGAGAAATGATGAACTTGGTTGGGACGTATTATGCAACATAACTCTGGGAATAATAGGCGGGAAGAACTATTGAGAATAATGCGGGAATAATAACCTGAGGAGGGGATAAAGCAAGTTTTGCATATTCAGAGTAGACCTCGCCCACCACAAACTCTACATGGGTTGTTGATGGTGTCTAGCAGCGGATCCGATGGAAGAATGGCTGGTCTACAGCATGCAAATTAATATTATTCCAACAAGGTCTGCTTAATAACATCACAAGCCAGTCAGCGACCGGAGAAAGTGCAATACATGAAAATGATTTTGATTTTAGTGGGAATGATGCAAGAATAATAGGGAATCGCCTGGGAATAATAGGGTAAGTGTGTGAGAATAGGGGAATAGAAGTATAGGGAATTTTGTGAGCATATAATCCGCCCAGCCCATGCAGGTGAAACTGGCTCACATGCTCTGCATCACCTGCTTTGTCACCACACTGCGAGTAGTGCTCTTGATTGTATTGACTACATGCTGCTTCACCAGACCCAGGGCACGTGACTGGTGCTGTTGGAATCGAGCTAGGTACACCTGAGATTCCTTGAACTGAGACTGTGAAGAGGGAGGAGGGTAGGGGAGGGGAGGGGAGGGGAGGGGGGAGGGGAGGGGAGGGGAGGGGAGGGGAGGGGAGGGGAGGGGAGGGGAGGGGAGGGGAGGGGAGGGGAGGGGAGGGGAGGGGAGGGGAGGGGAGAGAGGAGGGAGAGGGGAACACAGACAATGCAAAGGTAAACTACTTTCAAAACCTCGAAATGTAGTTTTTACTACACAATCAAAACCCCGCCTACAATATCATGGTTCAGTGAACTCGTATAGGCATTGTACTAGTGTGCAACACTGTTGCTAGTTTACGAATCTTCACGAGCCTAATTCAACCTTACGTTCTGTTCGATGAAGCTAATGCACTCATCCAGGCGGGTCAGCATGGCGATGAAGGACTCTCCAGTGACAGACAGGGCGGCAGAGCTCAACCTAGCACCCATCCGCTCCAGCTCATCAAAGTAGGAGAGTTTGATGCTCAGACTTTCAGCAACATTCACTAGCTTTGTCTGTGTATGTGTGTGTATGTGTGTGTGTGTGTGTGTGTGTGTGTGTGTGTGTGTGTGTGTGTGTGTGTGTGTGTGTGTGTGCGTGTGTGTGTGTGTGTGTGTGTGTGTGTGTGTGTGTGTGTATGTGTGTGCGTGCATGCGTGTGTGTGTATGTGTGTGTGTGTGTGTGTGTGTGTGTGTGTGTGTGTGTGTGTGTGTGTGTGCATGTGCGCGTGTGTGCGTGTGTGCGTGTGCGTGTGCGTGTGCATGTGTGTGTGTGTGTGTATGTGTGTGTGTGTGTGTGTGTGTGTGTGTGAGAAGACGGAGATGTGAAATAGCAATTTAAAGCCTCTGATCTTCTCAATGCAGAAGTTTTGCCATGCAGCATTTCCATTGTAGAATAGCCTCGTTCCCAGGCTCTACTGCCCAGTAGGGTAGAATACATTACGGTATTAGCTACAGACTTACATGTAAGTCTTCATCCATCCATGCACACATAATTACATCATCTAGTTTAAATCAGCCTCCAGGAATATGATTTGCAATAGTGGGAGTATGGAAACTGAAAATAATTGGAGAGCTGGCTCATGTAACTGCAGACAGCTGTTTCCTCCTATTTGGGCCCAGGCTTATCAGTAGCACATAGCATGCAACAACCAGCAGCAACAGCAGTTTTGCTCAGCTACACTAATCAGGCCTCAGGTCTCGGGGTTATTTTTTTAGGGGGGGGGGGGGGGGGGGGTTGATTAGGAAACCCTTGTTTTCATATATAAATGTACACATGTACTCCTTTAAAAAAAGTAACAATCTGAGATCTGATAATAGGTCGAGGTAATAAACCATCCAAGATGAGTTTGAAGACGGCATCGATGAATTAAAGGGGCCATTTTGAATACGTGGCTTGCATCCCGGGACCAGGAAAGCGTGACAAATAAACAAACAGATTTTGAAATTCAGATGGATATACAGTGGAACCCCTCTAATGTGGACACATTGGGGACCTGGTGAAGTGTCCCGTATAGAGAGCTGTCCTCATTTCAGGGGTAAATTCATATTAAGGAAGCATATTTAGGACATAGCAAATGACCTTGATACAGAGGAGTACATTTCAGGGGTGTCCTTTAAAAAGGGGTTCAACTGCATAAATGTTAGCCGAGATTCTGATACAAATAGGTCGACATTATTGGCATCGCTGAGCCTGGCAGTCTAGCAGGCAGGCTACCATAATATAATGCTGACACTTTGCTATTACACACGTATCCAATCCTCGCTGTCTCGCACCGGAACACGCCCACTGACCTGGTCCTCCATGAGCTGCTCGCAGGCCTGGTGCAGCGCCCCGGTCTTGTGGGACACAAAGTGGTGCTTCTCCCTCATCTGTCGCAGGTAGTCCAGAGCTCGTTCCACCTCCGACAGCATGGCTCCACACTGCCCACAGTAGTCACCCAGCTGGCTGCTGTACACCCTGTGAGGAGAGGGGAGGAGAGGGGAGGAGGGAGGAGGAGGGGAGGAGGGGAGGAGGGAGGGGAGGAGGGGGGAGGGAGAAAGGAGGGAAGGAGGGGGAGGGGGGTAGGGAAGGGGAGGAGGGAAGAGGAGGGGAGGGGGAGGGGAGAAGGAAGGAGAAGGGGAGGAGAGAGGAGGAGGGGGAAGGGGGAGGAAGGGGGAGGGAGGAGGGTAGTGGAGGGGAGGAGAGAGGAGGAAGGGGAGGAGGGGGGAGAATGATAGAAATGTCATAACATACGTTGTGATATTGTGGAGCAAGGCTTTTGCAAGAATTTGGCCCAATATAAATCAATTCCACTGCCCTTCATGACATTCCAAGATCATTCTTTGAGTTTGTCTATGTACATGTAGGCCAAGTCTACACTGTTCAAACCAAATGACAAGTATGCATTACTAGAATGATATACCCCAATTAAATGCTAGCAAAAACAATGACACTTAGGTCTTTACAGTAAAAATAGCAGTGTTGGTCTGGATAGAGGGGTTAAAGTACCAGCAAAATTCGATACATGTACAGCTACTTAACTCACGCTTATCATGTCATAATTCTCATTCAATGTATTTCGATTTAATTGTGTCCTGTTATAAATTTGCTCATTGAGGTAAATTTCCTAAGCCAGTACGCGACCTCCACATACATACATCCACACATGACACACATGCAGTCATGACCCACAAACATGTATGAGCATCAACATTGTAAACAGGTGGTGGCGTCAGTTTCACTGTGTCGACCCTGTTATGAATTTGCTCATTTAGGTACTTTCATCAAAATTCATACATAAGCATGCAAGTACGTGTGGGGATGAATGCGAGAGAGTGTAGTACGTACATGTGCTCTGTATGAGAGTGACCTGTATATGATAGCATTAAAGTACCTTCATGAGAGAATTAGATAATCTGTTGGTGGGGGGGGGGGGGGAGTTTTAAAGAGTTTAATACACTTGATAATTTTTAGAACGTATATATACAAGCAGGCTTTATTTAGGGTGCGAGAATTGGGATGTTTAGAGTCTTGTACTATTAATCAGGGAAACTAGGAATTATATGGTGATAAGGATGGTGAAATATCTAGTTGTTCGTGCTCTAGTCCTCTGACTGGAGATCTTACAAGCTTAGCCTGCGTACGTATGTGGGTGCGCAGTCAATGGCATAAGCGCTTACGGCTGCAACTAAATGAGTATTACACTTTGGTATATGTACATGCAACCAGTCATACAGAAGAACAACAACTCTTAGGATAGTGTTACCTTATGTATTATAGTAGTATGACATACAACAACTCTTAGGATAGTGCTACCTTATGTATTATAGTAGTATGACATACAACAGCTCTTGGGATAGTGCTACCTTATGTATTATAGTAGTATGACATACAACAACACTTAGGATAGTGCTACCTTATGTATTATAGTAGTATGACATATACAGCTCACAGAAACACAAAAGGCATTACTTTAGTACAGGCCTAGTTTCGCTGCATTGCAGCATTGGTTGAGCTTATGATTATCCAGAGCCATGAATTCAAACCTGTCGGAGTTAGTGCGTGACTTTAACAAGGGTTGTTGTCCACAGACACGTACTGACATGTGCATGAAAGCCAGATGAGCAGTTTGTACTAGCTTCCATCTATGGATTGAATTTCTTCTGCAATAATACAATAAACACCCTTGCCAATGTGTATGCCAGGCTAGAAAGGGGATTCCCATCTATAGACTTACATTCTTCAACAACTTACATCATCCAAAATCTACTGGATGATGTATAGTGACATCATGAAAGATAAACACTGCTATCAGGACTCTGGAGTGTCTAGACTATAGAATTTTCGAAAGGAAAAGGTTAATCAATTACCCATCCTTTATGTAGTACCTAAATTCATGAGTCCTTCCATGAATATTCTCCACAGGTAACAGCACAGTGACATCATGAAGGATAAACATTGCCATCAGGAGAAGTGTCTACACCATAGAAAGGAAAAGGTCACTATTGGGAATTACCCAATCCATTGCCATTTTACCCAAGTTCATGAGACCTTCCTTGAATATTGTCCACAGGTAACACCAAAATGAAAAAAATTGTGTAATACTCAAGCATCAACAACCACAATTCAAAATTGTGAGTCAATTTCCTCATCGTGCCTTTGAAATAAAAAGCGCTCACTTGCACAAACATCTAACAGTTGTGAATGGGTGAATGCCCTACTGCCCAAATATTACTCTTCTACTGAGCGTTCCCCAAAGTCCTGTTTCGTTCAGTGACGTCTCGGCATCTACAAGAAGTCTGCAGTACTTCTGAAGAGCCACCAACCAAGTTCGCAGTGAGTTGCATATTGCTGTCTTTGAGGAATGTACTATTTTTTCTTAATGTATAATTATTAATGTGAAATGAGCAGCTATTGTAAGCCAAATACTACTGACGTTACGGTACTAAAATTGTTGCAACTTGGGTAGTAATTTTGCAATTCACAATTCGTATATTATTTAAATACGTGTTTCTTTTTTCCGTGTAGAGTAATCATGAAGTTGTTTCACTTGGTTGTTCTGTCTGCTGCTCTGAGCTTTATACTCTTGAGCTCCACTTCCAATGGAGTGGTAAGACAATCTAATGTGTATATTTTACATTGCAATATAAATCTAGCTCACTGAGAACTTAGATGACGTTACGATACTAAAATTGTTGCAACTTGGGTAGTAATTTTGCAATTCACAATTCGTATATTCTCACAATTAAATACAGTTTATGGTACCAGATGTCAGGAAATT
This sequence comes from Nitrospirales bacterium, assembly GCA_965203295.1. Lineage (GTDB taxonomy): Bacteria > Nitrospirota > Nitrospiria > Nitrospirales > UBA8639 > CBDBCZ01. The sequence goes on along the minus strand of CBDBCZ010000011.1, from coordinate 326,581 downwards.
TCACTAAGAACTTAGATGACGTACTAAAGTTGTTGCAACCTGGGTATGAATTTTGCCAATTCACAATTTGTGCAATTAAACACGGTCTACGGTACCAGATATTAGAAAATTTATGAACAATTACTGGGCACTTGATGTTAATCACACTCTAATGTCAAGTATAGATAGTTAATATATTGATCGTCTGCTATAAATGGAATAATATGTGTTAGTACTTTTCTGGTATGAAGTGTTAAATGTACTTTCAGAATTTCTGCCTCATAATTTCCTCTGTAATAGCAAACCAATGGTGAGCTGGTATAGAAGAGGTAGTTACTGCTAATCACTTCTACACCACAGCAACTCCAATCTTTTCTCAAGACGGCACCACATCTGAGAATTGTCAATGCAGTCCATCCAGATGCAGTGTATCGCGATGGTGGTATCGAAAGAAGAACTACAATTGAGTTTGAGCAAACAACTGCCTTACAAGTCGCAAAGGGCCGTACTTCCAATGACCTGTATGTGCATGACAATCCACAAAACCTTGTGGAAATTGATCCACAGACACTGCAAGAAATACATTTTCTGCCCTGGGCACCAAACCGTGGGACGTTCATGCAGTTAAGCCACGCTGCATTTGGAGAGTGGTTCTTCACTTCTCAACTGACTGGCTGTGAAATATGGATTGCCCACGATCGTAACCCAAACACCCAGCCATTGATCATACATGTTAATACCCACAACTGTCAGGATGAACGAGAAGCAGGGGAAAGGGAAGAACTGGGAAGAGCTGCTATCAGACGATACAACATACAGTATCAGCGCCACTACGAGCTGCTTCATCGCATAATGAAGGATGTCAACAGAAATCCTCTGGTCTATCCTGATCCCGATGGTTATCTCAATGGTCTACACGAGCGGTTTCCTCACGTACAACTAACTATCTACGATGACAGTGCACTCTTCTATGGAATGCATCGCCAGCCATACTTCTGCGAGGATGAGAATGCTGCGTACTACGGAGGGTGGACTTTCCACCTCAGGAATACAGAGCGGTTGCAGTTTTATCAAATGAGTGAGTCAGCCACATTAACAATACAAAATGTGCGGTACAATGTGTAGAGCAATATTTCACACACGTGGCAGTCAGTGTACAAATCAAATACATCTCTGTCACCAATTTCGATAGCATCACTACATTCAAGCTTTTATATTACTGAACTTCCGTTATGGGCGGGGGTGATATGCAATGTGTAGTTACATGCATCAATAACTTCTGCACTTACAAAGTGTATGTGAGCCTAGCCTCGTGCCCCGCCCTTAGCATACATGTAAGTTCCAAGATACAGCGCTTTGAACACAGTGACACAAACATTAGATATCTAAACACAAATTCCACACACGATGTAGTTTTCAGAAGATGGCTTTGGAAGATACAACATGTACAAAGTAGTGTTCTACTGGCATAGCACCTATTTGATAGCCCCTTTCCTCCGAACAGTTCCTGTTGCTTGCAGGAAAGAGGCTATCTATTTGAGGGAGTGAGGCAATACTTAGTCTAGCTTCTAGAAGCTATATAGGTAGGCAATAATACTATGCACTTTAAATTAAACCTTGAATTTTATTCCTACTTAGGAGATCCAGGGAATTCCATTGCAAGTGCACTTTGTGTAAGTATATTCATGCATGAATTAGGGTTAGGGATTGTTATAGGGTTAAGCAAGGGCTAGGACAAAGGTCGGGGTTAGGGTTAGGGTAAAGGTTAGGGCTAGGGTCAGGGTTAGGAGAGAGGCTATATATTGTGTCTAGAGCTATAGCTGTGTTGTGTCAGTATCGAGAGGGAAGCCAGTGAAAGATTAAGCATGCATGTACGTACTTTCTATACAAATTCCTGCTAGCTGTCTAGCCATGTCATGAAGTTTAATCTGATACACTTCATCTCCCTTTTTCTCCCTTTTTTAGCGTTGGCTAAGATATCTCTCGGGAGGCTATATTGGTGGCAGGAAGAAACGACAAACCCAGCCCACATTGTGTGACTATATGACCACTACACTCAGAGGACATGCGCAAAGTGGGAAGCTTAACCTGTCAGAGACTGAAGGTGGGTAACTCCTGTCTTAAACATAGTCACAATTGATACCTTTTGAAGTATGCATGTAACGCTAATTGCCTTTCATGACTGGAAGGACTTTACACCATACATTATTTGTGTCATTAGATAAGTATTAGTGTTTTTGTGTCATTGTGTCATTAGATAAGTATTAGTGTTTTTGCGTAAAATACCCCATGTACATGAATCTAATAACAGCCAATCTTGAAACAAATAACAACCAATTATAATTAGGGTGCCTACCAGAGGGCAGTAGTGAAGTTGTGTTGTTGAGACAACCTATATAACTAGCAAGAACCCAATCATTCACATCTACACACATGGTAGTATTATTCTGATTGTAGGTACAATTACAAAAGCAAAAGACATGCATAAATAGGGGATGCCACTTAGTGTCTGTAGGTCAAAAGAGAGTGGTTTTATGAGATCCCAATCCTCAGGAGGTACGGTTTTCTTGCACCTTGTATATAATTGTCTTTACAAGATTGTGTGGGAATACAAATACGCAATGCTTGCCTAGCAGACACCTCAAAATCAATAACTATAGCGGGTACAAAATTTGCAAATTGTTTTTGAATTTGCATGTTCCTTTTAAACGACATTGTATAATGTAATACTGTAGGTCTCAAGTATATAATGTTCTGAAATTAATAATTTATGATAATTCCTCGTGACCATGAAATTTTAGTCACAGTTATTCTTTCTCATAACATAGGAGTTCTTACGGGAACTGTTCCAACTGATCAAACACTATACATTTCCGAACTTTTCCCCGCCTCGTCTGGAATTGGAGCCCCATTCAACCAAACTCCAGTGGAAACTATTCAATACACATGCAGCAGCACTGAGTTGCACATCACAACCCGAGCCATAGACACCCTTACCATTCTACCTGGCATCCTTGAGCTAAGCAATGTCTCCATCACACTCAATGCCACTCTATCTCCCGTTGGTGTTCAGTTCTTCATGATCACAGCAAACTGGGGCATCGGTAACGTGAATGGACACTTTACCATTGAGGATAACCTTGAAACCAGCCAATTGCTTGTTAGAGGAGGTCCTCAAGGTACGATCAGTCTGAATTTCGAAGATATGATCGAGGCTCTCACCGGTAAACGACTTTCCCTTCCAGTAAGCTCAGTAAGCTTTAGAGATGTAGAAGTGACTGGCGCAATAGACACATATACCAGTGGAAGTGCAACCTTCTCTATAAGTGGAAAACATGGTCGAAACAACGTAGTGCATATAATTTTGCAAAAAGGTGTAAGTAATTCGGGGGCGAAGTATGCCGGTGCATTTGCCGCAGAATTCTCCAGCTTTAGGTTTGCTGACCTCATCCGAAATTTCACGGGGGCTGATATCTCAGGTGTTCCATTCCTAGGCTCCATAGTAGTGCCAACCATGGCAGTGACCGCTTCTACAGCTGACATCAGTAGCGCCAGCTTACTTCGGGTTTTTGAGGCCGGGTCCCTGCTCCAACTCAGCAATGGCTACATACAGGGAGGAGTCACAGCCTACTTCCATTTGAGTGCAATGAATAATGCCCCTGTGAAGATGTCCTATTCCAACAGCAGGTTTTCATTTGAGGTGTTACTGGGACGATCGGTGAGTCTGCGTTCACTGCTATCTCAGGTGGGGGTAAATCTCGACTCAGTACCACTACCTCCTGGAATAAGCAATGTACTTAACCTCAACATAATGCGCTTTTCGATCAATACATCTACGAGGGAACTCCGCATCGATGCAAGCTTTCCCAATACTTTGTCATACTTCGATGGTCTCCTCAAAATACGAAACGTGGTCGTAAGTGTGCATGCAATGCTAAAGGCTCCACGAAGTATCTCAGTTGAAGCTAGCGGACATTTAGAAATCGGCACGGAGATGTTTGAAGTACAGATTAAAGGAGACAGCAGTACAAATCGCTATATCTTATCCAGCCAAATCCTTGAGCTTCACGTAACTGACATCATTGAAGATTTCGGAGCAGCTGTATTTCCCGATGAACTGAGTGACATCATAATGACTTCGGGATTCTTTGACTTCAGCATTAAGAACATGGGTGTTTCGTACTCATTTGGTTCACGACCACAGCAGATCCAGATGTCAGGCTCCCCAGTTATAAACGGTTACGAAGGCCCGTACATCTACATGATAATGATCAAGCAAGGAGGACAGACAGCACTGGTTCAGGGATTTGAGCTGGGTACGACGAATCTAGCCGATCTTGTAAAAACCATTAGTGGATTAGATCTACGGTCAATTGCAATCTTTAACCAGCGACTAGAAGCGGCCATCTTGATTTCTCCAGTCACCCTTCCAGGAGTCACACTGCAGGGGGAGCAGCTAAGTGGGTTTTCCATAAACAAGGGTATATCCCTCCAAGCTACGATGACGTGGCCTACTGACTGCTCTTCAGACCTCCAGTGCAATGTGGCACAGACCCTGCTCGGACAGAATGCTAGACTGATGTTTCAGGGAACAATAACGAATACACGATCATTCAGTTTAATGGCTGGAGTGTCGGATATTCGCCTTGGCTCGCTTTTTACACTGAAAAGCGCTGGATTTGGGGTGACAGTGCTTGGTCCTGAGATTCAGGTTGGTATCTTTGGTAACTTACAGATTAGCGATCCGGACATAACTTTGAACGGTGTTATCAGTGTGGGTACTAGAGGAGTAGTACTAGAACTGACTATGACTGGTTGCTGGGAGCGAGCTTTCGGAGCAGACTGGCTATGCATCTGTAGTCTTCAGGGACTGGTTGCTCTGAAACCGGAGTTAGCCTTCTTACCTGGTGGTTTAGCCGTAGGTGGTGAGGTAAAAATAGGAAAGCCTTCATGTCGCCAAATACAAGCAGCAGGGTTCGTCGGCATAGATGCTGACATGCCTCAGGAAAACTATTATTACGTCGATATACACGATGAGTTGACTCTTAGATCAGTGCTGGAACTATTCTGTGTAAATATTAGCCTTCCCAGACCGCTGGCTGAGTCAGGGTTCCCAGAAGGCTTCATGTCTTCGTTTTCTCTCTTGGGGAAAGAACTGCCACACGTTCCTCTCAGCATTCCACTAGGCTACCGATTGAAAGGCATGTTCAACATACTGGGACTCACTGCGACAGTCGATGTGACTATAGGTCTTCCTAGTGGGATAAAGATAGTCGTGCTGTTGCCTCCCTTGGACCTTGCAAATGGCCTACTGACGATGTATGCTTCCAGGGATGACTCATCAACAGGACCTTACCTGAACGCTAGTATTGGTTTACTTCCACCAAATGTGAACATTGAGGCCAGTGGCTATGTCTCAGTCCTCGGTATCTCGGTTGAGGCCGCACTGCGAATAACTAATAACCAGTACCAAATGAGTATTGAAGGGAGAATGCTTAGTCTCTTTCAAGCAAGCCTTGAAATCACCGCATCGTATGGAAGCATCCAATCAGCAAGTTTTAGAGTTCGAGGAACATTTAAGAGTGATTTGTGCAATCGAGTGAAAGGAATCATTGAAGATGCCCTTCGGTCGTCATCAGAACAAGCAACCAGAGCAATCGATGCTGCACAGCGTGAGGTTAACGAGAAGAAGGCCGTACTCGACGATGCAACACGCAAACTCACTGAAGCACAAGCTGAACTTGATAGGTGCCAGCGAAAATTTGACGATGCAGTTGCAGAACTGGAGAAAGCGCGTGCAGATGTAAGGGGAGTTTGCACCCCTCCAACATGCCGTGATGGTAAGAGCTTACTAAAAATATTTGTATAACTGGATAATTGATTTTTTGAAGTGAGGTGCGTGATTTGTTAAAACTAAGCATTTGTTGTGTACTGTAACAGAGTTCTATCCATTGATGGCTCTAGTGGTTTTACTACGGTATTGAATGCTTCAAACGTACATATCAACCAAAAATTTAATATACGGGACTGCTTTCATTACTATGAATACATAGCTGTACAAATGCTAGCTGCCTCATTCCCAGCCTCCACCCCAGCTTCTTAAACAGTGTGGGAGCAAAAAGTGGAGTGGAGCCTGAGAATAAGGGCTAAAAGTTGTGTAGCAAATACTACATTACAACACTTTACTCTCCTCCTCTATAGTATGTGTTCCAGCACCTTGTGGCACCACCTGTGTAGCCACGGTGTGGGGAAGATGTGTACTCATTCGACCGACGTTCTCTTCTTGCTGTTTCCGTGCTCCAAATCTCGTTTGTGAAGCTGAAAGAGCTGGTTGTATTGCACTACGGGAAACGCTCACTTTGGCTCTAAGAGCAGCAGAAGTTGTAGTTGATCAAAGTAGAGTCGTACTTGACGCCGCCATTCTGGCTCTCGAAGTCGCAAAAGGAGCCGTTAATGCCGCCAAGATTCCGTTTGACGCTGCGGTGCTCGCTCTCGAGGCTATCGAGCAAACGTACCGAGTGGGAGCCGAGGCAGCCAATCAGATTGCTCGATTTGGATTGGGAGGCGTAGTTAATCTCAAGGAGATAAGTTTTGATGTCTCACTGAGTGTGGCTGCTGGAGGAAGCTTTGCCGGTACGGTGCGTGGATGCCTTGTTGGAAATAACGTTGAGCTGGATATTAACATCAATCTTCATGACGTTACTGCCATTGCAAGACAGGTTGCTGACCATGTCATCGATGGACTTTCAAGCGTATTCTAGTACGTCCCTGCAGTTGTTTTATAATATTCTAGGTCCATCACTTTTTCACGATTCAATTTTCTACTTACTTGTACAAAAGTGTATGCCATAAACCAGACGCATGTACGTAGCTATCACATTACACTTTCTAATACACACATACATGTAGTTTGTCACATCCTATCCTACTACAATGATGATATGTTGTATCCTTTTGTTACGGAGCTTCACTTGTTAGAAGATAAGTTTCCATTTGTATATTGGAGTGATCATTTATCAGGTTTTTTTGCTACATGTACATGTATTTGAAAAAGATTCCTTAACCCTCTTACCGGTGTTGCCACCATATGTTGGAAAGAAAGTATACAAAAGCCTATTAACGCCTAGTATAAAATCTCCATAATATATTTCATATTCATCTTGATCTTATGGAAGCAAAAATCAACTGATGAGATGGTTAAATGCCTGAAGCTTCGAAGGGCTGAGGCAAGATGTCACAGTGTGTGTGTGTGTGTGTGTACATTGCAAACTCTTCCGAGATGATAAGCTTTCTGAGAGAGTAAAGAAAACGCGGGACCCAGCTGTACATGTAGACTTATTCTCAGCTGATTAGTACCTCCCAGGGTAGTGGGTTGATGCTGTTTGGGTCAGGAACATATATGACTGACCTACTCCCCAGAGAAAGGCACAGGCTGGGACTCAGTCTGAAAATACGTCACACAGGAAGGAGACTCAGAAGCTGGTATGGGAATGGGGTCGATCAGCTCACCTGTAGCACCTCTCCTGCTCAGCTTGCACCTGAGTCTCCACCTCATCGAACCAGGCCAGGAACTGCAGCCGGGGAGAAACACACGTATAATGTCAATTCACACTTGTGAGAATATTGTCAATGATCAAACCAGCAGTAACAAATTCTGTTAATTATGCAGATTTTATAACAATTGCTCCCAATTTACAATATGAATTAAAGGCTTTGCATACTTCTTTGCTGCCAATGAGAGAGCCATTACAGTTGGAATTGGCTGGGTCCTAGTGGAAGAAAACCGCTAAGATGTACATGTAAGGATAGCGCTACAGTGATCAAAGTACAGAAAACGAGAAACTGACTGTCAAGACCAAAGCTGAAGTTGTAATGTCCACGCTGATGTACTACCGTATTTTTTTACCTCGTTGAAAGTACCCTGTAACTACCCCATGTAATCCATACCACGAAAACGCACAATCTCTGAATAGAAGTACATGTACCAGTACTTGTGCTTTAGAGTGTACGGCAGGTCACTATACCTGCTGTGAGTTCTCGATTTTGTCCAGCTGTGAGGTGAGGCTGTCCCCCCGAGGGCCGGCCTCTGGCTGAAGCTCGGCGGCTACCTCCTGCCTCAGGTGCTGTCCCATCTCCTCCCCCAGTGGAACCTGCAGAGAGGGGTGGGGTGGAGGGGGAAGGGGGAGGAGGGAGTGGGGAGGGGGGAAGGGAGGAGAGAGGGGGGAGGGGGAAGGGGAGGGGGGAGAGGGCGAGGGAGGGGGAGGGGGTGGAGGGGGTAGGGGTACAAAAGAAAATATTTAAACTGGAGGAGAGTAGTTTTCTGATTGAGGATAGAGCTACATGTACAGTGTATGTACGTACACACCCTTCTTGATAGAGAAGGAAAATGAAGAAACCTGGCCGGTCCAGCCAGGAATCGAGCTAGCTAAGCTAGTGCGTGTGTCAGTAGTGAGTGTGAATACTCCAGCGTCTCCAGCTGTTTTTGTAAGCTTCCCTGTAGCCAGTACCGGTTAGCCACGTTCCCACGCTCCACTACGCAGCTTTAATAAGCTAACAAGTAGTTATCCCACGCTAGCGCTAACATAATGTGACTGTAGAATGAATTCTACGGCGAGACGAATGGCAGTATGGCAATCTCCAGACCACTTCCCTCTGTGCAGAACAGGGTTCGGCTCGCAAGATTAGTCTCGTTCCCAGCCCCACATTCAAGGCTATGGATCGCTTGCAGTATCTCGCCATGAGGCTCAGGAATGTTAAACGCGACGTGACAATTAACCATAACTACATGTAAGTAAGTGTTGAATATAATCAGATGTGCAGTAAAGATTACACAGCTGAAGCGGTACAAGTCTCACTTAGCCTCATACCCAACATGTGGCCTGGGTACGAGGCTAAAATCTTTTCACTATACGATTAGTGGACAACTATCGAGCCAGCCTGCATTCCAGCAGGTTAATGTACCAGACCCACTTTTCGTGGCGGGATACTGTAAGCGATCCTTAGCCTTGATTGTGGAGCTGGGAACGAGGCTAGGCCCCACCCACCTCGGTGGGCAGAGGTCTGAAGGAGGCTGCAGTGCTGAGCTCCATGAAGCCGTCCTTCTGCTGGTCAGAGAGAGGAGCCAGCCTGGAGTCCCACTGGCTCAGCCGGTCACGCAGGGTCCTCCCCTGAGACCCCGCCCCCTGGGCGTGGCCTCTCTCCATTATTTAGCTGTAGAACAAAATTCAATAATGGTCCTAAAACCTCTTCAGTACTGTCATGTGCATGGATAGTTTTAAAACACATACACTGGAGTTACGAATACAAGGGGTACAATCTTTTATTTATCGCTTGCAGAAATGTTTGCAAACGGAATCAAAATGGAATAAAGCGATCAAAAGGGATGATCAAGGGATCAGGAGAAATTCCCAGCAACACAATTATGGATCAACAATCATAAGAATCTAAGGAGGTGGGGCTACAAAGTTGCTATTTAAAAAAATAACTATCAAACGATCAAGGACACTTTGTAGATAGATCCTGTTCTAAACGTTTCTAAGGGCCGTATGGAAGAGTGGCTATCCCTTGGAATGTGCATGTACGCTGCACAAAAGATGTATACATTTCTTACTCCATATTATTATAACTACTTTATAAAAGCCACCGTCTGCTCGCATACCTTACTGTTCCTGAGTATTCCTCTCAAGTATCGATCGGCCCGTTTTCCTTGTCCTAAGGTCCTTGGTGCTCGTTAATTAAAATTTTGTATTTCTTTTATTTGGAGCCCACCGAAGTCCAAGAAGCAAACTAGCTTAGCTAGGCAGGCCGTAAAATGAAGTAAGCTGTGGATTTGACGTAAAAGCGTGCATAAGGGCCAGTAGCTTGTCTGCATGGACAGCAGGCTAATGCAAATTTAGCCCAAGGCAATGAAAACCAAGTTCCATGTATGGCTGACCAAAAATAATTTGGTCCTCAGAGCAAAGTCTGGCCCACGAGACTATAGAAATGTAGTAAGACGTTACCAGTGATGTATTCCTAGGAAGTTCATTAGCTTTAAGTATTATATATAATTTATGTAATCTACAATTATTTTTCTGTCACGCTCTTGCTATTGAGCATTCTTTTTGTTTTATAAAAACAATACTTCATATAACACTGGGACAGGGCATAATTTCCATTAAAGTCATCCTATACACTACGGCCCTGTACTTAAATATCAAATTTCCTGTAAGATGACACATTTCAGAACTTAATGCCACTTTTGGTCCAATGGACTTGTAAATTGTGAAGAACCATGCAGGATTGAAGCGAATATACAGATCCATAATATTATACATGTGGGGCCAATAATTTTATATACACATGTACAGGGTGAATGGGAATTCCAAGCCAATATTGTGTATGCACTTGTGCTCACTATCTGTGGTCTCTATATCTTCCGCGAGAGTCGTCCCATGAGTCCCTGCCTCTGCCCGGGCCGCTGTCATGCCACGCCCCCCCCCACCACGGGGACTCCCGTCCCTAGACCTCCTCTCGTAGTAGTCTCTGGCTCTCTGTCTCGGAGGGGGCGGGGATCGCAAGGGGGACCTCCTCCTACTAACGGGGGAACGACTTCTGCTCCTGCCTCGAGGTCTGTCTGACCTTTGTCGCTGTCTTTTCCTTTGTAAAACGGTTTCATCTCGGTTGTTTAGGGCGTGCTCTCGTGCGTGTGCCCGGGCTTCACTTTCACTTTCAGAATCCGAGTAGCCTTTCCTGTGAAGTGGTTCAATCCTCTTTTCCTTTTTCTGATGCCTGAGATCTCCAGGTGTCCTGTCACTGGGTTTCTGTCCACCTAACGTTCTGGATTCCGCACACTCTTGTTCAGAGTCGGAAGCTCTAGAACTTGCCGGTGACCTCTGTCTTAACCTGTTCTCGTCTTTCTGCTTCTTTTTCTTCTGCTTCTTAAGGGGAGGAGGGAGGAGGAGGGGAGGAGGGGAGAAGAAAGGAGGAGAGAGGAGGAGGGGGAAGGGGGAGGAAGGAGGAGGGAGGAGGGTAGTGGAGGGGAGGAGGAGGGGGAGAATGGTAGAAATGTCATAGCATACGTTGTGACAATGTGGAGCAAGGCTTTCGTAAGAATTTTGCACAATATAAATCAATACGCTGCCCTTCATGACATTCCAAGATCATTCTTTGAGTTTGTCTATGTACATGTATGCCAAGTCTACACTGTTCAAACCAAATGTCAAGTATGCATTATTAGAATGATATACCCCAATTAAGTGCTAGCAAAAACAATGACACTTAGGTCTTTACAGTAAAAATAGCAGTGTTGGTCTGGATAGAGGGGTTAAAGTACCAGCAAAATTCGATACATATGTGCAGCTACTTAACTCACGCTTATCATGTCATGATTCTCATTCTATGTATTTCGATTTAATTGTGTCCTGTTATGAATTTGCTCATTGAGGTAAATTCATAAGCCAGTACACATGCTCATCTACTCAATTGCTCATTTAGGTACTTTATCAAATTCATATAAAAGCATGCAAGTACGTGTGGGGATGAATGCGAGAGTGTAGTACATGTGCTCTGTATGAGTACTGTATATGATAGCATTAAAGTACCTTCACGAGAGAATTAGATAATCTGTTGGGGGGGGGGGTGGTTAAAGAGTTTATTACAATTGATAATTTTAATAGAATGTATATATACAAGCAGGTTTTATTTAGGGTGCAAGAATTGGGATGTTTAGAGTTTTGTACTATTAATCAGGGAAATTAGGAATTATATGATGATCAGGATGGTGAAACGTCGGGTTCGTGCTCTTGTCCTCTGACTGGAGATTTTACAAGCTTAGCCTGCGTATGTGGGTGCGTGGTCAATGGCATAAGCGCCTATATACGGCGGCAACTAAATGAATATTACACCTTGGCATATGTACATGCAATCAGTCATCATCAATCAATACTTTAACGTTAGTTTTGTCTGTCCGTGTGTGTGAAACGGATGTGACGTCCGCTAATCATCGCCCTCGAATGCGCGTGCGGCATGCGCGAGAAGACCGTGACGTCATCATATGTGTACATAGCTAATTCGTACTTTGACCGCGCTGCACGCGTTAGGACGACTTCGACCGCTGCTCTGAGATCTGACAGCCGACTGTATTATCATGATGGCCTCAAATCAGCACTTCGAGCGCGCTCTATTGCGAAGGCTAGTGGCTGTATAGTCCTGTAAGTGCAAACCATGCACAACTGTAACTGCTACGCTAGACAAACTACGACGATGTGCATTAAATGGAGTAAATAGCTAGATAGATAAATTTTAATTTGAAACAGGAATGTCCCTTCAGCGAGAAGCTGGTCCACCAGGGAGTCCTGCATACACAACACACATAAACACGAAAGTACAGTAAAATTTATTTATATAAAAATATAAAAATATACAGAATCAGTTCCATTCGCCTACATGTGCTGATGTGGGTATGGTTTTGTAATTGTTTGCAGTCTCTCCTTTGAGTTACTGCCTCCACAGGGCTCAGGCAGAAAACTACTGTCAAAGTCTCGATCAGGCTACTGCCACATGTTTTACAGCTGATTGTAGTCTTCTCTGTAGCACTGTCTCCACGTTTCAGTCTGCCAACAATACTAGCTAAATGTACCCTACAAACCAACAAATCACATGCAGATTACATCTTTTACCTCTATCCGTACAGAGCGAGCGCAGTGAGCGAGTTCAACAAACACAAGTAGTTGTGCGAGCGAAGCGAGCACAACTACTTGTACAGAAGAACAACAACTCTTAGGCTGGTGTTACCATACGTACATATAGTATACAGTTCACAAAAACACAAAAGGCATTACTTTAGTACAGGCCTAGTTTTGCTGCATTGCAGCATTGGTTGAGCTTATGATGATCCAGAGCCATGAATTCAAACCTGTCGAAGTTAGTGCATGACTTTGACGAGTGTTGCGGTCCACAAACTAGGAAAGTGCATTAAAGCCAGATTAGCTGTTTGCACCTAGCTTCCATCTAACTATGAATGTGGTTCTATGGATTAAACTTCTCCTGCAATTATACAGACAATGAGCATCCTTGCCTATGCATGCATATGCCAGGCTAGAAGGGTGTTTCCATCTATAGATTTACCATTCTCCAGCAACTTACATCATCCAAAATCTATTTGATGATGTGTAGTGACATCATGAAAGAGATGAACACTGCTATCAGGACTCAGGAGTGTCTAGACTACAGAAAGGAAAAGGTTACTATTGAATTACCCACTCCATTATGAAGTACATAAGTTCATGAGACCTTCCATGAACTGTAGCACTGTCTCCACTTTCAGTTTGCCAACAATACTAGCTAAATGTACCCTACAAACCAACAAATCACATGCAGATTACATCTTTTACCTCTATCTGTACAGAGCGAGCGCAGCGAGCGAGTTCAACAAACACAAGTAGTTGTGCGAGCAAAGCGAGCACAACTACTTGTACAGAAGAACAACAACTCTTAGGCTGGTGTTACCATACGTACATATAGTAGTATGACATATACAGTTCACAAAAACACAAAAGGCATTACTTTAGTACAGGCCTAGTTTTGCTGTATTGCAGCATTGGTTAAGCTTATGATGATCCAGAGCCATGAATTCAAACCTGTCGGAGTTAGTGCATGACTTTGACGAGGGTTGCGGTCCACAGACTAGGAAAGTGCATTAAGGTAGGAAGAGCCTCACCTGGAATCCATGATTCAAATGGACGGCTTTGTTGATAACATGAAAGTCTACCTCGAATGGACAAAAATTTTGCATCTAACCACACCTCCTGCTAAATAATCCATAAAAACGCAATTTTGGGTTGCTTTAAAATACGAGAAATTTTGGAATCTGCTAGAGCCCCACCCACAGTCTGACAACAACACCAGTACCTACAGAGGACAGGCTACAAACGTAGGGATGCTTTTTCATAGGAATGCTTCAAAGCCAGTTTTACAGCCCTGAACGCATCCAACCACCCCAAAACCCTCATTTTCGCTATCCTGACTTTCAAAAAAATTCGGTAACCGCCCACTCTCACCCGACGAATTCGAGCCCTGCATTACAAACTCACAATTCTATGATGTCATATCTTCTTTTAAAAAAAAAAAAAAAAGTGTTGAAAGCCAACATCAGAGTACCGCTCAACCACATCAAAGTACCGATATCGCATATAAAAGAGCCGCTATCCACATCAAAGTGACACACCCCTCCTGTTGATTCCGGTTGCCGCCATGGGAAAATGCAAACATATCAATGAATCTAACTAGCGCCACGTGAGTGACGTCATCTCATTAATTATTCATGAGGAGAATCACGCGGATTCGAAGGTGAGGCTCTTCCTACCTTAAAGCCAGATTAGCTGTTTGCACCTAGCTTCCATCTAACAATGAAACGTAGTGACATCATGAAAGAGAAGAACACTGCTATCAGGACTCAGGAGTGTCTAGACTACATGTACAGAGAGGAAAAGGTTACTATTGAATTACCCACTCCATTATGAAGTACCTAAGTTCATGAGACCTTCCATGAATATTCTCCACAGGTAACAGCAAAATGAAAGAATACCCAACTGTCAACAACCACAATTCAAAATTGTAAATCAATTTCCTCACTGTGCCTTTGAAATAAAAAGCGCTCACTTGCACAAACATCTAACAGTTGTGAATGGGTGAGTGCCCTGCAGCCCAACTGTTATACTTCTACTGAGCAGTCCCCAGAGTCCTGCTTTGTTCAGTGACGTCTCGGCATCTACAAGAAGTCTGCAGTACTTCTGAAGAGCCGCCAACCAAGTACACAGTGAGTTGCATGTTTCTGTCTTTGCGGGGTGCATTATTTTTTCTTAAGGTTTTGTGCAAAACGAGCAGCTATTGCAAGTCGAATATTACCGATTGCCAATATTTTCCTATGGCACTTTCAAAGTTGGCTGTTGAATAAAAATGTTGGTGTTTATGCATGCTTGAAAGCTGCTTGATTCATAACAACAAACACAACTTCTGTTCCATCATTTTCTAGCTCATAACTTTAAGCATGTAGACACATTATCTTGTTCTGCTACATAACTATTTAAATACGTGTTTCTTTTTTTCCGTGTAGAGTAATTATGAAGTTGTTTCACTTGGTTGCCCTGTCTGCTGCTCTGAGCTTTATATTCTTGAGCTCCACTTCCAATGGAGTGGTAAGACAATCTAATGTGCATATACATTGCAGTAGAAATCTAGCTCACTAAGAACTTAGATGACGTACTAAAGTTGTTGCAACCTGGGTATGAATTTTGCCAATTCACAATTTGTGCAATTAAACCCGGTCTACGGTACCAGATATCACGAAATTTATGGACAATTGATGGACATTTGATGTTAATCACACCCTAATGTCAAGTATACCTACTTAATATAAAGATCGTCTGCTATATGGAATAATATTTGTTAATAATTTTCTGGTATAAAGTGACAAAAGTACTTTCAGAATTTCTGCCTCATAATTTCCTCATTTGTTGCATGTAACAACCAACCAATGTTGAGCTGGTGTAGAAGAGGTAGTTATTGCCAATCACTTCTACACCACAGCAACTCCAATCTTTCCTCAAGACAACACCAAATCTGAGAATTTTCAATGGAGCCCGACCAGATGTAGTGTATCGCAATGGTGGTATTGTAAGAGAAGCTACAATTCAGTATGAGCAAACAACCGCCTTGCAAGTTGCAAAGGACCGTGCTTCTAATGACCTGTACGTGGATGTGAATCCACAAGACATTGATGAACAGACACGGCAAACAACACATTTTCTGCCCTGGGCGCCAAACCGTGGGACGTTCATGCAGTTAAGCCACGCTGCATTTGGAGAATGGTTCTTCACTTCTCGACTGACTGGCTGTGAAATATGGATTGCCCACGATCGTAACCCAAACACTCAGCCGTTGATCATGCACATCAATACCAATGCCTGTCAGAATGAACAAGAAGCGGGAGAAAGGGAAGAACTGGGCAGAGCTGTTCTCACGCGTTACAACATAAATGGACGCCACTACGAACTGCTTCATCGCATAATGAAGGATCTCAACAGTAATCCTCTGGTCTATCCTGATCCTGCTGGTTATCTCAATGGTCTACACGAGCGTTTTCCTCACGTACAACTAACTATCTACGATGACAGTGCACTATTCTATGGAATGCATCGCCAGCCATACTTCTGCGAGGATGAGAATGCTGCGTACTACGGAGGGTGGACTTTCCACCTCAGGAATACAGAGCGATTGCAGTTTTATCAAATGAGTGAGTCAGGTGTAGATTTTGTAAGTTTAACAGTAGCCACATTAACAATACAATATGTCCAGTACACAGTGTATAGCAATATTTCACACACGTGGCAGTCAGTGTACAAATCAAATACGTCTCTGTCACAAATTTTGATTGCATCACTACATTCAAACTTTTATATCACTGAACTTCCGTTATGGGCGGGGGTGATATGCAGTGCATAGTTACATGCATCAATAACTTCTGCATTCACAAAGTGTATTTGAGTCTAGCCTCGGAGCTTCACCCCTCAACATACATGTAAGTTCCGAGATACACTTTGAACACACAGTGACACAGTCAAAAATAGGAGACAGGCAAACGTTAGATATCTAAACGCAAATTCCACACACGATGTAGTTTTCAGAAGATGGCTTTGGAAGATACAAAGTAGTGTGTCTACTGGCACAGCACCTATTTGATAGCCCCTTTCCCAGGCCTCCGCACCGTTTCTGTAACTTGCAGGAGAACCTGGGAATGAGGCTACCTATTCGAGGGAGTGAGACAATACTTACGTAGTCTAGCTTCAAGCAGCTAGACTAGGCAATACTATGCACTTTAAATTAAACCTTGAATTTTTTTCCTACTTAGGAGATCCAGGGAATTCCATTGCAAGTACACTTTGTGTAAGTATCCATGCATGAATTAGGGCTAGGGCAAGGGTTAGGGCGATTGTTAGGGTTAGGGCAAGGGCTAGGACTAGGGTCAGGGTTAAGGTTCTGGCAAGGATTAGGGCTAGGGTTAGGGTTAGGAGAGTGGCTATAAATTGTGTCTAGAGCTATAGCTGTATTGTGTCAGTATCGAGAGGCAAGCTAGTGAAAGAGTAAGCATGCGCGTACTTCCTACACAAATTCCCGCTAGCTGTCTAGCAATGCCATGAAGCTTAATCTGATACACTTCATCTCCCTTTTTTAGCGTTGGCTAAGATTTCTCTCGGGAGGGTATATTGGTGGCAGGAAGAAACGACAAACCCAGCCCACATTATGCGACTATATGAACACTACATGCAGAAGACTTGCGCAAAGCGGGAAGCTTAACCTGTCAGAGACTGAAGGTGGGTAACTCCTGTCTTAAACATAGACACAATTGATACATATTGAAGTAAGCATGTAACACTAATTGCTTTGGGAAGGACTTTGGACCATACATCATTCGTGTCATTAGATATGTATTAGTGTTTTTGCGTAAAATACCCCATTGTGAACTCTTCAAGAGAAGAAAGCTTTCTGAGAGAGTAAAGAAATCCTGAAAAATCGGGACCCAGCTGGGGATTGAACCCAGGACCTTCTGAATACTAGTCAGATGCTCTTACCAATTGAGCTACTGGAGCCCCCTTGGCAGAGGAGCAGTAGGCAAGCTTTATATAGCCACTAAACCCGCTAGTAGCACTTGCCAGTAGGACCCAGCCAATTCCAACTGTAATTACTCTCTCATTATAGGCCTCTCCCCCATCTAAACACGAGAAACGCACATGAAACTAATAACAATCAAACTTATAACAAACTACAGTGGAACCCCTCTAATGTGGACACCCTGGGGACCTGGTGAAGTGTCCTGAGGTGTCCTCATTTCGGGGGTAAGTTTGATTAAGAAAGCATATTTGGCACACAACTAAGTGTCCTTAATGCAGAGGTGTCCTTATTTTAGGGGTGTTCTTTAAGAGGGGTTCCACTGTACAACCAATTTGGGTGCCTACCAGAGAGCAGTGGTGAAGTTGTGTTGTTGAGACAACCTATACAGCTAGCCAGAACCCGAACCTATACATCTTGTAAACGACGTACACGTATTATTCTGATTGTAGGTACAAAAGACATGCATAAATAGGGATGCCACTTAGTGTCTGTAGGGCATAAGAGGATGATTACAATCCTCAGGAGGTACGGTTTTCTTGCACCTTGTACATAATTGTTTTTACAAGATTGTGTGGGAATACAAATATGCAATGTTTGCCTGGAGACACCTCCAACTCAATAACTATAGTGGGTACAAAATTTGCAAATTGTGTTTGAATTTGCATGTTCCTTTTAAATAGCATTGTATAATGTAATACTGTAGATCTCAAGCACTCTATATAATGTTCTGAAATGAATATTATATTCTTCATGACCCTGAAATTTTAGTCACAGTTATTCTTTCTCATTACATAGGAATCCTTATGGGAACTGTTCCAAATGAACAAACATTATACATTTCCGAACTTTTCCCCGCCTCGTCTGGAATTGGAGCCCCATTCAACAAACTTCCAGTGGAAACTATTCAGTACACATGCAGCAGCACTGAGTTGCACATCACAACCCGAGCCATAGACACCCTTACCATTCTACCTGGCATCCTTGAGCTAAGCAATGTTTCCATCACACTCAATGCCACTCTATCTCCCGTTGGTGTTCAGTTCTTCATGATCACAGCAAACTGGGGCATCGGTAATGTGAATGGACACTTTACCATTGAGGATAACCTTGAAACCAGCCAACTGCTTGTTAGAGGAGATCCTCAAGGTACGATCAGTCTGAATTTCGAAGATATGATCGAGGCTCTCACCGGTAAACGACTTTCCCTTCCGGTAGGCTCAGTGAGCTTTAGAGATGTAGAAGTGACTGGAGCAATAGACACATTCACCAGTGGAAGTGCAACCTTCTCTATATGTGGAAAGCATGGTCAAAACAACGTAGTGCATATAATTTTGCAAAAAGGTGTAAGTAATTCAGGGGCGAAGTATGCTGGTGCATTTGCTGCAGAATTCTCCAGCTTTAGGTTTGCTGACCTAATCCGAAATTTCACGGGAGCTGATATCTCAGGTGTTCCGTTCTTAGGCTCCATAGTAGTACCGACCATGGCAGTGACCGCTTCTACAGCTGACATCAGTAGCGCCAGCTTACTTCGGGTTTTTGAGGCCGGGTCCCTGCTCCAACTCAGCAATGGCTACATACAGGGAGGAGTCACAGCCTACTTCCATTTGAGTGCAATGAATAATGCCCCTGTGAAGATGTCCGATTCCAACAGCAGGTTTTCATTTGAGGTGTTACTGGGACGATCGGTGAGTCTGCGTTCACTGCTATCTCAGGTGGGGGTAAATCTCGACTCAGTGCCACTACCTCCTGGAATAAGCGACGTACTTAACCTCAACATAATGTGCTTTTCGATCAATACATCTACGTGGGAACTCCGCATCGATGCAAGCTTTCCCAATACTTTGTCATACTTTGATGGTCTCCTCAAAATACAAAACGTCGTCGTAAGTGTGCATGCAATGCTAAAGGCTCCACGAAGTATCTCAGTTGAAGCTAGAGGACATTTAGAAATCGGCACGGAGATGTTTGAAGTACAGATTAAACGAGACAGCAGTACAAATCGATATATCTTTGAGGTGCTAATGGGACAATCGGTGAGTCTGCTTCCACTGCTATCTCAGGTGGGGGTAAATCTCGACTCAGTACCACTACCTCCTGGAATAAGCAACGTACTTAACCTCAACATAATGTGCTTTTCGATCAATACATCTACGTGGGAACTCTGCATCGATGCAAGCTTTCCCAATACTTTGTCATACTTCGATGGTCTCCTCAAAATACAAAACGTCGTCGTAAGTGTGCATGCAATGCTAAAGGCTCCACGAAGTATCTCAGTTGAAGCTAGAGGACATTTAGAAATCGGCACGGAGATGTTTGAAGTACAGATTAAACGAGACAGCAGTACAAATCGATATATCTTTGAGGTGCTAATGGGACAATCGGTGAGTCTGCTTCCACTGCTATCTCAGGTGGGGGTAAATCTCGACTCAGTGCCACTACCTCCTGGAATAAGCAGCGTACTTAACCTCAACATAATGTGCTTTTCGATCAATACATCTACGTGGGAACTCCGCATTGATGCAAGCTTTCCCAATACTTTGTCGTACTTCGATGGTCTCCTCAAAATACAAAACGTGGTCTTAAGTGTGCATGCAATGCTAAAGGCTCCACGAAGTATCTCAGTTGAAGCTAGAGGACATTTAGAAATCGGCACGGAGATGTTTGAAGTACAGATTAAACGAGACAGCAGTACAAATCAATATATCTTTGAGGTGCTAATGGGACGATCGGTGAGTCTGCTTCCACTGCTATCTCAGGTGGGGGTAAATCTCGACTCAGTGCCGCTACCCCCTGGAATAAGCGACGTACTTAACCTCAACATAATGTGCTTTTCGATCAATACATCTACGTGGGAACTCCGCATCGATGCAAGCTTTCCCAATACTTTGTCATACTTCGATGGTCTCCTCAAAATACAAAACGTCGTCGTAAGTGTGCATGCAATGCTAAAGGCTCCAGGAAGTATCTCAGTTGAAGCTAGCGGACATTTAGAAATCGGCACGGAGATGTTTGAAGTACAGATTAAACGAGACAGCAGTACAAATCGATATATCTTTGAGGTGTTACTGGGACGATCGGTGAGTCTGCTTCCACTGCTATCTCAGATGGGGGTAAATCTCGACTCAGTGCCACTACCTCCTGGAATAAGCAATGTACTTAACCTCAACATAATGTGCTTTTCGATAAATACATCTACGTGGGAACTCCGCATCGATGCAAGCTTTCCCAATACTTTGTCATACTTCGATGGTCTCCTCAAAATACAAAACGTGGTCTTAAGTGTGCATGCAATGCTAAAGGCTCCACGAAGTATCTCAGTTGAAGCTAGTGGACATTTAGAAATCGGCACGGAGATGTTTGAAGTACAGATTAAACAAGACAGCAGTACAAATCGATATATCTTTGAGGTGCTAATGGGACGATCGGTGAGTCTGCGTTCACTGCTATCTCAGGTGGGGGTAAATCTCGACTCAGTGCCACTACCTCCTGGAATAAGTGACATACTTAACCTCAACATAATGTGCTTTTCGATCAATACATCTACGTGGGAACTCCGCATCGATGCAAGCTTTCCCAATACTTTGTCATACTTCGATGGTCTCCTCAAAATACAAAACGTGGTCTTAAGTGTGCATGCAATACTAAAGGCTCCACGAAGTATCTCAGTTGAAGCTAGCGGACATTTAGAAATCGGCACGGAGATGTTTGAAGTACAGATTAAACGAGACAGCAGTACAAATCGCTATATCTTATCAAGCCAAATCCTTGAGCTTCACGTAACTGACATCATTGAAGATTTCGGAGCAGCTGTATTTCCCGATGAAGTGAGTGACATCATAATGACTTCAGGATTCTTTGACTTCAGCATTAAGAACATGAATGTTTCATACTCATTTGGTTCACGACCACTGCAGATCCACATGTCAGGTTCCCCAGTTATAAACGGTTACGAAGGCCCGTACATTTACATGATAATGATCAAGCAGGGAGGACAGACAGCACTGGTTCAGGGCTTTGAGCTCGGTGCGACAAATCTAGCTGATCTTGTAAAAACCTTTAGTGGATTAGATCTACGGTCAATTGCAATCTTTAACCAACAACTAGAAGCGGCCATCTTGATTTCTCCAGTCACCCTTCCGGGAGTCACACTGCAGGGGGACCAGCTAAGTGGGTTTTCCATAAACAACGGTATATCCCTCCAAGCTAAGATGACGTGGCCTCCTGATTGCTCTTCAGATCTCCTGTGCAATGTGGCACAGACCCTGCTCGGACAGAATGCTAGACTGATGTTTCAGGGAACAATAACAAATACACAATCATACAGTTTAATGGCTGGGGTGTCGGATATTCGCCTTGGCTCACTTTTCACACTTAAAAGTGCTGGATTTGGGGTGACAGTGCTTGGTCCTGAGATTCAGATTGGTATTTTTGGTAACTTACAGATTAGCAATCCGGACATAACTTTGAACGGTGTTATCAGTGTGGGAACTAGAGGAGCAGTACTGGAACTGACTATGACTGGTTGCTGGGAGCGAGCATTCGGAGCAGACTGGCTATGCATCTGTAGTCTTCAGGGACTGGTTGCTCTCAAACCAGCGTTAGCCTTCCTACCTGGTGGTTTAGCCGTAGGTGGTGAGGTAAAAATAGGAAAGCCTTCATGTCACCAAATACAAGCAACAGGGTTCGTCGGCATAGATGCTGACATGCCTCAGGAAAACTATTATTACGTTGATATACACGATGAGTTGACTCTTAGATCAGTGCTGGATCTATTCTGTATAGATATTAGCCTTCCCAGACCGCTGGCTGAGTCAGGGTTCCCAGAAGGCTTCATGTCTTCGTTTTCTCTCTTGGGGAAAGAACTGCCACACGTTCCTCTCAGCATTCCACTAGGCTTCCGATTGAAAGGCATGTTCAACATACTGGGACTCACCGCGACAGTTGATGTGACTATAGGTCTTCCTAGAGGGATAAAGATAGTCGTGCTGTTGCCTCCCTTGGACCTTGCAAATGGGCTACTGACGATGTATGCTTCCAGGGATGACTCATCAACAGGACCTTACCTGAACGCTAATATTGGTTTACTTTCACCAAATGTGAACATTAAGGCCAGTGGCTACGTCTCAGTCCTCGGTATCTCGGTTGAGGCCACACTGCGAATAACTAATAACCAGTACCAAATGAGTATCGAAGGGAGAATGCTTGGTCTCTTTCAAGCAAGCCTTGAAATCACTGCATCGTATAGAAACATCCGATCAGCAAGTTTTAGAGTTCGAGGAACATTTAAGAGTGATTTGTGCAATCGAGTGAAAGGAATCATTGAAGATGCCCTTCGGTCGTCATCAGAACAAGCAACCAGAGCAATCGATGCTGCACAGCGTGAGGTTAACAAGAAGAAGGCCATACTCGATGATGCAACGCGCGAACTCAGTGGAGCACAAGCTGAACTTGATAGATGCCAGCGAAAATTTGACAATGCAGTTGCAGAACTGGAGAAAGCACGTGCAGACGTAAGGGGAGTTTGCACCCCTCCAACATGCCGCAGTGGTAAGAGCTACTAAAATATTTGCATAATTTTTTGAAGTGTGATTTGTTAAAACTAAGCATTCAATGTACAAGTAGTTGTTGAACTTGCTCGCTTTGCTCGCTGTATACTTGGATAGAAATGAAAAGTGTCTCGCTCCCTGTGATTTGTATGTACATTTGGCATGCAGTTCATACTGCGCCACGCGGAGGCAGCTCCACATTCAGGCCTCACCTTTGTGTTGAAAATTGACTTTGTCACAGTAGGGAGAAAGTGTATAGTATGCGTGCACACCACGCTCTTTTAGTAGCCAAAACACTTCGTATGCCAGTGGCAGCAGTAGCCGGAGTAGACTAAAGTGTAGCTGACAGATGCCTGCCTGAGCCATGCGGAGGCAGTAACTGCAAACAACTGCAGTAGGAGAAACTACAAACGACTTCAAGACAAAACAGGAAAACCAAGACCTAAGCCTAGCTCTTCATAGCCACAGCCGACTTTATAGAGGCACTGACTCCATTTAATGCACATCGTCGTAGTTTGCCTAGCGTTATAGTTACAGCTGTGCGTGGTTTGTACTTCCAGAACTATACAGCCACTAACCTTTGCGCGATAGAGTGCGCTCGAAGTGCTCATTTGAGGCCATTATGATAATATCAGCGTTCCAACGCATGCAGCGCGGTCAACGTACTAAGTACTCATATTATGATGACATCGCAGTCTTCTTGCGTATTCTCGCGCAATCGCTCGCGTGACATCACATCCGTTACACACAGACGTAGACTCACAGACAGCAGTATGTAAAGTATTGATACTACTAGACATGCGCATGCGCAGTAAGGCCTCGCGCAGAGACACGTGGAGAGCTAGATTGAAAGGAATTACAAACCACACCCACTTTAGAAGCTGCTACGACAGCGCAACTACATGTACGCTTTCAGCATGTCAGCAGACAGATGTCTCTGTCTAAAACGTACTTCCAAGGCCCAGCTCTGGGATGACACAGAGTCACTGGGCTTCGCTCCTGTTCATGGCGCTCGATTTGCCACGATGCCGTAAGGGCCGTCACGTCTCTGCTGAAACAGAGGCTACTCCAACCCTAGTGGTAGCTATTGGAGCTGTAAAAAGACAACCTTGGTGAAACGTAGTGCTCGACTCGAATAGTTCTCTGATCGCTCATGCGCCAGCAGTACAAATTCAGAATCCGTGTAACTTGGTGACCTCCAAACTCCGCCTACCGAAGATCTCAATGACATCACGCAAAAATATTGGCGGATTTTAATTTGGCGGTTTGCTCGCAAATCCGCCAAACCGCCAAATTAAATTCCCCGCCAAATTTTCCGGCTATACGGTATATTATACGCTAGCTCAGATTCGACCGCCGCACTGCAAGATTAATTGCCTCCTGCTAAGGCGCTCGGCAATAACAGCCTAGCTACTCACTGATGGCTCTAATGGCTTTATTACAGTACTGAATGCATCAAACATACGTATCAGCCAAAATTTAATATACTAGACTACTTCCATTACTATGAATAGCTAATGAATATACACTTGTACAAATGTTAGCTGTGAACTGTTGAACATTATACTGTGATAGCCTCGTTCCCAGCCTCCACCCCAGCTTCTGTCGCTGACAGTTAACATTGTGGGAGCAAAAAACAAAGTGGAGTGGAGCCTGAGAATAAGGGCTAAAAGTTGTGTGGCAAATACTACATTCCAACACTTAATTATTCTCCTCCTCTATAGTATGTGTTCCAGCACCTTGTGGCACTACCTGTGTAGCCACGGCGTGGGGGGTATGTGTACTCATTCGACCGACGTTCTCTTCTTGCTGTTTCCGTGCTCCAAATCTTCTTTGTGAAGCTGAAAGAGCTGGTTGTATTGCACTACGGGAAACGCTCACTTTGGTTCTAAGAGCAGCAGAAGTTGTAGTTGATCAAAGTAGAATCGTACTTGACGCCGCCATTCTGGCTCTCGAAGTCGCAAAAGGAGCCGTTAATGCCGCCAAGATTCCGTTTGACGCTGCAGTGCTCGCTCTCGAGGCTATCGAGCAAACGTACCGAGTGGGAGTTGAGGCAGCCAATCAGATTGCTCGATTTGGATTGGGAGGTGTAGTCAACCTCAAGGAGATACGTTTTGATGTCTCACTGAGGGTGGCTGCTGGAGGGAGCTTTGCCGGTACGGTGCGTGGATGCCTTGTTGGAAATAACGTTCAGCTGGATATTAACGTCAATCTTCATGACGTTACTGCCATCGCAAGACAGGTTGCTGACCATGTCATCGATGGACTTTCAAGCGTATTCTAGAACGTCCCTGCAGTTGTTTTATAACATTCTAGGTCCATCACTTTTTCACGATTCATATTTCTACTTACTTGTACAAAAGTGTATGCCATAAACCAGACGCATGTACATAGCTATTACATTACACTTTCTAATACACACATTATACATGTAGTTTGTCACATCCTATCCTACTATAATGATGATATGTTGTATCCTTTTGTTACGGAGCTTCACTTGTTAGAAGATAAGTTTCCATTTGTATATTGGAGTGATCATTTATCAGGTTTTTTTGCTACATGTACATGTATTTGAAAAAGATTCCTTAACCCTCTTACCGGTGTTGCCACCATATGGTGGAAAGAAAGTATACAAAAGCCTATTAACGCCTAGTATAAAATCTCCATAATATATTTCATATTCATCTTGATCTTATGGAAGCAAAAATCAACTGATGAGATGGTTAAATGCCTGAAGCTTCGAAGGGCTGAGGCAAGATGTCACAGTGTGTGTGTGTGTGTGTGTGTACATTGCAAACTCTTCCGAAATGATAAGCTTTCTGAGAGAGTAAAGAAAACCCGGGACCCAGCTGTACATGTAGACTTATTCTCAGCTGATTAGTACCTCCCAGGGTAGTGGGTTGATGCTGTTTGGGTCAGGAACATATATGACTGACCTACTCCCCAGAGAAAGGCACAGGCTGGGACTCAGTCTGAAAATACGTCACACAGGAAGGAGACTCAGAAGCTGGTATGGGAATGGGGTCGATCAGCTCACCTGTAGCACCTCTCCTGCTCAGCTTGCACCTGAGTCTCCACCTCATCGAACCAGGCCAGGAACTGCAGCCGGGGAGAGACACACGTATAATGTCAATTTACACTTATGATATTATTGTCAATGAACAATCTAGCAGTAACAAATTCTGTTAATTATGCAGATTATATAACCATTGCTCCCAATTTACAATATGAATTAAAGGCTTTGCATGCTTCTTTGCTGCCAATGAGAGAGCCATTACAGTTGGAATTGGCTGGGTCCTAGTGGAAGAAAACCGCTAAGATACAGTGATCAAAGTACAGAAAACGAGAAACTGACTATCAAGACCAAAGCTGAAGTTGTAATGTCCATGCTGATGTACTACCGTATTTTTTTACCTCGTTGAAAGTACCCTGTAACTACCCCATGTAATCCATACCACGAAAACGCACAATCTCTGAATAGAATTACATTGTACATGTACCAGTACTTGTGCTTTAGAGTGTACGGCAGACCACTATACATGTACCTGCTGCGAGTTCTCGATTTTGTCCAGCTGTGAGGTGAGGCTGTCCCCCCGAGGGCCGGCTTCTGGCTGGAGCTCGGCGGCTACCTCCTGCCTCAGGTGCTGTCCCATCTCCTCCCCCAGTGGAACCTGAGGAGGGGTGGGTGGAGGGGGAAGGGGGAGGAGGGAGTGGGGAGGGGGGAAGGGAGGGGGGAGGGGGGAGGGGGGAGGGGGAAGGGGAGGGGGGAGAGGGCGAGGGAGGGGGAGGGGGTGGAGGGGGTAGGGGTACAAAAGAAAATATTCAAACTGGAGGAGAGTAGTTTTCTGATTGAGGATAGAGCCCCCTGCCCCCTACATGTACAGTGTACGTACGTACACACCCTTCTTGATAGAGAGGGCAAATGAAGAAACCTGGCCAGTCCAGCCAGGAATCGAGCTAGCTAAGCTAGTGCGTGTGTCAGTAGTGAGTGTGAATACTCCAGTGTCTCCAGCTATTTTTGTAAGCTTCCCTGTAGCCAGTACCGGTTATCCACGTTCCCACGCTCCACTACGCAGCTTTAATAAGCTAACAAGTAGTTATCCCACGCTAGCGCTAACATCATGTGACTGTAGAATGAATTCTACGGCGAGACGAATGGCAGTATGGCAATCTCCAGACCACTTCCCTCTGTGCAGAACAGGGTCCGGCTCGCAAGATTAGTCTCGTTCCCAGCCCCACATTCAAGGCTATGGATCGCTTGCAGTATCTCGCCATGAGGCTCAGGAATGTTAAACGCGGCGTGACAATTATCCATAACTACATGTAAGTAAGTGTTGAATATAATCAGATGTGCAGTAAAGATTACACAGCTGAAGCGGTACAAGTCTCACTTAGCCTCATACCCAACATGTGGCCTGGGTACGAGGCTAAAATCTTTTCACTATACGATTAGTGGACAACTACTGAGCCCGCCTGCATTCCAGCAGATCAATGCGCCAGACCCACTTGTTGTGGCGGGATGCTGTAAGCGATCCTTAGCCTTGATTGTGGGGCTGGGAACGAGGCTAGGCCCCACCCACCTCGGTGGGCAGAGGTCTGAAGGAGGCTGCAGTGCTGAGCTCCATGAAGCCGTCCTTCTGCTGGTCAGAAAGAGGAGCCAGCCTGGAGTCCCACTGGCTCAGCCGGTCACGCAGGGTCCTCCCCTGAGACCCCGCCCCCTGGGCGTGGCCTCTCTCCATCATTCAGCTGTAGAACAAAATTCCCTAATGGTCCTAAACCTCTTCAGTACTGTCATGCGTGTCCCTTGTGCATGGATAGTTTTAAAACACATACAGTGGAGTTACGAATACAAGGGGTATAATCTTTTATGTATCGCTTGCAGAAATGTTTGCAAACGGGATCAAAATGGAATCAAGCGATCAAAAGAGATGATCAAGGGATCAGTAAGAATCTAAGGAGGTGGGGCTACAAAGTTGCTATTTAAAAAAATAACTATCAAACGATCAAGGACACTCTGTAGATAGATCCTGTTCTAAGCGTTTCTACGGGCCATATGGAAGTGGCTATCCCTTGGAATGTGCATGTACGCTGCGCAAAAGATGTATACATTTCTCACTCCATATTATAACTACTTTATAAAAGCCACCGTCTTCTCGCATAACATGCATACCTCACTGTTCCTGAGTATTCCTCTCAAGTATCGATCGGCCCGTTTTTCTTGTCCTAAGGTCCTTGGTGCTCGTTAATTAAAATTTTGTATTTCTTTTATTTGGAGCCCACCGAAGTCCAAGAAGCAAACTAGCTTAGCTAAGTTGGGCAGGCCGTAAAACGAAGTAAGCTGTGGATTTGGCGCAAAAACGTGCATAAGGCCAGTAGCTTGTCTGCATGGACAGCAGGCTAATGCAGAGTTAGCCCAAGGCAATGAAAACCAGGTTCCATGTGTATAGCTGACCAAAAATAATTTGGTCCTCAGAGCAAAGTCTGGCCCACGAGACTATAGAAATGTAGCAAGACGTTACCAGTGATGTATTCCTAGGAAGTTCATTAGCTTTTAAGTATTATTATTATATGTAATCTACAATTATAAGTTAACTAATTATTTTTCTGTCATGGTCTTTGTATTAGCTAGCTTAATTGCTATTGAGCATTCTTTTTGTCCTATAAAAAAAATACTTCATATAACACTGGGACAGGGCAGAATTTCCATTGAAGTCATCCTATACACTACAGCCTTAAATATCAAATTTTCTGCAAGATGACACATTTCAGAAAATTCCACTTTTGGTCCAATGGACTTGTAAATTATGAAGAACCATGCAGGATTGAGGCGAATATACAGATCCATAATATTATACATGTGGGGCCAATAATTTTATATACACATGTACAGGGTGAATGGGAATTCCAAGCCAATATTGTGTATACGCTTGTGCTCACTATCTGTGGTCTCTATATCTTCCGCTAGAGTCGTCCATTGAGTCCCTGCCTCTGCCCGGGCCGCTGTCATGCCACGCCCCCCCACCACGGGGACTCCCGTCCCTAGACCTCCTCTCGTAGTAGTCTCTGGCTCTCTGTTTCGAAGGGGGCGGGGATCGCGAGGGGGACCTCCTCCTGCTGACGGGGGAACGGCTTCTGCTCCTGCCTCGAGGTCTGTCTGACCTTTGTCGCTGTCTCTTTCTTTGTAAAACGGTTTCATCTCGGTTGTCTGGGCCGTGCCCTCGTGTGTGTGCCCGGGCTTCATTTTCACTTTCAGAATCCGAGTAGCCTTTCCTGTGGGGTTGTTCAATCCTCTTTTCCTTTTTCTGATGCCTGAGATCTCCAGGTGTCCTGTCACTGGGTTTCGGTCCACCTAACGTTCTGGATTCCGCACACTCTTGTTCAGAGTCGGAAGCTCTAGAACTTGCTGGTGACCTCTGTCTTAACCTCTTTTCGTCTTTCTGCTTCTTTTTCTTCTGCTTCTTCAGTTTGTGTTTTTTCTTCTTTTTCTCAGGGGGAGGAGAGGGGGAGGGGCTAGGGGTGGGGCTAGGGGTAGGTGTTCTGGGGGCACAGCCTTTCTCCACGATTTCGCTTCCATGTTCGTCCTTTGGCCTGCGATACTGATTCACGTGGTCAACTCTGATCGTCCTCCCACACACCTGCATGAGATGATACGCAAGTTTGGGTATTGGGTGTAAGGGGTGATGGTTAATGAAATAACTAAGAGAGTATACAATCGGAATTGGCTGGGTCCTACTGGTAAGTGGCACTGTGCTACTAGCGGGTTTAGTAGCTACAGTTAGCTAGCTGTGCATATGAAGCGTGCCTACTGCTCCTCTACTCAGGAGCTTCAATAGCTCAAGGGCCTGGGTTCAGTACCCAGCTGTTTTTTTTCCTCACTATTTCTTCTTCCATGTTTGATGATACAATATAAACTATGGCATGGGAGTTGTATTTTGCTATCTGTGGATAGCAAAGTGAGTAAGTGGAGGAAAATGCATGACCAACATAATGGATTCTAGTTTATAAGACCGGTAGGCCTAAATCTGTGTGGATTAGTCAACTCTGTCTGCTGTTGAGTTGTACTGGGGTCAAACACAACAAACTATGTTGTGCTTATCACAATCATATTACAGGTGGAGCTTGTAAGATCTCCAGTCAGAGTACAAGAGCAAGAGCAACCACATTGTGATCACCTTATAATTTATTCTTCCTACTATCCCAGATTAGTAAGGTCTGTTTTTAATCAGGGATAATAAATCATACTTTAATCCCATTGAAGTTGTCCACTGCCAACACTGTGCTTCTCTGGTCCTCGAAGGCAAGGAAACAGAAGCCCTTTGGCTTGCCCGTCTTCTTGTCCCTCACCAGGTTGATGTTCACTATCTCACCATACCTGAGAGAAGAGAGGGAAGAGGGAGGGGAGGGAGGGAAGGAGGAGGGAAGGGAAGGAGGGAGGGGAAGGAGAGAGGAGAGATGGAAGGAGGGAGGGGAGGAGGGCAGAGAAAGGAAGGAGGGAGGGAGAGAGGGAAGAAGGGTGGAGGGAGAGGGAAGGAGGGAGGAAGGAGGGAGGAGACGGAGGGAGAGGGAAGGAGGAGGGAGTACTGGCTTAGGACAAGCACCAAAAGTCGTATGCGGTTATGCTGTTTGGAGAAATTGCAGGTGTACATACATGTATGTATTTCTGAGCTAAACAGCTGATATATTAATTTTGACAATGGGCTCTAGACTATCTAAGGTAGGCATGAACTCTGGCAAACTTCCTCCACTCACTGTGAGAAGATGGCCAAGATATCCCCTTCCGTGAGACCATAGTCCAGACCCCCTGCAGTGGTGCGAGAGGGGACAGACAGACAGACAGACAGACAGACAGACAGACAGACAGAGCACTCGCGAGCATCGTACCTTGTATAGCATAATGTGTATACTTATAAGACATACCCACAAAGACGTAAGCACTGTCCTTGTACTGATCGTGCCAGGACTTCTTGGTGTCCAGCCCCAGTCGTAGCTCTGTCTCGTTCAGCTTCTGGATTGCCTTCACGTTGCTGCAAGGAACAGCAGTGTCAGCATGGGTAAAAGGCAGTGCTACAATGGATTTTCTTCATAGGAATACAGCACTATGATATGATGCATTATGTCATAGTGATGTAAGCTGCAAGGAACAGCAGTGTCAGCATGGGTAAAAGGCAGTGCTACAATGGACTTTCCTCATAGGAATACAGCACTATGATATGATGCATTATGTCATAGTGATGTAAGCTGCAAGGAACAGCAGTGTCAGCATGGGTAAAAGGCAGTGCTACAATGGACTTTCTTCATAGGAATACAGCACTATGATATGATGCATTATGTCATAGTGATGTAAGCTGCAAGGAACAGCAGTGTCAGCATGGTTAAAAGGCAGTGCTACAATGGACTTTCCTCATAGGAATACAGCACTATGATATGATGCATTATGTCATAGTGATGTAAGCTGCAAGGAACAGCAGTGTCAGCATGGGTAAAAGGCAGTGCTACAATGGACTTTCCTCATAGGAATACAGCACTATGATATGATGCATTATGTCATAGTGATGTAAGCTGCAAGGAACAGCAGTGTCAGCATGGGTAAAAGGCAGTGCTACAATGGACTTTCCTCATAGGAATACAGCACTATGATATGATGCATTATGTCATAGTGATGTAAGCTGCAAGGAACAGCAGTGTCAGCATGGGTAAAAGGCAGTGCTACAATGGACTTTCTTCATAGGAATACAGCACTATGATATGATGCATTATGTCATAGTGATGTAAGCTGCAAGGAACAGCAGTGTCAGCATGGTTAAAAGGCAGTGCTACAATGGACTTTCCTCATAGGAATACAGCACTGATATGATGCATTATGTCATAGTGATGTAAGCTGCAAGGAACAGCAGTGTCAGCATGGGTAAAAGGCAGTGCTACAATGGACTTTCCTCATAGGAATACAGCACTATGATATGATGCATTATGTCATAGTGATGTAAGCCTAGAAGAATTTTAATGTTGTGCAATATATAGTGATAGTAAATGGGAAAAGAGCAAATCATCTTCTCAATTATTAATTTTATACCTGCCTGAGGCTAATTAATTTACGCTCAAAGAAACTGAGCTAGGTGCACCTTCCTAGCCTCATTTCCAACCTCCATTCCCCAGCTTTTTTAGTGGGGACTGGGAATGAGGCTATAATGCCTTACCACGCTTCTATTTATAGTCTCGTGGGCCAGACTTTGCTCTGCCGTATATACACATGACTGCATGCAGTGTGACCTGTCACGCTGTGGACGGTCCCTAGTGTTGTAGGACTATAATTATTCCCTTCCATCCTGCAGACCCAAAAGCGTCTGACTCGTGAGACAAGCTTTACTTCAGGGTAACGAAGACTAATTTTGGTGTATATCAGGTTAGCTATACATGAAACCTGGCTTTCAGTGCCTCGGGCCAGATTTGCATTAGCCTACGGTCTATACAGACAAGCTACTGGCCTTATGCAGGTGTTTACGTCAAATTCAGCTTACTTCATCCCTACGGCCTGCTTCTTCACTGTACTACGCACTACGGAGCGACGGGCTGGGCACGAGACTACTGAAGGGCTTGGACTTTGGTGGGCTCCAAATAAAAGAGATACAAATTTCAATTAATGAGCACCAAGGACATTTAGAACGCTATCAAGCAGAGGCTATCAAGTGTGTACGTGCACTGTACATATGTAGGCGCCAGTGGGCTCTTTCTTCATTCAGAAAACTAGATCTTCTGCAGTTTGAATAGCCTCCCACTCCCCCTCCCTCCCTCCCCTTCTCCTCTCCTCCCTCACCCCTCTCCTCCACCCACCCCTCCCTAACCCTAACTCCTCCACCCGCTCTTCCTCAGGTTCCCCTGGGGGAGGAGATGGGACAGCACCTGAGGCAGGAGGTAGCCGCCGAGCTCCAGCCAGAGGTTGGCCCTCGGGGGGACAGCCTCACCTCACAGCTGGACAAAATCGAGAACTCACAGCAGGTATAGTGACCTGCCGTACACTCTAAAGCACAAGTACCAGCGTCAGAGTCATGAGTGACTCCTCGATCACTCACGCCTGAGACTGGAATGACTCCTCGCTGGCGGAAATGCCTCCCCTCTTCCCCATACGGTACACAGTACGAACCTATCCCACAGCAAGCTTGGTGGCACATCAGTAGCTATCAATACTGGATACAATATATATAGGTAAGACATTGAATGCTGGTACATCATTTCCACGGATTAGTGAGTAATGAAAGATCTCACCGTTGCAGAATGCTATGTACCTACTTTGCAGCTGCAAGCCGGGCTGCTGAAATGTACATGTACATTAATTATGTGTGCCACTGAGCTGCCTGAGTCATACATATGACACAAGTGCGATTAATGTAGCTACTTTCATTTTGGATCTCATCCAGAAATGTAAATACCAGACAGTTGGTATTATCATAATTATACGGTATTCTTTTCCTTGTGTAATAGATATGTTTTTGTTGTTGTTGTTGTTTGTCTGCACTGTTTTGTTTGTACTTGTGTAGTGTAGCTAGCTATATTCTTATTTTGTGCTGATGTACTGTACATGTACTTTCATGGAGAGTTTATATCATAAATGAAGCAATGAGGGAGTTGCTTAATATAAAGCGTCAGTACCAATATGGGGAAAGTCATTGGCGCCTAGGCACAGATGACTGGGGGAGTCATTCTCTTCAGGGGGGAGTCACTGGCGCCTAGATACAGATGACTGGGGGGTCAATCATGCCTAGGCACCAGTGACCGGGGGTCACTGGTGCCTAGTCACGAGTGACCGGGAAGTCATTAGTGATGGGAGCCACTCGCAACTACGACACCAGTACATGTACTTCTATTTGGAGATGGTGCATTTTCATGGTACGGATTGCGCGGGTCAGGTAGTTATAATCATGGGGTACCGAGGTACAAAATATGAACCAGTACAACAGTATGGACACTACGACGTCAGTTTTGGTTTTGACAGTCAGTTTTGTGTTTTATCGACTGCACTGTACTCTCATCGCCATAGCACTGTTCTTACATGTGAGCAGTCTTCTTTGCACTGTGAGGTGTATACAGACCTAGGTGGACCCACTATCATCACTATTCATGCTTAACTAGGTACACATGCATTACAGTTGTCTGATGGGTACCTATATTCATTGGGTACTTTTATTTGCATGGGTACTAGCTACTGTATCGCTCAGCAGCTTCGATTCGTTTATATTATACCAAATTGACAAGGCAATGATAAAAATTAAAAACGAAGTAAGTCATAAAAAAACAAGTTCTCAACACCGGTAATGCCAGAAAAAGGTAGGTATTTCATAACCATAGATAAGCTGTTCTCCTACTATTCAGGAAGTGGATGGTAATTGGTTTAATGGGTATTATTTTTCATAGGGTACTTGTAATTGATGGGTACTTATACTCCAGAGTATACAATATATTGTAGCGAATTCCATGCCCAATTTTCCTCTAAGGTCAATTCATTTTTAAAAAGACCACGTTTGTTTTTTTCAAGTAAAAGTTTTAGGTCTAAAAACTTCTATGTGTGAGTTATAGCTCAGAAGATTGTCAGCCCTCCAGCCTGTGCGCACATGTTTTGGATGGCAGGGGTAACTCCAGCACAGAGGATTCTTCCAGTCCGGGTTTATTTCTGTCTGCACAAGTTAAACAAAACACTTGTGCACTTTGAATGGCTAGCTTGTTTGCTAGTTGCATGTGCACTTAGCTATGATATTATATAGAGTGAAGCCTGGGAATGAGACTAGGGGGTGTGCCTTACACCACATCCTCACATGTCTGGACATCCAAACCTATAGATTGAAACCTGCGAAAGAGTCTCCATATGAATATATGGAGATTTATACTAGGCGTTAATAGGCTTTTGTTTTCTTTCTTACCACCATTATGGTGGCTACATGGGTGAGAGGGTTCAGGAATCTTTTTCCAATAGCAAAAAAAACTCTGATTAACAATCACTCCAATGTAAATCAAAACTCATTTCCTAACGAATGAGCTCCATAGCTAGTCTAGCTTGATAGACTACTCCATAACGAAAGGATATAATAATCATCATTATACTAAAATGTGACGAACTACATGTAGAACATGAAAATTGTAATGTGATAGCTACGTACGTTTGGTTTATGGCACACACATTTCTACAAGTATGTAGAAATTTAAATCGTGAAAAAGAGATGGACCTAGAATGTTATTAAACTATTGCAGTAACGTACTAGAATATTATGCTTGAGATGACATAGTTGGCAATCTGTCTTGCCATGGCAGTAACGTCGTGAAGATTGATGTTAGTATACAGCTGAAAGTTATTTCCAGAGAAGCATCCACGCACCGTACCGGGAAAGCTCCCTCTAGCAGCCACACTCAGTGAGACATCGAAACTTATCTCTTTGATGTCAACTACGCCTCCCAATCCGAATCGGGGTCTCACTAGGTACAGTGGTGACGTCCAAAAGGTATTTTCAATGATTCGTTTCACTCGATTGCACAAATCACTCTTAAATGTTCCTCGAACTCTAAAACTTGCTGATCGGATGCTTCCATACGATGCGGTGATTTCAAGGCTTGCTTGAAAGAGACCAAGCATTCTCCCTTCAATACTCATTTGGTACTGGTCATTAGTTATTCGCAGTGTGTCCTCAACCGAGATACCGAGAACTGAGACATAGCCACTGGCCTCAATGTTCACATTTGGTGGAAGTAAACCAATGCTAGCGTTCAGGTAAGGTCCTGTTGATGAGTCATCCCTGGAAGCATACATCGTCAGTAGCCCATTTGCAAGGTCCAAGGGAGGCAACAGCACGACTATCTTTATCCCACTAGGAAGACCTATATTCACATCGGCTGTCGTGGTGAGTCCTAGTATGTTGAACACGCCTTTCAATCGGTAGCCTAGTGGAATGCTGAGAGGAACGTGTGGCAGTTCTTTCCCCAAGAGAGAAAACGAAGACATGAAGCCTTCTGGGAACCCTGACTCAGCTAGCGGCCTAGGAAGGCTAATATCTATGCAGAATAGTTCCAGCACGGATCTAAGAGTCAACTCATCATGTATATCGACGTAATAATAGTTTTCCTGAGGCATGTCAGCATCTATGCCGACGAACCCTGTTGCTTGTATTTGGCGACATGAAGGCTTTCCTATTTTCACCTCACCACCTACGGCTAAACCACCTGGTAAGAAGGCTAACTCCGGTTTCAGAGCAACCAGTCCCTGAAGACTACAGATGGTTAGCCAGTCTGCTCCGAATGCTCGCTCCCAGCAACCAGTCATAGTCAGTTCCAGTACTGCTCCTCTAGTTCCCACACTGATAACACCGTTCAAAGTTATGTCCGGATCGCTAATCTGTAAGTTACCAAAAATACCAATCTGAATCTCGGGACCAAGCACTGTCACCCCAAATCCAGCACTTTTAAGTGTAAATAGCGAGCCAAGGCGAATATCCGACACCCCAGCCATTAAACTGAACGATCGTGTATTTGCTATCGTTCCCTGAAACATCAGTCTAGCATTCTGTCCGAGCAGGGTCTGTGCCACATTGCACTGGAGGTCTGAAGAGCAATCAGGAGGCCACGTCATCGTAGCTTGGAGGGATATACCCTTGTTTATGGAAAACCCACTTAGCTGCTCCCCCTGCAGTGTGACTCTTGGAAGGGTGACTGGAGAAATCAAGATGGCCGCTTCTAGTTGCTGGTTAAAGATTGCAATTGACCGTAGATCTAATCCACTAATGATTTTTACAAGATCAGCTAGATTCGTCATACCCAGCTCAAAGCCCTGAACCAGTGCTGTTTTTCCTCTTTTCTTGATCATTATCATGTTGATATACGGGCCTTCGTAACCGTTTATAACTGGGGAACCTGACATCTGGATCTGCAGTGGCCATGAACCAAATGAGTACGAAACACCCATGTTCTTAATGCTGAAGTCAAAGAATCCCGAAGTCATTATAATGTCGTTCAGTTCGTCGGGAAATACGGCTGCTTTGAATTCTTCAATGATGTCAGTTACATGAAGCTCCAGAATTTGGCTGGATAAGATATAGCGATTTGTACTGCTGTCGCGTAGTAGGTATACGTCAAACAGCTCTGTTCCGATTTCTAAATGTCCACTAGCTTCAACTGAGATACTTCGTGGAGCCTTTAGCATTGCATGCACACTTACAACCACGTCTTGTATTTTGAGGACACCACGAAAGTATGACAAAGTATTGGGAAAGCTTGCATCGATGAGAAGTTCCCTCGTAGATGTATCGATCGAAAAGCGCATTATGTTGAGGTTAAGTATGTCAGTTATTCCAGGAGGTAGTGGTACTGAGTCGAGATTTACCCCCACCTGAGATAGCAGTGAACGCAGACTCACCGATCGTCCCATCAGCACTGCAAATGAAAACCTGCTGTTGGAATAGGACATCTTCACAGGGGCATTATTCATTGCACTCAAATGGAAGTAGGCTGTGACTCCTCCCTGTATGTAGCCATTGCTGAGTTGGAGCAGGGACCCGGCCTCAAAAACCCGAAGTAAGCTGGCGCTACTGATGTCAGCTGTAGAAGCGGTCACTGCCATGGTCGGCACTTCTATGGAGCCTAAGAACGGAACACCTGAGATATCAGCTCCCGTGAAATTTCGGATTAGGTCAGCAAACCTAAAGCTGGAGAATTCTGCAGCAAATGCACCAGCATACTTCGCCCCCGAATTACTTACACCTTTTTGCAAAACTATATGCACTACGTTGTTTCGACCATGTTTTCCACTTATAGAGAAGGTTGCACTTCCACTGGTATATGTGTCTATTGCTCCAGTCACTTCTACATCTCTAAAGCTCACTGAGCTTACTGGAAGGGAAAGTCGTTTACCGGTGAGAGCCTTGATCATATCTTCGAAATTCAGACTGATCGTACCTTGAGGGCCTCCTCTAACAAGCAGTTGGCTGGTTTCAAGGTTATCCTCAATGGTAAAGTGACCATTCACGTTACCGATGCCCCAGTTTGCTGTGATCATGAAGAACTGAACACCAACGGGAGATAGAGTGGCATTGAGTGTGATGGAGACATTGCTTAGCTCAAGGATGCCAGTCACAACGGTAAGGGTGTCTATGGCTCGGGTTGTGATGTGCAACTCAGTGCTGCTGCATGTGTACTGAATAGTTTCCATTGGAAGTTTGTTGAATGGGGCTCCAATTCCAGACGAGGTGGGGAAAAGTTCGGAAATGTATAGTGTTTGATCAGTTGGAACAGTTCCCTTAAGAACTCCTACGTAAGGGAAAAAAATAGTTGCATGTAGTTGATAATTCTGAGAAGGGTCATTAGAAATTAGTATCAGTGTTAGGTATGCACATTATGAACTGACGATATTGTGCACCCATTTGAAATTCTAGCACACATGTACGTACATGTTGGAGGCCTAGGTAATGGATACATAATCTTGCTATAGAGTATATGCCAGGTGCAGGAAATGGCACCTCCCGTTAATGAACTGACGAAATTGAAAACAGGATTATAGGATTTGGCCAACTTATGAATGAAGCAACCTTCCCTTGTTTCAGTTGTGTGTACACGCCCATTTCTGCACACTGGACCCAATTAACACTTCCTCAGTTCCATGAGTTTAAATAGATAAACCCTTTATTCAGGTGTCTATATTACCTAGACTATATAAACAGTCAAGAATGTGAGAACATCACAGAAGTAAGTATTGCCAGAGTGCTCTAACATGCACACTTATTTCATCACACTTACAAAGCACTAGTATGTATCTACTGGCACAAGCTAATTATGGCGTCCAGTAAGTATCATGAAAAACAGTTAGTGTTATTGTGCTTACTTCAAAGGAAATTAATTGTTAAGACAGGGGTTACCCACCTCTAGTCTCTGACAGTTGAAGCTTTCTGCTTTGAGCATGTCTTCTGAGTGTAGTGGTCATATAGTTGCATAATGTGGGCTGGGTTTGTCGTTTCTTTCTGCCACCGATATACCCTCTAGACAGATATCTTAGCCAGCCCTTAAAAAAACAAACAGAATAGAGTAAAGTGTATCAGATTAAAAATTACGATGTGGCTTGAGAGCTAGCAGGAATTTGTACAGGGAAGTACATGCATACACACTCGTGCACTAGCTTTGGTCTCGATACTGACACCACATAGCTATAGCTCAACCCAACAATTGGCCTCTAGGCCCTACCCTAACCTTAGCCCCAACCTAACTCTAACCTTCCTATAGCTCTCTAGCTACTTTGTAAATTTTAATACATTCCTTACACAAAGTGCACTTGCAATGGAATTTCGTTCTCCTAAGGTAGGAATAGATTTCAAGGTTAGAAAATGCATAGTATTAGGTACTGTACTAGTAGGCACACTATTTCATATCTACCAAAGCCATCTTCAGAAAAGTACATGTGTGGCAGTCAAATCTGCAGCTGTCTCGTAGTCAAAGTGCTGTATCTCAGAACGTACATGTATGTTTAGGGCATGCAGGGCTCAAATGCACTGTGTAAATGCAGTAGCTATTGATGTAGCTATACACATTGCGTATCACCCTAGCTGCTCATATCAGAAGTTAGATATATAGTGTAGCAGTTTGAATGCAGTGATGCGACCCAATTTGTAACACTAAAGTATTTTGATTTGTACATGGACTGCCACATGTGTGTGAGGTTATGCACAAAGTACACTTGTTAATGTTGGTGCTGTAAAGTTACAAAATCTACACCTGACTCACTCATTCTATAAAACTGCAATTGCTCTGTATTCCTGAGATGGAAAGTCCACCCTCCATAGTATGCAGCGTTCTCATCCTCGCAGAAGTATGGCTGGCGATGCATTCCATAGAAGAGTGCACTGTCATCGTAGATAGTCAGTTGTACGTGAGGAAACCGCTCGTGTAGACCATTGAGATAACCAGCAGGATCAGGATAGACCAGAGGATTTCTGTTGACATCCTTCATTATGCGATGAAGCAGCTCGTAGTGGCGCTGATACTGTATGTTGTAACGCCTGAGAGCAGCTCTTCCCAGTTCTTCCCTTTCTCCCGCTTCTCGTTCACTCTGACAGTCATGGGTATTGACGTGCATGATCAACGGCTGGGTGTGTGGGTTACGATCGTGGGCAATCCATATTTCACAGCCAGTCAGTTGAGAAGTGAAGAACCATTCTCCAAATGCAGCGTGGCTTAACTGTATGAACGTCCCACGGTTTGGCGCCCAGGGCAGAAAATGTGTTTCTTGCAGTGTCTGTGGATCAATACCTTGTGGATTCACATCCACGTACAAGTCATTAGAAGCATGGTCCTTTGCAACTTGCAAGGCAGTTGTTTGCTCATATTCAATTGTAGTTCCTCTTACAATACCACCATTGCGATACACTGTAACTGGATTGGCGCCATTAGAAATACTCAGATGTGGTGCCGTCTTGAGGAAGGATTGGAGTTGCTGTGGTGTAGAAATGATCAGCAGTAACTACCTCTTCTAAACCAGCTCGTAACACCTCCTCTAATACCACTGATGATGACCGCTGTATAGCGTTCGAAACGTTTGGTTTCCAAAAAAACTCGCTAGTGTACGGATTAATATATGTTAGATTGTCTTACCACTCCATTAGAAGTGGAGCTCAAGAGTATAAAGCTCAGAGCAGCAGACAGAGCAACCAAGTGAAACAACTTCATGATTGCTCTGCATGGAAAAAAAGACATAGTACTAGTTATGCAGCATGACATAATAATGTATCTGCATACATGTAGTTACGAGCTAGAATGAGGGAATAGAAGTTGTGCTTATTGATCATGAATCAAGTGGATTTCAAGCATACACAAAACACCAATAATATATGTTTATTCAACAGCCAACTTTGAAAGTGTCACACTTGCTTAAAACACACACACACACACACACACACACACACACACACACACACACACACACACACACACACACACACACACACACACACACACACACACACACACACACACACACACACACACACACACACACACACACACAAAAAAAATAAAATAAAAATGCAAATTCTATTGCTGCCGCTAAGCGGTCACGCGCACCTGGCAGAGCCAGGCTGCTTGTGCACTAAGCAAGCACTAGAGCCAGTGCTGGCAAACTCCTGGAGCCGGGCTAGGAGCTCGCAGGAGGACTGACTACTTCTCTCAGCATCTGGTGTGGGCACCCAAAGTCCCACCTGGGCCAAAGCTGATATATGAGAGCAGTCAGTCGAATTTGCACCCCAGCAAATAAATGCCAGGTTCCCATTACAGCTGGGTGGGCTGATGTGCACTGGTGACATAAGATGGTAATTCACACCAAATAATGATGGAAGAATAGATAGTCACCAGTAGTCACTGTGGGATTCGAACCGCCAACCTTTGGGTTGTGAGTCCAATGCTCTAACCACTACACCACTGTGACGCACACACACACACACACACACACACACACACACACACACACACACACATGCACATACAAGATCTGTATACTGGGGTAATTATGTTGACTAAACACTGGCCTACAGTTGTAAGTTAAACAAATTCACCTCTAGCTATGGATTACTAGGCTATTGCTTTGTAGTCACAACAATAATTGTAAATTCCTTGTCTAATGCAGTGTATACAAACGAAATACACTTCACAAAATTGAAGTTGCAGCACTGGAGGCTACCCGATTCAGTGAGTGTCATCGGTCAAGGCGGAAATTTGGTGGGAATATTATTTGGTGAAGTAGCCTCCAACCTGAATATTAGCTGTGACTGGCTGTGCTATCTTGCACTGCATGCAGTATTTTGCGGAGTCCACGGATATTACATTGACCCCGCGCTCTGCCAGTGATATAAGAGCAGTAACGTCGAGGATCCCTACACGCACAGTAGCTATTAAAGTTACGCGAAGCATGGGCATGGACATGTGCGAAGGATCACTGTTGTTGGCCAAATTCGACTTCCTCGCTATTCCTCCAAGTTTCACTATCTACACAGTTTAGCAGACTTGCCCACTGGAAGTGTCTTGTACGTACGTACCTGCCATTCTTCGTAGTTCGCGATTGTATGACGACATAGGAAATATGGCCTAAAATCATAGATAATACAGTATCTATGCTAAAATCTCCAAATTTTTCAGCTATACGGTAGTCTAGACTATAGTGCATGCATGTCAATGGAAGCTAACCTTTACAATTATCAGTTATAGCACGGTCAGTTTGCAATGGCTGCTCGTTTCACATTAACAATTAGAAATAGAAATAGAGCACTCCACAAAGACAGAAATATGAAACTCACTGTGAACTTGGTTGCCGGCTCTTCAGAAGTACCGCAGACTTCTTGTAGATGCCGAGACGTCACTGAACAAAGCAGGACTCTGGGGACTGCTCAGTAGAAGTATAACAGTTGTGCTGCAGGGCACTCACCCATTCACAACTGTAGGTGATTGTGTAAGTGAGCGCTTTTATTTCAAAGGCACGATGAGGAAATTGATTCACAATTTTGAACTGTGGTTGTTGACGCTTGAGTATGGGGAGCTTTTTTGTACCCAAACTGGGATAAACATTACCATTTACATGATGGGCTGCATTTATAAATTGGAAGTACCCTGTTTTAAATACAGACATATGCATTCATAAATAAGGGTCTCCATTTATATATGAGGTAGTGCAATTATAAATGAGGCCCAATGTTTACGTATGAGTGGTGCATTTATAAACGGATGCTTCCATATATAGCACATTATAAAGAGTATGCTGAGTGTCATGGTATCCGCTCCAAGACACAACTAACATGCGTACATCACCTGACAGTTCACGCTTTTGGGTTTTGTGGTCAACTCTTGCCATTAGTTCGACTCGGTACTTCACCTTGGCACCACTTTGCAGCACGACCTGTCTGGCAGGCTTGCTGTGCAGCGTAAGACAATGACATTTTAAATTATTCATTGCAAAGTTTATTCAATTCCAACCGAAGTTCAGCAGAAGTTCTTTAATTGTTTCCAACCGACATCGGCAAATAAAGAACTTCTGTTAAACTTCAAGTTGGAATTGAAGAAACTTCGTGATGAATTTTACTAGCCAACCGAGAGAATCTCCGAATATTTAATTGCATTTTTTTCCAAGCCAATTCTGTACTGCATTGTTTTAAAGCCACAGGCCCTTCACTAAGATGAGGTTGCTTCAATCATACTCTCTCTCTTTGTATGACTGCTCTCTGTGGAGGCTAGACTGTCCTGCTCTGCACACTCTCAGTGTGTCATTCAATCAGATTATTAGAAGAATATGGTCTCTTCCTCGAGATTCTCACGCTGCCATTGTACATTCTGTTGGGCTAATTTCTAGTATATTCAACATAGTGTTTGCTAAACTTGTTGATTCCTCCCCTCCCCTCCCCTCCCCTCCCCTCCCCTCCCCTTCTCTCTCCTTTACTACGCATATAAAACCGGTCCTACGGTACCACCCATCATCACCATGGTTTGGGAATGAGACTACCATTGTGGGTTCAGAATGAGACTACCAGCACTCAGGATAATTATTCCTGCAGATATGCACATGTATATGCACATGCGGGATGCTTTAGTGTCTGCATGTACCTGAAACATGTGTACAGGTAGCATCTGTTAATTGAAAACATGTTCTTCCTTCTTGTGTCCCCACACATGCAGGCTCTGATGCAGGAGATAGAATAGAGAGCAGAGAAGACCACTGAGTGAGTGTGTTCTCACCATCTGCATGAGCTCTGTTCCATGTCATGGCATGGGCTGCGTTCCATGTTATGGCATGGGCTCTGTTCCATGCTATGGTATGGGCTGTGTTCCATGCTATTGTATGGGCTGTGTTCCATGCTATGGCATGGGCTCTGTTCCATGTTATGTCATGGGCTGTGTTTCATGTTGTGACATGGGCTCTG
Organism: Nitrospirales bacterium; assembly: GCA_965203295.1. GTDB lineage: Bacteria > Nitrospirota > Nitrospiria > Nitrospirales > UBA8639 > CBDBCZ01. The sequence continues at coordinate 282,489 of CBDBCZ010000011.1, read as the reverse complement.
TTCCATGTTATGGCATGGGCTCTGTTCCATGTTATGGCATGGGCTCTGTTCCATGTTATGCCATGGTGTGTGTTTCAGGTTATGGCATGGGCTGTGTTCCATGTTAACTTATGGCATGGGGTGTGTTACATATATCCTAATTTTGGTACAAACGGCACCCCTAGTTATGGCGTATCACTTGTACCAAAACAAGGATAAACGTCACCATTATTATTATATGATGGGCTGCATTTATAAAGGGAGGTACCCTTTTATAAATACAGACATAGATATAAATATGTGCCCTCGTATATGGAGGCCCTAAATTAAACACCTCATATATATTATGGAGGCCCTCATTCTAAATGCACCACCTCATATATATATATGGAGTCTCTCACATATAAATGCACCCCTTCATGTATATAGTGGAGGCCCTCATTTATATTTATTGTGACTTGCGTGGGCGTATCAAAGAAACTGCCTGTGCTACATGTATAATACTCATATTTCGTGAGGTTGTCATGTGCCGTGCAATATATCAGCAAATTATTGAACGCTGCAAAATTATAGCAATTTCACAAGCAAATGTGGTATCTAAACAGTTTACAAAGCAGTAAACAATAAGGGGCTCATTTTGACATGAAATGGCAAAACTACAGCTTACAGAAGCTTTAAATACTACGTATACATAGCTAGAAGCAGAAAAATTCTTCCAGCAACTATTGCAAGCGCGAAGGGTTGCTCAGTAGTCACAGTTAGCTTGATACTAGCGCCATTTGGCACAAAACGATAGAATGGCAGCCTGGCTATGGCTAGGCACAGACGCTGATATAAAGAGCAGTAGCTTACCACATTGTTTTGCGAGCGAATAAAAACACCGTATGCCCTGCAAAAGTTCCTGTAGCTACAGCCAGCAGCTAACTTTACGTCGTGCGTTCAAATTTAGTAATTCAATAACGGCTGGCCTATTGACCAATCGGATTCATGCTGCATTAGCGACGCTTAGCAATCACCTGGATACGCTTAGCAACGATGACGTCAGAGTCAACAACTGTAGTGAGGCAGTGTGTTCGAGCTACTGACATCCCAATAAAACAGATAATGTGAGCTACTTCATACATTACGTAATTTATGGCACTATGGCATGAATTACGTAACGCACTCGTAGCATACATTATCTTTTATATGTTGCCCCTTATATATAAATGGACCCCTCATATATGAAATGGAGGCCTTAAATGGAGGCCCTCATATATAAATGCACCCCTCATATATAAATGGAGGCCCTTATATGTTGCCCCTTATATTTATATAAATGGAGACCCTAATGTATAAATGCACCCCCTCATAATATATATGGAGGCCCTCATTTGTAAATGCACCCCCTCATAATATATATGGAGACCCTAATGTATAAATGCACCCCCTCATAATATATATGGAGACCCTCATTTGTAAATGCACTCCCTCATATATAAATGGTGATGTATATCCCAATTTTGGTACAAACGGCACCCCATTGTGCTCCATGTTATGGCACCCCTTAGTGTCGTGCCCAGACACCCACACCCTTCCGGTGAAGGGGGTCTGGTAAAATTCTTTTCACAGAGGCGAGTCTTGCTAGCATGAGAGTCTTGCTAGCGTGAGAGTCTTGCTAGCGTGAGAGTGTTGCTAGCGTGAGAGTGTTGCTAGCATGAGAGTGTTGCCAGCATGAGGGTGTTGCCAGCATGAGGGTGTTGCCAGCATGAGGGTGTTGCCAGCAGCATGAGGGTGTTGCCAGCATGAGAGTGTTGCTAGCATGAGAGTGTTGCTAGCATGAGAGTCTTGCTAGCGTGAGAGTGTTGCTAGCATGAGAGTGTTGCCAGCATGAGGGTGTTGCCAGCATGAGGGTGTTGCCAGCATGAGGGTGTTGCCAGCAGCATGAGGGTGTTGCCAGCATGAGAGTGTTGCCAGCATGAGGGTGTTGCTAGCATGAGAGTGTTGCCAGCATGAGGGTGTTGCCAGCATGAGGGTGTTGCCAGCATGAGGGTGTTGCCAGCATGAGGGTGTTGCCAGCATGAGGGTGTTGCCAGCATGAGGGTGTTGCCAGCATGACGGTATTGCCAGCATGAGAGTGTTGCCAGCATGAGAGTGTTGCCAGCATGAGAGTGTTGCCAGCATGAGAGTGTTGCCAGCATGAGAGTGTTGCCAGCATGAGAGTGTTGCTAGCATGAGGGTGTTAATAATCGAAAGATGTTATGCATGCCAAAAATGCAATGTTCAGAGAATGAAGGCTCCTTATTGTACTATCTGTAAGGAGGCTGTACCTTCATACAGACTGTTGGCAACATTCCTGAAGCATTAGCTGGCGGTAAGAGCATGCCTAGCTACTCAGTGTTTGGTTTACTGGACAGATGGCGTGGTATAGACTGCTGTAAAACCAAGTTGGAGATGACCGGAAAGTTGCGAGCAGTCGTCGTCTTCGACAATAGCCATAGCCAGTGCAGTGATAGCTTTGTTATTGGATTTACGCTCGCTCGGTCACGTCATACACGTTTAATTACGTTTTCAGTGATATGATTCATGCTTTAAAATTCCAGATCACTCAGGTGTTAGAAACAAGAAATTTAAAGCAAGCTACCAGCCCGTTAAAATGAGGGGGAGGAGCGACGGTCTGGGCACTAGACTATGGCACCCCATAGTTTTCCATGTTATGGTATGGGCTGTGTTCCATGTCATGGTATGGGCTGTGTTCCATGTTATGGCATGGGCTGTGTTCCATGTCATGGTATGGGCTGTGTTCCATGCTATGGTATGGGCTGTGTTCCATGTTATGGCATGTATTGTGTTTCATGATATGGCATGGCACTGTTCCATGTTATGGCATGGACTGTAGCTATATATTGCCCATGCGATATCACGAAACACAGCCCATGCCATAACATGGAACTGTGCCTTAACTGGAAACAGCATCCATGCCATAATGTGGAACGTTTCGTGTTATGGCATGGGTACTGTTTCATGCAATTAGCATGTGTGCTGTTCCATGTTACAACATGGGCACCATTCCATGTTATCAATGTGGGCACCGTTGCATGTTACGACATGGGCACTGCTCATTGCTATAAAGGGGTGGAAATATAGTGACAATCCTAACAGTGACCTTAGATAAACTTTTCTGCCAACCTAAAAAGTGTGTATACCTCAGTATTAATTGGAGATTGAGGTATGCTGAGTATTATACAGTATGTACATCCACATGCATGTATAGCTTCTAGATTTTTGGATCTCTCTCCCAACATCCCTTCTTCAATCCCCTCTCCCCCTACCCCTCTCCCCTCTCCTCCCTCCCCCCTCTTCCCTCCCCCCTTTCTCTCCCCCTCTTCCCTCCCCCCTTTCTCTCCCCCCCTCCCCCTCCCCCCTCCCCCCTCCCCCTCCCCCCTCAGGCTACGTCTCCCAGCGTGGCCTGCTGCTCACTCCCTCTGTCACGGCCGGCATCGAGGAGTTGAGGAAGAGGCACGGGGCTGACCAGTGTGGCCTAGTGAGTGTGGAAGATTCAAATCTGTACATGTAGTAGCCTTGTTCCGAGGCTTTAATCCTAGCTTAGCTTTTGTGTAAAACAAGTCTGACACTCCATGTCAGACTAAACCAGCCAACAACCACTGTGGCCTGGTGAGTGCAGGTAATAAATCAGCTGTTAGCTCAAATATATACGTGTATGTACACCTGCCAAACAGCATAACAGCATACGTGTATTGTAGACACAGTTATGCTGTATTGTTCCTATAAATCTAGTCCTAACCACACTGCCAAGTGTAAATACAGCGAGTCCAAACAGCATAACAGCATACATGTATATGTAGTGTAGATGAGAGTTGCGGTATGTTTCTAGCAATACATACGTGTACGTATGTACACCTGCAATTTCTCTAAACAGCACAACAGCATACATGTATTGTAGCCACAGCTATGTTACATTGTTCCTAGAAATGCATACATGTATTGTAGCCACAGCTATGTTACATTGTTCCTAGAAATGCATACATGTATTGTAGCCACAGCTATGTTACATTGTTCCTAGAAATGCATACATGTATGCTGTTTGGAGAAATTGCAACAGCATACATATATGGTAGACAACAGCTATGCTACATTGTTCCTAGTCTTGTTCTCAGGCTCCACTGTCCAACGTTGTTTTATTGCACATTGGAAAACCCAAGCCAGGAGCCTGGCTTCATGCTACTGTGTGTCAGTGATAGTCACAGCATTACATACCTGTACATGATGTAAAGTGTGTGGTTTTACTGAAGCACATTGCATGTATATGACATGTAAATCTGCTGTGAAATCAAAGATGATTGTGACTGGTTGTTACAGGCTGAAAGATGAGGAATACAAACCATGTACAGTAGATGCAATCACTGGAAGTGGCATAATATCACTGGCTGACCATTGCCAAGCTAGTGACTGAGAAGAAAGGCTACTCGGTTTCTGAAAGTGAAAGTGAAGCCCGGTGTACACGCACGAAACACGGCCCAGACGACCGAGATGAAACAGGTTTACAAAGGAAAAGACAGCGACAAGGTCAGACAGACCTCGAGGCAGGAGTAGAAGCCGTTCCCCCGTCAGCGGGAGGAGGTCCCCCTCGCGATCCCCGCCCCCTCCGAGACAGAGAGCCAGAGACTACTACGAGAGGAGGTCTAGGGACGGGAGTCCCCGTGGTGGGGGGGGGCGTGGCATGACAGCAGCTCAGGCAGAGACAGGGACTCTCGCGGAAGATATAGAAACCAAACACACCACATGCAGATAGCGAGCACGAGCGCATACAGGATATTGGCATGATGCCCCTTGGAACTCCCATTAACCCTGTACATGTATTATGGATCAGATTCTGTATATTTGCCTCAATCCTTGTATGGCTCTTCATAATAGCCTCGTTCCAATGCTATATACATGTACTGCCCAGCTTTTATGTCGCACGTAGTAAAATCAGGAAACTTCACTTTTGGCACGGTGATAACGTGGAGATTGAATCTAGTGTGCATGTTTTAGCTAACAGCTATAGCTGACCACCCAACACTATCTTGTACAGCATTAATTATCATAATAATTATCATAATTTGGAGGGGGAGGGGGGCAGTGTGCCCCTGTTGATTATTCAGCCTGACACCCCTGGAGGTGATCACTTTATACATGTAATATACAGTGGCCATGGAACCTCTCTATTGTGGACATCTTGGGGACCTGGTGAAGTGTCCTGTACACAGTGGAACCGGACACCTTGGGGTCCTGGTGAAGTGTCTTCATTTCAGTAGTAAACATATTTGGAACATACATGTAGTAAAGTGTCATTAATTAATACAGAGGTGTCCTTTAATTAAGAGGGGTTGCAACTGTATTGCATCGTAGAACGTACAAGCCTTAAAATGTGTCCAAGGACACCATGAATGCAATTGCAGTCTCATAAAAATAATTAATACATGTACTAACAATAAGAACAGATTGGAATTGGAAGTATGGTATCTGTTTGTAATTTGATCTGTCAGTTTTACATAAGTACAACTACTTGGTGAATACCACTCTCCAAAAACTGCTGTAATTAATTAGCTCTCAAAGAACATGAAGTCCTGCGAAAAGAGAGCAAAAAAAAAATACTAAATGTTACCCAGGTGGCAAAATTGAACATAACGTCTTCTACTGTAATAAACAACTAAATAACTAACCCGTTTACGCTGAGAATGCCTCGGAGCACACCTCAGGGCACTTAAAATCTAAAAAATTCAGGGGGCATACCCCCAGTCCCCCTCCCCGTAGAGGGTGGAGTGACAATGATGAAATGCAAGAATCGGTGACCATGTTTACTGGTCTGACCACTTCAAAAGGCCTTGCTATGGCGCTGCTTTGTATTGAATCGCACACCTTTTCCCACATCGTGACACCATTATCATCAACTCACAATGAGGAAGCAGGCCCCCAGCATGACTGCCTTCATCTTCACATCAAGGTCCATGGGGACTGTGTGTGTGTGTATGTGTGTGTGTGTGTGTGTGCGTGTGTGTGTGTGTGGGTCCATGTGTGTGTGTGTGTGTGTGTGTGTGTGTGTGTGTGTGTGTGTGTGTGTGTGCAGGTGACTAGCACTTTACGCTACATGACTGAATACACTCTGCACTCAAACCACACAGTGGCTCACTCACTACATGCAGTCTGCTGGCCTTTTTGGCTGTTCGTGCATGCATGAGGACAGACTGCTTTATAAGTGCACTAATTAACCCACTTTTGGCAGTGTATACAAGCTAAGAAACTTCACTGCAGTGAGCAATACTCTGGCTTAAGATTCACAGCACTCACACTGGATGCCAAAGTTGTCAGCATCAGTGAAGTACTCTTTGGAGAGTCCCGCCCACTGCTTGGTGATCTTGCCCATCGTCTCACTGCCATCAGCCGAGAGCACCTAGGGTGGTTCCAGGTAATGGACATTACACTAACTTAAAAAGGTCAGGCAAGATAGAGAAGGCCACTATACCACAAATTTTGCTTCACAACAAAAATCATGTGATGAGTTATACGTCTGTATTCAGGATTTACACCACGACCAAAGAGGTACATGTGCATGTATTAATTAACTCTTTCCCAGCCAAGTTTTAATACATCCATAAGGCTAATGTGAATTCATATAGAGGCCTTTTTATATTAGGCGTTAATATAAAGTACATGTTTTTTTTTCTATTTTATATGGGCACATAAATGTGCCCATGGCGTTCAAAGAGTTAATACACTCATGTTGCTGCTGTAGTGCTTACGCCATTGACCATGCACCCACATACGCAGGCGGAGCTTGTAAGAGCTCCAGTCAGAGGACAAGAGCAACCACGTTTCACCCATTATGATTGCCATACAATTGTTCTTCCTAATAGCCCAGATTAATAATACAAACTCTTAACTAGTTTTAATGAAACCTTAAAATCATACATTGTGTACCGAAGACTCCGGTTATCAGGCGTGTACATTGTACGCTAGTTGGGACAATAGCAACAGTATATGTGCTACATCATAACGAAGTGCGCCTGATAACCTGAGTCTACGGTATATGTCCCAATTCTCACAACCTAAAACAAAGCTTGTTATTAAAATGATTGAGTGTAAACTCTTTTAACCCCCCCCCCCCCCCCCAACAGATTGTCTAATTCTCCTATGAAAGTATTTTTAATGGTATCATGTACACATTAACACCAGTTTGAATAAATGACTTTCGCTCTAGAGCTACTGAAGTCTAAAAGCAACTGTGGATTTCAGTTCACTTTGAACACTCTTCAGCTGCCATCAGACTGCTGCAGCAATTTAATCAGATTAACTTCATTTCATCTGTTAACACAACACCTCCATTTACTGTGATGTTTAGTCTCAGCCGAGACTACTGTATTTCCACGATCAGACGCCGCCCTAGATTAGTAGCCGCCCTCGAATTATAGCCGCACCTCCGGAAGTGCTGAACGAAATAGTGGCCGCCCTCGAATAGTAGCCGCGGCTAAAATTCAAGTACCGCGTAATTAAGCAAGATGATGTAGCAACTACAGTAAAAGTAGAGTAATACTAGCTAACAGTTATCGGACCTCACCTTTGTCTTCTTCGAGATTGCGAATTTAAGGGATCAGAGCCCGACGGAGGCTGCCCGCGAATCTATATTTTTGATACCTCTCCCCTCAAAAAACAGCTGGCATTGTAGCATGACGGATTTTCGATAGTGTTGAGGCACGAACGGCGATTTTCAAACGGATTTAAACTGCTGTTGTACATCGCTGTGTAACCAGTAAACCGCTCAATCTAATAAACGCCGCCCTCGATTAGTGGCCGCCCTCGAATAGTGGCCGCGGAAAATCGCGCGATGAAATAAATAGTAGCCGCGGCGTCTGATCGCGGAAATACGGTATGTGATGTTGTGCAGATGCACTGGCCACAATAATATTATGGCTCTTACAAATAATAACTCTGCATAGATTTCTGCCAGACTGAGGCCAGCAAACCTGTCTTACCAGAATACGAGCAACACCGACCAACATACGCAGACTCACCTCAAACTCCACCTCACACCACTTGCAGGCACAGCAGGGCCCCTTGATCTTCAGCTGGGTTTCTCCGTTGGCGTCTTTGATGGAGAACCAGGGGTACACCAGGGAGATGTCTTGGTCGATGTAGCCAATGACAGTGCCCGGAGGGGACTGCACCTCGACATGCTGTAGGCAGCAGAAGCACGGGCACCAGGAACAACGTAGGGGACGCTCCAGGTGGAGCACCTGAGGGGTGTGGAGGGGAGGGGAGGGGAGGGGAGGGGAGGGGAGGGGAGGGGGAGGGGAGGGGAGGGGAGGGGAGGGGGAAGGGGAAGGGAGGGGATAAAATTAAATTAGTGAGGACAGAACCTTAATTTGTAGCAGTAATAATTGTTGTAGAAGAGGGTCATGCATGTATAGCCGAGAGATAGGGATCGGCCCATTATGCCGACATGATCATAATGCATTAATAGGCTTACACTGCGTATGCGTATCTCTAGTAATATGTGCACATGCAGCTGAAGTTACTCTGCTAGTGCACTTTGTGGATTCTGTTTGCAAATAGTTCTCAATTGCCTATGTCCTGTTCTATATTATACTTCCTGTGTTTTATATATAGCAGTCTTCCCACCATAACTGTGCTACATGTAAATAAAGCACACTTTGCGCCTTTGACCTGCCTAGTGCTTATGCAAAATACTATAAACAAACATAATATGCTGGTCCCCAATGAGAAGTATTGTTCACCAGCTCCCATAATACACACTACATACGTAGTAGCATTAGTACTCTAGCATATTATTATGATGTGGTTGCTCTGGAGTGCTGTGTAGTGTACTCACTTCCCTCAGAGTGGGGTCAATCATGCTCATGGAAAAGGGGCGTGACCCACCACAGCACTGCCTCACACAACAGTTGGACTCTGCAGGCACAGAAAACAAGAAACTATGAAGTCAGTATACACTGTGGCCTCCAGGTGGTCAAGGTAGTCTTAAGCCTGTCTCTAGACTACTCAGGAACCTGGAAACTACTGTAATTATTACATTTGAGAGTATTTCTTAGTCAATTGTTTTGAAGCTGGCCGAAGTGCCACACCATATCATTTTCACACTAGTGCATATACACTGTATGTATTGTGTATGAGCTTTGTGGGAAGTAAGCAATACGTAGCCTCGTTCCCAGTCTCTGCTGCCCAGTTTTTTCAACATATATAGTAAAATAAGCGGTATAATAAATAGCATCGTCGACTTGGCCGAGTCAAACTTCACTGCCGACCAGCTTCAATCGACACAAATGGCATGACTCGTAAAATTCACTAGCACTACAAGATGCATGCGCAGAATGGTATGCTCATTTGCAGTATAGGTGAGTGATGTTACGATGCTTGCATGCACAGTCAAATTGAGAGCGAAGCACAGAACCACGCCTGTAAAGCTGGGCTTCAGGCACAAAGGCTAGGTTTGGTAGCAGGTTGTCCTATTTCGCTCCAAGATTGCACTAGAAACGATCTCAAAAGGTCCAAAAATCTCGAATGTTTATGGGGGGAGCATGCCCTCAGCATCCCTAGCAAGCCGTGCTTCGTGTGCATTCTTTTGCCCATCCACTCCATTACCCGCCTGACCAATGGAAAAGTGCTTTCTATATGGCCCTGTTGGAGGTACAGCAGTTTTCACTACCTTTGTAAGGTTTTAGAGGAAAGCCCACTGTACTAATTGGTGGGTGAGTGATTATTAAGGCTTTAAAGTCCACTTCTGAAAGGAGGTGGTCACTTGTTCTCCAGCTGTGGTTATACTGTTTTTGGTTGGCAGTTGCAAGGTTCTTGAAAACTGCTGTACTCAGTATTTAATGCAGGTGTGGCACTCAATGAACACATGTTTACACTATTATATAGCCTGCAGAACACAAACAGTGTGAGTCTGGGACAGGCCAGCTCAGGGGGGGCTGGCTGCCCGCCAATATATAACAGGTGAAAATCATGAAAATATCATATCCTTCAGGTCTGATAGTGTTTGTTACTTTCATGGTATATCCTGTACTGCAAGAAATGGTGCAGTGCTTGGTAACCAACAACCACCCCAATCACCCCTAGCTACATGGACAACTCCAAATAAGCTACAATGCAGGAATACCAAAGAAGCCATATGCATAGTTCCAGTTGCAGGAATACCAAAGAATCTCTAAACTGTTGCCATGTATCCAAGCAATTCAAAAACAGAAAAACCAACCCACAACAAAGAAGTGTCAAATATTTGCATCCATATAATGTTATGTCTTGATTGTGTGTGATGTGCAAAGCAGGAGTACACACATGCAGGCAAGAGCGAGAGAGAGAGAGAGAATATATTATAATACATGCATAAATTGCACAATACATCATATTATTTGAAACAACAGGTAACAATCAGAATATTAGCAACACACATGCACACACACACATTTCTGTATATCAGTTACATGCACGTACATGTATTACCGCTCCCCTTGTCTCTGTATACATTATCATAGAACAGTAGATACGCACAGTAGATACATACTATACATCAGCACCAACTGCATGGTGTAGCAGATATTTGAAAGAACAAGTCTTTAATTGGCTCACGCCTAGCAACCGTAAGAGGGCGTAAGCACTCACGTTCAGAGGCATAGTAGATATTCTGTCCGAGCTTGTTGCGAACGCTATACTTGTTCTCAGTCTCCCACCCAGTGGCCACTGCAAGGTGGAGAGGGGGAGGATGAAGCTGGATATAAATAAATACACCTCTATAAACAGAGATCATAAAGTAGTAACTACAGAACTAAAATCGTTGCTATAACTATGAACCTTTTATATTAGTCAATTGGCTCTTATAGCATCTTATATTACGCCAGTAGATTTGACTAAACTATAAGCCTTTGAGGTATCTTACAACAAATTATTCGTAGAAGCTGCAAGACTTACCTTCGAGCAGTTCCACCTGCTGGGCCACCATAATCTGGTCTACCTGGGAGAGGTACTCCAGACCAGGGGGGCAGCCCGGGATGGGCTCAGGTGCCGGCATCTGGTTCGGGGGCACTTGCCGCTTTGGCTCCGGAGCTGTACAGGTACAGGTGCCATAGCTATGCATGCATGCACAGTTTTTGTAGCAAATTTTAAATATCGATGCTGTTGAGATGTAAAGCTTCACTACGTACCTAGCTCTACTCCTCCCAATTAATAATGTAAGGCACCTAACTTCAGACGGTGCCTAATTCCGGACAGATCTCTTTTTTTAACCGCCGATTGCCAATCAATATATTATTGTCTCCAGAATTAGGCACCCGTCCGAAACTAGACAGCCTGACTTAAAATCGACGAAGTATACACAATAGCAGCTGCACCTTGTCGGCATTACGTTCGGACATCTTTAATAATACGTACCTTCAGCCATTTCTTCATAAAGCCTTTCACACCCACATCTGTCAATTAATATGTTGGCCGGACGCCTCCACAAGTTTGCGCGCGCCCCTCCTGCCGACGCCCACCAACTTTGTATGCTCGCGCCAAAAACGCATACGTACATGCATGTACCATATTATCTATGCATGTACGTACAACGCAGCTCCTTCCATCCACGTTCCAGTTACTTCAGCAGGTTGCTTTTATACCCTGGGTTGATAGTCAGTCAGACAGTTTAACTACTATAGGCTAGCACAACGTATCAGTTCGTACCAACCACCGTGATATACACGCTAGCTCTCTGTGCTGAACATCAGTAGTCTAAGAGGCACTGCCATAAACAACACGGTGCAGGGAAGCTGCCTTCCCTCCAGACGTCCTTGAGGCCTACAAGTATACCTTCTCCCGACCACTACCGCTTCTTCTTCCTCGAGAGATGGAAGCTGCAGGCCAGAGAGCCAGTGAAGACCCATACCGTACCTCCTTTCGTGGCTTCCAGTGATGTACGTAGTGAACATTAGAAGTCATATAGCCTGAAGTATACTGCATACAGGCTGCTCTACGAACACTTTTAATTTAAAAAAAAATACTATTACTTGAGGGTTATAGGGTTAGGATAGGGCCTAGAGGCTAGCCGTTGTGTCTAGAGCAAGCTGAGTTATGACAGCCTGTACTGAGATACAGGCTAGTGCAAACATTGCCCATTCACATGTATGCGTTTCTGCTGACCATGCAATAGCCACGTCCTAAAAAAATTTGGAGAAGATGAAAGACAACTGAAAGCAATAGCAATTAGGGGAACCACAAACCAGATACAGCAAATAGTTTCGGTAGAGTGAGATTTGCATACAATGCTTACAACCATACAATGTCATGTACTGTTTTAAACATGACCAGTTACATAGTTTGAACAACGGTTGTGTATACATGCCTGCTGGATACATTACTCTCTTGCATAATATGACCCAGTATCTGCTCTAATTATTATTATTATTGGCTTGCTCAAAGAACATGAAGTCCTGTAAGAAAGAGAGCAGAAATAATATTCACTAAATGTTTTGACCTCCAACACCCTATACAGACATTCTAGACGTCCATGACATTGTGTATGCTATATTGGGTATTGAAGTCAATGGCACTAACTACTGTAGATCGGGAAATTTTCGCTCGTAAAATATTCATCTGTCAAATTTTCTTCACGTTGTTTTAATTTCATTGCTTCGGCACACCGAAAGTGTATAGCGCTATTGGTCGATGGTCGATATTGAAACGTTTGCGTTTACTGTTTTCGTTGTTGTAGGGCGAAAATTTATTAATAATGAAAGTTTCCTGATCTACGGTTTAGCCTTGTTCCCAGGCCCGCATTATTTTTGGTTACCCAAAAGCTGACACAGGGTCTGGGATCTAAAGTCACTTGCACAAGGCCAAGAATAGATAGGTAGTAGAGAGCTAATTAGGTAATTAGGCAAGCGTGAATAACAATTCATGTAACCGAAAATGGTGCAGGTCTGGGAACGTACATGTATAGTACCTCACGCCTGAATAGATGGGATGGCGAAGGGTTGGGCTAGGGTCAGGGTTTTGTTTCCAGAAACGTTTCTGGAAACACGTACACTTCAATAGACAACCATACTTTAAACAGTTGCTAGAACGAGTCTACCGTAGAACTAGACCCCCTCAGTGAGAGTAGAGCAAGTATGCAGAAGTTCAGCTATCTCATAATGTCATGATAAATCAACTTTCAACATCAGATAGAGGTCAAACGTTACCCTGCTTGGTATCGAATTGTGTGCCTTTTCCCACATCGTGACACCATTATCAACTCACAATGAGGAAGCAGGCCCCCACCATGACTGCCTTCATTTTCACATCAAGGTCCATGGGGACTGTGTGTGTGTGTGTGTGTGTGTTTGTGTGTGTGTGTGTGTGTGTGTGTGCATGTGTGTGTAAATGTGTGGTGTGTGCACGTGTGTGTGTGTGTGTGTGTGTGTGTGTGTGTGTGTGTGTGCGCGCGTGTGTGTAAATGTGTGTGTGTGTGTGTGTGTGTGTGTGTGTGTGTATGTGTGTATGTGTGTGTGTGTGTGTGTGTGTGTGTGTGTGTGTGTGTGTGTATGTGTGTGTAAATGTGTGGTGTGTGCACGTGTGTGTGTGTGTGTGTGTGTGTGTGTGTGTGGGTATAAATGTGTGTGAGTGTGTGTGTGTGTGTGTGTGTGTGTGTGTGTGTGTGTGTGGGTATAAATGTGTGTGTGGGTGTGTGGGTATAAATGTGTGTGAGTGTGTGTGTGTGTGTGTGTGTGTGTGTGACGATGACTTACAATACAGTAAACATATTATTAGACATAATGGATATGGCAGACTACATGTAGTGAGCAACTGAGTATGTATTATCATTACTCATCAGTTAATTCATAATGGCGGACTGCTTTGTGAAGGCCTAGTTGTGATAAATGAATAGTATCTGATTATTAAATTTACCAGCTTCTTTGTAGTCACTTGGGAATTACACATTTACTTTCTCAAAATGTGTTTTCACAGGACTCACACTGGATGCCAAAGTTGTCAGCATCGGTGAAGTACTCCTTGGCCAGTCCAGACCACTGCTTGGTGATCTTGCCCACCTGCTGAGTCCCATCAGCTGAGAGCACCTAATGAGGTAATGTGCAACCAAGTTTTTACAATGTCCAGCTATGAATTTGGCTTTGCATACAAAGCTACAATGGAGCTAGATGCCTATTATTTAACCCTTTCACCGGTAGAGACTTGCTTCCATAAGGCCCATGTAAATTTATATGGCGCATTTATATTAGGCATTATTATGAAGTATGGGCTTTGTTTTGTTTCCTATACTAATGAAGGCTAAGGATATTAATTTTAGCGCAATTTAGTAATTTGGAAAAATTCACTAAATTTGAAAAATTATTAGTGGCACGTGCGCAGGCTATGTGCACTGAGGTTTACATGTATGTCTGCGCATATGCATTTTTTAATACACATCGTATGCTTGAACCTTCCACTATGCATTTACGCATATACGCACATCAGTGCGTACTTATGTAATAGTATATTTACGTGCAATATCGCGTCATAGTGTTTTTAAATTGCTAAAATTATAATCCGCTATATACCCAATCTGCTAACTTTAGTCACCTCAAATAATAGTCACCGGTATTCGACTGGATTGTACTCTGCAAAGACTTCTGCCCGAGGTGAGTAAAGTGTCCCACCAACCCGTGCATTAGTCTAGCTAGCTATCCCCCACCACGGCTATATCCAGATTGCTGTGCCGTTGATTGTTGTGCCACTCGAACAATCCGCTAAACTTGCTTACTAGTTACTAACTACAAATACGTGCTATGGTGTGTAACTGCATTCCATTGAGCACACTGAAAGTGTACCAGAGTGCCCAGACCTACTTCTCCCACAGGATACTGCAAGTGATCCTTGGGGGGAGGGGGGCAGAAGTTTGGGGATAACTAGCTAGACTACCTGTGCATAATGATTACCAGAGTCAGAACGCAGAGTCCTGTATAGCGGCCTTACAGTTACATGGCCGTAGCAAGCGGTCCGGCCGATCCGGTTTTGGCCGGACCAGTTTTCGCGAAAGTGTACACGTTTTTGGGATTGCGCATGCGCAAAAGTCTACGTAACGCGTATTGTATACGATAGGTATTTGTACACGTGGCGCAGCTAGCTATATAGAATCTACGACTGTAACAGACAAAATTAGCGAGAATTGGGTTGGAAACTCAAAAGAATCGGAGAGAAAAGTCTCCATGCTTCATTTTGATGCCGGATTGGAGTGTGTTTAGTGCACAGAAGCCCTGAACAACAGCGGAGAAGAACAGAAGGTAAACGTAGCGTGTACAAGAGTAATAGAGTCATCATAGATAGTTATTATAAACAAGCTAATACTACGGAAAAACGTGCAGTAGGTTCAAGTTGCTTGTAGAATAATAAAATTATAGGATGCCAGGGGCTGAATAGCATGTGCTTTCATCGGCTTTCGGGGCTTATTAGTCGGTTGCATGGATCGGTCACTGAGCTATCTGACAGGAAATGCACGGTCTTCTGCACAACTACGGATCTGCAACAGCGCCGCTCAGTCAAGAACTACCTGAGAACAACAATGGCACAAGGGGGTAGAAAGGACTAGATTTGAAGTCTTTAATTAGTAGCGGATCAAAACACCGTTCTTGCTTGCTACGGGCCTGTGTTACCCATTTTTCACTCTTTCTACGCAAAATTAAACTAATACGGTGCATGACATGCCCCCTTCGATCTTTAATGAGGTCTTTAAGGTAGGAAGTGCCTCACCTGGAATCCACAATTCAAATGGACGGCTTTGTTGATAACATGAAAGTCTACCTCGAATTGACAAAAATTTTGCATCTAACCACACCTCCTGCTAAATAATCCACAAAAACGCAATTTCGGGTTGCTTTAAAATACGAGAAATTTTGGAATCTGCTAGAGCCCCACCCACAGTCTGGCAACAACACCAGTACCTACAGAGAACAGGCTACAAACGTAGGGATGCTTTTTCACAGGAATGCTTCAAAGCCAGTTTTACAGCCCTGAACGCATCCAACCACCCCAAAACCCTCATTTTCGCTATCCCGACTTTCAAAAAAAATTCGGCAACCGCCCACGCTCACCCGACGAATTCGAGCCCTGCATTACAAACTTCAACCTACTCCCACAAAAATTAGGGATGCGATTTTTCATTCACCCCTCGGTTTCTGAGAACCACCCACCAAAGCTCTCCCTATAAATCTCCACAGATTTTCACACAACTAGCTATTCGAGCTAATTTAAAAAAAATGGGCGGGGCCTACCGACCCGAAAGGTGACTATTCTAGCCTACCTGAGATGGGCAACAACCTGCCACTATCCGTCTGTCTGGCTGACTTCTAGCCACTCGGGCAGCCTAACAAACTTTCTACAACACACTAGCCAGCTATTCTGACATAAAAAGCCTACTCACAATTCTATAATGTCATATCTTCTTTTTAAAAAAAAAAAAAAAAAAAAAAAAAAAAAGAGTGTTGAAAGCCAACATCAGAGTACCGCTCAACCACATCAAAGTGCCGATATCGCATATGAAAGAGCCGCTATCCACATCAAAGTGACACACCCCTCCTGTTGATTCCGGTTGCCGCCATGGGAAAATGCAAACATATCAATGAATCTAATTAGCGCCACGTGAGTGACGTCATCTCATTAATTATTCATGAGGAGAATCACGCGGATTCGAAGGTGAGGTCCTTCCTACCTTAAGGAGGAAGTTTTACCTTACTATTCAAGGACTTATGTAAATGTCTTTAGTGTCAGGGTTAGGGTTAGGATTAGGGTTGGGGTTAGGCCTAGGGTTAGGGTTAGGGTTGGGGTTAGGGTTAGGGTTAGGGTTAGTCTGATCAAGCTACAACTTTGCTAGAAAATGACAATTTTGACCCCAAGCATACAAATCCCTGAATAGTGAGGCAAAAGTCTAATCTTAAATGAGATTCATAGCCCCCTAATTTAATTAGGGTTAGAATCAGGTTAGGGTTAGGGTTAAGGTTAGGGCTAGGGTTAGGGAACAGGACCCCTTGCAAGGCTTAAAAAGGTCATTTTTAGTTCAGCTAATTATGTATGCATGGGGGTCACTATTTAGGACTGTTTTAAGGTAGGAAGTGCCTCACCTGGAATCCACAATTCAAATGGACGGCTTTGTTGATAACATGAAAGTCTACCTCGAATTGACAAAAATTTTGCATCTAACCACACCTCCTGCTAAATAATCCACAAAAACGCAATTTCGGGTTGCTTTAAAATACGAGAAATTTTGGAATCTGCTAGAGCCCCACCCACAGTCTGGCAACAACACCAGTACCTACAGAGAACAGGCTACAAACGTAGGGATGCTTTTTCACAGGAATGCTTCAAAGCCAGTTTTACAGCCCTGAACGCATCCAACCACCCCAAAACCCTCATTTTCGCTATCCCGACTTTCAAAAAAAATTCGGCAACCGCCCACGCTCACCCGACGAATTCGAGCCCTGCATTACAAACTTCAACCTACTCCCACAAAAATTAGGGATGCGATTTTTCATTCACCCCTCGGTTTCTGAGAACCACCCACCAAAGCTCTCCCTATAAATCTCCACAGATTTTCACACAACTAGCTATTCGAGCTAATTTAAAAAAAATGGGCGGGGCCTACCGACCCGAAAGGTGACTATTCTAGCCTACCTGAGATGGGCAACAACCTGCCACTATCCGTCTGTCTGGCTGACTTCTAGCCACTCGGGCAGCCTAACAAACTTTCTACAACACACTAGCCAGCTATTCTGACATAAAAAGCCTACTCACAATTCTATAATGTCATATCTTCTTTTTAAAAAAAAAAAAAAAAAAAAAAAAAAAAGAGTGTTGAAAGCCAACATCAGAGTACCGCTCAACCACATCAAAGTGCCGATATCGCATATGAAAGAGCCGCTATCCACATCAAAGTGACACACCCCTCCTGTTGATTCCGGTTGCCGCCATGGGAAAATGCAAACATATCAATGAATCTAATTAGCGCCACGTGAGTGACGTCATCTCATTAATTATTCATGAGGAGAATCACGCGGATTCGAAGGTGAGGTCCTTCCTACCTTAAGGAGGAAGTTTTACCTTACTATTCAAGGACTTATGTAAATGTCTTTAGTGTCAGGGTTAGGGTTAGGATTAGGGTTGGGGTTAGGCCTAGGGTTAGGGTTAGGGTTGGGGTTAGGGTTAGGGTTAGGGTTAGTCTGATCAAGCTACAACTTTGCTAGAAAATGACAATTTTGACCCCAAGCATACAAATCCCTGAATAGTGAGGCAAAAGTCTAATCTTAAATGAGATTCATAGCCCCCTAATTTAATTAGGGTTAGAATCAGGTTAGGGTTAGGGTTAAGGTTAGGGCTAGGGTTAGGGAACAGGACCCCTTGCAAGGCTTAAAAAGGTCATTTTTAGTTCAGCTAATTATGTATGCATGGGGGTCACTATTTAGGACTGTTTTAAGGTAGGAAGTGCCTCACCTGGAATCCACAATTCAAATGGACGGCTTTGTTGATAACATGAAAGTCTACCTCGAATTGACAAAAATTTTGCATCTAACCACACCTCCTGCTAAATAATCCACAAAAACGCAATTTCGGGTTGCTTTAAAATACGAGAAATTTTGGAATCTGCTAGAGCCCCACCCACAGTCTGGCAACAACACCAGTACCTACAGAGAACAGGCTACAAACGTAGGGATGCTTTTTCACAGGAATGCTTCAAAGCCAGTTTTACAGCCCTGAACGCATCCAACCACCCCAAAACCCTCATTTTCGCTATCCCGACTTTCAAAAAAAATTCGGCAACCGCCCACGCTCACCCGACGAATTCGAGCCCTGCATTACAAACTTCAACCTACTCCCACAAAAATTAGGGATGCGATTTTTCATTCACCCCTCGGTTTCTGAGAACCACCCACCAAAGCTCTCCCTATAAATCTCCACAGATTTTCACACAACTAGCTATTCGAGCTAATTTAAAAAAAATGGGCGGGGCCTACCGACCCGAAAGGTGACTATTCTAGCCTACCTGAGATGGGCAACAACCTGCCACTATCCGTCTGTCTGGCTGACTTCTAGCCACTCGGGCAGCCTAACAAACTTTCTACAACACACTAGCCAGCTATTCTGACATAAAAAGCCTACTCACAATTCTATGATGTCATATCTTCTTTTTAAAAAAAAAAAAAAAAAAAAAAAAAAAAGAGTGTTGAAAGCCAACATCAGAGTACCGCTCAACCACATCAAAGTGCCGATATCGCATATGAAAGAGCCGCTATCCACATCAAAGTGACACACCCCTCCTGTTGATTCCGGTTGCCGCCATGGGAAAATGCAAACATATCAATGAATCTAATTAGCGCCACGTGAGTGACGTCATCTCATTAATTATTCATGAGGAGAATCACGCGGATTCGAAGGTGAGGTCCTTCCTACCTTAAGCTAAAGACACATTATCATAATATTTCATACAGACCTGAAAACCGTATATATAGTCGAACCGATAGTTGGTACCCTCAGGTAGGTATGTGTATAGAGACCTGAGGGATGCAGCTATCATCACCTTGGGCTTTGCTCTTGGTGATTATATAACCTCGGTTCCAGGCTCTCATCCAGCTTTCGTACTGCATGCAACAAAAATCTGGATGAGAGTCTGGGTTTGAGGCTACATGTAAGTGATTATACAAGTAGGTAGCATCCTTCAGGTCTCTAAAACTGCCAAGATACCTGCACCAACCATTATGAAGTGTGGAGGCTCACCTCAAACTCCACCTCGCACCACTTGCAGGCACAGCACGGTCCCTTAATCTTCAGCTGGGTTTCTCCGTCAGCGTCCTTGATGGAGAACCAGGGGTACACCAGGGAGACTTCCTGGTCGATGTAGCCAATGACAGTGCCCGGAGGGGACTGCACCTCGATGTGCTGGAGGCAGCAGAAGCACAGGGACGAGGAACAACGCAGGGGGCGCTCTAGGTGGATCACCTGAGACGGGGGGTGGGGGGTGGGGGGGGGGGGGGGGGAGGAGGGTGTTAGGCAGAAGGTTGTGCTCCGACTTCTCTACATGCATCTGCATACTTTATCACACATGATTGCAATCATACAAAATGATATCTAACAATCTCAGGATTGTAGGGCAACAACAAAATTTTAATTGCATAGATGTTGGGGGCGCATTTTGTAAATTTACGCATTTTATAAATTGCACTGTGCATTGTATGTCTTCACAGAACAACATCAAATATTCGGATAAGGAAACATGCAATGCTAATGATCAGCTTTGAGCAAGTTAGTACTGGGTAGAAAACGAACATCATCCTGTCATAATTGCATCACTGTATTCAAAACATAATACAGCATCTCTGACCTTCTGTTAATTAATTAAGGGCAAGGCGAAATACATAGAGTTGCGTCAATAGTTATTGCATTTACACAGCACGTTTAAGCACTGCCCTAAATAGAATTTCAGATATACAGTGGTGCCCCTCTAAAATAATAATTAGTTGGGAACCTGGTAAAATGCCCTGTATAAAAGAAGTCTCTTCATTTCAGGGGAAAGTGTTCTGTATAGAGAGGTATCCTCATTTTAGGGGCAAGTTTCAATTAAGAAAGTATATTTAGGACATAGCAAAGTGTGTCCTTATTTCAGGGCTGTATCCCGCTTCGAACACAATGACGTGATCAAACAAGCAACAAAATAAACAATGTTGTTGCCGTAGTGCCCACACCATTGACCACGCACCCACATACGTAGGCAGAGCTTTAAAGATCTCCAGTTAGAGGACAAGAGCAAGAGCAACCTATGTTTCACCATCCCATTACAAAACTCTTAACAAGTTGTAATAAATCCACCTGTCCCAATTCTCACACATTCAAATAAAACCTGTTCTCTTAAATTATCAAGTGTATCTGCCAGAAACAATTGCAAAGAGTGGTACTTTCGCAGAGATCAAAGCATAAGCTGTGGTTTAATTACGTTCTTTCAACAACATCAAAAGAAAATTGCATACGAAAGCTTTAAACCCCCCCCCCCCCCAACAATTCTCCCATGAAAGTATTTCTAATTAGTGGTATCATACCCAAGACACTCCCAGAGCACACGTACTACACTCTCACATAACCCACACTGCCAAAAAGAATGATTAGTTTTCTGCCCATGACTGCCACGTAGACTGCTATACTCTACTTGGAGCTGATCGCACTGGAGGGCAGCTACATGTGTAGTGGCACTCACTTCCCTCTGACTGTTGTCCACAATGCTCATCGCAAAGGGACGTGACGGACCACAGTACTGCCTCACGCAACAGTTGGACCCTGCAGGGACAAGAAACCAGGTGAGATATGATTCAGAAGATGTTATACAGTGTTAGTGCATATAATATGGTTTTTGAAGAATATTGTAGTCACTGGTTGTCTTGCTTGCTGTTGTTCAGCTTCAAAGTGCAACCAGGCATGTACTTCCAAAAAATTTTTTTTGCGGTAACTTCAGACAGGAATGACGTATCCTCGAGATTTTTTTTGCATTTTGCAGCTCTTGAGATTTGTAATGCAATGATATATTTTTTGTATACCTGGCCTGCTTGCAAAGACTAGATTTAGAGTTACCCGTCAATTTTGGCGGATTATGACATCACCAAAATCAAAAATTTACCGGGAAGTGACGTCATTACGTTGTTGCCGCGTGTTTGCCGCGAATAAAAGCGCTGCCGAGTTTGTCGCTATATTCAGCCTCTAAAGTAGCTCTACCGATGCTAATGGGCAAGAATCAGCTGGAGACCAGATGGGAGAAGGCAAGGGAAGAGTGAAAAGCCGAAATTTTGGCAAGGAGAGCTCAAATACAGCTGAAACTGAGACAACAAACTGAACGCGGCGGTAGTGACGCTAAAAAGTAAGTTTAAATGACTTTTGCTAGGCTTTGTGCGCTTTCTGAAGGTGCACTAGGCACTATTGGTGAGGGTTTTGATCCTGTTTGTAGTATAAACTAGAGCATGAGGTCTTACTGCAGTCACAGCTTTGAAGTTTTAGAGTTCACACCTATTACTTGACTATTTTTGGTGTTTCTAGGTTAAAAAGCATCTCTTGCTTGGACAGACTAAAGGCTCAAAGCTGGCTAATGTGCTTAACAGCAAGTGTGATAAGAATGCACATCAATAAAGGGACCATACGACGCAGTGGATGTTTGATACGTATCGGCTGATCCCGAGAATGAAAAACAAGTCATGAGGGGTCAAGATAGGCCTGAGAGGATAGGGTTTCACTTGAAATTGGTAAAAGTATGTGAGTCTTGGAAGATCTGACGTAGGAAAGGAGATAGGAAGCAAATCAAATCTTAGAGAAGATTTCTGAACATCAAGAATTATGACCCCGATTTTGTATGAAGTGTAATTTCTTTGTTATAGATGGTATTAAAAAAACTCTCTATTAGAAATGTTACCTATTGCATGTACCTTCTGTATTATATGGTTCAAGTTGTTCTGTGAAAAGTTGAAAAAGTACATAGCATTTCTCCAGCGCCACCTCAAAAAACGTTTTAAAATTTAAAAAAAATGTAAGAGCCCAGAATCAATTCTGCTCTATTAGAAATGTTCCCCTTGTTGAGTGCTTTCAAATGATACCCATTTTGTTGCAATTGGATGAACTATGTAGAAGTACTTAGTGAAACAATGAAATTGCATTTTTAGACTTAATTAGCATGACGTCATCGTTACCATGGAAACAGCCGGCACTTTTATTGCTTCTTGTGGGTGGGGTCACTTTTCCAAGTTTCAGGTTCCTCTGATGTAGAATCAGGAAGTTATGTCAAGATTTGTTATTTTTGCAATTTTTGGAACTACATGCCTGGTTGTACTATACTCGCAAATACAATTACATACGTAGTTTCCAGGTTGTGGAGGAAATCTTGAACGTTGACAAGCCCTGCTGACCGTACCGTAATGGACGAGAGGTCACCCATGCTCACCCCACAATGCTTTGCATTCACTAGTCTCATGCCCAGACCACACGGAAAAGCGAGTGCTCTGGGAAAATTGCTATTTCAGCCTTCAAATTTATTCTTATGTACATAACATATGACATTTTCTGCTGTAGCTATAGATGTAGCAGAACAAATTTGAAATAGCATCGTTCCCGACCTTGCACCGTACATTTTTCATGTGGTATGCTCACTAGACTACTAGATTATGTACATATATATCCCACTCACCCTTGTTACTTAGGTTACTAGAAGTCACTATGAGTCATATTGACTTCCCTTTGGGTAAAAGTCTGGTATGACTCATACCGACTTCCCTTAGGGTAACAATTTCATCCAATCAGATTATCATGCATTTAAACAATATTATACTGCTATGTAATATATGTGTAGCTGTAGCTACTTTACATGCATGCATTCAGGCACAATATTTAGCATGTACATAATACACCATAGTTAGCGTGAGTTACTGAATAAGTTCAATATAATAATGGCAGCAATGAGTTGTGTCGATATCGGGCTGTAACTGTAAAAGCGGATGGGAGGGGCTCAATACTGTCTTCCGGGGGGAGGAGCTCTGAATTAACCCCCGGACAGGCGGTCCAGTCGCACATACTGAGGCAAGACGGCGAGTATAAGGACAAGCGGCCTCAGCTTCTTCCATTATAAAGCCAGAATGGGAAACGTTGCTATGTGTTAACGTTGCTATAGTTCTTGGCCCCCATGGACTGACCAATCAGATGGGATATATAACACTTACAGTACAGTTGTCAGGGATTTATGGCTACGTAAACAAACCTCGTCCTCGGGCTATCGCCCTCGGACTCTGTTCGTTTACTGCCATAAATCCCTGACAACTGTACTATAACTATAACATACCACCCAACCCTGCTCGTGTTATAACTTGCCATACTCCATTCCTACTCACGCAATAGTATATGTACAAGCACACGTACTATACTAAAGAATCCCTTAACAATAGCTTTGTGGCCAATCAGTTGCCCTGTACTGTACAGGACATGCGGGGCATGGACTCAACAGTTGACATGGTCACAATAGTCAACAGTTGACATGGTCACAATAGTCGTCTTTAGTGAATATCCAAATTTGGATAACTGCACTGAAGTCACATGCACGTTCAGCAAAAAAAAAGCACAATCCACACCCAGCCAAGAAAGAGATAGGAATTCACTGGCTCATGATAAGGTAGATGAAACCTTACTTAGCTAGCACTCACGTTCAGCGGCAAAGTAGATGTCTTGTCCGAGTGTGTTGCGGATGCGATACTTATTCTCAGTCTCCCACCCAGTGACCGCTGTAAGGGGGAGAGGGGCTTCATGGTGAAGTTGCCCACACTTTGACACAGTAGTCAAGGCATTAATCTTAGTTATCATATCACTACAAGCTGTTTTACATTCATCTAAAATCAGTATTGAAGTAAAGCGTGTTGCGGACACGATACTTATTCTCAGTTTCCCACCCAGTGACCGCTGTAAGGGGGAGAGGGGCTTTATGGTGAACTTGCCCACACTTTGACACAGTAGTCAAGGCATCAATCTTAGTTATCATATCACTACAAGCTGTTTTACATTCATCTAAAATCAGTATTGAAGTAATATTTTCGGTTGGCTTTTTGGTGCAATGTAGCGTTCATCTGAACGATATTTGTCCCCAATTCCAACCCAAACAGTTGTCTCCTTCAATCTGCCTACAATTCCGTTGCCGTAACCTTCATCAACTGGAATAATTAAAGTGGCTCTCAGCACCAGCCTCTGTCAATCTTATGGCACTGAGCTTGCAAGCTAGACTAGACTTACGTATACAGCATGGTTCACACACAACGAGAGAGAAACTACAAGACTTACCTTCGAGCAATTCCACCTGCTGGTGCACGAGGATCTGGTCGATCTGGGTGAGGTACTCCAGACCAGGGGGGCAGCCCGGGATGGTGGACTGGGGGACTGGCATCCAGTTCTGGGGAACTTGCTGCAGTGGAACTGTGCAGGTAAAGGTGCATGTATGCAGAGAATGAAACTCGAAATCGACGCAATTTAATGGGATAACAGCCGCTTCTCATATACACTGTCTAGTTAGTCTCGCGAAGCCTTGCGTTGACCTTGTCGGCATTAACTTGTAATTTGCTAGGCGCATTGACTTACCCTGAGCCATTTCGATATCTTCACTGTCACTGAATGACTAGAATCAGAATGACGAATGCAACGTACGTGCGGTGCGCTTGGCCGGTCGGGCGCCGGCGGGCGGCCCAAGCCAGGTCAAAGTTCAACCTTGCGCGCGCCTCGCGCTCATATCCGCGAACTTTGACTGTTTGCCTATAATTTTATTCCAGATTTTGTTATTGGGACTGCAGAAACGATTGCTGACCCAGTTTGGCTGCGAAACCTAAAACAAATGCTAGAATGGGAAGGAGGAAGGCTCGGGGGCACAGCAAGCTATTCATAAATACCACAAACCAGTACAGACTATTTCCACAAATCCTTCACATTTGCTCAGATCAGAAGAGCAACTAGATGTTTAGACCATCCTGATCACCGTATTATTTAGTATCCTAGATTAATAATAGAAAACTCTTAACAAAGCATTAAAGTCATACCTATCCCAATTCTCACACTTTGAATAAAGCCTGTTCTCTTATAGACTCTTCAAAACTCCCCCCACAACAGCTTGTCTATATAATTCTTTCACGAAAGTATACCTTGATGGTATCATACACAGAACACTCCCAGAGCACATGTACTACACTTTCACATTCCTCCCCACATATTGTTAGTACTCGATCGACCTATAAACTTAAAACATCAATAATTGTGTTTCTGGATCCCCGCCCCCTGCAAGTAATTCTTAGATTCTGTTTCCTTACATAAAGACTTGCACAAACTCACTCATAATTAATGTCTTTATATCTCATATACTCTCTTAATTATTTAAAACAGATTTACACTGTAATCTTCAGCGAATATTTCCTGACTGTTGACAACTGCAGCAACAATTCACTAATTACTTTCCTCCACGTCTTCCTCTGCCTACCTCTACGTGACTTCACTTCCCACTCGCTGTCTACTAATAATCTAGCCTATTTCCCACTCTCCAAACTACTGAATTTCTTTACACCAGCTATCCCTAGCTGCCATTCAAAACCCCATATCCCCCTTACTGCTTTATCAACCGTTTTAGAAGAGCAGCAACCTCTCTTAAAATGCACCTAAACAAATGTCACTAAAGTTTCTCTATGTTGTTCGTGGCAGTAGGACTTTGTTCATGGTTTCCCGAGGTGCAGTTTATAAAAGGGATCTTAGGCCTACGACGGTTCCTATAAGTGGAATTCCCCAGTCCTCTCTGTACATCTGATCATTCTCCTGCTGAAAAAACATGAAGTCCTAGAAAAAAAAAAGAGAAGAAGCAGTATTTATAACTGATGAGTGGTACTTCATGTATGTTCAGATGCACTAGCACTATAGCACTGACAACATATTACTGGACAAGAGCAGAGTTGTCAATCAATATTACAAATTACAAGTCGATAGCTGCCAAAATCCACCAGGATCCATCTCTAAATTCTTTGCTCTCCCCATACATATCCCCTATACATGGTTTGCATGCCATTTGTTTTCGGATACATCTGTGTAATATCCCAAAAAGTCTCCACCTCCCAGCAAAAAAATATACGTACACGTAGACCAGCTGTCTATCAAGCTAGACCTCCCTTAGTGAGAGCAGAGCATGCATGGAGAAGCCTTCTTCATGGTAAGTACCCCCCCCCCTCCCAAATACAGAAAGCAGGGGGATGCGCACGTGTCTTCCTTAAAAATTGCATCATTGTTAACTGTTGTGTTTAATGACATAGCAATGGCAAGAAAACATAAAGCAATCATAGGACCAGCTGTTCGTACGCAGCGCGCGAACGGCTGGTAAAAAGTACGTAATTTCTATTTCCGATAGCTTCAGTAGTGTACTAATACCATTGTTTCATCTGTCTAGAAGCCTGCTCGTGTCTGTCCATGAAATATGAAACCAATTTCGTGTTGCCTAAGTATGAATGTGAGACCAGACCTAATTTTAGATTATGCACCCGTACTTGTAATTGGTATTGAATCGTGTGCCTTTTCTCATACCGTGACACCATTATCAACTCACAACGAGGAAGCAGGCCCCCAGCATGACTGCCTTCATCTTCACATCGAGGTCCATGGGGACTGTGTGTGTGTGCGTGTGCGTGTGCGTGTGCGTGTGCGTGTGCGTGTGCGTGTGCGTGTGCGTGTGCGTGTGCGTGTGCGTGTGCGTGTGCGTGTGCGTGTGCGTGTGCGTGTGCGTGTGCGTGTGCGTGTGCGTGTGTAGTACAATATATGCAATGAATTAATCCACCAGTATAATTAAGTACCGTCGACATGGCTGTTCACTGCTGAGCAGTTTCAACTGACGAAAGCGTTTATATTTTCCCAAGCAACATTTGGTTCAAAGGGTGAGGAGAGGAGTTTTTGTGCTCAGTGGTATGACACGTTCAGTTGGCTGCACTATAATGTCGCCAAAAACACAGCCTTCTGCTCACCTTCATATACAATACGAGGCTGAGAAGATGTTTTTAGTGAAAACAAAGCGGGAGCCAGCTTTTAACTCCATTGTTTTTACGTACTGGAAAGAGGGGCCTAAAGCACTCAAGAAACTCGTAAACATCACTAGCACTACAGGATGCATAAACGGTACAGTACGCTCATTCACAGGAAGTGACGTCACAATGCGTGTGCAGTCAAATATAGTCTGATCTGAAAGCAAAGTGGAGCAATGCCTGTAAAGCTGGGTTTCAAGCACAAAGGCTAGGTTTGGCAGCACGTTGTCCAATTCTGCTCCAAGATTGCACTAGAAACGATCTGAGAAAGTCCAAAGATCCAAACTTTTAATGTGGGAATATGTCGTGCTCCACTACCCACCTGACCAAAAGAAAAATGCTTCGTATGGCTCTGTGAGAGCATAGCACTGTCAGTGCTGTAGTTGCACCCGGGGCAACAAGAGAGCACAGGCCCAGGTACAATGTGTGCATACCCGAAAAAACGTGTCTCATACCAAATGGGCATGGCCGGATTGACAAGAAACAGGTACCGGGCCTACTACAACACTTTTAATAGCCAGTAGCAACTGGATACGAGGCTAAGCAGCAGGTAGACCGGATCTTCCTTGGACAGTACTACCAAGCGTGACCTAAATTGCTTTGACAATGCAAGGATCGCGTTTGAAATTTCAGAGTTACATGGTAGCTGTGGGGCAAAAGTGATGTGCAACCACAAAATTTCTGTGCTATGTAACCCATGCCCAGCCAGTGCCCAGGAAATGCTCAGACTCTAGCTGCACCACTGAGTATAGTGCAGCTGAAGGTGACCCACTTGCAGAGCCATGCTGTTCTAGACATGAAAACTTCACTGTTGTAACATACGTATCACCGGGCCGAAGTCAAAGTTTAAGCACGATTTCGTAGTGGCGAATGGCAAAATATGCAGTTAAGGAACTTTTAATTAAGACGCCATTTAACGGAAGCCGTTGTATTACCACGGTAACACACCGATTGATTTTCATTTTCAATTACAGTCCAATTGATTTATGTAGAGTAAAAGTATTATAAACCTCTCTATACTTAGCTATTGCTAAAGAAACAGTAGGCACTTTGGTGTTTTTTTTGATGCAATCCAGAATTAAGGCCATCTTAACTGTCTTGAGCTGAATTTTTTGGTCTTGATTGAAGTTGTGCCTCATCCTATGCAACTTTCCTTCAAGACACATTTCAGGAAATTCCACTATAAAAAAATATCATAATTGTGTTTGTCAACACTCACACTGGATGCCAAACTTGTTAGCCTGGGACAGTCCAGACCACTGCTTGGTGATCTTACCAACTGGTCGAGTCCCATCAGCTGAGAGCACCTATGAGCAAGGGTAATGTATAGTTCAACTATATGTACAAATTCAGTTTCACACCAAACATTATGTAAATGACTAAACATACTATAAAGACCTAGCTACAGTGACAGGCTCACTATACAAGATTAACTAATCGTACAGAATGCTGAAATTAATGGCAGTGTTGTGTTAACCAAAAAAAAAGATTTTACCTCAGTGAAACACACCAAATAATATTGGTAGACATATGGCTGGTACAGATATATAGACAACAACTGGAGAGATCCTTAATACGTGAGATGACTGGCTGTGGACCAAATTATCATGTAGTTGGCCTACAAACCCCAAAAGCTATAATAGACTACTAATAATGTATAATGTAATATTGTGCACGTGGACACACAAACAGACAAACAAAAATAATCATTATATATAGAACCAGGCTTCCAGGCGCTTTACACATGCATGCCTCGAAAAAAAAAACAACAACATATGCCAACCAGTGTGTAGACCCACCTCAAACTCTGCCTCACTCAATTGGGAGCAAAGTTCACAACAGCTTTCGAACCCCCTGATCTTCAGCTGGGTTTCTCTGGTGGCATCCTTGATGGAGAACCAGGGGTACGTCAAGGAGAAATCCTCGTCAATGTAGCCGATGACGGAACCCGGAGGGGACTGCACCTCAATGTGCTGGAGGCAGCAGAAGCACAGGCAACAGGAACAGTGCTTAAGGTGGATCACCTGAGACGGGAGGAGAGGGAAGGAGTAACAGTAGGTGTTAGTTAGAGGACAGAGAAAGGAGGATGGAACCTGATACGATGAGTTTTGAATAGTTAGTGCACCTGAATGAATGTAATTTTTTGTTTGATTTTGATCATAGAATCAGCAAAAGAACACTGAAGAGCACATGCAGGTACATGCGGGTGAATTGAAAGTGTATGACATTTGCCTACAATTAAGTCAAGTAGTGGATCTACCTTTTTAACTGGCAAAGTCTTGCAGGTCGAGTTGACTGTAACATAAAAATGTGGCAATCTCAAGCATTATTTTTGTCGTGTTTTTTTTTGAGTCATTGTGTTTCAAATGCGATATCTCTGAACTTTAGTTAAAGATCAGGCCCAACCGGTAAAGGAGAAATATTAAAACTTCATGACCATTTACGGTTTTGACGCCCATAGCTTGACAACATGGCAATGAAGGCCACAAAAACTATGCAGGGCTAGAGTATAAAGAATGGAGAAAGCCCAGAATCAAAAAGTTTATGCGTGCAATCTTTTTGCCGTGCAGGCGCTATATTCTTTCACCAGCTCAAAACACAGTTGTGGTAAATCCAAGGGACAGATCGATGCTGCTACAGCCACAGCTGTATCTGTAGGTCTATAGGATACATGTCCAGACATCGAGAATGAAGACTTATAGCTCTTTATTAGAGAGTAATGGCCAGGATTCTGGATTTGTAAAGTCAGCTCTGTGTGTTCTCTAGGACATGCAGGCCATTTGAAAGCTTTAGTACAACTGTGAATCAGACCTACAAGTAGCTCGAGAGTCCTAGGATTTACCGCAACAGATTCTGCACTACGTATTTACGAACGTATGCTCAATACACTTTTATACATACTTTTCCATGACTACTGGCTGATGTGGGCGGAGTCGTCACTTTCGGTTGGGCTAACCTTAAAGGAGGGACCCATAATTGTGGTGTGTATACTAGCGTCGATAGTTGCGGCATTCACACAACGTATTTGAGTAGCTTCATAACGAGATGTCACGTTCAAATGCAGTGACGTGATCAATATATGCAGCGGGATAACATTCGCTTTCTTCCTGGGACTGCCACATACGTGGCCTACCCTGGTTTCAGATTGCACAGGAAAACAGCTACGTAGCTACATGTGTAGGGGCTCTTACCTCCCTCTGAGTACTGTCTGCAATGCTCATCACAAGGGGGCCTAATGGGCCCCAGTACTGCCTATCGTCATAGTTGGACTCTGCATGCAGAGGTAAAGAAACTAAAAACATATAAAGAGGGTACATACGCATCATGGAGGTATTTCTAGCTTTAGGTTGCAATGTCGAGGTATTATGGAGCTAAAGACCTGGCTGAACTTCAGGGGCATATATGAGTGAGCCACTCACGGAGCTATACCTTGAATGATGGTAGAAAATGATGCTTGCTAAATATTCATCACTAACAGCGGTATCATCCAACATTTTAATATGACCAACAACTTAGAACTGAGGCTGGGCATACGTAGGTTCAGGAGGACACGTACGTATTCATACTAGACTTAGTATGCACATTCATACATGTATCTAAATCAAGATAGCATTAGGTATAGGAGTTCTATGAACAACTCTAGATCAACAACTTGGACTACACTTAGTACACATCTGTTCTTCGTAGCCCATTGTGTGGGTGAATCAGAGATTACTCTTCATAAAGCTTGCACACATCAAAAATAGAACTGTCCTATCGACTAGTGGGTTGTTGTTTAAGTTTCAAATCTGTAAACAAATTACATGCATGGATACTGATTAGATTGTTTTCCGCATTCTTAGTTAGAGAATGTGAAAACATGTTACCATTACAGACACAACACTACTGTTATTTTTCATTCTTAAAACCCCCTCTGCAACTCAGACAGCAAACCACTTGTCAATGGTACCTAGCTTATTCACTGTTATAACTATTATTAAAATTATCGTAATTATGCTGAAACTAAAAGCTAATACTAAGTAACGGATTAACTCTAATACAGTGTTTAATTAGTATGTATATATGGATTCAATATACAATTCATATAATTAACCATGAGGAAAGTTGAGTGTTGAATTTCATGAGGGTGGATTCATGTGAGCTGGTACATTCCATATAGTGTAGCTACTTGCCATAATTATATAAATTACAAATTCAGATTCTAATTACAGTGTTTATGCTATAACATGATGCTGCTACATTGCAAATCCGACCCTTAGCTACACCTCTGACCTATAAAGCCTCCCTTGAGCACTTGTATGTTTTCTGCATTGTAATGAAACTTTTGAAAGTTATGTAGACAATAAACTGTTTTTTTTGGTGCTCAAATGACATTTTGGTCTCTTCACTGGGAACACTGTATTGACCACAGGGAATACCAAAGTAGCTTTACTAGTACAAGAAGGTTTACAGGTTGCATGGACTTGGGTGGTATGTAGAGGGGAAGTACAGCAGTTATAGAATTGTCTATTTTAGGAAGTAGTATTCACAATTAGTCACGCCCAATGCTCCCACAACTCACTACAGTGCTTCATGCATAGCTATAGGCTTCCCTCCCTCCACATACAACACACACAAGAAATACTATTGAGTGAAGATGGACTCAAGGCAAGAAAAACTTCAGGCCGGTCAGAGCACTTCTAAGCACGGTGCACGGCTATAGTCTCGTGCATGCTCAACTGACACAATCCACATTCTGCCAACTACATAGTGTCTCAGTACACATGCATGCACAAGAATATTGTTACATACTATTACTATAACTGATAAGGGTAATAAATCGTGGTTACTATACGTATATAGATCTAGCGGATGTATATATAGCATTCCTTAGCACTCACGTTCGGCGGCAAGGTAAATATCCTGTCCAAGTGCATTACAGATACGATACCTTTTCTCAGTGGCACGCCAAGAAATCACTGCAAGGGAGAGACCATGCAATAATTATGATGAAGTACACCTTTTTTCGGAAACCTGCCTCCATGGAACTTGTACCATTGAGCAAACTGGACGTACATAGACTTATAACACTGATGACCATCACCACACTCCGATAATACATGTATGTGTCTAAAGGGCTAGGCCACCGGGAACTTATAAAACTTACTTTTAGCAATCGCTCGGACTTGCTGGTGCACGAGGAGTTGGTCGATCTGGGTGAGGTACTCCAGACCAGGGGGGCAGCCCGAGATGGTGGTCTGGGGGACTGGCATCCAGTTCCGGACTACTTGCTGTTTCGGATCTGGAGCTGTACATGCAGGTGAAGGTGCATGTATATACATATTTACATACATACATGCATGCGCGTTTGTGTGGCAAACATTCGGTGAGACTGTTGAGAAATTTGATATTGAAATTGCTGGTCAAGTGACCTCAACACTTGCCAGTATTACAGCGACAGAGAGATATAATTATACTCGAGGCTCATGACAGACATGGCAGCAATAAATATACGCTGCGTCCTTGATACAGGCATATACTGCAATCGTATAGCCTGGGCATCTTACCTTGAGCCATACCGGTGTCTTCAAAAAAAAAAAGTCAGGTCTTATGTTCGTTTGCTAGCCTCCCCAAAATATCGTGCACTGTACTTACGTATCATTTCGTCACTGACGTTTGCGTCGTACCGGGTACTGCACTGCCTCAATATTTATGCGCATGCGTACGCGTGTATGCACTAACCATACCATTGTAACAGTCGCCAAAGTGAGTTAGTATGTAGTATAGAAAACGTAATTAGATACTACTAGGAAATGGAGACCTTCCAGTAAATCTAGCAGCTTTCAGTCCTGTAGCTCCATAGACAGCTCCTACTAGGTACCAATGGTTGAAGGGGAGCTGAGTCACAGTGGAATAGGCCGACTTTTGGCAACTCATAATCCAATTGTAGTCTTTTTGCCCCTTGATCCAATGTAACGGGTCCTACAGTTCATTTTAACTTGCCACTTCTGCTTATAGCCTTCTCCCTACTGTCATACCCGGCCGGTGAGTTGTGCAAACGCTTCTTCATAGCACAACTCAAAAAAATCTCACATCTGTCTCTCTTTCTCTATTACACAAACAACACAGCATAGCTAGTGGTTGGCAAAGCAATGGACTAAGAACCATTCATCTTCAAGGCTTGGAATCGTGCCATACGTCAAGTGTGTTTTCATTTCCACAAGAATTAGCCTCATTCCCAGGCTCTCATGCGAGGAATGAGGCTCTGAATATGCTGGTATAGTAGAAGAGCTATGAACTAACCCAAAAAAAAATTACCCCTCCCAAACTTGAGAGCACTTATAAAATGTCTTACAACAGCTGGAAACAGGAATAACAAGAAAACAAGTTTTAGTTCAACACAATATTTCTACTACATCAGTTACAGTCCAGTGTCCAACCCTGCCTCCGACCACCATCATCTTCCCATTGAGGATGGCTACTAGTGTCCGGCGTCGAGCAATTGGCATGTCTCCCATGGCTTCCCAGGAGTCAGTAGTTTCGTTATAGACAGTAATGGCAGTAGTGTTCTTGCCATCTTCCCACCCTCCTACGGTAACCAGCTGCCCACAGAGGGTGGCACAGGACGACACGTAGTGAGGGACATCAGCTACATGCTGCCATATTGTAGACTGGTTTGTTGGTGCTGTTCGTAGCTTCCAAGCTAGCGGCTGTGTTTGGCAGGACTGGAGTAGTTCTGGTATAGAACAGCTGAGGACAGAGCGTGTTGGCTGATAGCCAGTCTGATCATCGAAGCCACCCAGCATGTACAGCCTCTCACCACAGATCAATATGGTAGTCCCAGTGAAGGGGTGCGTCAGAGAGCAATGGACCACTGCCGAGCGTCGGTGTCCAACACTTCCACTGTAGCCAGTTTGTTGCTGCCATCCTCCCCTCCGGCGACGATGAGGGAGCGGCTACTGCACACGGCTGCAGTGTGGTAATGCTTGGTTGGCATTGCAGGGAGGTTAGGCAGCCATTTTTTCTCCCTCCCTTCCCCCATGAGGCTGAGGAGGGAGTCGGTGGCCCTGCCTGATATCAGTCCTCCCACCATAGTTAGTATGTGATGAACCACCACTAGGGTGCAGTTGATCTGGGGGGTGTCTGGTAGCTGATGCCATTCCCGTGCGTTAGAGTCGTAACTATGAACTGTTGTAAAGTCCCGCCCGTTGAAGAAAGCCATGCTGGCATCTGCAGCTGCAGATCCTCTGTACATTTTTTGTGGTGCTTTGGGCTCTTCCTGCCATCTCATATTTTTTATTGCCTTCTGTTGCATGTCAGCTTTCTGCGGTGGTGGTCCTGGCCATTTCATTCGTTGTAGCTGGCCATTTTCAGTGGTATATGCTGTTTCTCTTGGGATTGTTGTAATTCCAGCCTGGGTGGGGATATAATCTCGTCTGGTTGTGCTCCTACTTGTGGCATTATTGGCAGCTGTTGGTTTTCCTCTCGTAGCCTCCTTTCACCAGCCTGTTTCTCTTCCACAGCTTGTTGAAGATTCCACCCTCAGTTGGCTAACAGTCTTTTGAAGTTGTTTGCTTGTTTGCTCGTGCTGTAGGAGATTTCGCTGAAATTCTGCTGTAACTTGTTCAGTTGATTGGAGCTGTTGATTTAGTTCTTGTAGCAGTGTCTTTGTCATCAATAATGTGCTGTTTCTCTTCTACTTGGTGCGTAAGTTGCTGGATCTGTCTCTGACTATCCTGCAGTTGTTG
Source organism: Nitrospirales bacterium (assembly GCA_965203295.1). Lineage (GTDB taxonomy): Bacteria > Nitrospirota > Nitrospiria > Nitrospirales > UBA8639 > CBDBCZ01. Next base: position 247,184 of record CBDBCZ010000011.1, on the reverse strand, counting down.
GTGCTTGGCTTGAAGTTCTCGCTGTAGAATTTGTAGCTGGTAACGAGGGGGCTCCTTGAAGGCAGCTAGCTGTCGGCAGAGGTCCTGGGCTGAAGGTCGATCCTTCTCTGAGTAGCTGAGGCAGCTGAGGGCTGTTGCGAGGAGGGTGTGGGTGGGGTCAATGATATCAATGTGGGATTTGTGACGCTTGCTGTCAAGAACAGGGATTTTGCTTGTAGCGGTTGGAGATCGTGAGTCTTCAACCACTCGCATGGCAGGACCAGGGTCAGGGAACTGGCGTGTCATGATTTGAATCTGTAGCACTCCAAAGGAGAAGCAGTCGATTTTCTTGGAGTAGACGGGAGATTCATTGAGAGCCTCTGGTGGCATGTAGGCTGTGGTTCCTGGACACACGGTGAGGGATGTCATACATCGGTGTGAGTCAAAAAGCTTTGACATCCCAAAATCTGTGATCTTAGCTCTGCCAGCAAGCAGCAGGACATTATTACCGGAGAGGTCGCGATGGATGATGTCTTTGGAGTGGATATACACTAGTGCCTGGGCTATATCATGGCACAGGTCTACCTCGATGTGGTAGGCCAGTGGTTGTTGGGATCGCTCGAGGAAGTGGGTGAGGCTTTCATCCATGAGTTCCATGAGTAACACTAGGAGGCCGGAGTCAGGGTCATGGGAGGTCCCGAGATACTCAACTATGTGTGGGTGTTTCATGTCGTTGAGGAAGCGACACTCCTGCTCGAACCTTCTCCTTCTTGTCATGATACCGGGGTCATTGGATTGGAAGAAGATGGGGTGTAGGAGTTTGGCAGCACAGAGACGTTGGCCCCACATGGCTTTGCAGACCACTCCATAGGACCCACTGCCAAGGGTGTCATTTTTAAGTATTCGTATGCTACGATCATGTGGTTGCTGTGGGTGATCCATGACTGTGCGTAGGAATGGGAGTGTCTTGTGTAAAGCACGCACATGCTGACGTTCTACCTCTAGCCCAGCTTCAAGACCGAAGCCCTCTCCTGTTGTTCAATGGAGGGGCTGGATTTGTTTTAGCCAATCAGGCATAATTACTAGACATAGCTAGCTACATAATATTATTTATACATGTATGTGTCATGGAACGCCGTGTAAGTGCCATATTGACTAGTGGGTTATTGTTTGAGTTTCACCTACATAGCTAGATAACTGAGGCAACATTAGCTACTTTCCTCTGAGTCTTCCTCTGCCTACCTCTACATAGATTCACCTTAGTGATCCACTTTAATCATCTGTATTGGTAAATGCTTTCACACTCTTTGACATAGCCTTGAACCCAGGCCTTCCACGCAGATTTTTTGCAGCCATGGCAAGAATCGCTGGCTGCAAAAAAAATCTGCGTGGAAGCCTGGGTTTGAGGTGAGCGATTTTTGCTACGGCTGCAAAAAAAATCTGTGTGGAAGGCCTGGGGTCGAGGCTACTTTGACCCACAGCAATCCATGCTTGTGATGTGTTGAAACTCAAACAACAACCCATGGCCACAAGTCAATAGGACAATTCACACAATCCACTCCATAACCCACACACACACACACACACACACACACGCACGCACACACACACACACACACACACACACACACACACACACACACACACACACACACACACACACACACACACACACACACACACACACACACACACACACACCTGAAGTAATGGCTACTGGGTATGGCATTTTGCTCTCCAAATAACTTAATTAGATTGATCTATAATTTATACAGGCAAAGAATCACTTGGCCTTACCAGTGGGATATCTCGTGTTTGTCACTGTCAGTAACACCAGAACATAGACCTTAAACTCTAGCAAACACTTTTAATATAGCTGGTGGCTTTGATAATCAGGCTTCCAATCAAATAAGGTCTTATAGCTATCCGTACTCTGCTGATGTCATAACCCTTTAGCTGCATGTCTGCTGTTTTTTTTGGGCGTCACAATATGTATATTTTGTATCTTTATTACAACTGTTGTACAGTGTATATACAACTTTGTGTCAGCACACCTTGTACTCTGGTGAATATCGAGATTGAAAATAAAAGACTTTATCACAGTTATACAATGCATTGTGTTATGATAATAATACCAAGGTTTACAAATATCTGAAAAGTTCGGCGAAACAAGATCTACAAGTGTATACGTGTATTGTATTGTGACATGTATGTAGATAATATAATTATTATCTACAATCATTATTGTTAATGAACATAATAAGAAAAGTTTGGCAAACAACATGTGCGTGCTATTACTTTTTAAAGTTCTATGTAGCATGGCCTCCATCAGTAGGAATATCACTGGCTTGCATGTGCAGCAGGTCACTGGCTTGTGTAGGCCAACTTTCTCACCCACACTGTAAGGATTTGTCCAGTAGAAACAGGCTCACACTGATCAATGTAACTATAGCTAGCAATGTTTGCATGACTTATAATTAGAGTTTGGGAAGAGGTGAAAGTTGCAAAAGTTAGGGGGCCCCAGGTTGCTGCCAAATGTCTCTATATAGTCAGACCATTCATCAGAAATATTAACGTGAACAGCCAATTCGTCATCCCAACTTACTCCTCTTCATCGCAATGTGAGTAGTGCCAATGTTCTGCGGGGATCACGACCCTGACAACAGTTGGAATATGGCTCAGTCAACTTCCTCCAACAGCTGAGAATGGCTGGTCCTGGTAACGCCGTGTATGCTGCTCCAGAGGGCAAGCCCAGCAATAATCCAGCATCTTCAGCTTCAGAGTCCTCCTGGTGGAGATGTGTACCGCCCGGTTCCCAGATTCTGAAACCCGTGAACGCTTAATCCGCTCTATCAGAGAGCCCAGGCTGGTGGTGCTGGTCAGACAATGCACAGCTGCAGACTAGTCAGCTGATGAAACTGTTAGTCAGTGTGTAAAGATTTGTATACGTATAGCTGGTACACATGTGATGTGTTCAATTTTTGAGTCATATTATATACCTATACGAACTACCATTATAGGTAGCTACAGACCCTGAGATTAATGTTGGTTTAGAAATTAGCTGTGAAATTTGAACTCTTTATATCAAGGGGGATACTGTATATAAGTGATCCTTAGCTCTGATTGTGGGCTGGGAACGAGGCTATAGGATCAGGGAGGGTTAGCGTGATTCTACTTCTCAAACAACAAAAATCTTCACATGATGACTATACACGTATGCCATCTGAGTAAAGCGAATGATATAACAAAATATAGTGAACATGACTCTTCTATAGCAAACCAGAAGAGCTAAATGTTTTATAATTACTACTAATGGGAGGGCTGAAGTATGTTGTGCTTGGTGTATCCTGTACGGTCTTGGTAAAATATCTCCGTGGATTAAATAGGCGGGTTCTGATAGTGGATGATAGAAAAATGTAGAGAATTGCATTGACCCAGCCTTGCCCACCACCTCCAATTGCCTGTATGAGAAGACACAATGCCATTATGTAAATAGACATAGGCTTGTATAGTCCACACAAAGTGAAAGAGCATCATGTTACAAGAAACGTCCACAAAACATTGTGAGTTTTATGGTCACAGTATATGTGCCTATTCTCAGCCATTGTATACGGCTATTAGTTCCAGCATTACTGTGTTTCTATGCAGACTACAGCTATCCTTCACTCTATTTAAGGTATTGGTCATGGAATGATTCCTATAGCCTTGAAGTTGAATGGTTCTCAGTCTATTGTTTAGAAGATGGACCTCATACATTTCTCATTAGAAGTTACAAAACAATGATGGTCAAAAATTTGGCCACGCTGCATGCATGTGTGTGGCTGGTTGCATAACTTTCCCAGTTATTCCTTGCCCACTTCTTTTTCTCACTGCCATGGAGAAATTTACTACTACACATCTGCATGGGTATACCTATAGCAATAATACATGCATTAGGCTCATGTATATACATAATATATTTCTTCTCCCATATAAGTAGAGTTAGACTTCACCTGCAATATTCCAAGAGTAAGGTACCCTGTTTTCAGTCTATGTGGGACACAGCCATTGGGGTGTCGCTTGGCAATGGAGATAGTATAGAAGTACTGTACTAAACTCCATATGCGCAGGATTATGAAGAGAATCGGGATGAGAGTTAGAATTTTATTGACTCTGACAAAACCACTTGACTCGTTAGGATCACTGCTGCTTTTGACCTGCATATTAAAGAGGTAATGCATTATAGTAATGATACTACATTAGACAAATTTAATGTAATAGACTAGTAAATAATCTTGAGAAGAGAAAGAGAGATCTCAGATCTAGAAAAATTTAAAGTATAGTAAACTGCAACCGGCAAGTACAACGAACTGGAATATATTTGCCTAGCTTGAAGGACACTGTCAACCCACGGTAATTTATGTTATGGTTGTTGTTCATTTGATGCATATTAACCACCCCATGTTCCTTCAGAAAGGGGAATTTTCACAAGCATCACAATACCACACAACAATAATTACCATGGATGGACCAATTACTGTATATATGTACAATGTTATGTAATCACACCACCAAGGGCTATATGTATTAGTTGAAGATCAGTTTGGGTGAGGGGAGTTTAAAGTCCGAGGCGAAGCTGAGGAGTTTAACCACTCACCAAAACTGTCCTTTAATGTACATTGGTATATATAGCAGTGATCCCTGCATGTATGTGGCCTCCTTGGAGTGTTATAAGTGTGGGGAAAAGTGGTTGCCATGGTAATGTACGTTGAAATGAAATTTATAGTGGCTAGTGCAATAACTAATTAGGGCCAGAGGACAAAGCCCAGGGCACTATTGCACAGGTGCGCTATTACAGCCCCACTGCTACAGCTTCCTGTCTGTGTGAAGCAGGGGCTTCCTTCATGTGTGCAGCTGGCAACCTAGGACAATAACAAGCTATTGCCCTGCTCTGGGTAAGCCACAGGGCAAGAGCCTGTTATTGCCCTAGCTGCTTTGAGGGCACAACAAAACAATATGGATATACAGTGGAACCCCTCTATTGTGGACACCTTGGGGACCTGGTGAAGTGTCCTGTATAGAGAGGTGTCCTCATTTCAGGGGTAGATTTATATTATGAAAGCATATTTGGGACATAGCAAAGTGTCCTTTATACAAAGGTGTCCTTATTTCAGGGGTGTCCTTTAGGAGGGGTTCCACTGTATTGCCTTTTGATAGTATGGCTTTCAGGGCTACAAGGCTCTACATACTTTCCATCATCTGGTAATCTACACACAGCTACTGTAACATGTACTACAGGACAATGATATAATAGTACCGTTTCTTAATTGGCTGAATGAAATACATGCCCAAATTTTAACTGTGCATCAATTCACACATTCTCCCAATTAATTGACAAAATGGGCCCAGCAAATCTTGCCTTTAAGTGTGAGTAATCAGCGAAATGGTAACTGTTATTGAAATACATGAGGCCTACAAAATTTAACGGCAATAGACTGTTTACCATTATGATGTAATGGGGGGTAAAGGTAGGCATTGAATGGGAAATTTACATGAAAACATGTGCTTTCATGTTAAAAACATGCACGTTTTCATGTATTTCCTCAATTTAGTGCCTCCTGCTACCCACATTACATCATAATGGTAAACACTCTATTGGTGGCTATATATATACACTCTAATTCTGCACCGTAAGTATAGACTGTATAGGCAGGCATGCGCAATGGAACATTAACTAGCCTGAAAGTATTAAAACTTACCTGTCTGCGGATGTTAATGACTGTTGCTGAGTAGAGTAGCACGATTATAACAAAGGCAAAGAACTCTGGCAACTTGACAGAGACAGCAACTGCGATGTGCTTCTCTGAGAACGGTTCTACATGTTGGAAACTCCCATGAACCGTCACATAACACCAAAGTCCACCTACAAAAGGTGCAAATGGGAGTTTTCCAGTACACAGCAAAGGAAACGCCACCAAAACAGGAATTCCCCATGCAATAAGATGATAAATAGGCATCAACTTTGTCGCAGCCTCTCGGTTACTCCTCCGACTACTTGTTATGTTGGCCCTCCCTCACGCGGGTGCCTGGCTGAATGTCGTCCCGTCCACCTCGCTAGGACTCCACCTCCAGGACAAAGAGTTCCGCCTATGCCTCCAGTACTGGCTGGGCCTGAGGATGGGGGAAGAGGGGGCACTCTGTCCCATCTGTCTCGGGGCATCAGATGCCTTCGGGGACCATCAAGTTGGCTGTGGCGGGAACGGAGACAGAATCCACAGGCACGACTCCATCCGTGACGCCCTATTCTCAGCGGCCCAAACGGCCGCCCTTGCGCCGCGGAAGGAGGCTCCGTCCCTGATCCCTGGTTCCAGCAGCCGCCCTGCAGATGTTTACCTTCCGAACTGGAAGAGGGGCAAGCCCGCTGCCCTGGATGTGTCTGTGATCTCGACCATGCAGAATCTAACTGTGACAGGAGCGGCCACCACCCCGGGTCACGCTCTGACCGTGGGGGAGGAGAGAAAGATGGCGGCCCACGCCGAAGACTGCCGTTCCGTCGGGGTCTCCTTCGTCCCGCTTGTGGTGGAAAGCCTAGGGGGGTGGAGTCAAGAAGCCAGCCACACCATTTCCAGCATTGGCCGTCTCCAAGGGCAGCGTCTGGGGATCCCTCCATCCGAGACCACTCGCCATCTCTTCCAGAGGTTGGCAATCTCCCTATGGAAGGGTAATGCCACACTGTGGATTCGCCGCCTGCCAGTCCGACCGGCCGCAGTGGACGGCCAAGTCTGACTCTTTAACTTTTCTATTATGTTCTAATTATGTGTATAGGTTGTGACCGTAAAAAAAAAAAAAAAAAAAAAAAAAAAAAAAAATAAAAAAATAAAAAAAATGAAAAAATTACGTCACGACTGGGCCACGGGCCGGCCGGCCGGGCGCGCGGGCCGCGCAGCCAAGCGGCATGACGTCATCATTTCAATTAGGGTTCACAATCGTAAGTTTGTGCGATAGCTGATCTAAAGCTACTGTAACGTATATCACTCCTATGCTAAGCAGAATCGATAGGTCTTTCACGCGACAACTGCTTACAATGTACTTTACAGAAAATTAGCGATCTTTTAGCGTCGTTACACACGCCTACCTGCCGTTGAACTATGGCAACAAGGAGTGGAAACACGGTTTTGAAAAGGTTTGGACGGACAGCGGTGATAAGAATGGCCTCAAAACAGGTATGAAATTCATCTAATCACTGTCAATGCTAAGGTACTCTCATCTATACTCTAGGATGACAAGTCGTTAGAGACAATACTTTAGCATGTATGGTTGTATAGTTCAAGTTCAAGTTCAAGTTAGACACGCCCCCCAGGAGCCCATAGCCGAACAAATAATATAATACAGTAGTAACACTAACGGAAAGTGTTCTGAAATAAGCTCTTGAATCTTATGAACTTCATGAGCTGCAGGGCTGCCACAGAAGACACCACATCCTCCACGCTGCAAGCTTGAGCCAATCCCAGAGATTCACGACGCTGCATCAGCAGGTGGCCCAACAGAGAGTCCTGCGACACACTGGAGCAGTCACACAGTGGGCAGGGCCTGGATCCACGCCCGTGATGGCACATTACCCTTACCTGTATACCTCTCGTGCAACCAATCCCGAGGTCCATGCAAGCATCCCACACCTTTGACCAACTCACCCTTTGCGCCACCTCTGCCACCAACGGGGCCTTCACCTTAATACAGCTCTCAACCATTCGCTCCTTTAATGGGACACCGACTCCCTCACCTCTCTCAAACCTACAGCACCCTCTATAATATTGGGAATACACGTGCATGCACACTCGTGAACTAGTGACTAGCTTGAAACTGAAGCACTGCATGTAGCCAGCTCTAGACCCAACGGTTAGCCTCCTAGCCCCTACCCAAACCCTAACCCAACCCTAACCCAAACCCTAAAAATAAGTGGATGCTAATGTACTGTCTTTAACGGAAATTCTAGGATGTAGGTAGCTTCAGCAGGTGAGGCAAGTTAGCTGCCATATGCAGGCAGCAAGTGCAAGGACAAAGTCGCAAAGAAGCCACAACCTGCCAGCACATCTGAGTGCATGTCGGGCTCCTCGTCAAACTTGCTCAACTAGTATGTGCCGATGATTATGCACCATTGACAGGGGCACCAACGACACAACTCTTAAGAACATGGATTGATGTTATCTTCTCTGCATGCAGTAATTTCACTTTCAGGTTGACTAGAGAAAACTGTCAGGCAAATGGCACTCCCCATGGAACGGACCCTGGGTGGGAGAGAATTGAGGAACTTAGTCTACTTATTAATAAACGGGCCTTGCATGGAAACCACAAGGAAGGGGCCAGGGATAATTGCATACTCCTTCCTTAGTTAGCTTGCCAGAATATATAGCTGTGAGCTTTTTATGTCCATTTCTATTAGAATGAAGGCATTAGGGGGAAATTTGTGTACATGTACCTTGAAGTGGTGTTTGACTACATGTCATATATGCACACATTTATGTACTAAGAGTCTCTCACCTCATGAAAGTATACAATAAAAATATAGAACTACTGAAGGTTCTAGTTCCTGGACTGACCTCCTCCATTTGGAATGCTGAGTCCCATGTACATGTAGATAAAGACTCACAATTTGTACATAATAATTTGTATGAAATGTTAGGAATAACAATCACCACTTTGTGGTCTAACTCCTACTGATACATAGCTACTCAGATCAGATATTCACTAAGTAGTCAAAACAATTATTACATCATAGACAGTTTGTACAAAAATAAATGCATGGGTGATTGGCAAATAAGGTAAATTTTGAGTAGCTATTGCAAATATGTAGCTTGTTGCTATACTTAATAAGTTAGTAGTTATAGCTGCCTGAATTGCAGAGGTCAGAGTATATATAGGAGTTAGACCTTAACTTGAAGTGCATGGTGTTTTGACTACATGTACTAAGAGTCTCTCATCTATAGAATACAATAACAACGTAGTAACCGTAGGCTAATGTGCATGCACGCGCAAGACACCCCAGCATTCCCTGAATCAGCACTTTTCTATAAGCTTATGCTAGTTCGGGAGACTGTTACCAAAATTACATGCACAATACATGTAATTTAATTTTACTCTCTTTTGGCTATTTTCAGTATTATTTTTAAGTGTCTAATAAACTCACACGAGTTAGAAGTATAGACTAGTGACGCATTAGTTGTACTGAAGTAACGTAGCTGTAACAAGTCTGACATTTCATGTCTAAAAAAACAGCCGGACGCCTTTCCCGTACAACACACAACTCAGCTTAGGCCAAGCTATTAAGGTTACGGGATACTGACCCGCTTTGATTTAATAGTCTAATGAGTGAACAATGAATATCTTTGCAACTATAGGCCCTATAGCCACGATCTTTTCAGCATTTATTCATGGCTACTAGTTGTGTACTGGGTACAGAAAGCTTGTCTGTGAGCCCCTCCCTTGTTTAGATAGCGGTAATGGAAGTTTCAGCTGTTCACAATAATTTTTCTCGCCAAAAATCGCTGAAGCCACTGCTGTTACTAGGCCACTACAGCTCTCTAAGGATTCCTCACTATATTCACGAGGGACTGACGAAGGCTTTTGAAGCAATTATCTATATCAACAGAATGGCAAGTTGATAAGTATGGCTCTGAGCGCTCTGGACCCCACCTTCTTAGCTTTAAGAGGCTATATCTCATGTATCAGAGAGAAACTACAAAAAAAAGCCTCCGTCAGTCCCTCCTGAATATAGTGAGGAATCCTTAGAGAGCTGTAGTGGCCTAGCAACAGCAGTGGCTTCAGCGATTTTTGGCGAGAAAAATTACTGTGAACAGCTGAAACTTCCATTACCGCTATCTAAACAAGGGAGGGGCTCACAGACAAGCTTTCTGTACTGGGTACACAACTAGTAGCCATGAATAAATGCTGAAAAGATCGTGGCTATAGGGCCTATAGTTGCAAAGATATTCATCGTTCACTCACTAGACTATTAAATCAAAGCGGGTCAGTATCCCGTAACCTTAAACTATATTCCTAGAGCGGTACAGCGAAAGTGCTGACTCAGTAGTTTCGTCATGCGCCTCCAGTTAGTAGCTATACGCCACCAAAACAGGATCTTTACGGCTGCCTACCAGGTTTTCGCCATCTAGGCAACACAAAACTACCTTTACTTGCTGTAGCTTGGTCCGCAAACCTCCAAAAGCTGCTATAAACTGCAGTTGCATAGTAACGTATGACGTATTATATTGCGCACGTGATAAGTGCGGACGCACAAACAGACGCTGAAAACGTAAAGCAATCTAAGTACCAGCCGTTCGCGCGCTGCGCGCGCTCCGGCTGGTGATTTTTGTCGCCCCGACGGCGAGTCCAAATTTAATACCGGATGTTCGGTATATCGCGTTGCTCCTTTCAATTTCAGGACGACATCCTCAGGTTAGCTAGCATCTACTAGTGTACGACAGTGTGGCACGGTCCGTGACTCGATAAACATTATGGCTGCTCACGCGCGAGGCCCAATGTTCCCTGTCGCCATGTACTTCCTCGTGCTCGTCGTGTCGGTCGTGGCACTGCTGCGGGCGCTGTTCGAGGCTCTGTCCAGCCCTTACAAAGCAATTAGAAAGACTCCACGGAATGGTGAGGATGCAGAAATTTGAGAGTACATTATTATACTACTGGAATTGTCTACTTGCATGAACATGACGCGTTGGAGCTGAGATCAGCATTGTGGTCCATATTTGTATGAGCTGTTATTTATCAATAGTTCAGAAAGGCACGGTATGTCCGCAGTACAAATGCCTGCTAGATTATTCATGCATGCAGGCATCATATAGCTATACACACTAGTACTGGTAGACCATGAAATAGACTACCCTCCTTGTACGTGTATGCATGGCTGTGTGTACATGATACTTCTATACACACATGCACATTCACTCACACACACACACACACACACACACACACACACACACACACACACACTCACACACATGCGCACACACTCACACACATGCGCACAGTGCCTCCCGCATGCCTGTTAGATGCCTCTCTTGGAATGCACCTGTACATGACAGCAAACGGTCTAAAATTTCACTACGTTGCTCGAGGCAGTAAGACCAAGCCACTCATGCTGTTTGTGCATGGCTTCCCTGAGGTGCAGTTTATATCTTGCATGCTGGTATTACATAGTGAAAGCTCCTCTCAGTCTGTGTGTGTAAACTTTGTATGCCCAATGCTGTATCTGGTTCTGTTGTGTACAGAGTGGGCAAGGGCTGTGTTTGTAAATTCCAGTGTTGATTCCAATTCCTGAGGTTGCCAGGAAATCTCCATGGTGATGTGTACATGTGGTTTGCTGCTATCTAGGCCATTGCAATTGATATCAGAAGATTCTCCCTCCCATTCTTCCTCCCTCCTCCCTCCCTTTCCCCTCCCCCTCCCCCTCCCCCCTCCCTCTCCCTCCCTCCCTTTCCCTCCCTCCCTTTCCCTCCCTCCCTCCCTCCCTCCCTCCCTGAAGTTTTGGTTTTCTTGGAGGCACCAGCTTCGAGCATTTTCCAAGGATTACTATGTTGTTGCAGTGGACTTGCGGTAAGTTCAAGAATGTATATGGTAAGACATTAACACTACAGCAATACTAGAAGTCTCTGGAAGAGACATACCCCGCGGTGTATACAGACAAAATGGGCTAGGGCCCTGGACTGGACCTCAATTTCGTGGTGGTTCTGTTTCCTCTCCTGTGCATCTTGAGCTTTAGTATACTCTTGGAGATCTTGCACTTCCCTAAGTTTAAGGGAACGCTTTCTATCTCTTCGAAGATCCATGACATGCATTGCTTCAGCATAAACGTGTGTCGAAGCCTGCATATGTCCGCATGTGTCCGCCGTCCCTCGTATCCGAGTTGTTGACCGTATTGAAAATGGTGGACTCTATTGATGGTAAATAAGAATGATCTGGACATGACGAGAATAGAATTGCCTTGGTCTCAATCAGGTACGCATACGCTCATTTTTTTTACTTCTAGTGTTTCTGTCGGGTCTAGCAATGACTTAACCTGGTAAAGCGCGAGAAAACCCCATTTTTGAGGCGACAGACAGACAACAGAAAGACAGACAGACAGACAGACAGACAGAACCGATTGCTTAACCTCGCCGCCGCCTACGCACCGCGGGGTAATAAGTCTTTAGTAAATAGCTGGAAGGGGATTTGGCAA
>CBDBCZ010000011.1:0-230000 GCA_965203295.1 Nitrospirales bacterium | reverse complement strand
CCTTTTCCCGACCAGGGGCCCTTACAGCAGCCCTCAGCCACTATCGCTTCTTCTTTCTCGAGAGATGGGAGCTGCAGGCCAGAGAGCCAGTGAAGACTCCCATTGGAGTGCCTGTACTACTCATCTCGGTAAGTCGGGCTAGTGGAGACGTACATAGTAGATCGCAGAAATCTTAATGTGTATGTCGTCAGGGACCTTGCCATGGTAAAGAATTTGAACTGTGAAAACAAAAGTGAACGTCACTACCAATACAGTGACATCTGTGGCTGGTATACAGTGACCTTCGCTACCGGATAGCGAGAATCTTTCGCGGGTGAACACTTCAGCGAATTGCTGAAAAGACAGTAATTACACTTTCGTGAATTATGGGAAACGTCCGTTTGTATGTGTGGCAGTTTGCGCCCGTTGATACTTACAGACTCATTGATGGTGACACGTCCCCACACTCAATGAGAATTTTTTGTGGGTAAAAATTCGCGAATTGCTCCAAAACCGCAAAATTCGCAAAAGTTTTCACCCGCGAAAGATTCCTGCTATACGATCTGTTGGTGTCGACCAGGAAGGTCACTATATTTGCTATATATCACTATAGTGAGATTCACTATTCATTTTTTTAAGGTGCTCCTTTTTCACTTCTACACATGCTGTTCTCTGCTATTGCATGTGCTCACTTACAGTACTAGTATATACACAATCTCATTGCCACTCTCAAATCACTCTGTATGCATGGCAATTGATACTTAATTGGCATAGGGTGGTCTCTCCATCTCCCTACTGGGTGTTGAGCCCAATGGATCTTGCCACAGTAGCTGGTGCATGCACATGGAAGAGCAAGAAAAAAATAATACATAAGGGCAAGGCTATAGGCAAAAAGCCAATTGGTAAATGAATGGAGAAAACAACAGCATGAAACAGCTATATAACTGAATAACTGTCCTGGTGGATACTGTTACATGATATTATTACCTGTAAAGAGAGAGCTTCTCAGTTGGTTCTTGCATTAGAAAAGAAAGTTCTCTGAATATCAACGTAATCAGAAAAAAAACTCTGCCAACATTTCACTATATGCTCTTTAGAGATGGGATTTTGCCGTGAAGAAGACTAGAGCATCTAGTCGAATCGTCAGCGGAATTCCTTTCTTGGTATTCAGAGGACTTTCATTATTACCTGCATGCCCTTATATTCACCAGGGTGACAGTGGCACAGCTATAGAGACTGAAACAGCAAATGCTCACACCTCTATTGCATCCAACATCACTATCCGGTCAGTGAATAAGAGGAGAATTTTTAAAATTGTACTCAGAGAGCTGTATATAGCTCTGAGGTTGTATGTTAGCATGAACTCTATAAGAGAAGGGTATGGGTATTACACAGCAGAAATAGAATGATTATTTTGACGAGTGGGGTTGTTGTTTGAGTTAAAATGTGTGAACATAATACAGGCATGGTATGGTCTTATTTCCACCCCCACTGCGAAAAAAGAATTGTGCATCCAACATTCTACCCGTGTACATCAATCATGGAAGAATCCCCCTAGCTACGTAAATGGAGACAAATTTGATCACTTGTTCTTGACCAAGAATGCAAAAACGAATTACAGATACAGATGATTCTGGGACAGCTCCCTTTGTGACTGTGGCAAGAAAGCGCTTATCAATTTATACTGTGTATAGTTATCTGTGGCAGTATAGCAATATATTATTTAAGTGATGATGTAATAATGCGCTTAGCTTGGGGAGCCCTTCTGTGACAGACCTATCTTTATCGTAACTATACTTAGTTACTTTGTTTAATTAATCCACATTGACTCTCATTCAATACTTTATATGATATCACCATAATTATACGATATTGGATTGCGTTTATGAACTGATCATGAGTGAGTTGTTGATGTTGATAGGAAGAGCTGACAGTCAATTATGTTACTAATAAAAGGGTATAACTATAGTGACGGGTCAATACAATTTAGGCCAGGTGTTATGTAGTGTTGTTTTAGTATGGCTTTACATAATTAGATTTAGTTTTAGTAAAAAAGCTAATAAAGAACAAAGTATAATTTTAGTTTTAGTTAGTCAACTAAAAAGAAAAAAGGGTTACTAAAACACTTTTAGTATTAGTTAACCGTATCTAAACGTGTTGATTTTGGCGAAAAAAATATTAGTTTAGTTATAGTTTATTCCCAGAGGCCAGTACCCTTGAAGTTTTAGTTTTAGTTAGTTAACTAAATCTGTTTTTGCTCCAACTAAAACACTTTTTGGTTTTAGTTTCAGTTAACTAAAACAACACTAGTGTTATGAGACATTCATCGTGGTAGTAAGGAATTCTACAAATACTGTGAATCCACATTATTCCAAGGAACCTGGCATTAGGCAGAGTAGCTACAAATAGCAGTATAATTACGTATAACCTATACAGTGTACACTTAATCTATCGAGCTAGACTAAGCGCAGAGGCGTGTCTAGCTCTATAGACTAAGTGTACAATTATCAACCAAAAGTGAACAATCTTTGTATGGCAGGTACACAACCCTATATAACTATCTTATTCCCCTGACCACAACCACACACACACACTGTGCACACACACACACGTACACACACACACACACACACACACACACACACACACACACACACACACACACACACACACACACACAGGTTAATCCCAAACAGCAGCCATTGGGTACAACAGGACTCTCCTGACCTCGTGAACCAGTACATGAGAGAGTGGCTGGATACTGTCAGTGACTGACAGAACAGACCAAAATCAGTTGTAGCATCAGTTCACGCATACCTGTAGTTGTGTGTGCATCATGACTCAGAAAGATGCAACTAAGCATATAGATAAGATTATGTGGAAACACCTATACTTACTAGTATTTATGCATTTCATTTTGGCACATGGCTATTTAGTACATGTAGTCTCAGCGAGGGCGCGGCGCGATCTCTACGCATGCGCTCTCTATAGCTCTGCGGAGGCGCTAGTTTTTAATGGTTTACAAGCTACACCCACTATTTATCGAGTACGTAGTAGGCATCGGCTGGCTCGCGAGACTGGAAAAGGCACTACCCCGAAGAGGTCAGTCGTCCCCACGCCACTGACTGTGCATCATGAGATGGGCCGTGTGACTCCACTTCTGTCGCTGGCGGTAGCATGCTGCTACCTGAACACCGTAGCTGCATTCCTCCCTCACTCTCCGTTGGACTTTGACTTCAGAAGAGTCCGGCCTGTCGAGTTTGCTCGACCCCCTTCTGTCACCCACTGGGCCATGACGGAAGAGGCAGTGCTTCAGGTGACTGCTGAAATGCTCCGGGATCACCCAAACCCAGATGTCCAGCTCAACAGCACAGAACAGGTCATTGACCTTATAGAGTCGGTCGATCTGAGCACTTCAAAGCTTATAAGGGCATACTACTGCAACATAAATGAGGGCAGTTGCAGCTTCCTTCCCTGTCAAGTGAATCGCCTTCTCTTCTCGTATGAATCTGTGATAAGTACTATCAGTCATGCAAATGTTGAGGTAGACCTCGGTCCTGTGGGTACTATTGCTGCAGCCCATTTTGATTCAGAGCAGTTTGAGGATGGACAAAAGAGGCTTGTTGCGCTGAGAAAGTTGGCAGTTGAAAGCATCAAGACTTCTAGGTATTTGCTGGCTAGACTCTATTTGGGGCAATTGTTACACACGCTACAAGACTTCTACAGCCATTCGAACTGGATAGAAATGGGAAACTCTGCACCATATTTGATTTTGGGTGTCCCTGGGTTAGAGATTCCACCGGAGACAATCGCTCCGCAAGAAATGGCCACCTGTAACGACTGCGCTAGGGCGGAAGAAATACCAGAAGGACCAAGGAGGGCTGCGTACTTTTACGACTGTGACAGCTCCACCAATGTTATCAAGAGTGTGAACAGAAAATTTCTGACAAGCGGTTACTATCCTGGCCAATTAGACACTTCCAAAAAGGAAATCATAAAACCCAAAGGAAAGTGCAGTCATGGAGGACACCTTGACCTAACCAGTGACATGCCAGCAACAGGCGGAATAAACAAGGATTCGGAAGCATTTTCTTGGTCTCCACATGCTGATCTCCATGCAGAAGCTGCCAGAGTTGCACTCAAGTCTAGTGTACAGATCATTCGTGGTATCAGAAGTGATGTTGGGAATGATACCAAGTTTGCTGCTTTCCTGAATATCGAGATTCCCGACTCAGACCCAGTTTCTGTTGTCAGTATTACGTATGTTATTGACACAACAGTTGGTTTAGGAATAAAAAATGAAATAAAGGCTGCGGTCACTCGGGTGAAGGAGATAATAGCATCATTTGAGCAGACTACATTGTTCCAGTTCATTCTCGTTACTTTCAACAATCAAGGTAGGTAATTTTGTCCCCTCGTTAAATTTTAGAGTCACTATAAAAAAGCATGTTCAACTGGCCAATGGCCTCTTTCTTTTTCAGATCCACCTGAAGTATTTGTTACGTGGGACATAAACAAATTCTCTCATGCCATTGGAGATCTAGAGCTGCTCGTGATCGGTGGTGGAGAGTGCCGGAGACCGTATGTTGAAGCACTGATCCATGCAGTGCAGGCCAGCAAACCAGCGTCACCCATATTCCTTTTTACGGAAGCTCCTCCAAGCGATGCAAGTCGGGTCCCAGTACTAGAAGCCTTGGCTGCAGTAAAGCGTGTAAAAATTTTCCCAATCTTAACACCGAGCGATTGCGAGAAATGCAAATCTGAACAGCAACCAACTGCAACGTCTAGTGGAGAAACTGATCTTAAAATAGACCGCATTGCTAGTATCACTGGTGGGCAAGTGCTTCGTGTTAACCCCAGTGACATTAAAGCGGTGCTAACTCTAGCTACGCTATCTGCTATAGGTACTAACTCCATTCTATTCTATGCTGCAAGCACCACGTCTCCCTCTGCCTATACTTTCCCTGTTGATAAGAAAATTAGCGAAGTGACAATTTCAGTAAATAGTGCTTCGGATTCCGTCGCATCTATGGTAAAGACTCCAAGAGGTTAGTAAATGAATGGTCCTTCAGTATTATGTACAAAAGTATACACACCCAAATTGTTTGAATTTTGGCTGAAACAGGTTAGGGCCTACACCTATTACCCAGGCCAGCCCACTCTTGTGAGATTAGGGGAGAAGCTTTGTAACATCATACCCCTGCTCACAGCTCCGTGGTTGTAACCAGTAGTATGTATGGGGCTAGACTACGTTAGTATGTCTGTGCTACATTATTATATTATGATATATGGGATGTACCTGGTCCAGTACATTTGAATTTCAATACCATCAAACTATTCTTGTTAACGTATACATGAATCGTTGTATTCATTTACACAGGAGATGTGTTTGAGCCTAAAGAATCGCTGCAGTCTTCTGTACTGTACACTGCCACTATCAACAGCAGTCACCTCCATGGAGAATGGGAGCTAACTGTGTCTTCATCACGACTTTACTCAGTTCAGATTTCTGCTGCCACAGATTTCAGTTTTGCCTACACACTCTACCAATTTGATCCAACCTCACCTTTTGGTTTTGTTAGGATCATGAGCAAGCCAGTAGCAGGTAAAGATAACTATTAGTCTTTATCTGTAGTATCAAATATAATTATATAGATTGATGTCAAAATGATGCAACCTAGTAATAGATTTTAAAAAAAGCCAGTTTATTTTGTTTTAACTAAAATAAAAAGAGTTACTAGTTGGGTTGATTATATTCGTAGTTTACTCCCACCCTTGAAGTTTTAGTTATAATAATTAACTAAATTTTTTGCTCGTACTAAAACACTTTTTGTTTTTAATTTCAGTTAAAAAAAAAACACCACATGTGCACTGTCTGGGTATGAGAACTTCATAGTGTGATCCCCTTGACTATACGACATTGTAGAAGCTTGATTGTTATTTCTCTTTTTTTGCAAAATAGGTAAACCGACGTACCTTTTAGTTCATTCCCAAGGAAACACGGAAGGGATGGTGCTCACACAGGCTATGTTGCTAGAGTTTGATGGTAAAATCATACTGAGAATGAATTTAATCTCTACTGGGAGGGATACCTTTGCTACAGAGAAGTTCTTATATCCTCAAATGGCATTTCAGCTACAAGTGATTGGAGTTGATAACAGTGGAAACCAAGTGTCTCGCATTAATGCTATTGGATTGCATCCAACCGACGTGGAACTAAGATTAGGTAAGAAAACTATTATCATATAGTGCTATGTATGGGAAACCATTTTGGAAGAATACTGTACCATGTTAGCTATAAAGGTACACTAGAAAATCGTTTAAATAGTATGACACTTTGTAATGTAATTATTCTCAATTCTGTTACAGCTGATGAATTTGTTATTATTGATCTGCTTCCTGGAGATACAGTAAATATTGCATTGCTGCTCTCCAACTTTGGAAAGGATGCAACTTTTACTCTTCAAGTAACGCCAACACATCACAATAGCTGCAAACACAGTACTGCTTTCAGTTATTCTGTTCTACCGCAACATATCCTCGTTAAGACAAATGAAACTGTTGAAGCTGTGGCAACTGTTGTTTCTTTGAGTAGGGATGCGATAAACTGTGAGATACCAGCCACTACCCTGGTGGTCACTGCATCGTTGGATGATAATCAAGATAGGAGTGATTTTGTAACATTCATGGTATCACAAGTAAGCAATAATTGTGAATTTCGGCACGTGTCATTGTGGTGAGCAGTTTTGTTTTTAGTAGGCTTTACATAACTAGACTAGATTTAGTATTAATAAAATAATTAATGTGGTTTTAGTTAGTCAACTGAAATGAAACAAGGGATACTAAAACGCTTTAAACCGTAACTCATTATGAACTGGTTGTAATTGATGTTTTTTTGTTGTAGTATATTCCCACCCTTGCTTTAGTAAAGCAACAAAATCCGTTTATCTCCTGCTAAAACACTTTTTGTTTTGTTGTCTTGGTTAACTAAAACAACACTAGCCACTGGTGAGATCATTCTCCCCCATGCAGGATGACAGTTCCTCTCAGGCCTCAGTGGAAGTGGCCCTCCTGTACACCATCCTCCTAGCTGCATGTTTTATAACAGTATTCTACTATGGATCAAGATAATAGTGTGAGAAGATTCGAATGACTATACACTATAGTAACACTGATTTTATTATTGAAATTATTTTTTGGTTGTTGCTATAAATTGAGTGATGTACGTTTGCATTTGAGAGAAGTATATCCCCTCCATACCTCCATGCTCACTGTAAAGTTAATGTGCAGGAGTCTGGCTAACTTCAGTTTGTAACCACAAGGGTATGTGGAAAGAAGGTCAATGACCTTAATTGAGTGTGAATACATCAACTGTAATACGTAAAAATTACATCAACTGTAATACGTAAAAATATGTAAAAAAGAGTAAAAATGCATGAGGCTAGAGCTAGAGCTCAATGCTATACATGTGTAAGCCAAAGCCAATAAAACCTATATATATGGGCTTGGAGGACTGGTCGATGTGAGCTTATGTACTTCGACTAGAAGTGCAGCATGATTTTGTTGTTTAATAGAGCGTGTTTAGGGTGCCTGTATAAGCAAAACATATTAGAAGAAGTTACAAACTGGGTGGTTTGAAGTGTCTGAAGGGAAATATCCATTGGACATGTGACTAGTGGATGTAAAAAGAAAAACCATTCCAAACGACTGTCTAACACACGTTTCATGAGGGCGATATAGGGAAGAGGAAGCATCCGGTATGCACTGTATAGTAATTTTGCGTGGGGAAGGAGTTATGCTATGCCCGGACCGGGGACCCTTACAAATTTACGGTGGGACACACGTGACTAATTGCATCTCATTGGTGCTACCCTCCTGGCTTCCAAACAAAAGGTGGGTTGTCTACATCCCATCGTTGTAGGAGAAGTTTTTTTGTCGCCAAACATTACAAGTGTCTTTCCTACCTCACTCCGGCATAGACATGCATGACTCTATCCGTGATGCACTCTTCTCAGCAGTGCAATCGGCTGCTCTGGTGCCGCGGAAGGAGGTACCATCGTTGATTCCTGGTTCCAGCAGCTGCCCAGCCGACGTCTATCTCCCCAACTGGAGAAGGGGTCAACCAGATGCCCTGGACGTCACCGTCACCCTCATCCCCACCTTAAAGTTACAGCCACTGACTCTGGCCGGGGCTGCTACCACACCCAGTCACGCCCTGCATGTGGGGGAGGAGAGGAAGATGGTGGCCCACGCAGATGCCTGCAGGTCTGTAGCGAGAGGTCCACTTCGTCCCAATTGTTGCAGAGTCTCTGGGTGGTTGGATTGGGGAAGCCATCAGTACAATCAAAAGCATTAACCACCTCCAAGGCCATCACTTGGGCATCCCTCCCCCTGACAGCACCAGGCAGCGCCTGGCCATCTCTCTATATGGAAGGGGAATGCCACTCTGGGATCCGCTGCCAACCAATCCGTCCAGCTGCTGTAAACGGGATCATCTGACTCTTTATATGATTGCTCTTGTGTTTTCGTTGTAATATCTTAATTAGACCCATAATCAAATAGAGAGTTTATCACCCAGCAAAAAAAATTGCATTGCGCAGTACAGTACGCACAGCATCTAATTCTAATTCTAGGCGCGCAACAACTTACCTATTATAATATTATGGCTATTAAACTGATTCTGTAACTGGAACTAGGCATTTTAAATTATGTGCGCTTTTAGATACATGTAAATAATATCTACGTCTATTATAGTCTTTCGAATACGCGCACAATTTTTAGCAGCTGTTTTGCAAGCAGAGGGAGTCACTAGCACTTTAGAAATTCAAACTGCTGCACCATAGAGTTCGGTGGTGGAAGAAGTGTAGGCTAGACCATCGTTTGCCAAGTATATATATAGCCGCTGTTGAGCTTGACTGTGTTTACTATATAAGTTTATACCTTCTTTCATTTAGGAATTGAAAATTTCAAAATTCAAGTATGAGAAAAATAAAAACGACGCCGCAAGAAACACATGTATACAAGACACCCAGCTGTATACTGTCCATTCGAATTCAAATTAAAAAACAGGTGGCCGGCAGACCATCCCCAAAGAGAAGCTCAAGAGACCACAACATGCTGTAAGTTAATGTCTATGCTATTATATTTACTGTGTTATCTCGCATAACCATCCAACACCGCCCAAATTCACGGATATATGAAGGATATATAAAGTATACTCTATGTACAACACTCTATGCTGACAGACTTGTACCTTATTGTGCTAATTATACATTTAATATTACTGTGCTTGAGTTTGTCTTATGCTCAGCACATGAGGTGAGTCCCCACATGACAGTGTAACTATGCATGGGCATGAGACTGACACAGGTGTGGTGTATAATATACCAATATGTAGCGGGAGCATGACCACAAAATCTTAAAAATAGATTATAATTTTTTTTAAAAAATATGGGTGAAAAGTAATTCAACAGCGAATTATCGTAGTCATTAGCTATCATTTTGAATGAACAAAACTGTGATAATATTTGAAAGCTTGCATAATGAATTTGAAAAATGTGAAATTATGCTAAAAACTTGTAATATGAATTTGAAAATTTAAATATCAAGGCGGCAGTAACGTATTTGGCATGCTTGCGATTACGTGTTGTCGTGGTAACTAGACGACACACTCAATATCAAGTGCAAATCTAGACGGGAAAGTTATAGTACGATATTCTTCACAATAAAACTTAATAGACATATACAAAAATTCAAAGTTTAAATTCCACACCTTAGCACTACACATTAATACTATCTACTCGGTGTAAAAACAGCAGCTGTACAGAGTCTATTTCTTGCGTTCAAAGAACATGAAATCCTAAAGGGAAGAAACAAGCTACTGTAAGGCACAGTCTAAAGTTTCCAGAAACTACATGTATTATCACCATGCCACAACCCCCTCTTTAGATGAACTTATTACCTGTATGCCTGCCATGCATGTTAATTAATAGTATATGTTACATTTGTGTGGTTGCATATATCACTGAAAGAAGTATTGTGAAAGAGGTGGGACTAACTAAAGAAGGACAACCGTGTCCTCAGTATGAGCAGTTGTGTCTGCCCATGACAGCATAAAAGTATATTCTAAAGCTCGTCTACAGTATGAGTATAGGATATTGACAAGGACAAAAGACCATCTACATGTTCCGTGCATCAATATGTACTCTCTATCATCTTGCTGACAGTCAGGATTCTATTAATCGAGTTTATAACATTATCAACTCACAATGAGGAAGCAGGCCCCCAGCATAACTGCCTTCATCTTCACATCGAGGTCCATGGGGACTGTGCGTGTGTGTGTGTGTGTATACAAACAGTATGCATGTGCACACACCAATTAGCCCTTTTAGTGCAGGTATATTGGGAAAAAGAAAACAATTGTAGAGAGTTGGGACTTCAGCTGGACTTGAATTCATATCCCCCCAACCCCCCCCCCCCCCCCCCCCCGGCACAGATTAATCTATGCAAAGGTTATGGAAACATTTGCTGTACACGTACTAAATGTAGGCATACTGGTACCTCACGAAGAAGGTTACAATTAGTTGCACTAGCGAAGTGCCACTTGTCCTTGTTAAACTCGGTCGCTGCGCTCGCTCTATACAGAGAGAAAGGACTCAGCTGCATGTGCTTTGTATGGAACATTTAGCATCTGCCAGTGGCTGAGTATAGTGCTTCAGCCTAAGCCATGTGGAGGCATTATCTCAGAGGAGACTACAAATATGCAGCTGCAAAGCAATACAGGCACGCGAGGACTACAGCCTAGCCCTTCACAGCCATAGCCTATCGGACATTTAGGTGAATGTCACTGACTCTATTTAATGCACATTTCCATGGTTACTCTGGCATACGTTGCAGTTACAGCTCACCATGACAGCACTATATAGTCACTCACCTTTGTTATAAGTGCGTTGGCTGTCAGAGCATTCCAGTACATGTAGGTCAAAGTGCTAAGTACAATGTTATAGTCTTCTTACATATTCTCGTCCATTTGTACTTCATTAGTGGGTGTCACATCCGTGACACACAGATAAATGAAGGTTTATGTATTGATGATACTGAGTGATATGTAGAAGCCCCCCCCCAATCTGTGTTCCCTAAAAAGCAATAACATTTCTCACTGATCTTGATTAATCACAATTACATGTATAATTTGAGCAGCCGATCTGCTAAAGAGTTCCACCAAGAGACACTCACACTGGATGCCAAAGTTGTCGGCGTCAGTAAAGAATTCCTTGGCCATCCCAGACCACTGCTTGGTGATCTTGCCCACCAGCGTAGTACCATCAGCTGAGAGCACCTAATGTGGTTCATGATATACATGTAGTAGAGTGTGAATCCGATCACTAACAAATAACCAGTCTCTTGAGCTGAAGACTGTATCTGATGCACTAAATTTAGAAATTTCCGCATTGCGAACGATTCCAATCAGTTTTCATTTGCAAGACGACTTTCAATACTAGCTGGCCAGTGTTTTGCAACTGAAGTCTGATTGGAATTGTACGTTTCAATGCGGACTTCTTAAATTTAGTGGTTCACGATATACCATTCTTTGATGAGCACTTTAAGGTACAGAGCTGTACTTTATCATTTTACAAAACTGACATTCACAACTCTTAACGAAAATGATGTAAAAATTAGTCTGCTGTCATCAAACTGCCTCCTCACATACTACCGGGATATTTGTTGTTAATAATGGTACAAACGAACTTTCTCAATATTGAACATTGACACTTTCGGTGTGCTATAGCAATGAAAATAAAACAACGCGAAAATTTAATAGACAATCATTTTAACGAGCGGAATTCCTTAATCTACGGTACTGTACTACAGAGCTTACAGGTAATTGTGCTTCAGTACTCACGATACAAACAGATCGAAATTTAGTTCATTTTGAATCTCTGATACATTTACATGCTATTGTCAGCTCAAATAAGTTCTAGCTTCAATCATAATACCAGTAAATAAAATACGTACCTCAAACTCCACCTCACAGCACTTGCTGTAACAGCAGGGCCCCTGGATCCTCAACACAGTGTCTCCATTAGCATCCAGAATACTGTACATAGGGAGCCAACAGCTGAAGTCCTGCTTCACAGAGCCAATCACATTTCCAGGCGGGCTCTGCACTTCCACCTCCTGCAGGCAGCAGAAGCCAAACAAGGGATTACTGCAGCGGCAGGGGCGGTCCAGGTGGATCACCTGAGAGGGGGAGGAGAGAGGGACAAACTGACAATATGCAAAAATTAATTAATAGGAATTGGCTGGGTCCTACTGGCAAGTGCTACTAGCGGGTTTAGTGGCTATATAAAGCTTGCCTACTGCTCCTCTGCCAAGGGGGCTCCAGTAGCTCAATTGGTAAGAGCATCTGACTAGTATTCAGAAGGTCCTGGGTTCAATCCCTAGCTGGGTCCTGGATTTTTCGGGATTTCTTTACTCTCTCAGAAAGCTTTCTTCTCTTGAAGAGTTCACAATGTACACAGCTACATGTACATCTACCCCATCCCAAATCTTCTCCACGGATTATTACTTGTACATGTAATTGTGTCATTCAGTTGCTGTAAAAAATGCAGCAATTTTAGTCTACCTCCAGCTACAGCCACCTGGAACAGGGTTATCATTACTATATATACCCACCGCTGGGTCCCATATGCAAGCTACACAAACAACAAACGTCTAAAAGCACAACCTACAGTGAACAGAAAAACATTCACGAAGAATCCAGTGCAAGCACATGTGTAATGCTGAATACCAACCATAGTGAAGGTCTTTCTCCTCCAATATCCAACTAACTCAACCCTAACCCTCTCTGCAACCCACCTCTCTCTGAGTGTAGTCTGTGATGCTCATGGCAAAGGGGCGGATAGGCCCACACCACTGCCGGACACAGCAGTTAGACCCTGCAGGGAGGAAGGTTCATACCAACTTGCAGCATCATGGATAGGCGTCAAACTTCACTTGATACAGGCTATACAGTCGGGGGAAATGGAGGGCCCTGTACTGGTACGGTATACTCATCGGTTCAGTTACAGGCAAAGGTACATGTTCTGCGGTAAGCTGAAGAATAAAATACGCCTTCCCAGGTTCTTTATTAACTGCTTTTCTAGACTTACTCTTCGCAAAGACTGCCTAAAGTGCGACGGTTGTCAATTATCGAGAGCCTCGCTCACGAGTGGCTCGATGATTCTGCTTTGTGTGAGCATGTTGCTATCACACGTTCAATTAACTACCCTCTCTATACCCATACATGTATATAGAATATTTGAAGTCACCTCCTTTAGTACAGTTTCAGAGATACACTAGTGTAAGTATAATTATATTATTAACCTCTGAAGGACACAAATTGTACACACGCACACGCACACACACACACACACACACACACACACACACACACACACACACACACACACACACACACACACACACACACACACACACACACACACACACACACACACACACACACACACACACACACACACACACACACACACAAAAACACCCTTCTTACTTTCGGTGGCAAAGTAGATATCTTGTCCGAGGGTGTTGCGGATGCGGTACTTGTTCTCAGTCTCCCACCCAGTGACCACTGCAAGGGGGGAGGGAGGGAGGAAACTAGCAGACTCGATAATCTTGCTAAGAACTAAAGTATAGTAATGAAGTGGCTTTAGACAAACAATGTAGTAGCGTATTTCCCTCACTACACAACAGCGAGTGCTCTCGTGAAGAATTTCATTAGCGCCACTACAGTATATACTAGTTTGTATAGACAAAAAACCAGAGACTATATAAGGTGTCCACATGCGAACTTGCTTGCTATAGAGTTACTGTGTTATTTCAAAACTCCTGTTACTTCCAGGCTACACAAACTATACTAACCTGGGAGCCGTAGTATCCTTCACAAATTTACTACTTTTCACCCAAGCATCAAAATGACATATGTTTTGTCCCTCTGCGACCCCTTCTTATTATGCTAAACAAACTTCTCTCCCTGTGTCTGTCATGGATGTGACGTTGACTAATGAAGCGCAATTGCGTGAAAATTCACAAGGTCGTGACATCATCAAAATTATCAAATCATCAAAAACGTATTCCCATGAGTCCTAATGAAATTGTCTGATATGGACTAGAGTTGCTGGCCCACGAGACTATTGCAGGACCACTGACCTCGCAGTGATGCTTGCCTTGTTACTGGTGACCGACAAAGGCGACAATGGCGGCAATCCTGAACAATCTGTCTGGGCTTATCACTGCCCGAAGAATTGTCTGCCTCAGTCAACAGCCCTCGGTTGCACCGTTTCAGTCGTTCTGTGCTCAATGGATGCTTGAGCGGATGTCGTTTTCTAATTAGTGCGTGGGCATGTAAATCTACCCTACGCATACAAACGTTACGGCACGTGATAAGTGGTACCAGGCCTTCCCCCTCGCTTTTTCTCCATGGCTGCAAGATAAAACCTGGGGTGGGAAGGACTGGGAACGAGGCTAGAACGATCTATTAACCAGGCAGGTTCTCTCCTGCATAACTGTGGCGTACTAATGCATAACTTTGGAGGCATGCGCGAAAATAAATCTGGCAATCTGCGATACTTTGCAACTGCATTTGGCAAATTTTTGCTGTGTGAACTATACGATATTACACTATAGACTGCAATGGTGTGCATTAAATGGAGTCAGTGCCATTCTCGATCCTGCCTAGAACCCTTGCCTGTAACATGCAAATACTTACACATCACAGCGCAATGCGTTTACAGAGACCATCCTCCCTATATTTCCACTACAGAGGATGGTCGTCGTAAATGCTGTGATGTGCACATGTAGAGTGAGTTGTAGCTTGTTTCATTTGTTTTTGTGGAAGTACATCTCTACATGATTAGTTTTTGCACTTCTTAGTAAAGTGCTCTCTTATTGAAAGGGGACACTTGCACATACTGTACATGTGTGAGATATAAGAGTAATTAAGATATGACCCTACTATGACGAGGTTATCGGTGCTTACGTTCAATCACCTCCACCTGCTGGTGCACGAGGAGTTGGTCAATCTGGGTGAGGTACTCCAGACCAGGGGGGCAGCCCGGGATGGTGGTCTGGGGGACTGGCATCCAGTTCTGGGCCACTGGAGCTGTGAGGGAGAGTGTTTGGAAGGGTGTACAGTGAGCGTGGTACGTGTATTCTCCTGATGAATGATGGTCAGCTTCAAACAAAGATGTATCAATGTTTTAATCTACTAGTTTGTTCGTGCGTCTATGTGTTACGGATGTGACATCACGTGCGTGCAATTGAGCGAGACTATGTGAGACCATGCATGACATCATCATACTTTGACCGCTGGATCTGACAACACGATGGCTTCAAATGAGCACTTCGAGCACATTTTAACACAAAGGTGAGTGGCTATACATAGTCCTGTAAGTAAAACTGTGCTGAGATATAACTGCAACATACGCTACACGAAAATGTGCATTAAATGGACCATTCGCCTACATGTATGGTAAGACTATGGCTGTAGTCCTAGTGTGCCTGTATTGTTTGTGCAATTGTTTGTAGTCTCCTCTGAGTTACTGCCTACAGATGGCTCAGGCTGGGATCTGTCAGCAGCACTACTGCCACTGCCAGATGCTAGATGCAAATCACATCACATTTAATATCTATCTGTATATAGAACGAGCGCTGCGAGTGAGTTCAACAAGTACTTGCATTTGATGTTGACATGGAGAATTTCACCTCCCTTATGCTACATGAAATTTAAACTAAGAAGCATTGGCATGGTAGACATAGATCTACATTCACAGCACCACAAACTCTATATTTACCATTATGTCAAAATTATGATTTTACAGCTAGCTGCCTGCAAAACAAGTGAGTGTGAGTTTGTATTGTCTAGATGGCGAAAAATTGGTGGACAGTCAAGGTAGCTTTGTTTAATTTCGTAACGTACATGACATACAGCTGCTAAATGGTAGCACATGACGAAACTGCTCTCTCTCTCTCTCTCTCTCTCTCACACACACACACACACACACACACACACACACACACACACACACACACACACACACACACACACACACACACACACACACACACACACACACACACACACACACACACACACACACACACACACACACACACACACTTGGTGTGGGGCCAGGTGTGGCACAAAAATTAAATAATGCAGGTGTAAGTGTTACGTAAGACAAATCGGTTTCACCAAATGTCAGATCTGAGTGCCGGAGGGCATAGAAACAAGACTAAGCAGGATATCAGGTTGGCTGGCCCCCAAAGGCATCTTCTAGAGTGAGTGCATGCAGGGTCCAACAAAGGGAAAGCCCCTACTCTCACTTTCTCCAGCTTGCCTTGTTAATAGACATCATGGTGGTAATTCACCAGCACTGTGGACTACTAAAAAGTGCTGCGGCTAATCCAGTAATCGTAATAGCTGTACTGGTAAATTCAATTACCGTCTTTATTCTATTATTACACAAGCAAATAAATTAATTTCAGTTTGTTTGCACTAAATTAGATTCATTGAAAATTCCTGGAATAGAATTTCTTGCGCTAATTAGCTCATGCATTGTAATTGACATTGTAAAGGAGTGGTTTAGTAGCTTTGAAAGAAGCCAGTTTTTTCAAGAGGTAGGCTCAAGGTTTCACCAGAATTTTGATAGGCAGCAAGACTCAGAAGAGCCATTTAGTGAAGACTGGAAGCAATTTTGTGGACTTAGTTGAGTAACAGTTGTTTTAGCAAATAGTTTATAGTAGCCTGGGTACAAGGCTAAGTTTATAGTGCAATTTACAAAGTATATTTACTGGAGTTGTACACCTCTTGCATTAGATTGGATTCAGCTTAAAATAATTAGTGATGGACTTGTGCTAGATTAGATTCATCACAATTTCTTGCATTAAATTGGATCTTGCGTAATAATAGAATATAGACGGTACAGTACTTGAAAATTCTACAAAATTTATAAGGTGTCACTCATTGAGAAATTATTACTACTATGAAATATGGTATTGCCTAGGAAACATTATCGCAAGAATAATGTCGGCATCCCGCGTGCAGTGACCTTACCATCAGAAACCGCTTCAGGTTACTCTCAGAGACTATTCTTCAGCTTTGAGCCACTACCACGATGACATTAAACACAAATAAAGCTCTTCGTGTTGCATCTAGTATATATACCTGTGCTGTTTTGCGTGCACATGTCCTGTGACCACTTTTGTGCAAACAAAAATGGTGCGAGCCTGGGAACAAGGCTAGCTATGTTAGATAACAGCTCAAAAAGTTTACACAAAGCAGCTTGCTTATCAATTAATGACATGTCACCAATGGGGAAGCCAACTCAGTGACTTCCTGATAGAATAGATGATGCAATCACCCAATGGGGGAGGGGGGGGCTAATCCATGGCAAAAGCATGACCCATTTCAGTAAAAATTTTGAGCTATGGATAGTGTATCCATGTAGCACCATTCTAGACAATTGTATTTTCTTAGATCACTACTCAGATGATATTGTAGCAGTAAGAAAATACAATTGTCTGGAGATTTAATCACCCGTCCGAAATTGGGTGTCCTCTAACCTTTATTAAATATTAAGCTGCCAGAGCCAACTTTGAATTACAGAACTATAATATTATATTGAAACACTAATTCTTAATCAGTGGTGCTTTTAAATTAGTTATTATTAGCTAAGTATTAAACAAAATAGTATAGTTTACTTTACTGGCAACGATCGAACACTTTTCAATTTTCCATTATTGCTAGCGGCACAAGTAAATTTGTACTGTTGTGTTGTACCATAGATGATATAGCTCCGTAACGGAGCAATATTATCTATGGTTGCACTAGCCTCGTTCCTAGGCTAAAGCTGTGCGAAGGCCTGGGAACGAGGCTAGCGTTGTACAATATGCCGCTAGGCTCCTTACGACCATAGATACTATGTTACGACGTACGGTAAGGCGCTGCTCCAGGAGCGCTGGGCTGGCCCGAGGGGGCGAGCAGCCGATCCTTCTCTGTAGCCATACGTACAGTCAGCTGGATTTTTTTTCAATAGTTCACGACATGTGACTTGCAAGCCCAGCCCCTATTTCGTGCGGTGCAATGCATATTATGATTAATAGTGTATCATGTGACCATAGAATGTGATAATATATTACATGTATTATCTATGATGTTATAATTACGCGTTTTATGTGCGCTATGAGCCGTGACTATATACACATCACTGGGAGAAATTAGCCATAATTATGTATACGTAGTCAGCTCGCTTTTTTTAATAGTTCACGACATGTGACTTGTAAGCCCCACCCCTATTTCATGGGGGGGGAGGGTCCGGGGGGGGGGGGGGGGGGGGGGGGGGGGGGGGGGAGGGAGTGAACTCATTTTCAAGCTGGCCTCGCAACTGCTAGTCTCATACCCAGAGTCCTCCTCGGAAAAGTAGGCAAAATGATTTTTTCTTCTTTATGCAAAATCCATCGACGTGCAGTAGTCTCGTGCCCCGACGGAAAGTTCACAAAAAGTTGGGGCACAAGACCATAGATACTATATGAATATAATTATAGGAATAGTATCTATGACGAAACTATCGTGCAGACGTGTAGCCTCATACCTAGGCCCCACCCACCTTCTATTGTAGTTAAGTGGTGGCCTACATACTTCCTGGGTGTACATGTTAAGTGCAAAGTGCACTGGAGATATGGCACTGAGAACTAGCAAACTAATTTTAATTAGACAATAATCAGATACGGAAAAAAATTATTTTCTTTAGAGTTTACATAAAAATCCTTTCTATACACAATATACAACTAAACCTGCGTACAGAAATATAGCAACGTTCAGTCACTACGCTACGCTATCACACCTCTACATCAGCTCCTGAACAATCTTTTGTATAAACTCACTAATGAGCAAACACAGCAAAATCTTTGTTGGGTCAGTCGTACATAGACGTAGTACAAGCTTAATTAGAACGCTCAAAGTAGTTGAAATCCTAAAAAAAGGGGAAAAAAAACAAGAGGATAATACATGTCAGTCTAATTATTATTCACCTTTGTGGGAGTGGTCAAAATCTCTATGTCCAAAACATTATCTTAGTCTCGTGCCCAGACCGTGGCTCCTCCCCCCCCCCTCACTGAAATGGTCTCGCTAATGAAGTCAAATTCCTTGGCCAGAATGTGGTAAGGACTAATGAGATCACAGGATTCGTAATTATTGCATTCTTGAATTCTATTACGAAACGATAAAATGGCGACGTTTGTCAAGACTTGGCAGCTGTTTGGACTAAGTAATATTTAGATACCAGTTGGCAGTGCATTATGGGATGTAGTTAGCGACAATTAAGTAACGGTTGAGGGCGGATAATGCTACATCCCGTAGTGCACTGCCAACTGGTATCTAAGGTATTTAGTTCACTCACTGACCTGAGATAGCCACGGTTCTGTTGGGTGTTATTTAGAAAAGTGTGCACTACGCGATTTAATGCGCAGTCATGTGATCGATATTGAGACTTCTGATTCATCGAAGGTCACGTGAGTAGCACTAAGTAGCAGTTGACACTTTTTTACCAGCCGGAGCGCGCGAACGGCTGGTACTAAGATTGCTTTATGTTTTCCGCGTCTGTTTGTTTGTCTGTGCGTCCGCACTTATCACGTGCGCAATATATTACGTCACACATTACTATGCAACTGCAGTGTATAGCAGCTTTTGGAGGTTTGCAGGCCAAGCTACAGCAAATGAAGGCAGTTTTGTGTTGCCTAGATGGCGAAAACGTGGTAGGTAGCCGTAAAGGCGCATGACGAAACTGCCGAGTCAGCACTTTCGCTGTACCGCTCTAGGAATATTGTATCTCTGGCTCTACAGCTGTAGTTTAATAGCTTGGCCTAAACTGAGTTGTGTGTATTTTACCGGAAAGGCGTCCGGCTGGTTTTTTAGACATGAAATGTCAGACTTGTTTTTAGAAGTTTTAACAACTCCAGTCTTGGTGAGAGCCAAGGTATTTCAGCAGATAAAGCAAGACTCTGTATTTTCGTACTTGTACGTACTCTACAATTTTGTAACTTTGCAGCTAAAAAGTTGCTTTCTCCACGAACGAATACACAAGAGCTTGTAGAGAGCATACAACTGTACCTCTGTAAACCCCTATACAGCAGTTCATATACTGAATATTCAATTAATGTGCACCCATAAACCCAAGAAATTTGACTTCGCGGGCCAGGCGTACTGTCTGAGCGAGAGGGAGGAGCGACGGTCTGGGCACGAAATTAACATCATCTCTGCTGTTCTTTTATTGTAACTCAGACATATACCCATCAATATGTCCCATAGAGAATACATGGGGGCAGTTAAACATGTACATGTATCAAGTGGTTTAGCTGCAGATGCATGTGGCTTACATTAAATTTTTGTGACACATGTAGACCAACCACACAATGATTTTGCATCATGACATGACTCACAATGAGGAAGCAGGCCCCCAGCATGACTGCCTTCAGCTTCACATCGAGGTCCATGGGGACTGTGTGTGTGTGTGTGTGTGTGTGTGTGTGTGTGTGTGTGTGTGTGTGTGTGTGTGTGTGTGTGTGTGTGTGTGTGAGAGTGTGTGTGTGTGTGTGAGTGTGTGAGTGTGTGTGTGTGTGTGTGTGTGTGTGTGTGTGTGTGTGTGTGTGTGTGTGTGTGTGTGTGTGAGTATACATCAAGAGTACCCCACTGCAGGGGGTGAATGCTCCCAGACCCTACAATTAAGGACTCCTTTAAAGCACGAGTGTTTGTTTTTCAGCTTCTCCAAGTGAATATGCAAGACTGTGTACAATTAGTTATATCGAATTGACACTCGATGAACAAGAGCAACACTTAAGTTGCTGAAAAGTTAAAATAAACACTCACACTGGATGCCAAAGTTGTCAGCATCGGTGAAGTACTCCTTGGCCAGTCCAGACCACTGCTTGGTGATCTTGCCCACCTGCTGAGTCCCATCAGCTGAGAGCACCTAATGAGGTATAAAACATTTCATAGTATGCATCTTAGCAGGTTGATCAGCTACATACGTATTATACATTGTACATGTATGTGTTTAAGCATCCATCAATATAGGGTAAGTCAGGCCCCAGGTACATGTATAATGGACTATAGCCTCATTCCCAGGCCTGCGACTTTTCGGTTACACGAAGGAAAGGCATATGAGTAAGTGATTACCGCACGTCACTATCCACTTTGAAAGATGGCTACATTTCTCTATTCATTAGAGACTTAAAATGTTTCAGCGATAAGTCTAACACAAACGGGCTGTGAAGAAAGCTACAAGAAGTGTAGATACACGACCTTCATTCACTGTCGGAGAATTGTCATACATGTAATTACCGTTCTACTACCTTCCTATATACTCTTGGCCTTGTGCACGTGACTTTAGAAACCGGGGCCTGTGACAACTTTGTATAACTGCTATGCTAGACTAACTGCAACAATGTGCATTAAAAGGAGTCAGTGCCGCATGTAAGCTATGGCTGTGAAGAGCTAGGCTGCAGTCTTAGCTTGCCTGTATAGTTGTACAGTTGTTTGTAGTCTCTCGTCTGAGTCACTGCGCAGGCTGGGTTCTGTCAGCATGTAGCACTACACTGCCACTGGAAGATGCTCAACGTTCCATACAAATCACGTGGAGATTAGCTACACAACGCATTTAAAGTGCTTTGGCCACTAAAGAATCTGTGGCATGCACACACATGCTTTTACACCTTGCTACAGTCATTATGTACACGCAAGAAGCTATTAAAGCAAGCAAAGGGAGCACAACTACCGTATTTCCGCGATCAGACGCCGCGGCTACTATTTATTTCATCGCGCAATTTTCCGCGGCCACTATTCGAGGGCGGCCACTAATCGAGGGCGGCGCTTATTAGATTGAGCGGTTTACTGGTTACACAGCGATGCACAACAGCAGTTTAAATCCGTTTGAAAATCGCCGTTCGTGTCTCAACACTATCAAAAAGCCGTCACGTACAATGCCAGCTGTTTTTTGAGGGGAGAGATATCGAAAATATAGATTCGCGGGTAGCCTCCGTCGGGCTCCGATCCCTTCGCAACCTCGAAGAAGACAAAGGTGAGGTCCGACGACTGTTAGCTAGCAAAGTCAAGTATTACTCTACTTTTACTGTAGTTGCTACATCTTCTTGCTTATTCCTACCGCGGTACTTGAATTTTAGCCGCGGCTACTAATCGAGGGCGGCCACTATTTCGTTCAGCACTTCCGGAGGTGCGGCTATAATTCGAGGGCGGCTACTAATAGAGGGCGGCGTCTGATCGCGGAAATACGGTACTTATCCACATACCGTAAACTCTGGTTGTTAGGCACACCTTGCTACTAGACGCATAACATTTATTAAGCGCATGCTTCCTTCCCAGTCGTGGGTATCATTTGTTTAGCGCATGCTAAGAAAAGCCAAAAATACTCTTGAGAACTCTCTAGGCACATGCCCGACTACTCTTCTAGCATTGCAAAGCAACTGCACGTCTGTCAATGAGCGTTTCCGGCTTCTTGAACCAGAAGAATTTCGCTAAGTCATGTAGTCCATATCTCCTTGAAGACATGATGGCCACGGATTACACTTTCCTGGAGGAGGATGGAGTCTTCGGATACTTCGCCAATACTAGCCATCTCGCTATTCTCAGCTTTTTTAACACGACTACAAAAATAGCTGTCTCTGCACGCATCTTGCATTGTCACGTGTTGGGCGTGGCTGCAATAATTGCACCCCTATTAGCGCACATCCTCTATTAGGCGCATGGTTGCTTACCACCTAGAGTCATAAGCGCATGCGCCTATTAACCAGAGGTTACGGTAGTACATGTACATGGAGAAGCCACATACATAGCTTGCTGTACTTATCTTGGGGAGACACCCTGTATGTATCAATCGCCAGTTCGCAATCATTAGAAGTCACTACAATGTACCTAGCTGCTGGAAGTTATCTGGAGCTGCTGTTAACACAACTTAGCCTCATTCCCAGGCTCCACCCCCTAGCTTTTTATTGCAATGTGTACTAAAACACGTTGCAATAGTAATATATGTTGCGATTAAAGCTCGGGGGTGGAGCCTGGGAATGAAGCTAAACATGACTGGAATGGCGCTAGATCAACAATACACTGTATAGGTACTGCTTGTAGGATATGGCATTACGATTTCAATACCCAAGTTTGATGGACACACTATTACCTGCACTCATATTTCAGAAAAGAGTATAAAATCACTGATAGACAAATCACTGCAGTCATCTCGTATCGCCTATAGTATATTTTCCAGTCCCCAAAAAATTAGCAAGTTTCAAGGCACGTGATAACGCATACATATACAAAGTAGGGGGTTCCCCCCTGCAAATATGTATGCAATGAGCGAATAAACACATACCTCAAACTCCACCTCACAGCACTTGCTGTAACAGCAGGGCCCCACGATCCTCAGCTGCACATTTCCCGCGGAGTCCAGGATACTGAACTTGGGGAGCCAGAAGCTGAAGTTCTGCTCCACAGAGCCGATCACAGTCCCGGGCGGGCTCTGGACTTCGATGGTCTGCAGGCAGCAGAAGCAGCACAAGGGATCGGTGCATTTCAAGGGCCGGTCCAGGTGGATCACCTGAGAGGGGAGATATTCAAGAGTGATTCAATCCTCCTCACGTGTGGACCTCGTAAGATGATACGATTGGCAGAAGGTCACAGAACCTGCACTGATTAGAGATGTAAACACTCTTTCAGACACCAGAGAAGGTTATCTACTTCGTCTAGGCACAAAACCCCTCATGTTTTTCCGAAGTGTCCTTTAAGTTGATTAAGAGGGGCGGCAGTACAGGTCATTGTGATCAGATACACAGCCACTGCAGCAAGCCTCCACTGACAGCAAGTGCTCAGACAATGCACCATACATGTATATATCTACGTGTAGTTTTCACTAAGCATTCAGCTATGGTACCCACCTCCCTCTGCGCATTGTCTGTGATGCTCATGGCAAAGGGGCGGACAGGCCCACACCACTGCCTGACACAGCAGTTAGACCCTGCAGGGAGAAAGGTTCACAGAGGGCTCATCAAATTCTCCCAGGTAGCTACCCCCTGTGATAATTTCTGGCATATAGTTCTGGCAAGTAAACATACACAAGTACATAAATGCTAGACTCTAGCACACACTCACACACACACACACACACACACACACACACACACACACACACACACACACACACACACACACACACACACGCACACACTTACTTTCAGTGGCAAAGTAGATATCTTGTCCAACAGTGTTGCGGATGCGGTACTTGTTCTCAGTCTCCCACCCAGTGACCACTGCAAGGGGGAGGGAGGGAAAAAATACAAATATCAGAGGTTTATGGTTATTCATGGACACTGTTTGGTAGCGCCTCGACACAATAATTGTGAATCTACTTAAAAGGGGTGATGTCACTCATTAGCAGCATACCAGTCCAAGGTGTATGAATGCAATCTGAGTTTGTACAACACCCAGGCTGGGCTTTGCAAAGAGTGTTGAGGCATTCCTCCACTGCACATGCAGTGTGAGGCCAGAAGAAAGTAGACTGCCGGAGACCAGTGGAGAGGGAGAGAGACTATCATGCACACAATAATTACTATGCACACCAGGAAAAGAAAGGGTGGGAGGGGCCTGGGTACGAGGCTATAGTCTCTGGCGGTCTCCATCGGTCACTGGCATCGACAGAGACATGTACAGTACATGTAATGTACACCTGTACATACTATCAGCTGTCAGCTGGAAGGTATTTGCCGTGCAGTATTCTGAGGTATTTGCCTAGGTCACTACGATCATCACTACACGTATAGCTGGCTCTATAACATTCTCTAAACCCGCAAACATCCACTATTGATCAAAGAAGTGAGTTCCTTGGTTTCGTTGCTCGACCTACTGACCATTCTCATCCGGAAAATAGAAAGGACAAATCGAAATACAGAAAGATAATTTAAGCATGAACGGCGTCTTGATCAGAGCACTATGGCTGCTATCAAAGTACTTGAAGCAACAGCCAATCAGAGGAGCCGCAACACTGCTGTACTCTCCACCTTCCAGAAAGCTCGGCTAAAAGCGATAAATAACGCTGTTCAAGGTACCGACCAGAGAAGAATGGTGAAATAACCCTCCCCTTGTGTTTGGCTTCCTGTAACAGGAGTATAGCATAGTGTACAATTACACCATACCATTTGCTGGGCTATACCTACATGTATATAGCAGCTCGAGTTACACCACCAGGTGGACTTCAGAGAGGACGGTGTGGGAGAGGAAGGCAGAAAGTAGCAACCGGAGTCATGGTATTCAGCAAAAATAAAACAAGCCTGATCGTCAAACCCTTTCCAGTGATGTGAAGCTTGAGAATGAGCAGGCAGCTAGTCTAGCTGCTAGACCCTCCCTTTCTCTCTCTCTCTCTCCCCCCCCCCCCAAATAAAAAAGGAAAGAACAGAATAGTGAAATTATGATTACAAGTACTTTTCCTTTTTTCCATTTTCTGGGGGAGAGGCAGGGTCTAGCAGCTAGACTAGCAGGCAACGTGATAGTCTCCTCACCCTTGGGGCTCACCCCCTTATATGTACATGCCAAAACAAGAGGTCTGGACACAACACTGACTACACAGACTGCACCAGAGTATATAAGACACAGGGGTAATCTTGTAAACACATGCAATGATTCTTTGCATGGCGAAACAGTGGCTCTAACGCCCTAATGTAAGCTGAACAAGTAGGCAAAGTGGAAACACAATAGGGTATTTCGCCAGATGGCATCTCCAGCCAAATGCATACTTGAGAACAAACATCAGCTAACTGGGTAAAAATTATCTATTATTGGCACCTAATGGTGGAGGTGGGTACTTGCACGTACATGTACATGTACAAGACTTAATTACAAACATGCCTATTTAGCCTTGTGCCCAGGCTCTTGCGAGGGAGGAAGAGGCTACTACATGCCCCAAGGGCGTTATACGATTATGAGGTTATCAGTGCTTACGTTCGAGCAATTCCACCTGCTGGTGCACGAGGATCTGGTCGATCTGGGTGAGGTACTCCAGACCAGGGGGGCAGCCCGGGATGGCCTGGGCAACTGGCATCCAGTTTACGGGAACTTGAGCTGTGTGTGAGAGTTAGGGGTGTGGGTAGGAATGGTGCATGTACATGTACAGTAATCATCGTACACATGTACATGTACATATATGATGACTTTGAAACATACATGTAGCAAAGGCTGAAGTGAATGAACTGAACAGCCAGTGTTTAGACCTGTAGCTCTATCTATTTCTAATGTACGTACGTACAAATGTCTAACTTGGGACAGGGTAGGAGTACTGAGTTGTGTACATACATGTACTAATGCATGGAATTTTGTGCAGCTACATGTTTGAAGACTCGCTGTCGCAAGGTTAGGCCTTTGTAAATCGGCAAGAGCTCATAAATGGAGGCGGGGAAAAATTATATATGCGGTGTCAAAAATAGGTTACTGGTGGCCCCATCCACACCTCCACCCCACCACTTCCTATCATCCACACCTCCACCCCCACCACTTCCTATCACCCACACCTCCACCCCCACCACTTCCTATCATCCACACCTCCACCCCCACCACTTCCTATCATCCACACCTCCACCCCCACCACTTCCTATCATCCACACCTCCACCCCCACCACTTCCTATCACCCACACCTCCACCCCCACCACTTCCTATCATCCACACCTCCACCCCCACCACTTCCTATCATCCACACCTCCACCCCCACCACTTCCTATCATCCACACCTCCACCCCCCCCACCACTTCCTATCACCCACACCTCCACCCCCACCACTTCCTATCACCCACACCTCCACCCCCACCACTTCCTATCATCCACACCTCCACCCCCACCACTTCCTATCATCCACACCTCCACCCCCACCACTTCCTATCACCCACACCTCCACCCCCACCACTTCCTATCACCCACACCTCCACCCCCACCACTTCCTATCACCCAATTAATCTGTTATGTAAACTGTTTGAGTGTGGGTATTAAGCATACTCGATCTCTCCCCTCCCCCTACACACACACACACACACAAACGCATGCATGTACACACATGCGCTTTCTGGAACTAGTCCTGTTCTCAAACCCTCTGACACTCACCCGCCGAAAACTAGCTAGAGAGAAGGAGGGTCTGAGTGGGGTCCACACAGCTCATGAATTAGATTCATGATGAAAATTCATTGTGTGGAATCCTCAAGGGCAGCTACTTAGCCAGAGCTACTTAGTGTTGCTTCAACAGGGAAGGATGGAGTCGACCAGTAGGTTTTGACCCAGGTGGAGGTAGAGTATCCATTGCTCTTTATAACAAATTCTCAATTGGCACTCTTTTCAGCACCCACCCCTTTCCTTAGTTAACGTACATGTACATGTCTGCACTCAAGCGACTGGTGATAGCGGCCTCAACTGCCTTCTCTGACAATAGACTACTATCTATGCTCTGGAAGCAGTTCTCACTTTCGACAATAGCCATACTTGTAGATGTACATGTAGCTATGTTATTATTTAATTATGCATGCTCGGTGACGTCATGCTCGTTTAATTACGTTTCAAGCAATCTGTTTCGTGCTTTGAAATTCCAGATCACTAAGGTGTTAGAAACAAGAAATTAAAATCGAGCTACCAGACTCTCTCTCACCGAGAGGGCATGGGTGTACGGGGACTATAATTTCTGTTGCTCGGATTTCATCATGATACCTTGATCGTCTCATAAAAACTACCTTGACCGCTTGATCTAGTTTTGATCCCATACGCAAACGTTTCTACAAGCAATGAGCAAGTGACTAGTCCTTGTTCATAAACCACGCAACAGCAAACCACAGTTTTGAGAAGCTGCTAGTGACCTCAATCTACTAGAAGAGGAGGTCAAAGCCTAATTAATCACCCACCCACCCACCCTTAGTGCAGCAGGCTTTTGCTTTGCAAAGGTAGTGAAAACTGCTGAAGCATTACAGTTGCACCTACAATGCTACACTATAAGAGTTTGTTTGGCGTTCTTGCGCACGGCGCGTTAAGAGTATAAGGCGGGGGCGGGGCCCTTTCCAGTCTAGCCTCCTTCCCAGGCCACGCAATTGGAGGAAGTGTGGCCTGGGGCTACTTCCAGTCGCGCTTCGTTCCAAGCGTGCATTCACGCGCAGCGTTCGTCGGACGTTGATAAACTCTTGACTTTAGCACTGAAGCGCGAGAGCATATTTGTTTACATCGGCTGGAAAGAATTCTTTTACAACCCCGCCCAGCCCCTAGAATATCATTCACTGCGCTAACCTTTTGCCATCCTTCTTCACAATAAACCGG
Source organism: Nitrospirales bacterium (assembly GCA_965203295.1). Lineage (GTDB taxonomy): Bacteria > Nitrospirota > Nitrospiria > Nitrospirales > UBA8639 > CBDBCZ01. The sequence continues at coordinate 201,624 of CBDBCZ010000011.1, read as the reverse complement.
TGTTCAATAGTGCTGCAGCGCTGGTGGAAAGCTCAACTCTCGACTCAATTAACCTCTGTCGTGCGGAATTTAATTGGGTACGATTGGGGTCGCGGGCGTGGCGCCCGCCGCCCGAGCGCGCGAGTCGGCTATCTGAGCTGCCCCGCCCTGGCCGCCATGCATATTTGTCGCTGCGAAAAATTGGAACTGATACAATCATGTGTGTACTCATTAGCTATAACTTTCTGCTAGTACATGTAGATAGGCCGGTACTAAATTAAACCCGGCCAACCAATAATTATGCATACATGCCTACTGGCTGATAACTATGGTAGTCTTATGATGCTACCATTCCTGCTCGGGTTCACTGAGAACCTGGGGATGACTGCTTTAGTCTTGAATGCCGCACATGGGTAATTTGGTGCACTCCAGTATGCCCAGATACACCTTTTCTTTAAATGTGTCTTGGGGAACGCCTGAAGATCAGGGAATTGCATCGAGATTGTACCCGGCTCCATGTGAGCATAAAAGTTCTTAGGTCGTGGCGGAAATTCAGGCCCAATTAATGATTCCATGGTCCATTCCTTGAGGTTGCATGACAGATTGATCATTCTACACAGGAAGGCTCTCCCAGGAAGAAGGGCCATGCATACATGTGACTATATGTTCCTATTAGAGATACATGACATTGTAATAGTTAGTGCTCTCTGCTTGCTTGCTTTTGGGCCCCATGCATACGAGAGTCTAGCATTAGCAGGAAGTTTTCGCAGTTTTTTTTTTTCTGTAGTGACTCCTAATGAGTGAAACGGCAGCTTGTCAGTGTCTAAAACAACACTAAAGAAAACTGTTGGTGGTTGGACTATCATATTTTAGCATGGCTAGGCACACCTAATCATTTGCTGGTGTTAACCTTGATTGAAATGTTGTGATGGCATTTGTCACTGTGTAGTGAACCACAGGTAAGAAAGATCGTGACTTAACTTTGACACTGCTTACTGCTCATACAGAGCATTGGCTGCAGCACAGAAAGCTCTTGGTGTAGACATTAGTCAAAGTGGAAGCACCGTATCAATGTAAGCGTGCCCCTTCCATTGCATGTCTGTCATCCAAGTGCACCGGAATGTTACAGCATATACGTATGCATGTGTGCATGATGTCTCAAGAGGTGTGACATTTAGGTTGGGGTCACTGCCTTCTACATCTAGCCATTTTGCCTGGACTGCTCCCATGCAGAGTGGCTGATCTGAATGATTTCTTGAAGCATGCAATGTCGATCTGAAGTTTCTTGTAGGTTGGTTTAGGTTGATGAGATAATGCTAAGATTGTTATTATCTGGATGCATGAAACATTTGCTGGAGTCTACTGATCACGCTGTAAAGCTGTGCAGCTACCTGTAGGAGTATAGGTACATTGGTCTGAATCAGTGAAACGTTCACTACTGTATATACCCTTCCTAAAAACACTTGAGTGGAAGGAGCAATCAACCGACCCCTGGCACTTCAAGCACTTGTGCCAATAGGTGCATCCGAACTGCAAGCACCTGCAGCTGGCGGTATTCCAGACTTTCTCCGGGTGTCCAACATGCAGCCACTACACCCATCAAGACAATGAATGCCACCACCTAGCCTCGTACCCAGTCACCCCAGCTTATTTTCCACTTGCAGGAAGAAAAAGTGGTTCCACTTTTATACTGTAAGTGAAAAAAACGTAGGACAACTGGGTATACAAGGCTAGCCATGTGCACCACCCATATCACCATGTGTGTGCCGTACCTGAGCCTTTCCCTCCTCCTTTGTAGTCTCGTCCGCGAGACTACCTCCTTTGTATGTCATTTTCACCTCCTTCCAGATCCTATCGATTTGTGGAGATGCCTGTCAATTTCCACAGCAAAAAAAAGTGGAATAACTTGCAAGGAAATTTGACAGGAAATTTGGTACAGGGTAATATAGGATAGGGCAGAATCTCATGGAAATATCCTATACTACCCTGTACCTGAAATACCAGATTTCCTTCCTTGTAATGCATTTCAGGAAATTGCACTTTTCTCCTGTGAATTCCACGCACCCACTGTGCCAGATCCTCCGGGCCAGGTCACGTGGAATCGGTGGCACTGAAAGGCCAATGACCCCTGGCTGGCTGGGTGCTGGGATTGCTACGATGACCACTGGCTGGCTGGGTGCTGGGATTGCTACGATGACCACTGGCTGGCTGGGTGCTGGGATTGCTACGATGACCACTGGCTGGCTGGGTGCTGGGATTGCTACGATGACCACTGGCTGGCTGGGTCCTGGGATTGCTACGATGACCACTGGCTGGCTGGGTGCTGGGATTGCTACGATGACCGCTGGCTGGCTGGGTGCTGGGATTGCTACGATGACCGCTGGCTGGCTGGGTGCTGGGATTGCTACGATGACCACTGGCCTGCTGGGTGCTGGGATTGCTACGATGACCACTGGCTGGCTGGGTGCTGGGATTGCTATTGTGGGAGATGAGATTAGGCTAGGGCAGCTACTGGCAACAACGCGGCATCCCTTATGTTGGTCATCAGTGTAATTGAAGGCTCCTGTTATAATAGGGTGATGTGACTTAACCATGTCAGGGGTCTGCTGCTCAATAATTTTGCATTCTACATAATAAAATCAGCCTGGCCCGAAGTTGAGTCATTGTGGATTACTTAGCAGAGAGATAGAAGCATACTTCTCATCAATTTCATTTCATTAGCCATCCACTTTGTTCAGGAATGCAAAGATCACCAAAGTAAGTAAATATGTACATGTACTACAGTAGTCGTGCACTCTAAACTGCACCCCCCAATAATTATTGTACTGCTTCTCCTGTATCAATTCATTGACAGTAATAAGAGATACTTACTAGCACTTACTTACATATTATACATGTACACGTACAGTGGTAAGAACAATTTAAACACGTGCACACTAGAGTGCACACTATTGAGCAAATACAGCAAACTGTTGGTTGGGTACACTGCAAACAACAGAAGTTAATTAGAACGCTCAAAAAAGTTGAAATCCTGAAAAGAAGGGAAAAAACAACATAATATGACATTATTTAGCAAACCGTTACTGAAGTATTTCTTTCCCTATATATACACCCTTTTCTCTGCTGCATTTGAAATGTCCATTTAAGTGCAGCTAGTACTTAAGTAGTGAATTTTCCATAATGTAAACTAGATAAATATTATGCATGCACATATAGACCTCGCCAGGATCACATGAACCAACTTCAATGGGAGTACAGTGGAACCCTGTATACTGCATGGACCCTTGAAGTAAGAACTGTAAAAGTACTATCTTAGTACAAGTAATGGTGAGAGCAAAGCGTGCACAATTACTTGTACTTGTTGAACTCGCTCACTCTATACAGATAGAATGGTGTCATCTGCATGTAATTTGTATGCATTGTCAGTAGCAGTAGTGCTACTGACAGATCCCAGCCTGAGCCACATGGAGGCAGTAACTCAGAGGAGACTACAAACAACTGCAAAACAATAGTATAGGCACACTATACAGGACTATAGCCTAGCTCTTCACAGCCATAGCCTAGCGTACATGTAAGTGAATGGCACTCAGAGGAGACTACAAACAACTACAAAACAATACAGGCCCACTAGGGAGTGTAGCCTAGTAAGACAATACAGGTATACTTGGACTATAGGCTAGCTCTTCACAGCCATAGGTACAATGTACATAGACATGTGGCAGTGACTCCATTTAATGCACATTGTCGTGGTTAGTCTAGCGTAGCAGTTGTAGCTTTACAGAGTTTTCACTTATAGTTACTAGCCTTTGCAATAAAGCGTGCTATAGAAGGGCTCATTTGAGGTCTTCCTATTAAAATTACCATTGGCTTGAAATGTCAGAATGTTCCAGTAGCTAGGTACTAGCTAAAGTATTCGGATGATGACATTACAGATCTTTCACGTATTCTTTCGCAATCGCATTTTATTAGCGGATGTCACATCCATGACAGACAGACGAAAATTAACCCTTGAAATGAGGACATCTCATGATCAGACAGCATGATGAATAGTATTCCACTAGAGTGTATTTACTCCTAAATGAATTCCTGGTGGCTCTGTTGTATGGGGGTCAGGAGTGCATGAACCCTGCTACCATGTCATATATGGGAAGTGTTAACAGCTAATCTGGCTTCACTACTGCACTAAGTCTGCGAGTACCTTCAGCAGTAAAATAGCTAGAATTTGAGTAGTATAACTGCTCATAGCTTTACGAAATATTTTGCAAGCTCAACTGAGAATCCACTGCATTCAAGCCCAATCTTCTGCAGCACAGCTCCGTACTTGCAAGCCAAGGTTTTTTTTTCGAGGGGGTGTCCCCACCCATCCCCTCGAAGGTTATAGAGCTACAATACCTTCTTTGGTCCACATACTGTACAAGTTTGCACACCTTCCGTATTCTTCTCAATGGAACACTATTAGCTATACTTGACATTATATATTTTTGACCTACACATGATCGCTTCCAACCTCCTCTGGCCTTCAGTAGTTGGACTTCTAAAGACCAGCAATGGCTGCTACAGAGAGACCAGGCTTTGCTGCTTATACTCGTGTTTGTATCACTCCATCTGCATACGGTATAGCTGTCCCTGGCAGACAAACCTCTGCTGAATAGAGGCTACACAACTCTAATCAGGTTGGAGACTAGCTTGGAGTCGAGCGACACACTGCAGCCTCGCACTAAGGCACTCGGCAATAGCACTTCCCATAGAGAATGTATGGGAACTGTTATCAGCTTCAGACAGCTCATAATGTAATTGTACTATACATTACTGCAGCACCTTTTAGTACATTTAGATTAATCAAGACCAGAAGCAGCGTAGATTACTACATGACTCACAATGAGGAAGCAAGCCCCCAGCATGACAGCCTTCGTCTTCACATCAAGGTCCATGGGGACTGTGTGTGTGTGTGTGTGTGTGTGTGTGTGTGTGTGTGTGTGTGTGTGTGTGTGTGTGTGTGTGTGTGTGTGTGCGTGTGTGTGTGTGTGTGTGTGAGTGCGTGTGTATGTGTGAGTATACATTAGTGTTGTTTTGGTTAACTGAAACTAAAAGCAAAATGTGTTTTAGTAGGAGCAAAAACACATTTAGTTAACTAACTAAAACTAAAACTTCAAGGGTATTGGCCACTGAGAATAAACTATAACTAAACTAATACTTTTTTCACCAGAATCTCCACATTTAGTTATGGTTAATTAATACTAAAACACTTTTAGTAACCCTTTTTTCCTTTTAGTTAACTAACTAAAACCAAAACTAAATTTTCTTCTTCACTAGCTTTTTAACAAAAACGAAATCTAATTATGTAAAGCCATACTAACTAGTATACATGTACACACACACATTACTAACATCAAGAGTACCCCACTGCAGGGGGAGAATGCTCCCAGACCCTAGAATTAAGGACTCCTTTAAAGCATGAGTCTTTGTTCCTCAGCTCCTCCAAGTGGATATGCAGGACTTTGTACAATCAAAAGTTGGAAGTTACATTAAAAGGATACTCAATGAGCTACATTAAGTTATTAAGGACACACTCACACTGGATGCCAAAGTTGTCAGCATCGGTGAAGTACTCCTTGGCCAGTCCAGACCACTGCTTGGTGATCTTGCCCACCTGCTGAGTCTCATCAGCTGAGAGCACCTAATGAGGTAGACATACTTGTGCTTACATGTACCTGGAACACTATACCATTTAGCGGGATTTTTTTTTTTAGTTGCGAAGTATTGCAGAAAATTTTGCCAGATTTTTATTCACACACACCTCCGAAGTTCTTAATGCATAGTTGCAAGAGAGAATCTGGTTCATGGAAATTGAAGATCGTTCAGAATTGCCGCCGTTGTTGCCTTTTGTCACTCACCAGTAGCGAGGTCAGCGGTCCCGCAGTAGTCTCGCGGGCCAGCGAGACTAGTCCTCAGCATAGCTAGCTTTGCAAGCCATTGCTACGAAGGGTCTGGCTGCGTGAGACTACGCCTCACCAGGTCAGTGAGCTCGCTACGGCGTTGCAAGTATCTCAGTAGAGTCATGATTCACGTGGCAGAAATGGCTTTCATCAAGGGGAAAAAATCACCGACTGGCGAAATAAGCAACACTTACCCCAGATAAACATTTCCCGCTATACGGTAGCATGTGGTAGAATGTGTAGGGGGGATCCCTATAGATACACACCTAATAAAAGAACACATACCTCAAACTCCACCTCACAGCACTTGCTGTAACAGCAGGGCCCCACGATCCTCAGCTGCACATTTCCCACGGAATCCAGGATGCTAAACTTGGGGAGCCACCAGGTGAAGTTCTGCTCCACAGAGCCGATCACAGTCCCGGGCGGGCTCTGCACTTCGATCGTCTGCAGGCAGCAGAAGCCACACAAGGGGTTGTTGCATTTCAAGGGGCGGTCCAGGTGGATCACCTGAGAGGGAAATGAGGTGAAAAATGTGGCTATGTTTAATTCTGCCTGTCATTGTCGTCATCTGTCATAAAAATATCCTTCACAACAGGCGGTTAATACATACACAATCATGTACGGGGGAGCAAGACGATGTATAGTTAATACAAAGTGGAACCCCTCTATTATAGTGGACATGCACCTTGGGGGACCTGGTGAAAAGTCCTGTATAGAGAGGTGTCTTCATTTCAGGGGTAAATTTCTATTACGGTAGCATATTTAAAAGTGTCCTTTAATACAATTGTGTCCTTATTTCATAGGTGTTCTTGAATAGGGGTTCCACTGTATAAGCAGAGTAAGTTCATACACTCCTGGTTAAAAGCATAGGAAAAGTGTATTACATGGGCTCTGGCAGTGGTAACATTTTAGCATCCCCAGGAAAACTACTATGGTCTCTAGGGACACTAACTTAATTATGATATAATAACTAGAAGTCTCTACATGTAGCAGAGACATACCCCGCGCTGCAGAATTTACAACTGTGCCCTGGTAGGGCTGCAGACTTGGTTGATGGAGCTGTTGGTACAGTGTAGCTGGCTGTGTATCCCGAACCCAGAGTGTACAGTGCTCGTGTATCTAAGCAGTGGGCGTGACCGATTGCGGTCGACACGTACAGGGTACGAACTACGTATTGAGCTAATATGAAACACGTGGCTAGAGTCCGTATATGCCCGGCCCTCATCGTATTCTAATTGTGACCGTATTAAAAATGGCAGAATGTACCATTGTTTAATAAGAAAGAGCTGGAGATGAAGCGAATGGAACCGCTTTGGCGACTATCAGGTACACACCCATTTTATTTTAGATGGGTAATTCCAAATCAATTCAGCAAAAGTTTGGACGCGACCGACTCAGAATTGGACGAAACTTGGTATGTAAGTAGTGCTTGTGGTTTTATGAAGCCAGATAAAATTTCACTCTTATATGTTGTATGGCTTCCTGGTTATGGCCCATCAAAAATTCCACTTTTTTTCAATTATTGCTAACCCTGGAGCTATTCAATTCCAGGTAACTTCCTCATTTTTTGTTATTGGGCAAAATGAATTGCATCACCTCGAAGCATGAAAGATGGGCTTTGATGATGTTTTTACGGTTCTTGTATCGAGCTGCTACACCATCGGAGAAGTATGTTATCTTTTTAGGATGTAAACTTTCTGGAAGATGATCCAAGAACAAGAACTGGCCGAGTGTACACTTCGACGAAGAAAGAAACTACTTCCTCCTCTCAGAAGCTTCGTGTTTTGTTACAAGAGTAAAAACGACTTAACTAACTTCTTTTTGTTATATTTTTCTTGTTTGGTCTGCTGTGTATCTGTAATTTGTTACTTTACTTTGGTATTTTCAAACTTATGTCCACAAAAATATATTATGGTGTGTAATAGTGTAGTGAATTTGCCCTAATTAGCCTACATACCCCTCTGAAGGAGCACATATCTCCTAATCCCAGTGGAGCCCCAACATAAAACTTCTACAGACTGTAGTTCATAGATTAGCAACTATCCTCAGAAATTATCAGAAAATTATAAGCAGCGCTTTTTTCGGAGGTCAAAGGTCAACTTTTAAGCAAGTACGTAACCCGGCAACTTAATTGGATGAAGCCATACAACATACCACATGAAAGCCCATCTTTCATGCTTCGAGGTGATGCAATTCATTTTGCCCAATAACAAAAAATGAGGAAGTTACCTGGAATTGAATAGCTCCAGGGTTAGCAATAATTGAAAAAAAGTGGAATCTTTGATAGGCCATAACCAGGAAGCCATACAACATATAAGAGTGAAATTTTATCTGGCTTCATAAAACCACAAGCACTACTTACATACCAAGTTTCGTCCAATTCTGAGTCGGTCGCGTCCAAACTTTTGCTGAATTGATTTGGAATTACCCAGATATTAATGCTACTGTTGGGTTCAGCAATTGTTTAACCCTGTAAATCGCGAGATAACCCGATTTTTGAGTGGACAGACAGACGCCAGACAGACAGACAGACAGACAGACAGACAGAACCAATCGCTTAACCCCGCCACATACGTGCGGGGTAGCCAGTGGAACCTCTGTACATAGGCAGTCAACCTGGGCCAATAATTGCAATTTAAGAGGTGGCTGACTGGCTGTACAGAGGTCATAATACATGTACATTGGGACCCACAATGTGGGCTTAATAGGGAGGTGGATACCATATATAGTGAGACCCTAGTATAGAGGTTCCACTGAACCCCAAATGAGCATATAGAGAGACCCTAGTATAGAGGTTCCACTGAACCCCAAATGAGCATATAGTGAGACCCTAGTATAGCGGTTCCACTGAACCCCAAATGAGCATATAGAGAGACCCTAGTATAGAGGTTCCACTGAACCCCAAATGAGCATATAGAGAGACCCTAGTATAGGGGTTCCACTGAACCCCAAATGAGCATATAGAGAGACCCTAGTATAGAGGTTCCACTGAACCCCAAATGAGCATATAGAGAGACCCTAGTATAGAGGTTCCACTGAACCCCAAATGAGCATATAGAGAGACCCTAGTATAGCGGTTCCACTGAACCCCAAATGAGCATATAGAGAGACCCTAGTATAGCGGTTCCACTAAACCCCAAATGAGCATATAGAGAGACCCTAGTATAGCGGTTCCACTGAACCCAAATGAGCATATAGTGAGACCCTGGTATAGAGGTTCCACTGAACCCCAAATGAGCATATAGAGAGACCCTAGTATAGAGGTTCCACTGAACCCCAAATGAGCATATAGAGAGACCCTAGTATAGAGGTTCCACTGAACCCCAAATGAGCATATAGAGAGACCCCAGTATAGAGGTTCCACTGAACCCCAAATGAGCATATAGAGAGACCCTAGTATAGAGGTTCCACTGAACCCCAAATGAGCATATAGAGAGACCCTAGTATAGAGGTTCCACTGAACCCCAAATGAGCATATAGAGAGACCCTAGTATAGAGGTTCCACTGAACCCCAAATGAGCATATAGAGAGACCCTAGTATAGAGGTTCCACTGAACCCCAAATGAGCATATAGAGAGACCCTAGTATAGAGGTTCCACTGAACCCCAAATGAGCAAGCAGTAAACCAAAGAGTGACTGAAATACAAACAACCCGCCACAATCGCATAACTGATGGTACCAACTACATGTACATGTAAGCAGTTTTTATTAGCTCTCAATATAACCCACCTCCCTCTGCGCATTGTCTACGATGCTCATGGCAAAGGGGCGGACAGGCCCACACCACTGCCGGACACAGCAGTTAGACCCTGCAGGGAGGAAGGTTCACAGAGGGCTCAACAATTTTCTCAGGAACCTACCCCTTGAGCGTGAGTGAACCCCACATGTGTTAAATGGTGAGTACCGTATAGCGGGAAATTTTCGCCAGGGGTAAATTTTCGCCAATTTCGCCAGTCAGTTCAAGTGGCGAAAATTTAACCGGTGAAAATTATGTCGTAAGAATTTTGACTGGTAAAAATTAATATTTACACACGGTCAACGGTAGCATGCAGCTGCGAAAGTTAAGCTCACTATCGACTACCGGTATGGCTCTGCTGTGTTATTTGCAGGTTCTGCCACGTAGACAGCTCCCTGATCCTATGGGAGCGCTGTCATTTTCGTTGCCATCGTCGGCGATTGCGGAAGCGAATGCAGCCGTTACCCATGCTCGGCACCAAGAAGAGGCTACAAAGGCGAAGAGAGGGCCTTATATGAAGCTAAGTAATGAGCTGAAGTCCAAATCGCTAGTGAGAACGGAGATTCTGCGGCAGCAAGACACTTTTCCAAGCTGCTCGAGACCGCTAAACTGCCGTGTTGAAAGGAATAATTATTAATAATTCCGTGGAATTTAATTTCGCCCAATCGCATGTGCGCGAAAATAAATCTCGCGAAATTTTCCCGCAATACTACACATCTGGGTTTGGCGAAATTTTTCCCTGGCGAAAATTTCCCGCTATACGGTATTGTCTAAGTGGTACGTATGTATAGTCAACATACACAATTGTTTGTATGATCCAGTTTCACATTCGAAACTTCATGTGGCCATGCATTCATCATGACCACACGTACTAGGCTGCAATGAGCAAGGGAGACTATCACTAGGCTATAGTGTGGCAGGAGAGAGAGAGAGCTGCCACGTCTCCAGGTCGCTAACAAGCTACATGAGGGAAGGCTGTCGTGAAGTTGCTGGACATCACATCGCAATGGGTGAGGGCTTGTTCACACTCAACCCTTCCCCCCACGCTTTGCATTTACCTAGTATATAGCATTTTACAGGCACACACATTTCCAGTAAGTAACCTGCTATATATAGGACCTGGTATATTGTGGTATAGAAGGAAAAAATCAAATGCTAGTTTAAGCACTAGCACCGAAACATACGTGTACAAGACTGTAGTGTTACATACACACACTCTCTCCCCCTCACACACACACACACACACACACACAACACACAACACACACACACACACACACATACAACACACACACACACACACACACACACACACACACACACACACACACACACACACACACACACACACACACACCCCTCTTACTTTCAGTGGCAAAGTAGACATCTTGTCCGAGGGTGTTGCGGATGCGGTACTTGTTCTCAGTCTCCCACCCAGTGACCACTGCAAGGGGGGAGGGAGGGAGAGACAAGTGACAACAAAAACAAGAATGATAAAGGAACTACAAGAGGACAATGATAAACAGGATGCACCAGTACAAAGGTCCACCTGTCCATTACATGGGTGTGCCAACAAGATGATTGTGAATTAACTTAAAAGCTATGGTGTCACCAGAACTATTGTCTGAGTACATGTACATGAATACAATCAGATTATTTATGGCTGCTCAGTAAACAAAGTTCTGTTGCCAATTAGCCACAAAGAACTGTTGCTACATTATCTCTAATTCAACATACATCAACCAGTAAAATAAAAGGGGTGGATGTCTTACAGGTATACAAGGGTATACGAGGGTATACAAGGGTATACAAGGGTATACAAGGGTATACACAGGTATACAAGGGTATATGCAGGTATACACAGGTATACAAACAAAGGTATGTGCAGGTATACAAGCAAATACAAAGGTAAACACGATTACATTACTGTTCCCTTCTGGAACGTGAAAGGACCAATCAAACTGCAGAAAGATGATTGTCGAGCAGGCTTCATTGGCAAACAACATTTCAATCCGAAGACCTTCACTCTCACACTTCCAGACACAAGTACATGTACAACACAATCAAGCACAGAGCTTAACGCTCGCTCTATAGACCAGCAACCAACAAAAGTAAACACGCACGACATCTGTCTCTAGCCAGCTGCAGTACAGTAGTACTGCACCACACCACCTGCCGGCTTATTCAACTCCAAGTCATGTACACCACCACGTGTTCTTCGCACAGGGCAGTGCGAACAGCCGGCCAAGAAATAGAACCAATAGCAGACACCTCAGGGTGGAAGCTAAAAATTGGAAACTGAATAACGAGCCATGGCTTTCAGCGAAACAAGCAAAATCGCCAAATGCTTTCCAGCGATAAAAATCGGGTGAAGCCTAAGAATGAGCAGGCAGTATGATAGTCTCCTCACCCTTGGGGCTCACCCCCTCACATACCAAAACAAGGGGTCTGGTCACAACACTACACAGAACGCACTCTAGTGTAGACACAGGATCGTTATCCCAGTGCCATATATGGAGCTTGCTATGACTCTTTTTTGCAGGGCGCAACATAGAATACGAGCCTAACATATTAGTAGGAGTGAGTCTATTATACTCAAAACAAAATACCTATTATGCTATGCTGCACTGCTCCAAAATCTTCCAGTTATGCTCAACAAATGCCCCTAATATGCTCATTGAATGTGACCCTCAGTGAAAACCAACTATCTGGACTGTTTTACAATTTCAAGCAATGTTCAAGGATGCATGTGTGGTGCATATTTCCTGTATGTTCGCTGATATTGGACCACTCCCCTACAAGGCTTGACAGTAAGACATCGGTAACTAGAGTAAGCCACTGATGATCGGCCACCATGTATATACGGACGCGCTAGCGCCGAACGCGTAAATTACCGGAAGTGGGCGGGGCCTTCGATAGATAGTACAGACCCTTCGCACTTCCTAGCCATCCCTACATATGGAGTACTACCGTACTCCATGATATACGCCTGTTGTGATACATAAGGCATATAAATACACCGATCATGCTCAAATGGTTAACTTCATTAGTTTGTGCATTTTCATCCATGAATTATTCTTTCAAGCTTGCAGGGCTGTCATGTGCGATGGTAGTCCTAGCTATATTCTCCATCTCTTGCCTTCGTGCATTGGCTCTGTTAGCCATCTTTAAAATGCCTGGGTGTGTCTGTGCGTCTGATTGGTACTATTACTGTAAACTATAATATTATGATCTAACAAAAATCGTCTGGCCCGCGAGACTAACCACTTGTGTGCCTTCAAAAAATAAATTGTGGATTAGCTATTGCTTCAGGGACTAGTTGTAACAGCAAGGAGAGGTTAGCAATTAGTGTGGAGTACCAGACTAAGAATATGAGCTAGGGATTTGGAGGAGTAATACCTTAAACTCCTCCATCTCCCCAGCTCATTCTGTAGTTTACTTTGCAACCTGTTCAGTGTTACTAGAAATGTGTTTTTCTCAAGAATAGCTACATGTTTCTCTGTACTATTAGCACACAACTGATGTTAGAGTTTCCATAATGTGTTCCATAATTTGTATATGTACATGTACGTGTACTACACCGTGAAAACTCCCCAGTACCAGAAAATGCATGCATGTGTAGTTACCCCGCGCGTATGCGGCGGGGTTAAGCGATTGGTTCTGTCTGTCTGTCCGTCCGTCTGTCCATCTGTTGTCTGTCCACTCAAAAATCGGGCTATCTCGCGATTTACAGGGTTAAACGATTGCTAAACACGACAGTAACATTGAAATCAAAAAAAAAAAATGTCCGGGTGTGTACCTGATAGTCGCCAAAGCGGTTCCATTCGCTGTATCTACAGCTCTTTCTTATTTAACAACGGTGCATTCTGCCATTTTAATACGGTCACAACTAGAATACGATAGAGGCCGGGCATATACGGACTCTGGTCACGTGTTCATATTGGCAATCAGTCACGCCCACCACTTCCCATAGGATATACAGATATAATACGCGTACACGAGCGCTGTACACTCTGCGTGCGGATACACAGCTAGCCAGTGATATACATGTACACTCTGCCAACTACTCGATCAGCCCAGTCTGCAGTCCTGCCAGCTCCAAGTTGTGAATTATGCACCGCGGGGTATGTCTCTGCTAGAGACTTCTAGTTACATGTATGCATTACTTTTCTCAGAAACCAAGCTCAGCTTTTCATGTTGGTACAAGATGTGTGGCCCCCTGTGGTAACCGAAAAAGTCGCGAGCCTGGAAACGAGGCTACAAGTAGGCAAGGTGGAAATACAATAACAATTGAGACACCTACTCACAAGCCTATTCTCTGGTCACATGTATTCCAGCTAAATGTTTACTTAGGCAGACATGCACACCTGGTAGGGTTTCAACCCTGGGAAATCCCCCCAAAGGCCAATTTTCCCCCTTCCCCACAATAGCCAATACTGGTACCCAGGATTTTCTGATTGTGGGTGGGAAGGACATGCAGGACATGGCAGATTGCAGAAGCCACGCCCCCTTGGGACTATGCTTCCCCTCCCAACTGTGCAGTCAGTGTGAGGATGCTGGTGGTGTCCTATGCTATGCTAAGGAGCCCAAATGAAGAGCTAATGAATGTCTGAAACTTGTAATAGGATCCCACACATCCTGTGTGGCCAGGAACCACAGATTATTCACACCATGGAGCCAGATTAACCTCATGCATGGCTCACTCAGGCTTAGATTGCTGCTACCCTGGAGCATACTAGACAGACTTCTAGGGCCAGATTAACCTCATGCATGGTTCACTCAGGCTTAGATTGCTGCTACCCTGCGCTGCGTACGTGCGAGTGGGGTTAAGCAATCGATTTTGTCCATCTGTCGTAAAAATAATCTTTATAACGGGAAATTTAGAGGCTATTTCAAAGCAGGAGGTAGCAATTCAACATCAGTAAGGTCTGCCATTTTAATATGGTCAAGAACTCGAATACGACGAAGAGCAGACATACGTGACACACGTTCATACTGGAGTATACGTACAGAAGCGTCCACATCATTATTCCGGTGATCAGTCATACGCACAGCTTGGACACGGCAATACACGCACACAGTATACGTGTCTCCAGAGCCCAGGAGCGTGGGGTATGTCTCTGCTAGAGACTTCTAGTCTGGTACCAGTTATTACACAAGATTTACTTATACTATGATCAGTGCTTACGTTCGAGCAATTCCACCTGCTGGTGCACGAGGAGTTGGTCTACTTGGCTGAGGTACTCCAGACCAGGGGGGCAGCCCGGGATGGCCTGGGGGACTGGCATCCAGTTCACGGCTACAGGAGCTGTGAGGGAGAGTGGGGTGGGGGTGGTAGGGAGGGAGAGTGGGGGAGTGGGTGGTAGGGATGGTGCATTTATACGCTTATCATCGTACACATGCATGGCTTTGCCAGGGCTGAATAGAGCCTTTACCATTATGATGTAATGGGGGGGGGGGGGGAGTAGAGTATAGTAGGCACTGAATGGGAGATTTACATGAAAACATGTTTGTTTTGTGCTTTCTTGTTAAAATGTACATAAAAGTGCAAAAACATAAGTTTTCATGTACTTTCACCATTTAGTGCCTCCCATTACATCATAATGGAAGAACTGTTTAGCCAGTGTCATCTCAGCTTCCACCACCACATGCTGCTGTGGAGCTGTACAGGTAATTCATAAAAACAAGGCTGCTTCATACACTAGAGAGCTATGAAGGTGAATTTTTGGGAGTGTTTTGTTACGTATGTTCAGTGAATGTGTGAGCGTATATACATGTATGTACAAATGTAACATGTACGCAGGTAATGTACATACAAGTACTAAAGGATCACAGGGCTACAGGAGCAGGCCCGGCAGGTACGGCAGCTGCCAGACCAAAGTCGGTGCATCAGCCAAATAAAATGGCAGCCATCACAGAGTAAACTAACAAGCGGGCATCACACACGAGACGTAAGTCTGGCGTGCAACGAATCAAGCAGCTGCACTGTCCACATGGCTGAATCACACTTCCTTGCCGAGCAGTTCTGACCAAAGAAAGGCGCTCGTTCATTTTGAAGGCTGACCTTGGTTCCTCTTACCTGTCAGCAATACAGAAACCTTGGCTCCTCACAGGAACAAAGTAGCTACCTGACAGCAAAGTGGAAGCCTTGTTTCCTCATACCTGGTAGCAATTAATTAATTAATTAATTAATTAATTAATGTAGAAACCTTGCTTCCTTAGCTACAATGTATCTGACATCAAAGTAGAAACATTGGTTCCTCATACTTGTCAGCAATACAGAAACCTTGGCTCCTCAGGTACAAAGTAGCTACCTGACAGCAAAGATGCTGAGTGCATGGCGTGACACACTCAGCCAGCCGGCTGCACTACAATGTCGCCACAGACGCTGTTTTCCGTGCATCACCACGTGATGTCATCATGCGCATGCAGTCTGAGAGCGAAGCGATGCTATGCCTTTAAAACTAGGCTTGAAACTGTTTAACAGCCAGCTCTTGCTATTTCAGATCAAACTAGAACTAATCTTAAATCCGAACTTTTTCCTGGGGGAGGATGCCCCTACTAAACGCATGCACACTTCACGTCTTCCTATGGAGCACTTAGCCTCAAACGCAGGCCTTCCACGCAGATTTTTTCGTCGCCGTGGCTGCCACAGCTGCACAAAAATCTGCGTTCGAGGCTATGGAGCACTAGCCTTGTTCCCAGGCTCCACCCCCCAGCTTTTTATCGCTCTTATACACTTTGCGATAAAAAGCTGGGGGGGTGGAGCCTGGGAACGAGGCTAATGGGGCACCACACCATGCTACCTGCCTGACCAAGGACAAAAATCTTTCTACGGCCCTGTGATCAGTATTCAAATCGGACCAAAAAATCTCTTTCGCGTGCATTAGCAAAGGCTCAATCAATGATCTGTAAAAAGCCAGTGTAGTCCCATGCCTCCACCACACATGCAGCTAGCATAAAGCAGATTGCAGCAGCTCTACTGCACTACTTGTGTCTCTTGGGGCGTGGCTCCTCTAGTACTGTAAGCGATCTTTAGCTGCCGCTCTGGGAACGAGACTATGGCTTCTCTACAGTGTCGATGACCCCTCAGGCGCTTATCCACACGGAAACCAAGTAATCGCAGAGGCCTTGATTTCTTGTTCCACTGTTTATTTAGGCCCTACCCCGGCAGTGACACAGGTGCGTGTGAGGGACCCGCAGGCCAATCCTTGCCTGCATGCAACCATAGATCTATAATAATTATGATGCAATCAGTCTCGCGTAGCCAGACTCCCGTCGCATTGGCGCGCAACCTTTTTTTCCCAGCCTTACTTTAACTCGGGCAGGCACTTTGCTAACCTTGTGCCATCTTTAGACTTATTCACAGTCCACACTGTCAAACAGCCAGAAATCAAGTTTGAGAGAAAGGACAGCTGAGTCGAGCTGATCTGAAGCGACGGAACGGATGACCCCGAGAGGGGTGAAATTTTGCCTCGTTCCCAGGCTCCCCTCCCCCGGGGGCGGAAACTTGGCACACTTCCGTTTAGGGATGAGGCTATTATGCTGGCATCTGAGTTCCGGGCATAATAGGTAGTCCTACAGAGTGAGCATAATGCGGGCATAAACGGGAGCATAATTGACCTTTCACACATGGAGAAAAGAGAGTAGCACTGTCAGCAGCAGTATTGGCACTGGTAGTCCAGTAAAACCCATTTGACAGTGACAGACTTAGACTCAGATAGTGGTAGTACAGCCCCGCTAGTAGCTAACATCGAATATTTACATTTCATTAAGCACTGAACCTCTGGGATTATGTTCTATAAACATTTTTACATGACATTTTTGTGAGCATAATAGGGATTATCAAGAGCATAATCGGACATCCTCTGGAGCATTATGGAATAGCATAATGGGCAGATTTTTTAGCATAATAGCCTCATCGATATCCCTACTTCCGTTCAAGACTATAGTACAGCAAAGTTAGGGGAAATGTCTGTGACATTTGACGTGGTAAGGGAAGAGAATTTAATGGTGGAATCGAAGGGGCCTTGATTATCCCCTCTTGCCCTTGCAGAATTACTCTCAAGATGGAAACACCCTTTCTACCGATAAATTAAAATTATGTGGATGAGTAGACATCAACCATCAGTGGATATATATATTTATTGGAAAAGTCTGCAGGTGCTGTATTTGGATGAGTCCAAAGGACAGGAGCAAGCAAAGTCCACACCAATGTCCAGGTATATTTTGAAAGTTTGATAAGGGACCAAGTCTCTTAAATCTGATACTACTGGAGGGATACTGGCACAATGATATGGCCTTATAAACGAGGCAGATATAGATTACCCATACTATGAACATAATATTGTACGTAACTAGAGATACGCATACGCAGTGTAAGCCTCGCGCGCGAGCATTCAGTAGGTGTGGTTTGGTAGCACGTGTTTAATGCTGTGAAAATTTGACAGAAAGAAAGGAGAAATAGCTAAGCGTGCATGAGAATGCGATGAGTTCGACGATCTAAGAAAGGTGGCCCATCCTTCTCCAAAGGCGAAAATTCACGCAGTGGTGACTTCTGTTTCTCCAGCAAAAAAAGAGCAACACTGAGTTGTTAGCTAATAAGTGTACGCACCTCTGGGCTAGTGGTTCCGCACTCTTTGGTCTTTTAGCTTCGGTTTTGTCCTCAATCTGTCACTCTCTGTCTCCTTTTCCTTTGTCTCCTCCGAGGCAGCGTCGCTTTGTTTGCGCTTTCGTGCTCTGGCAGAAGCACGCCTGCACTGCTCCTCCATTGGCACTGGCACGGTCGTCACTACGCGCCGGACCGCGTGGCTAGCTCGTGCACGTCCCCAGGTTTGGTTCCGAGCCTCGGGACCCGCAGCGTGACGCATACGCATAATGCCCCCCGGGACCCAAAGTGTGACGGATATATTAGGGTTGCCAACGAAAAATCGAAGTGATAAACTTTTTAAATCTACCCAGCGCATTCGAATGACCTACCGCCCTAACCCGCTAATCCGTAAGAAAGAGATCGCTAGACTCCCTAATTACAGAGAACGAGCGTGAAACTTTATGACGTAATTATGAAAAAAATGGTAATTGCAAATTCGAATTGGCAAAACCATTCGGATGATAAAAAATCGAAGTAGATATGTGCAGGTAGACTTGACTAGAGTTGCAAAGTTGCGGAAACTAGCAGTTTGGATGGTTTATCGAAAGACCAATAACGTTGCAACGGTAGTGGGTGGGGCTGCTGAAGAGCGTCGGCGTGCATACAACGCAGGAAGGAGAGCGAATCGATTTGCTCCCAGGTGCGTTTGGATACACCTTGGGTGCCGCTTTGAACGAGACGCATGGTTGCCGTATAAGTTATTATACGCCACTTGATCTGTACCACCGAAGTTCCCCCATAGAGAATGTACAGGGAAAGGTAGCGGCGAAAGTGTTTGCGATTATACTGCTAATTGAAAGGGACAGCCCTCGGTGCTCCTATCCTGCAGAACACGTGGGGGAACTGCCCTATCCAGTGGCACAAGAATGAGATGCATATCTCTCTATACGCCACTTGAAACATCCACTTTTTTACAGGTGAGTCAAAGTATCAACACTGGTATATGCTTATCCAATATGATACATACAACATGTTGACAGAGAATGTTTTTTAAATTACTGGTTGTGAGCATAGCTGGTAGAAGTGGGTGTCCTTTCTAGCTGTAAAGTCTCTCCTCTATATATGGTGTTTCATCGCATGATTAACATGGATCTAAGAGTTGGGGGTGGGGGCATCAAGCTATCATATCTATGAGAGATCACAGCCAGCATTTTAGGGGTGCCTGGGGATAAAAAATGGAAATTTTGAAGCATAAACTTCGCATCTGGTGATTTCTCAGCATACGTCAAACATGGAAATGAGAGTGCTTTCTGAGGAGGAGCGCATGAGCTAGCTGCTAAACCAATGAAGCAAGTATTTTGCACTCGCTCTATATATGCCTGCATTTCACTGTCACAAAACTAGACTACTGTTCTTCACGCTTATGTATGTACGTACTTATTGCCACTTATATTTTTCTACGTAACATAAAAATCAACAGCGCTAGCTGATATATAACATGTACACTTCACACTCTAATGGCAGCTGATGCACTCGTGATGTACACAATTATTACTGTATTACATTTAGAATGGGCATTTCAGTGCATGAAGGTTAACTGCTTATTACTAAGCTAATGTAATTTGTACACCTCTCTCCAGTCTCCAGGGCCGAGATTCTGAACCGTGACTTCGGAAAGAGAGTGTGCTATACAGTCAGGAGTTGTGTTGTTGAAAATGGGCACTGCCAGATAAACTGACTGTGATAGCAAAGTTCCATCATCTCTACAGAAAGGCAAAACTAGGAAAGTCTGGAAGATTTGGTGGTACAATTGACTCTATTTCTGTGATGTTTAGCAGCAATTTCTCAACGATTCCAGCAGCAGAATTGTAATTCCATGAACGTATGTCGGAAGCCATTCTTAAAAGAACAGTCAATGTCTAAACAAGACCAGCTATACAAGACTACTTGTTGCCAAGAGAACTGTTCTTACTGGCTGATCCTGCCTTTCCGTTTTAATTTTGTACCGATTATATAGCAGTCTTAGAGGCTAGCTGCGCATGCACAAGGGCCAGCAAGTTTATAACCATATCGTGGCATAGTCTCATGGGCCAGCCCACTTCTGCACCCTCTAAGCGGAAGTGGGCTGGCCTGCAAGACAAGTCATGGCATTGTTAACTGACCTCTATTGCCCACACCCAGCCATTCTTACCTGAAAAGAACACTTGCAAGCGTTGTCGTGAAGGTACACACCAGTTTTCAACTTCAAATTTCCCGCCAAAATAATCGTAAGTAGGCCCCCCTATCGATTACCATTTTTAGCGTAATTTTTCCGAAATCATGCGGTAGCGTCGCATTACGTAATCGCGAATTTCGAAACCAAAAACGGGACGCTTTCGATCAGCGGCGGTTGATCTGAAGTGTGCATTGGACCGTTGTGATGGTGAGCTATTTGAAACTTGAATATTGAGAAGTTCGATTTTTACGTTGGCAACCCTAGATATATATATTAATCATGTACTTGTTATTGTACTGTACTAAAACTACATAGACAAGTGTGCAATATATCTTGTATTTGTGTTTTCTTGTATTCAAATCATGTTTTCTTGTACGCAAAAGTGTGCAAAACTGAAATAGCGATACTATTGGGCAATAAGTGTGCAAAATTTGTAATAGCAATTTGATTGGCCAGAAATTTATGCAACCCGGGCCTATGGGCATAGAAACGTTAGTAGAGCAACGGCATAGAGATTCGTCTCTCTCGCAGGTATGGGTCGGTGATGACGAGCTTGTAAAAGCCCCGCCTACCTTTCGATGACGAATTACGTGATTAACAAATAATAGCATGGTTTCTCGTGCAAATAGGGATTAATAGCACTTGTGAGTGGCATCAACTAGGCAAATAGCACTCGGCTTCGCCTCGTGCAATTTAAAACCTAGTTAATGCCACTCACTCGTGCTATTAATCCCTAATTGCACTCGAAGCCATGCTATTAATTATACATATATATATATATATATATACAAACGGAAGCTGACGCGCTGCACGATTAGTTGCCTCGCGCTAAGGCGCTCGGCAATAATTAAAGATCAGTTTGGGTAAGGGGAATTTAAAGTCCGAGGCGAAGGCAAGGAGTTTAACCCCTCACCCAAACTGACCTTTAACTGATTTAAAGTACATTGGTATAGCAATGATCCCTGTATGTGGCCTCCTTTGAGTGCTATAAACGTGGGAAAAGTGGTTGCCATGGTAATGTACATTAATGTATGTATCATAGCAGCATAATACATAATATACAAGCTCTTTTGTAACTACATGCCCAAGGGGCTACACTATATATACATACAATGTAGCTGGCTAGTTCAGTTTCACACAAATGAAATGCTACCAAAAAACTATGGCAGCAGCTGTATACAGGTATGGTACAAAATCTAAAACAAGGCTCCATTATACATAGAGTTTTAGAAGAATCGCTTAACTACTTACATAATCAACTGCACATACAGTGATTTAACTTCAAATCACAGGTTAACACTATCTAGAATTCTCATACACGAAGCTTAGGGTTATTTCTTCTCTTTGCTTCCCATTGCAATCTGCATTCTTTGGCTTTCCCTTCAAGGTGTTTTCTCAGCCTGCACAGATGGTCTCGGTATTCTTCAATTTTTTGTGCTTCACTAGACCACTTTTGGGTCTCAGACTTCAACTACAGTACAGACATGCATATGTATACGTCAGCTTGAAATACATCACATCATACATTCGGCAATAAAGCAAAACTAACCATTTCTGTTTCTTCATTTCTCTGATTTAAACTCTCTTCAAACTCAATCTCAAAACCGTGTATGGCATTTTCCACCACAGTGAGGCAGTATTTTTTCATGTGCTACAGTATCATTGAAAAGAATAGTGACTGGAGCTGTATTATAAATATTATACAGAAAAAAACTATATACCTGAAGAGTATATTGTGCCACAATTTGTATGTGGCCTCTGAAGTTCTCAAGAATTCTTTCTTTGAACTGGTCACCTCTGTATAAAGCAAAACATATCTAACCTCGGACATTTTGACTTTCTGCAACTAGTGTATTCAAATAGTTTTCAATGCCCTCCCCCCTTAAAAAAACAACAACAACAAACTACCACTAGCTGGACTAGGATGCATGCAATATATAAGTTTCAGTGTGAGGGATCAACACATTATGAATGTCACTTACTGAGTGCTTCTCATATTCTCAGTAATTTTGAAAGAGCCAGTACTCCTTAGAATTCTTTCCACAAACTCTAAGGGTAAAGATAAATAATTAGCTTGTGTCAATAAAAAAAACAAAAACAAATAAACTGCCAACCTTTAGCATTGAGTACTGTTGGAGTAGTGTCATTCTCAGGCACCTGCCCAGCTTCTGTCGCTTGCAGGGCTATTGTTCGAGCTCTAGATCTGGGTTGGACCACACGAGCGGCAGTTTCTCGCATTGATTCCAGAATCTTGGTAACATCAGTTGAGTGGGAACAGCATATATCCCAGGCACTCTGAAACACACTTGTATCATTCAGTTTCTCGTTTAAAACTAT
Source organism: Nitrospirales bacterium (assembly GCA_965203295.1). Lineage (GTDB taxonomy): Bacteria > Nitrospirota > Nitrospiria > Nitrospirales > UBA8639 > CBDBCZ01. The sequence goes on along the minus strand of CBDBCZ010000011.1, from coordinate 178,828 downwards.
CTGTAAACGGGGCAAATCTGCACATGGAAATACACAATAGAAAAATAACCGTACTGCATGTAAAATAATACTCTTTCTAACACATTAGTTGTAGTAGCTTCTGAGTCAATTATAAGCAGATAACACAATGTATCATGATCAAAGTAGAGTACGTACCTCTTTCAGATACTTGAGCCAAAACTTCCTGGCATTTTCTCATTCCCATTTCCTGCATGGGGACCATATAATTAATAAACTCATTGTACAAAGATAAGAATATTAACACTTAGAAAAATAGAAGAACCTATAACACAGCTGGTTGATGAGTTTATACGTTTCATAGACACTACATGTACTAAATTAATATCAATTGAACTGTTTTACCTCAATACTTTTGAGGCACTGCATATTCTTCGAAACATGCTCGGGATTTCCTTTGGCTCTGAGCTGCTCTCGATGTGTGGTGATTGTTGCATAGCAGGTATCAAACTCTGCGCATTCACTTCTCTTTTCTGGCATGAGAAGCAATTAATACATGATTCAATTATGATGCCAGATGTAGAAAAATTGAAAGTAAGTATATATGCAAAATACTTACGCAATATCAAAGTATGGATTTAATCATGCATTCCGCTATTTTCACTTTCTGATGACTACACCAGCCTCCCCACAATTTCAGCAGCCATAGAACAATTCCAACCTTCATGGCGAGATTGCATCTGTAAGTGTAGAAGTCTATAGTACCTTCATCAAATCCTTTAATCACAGTGGAGGAAGCGTCCAAGTAGTCAGCTGCTTCTTTCAGTCTCCGGTTAAAGTTACTGCAGAGCACAGTAATTGAATCTTCACTGCAAGTTGCTGCCATAGTCATGACCCTGGAATTAAACATAAATACATTTCATAAAGGTTTGATTTTGTTAGTATCATAAAGGTTTGTTTAATATCATAAAGGTTTGTTAATATCATATAGGGTGTCTGTTCTGTACCTTTGCTCCACATGCTTGATACCACTTGCAACTAGCAGTTTACTTGCAATTTCCACTGGTTGTAACCGTTCATTTGCATCTCGACCACTAGTAGCTTTCTTGTAAAGCTTCCAGTAGAGCCTTGCTTTCCGCTCTAACTGTAGTGATGCTTCAGTTCGCTCTGAAGGTGTACTTTGGAGCCTCCGGGCAGTGTTTGCCCACATTCCACACACTGGAATAAGACAATCTTCTGGTATATGACATTGACCCACTCTATCCTTGATACTGCAACAAATATCATCTTTGACTTCCTGGACAGTGGGGCGCTGATCATCAATATACCACTCCTCGAAGTAGGTAATTACAATGGTAATTCGGTTCTCCCTGAAAACAGCTGTAAAGAACAAAAGCAAAAAGTAGCAGGTAATATATATTCGCGATGTATAGCATAAACTACACGCTGGTAATTGCAGAGCCCATGCATAGGATGAGAATAGAAAGCTAGCCACACTGCCCAATCTGAGACAGAAGTTTTGAAAATTGGCTAAAATGGTAAGGGAGTTCCTCAGCAAATAGACTTTGTCATTCTTTTATCAAGAAGTGATTAGGCGAATGATTTCTTGAACTGATATTATGACACTTTTTTGTGTGAGTGTTTTCATTCTCTTGTTTTCTGGTAATAGTTTTTGAAGTCTTCGAGGGGGGGGGGGCATGTGTTGAAAGGCTGCTTGGGCAAAACCTACTATAGGCATGATAGTAAGTTACCATCAATACTTTCTATCTCTGCATTTACAAATTACACTGAAAACTATTAACTATTTCTCACTCCACATGTGCACCTACTGCATTTATTTAAAAGCATTCTCTTAATGAGCAACTAGGTACTTACACTCATCAGCTTCAATTAATTTTCCCAGCAGCTCATAATGAACTTCGTTCCGTCTGTCTTTGTATGGAATTGTGAAGACGTATGCATTTGCTGCCTCCACCTCACGTTTAAACCTTTTGGTTTCTTTGTGGTTTCTGAGCTGCTTATATCCTGCATTTTCAACCAAGTGCACCTTCCATGGAGCGATGCATGCTGCATCCAGTATGGGTGCAAAGCCTTCAATGATAAAACTGGGTTTAGCTTCATCTACCTGAAGTAAAAGAAAAGTGTATGTGCCATCAATATAGAAACAAAGTGATGTACCTGGGTTGTACTAAAGCAAGCAGTGTACTAGTAGTATTTAATCCTTTCATCAAACAAAAGCATTAGCATACAACTGTACAATACTATCAAAGCCTCATTATGTACCAGGCAAAAGAACAGTGTGCAAACGAAGAGTAATGGCCTAGAAAGTTACAAACAGCTATACTACATGGCACAGAATGCTGTTGAAAATTCAGTCGTGCAGCAATGCAGAATCCTACATGCTCTTTAGCCATGCACAAAATATGTACATTGGGTATATCAACCGGTGGTTCATCAATGTCTTGAAGAATCCTTGCTATGTTGCTTGCTCCTCTCCCTCCTGCAACCACATCTGTGCCAGTTAACTTCAGTAATACTGGACACTGTGGGCAGGTCTATAAAAGAAGTCACAGTTAATGTTACTGCTGAAAATATTGGAGGAAAATACTACTGTACCTTGCCGTCAGAGCTTTCTGGGCATTGACCTTTGTGAACCTGACTGTTATTCCTGATTCGGACCTCCACAGACTTGACAGTTTTCCCAATTGGTAACACACTGGAGAGCACACAAAAAAAAACAGCCCAGATTATTATAAAATTTTGTAGCCTGCTAAATGAAGGACTACTGAAATGTATTGCCTAGCTACTTATGTATGCAGAGCATTTTTCTTGTTGGTCTGACAGACAAAACTAAGAGCCTCAAGTTTCCTTATGACTTGAATCTAAATTCCCGCACAATATTCCTACCATGTTGTTACATTCTCACCTGTCTGTTAGTATGGCATTCATCAGCATGCTTTTCCCAGATGCCAAGTGACCAAAAAGGGAAATAGATATTCTGTTTTTGTCAGCTTGCTCCCATTTGTGGAATAGGTGTGCTGAGAATACAGCCAATAGGCCAGGATACACCGTATTGAATGCCGTTAGCCGTAATGCTGTAGCCTAGAAGGGGGAATATACATACACCAAGTACATAGCTTAATACACACTTGTTATGTTGTATCAATACACACCTCACAGGTAGATAAGACATCGTCCTTGAAATCACTTTGGAAATCACTGCAATTGACTGCATATGAAAGAGACCAGCAATCATAATTAGCACTGTAACAACGAATGTATAAATTATCTCAACTGGGCAGGATGCCCTATTGCTAGTGTGCAAGCAATCTTACTGGCTAATGACAGATCACATGCCAAGGCAGATCCAGAGTTTAAGTTTCAAATTCCTTTTCCTCATTTACTGGCTTGGATTGTTCTAAAATGGCCCTATGTGTGTCCCTGTATGCTGACATTGTAATGCAAAGGTGCTACAAAACCCTTTCTGCCACATTCGGTACCTGATCCAGCTGTTATTAGTTGTTTAGGAATAAAGCACCTCATGGCAGTGTTAGTGAGAGTTTTACAATCCAGCCATGAAAAAAAGCTGGTTGCTCTCCAACATCACATACTATTTTCCAAGCATACATGTAGCTACATGTACCTTGGTCTGAATTTACAGGCTATATAATATAAAATGCAGTGCATTGTGGAGGCGGAGCAGTCGCCACATGACTGTAGGACATGGACGACGTTGAAATAGGGCTGGCAACGCATTTGCGGTATATAAGACCATGCACCCGTACAGACAGAATTGCAACCAGAGTCACTAAGGGGGGGGCTCCGCCCCAATTACTTCCACAAACATCAGCTGTGTGAAGGATCAATCAACGATCTTGCCCACTTCTGGTAGTTTATATATTTGTGCAGCAGATTATTGGTGTTAAAAAATTGATTTCTTACTCGCAAATGCTATGATTGTATATGTATGTAAACACTACAAAAAGTCTCATTCACAATATAGCTATCTCACCAGCTTGTTTTCTTTGTCTTCTCTCTAAAGTCCAATAAATCCTCACTCTTCCCTGTAGTGCTTCAGAATGGTTAGAAACACATGGCCCTTTGAAACCAGGGTGGACATTGAGGCTATGCTGGGCTGCATCATCTTGCTGGGATGGATGTAGAATTTCATTTGTTGTATTGAGGGGCTGAATGTTTCTCTGTTGGCAAGAAATTATCCTTGTTAAGAAGGTATTGGCAGTGATTAATACATTCTTGGGTATGCAGTTGGTCATGAATAGCATTAAGTTTTATTTACTCATGATTATAGAAAACATTAATCACATGATTTTTAGACTGTTGTGAAAGCTAGTTGTATGATTAATTAAAAATTTTGTAATAAATATGGATGAGGTTGGGGTAACCAACAAACTCCACATTAAAGAAGGCATACCACTAGTTGAATACCATACGTGGGCTTAACAATATGATTACTACCAGGAACTAGAAGTCTCCAGATGAGACATACCCGTGCTGCATAATTAATAAACGAATCCCTGTTAATTAACAAATGCACGCTGGACTTAACAAATGGACCCCCTGACTTTGGACTAGACTTGGTTGGTGGAGCTATACCATGCAGTACGTTCAAAGAGAATGCTTGGATATAGATGTTGAGGTTCTGTGTTTCTACATCTACTCTGGAAAGCTGATCTGCAAAGTCATAGAGCACATGCGCACCAATGAATGTACCACAAATAACCTTATACAAACTTTCTCCTGAAAAAAATAGGAGGGTTATTTTCAAATTTGTCAAGCCCTGATAGCTATATAGGCCATGACAATGGCCAAGATAAAGACCACCCTAAGTCTCTATGAGGGCTGCATAGAGCTATGCTAATGTAGTTCAGTAGACACATATAAACTAGCCTAAATGTCTTATCCCCATGAGATACATATTATATAACAGCTGTGATACAAAAGATTTTTGTTTAAGGATCTCAAAGTTATAGCAAAGGAACTTGATACATTTGCCTACCAGCTCAACTACAGTAATTATTATGAGCAACATGGCAAATATAGGCACAGAGTACGAAGGTAGTAGGAATAAAGTATCTTTAAGCAATAGAAAAATAAACAATGGCCACCCCATGGAGAATCTGTCAATGAGGTTCCTCAGTAGTCGAATCTCACGAATAAGACCAGACAATGCTCTGTCCTCTTCAGAACATACCCTACAATACTGGGCACCAAATAACCTGTTAAATACAATCGAAGTATCATACTTCGTTGCCACTTCAGAAAAGACCGAAACAACAATGCGGAATCGAACAGCTGCTTCAAGTAAATTACAAGAACGACTAGCAACCACATTAAAGTTACCAGAGAGACCTGCAACTTTGTGAGTCAAGTTAACATGTGAAGGCTGGGGTAAACGCCAGACCAGTCATACAAACTGTATTGATAGAAACTTCCAAATTGTTTAGTGCTTTACAGCTCAAAGACCAAGTGGCTGCTCCATAAAAGGCTGAACAGTATGCCTGGATTAGCCGAGTGACGACATCTGGATTGAAACCCAGAAAACGAACTTGTCAATGAGTAATGTTGGCAAGACGAATAGACATCTGCACCATCATCCAGCCTATAGTCTAAAAGATTACCAAGGTGAATAACTTCATCCTGTAGATGTACCACAGGGCTAGCAACGATAAACTTATTACACAAAAGTTAGGCGAGACACCAACCGTCTGAAGCAGATACGTTGAGTCTTATTGAGGTTGAACTTCATACAATGCTCACAACCATATTCCTTGCAACAACGTAGTAATATTAACGTTAATGCACTAACACAGCATGGTCTGTCGTGGCTTAAATTATGGCCGGTTGCAGTCTAAAGTGGCTGTTTAAGATCTATATACTCACTATTACAGCCTTTACAACAGCCTGTATTGCAGCACTGCGGCTCAGTTTGTGGACACTGTTGAATGACTTATCCTTCTTACCCACCATACACATTACTTTTTAAGAACACAATACAATGCATTGTACATCATAATATTATGAAGCAGCTGTAATTACTGAACATTGGCGAAAACTATATATGTGTCAATTATAGTAAGAAGTATGTGGAAGTATTTAAACTTGCCTTGATTCTGTTTGGTTTGTCTGTTGAAAGGAATCTGGTGTCTGTTGAAGCAGATGATTCTGATAAACCAGCCTTTGGTACATGTAATTCTGGTTGTGAACTCTGTGTAGGAAGAGAGGCAATGAAATTAAGCAAGCAAAGATTTGGATATGTACTTCAACAAACCTGAAAGTGCTTCTCGTAAAAAGCTTTAGCTTGAGGACGAAGAACTTTCTGGAGATGTATCAGGTTTTGACACCACGCTTCCAAAACATCAGCATCCTCCTGCAATTCTTTTAGAACAGCTCCCATCTGTTTGGAATAAGGAAGCAGGATGGGTTCCACTACTTGACAGGAAAGAAAACCCGTTTTCACATTGTACACCACTACCTTAAATAAACAGGTATGCATGTACCTGTAACAACACAATGAATTTTTCCTTTGTGTTCTAAGAAAAACCATGCATGAGATGCCTCACAAGTACATGCATAATCTATCACCAGATAATTGTTGAATTCCTGAAATGAATGTAGGTACGTATGTAGCAAAACATCAATGAATGCTAGTTGTGAAATTTGACTCTTACGAAGCAATCATTGACTTCATTGAGTTTGGCAAATTATAACTATACTGAATAAAGCCCAGAGTAATACATACTTGCAAACATAATAACAGCTTTAATATTGCTTGATGTAGTTCCAAGACATGCAGTAAGATTAAAAACACGTGTTTATAAATTTTGCTTATTCAACACTTACAACTTTCATTTCTCTATCCTGCTTTTTAACAGGCACAGAAAACTGCTTGGAGAATTCTTCAAGACCGTGAATAACATAATCACGATAGCCATTGTTGAAGAAAAACTGCAGTACATAACAATTGAATACGTTAGAATGTATTCATGATAAGAATTGTACAGTGCTAACTACACAAGCTAAGGTATAACTAGTAAATACCAATTACCAAAGAAACAAAAGCAAATCCCCCACATCAAGTATCATGAACAGGTATAGCAATGTTCCAGTAGCCTACGTAGCATGTGGTATAATTACGAATACTCACAATAATGATTTCCTGTTGGATTTCATCAAAGTACTTGTACATACTTTCCACCACCCCATCATGTATTCTTTGAATTAGTTCTTCAAGTTCATGGACACTACATGAATGAAAACATATCATATCCAGTATCTAATAATTCTGGGCCATAATGTATTACGTAACTTTTAGGAGGAAATTTAATAGCCTCACATGCGTGGCAGTGTGAAGTTTATGATGTTGAAGGAATGGTGTTGGCTTAACCTGTACAGTTTTATTCCCTACTCATACAATTCATCACTGCCATACGTACCAGGGGTATTGATATACTTACGTAGTACTCACAATGGAATTTGTTTGCTACATCACGGCAAAGAAATAACAAACCTTAAATATTCAACAACAGGAACTTCTGAATCAGTGTTAGCAACACTTTCAGTTTCAGCAACACACTGAGCTTGTGAATCAATGGTAGGGGATCTGAATGGAGAGTTGAAATAGAAGTTATATAGTTATACCATTGCTCTAGGTACTTGTAGCAGCACTACTTGCTGGAGAGCCCTGAAGGGAGATGTCAGGCATTACCTACACTGTTGCACCAAAATTGGGTGAAGCTGAAAGTGGTGAACTTCCATTATATTATATGACCTCGAATCAAAAGGGCTATTGGGAGTTGGCATATGGTGATGGGTTCAAGCTTGGATAGAGTATGATGGGGTTCAAACGGAGGCTCTCAGCTCTCCAGTCCAAACTATTGGCCACTTGGTAGGTCATTGTGATACTTCTAATCATGTAAGCTGAGGCTCACAATGATAATTATTCACTCTGAGTGTACCTCTATGCATTCACAAAGGCAAAGCCTACTGTACGTGACATACTGTACAGCAGGAAAATGTGGTGAGCATTAAATTTGGCAAACTACCAAAAAAGCTATAAAATAATATCGGTGAAATTTAAATTTATATGGCGTATGACATAATAATTTTTGTGCATGATGTACCGGTATTCAACTTGCTAGCATGCTTATCTTTCAATCCAAGTACGTACATAGAAGTCTATGTTACTCAGTTCTCAGTGGAATACTACGCTTTATTCTGGTGTGTAACTACTGTAGCCTCGTTTCAAGATCCGCGACTTTTTCGGTTGCACGAAGGAAAATCACAGGGCCTGGTAACTGAAGTCACGTGATCAACTTACGTCATAATACACTTTGAAAGATGGCTGCATTTCTCTACATTTTACTGGAGACTTCTTTCAGCGGTAAATCTATGGCACAAACGGGCTATCAAGAAAGCTACATGAAGTGTAGATTTGCTACCTTCACTCGTTGTCTGAGAATTGCATGTTTACTCGCCCACACTCTTTATTACCTTTCTACTACCTTTCTACTCTTGGCCTCGCGCACGTGATTTTAGATCCCAGGCCCTGTGACATCATTCGTGTAACCGAAAATGGCGCAGGCCAGGGAACGAGGCTATAACTATTGCACTATAGTTGTGAGGTCAGACAGTGGTAACTTGTAAGGTTTTTGTGTAGAGCTATATAGCTAGCTAGCTGCAGAAATGTGCATTGGCGTTACAGATTACACTAAGTTTTATAATTGGCGAGAAATCAATTGGACAATTTAGTACAATTTGCCAAACTGCCAAATTAAAGCCCTTGCCAAATTCTCCTGCTATACAGTAAGCCTCTTGGAGCAGAGAGTAATTTGATTTGAACAAGTGGACATAATAGAATTCAAGAATTCTACTTATCATTAAATATTTGTCATACTGTCTGTCATCCAGTGACCAAACACCTCCTTTCACTTGCATGGCTTAACACATTTTTTTGATACGGTCAGGGGAAATGAGAAATATCTTGGATTCTCCACATAATGTAACCCACGATTTTATGGCTTCCCAGATACAGACAATCACTACTCATTGTAGAATACTAGGAATACGCATGCGCAGAGTATGCCTCGCGCGGAAGAATATCCGGAGATATGCAAGTCGATTTTTATTGTAACCACGTGTAGCTTGCTGTATAGCTAGTTGCTGTGGCGTGTGCGATGATGGCGAAGCGTCCTTGCCCTTTTCACGAGTTCGAGGATGTCAGCGAGGTCTCCTAGCGCCAAAATACATGGAGTGGTCTTACCTGGCACCGCTCCCTTCTCCCTGTAGACATCGTCTCTTCCGCAACCTGTCGTCTTCTCTCTCCTTTGCCTTCGTGTCTTCTGAAGCGGCGGCTCTTTGCTTTCGCTTTCGCACTCTAGCGCGATCACATTTGGATTCCAAGCTTCATCGAACGTGAACGAAGAGGCTACGTAAGCACGTGGTCGTGGCCTGGAAAAACCGCAGTATGGAGATCTGGGGACCGGACCAGACGACACAAACCACGCCCAAGTGTGACGGATATACATACATACATACAAACGCAAGCCGAATGCGATACACGATTACTTGCCTCGCGCTAAGGCGCTCGGCAATGATAGTTGACAAGACTAGTAGTGTAAATGCATGCACAACTTAGTGATGACACAACCATAGCAGTGTACCTTACAAATAGCCAGATGTCTATACAACAAACCTTAAACTTCCACATGTATCAGCATCAGGTGCACTTCTGAGTAACACATTCCTAAAAAAAACATGCAGCCAATAAGTTTCACAATCAACTCCTACGTATTACCATTTCATTCTATCTAGAATAGTACACTTTAACGTGTGATTGTAAATAAAAGGGAAGAGTTGTTTATTCATAATGTAAGTACATTCGTAATGCTGCATTCTGCTCATAATTGCAGAACTTACCACCAGTGAAGTGCTCTCTTGATCGTTTCCCACACAGCTGCTGTAATAGACTGAACTTGTGGAATGCTGAAGTGTAAAAGCAGAAATTGAAAATACTCAACCGTGTCTCCATAAGAATTAATTATCTCCTGGGCAACAAAAATAATACATGTTTGCACGTATCGCTATAAAAATACATATGATATTGTATATAATAGAAAATCATTTAAAAATGAAAGAGCATGTAGGGATGGAATCGCAAAAAAGTAACATGGTCTGGGTTCGAGGCTACCGTACTCCATGATATACGCCTGTTGTGATTCATAAGGCATATAAATACACCGATCATGCTCAAATGGTTAACTTCATTAGTTTGTGCATTTTCATCCATGAATTATTCTTTCAAGCTCACAAATTATTCTTTAAAATGCCTGGGTGTGCCCGTGCGTCTGATTGGTACTATTACTGTAAACTATAATATTATGATCTAAATTTAATTTAAAAGTGTGTGTGCATATAGTTTTATGTGCTCACCTTTGGCTCTCCCCTTCCTCAAATTTTGCATCAAATGGACTGTGACAACTATTGAGCACAGCAGAACTGCAGCAAGAAAAAGAACGCGGTCATGAAGAGGATCTGAGCAAGCTCACAAAAAAAGATTTGCAAAGCAGAACAAAATGTGCACACGTATACGTGCCTATTGGCTATATGAATCAGTTTGTGACTATCACCTACATATGGGCATATGCTAGCATTTTTAAAGTGAATTCTTACCCTTGGTGAATTCTCTTGATCTCCTGTAGATTCAGACGGTGTTCAACAATGTCTTTGTTCTTGAGTCCAGCCAAGGTTACAAGTGGTTGAACTGTTGATTTCAATTCATTCACTTTTTTGGACAGATCTACATTACAGCCAAGAAATAACAGTATTACACACTCTTAAATCGATGCTGTGTATGTTAACTCACAAGGAAAACTACTACCGCTATGGCAGCAGTACTCCTTTGCTGAAGTTTGCAAGCTAGCTTTCTGCTGTATGGCATCCTCTCTGAGACCTTCAAGCTGCTCATAGATGTTTCTAAACCCCTGTCTTTCTACTAGCTTCTTGAGCTTTAACAGTAAATTCTTCAGGCCTAGACAACAGACAATAGCAAATAATACCGACAGGTATAATATTACTGGCCCGCACGTTTCAGCTGTATCAAACCTGAATCAAAGGACTGTTTGGGAATACACCCTTCAACAAGGTTTTCTCTGCATTGCTTCTCGAATTCAGTAAGTTCCTCTTTGGCACTTTTGCTGACACCCTAAGACAGTAACAAGGATAAAATATGCTGCACTTTACTCAGCAGTTTCATCATGTGTTTCTGGTTGGCAGCTGTATCTTGTAAAAGTGATAAACATGGTTGCCTACTTTGTTTTCTATATAGCATCTGTTGGAGGTTTGTAGGCCAAGCTACACAAGTAAGTGTATTTTGTTTAACATATAAGAATCACACATAACATAACTGTAGTCGACTATGATGAGTGCAGATAGAAAGAAACAGACAGAGGCATCAGTAGTCTTAGACAACCTGGATGCATTCTTTGTGCATGTCTGGTTGGCATGGAAAATATTAAAACTCTACATAATTACCTTCACATCTTGAAGATAGCATTCGGTGAGTTGCTGCATCACGGGACTGGAACTATCTTCTTGCAAATTTTGACCAAATCCCTGCTGAATGTGAGCAATATTCTGCTGATGCTGCAGGCTCTGCTGGTACTGTTCATTTTGAGCTGCAGTGAGGGAAGCTGATTGATCTTAGCATGCACAACTGCAAGGGAACAGTTTCTCTCACATGGAGTAATAACACGTAGCAGAGGTCATGAAAGCATGAAAACGAGAGGAGGTGGAAGGCAATATATATATAGCCTGGAGGTAGCTTAGAATCCAAGCCTTTCACACACTATTTTTCACAGCCCATGGCTGTATACAGAAGGCATGGGTTTGAGGCTACTTCGAGGCACTATTCTACAGAAGCATCCTGGCTCGCAACTCAGCTAGCATTCGTGTGTACAAATATCTTTGTCAGTCCATCACACATAGGAAGCAAATTATTACAAGCACATCCTGAAAAAATAGTGAATTTTATCCCTGATGCATAAATTATCATAGCCTCATTCTGATCCCAGGTGTTCAAACGTACAAAAGGAGTGCCTGCTATCCAATGTACACAAATAAAATTAGTGAATATATTATTCGTGAACGATCTCAGTCACAAATGGTACGTATGTAGACTAGCTAGGCAGTATATATCACGGAGTACGGTAGTAATCCATATGTAGGGTGGCACAAGGAAAAAAGACGCCTCATTAAGCATGTATAAAATCATGCATTCACATTTCTGCTATGCAAGCAGTCAGAGGCTTTTATGAACTGTACCTGTTATACTCAGGCGTTTTTATCATCAAAAGAGTGATACCATAATCGGCCATAATTGATAGAAGGCATTGAAATCAGCAGGTCGCTTAATAGTTCAACTTCTTCGTTCTTTCTTCCACCATGTAGCGCAATAGTGGCTTTCAACAGTGAGTCACAAGAACTCCTGAGTGAACGCTTGCCATTTAATGCCACTTAATGACTAGCACTGTGCATGCACAGACTGCCTGCCACTATGTGTTCGTCTATTTAGCGCCTACTTTTGATTGTGCAGGCTGAGCTGACTGAGTTGCACCTCCTGGTTCATTACTGCGTAAGTTACACGAACCATAGGTAAAAAAATGAATACACTTATTCACATGGCTGATTATATTAGTTGGCACAAGTACAAACGGCTTCTGGCCAGTGGTGTTGTTGAAGTATTCTTTTGTACCCAGACTCTCACCGGTGTCATAAAGAAGAAACACATTCAGTTACTCATCTATAAGCACCCTAGATATGTTCTAATGGGGATGAGTAATACAGGAGGGAGCCGGCAGCTACACCACAAATAACAACATCAAATGATGCACTTTCACGCTCCCTTCCAAAAAAACAACAACACCCAAAACAAGTTACTTAATTGGACTTTACCAAAGAGTTAAAACCATTCATGTAGGGATGCACTTGCACAGATAAATGAAACAAGCTAAAACTCACACCGCAATGCGTTCACAGACTATCTACACATCACAGCGCAATGCAATAGCTACAGAGTAGTGACAAAACACAGGACAGTGCGCTTACAGAGACCATCCTCCCTTCATCTCAAAATACCCATGAAGCTAGGGTCTCCATAAATGCACAGCACTGTGATTTTGTTATGACAATATTTTTATGACAGACAAACGAACAAAACCAATTGCTTAACCCCACTCGTGCATATGTGATATGAGGTAATTATTTAAACCGAGGGTTGTAACGGAAACACACTTGAGTAATTTCCATTAAGTTCTAGGAACTATCATGATTTAAACTGTACGTATGCAATAATCATATTGCTGTCAAAAACACACAGTTTGCCTTTAATTAAAACCCAAAAATGTGAAGTTTTGGCCTTCAGTAGTCTTCATTTCAACTGCTGAATTATATTTCAGATGAATTCCTTTACTCATTGATGCTACTGCCTTACCCTTCATAACTGTATCCAACAGGGAAATCTTCTCCCTAAGAGCTTTGAGTGCAGCTTCAATATAGTTTAAGCAATCTGCATGGACTGATCTGATCCATCCCTTTCCAAATTCTTTTAACATATTTTGTATTCTGTGTATATAAAAAAAGACAATGTGAGGTTTACAATATTGGACTATGCTCTCTAATTCCAACCACAAAATAGTTACTATTGTGCTACAGACACATATCTTATGGAGTGAGGGTGCTATCAATCTCCAGTGTTGGTTTGATGGTCAAACATTATACTGCAGAACAGCTGTTTCGACCTTATAGACTCATCAGGTACAGATTGTATATACTGTCACTAAAATTACAGCAAACTAAAATGGATAGCGCTAGCTACCATCAGGTGCATCTAGTAGCCACATGTAACTGCTGACATTGTATTTGCCAGCATGAGGTTAATAGCCTACTTGCAAGCATACAGAGCTATTAGTTTAGCTTCACATACTACTGACATTAGAAATGGTTGGGTTAGAGTGAGCAAGCTCCGCACTAGTGTGTTGAATTGAGAATTTGACTGTGCATATGTACGTGCATGCAGCTGAGAGTTTTTTAGTCCACGTATTGCATATCCATGATCCAATTCAATGTTCGAAAGTATTTGCACATGGACACGCAGTGTTGTTGTGCACACCTGTAAGACTCATGCACGACTCATGCAGGGCTAGAGCTAGGAGAATTAACTGCCATATTTGCATGCCAGTCTACAGACTGTTGACTGGCAAGCTTCAACCATGTTGCAACAGGCGAGGGGTCGCTCCCGCTCACTCCACAATGCTTTGCACTCACCTAGTCCATGAACTAGTACAAACATGGAATACTTACTTCTCCTCGAGCCTTCTTATACCACTTTCTTTTTCCAGTAACTCCATGACGTCTTTTGAACTCATGTCTGCTAACATGTCCTGGCCCTCCCCACTTGGCCCATTGAAGAACTGTTTCAGATGCCTCTCTGCTCGCTTTCGAGACTGGATATCATCTGGTAGGTATTTCAGCTGTCTAGCACTGAGTGCCCACGTTCCAAAAACAGGCACAACTTTCTCATCTGAGATACGAACGCCCACTGCTTTATATACTTGCTCACAAACCAAATCCACTGCTTTTTTCTTTAGCTCTGGAAGGGGGAGTTGCTCATCCTCATCAACACGTTGGTAATGAATATCCAAGTGGGTGACAGCAATCACAAGTCGTGGGGGGTTGTCATCAAAAATACCTAGGATGTGCAAATATATACAGGTTAAGACTGTGTTAGCTGCATTAACAAAAAGATATTCCTGTTTGTGTAAGTGGAAGCCCCTAACATTGACATGAAAATTGCAGGCACCAGTACGGTAGAGTACGTATCAAGCTCCCATGGGTGGGGAGCTTTAGGATGCAGTGGAAGAGGGGGGTGGGCGCTTAATACGCATTCGTCCGCAAACAGCATGTAGTATCCGCCCACCACCCAGCAACTGAGGAATCCTCACCATATTACATTTCCTACAATAACATCTAGGTGAGCTAAACATACAACTAAAGCAGTGAGCAAAATCAAGCAGTAAAATTGTTTAGTGTGCTTTAAGTGGAGGTAAGTCAGCTCGCTACTTTGTTTTTTCAGCTATCTGATTTCACAGTTATATATCTGCATACTTGTATAGCTATTATAATACAAATGCTTCCATAGTTGGTTAAGGAAGGCTACATTTAATTCGTGCCCTCAATTTGCATCGTGGGTTTGCAGGGCGTTCAAGTGGGCGGATACTACGTGAATAAACGTTCCCCTTGCAGAAAGTTGATGCTGAAGAGGGGGGTGGGCGTTTAATACATGGTCGGCACTTGATACGTACTCTACAGTAATACAATTGCATATTATATTTTTATAATTGTTAATTAAGCTACCCTCTACTTCATCAGACCTACGTACTTTCGTCCTTGCGAAAAATATCCTGGAAGGTTTTGGTATTCATTTTGTCTTCAATGGTGTTGTAATCAAGGGTGAGTATAAAGGCATGACTGGTTGCCATTGCAGTACGTGCAAGGCTATTTACCCCATCATCATCAGCTGAAAAGCCAGGGTTATCAACAAGAGACACTGTCCATGGTTCTTGTAAAATAGCAATGGCAGGGACATGTGCCTTAATGGTGAATTGAGAAGTGACCTGAAGTGCAAAATGAAACAAGTGTATATAAACCACTATAGCCTACAAAATACTGCAATGCAATTATGTAGCTATACCTATACTAAGATCTAGATAATAATACCATATATGTGGCAAATTTTTGCCAGGAGTAATTTCACCAGTCAGTTCAAGCAGCGAAAATGTAACTGATGATTTTCCCCTCGATGAAAGCTGTTTCTGCCATGTGTATCATGATTCTACTAAGATACATGTGAGTTCTCCCACTCTGCAGTGAGTTCACTGACCTTGCAATAAAGGTGTGGTCTCACAGGCCCAGATCATTTGCAATCACATGTGTGGCTATAGCAATGCCAGGAACTATAGTCTCACTGGCCTGTGAGACTAATACAGTACCACTTACTCTGTAGTCATGCAAGTAGCCTTACTACTGGTGATTGAGTCAATAGCAACAATGGCAAACGATCTTCAGTCTCTATGCACCAGGCAGCTGCAGAATCTCTCTCGCTACTCGAGCTCAACTACACATTAAAAACTTTGAAGGTCTGTGCTAAAATAAACCCTTCTGCAATACTGTACAACTGCAATTGGAATTTTCCCTTCCAAAATGTCCCGCTATACAATAGTCCTAGTGTACTTTTTATAGGCAAAGCTTAGCTGTACGAGAAATTACTTCTTCTCAGCACACTTAAGGATTGGCTGTAAGCGATACAGAGCATATGCAAATAGACCAAAAATGCATGGCGTATGTTTGTGGAAGATCAAAGTTTGTCTCTCCACCTGTCCCTTGAAACAGCAATTGGAAGTTTAATCACACTATGTATGCTGTACTGCAGTGAACACTGGTAGGTCCCTAAAAAATAAGGCGCTATACATGTCGCCATTTTCCTACATGAGCTCGTGATATGCCGCAGGTGGCAAAATTAGCTAGCCCCAGACCTATTTTATAGCAGCGTACCAGGTAACCCATCGGCTCTTTGTTGTGTGTAAGAAATCCGCTGCACAAGAAAGTTACTTACCTGACGACTGAGGTAGAGGTAGAAAAAGCCTAGAAGCCACTGAAATTTATGAGTGTCGGGTAGATGATGGCTTATTTTTTGTGGTGCTGTAATGAATCACCTTGCACAGCAAGACTGTGATAGTACGTATTTAACCTCCACTTTCTTGCTAGCCTAGTCAAATGCAAGCAGCCTAGCTGCTATAAGTATTCTTTTGGCCATATAGTTTTCATAAGCAAATTTGTTTATTGATGTAAGCACTTTTGGTCACGTGACTTGTTTATCGGGATGGATAACTAACTTTGCAGCCAACAATGATACTGTATAGCCGGAAAATTTGGCGAGAATTAAATTTGGCGAAATCGCCAAAAACCGCTAAAATTAAATATTGGCGAAATTTAATTGTGTACGGCGAAGGCTATGACGTAATCTTCAATTAATTTTGGCAATTTATATTGGCGTATTACGTAATCCTAGGCGTGCAACGCTGCTGAACATGTACAGATGTAAAGTTTTTTGTCACTGAGCTCGACAATGGGGACGTTGGATTTGCCAATCTTACTATCCAGAAGCTTTGAGAAGTGTGTAGCGGCCTTTGTCGTTCCATTGTCAGCGGCATACTTTCCAATTTGTGCCCTTTCTTGCTTGTAAGTGTTATACTTGCCTTGAGGTGACCGTGTGACAGGCTTCAAGTCTCCAGATAGAGAGCGCTTTACAGCTTTGTTCACGAGTTCGATATCCTTTCCGGACAGAGAGGAAACACATACGTGGAATGGGAACAACAACTTCTTTCTTGTAGCTGAATGCGCGCGTGGGTGTTACGTATTACATAATGCGTGAGAATTTAATTTGGGTATTTTTTACGATTCGCCAAACCGCCGAATTAAAGTCCTCACCAAATTTTCCGGCTATACGGTATTCACATCTAAGAGCACATGCATATAACTCTTCTGGTTTCCACGAAAGTCACAAAACTTCTTATTCAGATTTTTAAAGTGTCCACCCATGCCATAATGGGGCTGAGTTGTTAGGTTCATTGTAACTGGCTGGCTCACAATAACAAATGTACGTACTGGCAATGCATGTGGCATTCACTACAAACCTCCAGCTGCTTTTCCTTCACTTTTCGATCCACAGCTTTAAGGGCTTCATAGATGTTATGTGCACCTCTGGTAGGGTTCTCTGTTAAAGCCATTGTATGACAGTCAGCTTTACTTTTGGATTCCTCTAGTAGAGGGCACATCTGAAACAAAACAAATAGCAAAATTAAAAAAATTAATGGTACTTATAATATTAATATTTTAAACTATGCCATTACCTGTACACACGAGTTACTTTTACAACATCCAGGGTGGATATCCCTTCTGTGTGCAATCTTTACTACCATCATCGTTTCACTTTCCTCACTTATTGGTAGACACCTGCAGAAGGATGAACTAAATAAAAGACAGTCCTACGTATGTGGGAAATGTTTGTGTGGTGCAAAAGTTCTCATTTTTCACGGTCAAAGACGACGACAGACAAACAAAACCGATTACTTAACCCCGCTTGCGCATACACGCGCGGGGTAAAATGATACTCACGATCGGGAAGGAAGCACGCGCTTAATAAATGTTATGCGCCTAATAGCGAAGTGCACCTAACAACCAGAGTTTACGGTAAGTCCGTAGCAGTATCGAGCGTTCCGATGATCTATTCACAAACAACAAACTATAGCTTGGTGTTAGCTGCGCGATTATTGATTCTAGTAAGGGAAAGTCCCTATGGTTACAGCATTTCTTTGACACGCAAAAATCCGTGACGTCAAATAAACACGGCCGCTAAGTACGGCAGTCTTTGAGGACTTGGTGGAAAAGTACCTGCAGAGAAAATCTACACTGCTAAAAATAAATGGTTATTATGACAATGCATGGTTTGGTTACTGGAGTTGCAGACCCATTTTTTTTTCAATTAGGACAATCACCTGTCCTGACCTTTTTCTAGCCTCGTTCCCAGGCCCGCGCCATTTTCGGTTACACGAAAGATGTCACAGGACCTGGGATCTAAAGTCACGTGCGCGAGGCCAAGAGTAGAAAGGTAGTAGAAAGGTAATTATGAGCGTGGGCGAGTACGCGTGTAATTCTCAGACAACGAGCAAAGGTAGCGAGTCTACACTTCTTTTAGCCTTTCTTTATAGCCCGTTTGTGCCATAGACTTACTGCTGAAAAAAGTCTCCGGTTAAATGTAGAGAAACGCAGCCGTCTTTCGAAGTGGATTATGACGTAAGTTGATCACGTGACTTTAGTTACCAGGCCCTGTGACTTTCCTTCGTGCAACCGAAAAAGTCGCGGGCCTGGGTACGAGGCTAACCTTTTTCTTACTGCAGTTCCCAAAACAGACCATAAACAGCGTGACTATCTGCCCACTTGAGTATAATATAGGTCAAATGTATTGTAGTTTATCGAAGTTGTATTTTCCGCTATATAATCTGTGTAGTACAGGTACTGTCACTAGTCATGGTTTTTGCTTAACTGTTGCTACAGACCTTCGACATGTGACACAATCTATCATACTATGATAGCCATGTAAGGTACTACAATCAGCAGAACATTGTTCCCTATTATCACAGTATGAAACTTGTCTGATGCAACTCCAGTAGCCAAACTATCTGAGCACTGTAATAACTATGCCAGAAGTAATTTCAACCACATTTTCGGTATAATTATAAGTACAATGCTTGTGTTAAAAATAAAATGATTTCCCACTTTCAGTTTTAGTGAGGAAAATAGTAGAAAATGAAAACACCACAGTAAATATTCAGTTGTTTAATTTTCACTATTTTAGCATGCAGCTACGCAATATTTTACTCCTGAACAAAGGGGTGAACTTTACCCAGCCCACATAATCTCAAACAATTAATGTCTGGGTTGTGTGTGAGTAGCCATAGCCTGCAGAAACAGCCAAACTCAGGAGGCTTAGGCATGACCAGCTACAACTCTGGCGTGACGCTGCACCTTCTACAGTAGGAGACCTCTGCAGAAAACATAGCAGCTGCTATAGCGTAAAAAGCTGAGGCTTCAGTATACATAAGTACATAGCAGTTTCTGAGCTCAGCAATGCAAAATTAGTATATATTCACACAATATTGTCTGAGTGATAAAGAGATGTCTCTGAAAAGTATGGTGGTGTTTAGAGTGTTCTTGGGAATAGCTTCAAGATCTACTGAGCAGTAAATCTTGCAGCTATTCCCTTCAGTAGAAAAAACTGTTGAATGCTTGTAATGTTCATTAGCCGAAAAACAAGAACACAAACAACTCCTCTAGGAAACTAGAAGTCTCTAGCAGAGACATACCCCGCGGTGCATAATTCACAACTTGGACCTGGCAGGACTGCAGACTGGGTCGATGGAGTAAGCTTAGTTGGTAAAGTGTATATCGCTGGCTGTGTATCCGCACGCAGAGTGTATAGCGCTCGTGTATGCGTATCTGTGGGCGTGACTGATTGCCAATATGAACACGTGACCAGAGTCCGTATATTCTCGTATTCTAGTTGTGACCGTGTTAAAATGGCAGAATGTACCGTTGTTAAATAAGAAAGAGCTGCAGATGCAGCGAATGGAACCGCTTTGGCAACTATCAGGTACACACCCGGACATTTTTTTTTTGATTTCAATGTTACTGTCGTGTTTAGCAATAGCTTAACTCGGTAAAGCGCGAGAAAACCCCATTTTTGAGGTGACAGACAGACAACAGAAAGACAGACAGACAGACAGACAGACAGACAGAACCGATTGCTTAACCCCGTCGCCGCCTACGCGCCGCGGGGTAAATATTACAGGTGCATTGCTATCTTACATACTTGCTTGCCAGAACAGCATTGAGGAGTGTGCTTTTCCCCGAGTTGAACCGGCCAAACACGCTGATGAGAAAGTCATTGTCTCTGAGGTGTTCCAGAGTTTTTAAAATGCAGCTATCCAGTCGTATGTACGTTGAAGGAAAGGAGCTGAGGAGTTGCTGCAACCACTTCAGAATAACCTACATGGGAATACACACAGAAATATCTTGGCATATCAATCTGGCAAAGACCGTTTTATAGAATACTGCCACGGCTATTAGTAGCTACAAACGCTTGCCTAACTCCTGTAAGTTGATTGGGTTTTTGAGAGTGACTCTAGCCAGAGTAATATACTAGGAATACGCACGCGAAATATGCTTTGTGCAGCTTCATAGACAGGCATTGCATGTGGTGGCAGTTAGTTAATTGTGTGTAGGTCACAATATGAGATTGCAGAAATTAGGAAGGTAGCTATAGTATATTGTGGTCACTGTCATAGAAAGCAGTTAGTTAATTTTGTGTAATTAAATCCACCAGGGTCACAATAATATGAGATTGCAGAAATTAGGAAGGTAGCTACAATACCGTGGTCACTGTCATAGAAAGCAGGGTGGGATCTGATTATAGAAAGTTTCTTGAAACGACCCGAATCAGCAAATGAGGTGGGACTAACACGTGCTTGTTCACAAGACATGATTGTGTATTAGTGCGAGCAAGCTAGTCGCAACAATAATAACTACTGGAGAAGCTATGGATATCAAAACAACTGGCCTTCAGGAGGATATCACTTTGTCAGCACCATATTTCGTGTAACTACTATGACGATCAGCCACGCCTACGGCTCGTATACGGCGTTACATGAACACGGTATACAGATCTACATGCTGTTTCCAGTCTTTGTCAAATGCGGAAGGTTAAAGCCTACCAAATCTATACGTTTTTGGTATTGCTGGAATGCTCTTCGTCTGCTTCAAACGAATCCAGCTGGAAACTATGCACTGCTAGTAAAGTACAATGCATAGACTCGAAAGTAGCGTGTTGAACAGCATTTTTAACGTTATTTACGGTACTTCTGTATCAGTCAGTCACTGACCTTACCTGTGGTACCCAACTTCCACCCGGATTTGAAAAGAGTAGCTCCAGACGATTCGAATAGGACCATTTCTGCCTCTGACTAAAGAGGCTTGACCTTCCGCATAAGCTGAAAACCTCAGGTCGGTCATTTCAGCCGGCCATTGCTTGCCTCCATGTGGCTAAACTGGGCGGAGTATCCGGTAATGATTGCATTACTCATTTAGCACCCACACTAATTGTGGCAACTACAAAGCGTGTTGTGACTAAAATTTGTCTGTGTTATCATAACTGGTGGTATACAGTTACAATTTACTGTAGAACTATGGCAACCAGCGGCGTGCGTTATCTCAACTAAGGGCGATCGTACGTGAGCTTGCCTTAACAGCCCTGAGCAAGCTCTTCTGCACCATCCACTGACTTTCACAAGGCTACTGCGTACTGCTCTCCATGCAGAATATTGATACAACTGTGAGCATGGCAATGGCAGAAGGATTTTATATTTATGCGTTACTAAGTCACCGGGGTTGCTAGGCATACGTTTGTGCACGTGCACGTGGGTGCTCTATCTTACATTATAGTCCTTATTTCATTGGCTAGTACACTGCTGCTGCTGCTGCTGCTGCTGTTACTACAGTCTAATCACTATAAGGATCTACACTGGGGCCCTTGTCATAGCAGGATATGTAGTGCATGTAACATAACACTGTGTGGTGGGAGTTCCCAGTCTTATCAGTCTAGACAGAGGTGATTCTACAGTTACAGTTAGCTTGGCCTGGTCAACCTGCTACTGCTTTGTACTATGGGTGTTTCACACTCGAAAAATTCCCAGCTGTTTATCAGGTACAAAAATTCAAACTTGTTATTATGGAAGATATAATTTCACATCTCTGGTTTACACTCATGTGTATGGTCAATGATGATCGCATTGTGGGATACTGCTTGGCGTGTTTTGGGACTGTAGAAATTTTTTTCCAATAGTGGATAAACACATTCCTTTGTCTGAGGCTTCCATTGTAAAAAAAATTCTCATAGCATAGCATTTTAAAAGAACTCAAATTGGTTCAGGAGTGATTCATGAGCACTCTGGAGGGAGCTCTTGCCACTTACACAACATTTGATGACTAGTTACTTTCAAATAAGTAGCTTTCAATTTTGATAGGTAATAGCTTTCAACAAGGCTGATGCAGCCACAGAAGTTATACCCATATTTTGGGAAACTCCATCCAATGAAAACAAAACCAATACCCTGGGAAGCCATACTAACAATGCCAACAGGGTTTATTAGTACACTTACATCACCCACTAATACTATCTATGTAATGGTTAAAGGTCAGTTTGGGTGAGGGGAATTTAAAGTCTGAGGGGAAGTGGAGGAGTGTAACCCCTCACCCAAACTGACCTTTAACTGATTTAATGTACATTGGTATAGCAATGATCCCTGTATGTGGCCTCCTTTGAGTGCTATAAGCGTGGGAAAAAGTGGTTGCCATGGTAATGTACATTAATTAAGAACTAATGCATAGTATACTCACTTCACAGGTCCTTGGGTACTCAGTCTCTGACAGAGAATCTTTACAAGGTTCAGCATTATCATTTCCTAATGTGCAAAAATAGGTAAAGTGTGTTTTGAGTTTACATGCATACCTTTTTAAATATTAGCAGCATCAATCATGGTTCATACACATGTAACATAGTTGTCGACCTTGCAAATGTACCACTGTGACATGTAGCTTAGTATAGTGTGTTTTGCACAACTAAGTGCTGACTCAGTAATTAGGCAGCAGACAATGAGTGAGATGTCTATAAGTGATTAGGGGTTTGGTATTCACTTTCAGTTTACTTTCTGTTTTCAGGTCAGGCCAAACTCACTGCAGTCTTTATTATTAGCAAAATCCAATTTAACACAAGAAATTGGAAAAAAACTGGCTTCTTTCAAAGCTGCCATACATAACTCCATAGATTCACTAAACCACTACAATGCATGCTCTAATCTACCAGAAAGAAATTCTATTCCATTTAGTGCAAATAAAATTAGCTTGCAAATAAAGTCCCTTGCACAATAGCCACATACCCAGGCCCCTCCCACCCTAAAAGAAAAGGTCTGGTATCCACTTCTTGCATATGTGCGAGATATGTACTAGCTTGTAAGAATAAACCGAACAGGGTCAGAAAATGTGTCAGTAAATGGAGTGACATGGCCAGGAGTAGTATAAAAGCTGACGACTAAAAAACAGACGTTCTGCAACTGAAATCATGTAAACAATTAAAGAACCTTTTGTACTTTGACTACAAGTATGTACTTTGATTAGTTGCCTTTACAATCACTAATTTCTCACCTTCTTTAATCCTGTGCATCAATATGAAGATATCGGCAGCCTCAAAATTCATTTTTTTAACCATCTCAACTTTTTCTACTAAAGTTAGTTCAGATGTGTCAACTTGAAACTGAAGGGCTGCTGGAACCATTTGAGAGTGTCCAACAGAACATGGTTTACATAGCTTTCTCTTTACTTCATCACACTCAGTAGGATCAGTGTCCTGCTGGAATGAGGGAGGAGACTCTGCCATTGCACATGAGCATCCAACAACCAAAAGGCTTAGACCATCTTCCTGCATAGGATACATTGACAAAACACTAAAACCATATACTATTGCACCTTAGACCTTCCAAAATTATATCTGGTGCATTGTGCATGGACAGTAAAAAGGCTAGAGTAGTAATTAGTCTGAGTCAAGCAGTGATTACCTCCTTCAGAAAAGGGCATCTAAAGCTTATCACTGGAGATTGCTCTATAAGTAATAGTTAAAGGTCAATTTGGGAGAGGGGAATTTAAAGTCTGAGGTGAACTGACCTTTAACTGATTTAATGTACATTGGTATAGCAATGATCCCTGTATGTGGCCTCCTTTGAGTGCTATAAGCGTGGGGAAAAGTGGTTGCCATGGTAATTTACATTAAATTTCCATTACTGCAAACAACTTACACCAGAGTATAATTGGGGTGAGCCTGAGCGAACCCCACTGAATGTATGTATGGTTCTCGGCCTAGATGTGAATTTCTACAAGCCTAGATGTGAATTTCTTCAACCACATGCATGCGTAAAATGCGTACAGCTGCCAATGCCTTCCAAGCCAGTATGCATGAGCACTGCAGACAGACTAGTGAATCTCATGCCTCCACCTTTACATTGTTTGTGGGCACAAGACATGATAACATTATTAAAGTCGCTATCTGAGTTGGTACTGCACCCTAACTTTTGGACTTTCCCTGGGAGTTCCCCACGTATTCTCACATTTATTATGACTACTGACAGACTAGTGAATCTCATGCCTCCACCTTTACATTGTTTGTGGGCACAAGACATGATAACATTATTACAGTCACTATCTGAGTTGGTACTGCACCCTAACTTTTGGACTTTCCCCGGGAGTTCCCCATGTATTCTCACATTCACATGATACCCTACCCTAGACCACAGAGCACACACCTGTACTCAGCTTCCCATGTACTCTCACAACTGGAATCTACTCAAAGCCTATACACATACATGCACACTCACAATAATATTTTTCAAGCTAGTATACATATTAGTATTAGCTTGCATGGCATAGTTTTAAACTAACCATACCTCGATCACCTCCCAAGTCCCAAGCATACATTGCATGCTTCCGTACATATAATACTGCAACTTTGGCCAACTACGATTAGTAGTGGCTTCTCTATCTTATTGATTACAAGATCATATCAGTGCTCGTTTAATACCACACTGTTAATACTAATAGTGATTGTCTGTAACTAATACATGCATACGTTGAATACTGTGGCAGTCTTAGCTCTATGCACTTGTTCAAAAGGTGCCATATGCCTATAATTTGAGTCTTGTATGCAAAACTCACCCACCTATTATAATTGCTCTCTTGCGTTAATTACCAAGGTGATGTCCTTTCAATAGTTTCGCTATAAAATTTTGCTACATGTATTGCATTTGGCCTATAGATGTGACACCATAGATGTAGGTAGAAGGTATTTTCATACATGCAGATTACCCAGTTGACTAAGCATGCATCAAAACACGAATCATTATACATACCCTCGCCGGCCAAGTTCTCAGCTACGACAGATCCCTTTTTCACTTCGGCAAACACGATCAAATAAGTAAGTAAGACCCTGTTTTCTGCAGGTTCTTGCACCGCGCACTGATATACCGCCACGGGCCAGAGGTTATATGTACTTCATTGGGAATAAGCGTAACCGGATGTGATAATGTCGCCGGCCCACATCATCCGATACGGTATAGCCAGGGCGTAATAGTGCACAGAGTGCAGAATCTGTCGCGGTAAATCCTAGGGCTCTCGAGTTACTTGTAGGTCTGATTCGCAGTTTTTAGTATTACACTATACCTTCCAAAGAGCCTGCATGTCCAGAGAAAGAAGATCTACCTCGGGAACGCACAGAGCCGACTTTTCTCTCTATTAAACAAAGGGCGATAAGTCTTCATTCTCAATGTCTGGGCGTGTACCCTATAAACCTACAGATACAACCGTGGCTTTAAGCTGTATCTTTCTCTTGGATTCGGAGGGATTTACCACGAATGTGTTTCGAGCTGGTCAGTGATATAGAACCTGTACGGTAGAAAGACTGCACACATTGACTGAATCTTGTTTCTGGGCTTTCTCCAGTCTTCATACTCTAGCATGCATAGTTTTTGTGGCCTTCCATTGCCGCGTTATTGAGCTATAAGCGTCAAAACAGTAATGATTTTTTGTAATAATATTATTTCTCCACTTCCGGTTGGGGTAACCTCTTTTAGCGTTAATTTACGAGGAGCTACGCATGCGCACAAGTGCATTTGGCAGTTACTTTGCCTGGTGGTTACTTTGCCTGGTGCTGACTGCACCTGTGCGCGGTCCATGCAACCAAAGCAGCGGGCTTGCAAAGAACAGTTATTGTACAACTTATCCGATAACACTCATCAGTTAGTGTTGACAGGCAGAGCAAGTGTAGTACATGGCTTTGGGAGTACTCGAGTACTCTGCTCTAAATAATGGTGTATATACGTAGCACGCTTGTTTTATGGGCTCCTGGTTTGAAGGGTTCAAGGATGAAGAATTTATATGGTAATCCGGATAATACAATCTCTAGCTGCTCTTGTTTGTGTCCTCTGAAGCTCTGACTTGGGGTTTACAAACTACACCAGCAATACCTATGAGTACTTTTCTTTTCAGAAAAACAATTTTTCAATGAAAAGTGAATATTTATGGTAACTTCAATAATTGTTGCTTTCCAAAAATATTTTGTTTACCTTCTATGCTATATGAGTCAGAATAAACACTAAACAGTAGTAGCTAACAGATGAAACACCATAAAACAGGGCTATTTCTAATACTACGCAAAAAAGTAAATTGCATTTGGTTAATTATAATGCTGTACAGTCACTCATCTATACTTAACAGCAGCACTTCTTAGTCAGCCATAGGGTCTGGATCTGTTTCAGTGAGGTACCGGTGGGTCTATACACCTGCACTTGGTGTCATCACAGACCAGGTTGTATCCAGTGGGGCAATAGCAGTGGTGTGGACATGATAAGATACCTCCGTCACAAACGCACCTGACCCATTTATTTAATAAATCAATTTTCCCTAAACACGCATGTGGGCAAAGACATCCGTTGGGCTGTATGGAGAGAATGGGTGCATGTATGCAGTAACCGGCTAGCACTGCACAATATTTTATTACTAATTCATGCTACGTAAGAACATCAGCCCATGCATTCTATTTGTGGGGGGGTTGAGTATATATTAAGCTCACCGTCAGGGCTGCCTGGGCACCAAGGAGGACTCCAACCAGGACACCAATTGCTAGCAGGATTTTTGCTTGCATCTCTGCCGTTGATCTTCTGGAGACTGAACAGATGAGTGAATCAGATGTCTTTCTTTTGAGGCTGGCATATAGCTAGCTTTATAGAAGTTTCTCCTGCTTTATATACCCACCCAAGCTCTTTGTTTAATTGACAGTTTCCCTGCTTCTTTGTATTGGATTCTAGTTGTGGTTTGGACCCAAACCAGACATGGGGCTTTTGAGGTTTCTTATGTATAACTGCATATAAAAAGTGCTTCAGTGCACGTGGGTGGTGTTTGTAATCCCGGTAACCCCCTATACATATTTATTGGTGCTGGTGCCAATCACATGCAGGTACATAGGTCTTATCTAGCTTCCAAACCTTTAAGCTTTGTAATGTATGGAGTGAAGACATGTGCAATGCCATATACTACTTTTATCAACACTACAAAGGGCTTTCCCTAGAAGACATGATAGGGCATAACATGTACAGACTTAGTTTGTTTGCATACAAAAAGTGCTTCAGTGCACGTGGGTGGTGTTTGTAATCCCGGTAACCCCCTACATATTTACTGGTGCTGGTACCAATCACATGCAGGTACGTAAACTCAATTGTACATAGGTCTTATCTAGCTTCCAACCCTTTAAGCTTTGTAATGTATGGAGTGAAGACATGTGCAATGCCATATACTACTTTTATCAACACTACAAAGGGCTTTCCCTAGAAGACATGACAGGGCATAACATGTACAGACTTAGTTTGCCTGCATACAAAAAGTGCTTCAGTGCACGTGGGTGGTGTTTGTAATACCGGTAACCCCCTAAATATTTACTGGTGCTGGTACCAATCACATGCAGGTACGTAAACTCAATTGTACATAGGTCTTATCTAGCTTCCAACCCTTTAAGCTTTGTAATGTATGGAGTGAAGACATGTGCAATGCCATATACTACTTTTATCAACACTACAAAGGGCTTTCCCTAAAAGACATGACAGGGCATAACATGTACAGACTTAGTTGCCTGCATACAAAAAGTGCTTCAGTGCACGTGGGTGGTGTTTGTAATCCCGGTCACCCCCTACATATTAACTGGTGCTGGTGCCAATCACATGCAGGTAAACTCAATTGTACATAGGTCTTATCTAGCTTCCAACCCTTTAAGCTTTGTAATGTATGGAGTGAAGACATGTGCAATGCCATATACTACTTTTATCAACACTACAAAGGGCTTTCCCTAAAAGACATGACAGGGCATAACATGTACAGACTTAGTTGCCTGCATACAAAAAGTGCTTCAGTGCACGTGGGTGGTGTTTGTAATCCCGGTCACCCCCTACATATTAACTGGTGCTGGTGCCAATCACATGCAGGTAAACTCAATTGTACATAGGTCTTATCTAGCTTCCAACCCTTTAAGCTTTGTAATGTATGGAGTGAAGACATGTGCAATGCCATGCATATACTACTTTTATCAACACTACAATGGGCTTTCCCTAGAAGACATGATAGGGTTATGCATAACATGTACAGACTTATAGTTTGTTGCATACAAAAAGTGCTTCAGTGCACGTGGGTGGTGTTTGTAATCTCGCCGGTAACCCCCTACATATTTACTGGTACTGGTACCAATCACATGCAGGTAAACTCAATTGTACATAGGTCTTATCTAGCTTCCAACCCTTTAAGCTTTGTAATGTATGGAGTGAAGACATGTGCAATGCCATATACTACTTTTATCAACACTACAAAGGGCTTTCCCTAGAAGATATGACAGGGCATAACATGTACAGACTTATAGTTTGCCTGCATACAAAAAGTGCTTCAGTGCACGTGGGTGGTGTTTGTAATCCCGGTAACCCCCTACATATTTACTGGTGCTGGTACCAATCACATGCAGGTACGTAAACTCAATTGTACATAGGTCTTATCTAGCTTCCAACCCTTTAAGCTTTGTAATGTATGGAGTGAAGACATGTGCAATGCCATATATACTACTTTTATCAACACTACAAAGGGCTTTCCCTAAAAGACATGACAGGGCATAACATGTACAGACTTAGTTTGCTTGCATACAAAAAGTGCTTCAGTGCACGTGGGTGGTTGTAATCCCGGTCACCCCCTACATATTAACTGGTGCTGGTGCCAATCACATGCAGGTAAACTCAATTGTACATAGGTCTTATCTAGCTTCCAACCCTTTAAGCTTTGTAATGTATGCCACTGCCACATATACTACTTTTCTCAAACGGCTTTCCCTAGAAGACATGATAGGGCATAACATGTATAGACTTAGTTTGCCTTGTGCAGTAACTATACATTAGAAATGTATATACACATGCATGCTTATAACATTAACAACACTCATAAGGTTAATTGGACATTTATGTCATACGGTAGAACTTCATTGTTTGGCTACATTTCCAAGTTATAGAAAGTGTAGTCAAACATTGTAGTTTGGAGTTTCATCTGTTTGTTGAAACAAGTATACGTAAACCGCCATGATTTAACAATGACGTGCTACCTTTTGGTTCTGTGCCAACCTGTACTGACATGAGCCATCGCTGCAAGGAATCATGCATGGGCATAATCATGGTGTAGCTATGACCGTCACTATTATATCTCATGCATGTTGTAAGATTGTTCTAAACATACACCGATTGATCATCTCAGTTGCGTAAAAAAAATGTGCTAAATGAACGAATTGTTACATTCATTAGTTGCATGCATATGGAAGATGAGACAATTCAACTCTAGCTCTACTGATTGTTAATACTGATTAGTATCCTCTACTTGCTCTGCCTTATATACCTGCCAAAGAACAGTCTGGCCACAATGATCAAGGCTGATATCTCTGGCATGTGATTGTGATTTTTTTAAGGTTCACATTCAAGGGAAGTGTAAACCTGGAGTGCCTGCTTTGCACATCTGCATGAGTAACACACAAAGCTTAGCCTATTGATTATCTCCCTTGCCAGAATACAAAAAAGATACATACAGTTGTTTCATGTGCTTGGTGGTTAGTTTCTGCTTCCTACTCAGATTTGTAAATTTTCACAACAAATGAGTGTGTAGTTACATGAAATATATAGCTATATAAATGAAAACTATAGTGGCACAGCAAAAAATTAAAGTGAAATTTCCTGAAATACGTTACAAGGAAATCTGTCAGGAAGTCTGGCATATTTTAGGTATAGGGTAGTATAGGATAGGGCAGAATTTCATAATTTCAAAGGAAATTTTGCCCTATTTATACTACCCTATACCTGAAATGCCAGATTTCCTGTCAAGTTCCATGTAACGCATTTCAGGAAATTCCACTTTTTTGGCTGTGTGTGGGCTGACTCAAACATGCTCAAACTTAGAGCAACCACTAAGCAGTCAAAACTTGTTATTTTTTTTTGCTGTGAGCTAATAGCTATGAAACTAATAGTTGTGTTGTGTGCTTTACTGCAGGTGTATGTTAGGTTGGTAGCTATGAGACCCTAATTCACTGTGCATGGGGAGGTACATACACAAGTAAGAATAATCTGGGTGCCAGCATATATAATTATCCCTATAACAACTCCAAAAGAAGTTGTATAGGCTGACTGTTCAAGTAGACCCTTTGTTGTGGGTTCTGAATCATGTTTTCCACTACATGCCTGAGAAGCATAAGTATAATAACGTAATGTCCACCATGCAAGAGTGCGTGCATGAACCACCCAAAGCGGCACTCATATAAAAGTTCCTGTATGCAAACAAAGCATCCCCTAGTATATAGGCTCGCAGCGCCAAGTGACTATTATTGGTGACCAGGTCTGGCAGGCCGGAAGTGCATGCTTTAGGCCGAGGATAGGGCTACATGCATGTCTGTTAGAATGAAAGCACAGAGTGAAGTGCATATAGCTAACCAAACATAATATATCTATATGGTATAACCATCGGTGTGATTTTGTATTATCTATGGTTAGGTTGGTAGCTATGAGACCCTAATTCACTGTGGGGAGGTACATACACAAGTAAGAATAATCTGGGTGCCAGCATATATAATTATCCCTATAACAACTCCAAAAGAAGTTGTATAGGCTGACTGTTCAAGTAGACCCTTTGTTGTGGGTTCTGAATCATGTTTTCCACTACATGCCTGAGAAGCATAAGTAATAACGTAATGTCCACCATGCAAGAGTGCGTGCATGAACCACCCAAAGCGGCACTCATATAAAAGCTCCTGTATGCAAACAAAGCATCCCCTAGTATATAGGCTCGCAGCGCCAAGTGACTATTATTGGTGACCAGGTCTGGCAGGCCGGAAGTGCATGCTTTAGGCCGTGGATAGGGCTACATGCATGTCTGTTAGAATGAAAGCACAGATTGAAGTGCATATAGCTAACCAAACATAATATATCTATATGGTATAACCATCGGTGTGATTTTGTATTATCTATGGTTAGGTTGGTAGCTATGAGACCCTAATTCACTGTGAGGTCCAGAGGTACATACACAAGTTAGAATAATCTGGGTGCCAACGTATATAATTATTCCTGTAACAACTCCAAAAGAAGTTGTATGGGCTGACTGTTCAAGTAGACCCTTTGTTGTGGGTTCTGAATCATGTTTTCCACTATATGCCTGAGAAGCATAAGTAATGGTGTAATGTCCACCATGCAAGAGTGCATGCATGAACCACCCAAAGCGGCACTCATATAAAAGCTCCTGTATGCAAACAAAGCATCCCCTAGTATATAGGCTCGCAGCGCCAAGTGACTATTATTGGTAACCAGGTCTGGCAGGCCGGAAGTGCATGCTTTAGGCCGAGGATAGGGCTACATGTCTGTTAGAATGAAAGCACAGATTGAAGTGCATATAACTAACCAAACATAATATATCTATATGGTATAACCATCGGTGTGATTATGTATTGTGAAATGCTATACTAATTTTGGCATTTAGAAGAAATAAGTAGAGAAAGTGTACAACTTCAGCAGTACAATGCAATATTTTAGTTTTGTATTACATGCATTTTCATGTTAAAATGAAGCGTAATTTAAACCTGCATGGAGTACCTGCATGTGCAAGATCTTTGCACATCTGAACATGAGTATAGCTATATAGCCACCAAACTATGCTGTGTTTACTAATACTGCAGGAAGCCAATGTCAATGGAAGCTCAAAATGAATTGTTTACAGTATTTGGTGGAGTATCTGAATTGTTGGAATGATCATATATAGAAGTGCATGCATGCTGAGCTCTTGTACATGTAAGTCCCATTGATATCGGCTTCCTGCATGCAGTAAACACTGCATAGTTCGGTATTGCAGTTGCAACTGAGATAAGTTATCCCTATATAGCTTGTTTGATAAATCATTTTGGAAATATGGCCTGCCTAAACACTGCATGAGAAGAATTCCAACCAGGATGCTGATCACTATTACCTTGCATTTTATAGGTACCAATAAATTAATTTATGTATATACTGGCCTATATATGAAGGGCTGCAAGAGAACCAGAGTGGTATAGCCCACAATTTTAACTGACCCCTCCCAAACTTGAGAAAACTCTTAAAACATATTTCAGAAGCTGCTTACAATTTTAGGATTTGCAGAAAAAAGTAATAAATGTGCATATATGAGCTTATGCCCAATACTTTGAAAATCCACTGTGCACGTGTATTCTTGATTTTAGGTTAGACCACTCTGGTTCTCAGCCGTTCATTATTATGGAGGTTTGGATTATTATGAAGGAACAATGGCTTTAATCTGCTTGACATATATACCCTTTGGCAAGTTATATCACTGCAAAAAATGCCGAGTCGGAACAACCCACGTTCGCGTGTTGTTCGTTTGTCCCAGAAAATGGCACGGGGTGACGCGTGTCGATTATCGACACGCGTCCTGTGTTGTCTCAGCACGCGACAAGCGGTTATATCGACGCACGTACGTGTTGCCTCAGCATGCGACAAGCGGTTATATCGACGCACGTACGTGTTGCCTCAGCATGCGACAAGCGGTTATATTGACGCACGTACGTGTTGCCTCAGCATGCGACAAGCGGTTATATTGACGCACGTACGTGTTGCCTCAGCATGCTATAAACGGTTACATCAACATTCATACTGTTCCAGGTGTGCTGTCTTCAAATTTAATATAAGATGGGTGCATGAAATCACAAGAAATTACAATAAGGTGATGCGACTGACAATATAAACAAAAACATAAAAGCATGCATGCATGTATGTGGGCCTGCATATACATGTCCAGCTACATAGCACCTCATTTTTAAGACGAGTCAGAGTTCTTCACAGGAGAACATTTGAACAACTCCACTGTAGAAAACCAACGGCTACTCCAGCTCTCTGCTCATCCACAGGCAAATACACCTCAGCACTGACTGCCGCATCACCCTCTGATTCAACATCGTCATCACTGCCACCACTCTGCAGAAAGAATGGACGCACCTAATTAAGCTTTCTCCAAGCAGTTTGTCTAGCCACTTAGACCTTACGGTGGCCCAGAGCTACAAGTGTAGTGGCCTATTTCCTGGCCAAAAATAAAGCTAAATTGGTGGTGTCACAGTAGATACACAGTGTGAAGTTAGTCCTCATTTCTATACATAGCTTACATCATCATTCTCATAGTCATCTTCAAAATCTTCACCCGACGCAGCTGGAACCTAATATAGGGTGACAAATCTGAATTCAGGAACTAGAAGAAAATCATTGTGCCCAGGTGTCTGTGCCCAACAGTATGCTAAATTTGAAGGGTCTTCCCCAGAAAGGCCAATGTGGCAAACAGCAGTGAGCACACACACAACGCTTTTTACATGTGCACTACACAGAATTATGAAGTGCATGTCTAGGCAATAATTAGAACAACTGTCCGGCATGGAGTCACTTTGTCTCCACTTCATTGTACTGCCTACCTGAGCAGAGAGGCGTCGTCATCCTCCGGATCTGATTGTTTGCTCACAAACTGGTCAGCCCTAAATAGAAGAAGTATCGGTCAACTTTAATGGAGGGACGGGTACAGGAAGACATGCTAGCAATACTTACCAATCCAAGTGTCTTCATCATTTCTTGGTTCTCACGAACCTGTCGCTGTATTCGCAGCTCGTACTCCGACAGTGCCTGTACCAACAAAACAACTAGTCATTAATGACCCACCATTGGCCCTAGATAGGGTCCAGACTACAGTCTGCAAAGAGGGAAAGTAGACTATACACACCACAAGATACATCCATGAGCACTGTAAGGTTGTACTGTCTTGGTCCCAGACTATATACACTGGCACCAATCAACACTTTCCTAATTGGACTGTGAGAATATTGTCCAGCTTTAGAATATTCATGTTTGAAAATTAGAAATATAAACATGAATATGCTTCTTTGGTCAAAACCCACAAGCGGTTTGCAACAAGTTGTCCTATAAAAGCAGCAAGAGAGTACTACAGGCACACTCTGGAGAATAAACTGGCAGCCACATTCAACTCCTAGAGTATAATGGCTAGCCCAACCGACACAATTTTTGGAAGGGTCCAGACTGGGACCCTTTTTTTTTGTTGAGTTGGTCCCAGTCAGAGGACCCCACTTTAAAAAAAATGTTTATAATGCTGTCCCCTGAACGTATTTAATAGTAGCAGTTCACAGGCCAAGTTCAAGCTATATAGCAGCTACGTATTAGACAGAGTATTCACTGCATTTCATTACCTGTCCAGGGCTATAAGACATTCCAAACAGCGGATACCAGGCGCACTTTTCCCCATTTAATGCACCTAGGTACGAGGCTAACTAGGACAGTGATCACAGTTGGGCGGGGGAATACATGTACACAAAACCGTACTCCTAGACTCAGATATGCACACTCACCTTTGGTAGCTAGCTGTTTAGGAAGGTTGACGTTCGTTCGATAGAGATCACACCTGCTTCCCGACTGTTTGGTAGTCTGAACAGGAGGGATAACCTTTGCGTCACCCTGTAAACAATAAATCTGAGAAGAGGAAGGGAGTAAGAGTGAGAAACTCCCATGCGAACTACTACTACCCATGACAAACAACATTTAAACAGGTTCACCTTTTCTTTGCGGAGGGTTTCAGGAGTTTGTTCTGGTGGTACATCTTCTGCTCTAGGACTCTTGGAGGATCCAGGAAGCTTTCCTTAAGTTGAGCTCTAAGCAAAATAATTCAACATAAAGAGTGGGGACTTTTGCGACAGAACACAAAAGTGGAAATCTCGCTACATGAAAGCCTTTCCCTGGGTGTGAGCATAGCCTAAAGTATCATTATATAGACCTACACTTTAGCAATAAAACCATACACAGTCCAGTTAGACCTATATACATACATTACTGCCCACCTGTATTGCTACTTTGAGTTGCGGACAAACTTTCACTCTACTTCCAATTTAATACTGGCACATGCTCCTTACTTCTAACGTAGCACCACAGATTCAGTTCTTCTTAAAGTTCTTCAAGTATTCAAGAGAAGTCCTCGATGATTAAGTGTTCCAGAAACGCGGTGCTTGTATAGTCTGGGGGACCCCGCCCCTCGCGTTAAACGGAGGGTCTGGTACAGACGCCGTAATGATTTTGTCTGTCTCGCAGTGCACATTGCGAGCCAATCAGATTCAAGCTTTGTAAAACGTCATGAAAAAATTACGTCAATGGTATGGTCTGACCAATCAGATAGCAGGTTCACTGTCGGATCTCTTTCGTTGATTGTCTGCCACTTGGCACTATTTCACAGTCCTAGCAGATGAGGCCACTGTCGCTGATATTTCAGCCAATTGGAGCAAACTCAGCAAGGCGTGGAAGTTTACCAAGCCACAAACCCGATCGGGTTCTTTTTGCAGGTGCCCTGCCCAAACATCGACCCTACCACAACACCCAGCCATTGTTTCACCATCATCCACACCTATTTTTTCACCCTCCCACTCAACCCCATGTATACCCTCACCCCGTTTTTGTATCACATCATCAACCCTATCCACTATTGTACCACCCTCATCAACCCTCAGATCCGGTCAAGGAACATTCTGAACCAGCAAGGAGAACAAAAAGCCCAGAACAGCCAGCGGTTCCACCTGACACCTCCAATCCAGGTCAGCCAAGGGATGAAGGGAATGCTCGGCGTTCCGCCCCTGGGGTGGATGCCCAGGGCGTGAGTGGGTCGTCGCCTCGCCGAGGTGTGGGTGTGGGTGGGGAACGGGAACATTGCAGGGTGGAGCAAGGTCCTAGCCAAAGTAGTGAAATTAAGTTTGCGTACTGGAATATGGCAGGTTGGTATGGTAGCAATTCTAAGCTTGAAATTATAGTAAATAGTGATGCTGATGTTATTTGTTTAGTTGAAACACATTTACAAAGGAATGAGGCTCTTTCAGTGGAAGGTTATACATGGTTTGGTCACAATAGATTGAAAATTCATAGAAATGCTATTAGAGGATCTGGAGGGGTAGGCATCCTTATCAAAAATTCTGTATTTGAAACATACTCAGTAACAGTTGTAAACCAAGAATATGAAGATATTCTATGCATTAGTCTGATACATAATTGCTCCCTAGAATCGGTTGGCTTATGTGTATGCTACTTACCTCCTAGTCATTCCTCCAGAGGTGATAAAAGCCTTTGAATTTTTTAACATCCTAAAAATGCTGGTACTTAAAATGCAGATTTATGACTCCTTTATGATATGCGGTGATTTCAACGCAATAAGTCTGATACTGAGGTAGCACTCTGTCCAGCAAATCTTCCTGTTAGAAGCTACATAGATACTGCTCCAGGTAATTCATATGGAAATTCCTTGATTGAATTTATGATTGAATGCGACATGTGCATGCTAAACGGAAGATTTGGCGACAATTCAAATAAATTTACATGTGTGTCTACTAAGGGTGCATCTGTAGTCGACTATGCTCTTGTCCCAGCTAGGAACTTTGATAGCTTTACTAATTTTAGTATATACACTATATGACTGACGAAATCATCAACCTCAGGGAACCCCTATATAGACAGGTTGATATCCGATCACTCTTTGTTAAAGTGGGCATACAAGTTCAAAACATTAAATAGTTTTAGCCCAGCTTCAGAAGACATGTTAACACATACACCCAACACCTCGCCTCCATAAAGTAAGGGTTCCAGATAATTATCTTACTAACCCCATGACTTTAGAATCTATAGCGCATTTGTCATCTTGTATCGATAGTGAAGCTGCTGAAACAAACACCGACCATATATATGACACCTTTTGCTCGATTATATTGAATGAATTGCCTATAGGTGCTAGGAAATCTGTAAAAATGAGGAAAAGTAAGCAGTGGTGGGATAGTGAGTTGAAACAATCTAAGAGTGTTTTAAAGAAAGCTTGTAGAGTATGGCTAAAAAACAAAGGAAATTTACAACTCAAAACAACTTATGTGGCAGCACAAAAAAGATTTGATAAATTAGTTCGGAAGAAGAAGAGGGAGTTCAATAGGACGCAAAGACTTCAACTGCTCTTTAAACAAAAGAGATCGCCAAGACAGTTCTGGCGAGATATAAGAAGCTTAGGTATCTCAGAGTCAGGCAAGCCTACAAACATACCTGCTGAGATAGAACTAGAAGATGGGAGCATTAGTTCCGATAAGGGGGTTGTTCTAAATAAGTGGTATACTTGTTTCAAATCTCTCTTAAACAATGTTCATTCAGTTAGCAGCTCACAGTGTCAACTTGATCTGGGCTTGGGTGGCATTGACTCTGCTGAACTTAATGAACGAATTACCAGAGAGGAGGTTGAGTCTGCTCTTGCACATGCCCCCAGACATAAAGCAATTGGGGTAGATAGTTTGGATCCTAGTTACCTCAATCATGAGGCCCTGATTGCTTTTTTAGTATCATTTTCAACCATTGCTTCATATCTACAAAATGTCCTACTGCATGGAAAAGAGCTATAATTTTCCCTATCCCTAAGCCTGGACAGAATAACAAGCGGAACCCCCTTAACTATCGTGGCATTAGTTTGCAGAGCGCAGTCTTGAAGCTTTTCACATATATCCTGAACAAACGCTTAACAGCTTGGTTAGAATCTAATGAAGTGCTCTCTGACCTACAGAATGGCTTCAGACCCAACAGGTCCTGTCAAGAGCACATGATCACTCTTCACAATATTGCCTTAAATCGGAAGTTGAATGGGGAGGACACCTTAATTCTGTTGCTTTATAGACTTTCGAAAGGCTTTTGATAGTGTAGACAGAAAACTCCTCTGGCAAAAACTTCAACATTATGGAGTACATGGCCCTTTTCTAGATACCCTTAAGTGTATGTACGCTGGATTTTAATGTGCAGTAGAGGTAAATGGTTGTTGTACACCTTGGTTTAATGTCAGTAATGGAGTTAAACAAGGCTGCTTACTATCTCCATCACTGTTCAATCTGTTCATTAATGATTTGCTGCTTAGCCTCAGTGCATCAGAGTATGGGATAGACTGTGGTGGTGATACTAGGATACCTGCATTAGCGTTTGCAGATGACATTGTTCTAATAGCTTCCAATCCACAAAAGTTACAAGCCCTCATAGATATGACATTTAGTTGGTGCACAAAGAACGGTATTCAATTTAATTTGCAGAAAACAAAGGTGATGCACATTAGGCATAAAAGACGAACACAATCTTCCTTTGTTTTTAAATGTGGGAATAATCAAATACAATATTGTAATGAATACAAGTACTTAGGACTGTGGATTAATCAATACCTTGACCCTAAAGAAATGGTTGGCAGAGTAAACTTAGCTGCTCGTCGTGCATTAGGTTGTTTAACCCTTTACCGACCATAAGAAACAGCTTAAAGAAGCAGAAAAGCCTGTACAAAGTATTAACGCCTAGTATTAAAACCCCCATATAAATTCATATGGGCTTATGGGAGCTCATGACGCATATATGCGTCATTGGTTGGTAAAGAGTTAATAAGTAAAACCAAGGCTTTGGGTGGACTTAGTTATAACACTTATACATATCTATATGACACTTTGGTTGCTCCTGTTATGGATTATAGTAGTTGTATGGGGATCTGAGCATTACAATACATTGGAAGCAACCCAGAATAATGCCCTGAGATTCTTCCTTGGAGTCGGCAGGAGCTATCCCATTGTTGCCCTTCAAGGAGACATGGGTTGGATTCCTGCAGGATTCCGACATAATTTTCAGTTTATTAAATGGTGGCTAAGAACCCGTTCTCAAGATCCCAATAGGATAAGTAAAAAGGTATTTATGTGGTCAATGAGACTTGCTGAAAATGGTAAAACTAGAAATTGGTGTTGGCAAGCTAGGAAGTTACTTGCATGTTTGCAGTTGCCTGAACTTTATTCCACGCACAATCCTCCTGCTAGTTCTTTTCATCAGCTATTACAGTTCGTTAAGGATAGAATATTTAGGGTAGCTAGTGAAAAATGGATTGAAACCTTAAACAAACCAGTCATGAAAAACTCAGAATCAGGGGGTAAGCTGAAGCTTTACAAACTGTTTAAGGCTGAACCCACTCCTGCCAGTTATGTCCTGCCCCCACTTGATCCTGGGCCAAGGTGGGTGATGGCTTCGCTCCGGGCTGGGTGTCTGCCTTTGGGGGTGGAGACCGGGCGTTACCGGATTCCTAAGGTTCCCCTGGAGCAGCGGGTCTGTCAGGTTTGCAATTCAGATTTAGTCGAGGATGAATTTCATTTCATTATGGTATGCAATAAACTCGAACTTGAAAGAAATAAATTACTATATTATATCACTCAAAAGGACCTGTCATTTATGCACCTAAATCCTTTTAATAAGTTTTTGTATATATTAAATAATGAATCATATTGTCAGAACTTAATTGCTAAATCATTGTATAAAATGTTCAAATTACGTTCTTCTTTTTTGTATAAGTCATGATTTTTTATACTCATAGTGACTCACTGACTTATAAGCCATATCTTGGCTGGGCACCATTATATGTACGTAATCTTCTGTATTATATATACGTATAATGGGCATGTCAGTCTAATAAAATTTGATTGATTGATTGACTGATATAACTTCTGACACCTCGAATGTCGATCGTGCGCATGCGATATGCGCGTATGATCGGCCATGCCCTACAGAAAGCACGTGTACAGTGCCGATAGGCCACGCCCTATGGTAATTACCCTCGGTAATGCACGAGTTCGAGTCACGTCGCGGCACCATGTGCACCCGAGGCACCACCAATACGGAATCTCGCAGAGCCAGCAGCGCATCAGAGCATGGGTAGAAGACTTGGTCAACACTATTATATTCGGTGAGCCCGTTGTGTTTATGAAGTTCGTAATAATATGGAAGACTATCATAGATCTAGATACCGGGATATAAAGTATGCTCCCATAAGTTTGTCTGTAGAAACATTAACGCAGAAAGAGACAGTAGAAATTATCTAGGATCATAAGTCACTGGCAACCTGTCTGAACTACAGTAGCAAGATTCACCTTCCGAACCCGGAGCGCTAAGGGGCTATATATAGATTGCTTCTGCTTTGGAACAAAGGGTAGCTTTTGCTGCCTTGTCAATTCTAAATCCTGAATTTGATTTCCAAAACTCTTCCTGACTATTGGGCATGGTCTTATTCATAGTAGCAAGATTTTTCCTGAATATCTCCCATTATGGCTCCATAAGGCCAGGAATTGTAGCTGATTTGGTACTTAAGACTTGGCCGTGTATTAGAATGCTTGCTAGCCACACCTACTAACACCTTCCATCCCCTGACCAATCATATTTCCTGACTATTTGGGATGGTCTGAGTCACATTAGCAAGATTAACCATCATAATGTCTGAGCCTGATGCTCTAAGAGGATAGATTGCTTCTACCTTGAATAATAAGGACAATAGGAGCATTTGCTGCCTCGTCAACACTAAAGCCTCAGTCTATGTGATTTTCAAAACTGTTTCCTGACTATTGGGCATGATCTGATTCATACTAGCAAGGTTTGTCCTGAATATCTCCCATTATGGCTCAATAAGGCCACAAATTGTAGCCAATTTGATACTTTGAAAGCAAGACTTGACCTGTATTAGAATGCTTGCTAGCCACACCTACTAACACCTTTGATCCCCTGACAAATCATGTTTCCTGACTATTGGGCATGGTCTGATTCATACTAGCAAGGATTACCTTGAATATCTCCCATTTTGGCTCCATAAGGCCAGAAATTGTAGCCAATTTGATACTTTGAAAGCAAGACTTGACCCTGTATTAGAATGCTTGCTAGCCACACCTACTAATCGGTTAGTGTTGACAGGCAGAGCAAATGTAGTACATGGCTTTGGGAATACTCTGCTCTAAATAATGTTGTATATACGTAGCATGCTTGTTTTATGGGCTCCTGGTTTGAAGGGTTCAAGGATGAAGAATTTATATGGCAATCAGGATAATACAATCTCTAGCTGCTCTTGTTTGTGTCCTCTGAGGCTCTGACTTGGGATTTACAACTTACACCAGCAATACCTATGAGTACTTTTCTTTTCAGAAAAACAATTTTTAATGAAAAGTGAATATTTATGGTAACTTCAATAATTGTTGCTTTCCAAAAATATTTTGTTTACCTTCTATACTATATGAGTCAGAATAAACACTAAACAGTAGTAGCTAACAGATGAAACACCATAAAACAGGGCTATTTCTAATACTACATAATAAAGTAAATTGCATTTGGTTAATTATAGTCACTCATCTATATACTTAACAGTATATCATAGCACTTCTTAGTCAGCCACAGGGTCTGGATCTGTTTCAGTGAGGTGAGTCTATACACCTGCACTTGGGGTCATCACAGACCAGGTTGTATCCAGTGGGGCAATAGCAGTGGTGTGGACGTGATAAGACACCTCCGTCACAAACGCACCAGATCCATTTATTTAATAAATCAATTTGCCCTGAACACGCCTGTGGGCAAAGACATCCGTTGGGCTGTATGGAGAGAATGGGTGCATGCATGCAGTAACCGGCTAGCACTGCACAATATTTTATTACTAATTCATGCTACGTAAGAACATCAGCCCATGCATTCTATTTGGGGGGGGGGGGGGGGGGGGTGTTGAGTATATTAAGCTCACCGGCAGGGCTGCCTGGGCACCAAGGAGGACTCCAACCAGGACACCAATTGCTAG
This sequence comes from Nitrospirales bacterium, assembly GCA_965203295.1. Classification (GTDB taxonomy): domain Bacteria; phylum Nitrospirota; class Nitrospiria; order Nitrospirales; family UBA8639; genus CBDBCZ01. The sequence continues at coordinate 136,366 of CBDBCZ010000011.1, read as the reverse complement.
CAGGATTTTTGCTTGCATCTCTGCCGTTGATCTTCTGGAGACTGAACAGATGAGTGATGTCCTTCTTTTGAGGCTGGCATATAGCTAGCTTTATAGAAGTTTCTCCTGCTTTATATACCCACCCAAGCTCTTTGTTTAATTGACAGTTTCAATTATTAATTTTGTTTGTATTGTGGTTTGGACCCAAACCAGACATGGGGCTTTTGAGGTTTCTTATGTATAACTGCATACAAAAAGTGCTTCAGTGCACGTGGGTGGTGTTTGTAATCCCGGTAACCCCCTATACATATTTTACTGGTGCTGGTGCCAATCACATGCAGGTACATAGGTCTTATCTAGCTTCCAACCCTTTAAGCTTTGTAATGTATGGAGTGAAGACATGTGCAATGCCATATACTACTTTTATCAACACTACAAAGGGCTTTCCCTAGAAGACATGATAGGGCATAACATGTACAGACTTAGTTTGTTTGCATACAAAAAGTGCTTCAGTGCACGTGGGTGGTGTTTGTAATCCCGCCGGTAACCCCCTACATATTTACTGGTGCTGGTACCAATCACATGCGGGTAAACTCAATTGTACATAGGTCTTATCTAGCTTCCAACCCTTTAAGCTTTGTAATGTAGGGAGTGCATGAAGACATGTGCAATGCCATATACTACTTTTATCAACACTACAAAGGGCTTTCCCTAGAAGACATGATAGGGCATAACATGTACAGACATAGTTTGTTTGCATACAAAAAGTGCTTCAGTGCACGTGGGTGGTGTTTGTAATCCCGGTAACCCCTACATATTTACTGGTGCTGGTACCAATCACATGCAGGTAAACTCAATTGTACATAGGTCTTATCTAGCTTCCAACCCTTTAAGCTTTGTATAATGTATGGATTGAAGACATGTGCAATGCCATATACTACTTTTATCAACACTACAAAGGGCTTTCCCTATAGGGAAAGCCCTTCTATAGAAGACATGACAGGGCATAACATGCATGTACAGACTTAGTTTGCCTGCATACAAAGAGTGCTTCAGTGCACGTGGGTGGTGTTTGTAATCCCGGTAACCCCCTACATATTTACTGGTGCTGGTACCAATCACATGCAGGTACGTAAACTCAATTGTACATAGGTCTTATCTAGCTTCCAACCCTTTAAGCTTTGTAATGTATGGAGTGAAGACATGTGCAATGCCATATACTACTTTTATCAACACTACAAATTTGGGGCTTTCCCTAAAAGACATGCCAGGGCATAACATGTACAGACTTAGTTTGCCTGCATACAAAAAGTGCTTCAGTGCACGTGGGTGGTGGTTTAATCCCGGTAACCCCCTACATATTAACTGGTGCTGGTGCCTCACATGCAGGTAAACTCAATTGTACATAGGTCTTATCTAGCTTCCAACCCTTTAAGCTTTGTAATGTATGCCACTGCCACATATACTACTTTTCTCAAACGGCTTTCCCTAGAAGACATGATAGGGCATAACATGTATAGACTTAGTTTGCCTTGTGCAGTAACTACATTAGAAATGTATATACACATGCATGCTTATAACATTAACAACACTCATAAGGTTAATTGGACATTTATGTCATACGGTAGAACTTCATTGTTTGGCTACATTTCCAAGTTATAGAAAGTGTAGTCAAACATTGCAGTTTGGAGCTTCATCTGTTTGTTGAAACAAGTATACGTAAACCACCATGATTTAACAATGACGTGCTACCTTTTGGTTCTGTGCCAACCTGTACTGACAAGAGCCATCACTGCAAGGAATCATGCATGGGCATAATCATGGTGTAGCTATGACCGTCACTATTACATCTCATGCATGTTGTAAGATTGTTCTAAACATACACTGATTGATCATCTCAGTTGTTTCATGTGCTTGGTGGTTAGTTTCTGCTTCCTACTCAGATTTGTAAATTTTCACAACAAATGAGTGTGTAGTTACATGAAATGTATAGCTATATAATTGAAAACTATTATAGTGGCACAGCAAAAAATTAAAATGAAATTTCCTGAAATACGTTACAAGGAAATCTGTCAGGAAGTCTGGCATATTTTAGGTATAGGGTAGTATAGGATAGGGCAGAATTTCATAATTTCAAAGGAAATTTTGCCCTATTTATACTACCCTATACCTGAAATGCCAGATTTCCTGTCAAGTTCCATGTAACGCATTTCAGGAAATTCCACTTTTTTGGCTGTGTGTGGGCTGACTCAAACATGCTCGAACATTTGAAACTTAGAGCAACCACTAAGCAGTCAAAACTTGTTATTTTTTTTTGCTGTGAGCTAATAGCTATGAAACTAATAGTTGTGTTGTGTGCTTTACTGCAGGTGTATGTTAGGTTGGTAGCTATGAGACCCTAATTCACTGTGCATGGGGAGGTACATACACAAGTAAGAATAATCTGGGTGCCAGCATATATAATTATCCCTATAACAACTCCAAAAGAAGTTGTATAGGCTGACTGTTCAAGTAGACCCTTTGTTGTGGGTTCTGAATCATGTTTTCCACTATACATGCCTGAGAAGCATAAGTAATAACGTAATGTCCACCATGCAAGAGTGCATGCATGAACCACCCAAAGCGGCACTCATATAAAAGCTTCTGTATGCAAACAAAGCATCCCCTAGTATATAGGCTCGCAGCGCCAAGTGACTATTATTGGTGACCAGGTCTGGCAGGCCGGAAGTGCTTTAGGCCGAGGATAGGGCTACATGTCTGTTAGAATGAAAGCACAGATTGAAGTGCATAGCTAACCAAACATATATATATCTATGGTATAACCATCGGTGTGATTAATATGTATTGTGAAATGCTATACTAATTTTGGCATTTAGAAGAAGTAAGTAGGGAAAGTGTACAACTTCAGCAGTACAATGCAATATTTACCCCGCGGCGCGTAGGCGGCGGCGGGGTTAAGCAATCGGTTCTGTCTGTCTGTCTGTCTATCTGTCTGTCTGTCTTTCTGTTGTCTGTCTGTCGCCTCAAAAATGGGGTTTTCTCGCGCTTTACCGGGTTAAGTGATTGCTAAACACGACAGTAACATTGAAATCAAAAAAAAATGTCCGGGTGTGTACCTGATAATTGCCAAAGCGGTTCCATTCGCTGCATCAGCAGCTCTTTCTTATTTAACAACGGTACATTCTGCCATTTTAATACGGTCACAACTAGAATACGATAGAGGCCGGGAATATACAGACTCTGGTCACGCGTTCATATTGGCAATCAGTCACGCCCACAGATACGCATACACGAGCGCTGTACACTCTGCGTGCGGATACACAGCCCGACACAGCCAGCGATATACACTTTGCCAACTACTCCATCAACCCAGTCTGCAGTCCTGCCAGGTCCAAGTTGTGAATTATGCACCGCGGGGTATGTCTCTGCTAGAGACTTCTAGTTTAGTTTTGTATTACATGCATTTTCATGTTAAAATGAAGCGTAATTTAAACCTGCATGGAGTACCTGCATGTGCAAGATCTTTGCACATCTGAACATGAGTATAGCTATATAGCCACCAAACTATGCTGTGTTTACTAATACTGCAGGAAGCCAATGTCAATGGAAGCTCAAAATGAATTGTTTACAGTATTTGGTGGAGTATCTGAATTGTTGGAATGATCATATATAGAAGTGCATGCATGCTGAGCTCTTGTACATGTAAGTCCCATTGATATCGGCTTCCTGCATGCAGTAAACACTGCATAGTTCGGTATTGCAGTTGCAACTGAGATAAGTTATCCCTATATAGCTTGTTTGATAAATCATTTTGGAAGTATGGCCTACCTAAACACTGCATGAGAAGAATTCAAACCAGGATGCTGATCACTATTACCTTGCATTTTATAGGTACCAATAAATTAATTTATGTATATGCTGGCCTATATATGAAGGGCTGCAAGAGAACCAGAGTGGTATAGCCCACAATTTTAACTGACCCCTCCCAAACTTGAGAAAACTCTTAAAACATATTTCAGAAGCTGCTTACAATTTTAGGATTTGCAGAAAAAAGTAATAAATGTGCATATATGAGCTTATGCCCAATACTTTGAAAATCCACTGTGCACGTGTATTCTTGATTTTAGGTTAGACCACTCTGGTTCTCAGCCGTTCATTATTATGGAGGTTTGGATTATTATGAAGGAACAATGGCTTTAATCTGCTTGACATATATACCCTTTGGCAAGTTATATAGCCTTGTTCTTGCCATTTTCAGTTGCTTATTTCATGCAACCAAATAAAGCGGGAGACTTGGAATGAGTTAACTTCCTAAATATGGGCTAGCGGAGAGTTTTTTAAATATCCTGCAAAAAAGATACGGTTGTTTTAATTGTTTCGTACATGGTTATAGTTTTGACAATGCAATGTAGCTATAAGAAGAAAAATTGGGGGCTGACTTTAAGGTAGGAAGAGCCTCACCTTCGAATCCGCGTGATTCTCCTCATGAATAATTAATGAGATGACATCACTCACGTGGCGCTAAATAGATTCATTGATATGTTTGCATTTTCCCATGCGGCGGCAACCGGAATCAACAGGAGGGGTGTGTCACTTTGATGTGGATAGCGGCTCTTTCATATGCGATATCGGCACTTTGATGTGCACATGCAAACACACACAAGCTCACGTGCACCAATGCATGCCCACAGAGTCACAATTGCACTGCATGGCCCTTGCTCAGGGGCCAATACATCAGCACTGCAGCAGTGGTACTTGCCTCGTATAGCTATCATTTTATCATTGGGGACAGTGGATACCATGACACACTCTCCCCAATGAAAATACACCACTATACTGATACAAAGCGCTAGCTACCTTTTGAATTACTGTTACAGTACACACCTATAGATCTCTAATACTGCGAAATTCAGGGCCACTACGTACCCTTGAAGTTAAGCAAGCCTGCATACCTCACTGCAGGAAGCATGGGGCAGTGAATGCAGTGTAATTGTTTATGGTATTTGGTGAAGCACCTAGCAAGTTACTCCAGGAATTTGAAGCCATAGGAAAGAAAAGGTAATTGTTTTAGCAGAGCAGGCTTAGGGGATCCCCATGCACTGACGATTCCCCACTATTATACTGGAAAATGTGATAATTTGACATAGCTCCAAAACCTACACATATAGTATACGTTATCTACACCTCTAAATGGATACATTATCGCATCCATTGATCTGATTGGTCAATAGATGTGTTACAGTAGATATATTGATACATTGTCGCAGCATTGTCGCATTCATTAATGCAGACTTAGTCTTTCTTGACAGACTAACAGATTGGTGGTGCTTTCTGAATCTTCTAACAACTCTATACTACCTATACCAATTTTTATTATTTTTGAAAATAGAACGTGTTACATGTAATAATATGCTTTGTGTGGTGCCACATGCAATAGACATGCTTTATATTCTGCCTTCCTAAACCACATACATGCAGGATACTCCGGCGCCCAACTTAGTGTTCAAAGAGAGCGCCCCTCTACCAAATGTGGCAGACTACTTTGCAATATATACTGAGGTTTCTGAAAACAAGCGCATCTATCTCCGCCCGACTGAACCAGAGCAGTCGGGAAAGCCCCGGGCAAATCGCATCGTGGGTCATGAGTTGCCGGAAAGTGAGTTTGCTTCTCCTAAAAACTACGTCTTCCTGCCTGGTCCCCAACCGAAGAGCGACTGTAAATCGCTGCCACAACTCCCCTTGCTACCTGCCGATAGAGAAGATGGCCCAGTAGAAGGAGTCTGTGTGATACTTTGAATCTCAAAGAAGAAACTTCAAATACTTAATAGCAAGTAGAAGCCTCTGCCAGCTAAACTGTTTGCTTGAATCGGACATAGTTTAATATGTATTCTAAGACTATAGCTTATCTCAGTAGCTTCTGCACAATATATAGCTTTTATGCACTGGCCATGGCACAGTTTTCATTTCAGTTTGTGTATCCTAGTGCTGGGCCTTTACTTGTGTGGTAGCTAGTTTGACTTCATTTACAGTGCACCACGTCTGTAGAGCACCGTCATTAACAACGATATACTCATTTTGCTGCCATAGCGCTTACGCCATTGACCATGCACCCACATACGCAGGAAAACCTTGTAAGATTTCCAGTCAGAGGGCAAGATCAAGAGCAACCGGACCATCCTGATCACCATATAATTTATTCTTAGTAGCATCCCAGATAAATAATAGAAAACTCTCAAGTAGTCTTAATAAAGCCTTCATCCTATACCTGTCCAAATTCTCACACCCTAAAATAAAATTCTCTATAAATTATTGAGTGTACTGAACTCTCCCCCAAACATATTGTCTAATTCTGCCATGAAAGTATATTTCTAATGCTATCATATAGAGGACACTCCCATGCACAGCACATGTACTACACTCTCAAATTCAATTACACTGCCTATCATCATTTTTAGCCCTATACTTCCTAACTCTTCATTCAGACCATTAGTACCCAACCTAAACTTAAACAGCAAATGTGTTTCTGGATCCCCAACCCCCTGCAATTAGTTCTTAAGTTCTATTTCCTTACAAAAAGAACATGGTAATCATTGCAGCATGCATGGGGTAACTTACTATGAAACTTATCAATGCAATTGATTAACCATGCACTAGTAGTAATTGCTTGACACACATTCTAATATTGTAGTTACTCAGAATACGTTAATATAAGTACCACATGAATCAACCAGTGAGAAACCATGTTTATAAGACTGGGCCTATACAGTACTGGGATATTCAAGCGAGTACACACTTGAAGCTAAATCCTATCACGGCTTATTTATGCCATCTGAATGTGACATTGCTTGAGTATAAACAAGGCTAAGCCAAATATTTTGCCCATGATTTAGTTATCCAAGGCTGCAACTACTAACATTGCCCAGAAAAGTACTATACCCGTTTGTAGGCTGCGCTTTAAGATTGAGTTTCAAACTTTCTTCCTTGGCTACTCCTACATAATTAACAGTAGTCTCTTGCAAGCCAGCCCACATCCGCCAAAAAATGGAGTCTAGCTTCAGGAATGTAATTAAATAAACTATATTTTATATGTGTTTTAGCTGCGTATACCAAGACAGAGCAGATTTTTTAGAACATAGAGATGCATGCCTATGTTCAATGACATTCTTTCATATACAGGGCATCACTATAATATGGAGAAAATGCTATACTTTATTACAGTGCTAACATATACTAAGGCTTTACTGTATTTACAGTGGTATTATATAGGCATAATAGTATGAGTTGTGTGAAAGTTTCCTTCTATGAGTGCTAGCTGTAGAATGATACGGCTATAAATTTGAGCTCCACTGAGTTTAAAATTCATTATCAATAATCAGATTTTAATGCCAAAAACTGTCAAAAAGTTAATAAATTTTGATGTGTCTACATCTATCAGAAAGTAGCAATGGATGCTACTATAATTATAATACTCATAAGTTGTCAAACTTGCCTGTCACTCTAAAATTAACTCTTTTCCAGCCAAGTTTTAATACATCCATAAGGCTAATGTGAATTTATATAGGCCTTTTTATATTAGGCGTTAATATAAAGTACATGTTTTTTCTATTTTATATGGGCACATAAATGTGCCCATGGCATTCAAAGAGTTAAATATGTGAATATAGGAATGCATGTGGTACATTGAATGTAAGAACAATTGAAAATCATGAAAAAGAAAGTTTATATTGGCTATCATTCGACAATTGCAGTGTAATGTTAAAAAATGACCACAATATTGCTCTTTCTTTAATGATCAGTCTGTTGCCATGCATGGTTCTCGTAACTCACGCACATCAACCACAGTCTGGGTTGGGGCAGACCCTGACATGAACACACAGTCTGGTGGGTCCTCGGGCCCTGAGGCCACATCAGTCAGGGGGACTCTCACATAATCATGCCTCAAGCACAATCTCCTCCACAGCCTGGTGCCTTTGAGTTGCTGAACAGAGTGGTAGATGACAATCCCTGTGAACGTTGCAAAGGCTATGCCAACTGAGGTGAATGTAACAGCATTCTGGTTGCCTCCACTGAGTTGAGTGTATAAAGTGGCTGTAGCAAGGGTAGCCAGGTTGAGGATGAATGACGTTTCAAGAGCCAAGGATGGTAGGAGGTATTAGTATTGCAACAGTCGCAATAGCTAGTAGGTTGACATTGGGATCTCCTAGAGCATTGACAGCAGAGATGAGAAACAGAACAAAACGAAGTAGAAGCATCATTCCAGTCCAGTAGCGGTGTTTGTTTGTGTAGGGTGCATGGTAGGCATCCAGGAAGGGTTTGACGTAGCGACTGTTGATACAAGAGAAGATCTTCAAGTGTGACTTTGCCTGAAGCCACTGGCTAAAAATCAGCAGCATTGTGTAGGGGAGAAACAGGAATACCAGGCAAACCATCGCAGCTGTGAACAGTGGAATGTGCTTACCACTGAGGTATCTAACATTCCCATCATACAGCCACACTGTGATCTGTGAATTGTTAGGATACTCTAGGGATGTGTATGAAAGTGCAGCAATAACTGTGCGAAGCAGTTTAGCATATGACAGTAGGAATAGGCCAGGACTGCGATAGGATTGCTTCCAAATATACTCGCCACTCTTCCTGAGTAATAGCTGCCAACTATTATTGTACCTACCAGAGCCCATATGTAGACGGGGAATGCAAACTGCATCCACATTTTTACGTAGGCATCCATTCCATTGTAGAAGCAAATTTCAAATCCCAGGTCCAAGTTTAGCCAGGCTATAAAGACACTAAGGACATTAGCTATCAGCTCTATTGGGAAATTTGTTATTTTATTTTGAGGCTCGAAGAGTATTGCTGAATTGACTGCTATAATATTCGCATAGAAAACTAATCCATTGATGGTTCCAGCTGCAACGGTCAGCCTCAGGACCAGAAGTAAGAGCACTAGTGCAATACCAGCAAAAGTAAATGCAGCTAAGAGCGAAAGATAAAAGTTGGAGCACTGCAAGCAGCGGGAGCTGCCCAATACAAGGCTCAGGTTATCACTGCATCTTCCGCACAGTAGGCCACTTCTGTTGTAGCTACACTGTTTGTTACTGTTATCAACTATCAAGTATGTTTCTTCTGATGTGCAGTAATCAAATGGACAATGTGGATGAAGAATCAATCCTCTGGACTCATTGTCACTGTCGTAATCTACCCAGAACTCGGCATTGTGTTCACGCAAAACTGTTGTGCTGTCCAATAAGCAGGTGTTTGTAAAGCGTTGAAGTCTCTCATCACAAATGCATATTGGTTCATTTATTGATAGCTGAAATCCAGGTGGACATTCTTGGATAGTCACAGTAACTGTAAGAGTGTTAGTCCAAGTGGGTGGACAAGGACCTTGAGCATAGAGAGTCAATTCTTGAGTGGTGCCTAAGGCATACGAGTGTATGGTGTACTTCAGGATATTACAGGTATTATCAATGTTCTGAGAGTATTCAAGGCTACTGAGTCTAATATTTTCAGATGTCTCAATAACTTGTATCACAGCCATAGTTTTCCCTCCCCTTTGCCCACGTGCAGTGATTGGAACCTCCACAGTTCCCCCTGGATACACAGGCTCTGGGTTGTAAAGACGAGGGTAGTATGTAATGACGTCACCTCTGCAGGTATAGATGCTCAGTGGATCAGAAGAAATATTAGCTGGGTTTCTAAAACCGTCGGTTATAAGAACAAAAACAAGTCCGCTTTGCTTATCGAAGAGTTTATTATTGCTTAATTTACAGTTATCAACTGAACCACCATACAAGTCAGCACCGCCTTCAACAGCTCTGTTGTTATCAAAGCACAATGTATGGAGGACATTAGAGAGGGATGCATATGAGAAGTCAAAAGTCTGAAAGAAGCAGTCACTACTGCTCACATCATAATATTCATCTAAAATTGGGATGCAGTAGGAGAGTGGGTTGTTTTCTTCCACTTTAATTGCACCTCCAGTACGGTTAGTGTAATATCCTGGACATTCTTCTAATTCACACTGATTCACATCTTTAACTGTTAGTAGTTGTTAATGTAATCAGGACACGCTTTAGATTTCTTACTGTATAGTGCTAATAGTGTTATGACCATTTTTGGTTCCTTATATCTAGCACCTTCCCTTTCCCTTATTGCTATAAAGTGTATTGCTGTTTAGTTATTGTCAGTTGTTGTTGTTCTTGTAGTATCAATTGCCTATTCCATGGTCTATTGTCGAACTATCCTGTTTGGCTATCGCATGCGCAGCGATACTATAGTTAGCACTGTTGCTGATGAGGTGTATTGCCATACCTGGCTGAAAGAAGATTTTAGAATCACTTGAAAGCAGCAGTCCACCACCGTGCAAAGCCGAATTGTTTGCAATTGTCGTTGTATTATCTGTGAAAAAATGTACTTTTTGATGCATAAATCGCTCCTCCTCCTTCAGTTACTGAGTTTTCTGTGAATATAGCAATGGACTGGAACTAACTGAAGGCCAGATCGTTCCATTGTATATTGTGGTAGACAAATAGAGATGTTACTTTGCTGGATACATGTACATTGTACCGGTAAGGACTATCATCGTATACGTCAGATGCCACCTAAACAAGATTGGACGGGGTCCCCATTTTCCCAAAGGGGTCCCTATTTTACCGGGCGCCCCAAGATTTTATGACACCGGAATTAAGAAGCGTCCACTCGTGGAAGGTTTCTTATACACTAGCGCTATAGTAATTTCAATCGGTGCCACAGCTGGTATCATCTATAGGGAGGTTATCCACTGGTGGGAGGGTCCGTTATGGGAGGTTCCACCGTAGTGACATTTGGAATGGGGGAATCAAAGGGGCCATGATTAATTATCCCCTCCTCCCTAAAGTTGCTCTGAAGATGAAAGCATTATTTCTAGCAATATCAAAATAAATGGCCAAGTCCATACCAATGTCCAGTGATATTAACTATTAACAGTGATATTAAACTAGAAGGGCATCTCTATCCAAACTCAATGCACTCATTACAGTAGCATGTACAACACGTAAAAGTATAAAGGTTAAAAAAGGGGCGAAAATGTTAAAAAGGGTTAAAACTACTATAAACTACTAAATGTACTATAATAACTTTAATAAGTAATAATACGTACTATGGTGTATTCTACATATCACAGCAGAATAACACATACAGCTAATTTCATAACTACATGCCCAAGGAGGCTACACTACGTGTATATCTGGCTATTTTTTTCACACAAATAAAATGCTACAAAAGTGGCTATATATAGCACAAAATCTAAAACAAGGCTGCACAACATTAGTATTACTATGTAGTGTTAGGAGAGCCACTTATAGCTTCATAAAACTATACATACAGTCACAGGTCGAGACTCTTTACATTAATTAGTATACAAGGTTTCTTTCTTTCATTTTTTGTATTTTCACTCGGCAATCTTCCGCTTTCACTACAAGGTAATTTCTCAGGCTGTGTAGATGGTCTCGGTATTCTTCGATGTGTTTTGCTTCAATAGACCACCTTTCAGTCTCAGATGTCAACTACAGTACAGATACACATACATTAGCTTAAAGTGCATTACGTATTGTAACAAAGCAAAACTAACCTCTTCATTTCTCTGATCTAGACTCTCTTTATTAAACTCAATGTCAAAACTGCGTATGGCATTTTTCACCACAGTCTGCCAGTATTCTTCCATGTACTACAGTATAAAAAGTATTAATTAATATCAGTGCTATGGGCAGTATTATTTTATAAACATAAAATTAAAAAAGTACCTTTTGGGTATGTTGCACCACACTTTGCATGTAGACTCTGAAGTCCTCCAAAATACTTTCTTTGAACTGATCACCTCTGCACATGTAAATTAAAACACATCTTTTGACCTTCAACGGCTTGGCTTCTTACAACTAGTGTATTCGAATACAAAACCTTCCCTCTGGTTAGCCACACACATACCCATGTGATTCATGGCATAATATAATAGTTAGCCTCGCTCCCAGACCCACTCCCCAGCTCTTTTTTTTACAGGTCCGAGTTGCCAAGTATAATATAGCAACAGGATATAGTGTTTACTGCATGGCTTTCCAAAGGTTGGGTCACGAGGCATGCCCCAACTTTGGTTATGCACTTTGTAAACAAAATTCCCTGCAGGCCCACTGCTCAGCACTGCGTAATACCTTGGTCAGCTCATTATGGATACAAACTTATCCAGTATATGACACTGCTATAACTTTGACCTCAGCTAGGTTGGAAACATCCAATCCGTAACTAATTAGTATAATACGCTTCTTTCTGATTTAGCCTTCACAGCTACGTTTTTGTAGCTAACATTAAGTTCAATTGTTGAAGCATACAGCCTGCAGCTGGATAGGTGTAAAACTTTATGGGAATAGCACAAGTTATTGACAAGAAAGAATGTCACGTACGGAGTGGCTCTCTTGTTTTCACTAATTTTGAATGATCCAGTATTCTTTAGAATTTTTTTCACAAAATCTGAAGGATAAAGAGAAGCAATTAGTAATTAGATAGTGTCATAAATCCAACCATCTATCCTTAAAATCTGCCAACCTTCAGCATTGAGTACTGTTGGAGTAGCGTCATTCTCAGGCACCTGCCCAGCTTCTGTCGCTTGCAGGGCTATTGTTCGAGCTCTAGATCTGGGTTGGACCACACGAGCGGCAGTTTCTCGCATTGATTCCAGAATCTTGGTAACATCGGTTGAGTGGGAATAACATACATCCCAGGCACTCTGAAACATACTTGTATCATTCAGTTCCTCATTTAATGCTTTCTCTAAGCTGGGCAAATCTGTATATGAGAATACACAATTAATAACTCCACTGCTTGTATAATAATACTTATCACCATTCTTTCTGACACATCGTAATCATTACCTAATTTGCTAAGTGGCTTCTGAATCAATTACAAGTCAATTATACACTTCAAAGTATAGATTACCGCTTTCAGATGCTTGAGTCAAAACTTCCTGACATTTCTTCATTCCAATTTCCTGCATGGGGGCCATTATATTAACCAACTATGGGAATCAGATAGATCGTTAGCCATTCATACACCATGTAGTTTGGGAAGATTCATGTCAAAAGAAATATTTCATGATTTAAAAATGTCCGCCCATCCACATCACTACTTCATGGGGAAAATTTATCATTGCAAGATATGAAAGACGGATGAGTACAGAATGGCTTTATATGCTTGTGACCATGTGAAATATAGGAGGTAGCTTTTGGAGATAACTGTTGAAAGTTCATATATGTGACCCCAGAATCCTTAAGGTACTTTATGGCGGGAAAAAAGGGCTGAACAACTTAATACTGGTTGCAATGTTTTACACTTTTTCCATTCGGGTTCCTTAAAGTTAAGAGGCACTGAGAATGGCAGTGAACAGCTGAGATTCAGAAGTCTAACCTATATCATCTAAACACAGCAAGTACTCCTCCTCTTGTGTCGTTTACTTTTTGTGCTTGTTGATACGTAATTATGAGGCTCTCTTAGCTGGATAATAGTATCCCTTGTACTGAAAGGGGTAATGTTATTCAGTTAATTCAGTGCCAATCTCCCTAGGTAGTGTCATGCAGCTTCAGGGGATCTATACCTTTGTTATGAAGCTATACACAGTACTTGCATGTGCAATCATATATAAGCGTGCTGTGCATGTTACATAACACATGGAAGGGGAGAAGAACAAACATGCTTTACCTCTATACTTTCAGGGCACTGCACACTCTTTTGTACATGCTTGGCATCACTTCTGGCAGTGAGCTGCTTACGATATTTGTCAATGGTTTCATAGTAGGCTTCATATTCACTTTTCTTTTCTGACATGAAAAGTAATCAACACACAATTCAATGATAAAGTTAGGTGCAGAAAACTTGATACCAAAATATCACTAAATTAACCAAACACCAACCTAATATACACTTTCTGACAACTACGCAACCTCCCTACAATTCTGGCAGGCATAGACAAAAGGAATATTTCATCTCCACTATAAACTGGTCCATACTTTACAATTTAAAATTGATTTTTATAAATTTTAGTCTTGGCACTGTATTACATACTTTCATCATTCATGGTAAGGGCCCAGTTAATGTACTTACAATAAGTATTTAATACCTTCATTACGTCCCTTTATTGCAGTGGAAGAAGCATCCAAGTAATCAGCTGCTTCTTTCAGATTCCGGTTAAAGCTACTGCAAAGTACCATAACTGAATCTTCACTGCAAGCTGCTGCCATTTTCATAACTCTGGAAAAATAGATGTGTATAATATACATATACCATACATATACCACAGAGAATATTTTGTTTCACTATTTGTACCTTTGCTCCACAACTTTGATCCCACTTGCAGCTAGTAGTTTACTAGCAATGCTCACTGCATTTAACTTTCCATCCCTGCCACTAGTACCTGTAGCGTCCTCATATACACTTAAGTAACACACCACTCTCTGCTTCAATTCCTTCAACTTCTCCAATTGCTTCAACTGCTTCTTTTGCCTCTGCTGCAACTGGTTCTGTTCCTCCAACTGCTCCAACTCATCCAATAGTTCCAACTGCTTCAAAGGCATGCTCTGAAACTTTCGGGCAGTGTTTGCCCACTCTCCACAAACTGTAACTAGACAATCCAGGAACTTTGGTTTGTCACCTGCATGCACTTTATCCTTGATCCTGCAATAAATACCATCTTTGACTGATTCGACAGTGGGGTGCTGGTCATCTTTATAAAATTCTTCAAAGAAGGTAATTACAATGGTAATTCGGTTCTCCCTGAAAACAGCTGTGAAGTAAATGAAGAACGCAGTCTATAATTACAATACCACAAACTAGTCATACAAAGCTGCTACTGAATAAATGTTTGCTATACAATAGTACCATCCAAATAACATTACGTTGCAGAATGAAGAACACGATACATCAATGAGTAAATTTCAGCTATGTGTGTAGGTTGGTATTGTAGAGATTAAAGGAGATGTAAATAATGGGTGAAGGAACAGACATATAGGATTTTTTTGGAGTGCATTAAATTTTGTTGAAGCACAAATGTGGATAACATTTATTAATTTCAGCTAAGCCAAATATGTACCAGCAGTGCATTATGTATGATCCATGGTAGTTGTGCTGTACGACTGTATAGCAGTTCAGTTGCCTAGATAGTACTGAACTGTACTTTCCGTTCTGGAGAGTGGTGCATGCTCTTTGTTGACAAAAAAGCTGTTGATTCACATCTTGTCTAAGAATAAACACAGGGTAGTTGACTGATGGTAGTCTTTGCAAGCCATTTGGTAGGTATGATTTCAATTAAGAAGTTGTTTCATCAGTTTGTAGCTCTAGCAATCTTTCATTTTGTCCTATCACCATGTACTGAGAACTCATAGGGCTCCAGCAAAGAAAAACTACTTTAATTCAGCAGTACCATCAGCAATCACCAATCACGAAACTTTATATTCTCCATTGATATACCCATGGGAGAGAATTAATAAGGGGTATTTATGACCCTCCAAAAGCAAAGTGCTGCAGTTTACCTGGCCCAGATAATGTGTCTGTGAGTAGCTAGTAACATGCTGAAAAATGGGGACTTGAATAAGACTGCCACATATTAATTGAACTGCTACAATGCTAGCGCTGATGTTAGTCGCATCTGTGTACTGTGTGTAAATTGAGATGAGAAAGCCCAAGCAGTATCATGATGATCAGATAGTTTTGATTTCTTCTTGTCTTCGTAATAGTTGTGGGATATGAGAACCAGGTATATGCTTGACTAAAAAAGAATTCATAATAACGATAGCCAACCCTGTCACTCACTGACATATCCCATGCAAATGACTCTTAAACACAACACATAATATCATGAACACAGTATTAAATATCTTTATAAGGACTCATCCTCCTAACCGCTTCCACATAGAACTTGTAGGGATCTACCTATCAAATAGCTAGCTAGCTTCTACATTCACTACTGCATGTAACGTTAATTAACTCCTGGTCCTTGGGGTGTACAGGCTGAAGACACATGTGACAATTGTATTCTACCTGAAATGAAAGCTTATACTAGCCATTCCTTCTACATGTACACCTATTAAA
Organism: Nitrospirales bacterium; assembly: GCA_965203295.1. Taxonomy (GTDB): domain Bacteria; phylum Nitrospirota; class Nitrospiria; order Nitrospirales; family UBA8639; genus CBDBCZ01. The sequence goes on along the minus strand of CBDBCZ010000011.1, from coordinate 120,280 downwards.
GAGTTTCCTTAATGAATAATTATATATACACAAAAACTAGGATCTTACACTCATCAGCTTCCAGTAACCTTCCCAACAGTTCATAATGAGCTTTGTTCTGTCTGTCTTTGTATGGAAGTGTGAAGATGTGTGCTTTTGCTGCCTTCACCTCACGTATAATCCTGTTTCCTTCTTCCCTGTTGGTTTTTTTCCAGCTTTTGCACTCTTTTTCTCGTCTTTGGAGCTCTTCTTGGCTTATGAACTCTTCATCCTGGCTCTGGAGCTCTTTCCAGCTTTTGAGCTCTTTATATCCTGCATTTTCAATCAGGTACACCTTCCATGGAGGGATACATGCTGTATCCAGTATGGGTGCAAAGCCTTCAATGATAAAACTGGGTTTAGTGTCTGTTTTCTGAGGTAAAAAAAATGCACTTGTGTAAAAATGGTCTCTGGAATAACTAAATATTGCCAGGTGCAAAAGCAGGCAAAAGAACGGTGGGCAAACAGAGACACTGGAATAAGGAATAACAGCCTAGGCATTTTTAGAAACACCTTACATTGCATGCACACAATGCTGATCATTGATGGGCACTTAGTCTTCCAGTAAAGTAGAATCATTTTAGCCAAAAAAGTATGCCGAATGCATGATTATACAAATGATATGGGGTAATAACCTTTGCTTCATCAATTTTATGGAGACTCTCTGCTATGTTGCTCGCTCCTCTTGTTTGTTCAACCAGCTTTGAGCCTCTTACCCGAAGTAGTACTGGACACTGTTGGCAGGTCTATAAAAAAGGCGCATGCGCTTAGTGCTGAAAATACTGGGAAAATGTATCTACCGTACCTTGCCATCAGCATACTTTGGGCAATGACCTTTGTGAACCTGCCCATTATTCCTGATTCTGACCTCTACAGACTTGACAGTTTTCCCAATTGGTAACACACTACAGTAGATGAAAATCATAGTATTAAACATAAATTTTATACTTTCCATTTCTGGTAACACTCTGACTGCATCAAAATCACTATTTTTAGTAATAAATGGCTAAAAGTCAAGTTATTGACACTTCCATCCCATCCAGTAAAATGTCATGTTTAAGAGTAAGATGTATTCATGTCTGGATTTTTAAGGAAAAAGACGAAAACATAATCAGATGCTGGTCATGCATATGTTCTTTATATGTTGGAGTCCTGCACTGGCTTGTTTAGAGTTTATTTCTTTGATGTTGCTGGGATTGTATTGATCCAGACAGTACCCAGAAGAGTAACTAATGTGCCCCTTCCAGTGGAAGTAATCCACAAAGACACGTGAATCCTAAAAAACAACACCATGCAGTTCCGTTTAAACAATGCACGGGTAAGTAGCACGAGTTTTCATATATGATATTGCTGAAAAAGGTGAGTGTATAAATACTTGAAAAGGCTGCTGAGGACTTGCATTGTTTGCTCATGTATAAGAACTAGCATTTGGAAGTGTAAAATTTCAAAATGACTAAAACTTGTCACAGAGATTATGTGTTACAGGTGGCATTGTTGATTTGGGAGTCTTTATTCGGTGGACTAGAATGGATCACTGGAATACTGGAATGATGGAATACTGGAATGGCCAATACAGTATGTGTATTTTTGCTTCAGTACAGCCAGCCTAGCCACATTATTATGTTATGATGCTCTGCCCCATCATTACTGAGCTGAGTCTCATGCCTAGACCACAGATAATAGAGCATAACCTTGCTCTTCTAGACATGGTACTGGTACAGCCTGGCCAGGCGCCTCGCCCTCGTAACTACATAAGTTGTAATGGCTAAATAGTTTTTTCCTTAAGCCCAACCGGAACAAAAGTAGAGTAATATCATGGCCGTGCATGATTGCGATGTTGACAACACGGCAATAGAAGGCCACAAAAACTATGCAAGGCTAGTGGATAAAGACTAGAAAAAACCCAGAAACAACATTTTGCCGATGCGTGCAGTTTATTCACCATAGCGACAGGTACTACATTTATTTAGCAGCTTTAAATACATTCACGGTAAATCCATCCAAATCCGAGAAACAGATGCTGCTAAAGCCACGGGGTGTATCTGTAGGTCTATAGGGTACATGTCCAGACACTGAAAATGAAGACTTTTCGCATAGAGTATGATTCTAAAGTCGGTTCTTTGCGTTTTGGAGGTAGACGATAAGTATTCGTTTTCATTGTCTGGACATGCAGGCCCTTTGGAAGCTTTAGTATACCCGTGAAGCAGACCTACGAGTAGCTCGAGAGTTGTAGAATATACCATAGTAGATGTATCAAATGCACAGTTCTACTATGGTGCACTGTTAAAAATGAGGGCTAATGCAGTCAGGCTAATGGCAACATTATTTGCAGGGAGGTTACCTGCTCAGTTGTTAAAATCACCACTTGCTGGGTGAAGTAAACTTACTGGTAATTTTTACATAACAGTGTAGGCTCTGTAGACAAAGTACATCAAAGTATATTGACACACATTGGACCACCTAACTCCTTTCCCCACACTATTCCCAACACTATACTACTTACCTGTCAGTTAGTATGGCATTCACCAACATGCTTTTTCCAGATGCCAAGTGGCCAAAGACGGCGATGGATATTTTCTTTTGGTCAAACTGCGTCCACGTGTTGATCAAATGTGCTGAAAATGTAGTCAACAAGCCAGGGTATTCTGCATTGATAGCCAATAGCTGTGATGCTGCAGCCTTGAAAGAGAATGTCCACTATGATTATCAATCTAACTAAATTGCATAGCTGCATACACATTTATTTTACATACCTCACAGGTAGATAAAATATCATCTTTTTCATAGCTTTCAAATTCACTGCATTTGACTGTGAAAAAAGGTACAACAAGTCTGATACCAGCAATAATTAGCACTCTAGGACCAAATCATACATTACTGGAAGTGGGAGAGATACCTGAGTGCAAGCAACAAAAATGACATGTCCATTAAAATAACATAATATGGCTTATACCAGTATGTGAGTGACTGCATACCTCATGAGTAAACATTAAAGCATTTAGAATTAAGTTCTGACATGTTAAAAGGGTTTAGGTGCATGAAAAAAGGGTATGTTAGTGTAATATAATATAGTTATTTATTTCTTAAAATTGGTTTCAGTTGATTACAGACCATAACAAAATGACCTCCGTGATATCTATAATGCAAACCAGACAGACCTGGCACTCCAGGGGAACCTTAGGAATCTGAAAATGCCTAATCTTCAAGCAAGTCTCATTGACCAGGCAAACACCTTTTTAATCACAATATTTGGGTTTTTGATTCTGAGAACGGGTTCATTTAATGTACTGATCCTACAGGGATCCAAAACCCTTGTCTCCTTAAAGGACAATAATGGGATGGCTCCTACCAATTCCAAGGAAGAATCTCAGGGCATTATCTGGGTTACTCCTAATGCATTGTAATGTTCAGATCCCCATAAACAACTATAACAGAAGCTACCAAAGTGTCATGTGTAAGTGTTATAACTACGTAAGTACACCCGATGCCTTGGCTTTACTTATTAAACAACTTAATGCACGACAAGCAGCTAAGTTTACTCTGCCAACCATTTCTTTAGTGTCAAGGTATAGATTAATCCACACGCAGTTCTAAGTACTTGATAATATTGTATAAGATCATTCCCACATTTTAAAAAATGAAGATTGTGGTCGTCGTTTATTAAATTTAAATACCAGTCTTTGTGCACAACTAAAATAATGTCATATTTCTGAGGGTATGTAGCAGCTATTTTTTGAACTCCATTACTGACATTAAACCAATGTGTACAGTAACCATCTACCTGTACTGCACATTCAAATCCTGCGTACGTACACTTAAGGGTGTTTAGAAAAGGGTCATGCATGTACTCCATTTTGTAGAAGTGTTTGCCAGAAGATTTTTCTGTCTACACTATCAAAAGCCTTTCAAATGTCTACAATGCAACAGAAGGACTGGTGCCTTTACCATTCAACTTCCAATTTTAATTATGGCAATGTTATAAAGAGTGATAATGTACTCTTGACAGGACCTGTTGGGTCTGAAGCCATTCTGTAGGTCAAAGAGCACTGAAAGCTTCAAGACTGCACACTGGCAAACTAATGCCAATTAAAGGATTCTGCTTGTTATTCTGCCTATAGGAATAGAGAAAATTATAGCTCTTTTCCAGGACACATTGCAGATAAGAAGCAGTGGTTGAAGAATAATAGCTACTAAAACGGTACTTAGGGCCTCATGATTGAGATAAATAAGGTTGAAACTAACTACCCCAATTGGTTTATGCCTGGGGTGCAAGAGCAGACTCAACCTCCTCTCTGGTAATTTGCACATTAAGTTTAACAGAGTGAATGCCACCCCAGTCCGGATCAAGTTGTACAGTGAGCTGCTAACTAGCTAAATGATCATTGTTTAAGGGAAAATTATACCACTTAAACAGAACAACCTCTTTATCAGACAAATGCTCCCATCTTCTAGTTTTACCTCAGCCGGTATGTTTGTGGGCTTACCTGTACCTAAGCTTCTTATATCTCACCAAAATTGTCTCGAGAGCAGTTTAAGAACCTTTGCATCCTGTTTAACTCTCTCTTTTTTTCTATCAAATCTTTTTTTGTGTTGCCACATAAGTGGTTTTGAGTTTGTATTGTTTTTAACCATACTACAGTCTAGATTGTTTCAACTCATCATCCCACCACTGCTTGCCTTTCCTCATTTTACAGATTTCCTAGCACCGGCTGGTGATTCATTCAAGCAAAAAGTGTTATATATATGGTCAATGTTTGTTTCAGCAGCTTCACTATCGATACAAAATGACTATAGATTCAAAATCGTGGGGTTAGTAAGATAATCACCTGGTACCTTTTCATTATGGAGACGAGGTGTTGGATTATGTGTTGACCATATCTTCTAAGCTGGGCTAAAACTGGTTTCAACTTGTATGCCCACTTTGATCAGATATCATCCTGTCTAAGGATTCCCTGAGGTTGATGATTTTGTCAGTTATAATAATGTATACTAGAATCTGTCAAAGTTCCCAGCTGGGATAAGAGTATAACCAACAACAGACGCACCTTTAGTAGACACAGATGTAATTTATTGGAGTGTGCACAGAGGTTGAGTGAGAGGATTAAAAAAACAAATGATGGTGAAAAGATGGTTGGCTGAAGTGCATGGTATCTTCTAAGCTGGGCTAAAACTGGTTTCAACTTGTATGCCCACTTTGATCAGATATCATCCTGTCTAAGGATTCCCTGAGGTTGATGATTGTGTCAGTTATAATAATGTATACTAGAATCTGTCAAAGTTCACAGCTGGGATAAGAGTATAATCAACAACAGACGCACCCTTAGTAGACACAAATGTAATTTTTTGGAGTGTGCACAGAGGTTGAGTGAGAGGATGAAAAAATGGATGATGGTGAAAAGATGGTTGGCTGAAGTGCATGGTAGGGACAATGCTTGAACAGGGCACCATGGTACAAAAAAAATCCGGTCGGGTTGGTGTTTTGGCAAACTTCTACGACTTGTTGAGGTCGCTCCAATTGGCTAAAATATCACAGACAGTGGTATTATCTGCTGGGACTGCAAAACAACACCTTTTTGTAGTGTTTCTTCGCTTCTCACTTTAACTTTAAATACCTCACGGTTGACCCCCCAAGCTTGTTATTGCCGGTCATATTTACCTACGGTTTCTTCACGCTCACAATACATAATGCATCAACAATACACTTCTGTTTCTTTGAGCTCACACATACATACTAGTAGTCACATATCAAGAACTACTTGCATGTATACAGAGATCACACGGGTGTGTGTGTGGGGGGGGGGGAGGCATGCAATTAACATGTACAATTAAAATCATACGTTCAGAACTCTGCTTCATCTGTAGTCAGAGGACTTTATGAACTCTACCAGGTACTCCCAGTGCAGTAAAAAGACTTTTAGCCTTACTACAGACCACTGCTGCAGTGTCACATTGGACAAATCGGCTAGCTATCTCCTTTTGTTTTTCTTTCTTAAGAGGGCTGAAGTGATTACAATGTCAATTCAGATCCAGAGGTTAAACATGAGAAATACTTGTAAGGCAACTAGGAGAATTTCTGAGCGAAAATGACTGTTTTTCCCAAAAGATGTTTTCCACAGCTCTTCTAATGGCAGATCTTGCCTACTCCCCTTTTCCAGCCTTCCATTTTATGATCAAATTGGTGGAAAGTCTATGAGAACCTTGACACCTAATACCACTTGTTCCTTCATGTGAATTACTTCATGCAAGTGGTATAGAATGCAAACAATCATGTTCCCTGTAATCTGGGGAATAACAAGTCTGACATTTCATGTCTAAAAAAACAGCTGGATGCCTTTCCCGTACAATACACACAACTCAGCATAGACCAAGCTACTAAACCACAGCTGTAGAGCCAGAGATACTATATTCCTAGAGCAGTACAGCGAAAGTGCTGACTCAGCAGTTTCGTCATGCACCTCCAGTTTAGTCTCGCGGGCCAGACTAACTTTTCGCCGTGGGAAAAGTATAGTCTGGTCGTCCGCTTATCACGTTTTTGTGCATGGTATTTACAATTATTTGTACATCACGTAGTTTGAATGCTAATTGGTGACGTCACAGGCGAACACAAACCAGTCTTACACGGCTTGCTCTCGTTCTTTTCGAAGCCTGGTAAGAGGCTAGTTTGAGATAACCAGCCCGAATCGCTCAGTCAACAGCGAAATCAGCAGCTAGCTAGCGCGCTTCCGGAAACGGAATTTCATTGTACGTGACGTCACGCGTTTAATTGCAAAAGAACAATGCGCCAGCATTCCGGCGCACTTGCACCAAAATGGAATAAGCGGATGGCCAGACTTACTTTTCCCACGGAGGCGGCGAAAAGTTAGTCTGGCCCGCGAGACTACCTCCAGTTAGTAGCTATATGCCAAGAAACCAGGATCTTTACGGCTACCTACTACGTTTTCGCCATCTAAGCAACACAAAACTACCTTCATTTGCTGTAGCTTGGCCTGCAAACCTCCAAAAGCTGCTATACACTGCAGTTGCATAGTATTGTATGACGTAATATATTGCGCACGTGATAAGTGCAGACGCACACACAAACAAACAGACGCAGAAAACGTAAAGCAATCTTAGTACCAGCCTTTCGCGCGCTGCGCGTGCTCCGGCTGGTAAAAAAATGTTTTCAGCCTAGCCTCGTACCCAGGTTTTAATTCCATCTTTTCCCACAACTATGGAAAAAGCGCGGCTTACCGACACTTTTTTCCACGGTTGTGAATAAGATGTGAGGTAAGGTCTGGGTAGAAGCTATTTTCAGACCCCAAATTTGAGTTCAAAGTTAAGCATTTCTGTGTGGGTGTAGCACATGCATCTCGGTGCGTACAAGCCTGTAGTACTCTTAGTTAGCATGCATGTGTAGCCATCCAGCCGTCATGAGTGCTTTTGTATGGCTGTAACTTGCAAGAACAAGCTGTAAGGTGATGAGCTGTTGCTCTAAGTGCATTGTGACTATTGAAAGTATTTCTCATGAGCTATCCTGCCACATTAAGGGATTTCTGCCTTGATGGTGACTTAGTATCGACACTAGCCAGCCCATTCTTAGCTGACCAATAGACAGTTATAGGTAGTACTTCCGTACCTACATCTGGGAATCACAGTAATGAATCTTCTGACCTACTCGAGGCTATAGTTTAAATGATTATGTCAGCAATATTGCTCATGCGGCCAACCATGAATTAATGAGCATGGGTACTTCCTGGTTGAAGTTCCATATCTGCCAGCGGTTTAGTTTTATACCAGACTGATGGGAGTGATTTTCTGTATTATCAAGTAACGTTTACCAACTTATCACTAATTTGGTGCTATTGCATGACAATTTTACTTGAATTTGAATATTGATTACTCACGCTACATGCACTTAGCTATGTATGCATATTTACGACAAAGAACCAATACAATTACAGTTATTTAAATAGAACAAACAATATTATCTCACCAGTTTGTTTTCTTTCTTTTCTCTCAAAAGCCCAATATATCCTTACTCTTCCCATTATTGCATCAGAGTGACTATAAACAGAGACATCCTGGACATTCTGCCTCTGTAGATACAAGACAATATCCTTGTTAAAACACTTTTAAAACTATTAAACTACAGTGATTAATTTTATTTTATTGAGTGTACATATCAGTCATAGAAGGATGATTACAGAAAAATTAAACAAATAATGATGTACATGTGTATGGTAGAGTTGCACGGAATAGAGTGATAATCACAAATGTTAATTCACATTATTGATTTTTGTGCTAGCATAAATAAGAAAAATCAGGCTGAGAATGAGGGACAGAAGTAACGACTTCCCATGGCATATGCACAGTCTCCACTGTGTGGTAAGCATACACACCTCAATTGTGAGTGATGAAAATGTAAAAGACACTGCACATCAGCTTGCGTCCCAGCAGCATTCCATATAGCAACTTAGAGAGTCTCAAATATCAGCTAATTTAAGTGAATAGTCTACTAGTATGTCTATCACTACAATGCATGTTACAGGTATGCTTGTATAGAGCTAATGAACACTACACTAGTCAAACATACATGACAAATTTGTAACATGCTTAGTGCATATTTGCCTTGTTTGCTGTAGGAACTGCTGAAGCAGGGAATTCTGATGAAGCAACATGAGGTAGTTCTGCTTGTGAACTCTGTAAGGAAAACACCATAGAGTTGAGAATTTATTAGGTTGTTGTAGCTATTGTGAGGTAATGTATTATCTAACACAGCAAAGGTACCAATATTCATGACCATGACACATCAGGCAGCTTAATACTTGAGCTGTGCATGTAGACAGCACAATCAAACAGCAATGACAAATTGTAATGATAATGATAAAGATTTTGACAAAAAGTTCTGATTCCGTAAACAATTGATGAAATTGATCTGAATAAACTGCTTGATTGTGTTGCCTAATCATCACACGTTCAAAAATGATTACCTGATATATGCAACGGCATGCACCTGTACAGTGCATGTACAGTAACCTTCAGTCAACAAATTCCATGGCAATTTCTTTCACATTTGCAACTCTTACCTATCGTATTTACACCAGCCATCGTGGTGACACTTGCTACACATCACATTCTAAGTAAACTGTACACAATTTTGTATACTATTTTGTCTATCACATAACAATTCATGTCACAGGCATACTTGTATGCCCGTGATGAACATAGGCCATATTACATGACAAAAACTGTAACATGCTAATGCATATTTGCCTGTTTTGTCGTAGGGTCTGCTGAAGCAGGGGATTCTGGCAAAACATCATCTGGTAGGCAGCACGTGCACTGAAATACAAAATAACAAAATACAGTGATAAAGACCATGGATATTATAGACTACGTGACGAGATATGTAGAGCAGATTTTCATTCGCTAAAAGCTCAGTATAATAATTTTTAGGGGAACACCTTTATTTCTCTCTATCTTGAAAACCAGGCAACATAATAATACTAGTTTTTGAGACATTACATTACAATGTAATAAAAGCTGACACCGCCTTTAGACTCAGTAAACTCATAATAAAGCTTTCCTGAGTTTCACATTCTGCAATAGATTTGTGGCAAAACATATGATACTTTTTTGACAAAGTGTTCACCCAATTCACTTACAGGTGTCTACCAGACTGGATATAACAAATATGTGTTTCAGGCAGGATCTATCCTTCCAAAACCCATTCTGAGCCTTATAAACTCACCTAATCAATTCAAGCTGGACAAGATAGTGCAAAAAATGTAACAGATAGTAGGGAAATTCCCTATAACTCTTGGGGACCACACCAAACTTCCAGCAGACTTAAAATAAGAAAGTCATACTCCTCAGCCACAAGGTTGTCTCACCCCGATGCCATTCTTCAATTTCCTAACAACAGCAGACACCTCCTCCCATGTGAGATCTTGAGTCAACACTTACCACATTTTCTGCCTTACAACAGTTATAAATACTTCCTCCTCAACCACAAGTAGTTTGGAGAAGACTATCCTCATAACTGTTTGCTCATCACATGTTATGGACCCACATAAACTTCAGATTTGTACCACTGTGCTGCCCTTTGCACTTTCATTTTGAAGAGCAAAGGGTCAATCAAAAATCCATGCTCTACACTAGCACGTCCGAATATACTTGGTAGCCAATCATCAGTTACCTACTCCACTTTTTATTCATAAACTTTGCTGTTGGTCAAATGTATGTTTTAATCAGCTGTCTGCATTGTGAACAGCTGTAAATATATACTGCTGCTGAGAAAAGGGGGGGGGGGGTCGCTCCCATAGACTCTGTAGTCACAACTGCGACCGTGGATCAAAGTTTTGACCAGCTCTTTATAGTGGTTTGACTGTTGACCACGCTGATTTTTTAACTGTTGACCTTCGACTACTGTGCAATTTTGACCATCGGTTGTATGAGGGAGTTTCCTAAAAGCCTGCAATGTCCATTCTACACCATAGACTGTGTCCTGCCATTGCTGAGCACACTTTAACCACACCCTTTTGAGCGTTGACCATTGACCGACAGCAGTTGCAGTTGTGACTACAGTCTAAGGGAGTGACCTCCCCTTGGCGGAAATGGATTGTGGTGTGTGGATATGGGGTATTGGGTCTACAGTGTTAATTACTTGCTTCAATAAGTGGTTGTCTTCATGGAGTTGTTATAATACTAGAGAGCTACACCACTCGTGAAGTTTAAATAATGCGGCCCCTCTAGTACAATAACTCCCATGAAATAATGATGGGTTTGTTTACATATTACAGGTTTGCTGTAATGAACGTGTCCCAATTATTGGGCAAACACAATTCAGGATATAATTTACGTATAATGCAGCAAACCTGAAAGTACTCCTGGGAATAAACACCAGCTTGTTGACGAAGAATTTTCATGAAATTCATCAGGTTTTCACACCAGCTTTTCAAACGATCAACATCGACTTGCATCTCTTTTAGAACAGCTCCCGTCTATTATATATTTGTGAGATAGATTTGACAAACGATATCAACTCATCTTCATGCAAAAACACCACTTCATCAATCCGTAGCAAAATTATGCATCAGATTACTTGCTGATAGCTACATGGTGACATCATCCATGCCACATTTGCATTCATGAATGTATAATATGTACATAGCCATTTGTTGACAAATGCTTGCTAGGACTGTCTCTGATGGTTTCACTGTACTTGACAATTAATGCATCAGCCTTATGCCCAGGCTCTTATGGAGGAGGAAAGACCCTGGTACACACTGTTTGCGCATGTTTAGTTCCCTGGAAATTTAGAACCTTGTGAGTACTATGGCGTTCATTGCATAGTGAAGTTAAAGAAGGTTGTGAAATACAAGAGCCTCAAAGCCATGTAGATGCCTAGAAAGTGATTGCTAGCTCAATTCTTCATTTCTTAAAAGGCCTTGAAAGAGAGGCACTAAGACATAATAGTTCTTCTTACTATAACTGTATATACTTTGCCAAAAAGTGCAAAACAAGTCATGTAGGGATGCACTTCCACCAAAAACTCTTCCCCAAAAACCAATGAAACAAGCAACAATGCACACTGCAATGCATGTGCAGACTACCCACACATCACATTGCAATGCATTTACTGCGTAGCTACCATCCCTACATCTATCCAACCACACCAACCACAATCGTGTACATGTATATGTGAGATGCGTACATTGGAGGTTGTGGAAGGTAGCTGAAAGTGTTGATTGTGCATGTATACATGTTGGACTAGTGACTCATTGATGGTGGAGTCATATATATGGAGTTTGCATAGGGACTTCGGTAGTATTTTGGTTATGCATGGATGAGTAATATGAAGTTTTGTGAATGTTGTGAGATGCTTGTGTGTGCAGCTTCTTGGTAGGGAGGTTTATGTGGGTGTGTTTGGTAAAGTGTAGTCTTGTGTTGTCAACTTCGTTGAGTGTGTTGTGTAATGGTTGATGTGGGTTGTTTGTTGTGCATGTTAGTGGCAGTGTGGTGTTGTGAGGAATTGCTCTGCTTGGTTTGTGCTTATGAATGTGGGAATTGTGGAACGAAGTGCATTTTGATGGGAGTATAGTGTTCCTGTGAAGGTTTGTAGTTTGGGCCAGGTGTTGTGTTTTGTGAGGAAATGATTGTGGATAAGGATGTAAGGGTGGTTGTTGGATGGAGGCGAGGTGGCGTGATTGATGATTGTGGATGGTTGTGTGTGTTGAATTGGGTGTGCAGTTGAGTATGGGGGTGTGGTACGGATTGTAGTGGGTGTGGTTGGAAAGATGTAGGGATGGTAGCTACACGGTAAATGCATTGTGATATGATGTGTGGGTAGTCTGCACATGCATTGCAGTGTGCATTGTTGCTTGTTTCATTGGTTTTTGGGGAAGAGTTTTTGGTGGAAGTGCATCTCTACATGACTTGTTTTTGCACTTTTTGGCAAAGTGCTTTTCTGTAACTTGTTTTGGGGCATTTTTTTGGAGGTGGTAACAAATGTGTAGGTGAAAATGTGTGTGGTGGATGGTGTTGGAATGGAACGTGTTTGAGGATGTTGCGTGTAGTATAGGTTTCGACAGATAATAGAGCACATAACGTTACGTGCTCGATTATCTATGGTTTCAATTTGTACTCCAGTCAGCATCAGGAAGGCTTTTGCCTGCATGTGCATGGGGGGTGGTACTTTGCATGCAGTATGCCTAATAATTTGTGAAAGAAAACCAACATAACCTTATAATCAGCCATGCGAGTAAGTGTATATTGTAGCTAAAAGTTTGTGTGACTTACGTACTGATGAACCAGGAGATGCAGCTTAGGACTGGACAGTACAGCCGGCACAATCAAAGGTAGGCGTTAAATAGACGAATGTGCGAAGTCGGAACAGAATGGAACGAAACGGAACGGAATGGAACAGTACCATTAAATGGCGTAGAACGGCAAGCGTCCACTCGAGAGTACTCGTGAATCACTGCTGAACCTATTAAATTTCTTTGGAAAAGCTATGCTGCGGGTGCAATACTCCAGAGAATATCCAGCCTGTTCGCACTTAAATCATTGTGATCGCTTCAGCCATTATCGTGCTAGCTTGCCTGAAGAAAGAATCAGAATCAGAATCAGAATCAGAATCAGAATCAGAATCAGAATCAGAAAGAAGTGTATGATTACACCCCGCCCCCCGAGTGTGTCGACTTGCCGGTGTGGTACTCCAAGGAAGCACCACTAACAGTCTTGTTGCAGATGAAAACACTCTGATGTCATGGTATGGCTCATAAAAGTCTATCACTGTAATCAGAGCCGAGTTCTGAACGTATGATTTTGTACGCGTTATATGGGGCCGCCATTTTTTTCCCATGCCACCCTACATATGGAGTACTGCCGCACTCCATGATACTGCCTCCGCACTACTGCTTGCCACATGACTAAGGTTGTTTACAGGCGCATTGACATACGTTTTTTGCAAATGCATGAACAGTGTGTATCAGGCTCTCCACTCCTCCTCAATAATAGCTTGGGAAAGAAACTATTCATGCATGAGAGTATTGCATGTTTACAGTTAATGACTCATCGACACATGGATTCAGATATTTCTGCATACTGAACACTTACAACTTTCAGTTCTTTGCCTTGTTGTTCTTTGGCTTGTCTCTCTTCTTTAGTCAACCGCTTGGAGAAGTCTTCCAGACCGTGAACAACATAATCACGGTAGTATTGATTGAAGAAGAACTACAGTACAAAGATATTGGTTACAAGACTTCAGTAAAAGCAATAAGAATTATACAGTACTAACTTAAAAGATTATGTAAGGTAACCCAGCAGAGATACAATTTTGAGCAATTTTTGTTACCGTCATACTAACTCTCACCCTGATTATTGCAGGCTGAAGTTGGTCAAAATATGTGCACAATATTTGGTTTACCTCATTGTCACATTCAACACTGCATAAAGGGAAAAAGTTATGCCAAGTGTAAAGATAAAGCTGAAAAGGGGACATATACAGTACGCCGCCAAGTATTGACTGAAAAAGGGGCGTATATTGTAGAGTACAGTATAGGATGGCATGGAAAAATTGGTCACTGCATGCAATGTGTACAAAATTATACATTTAAAACTCTGCTGTAGAAGTATTCATTAGCCTTCATGAACCTTACCAGTTATTCCCGAACGTTTTCATCAGCAACAAGGCGCTAAAACATCAATGGAGTAGCACAGGCTCTATATCTATATGTTACTAAACCGGCTATAAAGTGTTCAACAACAACAGGTGGAATTGTTTCTTAGGTATGACCACCATGTGGCCAGAGCAGTATTACACTCATAGCTTAGCATTATCAATCAAATTACCATTTAGCAATTGAGTTGATACAAACCACTTAAAAAGTACACTTTGTATGAACTCTACGAACTGATAAAATGATCATGTCAGATCTGAAATTGTTGATGTTGTTTGCTTCTGTTGATCAGCCAGTCATTGTCCTCTGTATGATTGCACTTGGCAACAGGGATGGGGTCCAAGGTTGGACAGGTTGAGCAGTTGAGCAGCAACGAGGTGATGACTGGACTATATGTGTGGAGCAGTACTTTGTGGCCATAATGGCATACGTAAGCAAGCAAGAGAAAAAGTTTCATATTTCTTCTAACTTTGATTGGCCAAAAGCCAAAAGACATAAAAACTGCAACCTCCCACCTAGCTCCAGATCTAGACCTTACCTGAACAAACCTACATCAAACTCATGTAATGAAGAATTACCTCATGTATGCCTAAATCTTTGGTCATGCTGCTCATGAGTGGTTCAAAATCCCTTCAAATGTCAGTCGGACAGCAAAACAGTGGCTCAGGTCCTTGCTGAATTAACTCTGGAGACTCACTGAACAATGTGACTCTGGATATCACTTAGAAGAGCCTAGGTCAGCTATAGTGTGTGGACTTTGAGGTCAGCTATAGTGTGTGGACTTTGAAATGAAGCTATACCCAGTACAATTCTATGTCATGCAGGCTCATACATGACAGCATATTTTGGCCTATTTCCTAATTAATTCAGCAAATTTCGAAGGAAATTACTCGAAAGAGAGAGAAAATGAACCTTGATAAATACTGCGCATGCTCGCTGATCTCGCGCGCTTTTGCTCCAATTGGCGGCCTTAATTTTGCTCGAAGAGAGAAAGGTGCGTTTTAGGCTCGCTCTAATTAGCACTAGTTTGCTAGCAATAAACGTTATAAAATCTGTGGTTTCTCTTGTTGTTAGGCCACAGTAACCCTAGAACGGACTGTACAAACGAGCAAAGCCTTTCGTTGGTAGACTTGTTGCCGTTCAAGTTCGTCGCTGTCGTGGCATCGAAATAGCCGGAACCCGTCATTTATTACCCGTTGTAAATATCAAACTTCACCGTGGACAGCCTCCTGAACACTCCTGCACCCCAACAAGGGGTAAGAACTGGCCAGACCCAGGCTGCTCCCCGAGCACCTGGCGCCATTTTGCACCACCTGCAAAATTTCGTGAGAGGGCCAACCCCGGGTGTGCACACTGCAGGTGGTACAAGCAGTGGCGTAAACCCAGGCCCCGCGGGCCCCCGGGCCACTCTTTTTAACCCATATCTGGCCTTTTCGAGCTGGGTTAGCCAACCACCGGCTACCATACATTCCGGAGGCACATCTTTCGTGTGGTCCCAGGCGCAAGCTATAGCTCACCCCCAAACAGTGGTTGATCCACAGCAAGGGCAACACCCCACTCCTACCGCACAGAATGATAGTGCCCCTGGCCCTAGCCGGGCCGTGGATTCCGTGCCCTTGGAAGAGAGACCGATCTTGCAGGTCTCGGCGAGATCAAAGCGCCCCAACGGTGACGACCAGCGGGATCACAGGGCGAAGCGTGCCAGATATTACGATTCCGATGAGTCAGAGGATGAGGAAGACGATTTGGCAGAGAAATTTGATCCAGAATCATACTACCGGACGAACAAGAAACTGACCACACCTGCCTTTCCAAGGAGGTTCAAAAGTCGATGGCCCGGGATGACACTATCCTTGCCAATGGAGAAAATCGACAAGATACAGAAGGAGTGCCGGCACACTATAAATCGTCAGGATGTAACAGGTCACCAATTAGCACACATAATAGGGCTCATAACATCCGTCTTGCCAGCTGTCCTCCCAGCACCACTACATTACAGAGCCCTCTAACGTCTGAGGGTAGAGGCTTTGGATCGGAAGAAGTTTCCAGACTACGACAAACCAGTGAAACTTTCACTGGAAGCAGTGGAAGACCTGCAGTGGTGGATCAACTCCCTGAAAGATCACAATGGCCGAGCCATTTACCCTCCGGAACCATCACTGGTTCTCGAGTCAGATGCCTCCAAGAAGGGTTGGGGTGCCCACTGCAGGGAGAGCAGTGTAGCGACAGGTGGCCCTTGGACACTCGAGGAATCACAAGCCCACATCAATTGACTGGAACTGAAGGCAGCCCTACTTGCCATTCAGTCGTTTGTGAAGCATCCAAACTGCCACATCCAGATGTTTCTCGACAGCCAGGTTGCCATAGCCTACATCAACCAGATGGGTGGAACACATTCCCTACGTTTGTGCAAGCTGGCTTTGGAAATGGTGCCTCGAACACAGTTCATGCAGAGCATCTCCCAGGCAGGTTGAACAGGGTGGCGGATTTCGAGTCCCGACACCTGTCGGACTGCAGCGATTGGAGACTGAGCCCGAAGGTCTTCTCGCAGCTAAACTACCTGTTTGGCCCATTCTCGATCGACCTGTTTGCCTCCCATTTGAACACTCAGACGACTTGGTTTTACAGCTGGAGACCAGACCCACAGGCGATAGCGGTGGACGCTCTGGCCCATCCTTGGAACAGGGAACGTCCATATGCGTTTCCCCCGAAAGTGCGTAGAGAGCAGTCAGAGTCACTGTTGTTGATAGCGCCGATCTGGCCAGCCCAAGTATGGTACCCCCTTTTGTTGTCAATGCTGAACAACGATCCGGTGACCCTGCCATTCTCCCCGGACCTACTACCGAATCCTCAGCAGGAACAACACCCCCTGATCCTGAACCATCACCTTGCTCTAGCCGCGTGGCCCATATCCGGAATACCCTCTCAAACCAGGGCATATCACAGGAGAGTGCAGATATCATCTGCAAGTCATGGAGGAAAGGGACAGCAAAGTCGTACGACTCCGCTTGGAGACGTTGGGTCAGCTGGTGTGACCAGCGGAGTGTTGATCCCTTTTCTGCCTCTCTCGCAGATATTGTCCAGTTCCTAACAGACCTCCATGTAGAGGGAAAGGAATACAGTACTGTAAACACGTACAGATCAGCTATTTCAATGTCTCACGTGAGCGTTGGGGGAGTCGTGGTTGGGAAACACCCAACTGTTTGCAGACTAATGCAGGGCATATTCAATTCCCGTCCTCCCAAACCAAAGTACAAATCGGTATGGGATGTAGACGTGGTCGTGACGTATATTCGTTCGATGGAGCCATCTGAGCAGCTCTCAATTGAAGACCTGTCCTGGAAGCTAGTCGCACTTATGGCTCTCACGAATTCTGATAGAGCATCAGATTTGCACGCTCTGGACCTCAAATACAGGAGGTATTCGGCCGAGGGCATGACCTTTGAGATTCCAGGGTTGACCAAGACCCGCAGATCAGGACCACCTCGTCAGGCTTTCTATTCTTCCTTTGCGGAGAAAAAAGTGTGTCCCGTAGACACTCTGCGGCATTATGAGCGTAAAACTGCTGGCTTCCGCTCAGATGGAGACGAAAAGATTCCTCTGTTTATCTCCTTTTACAAACCCTATAAGCCAGTACGGCCAGCTACGATATCCAGATGGATCAAGAATATGCTGGCGAAGGCTGGAGTGGATGCTAATTTCAAGGCACACTCTACACGAGCCGCTTCTACATCGGCAGCCAAGAACCGTGGTGTAGCCACAAAAGATATTCTGTGTGCAGCCGACTGGTCGAGAGAATCTACATTCCAGAGATTCTATTACAAGCCTGTACAACACGCTTTTGGAAAGGCTATCCTACAAGCTGCAAGTGCAGGTGAGAATCTACTTCTTGGGCTTTGAACATACACGGTCATGTATGAGCCTGCATGACATAGAATTGTAGGTCTCACAAGGGTCTGCAAGACCTGATGTGAGAGCAGAATTCTATTAATAGCAGGCGAATACATGACAGTGTATTCCCACCCAGATAACTATTTCCCCCCCTGACAACACTGGTTTTTTGTCTCTAACATGCAGATTCAGACACAACAATGGACACATGAATACCAGTTTCATTTACTTTGAAGTGGGGTTTCTATATAATGCCATGTGTATCACTCATCATTTGAGCTGAAGTATCCTATATGATTATGCACTATATACCTTGTTGGCATGTACTCTGTACATGTACAATCAAAGAAAGTTTTTTGTCAAAGTTTTCTGTCACTTATTCTGTTCTCGCAAAAATAGAGGCCGCCAATTGGAGCAAAAGCGTGCGAGACCAGTGAGCATGCGCAGTATTTACCAAGGTTCATTTTCTCTCTCTTTCGAGTAATTTCCTTCGAAATTTGCTAAATTAATTAGGAAATAGGCCAAAATATACTGTCATGTATTCGCCTGCTATTAATAGAATTCTGGTCTCACAACAGGTCTTGCAGACCCTTGTGAGACCTACAATTAACTAACAAAAGCAGATCTGACGCTTACCAAGGCATATACCACAGCACAGTACATGGAAACTACAAGGAGGCCAATAGATGAACTGAAGAGTTTGACTTAACCTCATATGATGGTAAGCAACCTTGCTTCGACTGTGGAAAATGGTTTGCAGCTCAGACAAGAGCTACTTCAGAATTAAGAAATGTTGTGCTGGCGGAAAATGGGGTCAGAGCCAAGATATGTCTGCAGAGTCGACAGCAAGTGAAACCTGTCAAGTTGGGATGCTGACTATGAAGCACGAGAGCCAGGTCAAGTTAAGGCCATTAATTGTGATGAAGCCTTATTTGCTGTCAAAGGATGTCTGCAAAGCTGTGGGGGTAAAGCCTTTAGACACAGATTGGAGGACATACACTGGAGAACCCATAGGGTGTTTAGTCAATTCCGTGTGCATAGCAAGTACCATGACTGCATGCAAGAAGCCAAAATACTACACTTATTAAAAAAGGAGATGAACACCTCTTTTCAGTCACAAATGCCTGAAATGGATACACTTAAACTGGGAGCATCTCAGCAAGGTGACTAAAAAGTGGATATGATCCTCTAGCAAAATATGATGTTCCATTCAAGGGAGGGTTCAGAGTAGTGATGGACATTTGAACCAAGCTGTCTGTTTGTGCAGGGTCCAAACCCCGGCTTAAAAAAATACCCCATCGGCCAAATTGAGTTAAGAATCATGAGCGAAGTAAGGGAACTGAAATGCAAGAGAGAGCTGGATGAGACTACAGTGATCAGAGTAGGACCATCTGCCAGCAGAACACCAAGGCACTATGAACTATCAAAGATCCATAATCCAGATTTTTCTATACAGCCTGTTGTTTCATCCATCAAATCTCCTACCTACCATCTGGCGAAGTACGTGCATGTGACCAAGGTTATTGGGCCGCTAGACGGACAGACAACTTCTTTTGTGAAGAACTTGCACCACTTCATTGAACAGGTTAAGAATGAAACCATCAGAGTCAATGAAGTCATGGTCAGCTTTGACGTGAAATCCCTATTCACAAATTTCCCCCTGGATGACTTCTTGTAAATGATTCAGAGCAGACTATCTCAAGCCACCAGCCTGGAGGAAAATCGATACTCTCATCGAACAACATGACTCATTTGCTGGAGCTGTGTCTCAGATCAACATACTTCAGCTTCCATGGAGAGCAAACAGAAGGAGCGGCGATGGGATCTCCAGTGTCACCAGGAGTAGCCAATATCTGCATGGAGCACTTTGAAGAACTGGCCTTGGCAACAGCACCGAACCCACCTTGTGTATGGAAGCATTACGTGGATGATATCTTCTACATTACAAAAAAGACAGCGGATCTCGAGACACTTGACCATCTCAACGGTATATGTTCCACCATCCAGTTCACAGTCGAAGATGAGAATGAAGGGATAATCCCATTTCTGGACACCAGATTAATTCGGAGACTATAAACACTTGACACAGCCGTATTCCGAAAGAAGACCAAACACAGACTGATACCTACAGTTCGAGTCAACCATCCGATGCATGTGAAGAGGGGATTTGTGAGGAGTCTGTTCAACTGAGCCCGAGCTGTCACGCTGAACAAAGACAACCTGCACGCAGAAGAGGAACATCTAGATGGAGTCCTGCAGGAGAATGGCTACCCCAGACCATTCATAGAGAAATCCCTGGAGAGACGACCACAACCAGACGGAGAGAATAAGCCCCACATAACTATAGTGGCAATCCCATACATGGCTTAGCTAAGCAAACAGATCAGGAGTGTATGCAAAGACTACAACATCTGGATGGCTTCAAGTCGGCCGCTACTCTCAGATCTGCTCTTGTTAAAGTGAAAACCCCATCCTGATGGAGAAGAAGTCTGGAGTGGGGTACGAGGTGCAGTTGTGGGAAGGTGTACATTGGTGAGACCAAAAGGACTCTGGAGACCAGAATGAAGGAACACTGTGCTGCAGCCCGCTTATGACAGCTAGAGAAGTCAGCAATCGCAGGACATGCCTGGCAGGTTGGACATACAATAGATTGGAGTGATGTCCCAGTATTGAATGAAGCCATGTCGGGATGATTTGTGGGACCCCAAATCCGTAACAAATGCCGTGGCGGAGAAGTCATGAGGATCTAGGACCTCCACCCAAAAAGACCAACAGGCTACAATCCACTAAGTGGGGCACCAACACCACTAGCCCTAAGAAGACCTGTATAGATGACATTAAAAAGAGATTATTAACTGCAACACTAGAAAGCTGGATGCTTGATTAAACTTAAATGAATTCTCCAAAAATGGGTGGCAAAAATCATCCTAATTTGGAGAAGTAAATATTTAGTTAGCTACCTTTCCCAGCAATGTGGCAGGTTCCAAAATCCATCCATACCACGTGTATTTCCGACGTAACTTTGGTCGACAATTGACAGCCAACAATAGATGGTAGCCGACATTCGATAAATGCAAACCTTTCAGCCTCATCCTTTGTTTTTCTGTTGGTATCACTTCTAAGATTAGAGGCAAACACACTGCTAAAATGTTAAGGTAGCATCATACTCTGAATGCAATCAAAGTTGAAGACATGCACTCATTTAAGGGTTAATTAAACAGGATGCTATAGCCTGGTTGATAAAATGTAACCAAACATGTACAGTGCAATATGTTTACAGTTTACCATCCCAATATCTCTTTAGACAGTTTTCTATTCACACACATAGCTACCAAAATCCACCACATACAACATTTTTTACTTCTCCTATTTCGTTTCTGGTTCCTCTGCTGGCATTTCTCTTCCAACTCTGCAGCTTTCTTGTATATAGTCAGCTAGCTTTCCCGGCAATGTGGCGGGTTCCAAAATCTATCCATACCACGTGTATTTCTGTTGTAACTTTGGTCAACAATTGACAACTGACAATACATGGTGGCTGACATTCGATAAACTATGATACCTCATTAACAGTCAGCAAAGTGCATATTATATGGTATGCCATGCAACAAACCTTTCAGCCTCATCCAGTGTTTCACCACTCCTAAAATTAGAAAGTTTTGAGTAAAACACACTGCTAACATGATAAGGTAGCACCATACTCTGAATGTGTTTAAAGTTGCAGAAATGAGCTCATTTAAGAGTTAACAGGATGCTATAGCCCGGTTGATATAAAATGTCTTTGAAAATGTAAATACATGAAAGAGAATCCCTAAAATGAAACCAAACATATACAGTGCAATACGTTTGCACATCACCATCCCAATATCTTTTTAGACAGTTTTTTATCCACACACATAGCTACCACAATCCACAACATACAACATTTCTTACACGATTTTTAAGCAGGCCAGAGCAGCATAATAGAAATTAGGCTTTAAATAGACAAACGTGTTTGCAGGTCTACACATGCATAATTCAAGTCATAAAATGGCATGTAAGGGGCAGGTGTCCACTTGAGAGTGCCTGTCATTCACTACCGAACCAAAATAAACGCTATGCTATAAGTGTAGAGAAGAAAAAAACATTATGCATGTTAGAATCATAGCTTTAGCCATCATTGTGCTAGCCTGGCTGAAAATAGAAAAACCATTTAGCGACTTGCTGATGTGGCACTTTAGTGGTGCTTTCTAGCAGTGCTAAGAGTATTGTTTCTGAAAAACACTCGAGAGTAACAGCTATGGCTCAGAAAGGTCAAGACTACATCTAGAGCAGAGTTCTGTACATATAATTTCATATGTAAAACATTAATGTTAATCAAATGAGCAATCCCCTGCTGCATGTCATTTTAGGAGGATTATGCATATGCAGACTGCCCGCCACCCATGAACTCTTATTGCTGCTTACACATGACTAATACAAGCTACACAAACTTTTCGATGGTAATCCATGATATCGTGTTGTAATATTCCTACCTTGCTTTTTGGGATCCATTCCTACATGCTGTTTCAAAAATATTTATTGACCTCAGCTCACCAATAAAGATTGGCTATACCTACAGTATCATAGCAGTTTAATTTTTGTGGGTGGAGACTTTCATGAAAAGCTCAAGAGGGGCATTAACAATACTTCTCGTGGTTCTTAATTTCATGGTGATTCAATCGTGATTGCAGATTCATGGATGATGTAAATTATTTTGTGCAGGCAATTGACAATTATTTATAGTGAAGCTTGGACAGATTTAGAAAAAGCTCTTCCGTAAAATGTCATGCATGAGACTTTTGTATGGGACACACAGTGCTGGAGGTATGGCCTGTCACTGGAATTTTGGTCCTGAAAATTTTGATCCCTCGGACAAAAATTTTCAATGGAAAATCAGTCCCCAAGACCAATTTTTTTCGGGGAAAATGGTCCGCCTCTGGAGAAATGGTCCAGGTACTGGTGGTGTATATTCTTGTTCATGAGCGCCAGTCAGGCTGCGCTGGAGTGTCCCATAACACCTACAAGCGGTAGCTAACCTAGCTAAAGCTAGGTAAGCTTTCTTGAGTTGAGAGCTGAAAGCCTCATTCTGATTGGTGGAATGCAGGATGAGCCAATTCAAATTAAAGCACACTACAAACAATGACGGCTAAAGTTGCTGTAAGACCGTATTACCATAGTGCTTTAATATTTAAGTCTATCTCTTCATGCTCCTACACTCTATGGACTATTTTGTGTCACCACTTCCACGCCAAATTTTAAGGGGAGAAAATGGTCCGGCGGACCAATTTTCCTACAAATTTGGTCCTCCGGACCAAACTTTTCGCCGGACAAAAACTTTAATGACATCCCATCACTTTTTGTTTATGTATTTGCTTTGTCAATGTTGATCAAAACATGAGGGACAGCTTGTTAGTGTACTCTATTTCACATTCCACTCTTACAAACCCCAGCATATATTTTTACATTCTACCGGTGTAGCTAGATTGCTTAAAATAGTATATAATTGTATTCAAATAGTAGCATACCTCAACAAAAGCTTTAATGGTTTCTTTATCAGGATTTCCCACAATTCTTCCCAAAATCCTGGAGTTTTACTGCTGAATACGTGGAATATAGAAAGCAAACAATTTCAATTTTAAAATGCAATGACATTGTTTGAATACAAGCTATTAAATTACTAACAATAATGCTTAGTATTGTCAAGAACATACACGAGACACTATAAAATCATGCAATCACATCCAACTGCATATTTTATCCATCAAAGACTCATTGGTGTATACTTTAAAGTTCTCAGAGTTTTCACACTGCAACATGCAAGGTAGTGTCACCCCCCTCCCTCTGCTCTCATGGACTTTGGCGCTAATATTGAGCACCATTTCAGAATGATAGCACTATTATTTAAGTAAGTAATCTAAAAAGTGTGCGTGTGTAGTTTTTATGTGCCCACCTTCGGCTCATCTCTTCCTTTGATTTTGTGTAACTGGCAACAACAGCAGAATCACTGCAGTAATAAAGAATACACAGCCATGAATGCACATGCTGATAGGGAAGGATATTAGCCAGAATCTAGTATAGTGAAAAAAAAATTACCAGGAGACGCTATTTCGCCAGTTGGCTCAAGCGGCGAAATTTTGACCAATGATTCTTTTCCTTGATGAAAGCCATGCATGCTACGTGAATCATAACTCTACAGGGGCGCCGGAACCGGTCCGGCAGGTCCGGCGGTCGCCGGACCAATGTTCACGCCGAGTTTACGTCATCGCGACGTCTTGTTAGCGTTTACTACTAATAATAGCAGTTGCTGGTCATTTGTCGAACTGGATTCTGCTGGTGAGCGTACTGTTAAGACTCACGTTAGTCTGGACTGAACAAGTCGCGGGCATGGGAACGAGGCTAAGTCTGGCCCACGAGACAACGGCACGGCCGGCCACGTCAATTGAGCTTTCGTCGAGGCTCCGCCCTTTATTGAATGGGAGGGGCTGAAGCGCGAGCGTATTAGCCACGTATTAAACACTGTATATACGTATACCACGTGGGATTGTGCGACTGGTATTTCACTTCTGGAGATTATTTCGGATGTTTGAGCTAATGCTATCTACGTTTCGGCAGTAATGATTCGCAGAGACTTCATGTGAGCCATTCCTAACCTTTTTCAAAAGTGCAATTAAAAAAATTCTGCGCTTCGCGCGGGGGCCTGCTATTATCAACGCTGTGTTTGTTAGCCTCATTCCCATAGGTCTGGGAACGAGGCTAGTGTTTGTCAGCCGGACCAAAGCTAAAGTGCTTCCGGCGCCCCTGCTCTACCAAGATACCTGCAAGTTTTGCCACCTCGCAGTGAGCTCACTGACCTTGCAAGGTGTAGCCTAATGGGGCCAAACTGTTCGCACTGTCCCACGAGGATGTATGTAGGACTAGTCTCACAGGCTCACAAGACTATTGAGGGACCACTGACCTCAAAGTTATGCAAGTAGCCCTGCTACTGGTGATAAACAAAAGTTGACAATGGCGGCAATCTTGAACTATCTTCAGTGTCTATAAACAGGTAGGCTCTTTCCTGCAATATGGGCTTAACTGCTGACACATTTTTTCTGCAATACTTCTCAAATGCATTCGACAAAAATTTTCACTGGTGAAGATTTGCCACTATATGGTACACATAATATTATACTCTACACAATTACGTATCTAAAATTAATGTGCATTATGTCACTCTTGACTATTTTCAATATTCATGTCACCCATGAGCAAACTTTACAGAGGTCTGAAAGTGAATTCTTACCGTTGGTAAGTTCTCTGTTCCTCCAGCAGATTCGGATGGTGTTCAATCATGTCCTTGTACTTGATTCCATCCAAGGTTACAAGTGGTTTAGCAGTTGATTCTCTTTTTTCTGGCCGGTATACAACCAAGCAATACATAATATTATGCTTTCTTAAGTCTGTATTGCGTTAAACTCACCACATTCAGTAGTGCAGTACTGTCTTGTTAAATATTCCAAGTGGGCTATTTGCCTTGTAGCATCTTCTCTGAGAACTTCCAGCTCCTCACACATGCTTTTAAATCTGTGTTCATCGATTACTTTTTCCAGAGGTTTCTGCAGGTCTAGAAAATAGGAAATAGTATTGACAGTTGTGTTAGCCTACAAAATAAAGCTACTTCAAACCTGAATAAAAAGATTCTGGTGAAATCCTTCCTTTTGCAAGCTTTTTTCTGTTCCTCTTCATGAAGGCAGTGAGTTCAACTTTGGCTCTTTCACTGATATCCTAAAAAATTAGTAAGCATGTTCGTGTGCTAATCGTACAGTAAATTTTAATACAAAATTACAATAGGGCTTGCAATGTTCAGTAGTAAGAATAAAGTTTTCACATCCTCAGCATATCGTTAACTCAGGAGTAGAGTACCGGCACTCATGATCAGTTTGTGCATTACATTTAAGCAACTGTACTGATCTTATTGAACTTAAAATCCAAAACTAATGTCACACAAAGGGTAGTGCCCATTCACAACAATGCACACACATTATTTTATCTCTCCCCACTGCAGCTTTAGTGAAAGTGGCATAGCGTCAGTGCACTGATCATATTATTGGGAGAATATAAAGCATGTGAGGACCGTGTGAGAGAGCCCTTACCCATTGCAATGTGGCTTGTCGACGGTTCATAATGGTCTGCAGATCTAGCTCCTTGCCGTTTGCTGTTTACACACCATTTAATTGCAGAATAACATACACGCGACTGCCTACCACCATATGTTCATTTATTTAAAACCTACCTTTGATCTTGATAAATTTTGCTATTGAAGCAACGCTACAGCAGTTAGCCCCACCCACATGTTATGCAGAATCTGACTAGACATGAACCCAATCCATTCATGCACACAGCCCTCACAACACAAGGGAGTGTAAATGGAGTGATATTTAGCCCATATCACAAGTTCCATACACACACACATGGCTGAGTACATCAAATCTACATAATCATCCACACCACTTTCTCCCTCCCAAAAAACACTCCAAACAAGTCTGAGAAAAACCAGTTTAACAACAACCTAAGCAAAAGCCTATTATGTAGGGATGGATTTAAATAAAACAAAACAAACAAGCTACCAATCACACCGCAATATGATTATAGAGTAGCTACAAATCAGAGACAATCCTTCCTACCTCTTCCCAATTACCCAGGATGGTCTCCGTGAATGCATTAATAATAATTACTCTTCAGTATGATTATTACATCACAAGACCCTCAATAAGTATATACGACTAGTGCAGTGCAGTGATACCATACTGCAATGTTAGAGGGCATTCATCATTTGCACTAGACACAGCTGTATCGAATTGCACTAAAGAATATTGATACTATAGCCCATGCAAAGATCACAATTTCACACTTACATTAGAGAACAATGCATTTCAGGTACATGTAAAACCCTACAAGTAATACAGACCTTAACATCTCGAGCATAGCATTCTTTGAGTTGCTTTTCCGCAGGACTGGAACCATCACATTTTAAATTTTGGATAAATGCCTGCTGGGTGTGAGCAATATTTTGCTGATGGCGAAGGCCCTGCTTGTACTTTCCATCTTGAACTGAAGTCAGAAAAAAAATGGTTGATCAGAATGTACTGGCTACTACAAGAAAGCACAACAAACATTTAAATAGTAGTATAAGCTCAAATTTCAGCTAGCCTTTGTACGTATATATAAAATTAATGTAGCTCTGTGAGGCCATCACACTTAGGAAACTATGAGGTATTTGAGGCAAATATCATAACCTTGATTTGTGGCATAGAAAAATTAGGGAACATGCAAAATATTTTAGTACAAGAGCGCTTACTACAATACAGAGATAAAAGCACTTAAAGACCTTTGTCCCCCACCCAATACAAATTTTGTAGCCCCCTGGGAATTTTTACCCTTTTAAAAATTCTTTTCTTACATGCTGTTGGATACAAAGAAGAATAACAATGGTAATAGACGGTGCAATGTCTGGTTTCCCCCCACTCCAATTTACTGTTAACCCGTTTGAAAACTGTTGTATCATTGAACTTATGAGACTCACCACAGTATAGAAGAAACTAAGGATGGTAAAATTTAGTGGCCAGCCAGGGTTTTATCTATGATGTTTAGTTTAGGGGAGTTCTTGAAAGTGGTGGTGGGTGGAGTCTGCAGACATACATGTAGGGCACAAATTCTAGGGAGCTGGGGGCACCCCCCCCCCCCCCCCCCCATCCCCTTAAAAAAACAAAAAAAACAAAACGTTTGCCAAGTACGTTTCAACAGGGGGAGTAAGACTTATACTGTAACAGCTAAAATCTGTTTGTACTACCACAACTACTAGCTAATAATTGTGAATTGAGAGTTTGTTTTGAGTAACCAAAACTAGCACTGATTCATCCTCCAACCAATTAACGTTTCAAATAGTTTCCGTAATATTCCAAATTGTTTACAAGGGCACGGTGGCTGCAGTGCAGCTAGCTTAGGGATGCTCTCACAGAGTAGACTGCAGCGGCAGAGGCTACAGCGTTGCCGTATATATCCCCAGGTTGGCGATAAGTCACATTGGAACAGCAGAGAGCGAGTTCTAAAGCCAGAAGAGCTGCCATTTCTCCAGGCCACCAACAAGTGACACTGAGACGAGAGAAGGAGCCAAAAGAGCTGCTGAGGGTGCGTCGCCACTAACGCACGCATGGGCTAATACCTCGCTCACGCTCGCCCCACAATGCTTTGCATTCACCTAGTATGCTACAAAATGAATTCCATGCTATAGAATAAATTCTATGAATTCTCTATGATAGAATAAATTCTGTGCTATAGAATGGATTCTGTGCTATAGAATGGGTTCTTTGTAATAGTTAAAGGTGAGTTTGGGTTAGGGGAATTTAAAGTCCGAGGCGAAGCCGAGGATTTTAACCCTTCACCCAAACTGATTTAATGTACATTGGTATAGCAATGATCCCTGTATGTGGCCTCCTTTGAGTGCTATCAGCGTGGGAAAAAGTGGTTGCCATGGTAATGTACATTAAGCTATAGAAGAAATTCTGTGCTATAGAATGCATTCTATGCTATAGAATGGATTCTATGTTATAGAATGGATTCTATGCTAAAGAATGCGTCCTATACTATATATTGTATTATATAGCTATATAGAATGCCTGGTATAGTTATAGAATTCATTGTACGTTATATAATTCTGAGATAAAATTCTCTACATATGTGGATATAGTATACCTAACACAAATACCGTAAACTCTGATAAATAACCGGGGGCGGTTATAATTAGAATTAGCAGCCTCAATGGGCGGTTACTTTTACATGGGCGGGTATAATCACAGATCGGTTATTTTTGCAAAACAACAGTTAATAGTGTGGCAGATTTACAGAAACATTTCCTACGTTGAGATCAGCCCGGTAGCTGGTATAGATGTGAGGTAGGAAGCCTACAGGCAGGCAAGCTTAGCTACTGTAGCTTAGTCTCATTCCCAGAACCCTCCACTAACCGTAGCTAGGGTTTTCTCGCTACGACTAACGCCGACTTCTTGGTTTTCACAGTCTGATTCTCGTCGCTATTCTGTACGGTCGTGTTCTACGCATAAGCTGCATGCTCTGCTTGCTATAGACATTCACACGCGCAAACGCTATTAATTTTACAGATTCAATTTCCTGCCTGGGCTGCACGTGCAAATTATGGGCGGTTATGTTTACATAGAAGGTTTTACACGAGAGTGAACTGTTGTTGTAGTAAATTGATCGGTTATACTAGAGGGGCGGTTACCTTTAAGGGGGCGGTTATTTATCAGATTTTACGATATTTTTATAATGCACACACATCCTTACCCATCATAAATCCTTGTAGTAGGGAAATTGTATCCCTTAGTACTTTGAGTGTAGCTTCCGTATAACTTGAGCATTCACAATGGATTGAGCTGATCCATACACTTCCAAACACTTTTACTATATTCTGTATTCTGTGTTAAAGAAGATAATAATTATGTAAACATGAGGCTTATAGCCTACTTGTGAAGTTTATTCATTTTTGTACTTATATACTGGTGTTTATACAGAATACTTACTCCTCTTCAAGCTGTTTTATTCCACTTTTTTCTTCCAGTATCTCCACAATTTCATCTCGATGTCTGGCTGGTGACACTTTCTGGCCCTCCCCACTTGCAGGGAACAATTGTGCCAGATTTTGCTCTGCTTGCTGTAAAGACTGACTATCCTGCAGGTATTTCAGCTGTCTAGCACTGAGTGCCCACCTTCCAATAACTGGGATAACTTTCTTATCTGAGATACGAGCTCCTACTGCTTTTTCAACTGCATCACAAACCAATTTCTTTGCTTTGTCCTTTAGATTTTGAAGGGAGAGTCGACGTTTGATGCTATTCAGGTAATGAGAATCCAAGCGAGTGACAGCTATCACGAGTCGTGATTTTTCGCCATCAGTAAAAACACCTGTAATGTGCAATTACGGTCAGAATCAAACACATCAATGTTCAGTGCTTTAGCAAGATTGATAGCTGTACTTGAATAGGAAGTTTACTATTACGTCTTTGCTGTAACATTGTTTAATGTACATTACCATGGCAACCACTCTTTCCCACGCTTATAGCACTCAAAGGAGGCCACATACAGGGAGTATTGCTATACCAATGTACATTAAATTAGTTAAGGGTCAGTTTGGGTGAGGTGTTAGAATCCTCGGCTTCGCCTCAGACTTTAAACTCCCCTCACCCAAACTGACCTTTAACTAATACATAGGAAGCTTTAATAATATTTAGACACTATGTACTATAACTGCTGTTGGTTACATCTTAGAGTATGCTTTTGAGCATGTATACGTAAGTATACCCTGCTATATAATTAGACCTACTTCCATCCTTGCGAAAAATATCCTGAAAGGTTTTGGCATTTCTTTCATCTTCAATGGTGTTGTAATCAAGGGTGAGTACATAGGCATGACTGGTCTTCATTGCAGTGTGTGCAAGGCTATTTATCCCATCATCATCAGCTGAAAAGCCAGGGTTATCAACAAGAAGCACTCTCCATGGTTCTTGTACATTAGCAATGGCAGGGACATGTGCCTTAATGGTGAATTGAGAAGTGACCTGAAGTACAAAGTGGAACAAAGAATGCATGCTTTAAAAAAATTGTTCTGGATCACTGTAATCAATATATCTCAAATCAAAATAGCCCAAAAATATACAACATGTGCAGGGTTTCATATAGAGGGGGGGGGGGGCGCCCTGGGATATAGAATAGGGCCATGCTCATTGGTGAGGCTTCCTGCTATTGAACATGCAATTTTCCTGGCAAGTTTACCCCATCTACAAAGGAATCTGGAAAATATACTGCCCTTGGAAGAATTAGCAGCTGTTATGCAGTAGAGATATGACAGTCTAGCCTCATTCTCAGGCTCTTCTGCCCAGCTTTTTTCCACATGCAGTGTGAAAAAAAAGCTGGGCAGAAGAGCCTGGGAGTGAGCTAGGCTATAACGACAGTGTGCTTTTGAGAGTGGACTTGGAGAATCCTGCAGCTTTACATCCTTCAGTTTGAAGTAACAGAGTAACCTTAAGCTTGTATTTACACATGAATGAAAAAATGATCGGCAAAGTTTTGTGACCATTGAACGTTTCACAATTTGCAGTCTGTGGAAAAATTGGGAAAGATTTGGAATCTGATCATCAAAACGTTGCGCTATACAATACTTACACGAATAAATTCCTGTACTACCATTACAAAAACAAAGGCAAAGGTTGTTTGAAGGATATGTATCCATGTTGATGAGAGTCTCTTTCTACCAACCAACCACAAACTGGCTTCACAAACTTCATCATAATATGTCTTTGTGTGCAAAGCCAATTCATGGTTGGTAGATAAAGAACTCCGATCAACATGAATGCCGAGAACCAACTGAGATCTTCTCTGAAGGATATGTATTACTGCAACTCCCTTTTCAAGCAACCGTGAACCTAATAGAGGATGTGCGCTAATAGGGGTGCAATTATTGAAGCCACACCCAACACATGACAATGCAAGATGTGTGCAGAGGCAGCTATTTTTGTAGTCACGTTAAAAAAAGCTGAGAGTAGCAAAATGGTGAGTATTAGCAAAGTATCAGAAGACTCCATCCTCCTTCAAGAAAATATAATCCATGGCCATCATGTCTTCAAGGAAACGCTCTTGACCGATGTGCAATTGTTTTGCTAAAAGCAGACAGAACTGTAGTCGGGCACGTACCTAGGGAGTTCGCAAGAGTGTTTTGGCATTTTTTAGCATGCACTCAATAAATGATACCCACGACCGGGAAGGAAGCATGCGCTTAATAAATGTTATGTGCCTAATAGCGAGGTGCGCCTAACAACCAGAGTCTTAGTCTCGCGGGACAGCCCACCTCCTCTCTATGGTATGACCTAACTGTGAGGATTCTATGGCAACGATCCCAAGGGAAATGTTGGTAACTAGTGATATTAGGGAAGCTTATAGCATAGTACTACCATTGTGGTGTTGGAGAGGATGGCATGCAGGCAGGGATGGATTCTCTCTTGAGTTACAGGAAATACTTTACCAAATGCATGGGCAAGTAACCCAGCACACACAGCACAAAGTGAGTTAGTTACTTAAATCTTGAATGCATGGGCATGAAAGGCGGATACTACATGACCATGAAAAATCCTGTTAAGGAATTTACTACATCAGGTGGTATGCTCAAGATGTACTCTGTAAGGCATAAATATTGCACTTTTTACAAACCTCCAGCTTCTTTCCCTTCACTTTTTGGTCAATAACTGTAAGGGCTTCATAGATGTTCTCTGCACCTCTTGTGGGATTATCTGGTAAAATCATTTTCTGACCATCAACAGGTTTGGATTCCTCTAGTAGAGGACACATCTGAAACAAAATAAATATCAACAAGAATAATGGAAGTATTTATATTTTATAATGGATCTATACCTGCACATTTGAGCAACTTTTACAAGATCCAGGATGGGTATCTCTTCTGTGTGCTATCCTTACAGGCATCATTGTTTCACTTTGCTCACTTTCTGGCAGACACCTGAATTGTGTGTGTGTATGTGTGGATGGGGGGGGGGGGGGGGGGAGCATCAAAAAGAGCAATCTGCAAAGCATCACTTTTAACAACCCTGTTTGCTGGCTATTCTGAATCAGAATACCATCCCTACGCCTACGGGGCAGGGTAATAACAGGTAAAATTAATGGCAGCTGAAAATGGACCCATTGACACACAAAGTCCACAGTGTCAATATAAAAGGACATCTATTCCTTAATTGTCATAAAAACATTCATATAGTATACTTCCATTGATGACATGGCCAAGGTGGTAACATTTCTCACTCCAGGATCCCTACTAACTAAAGCCAACATGAAAGAGCCATTTTGTAGTGTAACCAAAGATTGGGTACAACTAGCAACACAGCGGAAAGATCTACCAATGGTTCATTACCATGAATTTCACAGAAGTTGTTCCAATTGGTTGTAGTTGCCCTAAAATTCCTGTAGGCTATGTAGGCTGGTATGTTTATTTATCACTCATAGCCCCCAATGACATCACATAACAAACAACAGTGCAGGTGTGTTACTGTATTTTGCGTACTCATTTGCCAGAACTGCATTTAGGAGTGTACTTTTTCCGGAGTTGAACTGGCCAAACACACTGATGAGAAAATCATTATCTTGGAGGTGTTTGAGAGTTTCCAAAATACATTTTTCAACTTCTGTGTCTGTTGAAGGAAAGAAGCGGAGGACTTGCTGCAACCACTTCAGCACAGCCTGCATGAAATTACAGAGACAAATAATGCCATATATCCAGTGATTCTCGCAGTATCACAAGCAATGGGGGGAGGGGGGGAAGTCTGAATATATACATTTTGCATTTTTAATCTAAGTTCTATGTACAAAGACAACAAAGGAATTTTCATATTTATATATATTATAAGCAGTCATGAATAATTAAGTGCAGGAAAATGTTGGTAAAAAAGGTGTAAAGATTGGACTTGCATTAGATTTGAACATGAGAATTCAATGCAATAATTGCTGCGCTATGTTGGAAAGGCTGTGAATAGGAATGCATGCTGGGTGCCCAAAAAATTATGTTATTATGAATAGCAAAGGTAATAGGGACTTTAGGGAAATCTCTGATATCAATCTGTTACATAAGAGATGGAGTTCAAGCTCTGAAATTAGTCACTGTCATTTCTTGACAGGAACTACTGCCAATGACTGTGGGGTGCTGAGGTATGCCCGTCTTCATGCTACATTTCCTTTTTGATGCATGTGTGGTACTAGCCACATTTAATTTCTATTGCCACATTGAATAATAAAAGTGTCAACGCATAATTATGGTAGCAACCACAGCCAACTGTGAGTATGGTGAGTGTAGCTCAGTAGTGCAGATGGTGTATGCGTAATCATGGCCTATACACTCAGTGTCAAAAAAAGAAGCTCTGAAAATGGGGCTTCAGGTCAATATCTTATATCATTCCCTATGCTCAACAATATGTAGAGATCACTCATGGCATTTAGTTGGCTGATACAATGTCATGGTAAGACAGCACAGCTCATTAAAAATTTGGTTCAAAAGTAGCCTTGTTCCTAAAGACCTTCGCAGACCTGTGCACTCGCGAAAAGGAATGGAGTTTAGAAGTGCATGAATGAGACTAAATCAAATGCATGACAGTCAATACTTCCAACAAACAGTGAGAAGATGATCAGATTCTAGAAAAAGTGCATGGGGGGGGGGAAATGAACACAGGTTCTCAGCTTCCCAGTCTATACACACTGTTAATGTACATTACCATGGCAACCACATTTTCCCACGCTTATAGCACTCAAAGGAGGCCACATACAGGGGTCATTGCTATACCAATGTATATCAAATCAGTTAAAGGTCAGTTTGGGTGAGGGGTTAAACTCCTTGGCTTCGCCTCAAACTTTAAATTCCCCACACCCAAACTGAACTTTAATTATTACGTAGAGCTATAAACAGAATATTTGGATGTATATAGAAAGCGGAATTAGAAAATCATTTGAATCTTTTATCTCCTAAGGGTCAGAGTTGTACAGTACGTGAACCCCTCAGTGACCCCTCTTTATACTTAACAATAAATCCCCTGCAATCTAGTCATAACCACTACCCAAATATAAAGTACGGTGGATGAGCAGAGCTGCAAGTGTATGTAAGTGCGGAATTTTTCATGACTCAGCCTGTTGCAAGAGAACGTAATTATACAATACATAACGACCTGGGTGTGGTTAGGCTGGGATATTTTTGTGACCCAGGCCCCATTGCGAGAATAACAGTAGCTAAGGTATTGGCAAAATTAAACTAAGCTACAAAAAGTGTTTGGTCTTTGTGAGATTTGCATCTCTGTGTGCAGCATATTTTCAAGGGTCAGCCACGTACAGCTGCTACACAAGCGGAAGACAAGTTGTGCGGCTTGAAAGTCATATTGCATAGCTCGATCATGTTGTCTGTTTCTAGTGCTGATATCTCTCTACTTATACCGAAGCAACATAAATTGTACTAACCTGGGAGCTGTAGTAAGCCTCACTATGTTAGAGACTTGTCCTGTTCCCTGATGCTTCATGCATCACAGGATCTAAGGCAGCATGCATGTAGCTGCCTGACACCATTTTGAACACGTGCTCTCATAAGAGCTGTGTATAGTTTTCTTTTGGCCATAACCCCTCATAGAAACTGATAATAGAGAAATTTTACATACGTTTTCTTAGTTTTCATTCAAAGCTCACATGGTCTAAGTTTCATCCCTCTGTGTCCTCTCCTTTGTGCCAAACATGATTATTTATTATTTATTTGCCGTTGCTAGGTGGTTGCTAAGTTTATTGGGGCAAATAAACGAGCTACGAGCACGCTTGCTGAAGCACAGCAGATATTGCACTGCGGTTAGGGAAATATGCAGATACAGCTGAGTCAGCACGGAAGCAAGGTGCACTGGGCAGGACCTAGGCTAGGCAAAGTAAACAGTATAGTATTCTTACGTAACACAGCATAGGCACTGGCAGCAGCACCACTGTAGTCCTGCTGCAACCACTTAACAAAATCAAATAAATCACTTAAAAAACACGCCCAGTCGGGATGTTGTTGATTGATAAGCACTCAGCCCTCAGGCCTGTGCTTATAAATCAACATCATCCCTCCTAGGCGTGTTATAACTAATACATATAACCCCTTTATCTGCTGATCAGTGGCACCTCCTTTACTGAGTCTATAAATGTAAAGATGTGAGAATACAGGTCCTACCGCCTTGGATGGCAGTGTCTGCAAGTGCTTTGCATTAGGCGAAAAAAAGAACACCAGCAGCTGGCTCCGTCCAATAATATGCTTGATTTGAATTTCATCATATATAGGCAGGCTACAACACCCAAAAAATATGTTGGTAATTCAGAGACTATTATGTAGTACTCACCTCGCATGTCATTGGGTATTCAGTCTCCAACAAAGAATTTTCACGGGGTTCAGCAGTAGCAATAACATCATATTCTCCTAATATAATAATTGACACCATACATGTACTTCACACATTTCTGCATACATCTATTACTGTCAATTATGCCAACTAGGCTTAGAAAAATCGCTGCCCACTAACAATAAGCTCTCCATGGCGACTTAAACCCTCTTCATATAAATATATATCTGTGATGCAAAATATATCATCAACAGGCGTAGGTGTGGGCGTACTGAAACCCCCATAAATGCAGAAAGCATGGGGCTGTGCCCCATTCAAAATTTGTGTCAACGAGAAACTAGGTAACCATCTGCTCTGCATGATTGGTTTTCTTGCAATTGTATGGCAGCACAGTGGCTCAACCAATCTTTTTCTGCCCCGGCTCCAAGGTGAACAATACCTGTACAAGTTAATTGAGTGTTTACACAGTATCACTGTTGCATGTGCTTGTCACATGATGTATCAACAGCCAGCAAAGTAGCCACACTCTAACAGCCACGCAACTATGTCGTGGATTAACTTCTTGTCTTATAGAAACTGACAAAGACATGCTGTAGGGATGATACCTTGCATAACCTTTAATATAGCAAGATGCTATAAGAACCAATTTGTCACAGCTGAAAACTTTAGTAGCTAGCTAATTGTCCCCACACACTTTGTGCAGAAACATTATCAGCTGCTGTGCAGCCTGCACCCCCCCCCCCCCCATCCTAAAATGCCTCCCTACACAGCATGAATCATATGAGATTTCCCTGCAAAAGTCACAGCCTCTCTAGCTGAAAAAAGGGGAGAGGATGGTATAATATTGTATTGCATTACTATTATGCAGTTTAAGGTTTAGGGAGCTTGAATGCATGAAGGTGAACAAAAACTGCGTAATACGGTATAGCGCTTAAATTTCGCGGGTCTTTTATTTTACGAATTTCGCGAATTTGGAACGATTCGCAAGATTATTTCAACGAAAATAATTCATTTTTACACTTCCGCACAGATAGTAGAGTATTGACCTACTATCCCGCCGCTTCGGTACTTTTAGAGCGTGGACGGACAATATCCGGGGTCCAAGTTGCCGGATCCACAAGGACCGCTCTCCAAACAAGTGCCCTAGTCCGCGATTTTGCGGTTATTAAACAGCTAAGTCGCTGTACTTCAGCCATCTGCCGGTGCGAAGGTCAGGGGTAGGATGCCTGAAAACAAGCGCGAAGAAGGCCGAAATTGGAAAGTGAGCAGCAGAGCATGGAGGGCTAGACACAATTGGCTACTATGCTTCCTGTAAATCTGTGCGCATTTAGTTACGCTCGCCCATATATTCATTAGTAAGTGGGTATTAAATTTGAACAACGAATTCGCGAAATTCAACGAAACGTTCAAAAACGGCTATTCGCGAATTTTTAGACCCGCCAAATTTAAGCGCTATACGGTAGTGTAATAGTCATGCCAGCGGGTCTTCATGCATGATCCAATAATTTATCAGCAAAAATAGTCACTTTGAAAGGACTAAAAATAATTAGCATACTTTACCAGATGTATGGGTGGTACAGTCCGTAAGTATGGAAGGTGCCGGTACGGTACACATCAGTTTGGTACAGACAAAGGTATGCGGTCTACAGTAATTTTTTTGATTCAGAACATGGGTGGACGGTATATAGGAATACTCTGATATGTAATAGTTAAAGGACAGCTGGAATTTAAAGTCCGCGGCAAAGCCGAGGAGTGTAACCCCTCAACCAAACTGTCCTTTAACTGATTTTACTATACATTGGTTTAGAAATAATCTCTGTATGTAGCCTCCTTTGAGTGCCATAGCATGGAAAAAGTGGTTGCAATGGTAATGTATATTAAATATCTGAAACATCTTTGTAGGTACTCGAGTATGAGCTCCCTTGGCAATTGAGAAACAGCGTACATGCTTTACACGTTCCACGTTAAGGTTAGGCATTACCAGAAGTCGAGATATATCATTGAAAATTCATGTGCACAGCTTTGATGCTCATAGCTTGATAACAGGGTGATAGAAGGCCACAGAACCTGTGCAGGGCTATAGTATAAGAACTGGAGAGAAAGCCCAGAAACAATTTTTGCCAATGCGTGCCATTCTTTCACACTATATAGGCACTATATATTTACTTACCTGCTCAAATTGTCTCTGAATCCAAGACAAATGTGCTGCTGACGCCACAACTACATTAGTGGGTCTATAATTATATAGGGTTTATGTCCAGACATCAAGAAGAAAGACTTATCGTACTTCATTTTGAGGAGTGGTGACCGCGATTCTGAATATGTGAAGCTGGCTCTCTACATACTGGAACATACTGGAACGTTCGGACATGTAGGCCCCTTGGAAACTTTAGTATAACTAGGAATCTGCATGACCTACAAAAGTTTAAGAGCTCTGAGATGAGGTAGCACAACAAATTTGCACTCACTATAGCTACACTTTTTGTATAATGACATCATACTTCACCACGACTACTGGATGATGTAGGTAAAACCCTCATTTCTGGCTAGGCCTAACTTTGATTAGCTTAGTGTCACCTTGGTTACATACATAACCTCAAGTTACGCGATGGGACTGCACAGGATTTAAGTATATAGGATAGCTACACCACCTCACAGAGGAAGATATGTGTCAATATAGCCACTAGTACTGTGGATGTGGTTTTACCTGAGGCGCAGCTGAGGAATAAACCTATATCCACAGAGGATATTTGGAAACACATCTTCACAGCCTCCCTAACTTAATATGGCACTACTGCATGCTCATGCATGGGCATGCGTAACTTGAGGTTATGTATGTAACCAAGGAAGTACAGAACTGCAGGATATATTGTAACTAAGGAGTACAAAACTGTAGGATATAGTACATGCTCTTGTCCAACAATGTAGCTATGCATTAGAGATAATGCACTGTTATTACGAATGTCTACAGTCATGTGTGCGAAAATGATGTCATTCCTTATTAAAAAGTTGGATGTTTGGTATACACGCATGTAAATGGAGGACCTAATGCCAATGTAATGTGTATTTTACTGTGTACCCTAAAGTCACATACGTATACAGTAACTCAGTAGGTATACTTATATTTAAATATTAACAATCTTTAGCTGCAATTCACAATTACTAACCTTCATGTATCAAGATAAAGATATCTGCAGCCTTGTTATTCCATTTTTGAACCACCTCACGTTTTTCTTCTAAACTTGGTTCAGGTAATTGAATCCTCTGCAGGGCTGCTGGAAGCTCATGAGGATGTCCCTCTGAACATAATGCAGGATCACTGCCCTGCTGAGATGAAAGTTCATTAGGAGCCTCTGCCATTGTATGTAGCTTCAAACAACCAACGGGCTTAGCCACACCATCTTCAGACTTTCCTGCATATTGGGATGCATTGAAAGAAATAAAATATAAGACACAACTACTCAGGCCTTCACACACTCATGTATTAATTGTCATGCAAGTACATAAGTACGTCAGTCCTATAATTATACATGACTGTGCATAAACATGTATATGTGCAGAGAAATTATATGCTTGCAAGTACACTTCTAATAAAGTTAGGTCCAGTTCCAGTCATGAATCGATTGTTTTACGTCACGCATGAGAGGCGTGTCTGACAAACCCACAGAGATGTGATAGACCAATTGGAATTATCTGCGAAACAGCCCAATGAATTATCTCTAAAGCCGTTCTATTTGTTACAAAAGCTGACCTCCAAGAAGCCGCCAGCTCCTTACAACTCTGCGCTGGGCAGATTGCCGGAATAGAAGCAGCCGTGCATGCAATGCATGCCTCCTTCCACAACAAAGACAGCGAAGCTGTCCTGCTTGTTGACGCCAGCAATGCATTCAACTCCCTTAATCAGGAAGTTGCCCTAAACAACATAAGACTCCTCTGCCCCTCACTGGCAACCATCCTGATCAATGTCTACCGAGATGCCACCGAGCTGTTTGTGGATGGACTCATGCTTCTCTCTGAAGAAGGCACCACCCAGAGGAGGTCGGTCAAGGTTGACCTTTACTGATCAGGTCTCATTAAAGTCACGTGTAGCTCAGTACTGTAGATTACGTAATGCACGTTTAGTACAGTACTCTCCATTGACCGTTTTTGGAGTTTTTTACTATATCGCCCCGGCTCTATCACCTTGAAAATGGACTCGTAAGGCGGCGTAGGAGTCTTTTGTTGTGTTTAAAGCCCGAGCCCTTGAATCGCCCCTCTGCAACTAAGTGCCACGCCGCTTTTGCCATGTTGCAGCAGTTGCAGAGGGGCGATTCATTTTGCATTGCACATGATAAATGAGTTAGCTTTATATCCCATAGTATCTTCTTTTTTGTATCAATAGCGTAATATTTGAATAAATATATCTTTCGTTACCGTTTTACCAGCAGCTCGATACGGGACCGGACTCATGGTTCCACTTCTAGTCTTGAATCGATTGTATACGTCACGCATGAGAGGTGTATCTGACACGCCCACAGAATTTTTCTGAAATATGTGGACCCCCCCCAAAAGCCCCCCCCTCCTGAAATATGTGTCTGGCAAATACAGTCATAGATAAACAATCCCTTTAGGGATTGTTTATCTATGGTACAGTCAATCAGATTTTCTCACATTCGCGGTAGAATTTAACTGCGGCCCGCGCTAACCAATGAAATCGCTCTTTATCTAATCGTAGGCTAATTTCTGTCTGGGAGCTATGGCCGTTCCCAATAGAGTTTTAGTTCTTCGACTCCATC
Organism: Nitrospirales bacterium; assembly: GCA_965203295.1. Classification (GTDB taxonomy): domain Bacteria; phylum Nitrospirota; class Nitrospiria; order Nitrospirales; family UBA8639; genus CBDBCZ01. The sequence goes on along the minus strand of CBDBCZ010000011.1, from coordinate 79,468 downwards.
GAGATTTTGAAGAGCCTGATGTTTATATAGCCATTCTAGAAGCGTTCCAGAAGCTTGGATACGACCGTCCAACTCACTTGCTGTGCAAAATTTCGTGGTGGGACACAATATTTTCATCATGCTACAGACGGGAGTGGCAAGTTATTGCGCTATGCTACTCTACCCTACGTTTTTGATAGTTTTGCGGAGATCTGTTGTATTGGCCTTGGCTGTCTGGCTCCAGTTTGCCAAAGCATGACTGTCTGCAGGGTAATATCTGTATCCAACAAAGGTAGTCTCGCGAGCCAGCCCACTTTGATCCTCAGCTCCGATCGCTTTCAGTATCGGCACGAGGAGAAGTGGTCTGGAGACTTAGGATCAATTCACGTGAACCCCTGGAACGCAATTACTGAATAAGTCACGAGTACAGTACGCGTAGGCCACACCCATCACAGGTGTCAAGGGAAAATGGGGTCCCCCTAAACTGCCCCCCCCCCCCAGGCCCCATATTACCGGTATCTTGGGGGCCCAGGGTCCCATCTTACCAGTCATATGGGGCCCCTAGGGCCCCATACTACCGGGAAGATGGGGCTCCTCTTGGGAACATGGGACCCCCCTTAGTTTACAAGGAATATGGGAACAGGGGCCCTCAGCCATATGGGGGCCCTCGCCTATCATAAGCATAATAAAGGCAGTGGTTATTATCAATACCTTACTATTACACACACAAGACTTAGGATTGGTACTGCATTTTTATTTTTTTTTATTTTTTTTTTTATACTGTTTATGCCAACACAACATACAGAAATGGACATGGCAAGGGTGGATGGAATAGCTAAAGAAAAAAGCTAACACTAGCATTCACCCATAATATGATGCTTAAAGACAGAGAGAGAGCGACACGATACAATAGAATATGGTAAATTGTTCCATAATGAAAGCGTGTGTGGGAAAAAAGAAAATAAAGTTTGAGAAGTACGTGCAAAAGGTTGCACAAAAGAAAAGTCATGCACATAGCGTGAAGAATGGAATTGGGTTCTCGGTATTAAGGGAGGTGATGGATAGTCGGTGTAGCCATGTACGATTTTGTAGAGAGTACTGAGTTTGGCCCACTTTCTTCGTTTACTCAGTGACGGGAGATTTAAGGTATCCAGCATGTCTGGGTATGAGGAGTTCCATTGTTTTAAGCATACTTTGGTAGCAAAGCTTTGAACCCTTTCAATGAGCTTAGAATCCTTACCCAGGCGTGGATCCCAGACCTCACAGGCGTATTCAAGATGGGGTCGCACCATTGTAGTGTAGAGTTTACTCAAGGTATAACTGTCTGTACAGGAGTAAAACTGGCGAAATAGGAGACCAACCAGGCGTCGTGCTCTGGAGGTGATAATGTTTATGTGTCTGGACCAAGAAAGGTCAGAGCAGATTGTGAGTCCAAGGTATTTAACCGTATCCACAATGTCAAGGGTTTGGCCATTCAGCATCAGAGGACGGATGGGAGCTGTGGCAGGCCTTTTTCTAGAAAACACCATAGCATTGCATTTCCTAGGATTGAACTTGAGATAGTTTGATGTAGACCAAAGACCGACTGCATCAATATCTCTCTGCAAGAGCTCATAGTCAAGTGGAGACCTGATAGGCCTGTATAGCAGCACATCATCAGCATAAATGACAAGTTTTGTACCCGGCGAGAAAGGAATGTTGTCAATGTCATTGATATAGATCAAGAACAATAATGGCCCCAGTACCGACCCCTGAGGGACTCCAGAAAGAACTGGTAGCTCATTGGACTTTTCACCATTGACAACAACTCGTTGCTTTCTGTTCGTGAGATAATTGGCAATCCAGTCGAATAACAGTCCGTTCAATCCTGTGCGCTTTAGTTTTTCCAGAAGAGCCTTGTGAGGAACTGAATCAAATGCCTTAGACAAGTCAAAAAAGATTGCACCTACTTCCACTCCAGCATCTAGGAGTTCAAACCATTCGTTGGTAGCAGACAAAAGAGCATGAGTTGTGGACTTGCCCGGACGAAATCCCCATTGATGATCACTGAGTGGGTGAGATTCATTCAAATGCTTCATGACCCTACCATGTACATGCCGCTCAAGTAATTTACTCACAATCGGCAAGAGCGAGATGGGTCGATAGTTGTTAGGAGCAGATTTGTCACCATCTTTCGGGATAGGTACAACATTGGATATTTTCCATGCTGCAGGGAAATGACCAGTTGTAACTGAGAGGTTGAACAGCCTACAGAGTGAAGAGGCAATGCTGGTAGCAGTGGCTTTGAGCATTCTAGCTGATATGCCATCAGGACCACTACTTTTGGTGACATCTAGGGACAAAAGCAATTCCAGAATCTCTTCCTCTGTGCATAGTAAATCGTCTGGGCACTCCTGAGAAGTAGACTGTACTTGATAGCTCGACTCGGTTAGTGGTGGCATGGATTGGTTAAAACAAGAGGAGAAAAAATTGTTGAGCAATACAGCCTTTGCATGGTCTGTGCAAGCCTCTTCTCCGTCGCGTCTGAGTACAGGTATGGACGATACACTCTTACAATTCAAGTGCTTTACTGCTCTCCAGAACTGTTTAGCATTTGCAGATTGTAGGCTGTTCATATAGGTCTTTTTTCCTTTCCTCAGCATAGACGTGACTCTGTTCCTGAGATTCTTGTACCGGGAGAAAGTGCGTAAATCATTTGATATGCGAAACTTCCGGAAAAGTTGGTTCCGTTTGTAAATAGCATTCCTGATCTGCTTAGTTATCCAGGGGGGATGCTTCCTTTTAGGAAGCACTCCTTTTGGAATGCAGAGCTCCATAACCGAGAGAAATTGAGCTTGCCAATTGTTCCACGCTCGATCAATGTCCATGTCTAGAAGGGGATCCCAATCAATGTTCGACAACATTTCATTGGCGGCTTCAAAATTGGCCAGTTTATACTTCCAGATTGGTCGGCGGGTGGTGGGGGCATTAAGCACATTACTTAAACAATACACAATAGGTACATGTACAATCTTGGTCAAAGTTAAATAGCAGGGTTTAAATTTAAGGTGTACGTTGTTCTCCATGGTTGCACTGCGGGCGGATAGACCCAAGTGTCTGGCTCGGAAAGAAACAATTATTATATAATAATGCAAAATATAAATCAAAACAAAATAAAACTGAAAATAAAATGATATACAGCAATTTATTATTGAGGTGAAGTCAACTCCATCCGTGGACCAGGTCAACCGGGGCCAGGCGATGAGCTCCGCTATGGGTGGAGCGAGATCCACTCACACAACGAATTGCTGACCTTGCGAACATGCGCATGAATTTCGCGGAAGTTGAATCGTCCTTCTTTCTCCGTCTCCTCCATGATAATTATCATACCCCAAAGTGCTTAGGGAAGTTTGTGCACTTCGCTTTATTGGCAGGCATTGACGCGCGCATTTCACAGAAAGATGGACCTGTAAGCGATCGCTTAGCATTACCGGGCGGAAGGGGGGCCCCAAATTTACGACGGGGGCCCCAATATCCCGTGGAAATGGGGCCGGGGGGGGGGGGGGGACCCAAATCCATGGGGGCCCCAAAATTTTATGACAATGGCTCACGGACGACGAAATCACGAAGGCTCTATGTACTGAGCTTGGATTCGGGCGACTCTCGTCTCAGCTTATCAAAAGTCGAAGGAAGCACCGAATAGCAGAGGCTCTTCCCACTTCAATGGGTAGAAAAACGAAAACATCCCGCCCTCGCACAAATTTTGCCACTACCTCTTCTTGTCGCTCTCTTAGCTCGTTCCTAACTTCCTTCTAACCTCCATAATCGCCGCTGAAACCTCACTCTCAGAAAGTTCGGCCATAGCTAAGCTGCTTAATAGACTGTACGTCGATGTCACGAGAAAAGAATGCTATAGCAATCGCTCTCACGTATCCAAATTACTCTATTTACACGATCTGCAATTTCATTGGCTCTAGTGAAATTTCAGTAGAGATTTACGTGAAGTAATCCTAAGTCTCCAGACCACTTTTCCGCGTGCCGCATACTAATTAGCGATCGGCGTTGCGGAAATTAAGTGGGCTGGTTCACGAGACTACAACAAAGGATTCAAGTGTGCTATGTAAAAATCACGAACCACTCTAGTGCTATCAGACAACAGTGGTTGAGCCTTGAATACCCTTACCGCACAAGACACAAATCACCATAGCCCTGACTCGCTCGTAGTATACCGTGCAGCAGTATTATTGTACTACGTTGCGTCGCGTATTCGCGCGACGCAACGTACAGTCAGTCGACGTTTGCTAGGGAAAAGGCGTAAGTAAGATTGTCCGACCTCCTGAAGTCTATACTGCTTCTACCGCAGTCTATGCTGCTTCTACCGCAAACGCTTGAACGGACACGCCGGGTATGTCCTGCTGTAAATGTAACCGCACAGGCCGGTGTAGAAACTGTTCGTGTGTGAAGGGGGGTAGAGCGTGCCAGGGCTGCCTCCCACAACGACTCGGGAACTGTGAGAACTGTACCAGCACAGCTCAAATTCAAAGTCGGCTGCCACTTACATCCCTTTCAGCTCCAGATGGATCCACCCCAACCTCTCAACTACCGTCTCCACTTCTTGAGCCAGACAGACAGCCTAGTAACGCAAACGTGAACGAAGAATCTCCATGTCCTTCAGTCGAACAGCGGTCCCCTAATGCAAGTCACTGCTCCACTGTCGATACGTCATGGCCAGCACCTCCTCTTCAAGCACCCAACTTCTTCTGGGGACCCCACGAGGGGGTTGAATTCTGCACACTGGTTGACATGGCTTACGAAGAAGTGGTCCACTGGAGAAGAAACATTTTCCAGGTACCATCGGGCTCAGCTGGAAAATCGTTTGTCCTGGAGCTGGCTCGCCTATTCCAAGCATATGCGGACAGCTCTAGTCTTGAGTGTATTGCAATGAAAGCCATCACCATTGCCCAGGTGCTGCTCCTGCAGAAGCCAAGCCGTTCGAGCAAAAGCAAAGACCACGCTGCTCACCTTCAAAGGCGACTAAAACTATGGCATGAAGGAGACATCCCATCACTCTTAGAAGAAGGACGATGCATACAAAAATACCTCCGCCATGGGATGAAGCAGCCTGATAGTGAGAAGATTGCTCGCACCTTCAGAGATTTAATGATGAAGGGGAGCGTCCACAGTGCCCTGAGATATCTCTCCCGGAACACCAGTGGTGGTGTGCTGAAGCTCGATGATATGGTGCCTTGTACCTCGACGGATGGTGAAGCCATGCCTCGATCAACCAGAGACATCCTTCTTGACAAGCATCCCTCTGGCAAGCATCCAGCAGCCAATACTCTCCTCACCGCCACCTCAGCACCAATCTTCAACCCCATTGTCTTCGATAGACTGGATGGGGATGCCATTCGTCAGGCCTCGTTGCACACCCAAGGCGCAGCAGGCCCTTCAGGAGTAGATGCACATGCCTGGAGACGATTGTGTTCCTCCTTCAAATCTGCCTCACACAGTTTATGCTCCTCCCTCGCCGGTGTCGCCAAACGCATTGCTACCACTCTCGTCAACCCTGAAGGCATTCATGCCTTTGTGGCCTGCCGCCTCATTCCGCTGGACAAATGCCCGGGAGTGAGACCTATTGGCATCGGTGAAGTCCCAAGACGAATTGCTGCAAAGGCAATCCTGAGCATTGTTAGCCCTGATGTTGAAGAAGCAGCTGGCCCATTGCAGGTATGTGCTGGTCAGGAGGGAGGCTGTGAAGCAGCTGTGCACGCCATGCGACGAATCTTCGAGGACTCCAATACGGAAGCCGTCCTGCTGGTTGATGCAACCAACGCCTTCAATTCCGTCAATCGAAAAACCGCTCTCCACAACATCAGCATTATTTGCCCAGCTCTGACCCATATACTGGTGAACACATACAGAGCGCCGATCAGGCTCTTTATAACCGGTAGCGGAGAAATTCAATCCACCGAAGGCACCACACAAGGAGACCCTCTTGCAATGGCGATGTACGCTCTTGCAATAACCCCACTGATCGATCAACTAAGCTCTCGCTCTCCTGATGTCCACCAAGTGTGGTATGCAGATGATGCAACCAGTGCTTCTACGTGCAGCAGTCTCAGAGCATGGTGGGATCACATTTCTGAGATTGGACCCTTGTTTGGGTACTATCCCAATGGCTCCAAGACCTACCTGGTGGTAAAACCAGACCATGGAGAACATGCCTCCCGGCTATTCGCTGATACCGATGTACATGTCACCACCTATGGCAAGCGCCACCTAGGTGCTGCCCTGGGCTCCAGAACCTTCACCGAAGAATATGTGAGTACCAAAGTCCAGGAATAGGTCAAAGAGATCCAGCAACTAGCCAAAGTTGCAATATCCCAACCCCATGCTGCACATGCCGCATTCACACATGGTCTGTCAAGTCGATGGTCGTACTTGTTACGTACAATACCAGACATCCAAGACCTTCTTCTTCCACTGGAGGACGCCATTCATCATCACTTCATTCCAGCTCTGACTGGTCGTCCACCTTGCTCATCCCTGGAGAGGGACTTGCTTTCCCTCCCTGTTAGACTTGGAGGGTTGGGCCTACGCAATCCTGCAGCTGAATCTCCAAGCATTTTTCAGGCCTCACAACACCTCACAGCCCCCTTGGTAGCCCTGATAGTTGCCCAAGAAGCAAAACAAATCGTTGACCCCGATGTCACCGCCACCATCAAGAAGAACATCAAGACGTCCAATCGTCTGAGACAGGTTGAGCTGGCCAGGAGCATCTATGACCAACTCCACCCTCAGCTCAAGCAATGTGTCGACCTTGCTCAAGAAAAAGGCTCATCTTCATGGCTCTCTGCTCTCCCACTTGAGGAATACGGATTCCACCTGCACAAAGGGGAATTCCGAGATGCATTATGCCTGAGATATGGCTGGAATCTGAGCTGCACACCTCAGACTTGCAGCTGTGGAGCCCGATTTTCCATCGATCATGCTATGGTCTGTCACATGGGTGGATTTCCAACAATACGCCACAATGAGCTGTGCGACATCACTGCCACCCTACTTACAGAAGTCTGTCACAATGTGACCACCGAGCCAACTCTCCAACCACTCAGCGGGGAAAACTTCGATGCACGTTCTACGAACACAAGTGATGGCGCCCGAGTTGACATTCGTGCGAGGGGATTTTGGAACGCAACACAGGATGCATTCTTTGATGTACGGGTTTTTTACCCCAACGCGCCCAGTAATCGTTCCACATTGACCTCTTCAGCCTACAGGAGACACGAGCAAGCAAAGAAGCACGAGTACGGGCAACGCATCAGAGAAGTAGAGCATGGCGTGTTCACTCCCCTGGTGTTCTCATCCACAGGAGGCATGGGTCAGGAGGCAACCACCTTCTACAAGCGATTGGCAAGTATGATCTCGCAGAAACGACAACACCCATATCCAACCGTGATGGGGTGGCTGCGCTGCAGGTTGTCATTTGCAGCATTACGATCTGCCATTATGTGCATTCGCGGTAGCAGGTCATCCTTCCATCGCCCCATCCGTGGGGGAGACGTGGACATCACCCTCGCAACATCCGAGGGGCGAATCCCCACTTGAACCTTCACTTTGTGCATAATTGTTTATTTTCTATTGTCTGACTTTTATATCGGTGTTTAGTTGTTATCGGTATTGTACTAATAGCGTACAGCTATCTAGCCTGTTTTCTAATTACACCTCCACGTGGCTTCCATTTAGCACCCACTGACACTATAATTGCATTCCATTAGTGTCCGCATAGCCGTGAAATTTCCGGCTGGGCACGAGACTAGTCCAACCTCGTCGGTTATGCATTATACACGAGCTCAGCTCATAGTCTTATTAGTCTCGCAGACCAACAAAAATCGTCTGGCCCGCGAGACTATAGTCTTATGTGGTCTCGTGCCCAGCCCGTCGGTCTGGGAACGAGACTAAGTCTTGTGCCCAGACCCTCGCTGTTACGGTCTGGCGACCCAAGTCCAAAAAGTCGTTTCAACGGCGGAGATATGGGCGGAGTAATGAGCGGTTTAATTGCATACAATTCATGGAATAGTTCAGGCTTCAAAGCTTTATAAAAGCTTACTACGAACCTCTACAAGGACCGTTTTGGTATATTTGCACACAAATCTTAACTGAAAAGCAGGTACAACACTGTACAGAACGGCAAAATGAGCAAGGTATGGCAACTTAGCTTTTAAAGCTGATAGCGAGAGTTGATCGCCCTGCTTTCGCCGAAATTGCAGTTATCTAACCTTCGAAACTGCATGAAGAGCTGTCTCAATTGCTACTTGATTCGAAAGGCTGCCTAAACCTGCCCTAAAACTCGAACGTCGCCATTTTCTCGGACCGTAATAGCATTCTTTTAAGTGCTAATTGCAAATACTGTAATCTCATTGGATCCGCCTGAATTCAGAGCGGGTGCAACTGACCTTTTGGACTTGGGTCGCCAGACTGTCTCAGCGTACGTACCTCCTCAGCGAGGTGAGGAGCGACGGGCTGGGCACGAGACTACCCAGCGGTGACCAGTCCAGATACCGGTAATTGGATTTAAATACAGCACCGGAAGTAACTTGGGCGGTATTTAATTAATAGTTATTATTCCACTTATACTTCCTGTCTATTCTACAGTCTAGCTTTCTCCAGCAGGCACAGATTTAAGCCAGAATTGCATAGCATCTTTGGTTATTGCACGCTTCTAGTTCTATAACAGTTATTTGTACGCTTTTACAACATTCATTTCTAATCGGAATCTACACTTGGGTAAAATAGCTAAGGGGTGAAACGCTACATGGGATACAGTGCAGATTTTGGTACGCTATTGAAATATAGCTACTCGTCCACTTAGACATGGATATCTATTACTATACGGATAATTTATCTATAATATACGTACATGTATAGCATAGGTGTCAACCAAGAAGAGACCGAAATAGGGACAGCATCTTCCAGAAAGATGAGCCGATTCGGAAGCGGGACACAATAAATAAATCTTTTCGCTTCAGCGGACGTAGTCTGTGTACATGTAGTCTTGGGAGCGAGTCCATTGTACAATTGGGCGTGCATCTGACCTCTGATTCCAGCATACGGCAATTATCTCAGAAAGGACGACTAATTTAGTGCATGCATATTTCGAGCTGCAGTACATGTACTCTCCCTTTACGTGAGGCAAAAGCAGAACTGTCCTGCCTTCAAAGCGGGACTAGCCTAAGCGGGATACATGACACCACACAGCATGAGCACAATTATGCTTCCTGTGAGTGTGCCAACAATATAATAAAGGACATACGTACGTATACATACACACATGGCTACATGCGTATCAGTGCATATCATGTACGCCTGCAGGGGCAGCGGCGATTCGGGAGGCTGCATGCGTACCGGTGTCACAGGAAATTCGATCCGGGCCTATACATGTACCGACTCTATTATTGTATATACATTGCACTCATTTTCTAATGAGCCTGCACATCATACTTAGAAATTATTGCTTCTGACTTCATAAAGACTTGCGAGATATATATAGAACGATTTACAATCTAGTAGCTAATCAGTAACCGTGAGCATAGATATTAAAGCTAGCTCCAATACCTACATGTATGCCGTGCCGAGACTGCATGTCATAAAGCTTATAAATAAATGCACCACAAATTTAACCTGATGTGACATTAATACTTACACTCGCCAATTCTCAGCAATGACAGATCCTTTTCAGGCCCTGGCACTTTGGTCACGTCTTTTGCTTACAAATCCGCGGTAACCGTGGTACCGTCAATTTAATGCGCGTTTTATGCGCCAAGTGAGCTGACTTTATAATTATGCGGAAATCCAGCGGACTTTAATTAACCCTTTACCACTCTAAAATTTTGATAAAGACTGTGGCTGTGCTATGAAGACTACTTAGACGATACCGGGTAGTATACTTTCATCGTTTCTTGTAGGCTGCCCCAAATTCCCTTTAACTTATTTTTTACTGCTGTGATAGCTATAGACACTCTTTCAGTTTTGTCTTTGTCCATATTATAATGGTGAAAGGTTTACAGTTAGCTATTTTAAGGATTTCTATGTAGCTGAGGGGTGGGGGGTGCATGGGGTGTGGGGGGTGTATGGGGGGGGGGGGATCATTGCATGTATGACGAACTAATAACTGTGCAATTAAGCGGTTCCTGCATGGAAAGCACTTATTAACATGCTAAGCGCCTATAGTAGCTACTCATGCAGTGGGAGTGCAAATAGCAGAGCACAGACAGAGGCCAGGCTAGCTACTGGTCATACAGAGTAGCGGCACTATCCCATTAGAAAGGTGTGGGTATAAAGAACTCCAGTAACTCCTCAGATATATATAGGGATGGACCATGCACTGGTAGCTAATCCAAAAAGTGACCACCCCTTCAAACATACAGTAAACATAGTCTAGTTAACTATTAATACTCTTAGACTAGCTATACTGTGTATATGATGTTCTCGTCAACTGTCTGCAGCTGCCTAATACTCTGGCCTCTTAAACTATAGCTAGCTATATAGCGAGCCTTGTGCACTATGGAGTTCAGTACCACCAGCTACTCTGCATGACCATGCAGCTATCGTCTGGCCTCTCTCTGCAGTGCTAGCTCTGCTACTTGCACTTCCACTGGCACAGTGGGCATGCAGTCTCTCACATGTCTTTTCTGTTTAGCTATATATAGCTATTATACTGGCTAGATTTTGTGATCTTGATCTGTATCATTAACGAATGCAAGCATGCATGCAATGCCATGCACTAGATCAGTATTTGGCTCTATAATGGGACTGTAGCTATATACCCAAATGAACAAACTAATATGTGCAAAAAATGTGTCACCATTTTAATACCTGAATTATACAGCATGGATATTATAGCTGTAGCTAGCTTTTTCATGTGGTCGCAAGTCGACTTGCAACACCATAACCAAAACCAAGGGGTCATTCAAAGGTCATGCAATTGCAAATCTTTAACTGCCCATCCTATTTCATGCCAGTTTGTGAATATACATTATGCCTTGCTCAGACCATAATAGGTGATGGCCTTGCACTTTGTAGAATCCAGATAAAACAGTCATAAGCCAATTAATTTTGACCCACATGCACTTTTATGTAATCATAGCTCACACATGAGCGTCAACATATGAAAAGAATTCTACACATGCTATGAATAGCAAGCTCTAGTCCACCCCCTGGATAGCTTACGCCATGCATGTCATCATTTTGGGTATAGCTAATACTACATGTAGTAGCTATATAGCTATACTGATATGACCATTCATTATAGCTATATAATATATACGCATAATGCCCTCAAATGCAGAGGTGAGCTTTATAGTGACCCACACATAGCTGTTGTGAACATGCATGGGTTGTGTCTCTGCATGGAAGCCAGAAGTACATGATGACAGCAAGCTACTCAAGGTTTAAAGACCCTCCCTTTGTTGCTCGGCAGTCACCAACACATTTGCTATAATAGCATGAGGCTAACAGTATGCAGCTACGTATAGGCCATGAATCCATCTGCAACATTAAAATTTTGAAGTGCATAGCTATCCAGAATGCAACATTCTTGTGTTATTGCACAACCAGAGTGCAACATTCTTTTGTTGTGTTATCGCATGTCACAATGTCTTATTCATTTGTTATTGCATATCCACGGTACAACATTCATGCTTGTACCAGAGAATGGGTGGCCAATACGTCATTGGACTTCATTCGGGTGAGTTATTACCCCGCGCCGCGTATGCGCGAGCGGGACTAAGCAGTCGGTATTGTCCGTCTGTCGTTGTCAGTCGGCGTCGTCTGTCATAAAAAAAGCGATTCGGAGGCTACATAAATCGCAAAGCAGGAAGTAACAATACACTGCCAAGTGTAATGATTTATATACGCCCCCTTTTCCAGCCTTATTTGTGTCGCCGCTCATAAGCTCCTGATAGTGTATGTATTATATACGCCCCCTTTTCCAGCGGCTGGAAAAGGGGGCGTATACCGCTGGAAAAGGGGGCGTATATAATTGGGGCGAGCCGGAGCGAGCCCCAATCCTAGTGAACCAAATGCCAATTTCTGTGCGTATGGTTCATATACCGAAAATATTTCAATACCCACTATTTAAACGTTAAACCTTGCGCGCGCCGCGAGCGTAATATTTTCGAGCAGCCGACCACACTTTACATTCGTACTTTCAGTAGTCTCGTACTTTCAGAGATGAAGACAGCTTGCTTTAGAACGGCGTCGGTTGCGTAACAGGGAAAGAAGAAGGCTGGAAATTGCAGAGGAGAGGGAGAGAAGGTTGCAGGTGGAGCGAGAACGACGAAAGCGTAGACGATTAAACGACTGAGTCGTCATGGCGCTTGACGCGTGGCTCTATCACCCTATATGGTCTATCACCAAAACTGAGCTACTTATGTTGGAAAGAGTCCACTCAAAGATTCTCTGTACAATCCAAGGATTGCCTACTAGATGCCCGTTATCTGCTCTGCGTAATCTCCTTGGTTCTCGCAGGCTCTCCTCCTTCATCTCATAAACAACTAGCTTTTGTCAACTCCATCGCCATCATGGAGTCATCTGCCCTACCCCGGAGGCTTCTGGAACACCAGGTCAGCTGCAACGCGACTGCTGGTTGCATCCCGGTGTGGAGAGCACTGCTAGAGGATCTGAACCTCCCCTCCATCTCGGACCTACTTGCCAATCAGCGGGCACATAACAGTTGGAAGCTTGCTACCAAGCGACTTCTCACTATTCATTCAAACCTGTTGCTCAGCGTAGATTGTCCACTCCTTCCGATGGTTTGTGCAATCTTCCTCTTGGGAAGCCTGCCCCTCACCCTTACGAATACCAAGAAGACCCGCAATAATAATTTCCACATAATATTATGTCTCCTCACCAGTTGTGATGGTCTGGAGGCAGATGCAAGTCACTTCAGGCAGAGGCGAAACGAGCGCTCCCCCAACGATCCTTCGTGTAAACTATGTGAGGCTCCTCTGGAGGATTCCCTCCACTTCATTGTCTCCTGCCCCACCCTACGAGAATGTCGAGCTGCACTGCTCAAGGAAGCCCCTCCCTCTGTTAAGGAGGCCCTTCCGGATCCAACCTGCAACCCTGACCGCTTTTTCAACCTCATATTTGGAGTAGAGTGGCTTAGTGACACTGGCGCTCAGCTATATTTTGTCGACTTTCTGAATAATGAAGTCTCACAGAAACTCCCTGCTTATAGACCTGTATAAGTTTCAGTCCCGTTCCAGGGTACCGGTACTCTCCTTTATTGGAGGTTACAAAGAAAAAGGCTCTGAGTGAGAATGGCAAAGGTGAATCTCCTTCCCATGAGTTATGCCAAGTCTTTCAATAACTGTTGTATCAACCTCTCTCTGCCAACATACAAACCTTGAACCTACACTGATATGATAGCGCTGTTCTATCTTGAATCCCTCTTTCCATTCAATGAACTCTTCGGATAGGTTCTCATCCATCATGTCGTCTCCCATCCTTATTTGTTTGTTAGCTAATTATTTTTGTTAACCAGAGTTAGTATACCACAGCTGACCGTCTGTCCCTTGACTAATATACATGTATGATGTCCATGATCTGACCTATGGGCCTTCCTGGCCTTACTTGTGTCATTAAATATTAATATTCAAGTGCTGCTGTTAATGATTAAATCGACAACTATACAACCACCAAACATATCATATCACTATACCTCGCTCCGGCTCGCCCCCTCAATGATCTTCATTATAACTAGTACAATACACTATATACACTGATAAGGCTGGAAAGGGGGGCGTATATTTTTTTTTCTATTTTTTTTTTATATATTAAATTTTTGTGCTTGATCAATTATCTCTTGTTTCCCTGATTGTGTATGTGTTGTGTATTTGTTGTTTGTGTTACAGGACCCCCTGGTAGACCAGCCTTTGGCTGAAGGGGCATTTCCTGCCTAAAATTAAAATTAACATTGGAAAAGTTCCGCACTCTCTTCGATGCGAAGAAACCGGTGAGAATTCTTTTAGCGCCTCCCGAGTGGCAGCCATTTTGACGTTAACTCTCGCAATGAAAATTATGTGAGTAAGACTGCGCGTATAATTATAGCGTGTGCGCGTGGTAATTGGCGAATGAACATGCAGTGAAACTAGTTGCACGGCTACTACTGCTTAGCCCTTGGATAGTCCCAAACTTGAGTTCAATGGTATGTAATTTTTATAAGTGTAATTACACATGAAAACAACCCAGCCTACAACTAACTGCTAGACAAGCCTAGCCCTGACGATGTGCATTAAATAGCTATATAGGGTCAGGGCTCTCAGTGCCGTTTTAAAGGTGCCCCCTGTGGATAGCTTGCGTGTTTCTGTGCACAGATACCTATACACTACAGTAACAGTGCCATAGTATTGCTCACCACTACATGCAGAGTACTACATATTGGCTACCAGCCGTAATAAAAAGCATTGCATAGATCTACTTCGTCACAAGTCATGCTATATTTTGCTTGTGGTTTGTGGGAAGATGGCTCATGTTTTGCAAAGCAGATAACTGTTGTCTCAGCTGCTCGGTTGGTCTAGCTTTAGTGCAGCTACCCTGCATGTATCCATGTGAGGCATGGTCTATCACCCCGTCCTGTTGTTGCACTGACATCCATCTCACGAGAAAGCCATAATCATTCTTGGTCCCATGATTCAATGTGAAATATAAAGAGATAGCAGTGAATATCACCCCTCTTTTTATCCATGCAGTGTATTCCTCCTGTTTAAGAGTTTGCTACCACCAATGTACTGCCTTCTACACCACTCTCTTGCCACATATATATATGCAGCATACTTCTCTGTCTTAATGTACCCATCGAAATAGGTGCCTTCAATTGCTGAGATGGCTGTATACGAATCGTAGAGCAGGGGAATCAGCCTTCCTGCATCCATAGCAGCTATGTCTCATGCACCGGAGAATATATTAAATTCTCAAGCCTTCCCCATGCATGCACAAGAAGTGTGCAGGAAAACTTAGGAACATGGCTAACATATAATGATAATAGAGCATATGCTCTATTATCTATGCTGGTACACATCGTTTAGCACACATGTTCAGTTCCTTCAGGATTTCTGAGTATTCAGAAACTAGCGGATACTACTGCGTAATATTTTCCATCCATCATTGTGCGTCCATCCGTTGCACTAAAGTAGTTGGCGAGTTAAAAGCATCTGGGAGCATTTTTAAGCCATGGAGATATCTAGAGAGTGATTGCTAGTTTCATTATGTGATCCTGACCAGATTTGCCATCAAAAATCGAGCTACTACCAATGGGAGGTACTTTCAATTTTTTGTGACAAGACATACCAGGGGGTATGCCATAATCCCAGTGGATAGAAAGGCATAGCTGTATTGATATTTTTAAACTGGTTTAAAGCTATCTGTGGTTGGAGAAAGGCAGAATGAGCTAGTTTATAGCTTACTATACCGGTATATATACTGGTACATGTCACATGATGATCTGTACTATCATTTTTTCTTGTCAATATCCCTCTTTGTGATGTCAGTAAACCAGAAACAGAAAGTTCAGTCTACAGGGTCACTTTGAGTCTGGTTGTTATGTGGGCAGGTACATGTAGCTCTGTTTTAGACTTTTAGGAGCTTCTGTTAATGAAGTAAGCAGGTGGTTTCAGAGATAAGATCCCTCATGACATCACTCATGACATCACTAACCAAATTACTCTAAAAAGCTTAACAGAAGAGGAGCGCTCCAACCTGTGTGTAGTTTCAGTTCCTGTAGTGCAACTGCAGCTATTGCAGTGCTTTGATTGGCCTCGTTTGCATGGCCTGGGAACGAGGATGTGCTTTGATCTACCCAACAATATAGTCTCTAGCTACTCCTCTGCCACAAGAGCCTTGAAACGAGGATATCTAAGCCCAGTGCCAGGAATATCTGGTTTTGCATTATTTTCTGTCTCACAAGTAGGTAGATTGCTTACGTCATGTGTAGTGGAAACTCAGCAAGCTACCAATTGTCTTACTGTCAAACCTTGTAGGGGAGTGGTCCAATATCAGCAAACATACTAGAAATTACAAATAATACATGCCACCCACGCATGCTTGAAGCAGTCCAGATGGCCAGTTTTTGCTGTGAGGGTCACATTTAATGTGAGCATAATTTGAGCATATTAGGGGCATTTGTTGAGCATAATAGGAAGATTTTTGGAGCAGTGCAGCATAGCATAATAGGTACTTTTTGAGCATAATAGGTAGCCTCGTTCCCAGGCTCCACCATAATAGGCTCAACCCTACCCCTGAGTACCCTCTCTGTGATGTTAGAAATAGAAAGTTCAGTCTACAGGGTCACTTTGAGTCTGGTTGTTATGTGGGCAGGTAGCTCTGTTTTAGACTTTTAGGAGCTTCTGTTAATGATCAAAGTGGGCAGGTGGTTTATCAATGAAGTGGGCAGGTGGTTTCAGATAACATCCCTCATGACATCACTCATGACATCACTAACCAAATTACTCTAAAAAGCTTGACAAAAGGGAGAGCACCCACCTGTGTGTAGCTTTAGTTCTTATAGTGCAACTGCAGTTGTTGCAGTGCTTTGATCTTCCCAATACAATATAGCCTCTGCTCCTCTACCACAAGAGCCTGGGAATGAGGCTATCCAATATAGTATATATTAACTCTTAACCAGCCGTCGGGCGAGCCTTTTTCGGTTTTTTATGCAGTTTTCGTATTAGGCGTTAATATAAAATCGAATATAGTTCATGCTTTTTTCTATTTCATATGAGCACATAAATGCCCTTGGCTGGGAAAAACTTAACTAAGTTAAATATCCTAATACCAATCATTGTATATATACAGCTTCCACTTTCACTGTTGTACTAATTAGCCTTGTTCATAGGTTCCACACTCCAGCTGTTATCATACCATGTGGCTCCACCCCCATGGTTTTTATTATTATGGTGAACACACAAGTTGCTAGGGGGCCAGGGGAGGGGTTGTCATGAGGATATAATGGGGATACAATGGGACAAGCATAGTATTATGGTAAGGTACAAAATAGTTAATGATTAGTATTGTGGGGGTATTATTCCCCCCCCCCCCCTGACTAATGAAACACTGGCTGTGATGCAACACTATCTAGTACCACAGCTGCTCTTGATGACCAAGTACACTAAAAATAGTCCAAATTTAGCAACTGCGCTGCATGTAACTATATTTGGCCTGTTAATTACCAAAGTGCCCCCCCCCCCCCCCCCCCCCCCCCCGTCGGCAATTGTAGGACTTGGGCCAGTGGCCAGACTACAGCTGAACTTGGCCATTACAGGAATTGTGCAACAACGATAGTAAATTACCACAAAGCCTTTATACTCAGCAGTCATATATCTATCAAATTGTATATGGAGTGGTAGCTAATGCTGCAATGCTAAATATGTAGCATCTGTTGGAGGACTCCAGTAGTGCCAATAGGGGTCGATTTTCTGAGCTCATACAAGACCCTTTTCTGGCAGCATTACTCCAGCTGTAGCATATAATTGACTTTCTGCCCGTTAATAAGCCTAGCTATAGCCATGAGGAATGTACGCTCAAATTAGCCAATCACAGGCTAGGGTTTAATGTGAGTTTTTGCTGGGGGGTAGAGATCTTTTGGGGCTTGTAAAAAGATGCACACAAAACAGAAGGCAGGCAAACCACACAGGGGGGGGGGGCTCCCCCAGAAAAGTTATTAAAAAAAAAACAGCTGTCCTGAAATTTATTCTAGTGGATGTGGTAACTAGCTGGCTACCCTACACTTGTATTCAAAATTACAGTGAAGTTAAGGTAATTGATTGGGGCCAGTGCACCACCCCCTCTGTATGTAGCTAATATCCATTGTTTGTCAACCACAGTCCTGTTTCATTAATATGATATACTCATGTCGCTGCCGTAATGTTTACATCATTGAACACACGCCCACATTTGCATATTCATCCCATTATGTTCAATTTTGCTTGAGTCGCATGACTGACATCACAAAAACATGTATAGAAACTGATTAGCTAGTATTCAGCACCGCCTCTATGGCTTTTGCACTGCTGCACTAATTTTATGTCACAATACAATCCCCCCCCCCCCAGCCAGTTTCTTTTCTTGTCCTGATTTGTTAATTACACCACAAGGAGCTGTGTGTTACCAAGGGCAACAGACTAATGAAGGTCAATGCAGGTGCAGTGAGTTACCAAGGGCAACAGACTAATGAAGGTCAATGCAGGTGCAGAGGAAGTGGCCTAGCTGGCATGTACCACTTATCACGTGCCCACATGCAGAGGGACTGACATGCCCATGCATTAACGACTGAAACGGTGCAACCGAGGGCTGTTGACTGAGGCAGACAATCCTTCGGGCGGCGATAAGCACAAGTTCTGACTGTCAACAGCTGAAAAGGACCGTTCTAGAATGCCTGATGGCGCGTGAGAGGCCATGACAGTGAGAGACGCTCCTACCTGTCACCATAATGTGAGCATAATTTGAGCATAGTACGTAGGTACTGGTTGAAAGCATAATAGGGACAAAACTGGGGAATTAGGGAATAGCACAATAGGCAATGAAAAGAGCATAATTGGGCAATGCCTACAGAGGAGTAGCCCTCCTACTCATGATTCAAGCCACATCTCCACATTAATAAAATAGGGAATAGAGTATGGACACTATAGCTTCCTATTTCATTATACCCTCGTTCTCAGGACCGCACCATTTTTGGGGACAGTTTGCGTACCAGAAAATTGCATGGGCATGGGAGCAACAATATAATTTCGCTGTAGTACATGTACTTCAATCCTTCGGGCAGCAATAAACCGAGACAGACCACACTAATGGCAGGTAAATGTCAAAGTGACAAAATTTAGTTCAAAAATACCAATTATGGTTGTACTGTAACATGATCCACACTTCACATCTATTATTTTAAAAGCTGTTTTTAAAATGAGAAAACTCGTCCACAGCACCAAGACGGTTGCAGACAATGAATTGACTGTATGAATATTGTTAATATGAGTAGCTGTGTAAATTGTGACCAATACTCTAGATCTGCCCATTATGCTAACACAATTCCTGAATCAGATGCTATTTTCTATTTATTATGCTCAAAATCATGCTGGCATAATTGGGAAAAGCCTACTCCTCTGCCACAAAAGCCTCGAAAATGAGGTTATCTAAGCCCAGTGCCAGGAATATCTGGCTGTTTATTTATTATCTTCTTCTGTCTCACAAGTCAGGCATTCCAATTCTGATCAAGTGCTCCAGACATTGAACTTTTCCCTTTAGCTATATATACCCTACATGTACCCTGAGTACCCTCTCAGTGATGTCAGCAAACCACAAACAGAAAGTTCACTGTCTCTTTGAGTTTGGTTGTTATGTGGGCATGTAGCTCTGTTTTAGACTTCTGGAGCCTCTGTTAATGAAGTGGGCAGGTGGTTTCAGAGATAAGATCCCTCATGACATCACTCATGACATTACTCATGACATCACTAACCAAATACTGGTATTATTCTAAAAAGCTTGACATAAGGGAGAGCACCCACCTGTGTGTAGCTTTAGTTCTTGTAGTGCAACTGCAGCTGTTGCAGTGATTAAAATGATCTGCCTAATACAATTGCCACAAGAGCCTGGGAATGAGCAGTGCCTTTACGAAGGCCATCCTCCCTATATATACATTTCCTTACCCAGGATGGCCTCTGTAAACGCACTGCGCTGTGATTTGTAGCTAGCTCCTCTGTATAATGCATAGGGCTGTGTTGTGTAGGTAGTCTGTGAATCCACTGCGGTGTAAATTATTGCTTGTTTCCTTTGTTATGTGGAAGTGCATTCCTACATGCACTTTTTGGATATATATACAGCTTCCACTTTCACTGTTGTACTAATTAGCCTTGTTCATAGGTTCCACACTCCAGCTGTTATAATACCATGTGGCTCCACCCCCATGGTTTTTATTATCATGGTGAACACACAAGTTGCTAGGGGGGCCAAGGGAGGGGTTGTCATGAGGATACTTTAATGGACAAGCATAGTATACAGCTGGGCAGAGAACCTGGGAACGAGGCTAAGTTTACAGTACTTAGCGCTAGTTATTAGTGTTCCGGGGAGAGGGTGGGGTATCATCCCCCCCCCCCCTTGACTAGTACTAATAAACACTGGTTGTGTACCAATCACATTATCTAGCTGCAACATTATCTGCAGCTGCAGCAGCTCTATAACTATATTTACTATCCAAGTGGTGCAACAACTATAGTAAATTACCACAAAGCCTACTTGGTGGTCATATATCTATCAAGTTGTATATGGAGTGGTAGCTAATGCTGCAATGCTAAATATGTAGCATCTGTTGGAGGACTCCAGTAGTGCCAATAGGGGTCGATTTTCTGAGCTCATACAAGACCCTTTTCTGGCAGCATTACTTCAGCTGTAGCATGTAGTTGACGTTTTTGCCGGTTTACTGGTCAGGTGTGTGTGAAATGTAAGCCTTAGCTATAGCCTTGAGGAATGTATGCTCCAAATTAGCCAATCACAGGCTAGGGTTTAAATATGGGAGTTTTTGCTGGGGGGTGGAGATTTTTTGGGGGTTGTAAACAGATGTCCACAAAACAGAAGGCAGGCAAACCACACCCATTTGGGAGGGGAGGGGGGCCTCCCCCGGAAAGTTATGAAAAAACGGCTGTCCTGAAATTTATTCTAGTGGGATGTGGTAGCTAGCT
Source organism: Nitrospirales bacterium (assembly GCA_965203295.1). GTDB lineage: Bacteria > Nitrospirota > Nitrospiria > Nitrospirales > UBA8639 > CBDBCZ01. The sequence goes on along the minus strand of CBDBCZ010000011.1, from coordinate 58,784 downwards.
GGCTACCCTACACTTGTATTCAAAATTACGGTGAAGTTAAGGTAATTAATTGGGGCCAGTGCACCACCCCCTCTGTATGTAATATCCATTGTTTGCCAACCACAGTCCTTTTTCATTAATAATATACTCATGTTGCTGCCGTAGTGCTTACACCATTGAACACGCTCCCACATTTGCATATTCATCCCATTATGTTCAATTTTGCTTGAGTTGCATGACTGACATCACAAAAACCTGTACAGAAACTGATTAGCTACTATGCAGCACCGCCTCTATGGCTGTTGCACTGCTACACTTAATTATGTCACAATACAATCCCGAGGCCAGTTTCTTTTGTTGTCCTGATATTCAAGTAAGTTAATTACAGTGGAACCTCCCATAACGGACCCTCCCACTAGCGGACAACCTCCCTATAAAGGACACCAGCTGTGGCACCGATTGAAATTACTATACTGCTAGTGTGTAAGAAACCTCCCACGAGTGGACGCTTTTTGATTCCAGACAGCAGACAAACTGCATGCTCCCGACTGATAGTCCGTTGAAAATGGCCTCATATAATGAACAAATAGGAAGCCACACCCATTGTTCGTGCATAAACAAAACCACACCCATCCTTCATGCACAACAAATTAACTATAGTCTTAGTTAGAGCGCTGACCAATCTTTTGGCTTCCAGCGAGGCTACTAGCTAGATCCTTGGGCTTTTCTATGCTTGAGTACATGCACGCTTGGTATTTCTAGTCTATATCCTATTATGCTGTCTGCAAGTGTAGAAATGCTTCCACAGCTCAAACTACTCTGCCAGTTATTTTGGTTAATACTGACATTGTGTTACTCGTAACTGTTATACCACTCAATATTAATGTCGTCCAGTAATAAGTTATGTCATTGATTAGAAAATTTAATGCATTCTAAGACTTTCAACGACATACAGTCATACAGTCATGTATGCCTGGTAGATACTTACAATTTCTTTATGCTTTAATAGAGGTTTGGTTGGTATTTGAGCTAGTGCTTGATGTGGCTTGAAATAGCAAATTGAGTCGAACCTCCCACCAGAGGAAAACCTCTGTATATTAAGGACAGAAACCTATTATTATGTAACTGCAGTGTATAGCAACTTTTGGAGGTTTGCAGGCCAAGCTACAGCAAATGAAGGTAGTTTTGTGTTGCCTAGATGGCGAAAACGTGATAGGTAGCCGTAAATATCCTGGTTTCTTGACATATAGCTACTAACTGGAGGCGCATGACCAAACTGCTGAGTCAGCACTTTCGCTGTACCGCTCTAGGATCTAGGTATATAGTATCTCTGGCTCTACAGCTGTGGTTTAGTAGCTTGGCCTATGCTGAGTTGTGTGTATTGTACGGGAAAGGCGTCCAGCTGGTTTTTAGACATGAAATGTCAGACTTGTTCTGGCATAATTTTCTCATGCCTAGCCATATAGACAACCAAGCTGTCATATTTTTCAGCCTGTAAGCTACCGCTATCATAGTTTCATTTTCAGGCCTTTCATACATGAGTGAAAGCTGGGTAAGGTAAGCTTTACTTTGCTCACTTTTCTCACAAAGCCTGAGAACAAAGCTATACAATCGCATGCTAGACATAGTGACAGTGCATAAGCACCCTGCTATGTAGAACAAATTGAATGTTGGTAGCTCTTCAGGAAGCAACACACAGTGGCTACATAAATTGAAGTATCAGAAAAAAAAACAGCCAAAATCTTGAAAACAGAAGAATTCTGATTACAAGCAAACTCGCCTAACAGTACTTGCTACTTTGTGCACACAGCGCAGGTTATTTCTCTCCCCTCCACGTACGGTGGACAGGGCAAGCCATTGCAGGTGGTCTCTGTGTGCATAAACAGTGCACCATTTTCATTCCCATAACTTCCAGGTATGGACTCGGGGTCTACATCGACGCATTCGAAGATGCTGCGGTGGTGCTCGAAGCGTGAACGCTCAGCCATCAGATAGCCATAGTATTCCCTGGTCCAGGAGGACGGGCAAGAGGCTCGTGCCGGAACCACAATCACCGTCCCTCGTGTCGCAACATGGCACACAGCACACGGAACATTATGATCATGCACCTCACTAAGTGGTTGGTTGCCATAGATTTCATACTCAGCGCCGTGCAAGTAGCCACTGTCTTGAAAGCCTGGGTCGTAGCTCAAATACTCCGGGTAATCGGGCAAACACAGCTTGTTGGCTCCTCCTCCGCTGTGGCTATGAAGAGTTCCTCCCGCCCTTCCCGCGTACACCAGCTCTGTTCCAGGTGTGCGGGGACAAGTTGCTCGTCCCCAGCGAATGTAAGAGACGCCACCAACCATTGGTCCCGGAGGTCCACGGGGTCCGGTGAGGCCAATTGCGCCAGGCGGGCCTTGGATGCCCTGAGGCCCGGGGGGGCCGGTGGGTCCCTGGGGGCCAGGAGGACCCCGCAACAGCTCACGTAGGTCGCAGTATTCTGCATGCCTTTTAGTCTCAGTGCCTGCATTTCGATACATAACAGTACAGCTATGTGAGTATTGTACTGATACTTCATATTTCCTATATAAAATATCTCACGCAATTACCTTCAACAGTGGATAGTATGACAGCTGTAGTGAGCAGTATTTGAAGTACTTCCACAGATTTCCCCGTCATATTCTTGCGGTGGCAGTTCAATTTCGCTCTCACACTGGAAATGGCTGTACTAAAACTCCTTCAGAAGCTCTTAACTCTACAGTTATAGCTATTGGAAGTTCCTAGCCTATTATATACCCTGGTGGGAACATGGAAAACCCCGTTTTGCTTGTTGTCCTCATTTCTGTTGAGGTTAATTAGACCACAGCAGACCCAAGGACTTGTGTTATCAAGGGCAACAGTCTAATGAAGGTCAAAGCAGGTGCAGAGGAAGTGCATGCATGCATGCATGCACTTTGTACCTCCACACTCCCCAGCATGAACCTAGACACTAAATTAGGAGTATGCAAGATTAGGTGAGCTAAGATCAGCATAGCTACTTCTTATTATGTCAGAAAATCACACTTAGCTGGCTGCTATCCATGCTTGCTTTCTCCCTTGTGATATATATATATAACTTGGCTGGTACCTACCTTTCCGTCCTGCAAGTAGCTACATATATGCTGCTGTTTATGTGGCTAGGACTTCACAAGTTTGCATAAACCAAAACCTCCTGTCAACCCTTCCAAACCCACCAAATCGTCACACCCTTAATTCATCTACGTCAGTCGATAAACCCAAGCTTCCAGTTAGCTAACTCTGATCAATCATACAAGCACGCCAAGTTGTCCAATTCTTCAAAAACAGTGAACTCTGGTCAGCCATCCAAGCATCATCAGATCAATGGAGGAGTGAAAGATTTGGCGTGGCAGATTGAAACAGAGAAAAGTGACTAAAAAGGCAGTTACTGAAGCGGATGTTGTGATTCTGGAAACATGCATACATATACCCAATTCCAAAGGGAAAGCACTAGCTGGGTTAAAGGCTTGACCGCACTGACGAAGCAGTGCTTCGCAATGGAGACTGCATGGTTGAACAATGACATATAGCTAGTTAGAATCAATGCCCGTCAGTGTCTGGCCATAGTTTGTTATTAACAGAGAACAAACTTCTGAAGAGGCTGAATGAGAAAATCAACATCTTATGAAGAAGTTGAAGGAGGCTCAATTTTGTACGCTAAAATTGAAAATGATGATACTGCAACTCATGCCATTTTATACCGGTCTCCCTACATGGGCAATGCATGCATGCTTTTACATTTATTTATGTTTCTGTCCCCTTCCACTGCATCTGAATTGTCTATAACTGGACATGCACTGAGGATGGAATATGAGCTCTTCTTCATGCTCGTGAGGCTGAGACCTGATGGTTACTGATCAGCATGGCGATTTAGCATCATGGCTGGTTTTGTGTGTAGAATTTTTAAAAACTGGTTAAATGCCATGTACGATTGCGATTTATAAATTCATGGCCGTCTCGTAAGTTGTACTGCACAATATGCCATCACCATTGACTACTCAGAAATGTTTGAGACATCACTGAACTTTGCAATTGAGGCTCGTTCAAAAACGTATTCCCATTATATATCAATATATCATCATCATCATCATCATCAATACTTTAACGTTAGTTCTGTCCGTCTGTGTGTGTGTGTGTAACGGATGTGACGTCCACTAATAAACCTCGATTGCGCGAGAAGACCGTGACGTCATCATATGTGTACATAGCTAATTAGTACTTTGACCGCTGCATGCGTTGGGACGACTTCGACCGCTGCGTGCGTTAGGATGCTCCAACAGCCGACGGTATTATCATGATGGCCTCAAATCAGCACTTCGAGCGCGCTCTATTGCGAAGGTTAGTAGCTGTATAGTCCTGTAAGTGCAAACCATGCACAGCTGTGACTGCTACGCTAGACAAACTACGACGATGTGCATTAAATGGAGTCAGCTCCATTCGCCTACGTGCTACATGTGCTGATGTGGGTATAGTTTTGTAATTATTTGCAGTCTCTCCTTTGAGTTGCTGCCTCCACATGGCTCAGGTAGAAACTACTGTCAAAGTCTCGATCAGGCTACTGCCACTGGCAGATGCTCCACATTCCATAGTATACTACATGGACATTACATAATACATGCTTTGGCTTCTAAAAGAAATGTAGTGTGCACACGTACTATATACTTACCCCCCACTCTGACAAGTCAATTTTCAACACTGACATGTGGCTTAGTCAAAAGCACTGCTTCATTGGCAGAAAATGCTATACTGTTCCATGCAAATCACAGAGGTCACACTTTTCATTTCTATCAGTACAGAGTGAACGAGTTGAATACACACAAGTACTTGCGCGAGCGAAGCGAGCGCAAGTACTTGTATAGCATATTATTATAGTAAAATTGTCAAAATTTGGGGAGGATGTGTTTCAGACAGGACATTTACCTTGGAAAGCAGTTTTTTAAACTACATGCAAACAGGTGATACTATTCTTGCTGAGAGCAGGTTTACAGTTGAAGAAGACTTAGCAGTTCATGGAGCTTGACTAGACATCCCGTCCTTCACGAAGCCTGGAACTTCACGTAGGGAAAGAAGCAGCTTTCTGAGAGAGAAGTTGATCGAACTCTCACAGCAACTTGCTAGGGTTCGTATACATGTACATGTCAAGATGGTCATACTGATAGGGCTGATGAAGAACAAGTATACAATTCTTAAACGGGACCCCTCCCAATGCAACTATTAAAGTACAAGGGAGACACAGATAAAGCACAGATATAGATAGGATACTTGTTGTATGTGCTGCACTCACAAATCTTTTTGCAATAAAATAGTTTGAAAGTTTGTTTGGTTATATACTTTGTTGAAATGTATAGCTACACAATAATTAAATAAACTTTGTCTTAGAATCTTGCAAGCACCAACTGTGGAGTTTTGCCAAACATGAACACAGAAGAGGTTGTCACATCCCACCATAGGCGGAACTTCTTGCAATAGCAGTAAATTTGTAGGAGTTGGGATCATCATTTTCTTTCAGTTCTTGCTGTTGTCCAGTTAGCACTTGCGGAAGAATGGATTTAAGCATCAAGCTTCAGCTTCATGGCACTGAAAAAGCTGTATTACAAAAAATAAGTTCAATATAGCAACAGGACTCCAGCATAACATACGTCCAAATTCCACAGGTGGCCACAAAGTAAAGGTCATGGACAAACTTGCTGGCATTACTAGTGCTAGTCTCGCAAGCCAGCTCGCGAGACCATACTAGTGCAGCAGGGATCAGCAGTTACTTAAATTGAATTTACCGCCAGTTGCCCTCCAAGGCACGTGAGTTTATTCTTCTAATAGTCGCCCACCTCCTCTGAATTCGCCTATGCCAAACAGATTCTTTTAACGGTTCCTACAGTTGACTGGACATCAGTAAATGGATGCGAAGGTAGCCCAGTTCGTATCGGTGACCGGGGCCTCGGCGGAGGTGGCCCATCGCCTTCTGGAGGCCTGTGGGGGGAACCTGGACCTGGCCATCAACATGCACCTGGAGGGAAGTGTCGCGGCTGGTGCCGAGAGCGCTGGGGCAACAGCTGTGGGTGAATCGGGACCCTCGACCTCCAGTGTTGGCAAGAGCTACGAAGACATGTAAGCGGGTGGATAAGCTGTACTGTGGTCTCAATTTTAATGTATTTCTTAATTTTTGGCTACACTTTTATAATTCCTTATTCAATGGTGGGTCATTCCCATAGGCTCTGTAGTCACAACTGTGACCACGGGTCAAAGTATTGACCAGCTCGTTTGAGTGGTTTGACTGTTGACATTGCTGATTTTCGCCCGTTGACCTTTGTTTGAGGGACTTTCCCTACTGTTGTAGCTGCGGAATGTTGTTCTTGCGTACAAGTCCATCCATTCCGCACTGTGATCTGCCGTTGTCAGCGTTGACCATATTTATGAGTGCACTTTGTCCGTTGACCACTCCCTTTTGAGCGGCTTTGACCTTTGACCATTTACCAATGGCGGTCGCATTTGTGACTAAAGGAGTGACTTCCCTCTGCTTATTGCTCGAGTTACATGTATACCCAATGGGGGGGGGGTCACTCCCATAGACTATGTAGTCACTGCTGCAACGACAGGTCAAAGCTTTGACCAGCTCTTTTCAGCGGTTTGGCTGTTGACCATGGTGATTTTCTGTTGCAATTGACTTTTTTGTTCTACAATTTTTGACCATCATTTGTATGAGGAACTTCCAATCGATCCGAGTCGCTTACTGATCTCTGCAGCCGAAAACTTCTCGAGTGACAAGCTATAGACTGTTGTACTTGCATACATGTCAGTCCATTCCACACTGCGACCTTCCGTTGACTGTTGAGTGTATTTTGACCGTTGACCATTGACAGATGGCGGTCACAGTTGTGACTGTAGACTGTATGGGAGTGACCCCCCTTGATTCTGGTAGTTAGAACATTACCACACTAGCCCCCCCCCCCCTGCTACATGTAATAGCTTAGGCTACTGTGCTAATTTTTACTAGCGGCAATATTCCAAACCTACAAAGTTGAACGAAGTTGGAAATACTGTTCATAAGTGGTTTGCAAATGCTTACCTCAATCTCAAGGTATGCATGCCCAGTTGAGTGTTTTCACTGGCTTGACTATGACACAAATCTAACCTACATTGACTTGACTATGACACAAATCTAACCTATACATTGTATTGTATTGTGGCCGTGACATGGACTCTGTCCCTGCAGACACGGTGTGCGAGCCCCCATCCCCCAGTCCAGAGGGGTGCTGATTGAGGAGGAGGCTGCCCCCAGTGAGTTGAACCCGCTGCCAATACACAGATACATGTACTGTACAGGCAGTCTGACCCAGGCTAAGTTTCGGTGTAGCACGTTTATCGTGTTTAGGAGATGGGGGGAGAGGCGTAATGAGAGAGTACATGTAATTACAGTTGGAATTGGCTGGATCGTACTGGCAAGTGCTACTAGCTGGTTTAGTGGCTATATAAAGCTTGCCTGCTGCTCCTCTGCCAAGGGGCTCCAGTAGCTCAGTGGTAAGGGCATCTGAGTAGTATTCAGAAGGTCCTGAGTTCAATCCCCAGCTGGGTCCCGTTTTATCTTTTCAAAGCGTTGAGTTTGCAATACACATACATGTACTGTACATCTTGTGGATCATCAGTTGGATGTACACTTACTGGGGAGGAGTAGTGACCCAATATGTTGAGGTTTATTCAACCCGAGATCGAAGGTCGAGAATGATAGCCCAAGAACGCTAAGTCCCAGAGACCAATCTACATGTGTAATATGTCACGGACTGTAACGTTGTACAGATGTGCATGTGTAGATGTACGTGTACATGTAATGGGTCTGCCAGTGCAGTGAAGTTGAACGTTTAGCCTTGTTTTGGCTTGACAGACTACATCGGCTGAGCGTGGTGCGGGTTGCTAGCGGCCTACGCAGGCTCCCTGAACACCTTGTACACTAAATGCAAAGCTTAGACTGCTATTATTGCTGCAGTAGCATACACCCTTACAGAAGAGAAAAGTACAGTAGGCTGGCAGAGGCTATAGACTCAAAAAAAGGCATTTTTCTGGAAAATTTAAATCGTTCGATAGTCGGTGTAGGAAAATTTAGCAATTACAAGGTACAGCTCTAATTGTTGCTGGAGTCGTCAACTAGCTATTTATTCCGTACATGTTTTGTAGTACCGTAGACTCGGGTTATCAGGCGCACTTCGTTATGTAGCGCACATACGCTATCAGGCGCATGCTCGCTTCTTGGCCCAAAGCCGCAAAAAACCTCGTTAAGAAGCGCACGTTCCAATTAAACGTCATATGGGGTGGAGCATCCGCACACAAAATCGAACGGAGACTGCTAGCAGCACTTTCTCGGGATCACTTTGCAACTGTCCAGTCCTCAAGTTGCTAGCTAGCTGAGTCAAAGGCCTATAGAGGGAGCAAGCATGCACCGATCCTCATTCGAGTTAATCTAGCATGCATGCTCTCAGCTCAGACTGCTCTCCGCTGATTTTCATCTCCAACCGCTCTCCGCCGAGTTACATCGCCGACCGCTTTGATAAACTGCGATCCCATATCGGTAGCTGGTAATCTGCTACCGGTAACAGCAACAATTTTATAGCTACCATAACTTTGCCGTAATGGCGTCATGAAAACTAGGCGTGGTCAACCTTTAACCCACGTTATGTAGCGCACTTCGTTATGTAGCGCATATATTTTTACTATTGTCCCAACTAGCGCATGCACTTGATAACCCGAGTCTACGGTATTTGCAGGCTCTCTTCATCATCAGCATTTGCAGGCTCTCTTCATCATTATACCGGCCGCTGTACACAGTAATCTTTTCATGCAACACCGAGCTACAGTTGTATCTTCATTTGTATACAAACTTGCAGACTTCTGTCCTTAAGTCTCCCTTGGTAAAATAAATATATGCGAAAGAGTCCACATCATCTATGACTGTCCACGAGTTTTGAAGATGGCAAGCATGTAACTGCAAGGGTTAATTAGCATCTTGGATCCTGGGGGGGCCACAGGCAGGGCCCTAAAGCATATGACAAACATACGTACAGTACAAATGCTAGTTGAAATTGGAGCCCACGACATGTGAATACTGGACTTGCTACGCTCGGCAATGAAATATTTTGTGATCGTCTTCCTCCCTACAGCGAGAGTGTTTCGATCAAGAAGGCTACCTCGAACGGTGTTTGACCCATTTCAGGACTACTCCGCAGGTAATTACTCCTCTTAATACCTGTTGCAGTGATGAACTCATGATCACTTGACACGAAAAGATTAGCAAGTAATTGGATGTGGGATGTACATATACAGTGGAACCCTTGTATTGTGGACACCCTGGGGACCTGGTGAAGTGTCCTGTATAGAGAGATGTCCTCATTTTAGGTGTAAATTCATAGTATATTTGGGACATAGAAAGTGTCTTAATTAATAATACAGAGGTGTCCTTATTTCACGGGTGTCCTTTAAGATGGGTTCCACTGGGTGCAGAAACAGCGACTGCAATAGTCTCGGCCCCAGACCCTCCCTGCACTCATAAAAAAAAACAGAAGGAAAGCACTTTTTTCTTTTTGCGAGTGCAGGGAGGGTCTGGGGCCGAGACTACGACTGCAACATTTCTTCTCCTTTGCTGATCTAAATCCGGATGTGCTTAAGTTATGTAGTGCCAGAAGATATATCAAAGTGCATAGCTAGCCTAATGCATGTACATGTACATGATTGTTGTCAAGGATATCATTACATGTTCTATTCTCCCTGTACTACTGATGCTAGTGTGGGATGAGCCTGAGTCAGCACATTCAATAAATTCATGGGACACAGTAGTTTCAATGTAGTAGCCATAATGTCAGCATTTGAGTGAAGTGCATGTGAACTGAATGTGCTAAAGTATTGATTGGGATGCCTTTTACTTTAATTAAGGCACACCCCACATGGGGACCAGTCTTGCTAGCTCCTACCAAGTAGTGTCAGCTTCTAGCTTGCATTGATTGTTAGCTAACTCTTTAGGCATCAGTTAATCTCAGTGCCGCCTGGCTGCAGGTACTGATTGAGTCTGACCTACATATAGTGTGTTTACTGCCTATATACTCTTACATGCTGAGTGAGCTTTGTATGTACAATGTAGCCGTCAATCCTTACAATCTACAGCCATGATTCATCGAATTAATAGTCCTGATGTCATTTTACTGTGTGTAATACAGCTAGTACAGATGTTCTGTAGAAGACTGACTCTGCGTGACAATCAGACACACCGAAACTGAACAGCTGGCCTCCTACAGTAGTGCTGCCTGTAAAAAATGTTACACAGCTGGTGCAGGTATTCTGTAGAGTGTGACTCTACATGTATGTGTGACAAACTGGCAGACAGAAAACTGAACGGGTGACTTGCTATTGCCCTCCTCTCTCGTTAGGCCACGATCCTACGGGAGGCTCGGGGAGTGTCGACAAAAAGAAGAATCTCGCCGAGCTGTTCAAGCCTCCCTTCGACATTCTCTTTCAGGGAACATTCCATGAGGTATGCCTGCTCCTCCAAGTACATGTACACATGCAAGCTCATCTACATGTACATATATGTGCATGTATATAGAGAAACCCTGATATATTTCTACTGTCCTTTTCATTTTTATTGTGACATTGTGATAGGGAGTGGTTTAACTATAACATAAACTATTTTAAGTATTGTGCTTGCTGGTGATCAATGGACCTAGGGAGAGGGAGGGGAGGATAAGGTCATGTGCACAAGCCAGCACTGGTACAGTAGATGCTGTGCTAACTCTCTTGAAGATCCTTGTTTGCGTTTGAAGTCAACTGGATTGTGGCTCAAAGCTGAAGAATTAGGGGTAGCCTGAATTGGTTTCTGATGGTAAGACATATGGCATGGTACATGTATGCAATGCTCATGCACTGCTAGTTATGTGTACTGGACTGTGACTCTTCTCCTGAACCTCAGGACTTGCTATTGCAAGTCTGTGGATTGAGCCCCATTGAACCCTGCGAGTTACAGCAGTTTCTTAGTAGCTGTATCTCCATATCTTAGTCGCATATCTCAGTATTTTTTGGTTTGCACGCAATGATGGAATGTAATATGTGTGCACGTGTGTGCACAAAGCTTGTCTGACCCCTTCTGCATCGGGCCTACTTGGCATACCACACCATTTTGCAATGAGGAGCATTCACACAAGACTGACTCCCTCCCTCCCATCTGTCAGTCTTGCAACAGGGGGTAGTAACCACGGGAATCCAGTTGTACTATTGGACATATGTACGTGGTCTACACGCAATTACATACTGTACATATATGCTATTAGCTGGTTCATTAGCTACGTGTGTAGCTAATACTCTGATCTGGGGATGCATTAACCAGCAGTCACACGAAAATGGTTTCTTGATTTCTGTTTTCCACTCTTCAAAGTTTCTCTCTGTAAAAAACCCTGCGGATTGGAGCTGGGAACTTGTTAACTGGTGGCACTTTTTGTATACATGTATGTGGCATGTAAATAATTACACATGTATCTGTCATCTTTTTCAATTCCGTCACTGCATTCAAACGCAATATCTGTAAACTTCCGTTAAGTGTGGAGCTCAAATGCACTGTGTAATTAAAAGCAGCAACTATCGATGCAACTACAACTGCATATGATCCCCGTCCTAAACAGAAGTTCAAAGATACCTTAGGGTGACCATTATTATGTCATATATTAGTGCAAATTGGAAAAATTTGCTAAATTTCGAGCTTGCACAAGTTATTATTCCAAGCTATGTACACTAAGGTTTACATGTACGTTTGTGTATACGCATTATCACAAATATAAATGTTTACACATCACATGCCTGTGCCTCCCACTCGGCTGTCTCACTATACATTTAATGCACGTACATGTACTGCAAAATTATTGATCTCACCTCAAATAATAATCATTGTAAAGTATCGCACAGCATTTTAAATCGCTTAAATTAAAACCTGCCAAATTAGCTGCATACCCAATATCTCTCACCTCAAATAATAGTCGTCGTAAAGTATCACGTTTCCCGCTGTCAAAGTACATAATGGATCGATATAACCCAATAACATTCATTTTCTACCCAGAAGAACTGCCACATATATACATGTATAGAACCCGTGAAACAGACATCTTGTTTTGCTCCCGAGTGTGTCTACTTGCTCTCTCTCTCTCTGCTCCGTCCCAGGCTCGCGCAGCCGGACAGCTGAAGAAGAAGTGGCTGATGGTGAACCTCCAGGACTCGAAGGAGTTTGCCTCTCAGATGCTCAACAGGGACATCTGGAGCAACCACAACATCAAGGACATCATCAACGAGCACTTCCTGTTCTTGCAGGTGGGTGTGGTAGGTGGGTGAGCCTCCACTCAGGCCTTTGGGAAGGCCTGGTACAAAATACATGTACAAGTTTGCCAGCGCAACTGCTTGTATTTGTTGAAGTCGCTCACTCTACACTTGTATTGCTGATAGAAAGGTGTCCTCTATATGTGCATATTTACATGTAGCATCTGTCAGTGGCAGTTGTGTGATCCCGACCTGAGCCACATGGAGGCAATAACTCAGAGGAGACTACAAACAAGTGCACAGCAATATGCATGTACATGTATATAGGCACACTAGGACTGTAGCTTATAGTTCTGCACAGTCATAGCCTACTCTAGTACTGTACATGTACAGTCTTGCAGGCAAGACTATGTAGGCGAAGGCACTGACTCCATTTAATGCACATCACATTTAGTCTAGCGTTCGTTGCAGTTATAGCTGAGCATGGTTTCACTTACAGGTTATATAGCCACTCCCCTTTGTGATAAAGTGTGCTCGAATGCCATACAGGTTGTCAGATCATAAATATGGTGGTCGAAAGAGTATTAGGGTAGACTCTGTATATGTTTCAGCGCCCGGAAACGAGGCTAGGGGAGGGGAGGGGAGGGGAGGCTAGGCTAGGCTAGGCTAGGCTAAGCTATCAATACTTTAATTTGTAGTTCTTTCCGTGAATCTATGCGTCTTTGAGTGTGTAACGGATGTGACGTCACACGCGCGATTGTGCGAGAGTACATACGCGAGAAGACTGTGATGTCACTATAATATGAGTACTTGGTACTCTACTATCTACAATGTATGTTGGACCATGGTATTTTGACCACTGCATGCGTTGGGACGCTGACAGCCGATGGAAGGCCTCGGCTCAAATGAGCACTTCGAGCGCGCTCTATCACACAAAGGTTAGTGGCTTTATAGTGTAAGTGCAAACCATACACAGCTGTAACTGCTACGTACGCTTGACAAACTATGTCGATGTGCATTAAATGGAGTCATGTGTACATGTAGGCTGTGGCTATGAAGAGTAAGGCTTTGGTCTTAGCTTTACAGTTGTTTTGCAGTTGTTTGCAGTCTCTCCTGCAATTTTTTGGTAGTCTCTCCTTTAAGTTAGTTACTGCCTCCACATGGCTCAGGCAAGAATCTGTCACTTGGCTACTAAAAAACGTAGCGTGCACACATACTACAGGTGTATGCACTTTTCCCCCACTGTGACGGAGTCCATTTTTAACGCAAAGTTGAGGCCTGAATGTGGAGCTAGCTCCACGTGGCTCAGTCAGCAGCACTAACAACTGCCATTAGCAGATGCTAAATGTTCCATGGCAAATCACAGAGAGGTAACACTTTTCATTTCTATCTGTATAAAGCGAGCGAGTTCAACAAGCCCAAGTACGTAGTTGTGCAAACGAAGACTACTTGTAATATACCATTCTTTTCTGACTCTTCCCCAGGTCTATAGGATCACAGATGATGGAGTGAGGTTTCGCCAGCTCTATCATGTCGAAACCTACCCATACATTGCCATCATTGACCCCAGAACAGGTACAGGTATCTTCTTCAACAATAATTTATTCCTACATGTACATTATTGTCTTATTGCAATTTGGTATACGTGCATGTACATGTATACCTGTACAGGTGAAAAGATGACAAGCTGGAATGGAGTAACTGTGTCAGAATTCCAAACTGCAGGTGCGTGCGTGTGTATGTTGTACTGGGTCAGAATGGGAGGAGCACCATTTTCTGGTTATTCTGGAAACATATTTTTCGCAAGCCAGTCAGTCACAAGAATACATGTATATAGCATGGAGATCGAAACTACAGAAAAATGGCCTTGGGGAGAGTAATGTCTCTTGTTGGCAAAACATTACGAAGGATCGGCCATTACGGTAGAGCTGAGAGGTACACATGTATGGGCTGTGTTGCAGAGTTTGTGTTCGTGTTGATCCTGCCATCCATCTCCAGCGTTCATGATTACAGGGGCTACCCGAACTCGACTAACCTCAAGGCTGTAGTAAGCCTTCCTTGATAAACTGATCAGATCTACACTTTTTGCATGCACCACAAGTTCGGACATGGCATACCTTTAACTGACAGGGACGTTACTTTGAGCCCTGGGGTCCATTGTGGCCCGAGCTAAGATTCTGAGCTCATACATGTATGCAGTGTAGGATATGCTCCACTGCGCTCAGCATTTGTGATTATAAATTACACTGATTTTTCTCCTTCAACAGTCCATGAATTCCTGGCCAGCAATTCATTCGATGACTTGGGTGTGACACCCAACAGTGTAAGTATTGAAGATTGATGAACAAAAAAATTATATCTTGTTCCCAGGCCCACACAACTTTCCGGTACACAAACTGTCACCAAAATGGTGCGGGCCTGGGAGTGAGGCTACAACGAAATAGGAAGCTATATCTGTGAAAGTTTGTCAAAATCAAATTCTTTGTTCAATGGGAGGAACGGTGCAAACTGTTTTTAGCCTTTGGTTCTGACAACCTAGCTAGCCTCGTAGGGTGGGTGGGGCCTGGGTACGAGGCTAACAGCCTAACCTAATTAAATACTTCAGAGCCACTGCCTATTTGCCTTCTCCTGTGGACAACCAACTTGCAAACCTCTGTACGTGCATTACATAAGATAAGATGAGATGTACCTGTGCAGACCTGGACACTGTCAGAAGTACAGCACTAGCAGTACCTACATGTACACCATGTAGTACGCTTTAATCAAGCCATTATGTGACAGGCAGATGGCTACGTAACTATATATACACTTACTAGTTGTTGTTTTTTCCACCAACAAAGTACATTTACATGTACATGTTGATCATGTACATGTACATGTTGAGTGTATCTGCCTGTCACACAATGATTGATTGAAGCTGAAGTAGGTACATTGTATATGTTTAGATATCCTAGACACTGCCGGAAGTAGCTGCAATACTAGCAGGCCCAACCATGAATTCCAAATAAGGCCCATAACACAGAATTTGATATTCATAAAAACAATACATGGACACGTAATCAATATACTCCCAAGGGTATGTCATCTCAAGTATATAGGTATAAATGTAGGTACAAAGACTTTTGGTACATGTATGTAACTTTGTGTTCCTTGGGCTGTAAAGGAGGAACCGATTGTTCTAACTTTCCTTCACAATCACTAATGTTAATCCCAGGCCTCCCTTGTGGACGAGTCAGAGGAATCCCAGCTAGAGGCAGCCATCAGGGCCTCCCTAGAGCAGGCCCAGGCCACTAGCTCCTCACAGCCGCTCACCTTCACGATCAGCGACAGCGAAGACGAGTACTACTGTCGGAGCAGCGACATGGAGGCGGAGTCTGATGCCTGCTGCGTGGTGCCGCACTGCGGGACTCTTGAGACAAAGAGCTGGGAAGAAACGGACAGTGTCACGGTTTTATCGAGTACGAACATGCGTAATAATAGGATAGCCGAAGGCAGTTCGCACGTGGCAGTTCATCAGAGTGGAGCTGTGAACTCTCAAGTGAGTCCTCAGATTAGAGTCAAGGACTGTACTGTGGACATTACACCGGTCGTGGTAGACAAGCCCAGCAGAAAGAGAAAAGCTTCAGGAGTGGAGCTACATGTACCGAGGAAAGCCCTGCGAGAAGATCACTTAGAGCCTGTTCAGCAAACTGTGTTGCAGACGGACGACAGTACACTTTCCAGACAAACCCGGGCCCAGAAGGGCCGGAGGAGTAACGCTTCCAAGGGCAAGGGGAAGGCCAGAGTAGAGAACTCAGAGAGTGCTGTAGTCGTTGATTCTGCCGAGGATCAGCTAGCCTCTGGTGCCATAGGCATGGAGAGCGTGACCCAGCTCTTGATTAGACTGCCCGATGGATCAAGACTACAGAAAGCCTTTATCTGCCACCATCCCATACAGGTACAGATATAAATGTTTTGTTCAGATTTATGTTGTTCATTTCCCACCCTTTTCCTCTACATTGGTAGCTGTGTTCTCATGCAATTGGGGGTATGCACCTATATACATGTACATGTACTAGTAAACTAATTACATCACTATGACATCATTAATAACTCATTCTAAATACCACCATGATGTGTGATGATTTTCTACCATCACCTTACATACAGTGTACATGTACCTCATCTCATCACCTCACGTAGTCTTTATAACATTCAATCTCTGAAAATAGAGAGGGGTCAGTAGGTACATTTAGGCCCTATAGGGAACACATTATCACAATAAGGTGGTATAGGTACCCCTCTAAAGAAATTACAGATCGGTAGTCAGCACCAATAGCTCAGTCTCTCGCCCTCCTTGGCAGTGGGCATGCAGCTTAATCGTGAATAGCCATCTGTACCCATCCTATTAAAATGACCGCTATCCTCGTGCCCAGATCCCTTAGCCTCGTACCCAGGTCTAAAATTGCCTCACAGTTATTTCCACGGCCGTGGACGCTTTCTTCCACGGCTGTAAAAAAAAAAAAAGCTGTGAGGGAAGGCCTGGGTGCGAGGCTATAGGGAGAGCACAGGACTATTGGTGTTTGAAACGTATGGGGTGAGCTCCTAGGTATGGAGGGGTAACCTAGCTGTTGACAGAAGTCAGGCTAGGAACTCTGGAGTTTTATACAACCCAGTTATGGATGCTATGGTGCATCAGTAGGCAATTTTGGTGGGTGGAGCTTCCTGTTGTGTACAAGTAAGATCGTGTGTTAGCATCTCTACACTTTGCGTTCACCTGTTAAATTGTTTTCAGTTAACTAAAACATCACGTATACAGTACATCAGCAAAATTCCAATTTAGTAGAAGCTAAAACAAGTGTAGTTAATGTATTGTTTCACCTCATTTAGTTATGATTACTGGAAGTGTTCTAATAATCTTTTTTTTTCTCGTTTGAGTGGGCTAACCTAACAGCCTTTTACATGTACAATAAGCCATACTAAAACAACACTTATTTATAGGACATGTGTCCTGTATATGTCAGCATCCTGACTGGGGCATTAACATTCTCATAACGGTTCTCACAAAGCGAACCACACCCTGTCCATCACCCTACAGGAGCTGTTTCAGTTCCTTGAGCTCCAGGGCCTCAACCTTGCTGAGCACGAGGTTGTCACACACTTCCCAAGAAGATCCATCTCGCAACTGCAACGGAGCATGAGCTTCAGAGATGCCGGACTCTTCCCCAGAGAGACCGTGTTTGTGCACCTCTCGGATTAGTGTTCTTATTAATCAGTCGATCTGTAATACATGCCGTTGTGTTGTGATGCCGTTGTGCCTGTGACTGTATACTTTAATAATATCTGATGCAAATATTATACCGGGGGGGGGGGGGGGGGCTATACATAGTTTTACATTAATAAGCAGGAATAGCATGTAGCTAGAAAAATGAGGTTTGGTGTGCATGGCCGGTGCAAGACTGCAAGCCTACCTTCCTGTGATGAAGTGCAGGCGTGATATGACTTTACATCTTTGTACATTTATTTCCTGCTATTAGTAGGGGAAAATAGTGTCCCCCTCCACCCAACCCACACACATACAAACAAGTGGGGAAGAAGTAGTAGCGCAATGCATTTACTACATAGCTGCCATCCCTGCACTATATATACATCTCTCCAACCACACCCACCACAATCGCGTGTATGTGAATAGTGTTAGTGTAATGTGTGTGTGTGTATTGTGTATGTTGGTGGTTGTGGAAGGTATATAGCTGAAAGTGTTGAATGTGTACATGATGGACTAGTGAGTCATTGAGGGTCGAGTCATAGATGTTTGTATAGGGACTTTGGTAGTGTTTGGTTATGCCTGGTTGAGCGTTATGAAGTTTAGTGAGTGTGTTGTGAGATGCTTGTGTGTACAGGTTCTTTGTAGAGGAGGTCTGTGTTGGTGTGTTTGGTAAATGTAGATTGTGTGTTGTCAACTTTGTTGAGTGTGTTGTATGGTGGTTCATTTTGTTGTGTTTGTCAGTTTGTGTGTTGGTGGCAGTGTGGTGTTGTGAAAAATTATTCTGCTTGGTTAGTGCTTGTGAGTGTGGGATTTGTGGAGTGAATTGCATTGTGTGGGAGTAGCTAGTGTTCCTATGAAGGTTTTGGTGGTGGATGTGTTTTTGTGAAAATATGTAATGATTGTGGATAAGGATGTAAGGGTGGTTACCGGTTGTTGGATGGAGACGAGGTGTCATGGTTGATGGTGATGATTGTGGATGGTTGTGTGCGTTGAAGGAATTATTGGGTGTGCATTCAGTGAGTATGGGGCGTGGTACAGATTGTGGTGGGTGTGGTTGGAAAGATGTAGGGATGGTAGCTACACAGTAAATGCATTGCACTAGCTGTGATGTGTGGGTAGCCTGTGCATGCATTGGAGTGCGCACTGTCGCCGTTTTTTGGGAAAATGTTTTTTTTTTTGGTGAAAGTGCATCCTACATGACTTGTTTTTGCACTTTTTCTGTAACTTACACAATAGGTGCACTGTATGGGAGAAACAATGAGACATTGGAAAAGGCAATAATGATTTAGGTGGAGTTATGGTGACAAGACAAGGGCTATGGCATAAATGATCAATGTTCAGCATTCTTTGCACAATATCCATGGCATGACAAATGAAAAACATAATACAGAATGCAACTCGAGCTCTAAATCTATGATTTTACTGTACAAACAGTTCAACTGTCTCAATAGTAACATCTTCATCCCCCCTGTTATGAACAGCATGATGAGCACTAGCACACAGTCTCATCTCAATGTCATTGGTAGTGGGTGAGGGAAGCTGCTTGGAGAACCAGGGAGGGTTGTTGAATGAGCAGCAGGTGCTGGTGGGTCCACAACCTTCCCCATCCCACAGTGGGTCATCCAAAAGGAAGCGATTACTACGGACAGGGGTGCCAGTATCACAGAAGTAGTCATTCCCCACAAAGGAAGGAACGGTGATTGTTCCTTCGTTCAGGCACGGGCAGTGGCTATGGCTTTCAGAAAGAGCAGCTGCAAATGTCCAAATATGCTTCCGTGGGTTGTGGCCATGAGTGAGGCTCACCCCATCCACATAAACACTATCTATAACTTTCCCAGGAGCACTAAATCCATCTGGTCTTCGATCCTGGTAGCCGATGATCTTGCCACAGACTTGGGAGTATTCAATGCCATGCACATCAAATGTAGCAGATGAACAGCCGGTCCCATTAATATTTATTCCACACACTCGTATAGGGTAGTGGGTGGTTGCATTCAGTCCTTGGGGGCATGTGTGGCTGCTGTTGGTCATGTCGATGTTGGCCACTTGCACCCATCCCCCAGTGATCCCACCACATGTCCGGGTCATGTCACAGTACACACGAACGCGGCCTTCGTTGCCATCTTTGACCCAGTAGAACCCAGAGGGGCTGCTCGGACTAACTTCTATTATCTCCTTACACGAGCTAGCTGGGAAGTCAGGGTTTCCACCTATTTTTATTTCATCCATTTTGCAGTACACCTGCATCAAGGGGACTTCGGAGTTCTGGATCCAGTAGTAGCCAGCTGGAGCAGAGTGATCGTTAGCTTTCACCTGCTCACATGAGACTGCTGGGAAGCTAAGAGACTTGCCTGGGAGCTTTAGCCGGGCTATTTCATTCAATACTGGTTTCAGGATCTGTTCAACAGCATCGGTTACATTTGTGATAACATCTTTCAGAGCTGAATTTATCTCTTCTGCAATTTCATCTTTCAACGGCTCAATATGGTCTGCTACGGCCCAATCTACTTTCCTGCTCACTTCTCCAATGGCGTAAGTGATGTTAGCAGTGGCCTGCTGCACAACTGAAGTGACTTCTTTCTTAACATGCTGCCTCAGCTGGTGCGGTGAAACTACCACAACTGGCAATTCTGGATCCTCATGGGCAAAACCCAGGTGAATGCTGGCTATAGCTAGCACAATCACTGCTACTTTCATCCACATCATCAAAAATAGCTGTGGCTAGCTGACTACTGAGTACTGTTGTTGTTACACACTTCTGGGAGTTTTTTTTACTTATCAGACGATGATATACAGCTGATAAAAAATGCTGCTACACTGTTTTCGCATCGGAGAGCTCAAGCATGCATGCATCAATATATGAGTTCCAGATGTCTGAGTATGTATGTAGGAGTTAGGCCTCAATAATCACTTCCTTATGAAATTTAACATTTCATTAACTGTGAAGTATGTTATCTGCGTAAAAAAGTATTGAGGTAGCCATGCTCAATTGACTGTCCTAGAAGGGAGTAGCCCAAAGTGTATGTGTTTATTATATGTGTGAGTAACATTTACATTAGGCTGGCTAATTGAAAGTACATCGAGTGTATAATGTACATGCATGTAGGAGTTTTGTCTTAAATTCCATTTATTGTACATCCTATAGATGTAAATCCTTCATTTGTTGAGTCCCGTGTAGATAAATGCATGTCTTCACAGTTAATGAAATGTTCTATAGAATTTAAGTCAAAACTCCTAAATGTACATTTTACACTCAATGTACTTTCAATTATCCTAATGTCACACAAGTCATATACGCATAAACTTTGGGCTACTCCCTTCTAGGACTGTCATTGTCAGCCAATTGAGCATGGTTACCTTAATACACATACAGATAAAATACTTCACTGAAATGTTAAATTTCATAAGGGAGTAACTATTGAGGCCTAACTGCCCACTTACTCAGACATCTGTGACTCAGGAACTTCTTAGTAGTAAAAAAGAACTACTTATTTTTTGCAGAACAAACAACTCAAATATATAATAGTTGAGTATTTAGTTGGACTAGTACTACAATGTACTAAATACTCAACTACAATGCTACTATATATTTGAGTAGTCTGTTTTTGTGGGGGAATGCAGCTTCTACATGTAGTGCATGTCTATGTTAACTGCATGTGCTCATATATTATTTGCAAGTGTGTTATTTGTTGATCGTGTAGTTGTGAGAAGCTGTAGTGTTGCTATTGGCAACAGTATAGTTGTCTGTGAGGCAGAAAGTGCTGTGTTGATATATAGTGCAACGGTGTACGGTATACCCGGTAGTTGTACATGTGCATGTATAGTAGCCTCGTACCCAGGCCTTCCCTCACAGCTTCTTTTGCCATGGCTGCAAAGAAGCTGTGAGGGAAGGCCTGGGTACGAGGCTACATGTATAGTGTCAGTTATGAAGTGCTTACGTACGTCCTATATTTGATTGCCTGTGAATAAGGCTGCTGGGATTATGATGTGACTACATGTAGCTGTGCATGAAATCATCAATGCACTGATGAACACGACAATTGTGGTATGCTGAAGGGAGTGGATGGAGGGGCTTGTGGTGGTTATGTGGTTGGCAAGATGTAGGGATAGTAATTCTGTCGTGATATTCCAACTTTTTTTGGTGACTTTTTTGCGATTCCATCCCTATAGCTTCAGTCATGCTCTTTCATTTTTTTATTTTGTTACATAATCAGGGGTATACATGTATGGACTCCCCATATCCCTCATTAATTATTAAAGAAGAGCAGCCAATTAGCAGCAAGCTGACGGCATTCCAACGAATCCTCAACTTAAAATCTCTATCTCTCTACAGTCTCTATAAACTGCACTGGTTACAAAACATCATATACAGATATGAACTGCGTCTGATCAGCTACGAACAGCCTACCACAATGTGACACAGACTCACTGATGCCAGACGCATTCCCTTGGAATGCAAGCCAGTTTACTTTCGACCGATGATTGATCCGTGAGACAGATTTTAGTTTGCATTTCTCCATAGCACTGGCCAAGTGTTCACGCTGTAGCTCGGAAATGAATATTTTCCCATCGTTGCCACCGGACATCACAAGAGTTTTGTCATCAGTCAATTCAGCGCAGCACACATGTGCAACGCCCGCAGAGTGCAATGAAGTGCAACTCTTCTCCTGCAGCCCTTTGCCATGTAGACCGTACACGGCTACACTACCATTCCCAAGACCGCACACGATGGAATAGTTCCTGAGTACGTCAATACAATGCACCATGGGTGGATTAACCATGTAGCCTCCAGCCTGACTGCCCCCGGCCTGTACGGTTACTTCTGAAATAGGGCGCCCCCGACTGAAATCCCATCTCACGACTTTGCAGTCCAATCCTCCAGACACTAGCTCCCAGGGTTTTCGAGGGTTGAATTTAACAGTTGAGCAGATGTTTGTGTGGCATCGTGACAGAGTCTTGAATACCTTTGCATTCTCAATGTCGATTACTTTGATGTCCCCAGAATCATCCCCTGCGCAGAGAAAGTTTCCATTCTGGTGGATGCAAATCTCATTAATTTCTTCTCTGTTGAATGAAAACTGATGAAGCGGGTTCTCTAGGTCTCTCCAGTCGTAAAAGAGGACGGTATTGTCTACCGACGCCGCAAGCGTTTTCTCAGACTGCACTATGCATGTGACATCACCACGCACCGGCGTGGATATTTCGTTAATCAAGCTTCCATCCTTGGGGGACCATAATTTCAAAAGTGAGTCGTGGCCGCTTAGCAAGTTGTTATCTTTAGTGCTACACAGACAGAAAGTGTCCTCTACCCTCGTATCCAGGAGAGAAATAGCTTTGCCTTCATTTCGTTCAGCCATCCGTCATTTGTAAGGTCAAAGGTCATAGTAATTTCCGCTTACGCATGCGCACTACTATATGTGACTGTTGGCCAAACGACAAGTACGAAGTATAGTATACAGAATTTGGATCCGACTTAATCACAGTTCTACAGCCGCGATGATTATCTACAAAGACCTTGTTACAGGTAAAACGGATAAAATTCACAAGTTGATTGGGAAATGGTCAGTATAGCAAAACCACGTGTCTTTGATTGATATCTATATACTGTGGTACATAATTACAGGCCACGCCTCTACTCAGAAAGCTGCTATTCAGTCCTTGGGAGTCACTTTTAGTCGCATTCCCAAATCTCCCACCCTCTCCCCCAAGCTTCAGACAGACTAGTTATGCCGGCCTGGGGACGAGAGTATAGTGGTGACCTCAAGGGGGGGTCACTCCCATAGACACTGTTGTCACAACTGCGACTGCGGGCCAAAGCTTTGACCAGCTCTTTTCAGCAGTTAGACCGTTGACCACACTGCTTTTCTGCCGTTGACCTTTGACTGCTCTACAATTTCGATTGTCAATAATTGTACAAGGGACTTCCCAAAAGCCTGTCGATTGTTCCAAATGGATCACTTCAACCGAAAATTTCTTGAATGGCAACCTACCGACTGCGGCTTTTCGCACTGTGATCTGCTGTTGTCAGCGTTGACCGTATTTCTGAGTGCACTTTGACGGTTTGACAGTGGCCGCAGTTGTAGTGTCAGAGTCTATGGGAGTGACCACCCTTTGGACCTCCCACCCCGGGACTGAACTCAGAGGTCACGTCTTAACACACATGCTGAATAGCGGCTTTCTGGGTAGTCGAGTGGCCTACATACCCTACAGTATACCACTTGCCTAGGGTAGCACTGAAATTCATGGGAGGATGCCATGCTGACATGTGATGTACATGTAGTGCCCTTGCCGTTTGCTGATTATTATTTTACTGAACGGTTAATTCTGTCACATTATTTCACGGAATGGACCACTCAGTCAGCTTGTTGGCGTATCTGGGAGCGCATAATGACGTAAGAAAAAGGTAAGAGTAGGAGCGGGAAGCGCCCACGCGAAAGATTGAATTTCGGAAATTTACCCACGGTAGATCTGTTACTGTTTTGGGCACGCACGTGCCTCGAATCCATCAAAGAAACAACGTTGTTTGCTGGACTAGACAGTTCTTACACACGTTACAACAGGGAATCTTACCGGAAAATCGAGTGAATACGTTTGTGTAGCCGTTAGTGATCATTTATCTGCCAACCGTTGTGCTACAGGCGGAGGTACGGACCTACAGACCAGCAAAACGACACCTACTCATCGGATTACTCTTACCTGGCTCTGAGAGTTGATTCTGAAGATACTGTACATAGTGAAGACAAGTTTAGCCGGGAGCTGTTTAGTCAAAAGCAGCAGCAGTCACCGTCACTGAGAGTTGCCTTGGGCTTGACGCCACTGGCCAGCAAGCGCTTGACAGTGAAGAGTCGCAGGCGGTTTTCTCGGGGTTGCTGGACGTTGTAGGGAATAGTATCACGTTACTAGACGGCTGTGACCTGTTCAAGCTATTCACAAGCTAACAGTCTATAGCACGTGCGTGCCCAAAATAGTAACAGATCTACCGTGGGTAAATTCCCGAAATTCAATCTTTCGCGTGGGCGCTTCCCACTCCTACTCTTACCTTTTTCTTACGTCATTATGCGCTCCTGGTGTATCGCCTCTGTTCAAAAGCATGGGCAAGATATTGCGCATAAGGAGGCTATAAATCGGCATAGTCATGGTTCTGTCTGCGTACGAGTACCTTCCATCGCCATCTGTTGCTCTGCAAGCTGCTTCAGACATGTTCATATATGTACTTTGTGCTATTGTCTTTTTAGTGGCCAATTAAAGTCCTGAACAGCCATACTCGTTTCAGTTGTAGGTCATTAGCACAAATAAGCTGTGAGGATTAGGTAACCTTTACTTCTTCGAGAATTGCATCTGTGCTCGCTCGCACTCTACATGTATAGTACACACATAACCTTAGCTACTCTAGCCCTTGTGATGACTCTCGGGTAACCAAAATATTCTCGTTCCAAGTCCTTCCTGCCCCGGCTTTTATCTCACAGCAGTAGAGAAAAAGCGAGCGGGAAGGCCTGGTACCAATTATCATGTGCCGTGTTATAGGGTAGACGTATATGCCCAGACAGACCACACTTATGTCGGTTAGTTCTGACCGCGACGGAAAGAACCACTCTAGAATGCCGGCATGGCAGTGAGAGACGCTCCTACCCGTCATTCAGCTACCAAAAGTTTGGTCTGTTTGGGCTTATCGCTGCCCGAAGGATTGTCTGCCTCAGTCAATAGCCCTCGGTTGCACAGTTTCAGTCGTTCTGTGCTTAATTAAAGGATGTCGTTTTTAATTCATGCATAGGCATGTACTCTGTATTAATGTCCTACAGCACAGCATCTGATAAGTGGTACCAGGCCTTCCCCCTCGCTTTTTCTCCACAGCTGCGAGATAAAAGCTGGGGTCGGAAGGACTGGAAACAAGTTAAGGCTATAGTGGGAAATTGGGAACGAGGCTGTAATACTTGTACACATGTGCTGTCTCTATTCCGTAGGAGACGAACTGTTTTCTGATACATTCAAGGTGAAAGAAGTGGCTGACATCTTGTATGAGGTGGAAGGGAAGGTAAGGAATGTACATGTAGTAAATCACGTATCTTTTGAATTGGCTCTTTGACGACCACTGATAACAATGCACTACAGCCCGACCAATGAGAGTACAGTGGAACCCCTCTATTGTGGACACCTTAGGAACCTGGTAAAGTGTCCTGTATAGAGAGGTGTCCTTATTTCAGGGGTAAATTTGCGACATAAGCAAAGTGTCCTTAATACAAAAGTGCCCTTATTTCAGGGGCGAGGGGTTCCACTGCATTTGCTAGTCGTGACTGTATACATTCCTGATTCCCTGACTAATTATACTAGACTGTATGTGCTCAGCAGTAAGCAAGATGCTGGGAGAAAATTGAATGGAGCGGGGCTTTGGGCTCTATTACTGTGTGTACATGTATGTGCTGGTAACATTCTTCATTGTCAGTGAGAATGAAGGGGGGGGGGGGGGGGGGGGGGAGAGAGAAAAACAAGTCTGTCTCAAAAACCAGCCGGGAACCTTTCCTGTAGAATACACACAACTCAGCTCAGGCCAAGCTAACTAGTAACGATGCTACAATAGGCATCCTGCAGAAACTGATAAGCAATCGAATGCAGTACAGCGAAAGTGCTGACTTGGCAGTTTTGTCGTGTACTTCCAGTAAGTAGCTATACACCACGAAAACTACTGCCTACCAAGTTTTCACCACCTACATGTGGGCAACACAAAACTATACTTTCATTAGCTGTAGCTTGGCCTACAAACCTCCAAAAGCTGCTATATACTGCAGTTGCATAGTATTGTACATGTATGACATAATATATATTGCGCACGTGACAAGTGTGGGCGCACGAACAAGCAGATGCAAAAACATAAAGCAATCTTAGAATCAACTGTTTGTGCGCCCAGCTGGTAAAATTAAAACCCCTAAAATGCTGCCACATGCATTAATACAGCTAGGGTTTCACTCTGTCCTATAGAACGTTACAGTGAAGAAAGACGAAATAGACGATAAATTTATTGGAGGCAACGCCAGTGCGGAGGGTGTGGATGATGACGGAGCAGCAGAGGCGGGTACAGTCAGCGGAATTGATATTGTCTTGACCCACCGGCTTGTAGAAACTGGCTTTAAAAACAAGAAGGAATACCAGATACACTTGAAGGTGGGTCTAATCTACCCTCCAGTACTGTATCAGTATTGTGGGTTTCTATTGGGAGGGGGAGGGGGAGGGGGAGGGGAGGGGAGGGGAGCGGGTACCAGATTAGGCTGGGAAACTGCACCCTGAGTTTATTTGTTGTCCGTATCTTGCATGCATTCACTGAAGTCAGTGCCGAGTGAAAACTAAGGAAGCCATGTTTGGCTTCACCTCCGTCTACAAGTACATGTACATGTAGAATGTTTGTATCCTTACGGTGAGAGTCTAGACTAGTAGTTAACTCCTCCAGTAGATTTGTGTGAGTATCCCGAGACAGCCTAAAGCACTCTCTCTTTTTCAAAACTACATTTATGTGTATCACGTTTACAGCATAGACATTGATATACCATCGAGTATATACATGTATCAAGTGCCCATGAGCGGGGAACCTTAAGATGCAGCTGAAGAAGGGAGTGGGCACTAAATGCATATTCGTCCACAAGCTGCATGTAATCTATAGTGTCTACCCACCACCCTGGAGTGTAAGAATCTTCACTGAATCATATTTTCTACTGTAGCATCATTTATAACCAAAATACAGTACGTGCATGCGCAAAACCAAACTGTAAATTTCGATCTTAGTGTGCTTTTATTGGAACATCAACGGTAATTCTAAGTCAGCTTGCCATTCAGCTTTTCATCTGCCTTTTGTAGTCATTTGCTTGCTTCTATATACTTCCATACTTGGATAATGAAAGCTGTATGCGTAGTTGCATATAAATTTATCCTCTCTTTACATCATGCATGTGCATTTGACGCATTCGAGTGGGCGGATACTACATGTACCGTACATGCACAAACGTCAGGAAGTAGACGCTGAAGAGGGGGGTGGGTGCTAAAAACGTAGTGGGCACTTGATGCGTACAGTATGCTACATGTACATGTTCCCAGGTTTTCCTTGGCTGACTCTCTTTGCTAAATCTGTTTCCTGTGTGTGCGTGATATCCTGTTACTATGGTAATTAATAGCTATGTAATATTCCTGATACACACACGCCAAAATAATTGTGATAATACAGGCATAAAGTATTTCATGTTTAGGTGCTATGGTTTAATTAGCTGTCATAGCATGTTGCTATGGTAACATGATGTATAAAAGTTATATCCCTGCAAAGGTGTGTATCAGCCATACATGCCTGAGGCCCCTTTTTTCCATTAGCCCCATGGCAATAAAGGATGTTAATGATCAGTTGGGGGGGGGGGGGGGGTGAGGAGGGGGTTGACGCCGGCTTCAGAGTCAAGAGGAGCATGTGCCAAATATACACCCGACTCGGAACAACAGGCAACGATCGGCGAGTATGCCTTACTGGGAGTCACTATACAGTAGCAAGGCGGCTAGCTGTCTGTTATTTTTCAAAGAGTTGGGGGTTAATTGAACTATGTCATAGTTGAAATGGATGAATGCGTACGCAAGAACAATAGTCTGCAGCTTGTCACTTGACAGTATAAAGGGGCATGGTCAGTTGTGCGAAAATAAAAAACTGCAAAAGTAAAAACTAGAGGCATTTCAGCATTTTTGCGAAAATTTGCACCTGTAGAAATTTCCCGTTATACAGTATGTAAATCACTAAAATTAATACCCACTAATCCGCTAAGTTTTGTCGATCACCTCAAAAAAATACTCACCTTGAGGTTTCTGCACGTCTAGTAATTACAATATGTACAGTAATTTCATCAGTTTTTTAATATTTTTTTATTAGGGCTTTTTTAAAAAGATAACTGATCATCTAACAGAGAGCAACCCTGGTCGTGTGGCGGAGTTCAAGGCGAAAGCACAAACAGTTGTGAAGGATACCATCTTGGCAAATTTCTCAGAATTACAGTTTTTCATGGGGGAATCGTGTAATCCAGATGGAATGCATGTTCTTGTGATTTGGAGGGGCGAAACACCCATCCTCTGGGTCTTCAAGGACGGTCTAATTGAAGAGAAAGTGGTATGTTAGTGTATGTGGCACTACTGTGTAGGAATTGAATTAGGTATTTCAATCTTGTCACTGCGTGAATTCATAGTATCGTATCTCTGAACTTCCATTAAGGGTGGGGTTCAAACGTGTTATGGACCCTTTACCATTATAATGTAAGGGGGTAAAAGTAGGCACTAAATGGAAAATGTACGGAGAAATATGCATGTTTCTGTGCTTTCATGTTAAAATTTGCATAAAAGCATGAAAGCGTATGGTTTTGTGTATTTTCTCCATTTAGTGCCTCCTGTTACATCATAGTGGTAAAGGGTCTGTTATGGAGTGTATATGCTAATATAAAATATAATGCAAGCTCTCAATTAAGAGCACAGACGGGATTACGTTTGAGCCTCCTTGCAATACAGTGGAACCC
The DNA here is from genome assembly GCA_965203295.1 of Nitrospirales bacterium. Lineage (GTDB taxonomy): Bacteria > Nitrospirota > Nitrospiria > Nitrospirales > UBA8639 > CBDBCZ01. The sequence goes on along the minus strand of CBDBCZ010000011.1, from coordinate 29,723 downwards.
CTCTACTGTGGACACCTTGGGGACCTGGTACATGTAGATTGTCCTGTATAAATGTAGAAAGGTATCCTCATTTCAAGGGTAAATTTACATTAAGAAAGCATATTTGGGACACAGCACGCAAAGTGTCCTTAATACAGAGGTGTTCCACTGTAGTAGATGTTGGCCAACATCTGACTACACACGTGATTGCACATACACGTACCTCCTGCATCATTCGAGCTACCCTTTACGAGAGGGTATGAACATGCCAGGTTCACTCCTTTGCATTGTGAGTTAGAACTTGGAGATGAAGTTACATGTACACACATCATTGACTGTAGTGATGAACCTCTCCTGTTTTGTTGACCTCTTTTGTTTTGTTTTTCCTCCCATTATTTAGTGATCGCAAACTACATGAAGATTTTAGGATGCTGGACTGTGTAGTTTTTTGTAGAGGATTGTTTGTGATATCATACTCATATAAATAATCATTTATAGTGTTTATTTAGAGTATAATACCAATTGGCTGCCACTTCCACTTCCTGTTCATGGGCGGGGCTATCTACAGACTATTCTCATGTATGCACACACAGTACTAGCGTTATAATAGTCTCCTCTCATGTCTCCACCGCCAGTTTTTCATCTGCAGTAGAGACTGGGAAGGAGGCTAGTCAGGGTTTCGTTGGAGTGGGGAAACCCCCCTTCCAAAAAAAAAACAAACTTGGCATATACTACTAACTCTTATATAGTTGCCATGTCTAAGTGGTACTTCTAACTTCTTTCAGTACCATAATTTTAACTCCAAAGTGGCTTCAGAGGGGGAGGGGGGGGGGCACACCCCCTATAGTGGTCGGTGCATTCCCCCGTAACATACGTAAGGTCCTTATGAAACCCTGCTAGTGGACATAAAGTATAGGCTATGTTGTTGGAGTGGTGGCTGACTGTTACTAAAGTCAGCCACATTTAGTGGGAGGCCCATTACTTAGAGAGTAATTATTCCTGTCCTGCCAGGCCATCATCCAGCCCCTCTAATTCTGCAGCTTAATTGGGGGATCAATAGCTAAAGTGTGGAAAGCTATATTTACCATGAAAAACTACACCATGTACCATCCCAGTGTAATCATAATAGTAAAATACATACATGTATTATAAGTATCAGGATCTGTGTGAGTGTACTGTACATCTGTTGTGGATTAGCTACCAAATCTTTGCACGACCCACTCCTGCTGGCACAGGGGACACCTGTTGTTCTGCTTGATCCAGAGCTGCATGCAGCAGTTGTGGAAGGAGTGATTGCACTCACCCCACACCACTATGTGGAGGAAGGGGAAATCAGCATGATGCGGTACTATTATAATACCAGGAGCCCATGAGTGCTGCGACTACTGTTGAAAAAGGGAGGGCTCAGGCATGCCTGTACAAGTAGTGGGCCAACTCCAAATTTAGAATTGGAAATTCAACGAATTGCACAAAAGAAATGTTGAAATTTTAGAACATAATATGTATATGTTTGGGAATGCCAAGCCAAGTTTAATTTTTAAGGCTATAGCCAACCATTGATATTACAGAACTCAAGAATTAGAAGATTTCCATACCATGATGTATAGAAACTTCCTATATTCTGAACTCACCGACACACTCTTCTTGCTTGCCCTCTGTCTGACACCTCAAACAAGCATCTACATGCAGAAGAATACTTAATATTAAACACAATATTAGTTCACTGAGAGATACATGTAGCAGTCCGCATCTCTCCATGCACCACCCCAGCGTAAATATGCCCTCCAATCTAGACAACCATGGCATTAGCAGTCAGTGAGTATGTTGTGGGTCATTCTCATGCATCTGCCCTTTGTTTGGGGAGGTGTTTACTACGCGCCGCGGGGTTAAGCGATTGGTTCTGTCTGTCTGTCTGTCCGTCCGTCTATCCGGTGTCTGTCCACTCAAAAATCGGGCTATCTCGCGATTTGCAGGGTTAAGCGATTGCTAAACACGACAGTAACATTGAAATCAAAAAAAAAATGTCCGGGTGTGTACCTGATAGTCGCCAAAGCGGTTTCATTCGCTGTATCTACAGCTCTTTCTTCTGCCATTTTAATACGGTCACAACTAGAATACGATAGAGGCCGGGCATATACGGACTCTGGTCAAGCATTCATATTGGCAATCAGTCACGCCCACCACTTCCCATAGGATATACAGATATATACGCATACACGAGCGCTGTACACTCTGCGTGCGGATACACAGCCAGTGATATACATGTACACTTTGCCAACTACTCCATCAGTCCAGTCTGCAGTCCTGCCAGGTCCAAGTTGTGAATTATGCACAGCGGGGTATGTCTCTGCTAGAGACTTCTAGTTAGCATAATGCACTTGTACAGCAGATCAACTTTGCTAAGTTTATCGTCTTGCCGAAACCTTATTCATGTGTGATGTACATCGCTTCCTATATACTCAAGACTGAGAAGTCAATGGGTGAGCTCCTCCAGCAAGCTTAGACTATATAGCAAATCCTGTGATCTGATTGGGCAAAACGAGGTTTCTAAATCACTTAGACACCTCGGTACAGGCTTTCTAAGAGTGTCGAACACTTATATAGTAAACTCACAGGTTAGTAGACCATAGCGACACTACATGTATATATACATACATGTACATAGCTAGCACCAGCTGGTAAAGCGCTTACTGAGTGAAAACTACTCTAGTAAGTCTTACAAGGGAGCCAAACAGCTACACAAATGGTGAACGGCGAGACTCTAACTCAGAGGGAGGGGTCAATAGTCGTTTTGGGCCCATAGTAGCGCCTTCGCTTCGCTCGGAACACTACAGCCTCGGTTTCTAGACTCAGCGTCTATTTACAGTGTTGCTTTGCGTCAGATAGTCAGCTCTTCCCTGATATCAAGGTCCATGCATGCAGCCAGAGTGAGGTCTATAGAGCTAGCATTAGCAGGCGGATAAAAATATTGTTAATAACATTCCAGACTGTACAATTCCACCTCAGCCTAATGACCATGCCCTCCTTCTGCAATTTTTGAGGGACTTGGAGACTAGGCATCCTAGAGCAGTCTTCCTAGATAAATCGTATAGTCAACGCTCGAGCAAGAGGCTATCTACAGAATCCTACCATTACTCATCTGGTAGCTCAGTAGGGGAAGGTACAATCTTCAATAATACCACATGTACTTCAAAGTTATCCCTATTAAAGCCCATCAATCGATCCAGTGCGTGGAAGATCTAATTGTCACAGTACACGTGTAATTTACAATACCAGCTGTATAGACTGCAGCAACAGGACAAACAGACTTGAGAGAAACTTTGGTTCTGCCGCAAGGCAATTTATAAGGGACACGTAATACTATATACAGTCCCTTAATTCAGAAATGGGCAGGCACGAATGAGAAGCTACAGTTTAATCTGGAGTGCCTTAACAGATACTTGTGAGTGATAAGAGAAGAATGTACGGTCGGACAAATACCAAAACAACACTATAGCCATGTACATGTAGGTGTAAATTTAATAACAAGACTATACCGCACAAACTCCTTATAATCAGCGTATAAAATTGGTCACTTACCCATCACTTGAACTCTACAGATAGCACACGTGTCACACTCTACGTCCCACTGCCACATGGCCACGGCGTTCCACTTCTTGAGGGTGAACATCTGCCCGCTGGGAGCCTTACTCTTGGACTTCGCCTTGCCCTCTTTTTCTTTTTTCGCGTCCACTTCCATGGCCGTTTGAGTTTGTTCCTCCGCCATTATTAACGACTAAGACAACAGGACAGAACTCTGTAAAGGTATACTCGAACAGTGGGAGGTATACACACGCTTACACAGAGAGAAAACGAGTCTCACACAGAATTTGCTGAGTCAGCTGCGCGTGAGGTAAGAAAAGACCCCGCCCCCAAACATTAGGGGGCGTGCCGATTTTAGGGCGTTCAGCACTGCTGGTGTATTGCACTTTTCCCTTCAATACGCACAGTTTCGCGCGGAGGAAAACAGGACTATCGCCGTGTCGTAGCAAGTGCAGCGGCGCGATGGCTCTCCATCCAAAGCGCGCATCGTTCTACGCCGATCTGGACCTGCTACAAACGCACTTCGAAGCGCTGGACAAGGACACGACAGGCTACATTGGCTACAGCGAGCTCACCCAGCTCGTGCGGGACATGCCCACCTTCGAGGACTCCATGGTTCCCGAGCTCATGGAGAGGCTGGATCGGGACAAGGACGGCAGAGTAAGTGGAATCGGGGAAAGTAGGAGGATCTGCGTAGCTGACCCGCCCACAAACATGTAGCTAACGCCCACATACGCGTATAATAATGTCCGTAGCGTATACAAGCGAACGTGTGTCTACTGCATAAGCAAAGCAGTGTGTATGAGGCGAGTCCGTCACTACGTAGGAGATCAATTGATGTAGCAAAGTTTGTCATTATTGTAAAACACTGCTGTGAATTCAAAACCACTCCACCGTCAGGAGCTATAATGAATTTATTTCTCCCATTCACAACCCCAGATCAGTTTTGAGGACTTCACAGCGTTATTCGAGCTAGAAAGAGAGGCGGCAAAACACGCCAGTGGAGTACCACAGCTCGGGCTCTCTCCCTCTCACTTCTCAACCCCCAACCAGACCCACTACGACACTGCATTCGAGAGCACTCCTTCAGAAATCATCGTCTCTCCCACCGACAGCGACAGAAGAGGAAAACAGAAGGGCGATGATTTCCCCGACAGCCCCACTGTCATCCTGCGTCACAGGCGTCTCGGCAGGAGATCTCTCCCGGCCAACTTTAAGCGAGAGCCGAAGGCCCCGGACTTCCTCAGTCCGATCAGGCCAGAGGCCGACAGGGGACCTTCTGGAGACATGCCAGGTTAGGGCGACCGTCCAGTCTTGTTCTCCTGAATGTTACGTAGTTGTGTTTTCGTACTTTAGAAATTACAACCCTCTTATTTCCCCTCCCCCTACACACGCACACATACACACCAATAATACATGTATACTGTCATATGTGTCTACTTGTATGTACATGTACGTATGATGTTTTCACCCAATTCCATCTCTGCGACAGAACTGTACTGAATGCCTTGTCCCCTACTTTTAATTGCTCTTTGCCCCTTGATTTAGCCTTGTTGATAACGGCACTACTCATCCCACAAAGGAGCTCACCTCTCTGTCATCCCCCCTCCCCCCCCCCCCCCCCACACACACACACACACACACACTGTGATTCACACACGTACGCAGACCTAGCCACCCAGATGCGCTATCTGACAGCGGCAGAGAGTCCCCAGCTGAATCGTACCAACTCTAAAGTCCTCTCCTGGATCAGCGAGTCCGAGGACATGCTCTTCGAGGACACTGGCACTGGCGCTGGGGAGGAGCGAGGAGGTGAGCCACACGCCAAATAAGGAATCATTATTGTGAGATGCATAGTAGTGTAACAGCTAAGGCTATGCCTGGGGATATTGCATACTAGACCATTACCAAAACAAAACATTATAATGGTTTGAGGTCCGAGGAAGATAAGGGTAGGTAGGTAGGAAAATTAATTTATTTGAGCGTGAATATTAAAAACATTGAAGTTAAACTTACTAAAAAGTGCTGCAAAAGTACAAAACGTGACGCTACTCGTTCTGTATTGGCACAAAACGAGAAGCGTGGCAATGTATGTGACCGACTGTTCGATAATTCAAACAATTGATTGATAAACGTGCACACGTTCGCAGACAGTTAAAATTCATTTGCAAGCCATCGAAAACTTGGGTTGGTAGAGGGACTCAAACCAACGTCATTTTAGTGATGGCCTTAGCGTACTGGCAGGATTGGTGTATTGCTTAATGAGCACACTATTCATAGACCTAGGAAACATGTATCCAGTCATTGTTTACCAGACGTTGCTAAGGTGATCTCAGATTAGGTCATACATCTGTCTGCAGCTAGCTACTCATGTACTTTGTAAATTCCTCACTTAGTAATACACATAACTTACTACAATGGAACCTAATGTGGACACCTTCAGCACCTGGTAAACTGTCCTGTATAGACTCGTTTCATGGGTAAATTTCTGAGCATATTTGAGACATACCAAAGTGTCCTTATTACAGAGGTGTCCTTATTACAGAGGTGTCCTTATTTCAGGGGTGTCCTTATTTCAGGGGTGTCCTTTAAGCATAGACATGATACGCTGTAGCTTCATGCCATGTCAAGAGCCTTAATTCTTATGTTCAAGTATGGCTATATTTCAGCCACGTACTCACAAATGCTCTCCACACTCACTCACACACACACACACACACACACACGCACGCACACAGTCTCATCTCCCCCGCTCTCCCCGACACGAGGCGGCAGTGACGAGGCATCCCACGTGAGGTCCATCTTGAAGGGTGTCTGTAACTCCCAAGAGATTGGTCGGGATGCCATCGCTAAGCTCTGCAGCCACGTCCAGGCTGACGCTCAGGAAGAGAGGGTATGTGGACACACAATGTCATGAGAGAGTATAATTACAGTTGGAATTGGCTGGGTCCTACTGGCAAGTGCTACTAGCAGGTTTATTAGATACAATGGAAAAGCAGCTAAATGTACGTTCATGCGCGTACCTAGCTAACAAATGTTGATTACTAAGCAACTCCAGTGTGCAGTTAGCCTCGTTCCCAGTCCTTCCCACCTTGGGAAGGACTGGGAACCTGTGGAAAAAAAGCTTTTCTCCACAAGCTTTTATCTCGCAGCCGAGATATCAGCTGTGGAGAAAAGCTTTTTTTCCACGGCTGCGAGATAAAAGCTGAGGTGGGAAGGACTGGGAACGAGGCTAGTGTGCAGTTACATCAAAATGTCCAGGGTGTGCTATATAGGCTATAGCAACTAGACCAAGGGGTTAACTGGATTTCCAAAGGCCTCTTCTAGAGTGAGTGGGGGTGTGCTAAAAACATCGTCTTCAGCTTGTCCTATTGATAGGCGAAGTTGAGAGGAGTGGGCAGTCACATGACAGTCACATGTGAATCATATTAGGTCTGACCTATTTAATGACATTTTGGTGAAACGAGTAAAGAGCAGTACCCCAAATTATGCTCCTCACACACACACACACATACACACACACACACACGCACACACACACTCACACACACACACACACACACACACACACACACACACACACACACACACACACACACACACACACACACACACACTCACACATTCACACACACACACCTCCTCCTCCTTCTTCCTCCAGGCACTACTCTCCCTGTTGGACAGCCTTGACCAGAGGAGGCAGGGTTGGGTACCCCTGGATGACTTCGTCAGAGCACTCCAGGGTGTGAGGAATGCTGCCATCGTTGCCTCTACACCCTCTCCCCACTTCCACGCACTGCAGCGACGCAGATACAGCGACATGGTAAGGGGAATAGTAAGGAACCCCTGAGTGGAAACATGGGAATACTTTCTCATGATCAGGAATTCAGTTATAGATAATTACCATGAATGGCATGAAAAAATTGGGAGCCTAATGATGATGCCAAATGCAGGTGGCCTTTTTCAGCCTGTTTGGGCCTCGTCAGCGCAGTGTAGCACCTGGAATTGTCTTCGTAATTCCTATGTGTAGCTGACAAGCAACTACAGCTCTTGAATTATATTAGTTATATGTAAGCTTTTCTGATAGCTATTGCAATACAATTGCAGCCTTGCTTGCCAAAAAATCTATACTTACCTTGTACACTTGCATTGTGTTTGTAATAATTTGAGTGGGCGGATACTACATCATGTTTACAAAAACTACATACATTTACAAAAAAGTCCAACATAGGCACAACTTCAGAGTAGAAACAAGCTTCTTTAGTAATGCTGTTTCCAAACTCATCGCCCTGCTACTGTCCCCTCACAGACACCCCCCGTCCTGAGTGAGCCCTTCGACAGCCCCCTCCCCTCCAAGGAGCCTCCCCTGGCCTCCACTCCACTCCCAGCCTCCGCCGTGGCAGGTACGCACATCCATTAATTATAGTCCACACCAGTAATATGTACAGTGGAACACCTTTAAAGGACACCCCTGAAATAAGGACACCTCTGTATTAAGGACACTTTGCTATGTCCCAAGTACACTTTCTTTTATGGAAATTTACCGGACACCTCTCTATACAGGACACTTCACCAGATTCCCAAGGTGTCCACAGTAGAGAGGGGTTAAAATCCACTGTATCTCCAACATACATGTGCATGTACATGTACACGTACTTTGTAGTATAGGCCCATACTTTAACTTTCGAATTGTTTGTAGACGCTAGAGAAATGGAGGACCGCACATCTCCTGTCTGATTATCAGTGGGAGTGGCTAATGGGAGTGGTTTAATAACTGTTCCCTATAACTAATCTCTATAGTCTGTGTATATACCAAGCAAGCACTTGGGGGTGTACATGTACATGTATAGCTCACTTGTGGGAGCACATACATGTACAGTAGCTGCTGTAAATGTACTTGTATCGCATGTACTTGTATTGCATTGTATTATTGATATTCACTACTGTGAATTCCCTAAGACTGTTTACAACAACTGTTGGGATTAAAATTCATGCCATAAGCTTCGCCCACTAGCAATTTGTTGGTATGAGTTTGGCTGGGACAGACAACACTGACAGTGCTTGGTGGCTCCGGCTGGTAGACGCTATGACACCCACACTATGACACCGAATGCCTGGGTGGCCTCTACCAGTGTGTTTCTTGTCTTCCCATTGTAGTTCAACAGTAAACAAAGACAGTTGTATACAGTGGAACCCCTTTTAAAGGACACACCTGAAATATGGACACCTCTGTATTAAGGACTAATAAAAATAAGCAATTTGTTGGTATGAGTTTGGCTGGGATAGCTAGACAACACTGACAGTGCATGATGGCTCCGGCTGGTAGACACTACGACAGGAGTGCCTGGCCTGTTACTCACTACCTGTGTGTTTCTTGTTTATGCATTGTAGTCCTTACATATCCAACACTAAACAAAAACGTTATATAAGTGGAAACCCCTCTTAATTAACCCTTTACCAACCATAAGAAATAGCTTAAAGAAGCAGAAAAGCCTGTACAAAGTATTGACGCCTAGTATTAAAACCCCCATATAAATTCATATGGGCTTATGGGAGCTCATGATGCATATATGCGTCATTGGTTGGTAAAGAGTTAAAGGACACCCCTGAAATATGGACACCTCTGTATTAAGGACACTTTGCTATGTCCCAAATATGCTTTCTTCATACAAATTTACCCCTGAAATGAGGAAACCTCTCTTAGACTATTCAGGACACTTTACCAGGTCTCCCCAAGGTGTCTACAGGAGAGGTGTTCCACTGTAGTATGTACATGTACACAATGTAGTAAGGAGCTACATGCACCCTATTACAGGACATAGTTTCACGGTAGACTGTCTACTCTGTGTATACATTGTAGAGCGTAGTTCAGCAGTCCCTAGCTCTGTTTCTGTTTTGTTCCCCGCAGAGGAGCGAGCCATCCTGTCAGTACTGGATCCAGAGCACTCAGGGTAAGACAGTCTTTTAAGGCTTAACGCATTATCCTTGTGGTAGTTTTTTAATCAGATACAGTATTCTGCAGAAAAATCGTTGCGAGATGTTCACGAAGTGTTTGCGAACCTTTGCAAATGTCCTCTTGTTGCAAAGAGTGCCGTGGCATTTATTAGTCACAAAGAGTCCACGAAGTGTATGTGTTTGTGGCATGTACATGTACATGTCAAGTATGGCTCTGACATATTCATTATGGCTTCGCGTAGTGGTTCAGCTTCTTGATTTATTGCACATGTACATGTTCAGCTTCATGATTCAGCTCACATGCAAGTTCACGATGTCATCTTTACGTACCCTTCACGAAGGTTCGTGAGCATCTCACAAGTTTTTTGTGCAACATATTGTACACTGAGCTACTGTTCAGTGCATGCAGCCAGGTCTCAGCCCCCTATCTTCATGTGCAAGTATTCTGGCACACTGTAGTAAAGACACAAAGCAACTTACTCCAGCGCATAACATAACATACTGTACATACACACCACACACTCACGCAGCTATGTGAAAGTTGACAGTCTGGTATCAAAACTGCAGAAGATGGGCGTGGAAGCCCCTCACAACCAGAGTCTGGAGGAGGTCCTCGCTGAGGTGAAGGGACATACAGTATTGCTGTCACATTTAGTACATTTATCATAGTGCATGAATGGATGGATGTGCAAAGTACGCTTGGGGATTCACAAAGTGTGCTTAATAATTATTTGGTACTCAGTAGTTCATTAGCACCCCATTTGGGCTCTGTAGCATAAGACACCCCAAGCGTCCTCCCACTGACTGCAATTAGGGCGGGGGTGTTACATAGTCCCAGGGGGCGTGGCTTCTGAATATGTGCATGTCGTCTGCCTCAAAACCTCCTGTATTAGCCCTGAGATGGGCCCCACTGCATGCATGTAAGCACATAGATTAGAGAGTTTCTTGTAGCAATTAACTCCTTAGTTGTAATCACTATTTGATAGTCAGTTCATAACTTCGGTTCGCTTTTGGTGCTATTCAGGCCAATTAATTTTTTTGATACAATTTCCTTGTCCAGGCCATTCCTATGGACCCCTCTGGCCGGGTCAGCCTGGTGGACCTCACTGCCTCCCTGGAGGGCGCCATGCTGGGGGAGGGGAAGACTCAGTCGGGTGGGTACCACTGCGGCATACCATACCACACACCTCTTGTGTACATGACATTGTGTGGATGTATAACCAAGTAGTTGAATAGAAGTGTATATACTATGCAGAAAAGAGAGAGAGCAAGTTTGTGACGTGGTTATAATCAATCTTAATTTGTATGTCATACTGGTGTATAAAACGGATTTTCAAATGTTCATGTAGCATGTTGTTGGGTGTTGGTTAGGAAGCTATTGGAAAGTGGATTATGTCATGATTAGGCACAAACACATACACATTTGGAGCATTAGGACCCTACTTGTATATATAAGCCCGGAGGCCTGTCTAGCAAGCCATATAAATGCTGTAGCTGTAAGTCACCTACGTGCTTGGATAACTCCAGCTGCTACACTGTACCGACAAGGCCCAAATAGCCCGAAGAAGTGCATATAATATTATTAGCAGGATCTCCACTTTAAAACTGTCATGAAAACATATGGTGAAGTTTTTGTAATCTTTGAATTCCGCAGTGCTACGTCAAGTTGCCCTGAAGTCCTTCAAGAATGAGATATCCCTGCTGCGGTCGCAGATGCACCAGGTGTCTCTGGAGCGTGACACGCTGAAGACCAGCCTGGTCCGGACACAGGAGGAGAACAAGATGCTTGTCATAGAGGGAGACGAGCACGTGGACCTCGTCAGCCAACAGTCAGAGAGAATTATCAAGTGAGCTTGTAGGCTGGTTACTGTGCATCTATAAATGAGGTTAGGGTTATACCGACAAATCTGCACATCTTAAATCTCTGTGGGCGTGAGAAGCATATATATAATGCACTCATGAAGAATTAATGAGCTCGGAAAATGTTGAGAAAAAAAAGCGAAAAATTTGGCATTACACCGGATTTGAGCCCACGAATGTACTTGTGTTGGTGCAATAATTAAAAATGCTGTTTTACTAAATAGCATACATGTGTTGTACATGTACATGCATACAATGATATCTCCAATATACATGTAGTGAGAATTCACCAAGTCTCCTACCTGCTTATACTCGAGGACTACTTGTATACTTTAGTATGCTGAAACTTTTAGCTAATAATGAACACCCTACTGTAGATCTGGTTGGCTGAACTACGTATGTATACGTATGTGTGAATTCCCTATCCTTATAAAGTGATACACCTATAGACAGTGTGAGTTTCTACATGCTCACTTAAAATTGCAATCCACAAGTTTCCAGCCTTGTTTTCATACAGCTTTTCGTCGCTTGCAGTACGAAACACTGAGTGCAAGTGATGAAAAGTTAGATGAGAGCCTGGGATAAATTTCAACAACTACACTATGCTATGAACATAGTACTCCACCTGATTAATTTGCCCACAGAGAACAGGAGACTCGTCACTCTGTTCGCTTGCGTGAGGTGGAGCGGTCCCGCCTGGAGGAGGCCCAACTCTTTCAAGAGAGAGCGTCCCAGCAAGTCTCCAAGCTGCAGCACTCGCTGGACGCCATCAAACAGGAAGAGGAAAAGCTTCGAGAAGACTTCCGCTACGCTCAAGACCAAGTCCACGAGGCTACAGAGAAGCTGAGTCACGCACACAGGGAGCTGGCTCAGAAGGATCGCATCATCCGATCTCTACACAAGGATCTGAGCATTCGCTCCGACCAAGGCTACGGCGATGACATCGTGTCCCAGCTGTCGCGCATCAGCGAGCTCGAAAACGAGATTTCGGAGAGGGCAGCTCAGAATCAAGAGCTCTCGGAAAAGACCCGGGAGCTGCTGGACAGAGTCGATCTCCTCATGGCCGACAACGAGGAATGGAAGCAGAAGTACACTGCCCAGAAACGCAAGCTCCAGCGTAGGAGGAGCAGCGGCTCCCTGAAGCAGTCCGAGCATCAATCTTCGCTGTCCAGGCGAAGGCGTCCCTCGAGTGGGCGGCTCTCCAGCGGAGGGGAGAGGCAGTCGGTGCCACAGAGGCCGCGCAGTGCCGGGTTCAGGCCACCGGTCAGCATCCCCCGGAGACTGCCTAGAGCACGCACGCCGCCCCCGATTCTGGAGGATCTGGAAGAATTGGATATTCCAGAGGACACGGAAGCCCAGTCTTCCGAGCCTGACTCGCCCATCATGCCGGCTGAAGTGGAGTCCAATTTCCTTCCCGAGGACATGGAGAGCTCGGAGTCCACGGCTGAGGAGTCGAGTTCAAGCGATGGCCTATTCGTCCGATCAAGTGAGTGTACATGTACAGCATAGCAGGAGAGTGCAAGAACCACTGCATGCGATAAAAGCTGGGGTAAAGGCCAGGCAACGAGGCTACATGAACCACTTAAAGTGGAAAGGAGCATTTAACACACATACATGTGCACTTGTTGTGCGAACTGTTGTCGGATGGTATCTACTCTTGAGTTCCTCATATTGATAGTGTTTACTAATTGCACTTAGGCATTAGCTTTTACAAGACATTGTGAATATGAACAGGCATATACTGTTGAAACTCAGAATCCATATGTGGAGTTTTCCGAGGTGTCATTTGACAACAGTTAGTTTTACTAGTTTGATGTTACTACTGTGATGCGTCTTCGTAGCACTCAAAAGCTTCTGTGTGCAGTACACTTGTAAGAGTCACGCAGTGTACATGCACGTTCTTGCAGTTGTGGCTCATACAATGTATGTGCTTCTTGTTGCACTATGTAAGCTGATAAAATACCTGTATTTAATGGACCTGATTTCTTGTCCTCAGCTGCAAGTCTCATGGAAGAATTTCAGAAGGAGGAACATCGAACGATGCTTCAAAGACGTATGTATACAGATAGCGTCAGCTGTATGGATATATATGTGAATACTGTATACCCACTGTGATAGTGCCCGGGAAGGGATAGTATTGGCATAAGTTAATCACTTATCCCATAAATATATAACTTCGAGTTGAGTTCTACTCCCAAACTTTCATGTGCAGTGAATTTAAAGTACGTAAAAACTTGTTCAAAGCTACATGTATGTACATGTATATCGTTGCTACTCTAATCATACATCCTTTTAATTATGTGTCAAACTTGATTTTTTGTCACTCCCCAAATTTCTAATATTCTGTTGCATAATATTATCAAAAATAGTTATTCTATTTCTATGAGCAACACATAATTAGAGCACCTACAGTTTAGCTTTTATCGCTCAGATTCAACAATAGTCAGGTATTCATATACACGTACATATAATATTATTGTTGCATTTCTTTGTAGGGATTGACCAGCTGAGACGAGACAAGGAAAAACTTGAGCTAGATTGTCAAGACTTGGAGCAGCAGCTGAGAAGCCTTGAGGAAGAAAATCAGCCAACGCAGATGTAAGCAATGTACATGTATAGAGTTTCGTTGAGGTGCCCTAATATTACATTGAAGATTTGATTCCCCCCGCCCCACATGCTAATTAGGCCATAGGTTAGGCCAAAGATTTATATAATGATGTCAGTAGGTATGCTTTCTTATGAGTGAAGGCAACCATTGGAGAAGAGACTGTAAGCCCGTTACGTTGTCAGGGTGAGGCCAGCTGCAGTACTGTGCTACATGCGCATGTAACTGCTACTTCCGGCAGCACTGCGCAGATTTAACCATTGTTTCATGCCAGATTTGTAGTGATATTTATTCTTCAAACTACTGTCTGCAGGGATGATCTACACAAGGAATTGACTTCTAAGAGAAAGAAGCAGGCTGAAATTGAGAAACACATCGCCAATCTTGACAGGCAACAAAAACGCCTCAGTGCTTCCAGAATTGAGGTGTGTGTGTGTGTGTGTGTGTGTGTGTGTGTGTGTGTGTGTGTGTGTGTGTGTGTGTGTGTGTGTGTGTGTGTGCGCATGCGTGTGTGTGTGTGCGTGTGTGTGTGTGTGTGTGTGTGTGTGTGTGTGTGTGTGTGCGTGCGCGCGCGCATGCATGTGTGTGTGTACGTGTGGATGTGTGTGTGTGTGGATGTGTGTGTGTGTGTGTGAGTGTGTGTGTGTGTGTGTGTGTGTGTGTGTGTGTGTGTGTGTGTGCGCGCATGCGTGTGTGTGTGTGCGCGCGTGTGTGTACGTGTGGATGTGGATGTTTATTTTAGTATGTCAAATGGTATGGAATTAGTTAAGCATTGCCACAGAAAGCTCTACCAATTGCTTAACTCATGTAACTTACATGTACATGTACATGTAGCTATAAGACACAAGGTATACTGCTTCCAGAACTGGCTTATATGGCCTCTAGCAAACAACCTGTAAGTCCCAGGTTTCTTGCTTGCCTGAGAGACAAATTGTTCATTGCAAGTAAGGAGTAAGTGATTGTGCATTTATCAGTAGCTGTAGTACGGACATAGTGTGTATGTTCTCAGTGTTTCTGAGAAATGAACCTCAGTAGGTTGCTTGTAATTTGCAGCAAAGAGTCCTGCTTTAGTCAGGGATGGAGTCAGAGTCAGACTTCTTGATATAAGAGTGGCACACACCTGTTAATACCTGGGTCATGTGTGAATGTACCATCATTGTCTTTGTAGATCGACTCTCAGCTAGCCAATGCAGAAGACTCCATTGCTCAACAGCTGGAGGAGATACGCAGCCTCAAGAAACTCTTGGTGGTAAGCGGTGACCTTGAGTCCGGCTCTGACGTAAACTTGGACCACCTGATGGAAGAACTTGAACAGACAAAGGTGCAAATGGAGGAGGATCAATCCAGCCACAAAGAGACAGTTGAAAAGCTCCTTCAGGAAATTAAGACCCTTGAAGATGAGAGAGCTATCCATTTGGATCACTCCCAGAGAGTGGATAGCGAGTATGGACAACTCCAGGAGCAAGTGAGCTCACTCCAGGACAAGCTACAGCTGGAGAGGGCAATCCATGAGGAAGAGCTAAACAAGTTTAAGCAGCAGATTCAAGATTCCCAAAATTTGCTGACTGAGGCCAAAGATAGGTACGACACCGAAGTTTCCGCAGCCAGAAAGGAAGTGGACTCTGTGCAAGTGGAACTGGCCCAGTATAGAGAGAATGTCGATACTCTCACAAGCAAGCTTCGTGAAGCAGAGGTAGCTCTTGAAGGGTCACTGGCAAGGCGACATGAAACAGCTGAGCTGCAAGCACAACCCCCATCCGAAAATCCCAAAGAGTCCATTGCTGCCAAAATAGGTATGCTGACGTCTGCCTTGGAACAATCACAGGAGGAGATCGCCAGGTACAGTGAGTTGAATGCAAACCTCGAAAACCAACTTCAGCTGTACGAGGCAACGACAGAAGCTGCAAGAGAGAGAGCAGAAGAGGAGGTAGCAAGGCTCCAATCCCAGCTGATAGCTGTCCACACCGAGATTTCCGATCAAGCAACGCTGTACGAGGAAGAGATCTCACAACTCAAAGAAGATCACAAAATACAAGCCGATAAGGCCAAGAAACTAGCAGAGATTAGGTTGACTGAATCGAAGGAGGAGTATGAGAAAGTGGCTCATTCGTTGAAACACAGATGTGAGCTCCAGGTAGAGACAGTCCAACATGAGCTGAAGGGAAGTCAGCTCAGAATGAAAGAGCTCCAAGAGAAGTTATTAGCGACCGAAGGTGAGTGTGAAGCTGCCCTCACAGAGGTGTCCCAACTTAGGGAAAGGCAAGCACAAACTCTGCAGCAATTAACAGAGTATCAGGCTAATGAAAAGTGGTACAACAGTGAAATGTCACTGCTCAAAACCGATGCAGAACGATACCGTGACGAGCTAGCCTCTATGAAAGTTAAGGAGGAGCAGTATCAGAGCCAAGTAGCAGTTCTCGTAGATGAGCTCCAGAATAGAACAGCGCAGCAAAGTCCTGCAGAGGCAGTAGCAGTCGATGAATCTGACTTTGGAGTCCTGCAAATGTCCCCTCCTCATCGCCCCTCAAGCAGGACTTCCTACAAGTCTGACACTTCCATGCACGAAGAGACCCTTACACATATGAAATCACAGCTTGAAGACCTTCAGAAATTGCTCATGGTTCCAGGGAAGCTACGTGAAGAAGAAGGCGGAAATGAAGAGCTTTCTCTCATACAAGAGCTCATTGCCACCAATAGTACCCTTCAAAACGAAATGCAGAAATCCCAGCAAAACTTCCAGTCTGAGCAACAGCGGTATCAGGGTGAATTGGAAGCCGTCAATCAAGAGCTGAAGGCAAGTGCACTTAGAATCCAAGCGCTGCAAACGAAGTTATCAAACAGTGAAATCCAGTGTGAAAATGCCCTCATGGAAGCTACCCAGCTTAGGGATAGAGGGGCAAGTGATCATTTGCAAATAGTAGACTATCAAGCCAGCGAAAAGAGGTATAAAAGTGAGATCTCACAGCTCAAGATGAATGCCGAGAAACAGAAGGATGAATTGGCGGCCTTAAAGGACAAGGAACAAGAATATCAGAATCGGATAGCTGTCCTTGCAGGAGAGCTGAGGAGTACCGCTGTACAGGAAAGCCCTGAGAGGACTCCTACCCACCCGCAAGCTAGTAGGTCTCCCTACAAAGCTGACGTCTCAATGCATGAAGAGACGGTTGCACAAATGAAATCTCAGCTTGAAAACTTGCAGATGCTGCTTATCACTCAAAGGGAATCCGGTGGTGAGGAAGGTGATAGCGAAGAGCTGTCTCTTGTACAGGAGCTCCTGGCTAGCAACAGTGCCCTCCAGAGTGACATGTGGAAAGCACAACAGCGCTTCCAGTCTGAGGAACAACGAGACCTGAGCAGCACTGCTTCAAAAGAGAAAACAACTAAACCAGAAGAAGAAACAACTGAAACAGAAGCATCAAGAACTGATACAAGCACACAATCCATTCCTAGCCTGGTCACAAGCACTCTGGCTGGTAAAGAGAGGGAAATTCAGCTCAGAGATCAATCAATCAAGAGGAAAGACGAAGAGATCCAGGTCCTAAAGGAAGAGCTTGAAAGAGCTAAGCTATTAACTAAAGCTAGTAGGTCTCCCTACAAAGCTGACGACTCGATGCATGAAGAGACGGTTACACACATGAAATCTCAGCTTGAAAACTTGCAGATGCTGCTTGTCACTCGGAAGGAGTCCAGTGGTGAGGAAGGTAATAGCGAAGAGCTGTCTCTTGTACAGGAGCTCCTGGCTAGCAACAGTGCCCTCCAGAGTGACATGTGGAAAGCCCAGCAGCGCTTCCAAACTGAGCAAGAAAGATACCTGAGCAGCACTGCTTCAAAAGAAGAGGTTCTTGAGCAATTGAGATCAGAGATCAGTAAACAAAAACATGCAGAAACCCTCGTCACACAGTTTGCTGAGCACCTCCTCAGAGAAATGCAAAGTCTCCAGGAGAGGTCTAGTCGGGTGCTTAATGGATATAGCACACGGATAGGAAATGCAGTTTCAAAAGTGACGACCGTGGAGCATACCCTCGGAGATCGTAACCAGAAGCACACTGGCACTGTCGAAAGCCTGTTATCAGAGTTAGATGCATCCAAATCAGCCCTTGGTAGTTTTAGGTCTGAAGTAGGTATGCTCAGATCCAGCCTAGAGAAGACCCAAGAGGACTTGAACAGATCGCAGAGCGATATGGTAGATCTCCAGCATGCCAAAGAGGCTGAGGTAGAGAGACTGAAGCAGGAGATGGACTCACTCCGAAAGGAATTGAGCGTTAGTAAACCTCCACCTGCCACTGCCACAGCAATAGCAGTCACCACAACTGAATTAGAAGCACAAGTTACTTCAACTGGATTAGAAACACAGACTGAAAGTGAAGCAGGTGAAGAAGGCGCTGAAATCGAATTGAAAGGACAGGTCCAAGCCCTAAAGGATGAAATTGAGCAAAGAAATAATTCAGAAAAGAAACTTCAAAGCTCGTTGGAAGTAATGGAAGCCGAGGTGTATAGTTTAAGCAACCAGTTAGCTCGAATGAAAAACAAGGAAACAGAAGCACCAAGAACTGATACAAGCACGCAATCCATTCCTAGCCCAGTCACAAGCACTCTGGCTGGTAAGGAGAGGGAAATTCAGCTCAGGGATCGAGCAATCAAGAGGAAAGACGAAGAAATCCAGGTCCTAAAGGAAGAGCTTGAAAGAGCAGAACTCTCAAAGCGAGCGGCAGAAGATGCGCAGGCAAGTGCCGCAGCTGAAGTACAGAAACTACAAGATGAACTACGGAAAGAGCAAGCCGTTACAGCCACACTAGCATCTAGGAAACCAGCTCTAGAAGACAGGGCTGAACCTAAGGAGAAGGCTTTCAGCGATAAGGCACGTCTAGAAATCAAACGGAGAGATGAAATTATTGCAAGAAAGAATGAAGATATTCGAAATATGACAGCAGAAATCGAGAAAGCCAACGCTTCCATGACTGATTCCATTTACGCACAGGAACTTGCAGAGGCTGACATCAAGAGGAAACACAATGAGTTGCAGCAACAGGGGCGTAAACTGTCTGCATACGAGCAACAGATCAGTGAGCTTCAGTGCAAACTTGAAGCTGTAGTCAGTGAGCCTGTTGAGGCTGTGATACAGTACGTTGAGGCAGCCCCGTTGGAGAGTGTCAATGAGGCTGTCTTTGTCGAGCTACAGCATGATATACAGGCTGAGAGGGCTAAAGTGAGGGATCTGGAGTCAAGTGCACAACAGGTACATATAAATTTGTTGTAGATTTACTGTATAAATCTAAACAGTTATTAAAATGGTGATTAGTACTTTTTTGAGTGTTAAAAGTTGCTACTGTTTTGATATTGGCAAATAGTAATAAGTGGCCCAGTTACCAAGCAAAGTTTGTTCCTGCTATGCTTGTATGACTTCTATTAGAGTAAGCCACCCATTAAAACCGTAGCAAATAACTATTAGCCTCATTCCCAGGTTTATACCCCCAGCTTTTGTTGTTGAAATACATAAGCATTGAGAGTTTTAAACGGTGCAAAAAGCTGCGGGATAGAGCCTGGGAACGAGGCTAAATAATCATCAATAAGCAAGTATAATGCTGAAACTATCATGGTATACGTAGATTTGTAATACAAAATAGACAAACATATTTCCCCATTTCATCCTCTCCATTATACGCACACACGCACTCATCAGCTACAGAGCAAACTCGATGACTCTGTTCCCGACTACCCAGAAGAGTCTGAGCAGCTGGTGTCACTGAGAGAGGCAGTACAGCAGGCAGAGGAAGAGCTCAAAGCTTCTCAGGCAGCCCAGGAGGATCTAAGACGAACGCAAGTACAACTTATGGAAGAACTGAGAGAAGAGGTACATTGCACCAACACACCCCCTTTAGAAATCACTGTAAGCCTAACTCAGTAGCTACCTGTATACCATACAGGCTAGTCCTGTTCCCAGCTTATGAAGCAAATATTGAACATTTCATTTTCACCCAAACATTGGAAGGCATAGCAGCAAAAAAATTTGTACCTAGAAGGATTTAGGGTTGACAGCGTGGCTTTCCAAATGCCTCTTCTAAAATGAGTGTGGGACTAATGACGGGGAAGCCCCTTACTGTACACCTCCATTTCAGCTTGACTTATTGATAGGTGGGGTTACAATAAGTAGGTAGTCACACGATAATCGCATTGGGTCAAGACGCTTGACCCCTTTTTATGGTATTTTGGTGAAACGTACTTGCTTTGCTTGCTGAGCAGGGATCAAGGCCTGGAAATGAGGCCGGCTATACATGTACATGCGCAAATGGCTTCTCTTCTCTCCGTTTTAGCACGCTCAGAAGCTCTCAGCAGCACAGCTGGTGGCAGAGACACAGACTGAGGAGTTGAGGGAGCTGCATGCTGCTCTGATTTCCCCTCTGGAAGGAGACAGCTACAGACAGCCGCTTGATCACTTGACAATGGTGCAGGAAATTAACGCAGAAGTGGAGAGTCTTAAAGCTCAGGTATGAGGTAACATGAACTCAGTATCCTTATACTTGCCAAGCACAGCGTTACTTCTTACAAGGGTGACTGTGAACAAAAGGTAGAAGAGTAGTACTGGTAACTTTACTCAAAGCCAAGCATAATAGATCAATCTTTGGGCCTCATCAGTGTGGTGTAGCACCAGCATGCAGGTACAGCTTTTTACTTTCCTTTTACACTGCAGGTTTTTTTTAAAAATAACACCAAATGTATTGTGAAACTTCATTGCCACTGAAGTTTCATAACACTGTAATTAGTACAGCGTCTGAAGTATCTTTGTACATTAATGATTATGATACCTTACTCGCCGTCTCTCCACTCACACACCCCTCTTGTTCACACTTCAATTTCTTCAGCTGCACCACGCTCAGGTGATGTCTGCTGAGCTAGAGAAGACGTTGGTTGAAAAGATACAAGAGCACGACCAGCAGGAGCTGCAGTTCCACACCGAACACGAGGAGGAAGTGATGGCTCTCCACCAGCAGAAGCAGCAGCTAGCCAAGCAGATGGATGAACTCAAGAAACACTATCACAAGCTACTCAATGACCAAGATAACCAGGTGAACTTTTCAATGTGTATATGCTGACTTCTACAGATGTGAGTAGTAAAACAATGTGGGTGTAGCTGATTTCTACAGGTACTGCTGTTTAAAACGTGTACACTTGTAATTGAAGTGTTGATTAAATTAATAGTTATATTCCTACATGTACATTCACTATATGCGGGTAGTATCGTAGGACCGGTTTAACTGCAATGATCTAAGAATTGCGAATGCGAATATGGTTTAACCCTTTACCAACCAATGATGCGTCATGAGCTCCCATAAGCCCATATGAATTTATATAGGGGTTTTAATACTAGGCGTTAATACTTTGTATAGGCTTTTCTGCTTCTTTAGGCTGTTTTTTTATGGTTGGTAAAGGGTTAACTTAAAGCTCACAAAAATTAAAACACAAACATGCGTTATGCAGTACACACACACATATATGAGTATGCATCAACGCAATTATAATATGCATTTTGCGTTCAAAACACAAAAATGCAATGATTTCACCACGCAATTAAAACCAGTCTTACGGTAATCAATTTCACCGACCAGTAATCTACATGCAAGCCATCCAGTGCTAAATACATGTGCACCTGCCACTTGAAACTATTGTTTAAAATAAGCATATGTGGCTATACCATTTTTTAAATTTGTGATTCCATCTGCACATTTTTAGAACACTGTCCTATTGGAGGACTTAGTGTCTCGGAAGGCACATCTAGAAAACCAGCTACAGCAGAAGGCAGACGATCACTTCAAATCCTATCAGCAGGTCACAGACCTACTTGAAGAAAAGAAAGTACTCTTGGCTATCATTAGACAGCTCTGCGTTGAAGCGGAGAAAGAGATCGAAGTTGGATGAGCAGTAATATAGCAAAGGCAAGCTTTACAAACATCACCAATTTCAATTTCACCTTCATTAAAACTGAACATAAGCTGACAGAACAATTGTACTGATAGCTTCAACTTCACAGATATTTTTATGGTTTCTGAGCGTAATTACAATAGTGATTGGTTTACTAATTACTTCTTTGCTAGTATTCTCATTTATCTAAACATGTATACATGTGTCCAATATACATGTACATTTATGCATGCAGTCATGCATACAGATAATGGCAATGCCATTATACATTTATGTTGCTCACTATAGTAGCATCTTCCAGGGAAAAATAAAATGACTGTGCTGAGGCCTGGGAATGTGGAGGTGGACACAAGTGTCCAATCAGCACAATAGTTATTTCTGTACTGTTTGCCAATTCTGCAGGGATCTGCAGAAGCACTTTCTATTATAATATGTACTACCACTGCTAACTATACCCCCTTCACTTGACAATAACCTGTGTCAGGTATTTCAAACTGGGGACCCTGGGTACCCATAATATGCATGGCCCGGGTCCTTATTTTGATGAATTTTGGGATTCTATAGAGAACTAAAATTTCACAGTGAAGTTGGGGCCCATTTTTCATAGAAATTGCAAGCTAGAAATTGCAAGCTAGAAATTCCAAGCGATAGAAATTGCAAGCTATTTAGAGACTGCATTCCTTAGGCATGTTCTGCAACCAGTCGGGTGCATACGTGGCACACACTGATGTTGGTTGCATGTATAACAGTTTTTAAGGCATGTGTGTCATGAACCAATCGATCCGCCCCGCTTTCAGAAGGAGCCTGCTAGTCCCTGCTAAAGCCAGCCACTTCATTGCGCATTTGTTTCAGTCATCAATATACTGTCATCTGCAAGTAAATTTTCTCTACTGGACACTTTACCGCTGAATATATATTTTTTTATAAGATCCTTATTTCGACCCACAGGATCCCCATTTTCACAATACATCAGTGCATGTTGTACATGCATGTGGACTGTTGTTTTTTTTATATTTACATGAAAATAACTGGATAGCTAGAAAGGCAACTGCTCTGAATGTTCTGCATGCTTCGCATCCGGTCTGGCGCTCACGTGTCGTGAAGCTGTCCCTAGCCTAGTCTCGTGCCCAGCCGGAAATTTCACGGAAATTTCCGGCTGGGCACGAGACTATCCCTAGCCCTGCACACTAGCACTGCGCACTGCGCACTGCTTGGGGGAGGAGCATACATGACTATTCTACGCGTCATTTTCTTGGGGCTTACCCTCAGGCCTTAATTAGCCATTTCAGCATGAAAAATTCCCCTAGCTCTTGTTAAAAGAATTCATGCGGCCACTTCATTGAATGTAGCTACCGGCGTTACAATCAAGTAGCTATAGCTAGCTGGCACTGGTACACGATCGAACAACTCAGTGTGTCATGGAGACGCAGCCTCCAGTAGCAAAGTACAAGCTTTCCGTCCTCGCAAGGGACGAGCTGGCTCGCATTGTTTCGCGAAAGCGAAGGGGGAATCTCCTAGGGAGAGAGTTGAAGAGACAGGTGCTGGAACTGGATTCTTCCCGCCTCAAAACACCGTGCAAGTTCATGATGTACGATTTCGAACAGCATAAAAGAGACGGCGACGTGTGGTTGAGCGAACCCTTTTACACGGCTCCCCAGGGGTACAAGATGAACCTCAGTGTGTATGCTAATGGGATTGGGAATGGTGAAGGAACGCATGTGTCGGTGTTTCTACAGCTGTTACCGGGGGAATTTGACGACAGGCTGCGTTGGCCTTTTCGAGAAACTTTTGTCGTCAAATTGTTAGAACACTCGGGCAACGGGCAAGATATTGAACAGGAAATTTCCTTCAACTCCCAAACCCCACATGACGTCGCGGGGAAGCCTACGTACAAGGAGAATCGTGGGTGGGGGCGCCAGAAATTTGCTGCACAGCGTGATCTCGGCCCGCAATACAGTAGCTGTTGGCTATGGTGGGAATATCCTGTCTACATCAATTCCGGGGAAGACTGCGCCTACTTCCGAGTGATAAAACAGTAAACTGGTGTACAGCTACATAACTAAAGGTCTACGATGATATATATCAGTATATTATATCCTAGTATAGATGCATCATTACATATATATATAGCTAGGCCATGCAAGAATGACTGATAGAGCTTCTGTGACCCATATATTGTAAATGCCAACCATTTCTTTTATCCTCCCTGTTTTCCAACCTTATGTTTACACTTGGCAGTGTATTCATTGCTGTGCATTTTACCATTGTTATAATATCACTATACATCTTGTGGTGTGATGATCAGCTGGTCACTAGCTTGTGTAGTCTCTTACATGTACATGTACTCATAATGTGTTTGGGGTACATTACAAGGCTACACTGTCACTCACCGTGCATGCTCTCCTGAGCCAGTAAGGCCCGTCTTGCATACAGGAGCACTCACTTCCTTCAATGCTGGCATAAATACATGTACACGTACTAAACATGTTAATTTGATAGGGTTTGCCCAAACATGTTGCATTCATGAATGTTAGGCTAGCCATAATTATACCACGTTAGCTTAGGCCTACTCGCCCAAGCGAAAGTGGTGCGATAGTAGGATGGAATCAGTTGTTTTTTGTTTTTTCAGCCTTGGCTGCGATACTGACTGCTAAGCATGACCTCGAGGGGAGGGCGAAGATTGCTGTGAAGTGAACGGTTCTCAGAACGCTTACGTAATCAGATTACTAATCTTTTTGTTAATTCCATACTTCTTCGTCATGTGACCGAATACTGCAAGGTGATTGGATCGCACTCCAGAGAGCGGCGGGAGGAATGCCAGCATGGCAAGTCCCAGACCACTTTCCCCGAGAATATGATACAATCTATGATAATATCATAGATAATGTATACTTACATCGCTTTTACAGAACAGCTCGGTGAGTCATGGAGTACGAGTCGCAGCTTCCAGTAGCAAAGTACAGGTTCTCAGTCCTCGCACGCGACAAACTGGCTCGCATTGTTGCACAAAAGGAAAGCGGGAATCTGCGAGGAAGCAAGTTGAAGAGACATGTGGGCAAACTGGATTCTTACCGCCTCAAAACTCCTTGCACGTTTACAATGTACGATTTCGAACAGCATAGCAGTGACAGCGACGTGTGGTTGAGCGAACCCTTTTACACGGCTCCCCAGGGGTACAAGATGAACCTTACTGTGTATGCTAACGGTACCAGGGATGGTGCAGACACGCACGTATCTGTGTTTTTACAACTGATACCGGGGGAATTTGACGACAGGCTACTTTGGCCTTTTCGAGGAAGGTTTGTTGTGAAGCTGTTAGATATAGATGAGACGGATGAAGGAGAAGATATTCAACGGGTGATTGCCTTCAACTCTCAAACTCCACCTGACGTCACTAGGAAGCCAACGTACCGATACTACGAAAATCGTGAGTGGGGATGGCAGAAATTTGCAGCACAGCGTGATATCAGCCCGCAATACAGCTATCCTTCATGGCGGGATCACCCTGTCTACATCGATCCCGAGGAAGACTGCGCCTGCTTTCGAGTGACAAAAAAATAAACTGACTAGTATGCAGCTACATGTACGTAGCTAGTGGTCCACGATGCCAGTATCTTCACCCATGGATGAGAATTGTATAAGTTTCCCCCCTCAGGCTTCGACCATTATTATACTCCCCCTTTTCCAACCTTATCTATACACACGTACACTTGGCAGTGTATTCATTTCCCAATAGATAATAGAGTATTAGGGGCGTGGCAATGAAAGAGATCACTTATCTAGATCATAGATAATATATGGCTATATTATCTATGTCTAGATACAACTAATTTATCATAATAATAATATAAGCTTAGGCCACGTGCACGTGAAAACTGTTGATGGATATGCAAGTACATTGACGTAGGCGTTAATGATTCCAACAGTATTGCAAATTGATATGTGGTATGTGGACCGTAGCCTCGTTCCCAGACCTGCGCCATTTTCGGCCATTTTCGGTTACGCGTAGGATGTCACAGGGCCTGGGAACTAAAGTCATGTGCGCGAGGCCAAGAGTAGAAAGGTGCGTAGTAGAAAGGTAATTATGAGCGTGGGCAAGTACACGTGCAATTCTCACACAACGAGTGAAGGTAGCGAATCTGCACTTCTTGTAGCCTTTCTTTATAGCCCGTTTGTGCCATAGACTCACCGCTGAAAGAAAATCTCCTGTAAAACGTAGAGAAACGCAGCCGTCTTGCGAAATGGATTATGACGTAAGTTGATCACGCGACTTTAGTTGCCCGGCCCTGTGACTTTCCTTCGTGCAACCGAAAAAATCGCGTGCCTGGAAACGAGGCTAAGCTTACGCACGCACAGGGGAGGGAAGTATATTATCTATTGAACACACTATATGAGTGTGGGTGGGGCTTGCTCGTGCTGTCTTACCATGCACAGTGTGCACGTGTACATTTAGTCATAGATACTTATTATGGAATATAGTATCTATGATTTAGTACCAATCATGAGAATATGAGCAATTCAGTTGATCAACTGTATTTTATTTAACTTTTACAGTAGCTGACAGCCAATTTCAGCATTACAAAATAAGAGACCTTGACTGGTACTCTACTACTTGTGTTCCTTTAGGAAGTGATAATCTGAGACAGACTCTACTTACGGTATATGGCACCTCTCTCATAAGTGTGGTATGTCTGGGCTTAATCACTGGCCGAAGGATTGTCTGCTTCAGCTCTGCCCTCGGTTATACTGTTTCAGACGTTCTATGTTTATCGGATGCCATTTTTCAATAAGTGCACAGGCATATGCATGTCAGTACTGTTGTGTGAGCATATAAGTCTTTATATTTATCACCAATACGATGGTCCGATGTAACAATGGTATACCACATTTTAAGGAGAGTCATATTATTGCATGAAACTCACCACAGTGAATCTATTGATGTAATTATGTATGAAATATACATGTACATACCAGCCATACACCTTAAGTTTTTTTAACATACTTCCAAGGTACATGCATGTAGAAGAGTGTATAGGTAACTAATAGGCATGATATATGCTCAATACTCTCTATAACACATCCACAGAAAATACTCAGTTGGGTGGAATGATTTAGACATGGTAACTGTTGTCATTAGCTCCACCCACTGCACGTGTAATTGGATGTCTAAATTCCAAATTTATCACCGGCCTCATGTGTCCTGTAACAGAGCCTGTTCATATAGTGTATAACTAATACTATGATGAATGCATGCGTGCAAACTGGTGTAAGCAGAGTAGCGTAAGAACTGGCCTCACTACTGTTGTCTACTTTGTAAGTGCATGGCGTGAGGTGCTCACAAGTTTTTTGACCATAGCCTTGTCCACACCCCTTCCATAAATGTACATGTTCCGTACTAAGCCATTGCCACAGCAAAGTGTTTATATCTTCATTAGCTCTACGTATACCATCTGTAAATTTGATTTGTGCATGATCATGCATATGTATGCCCATGCTAATAAGAGAGATTCAGTTCTACTTGCACGTTTGTCAGCTAGTCATGGCTGAAATACGAATGGTCAATACATGCAGGTGTTTTGAGGAATAGGCCATTGATTAGACTTACTTTTGTCCCATTGGCAGCAGATTTTGTCTACTAATTGTCTTCACTAGCTGGCTGTTTCTCAAGATGTACAACCTCGATGCGGACACACTGCAACTGCTATATAGCACCATGAGTCCTGGCATTGTGGAGGTCATAGTGTTTGGGTCCCCTAAACATGTACCTGGAGGTGATGAGCTAAAATCCGAAATTGCTGAGACGATTGTCTTGCAATTAGGTGAGTGTCTGTGATGTTACCACTCATAGTCACTACCGCACTTGTGGATTTCAGATTTCAGTCCCACAAGAACTGCACTATAATTTGCTTGACTCTCTCCCAAAAGGTGGACCACAACTTGTTAAATGTTTTTAGTGATATGCAGGCCCTTAACTTTTACCAATCATGAATTACAGTGTGTAATAAAGCAACATGATGGGGCACAAGATGTGCCCAGGGAGCTAAATCAGAGGTGTAGTAAGCAATGTTACTTTAGGGGGCCTGCAGCAAGCTAAATCGGAGAGGTAAAGTTGGTTCAGAGAGGCTGCTGATAACGTGTATGGAATCTGTTCAGCCGACAAGAAGCATTCTGAAACATCTTCAACTTCACCTTAGAAATCTGGCACAGAGCCTAGAGGTTTATTTGAATTAATTTTACTTAACTACTAAAAAAACAGCTAATTTACTCCATTTGTTACATGTATGTAACTTTGATTACACTAAACCCATTCTTTGCCCTTGTTCTGAATGAAATTCGTCTAGCTACTACCATATTGGCTAATTTACCCATTATTGTAATTTTTCTAGGTAGTGAATTTTCCTGCTAGATCGCTTGATTGACTCATTACTAACAGCCTAATCAGAGTGAAGAATAGCTGTAGTCTGTGTAGAAACACAGTAATGGTGACAACATCAGTTGTAGTAATTTCCCATACATAATGCATTGCTCACCTTTCACTTCCACAAGAAATGGTTCTTAGTACATGTAATTTTAGTTACATCTGCAGAGCCAGCTCAACAAAATGTTGTGGTATACTATATGGCATTTTGTTAAATTGTTTTGTTTTTTTTGTTTTGTTTTTTAATTTTTTTTATAGATCAAAAATGGATACTCAATAGTATACAGCTAATATAAAGAGCACCACCAGATTTAAAAAGTTTACAAGTCTACACAGCAACGAGTAAATATATACACAACATTAATAACAGCTAGAGATAGTATGATTACGCAGATGGAACACAAAAGATGAGAGAGAGGGACAGTCTTTGAGATAGGACGGGAGAGAGTTCCAGGCAGAGATACAATCTGATTAAGAGAAAATAAATCAGATATAAATTGAGAGATGAGGAAGGAGAGGAAACATCGACATTAAAATCACCGAGAAGAATGAGGTTAAGCGAAGTTGAATGAGGGAGAGACTCGAGAACACTTTGAAGGGAGGAGAAGGTACTAGAAGAAGGGAGACGATAAAACGTAGCTAGAGTATAAGATGAGTGTTTAAGTTTGACAGAAAGGAGAAGAAGCTCAATGGGAGAAGAATCATAAGGAATAACGGAAGGGGAACGGCTACATTTAATGTAGACAAGAATGCCGCCACCATGGCGATTACGATCCAGACGAAAAATAGAGAAACCAGGAAGAGATAATTCAGAATCCGGCATGCAGTGAATGTTTGAACTCCTTCCTCAGAGTCATCTGAGACTACAACTCCGGAAGATTGACCCTCATTGAGTCAACAGGTGAGTTGACAGGTGAAAAGCTTGGGAAGGCTAGGGAGGTTGGGCAGAGGTGAAAATCACTAAATTTAGGGGGACTCACGTTGCTGCCAAGTGTCTCTATAGTCAAATCATTTCCCATTACAACCGTGACCTCTTCATCAGAGAGATGTACATGTATGAGGCAGCCAGAGTTCGTCATCCCAACTTGCTCCTGTTTGTTGGAGCCACTCTCCAGGGAGAGCTGACCATCCTGACAGAGCTGATGCCCACTAACCAGGGAGAGCTGGGTGAGCTGCCACGACAGCCACTCATCTCCATCTCCTGTGACATTGCCACAGCTCTAAACTACCTCCACCTGATGAGGCCAGACCCCATCATTCATCGCGATGTGAGCAGTGCCAACGTTCTGCTGGATCACGGTAGTGATAACAGCTGGAGAGCTAAACTCTCAGACTACGGTTCAGTCAACTTCCTCCGACAGTTGGAAACAGTCAGCCCTGGGAATCCCACCTATGCTGCTCCAGAGG
>CBDBCZ010000010.1:0-439365 GCA_965203295.1 Nitrospirales bacterium | reverse complement strand
TTCGCAAAATTGGCAGGGCGAATCTTCCGTTAAACGACTCTACTCGAGTGTGTAGTGAGCATTTCGTTAATGCTACTGCCGGAGAGGTAACTACGTTAAAATTGCCAATCCTGTCAACGCAAGCCTCCTTACCGCCACCACGTCGGCCTCTCATTCGACATGCACTTCCTGGACAAAGCAGTAGGCCAAGTCAGGTTGCTACAGTCATTTACCATGATGCAGCAATAAACATCGACATTACTGGAGTTGATGTTGAGTCACTGGAGAGGGAGTTGAGTGAGTTAAGGATGAAAGTCCAAGATTTAGAACATGAATGTGAAGATTTAAAGTAAAAGCAGCACTTCCGCCTCAAGAAAATTGGTGGTGATGATGGAAAAGTGAAGTTTTATACTGGTTTTTCAACACTATCAGCATTGATGGTATGCTTCAATTTTTTGGGTCCATCTGTCAACAAGCTGAATTACTGGCCCAGTACCAGTGGAACAGTTGAGACACAAACTAAATCTAGTAAGGGCAGGAAAAGGGTACTTTCTCCTCTGGAGGAGTTTTTTCTTGTACTTGTTCGACTCCATCTTGGACTATTTGAGCAAGATTTAGCCTACCGATTTGGCATTTCCCAGTCCACAGTTTCGCGTATCATCAGCACATGGATTCATCTACTTTAAGCAAATTCCTCTGTGGCCCCCTAGAGCCCTGATTCATTCCAATATGCCCAAAGGCTTCAAGGAAAAGTACCCGTCTACCAGGGTGATTATCGATGCAACTGAGGTGTTTGTGGAACAACCCGCTCTTCCAGAACTACAGCAATTAACATTTTCAAGTTATAAAAATCACAATACATATAAGGGTTTAATAGGCATATCACCATCTAGTGCGGTCGCTTTGTATCTGATTTATATCCAGGCTCAATTTCAGATAAAGAACTAACTTGCCGATGTGGTCTCCTTGATTTTTTTAGAAAAGGGGGATTCTGTTTTGGCTGACAGAGGCTTCGACATTGAGCATTATTGGGAGTGAGGTTAAATATACCACCGTTTCTAAGGGGAAAACAGCTTAGTGATTGTGAACTTGTTGAAACCAGGCGTATTGCTTCTCTACGAATACATGTGGAAAGAGCTATGGAACAGTTAAAAAATTTCCATATCTTTGACAGAGCTCTTTCATCATCATTTAGGGACACTGCTAATCAGGTTTTCTATGTATGTGCTGTTCTAACAAATTTTTATCCACCCCTTTGTTGAGTTATACTTGTTTGCATTCAAAGAATGTATCCTGGTTTCTGCAGGGGAAAAACAAGTTCAGGTACAACATACTCATCAAAAAAGCACTCCAGTTCAGAAACACATTTTGCTTGCCATTTAGGGTCAGGTAAAATGCGCTGTATCGACAATCCCTTACAAGTAAAAATACAGAAATCGCACCAATGATATGTCAGAACCAACGTACAGTTGTAGCTGAACTTGATAATATGAATGAGTTTGTTTGAGCCAGATTTTGGATTCCACTACTTCACAGCAGAAGTTACGGTCACTGCATGCTTCCTCAGGTGTCATTTCAGGCTTTGTGTAGGGACATTTGATCTCAACAAGATGGATAATAAAGCCACACTTCTCTACTGTTATTGTCGAATTCCCCGTAGTGTTCATATGGGATATGTACTTACGTATGGCAGTAGACTCATGGTGGCGTCCCCAAGCAATGGGGGCAGGGGGTGGGTGTAAGTAAGGGTTTAGGATACAAGCATTTCCTAAGAAGAGAACTAGTCTTTCTCCTCTGACATAGGATCCTGCCACATTTTGAGCCTGTTATTCGTCTGGACCTCACAATGTACCAGTTTTGCTGTGAAGTTTAATTTCGTGTTTCCCTCTCAATTCTTTCCCGCTCCTCCATAGACACATTCAGTGCAGACTTTGCAGTAGTACACATTGTTTTAAATTCATTACTGTGAGGATAGGACAGTACAACTGAATTGGGTTCTTCAAACTCTAGGGGATTGCTTACATGTACTTCTCTGTGCATGTCCTCACCGGCAGTTGGTGGTAATGAATATGTGTGATCATGTTGAATTTGTCTGGTGATGGAACTAGAATATCCAAAAAGGCACAAGGCTGATTGAGAGACAACAAGTCACAACAAAGCCTTTCCATGGTTTCACTACCAAGTTCGCGATTTGGTTGCCGAGGGTCAAAGGTACTCAGTAAACTCCCTTTATTTTCAATTTTAAGTATTTCACACCTCCTAGAAGTTAAATTTACTACAGGAATTACCTCCAGTTTCTTGGGTCGGGGCCTGTTCCATTGCTGTAGTTTATCAGTACACGTAAGAGACTCTGGAAGTTTGCCAAGGCGACTAAATTCTTCAAGAGCATAACATATAGCTCCAATATGCTTGCAGCTAGCACATGGGCCCTTTCCTGCGGAGCATCCACACTCAGCACCAGTAATGTCCCATGACTCTAAATCTAGGAACAAAAAGAGTTTATATACACAGTCTTTCCTCATTTCTGGTAAACAGTTTGCTTTGATGCATAGGTGCTTGTCAAAGCACATCTTAATGTCCTGGACATGTCCACATCGAAATAAATTTAGAGCTGAGCTGTTGATTGCTTGCAAATCACTAGCTGGCATACCATCAACAGCAGTCCTCGCCACAGAGTAATTAATGATCTGGGCATTAGTAAATGAAAGATGGACTTGTTTAGCTGTAAAGGCATCCTTTATTGACTGCCAATCACTACCTAAACTGTTGGATACTTCCACACCACTGCAGTTTGGCTTTTCAGCTTTTTGATCAGGGTCAAAAACCTTGTGTGACCAGCCATTCCTAATGTAGGCTTGCACCCTATTACAGAAAAGTATTTGACGGTTACTTTTGCAAAAGCATAGCTCCAATACATAGACACAAAGGTTCTCCATGGACAGGGGATTTTACGCTTAGAAAAAGGGACCATCTATTTAACCACTTTGTAAGACCATATTGGTAAGACAGGTAAGCAAAGTGTATGGCCAGTACTATCATGGATAATATAGCTAATACCTATATAGTACTGTCAATGAAGACCCCCCTTTCTAGATCTGCACAAATGTATGGTCATAATGTCTCCCAGGAAACTCACCGTGCGACCAGATCAGCCTTTTTCCCTTTTGTAGACACCTTGCGACACAATAACCACCGTTTTAACTGTGGAATTGTTAAAACTGCTGGATTTCTACCGTTCAAAGCGGCACCAGGTCTGTCACTCTTGCTCAAGGGTACCTCCATATGACAAGAGATCGGCTGCCATCTCCCCCATCCATGATCACTGTGGTCTCGTCGCAACCATAGCTTCAATCTTCAACACTTTCCCAGCTGCTATCGCGACCTGTTATTCTAAATAACGCCCATGTCCCCCGGACCGTAAATTTTATTTAGCCGATTTGATAAATGAATACGTGCCATTGGTGTTCTTTATATCACAGTAATGAATTTACCCAGGTATAAGCGATTCAAAAAAGAAAATATCAAACTAATTGGACTATTACCTCCATTGCCGAAGGAGCCGCCACATGTGAACACTTTTCTGAAGCCACTGAGCTCAAGGACCTTCAAACTGGAGTTTGTATGTACACATCTGAGTCACCTCACTTTAAGGTAACTGCAAAGGCAGTGCTATTGTGTATTATTATTCTGCATCAAGAAAGCTCTGGGGGTTGAAAGGACATGCAGCAAATTATAGATGTTCCTGAATTTGATAGGCGACAGTGGCCTAAGCGTGACATGGCTACTCATCAAAATAATTCATTGCACATAATTGAAGCAAATAGTTTACAAGCAAAGAATCGTATAAAAACTGATAAAGGTGTAAATACACACTATTGTTACAATTAGAGTACTTTAATTGAGTAAGACATACCGTCATTGATTTAATGCACAATCTGTTTTTGGGAACAGCAAAGCACATGCTGAAAGAAGTGTGGCTACCAAGAGGTATATCAAGAAAGCAGTTTGAGGACATACAAGCACGTGTGGACAGTGTGGTTGTACCTGCAGATATTGGAAGAATACCAAAAAAGATAAATTCCTTCTTTTCCTCGTTCACTGCAGACAAGTGGAAGACCTGGACAATTATGTACTCTTTATTTGCATTACGAGACATTTTGCTGATTGAGCATTGCAGATGTTGGGAGTCATTTGTTCTTGCTTGTCGACTACTCTGTTTCACCATTATTTCACAAGATGCTAGAAAATCAGACTTGTTATTTGTGCACTTTTGCCAACAGACTGAGCACTTGTACGGAAAGCACATTATCACACCCAACCAGCACCTTCACTGCCTTCTTGTAGAATGCATTAAGGATTATGGACCTATTTATAGTTTCAAGTGGGTACTCGCTGGATCACTACACCTTCCTCGACATCACCACCATCAACTCCCAGGTGAATGAGCAGGCTAATGCTGCTATTAAATTGTAATTGTTGTATATTTGGTTGTGCTGTCTTTAGGCTTAAATAAATGCTGAAACCAGTGGACCAGATACGAAATACGTCACAAATCACAAAAGAATGTACCTATATTATGAGTTCCTGTCTGAATATTAAAACTGCGAAAATTCACCCATTTGGCAGCTGCTTTTGGCTGCACAGAGTACATTGATCAGTTCGTCTCTGACATGGTCCACCGAACAAGAATTACTCATTCTAAGTGCACGATATTGCCAAATCGCTTCCACATGCCGCTCACGCAGCCTTCACCCATGGCTATGTGCACAAGTTTTCATTCCTGTCTCTAACATTGAAGGTCACCTTCACCCACTCGAGAACTGCATTTGCACAAATTTCGTCCCTTCTCTTACAGGCAGATCTCCCTCTAATGATCTAGAGAGTGGCCTTCTCAGTTTGCCACCGGGACTTGGAGGCATTGGCATTTCCAACCCAACTATGACGTCCACTTGAGAGTTCACTTCCTCAAAATCCATCTCATCACCTCTGTATACAACCATATTAAAGACCAGTAGTTAGAATACCACTTTGAGTGCATTGAAGCTCAAATTTTGGCGAAGAAGGCAGTCCACCTGCAACGTCGAAACAATGCTAAGGAGTCTGCGTCTGCCATCAAAGGTGAAGCTCCTGCAGCTCTGCAGAGACCCCCATGCCTCATTGAATTGACAGCCCATCTCCTCCTGCTACAGAAAGCACGAAAAACTAAAGCGTGCCTATAAACAGCATGTTCACAAGATTGAGCATGCCTCCTTCACTCCACTTGTTCTGTCTGCAACAGGAAGTTTTGGAAACGTAGCTATATGAGGCTTGCCTCTATGATTGCAACTCAGCGGGACCAATCGCACAGCAGCAGCATGTTCTGGCTGAGATGCACCCTCTCGTTCTCCCTCCTTCATTCCGCCATTCAGTGTGTCCTGGGCTCCCGCTCTGATAGAGGACATGCAGCAAAATAACAGCCACTCCCTATCGACCTGGTTGTGTCCAAGGCAAACTTGGAGACGTGAGCCACTTCTGCCAGATACATGTACCTAGAGGAGGTTGGAAGCGATCACGTGTATGTCAATAAATGCATGTCACGTATAGCTAATAGCATTCCTTTGAGATAAATACGAAAGGTATGCTGAAGTTTACGGAAACTGGCCAACAGAATGTTTTGAAGCTCTACAACCTTCGAGGGGACGGGTGAGGACGCCGCCTCAAAAACCTCGGCTTCCAAGTATAAAGCTGTGCTGCAGAAGATTGGGCTTGAATGCATCGAATTCTCGGTGATGTTGCAAAAATTTTGGTATGGTAGCGGTTTTACCACTCAGATTCTAGCTATTTTTGAAAACTGGTAAACTTACACAAGATCAGTCGCGGAGCAGCTCTCTCATTTCATTGCTTTTGGTTTATAAAAAACTTTTTTCTAGTATACATCATGCGTAATTCAATTTAGCAAAACCACACAACCTCAGTCATGCAACCAAACGCAATTTACGTGACGAAATTTACTGGCCTTTCTGAATGCTTATATTTCGTTGACAACAATATGGAAGGTAGCTATATGCAAAACGTTTTAAAGCTCTACATTTGAGGGGATGGGTGGGGATGCCCCCTCAAAACCTTGGCTTGCAAGTAGCTATGGAGCTGTACTATAAAACATTGGTCTTGAATGCATTGAATTCTCAGTAAGCTTGCAGAACTTTTGTAAACCTATTGTATGGTAGTTGTTTACCACTCAGATTCTAAACTACGCTGGAACAGGATTGAAATCATTTACGGGTCCACAAGCAAGGAGTTGCAAGCGTCAGTGTCACTAAGCCATTCCACTAAAAAAGCGGTCAGGGTCACCGGCTGGATCCAGAAGGTCTCCTTGACAGAGGGAGGCGCTTTCTTGAGTAGCGCTCGAAGCTCAACAATCCTGTAGGGCAGGGCAGTTGCGCACGTGATCACCTCCACCCTACTCCAATTCAGGGTATGCGCAGGCAACATGGCCGCGCGCATGAGACTATTTAAGCAAAGTTCATTGGTTAATCTTTCAGAAGCAGTTCCGCACGCTAGTAGTCTTCAAAACTTAGCGCCTGCTGCTCTTTGTTCTCGATAAGCTTACCTCATATACACTACACCTCGAATCGCCAATGATGACGACTCCTGAGAACAACCCGCTTGTGCGAGACCCTCGAGCTCGCAGAACAAGTGCGACGGAGCCGTCGCCGGAATCCGTAGAGCTGGACTACGACTTCAACCTTCTGTTTGGTAAGTATTAATACAACCATCCAATGCATGCATGCTGCATGAATGCATGTATGTTTCGCCTCTGTCACATTCGCGCATCTTTGCAAGTCTATACATGTATTTGCCTGCTTGCACGATATTAATTCATTTCTCTCCTCTTTGCAGTAAAATTAATTAGGTTCCACACCGGATCGCCACCTGCAAACTCCTCGGATGTGGAGATTTTCAGCATAGACGAGAATGAAAGTCCTCCTCTACAGAGGCCGAGACTGAAGCTGGCTGCCAACTGCAGAGGACGTAACCGCAGCCCTACCCATGCACGTGCCCCTGCAGCTGCCCGTGACCCTCCTCGTGGCTGCAGACACCACTATGGCGGGTGGAGAGGCTACGGAGTAAGCGCGCTTCATAAAAAAGCATTTCTAACACTTTAGCATGACTTGTGCATATACTGTAAGCTACTAGCTACCAGACAAATGCTACTCCTGCAACCATGCAACGCTATGCTACACATCATATTAATGTCCTGCTGATGATACCAATAATCAAAAATTTTACTGGATACAGTAACTGTACGTTATTTTGCAGGAAAAACAATGCAGTTGGCAGTAATTATTAACCCTTTCCCGACCAATGACGCCATACGGCGTCATGACGCGCATACCCCTTTCCTGACCAATGACGCCATACAGCGTCATGCGCAATATCGTATACTTAAGCGTCTCGATCGCTGATCGTAAAACATAGGGGGTTTCCCCTGTATAGGTAATTGCATTCCCAAAGGATAGTACCAGAAGTTGATTGGCCTTTCAATGGCGCTTCCGTATAAGCATTTTTGTGATATTTCACAATGAATATTGGCGGCTAATTGTAAACGGAGACGCTATTTCCTGATTGTTGCAGTAGGCACGGCTTTCCACAATTCTAGATTCTCAGCAATACAACCAGTTCTTTCTACTGCAAAGGCTTCTGCATCTCTGGGGATGGCTAGATCATCATTTTCTGCCAGTGAAGTTTGCCAGATCGTCTGTGGAGATGACAACGATGAAAAATTCATCTTCCCCGGCAGTGATGATGACTTGGGCATGAATGACACTGATGATGATGATCAGGAGGGAGATAGTGACTGTGATGAGGCATCAGAAATGTGCAACACTGGCACAAGAAACCTTTCTGGTGGCGATGAGCCAGGTGATCAGGTGGATTCTCTCCCAGGTCCCTCTGCTGCCGCCTTTGCTGACTCCCTTGAACAGGATGCAGTCTCCTCCATTGACGGTGCCAGTATCTCCAGCTCCATTGCAGCGTCGGGGAAGAGCCAGGCTATCGCGACCAGTGCCGCCACCCCTGACCCAGTCTCGCCGAGGAAGAGCCTAGCCCACTAGATGAGCAGCATCTCCGGCTCCGCTGCAGCGTCGGGGAAGAGCCAGGTAATCACAACCAGTGCCACCACCCCCAACCCAGTCTCGCCGAGGAAGAGCCTAGCCCACTAGATGAGCAGCATCTCCGGCTCCGCTGCAGCGTCGGGGAAGAGCCAGGTAATCACAACCAGTGCCACCACCCCCAACCCAGTCTCGCCGAGGAAGAACCCAGCCCCCTACACGAGCAGCATCTCAGACACGGTCTTCTAGATCTGCAGGGGAAGAGAGCAGAGATGGATGGTCCAGTGAGCCCTCTGAAGTCACTGTACAGCCCTTTACAAGGGACGTTGGGCCAACTTTCCAGCTGAGCGCTAACCCCATGGAGGTGTTTCTAGAGTTCTTTACACCAGAGCTCATTGACCACATAGTGCAGGAGAGCAACCGCTATGCTGCACTTTGTTCCTCTCAAGCAGCCAGTACCAGCCGTCCCGCTCGATCATGGGAAACCAACTCCGATGAAATCCGGGCGTATCTGTGATTCCACATTCTGATGGGGCTGAATCATCTCCCAGAGCTGTACGATTACTGGTCCCTGGATGAGTGTTACCACTATTTCCCCATCGCATCGCGGATCTCCAGAAAGCGATTCATGGAGATTCAGAAATTCCTCCACTTCACCGACAACACCACGGTTGCACTTCATGGAGAGCCAGGATACGATCGTCTGGCCAGGGTTCGGCCAGTAAACGATGCCGTACAGCGCACCTTTCTCACCAACTACACCCCTCATCGCGACAATGCCATCGACGAAGCGATGATAAAGTTCAATGGCCGATCTGCAATGAAGCAGTTCCTCCCCTTAAAGCCCATAAAACGCGGTTTCAAAGTGTGGGTACGGGCAGATAGCGTCATTGGATACATCTCGGACTTTGAGGTGTACACTGGGAAGAGTAATGCTCCGGAGAAGTACCTGGGCAAGAAGGTGGTAAAAAGTTGACACAGCCTCTGGTGG
Source organism: Nitrospirales bacterium (assembly GCA_965203295.1). Lineage (GTDB taxonomy): Bacteria > Nitrospirota > Nitrospiria > Nitrospirales > UBA8639 > CBDBCZ01. Next base: position 430,305 of record CBDBCZ010000010.1, on the reverse strand, counting down.
GTGGGAATTATCACACATACTGTGATAATTATTTCACCACAGTTAGCCTCTTCGAAGACCTGCTTGAGGACGGCATCTATGCCTGCGGAACATTCAGTCTTCTGCAGCTAATGCATGTATACATGTTGCAGCCATCCCTTAGTATGTATTCACTTACCATTTTACAGAGGTATCCCTGGAGCGAGGCGAGTCAGTCTTCCGCCAGAAGGGAAATCTTGTGACCAACATCTGGCAAGACAAGAAGCTGGTATCTGTAATGTTGACCCACTGCCAGCCCACTGGTCCCACAACGGTGAGGCACAAGCAGAAAGACGGGCAGGTTGAGTCCATGACATGCCCCCGAATGTAGTCGCATATAACAAGTTCATGGGGGGTGGGGGGGAGGGGTTGACAGATGTGACCAGCTCCGGGGGTACTACAGGCTTAGAACCAAGTCCAAGAAGTGTTATAAGTACATCTTGTGGTTTCTCTTTGAATGCTGCATAGTCAATGCCTTCACGCTGGTCAAGCATTACTGCCCGGTCACCATCAGCAATCGCCATGCTGTTATCAAAGACTTCCGGTAGCAGCTTGCATTGCGCCTGATTCGACAGTTCAACACCAGGCAGAGGTACGCTTTGCCCGGACCCATCCTTGAAGCTGCGAGCCAGGACTGCGTACCCCCACCAGCGAAGCGGAGAGCTGGTGCTACCACTCAGGAAAGGGAGGGCCATTTCCCAATCAAGGGTCCTACTGCTCGCTGTCACTGGTGCTGGAACTATAGGAACCACAGACGGCACGAATCTTCAATGCATTGTCGACAGTGCGGGAAGGCGTTCTGCCAGGTGTCCCAGGATGGTTTCGATGGTCCCTCTTGCTTCGAGAGGTACCACACTTCAGTGTGATGCCAGCTACAACATTTAGGACCCTCTTTGTAGCTTCACTGCTGCTGTATAACTGTTTATAGAAGTTTATACCCCCACCGTTTGTATACTCACCTTGATATTTGATGGTCCTGTACATGTCCGGTGTTGTGTGCTGCTATTCTCCCACCAAGAGTATATAATCTTGACATCAAAAGAGAGTGTAGGGACTCTTCTTTCCGATTCTGGTAAGTTGTTCGTACAAAAGTCTCTTCGTTTGCGAGCTAAGCGCGATAGACGCTAACCGTGTAAAAACATGTGCACTGAAAAAATTACTACGGTCATACGATGTAGTAATGCGCATGCGCAATGGTCAGGAAAGAGTTAATTACCCCAACCGTTTTCATTGAGAGAGCCCACTTTAATGTCACTCCCCCGGCAGCTGCACCTGCAGATCCAGCACCTGTTCCACCCTAGAGTGCTGGCACAGATCATGAACAGCAAGAGAGCTCGAGGCTCACAACTTCTACTGCCACCACTGAGTGACAGCGGGAGGGGACTCTGGAAAGACTCTCTGTTTTGCTTTTTTTTGAGTTCTCCCGCTGTACTCAGTGGTGTCCCCTTCATCGATATCATGACACTTTCAACACTAATACACTGATGCTGCCGCTGTCGCGTTTACGCTGTGCATGGAACACGCAGCCAGGTGGAGCTTGTAATACACCTGATGTTATAATGATTAAAAGTTCTACAATCATTAATTGGTATTAAAAGTATAATCATCACTTAAAATATGAAATCAGTACTGATAAGCAACTTTGAATGGTTTTCATGGATACTACCAAAACCTTGAAGTCTAGGTAGTCAGTTCATATAGATGAAAGCTTTCGTCAAAGTCTCCAACACCTTTCTTCAATTGGCTCCAAAGTGATGTTCCTGCATGAACATAAAGGTTTTGCCAACTGCCCGCATATGTAAGAAACATTCCCAATCCCCATTCATTCTAGCTTGCAGTACTATTGTGCAAGCAAATTGTAAACGAATGCACAGTAAGCCTAGTATTTCTGTCAAGAAGTGCAGGCACAGAGCTCCGCCCTTTCTACAAACACTGGCTGCATGCCTGCTGACAATGATTGGATTTGTTTGAAACACTATATCACTTGAGTAGGTCTGTGAGTAATTTTTTTAGTGACTGAGGTATGGTGATGGTACATGTGTGCCACCTACATAGAACTCTTCAAATCTGGATAAGGCCCACAAGCTTTATGAGCTCCCAAAGCCACACACACACACATTACAACATATAGCTACTGACTCCTGTCCATATGATCAGGCATGCTGAATACAAAATCCTGCTTATCTTTGTTGCTATTTTTATCAAACCTCCCCACTTCCAATTCCCACACTAGTATACTAAATCCCCAACAGACATCAACCCCTACTGCCGGCACCCTTATGGTCATGCTCTTGAACATAGTACAAAACTTGTAAACCTATTCTCAAGTCTCCAAAATGCAATCTGATAATCCATCACAGCCCCACTATATACGTGAAGCACAAACCTAAATGCTAGCAACTTCTACACAATTTGTTCTGCAAGTTACCTTCAATTTGTGATATCCTACCGCTGTGAATGAAGGTTTCTACTTGAAGACCAAGAAGAAGTCCATCTCTACCCTCTGGAGCAGTTTCTGCGGCGAATAGCTAACTAGATTTTTAATTGCGTGTGGCGTGTTCTAATTAATGCCCACCCCTGATCATGCCCTTGCTGCTTATCTCCAGTCAGATGGACTTCAAGAGTGGTCAGTGTATCACAGTAGGGGGTGCAGAGCTCATATAATTGTGTGGGGGGTTAGGAAAGATCTGAGTACTCTGGAAATTAGATCAAAGCTGGATAATTTAGGTCTAGGGAGCCTGGTAAGAGGGACAGTAGCCTGGGAGGGAGATCATGTCAGGCTTATTCTCTCAACCAAGGATAGCAGGGGTGTTACTGTATGGGTGGTTAAAGAGATTTTTAGCTGTTTAAGGAAGATAGGCTGTAGATGTGTTTTGGATGAGTCAGTAAAACGGGAGTTCATGCCGTCACAGTTGCAGTGTTCAAATAGGTTTTGTGGGTTACAGTCTGGTATAGAAGGTACTGATGATTTGGAGGAGGATGTTGAGGAGTGTAGTGAAGGGCATAGGAATTCTGTTGTAGATATGAACAAGGTTCAAAGCCAGGTTAGGGTAGTTGAGAGGAGAGAACGGAAAGTCTGAGTAGCCACCTGGAATTTTTCTGGTATCTGTATCCAGCGTAAACAGAAGGAGGTTGCTGGGGTCCTAGTGAAAAACAATATAGATGTTTGTGCAGGCCAGGAGTCATGGGAAAAGGAGGACTCCAAAATTTCTGTAGATGGGTACAAATGGTTTGGGAAGCCTAGGCAAGGTTCTTCTAAAAGTAGAAGAGGAGAGGGAGGAGTGGGGTTCTTGGTAAAGGAGTGCTTAGCCAGTGGAGTAGAGCTTATTAAGGATGTGAATTATGAAGAAAGCATGTGGATTAAAGTGAAAGGAGAGGCAGGAATACTTCGTTTTTGGGTTGTGTTTATATGCCTACAGATAGTGAAAATGTTTCCGTTATTGAAAGTAGTTACAGTGCATTGAAAGATGATGTGCTTCGTATGAAGGAGAGGGGTCAGGTTGTACTTTTAGGTGATTGTAATGCTAGAGTGGGAAAATCTTCCGAATTAGATGATATAATAGGTATGTTTGGTGAAGGTAAATGTAATGCGAGTGGTAACAGGTTGATTTCCTTTTTAAATGAGGTTGAGCTTGTAGTCTGTAATGGCCGTGAGTTCACTGTGCAACCGCAGTGGACTAGAGCTAGAACTTCTCTGAAGCAGAAGTCTATCACTGATTATATAGTTACTGATTTCAACTTGTTCCAGGTTTCAGGGAGTGTGCAGGTGGACACAGTGGATATAGGAAAATCGGATCACTTTCTGGTATGGATGGAATTGGGTAGGACTGTAAAAACCACTAAACAACAGAAGCGGGTGATTAAGAAATGGCGCATTGAATGGTTTCAGGACGAGGAAGTGAGACAGAAGTATCAGGAAGCCTTACGGTGTAGAAGTATATGGGTTTCAAGGAAGGATACGCCAATGGAAGACTCAGGGGTTGAGGGGATCAGAATTAGTGAAGGCAGTGGTTCAGAATTGGGAAGAGACAGTCAAGAGGGTAGCATCAAAAGCAATTGGGGAAAAGGTGATAGTGTGTGGTAAAGCGGCGAGGTGGTGGGATGCTGAGATTAAAGAGAACATTAGGTTGAGGAGACAGGTTTATAAGGAGATTAGTAGTGGCAGGGAAGATAAAATGGGGGAGTATTAAAATTACGTTCAGAAATCAAGGAATTGGTATGTAAGGAAAAAATAGATAGTTGGAATGAGGTGATTGAAAAGCTAATAAAGATTTTTATGAAAACAGGAAAGAGTTCTGGGAATTTGTTGGCAGGACTTCAAAAAGTAGCCGTAAGTGTATTGCTTCTTTGAGGAGTACTTCAGGTTCATGTGTAACCAGTACTAAGTTTTTACGCGAGCATTATGAAAGGTTGGGTACAGCATCTGTGGATGATCAGTTTGATGATAGTTGGAAAGAGCATATAGAAAAGAAAGTGACAGAGTATAGTGAAATATCTAGTTTGCAGAAGGATAAGGTTTTGGATAGAGGGATTAGTTATGCAGAAATTAAAAAGTGTTCTAAAAGCCTAAAGAATAATAAAACAGGAGGTAATGATGGGCTAGTTGGGGAGCTTTTTAAGTACGGTGGCAAAGGGATGGCTAATTTATTAAAAGTCTTGTATGGGGTAGTTTGGACAGAGGAGAGTATTCCTAAGCAATGGAGACAAGGGTTAAGTGTTAGCTTGTATAAGAAAGGTGATGCTGAGGACCCGGGTAATTACAGGGGCATTACACTATTGAATGTGGTAGGAAAACTGTTTTGCAAGATTCTAAATAATTACTTAGTAAGCAGATTAGAAGCAGAAAGGGCTCTTCATGAGGGTCAGGCAGGATTTAGAGAGGAAAGTTTTGTTGATAACACTTTACTCTAAATGAAATTGTACAAGGTAGAATAAGGAAGGAAAGCACACTTATGCTTTTTTCTTAGATGTTCAGAAAGCATTGGACACAGTATGGCATGATGGTTTATGGTTTAAGTTATGGGAACTTGGGATTAGGGGTAGGATGTGGAGAGTTATTAAGAATATGTATGACATCACAGAGTGCTGTTTTACTGGAGGGAGAAGTATCTGAGCAATTCAATATAGGTCGGGGTGGCACAGGGTTGTAGTATGTCGCCTATCTTTTCCATTTTTATTAATCAGTTGTTAGATGAGGTTAAGAAGGCGGGGATTGGCATTACTGTTAAAAAGGATGTTAAGGTTTGGGCTCTGATGTTTGCTGATGATTTTGTAGGCTTACCTACTAATGCTGAGGACTTACAAACCTTGATTAATATAGTGCAGGGGTTTTGTAATAAATGGAGGTTGAAATCTAACATAAAAAAGAGTGCTGTTATGGTATTTTCTAAACAGATTAATACAGGTGCATGGACAAGGAAGTGGGGAGATAGACATTCCAGAGGTTGTAAGTTACTGTTACGTGGGGATTGAATTTGCTAACAATGGTTCATGGGATAGTCATGTACACAAGGTAATAAATAAACGAAAGAAAAAACTGAATCAATTACATAGGTTTTTAAGTAATAGGAATATCAGTACTGTTGCAAGAAGGTTATTGTTAGTTTCGGTACTTCGCCCTACTTTAGAATATGGTAGTGAAGTGTGGGCTTGCAATAAAAGGCAGACAGCTTCCTTGAATTTATTCAGCTAGGAGCAGCTAAAACGATACTTGGCTGCTTTTCTAAAACGTGTAATGAAGCAGTAAGGGGGGATATGGAGTTTTAATCTTTGAAAGGCAGGAGGGATAGATGCAAACTTAAGTGGTGGTATAAAGTCAATAATTTGAATGCTGAGAGATATCCTAGACTACTACTAGACAGTGAGTGGGAAGTAAAGCCGTGTAGGGGTAGGCAGAGGAAGACCTGGAGGAAAGTAATTAGTGAATTGTTGCTGCAGCTAAATCTAGACAGTCAGGAAATACTAGCTGAAGATTATAATGTAAACTTGTTTTTAGAGAGAGTAGATGAAGCATTGAGATGCAGAGAATACAAAGACTTTAATGATGGCTTAAATAGTAAAGTTAAACTTAGTCTTTACAAGTCTTTTTGTAAGGAAATAGAATTTAAATTACTTGCAAGGGGTTGGGGATCCAGGAACACGATTGTTGGGTTTTGGTCTGGTAATAATGGTCTGAATGAAGAGTTAGAAAGACATCGGGGTAAAAATGATGATAGGCAGTGTAAGTTATGTGGGGATGAATGTGAGAGTGTAGTACATGTGCTCTGGGAGTGTCCTGCGTATGATACTATTAGAAGTACTTTCATGGAAGACTTAGACAAACTGTTTGGTGGAAGTTTTGAAGAGTTTAGTGCGCTCAATACTTTCGAGAGGACGGGCTTTGTTTTAGGGTGTGAGAATTGGGAACGATATGATTTTAAGGCTTTATTAAGGCTAGTTAAGAGTTTTATTTTATTAATCTGGGATACTAGGAAGAATAAATTATATGGCGACCAGGATGGTAATGGTGAGACATCTGGTTGCTTTTGCTCTTGTCCTCTGACTGGAGATCTTTCAAGCTCCGCCTGCGTATGTGGGTGCGTGGTCAATGGTGTAAGCGCTACAGCAGCAACATGAGTATATTATCTATGGAATTCTACCCCACTCTCATGAATTCTACAAATTTTCACAAAGACCCATTCCACAGCAAGACACAAGTTCCATATACACTACCCACTACCTATTTTCCACACACATTGAGGGTGGTGAAAAGCACACAATCACACACACAGACCGCACACACACACACAATCACACACACAATCACACACACACACACATGCACAGACACATGCATGCACGCACACGCACACACACACAAACACGCACGCACACACGCACGCACACACATGCACGCACACACATGCACGCACACACAACACGCACGCACACACACACACACACACACACACACACACACACACACACACAATGCAAATTCTGTTGCTGTTGTTAAGCGGTCATGTGTAGCTGGCAAAGCCAGGCTGCTTGTGTACTAAGCAATCACTCTGAGCCAGTGCTAGCAAACTCTTGGAACCAGGCTAGAAGCTCGCAGGAGGACTGACTGCTTCTCTTAGCATCTGGTGTGGGCACTCGAAATCCCACCTGGGCCAAAGCTGATACATGAGAGCAGTTGAATTTGCACCCCAGCAAATGTCAGGACTCATTACAGCTGGGTGGGCTGGTGTGTACTGGTGATAATATTATGATAGTATTTCACACAAAACAATATTAATGATGGAAAGAATATTTAGTCACCAGTGGGATTCGAACCACCAACCTTAAACCACTGTGACACACACACACACACACACACAAACATGCACAAACACACACACATACACATACTGACAGTTACACACTGACACTCTAACAACCAGCTCGCAATACCAAAATACCTGTAATGCTCCTTCCACAGACCCACCAACTTCACTCCCTTTCACCTACAACCCTTTTAATGAAAGCACTGAAGTGCATAACCCTCGGCGTGATTATTGTGAAATACATTATGCACACTTTGGCATCTAGAATGAGTAAATAAGAGCAAATACTGTAATCTTACGTTTTGCAATATTTGTATATGATAGGTTTCTAAGTGATTTGTTTTTGTGTCCCATAGTATCTTCTTTTTGTATCGATAGCATAATACTTTATATTGTCTGTTACTCTTTATTATCTCATGCATGGGAGGCTACAAGCTGATAGCAGGGCACGAGACTTCATAACCAGCAGCTCGATACGGGACCCCAATTTACCGTTCCAGTTCCAGTCGCGAATCAATTGAAATTCATCACGCGTAAGAGGCGTGTCTGACACGCCAATAGAGCTAGCTAGCCAGTGTAGTATTTTGAGTCGTCGCATATGACGGCGTTAGAAACAGCAGCTATCCTACGAATAGTTTCCAGTAGTCAGTAAAAAATCTGATGTATCCATTGGCCGTCAAAGTCTGTTGTGGTGAGCAAATAACGCCGTAACTTTCGAAGGAAGTATTTTTAGCGAAATCCACAACTCAAAAACCTTCAATACTACATTTTCTTTCGATTCGTACCTTACTTTGTACCCGTACATTAACGACGAGGCTGTTAGTGAGGGAACAGATACACACACACAAACACACAAACTGAATACTGTAACCCTCGCTGCGCATGCGTGCCGAGGGTTAATGAGACACCTAGAGTCTGTGTGGACCACAAGCTAACCCAGGTGCCCAGAATTTTTAGTTACTAAGTAAACACACCAGGATTGGTAAACCAAAAATGCAGCAGGGATCAAAGTTACTTAAAAGCACTTTCCAAAAAGTGCAAAAAACAGTCATGTAGGGATGCACTACCAGCAAAAAGCACTTCCCCAAAAACCAACGAAACAAGCGACAATGCACACCGAAAGGCGTGCACAGACTACCCACACATCACAGCGTGATGCATCTATCGCGTACCTACCATCCCTACATCTTTCCAACTACACCCCTCCAATGATATCTATGTGAGATGGGAATAGTGGTAGTGTCTGTGTGTATGTGCTGCTAATGAGTGAGTGTGTTGGCGCATGGTAGGTGAAATTAAGTGTTGATTGTGTAGATATTGGACAAGTGAGTGGCTGAGGGTGGTGTTTGTATAGGGAATTGGGAGTGTTTGGAGATGCATAGGTGAGTGTTGTGGTGTATGTGGATGTTCTTTGTAGGGGAGGTCAATGTGGGTGCAAGTGTTCGGTGAAGTGTAGCTAGATAGGGAGTTGTGGAGATGGGTGTGTTCGTGTTGGTGTGAAGGTTAGTTGCATTGATATTCATGGGAGTGTTGTGTGTTGTGGGCTGGTTGGTTTATGCTTGTAAGTGGGATTTATGGAGCAAAGTGGATTTTGATGGGAGTAGTGTTGCTCTGGAGAATTGGGTTGTCTGTAGCGTGGGGCATTGTGTTTTGTGAAGTATGTAATCGTGGATGTGGATGTGAGGGTGGTTGCTGTGGTATCACGGTTGAGGATGGTGATGATTGTGAATGGTGGTGTGTTGAAGGGTATTATGTATGGGTGGGTGTGTGGTATGGTTTGTGATGGGTGTGGTTGGAAAGATGTAGGGATGGTAAGTATGCGGTAAATGCATCGCGCTGTGATGTGTGGGTAGTCTGTGCACGCCTTCCGGTGTGCATTGTCGCTTGTTTCGTTGGTTTTTGGGGAAGTGTTTTTTGCTGGTAGTGCATCCCTACATGACTGGTTTTTGCACTTTTTGGAAAGTGTTTTTTCTGTAACTTGTTTTTGGAGCGTTTTTTGGGGGGAGATGGCATGAAAGGGTTTGGAGTGTTATGGAGTGTTGATGTTATTATGAGTGGGGTTGACCGGTAGATTTCTGAGTTTGGATTGTTTTGTGTTTGTGTGCAAGGATGTATGCACATGTGGGTGTTTTATTGTGTATAAAGAAGTGTTGTGACGGATAGTGTTGCAGATGTATGGAAGTATGTGAATGTGTTGGTACAAGTGGAATGATACTGGGTGTTGTTGAGGTCATCAAATGCCTGCTTGAGGTGAACCATGGCAGCTACTTCTGTTTCAGTGACTGCTTTGCACTCACTACTACAGTGCCATTTCACAGGCTGCTGGCGATTACTGCCTTCATATTCAGAGCTGCTGATTTCATTGGCAACTACACATCTGCTATTTGTCATCAGTGGGAAGTGCACAGGCTCTCTGAACATGCTGATAAGCTGAGTCGTTAAACTAGGCATACTGCTTGCAAAGTACCTTGTAATTCCGAGATCAGCAAACACGAATTCCAGCCATTTTCGCTCGAGAAAAGGATTGAACAGCACAATCCAAGGTAGGCTTTAAATAGACCACTGAACACGTGCTGGCAGTCAATTTGCGCATGCATATCATCCTACAGTAAAATGCATGTGAGTGGCAAGCGTTCATTCGAGTGCTCGTTATCACTGCCCAAAAGCACTACCCGAGGGTTAATCATGCCCCTTCATGTTGGATTCTTTCTAATCATTTCGCCCATTATTGTGCTAGCCTGGCTGAAAGAATCTGACGAAGATAGACTATAGTGCAGTTTTAACCACTTGCCTGTTTGGTACATCACAGGTCTTTAGCAGCAGTCTGGTTAGTGATGGTATCGCTCCAGTGACTGATAGGGCTCATATTAGCCCCTAGACTACACCTACAGCTGAGTTCTGACTGTCATTTTGTACACATTTAATGGGAAGCCATTTTTTTCAAGGCCCATCCCTACATACGGAGTACCGTAAACTATGTATTATCCGCCCACCCCCCTTTTTGAGTCAAAGTTACGTCGGAGGGTATTTATGTACTTGGTATCCGCCCACTCTTAAATACAATTCATGCAAGCTAAACATGTAACTAACAACTGAAAATTCCAAGACAACGAGCAGAATCAAACAAAACTCGATCTTCAGTGCGCTTTAATTGGAATACCGACAGTAAGTCCGTCAGCCACTTCGCTTTTTAGCGGATAATAGTAGTCTACATGCTTCTATAATTGGTAGTCCAATACAATTTGCATTCACTGTGGTGCGATACTTGCCTAGAAAAGCTATACTTACCTTGTATACTCGCTTTGCATACCGCGCGCTTGTAATACATTCGAGTGGGCGGATACTACATCGCATTTATAAAAACTACGTATTATCCGCCCACCCCCCTCTTTCAGGTTGCACTTTTTGCACACGCAGAACCAATCGACGAAGTTCATCATCGCAAGAATCCAGAAGGGACCCGTGTGGTGATGTATTGGTCAATAAAGTCTGGTGCAGCACGCAGACCTTCTACAGTCTGCAGGTTTGGTGCATCTTTCATCCACCACAATGAATGCACGTGAGGAGAACCACGCAACTGAACCTCCATCCTCCAAATGTAGTCAACCACTTCCCAAATTGGACTTCCAGAGCCCTTGAAAATGTGCTTGACGAAGTTTGGAAGCGATGGGTGAAGTGCTGAGCAGTAGTGACAGGGTTGTTGCACAACAACTCTCTCTTCTGCTCAGTTGAAAGTTGCGCAATGGTCTCCTCAGTCACCTCCATGCCAGCCTGCTTTGCTAAGATGGTTAGCAAATCAGGCCAGTTCATGTCATCGGCACTGTGAGTGATAAAGAAAGTAGGGGGACCCAATGTTCTGAACATAGCAAAGAGGTCAAACTTGGCTCTTTGCCAGTACGCAATAGTTTCCCTCATGTTATGCAAGAAGGCATAACAGTTTTCAGACAGCTCAGGATTGTCTGATACTTTCCGCAGATGGCCTGCTGTCAGGCAGTTGACAACAGGTCTTTGTCGGGCACGTCCTCCTGACCAATGCATACGCAAGATGACTGAAATGCTATCGTGCAATAGATCACTGCTCAGTAGGCGTGTCTGGAAGTAATCCAATGTTGATGGGGATGAATGTCGTGCTGTGTGATACCGATTAATACCATCAGGGAAAAGGAACGGAAATGCCAACGGCTCTGCTTCTCTATCAGAGAAAAGGTTCACCAGAGCTCCAAGGATGCGCTCTATCTGAAGGACAGGGGCATTTCCATTCGTGATGACATTTTGGACATCAATATTAGGTAGGGTTAAATCCCTCCTTATGACCAATGACTCAAACTCGGGATCCTTCTTCTGACTCTTGCTGAGGCCGCTGCTGATGAGGGTCAGGATTAGGCTCATAGAGGCTATCATCAGCAATCTCCACATCTCTATACAACTGATTGTGTGCCTTGAGCCAGCGGATGGCTCGAAATACATAAGGCCTCCTAACAGCATAGTACTGGGTAGGCCTCTGTACCTCAGTAAAGTCAGAAGAGCTACCCTGAGGAGGAGCTATCAGAATGATACCTGCCCTGTCTACAGGCCTGGGCAGAGCACTGCTAAGTTGACTGGTATTGACCGGGAAGTTTATGGTCTGCCCCTGCATAGCCCTTTGCCCATGTGGTAGTACTATGAGCTTCATGAAGGCTTGGACCCTACAAATCAGCCTCTTTTCGGTGATATTGAGGCAACTCAACTCAGTGGGGACTGGGGCTACATGCATTTCTTCCGGGAGGTCCTACAACGAGTGCACACCCACACACTCTCCTCACCTTCAGGTAGAATGTGGCCATTGGCAAAATTATGCAGTGGCCGAAACAGGGCATTATCACAGCCAACATACAAGCCACCACTTGGATAGGTGTACCTACTACAACTGTGGCAGATAGGGGCCCAAGCAACAGGGATTGCCTGAAGTTGTCACGATTTGCTGCTAGGCGGCCTAACCTACGTTGGTCGAGGACATCATGCCTGCCAGAGTACTCCTCTGCCGTTGAGCTTCAGCTCTACAATCACTGCTCTACCCATATCAAATTCCCTCCTTGCAGCTGTCTCCTCGAGGGACTCACTCGATCTCCTTTCAGCTGCTCTACCCCTCTCAATTTCTCTTCTAGCAGCTGTCTCCTCGAGGGACTCACCCAATCTCCTTTCAGCTGCTCTCTCTCCCCTTATCAATTTCCCTTCTAGCAGCTGTCTCCTCGATGGACTCACTAGATGACCTTTCAGCTGCTCCACCCATCAATTTTCCTTCTAGCAGCTGTCTTCTCGAGGGACACACTCGATCTCCTTTCAGCTGCCCTAGTCCTGGCAGCTTCCCTTTCCACAGCTGTCTCCTCGAGGGTCGCACTAGATCTCCTTGCAGCTGCTCTACCCCTATCAATTTCCTTTCAGCTGTTCTAGTCCTGGCAGCTTCCTTCTCACAGACGTGTAGTGCCACTCTCAATCGGTTAGCTGCTCGGTAGGCATGAGTAGCCACTCACTCGAAACTGTGCTCGACTACTCATAGTAGCTACATGGTACGCCAACAGTCTAGTCGATCAAATCTCCATCAAGTCACATGGCAACAGTGTACGTGACCAGCTACAGCCACTGAAGGCAAAAAGGGCAGCGGATTGGAACCTAGAATGGATTCAGGATTGATAACCCGATACATGGTAAGTTTGACACGGTACTGTGGTCTTGACGCTCAGGCAGCAAAGATCGACGATCCTGCTGAAGCCCCCGTCTCTCTCCTGAGCCAGTTACCATCGTATCTGCCAATGAAGTTGACTACAAAGCCTACACAGCCTACCCGTGCAACATTTCCTGCACTTAGGTGCGTAACGGTGCGCTTTATCGCGCAAACGCTAGCGTACCTCAGCGCATTACAGCGTATCAAGGCGCATCGACGACCTCGCCTTTACGTCATTAATCAGCAGTTAGCCAGCGCGCACTGTACAGTACCAGGCGCGCCTGCAGGCGCCTCCTAAGGTGTGCCCTCGTATACGGCGCAGACCAGCGCGCTATAAATCGCAGGACACAACACACTCTTTAATAGTACACAACACTCTTTCACAACTCGATGCATGCATGCATATGCATGGTAAAACACTATAATCAGTCATCCATGTCTGGTTCCACAGAGCTCGAGTTTCTTGCACTTGGTGGACGATGACGCCGACAGAAGGCATTTAGCTGCTTCTTTTGCAGCTTCTCCCACCTAACCCGTTCCACCGACGACTCGAAAGCCCCAACAGGCAGTCTGTAGTTATTGTGGGCTGCATTTAATGAGAACAAGAAGAACTAGAGATCAAAGAAAAAAGATAGAGAAACAAAGGTACCACTATGCTCTACACCTAAAATGCAGCCACTATATAATAGTGTGAATCAACACATCGTAGTCATGGGCTTGGGAATCACCCCACAGGTGCATGCACCAATATGCCTTTTTCAGTATACATCGGCAAATGTGTATGCCACCAGTGCAGAATTTCAACGGTTCGAACCATCACACCAAGACATGCCTATATATATAACGGGGTATTAATATAAATATAAATTACCACGTATTGCACGAAGCTTGATGGAGTTGAGCTTTGAAACCCCAGGCGTTCGTGCATCTGTGCAGTTGCCCCACTTCAATTCATCAGTCGTGAACACCAGTGCCATAAGGGAACGCCCCAGCTCTCCTGCATCAGGACTGCTATCAGCTGAGAGCAGCTGCTCATGCATTATGTTCGGAATCCAGACTTTGTCTAGACCATCAATCCCCTTGGGATTCCCAAACCAGCATCCAGCATCTATATAGGAAAACATGTTGATGTGAATATGCACGTAGCATGGCTTGCAACAAAGAGTTCAACATTCTCTCTACACTATACATACCTGCTTCAGAACCTGCATCTGGTGGCCTTGCCTCATCTTGGGACACTGCCACATCATCGGTCCTGGATGGCCCAGCTGCATCTCCTGCAGACATCTGCGACAAATATCTTACAATAACTTCGTATATTATATAAGTATAGGTTATATCCCGCTGGGCAGGGATACAACTAATTTATACCATGCATAAGTCATTCTGACAAGAGTTGCAAGATTTGTGTGAAGCATAAGAACTGTGGGACGAACTACAGCTTGGCAAAAGCTTGCAAAAGGTGCCGTTTGGCACAAATTACGGTAAACCAGCAAGCCAGCAGGCTTTCAAAATGCAAAATACTACCCACACGTAGCAAAACATTCTAACTAGACGTAGCAAGCACAATGGATTGCTAGTAGCTACGGCAGCTAGCTGTCTAGCCAGCGCCTAGCGCCATTTTAGTAGGCTGTCCGTGTGGCCACATGCACAGGTACACGGAAATCCAACAAAACTACCCACAAACAAAGAGCAGTAGCTTACCATGCTTTCCTGCATCGATTTTCGAATAGCCTGCGTAAAAAAAAACCCGCCTAGACTCCCCAACTACTAACCTACCGTAGCTTCTCGACGTTTGAACGAATGAAACGGAACCGGGTACCTACATCACGTATGCGCACGGGATATATGAACCGTTATAGCCCTCGAATACTGTAAGCTGATTGGACAGAATGACTTAAGTATGGTATAAGTACTAATTAAATGTCACACCTTGCGATGATGCCTACGCATCAGTGATTCGGCCCTAAGACTGGAAACGGCAGCAGTGAGAGTGGCTATCTCAGCCTTAAAGTCTGCCTGTAAGGCTGATAAGCCAGTCTTCAAGCAGCGATGCAAATTCAGGATTAGGCTGGTGGTATCCTAGAAAAGGAGAAAGATTTAATAAGTAGTCAGTTCATATATCCAAAAACTTGTAGTCTATTAATACTTACCATGTCACGCTCCACTGAAGATCGTGGGGAAAAAAGTCCGAATAAGGCAGGAGATGATGGGGACTCACTGTAATAGTTACATGTACGGCTCGATGTGTCAGAATATCGTGGAGAAGGACAGACGTCTTGGGAAAATGGAAACCCTGTATTGGCAGGCAAAATTTGCTTTTGGGAAACTCTGGGTGGGAGGAAGTAAACATGTTCGGTCGATGCCCAGGAGAAGGGGTGACAAAATCCTGGGCTGAACTGCAGCTGAAATCTGGACTTCCTTGCTGGTACCACCCTGGAAAGTCACGATTGGAGGATGCAAGTCCAGGGCCTAGTGGACATGGCTGATCTTGCATTTGGTCAGTGCATAAGGTATGGTTTGAAAATGTCAGCGTCGGATTTGGAGATCTCACAATCACTTCGGAAGAGGTAACGGGAATTGAAGAGAGAGTGGTTGTGATAGGTTCATGTAGTGGACCTGTCAACGAGCTGGTATCTTTATCTAGCGACTCAGACAAAGCAAATTTCTGCTGTCGTCTCACTGCAAGCAGCAGCCTTGGCCTTCTCTTTTCTTTTTTTACTAGCCAATGCTTCCTTTCTTGCTTCCTAACATGAAATTGAACAAGAGGTTTCAATATGTAAATTGTATCATTTGTAGTCTACTTAAACCATACCACTGATTCCAATGTAGAAGCAGACTTTTTCTGGCGCTTTGCTGGAGAGCCTACAGCTGTAAATGAAAATTAGGTGAGTACAAATTAAAAGTAAAATTAATGATAGCATAGCATGTTCAAAGAATTTATGCTCCTCAGGCATTCCTTTCTTAAATACCCGATTATTACAGGAACAACAACTATCTACAACTGCAGTTCATATAGGGTCACATGATATACAAACACTTCGAAACAAATAAGTCGCTGTGCAGAAGTAACAAAACTATATAAACAAACTAGCATTGAATTTTATACAGCAATGGCTAATACATTGATATTAGTAAAGGTCAATGTGAATAGAATTTGTATTGTAGGGCAGTTGTATGTATTCCCAAAGGAGTAACTTTTCTTGACTACAGCTTTTAATGTACATTACCATGGAGACCACTTTTTCCCACGCATATATAGCACTCAAAGAAAGTCACGTACAGGGATCATTGCTATACCGAAGTACATTAAATCAGCTAAAGGCCAGTTTGGGTGAGGGGTTAAAATCATCAGCTTCACCACCAACTGACCTTTAAGTAATACTTATCAGACCCACTAACTGTTTCACAGTTGTGAGAAGAAGCCACCATGCCTTTCAAGTACCCATACAACTACATGTACAGTACTAGTACAAGCAACTATAATTAGGCTTGCTGTCTGGACAGAATAAGTAATAGTTAAAAGGTCAGTTTGGGTGAGGGGAATTTAAAGTCTGAGGGGAAGCTGAGGATTTTAACCCTTCACTCAAACTGACTTTTAATTGATTTAATATGCATTGGTATAGCAATGATCCCTGTATGTGGCCTCCTTTGAGTGCTATAAGTGTGGGAAAAAGTGGTCTCCATGGTAATGTACATTAAGTATGGGGTGATCAATTTCAGGCAACACAAGTGTTTATGAGGTAGCATAATATGAATTTACAAAGAATGTTATGGCAAACCTTTCTTTGAGCCTGCTGCTCTCTTCTTACCTGCAAAGTTAAGATCTTGTAACAATTGTCACATTCTTATGTGCACAGCAATAATTGGGGCGAGCGTGAGCGAGCCCCCCCCCTTAGTGTACACCTGTGCGTCCGTGCATGGTCTTTCGTGAAATTGTTGGCATGCCTATTTCACCGATTGTTGTCACACGTTTCAAAATTATCACGCGCTATAGCATCTTCAGGCATGTACTCGCTCACGCTCGCCCCACAATGCTCTGCATTCACCTAGTACCTGCTGTAACAATAATGCTAGTTATGAATTACAAATCCAATGCATTACTGAAACGTACACCTTATGCTTTAGATACTCTGATACAATCGCTACCTCATTCAGAAAAAATTCTATGTTACAAATATCACTGCACTGCACTGCACTCACCACCTGAGGTTGCTTTCAGATTCTTTTGGGGATTCCCAGACTGTGTCTGAGGGAGGGGATTACTAGGCAGCATCTGCGGAATAGCACTAGTGCTGGGCTGTGACTGAAGAAGAGCACTAGTGTTGGGCTCTGTCTGGCGGAGAGGGTTCGTGTTGGCAAGCAGCTGAGGAACAGACTTAGTGGTGGGCTGCTGCTGTGTCTCAAGGAGAGTGCAAGCATTGGGCTCTGTTCTGGGAACGGGGGTAGTGCTGACAAGCAGTTGGGAAAGTGTGTTAGTGGTGCAATGTGTTGCATGTGGGAGAGTGCTACTGCTCGGCTGGGAGAGAGTCTGTAATTTCTGCATCATGTCTGCATACCTCCCTGCAGGTTTACAGTCAACATAAATTAGGTGCATATTTTTTACTGGCTTAGTATGTGGCATATTGTGCACTGCTGCCTTTCAAAGAGCAACATCAAAGCTGATTATGTAACAATTATGTAAACTGAACACCCATAAGTGGCTGACACAACAGGCATGCTAGAACTTGCACACACTGACTCACCTTTAGCAACAATCTCAACATCATAATATGTTCCATCAAACAGGGCTTTACACTGAGTACCAGTGTCCAGATTCAGCACATCCACATCCAAATCACTAATTATCTTTGAAGATGGTAGAGTGTCAAATAGCTTCTCGGAGTCTGAATCCTCTTCGTCCAGCCAGTGAACGAGAAAGTATAAATCTGTACCATGTATGAACAGATTTCTAAAGTGTGTCACAACTCCGTGACAACTTTTACACTGTCCCTCCCAGCATCTACAACCGTAATCCCGGGCCAAGCCTACACCCCAGCTTTTACCGCTCGCAAAAGGTGCGGAGTACATCCTATGAACGAGGCTAGTCTTACGCTATGATTCATTAATAAACTGCTTAGAAATTTAATATTCCAATTATTTGGCGAACCTTTAATGAGTCGATTTCTTGCTCGCTCCTCCTGCCGCTTTGCTGCCATTGCTCACTACAAGCGCCTGATAGCCTTGAAAGTTAATAGCCAGGTACCATTGCCTAGTTAGCCACTGCTACTACCTTCACATATAAATAGCTAGCAGCCACGAGTCCATTGTATACTTATAATTATAATGTTTTGCATTTGCAGATGGCTTTTTCGTATGTCATGACACAAGTTCTTCCCTCAATTAAAGTACCAGCAAAAAGCTTAAGAATACGGTCAGTGTCTGATGTGCTCTTTGGACAGAAAAGGTGAACAACAGTCAATGTGTATTGTGAGGTGTTTTGCTTCATATTAACATTCTTTCCATTCACAGGTTGAAGAAACAAATTATCCCCAATACTGCATGCTCAATTGTCGGTGGTGTTTCCATCATTCAAGTGACATCCACTATGAGAATGCAACTCAATAGGCATGGTATTCAAGGAGTTCCTAGCACAATACAAGTATTCTATCGCTTACAACTCTGCACAGAAATTTTTTATTCCCGGAAGTATGGGCGAGTCAAAAAACGAAATAGTTATACAGTTGCTTACAACAGTATAACTACTGAGCAGCTACGTTTTGGAGAGATTATATTCTTTTTTGTTATTAATGGCATACCATTTGCTACCATTAATGAATTTAAAACTGAACAGGCTGTTGAACATTTTCAATTGCCACTTGATTTTAGTATTTTAAATGGTATTATATATCCTGTTGTCACAAGATGTAGTATAGCTACTGTCATAAAAGCAGAGAGCATTTCTTATAAGTGTGTTTGTACTGATGTTCGTTGTAAAACGTATGTTGTCCTCTTTCCGTGCAAGATTTCTTGTGATTGACTTTTTCAGTTCTTGGTATTGACTCGTTATCCGTACATGTACGTGCCTGCCAAGCTGCGCCTTAGTACTAGTTAGGAGCGCGCCTACCAAATCGCGCCTTGGCGCCGACGTACCGTGCCTCGGGCGCGCGCCGGCGCCGGTGCATCACGCCCTGCGCGTCGCGCTTCAAAGCGTGTGCGCTGCCGCGTTACGCCCGAAGCCGCTTTGCTGCGCCGTTGCATGCCCAAGCGCAGGAAGCACGCTACAGCGCTCTTCGTCGTGAAATTTTTTGCACGGGTAACTAACTGTGTAGCAGTGTAGGTAGCCGTAGCTAATCGTCTTGATCGGTTGTATATTTTGCCGTGTATATCCGTTCTATTACTGAGTAGACCGATTTTCGGCACAGTTACATCACTATTAGTAATCACTGCACTCAATTTTATGGCTAATAAAGGAAGGGGTTTCCCCTCCTGGCCGCTAAATGAACTTGCCGTTTCTAAGGCCACTTTAATGGCCCGTGGCGTAGCGGAAGCGTTAGTAAAGGCCAATAAAGTGGCCCGTGGCATGCAATGAGTTAATACTTAGTACAGGCAATTCTGCTTCTTCAAGCTGTTTCTTATGGGTGGTAGTGGGTAAGCAAAGTCTACTTCACCCAGGATGATGTAAATGGAGGAAAGAAGAAATGGCAAATATTCATCCGCATAATTATTGCTCCATACCAACAGTCCACGGGTGAATTTCAGCGACAAGGAGTTGGGTACATAACATAAAGAACAAATTGACACTTTCACAAAGGGCGCAGCAGGTACCACTTCAATAAATAAAGAAAAGATAGTGGTGGCACATATCACTGGACTGCAGGAGACACCTCAATGGGTATCTTCGCATCATAAGGTGTGGTTTCTAAATGAACAAGTTCAGTTTGGGTTAAGACATCGTTCCTCTGCACCCTGATCAGTCGTCATACATGTGGCTGAGTGGCGTATGCAAGAAAGCAGCTGAACTCTTTCAGTGAAACCAACCGACTGCATAATACTTGTCATCTCCAGAAGAGGTCTGTAGCTAGGGTTAGGTCTATCGTTATAGCTACTTCTGAGAGTCTCCAAACATGTCGCTAAAAATAGTTTTCTTCAGTGTTTTGTACCGGTTGAGGTTAATCCCACCCTTCTCAAGAAGAGCATGCCAACAATCTAGCTGACTACTACACTCAGTGCGAAGGTGGATACGTTTACCAGGAGAACGATCACAGGTCTGGTTTGGTGACTGTTGTGTAGATGAGGATGAGCTACCCAGTTGTACAGATGAAGATGAACTGCCCTGCTGTGCATTGCTGTACTCTGACGACGCTTTACAAAGTACGGAAGGTCGGGAGGAGCTTCAAAGGAAGAATTATTACCGAGTTGAGTCATGTGTACCCATGCACTAAATTGTTCAACGCTGTATTTTGTATCATGTTTCTCCTTGAGCTTTAAAACAATGCTTTCAACATCATCAATCTTTTGTCGGCATGCTTCCCGTTTTGTGCTAGGTGCACTCTGGGTATCACAATGGCCAAGTGATCGACTATGCTTTCCAGACTTAAGATTATTTTTCTCTGTTGAGTCTCCCTTGGTTTTATTCAGAGATAGCATGGCACCACAGTAGGATTTCCCGCTTGTTTCTGTACTCTTCATACATCTAATTCAAGTCATCATCTGTTTGCAAAATATTCTGCTTGCCTGTCCCGGTGAGATATAACCAACGTCTTCCACCTCTCATTCCTACAAGCTCTAACGGCCCTTCTTTCGTAGTATCAATTGCTGTAGACTTGTTGGATCTCTTGAGTGGCTCTACATGAAAATTTTTTTTCCAGTGAGGGTTGTCACCTTCGACCAAGTAGCGATAACGAGCAGGGATACCTGGGATGCTCATTTTAGTGGCTATGGAGCTTCTGTGAGGCACACTGCAGGTAATAATGGTCACGGAGATGTTAACTAAGTAGGTGGGCATTAATTGGAATTAGTCGTTTGTCAACTTACATCGATTTCAATACACTCTGGCTCAGCCTGGTCTGCCATTCCTTGAAGTGCGCACTGCCATGGGGGTAAACTCATCCGGCTGCAGTAGGAGTAGTCCCAGTAACCAGAGCGATATATTCATCCCCAGGAAGGTTCTGTGGTGGGACATCGTGGGGATTGCTAGTCGAGTCCATTGCTAGTCAACGTCAGTAGCTAAACCTGTAGCAGCTGATGCTTTAGCTGCTGCAGTGATTGACTGGGGCCACATGTGTCTGAGTAAGGGATTGCTTATGTGGCTCTTAGTCGTGTACGATCACTCAACAGAGTTGCACTGCTCCGTCTAAGTCCAGAGAAGATTAGTGCGTCTTTCAGTTGTAAGTTCTGAAATGGAATGGTTGCGTCATCACAGAGCCAGGGTTAGACACCATTATTTTTTTATGGGTCAAAATATTTTGCACTGAAGTTGATTAGCCTCCTACACTATTAAACTAACCACAGATACCGATTTCGAGTTACGCCTCAGTTTACCTTCTGGCGGGTTTGTCTTCGAAATTTGGTGTCGATCGGACTCTCAGTTCCCGAGATACAGCCCGAAACGCTAACACAGTACGAAAACTAATGTTTCGCGTAATCACAAGGTTTGACGTTGCTATATATGGTATTTCGTACTTCCGTGTACTATCCGTATCATGAATGCACTTAGTACGTAGCTTCACCCACCTAGCCGCCTTACTTACGGCAAACGGAGACTCTGGTATGTTGAAGAGAGAAGAGAGAGATGAAGGATGCTAAGCAGACTGTGTAAAAAGGTACCGCTTGCTGTAACAGCGTCTAGTACTGCTGATTTTGATTCCAATTGAACACGGTATCTGGTATCTGTCTTCCGCGTTCTGTTCTGCGTATGGTTTTATGCAATTAATTGTGGATGGTGCGACCGATCAGCGCGGGAAATTCAAAGTCAGGTCGAAAAAACCTGGAAGAAAGACTGCTAACTCTGTTGACCTAAGGTGGACAGTTGTCTGGCAGCGCCTTGCACTTCATCTGACCCTAAGAGCCATTGCTTCTAACTTGAGCTTGTCTGCTGGCACAGCTCACAATATTTTCAAGAGGTTTGAAGATACTGGTGAGGTAAATCCAAACCAGCTCCAAAAAGAAAGGAACTGAGGAAGACGAATGATCACCATGAACTGTATGTTGTGGGGCTAGTCTTTGCCAATCCAACCATGCAGCTTAGTGAAATGTGCAGTAAGATACAGGAGATTAGTGGTACAGAGGTGTCTGTATCACCTCTGTGTAAACTACTTTCAAGGTATGGATTTACAAGAAAACGAATCCAGCATGTAGCCAGTCAAAGGAATGATAATCTTCAAGGAAAATTCATAGCTGATGTTATATTCTTAAATAGGGATATGCTGGTTTGGATTGATGAGAGGGGGTGTAATAGCAAGGATTGCCTGCGAACCTACGGCCATTTCATTTGTGGCGAAAGAACAGTCAGCAGGGTTCTACTGGTGCGAGGCCAAAGAATTTCAGTTACCGTCTTTATTCTATTATTACGCAAGCAAATAAATTAATTTCAGTTTTGTTTGCACTAAATTAGATCCATTGAAAAATCCTGCAATAGAATTTCTTGCGCTAGATTATAGATCATGCGTTGTAAATGAGTGGTTTAGTCACTTTGAAAGAAGCAAGTTTTTTCAAGAGGTAAGCTTGAGGTTTCACCAGAATTTTGATAGGTGGCAAGACCCGGAAGACTCAGAAGAGCCATTTAGTGAAGACTCAGAGGATTTGTGACTTCACTGAGTAACAGTTGTTTTAGCTAATAGTTTATAATGCAATTTACAAAGTATATTTCCTGGAGTTGTACACCTCTTGCGTTAGATTGGATTCAGCTTAAAATAATTAATGATGGACTTGCGCTACATTAGATTCATGATAAATTCCTAGAATCACAATTTCTTGCGTAATAATAGAATACAGACGGTATAGCTGCTATGTCATGTGAAGGAATCTAAGACATTGAATTCACAACTGGGACTGTAAATGGAGATATATTTTTTGACTTGTACGAGGAACATTGATCCCTCAGATGCAACATGGCTGCAGTCCCATGTCAGTTGCTATCATGGACAACTGTTCGATATGTCATGTTGCAGCTGTTACTACATTGTTTCAAGAAGCAGGCATTCTACTACTATTCCTGCCTCTATATAGCCCAGTTTACAATCCAACTGAGTGCGTGTTTGGGTATGTTAAAAGCTACCTCAAGAAACATGAAGACATCAGAGATGCATTTCCTAACCCCTGTGCATTGGTTAAAGCAGGATTTGATGCTATAACCTCAGAACATTGCAACGCATGGATTTCAGACTCTGGGTATACATAAACATTGAATACACTGAGTTATCACAGTGTCAATATTGCCAACACATGGTAGTACAATCATTACTAACTTTCACCACGATATGTATAATTATTTCACTGCACGACTATGTTGAAAAGTTTATTAATGCTTGTTGTGTATCTGGGTCATTACTGTAGCCTTTATATCATCGTACTGTCGCTGATTAATGCCCCCTTTTTCAAGTAATTCGTGCCATTTCAGGAGCTTGTCAACACACTGACCCCACATCTGGACACATTTTCCAGGAGAAGGCTCTCCAAAAAGGTCTATCGGCAGGGACGTCCATAAAAGTGTGTTTTTCAAGTTGAACAAGATGAGCCCATGCCCTTAACTCATTGCACGCCGTACGCCACTTAACTGGATATTACGTAATCCTTCCGCTACGCCACAAGCCACTATAGTGGCTTTATAGTGGCTTTAGAAACGGCAAGTTATCTGTACGGCCAGGAGGGGCAACCCCTTCCTTTATTAGCCATAAAATTGAATAGAGTGATTACTAATAATGATGTAAGTGTGCCGAAAGTCGATCTAATCTGTAATAGAACGGATATATACGGCAAAATATACAACCGATCAAGACGGCTAGCTATGGCTACCTACATTGCTACGCAGTTAGTTGGGCTCTGTAGTCAACTTCACTGGCGGATACGATAGTAACTGGTTCAGGGGAGAGTCGGGAGCTTCAGTAGGACCATCGTTCTTTGCCGCCTGAGCGTGAAGACAACAGTTTCGTATCGAACTTACCGTGTATCCGGTTATCGCTCCTGAAGCCCTTCTTGGATCCAATCCGCCGCCCTTTTTGCCTTCAATGGCTGTATCCGATAGTCTTCTAACAAGTAGAACGCAGAATTCGCTGGATACTTGACTTGGTAAGCACAAAAATAGCCAAACACTGAGCTAAAACTTTTAGTACGCCATTATTGTAGAAATTATAGCGTGGAGCATCACGCGCGTGACGTAATTACGGCGTGCAATGAGTTAACTGCTCTTCCGTATATTGTCCTTCATGCTTTTCCCACTGTTTCAGCTCTATATATTCCACCTCAGTCATTTTTCTAGTAAACTCATAACGACCAGATTGAGGTACTTTTTAGACTGGTTTTTCTTATCAGGTGAGTGTGGTCATTTATGGGGGTTTCATCTTTTCCGAAACACCATAATGTGATCTCCTTTCCACGGAATTTCACATACATTTCCTCTAAATCTTCATCACTGTCAAGCCACCTTTGTTTACCTCTAAGGCCATGCCATGGTTCAATATACCCGAACTGGTCAATCTTGGCAGCTACTTTGTCTTTGCACTCATCCTTCAACTTGGCCTTTAAATTATCAAGCAATGCAAATTGGTCATTCATTCAAAGCGTCTGAACAACAAACTCCGCCTTCTTACGATTTACAATGTTCAGTGAATAAAAATATGCCTTAGCTTTCTGAGAACTGAGTGTGGGCACTGTTGCCGAGTAAGGTCAACAACAGGCAACTGGTAAGCAACATTAATAGCTGTACTCTTCATGGCACACTGTACAAGAAAATGTTAATTCTACGAAGTCATTAATTCATTTATGTCACACCATTGCCAGTGCAGTAGGTCTTGCTTATGAAGATACGTATATTCAGGTTTCTAGTACTATAGGCCAGCACCGTCCACAAGATCTAAACTACCTGGAGCAACGGAAGAGTTGAAGATGCCGCTTGAATGTAGTAGGAGTTTCCAGCTGCTGGCGGCAAAATATGACTGCTGTCCCCACCATGCATTGCACAAGTAAAACGCCCGGAAGCTGTAGACTATTAAGCTCAATAATCTGACAGGTCGAGCGCGAGTTTGAGTGCTGCTTGTTAGAGCTAGTGCACAGCACGTGCTTGTGCTTTCCTGTTCGCGAGATCAGCACCGGAAACGTTCAAACGAAATCAAAATCCGCAGTACACACAAAGCAATGCGTTTCGTATACTAACTTACTACGATAATATGGCCGTGAGTTTGGGCTTATAGCGCCCTAATGGCAGTAGAGCCAGGCTTCATACTTCAGTTTCTTGTAGCCTAAGGTCCTGTGGACCCATTCATGCCAAAATCGTACTTTGGCTGAAAACATACCTGGGTCACTAAAATGCTTTATAACTCAAAATCAATATTTGCACAATGTGGTCCCTTTTCGCGAATCCGGTCACATTAGGTGTTAATACTTTGTACAGGCTTTTCTGCTTCTTTAAGCTGTTTCTTATGGTTGGTAAAGGCCATATTTATCTTGTTCACCCACTATGAATACTCCAGGTTTAGCCAGTTAATTGTTAGTTTTGAAGTGTGCTTACCACGTTTACTGTAACACAAGTGTAAACGCTGAATTTGAGTCTTATGTCTTCTGATTTGGTGTAAAATGGTGGGTAGGAGTGAGTTGATCATTTTTATTAGCAATGTTCAATTTCTTATAATCTAAAAACACCTGATTGTAAACTTTGTAAGGAAAAGGTCATGGCCAAATCAAAAAGTAGTTGCTTTGAGGTTTGTACAGGGTCGTTGTACTGGATAGTCTCGTGCCAAGGTCAACGTCAGAAAGGTGGGTCTGGTCATAGATAGTAGAGTAGAAGGAAAGGGATTGGAAACTACCCGTTCACACCTAATTAACACTTTCTATGCGTGTTTGTAACTGCGTGGCTTCATGTACTTGTAACTAAACCTATTCCTAATGATGTAGCTCATATATATATAGTCAGTCTTATTCAACAGCCATATTACAAATCAAAATTATACATGTACATCTAGTACTTCTATTAGTGTTTCTTTGTCGAAAACAGTCACAGACTATGTCAGGGCATCAGACACTTTCAGGCACTTTGTCGTTTCCATATAATTTCCAAGACAAACTCCTGATTTGTTCCAGGACCATGGGCCTAGCTCTGTTTCAGTGCATGGGTAGTAGTAGCACTGTCATTTAGACTGGTAATAGCTTGAACTCTGACTTGCTAGTACTGGGTCAATGGAATTGATACTATCAAGCTACCAACTGCATGGAGAACTGAGTTTCTCGAGTGGGATGGAGACTATAAGGTCTGCGGTGGAGCTGTAGACTTCAGGTAATACCTCTTTCGATGAATTAATTTGGCATCTGACAGTAAAAGAGCAGAAAGAGTTAAGTTGATTGTGTGTAATGGCCAAAATACTGAACTATTGCATAGCACAACATATAGGCATTATGTGAGTACAACTGGACTAGCTTCGAGCGTGGTAGATGTAGAGTGGTGTAATTCCATGTATGCCAGTGGAACCAAGCAATTTCCTACTGAAGTACAGATAACTACAATGGAAGTTGTGAAAAATGTGGAAAACTGTACCCCAATGCTATTGTAGGGGCATCAAGAGGTACGGAAAGTATCCTCTCATTGGTAGCCATATTTTCACATGAAAGTGACCGTAAATTCTCTCAAACTCAATTAATCCAGCTCTTTTGTATCCAAGTACAGATATCATGCCTAGGAGATTCAGAAAATCTAGTAAAACATAATAT
Organism: Nitrospirales bacterium; assembly: GCA_965203295.1. Lineage (GTDB taxonomy): Bacteria > Nitrospirota > Nitrospiria > Nitrospirales > UBA8639 > CBDBCZ01. Next base: position 403,386 of record CBDBCZ010000010.1, on the reverse strand, counting down.
TTTATGCTTCCACTAGTAGTTATGGGTACAGAAAGCCTCCCTAATGGCAGCTAACACCGAACCCTTCACTTTCATACCTGAGTGTATGCCCTATGGATGCAATACAAACCATAATGGCTACACAAATCACATGTCCTACCTTCTTGTGACTTCATCTGCTCCATGATTCAGTGTAAGAACACTTCTGTCTCTTCCTCCTCCCCAATTCCTTTCTCAGACAGTTCTCTTGTCCTCTATACCATAAGGTTGCTTCATGCTTTAAATCACACGTAGAAGTGAGAAATTCCAAACACGCATGTGCACACCATAAGTTACATATAAAATGTGTACACTATAGCAAACGTGTTAATGAAGTTTCCAATCCCTTTCCTTCTACTCTACTATCTATGGTCTGGTGCCCTGTACATTCAAAATTGGGGCAGTGTTATAATACCAAACGAATGTCACAGTTAAGGTACAGTATCCACATGGACACTACGGATATTCTGTTTGGTGATATAATACTAGCTATCATCAGCCAATCACATTGTGGTCCAGATCTGGGACCGGTGAAGTAATGCTGCGGTTAATATACTGGGAACCAGACCACCTTTCTAATGTATAGGGCTGGGAATGAGACTGTGTACTTGTAATAAAGTATTCAAAAGTAGAATTCAATGGCAACCATATATTTGAGCCCCTGCAGAAATACTGGGCCATTGGTTACAATCTATACAGCACAATAGTGACAGAAAGTGGCTAAGCTTTTCATCGCCAAATGTGACGATGAAGGCAGCTACACATAAAGTAGTGTAGTGTGGTTGCAATAACAACTGTGCCACTAACTCGGCAGGAATTTTACAACAGAACTGTTGATGATTTCAGATCTTAGAACACATCTATACTAAATGCTGAAATGTGATTCGATGCAAGACGGTTTCCATTCTCATAGAATCCTACCGTAGAATCGGGATAATAGGCAACCATACAAAATAAGCACCCTATGAATATAAATACCCAAATAGATTACAACAACTATATCCCGATTATCAGCACCCGTACAAGAATAGGCACCCTACATGAATAGGCACTCATAGCCTCTATATACCTGCAGCACTTACCAGGAAAAGAGCACCTTTTACAGCTGGAAGCCTCTGCCTATACTAGCTAGTAGCTGAGAGCAGTATAGAACTAGAAAGTGCAAGTGTGCGCCACGTGCAACTATGATTGATCAGAAGGTCAGTAGTCCAATTGAATTCATTTAAGTTAAGGCCACCTTGTCCAGGAACACCGCCTTCTTCACAGTAGTTTGAGTGCTTCTTGCCAGCTGTGTGGTCACAGACTCAGTATATAAGACAATCTGTGCTAAACCCATAAGCCTATTCATACGTGTAGTATAAAAGTCAGCTAGTACCGTGCTCCAAGGAGCGTACTACGATTGTATATATTGCGAGTCAAAGTACCCCACAAGTATAAGCACCCATTCAGGCTACTAATTTCGAAAATAGGCACCGGTGCTTATTATCCCGAGTCTACGGTATGTGCATTATAGAAACCATCCTTTAGGGTATAGACTGTCTAGCTACCCCAAACATGTTTTTGCCAAGAGTATTGATTGTCACAGTGATTGTAATGATTGTTATAGCATGAGATAAAGTCATTGTGTATTGCAGTAATATATGCTCCTGGTTTGCTGTGTTTGTAGGCAGTCATTCTAGTTTGTTAAACTTGTAGATGAATGGTTACAGATGCACACGAGTTAAAGGTGAACATGAGCAGTTCAAGGTGTCAAATAGGGTCTCAGATTGCTGATCAGATGTTCTTTTGTAGCTCCTAACGCCCTCCACACATCGATGGCCAGTCCTCTCCATGACTAGCTATTCGTCTACACCAGATTGGTAAAGTCTGGTGGCAGCTGTGGCTCGCAGTGAATGATTCGTTTTGAATCCTAAAAATGCCTGGAGTTTTGCAAAGACGAGCGACAGTTTACCCTAGGGAGTGGTGACCAAGGAGTCTTGCTGAATACCAGCAATCTGGGGTTGGTTTCTGGAGAGGCTGCAGATAGAAGGCATTGTTTGGGCGATCCGCTGGGCAACTTCTGCATGTACGATTTAAAAGGGCAAACAAAGCAGCATTCAGTTTTGGAGACATTCGCATAATGTTTCACTATCTTTGGTTTCACCTTTTTTACCAGCCGGAGCACGCGCACAATATGTTACGTCATACATTACTATGCAACTGCAGTATATAGCAGCTTTTGGAGGTTTGAAGGCCAAGCTACAGCAAACGAAGGTAGTTGTGAGTTGATGATTTACTTTGCAAAAAAAGGTGACATTTTGTTCCAGGTTTTTGCCAATTTCAGCTAGCTGTACCGATGATAAAGGAGCTCGTTTGGCTTGCACTACCTGAATTTTGGTCTATATCTAGCTTGAGGAATGCCTCTTGCCATTTGCAGGCAGTGTTAGCAGGAAGAGACATTGCTTTGATGTCTCCCTTCGGGCTCACTAAACCGGCTGAATTGGGATGGACAGGGCCATTGTCAAGCAGGAGTAAAGCTTTAACTGGCAAGTTTTTCTCCCTCATGTGCTTCTTGACAGCCGGAACAAATTGCTTGTGAAACCAATCATTAAAGAGGTCCCATTTTACCCATGCATTTATCTTGGAATAACATACGACATGTAGGGCACTTCTGTTAACTTGCTAGCAGTGCGGGTTGGCAGCCTTGCCGACAAGCATTGATGGGAGCTTGTGTGATCCCATAGCATTAGAACAAGCCATGAAAATGGCACTCTCCTTCCACTTTTTCATGCCAGCTGCTTCTTTCTTGGATCGAGCAGTCAGGGTTTTATTAGGCAGCATCCTATAGCACAAGCCCGTTTCATCAGTTGTAAATATTTCTAGTGTAAGGTTCTCCCTCTCTATAAAAAAGCTTTTGCAGCTGCTCCTTAGAAGGCTCCAGTGCAGTAGTATCAAAAGAAAGCTTCTCTCCTTGTAAGGATAGCTGTCTGACACCATGGTGGATGCAAAATTGCCAAAGCCAACCTCTGCTCACTTCAATTAACCCTTTACCAACCATAAGAAACAGCTTAAAGAAGCAGAAAAGCCTGTACAAAGTATTAACGCCTAGTATTAAAACCCCTATATAAATTCTTATTGGCTTATGGGAGCTCATGACGCATATATGCGTCATTGGTTGGTAAAGAGTTGAAAGGCGGCACAGACTCTTCCGTGTGGATCTGTGCACGCATACTCCTAGCTTTCTCACACAAAACAGGACAACTTACTGGTAGGTTTTGGCTTCGTTTCTGCACAAACCATACGAAGAGAGCTTGGTTGAGTTTATCATTGTCAGCTTGTCGCATCACCTTGCGCTTCTTACTCATGCCCAAGCTGCCCATCGTAGCGGCAAATGAATTTTCTCTTTGCTTTTCTTTGTGTCGGCAACTGTAGACTTTCCGATTCCATATTCGTTAGCGAGCAGGGTTGAGTTTCTCCTTTTTCCAAACAATCTAGAATAGCTAGTTTGGTCTCCAGGGAGACAATGGTATGCTTTTTTTCACTAAACACTATGAAGAACTAGCCACTTTGCATGCACATGTACAATGTGGGCATTAATTAGAAAATCAACAGCTAATCCAAGCAGCCGGATATTCGGGGTCCGCACAAGTGAGGGTCCACTGTACCAATCAAATTCAAGTTCTCATCATCCTCGATTATGGTTTTATACACCTGCCCCAGATGCTAAAAATGGGAAACTAATTCATAAATAATTGCGTCTAACCACGAGAAAACACTCATCTGAACCTTTGTAGGAACTTTCCTCTTAAACTGAGATCAAGGATGATGCACTCCTAGTTGGGAGTTCATCTTCAAATTTCTCAAGCCTGTCTTCAATCCGTTCCAGTCTCGATGTGGTTTTTTTTTTTGACTCAGAGAGAATCTCAGACAACTCTGATCTTGGTGCATCAGAACATGGAAGGGTGGGCAACTTATCACCAGAAGTGGGCGGATGTAGTGAATGGAAATCACCATTTAGACCACCAGTATGACTAGAAAAGGGAGAAAACTCACAATCTTGACCACCAGTACAAGAGAGAGGTGATAACTCACGATCTCAACCACCGGTATGAGAGAGGGGAGATAACTCACTATCTCGACCACCAGTACCACTAGAGAGGGGTGATAACTCCCGATAATAAAGGCAAGAGACCTTGATCTGCTATATCGACCATCGGAGGCACCAGGACGAGCAAGGGGAGAGTTCAAACTATTGCTCAATCCCTGAGCCAGGGTTGTTGCTGCTCCTGACCCAGAGGAGTCCTTCCCTTGTGATACACTAAATGGGAGCTGTCCAACGTTTTTGGAAGCTGGGATATTTGGCAACCTGGGAATAACGGATGGGCTTCGTACACTCCTATCATTTTCATCTGGTTCTCCCTCAGTTTCAGAACTACTCAGAGTTGTACGATCAGTACGATAATGGTAGTATCAATCATCTGAACACTGCCTTGAGTAAAATTCATTCTAAGTACATAAAAAAGTACCCCATAGACTGAAATAAATTCACCCTTCGTTTCCTCCTCCACCCCAACAGCCCTATAGCCCAATAGTTTCCCACCACACATCTAGCATCGCATGTACATGTCAGGTTCTCAAACAGTGTGTGTGTGGGGGGGGGGGGGAAGCTGGGATTTCTTTCAAAATGTTGAAAAGTTATGTCACGATTGACCAGAAGTTATTGTAAAAAAAATTCAGTGGGGTATACTCTCTAGAAGGCTTTGCTATTCTAAATCCCCCCCCCCCACCCCCTAGCAAAGCATGTAGAGGAGTACGAGTGGAGACAGCCAAGCTACATAGCCCGTATTAAGTGGTCACATGGTGGTCTCGTTCCAAGCATTCATCAAAGCTTAAAGGAATGGCGAGCAAATTTTAGCCTTGAGTACACTCACCTAGCAAACCAGGAGCTTTCTTCCTGTTTAACTCGAGCACTCTTGATCTTTCTTAGTGCTCTGGATTAGCAGCCTAGTCAAAACCTTGGCAAATGTTTCGCCTAAGAACTCTAACAAATCAGTATTCATTTTTGAATTTTGCAAGAAAATTCACCACTGGTAATCCGTAATAATTTAGTCTCGTGCCCAGATCATTTCTCTAGCAACGGTCAGGGCACAAGACTAGTAAGCTTAACTGTCCTAGGTTCCCAGTGTGTCACTGTTCTAAAGCAGATTTACTCCCAACTTTATCCACACTACCGATCCCTATTTTTTAGCGACAATTTCGTAATTCCATCAACTGAAACATCACATTTCTACCAGTGAAGTAAGTCGTCCTCCGAAAGTGAAGGGAAAGCTTCTAACCTTTACGTGCTTGCAAAACATTTTTCATTCTCTACTGATAGTGAACTTTGTCCTGTGTATATCCGGCATTTGTTAAAACACACATTCACAGTTACTTTGCCTACAATTGAAGAACAGAGCAAATTTTACCTCTTTACTGTTGTGAGTTGGCTACAAATCCACCATATCATGTGAAGTCTGGTGCCAAAACCTGTATGAACCCTCCTACGAAAATCAGTTTTTAATATTTGCAAATATTGTGTCTCGTGTTGTTGTAGCAACTTATAACTTACATGGTGAAGTTCATTCCTCTTGTATAGCTTATAAAAATACTGTACACTCGGGTTATCAAGCGCATGCGCTAGTGGGGACATTAGCAAAAATATATGCGCTACATAATGAAGTGCGCTACATAGTGAGGGTTAAAGGTTGACAACGCCTAGTTTTTCATGACGTCATCGGGGTAAATTTACGGTAGCTAGCCATAAAATTGTTGCTGTTACCAGTATCAGATTAGCGACTACTGAATGGAATCGCAGCTTATCAAAGCGGTCGGCGATGTAACTTGGCAGAGAGCGGTCGTAGATGAATATCGGCGAAGAGCGGTCGGAGATGAGAGTGTGCTCGATCAACTCGAATGAGAATCGGTGCATGGTTACTTCCTTTGTAGGCCTTTGACTTAGCTAGAAACTTACTGGGCGGTTGCAAAGTGATCCCTAGAAAGTTATCCTCTCACTTAGCTAGCTGCTAGCAGTCTCTGTTCAATTTTTTGTGCAGTTGCTTCGCCCCGTATTTCGTTTAATTGGAACATGCGCCTCTTAATGAGGTTTTTGCGGCTTTGGGCCAAGAAGCGAGCATGCGCCTGATAGCGTATGTGCGCTACATAACGAAGTGCGCCTGATAACCCGAGTCTACGGTAGTGTATTTCCTGATGGGTTACACTTCCAGAAATCTCATTGCTCTGGGTTTCCTATGACATGATACTTTACAGAAACTACAGATTTCAAGATTACCTAATACTTATTGGAAACATTATGCAAGAAATCACATAGAAATAGCACCAGAAAATTTCATTAGGAAACTCCAAAAGTTTTCTACTGAAGTTTCCTTAGGAAATGTAATAAGAAGTTTACTGATAGTTCTTGTGAGGAAAGTTATAGGAAATATTTTCTGGTGTTATAAAGGTCACAGTTAGCTTACAGTGTATATGTGATATATTTATATGCAGAAATTGCATGACAGGACACGTATGGTAACTTGAATAAACAAATATACACAAATACCATGTAAGCGGCAGTGGCTGGCAAGAGTGAGCTGAGTGGATGTGTACAGAGAATGAACAGGCCCCTGTAACCAGTGGACCACAAAAGAATTGTCATGCAACACTGAGTTAAAAAACAAAGCATGAACACAAGTGTTACCAGAACACTGACTGAGAAAGTCAATTTCCACAACAGTACATGCATGTACACATTTGGTGTTTTTCCTGAGGCTCCCCACCAGTTAAGGAATGTTCTGTGTGTCAGTGAGTGTGTGATAAAAATTATGACAGCTGCAATCGTATGAATTTACACCTCTATTCCAGTGCACTACCCTGTTGCTCATGTGATGGTGGTTCTATGACCAATGACCACAGTGCCACATGCAGTACAATTAGAGCCTGCCTGAACCAGGGAACTGATGTATCTTCATGCTATTTTTATTATTATCTTGGGTTATTCTCAGGGGCGATCTCTTACTTAGAGTGGGTCAGGGGCAGGCATATACTCAGAGGTGTGCTTATACTCAAAGGTGGGTTATCCTCAGGGGCGAGCTCATACTCAGGAGTGGGTTCGGGGCGGGCTTATTCTCAGGGGTGGGCTCATATTATGGGGTGGGTCAGAGGTGGCATCACACTCAGGAGTGGTGTATACTTATGGGTGGGCTTATACTCAGGTGGGATCATTCTCAGGGGTGGGCTTATTACTCAAGGGTTGGCTCATTCTCAGGGATGGACCGTATCACCACGTTAGCTGGCTCGTCCAAGCACAAATGGTGCAATGGTAGGATTGCATCACGTGCTTTCAGTCTTTGCTGGGGCTGCAAGACCTCGAAGGGAGACAGAAGAGTGCTGTGCAGAAATGTTTCCCAGAATGCCTACATAATCTTTTGTTAATTGCATTCTTGTTTATCATGTGACCAAATACTGCACTGTGATTGGACCGCACTCCAGAGAGGGGTGGGACGAACGCCAGTATGGCAATTCCCTAGAACACCTTCCTTCGGTGCGGAAGTGCGGTGGCCTGCGAAACTAATCAGGAATAAACTGTATGAATACATGCCACTCCACTCTGACCACAGTTCACCTTGGCACCTGTCTGGACATGGCCCTTTGCCATGCCATTGGCTAATGCTTATACCCTCACTCTCTTACTAGTACTAGCATAAAAGTAGCGCAGATCAGTACATACTGCGGTTATCAACCAGCTTATGTATACGACTTTGAAGACAGTGTAGAATAGCATTGATTTGCTCTAACACCTCAAGGTTTCGTTTATAGAAATTTCACCTCTACAGCATGCACTGTTTACAATTAAGGGGACAAGTATGTCTTCCCTCATTAGTTGTGATCTTCCACTTCTTTTATGTGTACGGCTGAGAACCATAGGCCATACTGTGGTTCTGTATGACTTCTTTTTGTAAGAAACTATTATAGTTTTTGTCAGTGAATTTTAAACTTAAAAATTTAATCAGTCATGAAATTTGGGGTTTGTCATCATTACATGTATTTCAGGGATATAAAAAAATGGGAGTAAATGTAAACTTGAGAGACCATGGTGGGAGTATTCAGGGGTAATAAAGTCATCAGGTATTTCAGGGTAAAGATATAGAAAATGGAAGGGTAGCTGAAGATGAGTCCCATGGTGGGAGTCCTAACGCTAGCTATGCATGCCGGGGTTACTCGGCGGTGCCGCTTTCTTGGCTTTCTTGGCTTTCTTGGCCAGCTGCCGAGCTGTTTTCTTGGCCAGTTGTTGAGGTCTTGACAGCTTCACGATCAGGACCTGCGCCGGCGCCGACATGTGATACGGCGTTTTCGACGAGCACCTGAGGGGCCTATAAGCGTGGAAGGAATGAAAGGGATATGAATCGTAGCTACATGTAGTAAAAATGCTAAACTAACGAATGGAGCATAATCACGTTTGCAACATGCATGCATGTACATCAGTGTTCTTGCCAGGATTCGCGGGCCGAAGGGCACATTTTAGATGATCAGCTGCAAAGCAGCTGAAGTGTGCGCGTAGCGTGGCCCCGCGCGAAGCGTGAATAAATTTTAACCCCTTTTTTTTCACGTTCAGGAAGCGCTCTCGTGGCTTTTTAGCTCTCCAGAAAAACTCAAGCCAAACACTGATAGAGGTGTCTGAAGGTGCAACGTAAAATAGACTCGCATTACTAGTTAACCCTTTGGCTTCCGAGTTTTCAGTAAATTATAACTATGTGTGAGCTTACCTCCAACAATCCAACAAACTACTGCCTCCTTCTGGGCCTACATAGCTAACTAAAGGGAAGATGCCTGAGGGGAAATCCCCTGAGGCACAATGCGTTGCCATGGCAACACGTGTTGATCACGTGACTTGTGCACGCGCTGTAAAATCAGGTGATTTTCATGTTTGAGTATTGCAGAGACTAGGTAGTGAGTAGAATCTCTATGAATCACGAGTAATAGGAGGTAGATGTGGCCTAGAATATGGCTCAAAAGAACACAGACAGGCTATAGAGACGGACAGACAGATAAAGGGAGTACAAGAACTAACGATGGTGCAGACTGTAACACGGAGTTGTGCAAAGACGAACACGACAAACAGAACAAGCAAACGAAGTTTCTTTGCGCCTTCTGGGTCTTCCAGCGCTGGATTGGCGGCGACCTTTTCGAAGTGTGCAGTAGTGGCACCTTCCCCTCGCCATTCCAAGGGCACTGACGTGCACAAGGCTGTGGTTGCCGCTCAGAACGGCTGGCGGTCGAGTAACACTCGGTGGACGGCCAGTGGGCTTGCGCGCGGTAAATTGGTCGCAGAAGGAATGGATCAGGGCGCAACGAAAACCCAAGACATCCATTGGAGGCTGCGGGAGAAGTGGGGGATGGAATGCTTGCTGTCTGTTCTCCAAGTAGAGGCAGTGGGCGTTCACCACCGCCACGTCGAGGAAGTGAAAAAATATCCTCAGCCACCACCGCCGAGACCGTCGGTTGATGGCGTAGTAGGATTTTTTCTGGTCGTTCTGGTCAACCCCCCCCCCCCCATGTACTTATTGTACCCTGGTAGGGCTGGAGGACAAGATATCTCCTGAACGACACCACCCTGCTTCCTCTTCCTCGGAACAGTGACGTCACCAGACACAGGGTAGCCATTTGAGATAAGATAGATCTCTTTGTTGTCTCTCCACACCGTCAGCGCTATGGTCCCCTTCGTCCTCACCATATAGTCCCCTCGCTCCATTGACCGCAGTGTGGTCTTGTCCAAGAGCTCAGGGACGGCGTGGAGCTTGTTGGTGCGGATGGTGCCAGTGCAGAAAGTCCGCTGTGCCTCAAGATCCTCCGCCAGCTTTACGCTGGTGAAGAAGTTGTCCAAGTAGACAACATGGTTCTTGTCTGTAGGTGAAGGAGACTTGTGAGTCAGTAGATTTTGCATGCATGTATGTACATGTGTGGTTTTACCGGAGTATTTTTCACAGAGATCTGTGACGACTCTGTATGTCAAGCCTTCGCCAGCGGGAGGAGGAGCGGTTTCGGACTCTTTTCCTAGTTGGCGGGATGGACAGAGATTAGAGAAGTGTTTCAGGGGCAAAACAAGTGATGTTGACAACTTAGACAGGTGAGTGAGTTAGGTACGTGAATGTTTATTTTTACCATGCTGTTTTTTATACCTGTGTAAATTTGAAACTTCTACAGGTAGCCCCCGTTGGCGTCACACAGGCACCAGATCTTGAACCCCCGTTTGACCGGCTTTTTCGGCATGTACTGCTTGAGGGACGACCTCCCCTTGTATCGCACCATCGCCTCATCCACCGACAGCTGCTGTGATGGTTCGTGCGCTGCTTCGAAGGCGTCCCCCAGGATGTTGAGCAGTGGCCAGAGCTTGTACAGCCGATCAAACGAGGGCTCGGTGCGACTTGGGGCCAGAGTGTTGTCGGCCAGGTGCAGATTCGCCCACAGCTGCCAGAATCGGTACCGGGGAAAGATGGCGGCTAGTGCTGGAACCCCGAGGATCCAGTCGCTCAACCAAATGTTGTTGAGGCGAGGCACCGAGTGCACAGATGTTGCCATCACGAACCCCAAGAAGGCCTCTATTTCTCTGGCCGTGGTGTCTACCCACCCAGTGACTCCTCGTTGCTCCGCATAGAGATTTGTCTGTTCTACAATCAAGTCGATCAGCTGAGGTGGGTAGACTTGGGTGAAGAAATCTGTGGGGGCAGCATCATATGATAGGGCGATGGTAGGCCCGTACTCATGGTCGAACTCTGGGTAGGTGGTTGCAGGGTCGGTGGTGTTCCAGAGTGCACTGGTTCTTTGCTTGGGTTTCCCCTTGCCTTTTGCACTGCCAGTTGCCTTCCCCTTTCCTTTTCCGCCACCAGCCGTGCGTCCCTTCTTCTGCTGTGAGCCTCCCTCCTTCCTATAGCATTTCCTCTTCCCTGCAGATTGTGTGCGCTGAGGTAGACGCTCAGGGGATGGCGAGCTATCTGGAGACTGCCGCGACAGTGACTCGACTCCTCTCCTGCCTCGACCTGCCAATGACGAGGACCTGCTGCGCAGCAATGGTCCAGGCAGGGAGGCAGAGGGGGATGCTCGTGAGCTACAAACAATTGAGTGAGCACTGGTTATCTGGGAACAGCATATATACAGTCATCAGGTGTACCTATAGATAGCGGAACTGCTGGAGGATGAGGACGGGCCTGCTGATGGCAGTGTTGGAGGCGTATCTGGCACTGCAGAAGGAGTAGGCGGAGCTGCAGATGTAGGTGGACCTGCTGGGGTGGTGGGCGGCTCTGCAGCACTGGTCGGGCTGCCCCAGTCATAGTCTTCAAGTAGACATGAAGAATAGTTTTTTAGTTACAAGTTGTTGTCTTGCCTGCCTATATCTATGGCATTTATTGTTGTAATGCAACATTTTGCTTACCATCGTCACACCAGTCGCTATTGCTTGACAGATCACCATCTTCCCCGCCACCCCAGTCAGGATCATCACTCTCCTGGCCATCCTTGGGTACCTGACTGCGTACCATCCAGTCTGGAGGCGCTATGGCGGGTTGCTTTCTCGAGCCGTAGAATAATCGCGCATTCGACATCGTTGAAACTTTCAATGACGCGGGCCAGCTGCACGTTAGCGCCACTTGTAATGTTTACATTTTTTGTGGTAATTATTTGCCGTACAGGAAGTAATGAATATTCATAAACTATATATCAGTACAAAGGTCAAGGCATGCCCGAAGAAACTAGCATGCAATCGTTGCTACTGCTAGCGTCGTGAAGTGCTGCGAGGCGGTTAGCCGCAAGGTATGTTAAGCGCGCATATATGCGCTCATAGAAGCCAAAGGGTTAATAAAATTATTGACCACGCCCCTTAATTGCACCACGTGTAGTTTTTGCGCAGCTATTAGCTTGAGCTGAGATCGATCATGCCTCCCAAAGCTAAGAAACCGAGGTTAGTTGCCGGCCAGAAGACACTCTTTTTCACTGAAGGCTTTGAATCATCGAGCGCTTTCAGTCGAATCGCCGATACCAACCGCGCCTCGTGAACCGAGCGCCTCCAATCGGGGATGGGACGTGCTTCGCACTCCAAGCTCTCGCCGCGGAGCTGTAGTGTCATGGAGATCGTTTGCTGCTGCTAAGTGGCGCAACAAGCATCCTTGGATTACTGTAGAAGGCGATGGCGTCTACTGTTTGCATTGTAAAACGGGAACAGGTCTCTTGAGCGGCTCCTCGGTGTTTGTGACGTCGCCGTTTACAGGTACGCGCCCGGATAAGCTAGTCCAGCATCAGCACTCCGACTCTCACCAGGCTTCAGCAGCAGGCTATAGAGAGAGAGAACGTCGGCTTGCACTGGGTGCTACGGTTTCACAAGCGCTCAAAGAAGCCGACACGCTTACTGTGGACAAGGAAGCGGTTAAAGGATTTCTGTGAGCTTCTTGGCAATGATACCCTCGGGAGGCTGCACAAGGCCAAAAATCTCAATTATGAGTCTGAGATGACCATGAATGAGATGGTAAGGGCCATTGGTATCACCTGAGCTTCGAGAGATGCAACGGGTCATGAATGAGCCTAACTCAAGCGGGCTGCAGAAACCCGATGGTTATCACAGTGGATGCTCTGCGACCGAGTTTGAAAGCTGTTAAGGCAAATATAGAGCAAGAGGCTAGTGAGGGTGATGCTACAGCTCAAGGGTTAGCTTTGGAAGTTTCAAAGCCCAACTTCATTGCACTTCTGCTCATGTCTGATATCCTTTCAGTGTTGGGTCATCTTTCTCGCTGCTTCCAAATTGCTACCCTCAACCTGCTTTCTGTGGAGCAGATCCTTGATGGGGCCTTGTCTGCTCTGCAAGCACTCAAGGACTCCCCACTCCAAGGAGGCTTTATGCAATATCTTGAAGATACCTTAAGGGATGCTGAAATCAGCAATTTCAGACAACTCCTTCACAGTACATAACAGCAGTGATTGACAACATACGTGGTTGTTTCCCTCAGGTCCATACCATAACACTCTTAGGCTATGTTGATCCCCAGAATGTATCAAAGGCTACTACCCCAGCTACCATCACTGAGTTAGGAGATCTAATGGGAGTAGATGGGAAGAAGCTGTGGCAAGAGTTTTTGTCATACAGATCATTTGCCCAAAAAACCTGCCTGAACTATGCATTGCAGTATCTGTTCAGACAATCTTTGACCCTGCTAATAAGGAAGCCTTGGGGTAATTCCATGCCAAATCAACACAAAAAAATGAGCACCACCTCAGATTTCAATGAAACTCAGGGAATGTGTTCATTACCCCAAGGTATTATGTCACACACAATTTGGCATCTCAATGTTGTATGGCTTCTACATTACAGTGCCGTAAAAACCCAAATTTTTTGATCACCTTACTCAACATTCAAGGCCATAACTCTACCACTGTTTGAAAGTAGACTACACAATTTATACCAAATTATACCTTGAAAAAATCTCTATCATATGATATGTTTTGTGGGCATGGTCACTAATTAAGGGGTCAGAGGTTATTCATTTAAACGGTTAATTAAGTATAACTCAAAAACGACATCCTTAATTTTTTTAGCTTTTTCACCAATTAATGTATGGGGTGTACTCTACAATCTGTATAAATTTTAGGGTGGGACCATAATGGGCCTAAACAATATGGCTTCATTTGTTTACTTGGGTTCATGAATTCATAGTAGTACTATTCTTATTGTACCCATTTTACTGGTTTAGACCGCATTATGTGAGTTATACTTGGAAGTATCAATACTTTAACGTTAGTTCTGTCTGTCCGTGTGTGTGTAACGGATGTGACGCCCGCTAATCATCACCCTCGAATGCGCGAGAAGGTCGTGACGTCATCACACAGTACATGCACACTTTGACCGCTGCATCGATGGGATTATTATGACGGCTCACTTCGAGCACACTCTATCGCAAAGGTTAGTGGCTAGTTAGTCATGTAAGCATGCACAGCTGTAGTACTCTGCTCAGTATGCTAGACAAACAACGACGATGTGCATTAAATGGAGTCACTGCCATTCGCCTGAGCTGCACCGAGTTCAAAAAGCACAAGTAGTTGCGCGAGCGCAACTACTTGTACTACATAATTGATTCACATTGTATATTTTAGACAGTATTATCAAGTACATTACACAAAACAATCTATTGTTCATAATAGAGCTAGTTTTTGAGTAGCAAGTTGGCTTTCTTTTTTGGTTAGTGTGTAATCTATTATGAATAGATTGTTTTGTGTAATGTACTTGATAATACTGTCTAAAATACACAATGTGAATCAATTATGTAGTACAAGTAGTTGCGCTCGCGCAACTACTTCTGCTTTTTGAACTCGCTCGCTTCGCTCGCTCTGTCTACGGATAGAAATGAAAAGTGCTACCTCCATGTGATGTGTTTATGGAACATTTAGCATCTGCCAATTACAGTAGTGCTGCTGACTTAGCCACGCATGAAGGCTCTACATTCAGGCCTCAACTTTTATGCTAAAAATTGACCACCAGTGGGGAAAAGTGCATAGCATGTGTGCACACCATGTTCTTTCAACAGCCAAAGCACTTTGTTGAGCATCTACCATATGTGAGAGGTAGACTATAGTGTAGCTGACATGTTCCTGACGAAGCTACAGATTTGAGATAATATACGTATATTATCTATGCCTGAGAGACTGCAAGGAACTACAAAACAAAACAGGTAAGCTAGGACCGAAGCCTAGCTCTTCACAACCATAGCCTACATACATGTACCGGCATGCAGCTCAGGCGAATGGCAGTGACTCCATTTAATGCACATCGTCGTTTGTCTAGCGTACTAAGCAGAGTACTACAGCTGTGCATGCTTACATGACTAACTAGCCACTAACCTTTGTGATAGAGTGTGCTCGAAGTGAGCCGTCATAATAATCCCGTCGATGCAGCGGTCAAAGTGTGCGTGTACTGTGTGATGACGTCACGACCTTCTCGCGCATTCGAGGGTGATGATTAGCGGGCGTCACATCCGTTACACACACACGGACAGACAGAACTAACGTTAAAGTATTGATACTTCCAACATAATGCAGTAAAATGGGTACAATAAGAATAGTACTACTATGAACTCATGAACCCAAGTAAACAAATGAAGCCATATTGTTTAGGCCCATTATGGTCCCACCCTAAAATTTATACAGATTGTAGAGTACACCCCATACATTAATTGGAGAAAAAGCTAAAAAAATTAATGATGTCGTTTTTGAGTTATACTTAATTAACCGTTTAAATGAATAACCTCTGACCTCTTAATTAGTGACCACGCCCACAAAACATCATGTGATAGAGATTTTTTCAAGGTATAATTTGGTATAAATCGTGTAGTCTACTTTCAAACAGTGGTAGAGTTATGGCCTTGAATGTTGAGTAAGGTGATCAAAAAACTTGGATTTTTACGGCACTGTAATGTAGAAGCCATACAACATTGAGGTGCCAAATTGTGTGTGACATAATACCTTGGGGTAATGAACACATTCCCTGAGTTTCATTGAAATCTGAGGTGGTGCTCATTTTTTTGTGTTGATTTGGCATGGAATTACCCCTTGACGACCGCTTACCCTCTCATCTTCAATATTCTGGCGTGCATAGGAGTCCTACCTGCTTCCAGTGCTGACGTGGAACGTCTCTTCTCAACAATGAAGAGGATTAAGACAGCCCAGCGCAATCGCCTAAAAACTGGAGCACTAGACTGTCTTATTCGGATCTCGTCAGGAGGGCCAGCTGTACAGCAATGGGATCCTGTGCCAGCACCGAGAAAATGGGAATCCTGGGGGAATAGAAAGCTTACCGTGTCTAGGCCAGTGCCTGTTTCCCCAGGTCCAGCAGAGGACAGTGACTCAGACATGCAATAGATAGCTCTCACTGTGCAGGACTGCACTATTACTCAGTATTATCAATTATACTGCTATTACTACTATAAATCGTTACTACCAGTTTCCTTTTGCGACATGAGCGAGTGGTTTTTCGCTGCCTTGTTGGTCGGCGCTCTTTCTCTTCGCCATTCTCACTGCGGTTTTTCGCCTGCAGTTTCCTTTTGCGACATGAGCGAGTGGCTTCTCGCTGCCTTGCGGTCGGCACTCTTTCTCTTTGCCCTTTTTACTACGGTTTTTCGCCGCACTCTCGCTTTGAGCGGCGAACTTCACAGTGCACATCAAATTGCTTTTCAGCCACCTGTCCGCTGTTAACGCATTACATGGAACGCCTTTCCCCAGCTCCTTTTTTGCGCTTCGTACACGGGATTTTGCTTTCCTCAACACTTGTTCTCTTGCGACTATCATCTGCTTCTCTGTCGTTGCTCTGCATTATTACTACTAATTGAACTTTGACACTCTCAAACTCATTTAATAATCAGTACACAACTACCACGCAGGCTTCCTTTTATACCCTTCCCCCTCCACTTTCGCCTCAGCATCATCGGTAGTATCCGGGATGTATCATTAATAGCATCAATATCGTCAAAATTACTCACATCCACCCCATAGTCGGGTATACAGCGATGTAAATGATCAGTACTGTACGAGTAACACCTTTCGCAAAATCATCATTAGGATAAAGGACTGAAAACGTTCTGTCCATGATTCCACAGTGCACTGAATAGATTTACAGTTTGGATTAATGACTTACTCAAGAATTGTATTATAGTCAACCATACTAACTTATTTCATGACATGCTGTCATTCTGACGCAGAATAATGTATACGTGTACATAGATCTATATTACATATAAATACAATTCACAGCTACATTATTTCATGTCACTGCATGAATTTTTGCCGAGCGCAGCGAGGCCAATAATCACGTGCTATGGGCTCAACATTCTCAGCTATATAGCGTTTTTATATGTACTATATATATAACTATCCTCCATACGATCGACTAGCTATAAGGTTTGCTCCCCCGGGGGCAGGGCGTGTGTTCAAAATGGCGTCTCAGGCAGTTTTTTGGGTGCCGTCTTCGAAGTTGTGGCGGACACGAAGTCAGAGGTCTGGACAAATTTGTCAGGAAGTTTTATCAAGGGAGACTTACTACAGCTCCCAGGTTTGTAGAGTTTGTAGAGTTTGTGTAGGTGTACTGTAAGCTGAGATATGCGATCGAAAATCGAGTCACTACCAAAAGGGAGGCGCACCATAATCCTAATGGATAGAAAGGTACAGGTCTTATTGTTATTTATAAACTGGTTTTAAAGCTTTCTGAGGTTGGAGGACAAAATGAACAACGTAATGAGCAACGATATTTCAAGCCAGCATGCATTAAGCTGATATAGACCACAATTCACCAATACCCAACCTGCACAAATAATGCAAAAAAGCTACGCGAGGCATATTTCGCTTGCGTATTCCTAATATAAAGGCAAATCCACATCATTCTTCTCGTTAATTAAATACAGAGCCCAATAAGTACCCACTATTCCCAAAGGCATGGCTGATTATCTCACAACCAAGTCATCACTGCTAATGCTGTGAAATATTCCAGAATGTACTAACTATATTACATACTGCAAAATATGCAATAGAACAGATCATAGTAACAAAACACAACAGAAAACAAAAAAAGAAAGCACAATAGCAAGAGCACGATAGCAAAACAAAAAAAAACTCCTTACCCAGATTCGATCCTGTAACTACCAGTTCTCCAGCCCAGAAACTACCCCTTGCAACCAACTACACCATCTCCAGAGAACTGCCTTAAGAGAGTACTTTATACCCAAACTAGTAACCACTACGTGCCCTATTGCGACATTACATCACATTACATTACAAACCCAAAATAGTACTCTCTGCTCCGCGGCCTTTGGCCGCACCGCTACAAGTAATAATACCGTTTAGAAATCGGCTCTGTTTGTAGTCATAGGATTTTATGAGCCATATCATGATATATCGAGTGTTTTTATCAGCAACAGGACTATTGGCGTTGCTAGAAATTTTCGCTGGAGTAGGGCAAGTCGACACACTGAGGGGGTGGGGCCTAATCGTACAATTCTTTCTGTCTTTCTTCAGCCAGGCTAGCACGATAATGGCTGAAGCGATCACAATAATTCAAGCGCGAACAGGCTGGATATTCCCCGGGGTATTGCACTCATGCATACCTTATTCAAAAAATCAAATGGGTTCAGCAGTGATTTACAAATACTCTTGAGTGGATGCTTGCCGTTCTACGCCATTTAATGACTACTGTTTCATTTCGTTCCGGGTTTTAGTTACTGCCCCAGACTTGCGCAGACTGCACGTGTTTGTCTTATAACACCTATCTTTGATCATGCCAGCTGTACGGACCTGAGCTGCATCTCCTGAGCGGAAGTCACACAATTTTTTTTGGCTATAATCTACTTACTCACAAGGCTAATTATGTTGGTTGGCCCAAGTACAAACGGCTTCTGGCCAGGAGTACTGTTTAAGAATGGGATGAGTTGTGAGGTAGCAATATAAGTGAAGGGGTGTCCGAACAGGGGGTTGTCCGTACACGCAACAAATTTGCCTCGTTCTCTAGGCCTTTCTGTGTATCATGAGCTGCTTTTGTTCACTTACTATGAATAATAGAACAGGCAGAAAAGCCTTGGAAATGAGGTTTATCGCATTCGGAAAACCCGTACCGTCCGGTTGCCTCCTCACTTACTCTATTGGAGGGGGCTATTCGTTTTTGTGACACTAAAAAATTAAATACATATCTTCGGCCTTGGAGATAATTCAGTAACATAGAGTGCGGTACTAGCTACTCCATAATAAATGCTAGGGCAGCTTCCCGTGCTAGCTGTAGTACAGACTTCGACAAGAAAAGGGCGACCTTACATGCCAGTTACAGAGCTAACCCTGAAAATGAGACCTTTCGCCCCGTGCACATGCAGACTAAGGCCTTCTTGGTGCCCACTGGGGTACAAATCGAAACCTATACTACATGCACTGTGCACGCACATTGACACCTACATATTTGTTACCACATCCCAAAAAAACACCCCAAAACAAGTTATAGAAAAAGCACTTCGCCAAAAAGTGCTAAGACAAGTCATGTAGGGATGCACTTCCACCAAAAACACTTCCCCAAAAACCAATGAAACAAGCGGCAGTGCACACCACAATGCATGTGCAGACTACCATAACATAACAGTGCAGGACATTTACCCGTAGCTACCATCCCTACAACTTTCCAACCACACCCACCACAATCCGTACCACACCCCCATACTCAACAGCACACCAAATACTTCCCTTCAACACACCCAACCATCCACAATCAATATCAACCATGACCCCTCGTCTCCATCCAACAATCACCCTTACTTCCTTATCCACAATCATTACATACTTTACAAAACTACACTACAACCAACCCAAACCTTCACAGGAACACTACTCCCATCAAAATGCACTTTGCTCCACCATTCACCATTCACAAGCACAAACCAAGCAGAGCAATTTCTCACAACACCACACTGCCACCTACACACACAACAAACACAACCCACATCAACAACCATGCAACACACTCAGCAAAGTTTACAACACGCAATCTACACTTTACCAAATACACCCTCATTGACCTCCCCTACAAAGAATCTGCACACACAAGCATCTCACAACTTCATAACACTCAATCAGGCATATTATAAGCAAACACTCCCCAAGTACCTATACAAACAACATGCATTGTGGTGTGCACTGTCGCTTGCTTCATTGGTTTTTGGCGAAGTGTTTTTCGGTGGAAATGCATCCCTACATGACATCTTTTTATCTATACATGTACCTACAAAGGCATCACATATCTGCTTTTATTATTATATAACATATACTACATAACTCAGAATGCATAAATTACTTTACCAATCACATGTAACACCAGTGCAATTGGTGCTTTTTTTCTGCCTTTCTCTTCCTTCGAGTTTCCGTAGCTTGTGCAGCACCTCATTTACGGTTGTCTGAAACTGACTGTATGATCAAACCACATCCGTACCTCATCTGGTAACAAAAGCACCTTTTTGCAGCTTCTTCAATGTACTGCTGAGATGGAGGACAACCCTTGAGTTCCTGAAATGCTTCCTTAACACTTAGAACGCGGAGGGCCAATATATTGGCCCGCCAAGTATACGTGCGTAGCGCGGAGGGCCAATATATTGGCTTCTACGTCTGTATTACGTTTTGATAAGCTCTGATTTTTAGTACTGATAGTCAGCAGGGGAGTTCCCCTGTCTATAATAAGCTTTTGTTGACGTAAGCTCCAAACCACGAAGCGCTACAACCGGAAATACGATCGACCACGAGACGTAGCCATGGCTGCCGATCGAGACAAGCGCCTAAAACTGCGCGCGGATGCCACTACCGTTGTTTCACGCTGCTTGTGTGGCTGCCTAAGGTTCTCAGGACTACTTCTGTATCTTCTTTCGCCGCCTCAGTCCCTAGCAGGGCACTGGATCGCTTGAAATCGGTGGAGCTACTCGGGTAAGTATGAACCGCCTATTGTAGCCCGCCTTTTTACAGCTCTGTTAAGCTTTGTTAAGCTTTTGAAGCTGTAGCATGTGTGATTGAAGTAAATTTAAGCTTTCTCAAGTACAACTAACGTATAGAGTAGTTTCTAGCGTCCTATAAGCTGGTTTATCGAATATTCAATTTAGTTTTAATTAAATTCCGCACACGTAAGATTACGTCACAAAATGGACGCGGGCTAAGTGTTAAGGGTATGTGATGGTGGTTGAACAATTGTATGTAAAATGTAAAATTGTTTTTTTTCGCTTTATTATAGCGGCTTTTGCATGTTCACTTTGAAGGTCCAATTGAACATACATTTCTGGATCATCGGAATCCAAATCTGACAGTCATTTCATTCATGGCATCTGCTTCTCTTTCATCTCTGAGCCGTCTTGTGACTTTGTCCATGTAGTATGCTGCATAAAAGTGCTCCAAAAGCTCCTTCTGGGGAGCATTCAGGGATGAATCTTCCATATATTTGGAGAAAACACATTGTAATTTATCCTCACTTGACTCATCACAGCCATACTGTTCCAAGAATTCAACCAGTTGTATTGTGATTCAGACAGCATCTTTAGAATAATTACATTTGATGGTACCATAATTGAGCTTGGTAGGATCGTGTGTGATGGGAAATCATCAGGCTCACAGCTACTGTCACTGTCATTAGAGCTTTGTCATTAATAGTGCAGCTGATCCCATATGTCCAAAGAATTGCTCTTTCACAAGTGCTGGCAAGGTCTTCAATGCACATACAGAAGTCCTGAGTCTCTTCAATGCATGTTTGGACATGATCTACCCTCTTGGACATGTTCTGGAGACTCCACTGTCTTCTTGCAGCAGTTAAACGGAAATTAACGCCTAATATAAAAAGGCCGATATAAATTCTTATTAGCCTTATGGATGTATTAAAACTTGGCTGGTTAAGTTTGGTGTGGCTGCAGTACTTTGTGTGCCAAAGTGTGCATTCAAAAACTCAGCAACTTTCCTGCAGTTAACCCCTGGAATCAGTTCCATCACCAGCAACTCCAAACACTAACTTGCTGGTGTACCAACACGGATGTAAACTATTGGAATGTACGGAGTTGTTTCTTTGCGTGATGTGATTGATACTCACTTGATGGAAACGCCCTTTTGAACACTTGTGAAAGCAATACCAATTGAAACAATAGTTTCCCCTGCCAGGATCATTCAAAACACGTTTGTTGATTATGATACTGGAACCAATATTGTTTATGAAATTCATAATACTCACCTAAAGTAAGACCCGTTACTTTGCTAACACAAACATCACCCAGTGTTGTGTAGTTACCAAGAACTTGTTTAGACCATCTGTTGTATATATCCAGAAGTTTATAGTCATTGGCCTCCCTGTGGTTTGACAGGCAGGCCTTAACAAAATTCTGACTCTCAGCTTGACCTCCAGGAGCAGAGTTGGAAGCCCCCGGCTCAGATCTTGGGCTGAAGCTGCGGCTCCTATTATTCCTGGATATATCACACAAGTCTGACATTTCATGTCTAAACCAGCCGGGCACCTTTCCCGTATAATACAATAAGTTACACACAACTCGGCTTAGGCCAAGCTAACTGCAGCTGTGTGTTGATAGCATCTTTACTCTAAATGAAATTGTACAAGGTAGAATGAGGGAAGGAAAGCACACTTACGCTTTTTTCATAGATGTTCAGAAAGCAGTTTGGCATGATGGTTTATGGTTTAAGTTATGGGAACTTGGGGTTAGGGGTAGGATGTGGAGAGTTATTAAGAATATGTATGACATCACACAGAGTGCTGTTTTACTGGAGGGAGAAGTATCTGAGCAATTCAATATAGGTCGGGGTGGCACAGGGTTGTAGTATGTCGCCTATCCTCTTTTCCATTTTTATTAATCAGTTGTTAGATGAGGTTGAGAAGGCTGGGATTGGCATTACTGTTAAGAAGGTTGTTACGGTTGGGGGTCTGATGTTTGCTGATGATTGTAGGTTTAACTACTAATGCTGAGGACTTACAAACCTTGATTAATATAGTGCAGGGGTTTTGTAATAAAAGGAGGTTGAAATCTAATATAAAAAAGAGTGCTGTTATGGTATTTTCTAAAGAGGTTAATACAGGTGCATGTACATGGAAGTGGGGAGATAAAGACATTCCAGAGGTTGTAAGTTACTGTTACTTGGGGATTGAATTTGCTAAGAATGGTTCATGGGATAGTCATGTACAGAAGGTAATAAATAATGGAAAGAAAAAACTGAATCAATTACATAGGTTTTTAAGTAATAGGAATATCAATACAGTTGCAAGAAGATTATTGTTAGTATCGGTACTTCGCCCTACTTTAGAATATGGTAGTGAAGTATGGGCTTGTAATAAAGGCAGACAGCTTCCTTGGAATCTATTCAGCTAGGAGCAGCTAAAAAGATGCTTGGCTGCTCTTCTAAAACGTGTAATGAAGCATTAAGGGGGGATATGGAGTTAGAATCTTTGAAAGGCAGGAGGGATAGATGCAAACTTAAGTGGTGGTATAAAGTCAATAGTTTGAATGCTGAGAGATATCCTAGATTACTACTACACAATGAGTGGGAAGAGAAGCCTTGTAGGGGTAGGCAAAGGAAGACCTGGAGGAAAGTAATTAGTGAATTGTTGTTGCAGTTAAATATAGACAGTCAGGAAATACTAGCTGAAGATTATAATGTAAACTTGTTTTTAGAGAGAGTAGATGAAGCATTGAGATGCAGAGAATATAAAGATTTTAATGATGGCTTAAATAGTAAAGTTAAACTTAGTTAAACTTTAAAGGGTTAAGTTTAGGTCTGGTACTAATGGTCTGAATGAAGGGTTAGGAAGGCATCGGGGTAAAAATGATGATAGGCAGTGTAAGTTGTATGGGGATGAATGTGAGAGTGTGGTACATGTGCTCTGCGTATGATACTTTTAGAAGTACTTTCATGAAAGACTTAGACAATCTGTTGGGTGAAAGTTTTGAAGAGTTTAGTGCACTCAATAATTTCGAGAGGACGGGCTTTGTTTTAGGGTGTGAGAATTGGGAAAGATGATTTTAATTAACACTCTGAGCGCCATGAGCCAATATATTGGCTCACACGGGAAACGCGCACTACGCCATACGCCAATATATTGGCGCTACCCAATTTGTCACGCTTATCTTGGTGTGACGTTTTGATAAGCGAGTCTACAGAGACAGCGGCGGCAGCAGGGGACTTCCCCTGTCTGTGCGTGGCTTTTGCTTGCGTAGGCACTTCAACCACAATGCGCTACAACCGGAAATACGGCACGGTAGCCATGGCTGGCGATCGAGATAAGCGTCCAAAACTGCCTGAAGACATCGTAAGTTCGATTTGTCGCCGCTTGTGTAGCTGCCCAAGGTTGTATCAACTTCAGCTCTATCGTTTTTCACCGCCTCAGTCCCTGGTAGGCATCAGGACGACTTCAAATGACCGTGAAATCCGGGATGGTCGACAAAGACAGCTGTGTTAAGCTTTTTACTTGTATAAACGGTTTTGTGTATGCCTGTTAAGCTTAGTTAACGCTTTTATAAGCTTGTCTGAAGCTTCTATAGGCTTCAACTAGTACAAATTGAGCATCAGTCATTGATTAGCACCAAAATTTTACTCAGATTCGCCGCCTCATTAATTATTCAGCGTTAACGCGTTAAATGACGTCATTTTATGCGGCGTTCTAAGTGTTAAGGCTTTATTAAGGCTAGTTAAGAGTTTTATTTTATTAATCTGGGAGACTAGGAAGAATAAATTATATGGTGATCAGGATGGTAATGGTGAGACATCTGGTTGCTCTTGTCCTCTGACTGGAGATCTTTCAAGCTCCGCCTGCGTATGTGGGTGCGTGGTCAATGGCGTAAGCGCTACGGCAGCAACATAAGTATATACTGCAGCTGTAGAACTACGAATTAGTAATTACACTACAGTATAGTCACAGGCCGACAAATCGTAGGCATATCTGTAGAGACAACGCAGTACAGCAAAAGTGCTGACGCAGCAGTTTCGTCGTGCGCTTCTAGTTAGTAGCTATATGTCACCAAAACAGGATCTGTACGGCAGCCTACCGAGTTTTTGCCATCTAGGCAACTCACAACTGCTTTCGTTTGGTGTAGCTTGGCTACAAACCTCCAAAAGCTGCTATATACTGCAGTTGCATAGTAACGTATGATGTAACATATCGCGCACGTGATAAGTGCGAACGCACAGACAGACCATAGTTTATATTATCTATGGACAGACCGACAAACGCGGAAAACGTAAAGTAACCTTAGAACCATCCGTTCGCGCGCTTGCGCGCGCTCCGGCTGGTAAAAATATGATTGGAATAGAACTGAGCTTCCTTTCCAGTGTAGAAGTTTGATGCTATCCATTTGTCATGAATGTTTTAAAAACTATACCTATGGGCCTCAAATATAGGAAGGCTGAGTCAGGAATACTCCTAGCTTTGAATATGATTATATAACCCAAGTGTTCAATTTAAGTGCTTTGGTTGTTTAGGTTCCAAGAGCGGGTCAATCGAGTGAAGATGAGGTAAACCATCAGGTCTTATTGTGATGTGCCCGTCTCTTTAAAGCCCATTGACGCATATATGCGTCATTGCGTATTGTGCCCCTAAAGCCCAATGACGCATATATGCGTCATGGACTTAGATCGAGAGAACGTGGCTCAAGGGGGATCCCCATCATGAATGTTGATGTCATAGTGAGTAAAAACTTTATTTTAGCGCTACCAAGCAGGGCCATCCCCGTGCCGTT
This sequence comes from Nitrospirales bacterium, assembly GCA_965203295.1. Classification (GTDB taxonomy): domain Bacteria; phylum Nitrospirota; class Nitrospiria; order Nitrospirales; family UBA8639; genus CBDBCZ01. The sequence goes on along the minus strand of CBDBCZ010000010.1, from coordinate 378,091 downwards.
GACGAGAAAATTTACAATGAATAACACCTGCCACTCGAACGGACAACGTACAGCTCAAGAATCTAGGCTACAAATCAAGACTGGAGGCTCAACAACTATCTAGCTGCATCATACAATAACTCTGCTAATCTGTGAATGTCCGGATTATCCTTCGAGGCGCCGTTGTGAGAGAGTAAGTAGCGGCGATATTCAATTGTCGTTCGGTATCGAGAATTTGCTGCCGCTTGCCACTTTCTGGCGGTGAATCACGCTTAAATATGACGTCAAATCAAAGCTTGGGAGCTCTTCTCTTCAGTTCTGTAGCGTGTTCAGTCCAAGTCTTCCCCTATTTTTTGCTACAAGGCTTGAAACGGCAATCACTAACGTGCATGTGACGTAATTCAATTATTGTGGGCATGGCGTGATGAAATGCGCATGCGCAATGGGCTATAAAGGGTTAAAAAGGTGTACCCGGAGGTACATGCATTATGGTCACATTTACACCCTGTCTGCCTCAACTGTACAGCAGTTGCCACTGTACCTTTTCAAGACTTCAGGTGGAGTATAGGTAAGAGACCGGATGCGAGTCACTACGAGGTTTTAAAAAAAAGTGAGAAGGAGGGGCATGACTAATGCAATAGTGACCGAGGCAAATGCATTTACTGCGTAGCTACCATCCCTACATATTTCCAACCCACCCACCACAATCGTGTATATGTGAGATGTGAACAGTTGGTAATGTAATTTGGTGTGTGTGTGTATTGCTAATGACTGAGTATATTTATGGTTGTGGAAGGTAGCTGAAAGTGCTGATTGTGCATTGGTTTGTGCTTATGAATGTAGAATGTGGGATTCGTGGAACTAAGTGCATTTTGATGGGGATAGTATTCCTGTGAAGGTTTGGGTTGATTGCAGTGTGGGGTGTCGTGTTTCGTGTAGTATGTAATGATGGTGGATAAGATGTAAGGGTGATTGTGGGATAGAGACAAGGTGACATGATTGATGGTGATTGTGGATAGTTGGGTGTGTTGAAGGGAGTATTGGGTGTGCTGTTGTGTATGGGGGTGTGGTATAGATTGTGGTGGGTGTGGTTGGAAAGATGTAGGGATGATAGCAGTAAATGCATTGCACTGATGTGTGGGTAGTCTGCATGCATTTCAGTATTGTATTGTCACTTGTTTCGTTGGTTTTTGGAGAAGTGTATTCTTGGTGGAAGTGCATCCCTACATGACTTGTTTTTGCACTCATTAGCAAGTGCTTTTTCTGTAACTTGTTGGGATGTGGTAACAAATGTGCAGTTGTAGATGATTATGTGCATGGTGGATGGTGTTGGAATGGAAGGTGTTTTAGGATGTTGTGTGTAGTATAAGTTTCGACCAGTCAGCATCAGAAAGGTCATCACCTGCATGCACATGGGGGAAGGTCTCTTCGTAGGGTCAGCTAAGCTGCCCAAGCAGCTGCCTTTATGCTTTATTGTCAGTTTTGAATGTACTGTTGGTTTTTTCTCCCTCAAAGTTATTAGCCACACCAACCAAAAAAATCAGGCATGTGAATAAGCATAATCATTTTAATAGCTACAGTACGTGTAAGTTGCACTGTGACTATACAACCGGGCGCAGCAACTCTCCAGCTCAGCTGCACAATAGAAGGTAGACGTTAAATAGAAAAACACGTAATGGCAGGCAGTGAGAGAAGAGGTATGCTTGCTTGTATTAGAATAACTGTCATAGCTGTAGCTACTATTGTGTTAGCCTGGTAGAAGAAAGAAGAAACAAACAATTGGAACAAATTATTGCTGTTCAGCCGCCTGCCGATTTCAATGCCTTCTAGCAATCTTAGAGTATGGTATTACTCATTTTGATGATAAAAACGCCCGAGTATAACAAGTACAGTTCATAAAAGCTTCTGACTACTCGCATAGCAGACATTTGAACGCATGACTTAGTACAGTCTTAACTCATTGCACGCAGGAGGCCACTTAAGTGGCCCGTATTCAATTATTTTTCGTGCGTAGCCCACACAGAAGGCCACTAAAGTGGCCCGCGTGCACAGCGGGTATAAAGGGCTATGTAAATTTGGAGTAGTAATACCGGATACATGTTCATTCAAGGCTTCTCAACGTTTTGTATTTGATACCGGAATCTGTGGTCTGCTGGAAGCGAGCGGGAGAGATTTTCTGATTATCTATGCGTGATTGTGAAAGCAAGCGGCCAGGATTTTTCGTCGCTACATTTGATTTTGTTTGAGTAATGAGTAAGTGGATGGCTCAGCATCCGAGCTACTCTGACTACGCATATGACACAGTCTGCACGGAGATGTCGTGTAAGCGGATGTGTCATCTGAATACGCGGAAGTGCATGTTAGTGTAATTAAGTACAGTTACGCGACCTCTCCAGGCGCTCTGTAGGGCCTTCTTCGTTCTGTAAAAGGCCCAAAACAGTGAAGTAGTAACTTATTTTACAAGCAAGAAGCACTCTGGCGTGAAAGAGCAAGGAATAAGAGTGGAAGGGAGGTGACAAACGCGAGAAAGGCGGGAGCCATATGGAGGTGAGTAGAAATGCCGCCAGATTTTGTAGTTTGCTTCTTAAAATGTGCTCGTGTGTTTGAAAAGGGATGAAGAGAGATTCTGGAGTAAGGTCTTGGAATAGCTACTAGTTTCAGCGGAGAAAGGGCAAAAGAGAGCCCTAAATACCCATCAGTTTTTTAGCGTGTGTTGCTATGACATCATTCGAGTACGTAGTTGGCTGTGCTAACGACGCTATAGCAAGTTAAAGCCATTCTAGCGTAAAACTAACGCTGTTATGTATTATTTACTGCAGGTCAGCTCAGACACAGCCATCTTCCATGCAGAAGACCATGCTAGATCGGTAAGAAAGCCATTATTATGTCAGATTTGCTGTATGGTTGGGACGAGGGAGTATTAGTGGAGGCTAGACACCATATTATGTTACTGATAATACAAGGGTACAGACATATGTTCATAAGAGGGAGGTTGAGGAATCCATCAGCTGCCATCAGTACCGGACAGCGTAGGCCCTCAGTTCATGGTACCGTTCAAAGCAAATGGTTGGGTGCAGTGGTGGGTGGTACGTGCATGTCTTGCAGAAAAAGACGGTATCATGCCTCTGTCCTCTTCTCATGTCCGTGCAGATAAGGCTCTGGGGCCGCAGCGAAGATGGTTGGCTGATGAGGCTCTGGGGCTGGGGTGAGGATCGTTGGCTAAAGTGGCTCCTGGACCGGTACGAGGGAGATAGCTAGTTGGTGGGGCTCCTGGACCGGTACGAGGGAGATAGCCGGTTGGTGGAGCTCCTGGACCGGTACGAGGGAGATAGCCGGCTGATGGGGCTCCTGGACTGGGTGGGACAGCTGGAGAGACAGCGCAGACGAGAATGTCCACCTAAAAAAAACTTACTCCAGTCAGTAATCAAACAGCATGATTTTCAAATCAGCCCAGTTGCGTACCTCAGTATGCGGAGGTAAGTGGCGCGCATAAATGTGTATACGGCGCAGTACGCATAAATGCGTATACGGCGTTTAAAGTGTTAAACTTTAACCCTTTCCCGACCAATGACGCCGTACGGCGTCATGACGCGCATACCCCTTTCCCGACCAATGACGCCATACGGCGTCATGCGCAATAGCGTATACTTAAGCGTCTCGATCGCCGATCGTAAAACATAGGGGGTTTCCCTGTATAGGTAATTGCATTCCCGAAGGATAGTACTAGAAGTTGATTGGCCTTTCAATGGCGCTTCCGTATAAACATTTTTGAGATAATTCACAATGAATATTGGCTGCTAATTGTAAACGGAGACGCTATTTCCTGATTGTTGCAGTAGGCACGGCTTTCCACAATCCTAGATTCTCAGCAATACAACCAGTTCTTTTAAGAACTACAGCTACTGCAAAGGCTTCTGCATCTCTGGGGATGGCTAGATCATCATTTTCTGCCAGTGAAGTTTGTCAGATCGTCTGTGGAGATGACAACGATGAAGAATTCATCTTCCCCGGCAGTGATGACGACTTGGGCATGAATGACACTGATGATGACGATCTGGAGGGAGATAGTGAGAGTGATGAGCCATCAGAAATGTGCAACACTGGCACAGGTAACCTTTCTGGTGGTGATGAGCCAGGTGATCAGGCGGATTCTCTCCCAGGTCCCTCTGGTGCTGCCTTGCTAACTCCCTTGAACAGGATGCAGTCTCCTCCGTTGACGATGCCAGTATCTCCAGCTCCGTTGCAGCATCGGGGAAGAGCCAGGCTATCGCGACCAGTGCCGCCACCCACGACCCAGTCTCGCCGAGGAAGAGCCCAGCCCACTAGACGAGCAGCATCTCCAGCTCCACTGCAGCGTCGGGGAAGAGCCAGGCAATCACGACCAGTGCCGCCACCCCCGACCAAGTCTCGCCGAGGAAGAGCCCAGCCCCCTACACGAGCAGCATCTCAGACACGGTCTTCTAGGTCTGTAGGGGAAGAGAACAGAGATGGGTGGTCCAGTGAGCACTCCGAAGTCACTGTACAGCCCTTTACAAGGGACGTTGGGCCAACTTTCCAGCTGAGCGCTGTCCCTATGGAGGTGTTTTTAGAGTTTTTTACACCAGAGCTCATCGACCACATTGTGCAGGAGAGCAACCGCTATGCTGCACTTTGTTCCTCTCAAGCAGCCAGTACCAGCCGTCCCGCTCAATCATGGGAAACCAACTCCGATGAAATCCGGGCGTATCTGGGATTCCACATTCTGATGGGGCTGAATCATCTCCCAGAGCTGTACGATTACTGGTCCCTGGATGAGTGTTACCACTACTTCCCCATCGCATCACGGATCTCCAGAAAGCGATTCATGGAGATTCAGAAATTCCTCCACTTCACCGACAACACCACGGTTGCACTTCATGGAGAGCAAGGATACGATCGTCTGGCCAGGGTTCGGCCAGTAATCGATGCCGTACAGCGCACCTTTCTCGCCAACTACAGCCCTCATCGCGACAATGCCATCGACGAAGTGATGATAAAGTTCAACCCTTTGGCTTCCGAGAGCGCCAAAAAGCGCTCTTAAAATTCCCGTTCTTATCAGCCACGTAGTGCCGCGTAGTACGCAGCAACCACAACGATTATATCCTGTTTACTTTGCGCATGTATTGACCTCTGTACTGATATATATTTTATCAATATTCATAGCTTCCTGTACGGATATAACAACCACAAAAATGTCGCTCTCGTGCGCTATTGCGTTAGTCCGCGCTGCAACTTGTCTGGTCGGTGCTTCCTTCTGGTCTTCTCAGTTTCTGTAAGTTCTCTGTGTCAGTAACCCGTCTGTGCATCTCCAGAGCCTATTCTATACTGCAGCTACTGCCTATCAGTCATCATTTTCTGTGCTTTAGCTAACTACCGTGCTCAGCCTGAAATCACAAGTTTACAACGCTTTTACAAGTCACGTGACCTAACACGTGTTTCCACGGCAACGCATCGTGCGTAGCGCCTCAGGGGATTTCCCTCAGGGCATTCTGCAGTGCAGTAGAGCCTAGCAAGAGACAGTAATAATTCAGATTACTGGAGGTAAGCTCACAGACCAAAATAATATTCACAAATCTAGGAAGCCAAAGGGTTAAAGGCCGATCTGCAATGAAGCAGTTCCTCCCGCTAAAGCCCATAAAACGCGGCTTCAAAGTGTGGGTACGGGGAGATAGCGTCATTGGTTACATCTCGGACTTTGAGGTGTACACCGGGAAGAGTGATGCTCTGGAGAAGTACTTGGGCGAGAAGGTGGTCAAAAAGTTGACACGGCCTCTGGTGGGTGGGAATTATCATACATACTGTGATAATTATTTCACCACAGTTAGCCTCTTCGAAGACCTGCTTGAGGACGGCATCTATGCCTGCGGAATATTCCGTCGAGATCGCCTGGGAATTCCAGAAGACCTCAAGCACCCAGGTAACTGCTTCCTGCAAATAGGGTTAAAAAATATGAACGCTTAGATGACACAGTATTATTATCCTGAAATAGTTGCTAAGACACAATGTCATACATGTATATATACACAATATAAGGACATGCTAAGGTAACTTATGTTATCATGCCATCTACATCAAATCTCTGCTTTTTGACCAAATATGGTACCATAACCAACAGCTTATTTAATTATGTGTCATAATTAGATCAATTATCAGTCTACTGCAGCTAATGCATGTATACATGTTGCAGCCATCCCTTAGTATGTATTCACTTACCATTTTACAGAGGTATCCCTGGAGCGAGGGGAGTCAGTCTTCCGGCAGAAGGGAAATCTTGTGGCCAACATCTGGCAAGACAAGAAGCTGGTGTCTGTAATGTCGACCAACTGCCAGCCCACTGGTCCCACAACGGTGAGGCGCAAGCAGAAAGACGGGCAGGTCGAGTCCGTGACATGCCCCCCGAATGTAGTCGCATATAACAAGTTCATGGGGGGGGGGGTTGACAGATGTGACCAGCTCCGGGGATACTACAGGCTGAGAACCAAGTCCAAGAAGTGCTATAAGTACATCTTCTGGTTTCTCTTTGAATGCTGCATAGTCAATGCCTTCACACTCGTCAAGCATTACTGCCCCGTCACCATCAGCAATCGCCATGCTGTTATCAAAGACTTCCGCCAGCAGCTTGCATTGCGCCTGATTGGACAATACAACACCAGGCAGAGGTACGGTTTGCCCGGACCCATCCTTGAAGCTGCCAGCCAGGACTGCGTACCCCCACCAGCGAAGCGGAGAGCTGGTGCTACCACTCAGGAAAGGCAGGGCCATTTCCCAATCAAGGGTTCTACTGCTCGCTGTCACTGGTGCTGGAACTATAAGAACCACAGACGGCACGAATCATCAATGCACTGTCGACAGTGCGGGAAGGCGTTCTGCCTGGTGTCCCAGGACGGTTCCGACGGTCCCTCTTGCTTCGAGAGGTACTACACTTCAGTGTGATGCCAGCTACAACATTTAGGACCCTCTCTGTAGCTTCGCTGCTGCTATATAACTGTTTATATAAGTTTATACCCCCACCGTTTGTATACTCACCTTGATATTTGATGGTCCTGTACATGTCCGGTGTTGTGTGCTGCTATTCTCCCACCAAGATTATATAATCCTGACATCAAAAGAGAGTGTAGGGACTCTTCTTTCCGATTGTGGTTAGTTGTCCGTACAAAAGTCTCTTCGTTTACGAGCTAAGGGCGATAGACGCTAACCGTGTAAAAAACACGTGCACTGAAAAAATTGCTACGGTCATACGATGTAGTAACGCGCATGCGCAATGGTCGGGAAAGAGTTAAATTGAAGCCTTTTCGGGCACGTCTGCTAGTAACCTTGGCGATTCCACGATAGTTTTTCGCAGAACGCCTTCTCTTATTCCTTGCTACGCACATTTGAATTACGGTACCATACGAGATCTTCCTTTTATACACTTCTTCAAGGTGCTTACGGACCCTTTCGTACGTGACTTTCTCTTTTACATGGAGGTTTCCATCGAATGTTAAAACTCCAGTTCTGCGCCAAGCATCAGCTCCGATGTTATGGGACTGAACAAAAATTTCAAACTCCTTACCAATACCTGGGCATTCCGTCAGGATCTTACTAGTTTTATTGGATAGCTTCCGAGAAAAAAACCGTCTCTCTGCTACTGCTTTTGCTTGTTTTCTTCTGGCTCTCCTATAAATTGCTACTCGCTTTTTTCTTACCAGCTCTTTGCCTGCTGCACTGAAAGGATCTGTAATCCCAACGTATGAACCGGGGTCATCAGATTCTCTGTCACTGACAACTTCTCCATTCAAAGCTCTGTCAGTGTGATTGTCCTCATATAATTCCTTCTCAATAGCACGGTAAGCAAAATATGATTGCTCAGTAGCGTGAAATGCCTTCGTATCAAGTCCTAGCTTTGAGATTTGAGTAAACACACTTTCTGCCTCACCAGAGATGTCATTTTGAAATAGGTCCTCAAGCAGCTCCACAAGTTCAAACCAGTTGTACTTTGACTGTTTTAAGAGTCCTTGCAAGTAACCAGGGTCCAAGTGCTGGAGGGACTGATTCTGTTCGACATTCCAAGAAGCAGTACAAGTATAAGAGCCAAGATAAGGATCCTTGCCCATCTGATGACCGGGAGGGGGAATGCGAGGTCTCTTTGTTCCCTGCTCAGAACCCGAGGCCTGGGTAAGGGGGGAGCGAACGTCCATCACGGGAGCGGGACCATATCCACCGGAAGGGGGGCTGCGAGGTCTCTTTGTTCCCTGCTCAGAACCCGAGGCCTGGGTAAGGGGGGAGCGAACGTCCACCACGGGAGCGGGACCATATCCACCGGGAGGGGGGGTGCGAGGTCTCTTTGTTCCCTGCTCAGAACCCGAGTCCTGGGTAAGAGGGGAGCGAACGTCCATCACGGGAGCTGGACCATATCCACTGGTAGTCACATCCTCTTCTTCAGATTCACTCGAAGTTGTGCAACTCACTCCCGGAATGCCAAATCTTGTTAGTAAAGCCTGATCTGCGATACATGCTAAATCTTCAATTGCTTGTCGAATCTGCTGTATCTCTGTGATAGTAGCTTCGACAGTCAAAGAACGTGCTTGCATACCTTCAAAGCCATATGTGCGTCTTGCTTGAGATGGTGTCATGCCAGAAGCTTTATAAATGGCATACCTCAGGCATTCACGCTCCTGGTCTGATTGTGCAATACTCAACAGCATCTTAACAACAGACTTCTCCAAAGAAACTCCCTTTGGCAAATGTGTGTTGTTGATGGCTAAACTATTTATGATTGCTCCTAGCTTCCTGTAGTCTGTTCCAGCAAACTTCTCCATCAGAATACTAAAGGAGTTGCCTTGGGACGCATTGCCAATCCGAACAGAGACCAGTGGCATTTGGAGGAGTAGTCGGCGAGCCACTTCCGATGTATACCTTCCATCGGGGGATGCCACTCTGAAGGCTTGTGCTAGGGTACAATAGCTCTGTTCAAGGATGATCATTGCGACGAGCAAAAGACGCTCACATTTACTGCATGGATCTGCATGGTCACTTGAGCAGTATGCACTTCGAGCCTCAACATACTCAGCAAGTGACAAACCAGATATGAGAGAAACGTAAACATTATCACATATTCGCTGCTTGCTACGGTGAACCAGTGGGGTCTGCTTTTGTTCTTTGTACACCTCTACAAGCTCACTAGTAGGCCTCCCCAGTGCAGCAAACTGGGGAGGCCTTACTGAAAATGCTGACCAGATGCAATAGATGTGGAGGCATCATCTGGAGACTGACCATCGGCAGGCCACACGAATCACTGTGATCTTCTGAGAGTTGGTTGGCAGTACTTGCTATTTGCACTGGAAGGCTGAAGCCACCTACTGCTACTGTTTAGTTGAGGTTCTTCATCTGAAGTGAGGACAACAGTATCCTGGCCATCTGAATGTGGTGAAGTGGGTGAGAGCAGAGCTACATGTGAAGATGGAGATGGAGAAGCGAGTGGAGTCGCATGTAAGGATGGAGACGGAGAAGTGAGTGGAGTGGCATGTGAGGATGGAGACGGAGAAGTAAGCGGAGTTGCATGTGAGGAACCTGAGTAGGCAGACAAATTCAAAGACTCATCCGATGGTGTACGGGGAGGCAACAACACATTTCTTGGAGGTGGCGTTGTAAAGCGATTACTTGAGGTTGAGGATGTAGGGGAGGCTATTTCTCGCGTAACATGAAAGAAACATCGAGTGTTGTCCATGGGTGAAACGGGTTCAGGAGAACTGCTCACAAGGGAAGCCTGGCCATCCCTTCTGCTAAAATACCACCGGGACTTCTTTTCTTTCTTTGTTAGAGATGCGAGTTCCACTTCAAACTGGCGCCTTTCACTTTTTAAAGCAGAGAGGTGCTCGGTGAGTTTGTCACATTCCTTGTAGTTCTTCATGTTACTGGCACATTCTCGGCGTTTCACTTTAAAGCCTATTTGGTCAGTGAGGTCCTTGATCTTCTCTTCAAGCTTACTAATTCTGCTCATACGGTAGTCTTTGCTGATCTTCCTCTTTGGTGATTCAGCCTCATCAGTGGTGTTCAGCCTCTTTGATCACGATTTTCCTTTTTTGAACTGGTATCCCGACGCATTCACTCTCTCTCTCGCAGTATCCAGCAAGACATTTCGATCTGCAAGGTCTGGGTTGCTTAGACAAAGTGCTTCCGATTCCTCGTTGACTCGCTTTTGATACTCTGTAATCGGTTTGCCCTTGGGATTTCGGCCATAGAACTTGGACTGTTCCCTAATGTAGCTTCACTCTTTGCACTTAAGGACACTGGAGGAGTGACCTAAAAAAAATCCCACATTTAATTAGTTGTACCATGGCAGCCATACATGGCAGCCATACATATCAAAGGCAAAGCTACTACAGTATCAGTAAATGGCAATATGTGGTTTCCTTAAAATTCAGAAAACTACTAATGAGTACAATAGCAGCCAGCATATTAGTCTTGTGCCCAGCCCCATGTTAGGAAGGTGGATCTGGCAGTATTACACCTGGACCATCAGGTTGATTATAGTATTACATCACTAAATGGTTGCAGTATCCACTAGTGGCCCTGGCGAATTTTTTTTTTGGACGTACTTTCGACTTAGTCTCTGGAGCACAATTCTGATTTACATATCTGCGCATGCGCAAATTGAATTTCGACCTTTGACCTTGGGCGGAGACATGACCAGCCATGCCAGTTTACATCACAGAGGAACATGGTTCAGGTTAGTTACAAACGTTTACCAGTTGTTATAAAGATTATCAAAGGAATAGTTAGCATGTAAAAATTAATGAGTTCAACTATCACCATTTTCCAGCATTTTGCTGTCCAAGTAGTATATTTGCTTTTAATGAGTGCAGCCTTCGACCCTTGGGTTCATTACGAGTTGGCATACAGTATCTGGAAATGCTTTGTGGAGACTCTGCACTGAGACTGGAGCCTTTGGGTGGACGTCCAGCAACCACCTTTCCCTTACCCCGTGGTCGTCCCTTTTTCCTCCGCCCAGCGGCAGTGGCCTGGACAGCAATTCGTTTGCCATGCCTTAGCTGGCCAGCCTGTAGTGTTGTTGTAGTACCCATCTCCCATCCAAACTGGTGAAAGGCTGTAGCCAATTTAGAAGAAGAATGCTGACCTGAAAGCTTGTCAAACCGTACCAGAAATTTGGAAACTCCAGTAGTGAGTTGTGGGTCGTGACTTTTGAGTTTGTTCTTAAGTGTCTCAGCCACTGCATCAATTCTGTCACAAAGTGCACTGTATTCTTCCTCTTTGCTATATTCAAATGTAGAGTTATCAATCTCCATTTCATCGTCCAGAGAGCCTGCCCTAATAAGGTCCCATTCAGTTCCCTCAAAGTTCGGCTCTCTATTCTCAGATGTTGATTCCTGTGTTGGTCCATCGTTAGGCTCACTTCCATATTGCTTTTGCAGTTGTTTTTGATGAACTGATGTATAAAAAGCTAGGTCTTGTATAGCTCCTTCACCAAGAGCCAGTTTTGCAATATTTCTCCTCGCTGAAGCTGAAATTGTTGCAATATAATTGCAAGATTCATCACCGTATGTAACAACAACTGCAGCCTGATGGGAGCATGGGGAACCATCTAATCCCTGAAGACATGTGCATACGCCAATGTGGGTGTTAATATCATAGTACTTTCCTCTCACTGTCTGACTTCTCACTTTGTACCACCCCTGGTGATCACTTTTAGTAATATCCTCTTTGCTGATTTTTTTGGCATTAAGCCCTTGAAATCGGAGAGCGATATACGATTCCAGCCTGTTGTTTGCAACACTCACTAGCTTTCGCTTATAGTATAATTCTAATGTTTCTACGACAAAATAGCACATTTGAACCAAATTATAAACCTTTACTCGCCCAAATACAAGTTCCTTCAGAATTTTAATCCCGGCCTCTGCATAATTGTTTGTATGGTTACCTCTGATTAGAAGAGCTGTTCGGAAGCAGTGTGCCCAGAAGGATCGCTTTTCCCATAGTGATGTCATGTGTTTAATGAAGTGAGGGTACTTTTGGGATGTTGCTGATGAAGTAAGGGAAACATATTGTGCTTGCAATTCCTTTTCTGATTTACAGTATACCAGAGTTCTTATTAATTGTATAAGAGTGATCCGGTCCTCATTCTGTATTTTGTTTTTACCATCATGAAGCCATGTCCATCGTCTTTGCAGGAAGTGAAAAGTACACAGGAGTAAACGTGCTGATGGCCATGACTGGGAGAGTGCTGCCTGCTCAACAATGCTGTCATCAATCATGAAGACTGCTGGTCCAATACATGGCCCATTGCCATAAAAAGCATCAGAAGGTAGAACTTGCTTTACTGTCTCCATAGCCTGTTTTACTGTTTCCTCAGTTTCATCTGAGACCATAAATACTGCTAAAGGAATACCTGAGCAGGCATGTGTTGTAGAAAGCATGAACAAGGAGGTATTAAATCTATCCATTGAAGAGGAAGCGTCACAGAAGACAATTTTACCTGCCTGGCACACTTCTTTGTGTGCCCTAGCCATAAGAGGGGTGCAGACTGCTAATATTAGTGGCTTATTCGATGGCCTTTTCTTCTTTTTTAATGGTGGTGGTTTTGTTTCAGATTCACCATCAGATTCCTCGCTTTCAGCTAGAGATTCATACCATTGTAGGATGGCCTTCCCCCCTGTTTCTCTGTTTTTGGTGTTATATTCATCCACTTTCTCCTGGAGCTGTTGGAATAGTTCCTTACCATCATCTTTGCCATAGTTAAGCTCTCTCCACTTTGTAAAGAGACGACAGATGTCCTGTAGGAGTGGGTTGTTAGCACGATCAGCTAGAATTTTTTGTGCATTCATCTCACTAGTAGCCTGCAGGTACAGGGCTTGTTCGTGTGCATGGCGTGCTGAAGATGGACTGTGGCCATTATCAAACAGAGTGAAGAAAGCCTGTTTGGTTTCTTCAAGAATATCTCGAAAACTGAGCACATGTGCTGAAGTGATTGGGTGGTTGTGTGTGAATTGAAGTTTTAACACAGCATTATGTGTTATCAAGTGTGGCTTTGACTCTGCTGCTAGTCTCTGCTTTTTTGTAGGTACCTGCACAGTTAGAATGAGGTTTGATGGACACTGTGTCTTTTTGTCTCGAACCATTGCTGTTAACCCTTTGAACGCGGCGAGCGTATATATACGCTCAAAAATTACTTCCGCGTATCGCGGCGAGCGTATATATACGCTCGCCGTAATAAGTGCTACGGGTCAGACCCTTCCAATTTTATGGCACGCATGACACTTTAGGGGGATAACCCCACGGTCTTTAGCAATCGATCTAAAGCTCCACCCCCGTCACAAGTCGTTCGAAGCGTTCACTTGACGCTTAGTTGTGTAGCACAGTTAGTACGCGGCAAAGGCGCGGGTAGCGTCTACAAGGCTTTTGAAGCCAAAAACGCTGAGTATGGCTGCAGTCAGAGCACGAGGCCTTAGGTACAGATGCAGCACTTAGTAACAGAACCAGCACGAAGTAACAGAAGCGACTCACCACTGTAGTTGAGGGGACAGACACACGAAAATGGCGACTATCAAGGTTAGCTTTAGTGCTGCCGTTTGTATTCGCTCTTCTGCATTAGTAGGGACTTTAGTACACCATCTACACACTAAACAACGATAGTTTTACACTCCCTGGCTTCCAGTGTTGCCGTTCAGCACGGAAAATAGCCTACAACTCTACAAAACTGCGAGCACATGCAACGTAGACAAAAATTAAATTGGCTTCCGCGCGTCGCGGAAGTTATGAATAATCAAGTACCGCGCTCAAAGGGTTAATGGTCTTCTAGCTTTCTTTGACTGGGCTAGAGCTGACTTTACTGTTTGTTTTTCAGATAGCTTTTTTCTGAAGTGTTGGCAGTGGCGCTCACTTTTGTACAATACTCGACGAAGACCTGGTTTGCTTGTACGTGTTACACGGTATGTAGTTAGACTGTGTTGCTGCATATTTTGTAGCCATTCTGTCGCTTCTTTCTCGTTCCTCAGGTTTATGCGCACTTGGCTGTCAAATGCAAATCCTGGAGCGCCAGGAAATGTCTCACACTGTTTTGACTGGTAATCTTCAATGATATATGTATACTTGTCATCAGGGGGAAAAACAGCTTGTAGGTTACTGTGAAGTGCTTCCCACTGTAAGGGAGTGAAAGTAACTGGTGTATCAGTTTCTGATTTGAGGGGAGGATTTCTTTCAAAACTGTAACTGTTGACTGTTTCTGTGTCATCACTGCTATCTAGTACGATGGGTCTGGGCTTGGTAATATTCTGCTGTAGATCAAAGTCATCTAGTGACTCTATCAGTGTGGCTGTTACTAATACTACTGGATGCTTTGAGACTTTCACCAATTGTGCTAGATTTGGGCTCTGAAGCAAAGCTACCATTGGTGTGGTTTACTGACGAAATTGTAGCATGCTCATGGTTGTGGCTAGAACTGATATCTTGTGATGTATTCAGAGCACCTCTCTTCAGCTCTCTTGATACACTTTTTCGAATTGAGGGCATATCAGCCTATAATAAGGTACAGTAAATTTGTCATGTATATATATTTAGTGATATGTGGCAATCCCATATAGAAATCAACTGTTGCATTATAATATTTGATTGTGTCACCGCATTCACAGCACTAGCTGTATCTCTGAACTTCTGTGTAAATGAAATTGCAAGTAACAATGCAGCCACGCATTGCATATAAACCCCACCCTTAACAGAAGTTCACAGATCCTGCACTTTGAACACAGTGACATGATCAACATAATTATATGAGGGACTAACAGTTTTCTACCCAGGACTGTCACATATAATTGTTGGGTTTACCTGGGAGAAAGTCATGGGGAGATCCAAAACACAGCATTTGGCATACTAAACAATGGCATAATGAATTTATTAGAACAGATCACTGTATACTAAAGTGGCATGCAACTACCTGAAGAACAAAAACACCACAGTCACTGGAGTTGTATTGCTGGGGTATATCCTGCAGAAAAGTGTACGTATGTAATAATTATACAAAATGCAACCACATGCATGCACAATTACAATTTTGGTGCATGTATATGTTCCTCACCCTTTCCACAGTAAAGATCCAATGATTGAAATCAATCGTTCTGCCTTCCTTTTCTGCTCTCTTTTCAAGAAAATTTCTGAAAGGTAATCAATACTTTTAGGAGGTACAGTTTACCACATATGTGTCAACATGCAGTAAACAACTCTTCATGTAAGTATATCTCGGTTACGTGTAGGTGCTACAGGAAATGCTCACCTACCATACAACTTGGAAGTAAGGTGAAGATGCCGGTGAAAAGGAGTCAAAATACTTCATTGTCTCTGCTTTCAAGTCAACAACCTACACGTATAATAAAATCAGTACATGTATGTAAATAGCATGTAGGCTTGTCCATGCATAGTTGTCACAGTTACCATCAATGTCCAATGGCAGTCAAGGTGGTTAAAGACAATCAAGAGTTTGTTCGCTTTGAGAAGTTGCACCTGAGTAAAAAAGGTTTATATTCCATCCATTATAGTTTCTGTAATTTGTTAAACTTCACAGTAACTGAAAGTAGAGAGGTACATGTGTTTCTTAGTTTTCATCCAAGGATCGTTTTATT
Source organism: Nitrospirales bacterium (assembly GCA_965203295.1). Lineage (GTDB taxonomy): Bacteria > Nitrospirota > Nitrospiria > Nitrospirales > UBA8639 > CBDBCZ01. The sequence continues at coordinate 362,486 of CBDBCZ010000010.1, read as the reverse complement.
CCCCGACCATTCCTTGAAACCTGTTGTATCCTGTCCCCTTTCCCACCTTTTTCTGGGTAGCATTATATGTAGCAGTTGGTTACATGTACCTTACGGTAGTATCCCACAACACTGTCAACACCTTCTTTAAGCATCTTCGTGGTAACTTGGCTGCTGATTACTTCCACTACCTGTGTGGATAAGTGTATAGTCCGTAGCACTACCTTGAAAGTAAAATTTGAGCTCACCATCGGTACATCTCTCTTGATCATTTGCAGATATGCTGTTATGACCTATGTATAAAAGTAGAAGTGGAAGAGGAAACTGAGTCATGTTACCAGTGAGTATACTACTGTTAGAACCAAATTATAGAGCTGGTATTACTGTAGTATGTAATGCAAGCTGTACTCACATTGTCATTTAACCATTGTCCTCTGCACAGGTATTGCCAGTCTTGTTCTGTTAGAGTGGGTCCTGCATTTGTTCTCACTCCACCTCTGCCACTTTCATCCAAGACCTCTATGATATCCGCGTTGCCATCCATATTGCTGTACAAATCATGTTGCAAACATGTGTATACATTAGTATGGCACTGTCATTACTGAGAAGCTAAAGCCCAGTGGCCTTGTTACCAGTGTCCACTCTTCTCCACTCACAGTGGTATAGAGGCCTTGGTATGAGGCTAGAACTTGATCCCCTGGCCCGCGAGACTAGCCTGTGGTCAGCGCAGCCATCATGGGTTATATAAGTAGCATGAGCGCTAGCTTCAAAGTTATGATCTACTTTACACTGCTACACGTAGTTTCTTATGTACACTTCACTGAGGACTGAGGACTGAGGACCAGCAAGCCAGCTATATAGCATACGTAGCTTGTAGTTTCCCGGGGAAAAAATTACACGTGCAGAAGGTCAAAGGTCGATACCCAATTTGCGCACGCGCAGATGTGCAAATCAGAATTGTGCTCCAGAGACTAAGTCGAAAGTACGTCCAAAAAAAAAATTCGCGTGGCCCTGTGGATACTATCCGTTTGGTGATGTAATATGATGTATCGCTAACCCAACTTTTAGTATACGAGGAGCCAGACCCACCTTTCTAACGTGGGGCTGGGCACGAGACTACCAGCATATTTGCCTGCTTTCACCTGTACTATATCCCATACTCACCAGACTATGCCTAGCCTGTTCCCAAACAGGTATTGCCTTGTCTATTAAACATACAGTGTAGGTTTTGACAGACCAGAAGTCCACAAAGAGTCAGACATGGTTTCATATAGTAGTGATATGAAAGTGTTAAAGGTTGATTAAACCTGCTAGAGCCTGCACAACATGCTCAATATGTACAATATTACAATACCTCAAGGTTTCCAGTTGGCTTTCTTAACCCAAGGCCATTAGCAGTGTGGGTCAGCTGCAGCTGCAATGATCCATTTTCACTTGTCTGCAAGGTACAAGGATTTGAGTGTGTATGAAAACACGTGTACACACATAATATATGTATGCATACGGGTAATTCCATGCCAAATCAACACAAAAAAATGATGACCCCCTCAGATTTCCACGAAACTTGGTACATATGTACCCTATGTGAAGTTATTAATTCACAGTGATTATTAGCCTCACACATTGTGTGGCTTCTGTGTTACAGCCAGCCAAAAACTCAATTTTTCGTCAAATTTTTGGCTACCTGTTCCTACATAATTGGCCATAACTATTACTACGATTGTCTGTGCAAGATGAAAATTGCACCATCTTGTACCTTAGTAGATACCCTTTCAGCTGATATATTGCAAGTGATAATTTGATTAAGTTGAAATCAAAGGTCATGGGTTATATACTTGACCTTTGCCCCCTTGAAAAACGGATTCTTCAATTGTTCTAATTTTTTTTCCAAATGTTCCTAGATCTTCATGTTGAGATGGTATTATTTTAATTTTGGGACTGCCATGGGATTAAAAGATACGGAGAGTAGCGTAATAGCCAGTAGGGTGTTTTTCATGTATGTCCACACATACTTTCCCCATACTGGGATTTGTTTTGGTGTGAGGTCGAGTACTACATGATCTGGGTGAGCAGACTGATTTAGTACATTCATTATACATGTAGTGAGTTATAGTTTGGCACATTCCTGAAAGTAGATGGGAATAAAGTTGCACAAATCCACAAGATTCCCGCAATCAAACAGAGCTCTCACACATGCACATTTTCCCGCTTTATTCTGACTAATACTCCTAACACATTGGAATGCAGCTCTTTGTAAACATTGTAACTAAGTCCCTGATGTATCAATAGTTGAAATTAATTAGCTACAGTTTTCACCTTGAGACTGATAATTGATTTCCCTCTGCCGGCACGAAGGTTAGGGAAGCATACCTGAAAATGAGCGCGATAAAGGTCGAAATTGAAAAGTGAGCAGCAGAGCATGGAGTGGTAGATACCATTCGCTACTAAGCTTCCTGTAAATCTGTGCGCATTTAGTTACTCAGGTACACTCTGCCCATAAATTCACTGTATAGTACGTGGGTGTGGCGTATTTGAACAGATTCGTGAAATTATTTCAACGAAACGTTCCAAAATGGCTATTCGCAAACGTTTAGACCCGCCAAATTAAGCACTACACAATATCACACTTCACTTCTTGGTATTGCCAATTCTCAAGCATAGCTGTGTCAGTTCATAGTGAAAAAGTGATCAAAGTAAACTATTCTAGACTTATTTTGAAGTTACCTCTCCCTCTGTGAGTGCACAACCATGGCCCAGTCAGTCTCAGTGGCGAAATATTTACTGCAATCCCTTCAACAGACCTAATGCTTGGAGCGGATGCAGTGGTACGTATGAGATTCTCAATCACAACTTTCTCAGACATCCACTTTGTAACAGACCGCTGGTTCTTCTTCCAGATGAAATGGTTAGATCTAGCCTCGAACCCAGCTGTTCCAGCTCTTTAAAAAAAAGCTGGGACGGCTGGGTTCGAGGCTAGGTTAGATCTGTTGAAGGGATTACAGCAAAATTGATGATTGATTTCCATGGCAATATCACACTTCACTTCTTGGTATAGCCAATTCTCAAGCATAGCTGTGTCAATGCTGAGCAAATACTTCGCCACTGAGACTGGGCCATGGTTGTGCACTGACAGAAGGAGAGCTAACTTCAAATAAGTCTAGAATGGTTTGCTTTGATCACTGTTTCACTATGAGCTAACACGGCTATGCTTGAGAATTGTGTGATATTGCCATGGAATTTAATTAGCAGCCTCAAGGTAAAAACTGTAGCTTAACTACTGATAATCAGAGAGTTAGTTACAATGTTTACAAAGAGCTACATTCCAATGTGTTAGGAGTATTAGTCAGAATAAAGCGGGAAAATGTGCATGTGTGAGAGCTCCTGTTTGATTGCGGGAATCTTGTGGATTTGTGCAACTTTATTCCCATCTACTTTCAGGAATGTGCCAAACTATAACTCACTACATGTATAATGAATGTACTAAATCAGTCTACTCACCCAGATCATGTAGTACTCGACCTCACACCAAAACAAATCCCAGTATGGGGAAAGTATGTGTGGACATACATGAAAAACACCCTACTGGCTATTACGCTACTCTCCGTATCTCCTATTCCCATGGCAGTCCCAAAACTAAAATAATACCATCTCAACATGAAGATCTAGAGAACATTTGGAAAAAAAATTAGAACATTGAAGAATCCGTTTTTCAAGGGGGCAAAGGTCAAGTATATAACCCATGACCTTTGACCTCAACTTAATCAAATTATCACTTGCAATATATCAGCTGAAAGGGTATCTACTAAGGTACAAGATGGTGCAATTTTCATCTTGCACAGACAATCGTAGTAATAGTTATGGCCAATTATGTAGGAACAGGTAGCCAAAAATTTGACGAAAAATTGAGTTTTTGGCTGACTGTAACACAGAAGCCATACAATGTGTGAGGCTAATAATCACTGTGAATTAATAACTTCACATAGGGTACATATGTACCAAGTTTCGTGGAAATCTGAGGGGGTCGTCATTTTTTGTGTTGATTTGGCATGGAATTACCCATACACAACATACGAAATAGATGAGATGGTGAGACTTAATAAATACTCTTGCCTTCCTCAGACATCCTTCATATTTCTCCAACAACACCACAAAGTCTTGAAACATTCCCATAGCACCATTTACCCCAGTTGACCCAACACATCTCTACAACATACAGTACATAGTTTTTACAAATTCACGTACCTCTTCACAAGGACCACAAGAAGATCTGGCACTGTCAGTGAGCAAAGGACTTGCAAATGTTCTGTCTGGGGCAACAGTAGTCAGTGGAATCTGTGGTGAACGGCGCAGATATTTATTAAAAGCATGTAGCCAATGTAGGAAAAAAACGACAAATACATACCTCGGGCTTCCGTACAATGGCCTTGAGCACGGACTTATCTATGGTAAAAAATCGATCCAACGAAGCACAAATTTACCCGTACTCAATCACGCAGCCAACCGATCGATTTTCTTTATCGAGCCCAAAGATTGATCAATTTTCTCTAAAATTAATATCGATCTGTTTTCTTCATAGGTCCCAAAGTTCGATCGATTTAGCTAGTCTACCAACTGCTTTGCTGTATCATTCCAAAAAAGGCGTCGAGCGTTTTTTTTTCTACCGATCCCAGAGAGGGATCGATCGTTTTTTTTTTGTATCGCTCGATTATGCCAACTCTGTAAACCCCTGACGCCACGCCGCCGTATGTCTCGTTCTCAGGCTTACATTGGTCTGGGATTGGGAAATGAAGTAATTAGAGTTCGCTATGGACCAGTGGGATTCATTCTTCAGTGATTTGGTTTCCTTTTTGCACCTTACGGCTGGCAGGGAGTCATCTGCTACTAGAAATGTTGTGGAAGCCACCCTTTTAAAGCTAGATAACTACGTAAGAGTACTTCTAGCTATTAGGGGAAGGCTACAAGCTTCCCTAGTTAGCAGCCCGGACCCAGAACTTCAGGACATTGAAAGGGACGTTTCCTGTGGTCTTACTAATCTGGGAGATATTAGGAAGCATTGGGAGGTCCTGGATACTGAGGTCAGTGAGGGTGGCCTGGTTGCAGAGCATCAGAGGAGTGGTAATCGTGGTCGTCCAAAAGTGTTCATTAGTAAAGAGTAAATTGAGTTTCTACGTGAACTGAGGCTTTCCTGGTCAAAGATTGCCTCATTGTTTGGGATTTGCCGCAGAACTCTCTACCGAATTAGGTCAGAGTATGGACTGATGGATCCATATAATTTCACACACATATCTGACTGTGACTTAGACCGTCAGGTGTCTAGTATTAAGCAACTCATGCCAGAAGCTGGGAAAAATATGGTGAAAGGAGCATTGCAAGGCAGAGGAATTCATGTTTCGTTTTCTCGAGTGCAAGACAGTATGTCTGGTGTTGATCCAGTGGCAACAGCTTTAAGGTGGGCCACTCCAATTTCGCGTCGCACTTACTCAGTGTCTGGCCCAAATGCACTGTGGCATATTGATGGCAACCATAAATTAGTGAGGTAAGCCCTCATGAAGTGCATGTTAACTATGAATTAGCATATCATGTTATTTATAATTTTTCATGTTGAACAGGTGGAGGTTCGTAGTCCATGGAGCCATTGACGGCTTCTCACGGTGCATTGTATTCCTGCACTGTTCAAGTAACAACAAAAGTGAAACAGTTTTACAGTTGTTTTGTGGGGCAGTGCAACAGTATGGACTACCACACCGTATACGATGTGACCTTGGTGGTGAGAATATAAAGGTATGAGCATGCACAATTATACTTTCACAAAATGTCATGCCAATTGTCACAAATATGTACACATTTTTACCAATTAGGGAGAAGAAATAAGAAACCCCAGGCCTAGGACTTCTGTTGCCTGTAACATTACACCGTGACCAAGCTAGGACCATCATGTAACCATGCACTTGCTATATATTCGCTCTGTAGTATAACCCCCCCCCCCCCCCAAATTAAACTGGGATTATTTATTCCTTATCACACGTGCAAAGTTACATAGTTACCGATAATACAGTAGATACATAATAATAAACATATTATTGTATGGGGATTATACTGTATAGGTTGCAGAGATGATGCTGTTGAACAGTGACCACCAAACCCCAGTGATTACAGGGTCTTCGGTGCATAATCAGCGGATTGAGCGCCTCTGGAGGGATGTGTTCAGGTGTGTCCTGACAGTGTTCTACCAGCTCTTCTACTATTTGGAGGAGCGAGGAGTCTTAGACCCCTTATCTGACACTGATCTCTACTGCTTACACTTGGTCTATTTGCAAAAGATAAATGAAGCCCTGGAAGCTTTTACAAATGGATGGAACCATCATGCAGTGACTACAGAACATTTTATGACACCAGCGCAGTTATTGACAGTAGGAACTCTACTGAGTGATCGTGCTATCATTCCTGCCGAAAACCTTAGCAGTGAATATGATGATATTGCTATCCCTGGAATTGTAGAGGTTCCACATACACCCACTCCTTTGGATCCAGATGATGTTGCAGTTGTGGAGAATATTGTGAACACTTCCCTAGTATCCCGCAATGGGCACTATATTGATACTTATGAAGCAGTTCGGGAGTATGTGCTTAATCATGTTCAGTAATTATCGCAAAAAAGAACGTTGATGTGTAAGAGACTATGCATGTGACACAACAAGTTCTACATCAGTTTGGTGCTGTTAATTAATTAGGCAGGTTTGTGGTAGTGATCTAACAAAATATTGTGCATAAGGTACATGCTATGCATTGCCATAGCTATGTCCTCCAAACATGAGACTTTTGATGCATGCTGCAAAAAACTCTTCCTTGGTCTTATGGACGATGGGGAGAAACACCTTGGAGCAGTGCCCAAGAAGATTGCTGTCTCAACAGCTGGGTGATACTGCAATTCGATAGGATGTTGAAGTCCCATCGGAGGTATTACAGATTCGCCTGTGATGAAGTGTAGCAGGGACGACAGCAGAATTCCCTCATTGAGAATATCCTTGGGGTCTAGATAATTATACAAACAAAACCATGTCACACAAATTGTCATATTATTCCAACCCAGAACACGTCTTAGCAATTGGGTATAACTGGAACACAGGTAACTATATACTTACTCTCAAGATGGAACACAAAGTCGTGAAAGTAGTCATATGCCCGCTGCTGGTCCTTGTCATGTGGCTTCAGCGATGCCACTAACCCCAGAAATGCCTCAGCTGTGACTTCTTTCATGGTAGGTTGGGCTACAAACAAGGGCTTCAGTACGTCTGGCCACGTCTGCATCAGCTGCAGCAACATGAGACAATCAAGGCCTCGTTTAAAAGCCTGGACGTTGCCTTCTTTCCTCAAGATCACCTCTTCCCAGATAAGGTGCTGAAGTAGGCTGGCTTTGTTTTCCATGGTGACTGGCTCAATAATGCTCCATCTCGACTGATTGATGATGAACATGTTTGCTGGCTGGTCTACAAGGGCATCAACCTCATCCATGGTATTTGCTTTGTCAAGCTGCAAAGGAAGCGTATAAAAATGTAGCCATGTTCCAAGACCTTCCAGCTTCATTTGACAGCCATGTGAAGTGAAACAGAAGGCCTGATATCACAAGTCATAAGAAAAAAGTATTTTTTGTCATTGCTAGCTAAGTTTATTGGGGCTTATTGTACATTACCATGGCAATCAATTTTCCCACGCTTATAGCACTCAAAGGAGGCCACATACAGGGATCATGGCTATACCAATGTACATTAAATGTCAGCTTGGGTGAGGGATTAAAATCCTCGGCTTCGCCTCGGACTTTAAACTCCCCTCACCCAAACTGACCTTTAATTAACCCATTCACCGCCGTTGCCGCCATATGGCGGCATAGGGTACATGACCTTACAAATACTGCCGTATAGCACACAAAATGCGGTACAGCGCCGCGCAAACAATATGTATAGACAGTAGAGCAGTATTTCCACGCCCTCCGCTCAACTACAACATCGAAAAAATCCGTTTTCTACGGGAAAAATCCTGCGACCTCGGTGACCCCTGCCACGCGGCCGCACGGTACTCTACAGAAGAAGCGTTGGATGTCTTTCTAGACAATAGTTTCGGGCTATCCAATGGTGAATCCAGTGAGGAAGAGGCAGTAGAACAGTTTTATGCCCATACTGGCGATCCAGTTTTGCGCGAAGTGATGTAGAGGCGCTAACTCGGGAGATCGTTGGTGACGGTATGGATGGCGACTTTGATCATGAGTATAGCTGCACAGAAGAGGAAACACTTGCCCGAAATATGCTACATTTGTGCTACTTCAAGAGATTATGATTGCTATGGATTTACTGCTTTGTCTATGCACAAAAGCGGTAGAATGACACAAGCTTTGTTTTTGCTGGCATGTCCTCTGACAATTCGACGGTGAATGGGTTAACTAATACAAATAAACCAGCTACAAGCATGCTCACTGAAGCGTGGCAGATATTGCTCTGTGGTTAATGCAGTATCCAGATATTGCACCATGCTTTGACATTGTGACATTTGTATGTAAAGTATGCATGGGCTACCCTTACCCTAACCACTGACTTATTCTTAACTCTTTCACAGCCAAGTTTTACTACATCTATAAGGCTAATATGAATTTATATTGGCCTTTTTATATTAGGCGTTAATATAAAGTACATGTTTTTTCCATTTTATATGCATGGCGTTCAAAGTTAATGTTACCCCCATATGGTGTTACACAGAGCAATATCCATAAATTGTGACCTTACTTGCTCAATGAAAGTGTGTAGCTCTTAGGCGTTAACTCATTGCGCGCCACGGGCCACTTTATTGGCCTTTACGTAATGCTTCCGCTACGCCACGGGCCATTAAAGTGGCCTTAGAAGCGGCAAGTTCGTTTATCGGCCAGGAGGGGCAACCCCTTCCTTTATTAGCCATAAAATTGAGTACAGTGATTACTAATAGTGATGTAACTGTGCCGAAAGTCGGTCTATTCAGTAATAGAACGGATATACACGGCAAAATATACAACCGATCAAAACGATTAGCTACGGCTACCTACACTGCTACACAGTTAGTTAGGCTTTGTAGGCTTTGTAGTCAACTTCATTGGCAGATACGATGGTAACTGGTTCAGGAGAGACGGGGGCTTCAGCAGGATCATCGATCTTTGCTGCCTGAGCGTCAAGACCACAGTACCGTGTCGAACTTACCGTGTATCGGGTTATCGATCCTGAATCCCTTCTTGGTGGGCGTCTACAATCGCTGGACTGGACTGGTGGACTGGACCGGTGGAATGGACTGGACTGGACTGGACTGGACCGGTGGACTGGACTGGACTGGACTGGACTGAACTGAATTAAAATGTGCGTCAATAGTCGCTGAGTGCTGATTTTCGAACGGCTGGCTACACCGCGTGGCCGGCTCAAACTGTACAGCGCGTTCTAACCATAACCACACCCATATACAGAAGAGCACATGGACTAGATTGAAATGTCCACGAGCCGCCGCGTGCTAATCTTCGAAAAGGCTGCACAGCGTGACAGCCGGTTGCGCGAACATAAACCACGCGCACGTTCTAACCATAACCACACCCACCCTATAATCAGTTCCACCCACACGTACATCATAGCTGTATAGCTGCAAAATTTGCACACAAAATCACCATCATGTAGACATTAAGTCATAATAAATATGAGCAAAGGTGCCTGATACAGATGCATTAAGTCAAACCTGGTTTGATACAACAGCAGTTTAAAGATGGAAGTACATGCAAGTTTAAAGACGAAGTCCAAAGTTGGAGAATAGCAGCTGCTTATGAATCGGAAGTAGTTCCTGATGCACCTCAGGTGAGATGTTTAATTGTGAGGGAGAAAACTCCGGCCACTTCACTTCCAGACAAGAAGCAAACACATGGTAGTAAGCATTTCCGTATTTGCACATCTTCTCCTTAGTTGAAGGATGAAAGAATTCTCGGTCTTCTTCATGTTTAATTGCCAAGTTGTACGGTGGATCTGCAAAGTCACCATCAGGCTTTTTGGGAAAAGGACGGCGGCAGCCTGAGCACATCCGAATATTTCCATGAAGGAAGACTAAATAAAACGGCGCAAGTGGAGCAGGGAATCGAGGGGTAGACAAGGCTAACTGGTTTTCACTGCTTGGCAGAGATACCGGAATCAAGGGAGGTGGTGGCCTCTGCACATTTACAAAGTGAGCATGCTGCACTCCACAATTAAGTACAGCTGTTTGCAGAGGTGCACATATGCGCACACTTGTGGCTGGAGTTGTAGTAACATTTACAGCAGGCCCTGCTGGTGTGGCTGGACTTGTAGTAACAATTACAGCAGACCCCGCTGGTGTGGCTCGAGCAGTAGTAACATTTACAGCACACCCTGCTGGTGTGGCTGGAGCGGTAGTAACATTTACAGCAGGCCCTGTTGGTGATGAACTCTCAAGTGAAGACCTTCTGCCACCATTCTTTAATAGTGATTTCCCTTTGGACCCTTTCCCTTTGGATCCTTACCCTTTGGATCCTTTCCCTTTGTAACTGGCTGCTTCTTGCTCAGCATTTCCGTCACTGCAGGGAGAACTCTGGCAGGCCTGCAAACCTTGTGAAAAAGGGTCAATACGATTTGCAACTGGAGGCAAACGGGTCTTCCCTCGCTTCGGCTTGCTGCCCTTTTTACCACAGCCTTTTGGAACATCACTGAGAACCAATTTGGTCATATTCGGGACACGTTTGCCCTTCTTGAACCAAGCAATAAAACGAAGGAGGCTACCATTTACATGTGCTGTAGCCACTGAGTGGGAACAAATACCCAACGATTTAGAATTAGAACACTCACACACGAAGCAGCCATTCTTTCCTGGTTTAACAGTGTTGAACCCTGCACGGCTTGTACTACGCACAGTTCTAGCTTGTGGAGATAGTCCAGGAGCAAGGGCAATCGCCCCATCTGTAGCAACAAGATCAGCAGCTTTTCTCCAAATGCTTTTCAGTACCACGATTGGCAGAGTAGTATCCTTACATGCATCATGAACATCAATACCCAGCACTGAAGTACAGTCTGAATTTTCTGACACACTTTCACCAGTGCAGTCTGTGGCACTGTTGGCAACATCGGCTGCATTAAACCTCTGTAGACAGACATGACGCTGACGTTTGCTCATTTTGTACCACTTTGAATGGCTGGTTCCTAAATGCTGGTACTGTCGTTTCAGTTGGTATTTACCCTGGTTGAGCACTGCTTTCTCGACTTCTGTTTGTTGCTCACTTACTAGCTCCTGCATTTTTGCAATGAAGACTGGCAACTGGTTCCGTTTGTAATCCACTTTGACTTTCATCACTGCATTGATCGATTCACTTGCATTAGTGGTAAACTGCTCAGGCTGAGAACCCATGCCAGCAGATTCACGAACACTTTTTATCATTGTATCACGAATTATATCGGATTTATACTTCTGAAACCATTCAGTGAACAATCCTGCACCTACCAGCTCTTGTTCACGCTTCAACCACTTTTCAACGAGACAGGAGAGCCGATAAGCATAGTTACTTTCATCTTCAGCATCTACGAGCCCCTCAATCAGAGTGTCCCCCTGACGCTGCCCAAAGATGTCCTGCAAATAGCTGGCGATTACCCCCGAAGGAAATCCTAAATCTTGCAGCTTCTCTTTGATATTCCGGCGCATGTGAATGGAACAAGCAAGATGACTGGCCGAGCTAAAAACTTGTTGAAAAGCAGTTACTAGAGCCTCTTCACCATCTGTTCCAAATGCTCGAAGGTGTTCCAAGCCTCTTGCCAGAGCAGTGAGCGCAGATGCAAAGAAGTGATACGTGGTGAATGTTTTCCTGTAATGAATGAGGATAGGGCCGACACACACCGATGCTTTACCACTTCGACGGCAGTTGAGAAGTAGATGGCGATATGTTACAGGTGTCACGTCAAACTCACCCAGAGAAAATGTCGGATCAACAGTAAGAATACCAAAACGATCTGCACTGGTGCAAAAGCGTACCAAATCGTTTAGCTGCTGTTCAGTAGCTAGGATGATTGCTGGTTCTGGCAGCACTTTCATGTCACGAATGAAGTGCTGATTGGAATCTTCTTGTTTGGCTTGAAACATCACTGTGTATAGCTCATCAGCTGGGTTCCAACTGGGTTGCGGGAAGCCAAGTGGGAGACACTTCGATTTCTGGCGGACATACATGACTTGCCGTTCACTCCGTGGCAACTGTCCTGGGCATGAAGTATCCAAAAGACCACCAACTTTAGTAGACACCCTAGCCACAGTTGCTTTAGGTCCTGAGCATGAAGGCTCTGACTGGATAATTTCCCTGGTACTGGCCCATGCGGTATGATGCTCTCTCGCTCTGTCCTTCGAATTTCCATGTGAGGCAATTTTTGGGCAAAACTCTGGTGGAATGTAATAAATCACCATGCAAAGGTGGTGTGGGTTGTTTTGGGCATCTGCAAAAAAGGTGGATGTACATACGCATAGGTGAACAACAAGAGGAATGTCCAGGATTGCCAAAGGCTTAGTAATGCCTTTGATTTTCACTTTGAACTTCCTTTGAACTCTAACCATGACCCTAACCCCTCCCCCTAACAATACATGCAACCCCCCAGATGTGAGTGTCACGCGCGCACGCACGCACGCACACACACACACACACACACACACACACACACACACACACACACACACACACACACACACACACACACACACACACACACACACACACACACACACACACACACACACACAAGAAAGTAGGACATTCAGTAATTAATCAACAGTCAGTAAGGGCTCACCTGTAACCATGGCGATTACTCTTCTAAAAGCAGGATTCGATGGATGCGACAAATACAACCGCCTCAAGAAGAACACATCATCTCCTGTAGCTCCTGGGCAGCAGCGTTCCACATGTGACATTCCATTGGGGTCAAATGTAGCATGGAATGGGACACGACGAGATCCACCATAATGCCACTTTCCATACGAATCCCTCTTCACATCATCTGGGTGAGCTAGTTTTGTAATGTCCACCACAAAAGTTGCACTTTTCTCCACAATTACTGGCCTTTCAGTGCACACTCTCTCGGGGCGAACTGGCTCTAGTAACACTCGGAGAATTGCTTCAGCAGGGTACTCCGGTGGTGGAAACTCATAGATCGGCTGACTTTTGTTTCCTCGATTAAATTCAATACTCTCACTTCTCTCCCTGCAGCAGCAAAAGTTCATGCACATACAACATTTAACTTGCAAAACATTACTTGGTAGTGAGTATACCATACTGTAGTACTTCACTATCACAAGACCACACACACAGTACAGTAGTCCTAATTAGTCTGGTCTTCTGAAGTTCAATAATCAAAAAGCTATATACCTGGCCGTTGCCATATGACACACTGACACTATGCAACAGCAAGGTTACAAGCAGCACATAAATGAATGTAGAGTGTGTAACACTTGCTACTGTCACTATACAGGAATTTGCAGTCTTTGCAACCTGTAAGGCGCAGGGCACCCTCAAATGGAAGAACACAGTTACAGGAATTTGCAGAATCTTTGCAACACAGTGAGGCTTGAACCCTAAGTAAACACACTAGAGTAATGGGTTGGTGAAGGATTAATTAAGCTATGAAGTAGCTCTAGGGTCAAAGTAAACAGTGCCTTCCATATATGTGCTTGTAAGTTCAGGAGAAGGCAAATGGGCAGTGGCTCTCCAGTACTTAATTAGGTTAGGCTGTCAGAATCAAAGGCTAACAGTTTACACAGTTTACTTCATTTGCCTATTGCTAATTAAAACTCATTGCACACAAGAGACCACATAACTGGCCAGTATGTAATTTTTTTTTTGGTCGCCCACGTAAATAGCAGCACTTCCTTCAGGACAGAACCATTCCATTAGCAAAAATAGGCTGAAATTACAAGTAGACATCAATAGCCTAAATGCCGGAAGTCATTTCGAGCAACTAGCGCACGAGTAACTGCCGGATCGTCGATACACGGTATATAGAACACTTGCAGGATTGAGTTTTAAGGCTTTAAGTGGCCGTCTTCAATGCATGCACTATCCATCTAGCTACACTACTTCATATATGGATCGAGGCGGAAGCTTCTAGCTAGTACTTTCGGAGTACAAACACAGCACATTCTACTCACACGCAAATAAAGTGCACAAGGTAATTGAATTCGTGCATGGAAACACCATGAATGACAATTTCTGCGTGCAACGAGTTTGCAATTTAGGTCACTGGAATATTTTCGCAGTATCCTGTAACCTCAACTTGTTTACTCCTTGTCTTAAACCTTAGTGTTGAAAAGTTATGCAGCAACATGCCTACACCGATGATACAAAATGATCTGGATTAGCTTTATTGCCAACCTTTTGACTCGCTTTGGAGGAGGTGCATGGAAACTTTCATCAGCAGAATCTTCAATAACACTGCAGTTGCAGACAAAGTGGTTAAGTTAACAAGAAATCCAGGTGAACTATAGATTGCGAACAAGTAACAACATTTGCACTCTACACTGCATCATGACATCACACCTCTAGGGCTCCTTTTTCACAGATACAGCGGCAGACTGGGTGAAATGAAGCCTTCTAGTGGAGGGGGGAAATGTGCTGAAACAAATTTACCCAAAGTGCTGCCGATATATATATAACATACCTTTTAGAGGACTTGGGAGAAATGGGGTCTCTTTCTAGCTCTTCGGCTGTGGATTGAAAAAGGCAGTTAAGATAGTAGGCAACAAACATCACATATCCTCCATTATTCTAGGAGAGAATCCATTTATTAGTTCTGTGTAACTAACCCGTATCACTGCTATCCTGAGTCAGGTCAATCACATCTACTTCAGAATCTGAAGCTGACTCTGAATCCGACTCTGAATTTTCCAAGTCTTGTAGAAAGCGGCTGTAGACATAAAACACTTCATTACAGATACTGGGTTACATCATCACATTCTCTGCTATCCAACATAACGCCCAGTGTACTAAGCTGCACACATAATTTAGCACGAGGAAGTGTTGCAATCATTACCAGTACATGTTTTCAAATGAGAACAACTACACATGCCTACAAGATGCACTCTTTACCTCAAAAATCCAGATACTTACCGAAAGCGAGAAGACTGTACGAGTTTAACGGGTGATCCTGGAACATCAGTAAATTTCAGGGGCTCCTCTGTATCCTCAACAACAACAGGATCAACAGCAGAACCATCTTCTATGCGTTCGAACTGAGAAAATGGGCTGTCCAGTAAGGAACTGTCTAGCGAAGGGCTTCCGGGAAGGGGGCGGGCTGACATAATTTTGGGTGAGCTGCCAATACTACCCCTACAGCTTTTCGACCAAGAAAGGATGTTAGCAAGGGGCTGACCGATGCAAGACGGCTGTACGGCAGGAAAGAGATGCTGGCCGACTTGGCTGGAAGGGAGGCGGCGGAGGGCCGGCTGACGGGAGGCTGTCCAGTAGGCAGCGTGATGACACCAAATTTTTGACCAAACTACTGGCCAGGAAGGGAGGCTGGCAAGGGGCTGGCCGACAGAAGACCGTCGGGCTTGCAGCTGTCCGGCAGGAGAGAGATGCTGACCGACTTGGCACTGGCCAACCGTGGCGCTGGAGGGGAGGCGGCAGAGGGTTGGATGGCGGGAGTCTGTCCGATAGGCAGGGCTGTGACACAAAATAGTTGGCCAAGAAGGAAGGCTGGCAAGGGGCTGACCGACACCAGACCGTCGGGCTTGCGGCTGTCCGGCAGGAGAGAGATGCTGACCGACTTGGCACTGGCCAACCGTGGCGCTGGAGGGGAGGCGGCAGAGGGTTGGATGGCGGGAGTCTGTCCGGTAGGCAGGGCGGTGACACAAAATAGTCGGCCAGGAAGGAAGGCTGGCAAGGGGCTGAACGATACCAGACCGTCGGGCTCGCGGCTGTCCGGTAGGAGAGAGATGCTGACCGACTTGGCACTGGCCAACCGTGGCGCTGGAGGGGAGGCGGCAGAGGGTTGGATGGCGGGAGTCTGTCCGGTAGGCAGGGCGGTGACACAAAATAGTCGGCCAGGAAGGAAGGCTGGCAATGGGCTGACCGACACCAGACCGTCGGGCTCGCGGCTGTCCGGCAGGAGAGAGATGCTGACCGACTTGGCACTGGCCAACCGTGGCGCTGGAGGGGAGGCGGCAGAGGGTGGGATGGCGGGAGTCTGTCCGGGCTCGCGGCTGTCCGGCAGGAGAGAGATGCTGACCGACTTGGTACTGGCCAACCGTGGCGCTGGAGGGGAGGCGGCAGAGGGTTGGATGGCCGGAGTCTGTCCGATAGGCAGGGCGGTGACACAAAATAGTCGGCCAGGAAGGAAGGCTGGCAAGGGGCTGAACGATACCAGACCGTCGGGCTCGCGGCTGTCCGGTAGGAGAGAGATGCTGACCGACTTGGCACTGGCCAACCGTGGCGCTGGAGGGGAGGCGGCAGAGGGTTGGATGGCGGGAGTCTGTCCGGTAGGCAGGGCGGTGACACAAAATAGTCGGCCAGGAAGGAAGGCTGGCAATGGGCTGACCGACACCAGACCGTCGGGCTCGCGGCTGTCCGGCAGGAGAGAGATGCTGACCGACTTGGCACTGGCCAACCGTGGCGCTGGAGGGGAGGCGGCAGAGGGTGGGATGGCGGGAGTCTGTCCGGGCTCGCGGCTGTCCGGCAGGAGAGAGATGCTGACCGACTTGGTACTGGCCAACCGTGGCGCTGGAGGGGAGGCGGCAGAGGGTTGGGTGGCCGGAGTCTGTCCGATAGGCAGGGCGGTGACACAAAATAGTCGGCCAGGAAGGAAGGCTGGCAAGGGGCTGACCGACACCAGACCGTCGGGCTCGCGGCTGTCCGGTAGGAGAGAGATGCTGACCGACTTGGCACTGGCCAATCGTGGCGCTGGAGGGGAGGCGGCAGAGGGTTGGATGGCGGGAGTCTGTCCGGTAGGCAGGGCGGTGACACAAAATAGTCGGCCAGGAAGGAAGGCTGGCAATGGGCTAACCGACACCAGACCGTCGGGCTCGCGGCTGTCCGGCAGGAGAGAGATGCTGACCGACTTGGCACTGGCCAACCGTGGCGCTGGAGGGGAGGCGGCAGAGGGTGGGATGGCGGGAGTCTGTCCGGGCTCGCGGCTGTCCGGCAGGAGAGAGATGCTGACCGACTTGGTACTGGCCAACCGTGGCGCTGGAGGGGAGGCGGCAGAGGGTTGGATGGCCGGAGTCTGTCCGATAGGCAGGGCGGTGACACAAAATAGTCGGCCAGGAAGGAAGGCTGGCAAGGGGCTGACCGACACCAGACCGTCGGGCTCGCGGCTGTCCGGCAGGAGAGAGATGCTGACCGACTTGGCACTGGCCAACCGTGGCGCTGGCCAACCGTGGCGCTGGAGGGGAGGCGGCAGAGGGTTGGATGGCGGGAGTCTGTCCGGTAGGCAGGGCGGTGACACAAAATAGTCGGCCAGGAAGGAAGGATGGCAAGGGGCTGACCGATACCAGACCGTTGGGCTCGCGGCTGTCCGGCAGGAGAGAGATGCTGACCGATTCGGCACTGGCCAACCGTGGCGCTGAACGGGAGGCGGTAAATGGCTGATAAGCAGCGAGCTGACAAGGCTGGGGTGGCCGGATTGGGGCGAGCCGACAAGCAGCTCAGGGTGGTGGCCGACAACACGTTAATCACACTGTCACCAAGATTAAAACAAAAGAACACTGCTACTACTAGACAGACAACTTTCATGCTTATACCCAGTTAAAACACTAAATCAAAAGTTTAAAACACTGCTAAAAAACATCCTAGACCTATAGAGCGACTAAAGCTTATTATGAGATTTTCCACGTGCAGCACAACACAAATGCGCATGCGCCCTGACATAGGCAATACTATCCACCCCACTTTTGGTAGTTTCTATTTTTGTGACAATGATGTCATCTGATGGACAGCGTGGTCAATAGCTGTCCACCCCACTTTTGGTAGTTTCTATTTTTGTAACAATGATGTCATCTGGTAGACAGTATAGTCTATAGTGATCTAATTCAATAATCTTCGAAAAATAGGACTGTTTGTGGAGTGGAGTTATACGTTATTGAGCATGCATGGCGTAGCCGTTCCAAAACCAGAGCACGCCGCAACTACTGCTTTTACTATATTGACACTCTTCAGTCCAGTCCAGTCCAGTCCAGTCCAGTCCAGTCCAGTCCAGTCCAGTCCATTCCACCGGTCCAGTCCACCATTCCAGTCCAGCGATTGTAGACGCCCCTTCTTGGTTCCGATCCACTGCCCTTTTTGCCTTCAATGGCTGTAGCTGGTAGTCTTCCAACAAATACGATGCAAAATTCGCTGGATACTTGACTTGGTAAGCATAAAAATAGCCATACACAGTACTAAAACTATTAGTACGCCATTTTTATAGAAACTGTGGCGTGGAGCATCACGCGCGTGACGTAATTACGGCATGCAATGAGTTAATATAAAGTACATGTTTTTTCTATTTTTTATAGTATTTGCGTGGGCGGATCAAAGGCGAAAAGTGTGCTTTATTTTCCATATAGCACAGTTATGGTGTGAAGAGTGCTATATGAAAACTCAGCACAGGAAGTACAATGTAGAACAGGTCATTGGTAATTGAAAACTTTTTGCAATTAACTGTAAACAGAATCCACGAAAGTGCAGCAGGGCCAGCTGCAAGGGCAACTATTATTTAAAGTGACTTGAATTTTGTATGGCAAAGCAAAGGTACTTGAAAGCAGCAAAAACGGCTAGTGACAGTTGATACAGAAATTGGTAAATGCACGAAAAGCGCCACTTGACTACTAGCAAATGGGTACAACCATACGGAGCTCATGTAGGCTACAACACATTAGCTACCATGGTACCAGTAAAGCCTTGAGCCTAGTAGTGCTATTTGATGCACAGAACGGTAAGCTTGCAGCGTACAGACTGACGGAAAAGCAACAAAACTAGGCATACACCGAGAATAGCAGCTTACCATGCTTTCTACATCGATTGTTGAACGATCTGTGAGCCAAAAAACGCCATATCTCTCGAGCGACCAGCACAAAATTCAAACGTCAAATACTATAAACCAGTTAAAGTACCGTATACCCTCGTGCACTACGTGAAGTATTGCACTTGGGCGTGGTCTCAAGGCCAAATATAGCACTCGGCTTCGCCTCGTGCTATATTTGCCTTTCGCCCACACCCTCGTGCAATATTTCACGTAGTGCACTCGGGACGGTACTTTAACTAATATATATGCATGGCGTTCAAAGTTAATGTTACCCCCATATGGTGTTACACAGAGCAATATCCATAAATTGTGACCTTACTTGCTCAATGAAGGTGTGTAGCTCAGTAGTTTCCAGATCAAGTGGGATGTCTGTCTTGCAAGGGTAGCATTCTCCCTTTGTAATGTAGTCGTACATTACTTCACTCAGATAGGGAAACCCAGGTCCTTCCTGGAGCACGGAATGTGCCATGAGCATACCTACCAGCTCAAACAGGACCTGAAGGGTATAGTCCTTCTTTGGAATTCGAGAGTAGTCTTCCCCATCGAACAACCTCTCATTGGCTTCCTTCAGAGCATCTTCAAAAAATTCCTTCCTTAAGGCTCCCGAATCTGCACCAATTTCACCCGTCCCAGTGAAGGACACAACTAGCTGCTTTTGAAGCTTTTCTGGGCGAACCTTGGCTCCTTTGTAGAAAGCAATAGCAGAGAGCCAGAAACTATCAGCAGTTGTACGATCAACAGACAGTGAATACTCTGAAGTTATAGTTATAGCACGGTAGCCTGGGATTTATGGACTATAACCACCCCGAGTCCGAGGGCGCAGCCCGAGGACAAGGGTGGTTATGGTCCATAAATCACTAGGCTACCGTGCTATGAGTATTATATATCTCACCTGATTGGTCAAAACATCAGCGCGTACTTAGCAACCATAAGAATATATTAATAGTACGAAGTGGCTTGTTCCTACTCGAACTGTTGCGTCGGCATGTGCGCGTGGACCAACTGTCCTGGTGCGCGCCATGATTCTACCAGACCACACCCAAATAGCGAGCAACAACCCCGCCTTTTTGTGAGTGAGCAGCCCCACCCTTCAAGCCAGGCACCTCGTACTGACCCAGAGCCCCTCCCACAGCCCCGCTTTCGGTTCGCTTCTGAACAGAAGCTTACCCAGCTCGCTAAAGGGCTGGTTCCTGAGAATACGAGCAAGAGCACCAAGTCTCTGTGGGGTATTGAGACATATGCGAGATTGCAATCCTGGCTGTCCAAACTTCTTAGATAAGAAAGATGGTAGATTTAAGCAGCTTCACTGTACCTTGGATTCTTTCTTTCATGATCTGCATTCTGAGGGCATTGGGAGACAAGTGAAGCACACAGAGACCATTTCAGTCGAAGAAGAAAATCAGCTGTGGGAGAGAGGTGTGCTAGATTGCAAAACCCCAAGAGGATTGCTGAATGCCGTATTCTACACAATTGGCAAGATGTTTTGCCTTCGAGGAGGCCAAGAGCACAGAGCATTAAAGCTCTCGCAACTGCAGCGCTGTGCTGATGACAGGTACATATACTATGCAAATGTATCGAAGAACCGAAACGGAAGTTTCAAGCAACTGCATGTCAAAAGCAAAGTTGTTCCCGTTTATGCCTGCCCTGAAGCCAGAGAAAGGTGTCCAGTACTTTTTTATGTTCGACCTCTTGAGAAGATGCCACTTGAACCAAGTAAGGCCTGGTACAGTTCTGTTCCTCTTGGAAAGCACACACTTCAGCAAAAGGTCAAGAAAATGTGTGCTGAGGCTGGAGTTGTTGGAAGCAAAACAAATCACAGTCTTTGGGCCACAAGTGCTACTGACATGTACAAGGCTGGTGCTCCAGAAAAACTGATTCAAGAACGAACTGGGCACCGCTCTATAGAAGCTCTGAGAACTCATGAAAGATCAAGCAAAGAACAGCACAAGGCAGTTTATTCTTTGCTGTCAGTAACACAGCACTCAACCTATGCATACCATCATTCCTCTTCTCAGTCCATAAGTACATGTGTACAGCCAGCACTGTCACCTTCACTTCCACCTTTCTTTTCTGGTATGCCAGTATCTTTCCAGAACTTACAAGGCTGGGCCATTAATATTTCGTCAGCTCCTCAACCACCTCCACAACCCTCATCAAACATTGACATTCTGACTGAGACAGAACTTGATCAGCTATTTTCCCAGATCCAGTGACTGGCTTACATACTTGTTATCTATCAAGTTATGTACTCACACTCTATATATTCTGCTGTAACACTTGGAACTATGTGTACAATATTCAATTGCTTGAGGTGCCAAATTATGAGCCATATTTTCCCTTGTAGCCCTGAGGTGCCAATTTATGAGCCATATTTCCCTTGTAGCCCTGAGGTGCCAAATTATGACTTTTAATCTCAGTCAGTTGTAGTGTAGTAGTGTACTAGGTGGGATATATGACTGGTTAACCACCTGCATCGCATGCTCCTGAAGAAGGATCTCAAGAGACGGAGGGCTTTTGTCGACTTCAATGGGATACTCTCGACTTCCTTCACTAGACGTAGTAGGGCCTGGGTCCAACTCAATGACACGAACTGATAAACCAGGGGGATACTGGAAATCGCTCACATGGACATGCTGAGTTGGTAGATTTTCATCAGAGACTTCCTGCTGTGTTCCCTGAGAAGCAGAAGAGGCTTGTTGAACAGAGGGCACATCTTGACTCAAATCCGCTTGGGGCAACTGGTGGATACAAATATTATACCTTCATTATGGTGTAATCCATTCAAGCAAAAAATGACTCATGCTAAAATTACCTGTTCGCTTGAAGAAGGGGAAAGAAGGGGATGGGCAAGTGCTTCGAATGTTATCTTGTATTTCACCAAGCAGAATGTCCAGGGTCTTCTGAAATCCATGCCTAGAGAGTAGCTCAGCAATAGTAGATTTTGGAGTTTTCTTGAAGATTGTCAGGAGCCTGCTCAAAGATTGTCAGGAGCCTTCTCAAGCTCTCCTCATACTCATCCATGGTTTCCTAATCAAAATCAAACATTTGTGTTCACAAGTTCAGATAACCATACATATAACCTAGTGTTGTATTAGTTAACTGAAAACTGAAATTAAAAACAAAAAGTGTTTTAGTTGGAGCAAAAACAGATTTAGTTAACTAACTAAAACTAAAACTTAAAGGGTACTGGCCTCTGGGAATAAAATACAACTAAACTAAAAAAAATTCGCCAAAATCAACCCTTTTAGTTGTGGTTAACTAATAGCTACTAAAAGTATTGTAGTAACCTTTTTTCTCGTTAGTTGACTAAAACTAAAGCTAAACTTTGTTCTTCATTAGCTTTTTTCTAAAACTAAATCTAATTATGTGAAGCCATACTAAAACAACACTAAACAATACCCAGGATGTCTTCTAATCTTGTTGGGTATCATTGCTCACCTCTGTATCATTATCAGTAGCTTCAGACACGCCCATCTTCACAACATAGAGACACCCACTTCCCATCAGAGCCCGAATCGATTGCACATCCCAACTGTCTGCTCCTTCAACATCACTCAAACTTGCTGGTCGAATGTTTTTTCCCTGTGCGTAGAGGTATTGTGGCTTCTCTTTCCACCCTAGTACGCTCTGAATCTTGCCAGCGACCTCATCTCCACTTGATGTAGCACGAACCCACACCTCATGTACACGTCTCTCACTAGGAACCGGTATTTGAGACATCATTCGAGGGAGGGCAACCACCTTAAGTCGAAACTCCTTCACTTTACGCTTAGCAGGCTGCTTTCCCTTTCCTGCACGGGTAGCAGTGGATACTGATGACTTCTTTTTCATAGGACGAGGTGCACGATTCAGAGGAACTGGCTGGAAGTCATCCGAATCACTTCCAGTCTCTTGTGCACCTGCAACCTTCGACGAACCTGCATTTGAGCTTGCGAGATTGAAGTGAAAGAGCTGGCCTAGCTTGCTCCTGATAGAGATTCCTTTCTTTGTCTTTGACCCAATGTGTTGCACCTTTTCAGTCACTTCACCATAGTCTACTCCACGAGCCTTCCTTGTAGAAGAGCCACTATCACCGGACTGTGTACAGCAGAGCTAAATTAGGCCACGGAGGAGACATTTCTGGCCGTAGTTAAGCTGCTCCAGCAGTCCCGTTGCTTCCATGGCACTAACATCCAGGTTACTGAGTGACAGCTTCGAGGAAAATCCATGCGCAGTCAAAATGCCGACAAACTGCTCATCACCACCATGTTCCTGTACCCACGCAGCAAAGGCCAACGGCGAAGAAGGATCGGCAACCGGCAAGTTCAAGTCCTTCTCCGCCATGCCAGCACGTCACCATGTGTGTTTTGCGCATGCGCAGTAGCAAATTTGATCTTTGTGATCAACGAAGAAAATGGTATTGGAGAAGTTATCGTGATAAATCGATCGATCTTTGGGCTCGATGGAGAGAAATGATACGATGCCTCGTTTGAAAAGATCGCTCAATCATTAGCGTTTATTCAGCAAAGCCGTCGGTAGTTTTCATTTGGTGGGTGAAATCAATTAATCTTTGGGATCGATACAGAAAATCGATGGATTGATATTTGGGACCGAAAGAGAAAATCGATCACTCTTTGGGCTCGATACAGAAAATCGATTGCTCTTTGGGCTCGATACAGAAATTCGATCGGTTGGCTGCGTGATTGAGTACGGGTAAATTTGTGCTTCGCTGGATCGATTTTTTACCCAGATATCACGCCATACTTATCCGGTACTTCCTTTTCGAGCAAATCTACGAACACGCCTCCCCACTCCTCGCACTTCATTTGCAAAAAAAAGTTTGTCCTGGAAGGAGAAGATCGTTGAACGCTGCCTGAATGGCTGGAGCCAGCGCTTCGCTGTCCACAGTAGAGGCGCTACTCCGACCGAATGATACAACTCGAGTGTTGTCTCCCACGCTCACCAGTACGGTCTTCATCGAACACGCCATAGCACAAAAACAGCATATAAAAAGCATAAATAACCTCTCCATAAGCACCGCCATCAACAGCTTTAAGATGCGCACACGAGGCAAGTTTCCGTATTTGAGGCAAATGCCCCACCCCTGAGTCTGCCTTTTCCAGTCAAATGTAAGAAAATCTCCCACTTATGCCCCACCTATGCCCGTGAGGGGAGGGGTGGGGCGTAACATTGATAGGTGCATTAGTGTATGACTTACTGTCCTTGTTTTCAAGTAAAATGTTACCTCAACTTTCAATGAACTTTTAGAATGTGCAACAGCATGTTTTTAGGTTACGGTTAGGATTGAGTGCAAGATGCAAGGCTATATAAGTCTAACTAAAGTTTGATGCATATTTGGTGTGGTACATGTAGAAGCAGTCGCCTTTTAACCCATTATGGCAGAAGTAGTGGCCGCAATCCCTGCAATACCACTTCGTTTCATGTCGCTCCTTCTTGTATACCTGACAGTAGTGAGAGCGGTGGTTCTTATCCGACCCACGTGTAGGGAAGTGATCTGGGCAGAACCTCTTTGATGTAGGTCGGGTGATGGGACGACTGGACCGCTTACGGCTACAGTAGTCACTGATGAGTGATTTGGCAAGCAGTACTCGGAATGTCTTGCCTTCCTTGATACCAAGGTCAGTGTGATTGATGCACAAGATCAATGCGTTCGCTATTGCCACCTCATGCATGAACCAGAAAATGTATTTATAGTATTTTCTAGACTTAAGTCGAACATGATAGTAGCCGCGCAATTGGTCATTCTTATCGACCCCTCCCATATACTTGTATTTAACAACCGACATTGGTGCAGCAACAGTTATCCGTGTGCCATCTTTCTGCTTCCTTGTGACAGACATATTTGCGAGGGGATCACTGTTTGATGCTGCCACAAGGACGGGCTTGCTGTCCTGCCATACACTCACAGTGAAGTTCCCACTCTGCCAAGTCTTCGACTGCCCCCTTTCCGTGAAGCCCTTCTTCGCCACTGCTTGGAGCCCATCAGGACTGCCTTTTCTGTTGACACGCATTGTGCCGCAGCCTTACACACCCAACTTGAGGAGGTCTACTAGGAGTGACATACTTGTAAAATAATTGTCGAAATACACATGGTGATAGAGGTGAGTCAATTTCGCTGTTAAGGTCATGACCACTTTTCCACCTAGATTTTTTTCAACAGCACTGCCTTGCTTTCCTGTGTAGATGTAAAACTCCGAGATGTATCCATTTGTAGCATCTGTCCTTGCCCATACTTTAAATTCCCTTTTCACCGGTTTGTTCGGCATCAGTGATGACCGTCCTTTGAACGGTATCATTGCCTCATCTATGCTGACATCCTTGTGCGGGTTGTGGAGGGCCTGGAGACTTTCATTGACCATCCTAATTACCGGCCTTATCTTACCAAGCCTGTCATAGCCATCCTCACCTGGAGCAGCCAGTGCCGAGTTGTCAGAGAAGTGTAAGAACTTTGTGATTTCATAGAATCTATCTCGGGTGATTCTGCTTGAAATTGGTCCGTAGTTGAATACCTCATCTCTTTTCCAGTAGTCAGGGATTGACGGTAACTTGACCAGACCCATTAGGATCATGAACCCCATGTAGGCCTTCAATTCGTCAATAGTAACCAGTTGCCAGGTTTCGAATCTCTCCCCCAGGCACTGAGATACAGGTTTGTTTGATCCACAATCCACTGGAGAATGGTGGTGGTGAAAATCAGCAGAAAAATCTGCAGGGGACTACGAGGGATCAGGACTGTTGGGCCGACATGCCTGGTGAACGGACGTACTGATACCGAGCTCAGGTGTGTGGACCATTCCAGAGAATGAATGCTAAAAATAATATGCATGTGTTTGGTGCGTGTGAGTGTGCATGTGACACTGTGCATGTGTGTATGCATGTGAGTGTGCATGTGACACTGCATGTGTGTATGCGTGTGTGTGCATGTGTATGTGCATGTGTGTGCATGTGTGTGCATGTGTGTGTGTATGTGTACATGTATATATGTGCATGTGTTTACGTAGATTTTTGTGTGCATTCAGTATAGCTGTGATGTCATTGTGTGTCTAGTGATAGGGAAGCATGCCCATGCAGATTGATTAGTCTTCTTGTAAGCTGCATACCTGCATGGTGTCCGCTGGTATCAGTGGATTCGTTTCTTTGGTGGCCCTGTGCATATGAAATAGCATTACAGTAGTTGGTTCACTAAGTCTTATGCTTATGCTCTGTAATATTATTTACCTAGCCGTCTCACTCCCGCTCTCACTATCACTTTCAGACTCCTGCTCCTCATCGCTGCTATTCCCTATGACCTCCTCTTCGAAGCCTAGGTCATCATCACTTCCAGGACAGATGATCTCATCTAAGTCAACATCTTCCAGCAAATCATCCCCCTCTAGATCTTCTCCGTCCTCTCTGTCGGAATCCAGGAGGTCAACCACGTCCTCTGCTGTCAAGTGGGGTCTCCCTGGCATTCTAGTAGTAGTTATTCATGCACTGTTTTTGAATTATGCATAATTGCAATATTGTGGGTGGGGCTGACCTTGGTGGAGCTGCCGCGCGAAGTTGTAGTAAAGGGAAGCGCTGTGTAAGCACGGGTGAGTAGACTCTTTGAAGTTGAAGTCAGCGTAGGCGCAATAGTCAATATTCACTACAGCTGCACCCATAAAAGTTTTGAGACAGCTGTTCGCGGGTGTGAGATTTCGCGACATTTGTAATTTACGTAATCATATTAATGACTATAGTCGTCATTCGGGTATAAAGGGTTACCAAGTCAAGTATCCAGCGAATTCTGCGTTGTACTTGTTAGACTATTGGCTACAGCCATTGAAAGCAAAAAGGGGGGCAGATTGGATCCAAGAAGGGCTTCAGGAGTGATAACCGGATACACAGTAAGTTCGATACGAAACTGTTGTCTTCACGCTTAGGCGGCAAAGAACGATGGTCCTACTGAAGCCCCGGACTCTTCCCTGAACCAGTTACCATTGTATCTGCCAGTGAAGTTGACTACAGAGCCCTACTAACTGCGCAGGAATTTAGGTAGCCATAGCTAGCCATTTTGATCGGTCCTATATTTTGCCGTATGTATCCATTCTATTACAAATTAGATCGACTTTCAGCACACTATTAGTAATCAATCTACTCAATTTTATGGCTAATAAAGGAAGGGGTTGCCCCTCCTGGCCGTACAGTTAACTTGCCGTCTCTAAAGCCACTATAGTGGCGTGTGGCGTAGTGGAAGGATTATGTAATATCCACTCAAGTGGGGTACGGCGTGCAATGAGGTAAGCATAAAAATAGCCAAACACTGAGCTACAACTTTTAGTACACCATTGTTGTAGAAATTATAGCGTGGAGCATCACGCGCGTGACGTAATTACGGCGTCCAATGAGTTAAGTAAACACACTAGAGTAATGCGTGGAATTAATTAGGCTTTGAACTTGCTGTTGCATCAAGTGCCATCCATAGCTCTCGTTCTGAGGAAGTAATTTGGTGAATTTATTCAAAATGCAAGAAAAATTTGCTACACAGCTACCAATCAAGCTTTGAGCTAGCAGTAATATTTGAGTCAGAAACGTAAGCTTGCAGCATACAGACAGATGGGAACACAACCAAACTAGCCATAAACAGCTTACTGCGCTTACTGCATCAATGTTTGAATCATCTATGAGCAAAATGCCACCATATCCACCAGCCACCAGCACAGAATTCAAATGTCAATACAATAAACCAGTTAAAGTATTGTAAACCCTCGTGCACTACTTGAAATATTGCGCTCGGGTGTGGTGTTGAGGCCAGACATAACACTCGGCTTTGCTTCGTGCAATATTTAACACGTTGCTCTTGGGAAAGTACTCTAACTAAAGCTAGAAAAGCTCATTCTGGTTCGACACTCCAGCCATTAAATTCTCATTATCCTCTAACAGCATGCTATACACTCTCCTGGTTTCACGCTAAAAGAAAAGAAAACAAGGGTTAGCACATAGAGCCTTTGCACCACTGTAAGCCCAATTTACTGGTTGAGGTGGTGGATTAACGTTTATAAGTCACTCTTTGATCAAAGCAATTCTAGCTTCCACAGATAAACAAGGCGCTCTCCCACAAAGTCGGTCTTTGATCAAAGCAACTGATTTCCACAAATAGTAGATCACATCACAAGTACACCATGCGCTGAAACCAATTGCAATGACCTGTTGGAAACTTCTAATTCTTCTAATTCTTCTACTTCTTCACTGGTGACTACTACACCCAGCACAGCTGCTGCACTCTTGCAACTTCCATCTCATACTGGTTTTCATCAGTCAGTTTCATGCAGCAACAGATCACGAAGATGAGTATGACTCAGATGTTTTTGCAAGGTCTTCTTTTGACAGAACTCACTGAGGCAACAAAGGTGGCTACACCAGCACAAACGTTTCATATGACCTCCTTTAATGATTTTCAAAAAAAAACATAGATGCTGCGTTATCATCTAGGGACACGGTTGTGATTCAGCTAACTGGAAGTGGAAAGTCACTTTGCTACATATTTTCCCCCATTTACGAGCAAAAGAAAGCAGTAGTAGTGACAGCAACAATAAGCCTTATGCAAGATCAAGTGAAAGACCTACAGGACAAAGGAATTTAGGCAATGTTTCTGGGGTCAGCACAACTTGACAGAAATGCAGAACAACGAGCACAGTTAAGTGTCCATAATACAGGTAACTCCCAAATGGCTGTCAAAACCAGAAAACAAACACTGACTTAATCTTCTTAGCTCTGAAGAAAAACCTAGCTTGAATACATTAGATTACCCTCATCTTTTCTATTATTGGCAAGAATTTCGTGAAGCTTACAAAAATTTGGAAAACCTTAAAAGTGAATTTCCCACTACTCCAGTAATGGTCCTCCTCCTGAGGTCAAGTCTAGTATCTTGAGGTTGGTTAGAGATCCAGTTATATCACAGGGCACGGTTTACAGGCAAAATGTATTCCATAGGTGTGAAGAGCTACCTTCTGGTATAACAAACATGACTTCCACCATTTTGCATCAAGAGTAGCTGATTTGGTGCAGAAGGGTTGTGCAGTGGTTTGTACAGACTTCATCGAGAACATTGGATTTATAATAAGTGAGCTAAGTGGGTTTGGAATTGATTGTGTTGCATACAACGGAAAGATGGATCCAAAGTCTAGATATGAAAGATATCTGAGATGGAAATCAGGAGAGGCTCAGATTATGGTGGCAAAGTCAGCATTTGGACTGGGTATTGATCATCCTGGTATTCGACACATTATAAGATATGGAGTTCCTGAAAACTTGTGCTCTTGGGATCAAGAACTAGGACGTGCAGGAAGGCATGGAAACGCAGCCACTGCTTCCATATTTTATTCCCTTTCCCACACAGAGCATGCAGGAGTGTGGATCAAGGATCACTTACGTAATCAGCAGTTCTGCCGACAGATTTTGCAAGAATTTTCTGAATCATCGAAGTTTGTGTGGTTCCACCCTGTTGGAAAATGTCGGCGTGAAATTCATCTGGGAGCATTTCAAGATCCGTGTAACATCATATCTGGAAATGTTGCTTGTTGTGATGTGTGATTGTTTGCATTTCACAAGCTGAAATGCAAACAATGGTAGACTATGTAGAAGAGTTGCAAATCCGTATATCAACAATCGATACAATTGGTGAGAAGGGGGGAAAAATTAGCACAATGATCAGGGGATCATCGCTGGAATGGGCTGATAACTGATAAATCCTGCTCTTCTTACGAAAATTTTATAGGACATTCAGAACAGTGGAGGACCTTCATGAGGCAGTGTCATGTGCAAGGCCTTGTCAATAGGCAGCTAAAATCAACGAAAAAGGCGGACATTACACAGTACTCGGCACCTTTCAAGTGACTGCCCTTGGGAGAGAGACAGTATCTAGCAACACACCATTTTTGCTACCTGATGCACCATCAGAGGCTGAAGTTATTTCAAAGCAAATCGGTACTAGTGCTTCAAACAGTAGTACATGTTTCTTTTAAAAAAAGAGCGACAGGGCAGAGAAATAAGGAAGACTATCAGTTCCCTGGAGTTTTTACAAAGCAGTTTCAAGCAGTATTCTACACCCCTGACTATACAAAATTCGTAGCTCCTCGTCACACAGATCCACATTTTATGTGGTCAGATATACAACTATCAAAGGATAAAGTGAATATTCATACCACAACCATGGAAATTGCAGGAAACACGGAAGTTGTAACTTACAGGTCCGCTCCCTGTAATGGTGTAAAAGTGTGCCCAGTTTCTGGATGTAGTCATGTTGTACCTATAAGCAAAAAACACCCCAAAGAGCAACTGCAGAAAACAAATTTCAAGGATAGTAAGTGCCCCATTCAGTTTACATACGTGCATCCAAATAAGAAGCTTTGGATTCTTGGTTTGTTAGCCAGCAGAAAGAAGCAACAGAGAATTTGCACAATCATCCACTGCATTCTGCATCACATCTCCTCAAACAGTCGGTATAAGATATTACTGCCGCTACAAAATAGAATCCTAATCTAAAACCGACAGATTTTGCTAGTGGAAAGGCACTTGGCTATGTGCTTGGAAGTGTCGATAAAGCAGGTGTTCATCTTGGATGGATTTCAAATGTTATGAAGCGTGCCAAAATGTCTTCCCATCAGGAACAAAATTGAGATGTGACTTCTTTTGAATCTGTAGCTGATAGTGTTAATACTGAAGAACAAAAAAGAAGTGGAGCAACTAAAGAAGAAGAAACAAGCCTTAAAGAACATAGTAGGCCCTACCTTGTATCAGCTGGAATTGAGGGAGGAATCAAGTTTGTTTTCACAATGAACCCATTGCAATCAAGAATACTATCCGAGGCTGAATTCATAGAAACAGATATTACCTTCAAGAAACAACTTACCTATTTAATGCTGTAGCCTTTAGCGACAACACTCTGGAATGGATGGTTGTTGCTCGTTTAAGGATAGATAAACAAGACTAGCATGCTCATGCCCTAGCCTTCAAAAAAATATTTCAAATATGTCAAAAGGATCATCAGGAATTGAAGGTTGGTTCTACCCTAACTGGAACTGTCACTGATTGGTGTGACACTAAGATAGCTGGTCTAAAGAGTGCAGTAGGAGATGATATTGCTAGCAAGGTACTCAAAGGATGTCAGGTGCACTGGAACAGATCGTGGCACCTTGTACGCGATCGCGTACTAAGCTCCAATAATAAACCTCTTGAAAGGGCAATATTTTCAAAAATTGCAGCATCCATTCCGAAGTTAGCTGTTGGACAGCGAAGTTGCCAAAGCATTTGAAGTCCTGTGTGGTGAGAAGTCAGCAAATGTACTGATTGGGGTAATAAAATCCCTGAAAACGAAAGAGGCAGAATTTGTAAACAAAGATTGTGACTGGAGCCGTGCTTTTCATTGGGTTGAGTGGTGGACTTGTCCGCAACACTTACAAATGATTCATCAAGACTTTACACAAATGGACGTTGAAACATGCAGAAAATGCCCTTCTGATACAAATCCAGTTGAAAGGAAAAATCAAGAAGATAGCAAAGGCCCACAACCAGTTTCAATTCAGCAAGCTATGATTAATTTGCACACAGCTCACAAATACATCTGTACAAAACAACTTGCAGCCAAGGTAGGTGTTTCTGCGTCATACCGTGACTTAAGTGAGGAAGGACGACGAAGCTCAGCTGCATTGAGACAAAAACAGCGCTTAGCGGCAAAGTTGGTGATTGATTCTGGAGCTCAGTTTGGACCCCCAGATTAGCAGCATTTTGAAGATGGCAAAAAGAGAAAGAGGTAAGATATACTGAAATAGTTTAGGCCAATGAAAGTTAATTCCTGGGTTCCCGTTTCCACCCACACGTCTTGGTGGACCCCGCTCAAACGTTTCGTTATTGCTAAAAAATTTCATTATTCCTGCTTATTACGTGCACGTGATGCGTCTACCCTTAGCTCGTGCTTCAAACGAGAGTAGTGGAGCTGATTTCAGTCACTATACTGTGCTGCGGCCGCTGTTTGGTGCTGTGGGCAATATTCCAGGCTGATTCAGGGGTATCGTTTAGTGCTCTGTATGCCGCGATTGCTTGTGGTGTAGTGTCGGTGATCGCCCCAACTCCTGAGCTCAGCACAGGGACATTGGAGCGGGTGTTTGTTGGTGTGTCGAAGGAAAGCTTGTCCATAGTGGATTATAGTCTACTCGTCGGTGAAGTCTGAGGACTTTTCGGTCGTTTTGTTAGATACAATGTTGTTTTAGATGTGCAAGTTGCTACAACCGACGAAATGTCAGTCCCCAACACCTTCACAAGAATGATAGAGAGCAGTGCGGAGCTGGCAGCATCAGTGCGAAATCCCCTTCCCGATTTGGTGCCTATGCGAACAAAAAAAAGATGAGATGTTCAATGCTATCATCGCCTACCTTCGTGAAACCGGTATGACATGGAAAGGGGAGGGTGGTAGGCATGGGGAACCATTTATGAGAGCTCTCAGAGATGCTTTGTGGTATGTCGATGGCCATTTTCATACTCTAAGGGAAGCAACCCTGCCATTGAATTTAGCAAATTTTTCTGAATACAACAGGCCTGAACTGTAGAAGCACAGAAAGCGACTGGCCTCAAATATGGAGTACCAGAGTCTCAAAGGTCACGCCTCATCGGGGTTTCTTCTGACAAGTTGGATGAAGAGGGAGAGCTGGAAGTTGATGAAGGAAGATATACTGAGCTTTGCCTCATCCTTGGAAGGGTATGCTGTACATGTAGCGACCAAACACCAGAAGCACACAGAAGCACTAGCAGGAGGCAGCAGTGCAAGTGTTGGGGACTCAATGCACTTTCAGACCTTGCCAGTCACAGAAAACTGTCCTTCTCATCTCAAACCTCTGGTCGATGAACTTAGTGGACAGGACTACTACACTTCTGTCTTTATTCACTATTTTGCACCGTCGAATCGCACAGAAAGATTTTTGTAAATTGGAACAAGGCCTCCCATTTCGAGTGATTTTGTATACTCATAGTATTGGGGGAAGTATTGGGAACTACCACTTCATATGGAAGATCCCCAAGCATGAGAATGCAGATGGAGTTCTCACACAAAATCACAAGGTTGTAAAATACCACAATCGAGCCATGTGGCAGGATTTAATCAACAAATGTGGCCGCTTGATCCCTGGTGCAAACAGCTATGCCTTGAGGGAAATGTACAGGACTCTTACAGGTGTTGTGTGCAAGGATTGTGTGTGTTGACATGTACATGTTACAGTACATAAGCCCCTATGTGTAGAGACAGCTGTGTTTTTATAACAGCCAGTGAAGCCACACTAATTTGTGTACTCATTAAAGCATGAACTGGGAGGACTGTACCTGTGTACATGTATAGTCACTGGGTTTACTGCAAAGCCTATATTTGAAATTTTCTCACTGATAGGTGATGCCAGTGCAGCTCGTACCACAGAAGAGGAAGAAATTGATGCGAGGGTTGCTCAGTTTTTGGAAATGGAGAATCCAGACATTGTGATTGACCTGCGTGAGGTCAATTGCTCTGGAAGTGACAAGTACAAGGTATTTTGGGAGCAGTGCAAAGTTTATCTCCAAGAAATTACAGAAGTTTACAAACGTTGACATGAACAAGTGACCTACCTTGCCCAAGCTCTTTCGGTACGAGACCTAATTGAACAGGTTAAGAAGAAATGTCCTCCAGACATGCCTGCGCCTAGTGCCCAGTGGACAAGATTGCAGTTTGGCCAAAGAATCCCCGTGCCAAGACTGCAAAGTACTACCAGAAGTCACTCCCTATCATGATGGTGCAGAAGCGGCAATTTAGTAAAAGTCACCCCGACACGGAACTTGTGACATGTCTGAACAAGTTAGTGTGTTATCTTGTAATTGTGAGTGCTGTACTGTATTATGCACAAAAAGGCTATTGTGTAGCGTAATACAAATAATTAATGTAATTATGTGTATTTAATTACAGATGGTATTCAGTTTCACCGTATTGCAAAGCTTACCTCACATGACCCAGTTTGTCACTACAAGGCCAAGTTCTAAATACTAAACTGTTTGGAGATGAAATTAGGTATGTTCCACAAAATGCAATGCTCTGTCTACACATTTTATGCATGCATGTAGCTCATACAATGATTAGCAATAACAACTGTCAGCATTGCAGTGGGTGCATAAGCATGGGATATATTAGTAATGGTTAAAGGTCAGTTTGGGTGAGGGGAATTTAAGTCTGAGGCGAAGCCGAGGATTTTTACCCCTCACCAAAACTGCCCTTTAACTGATTTAATGTACATTGGTACAGCAGTGATCTCTGTATGTGGCCTGCTTTGAGTGCTATAAACGTGGGAAAAAATGGTTGGCATGGTAATGTACATAAGTGTCACTAGACCATGTCTCAGCATAGTGTTCTCAATATACTCAGGGTTGCATAAAGAATTTTTTGCTAGGGGGGAGACATTTTGGAATAGTAAAACTAATGTCTTTCTAGGGGTGTGGAGGTGGGCATTGCACCCTCAAAGTTTTACAAAACAACTGCTTTGGCAACTTCAAACAGTGCAAGTGCCTGCATCTTTGTTGGAGATTCTCTATCAAGGCTGCAGGCACTTGCACTGTATGATGTGTGGCTCACATAGTGCTCACTTTTTTTCAGGCATGGAAAGAGACCACAGAAATATCATGATGGATCATGGAGAATTGGCACTTCAGAGAGCGTTGATCTAGATGTCTTAATTGGAATTGTGATTGAGCAAGTGTATGGGGTGACACCTGTTGCTGATAAGGCAATGAAATTCTGGAGATTCGAAAAGAATGGTGAAACTTACTATTCTAAAGAATATGCAAGAACTGTCAATAGAAACAGTTACACAATTCTGTTTGAGTCATTGAAGTTCGGATTTATTACATATTTCGTGGAAGTTCTTTGTCATAACGTACAGACAACCACATCACATCCCTGTGTTTTTGCCGTAGTGACTATATTCAATGCTCAGCAGTTTGGACATTGCCCACACTTGTTTTTAGTTCAAGAATCTGGCTTGGTGCAGCCAGTTCTTGAGAAGTCTGTTACGTGTAGTATCTCCAAATGTGTTTTAGTAAGAGTTGCTTCACAATTTTATGTAGCTGATTTTCCGTGTTGTGTGATGCCTGCTATAACATAGCCTTTTCTTGTATATCACTTTGTATGGGAGCAGCTTTTGTCCGTAATATGCTTGCTAGTCACAATCACATTTCACTATATTACAGTCGTGGGCGTAGTGACACGCGCGCATTAATTAATTCCCTTACGCGTGTATACGCATACTATACTGAGTTCTATGGAGGCCGAGAACTGCACTCCGCAGCGAGTTTTGAGGAGCTGCCCGTTTCGGACATAAAGCCGCCTGTTTCGGTTGTAAACTCGCCAGTTTCGTGCATAAAGCCGCCTGTTTTGGTTGTAAAGCCGCCAGTTTCGGGCATAAAGCTGCCAGTTTCGAGCTTAAAGCTGCCAGCTTCGGGAATAAAGCCGCCTGTTTCGGTTGTAAACTCGCCAATTTCGGGCCTTTTTCCCGCCAGCTTCGGGAATAAAGCCCCCTGTTGCAGGTATGAAGCTGCAAGTTGCGGGATTAAAAGCCGCTAGTTTCGGGTATAAAGCTGCAACATTCGGCCGCTCACTTGCTGGCGAGTTTTCTCTTCGAGCGTTTACTGTTAGTGTTTACCAAGTTAAGGTAGCTAAGCAAACTCATTTTTTTTTCCAGAATGGCATGCACATGTGTGGTATAAAGTGGCCGAACGAGAGTTGACTCCTTTAGATCTGGATAGTAAGTTCTGGTTATGAGTATACTGTTGTATTCGGTCCTTATACTCTGTACCCTGTGTATGTAGATCTTCTAATCAAGTATTTCTATTGATACATGCTATATATAGCTTTGTAGCCTCCATGCACATGCACCCTGATGCATTCAGTATATATAATATGCAAAAGAGTCATCCATTGGAATCAACAATTTACATGCTATTATTGAAGTTCTGTATTAGTTAGCAAGGATGTCAGTGATTATGTGCATGTATAAATTTACATCTATGCATACATAAATGCAAAATTATGTTGAACACATGCCAGAACAGTAATTGCAAACTGTACAGTATAATCAGTATTGAAATGCCATGCATGTGTGCAGGAAATACTGAAATCATCAGACCAACTTCGAGGATATCGTGGTATTAGGAAATTACTGAGGAACAAATATAGGATGGTTGCTAGAAGGTATATCTCAGATATGATGCTATGACTTGGCAGTGAATGTTCATGAATATCATCCAATTATGTAAACTCTGCAGAGATACAGTGCTGAAAATAATGAAGGAGGTGGATCTAGCCTCGTGCCCAGGCTCATTGCGTGGGAGGAAAGTTGAGCCTGGTACACACTGTTTGCGCATGCTCAGTTCCCCCAGAATTTCTGGGGGCTTGGAAACTAGCGGATACTACAGCGTAATATTATCCGTCTATCATCATATCACCGTCCGTTGCACTAGAGTAGTTGGCGAGTTATATGCGCCTGGGAGCATTTTTAAGCCTTGTAGATGCCTAGAAAGTGATTGCTAGTTCGATTCTTCGATCCCGTTCTTCTGAAAGGCCTAGAAGACCAGATCTGTGATCGAAAATCGAGCCACTACAAAAATGGAGGCGCTTCCGAATTTTGGCGGTAAGACATATACCATAATCCTAGTGGATAGAAAGGTACAGGTCTTATTGTTATTTATAAACTGGTTTTAAAGCTTTCTGAGGTTGGAGGACAAAATGAGCTAGTTTCTAACTCTTCCGCTTACTATACGCGTATGCTGCTCCGTACTACTCCTTACCACATGGCTGAGGTCATTCACGGATACGTTTACTGACTCTTTTTCGTAAATTCTTGCGCATGTGCGAACAGTGTGTACCAGGCTCAACTTTCCCCCACGCAATGAGCCTGGTCAGAGGCTAGAGGTGGATCCAGATGGTGTGAAGCTACGTGCACTGCAAAAAATGTTTTGCTGCCTTAACAAACATTGTTATAGCTACACAATGTTGAAACAACAAATACTGTGCTGCTCTCACAGATACTTGTGGTTTCTGCATTGGTTTGTGTCAATGCTGCAGACTAATATGTTGAACCAATGTATGATGTGCTGTTTTTACTTTAGTATGTTAATACCACAGTGTGTACGATTTAACAACTAAATTTGTAAAAACTACTTATTTTTTGGCAAAAACAAAGTGCCAAAATAACATTTATGTAGTGTTACTATGACAATGAATGTGTTGTATACACTTTAGCATAGCCAACACAGCATGTAATGTGTCACACTTGCATTAATGTGTCAGAGTAGCAAAGCATCTCCATATTTACAACCAAATTTGTAAAAACTTCGTATTTTTTTGCAAAAACAAATTGTGCCAAAATAACATTTATGTGGTGTTACTATGACAATGAATGTGTTGTATACACTTTAGCATAGCCAACACAGCACGTAATGTGTCACACTTGCAATTATTTAACACAACATACACTTAGGAACCCAATTAAAACATAAGTGGATAATTGGATCCAAGCTACAGGTCAGCTAGGGTACATGTATACAGAAGGGATGACATAAGTGTGATAATGTATACTAAGGTGCAGCAGGGCGCATGATGCAATGCATGGGTTAAAGGCTGAATGATCTAAAAACGCATGATGCAACAACACATTAAACAAGCCAAAGTGTAACAGTTATGTCAGTTCACCGTTCTGTCGAACTCATTACACATTACGTGCTAAAATTATGTGCGCATGCACATTAGTTTACCGCGTGGCATTGTTAGTGGTGATGATTTGCGTTTTGTGAGTTGCATGTGCAGAAGCGCAATGGCTGACCCACCGCATCAGCTACCGTATCCTTGGATCCATCCTGGAGCCCCATTCTCAAGACTGCTTGTTGCTTCAAGCGTGGCAGGTAGCATACCGCGGCAAGTTGTGCCACCGTGCTATTTCCCTGGGTCTGCCTACGGTAGTTTAGCTTATCCGCCACCCCCCTACCCCTTTGGTGGGGGGATGCCGTCTCCCTCCTGGTGGCCAGGCCCTACTGCTGTGCCCCAAGCTGACTCCTCTCTATCTAATCAACCGGCTACTCCAAATCCTCTGGCTGGCAATAGCAGCAGCACTACTGATTGTTCCTCAAGCCTGCTGACATCAGTAGTCAATGCCAGGGCTGCAGGAAGGCAATCTCAAGGAATTGATTCTGCGTTTGTTGCCGAGCTTCGCCACAGGTTTCCATCAGTGTCAGCCATAGGTCAACCGTCCCAACAGAGACAAGGCAGTACAGCAGTTCAGGTCCAAAAGAGAAAGTTGTGGAAAGTGCGTGACATCATTTGTCTCGACAAGCCTACTGTCAGGGTTCTCCCAAGTGTAGCTCGACTCGATCGTCTTACATGTTGTGGTCTTGGGCGTCTTGCTGATTTGGAGCCAATTCCTCTGAATTGGAGTGGTCAGCGGTTTCATAAGTATCTGATGGAGCACTTCCCAGCACTTCGTGAGAGCCTTAGCATACCAGCAGATAAGGATGATGAAGACTTCGAGACCACTGAAGTGCCAGGTATCGTTTCAGGCAGACCGTGCTACACCTTGTGCAAAGCAGATCGGAAACAGCTAGTACCCCTTGTTGAGCATGCAGATTCTCGTGGCCTAACTACGCCCAGGGCATTGAAGGGAGCAGTGAAAGAGAGCAAGCTTTACGTACGACCTATTGTGCCCATCTGTGTGGAGGAGTTGGAGTCCAAATTGGAAGTAAGTTCTTGTGAGCCTTGACATCCCTTCACAGCCTGTAAACGTATGGTTGCTTTTTATCCTAAGGAAGAAGAAAAAGAAGCAGAAAAGCAAACAACTCCAACTTCTGAGCAAGTCCAAGCAAACAGGTATTCACTAGCAACATTGGGGACAAGACTATGTACATTTAATACTACTTTGTTTTGCAGGACTATTGAGCAGCCTGCTGTGCCAAGCTATCAGCAACACTTGCCGTTCATGCCACACCCATTAATGTCACCACCCTACTGTTGGCAGATGCCATATTACCCCCCACATGCTCTCCCTACGCCTCAGTGTGTTGCTTCTGCTGCACCTGCTGCTACCGTTAGCATGGTTAGCTCAATATATTTATTTCCTATGCCTGAGTAAATCATTACTGAGGTTTTTATGTTCCCACCTTCTCTCCCTTAGCCTACAGCTGTTGTAAGCAGTAATAGTTCAGGCACCGCCATTGCCATCTCCCAGACAAGGCCTGTGAGTGTCAGTAATTTATTTACTATACAGCATCATAGTCATTCCCGGGTTTCCGTATAGCATGCTAAACCATATCTTTATTTCATATTAGGCAGCCGATGTAAATGTTCAAAATACTCGAGGCCAATGCAGCGCACTTCAGGTATGTTGTCAATCATGGCCTGCTAATTTAGTGTTTACGTACATCATGGCACACCTCCGCTTGCATACAGTATTTCTCTGTCGTTATACTTGAATGCTCTATATCTGTAGGTGTGCTCCTTCTGTGAACTGGAGTTTCCCCAAGACAAATATGATGACCATGTTCAATACTGTGGAGCGAGGACTGACTTGTGCCCAGAGTGTGGGAGAAGGGTCATGCTATCAGACATGGAGAGACATGCGCAAATGCACGAGGTATTGTTGCAACGCTTAAATGAAGTTTGCAACTTCTTTTGATTATTCCTTTCATATGCAGGAGGAAAGATGCAGGAAGCAAGAGTATCAAGATGAAATTATTCAAACAAGGCAGCAATATCTTGAGAATGTAAGTATTACTGTGATTAGGAAGTTTGTATGAAAGTACATCAATCATTTTAACGGGAAAAAGAACTGTTGTATGATGGTTAATTCCATAGTGAATTATGACTCTGTATCACAGTTTTTGTTTGTAACTTTTTTAGCTACGCAAGGTGCGGAGAGAGAAGGTGCCACCTGAACCTGCTGAATCTGGTAGTTCGTGTGTTACCATAAGGCTTCGTCTTCCATCTGGATCCACTATGCAACGCCAATTCCTCAGCAGCAACCTTTTGAAGGTTGGTACTCTATGTGTAGGATAGATTACACAAGAGGGATCTGACTGACATAGACACC
Source organism: Nitrospirales bacterium (assembly GCA_965203295.1). Lineage (GTDB taxonomy): Bacteria > Nitrospirota > Nitrospiria > Nitrospirales > UBA8639 > CBDBCZ01. The sequence goes on along the minus strand of CBDBCZ010000010.1, from coordinate 322,378 downwards.
CGTGGGGAAGAATTTTCCAAGGGTGTCTATGTCTGTTAGATCCTGAGTGCATGCTGGTGTACTACAAACAAGGTGTTGGTGTCAGTTAGATACCTGTGTACATAACACTTTTAATACCCACTTGAAAATCAATTCACGGTAACCTTGTGTAGCCTAAGTAGGTTAGATCATAGCTGCACTCAGGACCTAAATGTAGACCACCCTTGGGAAAATCCCTCACCCTTGGACTGTGTTAATTGACCTCAGGAGCCCTAGTCAATGTAGTCTCGTGCCCAGCCCCACGTTAGGAAGGTGGGTCTGGCTCCCCGTATATTCGAAGTTGGGGCAGCATTACGTCAGCGGTCCCAGATCTGGACCGGCAATGTGATTGGTTACTTATAGTATTACATCACTAAACGGTTGCAATATCCGGATATCTGCACGAATGGCCACGTGGACACTATCCGTTTGGTGATGTAATATGATGTAACGCTAACCCAACTTCGAATATACGGGGAGCCAGACCCACTTTCTAACGTGGGGCTGGGCACGAGACTATAGTCAATGGGGCTTCGTTTATCCTCTGTTCTCCCCCCCCCATGGGTGTCTAGATCCCTCATTGCTGTCTATACTAAACACCTGGTGTCTAACCAAGAACTTAAGTTTCCATCATTAATTATTCATGGGTCTAAGTATCACTCATTTATGCCCCCCCCCCCACATCCACACACTCACACACACACACACATATTAGTGACCTGCCCTCAATTTTTAGCTCCATGCAGCCATTCAACTTCAACATTAGTTAGGTGTTAGGTCTAAATTTAGCCTGTGTGTGTATAGATCAAAGGCACCAATGCTACTGCTGTACACTCTATAAGAGCCTCTTGATTTAACTCAGGCTATTTTTGACTATGCTGGAAGCACCAATGAAGCTGGTGTGAATGTGGTGCTTCGGACACAAACTGGTGTGCTTCACCCATCATCCACTGCCACCATCAGGAGCGCTGGGCTCTCTGGAAGGGTGTTAATTACCATGGATCCTTCACCTGAGGTATGCAATTATAAATCCCATTGGTGTACTCCATACAAGGGCAACATGTTGCCAATGATAGTCGAAGATGTGGACACTTAGTGGTTGGATCATGGAGGTGGGCTAGAGTCACGGTTTGGTGATTATATCGTTACTACATACAGGATTCAGAAAGTGCAAATTTCGCTAATGAAGAACCCGAGAATGAGAACAGTGCAGAGGACGATGTAACCATAGTGTCTGTGACACATGTCAGTGAGAATCAGAGGTAAAGGACATTGATCATACTGTATAGTAATACACGTACTGAGCGCTCATGGCATAGCATGAGCTAAATCTATGTATGTAGCTAGCCGGCAAGCAGCTATTAGTTATCATATTAGGTTATATCATAGGTTACCTTAGTTGTCTGAAAGGTATAATGTCTACGTACCTTCATCAGAAGACTGAATGGCAGATACGCATTATTCACTTATAGCATGAAAAGAATGGAATTATATGCATGTATGCAAAATAGTACAGAGTGAGCCATTGTTGTCCACTCCCTTTATTTACCTCCCCACCCCACTGCCACCACCATTTTGTGCTTAGTATACCAATTTTTGAGGAGTAAATTTTGCTGTTTTGGTCATGCTAAACATTTGGCACACCAAGGATCCTTGATAGCCATACCGCATAGCATGAAACATTTTGCTAGCTTCATTTTGTAGTCTAACGCAGCTGTGAAAACTGTGAAATTTGGGTGCCTTGAAAATGTGGCTGTATTTGTAATAGCCATTCCTTTGAGACTTACGTGGCATGATCTTTAATTCTCACTCCAGCACCCTGCTGTCTGCTATACATGAAGCCAGACAATCTGCATGCGATAGTCTTCAAGGCATCGTGACAATGGCTGTGTCTAGGGTACTTGTCTACAGCGAAGTTATCCAGGCATACAAAAGCAATTCCCAGCTGCATGACAGTCACGTTCAAGTTAACTTCAAGGGAGAGAAAGCAGTTGACCTCGACGGAGTATCTCGTGAACTTTTCTCCCTGTTTTGGAATGAAGCTCGGGACATGCTGTTTGAAGGAGTGAATGGTGTATCACCGGTTATTGACCCCTTGTCAAGCGAGTCATTTTACACCATTGGGAGGATACTTTCTCATGGCTTTATTCTGACAGGGTATTTCCCTATTTGTCTTGTGCCTGCTGTCGCTGTTTACCTCGTTTCAAGTGATGAATCTCAATGCTCAGACGGTACCCTCCTTGATTCATTCTTGTCTTATGTGTCAGGGTTTGAAAAATCTGCAGTGTTATCTTTTCTCAGTACAAAGACACCACAACCCCCTAGCTTGGATGTAGTGGTATCGTTACTGTCACGCTATCAGTGCCATTCAATACCAAAAAATGCAGAAGAGCTGAAGAGAGCACTTATCAATGTAGAAAAAACAGAGTTCTTTTACAAGCCCGCCCATGCCTTGGCAGAGCTCAGAAAGGGAATGCTGGCAGCTCATCCATCAGTATGGCATTCCGTAACACCACAAGGTGTGTGTGCTCTGTATGCACAACTAACTCCCACGAATCAGAAGGTTGCTGACCTGATCGAAGGTCCAGAGGAAGTGACCGCTCAGGAAAATCAATGCCTTGAATTTCTTCATCGCTTCATTATGGACCTTACAGCCGATGATCTCTCTCGCTTTCTTCGCTTTTGTACTGGTAGTTCTGTCTGCACAGTTAAGTGTATTCAAGTAGGCTTCAACCAAATGCCAGCATCACTGTCACGACGTCCATTTGCCTCAACTTGTGGTGCTACACTGCAGCTACCATCAACTTACAACTCATATCGTGACCTTCAGAGAGAGTTCTCGCACATCCTCAAGTATGAAGAATACTGGTATATGGATATTGTATGAAGTGCCCAGTAGATTTACACCTCCTTATCGTAGTATTATACCGTTAACTGTAGCTGAAGGCTGGTGATTATAATTTAAAGTGCCCAAGTTTGCTTTGTTTTGATTGTTATCACACTTCAGTTGTACACTGATTACGTCATGCATAATATTTTCAATATTATCCTGTTGTACGTATGAAATTTGTACTTGCTAATAGTACAATGTCATTCATATTTTGGGATAAGGTGTTGTTTAAATTAACATTATTGTCATTGAATTTCTGGCAAGAGAAGGCCCTGTATTGGCAATAAAAGACTATCTTTTGGCAATAACATGGAAAACCTTGTCAAAGAGGGCCAGTCATTGGCAAACATTGGCAATAAAAACTCGCTCCATTGGCAAACTCGTACCATTCATTACCAGTGTCCTGTATTTGGCAATGGAAGTCTTTTTTTTTGGCAAAGAAAGCCCAATCTTTGCCAAAGAAAACCAAATCTTTGGCAATGAATTGGCAAACATTGGCAAAGAAACTCTCTCCATTGGCAAACTCGTACCATTCATTGCCAGTGTCCTGTATTTGGCAATGGAAGTCTTTTTTTTGGCAAAGAAAACCCAATCTTTGCCAAAGAAAACCAAATCTTTGGCAATGAATCGGCAAACATTGGCAAAGAAACTCTCTCCATTGGCAAACTCGTACCATTCATTGCCAGTGTCCTGTATTTGGCAATGGCAATCTTTCCTTTGGCAAAGAAAGCCCAATCTTTGCCAAAGAAAACCAAATCTTTGGCAATGAATTGGCAAACATTGGCAAAGAAACTCTCTCCATTGGCAAACTTGTACCATTCATTGCCAGTGGAAATCTTTAGCAGGAAAGGCAAACTCTTTGGCAATGATTGCCACTTTTCCTGCAGGCAAAATGATGAATTTTTACTGCAATGGAAATAGCCTGACATTTACAATTACAGAACTTTCTTTGGCAAAGAATCGTTGCAATCAAAATGGTAAAGTTTGACAAAGTTTTTCCTTTTATTGGCAATAATGTTACCTTTATAGTCAATGAAATGTCCCTAATTGAGATTTCATTGCCAATAAACTTCTTTGGCAGTGAAATTTTTTGATAGGCAATGGTATTGTATTTTTGCTACATACGGCACTCCATACCTTACAGCTTGAGTATTATACATGCAGATTCTCCAGAAAGATACATGTACTCTGGATGAAGGTAGCACCGACCAATCATAACCCCAAAGTGATAGCAAGATATTACCTTGAGATTGTAGAATAAGTTGGAGGTATTTAGCATGCGTATAAATAATTAGAAAAATGCATGCATACATGAGGCATTTCTTTGTACAGGTTGTCCAGCCATAGTGCGTTGTGATTACGGGACAGAGAATGTTTCTTTGGCTACCATCCAGATTGCATTTTGTTTGAATGGTGATGATGTGTTTGCTGGACAAAAGAGTTTTGCATACGGACCTTCAAAGTCCAATATCGTAAGTAAAGTTTTAAGTGCATCATTATATATACCATAAACTCTGATAAATAACCGGGGGCGGTTATAATTAGAATTAGCAGCCTCAATGGGCGGTTACTTTTACATGGGCGGGTATAATCGATATCACATATCGGTTATTTTTGCAAACAGCTGTTAATAGCGTGGCAGATTTACAGAAACATCCCCTGCGTTGAGATCAGCCCGGTAGATTGGTGTCCCTTGAGGCAGGAAGCCTTCAGGCAGGCAAGCTGAACTAGCCCAATAGCGCTAGCTTAGCTACCGTAGCTTAGTCTCGTTCCTAGAACCCTCCACTAACCGTAGCTAGGGTTTTCTCGCTACGACTAACGCCGACTTCACAGTTTGATTCTCGTCGCTATTCTGTGCGGTCGTGTTTACGTATTAGCTGCACGCTCTGCTTGCTATAGACATTCACACATGCAAACGCTATTAATTTTACAGATTCAATTTCCTGCCTGGGCTGCACGTGTAAATTATGGGCGGTTATGTTTACATAGACGGTTTTACACACGAGTAAACTGTTGTTACAGTAAATTGATCGGTTATACTAGAGGGGCGGTTACCTTTAAGGGGGCGGTTATTTATCGGATTTTACGGATAATAATTATAGCCACCTCTACATGTACTGAAACTCCAAACCTGCCAAGTGCATGGTTTATTATTGCATGTAAACACTCCCTTCAGCATTCACTTTAGCTTTGTCATCACGTCTTCTGTTGCAGAGAATTAAAGCCTGGTAGTCCAAACTGAAAACAGATTGGTGGACTGAAACAGATTGGTGGATCAATCTCTGCAAGGTACATTATATTATGCCATAATGGTTTGTACTTTGTATAACTATATAATTTCTATAACAGAGTCTGGAGTCTGATGGATTGTTTGATGCTGATAGATAGCATATTGCACAGGTAGGCCTACATGCATACATTTTGCAATAGCAATATAGTGCTTGCACACTCCTACAGGAACTGCATTGCCTTTGCTTTTGCTGGACTGTTGCAAAAGGAAATTGGTGAATTTGCACTGTACTGGAACAGTCACTGCATACGTAAGAATGCTATGGCAGAATGTCCAAATGGCATCCCTCAAGACATGTATGACATACCAGCACATTATGGTAAGAGATTTTTATCTCTGCATGGTATGATAGTCGTACATATTTACCTTTGCCAAAATGGTCATGATTGTTAAATGCAGGTGCAGAGGATTACCTGCATACCATCAACCCAGACACTTTGGGTTATGGCTATGCAAGAGGAGTCAACAACCGCTTCCCTTCGTTACGTTTAATGCTACCGCATCACAAGAACTTCGGCAGTTGTTTGGCATGACACACACTGACATTGACCCCCAACAATTGTAGAGATTTATATACACTTAATCAATACCTTGTCAACATCATGATGTTAAAAGGACATTCCAAGAAAACTGAAAGTGGCTAACATAAGACAGATAATAGGTAACAAAGAACCGAAAATGCATCAGTTAGTAGAAGCAGTTCATTCACTGCTTGGATCAGCAGTCAGAGTATTGGTGTGCCAGTCATATTCCAACCACAGCTCCATTATCTGCATAGTATTAATAGTTGTAATGAAACACCACGTTAAACTGAAATATTTTACATCACAAACCTCACTGGATGTGGCTCTCATACTATGACGCAACAGGGCCTTTTTAACAATGTTAAATAACAGTGCCAACACAATTCTGTCTGAAACACGAAGGGTGCTGTCAACCAAGGACTCAAATCCTTCAGTAGTTGCCCTCTGGTCTTCTGTATGTACTGCCTATACGGACATTACATAACCATTAATTGATTTTGTGCCATAGATTCTTTGAAGTGAATGCTTACTAGCTCTGGATCATCTCTATCTCTGTTAAATGCCAACTGCCCAGTGTAAGTTTCAAGTACGACCTGAGGAGTGGCTGTATATAGTAATTAACGTGTATTACAGATTGCCATGAATTATCACTTACAACACCATAGCTATAAACGTTGCTGTTTGGGGAGATTTTTTCCATGGATTAGCTCAGGAGGGGTGTATCCATCTGACCTAGCCAGTACAGGTGCTGTCAACATCGTTTGCCTAGACTTACTCGGTGGTATTTCAAAGGAAAAGCCACAATCGACAATTTTGGCTTCAAATGATTCAGTCAGGAGGACATTCTGGCTGATAAATAAAGTTAATGATATCAGTAATGACATGCACAGCATATCACATAGTAATTATATGTATACTGTATCTTTACGATTTCATATCCTGATGGATTAGAGGGGGTCTGCTCCCATAGAGATATGCAAGCCCTCGGCACACATCAATGAGGATTTTAATCCTCTCATCCATTGTCAGGTTTACTCCTGGCTCCTTGAAAAGATACAAATATAATTAGATAGGGTAGGTACAAAGATTCATATGCATTTTTAGCTTACCTTATGGAGATTATGGAAAAGGCTACCCCTGGGCAAGTATTCAAACACAAGAGCAGACATGTGTATTGGTTCACTTGTGTTCACAAAGCCCATCAAATCCACTACATTAGGATGGCGATATCTGTTAACCAAGACTAATCATGCATGCAAGGGTAGCAGTGGTATACACACAACTATTAGTTATTGAGTAAGAGTGGAGGCCTCCAACTTTAACTGTGCTGCAATTTCTCCCTCCTAGCATGTAGTGATAAGGATCACATTCTACATGTATTGCATTATGAATATTTAGAAGTTTACTAGCCCACCTTGTTGAGAACTTTCACAGCAGCATTTGTGCCACAACCCGGGCAAAAAGCCTTACGGTGGTCCTTGAGTGCACTGAACTCGATCGCAAACCGCAAACGCGATTCGAGAACCGCGAACGCGATTGGAAAACCGCGAACGCAATTCGAGAACCGCGAACGCGATTGGAAAACCACGAACGCGATTCGAGAACCGCGGACGTGATTCGAGAACCGCAAACGCGATTGGAGAACTGCGAACGTGATTAAGAGACACGTGCATGCTAGATGTGCGCATGCGCAGCACGTCACGCTTTCGCTAGATCGGCAGCAAAGAAACGATGGAGGATGTTGACATACTTGAGTGGGTCGAAAAAAGCAAAGTACTTAGTGTTGTAGAGGATATTCGAAGTGGGAAGGTTAGGTCCTTCGAAGTGGAAAAGTTATATCCTACACTTGTATCAAATTTTAATTGTCTGAATGTAGGTATACTCATGGAGACAGGTGATACGTTTACACGGGCCACCCAAGAGGAGAGGTATGTTTTTACACAATGCTGAACAGAGGATTCCCTGGAAGACGAGCCTGAGGCTGAAGGGACGCTTCCTATCCCCTATCTTTCTATTATTTTTTCCGATATCTACCTACCTTTCTGTGTATCTGTCTATCTATAATCTACCGTAATTCTGGATCACTCTTTGCAGCTACACTGAAGTGACAGAGGCTGGTTGGTGTTCTTAGTGGCGAACAAGTATCAGTGCTGTCAGAGTACTTGGTTCAGAGATACTGCTGCAGTGACATGAAGGTACACTATTATACATTTTCATAGCTTTGTACAATTAATGTTGGTATTGTGATATTGATGGGCTGCCTCATATATAATAGCTGTTTACATGGACCATGGATGTTGCTACTCCAGAGGCCATCATTCTTCTGATAAAAGAGAAGTATCAAGTTGATTATAAGAAAGTAATGGCTATGTACATGTATACCTATTGCAAAATAGTTTTACTGCAAGCTCAAGGTATTTACACATGATATGTGCTATGTTCTACAGGCAGAATGGATTTTTGAGAATGGTGGTCTACCTGAGCCTCATCATGGTATTTTGAATATTGTGAATGATTATATTTCATTTGTACGCTATGCTCGAAACTCTCTCTTATCAATCAGACACTTCATCTGAATCGGAAGCAGACACCCAGACTGGTAATACTTCCCAACATTCAACTCTTGGCTTAGTGTCATCTTCGTCTGGCCCAATATCACCTGCTGAGTTGTCGCTGCCCAGTCTTACCATTGCCCAAGGTGAATTTACTTAGCTGCATTTACAAATGTCACAATTGAATAATATAGTGGCTATAATTGTAGAATCAACCGTTATGTATATTCAGATTGCATTTCACGATTTGACGAGAAAGAACTAATCCAGGCTGCTAACAACTTCACGGAGTTCATTGGGAAGGGGGGATTGGGGTGTGTGTATAGAGGCAGCTATCATCACACAGAAATTGCCATTAAGCTTCTATTCAGGGTAAGGTAGTCATATCGATAAGTTCAGAAATGCCTATCATTACTATCTACTCATATTTTTAGGTACAAGGGTCTACCTTGGAGCATCTCCTGCAAGAGAACATCAGCACTCTGTCTAGGTATGATAAAAGTAATTATATACACCAGTGTGGACTATGTATTAGAGATAAACCATGCCACCCAGGGCTTTATGGGTTTTTAGAGTACACGAGGGCAATAACAATTATTGGAGTACAAAGCCCGAGGGCTCCAATTGTTATTGCATGAGTGTACTCTAAAATCCGCAGAGCCTGCCGGTGGCAGGAGATTAACTGATTTGTACATGTAGCCCAATGGCTTATGATTATTGAGGTCAGCCTGAGGTAGCAGTATACTGAGCATGTGCCTGTTGTAATCAGCTGTCTGTGTACCATCAGCAGTCACTGTTATGAATCAGTGCTTGCAGATGGTTAGGAGTGAGTAAGTCCTAGACCACAGAGCACTATATATAATATTGCCCCAACCACAGGGCAATATGAGCGTACACAAAGCTCTATAGCATAAATCTACCTGTTGGTAGCTTTGTTGCACCCACACCAAGTTCTATAAGCTAAAATAAGTTATATTTGTATACCATGTGGTTGGCATGCAGTGCACCACTGGATTAATAAATACTATTAGGTAGCTATGTAGTACAATTAGCAGGGCTATCACATTATCTTGGACTATAGCTATACGCATTTTCTGTGCAGATTTCACCACCCAAATCTAGTCCCCCTGATGGGATACTGTGTTACACCTCCTGCACTTGTTTTCCCATAATTTATATGGCCATATCTCTGTTCTCCTGTCTCCATCAGTATCAAGTAAGCTGTTCTACACATAGTCATTCTGCTTGTCATTAAGTTCGGATATGCTGTTCATTAATAGCTACAGGTTCGTCTGCCACTAACTTGGGTTGAACGAGTTGCAGTTTTAAATGGGACAGATCGTGGAATTGCCCACCTACATTCTTTAACCCCGCCTTTGGTTCATCTCAATATCAAATCGTATGTACACATGGATCCCTAATTCACTATACTGTACATTGTACATGTACGTTTTTTTCTTCTTTTTCATATAGTCAGAACATCCTACTAGATGGCACCCTAACCGCCTAAGTGGCAGATTTTGGCTTCGTTACGCCGCTACCCCAACAAGTTGGGGAAACCCGCATGGTTACTGCAGCGGGGGCTATGGCACTAGCTGGTACACGTGGCTACCTGGCACTGGAGTTTGCTGATGGCCGACACAGCACAAAGAGTGATGTTTATAGCTATGGGGTAGTACGTGAAAGCTCTATTTTCTTTCGCGCATGATAGTATTTATTCTTTCTGATACGTATGCTATAGGTCACACTGGAAACATACACAGGTCTTCTGGCTTTCTCTGAGCTAAGAGAGGAAGAGAAATTGGTGAGAGTTATCTTTGTTTGCCTATAAGTATATGAAGAGAACATTTGTATATGACAAGTATTCATTATTAGGTGGACTACTGCGAAGAAACTGGAACGCTCTCCACCGTTGATGCATTCCGCCGCAGTGTGGATCCCAAGGCAGGTGCAATAGAGCACAACGTGGCGACAGTCTTCCTCGAGGTCATAAAGGCGACCCTCAAGCGCAATCACAAACGGCGCATCACTATGGATGAGGTAAGTGGTTTGAATACTGTAGTTACGATGTCCATATAGTGTTTAGTGAAACCTTTTTTTCTATGTATAGGTGCTTACTAAGTGGGAGTTACTGATGAGGTGCCAAACAAACTCCAGTTAACTTTTTATTGTTTCAATACTTTTGACATTGTTTTGCTATTGCTCATGATAATATAGTCCAGTTTCAGGTAGTGCTAAGATTGTTCAACAAGTACTTGTAGACACGAACACAGTTTGTTGCTGAGACGTTCCTTGATAAGTCAACATTGAATCGGCTCTTTACAAGGTCATTACACATGTTGAAGTAATGGTCGTCGTAAAATTGTGGTGGCTTCCTACTCATACACAGCAAACCATGTAGCCAGATACTTGCATTCAAAGGTTTCAGGTGATTCTCAGCTCCTGCATATGTATGAATATATTGTTGGTCAAACAGCAATGGTAGTTAACTTTCAATATATACGTACCGTAGTAGTCTGGCATTTCAAATATATCTTCTGGAATCCCTGAGGGACAGTCTGCTGTCTGATTGGGCTGAATATTATGGGTATTCCAATAAGTAACAAACTCATTCATTTCCCGAGTTAGAATTGGAAGAAATACCACTGCCATACATTTTCTGTATAATCCAATGTGTAAAGCACGGTATGCTATTTTCATAAGCCACTGCATTGAAATACAAACTGTTAAGTGTTATATAAGAGTACCTGTGAGTTGGGTCTGTGGAATCAAATAAGCCATCTTGCTCCAATGTCTGTGTAGATGATAATTTCACTGCTAAATTCCATCATGCAGAAAGCATACCAATCCATAACTTTAGCAGTGAAATCCACCAGTCAAACTTACAGCAACGAAATTTAGACCACCAGGATTCAATGCGTTGTGTTATACAGTTACTATAAATAACAGTGGACAATCCTGGTATACATGGAAATACATACATACCGAATTGGCATGAGAAGATCCGAATCTCATACTTTTCACACCCGCTAATTCGTCACCGTGTCCAGTACGCAATGCTATTTGGAGTTCAGCCACCAGTGTATTCTCTGTCCCTCTGTCTGAGCGCAACACAGTGGGGCATCCTGAAAGTATATCAAGTTTATGTAGCTAAACAATATCCTAAACTATATTCATTATCTCCAACACACACACAGTTCATGTAGTATGAACGAGCTCTTACCATTAAGCATGATTTTTTATGCAACTTGTTTACCATTAAGCTCTTTGACACACGAAAGATAGTAGTTCAAAACTACAGCAGGGGCGCTGTTAGTGGTGGCAATTTTCATCCATAGGATTTTCCGGGAATACCTATAGATGTTAAGAAACAGCTGCACTAAGTCTAGTCATGTGCCCATATATTACAGTTATTTGTACAGTTGTGTACTTAGTTCACTGTGCTAACGGTATTCTCACCCATCTATGCAGCCATGGAAATGAAATCCAAAGTGCGAGAGTTTATCATACTGGTCCATGTGCCAGGCAAAGTTTGGACCCTTAACGAAAAGTTCAAATACAATAATATTATTATAATGATAATTATTTGAGTTGACCTAACTTCATTTATGAAACTTAGGTACCTTGCTGATGTATGTGCGCCTCTGGAGCCAGTGTGTTGCACGTAAACTCACACCACCAGGATCTAATTCCCGTAGTAGTTCCATCACTGTTTGTCTATTGCAGATTTTGAATATTCATTGAAAACACAGTGCAGTAACTGGTATGTAGTCTCCCGAGGGTTACTGTATATTTACAAGTACTTATAAGTATATATACCTTTTCATGGTTAGATGGTATTTCTCCCTCAATAGTTTCCACATAGCCCTGTAGCCTTTCAGAGAATTGGAGGTTTTCAATTCACGCTGTTGGGGCAGAGTAAAAGTGAGATCAAGTGAGCTTGTATACAGCATTCCATATTGATCAATACCTTGAGACAATTACGAACCACCACTCTTGGTGTGTACACTTGATGACGGCGACTAAACCCCAATCGTTTGAACTGAACCTTCAGCCATCTCATGCTGTAAGAACTCAGTAGTGAGCAAAAAGTAACGTTTAGCTGTAGCAGACTCCGTAATACCTTCTCTTTATCCTATACACTTCTTCAAGACGGCCAAGAATCAGTTTGTACGGCCTCCCGGAATGGAAATACTTTCGCAAAATACCTAATAAAAAGTATGTGTAGCATGGCATTACCTATATCAGAGCCAACTAGAAACTTGTACGCACCACTCACCATCAACAAATAACCTGTTTTGTGCAGGCGTTGCCATCGCCATACATATAGCTAGCCAATATACGCTTGCACGTGTTCGAACGCGCATGTGAGTTTCAAATAATATTAATGTGTTGGGCGAGCGCCATACACTAATGAAATGCAACCACTTAGAAACACAACTTTTTGTTAACATGGAATAAAATCAGGCTTATTTCTAATGAGCCAGAGCAACACAAAGTACAGAAGCACTGCATAGCTATAATCACAGCAAGTTACATGTCAAGTTACATGTAACTGGAGCCTGTTTAGTACTTTAACTTTCGTTGTTCAGTACCTCCCACTTAGCAAGCACCTATAAATAGAAATGAATGTTTCACTTAATATTATACTGACATCACCCAAACCACTTACCTCATCCATAGTGATGCGCCGTTTATGATTGCGCTTGAGGGTCGCCTTTATGACCTCGAGGAAGACTGTCGCCACGTTGTGCTCTATTGCACCTGCCTTGGGATCCACACTGCGGCGGAATGCATCAACGGTGGAGAGCGTTCCAGTTTCTTCGCAGTAGTCCACCTAATAATGAATACTTGTCATATACAAATGTTCTCTTCATATACTTATAGGCAAACAAAGATAACTCTCACCAATTTCTCTTCCTCTCTTTGCTCAGAGAAAGCCAGAAGACCTGTGTATGTTTCCAGTGTGACCTATAGCATACGTATCAGAAAGAATAAATACTATCATGCGCAAAAGAAAATAGAGCTTTCACGTACCACCCCATAGCTATAAACATCACTCTTTGTGCTGTGTCGGCCATCAGCAAACTCCGGTGCCAGGTAGCCACGTGTACCAGCTAGTGCCATAGCCCCCACTGCAGTAACCATGCGGGTTTCCCCAACTTGTTGGGGTAGTGGTGTAACGAAGCCAAAATCTGCCACTTTGGCAATTAGGGTGCCATCAAGTAGGATGTTCTGACTATAGGAGAAGAAAGGCAACTGTAATGAATTCAGATTTTTTTTAGCACATGTATGTAATATTCACTTACGGCTTGATATCATGGTGAACAAAAGGTGGGTCTGATGAATGGAGATAGGCTATACCACAAGCTGCCCCATTTAATATTGTCATTCGGTCTCTCCATGTAAGTGGCCGGTCAACCTTGCAGAAAATCCCAGTTTAACAGCAATGAAATGCAGAATGAGATACAAATACAAACCTTGAATTTGTGGAGACAGTGAAAGAGGGATAGTCTCGACATGAATGGATAGATAAGTGCTGGTGGCCTAACACAGTACCCCATGAGGGATACTAGATTGGGGTGATGGAATCTGAATAGAAAAGTGTACTATAACTAGCCAAACCTGTCATTATATCATCCTGCTTCTGATCATACCTAGTTAGAGTGCTGACTTCTCTCTGAAGGAGTTGCTTCATATCACACTCCAACTCCACATTCACTTGCGGCTGAACATATAAATTCTAAACTGTAATACTGCCAAATCATTAAACCAAAAAATTACGTACCTTGGTTAGAAGCTTAACTGCAATTGCTAGGTGGTGATATTGTCCTCTGTAGACACATCCAAAACCACCTCTGCCAACCAAGTTTGCGAAGTTGTTCGTAGCCCTGGTGAGGTCACCTTCATCAATTTGACGAATACCAACTGTGGAAAGTTAGCATAGTGACAATAAGTAGCTATGCATTTGTTCTACCAAACAAAACTGGTGATAATAAAAAGAGAACAGCTTACAACTGTCTTATATACCTTGGGAAGGGACGAGAGTGGCTGTGGAGTTTGAGGCTGGAATTTGTGAAGGGACAGAACTGGACATGGAGGAAGGGCTGTGTGGGCTGCCAATAGTGTGGCTAGCTATAGGAGAAGTAGTCGAGGTCTGGTCTAGCCCTGTCATCTCATTGTCATCCTCAGATTCCCCAGAAGAAATGACTGAAGTAGGTAGAAGACAGAAGACAAGTATGGCAAACCATTAATTGTAACTACAAATAACTAACCAAGAGATACCACTATGGACTTGGAGTGGCATTGGTCTCCTGCTGCTGTTTCCACCATACACTTGTACGTTCCACTGCGATGGACATACAGCACAGGAGAATTTAGCCCAATGTCTCCTTCCAGGTTGCTCCAGGTGTATGCATGCGTCAGGGAGTGGTGAGATGCAATGCAAAAGAGGGTGACAACTTCATCTTGTGCATTTAGGTGCACTCGCTCTGGGCTTTGATCGACAATGCTGAAAACATCTGTACAATTTGAATCAGTTGTTGGATGGAATCTGAGAGGAACTAGATATTCCTATACTTTATACCTGCGTTATCAGAGTGCACTTGATAACCACTGTCACCATCCCACCTTAGCAGTGGGGTGCCTTCTGTATTGTTAGAGGCGGATGAAACCATAGACAGCATATATTATAGAGTTAGGGGGATTATAATAAATATAGCTACCTTGCTCAAAGAGACAAACTCTGAAGCCTGCTGCTTCTGGATGCCATGGTAGTGGTTTGTTCATCAACTTTTCATCCAATTGCTTCTCTTTATGCCATATCTCTACTCTGCTACCAGTGACATCGTCGAGGCCCAACGCACCAATCAAAGGGGCATAAAGAACTGCAGCACAAACAAGTCTGACATTTCATGTCTAAAAACCAACCGGACGCCTTTCCCGTACAATACACACAACTCAGCTTAGGCCAAGCTACTAAACTACAGCTGCAGAGCCAGAGAAACTATATTCCTAGAGCGGTACAGCGAATGTGCTGACTGAGCAGTTTCGTCATGCGCCTCAAGTTAGTAGCTATATGCCAAGAAACCAGGATCTTCACGGCTACCTACCACGTTTTCGCCATCTAGACAACACAAAACTACCTTCATTTGCTGTAGCTTGGCCTGCAAACCTCCAAACGCTGCTGTACACTGCAGTTGCATAGTAACGTATGACGTAATATATTGCGCACGTGATAAGTGCGGACGCACTAACAGACAGACGCGGAAAACATAAAGCAATCTTACTGCAATTTTCAATTCCGTTTGAACAGCCGTTCCGTAACTAGTGACGTAAGGTTGCGCAATATAGTCTCGTGACTGACTGCAACGTGTTTGCCAAACTGTAAAGAAAATGGATAAGAGTGTGTGGTTTCAAAGTGAATCTGCTAGTAATGGGTCAAGCAGTACCACCGTTAACGTAGGGATAGTTCCTGCAGCCCAACCTTTTGTGATGCCTGAAGACATGAGAACTCAGCGTCAGTCCGGTTTTCAGGTAAGACCGCATATGGACCCTGGGTGTCCTAATTAACAGATAAGTGAATTACGAGAGAAATTTTTAAATCTACGGATAGTACAGTAGCTTAACAGTTTCTTTCCCATTTTAGTTCACTGCAGATAATACTGCAACTGCAACTTCTCAGCTGTCTATAACCCCTACCGCATTGATTATAAGTAGTACTGCTGTACCAGAGTTCAGCAGTACCACCAATCCTTCAAGTCATTGTGAAAACTATAACTACTCAGTTAAAATCGTAAACCCCAAGAAAAAGACTGATTATGTTATTCAAACACTTCGATTTGCTGATCGCTTTGGATCACTTGAGCATTTGAAGAAGACACTTGTGGAATCGTGTAGAGACAAAGTCCCGAGTGATATCGAACAGTTAGGATACATTGAACCAGGACACGGGAGTAAAGGAAAACTCAGATGGCTATTGAATGATCAAGATATAGAAGATATGTATAAAGTCTATTTGCGAAAACGAGAAATTCTGCTGTGGTGTTCTGCTCGTGAAGAAAATGAGCGTGCGAAAAAACGTACTCACTCGCCTGTATCTACTTCCAAATCTAATAAACAACCACGTACAACAAAGTATGGTGAATATAGGGATAAGATGACCGAAGTTGAATCTATTGAGGAAAAACTGTGTGAAAAGCATGAAGGAAGATTTACAAGTGAGCAGTATAGAGCCTGGGCCCATTTGATTCAACTAAAAAAGCATGATTCCCTGGAAGATCCACCCAACAAACCTTTTTGGCGAGGTAGTAGCCAGAAAGCTATGGAACGCCAAATGCGACAAAAATAGTCCTTCCGGATCCGCGTACGCCCACAGCGCTTAATTAATCTCGCTGTGAATTCACGCTGCGCCCACAGCGATTAATTGATCTCGTAGCGTTTACGAGCACGATTGACTGAACGTTCCCGGGATCGTTCTCGAGAATGTTCTTGTGGCTACGTTCTCGGGATCGTATACGTATAACATTCTCACGCACGCGATTGTTTATTGCGATTGTCACCTTTGACCTTCAATGCTTGAAGCACGTGTCCACAAGTTACGAAGATGAATTTTTCTCCAAAGCCCGAGAGGCTATCAACTACCTTTCCTCTCTTTCTGTACCTTCTTCGGAACCTAGTGCAGGACCAAGTCAGCCTCACTCTGCACCTTCGGAACCTGCTCGTGCAGGACCAAGTCAGCCTCGTCAAGATGAAGTTCGGAAAGAAGGCAAGTTGTAATAATTATATTGTGAATGAATTCAACTTAGAACGTGATCATGGTCAGGCTAGGTTTATTACCCCGCGCGCGTATGCGCAAGCAGGGTTAAGTAATCGGTTTTGTCCATCTGTTGTCGTCGTCGTCTGTCATACAAAAATTTTGAAAAAACCTTGAACGGGAGATTTAGAGGCTATAACAATTTCTAAACAGGAGGTTAATGCTCATATACGTGATACATTAGCTTTTCTGTACCTGATATAGTAGAAAGCGGTTTTATTCTCGGCATTTCCACGCTTTTTCTGATTATCGGTGCGTTCCACCATTTTTTAATATGGCAGTTGGTCATGCCTTTTTTTACGGCAGTTGGTCACGCCTACAGCGTGAATACGGACATACGTGAGCCCTCGAGTATGGTATACAAGTCTTTTCTTCAACATGGAGCTTATACTGGAGAATACGTAGAGAAACGCCCGCATCATTACTACGGTGATCAGCCATGCCTACAGCTTGTATACGGCGTTACAGTCTGCAGGGTCCAGGAGCGCGGGGTATGTCTCTGCTAGAGACTTCTAGTTTTCAGAATAGGTTCGGGAGTTGTGCCACTGGTGTGCACTTGGGGCCAGGTATGGGCCTTCTTTTATTCTTTGTTCTATATGTTGTTCATGTTGTAGTCCTATATATAGCTTTAGGTGTATAGTGTCCATTTTATATCATATACATGTACAAGTATTGGAGAAAGAGTGGTGAGATACATTTTCAATAATTCATCAGGTCAGTGAGTCACAATTTCTTGAAGTTTATCATTCTTTTTTTTTTCCTGTGCACACGTTCTATCAGGAATTGTCCAAGCGGCAGACAAGGCTCTTACTGCCTTGAAACGAATGCGTGCAGGGATGAAAGCAGACAACACAATTTCCAGGAAACGTGTTAGGAAGGAGATGTCTGGACTTTTTCGTTCCAAGAAGCAAAAGACAGAAAAACGAATAGCGTGGCGACACAAATTTGTTTGTCTGGCCTATAGGGATCAGGAGAGGATTCCTACAGTGGATGCAGACAAGGAGGAGCTGTATCAAGCTGGATTGGGTGAGAAAGAGATTGCATTCGAGACACTCGAAATGTCGCAGGTGGAATTTCGCAATCTCCTGCTTGAACACTTTCCTCGGCTAAAGGAAGGTGGTGGCTTTCAGCTTCTTAAAGGTCTACCCAACAGCCGGAACATGGAGGTGCTGTCCATGGCTGTACACACTTCCCCTGCTCTATTGAAGCAACGTGTTGGAGCTTCCAGAACATACATTCGACCAGTCCAACGTGATCTGGATCTCACTGCAGTTGAAGGGACTGCAGAGGCCGTAAGCATTATTACTGCATAACTAATGACTACACATGGGAAGCACATCTGTAAAATTAATGTGCATGCACTGTACTACCTGTTGTAACAGTTGTAAAAAGTATCAAGCTTATTTACCCCGAGGCTCTTGTGCACATTTCACTTTGCAACTGTTTTGAAATACATGTCAGACCGGGAGAAGAGTGCATTGCAATGTCATTAGTATCATGCCTTTATTTTTTGTTAGCCATTGGAAAAGTGTCTGACGTGTGCGCAGGAATATCCACTTGATGAGCTTTCTGAACATGCTGATGAATGTGCAAAGGCTTTGTAAGGATTTGATGTTTGTCCTATATAGATGTATTTTAAATGTTTAATGTCTGTCCTATATAGGTGTATATTAAATGTTTAAACATGCATGCATTGTTTTTTTGTAGCTCAGAATTATCAAGTGGAAATCGTGAAGCTACATCTGAAACAGCCAAGTAAGAATAACTTGGAGGACATGAATTAGTGAATTGTTGCTGCGGTTTAATCTAGACAGTCAGGAATATTAGCCGAAGATAGCAATGTAAATTGTTCTTAGAGAGAGTAGATGAAGCGTTGAGATTTAGAGACTATAAAGACTTTTAATTACTGATGGCTTACGTGTAGATAGTAAAGTTAAACCGAGTCTGTAAAAGTCTTTTTGTAAGGAATTAGAATTTAAGAATTACTTGCAGGGGGTTGGGGATCACGGTTTAGGTTGAATACTAATGGTCTGAATGAAGAGTTAGGAAGACATAGGGGTAAAAATAATGATTGGCAGTGTAAGATATGTGGGGATGAATGTGTGAATGTAGTACGTGTGGTCTTGGAGTGTCCTGTGTATGATACTATTAGAAATACTTTCGTGGGAGAAGTAGATAATCTGTTGAAGGGGTTGAAGAGTTTAGTACACTCGATAATTTTTAAAGAAAACAGGCATTTGGGTGTGAGAATTGGGACAGGTATGATTTTAAGGCTTAATCAAGACTAAAAGTTTTGTATTATTAATCTGGGATACTAGGAAGAATAATATTACACGTATTTCATTTTAACTTCATATTTGTACAGTGGTACGCCAGAAATTGACCTTACAACTGAGAGTCCAGTGGAGAGTGAACATGTTAGTGAACAAAAATTTGTTTTGTTTTAGCCTGTATAAATTATCCGTTGTGTACACAACTGTAGGGTGATGAGCTTCCAAGAATGGAAGATGCTCTTCTGCAGTCTGTGATAGAGCAGAGCCTTGCTGATGTAACGGAGAGTGATACTGTACATGTGGATGATCATGGAAGGTTATACTGCATGTGTGCTGGCTTAAAATGTGCAGTGCTAGTGCATAATTGTGACGTGATATATATTGACATAATACAGGGATGAAATTAGTTGTTCTGCTGATGTGGTAAAGTTCTTGCAAGGTTCTGTGCTAGAGGAAGGAGACCCGGTGGTAATTGAGATCAGACGTAGCCATCTTGTGAAAGATGCCATGAAGGAAGCCCGAAAGAAGAAATTCCAGCCAACAAAGCAATTGAAAGTAACTTACAGAATATTTTATTTGTTACAGAGAAATACATGCAAGGATTTTTTTCTTTAAGGTCAGATTTGTTGGTGAGGGAGCAGTGGATCAAGGCGGGCCACGGCGAGAATTTTTCCGGCTGCTGGCTATCAATTCTAGGGATGTGTTCCTTCAAGGCAAATTCTTTGCAACAAATGTATCTGCTGTTCAGGTTAGATATGACATTCTATTGTGTAATATTGAATCTCTGTAGTTCTGTTAATAATGTAAAGCATGTTCTATTTCTTTATATGCACACTTCTGTTCTCCCAAACACTCAATGACATAGATCTGTATAACCTTGGCCGATACACTGCAGTATCCATCATTCAAGGAGGTAGTGGCCTACCATGCTTGGCTGAATATGTATACAACTACCTCTGTACCGGCAAGTGTACAAGCACTGCTGTTTGCGACACAGACATTGCTGATCCCGCTCTACTTTTTGTATTGGATAAGGTAATTAAGTTAGAAAATATATGAACTTATGCAGGCGTAATGTCAGCACATAGTTATACTTTTTTTAGATTGATCAAGCCGAATCTGATGATGATGTAAAGGTGTTGTTCTCTGTGGAAGAAGCTACTGGGTTGCTTCTGGAGACCGGATTCAGAATAGCCATTTGCAGACTGGTCTTGTCTGACAAGGCCAGCCTGAGATATACTCTTGTGGACTACCACTGCATGCTTAAAGTGAAAGCGTGCATGGATCAATTTGCTGAGGGTCTGGAGGAATTGGATGTTCTGGATATAATCAGAAAACACCCTGATGCGATGAGGCCATTTTTCGTCGATGAGTGCAGACCTTTCACTGCAGGTGGGTTCGTATACATGTACATGCGGCAGACATACAAGCTAGTGTCTATTCAATTTGGTGTAACTTCGTCATAGTTTCTTCTTACATCAATATACATGTGTAGAGAATTTGAAGGACCTGGTATCCATTGAGTATAGTGTGGCTGGATCCTCTCGAAGGCAGGCTGAAGAACAGGCGTGGGTCCACTTTGTTGATTTCCTTGATGAGTGTGAAGGTATTCAATGTGTATTTACTTCAGTAGGTAAACCTATTCACTTTATTTATCTTATTTATCATGCAGATGGAAATTCTGGTTGTGACGTGAAGGACATTTTGGTATTCTTCACAGGAGCAGACCGTATACCACCACTAGGATTTTCCAAGGTCCCGAAAGTTACGTTTTTACATAGCAACGTAACTACATTGAAGTTTTGTACAGCTAGTACTTGTGATTTGCAATTACGCCTGCCAACCTGCCATGGTGAAGACTATGAAGCATTTAAAGACGCCATGATCATGTCATTGAAGGGCAATGATGGGTTTGGTGGAGTTTAGTCATGGACTTAGTGTTACTGTACGATGTTCACAACAGACTTTGGTCAAGACTTATAATTATAGTATTATATACATTAGTTCAGTTGGCAAACACTTGTATCACTGTAGTCTTTACAATTTCTTGAGTGACAGCAATTATTGTGTTTATAATTTATCATGAAGGTTTCACTGTAATGCTGAGTATTCAGTTAGGTAAACGCTTTTGTATCACTATCGTCTACAATTTCTTGAGTTTTAACAATGATTATTGTGTTCACTGTAATGCTCGTTCTGGCTTAACATGCCGGTGACATTGCACTAGCTAGGCACTTGTGTCGCGAGCCGGGTTCTTTGCAAAACTATAATAACTATAAACCCTGTTCAAGTTTCATTAACTGTCACACTGCATGGATGTGCTAGTATTGCACACTATACATGATGTTGTATTTTTGAATGTATAGAGTCTCCTGAGAACTTCAGATTCCTTGAGGGGCTACAGGGCGGTATGGAAGTTGTTGCGTGATAAATTCAAAGTCATCGTTCTCAGGTATAATGCTTTATGTACTTTAATGGTATAGTATACATTTTGTGTTTTGACAGCACTTTGACTCTTCCTTGAAGTGTATTGAAATGCTGTAAAACGTTCGTTGGTAAAACGCTTGTTCCTCCACCATTATTGTCTATAGTATAGTTAAGATACCCATCTCAGTACACCACAGATAGCCATGCACGTTGTTCCTTAATGCGGGATCAGCACTATATAAACACCATGATTATTAATCCACACAGAGAGACTGTACGAAGATTGTTAAAGGATGAAGATCCTGAAGGAGTGTCTCTTAGGAGACAGCGAAAACTTAAGAGGAGGATCTATAGAAACAAAGTAATATTTTTTATGTCTTTAGTTTCAAGGTTTTAGTATTAATTCCTCCTCCCGAACAGGGACCAAACTATATATGGCACATCGATGGATATGATAAGTTGACACCTTTTGGATTGACAATTCATGGTGCTATTGATGGGTATGTTAATGTAGTTAAGCATACAACATGTAAATTACTATGAGTGTTTCTTTTATGCTATTAGATTTTCCAGACGACTTCTATGGCTAAAATTGGCGCCTACAAACAGCAACTCCAAAGTGATTGCTCGCTATTACCTCGAATGTGTTCAGCAGATGGCAGGTGCAAATACTACCGTACATAATTATATGTATGAAACTTTTCTCTCCTGCTAAAGAGTCTACGTGTTGCAGCCTGAATGTTACATGAATTGTAGCTAAAGTCGCATTTTCGGTACCATAGTCGCTCCTCAGAATAGCTGGGCATCCTAAAGTTGGTGATCCGTCAGTGTAACACAATTGAAACACCTGCATGGCTTTCAGTTTACTATGCCTAAAACAACATGTACATATAAGGCTTCAGCTTACAACTGTGGAGACTAGCAAACCACAGTAGTGAATAGGTAGCACTACTGACAAAAAACACATTACTAGTTTCTACAGTATGTTGCAAAAAACATTGCGAGATGCATGGCATTTCAAACTCATTTATTCAGAAAATAGAGGAGTGGCGGTCTCAGTTGAAGAAATATAAATCTCATTGGTGGATTGATGTTTGCAAGGTACATGTCTAATATAGGATTAATATTTCCCTCGAATTTAATTAAAACTGTATAATAATTATCGTAATGCACATGCAGGACCTTGTTGCCAACAGACTGTTTGATAGCAACTGTGACTTGCACAGGTAGGAAGTAATATGCATAGATACAGTTAGTCATGTATATAAGTTACTGTTTCAGTAGCAGTAACTGACTGTATGTGTGCAATGCATGCGCATGTGCAGGTGACAAAATCATGCAAGTACACATGCACTCACAAGATAATGATAGCACTTCAAAAATGAGTTAAATTTGTTATTGAACACTGTGATGAGGACTAAGACTACATGTAGTCATACTCTACAAGTGTTCTTGCTTTATACAGGCAGTGTCTTGCGTTTACATTTGCTGGTGTGCTGCAGAGTGAACTGGATGAGTTCATGAGGGACTGGAATACACACAAAATCAGGCACAATTCTTTGGCCGACCGTAGGAATTAGACAGGAAATATGCTCCCAACGTCATATGACGCATGCATTTGGCGGGAAATGCACATATAAAAGGGTTTGTTCAAGGTTGAGCAGCCTCTTTATTTTCCTTAGCGGCTTGAGTGAGACCGGTAGAATTTGTTTTTTGCGACTGTTCCAGAATCGAATCGACGTACCGGCAGCAGAATTTACACCGCTTGTTCCGACCTTTGCGACGTTCCCAGAATCGAGTCAGCAGTGAATATCGAGACCAGTCGGTATGGCTACGCCGCCGGTCCTGATTCGCACCGACCCTCAAGATCGTGACGCTAGTAACGGGCTATACAATTTTAATTACATTCTTTCAACCATATCAAAAGAAAAATAAGCTGCCCCAGGTACTCTTTACTCTGTACTCTGAACTGAGTTGGCAACCACCTTCCTGGTGGAGTAGTAAAGAGGTACTTAGAAAATAGAGGAGTGGTGGTCTCAGTTGAAGAAATATAAATCAACACACCCTAAGAGGTACTGCAGTAATAACAGGAAGTAACATCTGGTCCATTACCACATGTTACTTCCCCTCCTAGTTCATTCCCATTCTGGCATGGGAATGAGGCTTTCCTCTGACTTGAACCATCGGAATGCTCACTGGAAAGGAATGGGGGAATACCTACTAATCACACTAAATTTAAATGGTAACAATAAATTAGGATATCTAGGGGAGAACAGTCAGTACGAATGTAAGTACTCGCTATGAAATAACATACCTCCTACCAACATGATCAGTGTGTGGTCCCCTCCTGACATCAGCCACACTATATGATATGCCTGCACATGTTGGTGGGTAGCTGCATGTTCAGCCATGCTCAGCCATGCTCTGTAACTATGGATATCACTATATAGTAGTCATCTAATGTACAGGTGCAGAAGACCACTTGAAGACAGTAGATCACAACATCTGGGTTCGGGCAATGAGGGAAAAGTCGCAATCATCCCCACCATTTTATCCACCCTCCTTTGAAACACTAGCCAGAGTTGCACTTTGGAAATGGATTTCACATGCAGAGAGAAGATATGGATGCCACAAACCTTAAAGCTGTCTATGTATACTTAGCAAACAAACTCAGTCACTGAGTCTGTGGATATCATACTCAAAAGAAAAACATCTAGACAATGACTCCGAGGACAACAAATGAATGGTATCATGGTACATGTATATAGCAGGGAGGGTAATGATAAGACCAACGGTTGTCAGGATGCTAGGCTACGAGGACAGCAAATTAATGGTATTATATTAAGTGAGGCTACATGTATATAGCAGGGAGGGTAATGATAAGACCAACGGTTGTCAAGATGCTAGGCAATTATATACCTTGTTCAGAACTTTCACCGCCACAGAGGTTCCGCTATTGCGAAGATTTTAGCCCAAATAGACAGTCCCATATGCACCTGTTCCTATCAGGCGTCCAGAACTAAACTGGGCAGTGGCCTCCTCGCGCTCTTCTCTCCTGAACTGCATGGAAAGGCCTTGCTCTAGGTGAAGGAGAATGAAATAGATTTTCATTAGGGACCCAAAAGTTTTAGGCGGTGCACACATCAACGCTACCTCGAATTTCTCTTCGCCGTGTGAAGGATGTCTTTGCTTGGGAAAGGTCTACAAGAAAGTTAATACATGTACATTCAGTACTACACTTGATACCTTCAATAATCAGGTATTTGATTGATCACATGCATGATAACACTTCAAATTTGCATACCAGCAGTTGGCTTGAGATGAACAGTAAAATTTCACTCTTGCTCTACAAGCCACACGTTGCTGTACACTTGTACAGCCCTGCTTTTCGCACATGTAACGGGTGGAAGGGAAGTGGTGATCAGGGCGATCCATAATTACCCACTTGTATGTTGTTTTCTCATGGTGGGAAGACAAGCAGTAGAGAGGGTACACACTCTTCAAGGATGCCAATGTGATGTCTGGAGGACTTTTATATAGTAGCTGAAAGTCTGGTATTTAAAGATTAGGATATAATGATAAGGGATCTCAATCACATAATGCTCTTCAGATTATACATTCATACCAGATGTGGATCCAGTAACTTTCAAAGAGCCCCCACTTCCAGGCTCTAGTATGGTCTGTTTCCCTGAGTATATAATAAGTATGTGCTGTGGCTTAAGGCACTTTGTGAGTTGACAAGGCATAGCCATGTTTTGAAAGCTTCAGTAAGTAGTTGCTAGCTAGCTACCACAGAACACCCACTTGAGACACAGTAGAAGCACTAAAAACATACATGTAACTGCATGTTCTCAAGAACTTGAAAGCTCCTATAAATTTTCTAAATACCGTATGTATATTATGCGCCTTCCCTCTACCCCTTATTTTTGGATCACACTTCAATGATTGCAACGTACCTTCTGGTGTGTGTCTGATGAGGCGTGAGACCCGAAATCCCTCATTCTCGGGAAGAAATGGCTCAGTGGAATCCATTTCCACTTCTGAATCTTTATCAACTTGCACATGTAGCCATGCAGCAGATCTTGAAAAATCATCTGGAAGGCTATCACTGCTATCCTCACTCACACGACTATACCATACTGTAAAATGAAGTTAAATTATTGTGTCAATTAAATTTCAAAAGAATGAATTGTATAAGCCCTGTACCTTCTATGTCATCTGAGGCTTTGGACAGTTGAGCTCTTGAATCCACTGGTACATCAACCATCATCTCCTAAACAGGGGCCTCAAAGTCAATATTCTCAGTAATCTAACTTATGCAATCATATACACGTCATACCTGATCACACTTTATGGTCTCGTCGACCGCTGCCAATCCAAACTCAATCTTGCTGGCCTTCTTATGTCTCTGTCGCAAAAAAACCCAAGTGTCCACACAGTTTTATCTTTGAGCTGGGTTGGCAACAGAGCTCCGGATGCTGCACTGACAAGAGCAAACTTCTTTCCTTCAGGCTGGACAGTGCCTAGTGCATGGGCAGCCTTCATTGCTACTTGGACATAACCATCCTGCTTATCCAGGCAAACTTCAACAGCAGCTGAATCTTTTACGAACTTTCCAGCATGAGTGACCATCATCTTGTACACATTCATCTGTAAAATAAGGCTACTACAGAGTAATTACTGCCATGTATTATTTGTCATGTAATTTATAATTACCTAAACATGCACTGGTACCCCAGTACCACTATGCTTCTGAGTATGCTTCTGTGCTGCACTCAACTTGCGCTTCTTGATGTTTCGTGCGATTGCCTGGCCTCGTTCAAACACATGACCAGAGCCTTTCAGAAATACACATGCCACACGGTGCAGACAGATAATCTGCAGCTCTACATATATACTGGCCCGCATTTGCCAAACAGACACATACCACTTCCAGCAACTGCAATCCTGTCTGTCTCCACCGCCTTACGGTCTACCATGTACCAATTGAAAGTACAGATGGTCAATACTGTGCTCACGGCCATCTAATCTAGCTCTCAACAAAAGAGGCAGCACCATGCATGCACGTCGACCGTGTACTAACGGCCTATAGCGTTTTGCAGTCCAACATATCACAGTGCATAGCGTACCTCTATCAGCTCCCTTGCTTTCACTAGCATACTGTCAGAAAGGTGTAGAAAATAGCTAGCAATCTTCTTGCTCATCTTCTCTCTCATTCCCGCGTAAACAATACGTGCAAGACGTGATTGCGCATGCGTTCGCGCAGAGTGTATTCATACTTATAATGACGACTGGCTCTTCTGGAAGCGTGTTCATCAGCTGCTCGGCCAAAAGAGTTTCATAATCAAATAAAATAAAACAAAGATATTGCTACAGCGTCTCACCCAGAGCCTATATACAACTTCATATTTACAAAGTTTTAACCTCACCCTAACCTTTTTTTATCCATTCTTAGCAACCTCATCGAGCGCATATGTAGTTGTACAACAGTTGGTTGTCAGCCTGCTGCAGATGCACGTGCACATCGGTCGATTATATATATAGACAAAAATCCAGTTCTGCGCAGTTGCCGCAACACTCCCGCCTATATATTATATATATATATATATACAGCGGAGAAGATTCCGCCAGACGAGCGGACATTCCGCCTCTTCGGCGGCACCCAGTAGAGTTGATTCCGGTAGTCGGGCGGCGCTCCCGCACCGCTCGCATCGCGGAGTCCGCCTGACCGACGTTTATACCTACGCTAGCTGGGCGGCGCTCCCGCTCGCATCGCGGAGTCCGCCTGACCGGCGTTTATACCTACGCTAGCTGGGCGGCGCTCCCGCTTGCGTCGCGGAGTGTCTCCCAGGGCCACCGTACCTCGGCTTCCATACTTTACACCCGGTCGCGGCCAAATGCGCCCGCGCAATGCCCAGCCAATACGCGCGGCAGTGGCCAAATGCGCCCGCTGCATGTAGATGTCGCCGCCATCGGCAATGCGTCACCTCGACTACAAAGCAACGCGACCCCCTTTAGCTACGGGATACTAACGCGCGCACATCAGGAATTCTAGTCAGGCCTACCTTGTGGTGGGGTCCCATAAAAACATTCCCAGCTATACCGCCATGAAACTTACCTAGCCGGCTGCCTCCCCCCCCCCCCCCCCCCCCCCGATATCAGTATACATAACCCTTTAGAAAGGCGCTGCAATCTAGGCTCATGCAGCTGCGGAGTGCATTTGCAACTACCGTATAATTTTTAATTATTCATCCTAATTAAATAATTTCATTTTGGGTTGGCAAATTCATTGGAGGTAATTAATTTAAAAAATTTCATTTTTAACGAGTGGTGGCGAATATATAGAAGATTAGCCTGAGATATGGGCAGCTTGTCAGGAGATTCACTCTTTACTTGCATGGGTTAACAGGCCACAAGCTCTCCTGCATGGGTTAACAGGCCACAAGCTCTCCATGCTTTCTTCTACTTCTGCTACTTCAGTCTTCAGCATTCCGCAATGACATGAACTTGCGCACACACAGCCACCGAAGATATAGCCAACGGGCAGTAAGTAGGTGCTCTAGCACATGCAACAAACTGCAACAGCGTGCTTGCGCTTGTCACTCGCTACTACACAGCTAATAGTGCACAGCAATAACAACATTCATAAGAAACAGTGCACGCACAGGTAGGTTGGGCCTGCCTCCTTGTCCTTGGTATGGCTTTCTGTATCTGCTAGTCACACTCCAGGGCATTTCTGCTTACATAATCAGAAGTAATACTAGTAGAAACTGAGCATGCAGCAGGTGGCGAATATTAGAAAACGAATATTAGAAAAATAATTTCAGAATGGGCCTATGAATTCTTGGAGGAAATAAATTGTGGTTTTTCCCAGAAAATTGGGGTGTGGCGAATAATTAGAGGGGCGAATAATTAGAAATTATACGGTATTCACAAAGTTTCAAGGTGCGTATCAACAGAGATTGTATAGTGTAAAGAGAGCTAGAGCTTGAGAATGGCTGCTGGAACCGGTGGCAGTGTACTTGATGACATTCTCAGTGACAGAGCAGCACTGGAAGCCCTCTTTATGATCCATCTGGATTCTGACGAGTCCGATTCGGATGAGCCCAGTGACGATGAGTGCAGATTATGGTATTAAAGCTCTAAAAACAATGAATACAACAGATTTTTATTACATTTTTACAAAGGTGGCGAAAGTGAGAATGCAGTCTCTGATGAGGAGAATGCAGAGGACTGTGATGGTAAGTCACATTTCAGGCACCTACAACTGCACACTGACTTGCATTCTTTCACTGCAGAAGGCACTGGTATCACTTTGACACCATCCCCACCCGATTCACCTCCCTGGGGCACAACTTCCTCACCGTCTCCGCCAGTCTCACCTGCCACAGGCAGAGTCAGTCCTGGTGAGTACATGTAGTGTTTCCATAATACGCAACAAACACTCTGATAATGCATTGTAACAAATAAAAATTCCATACACAGGCACTGCTGACTTGATTGGGACGAGATGGTCGGAGAGGGTGCAGCCGATCCCCATGCTTCGACCCTTCGAAGAGTCTGCTGGTCCAGTTCACCAGCTGCCACAGGATGCCACTCTGGCAGACTCCTTTAGCCTCTTCTGGGAGCCACTCTTTTTCGAGACGGTGACCAGTGAAACCAATCGGTACGCGATGCAGAGGCAGGTAGAGAAGCCAGACCGGAAGTGGTACCCCACCGCACTGCAGGAGATAAGGGTGTTCATTGGCATTAACATCATAACGGGGATCGACCAAAAGCCTGCTATTGCTTATTATTGGTCGACTGATCTTTACCTTCGCAATGCGGGGATCCAGTCAGTGATGCCACGGGAGCGCTTTGAGGCTCTGTACCATTACCTCCACCTAAACGATTTTGATGCGATGCCAGGCCGAGGCGATCCAGAATACGACCCCCTCTACAAGATCCGCCCGCTGATCACATTGTGCCAACAGAACTTCAGAGACCGGTACGTTCCTGGCGAAAACATGAGTGTGGACGAAGGCATGATTCAATACAAGAGGAGACTGTACTTCAGGCAGTACATGCCAAAAAAGCCCATCAAGTATGGCATCAAAGTCTCGATGGCAGCTGACTCCAACACAGGATACGTCTCCAACTACGAGATGTACCTTGGAAAGCCAGTTTCCAGTGGCAGAGGTGAAGTGGGGCTGGCCACCAATGTTGTCCTGGACATGACAGAGCTGTTTCAGCACTGCAACCGCCATGTCTTCTTTGACAACTTTTCACATCTGTACAGCTGGTGGAGGAGCTACGGCGACGTGGTACCTATGCCTGTGGCACACTTCGTGCCAATAGGTACCAGGATCCCTACAAGGCAAGAGGAGGAGAACGAAAGCAGGGGTTGAAAATCAAAGCTGGCGAGAAGCGCCAGCTGCAGAAGGAAAATCTGCTCGTTACCTTGTGGTACGATAAAAGGCAAGTTGCGGTTCTTTCCTCCAACTGCAACCCAGACGAGCACACCACGGTCCAGAGGTGTATGAAAGCCCCTCCACGCGTTAAGGAGGTTGAAATCCCAGCTCTAGTCCACCTATACAAACGCAGCATGGGTGGTGTCGATCTGTATAACCAGCTACGATCGTATCATCCATCTGGTTGTTCTGGCAAGATATGCTGGAGGTTCATTTTTTGGTACCTATTGGATGTGTCCATCTCCAATGCTTTCCTAGTTGAGGGGCTTTCGTCTCACAGGCCATCCTCGAGATCTCGCCGCACTGACTTGGAGTTTCGGCTAGAACTTGCGACGGAACTGATTGGTGGCTACAGTGGAAGGAAGCGGTACGGAGGTAAAAAGCGAAAGGCAACACCCTTCGACAATGCCTTCTCCCTTCCAAACCTACCAGGTCATTCTGAGGTGACGTTGGAAGGACGCAAGGGAGCATGTATGAACTGCTCGCTTCATGGACACAGGAATCCGTCTGGGCGCACTCCTGAAACCGTGTACGGCTGCAATCGCTGTCCTGTACACCTGTGTCGTGGTGGTTGTTTCCTGGAATTCCACACAGAGAATTCACATGCATAAATAGCTTCCTTGACAGTTCCTTGGTTTACCTCGCACTTTACAATAGTTTCACCGCAAATATTTTATACACTATGCACGAAACTGATATTCTATGACCTTCAATGCCCCTCACACTATACTTCTCCATTCCACTTATCCGAAGCTCATTACCAGCCTTCCCCTATCTAATATCTAAACGGCTTGCGTGCCTACATACTACCAACTGGGAAGAATAATTTGCTAGTTTACTAAGGACATAAAAAACCCACCCAAACCCTACACAGGGCCGCTATTCTTGGTAGTTTCCTTTTAGCACGTAGCTTTTGTCTCCGCCAAGCACCGTTACCAGTTAAATTACTCTCCATCAAAATATGACAGACTTGCAATACCGGAAGTCCGCTTGATCTCCAGATACAACACGATTCTTCACCCGCACACGTTCACGCCACTTTTATCGAAGCGAAGTGACTAGAGAGCCGGTGTCGCAGGACAGTTGGACCCCCCCCCCCCCCCCCCCCGAAAATTAATCCTAGGTCCATTTATCCTAGTACAGTTGGACCCCCGGTCCAAATCTCCTAGGATAAATGGACCCCGGGACTCCATCCATCCCCGGCTAAATAAACTCCCCCCTGGAGGAATGGACCCCCTAGTCTCGCGAGCCAGTCTGAACACCTGGCTCACGAGACTATGGACCCCGGCCCATCGAGAATGCTTCAAGCTACAAGCACTAATGGTTGTCTGAGAGAGTGTAGAGGTATGTCAGACTATCAAAAGCTCCATCTGACTTGAGCTGGAGTTTCCGAGCAGAGAGCGTTCAGACTACGCGAAAAGTAAAATGTCTGAGTGCCTGAAGGGTTAACTCTTTGAACGCCATGGGCACATTTATGTGCCCATATAAATTTTAAAACAACATGTACTTTATATTAACGCCTAATATAAAAATGCCTATATAAATTCACATTAGCCTTATGGATGTATTAAAACTCGGCTGGGAAAGAGGCCCATAGCAGTCAGCAAGACTAAGCTGGAGTTCAAAGACATCTTTTCCCAGTCCAGGCGCACACTTACCTTGCTGAGGTAACTTTTAAGTTATAAGTAGTTGTGTGAAAATAAGTTGTGTACGGAAGTAACAGTTTCTTCGTCTCGCGGGCCAGCCCACATCCGTCCAAGCGGAAGTGGGCGGGCCCGAGAGACTGGGCGTTTCTGTCTGACTCTTTAATAGTGGAAAAGTAATGAACAATCACATTTTAACTCAAAGTGAACACAATAGATGTAAAGGTTTACAGTGCTGGAGTGCATGATATACAAAACCACTGCAGGCTGTTCTGCTTAAATACAGCTTTTGGAATCCTTTCACAGGATTCATGAAACCACTCCCCACACTTGCTGCACATGGCCATACGCTCCTCTCCATTGTCTGGGAGTCGACACATACAGTACAAACCCACAGTTTCATTTCCGACGGGCCCTCCTGCACGTATCATGTGGGACAGGAATGGTTCCATCTTTCCCTCCTGTAAGCACTTGAAGAAGTGCATCCCTTAGTTCAGCTTGGTCATACCTATGAACAAGAAGTTTGAGATAATATACACATTTGAAAGCATACAGCAGAGCCTACTATACACAGAATGGTGCAAAAGGGAAAGGAACTACTTCACTATATTAAGGTAGGAAGAGCACCTGGAATCCACAATTCAAATGGACGGCTTTGTTGATAACATGAGAGTCTACCTCGAATTGACAAAAATTTTGCATCTAACCACACCTCCTGCTAAATAATCCACAAAAACGCAATTTCGGGTTGCTTTAAAATACGAGAAATTTTGGAATCTGCTAGAGCCCCACCCACAGTCTGGCAACAACACCAGTACCTACAGAGGACAGGCTACAAATGTAGGTATGCTTTTTCACAGGAATGCTTCAAAGCCAGTTTTACAGCCCTGAACGCATCCAACCACCCAAAAACCCTCATTTTCGCTATCCTGACTTTCAAAAAAAAATCGGCAACCGCCCATGCTCACCCGACGAATTCGAGCCCTGCATTACAAACTTCAACCTACTCCCACAAAAATTAGGAATGCGATTTTTCATTCACCCCTCGGTTTCTGAGAACCACCCACCAAAGCTCTCCCTATAAATCTCCACAGATTTTCACACAACTAGCTATTCAAGCTAATTTTAAAAAAATGGGCGGGGCCTACAGACCCGAAAGGTGACTATTCTAGCCTACCTGAGATGGGCAACAACCTGCCACTATCCGTCTGTCTGGCTTACTTCTAGCCACTCGGGCAGCCTAACAAACTTTCTACAACACACTAGCTAGCTATTCTAACATAAAAAGCCTACTCACAATTCTATGATGTCATATCTTTAAAAAAAAAAAAAAAAAAGTGTTGAAAGCCAACATCAGAGTACCGCTCAACCACATCAAAGTGCCGATATTGCATATGAAAGAGCCGCTATCCACATCAAAGTGACACACCCCTCCTGTTGATTCCGGTTGCCGCCATGGGAAAATGCAAACATATCAATGAATCTAATTAGCGCCACGTGAGTGACGTCATCTCATTAATTATTCATGAGGAGAATCACGCGGATTCGAAGGTGAGGCTCTTCCTACCTTAATAAACACGTACCTGTAAGCCGCTGGGTTGTTCCCATAGCAGAGATCTGTGGCATAGGCTATGGCAAAGAGACCACAATCCACCCCACCTCCCTGGAATTGGGTCCTTTCAGCAACCAATGTGACAGATGACTTCTGTGAATTCATAATTGAAGCTATCTGTGTTTGAACAGATGTGCTCACAGTGGGGTAGGAGGCTGTCATAGACTCTAATGAGTGAGTCGTGGCAAGCTTCCACGGTTATCCAGTGCAGGCCTCCAACGTGTAGAATTTGAATAAATGGCATATCCACAGGCTCAAACGAGAGGTCTTGTCCAAGGAGCGTTAACTGTAACCAATGAATAGATGGGAATTGCTGCTTGAGGAGCTGAATGGCAGCGGTCATGTGGGAATCATTGAGCATCCGGCCTTCTCTAACGATACCAAGTTCCGATTTTTAATCTTCTGAAGTTGCTTCTGTCATCGTTTCTTCAGCTTCGACATTGGCTCAGCCGGAAGTTGAACACCTGTGATCTTGCAGTCCTACTCTTCTGACCGAATTGGCTTAGTGTCACCGTGGTCCCTATCGAGCTGAGATTCCGGATGAGTGTCAATCTGTGATAGTGAAAGGCTCTCCCATCCTCTGGTAGTGACTTGATCCCGCTTCTCACGCACCTACAGACCAAGTTGATCAACTCCGTTTCTAAACAACTTGATGTAATTGCCACCATACTTCTCCACTATTCGTACAGAAGAAAGCTTCTGCGTTTTGCACCAAATTTGTAAGAGCTCATTCTGAGGCAGTAAACTCACAATGCTGACAGCATTCGTAGCTCGAAACTCCTCATATTGCTTGTGGAGGTCTGGATCAACAATGACAAATCCATGAGACTCCCGAAGAGTTGGCCTCCGATGGTATGCACGGTAGTCCAGCCATAACGACACATCTACATCCTTGCTCAGGCCGTATTCCTCTGTTCTGGTACGCAACTGAAAGGAATGCACAATAAGGAAGGATGTAGTAAGGACTCATGGCATGGCATGGAATTGAGCATATACTTACATCAGATGGACATACATCATCATCTTCAGCCCTGTGCACAGCATGCAGAGCATCAGTCGACCAGAGCCAGTACAAAGCAGTATCAAACAGTTGCTCTCTGAGAACCTGGAAAAGACAAAATATGTCATTACAAATCTAGATCTGGAGCGAAGTCTAGTAAGAGCACACCCCCCCCCCCCCCACACACACACACGCGCACATCTACTGGACATGATTAGCAAAACAAGTAACAGATCTTCCTGGAGAGCTACAAACCTGATCGAGAGAACGCGATCGACGAAGCCATGATCAAGCTCAAAGGGAGGTCATCCCTAAAGCAGTACCTCCCGCTGAAACCAATCAAGCGTGGATTTAAGGTCTGGATGAGGGCCGATAGCATCAACGGGTACATTGTGACCTGGATGTGTACACGGGCAAAGAGGAGGCACCACAGCATCATTTAGGAGCAAACGTCGTTCGGAAGTTGTCCCAGCCACTGGTGGGTGGTAACTATCACCTGTACTTCGACAATTTCTTTTCGTCAGTCGAGCTCTTTGAGACTCTTTTTGAGGACGACTTGTATGCATGTGACACCTTTTGAAGAGAGGGTAGGAATCCCAGATGAGATCTCTGGTACCAAACTAGGTAAGTGCTGAAATAGACAATAGTTACACATACATGTACCAGCCTTATTCCCAGGCTTCTACCCACATAAATGAAGGTGTAGAGGCCTGGGAATGAGGCTAAATAAATAGCATGACGTTCAATACAGGACAATTAGAGTAGAAATCATCGGGTAACTTCACAAATAATAACCAAAATATTCTGCTATTGTATGCACTATACATAACTACTGGCATTGAGAAAATCTGTGTGTATCGATTACAGGGTTTTCACCAGGCACAACACTAACACACACAAATGTACGTACCTTGTAATTTATATGGTTATCCGTTTGTTTCAAAATTCCATGTCATTTGAGTCATGCAATAACGGGATAATTTGTAACATTCGATAACTATCGAACGCATGGAACTGTCACTTTAAAAAAAGTTTCACAGATTTGAACCTATCAAATAGTTATCGAATGCATGAAATTGTTGCTAACAAAAGGTTTGTTGCGAACAGATGGTTCGATAACGTTTCATAACATCGAACGCTGCAAAAAAAATATCGAAATGTTATAATGGTTCGAAACTTACCAGCCAATGCATAATGTTCGATAACTATCGAACCGATCGAAGTTACGTTTATACAGACTGTATATACATGGGTAGGAGTAGCTATCTGATTCAGTTCCCTTTATTTTAGTATGAATTATAGTCCCTTAGTGGTTTGTGTGGCTCTCTGGACATTGAATGTGCTGCTCAATAGAGTAATTGTATCCACGCTATACATCTACTAGTTTGCCCTCCCATTTTGTTACGGGTTCCTACATGAAAGACAACCAACTGCTTAACTGTTTTCACATTTATTTAGGTCACCGGCAGCTGTTGCAGTATAATACAGGATCGCAGTATATTCCTCCTAGTGGTTATTCTCTTGGCCGAGTGAAAGTGAAGTTTCAGGATTCACTTGCCATCATTGCTTCAACGTGCTTGTTGCACCTGACACTTCCATCACACATCACTGATTACAATACATTTGAATCTTGTATGCAAGCAGTTTTGGCTTGTGTAAGGAAATCATTTACCACTGTGAAAATCAGTGGTTTTAAGTGATATGTACAGTCATGTATGTAGCAGCAGGCTGTGTAGCTACATGCATGTATACATGATACTGTTCCCATTTATGCATAGATGTTGTGGTTTGTTCTTTGTGGTGTATTTTGTTATCATGAGTGAGTTTCGACTATGATTCATTTCACATTGCATAACAAATATTGTGTGTGGCATACAAGAGTATATATCATAACAAATCATGCATGTGTTTGCAAGAAAGACTTATAACTTATTAGTACATATATAAGTCAGTGCTCAAGGAGGTCGTTCAGTAGCTGATGCACAGTGGTATACTTGCCAACTCCATAGTCACTGTACTCTTCAAGAGGTTGGCTTGGAGAATAAACTCATCCAGTGCTTGACCGCTAAGTGGCGCAACAATGTCTGGCACTACTACCTCGCCATCCTCATCTGGGTTAAGGGGCAGTGGACCTTCTGGGTCAATACCAAACTCCTCAGGGATGTCCGGGGTAGGATCAGTTATATCACGGATGGCAGTATGACTTGCATTCGTTGGGTCAATTACACCATTTAGCCATATTTTCTTTGGTGACCAATTCCTCTCATTTCTCATTGGATGACTGTTCCACCCAGCAGCAAATTCAGACAAACATTTGTTTATTCGTGGGAGGAATACTGTATGTAAAACAAATAAGTCAACATCTGAAAGAGGGTCAAGTTCATGGAATGCTTCTAAGTAGTAGAAGAGTGAATGAAATGTGGCTGCCACACAACGATAAACATCCCTCCAGAATCTCTCGATGCGCTGATTGTGGGTAGACGCACCAGCAATATGGCTGTCTTCCAGTGCCACGTACAGATACCATGTATTCACAAACACGAATATTTTCCATCCCTTTGTCTGAACAAACCCTTGAAGGCAATCCAAATTTGTGAACACTATTCATAAAAAGGTCTAAAGTAGTTGCACTTTTGTTGTCTGTACAACATTTCAAGTGGGTAATTAAACGGGAATAACCATCAATACAACCATGTATCACAAATCGCCACTGAATCAGACTGTGATGGCTATCAATGTGCCAAAGACTATTGGGACCAGGGACATTGTATGTCCGCCTTTGAATCACTTGCTGCCACCTTAAGCTACTCTCAATGGGATTGGTTCGATGGATGCTATCTATTAGTCTATAACGTTGAAGTCGAATCCCTTGACTCTCTAGCTGTCCTTGTCCTCTACCACTGTGAGGATGGTTAGTCTGAATTTCCCCTACTAGTACGTCCAGCTCATCATCTGAAATATTACTGTACCTATCTAAATCAACATTCTCCTCTGCCAGCCTTCTCCACAGGGTTGTTCTGCTAATCATCAGTGCATGAGCTATTTTTTTCATCTTATAACCAGCTGAATGCAGCAGCTCTATCATTTCCACGTTAACACTAATCCTTGGGCGACCAACAGCAGCATTATAGTCCAGTGATGCTCCACTAATTCCTGTAGCCACTTGGGAACATACCGACTCGTGTGCCATACGATTTGCCCACCTCTGATGTAATGATGCAAGCATTACATGTAATGCTGCTAGTCTGGAACAAGCATACTCTTCACGTCTAGATGACAATAGTATGTTATCCAGTAGATCAATATCTGACTCCAGATCACTCAATATGAAACTCCCCTCATTGATACGTGAAGCACGATCAATCAAACAATGGATGTGATCTGTATACAGATGTAAACATGTGCAATCCTTTGTGTGACCAAAATATACTCTATTTAAACCTATTCCTAAAAACAAGCCCACCCCAAGAAATGAGCTCATTCCCTCTTTAATATGTAATGTAGCACATAAAGTATGCCTGTTGGATGTATATTATGTTTAGCTACTTTAAGCAAAGGGAGGCACTGGAGTACACTCTCAAAAGTATTTGTAGGCTACATGCATATTGCTTACCTTCAACAAATGAGGGATGGCACAAGCAAGCAGACCTCAACATGACTCTTTGGCCAACATTGACCACACCAAGTTGCAACAACTGGCCATCGCTCAGACTTGGTACAAGTCTTGGAGTCACCTGCAAAGTCCACAGTAACATTTTCTTCACATTTACGTGTTGTCTCACCCCCTAGTGCAAAAGCACCTTAGAGCAATGAATGTCAACAATACTATTAGTGCCTCATTTACTCCTCTCCCATGCTCATCCCTACCACAGTATATACAGAAGTGTTTAGGAAGAGTTGTCTATATAATCTACAGACAGAGGGTATGAAAGGCTAGTGCTGTTTCGCAATTAAGTTACAATGGTGCACTATGTGATTGGTAACAAGAAGTAACCTCAACAGAGTGAAATAGGCACTTCTAGTAATATACTCCACCAATCCTGGAGTCACCTTCATGAACCAAGGTCGCTGAATGTTTAGAGACCTTCAGATAGCAAAAAGTAGAGGTTTCTCTGTAATAAGTGAGGCGTTGAAATTGACTATATTATGTCAACCATGGCATGTCTACACTGCATAATGTTACTGCATGTGAACTTACCTTTTCTGTTGCAAATTTTGCTACAATGTGATCTCCCAAACTGAGGTCATGTAGCACTTGCTGCATCTAAAGAGGTTAAGTGGAGCAATAGCATCATCCGTTTATACACTCTGAACAACTATCGTTGCTTTTGTTAGTGTAAACATTCATGGGTGAGGGCATGACATTAGCTATGGGCCATGGTACATAGTATAAGTACAGACCTGTCCATGCTCCTGTAGGTGCTTGTCAACCCCACTCTCAGCCATCATGAAGATGGGCCAGCTGGTAACCGAGAACTACACGTGAAGAAAAGGTATGGTTTGAGGTAACATACATACACCTTGAATATCCCCTTACCTAGCTCCGACAAACACCTGGCGAGCAAGTGATGTCTGGACAAGAGGAACAGCTGAATGTCTACTTGAACTCAGACTGAGAAATTAGCTCAGTGCACACTGGCAGTTCACAGGCAGCTCCAACCGTGCACCGGATCTGGTAGAAGAGACGACTTCATGAAGTCTGCCATGCAGGGAACAAAATGACATCGTCCAATCTCACCTCTCATAAGTAGCGCAGTCTATCTTGGGTCTCGCAGTAGCTATCAGCAGTCACTCCGGCCGGCCTCGTGGAAATAGCTAGCGCATGCGCACGGAACGGTAGTTTCGATGATGATTAGCGAACTGTGGGGACGCTTTCGATGTTATCGAACATACCCAAGGTGCACTGACCTTCTGGTTTAGATGACCTCACAAACTGCTTAAACATGGATATCACCTCTGCCTGTGCACTAGTTGGGTTATCTGGAAACTGAAATAGTTGCATCATTTGTTCAGCATCCAGCATTTGAGAGTGTTGGTAGGTGAACAGCGGCTCAAACTCAACTGGAAAACACTTGACCACATCAAGGAGTCCCAAAATTGACAGTCCACTGGCAAGTTGATCAAGAACACCCTTACGCTTTAGAATTGCATCGTGCAGCGTAAAGTCTTGTATGATTGCGCCCTTGTTACCAAACTGCAGTGATAAATATTAATAATGAAGTCAAGACTTTAATTTAGCTGCCTCCCCCCCACATACACACACACCTACACACTTTCCTGAACAGAACTAGCAGTATTCTGTATTCCACAGTATAGTAATAAATGCCCACCATTCAACATTAATTAATTGGCTTACTGAAATGACACGCCTTGAGCCACTCTCTCGAATTAGACTGTCAAAGACACTACAAGAAGCCACACGATCAAAATCTTTCTCCAGAACTGGCATCATTCAACTGTATAAACAAAAAAAACAAGTTCAGTGATGGTTACTACAACCAAATCCAGGCTCTACAATGTGTAAACACAAAGAATTTTGGATAGAATGAAGCTACCAGCCTGAGGTTTTTTTCACTCAGCCTTTCTGTAAATCCTTCTACTGCCTAACTATAATCCAAGACAGTTACAAAGTCCTAATTTACTGCAGCCTTACCATTTCCACGGTAGTGGCAGTGGAATCGGACAAGTCCATCACTGTGACATATGAAAGTGCCACTTCGGGTGAAGTCACCAGATACCAATATACAAATGGTGCAAAAAAAGGAAATCCAGGCCCTTCTTGCACCAGGAATGGGTTTTAATACTTCCAAGAATCTTAATGAGTGCGAGAACTTGTGGACTATTGTCTGAACGCAGACGTTTCGGTGGCCCGACAAATAGCGACATGGGATCAGTCTCAGCAAATTCTTGCAATACATCTGTAAAAAAACTGACGTTTAATACCACCGGTATCGATGCCAGGCTGGTTGTTGTAATAAACACGGACAGGGCTAGATGTACATAATTCTGGATGTTTGTAAAATGCAATTGCATCATTAAACACGTCATCTTCATCCACTCGGCATTTGGCGACATGACCTGTTAGACACTTTTCACCAATGAGGCGAAGTAGCTTTGGCGGAGCTGGGTCTAGAAGCTCATTCAGACCACGTGCAGTGTCTCCAGAACACGCCACAGACTATATCTATGCATTTTCTGGGTAGAGAAGAAAATATGTCATAGAGACTTTCACGTGTGATCAAGGAAGCACTCTTCCGCCAAGGATCGATGGAAGATCAGGTTCTGAATCAGGAGATGGTGATTCATCTGACCTAGTACTTGGGCGTGGCACATTGCCAACCTGTCGAGATGAACTGCATCCTGAAGATGAAGAGCTACAGCTAGATCTTAACCCTTTGAACGCGGCGAGCGTATATATACGCTCGAAAATTACTTTCGCGTATCGCGGCGAGCGTATATATACGCTCACCATAGTAAGTGCTACGGGTCAGACCCTTCCAATTTTATGGCACGCGTGATACTTTAGGGGGATAACCCTACGGTCTTTAGCAATCGATCTAAAGCTCCACCCCCGCCACAAGTCGTTCGAAGCCTTCACTTGACGCTTAGTTGTGTAGCACAGTTAGTACGCGGCAAAGGCGCGGGTAGCGTCTACAAGGCTTTTGAAGCCTAAAACGCCGAGTATGGCTGCAGTCAGAGCGCTAGGCCTTAGATACAGATCCAGCACTTAGTAACAGAACCGGCACGAAGTAACAGAAGCGACTCACCACTGTAGTTGAGGGGACAGACACGAAAATGGCGACTACCAAGGTTAGCTTTAGTGCTGCCGTTTGTATTCGCTCTTCTGCAATAGTAGGGACTATAGTACACCAGCTACACACTAAACAACGATAGTTTTACACTTTCTGGCTTCCAGTGTTGCCGTTCAGCACGGAAAATAGCCTACAACTCTACAAAACTGCGAGCACATGCAACGTAGACAAAAATTAAATTGGCTTCCGCGTGACGCGGAAGTTATGAATAATCAAGTACCGCGCTCAAAGGGTTAAAGATGATGGGCCAGATCCTGAAGATGAAGAGCTACCACTAGATCCCGGAGGCGGAGGTAAGTGATACATTAGGTAACAGGTAAAACTATTAACTCATTGCACGCCGCAATTACGTCACGCGTGTGATGCTCCACGCCAGTTTCTACAAAAATGGCGTACTAAAAGTTTTAGTACAGCGTATGGCTATTTTTATGCTTACCAAGTCAAGTATCCAGCTAATTTTGCGTCGTATTTGTTGAAGACTACCAGCTACAGCCATTGAATGCAAAAAGGGCAGCGGATTGGAACCAAGAAGGGATTCAGGATCGATAACCCGATACACGGTAAGTTCGACACGGTACTGTGGTCTTGACGCTCAGGCAGCAAAGATCGACAAATTATCCTGCTGAAGCCCCCGTCTCTCTCCTGAACCAGTTACCATCGTATCTGCCAATGAAGTTGACTACAAAGCCTAACTAACTATGTAGCAGTGTAGGTAGCCGTAGCTAATCGTCTTGATCAGTTGTATATTTTGCCGTGGTATATCCGTTCTATTACTGAGTAGACCGACTTTCGGCACAGTTACATCACTATTAGTAATCACTGTACTCAATTTTATGGCTAATAAAGGAAGGGGTTGCCCCTCCTGGCCGATAAATGAACTTACCGTTTCTAAGGCCACTTTAATGGCCTGTGGCGTAGCGGAAGCGTTACGTAAAGTGGCCCGTGGCGCGCAATGAGTTAAGTTTTGTGTCAATTCTCCCAAGCTGACTTGGGATGACGGGGATGCTGCGGCAGCTCCCCATTACTCTGGTAACACGTAATCCGTCGGGTAGGGCGTGGCCTCTTGCGGCCGGGTAGAGCAGTGTTAGTGAGGACGTAGAGGGAGTAGGCGGCTCGGGCCAGCCGGCCTCCGAGCTTGCCACGGCGAGTGGCTCGGTCACGGGGCGCGACCCCTGAGCACCCCAGCTTCCAGAGAGGCAGGGGGGCAGGAGAGCAGAATTTAGAAAGGGAAAGCTGGTGTATGTGTTAGCTATTTCTCCTCATGCCCCAGGGCTGGGCCGTATGCCAGCAGCTGAGGCCCTCAGGGGGATCCCGACGGTCTCAGGTGGGGCTACCGCGGTGGGACAATCGTCTGCCCCGAACTCGACCGGAAACTCCCCACCCGTGGTGGGCTCCGGTGCAGCAGCAAGCACGACTCCCACGTGGGGCAGCCTCCTGGGATCGATTATGGCATCGGGCGTCGGGGGCACGTCGTCGTCGGCAGCACCGGGAGCTGCAGTCGGGATACATGTTGGGGAAGGTCGCCCGCCGGTGCCCCGGAAGCTTGCGGATAAGATATGGCGTTGGGAGTTTGTGGACATGGCCGAGTTGCTCCCAGAATTTTGGTCGCAGGGAAGAGATGAAGAGTACTCTAGTAGGCAGCCAGCTAGACGCACTCGGAAGGTCACCGATATTTTTACTTGGGTCCAGTGCTTCACGGCGTATGTGGGAGTCGTGGCTACCCGCTATCCGGAGACAGTGGCCGAGCTTATGGGGTACTTGATGGTGATCATACAGGCCAGCCAGGACTATGAAGGCCAGGCGTGGGCCAGGTACGACGAGGCGTTTCGCCGCAGGGCTGCCATAGATGGCGACAGGTGCTGGTCCAAGCTAAATACGACAATTTACACGATGTGCTTTACGGGGAAAGCCAAGTCCTCGGTGGCTCGGTGTGAATTCTGTTTGGCCACCACGCATACATCCGCCGACTGTGCCCAGAGCGGAGACCGGGACCCGGATGTGCGGGCTCGCTTGAAGGCAATTGAGACGGCTATTCTGGCTCTCGTGTCCGGGGCAGAGCCCAAGTTTAGGACCTCCCTTAAGACGTCTCGACCGAAATCGGGGGAGATCTGTAACCTGTGGAACGGGAACCAGTGCAGCTATGGGGCTGACTGCCACCACATGCACATATGCCTGGAGTGCAAGGGTGATCACCCAGCTCTTTATTGCCCCCTGAGGTCATCCCTCCACCCAGCCAGGGGCCCGTACGTTCGGGGGAGTCGTGGCGTCGGTCAACCGGGCACGCGGGGCTCGGGATCACGGCGTGGCTACAGGGCGAGAGACATGTCCAACCCGTACTGATGGATAGGATATCGAGAACCCTTGAACTGGGATTGTTCATGTAGTTAGCGTTGTTTCCTTTTCAGCATTCTTGTATCAT
Organism: Nitrospirales bacterium; assembly: GCA_965203295.1. Lineage (GTDB taxonomy): Bacteria > Nitrospirota > Nitrospiria > Nitrospirales > UBA8639 > CBDBCZ01. The sequence goes on along the minus strand of CBDBCZ010000010.1, from coordinate 278,653 downwards.
GCTGTAGGTAGTAGGAGGGTTGTTTGCGAATGACCTGGATTAGCTTGGGCAGCAGATACTCGTCAGTTCTCAGTTTTGGGGGTACAGGGTGTGGGCTTGCACGGGGTGGCAAGCATGACGTCTGGGAGTAGGGTAGTGGGGAAGTTCGGTTGTGGGGGGGGGAGCCTGGGTTAGGAGTAGAAAAAAATTTTTAAAAAATAAATAAAAAGTTCGTGTAGTTCGGGAGTAGTTCACAGGGCCATTGGTCGTTTTTCTCTCATACAGGCCCTTATCGGTACATGGAGGATTTGTTAGCTCTTGATCGATGCCGTCTGAGATTTCCAGTTTGGGTTCCGGCTCCGATGGAAGTAGTCAACACGCCCCTCAAGTGGGAAGAATGGGACAGGGCTCTAGCGCAACATCCGGAGCAGAGGTTTCGGAAATACATTGTAGATGGTATCCGGTGGGGGTTCCGTGTGGGCTTTGATTACTCTCGGTCATGCAAGAAGGCTAGACGCAATATGGCATCGGCTCTGCAGCAGCCACAGGTGATTGCCGACTACCTGTCGAAGGAGTGTGCCGTGGGGACGGTAATCGGCCCTCTGAATCCGGCCTTGTTCCCCCTTTTCCACATTAGCCGGTTCGGGGTGATCCCAAAGGGGGATTCCGGGAAATGGCGCCTCATAGTTGACCTGTCATCGCCAGAAGGTGAGAGCGTCAATGATGGGATCTCGGAGGATAGATGCTCTCTGTCCTACATTAGCATAGAGGATGCCGGGGATGAAGTCAGGAAGAAAGGAAGGGGGGCTTTGCTAGCGAAAGTAGATATTAGAAGTGCTTACCGGGTAGTCCCGATCCACCCGGAGGATCGGTGGCTGCTGGGGATGCTGTGGGACGGCAGCTTGTTCCTCGACACAGCGCTCCCTTTTGGCCTTCGCTCAGCCCCCAAGGTATTCACTGCTATCGCGGATGCAGCGGAATGGATCGTTCGGCAGAGGGGAGTCCAGATTGTGCTCCATTACTTGGATGATTTTTTGGTGATCGGTTCCCCGGCGTCCTGGGAGTGCAAGAATGGGATGGATGTGTTGCTGGCTTCGTTTCACCAACTTGGATTACCAGTGGCTACCGAGAAGACGGAAGGACCAGTGCCTAGGCTCACCTTTTTAGGGTTTGAGATTGACTCATTGTCGATGGAGATTAGGCTGCCCCACGCGAAGCTTGTGGCATTGAAGGGAGCAGTTGAGGCATGGAGGGACAGGAGTTCCTGTAGGAAGAAGGACCTTGAGTCCTTAGCGGGGAAGTTGGTATGGGCGTGTAAAGTGGTGAGGCCTGGCAAGACGTTTGTGCGGCGTATGTTCGAGTTGCTGGCCGGGGTGAGAAAGAGTCATCACCACATTCGGTTGAATGCGGCTTTCCGTTCAGATCTCCTGTGGTGGGACATGTTCGTGCAGGACTGGAACGGAGTGTCTCTGCTGCAGCAGGACGTGGGACAACCGGACCACGTCATCTGGACGGACGCATCGGGGGTTTTTGGATGTGGGGCCTTATGGCCACCACGTTGGATCCAGTTCCGGTGGCCACAGGCTTACGAGGAGGGCTGCCTGGCCCTGAGGGAAGAGAGCATCACACTGAAAGAACTTTTACCTGTGGTGTTGGCTTGTGCGGTATGGGGCCCAGCGTGGAGGGACTCGGCTGTTCTAGTGTACTGTGATAGCGCTGGTGCCGTGGCAGTGATCAATTCAGGGTATAGCAAAGTACCCCGTATAATGCACCTAGTACGGTGCATGTTTTTTATTAGGGCTTTCTTTCGGGTGGCAGTTCGGGCAGTGCATATCCCGGGCGTTGATAACTCACTCGCGGATGCTGTTTCCAGGGGTAATCTCCCCTATCTTTTTGCCCAGGTGCCAGTGGCAGTTCGGGCCCGAACTCTGATTCCTCCTCCAGTCCTGGATCTGCTGGTCAACCGCCAACCGGATTGGACCTCTCGGGCCTGGGCGCAACTGTTCAGGAACTGTTTTCGGCCGGCTTAGCGCCGTCGTCTCAACGGACGTACCGGTCTCGGATCAACCGCTATTTAAACTTCTGCCAGCGCAATGAGTTATCTCCTTTCCCAGTTTCAGAGCAGGGCCTCTCTTTCTTTGTTGGTTCTTTATATAGGGATAAGCTATCACCTGGCACCGTTAAGGGCTATCTCGCGGCTGTCCGCCATTCTCAGATAGCGCTTGGTTTTGGGGACCCCCATACCAAGGACATGCCGAGATTGGAGTATGTGGTAAAAGGGTTTCGGAAGATCGGGGATCTTACGTAGCCTTCGGTCATCGTGGGAGACGTTCCCAGATCGTTTCGATGCCACCATGCTATGGGGGGCAGTTTGTATGTGCTTTTTCGGTTTCTTGCGCTCGGGGGAGGTGGTGGTACCATCAGAGGCATCTTTTGATCCTGCAGTCCACCTCGCCCAGGGAGACATCCGGGTTGATAGTCTTGCCTTTCCTTGTTACCTGGAAGTGAGAATTAAAGCGTCGAAGACGGACCCCTTTCGGCGTGGGGTTACGGTGTTCTTGGGGGTGTCGGGCGCGGAGATTTGCCCTGTGGCGGCAGTGTTGTCCTATATGGTTTTCCGGTTTCACGATGGTCGGCCCCTTACTCGGGAACGGTTCGTGTCCCAGGTCCGTCAAGCCCTTCGGTCGGCTGGCCTAGACGCGTCGAAGTATGCCGGGCACAGCTTCCGGATTGGAGCGGTGACGACAGCCAGCTCGTGCGGCTTGCAGGGCTCCCTCATTAAGACTTTGGGCCGCTGGGAGAGTTCCGCGTATACTCTTTACATCCGGACTCCCCGGGAGATCCTGTGTGCCGTGTCGTCTGAGCTCGTTAAGCGTGCCTAATGGTCGGAACGGGTCGTCGTGACCGCTGGACCCTGCTGTTGTTTTCTTTAGTATTTGCTTTGTGTCTTATTGTTATGCAGTTTTGTTTTTGTTGAGCTGGTTTATCTGGTGTTGGCATGCGTTATGGTAGTAGTGCTTGGGTGAGGGGGGTGCCTATTCCTCTAGCACCCCCTCTGGGCATAGTGGGCGGGTCCTCCCATCTATCTCACCCAAGGTTAGGGGTCGCAGGAGAATAGATGGGCTCGGTAGTACCTCGCCCTCCGGGCATGCTCGTACGGTGACCCAGCGCTGCTGCCAAACCTTATGGTGAGTTGGGTTCAGGTAAGTGGTATGGTCAGCGCGATCTCATACCCAGTAACGGGAGCCCATTAATGGGAGGTTAATTGGGACAATTAACCGAGGTTAATGGGCAAAGCGGCGCATGCGCAGTTCCTGAGCACGTGTTATTCGGTAGCAGCTGTTCGTGCCTCTCGTCTGTCGGTTCTGTTGGTCGTTCGTGTTGTAACATTCCCCTCCCCTTCCCCTCCCCTTGTTACTGGTTGTAGGGTGTGGGTGGGTGTCTCCAGCTGAGGTGGGCCTTCGAGTGGGCCCACGTCTTGCTGTGATCTAGTTGCTGGGCATAGTGGGCGGGTCCTCCCATCTATCTCACCCAAGGTTAGGGGTCGCAGGAGAATAGATGGGCTCGGTAGTACCTCGCCCTCCGGGCATGCTCGTACGGTGACCCAGCACTGCTGCCAAACCTTATGGTGAGTTGGGTTCAGGTAAGTGGTATGGTCAGCGCGATCTCGTACCCAGTAACGGGAGCCCATTAACTTCTAGAGCAATGCAAATATAGCCTTGTTCACATTCCTTCCCACTCCAATTTTGTCTTGCAGCTGTGGAGATCCTTCCTACCCCAGATTTCGTCTTGCAGCCATGGAGAAAAAGGGGCTGCGAGACCAATTCGCTATTTTCTATAGCTGTGAGGCAAAGGCTGGGGTGGGAAATACTGGGAAAGAGGCCCATCAGAATGTATTCTGTAAAACATGATGTCAGGATCCATATTCATGGTAAAGAGCACTAATTAGTCATAGCAAACAAAATGCACTTACTTTCAACAATCTGTTGGCAGGCAGATCTCCAGGCAGCCCGATCGCCAATGGTAGCCACGCCCAGCTGAATCAACTGGTCATCAGTTAATCTTGGCACCAGTCTGGGTGTAACCTATAGAATAGTATATCTTGGACGTAAAGCTTTTGGCTTCTAAGAGTGCCGTACATTGTTAGCTCTTCCAAGCCGTGAAAAAACAGTTTTGCATACATGCACAGGTGCTCTTGGGCAACCAATTTTATGTTGGAGTCTGCCAAGAGAAGCTGTAGCATAGTTCTAGCACACACAGAAATCACTCCTGCTGCACTGATTCGTTGAACCATGTACTTTATAGTTTTCTTTTACTTCACACCCTCAATTATCACTCCCAGTAAGCCTTAGACAAGTTACACCCTATCAAGCCCTTTCGTATACCAGACCCAGCTTTCTTTTTCTCCTCATATATGGAAGGAAGGATGAACTTTGATACACAGGCTACTTCAAAAGCCTAATTAGTCATTCACCCACCCATTTACTCTAGTGTTTACTTAGCAGCTCCTGGGCTCCATAACTAATATCCCCAAAAAAGACAAATGTAAATTTAAGCATAGAAGGATCATGTTAGCCATCTTTGACACACCCACATTGTTGTTATGTATGGACACAATTGATTCTTCCATAGCCTCATTCCCGGTCCTTCCCACCTCAGCTTTTTGCCGTTTTTTTAATTAGTGCGTGGGCAGGTAAGTCCCTTTTGCATAGGCACATACGTCTACCCTATGAGTTCATATGTCACGGCACACGATAAGCGGTACCAGGCCTTCCCCCTCGCTTTTTCTCCCCGCCCGCGAGATAAAAGCAGGGTGGGAAGGACCGGGAACGAGGCTAATTCTCTCATGCATACTAACCTTCTCTTGGCGAAAATGCTCCTTCACATCACTGCTCATACCGAGATCAGTGAGCACCCGTTCCATCTACAGAGGAAGAAAAGGATCACGGTAATACTAGCTATTTGGTGATGTCACACTTAAACATCGATCATGATACTGTGTGGATTGTGAAAAGGTGCTGCCACGCGACTACATGCATAATGTATAAAAAAACTATTTAGGGGTATACAGAGAAAGAGCCCATATGTATCTACGCATCTGTGGCTTGGTTCTTGCACACTCTAGCGGCATGGACAATGACAGCAGTGAGGTCTGTTAAGTTGCTTCAAAGCCAAGCAGATGGGTTTTGACAGGTTGTTTCCTGAAAAATTAACATGTAGTCTAAAATGATAAGCCTTCTATCCCATAGGCTCTGTTCATAGCAAACAGTTATAGGGAGCACGTGGGCTGAAAAATTCAATAGCTAAGAGGGCGTTGACCTTTATATGACTCCTAGAGCTCAAATGTAATTTTTATACCCACGGGAAGCAGGGAGAAATGTCTGCTGACCTTGCACGCTTGTAAAAGGCATAATTTACCATACTGAACCCTCCCCCCCTTTATGTAACAAAAAATAGGCTCTCTGCTAGATTGGATTATAGTCCATCAGCACTGGTTCAGAGATTCAGTTCATGGGAAGCCAAAGACTATCAGAGTAGTGTAAACATTCTTGGGTGAGGGCATGACATTAGCTATGGGCCATGGTACATAATATAAGTAGAGACCTGTCCATGCTCCTGTAGGTGCTTGTCAACCCCACTCTCAGCCATCATGAAGATGGGACAGCTGGTAACCGAGAACTACACGTGAAGAAAAGGTATGGCTTGAGGTAACATACATACACCTTGAATACCCTCTTACCTAGCTCCGACAAACACCTGGCGAGCAAGCGATGTCTGGACAAGAGGAACAGATGAATGTCTACTTGAACTCAGACTGAGAAATTAGCTCAGTGCACACTGGCAGTTCACAGGCAGCTCTAACCGTGCACTGGATCTGGTAGAAGAGACGACTTCATGAAGTCTGCCATGCAGGGAACAAAATCATATCGTCCAATCTCACCTCTTATAAGCAGCGCAGTCTATCTTGGGACTCGCGACAGCTATCAACAGTCACTCCGGCCGGCCTCGTGGAAATAGCTAGCACATGCACGCGGAACGGTAGTTTCGATGATGATTAGCGAACTGTGGGGACGCTTTCGATGTTATCGAACAAACGTAACTTCGATCGGTTCGATAGTTATTGAACATTATGCATTGGCTGGTAAGTTTCGAACCATTTCATAGGTTCGATAACATTTCGATATTATTTTTTTAGTGTTCGATGTTATGAAACGTTATCAAACCATCTGTTAGCAACAAACCTTTTGTTAGCAACAATTTCATGCATTCGATAATTATTTGATAGGTTCAAATCTATGAAACTTTTTTAAAGTGACAGTTCCATGCGTTCGATAGTTATGGAATTTTGAAACAAACGGACAACCATAAATTTAGGTGATCTTGAGCGCAGAGAGGCCACCACTTGTCAGAAGGGAAACCTGGTAGCGTCGGTGTGGAAGGACAAGAAATTGGTCTATGTTATGTCCACCAACTGCCAGCCCGAAGGTGCAACAGCTGGACAAAGCTGACCAACTTCGAGGCTACTCCCGGGTGAGATGCAAGTCCAGAAAATTCTACAGATATATTTTCTGGTTATTATTCGATGCATGCGTCGTCAATGCCTTCGTTGTGTTCCGGCACTTTGTACCTGTCGTGGGTGTGACTTGCCAGCAAGCAACGGCGAGGAGATTCAGACTTCGACTCGCTACAGGTCTCATTGGCCAATACAACTCCCGGAAACGGTACTGCCTCCCAGAGCCAGTTCGACAGGCCGCCGTGTCTTCAACACCACCGAAGCGACGAAAGGAGGACACAGCCACTCCTTCTCACGCTGACAGTCACTACCTTACCAGAGGCAAACGGAGTAGGTGTGAATATTGCTGGAGGAAAGAGAATCGAAGATATGACTCCGGCATTATATGCACAAATGTGGCAAAGCGTTTTGTATAGTCGCAAGGGACGCCCCACTGGATGGTCCCTCGCGCTTCGAGCAGTATCACACAGAGTTCCTGTGAGGTACCCGCGTGATAAGTCTCACTATAAACTTGGCAACTTCTAGGTTCATTCACCCGTATGTTTTGACTTCTAGGTTCATTCACCCGTATGTTTTGTATATTATCACCCTTATCAACAGTTTGTATGCTTTCTGGACTTTGTCATACCATCTACTAAGTAGTTTCACTTTGAATAAATAGCAAACTTACTACTTACCGTTTCATCCTTGTGTCTGCCATTGCCGCTCGAGCCGCCTGTCGCTCTGCTTCGTTCACTTCCGGTCAGATCAAGACGCTTCTACCATCGATCGAGAAGTCAATTTTTGCACACTTCAAAACTGCAAACTTGTCTGTACAAAAGTCTTTTCGTTTTGAAGGTAGCACGCGAAAAAGCCTCGGGCTTTATGAACACGTATTCTTCCACAAAATGTCTGGGCACGTGGAACATTACATCCGTTATGCACTTATCAATTGTATGCCCCATTACACCACCCCAGGGGGAACGAGGTCTATAGTGGGGATTTGTCCTCGAAGCGTGCCCCAGGGGTGAGGTTATTGACATAAATTCGCATACTATGAGTATGTGGATGTAGTATACGTAGAATAAAAAACGCAGTTCCACGTGGCGTGTCAGGGCGTGCGATCATGGCGGCCAACAAGCGTGTTTTGGTGCGCTTCCGAGAGCGTAGCCGCCCTGTAACCTTCTCATCAGCGTTGGATGCAGAGAGTGATTCAGATGTACTGCTACAGGAAGTGTAGAAGACATTCGGCGGTGAAATGGCGAAGGATGCACAGTACTTTCTGCAGATAAAAGATGAAGAGTGGGGAGGGGAGTTCGTTGACGTCGCTTCTGCGCAAGAAATTCCCGATAAGGCCATCAGTAACTAAAAGTTAGTTCCGGGTAGCTCGACCGACCGCTTTCTAGCCGTCTTTCACGTTATTTTTAAGGTGCTTTAATTAGAATTAGTTAATTAACAGAACTGTGACCATGCGCAGTAAGGATTCAAGAACTCGTGTTGGCTAAAAAGATGATCTGGCTACTTGTTCTAATTGTTGTTGGTGCATCAGTCGTTTTTGGCCCTGCCTGGGCAGAAGCTCAAGAACACACAACATTGGCAGATCTTTTGGAGCAGGTTAGCGGCAAGCAGTATTTGGACAGGAGTGTGACGGTCGCCACAGGTAAAGATGAACATTCTCCTGCACACGCTGCGTCCCTTTCTCAACCCATCCTGACATTTTATACGTATGGTGATCGCTTTGTTAAGTATATGGTCGAACCAGAGACACGACCACAAAAGGAGCCTGAGAATGCTTTTACAATTTTGATGGCGAGCCAGCATGCAAAACACCTCCCCTCAATGCATGATCCAGTCCAGAACAATAAACAGTTACTTTTTAATGATGTGCTGCTTCTCTTGCGTGAGAGTGGGGTTGGATTTCGTGCAGATGAACTGGACAGTTGCGGTCTTCGTTTTGTGAATTCTGTTGTTGATACTTTGTGGTACATTGATGGACAGTATTTAAAGTTTTCAAGACCGACACAAGCATGGGAACGTTCCATTGATTCCCGATATGTTCATGCGTTTTAACAAGGGGAATGAGAGCAATAAAGGTGGATATAATGACTGGGTAGCAAAACGTAAGAAGCCCCCACGAATGGAGAAGAGAGAGCTAATGGAGCATGCGAACAAGTTAATTACTCTTATTTCTCACCCAATGGGGTCAAGTGAGAAATGCTATTGAGGGGTTGGCTAAAGTACTACGAACATATGCGGAGGACATGGAGCAAAGCTTAAAGCGAAGTGATGAGCGACACACGAGCCTGGATTCATGCCACACTCCAGATGTTAACACTGATTCACGTCACATTCCTGCAAGTAAATTGCCAATGAAGCCTATTTATTCTAGGCTAATAACTCAATTGGAGTCTGTAGGATTTTATGAGCCAGTTCTTGTGAACGATGACCTTTCGGCGAAGGATAAGTTTACTAGGTACCGTTTCTTTGCCAACCTAGAGCTGCCATGCTCAGTTTATTTGTTTCAGTATCATGCAGGTAGTCAAATAGGGAACATATCGTACGTGTGGAAAATCCCTGAATCAGAAAGTGATCGATCTGTGCATATGCAAAACACTGCAGTTTCCAGAGTAAAGGCTGCACTCCAGGTTTACAAATCACGAGCCATGAGGAAGTTGTTTACTGATCGATACGGACACATCAAAGAGCTTTCACCAGTAATCCTGCGGAGTGTGTATCGTTTTCTTACAGAAGATAGTAGCCAGGAGCTTCATGGTTTTGATATTGACCAGCGGTTGGAAATGATGCTAGATGATCCTGATGTTGACCTAATCCTTGACAAGAGGGAGTTGAATCCAGGACGACAATCTCAGTTTGATGCATTTTGGAAAGAACTTGATGTTATACTAGAAGAGTATGGAAAAGCTGTAGATGATTGATGGCATGGTCCTGATGTTGCGCAACTACCTTTAGCAATATCTATTCCTGATCTTATTCGCCAAATCGAAGAACGCCTTCCACCAGACACTTTAGTACCATCTGAAACTTGGGTTCGTTTCCAGTTTTGGCCTCGTAACCAGTTCTCTGAGACAGCAAAACGTTTCAAGTGTCGTTTTGATGTAAAATATAAAATTCAGCGTCGGCAGCTCCGAAAAACACATGCTCTCTACTGCGCTGTGCTTTTCCGATACTTGAAAGAAATGGCTGTTCAATTTCGTAACCATGCCGCTTTGTTCTTTCTTGATGACAAAAGCAAGATACCCATTGGTATGTGTGTGTGTACTATAATTAACAGTTTACAGTTTGTTATACGTGCATGTGCAGGTGTGTTTAGTAAAATATTCTTTTGACTATATAGGTGAACCCGATACCCCACAAACAGCAGTGATTCGAAACAGACCATCTCTGACTATTTCTACAGCTATACTTGGTGCTTGTGACCATGATTTTACGAAGATCAACCTCACTCCCTCTGTGTACCTAGTTTGCGATATCCCAGATGACCCTCTGAAGTCATTTTACCAAGGGCAACCTATTGTAATTGTCAAGGATTCATTTTCCAACCTTCCAGTCCATATCGCCATATGGCTGATGTTGCAAGAAGCCATTTTGGGAATGAAGATGTCCCTCCACTCGTACTGTTTTATCACGACGGAGGACCTGATCATCGGCTTACATACGACTCTGTGCTGATAAGTTATATCTGCACTTTCCGGTGGCTTGACCTTGACTTTTTGGTTGCAGTTCAAACAGCCCCCAACAACAGCTGGAGGAATCCATGTGAGAGACTAATGTCTATACTGAATCTTGGTCTACAGTGTGTCTCAACAACGCGAGCAGGGTGCTCCTCTGAGGTAGAGACTGCCTTAAAATCATACAACTTCATGGCTGTCATTCGTAGTGCAGCCGAATCTAATCCTTCTCTCAAAGAAGCTGTGGTAGACTCACTTGCACCAGTAATATCGCTTGTGCAAGATCGATTTCGCAGGTTGTCGCTGAAGGATAACCGCTTCAAGATTGGAGATGCTGCAACAAATGACAAAATAGCTGCTCTTTGGAGCTTCGTAGAGCTGATTGATAAACAACTGTCCATGTCCAATACCAAAAAGGCCGAAGTTTCCAAAGCCAAGGACTTTATGAAGTTCGCTGAAGCTCACTGTCGCTTGCGTCATTATTCCCTCCAAATACGGAAGTGTAACGACCCCTCTTGCTGTCGACCTGTACGTTTGCCACAAGATGTCTTTGCTCGCATGCAGTGGTTACCAGATCCATTGCTCACAGTGGATAAATCACACTACAAACCATTTGAACAACTCTTTGGGCAGGAAACATCTGAATGTGATCGTCCATCCCTAGTAGTAACGAGGGAAAAGGAGCAAGAGCCATCATCACTATTTACTGGTGCCAAGGTGCGAGGTGTAGTAGAGTGCTTGGCCTGCGACAAACCTCACTGCAGAAACAGTCGACTTACACACAGAATGAAGTGGTGTTGACTTTTGCTGTGGAAAACAACCTTTATGTATGTGGCTCCCCGATTTTTCCTGAAAGCCATCCTTTGGCAGCAGAACTACGCATTCGCACCAGTTTAACCTGCCAGACCCCGATTGAAAGAAGCTACTATTCGAACAAGGCACTCAAATTGCCACCTATATGTGCTCACTGTGGTGAGAAGGATTGTTTTGTACCACAAGCTTTGAAGGAAACGTACAAGATAATTTTACCTATTTGTGCATCTTGCACCAGCAAACAGCTTAATCCTATCACATTCATGAAGATTAAGACTGGTGAAAAACGAAAGCACTCAGTTTGATATGTACGTGCACAGCATTTTGTTTAGTAATGTACTAGCTATACACTGTTCTTTTTTTTTTTTTTTTTTTGGGTGTTGTTTTTTTTTATTGCCTCCGTGCAAGTGATGATGACTAAAAAAAATTTTTAAACAAAAAAAAATCCTACCTACCTACCCATTTCTTGGCAACTGGAGTTACCCGGAACGAATTTTTAAATACTGATGGCCTAAGAGCATCTTGAAGGTTGTCATGCAGGAAAAGGTAAGAAAAAGCCTAGTCTATTGCTAGTCCATAGCTTGCTATTTTTAAAAAAATCTCGTTTAGGTAGCTAGCTACATTGTCACGGTGCTGTTCTTGCCAGTTGACTCGTTTTTTTGATTTGTATCTACAGGACAAGTGCAGTGCTGAGAGGAGTGGTGGAGTTGGCGTCCTTCAACAGCAGCAACAACAAGTATGTACCTAGTCAGTGGAGCTAGATTCTCTGTTCTCTACAAGCCGTTTTAGGGCACAGGGGAGGATCTGAAGTGCTCAATAGAGCCATCTTCTGCTGCTGCAAAGTGCAGAAGAGTGTCTAGTTCGATAGACCTGTGTGTATCAATCATGTACTTTCCACCGGATTTCTCTGTTTACAGGTTTTTTTATAGGTACAGGAGAAGCCAGAATGCAGTGGCTCCCAGAGTGGTGCCCCTCTCCATATTCAGGTATGGCAGATGAATGTTGCTTTATCCCAAGGCTGTGATGTACATGTACTTCCATTGGATACCCTGAGAAGTATACTGGGAGTCCTCAAAAACTAAAAGCGCAGATTAGTTGGACAAGGTTGACCTCATTTTAGAATTTTAGTCAGACAATTAGTGGGCACTACAAAGCTGACAGGTACAATAATTAGAACTGATTGGTGGCCTTATCACAACTGAAGCTGTGCTGCTTTAGCAATTACATGATTTGCAAGCCATGCAAAGTGTCAGTACCAGTTCTGGTCATGAGTGTGTTTCATACAATTTCGTGTATATAGAAGTAACTTCCTAGCTCTAACGCTCACACTGCATTCACGGGATAATGCATTGTTAAAATGGTGCTGATATTAGTGTGCAGGTTTGTTTTCTACTGTAAATCGGGAAATTTCACTCGTAGAAATATTTGTTAGAAATTTAGCTTCTGGTCAATGTTCAATGTTCAATGTTGAAAAAATCATGTTTTTAATTGTTGTCATTGTTGGGTACTGACGAAACTTTCCCTATCTACGGTAGTTTACATTATAGAGGCCACCAACCAACTCATAAGTATCCTTAACTTGTCCTCACAGCCTGGAGTCTCAAAGCAATCAAGGCTATTGCTTTCAAGTACAGGCTTCACACTAGTGAGCCCATCAAGTAATCCTGATGTTGCTGTACCCGATCAGGACAAGGGCTCTAAGGAAGCTGAGCAGTATATTCGAAAGCAGGCTCAATTCTACGGCCGTGATCCCGCCAAACTCCTCACCCCATACCAAGAGAACATCAACAAGGCTGCCGAGGAGTTAGCTGTTGGCACTCCAACCCTTTTGCACACTCGACAGAAGCTCCTAGAGCTTGCTCGTGCTAAAGTCGATGATGATGTGTACGTGTATAAAAAGGGGAAAACTAGATCGAAACGTCTCCGTGAGAGTGATGGGGGTGATATCAGTGAAAGTTCAAAGCTACCATGCAACGAAGTACAGATATAGCTTGAACATCTCAAAGTCATTATCGAAAACCGCAAAAGAGGTGCTGCCAAAGCAGCTGCAACCCGCCGTGCTAAAAAAGCCACTCTGTCTGCACCCTCACCTGCCATTCCGTCTGCACCCTCACCTGCCACTGGCCGGCCCTTCATCTGCTACGTGGTTTTGTGGAAAATGTGGCCGTGACTATGAAGAAGAAACTGATGAGACAGAACTGTGGATTGCATACGACAAGTGTGATATGTGGTACCACTGTGTGTGTGAGAAGCTGGAGGCCTTACCCACCACTGAATATTATATTTGCCTGAAATGTCGAAGTTGCACGTAGTTCTGTACTTTCTTTGTTCACATTCTATCGAATTTTTGTCAAACCCCTACTTATAACATAAGGGTTTTATTGGGGCATTGACTTTAAGCAGCGCCCCATATATGGGGAAATTGAAATTCAAAGCGGTCAAATCCCCATGTAATCCCCATGTAGGGTGTGGGTGGGGACATGGGGCGTGGTATTGATAGGTGCATTATACTACGTGCTATAAAGGGTTAAATTAATTAATGGCTGTAGCTGGTAGTCTTCTAACAGGTACAACGCAGAATTCACTGAATACTTGAATTGGTAAGCATAAAAACAGCCAAACACTGAACTAAAACTTTTAGTACGCCATTGTTGTAGAAATTATAGCGTGGACCATCACGTGCGTGATGTAATTACGGCGTTCAGTGAGTTAATTAATGAGAATCATAATTATCATGAAATGAAATACAGTCGGTATATATAGTCAAATATTCCAGTTGCATGCAGGCAGACAGAACAATTGAACATACTAGTACATGTGCATTGTCAGTTAAGAATGGTCCATCATTGTAAGGTAAGAATGGTCAGTTATGTCCATTATATCTCCCTGGGCTGCTTTTCGGACGCCCTCTGACGAAGTCGACCAGACCAAGCTCCTTGCGTTTCGACTCCTGGTGAAGCTGTAGTTGGTAGCTCAGATTCCTTAGCTTGTCATCATTTTCTCTTGGCTCGGGGCTTTCTTTTGGCAGTGCCTAACCAGGACTGGTCAGGAATTTCGTGTGGACTGTGACGAACTCTATCAAGAGAGACGAAGATGGGATCTTCTCCAGGCCTATCAACAGGACGAACACTAGCATTTGTGGGTGTCAACTCCAGTATTCGATAAGGTCCATGGAATGGTCGAGCAAACTTTCTGGTCTTGCCCTGGACTGCACTAGGTTGATAGATGAACACGGTCTCCAACTTGATACTTGTGACTCGTGGCCTGACGGTCATGCTGGTATTTTTGCCGCTTTTGAGCCGCTGGACATTGTCGAGCTAGTCCCTAGGCATCTGACAAGTTTGCTATCAGATCAGCCATGTAGTCATCCAGGTCTACTTCATAACAAGTACGAGGACGACTCAATGCAGCTTCAGTGGGTAGTCTGGCATCACGTCCATACAGCAAATGAAAGGGCGATTTTCGAGTGGACTTCTGTAAGCTGGTCCTGTAAGCAAACAGGACATAGGGGAGTCTGTGGTCCCAGTTCCTTTTGTCTTTTTCGACTGTCTTAGCCAATATTGAGGTTAGTGTCCTGTTAAATCTTTTAACGAGGCCGTCTGTTTGTGGGTGGTAAGATGAAGTATTGACCTTTTCTGTTCCCATTAGCTTGCAAATATCCTGCATCAATTCAGACAGAAAATTGGTGGCAGGGACACCATGGCGACTGATGATATCTCTAACAAAGAGGTTGGCGATTGTCTCTGCAGTTGGGTCAGGCGTAGGAAACTCTTCTGGCCATAATTTTGGTGAGATAATCTACAAACACCACTGCATACTGGTTGCAGTTGAGGGTGCATGGTAGTTGCAGCACATCCACACCATCACAGTCAAAGGGTCCTGCCACAGGAATTGGACAAAGAGGGGGTTTGGTAGCATGTCCTATTTGGCGTGTTGCACACACTAGACACGCTTTACACCATTTCCTAACGTCGGAGCGCATTCCTGGCCACCAGTAATGTTTCCTCAGCTGGCTGTATATTTTAGCTTCTCACAGGTGTCCAGAGAATACTCCATGGGTTTCTTTGAACAGTGTGTAGCAAAGTGCTTCTGGGACAGCTAACATTAAAGAGCCATCTGTCTGGACATGGTAGAGGACACTATCCAGAAGGAAGAAATGTGATGTGGTTAATACAAGTTTCCTTGAAAACTTGGCATCAGTGGGTACAGCATTACTTTCAAGGTATACAATGATTGAAACATATTCATCATCTTCTCGTTGTAATTTCTGCCATTCATTAGTTGATGCATCTGCTCCTTCAGTCATTGGTTCTGCTTCAAGCTTAGCCATCAGGTGATTTGGAGCTTTGAGGTCAGGAATGGTTGTATGATCCAGTGCAGGCAATCGGGAAAGCACGTCTGCATTTTCGTTGGTCTTTCCGGAGCGATATTGGATATCCAAATCAAGTTCCCGTAAGGCTAAGCCCCAACGTGCCAGTTTTCCAGATGGGTGAGGCGTATTTAGCAGAGACTTCAGTGCACTGTGGTCGGTAAACACAGTACAGCGGTGGCCATAGAGATACACGTGAAAGTGCTTTGTTGCCCATACAACGGCCAAGGCCTCCAGCCAACTGATACTGTAGTTCCGCTCATGTTTCTGCAGCCCTCAACTCGCATAAGCGATTGGATGCATAGAACCATCCTCTTGTTTCTGAGCCAGGACAGCACCGAGTCCAAATCCTGATGCATCAGATTCGAGAATGAACCGTCTCTGAAAGTTGGGTTAGGCTAGCACTGGGGCTGAGGTCAACATCTGCTTTAGAGTATCGAACGACTCCTGACATGAGTCAGACCAGATGAAAGGTGCATCCTTTCGGGTGAGACGGTGTAAAGGATTAGCAATTTTTGGAAAAGTTTGGAAAAAAACGACGATAATACGAGGCTAATCCCAAATATTGTTGGAGGGTCTTCAGGTTTTGTGGTACAGGGTACTCTCTGACATTCTCATCCTTGTCTGGGTCTGCTTCAATCCCTCGCTCCGATATTATGTGTCCGAGGTATAAGGCCCTTCGTCGGGCAAATGTGCATTTCTTTGGTTTTAGTCGTAGCCCAGCACTTCGTAGATGAACAAACACCAGGTGGAGGTTCTCAAGATGTTCTTCCCAGGAACGAGAAACAATCAAAATATTGTTCAAGTACACGAAACATTGGTTGCGAGTTAGGCCTGCAAGAACAATTTCCATGAAGCGTTGAAAGGTTGCTGGAGCATTGCATAGGCCAAACGGCATGATCTTAAATTCATACAATCCTGAATGTGTAAAAAAAGTAGTCTTCTCTTTTACAGCTGGATCAACTGTGACCTGCCGAAGCTAAATCCAGAGTTGTAAAGAATCGGGCTCCAGCTAAGGCATCTAGTGTGTCGTCAATTCTAGGAAGTGGATAGACATCCAGTTTAGTGATAGAATTGAGGCAGCGATAGTCCACATAAAACCTCATAGAGCCATCTTTTTTCTTGACTAGGACTATTGGGCTAGCCCAAGGGCTGGATGTTGGCTGGATGACATCTTGATCTAACATTTCTTGGACCATTGTATCCACATGACTACGCAGAGCAAAAGGGATATGATGACGAGCTTGGTGAATTGGATTGTGGTCTCCAGTGTCAATGCAATGCGCGACATCTGTGCATCCCAATTCTTTATTGTTGAGTGCAAAGACATAAACGTTCTGAACCAGGAAGGCTTCCAGGGCTTCTCACTCTTGAGGATCTATCTCTGGCTGGTCCATATGCAACATTGATTTCAGGCAAGCAACTCTTGGACTTGTGTTGACCAAGCCAGTTGTGTCTATTTCTTCAGTGTCAACGTTTATTTTATGGACTGCTTCATCATCCGCAGGATCAGCCTGTCCTCATCACCAACTGCCTCATCATCAGGATATTTATCCATTTCCATGACATTGTCTTCACAGTAGCCAGCCGAGGACTTGCCCACTCTTCAACCAAGTTGGTGTTCCAGAAGCATTGCAGTCTGGTAGTCTCGCAAGCCAGACCTAATCAACCAAGCACCGGATCGCTTACAGTATCCGGCACGGGAAGAAACGGTCTGGTCCCTCTTGTTGACTGCTTGCGTGCGGTTAGAATGTGCTGACTCAGTAAATACGTCACGTCACGAGTATGGAATTCAATAATAGAATTAAACTGCCGTGCGTGTGCGCGCATGCGACGTACGTGCATGTGTACCGTGTGAGCGCAACCGCTTGCAGAGGCGCGATGGCTGTTTGTGTTTTATGCCTGATCGGAGCACCATCGACTAAACGCAGGCGACTATACAGTCCATCATCGAGCGACGCACTGAAGGAGTTGAGGGTGCTTGTTCGTCGTTCTGGGTATGGTAGCGGGTTCCTTCCAGCAGACCCCGGAACTATCGCAACTACAGAGCAGCCGCATTTGTGTATAAAGTGCTTTTCCCAAGTGGAAAGAATACTGAAGTTGAGATCCACTCTTTTCCACCTGGAGAATAAAGTATCTCAGAAAATAAGCCAGACTGCTGTCAATCGTGGACTGCAACCATCAACTTCAACTGCAGGTGAGGCTAGCGGTAGAAGCATGGCGAGATAAGCCACTGCTAAAAGAAGCAAATTTAAGTGGTTGAGTAACACTTGTCAGTGTGTCTTGCTTGCTAAGCCAACAACAAACTCCTTTAAAGGAGTCTGGTAACAGCCCCCCAGCAAAGAGAAAATGACAGAGGACAGACACTCCTATCCAGAAGCGTCCTTTGGAGTCTGCCGGCACCCCCCCCCCCCCCCCCCCAGCAAAGCGAAGACAGCAGAAGACAGACACTCCTGTGAAGCGTCCTTTAGAGTCTGGTGACACCCCCCAGCAAAGCGAAGACGACAGAGGACAGACACTCCAATAAGACGAGTATTGCAACAGACTGCGGTCGACCGTTCTCCTGCAGTTGCAGTAAGTTTGTGTGACAGCTCTAGCTATGGTACTTCCTCAGTTATAGCACGCTGAGGATATTGAAATTTCATACACCACTTAGGTTGTTAAGCGGAGAACAAGGTCCACTGTACATCACCTCACACCGTCCATGAAGAGGATTGGTAGGAGTGTAGGGAGGAGAAATCCCGGTGCAATTGCCAGACAAGCCATAGCTCACCCCAAAGTCAAACAGGCAGTCATCCGGGTAGCAGGCAAGCTAGTCCGAAAGGAGATGATGGCGATGTGCAAACGAGATGACCCATCTGTGCTTCGAAATTCATCGCGAGAGGCAATGCAGTCCTTTACGTGGGACAGTCTTGTTGACGAGTTGCATGAGAAGGCCCCAACCTTTCTACAGCTCCTCCGCGGATGCATTCGTACAAAGAGGCGTCTCGTTTCCAAAACGGGCAGATCGTATATAGCCAATGAGAATACCATTATTGGTCTGTGTGCTGCCATTCTTCTACACCACAGAAACACCCGAATGAACTTCGTCCAGCGCATCATTTCTGTGATTCTTTACAGTGGCCATACTCCCAAGCAGGTATGAATTTGCAATGTACATGTATAATTATGTACTATGCACACTTTGCACTTAAGAATTGCAGCAGTCACTAACTATCTGAATTAACAAATTTGGTGTTATATCTGTTACATGTACATGTCAACAAATGCAGGTGTTCAGGAGGCTGCAGAGGCTACTTATTTGCCTTTCCCATCAGAGGAGTATAGCTACTGTCAACTGGCTTGGAAAGGGGCACGATGCAGAAGTCCACGAGTGGAGGCAGAAACTGGAGCAGTTTATGATCGAACCTCAGGTAGATTCTGTTTTTTATCATGTACATATTACATGCATTCATAATTCCTCCTTGCATTATTTCAACATATATGCTGTCCAGGACAGGCTGGATATGTCATCTCTTCCTGATGATGCTGCTTTGCCAGACCTACCGTCGGTCAGATATGAGGATGTTCTCCCAAATCATTATGATGATATTGCCTTCAAGACAAATTCTGCTATCCTGATTGGCCGAGTGCTCAAGAAACACATGCCCTTCTTTGCAACCTACGGTTCGGGTTTGGAGAGTAACATCAAGCATGTGTACTACAAAGAAATGGCTCAGAAGTCGAAAGTGGTAAGTTGTTACATGAGCATCAACTGCTATATATGCCTATATTTCTGTGACTTGTATGCATGACACCTGGTGGGTGTTAATAACTGATTGCTGGTTATCTATTGGCTAGGTACCACTGGGGATTCTTCCTAAAAGTGAAATCAAACATGAAGACATGATCTCCATCCTGGAATCGCTCCACCAGTATGTGCCCACTATGACATCCAAACAGTGCGCAGAAGTCCCAGGCTCTTCAGAAAGCATGGATACCACCACTGACCAATTCCATTACCTCTTATTTGGTGGTGACATGTTAACTGCAAAGCGAGCAAGAGGAGGTAAGGACATTCGAAGCAACTCCGAGAGGGGGAAGGATCGCCTAGAAGGGCTAATACCAGTTGTAGAAGACTGGCATGCCAAGGTGTGCCTATTTGGGGTGAGTCAGAACGTCACTAATTAGTAGTAATAGCCTTGCAATTTTACTTTAACCCTTTGGCTTCCTAGATTTGTAAATATTATTTTTGTCTGTGAGCTTACCTCCAGTAATCTGAAATATTACTGTCTCCTGCTAGGCCCTACTGCACTGCAGAATGCCCTGAGGGAAATCCCCTGAGGCGCTAAGCACAATGCGTTGCCATGGAAACACGTGTTAGGTCACGTGACTTGTAAACGCGTTGTAAATTTGTGATTTTCTGGCTGAGCACGATAGCTAGCTAAAGCACGGAGTATGATGACTGATAGGCAGTAGCTACAGTATAGAATAGGCTATGGAGATGCACAGACGGGTTACAGACATAGAGAACCTACAGAAACTGAGAAGACCAGAAGGAAGCACTGACCAGACAAGTTGCCACGCGGACAGCGCAATAGCGCACGAGAGTGACATTTTTGTGGTTGTTATATCCGTACAGGAAGCTATGAATATTGATAAAATATATATCAGTACAGAGGTCAATACATGTGCAAAGTAAACAGGATATGATCATTGTGGCTGCTGCGTACTACGCAGCGCTACGGGGTTGATAAGACAAGGCATTTTAAGAGCGCCATTTGGCGCTCTCGGAAGCCAAAGGGTTAACATTCTCACACATACTCATTATTAGGTCATCTGGAAACGCTTGTACAGCTGCTCTTCTTCGAAGGATGCGGGCACCCTATACCAGCTACGTAACCTCATCAATAGGAGGAATATCGTCAAAAAACCCTCCAAAAGTGTCAATGCTTGTGAGGAGTTTTTCTTATTAGTAGTGGAGGCCCACATCTTGTCTGCAACTATGCAGGTGTTTGGCATGTCCTCCTTGGAAGACCAACCATCCGCAGAGTTCTTCCCAAAGGAGCTGGATCCCTCACAGCGCAAGGTCTTGTTTCTACAAGGAATTAAGCAAGTAGTTCGTGGATGTCACGTACGAAACCTCCACTAGTTCCAAGAAGGTCAAAGATAATGACCACATTCTTGCCTATGCCAAAGATGTCTTGAGTTTAGGGCTATTGCTGATGGAGTTTGTGGATGCAATAAAAGAGGAAGATGGGTTACGTATCCTTAGATGCTGGAGATATTTTCTCCCCATATTCAAAGCTTCTAAACGAACAAACTACTCAATTGAAGCGTTTACCTTCCTCGCACAATATGAGTACCTTCTGACCCCACGAATGCAACAACAACTTCTGTGGAGCCACACAGTCAACACCCGGGGAAGGCCAGGAACGAACGTATCGTGTGACCTTCACATGGAGCACATCAATAGAGAGTGCAATTGGATTGCTAGGTCCAAATATCGGGGATCGCTCGGTTATTCGCATTGGAAAAAGCATCGGGGAGTCGATGAAAATTACAGGTCAATTTGATAAAGTCAACGAACTGCCCCGGTGACAGAGAAACACTCAAAGCGTTCTACTGCCACTGACCTCGAAAAACTTTTTTTAACTTCACTTCCAAAAGGCGGCACAAAAAGTTTCCGCACTTTCAGAGCAACATAACACGGGGTCTAGACAACAAAAATTTCAAGGATTGGATGAAAGAGCAACTAGAAAAACTTGTTATTCACCAGTAAACATTTATGCCTTAAGTTTGTACTACGTATGTTATGTGTAATGCTCGCAAATTTCGCTCTTCAAAACATCAATCTTTCTCACGTCCAAATTTGCAACAACACTGTGAATCACAATTGAGTACTCAATTTTTTTAGAAACATGCATCATATGGTACATAACAATGCCCGCACCCCTTGTATGTAAAAGTATTTCTAGTATGTGTACTCTAATATGATACTTTTATTAAGTTCTGTGCTGTTCATATAAGATAACATTTATACCGAAATGCATGATGCACAACAACAATTGGCAGCACATAAATCACAACATTGACAACCAGATATATTCACAGCTTCTGTGTCATCATCAAAGTCCTTCATTAGGTGTTTCTCCTGCAGCCTTCTTTCATGTAGCAGTATTCTCATTGGGTCCTCTACCCGTGTTCCCATCATATCCCGACCACCATAGTATAGTACTGCTGAAGCTTCCCTCCCATCGCGTCCTACTCACCCTGTTTCTTGGATGTATGATTCCACATTTGAAGGGACCCCCCACTGGATAACTCGGCGGATATCAGAGCAATCAAGCCCCATACCAAGCGCTATAGTAGCAATAACAATTCGCAGTGAGCTTTTAGGGTCTTTGAATCACTGGGAACACTTCCTCAAAGAGTCGAAGGTCCACGGCAGAACGCTGTAAATCAAGCTCTTCCCGCTCCCCGTAGGCAGCGACACAAACACATCCCGACCGCTTACAAAACTCACGACAGCTTCTTGCTGTTTCGGCCGTAGCTGGTACCCCAGCCGCCTGGCAGCTGCTTCGATCGCGAAGAGGATATCGGACTCTCTGTACGCAGCCATTGCATTCGCACGTGTAGCATTCAGTAATTAAATTCTTTGCGTAAAATCACGTGACATTCTGCAAATAATTGGCTCTGTAGACATTCCTACAGAGCACACGCAAACGTGCAAAAGCTGCCAGACCCTCTCCTCAACTTTCCTTTCTTTTTTTCCCCCCGTTTTTCATTGGAGGGGAGGGGAAGGGTCTGGGCACGAGACTAGCAGTCTGGCAACAGGATACATTCATTGTGAGGCATGACAACCGCGTCAGCAATCTCAAGGGCATTGTTGTGTAGTCCTGTTTTGGGTTCAAACAGCCATTCAAAGGAAGAGACAGGAGCGTTTCTTTTTAGCTTTCCTTTTAGCAATTTTCCGCAACGTCCTGGCAGCTTACAGGGTTGAATCAAATGCACAGAAATTCGTCCCAGTCGCAGGAGTACTATGGGTGCTTCCAGGACCTTGTCCATCCTCAGAGTATGCATGGACGGAATATCTTCTATTTCCAATCTTGAGGCATGGGGATAGGGACTTCATCAACTGCTGGCTGCAGAACACCTGTGGTTGACATCTGTGACTTCTGATCATGCTGGCCGAAGGACACAGCCGTTGCATCTGACTGCTTTTCATGTTGTTCAGACTCCAGCTCTCCCTCAGTGCAGGCAGGACGTATACTAACTGGCTGAGTTTGAGGCTGCTCCATGTCTCGGACTGGTGGTCTGCTCCATGACTTGGACTGGTGGAGCCAATTCTGCTTATTACAGTTCCATTGATGGTTCTACTCCCATTCTACTTGCAATTCTACTAATGATCATTCTATGCCCATTGTACTGATGATCACTCTACTGAACATTCTACGCCCATTCCTATTCTACTGACGATTGTATTACAATTCTACTGAAGGCTCCTCCATGACTTGGACTGGTTGAGGCTGCTTGACGTCTCGGACTGGTCTAGGCTGCTCCATGACTTGGACTGGTTGAGACGCTCCATGTCTTGGACTTGTTGAGGCTGCTCCATGACTTGGACTGGTTGAGGCTGCTCCTTGACTTGGACTGCTTGAGGCTGCTCCATGACTTGGACTGGTTGAGGCTGCTCCCCATGACTTGGACTAGTTGAGGCTGCTCCATGACTTGGACTGGTTGAGGCTGTTCCATGACTCGGACTGGTTTAGGCTGTTCCATGACTCGGACTGGTTGAGGCTGCTCCATATCTCAGACTGGTTGAGGCTCCTCCACAAATGGAACAAGTAGGGATTGGCCATCGCCTTCAAGAACTCTGATTCCCTGGGCAGACATCAGATCAGTTCCCAAGAGCATGTGGCCTGGGGTATCCTTCTGCACCAACACAGCTCTGTTTACTGCATAGCGTGGGGTAGCCACTTGGACTGCAATTTCTGCTCCTATACTCAACTCAGTTCCACAGTATGCCTTCAGCAGTAGACTAGGCTGTCGCAGACGCTTGGCAGCTTTCTCTTTCCATTGCTCCGAGGACAATGGTTCAGCTTCTTCTCGTTCCTTGTCCAGAATCTTTCGGCATATCTCTCTGGAAATGATTGTAGCAGGATATCCCGTGTCAACCAGGGCCTGCATAGGAATACCATCCATCACTCCACTGGGCCAATTCTCCGACCATTTCAAACTGATCCACGGAATGTTCCACTATCACGCGTTGGGTCATCTCCCGAGAACATCGGTAAGGGGGTAATTGTTGGGTTAGGTTCCCCAGTGCTGCAGTTAATTCACACTTCTGTTGAGACGGGCCCAGTTGCTCTCCTCGAGGTAGATTACGTGTTTGAGTAGAAGTCACGGGCACCGCTGTACTAGTAATCATCGATGGGGTAACAAAAGGAGTCGCAGTCAGTGGTACCGTAGAGGTCGGCCAGTGGTTGGATGAGGTGGCTTCACCATTGTATGTGGTACCATGGGCTTTGCTCCCCTCTGTAGCAGTCCAGACACCTGCATTTCCTGTACTTGGCGCTCAGTCGTAACTAATTGGGCCTCCAGATGCTGCTCCCTGGCTTCCCATTTGGCCTGTTGTGCCGCCATAACTCGGAGTCGCTCCAACTCTGCGTGCAACTGTTCTTCGGTCAATTGCTTGAGCTCTATCTCCGCTCTCTCTTTTATTATCTCAACTACGCTATTCGCTCGCTTTCTGTCCCTGTTGTTTGTGCCCTCCTTTCTGAGGCCTCGGTTTCCTGAATAACTTCCCGTAGCGGTCTCGACAGACTGGCAATTTCTTCTTCTTTGTCAGCTGTCTGCTCCCTTGCCAAGTTCTACCGCAGGGCAGAATTCTCCTGCTGTAGCGCCTCGAACTGCTTCATGGCATCGTCGTAGGCCCTTTTTGTCTCGGCTGTCCACACTCGCTCGGGATTCGCCGTGTGCATGTCTTCCACCAGCTCCTCCAACCGCTGGTTTTCGCTCCGCAAGGAGTCTAGCTGTGACTTCAGCTGCTGCTTCGTAGCCATTAGTGTGTCTTCGTATCCCGGACAAGCCCCACCTTGTAAAGGACACTGCGCACCATCCCGCGCCACTTAGCGAGAATCATAAATACAGTTTGGTATTTATAGTCAAATATTCCAGGTGCATACAGGCAGACAGAACAAGTGAACATACTAGTACATGTGCATTGTCAGTTAAGAATGGTCCATCATTATGAGGTAACAATGGTCAGTTATGTCCATTACACTTACATACTTTTACCAATGTCAAGTGAAACCCTATCCCCTGAGGCGTACATTGTTTGTATTCGATGTACATTCTTATCACACTTGTTGTTAAATTAAGCACATTAGCCAGCTTTGACCCATTTGTCTGTCCAAGCAAGAGATGCTTTTTAAGCTGGAAACACCAACAATGATCAAGTAAAGGTGTGAACTCTAAAATTTTAAAGCTGTGACTGCAGTAAGACGTCATGCTCTTGTCTATACTACAAACAGGATCAAAACCTTCACCAATAGTGCCTAGTGAACCTTCAGAGAGCGTAAAAAGCCTAGTAAAAACTTACTTTTTAGGGTCAGTACTCCCACGTTCAGTTTGCTGTCTCAAGTTTCAGCAGTACTTGAGCTCCCTTCGCCAAAATTTCGCCATTTCATTCTTCCCTTGACTTCTATCTGGTGTCCAGCTGATTCCTGCCCATAAGCATCGATGGAGCTACTTTAGAGGCTGAATATAGCGACAAACTCGGCAGCGCTTTCATTCGCGGCAAACATGTGGTAACGTGATGGCATCATATCCCACTAAATTTCGGAATTTGGTGATGTCATAAGCCGCCAAAATTGACGGGTAACTCTAAATCTAGACTTTGCAAGTAGGCCAGGTACCCAAAAGTTATATCATTGCATTGCATATCTCAAGAGCAAAATGCAAAAAAAAATCTTTGAGGATACGTCATCCCTATCAGAAGTTACCCCAATTTTTTTTTGAAAGTACATGCCTGGTTGCACTATAGTAGCTGGTAAGGATGCGCAAGTGATTTTGTCAGCTGCATCAGTAAGAGCATCTGCCAGATTGCTAGTGCTTGGTCTCCCACAAGGACATGTGGACCAAACATTGGAACCGGCGATGGTTCTTCCATGCTCTCGTAAGTTCCTCCCACTATCATTTTAGCCCATAAGGCATACTGTAGGCCTGAATACTTTGAACTATGGTTCTGGCGTAGTTGAGTCTTTAGTTCATTTACACGACTTGCTTTCTCTTCTGATGTAGTGAGCTTCCTTTTCTTTGCTGGTCTTTGTGAGGTAAGGTCTTCATCACTGTCTGTCACAGGTTGATCTGGCAGTCTTGTTTGCCGATCCCATGCACTAAAGTCAGCTTTCCACTTTTTTCTATCAAATCCTGTACATCTTGCTCTTTGCTTAAACACTTTTTTACCAGCCAGAGCGCGCGAACACCTGGTACTAAGATTGCTTTACGTTTTCCGCGTCTGTTTGTTTGTTTGTCTCTTTGTGCGTCTGCACTTATAACATGCGCAATATAATACGTCATACGTTACTATGCAACTGCAGCAGCTTTTGGAGGTTTGCAGGCCAAGCTACAGCAAATGAAGGTAGTTTTGTGTTGCCTAGATGGCGAAAACGTGGTAGGTAGCCGTAAAGGTCCTGGTTCCTTGGCATATAGCTACTAACTGGAGGCGCATGACGAAACTGCTGAGTCAGCACTTTCGCTGTACCGCTCTAGGAATATAGTATGTCTGGCTGTACAGCTGTAGTTTAACTCTTTGATAGGCTTGGGCGGATTATGCCGGCATAATTTTGGGAATAATAGGCACTAAGAAGCATCGAGAATAATGCGGGAATAATAGGGCAGTTGTCGGGAATAATACGAATCTTGAACGGAAATATTCTCGTCACCAGGCCCACCACAAATTTAGTCTCGCGGGCCCGCTACTGCCGCTAGACAAGCAAACTCTGCATGCGTTTATCACGTCCAGCAGTGGTTCTGATGACTCAGGCAGCGTTTTCGGAACCGTACCGGGAATTAAATTGTGTCACGTGACAATTAAAAAGCACGTGTAGAAGTCTAGGCAATTTATAAATGGCTGAATCGTCTGTTGCTGCTGATAGTGCTGAAGACAGCAGTCTCCCGGTGGCTAGCAGTAGTGAAGAGGATACTCCTGTCAGAGATGTCAGCCCTCTGACCCCCGTGTCACTGTTGGATAAGCTGCGTACCCCTAAACGTTCTGATATTTCCCGGAAGAGAAAAGTGCGCACTAACCCACCCCCAGTTGGCAAGAGACGGAGTACATCACGTTCTCTATCTGACCTGAAATCAGTAACAGCTTCTCAACGAGTAAGAGAATTTCCAAACGAGTCACTAGCAGTTTCATGTGGAAAGCTGTTCTGCCTTGCATGCCGTGAAGATTTAAGCCTCAAGTTGAGTGTGATTACGAACCATATAAAGTCAGGGAAGCACAGCCAAGGTAAGGAAAAGCTTAACGTGAAGGAAGCTCGTGAGAGGGACATAGCAGATGCACTGAAGACCCACAATGTAGCCACACATCTGGAAGGTGAGACACTACCGATGGACCAACAAGTGTATCGTGTCAAAGTGGTCAGTGCATTTCTGAGGGCTGGAGTGCCTCTTAACAAAGTCATTCTCTTCAGGGACGGACTAGAAGAGAATGCTTTCCGCCTAACTGATCGCAGCCATATGTCCAACCTGATTCCATTCATTTGGAAAGAAGAAGAGAAGCGGATCAAGAATGAGATCGAAGGAAGAATGAGATCGAAGGAAGGCACTTATCGATTGTGTTTGATGGAACCACCCGCTTGGGAGAGGCAGTAGTGATCTTGGTTCGATACGTCACTGAAGGCATGAAGATACAGCAGCGACTTCTGCGAGTTCAGATGATAGCTAAGAGTATGACTGGGGAGGAACTTGCCCGGGAATTGATAACTGTGTTGTCTATCAACTACAGTGTCTCCCCTACTTCTCTCCTAGCTGCAATGAGGGACAGAGCGTCCGTGAACAATGTCGCTCTGAGAACCCTCAAGGTCGTCTACCCCCTTGTTGTGGATGTTGGGTGCTTTTTGCACACAATTAACCTTGCAGGGGAACACTTCAAGATCCCTACCCTCTCAGAGTTTGTGAGCTCATGGGTGTCGTTGTTTGCTCACAGTCCCAAAGCTCGACTCCTATGGAAGGAGCAAGTTGGAGTTTCAGTACGATCTTATTCGGCAACACGATGGTGGAGTCAATGGGAGGTACTAGATCAGCTAATGACCCACTTTGGTGATGTGGAATTGTTTCTTTCCTCTCACAGCGACATTGCTCCAGCTACAATGACGAAGCTCATATCTGTTATTACCACCAAGAAGGATATGCTAATGGTGGAGCTGGCAGCTGTTATTGATGCTGGGGAACCCCTGGTGAAAACCACGTATGATCTTGAAGGAGATGGGCCGCTTGCATTAAATTGCTATGAAGCGATGACGACTGTTCTTACCTCTATTCAAACAGGCCACTATCCTAATTTAGAAGCAGTGAGTAAAAAACTCAGCTAAGGAGACTCCCAGCTCTGCCAGAGGTGGGTAAGGCATGGAATGGACTGCGTTGAGCCTGGACTGGAATACTTTGCTGATGCTGTTAGTGGTACTCTTAGTAATTCGATGGCAGTGTTCAAAGCTGTAAGGGTCTTCAACCCCAAGAAAGCCGTGGAGATTCAACCGGATGCCGCTGCACTAGACTGCCTTTCTGTGCTGCCCTTTCTTGATACAGCAACATTACAGAATCTCAAGACAGAGCTCCCATTGTACCTGTCCAAAGCAGCCGACATTTCACCAGACTATGACCCCCTCCAGTGGTGGAGAATGAACTCCACAGCATTGCCCTTTTGGTCAGCAGCTCTTCGCAAGGTGTTGCTGATCCAACAACCATCCTCAGCAGCAGCCGAGAGGGTGTTTTCACTGCTGAATGCTTCCTTCAGTGACCAGCAAGAGCATTCTCTACAAGACTATATTGAACTATCACTGATGTTTCAGTACAATAAGCGCTAAGAGTCAGTCTTGTATCCTGATTGATGAATTCAATTTTTTTTGAGAATAATAGGTAAAATTTCTGAGAATTATGGGCAAAATTTTGGGAATTTGGGAATAGAAATTCGTTAAATTTTCGAGCATAATCCGCCCAAGCATAGCTTGGCCTGAGCTGAGTTGTGTGTATTGTACGGAAAAGGCGTCCGGCTGGTTTTTTAGACATAAAATGTCAGACTTGTTGTAGACTTACGGTAGGATCCAACAAGAAAATCCAACTTTTAGGGACAATGCTCTCACCTAGTTGTTCAAAAATAGCCTCTTTTTTTGAGGCAGGAGTGTTTATATCGTCTGCTGTGAGGCTCCTCAGTGTAAACATTGTAAAGTCCTTGTTTATGGGATTCAGCACCTTTACACTAGCATTATACATTATAGTACATGTAAGCGTACGTTCCTCAGGTTCAGCAGCTTGTCCAGGAGCGAAAAGTAAGTGGTAGGGTGACACAGCACTGCCCGAAGGATTGTAAACGTTGTATTGCCAGCAGGGTTCACTATTGTAGCGAAAATCCATCTCGATCAACGATGTAGTACTTCAGCCGTAGCTTCACAAGCCAGACTCAGACCTATCCAACACAGCATAAGGTCACGAGAAAACTCCACTGAGGCAGCTAAACCAGCAGTGCATGCTGAGTCATTGTCATTACGGCCGCGGGCAACGCAGTCGTAATCATATTACCCACCACTTAGAAACCCTATAACCGCCACAACGTAGTACCGTTTTCCGCTGACAACCAACTTGAAAACTGCATAAAACACTGGGTAGGGTAGCAGAAAGAATTGTAACTGATGGCACCAAGGGTGAAGGCTAAGAAACAGCGATTGCCTGACAGGTCCTTTTTATATCATTAGTAGTTGCTGACGTAAAAGGAGCAGGCAACGTGAGGATGACCTGATTTGGAACTCCTAGCAACTGGAAAGGAAACCATTGGAGGTTGAGCAGCACCAGAAGAAGCAGTAGCTGTTGAAAAGAGAGTTGGACAGGTAGCTAGCTATAGGGAGATCCAGCTGGACTGCAAGGGGTGCTCATGATGAAGGGACTCCTTTTTTACGTCGAGGGGTTACACCACCCTTGCGGCCACAGCCTTCAAGCATTCCAGTGAGCACAAGCTTGGTTAGGTTAGGCCATAGGGACAATTTTGAAGAGGCAGCACACTCCTGACTTCTTAGGTTTGGGGGGCAGGCGATATGGCTGTGGAGACACTCCAGGCGGCTTTGTGGCTGGGCCTGCCCCCGGTGTTTGCTGACTGCTTCTGGGGCTGGCAAGCTGGTAGGAGAACTTGTGGTGACACCTCAAACGGATCCGGTGCCGCTGAGCCTTGCCCTGCAACGAGGGGGAGGAGTTGTTATGGATTCTGCTGCTCCCACGTTGGGGTTCCCTCAGCGCACATCTCCCTCCTCGACCGCCAGTCAAACTGTAGCTATGCCATCCCCCACTTCGCGGCACCTTCAACACCGCGTGTAAGTGTGCAACCATTGCTGGTACCAAAACAGCTCTCCTACTGGCCATCACAGCAATGTAGAGAGTGAGGCAGCGGGTCCACGCTGTAGTATCCGTAACCCTCTGACCCTGCTGTTGTTGCTGTTGGAACTGCTGCAGAGCTCCAAGGACGCCATCTTGCACCACCTGCGAAGTGGATTGCTGCTCCAGGGCCTGCACGGCCTTAT
Organism: Nitrospirales bacterium; assembly: GCA_965203295.1. Taxonomy (GTDB): domain Bacteria; phylum Nitrospirota; class Nitrospiria; order Nitrospirales; family UBA8639; genus CBDBCZ01. The sequence continues at coordinate 248,536 of CBDBCZ010000010.1, read as the reverse complement.
TGGATGGGAGAAAGTCGGCCATCTCTACGAACTCCAGATCCCATATGCGCTGCGCCAGATTGGGCGGGATTGTGGGGAGTCCCTGTGCCGCCGAGAAAAACTGCGGCTTCTTGGCGGAGGCTGCCAGTTCTAGCAGACCCTTGTCTCCCCCCGTCTGCTTATCCAGACAGTCATCCAGACCTGGGGCCCCAGCTCTCCCTTCACTGGATTGCTCTGCCACTCGCATCGAGTTGAGGTCGCTAGCGGATGGCAAGCCTCCTAGAAGAGTCGTTCCTGTAGTGGAGAGTGCCATTTGTGATCTGCCTGCCACAGGGGGCCAACCACCACCCTTTCGCCCCACTGTTCTGGAGGCTGCATTTGAAAGCCATGTCCTTGAGGAGGCTGTATGAAGCTCCATTTGTTCTGAAGTGGCAGTCCAGGGAGGCAAGCATAACCCAAAGGCTATCTGGTTCGTAGTCTGATCCGTAATCTTTTCGGAGTTTGGCGTTGAATTGCTGCAGTGTTTCATCTAGCTGCTGTTCGTTGAACTGTGATGGCGTGCTTGTAATCCCCTTGTGCTCCTGCCATCTCTGGAGATGGTTCAGCCACGTATTCATCGATTTTTTGGTATTTTTTAATTATGTTTTTCTCTTGTAGTCGTTGGAGTTCGCCAGTAGTGGTCGTTGCAAAACAGCTCAAGCAAGTTAATGGTGGAGACATGGCCTCAAAGTCGGGTATGCCCACTAGTAACTCATCTATTTTACCAAATGCGTCAAAATTGTCGAAATTGGCATCCCTTTGTAGCCACTCCGGACTTACTAAGCCTAAATCACAGCTGTGACCTAGTGCTGCCATATCTAGAGTGACTTCTAGAATAGTTTCTTGGTTAGCAGTAACTAAGCGTTGGTATGCAGAATAACCGTACTACACGCTTTGTGCACTAGACTGATTTTGGGCAATTCTATTGCTTCACGAGCAGGAGTATTACAGTCAAATTAGCACGAATACTTTATGGATCATGCATACATACTACTACTAACTATACTATTAGCAGAATAATTTTTAATAAACCAGATTAATAATCAACATATAGATGTAACAGATCTGTGTAAATGAGCACAGAAGTGACAAGTCTGTATAATGAACAGACATAACTGATGTGTGTATTTACAGTAGCGATACACAAACATCACAGACCTGTCACAATTCACAACAGATCCGTGACAGATTTGTACGTAACTTCCATTACAGATCTTCATATGTACAGATAATAAATGACGTTTGGCTGTGTAACAGTAACGTAAGCGGAAGTCTGAGCATTTGGATTTTCCCTTCCATTCCAGTCCAATTCAGTGTGTACCAGTTCAGTCTAGTCCTGACCAGTTGTTTAGTCCAGTCCCATCTGGTTGAGTCTAGAATTTCCGCTCGATTATATAAATTCCTACAACGGAAATGTTGTTTTTTTTTGCTCTCCAGCAAGTTTTTCTTCTCATGTTGCAGCTGTTGATGAAGTTACCAGTGTATAAATCATTGAAAGACCATGTTCTTTCTCTTTCTGCCATTCAATAAAACTCTAAAGAGTATCATAGCACTGCCGTACCAGAGCCTGAACTGTACATAACAGTGAATGGTAGGCCAACAAAGAGGGAAGTTGTGTGGCGTAGCCTCGTTAACGTTGACCTCGTCAAGACTCAACTGGCTCTACAAGGATGTAGATGTTGAGTCTGTTGACGAGGCAGTCAAACGGGTAGTAGAATTTACCAATAGTGCTAGCAGTATGATGCTACAGAAAGGTAGTACAGATGACATTGCTGGCTTTCGAGCCTACATGATCAGAAGCTTAGACAACAAGCTCTCCAGTGAGTCTGACCTAGAGCAGTACAAAGCTCTAAGCATCAAGGAAGTTCTCTTGGACAATCATGAGAATTTCATGTGCTTTCCGGTGCTCTTTCCCACCGGACAGTTTGGTGAACATCACCCCGTCAGGTGAAGCTTTCTCACAGTAAGCTTGTCAAGTCGCGGCTACTCGACAAAGACTCACGCCACAGAAAAGACCCTTAGTATATCTTTTTCCTTCTGTGGCAGAAGGAAATGCGTAAAATCTCTGCAGGTGTGTACACCCTTCTGAAATCTACCAGAAGACAGCCCATGTCTGTCAGTGTACTTTTGCATGGAGTGGTTACTCGCAGCAGACACCTCGAGGCCAATTTGTGCACGATGCTTCAGTCCGTGCGCAGTACAAAGCAATACTGGTTCACGAAACAGAGGGAGCTACGGTGCATGATTTGTGCACCGGGGCCGCCAACTCTGTTTCTCACGTTCAGCTGTGCTGAATACGTGTCTGTAAATATTGACAGGTAAAAGAGTCAATGACGTTTCTCCGTCCTACAGCATAGGAAAGCTTTGCACTGATGACCCGGTATCGGTGCCCAGAAAGTTTTTGCTGAAATTCCATGCATTCTTCCACACTGTCCTACTGAAAGGTGCGGTGCTCAGTGCGATTGAGAATTTTTACTGAAAAAAAGAGTACCAGGCTCGCGGGGCTCTTCATTACCATGTACTCTTGTGGATACGAGATGCTCAAGTCATCGATCACGATGATCCAGAACAGGTACTAGCTTGGCTGCAAGAGAGGATCACTTGTCACATACCTGACAAAAAAACTGATCCCGACTTGCACAGACTGGTCACTAGATACCAGATGCACAAATGCAGCGCGTATTGCAAACGGAGATGCAAGTGCGGTAGAACATTCATTACACGCTGCACGTTTGGCTTTCCCCTCCAAGCCTGTAAAACTGCTACACTGAACTGCGTGGATGATGCTCTGAAATCACGCAGGAAAATATACCAGTTTCCTCGAACAGAGTTGGAGGTGGGGGTCAACGACTACAACGCTCTCCTCGTCATGCTGTGGAAGGCCAATGTTGACGTGCAGTACGTGGCTGTGTCGTCGCTGGCTCTGGGCCACTACGTCAGTGGCTTGTTACTAAAGCTGAAAAGAGTAACTTGCAGGATATCTGGTACCAAGTCAGCAAAAATAAGAGTATTTACAGTCAGCTCTGGAGCTTTGCCGTGCACAGCTTACGCTGTCGAGAGTGCGGGCTGTACAAGGCCTGCGATCTGCAGCTCGGTGACTACCTCACCGAGAAGTCCGACACCGTCAAGTGGGTAGATGTCTCCCTGCCTCACAAAAGGAGTCGCAGGTTGAAGGACCACAAGGTTTTGGAAGATGTCGCAAAGCACAATCCAGACAGCCAAGACATCTTTCAGGACAACCTCTAAGACAATCACTATCCCCGGAGACCGAGTGATCTAGAAGGTGTTTGCCTCTATGACTACAAACCTAACAGGTGGAAATAGGAAGTACAGGAAGTTTACAAAGCCTCAACTTCCTAGCCACAAACTGTTCGATCCCAAAAAGGAGGACCAAAGGGATGCCTCCTACTACTTTCTGATATAGCCTCGTACCCAGGCCACGTGGAAAGGTGGCCTGGTATCCACTGTTTGCGCATGCGCGGCTCCGCAGGTGTTTCTGTGGGAGTTGGATACTACCGCTATACTAGTCCGTGTTATCGTTGGTGTTGCAAGGCTGAATCTAGCGAGCGAGGTTTACGCCTGTAGCGATGGTTTTTCACTGGATAGCTGCCTAGAATGCGATCGGTAGTTTGATTCTTCTATCCCATTAGCCTCTAAGCGGCCTCGAAAGCCAGAACCGTGATTGAAAATCGATCACATGAAGCAGTTCACCGTTACTACTCGGATAGACGCTTTCGAGGTAAGATAGCCTAGCAAATGGAACTCTCAGAAACTTGGAATATCACTTACTCTCTAGTTTTTCCGCTTACTATACCGTATACTACCTCTGTACTACTCCTTGCCACGTGCTTCAGCTCATTCACGAATGCACTTACTGGCATTTTTCCACAAATTCTCACGCATGCGCGAAGAGTTGATACCAGGCGCTCCTTCCAAATGTTTGAGCGCTTGGGTACGAGGCTATCTCTGATACCCCACTTCCGTTCAGAGACAAGAGTTCCTTTGCATCTTGAGAATGAAACCGCTGGAGAAGCATTCCGGCACTTGTTGCCTAACGACAGCACCTGCTCAGCCTACCACAGCAGACTGCAGAAGATGTTGCAAGCCCGGGCTAACTTCAAGCAAATCAATGACGCCTGGCAGGCCGATGGTGAGGAACACAAAATCAGCAAACAAGATGATGATCTACAGCTGTTGGGCGAAGTAAAAACGGCAAAGAAGGAGCTATTTGACATGAACGCCCATCCAGCCGACACTCTGTCCCTAAAACTGAGAGTAGCAATGCTCAATGCCGACCAGAGGCGCATCTTTGGCAGGGTCAAGGATCACCTCCTCCACCAACAACAGCACGAGGCTGATGAATGTTGCTCGCATGTTTGTCAGCGGTGTTGGTGGAACAAATAAATCGTTCCTCATTGAAACCATCAAGGCATTAGTCCATGACCTGTGGCCTTCTGATAATCTAACGTGTGTGCTATTGCGGCACCAACTGGGCCAGCAGCTTTCAATGTTGGTGTTATCACCATTCACAGGCTGTTCCAGTTGCCCATTGAACACAAGGGTAAGGCAGCTGAGTTTTGGGAACTACCCAAATCTTCACTGAATGTGATGAAAATCACACTTCGTAGTGTGAAAATCAACATTGTTTCCATGGTTGCTAGCCTCAACTTTGCTTATATGCACTTGAGGTTACAAGAACTGTTTGGGAGCCAGGACTGATTCGTTGCTCTTCGTTGGTGATTTTCTTCAACTACAGCCTGTCAATGGATTTCCTGTATTTGAAAAAAATCCTCAAAAATCACTCCAGTACAAACTCGGATGTGCACCTTCCATAAATAACTGGAGGAATACCATTGCTTATGATGAACTGACCATCAATGAGCCTCAGAAAAAACATGTTGAATTTTCATCTGTGTTGGATTGTGTTAGTACTGATGAAATATTCAAACCTTCTGAAAAAAAGGTCATTGAGGGGTTCACAGTGGACAAGTATGTTGACCTTCAGCAGTCCGAGCAATCGCCTGTTTGCGTGTTCCCACAAAGGAAAACGTGATCATTTGAACAATAAAATGCTCAATCGTCTTACTTCACAAGTACATGACGTATTCTGTACTGATGAAGTTGATGAAACTTGCAGTACTCGTAAGTGGAGCAAAAAAGCAGCTGAAAGCTAGATAGGATTAACAATGACTAACTTGACAACGGATTAGAAGCCAAGCTTACACTAGCTGTTGGAGCACGAGTCCTGCTTTGCTGCAATATGGTCACAAATGCTGGTTTGGTAAACGGTGCCATCGGTACTGTGTTGTTCATTTAAATTGATCATGTCTGCATTCAGTTAGACCACATAAGTGAGCCTTATGATGTGGAAAGAAAAGAGCACATTCATGGTCATGAAGAACTACTATGTGTACAGGAAAGAGTTTCTCTTGATTTTGGCCTAGGCTGTGACTATACACAAATGGCAAGGTATTCATTAGACTGTGCCATAGTAGACCTCTTCGATAAAGTGTTTAGCCCTGGAATGGCCTATGTAGCAATATTGAGAGTTCGAACACTAGCTGGGTTACACCTGGTTGCATTCGACCCCAACTCTATCATGGTTAGCACTAGCTGGTGAATCGCTTGAGACAAGTGTATAGACCAGATGCTCAAGCCATATACGCTGCTGGTTAAACCTATAGCCGGTTCTAAATGTAAGCCCACTGGAAATACTCCATGCACAGAGCCTGAATGCAAAAAAGCACGCCATTTTAGGAAATGAAGGCAATCTATGCATTCAGGAGAACTCCCACGCACTTCAAATGTGGAAGCGAAAAAAGCCCACAGTTCCACTACCATTTAGAGCTGTCACGATGTCAGTGATGGCACTGCCATCTATTGTGGTAATGAGCACTGCAATCCCCCTAATCCCATCAATTGACCACTCCTAGATGAAATCTGGCAGGCCCAGATTTGTGTTCTGTCCCAGTGTAGTGAAATGTCTGTAGTCGACAAGGTTTCATCTCAAGACCGTGTATTCATTGCAGTGCAATGAAATATCACGACACATAGGTGTGAGAGTGGAAGGTGATGGAAACTGTTTGTTTTGTGCTAACTGTTTCGTGCTATTTCAAGGCACGTAACAGGAACCGAATCTAACCACTATGCTGTTCGGAAAGCAGCCATAAACTATCTACACCAAAATCCATCCTTATAATAGAGTACATCTCAATTGGGGTGGATGCTCCAGTTGATCCACATGAACGTGGAGTTTCTTTAACACCAAGGTGCAGGAGTACCTGGGGAAAAACTCACGCATGGCAGAGCTTGGTGAATGGGGAACTGATCTTAAGGTGATCCTGCTTTCCTGCATGCTTGATGTAAACATAGTTGTCCGTCAAAACATTGGACCGGGCTGTGCATGGCAGTGCATAGGGCCTAGTGTACACGTCTTAAACGTTGTCACTGTATTTATGCAATACAAGAGCACTGGACCATTATGACTGTGTAATTGTAATTCCGGTGCTTGATTGAATTGTATAACTTGTTTCTGAATGTATACAACTTAAATATGTACAGGCACCAATTTATGTGCTCCCATTGCCAAAATGTTGCTGTGTGTAAGCATGTAAGGCAGTGGTAGGTGATGTGAGTGGGTATAGCAGAAAGATTCTCCTCTTGCAGTGAACATAGTGTGAAAGTGAAATAGATATTCCTTATCGAGAAAAGGAGATAATCCTATTCCACTCCATTTCAGCTGAGTTGAGATTCGGAGTGCTCTGCAGCAGTTTACTGTTTGCATTGAGCTTATGACGCAATCCAAAACCAGTTTTGTGGTGAGTGTGCTCCCAGACTCCCCTTCTTATTGTTACCCACCCACTCCTACTGCCAAATGAAGTTCCACTTTTCACCGTGTGGTTGATGACTAATGAACTGCTAAATACAACCATTTTGCAGAGGTGTGGGTACATTCAAGCTGATGACAAGTCAAAAAGTCAGGTATGTTTTCGAATCATCAGATATTTGTAATGTATGTGGGCTTTGGAAAAGACTTCAGCATAAGCATGTACGTGTAGGTGGGCTCTTATTCATCCTGTATACATACCAAGGCACACCCACTTGATTTAATCTCTCTAGGTGTCTTGACAGCGTGTCTTGGAATCCAGAATGACACACCCCTTACCCCTTTCCCTCCCTCCCTCCCACCTCTTCCTTCCCTTCCTCCCTCCCCCCTTCCCCTTCTCGCTCCCTTCCTAATGAAGCTCCACATTTCACTGTGTGGTTGATGACTAATGAACTGCTATAGTGTCGTGTGGCGTAGCGGAGGTATACGGAATATCCACTTAAGTGGCGTACGGCGTGCAATGAGTTAATACCTTCGGGTTTCTTGAGAGCCTCTCTTGAAATCCAGAATGACACAGCACATTCAAGATAATGACAAGTTGAAAAGTCCAGTACATACGTGTTCTAAAAACACAGTAACTGTGATGTGTGGTGGATACTTCCTGTGTGGGCATAGGATGCCTAGGAGGATATGCATGTATGTGGGCTCTTACTTCACATCCTAATCCTAGCAGTTCAAGGCACATACTAGTGCCTCTCCTTCCTCTTCAACCTCTTTCCCTCCCTTCCTCCATCCCCCTTCGCCTCCCCTGTTCGTCCCTTCCTCCTGTTCGTCCCTTTCTCCCTCCCTCCCTTCCTCTCTCTCTCCCTCCACTGTCGACGCAGTGAATTTGCTGGATTCCCATAAGACACTGCGTGACGAAAGACTGCTAAATGAGACTGTTCTCCCTCACACTTAGGAAGACAATGTTCTTCTCGAGTATCAATCTCAATCCCAACGACCCTGTTTAGCTGCATGCACTTGTATGACATTTTACAGGTGTATGTGTGTGCTCACTTTCCTGACATTGCAGATAACCTTATGGAATTGTGTATGTTACTCTGGAAGATGTCCCTCCTCGCCCTTTCCCTTGTTCACCACTCAACCAGTTCCTCCCACTGATTCTCCTCATACCTCTGATTGTCTCCAGGAAAAACTCTTTCCTAGCCAAGTTTTTTTTCCTAGTAGAGTTGAATGTGACTTTTTTTTATATTAAGCGTTAATAGAAAATCAGATAGAGTATACAGATGCTTATTCCCTGCCCGGCACGGATAGAAAATATTTTTTAGGCCTACTCTTGCAAATGCATGATGATAAATACATGTCTCTCCCTCTTCGCTTCACTGTTTGGGCTTTAAAAATCAGGAGCATGATATGCCCCCACAAAGGATCGATGATGTCGCCTACATGCTCTACCGCACATGTGCACTTCACAAGTCATCCACATGGTATAGCATGTACCGGTAGCAGCCCCGCCCCTCCATGGATGCACATGATTATGACAAAGGGCTATACGCTCTTGTACAAGTACAGAGTAAAGTATATTTATTGTGATCTCTGATATTATATTGCGTCGTTTCAGTTAGATTTTTCGTGAACCCCCAATTTATAGATCAGTTACACTTTCGGTGATCGTCCCGTCCTCCCGGAATGGATCCGGAGCTGATTCGCCGTGCCTCAAAACTGACGTCATTCACTATATGGCAACTAAAGAAGTCATACATGTACATGCAACTCTCTTGTCTTCACATTATATAGCTACTGTAAATCATTCTGTTCATTCAGTGATACCATTTATACAACTCCCCTCAAACAAAAAGGCGCTGGAAACAACTCACACAATGCATGTACATAACATTGTACATTATACCAACATGTATGTTGGATTCCCCAAATAATGCTTAACTCATTGCATGCCGTAATTACGTCACACGCGTGATGCTCCACGCGATAATTTCTACAACAATGGCGTATGAAAAGTTTTAGTTCACTGTTTGGCTATTTTTATGCTTACCAACTCAAGTATCCAGCGAATTCTGCATTGTATTTGTTAGAAGGCTACCAACTACAGCCATTGAAGGCAAAAAGGACAGCAAATTGGATCCAAGAAGGGCTTCAGGATCGATAACCGCATACACGGTAGTAGTGGAAGGATTACGTATTATCCACTTAAGTGGCTTACGGCAATGAGTGAAACTAGTTATGAACTAGTTATGAACAATTGAAATACTGTACTGTTATCAATGAATTCCAACAATGCCATGTTTTCCAACCAACAACGTACAATCTTGTGCATCCATGTCAACAATATTGCCTATTGCTATTAATCATACAACGCGATGCATGTTTACACTATTTTGTATACCCTCTACTAAAAAAAATATGCATGTTCACTGCATATCTCCCCTTCTACATCTCCCGCATCGTAAAATATTATGCATACCGAGGATTTCAAGTGGATTGTCCAGATTAGTCATGCGCATGCGTAAAGTGTACCCTTTGAACCTTGGCACATGGCACTCGAGGTGAGCTTGAAAATGAGTACGAATGAGGCTGGAGCTGGAGCTAGAACACCTCCAACTGTGGTGTTCACTCCTGTATCCGTCCATAATGTTGCCAGGAACGTTGTGACAACCTCGCGTACCACTGCGGTACCACTTAGGCAAGAACCTCCCCAAGCCAGTACAGTTGTTGTGACTACACTGCCCAGTCAACCGCAAATTCAAGCCAGGCAAAGTGTAATTCCCAAGGTGTATCTGAACGAAGATCAACAAGAAAGATGTCAATACATTTATATTGTGTAACATTGATGATGGAAAGGTACTGTCTGTGCCTGCTCTTAAGAAAGTAATTAGGGAGTAATTGAAAGATGACATCACTAGTGAGGATTTTGATGTTGGTGTGATGCAAGGCACAGCAGTAGTGAACATTCGTAGCCTTGAAGACCTAAAGGATGTATGGATGGATGTGAGGAAGGGTGGAAAGGTTTTCATGTGGTGTGATACACTAACTAAAGGAGGAGCATCCGAAAAAGTCAAGCAATAGCCATCGCCGAAGGAATGCATATGAATCTGAATCAGATGAGGAGCAATATTCAACAAAAAGCAAGAAAAAGAAGCCTACATCAAAAGAGAGAGAAGAAAAGGTACAAGCCACAATTGATGTTTTAAAAGAAAAGCATGGTCAGTCAGCCTTTACTGCTATGCAGTACCGAATATGGAGTGAAATGCTAATGTCGGGTTTACATGCCAGCCATGACGATCCACCCAAGAGTAAAATGTTTCAAAGAGCTGGTGGTAAAGAGACACCAAGGAGGAAGTCTGAAAGTGCTACTGACATAGCACTGCAAGCTGCATCACAGGCCATTGCCTCAGCTCTGACCCCAAAGGCCCTTTCTTCCCCAGCCTCAAGCCCTGGAAAATTGATTGAAAACCACTCCAAATGCTACAAACATCTTGCTGAATAAAAATTTGAAAACATCTGGAGTACTTTAACAGGAAGAGTTTGAAACAGAAAAACAAGTTGTTATGGATGTCTTGAAGAAATTATCCCTATAATCTAAGATTCGCTACACACCCTCAACCCTTATTTTACTTTCTAGACTACATTTCACCTCTTTGTACCGTATACATGTATGTGGAATGTTGTCTGGCTCATCAATAATATTTTGCAATTCTATTACATGCACATGGTCATTCTTCAGTTGAAATATATGATTGTACATGCGAGTTTTATTATTGAGTTTGTTCAGTTACAGGTAACCAGCATGACTGATGTAGCCGATGAAGTCCTCCTCTGTGACCATACTGAATGCCGTTGCAAGGAGTGCTCTGGGTGTACTAGATGCCTGAAACAGTGCATCAATTGCCTTCATAATTGAATTAACCTTGCTGAATGCCTCCTCCAACGGCATTAAATCATGAGTACGATCTCGTGCACTACAGTGGAATGCAATTAGCTAAGCTGTCTGATGTAAAGAAAACATCCCAAAAACAAAAGCTGTGCTTGAGCGTCTGTCTCAATCATATTGACAAAAGACTGCATGATGAATAGCAGCATTGTCCATTACGACAACTGACTGTGCAGCTACATAGTCAACGGGTTGGAGAATAGGTAGCAAACACTTCCTGGCAAACTCTTCAAACACGTCTCCATTAACTGTTGATTCAACAATATATACACCCTTCATAGACAGTACTGTAATTGTAATAACAGAATACCTCTGCCCTCGAATTAAGATTCTGTGATCACAAGGTGTAATCCCTCGCATACTGTAGGCGTACTTTCTGGTGGCATTTCTTCTGTCACATCCAGGCTCATTGATCCATACAAACATAGATGGATCATATACAGATATATCTGCCATAAATTTTCCCCTTAGAGCATCACAATGCTGTGCTGGTACATGACTTAACACTTGCCTTGTACAACCCATATATCGAAGGGTTCTACATATGATTGGTACACTCACTTGTACTCCAAACATTGCATATAGCTCAGCTTGTATCTCATGGAAATAGATACCGGGATGTTCCAAGATCAGTCAAAGCAGTGTGAGTTGCTCGAAATCTCCAAGGTCTCATTGGCCCATGATGGTACTCCTTGGGCTTCACATCACCAGTATCAGTGAACAACTTTACGATCCGTCGCACTGTACGCTCAGATACTTCCAGCAGCACTGCAATTTCGCTCACAGGTAAAGAATGGGCAATTTTCATCTAAACAATTTTCCAACGTAGGTCGATAGAAAATGCAGCAGGCATGATTTCAGACGACTCGTAGATCGTATAGGAGAGCGTGCATGCTTCTGCTTTAAAAAGCCAGTTCAAAGTTCAAATCTATACGCATGCGCAATATTACCTCGGTAGGTGACGGTCAAGAGTCTTGAAAAGGTCGGTACTTCCTGGAATATATCTTTTCAACTCTTACAATGAACACTTAATGACCTTTGCGTATGCAACTGCACAATTCCAGTACCAGTGCTCCATTAACACTAAGAGATAGCTATACATATATGATAATGTGGGGGTAGCATTAAAGCACTGCACCACACAGGAAAATAAACCCTATAGGGGTAAACACCAGATGAGCACTACAGTAAGTTGCTGATGACCTAAGTTGACTATCATTGGTTTCGAAAGTGATATGATATCCCATGCACACTACCGCCACGGATACCATGGGCATTTACAATACCAAAATAATTTTTACCAGCCGGAGTGCGCGAACGGCTTGTTTTAAGATTAATTTGCTTTACGTTTTTCGCGTGTTTGTTTGTCTGTGCGTTCGCACTTATCACGTGCGCAATATATTACGTCATACGTTACTATGCAATTGCATGCAGTGTATAGCAGCTTTGGAGGTTTGCAGGCCAAGCTACAGCAAATGAAGGTAGTTTTAGATGGCGAAAACTTAGTAGGCAGCCGTAAAAATTCTTGTTCTTGGCATATAGCTACTAACTGGAGGCACATGACGAAACTGCTGATTCAGCACTTTCGTTGTACCGCTCTAAGAATAATAGTATCTCGGCCAAAGCTGAGTTTTGTGTATTGTACGGAAAAGGCGTCTGGCTGGTTTTTTAGACATGAAATGTCAGACTTGATTGATGAGCTCCCGGAGAAAGATGTTCGACTCACCCTTGCGGAAGGTACACTCTGTTCTATTCATATCATATATGCTCTGTACTTGTTCACTTTTCAGCGATGAAAGCGACAACAGGTTGTAGTCGTGCACAGATAGCCCCTCCCACAGCACCAACCACTGGGACACGCATGGCGGTAAGATGATCCACAGTCGATGTCCATATTACAGCACCATCTAAAGTATTCTCTTTTAATATGATTATACTTGCCGTCACATCGAATCATTTCTCCGAACATCAGCGATACTTCCCCGCTGTATGCAGGAAAACTTAGACTGTATGCAGCACGGTAAGGTACTCTATCACCCCACAGCCCATCACTCATCGCTTTATCTCTTTCCATATGAAGTCATGCTCAGAGAGTGAACCACTGGGCAGCGGCAGTCCACCGAAGCTACCCCTGGAAGAGCACGCAGCTCCTTCACTTCACTGCTCGGTAAGCAGTCAGTACTCACTCACACACATCTGATTTACACCACCATACGGTTTGTAGCGCTTACGCCATTGACCACGCACCCACATACGCAGGCGGAGCTTGAAAGATCTCCAATCAGCGGACAAGAGCAAAAGTAACCAGATGTCTCACCATTACCATCCCGATAGCCATATAATTTTTTCTTCCTAGTATTATTAATAAAATAAAACTCTTAACTAGCCTTAATAAATCCTCAAAATCATATCTTTCCCAATTCTCACACCCTAAAACAAAGCCCGTCCTCTTGAAAGTATTGAGCGCACTAAACTCTTCAAAACTTCCACCCAACAGTTTGTCTAAGTCTTCCATGAAAGTACTTCTAATAGTATCATATGCAGGACACTCCCAGAGCACATGTACTACACTCTCACATTCATCCCCACATAACTTACACTGCCTATCATCATTTTTACCCCGATGTCTTCCTAACTCTTCATTCAGACCATTAGTACCAGACCTAAACTTAAACAACAATCGTGTTCCTGGATCCCCAACCCCCTCTAGGCACGTAAGCAGTGAACTTTAAACTAGCTGCAGCTTCAGGTTGCCAGCCTGGACCCAGGCCTCATTTTTTTGTATACCTGCATATGTGGAAGTTGGAAAGTCATTATCAAACCTACACAGTAGGAATTTATAACACATATTGGTGCGTACATATATCTTACAAACAAGACGAGTCCAATGTCCAGTGATATTGGATGGCTACCCATTCAATGACAAATTTATTGTATAATGTACACACCACCCATGATTCTAAATGGCCTGTTCAGCAAGCCATTCAATATCAGTGGATATTGGACAGTTTGCCATATAGGAGATACTACATAGTGGTACTGGGAGTGTACAATAAAAGTGATTATTAGCAACTCGATAACAGTGTAGATGTAATACGGTATAGAGAACTAGATAAGTTTCATAATGAATGTTAGTGTTCATAATAGAATGTTTGAATGTCACCCCTTGGGCAGCAAGCCAAAACTGGCGTATTGATCACAAATGGAACAGACTATACTCCATTAAGTGATTGGTCCTAAGGGAACTTACTCCGATCAGAATGAAATTGGTACTCTGGTGACCGTCTGTCGCGTATCTAGTCACGAGAGTTTTACACCTAATATAGCGCTAGTAGATCAGAAGACACATTCACAGCAGCATTCACAAAGGTTGGAAGCAATCACGTGCACTACAGCAACATTCACAGAGGCCTAGACCTAGGGGGTTGGAAGCGATCTCGTGCACTACAGTGGAATGCAATTAGCTAAGCTGTCTGATGTAAAGAAAACATCTTAGGGCAGAGAGAAGATTATAACCAAGGTTTTAGAGGGGCGTCCCACACGTCCTCTCGAAGGTTGTAGACCTACAGCATGTTCTTTAGCCCAGTTACCGTATACCTCTGCATATCTTCCGTATTCTTCTCAATGGAATGCTTTCAGCTATACGTATGTGACATCATACATTTATCAACGTACACGTGATCGATTCGAACCTCGGCCTCTGATCTGACGCATTCTTTAATGTGCGCAGTCACGTGTCCTTTGCTGCACTTGACATTCCATGTTGCATTCCAGCATGCAATTAAAGGCCTTGCTGAAAACCTAACAAGTAGAGACTGATAGAGGTAGGCATCAACAAAGAGGTAACAAACACAAAAATGGCTGTGGTTAAGCAATTCAAATGATAGTGCGAGATTCCAATATGCCATAGATGTGACAGTAACTAAAACTAAGTTACACTGCCTAAAAATGCATGGTTCACAAAAAAATTCTCGAATTACAACCTGCACAGCGCATGTGCACTGTAATTTTCTAACTACAAATTGGTGACGATTCTTTTGGGCTCATTTGATGACCTGTGACTGCAGAGACTCCAACACCACAAACTGCTGACTAATGGACTATTGCGATTTGAAGCTCCTCTTTCGTGGACGACAAAGTAACTGCGAATGTGGTTCACATTGACTTCTTGTACATACCAGTGTCTTTGTCTTCTGATAATCAAAATCCCTCTCTTTTTAGGTTCGAACCCCATACACCACTCCCAGCCACTAGCACAAGAGGCACTAGTTGTGAACCCTGGGCTAAGAGCGCCAATGGCCAACAGCACGCTGGTGAGCACTCCCATGGAGGTTGACTCCGTCCCTACTGATCATCTTGAACGGACGACTGGTCATATGGCTCTGGTCAACTAGTACATTCTGTATGTCAGAACAGAGAATCACCTCATACGCAAATCTGCCATGGCTTGCTTACCAAGACAAGTACATCACTTGTTACCTATACACACACACATGCACACGTAGACATACATGTACTCACTCATCACCACAACATACACATACTCCCTCCATTGTATCTCTGTTCTTTGCCCCTGCTAGACATGAGAGCAGGTGTACTACATGTACATGTATATGTGTATAAGAGTGTGTGTTTCTGATAGTAGATACATGTATGTCTGCTTGCATGAGTATATGTGTATATGTGTTTGTGAATATCTATATCAGGGCCGTAGGAGCAGGTCTGGCAGGTATAGTAACCACCGGACCAAAGCATGGCGCACCTACCAAAAAAATTGGCACTAGGCATGCGCTGCAAGCGAGCGTCACACCCATTATCTATATTAAGCCGCAGTATAGTAGAATTAAGCAGCCAGCCACATAGTAGTATATATTGTTACGTACCCCCGACATGATCGAGTCATACTTTATGCCAAGCAGTTTTGACTAACGAAAGTGTCACTACCATGCATGAGCGGCGCGGTATGGTATGTGCACACATTCACAGTAGGTGACGTCGCAATGCCTGTGCAGTCTGATACGCCAGATCCGGGCTTCGAGCACAAAGGCTAGGTTTTGGGTATGGCAGAAACTTGTCTAATTCTCACTATTTTACACCAAGATTGCACTAGAAACGATATCAGAAGGTCTAAAATCCAAAATGTTCCTGAGGGGGATGCCCCCAGACCCCCCCCCCAGCTGGTGTGCTATGCGCGCATTTCCAAGCATGTCATGCTCCACTACCCACCTGACCAGGGCCGTCAAAAGCGGGGCGGCCTGAGCCGCCCCACTTTTCATGCCAATTTTTTTTTCGTACGCGCTTGAAGTTTCGCGTACCACGGTACCGCCCCCCACTCGCGCGCAGAGTACGAGTAAGGCGTGGCCCGAGACACTATGAGCTGGCTGTATGCTTAATCTCAAGCCTGTATGGAGTTTTCTTTACGTAATGTTAGTGCATGACCTTCAATGTAGCGAGATGCAGCGAGAGCAGCTTCTTGAGAGCTTCCAACGGGCCTGCTGACAAAAGGATATATGCTTCCCATGGCTCTATGTGTGTGTATGTGTCTACCTTAGAGTTAGGGTTAAGCTATGGGCTATACATACGCAGCTCATTAGTGTGTTTTGGATGACAATAGCGATGTCCATGCCCACACATTACCGCACAAAGTGGCCATAGGAAAACAATCAACAACTTGATAGGGGTATATCACCTCATTGACAAGTTCAGTTCTTATATATATAGCATTGTAAAGTCATAGATAACCAGAAGCATGAATCTCTATCATTTAAATATATATTCCACCTGTATACTGTTTGCTGCCTGTATAATCTCCATGTATAATCATATTATTCCAACTCACTATGTATATAATCACAAATAACACTGACATAATTCTGATTGATAAATGGACTTGGAAAGTTCGACAGTCCGGCTGGTTTTTTATATATGAAATATCAAACTTGTTTGGTGTTGATTTGGCATGGAATTACCCATTCACAACTGCATTAGAATTGAAGTACCAGTTAGTGGAGTCTTGGTAAGCTAGTCCCTCCTGCGTCTAAATAGACTCAATTCAAGTCAGTTATCTATATGGACGACCACAAAAGAAGTGTTCTATCATCTCAAGTGATGACCTTGAGGCTATGTATATGTCAGGAAAACCAAACAGAGAAATATTACTGTGGTGCAGTAAAAGGGACACCAAAGAATCAGACTCTCATGAAACTGGTGCCAACAGTTCTCGTACATCTGATGCACCTCAAACCAAAAAAGCCTCCCAAGAGAGGAAGTTAGAGGAATTAACTAATGAACTAACGAAAATTCATGGAGATAAATATAGTTATGCGCAAGTAAAAATGTGGGCTAGAATGATTGAAAGCAGCAATGAAACGGCAAGGACAATCCACCACCTGTTCCAATGATATCTGGGTCACACTCCAAAGAGAGACCCAAAAATGACACCACTAGTGTTTTTACAGATACTGCTGTGGTTTTAGCGCATGCACTTAGTCGTTCACCTGCTGCAGCTCTCAAGACTTCTCCCTCCACTGGCATCTCTCCCAGTAAAATAGCCCAGTTTAGTCAACAATATCTGCTGCAGTTAAAAACTATCCAGAACCTTCATGGTGACAACATTCTCACTGATGGAGAGTTTGGTATTGAAAAGCGCCGCATCATGGCAAATCTGCGCAGCCTCCATTGATAATTTTGTCATGCCATTTATATCATCATATCTAACATGATCAGGAATATTTACATGTGCTACAATGTCATGCATACTGCAAATAGTTATTAATAATTCCATGGAGATGTGCTTGAGCATATTACTCTAGAGCTGAGGCAAACTGCAACTACTATTAAAATCAATATCCTGAGTCTTTAACCCAGGCTTTACGATCATCATTCGAAATGTTTGTGAACGCAGCCAATAAAAGACTTTCAATATCATCTACAATCTGCAGTAAAACCTCATTTGCTTTTAAGTATGATTTCACACTGGAAAAGAGCTCCTCGATAGGATTGAGGTCCGGTGAATACGGAGGGAGATAGATATGTAACACACCTGCACTTGCAATAAGTTCAGAAATGCCTTGTATGTGATGAATGGTTGCGTTATCCAATATCACTACACTGTGTTGGTTAGTCCCGTTGAATGGCATCAGGTGTGGTAGCAGGGAGTTTTCAACAAAGCTATAAAATTTCTCACCATTAATACTTCCACTGTGAAACTGGCACTCCAGGATTCCATTTATTGACATCGCACCAATAGCAGAAACATGCTGTCCCCTTGCTATAATCTTCTGAGCCCGGGTACACTTTCCATGTAAGCTGTAGCCAATTTTTTTTTTAAAGAATCTCTCCTGTCAGCGCCGGTTTCGTCAACGAAAACCATCATTGGCGATTCATATAATACTATATCTGTCATATATTTATGCCGAAGTACTTCACTCTGTTGTAGAGCTACGACTTGGATCTTTGTACAAGTAAATCCATACTTGTGCAAAAACCCACAGATGGTGGCTATGCTCACATCTGTTCCACTGGTTTGCAGTTCTCAGCAGATTTCATTTAGGTAGATCCCTGGTCGTTCTATGACTAGTTCAGGAATAAGAAATTCATCGTTTTAGCTTAGCGCTCTCCCACTCTGGCGCTCCGGATAAGATCGCTTCTCTAGATCGCTTCGCCAGAGAATGCCAAAGTTGCCTTTTTACAACCTTTTTTGACACAACATGAACAAGATGGACTAGCAGGGGAGAAGAGTTTTCAATTCGGAAAATCTGTCAGCAATCAGGTTGGTAATTTTATTTTGGGGGTGGGGGTGTTTAACTATATCCTATTATCCATTACACAAAATTATCATAATATTGCTAGAGAATAGAATGATGGTGGCATACAGTGCATATGTGGTGTACAGATTGGTGGATGGAGTTTTTCCGGGTATGTCATAGCATAACGGCACATGTAACTACTAGAATGAAGTCAATAGTTGGTAATCATTTCTGTAAGAGCTTAAAGTTAATGGATACTTCGATGAAACTAATCCTATCCATATGTAAGTTATATATTATGTGAATTCACATAGCATTGCACATAGTTATTTTCCTTCTCTAGATTTACAAACAGTGGTTTGCTTTCATGGATGTGCTCCAAAAAGAAATGAATGACATTGTGCAAATGTGGAATACACATGTAATTAGAATGCCAAGAGGAGGGGTAGGTGGCAAACCTGATGAGCTATATCACCTACCTAGTTTGCAAGGTATGAATATTATTATTATTTATTGTATACTTCTACTGCGTCCTGTATAAATTTCCGTAGGCGAACTGTGCATTATTTTCCGGTAATGTATACTCCGTTGCTATAGTACACGAATAACGATTTGATTGGCTTATTTAATGCGCATGCGCAGAAACCTTGGTTACCGTTTGAAGTGCATGCAGCAAGAGCGCTTAAAATAAGTTTCCCCGCCCACAATCGGGGAAACTTATTTGTATGCGCTCTTGCATGCAGCTATGGCGGAGTCGAAGCCGCCAGTAGTGAGTGGCTAGAAGAAAGCGAGAATACAATTGAGAGCGGCGTGCTTCTAGATGACTAAGAAATTCAAGAATTTATTCAGGTAAGAATTTCATTAAAAAAAAAGACGCGGAGCGACTTGAGAACGTGACTGCGATGGTGCGAGGCTGTTCGAGCTAGCTCTATCGCAAAAAAAAACTGCTGTATATATATCATGCATATAATGTAATGTCATGATAGTATCTTCAGTTTCTGGAATGTTTGGACACAGTAGAATACAATAAATCCCTTATTGCACTCATCACTGTGTATTACGGAAAATAATGCACGAGTGCATTATTTTTCTGTAATGCACAGTGACTCATGCAATAATATAACATTTTACCGTTGCCCATTTAATACAACCATATTGTTGTTCTTCAGGTATCAAGATTATGGTTATCCCGCTGATAGCCAAGATATCCAGTTTTGTTACCAACACACATCCTCAAAACCTGCACCTGTTCCTGATGAGTTTGTAACCTTGGTGGACATCATAATGGAGCAGAACAACTAGTACATGCCTAGCAACTGTCAGGAGGCACTTATCCTGTACACCAACCTTCTTCATGAAATTCAGTGACTTTAAATCTATACATTATGCTACCCAATTTCTCAGTAAATGTATAATGACCACAACAGGCATTGTTCAGTGAAATCAATATAGCAGCATACATGCACAATAGCAGTATCTAGAGCAATAGCAGCTGTGAAATGCATACAGATGCATGCTAATGTATCAACAGTTCCTGGTCCAGGAGCAGCTCTAAAATCAACTTCAAGAGCTGAATGGCAGTCTTCCTTTCTGACTGCGTGCACAGGCAACACCGGGCAATGGTTTCAACCTGGCTTGAAAGGTGAGTGGTCGTAGGAACGGTTCTTTCTACAGCAACCTTAAACATTATAGTATGGGGCGATATTTTACCCCAAAGCATTTTCTCTCCAAATAGCTCCGTTATCACTCCTCCAAGTGCATAGACGTCACAGTGGGGTCCTATGCCCTCTCCCTTCAGCTGCTCAGGGACCTGAAAACCTGGAGTGCCTGCTTGCATTGTCGCTGTGCTAACTGCCTTGGTGTTTAGCGGTACAAACGTACACATGGCATGTGTGTTCTTCGACCTGTATGTAGCATAACTAGATAATACCAACTCCTAAACTAGATGTCACGAGGCTTAACTTACGAGGATATTAGCTGGCTTTATGTCAAGGTGCACAAGTGGGGGTGATGCTGAATACATAAATGCAACAGCTTGGCAGGCTTGTACTTATATGTGAGCTGTATTCAGGAAGGAGAAATATAAAACCTACCAGCATATGAGGTAACCAGCACAGACTGACCTTCACATCAGTGTTGAAAATTTTGTCATGTAGGTTCTGCCCTTGGACATAATTTGTGATAATGTAAACGCTACCACGCTTGGAGACTGTGCCCAGGAAACTCAAAATGTTGGGATGTTGAAGAGCCCTATGATAAAAAGCAAAAACTTGTTAGTTCTGCTAAAACCTATTCTCGTTCACGTTAAAGTACACACACAGTTGTACTCACAAATATTCCTTACCTATATGCAGCTAACTCTTGCTCCAGCATTTTCTCGTGGTCAAGGGCGAGAATTTCTTCGGCAGCAATCACAGTTCCACGCCAGATCCCTTGGTGTACTCGACCAAACATCCCCTGTCCAATGACTTTCACCAGCCTCAGCTCACTGGTAGCTACACATTAGTAAGTAGTAAATTATTAATGTTTTGTCTGTACCAACTGCAGTGCACTTGTAAATATTACATGATCCTTACCCGTACATGTACTCAGACACTTCTTCAGGCTTTGCCACTCTTTTGGCATTACTACATCACCACCTGATCATGACCAATACGGACCACAATAATTAGAATTGCTTTACGTTCTGCGAAAAAACAAATTAAATTACTTTGAAATCCTTTGTCTTCCAGGGGAACATCGGAAGGCTACGGTGGCCCTGAAGGTCACGCGCTATGCCGATCGCTTCGCGAATGTCCGCACGTGCCATGCGAGGGTCCACACGTAACTGTGCGAGGGTCCGTATGCGCCGTACGCCGGTCCACACATACTATGCGAGGGTTCATATGTGCCATACGCTGGTCCACACGTACCGTGCGAGGGTCCGTATGCGCTATACGCCTGTTCACACGTGCCTTGGCGCCTTGGGAGGGTCAACGTGTAACATGAGAGGGTCCGTGTGCGGCCGTAAGTCGGTCCAGGTGTGTGATGCGGGATCCAAGCGTGCAATACGAATATGTGACTATGCACTATGCGCGCAGGTCTAGGTCCGACTCCAGGCGTGCGTATGCACATGCACAGTATACATGCACAGTATTTCACACGGCACGTGGAATCAGAATGGACAATGGCGCAGAGAAAGCTTGCGAATGTATTGAGTTCCCTCACAAAAGCTTCTGATCAGAAACTTGATCTGGTCATCGCAGCTCTTTCAGGAGAGCAAGCCAAAGCTGAAGCAACGCCAAGTAAGTGCATTCCTTAACTAGGCACAATTTTATCTGTGTAGCACGTTTATCGTGTTTAGATGGTAATTGGCTATATAAAGCTTGCCTACTGCTCCTCTGCCAAGGGGCTCCAGTTGCTCAATTGGTAAGGGCATCTGACTAGTATTCAGAAGGTCCTGGGCTCAATCCCCAGCTGGGTCCCGTTTTTTCGGGATTTCTTTACTCTCTCAGAAAGCTTATCCAATGAAGAGTTTGCAGTGCACATTGCCGTGATAAGATACTTTTTATCCTGGTGACAGATCCACAAACTGCAGAAGAACTGGTGGAGTTGTACCGCAAGAAACAGCTAAGCTTAAAAAGTGACGGTGCTACAAGTTCTTCTAAATCAAAGCAAAAGGCACCCAAACGGAAGTTGTACTCGGTAAGTCTGCTACCATATTAAGGCCCTTGATTTGATACTCTTATTTAATAAGTGGTGAATTGGCTCAAAATATAATGAGAACTATGAAGCACTGCAGCATTGAACCATTTACATGTACAGCAATATTAAACTGCAGCTGAATTTCTGTCGTTATCGCCGTGCTGGGTTCTCGTATGTGAGTACAACCACCAATGTTCAAGTCCCAGGCTTTACGGATGATGACACCTACAGTGAGGTAGTGGAAAGAGGTGCCCGTGACCTTGCAATAAAAACCGACATCGATGAACTCCAGTTGGTGGTGTCAGGGGGTGTCGTAAATGACTGTCCACTTCAAGGTGAGGAACAGTGGACACTAGGAAGGTACGTGGAGGAGATCGGTGGTCAAGCTGTGAGAGGGAAGAAAACATTTGGTATATATTTACCCGTTGATGAAGTAAAGAAGTGGAAGAGGTTTGCATATACAGTAGACCATGCATATCCTGCATGTTTTTGAATGATTTTTTTAAACATTAGCCACCGAAGAAAAAAATCAAAGTGACAGTACCTTCGAGAAAAATGTCTGCGCAGTTCTTGTTGGAAGGAGGACAGACTTTATTCATGACATACGGATCATTAATAGGTGCCACCATGTCAACTGAAACATTGGGGACTGTGGCGAGGCCAATTGAATTGGGGGACACAGATCCTGGAGAAGTGTGCCTAGATGATGGATTTTCAGGTAAAGACATGCAGCAACTTGTGCAAGCAATACTGTATTCCTCATTGTGTATAGGATGGTACTTATTTGTAGAGTTTGTTACATAAAACTGATAACAAATGTATATTGGTGTTAATTACCAGGTGTTAATGTCCTCCTTGCCTCTTTGTTGTCTGAGTCTTTGTCTGTATCCTGCATGGTTTCTTTGTGCTTCCTGTCTTTTGTATTTTCCTGTGTATACGTTTCCCTATATGTATGTCCCAGTGTGTACATTTAAGAGAACTGCAGTGCAGTCATCATCATCTTGGACTACCTGTTCAACCACTCAGTACAGTACTACGTAGCGCTGGCCACTTGTCAGTAGCAATGAAGCTATAGGGGCTCACTTAGCTGCCTATGCTACACCGTAGCATACTAGTTGGTCCAACTAATCAGGCCGCAGCCTACCTGATGCAGTACCCCAGAAATCTACAACCAAGTTACAGTATACACCGTATAGCATAAAATTTAATTGCATTAAATCATGTGGTTTTAGTTTTTAAAAAAAAATTATTCCAGGGAAAGTACTGTGATTTAATTCATGCGCATTTGCAATATATAAAACCTAATGTAGTAACTTGTGAATTAATTCGTACACACGCTCAGATGCTCACACAAATTTATACAAATTAGATGCGCGCATCAATTTCATGATGTATGGTATATACATATAAGATGACATGTTAGTCGCTTTGTGAACTTGCTCTTATCTATAGCCAAACCACAATTGTACCCCTTGAAGACAGCATCCTTAGGCTACAGTACATTCATTACCTCACTGCAGTGAAATACTGCCCTGTATCCTCGGGAATGGCTGTGACTTCAGTTATTGCAAATGGAAGGGACGGTGTATTGCGATTACAGACTCTGGATTTGGAGTCATCAGATGAGGATGTACGAGCTAAACTACTTCGTGTCCCAACTGGGAAAATACCGCTGCTCCACCAGCACCAACACATTGAACTCACCAGTATGTCATTAATTAAGGAACTTGAGACTTTTGTTGTCGATCCTCTCTTTGGCTCATGATAAGTCAGTCTAGCAGAGCTCATTGTATTAAGTATAGGTTAGTGACTTCAGGCAGGTATCTTAGCTGTTTTAGAGACCTGAGGGATGCTACCTGTAATCACCGAGGGCGAAGCATACCATAGTCTAATTCTTAAAACAGTACATGTATATGGCCCTGGCACTTATGATATGCGTATTATTGTACTTGCATACCTGCTTGAGATGTTTCTCAATGAATATATACTGTATTTCCCCTTTTACTCAGAGCCGGCTACAACTGCAAGTGACTAAGTTCAAAAGCTACTTGTGTTGAGCGTGATGCATACATAATACATACATGCTTTAATACTTCGTGTCCAGGGGATAATAATTTAGCTTCATATACAGAACAGCCCTGCATGTCTCCTTACCATGCTCCTAGTACTATATTTATTATATACCTCACATAAGGTAGTTTTAGTTTGAGTAGGTATGTTGTATTTGGTACCTGTTATTTCTCTTCTTGACAGCCACTGTACTGAGGGGAACAGACCTGAAGTTTGAGAAGGTTATCGGGAAGGGAAGCTTTGCTGTAGTACACCGTGGGAAGTGGAGAGGGAATACAGTTGCCCTGAAGATCAGAATCCCTCCCGGTTTCAATACAGACAACCTGTCAAACTTTCAGGAGATAGAGGTCCTGAGGTATGGGTACCAAAACATTTGTGTTTATGCTATCCCACCCCCAACTATTTACATTCTTATAGGCAGCTCGATCACCTAGCATTGTAAAATTGCATGGATATGCTATTGTGGAAGACGATATTGTGATCGTTATGAATCTAGTTGACGGTTCTAACTTGGACAAGATTCTCTTCGGAAAGAATCCAGTGCCGGTAATGTACATGTACCTTAACTGCTACTAGTACTATGGCATGCATGATTAACATGCATTTTTTGGTTATAGTTAAGAGAACGTGAAGTATATTGCAGTGCAGATTACAAAGGGAGTCATCTACATGCATCATCATGACCCACTTATTATACATCAGGATTTGAAACCTCAGAATATTCTGGTAAATTTATTGCATGCCCAAGTTACTGCTTTTGAAACCAGCTTTTTTTTTAATTATAGGTCAAAGATCTCAAACAAGTGCAGATTTGTGACATGGGAGTGACACGCCTGAAGAAGGCTACCGAAGCAACTGTCACAGCTGTTGGAAAAGGGCTTGGTACATACCCATATATGGCTCCGAAAATGTACAAAACATCACGAAGAGGTACAGCAGTAGATGTCTACTCCCTTGGATGTACACTTCTGGAGTTGTTTGGACGCCGTTGAGTATGGCCAAATTTGGATGCCTCAGAAATCATGATGCGTGTTTGTGGCTTCTTTGACACACCTCCTTGTATGCCAGACATGAGCCATCTTACAATCATACAGCAAGAGATTTGCAGTACATGCTGCAACCTCAAACCAGAGTCAAGACCTCCCATTAATGATCTACTAGAAATGATAAATAGGCTGTGACAGAACGGTCTCCACAATCTTATGATTCCGTATACTTTCTGCTTGCTACTCTTCTACTTTGGGTTTCTCATTCTGTAGTGCACAATACTTAAGACATATTGACAAAGTGCAAATAAACAAGTTGAGCATTATCTACATTTATATCTCTCTTCAATTCCAAAATCACGTGATAGAACAGCAGCTGCAGCCTGTTGAAACTCAGCAGGAAACAGGGCTTCTGGTTGATATGCATGTGTAAGGTAGCAGTGAATCCACACGTCACAATTGAGTGATTGGGCATAGCTGCAGGTTCCTATATGATAAGTCATGTAATTATACTAATCGCAGCGTAGAGGTACGTACATTTGTATGGATTGTAGGTATATGTATATATACAAACATTCATGAACCACAGCGTAATCATATTACCTGTCAGTTCAGGCAGGGAATACAAGTCATCTGGAACTCCTGCAGGGCATCCAACAGTTCTACTGGGACGAATCCTATGTGAGTTCCAGCGTATTCTGAAGGCTTCTAGTGCTTCTTCCAGAATCCGTCCATAAGTATATGCAAGTGCATGCCTGGGATATATAAATAACAGCTTAAAAACATACACTTCATTGTTTTTACTTAACTTATACCTCTGCACTGTATTTTGGGGGTTGAACAGTCCTTGTTGGACCAGGTCTTTAAATGGCCAGTCTGTTACAGAGCTTCGCATGCGCGACCACCAGCTCTCAATACGCTGCCTATAATAACAGAACTGTCATAATGAGTATTGAAATTGGACTCTGCTACTCTTTACCGTATTAGTTGTGGAACTGCCATAACGAAAGCTTTTTTCTCCACTTAAGCTATTCCCATGTGCATGTCTCATTGCCATATGATATGCAGACAAAAAGAATTTTCTGTTCCCTTGTCACAGCGTAACAGTGTAGGGCAACCTAAAGAAATAATTTATTACTGCATATTTATACTGGTAACAGCCATCAGTATTTGAAATACCTTGATACTCTAAAACTGCCAACAGGTAGTACAATAGAGTAACACTGGGATTGTTATTAGTGCTTGACAGTTTTAGCCATAATAATTTTCCTTGAATACCTGTAGGGTATAAAGTAGAAGATCATGAAGTTAATATAATATGAGTATACATGTATAAACTAACCCATCAATGCAAGCATGAATAGGAAACCCATACGGCTTCAACTTATCATAGCCATCTATGTGCCACACGAAGTCAGCACCCTACAAATCAAGAAGTAGTACAATGTCATGTATTGCTACCATGAACGTAGCACAATGTCATACATCATACAGATGCAACTTTATACCTTGTTCTGATAAACTCTTCTCTTTAGGCGGCGTGCCTTTCGCCTTGCTACACCCACAGGGTCAGACAAAGCAAGGAGCATTTGCACAGTACTCCTTACAGAAAATACAACAAGTTGTGATGTAGGCACATAGGCATGCTATAGTTATGTTCCCAGGCCCGAGAGCCTGGGAACATAACAAGGCTCATTGATATCATGTCCTTACCTTTTTACAGTAAGATTGTGTTTGTTTTGCAAAATCCGCCACATCTGTCTGTACCCGATAATGCTGTTGCATCCGTGTAATTCTTTCTAAAAATAAGAGCTATTATAATTATTATAATATATAATATACTGCATAGGAAATGTACCATACCTATCATAAACTTTCTCATACCTGAATAGCTGTCTGCACCCTTGCAATTGATGAGTAACGGACTAGTGGACCTCTCCTCTGTAATCCAAGCTCCCTTAGACGCTTCTTTAGCCACGTCAATCTGTATTAATAACAAAAACTTGCTGAGCCTCTCCAAGATGTGCATATTTACTGAATACTCATTAGTCACATGAGTGCTAGCGAGACCGTAATATAAATTTTCCATCTCGCCCCAAGGGCAGCAGGCCATCTTTGGCCCATGAGACAAACACAAACTATAATACATCATTTGATATTACAAAATGAGTAGTATATTTAAAGTACTCACCCACACTGAATATAATGTTTGACCTTTAGGTAAGCCAAAATCACTGCAATAGTTTTATGTTGTCTCCAGTAGTATCGAATAAGGCCTGTCAACGGTTGAATTAAAACCATAGCTAGCTCTACAGTGTAGCTACATGTAAACATGCACTATTAAACACCTAGAGTTACCATCCACTCTAGGGTCATCCCTCTCAAGACAGTACACTGGCACCAGCAGGAGAAACGCCACGAAAAGAAACCACAACTTCACCATGCTAGCTGCGTTTTGTACTCACTCTGAGACTTCTCACTCCGCATGGGGACGAGACCGGCGCTCACGGCACGTGTCACAAAGTAATATGGTCTTTTCTACCAGGCTGGCCTCTCTGGCCATTATAATCGCGTAGACGGTTTGTTGCCGGGCAGGGAGAGTGAGTCTGTGGCAAGAATTGCATGCAGTTGTCTGCTATACGCACGTGGCGACATAGGGTTTCAGCGCATCCGTGAATAACACATGCAACGTGAACGAGTGATAATCGTTGCAACCGCGCACGCCCAGACGGCATTATAGGTGTACGCATGCACAAAACTTGATTGTCTAAAGTGAAAGTCTGCAGTGGAAGTCTGAAGTGGAAGTAGGAAGTCGACAGTCTAAGTCTGCAGTGGATGACCCCTATGGGCCACCATAGTCACCTTCACCCTTGCCGGGTCCAATTTGCTTTCCTATATCTGTACCTCCCAGGTCTAGTCGAAGCCGTTTTCCCACGTCCAAGTCTTCCTCACCCGTATCCACTGAAGCTCATCCCTACAGTGCCCGAGAAAGTCAGCCGCGGCAGCACACGCCGGCACGTAGTGGCAGACGATGGCACATGGCAGTAC
Source organism: Nitrospirales bacterium (assembly GCA_965203295.1). GTDB lineage: Bacteria > Nitrospirota > Nitrospiria > Nitrospirales > UBA8639 > CBDBCZ01. Next base: position 220,207 of record CBDBCZ010000010.1, on the reverse strand, counting down.
ACAGCGGCATGTAGCGGTGGACATCGGCAAATTGCAAGACATGGCAGCATGCAGCGGTGGACGGCGGCATACCGTAAAATCTGATAAATAACCGCCCCCTTAAAGGTAACCGCCCCTCTAGTATAACCGATCAATTTACTACAACAACAGTACACTCGCGTGTAAAACCTTCTGTGTAAACATAACCACCCATAATTTGCACCTGCAGCCCAGGCAGGAAATTGAATCTGTAAAATTAATAGCATTTGCACGTGTGAATGTCTAGCAAGCAGAGCATGCAGCTAATCACGACCGTACAGAATAGCGACGAGAATCAGACTGAAAACCAAGATGTCGGCGTTAGTCGTAGCGAGAAAACCCTAGCTACGGTTAGTGGAGGGTTCTGGGAACAAGACTAAGCTACGGTAGCTAAGGAACAGCTATGGAGCTCATTATGTTCAGCTCTCCTGCCTGAAGGCTTCCTACCTCATATCAACCGGGCTGATCTCAATGTAGGAAATGTTTCTATAAATCTGCCACGCTATTACCATATTGTCCCGAGCAAGCACCCACCCCTGTGTAAGCGCCCACCCGCCAGTTTTGATAAGCCTATTGTTTGGTGTAAGCGCCCACCTTGTATTCATACCAGTATTACACAATACTATGCAATACGTTAACTGGCCATGCAGAGGCTAGGCTTCCTGTGGAGTACTACTGAAGCTTTATAAGGGGTAAGTGCATGCATTCTTTCCAATGGCTTCATGGTAGTAGCTGAAGCAGTACAAGTAAGTGGAGGGTGGGCCCTTGCACTGTGGTAACTCAGTAGTTCAAAGGGCTCCTCCGTGTAAGCGCCCGCCCATAATTTTTCTTGCGTGAGCTTGCTCGGGACAATACGGTAACTGTTGTTTTGCAAAAATAACCGATCAGTGATTATACCCACCCATGTAAAAGTAACCGCCCATTGAGGCTGCTAATTCTAATTATAACCACCCCCGGTTATTTATCAGAGTTTACGGTATGGCGGTCAGCGGAACAGCAATACGTAGTGGCAGACGGCAGCTCAGGGCGGTACATAGCGGCAGAAGGCAGTGTACGGCGGCAGGTGGCGACATACAACCTATCACATGATCACTAAAGTAGGATGGCTGCCATCAGAGGAAATCTCGAAAGTAAGTTTCTCTACAACGCTCTTAGGATCAAATTTATATCATTTACCTCTATAACAGGCGTTCTCAAAGAGTTGTTTTACTCCTGGAGAAGCTACAAAGCCATCCTTTTGAGATTGCAACATGATCGTGGAATTCGCCGCGGGTACGATAACTATACTAGGCTTGTGACCATGGATAGTATCTGGTTGTGGCTCATGCAACTTTTTGCTATTAAATTACTAGTACTTTTCATATCTCATTGCATAATATATAGACTGACGTGGCTCAAGCAGCAGTATCGAAGGCTTGGTTTGATTACACCGATATTCGATCCTTCTGAAAACAGCTCGAGGGTTGTTATACGTGTAAGGAAAAGATATTCTCCATTGGCATATTTTTGCTGAGTATATACATGTAGGCATGCATCAATCATGTTACAAGCAAACCTTAATACTATACCTAATATGCCAGCAAATATTATATTACTAGGATGATGTACGACATCGTGGGGCGAGCCTCCGCGTCAGTTTGATTGCTTAGGTATCGCGACGGTAATTGATCAACCTTCAAACCTTGCCACGTGGCAGTATTATAGCAGCAAAGATGGCGTGCAAGAGGTTGTTTGACGAGTTTGAGGACGTGGAGAGTGTTAGCAAATGTAAGAGTTCAGCCGAGATTTTGGGCGTACCAAGTAACGTGTCACCGATCAAGAAAAGCCGGAAGAATTCCGAGTATTTTACAGCTGAGGTCGGTGACGGTAAGAAAAAGATTACTCTGGGGCTATCGCAAGAAACAGATGGAGCAGTTGAAGGGTTTTGCATCAACGAAGTCCACTGTGAAAATCTCTGACAGTGAGGTTAGGAGTTCCACTTACAGTGGGAACTTTGAAGTGGTTTTGAAAAATTGCTCGAAGTTGGAAGGGTCACCAAAGAAGTTTGATTTCCAAGTGTAGAGGCTAGTGTTGTGATGCTCAGTGAGATTGAGAATTGTGCAAATTTTGATCGGGTAGATGTTGAAGGCTTGGTTGTTAAAATCCACTCCCCTTTTACTGTGCGCACTGGAAAGCGTAAGCAAGATGTCGTAATCGATGATCGATCTGGTACTGTGAAGCAGACACTGTGGGAGGAGATGATTGGTACACTGGAAGAAAACCATTCATACCAATTTTCGAAGATGCTAGTTCGTGGGTATGGTGGAGTGAAGAGTTTGTCCTTTCCTAGAGAGGGGGGGAGACGAAAGAAGTGCCAGGTTTGGAAGGTGTTGAGCAAGACTATGATGAAGGAGAGTTGAAGAAGCATTTTGATAAGGACATTGCTGATGCTGTGGTTAGTAGTGTTAAGCACTTTGTTAGGTATCAGTCGTGTTCATCATGTAAATCAAAGATGAATCCCGAAGGAAGTTTCTTCGTTGTAGCAAATGTGCAATGATACAGAAGGCAGAAGATGCAGCATGTATGTGTTCAGCAATACTGGAAGTGAAAGATCTCTCTAGTAATGAAAAGATTGAGCTGCACGGTTTTAAAAGTGAACTATGCAAGATAAGTGATACTGCTGAATTTACTGAGTTTGATTTGCTAGAAGCAAGAAGTTTTCGCTTTCTTACAATCCAAAGCACATGACAGTCTAGAATAAGACGTCACGTTTGTGTATTATTTATTACTAAACGTATTTTATATGGGGCCTTATGGCGGCGCCAGCGGGGCGGGAAGGCCCAAAAATGGAGCTTCGCGTCTGCGTTCATATCTCGGAGAAGAAAGCGTATCTACATAAGATCCGCATATTGCATGAAAGTTCAACCTTTGCTGGTTCCGATGGTACCCAGCATTAGCGTGAACTCGGCCTTTTTCGGGGCCCTACGACCAAAAAGCGGCTGCCTATCAGAAAAAAGTGATCTTTTTGCATTTTCTGGACAAAGTGGTGCAAACCTCGCCAGCACTGGGATTACAGCACAGCCCCAACAAGCACAGGTTGAATCGTACGATAAATCAAGTCCGGAGTCAATCGACCGCGGAATGGCTGAGATACAGGCAATTTAATTTTGAGGCTTAAAATTGAGAAACACGGGCAAGGCTTACCGAGGAAACTAGGAGCGCTTCAGATACGACTCTACAGCGAAAATAATGCACTGGTTCTTAGACTCTTTTTTGCAAAAGATCTTTCCCGCAGCTCTTCTACTTCGTCTTCAATGACAGTTTTTACCGACTCCATTTTGCTGCCATTTTCAGCCTTCCATTTTCTGGACAAACCGGTGCAAAGTCTCTGAGAACCTCGAAACTCGTACCAAATGTTGCTTTCCACGTGAACTACTTGATGCAAGTGGTTTGGAATGCAAACGATCGCGATTCTGGAAGATCTGGGGGGAAAAGGGATGAAAATCGAACATCTGGACCCCCCAAGCTTTGAGTTCAAAGTTCACACTCCCGCGTGGGTGTACACATACCGTCACGATTACCTAGGCAACTGCGGCGCGCGCGACCCTGTAGTGCTCTTTAATTAGCGTATGTAGCCGTCAGAATTGTATTTGCGGAGCTGTATCTTGCAAGAACGAGCTGTAAGGTGATGAACCGTTCCTCTACGCGTGTTGCAAACCTGTTGAGAGCATTCCTCAGAGCGATTCCGCCACTGTAAGTGAGCTTTGCCTTGATGGTAGCCTGATATCTCGACTAGCAAGTCCGTTCTTAGTATCATTGCTCACTAGCCCCCGTTTAGCACTCTATCTCCTGTTATTCGACTATTTTACAACTATAGCAACTACTTCAGTACCTTCATGTGGGCATTACAGCAGCAATTCTTCAACTCCTGCCTCGAGGCTAGGTAAAATGATTACGTCAACGATGCGGCCGCACGTAATAATGAGCGTGGGCACTTCCTGGTTACGTTTTCGTGACCGCCGGCGATTCGGTAATAAATTTGACGTCTTATTCTAGACTGATGATTACTGCCGTTTGGAGGAAGGAGTAAGTTAAGGCTGAGCTGTGTTTGGGTTTCTTTCTGCTAATTTTAATCATCATTTTGATCTGAGGGTTTTGCAAGGTTGTGTATCAGTATCATACCACATCAGTATCTATTGATTTTCAGTTTTTACTTTTATAATCCAAAGTACATGATCACTGCAATTTGGAGGAAGGAGTAAGTTAAGGCCGAGTTGTGTTTGTGTTTCCCCTGCTAACTTTAATTATCATTAATCATCATTTTGATCTGCAAGGCTCTGTATCAGTCATACCAGATCAGTATCTATTGATTTTCTGTACCTTGTTGTTTCACATTCTGCAGTATACATGTAGCTACACGTGACATTTATTGTGATTTTGTCATTATTGTTTTCTGTAGTCATAATAATTGATGTCATTATTTATTCTGTAATTGATTGATGATGAATTGTTGATGTTCTAATTTATTGTCTCTAAGGGGCATGAGGAAGTGTATAGAGGAGTGCATGAGAGTGAGTATTTGCCATAATGCATTCTGCCCTATGTGTTGAAAGGTCCTGAGGTAAAGGAATGTGGCACTGTGTAATTATTGTGGGTTGTTTATGCACATGATGGTGGGTAATGCCGTAACACGTACCCAAAGACAGAGTGGACTATCAGTTAGTAGATCATATGTGAGCGGATTTGAGAAAAGGGCCCACTTCGCGCATTTTTGTAATGTTTGGTAGTTTTCAAACTATCATATCTCACTAAGCAGTGGTCAGAACGGGATGATTCTTTCAACAATACCAGTACTAACCTTCATCTAATAATATCCCATGCTAGAAGTCAGCAGCTCTTATTATGACTGAGATACGCACCTCGGTAGCAGTGCCATTTTCGTGAATGCCGCAAACCCCGCCCCATATCTTCGTGATGGTACGTCAGAATGGCTTCATTTCCGGGTTGTTGCTGCAGCAACGCCTCATGTAAAAACAACCCACGTTTCATTTAGATCGCGCTTACCATTGCTGAAATACGCGTCATTTAAGTACGCACATTTTTTAATGCGCGAAGTGGGCCCTTTTCTTATATCCGCTCACATATACTTGCAGGTTAGCTATAGGGCATTGTGGTCGTCCTAAATCAAATTTCACAGCACGAGGTACGCTAGTTGTTTTGCGCATGCGTACAAGGATTGAGATACACGTGCGAGCGAATTTACGTACCTGATTGTGTCCATTCGAGATACTCATTGAACTTATACCTGTTTGTGTCCAGTAAGTTTAGAGATACTCATCGACGTTACCTGATTGTGTCCAGCAAGTGTCATCGATTGACCGTATGACTGCCCCGGAGTTTTTGACGCGGTTGACTGGGGGGACAGATTTAAGAAATTAATTGAGAAGGAAAAATTAGTTGAAGAGAGGGAGAAGGCTGTTGAGAAAAGGAGGGAAAGGGGCAGGGATCATGAAGAGCTGAGTGTTCGTGTAAACCGCATTGAGAGAGATTTATGGGAGTTGAAAAAGAGATTTGGAGCGTGGGAAAGGAAGGAGGAAGACAGTGGAGGGAGCAGAACAGGGAAAAGTTGGAGAAAGAGAAAGCAGAGGTTGGCGGAAGAAGTCAGGGAGAGGGTTTGGATGGAAGAAAAGGAAAGGGTCAGGGCAAGAGATGAACTGTTAATGAGGAGAATTCCTTCTTTCCAACCTCAATGACCACCTTGTCCAGTGTGAGGCCATGTGCCTTGTGGATAGTGACAGCCCAGGCTAGCTTTAAAGGCAGTTGCAGCCGCGAGCACTGGGCTCCAGATGAAGACCAAGTACGGCGGATGGGGGTGATAGGAACTGTGCCATCAGAGAGCATGGGACCTGAATAGGAGTCGAAACGTACCATAACGGCAATTGGTACAGCAGGTGGAGCTGCACCACTGCAGTAGCAAATGGCTACAATTGTTCCCATTGCACCATTGACCAGTGCAACGTCCACCCAGAGGTTGGCAGTGAGCATCAAATGAGCGCCATGTGCTAGGCATATGATTGGCTGCAGACCAGCAGCATCGTCAGGTGAAGCTTTGGAGGCATTCAATCCGGTGTGGACAGCTTTGATGGTGGCAACTGGTTGGCCACTGGCATGCAGCTGTGTGATATTGTGCTCTACAACAGCTTCAATGGTAGGGTGAAGGTGAAGGGCAGTGCTGAATGGTGCCAAATCCTGCAGGTGTCTGGTTCATCAGATGCTTCCAGTCATCAGTAGTTAGTTGAGCATCTCGCAAGCGAAGCAGGATCTGGCGGAACAGCACTTGGTTGGAATCCTGTCCTGACTGACGCATAACTTGGGTAAGGACAACTGCATGATCATTGGTAGGCGGCACTGCCAAGGTCAGACAGGGGTGTTCAAGACACTGTAGAGTACAGGGGAAGATCCATAACTGGAGGAAGCTGACCAAAATCCCCAAACAGCAGGCAGGAGCATCCCCCAAACAGCTGATCAGCTTGATGGGGAACACTTGGCGAAGACGCTTATCCACTTGCCCAAACATCTTTCTTCCTACCATAGACATCTCATCGATGATGAGGTAATCCATATTTTTTATTGCATCTGGTGGAGGTGCTCTCCGTCAAGGTCTTTGTAGTCACCCTTAGTTGGTAGGTGTAGCAGGGAGTGGAGGGTGTGGCCATCGATATTGAAGGCTGCCACTCCAGTGGGTGCAGCAACACGAACTCGGTCTTGGAGAAGAAGCCTCAGACATTGAAACAAGTATGACTTTCCAGTCCCGGCTGTTCCAGAGACAACCATTCTGAGTAGCAGGGAGGCCTCACTCATGCAGGTTCTCATTCTGTACCAGAAGAGAGAACGCAGTGATGATGTTATGTACATGTATAGACCTAAACATTATAAATACCTCAGTGTTGTCATCCTCAGAAGGTTGCTGAGAGCGTTGCTCAAATCTGTGGATGTCATCTTCAAGAGAACTGGGCACATTGCCAGATTGGAAGGAATTTCCATATGCAGCTGAGTACGTCTTCTGACATCAGCTCCTCTTGTCTACGGAATGGCTTGTACAGCATCAATTTCTGCCGGCAATACTGCTCATATTTTGGACCATTAGGGTCAGGAGAAAAGAAGGGACGAACAATGACCACGACTTTCTTCCTTCTACAGGATGGATTCGAGCCTAACTCCTTGGGCATGGTGTACTGCTGAGCAAAGTGAAGGAGTGTCATGACATTGAGCTGTGGGGTAGTGGGACGACCAGTGTAGTGGTCCAGTATTGACGGTGTGGTAGCAGGCTGGACTTCTTCCAAGTGGGCCTCTACAGCACGAGATCCATCCAGGCTGAGCATGATAAAGTCCCGGGATGCTCAAAACGTCGGCAGTTGTAGGAGGTGGCAGGTTTCTTGAGCCGAGTAGTCTCTTTCTCCTACACTGTTAATGAGAAGCTTTTGTACTGCTTTCAGAGAGGAGCTGTCATCATTCAGACTTCTAACTATAGTAGTGAAGACTTGTTTGAGTGGCTGGGAGCTGGGTTCACACTTGGTGGCGTACTTGGCACAGTATTCAATCACTCTGTGACGAGACACACAGTACTGCATGTCTACATTGGCACGCCATGCAGACAGTTGCATAGGGTTGTAGCTGTTGATAAGACCATCATTCCGTGTGGTTAAAAGGGTAGGCTCTCCATCTTCTGTCAGAATGGTTGTCTGTGGCTGTAGTTGCTTTGGGTACCCAAAACAGCACCTCTGTTGACCATCACGAGTACGAAGGCAGTAAGCAGCCGAGCAGCGTGTGTGGTGCTGACAGGTGGCCACAAGGTCATCCAGGTCTTGATCAAAGTCTTCAAGCATAGGGCTGGATGCAGATGTGAGGTTGTGTTTTGGGTGCTGGAGCATTAGCTACGTTGCTACCGTCAGGTAGAACAGCTGGATTGACAGTGCTGATGGTCTTATCCACGTAATGGATGAGCTCTTTCGCAGCATCAGTGTCATCACCAGGTGAGGTTAAGATATGCTCTACATTAGGTGCATTTGGAAGCCAAGCCAGGCCATGCACATGAGGGCTACCACGATGTTGCCACTCAAAGCGCATCCAGTTGTCGGTGGCATGAAGTACACCAACATAGAAGACCTCAATAAACTTCCGGATACGATGATGGAAGAACCAGTCAGCGATAGCTGGGTTCTCTAGCAATGCAGTGTTACGGCTGGAGCTGGAGTCAGGGTTGTCTGGACAGATGAGGCGAGCAAGCTCCGGCCACTGGAGATCGGCTGCACTGTGCGTGAAGAAAAAAGTAGGTAGACCCCGAGGGTGTCTACCATGGCAATGAGCCGACTCCGCTGTCGAAACCAGTACTGTCTTGTCCCACGTAGACTAGTAGCATAATGCAGCACACGGTTGGAAAAGGCTTCTCCTTCACGGCCAACCATGTCGCGTAGCTCTTCTACTGACACCTGGGCATTATGAGGTTGCTGGCAAACATAGATGCGGCCAGTCTGGAGGGCACACCAATACATCTCAGTGTTGAGAGCGAAGTAGCAGAAGCGAGGGTGTCTGGCAAACTGACCATCTTCATACATCATAAGATGCTTCACATAGTTACCAATGGTGACTGCATGCGGTCGTGGAGCAACGAAGTCAGCAGCACCAGTTGGAAACAATGTTGGAAAGGCACGGGTGATGTAACCCTCAGTGTTGAACTCATTGATGGGAGTTCCACTAGTGGGAGGCCATGACACTGTTGGGGGAGCAGCAGGTGGCTGAGTAGACTGCTAAGCATGCACTGACTACCTAATGGTTTCCTGTTCTGTTGACCTCCTGGCAGTCATGGGAACAAAAGTTCTTGTCAGGTGGGCATCGTGGGGGTCTACCTCTTGTGAAGATGGCACTTCTTCATCATCAACTGAAGACTGCAGTGTCACAGAGCACATGGCTGTCAAGTCCCCATCTTCTGGGAGCAGTGCAAGGGCATTAGGGTCAACACGAATGTTGCGGTAGTACTTGTTGTTAGCAAGCAGCCACTGAAGTGCATGAAGTACTACTGACCGCCGGACACGAAAATCAGTGAGATTTGGTAGCTCCTTCCTTCCTCACGACTATTACATCAAGCTGACTGGTGAGTTGTGGTAAGCTGTTGGCAAATGCAGCAATATCCTGTGGTAGATTGATGACATGCCCACTGTAGCCATACTGCCCATGCGGTAAACGGTAGAGTGACATGATGGGCAGAACGGCAGAAATCAGCATCTCCTCTACTTGAGTCAAACCCTGGAAGAGATATTCACCTGCAGTTGTGTTGGGATGGGGCCAGGGTTCATGTTATTGCCACTGGAGTACAATTTAGGCATACGCTTGTCCCGGCTACAGCGTAAGCACTCAGTTGACCCAGCATACAGGTGCATACCAGGAAGTGCCTCTGAACAGACGCTACATCTCATCGACTCCAGTGCAGCAAAATGTGCATGAAACTTCAGCATCTTAATATGAACAGAATGTTCCATGTAGCTATCCCTATGATGCTCTCTGTCGTGCTGCAGCCTAGCCTCTGTCTCCTCTGGAGTCTCAGCTGATCGTGTCTCCCTATGATGCTCTCTGTCGTGCTGCCGCCTAGCCTCTGTCTCCTCTGGAGTCTCAGCTGATCGTGTCTCCCTATGATGCTCTCTGTCGTGCTGCAGCCTAGCCTCTGTCTCCTCTGGAGTCTCAGCTAATCGTGTCTCCCTATGATGCTCTCTGTCATGCTGCAGCCTAGCCTCTGTCTCCTGTGGAGTCTCAGCTAATCGTGTCTCCCTATGATGCTCTCTGTCGCGCTGCAGCCTAGCCTCTGTCTCCTCTAGAGTCTCAGCTGATCGTGTCTCCCTATGATGCTTTCTGTCGCGCTGCAGCCTAGCCTTTGTCTGCTCAGCAGTCTGAGTATGGCGTCTAGCCCTGTCTCTCTCCCTTCGCCTTCTCAATCTTTCAATACAGATACACATACTATATAATGTTAGCCGCCCTCAACCACGGCAGAATGTTGGTATTTCTTAACATATAATTCTACAAACCTTGTCTCCTTTTGTTCTGCCGTCTCAGAAGCACGTTGAACCCTTTCGCGTTCTCGCCGTCTTCGGAGCCTCTCCTCTCTATCAATAGTTGAGTGTAGTAGCTGACTGGAGGAAGAATCCATGGCTGTAGTGCCTTCTACAAACGACGAAGAATCCATAGCTGTAGTGCCTTCTACAAACGACGAAGTATCCATGGCTGTACTAAGTGCTTTCTTAGCTAACTTCTACGAATGACAAAGTATCCATGGCCTGGACACTGGCATGCGCAAAAATAAAAATAAATAAATAGAACAGTACGGAGATTCGGCATGACATACGAGACAGACAGACAGATAGATAGAGAAAAACGCGTTATTATAACAAGTGTGGGGCTCGCTCCGGCTCGCCCCAATCAATGTCAACATCAGCATCATGCTCGTGCAGGTACTATAATATTGAGATGTCCTGTGTAGCCTTTCACAATTACTCTACTGATTACTTTGTTACTTCAGTAATTCCTTTTTCAGCACATGCTAGTTAGTCATCTGATAGTCTTCAAGGATACCGAGCCATTTGGAAGTTGCTGAGGGATAGATACCGTATTTTAGTGTATGAAGCCGTTCAAAATCAAAGTACCGAAGTGTACTTTATTTTCCATAATGTGCACACTGTGCTCTATTTTCAGGAAGTACAAAATAAAGAACAGGTCATAGGTAATTGAGAACTATTAGCAATTAACTGTAAACAGAATCCACAAAAGTGCACCACTAGCCAGTGCAGCTTATGTACTTGTAGCTACACTCTACAACCAATTCTGTAATTGTTGGTGAATTCAAATCAAAGCATTACTCAAACAAGTGTATCAGTGACAACAATACAAACAGAATGCTGAGTGAAACAGCACACAAAAATAAGATAAGTGAAACAGCCATGCAAATGGGGAAAAAAGTTAGAGAGAAATGTTGATAGTACAGTTGGTAAAACTGCCAGAAAAGCTCTGAGGAATAGACTGAGCTGCAGGCTTACATTCAGGCTTTTCCTCCTTCAAATGAGAAATGACAGGCTTACACTCAGGCTCTGACATAGGAACGGTAGCTGTACACTCACTGGTTGGAACCTAACACGACCTGTTGATTACTTTCGTTACATCTTGTTTCAACTGTTGCGATGTGTGTTCGTAGCATCTCAGCGCTTTTGTGCTTTTATGTCCTGATGTTTCAGCAATTACCTTTTCCGGAATTCCACTGTTAAACATGCGCGTAATCGCTGTGGCTCGAAGTGAGTGATTTGTATAATGCACCCCCACACCAGATTTCTCAGATAGCTCCGGAAGGATGTTTTTAAGTGAGTTTATGCCAACCCGCTGCTTCATCACACAGTGCTTTGTGGGATCTGCATCATCCAAAACTCGCATATAAAAGTAAGGAGCATTGGGAGGTAAAAGAGTTAGATATGCATCCAAAAGTTTTACAACACATCGTTCATTCCCTGGTAGAGCGTAAGCACGAGTGCACTTGTTTTTCATGTTTATGTCCTTAAATCGATGCTGATTATTCTTTGCTATTAGCTCAGTGTATTCATAATACACGGACTCATTATACATACTCCTGTCTTGTGGTACGTGGCTGAATTGTGAGGGTAAAAGGTGGTATTGTTCTTGTACACCCCTAAGCACAAAATTGAGCCCCACATAGAAGAATACAGTACGCTGAAGAACCTTGGGGGAAGAATAACCTTGGGGGAAGAATAACCAAGGAGAGAACTCGCCCAGAGTATGTCCTCATGACTGGGATCAATTACTTTAGCACTGTTTTTCGATACACCAACTCCTTGTCTGTGCAACTCACTGCTGAGAGAATCCAGGGTCTTCAAAAAATCACGGAACCTGTGGTCGGATTTGTCCAGCACAGAAAAAGGAGCCTTCTTAATCTGCAGTACACGGTTAAGTCCACTCACTAGAGACCTTAGAGTGGCAGGAGGATAGGGTGAGCCATCAGACTTTCTCGTTTCCAAGACGAAACGAGACAACCATTTACAAACGAGCTCGGCATCGTGGCTGCTCAAAAGATTGCTTGGAATGGCTTCGGCAGAGTCTACAAATGGACGATTGTGCACCCAATCATTGAAATTTTTCAAAGCCCACTACGTACTGGCTGCAGTCTTCGCTGGAATTACTCCTTTCGCCGCCTTCTCTCTTTCAGGAGACTCCATGGGCTGAGCAAAACGCCTACTAGTACTCGGTTTACGATTCCTACCTCCTTGAAAATCGGAACTCCTTTCTTCGGCAAGGAAAGCCGTGAACGCTTTGGAGCGCTACTAGAATTCTCGTCGATCCCGTCATCCATATCCGTGATGCAACTCAAATCAGGCAAACTGGACATCCAGGCAGACATGCCTTCAAAGTCGGCAGGTAACGGATCAGACAGCCATTCCCCCATGCCTAAGTCAAAATCCGGATTCTCGACGAATTTGGTCAAATCATCCCAAGAGGGATTCAGCAAACTAGCACTCACTACTCCTCTAACCAACTCTTTGCTCGCCATTTTCTTGGATTTGAATCGCTCCGTAAATGACACTAAACCAGTTAAAGCATCGCTTACGCTCGTGCACTATGGGAAATATTGCCCTCGGGCGTGGTCTCGAGACTAATAAAGCACTCGGCTTCGCCTCGTGCTTTATTCGCCCCTCGACCACGCCCTCGTGCAATATTTCCCGCTGCGATGCTTTAACTAGTATATAGCACGCAGACGAGTTGATTATTATGCACTCTGTGTACATGTACATTTCGGTTGTGATACTGCACATGTATGTGTGCATTCATGTAGGGACACACTGATGCAAATGCTTAGGAGGAAGACACAGCAGGAGTTGAGTATAGAGTTCGACTTTTCGCGAAGAAAAGGATTCATAGGAGTAAGGTACACGGAAAGTGCATGCCATGTAAATATTATACTAACTTGTTGGTGGTACTATACGTGGCATGCAGATGGACACGATAAGTTGTCCCCATATGGCTTTTGTATCCACGGCTGTATAGATGGGTAAGTACATAGCTATAATAATTTTGTACTCTTAACTTTGCATGATAATACAACTTGTTTTACAATGTAGGTTTTCCAGAAAATTGCTGTGATTGAAGTTAACAAACCACACCCCATAGGTTGTTGCACGTTTTTTTTCTGGAGTGTGTGGAGTCTTGTGGAGGTACATGTATTTATATTAAACATTCAAAAACTGCACATTATGTTCAATTTTCTCCTCAATACCGTAATGCTACAATATTTTGGATGAACTTTTGCAAATTTTGCGAGTCCTTACAGCATTGCAAATATAAGATTGCAAACAGTAAACAATAATTTGTGGGTGTGGTTTTTAGTGAGTGCGGTTAACGAACATCAAATCAATAGCTGTCCAAGGAGAAGCAGCAGTAATGGACTGCCTTAAGCAACAGCGAAGGTGGTAGGTAAAGTTCATACTTCTACAGCAGTAGCTATTTCAAGATGAGTATTCGGCAGTATTTTACTACGAGTCCCAGCCGCAAGGACACTGCAATCGGAGCGATGGCAACTCGCAAAGCGAACAAGTGTAAAGCGTGCGTTGGAGAAGCAAGCCAGCCAACAGAAGGCCAAGAAGGGTAAGGTACATACCCACTTCAGCCGAGATTGGCCAAAAATGGGAATGCCGTCACCACAATCGCCAAGAACAGATTGCAAAGTACTTGAATTGGCCGCAAAATGGTAAAATCACACTCACAGGTTTCTTTCGCTCAAAATATTGTAGCATTACGGTATCTAGCAGGATGTCCTACTACGTTAAGGTTTGACTACGGTACTGAAAATGTAAATCTTGCTACTCAGGTGCGGTAAGGCATGGGTCCTGCTGAATTTGACTAAATTTTCGTACACATTCAAAACTCCATCTGACAAACAATAATTCTGAAGATTTTTTTAGATGCCTGAATAGACCACTCTTACTTCACACTTTGATATTAGCCCCGTCCTCCAACCACAAACCGCAAGCGTGCCACACCCACACAAGTGAAGCTCCTTGGCCACACTAAATGACAAAATGTGCCACTGATCCTGTAAAGCTAGGACAAAGTAACGCAATTCAAACGGTTTCTTAGCTGACTAACCTTAAACGGTAGGGGACAAAAATCCTAGGTGTTGTTCTCAAGATATTATCCAAAAATGCTTTTCACACACTTCCAAGCAGGCTTTAACTCGCCGTTGCTTTTACAGGACTCATCCGTTCGTCATTCCCCCTCGGTTGTAGCTAATACTTTCCATCAGAGCTTCAATCAGCACAAAAGCAGATTCTCTAGCCTACGGGAACAGTGGCGCATAAAGCAAAGTTTCTTAGCTGCAGTTTAGCAGCCATTTCAGCCGGCCAATCATGTGACGACGGTCCGATTCAAATGATTTAACCCTTTGGCTTCCTAGATTTGTGAATATTATTTTAGTCTGTGAGCTTACCTCCAGTAATCTGAATTATTACTATCTCCTGCTAGGCCCTACTGCACTGTAGAATGCCTTGAGGGAAATCCCCTGAGGCGCTAGGCACGATGCGTTGCCATGGAAACACGTGTTAGGTCACGTGACTTGTAAAAGCGTTGTAAACTTGTGATTTTCAGGCTGAGCACGGTAGTTAGCTAAAGCACGGAGTATGATGACTAATAGGCAGTAGCTACAGTATAGAATAGGCTCTGGAGATGCACAGACGGGTCACAGACACAGAGAACCTACAGAAACTGAGAAGACCAGAAGGAAACACCGACCAGACAAGTTGCAGCGCGGACTAGCGCATTAGCGCACGAGAGCGACATTTTGTGGTTGTTATATCTGTACAGGAAGCTATGAATATATATATCAGTACAGAGGTCAATACATGCGCAAAGTAAACAGGATATGATCGTTGTGGCTGCTGCGTACTACACAACACACTGGGGGGGGGGGGGCTAATGGTACATCTTTCTGGTTGCTGGTTTCTTCTTTCTTCAGCCAGGCTAGCACGATGATAGCGGGGTATTACACTCGTAGCATAGGTTATTCAAAAAAATTGAATGGGTTCAGCAGTGATTTACGAATATTCTTGAGTGGACGCTTGCCGTTCCACACCATTTAATGACTACTGTTCCGTACCGTTTCGCTCCGACTTCGTGTGTTCGTCTATTTAACGCCTACATTTGATCGTGCCAGCTGTCCAGGCATGAGCTGCATCCCCTGGGTGTAAGTCACACGAACGAGTGCAGATTTGTAATTCAAACGCTTACCAAGGCTTGCTAAGGCTGTAGAATGCGAGTTCTTGCTCCAAGTGCTTGTTGTGCTACGTTGTGCGCTAAAATCGAGTGTGACCATTTCTCACTTTTACGCGCATACTCATGAAATGGCGCGATTCAACGTGAAAATGCTTCACGCGGGCCTTCGTGTCGTCGTGCTAGCATTAGGAAATAGCGGACACTCTGACGAGCGAGCAACGGGAGGCTTTTGAGCGGCCATTCTGTCAGACTGCGATACCGCGCAGTCGGTCACGTGACACTTACGTTTCACTTTTGTCAGTTGACCGATCGTTATATTAGTCTCTGTGAGCTACTTTTGTTCACTTGCTATGAATACTAGCACAGGCAGTAAAGCCTAGAATGTGAGGTTTATTGTATCCGGACAACCCCTACATGGTGGACCATGTAGTTGCCCCCTCACTTACTGTATTGGAGGGGGCAGTCAGCTATTCGTCTTTGTGACACTAGAATATGCAAATTCGTACATATCTTTGTCCATGGAGATAATTCATATCGTAGAGTACGGTACTAGCTACTCCATAATAAATGCTAGGGCAGCTTCCCGTGCTAGCTGTAGTGCCGACCTTGACAAGAAAAAGGCAACCTCACATGCCAGTTACATCGCTGACCCTGACAAACAGACCTTTCCCCCATGCACATGCAGATAACCGCCTTCCTGGTGCTCACTGGGGTACAAATCTAAACCTATACTACATGCATCACCCTCACACAGATTTCATTCCAACACCATCCCTACACCACACACATTTACACCTACACATTTGTTACCACCTCCCAAAAAACACCCCAAAACAAGTGACAGAAAAAGCACTTTGCCAAAAAGTGCAAAAACAAGTCATGTAGGGACGTACTCCATGATATTGAACTGCAAATTATCACCAACGACAAAGATAAATATGTACTGTCACAAAGATGAATAGCTCCCTGTCCCCAATAGTAGAGTAAGTGAGGGGGTGTCTGGACGGTAGGGATTGTCCGGATGTGATAAAATTCATTTCCAAGGGTTGTTTGTTTGTGCTTGTATTCATAGCAAGTGAGCAACAGTAGCTCACAATACATAACGAAGACAGACAGAAATGCTTAGACACCAAAGTAAACTCCTAGTCTCGCGGGCCAGACCTGTGGGTCTGGCCCACGAGACTAGTAAATCCGACTCTTCAGACACCCCCTCACTTAAACAGTCAGTACCTTTGGCCTGAAGTCGTTTGGAATGGGGCCAACCAACATAGCCATGTGAGTAAGTGTATTGTAGCTACAATTTTGTGTAACATATGAAGTGATGAACCAGGAGATGCATCTGCGACGCTGCTTTCGGCTAGCGTGTTCTGTACGTGAACGGGTTTGACCACAGTTTCACCATTTTTTCCATCAGACCAAGTGCTTCCTGTCTCAAATGACGTATACAGGAAATAATAATAAGGAAGGAAATGATAAGTGCTCCAACACATATACGCATTTAGTCTCTTGTTACATCACCCGCTCCCTACTTTAGTATATGTCCTCATGTGGCACGTCACTTCGGGATCGGAGTTCATATCAGTGCTGTGGTTGTGAAACGGACTTCGACTTTTGTTTTCGCTTGTGGATGCGAACTGAACGTCTCTTCCTTGGACCCAGCCATGTCTCATCCAGCAGTTCTTGCGGACATAGTGTGACACAATCAACATTTACCAAGATGGGTTTCTCATCCACCTTGTCGACTGGCCTTACAGACAGTCCATTTGGGAGAACATCAATGATCCCGTAAGGTCCATAATATGGAAGGGCCAATTCCCGTTTCTTGTCAGTTTTCTCCCAGGGCATGTACACCATGACTCTCTCTCTAATTTGATAGTGGTGCTTCACAGCCTTCTTATCGTATTGTCTCTTTTGACGTTTCTGGGCTTCGACGACACTCTTCCTGGCAGCCTGCCAGATCGAACTCATTGCCTGGTGCAGGTCACTGCAGTAATCCTGCATTTCCACATTGTACTTGAACCGTGGCGGTGACAGACAAGTCTCCGTAGGCAAACGAGGGTCTCGCCCATACATAAGACTAAAGGGTGACTCTCCAGTGGACGCATGTGGCTTTGAACGGTAAGCTAAGTGTGTTGTAAATCCCAATCCGGACCAAACTCTCTTGTATGCTTGGCCATCATCTCTTGAAGTCTTGTGCATACTGGTCAACGGTCTCTCCCGCTTTCTGCTTCCGCTTCTTCAGTTGGGCAGACAATAAAGCGTCCCTTCTGACAAGCGGTAGACGCTTCCTCAGGCCTTTCACTGCAGAGCTGTAGCTCTTCTTCACTTCATCGGGTAGCACCTCGAACAATCGCTTCGCTTGCCCCTTCAACCTTAATTCCAGGTACACTAGTTTCTCACGTTCACTCCACTGCTCCAGTTCAGCATGTCTCTCTAGTCGTCATATCCATCGATTAAAGGACTCTCCATCACCCTTACTGTCTTTACCAGTGAAGGGGGACAACGTCGGCAGAGTCATCCGTGTACTCCTGCTGCTAGTTGCTGCGACCTTTTCCTTCGAGATCTCTTCGCAGACCTTCGTTGCTGTTGCTGTCACCACAGAAACCACAGGGCTCTCCGACCTGCTCCCTGAGACGGACACAACCGGTGCCGGCTTTGAGGAGGTTTAAACTTTTGTAAGCTGCTGTACCTTCTCCTTTAACAAAGCAACGAGTTCATCTCGGGTCCAGCTCTTTCTTGTGTTCCACTCCCTCTCTGGCACGGGCAACACACAACTTCGTATCCTTGCACACAACTTCTAGTTGCCACTCCATACGATCAATTTCGTCACGCGCCTTCTCTAGCTCCTCCTCCAGCCACCGCATGTGACTCTTATTACCGCGGTAGACTCCTCCCCGTCGCCGGTTGCCTCGTGGCTCTCAAAAGCTTCGAGTTTCTTTTGTAGGTGCTCATTCTTGCCTTGCAGCTCTTCCGACCTCAAGTCTACTCACTCTGTTCGCTCCAGAGCTTCGTACTGCTTCGGTTCGGCCTGTCGATGGCTTCCGGACAATTCCTCGATTTCTTGCTTTAGTTCAACCTTCGTCGGCATGACAGTGAGCCTTACGCACAATCCACTTGATCCTCGCACTATGGTCTCGGCAGGACCTCCAATTGCGACGCTGCTTTCGGCTAGCACGCTCTGTACGTGAACAGGTTTGACCACAGTTTCACCATTTTTTTCAATCAGACCAAGTGCTTCCTATCACAAATGATGTAATACAAGAAATAATAATAAGGAAGGAAATGATAAGTGCTCAAACATATACGCATTTAGTCCCATGTTACACATCTCAGGCCCACCCGGACAGCTGGCACGATCAAAGGTAGGCGTTAAATAGACGAACACGCGAAGTCGGAACGAAACGGAACAGAACACTAGTCACTAAATGGTGTGGAACGGCAAGCATCCACTTGGGAGTACTCGTGAATCACTGCTGAACCTATTCGATTTCTCTGAAAAAGCTATGCTATGAGTGCAATACCCCAGAGAATATCCAGCTTGTTCGTGCTTGAATCATTGTGATTGCTTCAGCCATCATTGTGCTAGCCTGGCTGAAGAAAGAAACAAAGACGAATAGATAGTCGATTTGCCCCCCCCCCCCTCCGTATGGTACTGAAGCGAAGCTTTCTACCACTGCTAACAGTCCTGTTGCTGATGAAAACACTCGAGTTGTCATGGTTTGGGTCATAAAAGTTTATGACTATAATCAGAGCCGAGTTCTGAACGTATAATTTAGTACGCGTTATATGGGGCCGCCATTTTTTCCCGTGCCATCCCTACATATGGAGTATTACCGTACTCCATGTACTGAGTGTGAAGTTGTTGGGGTTTAGCCAACTTTATTCAAACAATCTATACACAAGTACAATCTGTCAGTCAACCACGAGGCCGTGCTACCTAAAAATTAAGTCCATGCTAGAAAAGGTCAAAGTACAAGATAAGTGTTACGTAACATTACAAAACCCAAAATACATGACCACTACAGTACTCCCCCTCCAGTGAGGAGACGAACGATAAAGTTAAAGAAAACGTTGAGGCCAATGTACGTGTCGGCCTGAGCGAGTCACACAGGGTGGCGGTGACGAAGGAGAGAGTGCAACGGAGGGGGGCGTGGGAGTAACGGGTTTAGAGTCCACTGAGTCGGGTGGAGGGTCGTAATGTGCAGGCTTGAGCCGGTCAAGGGAGATGACTTCACGACGGCCATGCACATCCATAGTGTAGTGTTTATCCGATCGCTGAAGGATCTTGAACGGACCATCATAAACAGGTTGTAGAGATTTACGGCGGGCATCGTGGCGGATGAAGGCATGTGAACCTGTACGCAAGTTGTTGTCAAGATGCACTGTGCGATTTGCCTGGGTGCGTACTGGTGGGGGCTGAAAGTGTTGCATAGCTGATCGCAGGCGAGTTGCGTAGGTGACCGGATCAGCTGTGGAGGTATCCAAGGTGGAATCGCGGAACTCTCCTGGCAGCCGTAATGTTGTGCCATAAACCAACTCCGCAGAACTACAGCCAATGTCACGTTTCACTGCTGTGCGAATCCCCAGGAGTACTGTTGGGAGAGCTTCCATCCAACGATCTGGATAGGGTTGGGCTTTAAGGGCTGCCTTAAGTTGTCGATGAAAACGCTCGACCATCCCATTGGCGGATGGGTGGTATGCAGTAGTACGGATACGGCTTGTTCCTAGGAGTCCCATGAGCTCCCTCCACAATGCTGACTCAAACTGTGAACCTCGGTCCGTAGTTAGCGTGGCTGGAGTGCCAAAGCGCGCTATCCAACCCGTGACGAACGCACGTGCGACAGTCTCGGCCGTTATGGTTGATATCGGAAATGCTTCGGGGCAGCGAGTGAACCGGTCTATGCAAGTTACGAGATAAGTGTAGCCTTGCGACGGGGGAAGAGGACCCACCAGGTCAATGTGTACCTTTGAAAAGCGCGCATCTGGGGCGGCGAATGTCGACAGCGGTGTTACTGTGTGTCGCTGGACTTTTGATCTCTGGCATGGTATGCAGGCTCGGGCCCAGTTCCGCACGTCCTTATTGATGCTAGGCCAAACATACCGACTGGTGATTAGGCGTTGCGTTGCCCGCACACCAGG
This sequence comes from Nitrospirales bacterium, assembly GCA_965203295.1. Taxonomy (GTDB): domain Bacteria; phylum Nitrospirota; class Nitrospiria; order Nitrospirales; family UBA8639; genus CBDBCZ01. The sequence continues at coordinate 199,759 of CBDBCZ010000010.1, read as the reverse complement.
GTGGGAGAGTGGCAATCCACGCGATGGCCTTGAAAGTTCAACTCTGGCATGCCCAGCACGCATTTGCTTGGGTTGACCGCCATGCCAAAGTTGCTGAGGCGTTCAAAGACCAGGCGCAAGTGATGGAGATGTTCATCTCTGCTGGTGCTGGCGATGAGAATGTCATCAACATACGCATAGGCGAAATGCAGACCTCTCAAGACGTCGTCCATGAATCTTTGAAAGGTTTGGGCCGCATTTCGAAGGCCGAAGGGTATTCGTGTGAATTCGAACAAGCCGAACGGGGTGGTAATTGCTGTCTTCGGGATGTCGTCTGGCTCCATCGGAATCTGATGGTACGTTCGGACAAGGTCGAGCTTGGAGAAAATGGTTGCTCCGTGCAGTGTTGCTGTAAAATCTTGGATATGCGGGATGGGATATCGATCAGGAACGGTGGCATTGTTCAGCGCAAGATAATCCCCGCACGGTCGCCAGTCTCCTGGGGCCTTTTTAGGGACCATGTGGAGAGGTGACGCCCAAGTGCTAGAGGAGGGTCGGACTATCCCAAGTTGCAGCATATGTTCGAATTCGCGTCGAGCCACTTTCAGGCGTTCTGGGGGCAGGCGTCGAGTTCGTGCCTTGACAGGTGGGCCTTTCGTCTGGAGGTGGTGTGTGACACCATGCTTGACTTCGCAATCACCAGTCTGGGGGCGCAGCAAGGTCGGAAACTCAAGGAGGATAGCTTGGAACTCGTTTGCCGGTTTCTTCGGTAGGAGTGTGAGGCTAGGCGAGGTGGTCTGAGATGCAATACCGTTGACACTGAGATGTGTCAATGCATCAGACAGACGTTTCCGGCCAACATCCACCGAGAGGCCAAAGTGCTGCAAGAAGTCGGCACCGAGAATGGGGTTTTTGATGTCAGCGACAGTGAAAACCCATTGAAATGTGGTCGCGATGGACGTGTTATTGACTGCTTGCAGGAATTGATTGCCTTGTCGATGCAGACGATCAGTGCGTGACGGGGGAATGACGCTGATTTCAGCACCGGTATCTACAAGGAAACGAAAACCATTTGCGTAGTCAGTAACAAAAAATAGGCGACTCTGGGTGTGGCCAGCAGCGCTCACCGCCATCAGCGGCTGGCCGAGCCGTTTTCCGACTTTGTGCAGGGTGGGCGGCACTTCTGCGCTTTTTCCCCGTACCGGCGTACCGCAGGCTAAGGTGGTCTGGAAGGGCTAGGGGAACCGCGTCGAGATGACCCTCGCGGCCTGAGCGCTGGTAAGGAGAGGGACTTGACGAGCTTGGTGAAGCCTGCTACCTCTGCGCGCAGTTGGTCGAGCTCTGCGGCGTACGGGGATGTGGTCAGGGCAGCGACGGAGGGCACAGCGACCTCCATGATCTTATCGGCCAGTTGAGCGAGATCATTGAGACCCATGGTGGGTCCTGCGGATGCCAGAACCATGCGCACGTTGGTGGGCAACCTCTGAAGAAAGAGCTCACGAACGAGTGAGTCATCGATGCGTTTGTCACCCATCAACTGCTGCATCCGGCCGGCGTAGCAGTTGTGAGGGCTTACGGTCACCGAGTTCCTCTGCGGTCAGCAGCAACTGCAGGCACTTCTGCTCGGACGCGGCGGTACGGCCGATCAGTTGTGCCTTCAACGTATCGTACGGTGTGTCGACAGGCGGGGTCAGGATAAGATCGCGGACCTCAGTGGCTATTTCCGGCACCAAGGAGGCAACGACGTAATCATACTTGGTTTTCTGAGCAGAGATGCCACGCGTGGCAAACTGAGCCTCAACTTGGGCGAACCATACCTGGGGATCTGAGGCCCAATATGGCGGAATCTTGATATTGACGGCTGCCACGGTCGTTCCGGTATCTGGGGCTTCCTCTGGTCGTTCTCGAGACAGCGTGGCGGTTGGAGTCGCACGTCGGGGTCACCAATTGAAGTTGTTAGGGTTTAGCCAACTTTATTCAAATGATCTATACACAAGTACAATGTCAGTCAACCATGAGGCCGTGCTACCTAAAAATTAAGTCCATGCTAGAAAAGGTCGAAGTACAAGGTAAGTGTTACGTAACATTACAAAACCCAAAATACATGACCTCTACAAGTGCCCTGACCCTAATTAAAGCACATCGTCAGAGCTAGGCTTGTCTAGCAGTTAGCTGTAGGCTGAGTTGTTTTCATGTAATTACACTTCAAGAACTACATACCACTGAACTCACTTCGGGACTATCCAAGGGCTAAGCAGTATATTCTAGTCCTGCAACTAGTTCCACCATTGATAATAGAAAAAAGGCATCAACTATAGCAGACGGACCAGACGCCATAGCGGATGCGGAAAGCCATACAAGTAATGCACGTGTGAGGGCGTGGTCACGTGACTGCATGGGCGCAATTAGCGCCGGGCACTGGCACATTATGACTCTGGGTGTATCTCATGCGTGGGCATTGCACGTTTGCAGCAATCATGTGGGCGTAGCTCATGCAAAGTTCACCAATCATACGCTAGCACGGTAAAACGAACGCAGCAAACGCTATAAAGATGAGTATCTTGGATCTTGGTCCAGTTATTTTTGCAGACATAGATGAGCAGATATTATGGTTCCAGCAAAAGAACCTGCTTTCCTCGCAGACAAGCTGCCCAGCCTGCAGCACTGCCATGGTGATCCAGCTGCGTAGTGGAGTACTGTCCAGAATTGCCATCAATATCCTTGTCCCTTCTGTTCCATCCTACAGTCCTCAGAGGACTAGAGAGGTAGTACAGTGGATCTCCCCCATGTTCTCACTCCCAATATCTGCCCTGTCTCTAAAGGGGACCTGAAAGGCCCCGTCTAAGGGATCCCCCCTGTCCCAGACATTTACCCTCACTCCTCATGTCCGTCCAGTCCCCTGGTCCTCAGGGGACAGAGAGGAACAGTATAAGGGATACCCCCTGTCCCAGACATCTACCCTCATTCCTCATGTCCATCCAGTCCCCTGGTCCACAGGGGACAGAGAGGACCAGTCTAAGGGATCCCCCCTGTCCTAGACATCTACCACTGGAAAAAAGTTGAATTTCCTTCTGCAGTATTGGTGCATGAAAGGTGGCTGTCAGCCCAAATCCCAGCCGTATGTCAGACTACCTGAAATCTGTAAATTTCCTTCACATTTCCTGATACAGGGTGGTATAGTATAGGGCGCAATTTCCTGTACACGAAAGCTGACATTTCCTGTTCCAAAATGTGACATTTCCTGATGCACCAAAATTTCACATTCCCTCCCACATTTCCTGTTGCTGACATTACATATTTCTAGAGGATTACCTCTACATGACCAATGACATTTCGGGCACTAAAATATCAGATTCCACGACCACCAAAATGTCATATGCCTTACCACATTTTCTGTTCCTGACATTCCATATTTCCAAGCCATTTACTAACACTGACATTCCATGCATACAAAATTTCCAGCAGCTGAAATTTACATATAATATTATGTATCCTGTTCCAAATTTCTGATGCATTTCCTGAATGATATTCCACATCACATTTCCATCAGCTAAAATGTCAATGAGTATTAATACTTCAAAAACGCGTATGAAATGATTAATAATAAACATGATACAAAAACGAAATACAAGTTTGCAACATAATCACCGTGATGACAATTCAATAAGCTTAAGATCAAGTGGTAAAATAAATTAGCAGCAAGTAAATAAATTAATCAGTCCGAAAAATCACCTTGTCCGTTGGTTTGAGATGAGCTAAGAGGCCCGGACTGCAAACTCTGGGGCGGAGCTTGGTTGAGTGCGGTTCGAAGGCCTCCCAGTGGTCCTCTGCTTCATCTGCCTCCTTGCTTGAGGTGACTTCCTGCTATTGCAGAAGGAATCAATCCTCTGGAACATTTGGTTCACATGCTCGGACCTCCATGGGATGGGGTGGATAGTCATAACATCGTCTTCTTCACTCTCTTCAGAGGACATATAGTCATTAGTCATGACTGAGAGCCACTTAGCCCGCTGGTCTTCGGTCAATCTACTGTTCTTTAGTATGGCGGCCTCTCTCTCCTTCCGCTTCTGCAGGGAAATATCATGGTTGCTGGTCACCCATGTGTTAAAAATTAACCCCCCCTCTCCCAAACAGCAATTAACCCCATTCTATGGAAGAGTCTTCTACAACCTTAAAGTAACACCCATCAGATAACCATCAGCTCCAGTCACTGCAGATGGTGGGACTTAGCGGCTTCAATGAAGGTATGCTAATTCTCCGCAATCAGATGCCTAAACGTTTTCACCTCAAGTGGTATTCTGATACTGTCATTAGACTGACAGTAGTACCACCACAAAGCCTGACATATCAGACCGATGGCAGCACCACCACAATCCCTGACACTGACAGCAAAATCACTACAAACCCGGACATATCAGACTGACGGCAATGCCACCACAAAGCCCAGCATATCAGACTGACGGCAGTACCACCACAAAGCCCAACATATCAGACTGACGGCAATACCGCCACAAAGCCCGACATATCAGACTGACGGCAATACCACCACAAAGCCCGACATATCAGACTGATGGCAGTACCACCACAAAGCCCAACATATCAGACTGACGGCAATACCACCACAAAGCCCGACATATCAGACTGACGGCAATACCACCACAAAGCCCGACATATCAGACTGACGGCAATATCGCCACAAAGCCCGACATATCAGACTGACGGCAATACCACCACAAAGCCCGACATATCAGACTGACGGCAGTACCACCACAAAGCATGAGTCACCTATGCACTGTGCAATGTACATGTACTGTCAGCATTGACTGATTAACTCACCCTGGTGATTCGCTCATTACGCCTTCTGGTGATTTTCATAGACTCTGCTTTGCCATTCCGTGTGAGCGATTCTTCTTCACACTTTGTTTTGTAAAAACAATATGCAGCCGCTACATGGATCAGAAGGTATAATGTGGTTACCATTAGTTCAAAGCTGCCTTGTAAATGACCACATCAGATATTTGCAGGTTTCCCATTTTATTCTCCAAGAGGAAACAAAGCTCTAAGGCAAGGACTTCATGCTAATGTTCAAAGAATATTGAATACAGTATTGATTACTAACTACAGACAGCAAAAGAGCAGCAAAAGAGCAACTAACCTCGAATATCAGCTCCATCAAAGCTTGGGTTTAGTCCTTTGACCTCCTTTAGAAGCCTTGAGACCACTGATTGATTTTCAGCTGATTTTATGGATGCACTAAGATGTGTGAGATAACAGCTACATCACATCACATACAAGCTGTAGTTGTACCTTTAGGGCATTCAGATTTGTACATCGCAATTCTGGTAATTTTCAATCATGAGGGCCAATACCAGGAGAATATGCTTACACAAAACTACACAAAGGGTCAACATGTGTCAAAGTTTTATACTGAGCACCAATTGTTTTGATACTGTGGATTTCAGTTCACTTTGAACACCTTCAGCTGCCATCAGACTGCTGCAGCAATTTAATCAAATTAGCTGCCTCTTATCTCCTTTCAACTGTTAACACAACACCTCCAATTACTGCTGCTGCTGCTGTTCAAAGGGAACTGCAATTCACAGTAGCAGTAAGAAGCCACAGTTTGAAACTAAGTTGAAAGGCTAGGTACTCAAGGTGCAAACTTAATATTAATTTGTACTAACAACCATGTAGCAAAGAAATGCAAAGCACCAATCACTGCTTACCCAAGAGCAAAATACCAGCCATCAAAATCGTCATCTTCATCAATTAATGTAGTGTACACCTTCCGGACCTCTTGCTGCATTACGGATGGGAATACACAGCAACAAAATAATCAGAAAGAGAAAAACGCACAGGCCAGTGGCAACACACAAGGGGTAAGGAATTTCACAACGCGATATTGGTGTGGCATTGCATCTGGTTACTCTTTCGCTACCATGTTAAGTATAGCAGTGAATATAGAGAATCAGCAGGTAAACAGTTAGAAAGGAACATACCGAAATTTTACCATTTAGCCTCAAATACAGTGCTCAAGAAAATAGAGTTGTACTTACTCATTTCTACAGTATGTACTCAAAAGAGGAGAAACTTACACGAACGACTAGGGGAATAGTTCGGCGCTTGAGTGAAGCACTGCTATCACAACCTGAGGAGCTTGAGGGAGTTTGCCTATACAATGAGAGTAATTCTTATAGTAATAGGCTAGCACCACACTCCTGTACACCGTATTCCAAGTTAATAGGATAGGAACACAAAAAAATCATTTTTGGATAGTACAGAAAAGCAACTGGCCCTCCAGAAAAAAAAGTGGTTAGTTTAATATGAAGCCAAATAAAGCTTACAGCCAACACACCCTACTACTGTACTTGACTTGTACCCACGCAAAGTTTGCATTGTAACCAATCTGTGGTTTACTTAAAAGCATTAATGAACAGCCCTGCATGCCCAGGGAAGTCCTATGGCTGCCATGGGAAAGACCATTCCACTAACCTGGACTGCTGAAGATTCTGAAGCTCTTTCAGGCATCTTTCATTTTTTCCCACTTTCTCGCAGAACATCTTCAGCATGCCTTTCATCTCCTTAAGGTTTTCCTGGATGTCCCCATGTGCACTTCTTTTCTTCTTTTGACTGCTTTTGCTCAGTACAGTGTCTTCTTCAGAGTCACTGGACTCATCGCTGTAGCTTGAGCGGAATATATCGCGCTTACGGATACGCCTACTGAGGGACTCAGAAGGCAGCTGTGGAGTTTCATTGCTGCATGACCGTGTCAAGAACTCAGAGTGTACCCCACTGCTTGGAGTCCCCCTACGAACTTGCTTCTGCTGTTTGCTTTTTCCATGTGGAGTCTGATTACAGTCGACATGCCCAGTGAAGGGTTGCTGCCCAGACTTACTGCTTTCGGCCGCTGGGGTGACGGGGACGCCTGAATGGGATGAAGAGCCGCGTCGCATACTAGTCGAGCCGTAGAAAGACTTCGAGGTTTGGACAGGTATCTCTGGCGAACTAGCCCTTTCCTCGTTGTCGAAGAGATCAACGTCACTTGCATCCGATATATCCATGCTTGACCGTTTCGGTTTCGAAGGGAACAGCTACAGCAAATCTCAGCCAAGTTTGGCGCTAAAATGTACGAGTCACGTGTGGACCAGAATCTCATTCCGATGTCACATTCTAAGCGTATCCGCTCTTATTAATGCGCCACTAATTATGGCTGGAAAGGAAAAACAGTACTGCAATCACTGCAGTTTCTGGGTATCAAGAAAAACGTTCCTTGCTCACAGACGAATTTATTACGACTGCAGTTCCGACCAGTGGATAAAGAGAAGAGAGTTGGACGGCTGTGAGTCTCTTCTCTGAGTCTTCGTACGATACTTTTTCTAATTAACGCTCCACAAGAACGTACTGCTGCTGTCTGCGGTTTCCCTTAGCCCTTTCCTACTTTATAGCATCCTACCCCTTAGCTGGTGCATGCTCCAGAAGTTTCCCATTAATAAAACGAAGTTTGTTTGTGGTACAGGTGATTTTCCTGTTGATGATTTGGATTTCAATGAAGATGGAGATGCAACTTCATCGGGCTGCCCTCCTCAGACTCATGGCATAGACGCTCCCCCTATTGTAAACTTGGATGATGGTGAAGTGGAGCCCTTTGAAGATTTGGAATTTGGTGCGTTGTGTTATGTTCAATTGAACGCTCATGCAGTGTTGTTCATGAATGGCTCTATTCGTTCTGTTTCAACAGGAAACCATGATTTTGTTTCAACCAGACCTACTACAGAAATGGAAACCATTACAAGTAAGAGATTTATATTTGTATACTTATGCGTAATTATGCTTTCACGGTTGGAATTGAAGTATGAGCAAGCTACAATGGAGAGTACATTGTACAGGGTTCTGCCTAGGAGACGTTGAGTGGTGGTCAAACTTCAATCTCCAAGACACTTCTGTTGGCTAAACTGACTTTCTCCCATATTAATAGTACTGTAAATAGAGTTAAACTTTAGCTGAGTGGTGGTAGAAAAAGCTGAGTGGTGGTTAGGCCCGACCAGTGTGGGCAGAACCCTGATTGTAGAATACATAGGAAGTGCCCATGGGCGGGGAACCATTCGATGTTACATGCTTGTCTAAAGTAGGCCATACATGTACTTACATGTACCTCGTATCCTCACTTTGCATCTTGCATTTGCAATGCGTTCAAGTGGGCGGATACTACGTACACATACATACCCCTTCAGGAAGTTGATGCTGAAGAGGCGGTGGGTTCTTTGTGTGTGATGGGTGCTTGCTCTGCAGTGTAAAAATGGGTTGCAGTTTTCTTGTTTGTGAAGGGTTAGAAGCACCTCACCTTTATTGCTATCGCCTCATGTATGCTTGGTATGAGAAGCAGTGAGAGGTTTGCCTCTCACGCTCATTCAACTCCAACCGTGTTTCGCTGTGGTTAATAAATGGTAGGGGATTGTGGTGTGTGTGGTTGAAAACATGTAGGGACGATACTCCATGAACATAATGTGCTGTGATTTGCAAATTGTTTGGTTACTGTTTTCAGAATCCATCCCTACGTGATACTTTTTAATGTTGTTTTCTCTCAAACTTGTATGTTATAGCACCCAGTGACGTTGAAGTGTGGGAGGAGGAAGGTGTTGAGGAAGATATTGAAGACCACATGGGCAAACCAGATGAAACTTTTCTTGATGTAGACTCGTCTCGTTCCTTAGTACTATGGCTTGTTCATTTTCTTGCTCTGCTTCACAAGAAACATTGTTTGCCCAACGTAGCTTTGGCCCTCCTGCTTCGTTTTTTGTCTGTATTCTTTGCCATCCTTGCCCGAATGTCCCCCCAACTGGCAGGAATATCTCAGCACTTTCCATTTACATTGTACCAATTGCAGAAACTTTTGGGTGGCAGTGGAGAAGCCTTTGTGAGATGTGACTTGTCAAAAGTGCTATAGTGTATACAAGTATAGTGATTGTACTGAAACTATTGGTACAAGAGTTGTACCCAAGTTGTGTTCCCATCGGAATTCGAGGTTTGCACGCCCTTGTGGCGGACCTCTCCTGAGGTCTGTTGAACTACAGGGAAATAAACTAGTTTACTACCTGATGAAAGTGTACTGTTATATGTCGTTATACAACTCCTTTCAGATACTACTGGATAGACCTGGGTTTCATGAGCAGTGTGATTTGTGGAAAGCAGAATGTAGGGAAAGTAGTCTTTATGAGGATGTGTATGATGGAAAAATTTGGCAGGATTTTCAAAGGTATGATGGAAAACCGTTTCTTTCAGATCCCTTTACTTACGGTATCATGATGAACATTGACTGGTTTCAACCCTGCAAACATACTGAGTATTCTATAGGAGCAATTTACTTGACAGTAATGAACTTACCTCGCAAGGTACGATTTAAGCAAGAGAATGTCATTTTGGTTGGCCTAATACCCGGTCCAAAGGAACCAAAACATGATATAAATGCTTTTCTCACCCCACTTGTTGAAGAACTGCTGAATTTCTGGAAAGGTGTTAAGATGCGTGTTTTCTCTTTTTCTGAGAGTGTGCTTATTCGGTGTGCCTTGCTTTGTGTTGCGTGTGACATACCGGCATCCAGAAAAGTATGTGGTTTCTTAGGCCATTCTGCTAATCTTGGATGTTCAAAGTGCCTAAAAGAATTTCCAGGGACGGTCGGCCAAAAAGACTATTCTGGATTTGACAGGACACAATGGCCAAGGCGAAATCTGCAACAACATAGAGACAATGTAAACAATATTACACAGTGCATTGCCAAGACCAGACGTGATGAGCTGGAATCAAAGTATGGCTGTCGATACTCAGTTTTACTTAAACTCCCATATTTTGATCCCGTCAGAATGGCCATAATTGACCCCATGCATAACCTTTATCTAGGAACGGCTAAGCGCCTTCTTAAGGATGTGTGGGTTGCAGAATCCTTTATCAGCAGTACCGATATGAACCTTATCCAGAGTCGGGTTGATGCTATACAAGCACCACCTTATGTTGGCAGAATTCCACTTAACCCTTTGAACGCGGCGAGCGTATATATACACTCGAAAATAACTTCCGCGTATCGCGGCGAGCGTATATATACGCTCACCATAATAAGTGCTGCGGGTCAGACCCTTCCAATTTTATGGCACGCGTGACACTTTAGGGGGATAACCCTACAGTCTTTAGCAATCGATCTAAAGCTCCACCCCCGCCACAAGTCGTTCAAAGCGTTCACTTGACGCTTAGTTGTGTAGCACAGTTAGTACGCGGCAAAGGCGCGGGTAGCGTCTACAAGTCTTTTGAAGCCAAAAACACCGAGTATGGCTACAGTCAGAGCGCTAGGCCTTTGGTACAGATCTAGCACTTAGTAACAGAACCGGCACGAAGAAACAGAAGCGACTCACCACTGTAGTTGAGGGGGCAGACACACGAAAATGGCGACTACCAAGGTTAGCTTTAGTGCTGCCGTTTGTATTCGCTCTTCTGCATTAGTAGGGACTTTAGTACGCCAGCTACGCACTAAACAACGATAGTTTTACACTTCCTGGCTTCCAGTGTTGCCGCTCAGCACTGAAAATAGCCTACAGCTCTACAAAACTACAAGCACATGCACCGTAGACAAAAATTAAATTGGCTTCCGCGTGACGCGGAAGTTATGAATAATCAAGTACCGCGCTCAAAGAGTTAAAATAGCATCATCTTTCTCTGGATTTACTGCAGACCAGTATAAAAATTGGACAAACCTTTTTTCAAGCATGGCTCTACGTGACATTCTTCCAGCTGAACATTTACGATGCTGGGGTCTATTTGTACTAGCTTCAAGAATACTTTGCCAAGTGAAGATTACTAATGAACAAATAGAGCTAGCTGATGCTCTTCTACTGCAATTTTGCTGTCGCGTTGAGAGGCTATATGGGAAGAAAGTAATCACCCCAAATATCCATCTTCACTGCCATTTGAAGGAATCATTGTATGATTACGGACCAATTCACAATTTTTGGCTGTTTTCATATGAGAGATATAATGGAATTTTTGAACATTTCCCGTCAAGCCAGCGCTCATTGGAGATACAATTGATGCACAGATTCTTGCAAGAATTTCGATTATTCACAACCTCACAGTTTTTGCCACAAGAATTTGAATCAGACTTTGGTGAATTATTCAAATTGCATCTAGAGCCAACTCTTCGAGGATCATTGCAGGTTACTATGCATGGCAGTTTTGTTGACCGAATTCATCCTTATGAAGTTGAGGACTGGAGCGTAACTGAAGGGGCAGGCATTACCTTTCCCAAGTCGTACGTTCGCTGTAGTCTCTGCAGCACGGAATTGTCAAACTTAAAGCACATTTACTCTTCACTCTACCCTGCCATCGAATCGAAAGACATTGATCTTAACACGACTGTCAGAAAGTATTCTTCAGTTGTGTACAGAGGAAGGAGTTTCCGGTCTAATTCTATCATTTTTGCATCCGACCTTCCCCAGCAGGCTTTGTCTGGTAATGCTTCGGCTGATACGAAACTACGTCCAGTGATTCTTCGTTACTTAGTACTTCATGCATTCCACTATAATGGTAGTACACGTCAGCATGTTTTTGCTGCTGTATCATGGCTTAAAGAACACCATGCTAAAGAGAACTTTGGAAAGCCATTACAAGTGTGGTGGAAGGAGTTGTATGACAGTAATTTAGGAATGTTTATTCCGGTGCAGTTGCTGTTTAGTCATGTAGTTCATTGTGATATAAAGTATGAGGAGCAAACCGTATGTCTGATATGTCCAGTACACCATATTCCTGCCATATAGTCAATTTGATGCAGTGATATAACGTTTTTGTCATTCATACATTGTTATTATCTGCCATCAAGTAATGTCACAATTTTACTGTTTTCAGTTTTTAGGTAACTAAGTAAAGGGTATACCCTCGTACCCTTGCAGGCCTTCCCTCACAGCTGCAATATAGCTTAGTTTTTTTTTGCGGATGGAAGGCCTGCAGGTGTATGCATGATTGTACAGGGCTATATACCTCTTCTGCTCCTGATCATGATCGACCATGTATACGTAGAACCCATGCAGCCATCTATACCGGTAGTCTCGCGGCTACATGTACTATACCGGTATGTGGGATGAGCTTACACGTCTACAGCTGCATACATGTACTTGTAATTAAAACAACATGTATGTGGAGGTGCATGATAGCATGCCATTATTTCCTGCCTGCGAAATGCAGCTGACTTTTCTACTTTCTAATGGTACAGTATAGGTGGTAGTGTATGTCATATTTCCAGCCGGCCAAAATGCAGCTGACATCTCTACTTTCCTATGGTACAGTATAGGTGATGGTGGATTTCACATTTCCATCCTGCCATAATGCAGCTAACATTTCAACTTTCCTATGGTACAGTAAATGAGGCAGTACATGCCACATTTCCAGCCTACCAAAATGCACCTGACATTTCAACTTTCCTACGATGCAGTAAATGTGGCAGTAGACTCTACATGTCACATTTCGAGCCTGCCAAAATGCAGCTGACATTTCAACTTTCCTATGGTACAGTAAATGTAGCAGTACATGTCACATTTCCAGCCTGCCAAAATGCACCTGACATTTCAACTTTCCTATGATGCAGTAAATGTGGCAGTACGTCACATTTCCAGCCTGCCAAAATGCAGCAGACATCTATGGTGCAGTAAATGTGGTGGTACACATGACATTTCCTTTGCAGGAAATGTATCAGAGGGATCAGGAAATGTCCAGGTTGGTATTTTCTTCACATTTCCTGATGCATCTGGCAGTAGGAAATGCCACTTTTTTTGCAGTGTATACCCTCATTCCTCACGTCCGTCCAGTCCCCTGGTCCACAGGGGACAGAGAGGACCAGAATAAGGGATCCCCCCTGTCCCACACATCATCCTCATGTCCGTCCAGTCCCCTGGTCCACAGGGGACAGAGAGGACCAGTATAAGGGATCCCCCTATCCCAGACATGTAAAATGTTATACTGTTTGGCTATACATGAACTATAGCAGTTACAACATGAATTAAAGTAAATATACAAGCAGTAGCTCAAGTTACCTTCAATTTGTGATATCCTACCGCTGTGAATGAAGATTTCTACCTGAAGACCAAGAAGAAGTCCATCTCTACCCTCTGGAGCAGTTTCTGCGGCGAATAGCTAACTAGATTTTTAATTGCGTGCGGCGTGTTCTAATTAATGCCCACCCGCGATCATGCCCTTGCTCCAGATCTCCAGTCAGATGGACTTCAAGAGTGGTCAGTGTATCACAGTAGGGGGTACAGAGCTCATATAATTGTGTGGGGGTTTAGGAAAGATCTGAGTACTCTAGAAATTAGATCAAAGCTGGATGATTTAGGTCTAGGGAGCCTGGTAAGAGGGACAGTAGCTTGGGAGGGAGATCATGTCAGGCTTATTCTCTCACCCAAGGATAGCAGGGGTGTTAGTGTTGGGGTGGTTAGAGAGATTTCTAGCTGTTTAAGGAAGATGGGCTGTAGATGTGTTTTGGATGAGTCAGTGAAACGGGAGTTCATGCCTTCACAGTTGAAGTGTTCAAATAGGTTTTGTGGGTTACTATCTGGTATAGAACGTACTGCTGATTTGGAGGAGGATGTTGAGTGTAGTGAAGGGCATAGGAATTCTGTTGTAGATATGAACAAGATTCGAAGCCAGGTTAGGGTAGCTGAGAGGGGAGAACGGAAAGTTCGAGTAGCCACCTGGAATTTTTCTGGTATCTGTAGCCAGCGTAAACAGAAGGAGGTTGCTGGGGTCCTAGTGAAAAACAACATAGATGTTTGTGCAGGCCAGGAGTCATGGGAAAAGGAGGAATCCAAAATTTCTGTAGATGGGTACAAATGGTTCGGGAAGCCTAGGCAAGGTTCTTCTGGGAGTAAGAGAGGAGAGGGAGGAGTGGGATTCTTGGTAAAGGAGTGCTTAGCCAGTGGAGTAGAGCTTATTAAGGATGTGAATTATGAAGAAAGCATGTGGATTAAAGTGAAAGGAGAGAGAGGTAGGAATACTTTGTTTTTGGGTTGTGTTTATATGCCTACAGATAGTGAAAATGTTTCTGTTATTGAAAGTAGTTACAGTGCATTGAAAGAGGATGTGCTTCGTATGAAGGAGAGGGGTCAGGTTGTGCTTTTAGGAGATTTTAATGCCAGAGTGGGAAAGTCTTCCGAATTAGATGATGTAATAGGTATGTTTGATGAAGGAAAATGCAATGCGAGTGGTAACAGGTTGATTTCCTTTTTAACCCTTTATACCCCGTATTGCGCATGCGCATTACGTCAGTCAATTACCAGAATAATTTAATTACGGCACGAGGACGGTAGTATGTTCGGTTTATGGCTTTGTAACGAAAGACGGGGGATGACTTGGACTAAACTCTCTACAGAACTGAAGAGTAGAGCTCCCAAGCTTTCATTTGATGTCGGATTCAAGCATGATTGACGGAAGGAAAGTGCCAAGCGGCAGCGGATTTTCGATACCGAACGATAATTAAATATCATCGCCACTTACTTTCTGGGAATGACGCCCTGAAGGACAAGCAAGACGTCCATAGACTTGCAGCGGTATTGTAGGAGACAGCTAGCCATATTTTCGAACTGCTACTGCCGTACAATAGCCTAGAATTCTGCTCTATATTTTATCGGTTCGTGAACAGATGTTATTCATTGCGGATTTTCTCGTGATCTGCCTGGGTAAGTCCCTGAAAATAGTGCTAAAATGAAAGAATCTGTCCGCTGGAGCGTCACTAACCACAGTGGGGATCTCCCTGGAGCGTCACTTTCCGGTAGAGTCTCGATCATATTCAATGACGTGTACACACGTCTACGGTAATATAGGCGTTCAATATTTATGACGTATGTAGACGTCTACGGGGTTTAAAGGGTTAAATGAGGCTGAGCTTGTAGTCTGTAATGGTCGTGAGTTCACTGTGGAACCGCAGTGGACTAGAGCTAGACCTTCTCTGAAGCAGAAGTCTATCATTGATTATATAGTTACTGATTCCAACTTGTTGCAGGTTTCAGGGAGTGTGCAGGTAGATACAGTGGATATAGGAAAATCACTTTCTGGTATGGGTAGGACTGTAAAAACCACTAAACAACAGAAGCGGGTGATTAAGAAATGGTGCATTGAGCTGTTTCAGGACGAGGAAGTGCGACAGAAGTATCAGGAAGCCTTAAGTGTAGAAGTAGATGGGTTTCAAGGAAGGGTACGCCAATGGAAGACTCGGGTTGAGGGGATCAGAATTAGTGAAGGCAGTGGTTCAGGATTGTAGGGGTAGGCAGAGGAAGACCTGGAGGAAAGTAATTAGTGAATTGTTGCTGCAGTTAAATCTAGACAGTCAGGAATTATATACTAGCTGAAGATTAGAGAGAGTAGATGAAGCATTGAGATACAGAGAATGTAAAGATTTTAATGATGGCTTAAATAGTAAAGTTAAACTTAGTCTTTACAAGTCTTTTTGTAAGGAAATAGAATTTAAAAATTACTTGCAGGGGGTTGGGGATCCAGGAACACGATTGTTGTTTAAGTTTAGGTCTGGTACTAATGGTCTGAATGAAGAGTTAGGAAGGCAGCGGGGTAAAAATGATGATAGGCAGTGTAAGTTGTGTGGGGATGAATGTGAGTGTGGTACATGTGCTCTGGGAGTGTCCTGCGTATGATACTTTTAGAAGTACTTTCATGGAAGACTTAGACAATCTGTTGGGTGGAAGTTTTGAAGAGTTTAGTGCACTCAATAATTTCGAGAGGACGGGCTTTGTTTTAGGGTGTGAGAATTGGGAAAGATATGATTTTAAGGCTTTATTAAGGCTAGTTAAGAGTTTTATTTTATTAATCTGGGATACTAGGAAGAATAAATTATATGGCGATCAGGATGGTAATGGTGAGACATCTGGTTGCTCTTGCTCTTGTCCTCTGACTGGAGATCTTTCAAGCTCCGCCTGCGTATGTGGGTGCGTGGTCAATGGCGTAAGCGCTACGGCAGCAACATGAGTATATTATACAAGCAGTAACTGATATAGCCTTCAAATGTGACTGACTACATGTACTTGCAAAACCGTTGTGTGTGAAGTGATCACCACTCTGGGGGTGTACTACAATCACATATACTTTCCACGCCTGAGTTTCTCTATCTCTCTAATATTATGTAAGTCACAAATATATAGAAGAAAGGAAATAAAGGTGCTACAGCTCATACGACGGGTCACAAATATATACAAGAAAGAAAATAAAGGTGCTACAGCTCATACGACGGGTCATCTTGCAATACCGTGACAGTCAAGCAAAGGTCTGTTCACACACTTCAATATCCACCTACATATATAGGAAGGCAATGGATGCTGTATACATGTATACAGCACGTCATGCTATGAAGATGCCATACAAGTGTATCGACTCACATCATCAAGGTCATCAAACTTGTGAGGATCACAGTTCTGCTTGCACCACTTATCAACGTGGCCAGCCATGTGCATCTTATCGATGGCAATGGTTACCTTTGATAGTAACTGGCTGGTAGGAGTTAGGTCTCGACGGCAAGCATTTGTAGCGTACTTCTTTAGATGACAGCCATCATCATAGCAAATGTACTCTGCAGGATCAACAAGGAGGGAATAGTTTATATTTATTTGGTATACCCGTACAAATATTCCCATCTGGACAGCTGGAACAGTAAGTGGAAGCCTTGCCTTGAGTGAAGTATTAACACATTGCCCGCGTCCTTTTTGTGACGTAATCTTACGTGTGCGCGGAATTTAATTAAAACTAAATTGAATATTCGATAAACCAGCTAAGGCAGCTTATAGGACGCTAGAAACTATTCTATACGCTTAGTTGTGCTTGAGAAAGCTTATAGTGACTTTAATCACACATGCTAAAGCTTCAAGAAGCTTCACAAAGCTTAACAGAGCTGTAAAAAGCGGGCTACAATAGGCGGTTCATACTTACCCGAGTAGCTCCACCAATTTCAAGCGATCCAGTTCCCTGCTAGGGACTGAGGCGGCGAAAAAAGATACAGATGTAGTCCTGAGAACCATAGGCAGCCACACAAGCAGCGTGAAACAACAGTAGTGGCGTCCACGCGTCGTTTTAGGCGCTTGTCTCGATCGGCAGCCATGGCTACGTCTCATGGTCGACCGTATTTCCGGTTGTAGTGCTTCGTGGTTTGGAGCTTACGTCAACAAAGCTGATTATAGACAGGGGAACTCCCCTGCTGACTATCAGTACTCAAAATCAGAGCTCATCAAAACGTAATACAGACGTACAAGCCAATAGCGCGAAGGGCCAATATATTGGCCCTCCGCGCTATGCACGTATACTTAGCGGGCCAATATATTGGTATATTGGCCCTCCGCGTTCTAAGTGTTAATAGTGATGCAATCATACTCATCTGAGAAGCAGTTTCTGGTGTAGGTGTGCATACACCTGTGAGTTGGACTCAGCCACAAACAGCTCGTTCAAAAGTGTTATAATTCCACAAGGCCATGTCCCTGCCAGAATCCCTGTAAAGATATAGTGATCAAATGATGGCTAGCGCTATTATATCCACAACTCAGCTACTTACCAGCACTGCGACGGTTCAAACGAATTCCCTTGTCCTTTTCTGTTCTGCAGTCCAGTACAGGTGCTAAGGTCTCATCTTTGAACACCCTGGAATATACATAGTGTTTGTTCAGTGACAATTATATCATAACCCACTGCTTCTCTTACCCTTCAAGGTCATCTTTGTACAACCTCTCTGTCTTTCTCCTTTTCACAGCTAGAGAATGTGTACTAACTGTCAGTGTGGTAGAGGAATGACAGTACGATCTCTCGGTCAAAGCTTCAGCTTCAGTATCTAATCCTGCCTCGAAGTCTGCAATGAGGTTCGGTGGCAAACAGCTTTCTGGTTTCCACATACTTGCACTCTCAGAAAGGCCAAGCCATAGCACCTGCATTATCATTTGGGAATGGGCAACTGTACGCACAAATGATCCCAAAGGCATATAATATATGCCATGCATGACTTCAACATTTATGCAGAGCGGGCCATGTGCCCCCTCCCCCCTCCCCCCTCCCATTTTTAAAAATGAACAAAACCATGCATACTAGGACTGAAAAAGAGCACAACAAAGGAGTCTCTGATGCTAATACTAGTAAGTAAGAAGCAGACAGCAAACATTGGTAATGCACTTTTGTGACAATTTACAGTTACAAGTGTTAAACATGTTGTAGTTAGTAAACCTATAGTCTGGTGGTGACCCATTCAGGGCTCGGTGCTAATACCTTGTAGTATGTCTGTGTACGTGTTGATTTGGTAGCTAGTATCATTTCTGCTGCCATGTCACCCTTCTTCGTACGAACAGACGGACCAAAGGCGGCATCCAAAGTCTGTGCTTCAGCATCTTCACAGCCTGTTGTCAAGTTACAAACTTGCAACTTGTGTTGACTGCAATAACGACTGCGCTGTTCAGATGTAGCTTGGCACCCTGTTTTTATGCTCCCTATAAAAAGAAAATGCATTGAAACTGTGTACACAACACATCATCAGGTACACAAACTACCTGGAAGGCCATCAAACTCTATGAAGCCAGCATCCTTGGCCATGCAGACATCTCTGTGGTTTTTCATATTTCCATCGAGAACCATCACACTTCCACAGCCAGGGACATTACACTGATGTGCTGTGTGTGTTTGTATTTGTATCATACCCGGTAATGTCAGAATTGATGCAAATGGAAAAAAATACTCAGCGGGCTTGAAAAGCTGAATACAAGATGGGGGTATATTGCTCTAACATCTTCATCAGATCAGTGTGCATTGGGATTTGAGATGGGTGGAAGTGGTCAACATAGCGAGATGCAGCCTGCAATAATATGCGTATTTCAGATGACCAGCCTCTAATCTACGCTGGTCAAGCTGTTGCCTCTCCTTCAGGTCCCTATTAGAGATGTCAGTACGTAGAGAATCAATTCTTCTTTTTACATATAAAATACAGCAAGTGAATTGTACAGTGAGTAGTATCACTACAACAAAGTGAGCTTGATTGGTGTGATAGCCATACTTTTGAGAATGAAAGCAACATACCTAACAACCACTGCAGCACTTGTCCCTTCACCATCTTTGTCTTTATCTCCCTTTCTTGTTTTCTTTGCTGTGTCGCACCCATTGACCATGTTGTAGATTTCTGCCCGCTGCTTATAGGACAGCTGGCCAATGAGTAACTCCGCATCAAACTGTATAAGCATCTTCATACTGAACCCAGTTTCATCTACATACAACGTAGTAGAGAAAAGACAATTGTTACACAAATACAGGTACTGTCAAAAACATTGTTGGACATTGGCTAAGTATACACATGTACAGCTGAGAACTGCTAATGTGCTACAGGACATTCTTTTAGTTACTAATAGGTGTTTTTGGAGGTTAAGAGGAAGTTTTAACCGAAGTTAATGAGAGGCGGGGCCTCATGGTAGCGCATGCACACAACGATAGGGCACAAGGCGCCAATCAAGCCACGAGCTAGAGGACAGCCAGTTGAAGCGAAGAATTCGTCGAAGACATGGTCACCTGAAGCGAGTAGATTACCGACAAAGGAGATTATCGAGCGAACCGGAGTATCGATGGCAGACGAGGAGCCCCAAGATGAAACTCTGAAGGCGACGGTAGCGGCATTGGTCAAAGAAGCGCTCCGGGAGGAGCTGGCGAAACAAACGGCGACGGTAACCGAAGGTCGCCAGGACAAGGAAGAAGCTCCCCCCACGTCGTCGAAGGATACCGGTAGGTGGCTAGGTAGTTCTCCCATTTATCGGGATGACGGGGGCCCCCGCGGGGCCCCCACGCTAACTAAAAACTGAAAACGGGGGCCGCTTACCGGGGGGTACGGGCGGGGCCGGACAGGAGGGCTGGGCAGAAGTGGAACCCCGCCCCATGCAACACCCATCCCTCAGCTAGAGCATATTAGAGGGGGTTCCTGGCCCGACCGCCGGGAGCATAATAAAAAGAAGGGGTACGCGTCCCAGGCTGGCAGAGCATAAGTAAGTGGGCCGGCGGCCCGTTCAGCTAGAGCTTAAGTAGAAGGGGCCCGGGAGCCGCTAATAAATGACACTGGTTATGGCTGCAGGTCTCGGCGGGATGCCGTCTGGAGACGCGTTAAAGGGGATTCCCACAGTGAATCCGAAAGCAGCCGAAGGCCGGCAGCCAGAGCTGTCGCTGGCCGCCTTGTGGCAGAACTTGCTACCCGACAGCAGTAACTTCAGCAAACAAGACACAAAGCATGGGGTGTACGTCGAGGAAGCGCTGCCTCCCATGCCCCATAAGCTGGCAGACCGCATCTGCCGCTGGGAGTACATAGACATGTCGGAATTACTCCCCGAGTTCTGGCAGAAGGCCGAGGAGAAGGAATCGGGCCAGCGGCCGTCAGGGAACCGCCGCAAGAGGCCGGTCACAAGCCTGAACGCGTAGATTCAGTGCTTCACAGTGTATGTGGGGGTGCTTGCCCGAAAGCACCCAGAGGCGGTGCCGGAACTGATGGCATACATGGTAGCAGTAGTGAGGGCAAGCGAAGACTACACGGGGACTGCGTGGGTGCGCTATGACGCAGCATATCGTCGACAGGCGGCGGTCAGTGGCAATCGAACATGGTCGCGCATCAACCCATCCTTGTACGCACTGTGCTTCACAGGGAAAGCGCAAGCAGCAAAGAGATGCGACCTCTGCTTATCGGTATCACATGAGTCAAAGGAATGTTCCATATTAACGGAGACGGACCCAGACCTCCCGTCACGGCTTAAGGCAGTAGAGTCAGCGGTGGTAGCTTTTGCCCAGGGGCCGCTGAGTGGGCCGGACAAGCGAGGAGGAGGCAGTGGGGCCAAATACCAAGATACGGTATGCAGGTCGTGGAACGAGAAGCGCTGTTATTTCCGGCGTTGCCGCTACCGCCACGTATGCGCCACCTGTGGGGGGCCACACCCAGCAGCAGACTGCTACCAGGGGAACAGGTCGGCAGCAGGACCGATCAAGCAGCAGCCAGCTGTGGGAGATAGGCCGAAGCCGTATTGAAGGAACTTCGAGGACTCGCTGACAGTGGACAGACTTAGCACGAAGACAGTCATAGAGGCCGTGTTTACATGTATCACTTATGCAGTTTGATTAAAGGGTTCAGCAGCCTTCCCTGCTGACAAATACCTAGGGAAAGGGTGGGTACCTCTCTCCCTCCCCCCCCACCCCCCCCCCCCCGGCCTAAGGGTAGAGTAAGCACTTACGACCCCACGCCTTTGTTTCTCTCTCTTCCCCCCCTCCTCCCACGGGGTCAGATCTGTACAGGTATACAGCCCAGCTTGGGGCACTGGACAAATGCCGACCTGAAGTCCCAGGGGGTCTCCCGCTACAAAAAAGGGGATCTAGCTCACCGTTGCAGTGGTCAGTATGGAAGGCATGCCTGAGGGGTCACCCAGATCGGGAGTTCGTCGCCTACATTACCCAGGGCATTCGAAATGGATTTAGGATTGGGTATCAATACACTACCAGTTCCTGTAAAAAGGTCACAAAGAACATGCAGTCAGCACTGCAGAGACCGGAGGTGATAAGGGAGTATTTGGCTAGAGAATGTGCCGAGGGAAGAGTTCTGGGCCCTTTGGACCAATCCCAATTTTCAATGGTGCACACTAGCCGCTTTGGGGTCATCCCGAAAGGGTCCACGGGTAAATGGCGCCTTATCCTGGACCTGTCATCCCCACAGGGCCATAGCGTGAATGACGGCATTCAGGAGTCCCTCTGTTCACTGTCGTATGTATCGGTGGACGATGCAGTGTATGCAGTGCGAGAGAAGGGTAGGGGGGCATTACTGGCAAAGGTAGACATCCGCAGTGCCTACCGGATTGTCCCAGTGCACCAGGAGGATTGGTGGCTGTTGGGGATGTTGTGGGAGGGTGCCATGTATATTGATACTGCCCTACCGTTTGGATTACAATCGGCACCAAAATTTTTCAATGCGGTTGCAGATGCGGTGGAGTGGATTGCGAAGCAGCAGGGGGTTGGCACCATCATGCATTACCTGGATGACTTTTTGATCGTAGGGGTCCCAGGGACGGGAGAATGCTCGGCACAGTTAATGATCCTTCTATCGACCTTTGATCAATTAAGCATTCCAGTTGCCATAGAGAAACTGGAAGGGCCAGCAACGGTCCTCACATTTTTAGGCATTGAGATGGATACTACTGAAATGGTGCTTCGTCTGCCAGATCAGAAATTGCAGGAGCTGAAGCAG
The DNA here is from genome assembly GCA_965203295.1 of Nitrospirales bacterium. Lineage (GTDB taxonomy): Bacteria > Nitrospirota > Nitrospiria > Nitrospirales > UBA8639 > CBDBCZ01. The sequence goes on along the minus strand of CBDBCZ010000010.1, from coordinate 177,519 downwards.
TTGGTGGCGAGCTGGATTGGCAAGCGGTCATGCATAAAAAGGGACCTCCAGTCGCTTGTGGGAAAGCTGCAACATGCCTGCAAGGTGGTGGTACCAGGGAGGACATTCTTACGGAGAATGTTTGAGCTATTGAGCATGACGGCAAAGAGTCAGCACGACGGCAAAGAGTCAGCACCATATACGCCTCAACCAGGCCTTTCGTTCGAATTTGCTGTGGTGGCATACTTTCCTTTCGTCCTGGAACGGGGTATCCATGATGCGAGGCTCACAGAGTGTCTCACCCGATGTGCAGGTTTTTACGGATGCGTCGGGGGGGATTGGGTGTGGAGCCTGGTGGGAAAAGAGTTGGTTGCAGCTCAAGTGGGTGGCAGGGATGGCATTTGGGTCGCTACCGATCACCCAAAAGGTGTTACCAGTAGTGCTGGCATGTATGGTGTGGGGACGACTTTGGTACCGGAAGGTGGTGTTGGTGCACTGCGATAACGAGGCTGCGGTGGCGGTGCTGAATTCGGGTTATTCCAGAGACCCACACATCATGCATCTCTTGAGATGCCTCTTCTTTGTTAAAGCCACTTTTCAATTTGACGTAAAGGCAACCCATATCCCTGGCACAGAGAACGTACAGGCAGATGCCATATCACATGACAAGATCTCATTGTTCTTTTCTCAGGTCCCGGAGGCATGCAGGTCCCCAACACCAATCCCCCCTCCTGTGCTGGCATTGCTGGTGGAGAGGCAGCCCGACTGGACTTCTCCAATTTGGGCCCAGCTATTCGGGAGTTGTTTAATGCGGGACTAGCTCAAGCAACACTTAGGTCCTACAAGTCTGGATGCGACAAGTATGTAAGGGTTTGTAAGGAGGTTGGGGTGAATCCATTCCCAGCAACTGAAGAATCAGCTAGCTTGTTTGTGGCCGCACTGTACCGGAAGGGCTTGGCAGGGGGATCAGTGAAGTCCTACCTGGCAGCAGTTAGGTTTTCACAGATTGCATTGGGGCTAGGAGACCCGAAGATGGCAGAGTGGCCACGCTTAAGTTACATTGTGAGAGGATTCAATAAGAAGGCGGGGGGGGGGGGGGGGGGGGCCCAGGAGGAAACCGCGCTTTCCAATCACTCCTGCAGTGTTACAGAAACTGAAGAAGGTGTGGGAAGGGATGGAGGATTCGTTTAATGCCAGAATGTTGTGGGCAGCAGCGTGCCTCTGCTTCTTTGGATTTTTAAGGTCGGGAGAAGTAGTAGTGCCCTCAGAAAAGTCGTATGATGCAGAGGTGCATTTGAGTGTGGGTAATATAAAAGCAGACAACACGGTGAAGCCTTCGTTCTGAAAGTACGGATTAAGGCGTCGAAGACTGATGTATTCCGAAAGGGTGTGTCAGTCTACCTAGGAGTCACAGGGACCGACCTTTGCCCAGTGGCAGCGATCCTGTCGTACATGACCCTGCAGGGGAAAAACTGCAGCGGGCAGGAAAAACCAGCTCCATTTTTCCGCTTTAGTGATGGCTCTCCGCTCACCAGGGATAAATTGGTGGCAGAGCTCCGGCGAGCCCTACGAGCAGCAGGACTGGACGACAGTAATTTCGCGGGGCACAGCTTCAGAATCGGGGCAGCCACAACGGCAGCAGCATGTGGACTGCCGGACTCACTCATAAAGACGCTGGGGAGATGGGAAAGTGCGGCGTATACACTCTACATTAAGACACCACGAGAACTTCTGTGTTCGGTGGCAGGGAAGCTGGTGGAGAAAAAAGGAACTTGAACCAAGAGGAGCCGCCAGGGACTAGAGTGGGGACACATAGAATGATTGCAAAGACATTGGTTGTTATATCGGTCAAGTATTGATACTGACATTTTCACTGCTAAGGAGACATCTCATGGCTAGGGGTCATAGAAAAAGGGAAATCTCGGAGGTGGGGAGAGGGTGACCAAGGAATGATCAGGCACCCTCCCCCCTTTGGGCAGGGTGGGAGACCCCTCCCACCAAGGGACCTCCAAGCATGTTAACTAACTAGGGTGCATGCTAGAACAAGGGAGGTTGAACCTGGACATAATGGAGGGGTAGGACTCCTTACCGGTCGGTGGCCGGACACTACCGCCAAACATGTTAGATGTGTATTAGGAGGCCCCCTTTGGTAGGGGACTCCGGGGTGGCTAATACGGAGCCGTATCATTAATTGGAGGTTAAGAGGAAGTTTTAACCGAAGTTAATGAGAGGCGGGGCCTCATGGTAGCGCATGCGCACAACGATAGGGCACAAGGCGCCAATCGAGCCATGAGCTAGAGGACAGCCAGTTGAAGCAAAGAATTCTCCCTCCCGCCTCCCTCACGACGTAGCTAGGCTCCTACATTAGGGGCACTGGGTAAACAACTGGGTGGCGATTTGGTTTAGGTTCAAGTAGTACCTCCAGAGAGGGGCCAGAACGAGGGCCCCTCTCTGTTGACAAGTGTCAGGCAGGGTGGGAGACCCCTCCCACCAAGGGACCTCCAAGCATGTTAACTAACTAGGGTGCATGCTAGAACAAGGGAGGTTGAACCTGGACATGATGGAGGGGTAGGACTCCTTACCGGTCGGTGGCCGGACACTACCGCCAAACATGTTAGATGTGTATTAGGAGGCCCCCTTTGGTAGGGGACTCCGGGGTGGCTAATACGGAGCCGTATCATTAAGTTCTGAGTCATGGTGTATGTACCTTTTGTGTTTACTGCTAATATGTCAGTTGTGTACTTATATTGCTAGTCTTAGGCTGTTTAATTTGCTATTCATTGAAGCATTGAGCCATCGCTTCCGAAGCGACAACCCTCTATTCCATACTCACGTCGCATGAATCTCCACAGGCTCATGTACACACTGAGTAATTATGCACTCACCTGTGGAGACAAAGTAGGATAATGTAGCCCAGTCTTCATCATAGTGTATTTGCTCCCCTCCAATGCGATGATACCCGTAGTGTTGCATTAGATTACATCCTTTGCGTTGGTTGCGGCAGTACTTGTAATAGTGTGTTGCTGGTACAGTCCCCATGTTCAATGTATACAAGGTGAGTCGGCTAGGTCTGTCTGCTCGGAGCAATAGTTTCCCTCCACACGAAACACACTTTCCTTTGGGGAAATTAGTATCACTCCCAATGGTTTTTTATCTGCACACGGTTCCATGTCAATCAACTCGTGTGCCAGGCTTGCATTAGTATTAAACGCCTTCTCATTAAGAAGCTGGAGATTTCCCATCATCACTTCCACAGCTTTCGGATCGAGTGATACTGAGCTGCCTTGACAGGCAAAAGAGGTGATGATTTCCCAATAATTTGGTACCTCCTTGGGAAGGTAAGCAGTGGCAAACAGCAATCGTCTCATTACTGCTACATCACGAACCTCGCTTGCTACCAACTCCATCACCGAGCTAGAACGAAGGAGTTATCTACACCTTAGCTATGTGTTACCACAGATATCACATACACAGGCCTGCACACTCGCTAGTAACAGGTTGCAGCGACAGTCCGACAGCGGCAGCTTTAACACCAGCACGCGGAGCCGTCAGGCGAAACCACACCCTCAAGGCGTTCGAGGGTGTGGCTTCATAAAACGCGTGCTTTATAATTCGGACTGCACTGCAGTCCGCACTGCGAACAATAATTTGCTGTGCAAAAGCCACGTGGCTGTACGTTCGTGCACATTATGTCGTTCTTCGGAAGTCCACGGCTGGATAAAAGCAGAGAAACAAGACACAGGCTGGACAAATGCTGGGAAACGGATCTTGCATGGTAGTTATATCCCAGAATCTTGAGAGAGGTAAGAATCTTCACATAAATCCGTCCTTGGATTTATTAGGCTTTTGTGAGTAGCTACTAAAGTTTTAGCAATTGCTATGCTGCTGAGTTATCATGGTCTCCCTCTCTCCTGTATATAAAGGGCCTTCAGCAGATTGGGAAGGCTTGGAGCGTCCCTCCAGCAGCTGTATTGGGTGGGCTGCTTATCCTTGTGGGCTTCCTGCTCTCACCAGCTGTGGTCACCGTTCCAGGGACGGATTGGATGGAGCCAGTACTGGTGTGGCTAACTATTAGCATGCCTACTGGTAGTCGGAAATCAACCTTGCACCGGGTTATAAAACATGACAATGTGAAAGAAAACTGTTGTGAAGTGTCTGCTAGGTGGAACTGGCCTCAACTACAGTGTGGAAGCGCTCGAAGCACGATGGTCCGTGTGTGCCGTCTCGAGGCACCAGGCAGAACGCCTTGCCACACAGTCTATAGTGCACCGTCGACTCATGGCGCCTATGCCTCCTATGCCTCCTGTAGTTCCAGCACCAGTGGCAGCGTGAACTTGGCCCCTTGATGAGGAAATGGCCTTCCCCAGAAACTGTTCTCCGCTGCTGTTTAGCTGGTGGGGGTGTGAGGTGGCAGGCAGCTGCCCTGATGGATGCTGGCAGTACGTATCTTTGCCGGGTGTTGTAGTCTCCGATGAGGCCTAATGCCAGCTGTTGCCGAAAGTCTTTGATGACGACTTAGCGGCTGCTGTCGGTTTTGGGGCAGTAGTACTTGCTGATCGTGAAGGCATTCACGATGCAGGAGTCCACCAGGAACCAAAAAATGTAGCGGTAGCATTTCCTGGACTTGGTACGCACCCTGTAGTAACCCCGGAGTTGATCGCTCCTGTCCACACCCCCCATGAATTTATTGTATTCAACAACATTGGGGGGGCATGTGACGATTTCAGTGGTGCCATCCTTCTGCTTCCGGCGGACTTTTGTGGGACCGGTGGGCTGGCAGTTGGTGGACATCACCGACACGACCTTCTTATCCTGCCAGATGTTGGCCACCAGATTGCCCTTCTGGCGAAAGATGGACTCCCCTCTCTTCAAGGTATGTTCTATGAAATTCAAGTACATACATACATGCATATGGGGTATGGTTATCTCATTTGGTAATGCAATGCTATTAATTAACCTTTACACTACAGTACCAGTCCTCTCCTGACATAATTATTGCTTTGCATTGTGAAGAGGAAGTGCACCTGTGATTACTTTGTGTGGTGTGTTTACATAGCTGTAACTCTCTGTCTTTATTTGCAGGCAGCAATTACCTGGTTTCTTGAGGGCCTCTGGAATTCCACGGCGATCCCTGCGGAATGTTCCGCAGGCATAGATGCCATCATCCAGAAGGTCTTCAAACAGTGCCACTGTGGTGAAATAGTTGTCGCAATACGTGTGGTAGTTGCCACCAACCAAAGGCCGGGTCAACTTTTTCACCACCTTCTCCCCAAGGTACTTCTCCGGGGCACCCTCTTTGCCTGTGTAGACATCAAAGTCGGAGATGTAGCCGATCACACTGTCTGCCCGCACCCAGACCTTAAAACCACGCTTAGTTGGTTTTAGTGGAACAAACTGTTTCATCGCAGACCGTCCTTTGAATTTGATCATTGCCTCATCTATGGCATTGTCTCGGTGAGGATGATAGCTGGAGAGGAAGGTGTCTTTGATGGCGGTAATCACCGGACGTACCCTGGCCAAACGGTCGTACCCTGACTCTCCATGAGGCACAATGGTGGCGTTGTCGATGGAGTGGAGGAACTGCTGTATCTCCAGAAATCTCTTCCTCGAGATTCTCGATGCTACCGGGAAGTAATGATAGCAAGCGTCAACAGACCAGTAATCGTAGAGGTCAGGCAGATGGTTCAGACCCATCAAAATATGGAACCCCAGATATGCCCTTATCTCTTCAGGGTTCGTCTTCCAGTCTCGTACTGGTTTACCGGCCTCGGCTGTGGAAGACAAGCACAGTGCAGCATAGCGGTTCGTCTCCTGCACTATGAGTTCAATGAGCTGGGGTGTAAAGAAGTGCAGGAACACCTCTGTTGGTACAGCGCTAAGCTGGAATGTTGGTCCTACGTCCATCGTAAATGGCTGCACGACAACACTAGACGGCTCACTCGACCACTCAATTCTGCGGCTCTCTTCCCCTGCAGGTCGAGTCACCTGGCCTCTTCCTTGGCGAGACCGTGTCTCAGATGGTGGTGGCAGAGGCAGCGATGCTGGTGTCAGCAGAGGCGGCGATGCTGGTGTCAGCAGAGGAGGCGACGCGGGTGTTGTCTGGCGAGATCGTAGCCTGGTAGCGTAAGGCTGCAAGCCACTAGGACCTGGGAGGGGACTGGGCTGCTCCACTGGCTCATCATCACTAGGTACGTTCTCTGAGCCTCTACCATGTGTGTCGAGCAAGGTCTCATCACACTCACTATCTCCCTCCAGGTTGCTGTCATCAAGGTCGTCCATCCCCAAGTCATCATCGCTGCCCGAGAAGATGTACTCATCACCATCATCCCCACAGACAATCTCGCAGACCTGGCTCCCGGAAAAAAATGACCTAGCCATCTCTAGGCACACACAACAGCCTTCACGGTAGCTGTAGTTCTTAGAAGAACTGGTTTGTATAGCTGCAAATCCAATAGTCTCAGCTACCGCAATAATCATTGATGGCCTTTCCGTTTACTTTTAGCAGCTATTATTCATTGTCAATTATCTCAAAAATTTGTATGCGGAAACCCCCTCGAGAAGCCAATCAAATTCATGCGCTGTACTTCTGGAATGTTATTATCAATAGAGGGGAACCCCCTTTTGTGTGCGCGTGGAGATCGAGGCGCTTAAGTATACGCTATATTTAATGACGGCAAAAGCCGTCATTGGTCGGTAAAGGGTTAAACAGCCGGTGGTCCCTTTGATGTATGGCTGCCATGATATAATAGTCTAGCTATGGGAGAATATTGGCTACAGTGCAACAATTGCCTTTGTTACAGTGAATACTCTTGCTAGTGTGTGGAGGAGAAAGCCACCAGGACATCAACCAGAGGTTAATGTATTTGAGCTACCCCAAGAGAAAGACCTCATATCAGACAATTTTATCAAGAAGTATGACAAGGTGCAGGGACAATTGGAGGCAATTGCTGCTGTGGATGACCTGCTTTGAGGTAATTGGCTAGAGTTTTTAACTGCATTGGAAAGCTGAAGTGTTTGACAACTCGTTCACTTTTTCAGTACACCCACACATGTTGAGAGTTGGAAATATCCAACAAATTATTCCATGCTGTGTTTGCAATTTCTAGGTATGCTTAGTAAATCCATGGGGCAGATTTTGTGAGTTGCAGCTGCCTTGCATGTGCTCTTCAGCCTGGATACAACAGAGCTATCCACAACAACGGACTTTCAAGCTGCTGTGAAAGCAGCCATCGATTTTGTCGAAATGTGCTGCCTTCATCACTGGACGTGGAAAAATTAGTGATGACCTTAACTAATTGAAGCAGGCAAGACAATTTGACATAATTATGTGCTCTACTTTATTAGTTCTCTGAAATGTGTGGCCACTGAGAGTACTGCTATTCTGACACTGTAATTTTTGGTAATTATGTGTATACCATCCCATTCAAACCTACGATGTGTTCTCTACAGTGAGAAAGTACTTACAATCTGTACCTTGCTCTCCTCACTTGACAGGTACTGTTAATTGCAGTTCCCTTTGAACAGCAGCTGCATGACATCAGCAGTATTTGGAGGTGTTATGTTAATTTCAACGGAAGCCATGATCCTTACCTTACCTGGGACGGTACTGGACCTGACGACTGAATAGGTAAAAGAAGTTTCGTTCCAGAGGGAACGTTGAAGGAGGTCTCCAGGCTATGAAAAATCTGGAAGAAGATGGTTTGGGGAAGCTCGTAAGGAAAAGATCTCTGGGATCAGTGAAGGTAGGTGGGTTACTGAATGTGTATTTCCCCTACAGCTGTAGAGTGTGGAAGTGATCATCACTATCCCACGGCCTTTGTAAAACAGGGACTGGCTTAGTAAAACAGCCATGAATATTCAGATATGCAGGCATCTATGTGATTGTTTTTGCTTAGATCATGTCTGCTTGTAGCCTATGTTTGAACAGCAGAAGCCCGCCCTGCATGTTTTAGGCTGTTTAGCAATTTGAGCTATACTGTTTGTACATCCCCAATGCTGCAGACATGGCAGTTTGAAAAGGTGGAAGTGCCCGATGATGCAGAAGGCAAGAGTGCAATAGCACAGAAGTTGGCCGAGAAGTACCAAGTATCTCTGCTTGAATATGCCAGGTCTCTTACAGTGACAGTTGATGAACGGTATGTGATTTACAAAATAAAGACAGTGAGCGTTGAGCTGGTACTGATTGTGTATTTACATGGTACCTGGTGCATTTACTAGGTGTAATGTATGTTTATACTATACCCAAGTCCTTCTAACCATTCAAACTTCAGCATTTAATGGGTCATAGTGCAAGATAGCTAGATTACTGTGTAGCGGGTTGCATAACCCGTTTTCTACCTTGGGAAAGTTATCTCAGGAGATGACTTTAACTCATTGCGCGCCACGGGCCACTTTATTGGCCTTTACGTAACGCTTCCGCTACGCCACGGGCCATTAAAGTGGCCGTAGAAACGGCAAGTTCATTTATCGGCCAGGAGGGGCAACCCCTTCCTTTATTAGCCATAAAATTGAGTACAGTGATTACTAATAGTGATGTAACTGTGCCGAAAGTCGGTCTACTCAGTAATAGAACGGATATACACGGCAAAATATACAACTGATCAAGACGATTAGCTACGGCTACCTACACTGCTACACAATTAGTTAGGCTTTGTAGTCAACTTCATTGGCAGATACTATGGTAACTGGTTCAGGAGAGAGACGGGGGCTTCAGCAGGATCGTCGATCTTTGCTGCCTGAGCGTCAAGACCACAGTACCGTGTCGAACTTACCGTGTATCGTGTTATCGATCCTGAATCCCTTCTTGGTTCCAATCCGCTGCCCTTTTTGCCTTCAATGGCTGTAGCTGGTAGTCTTCCAACAAATACGACAGAAAATTCGCTGGATACTTGACTTGGTAAGCATAAAAATAGCCATACGCTGTACTAAAACTTTTAGTACGCCATTTTTGTAGAAACTGTGGCGTGGAGCATCACGCACGTGACGTAATTACGGCGTGCAATGAGTTAATTCCCGCAGTAGATAACGGGGCATCCACCATGCTACGCAGTGATCTATTGTAAACATATACTGAAAATTGAGCAACTCATTAATTAATACTGCCAGGAAAGAGGCACTTTTGAGTTGTATGACCAGTGAGGAATAGCAAGAATGATGTATTCTCTTGGACTGTAAGCTGTTTATTATATAATAAAACTGTAGTTCTGATTAGCACAATTACTAGCCTACATGCATCCAGAGCCATTTATTTTTCATCCATAGTGCTGATTCACAAGGTGGTAGTGATGCCAAGAGACCATGCCCACAGCCAGTGGGAACAAGCCCAAGAAAGAAGTCCACCCCAAGTCCATCGAACACTCCAACACTGGGGAAAGTAATTCACAATCCTGCTGTTTTTTTTCCCAGTGAACGTGCATTTATACCTCCGGCCAATATCTTATTACTGCTGCCATGGCCATTTCCCATTACCTTCAACAGTTATATAACACAGCTTTCATGTTGTAAGTGATTGCCATCCACTCATACGCATGACAATCCTTTCTCAACCAGGTCCTGGATTTACTTTCACTAATGATTCTCATTTTTTTGGCCAGATGTTGCATTATCCAATGATTATACCCTCATTGCAATCTATTATTCCAATTTTTCTTTTGTGACTCTACTCTCCGTGATTTACAATTCCTATCATCTGCAGAACTCCAGATGTGAGCAGTTACATGTAAAGAATTATGTTGTGTGGGACAGAAGAAATCCCTGGGGATCATCATCACAGTGTCCTAGAGACTGGGGACAAGATGGACTGTGGGGATTGAGGTCCTTGTTGTGGGACAGGGGAAATCCCTAGGACTGTCCTCAGTGTCCCCTAGAGACTAGGGGACAGGGTGGACTGTGGGATTGAGGTCCTTGTTGTGGGACAGGGGAAATTCTAGGACTGTCCTCAGTGTCCCCTAGAGACTAGGGGACAGGGTGGACTGTTCGGATCGAGGTCCTTGTGGTGGGACAGGGGAAATCCCTAGGACTGTCCTCAGTGTCCCCTAGAGACTAGGGGACAGGATGGACGGTGAGGATTGAGGTCCTTGTGGTGGGATAGGGGAAATCCCTAGGACTGTCCGCAAACCAGGGGACTTGATGGACCATCCTCAGAGTGTCTCTCAGGATGAAGCTCCAGTGTGGAAGTTTAGGATAAGTGGAAATTTGGGACAGATGAATCCTTGGGACCATCCTGTAGTTCATGGGGACTCCCTTGGGCTGTCCCTGGGACTCCTTGGTGTGCATGGGACAGTCCACATGGGATAAGGAATATGATGGCAAACCTGAACATGACTGGCGTAGTGATGTACAGGACAAGCGCAAGTACTCAGCTAAAATAACAAAATATCACAATTAGTAACAAGTAACTGGTATCCATGGCAGGTGGCGGTGCCCAGATCCGACTTGCAGGAAGTCGAGGAGTCTAAGAGACGGGAGCATTTTTGAGAAGTCCAAGCTTTCTCTGCAGCAGTGATTGGTCTTGATGCACTGGTAGTGTAGGGAATACCCAGTAACCGCTGCTGCAGAGGAAGCAAAAATTGACTGAAATGACGAGCATCCAAGCATATCAGTACTTCAGAGACATTTGTAGCTGGACACTGCTCAACCGGGATTCCCATATGATGCTGGGTGGCCCTGGTGTGGTTGTCCAGATAGATGAATCCTTGTTCAAACATAATCCTAAGGTACGCAAATGTACATGAAGCTGAAAAGTGCAGAAACACGTAATCAGATGTACTAATCTGTATAATCTTACAGAAACATTGGGGGCGTCCACTACGAGGCCAGAAGTGGGTATTTGGACTGGTAGATACCAGCCACACTCCAGCACTTGGAGTGATTGAGTTGGTTCCTTGGCGAGATGCAAACACGCTTCTCCCAATAATCCAGCAGCATTGTCGGCCAGGAACAATAGTCTGGAGTGATGAATGGGCAGCCTACAATCGGGTACAGCAGCTTACACCAGTTACTCAACATCAGGTAGTGAATCATTCCATAACTTTGTCAACCCAGCAACTGGTGTGCATACTCAAAATGTAGAGTCATACTGGAACAGGGTGAAAACAAAGATCAAGAGGATGAAGGGTTGTCATGAGCAGATGTTGAGTTCGTATCTTGACGAGTTCATGTGGCGTGAGCACCATGGGCGAACTGCATCTGCTGCAATGCACAGTTTGTGCCGGGACATTGCCCTCAGATATCCTGTGTAGGCATACATTAAAAACATCTTGTCATTACTTACGTCGATAACTATACCATAGTTTATTTTAAATCTGTGGTACCTGTATTTTTTGAGTTTTCTTTCGTTCTGTACTGTTGATGCGTTCTTGCTGCCAGTATAATCTGCTGCTCAACCAGATAGCTAGCTAGCTACCTCGATCGTTCGCCAATGGACCACGCCTGTAGCCAATCACTCTTATGCAGTCACGTGATCACGCCCTCTCACGTGCATTACTTGTATGGCTTCCCACATCCGCTATGGTATCTGGTCCGTCTACTATGGTTGATCCGAAAAAAGGTATGTTCCATTGTTTATTTGCCAGTTCAATACCACGCGCACACACTATAATTATACGCGTAGTCTTGCATAATTTTCATTGCGAGAGTTAACATCAAAATGGCTGCCACTCGAAAGGCAATAGAAGAATTCTCACCGGTTTCTCCACAATGAAGAGACTGTGGAACTTTTCCAATGTAACTTTTCCTAGAAATGATCCTTATATAACTAACCCACTTCCAAGTGTAAAGACTTCGGATGAACAGAGATGCGAGTGATCACTGATATGGGTGAACGGAGAAACAAGTGTATATTACTAAATTCTTAGAAGAATGCAAACCCTACATATTACACTTGTGCTACCCAAATCCCTTTCTCTAGGTTCTGCATGGCTATGTTGCTGCAACTACGTACTACATGTATATAGCCATTACCATTAATGTTCACCATGTTCCCAAGTTTCTCTGCAAGTTTCCCTGTGCATTCATGAGGAAGGCCCAAGAATGTATATTCTCCGGTGCACGAGACATGGCTGCTATGGATGCAGGAAAGCTGATTTCCCCTGCTATACCATCCCTATAGAGCTATCTCAGACTTTGAAGGTACCTATTCTGATAGGTGCACTAAGACAGAGAAGTATGCTATATGCGACAAGAGAGTGAGATTCTTTTTAAGTGTAGGGGGCGGTACGGTGGTGGTGTTAACCAGAAGGAATACACTGGACATAAAGAGGAATGATATTCACTGCTATCTTTTTATATTTCACATTAAATCATGGGACCAAGAATGATAGTGGCCTTCTTGTGAGACGGATGCCAGTGCAACAGCAAGCTGGGTGATAGACCATGCCTCACATGGATACAGGGTAGCTGCACTAAAGCTAGACCAACAGCATGCAGCTGAGACAACAGTTAGCTGCTCTGCAAGCAGGAGCTATCTCCCCACATACCACAAGCAAGAGATAGCATGACTTGCGACAAAGTATGCAATGCTTTTTATTTGCTGGTAGACTGGTTGTGCGCAACATGTATTACTCTGCAGTGGTGAGCGATATATGGCACTGTTACTGTAGCCTGTAGCTATCTGTGCACAGCAACCAACACACAAGCTAGCCACAAGGGGCATCGTTGAAACAGCACTGAGAATCGTGACCTTATTTAATGCACATCCTCAGGGCTAGGCTTGTCTAGCAGTTAGTTGTAGGCTGGATTGTTTTCATGTAATTACACTTACAGGACTACATACCATAGAACTCACGTTTGGGACTATCCAAGGGCTAAGCAGTAGTAATAGCAGTGCAAGTAGTTCCACTGCATGTTCATTCGCCAATTACCACGCGTGCACGCTCTTACTTGCATAATTTTAACTGCGAGAGTTAACGTTAAAATGGCTGCCACTCGAAAAGTGATAGAAGAATTCTCACCGATATCAGCAACGAAGAGACTGTGGAACTTTTCCAGTGTTTTTTTTCTAGAAATGATCCATATATCATTAAAACAAGGTTGGTTAATCTGTAGAGGCCACGACTGTTGCTGTGAATTATTTATTTCATTTCCCAAAAATCTTTACACTTGGGAGTGATCTTTCTGTACCAGACACAGCTAATAGTAGTGTGTACAAACGTTGTCAAAGCCTCTATCTCACTCTTCAGTGGAGCACCTGCTGCAACAGCCTTTGTACCGGTGTCAAGATAAAATGGACCCCCCCCCCCCCCCCCCGGGCCCCATATTACCAGTATTCTGGGGCCATCTTTGCCTACACCGTGTATTATTGTTCACGTAAATACTTAATCTAGAGCCACAGAAATATATGTAGATAAGTAGCTTGCTTACCACCACCAATGTAGTTCAGCGTAGTTCCATTCACAGTGAAGAATTTCGCTCGCTTGTGAAGAGCACGCTTCTCCTCCTTGCTGTAGTCACTCGGATATGTCCCCTCTTTCACGTACGCATAAATTTCGCTGTACTCGAATCATCCTTCTTTCTTTGTCTCCTGAACTAAAGCCAGATTCCTATCTGCAGCTACCTCTATTACAAGGCTTACTGTTCTTGCCCTTTGACAGTCCACTGCCAGATGAATGCTATTATTAATGAAGGAGGTTATAGCATGCAGTCACGTTTCAGAATTCGAGTAATTTTTGGCAATCCTGACCTCACTCTAAAATGCTTCACAAGAGATATAGCCAATGCCAATCTTTGTTTGTGCTGAAACTTTCTTCAGGGCAAGCAGGTAGTTGTCGAGAGTCCACTTCACTTTCTGCCCTCTAATGGGCCAGGAATTATGGTACCACTAGGCTTAAACAAGCCTAGTGTGTACTTCTCCTAGTCTTGGAGGGAAAATGCATCCATAGCACGACCCAAAAGCACAGTATATGAATCACTTCAATGTGCCTCTACTTCAAGTGGCGGGTGTTGTGCACACCATGTTCTTTCAACAGCCAAAGCACTTTATTGAGCATCTACCGTGTGACAGTAGACTATAGTGTAGCTGACATGTTCCTGACTGAGCTATAGATTGAGGTAATATGCATATTATGTAGACGTATATAATCTATGCCTGAGCCATGTGGAGGCAATGCTAAACACTAAGTAGAGACTGCAAAGAACTACAAAACAAAACAGGTACCGTCTTTATTCTATCATTACGCATGATCCAATTTAACGCAAGAAATTGTGATTCTAGGAATTTATTATGAATCTAATCTAGCGCAAGTCCATCACTAATTATTTTAAGCTGAATCCAATCTATTGCAAGAGGAGTACAACTCCAGGAAATATACTTTGTAAATTGCATTATAAACTATTAGATAAAACAACTGTTTCTCAGTGAAGTCACCAAATGGCTCTTCTTGGTCCTGCTGCCTATCAAAATTCTGAAACCTTGAGCCTACCTCTTGAAAAACCGGCCTCTTTCAAAGCGACTAAACCACTCCTTTACAACACATGATCTATTCTAGCGCAAGAAATTCTATTCCAGGAATTTTCAATGAATCTAATTTAGCGCAAACAAAAACTGAAAATTTAGTTGCTTGCATATTAACAGAATAATGACGGTAAGCTAGGATCGAAACCTAGCTCTTCACAGCCATAGCCTACATGTGTACGTACATGTACCGGGATGCAGGCGAATGGCACCGACTCCATTTAATGCACATCGTCGTTTTTTGTCTACCGTACTAAGCAGATTACCGCAGCTGTATATGCTTACATGACTATCTAGCCACTAACCTTTGTGACAGAGTGTGCTCAAAGTGCTCATTTGAGGCCGTCGTAATAATCCTGTCGGTTGTCAGAGCGTCTCGTGATCTTAACACATGCATGCAGCGGTCGAAGTGCGCGTGTACTGTGATGACGTCACGACCTTCTCGTGTATTCTCGCGCAACTGAGGTTCATTAGATTGACGTCACATCCGTTACACATGGACGCACACACGCGCGGACAGAACTAACGTTAAAGTATTGATAAGGTTTTCAGTATATATAGTAGGTATAATTATAACTGCCCATTTCCCGTCATACAGCAAGAATTCATTACATGTGCAGTGAAAGACCCACATGAAATCTTATGGACTATGGCAACCAGTAATTAATTACAAAATTTCGCAACAGCAGTTATATGCTATTGTACACTGCTGCACAGAGTGCTAGCTGCAGGGTTTAACTCTTTGCACACCACGTTACGCAATCGAGGGTATGGCCCTACGCCAAATTAATTTTACCACGCTGCGTAGAAATGGCGTCTATATCGATCGAGTCACTTACCGTCGTCGTTGACTGCCGACTGTTTGAAAAGGACAGAAATGGAGGCTTTAGTTATTGCGATAGAAGATGTGTCTACCCTTCGAGAGTCATTTTGAGGCGAACCTGACAGTCTTGTCGCGGATGCATCGAGATTTATCCAAGATTGACTGGTGAGTTGTGTAAGCACTTTGTGATTTCTGGTATGAAAGGGCTGGGGTTCTGCCAAGAGAGCTAGAGAGCTAGATTAGTACAAAAGTAGCGAAGAAACCTTTTGTTACTCTAAGGCGGCCTTTGGATACTGTAGGGAGCAAATTAAAACCCGAGCGTTCCAGGTACTTTGCGTGTGTGTTTGAGCATGTGTGTGTGTGGGGGGGGGGGGGTGGGGTAGTAAGAGTGTGAAAGCAGTATGCGAGTTGATGAGATTTGCTGTGCCAAGGTTTTTATTGGCGCTTAAGTCATTATAGATACTGTCCATAGTGTACATATAATGTAAGCCTAGAGTTTGTACCTATCGAATGTGTGATATCGCTCGAAGCAAGTAGTGCAAGGGGTGGTCACTCCAATATGCACTGTAGTCACAGCTAAGACCGGGGTCAAAAAATTTTGACCGTCAATTTTACTATTTGACCGCTTGACCGTCTTTCAAAATGGTTCTTGACCGTTTGACCGTACAGAACTACACCTCTTGACCATTTGACCTTGTACAATCTTAGGCCAGCCGCGAGGCAAAATACCGTCTGCAAATCTAGCAAGCACTGATCTCGATCAAGTCGCGCTAAAAGTAGGCAATAGACGTCTTAAAAAGGGTCCGCGTCTACAGAACGCCAAATAACACGCACTATCATCATCATCATCATCATCATCAATCATCAATCAATACTTTAACGTTAGTTCTGTCCGTCCGTCCGTCCGTGTGTAACGGATGTGACGTCGGCTAATCATCACCCTCGATTGCGCGAGAATACGCGAGAAGACCGTGACGTCATCATATGTGTACATAGATAATTAGTACTTTGACCGCTGCACACGCTGGGACGACTTCGACCGCTGCGTGCGTTGGGATGCTCAGACAGCCGACGGTATTATCATGATGGCCTCAAATCAGCACTTCGAGCGCGCTCTATTGCGAAGGTTAGTGGCTGTATAGTCCTGTAAGTGCAAACCATGCACAGCTGTAACTGCTACGCTAGACAAAATACAACGATGTGCATTAAATGGAGTCAGTTCTGGCGCCTACATGTGCTGATGTGAGTATGGTTTTGTAATTGTTTGCAGTCTCTCCTTTGAGTTACTGCCTCCACATAGCTCAGGCAGAAACTACTGTCAAAGTCTCGATCAGGCTACTGCCACTGGCAGATGCTCCACATTCCATATGATAGCTATACTACATGTACATTACTTAATACATGCTTTGGCTTCTAAAAGAAATGTAGTGTGCACACGTACTATATACTTACCCCCCACTGTGACGAGTCAATTTTTAACTGACATGCGGCTTAGTCAAAAGCACTGCTTCATTGGCAGAAGAGGCTATACTATTCCATGCAAATCACATAGAGGTCACACTTTTCACTTCTATCTGTACAGAGTGAGCGAGTTGAACACGCACAAGTACTTGCGCGAGCGAAGCGAGCGCAAGTACTTGTAAAGCATAATCTCCAGGAGGGCTCCAGGTTGGATGCAATCACGTGCACTGTAGTGGAACGCAACTATATAACTAAGCTGTAAAGAAACTGTCTCGGGCAGAGAGGAGCAATAATAGCCGCTTCGCAAGTGATCTTGTGTAAGTTTAGCAGTTTTCAAAGAAAATTAGCTAGAATCTGAGTGGTTAAAACCGCTACCTTACCGAGCACATGTAATATTTTGCAAGCTCACTGAGAATCCACTGCATTCAAGCCCAAACTTCTGCAGCACAGCTCCGTATTTGTAAGCCAAAGTTTTGGAAGGGGCATCCTAACCCGTCCCCTCTAAGGTTGTAGAGCTACTTAAGCCAGATACCGTATACCACTGTATATACCTTCCGTATTCTTCTCAATGGAATTACATTAGCGAGCTATACGTGACATCATCCATTGACGCAATCGTCTCTTCTAACCTCGAGTTCATTTGCGGCAAACGTATAGCTCATGCTCGTGACAGAGTAGCGACATGAGTGATGAGTAAGTTAGTGATGGATGGTTCATGAAGCAGTCTATCTCTTTCAGCGTTTCTAATGTGGCAGGTCATAAAGTTTTGACCGTCCAGAATTGCATCTTGACCGCTTTACCGAGGTAAAATTTTGTCTTGACCGCTTGACTGACATTGGAAACATCCCTTGACCCTTTGACCACTTCTTGACCCCGGTCTTAGCTGCGACTACTGCGCCTATGGGAGTGACCACCCCTTGTAGTGGGATGGAGTGATGGTTGCTCGGGACAAGTCTTACAGAAAAAGGTGGTTGTGTGGCGTGATCCGCTTCTCCTGTCACTGCACACGATGCACTCTTGTCGGCTTTCTCGCTGTTCAAGGAGATGAAGCTTTTTGTTCAGACGGGCAGGACGTGGTCGTGACTGGTGTCGACCAACTGAGGTGCGATAACTTTCTTGTTGCTCCAGATACTCAGTTGCCAGGCTCTCGAGAATAGACCGGCGATAGTCAAGATGTGTCGTCTTTTTTCGGGTTACTTCACGATAAATGATGAAGCTGTTGACTACCGAAACCTCCAGGAGATAAAAGAAGAGTTTCCGCCACCATTTGCGTGTCTTCCTGACAAAGGGGTAGGATACAGCGTACTGATCACTGCGGTCAACTCCATTCATGGAGTGGTTGTAGTTGTGAACACACTCCGGCTTGAGCATTCGCTGGGTGTTATGCATTGCTGGCACTTCAATCATCTTGGCCGCACTAGATGAGGTGAGCATAATGAGGTCTTTCTGCTTCCCTTTGGCTCTCCATGCACTCACCAGCAGTTGCTCACTCCTGAAAGCTATATGCTCTCACTGAGAATGATTTCGCTCTGATGGTGTCTGGAAGGTCAACACGGTTTCTCATGACTGTCCCAGTGAAACTGGTACCATGAGAAGCCAGAGCCTGAGTTAGAGGGATGCTCGAGTAGTACCTATCGGTGTACAGGTGGTGATTGCTATCGAGGTAATGCCGCATAAGTTGCAGGACGACCCGAGCAGGCTGAGGGAGTGACTCGAATTCTGGATGGGCATCATCAAGGGTGTCGGCACCTGTGTACACTATGGTGTCGAGAAGGTGCCCATTGCTGGAATCAGCCACGTCGAACAACTTGATACCCCATTTGACTGTTTTTTTTTGGTGTGTACAGCTTGGCACCAAAGCGACCATGAAAACCAATCATTGTTTCGTCGATTGCGAGCTTCTCAGAAGGGTAGTAATGCTCCCTAAACTTTGGCACAAGCAACTGCAGTAGCTGCTTGACTTTGTCAATCTTCTTAGCGGGTAGACTGGGATCAGGGTGGCTCACATGCAACATCCAAAAGATTTCTTGGAATCGATTTCGTGGCATGAGTGTTCTGAAGAACGGAATCTCACTTATTCACGAGGTCTTCCAATAGGCCTCAAGGTCAGGGAGCTTGATGATACCCATATTGAGCACTGCTGCAAGAAACCCTTTCATTTCTAGCCTTGTCACAGCTTTCCATTTCTGAAGGCGGCTACGAGGTGGTAGCTTATCCAGCCGTACCAAGGTCGCAATTCTCTCATCGGCATAACTGTGTGTATGTGTGCATGCATGTAATTTTGTGTGTCTGTGTATATAATACTTCTACTGTCTAGTCTGTGTATATGTTGTTTATTCTCTTACTAACCAGTTGGCTTCTTCTACCAACAGGTCAAGGACGCTGTCATCGAAAAAAAGCGAGAAGAATTCCAGCGGTGAGGCTTCAGAACCAAGGGATACTAGTGGACCATGTGTCTTGGTGAATTCTGGTAGTGTGGGTGCTACATCTGTGGCAGAATTCGTCAGTTGCCATTGCAAACTGCTGGAGTGGCCTAATTTTGTGAGGGAAGCATCACATCGTAAGTACCTCTTATATACTGTATCCAATTCCATGTACCTGGCTGTGTGTCACCTCTTGTGAGTCTACTCCTTCCCCTGCATCCTCCTCTGCTTCTCTTTCTACCTCTTCCTCTAGCTCTCCCTCTCCCTCTAGCTCTCCCCCTTCCTCTCCCCCTAGCTCTCCTGGGTGAGCTACTTCGTCTTCTGGCAGAAGATCCGGGATCGGTGGCATTGAAGCTATGCAATTGCTCGCCATCAGAGTGGGACTCATCACTGAGTTGGGAAAGAGGGTCTTCTTCGGCCTCACTCTCGCTCTCACTATCACTTGGTCTAGGCAGAGGGAATGATGGGTCTTCTTTCATCTCACTCTCACCTCCAGAGTCAAAGTCATCTCCCAAGATTGCCTCCAGCGCCTCTTCTGTACTGTACACTGCCATTGTACACATGCACACGCTCTCAGATACTATGTAAACTTTGATTATTTGCATGGAAGCCCTAGCGCGGCAGCTGCAACCACTAGGTAACGCCTACACATGTGGCAGTCATGTAGGTACCGCAATCAATACCGCGAGTTGCGCTCTGGGGAAGCCCCTCTTGTTTTATACCCCCTTGGATCGTGGAAGGTCAAAGGGCACATAAATGTGCCCGTGGCGTAGCCTGTGGCGTGCAAAGAGTTAAGATAGGAAGAGCCTCACCTGGAATCCACGATTTAAATGAATGGAGAACATGAAAGTCTACCTCAAATCGACAAAAATTTTGCATCTAACCACACATGCTAAATAATCAACAAAAATGCGATTTCGGGTTGCGTAAAAAAAACAAATTTTGGAATCTGCTAGAGCCTCACCCACAGTCTGACATCACCAGTATCTACAGAGGACGGGCTACAAAAGTAGGGATGCTTTTTCACAGGATGGCTTCAAGCCTAATGTTACAGCTCTGAACGCATCCAACCACCCCAAAACGCTCATTTGCGCTATCCTGACTTTCAAACAAAATTCGGCCACACCCACTTTAGCCCAACAAATTTGAGCCCTGTCTTACAAACTTCAACCTACTCACAGAAAATTTAGGGACGGGATTTTTCATTCACCCCTCGGTTTCTGAGAACCACCCACCAAAGCTTTCTCTGCAAATCTCCATAGATTTTCACACAACTAGCTACTTCAAACTAATTAAGAAAATAGGTGGGGCCTACAGACCCGAAAAGTCACTTATTGTAGCCTACCAGAGATAGACAACAACATGCTACTATCCGTCTGTCTGGTTGACTTCTAGGCACTCGGGCAGCCTAACAAACATTCTACAACACACTAGCTACGTACGTATTCTGTCACAAAAAGCTTACTCGCAAATGTATAATGTCATATTTACCTTTTTTAAAAAGAAAATGAATATTAAAAAAAAAGGATTGAAAGCCAACATCAGAGTACTGCTCAACCACATCCAAGTGCCGATCGATATCGCATATAAAAGAGCTGCTATCCACATTAAAGTGACACACCCCTCCTGTTGATTCCGGTTGTCACCATGGGAAAATGCAAACATTTCAATGAATCTAATTAGCACCACGTGAGTGACGTCACCCATTATTCATAAAGAGAATCACACGGATTCAAAGGTGAGGCTCTTCCTACCTTAAGCAAGTTACTTTAATTATCAACTGTACTCCAAAACCTCATTCAGCATGTTTTTGGCAAGGTATTTACTGCAGGGGGCGTGGTCTGACCACTTCATGCATCCATATATAGATATTCGTAAAACGGGGCTTACATACCTCCTCCTCAAGGGGTGTAGGGCTGTTTAGTCCTCTCTGCGATCTGCTGCTCCCTTGTGGCCCAGGAGAGGCTGCAATCAGCTGGTTGATTTCCTCCACCTTGTCTCTAAGAGTGTCCAATAGGTCCTCAAGAAGCCAGTCCTGTTGGCGCTTAATGGCTGATCCCATTTCGAGAATAGCAATGACGCCAGGCGACAATAGGTGACTGCTACAGCACGACCAAGACAACATGTAGCTGAGAAGACCAATGGGGTAAAGAAGCAATGTTTCACCTCACAAGTGCGCTGTTCGTAGTTTTGCTCTTTAGGCTTTCATGATGACGGTAGGAAGCGGCTAGGCTGGGATTGTCTGCTTGAAGGAGTGTGAGAATTAAAAGCCCTAACATAAAAAACTCTCCTTTAAACCAACTCCCCCAGAAACCGTTTGCCAGAATATCCAGACGAGCACCGTCCTCAACATTGGCTAAAGCGCCTCTATGGGGTTCTCTACTGATCGACTGCAGATGAGGCAGACTTCAGAAAGGAGGTTGGCTGTAAGATCATGAACAGGGGCAGAGATATAGGGGGGGCAGGGGGGGCTTGAGCCCCCCCACTTCAAAAGCAGGGGGGCAGAGCCCCCCCCCCCCCCCCTTTCTAAGGCAGAATGGCTAAGCACCCCACCCCCAATAAATAACCCAGGCTGGCCTTTTACCTGCTGCTATCCCACGAAACTTAACAATATCGCCTCGTTCCTTTTACGCACAAGTCTCGGGTAGAGCGTTTGTGCATCACCTCTGACCCTTAGCTCTGTTGTGCATTAATTAGAGTAAGCTTACAGCGCATGCGCACATGGCTAGTTAGGCACGAGACAAGTTTTTTTTAGTATGGCGAAAAGACAATCTACTTTGCTTGCATGGTCAATACCAGCCAAAAAAGCAAGAGAAACCACCGAGACCGAAAGAGAGGATGGCGATTGTGGGTCTGAGGTTGATTCTAGTGACGTGAGTGAAGCTGATGAGGCAGAGACCACATCCGAGAAGGAAGCTGGACTGATTGGGGACAGTATGTCTGAGGCTACAGCCGCTACACCCACTAACTGCACAGCGCAGTGCTGTGTCAGTACCGAAAGAGCATTTCAGCCCGTTGACAAGCGAACACTACTGAAGTTTACTAACAAGAAAGGGAATTTTCAGCCGCAGTGGTACAAACTATTTCCCTGGGTGAGTGTCTGCGTTACTTCCAATAAGGCATACTGCCTTTATTGTCGTCATGCTGCCCAACACAATTTGATATCTTTTAGTAAAATGGGAGAAACGGCATTCACCAAAACTGGGTTTCAGAACTGGCGAAAAGCTGTAGATAAATTCAAGGCGCATGAAGGCTCACATGTACACAGAGAGGCTAAGCTGAAGTGGATGGCTCGGGGACAGCCAACTATTGAAGTGCAGATAAGTTCTCAGATGGCACAGCTTCAAATGACCAGAAGACAAGGACTTTTGACCCAATTAAGGGCAATTGTGTACCTTACTCGGCAGGGCATTGCCATCCGAGGCCACACTGAGTCAGAGGGAAACCTACAGCAACTTCTGCAAATGTGGAGTAAGGATAACAATGTGGTTAAAAGCTGGGTTAGGGAAAACCGTTATACAAGCCATCAGGCAGTTAATGAGCTAATTGAAATGCTAGGCCTCAGTGTGCTACGCAACTTATTAAGCAAAATGACGGAAGTAAGTGGCCCTGCATGGTTTGCAATCATT
This sequence comes from Nitrospirales bacterium, assembly GCA_965203295.1. GTDB lineage: Bacteria > Nitrospirota > Nitrospiria > Nitrospirales > UBA8639 > CBDBCZ01. The sequence goes on along the minus strand of CBDBCZ010000010.1, from coordinate 154,755 downwards.
GCAGATGAGGCTACTGATGTTATCCATACAGAACAGCTGAACTTGTCAATTCGTTGGGTTAATGACAACTATGAAGTTCATGAAGATCCTATTGGGTTGTGCAGGGTGCCTGATACAAAGGCAGAAACTTTGTTTAAAGTTATCAAAGATCTTCTCATCCGATGTAACCTCCCGCTAGCATTGTGCCGAGGGCAAGCTTATGACGGAGCTGCTAATATGCAGGGCAGAAGAACAGGAGTAGCAACGATTTAACTCATTGCACGCCGTACGCCACTTAACTGGATATTACGTAATCCTTCCGCTACGCCACACGCCACTATAGTGGCTTTAGAAACGGCAAGTTAACTGTACGGCCAGGAGGGGCAACCCCTTCCTTTATTAGCCATAAAATTGAATAGAGTGATTACTAATAATGATGTAAGTGTGCCGAAAGTCGATCTAATCTGTAATAGAACGGATACATACGGCAAAATATACAACCGATCAAGACGGCTAGCTATGGCTACCTACATTGCTGCACAGTTAGTCGGGCTCTGTAGTCAACTTCACCGGCGGATACAATGGTAACTGGTTCAGGGGAGAGTCGGGGGCTTCAGTAGGACCATCGTTCTTTGCTGCCTGAGCGTGAAGACAACAGTTTTGTATCGAACTTACCGTGTATCCGGTTATCGCTCCTGAAGCCCTTCTTGGATCCAATCCGCCGCCCTTTTTGCCTTCAATGGCTGTATCCGATAGTCTTCTAACAAGTGCAACGCAGAATTCGCTGAATACTCGACTTGGTAAGCATAAAAATAGCCAAACACTGAGCTAAAACTTTTAGTACGCCATTGTTGTAGAAATTATAGCGTGGAGCATCACACGCGTGACGTAATTACGGCGTGCAATGAGTTAAAAATGAGCAACCTGCAGCACTTCCTGTACACTGTTGTGCTCACTCTTTAAATTTGTGTCTGCAAGACGCAGGAAGGAAGCTAGTACCTCTCAGGGATGCCCTAGAAATTTGTAGAGGAATAATTGACCTCATTAGATTTTCCCCTAAGAGATTACATCTCTTCTCATCAAACCTAGAAGCTAGCAGCAGTGGGGTTGGTTTGAAACCATTGTGTCCAACCAGGTGGATGGCACGAACTGCAGCAATTGATGCAATCCTCAAGGACTACCCTCTCTTGATGGATACATTGGAAGAGATCCACACAACCACTCGTGACGAGTATGGGCTGAAAGCTGGTGGTTTTCTGCAGTCTCTAGAGAAATTTAACTCTCTCTTTGGCCTTAGGCTTGCCCACACTCTTTTTTGTGCAGCAGAACAAGTGTCCTTGGCCTTGCAGAAGAACATATCCATACAGGATGCACTGTCTGCAGTTGATGCGGCAAAGGCATACTACCAACGACTACGGTCAGAGGAGGAGTTCAACCGTTTCTATGATGCAACAGTTCAAATTGCTGAGCAACATACTATTGGCCAGCCAGAGCTACCAAAGTCTAGACGTCGTCCTTCACGATTTGAGGATGGGGCTGGACCTCATGTGTATCCATCTGCAAGAGCATATTATCGTCACACTTACTTTGAAGCTTGTGATCTGCTATCTGCTGAGCTAGAAGACAGATTTGAGGACCAGCACATTCCGTCTGTTAGCAATAGAGCAAACCTTACTGAAGGCAGCAAATGGTGATGATTGTCAAAATGAAACAGCACTGTTGGCAGAGTCCTGCTATAAAAATGATGTCAACTGGTCAGATTTAAACAGGCACATACCACTCCTGCAAGATGTAATCAAGAAGGGTACTCCTTTTGTCAAGAAAGTTACTTCAATTCAAACAATCTGTGAAGCAATGAACAGCAATAATATTTTCAAAGAGATGTTACCCACTGTACATCAACTTCTTCGCCTCTACATGACGGTGCCCATAACATCTGCTACGTCGGAAAGGACTTTTTCTGCCCTACGGCGTCTATTGACTTACGCTCATGCTATACCACTTCGTGCATGCTTGCAGCGCAGGGCCACATTCCCCACCTTGAGCCCCCCCACTTTTTGGTAGCTGTCTCCTCCCCTGATGAACCTCCCTCAGGGCAGGGGAGGCCATGGTCCATTGAGAAGGGGTCACCACAGTCACTGTGAGTTAGTGCATATTTTGGAGAGCAGTGGTAGTGTTCACAAAAGGTGCCTTTATGAAGCGCCAAACCAAACTCCTCTACTGGAAAGGCAGTCAGCCAGTTGGATGCACCCTTCTCTTTTGTAATGGTCGGTAAGTCAGAGTGCCTAAGGTGGCACCGAGATTTAGTAAGGTTTACCTGGGTGTCTCCAAAGGAAGAAATGGCAGCAGAAAGATAAGGTTCCTTACCAACAAGCCAGGTTTTTGATGTATTGACATGGTATCCATATATACGAGGGTGATGAATACTAGTATGTCCTATCAGAATCCTATGTTGGTTAACTATGGCATCATCAGCCTACCAAACCTGTTTGATGTCTTGGTTAATTCGGCGTATGAGTTGAAGAATGGCATGAGCAATATCACTCATTAGTGAGAAGTACATGAAATGTTGGCTTATCCAGTACTGGTATCTGGCATCTACTTGTACAGCATAGTGTTCACCTCCATGATGCACATTGTCACAAACAAACCACAGCAGTATACACTTTGCCATCGGTAACAGAGGTGTGTTACCTGAGTGCAGAAAGCCATGTACGCCCACATGGGTAAATTACTTAGTGGATTTACACAATGCTACATCAGACGCATGATTGCATGATGGTACGCAACCACCCCGCTGCAGCGTGCAGAAGAGCTGAAACGATTCCAATTCTGGCTTTATAATGGAGGCCGTTTGTCCTTACTCGCCATCTTGCCTCGGTATGTGCAATTGGACCGCCTATCCAGGGGTTAATTCAGAGCTCCTCCCCCCGGAAGACAGTATTGAGCCCCTCCCATCTGCTTCTTTGAAGCAGCCCCTCCTACCTCAACGTTTTAGCGGCCTCAGCTTCTCCATTATAAAGCCAGAATGTATAATATTGTGCCTGAATGTATTTGTGTAAAGTACAGCTACACATAGCAGTAGCTATATGCATGATAGTCTGATTGGATGAAATCGTTTAATACCCTAAGGGAAGTCGGTATGAGTCACACCAGCCTTTTACCCAAAGGGAAGTCAATATGACTCATAATGACTTCTAGTAACCTAAGTAACAAGGGTGAGTGAGATATATACTGAGTTACTTATTGCAAATTCATGTGCATGTGTTGAAGGTTTTGCGGAAACAACTCACTTTGCTCCACATTTTCCCCAAATTCAATGTTAGCCCTGCGGTGGAAAAGCTTGTAACCCCTGAGTTGGACATGACCGCAGCTCAGAAACAGTGAGTAGTAGGCTAAAGCAGCTTTTCGTGGGATGTGGTGGTCCAGGCATCATTTCGGGAGTGCGGTCCCAACTTGTCAGTCTGTATTTGTGGACTTCAAGAAACGTGCTACAACATCTGTAAAATTCATTCACAGAAACCAAATACATTTTGAGATACAGCTGTGCAAAGTAGCTGCCCTTCCAGAGCTGGCAGCTGCCATACGTTACAATACGTATAGCAAAACCGGACGTGGTCACATAATTATATATCACATAAGTATCGATGGCATCTTGTATACTGACAGGGTATGTGTTCTCTGAACCTTTCTACTTAGTTATATATTTAGCTCACGTGGATGGTAGTTAAGGGTGGGCAGATACTAAATATTCATATATAGCCAATTTCTAGATGGTCACTAAGTATACTGTGGTGGATCCAGGGGGGGGGGGGTGCCAAGGGGTCCGGTTCCCCCCTCTCCGATCCACTCTTTACCATTTTCAGCAGTATGCATGTATGACACATGCGCTTCGGGTTCCTGTTTAATATTCCAATGAGACCACTAAGGCTCCACGTGTATGCTGAGCACTGAGCAGCTGAGTGAAAGCAGCCGTCCTTAAAGAGAGTGAGCTGGAGAGGAAGAGGTCCCAGAAGATCACAAGGATGGTGACAAGGAACAGAGTGATAAGACCTCTGCACCTCAAGAGCCTGCTGGTAGCGATCTCCACCCAGCTGTAAATTCAGCAGACTTTTGGCTGAGTTGTGCAGCTGCAAGCACAAAGGGATCTTCCTGATAGAGAAATGCTTTCTCCTTAAAAATCACTCTGTACCAAGCAAGGACTACCATTTCCCCAGTCGTACGTTTGGTGACCCACATAAACATTTTCAGAGCAGCTGGCTGGACAAGTACAAAGGACTGGTATTTTCTGAGGTAGAAGGTGGTGGGTACTGCGAATATTGTGTGCTATTTGCAATATGTGAGCCCAGAGAAGGTCAGCCAAGGTTGACCTTTTCTAATGAAAATCACATGACATATGCAATCGAAATCCAATCAATGGATATTGAGCAGCTAAGTATAGCAAACTCCATAGTGAAAAAAGTCTACGATTTAAGCATCTCGGCCCAAACCAGCCGCTTTGAAGTACGAGTTGAAAGCAAGAAAAATTTACTGCTGGTGTTTGTGATTCTGACACCTTGGTTGCCTTTGGAGGCAAAATGCTGTGGCCTCTTTTGAGTGACGTTCCAGAATGGCTGAAAGACACGAGGCGTCATCAGGAAAGCACTTGATAGGGTCCCCGACAGGGAATATGCAACAGCAGGCTGATAAACGCACACTGCGACAAAGAGCAGACGGTAAAGGTACCCCACGGCCCTCGGGGAGACAGCTGGCTGCCTACCAAGTTTTCGTCATCTAGGCAACACAAGACTACCTTCATTTGCTGTAGCTTGGCCTACAAACCTTCAAACGCTGCTATACATAGCACGAGGCGATGCTTTACACTGCAGTTCATAGTAACATTTTGCGTGCATTGTTTCCCCTCCCTTTCCGGTCACACGGAACTTCATCAATTACTGCTTGGTTACATAGCTTGTCTGACCTCCTCTGATGTGAACCGTCAGTGAAAAAATTAGGTGTACTGGTAAAGCGACCACTGACAAATTTTAAGAACTACCACTAAACTGAATGAGCACTTTTGTTCAAGCTCGTGAAAGTCTCACAAGGTTGCTTTGGAGAGAGCAATGGCATTCTGTGCTGTGATGGAGAATCGGGTAATTGCAATTGACCAACAAATCAGCTCCAGGAGAGCTAACCTTATTGCTGCAAATCATTTGAAGCTGCAATCAGTTGCTGCGACAGTCATCTTCTGTGGGCAACAAGTAATTACCCTGAGAGACCATTGTGATGATGGGCCTGTATTGATGAATGAAGTTTCAAATAGCCGTGGTCATTTCCAAGCACTTTCGCATTTCCCATAGATGCTGGGGATCAAATGCTGCAGGAGCATTTGGAGACAACTGGCCGTAATGCAATGTATACCAGCAAAGAAGTTCAAAATGAAATGATAAGGTTTGGTGATAGTATCATAATCCTACAAAGGATTCAAAAAGCTCGATTCTTTTCTGATTCTTTTCTATCATTGCTGATGAAGCCACTGACTCAGCAAATGATGAACAACTTTCCATAAGCATTCGTTTTGTTGAAGACGGCTCTCCATACATGGGGTTTCATGCGTGTTGCTTTGGTGTTACTGTTGAGGCCATTGCTGGATATATTCCTGCACAGCTAGTGAAATAGCAGTTAGAGCCACTACTTCTTTGAGGCCAAGCCTTTGATGGTGCAGGTGCAATGGCAGGCAAGTCAAAGGTGCAGCTGCGCGTATAACCTCCCTCTATCCTAAAGCCGTGTTTACCCACTGTGCTGCACATCGGTTGAATCTTTGTGTAGTGAAATGCTGTAGTATCCGGGAGGTTAGCAACATGATGCGAACAGCAGATACAGTGGCGCGCTTCTTCAGAAACTCGCATAAGCGGCAACTTGCTCTAGAACCCTGGATAGATGATATTATTGAGCGGGAGGAGAGGAAAAAGTTGAAGAAAATGTGCAGAACAAGGTGGGTGGAGCGCCACGAAGCCCTTGAAGTTTTTCTGATCTCTTCCTGCCCACAATCAGTTGTTTAGAGGCTATTGGAAGCAGTTCCACTGTGGAGTGGAACAGTGATACTCGATCGGATGCTCAATCACTTCTATTGGGCATATCACATTTTTCATTCATTATGACATTAGTAGCAACTCAGATGGTTCTTTCATATACCAAGGGGTTGAGCGTGAAGCTACAAGGCCCTTATTTTGATGTGTCTCGTGCCCATCGCGAAGTAGAAACGATAAAGGCTACTCTTTGAATGGTTTGTGATCTCATTTCACTCTTGCATGATTTATACCCAAGCTTTCCAAATTGCACGATGTGTTGGCATCAAGGAGTCCATCCCACAACTTGCAAGTCGGCAGCAGCATCGTCAAAATATTCTGGAACCAAATTGCACCGATTACTACCGCCTTAACCTTACAATTCCACTGTTGGATCACTGGCTCAGTGAACTGGATACTCAGTTTAATGAATCTTCATCACAGTGTGAGTTCATGCGCTTATTACCATTCATAATCACTGCTAGTACTAGTACCAGTTAAACATATCAACGAGACTTTCAGAACATTTTGAAGTTGTATGAAGATGACCTTCCCTGTGCTATCTCTTTTCCTTCTAAGCTTTACCTGTGGCAGCACAAATGCAAAGCTGAACCTCAGCTTGCCTCTAAACTCAATACTCCAGAAAAGGCTTTGGTACGACGCATTGACAGTGATTTCTATCCAAACATTCTTGTGCTTTTAAGGATAACGGCAACCCTTCCTATTAGTTGCAAATGTGAGCGTTCAATCAGCATGCCAAAGTTGATGAAATCACCACTCAGAAGCAGTATGTGACAGGACAGGCTCAGTGGCTAAGCATTGCTGTATGATCATCGCAATGTGAAATTGTCAACATCAACGACGCATGTTGCTGGTAGACCCTTTCAATGACAGAAAGTATAATTGTTTAGCCAGTACTTCAGGTGCTATGCTTTATTATTACTTTGCAGCACATTTGTAATAGTTTATCCAACACAGGCCACCACCACTGGTCTGGCATGACAGCATGTATAGATGCTGAGGATAAAAAACTTTCCACTTTGCTTACGGAAATACGTTTGACATGCAACCTTTTTTGTTATCCCCCCCTTTTCAGAATTCTAGATCTGCCCCTGGTTTATGGAGGACAATTCAGCAATATACCCTTCCCCCCAACTGTGCTATATCACGTGAAGAGTAGTTATATCACATCTATAAATCTCTCAATTCTCCAAGATGTTGCACTTTGTATAACCATCTCCTTGGGAGCTATGCGCCCTCAGGTGTCTGGCTTATACGTCAACAGCACCTTTACTTGTGAGGGTGATATAACTAATACACAAATACCCTTCAACATACCTTGACTCAAACAGGGGAGAGGGAGGAGAAAGAGTAATTTAAGGTGTATGAAATTAGGTAGATAAACAGATGTAAGGGAAACTATTTGTACCACATACCTTGGTGCACAGTGTCACCTGTAGACATGCACTAGCTGATACTTTTGAAAAGCTGCAGAGCCATTTTTGAAACCACCCAGTAGGTGGCTTGCTGGGTTGTTAGCTGATTTTAGTGATACTGTACCCGTAAAAAGCAATGAAGATCCCTGGGTAGTGAAGTTATATCCCGGTATGGCAAATTTGAGTTCAATATAGGTGCCATTTAAAAAATACTGTGTATGTGTAACTGCTCAAATTTCTTCATATCCTACAGAATTGACCTGAGGATCACACCCATGCTTTACTTTGATATTAGCCATATTTCTACAACAGTAAGGAGCTGAATGGACTGAAGTTCGAGCAAACCTTCGGATGTAGATTCCCAGAATGAAGTAGAACATGCCTGAAAAGTTAATGTAGAGCACAAGCACTGATCTAACTCCACCAATTCATAACAATACTCACACCTGTTCTTTTTTGCCAATGTGGACAATACTAAAATGCCACCGCAAAAGTACCATAGTTAGAAAATTAATTTAAGTATACTGTACTTGCTAAACTTGCAACATGTACAGTGCTAACCCAGTTGTGTCTCCTTAAACTTAAAGAAATACAAACTTCAAGATATAGAGCTGAAGGGCATTGCTCTCCACCGAAAAGAGTGGATGGGAGAGTGGATGGGTTTTGTGCTGCTCTCTGTCACAGTAGTCTGCCAAATTTTATCTGGTATCTTACTCTCCAGCTCATAAACAGTGCATACAAAAAGAAAGGTATGAGCCACTGCACACTGCTAAGCAAGCAAATGTATGTTACATGCATGGACATAATATATAGCTTATAACTTACCGTGGCCGAGACGGCCACTCATCCCACGCTACATGTCCCACGCGACTTCGCTCTCGTCCCACACGACTTGCTACATGCCCCACGCGACTTGCTCTCGTTCCACTCGACTTGCTCTTTTTCCATGCGACCTGCTCTCTTTCCACGCGACTTGCTCTTTTTCCATGCGACTTGCTCTCTTTCTACAACAGTAAGGAGCTGAATGGACTGAAGTTTGAGCAAACCTTCGGATGTAGATTCCCCAGAGTGAAGTAGAACATGCCTGAAGAGTTAATGTAGAGCACAAGCACTGATCTAACTCCACCAATTCATAACAATACTCACACCTGTTCTTTTTTGCCAATGTGGACAATACTAAAATGCCACCGCAAAAGTACCATAGTTAGAAAATTAATTTAAGTATACTGTTCTTGCTAAACTTGCAACATGTACAGTGCTAACCCAGTTGTGTCTCCTTAAACTTAAAGAAATACAAACTTCAAGATATAGAGCTGAAGGGCATTGCTCTCCACCGAAAAGAGTGGATGGGAGAGTGGATGGGTTTTGTGCTGCTCTCTGTCACAGTAGTCTGCCAAATTTTATCTGGTATCTTACATTCCAGCTCATAAACAGTGCATACAAAAAGAAAGGTATGAGCCACTGCACACTGCTAAGCAAGCAAATGTATGTTACATGCATGGACATAATATATAGCTTATAACTTACCGTGGCCGAGACGGCCACTCATCCCACGCTACATGTCCCACGCAACTTCGCTCTCGTCCCACGCGACTTGCTACATGTCCCACGCAACTTCGCTCTCGTCCCACGCGACTTGCTCTCGTTCCACTCGACTTGCTCTTTTTCCATGCGACCTGCTCTCTTTCCACGCGACTTGCTCTTTTTCCATGCGACTTGCTCTCTTTCCACGCGACTTGCTCTTTTTCCATGCGACTTGCTCTTGCCCCACGCGACTTACTTCAACACGCCCATGTCTTCCTGTGGGTGGGGCAAATTAGGCAGGTCAATTATAGTCCGACTGCATTGCGAGCACCCCCACGTGGCAGGATGGCTAGCAAGAAAGCGCAGAAGCAAGAACTAATGAGAGTCCCGGATGCCGGAGTGAAAGAGCTTAGAGAAGAAATCAGCAAGAAGCTGGAAGCCTTTTCCTCGCCTATACAAGATTCCGCTTGCTCATCCCGTTCTCTGCAACCAGGTATCTTGATAGGTAGCTAGCTCTGTGCCGGTGGAAGTGTATGATGCATTAGCTGTAGTATATTTATGCTGATGAACTTTCTATTAAATAGTGCACTACTCTGGCATTGAAAAACGAGCCAAGGCACTTCAGAGAGCAAGCCGCTTTGAGTCGATTCAGCATCATGGGAAAGCTGCAAAAAAGGCTAAACTCACTGCAAAAAGTGACCATGTCACTGTAAGCTAGAACCGGTTTCATGCTTGCAATAGCCATGAACTTCAAAGTACAATGATTTTTTTATGTAGGTCAGTATGTGCAAATTAAACAGGACAAGAAGGGGAATTTCTAAGAGTAAGAATTATATCGAGGTCCGACTGAGGACAGATGCCACTTACGAAGAGGCGTGTGATGTAGCAGCTTCAACTGTAGAGCTGAATCCAGAGGAGTCAAACTCGTCTGACTCTGAAGAGGAACTGCACATAGCCCTGTACCGAGTAGATGGTACCATGATTCCCAATGCACCCATAGAGGCTGAATCCGGAGAAGAGGAAACATGGAGCATCCAAAACTACCTGAAGACCTTCAAGTCATTCAGACGCCAGGGCAACCCCATCAAGCTAGCAATTGGCTACTGTGTGAAGGTGAATCGATTATATTACACCGATAGCTAGTTGAGAGTAAAGATTTTAGCAATAAATTCTTAAACTGTTGAACATAGGATCCTTCAGCTGCATCCAGATCAAGGTCTACAGCTCAAGGTTTGCTTACTTAGCTAAACTTTAGTACATGCATAAAATTATTATTATAGTTGATCACAATAGCGACTAAGAAATTGGTTAAGCAGTTGAGAATCGCAGGCAGGAAGCGGAAGGCTACCTCAGGTACAAACATGCATGTATGTGGTGTTATTAATGTTATCAACATGCACGACTATACACAGGGGCTCCTGATCATCATGGCAAGACAAGACACAAGCCGAAGTCTACTGGTACAGTGAATACAAAAGTTTATACATATTAGCACATTGTCACTGCATATTGTTGACAATTATATAGGAATCAGAAAGGAGCTCGAGGCTGAAAAAGAAAGCCAATGTGAAATTGAAGGTATCCATGCTAAGCTGATCCTGTTTGATGAGTTATGTATATGGCTGTATCACAATTTAATGTTTTATTTCATGTACATGCAGTGCACTATGCTGCAGAGATTGGAGCTCAGGGACTGGATATACAGGAATCACTCCTGCGGAAGGAAATTTTCAAGGAAATGAATGAAGTGTCCAGCGATACTGTTGCCTTACAGATGATGGATAAAACCATTCCCTGGCAGCCAGAGCCCATACGATATCAAGTAGTGCAAATAGAAAGAAGTAAGAAATTATATCAATATGTGCGTATTGGAACATTAAGCACCTATACTAATATTATCAAGTAACAATAAACTTAAGTGCACTCTCTGTTACTTTAGATGGCAACCCATTGCTGACAGCCGCGGAAGATGGCACATTCACCGTGTATGATGATCTCTCTCGTAAGTATGCATGTGCATGCATGCATGTTTGCGCATGCAATGCATACAGATTAGTGTTCATAGTCTAATGTTATTTACAGCAAAATTTCAGGTAGTCCACCAGAGCCATTATGAAATAATCCTGAAGGAGGGAGGACCTGCTCTTCCTATCTTCGTGTTGCGTCTGGCCACTGTTTGAAGTACACATATGTGTGGAGGGTTGCCGGCGTAGAGTTGGCTGCAATTCGTGTGTGCTGTGGGTGAACCAGCCAGGGGTGTATGATTGTCGTGTGAAGCACAACATCATGACTGCAGAGTGTTCTTCTCACTACATCAGCGTTATTCCAGAAGGTATATCATAAGTCGTGTGTATATATGCATACTATCACTATATTTCATTCTTCCTATCAAGTTGAGATACATTCCAGTGAATCCGAGGAACAGAAATCCCCCTTGTCAATGAGCTCTTCAGTGAGAAGTGCAACTAAGGGTTAGTTTGTGTAACATAATTACTTACGGTATTCATTCTAGGCAATTGGTAACTATTGTGCAGGTCATTGTATAATCAATCTCTCTATAGCTACCACACCTGCACTGAATAGCAAGAGCAGACTATCCCAGCAGCAATCTGCAGTTGTTGATCATGAGACACAGGATGTTCCAAGTACTGACCCTCCTGCAGTGATGGTTGCAGGTGTGTTAGCCTATCAATGCGGAAGTGAATAAGGAATGTATTATTATATGCACATCACGTATGTAACTGTTAACAAGGTGGAGTGATGGTGTACACTCGTACTGAGCTGGAAGATGCAACCAGTGGCTTTGATGCATCAAAGAAGATTGGACAAGGGGGGTTTGGGAAAGTATACAGAGCCACACTTCGTCGTACTGATGTAGCCATAAAGGTGCTGCATGAGGTAATCAGAAATTTAGCTCATATTATACATGATTGTATAGCTTGTTAGAGATACATTGTCCATATATGCACAAATGCAGCGTGGTATTGAGCTCCTACGGGTGAAAACAGCTACGCAACTGCAGACTGAAGTTGCAGCACTGACACGGTTTGTTTCCCATTACAATCATTAGAACGTGCATGCATGTAGTGGTATTACATTACAACATTTGTACAGGTTCCGTCATCCTAATATAATATCTTTAACGGGGTACTGTCAGGACCCACCAGCCCTAATACTGCCGTTCATGAAAAACTTGTCCCTTCACCACCGACTGCATCGCTGGAAGGTACATGGACCCCGATCATTAATAGATGACGTCATGCAAAATGAATTATTGTTTCTTCTCCCAACATTAGGTCGAGAAAGCTCTCACATGGAAACAGCGTGTATCAATTCTGTGTGATGCGGCTAGTGGTATAGCGTACCTGCATGCTGCCATGCCACCTGTCATTCATCATGATGTGAATTCGTAAGTCAGAAAATGAAAATAGTATACTAATTAATGTTTCAAGTTAACTGCATTCCCAAGTTAACTGCACCTGAAAGTGTATTGACATCGCATATGGATTATTTTTATACATAGCTCAAACATCCTCCTTGATGAGCATTGGGTAGCAAAAATTGCAGACTTCGGTTTTTCAATCGAGCTATCCCAAGTGGTTGGAGGAAAAACGCTGATAACTGCTGCACCTGGTCATGGTCTACCGGGCACTCCGGGATACATGGCCCCAGAATATCAGTTCCAGAAATTCAGCACATTCAGCGACGTCTACGCATATGGTGTGGTAAGTTAAGGGTGCATGTTATTTTAGCTAGTAACTACTGAACTTGAGGATTATGATAGTCATATTTAAGTGTATTAATTTGAATGTCCACATCAGGTAGTACTGGAGACTTACACTGGATTGTTGCCATTTTCCGAAGAGAGAGATGACAATTGCCTGGTATGTATATACTACAACTGCAAAGTTCTTTGATAGCATGCATGCTGTCGTAGACTTCATCACAGATCAAAGTAATTTGGATCCTCGTATAATGCAAAGCGCAATTGTGTTTAACACAAACAAAATGATCTAATACATAGCCCAAAAACTCAAGCAAGAGAATGAAACAATGTGTTGTAAACATACTATTCAGGAATAAGTTTGATTGCATGGTGAATATAAAGTAATGGCCTAAAAGAAATTACTTAGGTGAAAATACATTGTAGAGTCAGGTAGGATCAAGTGACAGGATATCACATGAGTAGCTAGCATGACTAGGTGACTACACAAACCTAGACTAGAGAACATAAACATATAGCTATACAGCTGTCAATGAAAACAAACTCAACACATCATAACCACAGCTTCATGCTACTATATGACCTCAAAACAATCAGAAACCACAGCAAGTTTTGAATAGGCTTCACTTCTCTGAGAATCAGACCAATAAGTAACCACAGCCCTTATAGGCCAGGTGGCATATACAGGGTGGTCATGTGAGTCAGCACACACAATAAGACACTTCTCACTAGACTGTTCTAAAGCCTGCATAATAAACTGCATGGAGAGCATGCACGCTTGCCATTCAGTACCATTATTTATTATCTATGCTTTATAGGCCGATCACTGTGAAGAGACTAGCGATTTTGAGTCGCTGTATGATAAGAAAGCCGGCCCGTGCACCCAGGTCACAGCACAGCAGTTTCAAGAAGTGGCAATGTGCTGCATAAAAAGGAGCTACAAGAAACGTTCATCAATCTATGAGGTATATACATTATGATGTTGTGGTATATCCTCAAGCATTCATATCCAAAGTAAGCCTGAATGGATATGAGGCTGAACATGTACTACATCTACATCTTATAACTGCCGTTTTTCCTTCATATATAGATTGTGACGAAATGGGAGACTTTCCAATCACAGAGCAGTAGGGAAACATAACTAATTCTTACTCAAGACCATCAACAAGTGATTCGATAATAGTACACTTGGACTGTACACATTCAGTATCAATGCAATAATATAACAATACACAATTCCGTTCGTTTTAATTTCTAATAATACTATAGTATCTCGTCTACGGTACATTTGTAACTAGATATTGATATATCGCTTTACAATTTGAAACAGTAACATCACGATGTAGATCTAGGCCATATCCTCTTAGAACCAACTGATGACAGAGCAAGTTGAAGGCTTGGTCGTATGCTGGGGTAGCTTCAGAGGTATCATTGACCATGAATCTCATCCATAACTGGGAATCGACAGGTTTTAGGGAATTTTCAGCACCTGATGAGAAAAGTGTACGAATATACGTATACAGTAGCAAGTACGACTAAAATGTCAATACACTGCCATGAGGCTGGAACTGCACCTCTAGCAATTTGCTCAAAATTCTACAATAAGGACTGTTGACAGCTTACCATAGTGAACAGGCATATCGTAGAGGTCTTCAGGGATTCCACCTGGACAGTTGGCAAGCCTATTTTCCCTGATTCCATGACTATTCCAGTGTGCCATAAAATGGCATAGTTCTTGCTCTAAGAGTGGTGTGAATACAATTGCCAGGCACTTTCTGCATTAAAAAAATGTACATATAGACACGTACTATTGATACTAATGGTAAATAAATTACTTGTGTTTTTCATCAGTAGGGTCATACTCGCCATTCTGGAGCAGTTCCTATGAGCAAATTCTTCATATCATGACAACAATTTATATGTCAGATGAATATACTAAGGAACCTTGAATAAATGGATCCACCATCCACTCTTACTTCTCCGAAGCTGAGACCACCACCCCTCTATTCTCTATATAATGGACAGTACACTGTTTGGATACACAACATGCTTTAATACTAGTAGCACTAACCACATTTGCAGGGGAAGGTCCATATCGTATACTTTTATTGCCTGCTAGAGTATCAGAACCACACGATCGAAAGGCAATCTGAGCAGCAGCCAGCAGGCCATTCTCAGTTCCTGGGTCAAACCTCACAATAGCAGGACATCCTATACAAAAATTAAACAGCTCATAGCCTGCAACGTTAACATTACATACCTTACATATATGACAACTAAAAGATACATGTCTCTACGTACCTCGTACATGTTCAACACACTCCAGATAGTAGAGAAGTATCACTCTTGGGTCACTGTTAGTGGTTGCTACACGCAACCACATCATTTTCCTTGAAAACCCATACATGGATACATTAAACCCAACCATTGCAAGAGCACGCATAATACTGATAATCCCTTTAGTTATCTTGTCATGCATGATGTGTTAATAGGTAATATGTTCTTTTTGTTTATACGTAGTGCGTGCATGCAGTATGTTATGGTGATTCTTGTCTTCAGAGCTTCGACTTCGTCTGTAGTTGCTACTTTACTCAGCCAATCCATTACGGCATACATGTATAATAATTACAATATAATACATGTACTTACCCATCAATGCAACCATGAATGCAAAATCCAAATGCTGACAGCTTGTCATACTGATCAACATGCCAACAGTAATTGGGGCCCTAATGCAGAAGCAAATGTGGCAGGTATAGGTAATTGTGAACGAGATTAACCAACATAATAATGCAGGCAAACAGGCATGGACTCACATGGCTCAAGTAAATACGACGACAGAGCCTGTGACTTCTTCTTTGAACTCCACTAGGGTCCAGTTCACGCAATATCTCCACGACTCGATCACTGCATATATTTATATACTGTAAGCATGAAGACATTCACGTGTGAGCATTCCAGCACTTACCGCCATGCTATAACCAGGTACTTGTCTCTCAATATCTTCCACATGTATCTATACCCAACTTGGCAATTTGATGTTCGTAATTCTCTCTAAAAAGATAATTCTTGGCTAACTACATGACAATATAATACACCTAACTCTATGAAACTGATATTCATTGCATGCTCACCCGAATGCAATTCTTTACAATGGCATCTGGGGCATACATCTTCCTCCGGGAAACCTTCAGTCGTTTGAATTGTTCCTTCAACCAGCTCAACCTGTAAGCGTTAACTTATTAATGAAAATTGTAAAGTTTGTATACATGTACATGTGTGTTTCTTTAGCGCTTAACATTAATATGTATTTTAATATAGAATATATATATATGACATTGTGCTTTAAGGCGAGGTCAAGTAAAAATACTCACATACCCTCTTTTTATCCCATGGACCTCATCAAGCCTCGCAAGAATCAGCTTGTAAGGCCGCCATGAATAAAAGTATTTCAATAATAGTTCTGCATAAAGGAAGAGTTTCTGCTAGATGGTGGATAAACCGTGTTGAACTTACTTCAGCATGCCAAAGATTAGCTACTATTGTAAGCTTCGTTCGCAGGCCTCAGCCTATAGCTTTTATTTTATGGCTTGGAGGGCCTGGGAACGAGGTTACTTTTCTTACCATCGACACTGGCGGGCGTGAGCTGCTGTACAACACCCGCTTGAGCCATCTTCTCTCGTGTGCGTAATTGAAACTCCGCCTATTACCGCAGATTATCTGTACAGTCACGCCCCAACGACCAGCTTTATGTCGCGTGGGACTATAGCAAGTCGCATGGAAAAAGAGCAAGCCGCATGGAAAAAGAGCAAGTCGAATGGAACGAGACCAAGTCGCGTGGGGCGAGAGCGAGTCGCGTGGGACGAAAGCAAGTCGCGTGGGACGAAAGCAAGTCGCGTGGGACGAGAGCGAAGTCGCGTGGGACATGTAGCGTGGGATGAGTGGCCGTCTCGGCCACGGTAATAACTACTATAAAATTGATGCCTACTTCAGCAAGCACTGCATCATTGTTATGACATTATGTATGCATGTATCATGTGCATGGGTTCTTTGTCTGTAACCGTTTGTTCTATTGCTGTGTTGAGTTCTCACGCATGCTACATGGTCGCAGCTATGCGGGATTGAGCATAAGTGAACCAAGATAGAAACGAGCGAAGAACCTCCGTAATGAAAAAACGATCGACAGCCACCACGACAAGACGATGGCGTCATATCAAATAGCCCCGCCCGAGGGGTTCAACTTCGGCAAACCGGAAAAGTGGCCCAAGTGGATCTGACGAGTGGTTCCTGACAAGCCTATAGATGGCGAATCCGTCAACACATTTAACACAGCGATGTACTGCTTGGCAGAACACTGGGTTTGGGAACCTCCATGATGAACTGATCCGCGATTGAATCGTCGTCGATCTGCGCGACTCCGCCCTGTTCAAGAAGCTTCAGATGGAGGCGGACCTCACCCTTGACAAGGCGATATCTGCAGCCCGCCAACAGGAACCCGTGAAGAAGCAACAAGCAGTAGTGAGAGGCAAAGATGGAGTAGACCACCCCAACATCGATGCCATTCGCAACCAACAGGCATACAAAGGGAGCTTGAGGTCAAAACAGCGCAAAGATTCACCCCCAGGGCCAGAAGCCAGCACCCCCACAGAATTGTAAGAGATGCAGTTGTTGTGAGAAATCGCCACCCCATGGACGTCAGCAGTGTCCAGCTCGCGAGGCAACCTGCCACAAATGGCATTTTCAGTCTGTGTGCAGGTCCACGAAGACAGTGGGACCGGTACAGATGGAGGACGATACATTTCTTGGCCCAGTCCATGTCGGGACAGCTGGAAACAACTTGTGGAGGGCGACTCTCGCTGTGAGTGGCGCCCTAGTGCAATTCAAAATCGACACCAGTACAGACATTGGTGTGATGCCAGAGTCAGCCTTTAGCAAGCTTAAGGGGATCACATTAAAACCAGCATTCCGGTCCCTTAGAGGTCCAAGCAAACGCCCTCTATATGTCCATGGGCAATTCACAGCCACACTCAAGCACCGAGCCAATGAGGTGAAGGAAGAGATCTGCATTGTACAAGGTCTACAGATGGCTTTGCTGGGGCACCCAGCCATTATAGCATTGGGTTTGGTCGCAAGGGCGAATGCTGTAGAAGACACAGAGAAGAAGATTGTGGCACGATACCAAGACCTCCAGGGAGAGCACCACATCATGCTGAAAGGAGCAGCCAAACAGCTCGCCTCTCACAACTCCGAAAAGAGTTGCCGTTCCGTTGCTGCCAAAGGTGTAGGAAGAGCTAGAGAGGATGGAACAGCTGGGTGTGATCACAAGAGTCGACTAACCCACTGGATGGCGGTTATACCCAAGGCATACGGAAAGGTCCGCATCTGCGTTGACCTCACGAGGATGAACAAGAGTGTCTGCAGGGAACGCCTCATACTCCCCTCAAGGAGCATGACCAGCGAATTACAGGTGCCTCACAGAGAATCAAGTAAGCTGGGGTTACACTGAACCAGGCCAAGTGCCAGTTATCCGAGAGCAGTGTGAGATTCCTGGGGCAGATTGTGGACGGATCTGGCATTATTCCCAACAGAGAGAAGGCAAAGGTGGTCCTGGAAATGAAACAGCCAACAAGCATCACAGATATTCAGCAATTTCTGGGCATGGCCAATAAGCTCAGCAAGTTCTCGCCAAACCTTGCCGAAAATGCGAAGCCGCACCAGGACCTTCTGAGTAAAAAGATCACCAGCAGCAAGCTTTCCAAGATTTCAAGCAGGAGCTCAGCTCCAGCCCCATATTAGCTGACTACGACCCAACACGAGAAACAATTGTTTTGGCTAATGCATCCTTGTATAGCCTGGAGGCATTCCTTGCACAAAAGCAGCAAGACGACATTTGGAGACCTGTGGCTTACACTTCATGTGCCCTTACCAACACTGAACAAAGATACGCCCAGACTGAAAAAGAGGCACTGGCGGTGACTTGAGTCTGTGAAAGGTTCAGCAATTATCTCCGGGGGATGCGATTTTAGATTGAGACAGATCACAAGCCCCTAATCCCATTGCTTGGCTCGAAGAATTTGGACGAACTCCCAATTTGAGTCCAGCGCTTCTGAATGAGGCTGATGAGATTTCGATACATCACTCACATACCCGGAAAGAGCCCTACAACAGCCGACACGCTGTCACAAGCGCCAGCCACTTTGTCCACCCAAGAAGATGACACATTTAGGCAGGATGTTGATGCGTTTGTGGACCTGGTGATGCAGAATTTGCCTGCCACTCCAAAGTGTCTGAAGGGAATCAAGAAAGCTCAGAAAGGCGATGGAGTCTGCCATACAATCACAAGGTATTGTAAGGAGGGATGGCCAGAAGTCTGATGAAGGGTGCTGTCAAGCCATATGCACACATGGCAGCAGAGCTGACGGTGCAAAACGATCTACTTAAAGGCAGCAGGATTGTAATTCCATCATCATTGCACCTCGAGATGCTGGACAAACTTCACACTGGTCATCAGGGAATCACCAAGTGTAGAGAGAGAGCCCGACAATCAGTGTGGTGGCCAGGCCTCAACAAACACCTGGAAAAATTTGTGGGCAACTGCCATGAGTGCTGTAAACATCGGCTCCAGTATGCTGAACCTCTAATGCTTTCCACATTTCCGGACATACCCTGGCAGAAGGTAGCCGCAAACTTGTTCGATTGGAAAGGACATACCTACTTCTCAGTCATTGACTACTTTTCCAGGTACATATCAGTTGCAATGCTCTCGGCAGAAACCTCAAGTGAGATCATTCGCCACATGAAGTCCATTTTCGGCTGGCATGGAATTCCCGAAGAAGTATTTTTCAACAGTGACAGTGGCCCCCAGTTCCCATCGTCCCTATTCCATAAGTTTGCAGAGGAGTATGGGTTTTATGCATACCACAAGCAGCCCAAAGTACCCCCAATGCAACGGCGAGGCCTAAAGTGCTGTGAAGACAACCAAACGTTTTCTCGAGATGTCTGCTGATCCCTACTTGGCTATGTTGGCCTACCGCTCCACTCCACTCAAGAATGGATACAGCCCAGCGGAAAGTTAGATGAACCGAAGACTTCATACCAGTGCCAATGACCTTTAGCCAACTACACTCAGTAGTGCCAGACTATGCTGCTCTGAAAAGGAAAGAGAAAGGAGCAGAGGGCAGAGCAGAAAAAGAGCTTCGATTCACATCATAGAGCCTGAAATTTGAAGCCATTACTACTTGGAGAGCATGTGTA
This sequence comes from Nitrospirales bacterium, assembly GCA_965203295.1. Taxonomy (GTDB): domain Bacteria; phylum Nitrospirota; class Nitrospiria; order Nitrospirales; family UBA8639; genus CBDBCZ01. The sequence goes on along the minus strand of CBDBCZ010000010.1, from coordinate 134,791 downwards.
GGTGACAGACAATAAGACTTATGGCACGGTTGTGCAACAAGCAGCTCCCACGTTGTACAATGTTTCGACTCCAAGTGGGACTTTACGAAGGAACAGACGTCACCTGGTACGGTTACCAGAATCCGATGCTAATTTGTCGATACTGCACGAGGCAGAACCTGAAGAGTCACTTCCCACTGAGCTTGCTGTGACTGCAACCAACACTGCTACTAACGGAGTAGCCACCACTACAAGTGGCCGAGGTTCCAAGCCTCCAGACAGGTTGAGTCCTAGTTGGATGTGATTTGAACTTATCCGAACTGAGAACAGACCTCAACCGAAAAGGGAGATGTAGTAGTAGCCATTGCGCATTGTGTTATGACATTACGTATGCATGTATCACGTGCATGGGTTCTTTGTCTGTGTAGGTGACAGACAATGCGACTGATGGCACGGTTGTGCAACAAGCAGCTCCCAGATTGTACAATGTTTCGATTCCAAGTGGGACTTTACGAAGGAACAGACGTCACCTGGTACGGTTACCAGAATCCGATGCTAATTTGTCGATACTACACGAGGCAGAACCTGAAGAGTCACTTCCCACTGAGCCTGCTGTGACTGCAACCAACACTGCTACTAACGGAGTAGCCACCACTATAAGTGGCCGAGTTTCCAAGCCTCCCGACAGGTTGTGTCCTAGTTGGATGTGATTTGAACTTATTCGAACTGAGAACAGAACTCAACCGAAAAGGGAGATGTAGTAGTAGCCATTGCACATTGTGTTATGACATTACGTATGCATGTATCACGTGCATGGGTTCTTTGTCTGTGTAGCCTTTGTTTCTATTGCTATGTTGAGTTCTCACGAATGCTACAGATGTTATCTCCAGACCTTGGAAAGGAAATACAGATGGACTTGTCCGAGCAGTATGCTTGTAAGCTCAGGAATAGCACTGACAGCAACACTACGGGAAGAAAGAACTCCTTGAAGTGCAAAAAAATCTTCAAATGCCATCGGCTCACATCTATAATGCAATTGACTGCTGTTTGGGTTAGTGGCCGATATTCTTACATTTTTGAAATCCCCTTGGCAGCATTTTCCTGGATGATGTCACTTCTGTTTGGTAGTTCAGTGGAGCCATTTTCCCACCAGCTTTTAGAATCAGTACATGACCAACCCAAAGTACTTTTGAAGCCAGAACAGGTTTGGTGCAGTGAAAGACGAGGACAGCAAACACTGCATCATGAAGCAACACCGGCATATACGTACGTACAAGGACTATTGAAGTAGCTGTCACCTCAGTACTTGAACACAAGTGTCAACATTGGTTATAACCATGCTAGGTACAGACCTACACAAACTGTATGTAGGTAGCACGATTTTACTCTGCTTAAACAAAGTGCATTCCACAAATTCTTAGTCTAAAGCCACACCTTTCAATTTGTATCACACAGGAAAGAAGGTGCTAATGCTATGATATTGCAACAGTCTGATTGCTTAGCGGATTCCAATTCATGTGCCGTCACCTGCCTAGTGAGCCTAGGCCGCCCCCGCAATCATACATCCCACATCCGTTGATGTAAGTCTCATGCTCAGACCTTTCAGCAGGCGAGCATGAGGCTTGTAAATAACTAAATTCTAGTCTAGTCTCACGCGCCAAACTACTTAGCCTGTGACTCATGCAAGTGCAGGCAAACTGATCTACATCAGCTTGCAATCATCTGTTTAGGACAACAAAGTACTGCTTAAAACTTAGTATGCCATCAGTACAATGCAAGCAAAGTTGAAAGTATGGTATGCTCACAGGTTCTTCAAGGAAGGGATATAAATTTGTCAAAAGAACAAGTTTTAGTCAAGGTTTAGTGCTGTCATCAATATACATACCTCTGCTCCATACACTTCTTCTTGCATAGGTAGGTCAGGGAATCTGGTATGGAAACAGCCAGAATGGGCTTGGGAATACCTAGTATATATATAATCTGGCGGGTCACGTCACTTTTTCGAGGCCCTACTTCATCGCTTGCCTTCAGGTATGACAGCATGATACAACACAGATACCCTTGGCTATGATACCCTTGGCTATTACCTGCCATTAAATTATCAAACAATCGCAAGACTGCAGTCGACAATAGGTACAATAAGTGAAGAAAATTTGTAGGGGGACCTTCTAACCTATATTGCAATCACAAATTAATCGGTCGAGACGTGCAAATTGAGTCAACGTACCCCAATAAGAGGTATATTGTGTCAAAATTGATGTACATGCAGTGTTGCTATAGCGTCATGCAGCATACACACAATCATCTTTCAGTGTAGCCAACAAAAAACTGACAAGCCCACACCCTCGTATGTGCTGGTGCATGTGTTTTTCAATGAGGTCGTACCCTTACAGAAAGTCACTAGTTCTAATAAGATTCTTATGATAAAAACAAATTCTCGTAGGAAAATTTAAATTCTGATGACAAAGTAAAATATAATGATGTAAGAATCTGCCACCATACACTATTTCTTACCAATAAGAATGAGATAATATTATACAGTCATGTGTTTACAGATAATATAATATTTTGCATAATACATGTACCGTATTTCCGCGATCAGACGGCGCGGTATTCAATATATCTAACAATTTTGGGAATGTAATCCATCTAGCAATTTAAATTTTTATAACGAATGATACGTGATTGTTCAAATATTGATTGTGCATTAATCCTTCACAATACAGTTTGAAACGACACATTGTGAGCCTGCAACCCCTGTGTTTGCACATATTTACTGATTTCACTGATGGGAGTAGCAACAAGAACACTGCTCTTCGCTACTGGTAGAATAATACTGTTCAGAGTGGATTTCAGTGCAGTGTTTCCTCACTTCAGTGGGACAGGATGAAGCTTTACAATAGTTAAGTAGGCCACTCCTGAATTTGTTAGTACAATTACATTAAAATTTGATTTCCCCTCAGACATTCTGTGTCTGCATCACAATAGTGTAGCTGTTTTTTGGCCCTCTGGTATCTATAAGCATGCAACCAGTAGCAACTAGATATCTGACATCTAATGGTGAAGGATCATCTACGCTTACCTCCTGGAATGAAACATTTCTCCTCTGAGGCTGACCCTGCAGAAGTAGTGTACTAACAAACCAAGACGAAGTGGTGAATCTTTGGTTATAGCAAGGTACCTGTTGATTGAATGGAGATCTTATTCTTCAATTTTTGCTTTTTCCTGCTTTCCAACACAAAAACAATCCTTCGTGTCGGTAGGCTGCCAGGGTTTGCTATACATACCAAAGTGCAATTATCAACAATCTACCGAATGGTATCTTCAACAAATACAAGAACTTACTGATGTTCCTGACCATTTAGATGCTTATGAATTAGAGCCTTAACCTGTGCTTTTGACCATTCCAGATTCAGATTTTATAAGGCACCACTGAGCTTGTAGGTAACATAATTATGGTTGTGAAATGTTTTGGTAATTATTAGAAATGTAATACTCATGTAGTAGGTAATAGTATTTACCTGCAAGGCAACATGGTGAGTGCCATGCTGTAGGTGGATCAGCTGACCATTCAGAGATTCAAAGAGGAAGCAAGAGTGTGTCCAAAGGGGGCCGTATAGCCTCACATGAGTGAGGTGCATCAAAAGATGTACATTCATTGTACAATTTGTAATTCCTGCAATACAAGGGTATTTAGGACAGGAAACAAGTTATTAATAAGTGATGGCCTAAGCGCACTGTTGCTAACCTATTCTCGCCCAATCTCAAGATACTACAAATGGTTTATAGTATACAAGGGAGGGGTGTATCTGGTTTGTAGTCTTTGCACTAGGCCTGGGGTCTCAGCCTTACAAAAGCAGATACACCCCTCCCTTGGGTGCTACAAGCTATATAAAGACCATTATGATATAGTAAAGTATACTACTACAACAACCATTGTGCTGAACCATTTCATCAACCTTCCTTGTTTGGCACCATGATATTGCTGCCACCATTTATGCAGCTATAAATGATTATGCTCGAGGATACAAAATACCATTGCATATACAACATGGATGCTACAATGCAGTAACAATTGGAAGAAGTATCAGAGAGTCGGTGGACACTCTATATAGGGATGGCATGGACACTCCATATACGCAATATAAAATCAAAGTTTCCAAATCTCTCCAAGAATCAAGTTTTAACTCCACCTTCACACATGAGAAGCCATAAGGAGTTTTACACTCTGGATCTTAGGGCTTTGAGAACTCAAGGGGTATTGTTTTAGTTTTCAAATGACTACGAATAATAGTCCATGCTGTTGTTCAACCTACTTACATACACACCCACATCTAGTAGTCTTTGGTGGCATTATAGATTGATGCATGTCATTCATCTAGCAACTGTGCAAGATTCCCTACCTTCTCATAGTTCACAAAGGTTTATTTTTAATTGCTAACTTAGTTACATAATAAAACTTTTTTCTAGCGGTGTCGGGGAGTTAAGAGCTATTCACATCATAGCCTGATAGTGTAGTCAAAGGCATTTGGAGGGAATGGGTAAAAAATTGTCCCTATGGTTCACCTTCTTGAGGTTATCTTATTACATTGGAAGGCATGTTGATGTCTTCAGTGTACGTCTTTCAGCACTGAAGCCTCCAAACACCATTATGAGGACACCAAGGAGCATTTCGACAAGTTGTTACTGGAAAGGTGAACAAATTTTACACCTGTGTATCACACTCACCTTGCACTCTTGGGGTGCAGTAGCACATTATTTTGGGAGAGTGTATCACAAGAGAAGCCATTTCCATTACAGAAAAAATGCTTGATTACTTGAGCTCTCAGTACAAGAACCTCTGTGGTAAACTACCATACCTATCTTAAATTTATAGTCATGCGAGGGAAAAATTCCACCGCCCACATCTTTAGTCTCGCAGAAGAATGTTATTATTGGATCAATTACTATGACTATAATTATTAAATTTAATTACGTTATGTACGCATGTGTACTGCTCGCAAACCGCAACAGCACATGCTGACGCTTTTATTGATCCAGCCATTTGTAAAGCCAGTGAGTTTGTACAGCTATTGAGTCAGTCATGCTGCTTAGCATTCTGGTTGCACTGAATTTAGGTAGACCGATCGTTCCTTGCAGCATCATTAAAGGAAGTAGTACAGTAATACAATTTGATCAGACTGACCATTGCTTACACAGTTTCCGTGGAACTGGTGACAAAGTTGCAGTGTCCGCACAAGAATTGAGTTGGTGCTGATGTCAAGCATGCCGAAATTATTACAGCAAAGGCAGAAAATATGCTGTGGAGTACTGGTGTGCTTGGAGTACCTTCCCCTAAGGCTTTGCTCTGTGCTTCTTGAATGGGAAAATATTCAGCTTGCAAGGGGGACAGGAACATTGAGACCTGAAGCTGTCCCAATTCGTCAGAGGAGTTGACCACTGGAAGTATGTGGAAAATGGTTCTAAGAACCACAAAGGGGGGTTGAAGCATCTGAGACATGAACACAAGGTTGTTCGTCAGTATGCCTGGCCTTAGTTGAACGGTGCCATGTCTTCCTCTAGAATACACGCACACATCCCACTAACTGCCTTTGAAAGGGACAATTTCTATCTTCGTCCTCTGGCTGCTACACCTGTTGATCCCAGTAAGGCGTGGTTCAGTATTCAACCAATTGGCTGGAATTCCCTTCAAAGCATGGTGAAGGATATGTGCGCTGAGGCTGGGGTCCATGGCAACAAAACCAACCATAGCTTGAGGGCTGCTGGGGTAACTCTGCTATTCTCGGCTGGCATACAAGAGAAGCTGAGACAGCAGCGACTGGACATAAAAGCCTAGATGCACGCCACCGCTATGAGAATACATCGGAACATCAGTAGAGGAATGTCTCGGTAATCCTACCGCTCTTGGCAGCCATACATTGATTCTTGGACCGCTCAAGCTTCACCTTCTTGGACTGCAGGACCTATACCCGGACACTCCTTCCAGTTCCAGAACATGCAAGGATGTGTTATCAACATCAACACGACCTCACAGCCTCGCCCAGAAGTCCCACTCACACAGTTGTTTGAACTTACATATGATGAGGTCAAGCTGTTGTCGAATGACCGGTAAAGGCAGCAGTACTCTGGATTTGCGCTGATCCACACGTGTGCTTAGTTAGCTATTAGTACAGTACACGTAGGTGCTTGAACTTTTCAATATTTATAATTATTATGAGCATGATCACGACTGTCGCAATATTATACCCCTGTTGTGTATATAATTACGTCTTGCTGTATTTCTGCCCTGTGGAAAAAGGAAATATATCAAGAGAGTGAATTATTACTGATATTTTTACTTCCAGTGTTTGATTTGCCCACATAGTACACTACAAGTATTAATTGTGGTTGCTTAGATCTGTTCATTAGTGTTCACAACTGGTGTTGCATAAATTGTCTTATGTACTAATGAGTTAATTGGTGTTCTCATGCATGCATCTCTGTTTCCATTCTCTCTGCACATAAAAAGCATTGCCTGCAGGTCTTTGTCAGTCCCTGTTTGTATGAGTGTTGTCAATTGTCCCCATCTTTGTATTGGTGTTGCCCATGTTTATATTGGTGTTGCCCATCTCTGTACTCGTGTCGCCCATTTTTCTGCATTGGCGTTGCCATTTTTTGTATTGGTGTTTCCCATCTCTGTACTGGTGTTGCCATCTCTGTATTGGTGTTTTTCATCACTATATTCGTGTTGCCCATCTTTGTATTGGTGTTGCTCATACTTGTATTGGTGTTGCCGTCTTTGTATTGGTGTTGCTCTTTGTATTAGTGTTGCCGTCTCTGTATTGGTGTTGCTTATATCTATTGGTGTCACCATCTTTGTATTGGTGTTGCTCATATCTGTATTGGAGTTGCCCATCTCTGTATTAGCGTTGCCCATCTCTGTATTAGCATTGCCCATCTCTGTAGTGGTGTTGCCCATCTCTGTACTGGTGTTGCCTATCTCTATTGGTGTTGCCCATCCCTGTATTGGTGTTGCCCATCTCTGTTACTGGTGTTATCCATCTCTTTGTTGTTGTTGCCTATCTCTGTACTGCTGTTGTCCATGCATCTCTGTATTGGTGTTGCCTATATCTACGATGGTGTTGCTGGTCCGCATATTTGTGTTGCCCATCTCTGTACTGGTGTTGCCCATTTCCCTACTTGTGTTGACAATTTCTGTATTTGTGTTGCCCATTTCTATTTGTGTTGCCCATCTCTGTATTGATGCTACCCAAATCTGTATTGGTGTTGCCTATCTCTGCATTGCTGTTCGTTGTAGTATGGAGTGGGGCTGATCACGTCATCTGTCCAATCGGATCCTTGTTCAGATTGTGTATCATATGACTAAAATTCTCACTTTGAACCAATCCGATTAACTGTGATAGGAGCTGTGGGATACCTTGGCCCCGTAGGCAAGAAAAAGCCAGTTTCTCCAGGAGAGGCCTGTTAGACATTAGACATACTGCATTGTATCACATGGCATATACAATCTAATTATGCATGACTTATTTTATTTCAGCAATTTATCGGTACCTCTGCCCAAAGGTTGTGAGCAGTCAAGATCTTTTGGAGAGGAAACAAGTCTGGAGGTAGCTAGACAATAGTCTCAGTAGGATTAACAAAGATCCCTTTCATCCTAAGTGTTGGGTACCCTGTTAGTAAAGTCACTGACGGTGAATCATATATCGTGCATGAAGTCACTGCTGTAATATATACTCTGTATAACTATTTCGTCGGTTTAATGTACTATTATACAAGATGTTACAGTACTTGATTGGAATGTGGAGGATTGATATGTACAGTGCTGTCAACCCCTCAGTCAGAGGCAACATGTAAATTATAGTTCTTGGTTACTATGTCAACTTTAACGTACTTATGGTCTTTCTCCCAGTGTCAATTATTGCCTATGAAAGTCCCAGTGATACCTCTGCAATTCATGATCTTGCAAGGGTCTGCACAACCTAAAGTGAGGTCAAATTGTATTAGGAGCCAAGGGCAAGAATATGATGTGTTTACCTTCAATGACAGCAAGTTCACAAAAAATATTGAATTCACGTGACCCCTAACCACAAAATTTTATTGGCACTGTCTTGGCGCCCTTTTAGTTTGCTTTGGAGTGAGTATCTGATAAGGGTGGGACAAAATTTTTAGAGCTTTCATGCTCAAGGGAGGCACTATCATATTCTCGCCCTCGGCTCATACAATTTGGACCTCACTTCTGGTCTTGCAGACCCTTGCAAGATCATAAATTGTACTTTGGAGCATTGGGCTGTGAATATAATATGTGCTGTTCAAAGCCAAATGTGTCTCATTCTGTATCACCAAATCATGTTCGGCAACTTATATCCAAAAATGAAATTTGAACTCCATGAAGCAAAAAGATCAATTCCATGAATGCCAAAAAAATCAATGCCAATAATCATACGCTAAAAACTAAAATGTGCATTACTTATTTCCTAATGATCACATCGAGCATGGCTATTGGCCTCTGCTCTGATGGTCTATTACAAAACGTTTTGAAACATTGTCTGAAGACCAGTCAGCACTCTTCAAGATATGTGACAGTGACATTTCCTGCATGAAGGCAGCTGTCGCTGCTGCTCCTTTCATCAAGTGTGCATTGAAGTGTTTGTCCACTCCAGCCACATGAATGACTGGTTTCATCCATCTCACAATGGTGGATTTCCCTACAGGGCTTTACCACTGATAGGAACAGCTGCGTTCTCAACTGGTTTTCCCTTTTTGATCGATCGGTATGCTACAGGTATTCATTCAGTGCCCTATCTGGACATAACTTCTCCCCTTTGATAGATTGCCTTCTTGGCAGGACGAGCTGTCTTAGTCAGCTCTGCGATGGTAAAGGAGATACCACCTTCGTTCCTGCTCAAAAAATCTAGTATTGTGTGCAAAAATCTCTGATTCTCTGCTCGCATAATAAGATACTGCCATAAACATTGCAAGCTTGTGTGATAGCCGAGATTCTCATTCCTTCCTATTGAAGCATTGTTCTCCAATACCTGCCCTACATCCCGTGTATATAGCTGCGTATCTAGGCTGCAAAGCCCAGTTGTTAAGACTCCTTTCAACAACGTAGTCACAGGTGGGTGCTTCCCCACCACAATTTCATCAATCAGCATGTGGGGCACAGAAACAGTTGAGTGATGGGAGTTTATTGCTCTGTTTTCACTAGCCAGAAAATCTAGAATCGCATTCAGAGAGGCACAAATCGAGCTGCCTCCAGATCTGGCACACTACCACTCATTGCCTCCAGCTGCATGAGTATGCTGTCTCAGTTGCTTTCTGCCAAGAAGACAAAATAAGAGCTGACACCTCTCTGAAATTGCCTAACTTTCAAGGGAAGCCCTGACACTGGCCACACAGCTAGATTCAGCTGGTGTATTAACTCTTTGCACGCGACGTAAAATGACGTAGGATGGGTGTGGATGCGTAATTAATGAAATAATTTTGTTCCGGTTGTTGATTTCTATTGACACAGCTTTCTGATGGCTTATTTGGACCTAAAAAGCTTGTGTAGAAGCTTTAACTAAACTTAGCAATGCCGTATAAAGTCATTGCTAAAGTAGAAAGCTGTTTTTAGCTAGCTAGAATCGGCAAATGCCTAAGCGTGTAGAGCCGTTTGAATTTCTCACCCGTTTGAAGGCATCAGGACGTATGCCAGGGGGCCGAGGCGATGTAAAACAAAGCAGTAGTGGTTGAGACATCCTTAGGCACCTACACAATTCACAAGAAACAGGAACTGTCACGGATTCTACGGTTTCAAGACGCTTCTCTCGATCGGCAGCCATCGCGCGATATTATACTTCCGGTTGCAGCAGTTTGTGGTTTGCTACTGACGCCGCCCACAAGGTATGTATAGAAGGGGGATGCCCCCACGTGTCCATCGAGCGTAAGTGGGCTGGCTTCTACACCGCACTGTGGTTACAACACTCGTTTAATGCCGGATGCATGTTTTCCTACACTTCGCGTAGACTAACATAATAACGCGTGCATGTTTTCCTGCACTTCGCGTGCAAAGAGTTAATGGATGTGACTTGTTCAAAGGATTCCTCAGCAAGGATGGATGGTCGGCCAAATTATTGGAATTAGGAAACTTTCGATTCGCAACATTTGAAGATGTAACAGCTATGTTCTGGAGTGATGTCCATGTTCTAAGTTCAATGCACAATAGATCAGTCTACACAGTAATGAAAAGACCCAAAGGAGGTCGAGACAAAGTACAAACTCCTTGTCCAACAGCTATACATGATTATAATCAGTTTATGGGAGGAGTTGACCTAGCAGACCAACAACTTTCTTACTATTCTCTGACCCAGAGACGCACCATCAAGTGGTGGAAAAAGTTTTTCTGGCGTCTTGTAGATATAGCAATCATCAACTCTTAAATAATTTTCGTATACACAATCCACAGAGTAAAATCTAGTCACAGCGACTCTTTCGATTGGAGCTTTTTGTACAGTTGGTTCAACCATTATTGGACCTCAAAGCTAGTCGAGACTGTCCGAGTATATTGAAATCCTATAAAGGGAGAAAAACTGTGAGTCCTGATGTTGGGGAAGCATTTTCCATACAAAACTACCCAGAGGCCAAGCACTACACACAAAGTAAGGTAGAACTGTTAATGTGGCATGTTTGAAGCCCTGATCTAATTACAGTGAAACCTCCGATAGCGGATCCCCCGAATAGCGGATTCATTCCATATAGCGGACATTACCTCGGATACGAAAACATTTTTGCATTTAACACTGTATATTAACCCCCCCCCCCCCCCGTAGCGGACAACCTCTGAAGTCCGGATAGCGACCGCTCCACGCCGTCTGCAATCGCTATTACTGTACATTTTACCTCCATATAGCGACTAGAATTCTGAATAACGCACACTATATTATATCATAGATAATTATTGCTTCCGCGTAACTTTACGGAAACTATTACATGCAGTACTGTGAACAGGTCGCTCGAGTACTAATTGTGCTAGCACATTGTCCAGTCTGTTTCGGCATCTCCAATCTGTCTCTTCATCTAGTCACAGCACTGCTGCGTGTATGTCCTGAAGAACTTCTCTGACTCTGTGAATCAGAGCTCCATTATCATTTATTTCCAAACTGAGTAGTTGTTTACATTGAACCATACAGGAGTACTTTAGTCTCTAGTTACAACAATTGTGTAATAATAATGTGTTAATGTGCTTTTCTCACACTTTAATGTCATTTAAAGCACGACCTCCGTTTAAGGTTCAACCTCCAAATAAGGAACAACAGCAATGGTCCCAACGCGTCAGCTATTCGGAGGTTCCACTGTAGTTACATGCAATCAGTCATTCCTGTGCTGCTAAGTAGACCCTCATTTTTGAATATGGTGTCAGCCATGCTTTGTTAATTTGTGACACAGCCATAGACCGGGATTGGTAAATGAGGACTCCTCTAAGTAAAGACTCTCAGTGCAACTGCTCAGTGTGTTTCCAACTGATCATTTTTCTGTGCAAAACAACAAGCAAACATGTAGAAATGCCACTAAAAATGTGTTGGTGGGCTTTAATTAGAGGTTACAGGCAGAGAAAGGAGAAACTACATATGGTGCACATACCATCAAACGGTGACTCTTCATGTGGGCCATAGAGTTGCTGAAGCAATTCCTTGCTGTCTTCAACAGGTGGGGGACATCACAAAACAGGTAGATAAAAGACGATCTGTATGGATTCCGAATTTTGAAGGGAACGTCAGTTTTAAGTCCCTGTTTAGCACAAAGGTTGTAGAATTTGCGGTTGGCAGAGTACCCATCACTTGTGAAGGAAACAACTGCGATACCATTCAGCTCAAGTGCTTCAATAGTCTCCCAAATGACTGGATAGAGCTTCACAGCCGTCAGATTTTCAGTAGGGTACTGAGATAAGGGAAATGTAAAGGACGGCTTGAATATCGTTCGCACCATTAAAACAAGCATCTGCTTTGCTAAATGCGGTTCAGACAATTACTGTTCACCTTCATAGAACGACACTGCGAGCCGATCCAGTTCCTCATTGACTTTGCCAAGGTCGACAAACCCAACCAACTGTCCAGTAGACTGTGTGAGACCGACTTTTCGCTCAGATGGTGTGCATTTTGCAAAGTTCATGTCTTCCTTGAGGCGGTGGACAACAGATGGTTATGTTCCAGAACTAAACTTTTCAAAGTGGGTATAGTGCCGTAATGTTCTCTCGGATGGCAGAGCTAGAAACTGGCCAACTGCTCTGTAGGCTGCTGATGACAGGTACTTTCGATTGAAAGCGAATCGAACCATGAGAGGGTGCCAGCGCATGGAACGCTTGCTCTTCAGCTTGTTGTGGCTTCAGTGAAGAGTGCTTCAATGTCCCTCTCATCGTCTTCATGCAGTAGGACTCCCTCCTTCTCAATCAGTTTTTTGCCTCCTCCTCAGCCTCTGGTTGCTTTTAGTTAGAGTCCTCTTGGCTCTTTGCACATTCTGCAACCTCTTGACAACCTCTGTATTCTTTCAGGCAACTGATTTTGGTGTGGCTGTCGTGTGCTGTTCTTTGGGACAGGTTTGCTACTGTACCTTTTGCCTTTGACTTCAGAGCCCTCAATGTTCCTCTGTAGCGACGGCAGACGTCACAAACTTCAAAAGAGGAGAGAATATGGCAGTTGGTATGTCGAATAGTGTGGGGCTCAACTGCTGTATCAACATATGCCAATATTATTGCCAGCTGTGCTTTTGATAGCCCTTCCCCTTCCCTCACAAAGAGCAACAAAATCTGCATCTGCACTTCCACCACATGTCTTAGCCGTTTCAGCCGTGTGGGCAACTTTCATAACCTCCTCAACGCTATTCAGGCTGGAAGGCGACGAGGAAATGGCTACTTGATGGAATCTTTTCCCCATGGTACGTCATTCTCCATGAAAGATCTACCATAATCAAAAGGCAGTAGGCTACAAGTGGAGGTTCAGGAAGCCTATACTTCATCTGGTAAATCTGTATAACCCCACTTAAGTTGAGGTGAACACACCAGTTTGCAGGAAGTGGCGCCCTTTGTAGCTCTACCCACAACACATCAAACGCAGCATTGGGTGCACGGGAAAAAACTCAAGCTATGTTTACAGTGACAGATGGAACTTAACTGACGGTGCTTGCCTGAGAGATTGTATTCGTAACTTCACTGAATGGTATTCGACCTTCCTCTCTCGCAGTTTGCAGTTTCTTTACCAGCCTCTGCTTCATCTGGTGCTTCCGCTCAGCATTCTGCGGCAGCCTCTGCCCTTGTACTTCGGCATCTTGGATCTAAGAGACAGCAAACAACATCAGGTATTGGTCTTAACACACTGAAGCTGTAAAACCAACCTTGCAGAGCTCTGCAGGATAATACACTACTTCTATGCAATGTTAGCCTTGTAATAACGATGCTGCAATTCTGCGTACATGTACAGCACATTCAAGGCAACCCCACCCAGTACCTATCATTTCAGATTCAATATCCCCGAGTTTAGTACTTGCCTGAAAACACAAAACAAGTTGGGTTGCATTGAATAGAGCTAGTACAGCTACAGCAACCTCACACAAATGAAACACAATTGCTTAATTAACCGTCATTTTTGACTATTCTCACCTGGAATGAACCCCATCCAGTCCCAAAATGAAAACTACAAGTGGATTTTGATGTACTACTAGCTCAATGCTTGTTTCAATCAAAGATTTCAAGTACAGAACCAGTACAACTAACACAAAGTTTTAACCGTTCCTGCATAAAGGAATGGCACCTTGATGAAACTAAGGCCTCCCAGCTTCAGACCCTCACCTGGCAGCTCTGCACGCCAGACTAGGTCACAGTATCTTCCAGTAGTTCTCTTCTTCGCTCTGAGGCTCTCATAGGAACATAATTCCGCTCAAAAACACGCTCATCTTCACAACTGTAGCTATCTCGAATCAATTTCACCGTACTCTTACCGCATACTCTCCGTACACACGCAACAATGATTGGGACACGTGCGCAATGGGGCGTTTCCTATCTACGTTTTTTATTAAGTGTCCTTGGCTAAAGCACCGAGTATGATGAGTGATAGACAGTAGCTACAGTCTAGAATAGACTCTGGAGATGCACAAATGGGTTACAGACATGGAGAACCTACAGAAACTGAGAACACCAGAAGGAAGCACCAACCAGACAAGTTGCAGCGCGAACTAGCACAATAGCGCACGAGAGCATCATTTTTGTGGTTGTTATATCCGTACAGGAAGCTATGAATATTGATAAATTATATATCAGTACAGAGGTCAATACATGCGCAAAGTAAACATGTAGTCCAGAGAATCTTAGGCAGCCACACAAGCAGAGCAAAATAACAGTAGTGGCATCCACACCCCATTCTGGGCGCTTCTCTCGATTGGCAGTCATGGCTACTGTCTCATGTCCGGCTGTATTTCCGGTTGTAGCGCTTCCAAGCCTCTCCTACTCCTACTCCCCTTCCGCCATCTTCCCATCTTCGCGGTCGCCAGGGGGGGAAGTTCGTCCCAGCCGTTACAGCCGACGCAGCCGACACAGCTGCCTCCCAAGTGCTCTGCCAAGATTATTAAGAGGATACCTAGGGCCTCCAGAGAGCTCGTGGGAGCGAAACTGGCCTCGGTCCTGGAGAACGTAGCTAGGGTCAATGACCACGCCTCATGGGACCGGCTGCTTCGTTTTAGTTCGCGATTTCCTAATGGTTCAGCTGGGGGGCCGGATGGCTTGAGACCTCAACATTTGAAGGACTTGGTGGGCCCCGCTACCGGTGGCAGAGGCCACTCTCTTCTCTCTGCCCTTGCCTCCTTTGTCACTTTGGTTCTTGCAGGCAGGACACCTCCATCTATTTGCCCTTTCTTCTTTGGCGCCACGCTGATTGCTCTGGAGAAGAAAGATGGTGGAGTGAGGCCCATTGCTGTAGGCTGCACCCTTCGGCGCCTTGCAGCTAAGGTGGCCTCGGGGAGGGTGCTTGAGGATATGGCCGCCCTGCTGGCCCCTCGTCAGCTGGGATTTGGTATCAAGGGGGGGGGGGGGGGGGGGGGGGCGGAAGCTGCGGTCTATTCTGCTAGACTCTACCCGCACAATCTCGAGCCTCAACAAGCACTCCTGAAGTTGGATTTCAAGAATGCTTTCAAATCTGTGCGAAGAGACAAAATGTTGTTCGCTGTACAGAATCTGGCTCCTAACTTACTCCCCTTCATCCATTCCTCCTACTCCTCACCATCCTCCCTCTTTTGGGGTGATAAGACTCTCCAGTCATCAGAGGGCGTACAGCAAGGTGATCCTCTTGGCCCACTCCTTTTCTGTCTCCCTGTTTCGCTCCATTCTCAGTTGAAGTCGGAGTTTTGTGTGTTCTACCTACTCTGGGAGGAGACCTGGAAGATATCCTTCACGACTTGGAGGTCGTTGATCGGGAGGCAGCTGAGTGGGGTTTACTTTTAAACCAACGTAAATCGGAAGTCATCTGCCGTGACCAGCCTACAAGGAATTCCATTCTGTCCTCCATCCCTGGGGCCAGGGTCGTCGACCCTCAGGACGCCTGTTTGCTGGGTTCCCCCATTGGTGACATTGGCTCCGTCTCCCACACCATTGACGAGAAAGTTTGCCTCCTGGGGATAATGGGAAGCAGGCTCCAGCACCTGGAGGCCCATGACGCGATTCTACTGCTTCGCCACTCTTTTGCTATTCCAAAGCTCCTGTACACCCTCAGAACATCCCCCTGTTTTCTTTCTCTCTCCCAGTCTCAAGTCATATGATGAGAAGCTCAGATCCACTGTGTCTACCATCACCAACATCCATTTCATTGCTAATGACCCTGCCTGGATCCAAGCGTCCCTTCCGTTGAGATACGGTGGACTTGGTTTTCAGAGTGCAGTTCAGCTGGCACTGTCTGCTTTTCTGGCTTCTGCTGCTGGCTCATTCTACCTCGCCCATCGCATCCTCCCTCCGTGTCTCCAGAGCACTCCGCTCCCCAATGTGACCGACGCAATTGCCCTGTGGTCACAGGGTCATGATCAGCTTCCTCCTGTTGGCACTGCTGCTCACCGCCAGAAGAACTGGGACACTCACAAGGTGTCTGCAACTGCAGATGCCCTATTGGAAGGTGCCCCTGATGCCACATCAAGAGCCCGTCTTTTGGCAGCCTCTGCTAGAGAGTCAGGAGCTTGGCTTAATGCCCTTTCAATTTCCTCCCTTTGTCTCAGAATGGACAACAACACCATTTGGGTCGCGGTTGGCCTCAGTCTTGGATCCTCCCTCTGCAGGCCTCATACCTGCCATCACTGCGGTACCGAAGTAGGCTGTCTCGCCACTCATGGCCTCAGCTGCCGATGGAGTGAGGGCCGCCATCATCGTCATGCGGCTGTTAGTGACATCATCTGCCGTGCCTTGTCGTCGGCCAGAGTTCCCTCACGACTGGAACCCCCGGGCCTCTTTCGTTCGGATGGGAAACGGTCAGATGGTGTCTCAGTAGTGCCCTGGAAAAACAGCAAGCTTTTGGTTTGGGATGCCACATGCCCGGACACCTTCACACCCTCCTACACCGCCTCTGCCATCAGCGAAGCCGGGGCCGTGGCTGCCCAGGCTGAGGAGAGGAAATACGTCAAGTATCGCGACCTGGCCACCAGCCACATCTTTGTACCAGTGGCCATTGAGACTTCGGGCGCCTTTGGACCTAGGACCAGAGAGTTTCTCACAGAGTTGGGCCAGCGTGTCCGGCAGGTCACAGGAGAGGTCAGATCTAGAACCTACCTCCTCCAGCGCTTATCGGTTGCCATCCAGAGGGGAAATGTGGCATCCGTTCTGGGCACCATCAGCCATGGTGCGGACCTTGAGGACTTTATCTAGTCTCTTTATTTGTTTGTGTTTTTGTTTGTTTTATTCTTTTGTTTATTTTGTTTTTTTGTTTGTTTGTTGGTTGTTTTTTGTTTCGTTGTTGTTGTGCTCCACTTTTGTCTTTGCCTTGCTTACAAAAAATATATTTATTTTTTATTGTATTTATTCAGCACAATTGAGATAACCCTAACCCTCCGGACATCTAGTTTGCAGAAGGATAAGGTTTTGGATAGAGGGATTAGTTATGCAGAAATTAAAAAGTGTTCTAAAAGCCTAAAGAATAATGATGGGCTGGTTGGGGAGCTTTTTAAGTACGGTGGCAAAGGGATGGCTAATGTGTTGAAAGTTTTGTATGGGGTAGTTTGGACAAAGGAGAGCATTCCTAAACAATGGAGACAAGGGTTAATTGTTAGCTTGTATAAAAAAGGTGATGCTGAGGACCCCGGTAATTACAGGGGCATTACACTATTGAATGTGGTAGGAAAGCTGTTTTGCAAGATTCTAAATAATCGCTTAGTAAGCAGATTAGAAGCAGAAAGGGCTCTTCATGAGGGTCAGGCAGGATTTAGAGAGAAAAGGAGTTGTGTTGATAACATCTTTACTCTAAATAAAATTGTACAAGGTAGAATGAGGGAAGGAAAGCACACTTACGCTTTTTCTTAGATGTTCAGAAAGCATTTGACAGTTTGGCATGATGGTTTATGGTTTAAGTTATGGGAACTTGGGGTTAGGGGTAGGATGTGGAGAGTTATTAAGAATATGTATGACATCACACAGAGTGCTGTTTTACTGGAGGGAGAAGTATCTGAGCGATTTAATATAGGTCAGGGGGTGGCACAGGGTTGTAGTATGTTGCCTATCCTCTTCCATTTTTATTAATCAGTTGTTAGATGAGGTTGAGAAGGCTGGGATTGGCATTACTGTTAAGAAGGATGTTAAGGTTGGGGGTCTGATGTTTGCTGATGATTTTGTAGGTTTAACTACTAATGCTGAGGACTTACAAACCTTGTGTTTGCTGATGATTTTGTAGGTTTAACTACTAATGCTGAGGACTTACAAACCTTGATTAATAAAGTACAGGGGTTTTGTAATAAATGGAGGTCGAAATCTAATATAAAAAAGAGTGCTGTTATGGTATTTTCTAAAGAGGTTAATACAGGTGCATGTACATGGAAGTGGGGAGATAAAGACATTCCGGAGGTTTTAAGTTACTGCTACTTGGGGATTGAATTTGCTAAGAATGGTTCATGGGATAGTCATGTACAGAAGGTAATAAATAATGGAAAGAAAAAACTGAATCAACTACATAGGTTTTTAAGTAATAGGAATATCAGTACAGTTGCAAGAAGATTATTGTTAGTATCGGTACTTCGCCCTACTTTAGAATATGGTAGTGAAGTATGGGCTTGTAATAAAAGGCAGACAGCTTCCTTGGAATCTATTCAGCTAGGAGCAGCTACAAAGATGCTTGGCTGCTCTTCTAAAACGTGTAATGAAGCAGTAAGGGGAGATATGGGGTTAGAATCTTTGAAAGGCAGGAGGGATAGATGCAAACTTAAGTGGTGGTATAAAGTCAATAGTTTGAATGCTGAGAGATATCCTAGATTACTTCTAGACAGTGAGTGGGAAGTGAAGCCGTGTAGGGGTAGGCAGAGGAAGACCTGGAGGAAAGTACCTAGTGAATTGTTGTTGCAGTTAAATCTAGACAGTCAGGAAATACTAGCTGAAGATTATAATGTAAACTTGTTTTTAGAGAGAGTAGATGAAGCATTGAGATGCAGAGAATATAAAAATTTTAATGATGGCTTAAATAGTAAAGTTAAACTTAGTCTTTACAAGTCTTTTTGTAAGGAAATAGAATTTAAAAATTACTTGCAGGGGGTTGGGGATCCAGGAACACGATTGTTGTTTAAGTTTAGGTCTGGTACTATTGGTCTGAATGAAGAGTTAGGAAGGCATCGGGGTAAAAATGATGATAGGCAGTGTAAGTTGTGTGGGGATGAATGTGAGAGTGTGGTACATGTGCTCTGGGAGTGTCCTGCGTATGATACTTTTAGAGGTACTTTCATGGAAGACTTAGACAATCTGTTGGGTGGAAGTTTTGAAGAGTTTAGTGCACTCAATAATTTCGAGAGGACGGGCTTTGTTTTAGGGTGTGAGAATTGGGAAAGATATGATTTTAAGGCTTTATTAAGGCTAGTTAAGAGTTTTATTTTATTAATCTGGGATACTAGGAAGAATAAATTATATGGTGATCAGGATGGTAATGGTGAGACATCTGGTTGCTCTTGTCCTCTGACTGGAGATCTTTCAAGCTCCGCCTGCGTATGTGGGTGCGTGGTCAATGGCGTAAGCGCTACGGCAGCAACATGAGTATTTTATTTATTTATTTACTTGCCTTCTTTCCGTTTATTGTTTTGCCTTGTATTGACTACATGTACTAAATCTTTTTTTGCTCCAGATATTTTTGTAAACACAGAATGATGTCCAGAACTTTATGGGAAGATGCAACTCACCTCTACCCTACATTTGCCGATGAAGATAAGCTTCGTCAAAAGTTTCTCTCGCTACCTTTCGAAAAGGACATGCTAGCAATGATATCCTACTGCCAAACAGCGATTAGGTAAGTATGTATTATCTATGCATACTTCATTTGCTCCTAAAAATGCATGGGATATGTAATGTGCAGAAAGGGTGTAAGCTATATATACAATATACATCCCATGCAGTCTTACAATGATCAAAACTTCGGAAGGCAGGAGAGCCGCTGCATTTCTTCCCCTAATACCACTTGAAATGACCCATGTGGATGTAGAGACTGTCATCCCAAACTTCAGTGGATTCCCTCTCGTCATTGCACAGGGTAACAATGTAAGCACTAATTAGGTGATAAGAGAATATCTGCAGTGCATGCTGTTGGACTCATGTACAATTCTACAAATATGGTCTACTACTCTTATCTTCATAGGTGGAGGGTGTGTGCAGAGTCGCGAAGGCCATTAACACTGCCACCAGTCATCCTGATTATGTCCTGGTATTGTTTTGTGACATTATGGCAAAGAAATTCCCAATATTGAGTTCATGGTTGGGAACCGATATCCAGTACTGAGAAGTGGAATCCCATTGATGGGAATTTGCTTCAAACAATGGGAGTGTAGTTCCACACTACTGGGTTAAGAACTGGGAACTTAGTCTCCAGTACTCGGTTAATCGAGATCAATACTGGGAATGTACTTCCCAATGCTGGGTTATATATTTCCTTAGCTGGAAATGTATTTCCCAGTACTGGGTTATTGAGAGTCATTACTGGGAATGTACTTCCCAACGCTGGGTTATACATTCCATAGGGGGAATGCGTTCCCCAGTACTGGGTTACTGCTGGGATTTATTTCCTGACGCTGGGTTATAAATTCCATAACTGGGAATTTAGTTCCCAGTACTGGGTTATTGAGAACCATTACTGGAGGTTTACTTCCTGATGCTGGGTTATAAAATTCCAAAACTGGGAATGTAGTTCCCGGTACTGGTTATTGAGAGCCACTACTGGGAATTTACTTCCTTATGCTGGGTAATAATTTCCATAACTGGGAATGTAGTTCTCAGTACTGGGTTATTGAGAGCCATTACTGGTAACCTACTTCCCGAAGCTGCGTTATAAAATTCCGTAACTGTGAATGTAGTTCCCAGGAGTAGGCTACTTAGAGCCATTACTAGCGCCTCAGGGGATTTCCCTCAGGGCATTCAGCAGTGCAGTAGGGCCTAGCAGGAGACAGTAGTAATTCAGATTACTGGAGGTACGCTCACAGTCAAAAATAATATTTACATCTCGGAAGCTTGCCCTATTCACTGCTAGCACTAAGAGCTCACCTGCAGTTCAGGACATTGCAACCAGACGATTTTCCACATCTTTTATAGAAACAATGTTGGAATCAATGTATCGATGCAAGTGATGGCTCACACATTCAGGGGTATGTTGTGCATTGCATCATAGACTAAGTCCGTTGTGACTTCAAATTCATATAGAGCATTGCAATCGGCGCAAAATAGATAAAGTACTAAATCCGGAGTTTCTTGCCAAGGTACGATGGATGGTCGGTCATACGTTCTTCATCTTCGATTTTTTTGTTACAGGTAATAAAGCCCAGGGGTACTTTGCATGGTAGCGAAACTCATCATAGTAGTACTGTGTGGTTCCATCCAGTAGAGTTTCTGCAGTGCACATGCAGAAAAAGGTACGCAGGCAATAATTTTATGAGGACATGTATAACTTCAAGGCGGATATGCACACTCACCTTCAAGTTCACATCACATGCATGCATGAACACCCTTACAGAGAAATTTTCCAACTTCGCATTGTGCAGGATAATCATCAGTCCACAGGATGATTGGGGTTCTAATGGTAGCTATTCCAGGTAGAAGTCCTGCCAAACTGCCTTTGCAGTCCACCTTAAAACCTATACAAGCGTACATTTAAAATAGGACCATAGAGACAATAAGAAGGAAGCTACTGTATGTATACCGGAGATGAAACCGTCCTCAATCTCAGTAATAAGTGGGTGAAGAAAAGAATCAAGGCAACATGGGCGTTTGTTGGGAATTTGGTAGCTGAGAACAAATCCACACACCTACTCAACAAGTACTAGCCCTGTGTCTCTTTCTCATCGTTGTAATGGTCCCAGTCTTGGTGATGGTGGTCCCCAAACATTGAAAGCTGTGTTTCAATGGTGCGGTTAAACCGATTCCCTATGTCCGCTTACCGAACGCGAAGTCCGGGTTCCAAAGTTAATGTAGAACGATAGCGGGGTACGTGAATACCTTTAACCTTTTGAGCTTGCTATAGATGTGCTTTTATTAGGACACGCTGGACAGTGAACTAGATGGTAAGCAGTACGCATTGTGCCGTCTAGCTTGTAAACAAGATTAGATACAATACAGTGAAAGCATAAAGATAATAGAGTAGTAGTACTTATCCGGTCAAAATATGCAGCATGAGTTCTGTTTGAGTTAGCCAAGATCCTTTTATTCACATTACAGAATTATTAGTGAAATACTTTTTTCCTGGAGACCGTGTACATTGATTTTAAAGTGACTGGACAGAGTTCACCAACTATCTCGAAGGTATATGCACTCTAGGTATGGATAGTCATTCCTGGTTAAAGAAACCATTTCGAAGTCTGGGGATGAAGCGAAGGGGCTGCAGTGTATCAGACACAAACCTTCGTACGTTAATTCAAGTAAGTATTGTATCGGATTCAGGCTGATTTGTGTATAAGGCTACCTTAAAATGAGTCTTTCCATTATAGCACGAACTGGATACATCAAATAAACTTCTGGGTTACAGAAGTATGTGGGACAAGTGTTGCGACAGAAGTACAGATGTGTTGTCAGCAGGTAGCTACCCTTTTTGTCTATACATTTAGGATTATTATTTAATGAATATGCCTTGTCCTACATAATACAGGAATAAAGTGATGACAGTGAAGAACTGGACCCTGAAGAGGATTCTCACCGGGCTCGGAGACGCTTAAAGCGTAAAATTTACAGAAACAAGGTAATTGTTAATCTAATCAACCCTATTATGATAGTTTATGATAAGTGTTTTGATGAATTTTTTACTCAGGGTCCTGATTACCTCTGGCACTGTGACGGATATGACAAGCTCACCCCGTCCGTATGGTCTTACAATACATGGCTGTATTGATGGGTGAGAAGTCATACTATAATATTATAGGATTTTGTGTTCCTTTGATAGAATTGGATTCACTTACCTCTGCTTCAGCCGTAAGATTTTATGGATGAAAGTTGCAACTAGCAATCATGACCCAAGTCATTCTTTACTACTACTTGAAAGCAGTTGAAAAATGTGGAGGTAATCAAGTTATTTAGTAAAAGCAAAGTGTGCACGGCACTTTTTATTACTGTTCTAAGGTTTATTCAGGCTGTCCAACAAGGCTGAGGTCAGACTATGGGACGGAGAGCCCCTCTGTAGCTACAGCCCAGATTGCTTTCCTGATGAATCATCAAGACGACCTAGCAGCAGAAAAGAGCTTTGTATATGGTCCATCTCCCGCAAATGTGGTATGATCAGAATCATGCAAAAAAAAATTGTGACTCAAACATTTAGTGCTTCCGTGTCCCATGTTCACTGCAGAGAATAGAAAGCTGGTGGTCCCAGCAAAAAGACTAAAAAGTGTCTGGTGGATTGACCTCTGCAAAGTAATGTTATTCTCTGCTGGATATTCTTGCCATTATTAATACCACAATAAAATTAATCTTGTACACTGTAGGAGTTGGTTGCCAATGGGCAGTTTGACTGCAAAAATGAGACACATCGGTATGACATTGCAATAATATGTTATTGAGTGTTTAAGTATCCTATTCCTCAACAGGAGATGCCTTGCATATGTCTTTGTTCCTTTGCTGCAAAAAGACATTGATGATTTTGTCACTTATAGGAACAGCCACATAATAAGACAGAATCACATAGCAGACTGCCCTCAGGCATACCAGATAATTTGTTCGATATGCCAGAAAAATTTGGTAGGTATTTCTTTCCTTACAGTATGCATGGTTTTAAGACTTCCTCACAAATTGGCTATGGCATGCAAATACTGATGTTAATTTTTTGTATGTACTATAGGTACAACTTCTCATGTGAAGACTGCAGATACCACCATATGGCTGCATTTGATGCAACATGAAGCGACCCCACCGCCACAGTTTTTTCCCAGCTGGTTTAAAGTACTTGCTGAGAACTATCTAGCCAACACCTTCAAAATTTCTGCATCAGACTTCACACGAGAATATCAAAAGCTTTTATTTGCATTTGGTTGACTACTTCGAATAACTTGTTGACCATGTATGCAACAAAGGAAACAAACAATAGTATTGCACAATGGAAAAAGGCAGGAAAAAGTGTACATAACTGAAACATAACTTGGCATCACTGATACACATGAAGGTTTTCACGGTTGACTTGACGAGAATGAGATTTAAGGCTTGTGAATGGGAATCCCAAGAAACATACTGAGAATGACTCTCTGAATAATACACGAGGTTCACACATCTGGTTTCAGGTGCTGTCCATCTTATGGCCGCTTGACTAATGGCCACACACTGACCTGTTCAGCAAGACAACAGTAACACAATGTAGGTTGCAGAGTAGATTATCCACGTACGTTCATTGATGTAGGGCGCTTGCAATGCAGGAGAAGGCATGATCATACCACCTGAAAGAGAAGCTTCCAAAGTTCTTCTGAACATTGGCTGATCCTTTCATCTTGAATGGAGGAAAATTTTACTTCATCACTTCTTTCTTCATCAAAGTGGTCAACCTATACATGTAATGAAAAACATAACTCCAAAAGTGAGTAGTATCACACGCCTATTCTCTAAACTCACCAACTTTTTGTCCTCTCTCAACAGAAAATGCCTTCTTGCCAGTATAAGTTTCCAGTACGTCTTATTAAGAGGATTGTCGTACTAATCAAAAGCACAAATACACATAAAACTGTATGAATTACCACACCATAGCAGTAAACATCACTCTTGGTAGAGAAGTGGCCCACAGATAATTCAGAGGGATAATATCCCTCCATCCTTGCAAAAGCTTGTGCAGTGAACATCGAGCGTCCTTCGACTATCTCTGGTAGCTCAAGACTAAATCCAAAATCTCCAATTCTTCCATTGTCGCAGATATCAATGAGGATATTTTGGCTGCAATTCAATAAATTCTCAGTTACATGTAATTATTACCCACTGCAAAGTTTTTCAATTCCAACCTGAAGTTGTGAACTTTGGGTTGGAATTGAAGAAACTTAGCCAACTGGGAGAATTGTTTTTACTGTTTGAACAAGCTCATGTTTTAATATCATGATGGACCAAGGGAGGATTTGCTGAATGCAGGTACGACAATTCCCAGATTGTATCTAAAAGCACTTTCGATGTTGCTTTCCATGGTAACGGCTGGGTGGTCTAAGTTAAGTGGAGTATTATATAATCACTTTCTGATAAATTTTCATACATTAGCTAAAAGGCACTAGATGATGGCATTAGCATTTTAGCAGTATACGCTCCAAGTCTCCAAACATACATGACTACATGTACTTACACCATGAAAGTTGTCATATAGGCTCCCACGTTCCATGTACTCCAACAGCAGTGCAGGAGGATCCAGACAGTAGCCCATGAGTGGGACTACATTAGGGTGCCGAAACCTGTGCATTAATGTAAATGTGACTAACAGTGTAAATTAAGTTACATCCAGGAAGGTAAAAATTGACCTTCCCAGTGCAGCAAGCTCAGCATTGAGCTGCTTGGCAGAAAGATCACCGAGTATAGCTTTTTGTCCTTCCTATATTAAGCAAGTATATCTGTAGTGAAGGTAGTATAGCATTTTAGAGTGGGAGAAGGAACCCGTACAAACCTGTGACAAGAACTTCACAGCAACTTTGACTTGTTGCACAATTCCGGTATATACTGACCCATAGCCTCCACAGCCAATCTTGTTGGTGTCAGCAGGGTAGAGAGTTGCACTCTGCAACTCTTCAAATATAAACTGCATTCCTTTGACATAATATACTGCATTTAGTGTATGAAGCCATTCAAGATCAAAGTACCAAAGTGTAAGTGCACACTGTGCTCTATTTTCAGGAAGTACAAGATAAAGAACAGGTCATAGGTAGGGACACGCACATTATGCGGGAATTTCTTTAGGAATAATCGGGGGAAATTTGGAACACGAATAATACGAGAATAATAGGCATAAATCGTATGAAATGACGTCATTATGTGCACGTGATTAACCGCGTGGCATGTATATGTACGGTCAAAATGGAATCTAGTGCTATCGAGTCTAGTATGTCTAGTGGTGACGGCTGTGAGAGTTCGCGATCGAGTACGACGAGTTGCCATACAACTGGAGCTGGTGGAGAGTCCGAAATTCGTCCGAGTTTGTTAGAAACGCTATGATCGCCAAGGCCCTTAGACTTGGCCAGAAAGCGGAAAATCCACGCTAACCCACCGCCAGTTGGGAAGAAGCGATCCCAGGCTGGCACCAGTGCTCAGAAACACGACCCCAAAACTGTTACACCATTACACAGGGCATGCGAATTTCCCGGTGAGCACCTGGCTGCCTCGGGAGGCAAGCTTTTTTTGTAAAGCATGTCGGGAATGCCTTGCATTGAAGCGAAATGTGGTTGTTAGCCATATCAAGTGTGCAAAGCACCAGAGGAGCAAGGAAAAACTCCTGGAAAAGGAGGCCAGAGAGAGGGATTTGGCACAGGCTGTTGAAAAGCACGATGCGGAGACTCACCGTAAGGGTGAACTCTCGATGCAGACACCAAGGTCTACAGAGTGAAAGTTGTTATGGCATTGATGCAAGCTGGAATTCCCTTACAGAAGTTAGAATGCCCAGGCTTGAGGGATCTTTTGCAAGAGAATGGTTATCGACTGACGGATTCAAGGCACATGTTTGACTTGATGCCATTTATCCTTCAGGAGGAGCGTAGTCGTTTGAGGGCAGAGATTGAAGGGAAGTACCTATCAGTAATCTTCGATGGCACATCACGTCTTGGTGAGGTTTTGGCTGTGGTGGTGCGTTTCATGAGTGACTGGACCATTCAGCAGCGCCTTGTTCGTCTCGAGTTCTTGATGAAGAGCATGAGTGGTGAGGAAGTGGCACGAGAACTTATCAGTGTGCTGTCCGTCACACTCAGTGTGGAATCTCACAGGCTACTGGCTGTAATGCGAGACAGGGCCAGTGTAAACACTGCTGCTATGCGTGTTGTCACGATCATGTACCCGAATCTGCTGGACGTAGGGTGCCTTAGTCATATGCTCAATCTTGTTGGGGAAAGATTTAAAGCTCCCACTTTGAGCCTCTTCTTCACCCTCTGGATTGCTCTCTTTTCCCACAGCCCCAAAGCCAAGGCTTTGTGGAAAGAAACTTACAGGTCAGGCTATGGCTACATACTCCAAAACATCACATCTGAACTGAAGGGGAAACACCACCACACTTTCTTTGACAACTTCTTCACCAGCGAGAAATTGTAACAAGATCTGCTTGCTGATGGCATCTATGCCTGTGGAGCGGCGAGGAAAGATCAGAAGGGTTATCCACCGACCCTGAAGCAGGCAAAACCTTCAACAAGGTGAAAACATGGAAGAATATATACCTACTAATGTGGGCACTTTTATACCACACACACACACACACACACACACACACACACTTATACATTCACTGGTACACACACTAATCTATACACATACACTCAATGGCACACACCAACACATGAAATCTTCCTAACGGGAGACTCACAGGTGGTCCAGAAAGGTGGTGTCAGTGCCTGCGCCTGAATGGGCAGGAAGTCGTAATGGCGATGTTCTGCAATGCCCAGCCATTTGTAACATCGTCAGTTCTTCGGCCACAGAAGGACCACACCCGTACTCCCGTCACTTGTCCAGAGTCCATCCTATTGTACAACAAGTACATGGGTGGCGTAGACCGTGGAGACCAGCTGCATGGGTACTACTCCTGCAGAACCAAAAGCAGGAAGTTTTATAAGTACATGTTCTTTTTATACGACGTGGCTGTCACCAATGCTTACATTCTTCAGAAGAACTTTTGTTCCAAGAGCATGTACAGGAGAATGAAAGAGTTCCGACTGCAGCTGGTACGCGAGTTGATTGGCGATTACTCCAGTCAACGATGAGCTGGTCGCAGGCCCACTCTCATCACCACTCTCCCTCTAAGAGTGAGGGTGCATGGGGAGTCACAGAGTGCCAAGTTCAGGCGAGGATGGTGTGCGCACTGCAAAGCCAGTCACTGCCGTAAAGACAGCACGTGATTCTGCAGGGAGTGTCAGGTGTGGCTATGTCACGATGAGGATCACCAGGGAGACTGCTTCCTACAGTGGCACACGGGCAGGGAGCTCTGTGAATCGTTGATAATGTTGCTTACTATGCTATATTCTATGCCCCGTTCTGATATTCTCACAACTTATTAGACCTTCAGATCCACATTGTGGCAAATGGCTACAATAGTACCTTCTAGAACTGTAAGTGGCCTGTACACTCCCTCCTAAGTTTTAACATTTTTTTTCGGGTTAATAAGCACTGATCCCCTGCCCATCACTTATTCTTCGACCAAACAGGCCCTAAACTTTGCTAGAGTTGCCGCGATTTTCGTCAACAATAATTGGCTTTATCCCCAAGCCTGGCTCCTCCCATTTTTACAGGGATAGATAGTATTCAACCAAAGCTATGACTTCAGTACACTAATCCATGCCTTGGCCTAGCCAATGCTCGTGTGATCAGTGCTTTAGCAATACATGAAACGAGTATTGGTTGGGCATTAGTAGCTATCGCTAACTCACTTTTCAACATCCAATGCGCTACTGCCATTCTTGATGGAGGTAGCCTGTCATTCTTGGTACAGTTGGATAGCCCTGGATCTCTGGTAGTACATTCCGTTCAGCAATTTTGCGTCATTCAGCAACTACAGTTTTTTGTCACGAGGCTGTGAAATGGCATTACGATTAATTCGTGTCTTTATGCGCAGAGATCCGGTTCAACCAAAGCATACTGCAGAGCGGAGAGTCTGTGCGGAGACGTCGTGCTCTCAAGGCTATCTCCCGCATTCTCTCTGTTCTCCATGTTCTCTATTTTCTCTCCTGTTCTCTGCTCTCCCTGAACTCCCAGTGCTTCCTGAACTTCCTGTGCTCTCAGTTCTCCATGTTCTCTACATTCTCTCCTGTTCTCTGCTCCCTCTCTCTAACACCCTGATCCCTCTCAACTCCATGTGCTCTCTGTTCTTCATGTTCTCTACATTCTCTTCTGTTCGCTGGTCTCTCACTGAACTCCCTGTTCTCTCTGTTTTCTCTTTCTCAATGTTCTCTACATTCTCACCTGTTCTCTGCGCTCTCACCTGTTCTCTGCTCTCTCTGATCTCCCTGGTCCCTGTCGACTCTCTCTGATCTCCCTGGTCCCTGTCTCAATGTTCTCTATGCTCTCTCCTGTTCTCTGATCTCTCTGAACTCCCAGTGCTTTCTGCTCTCTAGCTCTCTCTCTAACTCCCTGGTCCCTCTCAACTCCCTGTGCTCTCTGTTCTTAATATTCTCCATGTTCTATACATTCTCTCTCTGTTCACTGCATGCTCAGTCTCTGATACTCCTGTGTATAAACTCTGCATGCTCTCCATATTGTTTGTGCTCTGTTCTCTCTGTTTTTCTACATTTCTCCTGTAGTCTGCTTTCTGCAATGCACTTGGCAAGGTTAGAAGGAACTCTGCTCATCATTGACCCTCTCCCCCTCTTTTGCACTTACTCCCCCACCACCTAGCTCTTTCTCTTGCTTTCCCTCTCTCTCTCTCCCCCAACCTCTCTTGTCTCCGTTCTCTTGGCATGCACCCCTGGACCTTATAATATACTGCATAGTTGTAGTGTACCTTCGTTGCATGTATGAAATCAATCACAACTTTTTAACAGCAGAAAAACTGAGTACGTAATTTATGCATGACATTGTGTAATAATTAGCATAAAACAATGTCATTAAGGCTAAGTTTGGATGTAGCACGTTTCTCATGTTTAGATGGGGGAGAGGCCTATAATGAGAGAGTAATTACAGTTGGAATTGGCTGGGTCCTACTGGCAAGTTCTACTAGCGGGTTTAGTGGCTATATAAAGCTTGCCTACTGTTCCTCTGCCAAGGGGGCTCCAGTAGCTCAATTAGTAAGAGCATCTGACTAGTATTCAGAAGTTCCTGGATTCAATCCCCAGCTGGGTCCCGATTTTTCGGGACTTCTTTACTCTCTCAGAAAGCTTTCTTCTCTTGAAGAGTTCACAATGAAAGTAACCGATGTACTGCATGAGGGTGTGAGTATTTTAACTGTACTTAACTGGAGCCTTTCACGACCTCTTTGCATTGGACCGACAAAAGTAGTGAGGTCATCACTAAGGTGTTGATAATTTCTGCTCCTTTTTCTTGAGGAGCTGGCCTCTAGGATAACAGGGGTGTCTCTGGGTGTTTCTTCGGGGGCAGGCGTTTTCTTGCTGGGAATAGCTATAGCTTTTGGTGTGGTGGGCCTTTCCTTGGGGGCAGGCATTTTCTTGCTGGGAATAGCTATAGCTTTTGGTGTGGTGGGCGTTTCCTTGGGGGCAGGCATTTTGCTGGGAATAGATATAGCTGTTGGTGGGGTGGGCGTTTCCTTGGGGGGAAGGTGTTTTCTTGCTGGGAATGAATATAGCTTTTGGTGTGGTGTGTGTTTCCTCGGGAGCAGGCGATTCCTGGTTGGGAATAGCTATAGCTTTTGGTGTGGCGGGTGTTTCTTCAGGGCAGGCGATTCCTTGCTGGGAATAGGTATAGCTTTTGGTGGGGCGGGTGTTTCCTCAGGGGCAGGCGTTTCCTGGCTGGGAATAGCTATAGCTTTCGGTGGGGTGAGTGTTTCCTCGGGGGCAGGCATGTCCTTGTTGGGAATAGCTATAGCCTTTGGTGGGGCAGGCGGTGCAACGGTCAAACCTGTAACTGAAGGAGAATAGCATTTTAATTTTTTAGTTCTTTCAGATATCAACAGTCATGGCTATATATAAATTATAATCAATTACCTTGGATAAGCCTCCTCAGGACATCTGGGTTAATGAAATCTTTATCAATAGTGCAACACCATGGCTTGCACAAATTTTTCTTTGGTAGGCCCTGGATGGTGGATGCGCTTATTCCATCCTTTAAAAAAATACGGACTGTCACCAATGTTGCCACATACACTACCAAAGTCACGATTTGCCTTGTGGACTACAGTTTTGTTGCACTGCACTCCAAGCTTGCTCAGATTGTCTAGTATAAGAGCCACATCATGCTTTGACCAGTCTGCATTAGTCACTTCTGTATTGATGACTTGCAGCACCTGCAGGGTATACAGTATAGAGACACAGTATGGGAGAACAAAAGGTTGCTAATTTACCTGGTATAATTACTCCTCACATAAAAATCATCCACATGCCAACAGTTACCTGGGACATGGTCACGCTGCTATTCTGCTCCAAATGTGTCACCACCCTCATCCAAGAGGTGATTGACAATGTCAATGCCACTGGTGTCAGCTATCTTGTCCACTGACTTGCCCACTGACCCACCAACAGACTCCAGCTGCCATTTCTTAATTACTGGCAACACTTTACTAGTGAAATACTCCCATATCTCTTGGAAGGAAGAACTCACTCCAGAGCACTCAGCAAGCTAAGGAAGAAAGCATACCATTGTCATACACCATGTCCCCGTTACTAGTTGTTACACACATCTCTGATACTGAAGTTACCTTCAAGGTAAACAGCAGTAGTATAGTGTACACCCGTTGGACCCTCACGCTGACCTCCACCCCATACTGAAGGAACACCTCCGAGATCTTCTGATCAGTCTTGACCCGATTTGCACCCATAAAGAGCTTTCCCAGTCGTACAAAGATCGGTACAGCATCTCCAGCAGCTCGACAGCTATCTAGTAGCTCAGTGTCATTGATTTTAGCAGGCCTTGGTCGCGGTAGCTCAAATGGAATGAATACAACACGGCTGCTTTCCCTTAAGTAAGAGACATGATGGCTCAATTATACATAGCCAGTCAAAAAAACATTTACGGTATGTGGCCACAAACGTAACGCAGATCAGACCCACTAGTTTGGGGATTGCTAAGGATTGCCCCAATCATGTAGATATGGACACTTGTAATTGCTGCATAAGCCTTTCATCCAGTCTAAATTTAGCGTGAGTAAGCCAGTACACCTGCTGACTTTGGTGGACCGTGAGGAAGTGTGAGCCCCAGCATTGAAGGAATTGTCGATTAAGGAGTTCACTTTTGTAATATCATCAGGGTCGTCAAAAACCGACGGAAACATCTTGCAGCTGCTCAGCACATGGGGCTGTGTGCTGCAGAAAAATCTCGTACGAAGAATTGTGGTGTACAAAGTGCCATGACAGTGGTAAGAACAGATGCAGTGCAGAATGCCTATAAGTGCATCCATATTATTCCCATGCATTTCCATTACACCTATAGAGCCAACCCGTACACGTACCACACTGTACACATGTTTCAGAGATGGCACATACAAGGGGAATGCAATAGCACGAAAAACTACTCGGACAAGAAAGCGGACAGCTTCACGTAAACAAGGCTCAGATAGCTATTGCTTGTCCAGCATCACTGGCTCCGAGATTGTGGAGAATGGAGAGATTGTGGCAACTTATATCGCTACACACACAAGCCACCAGATCAACTTGAAGGAGTGCAAATACCTTCCACTACCCCAGTCAGTTATTACACAAGTCAGATTAATGCTAGCATCTGGTGTGTACAAGTTGAGAAAGTCATAGATGGTAATGTATAATCTATATTCCTACTTGATGTGTCAACATAATTATACTAGTGTATACATTGTAGTCATGCAGGTATCTACTGTAATGCAGTATACACTATTTTGTACTTTAGGTCTATAATGGATTAGTTTATTCATAATGATATTATGCATTCTAAATGTTTCACTATAGCAATCAGAGGAGATTTAAGAAGTCGTGCAAGACGAAAGGATTTCATGTAACGTGCTACCAGAAAACACTTCATCACTCGACAGGATTGTCGAAATATTGGCCGGAAGCTCAAAGATTTCAGCAAGCATCGTCATAATGATGATGCAGTTTCAGTGGATCGCATCGTGAGAGAACTCCAACAAGAAACCCCTCACCCCTGCTTGCCTACAAACCACAAAGCATTGCTGACCATGCCATTGGTCTTCCTGATGATATGTTCTTCCTGGCCTTAATGACTGGGTTGCAGGCCAAGCTATTTGAAGATTTTTCACTGAAAGTTGTGTGCTTAGACTTAACACACAAGACCAACCAGTACAAGCACAAACTGATTACTCTGATGGTGGCTGACGAGTTTCATAATGGTAAGACTGCCTTTTGTTATGCATATGTGGTATGCAAAGTAAATGCATGCACTGTGATCTATTTCTTATAGGGTGTCCCGTACGTAGCCTGGCTCATTTCAAACAGAGAAGATGAAGCCACATTAACTTTCTTCTTTAAGGCAGTCCGACGCGCTGTCCCCTGGCTAAAATCACTACATTGATGACTGTCACTCACTCACTCACTGTAACAGTCAGTGTAAACAAAATGATAGCAACGTGTGAGAGGTTTATTATCTTATTACTTTCTACATTGCTGCTATACATAGATCTTGCAGGTGTTAACAATTGTATGAATGTATATCCACAAGTGGTAAACCTCCTGTGCAAGTGGCATGTAGACAGGTATCCCCTTGTAAAATTACAACAATCATGCATGTTGAGTAATAATATGTACAATAAACTGCAGGGGATGGCAGAAAAGGCTGAATTCATCTGTGAAAGACTCTCAGCAGAAGGCGGAGTTGTACGCCTGTTTGGGCTATTCCAGTTAATATCCGTGACCCCCCCATGGATAACTGAAATATTCCGGGGGGAGGGTGGTGCGCCAAAAAATCAAAAACTTTCCAAGGGGAGGGTGGCGGAGAGGCCAGGGGATGTTGTTGAGGGGGTAGGGGTTCAGTCGAACCGCAACCGTCACCGGAAACGCTTCTACGTAGAGTTTTATTTCCCTTATTAATTATTCATAAGATAAGTGAGGCGCATCTCGTGAGCTCGTGCTTTTTACTTTTAGTGACTATAACTCGCGCATGCTGTATCGTATAGCTATCAAAAGCGGCACGCAGATTTAGCATCGTCAGATAAAGGTTGCGGCCCAAACCACGTGGGGGTACTTCCGGTTGTGGAGTAAATGCAGCAGATGCTACCGTCACTCAGACTTCAACCACTTCAGTAAAGCTTTAGAACAAATCCGTTTCTGACTTTTATAGCATCCAATACCTGTAAAAAGCAGAAGTTGATGACCTATTCCTGTGTATTCTGGGAAAAAATCCACTGTCCAAGCTTTGTGAAACAAAAATTCAAGGTAATGCAAAATTGTAATTAAATTTTCACATGTATGGCAGTTTTATACAACTGGTACACAAACTATGTTGACCTTAGCAGAAATAAAGAGGGATGTAGTAAACTTAGAAAACCTAGTAGCAGTTAAATTAAATAAAAATCCATTTCTAGGAACTTGACGTGTCTTTTCATCACTCGTCTGCACGCCATTACACACTCGTGACTCATCTAAGGAACAAAGCAGATAGTGCCACAGTAAATGCAGTATTATAGGTCATATGCAAGAGGAACTGGGGGTACACCTACTGTTAATATGAGTTGCACAAAAGGTGACCCCCACTGCTGCAAAGCGGCAGCTAGTATTCTCTAAATACCACCCAAAACGTCCGTGCGGCTCTTGCACCCTATGTGGCAAACAAGACGGTTACTACACTACTTATGAATCTTGGACTAAAGAATTCATTACTCGACCTCTCAGTATCCCCTGACAGCTGTATCTGCAAAGCACATAAAGTAGAAGCCAAACGGCATCACTTACAAGAAGGGTACAGTCCCAAATGGCAATTAATTGCAAGGGCCGGTAACTTCAGGAAAGGCAGTACAACAGTGCACATGTATATACCCAGACTGTTCAGCAACCACTGCTAACTAATCACACCAGCATTCCAGTCCAGGGGTTTATTCAGAAAATTGTCAGGAGGGTGTACAATGAGGCGTGCTTTACACAGTTGGGTCTGGAGGCATGTGGCCCCAGGCGTCTTATGCCTCAGACCACAAAGCTGTGGACTATTTATAAAGAGCACAGTAGTGCTTAGAACGAATGGACGATCTGGTCCAGATCGTAGGCTGTCTCAAGGTTTCCAGGGCCTGCAGTTGATTTGGGGGGAGGGGGGGGGGAGTATTCGCCCCCCTCCACCCCCCCCCCCCCCCCCCTTGGAGCTCTGGTTGACTTTTTTATGGATGGTTAATTTAATGCAGAAGCAACACAACAACACAATGCTTGAAAATGCACCAGGATCGACAAAGGCAAAAAGTTAAAATAGAAGAGTTAACACAGCAGGAAGAAGACTTAATTGTAAAGGATCTTTTGGAAGAGACTGAATTACCGTACGTTTCACAACTGTCCGATGAAGAAGAGCAAGCAATGAGCCCAGAGATCCCTATAATTTCTTTATGATTATTATGAATGACTTGCAAACGCGCTATCTGACTGCTGATGAACACTAATACAGCTGTATTATCGTCTGCTATTTGTTTGTGTGTTGCATTAAGAATGTAGTCTTGGATACTGTCAGCTCCAAATACTCAAGCTTCCCCCTGCCAAGTATGTTCGACAGGAGTGAGTAAGACTTATAGTGTACCAGCTAAAAATCTGTTTGTACTACCACAGCTACTAGGACCACAAAACAATCTTAGAATGCCTCAAAACCACTCCCAGAAGGCTCAGAAATTAAAACAACCTCCTAGGTGGTATGCCCCCAGACCCCCCCCCCCCCCCAAAAAAAAAATTGAGGACTGTCTGCAGACCACCACAACTTAAGATCCCCCAAATGGAAAATTATAGAACCTGCCAGGGGTTTGTGTGGGGAAGGGTCGATGCTTTTTTCAAGTGGCAGACAGTCATTTTTTTAAAAATATTTCCAGGGACAGTTTTAATAACATCTTCATATCCAGATGGTTTGTTCTTGCTCTCAACATTTTCTTGGTAGCGAGTACGTCCTCTTGAGTGCTCCAGAGTTTCCTGGGGGTGGCTAATCACTCTTTCCATAGGGAGGGTGCACACAAATATAGCAGTTTCCAGAGGGTCCAAGAGATATTTTTAATTTTCCATGGGGAGGGTGTACATAATTGCAGTAGTTTCCAGACAGTATCCCAACTGAAGGTATATTTCCTAGGGGAGGGGTAGTAAACAACTAATTCCAGAGGGGATATAAAGCTTCTGCCTCATCCATGGGGGGGGGGGGGGGGGTCATGGATATTAACTGGAATAGCCCAATGTAGAGAACATGGAGAACTGAGAGCACAGGGAGGTCAGGGAGCACTGGGAGTTCAGAGAGATCAGAGAACAGGAGAGAATGTAGAGAACATGGAGAACAGAGAGCACAGGGAGTCGAGAAGGACCAGGGAGTTCAGAGAGAGCAGAAAACTGGAGAGAATGTAGAGCATGGACAGCATGGAAAACAGAGAGTACAGGGTGTCGAGAGGGACCAGGGAGTTCAGAGAGAGCAGAGAACAGGAGAGAATGTACAGAACATGGAGAAAAAAGAGACAGAGAGAACAGGGAGTTCAGAGAGAGAGCTGAGAACAGAAGAGAATGTAGAGAACATGGAGAACAGAGAGCACAGGGAGTCGAGATGGACCAGTGAATTAGAGAGCAGAGAACAGGAGAGAATGTAAAGAACATGGAGAACTGAGAGCACAGGAAGTTCAGGGAGCACTGGGAGTTCAGAGAGAGCAGAGAACAGGAGAGAATATAGACAACATGGAGAAAAGAGAGAACACGAAATAGAACCTGGAGAACGTGACGTCTCCGCACCGACTCTCCGCTCCGCAGTATGCTTTGAGAGGTCAAGGTTCAACTGGATATCTGCGCATATTGACACTCATTAATTCCGCTACCGTAATACATTTGCACGCAATAATTAGTGTGTATAATCGGTTAAATATACAATGCTTCTCCAGGCTAATCACTGCACCTAAATCTAGAATAGACTACTAACTTAGTAGGCACATGTTTCACACTCCTACAATACACTAAAGCCTTTGCACTAATAGTCCCTCCTACCACATCCCGTGGTATCACGGCCCACTCAACCATGCCAACAGGAAACCATCCATCAAATGACCATCCATCAAATGACCACACCTGTAACCTGATTGGTCCAATTACATAAATCTTTAGTATGTGCCACAATATTATGGCACTTTAGAAAAAAACAGCAGACATCTAGATTATGATGTCATCATTGCATAATAATGGGAGGTGGCTTAAACTTCAATTTAGGGTAGATAGGTAAGCTCCCATGGCAAGTATATGCTTTTCTAGATATAGCATTTGTGGTTGACTCAAGCCCCGTCCCCTTGCAGTTCTCGAGATAACGCACAATGAATAGCGGCTGCCAAGAGAACAGAGGAAACGCTGACTACGAATCCAGCTATTGAACAGCAGTTGTAATTCGGAAACACTTCCCCAAAAACCAATGAAACAAGCGACAATGCACACCACAATGCATGTGCAGACTACCCACACATCACATCGCAATGCATTTACCGCGTAGCTACCATCCCTCCATCTTTCCAACCACACCCACCACAATCGTGTATATGTGAGATGTGAATAGTGGTAGTGTAATTTGTAGGGAGGTCTATGTGGATGTGTTTGGTAAAGTGTAGTCTTGTGTTGTCAACTTTGTTGAGTACACTGCATGGTGGTTGATGTGGGGTGTGACGTTTGTTGTGCGTGTTGGTGGCAGTGTGGTGTTGTGAGGAATAATTGCTCTGCTTGTTTGTGCCTGTGAATGTGGGATTTGTGGAGCGAAGTGCATGTAGGGATGGTAGCTACGCGGTAAATGCATTGCGATGTGATGTGTGGGTAGTCTGCACATGCATTGTGGTGTGCATTGTCGCTTGTTTCATTGGTTTTTGGGGAAGTGTTTTTTGTTGGAAGTGCATCCCTACATGGCTTGTTTTTGCACTTTTTGGCAAAGTGCTTTTTCTGCAACTTGTTTTGGGGTGTTTTTTGGAGGTGGTAACAAATGTGTAGGTGAAAATGTGTGTGGTGGATGGTGTTGGAATGGAACGTGTTTGAGGATGTTGTGTGTAGTAAGGATTTCAATTTGTACTCCAGTCGGCATCAGGAAGGTCTTTGCCTGCATGTGGGGGGATGGTACTTTGTATGCAGAATGCCTAATTACTTAAGGGCCCAGATGGTACACTCAAAACCGACAAAGTATAAAGGCAGTTACCAGGGCAGCTTTTCGTACTAGCTAGAGCGGAAAGAAAAGGGCAGCCACACGTGCCAGTTACATAGCTGACCATGACAAGAAACCTTGAATTTTAAAGACAAGCAATCACATGAACGCGAGAACCTTGCTTTCATGCACTTTCACACTTCCACTCGAGTCTGGACGTGGTATACATTATTTCCAAGGCTTTCCTGCCCGTGATCGTATTCTTCATAGCAAGTGAACAACAGTAGCTCATGATACAGACAGAACCACAGCTCAGACACCCCCTCACTACTAATCATCATCCCATTCTTAAACAGTACCTAATGCCAGAAGCCGTTTGGACTTAGGTCAACCAACATAACTTTATAATCAGCCATGCGAGTAAGTGTATTCTAGCTAAAAGTTCTTATGACTTACGCAGTGATGAACCTGGAGATGCAGCACAGGCCCCAGACAGCTGGCACGATCAAAGGTAGGCGTTAAATAGACGAACACGCGCCTTGAAACATGAAAAGTAGAAACCGTACCACTTCAACGAGCGGACTCCATTTCTC
The DNA here is from genome assembly GCA_965203295.1 of Nitrospirales bacterium. Classification (GTDB taxonomy): domain Bacteria; phylum Nitrospirota; class Nitrospiria; order Nitrospirales; family UBA8639; genus CBDBCZ01. Next base: position 96,493 of record CBDBCZ010000010.1, on the reverse strand, counting down.
TCTTCGGCCCTAGTGATGGAATTTGTGAAGACAGCGCGGATACGATAAATATGATACTCTTCGTTAAGGACTGGTATAACGTTTCTGGTGATGCATACCATGAACTAGCGAGCATTTGCAAAGAGCTTCCTTGGCATTATAAGATTAAACAAAGAATAGCTGAGTTAAACAGACGGTGGAATATCAAGCCTACGCCATTTGGAACAGTTGGCCTTCAGCAGTCTTTAAAGGAAAGGCTTCGCATACGTTTAGCTCATTTACTCGAAGGTGGTACATCACGTAATGAGTTAGTGTGAGACAAAGTCCTCCATGTAAAACTTTCAGGGGATGGAACGAACATCGGAAAACGATTGCATGTTGTTAACTTTACATTTACCTTGTTAGAAGAAGGTTCACTGGCTCATTCATGCCAAGGAAATCACATTCTTGCCGTACTGAAAGAACCCGAAAAGTACGTTACTTTAAAGAATGGACTGGCAGATATTCGTTCAGAAGTTGAGCATTTAACAGAAACTGAGCACAATGGTATGTGTTTTAAGATAGTGTACTATATTGGCGGTGACTTGAAATTCTTGGCCATAATTACTGGTGTTGATTGTGCCAGTTGCAAGTATGCCTATATATGGTGCAAAGTAAAAAACGATGAACGGTACGATGCAGATAGGCAGTGGTCAATGTCAGAAACTTCATTAGGTGCAAGAACCATCGAAGAAAACATCCGACAGTCACAGCTTCCGAAATCGCGTAAGGAATACAATGTTTCAAACGCTCCTCTATTTCCAACTATACCCCTTACCAATGTCGTTATTGATAATTGGCATCTTTTCCTTAGAGTATCAGATGTACTCATTGATCTCCTGATAATTGAACTCCGTTTCCATGACTGCGTCGACAAAGTGAAAAAATGTACTAATTTTGACTGCACAAAGTACAAACACATACACGGGTATGAACAGTTTATTTGTGGACTTGCCATTCCTGGTTCTCAATTTTACATTGGTCAGTCGTCGAAGGCTCTCAAGTGCCGTTCACTTACTGGGCCAGAAAAGCTTAGAGTTTTTCAAAGTATTGACATACAGAAGTTGCTACCACTTGCGAACTCCGACCAGTGTGGCAGAATTCAACATCTATGGTCAGAATTGTATTCGTTAAACAAGATTCTTTCAAAGCAAAAAAATGAGTTGCCAGAAACTGCTATTAATGAATATGAAGAAAGAGCAAGGCAGTGGGGGAGAGACTTTGTAGCCGTATACCAGTCCGATAGGGTTACCCCATATATACATGCCATGATGAATCATGTGCATGAATTTATGCGAGTTTATGGAAGTATCCTACCGTTCACCCAACAAGGTTTGGAAAAGTTAAATCATAATGTCACAAAAACTTACTTTCGTTCATCCTGCCATCATGGGGAAGCTGCTCTCCAGCAGTTAATTGAAAAGCAGAACCGATTGGAGCATCTTTCCAATTTAGGAGCCAAAAGAAAGAAATCATTTGAAATGACATGTTCAAACTGTGAGTAGCATGGCCACAATAGACTAACCTGATGTTCATTGTGTGGGTATGAATCCTATCGTGAACATCTAGTTGCAATGCCAGACCAGAAGAAAGTCCCTAGCTGTCAAAAAGAGAACTAATGCCTTAATTTAGGCATTGTGGTTGGTGCTGTATGTTCATCCCCCCAATTCACATTTATTCTTGTAACAGTACCCTTGTAAGCATGTTTTAATTTGCTTTGTTTATGCATCCACCCACTCCTAACATGCTGTAAACTTACTGTTTATTCACCCACCCACTGCTAACATGCTGTAAACTTATCATGGAGTACGGTAGTACTCCATATGTAGGGATGGCACGGGAAAAAAATGGCGGCCCCATATCACGCGTACAAAATCATACGTTCAGAACTCGGCTCTGATTATAGTCATAGGCTTTTATGAGCCATACCATGACATCTCGAGTGTTTTCAACAGCAACAAAACTGTTAGCGTTGCTAGAAAGCTTCGCTGGAGTACCAAACCGGCAAGTCGACACACTGGGTGGGAGGGGCGTATTAGTCAACTTCTTTCTTTCTTCTTCAGCCAGGCTAGCGCAATGATGGCTTAACCGATTATACGCGAGAATTATTTCGCGAGGCTATACCGTATAGCGAAATTAATCGTATGGCGGAAATAGTTTTTTTGCCTCGTTGGCAAAAACTGTTTGTAGCTGCTAAACACTGGGAGATCGCTACAGGCAACCAGGTACCATGGTGAAGCGCGATGGCAGGGCTTTCCAACGGCGCCAAGATCGCCTGGCTGTCACCACTCTGAACGAAGATAGCATGCTACATCTCGCGCGGTAAGTTATTTTTGTTAGCGGTAGCTACCGACGCTTGGCCATTATCGGATTTTTCTGTCACTTTGTGATAGAAGGGACAAGTAATGGCTAGGCCTAGGTGTAGGCATGTGTGTGTAAGCGGCTTGCTACTATATATAATGGTAGCAGCGCTAAAAAAGCTTAGTTTTTCCTGGGTAGTGAGACCGAATTTTTAACGCCTGGAACCCGAGACTAAGTATACGAGCTCAGTAAGCTTTTAGGCTTTTGTAGGTCTGTGGATACAGCAGATAGCATTCTAAAGTAATAAATACTTCATTACTAACTAGACAGAAGCTATAGAGATGGATAAAGTGAGGAGAGTCGAGATGGGTGTGTGTGTCGGGAGGGGGGAAAAATGTCGGAAGCAGACGCTAGGTAGAGGGAAGTGATTCACTGCTCTGCTCCCGCCAGGTGTTTGTGCCTCATCTGAGAGCAGTCACTGACAAAGTCTCCACTATAAACAACCAGATGTCACAGTTTTTGACAAATCCGTGACGTTATGGTGTCTGTGGTGGTGGGACGGAAATGGTCGGGCTGACGGGAGGGAATGAATACGCTTATATGGAAGCAAGGATGACCACCAGGTGGGCATAGTGGGGGTGCTGCGGAGGGGAAAGGGTTTCCCATAGATTGTTTATAAGGGGATAGAGAGCCTGGTATGTGCAGAGATGCTCTGAGTGAATGTTGGAGAGTCCAGCTGTGTTGGGGCAAGAGTTTCATTATATCTCTCCTCTTGTTGTAGGCTCACAGCAGTTCACCACTGCCCTCCCCACCCCTCCAACATGGTTTCCTGCAAGTCATCCTCATTCTCTTCCATCATAACAGCATCCAGAACTGAAGATACAGATGTGCAGGGGCTCTTTTAGCTTTCATTTTTAGCTGTTGTGCAGTATAGGAGTGTTGCTGTTATCAAAAATTTTATAGTTACTATCCTGAATCCATAACAATGCTTACCATAATTCTATTCATAGTATTACGTACCTCAGGAAGTGTAGTAAAGACCTACAAGTGTCCGCTCGCTCTTAGCTCCTCCCGCTTCCAGTACAGCACAGTAAAGGTAATACCGTTGACAATGACGCATATATGTGTCTATCGCGGTTACAGTCGATTTCATGCGCGTCTGAACAGTCGTTCCGTTCCGTAGGTTCCGTTCCGTAGGTTCCGTTCCGTTTCCGTGCCTTTGCCTCGTCGCGCCTAAAACTGCAAAGTGGAGTAGATAGCTAGCTATCTGTTGTGAAGTGTGTAACGTCGCTAGTTTGGCAAAGATTTGTTCTGTTTGGGCTGCTATGGAAAACTGGAATGTCTACAGATACAATTACTATGCCTGTGGTACCCCTTCTGAGGGTAGTCTCGGGTGTGGCCCGGGAGAAATTTCTGAGGGGTCTAATCCCACCAACCATACCCCAGAGCCGTACCACACCACCGACTATTCAGACAAAATGTGGAGCTTTGAAGAGGTAATCGTAGCTCGCTGTTGTTAAACTGTTTAACCTAGCAGTATAGTCTAGCTGGTCAGACCATATAGATAGAAGGAAAGTCTATACCAAGGTCAGACCATAGTAGGCGGCGGGTCTGTCTGGCTTGCAATTCAAATTCCATTGAGGATGAATTCCACTTTGTTATGGTTTGTAATAAACTCGAGCATGAAAGGAATAAGTTACTATATCATATTACTCAAACAGATCCGTCATTCATGCACCTACACCCTTTTAATAAGTTCCTGTATATATTAAATAATGAATCATGTTGTCAGAATTTAATTGCTAAATGTTTGTATAAAATGTTCAAACTACGTTCTTCCTTTTTGTACCATTCCTGAAGTATTCACTCTCTCACATACATGTAGCTACTGATAGTGACTTATAAGCCATATCATGGCTGGGCACCATTATATGTACATCTTTTTTGTATTATAATGGGCATGTCACTCAAATAAAAATTTGATTGATTGATTGATATAGACAGACTAGTCTATTGGTCTCGTTCCCAGACTAGACCTTCCACGCATGCCCCGATGCGTGGAGGTTCTGGAAACAAGACTGCATGCTAGTCTATATAATTATGGTCTTGATCTTACTCTCGCGAAAATAATAAATAGCATTACTAATAATTATGCGATACTTTTGTACAATAGGGCCAGGGGCCATCTCAGGGCTGTTCTCTGGAAGATGGTGATACTGTCACAATCGTTGAAGACTCAGCAACATGCAGTCTACAAGATCCAGTGCCAAATGCTGCCACAGTTGTGGAAGACCCAGGTTCCACTGTTTCGTCAGGGCATGCACCTTTCGAGTACTCTTTGAAGGTGATTAATCCTACAAAAATGAGTGATTTCAAAACCTTTAGTATTCATGGTAGGCGACAATGTAAATCCTTTAGTGACCTGAAAGATTTGATGGAAAAAAGCATACCATCTGATGCCGTTGGGATGCCCAACTTGCATGATGTGGAAATTGGGTACATCAAACCCGGACATGGTGTAAAGGGAAGAAAAATTTGGCTCCGCACCGATGCAGATGTTAAAGAAATGTATGCAAAGCATCAAGGAAAAAAGAAAATTAATTTGTGGTGCTATTCCCAATCCAAAAAAGCAGCTGCTCCAAAGAAGGGGAAAAGATCAAACTCACCTGTTGCATCAGGCAGTGGATGTAGCTCAAAATATAACTCACATTTGCAGAACATAGAGAAGGTGGATGAAGTCTATGACCAACTGCAAGAGAAACACAAGGGAAAGTTTAGTCCTGAGCAGCTGCGAACGTGGGCCCATCTAGTCCAAATGGGGAAACATGGTTCTACGGAAGAGCCACCTGATAAACCCTTCTTTCGTGGGCAAAAACGTTCAGCAGACAGCCGTCCGAAAACTGCTGGAGGTACACCAGAGAGCAAGAAGCATGCACCAACAGCCATATCTCCCTGCCGGAAAGTGAATTTGCGAAGTGAGCTGATTGAGCAACTCGACAAGTGGCATAAACTATTGGACAGTGGTGCTATTAACCAACAACAGTACGATGAACTACAGCAAACTATTTTATGTGATATTAAACAGCTCTCAAGTACAAAGTAGTGATACTAGCCAAAGTTTAAAACGGTTGACTTGCCTATTTATCCAAGTCTCATCTGATCAAGTTTCTCAAGCTTTTATATGGTTATCCTGGTAATTATATCCATGGGGTCACATGATAAGCATTTGTGTCAGTTTTTGTACCATTATATACAGTGCCAGTCATAAGACAATAATGATGTATACATGTGTTCATTTGATTTCAAATGATGTCAGTTACTGTACCCACTGTGCATTATCCATCCTAAGCAATTTTCAGGAGTGACACTTTCAAATGCGGTTTTTAGGAGGGGTATAGGGTCATCCATTATTTGAAGAATCTCATCATGATCTTTAAGGTAGTATTTAATGAAGCTAAACATCTCTTCTGCTGGATTCAGATCTGGGCTGTAGGGCGGTAAAAAAAGAACTAAAACCCCAGCTTCTCTGAACAAATCTAGTGCAAGTTCGACATGATGTATGGAACAGTTGTCTAGAATTGCAATTGACCTGGGATTCTGCCCATCAAATGGTAGCATTTCAGGTATCAATGATCCCCGCACAAAGTCCATAAATTTTTCACCGTCAACTGTTCCCTTAGTAAGATCTACAGCTACCAAGCCACTCGATGCCAGTGCGGCAATTGCAGAGATACGCTGCCCCCTGTGAAGTAGGCGATGATATACAGGTCGTTCTCCTCTTAATGCATAGCCAAACTTGCGTACTTGGTCCCTTCTGTCACAGCCTGTTTCATCTATCCACACCAGCTGTTCTTTGCTGTATAACTGCACTTCTGCCAAAAATTTTGCACGAAACTCCACTGATCTTTACAGAGCAACCTGCTGCACTTTCTTTCTTGTCAACCCATGCCTGTGAATAATCCGACAGACAGTGGATAGCGAAACTTCAACACCAATGACCTCAGTGACTCTTTGACAGATCTCACTGAGGTACAGGCTTGGGTTGTCAAACAGAAGTCCAACAATGAGTAGCTCTTCGCGACCATTAAGAGATCTCGTTTCTTCCCTAGATGGCTTGGTAGGATTCACTTCTCCTGTAGCCTCAAAGAGCTTGTAGGTGTTGTACACTGTACCGACAGAAATGCTTAAATTGGTAGCAATAGCACGGAACGACAGCTGCATGCCAACTCTTTGCCATACTATCCGCCAGCGGATATCGTGAGAGTAAGGGGCCTTTCTTCCTGGCTCTGCAGACATCACTCCAACAGCTTTCGTAGCATTCGTATTTCCCGCGCTTTATCCTCGAACATACGTACGCACGCACGCGTTTTACGGAAACGGAAACGGAACGGAATCTACGCATGTTCAAACGCGACTGAAATCGACTGTAACGCAATTTTACGCGTGACGCATATATGTGTCTATCGCGTATAATCGGTTAAGCGATCACAATAATTCAAGCGCGAACAAACTGGATATTCTCTGGGGTATTGCACCCGTCGCATAACTTTATCAAAGAAATCGAATAGGTTTAGCAGTGATTTACGAGTAGTCTCGAGTGGAGGCTCACCGTTCCACACCATTCTGGAGGGCCGCGAAATTCAAACCAAGTTGTGTCTCAAGTTCGTGTCGCTAACTAGCTATCTAGTTAGCTAGCCCGCCAGTTTGGTTGGGGTTTTCAGCGGCAGGGTAGTCAGGCCAGGAGCCCGTAAGCCCTCGGTTGGCGAAGGGATATAGTCGAGAGGGCTGCCCTGTCGCTGGCCTCACTGTGCTCCTCGGGAGCCTAGCTACTACTAGCTAGTCAGCTGGTGGATGGCGTCATCAGGACAGAGGAAAAGAGGAAGCTGTTGTCGGTGCAACCGTACGGGTACATGCCAGAAGTGCTCCTGTGCTAAGGCAGGCCGGCCCTGTGTGAAGTGTTTGCCGGGGAACCTTGGTAAATGCCTCAACCAACATGTGAGTCAACCTCCTCAGCTACCTCCCTCTAATCTACCTTCCCCGGCCACAATGAGCCCCTCTACACTATCAACATTGAGTTCCTCTGCTCCTCCCACCACCTGCACGAGTGCCGCCAATAACTCCCCCGCAAGCACTCTCTGCCTACCTCGGCCCCCTCCACTGCCTTCTGCCTCCCCTCCCATCCCTTCCCTCCCTTCTTGGAGCTCGATCTTCTCTTCTAGATCCTCCACTCTCCATCATGTCCCTAAAGGGGCCAGGGATGCCTGGGCAGGGCTGATCTACGACACCTTCAGCAACATCAATAGAGATCCGTCCATCACTGAGAACTGGCGCAAGTTGTTCATGCTCCCTCGCTGCATCCTTGCAAACCCACCCAATGGTGGCCGCCAACCCTGGCGTGAGACACTTAAGACCGTGAGGGCCCGTATCGGGAAGTGGCAGTCTGGGGACATCCTGGGCCTGTGGTCTGATTTTGTGGCTGCCGAGAAGATCAGCCAGCTTCGCAGAAAGCCCAAGAAACACTTACACCCCGATCCCAATGTCCTCCGGGCCTCTAATATCAGACGGGCCAAGCGTGCTGTCGAGGCCGGCCAGTACCGGAAAGGTTTACAGGCACTGTCCTCTGATGGGCTCGCCCCTGCCTCCTCAGAGGTCTTGGATGAGATGTTGACTAAGCATCCACAGTCCCCCCTTCCTCCCACCCCATCATCTCTCCCTCCTCCACCCATCACTATCAATGAAGCTGCTGTCACCAGCGCCCTGCGTTCCTTCCCTGGTGATTCCGCTCCTGGGCCATCACTCTTCAGGGCTAACCATTTTAAGGAAGCAGTGTTCTGCCCCTGCCCTGACCGGGGCAACAAGGCCCTTCTCGCGGTCACGGCGACAGTAAACCACCTCTGCTCAGGGAGGGCCCCCCCTGAGGTGATCCTCCACCTCTGCGGTGCCACTCTGCTGGCATGCCTGAAGAAGGGAGGGGGCCACCGACCTATTGCTGTGGGAGAGGTCCTGCGTCGCCTGACCTCCAAGTGTCTCTCCCGTTCAGTCCAAGAGGATGCCCTGCGGGTCCTTACTCCCTTACAGCTAGGAGTGGGGGTGAAGGTCGGCTGCGAAGCCATTGTTCATTCCGTCTCGCGCACTCTGGATGACCACAGCCTCTCCCCAGACTCCTGCTGGACACTGCTGCTAGACTTCTCTAATGCTTTTAACAGCATCAGTCGTGCCCGCATGTTTGAGGAAGTCAGAGCCCGTATTCCGGGCCTTGCCGCCTGGGTAGAGAGCTGTTATGGTGCTGAACCACTACTACATTTTGGTGATCACACCATCCTTAGCCGGTGTGGAGTCCAGCAAGGTGATCCCCTCGGTCCCCTGTGTTTTGCCTTGACCCTTCACCCCGTTGTGGAGCGCATCAAGAGAGAGGTGCCACACCTGCTCATCAATGCCTGGTACTTGGATGACGGAACCCTGTGTGGCACTCCTGACGATCTGCTGAGAGCCCTTAAGATCGTGGAAGAAGATGGCCCGGCCAGGGGGCTGAATCTGAACCGGCTGAAGTCACTCCTCCACATCCCAGAAGATGCCGACTTCTCTCACAACCCCCTCCCTGCTGAGATTCCCATCTCCAGATCGGGCTTCCGCCTCTTGGGTTCCCCTGTTGGTCCTGTCCCTTTTTGTGAGTCTACCGTCATGATGAGGGTAGAAAAGATCAGATCCTTGATTGACAGGTTGCACGATCTTGAGGACTCCCAGATGGAGACAACCCTTCTTCGCTCCTGCCTGGCTATGCCGAAGATTAATTTTGCCCTGAGGTCTTGTCCTCCTTCCTACATTCGGCCAGCCACATCAGCTTTCGATGCTTTGATGCGGGAGTGTTTATCCGACCTAGCTGGAGGACCCTTGTCTGACTGGGCTTGGCTTAAGGCATCCCTCCCAAGCTCGCTCGGTGGCCTCAACATCAGGTCTGCCAACCGCCACGCCCCTGCGGCCTACATCAGCTCACTAGCACAGTCGGGCCATCTGATCGCTGAGATCATGGGCCGCCCGCCTACCCCCTCCACTCACCTCGCTGACGCAGTCTCTGAGCTGGCTTCTGCGGCAGAGATGCCGGCTTGGGTATCAGTGGACGACTTCGATGTTCCTCTTCATCAGCGTTCCCTCTCTCGCAGCATCGACGAGGCTTCCTACAACTCTCTCCTTGTCTCTGCCCCTGACACCAGGTCTCGCGCCCTAGCCCTCTCAACCGCACTCCCCCATGCTGGAGACTGGCTGAATGTGGTCCCTTCCTCCTCCCTTGGGCTCCACCTTCATGACCGGGAATTCCGGCTGTGCATGGACTACTGGCTTGGGCTGAGGATGAGCAGTGGAGCTTCGAGATGCCCCCTCTGCGTGGGTGAGAGAGCAGCCGATCCGTTGGGTGACCACCAGGTGGGATGTGGGGGGAATGGAGACCGGATTCACAGGCACGACAGCCTCAGGGACACCCTATTCACGGCGGCTCAATCAGCTGCTCTCGCCCCGAGGAAGGAGGTTCCATCCCTAATTCCAGGATCCAGTAGCCGTCCCGCCGACATTTTCCTCCCCAACTGGTGTGGGGGACGCCCTGCCGCCCTGGACGTTACCGTGATCTCCACGTTGCAGTCCCTCACTCTGGCTGGTGCCGCGGCTTCTCAGGGGCATGCCCTGAGGGTCGCGGAGGAGCGGAAGATGACCGCCCACAGCGCGGCGTGCCAGTCTGTGGGCGTGGTCTTCATCCCGCTCGTGATAGAATCTCTGGGGGGCTGGAGTGATGAGGCGGCCCATAACATCTCCCGAATAGGGCGCCTCCTGGGCCAACGCTCTGGGGCACCACCTGCGACGACTACCCGCCACCTCTTCCAGAGACTTTCGATCGCTCTATGGAAGGGCAATGCCTCAATGTGGGTCCAGAGGACCCCTACCCAGTCTGCCTGGGTGGACGGGGTCATTTAGTTTAGTTTTCTGTGGTTTTGTTTTGTAATATGTATTGTATTGTATTGTATTGTATTGTATTGCCTTGTTAGTTCCATTAAAAAAATTTTTTTTAATACCTGGTTTAATGACTACTGTTCCGTTCCGTTCCGGGTTTTAGTACCGCCCCATTTAATGACTTTACGTGTTTGTCTATTTAACGCCTACTTTTGATCGTGTAGCTGTCCGAGCCTGTACTGCATCTCCACTGCGTAAGTCATGCGAACTTTTAGCTAGAATACTCACATGGTTGAGTATCTGTTGTTTGGCCCAAGTCCAAACGGCTTCTGGTCAGAGGTACTGTTTTAAGAATGGGATGAGTAGTATGGCAGCTATAGTCTCGCGGGCCAGACGATGGCAGCTAAGTGAGGGGTTGTCCGAATGGTGGAGTGGTCCGGAAATGCTAAACCTTTCTGTCTGTCTTTGTTATCTATTGTGAGCGACTGTTGTTGGCTTGCTATGAATACAAACACGGGCAGATAAGTCAATTGGAAGTGAGGCTTATCACATCTGGACAACCCCTACAGTCTGGATACCCCCTCACTTACTCTTCTGGAGGGGGCAGGCACTTAGAAACTGCAATATAAATCAATACATGTCCTTGGTAATAATTTGCAGTTCATTTTCATGGTGTACAGAACTATTCCATATGTAGTGATGGCTCTGAAAAAAGGCATCGAATAGGTTCAGCAGTGATTTGCCAAAAAGTGCAAAAACAAGACATGTAGGGATGCACTTCCACCAAAAAACACTGCATCCCCTTTAAATGTGTACAAAATGACATACTCAGAACTCGATCTGCTGTAGGTGTAGTATATGGCTAATATGAGCCCTAGCTAGCTACCACTTATTCACGTGCGCTGTTTTCAATGAAACTCTGATCAGTTTAGCAGTGATAACGAGTACTCTCGAGTGGATGCTTACCACTCACGCACCGTTGTATTGTGGGATACGCATGCGCAGACTGCCTGCCTGCCCTTGATTTGTGCTGTTCGGTCCTTTTGCTCTCGAGTGGAAGTGTGAAAGTACATGAATTCAAGGTTCTCTTATTCATTTCATGTGTGCTGGTTTTGGAATTGCGATGTGCTTAGCATGTAGAGGAACAAAAGGGCCCAGAATAAATGGTACATTCAAAACTGACTAAGTATAAAGGCAGCTACTAGCCTAGCAGCTTCCCGTGCTAGCTATAGTGCTGACACTGACAAGAAAAGGGCAGCTTCACGTGCCAGTTACATAGCTGACCCTGACAAGCTAGAGACCTTCTTCCCCATGCACATGCAGGCGAAGGCCTTTCTGATGCTGACTGGAGTATAAATTGAAACATATACTACGCGCACCATTCTCAAACACTTTCCATTCCAATACCATCCACTATGCACATTTACACCTACACATTTGCTACCACCTCTCAAAAAAATGCCCCAAAACAAGTTACAGAAAAAGCACTTTGCCAAAAAGTGCAAAAACAAGACATGTAGGGATGCACTTCCACCAAAAAACACTTCCCCAAAAACCAATGAAACAAGCGACAGTGCACACCGTAATGTATGAACAGACTACCCACACATTTACCGCGTAGCTACCATCCCTACATCTTTCCAACCACACCCACCACAATCTATACCACGCCCCCACACTCAACCGCACACCCAATACTTCCCTCAACAAACAACAATCCAAGTATCACCATCAACCATGACACCTCGTCTCCATCCAACCACCTCAGTATCCTTATCCACAATCATTGAATACTTCACAAAACCCAATTAACACCACACACTACAACCAACCCAAAATTCCACAGGAACACTAGTACTACTCCTATCAAAAAAGCACTTGGCTCCATAAATCCCACGTTCACAAGCATAAACCAAGGCCAAGCAGAGTAATTCCTCACAGCTCCACACTGCCACTAACACGCACAACAAACACAACCCACCATACAACACACCTAACAAAGTTGACAACCAATTACCAAACACACCCACATAGACCTCCCCTACAGAGAACCTGCACACACAAACATCTCACAACTTCTTAACACTCTACCATGTATAACAATGCAAACATTCAGGTCCTATACCATAATGACTCCCTCTCAATGACTCACTAGTCCAACATGTACGTACACAATTAACACTTTCAGCTATATGCCTTCCAACATACTCACTCATACACAACACACACAACAAATTAAACCACCACTATCCACATCTCACGTAGTACACAATTGTGGTGGGTGTGGTTGGAAAGATGTAGGGATGATAGCTACGCGGTAAATGTGTGGGTAGTCTGTGCATGCATTACGGTGTGCACTGTCGCTTGTTTCATTGGTTTTTGGGGAAGTGTTTTTTGGTGGAAGTGCATCCCTACATGTCTTGTTTTCGCACTTTTTGGCAAAGTGCTTTTTTATGCTGCATAATGTCATGAATGTATACATATAATAACACTGTTTCAATGTCTGAATAGTACAGTCAGTAATTCCTAGTTCATATCCAGGTAGTCTTGCAGTTGACGCCCTCCGTCTACTCTTACAAACTTGAACGTGAGCACGGAGCCACCCTTCAATGGAGTTAGGGTTCCATCGTCTGGGGAGAACTCTTTCAGCTCAGCTCGACGACTAAGATGAAACAAAACAGTCTCTAGCTTAGCCGCACAAAAGTCCTGCTGCTCATTGAAAACCCGAATGTACCACCACTTTCCCAGTAGTGGTACAAGATCACTGTACGACTGGATTCAGTACACTTCATTTCCCCGAAATGACCAAACAAAAGATCCAGCTTGCTTCAGACCCCCATTATAGAACAGTTCATCAAAGGGTACTTCAATTCTTACATCAGGATCCCGCCTTGGTAGTGTACTCCTGAGCGCTGCTTTAATAGCGTAGGCCAACTCCTTGTAGTGGCAGAAGGGGTGGTACTGTTCCATCTGGAGCGCACCAGGAGCACCAATTGCGCTGACGTCTTCTTCACTGCGCCATTCGTCGTGAATGCTGCTGTGGCCGACGTAACGGATCTTTACCCTCCCGCCATCTCTTTCTAATACTTCAATCGGGTAAAGCTTGTTGGCATTGCTTACCCTCTCGGGTCTCGGTAGGCGGACTTCAGCCATCCCCCGGTAGTTCTTTCTCTCCTTTGTACACAACGAGTAGGAAGCCATAATCTCGAAATCTAACTTTCAAAATACTATACAACTCCATAGCTGAGCTGAGTTTTATAGGGCGAGTGATAGCAATGATGGTACAGCTACTAGTACAAGTGACAGCAGTTGATGCATGACGTAATGTGATGACAGGAAGTAGGATTAATTTACTGAACAAGTACAAGCGTGCACAAGATTTTGATTAGCACGTACCAAAGGTGAGAGCAATTAATGAAATGTGAGAAATGATCGTTTTCGCGGCAAACTTCTTGATACAATTTTTTGGCTGAGCAGGATAGTTCGCTAAAGCACCGAGTATGATGACTGATAGGCAGTAGCTACAGTATAGAATAGGCTCTGGAGATGCACAGACGGGTTACAGACATAGAGAACCTACAGAAACTGAGAAGACCAGAAGGCAGCACCGACCAGACAAGTTACCACCGACCAGACAAGTTACCACACGGACTAGCGCAATAGCGCACGAGAGCAACATTTTTGTGGTTGTTATATCTGTACAGGAAGCTATGAATATTGATTAAATATGTATCAGTACAGAGGTCAATACATGCGCAAAGTAAACAGGATATGATCGTTGGGGCTGCTGCGTTCTACGCGGCACTACGTGGCTGATAAGACAAGGCATTTTAAGAGCGCCATTTGGCGCTCTCGGAAGCCAAAGGGTTAATAATATCGTTCGGTATCGAGAAGACTCCTGCTACTTTCGACTTTCCGACAGTCCAACCACGCTTGAATCAGACATCAAATCGAAGCTTGAGAGCTGCTCCCTTCAGTTCTGTAAAAAGGTCAGTTCAAAACTCCCTTTTCTCCGTACAAAACTGACAACGGTTCGTACAGCCACGCTTGTAGCCTAATTAAATTTTTGTGGTAATGGTAATTAAGTGACGTAAAACGACGCGTAATACGGTAATTAAAGAGATCCAGCTTACAACTAGAAGGCTTTTGTTTCAGTGCATACTGGACATCGAAGACACACACACACACACACACACACACATACAGCGCTCAGAATCTAAAGAGTAGATTTTCTCTGCAGGCAGTTTCTGTTAATTTTACTTTAAAAAATGACTGTAGATACTTATGATAACTGTTCATAAGCCTAGCTACTTGATAAATAAGGCTGTGGACTGACACTAAAGTACTTTTTCGCTAAGTCTTCCATAGACTGCCGTACTTAGCGGCCATGTTTATTTGACGTCACGGATTTTTTGTGTCACAGAAATGCCGTAACCATAGAGACTTTTTCTTACTAAACTCGATACTCGCGCAGTTTACACCAAGCTACAGTCTATTGCTCATGAACAATATCGATGGAACACCCGATACTGTTACGAACCTACTCTGTTACACGGAGAGACCGCCACAGCAGCAGGGCCGATAACGAACGCATCGCTGCTCTTGCGATAAACACACGAGTGACGGGGTGGGGGAGAAAAACTATCCACGGAAAATTGTTTGCGTTCAGCTGTACAGGCCTTCTGTAAGCTAGTTTTGCGTCTCTCTAGCCGTAGCTTCACTGGACACAAGTAGCGTGTCCATGTCGCTACTGTAGGTGGGGTTTGCGCAATCGTCATCATAAGTCATATGATGAGTGAAAAACGTCAAAATACGCAATCAAAATGGCTAAAAATGCCTGCGCAGACGAAAAAAAAAATTTCTGACAGAACAGTAAAACTCATGAATTGTTTGAATAGTGGTATATTTGTATCAACTCTTTAATAGTTTTGTAAAAAAAATTGAGAGTGCTCGGACAATAAATTCAAAAGATACTACCTTAAACGATAACCCACTCAAAACGTGAACTTTGGTCATTATCCCTGGTGTTGATTGATTGAGGAAAACATTTCTAACATTCAAAGATACCTTGGCCTGACTACTTGTTACATTCAAGGTTTAAACTTTCTCGGAACAAAGATGTAGATTTAAGCACCTTAACCGATTTAATGACCACACCTGCAACCTGATGAACTCTTTATCGACCGTTCCGTTAACCCTTTATATCCCGTATTGCGCATGCGCATTACGTCAGTCAATTACCAGAATAATTTAATTACGGCACGAGGACGGTAGTATGTTCGGTTTATGGCTTTGTAATAAAAGACGGGAGATGACTTGGACTAAACTCTCAGCAGAACTGAAGAGAAGAGCTCCCAAGCTTTCATTTGATGTCGGATTCAAGCATGATTGTCGGAAGGAAAGTGCCAAGCGGCAGCGGATTTTCGATACCGAACAATAATTAAATATCATCGCCACTTCGCGAATGACGCCCTGAAGGACAAGACGTCCATAAACTTGTAGCGGTATTGTAGGTGACTGCTAGCCATATTTTCGAACTGCTACTGCTGTACAATAGCCTAGAATTCTGCTCTATATTTTATCGGTTCGTGAACAGATGTTATTCATTGCGGATTTTCTCGTGATCTGCCTGGGTAAGTCCCTGAAAATAGTGCTAAAATGAAAGAATCTGTCCGCTGGAGCGTCACTAACCACAGTGGGGATCTCCCTGGAGCGTCACTTTCCGGTAGAGTCTCGATCATATTCAGTGACGTGTACACGCGTCTACGGTAATGTAAACGTTCAATATTTATGACGTGTGTAGACGTCTACAGGGTTTAAAGGGTTAATGCATTACGTTACGGTAATTACCACAGGAATTTAATTTGTGCACAAGTACGGGAGCGCATAGCGTTTCTCGATCTCTAGCTAAAGAAAGGAGCAAGGTTTGTGCCGAAAACTGCGCAGATTGAGAGAGAAGACTCCTTGAGCTTCATTTTGGCGTCGTTAGCCAAATAGCTATGCAAATTCACATATCAGTTCATAAACAATATCTGCAATGGTGTATCACAAGCTGATATCACTACAGGGGTCCAGTATTTGCCGTGCCTCCCGGGTACGAGGATCGATCAGTGAGGTTTCACTGGAATTGCATGGTCCTGGCTGCTCCCATACATCTGGTGAAGTAATGTAGCTACTCTCCACTGCTCTGCAGTTGTCTCAGCTACTTTCTCTCTCCTTCCAGCCACACCCAATCATCCAGATAGCTGTACATGCCCTGAAAATAACAAAAATTTCATGATGATAGTGTCGGACGGCCGATATCACCGGCAGTTACACACAGATCTTACCAACACAGATGGCCATGAAGGATGCACCAGCAGTACTAGCTCCACTGCAAAGATTTAGGATAAAGTTTGCTGTTCTTAGAGCCTCCTTGAGGCGTCCAACTGTCATTGTACTTACATAGCCGATGTTGTTCATTGTATAATATATTATCTCGCGATTTCACTGGGGAAGCCCCTGCAAAATACGGTTGAAATGAAAGCCCTTGCTTGTGATGATGTCGTCACTTCCAAAGGGGATCTCCCTACAGTGCACTTTTGCCGATCGCAAAGCGTTTCTAAGCTTATGACGACTATAGTCGTCATTGGTCGGGAAGGGGGTATTACATAATGACGACTATAGTCGTCATTGGTCGGTAAAGGGTTAATACATATATATATTAATATTATTACATGAGTGAGAGGGTAATATGGCTAGGTATTGCACGAGTGTGTAGGTATTTTCCCGAGCCGAAGGTGAGGGAAAATACTACACAAGAGTGCAATGCCTAGCAATATTACCCTCTCCCGAGTGTAATGATAGATTTATTATAATCCTTATTGGCGACAAAGCAGTATACAATATACAATTATCACATTACATAAACATAAGAATATCAGTTGTAGTATATAGTGCTACATGTACACCACTTTCGTTAGTCTTCATCGTCACTAAAAACCATGACTCTACGCTTCTTTGGTTGGCAAGTAACAGTAGCTGTGTTCTAAGATGCAGATAGCTGGTTGAAGTAAAAGTTCACTGTTTCTCCATGTATCGTTAATCCAGGTAGAATTGACCCTGGGGCAGTAGGTGTTGGCAAAGATTGCTGAATGCATGAGATGCCTGCTGCAACAGCCGAGGACAAATCGGTTGTACTTCGTGTCTGGAAGTCCACATTGGTAAGGTCTCTACACACTGACTTGCTTCCACTCAGAATATGGGACATTGCTTTCTGCTGCACTTCTGATGCTTTGGAGTAGGAGTCTAGACTTTTGAGGTTTTTATGGCCACTCAGTTGGGCAATATGCAGAGGATTGACATTCTTATCCACAAGGCGACAGATCATAGTTTTTCTCGCACTGTGATTAGTCTTGCGCCCTTCCAGACCTGCACCATCTGCCATTGTTTTCATGAACTTTCCAAGGGTTTCTTTTCCAAGTGGTTGATTTTTATACCAAACGTCACTAGTGACAACATTTGCGACAGTTAAATACAGGGGTGAATCTGGGTTGCATGCATGTGGTGGTCTCTTCTCGAGGAATTTCCTGAAGACGGATACAGGACATTTGTCTGTTCCTGTGGCATACATCCTTGGATTGAAAGCACGCAGGGTCTCTCCACTGTCACCACCAGTTCGCGTCTTTGTTCCCCTTTCGATACAAAACTCCACATACTCTTGTTCTTCATTTGTTCCCAAAACAAAATCCCCATAGCACGCTCGCCGATGCTCATCCCAGCCTCTCCATCCAAAGTGCATGGTGTTATAGAACCACACTGTATGCTGAAGTGCTCGAGGTGAGTGCTGTCCTAGTTGTTTAGTCTCCCATAGCTTTTGCTCTTCAAGAAAGGTAAGTGGCTCGGCTGCATTTCACCTACAACCTTTCCCACTCAGCCTCAATTGCTTTCTCCGTACTTTCAGTGCCTCTCGTGCTCCAGAAAACTCTCGGTCTGCGATTATACTCCGCTGCTGTCCCATGTTTCCAAGGTGTCGGTCAAAGCTACGTTCGTAGCTGGTAAGCGTTTCAGGTTCATAGTCTTGTCCATTGCGCTTTTTTATTTTGTGAAAGAAGTGCATAAGCAGTCTGTTTAGTTCTTCAGTTGGGACTGCTTCCAGTTTACGCTTTTCACTGACGCTTTCGCACCATCTATACCACACCTTCAAGTCGCTCTTCGTTTTTTTCACGGTGTTGGAAGCCCTGCCGTCTTGAATAAACTGCTCTACTTCTGCGTCGCAAAGCTCGCCTAGAGTTTGCTCATTTGGGCATTCTTCAAGCCACTCTTCCATGCCAAAATTAGCGAAAGGGTCATCTTCGACTCCAGCGGTACACTCAGCAACTGCCATGACACTCGCGCACACTAAAAATATTGGCATAGCGACGAAGCTTATGCGCATGCGTACAACATCCTGCCCACGCAAAAGGCAATAACGGGTAGGCAATACGGGGGAATATTACCGGTCTGGTCTATAGGAAAATACTGTTAGTACTCTTTGCAGTATATAATAAAAGTACATAAATCTTCGATATGTGTCACAATATGGCACCTAGAAAAAAATTACCAAGATGATATTATTAATGCATGAAAATGGGAGTTGGTTTGAACTTACATTTAGGGTAGTTGGCTAAGCTACCAAATCTATTAAATATCATGGCATCTACATGCCTTTCTAAAACTACGTACGATTTGTGGTTGACTCATACTTACTATACTGGGGCTTGTGTGAGGAACTTGAATGGAATGCGGAATATATGATATAGTGTGTTACTATTCTTCCTCCTGAAGTAGGTAGCAACTGTGTGTGTGTGTGTGTGTGTGTGAATTAACACTCCTGGGGCACAGGTGCATTCATCTTATAGATGAACGTTCACCTTGAATACAGGCCTTCGATGTCCAGATATTATTTTGTAGCCCTTGGAGAAGAATTGGATAGTGGGGAGTATGACAGCAGAATATTTAGTTTTGCAACCAAGTTATCCACACACACATCACATCGTAACTCTAACTCTAACCGTAACCCTTACCCTAATGCTAACCTTTACCCTAACCTTTTCCCTAGCCATAACCCTAACCCTAACCCAATTAAGTTTACAAATAGTGTGCGTCTGTCTGTGTGTGTGTGTGTGTGTAACGGATGTGACGTTTACTTATGACCCTCAATTGCGCGAAAAGACTGATGCGATTACGTGTACTTAGCTAATTACTATTATTATTTAATACTTTGACCACTGCATGCGTTAGGACGACTTCGACCGCTGCATGCGTTGGGATGCCCTGACAGCCGACAGTATGCCTCAAATGAGCACTTCGAGCACGCTCTATCACAAAGGTTAGTGGCTGTATAGTCCTGTTAGTGTAAACCATGCACCGCTGTAACTGCTACGCTAGACAAACTAGGATGTTGTGCATTAAATGCAGTCAGTTCCATTCGCCTCCATACTTGGCTGTGAAGAGCTAGGCTTTGGTCTTAGCTACCTGTAATTGTTTGCTGTCTAACCTTTGAGCTACTGCCTCCACATGGTTCTAAACATTATCTAATATAACTGCTTTGGCTTCTAAAAGAATTGTAGTGTGCATACATACTATACACTTAACCCCCTCTGTGACAAGGTCAATTTTTAACACTGAGGTCTGAATGTGGAGCTGCAGTCAAAAGCAGCGCTGCTAATGGCAGAATATGAAAAAGTTCAATGGAAATCACATGAAGGTGACACTTTATAGTTCTATCCGTACAGAGTGAGCGAGTTGAAAAAGTGCAAGTACTTGTAGACATAAAGCAAACAACTCCATAATCACATAGGCTGTGACATGACCGTGTTTAACCTCCTGGAGAGAAGAATTGGGAGTTTGACCTTTATTTTGAGGTGATAAGAGAAAAGGTAAATATGTATGTACCAGGTTTCACCTTGGTTTGTAGTCTTCACTCCTAGAGTGTGAGATCAGAGAAAAAGAGACGTGGTATCAGTACACCTGGTATGCTTATGCAGACATGGCTTTGAAGAGAAACTGCATGAATCATTTGCTAATGTCTATCATACCACCCCAAGATTTGATTCCACCTCCACCCCATGAAACCTATATTAGCTCTATTTGGTGACAAGGTTGATACAGATCCCCCCTTTTGTTGACAAGGTTGATACAGATCTTCCCCTTATTTTTTATCTTCCTTCTTATAAGATTTGATTCCACCTCCATCCCATGCAACCTATATTATAATTATGATCAGATTTTGTAATCAAAAAGAATTCTGAACGTGACAGTGATCAAAAAGAATTCTGAACGTGAGTGATCAAAAAGAATTCTGAATGCAAAAAGAATTCTGAACGTGAGTGATCAAAAAGAATTCTGAACGCAAAAAGAATTCTGAATGTGAGTGATCAAAAATAATTCTGAACGTGAGTGATCAAAAAGAATTCTGAACGTGACAGTGATTAACCTTTGACTGCTGTATTTCCACTTGTTTATGAATTTATATGGCATTTTTATATTAAGCGTTTTCATATAAAGTATACGAAAGTACACGTTTTTTTGTCACAGCATCTGTGACACACGCAGCCTAAAGAATTCTGAAGTGACAGTGATCAAAAAGCATTCTGAACGTGAGTGATCGAAAAGAATTTTGAACATAACTGATAATGTGTTCAGAGGTAATCAGTGAGAATGTAACAATTATATCTTTTTTTTTTGCTAGCACGATGGACATGTTACTCTTGACTTGGAGTTGGCTGGCCAGAATCGTCATCAGCAGCTGGCTCCACGAGCTCACTGGGCTCCTTGGTGCCCCCCAGTTGGAGAACAGCATTCTCCACAAAAATGTGTGGGGCCTAAATGTGTAGATGCAAGAGGAATGATGACATTAAGCATTGAAAATGCTAAGCTATGTAGCTAGGCTATAGAGCGCTGCAGGAGCACGTTACATGCGTGCATGTGCATGGATGTATTACAGAGAATCAAGAAGAAAGGCACCAGTGTATAGGAACTTACATCGCTAGCATGGAGCCATCCAAATCGCCGGCGGCTGCGGCCTGTCTGAGCACTCCCGCCAGGTCTGCAGTGGGATCTGGCTCTGTACTGGGGGCCTCACAATCAGAAATCAGGATGTCAGGTTGTTGGCCGTTAGCGTTAGTGGGCGACGCCGTACGCGCCGCCCAAGAACAACCGGTACCAGTCATTGGTGATTAAACGAGCTCGAGGTCTGGTGTAGGAGCTACTGAGTGGAAATGCAGATTATATTTAATTGCTCCATAGCTTGCAACATGACTCGCTTCCATGGGGAAGTACTCAGGCTTGTGGACACGCCAGATCAGCTCCCTTCTAGCAGAGGCAAAGGTACTAGATTAATAAGGCTGTGTACAGTAGTCATTAAGACATATACTCTCATGATCAGGGACACCCAGCCATGCTCCAGAAGGTGGGCTAAAGCACCCAACAAAACCTACAGCCCGTCCAATTGGTTTCAAAAGCACTCCCCTCAAGCTGGTGGGCAAACCATTGTCTGTGAATACCAGCCTGGGGACAGTGACGCATACACGTAATAACACTGTATGCACAGCCACTCACATGACTGTACAGCTACAAAAGGCTATCAAGGTAATATTACAGGCATTACAGGGTTACATTTGGAAGGAGTGTAGGAGTGTAGCCTGTTGAGATGTCTCGCAGTACTCTTGGAATTCCAGATGATGTTGTTGCTATGTTGTCAACTGTTGACAGCCTACAGTGTCAGCAACCCGTTTGGAGTTTTTCTAAACACCAGAACGGCTATAGTCTCAAGCTGTTTTGGAAGAGCAAGGCTGTGGAGACTTCTCCATTTAATGCCCCTTCTGTCTCCTTTGGAAGAAAGTACCGAAGCAGGCAAAGGATGAACACATTTCTTGCCAAAAAGAGTAAACCATGTCATCCATCAACTCCTGATACTTCTACTGCCCGCGTTGAAACTGCCACTTTGACAGATCAGCTTGTTGCCTTGCTAGCTAAGGCAAAACCTTTAGTTCCTGTCACTGCTGAGCCCAATACTGTTGAAAGTAATTCTTCTTCTCAGTCTTCCCTAAGTGGTGACAATTCTCGTGCTTGCAATGCTTCTGCTCCTGCTGCTCTAGCTGCTTCTGCCAAGGGGCAAGTTCAATCCGAACCGCCTTCTACTGTAAGTCCCATTGCCAACCGCACAAGGAGTAGGGAGCATCAGAGATCACATGTAGAGTCAGTTGATAGTTCAGTTGCTACGGGTCAACCTGTAGAACATTGTACTGAGGGAAGCATCGAGTCAGGCCAATTGCTGCTACACATTCCTGAGGATGTTCATGGAGTGATCCAACATCATGAAGACTTTGTTAAGTGTGATGAATTGGCTGCAGCTGAGATGGTTAAGGAATGTATGAAGTCTCAGTGGTCAGACAGGGTCAAGCCAGGCTTGAGGGTTAAGATCAAGGCTAATAATGAGTTGCATTCTGGCATCGTTGAGGAGTGCTCCTATTGTGTCAAGGCTATCTTATGACTGCTACTATTACTACACAACAGCAAAAGCCAATGTTAGGATTATCGATGGCTCAGCCCCTGGTAGTATCAAAGAAATTCAGTTTCGAGACCTGATTTTGTGACATCATTCAGTTAATTTATGTGTTAAGTTCATTAATTTATTTAATATTCTTATGTTGTACATTTATTGGTATGTTTACAATATATAATAATAATAATAATAAAGTATATGTACATGAGATAGTTTGCTCATGCAATCATAATAGAATATAAGGAAGAATCCACCAACCACGGAGCTACTGCAGTGCCAGTAAGCCTTTGTGCCAGTATCCAAGAAGAGCTGAAGATCAAACAACAGCTTACGCGAATGAAAGCAAAGCAAACAATGATTCTGAGGATGGTTAAAAGGGGGGGTTGGATCGGCCCAATAAGGTACCACGTGATGTACTATATTGTTTAGAATGCACTGCTATTCCATGGGGTTTTAGGACCGGCCCTGATGGTGAATTTCATTTACAATTGCTTGTACTATTTAAATATGTAGGAAGAACTAAACAGGAAAGCTGCAAAAGCCTACTGTCTATCCATCAAATGACAGGTGTCCGATGACACACTGAAGGTTACTATATAATACAATGATGACAACCATAAATGCCAAAAAAAAACTCATGCAAACACTTTACAGAAAATAATAACTCGTGTTCTGGAGGACAAAGCTGATGATCCGCAGCTGTTTCTTCAGGCATGTCAGTACTTGCGGAAGCGGATCACAGACTTCAGGGTTGATGAACGGAGGAAGGTACACTGTACTGATTTCATGGTTGTAAATTACTTTCGATCAGCATGTTCCTGCATATACTCAGCTTCTTGGGATCAACCCCTATGAGAGTCACAAAGGCTTGCCTTTATAGCCTTTCACAAAATGCATCATGAAAGCCATGAGAGCTCCATTAGATTTTCGTGTTGAAGCACAGTACATGAAGCATTTTGCTCTTGTGGTGGGTTAGTACTTCACCTGCTTTACATAAACGGAAAAGTATTGTAGTTATTGTATTACATCCCTATAATAGCACAAGTACATCAGGGAGCATCCAGATAAGGCAACTGAATGTGCAAAGCTGTGGTCCCAAACTGTATGGCCCACGTGGTTGAACAGAAGAGCAGTGACTACTCATCTTGGATGGTGAGGTTCAGAGTTCAAGCCAGCGCTCAAGGCCCGCTACGTCTGGACTGAGTAATTGTCCAACCAACAATGAATCTGGAACGGATACACGAAGATATAATATATCAAAAGTGAACACCATATAGCTGAGTAAATAGAGGAAACATTCACAAATATTTCGTGTATTCCTGCTGTTGCAAAACAGTACAGCTACGTAGGAGTGTGCATCCAAGCAGTTTACATGTATATGAGCTGCGCATGCGTCTACCGCCCCCGTATGGACCAACGACCTGTTAAATAAGTTTTAACAATAGTTAAGGCAAGTTAACTGAAGAAAGTGGAAACGGGAGTGGAGAATAGCATGCACATGGGATGCACGTGCCACTTGAAATTGGCAGGCTGGCACAACCTCAAGCCTGACAGACTCGACTTTTTGCTCCCACCTTCCCCCCCCCCCCAACACACGTCTGAGATTAAAAAAATAAACTAACACTAAATAAGTAGCTACAAATGAAATATTTGCCTATGTATTACTAGAATAAAACTAGCAAATGGCAAAATAAAACTAGCAAATGGCCCAAAAAAAATTCTCTATTGGGGGCACAGTTATATATAAGTGCCAGGCATCCAATGTGACAAGGCTGGGGGGATGCATCATGGAGGGGGCAGTCACAACATCATGCAAGCTGGCTGTACACAAGATAGCTCCCCAGCCTTACCCTCCAGACGTTCACAGTAGGAGATATGATTTAGGTGGATATAAGGACATGATGAAGTTAACTGACTGTATACGGAACTGTAACAGGTTGTCTAACCCTACAGGTTGTCACGAGGCATGGTCTACGACCTGTTAACGGTTGTGCAGACCACGGCCTGTTACAAGGCTGTGTCATACTGGCTGTCACGCTCCCGTATGGCGTGATGTAAGTGATTTTCCAAATTGCAAAATGGATACTGAATATTGGATTCAGAGAGACTGGGATCCTTCAGATGCCGAAATACTGGTTAGTTTTGTAGCATTTAACCATCAGCTTAATAAACCTATGTACTTTTCTGCTGTATACAGGCACTTATTCCTGCTCTACTACATACAAATCAACAGACTATGTTCCTGAAGTGCAGCAACTATCCAACTGCCCACAGTTGCATGCAGCAGAGAAAGTCAGTACATGTACGACTGCCAAAAGAGTGCTGAAGTTTAGTCCAGAGCCATTGAAGGGTTCCAGTAAGGTATATATTATGTGTAGGAGTGTTATTTTTGCTATATATAGTATAGTACTGCAATATAATTTTCTGAACTACACAGGTGGTGAGAACAAAACAGGTCATTAAGTGCTGTTAGTAATGAGGAAAAGATACAGAAATAAAAAAAAAGCTATTGCCTGGGCTAAATCTGACCAGTTGCGATGGCAAAAGAGAGCTGAATTGTATGAGATGGAAACGGAACTGAAGAGTTCATCCGAACCAGAAAAAAGCGAAGTGTCTGATCTTGCTGTGGAAGACGAACTGTCACAGTGGTTTTCACCAAATACTAAGCCTGGGGGAACAGAATCAGATGACCGCTACATAAACGTACAAAAAGACTTTGCAGCAGACGGCACACATCTTTTCTTTTCTATGCAAGCTCTAAAGCAAATTCCCATGCACGTACATACACAAGGAATAGAAATTAACTGTGCAAAGAGAGCGAGAACCAGCCAACTGTAAAGCTGAATTAGAGGAATGTGTGCACACACGACACAAGGCCATTAGAGAATGTCAGTCTTATTGAACTCTTGCGGAGAGATGTCAAAAAGAAGTGAGTGATTTGAAACATGAAATGCATCGTCGTGTATTGTCAGTTCAAGATTTTTGGAGAAAAATTATTTGAAGGACAAAATAGATCATGTAATATGGTGACAAGTGTAAATATATAGCATGTTTACGTGTTTATTTTGTGTATACGAAAGATCAACAACTGTTATAAATTCACCTTTAGGTAGTATGCGTGTGGATACATAGTGTGCAAGGGTGTATGTGTGTGTACACCTGTTTGACATGATGGGCTTAATTCATGGGTATGTGGGTTTATCCTGTACCAGTGACCATAATTTGGGAGTGTGCGAGTGTTCCCTGTGTCTCCCGACCATGCTTCGTGTGGGTCTTGTAGCCTGGGAGTGTGTGAGTGTTCCCTCTGTGACTCTCTGTCCAGCGACCATGCTTCGTGCGGGTCTTGTAGGCTGGGAGTTTACGAGTGTTCGCTCTGTGTCTCCCTGTCCGGCGACCATGCTTCGTGCGGGTCTTGTAGGCTGGCAGTGTGCGAGTGTTCCCTCTGTGTCTCCCTGTCCGGCGACCATGCTTCGTGCGGGTCTTGTAGGCTGGGAGTGTGCGAGTGTTCCCTCTGTGTCTCCCTGTCTGGTGACCATGCTGCGTACATGCATATTTATGGTTACAACTGTTGTAGAATAGTATGATATTATGTTGTCTAATACGACCATTGCATGCAAGCCAACTACTATCCTGTGTGTGCATGTGTGTGTGTGTGTGTGTGTGTGTGTGTGTGTGTGTGTGTGTGTGTGTGTGTGTGTGTGTAGTGGTTCGGAATAGTACTACTGACAAAGTCTCATCAAATTTTGAAGATTTTTATACAACATGCAGAGGCAACTTATATAATGTTCTAGAAAAACATGATATGCATCGATCTCAGTCACAGATCATGGGGTATCTACAGAAACCATAGGTAAAAAGGATAAATAGAGGTGAGAGTGAAGTCAGTGCTGGTGGTATAGCTCACAACCATGTAAGGAAATAAGAGGAGATATTAAATACCTAATAAGTGATACAAGTAACTAAGTACAAGTAGTCATACTGATATAAAAGGTGGTTACAGAATAAGTGTATAAGTAAAGTTAAACCTAAGTGTTCATCGTAAGTGTGTGTGTATGTGCGTGCACGCAGTGTGTATTCTGTTGCCTGCATATGCAGGCACCACAGAATATCAATGAAGCCTTTATATAACATTCATCAGTAGCTTCGTCAATAGCAAAAAAAAACTGGATGCAAAATACGAACAACAGGAATAAATGAATATGAACCAATGGGCATGAAACTATTTTCCCAAAACTCTATAGGTGGCTCCAAAATATCACGATCTTTATGAATGTCAAACCAAGATGCCACTTGATATTACCACTTGGTTCGTGCGGACCAGGAATGAAACCAATTATGATGGAATTTTCAAGCTTATAACGAATGTTTCGTGGAAAGTTCAATATTACTAAGTATATTATTACTAAGTATATTACTTCGAGTAGGTTGAATGCTTATATGGCTGAAACCTATCCACATTTAACATATATCCTAATTTCTTCCTACCATTAAAAAAATCACTCTCAAATTCTTTCCACACTCTGTCATCATAATTATATATCTTCTAATTCTTTCTCATGTACTGACCTCTTTTTCCAATGATTGCAAGCATCCCAGAACCAATTCCTGTTCACAAGCTGTGATAGTCCTCACTTGACACGATAATAACAGTACACACTTCTGGGCATAAACTTGTACATATTTCCTTTACACTTCACTTTCTTTATAAGCTTTTCTCCACATTCATGACGACGACTATGATGTGGATGATTTGGAAAAGCAACAAAGGAGCATTTAGAGGACATCTCAATGCCACAGCTGTCTTTTATTGTCAATTTGGACTTTGGGTCATACAATTTGTGACATACTGGACATACTACAAATGCTGTAAAGTCAACTTGGTTTAGTGCTGCATACTTGCACACAAAGTGCAATGACACAGGAAATACTCTAGCTAAGTTTGGTAACAATTTATGTTGAATGATTGCTGCTAAAAAAGCTAGAACTGCTCCAAATAGTTTCAATATGAACAAAATGGCTTTTTCTGATACACGATAAATTATTTGGAACCTGACAATAAACAGCGACAGAAAATGGATCACACTCCGAGTATGATCATCAATTTCTTCCTCCTGGCAACCTGCAACATCGTCATCTTCCCACTCCCATTCGTCTGAACAGGAAGCTCCACCTCCTCGATCAGTGCTCCACCTACCGCAACTGCGTGGTCTGCAGTGGACAGACAAGGCATAGAACCGGGTACTTCTGTAAAACTTGCCCAGAGCAGCTGGCACTTCATCCCACTGCCTGTTTTGAGCGATACCATACCCTGGTTCACTATCGCACAGGAAACTAAACTCTGTATGATCTACACAGCAACTTATGTCTAAACAAAAGCTTCACAAAACCCGCAAAAGCTTTATTTGCTACAGGGAAGGCTGTTGTGCATGGCTGGCTACTTTCCACGCCCTCTACTTACTACAATTTTGAATGCGTATGTATAATACTACACAGTACACAGGCATGATACACCAATGGTAAGTAGAAGGTGTGCAAAGCAGCTCAGTAAGCAGCCTTCTCGGCTACTTTATACCTCCCACTAACTACCTATCTAACTGCGGTGGCGTAGCTATACCACTTTCGTGCGGTATAAGCCATGTACAAACTCACACAGTAACGCGGCCATGACGCCCTTCGACGAATCTCGATGGATCCACGCCAGGACTTCCAAATTTTCCCTGGATGACTCTTGACTGGTAGGCACATCTTTTTTCTTCATTGCAAAAACTTCATTTCTGGAAAATACGTTGCCAACAATCGTAAGTCACCTTCCCGCACCTTCCACATTCGACGCTATTTCTGGGCAACGTGGATGAAATTAAATCCGCGTGGGGGCATCTCCGCGTATACGTAATTATCGCGTGCAAAGAGTTAAAGAGGAGCAAATAGTAGCTAAGAGGGACAATGAAACTGGTAAAGAGAAAGCTAAGCGTAGAAAGCATGTTAAAGAGCAAATGGTAGCTAAGAGGGCCAATAAAACTGCTGAAGAGAAAGCCAAACGTACAAAAGATGACAAAGGTCTACAAGGGCCAATGAAACTACAAATTATATAAAATACAATGACCAAAGTGTCAGTAACTCACGACACTTTAAGTGCAAGACAATCTCACAACACGATTCAAAGAGATTCAAACCAAGCTTCATCAGATTCACGGCGTATAGGGAATGTTCATTAAGGTAGGAAGAGCCTCACCTTCGAATCCGCGTGATTCTTCTCATGAATAATAAATGAGATGACGCCACTCACGTGGCGTTAATTAGATTCATTGATATGTTTGCATTTTCCAATGGCGGCAACCGGAATCAACAGGAGGGGTGTGTCAGTTTGATATGGATAGTGGCTCTTTCATATGCGATATTGGCACTTTGATGTGGTTGAGCGGTACTCTGATGTTGGCTTTCAACACTTTTTTAAAAAAAAAGAAGATATGACATCATAGAATTGTGAGTAGGCTTTTTATGTCAGAATAGCTAGCTAGTGTGTTGTAGAAAGTTTGTTAGGCTGCCCGAGTGGCTAGAAGTCAGTCAGACAGACGGATAGTGGCAGGTTGTTGCCCATCTCAGGTAGGCTAGAATAGTCACCTGTTGGGTCTGTAGGCCCGCCCATTTTATCTTGATTAGTTCGAATAGCTAGCTGTGTGAAAATCTGGAGATTTATAGTTTGTAATGCAGGGCTCAAATTCGTCAGGTGAGAGTGGGCGGTTGCCGAATTTTTTTGAGAGTCAGGATAGCGAAAATGAGGGTTTTGGGGTGGTTGGATGCGTTCAGGGCTGTAAAACTGGCTTTGAAGCATTCCTGTGAAAAAGCATCCCTACGTTTGTAGCCTGTCCTCTGTAGGTACTGGTGTTGTTGCCAGACCGTGGGTGGGGCTCTAGCAGATTCCAAAATTTCTCGTATTTTAAAGCAATCCGAAATTGCGTTTTTGTGGATTATTTAGCAGGAGGTGTGGTTAGATATAAAATTTTTGTCAATTCGAGGTAGACTTTCATGTTAACAACAAAGCCGTCCATTTGAATCATGGATTCCAGGTGAAGGTCTTCCTACCTTAACTCAAGTAAAGCGCCGAGGGTTCTGAACAGTGTTCTTGTTATTACAAGTTGTTGTACTCGCTCGCTTCACTCGCTCTATACAGATAGAAATGAAAGTGTCACCTCTATGTGATTTGTACGGAGTATTTGCATCTGCCATTGGCGGTTAGTAGCTACTACTAAACTAAGCCATGTGGAGGCAGCTCCACATTCAGGCCTCGAGTTTGCAATGAAAATGACTTCGTTACAGTGGAAAGAGAGTGCATAGTATGTGTGCACACCATGTGCTCTTTTAGTATGTAGCCAAAGTAGTCTCGTGCCCAGACCCTTGCAAGTAGCAGTAGACAGTGTAGCTGACTGATTGTTCCCAGCTGTGTGGAGGCAGTAAAAACAGCAGAAGAGACAGCAAACAATTGCATAATAAAACACTAAATTTAAGACTGAAGTGTAGCTCTTCATAGCCACAGCCTCCATGTATGTGTGGCACCGACACTATTTAATGCACATCGTCATAGTTTGTCTAGCGCACCAGTTACGGCTGTGCATGGTTTGCACTGACAGGACTATACAGTCACTAACCTTTGCACAATAACCTTGAAGTGCTCATTTAAGGCCATACCCGTCGGCTGTCAGAGCGTCCCACAACATGCAGCGGTCAGAATACCAAGTACTCATTTAATGACATCACAGTCTTTTTGCGCAATCGTGCGTGTGACTTCACATTCGTTACACACGCACGCACGCATGCACACACACACACACAGCAGTGAAATTAAAGTATTGATACTTTATAAGCCAAAAAAACAAGTGCACAGGCAGTTGAACTTGGCACAAACATTGATGAGAAACTAATGATTAATTTGGTTTGGCTTAATGGTTACTTGGTGTGCCACAAACAAAAGCAGTCGGAGCTGTCTTCCTGCCTTGTTAGGCAAAGAGCAAGTTTGCCCTCACACTCCTTATAGTACCACACTGTCTCCCGCCTTCGGCTGGGGGGGACGGTAGTCCCTGCAGTAGACACACCACTTCTTTTTACAGTGAGATGGGAGGTGGAGACTGGTGATGGTGCGGGAATGCTGTGAAACGAGGTCCATTGTCATCTGGGGATGGCAGAGGTTTGGGTGGATGGGGTAGACTCCTACCCAAGGTTGGCAAGCCTACTCGCTTGTGGCTATGATAGCTGCCAATTAGCTGCTCATCAAGATTTAGGCGGAAGGTTTTGAGTGGCTTCAAAGTTGTAGTTGTTAGACTTAAGCGTGATAGAATGTGTGCATTGGTGACGCAACATCCAGCAAGAACCAAAAGATGTACTTATAGCTCTTCACTCACTTCAGCCGAAACCAGTAGTAATGTCGCAGCTGGTCCCCTTTGTCTATTCCCCCCATAAACTCATTCTACTGGACTACTGCATCCAGGCATGGCACTGCCAGTCTACTACCGTCTTTCTGTCTCCTCTCCACAGACTTGCTATGGACTGAATCACACATTGTGGAGAGCAACTTTGCAGCCTGCTTGTCCTGCCATACTGTAGCTTAAAGGTTGCCACACTGACCCGACACGTGCTGTCCTCACTCCGGCAAAACAATACCCTTCAGTGCCTCCGGAGAGCTCTGGCAATCCATCCTGGATGTGCCATAAGCAAAAATCTTCTGCTTCAAGAGATCCTCGAACAGAAAACAGGTGGTAAAACAGTTATCAAGCCCTGGTACTTTCCTTCGTGTAGTGGCATACATAGCTCGTGAACTACCCACTCTCCTAAGCCAACTACTCTCGAGTCTCCATCTGTTAACTCTCCAACATAGATGCTGAAATCACGCAAGAAGCTCGTCACAGCATCAGCTTGCACCCACACCTTGAAGTCGTGCTTGGTGGGTTTCAGAGGCACGTACTGCTTCATAGAGGATCGATCTGCAGATTGGTGAGTAATAATTGAAACGTAGATTGTGTGTGCAGTACATACATGTACCCCAGGCCCCCACTCACAAATGTTATTTTTTTTCATAATTATATTTACTCCATGTCTGCGAGAAAATGTGGGTGGGTAAAAGGCCTAGCTTCAAAGCTACAGATAGGATAGTTAGAAACAAAGCTCTGCTCTGTAGAACTGCACTGATCTTTCTGGCAGTGATGATCTGCTGTATTTTTGGCTGCCGGTGATATCCAGGCTCTCTCCTCTTCTCGAATCTGCTGTGGGAGATCCTGGAAGCTATCGCAACATAGTGTAGCTTCTCATTATGGGACCAGTAATCTTCTACCTATGGCAGGCGGCAGATTCCCATCAGGATATTAACTCCTATATAAGTATGCCCTCATGTTCTTGACATTTATGACTCTGTCTGTTTCTGCTAAGTATTGCTCAGCATATCAATTTGTCTCCGTGACAATAAAGCCCACTACTCTGCCGTCGAGGAACAAAGAGAACAGCTCTCTAGAGTCACTGGATATTGGAACAGCTGGTGCGAGTTCATCGGCGAATATACTCATGGTCCAGCCTATACACATATAATTGTATGTTACAGAGTAGTAAACCTGTTGCGCTATAACCAGCCTCTGCCTTCTTCTCAGTCCTGTTAGAATAGCACTAGGTTGTCCTCTCAAAGTAGGTGCCCTTCTCTCCCTCTTTACCCCCCCCTCATTCACTCTCCCTCCCTGCACCACCACCTCTTCTACTGTCTCTTGCTCTACTCCTACCATGTGCTGGCCTCCCCCATTGTCATCTCTTGACTCCCTTACTCCCTTACCTCTTCATTCATTAAAAAAGTATATATTTGTGTAGGATATAAATATCGACATGTTCTTTTTACTACCAGTTTGTCCAGGTATGACACTTGCCAAGGAAAAGCCTCCTACTGGTGAAAGTCCTCAATCTTTTTTTGGTAATGTATGGATCACTTTTGATTCAAAGAAAAGAGTTAATGCATTACATTCATCATCAGACAGATCAGTGGATAGTGTGGCTCCTGTCCTTCCATGTTCAGGTCATCATCACTGCCATCAAAGCAGAACTCAGGGAAAGCACCTTCCTCTGCACTGAAGTACTTAACAACTGTCCTCAGATATAAAAGCTATCTAGTTGTGTAGGTAGACGTACGTGGTTTGATCCGAATGTATTGCCCATGCAAGCAAATGTTGCATCAATTGTCAGTTCCACAATTTTTGAGGGGGAAATCATGGTTATATTCATGTCTTATAATACCGATTACCCTAAATGCACCGCTTATTGTAAAGGAAGTTTGTACCACATACATATTATGTAGTCGGTAATTCGGAAAGGGAAGTGTAATAGGCACTACCATATCACTTCCCATGGAGGCGATCATGCAGGATTCTTCTGCTAGCTGCACCACACGTGTTCACAAAACTTCATTAATCTGACTCTTACAAACACGTGATCACAATGATGTAATGACGATGCAATAAATGAGTGATCACAGACGCATTCAGTGGTAGACAAAGAAGGAATTTAAGTTCCATAAGAAACTCAGTCAGCTTTGTTAAGTGCTTGGGCCAATATTCGATCACGGGCCTGCAGTGTGGTTGCACGTCTCAAGCGGCGAGATGGAGGTTTACTTGCATCAGGGTCATCCGGTCGGGTATCTTCGCCACCGCCAGGCTGGTTGAGAGGGGCTCCTGGTTGCTCTGGGTTGTTGTCAGAGTCTCCGCGAGTGGGCTGAGATACCTCGAGTGGGTACAACATCTCTACAGGACGGTACAGTGAGGTGGCTCGTCGACCTTCGCCAACTACCTGTAGGACTGCACCCCTGACTTTGCCATCTCGTCCCATCAGAAGCTCCTTGATTCGACCTAGCTTCCAGAAGTTCCAAGGTCGATCTGCAGAATGCACAATAACAACATCATCAACGGCTACTGGTGATGTATGGACATGGCCACGATGATGTCGGTGGGCCTCCCTCAGCTCTAGGAGGTATTCTTTCCTCCACCGGGTCTAAAATCGGCTCAGTACTTTGTTCAAATGCCTGGCCCTTTTTGTGAGAACTTCTGGACCAGCTGTGAGATCTCCATCGTGAGATCTCCATCGTCTTCTTTAGTACTTCGCCAGAGGTGGTCGGGCAGACTCAAAATTCTTGGTGGGAAGTCCCTTACGAGCTGTGAACCTCTTTAGGCACCTAAGGAACGACGGGGCGGAGAGATCCTGGACGAGGTCAAGGTGAACAGCACGTGTTACGCAACAGGTGAATAAGCTCATCCAGACCTTGTTGGACGTGACATTGGCTCCTTTGATGTAGAGAGGTCCGGCAAAGTCTACCCCGGTGTAAGCAAAAGGCGGAGCTTCGTTGACTCGGAAGAACGGTAATGGAGGAGGGTCAGGAGCTCGATATGGCCTTCCTTCAAACCTCTTGCTAACTGTACACCTTCTCAGGATCTGTCTGAGAAAGCTTCTTCCTCGGAAGATCCAAAATTGAGACCTCACCTCTCAGTGTTGCCTTCACTCCACTGTGGAGAACTCTAGCCTCGTTCCCAGGCTCCACCCCCCAGCTTTTAATCACAAAGTGGAAAAAAGCAGGCAGGGAGCCTGGTACATTTCGTCACGCGACATGTGTCAGCGCCGTGACGTAGGGTGTGTGGTTTTGTTAATCCGATTACGCGTGACGCATAACGCGTAAACGCTTACGTTCGCGTTAACGCTTACGTTCGCGTTAACGCTTACGTTCGCGTTGTAGTCTGCAAAAAAATGGCGCCAGGAGAGGGCGAGAGCTAGCGTTGCCAAACGGCCGTACGAGTTCTGAATACGTTTTACACGAGTGGACGTTCAGCAATAGCAATTTTTTGTTGGCAGACAGTCCCGTAATAAACAATTCTGCTTCTGGAAACTCGATTCAAGCGGAGCTGCCCCAACTGCAGTGCAGGTAGTACAAGTACCCATAGTGATATCGCCTTTACTTGCTATCAAACCGTTATGCATGACATTGGTTGTAACCTGCATTGTTATTGACAGTTTTTTGCGATATAAATCATTTACTTGCGTTACTTTTATATTATATGAACATTTCACGCTTTCAGAATGCCAGGCATGTGTCAAATGACAGGCTACACGTGCATGGGAAGGTCAATTATTTCTAAGATGATGTCATGAATACTAAAGATGATGCACATGGACACAATTATCGCTAAAGATGACGCACATGGACACAATTACACAAAACATGACGCACATGGACACAATTATCACTAGTACATAATAGTTAATCAGAACCAAAACAGGTACATTTCACATGTACAGGAACTGATACATACAGGAACTGATGCTGCAGGAGGCATAAAAGAGAGCAGAGAGGTCATTTAGTCCAGTTATTCAGTCTACTATAGTTTTTAGTCAGTCTACTCTAGGTTCAGCAGTCTTCAGTTAGTCTACTCTAGGTTCGGTCAGTCTTCAGTTAGTCTACTCTAGGTTCGGTCAGTCTTCAGTTAGTCTACTCTAGTCTTCAGTTCACATACGTTCTCCAGGTTCGGTCAGTCTTCAGTTCGCCTACGTTCTCTACGTTTCGTCAGTCTTCAGCTAGATTTGTGCAGTCTCAGTTCAGTCCGTTACACGTTGCACTGTCAACATGTCATCTAGAAGGCATTCGAAGGTTGAATGGGAAGTTCAAGTTGCACGTCAGTCTGTAGGAAAAATCAGCTTACTTTGATTGCTCTCTTTCAGGCTTAAGGAAAGGCTGACAGTAGCACCAACAATTGGGTGTGATAAAAAACATACAAAATTTTCAGACATCTACCAAATGCTACAAGAAGGATTTCCATCTGAATCTATTAGCAGAGTTGAGGCTACAGGCATAATCAAGGAGGCGTTTCCACACAGCCAAAGCACTCAGACAAAAAGTGGAAACAGAATCTTTGGAGTTCAGTTGAAAATTCCATCTGAGCCAGAGCCTTCAGCTAGCCCATCTCAACATACAGTGGAAGTTTCTCCTCAAATTACCAGTGACCTCGAACAAGCATTAGAGTCATAGCGGCAAAAAACTGCTCAACTGACGGCTTGCATTCAGGCGTTAGAGGCAATGGAGCAGCAACAGAGTCAGAAGCTCAAAGCTCGATCTGAAGCTGTAGTGACAGAGCAACAAAAAACTGCTCAACTGACAGCTCGCATTCGGGTGTTAGAGGCAATGGAGCAGCAACAGAGTCAGCAGCTCAAGGCTCAATCCGAAAATGCTCACTTAATACAGCAGGTGGAAATGCTCACTTAATACAGCAGGTGGATCAGGTAGCACGGCGTACAACCAACCAAGTGTTTCATGGTCCTGACACCGTGGAGCACTTCGAAGCCTTCTCAATTGACAGCGTTATGAGTGAGCTGCGGGCTGGCATGCCAGACGTCTACCGCCTCTTTGCCACCCTGGGTAAAACGGAGAGAAACAGGGCAGCAGATCAGGAGGGACACACCCCTGAAGAGATGAAGGCTTTGATGTCAGCTTGCATCCTATTAAATGCTCACTCTAACAGAGTGAAGGGGGTGCAGTTACTGATGAGCATTATGCTGGTTGCTAGGGCTACTAGTAAACAGGTGAGTTTAGTCATTATTCTAACTCAATGAAACTGAATGATAAACAGTTAATTTAAAAAACAGGCAATCACCGTACTGAATCATGCTGGTGTGTGCATGTCATACGGAAGTACATGGCAGTACCTCAGGAATTTGACAGAGCAGGCAAGGTATCTTCGTGTCGTCCAGGAAGGCCACTGGCTATGGGCATACGACAACATCAACATTCACAGACGTGCCCGTCATGAATGCCAAGGTAAGCGTGACCAAAAACCTACAAAAAGAATTACAATAATTGTAAATAACACCTCTTTCATAGCCCATCACTCTCAAATGCTAAATGCGACCTCACGACTTGCTATCAAGGTACAGCACTTGCCTGAGTGGGAAGTGGACTGGGAAGACAGCAAACCACAAAAACCACGCAGTACACTGCAAATCACTGACATCCTTCCCAATGAGGCAGATGGTAAGGAATTGCATGAGCAAGCGGTCAATTTTGTGATGCGTCTCCTAGTCGAGGAATTTGAGAGCCTTAGAGGCCTTGCCCGATACGCCCCTCTGGAAAAGAATCTGCATCCGGTTGCCACTTCGGGAGTCGTTCCAATGGAGCTCTTGTTCCGGGATGAGAAGTATACTTCTGAGAATGTTGAGATCCTAAAAAAGATTGCCATGGATGCAAACCTTCATGGTAATCCTCAGGTATGAACAGTGGAGCATTAATGTTAAGATACCATAGTGAAAACAAAATTTTAATATACAGGTGGTAATAGGTGACCAGATGACATGCAAGAATATCCGTTCGGGAAAGCAGTGGCTGGATCCTGAGATTCAGGTTATAAACCGGTTAAAATGGGTCAATGAGATACCAGGTAGGTCACCACAAATTTATGGCTGGATACATGTTTAAAAGGGGCATGTTATACGGATTCATACCTCAGGTGACTTCCACTTCCTTTGGGAGTGTTTGAAAGTCATTGTGGAGACGTACTGGGGAAATCCCTCCATTACCGGTTTTCTTTGCCATCTGAGGGAGTACATCAACCGACTAACAGTAGATAAGAAGGCAAAGACCTTCAGCACTGCCGATGAGTTTGTGATGCATGCTTTCAAAGCTCACATGGTTGCTAGCATCTGTGGGCAGCTAAACATCAAGTCCCCCACTGACTCCATCGCACATGATTCCTCACTGAAGTGGCTCGAGACGACAGCAACATCTATTGTCAGCAATACCATTGCGCCTTGCTTCGAGTCGGTGTCGGATCCAGTGTACGGGCTACATCGGTCGTTTGTTGCAACAGCATTCCTTTATTCAAATTTGCGCCAAGCGATACGATTTGAGAATGGTCCTCACATAATTCGTCTGAGGAAGATGTGGCTATTGTGATTTTTGGGTACCGGGAAGAAAAATTATTCCACCGAAGCAGCGCACATGATCTGCAGTATTCAAGCTGACTTTCCGAGGCATATAGCCTACATAGTTGTACATAAACGTACAGTGAACACTGATGGCAAACCCGGGCATGGGAAACCAGTGGACCAGCTGGTTGAACATTACAACCTGTAAGTGTTGTAGGTGGTTAATAATAACTAGCCGTGAGGCTAAGTAAATAGGCATTTTAAATTAGGCGGGTATACACTAAGTAAGCAAAATTTGCTATCAAATCCGGTCTCCACTTTCTGTAGCGTACTGAAGGAAACTCTTCGTGCTAGTGGGGCAAATATCACAGACAAACATATTGTTGAAGCATCTATGGCTACCCTGTTCCTTCTTGATGCTGCTAAAAAGGTTGATGACCAGTTTGGCACCCACCGTTCTAGCCATCATACAACTGCAGATGCTACAGCAGACATCAGGAAGATGTGTACTCATCTTCTAGAGGAGAGGTCAACTTATGAAACAGAGCAACGAACGGGCTCACCATTTGAGGATCCTGTAGTAAAAGGAATGGAAAAGGCAACAGGAGGGTGGCTGGACCGCATATTCAAGATGGAGACAGACACAGAATCAGACCTGGGTGAAAGCAGTAGGGAAGAGGATGAACACTACGAAGTAGACTCTATTTATGAATTACACCACTGACTGTTAGCGCACAACATACCTGCCACATGGTCTCCATTTCTAACTAAGTATTCACTGTTCAATTTCATTACATTTAGCGAGTGATTAATGAATATATGACAGACATACATAGACAATACAGAGCTCACACCTTGTTACACACAGTATACTACAATCGTCTCTTCCTACGTATGTGTGATGGTAAAACATCCAAGATAACATTATAAAAATAAAAATATAAATCTGTTCTCAATCCTTGAATAATCTTAAGGTCTTCTACACTATGTATGCTACATTTTTACACAAATCATTAATTACTTTAGTACTACAAACTATTTCTGAACCCAACATTTGAAACCCTGTACTTGTGTCAACAATTTGATCACGAGCGGTAATCAGTGCAGCCCGCAGCTCGTTAAGCACCCGCCTGGGCACAGTACGAGCACGACTTTGTCTAGCCGTAACTGGCACAGCAGAAGGAAACATCACTTGGAGTGCTGATGGCAACTTTTCAGTTCCACAGACATCGCAACATGCAATACGCTGTGGTTGCCTCTCCTCTCCACTACCAAGAACCTTTAAAATAGTATTCCTACGACAATTCTCCTTATTATCTACTAGCTCCCGCAAGTCTCCACTGGCATTCTTCATCTCTGCAGACGAACCACCATAAAACAAAAGTGAAAGACTTTGTTGTCCACCTCTTCCAGCCCGTCCACTTTGCTGGGGAACAAAATAAAATACATAGCAGTAAACTATGAAGTTTGCTCACTTTTGCAAGAAGTGCTACC
This sequence comes from Nitrospirales bacterium, assembly GCA_965203295.1. Lineage (GTDB taxonomy): Bacteria > Nitrospirota > Nitrospiria > Nitrospirales > UBA8639 > CBDBCZ01. Next base: position 57,291 of record CBDBCZ010000010.1, on the reverse strand, counting down.
TGATAAAACTCTAACACTGAAACTGGAAGCCCATAGCTGATAAGTCACCAGAATATCAGCGATATCCATACCCTACACAAAAATCACATACTGTAACTATTTAAACACACAGCATTTACTACAAGTAGGAAAACACTTACCATGCCAAATGCCACTGTAGCACAAAGAAATCGAATGGGAGAATCTGGCGCAGAAAACGTATGGTATATGTGGGACTTCGTCTCCTCAGACAAAGTTGCATGATACATGCTAACAGCACTTGCATTCCCAGCTGCCTTGTGCAAGAAATAGTACACTCTTGCAACAATCTTTTTTGTTCTACAAAATAAAAGTGTTTTTGGAAAACTCTTTGGGTCTGACTGAAGGTGAAAAGCTATCCCACCGAGATCTTTCTGCAAAGAAAGTTGACATTTAAACTAGTCACATCAACTGTATGTGATATCAAACAACTCACAGATAAGCCAGATTTCTTCAAAATCGAGTAGCAAATGTTGGGTCGATTGATTGGCTGCCGAGTGATGTCCAAGTTTGCCATCGAAATCCTTGGACACCACTGGAAATCCAAAAGTCCAGTGGCATCTGCTCCTTTCCATAGTATATTAGCATATCCCACTGCCCATCCCATCCAATCCATGGAGCCATGGAATGGGTTGGATCATCCAATGGTATCCACACCATGCAGACATATCCCACAGTCCGTCCCAATCCATGGAGCCATGGAATGGGTTGGATCATCCAATGGTATCCACACCAGGCAGATATATCCCACTGTCCGTCCGAATCCATGGAGGCATGGAATGGGTTGGATCATCCAATGGTATCCACACCATGCAGATATATCCCACAGTCCGTCCCAATCCATGGAGCCATGCAACGGGTTGGATCATCCAATGGTATCCACACCAGGCAGACATATCCCACTGTCCGTCCGAATCCATGGAGCCATGGAATGGGTTGGATCATCCAATGGTATCCACACCATGCAGATATATCACACAGTCCGTCCCAATCCATGGAGCCATGGAACGGGTTGGATCATCCAATGGTATCCACACCATGCAGACATATCCCACAGTCCGTCCCAATCCATGGAGCCATGGAATGGGTTGGATCATCCAATGGTATCCACACCAGGCAGATATATCCCACAGTCCGTCCCAATCCATGGAGCCATGGAACGGGTTGGATCATCCAATGGTATCCACACCATGCAGACATATCCCACAGTCCGTCCCAATCCATGGAGCCATGGAATGGGTTGGATCATCCAATGGTATCCACACCAGGCAGATATATCCCACTGTCCGTCCGAATCCATGGAGGCATGGAATGGGTTGGATCATCCAATGGTATCCACACCATGCAGATATATCCCACAGTCCGTCCCAATCCATGGAGCCATGGAACGGGTTGGATCATCCAATGGTATCCACACCAGGCAGACATATCCCACTGTCCGTCCGAATCCATGGAGCCATGGAATGGGTTGGATCATCCAATGGTATTCACACCATGCAGATATATCCCACAGTCCGTCCCAATCCATGGAGCCATGGAACGGGTTGGATCATCCAATGGTATCCACACCAGGCAGATATATCCCACAGTCCGTCCCAATCCATGGAGCCATGGAATGGGTTGGATCATCCAATGGTATCCACACCAGGCAGACATATCCCACTGTCCGTCCGAATCCATGGAGGCATGGAATGGGTTGGATCATCCAATGGTATCCACACCATGCAGATATATCCCACAGTCCGTCCCAATCCATGGAGCCATGGAACGGGTTGGATCATCCAATGGTATCCACACCATGCAGACATATCCCACAGTCCGTCCCAATCCATGGAGCCATGGAATGGGTTGGATCATCCAATGGTATCCACACCAGGCAGATATATCCCACTGTCCGTCCGAATCCATGGAGGCATGGAATGGGTTGGATCATCCAATGGTATCCACACCATGCAGATATATCCCACAGTCCGTCCCAATCCATGGAGCCATGGAACGGGTTGGATCATCCAATGGTATCCACACCAGGCAGACATATCCCACTGTCCGTCCGAATCCATGGAGCCATGGAATGGGTTGGATCATCCAATGGTATCCACACCATGCAGATATATCCCACAGTCCGTCCCAATCCATGGAGCCATGGAACGGGTTGGATCATCCAATGGTATCCACACCAGGCAGATATATCCCACAGTCCGTCCCAATCCATGGAGCCATGGAATGGGTTGGATCATCCAATGGTATCCACACCAGGCAGATATATCCCACAGTCCGTCCCAATCCATGGAGCCATGGAATGGGTTGGATCATCCAATGGTATCCACACCAGGCAGACATATCCCACTGTCCACACTACTGTACAGAACATGAGATGGGTGCAATGATACCATGTTATAGGCACAATATACACAAAAGTCAGTTTACATAGAGTTGGCTCGCTGAAGTTTTTCCAGCTCTCTACTATTGTGTAGTTCACACAAGTACAAGAGAAAGAATATAAAAGTATGGCGATTCATTCGGTGTGTCATTTTTTTATAGCGAGACAACCATGAGAATGTCTGCTCACAAACCTCGGTGTCCACCTGCATGTATTCAGAGGGGTACATAACTAAAGGTGGCAGCAATTGGGGGTTTAATATGGGAAAGACATGCATGCTCATCTACTATTTATGAACCTATCTATATATGTACTGTAGTAGGAATGCATGTAGCCCTAGGAGTCAATAAAACAACCTGTGACAAATATCATTGCTGTTTTGCACAATACAATTATCTGTAACTCCATTGCCACCATAAAGATGGAAATGAACATACCTTCTCCAAGTCCTTGAAAAGGTGTGGGTCACAGGTCTTCAGGCACCACGGATCAACATGCCCTGCCATGTGCATTTTATCCACCACAATGCTTATGCTGGACAGAATCTTGGTGGTTTCTGTCAGGTCTCGTCTGCAAGGATTGGCTGCATACTTGGCAAAGTGACAACCGTCATCATAGCAAACATACTCTGAATGTAGAAAAGTAGATCATGTACAGCATCAAATGCAGTACATATCAACAGTACTATAAATATAGAAGTAGTTGTCTCCCCTACAGCGGGTATATATAAACACATACCCAGGTTTGAGGCTGTTGCAGGTGCAGACTGTAGAAACTGGTGAAGATGGCCATATACTTGAGCTTTTGACTCAGCCAGAAAGAGCTCTCGAAGAAGAGTAATGACCCCACAAGGCCACATTCCCACCACAATCCCTATCAGAGATGTATGAAGATTGAAGGCTTTACACCTTTATATATAGTACTCCAGAAACGTACCTGCTGTTCTGTGATTTAGGCGAACTGTACGATCTTTCTCTGTATTGCAGGTTAGCTTCTCAGCAGTGATCTCCTCAAACACTCTACAATTATACGTAAAACCAACCGATTGAAACACATTCCTGTGTTGAATAGGCTATGAAACCTACCCTTCCAAGTCACCATGGCATGGCCGCTCTCCTTTCTTCTTTTTTGGTGGAGATGCCCCATCAAGACTCCTCTGAGCTAGTGTCACAGTGCTAGACACATGACCATATAGTGACACTGTGTCTACTGCGCTTTCTGCAGTAATTCCTGCTTCGTAGTCAGCAACCAGATTTTGTGGGAGAGAAGATGCAGGCTCCCAAGTTGCTTTACACTCTGGGTGGCCTAGCCAAAGGACCTATTAGTAAAAGACAGTATTGCATCACTATGCGTGATTTCTTAATTGGGTATATACATGTGAATATATATATAGAGATACATAAATACCTGGTAGTAGGTTTGCTTCCTGGTTGCCTTTTTAGCTACTATCATCTCTGCAACTGGGCTTCCAGGGTTCACCTTCCTCTGGTGCGATCGTAGTGCAGGCCCCGTGGGTACATCCAGCTCTTCGTCAGGATCAACATCCCCACACAGCAGGTGATCACATGCATTGTTTTTGTGCTGAGTACAATGGCAACTTTTGAACTCTGGGGTTGCATGACACCCTGTCTTGATCGATCCAGCGAGCCCATCAAACTGAATGAACCCAGCATCGATATCCTTGGCATAGCACACATCTCTTCTGTTTTTCATGTTACCATCAAACACGAGGACGCTGCCACAGCCTGGGTATGTGCATGTGTGTGCTACATGTATGTACACCAGACAATATGAATATTGGTTAGCATACAGACACACAAACCTTGCATATATGCAGACTTATACTTACCAGCGTATCTAGCTTCAAAGGCAAGGAACAAGGCAGGTGTGATCTTCTGCAAGACTAGGAAGGGCTTCGGAGTAATTAGCTGCCATTTTGAGAGCTGCATATTTGAGGTGGGCAGCCTCAAATCGTCGTCTGTCCATCTGTTGGCGTTCCTGCTGCACTCTGCAAGTATACGGCATTGTGATTAAATTAATAACCGTTATCAAAAATTATTTAGACCATACATGAATAATTAATAAGGTATTTCCTTTGAAGTTTTCCGGTTAGTCCAGGGCATTTAAGTAGGTTAAACCCCCCCTTACTCTTTGAAGTCACCGGTTAGACCAGGGTACTAAAATGACATTAGCAAAAAAAGCTCTCAGTATGCCTATACAAACATACTAAGCGCTTAGTATGTATATATCAGCAAACAATCAAAAGGAGCAACCAGAGTGATACATGTACTGAAATATTTTGGAGAAAACAATGGCAAACCAGCTCTACATGAATCAGATAAATCATGAAAGTGATCAAAAATGAGAAAGCCAGTGAAAGTGATACATGGGTTGGATAAATGGCAAAACGGGAGTGCTACATAATGAGTCAGATGTCCAAGCACTTAGTATGTTTGAAACTGCTGCTTCAACAACGTCCAAAATTAAAGTTAAGAACAACAGGCAACTGGAATGTAGGTGGGGCATAGTTCTCCTTGGAAGCAACAGGTGGCATTTCCCGCTTGAAATCCACTGCACCTTGCGGAGGCGACTTCCAACACTCCGACAGCTTGGATTCTACCGATGGTTCATTCGACCTGGATTCCACTGCAGCTACACCTTGAGGAGGCGGCTCCTGACACTCACACAATGGCTTGCATTTTGGTGGAGGGACGTCTAACTTGTCAACTGACTTAGCTTGCTTTGGAGCTGGCGGCTGCAGGATGGCGGAAACCAACGCATCATGAGCTACACCAGGCCTCTTGTAAGCCCTAACAGCAGAGCTGCGGTGACCCGTTTGTCGCATTATAAGCTGCTCATCCACATTGTGGGCAAACAATTCGATAGCGCAAGTGACTTTTCCAGAATGGTTGGTATAGCAGCCGGTAAAGCCAGCGCGACTACACATCTCCTTCACCAAACCCCCAAGCTTATTCTTCCCAATCACCTGCTTACTGTATTTGGGAGGATCATCTCCTGTAGGCTTGCGGTAGAAAGGCCCGGTCTGAGGAATGAAGCCGAAGTAGTGGTTGTACACATCCACAATACACCTCTCTCCGAGATCTTGGCGAGCGTAAATCTTCAGATCTTTGAATCGAACTTTTCGTTGCTTAATTCCACCTTGTACGTTCTTCGAGTTGCGCCCTTTGAATCGCAAAAACCGCCCTTGCTGATCGTAGTCGATTTCAAACTGCTCACGAACAAGTGATCGGTGCTCGTCTCCACCTCTGAGGCCGAAGAGTTTGCAGTTGTACCAGAAGACAATGTACGTAAGGCCCCAACCAGTATTCAAGGAAAAAATCGAAAGGCTCCACAACTTCTCTTCTTGTTCCTTTGTCAACGGTTGAGCTTGCTTCGACTCCGTCCCAACACCCTCCTTCGTCAAGGTCTTCATCCTCGCGTCCAGGCTACCACGAGTCCGTGCAAACCGAGGGTCTTTATCACCAAAAACGGTAAGACTCGGTTGGCCATTCTCTCTGAAGTAACGCTGAATCCCCGCGACAATCTGCATCAGGGTGGCCGGAGGGTATGGGGTTTCATCCTGGCGACGGGCCTCCATTACGAATCGACGCAGCAAATCAGCTAGCATATCACTCGACAGCTTTTCAGTAGGCTCGTTGATCGAACGAGCATCACACCACGAACGAAACACGCTCATTGCCCATTGTGTAGTTTTTCGTGTTTTTTCAGGTACCCGATCAGCGATAGCTCGATCAATTGCTTTTGCAGACAAGGGGGAACCAAACCGCTTGCTATTTTCGCTGGTAGTCAGCTTGAAATCTTCCGAGTCATCGATGTTCGGTTCAAACTCGTCAAAATTCAGCGCATTAAACCCCCAGCCACCTTCTTCCATAGTACACTAGGGTGCTGCAGCACTACAAAAAAAAAAAAAATCTCGCCACAAAACTGCTCTTCAGCACTCACTGCATGCACAAACGCGCCTTAGAAAATCCACCTTTTATAGGCTATTCTGTGACATCACTGCAATTCGAACAATTGATTGGCCAGATACACGATGACGCGCCACTACGCATTACTCTCTAACATTGGATTGGCTATTTCCAAGCAACGGTGAGCATACCCATATATGGCAACAGTCAGCCAGCTGCAATCTTTTTCAATTAGCGGTATGGTCTAAGACAGATAGACCCCTCCCTAGAGGGAACCAACCGACTTAAGCGCCCTTGGGAAACCGCGGGAAACCTCGGAAGTGCTAATTGGGTCTCGGGCTACGCCCTCGACCCATTAGCACTTCCTCGGTTTCCCTTGGTTTCCCACGGGCGCTTAAGTCGGTTAGTTCCCTCTAGGGAGGGATCTATCCTATACGTATATATATATGTATATATACACACAGAGTGTACAAGTATGCAGCTCTTCTACCTACACATACCCATGTGCGGGCTGTTTGCGTGCTTCTGGTTTCTTCTCAATGGCAGAGCACTCCTTCTTTGTTGTGTCGTATCCATTGGAGATGTTATATATATCAGCCTTTTGCATGTACGATATCTGGCCAATGAGGAGCTCAACATCAAAGTGCTTTAACATGACCAACTCAAAACCAATTTCTTGTGATGATAAAAAGTATGGCAGAGACAAGCAGTCATTGCTGTAGTGCAGGACTCCATCTCCCAATTTGTAGTATCCATAGAAATGGACTAGCTTACACCCCTTACGATAATTATGGCAATACTTGTGGTAATGAGTAGCAGGAAGTGTACCCAGAGATGCTGTATAGACAGTAAGCCTACTAGGACGGTCACTCCGTAAGGGAAGCTTTTCCCCACATGAAAGACACAGCCGCTGCTTTGGAATGAGGGGAATTCCACATGGCTGCTTGTTTGGGCCAATTTCCATAGTAACAAGCTCCCTTGTTAAATCGATGTCTGCATAAAAAGCATCTGCATTCAGGACCTGCACATTCTCCATCGTCATCTGTGCTACTTGTGGTGAAATACATGCCTTCTCAGAACTGTGCAGGGAACCAAAACTTGCTATGATAGCCCAATAGTTAGGGATGTCAGTAGGTAGATAAGCAGTGGCAAACAGCATCCTTCTGAGAACAGCAACATCTGTAACTTTAGCTGTGACTACATCCATCTTCAGGCTATACAGTACAAAGCACCAGCCATCAAATTTCACACCAAGGTTGTCAAGGGCAAATGCATGCATGATGTAATCATAGCAACCACAAGGTGTCAAACAGACAACTGTCATTACAAGAGAAAGCCAGAAATTTGTTCTTCATCACTGATGGCAACTCCTAGATCAGAGAGAAGTAAGGACACCAGAAAGAGGCTGGAAAGCTGCTGGACCTTGGACCTGAATTGGAATCTATACCCACGTGTGCTGAGAGAGGTGAATACATATGTGATATAGTAAAATAGCCATATGGTTTAGACAGTTAACATTGTACGTAGGTTAAGGTGTGCGTGAACTCTATATGTATGTGTCCCACAGACACAGATTTGGGAGTACTGGCTAGGTAGCTATCTGATAATTGGAATATCAATATTTCCACTTAGTGCTCATGAGTTGAATAGCATAGTAATTGCTACCGTAGGGAAAAACAAATTAGAAGAACCAGATATGAGCATTCAGCAATTAATGCATCATCTATCTCTGTCAACTCTAATAATATTCACCACAATAACACGTGCTCTAATCTTTTCCATTGTTCACATTGCCCTACAATTATATGTGGTATTAATTCAGTCTGTACACTAATGTGCTTGTTTCATATGCATACATAGGGTTGTTTACAGGTCGGCAAAGCAATGAGTGTCCCGCCTGCAGCTGTTCTGGGAGGACTGCTGATCTTGACAAGCTTTGTGCTTTCACCGGCTGAAGTAACAGTGCCGGGAACTGATTGGGTGGAGCCTATCCTTATTTGGCTAACCATCAGTATGCCAACAGGGAGCCGCAAGACTACCATATATCAATTCTTACGAGGACTGCTTCACAACATACGTCAAGCCGCTAGATGTTCAGGTATAGTAAAATGTTATGTACATGTAGGCACAGGTGGTCAAATTACATACTATTTGTACGTCTACATAATGGTAATAGTATAACTGGAACTCCAGTTGGTGTGTGAGTATGTTGATTAGTGCCTATGCACCTGTAAATTGCTGCTGATTAGAAGCGCCAAGTCCAATCTAAGGTGTTAATTTACTCAGAGGGCTAATTAGTATTAGTTTGCCCCCAACCCACCACCTTTGATGCACTCATTTACTGTGGTACATGTACACATGTGCATGACTGCTTTGTATCTTTGTAGATACAGACCCTCCATGGTTGCTCTCTGATGCTACATTTGAGAAAATGGGAGTGCTGATGGCACAAAATGATGGACTGTCATCTTTTCTGACCAAAATCAAACTGTACAGCAGCCGTGGCCTCAACGATTCCCATGAATTGGCAATGTTTTTGGAGCTCTATAATGCAAACCCCTGGACCAGGACAACTGGTTAGTTATTTACATTGAGACAATGAACAATAGCTAGCTAGTATATCGAAGTGCAGCAGGTAGGAAACTCACTCTAAAACGTGTGCTTCTCACGAACTGTACTTACCTTCTAGCGTATACAATCAACAATTATTTAATGAAACTTTAGCAATCCTAATAGATTTTTATATTAACAAGGTGCTTTAATATGGTAGCAAGCTAAATTACTGGCAAAGACATTCACTTCTTTGTTGATTTAATATAGCATCTGTTTTAACATTTGAAGTTTTTGCAGGTACATTGTATACATTTTCATTTATACAGTCACAGGTGAAGCTAACTTTAGGATGGATGCTACCAGCCTCACAGTCGGAGTATTCAATCAGCCAGCTGTTGCAAGAGCTCTAATAGAGCTTCCAGGAAATGCAGAAAAAGGACTCAGCTTCCTGTGGATGTTCCCTAAACCAGTTTATGCTAACTTTGCAACTTTGGAGCCCACTGACAAGACATTCACTGACAAAATAGGTAAACCTCAGACCTCCGTGTCAATCATGATCCAACAACATGTTATTTCATGCAGTAATACAATTTTTCAATGTCTTGTACATGTAGTTACATTGCTTGCTGGAATGTGGAAGAAGCCAGCAGATGGAAAGGATGTGGGGAAAAAAGTGTTTCATCTTCCCCTAGAAGAGTCACAATTAGCTTTATTCAAGCAAAAATATGACAGAACGCAAACACAGCTACTAACAATTGCAGCGATGGATGATTTATTATCAGGTGTGTGATAGTAGCTAGAAGTAATAGAGAAATATAGAATCCATATAATACAGCTGAAGTCTGCTTAGCAGTAACAAAGACTGCCTACTCTATAACAATAAACAAAATTCTCTGAGCCAGGAAGATTTGGGTATATTCTAAATAGAAACTGTACTATGCTACACAACATTAATTTGAGCTTCAACCAGCCTTTGGTCTATGTTACTTCATCCTTTCAAGAATGTATTCCCCACCTGCACAGTGACGCAACACCAAATACCTCTACTTATCTCTCCTGAGCTCTATCTGCCGAGACAGTAGTTAGAGCCAAGGGGAAATAGTAGTGCTGATTTGAACAAAACTGTAGCAACACTTGCATACTATCAGCAATGATATTAGTTCCAATGTTGTGTGCATTAGCCTCAGCCTAAGGAAGTAGCATATGAGTAAGTGATAGACACTGCTCTATTTCACACCTTATATGTAATGAATCTGAAGCCATAGCCTTCAACCCTAGCCCTATAGCCTCATTCCCACGCCTGAGACTTTTTCGGATACACAAAGCAGTCACTTTCCTTCGTGTAACAGAAGAAGTTGTGGGCCTAGGAACGAGGCTACCCAAGCCCTATAACCTTTCACCTTTGTATGTTTCAGGAATGTTGAGCAAGTCCATGGGACAGATCCTGCGAGTGAGTGTGGCTATGCATGTACTTTTCCACATAGAGAGTGATGCTCCCATAGCTGACTCAATCTCAAACAAAGCGACTGAGGCTGCAATCAACTTCGTTGAAGTGTGCTGCCAGCACACAGCCTATATATCTGGCCGAGGGAAAATTGATGATGAACTGGAGCTGGTAGTTGCTGGTGAAGGAGTTGTACATGAGACCGTACATGGGCCACAACAGGAGTCCAACGAAACGTTACTGCTGAATCTTCCTGGGAAATTTCTCGATGTGTCCTTCTGGGTCCATCAAAAGAGGAAGTTTCGGAATAGGGGTGGTATAGAAGGAGCTCTGCAGGCTCTAACTAAACTGCAGGAGGATGGCATGGGTAAACTGCCACCCAAGAAAACGAAGGGCACAGTGAAGGTTGGTTTGTTTTTTTTAAGTAGTGAGATAATTACCGTTACATTTTACTTGAACATTGACTTTACTTTAGGCTTTTAAGTTCTACAAGACTCCCATTCCGGAAGATTCTGAGGGAAAGGTAGCATTCGCAAGAAAACTGGCCGAGAAATACAACCTCTCCCTCCTTCAATATTCAAGGGCCTTTGAAGACACAAAGGTCAAAGACCAACACGGCCCAGATGACATGTAAGAATCTTGCTGTGCAAATTAAGCCTTGCTACTGTCATTGTAATTAAGTAGATTTCTTGCATCATAGGGAAAATGGTGAAGGCATTCTTGGGAAACGGCCTCCAAGTGAAGTGGCGACACTTAGGAGAAGTCCAAGAAAGACTCTCAGAAGTTACAGTGAAAGCCCAAGAAAGAGTCCCGAAAGTACACCATGCAAGGGCCAGCAAAGCACATCAAAGCGCCTCAAGTTGTAGTATACAGACCAGTTACTGCTGTGATACCAAACAATACTTATTTAATCATATATATATGACATCCCCATCATATTATACTACGTAACCTCCTACACATTTTATGTATCCTCATATAACCCTCATACATACTAGCCTCCTATATTTTGTCACATGTCATCGGCTATTTGCTATTGATTCAGAACGTGACAGTATAGTGCTAAAGCGGATGTCTGTCAGTGATCCATGTGCACCATGGTCATCCACTGGACAATTGGACTGAATGGGACAGTGGAACAGGTACATGTACTATGTCAAGTGGATGACTGGATAATCCAAGGACATCCATTGGACAATTGGACTGGATGGGACAGTGGAACAGGTACATGTACTATGTCAAGTGGATGACTGTGGATAATCCACGGACATCCACTGGACAGTTGGACTGGATGGGACAGTGGAACAGGTACTGGTACTATGTCAAGTGGATGACCGTGGATAATCCACGGACATCCACTGGACAGTTGGACTGGATGGTACAGTGGAACAGGTACTATGTCAAGTGGATGGCCGTGGATAATCCATGGACATCCATTGGACAGTTGGACCGGATGGGACAGTGGAATGAGTACATATACTATGTCAAGTGGATTTATAGGGGATGATCCATGGACATCCATTAAACTGGATGGAACAGTATGTCATAGTGGATATCCCTGGATGATCTAGGGATGTTTATTCGATAGTGGACTGGAATGGACAGAGGAGAATGTGGACACTCCATGAAAATCCATTGGACTGAGTGGGTCATAGTGGATATCTGTGGATTGTCCATTCAACAATAGGACTGCAAGTGACAGTGGAATAGATAGCTAGTGTTGTGAGCTGGATTTCCACTGTGTGTACATGGATTTCTATAGGATTTAGGACAATATCGGAAAGTCCAAGGATTTTGATGGCAAACTTGGACATGAGTGGAGTTGCAGTTAAGCACATGAAGGGGACCTTAGTCAAAGCTCTCAGGCCTCCGATGCGCTTAAAAGCTTTTCGAAAGTCAGGTCCCCTGAAATCCGTAAGCAACATTACTATAATTACAAATATATTTACAGGCAGAGAGGCACCGTCTAACCATTCATGAATGAGGTGTGCCTCGTCCACTGCCACCAGCACCGCATGCTCCTGGAAATGCTTACTCGCAAAAAAGTGACGCCACGGAGGGTTAACAGCTGTTTCATACAACGGTACAAGTGTCCTTGTCCGTCTGTGTCACCCAGTGACCCGAACAGCTGGAATACCCACTTGTGCCAATCTGAGAATCTTGAAAGTGAACATTTCCATGAAATTCGAAACTCTAAGCAGTATAGTGTATGTCATGACATGCATACCTGCTCGTCCATTAAGCCATTTAGGGGACTAATGACTACAGCCATGCCATCAGACCTTCCTGCCAAGGGTGCCAGAAAGATACATAAAGACTTCCCAGCTCCTGTGGCCATCCGGACAAAGGCATCACGCCCATGGAGTATCAGCAATACTGCTTCAAGCTGCCCAGGCCTCAGAGCAGCATAGTGCCATACAGCAATCAGAGTCAGCATAATGCTGCAATAGGCCGTGCATGCAGCGAGCTGTTGAGTACTGGCAGCTCCTGCTTGCCCAGTAGCAAGGAAACATGCAGAATTGCAAAGTGTGGATCCTTCAGTGTTCATCTTAGCTATACGCTGGGTCCACGTGGTTGCCGCGCTTTTTCAAAGCAAACCACATACCGGTCGTGAATCTCGTGATAGAGACCATGTGGCCAAAGTTTGTTTACTAACAAAATTATACACACAAGAATTTTTACTATGCTATAAGCCTTATACAAGTGCAAAAACACAGTAACTGTGTGCTAACCTCGCTTTTGTTTCGCCTTGCATCAAAATTATGGACGGCTGGCTCTTCAACTTCCCCAGCTGTTTCTTGAAGTTCCTGCTTAGCGCTTGGTCGCGCTCATCTGACTTCGAAACTACAGGGATGGCCGAATTCAACTGTTCGCAAATCAAATGGACCACTGTATCTTAGCTGTTGTATAGACTCTTGCCCAGGCTTGAGATGCTTGGTCACTATTGCATTCACCGTTGTCGAACACGAGCGCGCGCGACGGTACACGTCACGCGTAATCGGATTAACAAAACCACACACCAAACCACACACCCTACGTCACGGCGCTGACGCATGTCGCGTGACGAAATGTACCAGGCTCCCTGCCCGCTTTTTTCCACTTTGCGATTAAAGCTGGGGGGTGGAGCCTGGGAACGAGGCTAGAGAACTCTTGGATGGGGTCTCTTAACAAGCAGTGCAGCAAGGAATTGATCCTTGGTGAGCAGTGCAGGGTGTTTAGCTGAGAAAGGCAGGCCAGCGTTCTGAATACGGTCCCCACATCGCCAGATCTTATGGTCATCCTGGAATAGGGAAAACTGCTTTTTCCATTGGGTGAAATTCTTGTCTCACACTAAGACTTGTTGCTGGGACTCTACCACCCAGGTAAGCCTGGGCTGTGGCTAGGTCATCTGAAGCAGCGGTGGTTGCACTCGAACGTACCACGTTGAGAAGGAGGCGGAAGAACTTCAGCACGTTGGCAGTGACGGCCACCAGGCGGCAAAATGAGCTGAAGTTCTCACCTTGCATTACCTTCCGTAGGCCTGCTGGTTTTACTGAAGCCAGCAGCCCATGTGCTGTCTCAGCCCTGTCGGCCTTCATCTCAACTTGGCACCCTGCAGGCATCTGAAGTTCTGAAGGTCCACTCAGCTCGCCAGTTTTGAGGCATTCGGGCTCGTTCATGCAGAGCTGAGAGTCAGCCAGTTGTTGTGGAGTGTTTCCTCTTGACGGGATGTCATGTACCCAACACTTTGGAGGCAGGAGCTTCCGAATCTCCAAGACTCGATTCTGGACGAATGGCTTCCAGATCTTCTCCACTCCTTGAATCCAGCAGATTGTGACAGTGGAGTCAGAGTGGGTCACAGAGAGGCAACTCGCTCTCAAGTGCTTGAGTGAAGGTATCCTTGAGCCTTGCTAGGGGTAGCGCCAAGAGCAATTCTAGCCTGGGAATTGTCTGAGTCTTGAGAGGCGAAACTCGTGTTTTGGATGCTGTGATTCTGACATGTCGCCCAGAATGAGTCTCCAACAGCAGGTAAACAACGGCCGTGTAGGCCTTGAGCGATGCATCACAGAAGCTGTAGAGTCTGTAAGAGATCACTTGCTCATAGATACCAGCCAAATAGCAGCAGGGTTTCAGAAAGGGTCTCGCTTCAAGCAATTTCGATGACAGGTGGTGCCATCTCTCGAGTGGTTGGCCAGTCAGCTGTTGGTCCCAAGTCAGCTTTGCCTCACACAGCCCCCGTATGAATATCTTCAGTTGAACCACAATCGGCGACAGGAAACCCAAAGGGTTGTACATCCTGCCCACAAGACTGACGATGGCTCTCTTCGTAGGTTCAGGGTTTGATGCTGCAGAGGCTACATCTTCCAAACTCATGACCAGCTGGTCAGTGGCCAGGTCCCAGCGAATACCAAGCACCTTCCTCTCTCCATTGTGTACCAACTGCCCGTTGCCAAGGGTTGAACTAACGTAGGTTTCATCGGCGCAGGTGGATGCACATTCGTCCAGCATCTCTTGGCCCTCGACTTTCATCTGCAGACGGGTCGAATTGGAGCGGAATTTCCGCATATTGAATCCTCCTTCCTTCAGCATCTCCTTAGACTTGATGAACAGCTGGTGGGCTTCCTCTTCGTTATCCGCTCCAGTGACCATGTCGTCAATGTAGGCTGCCCTTGAAAGCTTCTCCACTAGCCTTGGCTGTACTGTCTTGTACCGCTCGAGATAGTGTCGTATTGTTGCATTCAAAAGAAATAGGCTGGACGACACTCTGAACACCACTCGGGCGAATCACAACTGAACGAGGTTCGGCTGGTCTGAAAATGCGTCATCAAACCACAGAAAGCGCAAAACATCGCGATCCTTTTCTTTGCGATGGCAACCACGAGAAAGGCCTTCTCTATGTCGGCAGTGACTGCTACCCGGTGCACGCAAAACCGCAGCGAGTTATCCAGAATTCTATGGTCGCATTTTGAGCCGGCATGGAGGAAGTCATTGAGGGATGGCTCGTCCGATTGTGCCGAGGCGTCGTACACAACACGAATCTTGGTGGTTTCCTTGTCCCTTCGAATGATGGCGTAATGTGGCAGATAATGTGTCTTGTTGCAGAATTCACCAGACGACTCCTCCACGGGTTCGACAATCCCTCGCTGAATTTGATCCTTGATGGTTGCATCGTACTCTTGTAGCACATCTGGGTCATGCCGAAGCCTTCGGATCAACCCCCGCAGACGCTTCAAAGAAAGATTGTAGTGGTCAGCTAAAGGGGGGTGTGCATTCTTTCACGGGAGTTCGACCTCATATCTCCCATCAATGAAGCAGACTGAATCTTCAAAACTTTCATGGACCGACAGATTAATATCAGAGCGAGAAGAGATTCCGAAAGAGTCCAGATCCCAGAGGGACTTGAGGCTATCATCCAAGGCTTGATCTGTCAGTGGCAGGCCATCAACACGCAAGGTGTGCGCCATGAGAGAGGTGAGGGGTTGAATCTGATCAGGAGGCATAGCCGGGCCAGACAGGATCCATCCGAGCTCCGTGTTGATTGCAACTGGTCCCGATCGTGTCCGTTGAGTCTCGCTGGTTGTCAATTCCCAGTACTGATCTGATCCAACCAGAATGTCGATTTCCAGTGGAGATTGGCCGTCGGCAGGGTCAGCAAGGTCAAGGCCCATAAGGTGATCAAAGCTGTCTTGGCAGATGGATACCGGATGGGTTTGCATATGAGGGGGACAGTGAAAAGCATCAGCTGCTTTAACTGACCGCTGTTCAGCGTGAGGCTAAGCCTCACGCGTTCACTCACCTGGGAACACTCCTCGCTCGAGCCAAAGGTCATGATGGTCATTGGCTGCTCCCCCTCTGGAGTGAGCGAAAGCTCTCTTGCAACGTGCTCTGTGACATACGACCATTGACTGCCGCTGACAAGGACTATTCTCACTCGTCGAGACTGAGATGGGGAGGTCGGGTTGAAAACTTGTGCCTGCGCAGTCTACAGCAGGACAGTCCTGCCAGAGTTGTTCCAAAGTGAAGTCGAACGATGCTCTGGTGACCGAAAGGCAGGAGCTCCATGGTTGAGTCCAGATCGCTGAGCAGCAGGGGGTTCTGGTCAAGATTGAGTCGAGGCCTCAATGGGGTGGTCCGTCTTCACCTGTCTGGAGGCAGTGATGCCACTCCGGGTTGGCTGGGAGTTGGTGCCTCTCAGGCAAATTGCTGATGTGATGCCGGCCACCGCATTTGGCGCACCTCTTGTGAGAGCTGCATTCCCGACTGATGTGGCCTTGCCGTAGACACACAAAACATCGTCCTGACTTCTGCAGCACCTGCTTCCTAGCATGGGGCGGCGAGACGACCCCACACGAGTTGGAGGTATGGTCTTGTTGGCAGTAGGAGCAGGTTATCCTGTTACTACCTCCCGTCAACAGCGCTGCTGCTGTTGCTGGCTCCTTGCAATTCTTCCCACTGGGCACGGATACCGCTGTCGTCCTCTCTCGAGCTTGGAGTTCTTCTCCCAGAGTGATCATCAAGGCATCAACATTCCAGTCGTCACTGCCCATCTTCCTGCTCACAATAAGTTGCAACTCTTGGGGAATCTTGGCGATGAGCACGGAAGCAAGGAGGCTGCCGTAGGAAGCTGATTCCTAAGGCCCTGAAGCTACGTACATTTGACTCAACGAGGTCATACAGGTGCCGAAGGCCCTTGACGTTGTGAGGGGAGCTAACCGCATCCACGTGGATGAGGACATCCATGTGTTTGGCAAAAATTTGCGGTTTGATTCCAAACCGCTCCTCCAAAATTGAGACTGCCTCCCGGTAGTTTGCAGCCGTGAGGGCCAGCCTAGAAATGGCCTCCAGCGCTGTGCGCTGAAGCAAACCCCGGAGATAGTGGAAGCAAACCCCGGAGATAGTTAAACTTATCGATATCAGACAACGCCCGATTGTCATGAACTGCAGCCTTAAAGGAGTCCCAGAAAGGGGTCCATACTGTCAACTCACTGTCGAAGGGCTGTAGCGTAAGTTTTGGGGGCTTCACCTTGCTGCTTACTGGAGAGGAGCCGGCACGGTTGCTGGACTCCTTGGGGCGAGCGGAGTGGGAATTGCTAGGGCTTGGTCAGCTCCCATCATGGCTGCATAAATGCCTTCTTTAAACTCGTCAGACTGTTCAATCTTCCCTGCCACATCACCCTCTTCGACCAGGGCCAGGATCTCGCTGTCCAACTGCTTCAACACTTCGAGTTTCTCGTTCAGGCTTAGCTTGAGTCGGGACAACTTCGAGACGTCGGGAGAGTCCCCAGCCAGCAGTCCTGCACGAACGCACTTCTTTCTCGACAGTTCAAACATGGGTGGGCACGAAATAGAATCCTACTTCCGATTCACTTCAGCGATTCGGCTAAAAGAGTAGAGGGACACTAGTAGCCCCGTTCGAAAGAGACTCCATCTGGCTTGAAGGACCACGTAATGGGTGCTACCGTATCACTCTCCGTGGAGGCGATCATGCAGGATTCTTCTGCTAGCTGCACCACACGTGTTCACAAAACTTCATTAATCTGACTCTTACAATCACGTGATCACAATGATGTAATGACAATGCAATAAATGAGTGATCTCAGACGCATTCAGTGATAGACAAAGAAGGAATTTAAGTTCCATAACAGGAAAACATCACTTGAATTACAGACGGTAAGAGGTACGTACTCGCATTGCGCGACTATTGTCGCTATTGTCAAGTAATGAACTAATGTTACCTGCAACCATTGGCGCTAAGGAGCCCTAAAGGGTTTCTGAAATATCAAACGTATGCATCAGTCCATACTGTACTGCAGAATTTGTACATGAAGTACCACAGGAGCTATACCAAAAAAGTTTAAATGCGTAATGTAGCATACCGCTTGTCCTCGGCAACTCTTTCCAAAGATTATGGTCACAAATCACTCACACTACTGTGCAGGAAGTAACTCCAAAATGAGCACACCATCTAAGGTATTACCACAGATTACCTACGTGAAAGGTGTTAAAATAGTAATTTTTAATCATGGGGTGGGTAATATAGTAGTTATGTTGCAACGCAAACCATTGGCGCCGACAAACATCAAATGCACACTCTCCAAGGGAAGTTTTATCTACCGCCACAACCAATCTATTTTCTACGTTGTCAAAGGGTTTCGGGAGCCTTCAAAGAACAATGCACAGTAAGGCGACTTCAAATGCCTATTTAATTGTTCGCCCACCATCCCTTCAGTTGAGTTCCCTTAGCAGCCCTAGACTCTCAAGTTACATGTAATGTGTAAAAGTGTGTTTTGCCATTAAGTTTGAGTTGTAATGTTTACACTACAGCATAATTGGGTAGTATTTGTCACTAATAATTAGTGATGATACACATGAGAACACCAGCTGTTAAGTTGGTGTAAAGCCTGATATCCATGCATGCTTGCTTACCTTACTACATGTACAGCTTAGGTGACCTGGGATTTGAGAGAAGGGTTTTCAGTGATGCTTTGATGTGACTACTGGACCCAACTAAAAAGGAGGTGGACGTGTTCAGATAACAAGCAGAAAAAAGGAAACTGGAATTAACGGGTATTATCGTAATCTAAGTTTAAAAAAGTGCCACGTTAATTCACGCTCATGATTCATGAATACTCCTTGTCTATATGGATGATTTAAAGACCGATTCAGGGACTAATCCTAGGATAATCCCACGATCCCATGATCATACTGAAGTACAGTGATAGCATAAGTCCAGATGACAGAAGGATCGATTGAGGGACCAATCCTAGGATGATCCCAGAATCATAGTGATAGCATAAGTCTGGAGGATCCCTAGTTATCATCTTAGGATGATTCCAGGAACATACAGAAATACAGTGATAGCGTGCGTCCGAAGGATCCCTAGTTATCATGCTTAGGTGCATCATCCTGAAGTACAGTGATAGCATAAGTCCAGAGGTTCCCTAATTATCGTCCTTACAATCATCCAAGGATCGATTCAGGGAACAATCCTAGGATGATCCTAGGATCGTACTAAAGTACGGTGCCAGGATCATAGTAGCTAAAGTCAGAAGGCATCCATGGAATTACCAAAGGACTGTCTCTGGTAACTATTTTCAGCCTAATGACTAGTTTTGATATGATCCAAGGCCTAGAACAAAGATCACGTGTCTTGGTAAACGTGCTGGTAGTCAAGTCTGGACCACTGTCTGAAATTGCAGATCATACATGTAGTCTGGACCACTGTCTGAAATTGCAGGATCATACATGTACAAGAAAATGAAAAAAATTTAAAAAAATTTAAAAAGATGTAGGGATGGAGTGCCAAAAAGCAAGAAAACAAGGGTAGGGATAGCAGGAACGCAACATACACAGCCCCATCCCTACATCTTTTTCACATGTCACTGCAACCGTAGTGTTGCGATATTATTGTGTCATACCCAATTAACCAGTGGCAACTTGCACCGGCCAACCCTCTTTGCACGATTTGCTGATATATTTCACAGCTACATGCATGTATACCAGTTGAAACAGTAAATTGTATCATTTCTGAAGTATAATTATGCCTATGTTGTATGTTATATTGATACATATTTTTTTAAGTGGGGTACTAATGAGGATGTACACACTGTGTGGATGTTTGCATGTACATTCCGAGTACTAATAAGCCTGCATGGATATACACTGTGTGTATGTTTGCTTGTATAAACACACTGTACAATGCATGATTGTACATAGATTCTGAAATGCAGGAGCTACTGTTTGGTGCGTCTCGTACAAAAGTATGTCTGGGTACTAAGGAGGCTGGAAATAAGCTGAAAATTACATACACAGCTTAAATTTCAATACACATCCATGGCCACCCCCTTCTCAGTGCTGCCTACAGGAAGGACCATTAAGAAGTAATTAGGCCATCACTGCAGTTGACATGTGAAAAAGATGTAGGGATGGGGCTGTGTATGTTACGTTCACGCTATCCCTACCCTTGTTTTCCTGCTTTTTGGCACTCCATCCCTACATCTTTTTAATTTTTTTTAAATTTTTTCATTTTCTTGTTTCTTTAGTTTTTTTTAGAATCAGTAATAAATAATTCATAGTATAACATTAAATACAAGTTATAATTATACCAGTTGATGAAATAAGTTGTTACATGACAGGCACTCCATCCCTAAAGGTTCTTCTTAAAATTTTCTGTTTGTAGATTATTTTTGGTTGTCATAGTATAGATCAGGGTTTTATACAGGAATTTTTCTTTGTGGGGGGGCAAGGGGCTTTTGTTTTGAACACCAGACATCATTCTAAGGAGATCTAGGGGCATCTCCCTCCCCCTAAAAAAACCTCCACCTCTATTTGAAACTCTATCTTAAGATGCATAACGAGCCGAGCGCACTGCCAAAGGTAAAGACAATAGATAACAAGTAAGGAAAAGCAGTTCATGGTACCTGAAAACGCAGACAGAAAGTTTCAGAGACAGAGGTAAAGTTATCCTGGACACCCCAACTTGTGAATTTTTCTTAGGAATACAGGTAAGAGTAGCAATCTCACGGGCCAGACTCACTCGGGGGGAGGAGTGAGTCTGGACACTACGGACAGCATTCTGTGCCATGGAAGAATCCAGACTGGTCGCGTGTAAAGAATGCAGAATTAATAAGTAATAACTAATACTAACCACACAGCAGCGATCAGCTTGCTATGGCACTAGATCTAATGCCTCGACCACAATTTTCTGTTTGGGCTTTAGTTGTAAATAGCTGAACTTCTATCCAGCAGAAGAAATGCCATTTACTCTCATGTTGCGGTAATCACTTTTAGTCTTGTAGTTGACATGGAAGCTCTCAGACTCACTCCTCCCCCCAAGTGAGTCTAGACCATGAGAATGCTTCATACCCAGGCTTTCCTTGGCTAGATTTATTTGAGTGAGGTACGGAGGCTTTCTCACCCAGTGAAGATGTAGCCAGCCTAGCTGTATGCGTCCATACTCTATTTAACGCACATACGTAGTTGGGCTAACTGTCTTTATATTGACACGAGTAAGTTCTTATAATAGCTACTCACCTTGGTAAAAAGGTGCACTCTAAGTGTTGAAAATAATTATTCCAGCCGCATGAATAAGTTCACTGATGCAGTTGCCGAAGGAAAACACTCCAGTGAAACAAAGCACACGATGACGATCTCTGGTTGCCAAGTGCATGTCATGTGACAATCTCCGCGCATGCGTACAAATAATAAAATGCCGTAAACTGGACTGCAGAGCTCGAGAGAGCGCACTGTACTCTATGTAGGGATGGCACGGACATTCCATATACGCAATATAAAATCAATATTTCCAAATCTCTGCAAAAACTAAGCTTTAAGCTTTTATAGGTATCTAACCTTCATTTTCGGGGGTTTCTGCAACCAACAAGGCTCACAAAGTTGCCAAAAGCTTCGCTAAAGTAGAAAACTGGAAGCTGGCTGAACTACCAGTTTGTTAACGTTCTAATTCTGGTTTCTTATTATTATTCTTCTTCAACGAGGCTAGCTCAAAATTGGTTCAAGTGATTGCCGTGATCGTAGCACAAAAGATCTTCATTTTCGAGCGCGCAGGTCCACAACATAATCTTCATAACGATCAAACCAATTCTCGAACGTGATATACACAGTCGTCAGGCCACTTGTCAGATTACGGAGAATTTAATGCAACCGGAAAAGTTCACGTAAGGCGTGGTAGTACCAGTTCAATCAACTCCCTTTGACATCCGGTTAGTTTGGCAAGGCTAGGTTAGCGAGGCAGGCAGCTAGAATCGCCGGACTTGCGAGTGATCTTGTAGGAACAGGAGTATAGCTTCGACCCTGCAAGCGCCATCTTCCAACTCCTTACCGTTTGTCGGAGAGCGTCGGGTAAGTCCATGAGGGAGGCAGATGTTGACGAGTTGACCGACTCACACTGATTTCTGTTTGTGCACTGAACAGATTTGTCTTTTAACCCTTTGAGCGCGGTACTTGATTATTCATAACTTCCGCGTCATGCGGAAGCCAATTTAATTTTTGTCTACGGTGCATGTGCTCGCAGTTTTGTAGAGTTGTAGGCTATTTTCTGTGCTAAACGGCAACACTGGAAGCCAGAAAGTGTAAAACTATCGTTGTTTAGTGTGTAGCTGGTCTACTAAAGTCCCTGCTATTGCAGAAGAGTGAATACAAACTGCAGCACTAAAGCTAACCTTGGTAGTCGCCATTTTCGTGTGTTTGTCACCAGTGGTGAGTCGCTTCTGTTACTTCGTGCCGGTTCTGTTACTAAGTGCTGGATCTGTATTTACGGCCTAGCGCTCTGACTGCAGCCATACTCGGCGTTTTTGGCTTCAAAAGCCTTGTAGACGCTACCCGTGCCTTTGCCGCGTACTAACTGTGCTACACAACTAAGCGTCAAGTGAATGCTTTGAACGACTTGTGGCGGGGGTGGAGCTTTAGATCGATTGCTAAAGACCGTAGGGTTATCCCCCTAAAGTGTCACGCGTGCCATAAAATTGGAAGGGTCTGACCCGTAGCATTTATTATGGTGAGCGTATTAATACGCTCGCCGCGATATGCGGAAGTAATTTTCGAGCGTATATATACGCTCGCCGCGTTCAAAGGGTTAAGTACTTCACACACACCTACATTCTGCACACACGTCATGCCATGCCAACTTTAGCCCTACACATGCACACACCTACACAATGCACACACACACATACCATGCCTGGACCATTACTCACGAGTTGGCGAGTTGACTGACTCACACTGATTTCTGTTTGTGCACTGAACAGATTTGTCTTTTGAGTACTTCACACACACCTACATTCTGCACACACGTCATGCCATGCCAACTTTAGCCCTACACTATGGTGTCCATTTATGGACAAAAATCAATTTCTGTATTACTGGCATCATTTTCGTGCGATCGTGCGTTATTGCAACCGTCCTGACACGTTTTCGCCTCAGCCACTCAGTTTTTCCATCGAGTTTTTGCAAGCGATGTACTCTTTCCTCGAAGTTTTGAAATCGATCGAGGTTTTTCTATCGATATATCTACCAATGACCGATGTTTCTACATCCAGTTCTTCTATCGAGTTGATTTGATCTTTGTATCGAGTTTTTGCAATCGATGTACTCTTTCCTCAATGTTTTGAAATCGATCGAGGTTTTTCTATCGATGCAATGACCGATCGATGTTTCTACATCCAGTTTTTTTATCGAGTTGATTTGATCTTTGTATTGAGTTTTTGCAATCGATAGACCAATTGTCATGTTTTCGCATCTGCCACCGAGTTTTTTTAATCGCGAGACTTTTGAGTCCTTCGCCACGTGACTGCCATGCCGCCGTCCGGTTTTCTATATAAAGCACACTTTACAGTATGGCTCAACTTCAGTCTGATTTACTAAACTTTGTGGATGAAATTGAGGGTACGCTTAGCTTAATAGCTACTGGATCAGAATCTGAAGGTGAGGGGATACTGGAATCATTATTGCTTCGGGCAGAGTTGGTTCTGCGAGACATACTAATAGTCGAGGAATTACTTCCAGGAGGTGATAGTTTGTGTACTGCTGTTTGTGAAGTGGTGAAGTGTTTGCAAAGTGAAGTTGACCAGGAGAACATAAAGCATGTGAGGGGGCGACCCCAAATTTATATTCCAGAGAATCAGCTGGTTCTACTTTTAGGTCACCATTTCAAGTTAGTTGATATTGCCCGTATGTTGATGGTGTCTCCAATAACAGTTCGGAGAAGAGTTATTCAGTATGGGCTAGAAAATTTAACTGACTTTAGTGACATCAGTGATAGCGATTTAGATAGCATAACAGCTGATTTCCACCATAACAACCCAAACAGTGGGTTACGAAGTTTAGAAGGCCTCTTGCGCTCAAGAGGTATCCATATTCAACGTGAAAGAGTGCGAGAAAGTTTGCGGAGAATTGATCCTCGAGGAATGAGAGAAAGATTTCGGGCAGTACTGCAGCGCAGAAAATACAGTGTACAAATGCCTAATAGCTTCATTGATGGCCATCACAAACTAATTCGTTGGCGAATTGTTGTGCACTGTGGTATTGATGGTTTTTCAAGATTGCCTGTGTATCTAAAAGCATCAAGCAATAACAGAGCTATGACTGCCCTTGATTGTTTTTCGAAAGCAGTTGAACAGTATGGTCTTCCATCACGAGTCAGGTGTGACAAAGGTGGCGAGAATGTTAAGGTGTCCGAATTCATGCTGCAGCATCCAGATCGAGGTCCTGGAAGACACAGTTTTATTGCAGGACGAAGTGTGCACAACCAGCGCATTGAGCGATTGTGGCGAGATGTTTTTACAGGATGCATTCACTTGTTTTACATTTTATTCTATTCCTTGGAAATTAATGGAATTCTTGACCCTACCAGTAGTTCAGATCTCTTTTGTCTCCATTATGTATTTCTTCCAAGGATAAACCACCACCTTGACACCTTTCGGGAAGGTTACAGCCATCACAGGCTTCGGAGTGCTGGTAACAGGAGTCCTTTTCAACTATGGTATGGAGGGCTGGCGGAAGGAACAGGTGATAATGATGCCATACAAGGAATACTGCATCCCACAATGGTTTCCGTAAGTCCTTGAAGGTGGTGTCCCATCCAGAAAATTGTTGGAAAGGTAAATTTACCCTGTACATAGGCGTTCATTGAAAAGCTCTTATTGAGATCACTACATGGGTTGCATTTTCAGCTTCATACCCCCTACAGTTTTCCTGGAGAAAACATCCAAAATATCTTTGGGTGAGACACCACCTTAATGACATTGTCCAATCATGTATTAAAATAGATTTTGTGTTAATCATAGCATAATTTTTTTTTATATAGGATGACTATGGTATTGATTGGAACGGGCCTTCTGGAGTGGGTATTGATGACGTGGTTGAAGTTCCAGAAACTGAATGCCCTCTGTCACCCACAGAATTAGACCAGCTCAAGCAAGAGATTAATCCTTTCTGTGACGATCATGGTGTAGCCATGTATACGGCTACTAAAGCATTTGTAGAACTATTTATTTGAGAATCACAAGACTTAGTATTGATCAGGATGTAATTTGTCATCAGTGAGTATATGTGTACACTGTACTGGCAAATAAAGTCACGATGAGTGCTAAAACAGTGACAAAAAAGGACTTGTATAAACTACATGATGATAAAATAAATGACTAACATTATGCAAAAGACATAATGTTATCATGATGACTGAGGATATAAATGTAGTCATGATGCACATTGTATATAGTTATGACAACCAACACCTAAGAGTTTAATGGTGATAAATAATGGTGATAAATAATGGTGATATCAGTCACAAGAACCGATTAGAAATGAATAACCAACCCAAGACTTCAATATTGTCAAATTATATTATCATGACCACACTAGAGACACTCGGCTGACCTATCGCAAGCCAAACCCTCCATGAGACTTGAAAGCTAGTGATGCCTTCTGTTTGAACATATCGTAATTTGCATGATACCTAGTTGGCAGGGTCAATTCCAGTGCACATGTGGAAGCGGTTGGAAACATAGATTCACTGTTAAAGTGCAAGGTGGGGGTGGGGTCAAATCCAAGGGGGGGGGGGATAACTTCTGCACCTGTAAAGAAGTTCATAATGTCTTCTAGGACCAATCCCTCGGGGGTACCATCTATACAACAAAAGGGGGAAAATAGGTTATATATCCTTCATTAAAATAATTGCCAATGTTCAGCATGTACCTTCACACTCATTCAGGAAATCAATGAAATACATGTACGTTGATTCTTCCTTCACACGTTCACTGCTTCCCTTAGGGGAAAATCTGATATCTTTCAACAGTGCTTGTAATCCATCTAAAAAGGAAATATACATAGTACTCAAAATAATGACTACACCCATGGAACGATGACTACATGCGGAGCCAAATTCAAAACTACAATAGTACCTGCTGTTAGGGCAGTAAGTCCAGCTTCTGTAAAGAAAACCTCAAAAAACCCTGGGTGGGCCTTTATAGCATCACCAACACTGAGAACTTGCAATCCACTTTTCAACTGGTCTAGCTCAGCCTTGCACTTAAGCACCATGTGATGGAGTGCAACAGTGTGGATCAGCTCTTGCTTGTCTGCCATACTCATGACAGACACAGGCTTCGTAAATCCAGCATCAATTGTGATATCAACTGATTCCAGTGCAGCAGATCGAAGTGCAGTGACATCCTCAGCACTTTCAATCTAGGGAGAGAAGAAATTCACGCATGTATGCATACTTGCAGCAAACTGCGCGGGAGGATACAGTACCGTAGAGTACGTATCAATTAAGTGCCCATGGGCGGGGAACCTTAGGATGCAGCGGAAAAGGGGGGTGGGCGCTTGGTATGTACTCTACAGTGTGTTCTTGTGTATACCCAGTAGACACAAGAACTACTGGTTCATGCAATGATGTGCTGATGAATTATGCATGAGCTTGTGCATTTGCAGAGACAAATTAGTGCACATAGTGATATGCCATGGTTTATACTTAATAAGCTAATGCTCATCCTAACCTTTTCCAGCAGAGTTCTGACATTCGAATCAGCTACATCTTGGGGATCAACAAGTATGGCAGACACTTCAACACCACAGAAGTATTGAAAAATACAAGGAGCTAGAAACTGGAATCCGCTTCCTCCCTGTACAACAGCCATTGCCATCAACTGGCCTATCTGGTAGTATTTCATGCCCTGCAATGTGAACAACCAGTGACAAACTTGATGAAGCATCTGTCCACACACACACGAGTATACACACCAGCGTAAACCACATGCAGAGCCCATTAGTACATGAAATATTCCCATGTGAGTGGCCACATTATTAACGTCCAGACTTACAAATCAGCGTATGTATATGCTGTGAATGTCAGTAATGATTGGAAAAAGCTGAGAGTGCTAGTGTATACTGCAAGAAATGTAAAAAAGTAGGGTAATACCGTAGATCAGGAAATTTTCGCAGGTATTTTTTTCGCGGAAAAAATATTTGTTTAATTTTCATCGCGTGGCGAAAAATTGAATGTGTGTTATACGCATAGAATAATTTTCGCGTGTTTTCCCATTTTCGTCGCCAATGCAACCGGTGAAAATTTTTAACGGAGAAAATTTCCCGATCTACTGTAGTAACATGCATGGGTGTGGGAAAAACGATGCTTGTGGAGCCACGTCCCCTAGTCCAGCCTCCATGGGGATATTTATGCTCCAACAGGATATGTACATGCTCTGAAGTTACATGCTCCCTTGACTTAAAGAGCTCCTGTTTCCACATGCAGTGCAAGAAACTTCTTTTCCTGCAGTAGGCACTTACCATCAGAGCTACAGTGCCGTGCCTAAAGACGAACCGGTTTCCACTCCCTTCACAGAAAGACATCTGAATATCTTTACCGAGGAGTCTCCAAAACTCTCTCCTTGGCCCCCCTCCATCCTCAGCTTCTTCGCCAAGGAACTCAATCTATAAAAAAATGTCAAAACATATAAATGAAAACGTGATAAAAAAAAAAATCTAATTCATACACACCTGCAGCTGCTTTTGTGGAGCGAAGGTTTTTCTCCCTGTGGCCCTCAGTGTATCGACCAGCACATGTTCACGTCTGACTGTCAGCACATTGACTTCTTCCGATACACACATTGTAAGATTAGTGATGATCTCACCAAGGCTTGTCGGTGCAATAGCTGAAGTCACAAGGCTGACAAGAAAATGGCAACCATCAGTACATGGGAAAGAGAAGCATCTGGGATACAATGAAACTGAGCAGACACAGCAGTTACAGTGCCTACAGTAAT
Source organism: Nitrospirales bacterium (assembly GCA_965203295.1). Classification (GTDB taxonomy): domain Bacteria; phylum Nitrospirota; class Nitrospiria; order Nitrospirales; family UBA8639; genus CBDBCZ01. The sequence goes on along the minus strand of CBDBCZ010000010.1, from coordinate 29,208 downwards.
AAATGCTTACTGTTTCAGTATTAAAACTCTTACCTTGCCTCTGCCTTCATATCCACGGAGCCATCCTCCTAAATAAAAAGCATACTTGATAATAAATTGGTACAAATTGATGCACTGGTGGAATTCAAATGCAGCACTACCATCACATGTCCCACTGCTTCCTTCTATTGTTCATTGGAGTAGGCTTGAACAAAAAAAACCAACTCTTTCTGGGTCCCTTTCTCCAGTATTCACAGGTGGTGCTTAGAGCCTCTGAAGTCAAACAAATTTCACTCACCTCCTTGACCAAGTTCTTGTCGTCATCATCAGACACATATATAGCCGAAGAGCCTGAGTCTGACAAATCGAAATCGTCATCATGAGATAGATTTATCATTCTCCTAAAAAAGGAACGAAATATATTCACTGTCCGATCATTGGCAATGACACTAAGATGTAATTGGGAAAAACATACATGAAATACCTGCATATACAAACATGAATAGTGCTTTCCTCCATCTATTATAACCAATTAACCACTCACTCAGAGTATTGGCAGGCCTTAATATGCTTCCGCAGTTCCTTTAATGACATCTCTTCGCCACAGGTAAGGCACTTCTCTTTGATCCCCTATGAAATAGCATAATGAATACACACTAAGGTAAATACTTGGAGAGAGCAATCCACGATAGCAGTAAAACAGCAATCATACCTCATAATCTGCATCCTCACTTGGGGTAAGGTCCAGGTCTCGCTGAATTGGACGAATGTATATACGCCCATTGCCCACAATAGTCTTCAGGGCTCTTGGCTGTTGGCTCACAGTGGTCGAAATGGGCTCCAGCTGTCGTGTCTTCGCTAGACAGTGCATCAATTCAAACCCCCCTGCATCTGCTAGCTTTGGAAACTCAGCAACCAGAGTCTCTTTGAAGACGTGAGCGGAGCATTCGACATCAGGAATACACACGGACCTCTCCCCAAGCCCAGCCTCAATTAGTTCTTCCTTTTCTCCAATGGTACAGGGGACCCGTTGCCTATCCTTGCTTGCCAAACACACAAACTTTTGTGTCCACGATGAACACTTCTGGAAACTCAGCAACCAGAGTCTCTTTGAAGACGTGAGCGGAGCATTCGACATCAGGAATACACACGGACCTCTCCCCAAGCCCAGCCTCAATTAGTTCTTCCTTTTCTCCAATGGTACAGGGGACCCGTTGCCTATCCTTGCTTGCCAAACACACAAACTTTTGTGTCCACGATGAACACTTCTTCTTTCCTCGCTTTGGCACAAGAGAAGAAAATGCACCACACCTTCGCTTTGTACCCTTAGCACTGAAGGAGTAAGGGGCAAAATTTGCTCGGTGTTCATCTCGTGCTTTCTCATCATAGCTGCGCTCCCTTCTCTCTCCACTGACACCTTGCAACTGGCTTCGAACACTTCTTAGAACACTGGCAGCCTGGCTACAAGCACTAGTAATACTGCTTGAACCAACTACAGGGAAATAAGAAATAAAATATGTTTATGTATACTGCATGGGTTTGTGGCTGATGGTACTTTCTGGTAACTATATTTGTTGCATATTTCTACCCACTAACTGTCCCCATTCTACAACTGCTACCCATATGCCCCCAGTGCAGTGGTCATATGCATATAATTTGTCATACCTTGATATCGACTTGGTCCTGCTGAGCAGCTAGCGGCTCTGCCTACAGCTCGATCACAATCACGATCACTTGGAATAGAAGATAATAGGTCGATGGCCTCCTTCAGCTTTCGGGCTTTTTCGTCCTCATCCATTATATTTTAGCCTGGCAGGCACGACACCACGTGTTTCTGACGGGCCGGGGCACGCGATACACGTAGTAAGCACGTGATCACTGACTCGCGCTATATAGTAGAGCGCAAGAACTCGCAAGGTACAAAAACTCGGTGGCAGATGCGAAAACCTGACAATTCGTCGATCGATTGCAAAACATCGAGTAAAGGAATACATCGATTGCAAAAACTCGATACAAAGATCAAATCAACTCGATAAAAAAAACTGGATGTAGAAACATCGATCGGTCATTGCATCGATAGAAAAACCTCGATCGATTTCAAAACATCGAGGAAAGAGTACATCGATTGCAAAAACTCGATACAAAGATCAAATCAACTCGATAGAAGAACTGGATGTAGAAACATCGGTCATTGGTAGATATATCGATAGAAAAACCTCGATCGATTTCAAAACTTCGAGGAAAGAGTACATCGCTTGCAAAAACTCGATGGAAAAACTGAGTGGCTGAGGCGAAAACGCGTCAGGACGGTTGCAATAACGCACGATCGCACAAAAATGACGTCAGTAATACAGAAATCGATTTTTGTCCATAAATGGACACCATACTACACATGCACACACCTACACAATGCACACACACACATACCATGCCTGGACCATTACTCACGAGTTGGCGAGTTGACTGACTCACACTGATTTCTGTTTGTGCACTGAACAGATTTGTCTTTTGAGTACTTCGCACACACCTACATTCTGCACACACGTCATGCCATGCCAACTTTAGCCCTACACATGCACACACCTACACAATGCACACACACACATACCATGCCTGGACCATTACTCACGAGTTGACTGACTCACACTGATTTCTGTTTGTGCACTGAACAGATTTGTCTTTTGAGTACTTCGCACACACCTACATTCTGCACACACGTCATGCCATGCCAATTTTAGCCCTACACATGCACACATCAACACAGTGCACACACACATACCATGCCTGGGCCACTACGTACCTCACCTGCACGTGGTGTGGCCTGCACTAGCTGGAATAGGTCCATTCTCGTAGCATGTGTATGCTATCTAACTCCACGGTAGACCAAGAAGGTACACTGTATGCTTGTTGTTTTTTTTATTGTTACAAACTACATCCATCATAGAGAGATCTAACTTACCATGGTTCTTAGCACTGCTGTGACGAGGGAATCCGAGTTTCTCCACCGATTTATGCGCTCAGAACAGTATCCGTTTGATATTTCCATTGCGCGTAATCAATTTTTTGTCCGTCTAATAGGCGCAGTTTTGCAAAAACTGGACGACATACCACCGCGATTTGCACATATTTTGTAGAGAATTTCACGGGCTTTCGAACGATATATAGATTGTAATCGTCCGGTGGGGGGAAAAAAAACGTGCCACAAAAGTTCGTGACCCTGTCTGGAGACGCCCCGCCCGATCCGCATGGACTTACCCGACGCTCTCCGACAAACGGTAAGGAGTTGGGAGATGGCGCTTGCAGGGTCGAAGCTATACTCCTGTTCCTACAAGATCGCTCGCAAGTCCGGCGATTCTAGCAGCCTGCCTCGCGAAGCTAGCCTTGCCAAACTAACCGGATGTCAGAGGAAGTTGATTACACAGTACTACCACGCCTCACGTAACCATTTTCCGTTTTCATTAAATTCTCCGTAATCTGAGAAGTGGCCTGACGACTGTGTATATCACGTTCGAGAATTGGTTTGATCATTATGAAGATTATGTTGTCGTGGACCTGTGCGCTCGAAAATGAAGATCTTTCATGCTACAATCACGGCAATCACTTAAACCAATTTTGAGCTAGCCTCGTTGAAGAAGAATAATAATAAGAAACCACAATTAGAACGTGAACAACTGGTAGTTCAGCCAGCTTCCAGTTTTCTACTTTAGCGAAGCTTTTGGCAACTTTGTGAGCCTTGTTGGTTGCAGAAACCCCCGAAAATGAAGGTTAGATACCTATAAAAGCTTAAAGCTTATTTTTTGCAGAGATTTGGAAACATTGATTTTATATTGCATATATGGAGTGTCCGTGCCATCCCTACATAGAGAGTCTACCGACTCTCTGATTCTTCAGGATGGCATACTGCTTTAGATTGTCATTACAAAAATGAAAAGCTGCATGATGGAATATAGAGGAATAAGCAAAGCTGGTAATGGGAATAAGTACATAAACAACTGGATACTGATCAAACTTGAGTGTATACATGCATACATTACTGGATAGGCAGGATACTATGGCAATCTTGTTACTTGCATCTGTTCTCATGACTTGCTGCTTGCGTGGAGAAGACCTTGGTGGAGGTGCAGGTGCAGATGTCCTACACAAAGGAACATTAAGCTCTAACTTCGGTAGATGTAGTACGTACAATAGTGGCCTTGTTGCCAGGCTCCACACCCCAGCTTTTTATTGCATCTTGTACCTAGAGGGTGGAGCCTGGGAACACGGTTATACAATAGTAGGCATCAAAACCTATCTACAAATGTAAATGTGTACATTATGTGTACAAACTATGTGTCAGGCTATAAATAACAAAATTCCAGTCATTCCCATTCTGGCCATAATAGCGACACAGCTAACTGTTTCCTTATTCTTAAATGAGATTCACCAGGGCAGCCTATAGCTGTCTCCACATTTCTAGGTCAAAAAATTAAAAGGACTTTGTGGTACTGCAGTCAAATGTCGTTTTTCCACTTTGAAAATTTAATAGCACTGAATCTCTGTCTTTCATCAGAAAATGTGGTAGACTCTATTGTCAAAGCTAACACTGAATCTCCAAACAAAGTTGCTTTTCATCAGAAAATGTAGTGAACTCTATTGTCGAAGCTTCCTGTCTACTCTGTATTCTGTATTCTCTCATGCAGCCTTGTCTTGCAATGCCTTGGTATACGGTGAAAGGGAATCAAATTTCTGCAACTTGTGACACAGCTCTAGACGACCTTCCTCGTCACCTGGAAGTGTGTGTTTTCTGAAGACGTATTGCCGTATAGAGCATATCAGAAAAGGAGTCAATGTGCTTCCTACAGACTTTTGAATTGTAATACTCACCACATTATTTCCTCTCTTTCCAGTGATTCCGTCTATTCTTTCAAGCCCCAAAGGCCACTTCAACTTGATTATCTGTTTCTTGGGCCTTCTTTGGCTTCACATAGGGTCGGTAGGTCGGTCTGATAATAATAATAAGGCAATTAACTTGATCAATTTCCTTTTAAAATATTGTCTTACGCTTAGGAGCATTCAGAGGATGTCGAGCAAACGGCTTTTTTTCCTTACTTTTAGAAAACATACAGATTGCATGCATAGTGTAATAATTTCATTCCAAGTCTGAGTATTCACATTCTTTAACAAGTGTCTCTTATGGAGAACCACATGAGTAACACACAGCGGGGAAATGAACAAGTGTTGCAGAGAAGTATTTGGGGTCACTGCAGGTCAGAGTTTCTTTAATGCAAATCGAATTGGAAACAGGTAAGTCAGGGGGAATAGGGATGATCCACACATGTACAGGCGAAAGTGCTCCAGTTCATTAAGAGTGGGTTCTGATCCAGAGATAGTTTCCTTCTTGAAAAAAAAATGCAATGTGGCTTGAACACTCTAGACAGTTGAGGTAAATACACGTTTAACTTTAGAGGTCGCAAAGAGATCCTTTCTTTCCTTGTCTACTTCAGCAGTTAAGCTGAGCATACTAGACGGATGGTCTCGTTCATCAACACCTTTTCCATAGAGATCTTTAAATCTGAATACTCGTCACCATCAGTCATCAAAGGGAGTGGGATAAAAGGAGCTTCTGAAAGTCATCCACAGGCATTCTAACGGAATGCTGGATGTAAACACTTCTTCACTTGAAAAAGGTAGGAAGTAGAGCTGCAATGAGAATTCATAAATTTGTGAATGTGCTCTTTCTCCATCAGTCTCTTTTATAAGGTTCTCTGAAGGCAGGTCTGGTTGTATAATGTGAATGAGTTCAAAGACAACCCCGTCACAAGGTACAGTGTACGAAACTGACGCGATCTCAATTTTCATGAAATGCGGTAAGTGCCGGGTTTTCGCAAATTCAGTCACGTATATTTGCTGCAAAGTATGGAGGTATGCATGTGTGCATGCTATTCAATACACCATGCAGCAGTGGTTGTGGATAAAATAATGACACACGTTTAGAATGTCAGAAAAGGATAAGCTTAAGAAGCTGGGTCAAGAATGTCAGAAAAGGATATGCTTAAGAAGCTGAATTTTCACCCTGCAGGTAACTTTGTACATGGCTTCATTATGAAACCAAAACCTTTTTATTTTATAAGCTTCCTACAATCACTAGAGTCTCTAAATGTGACATGATACTAATGTGTCTTTCTAGGGATAGTAGCTGGTGTCTAGTTATGTGGCACCGTGACACTAGTGGCTGAGCTATATGTAGCACAGTCAAAGTCGCAGGTGTATGGGGCGCTCCATGACTACATGAGAAGTAAGTCTCTACCTCCGTAAGTACATTTACATAAAATCTGAAATGGCTATATGGAGTGTGCTGCTTTATCTGTTTTACAAAACACAATTTCGGAAATACAAGACATTATCAACTCTCTCTGCATACAGGATACATATGTTAAGATGATGCCATCTCTCTAAATTGGCCTCAGATCCTATACGATGAGATGTTACAGAAACAACCAAGAGGATATCAGAAGTCAAGATAGTCGTCCATAAAATGCATATTGCTGGGGTGCCTAAGACATTGTGACTCTTGGGAGATTGAGGATTTAAATGATGTATGTATGAGAACATACTGACAATACAATACAACTGTAGGGCACTCCAAAGGGGAAAGAGTAGATAACAGTGACAAAAATGAGCAAATATAAATTGTTGTGTGCAGATGTTACTCTAGTATCAAGTATGTTCACTAAGACACTGGTTAGGGTTAGGGTTGATACACTTTACTTACCATGTTTCTGGCTGTTTGTTATTCCAACTGAAACTCTTCATGTGTACACCTGTTTGGGTTGACACTGAATTGTGTGAACAGACATTTTCCTGGCTTTCAGGAGGGGCAACCCCTTCCTTTATTAGCCATAAAATTGAGTACAGTGATTACTAATAGTGATGTAACTGTGCTGAAAGTCGGTCTACTCAGTAATAGAACGGATATACACGGCAAAATATACAACCAATCAAGACGATTAGCTACGGCTACCTACACTGCTACACAGTTAGTTAGGCTTTGTAGGCTTTGTAGTCAACTTCATTGGCAGATACGATGTTAACTGCTTCAGGAGAGAGACGGGGAGGGGCTTCAGCAGGATCGTCGATCTTTGTTGCCTGAGCGTCAAGACCACAGTATCGTGGCGAACTTACCGTGTATTGGGTTATCGATCCGGAATCCCTTCTTGGTTCCAATCCGCTGCCCTTTTTGCCGTCAATGGCTGTAGCTGGTAGTCTTCCAACAAATACGACACAAAATTCGCTGGATACTTGACTTGGTAAGCATAAAAATAGCCATACGCTGTACTAAAACTTCTAGTACGCCATTTTTGTAGAAACTGTGGCGTGGAGCATCACGCGCATGACGTAATTACGGCGTGCAATGAGTTAAGTATGCAGGACTTTTTACAGCACATTCACACTGAACTTAAACCTTCCTCATTTAAATGAGTGGGGCTTGGTTTCTCTGCCTCTAATCAAAACCTAGCCTAATTAACAATTACCAATCAAGATCATATGTACGAACTCTGACATTTTAGTATCACTTACTGGCTTTCATGATCTGGATTTCCTCTGCAATGCTCCTCGTCCTGCCATGAAGGCAGTTACGTTATAATCCAATTGCCTAAGATATATTGCTAAGCAGTAATACAGACTCATGGCATATACAGTAACCCACTTCTTTCAAAGTGGTTGGTATTAGTTGCCAGTTAAAATCCTGACACCAACACTTTTCAAGCCTTTGTCTAGTATCCTGCTCTTGGTATCAACTGCCATTCTGTACTGATGTAGAAAACTCGTAGAAGACAGGCCTTAGCAACACTTCCAACTTTTTCTACCATGTGTTCACATCTCTACAAAGGAAGTGATATCAGTGTCACATCATACCCAGCAAAGCATGGTCTCTAGCATAGCCACATGGTAGTAGAATGGATTTGCTACCTCAAGAGATTCAAGATCCTGCTATTCTAAGGAGAATTGTTTCTGGTCTGTAGTCACAGAGTTTGTGAGTCAAGCAAGTTAACATGGCCAGCAGTTGCAACCAGAGGCAGTGAAGGTAGCTGTGAAGAACCTTCAAGTTGTCAGTGACAAAGCCTTTCCCACAGACAAGCAGCTGATCTATGAAATTCACGCTCTTTTTCCCACTTCCTTGTGTCATAGTCCACTTGGAATAGTCCTACTATCATCGTGTAGCAGGTGTCGACTTTGTGATGGCAAGCTATTGATTCGAAGCAATAGACCTAGCCATACTACACTTTACACTGAAACAAGTGGCACTACTATTGGTACCCATTTCCACAAATACTGCCACAATTTCGCAATGGGTGTAGTTTCAGGCAGTACTACGGGTACAGTTCAGAGGGTAGCCAATCTGTCACTTTCTACGACTCCAATTGAGCAGAACATGAATACTTTGTAACCAGTAGTGAAACCACATTTGAGCTAGGCATGCTGAAGAAGTTTGACGCTGAATTACTGCTCGGTCAAATCAGCTATAGTCAGAAAGCAGAGATATAAAACTATTCCCATGGATATCCTGTGCTCCCAAAGAAATGCTCAACCTTGGAAAAGGATGAGATACCAGTACCTCAAAAAGGTATGTATATCATAATATTAACCATGTAAAGAGAGATCAATACAGTAGAGATCAATACAGTATATGCCATAAATTCCATAATGTCTGTGCTCCCATGCAGCAGCTAAGATCTTCATTGTCGCATTAGGCTTGATCGCAGACGCTTTGAGAGTGCACATTTGAAGTATGCAGTGCTATCAGTACAGAATCGATACCCAGCAATTTCTGTGGGTCACATTCCCATGCATACGAATACTGCAAACACCTTGCACAGCTTTTTAGTTGAAGATACTCAGGTAAATTGCTATGCATGTGGTTCTTCTAAAGAAGCAAACATTTGTGACTAGCTGAGTCTAATGAATGTTCTAAACTACATGCAGTTTTTTGCGTACACTTATTCCCTATAGAGCATAAGTGCAACTTCCCTGGCTGTAAAAATGTTTCGTCTTCGATGGTGATCTGAAAAATCGCCGGGATATCTGTCTTGCCAAAGAAGCTGCATCAATCCAATACCCTGATCTCCCTGGACACATCAAGACAGGATGTATGGCTTCCCCTGCTTTTAAGTCCCGCTTTTGTCAGCAGCACAAAGTACGATCATGTTCAACTCCTGCACAAGGCAATGGCAATGTTATAGTTAAACGTTGTATGTAACAGGAGTAACAAAAAGATCTCTGATTTTAATACATTCGACTAACAAAATTTCAACTTCAGCTGAGGGAGCAGTAGTCGAAATGCTACTTGCAGTGAAAAAACAAGGGGTGGCAAGTACTATCAGGTTGTAAGTAGAGCTCTGTAGGGTACTGAAAAGTTGAATTAACACTTTATAATCGTATTAGGTTCTCTGGCTTGGTAAGGAAGATGTCTATGCCACCTGGGAGCCGGCTTCATCCTTACCCAAGGCTGTCATCAAAGATTTTGAGAGGTGTGAAAAGTGCAGCAGTTACGCAGAGCAGTCACCAGTATGGGCATGAAACCTGCACAATATTGGTTGAGACAGAGACCTCTGATACAGAACCTACCAAAAAGCCTTGGACAGACCGTCCAATCATTCAACAGAATGAGGGGTAAGAATTCCAAAAGCCTGCAACAATATTATCATTGCTAAACAAACTTTCTTCCCCTACAATATGTAGTGCACTGGCAGATGACCAAACCGCCTTGTCATGTAACACTGAAAATGACAAACACATCCGCCTTAATTTGAGGTCAGCAGGTAGGTTATTGTGTTATCAGGCCTGAGTTCTAGCTTGATGTGCAGTGATACGAGACGGATGCTAAAGCCTTGTTAGATACTTCCACTATCAGTATAGTAGCACAAAAAAAGTTAAGTCCTGTATGCATGTAGATAAGACAGATAGCCATTGCTCTATTGCACAGCCTATTGGGATTGAAAAACCTGTGTGCTTCACGGAGTAAGGAAACATTGAGGCTAAATGCACACATACATACATTGGGAATAATGAGAACCAGCACTGAGCTCGATATTTTAGATGTTCAGGACAGTGGGGTTTGCATGAATACATTTTTTTCTTTCACAGGAATACTTGCTGGAATGCGCCCATGTGGAATCATTGTACTCTTAACAGAGTTATTTACTGCTGAGTCTAAAGTTCAGGTCTATGGCTGCCTTCATAATTACTATGCTCTCCATCCAAGCTGTGCACGAGACATAGGTAATCAGGCCTTCACTGTGGGCAAAATGTTCATGTTAAAGAGTTGTGTGTGTGTGTGGGGGGAGGGGGGGGGCTCTGAGATCAGATTGGGCTTTTGGGAACCACCTGGCAGGAATTAACACGTATAATAATAATTAGCAGTATTTTACAGATGTATAACAATGTGGAACAGACGGGGTAAAAGAACAGCTGTTTAGGCTCAATCATTGGTTGAGTTGCATTGTTGGAGATACCAGTATAGAGAGGGGGGCGTATCTTGGTGTTAGCAATGCACGTTACTAAGAATGGTTATCGAATGCTCCTGGTACAAACTAGTCTTCTACTTCATAATACAAACTATCATGTTTTTTAGATTTCATATGCTGTGATGATGCCTGCCACCTCAGAAGGTTTTCCAGAAACCCCGTGCGGGCTGACCTCACTGAGTACGCCAAGCAGCTTGTTTCTGTTGAAATGGTGGTAGATAAAATGCATATGAAAGGGCACACCAACAAGTGGTGCAAGGAAACCTGTGATCCAGCCAAGTTCCGCAAACTTGATAAGGTATTACTGTTTAAGAATGCTGCTGCATGGGTTTAGTTTTATGTTGCTATAAAGAAGTATTACTAAATGCTGTTTTACAATACACGCAGGTTGATACAGAAGTGTGCGAGCAAGTATTTTCTTGGCTCTCAAGATATTCTCACACCACACACATGAGCCAGCACACTTTCGCTTTCTTTGTTCTGTACCTATGTGACATCCATAACATGCATGAAAAGGAAAAGTTGCATAGGGCAGGATTCCTCGGATTCCATACTCATTAAATGTCTTCTTTGATTTTTATTATGATGTTGTAAAATACTTCCAGTGTGCATTGCTACTTGTCAGACATCAAGCTAAGCAAGCAAGGATTGTTCCATGATGTGTGGTACCGTGGGACGGGATGGACAGTTGGGATTATTAGTATTATGCCCTGGTGTGAGGGACAGTGTGGGATGTACCTTGCCGTACCATCCTGTCCTGTGGTACAATAGGGATGGGATGGACAGCTGGGATTATGCCCTGGTGTGAGGGACAGTGTGGGATGCACCATGCCGTACCATCCCTTCCTGTGGTACAGTGGGACGGGATGGACAGCGGGGATTATGTCCTGGTTTGAGGGACAGTGTGGGATGTACCATGCCATACCGTCACGTCTCATGATATACAGTGACTGTAGCATTGTAGAGGGACAGTGTGGGATGTACCATACATCCCTTCCCACCCTGTCAAATGGTACGAGTGGTACAATCCCAAAATCCCTTGGGATGGATGTTGGCAATCCTGGACAACCCTCAGATTCCCCAGAAAAGTCGTCAACATCTCTGAAGTAGTCTTCATCGTTTGGAGTCTCTATATAGCCATCACTGGTCAGCAGCAGAATAGCCCCAGGAAAGATCCCAAACACTTTTGAGAGCACTTGTGTAGTCAATTGCGCTGCTTTCAATTTCACTGACTTACCGTCTTGCTCTATCGTATACAACTTGTAGTCCGAAGGTTTGTAGAGGTACAGAGACTGGTAAGACGAGACGAGACCTGACGAGGCGAGGGCAGAAATTTGTAGTACACTTACACTAGTTTCTACACTGCCTCTACTGTATTGTATTAAAACTGCACTGCTCCTAACGTATTCTATTAAAAATTGCACTGACTTTCCATCTCGCTCTACTGTGAAGTCCGAAGACGTGTAGATAAATAGACTGGTGAGGCGAGATGCGACGAAACGAGGCAAGGGCAGAAATTTGTAGTTCAAGTATACTAGTAAAATAGTTACTACACTTCTTCTACCGCGATATGTATAATCCAGTACTGTAGTATCAAAAACTGCACAAGTGGTGCCCTTTGTCTCATGCATGCGTTTTGATAAGCTGTTTATCAAAGCCTTTAGGGTGTTCCAGTCTCTGGGAAAGGACTGTGTGACTAATGTTTGAATCAGTGCCTAAGATGCTGTGTCACGCGTAAGTGGGGGAGCGGCATACACATGCAGGTCTGGAAAAGCTAATTTGGAAATCCAAACGGAATTGTGACTGGTACTGAATTCAGTTATTGAGAAAACAAGCACAGAATCACCTTTTTCGAACTCTGAAATGTGGTAATTTGGAGAACAGCAAATCAGGAAAACAGCAGAGAGACTTCCCTGAAACTCTGAAAACTAGGGATGGGAAAACTGCAAATCAGGAAACAGCAAAGATACTTTTGGAACTCTGATATCGGAAAACAGCAAATCAGAAAAACAGCAGAGAGGCTCTGCAGTTCTAAAAACTGGAATTGACAATACGTCGAAATTGAAGACTTCATTTATTTACACAGAGAACTATAATGGCCACTTTGATACACTCATTCTACAGCTTCATACTGAAGATGAAACTCCTGGGGCAGTCTTGCATGAGCCACTGGAAAGTCGCTGTACTTACGTTGCCATGGTGGCTCCTTTACTACAGCATTCATGCATCCCCTGGTACTCAACGGTAACTAGTAAACATTGACAACCGAAACACTTTCTCTACACACTTGCCTGAGGCACAATACGTTCCCATGGTAACATGTGTTAGGTTATGTGACGTGTACACAAGTTGTAAAAGCACGGCAGAGACTAGGTAGTAATAAAATCTCTAAGAATGCTGAGGAATAGGCAGTAGATTTGGTTTAGAATAGACTAGATCTATACAGTGAGGTTACAGACGTAGATAGTGAGTGGAGTGGGGACAGAATCTAATGGCCGTACAAGCTGTAACACGGAGTTTTAGAAAGACAAACGACAAAGAACAAGCATAAAAAGTTTCTAAGCCCACTTTGCGCCTTCCAGCAGTCAATGAAGGCGACGCCCACCAAGAGTGCAGAGCTTACATCTCCCTTTCACCATCCCAAGTGTACTATCATGGACAAGGCTGTGGTTTCCACCTGGAACAGCGACCGAACGAGCAACAGTCGGCGGACGGCCTGTGTGCTTGTGCGCGAAGAAGCCATTACAATAGGTAAGGATTAGGGCACAACGAGAGGCCAACATATCCATTTGAGGCTGTGGGAGAAGTGGGGGATGGAAAGCCCGGTCTGTTTTTTAAGTACAGGCAGTGGGCATGTACCATGCAACCTGCACAGATGACCCCATTTACTTACCAGGCACCGGAAAAAAGGAGGAAAAAGGGAGTACCAACGTTCACCACCAGCCTCATTCAGCATTAGAAACCACCAATAGTACAGTGATGAAGCTTGTCTTTCGCATCGTGATCTGGCTTTAGCATCCCGTCAGAAGCCACCGTCTGTCATAGAATGGCGCAAGTATGTTGACAATTTACAAATAGAGCGACCGAGAAGCCCAGTGGCAATTTTCCAATCTTCCAGTACAAATGGCAGAGGTAGTTGCTAATATGAACGGCGTTGCCGAGCTGGTGGCTGATCATGTGTCCAGGGAGAACCTCTGAAGTTATCCAATACTCCCACCACCAAGGGTGAGTGGTCTACATTTGTAGTGGAAGCTAATAGGGCTGGCATGTTAATAGTTGGGGCTAGTGGCTATATTGTATGAACAAATTTTTCAATGTAGGCATCGTCTGTGGAGAAATTTTTTATAGTTAATTAATCACAGACTGGAAATACTTAGTGTGATTCATTTTTTATTAAAATCTCTTTAAAGTGTGTGTGTGTGTATATAAAGTGGACCACAGGATGAGACTGCATTACTGCATGTGTAGACTTTAATGAGAAACTGGCAAACAGCATGCACTAAAAACCTTAAAGTAATCAAATGTTGATTTCTGTCTGCTGTTCACTCTATAGAAGACCTAACAAGTGAACTTTGCTTGATTGACTCGCGATTGCAGTATTTGTTTGCAAATACAGCTGCAAGGTTCTGGAACACTTCTAAGCGGATTCGGGTTGTTCTCAATTCAGAGTTCAAGTGAAGCGAGGCAAACCGACGGGGAGTCAGTGACACCGGCTCTGACTGATTTTGAGCCACTACCTAAATGTCCTAAAAGTGGTATGGAAGAACGCCTTGAGAAAGAAGTTTGTGAGACTGCTGAGCAGAAGCAAAAATATGCAGAAGAGGGAACAAAAAGGGCGAGAAAAGCTGAAATTATTTTCTTGAGCTTTGCCAGTGTTTTGACTGCCTGACCTATAAGTCAACTGCTGCCTTTCCGGCTTCTGTTTCTCCATGTTGCAGTGTTGGTTTGGGATGTCAGTCATGTGTTGAATTTTGGCTAGAAGCTAATCCTCATTCCACACATTGCCGAGAACCACTGACCACGGATGCTTGTATTGCAATGCCATTGATCAGGTCACTGAAGAATATCCTGTAAACAGCGCAAAGTCGCTCTGATACATCGTCTGTCCCTATTGAAGTGGACTAAAGAATGCAGTCAGGACATTGCAAACTTGCTCATATTCCTGTACTCTAGCCTCATTAAAGATTACTTTCGTTGAAACGTATATTCATGCACTCATGTGTTTCACTTTTATTGGCCTATTTCCAGCCTCACTGAATATTGCTCGCCTTTTGCAATTCAGAGTTCAAGTGAAGCGAGGCAAACCGACGGGGAGTCAGTGACACCGGCTCTGACTGATTTTGAGCCACTACCTAAATGTCCTAAAAGTGGTATGGAAGAACGCCTTGAGAAAGAAGTTTGTGAGACTGCTGAGCAGAAGCAAAAATATGCAGAAGAGGGAACAAAAAGGGCGAGAAAAGCTGAAATTATTTTCTTGAGCTTTGCCAGTGTTTTGACTGCCTGACCTATAAGTCAACTGCTGCCTTTCCGGCTTCTGTTTCTCCATGTTGCAGTGTTGGTTTGGGATGTCAGTCATGTGTTGAATTTTGGCTAGAAGCTAATCCTCATTCCACACATTGCCGAGAACCACTGACCACGGATGCTTGTATTGCAATGCCATTGATCAGGTCACTGAAGAATATCCTGTAAACAGCGCAAAGTCGCTCTGATACATCGTCTGTCCCTATTGAAGTGGACTAAAGAATGCAGTCAGGACATTGCAAACTTGCTCATATTCCTGTACTCTAGCCTCATTAAAGATTACTTTCGTTGAAACGTATATTCATGCACTCATGTGTTTCACTTTTATTGGCCTATTTCCAGCCTCACTGAATATTGCTCGCCTTTTGATATAGTGAAACCTCAAATTTTTAGTAGAAGTTTGGTGGGAAAGCAAGTTGGAAGTAGTCCCGGGTGGAAAGTCTGCGACTTACAGTGAAGTGTGCATGTGGTAGTGGATCTCAAGCAGTGCAAATGGACCCTGAAGCAGTACAAGCAATGGGTTTTCATAGGTTTTGTGCAAAGCATCACATCATTAAGCCAAAAGGTCCTGAGCTGGATGAAATAGTAGCGACAGCTGTGGAAGTGGTAGGTTATATCACTGGGCCGTCGTTGTGTAGTGTTAGAGCATGTACTCTACATGGCTATGTTCCAGCTTGTTTTCATTGTACCGTAATGCTGTATTCCAAGCATGTAGTAACAATAACAGAACTGGTGGACTGTTATTGTTACTTCTGCTCAGAAATACATGAATATGCCGTGATACACAATATACTGTACTAAAAGATCTTCGAGCATGTTATGAGCTAGTGAATTTTGCCTACTTTTGCTGCCTTCCCCCATCTACCAATACCGTAATGCTACAACACTTAGTGCGAAAGTAAAACTTTGCAAGTGCTTACACCATCACAAAAATGTGATAGTAATGCAAATAGTGCATTACAGGTGAAGAAAATGCAATACTGTTTTAGACTCAGTTCTCCTGTCTGTGTTCCCTCTTTAGGTTGGTCATTTTAAGGATGACGTGTGCTAATGGGTGTGCTACAACAGTCAAAGGGAGTGAAAGTCTGTGAGGGGCAAATAGATGCATCCCTGCAAAGGATTTCACCTGTGCAGTATGATCTCAGATGAGATAACACGTATGCTTCAACCCTTCTCGCTATATTGCTCTACATTTTGATCATAAGTACATCAAAACGAGATATTAAACATTTACGGTGTTACACATGTGCTAAGTAGAGATGGGTATTCAGGAATGATTGTCAGTTACGCCACTATGCCATCAGAAGTTGCATAGCCATCTATGACAGTGTTTTCAGGTATGTAATTGTTTGTTTACTACATGTATAGCTACATATCCTGTCTGTAGCCTTTTTTATTTTGTTGTCTGGAATATTCATACACAGACCAGCAGTGACGACCTATGGTTTATGGCACCAACTGCTCGTTGATCTGGAAAGAAATTCTATCTAATAATATACATCCAGGAGCGGCTGCGGTGTGATTATGGACCGTTAATCCATCCATATGTCCTTTCTCCTTCCACTGAAATAAGTTATTTGACTTTTTTTTCTATACATGGTTACATGAGATCTTATTCACATATCATGTAGAATATGAAAATCGAGAGAATATGGCCAGAAATGAATTCCCTGGGGCAATTACCCTCTCAAACGAATTTCAATTGTTATAGAGAAAAGAGATACCGTAATGCTACAATACTTCGCGTGAATTTTGCGAGTCCTTACCGCATCGCAAATGTAAGATTGCAACATTGAACAATAATTTGTGGGCGTGGTTTTTAGTGGGTGCGCAACATGGAATCAATAGCTGTCACAACAGCGAAGGTGGCAGGTAAAGTTCATACTTCTACAGCAGCAGCTATTTCAAGATGAGTATTTGGCAGTATTTTACTACGTGCTCCAGCTGCGAGCACACTCTGACACTCGCAAAGCGAACGAGTGTGAAGCAGGCGTTGGAGAAGCAAGCCAGCCAACAGAAGGCCACGAAGCGAAAGGTAAATACCCACTTCAGCAGTTATCGTGAGGGGAAGCCTAGGGATAAATGTAAACAAGTGGGTTATAGCACATCACACGAGTGGGTGTGGTCTATCTGACTTATACCACGTTGCACATGCGTACAATCTTCGCTGCGTAGCAACGCAGCGAACTGATAAAAAGTGTGGGTTATGAAACTATGTAACCCATACTTTTTAGCCAATCATTTTTATTGTGGATGATGTAATGTGGTATAAGACAAGATGGTCGATAACAGTATATATGCAGCTGGATTTCACAATCACTCGATCTCTGTAGACAGTGTCGTGGTGATGAAGAAAGCCTATTCCAGGCCACAATCTATTTGACAGCCAGCCTGCTTCTTATCAGAGTCTATGTATGTGTACTGTCAGGATGCAGAACCAGCCTCTGAGTGGCTACACCTCAATACAATAATTGATTTACTGCTGTTCGACTTTGAAAAGAGGCTAAACACACTCCAACGTGCCGGTAATCGTGTATTGGGTTCTGCCGGAGCTGGAAGGCCCCGTGTGGAGGTAAATATACTTCAAGTTGAAAGGTTAGTGGAGCTTAGAATCCCCTTAGCCCTTAGGCTGCGTGTCACGTAAGCTGTTACAGTATTCAGAACTTCCGTGAATGCGTATGTCACGTATGTTGTGACAGCGTGTTACGTAATCATAATGCGTGTGTCACAGGCCCTGTGACATAACACCGACAACTACTTAATTAGCTCAAGCGCGTACCTTAGCAGGGACTTACCCAAGAATGTTGCCGCAACAGCTTCGGGGAATCCCCAGCCTACCGCACCGTAGCAATTTAATTAGATACAGGTCCAAAGTGCGTGCATACACATAATTGTAAAGCAGTGAATATTGAAGAGGTCCTCGAAGCGCTGTCAGACATAGAAACACCCCCAGGCAGTGATGATGAGTCTGAAGATGTGCTTGATGACACAGGGGAAGAGAGCAGCAGTACAGATGAAGGTAGTGAGGGGAAGTTAGAGAGTCAGAGAGCGAGTCAGAGAGCGATCGGGCACATCTTCCCTGGCTTCTGCAAGGGGGAAAGGAAAGGGAAAAGTATGCAAAACTGCCGTGAAAGGTAAAGGGAAGGGCAAGCAAGCTGATTACAAATGGAAGGGAGTAGAGAGCCTAAGTTCTCCCCCAGCAATGCAGTACGCACTTACCCCTGGTCCATGTCTGCCACAAGATCTTGATTTTGAAGAGCCCTTGGATTTCTTCACCGTGTTCTTCTCGTCAGAGGTTTTCAAGCTGATGGTAGAAGAGACGAACATCTACGCCCAGCTTCTGCGAGATAGCCGTCCCCTCAAACCTCGATCTAGGCTCCGGAACTGGAAGGATGTCACCGTGGAAGGAATGAAAGCCTTCATTGGGTTGATCCTGAATATTGAGATCATCAGGCTTCCAACTCCGCAAGACTATTGGTCAACAGACATGACCACTCACATACCTTTCTTTTCACAGGTAACAATTTCTCTTCTGTAGTAGTGTGCAATCTTTGTAATGCTGTCTCTCTTTACAGGTGATGAGCCGAGACCGTTTCCTCCAGATCTTTTCCTGCCTCCACCTCAATCACCAGGTACCACCTCCAGGACAGCCGATGAAGGCCCTCAAGATTCGTCCTTTTCTTGACCTCCTCGCCCCAGCCTTTGAATCGAACTATACCCTAGGGCAGAACATCAGTGTGCACGAGTCCATGATTCCTTTCAAGGGGAGGCTGAAGTACAAGCAGTACATTCCTCACTCATGGGGCATAAAAGCATTTGTGCTTGCTGGCAGCAAATCCGGGTACATGTACCATCTTCGTTTGTACCTCGGAAGTGAGACAGACCTGCTTGACTCGCCTGGCTACAACCACACAGAGAGTGTAGTTCTCACTCTGCTGGATGGCCTCCTGGGAAAGGGACACCCCTGCTAGACAAGCTCACCACTGAGAATACTTTGTTGACTGGCACCATCCAGCGAAATCGGCGGCTTCTTCCTCCTGAGCTCAAGGGTTTGAAGCTGAAGAAGGGAGAGATAAAGTCATTTGTGCACGGCCAGAACCTCTTTCTCTTCTGGCGAGACAAGAGAGGCATCTTTATGGCCTTCAATGCCCACGCAAGTGAGATGCTCACCTTGCCTTCCAAGGTTCCAGGCCAGCTGGACAGGAAGAAGCCGAAGGTAGTCAACGACTACAACCAGGCGATGGGAGGCGTTGACAAGCCTGACCAGCTGGGGGTGTACTACTGGTTCCAACACAACTCCTTCAAGTGGTGGAAGAAAGTCTTCTTTTGGCTCCTTGAGGTAGCAGTGGTCAACAGCTACCTCCTCCACAAGGAGACCATCAGCAGCCCCCTGTCACACTTTGGCTTTCGGCGAAGCCTGATCAAGTCATTGGTCAGCACCATCGGCTTTGCTGCACGGCCCAGACCAGGACGACATCGTTACCATGACAGCGTGGAAAGGCTTCAACTACGGAAGCACTTCCTCTCAACTGGGAAGAGAACAGGGGAAGTGGTGAGCGACATCTCACCAAGTACTACTGCTGCACATGCAGTGACCATCCCCCCTCCACCCTGAAAACTGTTTTGAAGACTACCATACCGCTAAAAGGCTCAAGAAGCCCAGAGAGAGTTAAAACACGCTTATTTATCTTTGTTGTTTCTGCCGTGTCTGTGCCCTTTTACTATCTTGCAATATCACTCTACTACACAACCAATACTTAGTGAACTGTCTGGGGCCACTACTACTTTCCCATACTAGTCTAATTTAGCTAAAACTACTACAGACTCGCCCATATTTTCGACTTACTCGAAATTCTATCTTAGTGCGTCGTTCTCTCCGTGTTCCTGTAAAATTTCCTGAAAGTGCTTGCTTCCTGCAAGGAGAGATGGCTCTTCTATTGCTGTCCGTTAACTTCTGGGGTCGTTGAAGGCAAGTCACAAGTGCAAAAAGACGTCAGTGACAGTTTTTTAACCATACCTCGTTCAACACGCCATCTTGGTTGTACAATTATGCACGTGGACTGCGATTCCGCTGATTAAATATCACGTGATGTTAGACGCGTGTTGCTACGATTGCCCTACAAGTGAGTACATTAATTTTACCAGCCGGAGCACGAGCTGGTCCTAAGATTGCTTTACATTTTCCATGTCTGTGTGCATCCGCTCTTATCACGTGCGCAGTATATTACGCTACTATGCAACTGCAGTGTATAGCAGCTTTTTGAGGTTTGCAAGCCAAGGTACAGTCAATGAAGGTAGTAATGTGTTGTCTAGATGGCTTGGTAGACAGCTGTAACGATCCTGTTTTCGTGGTGTATAGCTACTAAATGGAGGCGCACGACAAAACGGTCAAGTCAGCACTTTCGCTACACCTACTACGTTCTATGGTAGCTTCGTACCCAGGCCCCTCCCACGAGGTTAGTTCTGCAGCTACAGTTAGCTAGGCGTAAGCTGAGTTATGTGTATTGTATAGGAAAGGGGCCCACCTGGTTTTTCAGACATGAAATGTCCGACTTGTTAGAATAAGGCTAGGAGAAGTCTAAAGATATCAACTTACACATAGTTCCCTGGCAAACTGGCTGGCTGCATGGAACTCGAGGGGCCTCCTCCATCACTGGGCAGTGACTGTGCTGTTACACTGGGCACAGAAATTCATACGTGAGTTAAGATGAAAATATGATTATATTAAGCAACAGAATACCTGCTGGGCGGTCTAGCCCTTGAAAGTGAGGGTGGTAGTACTTCTCGGGTAGGGCTTCCTTTCCTGAGAAACAATCCAAATACCAAATCATTGCAATTTATTTACATACCATACACAAACATACAGTTCAATCCAGCACTACAATATGTACAAGTACAGCATGTACATTTGGTTCTCTTACTGAGGGAGCTCTAAAGGTCGTAGCAAAGGTGGTGGCAGTGTTGTGAAGTTACAGACACTGTAAAGCTTGAGCCAGGAACTGATAAGTAAACTCAATAGAGTAAAATGGGTGAATAATTGATTAGACTTTTGAAGTCCCACTCCCATCAAAGTTAACAGCTAGTGCCTTCCATATAAGGATAGCTCAGAGCTGTTAGCCTTACAGTGCTGCAAAATTCCTGTATGCATGATTAATTACATTACCATGGCAACCACATTTTTGCACGCTTACAGCACATACAGGGATCATTGCTATACCAATGTACATTAAATCGTTAAAGGTCAGTTTGGGTGAGGGGTTAACCCTTTGAACGCGGCGAGCGTATATATACGCTCGAAAATTACTTCCGCGTATCGCGACGAGCGTATATATACGCTCACCATAATAAGTGCTACGGGTCAGACCCTTCCAATTTTATGGCACGCGTGACACTTTAGGGGGATAACCCTACGGTCTTTAGCAATCGATCTAAAGCTCCACCCCCGCCACAAGTCGTTCAAAGCGTTCACTTGACGCTTAGTTGTGTAGCACAGTTAGTACGCGGCAAAGGCGCGGGTAGCGTCTACAAGGCTTTTGAAGCCAAAAACGCCAAGTATGGCTACAGTCAGAGCGCTAGGCCTTTGGTACAGATCCAGCACTTAGTAACAGAACCGGCACGAAGAAACAGAAGCGACTCACCACTGTAGTTGAGGGGGCAGACACACGAAAATGGCGACTACCAAGGTTAGCTTTAGTGCTGCCGTTTGTATTCGCTCTTCTGCAATAGCAGAGACTTTAGTACGCTAGCTACACACTAAACAATGATAGTTATACACTTCCTGGCTTCCAGTGTTGCCGTTCAGCACGGAAAATAGCCTACAACTCTACAAAACTGCGAGCACATGCACCGTAGACAAAAATTAAATTGGCTTCCGCGTGACGCGGAAGTTATGAATAATCAAGTACCGCGCTCAAAGGGTTAAACTCCTCGGTTTTGCCTCAGACTTTAAATTCCCCTCACCCAAACTGACCTTTAACTATTACATAAGTGTCATAGCTAGTCAGAGTCAGAAGTAGAACCCCTCATGATTTCTGGAATAATATGCACTTCCCAATTTCAGGTTGTGCCTAACCTTGAGGCCACCTGGTAGCACTCATGTGCATGAATATTTGGTTACTAAACACTTATGCCCTTCCTAAGTGTGGAGGACCTGGTATCTTATCTCAAGTGAGTGACCTCTGTGATAAAAAGGCAGTAACCTGAAAGGACGCAATTGTGTGCAGGTGAGCACAGCTGTATTTCTCTGACACCAGGCCAGTGAACCAATTCTTCCTATAGCTAATTTTTTGCTACAGAAATAAGTGCACCTTTACGCTTAGGCTAAGATTGAAGATGTAAACTTTCCAAATCTGAGTTTACTAGCTTTGTTTCTAGCACAAGGGTCATGCACACTCCACTGTCTTGGGAAGGTCAGCATGCTGTGTGCGTGTGAATTTTTTTGGCTTCAGGTTTGGTTTTATGGCTGACTGCAATCGGAAGGTGCCTTCTATACACTGGCTTGTAAATTATTGGCTATAGAGGTTCATAACCCACCCTTTTTAATCATTGCTCTACAGTGTGGACTGTATGTATGTGCAATGTGGTATAAGTCAGTCAGGTAGTATTTCATAGGCTTGCATTTATCCCACAGCTTCACATACTGTATTTCCACGATCAGACGCCGCGGCTACTATTTATTTCATCGCGCGATTTTCCGCGGCCACTATTCGAGGGCGGCCACTAATCATGGGCGGCGTTTATTAGATTGAGCGGTTTACTGGTTACACAGTGATGTACAACAACAGTTTAAATCCGTTTGAAAGTCGCCGTTCGTGCCTCAACACTATCGAAAAGCCATCATGCTACAGTGCCAGCTGTTTTTTTGAAGGGAAAGGTATCGAAAATATAGATTCGCGGGCAGCCTCCGTCGGGCTTCGATCTACGGTGGCCCGTAGAGGCCATCGACTTCAACTCTATGAAACCACTTCCACTTCGATCTCACTTCCACTTCCACTTCAATCTCACTTCCACTTCAATCTACTTTTATTTTAATTTCCTAAGTTCTCAATTGCGCATGCGCATTATCAAATTGCGCATGCGCATTATCAAATTGCGCATGCGTAATTTTACTTGCAACCGGAGCCGCACTGGTGTTTGAGCCCAAGAAACATGTGTGCTGACAAAAGTCGCAGTGGTGCCGTCACCACTGGCGGTGGATGCTCTCGAACTGGTGGACGCTCCCGCTCTGGTGAAAGCTCTCATACCAATGTTCCAAGTCGCGAGGAAGGTTGGTGCTGTGACTTTGCCTATATATCTGACTATCATTATTAAATACTTGAATGGTGTGGTCGTCTGTTGTCCAGAATTTTGTGACTATACTTAGTAGCCTACAGAAAAGATTCGGCCTTATAGTGATTGCAATTTTCTGTTTGTTTTGTATCAATGCTGTATAGGATTAAATGCCTCATATTACACAATCATACTAGCACGCATGCATTTTTAAATACATGCAGCCATGCAGAGGTACATTAACCTAGCAAGATCAAAGGCGCGGAAGACGAGCAAAAAGAAGGGGTCAGCTGACAGTGATGCCTTGGCTGGGCAGATGTTGGTAAGCGTAGAGCTTGTGCTTCCAGCTGCTATGCACCAATTTGTTTTTAACACATTTATTTTTGGCACATCCAATTTTCCCATTGATTTGAGCTACAATGATAACAAAAACCTTTTGAAGCCAGTTTGGTAAGCACAACCCATTTTTTGGGGGAATGCATCCAAGTCTGCGCATTATCTCTATACCCTGATTAGTTAGACTCATGTCCAGACTGCTTCTCAGAGGTTCTCCATATTATTCTTGAATGGGTTGAAGAATATAATTAATAGCTATTGGTCAATTACGTTGCAGATATCCTGTGGCCGTATGATCTATGATATCGGAAATAGACGTGGGACCTTTGATCGTTCCTTTAACCTGCTAAAAGTGTCCTTTCATCGTGACTTGTGCTATGACATGGTGAAGGACAGGTGCCAGAGAGCTGTGTGGCCCGATGTCACAGACGGCGACACCTTTTATATAGCTGATGGGTCCGGTGTGTCGATCAAGCGCGAGTCTTTTGAAGTGCAGGGGTTAGATGGCTCAGTGCAGGTGATTCCATGGAGCCTGGGCAATTATCTGCAGGTGTCGCATATTCGTTACCCATCGCGAGCCCGTCTGTACTGTGTGAAGATGCCTGCTAGTGAGTATTAATTTGTGTGTGGCTTCTTTTTTTAGGGATAATATGTAGTAATGATGGACCTTACGCAGTTTACCTGTAGTGGATATTAACCAATCAAGGCCGAATGAGAATTTAACACAGTAATTATAACTCTCCACATTACAAGCGACTGTCTGACTTTTAATCACTACACAATATATATATATGCAATAAAAAGTGTAATTATACAAACTACTAAATATTCTTTTCATTTCGATTAGAGGTTGTGCACCGCAAGATGATCCTCATGATGAGAGTAGTGCTGAAGTGGATTCAGAAGCGCAAGGTTTATTTAATTACGATGACTACTTCTGTTAATAGTGTATTATTCGAGCTCATTTCTCTCTGCATAGGATCTGATACAGGTGCAGGCACAGCTGTGACTGCCAGTCCTGACATAGCCACACAGGATGATCCTTTTGGTATATATACTCTTTCCCTTACACAATTGTGATGTAGATGTGAATATGAGTATGTCATTGCAGCTCCTCCAGAAGGGTACTTTCGAGTGGAGTTCATGAAGCGAACCCAGTCTGAGTACTCTCGTAAGTACTCTTTTAAATCTGGGCAGACGCAAGAAGATATTCGGGCATGGGAACTAACGGAGGATATTGATGAAATGTACCGAGTGAGAGATCTCGTTGCCAGTTCACCAGGGGTCCACTTCAGAATTTTTGACAAAAATCCACTCCATCTGGGCTACCATCTTTATTGCATTGAACAAGGTAGTTTTGTGTCATTAATCTTGACTAAAAAGTTTTTTAATGTATTAAAATATTATTTTAGGTGATGAAGTGATCTGCAAAGTCATTGAGAGCGTTTCTTGTGAAAGTGGGGAGATATCTTACACAGCCCCTACCGGAGGTACGTTCCATATATTATATATTGTTAGGTTAGGGTTCTACTTTGTTCTCTCGTTACATTACTTTACAGAGAGCAGCTTCAGAGTCTGGAGTGGGTGTTATGCTTCAAAAGCTGACGATATGGTCACGATGGCAAGTATTGCCTTGTCGGGCTACCACTCCAGGGCTGAGTATCATTGGCTGCGGAACGAGACTCCAATCAGTGAGGGAGATACTCCTATCTTATATGAAAATAGAGAGGGCTCCTATGAATGTCAGGTGGCAGGTGATACCTTCTGTGCCTCAGTGAAATTCACTGTTTCCCGTACGTTTTAGCAAATAAATCGGAAGAATGTTTATAGAAAAGCCCTTGTTTATTTATATATTGTTTCCTTTGCAGGGACGGAAAATTGTATTGCAGTGAGGAAGGTCCTTGATATGGAAGTGGAAAATGGTGGTCAGGGTATGTCCTACACATAATTTCATAACAGTTTCACATAAGTACACAAAAATATGTTCATGCATGCAGGTAGTAGCAGTGTTAGAGCTGGCCAGGACCCTAATGTGACCAGCCGTGATCCCACGGATCAAGATAAGCCTTCGCTACCGATCAACCCGATCGCTGACAGCCAAGAAGACGGTGCATCGGCCAGCCTTTTCCCTGCTAGTAACATCCAGGAAGACCCTAGCAATGACCCAGTTGCTGTTGAGCCCCGAGAAGATACTACAGAAGCCAACCGTGAAAGTGACTCTCTTAGAGAGAGAAGCAAGAGTGATCCTGTCACACTTGCCAGTGAGTCTGGAGAAGGTTAGTGTTGATGCTTTTTACCACTATTTCCTTTGTTTAACCGATTATACGCGATAGACGCATTTTTGCGTCACGCGTGTACATACGCGAAGCGCGGTAGACGCATTTTTGCGTCAGCTGTAAACGCTATCACTGTTCCAAGCGCTACAACTACAAAGGAGGAGTTCCGAGTAGCGAGCACTTGTATATCTTCAGTGCGCTTCCTGTGGTAAGTAATGCTATGAATAATATTATAGATGAGCACTGTATGGATTCAGGACAGTGAGACTAAAAATTGCAGCTCGATCACAAATTACATGCGCTGTCTTATTATAAAAATAGTGGCAACCAAGATGACCAAAAGAGCCTGCATGTCAGCAGAGGAGGTTGTGGAGGCCCTCATGATGGTAGAAGACCAGGATGATGATCTTGATGAGCCCATGATGGATGGAAGTGACGATGATTTTTCGATCCTAGGAGAAGACGAGAGAGATGGTGACTTTTCAGATCTTGACGACTACGAATGTCCCAGCTCTCCAGAGCTGGACTCTCCCATTTCTAGCCAAGGGACTGGGCAATCCTTCCCGGCGCCAGATCTAGACCCTCCAACCCCTTCTCGGAGTAGTATGCCATCCCTTCCGGAACCAGGCCCCAACCATCAATCCCCTAGCCACTCCTTACCTGAAACATGGTCATCCAAGTTCACGTCCATTTCCATCCAGCCGTTTTCCTCCGCTACGGGTCCAACAGTTGCTGTCCCAGAGTCTCCACTTGATGTCTTCGAACTCTTTTTCCCTGATGACCTTGTGGACTTCATTGTGGAGGAGAGCAATCGATACGCAAGGGAGGCCATGGGGGACGAGAAGTACACCAAGTGGGTCAAGGTGACGGCTGCTGACATAAAGGCTTTCTTGGGTTTCTCTATCCTCATGGGCATTGTGGAACTACCATCTCTAGATGATTATTGGAAGAGAGACCCACTGCTCCACTACGCACCGATTGCTGACCGGATTTCTCGCGACAGATTCCGGGATTTGTCACGATACTTGCACTTCGCTGACAACGCTACTCTTTCGCCTCAGGGATCACCAGGGTACGATCGCCTCGGCAAGGTGCGCCCCATCATCGACTACTTCACGTCGAAGTTTGCGGAGTTGTACAACCCCCACAAAGAAGTTGCTGTTGATGAGGCGATGATTAAGTTTCAGGGGCGCTCATCGTTGAAGCAATTTATGCCCATGAAGCCCATCAAGAGAGGCATCAAAGTGTGGGTGTTAGGTGACAGCTGCAACGGTTACTTCTCAAAGTTTGACATCTACACGGGCAAGGGTGCCGTAGCGGAGAAAGGGCAAGGTGCTCGTGTTGTGAAGTCACTCACTTCTCAGCTCAAGGGGAAGAACCATCACGTCTTCTTTGACAATTTCTTCACTAGCTACGATCTCCTTGCTGGCTTGGTGGAGGACGGGATCTACAGTTGTGGGACAGCAAGGAAAGACCGGAGGGGATTTCCTGAGCAACTAAAGGAAGTGAAATTGTCAAAGAGGTAAGCAATATTATACTTACAGAGATTAAACTCTTGCACCAAACAGACATTTAGAGAGGAAATAGGTATAATTGGGCGAGCGGGAGTAAGCTCCACAATACTGTGTTCAATTGAGAATTTGTCTATGCGTACGTACGTATGATCCACACTGCATATCGTACACATACATTATCCAATACAACATTCAAACTGTTCACGTGGCCACACAGTGTTTGTGCCCACATGCACGGCTGTACATTGTACAAGATAGAGAGACTATCACTAGGCAATAGCAGGAGAGGGGAATCAGGCTTCAGGTTGCCAACATGCTACACAAGGGGAGGGCTTGAGTTAGGAAAACTGCCATATTTGCATGCCAATCTACAGACCGTCAACAGGCCACACCACAATGGGTGAGGGCTTACTCTCGCTCGTCCCACAATGCTTTGCATGCATCGAGTATAAGTAATTAGGTGTATAATTGCTTACTTATCTTTGAAGGGGTGACTTCGTGAGTGTGCAGAAGGGAATGGTCACTGCAAGCGTCTGGAAGGATCGGAAGAATGTGACAGTGATGTCGACCTGCACTCAACCCCAAGCTTCTGGCACAGTACAGAGGCGGCAACTTGATGGCTCCCGAATCCCCGTGTCGTGCCCGGAGTCCATCATCGTGTACAATGCCTACATGGGAGGAGTAGACCGGGGTGATCAGATACGCAGCTACTACAGCTGCCGTACCAAGAGCAGGAAGTTCTACAAATACATTTTCTACTTCCTGTACGATGTGGCCATTACCAATGCATTCATCATGTACAAACACTACGGCTCTCACCCCACAGTCCCTAGAGTGAAGGGCTTTCGCCTAACACTGGCAACGCAGTTCATCGGCGAGTATTGCAGCCGTCGCAGACCAGGCCGTACCTCCTCTGCTATTCATCCCCTTCCTCTGCGACACTTTCCCATCAAGCAACAGAGTGACGTGCAGCAGACAAAGAAGCTGAGGGGACGGTGTGCGCAATGCAATAAGTCACACCAGCGCACAGACACGAGCTGGTTCTGTCGGGAGTGTAATGTGTGGCTGTGTCACAGTGGAGACCCCTCTAGCGACTGCTTCTTGCAGTGGCACAAGCGCCTAGTGGGAGCAGAGCAATGACTCAGTGGATCACACTGCATTCCGTTGTCTTTCTCTTACCCCCCTCCCTCAGTGTATGGCTACTGTTGACTTAGATTACCCAACACACTTATTCAGCTTCCACTACACACTGTTACTCGGGTTCCAGGCGCTAAAAATTCGGTCTCACTACCCAGGAAAAACTAAGCTTTATTAGCGCTGCTACCATTATAAATAGTAGCGAGCCACTTATACACACATGCCTACACCTAGGCTTAGCCATTACTTGTCCCTTCTATCACAAAGTGACAGAAAGATCCGATAATGGCCAAGCGTCGGTAGCTACCGCTAACAAAAATAACTTACCGCGTGAGATGTAGCATGCTATCTTCGTCCAGAGTGGTGACAGCCAGGCGATCTTGGCGCCGTTGGAAAGCCCTTCCATCGCGCTTCACCATGGTACCACGTTGCCTGTAGCGGTCTGCCAGCGTTTAGCAGCTACAAACAGTTTTTGCCAACGAGGCAAAAAAACTATCGTATAATCGGTTAAATAGTTATTGTATTATATAGGGCTCAGAACGGATTATTCCATATCAGAGGTTGAAAACATGAGGCGTGCTATTGAGGATCCTGAGTGTGAGTAAAAACTAAACGTCATACACAAAGTTCTTAAGTTAACTAGCTTGCACTTTCCTAAGTGTTATTTGTCTT
>CBDBCZ010000009.1:110000-360200 GCA_965203295.1 Nitrospirales bacterium | reverse complement strand
GGAGTTCAGCTTTAGGCACTCGGAACACAGGCCAAGAGACCAAGATGGCAGGTTGCTACAAAACGCCCCGCTTTGTAGGAGGCTGTTTTTTTTTCCAGGTGGCCGAGGATAAAAGATCACCAGCAGTGACGGTAAGTATGAATTAAATTACAAACTCATTTGCATAGCCTAATTACTCTGGATTTTGCATGAGGCGATCAGCTCTTCTATTTGAGTGGCGCATGCAAGTAGTGGTAGGCTACAAAAAGAGGCCAAGCTACTTCCATTTGACTTGCCACTGAAAAAGCTAGGGAGGCATGTCGTACGTGGAAATCGGCAATCCATCGCAACGACAGCTACATGTATAAGCAAAACATTTTGTGGCCTGAACTTGTCACTGCAATCTGACATGGGACAGTTAGAGCTGAAATAAAGCAGGTGTGCCCATGACTCCATCCTCCGGCTGAAATCAAAACAGCACTGGAGCACTTTACGTGGGAGACAGTGTGGGCCAAACTACAACGGAATCCACCAACACTCGTGGCCCTCTTACAAGCTTCTAAGTGTGAACGCGAGGATGTCATACCTGCCGTGTGCTATGTGCCTGTATTCTTTTGAAAAAAAGGAATGACAAGGTGAACCTCATCCAGAGTGTCATCTCACTAGAGTTGAAGGCTGGTCATGCAACAAAGCAGGTATGATTGGTGCATGATGGGTTGTAAGGGGCTGTTAATATAGACACTATTTTAGCTACGGAGTATGTACAGTATTTCCCTAGGCCTTGATGTTGCCAAGGGGCTCAAGTAGCTCAATTAGTAAGAGCATCTGACTAGCATTCAGAAGGTCCTGGGTTCAATCCCCAGCTGGGTCCCGTTTTTTTGGGGGGGGATTTCTTTACTCTCTCAGAAAGCTTATCATCTCTTGAAGAGTTTGCAATGTGTTGGTTACGGTTAATACGTAAGCGCTAGTGGCTGTTCGATCTTATATGCCTGGTTATACTGTATAGTGGGAAAATTTGGCGAGGACCTTAATTTGAAGAAAGAGGTATTCCACGCACCGTGAACTTGGCTCTCTGTTCCATCATTAGAGCAGTTAGTGGCGATACACATATTACAATCGACGCTTCATTGCTTGAACGAAGGTGGTTGAACACTGCGAGTGATGTACAAAGCATAGCAAAACCACTCACCAAAGCCAGTTGGTAGTGCCACAAAAAAAACCTTTCTTTGCTCGACCTTGAACTTGTTCAACCCAGCGTTTTTTTGTGGCTTAGCCCACGTCACAGCATGTGTGATAACTTCAAAAGAAAACTCCATATTTCACAACATACCACACGTTACACTAACCACTCTTACTTGACAGTAAGTGGTTTCCCCTCATCAATGCTCACATTTGCCTTCCAGTCCCTGCTACACTCCCAGGTAAGTTATTTGCCCAGACCCTCCCACTCGCTTAGCTCGCTCTACGTACAACTATGCCTGAGGGTCTGGGAACAAGACTAGTACAATCCCAGCTGCTATACACATGTATCTGTGATGCCTTCTCCCTCTGGTCTGTCATGAGCACTGCCGAGCAAGGGCGAGACACAAACACATGCAGCGTGGCTCGTAACTGGTCAAACACTAGCAGCGTACAGTAATTAATATGTAAGAGAGGGACCAATGGAAGAGATACGTGTGGATCCTCCTACTAGTTTCAACATTGCAATAAAAACTGGAGGTTTACGTATCCTTATTCCAATGAATAAGAATCTCAAGATGGCTACTAGCCAACTGAGAATCTCCCTTTAACATAAACTTCGTAATATACCGGAAAACTCACAGGGAACGCCATTGATTGTGATACTGAAGAAGCACCTCGGGAGTGGCATCTTGCCAGAGATACTATATTCCCCTGATCTTGCTTCCTTTGAGTGAGCACCAAATAGAAACTAAACTCCGCCTCCGCACCGAATCCCTGCCCACCACACACGCCCCGGGCTCCGTGGGTGTGTACGTGTGGTAAGGCAAGGCGGGGCTGGGGCTATTCCAACGGCGGGGTAATTCCGACAGTTGCGCTTATATCTCCAGCGTACTGTGGAGTTAGGCGATGATTTTTTTGATTCAGTATAGCTCAATAGGACAGCTATATGCATAGCGGTTTTTAGCTTTTTAACTTTTATGAAACTGGAACTACACTCCAGTGTCGGAATTACCCCCGCGGTTAAAATTATGTCAGAATTACCCCGCTTTACCTTACACGTTGCCGTGAAGCCGAGCCGAGCGAGGTAGCCGTCAAGACCTAGTCTCGTTCCCAGACCCTCCACACATGCCCCATAAAAAAAGTCCCTAATTTTCGACGGGGCTTGTGTGGAGGGTCTGGGAACGAGACTAGTCAAGACCATCGACAAGAAGACCGCTCTAAGACTCGCGAACCAGACTTTCTATTAAAGCTTATGAGCGATATATAGAATCCATGGTTTGATAGTCTGGCCCGCGACTACTGAAGCTCCTTCCCCGAGAGATCGAAACGCTAATGGCTTTAATAGGGACCGCCTCTTTCTCTCAGTATAATCTGCAGAATAGATCCATCAGGGGGGGGGGGGGGGGGGGGGGGTCAAAATCAGTTCTTGGTCAATAACCACTTGAGCTGTGCACCCTTTGGACGCTAAAATTTTCATCTGTGATTAATCATCCCTGTTTAGGTAGTGTAATTAATGAATTAACTGTGTAATCCCTTGGTCCTCAGTATGGTATTTATGTCAATAATATTATACAAACACCTATAAAACAAAGAAACTGCACAAACCATTAAAACTGCTGTATACTCACAGTTCTAAAAGTGTACATGTACAGGTTATACAGGTACATGTAACTCCAACTGATACATTTGTAGTTTAAATTATAAATCTGGAAGTAAAGTTTCCATTTGCTGCAAGTCTAAAAGTAACGTTTGCACACCTCTTTCATCTGCCTCCTCCGAGCCCAATACCTCGAGGGTGGAGTTTACATATTTGCAGCCGAACATCATCCACAAGACGACCTAGCCAACAAAAGGTGTGTATGTCATAATTACAGCTACACATGTAGGTGGAGAAGTATAGCTAAAACATTAAACTCTGCCTGATCTTATACTATAGTCACTGGTAGCACTGTGGCAACAGTATTTTAATTATCAGTCAGTATTTACTACTGCCCTCAGACCAAGAAAGACTAGAATAGAGGTGTGCATGGGCATACATGCTAGTATTATTAAGGGGTGTGAGTAAATGTCGTCTTTTGCAGTTCTTGATTGTTCTGCTGTAGCACTGTCTCAACAATCAATTTGTTGATGATACTTATTGGGAATATTGGTTACCAAAATAAGTATAATATTATGCATGTTATAGGATTACTTACGAATTTCCATTATTACTGACCTCTCTGTTGGAGCCTTCCTTGCTGTCTTCTTGTGACACATGAATCTGAGCCCTGGTTGCTATGTGTTGGATGAGCTTCACACACGAGCTGTACACAGCTGAGCTTAGAAGGTCTGCTTTTTGCAGTGAATTGAAAACTCCTGCGTATGAAAAACACTGAATTAATTAATGTTGTGCCTACACCATATTTATTAGAAATTCTGACCTGAATTTCTGACGGTCTCTGTGTCTGATACTTTTGATGCCAGTGTTTTTAGCAGATTTAGAATCTTCAGAACACACTCAAAGTGTTCACAAACTTCCTGTAAGTCAGAACATACATACAATTGCTTATCAGTTCATGCACATAAAAAAATTGTATACAGGCACTCTTAATTGTGTGTGGAATTTTATATTGTTGAGTTGACTGCCTAATCAATGTACATAAAGTGCTCAGCAAATTTCTTATGTGGCTACTGTACAACTCACTCACCTTAGAAACTTTACACTATCTACCATTTTTAGTTTGCTGTTGCAGTGTTCATGCAAAATTACACTGTATTGAAAGTACATTCAACCCACAGGTGTACTTGTTTCCTTATGACATACATACTATGTAGGTATGTGTACTTGTTTCCTTATGGCATACCTACCTACATGGTATGTATGCCATAAGGAAACAAGTACAGGTGAGTTGAATGTACTTTCAATACAGTGTAATTTTCACAACTACCACATGTCCTTGAAACTAACCTAGCTCATACCCAGGCATTTTGCCTTCACAGTGAGTCTTAGAGAAAATAGGGTTAGCAAGCTTGAGTACAGTCCATTTGTGGCCTGCACCAGCACCTTAATTAGCTGTATGTACATGTGCACATGTTTACCAATACCCCAAGACAGGGTCACACCAACATGTGTTAGTGCACATGAGTGTACATGGACCCCAAGACAGGGTCACACCAACATGTGTTAGTGCACACCAGCTAGCAGAAGTTTCAGTTGCTGCATGCAATCTCAAACTACACCAACCTGTCTTGCACCTTGACACACATCTCCCTCAAACTGCTCCATTGAGATCCTAATGTGTGCTAGGGATACATCAATTGCTAGAGACAGCACTAGTTGTTGACTGTAGTCATTCTGCAGTGGCTGGTGAGAGGCATCAGAGTCCAGGATATCAGGATCAGAACCGCATGTACCACCGGTACTAAAGTAGGGCTCGGCATCCAGCAAGAGGCTTAGGGAATCTTTCAGCTTTTCTTTTGCCTACACAAAAGGGAATTAGACATTCTTTTCATCCCTGTATACGTACATGCTTTTGAATTTAGTAATGTAATAGGAGTCTATGTCTACGTATTATATTGTGAACATGAATACTGGGGTAAGGCCATATTCATATACACACTTTAATAGTATTGGTACTGGTACGTACATGTAAGCACAACGTACCTGGCTTGCTCTGACTGACTTAATGGACACCAGGGTTCCACTGATGTTTGCTGCTTCTTCCAAAGTGAGAGTCACAAACCTCACCACCAGAGAGCACAAGTAGTGTCGAGATTTTTCAATGAGACTACAACTTATAGGAAGACCAAGCTTCGTCCAGGATCTGTAAAATGAACAATACCACAACATGTAGTATATACTGATTACCCAATGCTACGTATGCACATGATGCATGTAGCAGTGTGTTAGGATTGCAAGTAACATACAAGGGTAGTATCAGATTAGCCTCGTTCCCAGGCTCTTACTATATGTGAAAAAAAAGCTGGGCAGTAGATCTAGAGCCTGGGAACGAGGCTAGTAACAGCTAGAGATATACGTACTCGGCATTTGTGAGAATGATTGCTCCCCAATGACGATGTTTGACATCAAATTCCTCCCTAAAGTTAGAGCAGATATAATGTAAAGTGCTGTGATGTATACAGTCACCTTATACGACAACTATAAGTACCTTCTGCAGTACATGCACACATATACATACATGTATGCAGACTCCACTGCTCTATTTGCACAGGTACATGAAACTAAATGCTGCTGTATCAGTTTAGTAAATCAGTTTAGTGATCAACAACAACACTAGCCTTGCCAAAAAACTCTATACACGACATACGTCCACATAAACCCCGTAAAGAAGCACATAGATACCATGGATACCTGATAACACTTGTCTTAGATCAGCCTGTGTGTAACCATATTCTACCCAGAACTAGAAGTTGGGGGGCTGGGGATGAAGCTCCCCCGCTAGTGCATCACTGAATATCGCGAAATATCACCTGAAACGAGCCAGTAGATTATGGATGCCCGAATGACAGATCTGTTGTCCATTACTAATACTGGCTCCTTTCATTTCACTGGAAATCTGAGCAATAGAACATGTAACATGTATGAAAGAAGAACAGCACCAGGTACATGTACGTATGCACTGAAAAGTAACTGCATATTTGTAATGCCCACCTGCACATACTCATTCAGTATTTCCAATTTCCTCTCTAGCACCTTGTACAGAGGTATCTGATCCTGATGTGTAAGAATAGAATGTGTAAGCACAGAACTTTAGGAAAAGCTATCTATTTCGAGCACCTTCATTTCCCTGCTTCCTCCTGGAAACCACTGGGAGGCCTCCTGCAGTATTTCCACCACATGAACAACAGCTTCCATGCTATTTGGAGTTTCACTTTGCAGACTCTACAGAGAGAGTTGGTTAAGTATACATAATATGCGTAAATGGGTCCAAGATTGAATATATATTCCATATAGTACCTCTAATGTGGTTTGTATTTCCATCTTCTTTCGCTCTGCCAATGAGAGAAACTCTTCCAGTGTTATCTTTCGACTATGGGCTTGAATTTCAGCCCACTGTTTCAGCTGTATAGGCAATACATGTACGTACATAAATACATAAATAATTATAAATACTTACATGCCCAGGATTTTGAAAGGGGGCTACAGTGACCTGAGCTACATGTACACTAGAGGGGGTTTGGAGTATCCCCCAGTGCATTTTTTCAATCATCTGGCATTATTTCTGAAGCCACTTTGGAGTATTCACCGTTTAAATAATTCTAATCAGGTCTGATACATGTACATATCTATAGTGGCACTGTATGAAACCCTACATGCATATACATACATGTACATGTATAGGATAGACCACGCCAAAGAGTGGGTTATGCGCCTATATAACCCACGAGTTTGCGGTTATCCCGAGGCGAAGCCGAGGGATAAATGCAAACAAGTGGGTTATAGCGCATAACACACGAGTGGGTGTGGTCTATCTAACTTATACCACGTTGCGCATGCGTACAATCTTCGCTGCGTAGCAACGGCATAAAAGTGTGGGTTATGAACCTATGTAACCCATACTTTTTAGCCAATCATTTTTATTGTTGATGATGTAATGTGGTATAAGTACATATAGCCTAGGTTATACTCATGCTCGGGGGAAGCTTACGTATCTCCTTGGTTTTATCTAATTCAAAAAAAAAATTCATTTTGGGGCAGCTCTGAGATGAATGGTTCTTTGGTTCCTGGGATCCCCTTATTGTTACTTCTATTTGATATTAATATGGCCAAAGTGTTGCAGAATGGTCCATTACACTAGTAATGGATTGCTTCTCAACCTTCACTCCACAGACATTCATAGTAAAGATCTGGATCAAAGCTACAACTGTGCACATTGTCTTTAAATGAAATATACTTAAGGTTACGGGATACTGGCCCGCTTTGATTTAATAAGTAGTGAGTGAACAATGAATATCTTTGCAACTATAGGCCCTATGGCCACGATCTTTTCAGTATTTATTCATGGCTACTAGTAGTGTACTCAGTACAGAAAACTTTGTCTGTGAGCCCCTCCCTTGTTTAGATAGCGCTAATGGAAGTTTCAGCTGCTCACAATAATTTTTCTCGCCAAAAATCGCTGAAGCCACTGCTGTTACTAGGCCACTACAGCTCTCTAAGGATTCCTCACTATATTCACGAGGGACTGACGGAGGCTTTTTTTGTAGTTTCTCTCTGATACAGGAGATACAGCCTCTTAAACCTTAGAAAGTGGGGTCCAGAGTGCTCAGAGCCATACCTATTGACTTGCCATTCTGTTGATATAGATAATTGCTTCAAAAAGCCTTCGTCAGTCCCTCATAAATATAGTAAGGAATCCTTAGAGAGCTGTAATGGCCTTGTAACAGCAGTGGCTTCAGCGATTTTTGGCGAGAAAAATTATTGCGAACAGCTGGAACTTCCATTACCGCTTTCTAAACAAGGGAGGGGCTCACAGACAAGCTTTCTGTACTGAGTACACAACTAGTAGCCATGAATAAATGCTGAAAAGATCGTGGCCATAGGGCCTATAGTTGCAAAGATATTCATTGTTCACTCACTACTTATTAAATCAAAGCGGGCCAGTATCCCGTAACCTTAACAACTAACTACATGGATTAAGTACATGCATGTACCTTTACATCAAGTTTCACTGTCAAGTTTGCCTTTGCGTGTACCATCGGCACACCTCCCTTCTTCATCCTGGTCCTCAGTCTGTGCTGCATCTTCTGAAGCAGATCTCTTTGTTCGTTGCGTTCTGATCCTACGCTCTCACCACCATCCACTGCTGGCAAATCTGGAAGTCTTGGGGTCGGAGGAGGAGGTGGGATGTGGGGAGTGGGTGGAGCAGTTGGAATTGGAGGCGGAGGAGGAGGGAGTGGGATTGTACCAACGCTTTCCTCTGTCACCTCATTCTCCTTTCTCATTGGTACAGTACTTCTTTCTACAAAGGATAGTAATAAACATTGTACTTTTGTTTAGTCATGCAGATTGTAGAATACTCTATACATGAAGTACTGCTGTATTCCATGATAGTATCCAGCACTGTATAAATTTGAAAAACAACAAGACTGTTATACACTGACTTGCCAACCGTGGACTCCTCCTCAACCCTTTGTCAAGATTGGGACTGTTAACACTGCTCCCATAGAACTCCCTCAAAACTGGGCGCCTAATTCTCTTTGTTCCAGCCATCATCCTTGGAGTGGAATTGGGAGTTTCATCAAGAATAGAATTGAGACCATCATCGGTTGAATGAAACTTCTTAGTCGAGCTAAAGAGCGATGTGCCACTGGAGGTTCGAGTGCCTTGAGGAGACTGAATAGCCAGACGGCCAGATAGATTCTGAGCTAGGATGGCCGTTGGAGAATTGAACAACATACTTCCCTGTTTTGTAGACAGATGTTGCTCAAGAGCAAGAATTTGACCAAGACCAGCAGCATCAGAGGACCTACATAATATTACATACGTAAAAATGTATGATTACACATCAGGAGCTATGTATTTTTTACATATGTACTGTACCTGAAAGTAGACCTTCGAGGTGGCCTAAAAGAGATTTTACTCTTTTTTCCACATCTTCTTTTAGGCTGAGCCTCAGTGGTCTTTTCGCCAAATGACAGTTTGGCAATCTTGTGAGAGGGCCCCTCACTGTACTCTTCACTAAGTGGCCTCTTTAGCGAGCTCTTCTATACAAAACACATAAAGCAACGTTATTAGTCAGTAATAAATTTGTCTCGATGCGCTACTTGTATAGAGGAACCAGAAAATGAGGCTATGAAATACGTACATGTATCAAAACATTTATTCTAGACTCACCTGGCATGGAGATAGGGTGGTGTTTGTTGGATCTGCCTCAGCAGGATTGTCAGAAGCAATGAAATCAACTGCCATCTTCA
The DNA here is from genome assembly GCA_965203295.1 of Nitrospirales bacterium. Classification (GTDB taxonomy): domain Bacteria; phylum Nitrospirota; class Nitrospiria; order Nitrospirales; family UBA8639; genus CBDBCZ01. The sequence goes on along the minus strand of CBDBCZ010000009.1, from coordinate 351,125 downwards.
TCCATGATACAACATTGTCCCACATGGACCTGATCACAACAGACGGTGGTCGTTTCTCATCAGGGTCTTCAAGAGCTGCAAGGTGCATGAACGTATCTCTATATTATGTGTACATATACATGTACATAGATTATGGTGACTGCTATTTGCAGGTATTAATTTAGTGGTGATTGTACACTAAATGTTGTACCGCAAGCATTATTACTTGTATATTCAAGCTAGCTAGGTTTACATGTATGTATTCACAGTCATACACACCGTGTGCCTCCTGCAGTCCCGCTATGCATTTACGTGTACATGCATACGCACAACAGGACACATACCTATACGAAGCACATTTACACGTAATTTTGCGACATAGTGCATTATAAGGGCCTTATAATTTATCTCTGCTCTATGCCCAATTGAATTCACGAAATTTTGTCACTTCAAATAGTCACAAATTAAGGTATACATGTATATTACATCACAACTGCGTATGAAATTAGCTGTAATCAAACTCTTTGGTATGCAAAATATTAACTACACACATACATGTACATACATGTATTTATGTATGGCCCACCAATTACCAATTTCTGCAGCTGCTGAGTTAGGAGGCTCTTCAATCCTGGGTTGCCGCTTTGCTATTTGAGGTGTTAGGTGCCTCTGAATTTCCAGTATACTGCTAGGTCGGAGATTGATAGGCTGAGGACTAATGCTACCTTCGCGTAGCCTTTTTGGAGACTCTGTAGCTGTTGATGCTTCTTCGTACAGCAGGTTCACTTTGATGTCAGTGAGATCTAGTTTCTTTCTACGTGGTGCCTCAGGTTCTGGACAAGGACTCTGCAGGTGCAGGAGTGGAAGGAAGCAGGGATGTAACACTATTCTGGTACAGCCAAACTTCACTTTGCAGTTTACCAATAACATGTACTTGTCAAAATGAGCTCAACATACACATGCAAGGCTCCTTATGATGATGTAATGGTTCAATCAGTACACATGCCCATGCATGTACATACGTAGCATCGTTCCCAGACTCTCCCCAAAAGAAGGTCTTTCGTACAGCAAGTTACACAAGCTGAGTGGAGGCCTGGCAACGAGGCTACTACATTACTACATATGCATATGCATTGCATACTCGTACTCTTGTAGGCCACCCCCTTCTGTATAAAGTGAAATTCCAATATTACATGAGTATGACATGAAATACTTTAGGCACGGCCAAGGATTGTCCTGTGATCTCAGTATCAATGTAGTCTATCTCTGAACTACACAATGCCTATACAGAAGTACAAACTTAATTATGCTACTTTGCTCTCTGGTATTGCATTTCCAATTTATAAAGTGTGTGTGTATGGGGGGGCATGAAATTTAATAACTACCTCAGCTGCTTGGAACCCAAGAAGCCACGTATCAGCAGTATTGTAACCTTAGAGCACCTAAACATTTGTGTACGTGAACCCCCCTAGGGGGCATGGCTCTGAAATTTGTCTCGCGCATCTTTCCAACTGCAGTAAAAAAATCCTGTACGAGAACTATTCCACAAAACAGAACCGAATGGACTGAAATTACAGACTAAACCGCTCACTGTTAGGGTTACCATAGGTTAGGCTGATAAGCAGCTAGCTAATAGCAATCCCAAGGTTCCCCACACTTTACATGCAGCTCGCAATTTCTGTTTCATGAAATAGTCAGTCCCCACCTATGAAGCCTGCTTGTGTATAGTTTATTAGTCTTGCCAGACCAAGTTCCACAAAGTGATCTGGGGACTTGCCATACTGCCATTCCTTGCCCAGGAATTTAATTAGTTATGCAACAGTCACATGATGTTAGCACCAGCATGGGATAATTACCAAATTACATTTTCTCGTCCAAGCGCAAACGGTGCAATAGCAGGATGGAGTCAGATGCTTCTGTCTAGGCTGTGACAGCAAGATCTCGAAGAGAGACAGAAAGTGCTGTGCAGTGATGTTTCTCAGAATACATAAATCGCTTTTCGCTCATAATTGGATACTTCATTCATCACGTGACTGAATACTGCATACTGTCATTGGGCCGCACTCTCCAAGAGCTGGCTACTGTGCTTTATTTTCAAGCTATTTACTATTTCATGAGTGCGCATGCGCGAGCATTTCCTATACAAATGTACATGCTAACTAGTCTGGGGGACCCCGCCCCTCGCGTTAAACGGAGGGTCTGGTACAGATACCGTTAGTAGTTTTGTCCGTCTCGCAATGCACATTGCGAGCCAATCAGATTTAAGCTTTGTAAAACGTCATGAAAAGATTACGTCATTAGTATGGCCTGACCAATCAGATAGCAGGTTCACTGCAGGATCTCTTTTGTTGATTGTCTGCGTATGTCGTCATATCACACAGTCCGCATTCCAGATTGACAGGTCCACTACGGCGTCTGTACCAGACTCTAACTTTCTTGTCGAGAGTCTGGCTACGCGAGACTACATGCTAACGTAGTGTCTTTAATGGCTTGTCAAACTGGGGGGGGGGGGGGGGGGGGGATTTAAGGAAAATCGAGACTTGTGATGTGTCCTAAGCTCTTGGCTACCAGTACCGTGTCAATAGGTATGCAAACTTTAGGCGATCTAACTGTATCATTCTTGGATACACACCCAAGTAACATCACATGGATCACTGCCTTTTCAGGCACTTGACACTATCTAACCTCTTTGAATTTGATTCTTGTGTATTCCCCCTTCGCCCTGCGACTCTGCACCCGCTCATTATCAGGTACCAGGGACGATCTCCTTCTCCTGAGCATCTCTTCCCGATCAGCGACCAGCTGCCCGACAAATTTGAATGTTTCGCGCCAATTTTATCGCGGATGCTTCTAAATGATACGCACCTTAATCGCGAAAAGATGCCTGTTACGGTGAGGACCATCTAATTATGTGGTAGTAGAAGGACTATGATACTTTTTGCTATTTAAAGTACGCCACTGAGCATGTCAGTAGAGCGTTAGTTTTCGGGACGTTTATACCGGGGGTGGAGGGGGGAGGGCGATACTCTTTGGTTCCTCCAACACTGCAACTGCATGCAGGTGTGCCTACTTCATTTTAGAAATTTGTACTCCTTATGTACACACTATGCATTTATCACTGTAGGCCTACCAAGAAACTGACAGTGATTTGTTCTGTTTCAGTGCTCAGATCTATTCAGTTAACTTTGTGCATAGATGCGTGGTGTACGCTGGTTTGTGTTGTAGTTCTACATTCCAGCCAAGTATAGCCTTGTTCCTTGACTCCACCTTCCAGCTTTATAATCACACTGCTTTTATACATAGTGCAATGAACGCTGGGGATCGAGTGCTAGCCTCGATCCCAGGCTCAACTTTCTTAGAGGAAAGTTGAGCCTGGGACCAAGGCTAGGGGAGTGCAGGACTTGTGTGGGGGGATGGATGGTGCCGTCCATGTAGTTTTAAAGACTTCTGCATTTTCTAGCGAAAGCACAAGAATGCAGAGATATTTCAAGAGGTTCTTCCCAAAGCAGGAATGCTATACACTGAAGAATCTTCCCAGATGGTGAGTGAAACAAAACTGATAGATAGACTGTGCTACATACCCTCCCATATACACCCATACAGGTACTATGCAAACCGAAAATTCTTCCACTGAAGTCCGTAACATTGGAGAAATTGGAAACCATGCAGAAAGAGGTACCAGAGGAGTGTGCATACATGGGCACGTTACTTAACTGTTGTTTCATTACCATGGCGTGCACATTTGTCTAAGTGCATGTGAGCACAGCATGCATAGATCTTGATAATTACATTGTGCATATCTACACAGAGAGGCTGTATCAATGCGCCTTGACGCGCATGGGAATGTATAGGACCCAACGTAGCTTAACCAGGACTTCATAATTATAATTATGCTGGCTATGTACATGTACGTACATGTGACAGTTTTAGCTCAGAAGCGCCATATGCATACATGTACATCTTTTGCATAATTATCACTCAGGCCCAACAGACACTCAAACTACAGGAGGCAACAACGAAGACTGATACCGAAGAAACTGTTGCAGACTGAACAGCACATCAGCAGTAGTACATTTCTGTAACAAATTTTTGGGACATATACCATATATCACTTCTGAGATGCTATAAACAAATGCACAAAATGACAGTATCAGTTTGTTTCAAGGTTTACTCGAATGTTCATGGCTGCAAGCTCAGCAATCAGGTAGCGGAACACATATGGCACGGAGATGACACCGATCTGTCCTCCATCCGCACATAAACGACACCTCCATTCTGGTTGAATGTGAGAGAGTGCTGACTCAGCAGGGGGGGACTTCTCAAGCATGGGAGCCACGATACTGCCACACTTCTTACAGATTCGGCTCTGCATGTGTGTGAGTGCAGATAACCAGCAGTGTTAATTAGTATGATGGACAGGAATCCCATCACATGATGAACTACAAATACATGACAAGTGGCATGGTTACATCAGTAATTAACTCTCAAATCATACAATTAGTAGTAACAAACAGGTATACTTCCTAGCATCATTTGTTCACACAGTGTAACACTTTTTAGGTCCATGCCGGTCTATAGGTACATGTGTACTGGGATTATACATAATGTTACCACTTGGGTGTACCGTATTCACTCTAAGGGGTCTCTCTGACAAAAGTGCTCTTTCGAAGATTAAATGATTTGTCTTGTTCTAAGTAAGGTTCCCCTTAGCCCCAGTAATTACTTTTACCCTGTGCTGCGTATGCGCAAGCAGGGTTAAGCAATTGGTTTTGTCCTTGTATCTGTCTGTCTGTCATACATCCTTGAAGGAGAACACTTCGCTGACCTCAGGCAAGTAGTAGATGTTTCATTCTTATATCTTGGAAGCTTTAAACTATACTGTAACTAGGTATTATTAACCCTCGGCGCGCATGCGCAGCGAGGGTTACAGTACTCAGTTTGTGTGTGTGTGTGTGTGTGTGTGTGTGTGTGTGTGTGTGTGTGTGTGTGTGTGTGTGTGTGTCTGTTCCCTCGCTAACACCTATGCCGTTAGCGTCAGGGTACAAAGTAAGGTACGAATCGAAAGCAAATATAGTATTGAAGGTTTGTGACTCGTGGATTTCGCTAAAAGTACTTTGTTCGAAAGTTACAGCGTTATTTGCTCACCACAACCGATTTTGACGGATTTGACGGCCAGTAGATATATCAGAAAATTTTTAATGACTACTGGACACTATTGGTAGGTTAGCTGCTGTTTCTAACGCCGTCATATACGACGACTCGAAAATACTACTCTGGCTAGCTAGCTCTGTGGGCGTGTCAGACACGCCTCTCATGCGTGACGAATTTCAATGATTAATGACTGGAACTGGAACGGTGAATCGGGGTTCCGTTCTGGTCCTGTATCGAGCTGCTGGTTATGATGACATTAGCCTCGTACCCAGGCCACGTGGAGAGGTGGCCTGGTATCCACTGTTTGCGCATGCGCGGCTCCCCAGGTTTTCTGGGGAACTTGGATACTACTGCTATACTAGTCCGTGTTATTGTTGGTGTTGCAAGGCTGAATGCAGCGAGGTTTACGCCTGTAGCGATGGTTTTTGCGATCGGTAGTTCAAGTATTCTATCCTGTTTGCCTCTAAGTGGCCTCAAAAGCCAGAACCGTGATTAATAATCGATCACACGAAGCAGTTCACCGTTTCTACCCGGATAGACGCTTTCGAGGTAAGATAGCCTAGCAAATGGAAAATTAGAAGGCCAGTTTTGTCTCAGAAACTCAGAATATTGCTTACTTTCTAGTTTTTCCGCTTACTATAGCGTATACTACCTCCGTACTACTCCTTGCCATGTGCTTCAGCTCGTTCACGAATGTGCTTACTGACGTTTTTCCGTAAATTCTCACGCATGCGCGAACAGTAGATACCAGGCGCTCCTTCCAAATGTTTGAGCGCCTGAGTACGAGGCTATAATGACATGTACATATATATGCCTTCAGCTTGTAGCTCATGCATGAGATAATAAAAAGTAACAGACAATATACAAAGAAGATAGCTATGTGATACAAAAAACAAATAACCTATCATACGCAATACAAAAAAAACATACGATTTACACTGTATTGTGACATTTTCTCTTGCTAACGCATTCTAGATGCCTAAGTGTAGCATAATTACTTAGATTTTGCAAATATCACGCCGAGGGTTATGCACTTCTGTGCTTTCATTTATGTATGGGTACTGCATTATATTATCCATGGTGGCAATTGCATGAATTGACTGATATTAGCAAAGCCAAAAATTTGCCCAATCAGGTGCTCTTGAGATTCCCAAGGAATTTTCTGCTCTAATGAAGGTGCCCCCTGAGGTCCGTAAATATTTTTAAAGGGCGCCTTAAAAAGAGCAGATATGGTATACATGTAGCATCTTTAACCAGACACTGCACCCTCCCTGCATATAGTTACACTTCACAGCATGTTATATGGCTAGCTCTTCAAGAGTATAACTGAACTTACAAATGATCTGTCAGAGCAGTTTAGAAGCCTGTCCTGGAGTAGGTATGAGCTTCCGTGGGCTAGTAGTGAATCTCGCTCCATTTCTCCAAAACGAATTCCACCAGCTCTCTTACGCCCCTTCACTGGTTGGTGGGTAAGAATATCAATAGGTCCTGTCGTTCGAACCTGCAGCAAAAGAAATGTACTACTGTACATGTACGTAGGGATACAAATCCAAAAAGACAAAGCTCAGATGACAATGTATGCTGATTCTTCTCTGCACTTATCCATGGTCAAATCATGATAATTGTGCAAAAAAAACTAAAACTCATTAATTACTGTAGATCGGGAAATTTCCCCACATATTTGTTTCGTGGAAGAAATATTCGTTTGTTTAATATTCACCACGTCGCAAAAACTTGAATGCACGTTAAACGTATGGTAAATTTTTTGTGCGTTTAATTTTTCGCCGCCAATGCAACCGGCGAAAAGTTTTTACGGTGAAAATCTCCTAATATACGGTACCAGTAACTTGGAATGTATTTTATCTACCCACTTCCATGTACATGTACCTGTACGAACCTCTTAGAAAATACCATAACTGTACAGTAGTCTTTTTGATGTTAGAGTATAGTTGTACAAAATACAGCAATCTGATTGGTAAGTCCTAGGGTTCTAAATCTCATAAAACCCACTCTTGGTGGACCCTACATATAGAGTCCACCCCCCAGGGCATGGACTCTATTGGGTAGAAGCCACTCCCCAAGGCACACATATGTAACTTGTTTGGGATTAATATCACAAGCATATATATGAATCAGAGTCAGAGTGCAGTTCCTGATACAAGAGTAATTTACTGTACAATCATGTATATACAGCAGTTAATTACTTCCATTACAATGCATGTTGATAGTGACAGATGAACATGAATTAAAGTAAAATGCTCCAGGGATACAGTTTTTTGTGGTGGTTTGAACATTTGCTGCATTCATCACCGGAAGCAACAGGGGGCTCCTGATCAGGATTGTGGCTGGCAGAGGGATACACAGGGACAGCAACGGCACTAGTATTGCCATCCACTCGGGGCTTCTTGCTGTTGAGGATGTCTGAAAGGGCTTCACGCTGCACGTCTGATGTCTTTTTGTAAGTGCGCACACCTTCAAGACTCCGGTGACCAGTCCGCTCCATTACCAGTTGCTCATCCACACCAGACTGGTATAGGCGAGTAGCTGCAGTAGCTCTCAATGAATGGTTTGTTTTGTAGCCACTAATGCCTGCTTCCTGACAGAGACGAGCAACAGTTTTGCTCAGGGTCGAATGGCCCAACGGTTTGTTGGAATACCAACATGATGGTGTTGGTTGGCAGAGTGGCTTCATGTAGAAAGCATGAGCTGGCTGACTCTAAGGACACTGCTTGACATACTCCTTGAATAGTCTCACGGTTTCTAAATCGCGTAGATCCCTTGGACTCGATATCTAACTATTATTTAGATTTTTTATTACAAAACTCCTGTACTACGCTAATCAAAGTTTGTAAGTCCTCAGCATTAGTGGTTAATTAAATTAATTAATTAAACTATCAGCAAACATTTGACCCCCAACCTCAACATCCTTCTTTATACATAGTGATGCCAATCCCAGCCGTCTCAAACTCATCCAACAACTGATTAATAAAGAGGATAGCTGACATACTACAACCCTGTGCCACCTCCTGAAATATATTGAGATTTTCTCCCCCCAGTAAAACACTCTTCTCTGTAATGTCACACGTATTTTTAATAACTCTCCACATCCAACCCTCAACCCCAAGTTCCCACAACTTATATCATAAGCCATAAAGCCAAATAGTGTTGAATGCTTTCTCAACATTTAAGAAGCAAGCATAAGTGTGCTTTAAATCATAGATACGTTACCGACTAGGACATTGAACCTGAACTCTATTCACATTGAACCCTGAACCCTATAAATATTCATGCTTCATGCGCGTGACCTGTCTTTGTTAGTCTTTTGTTCTAATTGTATGTACACGTTACCGTATAATCAGTATGTTGATTGAGTGGTTTGGAGAAGGGTCGTAACATTTGGAGGTCCTGCCGAGACGCAGAATCCGGTTCAATCCTTGGCTCCCCGACTTACGAACGTAGTGGGAGCCGACAGAAGAGTTCCACTGCTGTCATTCGCCTGAAAGACGGGAGGCATCGCTCTCGGGGTGAGACGCAGCGAGGAGGGAAACGGTCCAGTTCCGAGCACATGGTTAACTCAAGGTGAAAGCTGGAACCAGCGGGCCTGTGAGTTAATACCTCAACCGAGTAGCTGCATCGACTTTTGCCCCTGGAATGGACGAGACGAGCCCAGAGGGCTCTTGAGGAGAGTGAGGGACCAGCGAACGGTCGCGAGGCAGACTCCCGATCCCGCTGAACTCTAAGCGCTGGACAGCTGGGCACTTGAAGAGGCTTGCGAGGGCTCTGGACGTGCCTACCACGGCTGCCGGCGACAAGATCCAACAGATGGTGGAAGGGAAACTCACCGAAGCTGGCCGAGAACCGCGGAATGTGCAGGTGCTTCTCGATAGTAGCACACCCAGAGCTGCCTTCACCCTCCAAGACGAGGAAGAAGAATTCCTGACTGTGGAAGAGGAGATTGAGGAAGAGCCTCCTGAACTCCCTACCTCCGAACCTCAGCATGAGGGAGGTGAGCTGGAGACTCTGCAGGCCGAGCTTGAGGCAGTGCAGGGTGAGAACGCCGAGCTGCGACATCAGTTGGAACAACAGAAGACTCGGTTCCGAGAGCTGTGGAGAACAAACTGCCAGTGCCTGGCCAGTACGATGAGATGCTTGCGCAGAAGGACACAGAGATCGAGCGATTGAAGCGGCTCCTCTCCGAATCTCGTCGTACTTCTCTCTCCGGAGCTAGCCACAGGTCTGAGTCCCCACTGAGCGAGAGCGACCCCCATGAGCCGGTGAGTGGAATGGCTGGGCATGGGGGAGGGGTAACCCAACCTACAGAGCGCAGGACGCGACGGGGCAAAGCGCCGCCGGTAGACTCGTTTACAGGGGAGGATCCAGAGATCCGCATTGACGAGTGGCTTCCTTTACTCGAGTGCGCTCGGTCCTGGAACGAATGGACGGAAGAAGAGCGGAAGAAGAGCTATTGCTGCAGCTAGCAGGCCACCTTCGTGGCCCAGCTCGACAAGAATGGGGGCTTCTTGACGCGGATTCTAAGAAGTCCTATAAACAGGCCGTAGACGCCCTGCGCCTACGACTCGACCCAGGTAGCTGAACCCTCGCGGCACAGGATTTTCGACATGCTTCCCAGGCAGACGAGGAGAAGGTGGCAGAGTTTATACGCCGCCTGGAGCGCGTCTTCAACGTAGCCTATGGGAGGGAAGGCATGTCACTGGAGACCCGGGACACGCTGTTGCACGGGCAGCTACAGGATGGGCTGAGGCAGGAGCTCATGAGAGCACCAGCCGTGTCAGGGGCCCAGAGCTATAACGAGCTCTGTCTTGCGGCCCGTAATGAGGAGAAGCGGCTAGCTGAGCTCAGGAAGAGGCAGCAGTACCTCAAGTCCCCGTCTACTCCTCTCCGCCCAGCAAAGAAGGTTACCGAGAACAAGACCTTTGTTCCTTCAGCTAACAAGGCTGGCAGTGCCAAACACACCAGTCAGGAGCCAAGGAAGTGCTTCCTGTGCCACAAGCCCGGTCACTTGGCACGCGACTGCCGATCCAGAGCCCCAGAGAGCAAGGGGCGTAGCGATGCAAAGCAGAGCACCAAGCAAGTGACTACTAATCGTAACCCCACAGAAAACGCACGGCTTGCGTCCCTTCAAGAGTGCCTGTACTCGTCAGATGGTGCGTCGATGGTGGTGGGATGGGATGCATGCAGATGCATTACGCTTTGCTCGCAATTGTCCGTCGTGTGCTATTGTGTCTGGTTGAGGGAAGCTGAAACGACCTCCCTTGCACCCTATACCAGTGGAGCGTCCCTTTCAGATTGTAGGGGTGGACATAATGGACTTGCCCAAGACCACTGATGGGAACTGTCACGTACTAGTCTTTCACGAAGTGGCCCCTTGTCTACCCAATCCCCGACCAGAAGGCAATCCGCATCGCTCAGATTCTGGTGAAAGAAATGATTCCATTTTTCGGAGTCCCTGAAGCGCTGTTGTCCGATCGAGGTACTAAACTCTGATGAGAGATATTTGCGACCTCTTAGGAATCAAAGAGCTGAATACAACAGTGTGACGGCATGGTAGAGCGCTTCAACCATACGCTCAAAACGATGTTGCGGAAGCAAGCAGCCACTTTCGGTTCACAGTGGGAGCGCTATTTATCTGGCCTTCTCTGGGCTTACTGCAACACTCCTCATGAAGCTAGAGGAGAAAAGCCATCGTTCCTCCTCTTTGGGGTTGACTGTAGGACTCCAACCGAAGCAGCCCTGCTGCCGCCAAAGTCAATCGAGCCCACAACCGTGTCCGACTATAGAGAGCAACTTGTCCTCTCACTTTCTACCGCCTGCAAACTGGCTGCGGAATCCATCAAGAAGTCTCAGAGGAAGTACAAAGCCATCCATGACCAAAAAGCAGCCATCACTTCCTTGAAAGTTGGAGACTGGGTTCTGGTTAAGTTCCCTCAAGAAGAAGTTGGAAAGCTACGAAAGCTGTCACGACCGTGGCATGGGCCATACCATGTTATCTCGCACACAGATCCTGATGTCACTGTTGTCAGAGTGTACTCACCCCAGGACAAACCAATCCGAGTACACCTCTCCAGAGTTACCCCATGTCCGAGTGAGTTTCCGCCTGGATACTATTGGTATGGCAACTGTTGGATGGAGACGCAAGCAACTCTACCGAAAATTCAAAGCCGAATGTCGAATCTGAAGAAGCTGGAGTGGAGAACTCTGAGATAGAAGAAGATTCGAGCCCCGAGGACGATGAACACTCTGGAACATCAGATCCTGAGAGTGAGTCCGAAGCTGAGACAGATTCTGAGATAGCAGTCACGGCTGAGACTGTCAGACCAGCTGACATTGCTGGATCAACCCGCTACTCCCTGAGGAAACGAGTTACTGCGCTGAAGCGTCTGATGGTGATCAAGACCCGCTCGAGGTCGAGCTCTCCTCGAGGGAGGGGTGATGTTACGGACTAGGACACTGAGCCTGAACTCTATTCACACTGAACCCTGAACCCTATAAATATTCATGCTTCATGCATGTGACCTGTCTTTGTTAGTCTTTCGTTCTAATTGTATGTACACGTTACCGTATAATCAGTATGTTGATTGAGTGGTTTGGAAAAGGGTCGAAACAGATAATAGAGCTCCGTACCGGGATTGGAAACAAGAAGTTTTCACATGCACTCACACCTCCACTCTGCGTTATGGCGGAAGTACAGCGGAATCGTTAATAATTTGTAATAACGTAGTCTAGCCCTCGAGTAAATTTTCCATTTGGAGAGCACTGCAGGCTATACGTGCGAGTGCAGAGGCAAAGAATCGATCATGGAGGGTCCCACTACCAGTACCGACACTGACACCGCCGCCACTGCTTGTAGTGAACATGGTAAGTAAGTGCATGTATACGTTCTTAGCTACAAATCAATACACACAGCGCTATGGCTATAGCTACATTTGCCATAGATATTTCCCTATGGCCATTGGCTTTTAATTTCCTCCTCTGTGCTACACTTAGCCAAGCTCCTGGTGAACGCCATCAGTGCTGTGTTGACAGACGACGGCTTCAGCCTGCAGCCACTGTCATCCCCATCAGCATCTACCACAGCGAAACAGTTGCTGCAGTGGCTTTCACAACCTCAACACAGATCTGAGGTGGCTCGGTTCACACAGAGCCTTGGTGCATCTCTGGAGGCTTGTTTCCAGGGTGAAGGCCGATCGGTGAACGTACAAAGGGAGATGATGTGGCGTGAGTATCACAAGTTGCGTACATCTGTGGAGTATAAAGAAAGCTGGCTGGACAAGCTTCTTGAGTCAAAGTATCAGTGTCAAGGCATGTCCCATCTTCTATCAATACGTCACAGACATTGTATTCAAGATGATCAAGAAGCGTTATCGCATTATGCCTGTGCAGTCTGGTGCAGAAGAGAGCTCCCTCACTTATGAAGAAATCAAAGCTCTTCGCTACGCTGCAGGATACGTTCCCAGAGCTGTTGGCAAGAAGCTAAGGAAGTCCACGCATCCACTCCGTGCAGAGCTAACTCTGTGTATAATGGACCTGGTGGATGAGGCAGACGATGTGGAGGATCAGTCACAGGACTGGATCAAAGCTAATGACAGGGGTGGCCCGACGCATGTGAATGACATGGTGTACCAGGTGTTCCTCGCTACGGAGCTTATAGTCCGTAGGCAGCTGCGTGGTGGACAATTCATAGACCGACCCAAGCTCCAGAAGAAAGTGTGTGAAGATGACGATGTGCTCCTTTACTGGAGCATGGCTTCAGGTGATTGGGACAAGGAGGAAAGCCAGGCACTTTTGAATCTGATTGTCGACCTCTGGATTACCATACGAGGGTTCTCGTATGCGAGCGCTTGGATGGAGCAGTACAAGGCAGCAATCTGCAAATCTGTCCAGAAATTTAAAGGTGTCCGGAAAAAAACTACTTACTTAGTGTAGACAATACGGTGTGTTTTGTAAAATGTTATATCAACATAACAATCTTCACAGATTATAATAGCAGATTAATAAAGATTACAATTTACTTCTTCCTTCTAGCACTAGCCACTCTTTTCGGCAAGGGTTTGTTCTCATGTTCTATTTTGGTGTCCCCTATGTTCCCTCGACAATTTCCCCTTGCCGGTCCCCTGCACAAGGAGTTCACAACCCTTAGTGCCTGTGTGTTCCTGAGGACAGTCGCACGGCCATCCGAATATTTCCGGCATTCCTATTGCAATGCGGACGTGACGTCACGAGAGAACATGGCACTGAAAGTGTCAATGGACCGGATAAGCTAAGATCGTGTAGAGCTAACACCTCGCCACCGAGCCGAAAGATATCTGCGTTTCAAAAGAAAGTAGACATACTGTAGTAAGCATTTTTTGTGGTTTATAAGTGCAGTGTCCGTTGAATAGAAGTCCTGCTTCGAGGTTCTTTCAAGATGACAGCATCTGTGGATGGGTGTGTCAACTTTAAGGATGCCTGACTCGCGTCAAGAAATGTCTGCAGTTACCATTATTCAGTTACAGAATGTAATACTAGTATAGAGTAGATATAGTCGGCATAATCATAGATAATATAGACTCCGTAACCGGGATTGGAAACGGATCACGTGCACCAGTATTGTCCCATACTGAAGCTCGCGAGCTTTCCGCGCCATGGTATGTGCAGCTGTTTATCACACTATTTTTCGGCGCCTGGAGATGCTTGGAGCAAGACAAAAAAAAGGATAGGAGTGGAATTTGCATACTAGACAAGGCAAGTTATGGGTTTGTATTCGGATTAGAGTAGAGGGCTAATGAACATCGATGCCGTTAAACAGAGAGGGCTTCAAATAGAGTTGTAGGCAGCTAAGTTACTACTGTTTACCACTCTAGAAGTACTATCTAAGTACTTTGTGGGACTGCCAGTCCTTTATTTTCTGTTGAATGAGCTCACTGGCAGTGTGATGGCATTGTACATAGACTAAGTTGTTAAATAGTAGTAGTTGTGGGGTTGTACTTGAATATATTAGTGATCTATCAAGGCATTTTATTATCATTTTTGGCTTCCGAGTGCATGTTGTTTGTGGGACTGCAGCTCGTTCTAGCACAGTAGTCACCAGACAATATTTATATTGCTGAAAAGCCAACAACCTGAGCTATTGAATGGTGTCCAGTTTACTCTTCCTTGAATTTTCTATCTATCCTGAAAATGGTTTTGACTTTCACACTTGATGAAATCGGCAAGGGCATCCCACTGCAATACCTATTTCTTTTTTCATGTCAACCCTTTTGATTACAGGATGGGAAAAAGAAAGTTCAAGTTTACACAAAGGAAGAATGAGGAGCGGAAGAAGTACCGCAGAGAGCACACACCGATGGAACCACTTCCTGTGTCCATACCGCTGGGTGTGGTTCATCTGAACTCGGTCACCTCTTTAGGATTCAGGCTCAATGCTACTGGAGCACTGCCAACAGGTATGTGAGTTATGTGTGTATTCAAATTACATAATATACAATGTCATGTCTTCATATGTTCATCAGGTTCTCAGCGAGTCAGTGAGCAAAGCCTTAGAGATGACTGGAGGACCAGATGCAGCCGAAACAGCCAGATTTGCGGGGATGATGGATAAATTTTTTGACTGCCTGAATGTTACCAGTTTCAACGCTGGGAAAAGAAAAAGAAAGCCATTTCAGGATCCCTACCGCTCCAGCGCCTGCAGGTATAGTTATCTGTTAGATGTTGTTTCCTCTGTTATCACTGAAGCATTTGGTGTTGCTTTTCTAGTGGTTAGAAGAAGATTTCCTGACGTACCTGGACAAGTGGGAGGAGTCAGTGAAGCACAGAGATGGGCCCTCAAAGACTGACAAGAAGCTCATGCTGCTGAGTTCCGAAACTCGACTTGGGCTAAGGATCACAGGTTGGCGAAGAAAAACATGGAAAGTATTATTCGTTGGTGTTACTCTGTATTTACTATACTTCCACATGCAGTCAAGTCATTTGTAGCGCTTGTTCGCTACCTCTTCACTATGCCTGGGGTGAAAGTTTTCCTGAGTGAGAGGCTGTCACAAGACCCTCTGGAAAAATTTTTTGGGTGCCAGAGGCAACGTGGAAGGGCGAATGAGAATCCTTGTGTGAGGGACTTCTGCCACAACACACAAGCTCTTCGGGTTATTAACTCCTTTTGCCTAGATGCTGTGAAAGGGAACTGTCGGGGGAAGAAGTCACAACCTGTTGACCTCTCTAAGGAGAACATGCCACTCCCCAAGCGTCCACGCCCACACCCCAAGCCACCAACTAGTGATCTATAAACTCTATTTTTGTAAGTCACAATGATGTTAAACACTGTCATAATATTGTTTATCCATGTGAAAATATGATGCATGTGCTAGCAACTAGTTAAGTTCTTTCCGCAGTGCTCTGGCTCGTTGTGTTCCCTTCTTACTACTTTGCTTGAACATTTCCAGCCATGACCGGGCGAATGAGAATCCCCTAATGGTGATCCAAAGATCAGCGATCATGGGCAGGAGTGCTTCCTTCTCCTCCTCTTCAGCCTCTGTGCACAGCATGCACCAATAAAAACCGACATCATCACTGCTGACAATGGCAGTCTTAATTTGATCCTTGAGGCCACAAGAGAGTTCCTTGATGGCTGAAACGTTAAGGTGGCGACGCAGCTCCTCTTCAATAGCACAAAAGAACATGTATGTCTCGGTGCTTACATGCCACAGCCCCCCTCGATCGATCAGGTCGATCCACTCTGCTGAGGCTTCTTGACATTCATCCTCGTCATCTCCAATCAGTTCCACCAATGCCAAAATTAGTTCCTCCTTCAGAGGGTGTGAGGACGCCTCGATCTTCTTGCGTAGTGCACGCACTGTATAGCCAGCTGCGTATCGAATCGCATTTCTTTCTTCATTGCTAATGGAGACATCTCTCTGTGTTGTGGATGGACGGCTCTCTACTGGGAAGTGATTGGTTATTAGTTCCTTGAACACAACATCGGTCACGTATTGGTAGAAGACCGGACTGGCTTGTTGCTTGGTTGTCAATTCGACAAACTTGGACCACCTTTCCCGGAAAGAAGAAGTTGTGCGCACCTGGTGGTACTGATGCCACATGTATTCCCTCCTGACTTGAGGTTTGCGTGTTGGTCGTCCATTGAAACACACTGACAGGGTAGCTACTAGGCTATCAGCAAACGTGTTGAGGTCTGCTTCACCTCCAGGCTTCCCACACCAAGAGATTATGGCTGAAGCAGCTGTCCGAGCAGCAATTGCTTGTTGGGTCGGTATACTGAAGCCCTCATCCGTAACAACAGACCTTATGCCTTTTAGGAGAAGCTCAGCTGTGTGGAAAACACAATTAAATCAGTAAAGAGTTGCACCTCTGACATGCTGGCATCGCAGACTCCGGACAGTGCCTTTAAGTAAAATATCTTTGCTTTGGTACGAAGTCTAGCTCTGCTATAATGCACCATGAAAAATAAATACTCACCAAACGACGTTTGTCGGCGATCCATGGCGCTCTTCAGTGTGGCTTTTTTGAGATACTGCAGGTAGATTCGCTCAAGAATGAACTGCGGCCGCTTTGAGAATGACGTAGCCTAATTAAAGCGGAAGCGTGGCACGGAGTGTGGTGTGAAAACAGGTGAAAACGCGCCCGTTTCCAATCCCGGTTACGGAGTCTATATTATCTATGGCATAATAGGCTGCAGGTTGCTGCGGAATGCAAAGTCCTAAATTATTTGTATTTTCTGTTTAGTTTTGCATGGGTAAGCTGTGAAATTCATTTAGGCTAGTTCATCAAGTATAGGATCTACGAGAGAAAAAGAGCAGTAAAAATGAATAAACAGTGCTTTTAGAGTACTAGGATTATTGTAATCCACCTGTTTCACTCTCAGATTCTTCACTTTCTTCCTCTTCTACTGGAACAACAATATCTAAGACAATAAAGGTCAATATACATGAAGTGAGCATGCACAGAATCACTACTGTCCAATGATTTACCTTCACATGTGGAACTGTTTCTGTTCTTACACTCAGAGTGGTGACTGCATCCACAACCTGGACCACACTGACGTCCAGCTTTTACACACTTACATCTGGCAGTTGCACAACCAGTCTTGCAGCCGCACCCGTGTGTGAGGAATACTACCCTATTTCTAACCTGCTGGACATTGTCTGGTGAGTCCCACTCTACAGAAACCTTGTTACCATTAACTTTCCATCCAAAGCAATCAAGGGGTAAAAGTAGTCTTGCGGGCCAGACTAACTTTTTGCCTCCGTGGGAAAGTACGTCTGGCCATCCGCTTATTCCGTTTTGGTGCAAGTGCGCCGGAATGTTGGCGCATTGTTCTTTTCCAATTATAAGTGTGATGTCACGTAAGATTACATTTTGATTCTACAAGGCGACGTGCGAGTAATAGATTACGATATCATGGATGTAGACAGAGCGATTCAGGCTGTGTGTCAGAGATTGGGCTACTCTAAGCTTCGAAAAGAACAGGAGCAAGCTGTGAAAAGCTTTGTGAGTGGGAAAGACATTTTTTCTGCCTGTTCCTACCGGTGGAGGCAAGAGTCTCTGCTACGCTATTCTTCCTTTGGTTTTTGATGAGCTAAAAGGAAGGAGCGGGAGCAGTATAGTGATTGTTGTGTCCCCTCTCATCACTCTTATGAAGGACCAGGTACGTACACAACAATTGGATTGATGATGTGTACTTTTTTTACAAACATATTGTATACTCTCTCAGGTGAGTGCGTTCACGGACTTCCAGCTGCCTTTGTGGGCAGTGAGCAAGATGACAAGGCAGTGAAGGAGGCTGTTCTCAAGGGGAAATATCAGCTCGTGTTTATTGGCCCGGAGTCTTTAATACGAAATCTGCGGTGGAGGGAGATGCTGCGATCGGATACCTACCATCAAAATCTGGTGGGGCTGGCTATCGATGAAGCACACTGTGTTACGAAGTGGTACGTTTAATGCACTCCATTCTTCCTAGTCAAACCTATGTGTCGTTCATTTCCAAAGGGAAATCTGTGTGCACACATGTGTTATGATAAGTATTGCTATGGTTATATGGTTATGGTTACTAAACACAACAGTGTGTTAATAGCCTGGTATTTTTGCAATTTCAGGGGAGACTTCTTCAGGCGTGAATTCTCCATGCTGGGAGAGGTTCGGAGTCTTATTCCACCTCTTGAGGTGCACATAATGGCACTAACAGCTACAGCCAGTGTTAAAACTCGGGACAGGATCATCAAGATACTTGGTATGGATAATCCATGTGTCATATCAGTGTCACCTCACATGGCAAATATTGTTTATTTGGTGTTCCCAAAAACATCCATTGAGGAAGATTTTGGTCCAGTGATGAAGCAGCTACAAGAAGTTCGTCACTCAATGCCGCGAATGATAGTATTTTGCTGTCATTATGATGATTGCGCTTCCCTCTATCAGTATTTCCGATTATCACTAGGCAATGAATTTACTGAACCGATAGGAGTACCAAATCTGTCACGATTTCGCCTCGTTGATATGTTCACCCACCCAACCAAGAAGGAGGTCAAAGACTCTATTATCCAGTCGTTCTGTCAGCCTGATAGTCCTCTCCGCATAGTCATTTGCACTGTGGCTTTTGGAATGGGAATCGACTGTCCCAACGTACGTCAGATTGTCCATTGGGGTGCCCCTGCTGACATAGAAGCCTACCTACAAGAAACTGGGCGAGCAGGTCGCGATGGCTTACAGGCATGTGCTGTTCTTTTCGTTGGCAAGGCAGACTTAACCCCTTGCCTCACGGATTACGATATCCGGACATACTGTAAAGAAAAAGAGGTGTGCATATTCAAGCACTTTGACAAAGTGGACTTCAGAAGATTTTGCAGTGGTTGTAAATGTTGTGATGTGTGAAACAGTGTAAATGTAGTAATGGTGTGTGTTGTACATTTCCAGTAAGTATGAATTCTTGATTACCAAATACTCCATGCATTGATATTATGTATCAATCAATGAGTATCATTTCATTATCAGACTGTGTTAAAAGATAAACAATAATCATTATAAGATGTGTTGCCGCTAATTTTAGCCAACAGGGAATTAAGAGTGGAGCAATATTGTTAAGAGATTGTGGCGTGTCCACTGCATGGACTAACTTACAAGCACATCACTTAGGTATACACACACAGGGAAGATTACGCAACAACACAAGGTATAATTATACTAAACAAAAGCAACATGTACCTGACGGGCAGTACAGAGACACAAGTATACAAGACACCTTACTAAAGGATAAACAAACTAACCAAAAAGAGAAAACATGATCCTGACATCACTGCATAAACAGGTGCATGGTCTAATTGAACAACCAAAAATGCATTAACAGGAAAGAGGTATAGCACACATTACTACATTATAAGTGAATATTCATTTGTTAAGGGTCGAGGATTTAAGTTGTGTTGAGAACTTTTCTTTCATCCATATCTGCAACTTCTTCTGGTCAATGGACCTAAAGATGTTACACTTAACGTACGGGAACGACCTGTGTTTCCTTCCCGGCAAGTGTGCAAATACTTGTGATTTGCCGTGAATTTCAGCCAGCACCTTCTTCAGGTCACCTGACATGTCCCTTTGGGTATGAAATCCTGATGTATGTTTAACATCACTGGTGGAATCAAACTGCTGCATCACTTTGCCTAACACACTGATCGCTTTTCCTGCACGTACGATTGCATGTGGTGTTTTATTGGCACCCAGGTGGCTCACTGCATCTTTACAAAGCCTGTTCAAATGCTCCATATGGAGGTCAGCAGGAATGTTGTGGCCCTTCTGGCCATGCGTATTAACAAAGCGGGACCACAGGAACTGTTCATTCAGCAAGTCGAGGCGGAAGGAAGTACTCATGCTGAGCAAGCAGTGTAAAAGCTTCAAGAGCATAGTTTCTATGTCCTGTAGCTCGAAAGAACAGTAGCAAGTACTTCCAACATCTCAACACCCTCGTCCCGTCCCCCTCCCGGATAGCATCTCTGTACTCCATGAAGAAAAGTCCCAGCGTCAGAGCTTCTTTCGCATATTCACATATGTGGTCTTTGTGGGAGGCGGCTGACTGCTTAGTAGCTGGATAACTGAAATCAGTATAATTGCTAACAACTACTTTGGCGACAGACTACAGTATAGCAGTTTTATCTGCTTCCCCTTCAGGGAACAAAACCGATGAGGGTTTGTCATCTAGGATTTCCATGCCCGTTACAGCCATGAAGGCAGCAAGAATGTGTCCGGTCACCACCAACTCCAGATAATCTCCACAGGCATTCACATTGTCGGATGGATCAGAAACCACATTTCTCCGGTTGATGAGATTTCTTAACTGGTAGAGTGTCCCCCCATCCATGTTGAATTAGTCTTGTACAGCTTCGTCCACAGCAACTACGGAAAAAACATGCACAGATTATCAGGAATTCAGTACTATACAAGTGCTAGCCTTGAACCAAGTCCTTCTCCGCACTCACAAAGAACAATAAATTTTGGTGAGTGCTGATAAGGCCTGGATGCGAGGTTATACACAAGTGCATGTGACAATACAATATAAACATGAATCTGTTAAAACACAACAATTCTGAATCGGTGGCTTCTCACATGTATGCATGGAAATGAGTGAACCCTATAGCTCATGGGGGGAGTATAATAGTATGCTCTAAATGGAATAATGAACATGTACATACCTTCATGAAGGTGACCTTCGCATGCCAGTCCTCAACTACTGGAACCAGCCCTTCCAGACGGTCAAAACCATTGTGCGAGTTAGACAGGATGCGTCGAGCTCCTCGCGCACGCGCAACTGTGAGCTGGTCACCTCCAAATAGAATGTGTTGGAACTGGTCAACCTGCAGTGTGATTTCTTCAGAGCCAGCCATCATAAGAGATGTCCTCTTCGAGGGAACGTACTGTAACGCAGGTGTTCCATTATTACGGCCATCTCATCTGTTTTGTTCTCATTTTTCAGATGAATACCCAAGGGTACCTGAAAGGGCATTTGCAAAACCTTATAAAGAATGGACAACGCTACCTTAATATTACATGGTTAGCTATATAGGTTCATACATGCAAAGATGAGGCCTCAGAAATCTAGTTTTTTGGGGGGGACCTATCATAGTATACAGTGAGGCACTTTATTTTTTTTAGGCGTTCCATTATTTCGGCCATCTCATCTGTTTTGTTCTCATTTTTCAGATGAATACCCAAGGGTACCTATCACTAATCCCCACTGACACTGTGTTTGGTTGCATGCTTGTTGCAGATGTAAAAACCGCGGAGTGACCACCCTGTCAAGATTACAGATCGTATAAAATTAGTACACAAGCCATTAAAAACACAGTTTCTCTTAACCAGCCACGTTTTTGAGTATTATAGTTCAATGTGAATTATAATATTATGTAGTTTTCATATTAGGCGTTAGTATGAAATTGGATAAAGTATGTGCTTTTTTCTATTTTATATGGGCACAAAAATGTGTCCTTGGCTGGTAAAGGGATAATTATACAGGTAGAAAGGGGAAAAGGACTGCATCTAGTAACTTACTTCACTGTCAGAGAGTTCTGCTGTCAACTCGCGAGCCCAATCGAATACAGCCTGGTCGTGGTTCCTCCCAATCTCATCCACTGCTTTAAGTGTGGTGCCATGGGACAGGCAGATACCCAGTTTGTGAAGTCTGGTATACACCTATGAAGTGTTAACATTATTACTCTTAAGAGTTGCAGTTGGAGTGGTATGCGCACCTATACTGCTATAACTATGAATGAGGTCACTAACCTGCTTACTTGTGTGTCCAGCATACAGTATCAGGGACACGACCTTCTGCACAAGGCAAGCAGACTGTCTACGTGCCTTCACAAGAATGGCCAAACAAGTGCAGGCAATTGCCTGCTTGTCAAAGGGACTTGATTCTGGGATGCAACTCTTCAGGAGAGACAAGATGCAGGGTGCTCTTCTGTTCAGCTCTTCGCATACGTGACTCCAACTGAATGAGCAGAGGTCTTCCTTTGTTGATCGTAAGAGCACTGACTCTGAACAAAGTTGCCTGATCTCGTTTTTACGAACCTTGCTCATATTGGCGAGAATAAAACCTCTGATTCTCCGATCATGAACTGCATGCTTGGCAAAAGACCGACGATTGGCACGGCCAAGCGTCTTCCCAAGAGCCTTTCGAGATGGTGTCAAAGTGAACTTTCTTGGCCCAGACAAATAGTTGACAGTCACCTACAGTCATAAGAAATAGTGAAGACCTATTAAACCTACGCGCTTTGTAGCATATAAAAAATAGATAACAATAAATAGTAACTTACAGCGACACTGGGAGATTGTTCCTCATCAATTCGAGGTCTCTTGGGTGCAGAGGGAGCGGCGCCTGATGGCCTCTTCCGAGTCACAGCGCTAGGACTGCTGTCGGTAGGTAGCCGCATGGAACGGGGCTCTTCTGGTAACGTAAACGATTGTATTGCTCCAGCGACTTTGTGGCTCAAATTGCTCTTCACTTTTTTAATTTCTAGCTCGAGGCGAACCTTCTTATCCAGCAAAATGAAGCATCTCTTGCACACATAGCCCGAAGAAACGTGCTGCCGTGCAGCCGCTTCACAGCAGCCATGATCAGTGAAACTAACTTCCAAAGCCGACCGCACTTGCTCAGACGCAGGATTCTCTAGTAACCGTCTCTCCTTGCTGTTGGGGACCTGAGCAGCACAAGCTTTACATCGCAACATCTTTCTTCGTAGTATACTCCACGTGGTTCGCGCTCGTCCGTGACGTCATAAATAAGCATTCCAAATATGTGACGTTGAAATAATTGCAAATACCATGCACCAAAACGGGACAGGCAGACGACCAGACTATACTTTTCCCACGGAGGCGAAAAGTTAGTCTGGCCCGCGAGACTAGGGTAAAAGGGTAGTGGTAGATTGACTGGCCTGGCTCCAGTAGTCCACTACCCAAATAGTCCTGAGCCAGTGCAGTTCTAACGCTTCAACAGAAGGTGGTAGCTGATTTTCAAATGATATCCTCTCCCATACCTTTGACCGAATGGAATGGTACCACTTGATGTGCTGTTCTCTTGTTGTGAGATTGGGGTCAGAAAACGAGTTATAAAAACTTACCGGTGTACTTTCGTCAAATGCTCCTCTATTTTTAGAGTAATAAGCAACGCCAACTAATCTTATAGAAGCCAAAACTCCATTACTGTCTGGGTTGGTATCCACCAATGAGCCGGGTGTAGTAGCAGATGGAGGAGAAATAAATTCCGCAAAGCGAAAAAACTCTTTAGAAACGCTCCTTTCCCGATCCCTACGAAAAATGAGGTGAAATCACAGCCTGTGGCTATGTATAAGATCTGGAGGATTTTAGCTCGCTCTCCAGTAGGAATTGCATTAAGATCTGGGTCATTGCTGATTGCCTCAAGGAATTTGTTCATGTGCAACAGTTTCAAGCTTCTACCAATGGCACTTAACTGAACAATGACCTCATCGGTATTAGTAGTAGTTAGACCAATATGGTAAACATCAGTGTCCGGGGAGTACACAAGTTTCTTCCTTCCTACTGTTCTGTTGGCATGTAGCCACACCCTTGTGTCTCCCTCTTCGGCACTGCAGTTCAGTTCTGGAGCTAGATGCTCCGTCCCACTGCTTGTTGTATACCATACTCTGTCCTGGTCCTCCTCCTCACCAGCACCTGCTATAAAAAGCTTCTGATCTCCTTTTAAGAATTCTGGCCCAATTTGAAGGAGACTCTCGCCTATGTAAACAAGTCGCCGCTTACATTTTCTGCAATCCAAGATTTCCCTCCATTTAGAGGGAACTTTCATATGGTCTGAGAAGGATAGATGTTCATGCTCAGAAGTAGTGGTACCAGCATATTGTCTGGCCCGTTCAATGCTCTTTGGGTGGACTGAAAATCTACCTGGGTCGTCAAATACAATATGTATTTCAGACACCGCTGCACTGATATACCACCCTGCATATCGCATTAGAAGAAACCGGGTGTAGTGGCTCATATGGGTGTGAATCCTTAGGGGGACAGTGTTAATCATAAACATACCCTCCATAAGTACAGTATCGGGAAGCCATCCTGAGGGGAATGTACAGGTAATTGCCTGTTCCCCATACCTGGCTAAATAAAAAGCAGTTGTGTTGCTTTTTTGCCCCTTATTTGGAATACCATGCTCTGTTGCAATGGCTCTGGGCAATTCCAAGAATTGTTGCTATGGAGCTTCATTGGTTTCACTTTCACTGCACACTTGTGACCACAATAATCTGCTTCTCAGGCACTTGGCCACCAAATTTTTCTCTTTCTGTAGCTGATTTACTTGACGTTTAGTTACCTTTGCTGTAGAAAATGTCTTGAGCCTATGACTCCTAGCTACTGGCTGTACACTAGGACTACCAAGGTAGGTGTATTGTACAAAAGCATCAAAATCAGCTTGCCCAACTGCTCTGAATGATAGCATGTCTGCTTGTTGGGAAGGCGAGGCAGTCTTTCCAGTAAATGTGTCCATCAGAGCCATCCCAGCAGTGATTTCAGAAGGGAGAATGCCGCTACGTGAAATAGCAATTTTCATGATTTCTGAATTCTCCGCAGCTTTTGCATTTCTGGTTCTAGATGCTAAATCGCTACTTTTGTGGTCATCAGTGACGTTTGGGTACAGTTGTTTCCTTAGATTATGGAGCACTTTAGATCGGAAGGGGAAGTACAATGACAGCCTGTTAATGAACTCCTTAGTAGGATTCACCACTACTAGCTTACAGTCCTTGTTAATGAGCATCCAGTGCTACAGAGTGCCATGACCTACCTGTTATACTTACACTAAAGCCTCCATGTGAGAAAGACTCAGAAACATTCGAGGGCAATAGGATACAATCAGCTAAATGTTGTGGTAGTATTTTCCGATATGTTGGCCTATCGAAAGCAGAATAAATGGGTGCCATGGTCTTAAGAGCTGCCAGTCGTAAATTCCAATTGCCAGAACGGACTGAACAGAAAAGGGCAATATAGGCAAAGCAATTTAGCTGTATAAACTGTCCCCAGAAAGACCAGTTGGGGTTCTGTTCTGCCTTGGAATTCGTGTACTGGGTAAAAGCCTTGAAGAGCTTGCTTAGTTGCTCATGGCATACTTGTGGGAGGGTTGTTAGGTTAGAGGGATCTACTCATACTTTGCTGGGGTGAAACAGCTCGTGGAGTGATAAAGCAGGTAGGTCAACCTCAAGCATTCCTTTCATTACGCCAAGCCTGTAGAAAGAAATACATGTCACTAAAATGTGCTTTATTTAGAGTATCATCATTTTTGCATCTGACCTCCACAAAATGAATAGGCAAGCCATCTCCTTCAGCTGATTGAGTTCCTTTCCCTCAGCCTCAGTCAAGTGAAACTCCTGTATAGTGTGATTCGTTTTCAGAGGAGTATAGTACGTGGTTATAGGAAAGGTGTGAGAGAGGATGGCTGGGCCCTGTTGGCACTGAAAACAGTACTCTGCGAGATGGGTGGATAGGCTGATCTGTTTCCTTGAACTCTGACAGTGTCCTTGATCTCCTAGAGATCTTTTTGTATGCAGGACTCCCAGTGTTTTTTGTGGGAGATGTCTCAGGGGTTGGTCGTTCAGCACGTTTGTGAGGTAGCCCGCATGTAGGTCCTCTCCGGCGCATTGTGGAATGCTGTAGTCAAGCATTTACACTTATGCTATTAATATTTTGTATGCCCACTTAATGTAACTATATTATTCCACTCTGAGGAAGACAACGGAGCACAGATGTACAGGCTAATAAGCCAAAAATGAATTTCTTTTAATACAATTAGATACGCATCTGTCTATAATGAAAATCACAGCTGCCAGCTCTACCACGTGTTCGCCGTTGATGCGCGAGCGAGTACTGTGCATAAACCCAGATTTTGTCCGCCCACGCATTTCTCGTCTTACGTGATGTCACGGCTGCAATAGATTAAGTACGGGTTAAATGGAACTTCCGTTCGGATGGCCACGCGACTGAGGAACTCCTGAGCATTGGGGTTGTCGTGGGTCCCCCCTCTCTGCCTCTGACAGCCAAAAAACTACTCCAGTGGGTCCTGATAGATTCGACGGCTCAAGAACGCCTTCACATCTGGCATGGTAAACAGATATCGGACCATTTCCACGAAAGACTTGGCTGCAAAAGGGAAGAATAGGTACACATGTAGTTTGTACCGTATGTGCTGGAAAGTGTCGGGTTGAAAGGCCTTTAAGATCGCTCCACTTTCATGCTCCATGATCTGTTGTAGCCCTTGATGCATCTCCTCATCTACAGTCACCCCCTTCTGCTCAGATGCCTCAGCGATCTTTGACTTCAAATGCTGCACCTGTTTCACGTTCAGTGGTAGCTTGTGGTGTGTCTGTTCGAGCTTGCTGACAAGCTCCGGGGTGGACATGAACCCGTGGTTGACGTGACTAGATGGAGAAGTTCTCTCTGCCATCTTTTTCTTGGACTTCTGAAGTCGCCAGCTCTGAACATTGAGAATAACACAGTAGTGGCAGCATGTTCGACACCGATCCATCGAGCTGTCACATGGGATGAGGTACTGACAATCTCAATGTCGAATGGTAGGAACTGCAAGTGATGAGCTGTCTTGGTATACAGCACTAGTGGAAGCTACAAGAGTGTGTAAGAAAAACACTAAATCATCAATATCATATTAGCCATATTACAAGCCTTATCGTCGCTATGTAGAGTTTTGGACCGATGGTCCATAACGTCCTGGAACTTCTTGTCGTCATGTCCTCTGCAGACCTTACTGGAATTGAGGGTGCGAAGGAGTTGGCAAACCTTGCCAACACTGTCCAGTGCTTGAGGTGTGCCATCCAGTACTCCACAGTTGTGCCGATCTAGGATATGGTCATGAAGTGGAGTGTCCACTCAAACTCGTTGGTAATGCTGAGGGTGAACGTCACTTAATTCTGCTTGGGGTAGAGTGGGCTTGATCTGGCAGAGTGTCAGAGGAAGTGGAGAGTGCTTAGGTGAGATACTGAGCCATGTAGGAGGGAGCTCGATGGCTGCAAGTCTATGCTGTAGTCTCTCAAGACTGGAAGCTTGGCTGTCTATGAAAGCCGTGAGAGGCATCGAAACAGGGAGCTTTGATCAAGTGGTGTGGGATGGAAACACGCAGACCCATGATGCTCTTGGTTAGTGCTACTGACACTACCAATGACTCTGCACTGAACTTCTTCCTCTCCTTATTCTTACGAGCACTGAGTCGGAACTTTCTCCCACCCATGTAACCTAAGGGACAACAACATGGAAGAACACAACTTGAGATTAGTAGGTACAACAGAGATGCGGATACTGAGCACTAGGTACTTGTACAAGGCATTAAAATGCTTCTAGGCTGCAAACACATTGGTCAAACCTCCCAGAAACAGCCCCAGATATAGACTTAGTGTTTCACGGGCAGAAGCACTACCCCACAACTTTGACTCCATGAGCCAGCAAATCTAGCTATGTCTTGGTTGGTACCTATGACTTCTACACCAGTTTGGCATAAACTATAACAGGTTCTTGCAATGCCCATACCCTCTGGCAATACGTAGGATCCAACAAAAGCCTTCTGTGACATGCCCAGAGTGCCCTATTCCCCCACAATAGTAGCTACATCGCTTGCCCACCATAGGCCACTAAAAATAGACAAAAAGAGGCTATCACAACCATATGTGACAAACCTAGCTTCATAGGCCTAGAGCTGATAGCCTCGCGATCACAATGGTATAGCGAACGCACCTTCTTTGTCTTCTTCTTGTGTACATCCCGCTGAATAGTCTCCGTATCTGCCGTCTCTGTCGTTCAAACTTCGCACATTTGCTGCCTTTCCATGTGTGATAAACAATAACACGGAGTAGCCGTGTGCTTCAGTACGTACTCAGTGAGTGCACGTGACCTGTTTCCAATCCCTGTATGGAGCTCTATTATCTATGTTTAAATTCCTTGCCTCATTCTACCTTGTATGATTTCATTTAGAGAAAAAATGGTATCAACCTGTATCAACACATCTTTTCTCTCTAAATCCTGCCTGGCCTTCATAAAGAGCCCTTTCTGATTCCAACCTAATTACTGAACAATTGTTTAGAATCTTGCAAAACAGTTTCCTCAATAGTTTAATGCCTCTGTAATTACCCAGGTCCTCAGTATCACCTTTGCTATACAAACTTATAATTAACCCTTGACTCCATTGTTTAGGAAAACTCTCTTCAGTCAAAATTAAGACTTTCAATGGAGTAGCCACTTCTTCGCCACTGTACTTAAAAAGCTCCCCAACTAATCCATCATTACCTCCTGTTGTTACCCAGGCGGCGGCGGGGTTAAGCGATTGG
This sequence comes from Nitrospirales bacterium, assembly GCA_965203295.1. Classification (GTDB taxonomy): domain Bacteria; phylum Nitrospirota; class Nitrospiria; order Nitrospirales; family UBA8639; genus CBDBCZ01. The sequence continues at coordinate 322,659 of CBDBCZ010000009.1, read as the reverse complement.
TTCTGTCTGTCCGTCCGTCTGTCCGGTGTCTGTCCACTCAAAAATCGGGCTATCTCACGATTTACAGGGTTAAGCGATTGCTAAACACGACAGTAACATTGAAATCAAAAAAAAAAATGTCCGGGAGTGTACCTGATAGTCGCCAAAGCGGTTCCATTCGCTGCATCTGCAGCTCTTTCTTATTTAACAACGGTGCATTCTGCCATTTTAATACGGTCACAACTAGAATACGATAGAGGCCGGGCATATACGGACTCTGGTCACGTGTTCATATTGGCAATCAGTCACGCCCACCACTTCCCATAGGATATACAGATATGCATACACGAGCACTGTACACTCTGCGTGCGGATACACAGCCAGTGATATACATGTACACTTTGCCAACTACTCCATCGACCCATTCTGCAGTCCTGCCAGGTCCAAGTTGTGAATTATGCACTGCGGGGTATGTCTCTGCTAGAGACTTCTAGTATTTAAAAGTAACCCCCCTATCCAAACCTATTCTTCAGCAAACTAGACATTTCACCTACTCGGTCACTTTCTACTCTACCTGCTGTTTCCACCTTTCATCAAACTGATCATCCACAGACGCTGTACCCAACCTTTCCACGCAATACTTACAACTTTCCCTTAGTACTGGTTACGCATGTACCTGAAGTACTCCTCAAAGAAGCAATACCTGAGTGAGGTGGTTCAACTTGGTGCAACCCATAATGAGAGCTTGGGCTTCCGACAGCACCGGCTGCCATATATATAAAAGAACTGCACTCCACCAAGTGAGGCAGTACCGTAGACTCGGGTTATCAAGCGCATGCGCTAGTTGGGACAATAGCAAAAATATATGCGCTACATAACGAAGTGCGCTACATAATGAGGGTTAAAGGATGACCACGCCTAGTTATTCATGACGTCATCGCTGCAAAGTTACAGTAGCTAGCCATTAAAATATTGTTGCTGTTACCGGTAGCAGATTACCAACTACCGATATGGGATTGCAGTTTATCAAAGTGGTCGGCGATGTAACTCGGCGAAGAGCGGTTGGAGATGAAAATCAGCGGAGAGCGGTCTGAAATGAGAGCGTGCTCGATCAACTCGAATGAGGATCGGTGCATGCTTGATCCCTCTATAGGCCTTTGACTTAGTTAGCTAGCAACTTGATGACTGGACAGTTGCAAAGTGATTCCTAGAAAGTTATCCTCTCACTTTAATAGCTAGCTGCTAGCAGTCTCCGTTCGATTTTGTGTGCATTTGCTCCACCCCATATTACGCTTAATTGGAACGTGCGCCTCTTAACGAGGTTTTTGCGGCTTGGGCCAAGAAGTGAGCATGCGCCTGATAGCGTATGTGCGCTACATAACGAAGTGCGCCTGATAACCGAGTCTACGGTATTTTGGTATTGTACTTATGTGACACAAAAATACCACATGCTGTTCATCAGAAGGCTCTGCGACGCTCATAAGCTCCTGTGTTCATGAACATTGTAGTAAAAGAACTAGCTTCAGCAAGAATTTGATTGGGTCTTGACAATACTACGTACACTCTAAATTAGGATCCTGAAGTCTATGAGAACAGCATGTTCTCATAGACAAAGTACCTGAAACTTTTCCAAAGTACCTGAAACTTGTCTGACACCATGTGCCTGAGCCTCTGGTAGTAGACAACGCCAAAGAATATGTCAGCCTCAAACTCTCGTCCACTGATGCCACTGTACATCCGCTCATTCCCAAAGTAATTGTAGCCACCTACAAGGCAAGGATAGGGTTTAGCTGACCACATACACATTCTATTTGTAATGTAAAACAGCCTCCAAAACAAGCTGTGAAGCTATAATGATTTGCACATTCACCTTCAACTAATTGTTTCCCAAAGTAGTCCACTGCTGGTCTTTCCTCAGAGAACGTGAAGGGTGTGCAGTCGTGGCAGAGTCCATGTAGTGCAGCTGATTTGCCTGCCATGGTCTCTATCATCATCCCTGTGGGGAATACGTAAGTATCATTCAGTTACTCAAGTTAGCCCAGTACTTCATCCACTGCTGACAACATTTTCATAATTTTGTGTACAGGGGGGCTGACAAACACAAGGACCAAAAGATAAAAGGGACAAGTTTCATTACTGCAGGGTGAAAGGAATGAGGCTTATTGCTCAAAGCACTCTGCTGGAGTTGATATACACGTGGGAGCTTGTAGTTGAACTTACACATGCGAAATGAACAAACCCCAGCAGAAAAAAGAAAGCCCAAAAACAGGCCTTTTGTTGGCAATTGAACACAAGACCTTCTGAACACTAGTCATTCCGACAGATGAGATGCTGGTCACTACCAAGTTGGTCAATGTCAAGTGTCATTAGCAATATGGCCTACGTAGTAAGCATTGATAGCAGTTGTTCAAAGCTTCAAGAACTGTTTTCGTTCTAGTGGGTCAGCAAGTCTGCTAATTACTTTTTACCTTCTTTATGAATCGACTTACCAATGGTCATCCTGGAGGGAAAACCATGAGGGTTGAAAATGATGTCTGGTACCATGCCTGACTCTGCAAAAGGCATGTTCTCCACCGGCCACTTTTGGCTATCATGAGGTAAAAAAGTGCAGATTTTATAACTCCAATACGAAACTATCGATTAGCTCACAAAAATTACATTTTAGTATTCTTCAAGGCAATCACATGCTGTTGTGCGATCGACACACACACACACATACATGAACATATACAAATGGTGTCCGAGTTCCAGCCCATACTTCATACTAAGACACTCAGCAATCAGCAATTGCTATTAGGCGAAGGCGACCTTACATACTTGAATATTAACAGTAGGCAGCGTGTTTTTTCATATATGTATACCTGCATATTCCTTTCTGTCCATGGCGACTGGCAAACTTATCGCCGATGATTGGGTTTCTCTGAAAAAGGTACGTAGTAGTAACAATGAGAGTGTAGCTGATAGCCCCCAATCAATTTTGACTACATACATTTATCCTCCACTTGATGAATGCTCTCTGAAGCGGCTCATCTCCATTTTCACTCCCAAGTAACTTCACCTGCATGTCCAAAGAGACCACTACATATATAGTAATGCAGAGGCATTGTGGGGTGAGCTCCCGAAGTTGGGGTGCTAGTTGAATATTTTGATAACCCACTGTGCTTCACTGCGCTTCCTATGTAAGTAGCTAAAATAATGAGGATGGTTTCCAACTGCTGTCTCGGAAGCACGGCGGTTCCTCTCATGTTCGCTAGTCTACCCGTTCACAATGTCATTGTAGCCTCATATATAGCTGCAGCAAACCTAATACATGCATGTTCACCATTGCTGGTATAATAAGTTTTATGCACGTGGTTAAAAATCTATGTATAGCAAGGCCGCAAAATAAAATATTGTGTGAAGATTCAGCACAACATACGTACCACGACAATACAGACAGATAAACTGCAGCGCCAACTCGCTAATGTGGGGCTCACTCCAATCATACATACTTTATATGAATGCTGTAGTATAAGTCTTCCCTGAGTATCATCTGGCATTTGCATAGTAACATCAAATTGATCAACAAGAAAAAACTTGCTAGTAATTAAACTGATTGCACTGAAGCAAACGTGATTAACTGAAGTCTAAAAATAGTAGGTAGCACGATTTGCACCATACAAACACCAAAATAGCTCTCCAATGATATGTATCATATCTTAGCAACCACACCTGATCCACATATGCAGGCTCCAAACTCCTGTATTTGACAACTCTGGCAACTCCTGAATCAAGGTTGATATAACTGCAGAAAAAAGATCACATATGTACATTCCTTTCATGCACCCGACTCAATGTTCTAATGTATGCAAATAATGGTTTGTCCAAGGCTGTTAAGATACAGAATGAGCTCTCACATTCACACCAGGACGATATACGTATCCACAGTCTCAGTGACACTTAATGGTAAAAACAAGTCAAAGAGAAACCCATGGTTAGCAGAACCTGCTGTTTAGCCCAGAATTCCAAGACTGTGACGTCACGTGTTGGTTAAAATACGGTTGTAACAATGGGTGTGTCCTTTGCTTATACATAGCTTTAGGTGCTCATTTCATATTGATGACTTTACCACCCTAAAATTTGCTAAATTATTTGTTTTTGCATCTAATATCTTCTTTGTGGTATCAATAGCATAATACTTAGTTATCGTCTGTTACTCTTTTATTTTCATGTATGCACAGGCAGAAGATACCAGCTAAAACTTGAGGGCACATATACGCACATGTCATCAAAACCAGCAGCTCGATACGGGACAAGAGCAGATCCCCAATTCACTGTTCCGATATTTTAGTTCCAGTCACAAATCTTAGTCATGCATGAGAGGCGTGCCTGACACGCTCACAGAGCTAGCTAGTATTAGTTTCAAGTTATTGTATATGACGGCGTTACAAACAGCAGCTAACCTACCAATAATCTCTAGTAGTCATAAAAAATCTTCTGATGTACATATCTACCGGCCGTCAAAACTGTCAAAGTTCTTTGTGGTGAGCAAATAATGTCATAACTTTTGAACGAAGTATTTTTAGCGAAATCCACAAGTTGAAAACCTTCAGTACCGCATTTACTTTTGATTCGTATCTTAATTTTACCCATACATTAATGACGTAGTACATTAGTATAATTGCTCAGGCAAACCTGTAGTAGGGATCTCCTTCTTGAAGGTAGGCACCAATAGGAGGAAACCCATCTGAGTCTAACTTTCCTTCTGCCATTTTGTCCCCCAGTTTTGTGCCTGGAAAACAGGTGCAAAGATCTGTAGGTCCTGGCTCCAGATGACGATTGTACGATACCAGTATGCATACCAAATTGTAAGGTGGCTCTGCCCCGCTCTTTACCAATGCGAGTAAGATCTATCAGCTAGAAGTGAGAACTATAAGTCAAGACAGAAACGTGATTTAAAATGCTCAGTAGCTTACTTCACATTTGTATACACTAGCATGGGCAAATCCTCTTTGAAAAGAGCCTCTATTGAGGATCATGGCATCTTCCATGTCATAGCCCTGCATACGAAGGATTAGGTTAGTATGTGTCAGGCTCTGCAGGAAACATCTTCATGTAGTGAAAACTATGGTGGTGATGACACCAAAAGAAAACGACTCATTACCGTGTGAGAGATGACAGCTATGATAGCATTAGTGCCCAGAGGGTAGTTGTCAATACCATAGTAGTCGTACATGTAGGGTCGAACCATGGGCGACTGCGGGGTCTAAAGAAGGAGTCAGATATCAGTAGTACTTCTTAGTAATGTTCCTGTATTTGATGTGTGTGATGCGCATTAAATTGCATACCTGTAGTTTGTAGAGCTTGTTATCCATACGATAAGGCAGTGAATGTGCTGGAATCCCCATGGTTTGTTTGCCCATCTAAAGCAAAAATACATACAAGTGCATGTGTAGAATGCTCCAACATGTAAGCACACAATGCACCTTCATTCCGCTTTTAAAGTTCTATTAATGAAGAAATTGGCAGTCTCTGGTCATCGAGGATATCTTGGAAATATTTTCGGTCCAATGGGCCTTCATCAGGTACATACAATCATACAATCATGACAGGGCTTTTAAATACTCAGACATAGAAGCAACTAAGCTTAATTTTTACCAGCCGGAGTGCGCGCAGCGCGCGAACGGCTGGTCCTAAGATTGCTTTACATTTTCCGCGTCTGTTTGTTTGTCTGTTTGTTTGTGCGTCCGCACTTATCACGTGCGCAGTATATTACGTCATACGTTACTATGCAACTGCAGTATATAGCAGCTTTTGGAGGTTTGCAGGCCAAGCTACAGCAAACGAAGGTAGTTGTGAGTTGCCTAGATGGCGAAAACTTGGTAGGCAGCCGTAAAGATCCTGTTTTGGTGGCGTATAACTACTAACTAGAAGCGCACGACGAAACTGCTGAGTCAGCACTTTCGCTGACCTGCGTTGTTTCTACAGTATGCCTATAATTTGTAGGTCTGGAAACGTAACTATGCTGTAATATAGTTACTATAATTCGTAGTTCTGCAGCTGCAGTTAGCTTGGCCTACGCTGAGTTGTGTGTAACTTATTGTAATGTACGGGAAAGGTGCCCGGCTGGTTTTTTAGATATGAAATGTCAGACTTGTTACTATTACTTACAAGATTACCATTAGGAACAAACAACCCTTGTGTACAATTAATCAACTTCTGATTAGCACCAAGCCATAAACTCACCTGGCACTGGTACATATTCCTTGGGCTCTGGTTGAAGTCGGAGAAGGGGGTGAAGCTGGAGATGGTGCTAAGCATACTTCCCTCACTGAGCTCTAGGTGGGTTGTACGCTAGAGTGAAGCAATAAAGCTAAAATTATCACATACACAATACATACGCAATCTATAGTGTTCATTGAACCTGTTTGGTTCCACCAAAAAAAAACAACAAATAACTAGCAGAAAATTGTAAGTCCTATGTGGGTATGATGTAGTTTGAAATACGAGGATCAAATGAGTTTTAATTAATTAAGTTCCCTTTATCCAAAGTCTAAATACAGGTGTGAGAGAGGTTGCGAAAGAAGACAATAATTAAACATCACAAATTACTTCAGTACATGTAAGATGCCACCAGCTATTGTTTTGTGATGAATTATGGTCTGTAGATTGGCACTCAAATACGGAAGTTCTCCAAGCTTTAGCCCTCCCCTCATGAAGCTTATTGGCAAATTGTACTTTCGTTACACTGATCTCCCACTGTAGCCTAGTGATATCTTGCTACAGTCATGCATGCAGGCACAAATACTGCGTGATGACGTGAAAAAGATTCAAACGTAGAATTGGCTCATCGACGTGCAGTTTGTAGACTGAAAAAATTGAATGTTGCATTGGATCATGGATGGAAACGATATACAGTATGCACGTATACGTACGTACGCATAGGGGAAAAACCTCAATTGAACACACTAGTGTGGGGCTTGCTCACACTTGACCAATTACTGTAGGATATTTTGAACATTCAGTACTATGTGACTGGATTGGTGAAAACTGGGCACTTCCCTCAAACAGTGATATTGCATGAGAAGTGTTTATAACTCAGCTAGAAAAGTGTGCAAAAAGGTACCACTTGCTGTAACAGCGTCTTCTACACACATACGTAGCAGCATGTTTCATGTAACCGACTTTTCAACGACGACATGGCCGTGACTTCATCCTGATGGAAGTACAGCCAGTCTTCAGACTTCAGCTTTGCAGCCTATGGTCAAGTGGATGCATTTGTGCAAAAATCTAACTTTTGCTGAAAAGTTGTCTCTGTTCCTTCATTTCTCTCCAATCTCTCATGCTGACAAGGCTCCTCCACCAGAATCACCGGAGGAACTAGGAGCTGGGAATCACCTTGGCTGTCCTGCAAGCTTCCAGCTGTTATAGCCCCCTTGCAAGTTGAGCGCGAAACCTCTCCAGTGGTAGAGACTTGCCCATGCGGGGTGTGTAGTTGTAGAGGATGAATGCATTTGTGATCGTGACGTCAAAAAGGAACCAGAAAATGTACTTGTACGTACATCTCTATTTTGGCTTTGTTCTTACACTGTAATAATGATGAAGCAATCTCCCTTGTCCACACCGCTCATGTATCTGCTGTAAAGAGCAACAGACTCAGGACATGGAATGTCTACACATGTTCTGTTTTTCTGCTACCTTTGTACTGATACATTTCTAGTGGGCTGTGCCTTTGTCGACAGTATGGTCACGCGATTGCCTGCCTGATGAACGGCACAGTCATCACGCTTCTTTAGCCCTTTCTCAGTCGGCTTCAGTTCTCGGGGAAAATGGACACAATTCGATCACAGTGTGCTGTATGCATACATGAATCACATTTTCAATAAGGTCAGAAAAAGAGGTCTATTCCGGAGCAGTTGTCACAGAACCACGGTAGTGCTTGCTTCCAAGATCTTTTTCTGGTAATGCTAATGCACCAGTGTACATGTCAAAAATATCCATTTGCACTATCTGTGGGTACCCACACCTCTATTCCACGCTTTATTGTATTTTTGGGGGCATATGCTGCTTCAAGCTGGATTTTCCTTTGAAGCGGATCAAGGCTTCATCAACAGCATTAAGACAAGCTGCCTTGTATGGCAATTAGAATTTTCGCTTCAAACAGTCAATAATTGGTCTAATTTTGCCAAGCTTGTCAAAATTCGGGTCTGATCGTGGAAGGAAATGGTTGTTGTCAGCGAAATGCAAGTACCTACTGAAGCGATTCCTGGAGATCTGGCTTGCAGTGGAGCGTAATGGTAGGTCAGATCAAGTCTCCAATAGTCAAAGAGTGCAGGGAGCTGATTGAGGCCCATCAAGAACATAAACGTCGTCAGCTCCTCCGGTGACCTGCTCTCATGTAGCGAACTTGGTGTCACCTGACTCACTTACAGGTTTGTCTGCAGGGCGACGGGAGCAAGAACGACCCCATTGTGCTCGGTGAGGTGAAAGGCCATAAAACCCCGCCTAAGGGAGGGGCAAGACCGCACCCGAGGAAGGCCGGAAGCCAGGCAGGAAGCCATACTGCGACGGCTAAGCCGCAACGGGCGCAATGTAAATGCTGCAGTAGGGAGCGTCACTCCGCAGACAGATGTCCAGCCAGGAACGCCACCTGCCACAAGTGCAATAGGAAAGGACACTACAGCGCACAGTGCCTTTCTAAAACCGTAGCAGCAGTCACCCAGGAAATCAATCTGGACGCAGCCTTCCTGGGCACAGTGGTGTCTGAACAAAAGTCCTCCTGGACTATCGAGCTCCTACTGGGAAGCAAAAGAACTCCCTTCAAGCTAGACACAGGGGCCGAAGTCACTGCCATCTCGGAAGAAACTTACAAGACCTTACCGAAAGTGGCGTTGCAAGCACCGTTGAAAGCCCTCTACGGGCCAACCTGCCACTCGCTGCAGGTGCTAGGGCAGTTCACAGGAACACTGAAGCACCAACAGCTGTCCTCATCACAACCGATCTTTGTAGTTCGTGGGCTGAAGACCAACTTGCTAGGGCTACCAGCCATCACCTCGCTACAACTCCTCCACAGGGTGGATGCAACACTGGCGGAGAACTCCGACATCCAGAAGCAATTTGCGAACGTCTTCAAGGGCCTGGGGAACCTGGGAGACGAGTACAAAATCAAGTTGAAAGGCGATGCAACACCGTACGCCCTTTTCACCCCCAGGAATGTGCCCATCCCCCTCCGTGGCAAAGTGAAAGAAGAGCTCGATCGAATGGAGTTGGCAGGGGTGATCTCGAAGGTCGATGAGCCCACCCCCTGGTGCGCAGGGATGGTCGTCGTCCCTAAAAAGTCTGGAGCAGTCAGGATCTGTGTGGATCTGAAATCGCTGAACGAGAACGTACTACGTGAGGTCCACCCAATTCCCAAGGTGGACGAAACTCTCGCTCAACTGACAGGGGCCAGCGTTTTCAGCAAGCTAGACGCAAACAGCGGCTTCTGGCATATACCCCTAGCACAGGAGTCCCGTCTACTGACCACATTTATCACACCGTCGGGGCGGTATTGCTTTAATAAGCTCCTGTTCGGTATCTCCAGTGCCCCAGAGCTCTTCCAGAAGAGAATGAGCAAGATCCTGGCAGGATTGGAGGGCATGGTGTGCCAGATGGACGACGTCCTGATATTCGGGGCCAACCAGGCCGAACACGACTTGCGACTGACCGCCGTGCTTGAACGACTTGAGAAAGCAGGAGTGACCCTGAACCCGCAGAAGTGCAAGTTCCACCAGAAGACGGTGAAATTCCTCAAACACCTCATCGACGAGAGTGGCATCCGAGCTGATCCGGAAAAGACGTCGGCAATCCTCGAGATGGAACCCCCTCGCAACATCACCGAGCTCCGCCGATTCATGGGCATGGCCAACCAGCTAGGCAAATTCTCACACCACCTAGCTGAAGTCAGTCAGCCCCTTCTGACTGACTGAGCACCAAGCGGTCATGGGTATGGGGCCCTGACCAAGAGAGAGCCTTTGCAGAAGTCAAGGCAGAACTCACCCAACCCACGGTGCTGGCCTTGTACGATCCTCTGGCTAACACCAAGATCTCGGCCGATGCCTCAGCGTTTGGGCTGGGAGCTGTACTGCTGCAGCAGAGCAACGACTCCTGGAAGCCTGTAGCTTATGCATCCCAATCGATGTCGACTACCGAAAGACGCTACGCCCAAATCGAGAAGGAAGCGCTAGCAGTCACATGGGCTTGTGAGAAGTTTTCGGACTACATTCTGGGCCGCAGCTTCCAGATCGAGTCTGACCACAAGCCACTCATCCCCATACTCAGTACCAAGCACCTGGACAACTTGCCCCCTCGAGTCCTTCGGTTTCGTCTCAGACTAGCCAGGTTCGACTACTCCATCGAACATGTTCCAGGGAAGTTGCTATACACGGCCGACACCCTCTCACGGGCACCAGCCTCCGATGCGGATGTTGATGCACTTCAGTCGCAAGAAGAGGTAGAAGCTTTCATTGAGGCAGTCACATCGAGCTTGCCAGCTAGTGTGCAACGACTGGAAACGTACCAGAAGAGGCAGGCAGAGGACACCACTTGCGCACGGGTCCTAGAGTACTGCAGGACCGGCTGGCCTGAGAAACGGTCTGTTGAACCCAGTCTTTTACAGTACTGGAAGGCTAGAAGTTCACTCACAGTGCACAAGGACCTGCTGTTGTACAACAACCGCATCGTCGTTCCAGTGGCCCTACGGAAGGAGACCTTTAAGAGAGTCCATGAAGGCCATCAAGGGATCGAACGCTGTCGTATGCGGGTCAAATCATCTGTTTGGTGGCCAGGAATTGCAAGCCAGATCCAGCAAATGGTAGAGCAGTGTCCAGTGTGTGCCAGGGCAGCCAGTAACAGGAAGGAACCCCTGAGGCCAACACCCATGCCTGACTATCCCTGGCAGGTGGTCGGGTCAGATCTCTTCGAGCTGAAAGGGGAGCAATATCTCGTCATCGTGGACTACTTTTCACGTTTCCCGGAGGTCATCAAGATGACAACCACCACTTCCGCAGCAATCATCACCGCTCTGAAATCAATTTTCTCTCGGTATGGAATCCCGGAAGTACTCCGTAGCGACAACGGGTCCCAGTATGCTTCCCGAGAGTTTGCCACATTTGCGGAGTCCTACGGATTTCGATATACTACCAGTAGTCCCAGGTACCCACAAAGCAACGGGCAGGCTGAACGCACAGTCAAAACTGTGAAGAAGTTGCTGAAGAGTTCGAACGACCGCTATATGGCTCTACTCAGCTATCGAGCAACACCCCTTCCCTGGTGTGACCTCAGTCCTGCCGAGCTTCTGATGGGGAGACGAGTGAGGACGACACTTCCCCTCACTGACGACAAACTGATTCCCAAGTGGCCCTACCTGCAGAAGTTCAGAGAGCTGAACCAAGGGTACAAGAGGAAGCAGAAACGAGACTTCGATCGGCGTCATCGCGTACGCCAACTCCCAGAACTACCCGACGAGATCGCAGTCTGGATCCGTACCCAGGGTGAACCGGTTCAGGGTAGAATTGTGTCATCGTCAGACACCCCTCGTTCGTACGTTGTCGATACGCCCTCAGGAGAGTTGCGTCGAAATCGTCACCACCTAACAACCGTACCCGATTCCTCTCCGGCGCAGGAACAACCGCAAACGACAGAAGCGCCCGAACCTGCGAGGAGGATCATGACCCGTTCCCAAACGGGCACCCCCATCAATCCCCCCCGAGAGACTGGCCTAAAGGGGGAGATGTGGTGTGAGACTATTCCTAGAACAGACTATTAATAGAACAGTGTTGACGTAGTGTCTATATATAGCATTATAAAGGCCTGCATACTTGCTGTATCTGTCAGTCTACTGTGTCTATAATCCTATTGTTCACTTGACTACTACCACAGTACCCAACTCTGTGATCTCCTCCTCCTCCATTTTGGCAGCCTTGTTATAGAGATTGTGGCACTTTGAGAACAGTGCCAAGCAGGTAGTAAACTTTGCCTTGATCATGTCAGCATCGTCTACTGCAGGAGGGTATATCTGCTGGGTAGCCTCCACAATGCTGGTTGTTAGAATGGGAATGTTCTTGTCCTAAAGTGGCAAGAATACAAAGTTTTAGCTGGCTTGGTGAGGCCACGAATAGATGTACATGTACAGCTGTGCATGAATTTACCTTGAGGCATTTGTGGACGTGATTACCGACAAAGGTACCAGAATAATATGCCTGCCGCTCTACCCCGATCCTATGTAGTGCCGTCTCGATCGCCTTTACACAGGGCCCCTCCTCCTTTGGGGAAAAACTGCTCACTCCGGAGTGAATCAATTTGGTGCTCCTGTGTATTAAATTGAGCAAGAGATTAGTAAGTTTAAAGATCAGATTTTGTCCTGATTTCACACTTTTACCATCTCTGCTGCTTTCCTCTTGAGTAGCTCAATCTCCCTCCTCATTGCAGCAATTTCCGGATCCTCGTCCTCATCTTGGTCTTGCCCGCTGAGGGTGGTCCAAGTCAGCAGACTTTCGTAAAACTCAGCCTCATCTTCAAGCTCGTTCACCTTCTCAGTTAGTGTGCTGACTGTTTGCATTGCTTCAATATGCCGGTGGAACTGTGTTCCGCCCTGGAGCTGTGTGGAACTGCGAGAATGGCCAAGTCCTGTTGCAATTAGGACATCAAGCTGGTGTGCAGCATCTTCAAACAAACATAATAGTTTGTAAAAAAATCTCAAGCTGATGTGAAGGCCTGGAATGCACACCTACAGGTAAAGAGATATATTTTTGTAATAATGTTTTACTCTTGCCAATTTGCCAGATACCTGAACCAGAGGAATGTGGAAGAAAGGACGGCTGATGACATTACGGTAGGACTTTGCCTTCTTCAGATTACCGTGGCCCTTCTGTACGAAGTCAGCATAGTTGCTTGCTAGCGTCTCCAGGGTTCTGAGCTCAGATGATGCCCTTGAAGCCTTGGGCTTTTGCATCTCGTCGTATGTGATATCACACCAGAGACAGCAGTGTCGTCCTATGTGAGTTGAACGTATACCATCAATGCATGTACAGATTTTCTCCATACATTTACTATACTAACCACTTGGACCGGAGAGACCATACGTGATACACAGGAATTGGTAGTCTCCATACATGAAGAGCCTCACTTTCTTATCCCTGCATATTGGTGGTTATAGTGCATACCAGTATGGTAATAGCCTAATAGCTAGGTTACATTTATTTCTAACCTCCATTTCGCAGCTTGGAGGTCATCCACGTTCTTGCTATATGTGTCCAAGGCCACATGCAAGTTCGTCACGGTGTCTGCTGCTTCGAAGCAACAAAACACGAAGGTATTGTGGATAGAGTTGGGGTGGTACACATTTGCTGGCTGGAGTGACATTGTGAAGGAACCACCTCCCTTGTCTCCTCCCATTTTTATCCACACCTCTTCCTGTGGTATCACTCCATCATGCCAGGTCAGCCGCTTCAAACTGATTGAGAAGACAGCCACTAGTGAACATGCTACACAGTGAGAAGTGGCATTAATTGGAATACCTCTCATTTTCCTCCATCAGGGAGACCACCAGACCACCCAGGTCAGTGATCTGAGCACAGGGTGCTGCTTTAACCTCTCCGCCCTTCTTATTGGAAAATGTAAACATGGCATTTTCAACTGCAAATTTTGCAGGTAGGAGATGGGTTGCTCTTTTTCTCTGCTTTGCTTCTCCAGCCATCCGGACGCCCCACTGAGCAAGCCATCTAGATTGAGGTAAACGCTATTTTATTAGAATGTTTACTAAGATGCTAAACTCCATAACTGACCTCCTCAAATGGCGAAACTTATTCCATGGGATGGAAAGCCCTGCTTTCATGGCCAACCCCTGCCCTACAGGGATGTCCGGTTTGATGCCGGCTTTCTCCAGCAGCAACTTCCTATCACTGGTACTGAGCTCGTCTGCTAGCTGGCTTGGTGAGGCCTTTTCCCCGCCAGCAATCTGAGACCTGAAATTCGATAGCACTTGCGATCTCTTTCTCACTGTGGTGCGGGCGACTTGATCCGAGGGCTTCCTTGGCTTCGGTACCAAGCTGAAGCAGAGTGGCTGAAGCAGAAGTGAACAATATAAGGTGATATGTGCATACAGTCTGCAGTAGATTATGTACTGGTGTACGCTCTTACCTGTCCTCCTGTTGGCAGCTCTAGGTGAGGAGTCGGCTCATTGCTCTCCCCACCCTTTCTGGTGTGCAGCATTTGTTTAGCAACGTGCGTGAATGCACGTAGCTCCTCTGATGACGGAGGCTGATCGAGAGGTGACTCCATCACAGATCTCAGGGATGGTGTTGCAGGAGTTGAAGCACCTGATAGGGAGTCTGGTGAGGTTTGTGGATGAAGAGGTGAGTGGACAGGGAGTGCTGCTGGGCTAGTGGTACATGTGGGCTGAGCTGAGATGAATACTCTGGCTGCATGGCCTGGCGAACATTTCTCCACGTGCTGGCGAAGGTTTGCTAGGTCCGTTATGGCTGGACAGCTATCATTGTCACACCTGACTTTAAGGCCTCCAAGGATTGTTTTGATCACTTGTGTCACAGGCTTTAAATCCGATGCGACTCGTAGCTGGGTGGGGCAGCAAGGGCAGGATGGTGTTGCATGCTTACAAGTGTGTAGCCACTCGCTTATGCAGTGTAGACATACAATATGCCCGCATATCATCTCCACAGGACGGTCGACCACCATGCAGCACACGGGACAAACAAAGTCATCAAGGCAGACTGGTGGCGCTGGTGGCATGAATCGACTTGGATCCAGTGGTCTCTGTGACTTCATCGTCGACAGCTGGGGAAGAAGGGAGCTGGTGTGCTTGAGGAGTTCAGAGCTGCTAATGCTCGTAGGGCTCCGGGGGGTACTTGATTTTCTAGGTCTCTTCTTCGGCCTACTTCCCTTTGCCCTCTGTGCATATAGATTGCATGCTTGGCAGCCTTCGTCATCGTGACCCTCCCACTGCATGATCACAACTGATGAGCCCCACCTTGTTACTCCACGGTAGCAGTTATTGCAGATTTTTTGCGGGTGGATCTCCGGGTCATCGTCCAGTACGTTGACCTTTAGGCCGTCTCTGAGGCCATCAGTGTGCTCTGAGCACAGGTAGGTTACTCGGTGTGCTGTGGTGATTGTGCCGCAAACCCGGCACAGTTTCTCCAGGCACTCCAGATGATGATCCATGCCCCAGATGATTGTAAATTATATTGCGTCGCATTCGATGAAACGGTCTTGCGAGGGGTCCGCTGGGTGAAGAGTGCCGAAAGGCAGCAACTTGCTGAAAAAACTACGTTGGAGCACAAAAGATGAACTATCACTTGAAGGGTATAACTATAGAAGGAAAAACGCTCTGTGCAACTACTTATGTAAGAGACTTACCGCGCTTTTTCTGTGTTGAAGACATAAAAAACAGCCGGAAAAAAGCATTAACGCCTCCAGTAGCCTCAGGTCATGTCTAGAAAGCCTCAAACCAGCTGCTACTTGGCTCTTGTCAAACAAAAATACAGCTAGAAAAGTATCTGTAAACTCCGGCTAGCTGTTGACAGCGACCGGATATAACGCCAGATGACGTCACGTGCACAACTAAATGTTGGGGTAAAAACATCCGTGACATGCTGGCTGGTAACTACAGTCAATTAAGCTCTGCAAGTTACCAGGTATTAATACTATACTTATAATACACAGACTCACTAGAAATTATGAAAACAGCCTTGCACAGTGCTCTCAAGAATCTGGGATTCAAGGGAAACTTCTGCAAGAAAAGCTCAGCATGCTGCTTTTAATATGCTTGAGGCTTTGGGTGATGAAGAATAGAACTTTTACGAAAGGGGAGGCTCCATTATCCATCAACACGTGAGCACCTCTCTACAAGATGTTCATCACTGACTTACGAGAAGTTAGCTACGTATGAACCTTGTGCAGGTGCATTATCCACAAAGTCCCATCTGTTTGCTATGTATTATGCACGCATAGACGATGACAACAAGAGGCAAATAACGGAGTCGATGATCAATCCTAACAGCAACTGTCGTGTTCTATTTCCCCAACTGCTTTTTGTATGGGTGTAGATATACCAAATGTTCGTACAGTCATCCACCTTGGACCATCTGCAGATATGGATGACTACTTTCAAGAGTCTGGCCTGGCAGGACGTGACGTAATGTCATAACACATTACTTAATGACTAATACTACATGGCAAAATATTATCACCCCAGGAAGTGTAGTTTGCCTTTTCTTTAGTTCTGATAAAAGCCATCTGAATATGACATGTACATCACGGCTCAGTGAGTAATAAATGTTGGGCCAATTTATCGACTTTGTAATGGACTTGACAGGAATCATTCGGAGAGTGGCACTTCACATGAGTTTCAGTAGCAGGTAACACTAGAGCAGGTGTGCTGGAAGGCAGTAAAGACCGCAGCTGGGAGATCTGACCATACCAAGCTCAGAACTCATCTCCCATTTCCTGTATGGAAATGTTCAGCCTTAGGCTATACAGCATGTGTGTTTTTACATACTTAACTTGCCATGTTACACTGCAGTGAGCTTCATAAATTGCCAGGGCCACAACTCGTCCTGAAAATGAATTCTCCACAAAATAGCAAACACCATGTTTTATTGCCAATGAAAGACTCAGGACTGCCAAACACATGAGTGACTCGCCCCTCGATGAAATCGGTAAAAGCATCTGTCAACCTGCCCCCATAAATACGGATGGCTAGCAAGCCTGCGGCGACAAGCTTTGATACTTGGCTGTGCATAAGGGAGAGAAGCGCCAATACCACTACTACCAGCGGTGATGAGGTACATGTATAACCACAGGACCGGAGCAGGCTTTTGGCATAAAACGGCAATAATTGAATACGAGAGACTTGTCAAATCCCGTAGAGACACTCATAAACACAACTTCTGCTTTAGGTGGTCTGTTAATGGCAGTCAATTGCTCTGGCTTGATGCTCACATACACCCAAGTGAAAATGTTCTTCGTGTTCACGCGAGATCGCACGCGATGTGACGAGTTCTCGCAAAATCTCGCGTGTTCAAGTGCGTTCGCACGCGTTCGTGCCTTTTCGTGCGAGATTGCGCCTTTTCGCACGAGATCGTGCCTCTTTGCGTGAGATCGCACGCAAATCCGATCGCCGAGTTTTAGTGGGAAGTACTTAAAACGTGCAAGATTTCGTGTGGTAAGCTTTGTATCACTGGAGGTTGCTAAAAAACAGGTGAAACTGCAGTTAGTTGCCCGAAATACGCCCGTATTTCAACGCAATTGTACGCAAAATGGCGCAAAAACGTGCTCATTATCGCGCGAGTTTGCGCACAATACGCATATTTTCGCACACGATTTGTGGAACGATTTCACTCGGGACCGGCTTACATAGTCCTTCCTCCACAGCGCGAATGGGTCACTATCTTAGCTTTCCCAAGCTTGCACAGCACCATTTCCGCCATTTCCGTCATTTCTGCGGATACTACTTCACACATAATTACCGAAGCCTTAATGTTCACGTGTCGCTAGTAGCTGAAATTAGCTACTAAATCTGATTGGTCAGCAAGTCATGAATACTACTGACCTCTGCTACACCCTCCTCTAGCTTTGCATGAAGGACAGTCTGGCTCAATAGACTATTGAAGTGACTGCAATTCATTCTTCAATAAAAGTCCAGCAGAAACAACCCATACATAATCAGTTAATATCACGGCCATGATTAACTGCTGTTAGCACAGTAATTAATGACTTACCCCTTCATGAGCTTCCTCAGGAACAACAGCAATATCCATGTAAACCTACGTAGTTCAGAGGAATACGTAAATAATGAACTGGTCTTGAAAATGAATATACATAAAAGAGTTACATCATCATTCACAATGACCATAAAGCCCTATAGGACTATTAGCATACTGATTAGACCTATACATCGAACAAACAACCCTTTTGACACAACAATGGCATTGGCTAATAGGTCTGGAAATGGCCACATTAGTCAAACAACCAGTCATTAGCCTACTGACTTGTTGTTATGACAATTAGGAAACAATTCCGGGTTTTGAGATTGTTTGTAGAGAGGCTGCCAGAGGAAAGGCTAAGTCACCAAGGCACCAAGGCACCAACAATGAGTATGATTTGATTTTAGTAATCACACAAGAGTATGTGCAGTGCATAAGAATGTAAGGTACAGTTTAGGTCTACTCATGGTGCAACAACAATGCTTCCCCGTTGCTCCACCAACCTACTCTTCCTCACACTTTCATTCCTCCACTTACCTGCTCAAAGGAGCCAATGAGCTCTTGTGTCTTGGTGGCAAGGTTGAGCACAGGCCGTACCATCCTGGCCGGGGTGGAGAACAGAAAGAGGCCCGGGTACTGCCCAGCCTTTAGTTGGGGGACCAGGCCAATCTCCAGAGAGGCTGGAACCTGTCAGTCCAAAAAAAAAGTCATTCAAGCAGTGTAGATAATGCGAATGATGTCTGTAGACTGAAATGCAAATCAGTGGTATATATATATTATTGTAATTATAATTATAGCCACCAGTAAGCTTTGTCAAGCAAGAGGTTGTGCATGGACAAAGTTAGCTCTCCCCAAAGACTTTAAGTGTGTGAGACAACATACATTTTCCTTCCCCAATGCTTTGAGGGTGCGTAGCTTCACCGTGAGTTCTGCTGCCTGCACCTCTGCAACTTCTCCTATAATGCGCCCATCCAGCAGGACAGAGAGGGTAGGTCCAGTCCCTGGAGGGATAAGGCCCCCAAGAGGAATCATCCCCAGTGAAGTCAGCAGCCGAGGCAGGCGAGACGTGTTCGAATTGGTTGTGGTCACCTATACAGTGAGGTGAAGAGCATACAACAATTAGCAAAATGATGGGAACTAGTCCAACAGCAGGACAATCTGCATTTGGAACAGTTTCCTTTGATGTAAGACAGGGCCTGCGAATTCTCTAGCCTCACACAGTAAGCTTGATTAGATCTGCATTCTAATGTTTGCAGCAGCCACGTACAAGTTAGCCTCATACCCAGTTGTCCTTACATTATTCAGTAAAGCGGAACCGTTTTTCTTCCTAAAAGTGAAAAAAAAGCTGGACAGCTGGGTACAAGGCTACTTACTAATCTTACCATGGCAATTTATTGACTCATACACAAAATAACGGCTTGAATCTTTCAATTCAAACACAGATCTCATACTCACAACAGACAAAAAATAACTGCTACTCCCTAAACACTACAGGAGCCTCAAAGCTGAAGGGTTGCTGTGTATGCAATTGCCTGACCCCATTCTGCTGCTCTCTGCAGTCGCTCATACTCCAGATACCCCACAGTAGTCATTGAACTAACTCTGCTATGCGTATCCAGATGCCTCTCCCTAACTACTGATGACTCTGATAGCTTGCTAAACCTACATGTACATGCTGTATGCTGTTTTAAAGGTGCATAATGTCCTGTTCTCCTGGGAATGTATTTTATGAAAATGTGCAAGTGGTTGGGCAGTAGAAAGTATTGCTATTACTAGCACGCGCACATACATGGTCCATATACTTCTTATAAAAAGATATCTATTTCTCACATGTTGCCAACCTAGACTCACAAACAGCGCAGTGCCAATGTGAGGCTTGCTCAGGCTTGTCCCGTCTACACACTTACTCCCATCAGTGGAATCACCCTCACCTGACAGGCAGAAGCGAGGTGATTGAGGAGGCCACACGGTGCCCCATCAGGAGTATGTACTGGGCATAAGAAGCCTGAGAGAGAGAAAAAACACAGGGTTTATAATATTGCTACCTCTGTTGTGGAGAAACGTACACAGCCTGTTAAGGTTAAAACTTATTAGTACAATCGCGCTTGTGCCCATCTAGTTGCCGAGCGCCTTAGCGCGAGGCAACTAATCATGCATCGTATCTCGGCAAGCGTTTGTATATATATATATATATATATATATATATGTATGTGTCATGCTTAGGAATGCAATTAACTGCGTACTGCGCATGGCGTGGCCGGCCCTTTTGTGGCTCAGTTCTCACGTGCTACTTCCAAGCGTGTCGGCTGAAGTCGAGTCACAGACGACGACGGAGAGACGTGTGGGGAAAGGGCTAGGCATCTTGCAACACTACGCAAAAGAAAGCAACGAGCGGAATACAAAACCGAAGTTAAAAGAGTGCGGAGTCACAAGACCAGAGGTGCGTACACTTAACAACTGGTGCTCTTTTTCGCTGGAGAAACAGAAGTCACCACCGCATGAATTTCGCCTTTGGAGAGGGAGCGCCACCTTACTTAGATCGTCGAACTCATCAAATTCTCATGCACGTTTAGCACTATTTTACATGTAGCTAGCTAGGTTCTCCTTTCTCTCTGTCGAATTCTCACAAGTAAACTAAACACGCGCTACCAAACCACACCTACTGAATGCTCGTGCGCGAGGCTTACACTGTGTATGCGTATCTCTAGTATACATAGATGCCAGAATCCAAGGTCAAGCCCTTGACCTGTGTCCATTGCAATATTACGGTGTGTGTGAATGAAGGTAGCTATTTTAGTGACAAGCATAATACTACAGGGGGAGAACTCTACAGTGATTAGCAATCAAGTTAAGGCTCCACCTCCCAGTCACAAGCAAATTTTAAGCGATTTGCCACGCAGATACTAATGGTACGACCATAAATACACAGGTTTTTGAGCACTAAGAAGGGAATTTGGCAACAATCAGAGTACTAGGCCATATATATAAAGTACGCAATAACAAGTGACTCACCACTGTAGTGAAATACAGTTCAGAGGGTAGACTAGTGAAAACGGAGACTAACTTGATTAGCTTCAGTTCTACTTTCCTAACTGCCAATCGAGACTTTAGCACACCGTCTACAAACACACTGATGACAACTTTACACAAAGTCTTCCTAGCCTCCAGGGTTGCACTTCAGTGATTATAAACGGCCTACAACACTACTACATTTTGAGCAGGTCAATTAGACAGTGGGTTGCGCTGTCTCTTAGACACTGGGGTGTGCCATGTGATATACAAAAATTATTGAATACCGTATAACGGCAAATTTTTGAAACACATAATTTTTACGGTTTTGGCAGACTGGCCTCGGACCGCAAAAATTAAGCTCGCAAAATGTTTCGTCGTATACACGCATATATGAAGCATCCTTGGTCCACGAAATGTTCAGTATAACCAAACCACGAAAATTATGTGCCTCGAAAATTTGGCACTATACGGCAGCACACTCACTATGTTCACACTATGGCTATATATATATACACATAGTAGTTTCTAATGAGTGGATAAATTCTGTATCACAGTTGGGGCTACTGAATTTCTATTGTTATATACTCATGTTGCTGCCGTAGTGCTTAAGCCATTGACTATGCACCCACATACGCAGGCGGAGCTTTACTGAATTTTTATTACAGTGGTACATCATTCTTGGAGGGATACATAATTACAATGTCTACTGGTAGAGCTACACATTGCATGCAGATATTTGCCACCATCATGTTTACAAACTGGACAACAGCCAGGGAGACTAACTGTGCATACCCCATGCTTCTGGAAGAAGCTTCCTGACAGCAGTGGTCCTCATCTGCGAGAAGAACGACCCTCGGTGTATGCAGCGAAAGTGAGAAAGGTAACGGAAGAAATTCAGTTTCTCGGCCACTACTGTGAACCCAGATGCCTGCAGAGATAAGGTGTGGAACAAGTCTGAAACCAGCCGGGCACCTTTCCTGTACATTACAATAAGTTACACACAACTCAGCTTAGGCCAAGCTAACTGCAGCTGTAGAACTACGACTATACTACAGTATAGTCACGTTCCCAGACCTACAAATCATAAGCGTCCTGTAGAGACAACGCAGTACAGCGAAAGAGCTGACTCAGCAGTTTCGTCGTGCACTTCTAGTTAGCAGCTATACGCCACCAAAACAGGATCTTTACGGTTGCCTACCAAGTTTTCGCCATCTAGGCAACTCACAACTACCTTTGCTTGCTGTAGCTTGGCCTGCAAACCTCCAAAAGCTGCTATATACTGCAGCTGCATAGTAACGTAAGATGTAACATATTGCGCACGTGATAAGTGTGGACGCACAGACAAACAGACAGACAAACGCGGAAAACGTAAAGCAATCTTAGGACCAGCCATTCGCGTGCTGCGCGCGCTCCGGCTGATAAAAATTATGAGAGAATTAATGGTATTTATTGTTGGTTATAATAAATATAGTTAACACATCCTACAGAGATGGGGAAGATTGAATTGCGCATGCGCAGGCGAACACGTGATGCAACTCGTGGCAATTCGTTACTAGCAAGAGCGACAGAAGTTGCTCGTCTTCACTGTCTTCGATGGGGAAAACGAAGCGCCCTACACGTATTTCAGGCCGCGCTGCGGCCTCGAGATCTAGCAAGGGCACGGGCCGCGTTGCGGCCTCGCAAACTGACAAAGGCAAAGGCCGCGCTGTGGCCTCGCAAATTAGCAAGGGCACAGGCCGCGCTGCAGCTAAAATGCCCGCGGAACTAACCGAGACGACTCGTCTTGGCCAGATAATGGCGCTGCCAGCCGAAGTCATTCGCCTCCACCTCCAGCAACGACACTTGTTGGTGACCGGCAACAAAAGGGAGGCAGCAGGACGCCTATTCGACGCCCTTCAGCGCCGAACCATTGATAACTCCGACACGACCTCAAGCAGCGAAGAAGGCGGTCGGGAAGCCGGGTCTCACAGCAATAGCAGAACTGACAGCGACACTGACACCCCCTCGTTGAGCGAGTCGGATACATACTACCGTCGAGCTAGACCGAAGTACAAAGCCCGACCAAGGAAGCGTCGTGAGCGGCTCCGCCAGATGGAATCGCTCCTCAAACGAGCCCTCGAGGACGGCGGCCAAAGACGCCGTAGCCGAAGTCGCCGTGGCCGCCTCCCGTCTTCGCCGGAACCCACGAGCAGCAGTACGTACTACAGTTCAGACTCGGACTCGTCACTGGAGAGAGTCAGGCGCCCGAAGCGGAAGCGGAGGCGGAGGCAGAGACATAGAAGCCCCACCCACGCCCTCCCTCCCATCCCAGACAAGATTCGAGCCAAGATTGTCCGTGGTGAGTTCATCGACTTGTCTACTCTGCTACCTGCCAATCTACTGCATGCTGCTACTCGTGATCGGAGGCGTGTACCCTACGACCATGACCGTGGCTCACGGTCGTACAAACGCGTCGTCGAAATATCTGAATTTACGGCATGGCTGGAGGCTCGGTCGAGCTACGCCACTGTGGTAGCATCGTACTTTCCCACAGCGGCACCTCGGATGTTCCAATACCAACAGTTTTTGGCAGGCAAAAGCCGCACCTTCAAGCCAAATGCTTGGCTCCAGTACGATACCGAATTCCGTCTGAGGCTCTCCCTCAGCAAGAGCTTACACTTTGAGGCTGTCGATTCTGAGCTGTGGGCAACATGTTTCACTGCCGACGCGCTACTCCAACGCCAGTCCTGCTTTACGTGTGGCAGCCTATCGCATTTTGCCGCAGCATGCCCCTCGCGGAGGAAACCCATCAGCAGCCTGTCTGGTCAGTTTCAAGGCGCATACGACAAGCAAGGGACCAGCGGACGGTCTGAGCCTCGACCCCATCAGGATGACCCTGCTCGGCAAGGGATCCAGGCACGTCTTGGGGCCAAGCCGGATGTTTGCGGCATGTACAATGACAAGGGTACTTGTTTTCGAGGCTACAAATGTCCCTACTCACACCACTGCAGGCGCTGTGGCGGACCCCACCCTGAGTGTGGGTGTCCACAATCTCGTATCTGAACCCATCTGCACCCCATTACGACCGCAGAAGTTTGCACGATATTTGAGCACCCACCCCGACAAGGCCGGTGTAGACCGACTACTCCATGGCATCAAATACGGCTTTGACATAGGCTATGAAGGTCCGATTGCAACTCATACCAGCCCCAACTTAGCTTCTGCTCATGCTCATCCCGACGTCATTGACGCGCATTTACGCAATGAATGCAAGGCAGGACGGATAGCAGGCCCCTTCGCAGCACCACCACTAGCGGGCTTGAGATGTTCTGGGTTGGGCGTCGTTCCAAAAAAGGGCGGAGACTGGAGGGTAATCTACCATCTTTCGGCACCCTTTGGCCATAGTATCAACGATCACATTGACCCGAATGACTTTTCACTATGGTATAGCTCAGTAGACGACGCTATCTCAATATGCCATAAGCTCGGACGTGGCACCCTCTTAGCCAAGATTGATCTGCGTAATGCATTCCGACAATGTCCGGTTCGGAAAGAAGATTGGCACTGCCTTGGTATTTATTGGAAACAACAGTTCTACATTGACAAGTGCCTACCCTTTGGCTTGCGTTCATCACCATACCTTTTTAACTTAGTTGCACAGGCACTTGCATGGATTATAAAAGATCAATCGCACACTCCCCATGTCATTCACTATTTAGATGACTTCTTACTAGCTGGTTCTCCACAATCCGATGAATGCGCACAACTGAAGAGCACCACCCTAGCCCTCTGTGCAGAACTAGGAGTCGAGGTTAAAGACGAAAAGACAGTGGGGCCAACCACCACTCTAACTTTCTTAGGTATTGAACTGGACACGGTTGCACAGATTGCCCGACTCCCAGAAGGCAAACTCATGAAACTCCTGTCAGAGCTCAGACACTTCCGTCGCCGCAAATCCTGCACCAAGCGTGAGCTGCTGTCGGTGATAGGGAAGCTAGTCTTCGCATCAAAAGTTGTCCCAGCTGGGCGCATCTTCACCCGCCGGCTCATTGATGCAACCATGACCGTAGCCCGATACCACCATCGCATTCACCTAAACCACGAGATTAAGGCAGACCTTCAGTGGTGGCTCGATTTTGCCACCGGATGGAATGGCCAAAGCTTCTTCCTACAAGACTACTGGACTCCATCCCCACGATTTCACCTCTTTACGGATGCGTCTGGAACGCAAGGCTACGGGGCCTACTGGGATGGTCAGTGGCTATGCGGCAAATGGCAGCAACATCATGATTGTCGAACGATTGAGTGGAAAGAGCTCTTCGCAGTAGTAGTTGCAGCCATGGCATGGGGACACGCCTGGGGAGGGAAAAAGCTGTTGGTTCACTGCGACAATCGCGCGGTGGTTGATATTTGGTCCTCAGGCACCTCCAGGAGCCCAGAGCTCATGGAGCTGGTGAGGAGGTTGTTCTTGGTAGCAGCAAGCCGTAACTTTACAATAGTTCTACAGCATATTCCAGGCACAGATAATGCCATAGCAGATGCACTCTCCCGAATGCAGATGACGCGATTCCGAAGCCTGGCCCCTCTCGCTGCACCCACCCCCACAGCCATCCCTGCACCAGCGACATTACTCTGACCCGTGACCTCCTAACACTCCAGCGCATGGGCATAGCTGACTCTACTCGCAGAACGTATGGAGCTGCAGTCAAGAAATACCAGCAATTCTGTTCCCTATATGGCATCCGACCACTGCCGGCATCCGAAACCACACTACGATATTTCTGCATTCACGCCTATCGCACAATTGCACATCGATCGATCAAAGTGTACCTGGCAGCCATACGCCACTACCACATCGAGAAGGGATTTCGGGATCCCCTTGCCCATACCCCGTTACTACACTACTTGGAGAGAGGTATTCAACGTCACCAAGGGGATACATCAAGGGTCAGACTACCTGTCACACTGGCAATGCTGAGGACGTTTAAGCATATCCTACGGCAGAACGCTACGATGAACAGACACGATCAGACCATGCTCTGGGCAGCTCTCACGCTTACCTTTTATGGTTTTTTGCGGGGTAGCGAGGTTACATCACCAACTACCAAGTCCTTTAGCAAGTACTTCCACCTTTGCCGGAGAGACGTAGCTATCAGGAGGGATAAAAAGCGCATGTCACTTAAAATCAAGGCAGCCAAAACGGACCCCTTCAGACGATCCACGACGATTCCAGTTGCGGCTACCGGAACATCAACTTGCCCAGTGAGAGCCGTGTGCAAGTACTTTAGTGCCACATACCACCACCGACGTTCTCAGCCATTGTTTATAGATCATTCCGGCCACTTTCTGACACGTCAGAAGCTCACTTCAGTCCTTCGATCATTGCTGGAGGCCGCGGGGTATCCCAATACCCACCAGTATAGTTCCCACAGTCTAAGGATTGGAGCAGCCACAGCAGCAGCAGGGTCCGGCCTGCCAACATGGCTAATCCAAGCGGCAGGACGATGGCGAAGTGATGCCTACAAGCTGTACATCCGGACACCGAAGAAGAAGCTACTGGCAGTTGCACCTACAATTTCCCGGGCGAAACAGTCTCATCGGCGATGATATCCCAGTGGTGGGTTACCTATGCAACTAGTATCTTGGGGGAAACTTGGGGGGCATCATGGCCATAAGTACAGGCAAAGAGGGCAGAGCAATAGGTCAGGACGCTGTCCTATGGAAGAATGGGGACACAGCCCCGGTTATGGCCTGGCACTGTCAGGCGGAGCATGAGGCATCTAAGTCTACCTGGCACTGTCAGGTCCGAAATAGGGCGCTGCCCACCCAACGCCATGGTGTCCCCCTTAGGCCGCCGTTCCCCCAAGACAGTCTGCTAAACCGGTATTTATCACCAGACAGAGCGAAGCTTAGGAACATGGCAAACATAATGAAATACAGTAAACGGTCGGAACATTGGGATGTGCTAATTATAACTAACGTTTAGTTATTCATGATTGACACCAGGTTTTTTATGGAAACTATAAACTATAAGCGCAATGTACTACAAAAATCAACCTTGATCATTCCCTCTAAGATATATTGCATCATATCTCAGTACACTGTACAGTGTACCCAGCTGGAAATATGTGTTTAGGGATTTAAATCACAACCTTCATCTGGCAAAATACTCAGCCATCAATATTGGACTTCATAATTTTAGGGACAGCATGATAACACTTGCCAGTGGGACTGAGCTAGGTCTAGCATCATATTTGCTCTCACAGGTGTTGTCATCATAAGTTTACTAGCTGCACTATACATGCCTCCAGTAGCTGTAGGAGGTGACTAAAAGTCTTGGATTCCATCCAAACTGGGCCGTAATTTAATTACCCGTATTTCAATGTTTCCATCTCACTTTACCATACCAACTGCTGTGAGCCCAGTATAGGATCGCAAGATAGGTAGGTAAGAATGGAGCAAACTAGTGTTTAGCTTCATACAGGACTTCTTGCTTGGGGCATTAGAAGGGCACCCGGATGGTAGGGGTTGTCCGGATGCGATAAACCTCACTTTCTAGGGATTAGAAGCGCATCCTTCTAGGGGGTCTCCCCCCCAAGAAAAATAGTTGCCCCAAGATTAATTTTAACACTAGTAACTGTAAATAGGAACAAGTACATATAACTCATCACGTTTTAAGGTAATTATGACATCCTAATTTTAAATATTTCAAGGGATCCCAGTCACCCCCCCCCCCCCCTGCTCATATAAACCCTGGTTAGTGGAATGACCTGCTGTAGTCCTAGGCCAGTTCGCGATCGCAAGTTTCCAGTAGCCAGAAGGTACTCCATCTGCTGCCCGATGTCAGGACCGTTGCGCAGGATCTTGGAAAAGAGGTTCTCTGAGAAATTAAACGGATACAAGCTACTGTATTGGATTGCCATGAATCATGGCCATGCGATCACCCTTCCAACAATTTAAGAAGGTTTACATGCCCACTTATTAGTGATCAGAACAGTCAGTCATGTACACAGACAATAAGAATCACGTTCCTTACCAAGTGTTGTATCAAATTTATCGGGATGGAGCTTGGCATTTCTTTCCAATTCCCCTTTCACAAATTGCAAATAGCTATCCAACCTTTCCTGAAAAAAAAAAAACATAAAGAAAGTTGGCTATCACAGTGTAATAATGCACACATGTAGTACTACATAGTCTAGAGGCTATGTCACAACACGTGACAAAAATGGGCAAAAATGAACCAGGTCTTCTGTGAAAAAAAGGCTGGGTTCATGCTAATGCTGGGTACCATCGTAACCAGAACTTGCATACAATATGCGGATCATATATAGATACGCCTTTCTGCTTGAGATATGAACACAGATGTGAAGGTCCATTTTTGGGTCCTTCCCGCCTCACTGGTGCCACCATAAAGATACGTACAAAAATGTTTTAGTAAAAAATAGCACACAAAAGTGATGACATACGTAGCTACCTCCCTGTCACTGTGTAGTACATACTTCAACATCTGTAGGTACGTACGTATTGTACGGCTGCATGTACGTATGTGCATTAAGTTATTACTCATTGGATGTATATTATAATTATTTGGTGTTTACAACATACACCCCCACGGTACAAATTGGTTTCTGCCTTGCGTGTTGGTCACTATTTAATCTATACAACTCATGCTTTCAGTCGTCGCTGTACGTATAAATCACAGTCTAGAATACCCGATTATTCAAATGATTATGACCTGTTATTCAACTTGAAGGAAGTTTTTGTTGGTGTTGTTCGATGCAAAACCTTACACAAACATCTGCCTTACGTTTACACACAAGATGGAAGAATCAGTTTGGGGGCTTTAGCGCCTCTAGGATTAAAACAGGGGTGACACTACAGCCTGATCCTGGCATACAGCCTCCTCCTCCATCGGCACTGAGTCACGTCTAGATGTTATAAGTGTGTGTGCGCAAACCGCCACTGGTACACTTTTGCCTGTAGTAGGTACTGTATTGTATTGTGTTGTATTGTATTATATAACTTCTGCTTGGCAATGCCTTACCGATTATTCAACGTTTGAAAAATCTTCCCTATTATTCAAAATTTTATTCGCTAATAATTAGCTCAGGCCTAGTGCTGAAAGTACGTACTGCAAAGTACGTAGTACAAAAAGAACAAAGAAATCAACCTCATGAGAGTCTCCTCAGCCCATCATATGACAATTGGTTCATTCGCTTCTCATTTCCTACAGTACTACATACATCATCAAGCAGCAACTGTACGAATCAGTGAAGCTTTATGCTATCGTAAACTTAAATGCCTTCGCCTGATCCATTCTGAGCAAAGATACACAGGTTACTGGATTGCCATCTATTCACAACGCTTGCCATATCAATGGTACTCTCAACATCAACTTCACAGCAATGTTGAGGTAGAGGAGGGCTGGGACTGCTGGGCTGGCAAAACTGGCATAGAACAAAAGACAGTAGAGTGGACGTGGCAGTGATTAAAGACTTTTTGGCACACTAGGTCAACTACACTTAACAAAAGCAGCACAGATGTTAACCAGTAGAATCAGTGTACACGAAAATTTCTCAGCCAGATTATTTGAAAACTTCATAGATTTCAGCAAGTCTTAGTGGGCAAAGTATGTGATACCCCACAGGATACTTCAGACAAAGTGAAATGAAAAAATGGCCCCAGCATTTTCAGACTTTGATAAATGGAGGTCTTGAGATGAAGGTCACTTACGGGTGCCAAACTAGCTGTAATCTACCTGCCTAAATAATTTAATAAGAAAACTCCTTCCTGAAAGAGGTAGTTTCGAATGTTCCATCACCATCCAACAACTAAAAAAAGACAAAAAAGCTGAAGCAAACATCCAGAGGCTACTAAATACTTCACTGATAGCCATAAACAAACAAGCCACTGCTGAAGAGTTACTCAACTTTAGCCAATCAGTCTTCGCAACAACTGCATACAGACTTAAATGTCCCACAAACTCACACAATGGACTAATGCTGATGAGGCTGACCTGCGTGTGTGTGTGGCTACGCCATGTGCATTCTGAGGGTCAACACAAACTGGTTACAGACCCGTACTATATTGGATTGACAGCAATTTGTTTGATACCCGACACCCAGGTGCATGAAATTTAGCAAGGACCACACCAATGGGAAGGCTTAAATACGTAGACACATCCCCCCAAACTTGTGTCCCCGTGCAATAAATCTCTGCCTAGCATAGCTACGTATGTTTTCACGGCATGACACTAACTCCTAGCCTCAAGATCTCTGTTCAGGTATGTTTTAAAAAACTACTTCCTTGTGAACGCAGCTCTCAGTGCTCATGTGATGTAAGTAGCCAGAGCTTAACATGACAGGTCCTCCAACAGGCAGGGATGGCACACCTTCAAGGAGAGTTTGACTACTACATACAGGATAAAATCATTCCGTATGTTGTGGCCTAATTTCACGAAACAGGCTGTGATAACAATATACATACATACCAAGGCTTCGAACCAGCTGATGCAATTTAAGTCAGAGAAGTGCCATCCAAGAATTGGTCTTTGTATGAGTAAATGTTGTCACACGTTACCCATATTATACACTGAAACAAGCTTGTTTGCTGCTTTAACAATGGCAGTCACATGCACTAATTTGATTTTTCTACACGTCCCCAGAGCCCTGTCACATGCATCCTGGCAGACTGTGCACAAGCTTGCTCAACCAATGTGTTTGGTCTTGCAAGCTTGCTACAAATCATGTGGTAGACCGGATATTAGATTTAGTTCTTTGACCAAGTCTGCTAATTCTGTGGCAGGCCAAGCATTAGGATTAGTTTAATTAAATCAAGAGTACTTGGCCTGTGTGGATTTATCGGAAATGATGCGGATGTTGATGGAAGACCGGCGGCAGCGAGAGGCCGAGATGCAGGCACAAGTGGAGCTGCTGAGAAGTCTGGTAGAGGAGACCCGAAGTCCCAGACAGGCCGAGGTGCGAGCACTGGCGACGGCGAGTAAGGAGAACGTAAAACTGCCAAAGCTGACAGAGGAGAACGACATCGAGTCGTATCTTACAACATTTGAGCGTATGATGGCGGGCTACGAAATTGGCCAGGAGAGGTGGGCGTACAAGCTGGCACTGCAGCTAACAGGACAGGCACAGCAGGTTTTCGCGGCCATGGACCCGGCCCTAGCGTCGGACTACAAGGAAGTAAAGGCAGCGATACTGCGGAGGTACGACATCAGTGAAGAGACCTACCGCAGGCTTTTCCGAGCGGTGGTGAAGAAGGATGGCGAATCGTATCGTGAGTTGGAGACTCGTGTGCAAGATTTGTTCGAGAAGTGGACAAGGAAGTGCACAACAGTGGGAGAGTTACGGGAGCTGCTGAAGCTGGAGCAATGGATGAATGCACTTCCGCATGATGCCAGGATTTGGGTAATTGAGCGGGAACCGAAGACACTTGCGGAGGCCGGAAAGCTGGCAGACACATGTATGAGCAAGGCAAAGGAAGCAGTTTTTAGGTGTAACAGTTGTAGGGGGTGAGCACGAGCAGAGAGAGAAGGTGACTACTAAAGAGGAAGTGAAGAAAGAAGACAGACAGACGCCCCAGGAGGTGCGGTGATGTCATAATTGTGGGATGGCTGGTCATTTTGCCAGGGACTGCAGGAGAGGCCCCAGGGCCAACAGAGAGCACCAACAACAAGCCTGGGCACAAGGCAGGGAGGTGCGTTGCTTTAACTGTGGACGTACGGGTCACATTGCCATGAAGTGTCCCCGCAGTGCACTGCTAGGACAAGGAGATTCGGAAAAGGGGCACTCTAGTTATTTTTGCAGTCGAAGCTTGCAAAGGGAGCAGAAGAAAGCCCCTCATAGGAATACTGGCCAGAAAAGGCAGGGTGAATTTTGCTGCATGCGGAAAGTTGAGGGCCAGAGGAGAGATGATACTGGATACCGGCTGCTCGCAAACCCTGGTGCAAATGTAATAATTGAACTTTGTACTCTGTAGGCCAGCCCATTGTGTTGTATCCTTTGTGTGAGGGCCCCCCTTGCGCCCACTGAGATATATCATCCTTTCAGTTTTTGTAAGAAGTCAGAGTGTGTTGAGTTATTATGATGTTTTGAAGGCTATCTTTGAGAACGTTACGATCGCGAGCCAGACCGGCTTGTTGCACACAGGTGTCTGGTCCCCGCCAGGAAGATTGAGAATAGGCGACGTTTGTGCTCAAGATATGTACACGGAGATATGTTGGACTACCCAACTGCCATCATCCGGGTGAATGTTGGTGGAGTCGCCCGCTTTGTCAGAGCCGGACTTTCATCTACTTTGCCCCGGCCGATTCTATTGGGACATGATTTTGGTGATATTGGTTTCCTTATATCAACTACTTATTACAGGTGCAAAGAAGTACAATGGAAAGAACGTGAAGAGGCTATACGTTTAGTGAAGAAGTTCACAAGGGACACGGTTACCTAAGCTAGGACTTGGTTATAGGCAACAAACCAGTTTGTTGCGGGAGAAGGGGGAAGGAGTGTGATGGACTAGCCATCCAGGAAGCTTGTTTAGTTATTAATTTGTGCATATTGGTACATTATTCCCCATATGTCCTTATTTGGTTACGTTTGAGGTTTTGTAGTAGCATGATGCCTGGTTTATGATGTGTTTCGTTTGTTGTAGTTGTCACCTCTTTGCTGTATAGCTAGATGTTTATGGCTCTATTCAGTTGATTTATGTAGTCATGTAGTCAGGGCTCACATGCTTGCTACTCATGTGATTTCCTGTCACCTGGTCCTACCTGACTCTATCAGGTATTTCTCTCTTAGGTAATTTCTTTTTAGGCCAATACTGTATGTCTGCTAACCTCCCTTTTGCCTGAATAGTTTGTTTATATCACATGAGTTTTTCTTGAATGTTGTGCAATGTGTTAGGTCATTTTGGTTGTCTGTTAGTATTTAAAGAGTTCGGTTTTGCCCTGTAAATGAGACTGTGTGCCGCATTTGCATGCCTTACCATAGCTATGAATAGGTTCCTTTATTATTGGCAGAACAGACCCAATATGGTATCAAGAGAAGCTCTAAACCTACATTGGAAGAGGTCTGTAGGGATAAGAGAACCGTGGTATTCTTCTAACAGTGGATGATTTAGAACACGATCTACCATGTCAGTTGAGAATGCTAAACCTCTGTGTTGCGAGGCAGCAATTCAAATAAATAGATCGAAGCCGGAGGCCTCCCCCTTTCCTGAAGGGCGATGAGAACGGACACAACCAGGCGTAATAATAGATAGCACTGCAAACTTTCTTTATACAGTCCATGGATAAATCCGAGAACGCTCAAGATTGTGGTGACTATGATTCTGATACAGATAATTTTCAACCCGCCCAAGCTCATCACTATGATTACTCAGAATGTGAGACTGGCTGTAATATTGGTGATAGCCCTGCCTTTAATGAGAGCATCGATTCTCAATTGAGCCACACGCACATTGACGATGGGCAGTGCAGGTACACGACCACCCTCACCACAGTTGACCCCACCCCTCAATGAGCAGTTCCTCGTGTGCCTGGCTCCAATTCAAAGGAGCTACGTACTACCCAAGCACACCAAGCAATGCGCCATTATCTGGGGGCATTACCTTCCGCACAACCCTATAATAGGGTTTTGCATGCAGCTCTGCTTCAAATGCGAGGAAAAGGTAGTGTGGCTCCCACTCCCATCTGTACACAGAGCTACCATCGACGCACCGCTGATTATTGACCTGACCCAAAGCGACCACGAATTTATTGCCAGCTTGTCGATTTAGACAAAAAGAATTTGAATACAGAGTTGAGTCTAGTGTCAAACTACTAAAATGTTGAAAGTGTTCGTTGACTAAAAGGAGGTTTAGATGAAAGAATCAGAAATAGAAGGTTACAGATAGAATGCTGGAAGAAGTGAGTTGCATTTGCTAGTAGTACCAGTATAGCCATCTCAAACAGTGCATAGAGTTTCCTAGAGTTATCTGTGTATAAAACACTGCATCCGTCCGCATAAGGCAGCATACATACACAGCTGTCCGCAGTGGCGTAGCGCAAGGAGAAGTTTGTAGTTGCGGCTGACAACACGCATACAGCACGTATTCTTACGAACTCTACGTAAGTTCGATGGATTGGTCACGTACACCGTCTACGCGCATATGCGGAAATTCACTACACGCGTATGTGGCTAGTGTATGCTGTGCGAGGAGTGGAGACAGCAATGAGTAGTAGTTATATAGCTAATTTAAAACAGCTAGCATTCGCATGACTGAACACTTCATAACAGAAAAGATACTCTGAGGCAGAAGAACAAAGAAAATAACAAAATTTAGTCTCCAATGGAGACGTTACAAAACCTAACTTGTATAGCATCATTTGATTATTAAACATTAATACCTTATACTATTATCATCCACAAGATCTACATGCAGAGGGAAAGCAATCCACACAGGAACAATGACTGAATTCAGACTTGAAACACACGAAGGCAAAGAGAAATGAGCAGTACACTGCTCAACTACATCAAACCTTTCAACAACAGCAAATGTAATGCACAAGAAGTACTGAATTTGTCCAAGGAGCCTATTGTCATACAAAATCACAAAGGAATCATTCACAGCGGCAGACTGCGGTAAAAGTCCTGCAGATCTTGTAAACAAGCTAACTGTACTGCTGTTTAAGAAGGAGGAGTTAAAAAAAAGCAATGCAACCCCTGCGAGAACAGCGGGGGTGCAGTTACTCGATGAAAATCACCCAAATGCCATATATGTAAGATTCTTTTCACTCACCAACTTAGAGAAAGAATAGAGCAAACAAGTCAAAATTATGACTGGATTTTGTGAAAACCTGGCACGAAATTCCTCAGATTGCTCAAGTTGTTAGCACACCTACGTAGTCCTTCATCTGTGGATACTGAATGGTGGATGGGATCGTACTCTGGCACCTGGAAGGTATGCAAACAACGGCAGGGTGGAAAGAGTGGCCCGTGGAGGGAGTCAATTGAACGAAAAGATATTATTAAATTCCCTTTCTTAACTGCAGAAAGTGTAAGAGAAATCTTTGCTCCTTCTTTCCCACTACTCTCTAGAGAAAAGTTAATCAGTTGAAACTGCAACCACAGCAGAAGATTGTTACAGCTGGAGGGTGATCAAGAGTCTGGCTACATGTTGGGAATTCTGCCGGCCAAAACAAGGTTGTATGTACACTGATGTTTACAATGTCGGCTCACTTACTGTTGCTGGGACGCTTTTTAATGCCCTTGTGCAGCTAAGTCCGTTCTTTTCACAGGAATTACATACGCAAGCCTTCATAAGTGCACTTGCTAATGGACCAGATAAGGCTTCTATTCCTCCATTACTATCTCCATTGCAGTACAAGTTCTATATGCATACACTGATTGAGACTTTATATTGTTCTTTACTGGCTTTGAAAAAGCTTCATTTCTAAGCGCTCTCTTCGAGTGCTGTGGGTTCATTTGCTCAATACTGATCGCGCTACAGGCACACTGGCAGACATAGACCCTGACTCTCAAGCCTTACTTAAACTAGTTGGGTGCCGGCCTTCTTTAGAAAACACAAAACAGCATTCCTATTATCATACCCGACACCACTGACTCGCTTTAATGCACTGGCGAAAGATAGTCAGAGTTCTTTCACACATCACACTGCTAGGCAGGACTTCTTAAGGGAAAGAATTTGGAGTAGGATTAAATATGAAGAAGAGATAATACCATCCAATGATGTTCTACAGAGGAACTGGATGAGATAGTGCTGGGTAGTGTCGGTGTGGAGATAGGCAACACACAATGACATCCATTACCCATCCTTACGTGGCAATGAATGGAAGCAGCCAGATCCCACCACACTTATTGTTGAGCGACCGTAACATGTTTCAAGTGAGGACAACTGTTGCTCTCATCAAGAAGGGTTGTAGTTGTTGTGGTTGTAAGACTGGTTGCCTTTCGGCCCATTGTAAGTGCAAGAAGGGTGGCAATCTCTGTGGGCCAGGATGCAAGTGCCTCAGGTGATGTAATCTACCAGCAAATCCTAGTCAAGACATTGAAGTGGATGAGGCTGAAGACTGTGATAGTGACTCAGATTCAGATGGAGATACTGAGCAACAAGTGGACAATATAATGATCAGCACCTTTGGTGGTTATGACTCATCTGCAGAGCAGTCTAGCCGAGAAACTGATAGACTATGCCATCAGTGACACCACTACAGAATCAATACAGACTTCGACAACTAATGTGCGACAGTGTTTTCGTCTGTTGTATACCAGCAAAATATATTGAACTCAAATTTAGACAACTAGTTTTTCAAAGCTATCAGAGGGAGTTACTTACCATCCTTTCTTTTTTAGCTGTAGCAACGTTTGTTCTGCTAGAATCTCGACTAAAAGAGCCAAGCAAGCTGTTTGTATACACCACATCTTGTGCCTGTGCAGTGACGAATGCATGTCTCTGAATGCGTGTTACTTTCATAGCACGCATAGAAATGCAACTTGGACCAGCCCATTCACAGCCACCAGGGTGCGAAAGATCGGAAGCACAGCAGCTACCCTGCAGTGTTCCACAAGTCAAGAAGTGAAGCTCATAACGAAACAGATGAGCCACACAGCAGCTGTCCACGAGCAGTACTATGAAATGGTATAGCGCCAGAGGTTTTGCGAAGCACTGTGAGATTGAGTGTCCTTCATCCTATGTGATGCTTACTGATTTTTTTTTTTTTTTTTTCTCCCCCGACTTTTGCTCTTTTCTTGTATCCAGGACCCGCATGAAAACCTTCACTTTGTGTAGATGTGGCATTCCTGACTGACAAATTAAAATTTCTATCTATCTATCTATCTATCTAACGGAATACTTGGAGGATTACAGTAGCTATGGAAAACTTGCTATAAAAGCAGTGTGTGGTGGGATTCGAATAGCGAACTAAGAAGTTATATTTAAAAAAAAGCCCACAATCAAAAATTCCAATTTTAAATTAGTGTTTAAAGGGATATATATATTTACTGAATGATCCCTATTCTTAGTTTAGTGATAACAAATAAAAAATAGCGATCAAACACCCCATGTGAAGGAGAGGTGTAGCAAGGAGAAAAGAAGAGGAGAATGGAAACTCTCTGAAAAGAGGTGCGGTAATTTACCCTCTGAACAGTGAACACGGCGAGCTTATATATACGCTCGAAATTACTTCCGCGTATTATGGCGAGCGTAAATATACGCTCGCCTAATCAGTGCTACGGGTCAGACCCTTCCAATTTAATGGCACGCATGACGCTTTAGGGGGATAACCCTACGGTCTTTAGCAATCGATCTAAAGCTCCGCCCCCGCCACAAGTCGTTCGAAGCACCGACCAGACGCTTAGCTGTGTAGCACAGTAAGTACACGGCAAAGGCACGGTTAACATCTAAAAGGCTTTTGAAGCCAAAAACGCTGAGTATGGCTGCAGTCAGAGCACGAGGCCAGATCCAGCACTTAGCAACAGAACTGGCATGAAGTGACTCACCACTGTAGTTGAGGGGACAGACACATGAAAATGGTGACTACCAAGGTTAGCTTTAGTGCTGCCATTTGTATTCACTCTTCTGCAATAGTAGAGACTTTAGCACACCAGCTATACACTAAACAACGATAGTTTTACACCACCTGGCTTCCAGTGTTGCCATTCAGCACGAAAAATAGCCTACGTACAACTCTACAAAACTGCGAACACATGCAACGTAGACAAAAATTTAATTGACTTCCGTGTGACGCAGAAGTTATGAATAATCAAGTACCACGCTCAAAGGGTTGGTCGGAAAAGCCAACTTTAGAGAGCACGGTGTAAATGTTTAGCGTGTGTACAACGCTGGTATCTGAATCCCCCCTCAGGGTTGGAGCGTGCTAATCATCAACCCCATAATCCCCCTCAGCTTATGTCTGCTGCAATAAGGAACCATGAAGAAGCCTTCTGATGATTCCACATCTTCATGGAATAAGATTGCCTGCCTTGACCGTTAAGAGAACACTGCTGTAAATGTAGCCAAGATGTCCAAGGCTGGCCATTGTGCTCTCATGGTTTCTGGATTCCTCATGAAAGCCTGCAATGGGGCACTCCTTGGGAAATTCTTGAAGTTAGACTCAGAACAGAAAATGCCAGATAAGGTCTCCGCAAAAAAAGTCAAAGGAACCTGTACCATGGTAATTATCCACCCCCAAAGAATTCACCTACTCCCTATCTGCAACCACTAGCACTAGCACTAGCACTAGGCTAAGCCTCAAACACTGCATATGAAGGAGAGGTGTAGTAAGAAGAGAAGAGGAGAATGGAAACTCTCCGAAAACAGAAACCGAAGGTACGGTAATTAATGTGACTAATTGGAAAAACAATAGTTCAGAAAGCATGGTACAGTGTTTAGTGTGTATAACAATGCTATCTGACTCCCTCCTCAAGTCCACCAGTTCATTTCAAGGTTGGAGAGTGCTAGTCAACAAACCCCTCACCTTATGCCCCAAAGTGGGGCTGCAAAAAGGAACAAGTCGTGTTTGCCTTTCTGATGATTCCACATGTATCTATTCTACAAAACACTGGCGGAAGACTCCTAAACCAGCTTCGGGGAGTAATCCACTCTAGGATTGCCTGCCTTGACCGTAGCACTGCTGTAAATGCACAAAGAAGCAGTGCCACATGTCAGCATGTGCCTATTCCCTATCTGCAACCACTAGCACTAGGCTAAGCCTCAAACACCCCATATGAAGAAGAGGGGTAGTAAGAAGAGAAGAGGAGAATGGAAACTCTCCGAAAAGAGAAACTAAAGCTGCGGCAATTAATGTGACTAATTGGAAAAACAACTGTAGCACTGCTGTAAATGATAATTTACAGACTCCTCATGAAAGCCTGTAATGGAAAACTCCAAACAGGCACGTGTTTGAGAATTAGAGCTGAATGTAGCTGCCTGTACCGTGCGGTTGTCATGCCAGAGCCTGACATCGGATGTGTAGCCATGGACAGTACAATTGCCATTGAAAAGGTAAAATTTACATACTAAGGCCTGAGTAGTACTGAATCCGAAGTGACGTTCATTCAAGTTTGCTGGAGACTTTTAGTTGCCAACAGTTCTCAATAATTAGGTACAGTCTGATATAACTGCTGCACTTTCAGTGCAGTAGATGCAAACACTGTAAGTATATTTATTGCTCTTCAATTTTAGCCTATTGTCATCAAGGTGGGTTCTCGAAGTTTATGCACCAACAGGCTGGCCTTCCTGAAGGTGCCGGGCCTAAAGAAACTGCTCACAGACCGCCATGTATGTGATCAGGACGAGCTTATTCTCGAACCCACTGTCAAGCTATTGATAGAACCATTTGTACTGCTAAAGGTTCTTGGCTACTTGACCTACACAGATTCACCTGTACAAAGCCTAGCAACTACTAATTGGAGGGAATTGTTTGATGGTGTACACTTGCTTAGTACGTACTTGAAGCAGTTAGAGTACTCCAAGATCTGGCCCTCCTCCTGGAGGTAGACCCTGCAGCCTTTGACATTCCCAGAGATAAACTACGAAACTGGCTGCAATCTATTGTCAGGTAACATCAATATCCATTACCCGTAACAGTGCTTTTACAGCTTCAATACTTTGCCATACATGGTACTGCTATACTACTTCTACCAAAAGCATAATGTAGGCATGTAGACTGTGGAATGTTGACTGCACTTCGTGTACTATAACCAGTTTCCACTTATGGAATTACTATAGCAAAGGATATTAAACTTTGTAGCACTCTAACATGATCAGAACTTGCACATTAGGTAAGTTCTACGTACAAGAAATTGTCAATACATGAAGTGGTCAGTGAAAGAATACTACTAATAGTGATTTCGGAGGGTTTCAAAGCAATGTCATAAATGGAAAAGATGAATCTTCACAACGTGCTTTGCGTAAAGGGAACTGGAGAATGACCCCTCCCCCCCTCCGCCATCTAAGCATCCCCCTGCTTGAATGTGGTGATACAGTGAAAGAAGAGATGTATTTGTGGCTACTATCTGAAGCTGAAATTGTTGAAGGGCACAAGAGTTGACCATTGGTGCACTTACGTATGTTATACTGGGATACTCCCATTCTAAA
This sequence comes from Nitrospirales bacterium, assembly GCA_965203295.1. GTDB lineage: Bacteria > Nitrospirota > Nitrospiria > Nitrospirales > UBA8639 > CBDBCZ01. Next base: position 282,841 of record CBDBCZ010000009.1, on the reverse strand, counting down.
ACTACATTGTAATGTATTTGCTGGTCCGTCTTTTGTTATTCCCACTCTCAGCCTTCTCTTTGCTGTAGAAGATCCGACCAGAGAAGTTAACTTCAAGGACCTGCCACCAACATTTAGGGCTTTGAAAATGGACCCCATTCCTCAGCTGCCGCCTCCACCACCTCCGCAAATTATTCCTGCAGCAAATGTGGTGGTCCCATTGCCAGATGTGAAAACAAGAAAGTATGGGTTTTCCAGGTTAAGTAGATGTATCACGCAGAGAAGGTTTGCCTCCTGTTTTTACTACCTATTGCTTGTATGTATGTAATTACAGAGATGGTTACCTCCTGTTAAATTTACATTAATGAAGCTAGACTCAGCACAGTAAATGAGTGAGATGAACTTCCCCACAGAAAGCCAAAGGAACCTGTACGATACTAAATCCTCCTCCCCAAAGAATTCACCTACTCCTTATCTGCAACTACTAGCACTAGGCTGAGCCTCAAACACCCCATACATGTGAAGGAGAGGTGTAGTAAGAAGAGAAGAGAAGAATGGAAACTCTCCGAAAACAGAAACTGAAGGTACGGCAATTAATGAGACTAATCGGAAAAACAAAGTTCAGAAAGCATGGAACAATGTTTAGTGTGTACAACACTGCTATCTAATTCCCTCTTCAAGTCCACCAGTTTATCTCAAGGTTGGGAGAGTGCTAGTCAACAAACCCCATAATCCCCCTCAGCTTATGTCCACTGCAATAAGGAACCATGAAGAAGCCATGTTTGCTTCCACATGTACTGCTATGTAACAAAACACTGGCAGAAGACTCCTAAACCAGCTTCATGGAGTAAGATTGCCTGCCTTGACCGTTAAGAGAACACTGCTGTAAATGACGTCCAAGGCTGGCCATTGTGCTCTCATGGTTTCCGGATTCCTCATGAAAGCCTGCAATGGGGCACTCCCTGGGAAATTCTTGAAGTTAGACTCAGAACAGAAAATGCCAGATAAGGTCTCCGCAAAAAAAAGTCAAAGGAACCTGTACGATACTAAATCCTCCTCTCCCAAAGAATTCACCTACTCCCTATCTGCAACCACTAGCACTATCACTAGCACTAGGCTGAGCCTCAAACACTGCATATGAAGGAGAGGTGTAGTAAGAAGAGAAGAGGAGAATGGAAACTCTCCGAAAACAGAAACCGAAGGTACGGCAATTAATGAGACTAGTCAGAAAAACAAAGTTCAGAAAGCATGGAACAGTGTTTAGTGTGTACAACACTGATATCTGACTCCCTCTTCAAGTCCACCAGTTTATCTCAAGGTTGGGAGAGTGCTAGTCAACAAACCCCTCACCTTATGTCCCAATGTGGGGCTGCAAAAAGGAACAAGCCGTGCTTGCTCTTCTGATGATTCCACATGTACGTAGCTATTCTACAAAACACTGGCGGAAAACTCCTAAACCAGCTTCATGGAGTAATCCACTCTAGGATTGCCTGCCTTGACCGTAGCACTGCTGTAAATGCACACAGAAGCAGTGCCACATGTCTGGCCATTATCCTCTCATGATTTACAGTCTCCTAATGAAGCATGTAATGGGAAATTCCAAACAGGCACGTGTTTGAGAGACAGAGCTGTGCTGTTGTCATGTCAGAGCCTGATGTTGGATGTGTAGCCATGGACAGTACAATTGCCATTGAAAAGGTAAAATTTACATACAAAGGCCTGAGTAGTACTGAATCCGAAGTGACGTTCATTCAAGTTTGCTGGAGACTTCTACTTGCCCAATAATTAGGTACAGTCTGACATAACTGCACTTCCAGTACAGCTGTAGATGCAAACACTATAAGCTTATTTATTGCTCTTCAGTTTGAGCCTATCGTTATCAAGGTGGCTTCTCGAAGTTTATGCACCAACAAGCTGGCCTCCCTAAAGGTGCCAGGCCTAAAGAAACTGCTCACAGACCGCCATGTATGTGATCAGGACGAGCTTATTCTCGAACCCACTCTCAACCTGTCGATAGAACCATTTGTATTGTCAAAGATTCTTGACTACTTGACTTACACAGATCCATCCGTGCACAGCCTAGCAGCTACTAATCGGAGGAAATCGCTCGGAATGGTGTGCACCTGCATTGAACTTGAAGCAGTTAGCGTACTCCAACATCTGGCCCTCCTCCTGGAGGCAGACCCTGCAACCTTAGACATTCCCGGAGGTAAACTATGGAATCAGCTGAGATCTACGTAATATCCATTCCCCATAACAGCGCTTTTACAGCTTCAATACATGTACTTTCCCATACATGGCACTACTATACTACTTCTACCAAAAGCATAATGTACGTATGTAGACTGTGGAATGTTGACTAGCACTTCGTGTACTATAACCAGTTTCCACTTGTGGCTTCAATTATACTGTCAATACAATTACTATAGTAATGGGTATTAAACTTTGTGGCACTCTAACATGATCAGAACTTGCATTTCAGTTACGTTCTACGTACAAGAAATTGTCAGCGTCCCCCTGCTTGAATGTGGTGATACAGTGAAAGGAGAGATGTATTTGTTGCTACTATCTGAAGCTGAAATTGTTGAAGGGTGCAATAGCTGATCATTGGCGTACTTATGGCATGTTCTCAGCCTTCTCTTTGCTGTAGAGGATCCGACCAGAAAAGTTAAATCACGCAGAGAGGTTTTGCTTCCTGTTTTCATTACCTATTGCTTGCACATTTTTATGTATGTAATTACAGAGATGGTTTGCCGCCTGTATTGGTTTCCCCACAGCTTGCACATACATATGTATGTATTTACAGAGGTGGCCTCCTCTTGTTATCCAAATGCAACATTAATGAGAAGTTATGAGCTTCCCTCAGAGAAAGCCAAAGGAACCTGTACAACAATACCCCAAAGAATTCACCTACTCCCTTTCTGCAACCACTATCACTATCACTAGCACTAGGCTGAGCCTCAAACACCCCATACATATGAAGGAGAGGTGTAGTAAGAAGAGAAGAGGAGAATGGAAACTCTCCGAAAACAGAAACCGAAGGTACGGCAATTATTGTGACAAATTGGAAAAACAAAGTTCAGAAAGCATGGTACAGTGTTTAGTGTGTATAACAATGCTATCTGACTCCCTCCTCAAGTCCACCAGTTCATTTCAAGGTTGGAGAGTGCTAGTCATCAAACCCCTCACCTTATGCCCCAAAGTGGGACTACAAAAGGAACAAGCCGTGTTTGCTCTTCTGATGATTCCACATGTACAAAACGCTGGCGGAAGACTCCTACACCAGCTTCATGGAGTAATCCACTCTAGGATTGCCTGCCTTGACCGTAGCACTGCTGTAAATGCACAAAGAAGCAGTTGCCACATGTCAGCATGTGCCTACTCCCCATCTGCAACCCCTAGCACTAGGCTAAGCCTCAAACACCCCATATGAAGAAGAGGGGTAGTAAGAAGAGAAGAGGAGAATGGAAACTCTCCGAAAACAAGCTAAAGATGCGGCAATTAATGTGACTACCGTAGACTCGGGTTATCAGGCGCACTTCGTTATGTAGCGCACATACGCCGCAAAAACCTCGTTAAGAGGCGCATGTTCCAATTAAACGTAATATGGAGTGGAGCAACTGCACATAAAATCGAACGGAGACTGCTAGCAGCTAGCTAAGTGAGAGGATAACTTTCTAGGGATCACATTGCAACTGCCAAGTCATCAAGTTGCTAGCTAGCTAGGTCAAAGGCCTATAGAGGGAGCAAACATGCACCGATCCTCATTCGAGCACGCTCTCATCTCAGACCGCTCTCTGCTGCTTTTCATCTCCAACCGCTCTCTGCCGAGTTACATCACCGACCGCTTTGATAAACTGCGATCCCATATCGGTAGTTGGTAATCTGCTACCGGTAACAGCATGGCTAGCTACCGTAACTTTGCCGCGATGACGCCATGAAAAACTAGGCGTGGTCAACCTTTAACCCTCGCTATGTGGCGCACTTCATTATGTAGCGCATATATTTTTGCTATTGTCCCCACTAGCGCATGCGCTTGATAACCCGAGTCTACGGTAATTGGAAAAACAACCGTAGCATTGCTGTAAATGATCATTTACAAACTCCTCATGAAAGGCTGTAATGGAAAACTCTATAAACAGGCACGTGTTGGAGAATTAGAGCTGAATGTACTGTGCTGTCGTCATGTCAGAGCCTGATGTTGGTTGGATGTGTAGCCATAGACAGTTCAAATCGCCATTGAAAAGGAAAAAATTTACATACACAGGCCTGAGTAGTACTGAATCCGAAGATACGTTCATTCAAGTTTGCTGGAGACGTTTAGTTGCCAACAGTTCTCAGTAATTAGGTACAGTCTGATATAACTGCTGCACTTTCAGTGCAGTAGATGCAAACACTGCAAGCATATTTATTGCTCTTCAGTTTGAGCCTATCGTTATCAAGGTGGGTTCTCGAAGTTTATGCACCAACAGGCTGGCCTTCCTAAAGGTACCGGGCCTAAAGAAACTGCTCGTAGACCACCGTGTATGTGCTTAGGACGAGCTTATTCTTGAACCCACTCCTGACTTATCGATGGAACCATTTGTATTGCCAAAGATTCTTGACTACTTGACTTACATAGATCCATCGGTGCAAAGCCTAGCAACTACTAATTGGAGGGAATTGTTTGATGGTGTACACTTGCTTTGTACTTGAAGCAGTTAGAGTACTCCAAGATCTGGCCGTCCTCCTGGAGGTAGACCCTGTAGCCGTTGACATTCCCAGAGATAAACTACGAAATTGGCTGCAATCTATTGTCAGGTAACATCAATATCCATTACCCGTAACAGTGCTTTTACAGCTTCAATACTTTGCCATACATGGTACTACTATACTACTTCTACCAAAAGCATAATGTAGGCATGTAGACTGTGGAATGTTGACTAGCACTTCGTGTACTATAACCAGTTTCCACTTATGGAATTACTATAGTAAAGGATATTACACTTTGTGGCACTAACATGATCAGAACTTGCACATTAGGTAAGTTCTATGTACAAGAAATTGTCAATACATGAAGTGCTTAGTGAAAGAATACTACTAATAGTGATTTCGGAGGGTTTTAAAGCAATGTCACAAATGGAAAAGATGAATCTTCACACTGTGCTTTGCGTAAAGGGAACTGGAGAATGCCCCCCTCCCTCCGCCATCTAAGCGTCCCCCTGCTTGAATGTGGTGCTACAGTGAAAGGAGAGATGTATTTGTGGCTCCTCTCTGACACTGAAACTGTTGAAGGGCACAAGAGTTGACCATTGGTGCACTTACGTATGTTATACTGGGATACTCCCATTCTAAAACTACATTGTAATGTATTTGCTGGTCCGACTTTTGTTATTCCTACTCTCAGCCTTCTCTTTGCTGTAGAAGATCCGACCAGAGAAGTTAACTTCAAGGACATGCCACCAACATTTAGGCCTTTGAAAATGGACCCCATTTCTCAGCTGCCGCCTCCACCACCTCCGCAAATTATTCCTTGGTAAGCAGCAAATGTGGTGGTCCCATTGCCAGATGTAAAAACAAGAAAGTATGGGTTTTCCAGGTTGAGTAGACGTATCACGCACAGAGTTTTGCTTCCTGTTTTTACTACCTATTGCTTGCACATTTTTATGTATGCATTTACAAAGATGATTTGCCTCCTGATAAATTCACAACATTAATGAAGCTAGACTCAGCACAGTAAATGAGTGAGATAAACTTCCCCAAAGAAAGCCAAAGGAACCTGTAATTATCCACCCCCAAAGAATTCACCTACTCCCTATCTGCAACTACTAGCACTAGGCTAAGCCTCAAACACCCCATATGAAGGAGAGGTGTAGTAAGAAGAGAAGAGAAGAGAAGAATGGAAACTCTCCGAAAACAGAAACCGAAGGTACGGCAATTAATGAGACTAATCGGAAAAACAAAGTTCAGAAAGCATGGAACAGTGGTTAGTGTGTACAACACTGATATCTGACTCCCTCTTCAAGTCCTCCAGTTTATCTCAAGGTTGGAGAGTGCTAGTCAACAAACCCCATAATCCCCCTCAGCTTATGTCCACTGCAATAAGGAACCATGAAGAAGCCATGTTTGCTTCCACATGAACTGCTATGTAACAAAACACTGGCAGAAGACTCCTAAACCAGCTTCATGGAGTAAGATTGCCTGCCTTGACCGTTAAGAGAGCACTGCTGTAAATGCAGCCAAGACGTCCAAGGCTGGCCATTGTGCTCTCATGGTTTCCGGATTCCTCATGAAAGCATGCAATGGGGCACTCCCTGGGAAATTCTTGAAGTTAGACTCAGAACAGAAAATGCCAGATAAGGTCTCCACAAAAAAAAGTCAAAGGAACCTGTACGATACTAAATCCTCCTCTCCCAAAGAATTCACCTACTGTACTCCCCATCTGCAACCACTAGCACTAACACTAGCACTAGGCTAAGCCTCAAACACTGCATATGAAGGAGAGGTGTAGTAAGAAGAGAAGAGAAGAATGGAAACTCTCCGAAAACAAAAACTGAAGGTACGGCAATTATTGTGACTAATTGGAAAAACAAAGTTCAGAAAGCATGGTACAATGTTTAGTGTGTATAACACTGCTATCTGACTCCCTCCTCAAGTCCACCAGTTCATTTCAAGGTTGGAGAGTGCTAGTCAACAAACCCCATAATCCCCCTCAGCTTATGTCCACTGCAATAAGGAACCATGAAGAAGCCATGTTTGCTTCCACATGTACTGCTATGTAACAAAACACTGGCAGAAGACTCCTAAACCAGCTTCATGGAGTAAGATTGCCTGCCTTGACCGTTAAGAGAACACTGCTGTAAATGCAGCCAAGACGTCCAAGGCTGGCCATTGTGCTCTCATGGTTTCTGGATTCCTCATGAAAGCCTGCAATGGGGCACTCCCTGGGAAATTCTTGAAGTTAGACTAAGAACAGAAAATGCCAGATAAGGTCTCTGCAAAAAAAAGTCAAAGGAACCTATACGATACTAAATCCTCCTCTCCCAAAGAATTCACCTACTCCCTATCTGCAACCACTAGCACTAGCACTAGCACTAGGCTGAGCCTCAAACACCCCATATATGAGGGAGAGGTGTAGTAAGAAGAGAAGAGAAGAATGGAAACTCTCCGAAAACAGAAACCGAAGGTACGGCAATTAATGTGACTAATTGGAAAAACAAAGTTCAGAAAGCATGGTACAGTGTTTAGTGTGTATAACACTGCTATCTGACTCCCTCCTCAAGTCCACCAGTTCATTTCAAGGTCGGAGAGTGCTAGTCAACAAGCCCCTCAGCTTATGTCCCAAAGTGGGGCTGCAAAAGGAACAAGCTGTGTTTGCTCTTCTGATGTACGTAGCTATTCTACAAAACACTGGCAAAAAGACTCCTAAACCAGCATCAGGGAGTAATCCACTCTAGGATTGCCTGCCTTGACCGTAGCACTGCTGTAAATGCACACAGAAGCAGTTGCCACATGTCTGGCCATTATCCTCTCAAAAATTAGCATATGTGGCTGCAAGATCAGACGTACAGCTTGCTGTTCTGAATACATTCCACCTCTACTTTCAGTCTTTTTTTTTCTCCAGGTTTCCGCCTCATCAGTACCTGCCACCACTTCAGTGGGATCGTTGGACCTTCGCAGCACTGCATCAACCCCACCTGATGAGCACGCACCACTGGCAACTGGTTCTGATGTGTGTTTGGTTAGTTAGTGTGTGTTTATACTATGGGGTTAAGTTTAACATCTTGTTTTTCTTGGCTCGTTTTAGGTGCTATGTTACCACCATTCTGTCCTCCAGTTTCCGCCATATTAGGGTAGGCCATGTCTGTGGAGGAGCTATCAGATCTACGTAGCGTTGCTTCCACCCCCAGTCCTCAGTTGGTGAGCGTGCGTTTAGCCACTGTAGCAACGAAAGATTTTGTTTAAAGTGAGAATGTAGCGTTACATGTAATCTATTGTTCGAATAAGGAGGTGCATGCTTTGTTGGGCATAAGTACAACATTGTGACATACTGCTCCTTTGTGTGATGGATGACGGAAATATTGGCATTAAATGCACACACATGGCTGCATTTCTCTGACATAGTTGCTGTCAAAAGCTGGTCACACAATTGAACTGCTCACTTATACACGCACAAGAAATTGTCAATACATGAAGTGGTCAGTAAAAGAATACTACTAATAGAGATTTGTGTGTTGCCAGGTTTTAAAGCACATAAATGGAAAGGATGAATCTTCACACTGTGCTTTGCGTAAAGGGAACTGGAGAATGCCCCCTCCCTCCGCCATCTAAGCGTCCCACTGTTTGAATGTGGTGATACAGCATAAGAAGAGAGGTATTTGTGGCTACAATCTGAAGCTGAAATTGTTGAAGGGCACAATAGGTAATCATTGGTGCACTTATGTTATACTGGGATACTCCCATTCTAAGCACTGCATTATGGTGTACTTGCTGGTCTGTCTTTGTTTTGCTATTCTCAGCCTTCTCTTTCCTGTAAAGAAAAGTTAAATCACGCAGAGAGGTTTTGCTTCCTGTTTTCATTACCTATTGCTTGCACATTTTTATGTATGTAATTACAGAGATGGTTTGCCGCCTGTATTGGTTTCCCCACAGCTTGCACATACACATGTATGCATTTACAGAGGTGGCTTCCTCTTGTTATCCAAATGCAACATTAATGAAGTTATGAGCTTCCCTCAAAGAAAGCCAAAGGAACCTGTACAACAGCGATATCCCAAAGAATTCACCTACTCCCTATCTGCAACCACTAGCACTAGCACTAGCACTAGGCTAAGCCTCAAACACCCCATACATATATATGAGGGAGAGGTGTTACAGTGGTAAGAAGAGAAGAAGAGAATGGAAACTCTCCGAAAACAGAAACCGAAGGTACGGCAATTAATGTGACTAATTGGAAAAACAAAGTTCAGAAAGCATGGTACAATGTTTAGTGTGTATAACACTGCTATCTGACTCCCTCCTCAAGTCCACCAGTTCATCTCAAGGTCGGAGAGTGCTAGTCAACAAACCCCTCACCTCATGTCCCAATGTGGGGCTGCAAAAGGAACAAGTCGTGTTTGCTCTTCTGATGATTCCACATGTACGTAGCTATTCTACAAAACACTGGCAAAAAGACTCCTAAACCAGCATCAGGGAGTAATCCACTCTAGGATTGCCTGCCTTGACCGTAGCACTGCTGTAAATGCACACAGAAGCAGTTGCCACATGTCTGGCCATTATCCTCTCATGATTTACAGACTCTTCATGAAGCATGTAATGGGAAATTCCAAACAGGCACGCGTTTGAGAAACAGAGCTGCAATGTACTGAGCTGTTGTCATGTCAGAGCCTGATGTTGGATGTGTAGCCATGGACAGTACAATTGCCATTGAAAAGGTAAAATTTACATACTAAGGCCTAAGTAGTACTGAATCCGAAGTAACAAGTTTGCTAGAGGCTTTAGTTGCCAACAGTTCTCAGTAATTATGTACAGTCTGACATAACTGCACTTCCAGTGCTGTAGATGCAAACACTATAAGCTTATTTATTGCTCTTCAGTTTGAGCCTATCGTTATCAAGGTGGCTTCTCGAAGTTTATGTACCAACAAGCTGGCCTTCCTGAAGGTGCCGGGCCTAAAGAAACTGCTCACAGACCGCCATGTATGTGCTCAGGACGAGCTTATTCTCGAACCCACTCCCAACCTGTCGATAGAACCATTTGTATTGTCAAAGATTCTTGACTACTTGACTTACATAGATCCATCCGTGCAAAGCCTAGCAGCTACTAATTGGAGGGAATTGCTCGGAATGGTGTGCACCTGCATAGAACTTGAAGCAGTTAGCGTACTCCAACATCTGGCCTTCCTCCTGGAGGCAGACCCTGCTGCCTTAGACATTCCCGGAAGTAAACTATGGAATCAGCTGAGATCTACCTACAGTCAGATAACATCTGCAAATTACGTAATATCCATTCCCCATAACAGCGCTTTTACAGCTTCAATACTTTCCCATACATGGCACTACTATACTACTTCTACCAAAAGCATAATGTATGTATGTAGACTGTGGAATGTTGACTAGCACTTCGTGTACTATAACCAGTTTCCACTTGTGGCTTCAATTATACTGTCAATACAATTACTATAGTAATGGATATTAAACTTTGTGGCACTCTAACATGATCAGAACTTGCACTTCAGTTACGTTCTACGTACAAGAAATTGTCAATACATGAAGTGGTCAGTAAAAGAATACTACTAATAGAGATTTGTGTGTCGCCGGGTTTTAAAGCACATAAATGGAAAGGATGAATCTTCACACAGAGATGGTTTGCCGCCTGTATTGATTTCCCCATAGCTTGCACATCTATTATTACGCCTGGTTGTGTCTGTGTGTTTGTTCGTCCGTCTGTCCGTGCGTATGTGTGAAAAACGGAAACGGAAGCCGCATGCGCACGCTCCTGGATGAACTTTCACCCGTGACCACAGTCACAGGTCAAAGTCAAAGTACCACGTGTCTGTATACTAAGTGCGAGAAGAGCTAACTCTTTCCAGCGACTACAAGACATAGTCTCGCGATGTCAGGCACCTTATCACAAGGTTAGTTGCGGTATAATCCTGTAAGTAAAAGCCAAGAGATATAACTGCTATGCTATGCTAGGCTAACCACGTCGATGTGCATTAAATGGAGTCGGTACAATTCGACTACATGCAGCCTATGAAAGCTAGGCTACAGTGCTAGCTTGCCTGTGTGGTCTAGCAGCTGTTTGTAGTCTCTTCTCTGAGTCCCTGCCTCTGGCTGGCATGTGGTGTGCACGTGCACATTTATACATTGAACCTTTCGTGCTTACTACTGTAACAGTGATTAATTATGTACCAGTATGAGCATGCAAGTAGCCATGCTGATCTACTTTAAATGGATTCAGTGCCATTCACTTTCATGGACGCTAGGCTATGGCTGTGAAGAGCTAGGCTATAGTCCTAGCGTGCCTATATTGTTTTACAGTTGATTGTAGTCTCCGTAGCACTGGCTCTACGTGCTTCAGGCCGGGATAGCTAAATTTACCCTAAAAATCAACAAATTACATGCAGATCACATCTTTAATCTCTATCTGTACAGAGCGAGCGCAGCAAGCAACATTAATGAGAAGTTATGAGCTTCCTCAAAGAAAGCCAAAGGAACCTGTACAACAATACCCCAAAGAATTCACCTACTCCCTTTCTGCAATCACTAGCACTAGACCAAGCCTCAAACACCCCATGCATATGAAGGAGAGGAGTAGTGAGAAGAGAAGAATGGAAACTCTCCGAAAACAGAAACTGAAGGTACGGCAATTAATGTGACTAATTGGAAAAAACAAAGTTCAGAAAGCATGGCACAACGTTTAGTGTGTATAACACTACTATCTGACTCCCTCCTCAAGTCCACCAGTTCATCTCAAGGTCGGAGAGTGCTAGTCATCAAAGCCCTCAGCTTATGTCCCAATGTGGGGCTACAAAACAGACCCATGAGACGCCATGTTTGCTCCTCTGATGATTCCACATGCATGTTGCTATTCTACAAACCACTGGCAGAAGACTCCTAAACCAGCTTCAGGGAGTAATCCACTCTAGGATTGCCTGGCTTGACCGTTCAGAGAACACTGCTGTAAATGCAGCAAAGAAACACATGCCTGGTCATTATCATCTCATTAACTACCAATTCCTCATGAAAGCCTAGCCAATCCTGTAATGGGACATTCCCTAGGAATTTCTTGATATTAGACTCAAAACAGAAATGCGGTAAGCTTCTCCCAAAAAAAGCCAATGGAACCTGTACAATGGTAATCCTTCTCCCCTAAAGAATTCACCTACTCCCTTTCTGCAATCACTAGCACTAGGCTAAGCCTCAAACACCCCATACATATGAAGGAGAGGTGTAGTAAGAAGAGAAGAGGAGAATGGAAACTCTCCGAAAACAGAAACTGAAGTAGTGCAGTAGTTAATGTGACTAATAGGAAAAGCTAAATTCAGAGAGCACGGTATAAATGTTTAGAGTGTGTAAAACACCACTATCTGACTACCCCCAGAAGTCCACTGGTTTACTTCAAGGTTGGAGAGTGCACATCCCCCTACCCTCCCCCTCCAGCTTATGTCCCAAAGTGGGACTGTAATAAGGAACCATGAAGAAGCCATGCTTGCTTTCTGATGATTCCGCATGTACTGCTATTTTATGAAACACTGGCAGCAGATTCCTAAACCAGTGATCCACTCTAGCATTGCCTGGCTTGACCATTCAGAGAGCACTGCTGTAAATGTACAAAGAAGCACATGCCTGGTCATTATCATCTCATTAACTACCAATTCCTCATGAAAGCCTAGCCAATCCTGTAATGGAACACTCCCTAGGAATTTCTTGATGTAGAGTCAGTTATCATGGACCGCAAGGCACCTTGATAAAGGCAAGTATACAGCAACCCTTTGATCGCTCGTAGTGCTGGATCAAGCTATCTTAATTTACGCTACGTACATGCAACAACAATTGGGTAGTGCTTTGATGATTAGCGTCTAATATACGTACATGTACTTCTCTTGTACACCTCCAAGCTAACACTCCCACCCTAAAGAATTTGCTCAAGATCAGGTCTCAAACACCCTATGTATGTGCATGAGTGCCCTGCTCCTTCTTGGAGGGGCTGTAATGTCATGTCATGTCAATATGCCAAGATTGCACATCTCTTTGGAGGATTCCCCATTGTCCCTGCAATCGGTCCAACTGAAACTGGGAAATCTACTTTATCAAAGCTGGACTTAGCGTACTCGGGATGGCCAAGGACTCGTTCTATGTGGAAGACTCCAATGCTTACTTCATGGAAAGAAACACACTCTCATGCATTCCCTATGGCATTGATAAAGCCTGTGGTGATAGCAAAACGTTTGAACTGATGAAACTAATCATTGATCTATACAGGCGCGTGGCTAAGATAGCCAATCTGCCTTATCTGTCTGGAAGTCCTGAAAGAGGTGTATGAGGAGCCTTTCTTCCTCAATTTGTGCCTTTAGTGGCAACAAACTTTGCCATTAAGGAAGATCCAAGGACTCCAATGCTTACGTTACTTCATGAAAAGAAACACACTCTCGCACCTTCCCTATGGCATAGACAAAGCCTGCGGTGATAGCAAGAAGTTTGATCTGGTGAATTAAGTAATTATTGATCTATGTGGGGCGGGGCTAAGATAGCCAATCTGCCTTATCTGTCTGGAAGTCCTGAAAGAGGTGTATGAGGAGCCTTTCTTCCTCAATTTGTGCCTTTAGTGGCAACAAACTTTGCCATTAAGGAAGATCCAAGGGCTCCAATGCTTACTTCATGGAAAGGAACACACTCTCGCACCTTCCCTATGGCATAGACAAAGCCTGCGGTGATAGCAAGAAGTTTGATCTGGTGAAGTAATCGTTGATCTATGTGGGGGTGGGGCTAAGACAGCCAAGAGGAGCCTTTCGCCCTCAATTGTACAACTGCTTTGTTGAAAGTAAGTCTTGATTGAGCGCATTACAGAATAGCGTCATAGTGTATATTTTCCCCCAGACATTATTCACCAGTGTATACTGTCCCTCTGTGACATAATTCACTCGTGAATACCGTCCCTCCCTGAGGACACTACATTCACTGGTGATTGTCTTGTAAATGTTTTTAAAAATTTGATCATCGGTTGGATTACAGGTATCAAAGAGATGGCTCTGGGAGATACAAATGAAAGTCTAGAGGAGATAGAAGACAACATGAAAGATGCTGAAGACAAAGAAGACGAAACAGAGGAAGATGAGCAGAAGGATGATGGTGCTGAGTCATGCCCTCCTAAGGCATCCATAGCACAAGAGGCTGTTTTGGATTGCATGGGATGTATGCCTACAGTGGTTTCATGGCTTCTATGCAGGGATTAGGACAAAGGAAGCCAGACGCCAGCAAACATAGGTGTGCAATGGGTGTAAGCCTTGAACACACTAACATTTCGTTGTAGTACGATTGTTTAGTAATATTTTCAGCACGTCATTAATGTTATTTAAGGTTGTACATTTTATTGTATAAGCAACAACATTCAGTTACCTCCAGTTACCTTCAGTTACCTAATACCTTCAGTTGCCTTCAGTTACCCCTGCTTTCCAAATACTTTTCCCAGGCACTATATAGATAGGATTACATGCCCGAGTTACTAGTTATTTGGTTACCCTTGTTACCAGTAACTCAGAAAATTAATTCCACTGACTGGTCTCATATCTTGCCAGGTCTAATTATGAGGAATTACAACCTGCTCCACCCACCAGCACATCCACTGTAGACTCCTCCCCATTAGCAGTTGTATCAAGACAACTTCTAGCAGCTGGACAATCCAATTTTGCACCTAGAGATCTATGTACCTCAAACATCCGGACATTTTGCTGGGGGCTTTGCTGACGCTTTTACAGCTTCATTGTTTAAGGGCAAAAGTAAATTACTTACACCTTATGTCTGGAACACTGACTGGGGCAACACCTTGAGATCTAGCTGAGGGCTTTGCTGCCCCATTAACAACTGGAGCTCAATCGTGTACCAAGGTATCTGATTTAGCAAAAGCATATTCCACCTTTTGTCTATAAACCAATGGGATACTTTCTGCTCTAAAGCCATCTGGTATTGGTTTTAGGGCCCATGTACACAATGACCCATCCAATTCTCCCATGTCCAAACCAGACTGAGGCCAGTGCTTTAGTGACAGGTCAATTGCCCACACACGTACCTACTGCTTCGGGCCCATCTACAACCTCTCAGTGATATCTGGAATACCGACTGATAGTCCACTTATTGCTCCAGGCCCGTCCACTACCCCTAACCGGTCCATCATGTCTGGAGTACGGACTGAGTGTCTACCTTCTGCTGGACGCCCATCCACTACCCCAAACCAATCAACCATGTCTGGACTTACGACTGATTTCAATGTTTCATCTACTGCACAGTGCAGCCGAAACCCCACCACACCGGATTTGATAGCTGCTGAAAACAGTGACCTACGTATGAAATCCTGACGGAGCTGGACGCCTTGCTCTAATACTGGCACGGAAGTCCTATTTTGGAGATAAAGCCTTGCACAGCGGAGCTGGATCCCGTCAGGAGGAAAGTCGTAAGTAATGAAACAGACTGGTGGAAATTATGCAACTTCATATGTTATTTCTGGTGTACCGACTATGCACGTGTGTAATCACTTATGTGGCTATATGCTATGCGCGTGTATTCCTGTCATGTCTGGTATATCGACTGATTTTGAGTATCCTTGTACATACACTTTTGTGGTTGTTCAGGTCATGTTTGATTTTTTAGGTATACTTGTATGTATGTACGCACTTTCATGGCTGTATCCTTTGTTAATGTAATGTCTGGTGTACTGAATGATTTAAGGTACGAACGTACATATATACATATCTACATACTTTCAAAGGCGTACATACATATGCTGTGTCCATGTCATGCCCGGTGTATCAACTGATTTTAAGCATGTAAGTATGTTCATACGTATGTATCACGTCTGGTGTACTGGCTGATTTAATTTAGTGTTCACTTCCATATGCACTTATGTACATAGTTGCATCAGGGCTCAGCCTGGCAGGTGGTGTGCAGACTGCCAGAGTACCGAGGCCCGGGTACTGGGTCGAGATGATGGTGGTGGTGTTGCCCTAGCATGGGGCGTGGGATTGTGGGCGTGGCCGGAGGTGTGGGGGGAGGGGGCTGCATCGGAACAGGATGGTGCATCAGTCTCTCGGTGGGACGCCAGGGCTCAGCCTGGCAGGTGGTGTGCAGACTGCCAGAGTACCGAGGCCCGGGTTCGTAGTACGAGTCTGGTGTAAACCATCTGATGGGGTGAGCCCCACACTAGCGAGTTGGCTCTGCACGAGCATAGAGCTTGCAGCGCTCGTTTCATAATATAAACTAGTGATATGCAGGGCATAGTGGGGCGAGCCTTCGCGAAGCATGTGATGACAATGAGTATGTACAAATTCTTCAGAGTCCGTGCAGTGACAGACTGAGTGAGTAACTTGAGGAATGAAAAATTTGGAGAATGCTCTGAAGTGCATTCCTGTCAGTGTGTTCTATGGTCTCTGCTCAGTGATGAGGTCCGTCCTCTTGTAGTAGAGCAGGAGCATCAGTGTAGTGCCAGCAAGCACTAGGCCTATAGAACACTATTAAGCACGATGGCTCTTTTCACAAGCATGGAAGTCAAAAATAAAGGCTCTTTCCTGTCTTTTAATTATGATATCAAGCTCGCTGGGCAGTCATGGCAAGCTAGCGACAAAAGAGGTAATATCCTGGGGCAGATTGATGACAGGTCATATTGCCCATGTCTAATAGCTACTGATATGCTAATTAGCTAGCTAACAATGCCGGTCTTCTAACAAACCTTACATTCTGTTGGTTTGCAAAACACAGCGGTTCCTCTCCCGTTCACGCTGTCACTGAAGCCTCGTATACGCACGTGCACGTGGTTAAAGAAATTTATACCAAGGGCGCAAATATAGAACAT
Source organism: Nitrospirales bacterium (assembly GCA_965203295.1). Taxonomy (GTDB): domain Bacteria; phylum Nitrospirota; class Nitrospiria; order Nitrospirales; family UBA8639; genus CBDBCZ01. The sequence continues at coordinate 266,317 of CBDBCZ010000009.1, read as the reverse complement.
TGTGCATAGTTTAGAATTTGCATATATTCGGCAAGACGTACGTACCACGATAATAATAATAATAATAATACAGACAGATTATGCGCAGCCAAGTCGCTAAGTTTGGGGCTCGCTCAGGCTCGCCCCAATAACATTCCTTAGGCAGCTGGATCCAGTATCTGCAGAAGCGGCGAACACATGGCGCAGTCGTTTTAAAAAGCGATGCTAGTGCAGCAAAAGCTCAGTGTGACGGCAACATCTCGTTATGGGAAACACTTTAAGAATACCTCGAAGCAGCACCACTGCGAGTACTCTTGGACGAAGACAGGTAAGTATAAAACTATCTGAAGTCATGCGTAGTGTGTTATATAAGCGCTTTTCGCATATGCAATACATCCCCAGGATGCTGAAGCACCATCCATTCCACCTGTACACTCGTCCACAGCCCGGCAGCTGTTGGAGAATGCATCGCCTACTCTGCTATTCCCATCCCAACTCCAAACGCCGTCAAGGACTGCACTGCTGGATGGGTGAGTGGTGTGTTTTAGTATAGTAGTTGTAGTAGTAGTATTTGTGGCTGCCTCTGGGAAACTTGAATTACGTACGTGTAAAGCTCAGTTTGCTGGTGCACCTCGAAAATGGTTTGGTAATTTGTTTGGGTCAAATGAAATAAACGGTACCGCAAATTTGTTTAATGCACATGTTGACTGACTATTTAACAGCCATGGCCTTCCAATAGTAGTGCAAACTGTTGCAATTGTGCATTCTTAAACCTAGCTGTACACTTGCAGTTCACGTTAAAGGATATGCCTTCGAAGTTCAGTACCATAGTAATGCTTAGGAGATGGCTTACTGGTGCCAGTACTCCTGTTGGTGCTAAGGGTTCAACTTTGAACTGCAGGCTTGTGAAGTATCGTACAAAAAAGATTTTGGGGTTAAAGTACAAGTTTGGTTGTCCAGGGCAGTTTCACCTTGCCATCAGACAAGCAAGGCAAAAAAAATTAGCATATGTGGCTGTAAGATCAGACGTACAGCTTGCTGTTCTGAATACATTCCACCTCTACTTTCAGTCTTTCTATTTCTCCAGGTTTCCGCCTCATCAGTACCCCCCACCACTTCAGTGGGATCATTGGACCTTCGCAGCACTGCATCAACCCCACCTGATGAGCACGCACCACTGGCAACTGGTTCTGATGTGTGTTTGGTTAGTGTGTGTTTATACTATGGGGTTAAGTTTAACATCCTGTTTTTCTTGGCTCGTTTTAGGTGCTAAGTTACCACCATTCTGTCCTCCAGTTTCCGCCATATTAAGGTCTGTCATATCTGTGGAGGAGCTATCAGATCTGCGTAGCGCTACTTCCACCCCCAGTCCTCAGTTGGTGAGCGCGTACCTGTTTGTTGAGAAGTTAAATAAAACTCCATAAAACTTTTGGCGTAACAATTTTTCCAGCATTATTTGAGCACCTGACTCAACTTAAATGTATGTACCCTAGCAATATACAATTGTTTCTCTATTTACCCGTATCAATGCTCACTCACATCTCTTCTCACCCTAAGCCGCTACACTTTGGAGTGCAGTTAGACTCGTATCTATATCATATTTCTTATGAAACTCTTTATTGGAGCGAGCCGGTCAACCCAGCACTGCCGCACATATTGTGAATATTATACTACTCATCGTTATGTATACATCTGTTATCACACAAACTCCCCTTCCCCCCCCCCCCCCCCCCAATGTACCACAATGTTAATTACAATGCTTTTTACTTCTAAAGGAAAGTTCTCTGAATACTAAAGGAAAGTTCTCTGAATACCAACTAACTCGGAAAGAAACTTTGCCGACGTTTCGACTAGATGCTCTAGTCTTCTTCAGGGCGAAAGTGAAGTTAGACGCTAACACCTGCTATTTATTAGCCGCACACATCAAAAATCCATCAAAACACGTCACCGGATGTCCCGGGAGGTCAGGGGTCGTCCTGAACCAGCCCCGCCCTGCAATCTCCTCAGGGTCGCCGTCCAGCAGCCGGGGAGCTCCAGCCCTGCGTCACGGTTGAACCGCTCTTCAGCAGGCGTCATCTGGATGTGGAGAGCCTCCTTCAGTAGCAGTTCCTTCGGTCTCCTGGCCTGGTCGACGATCTCAGTCTCCTCCCATTTGATGGGATGCTGGTTCTCCCAAGCATGTTCTGCAATCGCAGATCTCTCCACCATGCCTCTCCTGCAGGCATCCTGATGCTGCCAAAGGTTGCTGTTTCCAGTGGTAAAATGGCCAATACTCTGAAGCCATGTCCTGTTCACATTTTCCTTAGAATGTTGGTTGGGTAATCTGAAGGGCAAAGATGAACTCCAAGCTTAGGTGACAGACACACAAGTTCATGCCGTAGATTGCCAGTTTCGGTGCAAAGATCTCTGTAGAACTTACAGAGGTGCTCTTCAATTTTGATGACTTGAGATCACAGGTGCAGAAATCCTTGTAATAAAGCGGAATGCTAATTCCAGGAATAATTCCCCTGCAAAAACCTGTCAATTAAGGCTGTTTTTTCAGAGGATGAGAGGAGATGTAACTGTTACGGATAGCGTGGAAAAGAACAACTTAATCCTACAGTTAATGTACCTCCATTTCCCCCTCAAACAGGGGCAGTCTGAAGACGACTGGGAAGGCCGATACGTGAAGGCCATTGATAAATTAAATCGGTGTAGGCACTGATTACTCTCATAGCCGTCTTCAGTTTACAATGTTAAAAACTTGTTAAACTTTATACTTCAGAAAGTGGCATATGTGGCTGCAAGATCAGACATACAGCTTGCTGTTCTGAATACATTCCACCTCTACTTTCAGTCTTTTTTTTTTTCTCCAGGTTTCCGCCTCATTAGTACCTGCCACCACTTCAGTGGGATCGTTGGACCTTCGCAGCACTGCATCAACCCCACCTGATGAGCACGCACCACTGGCAACTGGTTCTGATGTGTGTTTGGTTAGTGTGCGTGTTTATACTATGGGGTTAAGTTTAACATCTTTTTTTTCTTGGCTCGTTTTAGGTGCTATGTTACCACCATTCTGTCCTCCAGTTTCCGCCATATCAGGGTCTATCATGTCTGTGGAGGAGCTATCAGATCTGCGTAGTGTTGCTTCCACTCCCAGTCCTCAACGTAGCATTACATGTAATCTATTGTTCAAATGAGGAGTTGCATGCTTTGTTGGACATAAGTACAACATTGTGACATACTGCTCCTTTGTGTGATTATGATGGAAATATTGGCATTAAATGCACACACATGGCTGCATTTCTCTGACATAGTTGCTGTCAAAAGCCGGTCGCAAAATTGAACTGCTCACTTATACACTGTTGGAGGAGGGGGAGTTGGAGGTGGTGGGGGAGTTGGAGGAGGGGGGAGAGGTGGTGGGGGAGGGGAAGAGGAGGCAGGGGGAAATGAAGGGGACGCTGCAAGTGGTAAGTTCACAGAGATTGTGTATTATTTGATAGGTAATTATAATTCCATTCCCTGCAGATTATAAATATTATCAACAAGTGAATTTTAGATTATAAATAATCAACAACTGAACTTTTCCTAGTGTAGGAACTTTGTAGTATAGTGTATTGTAGTGTAATGAAATAATGTTGCCATGTAGTGTAGTGGAACCCCTCTAATGTAGACATCTTGAGGTCCTGGTAAAGTGTCCTGCATAGAGGGGTGTCCTCACTTCGGGGTAAATTTGTATGCATGTTTGGGACACAGCAAGGCATTCTTAATACAGGCAGCGGTGTCCTTATTTTAGGGGTGTCCATTAAGAGGGGTTCCAATGCATGTGCCATTGTATTCTGTCTTTATGCTATTGTAATTTGTCATGATATGTAACCTTGTATATATATATATGTCACTGTGTTGTAATGTGTCATAATATAGATATGCCTTCGTAACGCGTCACATTTTATTTCAAGCAACATAATGACATAGGCGCTCAGGCATGGAAGCATAAAAGGGATTAATGAAAGAGCCGCTCGTGTGATACAGTATAGTTATCTATATGTTTAAAAGAAAGCAATAGCTTGGCACCCTACCTCGCTCTTCTCTATTCGGCTCCGCCTTCTATTAGCGCACCCACTGACCGACCACGTGAAATTCAAATTGCTCACATGAAATTCAAACTGTGCACGTGCACGATTTGAAAAGCTTTAGCAAGACAAGGTGAGTATACCACCACACCGCTGCTATATAGCGCACTAACCTTTGCGCACGCATGCAGATCGGGTGAAGGCAAGCCTTAAAATTCGTAGAAAGCTTAGCATAACATGTTACACTGGTGGATTTTTGCTGTATATATGTAGCGAAGTGATTGGCAATCGCCACAAGCCTTTTTTTTGAAGAAAAGTTTCAGTGTTATGGGTTTACTGTAGGCTTTTATGGGCCCAGTGCAAATGTTTAGTTTTTATTAAAGCTTTTAAAGCGAGCTACTGTAAGTGGGCGGAGTTAAATGGGTGGGGCTCGTTGCAAATTAGCTTACTGCGTATTTTTACCCTTAGGCAAGTTTCAACCGGTCCAGTTAATTTAGCGAGCCTATAATTCAGCAGGAAGCAAGCTACTGAAGGTAGTAAAATAGCTTACAATTTCTAGTGTGTACATGATTACCCTTTAACCTGCAGATATGGAACGTTTCCAAGAACTCTTTGGTGGAAAACTGATTGAGATGGCTGATAGAACTAATCAGCAACTGTCCTCCAATGAAGACCAGAAGAAACCCTAGAAGTATGTTCAGCAATAATGTACCCGGTTAGCCAAGATGTAGGATGATAATACATTATACAAGGAGTGTGCACAAGACATATCAGTTAAAAAGTGCATATGGCGGTAATTTCATGTACGATCCACCTAAACTTGACCGTATTTTTTTCTCTTAAGACGCTGAACTCCATCCTGGCGACAAGGATAGAAGGGGACCCCCGACCGTATTTTGAAGGGACACCATCTCCACAACCCCCCCTTTCATCACCACAAGGAGGATCAACCCTCTTTGAACAAGACCCAGATTTCGATGGTCCAGGGATGATGGATGATTCACAGCTCGACGCCTCATCATCCGACGGGCCAGGCATCCAGTACGATGAGTCGGAGCGACATACCCCATCTCCCGATGGGGGTTCCCCATCTGAGGGAGAATCTTTGCAGCTTGAGCCCCCATCTGAGGGAGGGGCATCTCCGCCCGAGCCTCCATCTGAGGGCGGGGCATCTCCGCCCGAGCCTCCGACCGAGCCTCCGATGTTCGTATTGTTGTAGCTACGATAGCTTTTGGCATGGGGCTTGACGCACCCGATATTCACCAATCGATCCACTGGGGGCCATCAGAGAGTATTCAAGCGTTTGTGCAAGAAAGTGGTCGATGTGGCCGTGATGGTATGGATTCTGTTTTATATTTTCGGAAGAGCGATGTTTCCAAAGGTAGCCGCATATCTGACACTATGAAACTCTACTGTAGAAATTCGGGATTTTGCAGGAGAAAGCTGCTTATGAAAGAATTTGCCGCCCCTGACACTGTCATCTGTCCTGAGCCGATTCACAAGTGTTGTGACATTTGCCAGCGAGAGTGTATGTGTACCGAGTGCAGACCCAACCTGTCTTTCACCGAATCTGAAATGTCTGAGATTATTGAACAAGATGATACCTTGACTACTTGTCCAAGCTCCCCAGTACAGGAAGTAAAAAAGGGAAAGAACACTCAATTGCACAAGGCATTACTTGACTATCGTAACGAATTGTGCAAACTTACAGATGAGCGTGGCCATAAACTCCCTTTACTATTTGGAGAAGAAATTACCACTGGATTACTAGATGCTGTCATCTGTGATGTTGTTAAGAACAAGGACAGCATCAAGTCCATTGCAGATGTAACTAGTCTAGGTGTTGTGTCTGAATCACATGCATGTAGTATTTATGACATTATCAAGTCTGCTAATTAAATTGAATTCTTGATAATTAATATAAACTTTTGAATACAATTAAGTACATACATGCATGCACTAACATCATTGCCGAGCGCCTTAGCGCGAGGCAACTAATCTTGCAGTGTGGGCTAAAATCTCAGCTAGCGTATGTATATATATATATATGTATGTGCGCAACTTCCGTCACGCTTAGGAATGCAATTGATTCTCTGCTTACGCCCCATAAATGTATGCGCACGACCGGCCCGCCCGGATGCATTGCTCCAAGCACAATGCTCTTTGTTCGCTCCGTAAATGTATGCGCACGACCGGCCCACCCAAAGTCTTTGTTAAAGATTACTATTCGGCAAGATGTCAGACAGTGCAGAAAGTCCGGCAGATCGAGCGAGACGGCTAGCCCGCAAGCGCAAACAGCGCCAGAGAGAAAAAGCTACCCCGGCATGCCACCATCGGCATCGGTCGCCGACCCGCCGCACTTCGTCGGAGTAGACAGCGGCAGCGCATGGCAGCCAGCAGACGAGAAGAACTGCGACCGCGAAGATCTGCACGATTGCAGGCCCTCAGGAAGCGCGCCCGAGAGAGACGCCAGCGAGAGACTGAGACGCAAAGGTACTACTGTATGGCTACGACACAGATAATACTATGGCTACGGTAACAAGAACTTACATGGTGCCTTCTATACTCATGCATTGCATTCGCTAAATTTAAATTACGCAACATAATATTGTACTTGTCCATACTGTGTAGATACAATACACATGCAGTAATTGCTACTGCATGTGCGCGAGGCCCTGCGCTTGCGTACAACTAGTAATTAATATGTACAGATGTGTGTGTGTGTGTGCCATGTGCATGTTCACACAGACAGTGTGTGAATTATAGATAGAAATTAGATCTTGTGCCCATAAACTTTAGCGAAAAGTTGCTCCTTCACCAGATGCTTCTTCTGATCTTCAATCCAGACGATTAATTTCTTTTTATCTATATTCGGCACGACATTAGGCTGAATTTATTTAAAGGTATTGTGTGATTGACCTGGGACATAATCAAAGACACGAGAAGTTTCAGTCAGTTCCATTATCATCTTCTCATCTGTAGTTACACTTGATCTTGTGTGCGACTGACTAGTTGGGCATACACCATTCTCAGAGTCAAATCTATCACATACCGTCATTATGCCAGCCAGGCTTTTCCCACATTGCACGATTGTGTTTTCAGCAATGTTTGCACCCAAATTTGCAACATAGTCCTTCACGTTACGGTGTAGGTGCTCCATGTGGAGATCTGTCGGAATATTATGGCCAAGTCCCCCTCTTGTATTAATAGTGCGGCTCCATGTCAGTTATGATCCGATTTTTATGAGCAATAAGGTCTGAAACCCGATCCAAAACTTAAGCCTCGATCCCTGGCTATACGCAGAATTGCTGTTTGTGTTTCTTTACAGGCTCGCTGGCAACCGGATATCTGATGCCGGAGCAAGAGCTCTCAGTGAAGCGCTGATGTTGAACAAGAGCCTGACAAAGCTGCAGGACTGGCATGAGAGCGCGGAGCAGCAGATATAACAGATGTTGGCAGATGGCGATGACGGGGCTGCTGGGTAGGCAGTGCGGTGTACTGGTGCTTGGTGCTAATTCGGGTTAAGTGTGGATTTGTAGCACTAGTTCGGGCAGGTTCAGGTTGGCTGCTTTCAGAGTTGAATTCTCGAGGAACTATGTACTCATCGACAATTCTTCCTAATCTTTCAAATAGGATCTTTTGGCGACGATGTTGTTCCATTTCAGCAATGTTGGATGGGAAACCATTGCTATGTGGCTCATCTGAGGTGGTGGCCATGCTAAAGAAATGCATTGCTGCAGCTATGAGATGACAGTTCACCACCAGCTCCAAGAAATCTTCAATTTCATTGACATGCTTCGTGATATCCTGTGCATCACTCACATTTCTACGATTGATTCGATTCCTTAGCTGGAGCAGAGTGCCACCCTCTTTGCTGGAGCCAGACTTATACAGGCGTTTCCACATGATCTGAAAAGGATTGAATTTGTCAAGGCATAGGTTATTATTTAGGATTTCATGAGGGGGGGGAGGAGGCCTCCTTGCTGGTATTTCACCTTTCCCTTTGAAATTAGGTTGGCAATTTTTATTTTTTTTTAGGTTTACTGAACATAAGTATGCATTCAACACAACAGATGTCTAAGCAGCTATTCTCTCCGTTCCACATTCTTATAGAGCTGCTGATTATGTGTTAATTCCAGCCAGGTGGCTCTATAAGAGCCTTATCAATGTGGCTACACAGATAACTTAGGATGTCGCATCTCAGTAGGTTTTAGCAACTTACAGACATGAAATTGACTTTAGTGTGCCAGTCAGCTGCAGCAGGAACGAGCCCACGAAGGGCTGATGAGGGATCTCGGGAGTTTGCTTGCACTGCTACACCCTTACGTGCCCTAGCCACCGTTAGCTGGTCTCCACCGAAGCATATCTGCTGCATCCCAGAAACACCATCACCCTATTTGGTTGGTACATATCTGTGTAGCTCCTTCATGATTTCGATCATGTTTTCCATTTTTATTTCATTTTTGGTGATTATTCCCAGGGGAACCTATCGGTTAAAAAATAAAATTGGATGTTAAAAGGATTCCTATTAGGAACGCACAGCTACCTATAAGATACACTTACCACTAGTGCTGCAACGAATGTTATTAATTAACCTTCGAACCTTCGTTGAGAAACCTTCGAAGTGTTCGAACCTTCGCACCTTAGTTTACACTACATACACCTTTGCAATAGTTTACATTACACTGCAAGGGGCGGAACTGTTATTATACATGTAGAGCAGGTCTCAAAAGTTAGCTGCAGGCACATACAAAACAGAAATAGCAGCAGGTATAATAAAAAGTCTCGAAGATGTAAGCTGCATGCTCACAAAATATTACTGTGTAGACAAAAACTTTAAATTATGGTTGAGAAAAATGAGAGAATCTACATTTTCAGGTTTAATACAGCTCCGCAGCTTAGTAACGGTAAGTCCGGCAGTTGAAAAAATCCTTTCTGATGGAGTGGATGTTGCTGGGATAGCAAGAACCCCCTGAGCAACTGAGGCAAGTCGTGGGTATCTATGAGCGTTATCCTTCCACCAATCCAGGGGTGCTGAGTCTCTTTGCAGAGGCTTCTCTCCCATATACTGGTTCAACTCCTCTGTTGTGCTCACATGTGAACTGGAAGCATCATCTTCCCCCAGTAGTATGTCTAGGGCTGTCTTCCGCTTCTTCACTGGTGGTCCATCAGTGGAGCCGGTGGAAGATGGCTCTGCTGGTCTTGAAAAGGAGTCCATCCTCTCTGTGATTTCACTTTTCACAGCTTGAATTTGAAACTCATTGAGGAATTTTAGCTGCTTAAATCGAGGATCTAGTGCAGCAGCCATCACTAAGCAGCTAGAGGTGTCCAGAGACTCCAGTTCCCACCGTTGTTTCATGTCTGCTATCATCAGCTGCTTAAACTGACGAATTGCTGGACAATCCTCACTGCTTTCCTTCAGCTTTTCTACTAAGCCAAAGATCACAGGGAGGATGCATGAGAGGGAAGAATTTTCCTCGTAGCTAAAGAATGTAGTTGCCACCTCAAAGGGCCTCAGGATCTTGACTAACTCTTCTGCTAGCGTCCACTGTTCACTCTTCAGATCAAGTGAGCGATCGCTTCTCTTTGTTACACTCTCATCGGAAAGGACAGCTGATATCGGCCAGCGCATCTCCACCAGGCGCTCCAACATGTAGAAACTCGAGTTCCAACGAGTAGCACAGTCCTGAATGAGCTTCTTGCTGCCAGTCTCCATTTGCACTTGGCGCCTCTTGAGCTCCTCAGTTGCTACAACGCTATGCTTAAAATGGCCAACAAGTTTTCGACCTGCCCCGAGTAGCCTGGAGATGCCATTGCTCGAAAGTCCAGCTTTGAGGCAGAGTTGGAGACAGTGGGCATTGCAGCGAAGACTCTCCCACCCTTTGCTGCTGTTTAGGATCTGGAGTGAGAGCTCCATATTGGCGGCCTGGTCGTGGACAATGGCTGACACTTTCTCGTCAATCGCGAAGGCCGTTGCAATTTCCACAAGTTTGTCCGCGATTGCCTGGCCAGTATGTCGCTCTGGGAAGGGCTTTGTCTCCAGAACACAAGAGCAGCACTTCCAGGTAGAGGGGATGTAGTGGGCCGACACCGTTATGTACGCCTCTGTGGCAGCGCTTGTCCAGATATCGGTGGTAAGCGCGATCGAGGTGGCCTCGTCCTGCAATTTTTTTCGAAGCTGCTCCTTCCCGAGATCGTGCTTATGGCGAAGAACTGAAGTAACATGGGGTCGGCTCGGAACCTTGTAGCCAGGTTCAAGGTAGGCCATCAGCTCACGGAACCCATCACACTCCACTGTGCGCAGTGGCCTCAAGTCGAGGGCTAGCATGTGTGCTATGCGCTGCGTTATCTCCCTCGAGCGTGCTTCGGAGCACTGCCTCGGCTTAACAAAGCTGTCGAGAGCTCCAAGTTGTACCCTGGACCTGGTTTCAGGTTTGCGGTATGACAGAGGGTGAACCTTCAGCAAATGATCTCGCAAGTTCGAGGTCCCTCCATGGAACGCAAGTTCCTTACAACACAAGGTGCACTTGGCTTTCTTGGTCTCCTTTTGCTTCTCAAAAAACTTCCAAACATCTGAAGGCACCCTACCGCTACTGCTACCGCTACTGCTACCGCTACTGCTACGGCTACCGCTACCATCACCTCCACTAGAACTAGAACCACACGCAGAACTCGCCATAGCTAGCCTCGTGGATCTGCGCTCGTGCTGCGCATGCGCAATCATTCGAGGGTGTGGCAGCAAAGGTTCGAAGGTACAAATTAGCCTCCGAAGGTGGTTAAACCTAGCGTTACCTTCGAACGTTCGAACATTCGTTGCAGCACTACTTACCACAGTAGACTTTTCCTTCATTTCAGCTGAATGCTCATGCACAATGTGTTCGACTATACAGTCTTTGAACTTCAGAAAGAATGGCAACTTCTTGATGACTACCCGTCCTAGAAGAGAGGGTTAATGCTCTTGTCGATATTATCCCCTATCACAATGTAGGATGGAACTTGAGCTGGCTGAGCTTGCCTGCCACATTCCTGACCTGAAAAAAAAATTGTGACTTAGTAAGAATAGTTTTACATCAATATAACATGTTGTCCATGAAATACTATACCAATTTTTGCTTATGGAAAGTTAACACACCAGATTGTGACGGTGAAATCCTGTTTTCCTCCTGGCTCTCCAGAGTTTCTTGGCTAGTCTGGCTCCTTGAACTAGTTGTACTCTTTTCACTCTGGGTCTCCTGGCTCTCGTCACTGCTGGTGCTCGAGTTCCCCAATCCTTCACACTCGCGGCTCCTGGACCTTCAACGGTGTTCGCGGCTCCTGGACCTTCGACGGTGTTCGCGGCTCCTGGACCTTCGACGGTGTTCGCGGCTCCTGGACCTTCGATGGTGTTCGCGGCTCCTGGACCTTCGACGGTGTTCGCGGCTCCTGGACCTTCGATGGTGTTCGCGGCTCCTGGACCTTCGATGGTGTTCGCGGCTCCTGGACCTTCGACGGTGTTCGCGGCTCCTGGACCTTCGACGGTGTTCGCGGCTCCTGGACCTTCGACTGCTCTCGTGGCTCCTGGACCTTCGACGGTGTTCGCGGCTTCTGGACCTTCGACGGTGTTCGCGGCTCCTGGACCTTCGACGGTGTTCGCGGCTCCTGGACCTTCGACGGTGTTCGCAGCTCCTGGACCTTGGATGGCGCTCGTGGCTCCTGGACCTTCGACGGTGTTCGCGGCTCGATGGTGTTCGCGGCTCCTGGACCTTCGACGGTGTTCGCAGCTCCTGGACCTTCGACGGTGTTCGCGGCTCCTGGACCTTCGACGGTGTTCGCGGCTCCTGGACCTTCGACTGCTCTCGTGGCTCCTGGACCTTCGACGGTGTTCGCGGCTCCTGGACCTTCGACGGTGTTCGCGGCTCCTGGACCTTTGACGGTGTTCGCGGCTCCTGGACCTTCGATGGTGTTCGCGGCTCCTGGACCTTCGATGGTGCTCGCGGCTCCTGGACCTTCGATGGCGCTCGTGGCTCCTGGACCTTCGATGGCGCTCACGGCTCCTGACTTCGGCACTCTCCTTCCACTCCAGTGCATGGTTATCATAACCATCACCAAGCTCTCGAATAAGTCTAGTAGTCTTGCAGTGGCTAAGACACAAACCAAGTTTATTCAATTTCTTCAATGCCTATTATGGGTGAATAAAATAGAACAATAATATCTAGCCCAAACAAACTATTTGAGTTGTCTGGAATCCAAAACGAGAATAATGGGATGGATGATTGAGTGACCTGTATTTGTGCATTAAAAGCGACACTGGGGTGAGCCTGAGCCCTAGAGTAGCAAATAAACTTTTTCACATGTCCTGCATCTCTATAGATTGGTACATAAATCTGGCAGAAAACTTTTTCTCCCTGCTGTGCTTTTGTATGCTTCAGTAATTAGCACTACTCCATTCCACCATTCCAGACAGCCCAATTGGAACCAGTAATATTTAGCAGGAGTAAGAGACTAATACATATTTGCTCACCATCTTGGAGCTGTGTCCAGCATACATGATAGTGGATATGACACCCTGAGGCAAAGTGAGATGTTTGTTTCGACCTTTCAACAAAACTGCAGCTGCCATTCCAACAATCCTTGAATTATTTTCCGAAGATCGGGATGAGCAAACAGCTTTGAGTACGGAAAAGAGTGTGGGAGCATGTTCTTTCAACTCACATTCCCACGACTTCCAACTGAAACTCTTAAGTTTCTCGAGGGACAGTCTCAGATAGCTGTTATGCTTCCTAGAACTAATTTTGGCACTCTCCTTCGTGATCTTCTTGGTAATCCTTTTAGAACTCGCAGATGGCGGCCTGGCGTTCGCATAGCTGTACGTGCTGTATATGGACTCTTCTTATACCGAGTTGACTGCACCAATCTCTTGAACTTGCTCGGAACTTGAAAAGGTAGCGGTCGATTGGCCCCTGAGACAGTAACCTGCAACAAAAAAAGTAAACATCATGCTAGTTGCACAGAAGGATGAGAATTTAATTACCTGAACACGAGGGCTTGCAAGAACCTGCTGAGAAGGCCCAGGCCGAGGTGAAAACTGCAAAGTCTCTCGGCTGCAATACCTTTTCTTCTTTGCCTGCGGTCCCTGTACATAGCTATCCTGGATCCTGCTCCTCTTAGCACGGCGAGAACTGCCTGGTGTAACAGCAGGCTCTTCGGGTTCACTGGGCTTACTTCGAGGCGTTTGCTCATCCATGCCCACATGCACAGTGGGCAATAATTGAGACACAGGCGGTAGGGGAAACTTGCTTCGCAGCTCATTTGGCATCCTTTGCGCAGCTGCTAGCGACTTTTCGGCCCTTTCTGCTTTCGAAAAGCATGCCTTACAGCAGTACAGGTACTGTACTACGCCATCTACCGTCGGAGCGGCAGGTTGAAGATCCGGATTGACAAATGAGACAAAAAAGTCAACCACTCTCTTATTGTCAGCTGAAGCTTCAGGGTTTAGGGAACGTCGCTGCTTACACGAAGGTACAGACTCCTTGCAAATAGCACAACAAGGAACGCTCATCCTAGGGACCGCTGATGATGCGATTGCATTCTTCGCGTACAAACGCTTTTCAATTATTAACGCTCTCGCGTTCGCAGGACACGCCTCTGTGACAAGAAATTTAACTCAAGCTACCAGACACCTATTCACCGGAAGAGCATGGGTGTCTGGGCACGAGACTAGACTGAGCCTGCGGATCCCGGGGACTCTTCCACTTCTTGCACTGTTTGTTTCTGTACCCGTACCTGTTCTGTTGAGAAGTTAAATAAACTCCATAAAACTTCAAATAAGCTTAACAAGCATACACAAAACTGTTAATACAAGTAACAAGCTGAACACAGCTGACTTTGTCGACCATCCCGGATTTCACGGTCATTTGAAGACATCGTGAAGCCTACCAAGGACTGAGGAAGTTGATACAACCTTGGGCAGCTACACAAGCGGCGACAAATCAAACTTACGATGTCTTCAGGCAGTTTTGGACACTTATCTCGATCGGCAGCCATGGCTACCGTGCCGTATTACCGGTTATAGAATAGATACAATAACCAAAACGGGATTGGAAACAGTAATTTAACCCTTCTGATCAGCATTATGGTAGCTTATAATGACATCACCGCTGTAGCGGCGCGCGAGACTGGCGCGAACTGCAAAGAGAATCCATGACTTTTTTAGTATCTATTCGCAATGGCGAAAGTCTTGGCAAGGCAGGACTTATTTATTGAAGGTGAGAGTGCCAAAAGTTATCCAACGGGATAGGTGAAAAGCTTCTGGAAGTGATGAAGGGGGAAAACAGTACAAGTATTAGTTTCAGTGAACGACTTTTAACCATCTTGAAGTCTACTTTTAGCAGTTCTAGTAAATCCACTACATCGTACCAAGAGGGTGAAGGTGTGGTCACAGTTTCATCAACTAAGAATTTCTACCCTGCCGCAGCTTTGGTATGATTTTTTGAAAGCTGAAGATCTACCTCATGTGAACCCACTGCTGCTGCAAAGCGTAAATCAGCATCTTCTGGAGTCCTTGTTCATTGAACATGAAATGTAGTACCACTAGACAAAGTACTGTCATATTGAAAGAGAAAGCAAATGCCATGCGCTATGCCTGTGGGTTTGTGCCTTACCGTCTGCTACGAAATTATGAAAAAAATAGTGATAAAAAGTCTATATCAGTTTGTTGAGTGTTTGGGAAATATGGCTGTTGCCGGAATGGAAACAAATACAGTATGTTGCAAAAAAAAACTTTGTGAGATGCTCACGAAGTGTTCGCGAATGCCCTCTTGTCGCGAAGAGTGACGTGAAGCGTTCGTGGCATTAATTAGTTGCGAACCGTTTGCGAAGTGTACGTGTTTGTGGCATTTGTGGCGAAAAGTTTGCGTCGCGCACTCCATGAGTTCACGACGCGCGCGCACTTGTCACGAGTACGTGCCACGTGGAACTACATTGTGCTAGTTGCTGTTTGCTAGTTGCTGTTTCTCTGGTCTCGACAGCAGGGGTGAGGTATGACATCGCTCCCGCTTGGGCCCATGGAAGGCTCCAAGTCTTCATGCGGTAGGACAGGCGTAGACGAACCACTGTCAGCTACTGTTGTTGAGACTGCCGCGACTACCACCACTGCAAAGCTTCACGATCAATATTGTGTACGGTATGAAGGCAACTCCTCTAAAAAGGTGGGATGGGCGGGAGATACTGCTGGACGCAGAAATCCTTGTAATAAAGCGAAATGCTAATTCCAGGAAGAATTTCGCTGCAAAACTTGTCAATTAAGGCTGTATTTTCAGAGGATGAGAGATGTAAATGCCAATTATAGTTTGGAAAATACTTATAAGTCGATTACATACATGCATGGCTACATAAACAATACATACCATCTCTAAGCGTATTTTGTGTGTATGCGTAACAGCGCGTATTCTCACTTTTTTGTCCGCTCAATTCTCGCCTTTTTGTCCACTCAAATTTTGTCTGCTTAATCGGGCATATATAGTATATAATTTGCAACACTAGCGAGCGCTAATAAGCAGTAGCGCATCCACGCACATGCGAGTAAAGCGTCTAACGCGACACTATTGAAACTTGCACTTGCTCGTAATGCCTTCGACAACGAGCATGTACTCGCGAGTTTTGATCAAGGACTTTTGAGACACACTATACTTACAACAGAGATGGTATTGTCCCGCACATGATCCCTCCTATTTTTATAGTCAGAAATTGTTTTTTATGTACATGTACATGTAGTCATGTACTTACGTCAGAGATGATTTTTGTCTCCTGCACAGGGTCCCTATTTTTGTTTTCAGAAGGTGTTTTACGTAATATGAGCTTATTTCATCTACTTCTACAGATCCATGCTTCCAGTAAGCAGAAAAGCCATCACCTGAATCAGTGTTTTCCCGACATCAAGCTCCAGTAGTATATACGTACCTCAACATACACATAGTCAAGCAAAAAGCCATCACATGCACTTTTCCAACCTCCAGCCACAGTAAATAATGTAAAGTTACAGAAAAAGCACTTTGCCAAAAAGTGCAAAAACTAGCCATGTAGGGATCCACTTCCACCAAAATACTCTTCCCCAAAAACCAATGAAACAAGCAACAATGCACACCGCAATACATGCACATCCTACCCACACCATCACAGCGCAATGCGTAGCTACCATCCCTACATCTTTCAAACAATCTGCAGCTCCAAACGCCTCCTGAGTGATACGCGTAAAGCCGCGGGAAGGTGCAAATCGCCGTGTGATTCTACGCATGCATTGTGCATCAGTCATGACATTTTGTATATCAATCATGTGCAGTATTTTATACTGAAGGTCTCCGTCTGAGACTATATAGGTCATAGTTGGGGTTATAGGTGAGCTGCCCGCTTGAAATGTATATAACTCTTCTTGTGTATTATTGATCTTGTACAAATATACATTAGTCACCATCACGTCCATGTCAGACACACAAACGAACAGAAGACTTAACCACTGATAGTTGGTGCATGTGATTACAAAGGCTATAATATACACATGATGTGGAGTTTATTATTAGTATCTCAAACCTAATCAACGTAATGCCTCATTACCTCCACTAGTTGACTGCAGTTACATAATAAAAATGAAAGTATGACATAATATTCCACATGGGGTAAGTGCGGATGCATAAAAAGACAGACAGGCAGATGTGAAACATGTAAAGACATCTTAAGACTAGCCACTGATGTGCTTTATACACACATGGCTATATCTGGCTAGCTAATAGTAATACGCATTTCCACTCGTGTCTTTCATTTGTGTTTCTGTATAACGTAATACAATACGGCAGTTGGTCCCATCTGTACCCACGTTAAGAGTAGGCCAGAATACCAGCAGTAGTGACAAGTACCCATGACTATCATGGGACCTTGAACAGAGAGCGCATGTACTCTGTGAACAAACAAGTTGATCTCTTGATTCCAAGTCAAGTTCAAGATGTCCGTGTTGAATACGAGCCACGCCCACTGACCTTGAGGACCATGAGGTAGAGATGTCCTCCCAGCAACACCTCCTGGTTCATGGGGGAATCGGGTGACTCTGGGGCGCACTTGCCAGATGCCATAGCGTATAGCTTGCGAGTCATGAAGCTGTATGTGTGCATGCGCAAGTAACATATACTGTTATTACTTAGCTTAATTCCCAGGGGCCTTCCCCAGATTCTGTTACTTCCAGTACAAAAGGCCTGGTCCATATGCATGACCACTGGTAGACACCAGCTAGAAAACTCCAAATGAACAGCATGAAAATTGCAGCAATTGGCCCACAAAATAATGTCCTGTCAATCAGAACTAAGGTAAAAGTGTCATCAAAGATGCAAGTATCATTTAATTTTGCTTGAAATGACATGACACTTGAAGTGAATTGACAATTTAGAAAGTGAGAAGTTGACAAAAATGAGAATTGACCAACAATCTATGTTGGGTTCCTCTCCCTGATGCTACTAGATACAAACTACCTGACTACTCATGCTAAATCACTTCACTCTCCTGAAACTTCTTTCTTTTCCAATTAAGGGAAAAAATTACAGAGAAAAAACTCGTAATGATGACAAAGTTCAATGAAAGCAACAGGAATGCGAGTAAACAAACAAACAAGGTTAGCAGCCTAGGACAGTTCCGAACAATCCATGCATGGGACATTCATTCCAACATTCCTTCATGTTGCAGAAGGCAGATATGGTCAATTCCCTCTTTGTCAACTTCTCATTTTGCGAATTCCAACTTAATGTGGATAAAGTGAAATTGACAAAGTGGGAATTGATGAGAATGAACCCTTCACCTCTGGTAATTTAACAGGTCTGAATATACTTGGTGGTCGATCATCGTTACTTACTCTACTTGTTGGCAATTGCTGAGATAATACCATGCACGGTGTTGGAATTTGTAAAAATGCACAGTCATTCATGGCCTCACACCATTGGACAGGACTTTATTTAACAGGCCCTCCGTTTTACCTTTGTGTAACCAAACAAAGTGCTGAAACAAAGTCTCTGGCAAACAGAGAGAAATGTTGCTTTTTTTTCAAACCAGTCCCTACCCTACCCACGCATAGTGATGTATACATGATAATGACTGACTCTATGTACCAGGCCCTCCATTTCCCCCCAAACAAAGCGGGGTACTAGGAATGATGCTACACCAGTCCACACTTGTTTCTTGATTCCTTACAGGAAAACACTCTGTAATTTTGAATTATAGCCATTGCAAACTTGTGGTTAAAAGCCTTAGTAACAAGCTAAATCCAGCATACATCTAGGTTGTCCTTCAAAGCCATCTGGTTGGACCGTTTTCAGTAAACTGCTTCAGAGATACGTTTTTGGCTCTTCCACTCATGCTACTACTACTGCAATTTTATGGTGTGCTGAGTGATCAACAGGTTTTGATAACCAAAGATTCATAATTCTCTGTCAAAATTAATAATTAAACGCAGACATGGCCTCAGCAAAAGAGACAATCAGCAGAGTTCACCTCAGTCCGCCCGTCTCCTATGAATCATCACTGGCCACAACAGCGAGGTAAAGGCTCCACCATGTCCCCCAGACAACTCACATGAGCATGTTGAACTTGTCAATGTTCCTCTCCAGATGTACCAACACTAGCTCCCTACATGGACGAGATCACCATGATAGCTAAACCAATGGAGTACATGTAGGTGCCAGCACCACATGCATGCAATAGGCAAACAAACTAATACTACATTTTAAACTACTGCATCTTAAAGTTAACTCATTGCACGCCGTAATTACGTAACACGCGTGATCCTCCATGCGTCAATTTTTCAAAAAAATGGAGGACGTTGAAGAAGGCGCTCGAAGGCGGCCGTTTTCTCGCTCCCCACGTCTAGGAGACGTCCGATTTTTACCGCTCTTGATGAAAGAAGTTGTTGATCTTGCCATTCAGAGCGAACAGAAGAGAGGATTACTCCGAGGCGAGCTGTTTTGAATGGATTCGTTCGTCATTGGTAAGTTCAATATGGCGGGTGGAGGGTAGGTCAAAGTTTTGGCGGAGAAGGTTCGCCGCTAAGCTTCTTGGGGTGATACTTAATAGCTGAGCAAACAGAACAAACCTTCCATTGTAGTTTGAGACACGAAAGTGTAGCTGTTACCGATGCAAGTATGTGATAACTCGGTAGCTAAATATGTTTGGGGGGCTAGAGTAGTAGGGAGGCCAAGCTACAACAAATACAGAAGCAGGGTAGTAAAATTGGCCTTGTGAGATTAGTTTAAGTGAAGCATTGTGATGACAGACCGAGATCAGTAGAGTAACCATAACTGTAGTAACTAGGAGATATAATATACAGCAACAGCAACATCCAATAAGTTAGCACAAACAACCGTAACTATTTACACTTGATAGTTGAAGCGTGTATGATACTTCTCGAAACATGTGTCTGGGTGGAGCGTCGGGTCACCAGGACAAGTTTTACAGTAATATACTGTCCTGTGCCTTCCTCCCACAACCTGCGTGCTGCACACAATGCAGTCCATCAGCTGCTCCCTCTTGCCCATCACATGCAGATTCTGGTTGAGGCGTTCGGGAGCGTCTTCCAGACGGGGCCTCTTGCTTGGACGGCCAGCACGAGGACGAGGAGGGGCACTACTGACGCACCTAGTGGCCAAAATCTCGAGGACCCTCCGGCGGTAAGTGAGGTGGGAGCAAGGGTCTTCTGCTACTTCGTGGTAGATGACGTAGCTGTTCACAATGGTCGTCTCCATCAGCCAGAAGAACACCTTTCTCCACCACTTCCGTGTTTTCCTCTCGAAGGAATAGTACACCGCAAGCTGATCTGCTCTATCCACACCGTTCATGTTGGTTGTTATTGTACAGGTGAACAGCAGATGGCTTTCGTGTGGGAGGGTTGTAGGAGTTCTGCGATGGCACGGTTACCCAGGCGGCTGACGATTCTGTGCTCAGCATGAACACGGGCTTGTTGCGCTTCTCTGCCTGCCAAGCCAGAGCCAGCAGCTTGTTGGTGCGGTAGCTCACCATCTCGCCGCCCTTCAGTTGCCGCAGCAGACGAATGTCATCCGGCAAGTCGACTCGGTTTCTGTTGGAGGTTCCCGTGAATGAGGTGTTGTGGTCACGGAGGGCGTAGGCAAGTGGGACGCTGGTGTAATATCGGTCCGTGAAAAGGTGATGACCACGATCCAGATACGAGCCGATGACATGCATCACAACCTGAGCTGGCTGTGGCAGGCCTGAGAACTCTGAGCTTGCTTCTCGCAGTGTTGCTCGGCCGGTGTAGAGGAGGATATTGAGAAGATATCCATTCGAGCTGTCGGCCATCGTGAAAGCTTTCACACCCCATTTAGTCGGCTTCTTCGGCATATACTGCTCAGCCGCAAAACGCCCTCTGAAGCTGACCATGGTTTCGTCGATGGCGATATTGCAACCGGGGTGGTAGCTCGACTGAAACTTCATGATGAGATGCTGAAGAATGGCCTGCACCTTGTCAACCTTCAGGACTGGTTGCCCTGGCTCGGTATGGCTGACGTGGAGCATCCAAAATATCTCCTCAAATCGGTTCCTTGGGAGAACTCGTCCAAAGAAAGGGATCTCGCACGTCCAGGACGTCTTCCAGTAGTCCTCCAGCTCTGGAAGGTGGATGAGCCCCATGTTCATCACGATCGCAAAGAAGCCGTGGAGATCGCTAATGGTCACTGGCTTCCACTTGGCGAATCGCGACCTTGGTGTGAGCTTCTCCTCAGCTTCTAGCTCACGGAGGCGCTCATCAGCGTACCTGAGTTAGTAGTAGCTTATATACAGTACCCCTCAAAAAAAATGCACCGCAATTACGTTGTGGTACGATTACGGTACGAAATTTGTACTGCTGCTACGGCTTGCATAATCTGTAGCTGTGTACGGCGGTATTACAGCGTAGTTTACATTACACCTTCCGCTGTACTAACGCTCGTATTACGGCGTTGCGCAGCGTAAACAAAACGTAGTAACCGCACGCGTACGTACGTACGTACGTACATTTGTACTCGGACAGCGCACTACAGGCCGTACTACGAACTAGGTGAATGCAAAGCATTGTGGGGCGAGCGTGAGCGAGGTATTAGCCCATGCGTACGTTAGCGGCGACGCGCCCTCAGCAGCTCTTTTGGCTCCTTCTCTCGTCTCAGTGTCACTGTCGATGGCCTGGAGAAATAACAACTCTTCTGGCTCTAGAACTCCCTCTCTGCTGTTCCAATGTGACTTATCGCCAACATACGGCAACGCTGTAGCCTTTGCCGCTGCCGTCTACTCTGTGAGAGCATCCCTAAGCTAGCTGCACTGCAGCCACCGTGGCCACGTGAACAATTTGGAATATTACGGAAACTATTTGAAACGTTATATTGAAACGCGAAATGATATGCGGTATGTGCGTACGTACGGACGTACGTACGTACACCGTACGCACAGACAAACTTGCAATTGAACACACTAGTGTGGGGCTCGCTCACGCTCGCCCAATTACACTTACACGTAATACGTGTACAATTTTCACATCTGAGCAACTGTGGCAAAAATGGCTCCAAATATGGTAAGCCCTTGCATCCTTATATTACAATATATCACGATCTAGTCTCGATCTGTATGCAGATGCAAAATCTCACAGTATGCTGCAGTCTAATCGAGCAACCGTGGCAGAATGGCTCAGAATGGCTCCAAATATGATTAGCCCTTGCATCCGTGTATTATAACGTGAGTACAATCACGATCTACAGTAGTCTCGATCTGTATGCAGATACAAAATCTCAGTAAGCTATTTAGCTTGCAGTCTAATCTGATGGGCGGTACCAGAAGTTAATTAACAGACATTAGAGACACGTGAGTGCATTTGGTCTTCACGTGAACCGGTATTTGCTTGCAGCTACACTTACGTGCCTGAAGTTTTGTGGACCATAGTGGTAAGTGACACTGCATGTACATGTAGGTATGTATTGTACCTTCGACGGGGGCGTGTTGGGAACGAGACTAGCTAACTGGTATAGTTTGTAACAAGGTAGTGCAAGCCATACATAATTTATTGATTTCCTTTGCTGCTACATGTACATAGGAAATTATGCCAAAGGTCTGAGCTTTTTGTTGGAAATGTATAAGAAATTAATTTACTACATCATGACCTTCTAGAACAAAATGGTGCTCTCTACTTATGAAAAGCAGAGGATTATCTACCACTACAGAGCAGGGTTTAGGCCCGCTGAAATATATGGAGAATTACGGCTAGAAGGTATTACATGTTGTCGGCAAACAGTCGCACGATTTCTAAAATACTACCTCCATTTTGGTGTGATTACTCGCAAGGAAGGGTCAGGGAGACCCACGAAAATCACTGACGCTGTACTTACGCTTGTGGATCAAGCTATGAGAGACGATGATGAAATGACAGCAGTTCAGTTGCATAATCTCCTTAGCAATCATGGAGAGAATATCTGTTTCGCAACCATATTGCGTAGCCGCCAAATCCTTGGCTGGACCTTTAGGGGGTCGAAATATTGTCAGGTCATTCGAAATGAAAACAAAGTGAAGCGTTTGCAGTGGGCAATCAAATACTTACCTGAGATTGAAGCCAGTGGCTTTGATGATGTTATTCGGACAGATGAATCAAGCATACAGTTAGAAAGTCATAGAAGGCATTCATACAGGAAGAAGGGAGAGCCAGCAGTTTTGAAACCACGCCCAAAGCATCCCATAAAAGTCCACGTATGGGATGGAATCACTAAGAAGGGACTATGCCTATCTATACATAGAAATACTACAACAGGGCCTTTTGAGATTCGTTGCCAACAAATTTCCAAATTCCCATAGACTAATGCAAGACAATGACCCAAAGCACACCTCTCGGAAAGCTGTTAAATTTTTGAAGATGAGGAAATAAACTGGTGGAAAACACCACCGGAATCTCCTGACATGAATCCAATCGAGAATTTGTGGCATGAACTTAAAGAATTTATTCGCCGTGAGGTCAAACCACATTCCAAGTCAGAACTGATTTCAGGAATTACACAGTTTTGGGATACAGTAACTGCTGCTAAGTGTTGTAACTATATTTACCACCTTCGAAAAGTGATCCCTAAAGTAATTGCAGTCAATGGAGCAGCTACAGGATATTAACATACAATATACATGACGTGTACTCTACTGTTTAGTGCATACTTTTACATGTACATGTATATACCTATTACACATGCGTTATTGTTGCTTTGGCATTACATGTACATGTACAATACATTAACATTCAATCACGCATCAGATTTGTGGTAGCGATCGCATATTTGCTCAGGTATCGCTAAAAGGTTTACCATTATGTGAAGGATATACACCATAATACAATGCCCATACACATGTACAAAAAAAAACAGTTTAGCATTACAAGGTACATGTACAGTACACTAAATATTTACCTACATGTACAGGAAATAGCGAAGCCTACTACGGTCACGGTGCACAACTGCTATACCGCAAAGTGCAAATCCCTAGAGTCACTTGCGTAGGGATTTGCACTTTTGCCCAATAGCAGTTCTGCACCATGACCAGAGCGCTATCCTGTCAACTTGCGACAGTCTTCTTCCAAATTTTTGCAGAATTAACAATTCAATCTGTTTTAGTTTCTGGGGGTCGAGGGCAGACTTTGAACCTGCACCCTTCACAGTACTAAAATACATCACATCTGGCCCAAAAAAAAAATGTAGGGCCAGATGGATGGCCATCCGCCCAGCCTGGCTGACGGAGTGATAGTGGGCCATAATCCCCTCCACTGTCACCCCAGGTGCAGGGCTGAAGTTCATGCTGCAGATGGGAATGGTCATCAATTTTTCACACCACTTATCTGAAATCTGAGTACTACAGTACTTAGTCAGAGGAGGTTGGACACGCATTCATTAACGTGCACTGTCACGTGCCTTTTGCTGCACTTTATTACATTCCACGTTGCATTCCAGCATGCAATTAGCTCACTGAGAAGGTAAGCAAAGCTAGGTTAAAAGCTGCAATAGCCTGTAGATTGCTGCAAGATGGCTGGAACAGACCTATACGGGCAGCATCTTTTCGTTATTAGATAGAATCCAGTATGCAGTCTCGCCTTGCCGAAAGCTAGATATTTAAACGACCGTAGCTCTGCAATGACCTAGGGGTTGAACGGGGTTGGCGAGATATTCTGAATCTACTTCGGGAGCGCTTTCGAAAGATGTCTATTCCTTGGGGATACGCTTAAAGACTAACGAGAAATTTTTTTAGCGCTTTTATATACAGAAATATCCGTAGAGAATCGCGTACGCGCATATGTCACATGACCGTGTCCAACCTCCTCTGGTACTTAGTACTGTGATAGCCATCTAACTCAAGTAGGCTAGACAACAGCTGCTCTCACTGCTCATACACCTACATGTACATGTACCTACCTGCTGGCTTGTGGTGGTGAGGGACTGGGGTTTGGGCTGGGGTTTGTGCTGGAGCTTGGGTTGGAGCTGGGGCTGGAGCTTGGTGAGCGGTGAGGTGGCTGGAATCCAAAAAAAGTATAATGAAAACCAGTAAAATTGCTAGAGAAAACAAAACAAAACTTGCTAGAGGTAGCAGTGAAGCATTTTAGAGCCTACTCCATGCTCTAGTACATGTACATGTATGTTCCCTGGTGCAATGCACTCACCAGTGCCATGGGCCCAGTGGTGGCCCAGAGTTTCCTGGGGCTGGGGCTGGGGCTGG
Source organism: Nitrospirales bacterium (assembly GCA_965203295.1). Lineage (GTDB taxonomy): Bacteria > Nitrospirota > Nitrospiria > Nitrospirales > UBA8639 > CBDBCZ01. The sequence goes on along the minus strand of CBDBCZ010000009.1, from coordinate 241,559 downwards.
GGCCTTGGCTGTGGCTGGGGCTGGAGCTGGCGCTTTGGCTGTGGCTGGGGCTGGGGCTGGCGCTTCGGCTGGGGCTGGGGCTGGAGCTGGCGCTTTGGCTGTGGCTGGGGCTGGCGCTTTGGCTGGGGCTGGGGCTGGAGCTGGCGCTTTGGCTGTGGCTGGGGCTAGAGCTGGGGCTGGCGCTTTGGCTGTTTGTCTCCTCCAGTATCGAGCCAAGAAAATCCTGGTCGAAGAAGTGGTCAAAGAAGTCTTCAACACGAGAGGTGGGGGTCATAGGGACATTAGGACCAGTTGGTGATGTGAACACCAGTGGGCGTGGTGACCGGTCAGTGTTGGGGTCAAGTTTCTCCCAAGGAAGAGTGCTCGGAATGAAATTCCGAGGGCGTTTTGGAGCTGAAGTACGACCATGACCACGTCCACGGATCTGTGTACTGGGGCCTCCACGAGCTCCTCAACCTCTGCGAACTCCTCGACCTCTGCGAACCCCTCGACCTCCGCGAGCTCCTCGGCCTCCGCGAGCTCCTCGGCCACCACGAGCTCCGGGAGCTCCAAGGCCTGCGACATCTCCGGGAGCTCCAAGGCCTGCGACATCTCCGGGAGCTCCAAGGCCTGCGACATCTCCGGGAGCTCCAAGGCCTGTGACATCTCCGGGAGCTCCAAGGCCTGCGACATCTCCGGGAGCTCCAAGGCCTGTGACATCTCCGGGTGCTCCAAGGCCTGTGACATCTCCGGGTGCTCCAAGGCCTGTGACATCTTCGGGAGCTCCAAGGCCTGCGACATCTCCGGGAGCTCCAAGGCCTGTGACATCTCTGGGAGCTCCAAGGCCTGTGACATCTCCGGGAGCTCCAAGGCCTGTGACATCTCCGGGAGCTCCAAGGCCTGCGACATCTCCGGGAGCTCCAAGGCCTGTGACATCTCTGGGAGCTCCAAGGCCTGCGACATCTCTGGGAGCTCCAAGGCCTGCGACATCGCCGGGTGCTCCAAGGCCTGTGACTTGTCCGGGAGCTCCAAGGCCTGCGACATCTTCGGGAGCTCCAAGGCCAACGAAATCTGCGGTAGCTCCAAGGCCTACCTGAACCTGTACATATTGGTGGATATATGTATTTCTACCTGCTTATAATATTGAGCTAAATATTTTTAGTCTACCTGCATCCTCGGGTGATTCTATTTCATCCTCCTCAGATCTGCCGTCCTCTTCGCCAGACTCATCAGTACACTCCTCCTCCACCTCTGAATCGTCCCCAGAGTCATCCAGCCGTGGCAGTGGAAAAAGAGGGTCTTCCTCGATGTCAGCCCAGATTCAAGATCCTTTGAGCTACCCAAGATCAAATCGAGTGCTTCTGCAGCAGTGTAGCTAGCCATTGTTGCTCGCATGCAGCTGTAATGCGCATACAATTTTAGCGCTTTCGTGCTATTCTCGCTATGCTTACATCATTATTACTCACTTATTATTGTTGTCATTACAGTTTGGCTGTAGGGGCGCCCCTTTTTAGTCGCTGTAGCGAGGCGATCATACGCGGTATAGTAATATCCAGTATACTGGCGTGCGGCATTGCGCGACGATTACGTAATATCTAGTTAAGTGGCGTACGGCGTGCAATGAGTTAAATGATCAACTGCTGTATAATGTGTGACCGTAACAGAATATCACTCAGTATCTCGTGCTCATGCAGACCTTGGCTCCTCTCCCGGGCCGAAACAGTCTAATACACTTAGTCCAAAAGTAATGGAAGTGCTTTAATGACCTATTTTAGAAACTATCAAGTGAGCTTCTGTGACATCATTTGTTGGAGAGCAGAGTGGAAAAAAAAACGGTTTTCATGAAGGCTAAAGACGGCCTTTTCACAGTAGCAACTCATAAGAAGGTATACAAAAGCCTAGAAGCTAAGCTAAGCTAGCTGTAAAATACAAAACACGCTACTCACCCGAATGTGTATTCTATATTCTCGATGAACGAGTCTACTGAATTTTAGAGGCATGTTACAAGCTGCTGCCTTAAAAAGGCCCTCTGTTAACAGCCTCCACATTTGTAGAAATTACCGTTTTCTATCTGCACTGTCCTCTAAATGATGTCACAAGCAGCACACATGATAGTACAAAATGTGTCATTACTTCAAGCTTCCAAGCTGTATTAAAGCTTACTACAATCTCTATAACCGTTCCTTCTTGTGTGTAGTTAGTTGTAATAGTAACTTACCATCCTAAGTACACACCGTGGTTTAATTGATCTAGATACATTTAAGCAGCATGAAGAGCAGTATTAGCCAAGAGACTCAGTGCATAAAACAAATGCCACCACTTTCATGGCTTGTAACAGATTCATTTCACTCAATAAGTGCAAATCTTACTGTAATGAGGATGTGTGGGTGCAACAAACTTTTTCACTAAGTGACAACCGTAATTTGTCGGCGTTAAAATATTTTCGTAGGCCTCCACGGCTACGAAAATTAAAACACAAAAATTTCCACAGATAATTATTCAAATGGCGAAAATTCATGGTTCAAAGTGACATGTACACAGAAGTCAACAGTCTAAAGCTGAATCGAGTGCAGTGAGCGAGAGGATCTGTGTCAAGATGTCTATAAGAAGCTGTCTTGAGGGTCTCTCAAGCGCTCAGTGACGTCAAATTTTACTCGATCGAAAATAATTACTTAGCGTGAGAATTTCTACGGAAAATTTTTAACCTGAAAATTTATCGTATGAAATTTTGTAACGCAAATTTTTCCTAAATTACGGTATTAGACCATTTCAGTGAGAGGGAGGAGACAAGGTCTGGGCATAAAACTAATTACTCCAAGGGCTGGAAAAGTACCAGTTCCCTACATGCAGACTGTTTGCCACACACAAACATATGTACAACCTCCACACAAGCACACGAAGTGTACACATGTACGTACACACATACGTACTTGAGCAGGTATCTGGCAACATGTACATCAGAGGTCCAATCCGGTAGCTCGGCCCGCACTCTCAGTCTCTCCCCGATGTACTGCAGTGCTGCCTGCTGGGTGTTGAGGCTCTCAGCCAGGGACAAGCGAAGCATGGAAGCCACACAGCTGCAGTGCAGGGCGGCATGGCAGAACACATCTACATAAAGTACTGTACACAAGCACGACAATGCCACTATTCTAGTGCTATCCATATTCTTTAACAAGCATGTAAGAATTGAGGTAAAAAGAAACAGTATATGTGCACACAATGCAGGTACGTAGCTTGCAGACATAGCCACATCTGGACTGCTTACAGTACCTTGAAACCAAATTTAAGCCACCAAAATGATAATCCTGTGCGCATGTATAAGGTGAGCATTGATGGATTACATAATTTTGGACTGTGCACAGAATTTGTAGTTCATATCACTGTACTAGCAGTTATATGCTGAATCATCAGAATTTGAACTTCAGACTCACACAAAACATACCCTTTCAAAAACGTATCGTTTTCATTCCCCTTTATCATTTCATTGTAGATGTGAACATCGGTAGTTTCAATGAGGGCCTGCAAAATTCAAGAGACAGACAAATAGGTCCACGAGTCAGTATTGAGTGAGTGGCTTACAGATGTACACATACATTTACATTTCTAGGGTGCAAACCTTAAGAATGAAAACAGCTGGAATATAAAACATCTGCTTGTTTTTTGAGAACTGGAGAACATAACTTCCATCAGTGAGGTAGTGGAGGGTGAGATTCTAATAGTGCGGAGAGAAAAAAAAGGAAAGATTATTACTTACCACAAATACAGGATACTATGACAAAGTACTCACAATAATAGCTGCTTCGCTTGGCTACTTTAAAATAATATCATCTGTATACCAATTTTTTAGCTGCCTCATTGTATAATGCCATGCAGCTTGGCTATAGTGGCTTGTAGCTCCAGGTTATGCAGTTACATACAGCAGTGCATTACCACTAAGGAAGCAAGGTGAGTTTCTGAACTACGTACAAGAAGTGGAACAAAACAGTTCGAGACAGTGTACAGGAGTAAATCACTGCTTTCTGTATCATGGTGGTGCAGGAAACTTAGCAGCCGCTGCAGTATAGTTTCGTGCCTCCTTTCCCCTGTGATGGTAGTCATAGTAGCGTTGGTGAGGCTGGTCTGCTCCTCTCACTGGCAAGTGGTCCTCCAAGCTGACAAAGGCAATGATGGACAGCTGGCATGTTTCCGACAATACTAGTCTCCAATCAGTGCCTTGACCAAGTCAACTTGAAATGCCTTCACTGCAGTGTAGTGCTCAAAGCAGGCTGCTGGTATGTACATCCTGTGCAAAAATATATTCAGTCCGCAGGTCTAATGCACTCGTGAGCTGCCCCCTCACGAGAAAGTGATGTTGAACATTGAGCCTCTCAGGATCTTGGCCACTAGTATTGGCCATTGGATGGTTAGAGATACTACGTACTAACTGCCGTCGATAGTGTAAGCGAGTCAATAAGAAATACACTTGTGGAGTACGTTATAGTTAAACCACCCCCTAGACGCGTTTACCCCGGAACTGTCGAGTGTATTACTCGGTAAACGCGTCTAGGGGGTGGTTTAGCTGGTTTGTAGCATGGCAGCCATACAAATCAAAGGCTACCGCTGCAAAAGAACCGCTTACGCAAAACGCTCGCGAAATCTGATTGGTCTTGCTATGGTTACGGTTGCATGGAAACTGCTTACGTAAATCATTTGTGAAATCTGATTGGTTGAATGCTATACTAAATTAATTAACGTCCTGAGAGCTATATAGCTAACGGTACTAGCCAGCAGTTAGAAAATGAGTGAGCAGTGTGTGATTTCGCCTTCGTTGCTAGCTCGCATAGAAAGTATTGACACTGCTAAGAAGGCTCCAGATCTATTCAAGCTCGGAATGAGTGACTGGACTGATTCCGACAGCGAGAAAGAGAATGATGACTTTCAGCCACCAAAGAAGCGCCTGAAACTACCTACTTCTTCAAAAGGGAAGATGCGCTTTACTAAGATAGTTTCTTCAGCGGAACTGGAGTCTATTTTGAAGGGATTTGTCCCCAAAAACACCGAAAAGAACACGAGGTGGGCAATTTCCAGTTTCAAGCAGTGGATTGTTTCGCGAAATCAGCGTTGCGCTGTGGGCGAGACTATCGATGTTGACATCCTCTCAAAGCCAGTGGACAAAGACAGTGAGTTCTAAGGCCAACACAGCCTTTGGCACTTGTTAACAGGCAGAATGTGACCCCACCTGAGGTTCGGCCAACACAGCCTTTGGCCGGACCAGTGCAGTCAACCATGCTGCAAGCATCCAGTACAACTCATAATACCTCCGTGGTGCCGTCAGCCCTCTTTGGTTCACCCAAAAATTGTACTATTAATGTGCAGGTGTTTAACCAGGCATCGATTCAGAACTTTCAAGGCATGAGCACTTCAGTCACTGTACCTGTGGACACCGATGATGACATGTTTGTTGACTCAGTTTTGGCCTCAAGCAACATGCTTTTGTAAAACCTTCATTCATCTGTTTTGAGTTTTTGTATTTGTTTGGTGACTATGCAAGTGTTTTTGCTGCCGTGTTCTAACTGCCCTAATTGCCGTGTTCTAACTGCCCTAATTGCCATGTTCTAACTGCCCTAATTGCCATGTTCTAACTACCACTAATTGGAAGTTAGAACACGCCTGGCAGTTAGAACACCTCTACACTATATAAACCGTAGGCGGTGCCTTTGATTTGTATGGCTGCCATGCTACAAGTAAACTTAGATGACAGTTATCTCAACTAAAAAGAGGTTACGCCACTTCCTACTACTTCGATTAAAGAGTAATACACTGCAAGTTGGTCAGCACAATCCATGCCATTCATCTAGTAGTTGCACTCATCTTCGACCTGTTACTGTTAACTGTTACATGTACTAGCACTCCCACAGAGCTGACAAGTTGAATGTTCTCTGCACATCATTACTAACAATAACAAACCCCATCCAATTAGTCTTTACACCTCTCAGATTGCTTACTGTCCCGCCCCTTGCATTTTCCCATTACACAATTATTACATCATACAATCCACTATACACAAAGTACAATGCATTGTGTGATATTAATTTTGATGAAGCATCAGCAGCTCTTACTATAGAAGCTACCAACCACTCTCTTCAAAATCAAGACATCAAGATTGTTCTGAAGAAAATGGCCACAGACGTATACTCCTCAATTTCACCCATGACAAAGTGCTGTACTCGGGATGTCCACCTCCTGCAGATGTTCCCAATGTGCTCATTCTGCAAGTCAAGACTGTCACTGGAGCCGCTCCATTGTACAGATGATTGCAATGCTGAACTGAACACATCATTCTGTACCGCCAAAAGGACAGCTGAACTCTTCATACGAGCTGACTCGACACCAGCAGTACTGCACGCCTCCAACAATGTGCAGAAGTTTGTGCAGAAGTTGTTACAGTACTGTTATTGCAAAACTATGCAACGTGCATGAGCTGTTTCGGAAGAGTAGCACGAATTCTCAGCGCAATCGTGCTTTATGAGCGGACGTCACATCTGTTACACACACACACACACACACACACACACACACACACACACACACACACACGCACAGACAGGCAGACAGAGCTAAAAGCAAAGTATTGATGTGTGTGGTGGGTTGGATTGCAGAGTTGGGGGACGGGTGGTGATTGTACTGTCTTTGCTTGTACACCAAAAAGAGTGATTACCATCTCACACTAATCACAGGTAAGAGCAAGCATGATCTCAAACTCATACTTCAATACTAGGGTCCAGACACACGCTTTAACCCCTACATTCACGGTCACAGGTCAAAGTACTTCTGGGAGCATGCAGTTTCCGTTTCCACCACGGACACACACACATGCATGGACACAACCAATCGTAAGTATAGATGTACACGTATGAACAGAATTGTTCCACCAAATGTTGATCTAGTGTGGGCTCGCTCAGGCTCACCCCAATTAGTCTGGTCATGTACTTACAGCAGTGGTTTGGTCCCTTCTCACAGAGCGGATGCTAACACCATACTCAGTATACATGGCACCTCTGTTCTTCCAACTGGGACGAACAATCGCCATCGGCTGAAAGCAGAGAAAAAGAGAGAATATAATATCACATATATAATACACTATAGCTATATACAGAGGCAGTAGACGTGCCCATTATGAAAATTGGAACGTCCATCAATATACCATTAAAGTACACTCATGATCAGGAGAATATCCACTCTCAAGAAGCTACATATTACACTGGTCATACATGTAATTGACCAACTCTGCTTACTCCAAACTTGAAAAACCAACAGTTAATAGTTGTACTGGCTTCTATTTCCCACAAAGTATGCAAATACGTACCTGTATTACCCAGGAAGGCTTATGTATACATTACGAGTTCACATTGAACAATCAATCAACATTTTGTGGTATGACGTGACTAAATAGACTACTGAAATGACAGAGCGAAAACGCAATTGCAGAGGAGCTGGATGCCGACAGAGTGTGTGGGTGTGATGAGCTACCGTAATTCGGGAAAAATTCGGTGTTAAAATATTTTCGTAGGCCTCCACGGCTACGAAAATTAAAATTACGAAAAAAATTTACAGCTAATTATTCAAATAACAAAAATGTACGGTCCAAAAGTGACACGTACACAGAAGTCGACAGTCTGAATCGCGAGAGGATCCGTGTCGAGATGTCCATAAGAAGCTTCTTCAAGCCAAAGGATGGTCTGCCTGATCCTAAGGGGTCGTTGTCTTCTTCTCTGCCTTCGAAAGCGATCGCTCTTGCCAACAGAGAAGTTGAGAAGGTCACCACCAGCGAGACGGGCAAGAAGCGTGGCCAGTACGAGAGGTGAGATAAATTTTCTAGCGATTGTAGAGCATAAGCTGACTGAAAATTTTCTTTGTCTGTTCTATAGGTATAGCCCAAGTGTCCGTGCCAACATAGGGAGGTACGCATGCTTCCATGGAATAGCAGCAGCAGCCAGGTATTTTTCTCACAAGCTTGGTCATCGTGTCAGCGAGACCACTGTACACTCCATCAAGAAAGCGTACTTAGAAGGGAAGAAAGAGAAGAGAGCAGCAGAAGATGATGACGACGTGACAGTACTGCCTCCAAAGAAGCGTGGGAGGCCGGTTCTTCTTGGATGGGAAGGTGAGGGGAGGAGGGGGAGTGGTTTCTGCAAGAATTGCGATGGCTGCCGCGAGAGGCATTCTGCTGTCCTGTGATCAGACGAAGCTGGTTGAGTTTGGGGGGCATGTAGAGCTGAACAGGCACTGGGCGTACTCACTCTTGAGTCGGATGAAGTTCGTGAAAAGGAAAGTCACCACAGCCAAGAGCAAGTACTCCATTGCAGGCTTCGCTCAGCTGAAGGAAGCGTTCCTTGAAGATGTTGTAGCCATAGTACAGATGGAAGAAATCCCACCAGAGCTGATTTTGAACTGGGACCAGGCGGGGATCAAGATCGTGTCGTCCAACACGTGGACCGTGGACAAACAAGGTTCCAAGCGAGTGGAGGTGGTTGGAGTCGATGACAAGCGTCTCATCACGGCTGTATTTTGTGGCTCGCTTGTGGGTGATTTTCTGCCGATCCAAGTCATCTACCAAGGGAAAACAACGCTCTGCCATCACCGCTACAAGTTTCCATCTGATTGGGACATCACCTACTCTCCCAAGCATCGGTCCAACGAGGAGACCATGGTCCGTTATGTGAAGAACATCATCATTCCATACGTCAGGCGTACTCGAGGGGGCTTTGATGACACCACACCAGCGTTAGTCATCATGGACAACTTCAAAGGCCAGATTACCACCTCGGTGACAGATCTTTTGGAGACGAACAACATCCATACGTGCCTACTGCCACCAAACACGACCGATCTGCTCCAGCCCATGGACGTGTCGGTGAACAAGCCTGCAAAGGATTTCCTGAAAAGGCAGTTCGAAGACTGGTACGCACACGAACTGGCTAAGTAGTTTGCGGGGAGAGATGTCGAATCGACCGACTTGCAGCCAATCAGCTTGGGTCTACCAGTGCTGAAGGAGCTGGGGGCCAAGTGGATGGTGGAGATGGCAGAGTACTTCGCTGACAACCCCCAGATTGTCGTAAATGGGTTTATGCGAACGGGGATTGCCGGAGTTTTGGATGGCCACCAGGATGAACAGAAAGGGCGGGAGAGTGAGGAGAACGAGACTGAGAACGATTTTGACTGTACATCAAGCGACACGATTGAAATCATTGATGAAGATTAGAAGTACTTTTCATATTCATTTTCACATACATTTGTCTAGTTGTTTAATAATATTATTGTCTTGATACTGAGTTACTACAATGATACAGAAGTACTTTGAACTAAAGTTACGTCATTTTTTTTTTCCACAACTTCTTCAGCTTTTGGATTTCTTTGGGCGTGGCCTTGAACAGCAACGAGCAAGGAACTTCCAGCCCGCCTTGAGGCAGATCTGCGGAGTATCTTCTCCCTCCAGTCACTGTGCAGTCAATCGTACCCCCTCGTCGCAAAAAGAGAGAACACACTCTAAATAACTTTCGCGGTAAATGGCCAATAATCATTCCCATTCTTTTCACGGCTACAGCATATCGATCTCGACTGTTGTGGAGCTCTCTCTCACATAAACACTTCTCCAGTAGCTGCTTCCCATATTTCTTTATATACGTGGTAGCCACGAATGCAGCAAACTCTTTCTAACTCTTCCATGCTGACTGAGTGTCTCTCAAGCACTCGTTGACGTTAAATTTTGCTCGATCGAAAATAATGTGCGAAATTACTAAGCGTGAGAGTTTTTCGTAGCTCATTCTAAATTTACGAAAAAATTTTAACGCGAAAATTTATCTTATGAAATTTTGTAACGCGAATTTTTCCCGAATTACGCTATCTGGCGGCTGGTTGTGGCAGGAAGGACACAAGGAGCCTTTCGAGCTCTCCAACGTGGATATGCACATTGGGCATCTGGACGGCTAGATCGTTTGAAGGTCAATTATCGACATCCCGATTATTACCATAGCATGACTTCATCTATGAAGACTGGTCTATATAGCATGTACTTGTTGCTTGGTAAGGAAGGGGCACTAGCAACGATTAAAAAGGCAACTTGTCAATGTGTTGCTGGGTAAGTCGCTCCTCACTATTCACACACAAACAGCTCACCTGCATACCCACACATACTCACATCCTCTGTACATAGGGAGTCTGCTTCGTGTACACATGTATCTGGGTTACCATATGCGCTAGTTGCTATGTCACCCCCAGAGATAGACAGGGTTCCTTGCCATAGTATGGTGTCTGACGGTGACTCCGCGTCTCAGGAGCCACTTCCCGTCACCTCTTTTGCATGCCAATGGAAGCCACCACGTATGAGAAAGGAGAGCACAGCAAAGATTACTGATATTATATTTCAAAAGTATGTGCACGGATGTACACTTAAACACAACCTCAAGCCACTGAGTGAATTTGATCCTAGGCCAGTTGAGCACCGGGGAACAGCACCTGATCTGTTACAGAAGTTCATAACAGCAGTTAGGGCAAGGGTCTCGGGGTGTCGGCACTCTCTGACAAAAACATGCGTATGAGCACATGATGAGAACGCTGCTGTCAGAACCTCAGATGAACCCCATCTACCGTTGAGAAATAAGCTCACTGAGCGAGTTACGGCTTTTAAGGAAAGTCTTCGGCTAACTCCTGAGAAGATTAGAGAGATTGAAAGGGAAACGGTCAATCAAAGTTAGTCTTCACTATGGTTTTCAGCTAGATGCTATCAACTAACGGCTTCCATGCTTGGAAGTCTTTCATAGTCTTCCTAGTACCTGATTCACTGGTGAAACAGCCCCTACACCCACATCAGTTTTCAACTAGCGCAACAGAGTGGGGAAGACAGCAGGGATCTACAGCATTGAAGACGTACGCTGACCATCAGACTAGGTTGGGCCTAATGGCTTGATAGCAGTGAGGGCTGGGTTCACCATATGCGAGGAATACCCTTTTATTGGAGCTTCACCTGACTCTTATGTAAATGATCCTTCTTGTGCCGACCAATTCGGCTTAGCAGACATTAAGTGCCCGTATAAATACCGTGATCTGTCCCCAGAAGATGCTGCGTCTAACTCAGATTTCTGCAGTGTATTGAGTTTGCAAGCTGGTAGGGAAGGTCTGCAGCTGAAGCGAAGTCACCGGTATTACTCACAAATACAGGGCCAACTGGCCATCACACAATGGTTGTGGTGTGACTCTGTCAGATTTCACTTGATATTGTCCTTTTTACCAAAAAATGGCTTGATGTACAATTTTTAAATTTCAATGGTTGATTGGTATGGTATTATATTGCTTCCTATATAGACCATAAGGAAGATAAAACACACCATCCCCATCACCACCGTGTAACAGGACAGTGCTCATTACAGGAGATGAGCAAGAGCCACCACTTGGGTTCAGCACATCACCAAACTTCTACTAATAATCCTTGCCTTCCTTTTGCCAATATATGTGCTATGATCACATTCTGACATTCAATGGAAGACTTCAGTAGGTTTGCCGAAACAATGAATTTCCCATTCTCAAACAGAGTTAAAACCATAGTTGAGAATTCTCGTAGCCGACTACTGGGATTCCCTGTGGTGTAATAAGCAGATATCAATATGCAGTGAGGTTTTGAATACTGAGTGAACACGAGAGAGACAGTCGTGTTTTCGAGATAGCAGAACAATAGGAAGTAAGGTTTGTAAGATCAATAGTTGTTGTGCAGCTGAGGATTAAACTCTCATAAATCATACTGGGAATAATAAAGATGATTAAGGAATGATCTGGAAGTTTGAGCGGACTACTCTCTCATAGAAGTCCACCACAGGGCCACGTGGCAGAGCAAACTGGTGGATAACTCAGATCAAAAGTCAGACACTGCTCTCCTTACACCTCTGAGTTGCCTTCACGTTGATACTTATGTGTACATGTGTCATTTTGTTTATGTTCCGTAACAATACATGTTTCGTTGAGTACAACTGTTACTCAAGAAAGCACATTATATGATTTGGGAATAGAATTATCAGTGCGTATTATCATCAGGCTGACTGAGAAGTTACTGTGTAGGTTCCTGTTTTAGTTAGCTGGCTACACTCTGGAGAGCAGCTGGACTAACAACCGGCGTTAGCTCGTTCCTAGTGTCCTAACTTCAAACAGCCCAACAGTACCAACACTTCGTAGACCCAAAACCTACGACCCGTATAGATACACTGTCGACGTCGATTTCTCAACTGCTCAAAGACCACTATCTCCTCCGAACAGCTGCAGTGGATCGACAGACTCATTTCCAACTGCCAGGAACAGCCATGAAGAGTTGCCCAAGTTGTCTGGAGCATGCTGTTGCTGTCAGCTCTCTGGTACAGTTTCCCCCCCCCTCACAGAGAAGAATGTACTGAACCTCAGTAGGAGCAGTAAGTAAATCTGGCCATCTCCTGCAGACTACAAGCCTACCAGCCTTCAAGAGAACTGCCTTCAAGAGTCTCAACAGTGTCCTTATACCACAAACCTGTAAACTGAGTGACTCTGAGGGTATACATGTACAAGTTACAGTTGGATAACTACTAAAGTACCCATAGAAAAACTGAACTTTCCATAAATACTGGAGGTTTGACCTTTAATTAGATTTGAAACCGGACAATTTATTGTCCATATGTTGCAAAATTAATAGTTCCGCCATACTCTCCCTGGTGGCCAATTTTCTCGCTCTCTAAGTAGTTCAGCAGGGAAGCCAGAAAACAGAGACGCTGGATCACAAATCGCCAGTGGTCGTTGACCCTGTAAGCGGTTGTATAAAGTTGATAAACCTCTCAAGTACACTGTTGTATAGTGTCAAACTCTTGCATTACTATTCATTGGGATGTAGAGTTATGGCTGACCCTGCTTCTCTACCAGTACATTTTAGATAACATAACATGCACTAGCTTTCTTCTGAGCATAAGATATAAAAGCCACTGATGCCCACCAGCAGTGTACAGGCTTTGAGGCCCCGCCGTGATCGTCACCCATCATCCTCACCACTCGTGCGTCTCAGCCTGATAAATTCCTCGCCGTGATCATGGTTTATAACCCACTGCGGCCGAGCCTGGCAAAGAATGCCCAAGCAGTCGCAGTCCTGGAGGACTTCAGAGCGGGGTTCTGGAGCCACCACAGTACCTGGCAGCAATTGGTGGCCAAGTGCAAAACCCTGTTGGGCCAGGGCCAAGGTACCCTCGATTTAAGGTATGCAGAGGGGCGGGAGCCAGTCGACACAATTGAGAGCAAAACATGGCCTTATCCCAGGCAATGCTGTCACTGCAAGTACCAGTACCTGGGCCACAGCTCCAAAACTCCCTCTCTCTCTCTCTGTTCATCCTGCCCAAGTCCACAACAAAGTACAGGGACATAAGACTTGAAAGCGTAGAACAAAAAAGAAGATACTGCTAAGTCCAATCGTCCATATATGCTAACTTCACAAACCCTCCACACCCACTTCTAACCCACCATAATCATCAATGTAGTGGAACCTACCCCTCATCTAATTGGGAGCTCCCAACAGTGTACAGGTCCATCACTACTACACATCCTTCTTAGGCCATTCATTGTACATGTAGCCTCATGGGAAGATCGATTGACAGTCAAAGCACCCACCTAATAATGAAATGAGCCGTTTGGCACAGCCAATGCCACAAGTTTTCAAATGGGCCATAAAGTCATCAGTTCAAGCAGCTATACTATATAGAGTACATGTCCAAAGTAGTTCCAGTAATCTTGCTACTACTTGTTCTGCTGTACTTGTTAGTTTTTTTCATTAATTGCACATTTGCCACATCATGGCTAATGTAGATTAATGTGCCATATATGGTCTGGTACCATTCCTATCCTGAGGCAGCTCAAGGTGTCCCTTCATAACTCTACTGGGTACTCCACTACCGACAAGCGGATACTGTGGTGCGCCTTTGCTGTGGGTTTCTTTGGGTTTCTCAGGGCCAAAGAACTGGTATGCCCGTCAGAAGCTTGGACCACTCCACCACCCTGTTGCGGCAAGATTTTGTGCTAGCTAGGTGACAGCAGTGTAGTGATCCTCACAAAGGCCTCGAAAACGGATCCCTTCAGGAAAGGCTGCTCATTGCAGCTAGCTCCATCCCGCTCCTCCACCTGCCCTATCGGCGCCATCAGGAAGTATTATAAAGCCACCATGAACCACCAGCCAGATCAGCCAGCCTTTCAATTCTAATCAGGTCGCTTCCTCACTCGGGATTGCCTCACTGCAACAGCACGACAACTCCTGCGTGCATCCAGCCAGGACATTCACCGGTACTCTAGCCATAGCTTCCGCATCGGGGCTGCTACAACAGCAGCAGCAGCCGCCCTCCCTGGGTGGCTAATTCAGGTGCTTGGCAGGTGGTCATCAGACTGCTACAAGCAGTACATCCGTTGCCCTCGTGCAGTCATTGAGAGTGTGCCCCAGACCCTGGCACAGGTAAACAGCATCAACTGTGCCCCCTGGAACCCCGAGGAACACAGGGCTGAGGTCCAAGCTGGCATGCAGCTTTGAGGTGACTAGGGCGAGGTTAAGGTTATGTAGTTGGAAAATTCGGTTTTCTATGGACTGTTGAAATAGTACCACCGCAAGGGCACAGGGAACTTGGGGGAAACTTCGGGGGATGGGTCTGGCTGGTGCAAAAGCAAAGGAAATGGGAGCAAGCAATAAGAGGCACTGGGTCATTGCAAAGAAAGGAGCAAGCGTAAGCGTAAGCGTAAGCGTAAGCGTAAGCGTAAGCGTAAGCGTAAGCGTAAGCGTAAGCGTAAGCGTAAGCGTAAGCGTAAGCGTAAGCGTAAGCGTAAGCGTAAGCGTAAGCGTAAGCGTAAGCGTAAGCGTAAGCGTAAGCGTAAGCGTAAGCATAAGTATAAGCATAAGCATAAGCATAAGCATAAGCGCAAGAGAGCACCGCAAGCCAGTCACCTTCCCCACCTTGCTGCCCCTCAGCTTCCCCAAGTATACATGTAAGGCATAGGCAGGAACATGATAGGCAGGACTTAAAAACAAGCACATTAAGAGGCATGTTTACACAGTACTTATAACCCATCTGGATGCCTACTTTGGGCTTGCAACTACAGCCACTCTTGTGACCTTGACAGACATCTGTACTTTAGTTGATACTAGAAATACATGTAAGCATAGGCAATGTAGCCCACGTGCACGTGCATTCAGCGGGTGTGGTTTGGGATGTACATGTGAAGATAGATTTTGAGAAAGTGCGCCAATATATGAGAAACAATCCCAAATGGCTAAGCGTGAACG
Source organism: Nitrospirales bacterium (assembly GCA_965203295.1). GTDB lineage: Bacteria > Nitrospirota > Nitrospiria > Nitrospirales > UBA8639 > CBDBCZ01. The sequence goes on along the minus strand of CBDBCZ010000009.1, from coordinate 226,279 downwards.
TGAATTTGAAAAGTTCGAAGTTCTGAGAAAGATGTATTATTCTTCCCAAAAGGCATGCTATAGTAACTTCTCGCCACTGAAAAAGAGCAGGACTTGTTCTTCTTTTGATGGGCAGATACCCGATGGCAAGGCTTGTATGCGTGTGTTCTAGCTTCTATTTTGTCCGCCTCTCTGTTCTCTCTTCCAAAGCATAGTAATTCGCTTAGCTCTTTCCACCGGAGGGAGGTGCCAGCTTTCTTATCCTGGCTCCAGTGTTTCAGGGTATATGTGCGTCATGTCCACCCACAAGCCGGAGAAGATTTGCACAGTCAGGCTAGGATTCGGATATCAACCAAACCATCCTTAAAAAGTGTAAAACTGAGATGAGAGATCTGGCTTAACTCCGCTACACAGCATTTGAAGCAGGTAAAGTATTAGAAGGTACAGATCCATGGTAAGAGTAAAGTATACAGCCAAAAAAATTAATTAGAGCAATTTTCTATACTTATAAGATCTCAGCAGCAGTGAAAAGGTGCCCCTTACTGAGTGGAGTCAAGCAAAGGTCAACTATGGGTAGCGGCATGATTTTGAGCAGCCACAACAGCACACAGATCTGCAATACTGAACACCCTGGAGAAGAGCTAATCTCAATAGTTGACAAGCATCGTGAGCCACCAGACGTAAGTGATTTACATCGCATACTAAGGCAATAAAATCTATTATGGCAATTCTACTTTTATAGAGGACATGAGATTCGTTTGGTTGAGTCTTCAGTTAATGGTACAGCTACTTCTACAGTTACATAGTAGTCCTATCTGAGGGGTACAACAACAGCACTGCACAATTGGGTTATCTGCTGAGAGGTAAAGTTCGGAAATATCATTTTGCCATCCGAACTGGCAGTTCTAATGAGGCAGAGAAACCGTTAGCCGACCTGCAACAGCCAAAGCCCACCAAATGTGACCACACCAAAACACTTGAATGTCTGGACACGGCAAGTGAGCCCATCACCTTGAGCTCTGTACCTCCAGGCAAACCAGAACCTGTGTGGTGTAGGTCACCAAGAAATGTAACTCTGACAGAGGACAAGACAATCCTGCAGAGCCCTCATGGGTGGCTACATGAGCGCATTATAAATGTTGAGCAAGAGCTACTTAAGAATCAGCTCTCAAATGACAAGGCACTCCAGGGATTTTACCCAACCTACATTGAAGAACGGCTACCCAAGTAATTGAGGTGGGGGCCCAGTTTATACAGATTATCCTAGTGGGAAAAGTCACTGGGTATATCAACTGTGATAACCATAGTGATAATATCTACGATAGTATGTTACAGTATACGACTGTATCCCTTTCCACCATGAGGCAGATCTGCAGGTATTGGAAATGCCCAACAAGTAGTGCAACACTTAAGCTTGTGAACATACAGAGACAACCAAGCAGTAGTGACTGTGGTGTATTTGCGTTGGCCTGTGCCACTAAACTAGTGCACAATAAGGACCCAGTGGATGTCTCTAAAATGAAACAGCACATATTGAGATTGATGATTGGCTGCAGACCAATGCCTGGTACCTAGATGACGGCACCCTCTGTGGTTCCCCCGGCGACCTGGCAGCTGCCCTAAAAGATCGTTGAAGAGGAAGGTCCTCTCCGTGGGCTCCACCTCAATCGAGCCAAGTCACTCCTCTACGTCCAAGCTGATACTTCTCCTACACCCAACCCACTCCCGCCGGAGATCCCAATCACCAGGGGTGATGATTTCTCCCTCCTAGGCTGCCCTGTTGGCCCAGCTACTTTCCGTGAGGGTGTTGTCCTACAGAGGGTGGAGAAAGTCTAGTACTGCCTATCCAAGCTTCCTGACTTCGAAGACTCCCAAATTGAACTGACCCTACTCCGCTCCTGTCTCGCCCTCCCTAAGGTGTCCTTCTCGCTGAGAACATGCCCTCTGAGTCACATCGAATAGGCTGCAGTGGCCTTCAATAATTTATCCCTCACAAAAGGGACAAAACATTGATCAAGGATATGCACATAAAACTCAGCACCAATTATAATATACTCATGTTGCTGCCGTAGCGCATACGCCATTGACCACGCACCCACATACGCAGGCGGAGCTTGAAAGATCTCCAGTCAGAGGACAAGAGCAAGAGCAACCAGATGTCTCACCATTATCATCCTGATCGCCATATAATTTATTCTTCCTAGTATCCCAGATTAATAAAATAAAACTCTTAACTAGCCTTAATAAAGCCTTAAAATCATATCTTTCCCAATTCTCACACCCTAAAACAAAGCCCGTCCTCTCGGAATTATTGAGTGCACTAAACTCTTCAAAACTTCCACCCAACAGATTGTCTAAGTCTTCCATGAAAGTACTTCTAAAAGTATCATACGCAGGACACTCCCAGAGCACATGTACCACACTCTCACATTCATTCCCACACAACTTACACTGCCTATCATCATTTTTACCCCGATGCCTTCCTAACTCTTCATTCAGACCATTAGTACCAGACCTAAACTTAAACAACAATCGTGTTCCTGGATCCCCAACCCCCTGCAAGTAATTTTTAAATTCTATTTCCTTACAAAAAGACTTGTAAAGACTAAGTTTAACTTTACTATTTAAGCCATCATTAAAATCTTTATATTCTCTGCATCTCAATGCTTCATCTACTCTCTCTAAAAACAAGTTTACATTATAATCTTCAGCTAGTATTTCCTGACTGTCTATATCTGTAGCACCCTCTATGCTGATTCCTGCCCAAACATGCACTTTCAATGGAAGCGTAGGACGCGGCTTTGATCTAGGCTTTTCCCCTTTTTTCCAGTAGCAAAGTGGTTGGTGAGTTTCAATCTGAATTGAGGCTTCATCAGAGTATATTACATTCGCAAAACTAGAGGTCTCTAGCAGAGACATACCCCGCGCTCCTGGACCCTGCAGACTGTAACGCCGTATACGAGCTGTAGGCGTGGCTGATCGCCGTAGTAATGATACATGCGTTTCTCTACGTATACTCCAGTATGCTTTCTATCTGAGTATCTCTTCTAAGCTCTATGTTGAATAGAAGACTTGTATACATGTACCATACTCGAGCACTCGCATATGTCCAGATTCAAGCTGTAGGCGTGACCAACTGCCGTATTAAAAAAGGCGTGACCAATTGCCATATTAAAAAAAATGGTGGAACACACTGATAATCAGAAAAAGCGTGAAAATGCCGAGAATAAAACCACTTTCTACTATATAAGGTACAGACAAGCTAATGTATCACGGATTTCAGCGTTAACCTTCTGTTTAGAAATCGTTATAGCCTCTAAATTGCTCGTTCGAAGGTTTTTTCAAAAAATTTTATGACAGACAACGACAACGACGACGACAGACGGACAAAACCGATTGCTTAACCCCGCTCGCGCATACATGGCGCGGGGTAATGATTCCCTTGACTTTGTAATGCCCACTCCAGCCGCTTTCCCTTGTTGACCTCTTGTATGAGCTGGCAATAGGCAGACCCTCGAAGAGTCCATCCCAACTGCTCCCGACAACGAACCACGGTGTGAAGAGAGACAGAAATGCCATTATGTACAAGTACCTCATCAGCGTGTAACCTGAGGAATTTGACGGTGGTACTCGCACGGAATGTTGTGTTTGGAGATGCTATTTTAGCTGACTCATCCAAAAGTGGAAGAAATAACACGTGCCAATTTAACTCAGATAACCTGGGGTAGATTAGGAACAAAATTCACAAAACGAGTCGGAACTCAAAAAAAGACGCAGAGTTCGCAGCGTAAACATAGTGCAATATAAAACTGTTGAAACTGCCTTGTGATTACGATGCATGTCCCAACTTCCCTGTGGAAGTACGTTACGTGAAATATTTTTTGTTTGCTTGGGACTCAGAAGTTGTACATGCATTGATTGGCGAGATAGGGCTCCTCTACTTATATATCAATACTTAACTTTTACTTCTGTCCGTGCGTGTGTGCGTGTGTGCGTGTACGCATGTGTCACGGATGTGATGTCACGTGCGAGACTGGACTAGAATACGCGAGAAGGTTGTGACGTCATCAAACGAGTACTTCAACCGCTAGTGCTGCATGTGTTGAGATGCTCTGATAGTCAACGGTATTTTATTATAACGGCCTCAAATAAGCACTTCAAGCGCCCTCTATCACAAAGGTTAGTGGCTAGATAGTCCTGTATGCATGCACAGGGGCCTAAAATGAGCACTTCAAGCGCTCTATCACAAAGGTTAGTGGCTAGAGTCGAGTAAGAATGCAAAGCTGCTTAGTACACTAGACAAATAACGACAATGTGCATTAAATGGAGTCAGTATCGTTTGTCCACATGCCAGTACTGTACATGTAGGTATGGCTGTAAAGAGCTTAGTTTCGGTCCTAGCTTAGCCGGAATCTGTCAGCTAAACCGTAGTATAGTCTACTATCACTGGAACATGTGGGTAGATGTTCAACGAAGTGCTTTGGCTGTTGAAAGAACATGGTGTGCACACGTACCATGCACTTTCTCCACACTGTAATGAGTCTAACGTGGAGCTGCTTCCATGTGGCTCAGTCAGCAGCATTACTGCCATTGACTTATGCTAAATGTCCATAATCACATGGAGGTAGCACTTTTCATTTCTATTCGCGCACAGAGCGAGCGAAGCGAGCGAGTTCAAAAAGCACAAGTAGTTGCACAAGCGAAGCAAGCACAACTATTTGTATATATCATGGAGTACGGTAGTAAAGATGTAGGGATGGTAGGTGCGCGGTAAATGCATCGCGCTGTGATGTGTGGGTAGTCTGTGCACGCCTTCCGGTGGGCATTGTCGCTTGTTTCGTTGGTTTTGGGGAAGTGTTTTTTGCTGGAAGTGCATCCCTACATGACTGTTTTTTGCACTTTTTGGAAAGTTATATATAACAATGGTTATGTATGCTCTGAAGTTAGATGGTTAACCTCAGCTGCAGTGTGCTAGTGTTCATTGCCATACCCACTGGCATGTGTGCCACTTGAAAGGGTGTTCATAGATAAGTTTGAAATCTACCAACACCAGTTATGTTAGTCTGGCCCACAAGATAACAGTAATGTATATATCCAGACCACTGAACCCTTTTTTACAGGTACAGTAGTTGCACGGAATAAGGGAAATACGGATGAAGTGTTACACCAGTACTCACATAGTTCCTCCTGGGCATGATGAGCATTCGGATGATCCTCTCGTTGCCATTGATGACGAAGTAGCCACCAGCTTCCTGCAAGGAAGATAATATAACCACAGAGCACCTGAAGTCAGAAGTAGGAGTGGACTGGATAAGCACCCGTACCTCCGCCTCTTCATGATTCTTCACCAGCTCTCTCGGTCCCAGGAGGGCCAATCGACACCTGTCTGACTGCAGAGGAGACAAGAATGGCAACGGGTGCCATCAGTGGTTAGTCTTATAGCCTCTCTTCCTTACTACATGCAGGTAAGAACAGTAAGCAGTAAGATTATATGGTAGTCTGTAAATTTCAGTACACAACACTTCTTGGCCTTTAAGGTTGTCGTTTTATCTAGGTAAATAGCCAACAACTTTGAGCTCATGTAACTAAGCAATACGCATTTCAATGATCAGGCGCCGCGGCTACTAATTATTTCATCATGCGATTTTCTGCAACCACTATTTGAGGCTAATCTAGGACTAGATCAAGCAGTTTACTGACTACAAAACCATGTACAACGACAGTTTCAATCCATTTCAGTCCCATATTGGCTGTTCCTTTCTGTCCAATAGATTCCCTAGGGGCTAAGGAATGGGATGTACATGTGGGATACAGGGCTAAAGTGTGGGACTCCATGGGACGTCCCTTTCTATTCCATACTTCCTACAGTGACTAAGGGATAGGATAGACAGGTGGGAGAAAGGGTGAGACTCCATGGAATATCCCATAGATTGCCTAGGAATGGGATGAATAGATGTGACTTCTGCGGGAAGTCCCTTATTCACAAGGGGAAAAAAAACCGGAATACCACACTCCTCACGGACAGTCCATGGCAATACCATATAACGGGAAGTTTTCGCATGGTGCAAATATTCACACTTTTTGCGCTCATGCCGATTTCGCAAAAATAAGAACTGCGAAATGTTAAACCAGTCTTTTGAGCTGCCAACATGTTATGGTGATACGACCGCAGTCAGCTCCCAGCGGATCTTCGTGTTTTTTTTTTCGTTAGCCCTGCGGTTATAAAGGATGCTAATGATCAGTAAGGGGGGTTCTGACGAAGTCAAGAGGAGCATGTGCGAAATATATACCCAACTTGAAGCAACAAGCAACAATCGGCAAGTATGTCACACTGGGAGTCACTGTACGGTAGCAGGGTGGCTGTCCGTCATTTTTCGAAGTTGGGGGTTGAGCGACAGGTCATAGTGCGAAATGACGAATGTGTACGCAAGAATAATAGTCTGCAGCTTGTCACTTGACAGTACAAAGGGCCGTACTCAATTATTTGTGCTGACACGAAAATAAAACTGCAAAAACTAAAACTATTAATTTGGCATTTCTGCACAAATTAGCACCTGTCTATACGGGACTAGACATGTGTAGAGATGTGTGCTGTAACTGGCAAATAATATGCTTATTGTAATTACAACCTTCTCATTGTGACGTGTTTGGATATTATATTTACATGCAGAACCCTTCATGCAGGACTTATTCCTCTATTTGTCTCCAAGGTTGTGTGCTAGAACCTGGGTAAGGGAGGCCTGGGCCCTGGGTTCAAGGTTAACAGGATACAGCTACAACACTCTTGTGGGCTGCGCTTGTGGACAAGAGCACACAAATTCACACTAGAGGTGTTTTCATTATTGTCTGCTGCTGATACAGGACCTGTTGCTAGACCAGCCCATTGGTTTGTTAGTCCTACCTCTTTCTCAGGCAGTGCACCTAGCAACTACCCAGGGCAGATGTGCAATGATAGCAGTAGCTGAAACAGATCAGCTCTGAGCGGTCATACACGTAAATACTCCAGAGTGCATTCTAGTTTGGTGTGTAGCAAGCCCATCATGAAAAAAACGGAGGGTCTGGTACAGACGCCATATTGGATTTGTCTGTCTCACAGAACCAATTATATTCACGCTTCGTAAAACTTCACAAAAAGATCACATGTAACCTAATAGCTCTCTTTCGTTCTACATGATGTGTCATAGCCATAAAATACGCATTCCAAAAGAACAAGTCCTATTTGGGTAACAGACCCTCCGTTTTCACGAGTGGCTAGCTTCACCAGACTAGGTGATTTCCTGTCTGTCTGTTCTGTGGTCTCTGCTCAGAGTGATGAGAACTAGTAGCAGAGCAGGAGCATCCAAAGGAATGTTAGCCAGCAAGCACTGCAGTGCACTAAGCATGATGACCACACCTCATGGAACTGGGCAACTCATTCCTTTCTCACAACTATAACACCAAGTTCACTGGGCACTAGCCAACCTGTGACCAATGACATGCCATACTCCTTATGTGGTAACACACTGACACTCAATCATAAACTTTCACTCCCATTATACAGTAATATGAATGTTTCCAAGTGCACATGGAATTTACTACCCTGGGAATGGTTGTGCATGCATAAACAGTAGGTATAGGTAATCAGGCCACTTCTCTCCTCCCATGTGGGCAGCTTGCAGTCTAACAACACCAGCAAATAACTGCCCAATCCTAAACAAATCACCACAGAAATCACCCAAATAAGCTGAAGACAAGCACATATGTACCTGCATGTACATGTACTGACACTGCAAATTCTATAGGCCAGGTTAAAAACACATTGAATAAGCCTGTATCTGAGTAAACCTGGGCTGTCCTGTTGATACAAATTACCACTACTGACCAAGAAAAGTTATTTTTACTACATGCTCTGATGCCCTGAGATTTACCTTCACCATGATAGGCACCTGGCCCACCACTTTGGACAGGGCCCCTGCATGCCGCCCGTCAATCTTCCACTTGAGAGTGACGGAGAGCCTGCCTCGGTATGTGGCTACTCGTTGCCGACACTCTGAGGGGAAGATCTTCACTGATCGAGAGAACACATTGGTCTCTGGCACTGTAGGATAGCCAATGGAGGCTTCCTGGGGAGGAATAGGGAGGAAAGCAGTGATACTATGACGTACTTAAGCTGTAAGACTCCTACTACATAATATATGAACAAGAGTATAACGTTTGGGAGTGAAATTCATACATGTCAGGGATTTTCCTGACTTATATACATTTAGTTTGCTAGACATAAAACTGATATAAAAGTGTATTAGTATACTTATGTGCAGAAAACAGCAAGTGAAGGTAGTTGTATGTTGCCTAGATGGCAAAAACGTGGTAAGCAGCCGTAAAAATTCTGTTTTTGTGATGTATAGCTACTAACTGGAAGCGCATGGCGAAACTGCTGAGTCATCACTTTCACTGGCTTGCTTATCAGTTTCTGCAGGATGCCTATTGTAGCACAGTTATGTTGTTCTACAGCTGCAGTTAGCTTGGACTGAGCCCAGTTGTGTGTATCGTATGGGAAAGTTCCCCGGCTGGTTTTTTAGACATGAAATGGCAGACTTGTTCATTGTATAGGCAACACAAAACTACATTCGCTTGCTGTAGCTTGGCCTACAAACCTCTAAAAGCTGCTGGTACACTGTAAGTACTGAAGTAGTAATGCAATATATTGCAGTTGCTCAGACAGACAGACATGGAAACATATGCAATACTTAGGACCAGCTGTTACACACACCCAGCTGGTAAAAAGAGAGTACATAATGTCTTTAACTACTAGAAAACCTGTTGCACAATACACTTTTATCGTAAGAAGGTATATACAGTTGTAGTTGCAAACACAGAGAGTCTGCTAGCTTAGGAAGATAATTCTTGGTGGACTAATGGCATACGTAAGTACCAGTGCAGGCAGCAAGCTTGGATAGGACAAAGTAAATCCTTGTCAGATTGTAAATTAAAAGTGAAAACATCCCAGACACTCAAGATGTTGCAATAAACTTTTAAATCTTTGGCAATTAAAGCATAGGGGCTCTAGAATTCAACTGTGTGATTATTTGCAAACTTGAAAGGCGGCTGCTACCATTTCCCACTCCTACGTACCTACTCATTATTATTGCAAAAATACCAACAGAGGTAGAATGAAAACAAGTATATGTGAAAACAAAAGATTAAATTAAGTGGAGGCAGAACAAACAATAACGTCAAGTTCAGAGGGACTGAAATTATGTGTTCCTACAAATGATTTACGGATACAGAAAGGTGATTTACCTCTATGAAGATGGCAATCTTCTGATTCCGAGGGTCAACCACCTCATATGTTGGGAGGTCCTGCAGAAAAGAAGTATAATTTCGGTTCAATACACACACACTCCACTTTAAGTATCTCTAATTCCAGTTCGTTCTTAGCCCAAGTGTGCATGTTACTACACGCCTAGTCTGCATCCTATTCTGTTGCACGAACTGTCACAGGGCCTGGGATCACAAGTTATGTGATCATCTTATCCCACTATCTGATTTGAAAGAGAGCTGTGTTTGTCTGTTTCAGCGTTAAGTCTGCGGCACAAAAAAAAGGCTGTGAAGATTAGCTACAAGAAATGCAGACTTGCTACTGCCACTTATTGTTTTAGAATAGTTACAGTACTTGCCCACATTTACAATTACCTTTCTACTACCTTTTTATAGTTTGACCTGCCACGCGCTACTCAAGATTCCAGGCCATGTGAAGCTTAAGAACTTCGTGTAACCGATAATAGCACAGGAATGAGAACGAGGCTATGTTACCACTATCTAATACATGTACACGTATGCCAAGTATACATGTATACAATACAGAGCCTCATACACTGCAGTCTACCATATAGGTACCAGCACCTCTATCTGATAATGTGCAACAATGAGTGTATATTTACACATCTCCTAGCTGTGATTACATACTGCAGTACCTACCTGTACAGCATATCCCAGCCCTTCTTCCAACATAAAATTGAAGGAGTCAATGTGGTGTTGTATCAAGTCTTGCAAAGGCTATGGGAAGAAAAATGTGTTTCTGATACTAGGACAAATTGTATGCTTGCACTTGGGAAGTTCTGTAAGTTGAAGGAACACCTGCCTTTGCTCACTAATAATAGAATAATACTCATGTTGCTCCAGCCATAGCCCTTACTCCATTAACCATGCACACCCACATACGCAGGTGGAGCTTGTAAGATCTCCAGTCAGAGGGCAAGAGCAACCAGATTTTTCACTATCTTGATCACCATATAATGAATCCTTCCTAGTATCCCAGATCAACAATTAACCAGTCTAAATAAAGACATAAAATCATGCCTGTCCAAAATCTCACACCCTAAAACAAAACCGGTTCTCTCAAAAGTGTTGAGAGTATTAAACCCTTCAAAACTCCCACACCCAACAGATTGTCCAATTCTCTCAGGAAAGTATTTCTAATGCATCATACTCGCAGAGAACATGTACTACACTCTCACATTCATCCCACATAACCTAGTCTGCCCATCGCCATTTTTACCCCTATGTCTTCCCAACTCTTCATTCAGAACAGTATTACCCAACCTAAGCTGAAACATCTATCGTGTTCCTGGATCCCCAACCCCCATGCAAGCAGTTCTTTAATTCTATTTCCTTACACTAAAGACGTATATACTAACAGAAACACAGAGCAGAGGGTTTAAGAACTAGAGGCTAATGCTTGCAAACTGGACAAGGCTCCCAAGAGGCTATAATTCACTTTCAACAAACGATATTCATGTGTTTGATTGTAGGTATGAGTTTTAATATGAATATAAACCCCAAGTAGCTGCCCTTATAAAGTTTGCAACACTGATGGTTGAATAGCTGATTGCAAATGGATGCATAACTGTCAAATTTTAATGGATAGTGTACTTTATAAGCAGGCTAACCCCACCTGTCCCTGAAACCATGATGGAAGGCCACTGTACTTACAGAGGCATTGACATGTACAAACAAATAGAGTGCTACATGTAGCAATCCATACTTATTTAAATGCCCCATAGTCTGAACAACAATCCACCCTTTGTAGTTGCTGACAAAATTATAGTATTTTTTGCAATGATTGTGTCAACTGAAGAACACGATCGGAGCTAGGATTCGGGTAGCTAGATGAGGGGCTACATACAAGCAATCGGGTTCTTTACTTCATCCTCCCCCCTTTGAAATGGATCGACTTTGTGAGCCATGCAGTTGCACACCATACATGACAGTGTATCATATTAAAACTTCCTTTCCAGGCTCCACTGTATGAGACATATTAAAACGGCCTGCAAATGAGACCAAGTACACCCGATATGCTTAATTCTTACAGACAAAAACAGTATTTCCTTCTCCCTTTACACTGCAGTTCCCAAGAAACACTCGTGATAGAGCTACAAAATCGATCGATTGAAAATCGGTTTTACATATTTGCAGTTTCCAGTAAATAACACTCTTGATAGGTCTATAAAATCGATCGACTGAAAATCAGTCGATCCACAAAAAACTCCTTGCTAAACCCAGAAAATTATGACACATGCACCTTATCCTCTAGGTCTACCTGTAGCTGGTAGTCTCCCAATCTTCCATAGTCGGGTAGACTCAGGTGCCTGAGCGATGGCTTTCCGCGTAAGTGCTGCGACATTTCCAGTGCTTGCCTCAAAACTGCAGCCTACTGCACAGCCAGCCAGCCAGCCGGAGGCATGTGGCGAGCAACCACGTGGACCACGGAGATGACGTCACAAAGGAACACAACGTTGTCATTTATTCTGAAAAGAACACACCATCCATCCGTGTATATTGTATTGAAGATGCAGCGTTATGAGAAAGTAGAGAAAATCGGAGAAGGTCAGTACATCTAATTATGGAAATATCCCCAAGTTCTTGTGAGAGAACTGTGGGCAAGGTACAAAAAGTTTGTACAGAGTCGATGGGAGTGGCTCCATACAGTCACAGTTGTGACTGGTCAACGTACAGCCAGCGGTCAAAGGTGCTCTCAGTCAAACAAGTATGCACTCATTAGTGCCACTGCATGGCCAACAATAACTGGTGATGGTCTGACCTAGCCAGGCGATTTTTGTGGGTGAAACTTTTCCCCCCACAAATCATCTGGTCAAGTCCACGAGACAAGGTTTGACCACAGTCACAGTTGTGACTAGAGAGTATTTCTGTCATTGGACATGCATTCCTGTGGCACATGCAAAGGAGTCTAGCTGAGACGACTGCTCATCCTACACTGTTGCCACCCTTGTCCTATTCAACTTTCTCTTGTCCCAAGTTCATGTCCCAGGCAATGGAAAGTGAGCAAGTTTGTATAGGATGAGTGGCTGTCTCGGCAGCGATGCGAACGTCTTCACCAGCTGTGCCTATATTTCCCATCCATCATTGTATCGTTCCCAGCTTACTGTCAATACCGTAGTAAGGATCGCTTACAGTGAAAGTAATGTTTTACTGATTTTTATCCTGATTGCAACTTAGCAGAAAGCTAGGCCACACCAATATGATACATATGACGCTCATCAGCTTGCAAGGCCACCCAAAATTTCACTGTTGTGCACGCATATGAGCCTTTTTTTCATGCACATATATGGCTTTGACGCTCATTGCTCGAAAGCACAAGTTCTAGAAGCAAAGACTGGAGAAAGCCCAGGAGTATTTTCGTTGATCTATACAGCCATCAGCGCTATATTCACTTTCCTGCTCACATTATGCTCAATTCAAGGAGTAATTTTTATTTGCATTGGGGGAGAGCCTGGGAATAAGGCTAGGTATAACCCACCCCCCCCCCCCCCACCCACATCACTTCCTGAAGTTCCTGTGAACAGAAACTAGCTGTCATATTGGAGTGGCCTTTCTCAACAGTATTGTAAAAGCTCGTCTTTTGCGTTAGACAATTCCATGAACACATAGCATGTTTGTATCCCTTACATAGGTACGTATGGCACTGTGTACAAAGCCAAGGATAAGGAGTCAGGTGAAATTGTGGCCTTGAAGATAGTCCGATTGGATGAGGATGACGAGGTGAGTTTCCCATTATGCTTGCCTGACATTGGCATCCCCAAATCACGTCCTATTGCATTGGGTCACATCTCTGATTGAGATATGGTTGGAGCATTGATTCTACAATGTCATGTACATGGTAATCATGACCAGGGATAATTGGCATCCGTTTGTTCTTAGACCAGGGTATGCTTTGATCTTAAAAATCACTAAGACATCTCTTCATATTTCATACAGAGAAATCGAAAGCTGTAATCCATATTCCAAGCTATGTAGTTTGTGCCCTCAAGCAGGTATCTTAGCTAATTGTTTAGAGATTTTTGGGGTGCACTGGGCTTTACCCTTGGTGATTACAGGTGGTATCCTTCAGTACGTGTACACCTCATCTCTAAAACAGCTAAGATACCTGCCTGAGGGCACTAACCTATACATACGAAAAATCATTACCAAAAAGTACTTTTAACATCACTGACATCAGTACCAAACACACCTCATCAGCTATGTTGTATATAGAGTTTTGTTGTCCATAATGCTTAGTACATGTTGTTATTTAGGGCGTCCCAAGTGCTGCCCTGAGAGAGGTTTGTCTTCTCAAGGAAATGAAACACAAGAACATTGTGAGGTAAACTTTCACCACATATTGGGGTCCCTACTAGGATGTTTGTTTAATCATCTTTTTGCGCTCATGCAGGTTAATGGATGTTCTTCATAGAAATTTGAAACTAACCATGGTATTTGAGTACTGCGATCAGGTAATAATTTAGTAGTGTTAATTTTGTACTTCACTGGTGTGGGAACCAGGGGGGTGGGGGGGAGGGTTGGAGCCCTTCTAAGTACTGGAAGCAGACCCCTTGAAAATTTTTGCAGTTACGTCATTGGCCTCTTGTACCAGTGCTAGCCCCCCTGTCCACAAACATCTTACTGGTGGCTAAATGTTTGGGTGTAACCCACAGTACTAAAAGCTAACTCCTACTGTCGTAGTCTCTCATCAACAAGATATAAGATCATGTTACTCCTCTGCCAGTAGCTCAGTTGGGCTACCAAAGATGGGCATGCACCCTCATTATATTGTTGGAGAATAATAATTTTACTCTTTACTCCCTGAGCATTGTGTTTGGATACTTTTCACACACAGATAGCTAAAATTGTTTATAGGTATGGCCAGATTATTGTCTTGTTCCCGGTATTTTGCAGGATTTGAAAAAATATTTTGACAGTTCAGGTGGAAGTATTAGTCCAAGAACAGTGCAGGTGATTGCCTTGTCTTTCTGTGTTCGTACAGAGGGGCTGAGAATAATGCAATGTTCTTTCATTGCTCCAGTCCCTCTATTACCAGCTACTGAAAGGACTGGCTTTTTGTCACAGTCTGAATGTGTTTCACAGAGACCTGAAGCCTCAAAATATTCTTGTCAGTAAGGTCAGCTAGCTATGAATATCATGCTTGTGTGTTAAATATTACCTTTTGTGATGGTCTAATCAGTCATCCCATTTGGTCTAGTGGTTAGGATTCCTGGCTTTCACCCAGGCGGCCCGGGTTCGATTCCCGGAGTGGGAATGATTTTTTCCTTTTTTTTTTTTTTGGCACAAGCAATTGGAGTACATTTTTTCCCCCTTCTCTCTTAGTGCCTCGTAACCTTTTTTGTCTAAATCAGCCATGTTACTGTTATTTTATTCTTTTTTCCAGAAAGGAGAGTTAAAACTAGCAGATTTTGGATTGGCACGTGCTTTTGGCATCCCAATAAGATGTTTCTCTGCTGAGGTATGACCAACACCTGTGTAAATTTACATACAATTAATGTGGCAGTCCTTGGTAAAAAAAAAGAACATTATTCAGAGATGTTGCTTTTCAGATGTAATCTAAATATACAACAGAGTAATGTTCGTTTACCCGTGACTGCCACAAATACTGAGATTGACAAAAAGCTAGCATGGATATGTTAAAGGTAGGGTATATTCACTGATTTAAAAACAGTGATTATTGAAAGCTACATTACCAGCGTCATCAAACTCATAATGATGACTGCTCTGGCTGGCAACATACCTTTGGAGATCAGTGGCAGGTCTGAAGTTTACAAAGGGAGGGTTCCAATAGAGCGGTTGTATATGCACTGCCAAGTAGCCACGTGAAGCACAGAATAGTTTTTAGATAAGTGCTCTCATAGCATTTCATAGCATCCATGCAGACAGAGCATACTGCATGGATGAACGCATAAACAAAAAGCGATTAGCAACACATTTCATGCTTCCTGATCCCTACGAGAGCATAATATTGTTAGCCATGCCTACAGCAGTAACCGTGACTTGCTGCAAGAAATTGGTAGCCTCGTTCTTTCCCAGGCCCAATTTAAAGATCGAGTTGACTTGCACACTATTGCTACTATGTAGTTACACTTGCGCAAGACTTACTAAGTTATCAAAAATGTAGCCTCAAATCCTGGCCTCAACTCGCCCAGACTTTATCTCGCAGCCTGGGATTTTTCTCCAAGGTTACGAGATAAAATCAGACCAGGAATTGAGGCTAATAAAAACGAAGGCAGCCCTTCAAAAGAGGAGTTCTATTGTCCCGTAGAACCCCCTCTAGATCTGCCACTAGAGCTATGCTCCTTCACGCGAGATATTTGCAATACAGAAGGCAGTACCGCTACTGGAATCTAGCAGGAGGGTTTTTTTACGGCAGTAGTTGGTCAGATTATATATCCCAGGCCTCTGCACTCCAACGTGATCAATAACTTTGCTCTGAAGCTGTCCATGTGCAAAATGAGCTTTGCTGACCACCTGCTTTTAATATCATGTATGCTGGAAACTGATACTGCATGTTGAATTCACTCTATGCTGTTTTAGAGGGGCACTCACTGTACTCCTCTATAGGGACTAAATGCATTATTGAGTGGGTAGACAACCCATGCACACTGCTTGTAATTTTGCAGGTGGTCACTTTATGGTACAGGCCTCCTGATGTTCTAATGGGAGCACAGATCTACACCACCTCCATTGATGTTTGGTCAGCAGGCTGCATATTTGCAGGTTAGTTAGTGGTAGGTATAGCTATAACAATGTGATAGTGATGAATCTAACGGGGGTGGGGGAGGAGGACGAGGTAGCATGCTCAAGCCAGCACTGGTACACAGGCTGCAGTCCCTTGAAGAGCTTTATTTGTGTTTGATGTCAACTTGATGGTGGCTCAAAGTCTCTGGGAGCGGCTAGCCTCGTACCCAAACCTTCCCAAACCTTCCTACAATCGGAGCATTGCAAAAGATTTTAGCGGTATAGGTCTGGGTACGAGGCTAGGAGCGGCTGGGAGTGGCCTAAATCGTTTTTCAGTGGTAAGGCATGGCACGGCATGGAGCTTGTCCTACCCCCCACCCGGGATCTAGCATTTATTCCCTCCTCCCAATACAAAGAAAGTAGGAGTACATGTACATGTACTCTGTTCTGATCTGTACTCGTGTATCTTTAATAGACTCTCTTGTTGTCATGGCTATGTGTGGGTTAAGCTGGAGCAGTAGAGATTACTGCAGTGTCTCAAATTTAAATGTACATGAAACTAAAAAATGGCATCCTAATCCACCGCCTAATCATTACATTAGCACATTCAATTTAGCCTAAACTAATTCGCCCCATCCTAATCCCATACCTAGTACATTTACTCCTACATACTCCAAACTATCTTTTCTCTAATAAACAAGCTAGTCACTTAACAAATTAGTAAACTTCGACCAAAAACAACACATGAGGTGAAACTGGGAATATAACAACAAGAGAAGGAACTCTGACAGCTGGTAAGAGAACCCAGAACCAGGAAGGAACCCAAAGCCCAACCAGCTGATAGAGTGTTTAAAAAGGGACCATAGAAGTATTTTGTCTAATTAGAGGCAAATTCCATAGTTCTGGTTGAACTGATAGGTCTCGCTAAACCCACAGTGGCCTCCATCTAGCAGATTAAAAATATAGTATGGCCATGAAAAAGTCCCCCCCCCCCGCACAAATACGCATGCACTGAATGTCTGTACTTGACATCCAGAACTGGTTGGTTTAGGAGTCTTGATGGCTAGCCAACTCTCCCCCACTTATTCAGTACATGCTCTAAAATATAACTACAGCAAGCATATATGTGTAATTGCCAGGGACACTATCTTGGATCCTGGGGGCCCCTCAGGGACCCAACATGTGACGGCTATATATAAACACTAGTTGAGATTTGGAGCCTATAGTACGCAATAATTGGCCTCGCTGCACTTGGCAATTATATCAACAGTTGCTTACTAACGTACCTATTAGGTACTCGTATTTATTACTAACTTGGAGATGCATATCCCATGAGCAGGTTTTGTACTGACAATTAGGTACAATATTTTCTTGAATATAGGCGTCGCCTGGGCGTTTAATATCTCCATTGAAATGGAGCCGACATTTATAAACAAATGTTACATTCATGTACGGTATTTCACGCATGCACAATTGCCATATTCTCTCACTGCTGCATCTTTAGACTACTTAGATATAAGATAAGGTATTTCATGTTCAAAAGTGAAAACTGGGCTATGCACGTAAATACATACTATGCAGTGATTAATGAATTCTTCTTTCTTTGTACTTCAGAAATGGCTAATGGTGGGAGACCACTTTTTCCAGGAAGTGATGTTGACGAGCAACTGAAGAGAGTATTCAAATATCCATTTGTACCTACAGATCAACATTCCAGCTAGAGAACAGAAAAGCAGTGGTCCTGGTTTGTCAGAATATAATTAATACCACAGCTATGCTGTGATCACTAAGAGAGCATTACTTATTGTGGTGAGGGCCCCATTTCTTTCAGGCCAAAGAGGCAAGGGGTTTCTTTTTGTGCTTTTCATTGCATACTCAAAATTGCAACAGCTACATAATGACATGTCTGAAAGGAGAAACATTATCTTGATTCGATTTCTATGGGTAAGGAACTCAATAACTAATTCACTCAGCAGTCTTGAAAATCCTTAACTGCGCTCCACGCTTGTTGGCACCCCAAGTGAAAGAACATGGCCGGGAGTGACTAAGCTACCAGACTACAAAGTGAGTATGGACTGTATTTAATCTGACTAGTCTCATCCCCAGACCCTCCCCGCACCTTCTAAGAGAATTGGAACAAAAAAGTGGGTCTGTTGCACTTGATACAGAACTTTGTATTCCAAAGAATTTTTGAGGGCCGAATCTGATTGGTTGACTGGCTAATAACAGGTGCACATAATGACCTTTTTCTTACGTCATTATGCGCTCCTGCTAATAATGATGTTTGGAATGTTCAGGTTTCACCGCATATGATTTTACGCGCGGTAGGGATGTCAAAGAAGTGGAGTAAGCAAGATATTGAGGCAGTATCCCACAGTGAAGTCAGAGCAACTGAAGCCACGAGAGAGCTTGTAGAAAAAGCGATTTTGTAGATGCTGGCTGGCACACGAGATTACGCTCTGGTATGGCTGTCTGCCTCTGTTATGACTCTCTGCACAGTAGTACCAGAGAAAGGAAGTCACTTGTTGTAGTAAGCCCCCCGAAGAGATTAATGTTAGACCAAGTGCGTTCTAGCACAGTTGCGAAACTTATTCACTCAGCAATATTCAGAATACTTAGTTGGAATATATGAAGGTTCGTGGAGGGTTTGCATTATTAGTCCACATTGATTCTGAACTGTTTGTGACCCCTATAAACAAAATTAATATATTTATGCAGATACACGCATACACGCATACACACATGCGCACACACACACACACACACACACACACACACACACACACACACACACACACACACACACACACACACACACACACACACATGTATGCACGCATGCACACACGCATACATGTAAACTTACTATGCAGGATTTCCCACCGTACCCCCCGGCTCCATTCAGCGTGGTGGTGCCTACTCTCCGTGAACAGGGTATTGATCTGCTGCAGCGTCATCTGGTCTGCTACCCCAATGGCAGGATATCAGCTGAGGATGCCATGAGACATGAGTACTTCGCAGACATTGACCCCACCTTAAAGCCATAGTCCTCTCCTAAGCTGAAACAATCAAAGCTACTGTCCAAAATCGCATGATATTTATAGGCGTGTATGCCTAGTTTTATGGCCAACTCTGGGCTCCTGCCCTCTCTCTAGTAGTAATACATGCACATGGGAGGGGCTGCTGATTTTTGTTTATGTAGTTATGTGCATTTCATTTTAATTTTGTTTTTTGTTTCATTATAAATAACATACAACAAGAATCAGGAAGTTACAGTGCCAATTGAGAGGGAAAATTAATGTGCCTGGCAGGATTGAATTAACCCACTTGCTATCCGCATGCAGTCGTATACCAAGATATAGGGCATTATGGGGTAAGCATAAGTGAGTGCATGTGTATGTGATTGAGACGTGATTTAGCCAGTGTGCATGAAACATATATCTGCTGCTCTCTTTCACTTATGCCTGGCTGCCCCAATGGTCTGAAGTTTGTTTTCAGTGTGTGTAAAGTGCCATTGCAATGTATTCCCAAGTTGCTCATACTTGGACAGATTGATGTGAGTGTCCACTGAGCACATCTCAACAGAATCACTTAACAGGTGGGTTGTTAGTTTTGGCCCCAGACCCTCCCTGCGAAGATGTGAACTGCTGTAGTGTTAAACAAATTATACATTCCTACCCAAATTTAGCCTCATTCCCAGGCCTCTGCACAGCCTGGGAACAAGGCTAGCCCAAATTGCAATCATATAATTTGCCATGCCATGTGGCCTGTACAGGATTGAGTTGAAGTGTGGAATGTACATGTAACTCTTGTCCTTCCACCAATGTTCAAGCAGATAACGTGCTTGATAATAGCATCAGTACTAATAGATAGTTGTTCAAAGAATTGCTAACACCGACATAAGAAAGGATATGAGCTGTACGTACATTTACTGAAGAGTCCCAACTCCATATTAATAACTCTTTGAACGCCATGGGCACATTTATGTGCCCATATAAAATAGAAAAAACATGTACTTTATATTAACGCCTAATATAAAAGGACCTATATAAATTCACATTAGCCTTATGGATGTATTAAAACTTGGCTGGGAAAGAGTTAATTGTCCATCTGCATGGGAGGATGAGCTATTAATATTCAATTACTGATAGTACATGTTCTACTCAGTTCTACAAACTGGTCCGGAGTCCAGTCCATCGGTCCGGTCCGCGTTCTAATGTAACGGACCCAAACCCAGACTAGACACTAGTACATGTATACAGCCTACATGTAGTCATGGCTGAGGGGCCGGACGCCGCGTTAACGGATGATGACGCGCTAGCAATATGGCAAGGCATGGACATAGACCTTGACATGCTCAGTGAAGTTTTGCGAAGCCTTGATCGACAAAGACGACGCAGTCATCGTCGCAAACTCCGTCGACAACGCGCTTTGAACCCGCAGCCTAAAGTTGACCGAAGGGTGGGTAAGTTGATCTCCCACTTACAGGAAAATGTGTACCTAGCGGTTCGTAACGGCTATCAGAAACCGATAGAAATAGCTGCAGATGAAATGTTGAAGCGATGGAAACATCTGAAGCTGTTGGATTTCTCCCATGTTGACGATCAGGTCAGTGAAGGGGTTTGGGGGGGAGGGGGAGGGGGGGGGGGGGGGGGGGGGGTGTCTATAGTCTGTCAATTTTACTCAGATCAGTACTTCCAGTCTTCCAACCATTCAAAGGGAGCCTGTTCTACCTGTTATAGCTATAGCCTCATTCTCCTGGGAATGAGGCCATGCATACAAGCCAGCTGAGTCTGTACATTATCCAGGCAGTGGGAAACTAGCAATGCAAGTGTAAAGGATCACCTGAAAAGAACGGCACCACAAAAATGACACTTTTGCGAAGTTTAGGGTAGGGTAATGGCCAGGGTTAGGCAACATATTTTTCACGATGCCACTCTTTTCAGGTGATCCCGTGTAAAGACGTTTTAAGCAGCTTACTAGCTATAGCTGTTCTCCCCTAGAAGTCGTAGCTGGCTGATTCTTGCTTGTCTGTTGCAGAATAGCACCTTATTCTCATCAGCTGCTTGCACCCATATCTAGCCATACTTGTATGGCCACACCAAATTGTTTTCATGTTTCACACGGATCTGGCAGGTTCATTTTGTTTTTTGTAATTTTCCATTTTAAATAGCCATATTGCCCTAGTAGTGTGCTACTACCCATATTGTTTCGTCTGTCTAAAAAGAAGCCTGTAGTGTTTGCTGTTCAAAGATTTCGGACAGAACATATTTTTACTTAGTGTCAGCATAGATAGTAGAGTAGAAGGTCCTTCTACTCTGCTATCTATGGTGCCGGCTGGGTCTTGTTTTGGCTCCCACTTGTTCATGAAACTAGCTTTGTTCCCAGACCTTGCATTAAGGTTAAGTTTAAGGGTTAAGTGTAACCCTAAATATGTGGCCTGGGAATGAGGCTACCAGTGAAACATTCAATCAATTTGGTGTGGCCTAAGATTTTATTAATTTGCAATTCAGTTTGGGTCAGCATGATAGTAATTCCTTTTAATATGTAGAGTTTCTCTCCTTTGATGTGTGCCTGTGAGGAGAACAAGACGCACATTGTTCAAGTACTCCTGGAGAAAGGGGCAACTGTTGCCTACAAAGGAAAGGTACTTTTAAATTTATACTGTGCACTGTTGAACCTCTTTCCCAGTCTCCACCTCAGATAGTAGAGTAGAAGGTCCTTCTATTCTACTATCTATGTCTCCTTAAGCTGGAAAGACAGTGGAGCTATTATATGTGGCTTCAATGATAGAAAGGTGGTGAACACGGTTATAGTTCATAGACATGGAAGGCATAACACTTGTAGCTAATCTTCGCTGCCACAGACTTATGTCTTTGAAGCCAACGTACAATACATGTGCTTTGGCAACCTAAATTTCAAAGGGGGGAGGGGCAAATTCTCTCACCCTCAAATAAAACCCTGCATATGAGAAAAGTATAAGACACTTCCTTATCTTCTTTGATTTTTGGAGGGGTGAAACTGGAGACGAGGCTAGTCTCCACTATAATCAGGCTCTTGGTACCAGCCTATCATTATGGCAGTAATTGACCCACCATCGAGCAATGATTGGAGTTTCATTTTGATACTGTTCTTTAACCCTATTGTATGTTTCAAGTGTAGTAACGGTAATGGACCAAAATAATGGATGATGGGCTGTTTACTTTCCTGCTTCTATGAAGTAGGGGGGCTGAAACTATTGTATAGTTCTTGTGTCTCAGTGGCTGTCTACTCTGTCCTAACAGAATCACAAAGGGATCAATCCAATTCATGTAGCCTGCAGAAATGGGAATGTAGCTCTCCTTCGGTTACTGCTCAGCTACGCGAAAGAAGGGAAAGGAAAAGATTCCACGGTGAAATCTGATCCACCTGATGTAAACGCTAGGTCAAAGGTACGTATAAACTAGTTATGGTTACAAGAAATACTGCCTGTCAATGTGTTACATTACAATTAGGAGAGTGGGTGGACTCCTCTAATGGTTGCTGTTAAATATGGTCACCTGGAAGCAGTCAAGTGCATGCTTGGTACAGGAGCTGTTAAACTGGATGTATGCACAAAGGTGACGCTATGGTACTCTAAATATAGTGCCCAGTGTACGTAGTGTGAATAATAGTTCCCTTTCATTCACTGGCAGAAAAAAATGAATGTGCTGCATCTGGCAGCCTTCCACCAACAACTGGACTGCTTGAAGGAAATTCACTCTGAGCTTGAATCGCAAGCAGCACATCAGACCGACTTTGAATACAGCAGCCTCTACCTGGCCAAAGATAAGGTGTATACTTTTACTTCAGAATGATAATTATTCATAATTTAAAAGTTGTCTGACTTTTGTACAGAAAGGGTGGAACACACTGCACTATGCCTGTGCTGGTGGGAGTGTCGAGGTAATGAGATGGCTGCTGAGAAATGTTCATGCACTGAGAGAAAGTTTGAATGAGAAGTCAGAGGTAAGGCTAGACTATCCTTGTAATGTTGTAAGGAGTGATAGGTTTGTCTCTTTCAGAAAAACTACACCCCTCTCCTGGTGGCCTGTGAGTACCAGAAGCTTGAGATGGTGCGATACCTGCTGGGGAAGGACCAGGGTGCCCGAGACGTGGGTGTTGAAGACCTGGGCGTTGATGTCTCTGCAAGTGCCGAGGAGAAAGATGCTGCGACACAAAAAGTTGGCAGAAAGACAGGCTTGCATCTGGCGGCAATCCATGACTCCCTCGACATTGCTCAGGAGCTCATTATGAAAGGCTGCTCGCTGGATACACAAGATAGTGTGGTAGGTCTGAACTACAATTAGTATACACAATATCAAACTAATGTTATTTTTCTTGTCACAAACTTTAGGGTGACACCGCTTTACATATCGCTGTTAGAAAAGCCAGTTTTGATGTAGCTGATATCTTGAAGAGGACACCTGGTGGAGATAAACTAATGAGGATTAGAAACAATGTTAGTGCACACTGGCTGTTGATGTTAGGACATAGTGCTTGTTCTGTATGGTATATATTCATTGCTGCTAATGAATGTGGTATGTTTAAAAACCTCCAACCTATTTTTGGTTTAGAGTGGGGAAACTCCAGATGAAATTCTACCTGAAGATGGTAAGAGATAAGTAAGCCCTTTTATAGAGTATATCATTCAATAGCTTTTCTGGGCCACACTTGCAGTGATTCCTCCTGAGATTAAAAGGAGAGGTCCACAGGCCGAGGAGGCCTACAGAAAAGCCCTTCGAAGAGGAAAGGAGAAAATTCCTCGATGCAGTCTCCAAATTCTCGGAGAGGAACGAGTTGGGAAGACAAGCCTACTTCGTTCACTTACAGGGAAGAACTTTCTTGAAGACCTCAAATCCACTTGTGGCATTGACAATACGCTTGTTGACACACTAGTCGATATTAGACCGATCAGCATGGCTGCCTGGGAGGAAGTAAAGCCACAAGACCAGGCAAGGAAGGATGATACGCTGTTAGTCACAGGCGTGATTGGGGAATTAAAGAAAGAGGGGGTTCTTGCTAATCAGCAGGCACCACGTGAGAGAAAGTCGCGTACTAAGGAACCACCAGTGATCTCAGAAGAGGAGCTGCTAAAGAGAATTGAAGAGGCCATCACAGCCTTTGAGCAGCCGCAGGAGGTCCCAGAATTCCCTCTACACCAGCAGATACCTCATCCTCCATCAAAGGTTCCCCTGCACCATCAGGCCACTCCAGTGGCACAACCACAACCACAGCCACAACCACAACCACAGCTACAAGCTTCTCCAGAGCCACTGTCTTCCAACTTGAAGCCACAAACCATTCCCTCCAAACGTGAGGTAAAACCAAAACCTGTGGAGTCTACAAAACCTAAAACTCAGAGGGAAAAAGCTCCCAATCCTGCCCAACCAAGTTCCACTCCGCCAAATCAGCAAGCATTACCCACCGAAAACCGCAATGAAGCCTCTGGGCCATCTGGCACTCTTGTCAGCCGTCGACTCCATCAGGATGTTGGCCGAATGATGAAAGCTCCTACGTCTCCTAAAGAGCCCACGCTGCACCTGAATGCCTATGATTTCGCTGGCCAGAAGCAGTATCGGCCTATGCACCATTGCTTCATCACTCGACGTGCTCTTTACCTGGTGGTGTTCAACCTCCAGCACATGGTCGAATACCTCAGCTCTAAAGGTCCTGCCCAAAGAAATCCCCTTGAAGAAATTCGATATTGGTTGAATTCTATCCATGCTCACATCCACATACCCGTTGAAGACGACAAAATAACGAAGCGAGTGTACCTTGTTGGTACACACAAAGCTCCAAAAGAAGGGAAGCAACTGAAAGAATGTGACCTTGAAATGATTCACGACGAACTTGATAAAGTTTTTAGTGAAGATAGCCGAACTGTACACCATCTTTGCTACACTTGTGGTGACGAACGAGTTTTTGTCGCAATTGAAAATTCTCTGGATGGTAAAGAAGAGCGTGAAGCCAGTGGTATCACTACGTTGCAGAGCGAACTGACAAACACCTGCAGAGAATTACCATTCCTACAGGAACAGCATCCAATAATTTGGCTGCGGTTTGAGAGGGGGCTACTCCAGCTGAGGGAAGAGTATCGCGGAAGATTGACTCCACCACTGATCAATCTGGAAACGGTACAGGAGATGGGGAAAAAATGTGGCATCGAGGAAGCAGACCACGCTCTTCGCTTTTTTCATGACACTGGTACCATTATCCTGCTAAGTAAGTCAGTTTTCTCCATTGACTATACAACAATAGTTCCCTGGTTTGTAGTATAGAAATTAAATATATTTCATAGTTATATGCTTGACAGCTTTCCTCTCCTTATTTAGAGGAACTATCTTCTCTCTTCTTGAGCGGGGACGAGAAGATCCAGCTTGATAGCCTCGTGCTCCTCGACCCAAAGTGGCTCATTGAAGTCATGAAAATAGTCATGGAGCTTAAAATGGGAGGCCAGAAGTATCGTGGGGAAGACATCCGAGACCTAAGGAGGAAAGGCATCGGCAATGCCTCGCTTCTGAGGAGATGCTGGGAAGGATGCTATAGTGAATCCGCTGGGTGCTCCTTCAGGCAGCTGTGCTTGATCCTCCAGGCACACTGTCTCATCTATCCACTCCAACCACACTCTGTAGCACCTCCAGGCCGATCCAAAAGTCAACCGGTAGCTTCTGCAACCACACAGCAACCACTATCTCGGAGCCAAAGTGAGGTAGACGTTACTCTCTCATCCAAAATGAAGTTCCTAGTTCCGTGCATGCTGCCCAGCAAACCAATACCAGACGATCCTATACAGAAGGTGACTTTTTCCTTTGATTTCAATGGCTTCTTGCCCGCCGAGATTTTCCATCGTTTGATCTGCCTCATGATAGCAGGGTCTGCTGGTACTCGAGGAAGGAAAATGGCTCCAGAGTTTTCTGCTACCTGGTGCCGGTTCGACAACGTCACGGGACGAAAATGGCAGTTGGAGATGGAGCCAGAGTGCCATAGGCTTACAGTTTCAGTAATGTAAGTAATTGTTTTGCGTATGTCTACAATATCATGCAACTGTGACTTGTATACTGTTCTTTTGCAGACCAACACAAGATGAAAAGTCCGGAAAGCCACACAGCTACATATCCTTATTTCATCGCGAGTTTCTTCAGGAGATATGTGAGAAGAGTGATCTTCAGGGCCTGACCTACCATGGCGGTCCCCTGATTGAGAAGTGTGTGACCCCAGGATGTCCCTGGAATGGTGTTCTAACCTTTGTCAGTCACCCCGAGCCAGAGGAGCCTGACTATTCCCCCAAGGTTTTATGCGTGAAGTGCAACCATGAGTATGACATCGACTGTTTGCTGAAGGTAGAGCATCAGAACCTCAACATCACAGTGCTAACGTCTATCATCTATTTATTGTATACATGTAGGTGACCGAGGCAGTGGAAGATAAGCCACAGAACACCCCTGAGCAGCAACCTCAGCAATGTATGCTGTAGTTAGCTATTTCCAGGCCCTTGGGGAAGGCTACTGTTTATTAAGCTGTACCTCTGCTCTTGATTTGCAGCTACTATAAATGTTCACGCAGGAACTGCTGTCATTATGACTGGTAGTACAAAGATACAGTTTTCACAAACAGGTATGGCAGTAATAGCCTCGTTCCCAGGCCCGCGACTTTTTCAGTTGCACGAAGGAAAGTCATAGGGCCTGGTAACTAAAATCACGTGATCAACTTACGTCATAATCTACTTTGAAAGTCGGCTGCGTTTCTCTACATTTTACCAGAGACTTTCTTTCAGCGGTAAGTCTATGGCACAAACGGGCGCCATAGACGGGCTATAAAGAAAAGCTACAAGAAGTCTAGATTCACTACCTTCACTCGTCTGAGAATTGCACGTGTATTCGCCCACGCTTATAATTACCTTTCTACTGTTGGCTCGCGCACGTGATTTTAGATCCCAGGCCCTGTGACATCTTTCGTGTAACCGAAAATGGCGCGGGCTTGGGAACGAGGCTATGGCGGTAATGCATTCGTTAATAGTTTCATAGCAGGTGTGATGAGCCACTGAAGATGACAAAACAATGTACAAGGGTGGTTCTATCCAAATGCTGATAATATTGCGTACTTGCAAGTTGTAGTGTGGCTGCAGCTTCATTCATTCATTCACTCCGGGCGTTCCTTGGCCAACCCGAGCTCACTTTGCTTGCAGTAATTCACTCTCACTCTCGCTCTCTCAATCGTGTTTCCATCTTGTTTCCATGCTTACATCACCACATATAAGTTTGCATGGAAATGTATCAAGTAATATATGCTGTATTTGCTGCTCTGTTAGTGGTTCGTGTGCTCCTGTTGATTAGAATCTGTATCACTCCATAGAACTACAGTGTGGAGCCCAGAGAGAATCTCCTCAATTTGCACTCCTGTCAGCTGGTGATGACACCTCCCCTACCACTAGGACTACTATGGCCGGGAGCACACACCCTGCTGCTAGAACACAGCTCTCTCCTAGCCAACAGGCGAGTGAAGTTGTTGACCCCACCTACTTCCTGCACACCTAACTAATGATAATGAGGGCTGCATAATTATGTGTGTGCATAGCAGCAAGAAACATTGACGTCATCTGCACGATCAGCCAACCTAGGAATACAGCTTTGAGTGTCTAATTTTACAGTGCAGTAACAGGCTGGCAGTCAGCAAACTCAGCAAGATATTATTCCAATATAGTCACATAATTTGGCAATATAGAACTCTATTGACGATTTGGCTAAACCTCTGCCTGTGTAAAACCATTTGGTGTAAGTCATGTAGCTTCGTTCCCAGGCTCTCACCTTTGAAAATGCTTTCATACAGCACGTGATGCAAGCTAGACATGTAGGCCTGGGAATGAGGCTAAAATCAAGTGTCTGAGCTGTATAGAGAACTCCTGTACCTATAGATCTGCGGTTACATTGCAGTACTCTTTCTCCAGGCTCAGCCCAGAAGTAGTGTGCCGGCTCAAGAGTTAGGTGAGTTAGTTTATTTACATCTAGGGCAGTGGCCTGGCAAGCTTTAATAGCATGCTGTGTTATTTTTACAGGTGAAAGTGATTATTCTGAAACTTCGGAATACTTGGATTTTATTAAATCAGGCTTTTTATTTTTGCTGTTGTTGTTGTTGTTGTTGTTTTTTCTTGACTATTCTATAATACTACATGTACTTTTTTTAATAGTCAGGCTTGTATTGTAGTACTCATATTCATTGAATCAGGAAAGAAGCAATTAATTGATAATAAGTTGGGATTATTCTACAGCCAACTAAAAGCACACGATGGATTCCATCACTTTTCTCAATGCCATGATAGCTGAGAAGAGAGGATAATGTGCATGCAAAGTCCGACAAATAAAGTTGGTGAAAGTACATGCATTAACTGAACCAGATTGGAATGGCAAAGTTTATAGATTTCTCCAATAGTTACCACGATACTGATTTTGTCGTAATTGTAGTAAAAGGCTGCATGTGCCTGTATTATGATACTTATGTACCAAAAGAGGGTATACACTTCAAAGTGAGCCTCCTTCCAGCCCCTGCTGCCTGAGTGATCTTGGCGACAGTTCAAGTCAGA
Organism: Nitrospirales bacterium; assembly: GCA_965203295.1. GTDB lineage: Bacteria > Nitrospirota > Nitrospiria > Nitrospirales > UBA8639 > CBDBCZ01. Next base: position 197,700 of record CBDBCZ010000009.1, on the reverse strand, counting down.
CAGACGGTACATGTACATGTATTGTGGTATAGTTTAGTGGTTTGAAGATTTCAAGGCAGAGGTTTGAAGTTTTCAAGGCAGAGGGCTCAATACATCCCGCACAGTACTCCAAAACTTTATACACAATAAATATCCCAATTTTAATTATGGGTTTTAGAGCTGTCACAATTTTTGGGGGGTCAGCTAGGGCATTATACTCCCTAGTTTTACCGAAAAAGGTAGACTTGTATGGCTACACTATATGCCACATCGATAATGGCTCAAGAATTGGACACTGAATTCTCTGATGCCCCTACATCTGAAAGTAATGGCACCTTTGTCCCGCTGGAAGAGATAGAGCACGATCCAAAACAAGTAGAGGAGTTGGTGAACAAGCTGCAACAAGTCGTGCAAAAGGGTGTTCACGGCAATGCATGCATGTGTGGTAATGATCAAGTTGTTGTATGTAGAGGTATATAGTGCAGTTAGAGTGGGCTTTGTTGCAGGTGGAGCTTGCAATGAATAGTGTTTGTATAGATACACAGTGCGGACATGCTGTGTGGAGGATTTGCTGAATAATTGCTTGTGTGGTAGCTAATTGTCTCAATCAGCATGCAATAGTAAGTATAATAATTTTTAACTTTGTGTGGACCGTTTTAAGGATGGAATGTATACCGTATACTCATTTCTCTTAGGCCAAAGGGGCAAAGGGTTTGTTTTTGAGCTTTTCATTGCATGAGCATCTCAAAATTGCAACACCTACATAATGACATGTCTGAATGGAAAAACATCCTGCCATGGGTAAGGATAATAACTACATGTAATTCAATCAGCAGACTTGATATTCCTTGACTGCGCTCCACGTTTATTGGCACACCAAGTGAGAGATCATGGCCGGGAGTGACTAAGCTACCAGACTATAAAGTAAGTGTGAATTGTATTAATTTTAATCTGACACACCTATTTATATGATTTCCATCGGCTATGCTGTCCAATATGTGGTGTATAGACAATGTCTGTAGCTAACAACATGACAATGTGTGATAAGATTTGTGTTCGAAAGGTAAATTAATAAGGATGTGATTGCTCTATATAAGTGTAATTGCTCTAGCATGCACTTAATTGCTCTGCCAGGATCTCCAGAAACACTTCACAGCAATACCATTACTAAATTCCTTCACTCAGCAATACTTAATGGAAAAGTACTTTACGGACAGTGACCCCACCTTGAAGCCATAGTAAGCTGAAGCTATACTGCTTGATATTTATAGATGTATGCTTAGTTGGTTTCATGGCCAACTCTGGGCTCCTGCCCTCTCTCTAGTAGTAATACATGCACATGGGAGGGGCTGCTAATTTGTTCACCTAGTTATATGTATTTCAGAGGTTCGGAATAGCAAGGTTCCACTGTGCATATACAAAAAGAACCAGGAAGCGCCAATTGAGAGGAAACATTTATGTAAAAAAATAATAATAATTGGCCTGGCAGGACTGAGCCCAGCTCTCAGCTTGCTATCAGCTAGCATGTAGTTGTAGACTAAGATACAGGGCACTGTGGGGTGAGCATAAGTAAGCGCATGTTTATACGTGATTGAGATGTGATGTAGCCAGTGTGCATGAAACTTAACGATTCTTTTTCCTAAATTTGCTTAACGATTATACTGAGTTTTCATGATTTCCCTCTGCCCTGTTGTTTCTGCTGTTCTCTTTCACTTATGCTTGGCTACCCAATGGTCTGTGGTATCTGCTACTTACCTTGTTTTGAGGAAATCCATTCCTACATGATATGCACTAATAGATCTTTCTCTAACTTAATACTGATGTGTGCAGTCCCCACTGTTCTGTTATACATGGTACCCTGTTGTTGCCATGGCTATTGCATAGGAATTTCCTGCATGTTGTTGTCTAGCTATATCATCCTCAGCTGTGCAGGCAATATGCTCCTCTGCCCTGTGGTATCTGCTACGTTCTTTCACTTCAATGTATGCCTGGCTGCCCACTCATTACTGCCCACTGAGCACATCTCAACAAAATAACTTAACAACAGGAGGGTTGTAAGATGTAGTGTTAACAAATTATATGGTACATTCCTATAAATTATTTTTGCCACATACATTTTTAATTTACCATGCTATGTATCAGTACAGGATTGTTCACGAGTTGAAGAGTAGAATGTGTTATTCTTGTCCTTTCCTCATTCCCTGTGTCATATTCAGATTGACAATTTATAATTATGGCAATTTAGACTCCTTGGTACATGTACAGCTCACTGGCTTTATTACGTATGTCGGTGTTAGCTATATCAGTATATTTATCTAAACATTGATCTATTGGATACTATTGTGCATTTTATCTTTTTAAACATTGATCTGTTAATATTTACATTGTCGTGCATTTCTACTCAGTCCGTAACTCAAGTCCGGATTTTGGTGAGAGCTAAACCAAAGTGGTTCGGAGTCAAGTCCGTCGGTCCAGTCCGCGTTTTATATCATACCCACTTTCCATTTTCCACGCAGATTTTAGCAATTTGCCTACGTAGGTCCGAGTTAGGCCTATAGGACAGCTGGTCCTTCGATACCGCCTCCATTAAAATGACATGCATGCATTCGTCGACACTAACAGGCACCGCCCCTTGTCATCTAGCACAAGGCTACCATTGAAGAACCTCAAAAGATGAGTGTGGGAGCGAGTCCACACTGCTTTAGCTGGATGAACCAGGCACACTCTCGAAACAGACACTTCAGTGCTGCAGCAGTGAAGCACGGGGTCTATGAAATTAAGGATGCACGGTCACCACAGGGCCTATGAAGTAAGATACAGCTTAGGGGCATCCATAACACGATTGAGAAACAGTCACCACAGGCACCTACAACACTATGAAGTAATGCAATATAACTTGGGGCAGCCATTAACGCACTCACGAAACTTGCTATAGCAAGAAATTGTGACAACATTTCATCAAATCACAACTACTTAATGTCACCAAATACACCATGCGTGTAGTTATCCTCTCACTTGACTTCGATGGCTGTTTCACCAGACATTGAATCATTCAGACGTGGAATTACAATAGTGTCAACACTGTACACTAGTAGTCTCAGACCACTAAAATCAGATAGCTACAGGTCTAGTGACTCATACTTGTACTAATACGTAATTAAGAATGGCGTGCAAGCATGTGTAGTGGGGTGAAGTGTTATTTGAATGTACACACATTTTCCCTTATCTTAAAATCTTCACTGAAGTTTTGTCAGCATCCTATGACGACGAAAATTTAATTTTTCAACATCAAACGCCGACCAATAAAGCTACACTTCTGGTTTCCTGAAATGAAACAGCACAAAAATTAACTGACGAAATTCAATATGAAAATTTCTCAATGTATGGTATATCACTGGATAGTATACACTGCCAAGTGTAAAGATAAAAGGCTGGGCATGTATGTACGTACATGTAAAAGGTAATGTTAGGTAGAAAATAGAAACTGTAATGAACCACTTTTAAAGGGTCCTGTGAAATTTTCTACAGATGATCGAGGGACTGACAAACTGCTGGTAAGCTAGGAGCTGACTAAGTACACCCATCACTGAGTCCTGAATGATATAGCCTCAATTCCAGGCCTCCTGCAATGTCTGTCATTTGCAGACATAGGTAAACTGCTGGTCTGTATAGGTTGATGCCAGTCAATACTACTTGACTACATTGACCTGCCCACCAGATTAGCAGAGGATGGGATAGCAATTCCTATGCAGTAACATAGCAACAACAGGGTAAGGTTGGAGAAATTGGGATGAGGTTCTTGGGAATGGGCTGGGCTGGGCTGGGCTGGGAGATAGTGTATCTCCTGGAGTTGTGAAACTGTAACAAGTGAGCAGAGCAATGGGGATGTATAGGCACAAACCAATAGCGGTTCAGAGGAGGCAAGAGTCTGCCTCAGAGAAAGAAGCACAAGTAAATAAGCAATATTTGAATGTCCGAATGTGCTGTGTGGAAGAAATGAAATTTCCTAACATATATATGTACACAAGGAGAACCTGATTACGAACATGCGTACTTATGTGTAGCTACGAGTTTAGTGCAGCAAGGAGTGCATGATGTGTTAAGCCTAATCTCATTGGCTCAACTACACAGTACCTGTTCAGGTTGGGGTTTGGAAGCTAAACAATTGTTGCTAGTGGAATGCAATTAGGTAAGTAGAACAGCAGAAAACTAAATCACGACCACTTTTTATCAAGTCACGGTTACCTGACATCACCAAACGCACTTGACCTACGTATGTCAATCTAGCAAATTTAATTTTACCATGCATGTTGCTGTAATTACACAGCCAGTACCAAGATTGGTACTCATTCCAAAGATTTTCAAGCTGTGCACAATTGGCTACATTATTATTGGCTACATTAGCTACATCTCAGCAGATCACACACGTACACATGCCCACTCACCTCACAGTGCCCTGCATTTACCTAGTACATAACTACCTAAGCACATGATTACTTCACTGTATTGTGAACAAGCATACCACATGCACAGCCTGCCTAATTAGCTGAAACAATAAATTCCTATACAGTAGCCATGGTAACAGCGGGATACAATGTAAAACAGTGTACTAGGTTCTGCTATTGTTCAGAGGAGGTTGGACATGGCTTTTGTAGAATACCTCACCAGCAGGTCCATATACGTCGACTGTAACATCTAATTCTGATTTCAAGAGAAAACTCTTTGGATTGGTATAATAATGAACAACACCTTTATACATTCTGGACTTTCCTCCAATAATGGTGGGATAAACTGCAGGTCATTCTCAGAGTCATTCTCAGTATAGACTGGTGAGATATTATCCTCTATAGGAATCATGTCCTACCTCCTCTGATCTCATGATGCACATAAACTGTTACTAACCTGCTCTCTGACGAGTTTCTCTAATGGACTAATTAGCTTGAGCTTGGTAACTCTACATCAAGATGGTCTTTCTGTTGAGGTAATTTCGTTCAGCTTGCTCTTATATACCCCTGTACCCTCTGAACACACATGTACTTTGCACCTGAAACCACTTCTCTGTTAGGTTTACATGGTAACCAGTTGTTGCCATGGCTTTTGTGAAGAATTTCCTGTTTCCTTATAATCAGCCACAGGATGTATAGCACAATAGCTGGAAATAGTCTATCGCATGATGTGTAGCCTCACTGGGTATAGTCACAGGACTATTGAGTTTGGAGTATGGAAACCACCAATGGAATGTACTACTTTATGGTATGCTCACTAGTCTCCATCCCAGGCTTCCTGCAACACTCATCAGTTGTAGTACTGCCTGTCTGTATAGTAGTGTTGTTTTAGTATGGCTTTACATAATTAGATTTAGTTTTAGTAAAAAAGCTAGTGAAGAAGAAAATTTAGTTTTGGTTTTAGTTAGTTAACTAAAAGGAAAAAAGGGTTACTAAAAGTGTTTTAGTATTAGTTAACCATAACTAAATGTGGAGATTCTGGTGAAAAAAGTATTAGTTTAGTTATAGTTTATTCTCAGAGGCCAATACCCTTGAAGTTTTAGTTTTAGTTAGTTAACTAAATGTGTTTTTGCTCCTACTAAAACACATTTTGCTTTTAGTTTCAGTTAACCAAAACAACACTACTGTATAGTTGCCACTCATTACTACTTGGCTACAGTGACCCACCCACTGAGGATGGGATAGCAACAACAGGACATTCCTTTACAGTAGCCATGGTAACAACAGGGCAAGGTTGTAGGATTGGGATGGGGTTATATAGTGGGATGGGATGGAATGGGATGGGATGGGATGGGAGCATAATTACTTCACTCTATTGTGAACCAGCATCTATCTGCACAGCCTGTCCACTCAAAAGCCAACCGATTAGCTGAGGATGGGACAGCAACAACAGGAAGTTCCCACACAATAGCCACGGCAACAACAGGTACAGTGTAACGGGAAATTGTAAGTGTGTGCAGAGGAGGATGGGCATGGTTTTTCATTCAGTCTGACCAGGTAACAGCTAAAGTAGGTGACTAAATACGTATGGTTGGAAGTGAATGTTTAGTAGTCTACACACTCCATTCTCATACGATGTACTGTATATTACTATCCAAAATACTTGTACATTAATCGAAAGAAACATTATGTGATTGATTGTACCCTGTTTATACCATCACGGAGTACGGTAAAGCTCCATATGTAGGGATGGCCTAAAAAAATTGGCCTCCCTATTAAAATTTTAAATGTCATGTTCAGAACGCTGCTGTAGGTACCAGTGCAGTCTAGGGCTCTTATTAGCCCTAGACTGTTATTCTCAAGCGTTGTCATCACTAACCAGACTGTTAGCACTGCTAAAAACATCTCTGGAGTACCAAAGCGGCAAATTGCTATCTTCGTCTTTTAGACCAGGCGCAGTATAGGGACCACAAGAATTCTATAAAGTGACTTATAACCTGTTATAATGGTAGGAGTGGTTATTGAGTATAAAGCAAGTAATAAGCATGCAGGTAATACAGAATGAGAGATGTTATACATGGTTATCAAGGGTTATACATGCATTATATATACAGGGTTATGCATGGTTATGGTAGGGTATGGATAGTTATTAACAGTGTTAAGTTACTGCAGCCAAAAAATTATTATGTTCGCAGCATGGTACAGTGCAGTATGCATGTTATAAAAACAAAATTATGTCAAAAATGAAACTCTTACTCTTGGTACAGCATGTATTAGGAAATAAAAATATAACAATGGCAGAAATTATTCTCTATAGGCATGGCACACATATCGTCTGACTAGTTTTAGTGCTTTGCAGTAATATGTTCACAGAATGAGTGGTACCCTTGTTCACATGTCTCACAGAAAACCCAATGCACAGTTTTTCTTCTGGAATGTCGAATGCAGCATGGCTGTGCTGCACATGATTCTCCATTCTCCAACTGACAGGCTTTAGTAGTGCATCTGAGGTGGGGTCCGGTGAAATTAGTATAGGATCCCATGGATCTGTATTCGGATTTTCCACCTGGTCCACTGGGTCTACATGATTTATGAGGCAGAGTAGACACAATCATGAAACAAAATACGCCAGCCTATAATTACGTATGGCACTCATACATACTTCACTACTTATATACATATCTGCATAATCATACTTCACTAGCCAGAAACGAACCTGGAGGGGCGTGGCTTTGAGTTTCTGTCACATCTTCATCCTCACTTGACGGAATAAAAGCACTCCTAAGCACGTCTGTGTAGTAATAAGAGTATTGACTCTAATATCATTGAAATGTTTATTACACCAAGTGCTAGTAAGAGTGACAATATACTCAATACTCACGTCTTTCATCTTTCTGACAAGGCCTGAAGAGAGATAGTCTTCACTTGACGTTTCGTCTTAATCCATACACAGATCCGGATCTTCCACTGAGTCTACATGTATGAAAATATTTACATAAGACAGAGTAGACACACTCATGAAAACAAATGTGCCTGCCTATACATATATGTATTATGGACCAAACGTCTATAAGAGTGACAGTATACTCAAAATTCACGTCTCTTCATCTTTCTAACAAGGCCTGAAGAGAGATTGTCTTCACTTGACGTTTTGTCAAGATCCGTGCACATATCCAGATCTTCCACTGGGTCTACATGTATGAATACTTTCTCAAACAATACTATTCAAGTAATGAGCACATGCAATAATAATCGTGGAAGGAATCGTTGTGTGGTTGACCCTACCCCTCAGTTTCTACCCCACCAAACCTCATGTCCACAAAACATGCACATGTACAAATGCTTTTGGATATGTATCCAATTAGGCAATCATACAACACTATATGGTTGTCCATTCAGACTCTAAAGCCTGTCTAGGATATCACCTGTATATGATGTTCTCTACAGATGAGATTTCAGTGGCCCAGTCATGCAAACCTTCCACTGATAAGCTCACCCAAGCTGATCGAGAGCCGCATTTGATCACACCAGTCAGCTTTTTATTAACTTTTTCCCCCTCACTTGGCATGCACTGTAGCTTCCTGGCTCTTTTTACAGGTTCTGCCCTTTTTCATGTCTCACTTCACACATCATGTAATTTGAATTTTATTTTCAAGAACTGTAAATTGCATAGCATGGAACAAATTGGTGGGCAGCTAGTGACTGATAAGTAATGATTTCCAAGAACTGCAAATTAATTGCATAGCTTGAAACAAATTGGTGGGCAGCTAGTGACTGATAAGTAATGATTTCCAAGAACTGCAAATTAATTGCATAGCTTGAAACAAATTGGTACCCACCCAACTACTGTTATTTAGGCAATGACTTCCAAGAACTGTAAAATAACTTCCAAGAACTGTAGAATTCATTTAAGTTATGTTCTACTCACAAACAGTCTTCACATTACATTTCTTGCTAGGAATGTCAGCTACAAACCTTCATCCACACTTAGCAGTCTAGCTCCTACATAGATTCTTAGCCACAGTGCAAGTCTGGCAATCACTAATCAGTCAAAACAGCTAAAAACTAGAGGTCTCTAGCAGAGACATACCCCGCGCTCCTGGACCCTGCAGACTGTAACGCCGTATACGAGCTGTAGGCGTGGCTGATCGCCGTAGTAATGATACATGCGTTTCTCTGCGTATACTCCAGTATGCTTTTAGTCTCGTGCCCAGACCGCACCCTCCATCTGAATATCTCTTCTAAGCTCCATGTTGAATAAAAGACTCTTATACCATACTCGAGGGCTCGCGTATGTCCGTATTCAAGCTATAGGCGTGACCAACTGCCGTATTAAAAAAGGCGTGACCACTTGCCGTATTAAAAAAATGGTGGAACACACCGATAATCAGAAACAGCGTGGAAATGCCGAGAATAAAACCGCTTTCTACTATATCAGGTACAGACAGGCTAATGTATCACGGATTTCAGCGTTAGCCTTCTGTTTAGAAGTCGTTATAGCCTCTAAATCGCCCGTTTGAGAGATTTTTCAATTTTTTTTATGACAGACAACGACGACGACAACGACAACAGACGGACAAAACCGATTACTTAACCCCGCTTGCGCATACGCGCGCGGGGTAATTAAATTGGTAGTGTCACCCCTAGACTCCCTGCCCCATGCATGCACAAAATTAAGAAGCAAAGGAGGGGGGAGGCTGGTTGAATTCATCATCTGCGCTTTACACAGGAGTAAAAGGTTGACGTCACATTCTAGCAAAACCACCTACCCTTTGCCATCAAATCTCGACCCCTGTATCATGTGCACGCAATACAATAGTCATGAAGCTCCATAACTCCCCATGTGCATGTCTGTGAAGTGGTACCACTTTGACATCAGATGCACCAGGGAATAAGGTATGTATATGGGAAGAGTAAAGAATTTGTACTAAGCTACGTATATAACAGGTGAATCAGCATAAAAGCCTGGCCTAGAATGGGAAAGCTTTCTGAGTCACGTCTTATAGCCCAGTCAACCAAACAGAGAGGGCTGGACAAATACTACCTTACCCATGCGCTTGAATATTATGTGATGTAAAATAAAAATACGTATCATACATTCATTTCTGCAATAATATACTCATGTATTGGAGAAATAATGTACTTGCTTCCCACAATCATGTACTATAATGGTCTACATTCACCTAGTGTACAACTACCTGAGTGCATTATTACTTCACCATATTACTACCTGCATAGCCCGCCCACTCACTGATTAGCTGAGAAAGGATAGCAACAACAGGAAATTCCTATACAATAACCATGGCAACAACACAGTACCATGTCAACAGAGCAGTGGGAACTTATAAGCACACACATCAATAACTGTAATATGTGCCCAGGATTTGTATGATATTCTGATTGGGTAATTAAATTACTGTGCTGAAAATACTATGGCTGGGGGTGAATTTGAAAACACTCCTTTCGAAATTTACATATTGTACTGTATACCTGTGTATGTGTGTGTGTGTGTGTGTGTGTGTGTGTGTGTGTGTGTGTGTGTGTGTGTGTGTGTGTGTGTGTGTGTGTGTTTGTGTGTCTGTGTGTCTGTGTGCGTGTGTATGTGGGCGTGTGTGAGTATGTATGTATCAACTGGAAAATTAGGAAAAGATACAACATCACAATGACATCACTAATGATTATAAGTTCCCTACTTTCATTTATGTTTTTGCATGCTCAGTCTCTGCTTGTAGGTGCAAATCCATACCATATAAAATGTACAAAATACAGCAAGTACATTCCACACGTTATATAGCCATGACAATTTTGGAATACCATGTCCTAGTGCATACGTACATGTACATGCAGTCACATGGCAACAGCCGTGATGGGATATAGCAAGCAACAGCTATAGGGCATGCAGAAACTTGTCTATACCCACTGATTAGCTAGCTTGGTGTTGGTGTCTGATTAGCTAGCTTGGTGCCTAGTCTGTACTCCTGTCAATATTGCACGGATATGTGGGAGTTGTCAAACACACATGATGTAACTATTTCCTGCTCCCCAGAACCCTGCACTGGAGTGTAACTGATAATATACCTTGCTAATTATCATTTTGCTTGTTATCTGGAATGCACCAGTGCATGGGGTGGAGTAATTCAGTTACAGGAAAAGTAATCTAATACAAATATTGTCCAGTGGGTTGTTGTTTGAGTTTCAAATGAGTGAACACAGCAAATATAGAGCAAAGTTGATGTGTGTCTGTATGAATGGAGTTCATCAAGATAGTAGAAAACATTATCGATGAGCAAATTAATGCGTCACTAATGTGTTTGCACATTTGATCAATGATGTGAACCAATGCAGTTGATTATCGTTTCTATTGTAGAAAGAGTGCTACAAAAAATAATGCGGAAACATAGTGAATCATCTGTATTATTTTTTGTTGTTGGTCAAAAGACTTAATTAAGTGATGCAGTAATTTGCTCACCAATAAAATAATGCGGTATTCACATTCTTGATGAACTCCCTCCAGACACACACACACACACCAATCTGGCTCTTGGCTGTGATTACTCAAATGAAACTCAAACAACAACCCATTCATCAATTCCAGGAAATCAGTTATAGGAAAAGTAATCTAGACATATATTATATAGCCATGGTTCCAAGCTATTAATTTGAAAATATTCTACCTGAATGTGACTTAATTTGGCACTATATATCCCATTCCTAGAGTATATAAGGCATATCCCAGTCACAATGATTACAGTTACATGCAGTTGGACACAAGCTATTTAGTCACAATGAGTAATAACGCTTTGTATACAGTTCTTGCACTCGTTCTAGCTGCTGATCATGAGCTTCAGCTCTCTTCATGCCAGGAAGGTGTGACTAGCCAGCATGACAACAGCTCACTACCAGTGAGTTACTCTGCTACAGTACTTCACGTAAACAAAACATTGGAAAGTTATAAGTACAGGATATGGTTCCTATAGGGGATGTACATACAATACCTCACCAGCATGTCTACAGTGATGTAGATGACCACTTTATTCCCTGCCATGGCTACTGTATAGGAAAATCCTGTTGTAGTCAGGTAATTGCCATCCTACCGCATGGTTTTGAGTGGGCAGGCTGTGCAGACAGTATGCTGGTTCACAATACATTGGTATCTGCTGCTTTCTTTCACTCATGCCTGGCTACCCCTATGGTCTGGAGTTTGTTTTCAGTACATTGTAGCCTGTCCTCTCTCTGCTTTCCTGGCTACTGGTTGCTAAGGGAATGTTTCTAAATATTTTTGTGGTGTCATTGTAATGTTGTAGAAACGTCTTCCTAAGTTGCTCATACTTCAAAGATCAATGTGAGTGTGTGTGTTCCTTAATTGCTCGACAAGAAGCTCATTACTACAGGCATACACATGTGCCCAGTGAGTACGTATGTCTCAAAATCAATGAAGGGCAGGTGAGTTGTAATGTACGAAGTGAATTGCAGTTACTAGTGCTGACTGATGTTCTCTTGGGCTCCAATCCAACACACCTGTCATTTGCAATGCTAGTTACAAACCCACATGGACTGTGTCCTACGTATACGTACGCGCAAAAAAACCTAACTTTCTCGAACAATACCATCCAAGAAATGAGCACATGCAGTAATAATCGTGGAAAAAATTGTTGTGCGGTTGACCCTACCCCTCAGTTTCTACCCCACCAAACATCTTGTCTGTATACACAGGAAAGGCACATGTACAAGTGCTTTTGGATATGTATCCGATTAGGCAATCTGCATGGTATACAGTACAATATGTAAATTTCAAAATTGAGTGTTTTCAAATTTACCTCCAGCCACAGTAATGTCAGCACAGTAAATTAATTTAGCTGCAGAATATCATACAAATCCTCACACATTTTACAGTTCTTGGAAGTCATTACTTAATTAACAATGGTCAGGTGGTACCAATTTGTTTCAAGTTACACAATTTACAGTTCTTTGAAATCATTACTTAACATTCACCAGATGCCCACCAATTGTTTTAGGTTATGCAATTTACAGTTCTTGGAAATTATTATATACTTAACATTCACCAGATGCCCACCAATTTGTTTCAAGCTATGCAAGTAATGGTTCTTGGAAATCATTATTTATCAGTCACCAAATACCCATCAATTTGTTTCAAGCTATGCAATTTACAGTTCTTGGAAATCATTATTTATCATTCACCAGATGCCCACCAATTTGTTTCAAGCTATGTGTTCTTGGAAATGAAATTCAAATTACATGATGTGTGAAGTGAGACATGAACAAAAAACAGAACCTGTAAAAAGAGCCAGAAAGCTACAGTGCATGCCAAGAGAGAGGAAAAACGTTTATTAAAAAGGGGCCTGGTGTGATCAAACACGGTTCTCGATCAGCTTGGGTGAGCTTGTCAGTCAAAGATTTGCATGACTGGGCCACTGAAATCTCATCTGTTGGGAACATTATATCCAGGTGATATTCTGGACAGGGTTTGAGTCTGGATGGACGACCATGTAGTGTTGTATGCAGGAAGGAACTAGATATATCTGTGTGTGTCGTGAATATATGTGTGTGTGTGTGTGTGTGTGTGTGTGTGTGTGTGTGTGTGTGTGTGTGTGTGTGTGTGTGCGTGTGTGTGTGTGTGTGTGTGTGTGTGTGTGTGTGTGTGTGCGTGTGTGTGCGTGTGCGTGTGTTTGTGAGTGAGTGTGTCTGCCTATCCGGGGGCATATGCGGACTCTGGACACGTGTTCACATTGGCGTACCATAACATGGGTATACATACATAGAGAAGCATCCATCACATTAATACGGCAATGGGTCATGCCCATAGCTTGGATAGAGCCATATGCAAGCACTGCCAGTGCACTCTGGGTACACCACAGCCAGCTGCTACCACGTACTATACCAACAGCTCTATACCAACCAAGTTTGTGATCCAGCATAGAGTCTAGGGTCCCATTTGTACAGTGCAGGGTAATGTTTGCCCAGCTTTTTTTCACACGTAGTAAAATAAGCAGTCAGCTTTTTTCGCACATAGTAAAATAAGCAGTGAGCTTTTTTCGCACGTAGTAAAATAAGCGATCAGCTCTGACCGCTTATTTTACTACGCGCGAAAAAAAGCTGGGCAGTAGAGCCTGGGAACGAGGCTACACTATACCTGGCTGCAGTAGTGTCATCTGTGAGTGTGCACGTGTGAGCTCAGCCAAGACAAGTACTACAGTGGACCTTGACAGTGCTGTACTACAGTGGACCTTGAATTTGGTGGGGGCACCCTAGCCTTATTCGCAGTCTTTCCCACCTCAGATTAAAGTTGGCCCATGAAAACTGAAAGGTATCCTAATCATTATTACTGCACTCACTAGCTTGAGGCCTAAAAAACTAACCTATCCTAACCCACAGAACTATATCTACACTACTGCAACCCCTTACATTACAGTCTAGTTAAGCACATAACCTATTTAATTGAGCATATTGCAAATCAGGCACAATAAAATCCAAATGGGCAAATTAAAAAGTAGAAAAATAGAGTCATGAAATAGAGAAATAGTGAAAAGAATAGAAAGAGTAGAAAAAGCTCCGATTGTAACCAAGGGAACCCGGGACCCGGATAGAACCAGAGACCACCCAGCCCGTGACCGCAGAAATTTAAAATAAATTGAAAATAGTTAAAAAGGTTTCTTAAAAAAGTTATAAAAGGGGACCAAATAGGTCTTCCCTCTGTTAAAAAACCCTTCGGAGAAATTCCCATGGTCTCGGCTTAACTGTAAGGTCTTACCGAAACCAGCAGGAGCCTCCTAGAAAAAGTTAAAAAGATTAAAAAGCTTATGAAACTTTAAAAATTGTAAGAGCAGCCCTGAACCAAGCAGCCCCCAGCCCCCCCGGAACCCAGGCCATGTTCACTACAAGTTCCCGCACTTCTGAATCACAGCCGAAAAAGGTGCTCGGCTGGTGTTTTAGACTGCATGAAATGTCAGGACTTGTTTTTGTCAGATTTTCCCTTCCTTTGCTAGCTAGCTAACTGTGGAATGTGAACTCCACACAAGAAACAGACTGCGTTTTTTCTTGGAAAATTGGGGTAGCTATTCCAAGAATTAGATGGTTCGAATAATTGGAGTCACTATATCCCATGTGAATGTGATGGACTAGCCATCTAGGCAGCTTGTTTAGTTATTAACTAACACTTTCGTGTACCTGAAATAGTCACAAGGCCGGGAACAAGGCTACTTCCATACTCCATGATGATTGGCTAAACAGAACGTGGGCTCACAAGGACCACATTGGCTAAGTCAAATTTTGGTTGCATACACATGCCCACCCACCCCACAATGCCCTACATTCACCTAGTACACAACTACCTAAGTACATGATTACTTCACTGTATTGTGAACCAGCATACCACCTGCACAGTCTGCCTAATTAGCTGCAACAGGAAATTCCAATACAGTAGCCCTGACAACAGCAGGGTACAATGTAGACAGTTCACTAATGTCCAGAGGAGGTTGGACATGGCCTCTGATTTCAGGAGAAATTCCCTTATAGGAATAGTGTCCTATATCCTCTGATCTTGTATTGCATATAAACTGGTATTAACCTGCTCTCTGACGAGTTTTTGTCATGAATTTGGGGATTCTCATACCTGGACCCTTCCAACACACATGTACTTTGCATTGGTAACAGCTTCTCAAATTTCCATTTCCTGGATATAGAATGTGCCTTAATTTGGTGCTTTGCGTATATAAGGCACGTTTCAGTCACAACAATCACACCCTCATGTACTTGGGTACAAGCTGTTCAGCCACAATGAGTAGTAGCATATATTACACAGTTCTTGCACTCGTTCTAGCTGCTGAACTTCAGCTCATTTCATGCCAGGAAGGTGTGACTAGCCAGCATGAAAATAGCTCACTACCAGTGAGTTACTCTTCTACAGTACTGGAGGGAGGGGGGCAGGTCTGTCCTCCTGAGGAGCAACTGGAGATGGCCAGAGCTGAAATTGCTGAAGACGTTTAGAATATTGTTCGCAATAATATCCCTCACGTACACTGTTCAGGTCAATTCCAGGACAATCCTGTCTAGAAGTGTCACAGTGCGACCCCCAACTCCCATCAGAGTACTACTGGATCGCAAGCTCTAATGGAACAGCTGTTCGGGTCTATTGCGACATGACCAGGGAGTGTAGTTGTAGCAGTGCTAGTGTTGGAGGATGGTCTCGTGTGGCCTTTTTTAATAATTTAGCAGTAGCTTATTTCCACTCTTGAAGAATTAGTTTTAGTTAGGTAACTAGATCTGTATTTGTTCCTACTAAAACACTTTTTGTTTTTATTCTCTATTACAACACAACACACACGTGAGTGCGCACACATATACAGACCTTGAGATCTCAGGCCCACACACCCACCGTGACCCCAATTACCCATCCCCATCCTTTACCCTCATCACCAGTCTCACATAC
This sequence comes from Nitrospirales bacterium, assembly GCA_965203295.1. Lineage (GTDB taxonomy): Bacteria > Nitrospirota > Nitrospiria > Nitrospirales > UBA8639 > CBDBCZ01. Next base: position 181,830 of record CBDBCZ010000009.1, on the reverse strand, counting down.
AGCCTTAAGCCAACTCTCCCTTTATCCTGAGCTTCAAGATAAAGAGCTGCTGCCATAGAGACACTGTGCTCAGCGCAGTAAATTACATCATCTTTTCAACATCTGGCTGACGACAACATTGCAACTATAGTTAGCAACAGTTCAAACTCTGCACATTCTAAACTTTCCTTCAATGACTGTGGCCATTCAGTATCAATAATTTTTGAAAGCCAGGTACTGCTGTGAACTTCATACATACTACTCACATATCAGTGATCTGGAGGTGTGTATTGGCATGCCCCTCCCCTTCCTCCTCTGACTCCTCCATCAGTACATCCAACCCACAACTCTTCATAGAGTGGTTGAAACAAAAACACTTGCAGCTGACCCTGTGGGATGGGGAGGGGAGGGGAGGGGAGGGGGAAGGGAGGGGAGGGGAGGGGAGGGGAGGGGAGGGGAAAGGAAGGGAGGCGAGGAGTAAACGTCTGTGAACACTACAGCACTTCACATCTTTCAACCCACTTGTCCTTCGTTGAGACCAGCTCATGAAGCACTTGAGTTAAGTGGGTTTCTCTCTTACTCAAAGACTGACAAGAGTGTGTGTGTTCTGTAATTGCTCTACAAGAAGCCCACTTAAACTCATTACTACAGACATGCTCATGTGCCCACTGAGCACGTGACACGTCTCGACAAAATTACTTAACGACATGCAGGCGGGGTGAAAAATGTGAACTACGGTTATGTTAACATTAAATAATATTATGGTACGTTCCTACCCAAAACACAATTTTATGTCAGTCACAGAGCTTATTATTAATCCACAATGCCGCATGTGGGAAACTACACAGGGTTGTTCACAGTGAGTACTAAGAAGACTGTTAGTTTGTAATTCTTCCTTCCTCAGTCTGTGTCACATCCAGATTGGCAAATTTGCAGACTGTCATGAATTGTGACTCCTCAATGCAGTTTAATATCACAAGAGTTAATGGTAGGCATTGATTTTACTTCTTGTAAACTGTAAGATGGCTAATGTGTTGATTGAATTCACGACAATAAATACTCTTATGTTAGGATGTCTGGAATGTGTACCATTCCAGCTGCTGTATGTGTGCTCTAGTAAAGCTACTGATTAAAAAAATTGTCAGCCAGAACACTGTGCTGTATTAATCTTTAGTGGCGCCGGCTAATAATTTGTACATGTCCTCCTCTCTCCACTGGAGCGTAACTTAATTTGGTACTTTACATCCCATTCCTAGAGTATATAAGGCATGTCCCAGTCACAATTTCGGCACAAGCTGTTTAGTCACAATGAGTAGTAACGCTTTGTACGCAGTTCTTGCACTCATTCTAGCTGCTGAACTTCAGCTCACTTCATGCCAGGAAGGTGTGACTAGCCAGCATGACAACCGTACAGTACCAGCAAGTTACTCTGCTACAGTACTGGAAGGAGGGGGGCAGGTCTGTCCTCCTGAGGAGCAACTGGAGATGGCCAGAGCTGAAATTGCTGAAGATATTTTGAACATTATTCGCAATGATATCCTTGACGTACACTGTCCAGGTCAAGTCCAGGAGAGTCCTGCATCATCCTGCCTTGAAGTGTCACAGTGCGACCCCCAACTCCCGTCAGAGTACTACTGGATCGCCAGCTCTAGTGGAACAGCTGTTCGGGTCTATTGCGACTTGACCAGGGAGTGTAGTTGTAGCAGTGCTAGTGTTGGAGGATGGTGTCGTGTGGCCTTCCTCAACATGACTGACCCTACCCACCAGTGTCCACCAGCCTGGAGGGAGATCGCAGAGCCAGTGAGAACGTGTGGAAGAACCAATGTAACTCTGCCAGGTGGTGGCGGCTGCAGTTCTGTCTCTTTCAGTACTTACAATATCTCATTTTCTCAGATCTGTGGTAGAATTATTGCCTACCAGTTGGGATCCACGGATGCATTTTGGAATTACAATTATGGACCCTATACTAGAATTGAAGACCCCTATGTGGATGGAGTGGTTATCACACGTGGAACAGAGAAAGAGCATGTTTGGACATTTGCTGCTTCAATCACGGAGCTGGATTCACATGCTGAGTTAGTCTGTCCTTGCACCAATAGTCGAAGTCCGCAATCCATTCCTTCTTTTGTGGGGCAAGACTACTTCTGTGAGACTGGTATTACTGGTATTGTGACTAATGGTGTATTTTACCCTGATGGTGACCCACTCTGGGATGGAGAGGGCTGTGGGTCAGGAAGTACTTGCTGCGAGCTGAATGGGCCACCGTACTTTTGTAAAATTCTACCTGAACCCACAACTGACAATATTGAAATGAGAATATGTGGCGATAATGCCATTCAAGAGGAGGACACTCCTATTGAACTGATTGAGATCTTTGTGCAATAATTACTTGAGTGTTGTAAATTAAATGCTACAGTAGTGTGTTGTAATCTTATATTTTGGGTTTTTCTATGGTGAGTTTTTCTTTCAGCTGACGTATAGTTTTTTCTTTGTCCACCATAGTTTTTTCCCTGTCATGGGTTCGACTGGCCCTTGGCTAAATATTTTTATTTACAGTCCCTTGGTTTTATACTTCAGTTTGTGATAGTTACTAGCGTTAACCCATTTGTTGGTGTAGCTGTTTCTCTTGTTTGTCATTATCAGATTTTTTTCAAGCAAAAAAGTTCTGAAATCAAGATGATTTGGTCATAGGTATCCTAAGGTGGGTAACAATTTCAAATATTGCATTACAGCGGGTTTATGGAAGAGAGTACCAATCAATCCTGTGTTAATATTTCCACAACTTAAAGCTAAATGTTGTAGCCTGTAAGCACTATTACTGCACTGGCATGTGTGTGTAGGAGCCTGGGTACTTCTAATTAGCCACAGGATATGAAGCTATGGCAACAAGGTGTGTAGTCTGGCCTGTATCTGCTTTCCTGGCTACTAATTGCTATGGGAACGTCTCTAAACTATTTTCCTGATGTCATTGCAATGATGAGAATTTATATAGAATGTACGTTCCTTAATTGCACTACAAGAAGCCACTTAATGAAAAACTCATTACTATACAGACATACTCATGTTTCCAGTGAGGATGTCTGGACCAGACAGGTGGCTTGTAAGATGTGAATTGCTGTAGTGCTCACTAACGTTCACTGGGGCTCCTATGGGCATGTTATTTTTCAACAGGAATACGGCATTCTGATGAGGTAGCAGCTAGTTAACCCTTTACCGACCATAAGAAACAGCTTAAAGAAGCAGAAAAGCCTGTATAAAGTATTAACGCCTAATATTAAACCCCCCATATAAATTCATATGGGCTTATGGGAGCTCATGACGCATATATGCGTCATTGGTTGGTAAAGAGTTAATTAATTAAACTAGGTTACTACATACACATGCACACAAAAAGTCTACAGCTATAGCCCATCCATATCACAGTTTCTTAAACAGAACCATAGAAATGAGCACAGTAAAACTAGAGGTCTCTAGCAGAGATATACCCCGCGCTCCTGGACCCTGCACACTGTATATAGCACCGTATGCGAGCTGTAGGCGTGGCTTATCGCCGTAGTAATGATACGGGCGTTTCTCTACGTATACTCCAGCATGCTTTCTATCTGAGTATCTCTTCTAAGCTCCATGTTGAATATAAGACTCGTATACCATACTCGAGCACTCGCGTATGTCCGTATTCAAGCTGTAGGCGTGACCAACTGCCGTATTAAAAAAGGCGTGACCAATTGCCGTATTAAAAAATGGTGGAACACCACCGATAATCAGAAAAAGCGTGAAAATGCCGAGAATAAAACCGCTTTCTACTATATCAGGTACAGACAAGCTAATGTACCACGGACTTCAGTGTTATAATCCTGTTTAGAAATTGTTGTAACATCTAAATCGCCCGTTTGAGCGTTTTTCCAAAAAATTTTATGACAGACAACAACGACAACGACAACGACAGACGGACAAAACCGATTGCTTAACCCCGCTCGCGCATGCACGGCGCGGGGTAAAAAGGAAGTGTGGTTGACCCTACCCCTGAGTTTCCACCTTATTAAACCTCTTGCCTGTACAAGTGCTTTCAGATATGTAACCAATTAGGCGATCGGGTTTACAGTACATTGTGTGACAATGGAGTGTGTCGAAGTTCATCTCCAGTCATAGTAAGTAATCTAGTTATACCTACATGTATAGCTGCTGCCTGATCAGCAGCTATACCTATCATGCTCCTATCTGAAACTCTCTTCACCTATTATATTAGGGATGTGGGTGCTTATAACTTACCCTGCTGTTGCCATGGATATTGTATAGGAATTTCCTGATGCTGCTATCCCATCCTCAGATAATTAGGATGCATTGAGTGGGCAGGCTGTGCAGGTATACAGTGAAGTAATCATACACTCAGGTAGTTGTGTATGAGGTGAACGTTCACGCATGATTGTGGGGTGAATGTGTGCAAGTGCATACATGTGTGTGCACATAGTCGTATTCCCAAGTCACGAAAGATGGACGTGAGTGTGTGTGTTCCTTAATTGCTCTACATGAAGCCAATAAACTCATTACTACAGACATATTTACGTGCCAACTGAGCACATCTCAACAATATCACTGTGGGCTATGATTTATTAACTCTTTGAACGCCATGGGCACATTTATAAAATAGAAAAACCATGTACTTTATGTTAACGCCTAATATAAAAAGGCCAATATAAATTCACATTAGCCTTATGGATGTATTAAAACTTGGCTGGGAAAGAGTTAAGTTGTAAACTGCTGTTGCCTTAACATTAAATTGTACGTTCCTACCGAAAACACGATTATATATCAGTCACATGTTTTCATTAATTCGCCATGCCATGTGGCCAACAACACAAGATGGTTTGAAGCATAGTTTGCAATTCTTGCCCTTTTCTCGATCAGTCTCGTGCCTTGTCCAGATTGGCAATTTATGCAAACAATTATGAATTGAGGCTTCTCAATAGCCTCGTTCCCAGGCTCCAACCCCAGCTTTTCATCGCAAAGTGCTCTTATACACTTCACCATAAAGAGCTGGAGCACTTTGTGATTAAAAAACTTGGGGGGGGGGGGGGGGGGGGGGGGGGGTGGAGCGATGGGTGGCATTAAGTTTAAGCTGTAAGGTGGCTAATACGTCTGATTCGTGAAGTTTGCCATGGCATTCGGTGCCCATCACTACAGTGATAGGTAGAGTGCTGCATTATCTCATCAAGTGACTATTTTTAGAATGCATAATGGCTTTCCTGTAACTGAATTCATGCTTACCTCAGGATGTCTGGAATGTGTATCATCCCAGCTGCTGTGTGTGTGCTGTAATAAAGCTATTTACTACAGAAATTGCCCGCTGGCCATACACTGTATTGTTTTAATCTTCAGTGGCGCCAGGTAATGATTGTACATGTCCTCCTCTCTCCGCTAGAACGCGCCTGAATTTGGTACTTTATATCCCATTCCTAGAGTAAATAAGGCATGCCCCACTCACAACGATCACACTCTAGCTGTTCAGCCACAATGAGTAGTAACGTTTGCCATGACATTCAGTGTCTATAATTACTACAGTGTTAGTTATGGTGCATTACCTCATCAAGTGACTATTATTAGAATTTGTAGTGGCTTTCCTGTAATTGAATTCATGAGAATAAATATCTTAGTAATGTGTATCATTCCAGCTGCTGTGTAATTGCCAGCCACATGCTCTACTGTTTTAATCTTCAGTGGCACCAGCTAATAATTTGTACATGTTTACCTCTCTCCACTGGAGCTTAAAATTGATTTGGTACTTATCCCATTTTTAGAGTATATAAGCTAGGCAAGTCCCAGTCATAACAATCATACTCTAAAACAGTTGGACACAAGCTGAGACTGTTGAGCCCATAGCGCGTTGCTTCACCCAAAATTTCTAATTAATTATCTGAAAGAGTTTAATGAAGGCTGAGCTACCAGTGCAATGGTGGCAGACCATCTAGTGAGGGATGGGATCTGGGTATGAGACTAAGGTATATACACAGGACACATGATTGGAAAACCACAGGAATTAGCTGCAGGTATGATTATGACCACGTGGACCTCACACACTATTGGTGTGTGCGTGTGCGTGTGCGTGTGCGTGTGCGTGTGCGTGTGCGTGTGCGTGTGCGTGTGCGTGTGCGTGTGCGTGTGCGTGTGCATGTAAATTTTATTTACAGGAAAAGTAATACACTAAATCTCAAACATTATCTTAGAGCATTTATATTCTCATAAATTGAGTTACAGGAAAAGTAATTCAGTTACAGGAAAAGTAATTTAGCTATTTACAGCTGTGGTACCATGCTAATCAGAACTATTAAGTGAAGCAGACACCACAGACTGAATCAGGGAGGAAGATGTGCAGACTAACCACTTCATTGCTAATGTATTAGAATGTTTTCCCAAATTGCTCATACTCCAAAAATCCACGTGAATGTGCATGTTCCTTAATTGCTCTACACGAAGTCCACTTAAACTCAATACTACTCAATACTACAGACATGCTCACGTACCCACTGAGCACGTCTCAATAAAGGACAGGTGGGTTGTAAGATGTGAACTGCTGTAGTGTTTACAGACATAATATATAAACTAGTGTGTTTTTAGTGTGGCTTTACATAGCCAATTAGATTTAGTCTGATACTGAAGAAAAGTTTAATTTTAGTTTCAACAAGAAACACCTCCCATACACACAATTTCAATCTACTGTGATTTCTGAGGAGGTGTGTCTATAAATCAGAATAAAGTTAGGGTTGGGATCTGGGTATGAGACTAAGCCACAGGGTACCAGATGGGATAGGTCACAGCTATAAGCTGCATGTATATGCCCATGGTGGACCTCACACATCACTGGGCCAGTCATGTGTGCATAATGCAGCTAATCAAACCATAAACTCGGTAACTCATAAAGTAATGGACAAGAACTCTGCCACAGCCCTTCCTTTATTATTTTCTCTCCCTAATAACCCCCCCCCCCTCCCCCACACACACACACACACACACACACACACACAGGTATTAGCAGTGTATAATGCGAACAGTGTAATAAGAGGGTGCTAAAAGCCTCGTGTCATATCCAGATTTACAGACTGTAATGAATTGTGACTCCTCAATGCAGTTTAAAATATCTCAAGAGCTAATGCGTGGCTTAATTTAATGCGTGGCTTAATTTAATTTCTTGCTGTAAGGTGGCTAATACGTATGTCTGATTGGTAGTCTGGAGTTTGCCATGGCATTCAGTGACAGTAATAGCATTACCTCATCAAGTGACTATTATTAGAATGCATAATGCATTTTCTGCAATTGAATTCCCAACAATAACTCTTAGAATGTCTGGAATGTGTATCATTCCAGCTGCTGTGTGTGTGCTCCAGTAAAGCTACTTATTAATAAATTGCCAGCCACACACTGTATTGTATTCAGTGGCGCCATCTATTAATTTGTACATGTCCTCCTCTCTCCACTGGAACGTACGTGCCTTAATTTGGTCATGGTTCCAAGCTATTAATTTGCTACCTGAAGGTGACCTAGTTTGGTACTTTACATCCCATTCCTAGAGTATATAAGGCATGTCCCAGTCACAACAATCACACTCTAAAACAGTTGGACACAAGCTGTTTGGCCACAATGAGGAGTAAAGTTTTGTACGCAGTTTTTGCACTCATTCTAGCTGCTGAACTTCAGCTCACTTCATGCCAGGAAGGTGCGACTAGCCAGCATGACAACAGCTCACTATCTACAGTGAGTTACTCTGCTACAGTACTGGAGGGAGGGGGGCAGGTCTGTCCTCCTGAGGTTCATCACTTACAGCTCATGTCACACTATTACTACACTGGCATGTGTGTAGGAGTTTGGGTACTTATAATTAGCCACAGGATATGTAGTTATAGCAACAAGGTGAGCGAGCAATTACATTATATGTAGTAGCCATGGTAGCACAATATATCCAGAACTATTACGATGTTTAATCAATTAATGGTGCCTAATTTCTAGGCTCCAGTTCAATTTGAAGCCCTGAAGCAATGCACAACTGAACTATTAGTGCTGTAAGGACAGTCGTGATAATTAATAGATAAACTGCGGTAGCCAGGGATTTATGGTCCATAAACTGCACTAGCCCGAGGGCGAGGGCTGTTTATAGCCATAAATGCCTGGCAATCGTGGTTTATCTGTTATATTCTTAAGCGGATTGGTTCTTTGGGTCCATGGTAACAACCAACATGGCAACCGAAATAGTCAACGCTTAGCTAGTAGCTACAGTATCGCTCTGTGCGGTTCTCCGACTTGTCTTGGTTTACCCGAGTGGACGGAATGCTGTAAACAAAACAGTCGCTTCGCGTCCATACTAACAGACGGTGAGGCTGAGAAACTGTCAGCCGGCTACACGTGGCGGAAGTGGCGTAATAAGCACCGCCCCCAAGACCCAGCTCCTCCCTCTACTTTAGCTACTCTAATCGGGAGACGCCCCCTTATTGAACAAGTGGCTCTCGCGCTATGCTAGTGACTGCATGCATGTATAGTAACTGTCTGATGTGCCGTATGTTATATATTGCCCTGGGGGCTGGAGTATATAAACATGATCAACAACTTCCTGTCAGTATATGGGATACTATAGAAACAAGGGCGAAGTGGAGAATATTGAAAGTTCTTCAATTTCAACTTTAATTTCAGCAGTACTTTGAAAATGTTTGAGGTATTGGCTACGTACCGTCGTAATCTTCTCTGAATAGTTTGGTAGAAAAATTTCAGACAGACAATTCTGTTGAAATGTACTGCCCACTGAGAGAATCTCTGAACAGTGGGGACACTATTAACTGCTTTACGTTAATCCAGTTTAAAAACTGCCGAAAGAGCTTTCTCAGATGAGTCACTAGCAACTGAAAGCATACTACATTTCCGTTCTATTGCTTGAGAAAGGTTCAAAAAACATTGTACAGGCATGATTAGCCAGTATCACCTTATTACCTCGCGGCGCATAGGCGGCGGCGGGGTTAAGCAATCGGTTCTGTCTGTCCGTCCGTCCGTCCGTCTGTCCGGTGTCTGTCCACTCAAAATCGGGCTATCTCACGATTTACAGGGTTAAGCGATTTCTAAACACGACAGTAACATTGAAATAAAAAAAAAAATGTCCGGGTGTGTACCTGATAGTTGCCAAAGCGGTTCCATTCGCTGTATCTACAGCTCTTTCTTTTTTAACAACGGTGCATTCTGCCATTTTAATACGGTCACAACTATAATACGATAGAGGCTGGGCATATACGGACTCTGGTCACGTGTTCATATTGGCAATCAGTCACGCCCACCACTTCCCAGACGATATACAGATATATACGCATACACGAGCGCTGTACACTCTGCGTGCGGATACACAGCCAGTGATATACATGTACACTTTGCCAACTACTCCATCAGCCCAGTCTGCAGTCTGCAGTCCTGCCAGGTCCAAGTTGTGAATTATGCACCGCGGGGTATGTCTCTGCTAGAGACTTCTAGTTTAGACAGTAACAATCCAAATCTGATTGGGACACAAACAAAATTTTGTTGCACTGTACTCGAGCCCAACAAAGCCGTTCAATCGAGGAACAGTAATAGGCATATTCTAAATTTGTTTGGTTGAACCGGCCGCTTGTAGAGAGTGCAACTATGTACAATGACATTAGGAGAATTCATCTAGCCATGATATGGGTATCAGTACACATAATCGACTATATAGCTATCATGTATGCAGTCCACTTACCGGTTGGCCACCTTCTCCCCACTTCGCAAATCTCCAGCTGCAGCGGTAACTGCTGTCGTCGCGCCTTCCGAGCCTGCGGCAACTCTTCTGGCGGGGTCGGCCACAACTGGGAGGGCTTCTGCAGTGAAAACGAGAGTAGTTGCATGGACATGAAAAAGCATGGGAGGTACAGAGATGATTTCGCACAGTAAAGAGTAATTATGCACAAATCCTTATATGCTTACGGCTCCATGGCTGCAGGCGTTTCTATGGCCACTGCAGGATCTGCATGGGGAGGATGGAGCCAGGGAGGAGGGAGCCGGGGAGGAGCACTGGGCAGCGGGGGCTCAGGTGTCTCTGGTATGGAGGTGGCCGTGGTGAGGTCGATCACCAGCGTCGGATGACCGGTTGTCCCGTCAAGGTGGTAATCGATACGGACGGAGTCAACCTCCATGGGAGTGCTTGTGACCGGAGTGGCACCGGGACCGGGGTTTGCAACTGGCTCTTGTGGTTGTGGCTGCGAGTGCCATATGGGGGTCGAACCTAGAGAGAGAGATTTTTGGAGAAAGGCACTGACAGGGGAGGGTACGTGTCTGTTAAAACTACAGCAGTTTGAATCTTACAATCCACCTGACACCTGTCCTTTATTGAGACCAGCTCATTAAGCACTTGAGAATGTCTGAGTTTAAGTGGATTTCTTGTAGAGCAATTAAAACAATACAGTGATATGGCTGCATTAGAGCACACACACAGCAGCTGGAATGATACACATTCCAAGATAGGGGCATTTATTCTCATAAATTCAATTAAAAGAAGCCATGGTGCATTCTAATAATAGTCACTTGATGAGGTAATGACTGATCACTGTAGTGATAGGCACTGAATGCCTGGCAAACTCGAGACTACCAATGGCTTACTAGAAATTAATAAAAGATGTAGGGGATGGAAGTGCCATAAAGCAAGCAAACACGTTGAGGTGTAGAGATAGCATAAACACAACATACACCGCCCCATCTCTATATCATTTTCAATGTCAGCTGCAATGTACAAAGCCTTATATTGGTATGGAAAACTTCTCCGGCACAACTGTCCTTCCTGTAGGCAGCATTACATAATGGTTTGTGTCGGAAGTAAGGATATTGGCAGTGATCTACGTAATTAGCACGGAGGTTTACTAATAGCAATCAGGTTGTGTCAACCTTAAAGATCTGCTTGTGAATTACGTACATGCAATGCCTCTAATGTACAGGCAAAAGGTTTGGAGGGGTTGAGTAGGGTCAACCACACAACAGTCTCTTCCTGTACTCATTTGGTAAGGTAGAAACTGATGGGTAAGGTCAACTACACAACAGTCCCTTTCTGCAATCATGTTGGATAGTTCTGAAGGTATTGGATGAGAAAATGGCAGGGCTATAACTTTACTTTTTGATTTTAGTGCATATGTACGCACATAGGACACAGTCCATGTAGGTTTGTGTCATTTATGGCACTGAAAATGTCGGGTGTGCTGTATAGGAACCCAGGTGACTGACAGTGAGCACTGCAGCAGTTCACATCTTACAATCCATACATTAATTGATTGTTGACTTCATTGACTTTATTGAGAAGTGCTCAGTGGGCACATGAGTATGCCTGTAGTAATGGGTTTAAGTGGGTTTCTTGTAGAGCAACTAAAGAACACACACACTCACGTCGATCTCTCTCGAGTATGAGCAAATTTGAAATGCATTCTTTAAATACAATGACATCACAAAAACAATCAGCCACAGAATATGAAACAAGGTGTGCAATTACTATTTATATTAGCTAGATATATGGTAGCACAATATCCGGAAATAGTGTTACGATGTCTACATGTAATTAATGTAGCCTAATTCTTTAGGCCCCAGTTCTTCAATTTAGAGCTTGGAAGCAAATAATTCATAACTATACTATGAGGACAGTTACGATAATCAATTGCTGACAAAAATGAGTACAGTAATAAGATGAAGGGACTGTGGTGTGGTTGACCCTACCCTCCAGTTTGAAACCCACCAAACCTCTTGTTTGGTTCGGCGTTTGCCTGTCCTTGCACCAATAGTCAAAGTACACAATCAATTCGAATCCATCATTTGTAGGACAGGAATAGAGTATGTATGGCAGTCGTATTCCCTAGTCACAAAAGATGGATGTGAGTATGTGTGTTCCTTAAGTGCTCTACACGAAGCCACTTAAACTCATTACTACAGACATACTCATGTGCCGACTGAGCACATCTCAACAATATCACTTAATGACAGGTGGGCTATAAGATGTGAACTGCTGTTGTGTTAAAATTAAATTGTACGTTCCTATCGAAAACACGATTATATATCAGTCACATGTTTTCATTAATTCGCCATGCCATGTGGCCAACAACACAAGATGGTTTGAAGCATAGTTTGCAATTCTTGCCCTTTTCTCGATCAGTTTCGTGCCATGTCCAGATTGGCAATTTATGCGAATAATTATGAATTGAGGCTTCTCAATAGCCTTGTCCCAGGCTCCAACCCCAGCTTTTCATTGCAAAGTGCTTTTATACACTTCACCATAAAAAGCTGGAGCACTTTGAGGGGCCAACCATAAACAGCAAATTAACTTGGATCAACCATAACTCTCTACTATATTAAAATTCACAATATTAACAAAAGAATTTGTAAATTATACAGCTTCCCGCCTCAAAACGTACCTGCAGTGACGAATCGTGAGAGGTGGAGCCTATCTCAACGATCACTCCGTCGATCAGCTAGTCGTGCCCTCTAATATCTACATGATAGAGACCTGCGGGGCGGGGCTAGACTCGTGCCACTTTTTGGCTCCTCCCCTCGCAATAATGTGATGGCCTATGGAGGAGGAGCCAAATTCTGGGCACGAGACTAGCTCCGCCCCTACAAATTTACCACGTGACTGCTACAAATGGGCGGCGCCGGGTAGTCGTACCCAGCCACACCCCCAAAGAGGTGTGGTCTGGGCACGAGACAAGTGTAGGGCGCGCGCCGGCAGAGCATGTCGTTTAATATGTACATGTACACTGTAGGGAAATAGTAGTGAGTATGCTTTCTGCACAATATCCATGTAATATCACTACACTCTGTCTCCATGGCTTATTGTATGACATCAACTGTAGGGATAGTGTTGGGTTCAGTCATGTGAAAGATATGTGCGCACAGTATGGCAGGACCTGCAGTAGGGAAAATAACGTCAAGTGTGGTGAATTGTAGTGAAAAGCATGTAGGGTTTTGACGACATTTTCCTGTGATATCCTCAACAGGTGTAGTTTCACCCGAGGCACAGCTGAGGGATAAAATTGTATTCAAGAAGGATATTTTGGGAACATATCGTCTGAGGGGGCGTGGTCTCTCTGACCTATCCCACTGCTGCACATGTGCACAACTGTTGTTAAGTGGCTTGTGGTTATGTAACTAAGGAAGTACATGCTGCAGGATACGTGCTATATATCCCACTGCTCTCATGCAATGACATAATATTAGAGATGAAAACAACACAACACTAATAATAAATTAAAGATCTATTTATAGTCAATACTGATGTAATGTAATTAGTTCTGTCCATGTGATATCACCTGAAAACAGAAGGAATAAATATTAATGAAACCCAATTTTCTGGCAGCAAGATTTGGTTACCACATTAATGATTACTTACGTCTTTGGTGGGGATGGGGGGTGGAGGGGAGGCACTTTGAGTACCAGTGCCGGCGCCACTAGCAGCATTAGGTGCTGCTAGTGCATGTAGTGTGTTTCCCCACTGGACATCTGCTCTCTCCAGAGCTGCTGCCTTTCTTTTTTCCTAAAAAATAAAAGAAAAGCTTTCAGGGTTGTATAAAGTGTACATGTGTCAAACTTAATATTGTGTATTAGACTTACAAAATCTTCTGCATTTTCAGCACATAAAGTCACAACTCGTCTCTTCGAACGAAACTGTGACAGCTGCATATGATGGGGATAAACATCGTGTAGTTGTACTTGTGTCACTTTCAACAGGACTGTTTGCACTGCAGTTCACTTACGTCGTACATATCTGGTTCTCGCTCCCTGGCCAGATCCGTCTCGCGAGCAGAGCTCTTCTGGGATAGGAGTGCGGTATGAGTGAAGTCTCTAGCGCCATCCACACCAGACAAAGTAGAGTGTCTGTGCATATGCCACTAACCGTTGCGCCACAGCAATTCCCCATTGATATCTCGAGCTAGCCTGCAGCGCCATAGAGATCTTACAGCGCACGCGCAGGCACAAAACGGAAGTGCTGTGGTGTGGTAGCCCTGCCCATTCCAGATTAATCTATTATACGAGCTACATTCTCACTTGCCATGGCAACCGATTAAGGATTATGTCATCTGTTTACATTTTTCACATACCACGTGCACGTGTCCTGTAGTAGTACGGTAGACCATAGATAGCAGACACTTGTGCTGCATGCACGGGAGACCCAAGAGAGAATAATTCTCTGCCAACATGCACTCCGTTTTAACATTATTCCAATTTGGAAGTATCAGTTTTGATATACTTTTAATACCACATAATAATAAAACACTCCTGTCTATTGTGTTCCTGGATTACCTACAACATAACAGATAATACTCATGTTGCCGCCATAGCGTTTATGTAATGGAAATAAAGCCTGTTCTCTAAAAATCCATGTGCCACGCGTAATATATTATCTCTGCTTGTGCATAGATCATGCCTGGTGGCTGTATGTGATCTCAAAAGCCGCACCCACCACATTCTCACAGTTCATGAAGCAGGGAGCAGTACAGGTAATATCGCAGATAGTGTAAATAATGCTATACAGTACACCTGTGGTGGGTGCACCACACCAGGATATTACTAATCCATTGTGTTTGACTTATGAAGATGATGAGCTGTTGCATAAACATAGATAACGATGTCTTAGAAATGAACAGGAAATGAACATCAGCCTCGTATCCAGGCCACATGGCCCGGATACGAGGCTGCTCAGGGTAGACGAACATGGGTGTGAAATGTTATTTGAACGACATGCTATAAGCTCTTCATCACAGGTGCAGAACGAAAAGTCCAAGTTATACGACCTAGGTAAGCGGGGGCATAAAGGTCTCATGTACAAAATGCACATGAATTAACCTATGTATTTGGGGGTTGAATCCAAGCGTGCACAACACACACTAACTATGTAACATGGTGTATTTGCCTAAAGACATAATTAGCTAAGTCTCCCTGCCCACGAATATCAATAGACAAAAAGTCTGAAGCTGTACTAAAAGCATGTAATGGGAGGTACAGAAACATATTGATATAGCCCTGTGCCTAGGGGAAGAATGTAGAGTTGGGTATATATACTGTTTGTGTACGCATCAAGAAATTTTGGAAAAGAGTCAGTAAATGTATCCGTGACTTCAGCCGGGTGGCAAGGAGTAGTACGGAGGCAGTATACACGGAAGAACTGGAAACTATGTCATTCTCCTTTCTCTTAACTAAGAATGGCTTTAAAACCAGTTGTAAAAAAGCAATAAGACCTGTACCTTTCTATCCACTAGGGCTATGGTATAGTTATGTCTTACCATGAAAATTCGGAATCACTTGGCAGAGGCTGGATTTTCAGTTGTAGTGCTGGTCTTGTAGGCTTTCCAGAAGCAAACGAGATTGAAGAATCAAACTAGCAATCACTTTCTAGGCATGCATATAGAATCCAGGGTTTCATACAGCTGCCATTTTTTTTGATGCTATGATGCCATCATATTTTTCAAAATCCTGGGGGGGGGGGGGGGGGGGGGGGGGGAAACTCTTGCTGGAGGGGGAAAATCCCAGCCCCCCCCCCCCCCCCCATGTATGAAACCCTGGAATCACTCCCAAGGTGCTTGTAACTCGTCCACTACACTAGTGCAATGGACGGCAGTACCATGAAGGGTGGATCCAAATTCCCAGAAGAAATCCTGGGGGACCCAGCATGCACAAGCTGTGTATACCAGGCTTAACTTTCCTCCCCCGCAAGAGCCTGGGCACGAGGCTAACATTGACACAGCAAGGTCTGAGAATTTGATTCATTTCAAACACAACACACTTACAACATGATCCTGATTTTTATTGTGAGCCCCATTGGCAGCAGTGATCCACTGATCAGACAGTCATTTCGAGATGAACCAATCCCAAGTACGTCCACATTCCTATAAGGAAATACAACACATTATTGCCGAGCGCCTTAGCGCGAGGCAACTAATCCTGCATCGTATCTCAGCAAGCGTTTGTATATATATATATATATATGTATGTGTCACGCTTAGGAATGCAATTATACTGCGTGCTGCGCATGGCGTGGCCGGCCCTTTTGTGGCTCAGTTCTCACGTGCTAATACATATGCTTCAATAGTTGATTAAAGAAGGCTACACTTACCTTGTTTCCTCACTTCGCATCGTATGTTTGCAACGCGTTCGAGTGGGCGGATACAACGTGAATAAACGTACCCTTTGCAGGAAGTTGACGCTGAAGAGGGGGGTGGGCGCTTAATACATGGTGGGCGCTTGATACGTACTCTACGGTAGGAGAATTCATCTAGCCATACTATGGGTATCAGTACACATAATCGACTACATAGCTATCATGTATGCAGTCCACTTACCGGTTGGCTGCCTTCTCCCCACTTCGCAAATCTCCAGCTGCAGCGACAACAGCTGTCGTCGCGCCTTCCGAGCCTGCGGTAACTCTTCCGGCGGGGTCGGCTACAACTGGGAGGAGTGAAAATGAGAGTAGTTGCATGGACATGAAAAAGCATGGGAGGTACAGAAATGATTTCGCACAGTAAAGAGTAATTATGCAAAAGTCTTTATATGCTTACGGCTCCATGGCCGTAGGCGTTTCTATGGCCACTGCAGGATCTGTATGGGGAGGAGGGAGCCGGGGAGGAGGGAGCCGGGGAGGAGGGAGCCAGGGAGGAGGGAGCCGGGGAGGAGGGAGCCGGGGAGGAGGGAGCCGGGGAGGAGGGAGCCGGGGAGGAGGGAGCCGGGGAGGAGGGAGCCGGGGAGGAGGGAGCCGGGGAGGAGGGAGCCGGGGAGGAGCACTGGGCAGCGGGGGCTCAGGAGTCTCTTGTACGGAGGTGGGCATGGTGAGGTCGATCACCAGCGCCGGATGACCGGTTGTCCCGTCAAGGTGGTAATCGGTACGGACGACGTCAACCTCCACGGGAGTGCTTGTGACCAAAGTGGCACCGGGACCGGGGTTTGCAACTGGCTCTTGTGGTCGTGGCTGCGAGTGCCATATGGGGCTCGAACCTAGAGAGAGAGATTTTTGGAGAAAGGCACTGACAGGGGAGGGTATGTGTCTGTGAAAACTACAGCAGTTCGAATCTTACAATCCACCTGACACCTGTCCTTTATTGAGACCAGCTCATTAAGCACTTGAGAATGTCTGAGTTTAAGTGTAGAGCAATTAAAACAATACAGTGATATGGCTGCATTAGAGAACACAACACACACACACAGCAGCTGGAATGATACACATTCCAAGATAAGGGCATTTATTCTCATGAATTCAATTAAAAGAAGCCATGGTGCATTCTAATAACAGTCACTTGATGAGGTAATGACTGATCACTGTAGTGATAGGCACTGAGTGCCTAGAAATTGAAATTAAATAAAAGATGTAGGGATGGAAGTGCCATAAAGCAAACAAACGCGTTGAGGTGTAGAGATAGCATAAACACAACATACACAGCCCCATCTCTATATTGTTTTCACATGTCAGCTGCAATGTACAAAGCCTTATATTGGTATGGAAAACTTCTCCGGCACAACTGTCCTTCCTGTAGGCAGCACTACATAATCGGAAGTAAGGATATTGGCGGTGATCTACGTAATTAGCATGGAGGTTTACTAATAGCAAACAGGTTGTGTCAACCTTAAAGATCTGCTTGTGCATTACATGCAATGCCTCTAATGTACAGGCAAAAGGTTTGGAGGGGTTGAGTAGGGTCAGCCACACAACAGTCTCTTCCTGTACTCATTTTGGATAGTTCAAAAGGTATTGGATGAGAAAATGGCAGGGCTATAACTTTACTTTTTGATTTTAGTGCATATGATTGTACGTAGTACGTACATACGACACAGTCCATGTAGGTTTGTGTCATTTATGGCACTGAAAATGTCGGGTGTGCTGTATAGGAACCCAGGTGACTGACAGTGAGCACTGCAGCAATTCACACATCTTACAATCCATACATTGATTGAACGTAGACTTCAATGAGACGTGCAAATTGAGCACATGAGTATGCCTGTAGTAATGAGGTTAAATGGGTTTCTTGTAGAGCAACTAAAGAAAACACACACTCACGTCGATCTCTCTCGAGTATGAGCAAACTGGAAATTCTATGAATGCAATGACATCACAAAAATAATCAGCCACGGAATATGAAACGAGGTGTGCAATCACTATTCATATTAGCTAGATATATGGCAGCACAATATCCGGAAATAATCTGTTACGATGTCTAATCAATGTAGCCTAATTCTTTAGGCCCCAGTTCTTCAATTTAGAGCTTGGAAGCAAATAATGCACAACATACTGTGAGGATAGTCACGATAATCAATTGCTGACAAAAATGAGTACAGTGATAAGACTGGTGTGGTTGCATGCATGCAGACCCTACCCTCCAGTTTGAAACCCACCAATTTGAACCTCTTGTTTGGTTCGGCGTTTGCCTGTTCTTACACCAGTAGTACACAATCAATTCCATCATTTGTAGGACAGGAATAGAGTATGTACGGCAGTCGTATTCCCCAGTCACGAGAGATGGATGTGAGTATGTGTGTTCCTTAATTGCTCTACACGAAACCACTTAAACTCATTACTACAGACATACTTATGTGCCAACTGAGCACGTCTCAACAATATCAGTATCACCTAATCACGTGGCATGGTGGATTAATAATAAGCTCTGTGACTGACATAAAATTGTGTTTTAATGACAGGTGGGCTAAAAGATGTGAGCTGCTGTTGTGTTAACATTAAATTGTACGTTCCTACCCAAAACATGATTGTAATAATGTAAGTCACATGTTTTCATTAATTCGCCATGCCATGTGGCCATGCAACACAAGGTTGTTTGTAGTAAGTTGAAGCATAGTTTGCAATTCTTGTCCATTCCTTGATCAATCCCGTGTCGTGTCCAGATTAATTATGAATTGTGGCTTCTTAATGCATTTTACTACGTATATCATAAGAGCTGATGGGTGGATTTGGTTTAATTTCTTTTAAGCTGTAAGGTGGCTATTACGTCTGATTTGTATGTAGTCTGAAGTTTGCTATGGCATTCAGTGCCCATCACTACAGTGATAGGTAGAGTGCTGCATTACCTCATCAAGTGACTATTTTTAGAACGCATAATGGCTTTCCTGTAACTGAATTCATGCTTATCTTAAGATGTCCGGAATGTGTATCTTCTAGCAGCTGTGTGTGTGTGTGCTGTAATAAATTTAAAGCTGTTTATGCCCCCCATACACTGTATTATTTTAATCATAAGTGACGCCAGCTATTAATTTGTACATGTCCTCCTCTCTCTACTGGAACGTGCCTTAATTTGGTATTTAATATCCCATTCCTAGCGTATATAAGGCATGTCCCAGTCACAACGATCACCCCACAATGCCCTCTATTCACCTCATACACAACTACCTGAGTGCATGATCACTTCACTGCATTGTGAACAAGGATACCACCTGCACAGCCTACCTAATCAGCTGCAACAGGAAATTCTTATACAGTAGCCATGGCAAAAGCCGGGTACAATGTAAACAGTATACTAATGTCCAGAGGAGGTTGGACATGGATGTTGTGGAATATATCACCAGCAGATCCATAGAGACTGTAACATCTAATTCTGAGTCCAAGAGAAAACTCATTGGGGAGGTACGTATAATGAACAACATTCTGGACTTTCCTCCAATGAAGGTGAGATAAACTGCAGGTCATTTTCAGTGTGGACCAGTTGGTGAGATACTATCCCCTATATGAATTGTGTCCTACCTCCTCTGATCTTGTGATGCACATTAACTGGTACTAACCTGCTCTCCGACGAGTTACTCTCATGGATTAGCTTGAGATTGACAATTCTACATCAAGATGGTCTTTCTGATTAGGTAATATAATTCTTATATACTCCTGTACCCTCTGAACACACATGTACTTTGCACCTGTAACCAGGTAACCAGTTGTTGCCATGGCTTTTGTGAAAAATTTTCTGTTTCCTTATAAGCAGCCACAGGATGTACAGCTATGGCAAACAAGGAGTGCACAAGAACTGGAAAACCGCCATGATGCCTAATTAATGTAGCCTCATTGGTTCAGCTATAGCTGTTGAATTTGGAGCATTGAAGCTACATGTAGATAGCTAGATAGTTTATAACAGAGTGAAATAATCATGCTCTCGGGAAGTTGTATTCAGTGGAACCCCTCTAATGTGGACAACTTGGGGACATTGTGCAGTGTCCTGTATAGATCGAGAGGTGTCCTTATTTCAGGGATGTCCTTTAAGAGGGGTTTCATTGTACTAGGTTAATGCAGGATTGTGGGGTGAGTGTGTGTGTGCGTTATCAATGGAAATATGATGTAGCCAATGTAACCAAGTGTGTATGAAACTTGAACAATAGGACAATGGGACATTATCTCCCTCTGCCCTGTGGTATCTGCTGCTCTCTTCCACTCATGCCTGGCTTTTCCTACGGTCTGGAGTTTGTTTTCAGTACAGCGTAGTCTGGCCTCTCTCTGCTTTCCTGGCTAGGAACCATGTGTACGGTCATGGTGCCATCATTTTGTGTGTGTGTCAGGAGGGAGTAATCAGGAATGCGTGTGCTTTCTGCATTTTTGATCCACTCCCTTCACACATGTAGTTGTGTATGAGGTGAATGGAGGGCATTGAGGGGTGAGTGGGCACTGAGGATGGGATAGCAACAACAGCAAATTCCTACACAATAACCATGGTAACAACACGGTAAGGTTGTAGGATTGGGATGGGATAAGTGGGATGGGATGGGATAGAATGGGATAGAATTATAGCTCCCAAACTTTCAACTTTAATTAACTATAACGAGTTTATTATACAAAACAATTGGGGGTTATAAATGCATACCAATACAATATCCCCTGCACCATTATTGGTGGATAGTCCTGATGCAAAAAAACTGCTGCTAACCAGCTGTCCAATGAACTTTATTTTTGGGGAACATGTTGAGATCGGTCATTCTATACCAATACACCTACTGGTGAAAACCATATCCCTCCTCTGGACAAGTATGAGTCAAATGGTTCTGCTTACATTGCACCATGTGGTTGCCATGACTACTGTATAAAACTAGAAGTCTCTAGCAGAGACATACCCCGCGGTGCATAATTCACAACTTGGACCTGGCAGGATTGCAGACTGGGCTGATGGAGTAGTTGGCAAAGTGTACATGTATATCACTGGCTGTGTATCCGCACGCAGAGTGTACAGCGCTCGTGTATGCGTATATATCTGTATATCCTATTGGAAGTGGTGGGCGTAACTGATTGCCAATATGAACACGTGACCAGAGTCCGTATATGCCCGGCCTCTATCGTATTCTAGTTGTGACCGTATTAAAATGGCAGAATGCACCGTTGTTAAATAAGAAAGAGCTGCAGATACAGCGAATGGAACCACTTTGGCAACTATCAGGTACACACCCGGACATTTTTTTTTTTGATTTCAATGTTACTGTCGTGTTTAGCAATCGCTTAACCCTGTAAATCGCGAGATAGCCCGATTTTTGAGTGGACAGACACCGGACAGACGGACGGACGGACGGACGGACAGACAGAACCAATTGCTTAACCCCGCCACCGCCTACGCGCCGCAGGGTAAATTTCCTGTTGTACATAGCTGATCAGGCCATTGCCCATCTACCCACATGGCTTTGAGTGGGCAGGCTGTATGCTGGTTTACAATACAGTGACAGAGGTAATCATGCACTCAGGCAGTTATATACATTGGAACCACTCTAATGTGGACACCTTGGGGACCTTGTGAAGTGTCCTGTATAGAGAGGTGTCCTTATTTCAGGGGCGTCCTTTAAGAGGGGTTCCAATGTACAACAGGGTACTGTCGTGATCGTCGTGGAGCGAGGGTGTGTGTGCACTATCAATGGAAATATGATGTAGCCATGCAAGGTAACCAAGTGGGCATGAAACTAGAACAATGGGACAATGAGTCTGCATGATCTCCCTCTGTCCTGTATACCACAAATGCATTGGGATACCTATTTCTGAATCAACGGCATGGATGCGCAGTAATTCTACAGTCATGTGACAGCCTATGTGATTGTAGAGTTAATATGGATTCGTGTAAAAAGTTTTGGTCCACTTTTAGCTAAGTTCTCTTATCAATTGTCTCGTTCTCCGGGTACCAGATGGGACATTCACAGTTATAAACTGTAGAGGTCTTCGTCTTCCTCCCTGCACACACACACACACAAACTGTGCATGGGCGTCATTGACAGCATAAAAAGACTGATATCTGCTGGTTTGTCCTAACAAGCAAGAACTGCCCTACCAGTAACACGGTGGTACATGACTCAGTTCAACCTCAGGTACATTTGTGTTTATTTAACAAGTCTGACATGTCATGTCTAAAAACCACCCAGGAACCTTTTTAAACTAGAAGTCTCTAGCAGAGACATATCTTGCACTACATTTTACAAACGGGACCCAGTCTACTATACTCATAATATAATCCACCTACAATAGGCTTCTTTCAGTCCCCTGCTAAAAACACAAGTGGCTTTTAATCTGCCAAGAATTTAATATGAACATACAGTTGCGAACGTGCATGTTGCCTGCACGAATCCCGTATTTTCATACTCATTTTTCTCTCAATATATACATGTATGTACACATACACTATTACAGGAGCACGCACTCAATGAATGCATCTGTGAGGTTCAGCCTTTGTGATACCCAGTGGTACACTAGCAGCCACTGACCTGGCACGCTGCTCCCAGTCTGAGGGAAGTGTGTTGCCGGCAGCAGTGACTCCTGGCCGGGGTCAAAGTTCTTGTGATCTGGTCGAGGTAGAGGTCTTCGTCTTCCTCCCTGCATGAGGGTGGGAGTGGAATATATGACATCACACCAAACACACACTTGTCCACACACACACACACACACACACACACACACACACACACACACACACACACACACACACACACACACACACACACACACACACACACACACACACACACACACACACACACACACACACACACACACACACACACACACACACACACACACACACACACACACACACACACACACACACACACACACACACACACACACACACACACACACACACACACACACACACACTATGCATGAGAGTCACTGACAGCATAAAAAACTTCTACCTGCTGGTTTGTCCTACAAGCTATACACAACATAAGTGGCTTTCAATCTGACAAGAATTTAATAAGAACATACAGCTGTGAACATATACACTACTACAGGAGTACACACTCAATGAATATATCTGTGAGGTTCAGCCTTTGGGATACCCAGTGGTACACTAGCAGCCACTGACCTGGTACGCTGCTCCCAGTCTGAGGGAAGTGTGTATCTGACAGCATTTACTCCTGGCCGGGGTCAAAGTCCATGCTGATCTGGTCAAGGTGGAGGGCTTCGTCTTCCTCCCTGCATGAGGGTGGCAGTGGAATATATGACACCACACATCACAGTGCTGTAGTCTTCTTCAGGCTTCAGGGTATGAATAGCACTCCAGATTCTGTTGAAATTCAGATTTGGAATTGAACTTTGTGATTATTCATGAATTGTACTGCCAACCGAGAGAATCTCTGAACAGCGAGGACACTATTGTACAGTCACATTCTGAAACTAAAGTTCCATATAGTTAACAAATGCTGTAGAAGCAATAACATACGCTACACCACATACATAAACAAATTATTGGTAATGAAACTGGTCATTTTGTTTATTGGTGCCAGCGCCACGCTAGTGTTGACAAAGAGATATAAAGGAAGGCAAGTGCTAAGTCACATTCTAAACTACAAATGAAATTCAAATTACATGACGTGTGTAGTGAGACATACAATGACCAGAGCCTGTAAAAAAAGCCAGGAATTTACAGTACCAAGTGAGATGAGGGAAAACGTGTAATACAATTCCTGGGGTGTAGCGTTGTTCCCAGGACAACAACTTTTTCGGGCGCATGAAGGGTGCCTTCCTGTGTGCAATCAAAAAGTTGCGGGCCTGGGAACGAGGCTACCTGCATAGTGTGATCAAACATGGCTCTTGGTCCGTAGGGAATGCCATGCATGCATGCTCAGATTATGCCCACTGAGCGCATCTCAACCAAATCAATTAGCGACTGGTGGGTTGTACTGTAAGATGTGAAACGCTGTAGTGTAAACTGTCATTCACTTGGGCTCCTATACAACACACCCGACATTTTCAGTGCCATAAACGCTACAAATCTACATGGATTGTGTTATGATCACATTTTCTCATCCCTTTAAAATGAGTACAGTAATAAGAGGAAGGAACTATTGTGTGGTTGACTCTACCCTTCTGTTTCAATCCCACCAAACCTCTTGCTTGAACATATGCACACATACAATTGCTTTTAGATATGTACATGTATGTATCTAATCAGGCAATCAGGTATATTATACGTAGTACATTATGTGACAGCGGAGCGAGCAGAACCTCACTTCCAGTCGTAGTAATTCAACACAGAAATCTGGTTTTGGTTGCTACTTGATCAGAATATCATAATTATTCCTATCTGAAATGAAAAAAAAAATGTCTCTGCAATACTGATGTGTGTACTGATAAGTTCCTACTGCTCTTGTTGATACTGTGTTGTTGCCATGGTTATTGTATAGGAATTTCCTGTTGTTGCTATCCCATCCTCAGCTAATCAGGTGGCTTTGAGTGGGCAGGCTGTGCAGATAGATGCTGGTTCACAACGGGGTGAAGTAATCATGCACTCATTCAGGTTGTTGTATACTATATAGGTGAATGCAGGGCATCGTCATGATTGTTGGGGAAGTGTATGTAAGTGAGTGTCTGTGTATATTATCAATGACAATATGATCTAGCCAGTGTGTATTTAATTTGTGATTCAAATGTTAATAAACAGTGAGTCTGTACGATCTCCCTTTGCCCCATGGTATCTGCTGCTTTCTTACACCTGGCTATATGTGCCTACTCCTATGGTGTGTAGTTTGTTTTCAGTACAGTGTAGTCTGGCCTCTCTCTGCTTTCCTGGGTACTACATGTAGTTGCTAAGGGAATGTTTAACTGCTTTGGTGATGTCATTGCGATTGTATGAATTTATGGAATGTACTCCAAGTTGCCTGTACTTGAAAGATGAACATGAGTATGTGTTTCCTTAATTGCTCTACAAGAACCCGCTTAAACTCATTACTACAGACATACTCATGAGCCCTCTGAGCACGTCTCAACATTAATATGTAGGGTTGCTAAGTTGTGAATTGCTACAGTGATCGAATATTATGTATGGATTGTAATGAGCAAAATGCTGCAGTACGTGCTCACTGTCAGTCACTTGGGTTCCTATACAGCATACCCGACATTTTCAGTGCCATAAATGCCACTTAAACTAATTACTACAGACATACTCATGTGCCCACTGAGCACGTCTCCACCAAAACACGTATGGATTGTAAGATGTGAATTGCTGCAGTGTTCACTGTCAGTCACTTGGGTTCCTATACAGCACACCCGACATTTTCAGTGCCATAAACGCTACAAATCTACATGAGACGTGACTCGGAAAGATTTCCCATTCTTGGCTATGCTTTAAATTTATGCTGATTCATCTGTTACATGTACATAGCTTTGTACAAATTCTTTACTCTTCCCATATATATACCTCATTCCCTGGCGCTTCTGATGTCGAAGCGGTACCAGCTTCTGATGTCGTTATTATAGTTATTATATCCCCCCTTAAAATTATATTATAAATCCCCCCTTAAAAAATTATATTGTAAATCACCCCTATGAGTCATCAAGCATCACCCTTTAATCTTCTTTGTTTGTATCAACACCCCTGCCTGGTTGTCCCAAGTTGGGTTCTACGGAACTAACTTGGGCCCAGGTTCATGTCGCCCATCCCGGGAAGGACATTCCTACACACCTCCAACACCATCCCATCCCGGCAAGGACATTCCTACACACCTCCAACACCATCCCATCCCGGCAAGGACATTCCTACACACCTCCAACACCATCCCATCCCGGCAAGGACATTCCTACACACCTCCAACACCATCCCATCCCGGCAAGGACATTCCTGCACACCTCCAACACCATCCCATCCCGGCAAGGACATTCCTGCACACCTCTGACAGCTGGCTATTTCCTGTTCACAGAGTATTTAAGCTCACCCATATCTTTCATTATCCACTCCCTGAAGAAGGCTATTCCCATATGCCGAAAGCTTGGAATTAAAGCTTGAGTTATCTATCTCATAATTTTACGACGCGCCAGCCGCCGACGACACCGACCGACAAAAACAACACTAAAGAATTCTAGGACTCACCACACGATTTCTTTCACCAACCCAGACAAGACGACTATGGAGACGACAGCAGTGCAGGAGACGATGCCCGCTACCAGGACGATGCCCGCTACCGAGACGACGACCGGGACGATACCTGCGCTGATGATGATGACGCCTACTACCCGAATCCGCCGCCGCGAAGACGCCACCCCGTTCGGCGACACGCCGCCCAACAGGGTGCCTCGAGTGATGTCCCCCGAAGAGGGAGGGGATGGTGTTGGGAGTGGTGCTGGGGATCCGGTTTCTACCCTGAATCCCAACCCTAACCTTAACCCTAACTCTAACCCTAACCCTAATTTTGTTAATGCACACTTAAGTGTGCATTAATCGATTTAACGTGCGGTCATGTGATCGAGTTTGAGACTTCTGATTCGTCGAAGGTCACATGAGTAGCACTAATTATCAGTTACCAGATGCCCACCAATTTGTTTCAAGCTATGCAAGTTCAACAGGCACCAGATGTATACCAAATAAAATTCAAATTACATGATGTGTAAAGTTAGACATGAAAAAGATCAGAACCTGTAAAAAGAGCCTGAAAGTTACAATGGCAAGTGGGAGGGAAAAAGTCAATAAAAATGTGCCTGGTGTGATCAAACATGGCTCTCGATCAGCTTGCGGGTAGGTTTGTCAGTCCAAAGTTTGTAATACTGGCCGGCTGGCCGCGAGCGCGCCGGCCTTACCTCTACACTTGGCAGTACTAGTGTGTATATACCAAGTGAAAGTTGTTGATATTCTAGAAAAACACTTCCACCTTCTCTCCCCCCCCCCCCCACATACACACACTACCTACAATCCCAGACTCTCAATGCATAATTATCAAAATAATAGCTGTTTATAGTTGCTACTCATTGCTACTTGACATCATTGACCTGCCACTGATTTGCTGAGGATGAAAGGGTTAGAATTCCTGTAGTGGTTGGTTCCTGTGTACACAGAGTGCAACTGAATTCCCACATACTTTGTGCACTATTACATCATGGCTGCACAACTCTGCTCTAGTAATAAACCCATTCCCCCACCTTTTCTCTCCTCCACTAAATACCAGGGTGTGCCCAGTCCACTTACTAAATGGACTCATCCTCACACTTCAATGGCTTTGTCAAGAAGTACATGTAGGACAGGCTATAGTGTCTGGATGAATTGTATGCAGGAAGGAGCTATATCTGTGTGTGTCTTCATGTTTGTGTGTGTGTGTGTGTGTGTGTGTGTGTGTGTGTGTGTGTGTGTGTGTGTGTGTGCGTGTGCGTGTGTGTGTGCATGTGCATGTGTATGTGTGTACATACATTGATGTGGGTGTGTATGCGTATGTGCATGTCTGCCCTACCCTCTGGTGATCTTGATGGCTGCATTCCCCTTCATCGAATTTCCCTGTTGTGAAAACCATCTTGCCATGGGAGTCCCCGATAAACTGGAAAGTTAGGGAAAGATACCACAACATCACTAATGATTATAAGATCCCTCACTTTGTACATGTATTTGCATATACACCTACAAGCACAGACATTCACAACCTCAGTCTGTGTTATAGATGCAGACCTACAGCCAATACCGTAATAATGTACACAGTACAGCAAGTAATTGGCTACATTGTTATATACCTATGATCACTTTCAAATAGCGGTCGTCCTGAGCCTCTGCGGCGGACCCACTAATCCGTACTGCCTCCTGAGCCTCTGCTCAGACGAGTTAGCGGTCGTCCTGAGCCTCTGCTCAGACGAGTTAGCGGTCGTCCTGAGCCTCTGCTCAGACGACCGCTAACTCTCCCAACGGGTTCAACTTTACTGCAATTCTGATCTGCGTAAAACTCAACTCTGAACAGACACACAGTACAAATATATTGGGGAATGCACAAAGATCTACTTACAAAGATACTGACACATTGACTGCACAACAAAGACAACAAAAGGACAATACAACACAGGGGGGGGCCCTAGAACGAACAAAGTATAGGTGTTAACAGTAATCTAATTGTCACTATACTACAGTGATCTAATCTCAAAGATTACAAATATTGTCCAGTGGGTTGTTGTTTGAGTTTCAAACACTAGTCTAAGAGCCAAGTTGAAAGTATGTGTGTCTGGATGGAGTTCATCAAGATCATAGAAAACATTATCGATGAGCAAATTAATGCATCACTAATGTGTTTCTGAATGTGTTTCACATTTGATCAATGATGTGAGCCAATGCAGATGGTTATTGTTTCTGATGTAGACAGAGTGCTACAATAATGTGGAAACATAGTGAATCATTTGTTACTGTATTAGTTTCGTTCTTGACCAAAAGACATAAATTAAGTGATACAGTAATTGTATATCTCACTGATAATGCGTTATTCATGTTCTTGATGAACTTCCTCCAGACACACACACACACACCAATCTGGCTCTTGGCTGTGAATACTCAATTGAAACTCAAATAAAGACCCACTCATCAATATGACAATTTTCACTGTGAGCTATTCCAGGAATAGCCATAGTTCCAAACTATTAATTTGAACATGTTTATGTATATCCTCGTGCCCAAGCTCATTGCGTGGGCACGAGGCTAGTTTATGAATCTCTCTCTATCAGAACGTGACTTAAGGTAGGAAGACCCCGAATCCACAATTCAAATGGATGGCTTTGTTGAGAACATAAAAGGGTACCTCAATTTGACGAAAAGGACGCATTTAATCACACTTCCTGCTAAATAATCCACAAAAACGCGATTTCGGGTTGTTTACTATAATGAAAATTTTGGAATCTGCTAGAGCCCCACCCACAGTCTGACAACATCACCAGTACCTACATAGGACAGGATGGAGAGTTTCACATTTTGCACAGTCTTGCAGGCCCGGAGCGAGGTATGTATGTAAAATGAAATGATTGGGACCATCATTGGCTTTGCTCGCAGCATGCATGAGCACACAGATGGTAGCGTATTATATATTTCACCATCAAAGTTGGTATAGCAGTGAGTGTATAATGCTAACAGTGAAATGAGAGGGTGCTAAAAAGTTCAACAAAGTAAATAGCATGCCACAAGAGCACTAGGCTAGGCAAATGACTGCTACCTGTGTGCAATGTGATCGGTTCACCAAAAAATTCTATTCATTAACTGGAATTTTTTTTTCACTCCTCTGCACACACAACAGGCCTACACATAATGTGAGTTGTCTCCACTAAATTATTACATGGGCACCAGGCTTCATTCTTTACCACTCATGGATGCTAACAGGCACTGCCCCTTGTTGGCGCAAGCTAGGCTACTAGAAGCTAACATGGCTACTGGTAGTAGCCTATTTACAATGTAGTTACTTCCTCTGTTCAATGGGTTTTCTGAAAAGATGCATGCATACACACCAGCTGTACGTACATATATAAGGCATACAGTTCCCCAGTCACAAAGTATCACACTCATGTAGTTGGACACAAGCTGTTTACCCGTACTGAGTAGAAAACATTGTACACAGTTCTTGTATTCATTTTAGCTGCTGATCCTTGCCAGGAACTTGGTACAGCTAGTCAGCATGACTCTGCTACAGTAGGGAGGGGGGCAGGTTTGTCCTCCAGAGGAGCAACAAGAGATGGCTAGAACTGAAACCGACGAAGATGTTCTGAACACTATTTGCAGTACAGCATTGAGAGTACCTGTAGTTTTACACAACAATTATACTGATACAGTTAATTTCACCCTGCATTTTTAATCCTAACATGCACCCCCTTTTCTTGCCATACGTATGTTTACACATGTACTTGGCAGTGTGTATATCAAGGAATTGTGTAGCTATCCAGTTGTAGGAATAACTACTCCCACAAACACACATACATGTACAACCTACAAGAATGATTATGGAGTTATAAATAATTTCATCAGGAATGTTGAATATGAGATAATTATTACAAGTAGTTACACAGAGCATAAACAATGATCGCTTTAGGATTGTCTCAGTTTCAAGTTCGCTACCAAACAATGTGCATACAAGCAGATCAATGACACCGCTTAACTAGTAATTGATTTCTAATTTCTGACAGAAGAGTAAACAATATTACATGTTAAGGAATTACATTCCATACAAAGAGTATATAAGAGTGCAGTTCCCAGTCACAAAGTATCCCATTCTGGTATAGTTCGACACAAGCTGTTTAGCCACTATGACTAGTAACGTTATATACGCAGTTCTCGCACTCGTTCTAGCTGCTGAACTTCAGCTCACTTCATGCCAGGAAGGTGTGACTAGCCAGCATGACAACAACTCACTACCAGTGAGTTACCCTGCTACAGTACTGGAGGGAGGGGGGCAGGTCTGTCCTCCTGAGGAGCAACTGGAGATGGCCAGAGCTGAAATTGCTGAAGATGTTTTGAATATTGTTCGCAATGATATCCTTGATGTACACTGTCCAGGTCAAGTCCAGGAGAATCCGGCATCATCTTGTCTTGAAGTGTCACAGTGCAACCCCCAACTCCCGTCAGAGTACTACTGGATCACCAGCTCTAATGGAACAGCTGTTCGGGTCTATTGCGACATGACCAGGGAGTGTAGTTGTAGCAGTGCTAGTGTTGGAGGATGGTCTCGTGTGGCCTACCTCAACATGACTGACCCTACCCACCAGTGTCCACCAGCATGGAGAGAGGTCACACAGCCAGCGAGGACATGTGGAAGAACCAGTACAAGTGGTGGCTGTAATTCAGTCTATTTCAGTACTTACAATATCTCATTTTCTCAAATCTGTGGTAGAATTATTGCATACCAGTTCGGATCTACAGATGCATTTAACAGTTACTCCTCTGGAAGAAATACTAGAATTGAGGACCCCTATGTGGATGGAGTGGTTATCACACATGGAACTGAGAAAGAGCATGTTTGGACATTTGCTGCTTCACTCACGGAGCTGGATTCTAGTTTGAATTTTCAGTATACCTGTCCTTGTACTAATAATCGAAGTACGCAAGTCATTCCTTCTTTTGTGGGGCAAGACTACTTTTGTGAGACTGGAATTACTGGTGATTGGTCTAGTGGTGTAATTTACCCTGATGGTGACCCACTCTGGGATGGAGAGGGCTGTGGGTCAGGAAGTACTTGCTGCGAGCTGAATGGTCCGCCATTCTTCTGTAAAAGTCTACCTGAGCCTACAACTGATAATATTGAAGTGAGAATATGTGGCGATAATGGGATCAGTAATGAGGACACTCCCATTGAACTGATTGAGATCTTTGTGCAATAATTATTTGAGTGTTGTAAATTAAATGTAGCTACAGTAGTGTGTTGTAATCTTATATCTTGGGTTTTTCTATGGTGAGCTTTTTTTTTCTTTTCAGCTGACGTATAGTTCCACCATAGTTTTTTCCCTGTCATGGGTTGGGCTGGCCCTTGGCTAAATATTTTTATTTACAGTTCCTTGGTTTTATACTGCAGTTTGTGATAGTTATTATACTTCA
Source organism: Nitrospirales bacterium (assembly GCA_965203295.1). Lineage (GTDB taxonomy): Bacteria > Nitrospirota > Nitrospiria > Nitrospirales > UBA8639 > CBDBCZ01. The sequence goes on along the minus strand of CBDBCZ010000009.1, from coordinate 150,085 downwards.
GTGTTAACCCATTTGTTGGTGTAGTTGTTTCTCTTGTTTGTCATTATCAGATTTTTTCAAGCAATAAAGTTCTGAAATCAAGATGCGGAAGCTTTTCTTACGTAAATACACATTTGCTCATAGGTATCCTTAGGTAGGAAACAATTTCAAGTATTGCAGAACAGTGGGTTTATGGAAGAGAGTACCAATCAATCCTATGTTAATATTTCCACAACTTATAGCTAAATGTCATTGCCTACAAATACACGACATGTGTGTGTAGGAGTCGGGTACTTATACATGTAGTTAGCCACAGGATATGAAGCTATGGCAACAAGGTGTGTAGTCTGGCCTGTATCTGCTTTCCTGGCTACTAATTACTATGGGGACGTCTCTAAACTATTTTCATGATGTCATTGCGAAGATCAGAATTTACGTATTCCCATGTATTCCCAAGTTGCTCATACTCCAGAAACTGACGTGAATGTGTGCTCCTTAATGGCACACTTGCACTATAGCAAAAATTCTAATTAGAGCACAATTTTTTACCCCTAGCGACTAAATATGTTGTAGCCCTTAATACACTTAAGAAAAAAATCCAAGTTTGAAAATCATAGCTTGTTTGATCATCAAGATATGCGGGGGCAAAGTTTTCTGTGTCCATGTTTGTACACTATTAGATTTGTCAAGCACAAAAACAACAAATTGCTGAATGCAAAGTGTTTGTTATTACGTATTGCATCATTGGGTGGGCATAGAATAAGTTATATAACCATGTAGTACTACTTAATCAGTTAGTTTACTGAGCAAAGTACCATCAGTCCTGTGCTAATTACTATGACATCTTCCAGCTCAGTATCATAGCCTGCAAACAGTATTAGTACACTAGCATGTGTGTGTGGGAGTCTGGGTAGTTATAAACAGCCAAGTCACAGGATAGTACGTAGCTATGGTAACAAGGAGTGGATGAAAAGTCTAGCCGTTATGATGCCTAAGTAATGTAGCCTCATTGCCTCAAATACCCGGGCAGTAATGTACACTTTGGAGAATGGAAGCTATACACAATTGCTGATAACAGAATGACCCCTCACCCCCCACACACACCATTCTAGCACAAGTATGATAATGTACACAGTCATGGCATCCTGATTGTCTACTGTACAATCACTGATTAGCTGACTACATTGACCCACCCACTGATTAGCTGAGGATAGGCTATCAATCACAATACATTCTTATACAATAGCACAAAGTGGTAAGGTTGGCAAGTGGGATTGTGTTGTTGCCATGGCTACTGTATAAGAATTTCCTGTTGTAGTTAATCAGGTAATTGCCATCCTACCGCATGGCTTTGAGTGCCACTGGGCAAACTGTACAGACAGTATGCTAGTTCACAATGCAGTGAAGTACATGTACATGAAATCATGCAATCAGGTTGTGTATACTACGTAGGTGAATGCAGGGTACTGCCATGATTGTGGGACAAAATAAATGAGTGTGTGTGTACGATATCAATGAACATATATAATCTAGCCAGTGTGCATGAAACGTACGAATCTTGTTGAGTTTGCATTATATAAGATGTAAATTGCTGCAGTGCTCACTGTCAGTCACTTGGGTTCCTATACGGCACACCCGACATTTTCAGTGCCATGAATGCTACAAACTCACATGGACTGTGTCCTGTGTACGTACGTACTGTGTCCTGTGTACGTAGCACTACGTACTCACTAAAAACAAGTATTAAAAAACTACAGTTAGTAATACGTATAGCCCTTCCATATGATCACATTTTCACATCCAATACCTTCAGAACTATCCAAAATGAGTACATTAATAAGAGGAAGGACTGTTGTGTGGTTGACCCTACCCTCCAGTTTCAACTCAACCAAAACTCTTGCCTCTAAATTAGGAACTATAATGCTCATATACAAGTGCTTTTGGATATGTATATGTACATGCATGTACCTATCTAATTAGGCAATCAGGTGTACAGCACATCATTTGATAATTGAAACACACACACACAGTATGACGCAGAGCACACACACAGTATGACGCAGAGCACACACACACAGTATGACGCAGAGCACACAACACAGTATGACGCAGAGCACACACACAGTATGACGCAGAGCACACACACAGTATGACGCAGAGCACACACACAGTATGACGCAGAGCACACACACAGTATGACGCAGAGCACACACACAGTATGACGCAGAACACACACACACAGTATGACATAGAGCATACACACAGTATGACGCAGAGCACACACACAGTATAACGCAGAGCACACACAGTATAACGCAGAGCACACACACAGTACAACGCAGAGCACACACACAGTACGACGCAGAGCACACACACAGTATAACGCCTAACAGCCCTCATGCTCTGATGTCATATGGAGCCCATATCTGGCATATGGCACTCACTTCCCTGTAATAACTAATACGTGTACTTATACCTTCCCACTGTTCTATTGAAATGGTACTGTGCTGTTGCCATGGCTATTGTATAGGAATTTGCTGTTGTTACTATCCCATCCTCAGCTAATCAGGTGGCTTTGAGTGGGCAGGCTGTGCAGGTACATAGTGTGCTGGTTAACAAAAGAGTGTTTGATTGTTGTGTGAATGTGAGCAATATTACTTAAAATTTCATGCAGTAGCCAGTGTGAGTCTGCATGATCTTTACCCTGTGGCAGTGATTGGGACAATTATTGGCCTATAGCTAACATACCTGAGCACACAAACAATAGCATAATATACATTCCACAGTATTCACAATTTAAGTTGGTCTGGCAATGAGGTATGTATAATGTTAACAACGAAAGGAGATGATGCTAAAAGCCTCAGTAAAAGTAATTAGCATGTCACAAGAGCACCAGGCTATGCAAATTACTGCTACGTAAGTGTGTGCAATGTAAATCGAGATAACTAATTAATTGAGGGAGTTTTATGAAGGCTGAGCCTGTGCAATGTTGCCAGACCATTCTGTGTGGGATGGGATCTGGGTATGAGACTAAGCCGGTATATACACAGGGTGCCAGATGGGAAAATTCACAGTGATAAATTGCATATGCTCATGGTGGACCTCACACATCATTGGACCAGGTGTGTGTGTGTGTGTGTGTGGGTGTGTGGGCATGTGTGTGGAGGGAGTGGATCAAGAAAGCATTATTGGATGAGCAAAGTAATACATCAGTAATGTGTTTTCCGCATTCTTGATCAACTCCCTTTTACACACACACACACACACACACACACACACACACACTCTGCCACTTAATCGTCCAGCAATTCATAGGTAAAAATTGCTTGCTGTAGAAGTGTGCATGCCTGCCTATTCAGACCAAGGCCTGGATTCAGGACCAGGCACATGCATGCACACCAAACCACACAGATTACTAATTAAGCCCTACAAAGTCAGCATGACATCAATGCATTGAAAGCACATGTTTCAAGAGCTTGCTACTTGAGAAACTTACTGTATGGTGAGTACATCTACTTACATCCACAAAATACTATTCATGACACTATTTTCCAAACTAGCTAAAGAGAATTCCACATGGCTGAGAAATTGAGGTATCCTTTACTTACAAATATGTAACTACGAGTTGGCACGGTAAAAGGAGAGTGGTTGCAATTATTGAAGCCACAAGCGTAACAAAACACAAAATTACAAAATATTTATGTGCTAGAATTCACATATGCTGGATGGATTTCACTCGAGTCAAGTGCCAGACTCCTCTCTGGGAGTGGCCCCGCCCTTTCTGTAGGCAACCACAGGTCGGGAGCTTATAAAGGGGCCGAGACCTGTGGTTGTTCGATGATCAGCCTGGGAACTCCCCTGATGACCAGCAACATCGGAATCGGTCACTGTTTAGGTCATTCATTGAACTAACTTTTTTTGGCATGGAACATCCTACCACATGATACACCTAACAAAAAAAAATCAAACCATAAACTCTTAGTAACTCAAAAAGTAATGGACAAGTACCCTGCCACAGCTCATTTTTTTATTACTTTCTCCCCACCATATCACCAAACACACACTCACAGACACACAGTGTATGAGAGCAGGGAGAGCATAAAAAGACCTACGTACCTACTACTGATTTGTCCTACATGTTGTCTACTATAATCTTGCCATACTCCACCTACAATAAGCTTCTTCCAGTCACCTAAAAACAGCTATCGCTTCCTGTAATACAAACTAGGAATCAACTCCCAATTAGGCCCTGATCTCTTTTCATTTCTCTCTCAATATGTATGTATACACTATTACAGGAGTACACACTCAATGAATGTATCTGTGAGGTTCGGCCTTTGTGATACCCAGTGGTACACTAGCAGCCACTGACCTGGCACGCTGCTCCCAGTCTGAGTGAAGTGTGTTGCCGATAGCAGTGATTCCTGGTCGGGGTTAATTAAAAGGTCTTGCTGATTTGGTGGAGGTAGAGGTCTTTGTCTTCCTCCCTGCATGAGGGTGGGAGTGGAATATATGACATCACACCAAACACACACTTGTACTGTGTACTGTGCAAAGTCCCTGTAATGGCCGAGAACAAATGTGGTTCAGTTCTATGGTGCTAGTGGAAGCCAACATGAGGTAGGTAATCAAGAACACCTCCCACACTATTTTCATTGATTCTGACTGAGACCCCTGAATTAGGACACTAGTAACAGCTGCTGTGACATGTAATGTAAAAACAATAAGAGAGTCCAATGCTGAGGATGGGGTGGCTGCAACGAGAAATTCCTACCCAAAAACCATGCAGGGCAACAACAGGTTACCATGTAAACTAAACAGGAGTTGAAAATTTTAGACAAGGTTTTGGAAAGAGAAACTTATTGGAGAACCAGTTTTATGCACCACAATGCTATAATACACTTGGGGGAGAGGAGACGGAATCCCCCCACCCTCCAAAGCTCCAGCTGAAAAAATCAACATAGTCATAAGATTTTGTTGACATATACCAGAGGTAGAGCATAGGTTTTATATAATAATACCTAATTGCCCTCATATTAATTCTCATGCCATTGGACAAGTTGAACTACAGAAGTATATTGTATATTTCTTATGAAGTTAGTTACAAGTATATCACATGAGCCCACATCAATATGGACCTGATGGTGAGGCACTGTCACCTAGCAACCACCTTTTTTTATATACAATCACTTGGGCCAGACAAAATAAATCAATCTATGGAAGTTTAGTAATAGCAATTGTGTAGCCAACATTAAATTGAAGATCATTCACTTGTGCAACAATTACATGTACATGCCAATAATTACATGTACATGCCAAATGTGGTGGGCGAAGGGTAGGGTTGAGGTAATAGACTGGTACTGCACATACAAACCATGCACAATGGCTACATACCTTAATTTCCTATAACAGAATTCATGAGAATAAATCTCTAATCTTTGGATGTCTGGAATGCGTGTCCACTTTAATCATTAGAAAGTACTGTACCTTCACAGGCTGGAATGCATTTTAACTGTGTATCACTTCAACAGCTGTGAAGAAATTGCCAGCCACACACACCCTACTGGATAGCTGCTATTTAATTGTGTACCTCTGACCAATGGTCCAGGTACGTGTGAATATATTGGTGCTTTTACTATCTCATTCCTAGAGTGTATAAGGCATGTCTCAGTCACAATGATTACAGTTTCATGCAGTTGGACACAAGCTGTTTAGCCACAATGAGTAGTAACGTTTTGTACACAAGTACTTACAACATTTTCTCACATTTGTGGCAGAATTATAGGCTACCAGGGTAGGCATCCTGATGCATTTTGGGCCTACTCCAACTCAGGTAACAGTTACACTAGAATAGAGGACCCCTTTGTGGATGGAGTGGTTATCACACGTGGAACAGAGAAAGAGCATGTTTGGACATTTGCTGCTTCACTCACAGAGCAGGAGTTTGGTTCTCAGTTTACCTGCCCTTGCACCAATAGTCAAAGTACACAATCAATTCCATCATTTGTGAGGCAGGACTACTTCTGTGAGACTGGTGTTGCTGGCAGTTGGAGTTCTGGTGTATTTTACCCTGATGGTGACCCACACTGGGATGGAGAGGACTGTGGGTCAGGAAGCACTTGCTGCGAGCTGAATGATCCACCGCTCTTCTGTAAAAGTCTAACCGAGCCTACAACCGATGATATTGAAGTCAGGATATGTGCCGATCAGTCACCATTCAGTAATGAGGACACTCCTATTGAATTGGTTGAAATCTTTGTGCAATAACTACTTTTTGAGTGTCGTTATATACGTAGTATACAATAGATTGTTGTAGTCTTTTACATTGGGTTTTTCTATGGTGAGTTTTTTCCCCTCACATTTCCCTGTCATGGGTTGGGCTGGCCCTTGGCTAAATACTTATATTTACAGTCCCTGCAGTCTGTGATAGTTACTACTCTAGTGTTAACCCATTTGTTGGTGTAGCTGTTTTAGATCTTTTGCTTGTCGTTATCAGATTTTTAAACAACTAAATTCTGAAGTGAAGATGCGGAAACGCTTTGTAAATACATAATATCCTTGGGTGGGTGGCAATTTCACAGCAGTGGGTTCATGTCCTCCTGAGGTTCATGAGGAATGTACCAATCAATCCTGTGCTAATATCACAACTTATAGTTAAATATCACACTATTATGCACTGGCATGTGTGTAGGAATTTGGGTACTTACAATAATTAGCCACAGGATATGTAACTATGGCAACAAGGTGAGCAAGCAATTACTAATCATATAATACGTATGCAGAAGCTACTGTAGCACAATATCCAGAACTATTACGGTGTTTAATCAATTAATGGTGCCTGATTTCTAGCCTCCAGTTCAATGCGGAGCTCAGAAGCAATGTACTATTAGTACTGTGAGGACAGTCATGATAATTCTTCAATTTCAACCTCAATTTCAGCAGTACTTTGAAAATGTTCGAGGTATTGACTATGTACAGTGTCGTAATCTTCTGTGAATAGTTTGGTAGAAAAATTTCAGACAGAAAATTGGAATTGATGATTTTTGAATTGTACTGCCAACTGAGAGAATCTCTGAACAGTGGGGACACTATTAACTGTTTTACGTTAATCCAGTTTAAAAACTGCCGAAGGAGCTGTCTCAGATGAGTCACTAGCAACTGAGGGCATACTACATTTCTGTTCTATTGCTTAAGGTAGGAAGAGCCTCACCTTCGAATCCGCGTGATTCTCCTCATGAATAATTAATGAGATGACGTCACTCACGTGGCGCTAATTAGATTCATTGATATGTTTGCATTTTCCCATGGCGGCAACCGGAATCAACAGGAGGGGTGTGTCACTTTGATGTGGATAGCGGCTCTTTCATATGCGATATCGGCACTTTGATGTGGTTGAGCAGTACTCTGATGTTGGCTTTCAACACTTTTTTTTTTTTTTTTTTTTTTTTTTAAAAAGAAGATATGACATTATAGAATCGTGAGTAGGCTTTTTATGTCAGAATAGCTAGCTAGTGTGTTGTAGAAAGTTTGTTAGGCTACTCAAGTGGCTAGAAGTCAGCCAGACAGACGGATAGTGGCAGGTTGTTGCCCATCTCAGGTAGGCTAGATTAGTCACCTTTCGGGTCTGTAGGCCCCGCCCATTTTTTTTTAATTAGCTCGAATAGCTAGTTGTGTGAAAATCTGTGGAGATTTATAGGGAGAGCTTTGGTGGGTGGTTCTCAGAAACCGAGGGGTGAATGAAAAATCGCATCCCTTTTTTTTGTGGGAGTAGGTTGAAGTTTGTAATGCAGGGCTCGAATTCGTCGGGTGAGCGTGGGCGGTTGTCGAATTTTTTTTGAAAGTCAGGATAGCGAAAATGAGGGTTTTGGGGTGGTTGGATGCGTTCAGGGCTGTAAAACTGGCTTTGAAGCATTCCTGTGAAAAAGCATCCCTACGTTTGTAGCCTGTCCTCTGTAGGTACTGGTGTTGTTGCCAGACTGTGGGTGGGGCTCTAGCAGATTCCAAAATTTCTCGTATTTTAAAGCAACCCGAAATTGCGTTTTTGTGGATTATTTAGCAGGAGGTCTGGTTAGATGCAATATTTTTGTCAATTCGAGGTAGACTTTCATGTTATCAACAAAGCCGTCCATTTGAATTGTGGATTCCAGGTGAGGCTCTTCCTACCTTAAGAAAGGTTCAAAAGACATCGTACAGGCATGATTCATTCGATATGCACCTTGTTTAGACCGTAACAATCCAAATCTAATTGGGACAGAAACTAAATTTTGTTGCACTGTACTCGAGCCCAACAAAGCCGTTCAATCAAGGAACAGTAATAGGCATATTCTGAATTTGTTTGGTTGAACCGGCCGCTTGTAGAGAGTGCAACTAGGCACAATGAAAATAGGAGAATTCATCTAGCCATGATATGGGTATCAGTACACATAAATGACTACATAGCTATTATGTATGCAGTCCACTTACTGGTTGGCCTTCTTCTCCCCAGCCGGGGAGGAGGGGGGCGGGGAGGAGCACTGGACAGTGGGGGCTTAGGAGTCTCTGGTATGGAGGTGGCCGTGGTGAGGTCGATCACCAGCGTCGGATGACCAGTTGTCCCGTCAAGGTGGTAATCGGTACGGACGACCTCCATGGGAGTGCTTGTGACCGAAGTGGCACCGGGACCGGGGTTCGCAACTGGCTCTTGTGGTTGTGGCTGCGAGTGCCATATGGGGCTCGAACCTAGAGAGAGAGATTTTTGGAGAAAGGCACTGACAGGGGAGGGTATGTGTCTGTGAAAACTACATGTACAGCAGTTTGAATCTTACAATCCACCTGTCCTTTGACCAGCTCATTAAGCACTTGAGAATGTCTGAGTTTAAGTGGGTTTCTTGTAGAGCAATTAAAACAATACAGTGATATGGCTGCATTAGAGCACACACACAGCAGCTGGAATGATACACATTCCAAGATAAGGGCATTTATTCTCATGAATTCAATTAAAAGAAGCCATGGTGCATTCTAATAATAGTCACTTGATGAGGTAATGACTGATCACTGTAGTGATAGGCACTGAATGCCTGGCAAACTCTAGACTACCAATAGCTTACTAGAAATTAAAATTAAATAAAAGATGTAGGAATGGAAGTGCCATAAAGCAAGCAAACACGTTGAGGTGTAGAGATAGCATAAACACAACATACACAGCCCCATCTCTATATAGTTTTCACATGTCAGCTGCAATGTACAAAGCCTTATATTGGTATGGAAAACTTCTCCGGCACAACTGTCCTTCCTGTAGGTAGCATTACATAATGGTTTGTGCCGGAAGTAAGGATATTGGCAGTGATCTACGTAATTAGCATGAAGGTTTACTAATAGCAATCAGGTTGTGTCAACCTTAAAGATCTGCTTGTGCATTACATGCAATGCCTCTAATGTACAGGCAAACGGTTTGGAGGGGTTGAGTAGGGTCAACCACACAACAGCCTCTTCCAGTACTCATTTTGGATAGTTCTACAGGTAATGGATGATAATATGGAAGAGTTATAACTTTAACATTTGATTTTAGTGCATTTGACTGACAGTGAGCATTGCATCACTTACAATCCATACATTAATTGATCGCTGATTTTGCTGAGACGTGCTCAGTGAGCACAGGAGTATGTCTGTACTAATGGGTTTCTAGTAGAGCAATTAATTTACCACATACACTCATGTCAATCTCTCTCCAGTATGAGCAAATTGGAAATACATTCTATAAACACATGAAAATAATCAGCCACAAAATATGAGGCTATGGCAACAAGGTGTGCAATTACTATTCATATTATATGAATATTCGGAAATAGTCTGTTACAATGTCTAATTACTGTAGCCTAATTTCTAGGCCCCAGTTTTTCAATTTGGAGCTTAGAAGCAAATAATGCACAACTAAACTAATGTACTGTGAGGACAGTCATGATAATCAATTGCTGGCAAAAATGAGTACAGTAATAAGAGGAAGGGACTGTGGTGTGGCTGACCCCACCCTTCAGTTTGAAACCCACCAAACCTCTTGCCTGAGATATGCATGTGTAATAGTACAATGATGAATGATTAGGCACTCAGGTACTTGGTAAATGTACCTCATGTAATCTGGACAGTCAGAAAATATTAGTTGAAGATTACCATGTAAGTTTGTTCTTACAGACAGTAGATGGAGCATTGAGATATAGAAAATATAAAGGCTTACTAATCGCTTTAATAGTAAAGTTAAACTGAGTCTGTACAAATCTTTTTGCAAGAAAATAGAAATTAAGAATTACTTGCATGCAGGGGGTTGGGGATCCAGGAACATGATTTATGTTTAGGTTGGGTACTAATGGTCTGAATGAAGAGTCAGAAAGACATACGTAGGGATACAAATGATGATAAGCAGTGTAAGTTATGTGTGATGAATGTGAGAGTGTAGTACATGGTGCTCTGGGAGTGTCCCGTGTGTATGGTAACATTAGAAACCTTACATGGAAGAATTAAACAATCTGTACATACGTATATGCACTTGCACACACTCACCCCACAGTCATGCTCGACACCGCCATACATCCACCTCGTACACAACTACTTGAGTGTATGATTACTTCACTGTATTGTGAACTGCCTACACAGCCTGCCCACCTGATTAGGTGAGGATGGGATAATAACGTGCTTAATATCATCTAATGTTCTAAACTCTGCAAAACTCCCCCCCATATATATGCGTGTGCACATAATCATACAATATTAGTTAAGATTTCATGCAGCAGCCAATGTGCATTAAACTTTTGAATCTAGTAAGCTGCGTATGTGGGTGCGTGGTCAATGGCGTAAGCGCTACGGCAGCAACATGAGTATATTCAGTTAGCATATATGTATATGTGTGTGCACATAATCATGCAATATCAGTTAAGATTTTATGCAGCAGCCAATGTGCATAAAACTTAAGAATCTTGTAAGCTGCATGATCTCCCTCTGCCCTGTGGCATCTGCTGCTTTCTTTCCTATTGCCTGGCTACCCCTGTGGTCTGGAGTTTGTTTTCAGTACAGTGTAGTCTGGCCTCTCTCTACTTTCCTGGCTACTGGTTGCTAAGGGAACGTCTCCAAACTGTGTTGAAACATCATTGTTGTTTTTAATTTAGCGTATGTATGCAGTCGTATTCCCAAGTCACGAAAGATGGACGTGTGTGTGTGTTCCTTAATAGCTCTACATGTTCCCTAATTGCTCTACACGAAGCCACTTAAACTCATTACTACAGACATACTTATGTGCCGACTGAGCACGTCCTAACAATATCACCTAATGACAGGTGGGCTATAAGAGGTGAACTGCTGTTGTGTTAGCATTTAAATTGTACGTTCTACTGAAAACACGATTATAACTATGTCATGTTTTTGCTAATTTGCCATGTCAGTCACATGTTTTCATTAATTCGCCATGCCATGTGGCCAACAACACAAGGTTGTTTGTAGTAAGTTGAAGCATACGTTTGTAATTCTTGTCCTTTTCTCTATCAGTCTCGTGTCTTGTCCAGATTGGCACTTATATTTGTAAATTGTGACTTCTCAATGCATTTTACATTACAGGAGCTGATGGGTGGCATTATACGTACGTAGGCTTTAAGCTGCAAGGTGGCCAATATGTCTGATTTGTATGTAGTCTGAAGTTTGTTATGGCATTCAGTGCCTATCACTACAGTGACAGTAGATAGAGTACTGCATTACCTCATCAAGTGACTATTTTTAGAATGCATAATGGATTTTCTGTAACTGAATTCACGCTTATCTTAGGATGTCTGGAATGTGTATCATCCCAGCTGCTGTGTGTGTGCTATAATAAAGCCATTTATCACAGAAATTGCCTGCCGGCCATACACTGTATTGTTTTAATCTTCAGTGGCACCAGATAATAATTTTAACATGTTCACCTCTCTCCACTGGAACGTGCATTTGGTTCATTCTTAGACTATTAAGGCATGTCCCACTCACAACAATCACACTCAAGCTGTTTAGCCACAATGAGTAGTAAAGTTTTGTACGCAGTTCTTGCACTCATTCTAGCTGCTGAACTTCAGCTCACTTCATGCCAGGAAGGTGCGACTAGCCAGCATGACAACAGCTCACTACCAGTGAGTTACTCTGCTACAGTATTGGAGGGAGGGGGGCAGGTCTGTCCTCCTGAGGAGCAACTGGAGATGGCCACAGCTGAAATTGCTGAAGACGTTTTCCCCAACTGCCATCAAAATATTATTGGCTCACTATAGTCCCTTGGTTTTTTACTGCAGTGTACGATTTCTGTTTCTTGTTTGTAGATTTTTCAAGTGTGTAAGCAACAAATTCCTGAAGAAGTGATTGCAAAAACATATTGCATGTACATTGGGATGGGTAACTAAAGCATAGGTGAGAATAAAGTAAATAACGGTATATAGTATTTATAATCAGTAAGTTTACTGAGCGAAGTACCAATCAATCCTACATGTATGCTAAAAATATTATTACGCCTTATCGCTCAGTGTCATAGCTCGCAAACCCTATTAGTACACTGGCAGTAAATGTGTGTAGGAGACTGGGTACTTATAAATAGCCACATCACAGGTAGCTATAGTAGCTATGGCAACAAACAGTGCATGAACAGTCTAACTATTAATTATGATGCCAACTTAATGTCTCCTCATTGTCTCAACTACCCAGTACAGTAAACTTTGGAGAATGGGCAGTTGTTGCTACCCCACACGCACAGTACGCACACGCACACGCACACGCACACGCACACGCACACGCACACGCACACGCACACGCACACGCACACGCACACGCACACGCACACGCACACGCACACGCACACGCACACGCACACCATTCAATACAGTAATAGTTACACTGAGTGCAAGCTAGCGGCTCATTTAACCACACATTCTTATAAATAGCAGTTTACAGGGAATATATGATGCGTAAAAAATAATGCGGACATTGAGGTCTGGACTCACCATTGGGAATTTCTACTGGTAGGCAAGTACATACGACCTTGGTCTCGTGCCCAGGCTCTTTGCGTGGGAGGAAAGTGTCTGGGCACGAGGCTAATGCAACCTCTATTGGACTATCGGCAACGGTGGAGGGGGAAGTGAGTTTGTTCTGGAATACGGCGCTACAGTGAAGCTAGAGGCCTTCCCTTTCATGCTCACATTCTCCGACTGTAGTTTCCCAGCCCTATTATCGAAAGCCACACTATAAGGTTTGCGCTGGGAACCAATATCACCAGGGTGGTGCTAGCGGCCTCCCTTTTCATTGCTATCAGCATCATATTCCTGTGCACGTTACTATATTTTTCCACGTGCCATCCCTACATACTACCATACTCCATGTTCAGGTGGGCAGGCTGTGCAGGCAGTTTGCTAGTTCATAATACAGTGAAGTAATTATGCAATTGGGTATACGTACCAGTAGTTGCTTGTATATTAGTGAGCACTGTCATCATGCCTGTGAGGGAATATGAGCAAATGCATAATTATGTGTGCACATGATCAATAATTTAAGATTATACGTATGCACATTACAATTAGTAAAATAAACTACAGACCATATAGCCAGTCTTAAGCAGCAGACGCCACAGGGCAGACTGAGAGGGAGACGTGCAGACTAACCCCATTTTATTGCGATGTTACTAATGTAGAGAATGTTTTCCCAATTTGCTCATACTCCAAAGATCAACGTGAGTGTGTGTGTTCCTTAATTGCTCCACAAGAAGTCCACAAACCCATTACTACGGACGACATACTCATGTGCCCACTGAGCACGTCTCAACAAAGGATAGGTGGGTTGTAAGATGTGAACTGCTGTAGTGTTCACATACACATACTAGTGTTGTCTCAGTGTGACTCTACATAGCCAACTAGATTTAGTTTTAGAAAAAAAAGAAAATTAGCAGTTAGCCAACTAAAAAGGTTTACTAAAACAGTTTTAACCAGGGGTTGAAAAATATTAATGATTTATCAATAGCTTATTCCCACCCTTGAAGAATTAGTTTTGGTTAGGTAACTAGATCTGTATTTGTTCCTACTAAAACACTTTTTGATTTTAGTCTCTAAAACAACATTAACACACTCGTGTGTGTGCGCACACATATACAGACTTCGAGATCTCAGCCCCATGCACCCACCGTGACCCTAATCACCCATCCCCATCCTTTGCCCTCATCACCAATCTCTCATACAGCCTATACAATGCACTTGTAATTTTCAGTGCGACAAGGTTTGTAAACCTACACATACATGTACATACACACTAAAACAAATCCTTCCCATCACATAGTGATGTGCCTACTGAACACATTTCAAAAATATCACTCAATGATTTGTCATGAGATCTTCGTACAATAGTTACATGTACTTGAGTGTTGTAACTACAGTAGTTTGTTGTAATCTTGGGGTTTTTCTATGGTGAGAATTTTTTAGTTAACTCTGTTTTTTTCCTCGAGATTACATTGCACCATACTTTTTCCCTGTCCTTTTAAGCTACAGTCCCTTGGTTTATACTTAGTGTGCGATAGTTTCTGTGTTTCTTGTTTGTAGATTTCTTAAGCATGTAAGCAACAAATTTCTGAAGAAGTGTTTGCGAAAAAAATATTTATCATTGGGATGGATAACTAAAGCATAGGTGAGAATAAATTAAATAACAGTGTAGTACCTATTTATAATCAGTAAGTTAATTTACTGAGCAAACTACCAATCAGTCCTAGCTGTGCTAAAATATCACGCCTTATCGCTCAGTGTCAATAGCTTGATTAGTACACTGGCATGTGATTGTGTGTAGGAGACGGGGTACTTACAATAGTCACATCACTGGCAGCTACAGTAACTTATGGCAATAAACAGTGCATGAATAATCTAACTGTTAAATGATGCCAAATTAATGTCTCCTCATTGTGTCAACTACCTAGTACTGTACACGTTGGAGAATGGACAATTATTGCTATGTACCAGAATCCACCCCCCCCCCCACACACACATACACACACACACGCACGCTATTCTAGTCCACTTACACAAGAGTCATGGCATCCTAATTAACTATTACTGATTACTAGCCTCAATCCCAGGCCTCCTACAGTGGGTGTCATCTGCAGTCATTTACTATTTAACTACATTGACCCACCCACTGATTAGGTGAGGATAGGATACCATATACTCTGGTACTCTGGAGTGTAAGTACCCATTAAGGGGTAAAATTAATCACTACATTCAAATTCAATCAATATCAATAGCAAGAGTGCCTAGGACGAAGCCTTCAAGTAAGTGGAGCTGCACAGCAAGCAATAGGGCTTCTTCAGGATAGAAAAGCTCAATAGACCCTTTACCATTATGATGAAGTTGGGGGTAAAAGGAGGCACTAAATGGATAAAATACATGCATGTTTTGGGCTTCCAAGTATAATGTAAACATGAAAGAACAAAAACATGCATGTTTCCATGAAATTTTGGCTGCTTATACCCCATTATAATTGTAAAGGGTACCCATTAATTTCAACACACTTGCAAATAGTTGTACTCTGAACAGCCCACAGTCCTTTAGGCAAAATAAATATAATTTTTAAAATGGATCTCTGCACTGGATCACGTCCACCAAGACGAAGAAACAACCGGGGCGGAGAAACAGAACAAACAAAAACAAATCAACAACTGAAAATGAAGAACACGGAGGGCAGGGTGGAGAGTTGAATAATCTTTCAACTAGCAGCCAACTTTGAGCAAGTAGCCAACTGAGCCAAGCATGAGGCAGCACGGAACTTGGTGAGCATGTGTGAACTGCCTTGACCTTATACTAATCAGACTATTTATGCAGCAGGAAATACCTCTCATGTTAACTACATTTATTATTAAACTCCAATCAATTACAAGTACCCTACGATTAAAAGTACTGCTATCCACTTCCTGAATAGTAGTGCGCATGCAAATAAAAGTACCCAATGAATATAAGTACTAATAAACTGGGATGTATAAGATAAATAGTACATGTGAGACTACGTAGCTACGTAAGGTAGTAGTTCTCCGGAGTGCAAGCTACGTAGCCGCACATTTGGCCACACATTCCTATAAATAGCAGTTTACGGAGAATATGGATAAAAAATAATGTACATTCCATTTTTGTGACATTGAAGTCTGGACCGACCATTGGGAAATTCTATAGGCAAGTACATACGACCTTAGTCTCGTGCCCAGGCTCTTTGCGTGGAAAGAAAGTGCCTGGGCACGAGGCTAATACGACCTCTGTCAGACTATCTGCAACAGGGGAGGGGAAAGTGGATTTGGTATGGGATACATCGCCACAGTGAAGCTAGAGGCCCTCCCTTTCATTCCAGCTCAGTATAACCCTCACACTCTCCGAATGTAGTTCCCAGCCCTATAAAATTATTCACACTATAGGGTTTGGGCTGCGAAACCAGTATCACCAGGGTGGTGCTAGCAGCCTCTCCTTTAATTCTAAATTTGCCATTTTTCCACGTGCCATCCTACATACTACCATACTCCATAATCAAGTGGGCTGGCCATGCAGGCAGTTTGCTGCATGGTTCACAATACAGTGATTCAGAAGTAATTATGTACTCGGGTATACGTACCAGTAGTTGCTTGTATATTCTGTCATCATGCCTGTGAGGAAACACGAGCAAATTCATAATATTATGTGTGTACATGATCAATATTAGTTGAAATTTTATGCAGACATGGTGTGTCACATCACAACTAGTCAAAAAAATAAACTCCAGACCATAAAGGTGTGTAGCCAGTCTTAAGAGAAAGAAAGCAGCAGACACCACAGGGCAGACTGAGAGGGAGATGTGCAGACTAACCCCATTTCATTGCAATGTAGAGAATGTTTTCCCAAATTGTTCATACTCCAAAGATCAATGTGAGTGTGTGTATTCCTTAATTGCTCTACAAGAAGTCCACTTAAACTAATTACTATAGACATATCACTGTAATGTTACTAATGCATGGGATTTTTTCCCAAATTGCTCATACTCCAAAGATCAGCGTGAGTGTGTGTGTTCCTGAATTGCTCTACAACTCATTACTACAGACATTCTCATGTACCCACTGAGCATGTCTCAATAAAGGATAGGTGGGTTGTAAGATGTGACTGACTGCTGTAGTGTTCACATGCAGACACATACGCACTAGTGTTTTTTTGTGTGGCTTTACATAGCTAACTAGATTTAGTTTTAGAAGAAGATTTAGTTTCAGTTAGCCAACTAAAATGAATAAAAAGGGTTACTAAAACAGTTTTAGTACTAGAGTCTAGTTAACCAGGGGTTGATTTTGGTGAAAATATTAGTTTAGCTATAGCTTATTCTCACCTTTGGAGAATTAGTTTTAGTTAGTTAACTAGATTTGTATTTAAAACATTTTTTTTTTGTTTTTAGCTTTTAAAACAACACTAATGTCACAAGTGTGTGCGCACACATATACCGACCCCTGAAGATCTCAGGCCCATGCACCCACCGTGACCCCAATTACCCATCCCCATCCTTTGCCCTCATCACCAGTCTCTCATACAGCCTTAAACCAACTCTCCCTTTACTCTGAGCTTGTAGATAAAGAGGTGCATTACTGCCGCCATAGAGACACTGTGCTCAGTGTAGTACATTACATCATCCATTCAACATATGGCTGACTACAGCATTACCCCAACATGTATCGATAATGTTTGAGAGCCAGTGGTCTTCACACATATATCTCTTAATCACATATCAGTGATCTGGAGGTGTGTATTGGCATGCCCCTCCCCTTCCTCCTATGGCTCCTCCTCCTTCAGTACATCCAACCCAGATGCTGGGTGGGGTGGGGCGGTGTAGCCTAGCCGAGCCACAAACCCTACACAGGCGCATACCACTACACATGCAACTTCAACTCCTGCAGCCAAACCCAATAATGGAGGATAACTACATATAATACAACACCAAACCTTTTATAGCAATGAACATCACACCTTCAACATACACAATAAACAAAAAGAACAATAACTAGCACCCATTAACAGTACCTTACATTAACTACACATCAATAGGCTATACATAGTGATAAAGTTAATAGTTCGTTACAGGCAGGAAGGGGAGGGGAGGTGAGGGGAGGGGAGGGGAGGTGAGGGGAGGTGAGGGGAGGGGAGGGGAGTGGAGGGGAGGGGAGGGGAGGGGAGGGGAGGGGAGGGGAGGGGAGGGGAGGGGAGGGGAGGGGAGGGGAGGGGAGGGGAGGGGAGGGGAGGGGAGGGGAGGGGAGGGGAGGGGAGGGGAGGGGAGGGGAGGGGAGGGGAGAGGAGGGGAGGGGAGGGGAGGGGAGGGGAGGAGTGAGTGAAGACTATATAGCAGTTTCCATCTTCCAACCCACCTGTCCTTTATTGAGACCAGCTCAATAAGCATATGAGAATGTCTGAGTTTAAGTGGGTTTCTTGTGGAGCAATTAAAACAGTACAGTGATATGGCTGCATTAGAGCACACACACAGCAGCTGGAATGATACACATTCCAAGATAAGGGCATTTATTCTTATAAATTTAATTACAAGAAAGCCATGGTGCATTCTAATAATAGTCACTTGATGAGGTAATGACTGATCACTGTAGTGATAGGCACTGAATGCCTGGCAAACTGTAGACTACCAATAGCTTACTAAAAATTGAAAATTAAATAAAAGATGTAGGGATGGAAGTGCCATAAAGCAAGCAAACGCGTTGAGGTGTAGAGATAGCATAAACACAACATACACAGCCCCATCTCTATATAGTTTTCACATGTCAGCTGCAATGTACAAAGCCTTATATTGGTATGGAAAACTTCTCCGGCACAACTGTCCTTCCTGTAGGTAGCATTACATAATGGTTTGTGCCGGAAGTAAGGATATTGGCAGTGATCTACGTAATTAGCATGAAGGTTTACTAATAGCAATCAGGTTGTGTCAACCTTAAAGATCTGCTTGTGCATTACATGCAATGCCTCTAATGTACAGGCAAAAGGTTTGGTGGGGTTGAGTAGGGTCAACCATACAACAGCCTCTTCCTGTACTCATTTTGGATAGTTCTACAGGTAATGGATGAGAAAATATGATAATATGGAAGAGCTATAACTTTAACATTTGATTTTAGTGCGTACGTACGTATGTACGTACTTAGGACACAGTCCATGTAGGTTTGACTGACAGTGAGCATTGCAGCACTTACAATCCATACATTAATTGATCGCTGATTTTGTTGAGACGTGCTCAGTGGGCACATGAGTATGTCTGTACTAATGGGTTTCTTGTAGAGCAATTAAAGAACACACACACTCATGTCGATCTCTCTCGAGTATGAGCAAATTGGAAATACATTCTATAATCACAATGACATCATGAAAATAATCAGTCACAAAATATGAAGCTATGGCAACAAGGTGTGCAATTACTATAATTCATATTATGTGGTAGCACAATATCCGGAAATAGTCTGTTACAATGTCTAATTACTGTAGCCTAATTTCTAGGCCCCAGTTCTTCAATTTGGAGCTTGGAAGCAAATAATGCACAACTAAACTAATGTACTGTGAGGACAGTCATGATAATCAATTGCTGGCAAAAATGAGTACAGTAATAAGAGGAAGGGACTGTGGTGTGATTGACCCTACCCTCCAGTTTGAAACCCACCAAACCTCTTGCCTGAGATATGCATGTGTAATAGTACAATGATGGCTGATTAGGCAGGCTGGACAGTCAGAAAATATTAGTTGATGATTACCATGTAAGTTTCTTCTTACAGACAGTAGATGTAGCATTGAGATATAAAGGCTTACTAATCGCTTTAATAGTAAAGTTAAACTGAATCTGTACAAATCTTTTTGTAAGAAAATAGAAATCAAGAATTACTTGCAGGCAGGGGGTTGGGGATCCAGGAACACGATTTATGTTTAGGTTGGGTACTAATGGTCTGAATGAAGAGTCAGAAAGACATACGTAGAGATACAAATGATGATAAGCAGTGTAAGTTATGTGTGATGAATGTGAGAGTGTAGTACATATGGTGCTCTGGGAGTGTCCTGTGTATGGCAACATTAGAAAACTTACATGGAAGAATGTGTGCAAGTGCATACGTATGTGTGTGCACATAATCATACAATAGCAGTTAAGATTTCATGCAGCAGCCAGTGTGCATGATCTTGTTAGTCTGCATGATCTCCCTCTGCCCTGTGGTATCTGCTGCTTTCTTTCACTCATGTCTGGCTACCCCTATGGTCTGGAGTTTGTTTTCAGTGCAGTGTAGTCTGGCCTCTCTCTGTTTTCCTGGCTACTGGTTGCTAAGGGAACGTCTCCAAACTGTGTTATTGTTGTTTTAAATTTAGAGTATGTATGGCAGTCGTATTCCCAAGTCATGAAAGATGGACAGGAGTGTGTGTGTTCCTTAATTGCTCTACATGAAGCCACTTAAACTCATTACTACAGACACACTTATGTGCTGACTGAGAACGTCCTAACAATATCAGGTGGCCGGGCTATAAGATGTGAACTGCTGTTGTGTTAACGTTAAATTGTACGTTCCTACCCAAAACATGCTAATTATGTCAGTCACATGTTTTCATTAATTTGCCATGCCATGCGGCCAACAAAACAATTTTTGTCCCTTCCCCATTCTATTCTGTGTCCAGATTGGCAATTTTAATTATGAATTGTGACTCTCAATGCATATTGCTACGTATATTACAGGAGCTGATGGGTGGCATTAGCTGTAAGGTGGCTAATACATACGTGACCAATATGTCTGATTTGTATGTAGTCTGAAGTTTGCCATGGCATTCAGTGCCTATCACTACAGTGACAGTAGGTAGAGTACTGCATTACCTCATCAAGTGACTATTTTTAGAATGCATAATGGCTTTCCTGTAACTAAATTCATGCTTATCTTAGGATGTCAGGAATGTGTTTCATCCCAGCTGCTGTGTGTGTGCTGTAATAAAGCTATTTATCACAGAAATTGCCCGCCATACACTGTAATGTTTTAATCTTCAGTGGCGCCAGGTAATAATTTGTACATGTCCGCCTCTCTCCACTGGAACGTGCCTTAATTTGGTCCATTCTTACAGTATATAAGGCATGTCCCACTCACAACCATCACACTCAAGCTGTTTAGCCAAAATGAGTAGGAATATTTTGTACACAGTACTTGCACTCATTCTAGCTGCAAAACTTCAGCTCACTTTATGCCAGGAAGGTGTGACTAGCCAGCATGACAACCACTCACTACCAGTGAGTTATTCTGCTACAGTACTGGAGGGAGGGGGGCAGGTCTGTCCTCCTGAGGAGCAACTGGAGATGGCCAGAGCTGAAATTGCTGAAGACGTTTTGAGCATTGTTCGCAGTGATATACTTGACGTACACTGTCCAGGTCAAGTCCAGAAGAATCCAGCATCATCCTGTCTTGAAGTGTCACAGTGCAACCCCCAACTCCCGTCAGAGCACTACTGGATCACAAGCGCTAATGGAACAGCTGTTCGGGTCTATTGCGACATGGCCAGGGTGTGTGGTTGTAACAGTACTAGTGTTGGAGGATGGTCTCGTGTGGCCTACCTCAACATGACTGACCCTACCCACCAGTGCCCGCCCGCATGGAGGGAGTTCACAGAGCCAATGAGAACGTGCGGAAGAACCAATGAAACTGTGTCAAACTCTGGCTGCAGCTCAGTCTCCTTCAGTACTTACAACATCTCATTTTCTCACATTTGTGGCAGAATTATAGGCTACCAGTTTGGGCATCCTGATGCATTTTACAGTTATTCCATCTCACGGTTCACTAGAATAGAGGACCCTTTTGTGGACGGAGTGGTTATCACACGTGGAACTGAAAAAGAGCATGTTTGGACATTTGCTGGTTCACTCACGGAGTCAGGTTCTTTTCCTCAGTTTGTCTGTCCTTGCACCAGTAGTCAAAGTACACAATCCATTCCTTCTTTCGTGGGGCAGGACTACTTCTGTGAGACTGGTATTACTGGTGACTATAGTCACGGTGTATTTTACCCTGATGGTGACCCACTCTGGGATGGAGAGGGCTGTGGGTCAGGAAGTACTTGCTGCGAGCTGAATGGTCCACCATTCTTTTGCAAAAGCGTAGCTGAGCCGACAACTGATGACATCGAAGTGAGAATATGTGGCAGTGAGCCGCTCAGCTTTGAGGACACCCCCATTGAACTGATTGAGATCTTTGTGCAATAATTACTTCAGTGTTGTAAAATAATGTAACTACAGTAGTGTTGTAATCTTATATTTTGGGTTTTTCTATGGTGAGTTTTTTTTTCAGCTGACTTATAGTTTTTTTTTGTCCACTATAGTTTTTTCCCTGTCATGGGTTCGACTGGCCCTTGGCTAAATATTTTTATTTACAGTCCCTTGGTTTTATACTTCAGTTTGTGATAGTTACTAGTGTTAACCTATTTGTTGGTGTAGCTGTTTCTCTTGTTTGTCATTATCAGATTTTTTTAAACAATAAAGTTCTGAAATCAAGATGCGGAAGCTTTTCTTACGTAAATACACATTTGGTCATAGGTATCCTTAGGTAGGTAACAATTTCAAATATTGCATAACAGTGGGTTTACGGAAGGAAGTACCAATCAATCCTGTGTTAATATTTCCACAAGTATTAGTTATTGTATGGTTGCGAGTGCCATATGGCACGAGCAGCCATACAATAACTAATTTGTAGCATGGCAACCCCTAGTACCATGGTAACTGTGACGTAAAACGCTGTTGTCATGGCAAGTGTGACGCAAAACAATTCAATTAAGCCTTGAGCGATCTGTAGCTGTAGGCGTTTTGTAGTGCTATGGCTGGAATTGAGCTAGGCTTGACTTTCGGAAAGGATTTTTCGGCGATATTGAGAACTTTGGTGAGCTAGTTCCATACTCTTTCTTTGATGATTTAAGTGACGGTGAGCTAGTGTAGACCGGCAAGCACTGAGCCGGTTGTAGCTCAGTCCATCATGGAACGAGCGAATCGCCGTGCTCGTGACTTACGAGATATTTGTATGGACATGATACTGTCGGAAGATTCTATGCTAGACTAGTTCTCTGCATCATCGAAAAATCCTTCCGGAAAATCACAGCCTAGCTCAATTTCAGCCAGAGCGCGACAAGACTACAGGATAGCTCGAACCCAACCATCCTAGCTTTGGTTCGAGGCTATAGCTGGCTAGCTTTATGGCTATTACTATTGAACTACACTGCCTTAAAAATAGTTTAGTGGTCGGTTGCTAATTGGATACAGTGGCACTGCAGTGACGCGCACCGGTGCCAATATCTCCGGTTATACCACCGGTGTGACGCGCACCGGTGCCAATATCTGAAATATTGGCACGCCGGCGCCTTTGATGTAGGGCTTCACCATGCTACAACTTATAGCTAAATGTCGTAGCCTGCAAACTGGCATGTGTGTGTGGAGTCCGGTACTTATAGTTAGCCACAGGATATGAAGCTATGGCAACAAGGTGTGTAGTCTGGCCTGTATCTGCTTTCCTGGCTGCTAATTGCTATGGAGACATCTCTAAACTATTTTCATGATGTCATTGTGATGATGAGTATTTATAGAATGTACGTATTCCCAAGTTGCTCATACTCCATAAACTGATGTGATTGTGTGTTCCTTAATTGCTCTACAAGAAGCCACTTAATAATGAATAAGTCATTACTATACAGACATACTCATGTGCCCACTGACGGATGTCTGGACAAGACAGGCAGATGTACGTAAGATGTGAATTGCAGTAGTACTCACTGACGTCCACTAGGGCTCCTATGGGCCTGTTATTTTTCAGTAGGAATATGACATTCTGATCAGGTAGCAGCTAGTTAAACTAGGTTACTACATACACATGCATACAAAAAGTCTACAGCTATAGCCCATCCATATCACTGTTTCTTATACAGAACCATCCAAATATGAGCACAGTAAAAAAAGGAAGGGCGGTTGACCCTACCCTTGAGTTTCCACCTTATTAAACCTCTTGCCTGTACAAGTGCTTTCAGATATGTAACCAATTAGGCAATCAGGTATACAAACCACTTCCAGTTCCAGTGTGGAAATTTGTACAATATTGTACTGCCAGGCTACGCAGAGCATTGAGCTGACTGTGGACGGGAGGAGCTACCACGGCATGCACCTGGCCATGGCTCCTGAGGATTTGACGTTTCAGGGCCTCACAACCTTGCTGCCACAATTTCCGGGTTTTCCGCTCGTAATCATGAGACTCAGTGGTCGCAGTGACCAGGAGGTGAGTTTCTTCTTTCAACAATATGCTGTATTATAGTATGTCTTCTTTTCCATTCCATGTAACTAGCTAGCTAGCAGAAGTTTCTGGTTGCTTGAAGGCACTGCCTTGTTATTACACAGGTGGCACAACTGTTGCGGACCATCCGGGCTATCAACAGAGGTGCAGGAGAAACAGGGTATGTCATCATGGGGTTCACCTCTGCAGTTGAGCTTCCCAAAGTACTGGAAAGCTACCGAAAGGAAGGCCTGCATGGAGAGATGGCGTACTGGTTTGATACCTCCTCCAAACCATCAGGTTAGTATTACTAGCTATTGTTATATCACTGTGGGGGTGAGCCTTTGTGGGAATTGAGAGAAGAGTATTGCATTCTGCTGCAGCCTGTTCTGCTCTGCCTACCTTAAGGCTGAGATGCATGTACATGAAGTATGGTTCATGGAAACATACTTCTCTGCTGCTAGTAGTATTGTTTGTATCCTATCCAGGTAGTAGAATCCTAGTAGACGGAGTACAACCGGTTGGAGTGGCTGTTTCTAACATGGATGTCATGAAAGCGCGGGTGCCACAGAATTGTGTCAATGTCTTCACTGGAGACCTGAATGCGTACATTCAACACATTGCAGAGCAATGGTCAGCTGAAAACGACTGGATTTTGGAATTCGAACCAGTGAACGGTATGAGACGCTGTGTTTGTCGTTGCCTTCTGGTAGTGCTTCATATTGGGCTGTGTAATAACCATCTAGTTGGCAAGAGTTATTGCCAAGCACAACTAATTGTGTTGCTTGGAGACTGTGTTTGCTGTAGCTTTTGGAATTCTATTGTCATTGAGTTTCAGGACTTTTGTCCTCATTGAAATTTCAATGAATATAGTTCTAGAAATATATTGACATTGAAAATTCATGGCCTGCAAATTTCTTCTCCTTGAGATTTCAATGATCGTTTTGTAAAGTTCTGTCGTCATTGAAAATTCAATGATCTGGAACCTTGAAATTTAATTCTTGTCCTCATTGAAATTTCAATGATCATAGTTTTGTAGAATTCTATCGGCATTGAAAATTCAATGATCTAGAACCCTTTTGTCATTTTTTAGAATCTTGTCCTCATTGAAATTTCAATGATTGTCCTCATTGAAATTTCATGTTTTAGAATTCTATCGTCATTGAAAATTCAATGATCTAGAACCCTTTTGTCATTCAAATTTCGTACTTTTTGGAATTTTGTCATTGAAATTTCAATGATCATAGTTATTAGAAATCCATCGGCATTGAAAATTCAATGATTTGTAACCATATTGTCATTAAAATTTCATAATGTTTGGAATCTTGACTTCATTGATGTTTCAATGAACTTAGTTTTAAAATTTTATGTAATCATAGTATTTGGAATTCTATTGTCATTGAAATTTCAATGATTGTAATAGTATGATCATTGAAAATTCAATCCTTTTGAGCAATGTTGCTGTTTTGACTGGCATATTCCCTTTCATAGACAAACACAATGCTGCAACAGCAAGTATGAAAGTACGAAGAAATGTGCTTTTGGTTGGAGGAAAAGAAATGCTACTGCACAGCGAAGAAGAAATAGCGAAAGAGGATGATGAAGTTGATGGGGAAGAGGAAATAGGAGAGAGTGAAAAAGAAGATGAAATTTGAAAACTTAAAACATTATATGCATTTTATTACTTTTGTGTAAAAGCACCATTACACTGTTTTTATTCAAGGAAATCAACGTCATTGATAGAAACTTAAAGCATCAAAGAAAACGTTCAATAGATAAACTGGAATTGGAATTTCCACATTGAAACTGGAAGGGGTTATTATTACACTGGCATGTGCATAGGAGTTTGGGTACTTATAATTAGCCACAGGATCTGTAGTTATAGCAACAAGGTGAGCGAGCATATGTAGTAGCCATGGTAGCACAATATCCAGAACTATTACGATGTTTAATCAATTAATGGTGCCTAATTTCTAGGCTCCAGTTCAATTTGAAGCTCTGAAGCAATGCACAACTGAACTATTAGTACTGTGAGGACAGTCGTGATAATTAAGCTTCTTTAATGCCAACCTCAATTTCAGCAGTACTTTGAAAATGTTCGAGGTATTGGCTATGTACAGTGTCGTAGGCATGAACAGTTTGGTAGAAAAAATTTCAGACAGAAAATTCTGTTGAAATTTAGTATTTGATTTGCTCATTTTTGAATTGTACTGCCAACTGAGAGAATCTCTGAACAGTGGGGACACTATTAACTGCTTTACGTTAATCCAGTTTAATGGTTAAAAACTGCCGAAGAATCTGTCTCAGATGAGTTACTAGCAACTGAAAGCATACTATACTTCCGTTCTATTGCTTGAGAACTATTCAAAAGACACTGTACAGGCATGATTTGCACCTTGTTTAGACCGTAACAATCCAAATCTGATTGGGACAGAAACGATATTTTGCTGCCCTGTACTGAGCCCAACAAAGCCGTTCAATCAAGGAACAGTAAACGGCATATTCTGAATTTGTTTGGTTGAACTGGCCGCTTGTAGAGAGTGCAACTATGCACAATGAAAATAGGAGAATTCATCTAGCCATACTATGGGTATCAGTACACATAATCGACTACATAGCTATTATGTATGCAGTCCACTTACTTCTTCTCCCCAGCCAGGGAGGAGGGGGGCGGGGAGGAGCACTGGGCAGCGGGGGCTCAGGAGTCTCTGGTATGGAGGTGGCCGTGGTGAGGTCGATCACCAGCGTCGGATCACCGGTTGTCCCGTCAAGGTGGTAATCGGTACGGACGGAGTCAACCTCCATGGGAGTGCTTGTGACCGAAGTGGCACCGGGACCGGGGTTCGCAACTGGCTCTTGTGGTTGTGGCTGCGAGTGCCATATGGGGCTCGAACCTAGAGAGAGAGATTTTTGGAGAAAGGCACTGACAGGGGAGGGTATGTGTCTGTGAAAACTACAGCAGTTTGAATCTTACAATCCACCTGACACCTGTCCTTTATTGAGACCAGCTCATTAAGCACTTGAGAATGTCTGAGTTTAAGTGGATTTCTTGTAGAGCAATTAAAACAATACAGTGATATGGCTGCATTAGAGCACACACACAGCAGCTGGAATGATACACATTCCAAGATAAGGGCATTTATTCTCATGAATTCAATTAAAAGAAGCCAGGGTGCATTCTAATAATAGTTACTTGATGAGGTAATGACTGATCACTGTAGTGATAGGCACTGAATGCCTAGAAATTGAAATAAAAGATGTAGGGATGGAAGTGCCATAAAGCAAATAAACGCGTTGAGGTGTAGAGATAGCATAAACACAACATACACAGCCCCATCTCTATATTGTTTTCACATGTCAGCTGCAATGTACAAAGCCTTATATTGGTATGGAAAACTTCTCCGGCACAACTGTCCTTCCTGTAGGCAGCACTACATAATCGGAAGTAAGGATATTGGCGGTGATCTACGTAATTAGCATGGAGGTTTACTAATAGCAAACAGGTTGTGTCAACCTTAAAGATCTGCTTGTGCATTACATGCAATGCCTCTAATGTACAGGCAAAAGGTTTGGAGGGGTTGAGTAGGGTCAACCATACAACAGTCCCTTTCTGTAATCATGTTGGATAGTTCTGAAGGTATTGGATGAGAAAATGGCAGGGCTATAACTTTACTTTTTGATTTTAGTGCATATGATTGTACGTAGTACGTACATAGGACACAGTCCATGTAGGTTTGCATCATTCATGGCACTGAAAATGTCGGGTGTGCTGTATAGGAACCCAAGTGACTGACAGTGAGCACTGCAGCAGTTCACACATCTTACAATCCATACATTGATTGAACGTAGACTTCAATGAGACGTGCAAATTGAGCACATGAGTATGCCTGTAGTAATGAGGTTAAATGGGTTTCTTGTAGAGCAACTAAAGAACACACATACTCACGTCGATCTCTCTCGAGTATGAGCAAACTGGAAATTCTATGAATGCAATGACATCACAAAAATAATCAGCCACAGAATATGAAACAAGGTGTGCAATCACTATTCATATTAGCTAGATATATGGCAGCACAATATCCGGAAATAATCTGTTACGATGTCTAATCAATGTAGCCTAATTCTTTAGGCCCCAGTTCTTCAATTTAGAGCTTGGAAGCAAATAATGCACAACAATACTGTGAGGATAGTCACGATAATCAATTGCTGACAAAAATGAGTACAGTGATAAGACTGGTGTGGTTGCATGCATGCAGACCCTACCCTCCAGTTTGAAACCCACCAATTTGAACCTCTTGTTTGGTTCGGCGTTTGCCTGTTCTTACACCAGTAGTACACAATCAATTCCATCATTTGTGGGATTAATTTAGAGTATGTATGGCAGTCGTATTCCCTAGTCACAAAAGATGGATGTGAGTATGTGTGTTTCTTAATTGCTCTACACGAAACCACTTAAACTCATTACTACAGACATACTTATGTGCCAACTGAGCACGTCTCAACAATATCAGTATCACCTAATCACGTGGCATGGTGGATTAATAATAAGCTCTGTGACTGACATAAAATTGTGTTTTAATGACAGGTGGGCTAAAAGATGTGAGCTGCTGTTGTGTTAACATTAAATTGTACGTTCCTACCCAAAACATGATTGTAATAATGTCAGTCACATGTTTTCATTAATTCGCCATGCCATGTGGCCAACAACACAAGTAGTAAGTTGGAGCATAGTTTGCAGTTCTTGTCCCTTCCTCGATCAATCCCATGTCGTGTCCAGATTAATTATGAATTGTGACTTCTTAATGCATTTTACTACGTATATCATAAGAGCTGATGGGTGGATTTGGTTTAATTTCTTTTAAGCTGTAAGGTGGCTAATACGTCTGATTTGTATGTAGTCTGAAGTTTGCTATGGCATTCAATGCCCATCACTACAGTGATAGGTAGAGTGCTGCATTACCTCATCAAGTGACTATTTTTAGAACGCATAATGGCTTTCCTGTAACTGAATTCATGCTTATCTTAAGATGTCCGGAATGTGTATCTTCTAGCAGCTGTGTGTGTGTGCTGTAATAAATTTAAAGCTGTTTATGCCCCCCATACACTGTATTATTTTAATCATAAGTGACGCCAGCTATTAATTTGTACATGTCCTCCTCTCTCTACTGGAACGTGCCTTAATTTGGTATTTAATATCCCATTCCTAGCGTATATAAGGCATGTCCCAGTCACAACGATCACCCCACAATGCCCTCTATTCACCTCATACACAACTACCTGAGTGCATGATCACTTCACTGTATTGTGAACAAGGATACCACCTGCACAGCTTACCTAATTAGCTGCAACAGGAAATTATTATACAGTAGCCATGGCAACAGCCGGGTACAATGTAAACAGTATACTAATGTCCAGAGGAGGTTGGACATGGATGTTGTGGAATATATCACCAGCAGATCCATAGAGACTGTAACATCTAATTCTGAGTCCAAGAGAAAACTCATTGGGGAGGTACGTATAATGAACAACATACTGGACTTTCCTCCAATGAAGGTGAGATAAACTGCAGGTCATTTTCAGTGTGGACCAGTTGGTGAGATACTATCCCCTATATGAATTGTGTCCTACCTCCTCTGATCTTGTGATGCACATTAACTGGTACTAACCTGCTCTCTGACGAGTTTCTCTCATGGATTAGCTTGAGAGTGACAATTCTACATCAAGATGGTCTTTCTGATTAGGTAATATAATTCTTATATACTCCTGTACCCTCTGAACACACATGTACTTTGCACCTGTAACCAGGTAACCAGTTGTTGCCATGGCTTTTGTGAAGAATTTTCTGTTTCCTTATAAGCAGCCACAGGATGTACAGCTATGGCAAACAAGGAGTGCACAAGAACTGGAAAACCGCCATGATGCCTAATTAATGTAGCCTCATTGGTTCAGCTATAGCTGTTGAATTTGGAGCATGGAAGCTACATGTAGATAGCTAGATAGTTTATAACAGAGTGAAGTAATCATGCTCTCGGGAAGTTGTATTCAGTAGAACCCCTCTAATGTGGACAACTTGGGGACCTTGTGCAGTGTCCTGTACAGATCGAGAGGTGTCATTAATTCAGGGATGTCCTTTAAGAGGGGTTTCATTGTACTAGGTTAATGCAGGATTGTGGGGCGAGTGTGTGTGTGCGTTATCAATGGAAATATGATATAGCCAATGTAACCAAGTGTGTATGAAACTTGAACAATGGGACAATGGGACATTATCTCCCTCTGCCCTGTGGCATCTTCTGCTTTCTTTCACTCATGCCTGGCTACCCCTATGGTCTGGAGTTTGTTTTCAGTACAGTGTAGTCTGGCCTCTCTCTGCTTTCCTGGCTAGGAACCACGTGTACGGTCATGGTGCCATCATTTGTGTGTGTGTCAGGAGGGAGTAATCAGGAATGCGTGCGCTTTCTGCATTTTTGATCCACTCCCTTCACACATGTAGTTGTGTATGAGGTGAATGGAGGGCATTGAGGGGTGAGTGGGCACTGAGGATGGGATAGCAACAACAGCAAATTCCTACAACAATAACCATGGTAACAACAGGGTAAGGTTGTAGGATTGGGATGGGATAAGAGGGATGGGATGGGATGGGATAGAATGGGATAGAATTATAGCTCCCAAACTTTCAACTTTAATTAACTATAACGAGTTTATTATACAAAACAATTGGAGGTTATAAATGCATACCAATACAATATCCCCTCCACCATCATTGGTGGATAGTCCTGATGCAAAAAAACTGTTGCTAACCAGCTGTCCAATGTACTTTAATTTTGGGGAACATGTTGAGATCGGTCATTCTACACCAATATGAACCTACTGGTGAAAACCATATCCTACCTCCTCTGGACAAGTATGAGTCTAATTTATATTGCATCATGTAGTTGCTGTGACTACTGTATAAAAATTTCCTGTTGCACATAACTAATCAGGCCATTGCCCATCTACCCACATGGCTTTGAGTGGGCCGGCTGTATGCTGGTTTACAATACAGTGAAGTAATCATGCACTCAGGCAGTTATATACATTGGAACCACTCTAATGTGGACACCTTGGGGACCTTGTGAAGTGTCCTGTATAGAGAGGTGTCCTTATTTCAGGGGCGTCCTTTAAGAGGGGTTCCAATGTACAACAGGGTACTGTCGTGATCGTCATGGAGCGAGGGTGCGTGTGCATTATCAATGTATCTCACTGATAATGCGTTATTCGTGTTCTTGATGAACTTCCTCCAGACACACACATGCACACACACCAATCTGGCTCTTGGCTGTGAATACTCAATTGAAACTCAAACAAAGACCCACTCATCAATATGACAATTTTCACTGTGAGCTATTCCAGGAATTCAGTTACAAAAAAGGTAATCTAGCCATATATAGCCATAGTTCCAAACTATTAATTTGAACTTGTTTATGTATATTCTCGTGCCCAAGCTCATTGCGTGGGCACGAGGCTAGTTTATGAATCTCTCTCTATCAGAACGTGACTTAAGGTAGGAAGACCCCGAATCCACAATTCAAATGGATGGCTTTGTTGAGAACATAAAAGGGTACCTCAATTTGACGAAAAGGACGCATTTAATTACACTTCCTGCTAAATAATCCACAAAAACGCGATTTCGGGTTGTTTACTATAATGAAAATTTTGGAATCTGCTAGAGCCCCACCCACAGTCTGACAACATCACCAGTACCTACATAGGACAGGCTACAAACGTAGGGATGCTTTTTTCACAGGAATGTTTCAGACCCAGTTTTATAGCTCTGAATGCATCCAACCACCAAAAAGGAAAGGAAACAGTAATTAACAAGGTATATCAGTTACTCTCCAGTGCAGGGTTCTGGGGAGCAGGAAATACTCACACCAGGTGTGTTTGACAGCTTATTTCAGATGTAAGGACAGTCCCACATGTCCATGTAGTATTGACAAGAGTACAGACTAGACTAGTTTGACGTAGAGGAGGGGGGGGGGGGAACTAGGATCCCTCCCCCAGCAAAAATGTAATTATAGTTTCATGATAGTTGTTTCAATCAGGACATGGGATTGTTCTGTAAACAGAGGGCACAAGACTGAAACTACCACTCACTTGCAAGTCAAAACACCTCTGTCAGCTGATTTGATACCAGTGCATGTATTAGTAACTGGTTGTCTGGAGTGAATGAGGCTGGCATTAACAAGCCTGTATGGAGAGGTTCACATAGTTTGCACAGTCTTGCAGGCCCGGAGCGAGGTATGTATGTAAAATGAAATGATTGGGACCATCATTGGCTTTGCTCGCAGCATGCATGAGCACACAGATGGTAGCGTATTATATACTTCACCCTCAAAGTTGGTATAGCAGTGAGTGTATAATGCTAACAGTGAAATGAGAGGGTGCTAAAAAGTTCAACAAAAGTAATTAGCATGCCACAAGAGCACTAGGCTAGGCAAATGACTGCTAACTGTGTGCAATGTGATCGGTTCACCAAAAATTTCTATTCATTAACTGAGAGAGTTTAATAAAGGGCAAACAACTTGTGCAATGTTGCCAGACATCCTGGGTATGAGACTAAGCCAGTATATACAGTACCACTTGGGAAAAGTCCCAGTTATAAATTACATATACCCATGGTGGACCTCACATTTTTTCAATTTGTGTGTGTGTGTGTGTGTGTGTGTGTGTGTGTGTGTGTGTGTGTGTGTGTGTGTGTGTGTGTGTGTGTGTGTGTGTATGTGTGTGTGTGCACATGCGTGCATGCATGCATGCGTGCGTGCATGTGTGTGTGCGCGTGTGTGTAAGAGATTTACCTACTTACTGGTTTGTCTTACGTGTAGTCTACTATAATTATGCTATTATTCCCCTACAGTAGACTTTTTTTCACTCCTCTGCACACCCAACAGGCCTACACATAATGTGAGTTGTCTCCACTAAATTATTACATGGGCACCAGGCTTCATTCTTTACCACTCATGGATGCTAACAGAAACTGCCCCTTGTTGGCGCAAGCTAGGCTACTAGAAGCTAACATGGCTACTGATAGTAGCCTATTTACAATGTAGTTACTTCCTCTGTTCAATGCATGGGTTTTCTGAAAAAATGCATGCATACACACCAGCTGTACGTACGTATATAAGGCATACAGTTCCAGTCACAAAGTATCACACTCATGTAGTTGGACACAAGCTGTTTACCCGTAATGAGTAGAAAACATTGTACACAGTTCTTGTATTCATTTTAGCTGCTGATCCTTGCCAGGAACTTGGTGCAGCTAGCTAGTCAGCATGACTCTGCTACAGTAGGGAGGGGGGCAGGTTTGTCCTCCAGAGGAGCAACAAGAGATGGCTAGAACTAAAACTGACGAAGATGTTCTGAACACTATTTGCAGTAGTGTACAGCATTGAGAGTACCTGTAGTTTCACACAACAATTATACTGATACAGTTAATTTCACCCTGCATTTTTAATCCTGACATGCCCCTTTTCTTGCCATACGTATGTTTAAACATGTACTTGGCAGTGTGTATATTAAGGAATTGTGTAGCTATCCAGTTGTAGGAATAACTACTCCCACAAACACACATACATGTACAACCTACAAGAATGATTATGGAGTTATAAATAATTTCATCAGGAATGTTGAATATGAGATAATTATTACAAGTAGTTACACAGAGCATAAACAATGATCGCTTTAGGATTGTCTCAGTTTCAAGTTCGCTACCAAACAATGTGCATACAAGCAGATCAATGACACCGCTTGACTAGTAATTGATTTTCAGTTCCAGACAGAAGAGTAAACAATTAGACTAGGTCACATATTACATGTTAAGGAATTACATTCCATACAAAGAGTTTATAAGAGTGCAGTTCCCAGTCACAAAGTATCCCATTCTGGTATAGTTCGACACAAGCTGTTTAGCCACAATGACTAGTAACGTTATATACACAGTTCTCGCACTCGTTCTAGCTGCTGAACTTCAGCTCACTTCATGCCAGGGAGGTGTGACTAGCCAGCATGACAACAGCTCACTACCAGTGAGTTACTCTGCTACAGTACTGGAGGGAGGGGGGCAGGTCTGTCCTCCTGAGGAGCAACTGGAGATGGCCAGAGCTGAAATTGCTGAAGACGTTTTGAACATTGTTCGCAATGATATCCTTGATGGACACTGTCCAGGTCAAGTCCAGGAGAATCCGGCGTCATCCTGTCTTGAAGTGTCACAGTGCAACCCTCAACTCCCGTCAGAGCACTACTGGATCACAAGCTCTAATGGAACAGCTGTTCGGGTCTATTGCGACATGACCAGGGAGTGTAGTTGTAGCAGTGCTAGTGTTGGAGGATGGTCTCGTGTGGCCTACCTCAACATGACTGACCCTACCCACCAGTGCCCTCCAGCATGGAGGGAGATCACAACGCCCGTGAGAACGTGCGGAAGAACCAATGAAACTGTGTCAAACTCTGATGATACTGTGGGTAGTGGTGGCTGCAGCTCAGTCTCTTTCAGTACTTGCAATATTCCATTTTCTCACATTTGTGGCAGAATTATAGGGTACCAGCTTGGGCATCCTGATGCATTTGCCTCCTACACTAACTCTTTGCACACTAGAATAGAGGACCCCTATGTGGATGGAGTGGTTGTCACACGTGGAACTGAGAAAGAGCATGTTTGGACATTTGCGGGTGCACTCACGGAGCAGGATTCGAATTCTCAGTATTCTCGGTATGTCTGTCCTTGCACCAATAGTCAAAGTACACAATCCATTCCTTTGTTTTTGGGGCAGGACTACTTCTGTGAGACTGGTATTACTGGTGGCTGGACTAATGGTCTATTTTACCCTGATGGTGACCCACTCTGGGATGGAGAGGGCTGTGGGTCAGGAAGCACTTGCTGCGAGCTGAATGGTCCACCGTACTTTTGTAAAAGCGTAGCTGAGCCTACAACTGACGATATTGAAGTGAGAATATGTGCCAATCAGGCACTTTCAGATGAGGACACTCCTATTGAACTGATTGAGATCTTTGTGCAATAATTACTTTACCGGTAGTGTTATACATTATATGTAGCTACAGTAGTGTGTTGTAATTTTTAATATCTTGGGTTTTTCTATGGTGAGGGTTTTCAACTGTCTCAGTTTTTTTCCTCACATTGCACCATAGTTTTTTCCCTGTCATGGGTTGGGCTGGCCCTTGGCTCAATATTTTTTTTTACGGTCCCTTCGTTTTATACTGCAGTCTGTGAGAGTTACTACTCTAGTGTTAACCCATTTGTTGGTGTAGCTGTTTCTCTTGTTTGTCATTATCAGATTTTTTTAACGACAAACTTCTAAAGTCAAGATGCCGAAGCGCTTTTGTAAATACACTTGGTCACAGGTATCCTTGGGTGGGTAAAAAGTCCATAGCAGTGGGTTCATGTGGAATGTACCAATCAATTGTGTACTATTATTCATTTTTCCACAACTTATAGCTAGATGTCACACTGCAATGTTTGTCTATAGGAGTTTGGGTACTTATTATTAGCCACAGGATATCAGTGGCTGAACCAGTGAGGATGGTGGCTAGAGTAACTGTTGTGAGGGGGTTGGGTCTGGTGGTTCTGGAATTACTATTCGTATTATATGTAGTAGCCACGGTAGTACAATATCTGGAACTATAACAATGTTTAATCACATGGCATATTAGTAACAGTACATTTACCCCTATAGACAAGTGTGCGATTATTACCATAATTACACACTTTCTGTAATTGCACACTTTTTACCAGCTGGAGCGCGCACAGCGCGCTAACGGCTGGTACTAAGATTGCTTTACGTTTTCCGCGTCTGTTTGTTTGTTTGTCTGTTTGTATGTTTGTGCATCCGCACTTATCACGTGCGCAATATATTACGTCATACGTTACTATGCAACTGCAGTGTACAGCAGCGTTTGGAGGTTTGCAGGCCAAGCTACAGCAAATGAAGGTAGTTTTGTGTTGTCTAGATGGCGAAAACGTGGTAGGTAGCCGTGAAGATCCTGGTTTCTTGGCATATAGCTACTAACTGGAGGTGCATGACGAAACTGCTGAGTCAGCACTTTCGCTGTACCGCTCTAGGAATATAGTTTCTCTGGCTCTACAGCTGTAGTTTAGTAGCTCGGCCTAAGCTGAGTTGTGTGTATTGTACGGGAAAGGCATCCGGCTGGTTTTTTAGACATGAAATGTCAGACTTGTTTCGTCAACAAAAGTTATAGCTATAGGAGCTGTGATGATATGTGATTAACATGGAATCACAAGTATTCTCGTGCTATTTGGGGATAATTGCATTTGCAATAGGCAAAATTGCACTCGCTTCGCTCATGTAATTACCTTGCCTATTGCTCATGTAACTATTCCCATACTAATGAATTAATGCAGCAATGCAGCAATGTTTAATCAATTAAATTATATATAACTGCAGCCCAATACAACACACTCAACAAAGTTGACAACACTCAATCTACACTTTACCAAACACACCCACATAGACCTCCCTACAAAGAACCTGCACATACAAGCATCTCACAACACACTCACAAAACTACAAAACACTCAACCATGTACAACCAAACACTACCAAGGTCCCTACGCAAACACTAATAACTCCACCATCAATGACTCACTAGTCCAACATGTACACAATCAACACTTTTAGCTACCTTTCACAACCACCAACATACACAGTCATTAGCAATACACACACACCAAATTACACTACCACTATTCACATCTCATATACACACGATTGTGGTGGGTGTGGTTGGAAAGATGTAGGGATGGTAGCTACGTGGTAAATGCATTGCGCTATGATGTGTGGGTAGTTTGCGCATGCATTGCGGTGTGCATTGTCGCTTGTTTCATTGGTGGAAGTGCATCCATACACGA
The DNA here is from genome assembly GCA_965203295.1 of Nitrospirales bacterium. Taxonomy (GTDB): domain Bacteria; phylum Nitrospirota; class Nitrospiria; order Nitrospirales; family UBA8639; genus CBDBCZ01. The sequence continues at coordinate 112,928 of CBDBCZ010000009.1, read as the reverse complement.
CTTGTTTTTGTACTTTTTGGCAAAGTGCTTTTAAATTGTGCATTAGCTATTGCTTCATGAACTAGACGGTATTATTGTAGCAATAAGGAAGAGGTTTAATTTTAATAGGAATGCAATTAGTGTGGACCATCAGACTGGGAGTATGCATATGAACTAGGGATTTGGTGGAATTACTCCTCCATCTCCCTAGCCCATTCTGTAGTTTACCTTGCAACCTGCTGTTGCTACAAATGTGTATGCGTCAAGAACACATGTTTCTCGTTATTATTAGCACACAACTGATGTGTACTTGTAGACAATTACATGTACACATGGATAAACCTGCAACTGAGATACGTAGCCTTAGCTGGGTTAAAGCAATCCATTTATTTTTACAGTGTGAGGATATCAACTCTAAACATGACAGGATTGTGGGGCGAGTGTGTGTGTGCATTATCAATGGAAATATGATGTAGCCAGTGTGTATGAAGCTTGAAAAATAGGACAATGGGACATTATCTCCCTCTGCCCTGTGGTATCTGGTGCTTTCTTTCACTCTTACCTGGCTACCCCTATGGTCTGGAGTTTGTTTTCAGTACAGTGTAGTCTGGCCTCTCTCTGCTTTCCTGACTAGGAACCATGTGTACGGTCATGGTGCCATCATTTTGTGCGTGTGTCAGGAGGGAGTGATCAGGAATGCGTGCGCTGAATGCATATTGTGCTAAATTAAGATTACATCATACGCTGTACAAATTGCCAAATTTAAATTCCGCCAGTATTAATTAATGGCCATTATTACCAAATTTAATGCTTGCCAAATTTTCCCGCTATACGGTATAATTTATAGCATGGTTCTTCACCTGTGCCACACTCCTGGAATAGTGCCGCAGCCTCATGAGCTCGCGCTCCATCTTCTGCCTCTTCAACTTCACGTGTCTGATCACTAATTACCACGCTAGTGTAATCAAGAAGTGACCACCTCCTTTCAGAAGAGGACTTCAAAACCTAATCACTCCCTCACTGCCACAAGGCATTACAGTTTGGTTCATTTTTGGGTAAGTTCTGTTATCAATATAGTTTCGTTCTCCGGTTGCCAGATGGGACATTCACAGTTATAAACTGCATACGCTCATGGTGGGCTTCACTCATCATTTGTGTTCCATAGACGTTAGGGAGGTGATACTTTTCATTTCTATCTGTACAGAGCAAGCGAAGCGAGCACAACTACTTGTAAAAAATTTCTATTGTAGCTAATCAGGCCATTGCCATTCTACCCACAATATAATATAGCTTTAAGTGGGCAGGCTGTGCAGGGTAGTATGCTGGTTTGCAACAGAGTGAAGTAATCATGCTCTCGGGAAGTTGTATTCAGTGGAACCCTTCTAATGTGGACAACTTGGGGACCTTGTGAAGTGTCCTGTATAGATCGAGAGGTGTCCTTATTCAGGGATGTCCTTTAAGAGGGGTTTCATTGTACTAGGTTAATGCAGGATTGTGGGGCGAGTGTGTGTGTGCGTTATCAATGGAAATATGATGTAGCCAATGTAACCAACTGTGTATGAAGCTTGAACAATGGGACAATGGGTCTGCATGATCTCCCTCTGCACTGTGGTATCTGGTGCTTTCTTACGCCTGGCTACCCCTATGGTCTGGAGTTTGTTTTCAGTAGGCCTCTCTCTGCTTTCCTGGCTATGAAGCATGTGTACGGTCATGGTGCCATCATTTTGTGTGTGTGTCCGGAGGGAGTAATCAGGAATGCGGAAAGAACATTAGCAATGAGTAAATTAATAGCGTGCGCTTTCTGCATTTTTGATCCACTCCCTTCACACATGTAGTTGTGTATGAGGTGAATGGAGGGCATTGAGGGGTGAGTGGGCACTGAGGATGGGATAGCAACAACAGCAAATTCCTACACAATAACCATGGTAACAACACGGTAAGATTGTAGGATTGGGATGGGATAAGTGGGATGGGATGGGATGGGATAGAATGGGATAGAATTGTAGCTCTAAACTTTCAACTTTAATTAACTATAACGAGTTTATTATATAAAACAATTGGAGGTTATAAATGCATACCAATACAATATCCCCTGCACCATTATTGGTGGATAGTCCTGATGCAAAAAAAAAACTGTTGCTAACCAGCTGTCCAATGAACTTTATTTTTGGGGAACATGTTGAGATTGGTCATTCTACACCAATATGAACCTACTGGTGAAAACCACATACCTCCTCTGGACAAGTATGAGTCTAACTTCTGTTTACATTGCACCATATGGTTGCCGTGACTACTGTATAAAAATATCCTGTTGTACATAGCTAATCAGGCCATTGCCCATCTACCCACATGGCTTTGAGTGGGCAGGCTGTATGCTGGTTTACAATACAGTGAAGTAATCACGCACTCAGGCAGTTATATACATTGGAACCACTCTAATGTGGACACCTTGGGGACCTTGTACACGATTTTACGTCGGCCATATAAGTTTTCATTAATCTGCCATGGGCATGTGGTAACTGCAAATTGCAATTATGTACACACGTGTGTACGTGTGTGTGTGTGTGTGTGTGTGTGTGTGTGTGTGTGTGTGTGTGTGTACGTGCATGCATACATGGTCCTGTGTACCGCAAAAGCATTGGGATATTTCAACGGCATGGATGTGCAGTAATTCTACAGTCATGTGACAGCCTATGTGATTGTGGAGTTATATGGATTCGTGTAAAAAGATTTGGTCCACTTTTAGCTAATTTCTCTCCGGTTGCCAGATGGGACATTCACAGTTATAAACTGCATATGCTCATGGTGGGCTTCACTCATCATTTGTGTGTGTGTGTGTGGAGGGAGCAATCAAGAATGCGGAAAGAACATTAGCAATGAGTAAATTAATTATCACTAAATTAAATGTGATTTCTGCATTTTTGTTCCACTCCCTCCACACACAAACAC
>CBDBCZ010000009.1:0-107500 GCA_965203295.1 Nitrospirales bacterium | reverse complement strand
TGTTGGCGTGGCTGATTGCTGTAGTAATGACACGGGTGTTTCTCTGCGTATACTCCAGTATGCTTTCTATATCTTCTATAAGCTCCATGTTGAATAAAAGATTCGTATCATACTCGAGCGCTCGCGTATGTCCGTATTCAAGCTGTAGGCGCAACCAATTGCCGTATAAAAAAGGCGTGACCATTGGTGTTTGGGGAATAGTTTTTTGGGTGGAAGTGCGTCCCTACACGAGCAGTGTTGGCAAAGTGCTTTTTCTGTAACTTCATATATATACAGTAGATGTAGAAATCATACATTCTACAGTATTCAGAATGAAAGTTGGTCTGGTAATGAGGCATCAGCAGTGTAAAATGCGCAAATGTGAGAGAGTGATGAATTGGCCATAATGAGCCGGAGTGGAGACACCACAGGTACAGTAATAAGGTGCTAGTGGAAGCCATCATGAGGTAGGCAATCAAGAACACCTCTCACACTATTTTCATTATACCTCACCAGCAGGTCCACAAGAGCCTAACTGTTCTATTTACAGTGTACCATGTTGTTGCTATGACTACTGTATAGGAATTTCCTGTTGTAGCTAATCAGGTAATGGTATTTCATCATGGCCATGTGGCCATGTGGCCAACAACACAGTGTGGTTCATAATAAGCTGAAGTGTAGTATGTAACTCTTGTCCTTCCTTCAGTCCTCGTGACATATCCAGATTGGCAGTGTACAGACTGTGACTCCTCAATGCAGTTTAACATACCACAAGAGATACTGGGTGGCTTAACTTTAATTTCTTGTAAGCTGTAAGGTGGCTAATACATCTGGTAGCCTAGAGTTTGCCATGGCATTCAGTGCCTATAATTACTACAGTGATAGTTATGGTGCATTACCTCATCAAGTGACTATTATTAGAATTTGTGGTGGCTTTCCTGTAATTGAATTCATGAGAATAAATATCTTAGGAATGTGTATCATTCCAGCTGCTGTGTGTGTGCTCTAGTAAAGCTACTGATTGAAGAAATTGCCAGCCACATGCTCTACTGTTTTAATCTTCAGTGGCACCAGCTAATAATTTGTATATGTCCACTTCTCTCTACTGGAACTTAAAATTTATTTGGTGGTACTTTAATCTCATTCCTAGAGTATATAAGCTAGGCAAGTCCCAGTCACAACAATCACACTCTAAAACAGTTGTACACAAGCTGAGATCGTTGAGCCGATAGCACGTTGCTTCACCCAAAATTTCTAATCAATTATCTGAAAGAGTTTAATGAAGGCTGAGCTACCCGTGCAATGTTAATTGGCAGACCATCTAGTGAGGGATGGGATCTGGGTATGAGACTAAGATGGTACATACACAGGACACCTGATTGGAAAAACCACAGCAATTAGCTGCAGGTATGATTATGACCATGTGGGCCTCACACACTATTGTAGTGTGTGTGTGTGTGTGTGTGTGTGCGTGTGTGTGTGCGTGTGCGTGTGCGTGTGCGTGTGCGTGTGCGTGTGCGTGTGCGTGTGCGTGTGCGTGTGCGTGTGCGTGTGCGTGTGCGTGTGCGTGTGCGTGTGCGTGTGCGTGTGCGTGTGCGTGTGCGTGTGCGTGTGCGTGTGCGTGTGCGTGTGCGTGTGCGCGTGCGCGTGCGTGCATGTGCGTGTGTGCGTGTAAATTTTATTCTCAGGAACCCAGTTACAGGAAAAGTAATACAGTTACTAGTCTAAATCTCAAACATTATCTTAGAGCATTTATATTCTCATAAATTGAGTTACAGGAAAAGTAATTCAGTTACAGGAAAAGTAATGTACAGCTGTGGTACCATGCTAATCAGAACTATTAAGTGAAGCAGACACCACAGGGCAGAATGAGAGGGAGATGTGCAGACTAACCACTTCATTGCAATGTTACTAATGTATTAGAATGTTTTCCCAAATTGCTCATACTTCAAAAATCAATGTGAGTGTGTGTGTTCCTTAATTGCTCTACACGAAGTCCACTTAAACTCAATACTACAGACATGCTCACGTACCCACTGAGCACGTCTCAATAAAAGATAGGTCGGTTGTAAGATGTGAACTGCTGTAGTGTTTACAGACATAATATAATATATGCGTGTGCGTGTGCGTGTGCGTGTGCGTGTGCGTGTGCGTGTGCGTGTGCGTGTGCGTGTGCGTGTGCGTGTGCGTGTGCGTGTGCGTGTGCGTGTGCGTGTAAATTGTATTCTCAGGAACCCAGTTACAGGAATAGTAATAAACTAAATCTCAAATATTATCTTAGAGCATTTATATTCTCATAAATTGAGTTACAGGAAAAGTATGTAATTCAGTTACAGGGAAAGTGATGTAGCTATTTATACGTAGCTATTTCCAGCTGTGGTACCATGCTAATCAGAACTATTAAGTGAAGCAGACACCACAGGGCAGACTGAGAGGGAGATGTGCAGACTAACCACTTCATTGCTAATGTATTAGAATGTTTTCCCAAATTGCTCATACTCCAAAAATCCACGTGAGATTGACATGAATGTGTGTGTTCCTTAATTGCTCTACACGAAGTCCACTTAAACTCAATACTACTCAATACTACAGACATGCTCATGTGCCCACTGAGCACGTCTCAATAAAAGACAGGTGGGTTGTAAGATGTGAACTGCTACAGACATAATACATAAGCTAGTGTGTTTTTAGTGTGGCTTTACATAGCCAATTAGATTTAGTCTGATACTGAAGAAAAGTTTAATTTTAGTTTCAACAAGAAACACCTCCCATACACACAATTTCAATCTGCTGTGATTCCTGAGGAGGTGTGTCTATAAATCAGAATAAAGTTAGGGTTGGGATCTGGGTATGAGACTAAGCTACAGGGTACCAGATGGGATAGGTCACAGCTATAAGCTGCATGTATATGCCCATGGTGGACCTCACACATCACTGGGCCAGGCATGTGTGCATAATACAGCTAATCAAACCATAAACTCAGTAACTCATAACGTAATGGACAAGAACTCTGCCACAGCCCTTTCTTTATTATTTTCTCTCCCTAATAACCCCCCTCCCCCCACACACACACACACAGGTATTAGCAGTGTATAATGCGAACAGCGTAATAAGAGGGTGCTAAAAGCCTCGTGTCATATCCAGATTTACAGACTGTAATGAATTATGACTCCTCAATGCAGTTTAAAATATCACAAGAGCTAATGCGTGGCTTAATTTAATTTCTTGTAGGCTGTAAGGTGGCTAATACGTCTGATTGGTAGTCTGGAGTTTGCCATGGTATTCAGTGCCTATTACTACAGTGTTAGCATTACCTCATCAAGTGACTATTATTAGAATGCATAATGCATTTCTTGCAATTGAATGTGTGTATCATTCCAGCTGCTGTGTTTGTGCTCCAGTAAAGCTACTGATTAAATAAATTGCCAGCCACACACTGTACTGTATTCAGTGGCACCATCAATTAATTTGTACATGTCCTCCTCTCTCTACTGGAACGTGTCTTAATTTGGTACTTTATATCCCATTTCTAGAGTATATAAGGCACGTCCCAGTCACAACGATCACATTCTCACATAGTTGGACACAAGCTGTTTGGTCACAATGAGGAGTAAAGTTTTGTACACAGTTCTCGCACTTGTTCTAGCTGCTGAACTTCAGCTCACTTCATGCCAGGAAGGTGTGACTAGCCAGCATGACGACAGCTCACTACCAGTGAGTTACTCTGCTACAGTACTGGAGGGAGGGGGGCAGGTCTGCCCTCCTGAGGAGCAACTGGAGATGGCCAGAGATGAAATTGATGAAGAAATTTTGAACACTGTTCGCAATATCTTTGACAGACGTTGTCGAGGTCAAGACCAGGAGAATCCGGCATCATCCTGTCTTGAAGTGTCACAGTGCGACCCCCAAATCCCGTCAGAGTACTACTGGATCGCAAGCTCTAATGGAACAGCTGTTCAGGTCTATTGCGACATGACCAGGGAGTGTAGTTGTAGCAGTGCTAGTGTTGGAGGATGGTCTCGTGTGGCCTTCCTCAACATGACTGACCCTACCCACCAGTGTCCACCAGCATGGAGGGAGATCGCAGAGCCTGTGAGAACGTGTGGAAGAACCAATGAAACTGTGCCAAATTCTGGCTTTGGATCCGGTGGCTGTAGCTCCGTCTCTTTCAGTACTTACAACATCTCATTTTCTCGTATTTGTGGCAGAATAATAGGCTACCAGCTTGGGCACCCTGATGCATTTTGGGCCTACAACCTCTCACGCTTCACTAGAATAGAGGACCCCTATGTGGATGGAGTGGTTATCACACGTGGAACAGAGAAAGAGCATGTTTGGACATTTGCTGCTTCAATCACGGAGCTGGATGTTGGTTTGAGTTCTCAGTGGGTCTGTCCTTGCACCAGTAGTCAAAGTACGCAATCCATTCCATCTTTCGTGGGGCAGGACTACTTCTGTGAGACTGGAATTACTGGTGGTTGGACTGCTGGTCTATTTTACCCTGATGGTGACCCACTCTGGGATGGAGAGGACTGTGGGTCAGGAAGCACTTGCTGCGAGCTGAATGATCCACCCTACTTTTGCAAAATTCTAACTGAGCCTACAAGTGACGATATTGAATTGAGAATGTGTGGCGATGAGGGGATCGGTCATGAGGACACTCCCATTGAACTGATTGAGATTTTTGTGCAATAATTACTTGAGTGTTGTAAATTAAATGTAGCTACAGTAGTGTGTTGTAATCTTATAGTTTGGGTTTTTCTATGGTGAGTTTTTTTCAGCTGACCTATAGTTTTTTTTGTCCACCATAGTTTTTTCCCTGTCATGGGTTGGGCTGGCCCTTGGCTAAATATTTTTATTTACAGTCCCTTGGTTTTATACTGCAGTTTGTGATAGTTACTAGTGTTAACCTATTTGTTGGTGTCGCTGTTTCTCTTGTTTGTCATTATCAGATTTTTTTCAAGCAATAAAAGTTCTGAAATCAAGATGCGGAAGCTCTTCTAACATAAAATAATACACATTTGGTCATAGGTATCCTTGGGTGGGTAACAATTTTAAATATTGCATAACAGTGGGTTTACGGAAGAGAGTACTGTACCAATCAATTCTGTGATAATATTTCCACAACTTATAGCTAAATGTCGTAGCCTGCAAACACTATTAATACACTGGCACGTGTGTGTAGGAGTCGGGTACTTATAGTTAGCCACAGGATATGAAGCTATGGCAACAAGGTGTGTAGTCTGGCCTGTATCTGCTTTCTTGGCTGCTAATTGCTATGGGAACGTCCCTAAACTATTTCGTGATGTCATTGTGATGATGGGAATTTATAGAATGTACGTATTCCAAGTTGCCCATGTTCCTTAATTGCTCTACAAGAAGCCACTTAATGAATAAGCCATTACCATACAGACATACTCATGTGCCCACTGAGGATGTCTGGACAAGACATGTGGGTTGTAAGATGTGAATTGCTGTAGTGCTCACCGACGTTCACTAGGCCTCCAACGGGCCTGTTACTTTTCAACAGGAATACGACATTCTGATCAGGTAGTAGCTAGTTAATTACTTAAACTAGGTTACTACATACACATGCACACAAAAACGTCTACAGTTATAGCCCATCCATTTCACTGTTTCTTATACAGAACCATCCAAAAATGAGCACAGTAAGAAAAAGAAGTGTGGTTGACCTATACCCCTGAGTTTCCATCTCATTAAACCTCTTGCCTGTACAAGTGCATTCAGATATGTAACCAATTAGGCGATCGGGTATACAGTACATTATGTGACAATGGAGTGTGTCGAAGTTCACCTCCAGTCATACTGCATTACCTCATCAAGTGACTATTTTAGAATGCATAGTGACGTGTAACCAATTAGGCAATCAGGTTTACAGTACATTATGTGACAAATTGACAATGGAGTATGTCAAAGTTCACCTCTGGTCATAGTATTTCTGCTAAGTTATCTAGTTACCTATAGCTGCTGCCTGATCAGAATATCATTCTCCTATCTGAAACTCTCTTCACCTATTACATTATGGAAGTGTGTGCATATAACTTCCCACTGACATGGTACTCCTCTTGTTGCCATGGATATTGTGTAGGAATTTCCTGATATTGCTATCCCATTCTCAGCTAATTAGGATGCATTGAGTGGGGACGCTGTGCAGGTATACAGTGAAGTAATCATACACTCAGGTATTGGTGCATGAGGTGAATGTAGGGCAGTGTCAAGCATGATTGTGGGGTGAATGTGTGCAAGTGCATACATGTGTGTGCACATAGTCGTATTCCCAAGTCACGAAAGATGAACGTGAGTGTGTGTGTTCCTTTAAGTTAAATGCTCTACATGAAGCCACTAAAACTCATTACTACAGACATACTTACGTGCCAACTGAGCACATCTCAACAATGGTAGTCGTATTCCCAAGTCACGAAAAATGGACGTGAGTGTGTGTGTTCCTTAATTGCTCTACATGAAGCCACTAAAACTCATTACTACAGACACACTGACGTGCCAACTGAGCACATTAAATATCAATTAACGCTAATTATCACTTAATGACAGGTGGGCTATGATTGATATTCTTGAGTGGGTAACAATTCCATAGCAATGGGTTCATGTGGAATGTACCAATCAATTGTGTACTATTATTCGTTTTTCCACAACTTACAGCTAGATGTCACACTGGAATGTTTGTCTATAGGAGGTTGGGTACTTAGAATTATTAGCCACAGGATATCAGTGGCTGAACCAGGCGTATTTGAGGATGGTGGCTACTGTTGTGAGGGGGTTGGGTCTGGTGGTTCTGGAATTACTATTTGTATTATATGTAGTAGCCACGGTAGTACAATATCTGGAACTATGACAATGTTTAATCAATTAATGCAATCCAATACAACACACTCAACAAAGTTGACAACACTCAATCTACACTTTACCAAACACACCCACATAGACCTCCCTAAAAAACACTACTATGTGTCACTGACTTGTTTTTGCACTTTTTGGCAAAGTGCTTTTTAATTGTGCATTAGCTATTGCTGCATGAGCTAGATTGTATTATTTAGCAATAAGGAAGAGGTTTAATTTTAGTAGGAATGCAATTAGTGTGGGTTGTCAGACTGGGAGTATGAGCTAGGGATTTGGAGGAGTTATACCTCCATCTCCCCAGCCCATTCTGTTGTTTACCTTGCAACCTACTGTTACTACAAATGTGTATTCGTCAAGAACACATGTTTCTCGTTATTATTAGCACACAACTGATGTGTACTTGTAGATAATTACATGTACACATGGATAAACCTGCAACTGAGATAGTAGCCTTAAAGTAATCCATTTATTTTTACAGTGTGAGGAGATCATGACATCGTAGCTAGTTCAGCTCATTGCAATAGCCTGTTTTGACTGCTTGGTGGTTACTGTAGTTGTGTGTTTGAGTACATGTATATATGTAGGAGTCTAACCTACAAAGTGGGTGTTTATTTTTTTACTAGCCGGAGCGCGCACAGCGCACGAATAGCTGGTACTAAGATTGCTTTACGCTTTCCGTGTCTGTTTGTTTGTTTGTTTGTCTGTGCGTCCGCACTTATCACGTGCGCAATATTTTACGTCATACGTTACTATGCAACTGCAGTGCATAGCAGCTTTTGGAGGTTTGCAGGCCAAGCTACAGCAAATGAAGGTAGTTTTGTGTTGCCTAGATGGCGAAAACGTGGTAGGTAGCCGTAAAGATCCTGATTTCTTGGCATATAGCTACTAACTGGAGGCGCATGACGAAACTGCTGAGTCAGCACTTTCGCTGTACCGCTCTAGGAATATCGTATCTCTGGCTCTACAGCTGTGGTTTAGTAGCTTGGCCTAAGCTGAGTTGTGTGTATTGTACGGGAAAGGCATCCGGCTGGTTTTTTAGACATGAAATGTCAGACTTGTTTGTCAGATTTCCATCCCTTTATTAAAGTTGCTTATTTTATAGTGACAGACTGTTTCTAGTGTGGAGTTTAAATTCCACAGCTGCAAATTTGTAATTAACAATTGTTAATTACAAAATTTGTTACAGTGAAAATATAAACTACCTTTCTACTCTTGGCCTCATGCAACTGACTCTAGGTCCCAGGCCCTGTAAAAAAATTTGTGTGACTGAAAAAGTCACAGGCCGAGACTACTACCTACCGTACTTCATGGTGATTGGCTAAATGTTACATGGGCTCACATCCCGCACATGGACTATCTATATGGACTATCTCCTCTAATCTTGTGATGCACATTAACTGCAGCTGCTCTCCGACGAGTTAATCTTATGAACTTTAGGTTGAGATTGGCAATTCTACATCAAGATGGTCTTTCTGATGAGGTAATTTAATTCTTATATCATAGGACCGGTTTTAAACGCGATAATCTATTAAATGCGAATGCGATTTTTTTTTAAGCTTGCAAAAATTAGAACGCAATTCATTTGTCACAGACAATTACGTAATCATAACACGTGCTGTGCCGGAGCGGCTACATTTCTCTGGCGTGAAAGCTACTTAGATGAGCCTACTACCGTACTCTATGATGATTGGCTAAATGTTACATGGGCTCATATCCCGCACATGGACCACATTGGCTAGATCAAATCTCGGTTGCATACACATGCCCACTCACCCCGCAATGCCCTCTATTCACCTCATACACAACTACCTGAGTGCATGATTACTTCACTGTATTGTGAACAAGGATACCACCTGCACAGCTTACCTAATCAGCTGCAACAGGAAATTATTATACAGTAGCCATGGCAAAAGCCGGGTACAAAAACAGTATACTACATGTACGTTCTACTAATGCCCACAGGGGCTTTGTGGAGTAGATCACCAGCAGGTCCATACAGACTGTTACATCTAATTCTGAGTCCAAGAGAAAACTCATTGGGGAGGTACGTACAATGAACAACATTCTGGACTTTCCTCCAATGATGGTGGGGTAAACTGCAGGTCATTTCAGTGTGGACCAGTTGGTGAGATACTATCCCCTATATGAATTGTGTCCTACTTCCTCTGATCTCGTGATGCACATTAACTGGTACTAACCTGCTCTCCGACGAGTTTCTCTCATGGATTAGCTTGAGCTTGGCAATTCTCCATCAAGATGGTCTTTCTGATTAGGTAATATAATTCTTATATACTCCTGTACCCTCTGAACACACATGTACTTTGCACCTGTAACCAGGTAACCAGTTGTTGCCATGGCTTTTGTGAAGAATTTCCTGTTTCCTTATAAGCAGCCACAGGATGTATAGCTATATGGCAAACAAGGAGTGCACAAGAACTGGACTTGATGCCTAATTAATGTAGCCTCATTGGTTCAGCTATAGCTGTTGAATTTGGAGCATGGAAGCTAGATAGTTTATAACAGAGTGAAGTAATCACGCTCTCGGGAAGTTGTATTCAGTGGAACCCCTCTAATGTGGACAACTTGGGGACCTTGTGAAGTGTCCTGTATAGATCGAGAGGTGTCCTTATTTCAGGGATGTCCTTTAAGAGGGGTTTCATTGTACTAGGTTAATGCAGGATTGTGGGGCGAGTGTGTGTGTGCGTTATCAATGGAAATATGATATAGCCAATGTAACCAAGTGTGTATGAAACTTGAACAATGGGACAATGGGACATTATCTCCCTCTGCCCTGTGGTATCTTCTGCTTTCTTTCACTCATGCCTGGCTTTCCCTATGGTCTGGAGTTTGTTTTCAGTACAGTGTAGTCTGGCCTCTCTCTGCTTTCCTGGCTAGGAACCATGTGTACGGTCATGGTGCCATCATTTTGTGTGTGTGTGGAGGGAGTAATCAGGAATGCGGAAAGAACATTAGCAATGAGTAAATTAATAGCGTGTGCTTTCTGCATTTTTGATCCACTCCCTTCACACATGTAGTTGTGTATGGGGTGAATGGAGGGCATTGAGGGGTGAGTGGGCACTGAGGATGGGATAGCAACAACAGCAAATTCCTACACAATAACCATGGTAACAACAGGGTACGTAAGGTTTTAGGATTGGGATGGGATAAGTGGGATGGGATGGGATGGAATAGAATTATAGCTCCCAAACTTTCAACTTTAATTAATTATAACGAGTTTATTATACAAAACAATTGGGGGTTATAAATGCATACCATTACAATATCCCCTGTACCATCATTGGAGGATAGTCCTGATGCAAAAAACTGTTGCTAACCAGCTGTCCAATGAACTTTAATTTTGGGGAACATGTTGAGATCGGTCATTCTACACCAATATGAACCTACTTGTGAAAACCATATCCTACCTCCTCTGGACAAGTATGAGTCTAACTTCTGTTTACATTGCACCATGTAGTTGCCGTGCCTACAGTATAAAAATTTCCTGTTGCACATAGCTAATCAGGCCATTGCCCATCTACCCACATGGCTTTGAGTGGGCTGGCTGTATGCTGGTTTACAATACAGTGAAGTAATCATGCACTCAGGCAGTTATATACATTGGAACCACTCTAATGTGAACACCTTGGGTACCTTGTAAAGTGTCCTGTATAGAGAGGTGTCCTTATTTCAGGGGCGTCCTTTAAGAGGGGTTCCAATGTACAACAGGGTACTGTCGTGATCATCGTGGAGCGAGGGCGTGTGTGCATTATCAATGGAAATATGATGTAGCCATGCAAGGTAACCAAGTGTGTATGAAACTTGAACAATGGGACAATGAGCCTGCATGATCTCCCTCTGCCCTGTGGTATCTGCTGCTCTCTTCCACTTATGTCTGGCTACCCCTATGGTTTGGAGTTTGTTTTCAGTACAGCGTAGTCCGGCCTCTCTCTGCTTTCCTTGCTAAGGGGATGTCTCCAGGCTTTTAATTTAGATAATGTAGCGCTCATGCTTGAAAGAGTAACGTTGAGTGTGTGAGTTAATATCATTACTACAGACATACGTGCCCACTGAGCACATCCCAACAATATCACCTAATGACAGGTGGACTATAAGATATGAACTGGGATGGTATGCTCCTATTCAATACACGATTTTACGTTGGCCACATAAGTTTTCATTAGTCTGCCATGGGCATGTGGTAACTGCAAATTGCAATTATGTGCACGTGTGTGTACGTGCATGCATGCATGGTCCTGTACACCGCAAATGCATTGGCATACCTATTTCTGAATCAACGGCATGGATGCGCAGTAATTGTGATTGTGGAGTTATATGGATTCGTATAAAAAGTTTGGTTCATTTTTGGGTAAGTTCTGCTATCAATATAGTTTTGTTCTCAGGGTACCAGATGGGACATTCACGGTTATAAACTGCATACACTCATGGTGGGCTTCACTCACCATGTGTGTGTGTGTGTCAGGAGGGAGTGATCAAGAATGCGGAAAGAGCATTAGCGATGAGTAATTAATATATCGAATTAAATGTGCTTCCTGATATTTTTGTTCCACTCCCTCCACACACACACACACACCTTGAGCCTCGAAAGGGGGCCACTCCTAGAGGTGATGCTCCTCTGCCAAAGGCAGATCGAACAGATGGCTTTCACGTGGAGCTCAGCCATCTGTTTGACTTCTAGTGCTCACTTGTAAAGAGTTCGTAGCACTGAGGTCTAGCAATACCACTGCAGTGCCTTTGACACAACCTTCACCAAGCAACTGACAAAATCAGAACGGATACTAGGCGAACAGGAGACCATGCCAACCAGTCAGATAAAAGAGAAGATAGGTAAGACTTCAGCGTGGCAAAGAAATTGGAGAAAATAATATCCTTTATAGTACTTACAAATATGCAACTACGAGAGCAATGGCGGCAATTATTATTGTAGCCACAAATGTACTAAAACACCAAATTACCGGTAACCAACCCTAACCCAGCGATAATCAGTCTGGGAACTCCCCTGATGACCAGTAACATGGGAAACTGTAACTGTTTAGATGAAACTAATTTCATGGATCATTCTACTACATGATACAACTAATTAAAACTAATCAAAACATAAACTCACTGTTTTTAATAACTCATCAAGTAATGGACAAGTACCCTGCCATAGCCTGTTTATTATTCACCCCCAATATCTCCACACACACACACACACACACACACACACACACACACACACACACACACACGCACACACACACAAACTATGCATGAGAGTCACTGACAGCATAAAAAAACTTCTACCTTCTGGTTTGTCCTACAAACTATACACAACATAAGTGGCTTTGAATCTGCCAAGAATTTAATAATAACATACAGCTGTGAACATATACACTATTACAGGAGTACACACTCAATGAATGCATCTGTGAGGTATAGCCTTTGGGGTACCCAGTGGTACACTAGCAGCCACTGACCTGGTACGCTGCTCCCAGTCTGAGCAAAGTGTGCTGCCGACAGCAGTGACTCCTGGCCGGGGTCAAAGGTCTTGCTGATCTGGTCGAGGTAGAGGTCTTCGTCTTCCTCCCTGCATGAGGGTGGGAGTGGAATATATGACATCACACCAAACACACACTTGTACTGTGTACTGTGCAAAGTCCCTATTATAACGGCCAAGAACAAATGTAGAAGTGTGATGGATGGAATGCCACGATGAACAAGAGCGGAGACACCTCAGTTCTATGTTAAACCCATCATGAGGTAGGTAATCAAGAACACCTCCCACACTATTTTCATTGATTCTAACTGAGACCCCTAAATTAGGACACTGGTAACAGGTGCTGTGACATGGAATGTAAAGACAATAAGAAAGTTCAATGAAATCACTCTGCTATTTCCACTATTTTCATTATACCTCACCAGCGCCTAACTGTTCTATTTACAGTGTACCATGTTGTTGCTATGACTACTGTATAGGAATTTCCTGTTGTAGCTAATCAGGTAATGGTATTTCATCATGGCCATGGCCATGTAGCCAACAACCCAGTGTGGTTTACAAATAAGCTGAAGTGTAGTATGTAACTCTTGTCCTTCCTTCAGTCCTCGTGACATATCCAGATTGGCAGTGTACAGACTGTGACTCCTCAATGCAGTTTAATATACCACAAGAGATACTGGGTGGCTTAACTTTAATTTCTTGTAAGCTGTAAGGTGGCTAATATGTCTGATTGGTAGTCTAGAGTTTGCCATGGCATTCAGTGCCTATAATTACTACAGTGATAGGTATGGTGCACTACCTCATCAAGTGACTATTATTAGAATTTGTAGTGGCTTTCCTGTAATTGAATTCATGAGAATAAATATCTTAGGAATGTGTACCATTCCAGCTGCTGTGTGTGCTCTAGTAAAGCTACTGATGAAAGAAATTGCCAGCCACATGCTCTACTGTTTTAATCTTCAGTGGCGCCGGCTAATAATTTGTACATGTCCACTTCTCTCTACTGTAGTTTAAAATTTATTTGGTGGTACTTTAATCCCATTCTTATATCACATTACATCACTTTTGGTGAAATTCATTGGCTACAGAGAGGAGTATAAAGGTGTTTATACTACTATTTTGTTTTCATGTTTTCCATGCGTGTTTTCATGTTTGTTAGCGTGTTTTTTGTTTACGTAATAAATGAATACTACTGAATGGTAACTATGGCGATGACAAACGGCAAGAAGCGATTGGCCGCCTGTGATATAAGCCGGACATACCACACCTAATCGGAGTATAAACGCGATAAACTCCGCTAGACGGTTTACCCTCGGCTACGCCTCGGGTAAACTGTCTAGCGGAGTTTATCTGCGTTTATATTCCTCGTAGACGTGGTATATCCTATACCTAGAGTAGCTAGGCAAGTCCCAGTCACAACAATCACACTCTAAAACAGTTGGACACAAGCTGAGATTGTTGAGCCCATAGCACGTTACTTCACTCAAAATTTCTACTTAATTATCTGAAAGAGTTTAATGAAGGCTGAGCTACCAGTGCAATGTTAATTGGCAGACCATCTAGTGAGGGATGGGATCTGGGTATGAGACTAAGCCGGTATATACACAGGACACCAGATGGGGAAAACCACAGCAATTAGCTGCACATATGATCATGACCATGTGGACCTCACACACTATTGGTGTATGTATGTGTGCGTGTGTGCGTGTGCGTGTGCGTGTGCGTGTGCGTGTGCGTGTGCGTGTGCGTGTGCGTGTGCGTGTGCGTGTGCGTGTGCGTGTGCGTGTGCGTGTGCGTGTGCGTGTGCGTGTGCGTGTGCGTGTGCGTGTGCGTGTGCGTGTGCGTGTGCGTGTGCGCGTGCGCGTGCGCGTGCGTGTGCGTGTGGGTGTAAATTTTATTCTCAGGAACCCAGTTACAGGAAAAATAATACACTAAATCTCAAACATTATCTTAGAGCATTTATATTCTCATAAATTGAGTTACAGGAAAAGTAATTCAGTTACAGGAAAAGTAATGTAGCTATTTACAGCTGTGGTACCATGCTAATCAGAACTATTAAGTGAAGCAGACGCCACAGGGCAGACTGAGAGGGAGATGTGCAGACTAACCACTTCAGCTGCTGTGTGTGTGCTCCAGTAAAGCTACTGATTAAATAAATTGCCAGCCACACACTGTATTGTATTCAGTGGCACCATCCATTAATTTGTACATGTCCTCCTCTCTCTACTGGAACGTGTCTTAATTTGGTACTTTACATCCCATTCTTACAGTATACAAGGAATGTCCCAGTCACAACGATCACACTGCTGTAGTGTTTACAGACATAATATATAAACTTGTGTGTTTTTAGTGTGGCTTTACATAGCCAATTAGATTTAGTCTGATACTGAAGAAAAGTTTAATTTTAGTTTCAACAAGAAACACCTCCCATACACACAATTTTAATCTGCTGTGATTCCTGAGGAGGTGTGTCTATAAATCAGAATAAAGTTAGGGTTGGGATCTGGGTATGAGACAAAGCCACAGGGTACCAGATGGGATAGGTCACAGCTATAAGCTGCATGTATATGCCCATGGTGGACCTCACACATCACTGGGCCAGGCATGTGTGCATAATACAGCTAATCAAACTATAAACTCAGTAACTCATAACGTAATGGACAAGAACTCTGCCACAGCCCTTTCTTTATTATTTTCTCTCCCTAATAACCCCCCCCCCACACACACACAGGTATTAGCAGTGTATAATGCAAACAGTGTAATAAGAGGGTGCTAAAAGCCTCGTGTCATATCCAGATTTACAGACTGTAATGAATTGTGACTCCTCAATGCAGTTTAAAATATGTCAAGAGCTAATGCGTGGCTTAGTTTAATTTCTTGCTGTAAGGTGGCTAATATGTATGTCTGATTGGTAGTCTGGAGTTTGCCATGGCATTCAGTGCTTATTACTACAGTAATAGCATTACCTCATCAAGTGACTATTATTAGAATGCATAATGCATTTCTTGCAATTGAATGTGTATCATTCCAGCTGCTGTGTGTGTGCTCCTGTAAAGCTACTTATTAAATACTTATTAAATAAATTGCCAGCCACACACTGTACTGTATTCAGTGGCACCATCAATTAATTTGTACATGTCCTCCTCTCTCCACTGGAACGTGTCTTAATTTGGTACTTTATATCCCATTTCTAGAGTATATAAGGCACGTCCCAGTCACAACGATCACATTCTCACATAATTGGACACAAGCTGTTTGGCCACAATGAGTAGTAAAGTTTTGTACACAGTTCTTGCACTCATTCTAGCCGCTGAACTTCAGCTCACTTCATGCCAGGAAGGTGTGACTAGCCAGCATGACAACAGCTCACTACCAGTGAGTTACTCTACTACAGTACTGGAGGGAGGGGGGCAGGTCTGTCCTCCTGAGGAGCAACTGGAGATGGCCAGAGCTGAAATTGATCAAGAAATTTTGAACACTATTCGCAATAATATCCTTTGTCCAGGTCAAGTCCAGGAGAATCCAGCCTCATCCTGTCTTGAAGTGTCACAGTGCGACCCCCAACTCCCGTCAGAGCACTACTGGATCGCAAGCTCTAATGGAACAGCTGTTCGGGTCTATTGTGACATGACCAGGGAGTGTAGTTGTAGCAGTGCTAGTGTTGGAGGATGGTCTCGTGTGGCCTACCTCAACATGACTGACCCTACCCACCAGTGCCCACCAGCATGGAGGGAGATCACAGCGCCAGTGAGAGTGTGTGGAAGAACCAACGAAACTGTGACAAATCCTGGTTCTTCTAACCTTGGATCTGGTGGCTGTAGCTCCGTCTCTTTCAGTACTTACAACATCTCATTTTCTCGTATTTGTGGCAGAATAATAGGCTACCAGCTTGGGCACCCTGATGCATTTTGGACCTACACCCTCTCACGCTTCACTAGAATAGAGGACCCCTATGTGGATGGAGTGGTTATCACACGTGGAACAGAGAAAGAGCATGTTTGGACATTTGCTGCTTCAATCACGGAGCTGGATGTTGGTTCGAGTTCTCAGTGGGTCTGTCCCTGCACCAGTAGTCAAAGTACGCAATCCATTCCATCCTTCGTGGGGCAGGACTACTTCTGTGAGACTGGAATTACTGGTGATTGGAGTCTATTGGGTCTATTTTACCCTGATGGTGACCCACTCTGGGATGGAGAGGACTGTGGGTCAGGAAGCACTTGCTGCGAGCTGAATGATCCACCCTACTTTTGCAAAATTCTACCTGAGCCTACAAGTGACGATATTGAATTGAGAATATGTGGCGATGAGGGGATCGGTTATGAGGACACTCCCATTGAACTGATTGAGATTTTTGTGCAATAATTACTTGTTGTAAATTAAATGTAGTAGTGTGTTGCAGTCTTATATTTTGGGTTTTTCTATGGTGAGTTATTTTTTTAGGTGACTTATAGTTTTTTCTGTCCACCATAGTTTTTTCCCTGTCATGGGTTGGGCTGGCCCTTGGCTAAATATTTTTATTTACAGTCCCTTGGTTTTATACTGCCGTCTGTGATAGTTACTAGTGTCAACCTATTTGTTGGTGTAGCTGTTTCTCTTGTTTGTCATTTTTTCAAGCAAAAAAGTTCTAAAATCAAGATGCGGAAGCTTTTCTTACGTAAATACACATTTGGTCATAGGTATCCTTAGGTATGTAACAATTTCAAATATTGCATAACAGTGGGTTTACGGAAGAGAGAGTACCGTACCAATCAATTCTGTGATAATATTTCCACAACTTATAGCTAAATGTCGTAGCCTGCAAACACTATTAATACACTGGCATGTGTGTGTAGGAGTCGGGTACTTATAATTAGCCACAGGATATGAAGCTATGGCAACAAGGTGTGTAGTCTGGCCTGTATCTGCTTTCCTGGCTACTAATTGCTGCTGAAGAGAGCACCAATCAATTTTTTGCTATTGGGACATCTCTAAACTATTTTCGTGATTTCATTGCGAAGATGAGAATTTATAGAATGCACGTATTCCCAAGTTGCTCATACTCCATAAACCAACGTGAATGTGTGTTCTTTAATTGCTCTACAAGAAGCCACTTAACGAATAAGTCATTACCATACAGACATACTCATGTTTCCACTGAGGATGTCTGGACAAGACAGGTGGGTTGCAAGATGTGCATTGCTGTAGTGCTCACTAACGTTCACTGGAGCTCCAATGGGCCTGATATTTTTCAACACGAATACGATATTCTGATCAGAGAGCAGCTAGTTAATTAATTAAACTAGGTTACTGCATACACATGCACACAAAAAAGTCTACAGCTATAGCCCATCCATATTACAGTTTCTTATACAGAACCATCCAAAAACTAGAAGTCTCTGGAAGAGACATACCCCGCGGTGTATACAGACAAAATGGGCTAGGGCCCTGGACTGGACCTCAATTTCGTGGTGGTTCTGTTTCCAGTTGTTGACCGTATTGAAAATGGTGGACTCTATCGATGGTAAATAAGAATGATCTGGACATGACGAGAATAGAATCGCCTTGGTCTCAATCAGGTACGCATACTCTCATTTTTTTTTACTTCCGTGTTTCTGTCTAGCAATGACTTAACCCGATAAAGCGCGATAAAACCCCATTTTTGAGGCGACAGACAGACAACAGAAAGACAGACAGACAGACAGACAGACAGACAGACAGAACCGATTGCTTAACCCCGCCGCCGCCTACGCGCCGCGGGGTAATGAGCACAGTAAAAAAAAGGAAGTGTGGTTGACCCTACCCCTGAGTGTCCATCTCATATAAACCTCTTGCCTGTACAAGTGCTTTCAGATACGTATGAAGCCAATTATTAGGCGATCAAGTTTACAGTACATTATGTGACCATGGAGTGTGTCAAAGTTCACCTCTGGTCATAGTATTTCTGCTAAGTAATCTAGTTATACCTATAGCTTCTGCCTGAATATCATTCTCCTATCTGAAACTCTCTTCACCTATTACATTATGGATGTGTGTGCTTATAACTTCCCACTGACATGGTATCCCCTGTTGTTGCCATGGATATTGTGTAGGGATTTCCTGATATTGCAATCCCATCCTCAGCTAATTAGGATGCATTGAGTGGGCAGGCTGAGTAGGTTGTTCACAATACGATGAAGTAATCATACACTCAAGTAGTTGTGTACGAGGTGAATGTAGGGCAGTGTCGAGCATGACTGTGGGGTGAATGTGTGCAAGTGCATGCACGGCAGTCGTATTCCCAAGTCATGAAAGATGGACGTGAGTGTGTGTGTTCCTTAACTGCTCTACATGAAGCCACTAAAACTCATTACTACAGACATACTTACGTGCCAACTGAGCACATCTCAACAATATCACTTAATGACAGGTGGGCTATGATATACTAAAATGTAAACTGCTGTTGCGTTAACATTAAATTGTACGTTCCTATCGAAAACATCATTATATATCAGTCACATGTTTTCATTAATTCACCATGCCATGTGGCCAACAACACAAGGTTGTTAGAAGCATAGTTTGCAATTCTTGTCCCTTTTCTCGATTAGTCTCGTGCCTTGTCCAGATTGGCAATTTATGCAAACAATAATGAATTGAGGCTTCTCAATAGCCTCGTTCCCAGGCTCCACCCCCAGCTTTTTTTTCAAAACATTTTTATACACTTCACCATAAAAATCTTGAGCACTTTGTGATAAAACACTGGGGAGGGGGGGGGGGTGGAGCCTGGGAATGAGGTTAATTTCTCCATGCAATTTACTATATCAGGAGCTGATGGGTGGCATTAGGTTTAAGCTGCAAGGTGGCTAATACTCTGACATTTGCCATGGCATTCAGTGCCTATTACTACAGTGCAGTGATAGGTAGAATGCTGCATTACCTCATCAAGTGACTATTTTAGAATGCATAGTGGCTTTCCTGTAACTGAATTCCCGCTTATCTCAGGATGTCTGGAATGTGTATCATCCCAGCTGCTGTGTGTGTGCTATAATAAAGCTATTTAACACAGAAATTGCCCGCCATATATACACTGTATTGTTTTAATCTTCAGTGGCACCAGCTAATGATTTGTACATGTCCACCTCTCTCCACTGGAATGTGCCTTAATTTGTCCATTCTTAGAGTATATAAGGCATGTCCCACTCAAAATGATCACACTCAAGCTGTTTAGCCAAAATGAGTAGGAATACTTTGTACGCAGTTCTTGCACTCATTCTAGCTGCTGAACTTCAGCTCACTTCATGCCAGGAAGGTGTGACTAGCCAGCATGACAACAGCTCACTACCAGTGAGTTACTCTGCTACAGTACTGGAGGGAGGGAGGCAGGTCTGTCCTCCTGAGGAGCAACTGGAGACACTGCATGATCCCACCATACGCAGATACCCTGCGAACTACCTGAGCACATTATATTATTGTGAGCCAGCATACAACCTCTTCACTCAAAGCCACCTGATTAGGATAGCAATAACAGGAAGTTTCCGCGCAATAGCCATGGCAACGACAGGGTACCCTGTAGTGCATGGAAATTAATTATAAGAGTGTGCAGAGGAGGAACGGTACGGTTTTTCAGATATTCTGACCAGGCAACAGCTAGAGTAGGCTCAACTATGGCTGGAAGTGAATTTCTACACACTCCATTCTCATACAATGTACTGTATATTATTACTTGTACAAGGAATATTATGTGATTGACTGTTCCCTGTCGGTACCATAATATTATAAATCAAGTATGTACATAAAAATTATTGTGCTCATTTTTTGGACAGAATAGATGGAAGGAGGGGTCACAGAGGGACGTAACTTATACTATGTAATCCTTGGATGAAAACTATACGAAGACATGTAGGGTTTTTCTATTCTCACTTTCTATGAAGAGTTAAGGGGCAGAGATCTGGACAAGTTCACCATATATTTTTACCAAGGGAGGCTTACTACAGTTTCCAGGTTATTATTTACGTATATGTAGCTTCAGTATAAGTAGAGATATCAGTGCTAGAAACGTCTTGCAGTTTAACCATGTATCATGCTTGGGTGCAGTCCACTTGTGCGCCTTATAAAAATATATTGTGTGTTAGCTATTGCTTCATTCATGGACTAGACTGTATTATTGTAACAACAAGGGAGAGGTTAGTAAGAATGCATTTATTGTGGACCTGTCCATCAGACTGGGAGTATGAGCTAGGGATTTGGAGGAGTTATATCTCAAACCCCTCCATCTCCCCAGCCCATTCTACAGTTTGCTTTGCAACCTTCTGTTAGTGCAAATGTGTATTTGTTAAGGATACGACATGTTTCTCGATATCATTAGCATACAATGTCAACTGATGTTTTACATACATGTACTCATACATCCCGAACTACAGTATAGCCGCCAACAGTCAAAACAGGTTTATGTAGTAAGCTGCAATGTCTTGTTTAGAGTTATTCTCCTCACATTGTAAAAAATGGATTACTTTAACCCAGCTAGTTACATGGTACAGTCTGACCTACAAATTGTTATTTTTCGCTAGATTATTCACTCCTTTGTTAATGTTGACTATTTTATAGTGACTGAGCAATGATTTGATTCTTGTGGAGTTTACATTCCGCAGCTGCAAATTTTGTAAAGAACAATAATTTCTAATTACAAAATTTATTTTACTGTGGAATCAACTAGCTTTTTACTCTAGGGTAATCTCTGTTGCAGTTTCATGCATGTGTACAATAAGTGTAATGCAATTAGTTAAATACATGGTACAGTCTGACCTACAAAGTGTTATTTTTCGCTCCTTTGTTAATGTTGATTATTTTATAGTGACTGAGTTTACATTCCACAGCTGCAAATTTTGTAATTAACAACAATTGCTAATTTATTTTACTGTGGAATCATGCTTGGTGGTTACTGTAGTTCTAGGTGTTTGAATACATGTATATCTGTAGGAGTCTAACCTACAAGTGGGTGTTATATTTTTTTTGTCAAATTTCCATCCCTTTATTAATGCTGCTTATTTTATAGTGACTGAGCAATGACCTGTTTCTAGTGCGGAGTTTATATTTCCCAGCTGCAAATTTTGTAATTAACAATTGTTAATTACAAAATTTGTTACTATGGAAATATAAACTACCTTTCTACTCTTGGCCTCATGCAACTGACTTTAGATCCCAGGCCCTGTGACAATATTTGTGTGACTGAAAAGTCACAGGCCTGGGAACGAGGCTACTACCGTACTCTATGATGATTGGCTAAATGTTACATGGGCTCATATCCCGCACATGAACCACATTGGCTAGAACAAATCTCGGTTGCATACACCTGCCCACTCACCCCGCAATGCCCTCTATTCACCTCATACACAACTACCTGAGTGCATGATTACTTCACTGTATTGTGAACAAGGATACCACCTGCACAGCTTACCTAATCACCTGCAACAGGAAATGTAATATACAGTAGCCATGGCAAAAGCCGGGTACAATGTAAACAGTATACCGTATAGCCGGGAAAATTTGGCGAGGACTTTAATTTGGCGGTTTGGCGAATCGTAAAAAATTGCCAAATTAAATTCTCGCCAAAGTAAATTCTCACGCATTATGTAATACGTAACACCCACGTGCACATACATGTATCTCTACAGCTACGTAGCTGCTAGCTATACACGCGTAAAGAGTGATTCATGGCGTTGTACAAGTACTTCAAATAGAAGGAGTTGTTCTTCACACTACACATGCGTGTGCAGATTCCTTTCTGTCCGGGATCAAACTTGCGAACAAAGCTGTGAAGCACTCTCTATCTGGTGACTCGAAGCCTGTCACAGTCACATCGAGGCAAGTATAATGCTTACACACCAGAAGAAAGGGTACGAAAGTATGCCGCCGACAACACAGCGACAAAGGCCGCTACACACTTCTCGAAGTTTCTAGATAGTATAAAGGCCTACAACAGCGCTTATACGCATCACAGCCACAGCATACGGGTCCTCGCTGACAAACGCAGTTTAGCTCTTTAAAAAAAATGATGGCCTCAAACACAGCTTTCTACTTCAAACGTCTCCATTCTCAACCTCAGGGACAAAGAACTTTACATGTTCAGCAGCGCAGCAATGCACGTTGTGCGCCTAGGATTACGTCATAGCCTTCGCCGTACACAATCGCCAGATTTAAATTTCGCCAATATTTAATTTTAGCCGTTTTTGGCAATTTCGCCAAATTTAATTCTCGCCAAATTTTCCGGCTATACGGTACTACAGGTAGGTTCTACTAATGTCCAGAGGAGGTTGGACAAGGCTTTTCTGCTTCTTTAAGCTGTTTCTTATGGTTGGTAAAGGGTTAATATACCACAAGAGCTACTGGGTGGCTTTACTTTAATTTCTTGTACGCTGTAAGGTGGCTAAAATTCATGAGAATAAATATCTTAGGAATGTGTATCATTCCAGCTGCTGTGTGTGCTCTAGTAAAGCTACTGATGAAAGAAATCGCCAGCCACATGCTCTACTGTTTTAATCTTCAGTGGCGCCAGCTAATAATTTGTATATGTCCACTTCTCTCTACTGGAGCTTAAAATTTATTTGGTGGTACTTTAATCCCATTCCTAGAGTATATAAGCTAGGCAAGTCCCAGTCACAACAATCACACTCTAAAACAGTTGTACACAAGCTGAGATTGTTGAGCCCATAGCACGCTGCTTCACCCAAAATTTCAAATTAGTTATCTGAAAGAGTTTAATGAAGGCTGAGCTACCAGTGCAATGGTGGCAGACCATCTAGTGAGGGATGGGATCTGGGTATGAGACTAAGCCGGTATATACACAGGACACCTGATTGGAAAAACCACAGCAATTAGCTGCAGGTATGATTACGACCATGTGGACCTCACACACTATTGGTGTGTGCGTGTGCGTGTGCGTGTGCGTGTGCGTGTGCGTGTGCGTGTGCGTGTGCGTGTGCGTGTGCGTGTGCGTGTGCGTGTGCGTGTGCGTGTGTGCGTGTAAATTTTATTCTCAGGAACCCAGTTACAGGAAAAGTAATACAGTTACTAGTCTAAATCTCAAACATTATCCTAGAGCATTTATATTCTCATAAATTGAGTTACAGGAAAAGTAATGTAGCTACAGCTGTGGTACAATCCTAATCAGAACTATTAAGTGAAGCAGACACCACAGGGCAAACTGAGAGGAAGATGTGCAGACTAACCATTACCCACTTCATTGCAATGCTACTAATGCATAGAATGTTTTCCCAAATTGCTCACACTCCAAAAATCAATGTGAGTGTGTATGTTCCTTAATTGCTCTACACGAAGTCCACTTAAACTCAATACTACAGACATGCTCATGTGCCCACTGAGCACGTCTCAATAAAAACAGGAGGGTTGTAAGATGTGAACTGCTGTAGTGTTTACAGACATAATACATAAACTAGTGTGTTTTTAGTGTAGCTTTACATAGCCAATTAGATTTAGTCTGATACTGAAGAAAAGTTTAATTTTAGTTTCAACAAGAAACACCTCCCATACACACAATTTTAATCTGCTGTGATTCCTGAAGAGGTGTGTCTATAAATCAGAATAAAGTTAGGATGGGATCTGGGTATGAGACTAAGCCACAGGGTACCAGATGGGATAGGTCACAGCTATAAGCTGCATGTATATGCCCATGGTGGACCTCACACATCACTGGACCAGGCATGTGTGCATAATACAGCTAAACAAACCATAAACTCAGTAACTCATAACATAATGGACAAGAACTCTGCCACAGCCCTTTCTTTATTATTTTCTCTCCCTAATAAGCCCCCCCCCCCACACACACACAGGTATTAGCAGTGTATAATGCAAACAGTGTAATAAGAGGGTGCTAAAAGCCTCGTGTCATATCCAGATTTACAGACTGTAATGAATTGTGACTCTTCAAGAGCTAATGGATGGCTTACTTTAATTTCTTGTAAGCTGTAAGGTGGCTAATACGTATGTCTGATTGGTAGTCTGGAGTTTGCCATGGTATTCAGTGTCTATTACTACAGTGATAGCATTACCTCATCAAGTGACTATTATTAGAATGCATACATGTGTAATGGCTTTCCTGTAATTGAATTCACCAGAGAATAACTCTTAGGATGTAATTGAATGTGGATCATTCCAGCTGCTGTGTGTGTGCTCCAGTAAAGCTACTGATTGGCAGCCACACACTGTTACATCCAGAACATCCGGAATATCCAGAACTATTACGATGTTTAATCAATTAATGGTGCCTAATTTCTAGGCTCCAGTTCAATTTGAAGCTCTGAAGCAATGCACAACTGAACTATTAGTACTGTGAGGACAGTCGTGATAATTAAGCTTCTTCAATTCCAACCTCAATTTTAGCAAATTATGAAATTTAATGTTCGAGGTATTGGCTATGTACAGTGTCGTAGGCATGGATAAATTGGTAGAAAAAATTTCGAACAGAAAATTCTGTTGAAATTTAGTATTGGATTTGATCGTTTTTGAATTGTACTGCCAACTGAGAGAATCTCTGAACAGTGGGGACACTATTAACTGTTTTACGTTAATCCAGTTTAAAAACTGCTGAAGGATCTGTCTCAGATGAGTTACTAGCAACTGAAAGCATACTACATTTCTGTTAGAAAGGTTACTCTAAAGTTCCTTTAAGAGACATCGTACAGGCAATTCAATTTCAGCAGTACTATGAAAATGTTCGAGGTATTGGCTATGTACAGTGTCGTTCTATTGCTTAAGAAAGGCTACTCTAAAGTGCCGTTAAAAGACACTGTACAGGCATGATTTTGCCGATATGCACCTTGTTTAGACCGTAACAATCCAAATCTGATTGGGACAGAAACGAAATTTTGTTGCACTGTACTCGAGCCCAACAAAGCCGTTCAATTGAGGAACAGTAATAGGCATATTCTGAATTTGTTTGGTTGAAACGGCCGCTTGTAGAGAGTGCAACTATGCACAATGATATTAGGAGAATTCATCTAGCCATACTATGGGTATCAGTACACATAATCGATTATTTAGCTATCATGTATGCAGTCCACTTACTGGTTGGCCGCCTTCTCCCCACTTTGCAAATCTCCAGCTGCAGCAGCAACAGCTGTCGTCGCACCTTCCGAGCCTGCCGCAACTCTTCCGGCGGGGTCGGCTACAACTGGGAGGGCTTCTGCAGTGAAAACGAGAGTAGTTGCATGGACATGAAAAAGCATGGGAGGTACAGAGATGATTTCGCACAGTAAAGAGTAATTATGCAAAAATCTTTATATGCTTACGACTCCATGGCCGTGGGCGTTTCTATGGCCACTGCAGGATCTGCATGGGGAGGAGGGAGCCGGGGAGGAGGGGGGCAGGGAGGAGCACTGGGCAGCGGGGGCTCAGGAGTCTCTTGTACGGAGGTGGGCATGGTGAGGTCGATCACCAGCGTTGGATGACCGGTTGTCCCGTCAAGGTGGTAATCGGTACGGACGACGTCAACCTCCACGGGAGTGCTTGTGACCGAAGTGGCACCGGGACCGGGGTTCGCAACTGGCTCTTGTGGTTGTGGCTGCGAGTGCCATATGGGGCTCGAACCTAGAGAGAGATTTTTGGAGAAAGACACTGACAGGGGAGGGTAAGTGCCTGTGAAAACTACAGCAGTTTGAATCTTACAATCCACCTGTCCTTTATTGAGACTAGCTCATGAAGCACTTGAGAATGTCTGAGTTTAAGTGGGTTTCTTGTAGAGCAATTAAAACAGTACAGTGATATGGCTGCATTAGAGCACACACACACACACAGCAGCTGGAATGATACACATTCCAAGATAAGGGCATTTATTCTCGTGAATTCAATCACAGGAAAGCCACAGTGCGTTCTAATAATAGTCACTTGATGAGGTAATGACTGATCACTGTAGTGATAGGCACTGAATGCCTCTAGACTACCAATAGCTTACTAAAAACTGAAAATTAAATAAAAGATGTAGGGATGGAAGTGCCATAAAGCAAGCAAACACGTTGAGGTGTAGAGATAGCATAAACACAACATACACAGCCCCATCTCTATATTGTTTTCACATGTCAGCTGCAATGTACAAAGCCTTTTATTGGTATGGAAAACTTCTCCGGCACAACTGTCCTTCCTGTAGGCAGCACTACATAATGGTTTGTACCGGAAGTAAGGATATTGGCAGTGATCTACGTAATTAGCACGGAGGTTTACTAATAGCAAACAGGTTGTGTCAACCTTAAAGATCTGCTTGTGAATTACAGCAATGCCTCTAATGTACAGGCAAAAGGTTTGGTGGGGTTGAGTAGGGTCAGCCACACAACAGTCTCTTCCTGTACTCATTTTGGATAGTTCTACAGGTAATGGATGAGAAAATATGATAATATGGAAGAGCTATAACTTTAACATTTGATTTTAGTGCGTACGTACGTATGTACGTACTTAGGACACAGTCCATGTAGGTTTAACTGACAGTGAGCATTGCAGCACTTACATTCCATACATTAATTGATCGCTGATTTTGTTGAGACGTGCTCAGTGGGCACATGAGTATGTCTGTACTAAAGGGTTTCTTGTAGAGCAACTAAAGAACACATACACTCATGTCGATCTCTCTCGAGTATGAGCAAATTGGAAATACATTCTATAAACATAATGACATCATGAAAATAATCAGCCACAAAATATGAAGCTATGGCAACAAGGTGTGCAATTACTATAATTCATATTATGTGGTAGCACAATATCCGGAAATAGTCTGTTACAATGTCTAATTAATGTAGCCTAATTTCTAGGCCCCAGTTCTTCAATTTGGAGCTTAGAAGCAAATAATGCACAACTAAACTAATGTACTGTGAGGACAGTCATGATAATCAATTGCTGACAAAAATGAGTACAGTAATAAGAGGAAGGGACTGTGGTGTGGCTGACCCTACCCTTCAGCTTGAAACCCACCAAACCCACCAGTCAGAAAATATTAGTTGAAGATTACCATGTAAGTTTGTTCTTACAGACAGTAGATGTAGCATTGAGATATAAAGGCTTACTAATCGCTTTAATAGTAAAGTTAAACTGAGTCTGTACAAATCTTTTTGTAAGAAAATAGAAATTAAGAATTACTTGCATGCAGGGGGTTGGGGATCCAGGAACACGATTTATGTTTAGGTCGGGTACTAATGGTCTGAATGAAGAGTCAGAAAGACATACGTAGGGATACAAATGATGATAAGCAGTGTAAGTTATGTGTGATGAATGTGAGAGTGTAGTACATGGTGCTCTGGGAGTGTCCCGTGTGTATGGTAACATTAGAAAACTTACATGGAAGAATTAGACAATCTGTACATATATGCACTTGCACACATTCACCCCACAATCATGCTTGACACCGCCATACATCCACCTCGTACACAACTACCCGAGTGTATGATTACTTCACTGTATTGTGAACTGCCTGCACAGCCTGCCCACCTGATTAGGTGAGGATGGGATAATAACGTGCTTAATATCATCTAATGTTCTGAACTCTTCAAAACTCCCCCCCTCCATATATATGTGTGTGTACAATATTAGTTAAGTTTTCATGCAGCAACCAATGTGCATAAAACTTTTGAATCTTGTAAGCTGCGTATGTGGGTGCGTGGTCAATGGCGTAAGCGCTACGGCAGCAACATGAGTATATTCAGTTAGCCAATGTGCATAGAACTTAAGAATCTTGTTAGTCTGCATGATCTCCCTCTGCCCTGTGGCATCTGCTGCTTTCTTTCCTATTGCCTGGCTACCCCTATGGTCTGGAGTTTGCTTTCAGTACAGTGTAGTCTGGTCTCTCTCTGCTTTCCTGGCTACTGGTTGCTAAGGGAACGTCTCCAAACTGTGTTGAAACATTATTGTTGTTTTTAATTTAGAGTATGTATGGCAGTCGTATTCCCAAGTCACGAAAGATGGATGTGAGTGTGTGTGTTCCTTAATTGCTCTACACGAAGCCACTTAAACTCATTACTACAGACATATTTATGTGCCGACTGAGCACGTCTCAACAATATCACTTAATGACATGTGGGCTATAAGAGGTGAACTGCTGTTGCGTTACACTATATTGTATGTTCCTACCCAAAACATGCTAATTATGTCCGTCACATGTTTTCATTAATTTGCCATGCCATGTGGCCAACAAAACAATTCTTGTTCCTTCCCCATTCCATTCTGTGTCCAGATTGGCAATGTTAATTATGAATTGTGACTCTCAATGAATATTGCTACGTATATTACAGGAGCTGATGGGTGGCATTAGCTGTAAGGGGGCTCATACGTACGTCTGATTGTATGTAGTTTGAAGTTTGCTATGGCATTCAGTGCCTATCACTACAGTGATAGGTAGAATGCTGCATTACCTCATCAAGTGACTATTTTTAGAATGCATAATGGCTTTCCTGTAACTGAATTCATGCTTATCTTAGGATGTCAGGAATGTGTTTCATCCCAGCTGCTGTGTGTGTGCTGTAATAAAGCCATTTATCACAGAAATTGCCCGCCATACATGTACACTGTATTGTTTTAATCTTCAGTGGCGCCAGGTAATTTGTACATGTCCGCCTCTCTCCACTGGAATGTGCCTTAATTTGGTCCATTCTTAGAGTATATAAGGCATGTCCCACTCACAACCATCACACTCAAGCTGTTTAGCCAAAATGAGTAGGAATATTTTGTACACAGTACTTGCACTCATTCTAGCTGCTGAACTTCAGCTCACTTCATGCCAGGAAGGTGTGACTAGCCAGCATGACAACAACTCACTACCCGTGAGTTACTCTGCTACAGTACTGGAGGGAGGGGGTCTGGTCTGTCCTCCTGAGGAGCAACTGGAGATGGCCAGAGCTGAAATCGCAGAAGACGCTTTGAACATTGTTCGCAATGATATCCTTGATGTACCCTGTCCAGGTCAAGTCCAGGAGAATCCGGCATCATCCTGTCTTGAAGTGTCACAGTGTGACCCCCAACTCCCGTCAGAGTATTACTGGATCACCAGCTCTAATGGAACAGCTGTTCGGGTCTATTGCGACATGGCCAGGGTGTGTGGTTGTAACAGTACTAGTGTTGGAGGATGGTCTCGTGTGGCCTACCTCAACATGACTGACCCTACCCACCAGTGCCCACCAGCATGGAGGGAGATCACAGAGCCAGTGAGGACGTGTGGAAGAACCAATGAAACTGTGCCACGTCCTGGTCAACCCAGTGAGTTTGGTGGCTGCAGCTCAGTCTCTTTTACTACTTACAATATCTCATTTTCTCACATTTGTGGTAGAATTATAGGCTACCAGGTTGGAAATACAAATGCATTTTGGGCCTACTCCAGCTCAGTGCACACTAGAATAGAGGACCCCTATGTGGATGGAGTGGTTATCATACGTGTAACAGAGAAAGAGCATGTTTGGACATTTGCTGCTTCACGCTCGGAGTTAGGATCTTATGGGGCATATGTCTGTCCTTGCACCAATAGTCAAAGTACACAATCCATTCCCTCTTTTGTGGGGCAGGATTACTTCTGTGAAACTGGAATTACTGGTGGCTGGAGTCCTGGTGTATTTTACCTTGATGGTGACCCACTCTGGGATGGAGAGGACTGTAGGTCAGGAAGTTCTTGCTGTGAGCTCAATGGTCCACCCTACTTTTGCAAAAGTCTGATTGAGCCTACAACTGATGATATTGAAGTGAGAATATGTGGCGATCAGTCACTCAGTAATGAGGACTCTCCTATTGAACTGATTGAGATCTTTGTGCAATAATCACTTGAGTGTTGTAAATAATATTTATAGTTTGTTGTAATATTTTATTTTGGGTTTTTCTATGGTGAACATTTTTTCAGCTGACTCCCTCACATTGCACCATAGTTTTTTCCCTGTCATGGGATGGGCTGGCCCTTGGCTGAATATTTTTATTTACAGTCTCTTGGTTATAATGTAGTTTGCCATAGTTTCTGTGTTTGTAACAAAACCCGTATTGTTGGTGTACAGCTGTTTCTCTTTGTGCAAATTATTTTAATTACGCAAGCCAACAAAGTTCTGAAGTCAAGATGACATGTGCATATTTGCACATAGGGAATCCTTGCATGGGTGGGTAACAATTTCAAATATTGCATAACAGGAGGAAAGTACCAATCAATCTTGTGCCAATGGTCATTATTTCCACAACTTACAGATAAATGTCACGCACTATTAGAACACTGGCATGTATGTGTAGGAGTCTTGGTACGTACTTATAATTAGTCACAAGATATGTAGCTATGCAACACGGTGAGAAATTACAATAATTATGTATTGTATGTAGTAGCTACAGTAGCGCAGTATCAGAGCCATTACAATGTTCAATCAATTAATGAAGCTATTTTCTAGGCTCTAGTTCAACCTCAATTTCAGCAGTACTGTCTGAAGTGGTTTTTGCACTCTAGTAAAATGTTGGATAGAAACGTCTGCTGAAATTCAGATTTGGAATTGAACTTTGTGAACATCATTGAATTGTACTGCCAAAGAAAATCTCTGAAAGTGAGGACACTATATATATTCTACAGTCACATTCTGAAACATTTGAAAAGGTTATTAAAATTGCTTTAAACTACATGTATAAGTAACAAATTATTGGTGGGCAGAGAGTAATTTCTATATAAGAAGAAAAACCAGGCCTCCTGATAATTTGACAGAAGAATTCATTCATGCACAAGCTCATGCCAAGTAACAAAATTTGTTCTCATCTCCAGACCTCAATCCATTCAATTTTACTCCTCGAGCCCCAACAAAGTTGGATGACAGGATGATGGCTGATCTAGTACTGTAACACTATGTACATGTTTGCATGTATAAACATGCACTAGTGTTGGGGCAAGCTGAGCACTAGCGCAAGACCCTCCCAAACACTAGTGTATGATGTCAATGATATAAAAGGAAGAATGTGGTCCAAGTGCTAATCACTTTCTAAATTACAAATGAATTTCAAATTACATGACGTGTGTAGTGAGACATGAAAAGGATAGAATGTGTAAAAAGGGCCAGGAAGTTATATAGTGCCATGTGAAAGGGAAAAAGTGGGGGATTATACTGATACCACATACCGGTACTGTTCTTAATTAACTAGTACAAGTATGCCCGTGTACATATCAGTCATGGCATCCTACTTATGAATTCAATCCCAGGCCTCCTCAATGGGATAGCAACAGTAGAAAATTTGCTGTACAGTATAATTATTAAAATACCTATTTCTTGTTGCTACTCCTCATTACATATGTTGACCTGTACACTGATTAGCTGAGAATGAGACAGTTAGTCTAAGAATTCTTGTATATCAGCCATGGTAACAGTATGGGATACTCCTGTATATGCCATGTTGTTGCCATGGTAATTGTATAGCAATTTGCTGTTGTAACTCCGACCTATGTAAACTCTCAGATATCCGCAATTCAGGTAATCCCTAATTAATATCGGCTGGCTCACAAGACTATGATTGCAAGTAGTCAAAACAAATACATATTTTTGCAGTGCTGTAATTTATACAGCTAGTGTATATACAGGGAGGTTTGTTCCTGTGTGCACAGAGCACGTAATTATATGCAGCAAGCTATAGACATAATAAGGCATTAATTAAACTTGCTACATTGTACGTACGTGTAGCTGGAGTCCCACATACTTTGTGCACTAAGACATTGTGGTTGCACAACTCCGCTCTCTGGTAATAAACAGGGCAAACCCATTCCCCTAACACTTTTCTCCTCCACTAAACAAGAGGACCGATCATCAGGGGCTACCCATGGCCGGTCCACAAACTAAGAAGACTCACCCTCTCCCTTCAATGACTTAATGAGGACGTACATGTATGTACGTATGACAGGTATCAGTCAGGATGAGTCTGGATAGATGATCAGCATTGTAGGCAGGAAGAAATCATCTGTGTGCATCCTTGTGTGTGTGTGTGTGTGTGTGTGTGTGTGTGTGTGTGTGTGTGTGTGTGTGTGTGTGTGTGTGTGTGTGTGTGTGTGTGTGTGTGTGTGTGTGTGTGTGTGTGTCTGTGTGTGTGTGTGTGTGTGTGTGTGTGTGTGTGTGTGTGTGTGTGTGTGTGGGTGTGTGTGTGTGTGTGTGTGTGTGTGTGTGTGTGTGTGTGTGTGTGTGTGTGTGTGTGTGTGTGTGTGTGTGTGTGCGTGTGTTGTATAGGGGTAGGAAACCTGCCTTAATTACTATGAGAATAGCTCCATACAAGTTTACACACGTTTGTACAACAGCCTCTCATGCACCTCTCCAAGATGTTTGACTATATTATACATTGTAGGAGCCAGGCATCTATGAGATGTGTGATCAACTTTAAAGAGGTGAACAAATTCAATTGTGTGTTTTTTATCCATTTTTGCTTACGTATTTATAGTGACTGAGCAATGATCTGTTTCCTGTGTGGATTTTACATTCCACAGCTACAATTGTGGAATTAAGTAATATTTAGATACCAGTTGGCAGTGCATTACGTGATATAGTAGCGCGCGAGGACAATTAAGTAACGGTCGAGGGCGGATAATGCACGAGCCGAAGGTGAGTGCATTATCCGCCCGAGACCATTACTTAATTGTCCGAGCGCGCTACTATATCACGTAATGCACTGCCAACTGGTATCTAAAGTATTTAGTTCACTCACTGACCTGAGACAGCCACGGTTCTGTTGGGCGTTATTTAGAAAAGTGTGCACTAATTTTGTTAATGCACACTTAAGTGTGCATTAACAACTTAGCGCACACTTAAGTGTGCATTAAGCGATTTAACGTGCGGTCATGTGATCGAGTTTGAGACTTCTGATTCGTCGAAGGTCACGTGAGTAGCACTAACAATTGTTAACTACAAAATTTGTTAGCTGTGGAAATAATGTAAACTATCATTCTACTCGTGCAACTGACTTTAGATCCCAGGCCCCATGACAGCTTTGGTGTAACTGAAAAAGTTACAGGCCTGGGAACAAGGCTACTACCGTACTCCATGATGATTGGCTAAACCCTAAAATGTAATAGTTACATGGGCTCACATCCCACACATGGGCCTTATTGGCCAGATCAAATCTCAGTAGATCACGTATACATGCATGCCCACTCATCCCACAATGCCCTGCATTCATCTAGTTTCACAACTATGTGAGCACATGATTACTTCACTGTACTATGAACCAGCATACCACCTGCACAGCCTGCCTACTTAGCTATAATGATTCTTCATGTAAACAGAACAGTGTGGAGTTATATATACGTAGGTGCATACCCTAACCATATGTCTGGAGGAAGTAGGACATGGTTCCTAGGGGATATACCTCACCAGCACATCTATATGTATGTAGATATAGCATGAAATTTTATCCCCAGAACCATTATTGGTGGATAGTCCTGAATGTGCTAACAATTCGCTCTCCAATGACTTCCATCGGGGATCACGTTGAGATTGGCCATTCTACACCAATATGGACCTGCTGGTGAGATATTGCGAAAACCATATCCAACCTCCTCTGGACAAGTATGAGCCTAACTGTTCTGTTACATTGTACCACGCTGTTGCCATGACTACAGTATAAGAATTTCTGTTCTATATGCCATTGCCATTCCACCCATAATGGCTTTGAGTGGGCAGGCTGTGCAGACAGTGAAGTAATCAAGCACTCAGTGGAACCTTTCTAATGTGAACACCTTAGGGACATTGTGAAGTGGAGGAGTGTTCTCATTTCAGGGGTATAAAGAAAGCATATTTGGGACATAGCAAAGTGTCTTTAATATAGGGGCAGAGGACTAGATGGACGACAAAGAGAATCAGGAGGAGCTGGTAGAGAAGGCCTTTATCTTTAGCTCACGAAGAAGAGATATCCAATCGAGTGTTCACACAATGAGAGTATGAAGTAATCAATAGCCCAGGAGCTATAGCGAACAATGGTGGGGTTGAGTAGCGTAGACTCTACATGGCTTGAGGTCAAAAAGATGGGAGGGGTTCTGTATAGTTTTTAAGTCTGCAGCCCGCTAAATACCGTACAGCTAGAGTTTACTGTCTTCCATCATGCAAAGTATCAGTATTGTTGCAGAGGAGATGGCATTAATAGCTAGATATTAATGGGGGGACCATTTACGGCAAGGGGAGACTACTTATAGTGCCGCGGATGGACCCCGGGGGACCATAATACGGTGCCACAGATGGTCCGGGGGGACCAATTATTCTGCCACAGATGGTCAGGGGGACCGCTTTTGGGGGGGGGGGGGGGGGGACCACTTATGGTGTGACAGTACTAGGTGAATGCAGGGTACTGTCATGATTGTGGGGTGTGGGTATGTGAGCTTTATCAATAGAAACATGATGTAGCCAATGTAACTAAGTGCGTATTTTAGACGCTCACACATTTTTAGATATACTCAACAGACAAAAAAGAAACTGAATTGTGTTCAGAAACAATTCAGAGTGTCTGAAAAATACCTTACCTGCTTTCAGATGTTCAAACTGTAATTCAGACACAATACAGAGACTCTGAATTCGTTCAGAAATGATTCAGAATGCCAGAAAAAATACTTCACATTATTTCAGGTGTACAAACTGTATTCATCGCAAATTTTTCTTCAATTCCAACCCGAAGTTCAGCAGAAGTTCTTTAATTGCCGACATTTTGACTACGTACATGTAGTCTTTTTCAAGGCGTTTAATTGAAAAATACTACAACACTGTAGTCAAAATGTCAGCAAATAAAAAATGAATTCTACTACTCAACCAAAAGAATCTCTGAAGAGTTCAAACTGTATTTCAAGATATTGTTCAGAAGAAATTCAGAGAGCTTCAGGATTTTCAGAATCCTCTCTAGTATGAAGTACGCAACTTTCAGAAGAATTTCAGAGATCGGCTAAATGTATTCAGAAGATTTTCATACAAAATCGTGGTGTAGTGCTGGCTAATGGTTGCTAAGGGAAAGTTTCTTAACTATTTTCATGATGTCATTGCAATTGTATGAATGTATTCCCAAGTTGTGGAAGATCAACATGAGTGTATGTCTTCCTTAATAACTCATCAAGTAATGGACAAGTACCCTGCCATAGCCTGTTTTTTTTTAATTATTCCCCCCACACACCCACACCCACACACACACACACACACACACACCTGTCCTGTCCTGTTGAACTGCTGCCGTTTCACGGCCACGCATGCCCCTAAGGGCGGCAAGTCTTGTGCACGAAATTGCCAAGCAGCACTCAGCCACCAGGCCTGCAGGTGTGGACTGCTAGACCACCTCTGCTCCTAAACCACTCCTTGCACTGTAGACACTGGACCGACCCACGCTGTTCACTCACTGGCTTCTGCCTCTCAGCAAGACACTTGTGCCGCTTCTTGTCACTCTCCCGCCTGAAGGTCCTGGAGCACACCCCACACACCACTTCCTTGGCTGCTGAGGACCTCCTCACAACCTCTGCCTCCCTGTGACTCTCCATCCCCAACCTACACATCTCCCTCCAGCCTGCTCTAGACCTCCGTGCCTCCTCATACCACTCACTCTCCTCTACCCTGATGGCCTTGAGATCAGTCCGCACCACATCTCTCCACCTCCTCCTGGGACCACACTGGGGACGTGCCTGTGGCAGCCAGCCAAACAGCATGGACTTGGGGATCCTGTGGTCAGGCATCCTTGCCACATGACCCAGCCAAGCTAGCCTCCTCTTCCTCACCTTCTCAGCTGCCGTCTCCTCATCCCCCCATCGCTTCCTCACCTCTGCCATTGTGATACGTTCTGCCCACTGCTGCCTGTTGGAGATGCCAAGGATGGTTCTGATGCACCTATGGTGGAAGGAGTTCAGCTTCCTAGCACTCTTCTTGAGGGGAATCCAGCACTCAGCTCCGTAGAGGAGGACGGAGAGGACACAGGCATCGTACAGCCTTCTCTTGGTAGCCAGACTCAGACTCCTGTCCAGAAACACAGACTTCCTCAGGGCACCAAAAGCCTTGGATGCCTGCGCCACTCTCTTGTCCACGTCAACACCCATCCTCCCTGAGCTACCTATGATGGAACCTAGGTAGGGGAACTCATCCACTGCTGTCACATCCCCTCCCTCTAGTGCTATCGGCTCTAGGTCGCTCTCTTCCACCAACCTCCCAGTTGCCATGTGTTTGGTCTTGGGGATGCTCACTGTCAGGCCAAAATCTCTGCCAGTCCTTTGGTACTCCAGGGCCATCCTCTCTGCACCAGATCTTGTTGATGCCAGGAGTGCTGCATCATCAGCAAACTGGCACTCTGTGATCTTCCTCTCATGTGCATTCCTGGTGTACCTCCGGAACAACTTCCCATCATACTTGTATCTGACAGTGAGCCCCACACCATCCACTCCATCCACTCTAGCCAGCCACCGCTCCACAGCCAGACACGTGTAGAGGTTGAACAGCACTGGTGCCATGCAGCATCCCTGTCTGAGGCCATTCTGCACACTGATCTCCTCCAGCATCACACCATCCAGCCTAACCCTAGCTCTCATGTCCTGATGGAATGATCTGATGAGCTGAATTGTCTTCTCTGGCACTCCCAGCTTCCCTAGAGCCACCCACAGAGCCTCTCGTGGCACAGAGTCATAGGCCTTCTTCAGATCCACAAAGGTGAAGAAGGCACAAGACTTGTGCTCCCACGACTTCTCCACCAGCTGGCGCACAGCGAAGATCATGTCTGCACAGCTCCTCTTCTTCCTGAACCCACACTGTGACTCTGGGAGCTCATCCTCAGCCATCTTCTGCAGCCTCTCCTGGAGCACTCTAGCAACCACCTTCCCAACCACATCCAGAAGGGAGATCCCTCTCCAGTTGTCACAGCTACTGAGGTCACCCTTCTTTGGGATGGGAACAAGGATGGCATCACACCAGTCGCTTGGCACTGCACCTTCCCTCCACACATCCTGTACCAACTCAACCAGCTTGTCCAGGAAGTCAGGCTCACAGCAAGCAGCCTTGACCATCTCAGGGAGTATGCCCGACTCACCACCGGCCTTCCCATTCTTCAACTTCCCCACAGCACGCAACAATTCCTCCTCTGACGGCAACTCCTCCATGTCCTGCCTCACTGGTCTCTGTCTGACCCTCTCCAGTTCCTCAGCACTAAACTCACTCTGTATATTGAGGATCTTGGTGAAGTGCCGTCTCCATCTCTGCTGCTGCTCTTTTGGTGAATCACACACATTCCCTTCCTCATCTCTCACTGTCGCTGTGCGCACAGGGACAAGACCCCTCCTTCCTCGCTGGATGTCCCTGATACAGCGCCACACCAACTTCCCTCCATGTCTACCCCTCTCCGCCTCCATGGCTTTGCGCTGGAACCAGGCATCCTTTGCAGCTCTCACCTGTCGTCTTGCACTCCTGCGTGCCTCAGCATGCTTCTTCCTGTCTCTCTCACAACCAGTGCTCAGCCACAAAGCATACAGCCTGTTCCTCTCCTCCAGCAGTGGCCTGAGAGCCGTCTCACTCTCCCTGAACCAGTCAGGCTGCCTCCTATCCTCATACCCCAACACTGCCTCAGCCTCATCACACATAGCTGTCTTCAGCACTTCCCACTTCTCAGACACACTCCCTTCCTCCACCCAAGACTCAGACACTCTCTCCTTCAGACCACTCAGGTACTTCCCTCTAGCCGTCATCCTCCCCCTCACATCCACACAGCCACCTTGCAACTTAGCAACATCCCACCTCTTCACACCTGCATTGACTCGCTCCTTCCTATAAGCCCTCTTTCTTCCCACAATCATCTTCATCCTCACCATCCTGTGATCAGTGTTGCAGTCTGCCCCACGCACCACAGCTACATCCAGACACTTCCTCCTGTGGGCCTTCCTCATGATCACGTAGTCAATGCAGTGCCATCGCTTGGATTTGGGATGCTGCCAGGTCTGCTTGCTGATGTCCCTCTTCATAAACCAAGTGTTGCAGACTGTGGCCTCATTGATGGCAAGGAAAGTCAGCAACTCCCTCCCAGCCTCATTGAGATCTCCATACCCGTGAGGGCCCCTCTCATACCACCACATGTCACCCTCAAGCCTAGACCCCACACGAGCATTGAAGTCCCCTATCATCACATAGCACTCATTTACAGGGATTGCTGAGAGAGCCTGCTGAAGGGTGTCAAAAAAGGCATCCTTCTCATCCCTGCTGGCAGCAAAAGTCGGAGCATAGCAGGATAGCACATGCAGCTTACCACCATTACCACCTCCAACATCCAAAGTAGCTATGACCAGCCTAGAACTCCAAGCTCTCCACTTGCTACCACCAGACTTCCAAGCATGTACAGCTGGCCCTGACAACACTATGGCAACACCCTCCCCCCTCTGCCTCACCCCCCTTCCAGTAGGAATCTCTCTACCTGCTGTCAAGACTACACTCTCTCCCACTCTGTACACATTGCTCCCAAACCACTTAGTCTCCTGCAAAGCTCCCACTACCACCTTGTACCTATCCAGCTCACCCACTACCTGATCAATCTTCCTCTCATCTACCACACTCACTTCACCAGCCTCACTTCCCTGTCTAGCGGTCCCAATACTTCCATCTACATCTAGCAACGTCCTGACATTCCAGGTTGCCAGGTACCACTTAGCAAAACCACGCACTTGATTTGCCCTATGTGCACTCAATGATCTCCCGCCCTGAGAGGGGTGCAAATCCTCTGCAGGGGAACAACCTTGGCGATGTGTGAGTAGTACCATCATACGATACCCTGTACTCAGCACAAAGGACTCCAAGGATGTTGCCTAGTCAGCTTCAGCCAGCTATCACAAAGTGAATAGCTGCCCAGGGTCACCACGCGGAGGCGCTGACTAGTAGCTCTCATGAGAACTAGTAGCTCTCATAAGAACTCGACCCCACACACACACACACACACACACACACACACACACACGAACTGTGCATGAGCGTCACTGACAGCATAAAAAGACTCCTACCTGCTGGTTTGTCCTAACAAGCAAGAACTGCCCTACCAGTAACACTGTGGTACATGACTCTGTTCAACCTCGGGTACATTAAATTTTGTGTTTAATTAATGAGTCTGACATGTCATGTAACTTTTTAAACTAGAAGTCTCTAGCAGAGACATACCTTGCACTACATTCTACAAACGGGACCCAGTCTACTATACTCATAACATAATCCACCTACAATAGGCTTCTTTCAGTCCCCTGCTAAAAACACAAGTGGCTTTCAATCTGCCAATTAAGAGAACATGCTGCGAACGTGCATGTTGCCTGTATGAATCCTGTATTTTCATACTCATTTTTCTCTCAATACTTGTATGTACGTATACACTATTACAGGAGTACACACTCCATGAATGCATATATAGCCTTTGGGATACCCAGTGCTACACTAGCAGCCACTGACCTGGTACGCTGCTCCCAGTCTGAGCGAAGTGTGTTGCCGACAGCAGTGACTACTGGTTGGGGTCAAAGGTCTTGCTGATCTGGTCGAGGTAGAGGTCTTCATCTTTCTCCCTGTATGAGGGTGGCAGTGGAATATATGACATCACACATCACAGTGCTGTAGTCTTCTTCAGGGCATAAATAGCACTCCTGAAAGAAACTTCTGTTGAAATTCAGATTTGCAATTGAACTTTGTGATTATTCATGAAGTGTACATCCAACTGAGAGAATCTCTGAACAGCGAGGACACTATTGTACAGTCACATTCTGAAACTAAACTTCTGTATAGTTAACAAATGCTGTAGAAGCAATAACATACGCTACACCACATACATAAACAAATTATTGTTAATGAAACTTGTCATTTTGTTTATTGGTGCCAGCCTCACACTAATATGTCAAAGAGATAGCAGTCTATAAAGGAAGGCAAGTGCTAAATCACATTTGTAAACTACAAATAAAATTCAAATTACATGATGTGTGTAGTGAGACAAACGATGTATAGAGCTTGTAAAAAGAGCCAGGAATTTACAGTACCAAGTGAGAGGAGGGAACATGTGTAATACAATTCCTGGGAACGAGGCTGTGATCAAACATGGCTCTTGATCAGTAGGGAATGCCATGCATGCTCAGATTATGCCCACTGAGCGCATCTCAACCAAATCAATTAGCGACGGGTGGGTTGTACTGTAAGATGTGAAATGCTGTAGTGTTAACTGTCATTCACTTGGGTTCCTATACAACACACCCATCATTTTCAATGCCAATAGTACTAGTTAAAAACCTACATGGACTCTGCCTTACATACGTACGTACACACTTAAAACAAGTACAGTTATAACCCCGTCATATCACACTTTCTCAAACAATACCATCCAATAAATAAGCACAGAAATATGAGGAAAGAACTGTTGTGTGGTTGACACTACCCTTCAATTTCCACCCCACCAAACCTCTGTCTGTACATTAGGCATGCACATGCACTGTGACTACTTTCACGGAAATTTTGGTCCGGCGAAATTTTGGTCTGAGGGACCAAAATTCCAGGAAAATTGGTCCCCTTGGCCCTTTTCCCCCGAACGTTTTTAGTTCGGGCATGGATATGAAATCTGCTGTCGGAGCGACTGTACACGTACAGTTTGGCGCAAAAGAGTCCGCAGGGTTAAGAAAATCCAGGGGCATATGAAGAGTTATTAAAACACTAGTCCAAGTCTTCTAGCAAGTTTAGCCGTCATTGTTGATAGTGTGCTTTAATTTGAATTGGCTCATTCCAAGTTTCACCAATCAGGATGAGGCTCTCGACTCTCAACTCAAGGAGGAGTTGGTATTGTAAACAACACTAATTGCGTGCATGCTTTGGGTTGCATATGGGGCTCAAATTATCTATGCAGGTGTACCTAGCTACAGCTTGTAAGTGTTAAGGGACATTCCAGCACAGCCTGACTGGTGCTCATGAACAAGATTATGCACCGTCAGTACCCGCGGGGAACGATTTTCCATAGAAAATTTCAGTTCAGGGGATCAAAATTTTCAGGACCAATATTCCTGTGACAGCACATGTTCTTATGGATATGTCTCCAATTAGGCAATCAAGTATACATTGTGAACTCTTCAAGAGAAGAAAGCTTTCTGAGAGAGTAAAGAAATCCCGAAAAATTGGGACCCAGCTGGGTATTGAACCCAGGACCTTCTGAATACTAGTCAGATGCTCTTACCAATTGAGCTACTGGAGCCCCCTTGGCAGAGGAGCAGTAGGCAAGCTTTATATAGCCAGTAAATCCGCTAGTAGCACTTGCCAGTAGGACCCAGCCAATTCCAACTGTAATTACTCTCTCATTATAGGCCATTATAGGTACATGTACAGTAAGTTATGTGACAATGGTCTGGGAGTGTGTGCAAATTCACCTCCAACCATAGTAATTCAGCACAGTAACCTAATGTAGCTAGCTGCTACTGATCAGAATATCTATTCCTAAAATTCTCTGTACATCAGGCGTAAATTTTTGCAAAAAATTATAAAAATGCCTTCAATTTATATTTTTGTGTTAGCGCAAATTAACCACGCCCATTCGTACCGTGGCGTCAGCAGACTGTTGTTCTTACCGTCAAGCAGACTGTTGTTCACTCCGCACTGCGACCTGCCGTTGTTTAACCCCCAACTTCTTCGAAAATGACTGACAGCCACCTTTTTAATACCGTGCAGTGACGCCCACTAAGGCAGGTTCGCCGATCGTTGCCTGTTGCTCCGATCCGGTTAAGTGGCTTTATCCGTAGATAATATAGCCATACCTTTATCGCACGCAAGCGGAAGTACC
Organism: Nitrospirales bacterium; assembly: GCA_965203295.1. Classification (GTDB taxonomy): domain Bacteria; phylum Nitrospirota; class Nitrospiria; order Nitrospirales; family UBA8639; genus CBDBCZ01. Next base: position 65,436 of record CBDBCZ010000009.1, on the reverse strand, counting down.
ACGCCCCTTGGAGGGCCAAAGCGCGCTAAAGCGTAGATAATAGAGTAGCTAAAGTTAGCTATCTATGGTATAGTACCGGTACAAGTGACTTTTGAGCAGTTATACGCTAAGTCTGGCCATGGTGTACAACTGTTGTGTTGTTGGTTTCCACAACAAGAAGGATGGGGTGCCTTGGCTGATAAATCAAGATGGGCGAAGTGGATAGCTGCAGCATAGATATGATACCTAGCGTTCCGTGGCTGCAGTCTCCAGCAATTGTTGCGTTCACTATATGGGCCATCACTTTCGCGCAGCCCTAGCAAGGATAGCTTTTCGAGATAGCGAGTTCTTGCAACGGGGGTTTATAACGTCTTGATGTAGCCCTCCATTCTTCGCACGTGCACTTTTGGCTCCAAGAGGCGTGGTACTGTCGCTTCCGTGCGCTCGAGCCACTTATCTACATTAGTACCTACCACTTAACATTCCTTCACGCGTCGTCGCGGGAAAAAAAAAACGGGTTCAGAGCACTCCCACTTATCATTAGTATCCTTTATACTGTGTAGCCGCGGGGCTAATTATAAGAAAGAAGACAAAGATCCACTGGGAGCTGGAAGGACAGTGAAGGATGTCTGCAGTAACAGTTCACTCATAGCTAGATCTGGTTCAGTTCTTTTTGTTGCGAAATCGCCTTGGACGCGAAAAATTGCACCATACAGTATACCGTATAGGGAGGTCTTTTTTACTACAATGCTATTTGTACCCTAGGACACTGTAGCAAACTCTTCGGCAACTTTTGAAAGAACTGAAATTCAGGTTGGAATTGAAGAAACTTTATTATCGTGACTGTCCTCACAATAGAATAAATCAGTTGTGCATTGCTTGCCTTCCAAGCTACAAACTGAAGAAGGATGGAGTGAAATTAGGCTACATTAATATTAGGTATTGTAGCTACACATAATATGAATAGTAATTGCACACCTTAAATTATTGCCATAGCTACATTATCCTAATCATAAGCATCCTGACTTCTACATATTATATGCATGCCAGTGTACTTCATGTACTAATAAAGGCTACAACATTTACCTACATGTATGAGTTGTGGAAATGAAAAATATTAGCACCGGATTGATTGATACTTTCCTCCAGAAATCCACTGCATGCTATGATTAAAACTATTATCCACCCAAGGATACTTAATTATGACCAAATATATTTACAAGCTTTCACATCTTGACTTCAGAGCTTTGTTAAAAAATCTGATAATTACCAACAAGAGAAACAGCTACAACAACAAATGGGCTAACCCTAAATTTGTAATTAACTAACACAAACTGCAGTATAAAACCAAGGGAGTGTATAGCCAAAGGACAGCCCGACAATGCATGACTGGGAAAAAAAAAACAACTATGGTTGAAATGTTGAGTCAGCTGAAAAATCCACGCCATCGTTAGTATATAAAATTACAACACACTATTGTAACTACAATTACAATTTACATCATTCCATTCATTATTGCACAAAGATCTCAATCAGTTGAATCGAAGTGTCTGCGAGACTAAGGTTCTCATCAGAACAAATTCTCACTTCAATATCATCAGCTGTAGACTCAGTTAGACTTTTACAAAAGTATGGTGGTCCATTCAGCTCGCAGCAAGTGCTTCCTGACCCACAGCCCTCTCCATCCCAGAGTGGGTCACCATCAGGGTAAAATCCACCATTGCTCCAACCACTAGTAATACCAGAAGTAGTCCTGCCCCATGAAGGATGGAATGGATTGCGTACTTTGACTACTGGTGCAAGGACAGACAGCATAAGGAACCTCGGCAGACTGGAGTGAAGCAGCAAATGTCCAAACATGCTCTTTCGCTGTTCCACGCGTGACAACCACTCCATCCACATAGGGGTCCTCTATTCTAGTGAAGTGTGAGAGGGTGTAGGAACGAAAAGCATCTGGAGATCCAAACTGGTAGCCTAGAATTCTACCACAAATGTGAGAAAATGACTGTGATCTCCCTCCAGGCTGGTGGGCACTGGTGGGTAGGGTCAGTCATGTTGAGGTAGGCCACACGAGACCATCCTCCAACACTAGCACTGCTACAACTACACTAGCTCCCTGGTCATGTCACAATAGACCTGAACAGCTGTTTCATTAGAGCTGGTGATCCAGTAGTGCTCAGACGGGAGTTGAGGGTTGCACTGTGACACTTCAAGACAGGATAATGCTGGATTCTCCTGGACTTGACCTGGACAGTGTACGTCAAGGATGTTACTGCGAACAATGTTCAAAATGTCTTCAGCAATTTCAGCTCTGGCCATCTCCAGTTGCTCCTCAGGAGGACAAACCTGCCCCCCTCCCTCCAGTACTGTAGCAGAGTAAGCTACTGGTAATGTACGGTTGTCATGCTGGCTAGTCACACCTTCCTGGCATGAAGTGAGCTGAAGTTCAGCAGCTAGAATGAGTGCAAAAACTGTGTAAAAAATGCTACTACTCATTGTGGCTGAACAGCTCGGGCTGAAATACATCAGAATGTGATCGCTGTGACTGGGATTTGCTTTATATACGCTAGGATTGGGATATAAAGTACCTAATTAATGCACGTTCCAGTGGAGAGAGGAGGACATGTACAAATTAATAGATGGCGCCACTGAAGATTAATACAGTACAGTGTTTCGGCTAGCAATTTCTTTAATCAGTAGCTTTACTAGAGCACACACACAGCAGCTGGAATGGTACACATTCCAGACATCCTAACATAAGAGCATTTATTCTCGTGAATTCAATCAGACAGTACATTAGCCACCTTACAGTAAAAATTAAAATCAATGTCTACCATCAGCTCTTACGATATATTAAACTGCATTGCGGAGTCACAAGTCTGTAAATTTGCCAATCATGATATGACACAGAGACTGAGGAAGGAAGAATTACAAACTAATAGGTCCTAACTTACTGTGAACAACACTGTGTAGTTGCCCACAAGGCATGGTGGATTAATAATAAGCTCTGTGACTGACATAAAATTGTGTTTTGGGTAGGAACGTACCATAAATATTATATAATGTTAACATAACCGTAGTTCACATTTTGCACCCCACCTGTATGTCGTTAAATCATGATTGTTAAATGATTTTGTTGAGACGTGCTCAGTGGGCACATGAGTATGTCTGTAGTAATGTTTAAGTGGGCTTCCTGTAGAGCAATTACAGAACACACACATTCATGTCCATCTTTTGAGTAGGAGTAACTTGGGAATACAACTGCAGTACATACTCTGAAGTGATAACATTGCAATAATGTTCTAAACATTGTTTAGAGACGTCCCCTTAGCAACCAGTAGCCAGGAAAGCAGAGAGAGGCCAGACTACACTGTACTGAAAACAAACTCCAGACCGTAGGGGTATAGCCAGGCATAAGTGAAAGAAAGCAGGGCTGCGATACCACGGGCAGAGGGAAATCATTGTATGCAATCACTGCCACAGGGCAGAGGAAGATCGTGCAGACTAACAAGATTCATACATTTCATGCACAACTGGCTGCTGCATGAAATCTTAAGTGATATTGCACATGCTCACACAACAATCATATACTCTATTGTTAACTAGCACACTACGTACCTGCATAGCCCGCCCACTCAAAGCCACCTGATTAGCTGATAGCAACAACAGCAAATTCCTATACAATGGCCATGGCAACAGCACACAGCACAGTTTCATGCACACTGGTGCCATGAAATTTCAACTGATATTGATGATGTATGCATGCATATGCACCTGTATTCACAATCATGCATGACAAAGCCCTATATTCACCTAGTTAGTATACACTGTATTGTGAACCAGCATACTGCCTGCACAGCCTGCCCACTCGAAGCCACCTGATTAGCTGAGAATGGGATAGCAATAATAGGAAATTCCTACACATAATCCATGGCAACAACAGGGTACAATGTATATACTTATACATAACAGTGGGAACCGATATTGTAATATGTACCGAGTAGGTCAGATAGGAATAAGATATTCTGACAACTAATCTTGGTTACTGTGCTGAAATACTATGACTGGATCTGAAGTTCTATATATACACTCTATTGTCAAACAATGTACTGTATACCCATGCAAGTACCTAATTTGATACATATCCAATGGCAGTTGTACAATAATTACATGTGCATATCTAATGCAAGAGGTTTGGTGGGGCTGAAACTGGAGGGTGGGGTCAGCCACACAACAGTTCCTTCCTTTTATTACAGTAACTGTGCTCATTCATTGAATGGTTCTGAAGGTATTGTTTGAGAAAATGTGATCACATGGAAGATCTATAACTAGTTTCATTTTTTTAAGTGTGTTTAGTCCATGTAGGTTTGTAGCATTTATGACATTTAAAAAGATATATGTGTTGTATAGGAACCCAAGTGACAGACATATCGAACAATGCAGCAATTCATATCTTACAATCCATACGTACATGTTCACTGACTTTGCTGAGACGGGCTCAGAGGGCACATGAGTATGTCTGTAGTAGTGAGTTTAAGTGGCTTCTATAATATTATGTAAAAGCAATTAAGGAAAACACACTCATGTCGATCTTTCGATAACTTGGGAATACATTAATACAATTGCAATGACATCACGAAAATAGCTTAGAATTAACATCCCCTTAGCAACCAGTAGCCAGGAAAGCAGAGAGAGGCCAGACCACACGGTACTGAAAACAAACTGCAGACCATAGGGGTAGCCAGGCATATACATAAGTAAAAGGAAGCAGCAGGTATCACAAGGCAGAGGGAGAACATGCAGACTCATTGTACATTCGAAACAAAAGTCATCAGTCTCATGCACACTCAGCTACATTGGATCACACAGATACATATGCACTACTTATGCTCACCCCACAATATCCTGCATTCACGTAGTATACGTGACACAACTTACTACCTGTGTGTATCAATACTTCACTGCATTGTGAAACAGCACACTGCCTGCACAACCTGCATGCCCACTCAAAACTGTGTGAGTAGGATGGCAATTACCTGACTACATCTGGAAATTCCTAGACAGTAGCCATGGCAACAACACAGCAGGGGATAAAACTGTCATTCTACATCACTGTAGACACGCTGGTGAAGTATCGCATATTAGAAAGATGTTTCCGCAGCTTGACTTTAGAACTTTGTATGCTTGACAATATGTAAAAATGTACAAACAAAAGTAAAAGCTACAAGCAGGATAATACGTATATACTAGTGAACAGTATAAAAAGCAAGGGACTGTAACTAAAATATTTAGCCATGGGCCAGCCCAACCGATGGCAGGGAAAAAACTATGGTGCAATGTAAGGGAAAAAAACTGAGTTAGCTATCACCATAGAAAAACCCAAAATAAAACTTGCAACACACTGCTGTAGCTATACACAAGTAATTATTGCACAAAGATCTCAATTAGTTCAATAGGAGTGTCAGCACGAAGCAGCTCATTGGCACATATTCTCACTTCAATATCATCGGTTGTAGGCTCAGTTAGACCCTTACAAAAGTACGGTGGATTGTTCAGCTCGCAGCAAGTACTTTCTGGCCCACAGTCTTCTCCATCCCAGAGTGGGTCATCAGGGTAGAATACAAATTCACTCAAACCACTAGTAACACCAGTTTCACAGAAGTAGTCCTGCTCCACAAAAGAAGGAATTTGTTGTGGACTTAAACTATTGGTGCAAGGACAGACACCCTCAAAAGCGGACTGCAGCTCACGGTTTGAAGCAGCAAATGTCCAAACATGCTGTTTCTCTGTTCCACGTGTGATAACCACTCCATCCACAAAGGGATCCTCTATTCTGGAATATTCGGCAGGATAGGCAGCAAATGCCTCCGGACTTCCAAGCTGATAGCCTATAATTCTACCACAAATGTGAGAAAATGAGATATTGTAGGTACTGAAAGAGACTGAGCTGCAGCCACCCAGATTATCGGGTTGACCAGGACGTGGCACAGTTTCATTGGTTCTTCCACACGTTCTCACAGGCTCTGCGATCTCCCTCCATGCTGGTGGACACTGGTGGGTAGGGTCAGTCATGTTGAGGTAGGCCACACGAGACCATCCTCCAACACTAGTACTGTTACAACTACACTCCCTGGTCATGTCGCAATAGACCCGAACAGCTGTTCCATTAGAGCTGGTGATCCAGTAGTACTCTGACGGGAGTTGGGGGTTGCACTGTGACACTTCAAGACAGGATGATGCTGGATTCTCCTGGACTTGACCTGGACAAAGGATATTGTTTCGAATAGTGTTCAGAATATCTTCAGCAATTTCAGCTCTGGCCATCTCCAGTTGCTCCTCAGGAGGACAGACCTGCCCCCCTCCCTCCAGTACTGTAGCAGGGTAACTCACTGGTAGTGAGCTATTGTCATGCTGGCTAGTCACACCTTCCTGGCATGAAGTGAGCTGAAGTTCAGCAGCTAGAACGAGTGCAAGAACTGAGTACAAAACTTTACTACTCATTGTGGCTAAACAGCTCATGTCGAACTACGTTAGAGAGTGTGATCGTTGTGACTGGGAACTGCATGCCTTATATACACTTAGCATGGGATATAAAGTACCAAATTCAGGCACGTTCCAGTGGAGAGAGGAGGACATGTACAAATTAATAGCTGGCGCCACTGAATGCATTACTGAAAAGATTAATACAGTACAGTGTGTGGCTGGCAATTTTAATCAGCACACACACAGTAGCTGGAATGATACACATCCCAGACATCCAAGATAAAAACTTAATTATAATTATATTCTCGTGAATTCAATGACAGGAAGGCCATTATGCATGCTAATTATAGTCACTTGATGAGGTGATGCTATCACTGTAGTTATATATAGGCACTGAATGCCATGGCAAACTCTGAGTCAATACCATCAATCAGACGTATTAGCCACCTTACAGCTTTCAAGAAATTAAAATTAAGCCACCCACAACCTCCTGTGATATATCAAACCTCATTAAGGAGGTACAATTCATTTCAGTTAGTAAATTCTCGATCTGTATATGACATATCATGAGGACTGAGGAAAGGACAAAAACTACATACTACAATTCAACTTATTGTGAACAGCCCAGTGTGTAGTTGGCCACATGGCCATGGCGAATTAATGACCGACATAAAATTGTGTGTTGGGTAAGAACATACCATTGTATTGCTAACACAACAGCAGTTCACATCTTACAACCCACCTGTCGTTAAGTGATATTCGATTGTTGAGACGTGCTGGGTATGTCTGTAGTAATGACATTAAGTGGCTTGTAGAGCAATTAAGGAACACACCCTCATGTCCTATGAGTAACTTGGGAATACAACTATGGTACATACTCTAATAACATGGCAATGATGTTCCAGATAATAGTTTAGAGACTTTCCATTAGCAACCAGTAGCCAGGAAAGCAGAGAGAGGCCAGACTACACTGTAAGGTGTAGCCAGACATAAGTGAAAAAAAGTAGCAGATACCACAGCATGCAGGGCAGAGGGAGATCATACACACTAACAAAAGGTCTTACACACAGGCTGCATGAAATCTTAAACTAATATTAATGATGTACACGTGCATATGCACTTGCTCACATTTACCCCACAATGATGCATGCATGACAGTGCCCTACATTCGCCAATTTTTTTTACGTATAGTTAGTGTGTTATTATACATCAACCTGAGTCCATAATTGCTTTACTGTATTATGAACCAGCATACTGCCTACACAGCCTGCCCACTCAAAGACGTGGGTAGGGGCAACCTAGATGGGATAGCAACTGCACAAAATTCCTATACAATAGCCATGGCAACAACTGGGTACCATGTAAACAAAGTAGTGGGAACATAGAGATAATTACGTCCAGAAAAGGGAGGACATGGCATTTGATAATACTCACCAACAGGTCCATATGAGCAACATCTTTATACATTCTAGAAGTCCACCAATGATGGTAGGATACACTTATCCTTCTACACGGACCTAGCTGAGGAGATATTATCCCCTAGGGATCATGTCCTCTGGTGTCGTGATGCATATAAACCAGTACTAACCTGCTCTCCAATGTGTTTCTCCCATGGCCTAATTAGGCTGAGGTTGGCAACTGTACATGAAGATGGAGTTGCTGTGGAGGGTAATTCAATCTAGCTTGCTCTCAGACTCAGATCCACTGAAATACACATGTACTTTGCATCTGTTATCTCTCTTTGTTTAGTTTACATGGTAACCAGTTGTTGCCATGGTTTTTGTGTAGGAATGTCCTGTTGCAGCCACCTGTCCCCAAGTGATTAGCTACCTGCTCTTCTATTGCCCATCCAGGGAATGTTCATTATCTGCCATATATCCTCTGGGCCAAGGGTCGATGTTCTGTGTCCTAGGCCTTTTAATCCAGTGCTTTGACAAATTGGTATGGCTACATAGCATGGCAGATTAATGAAAATATATGTGACCGGTTTAAATATGTGACCGGTATAAAATTGTGTAATGGGTATAAAATTGTGTATTGGGTAATTAAGAACGTTCCATCATATAGCTAGTTTAATGTTAACACAAAAGCAGCTCGCATCATACAGCCCACCTATCACTAAGTGATACTGTTGAGACATGCTCAGTGGGCACATGTCCTACTTCCTCTGGACATGTGGTATTGGTATGCACCTACATGTATATGTAACTTCCCACTGCTCTGTTTACATAAAAACTCGTTACAGCTAATTGAGTATGAAAGTTCGAGATCTATTCTATCCCCATCCCATCCCATCCAGTGCTCGAAGTGGTGGGTAAGTGTAAATTAAAGTTTAATTTGTAACTGCAGATAGTATCTGTATTCCGTGGGTAGTACCCCTGTTGTTGCCATGGCTAATGTAAAGAAATTTCCTGCAATTGCTATCCCATTCTCAGCTAATCATGTGGCTTTGAGTGGGCAGGCTGTGCAGGCAAAAGCTATGCTGGTTTACAATATCTCATTTGTGGCAGAATTATAGGCTACCAGTTTGTATCTACAATTGCGTTTGCTGGCTACTCCCTATCATCGTTCACTAGAATTGAGGACCCCTATGTGGATGAAGTAGTTATCACGCGTGGAATAGAGAAAAAGCATATTTGGACATTTGCTGCTTTACTGACAGAGCGAACCAGCGAACTTCTGTCTGTCTGTCCTTGCGCCAATATGCTAAGTACACAATCCATTCCTTCTTTTGTTGGGCAGAACTACTTCTGTGAGACTGGTGTTATATTATTGGTGAATTTGCTCCTGGATTTCATCTTGATAACCCACTCTGGGATGGAGAGGGATGTGGGTCAGGAAGTACTTGCTGCGAGCTGAATGATCCGCCATTCTTCTGTAAAAGTCTAATTGAGCCTACAACTGACAATATTAAAGTGAGAATACGTATGTGCTGAACAGGACTTTTCTAATGAGGACACTCCTTTTGAACTCATTGAGATCTTTGTGCACTAATTAATTTGAGTGATGCAAATTATATGTAGCTACAGTAGTGTGTTATAATCTTTTATTTTGGGTTTTTCTATGGTGAGGATTTTTTATCCGATTCAGTTTTTTTTTCCTCGATTTTGTTTTTTCCCTGTCATGGGTTGGGCTGGTCCATGGCTCAATATTTTCATTTGCGTCCGTGGTGTTATACTGCTGTCTGCTATAGTTTCTGTGTTTTTACTACTTCAGTGCTAACCTGCTTTTGTTGGTGTAACTGTTAGCTACTCTTGTTTTGCATAATGAGCACAGTATCAATGTGTCCTGTGATAATTATCCACTTACACAGCCAAATGTCAGTCCCAGACACTGTTAGTACACTGGCATGTACATATGTAGGTGTCTGGGTACTTTACCTGTATAAACAACCACAGGGTATGTAGGTATGGAAGGAATGCATAACTGTATTCATACTGTGTGAAAGCAACAGTAGCACACTAACAGGAAGGAGCTTAACTGCCTAATTATTGTATCCTTCTTGGCTACAGGACCATCCTATTGAGGACATTCCTATGGGACAGATTGAGATCTTTAATTTGTGCAATTTGAGTATTGCAAATTACAGCTGTGTGTTGTAATCTTTTACTTTGTTATAGTGAGGTTTTTTCAGCTTTTTTTTCCTCACGTTGTACCACATGTAAGTTTTCACCCCAGTCTTGGGTTTGGCTGGCCCTAGCCAGACCCTTGGTTTTATAGTACAGTTTATAATGTAAAGTGTTAACCTGATTTGTCAGTGCAGTCCGTACACAATCCATTCCTTCTTTCGTGGGGCAGGACTACTTCTGTGAGACTGGTATTACTGGTGATCATACTAATGGTCTATTTTACCCTGATGACCCACTCTGGGATGGAGAGGACTGTGGGTCAGGAAGCACTTGCTGCGAGCTGAATGGTCCACCATTCTTTTGTAAAAGCGTAGCTGAGCCTACAACTGACGATATTGAAGTGAGAATATGTGGCGAGGAGATGTTCAGTAATGAGGACACCCCCATTGAACTGATTGAGATCTTTGTGCAATAATTATTTGAGTGTTGATAGCATACAATAGTTTGTTGTAATGTTTTATTTTGGGTTTTTCTATGGTGAGGGTTTTCAACTGTCTCAGTTTTTTTCCTCACATTGCACCATAGTTTTTTCCCTGTCATGGGTTGGGCTGGCCCTTGGCTCAATATTTTTTTTTACGGTCCCTTTGTTTATACTGCAGTCTGTGATAGTTACTACTCTAGTGTTAACCCATTTGTTGGTGTAGCTGTTTCTCTTGTCTGTCATTATCAGATTTTTTTAACAACAAAGTTCTAAAGTCAAGATGCGGAAGCGCTTTTGTAAATACATTTGGTCATAGGTATCCTTGGGTGGGTAACAATTCCATAGCATTTGAGAGGGGTGGCTACTGTTGTGAGGGGGTTGGGTCTGGTGGTTCTGGAATTACTATTCGTATTATATGTAGTAGCCACGGTAGTACAGTATCTGGAACTACTACGATGTTTAATCACATGGTATATTAGTAACAGTAAATTTACCCCTATAGACAAGTGTGCGATTATTACCATAATTGCACACTTTCTGTAATCGCACACTTTTTTACTATAACAACTATAACAATGTTTAATCAATTAAATTATAAATGCAGCCCAATACAACACACTCAACAAAGTTGACAACACTCAATCTACACTTACCAAACACACCCACATAGACTTCCCTAGCCTCGTTCCCAGGCTTTCTGCCCAGCTTTTTTTCGCACATAGTGCGAAAAAAAGCTGGGCAGAGAGCCTGGGAACGAGGCTAAGACTTCCCTACAAAAAAACTGCACATACAAGCATCTCACAACACACTCACAAAACTTCAAACCACTCAACCACGTAAAACCAAACACTACCAAAGTCCCTATGCAAACACTATATAACTCCACCATCAATGACTCACTAGTCCAACATGTACACAATCAACACTTTCAGCTACCTTTCACAACCACCAACATACCCAGTCATTAGCAATACACACACACCAAATTACACTACCGCTATTCACATCTCACATACACACGATTGTGGTGGGTGTGGTTGGAAAGATGTAGGGATGGTAGCTACGTGGTAAATGCATTGCGCTATGATGTGTGGGTAGTCTGCACATGCATTGCGGTGTGCATTGTCGCTTGTTTCATTGGTGGAAGTGCATCCCTACACGACTTGTTTTTGTACTTTTTGGCAAAGTGCTTTTAAATTGTGCATTAGCTATTGCTTCACGAACTAGACGGTATTACTGTAGCAATAGGAAGAGGTTTAATTTTAGTAGGAATGCAATTAGTGTGGACCATCAGACTGGGAGTATGCATATGAACTAGGGATTTGGTGGAATTACTCCTCCATCTCCCCAGCCCATTCTGTAGTTTACCTTGCAACCTGCTGTTGCTACAAATGTGTATGCGTCAAGAACACATGTTTCTCGTTATTATTAGCACACAAATGATGTGTACTTGTAGACAATTACATGTACACATGGATAAACCTGCAAGTGAGATACGTAGCCTTAGCTGGGTTAAAGCAATCCATTTATTTTTACAGTGTGAGGAGATCATGACATCGTAGCTAGTTCAGCTCATTGCAATAGCCTGTTTTGACTGCTTGGTGGTGACTGAGCAATGAGCTGTTTCTAGTGCGGAGTTTACACTCCCCAGCTACAAATTTTGTAATTAACAATTGTTAATTACAAAATTTGTTACTGTGGAAATGTAAACTACCCTTCTACTCTTGGCCTCATGCAACTGACTCTAGATCCCAGGCCCTGTGACAATTTTTGTGTGACTGAAAAAATTCACAGGCCTGGGAACGAGCCTACTACCGTACTCTATGATGATTGGCTAAATGTTACATGGGCTCATATCCCGCACATGGACCACATTGGCTAGATCAAATCTCGGTTGCATACACATGCCCACTCACCCCACAATGCCCTCTATTCACCTCATACACAACCACCTGAGTGCATGATTACTTCACTGTATTGTGAACAAGGATACCACCTGCACAGCTTACCTAATCAGCTGCAACAGAAAATTATTATACAGTAGCCATGGCAACAGCCGGGTACAATGTAAACAGTATACCGTATAGCCGGAAAAATTTGGCGAGGACTTTAATTTGGCGGTTTGGCGAATCGTAAAAAATTGCCAAATTAAATTCTCGCCAAAGTAAATTCTCACGCATTATGTAATACGTAACACCCACGTGCGCATACATGTATCTCTACAGCTAGCTGCTAGCTATACACGCGTAAAGAGTGATTCATGGCGTTGTACAAGTACTTCAAAAAGAAGGAGTTGTTCTTCACACTACACATGCGTGTGCAGATTCCTTTCTGTCCGGGAAGGATATCAAACTTGCGAACAAAGCTGTGAAGCACTCTCTATCTGGAGACTCGAAGCCTGTCACAGTCACATCGAGGCAAGTATAATGCTTACACGCCAGAAGAAAGGGTACGAAAGTATGCCGCCGACAACAGAGCGACAAAGGCCGCTACACACTTCTCAAAGTTTCTAGATAGTATAAAGGCCTACAACAGCGCTTATACGCATCACAGCCACAGCATACGGGTCCTCGCTGACGAACGCAGTTTAGCTCTTTAAAAAAATGATGGCCTCGAACACAGCTTTCTACTTCAAACGTCTCCATTCTCAACCTCAGTGACAAAGAACTTTACATGTTCAGCAGCGCAGCAATGCACGTTGTGCGCCTAGGATTACGTCATAGCCTTCGCCGTACACAATCGCCAGATTTAAATTTCGCCAATATTTAATTTTAGCCGTTTTTGGCGATTTCGCCAAATTTTCCGGCTATACGGTACTACATGTAGGTTCTACTAGTGTCCAGAGGAGGTTGGACACGGCTTTGTGGAGTAGATCACCAGCAGGTCCACAGAGACTGCAACATCTAATTCTGAGCCCAAGAGAGAACTCAATGGAGAGGTACGTACAATGAACAACATTCTGGACTTTCCTCCAATGATGGTGTGATAAACTGCAGGTCATTTCAGTGTGGACCAGTTGGTGAGATACTATCCCCTATATGGATTGTGTCCTCTAATCTTGTGATGCACATTAACTGCACCTGCTCTCCGACGAGTTACTCTTATGGACTTTAGGTTGAGATTGGCAATTCTACATCAAGATGGTCTTTCTGATGAGGTAATTTAATTCTTATATACTCCTGTACCCTCTGAACACACATGTACTTTGCACCTGTAACCAGGTAACCAGTTGTTGCCATGGCTTTTGTGAAGAATTTTTTGTTTCCTCATAAGCAGCCACAGGATGTACAGCTATGGCAAACAAGGAGTGCACAAGAACTGGAAAACCGTAATGATGCCTAATTAATGTAGCCTCATTGGTTCAACTATAGCTGTTGAATTTGGAGCATGGAAGCTAGATAGCTAATTGCCATGCAATTAAACTACTACTGGACTGTATCATCATTAGCCAGTTGTTGCCATGGCTTTGTGAAGAATTTTAGTTGAATGGAATGAGATGGGATGGAATGGGGAGAGAATAGCTCCCAAACTTTCACACTTAAGGTAGGAAGAGCCTCACCTGGAATCCATGATTCAAATGGACGGCTTTGTTGATAACATGAAAGTCTACCTCGAATTGACAGAAATTTTGCATCTAACCGCACCTCCTGCTAGAGCCCCACCCACAGTCTGGCATCACCACCAGTACCTACAGAGGACAGGCTACAAACATAGGAATGCTTTTTCACAGGAATGCTGCAAAGCCAGTTTTACAGCCCTGAACGCATCCAACCACCCCAAAACCCTCATTTTCGCCACCTGACTTTCCAAAAAAAATTTGCCACCGCCTACTTTCACCCGACAAATTCGAGCCCCGCTTTACAAACTTCAATCTACTCACAAGAAATTTAGGTATGGGATTTTTCATTCACCCCTCGGTTTCTGAGAACCACCCACCAAAGCTCTCTCTATAAATCTCCACAGATTTTCACACAGCTAGCCAAATACAGTCAATTTAGAAAAAGGGCGGGACCCACAGACCCGAAAGGTCACTGTTCTAGCCTACCTGAGATGGGCAACAACCTGCCACTATCCGTCTGTCTGGCTGACTTCTAGCCACTCGGGCAGCCTAACAAACTTTCTACAACACACTAGCTAGCTATTCTGCCATAAAAGGCCTACTCACAATTCTATGATGTCATATCTTCTTTTTAAAAAAAAATAAAAAAATAAAAAGAGTGTTGAAAGCCAACATCAGAGTACCGCTCAACCACATCAAAGTGCCGATATCGCAAATGAAAGAGCCACTATCCACATCAAAGTGACATACCCCTCCTGTTGATTCCGGTTGCCACCATGGGAAAATGCAAACATATCAATGAATCTAATCAGCACAACGTAAGTGACGTCATCTTATTAATTATTCACGAGGAGAATCACGCAGATTCGAAGGTGAGGCTTTTCCTACCTTAAGAAATTATAACGAGTTTCATTATACAGAACAGTTGAAAGTCATAGGTGCATACCAATACCATACATCCAGAGGAGGTAGGACATGGTTCCTAGGGCAAAATCATGGTGTGCACTTTCTAACCACTATGACGGAGTCAATTGTCAATGCAAAGTTGAGGCCTGAATGTGGAGCTACCTCTATGTGCCTCAGTCAGCAGTACTATTGCTTGCCATTGGCAGATGCAAAATGCTCCATACAAGTTCCATAGACGTTAGGGAGGTGACACTTTTCATTTCTATCTGTACAGAGCAAGCGAAGCGAGCACAACTACTTGTAAAAAATTTCTATTGTAGCTAATCAGGCCATTGCCATTCTACCCACAATATAATATAGCTTTGAGTGGGCAGGCTGTGCAGGGTAGTATGCTGGTTTGCAACAGAGTGAAGTAATCATGCTCTCGGGAAGTTGTATTCAGTGGAACCCTTCTAATGTGGACAACTTGGGGACCTTGTGAAGTGTCCTGTATAGATCGAGAGGTGTCCTTATTTCAGGGAGGTCCTTTAAGAGGGGTTTCATTGTACTAGGTTAATGCAGGATTGTGGGGCGAGTGTGTGTGTGCGTTATCAATGGAAATATGATGTAGCCAATGTAACCAAGTGTGTATGAAGCTTGAACAATGGGACAATGGGTCTGCATGATCTCCCTCTGCACTGTGGTATCTGGTGCTTCTTATGCCTGGCTACCCTTATGGTCTGGAGTTTGTTTTCAGTAGGCCTCTCTCTGCTTTCCTGGCTAGGAACCATGTGTACGGTCATGGTGCCATCATTTTGTGTGTGTGTCCGGAGGGAGTAATCAGGAATGCGGAAAGAACATTAGCAATGAGTAAATTAATAGCGTGTGCTTTCTGCATTTTTGATCCACTCCCTTCACACATGTAGCTGAGTATGGGGTGAATGGAGGGCATTGAGGGGTGAGTGGGCACTGAGGATGGGATAGCAACAACAGCAAATTCCTACACAATAACCATGGTAACAACAGGGTACATTATACAAAACAATTGGGGGTTATAAATGCATACCAATACAATATCCCCTGCACCATTATTGGTGGATAGTCCTGATGCAAAAAACTGTTGCTAATCAGCTGTCCAATGAACTTTATCTTTGGGGAACATGTTGAGATTGGTAATTCTACACCAATATGAACCTACTGGTGAAAACCATATCCTACCTCCTCTGGACAAGTATGAGTCTAACTTCTGTTTACATTGCACCATGTAGTTGCCGTGACTACTGTATAAAAATTTCCTGTTGTACATAGCTAATCAGGCCATTGCCCATCTACCCACATGGCTTTGAGTGGGCTGGCTGTATGCTGGTTTACAATACAGTGAAGTAATCATGCACTCAGGCAGTTATATACATTGGAACCACTCTAATGTGGACACCTTGGGGACCTTGTGAAGTGTCCTGTATAGAGAGGTGTCCTTATTTCAGGGATGTCCTTTAAGAGGGGTTTCATTGTACTAGGTTAATGCAGGATTGTGGGGCGAGTGTGTGTGTGCATTATCAATGGAAATATGATGTAGCCATGCAAGGTAACCAAGTGTGTATGAAACTTGAACAATGGGACAATGAGCCTGCATGATCTCCCTCTGCCCTGTGGTATCTGCTGCTTTCTTTCACTCATGCCTGGCTACCCCTATGGTCTGGAGTTTGTTTTCAGTACAGTGTAGTCTGGCCTCTCTCTGTTTTCCTGGGCACTAGTTGCTAAGGGCATAGAGAGTAGAGTAGAAGGAAGATTCTAGCAATTAATAGTTCTTGGAAATCATTACATAGCAGTCACCAGACACCCACCAATTTGTTTCAAGCTAAGCAATTTGCATTTCTTGGAAACCATTACTTAACATCCACCAGATGCCCACCAATTTGTTTCCAGCAATTAAAAGGTTCTTGGAAATCATTATATATCAGTCACCAGATACCCACCAATTTGTTTCAAGCTATGCAATGTTAAATTACAGTTCTTGGAAATCATTATTTAACCATCACCAGTTGTAGTGTATGCTGTGTGTGAGTGTTGTGTTGTGTGTGTGTGTGTGTGTGTGTGTGTGTGTGTGTGTGTGTGTGTGTGTGTGTGTGTGTGCCTGTGTATGTCTGTACACACATTACTGTGCATGTGTGTGAGCATGTCTGCCCTACCCTCTGGTAATCCTGATGGCTGCATTCTCCATCATGGAAGTTTCCTGCCATCTTGCCATGAAAGTTCCCGATCAACTGGGAAATTAGGGAAAGATACAACATCATAACGACATCACTAAGTTCCCTAATTTCGTACTTGCATAATACTATATTTGCATGTACTCCTACAAGTGTAGTCTGTGCTTGTAGGTGCAGATCTAGAGCCGATACCATATAATGTACAAGGTACAGCAAGTAATTGGCTAATTCGGAACAGGTTCTCACATTACCACCAACGGATCAGACAGCCAAGAGGTACCTTTCGTCCCTTATTTCTATTGCGGTGGGACTCATCAGTTGGCAACCGCACTCTGTCAGGTAGCAGGCTACCATAGTAATCCCTACTACAGTTACAATGTAGCTCATAGAGTAGTCACAACTAATCTGTACGATCTCGAACACTGGCAGCTAGTGCACGTACAGGAAATGTAATCTAGCTGTTTACATATAGCCAGGTTCCAGGCTATTAATTTGAACATCTCTCTATATCAGACTGTGACTTAATTTTGTACTATATATCCCATTCCAAGATTATATAAGGTATATCCCAGTCACAATGATTACAGTTTCATGCTTTTGGACACGTAGTTCAGCTACAATGAGCAGTAAAGTTTTGTACTCAGTTCTTGCACTTGTTCTAGCTGCTAAACTTCAGCTCACTTCATGCCAGGAAGGTGTGACTAGCCAGCATGACAACAGCTCACTACCAGTGAGTTACTCTGCTACAGTACTGGAGGGAGGGGGGCAGGTCTGTCCTCCTGAGGAGCAACTGGAGATGGCCAGATCTAGAGCTGAAATTGCTGAAGAAATTTTGAACATTGTTCGTAGTGATGTACACTGTCCAGGTCAAGTCCAGGAGAATCCCGCATCATCCTGTCTTGAAGTGTCACAGTGCGACCCTCAACTCCCGTCAGAGCACTACTGGATCACCAGCTCTAATGGAACAGCTGTTCGGGTCTATTGCGACATGACCAGGGAGTGTAGTTGTAGCAGTGCTAGTGTTGGAGGATGGTCTCGTGTGGCCTACCTCAACATGACTGACCCTACCCACCAGTGTCCACCAGCATGGAGGGAATACACAGAGCCAGTGAGAACGTGTGGAAGAACTAATGAAACTCTGCAAGGTGTACGATATGGTGGTGGCTGTAGCTCAGTCTCTTTCAGCACATACAACATTTCATTTTCCCGCATTTGTGGTAGAATCATAGGCTACGAGTTTGGATCTCCAAGTGCATTTAGACCCTACACCTTCTCACACTATTCCAGAATAGAGGACCCTTATGTGGAAGGAGTGGTTATCACACATGGAACAGAGAAAGAACATGTCTGGACATTTGCTGCATCACTCACAGAACTTTCGTCGGCTGGTGTTGAAAATGTCTGTCCTTGTACCAATACTCAAAGTCCACAACAAATTCCTTCTTTCGTGGGGCAGGACTACTTCTGTGAAACTGGTATTACCGGTGGCGCTACTGGTGTATTTTACCCTGATGGTGACCCACTCTGGGATGGAGAGGGCTGTGGGTCAGGAAGCACTTGCTGCGAGCTGAATGATCCACCCTACTTTTGCAAAAGTTTAACTGAGCCTACAACTGACGATATTGAAGTGAGAATATGTGCTGATCAGCAGATTCGTGATGAGGACACTCCCATCCAACTGATTGAGATCTTTGTGCAATAATTATTTCAGAATTGTAACTAATTTAGTATACAGTAGTTTAATGCCATGATTTATTTTGGGTTTTTCTATGGTGAGGATTTTTTAGCTGACTCTTTTTTTTTCTTACATTGCACCAAAGTTTTTTCCCTGTCATGGGTTGGGCTGGCCCTTGACTAAATATATTTATTTACAGTCCCTTGTTTCTTTTTACTAAAGTTTGTGTTTTCCACTCCAGTATTAATTAGTTTTTTATTAGTGTAGCTGTTATATCTCTTAGTTGTACATTGCCATGTTTGTCAAGCATTCAAGCAACAAAGTCAAGATGCAGAATGGTTTTGTAAATACGTTTGCTAGTAGATAACAGTTAACGATATTGAGTACAGTGTAGGTTACAAAGTACCAATCAGTCCAGTACAAGTATTGTTCATTTGGAGTATGAAAATAACTGCACCCATATAGTGGAATGCAATTACATTTGTAGATTGCTCAGGAGGACGGAATTGCGACATTTCACTGAAAAATAACAACCAAATGTACGTAATCAAAATTATTTCAGACAGTGGAAGTATAACAGTGTGCTCATTGTACATTAGTAGTCTAGTACCAAACTGACCACTAATATCTGGTATGTCTGTTAGGATCTTGTGATTCCCTACATACAAACGTACCAGGGACTGACAAGCTGACTGTAAGCTAAGAGCAGATTATATTATTTGTACCATACCTAGCTCAAACTGGCCAATCAGCTAACAGTATTCGATGGAAATAACGGGTCATATTTCCTGCGGACAGATTGTCGCAGACTTGCCTGCCGCCTTTGGACCTTCACCCGTTTTCATAGGCATGGTACAACCCAGATATTACCCTGGCACTCAAAAAATCACACACACACATACACACACACACACACACACACACACACACACACACACACACACACACACACACACACACACACACACACACACAACACACACACACACACACATACACACACCATTGTTAATTAGCTCGTACAAGTATGATCGTGTCACACGAGTCTTGGCATCTGGATTGCTTTTTTAGAAATGTACGTGTAGGGAATACAACACAGATAATACTATGCATATGAGCAAAGAAGGTAATAAAAACAGATGAGGCCAAAAAAGAGTTAGTTAATGAAATAGGAGTAGGAGAAAAAAAAACAGTGGTATACAGATAGACCACATGCACTGTACAACAGAGGGAATATAGCCCTCTGATGTACGCAGCTAGTACTTAAACTACTCCTGGACTGCATTAATAGTAGTTATTTTTCACAACCAACCTTCTCAGGACATGTTCATGTATAAGCCTGTTTACACTGTACCTACCGTTGCCACTGCTATTGTATAGGAATTTCCTGGTGTAACTAATCAGTGTACTTGCCATCCTACCCACATGACTTTGAGTGGGCAGGCTGTACAGACGGTATGCTGTTACACAATAGATTGAGGTATATATACATGTAAAATGAAATGATTGGGGCAACGCGATTGGCATAGCTCTAAGCATGCATGAGCACACAGATGATAGCATATATTATACTTTTCACAGTATTCACAATCAAAGTTAGGTATCAGCAGTTTATGATTCTAAGTGTGCAATGAGAAGGTGCTATAAGGCTCAGCAAAAGTAATCAGCATGCCACAAGAGTACCAGGGTAGGAAATGACCGTCACTGCTAACTATATGCAATGTGATTGGTTCAGCCAAAACTACTCTAATAACTATATTGCCAGACCACCCTGCAATTAAGGGACCGGATCTGTGCATGAGACTAAGCCGGATATACACATGGTACCAGATGGGAAAAGCCACAATGACAAGCTTCATATGCCCATGGTGGACCTCAAACATCGTTGTGTAAATGGAACAATATATCTGGTAAATTGGTACTTGACTATATTATGCAAGGATCTATTGTGTGGTTGACCCTAATGCAATCACCAAGCATTTAATATCTTCCACTCTATTTCTACACAGACACTGAAAGTACCTTCAGTTTCACACAAGGGTCGTACTGAAATAAATTCATGTCACTGTGACCCCTGCTTCATACATACCTAATTTTGCTTTACTTGTTTTATTCATGTAAAATTATGCCTAACCTTAATAACAAACTTTATTTCGGAAAGAAACTTTGCTGATGTTTCGACTAGATGCTCTAGTCTCCTTCAGGGCGAAAATGAAGTTAGCGTTAAAACACCTGCAATTTATAGCCTAAACACGTCATGATGCATCATGTCTCAATGCTCATCAGTGAACGTCCCAGGAGGTCAGGGGTCGATCCGGGCTAGCTCTGTCTTAGTTATCCGTATGATACCTGCTCTAGGGAATACTTGTAAAGTGAAAGAGCACTTTTACATGCACAGTTAGTTGGCTGGTACAACATTTACACATATATATGGGTCATGTTACCCCAATTAAAAACTACTATGATTACAATAGCTTCAATCCTAGGCAATACAAGTCACATTGGTAGGAGTGGGCTAGAAGAGCAGGCACCTGTCAATTTGATCCCTCCACAAAAACCATGGTAACATTTTTTTATCATGTAACTAAATAGAGGAGTTAAGGGAGATACGTAGCTGGTTACAAGTCCAATTAAAGTACTTATAATAGGTATGTTCAGAGAAGAGTTAGATTGAAATAACCTCAACAGCAAGTCCATCTTGATGCAGAAGTCCGGTTCTTGCTCTTAAATTTCCTGTTGTTGCTACACGCATCTCATCCTCAGCTGCTCGGGTACTTGCTCTTCCAGTGCACTGCAAAATGAAAGGGTTGTTTTAAACAAACTACGGGTATCTCAGTTGTGGCTGCGCACCACCACCGCCATGACTATGCAGTTTTTACTGCAGGAAGCCAATAGTGAAAGCAACTAACTAGTGTTGACTGTATTTGGTGAGAGCAGTTGAACCCTCGGGTGATCATAGGAGTATGTGGCATTGTTCTGCCAAGCTCAGATTGCCAGTGCTATAACCTCATACTCACTTCTCTGGGAAAAATTGCGGTCTTTCCCATAGTTACATAAGAAGCTACATGATAAATTAGGCTATGCTTAGCTACACACATCGAAGTTAACAGGGTGTATTTTTCCTGTGCCAGGTGCCTTACTAATCCTTGGTATCAAATACGTAGCGTAAACAAACCAGAGAACACATACCCGGCGATATGTGCGTTGACGATGTATCATTGATACAAATTATGTATGGAGGTCACTATTTAGGAATGTTTTAAAACATTCCTAAATAGTGACCCCCATACATACATAAGTAGCTGAATTAAAATGACCTTTTAAAGGTAGGAAGAGCCTCACCTGGAATCCATGAATCAAATGGACGGCTTTGTTGATAACATGAAAGTCTACCTCGAATTGATTGCATCTAACCACACCTCCTGCTAAATAATCCACAAAAACGCAATTTCGGGTTGTTTTAAAATACGAGAAATTTTGGAATCTGCTAGAGCCCCACCCACAGTCTGGCATCACCACCAGTACCTACAGAGGACAGGCTACAAACATAGGGATGCTTTTTCACAGGAATGCTACAAAGCCAGTTTTACAGCCCTGAACGCATCCAACCACCCCAAAACCCTCATTTTCACCACCTGACTTTCCAAAAAAAATTCGCCACGCCTACTTTCACCCGACAAATTCGAGCCCCGCCTTACAAACTTCAATCTACTCACAAGAAATTTAGGGAACAGGACCCCTTGCAAGGCTTAAAAAGGTCATTTTTAGTTCAGCTAATTATGTATGCATGGGGGTCACTATTAATTTTAGGACTGTTTTAATTGGTGTAGTTGTTTCTCTTGTAGATTATAAGCTTATTATTTAATTATGCAAGCAACAAAGTTGTGCACCAATCAATCCTGTGCTAAATTTTCACAACTTATAGTTATAATATTTCATTGGTTTTGCTCACTATTAGTACACTGGTAGCACAATATTCTCTAATTATGTCTAGGCCCCAGTTATACCAAATTGAGCTTGGAAGCAATCAGTGCACAACCAACCTAATGTACTGTGAGGACAGTCACAGAAACAAAGTTTCAATTGTTACCAAAAATGAGCAATGGGACTGTTGTGTGGTTGACCCTA
The DNA here is from genome assembly GCA_965203295.1 of Nitrospirales bacterium. Classification (GTDB taxonomy): domain Bacteria; phylum Nitrospirota; class Nitrospiria; order Nitrospirales; family UBA8639; genus CBDBCZ01. The sequence continues at coordinate 42,470 of CBDBCZ010000009.1, read as the reverse complement.
CCCTTCAGATTCAACCGCACCAAACCTCTTATTGCCTGTACATTAGACATGCCCATAAGGTATGTATATAGTACCTCATGTGACGGTTATTAATTTATGTGTAATTCCAAGTAGCTGTTGGTGCAGTTAAATCTAGCTAGGGAGTGAGGAAAATATTAGCTGAAGATTACAATGTAAATTTGTAATAGGGATAATAGATGAGACATTGAAATATGGATATTATAAAGGCTTACTGCATGATGTCTTTAATAGTAAAGTTAAACTTAGTCTGTCATAAGTCTCTAATGCTAAGTTTAGGCCGGGTACTAATGAAGAGTCAGGAAGACATAAGGGTAAAGTTGAAATGATGATAGGCAGTGTAAGTTATTTGGGGATTAAAACTAAGGATTTTGTATTATTAATACTAAGAATAAATTATGTGGAGATCAGGATGGTGAAACGCGGTTGCTCTTGTTTTCTGTCTGATGATCGTACAAACTCTGCCTTCTTATACAGTTGCGTGGTCAATGGTGTAAGCACTTCGGTCGCAATATGAGTATATTACAGTAATTATGTGACAATGGAGTGTGTAGAACGTCACCTCCAGTCATAGTATTTTAGCACCGTAACCTAATTTAGCTAGCTGCTACCTGATGAGAATATCTTATTCCTTAATTCCCATCCCCAGACCTCCATTTAATGTACTCCTCCCCCTCTTCTCCCCATCATTCAAACTCATTACCAGTATGGAATGAACTGATATGTCTTCTCTTCCCGCCCCCTCACATACACACACACACACACATTCTTAATTAGCTAGACCAAGTACAAGTGAGTTGTCGCTTTCTGCTTAGCTACAACTCAGTCCCAGGTATTCTCAAATGTGAAAACAAGAATATGCATTCAGGAAAATACTACTACCATGTACACTATACTCTGACAAACATGTTACTTTTGTACATTCATGCAAATTAACTTACACGAAAGCTTAATATCTTAGAAATTAGTTTCCTCCTGACTTCCCTATATAGTCCTACAACTAAAGGAAGCAGTTTAAATTACTAGTTTTTCAGAGAACTGTGCTATCAATGAGCCAATTATTTTCAAAACTCAATTGCAATTAGATGTTGATTTCCAATCTGGACAGGATGCCATACCGTATGCATACAGTATTTGTCATTAACAAAAGTTAATACATCTTCAGCCATATGCATGAATTTTGTCTATCTCAGCTCAAGGTCTGACACTGTTTTATCATCCTTTTGGATTGTTGAAAAAACACTAAAACTGCAACACATATTATTTCTTTGGCTTGCAAATCACAGCATTCAAATGTCAAATGATGGCACTACCGTTATAGGAATTCTCTGGAGGGGTTTTCCTAGTGTATTACCAACTCACCATAGAACTTTAATTAGTCACCTGGCACGAACTATCCCTGCTGTGTCCTCACTCTAGCCTCACACATTAAGAAAATTGGCTAACTAACTGAGTTTAGTTTTCAGTGACTTAATGTCATTGCATGCAATGTTGGTCATAATACATTCCTGAATTCATTTTTGTATGAATAAAACATAGCTAAGTCTGCCTCATGATATAATCACAGCTGTGTGGACAATGAAGAAAATGCTGTTTAGACTATAGTTTGAGAATACATAAACCCTGCATACATGGGTACAGGCCAGGAGCATACAATCAACCTTACTGATCAGTCACACATTGTCAAGTGATTGTTAGTCTCAATAATATTTAGTGGTGCTGTATTTGATGATAAGTTTGTCTATGGATGCGATTCTGCAAGCTGTGCCCGAACAATGTCATTGATGTTGATGTACGCTACAGTTGCAAATTGTGCCGTTCTTGATAGGGCTCTGTCCTGGGGTTCAGGGTCTGCAGCTGCTACATGTAGTCGGTCAAGGCTGTAATCTCGTGATGGGTGTAGCCTCTTCCACCTCTGTGGAGCTGCTTTGATCTGCTGAACCAAGTGGTAGATGACAGTCCCCAGGAATGTCACAAAGGCTGCACTGATAGAGGTGAAGGTAACTGCATTCTGGTTGCCTCCTGCTGAACGAACATACGTTGTTGCCATAGCAACAATGCAAAGGTTACTATTGAATGACAATTCCAGGATATTGAGAAAAAAAGTCTTATAGATCCTATTTCCTAGTAGAGTACTGATTATCAGCAATACTGCAGAGGCTGTACCAGTGCACAAAAGGTTGATACTTGGATCACCAAAAGTATTGTAGGCAAAGACAAGAAATAGGAGGCATCGAAGTGTGAGCATCAGTCCAGTCCAGTAGCGGTGTTTGTCAGTGTAGGGTGCATGATAAGCTTCCAGAAAGAACAGGATTCTGTAATTGTTAATTAGAGAGAATATCTTCAATGTTGACTTTCGTGTCCACTGGCCAAACAATAAGACCAGTGTGTAGGGGAGGAACAGGAAGATAAGAAAACACAGAGCAGTTATGAAGAGTGAGATATGCTTAGAGCTCAGGTATCCGATGTTCCAGTCTAAAAGCCACACAGCAACCTGCAAGTTGTTAGGGTACTCCAGAAGTGTATAAGAAAGTGCTGCAATAATTGTACGGAGAATTTTGGTATATGATAACAATATGAGTGTTGCTAGGACTGCTACAGTGCTGTTGCTAAGGATCGCTGATATCCTTATGGAGTAGCGACTGACAATTATTATCACCACTACCAGACTCCACACATAAAGTGGAAACACAAACTGAAGGCATGTTTTAGCATATGTGTCCATGCCTTCATAGAAGCATGTCTCAATGCCTAAGTCCAGGTTTATCCATGCTATGAACACTGTCAGAATATTAGTGGTGTGGGGCTGGAGAAATGTTGCTGAGTTCAGTGCTAAGACATTGGCATAGAACACCAGCCCATTGATGGTCCCGACAGCTACTGTGAGATTCAGTATCAACAGTAGCAAGACCAGCAGCAGCCCAGCAACAGCAAAGGCTACTAAGAGCCACAGGTAATTGTCAGAGCACTGCAAGCAGCGGGAACTGCCCAGTGCAAGACTGAAGTTATGAGAACACTTTCCACACAGTAGGCCAGATCTGTTGTTACTGCACTGTTTGTCACTGTTGTCAACTGCCAGGTACATTGTGTTGGATGAACAATAATCAAAAGGGCAGTGAGAATGAAGAATTATCCCTTTAGAGTCATCATCATCTGTGTAGCCCATCCAGAACTCACTGTCACGCTTTATTGTTCTGTCATTTATTCGACAATCATTTGTGAATGGTCGAAGTCTTTGCATACAAGTGCAAGTAGGGTGAATGTCTGAGAGTTCAAATCCAGGAGGACACGGAACAACTTTGAAATGAATGGTGAGAACATTCGTCAGTGTAACAAGAGTTGATCCTTCTCTGGGTGGGCATGGACCTTCTGCACATAACCTTACTTGCTGAAACGTATCTTCAGCACGTGTGTGCACAGTGTACTTGAGGGAAGTGCATCTAGCTGCAATATTCTGAGTGATTTCAAGGCCATTAAAGGATAAATTGCCCTTGGGTGTACAGTTGTGTATTACAGCAGAAGTAGGCCTATTTCTCTGTCCATGTGCTAGTACAGGAACACTAATAATACCACCTGGATACACTGTCATATTGCTGGCAGAATTGGAGCAAACTGTTTCGTTATCATTGCATGTGCAGATATACAATGGATCCGATGATATATCCAGAGATGCATAACTTGTTATGTAGTCGAATACCTTTCCACTGATGGGACACAAAAAGGGATTATTGCTGTCAGACAATTGACTGCGTTGATTAACAAACGTAAGACTACAATAATCAACGGAGCTGCCATACAAGGTGGCTCCTGCCTCCAAAGCAGTGTTATTTCTAAAATAAAGCCGGATATTGTGTAGTTCAGCAATGTCTGAGATAGTAGTGTGAGTATCATAATTAGCCTGAGTTTGAATTTGAAAGAAGCAATCGGTTCCAGTTAAAAACTCACAGGACAGTTCAGCACAGAAACTGAAAGAATTACTCTCCTGGATCATGAGTGCACCTCCTTTTTGCTTAGCAGAATTACTGGTGAAGTTAAAGTATGAGTTTGGTTGGAGGTATATCTTAGAACCTCCAGTAAGCATCATTCCACCACCATTGTTCAGAGCAGAATTATCTTGGAAAGTGAATCCTTGTTTAGTGCTTAATGCACTCCTTGATGCGTATGCTCCACCTCCATCTTTAGTAGCTAAATTATTAATGAAGTTGGTCCATCCACTGATGTGTAAATGTGAACCATCAGCATACAGTCCTCCACCATACGTGGCAGTGTTGTTCTCAAATGATGTATTACCAGCCAGTGTTACCTGGCAATCTATTGCAGCCACCCCTCCACCATATCGAGCTGTATTATTCCAAAGCCTGTGCTGACTCTGTATGCTGAGGTTACTGCTGGCAATGCAAAAAACGACCGCACTCATCAATTGTGCTGTGTTTTTTGAAAAATTGTTATTTATTAACTCTATAATGCTTTGATGTGTGTACAGTACTCCTCCATTTAGAGCAACATTGTCATGAAAATTGTTCCCCATGATAGTAAGTGTGCTGTTTTGATAGACTGCAAGCACACCTCCAAACCTAGCTGTATGGTTTAGAAATATATTCTCTGTGAATGTAATTGTATTGTTCATAAATGAAATAAGACAGCCTCCATAGAAGCCAGCATAATTGTCCTGAAATGTGTTCTTCATAATGGTGATGGTACTGTTGTGGGAAATGTATATCACACCTCCACTGTTTTTAGCAGAGTTGTGCTGAAGTGTGTTCTCTGTGAATGCAAGGGTATTGTTTTGAATTGAGGTAAAACAACCTCCAGAAAAGCCAGCATAATTGTCCTGAAATGTGTTCTTTAAAATGGCGATGGCACTGTTGTGGGAAATGTATAGTACACCTCCAGTGGTGTTAGCAGAGTTGTGCTGAAATACATTCTCTGTGACTATAACATTGCTGCTGTTGACGTAAAGAGCACCACCAACATTAGCCATATTGTTCAGAAAAGTGTTGTTTTTCAGTATGACTGTAATATTATTGTGGCTTACGATAACAGCACCTCCAGCAACATTAGCTGAGTTATTCTGAAATGTGTTCTCTGTGAATGCAAGTGTATTGTTTTGGACTGAGGTAAAACAACCTCCAGTTGAGCCAGCATAATTGTTCTGAAATGTGTTTTTCATAATGGTAATGGAACTGTTGTGGTAAATGTATATCACACCTCCAGAGTCATTAACAGAGTTGTGCTGAAATGTGTTCTCTGTGAATGCAAGTGTATTGTTTTGAATTGAGGTCAAACAACTTCCACATGAGCCTGCATAATTGTCCTGAAATGTGTTCTTCACAACGGTGATTGTACTGTTGTGGGAAATGAATACCACACCCCCACTGTTTTTAGCAGAGTTGTGCTGAAATGCGTTCTCTGTAAATACAAGTGTATTGTTTTGGACTGAGGCAAAACAACCTCCAGATAGGTGAGCATAATTGTCCTGAAGTGTGTTCTTCATAATGGCGATGGCACTGTTGTGGTAAATGTATAGTACACCTCCACTAGTGTTAGCAGAGTTGTGCTGAAATGTATTCTCTGTGACTATAACATTGCTGCTGTTTACATAAAGAGCACCACCAACATTTGCCATATTGTTCTGAAAAGTGTTGTTTTTCAGTATCAGGGTGATAATATTGTGGCGTACAACAAGAGCACCTCCAGCTTCATTAGCTGAGTTGTTCTGAAATGTGTTTCCTGTGAATGCAAGTGTATTGTTTCGAATTGAGATAAAACAACCTCCATGGGAGCCAGCATAATTGTCCTGAAATGTGTTCTTCATAATGGTGATGGCACTGTTGTTGTAAATGTATATCACACCTCCAGTGGCATTAGCAGAGTTGCGCTGAAATGTGTTCTCTGTGAATGCAAGTGTATTGTTTTGAAATGACATAAAACAACCTCCAGATAAGCCTGCATAATTGTCCTGAAATGTGTTCATCACAATGGTGATCGTACTGTTGTGGGCAATGGATACCACACCTCCACTGTTTTTAGCAGAGTTGTGCTGAAATGTGTTCTCTGTGAATACAAGTGTAATGTTTTGGATTGAGGCAAAACAACCTCCAGAAAAGTCAGCATAATTGTCCTGAAATGTGTTCTTTATGATGGTGATGGCACTGTTGTGGTAAATGTATAGTACACCTCCACTGCTATAAGCAGAGTTGTGCTGAAATGTATTCTCTGTGACTACAACATTGCTGTTGTTTACATAAAGAACACCACCAACATTTGCTATGTTTTTCTGAAAAGTGTTGTTTTTCAGTATGAGGGTGATATTGTGGCGTACAATAAGAGCACCCCCAGCATCATTAGCTGAGTTGTTCTGAAATGTGTTTCCTGTAAGAGTGAGAGTGTTGTTTGTGGATACTAATAGCACACCACCAGACTCTATGTTAGCGGAGTTGTTAACAAATGTGTTTCCCGTGAGGGTGAGGGTGTTGTTTGTATGTACATGTAGCACACCACCAGAAAGGTTAGCTGAGTTATTCTGGAATATGTTTCCTGTAAGAGTGACAACGTTGTTGGTATTCACAGAAAGGACACCTCCAAAACTAGCCAAATTTCCTGGAATGCATTCCTTGTAAGGATGAGAGTGTTTTCTTGGATTACATAAAGACTACCTCCAGCACCCTGAATAGCCAAATTATCCTGAAACACGTTCTCTGCAAATATGAGGGTGTTATTATCCAATGCCCAGAGAGCACCTCCATGGAACTTTGCCAGATTGTTCTTAAACACATTTTTAGTAAACAGAAGTGTGTTGTTTACTTCTACACAAACACTGCCCCCAGTAGAGGTAGCTGAGTTGTTCTGGAATGTATTATATGCGAATATCAAGATATTGTTTTTGTGTATATAAAGAGCACCTCCACAATCTGCAGTGTTGTTCTGGAATATGTTTTCTATAAGGGTGAGAATGCTGTCCATAGCAAACAGAGCTCCTCCGTCATTGTTTTGAATCATGCATCTTGTAAGGGTGAGGATGCTGCTTTCAACAAGAAGAGCTCTTCGGTGGTAACCACCATTGTTCTGAATTGTGCATCCTGTAATGGTAAGAGTACTGTTAAGAGTAGATATAACCCCTTCCTCATCACTGTGTCTGCCATCTTGCCATTGCCAGCTGAAATTGTTCTGAAAGGTACTGTTTACGATGCTGGCATTCAACACTGACCATATGCTCACTGCTGGACCATGTCCACATGAGCTGAAGGCCAGTGCAGTGATGTGCAGTTCAGTGATGCCAGAGAAAGAAAAGCCTGCTGACCAGGTACATACAATCCTACTGGTGGCCTCTGGAGGGGAGGAGGGGTCTCCAAGCAGGGTGAGGGAATGGTTGGGGTTGTGATGATGAGTTGAACTCCTCCAATCAGATAGATCAACATTGAGACCAAATGAGATGGTGTGGTGGAGAGTGTGATCACCGGAAAGGAACAACAGTGTTGTGCTTGAGCTGAAATTCTTGAAGTCCTGCTCAGCATACTGGGAGAGGGTGTGGCAGGGCTCTCCAGGACATGGTGTGTCGGATGTGGGTGTGACGTAGTAGGTGTTGTCAGTAGAACAGGAAGGCAAGCAGTAGAGCACATATAACAGTGACAGCTTCTGCCAGATCAGCATTATGGGACTCCAGTTCATCAGTCTGACTGTACAGTACTTGAAGAATTTCAGAATACTTGTTCTAGTGTTGTTCGATAAGTAATATTCTGTAATAATAAACCATTCACTGAAATTTACTACACATATAAGCTGGGATTTCTTAGCTGGTATTTAACACACACTAGGTATCAATGCAGCTGTCAGTCATACTTCTATGCACTGAATAATGCATTTCTCAGTCAAGAAAATATTGCTACAATGTACACTATAATCTTACTAATGTACCATCTTTGCTCATTCATGCAAATTATTCACAATGACTTACACACAATCGCAATATCCGGGATAGGCTTCAGTCTCCTGTCCTATAGTCCTAGAACTAAAGGACCTGGAACACTTATAATGACTGTGCTATGAACTAGCCCGATACTAAATAAGGTTCATTGTTTTTGATTTCTGATCTGGACAGGATGCCACACTTTATATGCATACAGTAATGGCTATAATCAAAACATTTATTTATCTTCAGCCATACACAAGAAATTTGTTTTTGGATCTCTGCTGTATCCTTTGACCTCACTCTAAAGAAAATGAACTAAATAAGTGAGTTTAGCTTTCAATGTCTTTCAGCATACCAATAATTTGGTTGCAATGATGGTCATAATAAATAATATTTTTCCTACCCTTTTCAAAATTTAATTTTTAAGTGAGGTACGATTTACAGAGTGGGGTCACATAAGCTTCATGATATAGTTACTGCTGTGTGTTTTATGATAAACTGAAAGTTACGGCATTAGATTATAGTCTGAGGATACCATGTGAGTAATGCCTGCATACATGGGTATGACCTAGGAGCACACAATCAGCCCTACTGATAAGTCACACGAGTGATTGTCAGTCTCGATAATTTTTAGTGGCGCTATAATATTTGTTAATAAGTTTGTCTACGCGTGTGATTCTGCAAGCTGTGCCCAAACAATATCATTGTATGCTACAGTTACAAACTGTGCAGTGGATGGTCTTGATAGGGCTCTGTCCTGGGGTTCAGAGTGTGCAACTGCTAGTCAATCAGGGTTGTAGCTAATTGTAACCTTATGATGGGAGTATAACCTCCTCCACCACTGCGGAGCTACTTTGATCTGCTGGACCATGTGGTAGATTACCATCCCCAGGAATGCCACAAAGGTTGCAGTAAAGGTAATTGTCGTTGCTTTCTGCTGAATGGACATATGGTGTTGCCATGGCAACAATGCAACCAGTTGCTAGGGAATGACAATTTTTTTTGAGAAAAGCAGATAAGCAGATTCTGTTTCCTAGTAGAGTACTGAGTATCAGCAGTATCATGTTGTATTTGTACATAGTTTGTTAGAAATGCAATAGTGAGTAGCTAATCACTAGTCTAGCTAGCTATCCACAACTTCTACCCACCTAGGGATCGCTTGCAGGATCTCGGCAAGCGATCATTAGGTGGGTAGAAGTTGGGGATAGCTAGCTAGACTAGCTAATCACGATCACTTTGAGGCCTAGCTTCTATGTACCTACAAACGCTAAAATCTGTAATTCTGCAACCACTCTGTAGTCAATTTTTTTACAGTGTACAATTAAAACATCTTGAAAAAGTACACACAGATTAGGGAGGGGTAAGTTAGATTTCTTGGGTTAGACCAGCCTGATTCTCAGCCCTTCAATTCTTGGGTATTGATTATATAGCTGATCATAGCCACTTGCAGTCACATTGTCGGCTATAGCTACATCACCTTCAGCTTCCTCCCCATCCTGAGAAACTTCTACCTCACAGAAACACATAAAACAAAACTGTCTACATACAATTGTCCACACGAAGCTAATTTTCGAAATTTATTCTACTCGTGCACTTTTGATGATGCCGATGCAACTACAGCTAACATAAGTTTTCCAAATTGCTCACACAGCATATTCCATGCACATTGTGCATGCTCCTCAACGAATAATACACTCACTTGACTGTACTATTACTACCAGCCAATACAGGCACATTGGGAGTTACGTGATCAGCTGAGGATAAGATGGCTGTAACAGCAATGGCAACACCAGGTTAGCTACCATGTGAACTGAAATGAGAACAAGGTACAGGTGTACTTGTATTCAATAGGTAAGTTCAGAGAATGTAAGAGCAAGCTGTACAGATTGAATTGACCTCAAGAACAAGTCCATCTTGATGCAGAGTTTACAATCTCCATGAGATAGCCTTTGCTATTGCTTAGGCTTGAATTTCCTATTAAGCTAAACAGGTACTTTCTTTTCTAGGCCACCCCTGCACACATGGCTCTGAGTGGGCATGTAGCCTGCACAGGTAGTATGCTGAGTCATAATACATTGGAGTAATCATGCTCTCAGGTTGTTGTATACTATGTGAATGCAATTGGGTGAGTTTGAGTGACATGGTTGATGTAGCCAATATACCATGTTACCAATATCCGTGTCAAGTGTGCATGAAACTTATGAGTCTTGTTTCTGATGTCGCTCAGTAATGAGTCTGCATGTTCTCCCTCTATCCTGTGGTATTTGCTACTTTCTTTCACTTATGCCTGACTATACTATGGTCTGTTTTTTGTTTTCTTTACAGTGTAGTCTCTGCTACTTGCAAACTGTTTTTGTGATGTCATTGTGATGTTACTAATGTATTCCTATTCCCAAGTTGCTTATACTCCAAACATTGAGTGTATTTCTTAATTGAAGGCCACTTAAACCCACTGAGCACGTTCAATAAAGCAATTGAAATGAACGACAGGTGTTAACAGACATTTTAGCTAGTGGGGCTCCTATACAACACACTTGTCATTTTCAACACCCAAACACCACCAACCAACACCTCAGTTTCAAGTAGGGTTGAATTAAAGATGAGCCGGCATTGGCTATGATTTCTTATAGCCGCACACATCGGTACACATCACCAGATGCCATGATAGGGCCGGCGTCGACTAGAACTAGCCCCTCCCCCCAATCTCCTCAATCTCCTCAATCTTGCCATCAAGCAGTCAGGAAGCTGGATAGTCCGTTCCGTGAGTGTGGAAGCTTGAGACCTCCGTCCCAGTTGAAGAGCTCCTCAGTACAGTGTAGTCTGGCCTCTCTCTGCTTTCCTGGCTACTAATTGCTAAGGGGACATTCCAAATTATTCTACATTACGTTATATTTCATTGGACAAGATTAGTTGGATATATAAGCGCACATCCTAGCTACTGTTATAACTTAGTTACATAACCCGGAACTACTTAAGGATAATTACCCACATGCACAGTATAGTGGCATAAGTCAGATAGACCAAACTCCATTGGAGGATGTTTGCCCTCCTTTGATATGATTTTATCCCTCAGCTGCACCACAGGTAAACCATCTACGGAGGATGTATGGGCGCATGTCCTTCTCTGTGAAGTGGTCTATCCTATATATATTTATTTTTGTAAATTTCATAGCAATTCTATTGGGCCATGGGGTGAGCCCCACACTAGTGAGTCAACTTGGAATTTTGTGTGTCTATCACAGCGTTCATCATATTGAAACTCTGACCAGTTTTGTGCATAGCTGATTACGTGTTTCAATTCCATTTTGAAAAAAAAATCATGTGTTTCAACTCATAATATAATTCATCGGTCTGTCAAAGAAGAGAGATTCCAAGAACAGTTACCACCCACGTATATTATAGGTTTTCCAGCATCAGAGCAACTGTTTCTGCAACTAACATCAGGGAAATCACCCGATTATGTCAAACTTATACTGCTTACCTACACCAATGACTCAAAGCTGTTCAAACTGGAAAACTGAGGCCAATACCATGTTGATTTCACATTCCTCATATAATTCTGAACAACTGCATATAAGTCTTTGCCATTCCATAAACATCTCACAGCCCATAAACAAGCTATAAGTATGTTTATCAGATGTGTGTACATTGTAGACCTAATTTAACTCTCACTAAAAAACAGTTCCCCAAAAACCAATGAAACAAGCGACAATGCACATCGCAATGCATGCACAGACAACACACACATCACAGCGCAATGCGTAGCTACCATCCCTACATCTTTCCAACCACACCCACCACAATCGCGTATATGTGAGATGTGTATAGTGGTAGTGTAATTTGGTGTGCGTGTATTGAGTATGTTGGAAGTTGTGGAGGGTAGCTGAAAGTGTCCATGGTGTACATGTTGGACTAGTGAGTCATTGAGGGTGGAGTCATGTTTGTATAGGGACTTTGGTTGTGTTTGGTTGTTGAGTGTGATGAAGTTTTGTGAGTGTTTGTGTGCAGGTTCTTTGTAGGGGAAGTCTATGTGGTTGTGTTTGGTAAAGTATAGATTGAGTGTTGTCAACTTTGTTGAGTGTGTTGTATGGTGGTTGATGTTGTGAGGAATTGCTCTACTTGGTTTGTGCTTGTGAATGTGGGATTCGTGGGGCGAAGTGAATTTTGATGGGAGTAGCTAGCGTTCTTGTGAAGGTTTGGGTTGGCTGTAGTGTGGGGTGCTGTGTTTTATGATGTAGCTATGTAATGATTGCAGATAAGGATGTAAGGGTGGTATATATATGATAGTGATTATTGTGGATGGTTGTGTGTGTTGAAGGAAGTATTGGGTGTGCAGTTAAGTATGGGGGCAAGGTACGGATTGTGGTGGGTGTGGTTGGAAAGATGTAGGGATGGTAGCTACGCATTGCGCCGTGATGTGTGGGTTGTCTGTGCATGCATTGCGATGTGCATTGTCGCTTGTTTCATTGGTTTTTGGGGAACTGTTTTTTGGTGAGAGTCCATCCCTACATGACTTGTTTTTGCACTTTTTGGCAAAGTGCTTTTTCTGTAACTTGTTTTGGGTGTTTTATTGGGAAGTGGTAACAAATGCGTAGGTGTAAATGTGTGCAGTAGATGGTATTGGAATGGAATGTGTTTGAGGATGTGTGTAGTATAGGTTTCGATTTGTACTCCAGTCAGCATCAGGAAGGCCTTCGCCTGCATGTGCATGGGGGGGGGGGAGGGGGAGGGGGGGAAGGTCTCTTGTTAAGGTCAGCTATGTAACTGGCATGTGAGGCTGCCCACTTCTTGCCAGGGTCAATACTACTCCTAGCGCAGGAAGTTACTCTAGCAGCTGCTTTTATACTTTGTCGGTTTTGAATGTACAATGCTTATTCTGGGCCCTCTTCTTCATAAATGTATAAACCTTGCTTTCATGCACGATCGAAGGTAGGCTTTAACTAGACCAACACGTGCTGGCAGGCAGTCCATCTTACCATAAAATGGCCTGTAAGTGGCAAGTGTCCACTCGAGAGTGCTCCTTGTTACTACTAAACTGATTCGAGTTCTTTGAAAACGCTATGCTCGAAAGGCACTACCTGAGGGTCAATCATGCCCGTTCGTATTGGAGTCTTTTTAATCACTTCACTCATTATGGTGCTAGTGTGACTGAATTAAGGATTATCTGACTAAGATGAAGATAGACCATTCGGCGGTTTTAACCTCTCGCCGCTTTGGTACTTCAGAGATGTTCTTTAGCAGTGCTAACAGCCTGGTTAGTGACGACAACGCTTGAAAATAAGTGGTACATAGGCTTCATATTAGTCCTAGACTACACCTACAGCAGAGTACTAAACATGTCATTTTAATTAATGGGGAGGCCAGGGCCATCCCTACATATGGAGTAGTACCGTACTCCATGATGTTGAACTACAAATTATCACCAAGGACAATGATATGTATTGCAGTTTCTAGGGTCACGAAGACAAATAGCTGCCTGCCCCCTCCAGTAGAGTAAGTGAGTGGGTGTCCGGACGGTAGGGGTTGTCCGGACACCAAGGCTTTTCTGCCTGTGCTCGTATTTAACAGCAAATTTATTTCATTCAGTTGGCCTTTCTGTCTGCCCTTGTTATGCATTGTGAGCTCATTGTGAGCTACTGTTCTCCTTGTGTATGTCCGGACAACTCCCACCCTTTGGACCCCCCCTTACTTCAGTAGCTAGCTACCCTACTACTAAAATAATACTATCAGCCATGTGAGTAAGTGTAATGGAGCTAAATTTTCGGGTGACTTACAAAGGGATGAACCAGGAGATGCAGCTCAGGCCCGGACAGCCGAGGTATTATACATATACAAAAAGCGGTAAGTACCCGACATAAGCACCACGCGTCCTCCTTGCAAAACGCGGCTGCTTCTTTCACGCTCTGCACTTGCAGTGACTTCTGACACTTTCACTCTCTCAAGAACACTACACTACCGCGGCCTGGCTCCTTCACTTGGCCACGCAGCAGCAAATCTCTAGGAGGCAGTCTGCAGTCCTAAGCTAATACCGCACTAGAAGGGTTAAATTAACTTGATAATTATTACTGTGAAACTTGCAGATGATACTGACAGTCTGTGATTGTTTTTTTCTCCAAATGGTCCATGTATCACGGAAGGAAGGTTAGTTTAAATGTGAAGGCAACGTGTGTTGAGTAGAATTACAATTAGCTGCTTGGGAGTGTACGTTTCTAAATCTTTACCCGTAGCTACACTTGGGAGTGTAGATATCTTGCATTGTGCATGCCATTAGTGATAATTAGAGGCTGTACAACTCCTAATATCTGTGCATGAGTAATAACATCTACCTTCCCAGGTGCACAAATGGTGTCTCATATAGGGACAGTACCCGCGGGACTTTGGTGAGATTAGTAGGGGAGAGGAGAAGATTCCTCACTAACAAATCTTGTACGGGAGATAGCTACTATTGTGGAGATTGCTTATAACCCTTTGTGCATTGCAACTTGATCTCTCCTAAGGGGCATCACTGAAGGGGGGAGAGCACCCTAAGACTGTACGTACTTTCCCAAGAGTGCATACCATATAATTTCTAATTATTCGTTCAAATGAAATAATTTCATTTTGGGTTGACAAATTGATTGAAAGGAATTTTTATGAGTGGTGACGAATAAATAGAAGATTAGTCTGAAATACTGACAGCACGTCTGAGCATTGTAAAACATTCAACAGACAACACGGCAGGCACTTCTATTACACAGGCCAGGAACTCTTCATGCTCTCTTCCACTTTTGCTACTTCTGCAGACTACAGTGCTCAGCAGTGGTAGCATATCAACAAACGTGCGCACACACAGCAGACAAAGATCTAGCTACAATAGGCTATAAGGTTATGCACACACGCTAGTCTTCATAAGAAACAGCGTGTGCACAGGTAAGTTGGGCCGCCTCCTTGTCCTTGGTACGGCTTTCTGTATCAGCCAGTCACACTCATGGGCATTCCTACTGACGTACTCATAAGTATTACTGCTAGCATGCAGCAGCTGGCGAATATTAGAAAAATATTTCAAAAAGGGCCCACAAATTTGTTGAAAAAAATAAATTGTGGAAAACTGGGGTGTGCCAAATAATTAGAGGGTGAAAAATTAGAATTTGTACGGTAAATATAACAATTGATTTTTCATAGTCGTCATAACTATAAATACATTTATATAGTTCTTAGCTGGTCATAGTGATAATGCTATAATACTCCTAAAATCTATGCACAAGCGATAATTTCCACCTGTGCAGGTGTATGGTGTTCCTCACAGGACTGGTGCACTGCAGTTTGAAATTGCTGCGGGTCTTTTAGGAGAGCTTTACAGGTAAGAAGAGAAGATTCCTTGCTAGCAAATTTTCCCATCTCATGCCAGAGATAGGTACTATTGTTGAGATGTCTTATGGCTTGGAATTTTCACTTGCTCAATGGAAATGCACAGTGGTGCTTAAATTGCCGCATTTTATTGCATTAGCACCATGTGTCTTTCGCCCGCTATTTTCATTTCCTAAAATTATTCTTATGCATCTGCATGCATGCATGTATTTGTAGTAAATGACACAGAGCTTCGATACTTTGTGTGTTGCCACTTGAAGTAGGCACCACTTAAGGGGGGGGAGCACCGTAAGACTCTATGTACTCTCCACATAATTGATTTTTTGTAGTCTCTCAAACTATAAATCCATTTAACTAGTTCTTAGTAAAAATGCTGTAAAAAGTGTGCATAAGCGATAATTTCCATCTGTGCAGGTACGCATGTGATGTTCTGCACGGGACTGGTGCACTGGAGTTTGCTCGAGTCTTGATCAGATTCACAGGTGAGAAAAGAAGTTTCTTTGCTAACAATCTTGTGCCAGAGATAGCTACCGTTATGGAGATGTCTTGTGGCCGGGGATTTTCACTTGCTCGATGGAAAATGTGCAACGGTGCTTAAATTGCCAACTTGAAGAAAGTATTCACATCTCTCCTAAGAGGCACCTCTCCAAAAGGGGGGCACCCTAAGGCTGTATGTACTCTCCACATACTTTTTTCTCAGCATCCGTTTTAAATACAATTCAAAGCTGGTCTTAGTAATGAGGCTGAAAAATCCTGTGCATGAATGATTATTTTCACCTGCTCAGGTGTATGGTGTTCCTCACAAGACTGGTGCACCAGAGTTTGAAATTGTCTGTGAATGATATTTGCAGTTGAGAAGAGAAGATTCCTAGATAGCAGTAATCTTGTACCTGAGATAGTTACTATTCTTAGGGCTGTGGATTTTAATTTGTGGGGTGGATAATGTGCAATGGTTTTAAATTCATCAAATTAGCACCATGAGTCTTTCGCTGGTTATTTTCCTTTTTTAAATTCTCATGCTGCAAATATTTGTAGTACGTACATGATGCTGACTCTTGGGATTTTTAACCCCATCCAGATCATGACATATTTCCGAAATCTCATGACCTTGCCCAACATCCTTGTCCTTCCGAAAGATCCAGTAAAGTTGACCAGAGGAAGGGAGTCGTGTACCGAATCCCGTGTGCTGACTGTGACATCACCTGTGTTGGTCAGCTAGACACCACTCAATATGCACATTGGGAAGAAAAGACACCTAGAGGTCTTAAATACATTTAGGTCAGAGAGTTTTCACTCGCTCTTTAGAGAATTTACAATGGTGCTTAAAGTGCCACTTTTCATCCCATTACATGTAGCACCATGTGTCTTTTACGGGCTATTTTTGTATCCTAGATCTCATGAATGCACATACTTGTAGTAGATGACTCAGATCTTTGAATGTTTGTACGTTGCAACTTGAAGAAGGGATCCACACTTCCTTAGGCGACACCATTTGTGGGCCGGGGAGGGAGAGAGCACCCGAAGACTGTACGCACTCTCCACATAGAATTAACTATACCAGTATCCAAATTAAAAATTTATCATACTAGTTCTTAGCTGGTCTTAGTAATGAGGCAGTAAGAATCCTAAGAACTGTGCTTGAGTGTTGTTATCTTGAGTATGTACTGATGGGGTGTTCCTGACAGCGCTAGTTCTCCAGGGTTTGAGATGCCCTCTGACCTTTGGTGACATTTCAAGTTGAGCAGAGAAGATACCGTGCTAGCAAGTCATCTAAACCTGTATCACAGATAGCTACTATTGTAGAGAGGTCTTAAATGCATTATGTCTGAGAATTTTCACTTGCCCTTTGGAGAATTCACAATGGTGCTTAAGTGCCACTTTTCAACCCTTAAGCACCGTGTGTCTTTCTACAGCTATGTGCGCTACCTAGACTCATGAAGACACATAGTTGTATTAGATGACTCAGATCTATCCTTGCTGAGCATGCAATGGTGAAGCACCACAGCATTACATGGAGTGAGGTGGATGTTACGAATTCCAACCCTGGTCTTAGCCAATGATGTACCACTCGGGTATGGCACATCCAATCATAGCACCATATCCCATCAACAAGGAACTTGGTCTTGTCCATCAGCCCTACAATTCACTAATCTTGCCTTCCCGCTGTACCTGACTCTATTCCCTGTTTTGTTTCAGTCCTCTTTTCCCCTCCTATCCTAATTATTTACTCGTTTTTAATTATTCACCACTTTACCTTGTTTCAAGCAGTACTTTAGTAACACCTCACTCTACCCCTAATGATGACCACTGTATAGTAATCTTGTACCAGAGAGAGATATTACTGTGGAAATTGCACAATGGTGCATAAGTGCCACTTTTTATCCCGTTAGCACCATGTGTCTTTCGCTGGCTATTTTCACTTCCTAGACTGTCTATAATGCACATACATGTAGTAGATGACTAGGATCTTTGAAAGTTTGTACGTTCCAACTTGAAGAAGGGATTTACACTTCCCATTAGGTGATACAACTTGTCGAGGAAGTGGGTGGGGAGCACTCGGAAACTGTATGTACTCTCCACATATAGTCTAATTACGTACACCAGTATCCCAATCAAAAATTCATTTTGCTAGTTCTTAGCTGGTCTTAGTATTGATGCTGTAACAATCCTAAGAACTCTGCATGTGTGTTATCTTGGGCATGTGCTGATGGGGTGTTCCTGACGGTGCTAGTTAACCAGAGTTTGAGATGCCCTCTGACCTTTGATGAGATTTCAAGACGAGCAGAGAAGATACCTTGCTAGCAATTCTTCTAAACCTGTATCACAGATAGCTACTATTGTAGAGAGGTCTTAAATGCATTTAGGTCAGACAGTTTTCACTCGCTCTTTAGAGAATTTACAATGGTGCTTAAAGTGCCACTTTTCATCCCATTACATGTACATGTAGCACCATGTGTCTTTTGCGGGCTATTTTTGTATCCTAGATCTGATGAACGCACATACTTGTGGTAGATGACTCAGATCTTTGAATCTTTGTACGTTGCAACTTGAAGAAGGGATCCACACTTCCTTAGGTGACACCATTTATGGGCCGGGGAGGGAGAGAGCACCCAAAGACTGTATGCACTCTCCACATAGAATTAACTATACCAGTATCCAAATTAAAAATTCATCATACTAGTTCTTAGCTGGTCTTAGTAATGAGGCTGTACGATCCTAAGAACTGTGCTTGAGTGTTGTTATCTTGAGCATGTACTGATGGGGTGTTCCTGACAGCGCTAGTTCTCCAGGGTTTGAGATGCCCTCTGACCTTTGGTGACATTTCAAGTTGAGCAGAGAAGATACCTTGCTAGCAAGCCTTCAAAACCTGTATCATAGATAGCTACTATTGTAGAGAGGTCTTAAATGCATTTAGGTCCGAGAGTTTTCACTCGCTCTTTAGAGAATTTACAATGGTGCTTAAAGTGCCACTTTTCATCCCATTACATGTAGCACCATGTGTCTTTTGCGGGCTATTTTTGTATCCTAAATCTCATGAACGCACATACTTGTAGTAGATGACTCAGATCTTTGAATCTTTGTACGTTGCAACTTGAAGAAGGGATCCACACTTCCTTAGGTGACACCATTTGTGGGCCGGGGAGGGAGAGAGCACCCGAAGACTGTATGCACTCTCCACATAGAATTAACTATACCAGTATCCAAATTAAAAATTTATCATACTAGTTCTTAGCTGGTCTTAGTAATGAGGCTGTAGCGATCCTAATAACTGTGCTTGAGTGTTGTTATCTTGAGCATGTACTGATGGGGTGTTCCTGACAGCGCTAGTTCTCCAGGGTTTGAGATGCCCTCTGACCTTTGGTGACATTCAAGTTGAGCAGAGAAGATACCTTGCTAGCAAGCCTTCAAAACCTGTATCACAGATAGCTACTATTGTAGAGAGGTCTTAAATGCATTTAGGTCCGAGAGTTTTCACTCGCTCTTTAGAGAATTTACAATGGTGCTTATGCGCAACTTTTCAGCCCTTTAGCACCATGTGTCTTTAGCTGGGTATTTTTATTTCCTAAATTGTCATGAATGCACTAATTTGTAGTTTATGATGCAGATCTTTCTTGCTAGCAAATTATCTTAACCTGTATCAGAAATAGCTACTATTGTGGAGAGGCCTTGCATATATGTATGGCTGAGGATTTTCACTTGTTGTTTGGAGAATGCGCAATGGTGCTTAAAGTGCCACTTTTCATCCCACTAGCACCATGTGTCTTTCTACGGCTATGTTCGCCTCCTAGACTGTCATGAAGGCACATATTTGTATTAGACGACTCATATCTATCCATGCTGAGCACGCAATGGTGAAGCACCGAGTGAGGTGGATGTTACGGATTCCAACCCTGGCCTTAGCCAATGATGTACCATTCGGGTATGGCACATCCAATCATAGAACCATCCCATCAACAAGGAACTTCGTCTTGTCCATCAGTCCTACAATTAACTATTCCAGCCTCCCCGATGTACCTGACTCTATTTCCTGTTTTGTTTCAGTCCTCATTTCCCTCCTATCCTAATTATTCGCTCGTTTTTAATTATTCACTACTTTCCCTTGTTTCAAGCAGTACTTTTGTAACACCTCACTCTACCCCTGATGTTGACAGCTGTATAGTAATCTTGTACCAGAGGTAGATAATACTGTGTGAATTGCACAATGTTGCTTAAGTGCCACTTTTTATCTCGTTAGCACCATGTGTCTTTCGCTGGCTATTTTCGCATCCTAGACTGTGCACATACTTGTAGTAGATGACTCGGATCTTTGAACTTTTGTACGTTGCAACTTGAAGAAGGAATTTACACTTCTCATTAGGTGACACCATTTGTCGAGGGGGTGGGTGGGGAGCACCCGGAGATTGTATGCACTCTCCACATATAGTCTAATTACGTATGCCGTTATCCAAATTAAAAATTCATTTTACTAGTTCTTAGCTGGTCTTAGTATTGATGCTGTACGTACCAATCTTAAGAACTTTGCATGAGTGTTATTTTGAGCAGGTGAGGATAGAGTGGTCCTGACAGCGCTAGTTCTCCAGGATATGAGACGCCCTCTGACCTTTAATAAGATTACAAGGTGAGCAGAGAAGATACCTTGCTAACAAGTCATCTAAACCTGTATCACAGATAGCTGCTTTTATAGAGAGGTCTTAAATGCATTTATGTCTGAGAATTTTCACTTGCTCTTTGGAAAATGCACAATGGTGCTTAAGTGCCACTTTTCAGCCCTTTAGCACCATGTGTCTTTCGCTGGGTATTTTTATTTCCTAGATTGACATGAATGCACTAATTTGTAGTCAATCTTTCTTGCTAGTAAGTTTTCTTAACATGTATCAGAAATAGCTACGTACTATTGTGGAGAAGCCTTGCATATTATGTATGGCTGAGAATTTTCACTTGCTGTTTGGAGAATGCACAATGGTGCTTAAAGTGCCACTTTTCATCCCACTAGCACCATGTGTTTTTCTACAGCTATGTACGCTACCCAGACTGTCATGAAGGCACATAGTTGTATTAGATGACTCATATCTATCCTTGCTGAGCATGCAATGGTGATGTACCACCACATTACATGGAGTGAAGTGGATGTTACGGATTCCAACCCTGGCCTTAGCCAATGATGTACCGTTTGTTTATGGTACATCCAATCACAGCACCATCCCATAAATAAGGAACTTGGTCTTGTCCATCAGTCCTACAATTCACTAATCCAGCCTCCCCGCTGTACCTGACTCTATTCCCTGTTTTGTTTCAGTCCTCTTTTCCCTCCTATCCTAATTATTCACTCATTTTTAATTATTCACCACTTTGCCTTGTTTCAAACAGTACTTTTGTAATGCCTCACTCTACCCCTGATGATGATACTTTGCTAACAAGTCATCTAAACCTGTATCACAGATAGCTACTATTGTGGAGAGGTCTTAAATGCATTTATGTCCGAGAATTTTCACTTGCTCATTAGAGAATTCACAATGGTGCTTAAATGCCACTTTTCATCCCTTTAGCACCATGTGTCTTTCGCTGGGTATTTTTATTTCCTAGATTGACATGAATGCACTAATTTGCAGTCATTTATGCAGTTCTTTCTTTCTAGCAAGATTTCTTAACCTGTATCAGAAATAGCTGCTATTGTGGAGAGGGCTTGCATATATATATGGCTGAGAATTTTCACTTGCTGTTTGGAGAATGCACAATGGTTCTTAAAGTGCCACTTTTCATCCCACTAGCACCATGTGTCTTTCTACAGCTATGTTCGCTACCTAGACTCATGAAGGCACATATTTGTAGTAGATGACTCAGATCTATCCTTGCTGAGCATGCAATGGTGAAGCACCACGGCATTACATGGAGTGAAGTGGATGTTACGAATTTCAACCCTGGACTTAGCCAATGATGTACCATTCGGGTATGGCACATCCAATCATAGCACCATCCCATCAACAAGGAACTTGGTCTTGTCCATCAGCCCTACAATTCACTAATCTTGCCTTCCCGCTGTACCTGACTCTATTCCCTGTTTTGTTTCAGTCCTCTTTTCCCTCCTATCCTAATTATTCACTCATTTTTAATTATTCACCACTTAGCCTTGTTTCAAACAGTACTTTTGTAATGCCTCACTCTACCCCTGATGATGACAGCTGTATAGTAATCTTGTACCAGAGATAGATAATACTGTGGAAATTGCACAATGGTGCTTAAGTGACACTTTTTTTCCCGTTAGCACCATGTGTCTTTCACTGGCTATTTTTGCATCCTAGACTGTCATTAATGCACATACTTGTAGTAGATGACTCGGATATTCGAACGTTTGTACGTTACAACTTGAAGAAGGGATTTGCACTTCTCTTTAGGTGACACCACTTGTGGGGGGGGGGGGGGGGGGTGTGGGGAGCACCCGGAGACTGTATGCACCTTCCACATAGTCTAATTATGCCAGTATTCAAATTAAAACCTTTTTTACTAGTGTTTCGCTGGTCTTAGTAATGAGTGTGTAATAATACTAAGAACTGTGCTTGAGTGTTATTTTGAGCAGGTGCTGATGGGGTGGTCCTGACGGTGTAACTTCACCAGGGTTTGAGATTCTCTCTGACCTTTGATAAGATTACAAGGCGAGCAGAGAAAATAAATTGCTAACTAGTCATCTAAATCTGTATCACAGATAGCTACTATTGTGAAGAGGTCTTAAATGCATTTATGTCTGAGAATTTTCACTTGCTCTTTGGAGAATTCGCAATGGTGCTTAAGTGCCACTTTTCAGCCCTTTAGCATCATGTGTCTTTCGTTGGTATTTTTATTTCCTAGATTGTCATGAATGCACTAATTTGTAGTTGATGATGCTTGCTAGCAAGTTTTCTTAACCTGTATCAGAAATACCTACTATTGTGGAAAGGCCTTGCATATATGTATGGCTGAGAATTTTCACTTGCTGTTTGGAGAATGCACAATGGTGCTTAAAGTGCCACTTTTCATCCTACTAGCACCATGTGTCTTTCTGCAGCTATGTTCGCTACCTAGACTGTCATGAAGGCACATATTTGTAGTAGATGACTCAGATCTATCCTTGCTGAGCAATCAATGGTGAAGCACCACAGCATTACATTGAGTGAGGTGGATGTTACGAATTCCAACCCTGGCCTTAGCCAATGATGTACCATTCGGGTATGGCACATCAAATCATAGCACCATCCCATCAACAAGAAACTTGGTCTTGTCCATCAGGCCTACAATTCACTAATCCAGCCTCCCCGCTGTACCTGACTCTATTCCCTGTTTTGTTTCAGTCCTCTTTTTCCTCCTATCCTAATTATTCGCTCATTTTTAATTATTCACCACTTAGCCTTGTTTCAAGCAGTACTTTAGTTACACCTCACTCTACCACTGATGATGACAGCAGTATAGGAATCTTGTACTAGAGAGAGTGGGTGGGGAGCACTCGGAAACTGTTTGTACTCTCCACATATAGTCTAATTACGTACACTAGTATCCCAATCAAAAATTCACTTTACTAGTTTATAGCTGGTCTTAGTAATGAGGCTGTAACAGTCCTTAGAACTGTGCTTGAGTGTTATCTTGGGCATGTGCTGATGGGGTGTTCCTGACGGTGCTAGCTAACCAGAGTTTGAGGTGCCTTCTGACCTTTGATGAGATTTCAAGACGAGCAGAGAAGATATCTTCCTAGCAAGTCTTCTAAACCTGTATCACAGTTAGCTACTATTGTGGAGAGGTCTTAAATGCATTTAGGTCAGAGAGTTTTCACTCGCTCTTTAGAGAATTTACAATGGTGCTTAAAGTGCCACTTTTCATCCCATTACATGTACATGTAGCACCATGTGTCTTTTGCGGGCTATTTTTGTATCCTAGATCTCATGAACGCACATACTTGTGGTAGATGACTCAGATCTTTGAATCTTTGTACGTTGCAACTTGAAGAAGGGTTCCACACTTCCTTATAGTGACACATTTGTGGGGCGGGGAGGGAGAGAGCACCCGAA
This sequence comes from Nitrospirales bacterium, assembly GCA_965203295.1. GTDB lineage: Bacteria > Nitrospirota > Nitrospiria > Nitrospirales > UBA8639 > CBDBCZ01. The sequence goes on along the minus strand of CBDBCZ010000009.1, from coordinate 18,662 downwards.
GACTGTATGCACTCTCCACATAGAATTAACTATACCAGTATCCAAATTAAAAATTTATCATACTAGTTCTTAGCTGGTCTTAGTAATGAGGCTGTAGCGATCCTAATAACTGTGCTTGAGTGTTGTTATCTTGAGCATGTACTGATGGGGTGTTCCTGACAGCGCTAGTTCTCCAGGGTTTGAGATGCCCTCTGACCTTTGGTGACATTTCAAATTGAGCAGAGAAGATAGCTTGCTAGCAAGCCTTCAAAACCTGTATCACAGATAGCTACTATTGTAGAGAGGTCTTAAATGCATTTAGGTCCGAGAGTTTTCACTCTCTCTTTAGAGAATTTACAATGGTGCTTATGCGCAACTTTTCAGCCCCTTAGCACCATGTGTCTTTAGCTGGGTATTTTTATTTCCTAAATTGTCATGAATGCACTAATTTGTAGTTTATGATGCAGATCTTTCTTGCTAGCAAATTATCTTAACCTGTATCAGAAATAGCTACTATTGTGGAGAGGCCCTGCATATATGTATGGCTGAGGATTTTCACTTGTTGTTTGGAGAATGCGCAATGGTGCTTAAAGTGCCACTTTTCAACCCACTAGCACCATGTGCCTTTCTACGGCTATGTTCGCCTCCTAGACTGTCATGAAGGCACATATTTGTATTAGATGACTCATATCTATCCATGCTGAGCATGCAATGGTGAAGCACCGCGTGAGGAGGATGCTACGGATTCCAACCCTGGCCTTAGCCAATGATGTACCATTCTGGTATGGCACATCCAATCATAGAACCATCCCATCAACAAGGAACTTCGTCTTGTCCATCAGTCCTACAATTAACTATTCCAGCCTCCCCGATGTACCTGACTCTATTTCCTGTTTTGTTTCAGTCCTCATTTCCCTCCTATCCTAATTATTCGCTCGTTTTTAATTATTCACTACTTTCCCTTGTTTCAAGCAGTACTTTTGTAACATCTCACTCTACCCCTGATGTTGACAGCTGTATAGTAATCTTGTACCAGAGGTAGATAATACTGTGTGAATTGCACAATGTTGCTTAAGTGCCACTTTTTACCTCGTTAGCACCATGTGTCTTTCGCTGACTATTTTCGCATCCTAGACTGTCATTAATGCACATACTTGTAGTAGATGACTCGGATCTTTGAACTTTTGTACGTTGCAACTTGAAGAAAGAATTTACACTTCTCATTAGGTGACACCATTTGTCGAGGGGGTGGGTGGGGAGCACCCGGAGATTGTATGCACTCTCCACATATAGTCTAATTACGTATGCCGGTATCCAAATTAAAAATTCATTTTACTAGTTCTTAGCTGGTCTTAGTATTGATGCTGTACCAATCTTAAGAACTTTGCATGAGTGTTATTTTGAGCAGGTGAGGATAGAGTGGTCCTGACAACGCTAGTTCTCCAGGATATGAGACGCCCTCTGACCTTTAATGAGATTACAAGGTGAGCAGAGAAGATACCTTGCTAGCAAGTCATCTAAACCTGTATCACAGATAGCTGCTTTTATAGAGAGGTCTTAAATGCATTTATGTCTGAGAATTTTCACTTGCCTTTGGAGAATTCACAATGGTGCTTAAGTGCCACTTTTCAGCCCTTTAGCACCATGTGTCTTTCGCTGGATATTTTTATTTCCTAGATTGACATGAATGCATTAATTTGTAGTCAATCTTTCTTGCTAGTAAGTTTTCTTAACATGTATCAGAAATAGCTACGTACTATTGTGGAGAAGCCTTGCATATTATGTATGGCTGAGAATTTTCACTTGCTGTTTGGAGAATGCACAATGGTGCTTAAAGTGCCACTTTTCATCCCACTAGCACCATGTGTTTTTCTACAGCTATGTACACTACCTAGACTGTCATGAAGGCACATAGTTGTATTAGATGACTCAGATCTATCCTTGCTGAGCATGCAATGGTGATGTACCACCGCATTACATGGAGTGAAGTGGATGTTACGGATTCCAACCCTGGCCTTAGCCAATGATGTACCGTTTGTTTATGGTACATCCAATCATAGCACCATCCCATAAACAAGGAACTTGGTCTTGTCCATCTGTCCTACTCCAGCCTCCCCGCTGTACCTGACTCTATTCCCTGTTTTGTTTCAGTCCTCATTTTCCTCCTATTCTAAATATTCGCTCGTTCTTAATTATTCACTACTTTCCTTGTTTCAAGCAATACTTTTGTAACACCTCACTCTACCCCTGATGATGACATCTGTATAGTAATCTTGTACCAGAGATAGATAATACTGTGGAAATTGCACAATGGTGCTTAAAGTGCCACTTTTTATCCCGTTAGCACCATGTGTCTTGCTCTGGCTATTTTCGCATCCTAGACTGTCATTAATACACATACTTGTAGTAGATGACTCGGATCTTTGAACTTTTGTATGTTGCAACTTCAAGAAGGAATTCACTCTTCTCATTAGGTGACACCACTTGTCGAGGGGGTGGGTGGGGAGCACCCAGAGACCGTATGCACTCTCCACATATAGTCTAATTACGTATGCCATATCCAAAATAAAAAATCCATTTTAGTAGTTTTTAGCTGGTCTTAGTATTCAATTTGATGCTGTAACAATCCTAAGAGCTTTGCATGTGTGTTATTTGGGGCAGGTGAAGATAGAGTGGTCCTGACAGCGCTAGTTCTCTGGGGTTTGAGATGCCCTCTGACCTTTAATGAGATTACAAGGTGAGGACGGAAGATACCTTGCTAGCATGTCTTCTAAACCTGTTCCACAGAAAATGCATTTATGTCTGTGAATTTGCAATTACTCTTTGGAGAATTTACAATGGTGCTTAAAGTGCCATTTTTATCCCGTTAGCACCATGTGTCTTTCGCTGGCTATTTTCGCATCATAGACGGTCATTATTGCACATACTTGTAGTAGATGATGATCTAGCTAGCAAGTTTTTTTAACCTGTATCAGAGATAGCTACTATTGTGGAGAGTCCTTGCATATATGTATAAGTGAGAATTTTCACTTGCTCTTGGAGAATGCATAATGATGCTTAAAGTGCCACTTTTCAGCCCATTAGCACCATCTGTCTTTAGCCGGCTATTTTCGTTTCCTAGGTTATCATGATTGCACATAATACAGCACCTATATTCGCTACCTAGACTGTCATGAAGGCACATAATTGTTGTAGATGACTCAGATCTATCCTTGCTGAGCATGCAATGGTGAAGCTCCACAGCATATATGGAGTGAGGTGGAAGCTACGAATTCCAACCCTGGCCTTAGCCAATGATGGTGAATAATTAAAAACGAGTGAATAATTAAGATAGGAGGGAAATGAGGACTGAAAAAAACAGGAAATAGAGTTAGGTACATCGGGGAGGCTGGATTAGTAAATTGTAGGCCTGATGGACAAGACCAAGTTCCTTGTTAATGGGATGGTGCTATGATTTGATGTATCATAAACAAATGGTACATCATTGGCTAAGGCCAGGGTTGGAATCCATAACATCCACTTCACTCCATGTAATGTGGTGGTGCTTCACCATTGCATGCTCAGCAAGGATAGATCTGAGTCATCTAATACAAATATGCGCCTTAATGACAGTCTAGGTAGCGAACATAGCTGTAGAAAGACACATGGTGCTAATGGTATGAAAAGTGGCACTTAAGCACCATTGTGATTTCTCCAAACAGCAAGTGAAAATTCTCAGACATAAATACTTTTAAGACCTCTCCACAATAGTAGCTATATATCTGTGATACAGGTTTAGATGACTTACTAGCAAGAAAAATCGACTACAAATTAGTGCATTCATGTCAATCTAGGAAGTAAAAATACCCAGTGAAAGACACATGGTGCTAAAGGGCTGAAAAGTGGCACTTAAGCACCATTGTGAATTCTCCAAAGAGCAAGTAAAAATTCTCAGACATAAATGCATTTAAGACCTCTCCACAATAGCAGCTATCTGTGATACAGGTTTAGATGACTTGCTAGCAAGGTATCTTCTCTGCTCACCTTGTAAATTCATTTAAGGTCAGAGGGCATCTCAAACTCTGGTTAACTAGCACAGTCAGGAACACCCCATGGGCCATCAGCACATGCCCAAGATAACACTCAAGCACAGTTCTTAGGACTGTTACAGCCTCATTACTAAGACCAGCTATAAACTAGTAAAATGAATTTTTAATTGGAATACTGGTGTACGCGTAATTAGACTATATGTGGAGAGTACATACAGTTTTCGAGTGCTCCCCACCCACTTCCTCGACAAGTGGTATCACCTAATGGGAAGTGTAAATCCCTTTTTCAAGTTGCAACGTATAAAATTTCAAAGATCCCAGTCATCTACTACAAGTATGTGCATTAAAGAAAGTCTAGGAGGCGAAAATAGCCAGCGAAAGACACATGGTGCTAATGGGATAAAAAGTTGCACTTAAGCACCATTGTGCAATTTCCACAGTAATATCTCTCTCTGGTAGAAGATTACTATACATTAGTCATCATCAAGGATAGAGTGAGGTGTTACTAAAGTACTGCTTGAAACAAGGCAAAGTGGTGAATAATTAAAAACGAGGGAATAATTAGGATAGGAGGGAAAAGAGGACTGAAACAAAACAGGGAATAGAGTCAGGTACAGCGGGGAGGCAAGATTAGTGAATTGTAGGGCTGATGGACAAGACCAAGTTCCTTGTTGATGGGATGGTGCTATGATTGGATGTGCCATACCCGAGTGGTACATCATTGGCTAAGACCAGGGTTGGAATCCGTAACATCCACCTCACTCCATGTAATGCCGTGGTGCTTCACCATTGCATGCTCAGCAAGGATAGATCTGAGTCATCTAATACAAATATGTGCCTTCATGAGTTTAGGTAGCAAACATAGCTGTAGAAAGACACATGGTGCTAGTGGGATGAAAAGTGGCACTTTAAGCACCATTGTGCATTCTCCAAACAGCAAGTGAAAATTCTCAGCCATACATATATGCAAGGCCTCTCCACAATAGTAGCTATCTCTGGTAAAGGTTATGAAATCTTGCTAGCAAGAAAGATCTGCATAGACAACTGCAAATTAGTGCATTCATGTCAATCTAGGAAATAAAAATACCCAGCGAAAGACACATGGTGCTCAAGGGCTGAAAAGTGGCACTTAAGCACCTTTGTAAATTCTCCAAAGAGCAAGTGAAAATTCTCAGACATAAATGCATCTAAGACCTCTCCACAATAGTAGCTATCTGTGATACAGGTTTAGATGACTTGCTAGCAAGAAAAATGGACTACAAATTGGTGCATTCATGTCAATCTAGGAAATAAAAATACCCAGTGAAAAACACATGGTGCTAAAGGGCTGAAAAGTGGCACTTGAGCACTTTTGTGAATTCTCCAAAGGCAAGTGAAAATTCTCAGACATAAATGCATTTAAGACCTCTCCACAATAGCAGCTATCTGTGATACAGGTTTAGATGACTTGCTAGCAAGGTATCTTCTCTGCTCACCTTGTAAATTCATTAAAGGTCAGAGGGCATATCAAACCCTGGAGAACTAGCGCTGTCAGGACCACTCTATCCTCACCTGCTCAAAATAACACTCATGCAAAGTTCTTAGGATTGTTACAGCCTCAATACTAAGACCAGCTAAGAACTAGCAAAATGGATTTTTAATTTGGATACTGGCATACGTAATTAGACTATATGTGGGGAGTGCATACAGTCTCCGGTGCTCCCCACCCAACCCCCTCGACAAATGGTGTCACCTAATGAGAAGTGTAAATTCCTTCTTTAAGTTGCAACGTACAAAAGTTCAAAGATCCGAGTCATCTACTACAAGTATGTGCATTAATGACAGTCTAGAATGCGAAAATAGCCAGCGAAAGACACATGGTGCTAACGGGATAAAAAGTGGCACTTAAGCACCACTGTGCAATTCCCACAGTATTATCTATCTCTGGTACAAGATTACTATACAGCTATCAACATCAGGGGGAGAGTGAGGTGTTACAAAAGTACTGCTTGAAACAAGGGAAAGTAGTGAATAAATAAAAACGAGCGAATAATTAGGATAGGAGGGAAATGAGGACTGAAACAAAACAGGGAATAGAGTCAGGTACAGCGGGGAGGCTGGATTAGTGAATTGTAGGCCTGATGGACAAGACCAAGTTCCTTGTTGATGGGATGGTGCTATGATTGGATGTGCCATACCCGAATGATACATCATTGGCTAAGGCCAGGGTTGGAATCCGTAACATCCACCTCATTCTATGTAATGCTGTGGTGCTTCACCATTGCATGCTCAGCAAGAATAGATCTGAGTCATCTAATACAAATATGTGCCTTCATGAGTTTAGGTAGCAAACATAGCTGTAGAAACACACATGGTGCTAGTGGGATGAAAAGTGGCACTTTAAGCACCATTGTGCATTCTCCAAACAGCAAGTGAAAATTCTCAGCCATACATATATGCAAGGCCTCTCCACAATAGTAGCTATCTCTGATACAGGTTAAGAAATCTTGCTAGCAAGAAAGATCTGCATAAACGACTGCAAATTAGTGCATTCATGTCAATCTAGGAAATAAAATACCCAGCGAAAGACACATGGTGCTCAAGGGCTGAAAAGTGGCACTTAAGCACCATTGTAAATTCTCCAAAGAGCAAGTGAATATTCTCAGACATAAATGCATTTAAGACCCCTCCACAATAGTAGCTATCTGTGATACAGGTTTAGATGACTTGCTAGCAAGGTATCTTCTCTGCTCACCTTGTAAATTCATTAAAGGTCAGAGGGCATCTCAAACCCTGGAGAACTAGCTCTGTCAGGACCACTCTATTCTCACCTGCTCAAAATAACACTCATGCAAAGTTCTTAAGATTGTTACAGCATCAATACTAAGACCAGCTAAGAAAGAGAAATGGATTTTTAATTTGGATACTTGCATATGTAATTTGACTATATGTGGAGAGTGCTTACAATATCCGGGTGCTCCCCACCCACCCCCTCGACAAATGGTGTCACCTAATGAGAAGTGTAAATTCCTTCTTCAAGTTGCAACGTACAAAAGTTCTAAGATCCGAGTCATCTACATGTACTACAAGTATGTGCATTAATGACAGTCTAGAATGCGAAAATAGCCAGCGAAAGACACATGGTGCTAACGGGATAAAAAGTGGCACTTAAGCACCACTGTGCAATTTCCACAGTATTATCTATCTCTGGTACAAGATTACTATACAGCTGTCAACATCAGGGGTAGAGTGAGGTGTTACAAAAGCACTGCTTGAAACAAGGGAAAGTAGTGAATAAATAAAAACGAGCGAATAATTAGGATAGGAGGGAAATGAGGACTGAAACAAAACAGGAAATAGAGTCAGGTACAGCGGAAAGGCTGGATTAGTGAATTGTAGGCCTGATGGACAACACCAAGTTCCTTATTGATGGGATGGTTCTATGATTGGATGTGCCATATACTCGAATGGTACATCATTGGCTAAGGCCAGGGTTGGAATCCGTAACATCCACGTCAATTGGTGCTTCACCATTGCATGCTCAGCATGGATAGATATGAGTCATCTAATACAAATATGTGCCTTCATGACAGTCTAGGAGGCGAACATAGCCGTAAAAACACACATGGTGCTAGTGGGATGAAAAGTGGCACTTTAAGCACCATTGCGCATTCTCCAAACAACAAGTGAAAATCCTCAGCCATACATATATGCAAGGCCTCTCCACAATAGTAGCTATTTCTGATACAGGTTAAGATAATTTGCTAGCAAGAAAGATCTGCATAATCGACTACAAGTTAGTGCATTCATGTCAATCTAGAAAATAAAAATACCCAGCGAAAGACACATGGTGCTAAAGGGCTGAAAAGTGGCACTTAAGCACCATTGTGAATTCTCCAAAGAGCAAGTGAAAATTCTCTGACATAAATGCATTTAAGACCTCTCTACAATAGTAGCTATCTGTGATACAGGTTTAGATGACTTGCTAGCAAGGTATCTTCTCTGCTCAACTTGAAATGTCACCAAAGGTCAGAGGGCATCTCAAACCCTGGAGAACTAGCGCTGTCAGGAACACCCCATCCGTACATGCTCAAGATAACAACACTCAAGCACAGTTCTTAGGATTCTTACAGCCTTATTACTAAGACCAGCCAAGAACTAGTATGATGAATTTTTAGTTTGGATACTGGTATAGTTAATTCTATGTGGAGAGTGCGTACAGTCTTCGGGTGCTCTCTCCCTCCCCGCCCCACAAATGTGTCACTATAAGGAAGTGTGGATCCCTTCTTCAAGTTGCAACGTACAAAGATTCAAAGATCTGAGTCATCTACCACAAGTATGTGCGTTCATGAGATCTAAGATACAAAAATAGCCCGCAAAAGACACATGGTGCTACATGTACATGTAATGGGATGAAAAGTGGCACTTTAAGCACCATTGTAAATTCTCTAAAGGGCGAGTGAAAACTGTCTGACCTAAATGCATTTAAGACCTCTCCACAATAGTAGCTAACTGTGATACAGGTTTAGAAGACTTGCTAGGAAGATATCTTCACTGCTCGTCTTGAAATCTCATCAAAGGTCAGAAGGCATCTCAAACTCTGGTTAGCTAGCACCGTCAGGAACACCCCATCAGCACATGCCCAAGATAACACTAAAGCACAGTTCTAAGGACTGTTACAGCCTCATTACTGAGACCAGCTATAAACTAGTAAAATGAATTTTTAATTGGAATACTGGTGTACGTAATTAGACTATATGTGGAGAGTACATACAGTTTTCGAGTGCTCCCCACCCACTTCCTCGACAAGTGGTATCACCTAATGGGAAGTGTAAATCCCTTTTTCAAGTTGCAACGTACCAAATTTCAAAGATCCTAGTCATCTACTACAAGTATGTGCATTATAGACAGTCTAGGAGGCGAAAATAGCCAGCGAAAGACACATGGTGCTAATGGGATAAAAAGTTGCACTTAAGCACCATTGTGCAATTTCGACAGTAATATCACTCTCTGGTAGAAGATTACTATACAGTGGTCATCATCAGGGATAGAGTGAGGTGTTACTAAAGTACTGTTTGAAACAAGGCAAAGTGGTGAATAATTAAAAATGAGTGAATAATTAGGATAGGAGGGAAAAGAGGACTGAAACAAAACAGGGAATAGAGTCAGGTACAGCGGGAAGGCAATATTAGTGAATTGTAGGGCTGATGGACAAGACCAAGTTCCTTGTTGATGGGATGGTGCTATGATTGGATGTGCCATACCCGAATGATACATCATTGGCTAAGACCAGGGTTGGAATCCGTAACATCCACGTCAATTGGTGCTTCACCATTGCATGCTCAGCATGGATAGATATGAGTCATCTAATACAAATATGTGCCTTCATGACAGTCTAGGAGGCGAACATAGCCGTAAAAACACACATGGTGCTAGTGGGATGAAAAGTGGCACTTTAAGCACCATTGCGCATTCTCCAAACAACAAGTGAAAATCCTCAGCCATACATATATGCAAGGCCTCTCCACAATAGTAGCTATTTCTGATACAGGTTAAGATAATTTGCTAGCAAGAAAGATCTGCATAATCGACTACAAGTTAGTGCATTCATGTCAATCTAGAAAATAAAAATACCCAGCGAAAGACACATGGTGCTAAAGGGCTGAAAAGTGGCACTTAAGCACCATTGTGAATTCTCCAAAGAGCAAGTGAAAATTCTCTGACATAAATGCATTTAAGACCTCTCTACAATAGTAGCTATCTGTGATACAGGTTTAGATGACTTGCTAGCAAGGTATCTTCTCTGCTCAACTTGAAATGTCACCAAAGGTCAGAGGGCATCTCAAACCCTGGAGAACTAGCGCTGTCAGGAACACCCCATCCGTACATGCTCAAGATAACAACACTCAAGCACAGTTCTTAGGATTCTTACAGCCTTATTACTAAGACCAGCCAAGAACTAGTATGATGAATTTTTAGTTTGGATACTGGTATAGTTAATTCTATGTGGAGAGTGCGTACAGTCTTCGGGTGCTCTCTCCCTCCCCGCCCCACAAATGTGTCACTATAAGGAAGTGTGGATCCCTTCTTCAAGTTGCAACGTACAAAGATTCAAAGATCTGAGTCATCTACCACAAGTATGTGCGTTCATGAGATCTAAGATACAAAAATAGCCCGCAAAAGACACATGGTGCTACATGTACATGTAATGGGATGAAAAGTGGCACTTTAAGCACCATTGTAAATTCTCTAAAGGGCGAGTGAAAACTGTCTGACCTAAATGCATTTAAGACCTCTCCACAATAGTAGCTAACTGTGATACAGGTTTAGAAGACTTGCTAGGAAGATATCTTCACTGCTCGTCTTGAAATCTCATCAAAGGTCAGAAGGCATCTCAAACTCTGGTTAGCTAGCACCGTCAGGAACACCCCATCAGCACATGCTCAAGATAACACTCAAGCACAGTTCTTAGGACTGTTAGAGCCTCATTACTAAGACCAGCTATAAACTAGTAAAATGAATTTTTAATTGGAATACTGGTGTACGTAATTAGACTATATGTGGAGAGTACATACAGTTTTCGAGTGCTCCCCACCCACTTCCTCGACAAGTGGTATCACCTAATGGGAAGTGTAAATCCCTTTTTCAAGTTGCAACGTACCAAATTTCAAAGATCCTAGTCATCTACTACAAGTATGTGCATTATAGACAGTCTAGGAGGCGAAAATAGCCAGCGAAAGACACATGGTGCTAATGGGATAAAAAGTTGCACTTAAGCACCATTGTGCAATTTCGACAGTAATATCACTCTCTGGTAGAAGATTACTATACAGTGGTCATCATCAGGGATAGAGTGAGGTGTTACTAAAGTACTGTTTGAAACAAGGCAAAGTGGTGAATAATTAAAAATGAGTGAATAATTAGGATAGGAGGGAAAAGAGGACTGAAACAAAACAGGGAATAGAGTCAGGTACAGCGGGAAGGCAATATTAGTGAATTGTAGGGCTGATGGACAAGACCAAGTTCCTTGTTGATGGGATGGTGCTATGATTGGATGTGCCATACCCGAATGATACATCATTGGCTAAGACCAGGGTTGGAATCCGTAACATCCACTTCACTCCATGTAATGCCGTGGTGCTTCACCATTGCATGCTCAGCAAGGATAGATCTGAGTCATCTAATACCATTGTGCATTCTCCAAACAGCAAGTGAAAATTCTCAGCCATACATATATGCAAGGCCTCTCCACAATAGTAGCTATCACTGATACAGGTTAAGAAATCTTGCTAGCAAGAAAGATCTGCATAAACGACTGCAAATTAGTGCATTCATGTCAATCTAGGAAATAAAAATACCCAGCGAAAGACACATGGTGTTCAAGGGCTGAAAAGTGGCACTTAAGCACCATTGTGAATTTTCCAAAGAGCAAGTGAATATTCTCAGACATAAATGCATTTAAGACCTCTCCACAATAGTAGCTATCTGTGATACAGGTTTAGATGACTTGCTAGAAAGAAAGATCGACTACAAAGTAGTGCATATGTCAATCTAGGAAATAAAAATACCCAGCGAATAAAAACATGGTGCTAAAGGGCTTAAAAGTGGCACTTAGCACCATTGTGAATTCTCCAAAGTACAAGTGAAAATTCTGAGACATATATGTATTTAAGACCTCTCCACAATAGCAGCTATCTGTGATACAGGTTTAGATGACTTGCTAGCAAGGTATCTTCTCTGCTCACCTTGTAAATTCATTAAAGGTCAGAGGGCATCTCAAAGCCTGGAGAACTAGCGCTGTCAGGACCACTCTATTCTCACCTGCTCAAAATAACACTCATGCAAAGTTCTTAAGATTGTTACAGCATCAATACTAAGACCAGCTAAGAACTAGCAAAATGAATTTTTAATTTGGATACTGGCATACGTAATTAGACTATATGTGGAGAGTGCATACAGTCTCCGGTGCTCCCCACCCACCCCCTCGACAAATGGTGTCACCTAATGAGAAGTGTAAATTCCTTCTTCAAGTTGCAACGTACAAAAGTTCAAAGATCCGAGTCATCTACTACAAGTATGTGCATTAATGACAGTCTAGAATGCGAAAATAGCCAGCGAAAGACACATGGTGCTAACGGGATAAAAAGTGGCACTTAAGCACCACTGTGCAATTCCCACAGTATTATCTATCTCTGGTACAAGATTACTATACAGCTGTCAACATCAGGGGTAGAGTGAGGTGTTACAAAAGCACTGCTGAAACAAGGGAAAGTAGTGAATAAATAAAAACGAGCGAATAATTAGGATAGGAGGGAAATGAGGACTGAAACAAAACAGGAAATAGAGTCAGGTACAGCGGGGAGGCTGGATTAGTGAATTGTAGGCCTGATGGACAACACCAAGTTCCTTGTTGATGGGATGGTTCTATGATTGGATGTGCCATTCTCGAATGGTACATCATTGGCTAAGGCCAGGGTTGGAATCCGTAACATCCACGTCAATTGGTGCTTCACCATTGCATGCTCAGCATGGATAGATATGAGTCATCTAATACAAATATGTGCCTTCATGACAGTCTAGGAGGCGAACATAGCCGTAAAAACACACATGGTGCTAGTGGGATGAAAAGTGGCACTTTAAGCACCATTGCGCATTCTCCAAACAACAAGTGAAAATCCTCAGCCATACATATATGCAAGGCCTCTCCACAATAGTAGCTATTTCTGATACAGGTTAAGATAATTTGCTAGCAAGAAAGATCTGCATAATCGACTACAAGTTAGTGCATTCATGTCAATCTAGAAAATAAAAATACCCAGCGAAAGACATATGGTGCTAAAGGGCTGAAAAGTGGCACTTAAGCACCATTGTGAATTCTCCAAAGGGCAACTGAAAATTCTCTGACATAAATGCATTTAAGACCTCTCTACAATAGTAGCTACGTATCTGTGATACAGGTTTTGAAGACTTGCTAGCAAGGTATCTTCTCTGCTCAACTTGAAATGTCACCAAAGGTCAGAGGGCATCTCAAACGCTGGAGAACTAGCACTGTCAGGAACACCCCATCAGTACATGCTCAAGATAACAACACTCAAGCACAGTTCTTAGGATTCTTACAGCCTTATTACTAAGACCAGCCAAGAACTAGTATGATGAATTTTTAGTTTGGATACTGGTATAGTTAATTCTATGTGGAGAGTGCATACAGTCTTCGGGTGCTCTCTCCCTCCCCGCCCCACAAATGTGTCACTATAAGGAAGTGTGGATCCCTTCTTCAAGTTGCAACGTACAAAGATTCAAAGATCTGAGTCATCTACCACAAGTATGTGCGTTCATGAGATCTAAGATACAAAAATAGCCCGCAAAAGACACATGGTGCTACATGTACATGTAATGGGATGGAAAGTGGCACTTTAAGCACCATTGTAAATTCTCTAAAGGGCGAGTGAAAACTGTCTGACCTAAATGCATTTAAGACCTCTCCACAATAGTAGCTAACTGTGATACAGGTTTAGAAGACTTGCTAGGAAAATATCTTCTCTGCTCGTCTTGAAATCTCATCAAAGGTCAGAAGGCACCTCAAACTCTGGTTAGCTAGCACCGTCAGGAACACCCCATCAGCACATGCTCAAAATAACACTCAAGCACAGTTCTTAGGACTGTTACAGCCTCATTACTAAGACCAGCTATAAACTAGTAAAATGAATTTTTAATTGGAATACTGGTGTACGTAATTAGACTATATGTGGAGAGTACATACAGTTTTCGAGTGCTCCCCACCCACTTCCTCGACAAGTGGTATCACCTAATGGGAAGTGTAAATCCCTTTTTCAAGTTGCAACGTACCAAATTTCAAAGATTCTAGTCATCTACTACAAGTATGTGCATTAAAGAAAGTCTAGGAGGCGAAAATAGCCAGCGAAAGACACATGGTGCTAATGGGATAAAAAGTTGCACTTAAGCACCATTGTGCAATTTCGACAGTAATATCACTCTCTGGTAGAAGATTACTATACAGTGGTCATCATCAGGGATAGAGTGAGGTGTTACTAAAGTACTGTTTGAAACAAGGCAAAGTGGTGAATAATTAAAAATGAGTGAATAATTAGGATAGGAGGGAAAAGAGGACTGAAACAAACAGGGAATAGAGTCAGGTACAGCGGGAAGGCAAGATTAGTGAATTGTAGGGCTGATGGACAAGACCAAGTTCCTTGTTGATGGGATGGTGCTATGATTGGATGTGCCATACCCGAATGATACATCATTGGCTAAGACCAGGGTTGGAATCCGTAACATCCACCTCACTCCATGTAATGCCGTGGTGCTTCACCATTGCATGCTCAGCAAGGATAGATCTGAGTCATCTAATACCATTGTGCATTCTCCAAACAGCAAATGAAAATTCTCAGCCATACATATATGCAAGGCCTCTCCACAATAGTAGCTATCACTGATACAGGTTAAGAAATCTTGCTAGCAAGAAAGATCTGCATAAACGACGGCAAATTAGTGCATTCATGTCAATCTAGGAAATAAAAATACCCAGCAAAAAACACACGGTGCTAAAGGGCTGAAAAGTGGCACTTAGCACCATTGTGAATTCTCCAAAGTACAAGTGAAAATTCTGAGACATATATGTATTTAAGACCTCTCCACAATAGCAGCTATCTGTGATACAGGTTTAGATGACTTGCTAGCAAGGTATCTTCTCTGCTCACCTTGTAAATTCATTAAAGGTCAGAGGGCATCTCAAAGCCTGGAGAACTAGCGCTGTCAGGACCACTCTATTCTCACCTGCTCAAAATAACACTCATGAATGCAAAGTTCTTAAGATTGTTACAGCATCAATACTAAGACCAGCTAAGAACTAGCAAAATGAATTTTTAATTTGGATACTGGCATACGTAATTAGACTATATGTGGAGAGTGCATACAGTCTCCGGTGCTCCCCACCCACCCCCTCGACAAATGGTGTCACCTAATGAGAAGTGTAGATTCCTTCTTCAAGTTGCAACGTGCAAAAGTTCAAAGATCCGAGTCATCTACTACAAGTATGTGCATTAATGACAGTCTAGAATGCGAAAATAGCCAGCGAAAGACACATGGTGCTAACAGGATAAAAAGTGGCACTTAAGCACCACTGTGCAATTCCCACAGTATTATCTATCTCTGGTACAAGATTACTATACAGCTGTCAACATCAGGGGTAGAATGAGGTGTTACAAAAGTACTGCTTGAAACAAGGGAAAGTAGTGAATAAATAAAAACGAGCGAATAATTAGGATAGGAGGGTAATGAGGACTGAAACAAAAACAGGGAATAGAGTCAGGTACAGCGGGGAGGCTGGATTAGTGAATTGTAGGCCTGATGGATAAGACCAAGTTCCTTGTTGATGGGATGGTGCTATGATTGGATGTGCCATACCTGAATGGTACATCATTGGCTAAGGCCAGGGTTGGAATCCGTAACATCCACCTCATTCTATGTAATGCTGTGGTGCTTCACCATTGCATGCTCAGCAAGAATAGATCTGAGTCTTCTACTACAAATATGTGCCTTCATGACAGTCTATAGGAAGCGATCGTAGCTGTAGAAAGACACATGGTGCTAGTGGGATGAAAAGTGGTAGAGTAAGCCACTGATGATCGGCCACCAGGTATATTCGGACGCGCTAGCGCCAAGCGCGTAAATTACCGAAAGTGGGCGGGGCCTTCGATCGATAGTACTGACCCTTCGCACTTCGGGTTTTTTTTTTTTTTTTTTTTTTTTTTTTTATAAATATTCGTTGTACCAAAAATACATGTACAACTGGGTCCAAAAATTAGCCTTGGCTAGTACTTAATTGCACCCATACACAAAATATGCATTTAAGGAATTATGAAAGCTAATTAACGATGTACAAGAACGAATACTATACGGTAGGCTATTCCACAGCTTAATAGTGCTGGGGAAGTAAGATGACATAAACTTGTAAGTGTGACCATAAAGATTACAGAAAGAAAGGTTATCAACAGAACGGGTGGGGTACCAACAAGAAACCGTTCGAGAGGTCAAGGGGGCCTCCGGGAACTCAGCCTCAGCATTGATGATTTTATATAGCAATGATAGCTTTTGAACTTTCCTCCTGGTTTGTAGGCTTGGCAAGTCAAGAGAGTTTAGCATTTCTGAGTAGTCCATGTTCCAGGTTTTCAGGCATACCCGGCTAGCGAAACTCTGCACCTTTTCTAACAGGTTGCATTCTTTTGCAGAGGAAGGATCCCATACCTGACACGCGTATTCCAAGTGAGGTCGAATGAGTGATACGTAGAGCTTCTTTAGAGTGTTTGTATCAGCACAATGATAGAATTGCCTAAACAATAATCCCACAAGCCTCCTAGCCTTGGAAGTGATAGTCTCAATATGCCGGGACCATGTAAGGTCAGAAGTGATATTTAGACCAAGGTACTTGAAGCTATCAACGAACTCAAGTGGCATTTGATTTAGTAACAGTGTGCACGGTATTGACATTTTTGACCTTTTACGGGAAAGTAGCATGGCCTTACATTTCGACGGGTTGAACTTGAGTAACTTCGTAGAGCTCCATGCAGCCAGGGTGTCTACATCCTGCTGTAAAGCGAAGTAGTCTTCCTGAGAGTGGACGGCTCGGTAGAGTAGAATATCGTCGGCATACAAAACAAGTTTGGAACCGCTGGAAATGGTAGTATCATTGATGTCATTAAGGTACATCAGGAACAAGAGTGGTCCCAAGATGGAGCCCTGAGGGACACCCGACAGCACTGGCAGTGTTGTTGAGGAGACTCCATTTAGAACCACTGACTGCGTACGATTAGTCAGGTAGTCAGATATCCAGTTCACAATGTAGGCATTTAGACCAAGCTCTTGGAGTTTACCCAGAAGCTTTCGATGGGGTACAGAATCGAATGCTTTAGTTAAATCGAAGAATACTGCACCAACTTCGTTACCGTCTTCCAGCATGGTGAACCAATCGTAGGTCGCCGATAGGAGAGCACTGGTAGTTGACTTTCCAGGCATGAAGCCCCACTGGTTTGCTGCTAGAGGGCAATTACTCACCAGGTGGTCCACTACCCTGCTGTATATGATCCTTTCCAACACTTTACTTATGATGGGCAGCAGAGATATGGGTCTATAATTCGATGGCTTGTCACCATTAGATCCTTTAGGAACTGGGACAATGTTCGATGATTTCCAGACTGAGGGTAGCCTGCCAGTTTCTATTGAGTAGTTAAAGATTTTGCACAAGACTGGTGCAATACTAGCAGCCGTTCCCTTCAGCATTCTGGCTGAGATTCCATCAGGCCCGGATGCCTTAGTAACGTCTAAGTTTACAAGAAGTTCAAAGACTTCTTGTTCAGAACAATAGAGTTCCTGGGGGCATGCAGCTGGATCTAGTCCACATGGGCAATCTTCAGCTGTGAGAGGTGGAAGAGCATTGTTGAAGCAGCTGTGAAAAAAATGGTTGAGGACATCGGCCTTTTGTTTATCACAGACGATTGTTCTCCCATCTTGGTTGAGAACAGGGATTGACGAGGATCCTATACCATTCATCAGTTTAATAGCTCTCCAGAACTGTTTAGAATTGTTTGTTGTGATATTTTCCACATACATCTTTTTAGCATTACGAATCTGGGATACGACCAGGTTACGAAGGTGTTTATATTTTGCCTTATGTACCGGGTTCCGTTTCGATTTGCGATGAAACAAGTTCCGCTTTCGAATAGCTCGACGAATACCAGCATTTACCCATGGCAGATTCCGTTTCTTGGGTAGAACTCCCTTAGGGATACAGTTTTCAATAATGGTCATAAACGTACTCTCCCAAAGTTGCCAAGCAGCGTCAATATTGTGACCAACCAGGAGAGCGTCCCAGTCAACATTTTGTAATTCATGACAGGCTCTATCAAAGTCAGCAAGAGAATATTTCCAAATAGGTCTGGGACGGGATCTCTGAATAGTGCGTCTCCAACTGATCGTTAGTTCGACACCGTTATGATCCGAGTTAGAAAGCGGGGGAATAACATCACACTTTCGTAGTGAGTCCGGAGCAGACATGAGAGCCAGATCTATGAGTGTAGCGGTTCCACTAGGGGCCATTCGAGTGGGCTTCTGAACAACCTGTGTAAGGTTAAAACTCGACAAAATAGTTAACAAGGAATGGTACAAACAAGAACTAGAATCCAAAAAATTCACATTAAAGTCACCTATAATTACAAAATTTGAAAATAAAGAGGGGTTGAGCTTCTGTAGAAAAATAAATAACTGTTGCAAAACAAGGTGAGTGGTGGCAGGTGGACTGTACAAAACACATAAACAAAAGCGACTATTGTTTTCATTGTACAAAGTAAGTCCAAGCAACTCAAGATTATCGGGGCCTACAAAAGTAACATTGTAAGGTACATCATCCCTGATATACAACAATACTCCGCCACCATGTCTATTCCTATCAAGTCTTACAATGCTGTAATTAGAAATAATGAGTTCGCTGTCAAGCACTGAGGTATCTAGCCAAGTTTCTACAATGCTCACTACATGAGGCCTGCGATCGGCACAAATCAGACGCAATTCATCCAGTTTAGGGAGGATACTTCTGGAATTATAGTAAAGAACATCTAGGTTACTGTGACATTGAACTCTTTCATTACCACCAGCACCATCCAA
>CBDBCZ010000008.1:0-207039 GCA_965203295.1 Nitrospirales bacterium | reverse complement strand
GCACCCTCTCTACCAAGATCGCTCCGGCGAGGTTGGTGTCTTGCCAACTGTTGTGTGTACATAGTCTTTACACTCTGAGACTTGCTTTCGTATATCCACCCTTAGTTCCTGTGATTTGATTGGTCAGTTACCCCTCGATCTCCACGGTGATGAGAGCCAAGGGCGGGACCACAGTCAGCTGAACGGTACAATCAGTGGCCACCTCCTCCTTCAGAGGGCCGACCTCCTGCTGCCCACTCTGGGACCTCTGGTCAGTGGAATAGCAGCTGTGCAGTGTTGCTGTTCATAACTCTGAAAGCATTAAACACCATTAGCACTGATAGTACCCCTTTGGTTACAGTCATTAATAGTTAACGAGTTGTGGGGAAAAAAGTTCACACTAGTGGAATTTGAGCCAGTGCTCAAGCAGTCAAACACCTGGGGTTTCCATACAAGCTACTTTTGTTTTGGTGGTCAATCCAGGAATGTATTGTATAAACAAGTGTGCTCATTCAAAAATTACAAATTCTTGCGTATAAAGGGCTACACATTCAGTGTCTGTCGAAAACCATGCTAATGAAAGGTTTTCTTCATTAGCAGAATTAACTGATTGATTTTTCCTGGTCATTTACCACACGCTGTTTGCAGTTCCCATATTCTATTACCTAGGGCCTTCACTCTCTCTCCACATGCAGGGCCACTCAGCTGACGTAGCTGTCTCCAAGCTCATGGACTCGGTGCTAGGCACCGTAAAGCCTCTGGTCTCGAGGGCCTCAGACGGCAGCCAAAGCCTGCTCAGTCCCGCTAGTGAGAGGAGCACCGGACTCCTGCTGGAGCTGGCCCTTGAGATAGGCATGCCGGTAGGCTGATCGTCGGTTCCTGCCTCTTCCTCCCGGCATTTACTAATTCCTTCTCCCTAGCCGTCTGTGCTGGTAGAGTGCTTGTTGGACTACAGCAGTGGTAAGAACACTGGGCATTTGCGGGTATCCTGCTCAAAACATGCAACCTCCCCTCGCCTCCCCTCCCCTCCCCTCCCCTCCCCTCCAGACTGCCCCGGCCTGGGACTGATGCTCTACCAGTCCTTCCCACATCTGCTGAATGCTCACTTCATCGCTCATCACGAGGGACTGATTTCCCTCCTTGTGGAGAACAGCAGCAAGAAACCAGAGACGGTAAGTCTACTGGATGCTAGTGAAATGCTTCCAGTGTTATTGTTGTTTAGCAGTTCTCTAGTCAGTGATACCCATCGAATCCTTTGCCAATACATGATTATGGGTTCAGTGTCAAGGGGGGCCAAAAGTAGGAATGCTATTAACTATACTATTATGTGTGGTTTGCAAAATTGGCAACCTAAAGTTCCAAGGGGAAAAAGATTCTGACAAGGGGGGGGGGGGGGGGGGGGACAAATGTCTCTCCTCCCCTATCTGAACCCCTGGTTTGATACAGAATGTAACAGCACGTCCCCTCCCCTCCCCTCCCCTCCCCTCCCCTCCCCTCCCTCTCAAGGTTTCAGCAGTGCTCAATGGCTTCCTAGAGCACGTCTCTCGAGACCGGGTCCTGAAGAAACAGCACGCCCCAGCGGTGTGTGGCTACCTGCTCTCCCAGTGGGGGAGGCTGGCCTCATGGTGGGGACAGAGGGGCAGCACCGACCAGAGGCTGGGGGCCGTGAACCTGCTCAGGAAGATGTTGGCACTGGAGCCAAAGGTCTTGACCGTGTGTGTGTGTGTGTGTGTGTGTGTGTGTGTGTGTGTGTGTGTGTGTGTGTTTGTGTGCGTGTGTGTGCGTGTGTGTGTGTGTGCGTGTGTGTGTGTGTGCGTGTGGTGTGTGTGTGTGTGTGTGTGTGTGTGTGTGTGTGTGTGTGTGTGTGTGTGTGTGTGTGTGCGTGTGTGTGACTGTGTTCAGTGTTTGTGTGTGTAGAAGTGGCTAACAGACATTTAATGTCCTTTTTATTCAAGGAATCTGTAAGAAATATTGTCCTCATTATTCACAGGAGTAGTTTATCTGTTGTCCCACCGTATATCCTGATTATTTAACGGATTCTAGAGCTCCCTCCCACCTCCCTCCCTCCCTCCCTCCCTCCCTCCCTCCCTCCCTCCCTCCCTCCCTCCCTCCCTCCCTCCCTCCCTCCCTCCCTCCCTCCCTCCCTCCCTCCCTCCTCTCGTCCCCCCTCCCTCCCTCCCTCCCCCCTCCCTCCCTCCCTCCCTCCCTCCCTCCCTCCCTCCCTCCCTCCCTCCCTCCCTCCCTCCCTCAGCTACTGACACAGGCCAGTGCTGGTGAGGTGGAGCCAGTGCTAGGGATGTACCTGTCTCTTCTGGAGGAGACCCAGAGCTCACTAACCTTCAAGGTCCTTCTCTGGTCTGACGTAGCCAGCCTTCTTACCATGCTGCGTTTAACAGCTGGTGTTCGGGTTTCCCATTCTCTATTAATAGTGCAGGACATTTAAAGCTAGGAATGAATGCTTGTTACGAAGCTGTTTGTATCTGTACAGAATAATAACTTCTAGCTAAACAGACACTGATCAGGATAGTGGTCTAGGCAATAGAAAACCAACAAGAAGTCGATTTGTAAAGTTGATTCATGTTTTGGCACAAAAGGTATAACTTCCTTACCTCACTCAGGCTCTGGTGGGGGACATATATGTAGCTATTTCTTAGACCACTATGCCCACATTCTTATATTGCATCCATGGTGAATCATTTTTTATGGTGGTGAGAAAAAATGAAACCAGGTCTTATATAGCTGTTTACTTACTGTAGTTCGGGGCAACTATCAACTGTTTACTTACTGTAGTTCAGGGTAACTATCAAAGCATATCTTTTACCTTTCTCACCAGAGTAAGGTCTTGGAAGTTCTCCACCACTTTACTGGGTTGCCAGAGGACAGCCTGCTGAGGTTGAAGTGAGTGAACACACATGACATAGCCATAGCCGTCTGGTGGATACTTCACCCTGTGTTGGTCTCGTTCCCCCTCTTCCCGCTCCTCTCCCTCCCCTCTCCCTCCCCTCCTCTCCCCCCACCCCAGGGCCAGCATCAACAAGCTGATAGCTCAGCAGTTTCCCCTCAAGTCTACCGAGTTCCCGCAGGGGAGCCCACAGTTCAACGAGTACATCTCCGCCATTGACAAGGTAGTACTGCAGATTTGTTTGTCCTTGATTAAGTGCACATGTGCGTTTATTAAAGGTAGCCATGCATCACCTAACATTTGCTCACTTCCTTAACACTCTTTGTCGGTTCTCTGTTTGAAGTCTTCATACACCATAGAGCATTTTCCTCTCTCCACTCCCAGCTGCTGAATTCTCTGGTGGTGTCAGGGAGTCCCGTGCTACTGGAGGTCCTGATCAGTGTCATGTGTCGGGAGAAGAGACACGTTCATGAAGAGAACATCCAGGCCAGCCTCAAGAAGTTCATCACTGAGTGAGTACTCTACTGTCCACGGCCCAGTCCCAGCCTTAGTCCTACGTAGCTCTCTCCCTGACCACTCTAGCCTCCCCTTATCCCTCGCCGTAGCAACAGACTAAGCTCTGAGCTTAGACCTATCTCTAGCTCAAGGAATGGTGTAGCTAGAGACAATGCCCTAACCCAAACTTTCAACTCAGCCTGTACATTCACATAGCCAATACCTATCTGGAAGCATTTGATCTTATAAGCGCTGCCTGCATCTATGGGTGTGTGGTCAGTGATGTAAGCGCTATAGCAACGTAACTGTAGTACTGTTTCTGAAAATGTTCATCGTATTTATTTGAGGATGAGAGTTCTTACGTTATGTTTCTTGTACAAAATACTATACAGCAATTCTGATTCTCTAATTCTCTCTTCTGCTCACCTTCTCTAGACTATCTCCTAGTGTTGCTAAGTCTGCAGTTGAGGTGGCCTATCGGGTGTTTACTAACGAGCAGGGTTATCCCCCTGAAGCCAGAAGGGCTGCGGCTGAAAGGGTGTGTCTGACACTCCTCCACTCGTGTGGTGATGAGACGCTCAGAAGTTTCTATTTGGAGCACATCACCGAAATCATGAGTACCATTGAAGCCAACGTTACAAGAGTGAGCAGAGATTGTCCATTTGCCACACACACACACACACACACACACACATACACACACACATGCTTAATTAGTACACATATGTACGTCTACTTTCCACCAGTGGCATGGGGGCCCTTCCAACTGTTCCTGTTGGCTGACCAATTTATGCCAGAAAGAAGAGGATGATGGAGTACCAGGCTTCATTGCACACTAGCTATTCACCACTGCATCCCCAAATGCTCCCTAATACACTGGCATGAAAATTCTACAGTAACTGTATTACGCAATGATCTAGCTCTGTTCTTGGCAGTGCTGTACAAGTGATGTAGTCTGTTCTAAGTACCTTGAATTTAAAGACAACAGTCAGTTAATAATAACCTTATAGTACATCTGGTTCTTACGCCATTGTATATGCCTCGATGGTATCTCATTTGTGGTGTCTGTCCCACAATCGCAGACCTCGGTGGAGAACCAGCTGGTGTCAAAGATCTGCTGCTTCCAGCTGGTGGAGGTGCTCTATGGCCGCCTGCCTGCCGCGGCCCTCAGCAGCCCAGAGAGCGCCATCAACACTGCCTACTGCAGAGGGTCGGCCAAGACTGGGAAGGAGATGACACAGGCCGTCACCAAGTGAGGACTGGCTGTGTGGGTGTGGCGCTCGATGGATGGCAGTCGTTGAGATTGTGTATTGTGCCAGACAGGCCGTGGTGTGATATAGAGGATATGTTAGTAATGGGTTGAGGACCCTATGTTGTGTTTTGTAACCTAGGCCCATTTGGTACCCTTATAAGTATTTAGCTGGTGATATATGGCTGACAGCCTACAGATACAGCTTTATTAACTCCACTCTCATCGGACAAAGGAGAAATGCACATCCTCAAGCTGTTAACGCAACCCCTCTAACCTCTTAGTTATAATCCACTTTATGAATAATATACACCAGGATTACTGAGTTGAATTAGTACTAGATAGTCATGCAGGCTTGGTGGAGCGACCCTATAATTACCCTATAATTAATTGTTTTGACATACATGTACACTCACATGCAAACAGGGCTGGTCACGCGGCCAAATCAGAGGATCTCCATGGCGACAAGACCTGCTACGAGCTGAGACGACAGTACCACTGCGCGGCCTACAACATGCTCATGGCCGTCATCTCCTGCACGCAAAGCAAACTACAGTTTTACACCGGGTTCCTATTCAAGGAGGATCCTCTCAAGGCAAGGGAGTGGTGGTGTGTGAGGTCGTGTGAGGTCGCTTGAGTTTCAGTGTTTCTCTGTTTCTCATTAGGGACAGTTCCTGTGGGACAACCTGATTGATCTTGATAAGCAGTACCACTTTGAAGCGGAATTGGAAGTGCGTGTGTGTGTGTGTGTGTGTGTGTGTGTGTGTGTGTGTGTGTGTGTGTGTGTGTGTGTGTGTATTGTGCATGCATGTGCATGCATGTGTATGTGTGTATGACATATAAGTGTGCAGTGTCCTGTATCTTGTTGACAGATTCGAAGCAAACATAGTGTTACAGAAATATATTTCGTACATCGCATAGCAACAGTTGTGCTTTGATACAGCGAACTGCTCGGTGTGCGAAACTGTTCTCAAAGCCTCTAGCTGCATAATTCTGTCTCTATATACATGCCTGGTAGTGGTGTCAAAGGCAGTCCATCACCCTGGGAACACCCACTGGTGTTCAGCAAAGGGGTGGAGTTTAGCGATGGTATTGATGAAAAAGAGTATCTAGAGAATCGAGATCCCTGCAGAGTTGGTGAAATGGTACTCTTGCTAAGCATGCTTCACATCCTGTCTGGCATTGCTGTGGTAACAGTCAGGCTCCTTCCCAAAGGGCAGGTAGAGTCATGACTCGTGACTACAAATGAAGACTTGTCGTCATCAAACTCTCCAACTATTTACTGGATCAGAGGTTTAATGTATGCTTTGCAACATCAGCTCATATTTATTTCAGGGCTGATGTGGACAAAAAGCCTTTTTATAATCCTATTCCTGACTTAGGTTCCTCTGGACCGCAAGAAGCAGATGACGTCAATCCGAGACGAGATCCATGCCCAGGGGGAGGGGTCAAGAGAGACCTCGCCCACTGACTCTCCACCTTGTACGTGGTGACCTAGGTTGTGCAGGGGTTAGGGTTAGGGTTAGGGTTAAGGCTAGGGTTAGGGATAGATCAGTGTAAAGTCTATGGGTATAGATATGTTTGCCATAAGTGAAAGAAACTCTGGTGGGAATATACAAGGTACTCTTCTAACTGCCAGAGTCGAGCAAAACTCCAGTCTCCCTCCCTCCCCCAGTTCCCCTACGCTACCTCTCGTCCCAGTACCTCGCTGACAGCAGCCTCAGTGCAGATATCTCCCAGTTCGACTTCTCTGGGGGAACACAGGTACGTGTGTGCTGTGCTCTCAGAGCTGTGAATGACTGTTACTTGAGCGTCATCCTGCAGGCTTTCCTGGCCATCAGCGTTGGAAGTCCTGCTGAAAGCAAGGCAAGCAGTGCTGTATGCCCAGTAGGCTGGTGTGAAGGTGTCTGAGTGGAAATATGAAGTGTAGTGTTAATTACTGCATACAGGCTCATGTTATATTTGAATACTATTTCACTGATGGTATATGTGTGGCCAGGGTGAGCGACTAACAAAACGATTGTATGAAATAGCACTGAAGTAGGGCTGCAGTGGGGTTGTCCCATGGAGCTTTTTTAGTAAAATGAGCAATCTTACTTCCTTAGCAGTAAAGATGCGTGTAGTCATTTACAAGCCAAAAGTGATAATTATTGACTCAATCTAGTCCTGGGTAGAAATCGAATATTATTCCATCACATATTTTGAACACGTCTCTAAGTTTGAAACACAATATCTCTAAACTTTCATTAAGGGCGGAACTTTAACGCACAGTGTAAATGCAACAACTATAGATGTGTTTACACAGCGTGTTTGAGCCCCGCCCTTAACAGGAGTTCAGAAATATCACGTTTCAAACTCAGAGACGTGATTGAATACGCAATGGAATAATATTCAATATGTACCCAGGACTGCCACTCTTACTTTGGCATGTTATACACAATGTTTTTATTCTTCTTTAACATCAATGAGTATGTAATTTTTATTTTTCTTAAACATCAGTGATTCACATGGCCTTTCCTACCACATCAGGAGGTGTCCTATCTGCTCTCAGAGGAGCAGATGGAACAGGATGAGCTCAACACGCACGAGAGCATGCTGCCTCTCATGAGACTGCTCGGCCACATGGAACACAACAAGATCAACCCGGTGGTGCCAAAGGTAGGGTCTCTGAAACAGTCCGATGCTGTAGCACCACAGCTCACTACTTCTTGAGCAGTCCACTGGCTCTAAAAATATTAGGAATCGGCTGTGATATTCAACCCCTCCCCCGGTGGTGCCAAAGGTAGGGTCTCTGAAACAGTCTGATGCTGTAGCACCACAGCTCACTACTTCTTGAGCAGTCCTCTGGCTCTAAAAATATTAGGAATCGGCTGTGATATTCAACCTCTTCCCTGCTCCCAGGGTGCCACTCCTGATGAGTTGCCCTCGTGGATGGCATTGTTGCACAAGAAGCTGAATGACAGCAGGACTCACCCAAACGTCCGTCTCTTCATTGCCAGGCTCATCACCAACAGACCCAAGGTCAGCTAGGCCCAGCTGTCAAGAGATCCCTTACTAATGTATCTCCATCAAAAGATGTAGCAGCACCAGAAAGTATGAGGCCTCACAAAAATATGCTGTGCACCTATAGTGCCAGTAGGAGCTCTTGTGCCCCGGGGTGCAGCTATGCGAGAAATAATTTTATCATCGTTTATACCACATTACATCACATCCAAGGTGTTTGATTGGAGCAGAAGCGGAGTATAAAGGGTCATATACCACATATATGTTTTCATGTTTTATTATACTACTTTCATGTTTTCATGTATTATGACATCGTAAATAACTGCTACCTCTGGGAATGCTAGCGCAGCATTTCTAGGTACCTACTCCACTGATTGGTCAAATGTTGTATAAGCCGGATATACCACGCCTACTCGGAGTATAAACGCAATATACTCCGCTAGACTGTTTACCCTCGGCTATCGCCTCGGGTAAACCGTCTAGCAGAGTATATATGTGTTTATACTCCTCGTAGACGTGGTATATCCTATACTTATTTGTGATGAACCTCAATGGGTTGTACATGTGCCAGAGCTGTCATAACTGTAAGTAGTATTGAAGTCTACTCTTCTCCCTCTACTGTCTCCTAGGTGTTCCAGCCATATGCGAAGTACTGGCTGCCAGGGCTCACCCAGCTCATTGTGGGTGGGAACCATGGAGGAGAAGGGATGCACTATTTCGTTGTGGACCTCATGGTCACCATGCTCTCTTGGGCAACCACAGCTGTTCTGGAGGTAGGGTGGGATGGGCGTGGTACCATTGCCATGCTACTCTGGCTTGACTAATACTGTAATCTCACTCCCATGCCATTTTTGATAGTTTCATTCCCATGTCTACTGTTCATAGTAGCCTCGTTCCCAAGTTCTCATCCAGTTTTTTTGTCATTTGTAGTAATCCCATTTTCGTACCGTAAAAACTGGATTAGAGCCTGGGAACACGGCTAGTTCATAAATCAGCTTCACTCTCCTCTGCGTGTGAACGGATGATTTTCAGCACCTTAAACATTTGCACTTGTCTGTGTGCTTTTAGGACCGCTACCTGGCCAGTCGGCTGCTGGAGTATCTGATGCACCATGCCCACCATGACAATCGCAGCGTCTTCCGCAACAACCTGGAGATCATCAAGACTCTCATGGAGTCCTGGAAAGACAGCTTGCAGGCTCCCACCAAGTGAGGAAAATAGTCTAAGCTTGCGAATGAAACTATATAGGCTAAGGACACGCTCACACCACATAGCCTTGTGCCCAGACCCAGTCCATGTGTTTTGCCTTGAAACCAGGCTATACACGGTGCTAAAATAGATCACAATATCCCACTAAAAGAATTCAATATTTGCTACCAGCTATGAGTCATCGTAGGCATAAATTTCTTAGCAGTCATCATCTTTATCATTAAATTTTCATTGTTTCTCTTCTCTCTCTCCTAGGGAGATCTTTGCCCACTTCTCCAAACCCGGGACAGACTCTAAGGCCAGCAGGACTGGCATCCAGCTGCTTGGAGTAGTTGTGGCCAACAGAATGCCTCCGTATGACCCTGCCACTGCCGGGGGGATTGAGGAGCAGACGTAAGCAAGGAAGATAGGGGGGAGGGGAGGAATGACGGGCTCGCAACTCTCTGGCTACATTATTAAACTTCAGTACATAGCAGTGGCTAGATGTACAGCCTAAGAGTGCGTAGTACTGATGTCATGCATTGAGTGTATGTAACTCTGTGTGCTCAAGTCATATAGGTTCCACTGTAGTCACTGTTACTGTTAGTGGTCCCCCTTCCATCACATGTCCATCCAGTTTCTATAAGGCCTTTGTGACCCTGATGTCGTACAAGTATAAGGAAGTGTATGCTGCAGCGGCCGAGGTCCTGGGGATGGTGCTGGCCTACATGGAGGAAAAACAGCATGTAAGCAACCTATTGGGCCGCTTCTGTATGATGCATCTTGTCATCTTGTTATTATAGCACTAGTAGAAACGGAGTATGGTATACGCTATTCTATGAGTTATTACGCTAGCAAAGGTTAGTGAAATTACAGCAGATGAGTGCAGTGGCTCACCATATTTACTATATGTGTAATTTGTAGTTATGCTTCTCTGAAAGAAGGTTAGCATGTTTGGTTCGTACTCCTTGCTATTTTTGTCTTCATGACTCCATACTATGGGGTTTTACAAACTTGAGTACTTGTTTGTCATCTAACCGAGGGTCATCTGCTTCTATCTTGGTGTTTTTTGCTACTTTAAAAAAATGGTGCATGTAAAATAACATTGGAGATTCATTAAGTGTGGAATAGCATGCCAATAGGACTGTCGCTTAAAAAGTGGGTATCAGTGGATGAATCATGTAGAGATCTGCTCCCCCTCCCCCCTTCCCCCTTTCCCCTCTCCCCCTTTCCCCTTCCCCCTTTCCCCTCCCCCTTTCCCCTCCCCCTTCCCCTCCCCCCTTTCCCCTCCCCCTTTCCCCTCCCCCCTTTCCCCTCCCCCTCCCCTCCCCCTCCTCCCCCTCCCCCTCCCCCTCCTCCTCCCCTTTCCTTAGCATTCCCTGGAGAACCTCCAGGACCTGGTGGTACAGCAGTTGATGTCCCTCGCCTCTGAACGCAGCGAGGACAAGTTTCTCACCTGCCTCCACAAGATCCAGCTGGGCTACCCGAAGCTCACAGACAGGTTGGTACTTGTAGCTTAAAAACCATTGAATCACAGGACAGCACCATCTTTAGAATCGTTCAAATACTAGAGCCTTGTACCAGGTTCTCCTCACGTGATAAAGGCCTAAGAATGATGTTTCAACAACAAGGCAGAGAATGAGCTTGGAAAACACTGTTGCCTTACTGAATACATCTACATTCTACGTATAGACCTTCCAATCGGCACATGTACTTGGCTCCAATTTAATCAAGCTACCGATGATATCATTAATGGATGGTAAGTTGGCTAGAAAATGACAGTTTTGACTTTAAGCCTAGCACAAGCAAGCCCAAACGAGAGTCCATATTCGTAGGATTGCTACTGAAATTCCTAGCCCGCTAATTGCTTCCAAGTGGCTACGTTAAGCCATATCCTCTAAATCTGACTGAGATGGGGTTGTGAATTACTCTAGTGAGATCAGAGCCCAGTAGTCACAACATTGTGTGTCCTAACACTCTTAAACCCTGACTTTTTAATAATCATTGGCTCCAGGTTTGCAGAAAAGCTGCTCTTTCTTCTGCCGACGTTCCACGGAGTGTTCCGCAGCACGTGTCTGGAGGTGCTGCAGCCCCAGGCTGACATCAGGCCCAGGTTCTACCTTGAGCTGAGGGACAAGGGCTTCCACGACATGCTCACTCACAGGTATGCTCACTCATAGGTACTGTAGAGTATGTATTAGTCACCCTTGGGTGGGCCCATTAATTACAAAAGTGGTGGGTTGGTACTACATACGTATAACTATTAAGCATGCATACTGTTTGCATATGAGATGTATAGTGTCTACCTGATGTTCTGAAAGAAGGGTTCCTGGATACTTCTCGGAACTATAGGTCTGTAATAGGACCATTTGATCTGAACTTACTGTGAAAACAGAACCTGCAACATCAAAAATGTCAATCTTTGGTGAGTGAGCTATCAATTTTGGCTTTGAAGGAGATATTTGCAAATGATAGCTGCCCGCATGTTTCTGTAATAAACATGCATGGTTAATTGATGACATTACTCTTGTACACTCGCTTTACGCAGTATAATTGAGTGGTCCAACAGAAATTGATGCAGTGGAGGGGTTACAAGGAATACTGATCTAACAAATGTGATATAAATGTAGAAAATTACAAAGGTCATCAGGGTCATTAAAATACACTTTATACATTAGCCATAAACACACACAAAAATGAGGTATTTTTTGAGGGAAAAACCTGAATCAGGAAAAAAAAACCCTCACTACAGAACTTGCACAACACTAATATTATACTGTATGCCTACATGTATGCCCTGCTTACTAATAGCAAGGCAATAGTTAATGAGTATTGTTTACTGTACGTACAGTTCAATTATTTCGAGTGGAAAATCTTCGTCACCTGTATGCTGGTTTGTGCAGAGTCGCATTTCGATATCATCAGTTGTTACTTCAGTCAGAGTTTTGCAAAACCAAGGCTTGCCCTCACCCTCGCAGCAAGTGCTCTGGGGGCCACACCCCTCACCATCCCAGAGCGGGTCATCTGTGTAGTACATATAACGTTGATCGAAAAATGTTGTATTTAGGGCTGTTTCACAATAGTAGTCATTCCCCACGAACGAGGGGATTTGCCAGTCGTAAGAAATGTTAGTATTTGTACAGGGACAAACGTCTTCAACAAAAGTAGCTACTTCATCCAGAGCAGCTGCGAGAGTCCAGATGTGTTTGCGTGGATTAAGACCATGGGTTATGCTTATTCCATCAACATAATTATCATCAATTGTTGTGGCTCCTCGCCTACCGAATGCATCTGGTGAGTCAAACTGGTATCCAATGATTCTTCCACATACCTTCTGGTACATAACTCCATGGGTAGAGAATGTGGTTGAAAAGCAACCAGCACCTGCAGAAGGTCTTCGGCACATTCTTCTTGGGCTAGTGAGCAATTCCATACCATCAGGACACTGGGTATCATTTTGAGTTATGTTGAAATCAGCGACCTGGAACCACGAACCATTCTGGTTGAACAATGGCGTCATTTCGCAATATACACTGACAGGAGTTGTTGAGGTGTTCAGCCAGTAATACCCTGACGGAAGCTCTGGGTTGCATTCTGCTATTTCATTGCACGATACTGCAGGGTTTTCTGGGCTTCCTGGGCATGGAGTTTCTTCCAGCGTATAGTTCCGGATAATGTCCCGAACATCTTCAGCAATTTCGGCCCTGGCTATGTCAGTTACCTCTGCAGGAGGACACCCCTGTCCATCTCCTTCCAGAATTGCGGCTGGATAGGGCAGAACTCTATTGCTGGAGGCCATTTCAGCCAGTGCGCATGCTCCCATCAGACAAACCACATACAGGCACAGTTGCTTCATCTCGACAATGTTCCGCACGTTTACGCTGCTCAGTAGGACTTATGGTTTCCGGTTGTTTGATGGTAACTGCCTGAAACATGTATATACCCTTTACATTCAATGTGCTTTTTATAGCCTAACTTTCACTGTTTGCATATTCATTGCCCAATAATCAACACATGAGTAGCTGGTGTATTTCATGCATTGCTGAGCATTTGTGAGAAGATATATTACATTCCATACTAATGAGGGTCACCATAGTGGATCTATTACTCACAAAGTGCATTGCTTTGAGCATAGACTGTTGTATGTTTAATCATCTGTAAAGATAGTTAGTGGTAGCCCAATGACTGTATGAAACTATCATACAATCAAAGCACAGTGCGTTTATGGAGACCATCCCGGGGAAGGAGAGGCAGGGAGGATGGTCTCTGTAAACGCACAGCGCTGTGATTTGTAGCTACTCTGTAAAGTGCTCGTTATCACTGCTAAACTCATTTGAGTTCTTTGAAAACGCTATGCCCGAAAGGTACTACCCGAGTGTCAATCATGCCCATTCGTGTTGGAATCTTTCTATTCGCTTCACTCATTATTGTGCTAGCCTGGCTGAAAGAATTTGACCGAGATAAACGAAACTGCAGTTTTAACCACTCGCCGCTTTGGTACTTCAGAGACATTCTTTAGCAGTGCTAACAGTCTGGTTGGTGATGACAACGCGTGAGAATAACTGGTAGGGCTCATATTAGCTCTAGACTACACCTACAACAGAGTTTTGAACATGTCATTTTATACGCAGTTAATGGAGACGCCATTTTTTTAGAGCCACCCTACATATGGAGTACTACCATACTCCATGATTATGCCCCTCCCACCCAGTGTGTCGACCTGCCGGTGTGGTACTCCAGCGAAGCTTTCTAGCAATGCTAACAGTCTTGTTGCTGATGAAAACACTCGAGATGTCATGGTATGGCTCATAAAAGCCTATGACTGTAATCAGAGCCAATTTGTAAAGTATGATTTCATATGCGTTTTATGGGGCCGCCATTTTTTTCCTTGTACCATCCCTACATAGAGTACTACCGTACTCCATGATAGCCTCATATGACCACTCTGAGTGCACTTTATTGCAAAGGTTAGTTGGCATTGTAGAGCCCTTAGCACACACACTGATTATTGGCCTTTGCTGTGCTCAGCAATAAGCATGCATGTTTGGTGATGTTACTCTTGCATACTCACTTTATACAGTATGATTGAGGGATCAAACAGAAATTGATACGGAAGAGGGAATTTACAGTGAATAAAGATCTAGGGGTCAAGTGACTAAAGTAACAACTACAAAGGTCATCAGGGTTATAAAATTGTCATATGTTAGCCACACAAAAATGAGGTCTTTTTTGAGGGAAAAACCTGAATCAGGAGAAAAAAACCCTCACTACAGAACTCACACAACACTGAAACTATACTGTATGATGTTTACTGTATGTACAGTTCAATGATTTCGAGTATAACATCTTCGTCACCTTGATTTGCGCAGATTCGCATTTCGATATCATCAGTTGTTGCTTCAGTCAGAGTTTTGCAAAACCAAGGCTTGCCCTCACCCTCACAGCAAGTGCTTTGGGGGCCACACCCCTCACCATCCCAGAGCGGGTCATCCAGGTGGTACATGTAACGTCGATCACGAAATGATATACCTAGGGCTGTTTCACAATAGTAGTCGTTCCCCACGAATGAGGGGATGTCCCAGTTGTACGAAATGTCAGTATTTGTACAGGGAGTTATCAATAATGGTAGGAACTTCATCCAGAGCAGCTGCGAGAGTCCAGATGTGTTGGCGTGGATTAAGACCATGGGTAATGCTTATTCCATCAACATAATTACCGTCAATCGTTGTTGTGCCCCTCTGCCCAAATGCATCTGTTGAATCATATTGATATCCAATGATTCGTCCACATACCTTCTGGTAGGAAACTCCATGGGTAGAGAATGTGGTTGAAAAGCAGCCAATGCCTGCAGAAGGTTTTCGACACGTTCTTTTTGGACTAGTGAGCAGCTCCATACCATCAGGACAGGTTTCGTTTTGAGTTGTGTTGAAAGCAGCGACCTGAAACCACGAACCAGTCTGGTTGAACAATGGCGTCATTTCGCAATATACACTGACAGGAGTTGTTGAGGTGTTCAGCCAGTAATTCCCAGAAGGAAGCTCTGGGTTGCATTCTGCTATTTCATTGCACGATACTGCAGGGTTCTCTTGGTCTCCTGGACATCCCATCGTGTAGATTCGGATGATATCTTGAACGTCTTCAGCAATTTCGGCCCTGGCTATGTCAGTCACCTCTGCAGGAGGACACCCCTGTCCATCTCCTTCCAGAATTGCGGCTGGATAGGGCAGAACTCTATTGCTGGAGGCCATTTCAGCCAGGGCTCCCGTCAGAAAAAACACGTACAGGCACAGTTGCTTCATCTCGACAATGTTCCGCACGTTTACGCTGCTCAGTAGGACTTATGGTTTCCGGTTGTTTGATGGTAACTGCCTAAACATTTATGATGCCCTTTACGTTCAATGTGCTTTTATATCCTGGCTATTACTATTTGTTGATCGACACATGAGTAGCTGGTGGCATTGCTGAGCATTTGGGAAAATTGCTGATTATTTGGGGACAAATTGCTGAGCATTTGAGACATATTACATTCCATATTAATGAGGGTTACTACAGCAGATCTACTCACAAAGTGCATTGCTTTGAGCATAGACAGTTATGTGTTCAATCATCTGTAAGGATAGCTAGTGGTAGTCCTATGACTGTGAAACAGTGTCATGATGAAGTGACTGTGTGTTCTGTCTGACTGAAAGCTTGATGGCTGAATGGTACGGTGGCCGAGGACAAGCAGCCGTGGTCGGTGGCCACGGTCTGCGGCCACGTGCCAGGACGTGGCTGCAGACCGCGGCAACAAACCAGGATGTGGCCGCCGACCGCGGCTGCTTCAGGCCGCGGACCGCGGCTGCCGCGGTGGCTTGTCCTTCTCGGCCACTGTAGAATGGCCTCCAGTAATCAAGAAGTCTGCCCTATCCAGCCACAACTCTGGAAGGAGTAGGACAGAGGTATCCTCCTGGGGAGAGGAATAACATATCTATAGCCATGGCTGAAGAAGTTAGAGGCATTATCACAGTGTATATGATGGAAGAAACTCCATGCCCAGAAAATCGAGGAAACCCTGCAATATTGTAGAAATGGGCTATAAGCATGCAATTTTGTATGCACCTAACAGAATATTGTATAATTAACCTAACCCTCATGAAACAAGCACAAGCATGGTTAGGTAACTCACATGTCACCCTTTTTATCAACACTAATGCAATGGGAGTCGATAATTTTAAATGTTCCTATATCAGCCCTCTTCCCAACTGGCTTGTATAACTGAATTGTCATCCATGGTGAGTTGTACCGTGGGCTTATGGGTTCACTTTTCTAATTTCCTAGAAAAAAAGGTTAAGCCTCATGGTAGTGTTGATTTTTCTTCCATTCCACTCCACAGAGATGAGCCAACTCAGCTAGCAGCACTGAAGATCGTGCAGGGGATGCTGGGTCACCTGGAGCAGGAACAGGTGGGCGCCCTCCTCCCTCTCATCACTGCCTTTGGTTCCAGCACCAGCCAGCCCTGCCGAGTGCTCATGTACGACATTCTCATCTGGATATACAA
The DNA here is from genome assembly GCA_965203295.1 of Nitrospirales bacterium. Classification (GTDB taxonomy): domain Bacteria; phylum Nitrospirota; class Nitrospiria; order Nitrospirales; family UBA8639; genus CBDBCZ01. Next base: position 190,686 of record CBDBCZ010000008.1, on the reverse strand, counting down.
CAACATCTGGTGAGTACCTTTTCTCACCTTCGAAGTGGGTAAGCTTTTATCTTATCAGTTAGTATGTACTGTAAATCAGCCATAAGCAAACAGAGGTTTCGTATCTATACGCTTACAGTTGCTTACAGTTGGTTGTGTCAACGTGTGGTGGAAATAGCTGCATGCGCACACACATTCCCGGATGCACTTCCACTTATCTGATCTGTGACCAGTGTACATAAGAACTAGTCAGGGTGATGTCATATGTAGTTCCTTCACTATTTAGCTGTTACTTCATAAGTGGCTAGTGTGTTCCCTTAACATTTTCTTCTTTGTTGAATTAGTAGCCCAACTGACTGTCTGGGTTATTAATTCCTCCAACCTCTGGACATTTGCCAGATATGTTTTTTTACTATTATGTAACATAATGACTTTCATGCAGAGTGAGTTTTTCTTTGGGACAGTAGTACTGTAAGTGGATAGTGTGTTCCCATGACATTTTTTAAATTTGGAGTCCGTCTGTCTGGGTTGTTAATTCCTCCCAAACTGTGGGCAATTGCCAGATGTTTCTTACTATTATGTAAGGGTGCATTCCATCCATTCTACACAATGACTTTCATGCAGAGTGAGTTTTTTGGGACAGTAGTATTGTAAGTGGATAGTGTGTTCCCATGACATTTTCTAAATTAGTAGCCCAACTGACTGTCTGGGTTGTTAATTCCTCCCAAACTGTGGGCAATTGCCAGATGTTTTTTTACTATTATGTAACATAATGACTTTCATGCAGAGTGAGTTTTTTGGGACAGTAGTGCTGTAAGTGGATAGTGTGTTCCCATGACATTTTCTAAATTAGTAGCCCAACTGACTGTCTGGGTTGTTAATTCCTCCCAAACTGTGGGCAATTGCCAGATGTGTTTTTTTACTATTATGTAACATAATGACTTTCATGCAGAGTGAGTTTTTCTTTGGGACAGTAGTACTGTAAGTGGATAGTGTGTTCCCATGACATTTTTTAAATTTGGAGTCCGTCTGTCTGGGTTGTTAATTCCTCCCAAACTGTGGGCAATTGCCAGATGTTTCTTACTATTATGTAAGGGTGCATTCCATCCATTCTACACAATGACTCTCATGCAGAGTGAGTTTTTCTTAGGTACAGTGGTATTGTAAGGATGAGGTTAGATTTCAATTACTGTATGATCAACTTTCACCGAGTATGAGGAGGATTTTAAGGAGGCAAAGCTATGGCATCTACCTTTCACTCCTCTACCTCCCTAGCTATGGCATCTACCTTCCACTCCTCTACCTTCCTAGCTACGTATTTGCTGAAATCTGACATTTCAATAAATTGTGCAAATTGTGGCACATGCTCAAATGTTCAGAACTAGAAGTAAGTAGTCAAAACATCTACTGTATTTTGCATTGTTTGACATAAAAACTTCTACAATGATTTTCATACTGCTGAAAATGCAAAAGTAATTTCTTTTCATGCAAGGGCTGCTCAGCAACCCTATGGAACTTCCATTCTTCTGGCCTAGTCCCATGTAGAAAACGAACATTATTCAATTGCATATTTCAATCAAGTTGCTGGGTTTGAAATTTCCATTAAGGGTAGATATACGTAGTTTCATCATGTTTTTGAATGCAGTAATGGAAAAACCCACTACCTGAGTCTGCCACAGTTGTTGTGATGAGGATCATGATGATGATGATATAGAGGGAATAAGCAGACCTAAGGCTCACCTTCTCTCTCCATGCTGCCTTCTCTCTAGTCCTTCCGAGGGTGACAGTCCGAGTGAGGAGTCTATGAAGCAGCTGCTAGCAGCAGTGAGGGACCAACTGCTGCAGGGGCTCACCGATGACGCTGAGAGCATCAGGTGAGGGTGTGTGTCAGATTGAAATAGTTGAAAGCTGTGGGCAGATATTAGCCTCATTCCCAGGCTCTACTGCTCAGTTTTTTTTTTCACCCGTAGTAAAAAGGCTGGGCTGGGAACACCAAAAACGGCTGGAATCGCCAAAAATGTGTATATGTTCTGACCACTTAGTAGCCACCTGAATTGCAGATGTCTGAGTATGTAGGTAGGAGTTAGGCCTCGTAATCTGTTTCGACAAACATGCCATACAAATTGTGAATTGTTCATTTACACGGGAATCAATAGATCAAATGGTGGAAGCCTAACTCCCACCTGCATACTGAGACATCTGCAATTCAGGTAGTCACTAAGTAGTCAAATAAAATTTCTTTTTTTTGGCAGCTGTAACTATGCATCGCATGTGAACCTCATCCTGAACAGAAGTGCAAATTAAGACACGATGTAGTGACATGATTCAAACCCAAGAGATCTAGTTTAGAACTACTGTACATGTATTAGTGCCTCAAGTTGTACCCCACTCCTCTCTTAGGCTGAAGATGTTTGCCTTCTGGAACCAGGAGAGTCGTCTGGCCCCCGACACGCTGGGCCGCCTCACCCAGCTCCTCGCTGTACTCTACTCCACCAATACGGAGAAACAGTTCTTGTACCACTCCACCAACCTCTTGCTAGAGCTCACCTCCCGCAGTCCCGACTTCTCCAGGAGTATCTTTGACTCACCACTCTCCGAGTGCAAGTTTGAGGTACCTCCCAATCTGTGCCGACTACATGCAGTTCAGTTGCTGCAATAGCTAGGTTTATAAACCTGCGCTGGGTATATATGTACGTAGGCATATTCTGCTCACTGCTCATTATCAAATGAGTAATCATTTCTGTTCCCTGTGATGTTTATGGAGTTTACGTACTACAGTAATCATTCTGTCTATCTCCCAGGAGCACAGAGGCATTGACCTGGGTATATGTGTACATAGGCATATTCTGCTCACTGCTTCCCAAAGTCATTATCAAATGAGTAATCATTTCTGTTCCCTGTGATGTTTATGGAGTTTACGTACTACAGTAATCATTCTGTCTATCTCCCAGGAGCACAGAGGCATTGACCTCTCGTGGCAGCAGCGGCACTTGCAGATGACCCCTCTCTTTGCAGCTACCCTCTCCTCACAGACACAACAGAGCCTGAGCGAGGGAGGCAGCTACGGTGCCGGAGGGGGGATCAGAGCGACCCAGCAGGGCCTGGCCTTCACACCCACACAGGGTATGTAAAATGAACACTCAGTGGTATAGTGTGGGCGATCAAGAATGTGATGTAATTCTGACAGTTCCTTTCTACCATGTCTGATTAACAAAAGACATGTATATACAAAAGACATGTATATACAAAAGACATGTATGTACAGAACATGATAGTGTTTCGTGTAGTGTTGTTTTAGTATGGCTTCACATAATTAGATTTAGTTTTAGTAAAAAAGCTAGTGAAGAAGAAAATTTAGTTTTAGTTATAGTTAGTTAACTAAAAGGAAAAAAGGGTTACTAAAAGTGTTTTAGTATTAGTTAACCATAACTAAATGTGGAGATTCTGGTGAAAAAAGTATTAGTTTAGTTATAGTTTATTCTCAGAGGCCAATACCCTTGAAGTTTTAGTTTTAGTTAGTTAACTAAATCTTTTTTTGCTCCAACTAAAACACTTTTTGTTTTAGTTCCAGTTAACTAAAACAACACTAGTTTCGTGTTCAGAGTTATGACATGGCCAAATAAAGAGGGGTATCTTACAAGCTCCACTTGTGTATGTGGGTGCATGGTCAATGACATACGTGCTATGCCAGTAACATGAATACCATTATCATTATCTGTTGCAGAAATTGCTTTTTTCATAGACTCCTGAGCGTAGTTGTAGAGATGGCATAGAGTTGATGCTTTGTACCACTATTTCTTCATTCCTCTCTCCTGCTCTCATTCCCCGCAGAGGGCGCAGGCGGTTCTTACAACTGGATGGCACCCTCCCTCCAGTCTCAGGTCATCTCCTTCACGATGGGTAGCTCTGGCAGTGGCAGCTCCCAGGGCAGTGGTAGCGGTACCTTCGCAGGCTCTGAGACGCAGGGGGCATCGTCCTCACTGCTCTTCTCCATGGGCAAAATGAAGCCTCCAAAGAGGCCACTCCGAGCCATTGTTGGAGATGGCTTTGGCAAAGGGAGGCTGAAGCCAGATGACTCTGCTTCAGCAGGTAGGGACTGTTGCTGTGGTCTGACTGCAATTTTTGTGGTCCCATAGTCTACTGTTTACCTAAATGTGGCAGTTTGTTTCATCACTTATTCAATTACACCGTATCTCTGCCCTTCTAAGGATGGGGTTCACATGTGATGCATAGTTACAGCTGCAAAACATATGTAGTGTTGTTTGAGTTAGGCTTCCACCATTAGATATTTTGATTCCCATGTAGATGAACAACTCTCAATTTGTTTGACATGTTAATTTTTGTCAAAACAGATTACGAGGCTTTCCTACCTACATACTCAGACACCTTCTATGTTGGTCAGTACAAGTATACATTTTTGGACAGGCAATCGAACATAACTGTAACACATAACTTTTGCAACTACAGCAACAAAAAATCTTAACCAACTTATTTTTAGGGTGACGTACGTGTCACATGTGAGCCCACTCTACTATCACTGCAATTTCACCACACATTGTGTGTGAACCCCGCCCTTAACAGAAATTCAGAGATACCGTGCTTTGAATGCAGTGACGTGATCAAACGTGATCAGAATATGCAATGGAAAAACTATGCCACATACATACTCCTCCCTCAGACCCCCAGGAGGAGAAGAGGCAGGAGATTATGAGGCTCAAGAGACGCTTCCTCAGAGACAAGAGGATCACTAGCTCCTACTTTGCCAGGACTGAGGCTAGGAAGAAGATAATGAGAATGGTATGTGTCAATTCCCCGCAACGAAGAATGGTACGTACATGGCCTCGCGTAAAACCGCACCCACCAGGCAAGGGAAATCAGCTTATTCCTGTCCTCTTTCTTCACTTGAGTGTCCAGGTTTAGTTAGCTGAAGCTGTAAGTCCTATTTGTCACTGTGAGTGCGGTAGTCGACTCAAGATATCACACCTACATTCCAAATGTAGTCCCATTGGATATAATTATCACAATCTTTCCCCTTCTCCCTTAGGAGCATCGCCAGCACCAGAAGGCTGCCCGAGACAGCAGGGTGGTGATGTATCGGAAGTATCGGGTAGGGGAACTGCCAGACATTCAGATCAAGCACTCCGAGCTCATCAGACCCTTTCAGGCCCTTGCACAGGTACAAGTTCATATAGATTATATAGAAATCTATTAAGAAGTGGCTTATGTGAATGTTTGAACCTGTGCAATCACTGTTGAACTCATGCTTTGAAGCAATATCAGTATTTTATGACACGGTTGACCAGTTAGGCCACTGTGCAGGGACTCTTGGGTGAAGAGACCCCATACCTCCAAGATATTTTGATCTGTATAATTATGCCTTCGTAGCTGGAGTATACACAGCAAAATGAACGTACATTTATATTCCAGTTGCAGGCAGACTGTTCGTTTACAGTAAATGTCCAAATGTTTCATTTATCTATGTCTTTTCCCTACAGCGCGACAGTGGGCTGGCCCGCATGCTATTTGCCTTGCTCTTCCAGGCTGTGTTTGCCCAGGTGGACCATGTCCTGACGGACAGAGAGGCGGAGTCTACAAAGAAGGCTGTCCGTGACGGCCTCAATGCTGTTCTGGAAGCCTCCACTCACTTCTACCCACCTTTCATTGGCAGTGTGCAGGTTAGCTACATTGAGCATCCTCAGGGTTTATGAGTAATATAATGTACTGACAGCTTTTGGTGTTTTTTTTTTCAGGATATCTGCTTCACAGAACCTCAATTAGAGCTTGTCCCTTCTGCAGTGGCTACTGCCAGCTTAACCAGCAGACAGGAACCCATTGGTCAGTGTCATGACAACGCTACCATTTACTGCTGCGTTATTTGGATAGTAACCCTATGCAGTACATGTCATTTTTAAGGAATAACTTGAAACAACACTTGTATAATATGGATATCCCAGAAATTGGTGTAGATGCACACACACCAGATTTCTGTCTTGCAGTGGTCTCTGTATGCTCAATAGAGTACTTCAACATTGCCCCTCTTAGGTATATCTTACACTTACACCCGATGCTCTTCTCCAAGTGTTGTCCTGCTTTCCCAGGTATAATGCTCTTGGAGAAACAGCTGCTGGCTGGTGGTGACAGTCGATCTGCTCGCCCGGCCAAGAGAGCCCGGGGGGCTTCTGCTCCCGTTTCCGAGGCAACCGCAACATGGGTGGAGCTAGCTCGGTGAGAAAACTTAGCTGTACTACTTTATCACCTATGCTAAGGACAAAGTGTTTGGAGGGTGTAGGACCTTCTTAGCTAGTATCAGCGGTATTGCTTACATGGATTTCGGATTCCATAGTAATTAGCAAATTATTGGAATATGCCTGGGTGTCTCCAAATCCTACACTAACTGCATTCTAACGTACCTCTCCTCAATATCGCAAAGAACAAAACATGCCATGGTATTTTGGTAGACAAATTTTTGATGCACAATAATGGTAAAGCTAGCCTATGTTTCTGCCATGATATTCATGATATTTTCTGCCAACGTAATCACCTTTATTGGGAGGAAGCTACGGTTCCCATAGCTCCTGGTGTCTAAAGTGACCATTCACGTTTTGAAGTGAATTAGCACTAGAGCAGGCTAGCACATCAGCTATAGAGCCACGACATTGTTGATAATTTCTGCTAATATACAATCATGTAATCATCTATACTGGGAGTAAGCTACAGCTCCCGTAGTTCCTAGTATCTGAAGTGACGTTTTGTAGTGTATTAGCACTAGAACAGGCTAGCACAGCAGCTGTATCAGCTACAGAGCCACATGTTTTACTGCCAAAGTCCCAAAACAGTAGCTTTTGTAGTTAACTGTTACAACTTATACATATATTTATGCCATCTAAGCATTGTAACTTTTCAGTGCTAGTATTGTATGGTAGCGGTAAAGATTGCACACATAATTCTTGCAAACTTCAGTACTAATATTTGTACATCAAACTAAGAATTTTGTACCTTACCAGTTACGTAGCTCCCCAAACCTCCCTCTCCTCTCTAATCTGTTTCCTCCTCCCTTTCTCCAGGTTGTACAAGTCCTTGGGTGCATACGACGTCCTCCGGGGGGTATTCAGCAGTCACGTCGGCACCAAGGTTCCCACCCGGAAGGCCTTGCTGGCGGAGGAGAGGGGAGACTACCTGGAGGCTCTGCAGTCGTACAAGGAGGTCGGTGGGGCACAGCATTCTCACTTATGTACATAAGCAGGTTTTCGAAGAGTCACCAATATTGATCCTTTTGGATTACCTTGACTTTAAGGCTGTGCATTCACGCTCAGGGAGACCTGTCAACAATGGACCTAATAGGCCATTCTTACCTAGCAATGCACATGTGCAAGTCATAGCAGTATGTTGAACTTGTATATCTGTTGTGTCTAAACTGTGTGCACCTGCATAATTATATGACTAAATCAGATTTTATGATTTTTGGGATTTTCACAAAGTTGCTACCCAAAATGCTGCTGGGACACGGGCTGGTGTGCACTAGCTGTCTTTTAGACCTGTCAGTGGAAGCTCCTCTGCCCCTGTCAGGCCATGAGCTGTGAGGACTGGGCCGACGGAGACCCCACACAAGTGGAGGAAGACCTCTGGGATGACTCTCTCCTGGCCGTGAGTTTGCCTATTGAAGTGTTCTGTGTATATTGTATGCACAAGACTCTGGGGGAAGCAGTGTTCTTTCAAGCACGGAATGATGGTCCGGAAATTATTATACATGTGCACACACATTGCAGTGCTATAGTCACTTGACAGAATGGGGTGATCTTGAAAAAGCCATCCTGGTAAACATTGACGACAGCCCCTCACCAAAACTAGACAAGATCTGGGAAGATTCTTACTACCAGGTACGTACGATGAATGTGTCAGCTCTGTTCGATGTTATTGCATGCATGATATATTTGGGATAGTTCTACAGTATGTTTTCTGTTTTTTCACTCTATCATGTGAATGTGTGCCTACTTACCATCAACACACACACACATACACATGCACACGCACACACACACACACACACACACACACACACACACACACACACACACACACACACACACACACACACACACACACACACAGGAGCACTACCTGCCTTCCCTGATACGCTCAAAGCTGAAGCTAGCTTGCAGTGGACAGGACGACGATGCCTTCAGCTCCTTCCTCGACAGGGCGCTCCAAAACCCAGAAAAGATGGCTTTCTTGGAGTCGCGATTTTCCACAGAATTGGCACTCTATAGCATTCTCAAGGATGACCTGGATCGGGCGAGGTACTACTCTGGCAACTGCCTGCAGTCCTTCCTTCAGGTAATGCAGAAACCTGGCGGCTGGTAGCTAAAGATAGTGTGCACCCTTACTGTAGTAACAGCCACTCTGAATGTGTGAGCTATCTAGCTGCAGAATTTCAATAGACTTTGTGACTGCTGCGGCATATAATTTTCCTATGCTCGATATATGAAGATTTTGCAGTGCAGTGCTTTCTAGCCTCTCTATTGCATGCTGTACTCCCAGTTTTTTTAGCTGTGTATCCTTGATACTAAGCTAAATACTCTGGACCTAATGGTCTGTGAAATATGTGATACTAATGCCCATGTATGTGTGTCTAACCATAATGCTGAATGGTTTCTATGTATAGAACACGATCTGTTTAAAGGCCCTTCTTCCAAAATAGGACTGGTCAAATCTGGACAAACTCCTGGCCAAGAGCCGGGCAGCTCGGCTCCAGGGCCTGCAGACTTTGGCTGAGATGAAAGAGTACCTCAGCCTCATGGCTATCTCAGGTATATGCATACAGCACATTGATGACAGTAACGATAATTGGGTTCTTATTGGAGTCTGGCCAATACTATAGGAGATCTCTTAATCTCTTATGGGATCTCCAGTGTGGACCCAAATAGAATTTGTCTTTCCAAAAAATGCACTAAACTGAGGATAAGCACTTGGCTATGATGCACCCTCCTGAATCATATGTGCACCTGACAGTGTCAGAAAATACTAATCCTCTGCTCCCCTTCTCTCTTCCCTTTCTAGCCAATTTTGACTCCACTAGAGCAGTGGATGGACTGCTGGAAAAGTGGGCCTCTCGATTCCCTCACCCCAAGCTAGACTCCATCTCTGTGTGGGACGACATTGTGACCAGCAGGTACGCTATAACCATAAGAGTATGAGTTTTAGTCCAGCGCATATAAAATGATCCACCCCTAAAATGACGGTTGTATATTTCCCTCCCACTCATACCTTAGGTGCATGATGATGAGGAAGCTTCTGGAACGTTTTCACAGCAGCTCAACTTCAGCAGCCACTGCGAGCACCTCTCACAGCCAGCCCGATGGGGTTGATGGGAAAGGGGTGGAGACAGGGGTCAGCCTTCCTGCGCTCAAGGAGAGATTCTCTCGGGAGTTTACCAATCTCTACCTCAGGATTGCCGACAGTGCAAGGCAGCAGTCCAATTATGCTGTGGCGAGGAAGTATCTGCACCTCACGGAGAGGGCCATTAGTGAAGTGAGAATGCTCTACTTGTTAAAGCAGGTTCTCACTTTTCTGCATAGTAACTAATTGGTTCTATGTGTTAAAGGTGGGCCTTAAAGGCATGGTGTAAATACAGCAACTCTACACAGAGCATATAAGCGTCAGTAAAAGTTCAGAGAAATCGGTTTTCCAAACTCAATGACTCGATTGAAATACACAATGGAAAAATACTTGGTTTTCAACACGGGACTGCCACATATGAGGGGCTGAGAGCCCTATATAGTTGGCCAACCCAAAATCAAGTAGTTACTGGAAAGTGCATAATTACCTGAATTGTAGATGTCAGAGTATGTAGGTAGGAGTTAGACATCGAAGTGGTGTTTTGACTACAATACTTGACATGTCTACGTTTTTGTGAGTCTTTCATCTGCTATCAAGGGACTCAACATAGTAACTGGAAAAGGTTCCAGGAACCAGGTAGGAGTTAGACCTTGAAGTGGTGTTTCGACTTGAGCAGATGAAAGACTCACAAAAATGTATGACATGTCAAGTATTGTAACCACTTGTATGTCTAACTCCTACCTGGTTCCTGGAACCACTTGTAGGTCTAACTCCTACCTGGTTCCTGGAACCTTATCCAGTTACATGTTATACATTTTTGCCAGTCTTTCATCTGCTATCAAAAGACTCAACATAGTAACTGGAGAAGGTTCCAGGAACCTCAGTCAACATAGTAACTGGAAAAGGTTCCAGGAACGTCAGGTTCCTGGAACCTTCTCCAGTTACTATGTTGAGTCCCCAGCTGGTCCCATTTTTGGGTTACTCTCTCAGAAAGCTTATCATCTCACAGAAGTTTGCAATGTGACTACTTAGTTTTCAGTTCTGTGTCCCTTGGTGGTTTAATTACCCCGGCAGGCTTATTCAGACTAAGTCTGGGTGTAGCACGTTCCTCGTGTTTAGGAGAGGGGGGATGGCCTAATGAGAGAGTAATTACAGTTGGAATTGGCTGGGTCCTACTGGCAAGTGCTACTAGCAGGTTTAGTGGCTATATAAAGCTTGCCTACTGCTCCTCTGCCAAGGGGCTCCAGTAGCTCAATTGGTAAGAGCATCTGACTAGTATTCATAAGGTCCTGGGTTCAATCCCCAGCTGGGTCCCGATTTTTCGGGATTTCGTTATTCTCTCAGAAAGCTTATCATCTCACAGAAATTTGCAATGTAGACTCACAATTTGTAGATTTGTACATGTATGGAATGCCAAATACCGTAGGAATAACAACTCACCACTTTGTGGTCTAACTCCTACCCCCATAGCTACTCAGATCAGGTGTTCACGTTATATTTTTTGTCTCAAGTTTGGGAGGAGGAAGTTTCTTTATTTGGGTTAAACCACTCTGGTTTTCAGCCCTTCATATATAATACATTCGAATTTTGCCTTTTTTTTCTGCCAGCACTTTCCCTCTGACCAACAGCTCCAGCTCCAGTGGCTGCACAATGTAACAGAGATGCGGCTCCAGCAGGCACACCAGGACCCTTCCCCCTCCAAGATCGAACCCACTCTCGCTCTTATGGAGAGGCTGGGTAGGCTATAGGAAGATGTGATGCCATTTGTGTATTCCCTCACTGAGCAGTGCATCATTTGATATGACATGACTGTTATATGTGGAGAGGCCATTACCAGAATTTTGTTTAATAGCTATTTGTCTGCTGCTTTTCCCCCTAGGCTCCAGTGGGAAGGAGCCAGTAGTTTCCAGCAGCCATCGCCTCGGACGAACACACCACCTCCTAGAAGGAAGACTGTTTGACCTCTTGGCCAATGCCTTCAGGGAGGAAGGTGAGGGGAACTGGGTTGGCATGACAAGCCTCGATCTGTACATTTGGGAAACTATCAAGGGAAGCGTTAATTTTGACCATTCCATTTTTTATGTACTTTGACTCGTTCCCTGGCCTTAGCCTTTCAGTTGCAGTATTGCTGCAGAAGTGCAGCATAACTGTTGGATTCTAGTTACGCATAAAGAGTAACTGCTATCCAATTTTCTATACCTCCAGGGTCCTTGATATTAGATGTTCTGCCTGATGCCCGACTCAAGCATCTCAGCAATGCCATTGGAGTAGCCGATAGCAAGCTCTCTCCAGAGGAGGTATACATATACAGTGGGACCCCTCTTAAAGGGCACTCCTGAAATAAGGACAGCTCTGTATTAAGGATGCTTTGCTGTGTCTCAATTATATGCTGAAACTTTACCCCTGAAATAAGGGCACCTCTCTATACAGGACACTTTAGCAGGTCCCCAAGGTGTCTACAATAGAGGGGTTCCACTGTATTAGTTTGTCAAGTACATGCACTTATGATAAAACATTTACAGCTGCATGCATTAATTTGGACGTATTTGCTACTCTGTGTCATATAAATTACCCCAAACCGTCTGCCAGGTCTCTCACAAGCTACTCCTAAGAGCTCTGAATTCCCTCAAGCTGGGACTGAAGTGTGGTACGGCAGAACACAGGGCTACGGGGGAGAGTGGAGGGATGGTCCAGGCTCTGGATGACATGGCTTCCTTCTGTGACAGGGCTCTGAGAGCTGTTGAGGATGAGGGTAAGGCGGGAGCATAGCAACAAGCAGTAAATCTCAAGTGAGCATTTGCCAAGCTACCTGTTTTTTTTTTTCCTTCCTTAGAATCATCTACACCACTGGATACATCTGTAAGTTTGCTTATAAATACTAGCAGTTACCGTAGGACCGGTTTTTGTTGCATAGTAAAGTCATTGCGTTTCTGGGTTTTTGAAGGTGAATTGCGTATTTAATAATTGTGTCATGTATATGTGTCTGTGTAATGCGTAACAAATGATTGTGTTCTGGTGTTTGCATCTTCATCTTTAACACTAAACACTCGCAATTTGCAATCATCACAATTAAAACCGGTCCAGGACCGGTTTTAACAGAAATATACATGAGAACAGTATAACACTAAATGGAAGAAGGGCTAATCGTAAATACCGTAGGTCCTACGGTATTTACGATTAGCCCTTCTTCCATTTAGTGTTATACTGTTCTCATGTATATTTCTGTTGTTTCGTACCATACATGTAGCAATTCCCCAGTGTGGTGGTGACATATTCTCTTAAGGCGATGATGTACAGCTCTAAGGCGGCCACACAGAGGTTCCCACGGCTGCTGCAGATAGTGGAGCTTCATCCCAACACTTTGGATGCCTTTAAGAAGAAGGTACATCGATAGTGCTGAACACCTAGCAGAGGCAATGTCTATGAAACGATCGATGTTAAACCTTGACCCTTTCACTGGTATAGGCCACTTTACTGCCCAAAGAAACAAAAGAATGCCCATACTTTATATTAACGCCTAATATATAACACCATATTAAGTTTATATGGGCCTTATGGAAGCAGGTCTCTATCGGTGAAAGGGTTAAAAGAGTGGTATGGAAAAGGTTGCTCTTTGTAGATAACTGTGTATCGATGGCTCGAATAATTATGTAGCTGGCTTAAAAGTTTTAAAGAGGGGAGCAAATTTTCCCCTCTTAAATCCCTCTCATTGACTGTTTGCTGATGCAGGCCTCAGAAGTCCCCAACTGGATGTTCATCAGCTGGATCAGCCAGATGGTGGCCATCTTGGACAAACCAGAGGGGGCAGCCGTGCACAGCATCCTCCTGTCAATTGCAACTGACTATCCACAGGTCAGGGAAGCTATATTACGTGTGCATTCCAGCTACATAAAATGTGTATATGACTACTTGGTGGTTGCCTGAATGGCAGATGTCTGAGTATGTAGGTAGGAGTTAGGCCTCAAAGTGGTGATTAGTTACTTACTATGATTGTATATTATAAAATTTGGTCATTCAAAATAGGCATTTGAGCATAGCATAGTGCAAATTATCAATTTGAAACTACAGCAACCAAGTCTCCATGGTGTCTGCTAACTGTGAATATATTGTAGTTGTGCAGGGAGTACACTTGCGGCATTACCTACACACTTCTTCTGTATGCACAGTATATATCCTCTCCCCAGGCTTCGGAATGTCTTTAGATACTGGAAGCAACAAAGCTGAGGGAGCTCATAGACTGATGTTTAATGCTTGAGAATGGGAATACAATGACAATATATAGCAGTGTACAAAATAAGGTTTAAATTATGCTAGGTCATTTGGCAGACCAAACTGAATTTTGGTTGGACAATTCTCAATTTTGTTCGGACATATTTTTTGGGCTGGGGGAAGCTATATAGGATGTGATTGCATTCGGGGTCCATCTCTCTGGGCCATAGGAGCCTGGTCCGCTATTGCAGCCTAGTTTGCACGATGTGCTTGCACAAACAAGGATATGATCGGACGGTGAGACCGACCAAGCAACAGTTTGCGCAGTCATTTCCATGGAATGGTCGGAAATTGACCGATGACCGGCTGTTATTTTGTACACTGCATAGCTTCTGTATAACCTACATACATAGAGCACACAATATGTGACCGTACATGTTCTATTACTATAGTTCTTCTGTATTCTCTTTCTAGGCACTGTGCTATCCCTTTAAGATCAGTAGCAGTGATTTTAAGTTTGATTCCAGCCCCACGGGCCAGACGAACCAGGAGGCCGTAGAGAAGTGAGTATGCACAACACTAAGATCGACTCTTAAATAAGATTCTATTGCTTTGCCATTATTATGAAGGCGTGTTGTTTCTATTTATTTACTGAGTATGTTTATTACTAGGCTGAAAGCCAAAGTTGACAGCAAGCTGATTAGTGACTTTGTGGCTTCTCTCGAGCTCCTCTGTTCTCCCGAGCTGGTTTGGAAGGTCAGTAGCTAGCTTCATGCAGTAATGTGCACAGGGCAGCGTATGAGACACAGGCAGTGTACTGTCAGTACGTATCCACACCTAACATTAATTAATACACTTTCTACTATTATGCATCTACTGTAGGACTTTGTAGACAATGAACTGAAGCCCGTGATGGAGCAGACAGTGAGCAAGCGGAGTGACGCTCAGATCAAGAAGATGTGGAAGCAAATTTACTCTCACCTGCTGGATTATAGGGTATGTGTGTATATAGCTTCTCGCAGGATTGATTAGAGATGTGGGGCAATTTACTACTTTTTTTGTGTTTTTCTTTCATTAAAGGCGTGGGAAACTGGTGCCAGCAGTTCACTCTTTGGCACAGCAACCCCCTCTGTGCAAGTTGGGCAGAGGCAGAAGAAGTTTGCCCAAGTGAGTATGAATGATAGCAGTGAGTTTGAAACAAAGTTAGCTAATTAATAAATATCTGCATGCATGTGTACATGTATGGAAACAGATATAGCTATTAAGCTATGTTGTGTATGTAGGAATACGTAAAGAAGATTGAAGATAAATTTGGCAAGGATGGCAGCAAGCTATTGAAGATGAAAGGAACTGACTTTAACAGCCACTATAACCTGCTGTTTGAGGCAATGCGGCCCGGCCTCAACAAAACAACGGGATCCGGGCTCCTGAAGGAATACTCCCCGTGGCTGCATGAGTTTCAGGGCTCCCACTACTCTGAGACCATCGAAATACCTGGTTAGTGTGTGACTTGGGTAGTTCATGTGGCTCTGAGAGTTTGGCGTGAGGGTTTGAGTATGTAGCTGATGTTGTTGATATAATTATTTGGTATATTCTAGGATATTGTTGGACACTTTTGTAAAAATGGTAAGTTGTGTTGATTTTGCAGGTCAGTATGATGGGAAGTCTAAGCCCTTGCCCGAATACCACGTCAAGATCTCAGGATTTGATGAAAAGGTATTTCATGCACTACAAGACGATTATTTGTGCTCTATGCATGAGCAATTTTGAAAGCAGGCATCCTGGTGCTGTAATTGGAAAGTACACAAGCAGTATAATGAGCCTGGACCTAGCTAAAAGACATCTGGTTATTAGAAGGTCAACATCAAACTGTCTTGATGTACTGGCCATACTGTGCCTTTAACATACAACGGTCCTGGCAACTGACCTTTACTTCAGCAATTCATTTAATCTTTCTTGCATACGCAGGTACTAGTGCTGAGCTCTCTCCGCAAACCAAAGAGGATTACCATCCGTGGGGATGATGAGAGGGAGTACATGTTCCTGGTGAAGGGAGGGGAGGACCTCAGGGTGGACCAGAGGATAGAACAGGCCAGTCGGATATGTGCAGGCTGTTCTTATTGATCCGTATCAGAAATTTAAGTGGATACTCAGTATATTTTTTAGTTCAACAAAGAATTTGTAGCACATTGCATCGCAATTGTGAGTTAGCTGTTTGGACAACAGTTCAAAGTTTACTGCTTGCATAGAAAACTTAAACAGCTAGCTCGTGGTGTAGGGCTTGCTCGATAATCAGCCCTTAAATTCAACTATTTATGTCACTTATAACTATCATCCCTGTGTTATGTACGTATATAGCTTTACGATGCCATGAATAAAATTCTGATGGAGGACTCGGCATGCTACCAGAGGGAACTGAAACTCAAAACATACCAAGTTGTACCCATGACACCCAGGTAACATGCACACATTATCGAGGCACCATATCCTATTTTTTTTAAAAGAGTCCTCTTTGTTTGCAGGGTCGGGTTGATTGAGTGGGTGGAGAACACTAAACCACTTAAGGACTTCTTGCAAGCTGCATTAGCTGAAGAGGAGAGGAAAACCTTCTCGTATGGCATACACGCTTGTTTTAATGTTTAATTCAGCACATACTTATAGCTCGCACGTACACGTATTTATATATTTTAGGAATGGTTTAAACTGGCATATGAGTTGGCTGAGGAAGTATGGATCAAGCAACCATCCTGAGATGTATAAAGGAATGTACAGGTATTTATACACTTTGTGGGTGTGTATACATTTTCTTTGGCTGTAATTTTAATGCAATAATACGTTACTCACAGAAAGGCAAACAGGACAGAAGTCGAGAGGGAGTTCCGTAGGAAAGTGAGCACTGTACCGTGGGATCTCTTGAGGTGTGTTCAGAGCTGTGAAATAAGTATAGGATATACCACGTCTACGAGGAGTATAAACGCAGATATACTCCGCTAGACGGTTTACCCGAGGCGATAGCCGAGGGTAAACAGCCTAGCGGAGTATATCGCGTTTATACTCCGAGTAGGCGTGGTATATCCGGCTTATACAACATTTGACCAATCAGTGGAGTAGGTACCTAGAAACGCTGGGCTAGCATTCCCAGAGGCAGCAGTTATTTACGATGTCATAATACATGAAAACATGAAAGTAGTATAATAAAACATGAAAACATAAACGTGGTATATGACCCTTTATACTCCGCTTCTGCTCCAATCAAACACCTTGGATGTGATGTAATGTGGTATAATTATACATATTCTCCACTTCACCCTTGTTTCTATAGTAACAGGTGGGTAATAAATCCCATATACTGACAGGACAAGAAGTTATACTCCAGCCTTCAGGGCAGGAAGTTGTCAATATGTAACAAGTGAAATCTCAAATAGAGAATAATGGGTGGCTCCACATAGTCTGGATCTGAATTATGTTAACAAGGATGCCCATTGTTTTGCACCTGTATAATACTTCCGCTTAAATAATGGGTGGCTCCACATAGTCTGGATCTGAATTATGTTAACAAGGATGCCCATTGTTTTGCACCTGTATAATACTTCCGCTAAAAGAATATAACAGATAAACCATGGTAGCCAGCTGGGATTTATGGCCATAAACAGCCCTCGCCCTCGGGTTCAGGCAGTTTTATGGACCATAAATCCCTGGCTACCGTGGTTTATCTATTATATACTGCATTTGTGTGGTCTTACCCTAATTCAAAGAATACATGGACACCAGCCTTCTCGTCTCTCGCCAGGCGTGCCTACATGCAGCTGGCAGTGTCGCCCGAGGCCTTCCTGACCCTGCGCTCACACTTTGTTCAGACCCTGGCTACAGTATCAGTGTGTCAGTATGTGCCGGGGATAGGGGACCGCCATCTCTCCAACTTTATGGTGGACCTTGGGAATGGAGGTATCATTGGCATCGATTTTGGACATGCCTTTGGAACTGCGACCCAGGTGCTGAGAATGTCTAATAGAGATTTTACTAAATATACGCTAGCAAAAACATGTTAGTGAACAACTGAACCAGATATTTCATATCTAAACAGCCAGTAGCTTTTCAGGTCAGACGAACTAAATGCATGCACAGTTGTAGAACTGTAATGTGTAATTTTCACACCATCTAGGCAACATAAAATTAAGCTAGCTAGCTAGCTGTAGAATTTTTTTTGCCACAGTTGCATTGTAAGGTGTGGCATAATACTGCACATGTGATAAGTGCGGATGCACAGACAGACAAACGTGTGTGCATGTTTCAGCTAGTGCATGTAACAATTACTTCTTTATGATGCAACACTAGCCTCGAACCCAGGCCTTCCTCACACTCGCGAAAAATTTTACAAGTGAGAGGAAGGCCTGGATTTGAGGCTAATGCAATACATAGCCTTATTCGCAGGCTCCCCACTAGTTCATGAAACTATACTATATGTACAATGTACTACTCTTTTGAGACGTACATTCGACCACAGTGTCATAAAACACAAGTAGTGAACTCTGCTTATTCTCCCACACCAGTTTCTTCCTATCCCCGAACTGATGCCGTTCCGGCTGACACCACAAATTACCAACTTCCTGCAACCCCACCTGGAATCGGGCCAGCTCAGGAGCTGCATGGTGCACACTCTCAGAGCGCTGGGAAATTCCCCGGAACTGCTGCTGAACATGATGGATGTGTTTGTGAAGGAGCCATCGGTGGACTGGAAGGTGTGTGTTGATAGCACATGGCCCCTTCAAGTACAGTCACCACTACTCTTGAATAGTAGGCAGCATCTGAATACAATATCCAACTATAAAGCTAATGAGTACATGTACAGGCATATTTTCAGTTGATATGGACCCTATTGGGGTTCAGAAATGAAAATTACTGCTGTTCCCTCTTTTCCATATCCCCCCCCCCCCTCTAGTCCAATGCAAGAAAGCAGGCCAAGTTTCAAAAGTTGGATGCAGAAGAATGTAAGTCACTGGAATCTTCTGTTGTAAGCTAGCTAGCTAGCTATATAGGTAGTTCAGCACTATAATATGCTGTGACCTGCAGACTCTCAGGAGGGAACTTGGTATCCGAAGGAGAAGATTAAGCAAGCAGAGAAGAGGCTTCACCGTTACAACCCGGCTCACATTATGCGGTGAGGCCTGATGTATACGTATAGTATCATATTATAGCGCCATATTTTCCAGGAGCATGTTTTTATTTTGTGAAGGTCTTCAGAAGGACCTAAACTATTCGTCGACAATTTGAGCCGTGTTCGTTCATACTAGTTCTCTCTTGCAAGGCAGCCAGTGTCTCCCCAGAAGTATCCCAATTTTACTTCAAGTTTTACTCTTACACGTATGACATACTGTGCAGGACTGACCTGAGGTTGGGCCATGGACGCAGCCAGGAGTACTCTTCAATGGAGAAGATTCTCATGGGAGAAAAAGGACAGAACAAGAGAGCTCGAGTTGGAGAGCGATGTACCTCCATCGAGGAGCAAGTGGACTGCCTCATTGACCACGCCACTGACCCCAACATCCTGGGAAGAGTGTGGGGTGGGTGGGAGCCCTGGGTGTAGGTTGGAGTAACCCATTGAGTGAGTGATCACCATTTAATTTGCTTGACTGGAAGTGATTGATACTGTAGACTATATTGTTGAGTTTGATAATAATTTCATTACCTCATGATTGTCACGCCGTCATCATGATGATGTCGTTTGGACTCTTGTATTAATGCATACACCCCGCAATCATGCTTTTGTGACTGAGTGACCTTTAATGTGTGTGTGTGTGTGGGGGGGGGGGGGATTTCTGCTGCAGAAGGTGGTTTAGAATTAAGGAAGGCCCCATGGCATGCACTATGGTCCAGACAGACAGGCTGAGCATATGGTTGAAGGGTTCACCACATGGTTGGCTGGCATGGCCTCAGAGCTCAATCAATATTATCCAACTTGAGCATTAATTAAGGTCCTTAAGTGTATATAGAGTGGTCATTGCAGTCTACAAGGGGAGTACGCAATTGCAAGGACCCAGCCTGTATTAGCATCAAGGTTCGATCAACTCTGTGGATTATATCTAAAAACATCGCAGCTAAATGTGTATATAAGTGTAGGCTTCTGACATACTAGTACTGATCCAGAAGGCAACTTAGCTTTATACTGTAGCATAATAGCTACACCTTTCTGACACTGAATGTGCATATTAGAGCAACACAAAATGCATGGACTCTTATACTCAAATGCAGTGAGAATTCGAAGCCATGCAGTATGATATGGAGCCAGCTAGCTATAGATATGCCAGTGAGGAGCCATAAAGCATGAAGTAAGCTAGAGATATTTCAGAGGAGCCATAAAACATGAAGTAAGCTAGAGATATTTCAGAGGAGCCATATAGCATGAAGTAAGCTAGAGATATTTCAGAGGAGCCATATAGCATGAAGTAAGCTAGAGATATTACAGAGGAGCCATGCAGTATGGAGTCAGCTAGAGATATATATGTCAGTGAAGAGCCATGGAGTTCTTTCGTGCCCCAGGAAACAAACATTCCTGACGGCCTGCTGAGATTTTACGTGCCCGGGGAACAAAAATTTCCAACAGATCCACCGTGAAATTTCGTTCCCCGGGGAACGAAAATTACCAGCTGATTCACAGAAAAATTCCGTTCCCCGGGGAACGAAATTTTCAACAGATCCACCATGAAATTTCGTTCCCCGGGGAACGAAAATTACCGGCTGATTCAACCGAAAAATTTCGTTCCCCGGGGAACAAAAATTTCCAACAGATCCACCGTGAAATTTCGTTCCCCGGGGAACGAAAATTCCCGGCTGATCCACCGAAAAATTCCGTTCCCCGGGGAACGAAAATTTCCAACAGATCCACCGTGAAATTTCGTTCCTCGGGGAACAAAAATTTTCGGCTGATCCACCGAAAAATTCCGTTCCCCGGGGAACGAAAATTTCCAAATTATTCCACCGTGAAATTTCGTTCCCCGGGGAACAAAAATTTCCAACTGATCCACCGTGAAATTTCGTTCCCCGGGGAACGAAAATTCCCGGCTGATCCACCGAAAAATTCCGTTCGGGGAACGAAAATTTCCAACAGATCCACCGTAAAATTTCGTTCCCCGGAAAACGAAAATTTCCAACTGATCCACCGTGAAATTTCGTTCCCCGGGGAACGAAAATTCCCGGCTGAACCACCGAAAAATTCCGTTCCCCGGGGAACGAAAATTTCCAACTGATCGTTCCCCGGTGAACGAAAATTTCCAACTGATCCACCGTGAAATTTCGTTCCCCGGGGAACGAAATTTCCGGCTGATCCACCAAAAAATTTCGTTCCCTGGGGAACGAAAATTTCCAACAGATCCACCGTGAAATTTCGTTCCCCGGAGAACAAAAATTTCCAACAGATCCACCATGAAATTTCGTTCCCCGGGGAACGAAAATTACCGGCTGATTCAACCGAAAAATTCCGTTCCCCTGGAAACGAAAATTTCCTACAGATCCACCGTGAAATTTCGTTCCCCGGGGAACAAAAATTTCCAACTGATCCACCGTGAAATTTCGTTCCCCGGTGAACGAAAATTTCCAACTGATCCACCGTGAAATTTCGTTCCCCGGGGAACGAAATTTCCGGCTGATCCACCAAAAAATTCCGTTCCCTGGGGAACGAAAATTTCCAACAGATCCACTGTGAAATTTCGTTCCCCGGGGAACGAAAATTTCAAACTGATCCACCGTGAAATTTTGTTCCCCGGGGAACGAAAATTCCCGGCTGATCCACTGAAAAATTCCGTTCCCCGGGGAACGAAAATTTTTAACAGATCCACCGTGACATTTTGTTCCCCGGAGAACAAAAATTTCCAACAGATCCACCATGAAATTTCGTTCCCCGGGGAACGAAAATTACCGGCTGATTCAACCGAAAAATTCCGTTCCCCTGGAAACGAAAATTTCCTACAGATCCACCGTGAAATTTCGTTCCCCGGGGAACGAAAATTACCGGCTGATTCAACCGAAAAATTTCGTTCCCCGGGGAACAAAAATTTTCAACTGATCCACCGTGAAATTTCGTTCCCCGGGGAACGAAAATTCCCGGCTGAACCACCGAAAAATTCCGTTCCCCGGGGAATGAAAATTTCCAACAGATCCACCGTGAAATTTCGTTCCCCGAGGAACGAAAATTCCCGGCTGATCCACCGAAAAATTCCGTTCCCCGGGGAACGAAAATTTCCAACAGATCCACCGTGAAATTTCGTTCCTCGGGGAACGAAAATTCCCGGCTGATCCACCGAAAAATTCCGTTCCCGGGGAACGAAAATTTCCAAATTATTCCACCGTGAAATTTCGTTCCCCGGGGAACAAAAATTTCCAACTGATCCACCGTGAAATTTTGTTCCCCGGTGAACGAAAATTTTCAACTGATCCACCGTGAAATTTCGTTCCCCGGGGAACGAAATTTCCGGCTGATCCACCAAAAAATTCCGTTCCCTGGGGAACGAAAATTTCCAACAGATCCACCGTGAAATTTCGTTCCCCGGGGAACGAAAATTTCCAACTGATCCACCGTGAAATTTCGTTCCCCGGGGAACGAAAATTCCCGGCTGATCAACCGAAAAATTCCGTTTTCCAGGGAACGAAATTTTTTAACAGATCCACCGTGAAATTTCGTTCCCCGGAGAACAAAAATTTCCAACAGATCCACCATGAAATTTCGTTCCCCGGGGAACGAAAATTACCGGCTGATTCAACCGAAAAATTCCGTTCCCCTGGAAACGAAAATTTCCTACAGATCCACCGTGAAATTTCGTTCCCCGGGGAACAAAAATTTCCAACTGATCCACCGTGAAATTTCGTTCCCCGGTGAACGAAAATTTCCAACTGATCCACCGTGAAATTTCGTTCCCCGGGGAACGAAATTTCCGGCTGATCCACCAAAAAATTCCGTTCCCTGGGGAACGAAAATTTCCAACAGATCCACCGTGAAATTTCGTTCCCCGGGGAACGAAAATTTCCAACTGATGCACCATGAAATTTCGTTCCCCGGAGAACGAAAATTTCCAACAGATCCACCATGAAATTTCGTTCCCCGGGGAACGAAAATTACCGGCTGATTCAACCGAAAAATTTCGTTCCCCTGGAAACGAAAATTTCCTACAGATCCACCGTGAAATTTCGTTCCCCGGTGAACGAAAATTTCCAACTGATCCACCGTGAAATTTCGTTCCCCGGGGAACGAAATTTCCGGCTGATCCACCAAAAAATTCCGTTCCCTGGGGAACGAAAATTTCCAACAGATCCACCGTGAAATTTCGTTCCCCGGGGAACGAAAATTTCCAACTGATGCACCATGAAATTTCGTTCCCCGGAGAACAAAAATTTCCAACAGATCCACCATGAAATTTCGTTCCCCGGGGAACGAAAATTACCGGCTGATTCAACCGAAAAATTCCGTTCCCCTGGAAACGAAAATTTCCTACAGATCCACCGTGAAATTTCGTTCCCCGGGGAACGAAAATTTCCAACTGATCCACCGTGAAATTTCGTTCCCCGGTGAACAAAAATTTCCAACTGATCCACCGTGAAATTTCGTTCCCCGGCGAACGAAATTTCCGGCTGATCCACCAAAAAATTTTGTTCCCTGGGGAACGAAAATTTCCAACAGATCCACCGTGAAATTTCGTTCCCCGGGGAACGAAAATTTCCAACTGATCCACCGTGAAATTTCGTTCCCCGGGGAACGAAAATTCCCAGCTGATCCACCGAAAAATTGCGTTCCCCGGGGAACGAAAATTTTTAACAGATCCACCGTGAAATTTCGTTCCCCGGAGAACAAAAATTTCCAACAGATCCACCATGAAATTTCGTTCCCCGGGGAACGAAAATTACCGGCTGATTCAACCGAAAAATTCCGTTCCCCTGGAAACGAAAATTTCCTACAGATCCACCGTGAAATTTCGTTCCCCGGGGAACGAAAATTCCCGGCTGATCAACCGAAAAATTCCGTTTTCCGGGGAACGAAAATTTTTAACAGATCCACAGTGAAATTTCGTTCCCCGGAGAACAAAAATTTCCAACAGATCCACCATGAAATTTCGTTCCCCGGGGAACGAAAATTACCGGCTGATTCAACCGAAAAATTCCGTTCCCCTGGAAACGAAAATTTCCTACAGATCCACCGTGAAATTTCGTTCCCCAGGGAACGAAAATTACCGGCTGATTCAACCGAAAAATTCTGTTCCCCGGGGAACGAAAATTTTTAACAGATCCACCGTGAAATTTCGTTCCCCGGGGAACGAAAATTTCCAACAGATCCACCGTGAAATTTCGTTACCCAGGGAACAAAAATTACCAGCTGATTCAACCGAAAAATTCCGTTCCCCGGGAAACGAAAATTTCCAACAGATCCACCGTGAAATTTCGTTCCCCGGGGAACGAAAATTACCAACTGATCCACCGTGAAATTTCGTTCCCTGGGGAACAAAATTTCCAACAGATCCACCGTGAAATTTCATTCCCCGGGGAACGAAAATTACCGGCTGATCCACCGTGAAATTTCGTTCCCCGGGGAACGAAAATTACCGGCTGATTCAACCGAAAAATTCCGTTCCCCTGGAAACGAAAATTTCCTACAGATCCACCGTGAAATTTCGTTCCCCGGGGAACGAAAATTTCCAACTGATCCACCGTGAAATTTCGTTCCCCGGTGAACAAAAATTTCCAACTGATCCACCGTGAAATTTCGTTCCCCGGCGAACGAAATTTCCGGCTGATCCACCAAAAAATTTTGTTCCCTGGGGAACGAAAATTTCCAACAGATCCACCGTGAAATTTCGTTCCCCGGGGAACGAAAATTTCCAACTGATCCACCGTGAAATTTCGTTCCCCGGGGAACGAAAATTCCCAGCTGATCCACCGAAAAATTGCGTTCCCCGGGGAACGAAAATTTTTAACAGATCCACCGTGAAATTTCGTTCCCCGGAGAACAAAAATTTCCAACAGATCCACCATGAAATTTCGTTCCCCGGGGAACGAAAATTACCGGCTGATTCAACCGAAAAATTCCGTTCCCCTGGAAACGAAAATTTCCTACAGATCCACCGTGAAATTTCGTTCCCCGGGGAACGAAAATTCCCGGCTGATCAACCGAAAAATTCCGTTTTCCGGGGAACGAAAATTTTTAACAGATCCACAGTGAAATTTCGTTCCCCGGAGAACAAAAATTTCCAACAGATCCACCATGAAATTTCGTTCCCCGGGGAACGAAAATTACCGGCTGATTCAACCGAAAAATTCCGTTCCCCTGGAAACGAAAATTTCCTACAGATCCACCGTGAAATTTCGTTCCCCAGGGAACGAAAATTACCGGCTGATTCAACCGAAAAATTCTGTTCCCCGGGGAACGAAAATTTTTAACAGATCCACCGTGAAATTTCGTTCCCCGGGGAACGAAAATTTCCAACAGATCCACCGTGAAATTTCGTTACCCAGGGAACAAAAATTACCAGCTGATTCAACCGAAAAATTCCGTTCCCCGGGAAACGAAAATTTCCAACAGATCCACCGTGAAATTTCGTTCCCCGGGGAACGAAAATTACCAACTGATCCACCGTGAAATTTCGTTCCCTGGGGAACAAAATTTCCAACAGATCCACCGTGAAATTTCATTCCCCGGGGAACGAAAATTACCGGCTGATCCACCGTGAAATTTCATTCCCCGGGGAACGAAAATTACCAGCTGATTCAACCGAAAAATTCCGTTCCCCAGGGAACCAAAAATTTCCAACAGATCCACCGTGAAATTTCGTTCCCCGGGGAATGAAAATTACCGGCTGATTAAACTCAAAAATTCCGTTCCCGGGGAACGAAAATTTCCAACTGATCCACCGTGAAATTTCGTTACCCAGGGAACGAAAATTTCCAACAGATCCACCGTGAAATTTCGTTCCCCGGGGAACGAAAATTTCCAACAGATCCACCGTGAAATTTCGTTCCCCGGGGAACGAAAATTACCAACAGATCCACCGTGAAATTTCGTTCCCCGGGGAACGAAAATTACCGGCTGATTCAACCGAAAAATTCCGTTCCACGGGAAACGAAAATTTCCAACAGATCCACCGTGAAATTTCATTCCCCGGGGAACGAAAATTACCAACTGATCCACCGTGAAATTTCATTCCCCGGGGAACGAAAATTACCGGCTGATTCAACCGAAAAATTCCGTTCCCCAGGGAACGAAAATTTCCAAAAGATCCACCGTGAAATTTCGTTCCCCGAGGAACGAAAATTACCGGCTGATTAAACCGAAAAATTCCGTTCCCGGGGAACGAAAATTTCCAACTGATCCACCGTGAAATTTCGTTACCCAGGGAACGAAAATTTCCAACAGATCCACCGTGAAATTTCGTTCCTCGGGGAACGAAAATTTCCAACAGATCCAACGTGAAATTTCGTTCCCCAGGGAACGAAAATTACCGGCTGATTCAACCGAAAAATTCTGTTCCCCGGGGAACTAAAATTTTTAACAGATCCACCGTGAAATTTCGTTCCCCGGGGAACGAAAATTTCCAACAGATCCACCGTGAAATTTCGTTCCCCAGGGAACGAAAATTACCGGCTGATTCAACCGAAAAATTCCGTTCCCCGGGGAACGAAAATTTTCAACAGATCCACCGTGAAATTTCGTTCTCCGGGGAACGAAAATTTCCAACAGATCCACCGTGAAATTTCGTTCCCCAGGGAACGAAAATTACCGGCTGATTCAACCGAAAAATTCCGTTCCCCGGGGAACGAAAATTTCCAACAGATCCACCGTGAAATTTCGTTCTCCGGGGAACGAAAATTTCCAACAGATCCACCGTGAAATTTCGTTCCCCGGGGAACGAAAATTCCCGGCTGAACCACCGAAAAATTCTGTTCCCCGGGAAATGAAAATTTCCAACAGATCCACCGTGAAATTTCGTTCCCCGGGGAACAAAAACTCCCGGCTGATCCACCGAAAAATTCTGTTCCCCGGGGAACCAAAATTTTTAACAGATCCACCGTGAAATTTCGTTCCCCGGGGAACGAAAATTACCGGTTGATTCAACCGAAAAATTCCGTTCCCGGGGAACGAAAATTTCCAACTGATCCACCATGAAATTTCGTTCCCCGGGGAACGAAATTTCATGGTGGATCGAAATTTCATGGTGGAACGAAAATTCCCGGCTGAACCACCGAAAAATTCTGTTCCCCGGGGAATGAAAATTTCCAACAGATCCACCGTGAAATTTCGTTCCCCGGGGAACGAAAATTACCGGTTGATTCAACCGAAAAATTCCGTTCCCGGGGAACGAAAATTTCCAACTGATCCACCATGAAATTTCGTTCCCCGGGGAACGAAATTTCATGGTGGATCGAAATTTCATGGTGGAACGAAAATTCCCGGCTGAACCACCGAAAAATTCTGTTCCCCGGGGAATGAAAATTTCCAACAGATCCACCGTGAAATTTCGTTCCCCGGGGAACGAAAATTCCCGGCTGATCCACCGAAAAATTCTGTTCCCCGGGGAATGAAAATTTTTAACAGATCCACTGTGAAATTTCGTTCCCCGGGGAACGAAAATTTCCAACAGATCCACCGTGAAATTTCGTTCCCCAGGGAACGAAAAATACCGGCTGATTCAACCGAAAAATTCCGTTCCCCGGGGAACGAAAATTTCCAACAGATCCACCGTGAAATTTCGTTCCCCGGGGAACGAAAATTACCGGCTGATTCAACCGAAAAATTCCGTTCCCGGGGAACGAAAATTTCCAACTGATCCACCATGAAATTTCGTTCCCCGGGGAACGAAAATTTCCAACTGATCCACCGTGAAATTTTGTTCCCCGGGGAACGAAAATTACCGGCTGATTCAACCGAAAAATTCCGTTCCCTGGGGAACGAAAATTTCCAACTTATCCACCGTGAAATTTCGTTCCCCGGGGAACGAAAATTCCCGGCTGATTCACCGAAAAACGTTCCCCGGGGAACGAAAAATTCCAACAGATCCACCGTGAAATTTCGTTCCCCGGGGAACGAAAATTACTGGCTGATTCAACCGAAAAATTCTGTTCCCCGGGGAACGAAAATTTCCAACTGATCCACCGTGAAATTTCGTTCCCCGGAGAACAAAAATTTCCAACAGATCCACCATGAAATTTCGTTCCCCGGGGAACGAAAATTACCGGCTGATTCAACCGAAAAATTCCGTTCCCCTGGAAACGAAAATTTCCTACAGATCCACCGTGAAATTTCGTTCCCCGGGGAACGAAAATTCCCGGCTGATCAACCGAAAAATTCCGTTTTCCGGGGAACGAAAATTTTTAACAGATCCACCGTGAAATTTCGTTCCCCGGAGAACAAAAATTTCCAACAGATCCACCATGAAATTTCGTTCCCCGGGGAACGAAAATTACCGGCTGATTCAACCGAAAAATTCCGTTCCCCTGGAAACGAAAATTTCCTACAGATCCACCGTGAAATTTCGTTCCCCAGGGAACGAAAATTACCGGCTGATTCAACCGAAAAATTCTGTTCCCCGGGGAACGAAAATTTTTAACAGATCCACCGTGAAATTTCGTTCCCCGGGGAACGAAAATTTCCAACAGATCCACCGTGAAATTTCGTTACCCAGGGAACAAAAATTACCAGCTGATTCAACCGAAAAATTCCGTTCCCCGGGGAACGAAAATTTCCAACAGATCCACCGTGAAATTTCGTTCCCCGGGGAACGAAAATTACCAACTGATCCACCGTGAAATTTCGTTCCCTGGGGAACAAAATTTCCAACAGATCCACCGTGAAATTTCATTCCCCGGGGAACGAAAATTACCGGCTGATCCACCGTGAAATTTCATTCCCCGGGGAACGAAAATTACCAGCTGATTCAACCGAAAAATTCCGTTCCCCAGGGAACCAAAAATTTCCAACAGATCCACCGTGAAATTTCGTTCCCCGGGGAATGAAAATTACCGGCTGATTAAACTCAAAAATTCCGTTCCCGGGGAACGAAAATTTCCAACTGATCCACCGTGAAATTTCGTTACCCAGGGAACGAAAATTTCCAACAGATCCACCGTGAAATTTCGTTCCCCGGGGAACGAAAATTTCCAACAGATCCACCGTGAAATTTCGTTACCCAGGGAACAAAAATTACCAGCTGATTCAACCGAAAAATTCCGTTCCCCGGGAAACGAAAATTTCCAACAGATCCACCGTGAAATTCCGTTTTCCAGGGAACGAAATTTTTTAACAGATCCACCGTGAAATTTCGTTCCCCGGAGAACAAAAATTTCCAACAGATCCACCATGAAATTTCGTTCCCCGGGGAACGAAAATTACCGGCTGATTCAACCGAAAAATTCCGTTCCCCTGGAAACGAAAATTTCCTACAGATCCACCGTGAAATTTCGTTCCCCGGGGAACGAAAATTTCCAACAGATCCACAGTGAAATTTCGTTCCCCGGGGAACGAAAATTACCAACAGATCCACCGTGAAATTTCGTTCCCCGGGGAACGAAAATTACCGGCTGATTCAACCGAAAAATTCCGTTCCACGGGAAACGAAAATTTCCAACAGATCCACCGTGAAATTTCATTCCCCGGGGAACGAAAATTACCAACTGATCCACCGTGAAATTTCATTCCCCGGGGAACGAAAATTACCGGCTGATTCAACCGAAAAATTCCGTTCCCCAGGGAACGAAAATTTCCAAAAGATCCACCGTGAAATTTCGTTCCCCGAGGAACGAAAATTACCGGCTGATTAAACCGAAAAATTCCGTTCCCGGGGAACGAAAATTTCCAACTGATCCACCGTGAAATTTCGTTACCCAGGGAACGAAAATTTCCAACAGATCCACCGTGAAATTTCGTTCCCCGGGGAACGAAAATTTCCAACAGATCCAACGTGAAATTTCGTTCCCCAGGGAACGAAAATTACCGGCTGATTCAACCGAAAAATTCTGTTCCCCGGGGAACTAAAATTTTTAACAGATCCACCGTGAAATTTCGTTCCCCGGGGAACGAAAATTTCCAACAGATCCACCGTGAAATTTCGTTCCCCAGGGAACGAAAATTACCAACTGATCCACCGTGAAATTTCGTTCCCTGGGGAACAAAATTTCCAACAGATCCACCGTGAAATTTCATTCCCCGGGGAACGAAAATTACCGGCTGATCCACCGTGAAATTTCATTCCCCGGGGAACGAAAATTACCAGCTGATTCAACCGAAAAATTCCGTTCCCCAGGGAACCAAAAATTTCCAACAGATCCACCGTGAAATTTCGTTCCCCGGGGAATGAAAATTACCGGCTGATTAAACTCAAAAATTCCGTTCCCGGGGAACGAAAATTTCCAACTGATCCACCGTGAAATTTCGTTACCCAGGGAACGAAAATTTCCAACAGATCCACCGTGAAATTTCGTTCCCCGGGGAACGAAAATTTCCAACAGATCCACCGTGAAATTTCGTTACCCAGGGAACAAAAATTACCAGCTGATTCAACCGAAAAATTCCGTTCCCCGGGAAACGAAAATTTCCAACAGATCCACCGTGAAATTCCGTTTTCCAGGGAACGAAATTTTTTAACAGATCCACCGTGAAATTTCGTTCCCCGGAGAACAAAAATTTCCAACAGATCCACCATGAAATTTCGTTCCCCGGGGAACGAAAATTACCGGCTGATTCAACCGAAAAATTCCGTTCCCCTGGAAACGAAAATTTCCTACAGATCCACCGTGAAATTTCGTTCCCCGGGGAACGAAAATTTCCAACAGATCCACCGTGAAATTTCGTTCCCCGGGGAACGAAAATTACCAACAGATCCACCGTGAAATTTCGTTCCCCGGGGAACGAAAATTACCGGCTGATTCAACCGAAAAATTCCGTTCCACGGGAAACGAAAATTTCCAACAGATCCACCGTGAAATTTCATTCCCCGGGGAACGAAAATTACCAACTGATCCACCGTGAAATTTCATTCCCCGGGGAACGAAAATTACCGGCTGATTCAACCGAAAAATTCCGTTCCCCAGGGAACGAAAATTTCCAAAAGATCCACCGTGAAATTTCGTTCCCCGAGGAACGAAAATTACCGGCTGATTAAACCGAAAAATTCCGTTCCCGGGGAACGAAAATTTCCAACTGATCCACCGTGAAATTTCGTTACCC
Source organism: Nitrospirales bacterium (assembly GCA_965203295.1). GTDB lineage: Bacteria > Nitrospirota > Nitrospiria > Nitrospirales > UBA8639 > CBDBCZ01. The sequence continues at coordinate 159,965 of CBDBCZ010000008.1, read as the reverse complement.
AGGGAACGAAAATTTCCAACAGATCCACCGTGAAATTTCGTTCCCCGGGGAACGAAAATTTCCAACAGATCCAACGTGAAATTTCGTTCCCCAGGGAACGAAAATTACCGGCTGATTCAACCGAAAAATTCTGTTCCCCGGGGAACTAAAATTTTTAACAGATCCACCGTGAAATTTCGTTCCCCGGGGAACGAAAATTTCCAACAGATCCACCGTGAAATTTCGTTCCCCAGGGAACGAAAATTACCAACTGATCCACCGTGAAATTTCGTTCCCTGGGGAACAAAATTTCCAACAGATCCACCGTGAAATTTCATTCCCCGGGGAACGAAAATTACCGGCTGATCCACCGTGAAATTTCATTCCCCGGGGAACGAAAATTACCAGCTGATCCACCGTGAAATTTCGTTACCCAGGGAACGAAAATTTCCAACAGATCCACCGTGAAATTTCGTTCCCCGGGGAACGAAAATTTCCAACAGATCCAACGTGAAATTTCGTTCCCCAGGGAACGAAAATTACCGGCTGATTCAACCGAAAAATTCTGTTCCCCGGGGAACTAAAATTTTTAACAGATCCACCGTGAAATTTCGTTCCCCGGGGAACGAAAATTTCCAACAGATCCACCGTGAAATTTCGTTCCCCAGGGAACGAAAATTACCGGCTGATTCAACCGAAAAATTCCGTTCCCCGGGGAACGAAAATTTTCAACAGATCCACCGTGAAATTTCGTTCTCCGGGGAACGAAAATTTCCAACAGATCCACCGTGAAATTTCGTTCCCCAGGGAACGAAAATTACCGGCTGATTCAACCGAAAAATTCCGTTCCCCGGGGAACGAAAATTTCCAACAGATCCACCGTGAAATTTCGTTCTCCGGGAAACGAAAATTTCCAACAGATTCACCGTGAAATTTCGTTCCCCGGGGAACGAAAATTCCCGGCTGAACCACCGAAAAATTCTGTTCCCCGGGAAATGAAAATTTCCAACAGATCCACCGTGAAATTTCGTTCCCCGGGGAACAAAAACTCCCGGCTGATCCACCGAAAAATTCTGTTCCCCGGGGAACGAAAATTTTTAACAGATCCACCGTGAAATTTCGTTCCCCGGGGAACGAAAATTACCGGTTGATTCAACCGAAAAATTCCGTTCCCGGGGAACGAAAATTTCCAACTGATCCACCATGAAATTTCGTTCCCCGGGGAACGAAATTTCATGGTGGATCGAAATTTCATGGTGGAACGAAAATTCCCGGCTGAACCACCGAAAAATTCTGTTCCCCGGGGAATGAAAATTTCCAACAGATCCACCGTGAAATTTCGTTCCCCGGGGAACGAAAATTACCGGTTGATTCAACCGAAAAATTCCGTTCCCGGGGAACGAAAATTTCCAACTGATCCACCATGAAATTTCGTTCCCCGGGGAACGAAATTTCATGGTGGATCGAAATTTCATGGTGGAACGAAAATTCCCGGCTGAACCACCGAAAAATTCTGTTCCCCGGGGAATGAAAATTTCCAACAGATCCACCGTGAAATTTCGTTCCCCGGGGAACGAAAATTCCCGGCTGATCCACCGAAAAATTCTGTTCCCCGGGGAATGAAAATTTTTAACAGATCCACTGTGAAATTTCGTTCCCCGGGGAACGAAAATTTCCAACAGATCCACCGTGAAATTTCGTTCCCCAGGGAACGAAAAATACCGGCTGATTCAACCGAAAAATTCCGTTCCCGGGGAACGAAAATTTCCAACAGATCCACCGTGAAATTTCGTTCCCCGGGGAACGAAAATTACCGGCTGATTCAACCGAAAAATTCCGTTCCCGGGGAACGAAAATTTCCAACTGATCCACCATGAAATTTCGTTCCCCGGGGAACGAAAATTTCCAACTGATCCACCGTGAAATTTTGTTCCCCGGGGAACGAAAATTACCGGCTGATTCAACCGAAAAATTCCGTTCCCTGGGGAACGAAAATTTCCAACTTATCCACCGTGAAATTTCGTTCCCCGGGGAACGAAAATTCCCGGCTGATTCACCGAAAAACGTTCCCCGGGGAACGAAAAATTCCAACAGATCCACCGTGAAATTTCGTTCCCCGGGGAACGAAAATTACTGGCTGATTCAACCGAAAAATTCTGTTCCCCGGGGAACGAAAATTTCCAACTGATCCACCGTGAAATTTCGTTCCCCGGGGAACGAAAATTCCCGGCTGATCCACCGAAAAATTCCGTTCCCCGGGGAACGAAAATTTCCAACAGATCCACCGTGAAATTTTGTTCCCCGGGGAACGAAAATTTCCAACTGATCCACCGTGAAATTGCGTTCCCCGGGGAACGAAAATTCCCGGCTGAACCACCGAAAAATTCCGTTCCCCGGGGAATGAAAATTTCCAACAGATCCACCGTGAAATTTCGTTCCCCAGGGAACGAAAATTACCGGCTGATTCAACCGAAAAATTCCGTTCCCCGGGGAACAAAAATTTCCAACAGATCCACCGTGAAATTTCGTTTCCCGGGGAACGAAAATTACCGGCTGATTCAACCGAAAAATTCCGTTCCAACTGATCCACCATGAAATTTCGTTCCCCGGGGAACGAAATTTCATGGTGGATCGAAATTTCATGGTGGAACGAAAATTCCCGGCTGAACCACCGAAAAATTCTGTTCCCCGGGGAATGAAAATTTCCAACAGATCCACCGTGAAATTTCGTTCCCCGGGGAACGAAAATTCCCGGTTGATCCACCGAAAAATTCTGTTCCCCGGGGAATGAAAATTTTTAACAGATCCACCGTGAAATTTCGTTCCCCGGGGAACGAAAATTTCCAACAGATCCACCGTGAAATTTCGTTCCCCAGGGAACGAAAATTACCGGCTGATTCAACCGAAAAATTCCGTTCCCCGGGGAACGAAAATTTCCAACAGATCCACAGTGAAATTTCGTTCCCCGGGGAACGAAAATTCCCGGCTGATCCACCGAAAAATTCCGTTCCCCGGGGAACGAAAATTTCCAACAGATCCACAGTGAAATTTCGTTCCCCGGGGAACGAAAATTCCCGGCTGATCCACCGAAAAATTCCGTTCCCCGGGGAACGAAAATTTCCAACAGATCCACCGTGAAATTTTGTTCCCCGGGGAACGAAAATTTCCAACTGATCCACCGTGAAATTTCGTTCCCCGGGGAACGAAAATTCCCGGCTGAACCACCGAAAAATTCCGTTCCCCGGGGAACGAAAATTTCCAACAGATCCACCGTGAAATTTTGTTCCCCGGGGAACGAAAATTTCCAACTGATCCACCGTGAAATTGCGTTCCCCGGGGAACGAAAATTCCCGGCTGAACCACCGAAAAATTCCGTTCCCCGGGGAATGAAAATTTCCAACAGATCCACCGTGAAATTTCGTTCCCCGGGGAACGAAAATTCCCGGCTGATCCACCGAAAAATTCTGTTCCCCGGGAAACGAAAAATTTTTAACAGATCCACCGTGAAATTTCGTTCCCCGGTGAACGAAAATTTCCAACAGATCCACCGTGAAATTTCGTTCCCCAGGGAACGAAAATTACCGGCTGATTCAACCGAAAAATTCCGTTCCCCGGGGAACGAAAATTTCCAACAGATCCACCGTGAAATTTCGTTCCCCGGGGAACGAAAATTACCGGCTGATTCAACGGAAAAATTCCGTTCCCGGGGAACGAAAATTTCCAACTGATCCACCATGAAATTTCGTTCCCCGGGGAACGAAATTTCATGGTGGATCGAAATTTCATGGTGGAACGAAAATTCCCGGCTGAACCACCGAAAAATTCTGTTCCCCGGGGAATGAAAATTTCCAACAGATCCACCGTGAAATTTCGTTCCCCGGGGAACGAAAATTCCCGGCTGATCCACCGAAAAATTCTGTTCCCCGGGGAATGAAAATTTTTAACAGATCCACCGTGAAATTTCGTTCCCCGGGGAACGAAAATTTCCAACAGATCCACCGTGAAATTTCGTTCCCCAGGGAACGAAAATTACCGGCTGATTCAACCGAAAAATTCCGTTCCCCGGGGAACGAAAATTTCCAACAGATCCACAGTGAAATTTCGTTCCCCGGGGAACGAAAATTCCCGGCTGATCCACCGAAAAATTCCCAACAGATCCACCGTGAAATTTTGTTCCCCGGGGAACGAAAATTTCCAACTGATCCACCGTGAAATTCCGTTCCCCGGGGAACGAAAATTTCCAACAGATCCACCGTGAAATTTCGTTCCCCGGGAAACGAAAATTCCCGGCTGATCCACCGAAAAATTCCGTTCCTCGGGGAACGAAAATTTCCAACAGATCCACCATGAAATTTCGTTCTCCGGGGAACGAAAATTTTTAACAGATCCACCGTGAAATTTCGTTCCCCGGGGAACGAAAATTTCCAACAGATCCACCGTGAAATTTCGTTCCCCAGGGAACGAAAATTACCAGCTGATTCAACCGAAAAATTCCATTCCCCGGGGAACGAAAATTTCCAACAGATCCACCGTGAAATTTCGTTCCCCGGGGAACGAAAATTACCGGCTGATTCAACCGAAAAATTCCGTTCCCGGGGAACGAAAATTTCCAACTGATCCACCATGAAATTTCGTTCCCCGGGGAACGAAAATTTCCAACTGATCCACCGTGAAATTTTGTTCCCCGGGGAACGAAAATTACCGGCTGATTCAACCGAAAAATTCCGTTCCCTGGGGAACGAAAATTTCCAACTTATCCACCGTGAAATTTCGTTCCCCGGGGAACGAAAACTGATTCCCGGCTGATTCAACCGAAAAACGTTCCCCGGGGAACGAAAAATTCCAACAGATCCACCGTGAAATTTCGTTCCCCGGGGAACGAAAATTTCCTGGCTGATTCACCGAAAAATTCTGTTCCCCGGGGAACGAAAATTTCCAACAGATCCACCGTGAAATTTCGTTCCCCGGGGAACGAAAATTCCCTGCTGATTCACCGAAAAATTCCGTTCCCCGGGGAACGAAAATTTCCAACAGATCCACCATGAAATTTCTTTCTCCGGGGAACGAAAATTTCCAACAGATCCACCGTGAAATTTCGTTCCCCGGGGAACGAAAATTCCCGGCTGATCCACCGAAAAATTCTGTTCCCCGGGGAACGAAAATTTTTAACAGATCCACCGTGAAATTTTGTTCCCCGGGGAACGAAAATTTCCAACAGATCCACCGTGAAATTTCGTTCTCCGGGGAACGAAAATTTCCAACAGATCCACCGTGAAATTTCGTTCCCCGGGGAACGAAAATTTCCCGGAACGAAAATTCCCTGCTGATTCACCGAAAAATTCCGTTCCCCGGGGAACGAAAATTTCCAACAGATCCACCATGAAATTTCTTTCTCCGGGGAACGAAAATTTCCAACAGATCCACCGTGAAATTTCGTTCCCCGGGGAACGAAAATTCCCGGCTGATCCACCGAAAAATTCTGTTCCCCGGGAACGAAAATTTTTAACAGATCCACCGTGAAATTTTGTTCCCCGGGGAACGAAAATTTCCAACAGATCCACCGTGAAATTTCGTTCTCCGGGGAACGAAAATTTCCAACAGATCCACCGTGAAATTTCGTTCCCCGGGGAACGAAAATTCCCGGTTGATCCACCGGGGAAAAATTCTGTTCCCCGGGGAACGAAAATTTTTAACAGATCCACCGTGAAATTTTGTTCCCCGGGGAACGAAAATTTCCAACAGATCCACCGTGAAATTTCGTTCCCCGGGGAATGAAAATTTCCGGCTGATCCACCGAAAAATTCCGTTCCCCGGGGAACGAAAATTTCCCCGGGGAACAGATCCACCGTGAAATTTCGTTCCCCGGGGAACGAAAATTCCCGGCTGATTCACCGAAAAACGTTCCCCGGGGAACGAAAAATTCCAACAGATCCACCGTGAAATTTCGTTCTCCGGGGAACGAAAATTACTGGCTGATCCACCGTGAAATTCAACGAAAAATTCCAACGAAAAATTCCGTTCCCCGGGGAACGAAAATTTCCAACTGATCCACCGTGAAATTTCGTTCCCCGGGGAACGAAAATTCCCGGCTGATCCACCGAAAAATTCCGTTCCCCGGGGAACGAAAATTTCCAACAGATCCACCATGAAATTTCGTTCTCCGGGGAACGAAAAATTTCCAACAGATCCACCGTGAAATTTCGTTCCCCGGGGAACGAAAATTCCCGGCTGATCCACCGAAAAATTCTGTTCCCCGGGGAACGAAAATTTTTAACAGATCCACCGTGAAATTTTGTTCCCCGGGGAACGAAAATTTCCAACAGATCCAATTTCCAACAGATCCACCGTGAAATTTCGTTCTCCGGGGAACGAAAATTTCCAACAGATCCACCGTGAAATTTCGTTCCCCGGGGAACGAAAATTCCCGGCTGATCCACCGAAAAATTCCGTTCCCCGGGGAACGAAAATTTCCAACAGATCCACCGTGAAATTTCGTTCCCCGGGGAACGAAAATTCCCGGCTGATCCACCGAAAATTTTGTTCCCCGGGGAACGAAAATTTCCAACAGATCCACCGTGAAATTTCGTTCCCCGGGGAACGAAAATTCCCGGCTGATTCACCGAAAAACGTTCCCCGGGGAACGAAAAATTCCAACAGATCCACCGTGAAATTTCGTTCTCCGGGGAACGAAAATTACTGGCTGATTCAACCGAAAAATTCCGTTCCCCGGGGAACGAAAATTTCCAACTGATCCACCGTGAAATTTCGTTCCCCGGGGAACGAAAATTCCCGGCTGATCCACCGAAAAATTCCGTTCCCCGGGGAACGAAAATTTCCAACAGATCCACCATGAAATTTCGTTCTCCGGGGAACGAAAATTTCCAACAGATCCACCGTGAAATTTCGTTCCCCGGGGAACGAAAATTCCCGGCTGATCCACCGAAAAATTCTGTTCCCCGGGGAACGAAAATTTTTAACAGATCCACCGTGAAATTTTGTTCCCCGGGGAACGAAAATTTCCAACAGATCCACCGTGAAATTTCGTTCTCCGGGGAACGAAAATTTCCAACAGATCCACCGTGAAATTTCGTTCCCCGGGGAACGAAAATTCCCGGCTGATCCACCGAAAAATTCCGTTCCCCGGGGAACGAAAATTTCCAACAGATCCACCGTGAAATTTTGTTCCCCGGGGAACGAAAATTTCCAACTGATCCACCGTGAAATTTCGTTCCCCGGGGAACGAAAATTCCCGGCTGAACCACCGAAAAATTCCGTTCCCCGGGGAATGAAAATTTCCAACAGATCCACCGTGAAATTTCGTTCCCCGGGGAACGAAAATTCCCGGCTGATCCACCAAAAAATTCCGTTCCCCAGGGAACGAAAATTTCCAACAGATCCACCGTGAAATTTCGTTCTCCGGGGAACGAAAATTTCCAACAGATCCACCGTGAAATTTCGTTCCCCGGGGAACGAAAATTCCCGGCTGATCCACCGAAAAATTCTGTTTTCTGGGGAACGAAAATTTTTAACAGATCCACCGTGAAATTTCGTTCCCCGGGGAACGAAAATTTCCAACAGATCCACCGTGAAATTTCGTTCTCCGGGGAACGAAAATTTTCAACAGATCCACCGTGAAATTTCGTTCCCCGGGAAACGAAAATTACCAACTGATCCACCGTGAAATTTCGTTCCCTGGGGAACGAAAATTTTCAACAGATCCACCGTGAAATTTCGTTCCCCGGGAAACGAAAATTACCAACTGATCCACCGTGAAATTTCGTTCCCCGGGGAACGAAAATTCCCGGCTGATCCATCGAAAAATTCTGTTCCCCGGGGAACGAAAATTTTTAACAGATCCACCGTGAAATTTTGTTCCCCGGGGAACGAAAATTTCCAACAGATCCACCGTGAAATTTCGTTCCCCGGGGAACGAAAATTCCCGGCTGATCCACCAAAAAATTCCGTTCCCCAGGGAACGAAAATTTCCAACAGATCCACCGTGAAATTTCGTCCTCCGGGGAACGAAAATTTCCAACAGATCCACCGTGAAATTTCGTTCCCCGGGGAACGAAAATTCCCGGCTGATCCACCGAAAAATTCTGTTTTCTGGGGAACGAAAATTTTTAACAGATCCACCGTGAAATTTCGTTCCCCGGGGAACGAAAATTTCCAACAGATCCACCGTGAAATTTCGTTCCCCGGGGAACGAAAATTTCCAACAGATCCACCGTGAAATTTCGTTCCCCAGGGAACGAAAATTACCGGCTGATTCAACCGAAAAATTCCGTTCCCCGGGGAACGAAAATTTCCAACAGATCCACAGTGAAATTTCGTTCCCCGGGGAACGAAAATTCCCGGCTGATCCACCGAAAAATTCCGTTCCCCGGGGAACGAAAATTTCCAACAGATCAACAGTGAAATTTCGTTCCCCGGGGAACGAAAATTCCCGGCTGATCCACCGAAAAATTCCGTTCCCCGGGGAACGAAAATTTCCAACAGATCCACCGTGAAATTTTGTTCCCCGGGGAACGAAAATTTCCAACTGATCCACCGTGAAATTTCGTTCCCCGGGGAACGAAAATTCCCGGCTGAACCACCGAAAAATTCCGTTCCCCGGGGAACGAAAATTTCCAACAGATCCACCGTGAAATTTTGTTCCCCGGGGAACGAAAATTTCCAACTGATCCACCGTGAAATTGCGTTCCCCGGGGAACGAAAATTCCCGGCTGAACCACCGAAAAATTCCGTTCCCCGGGGAATGAAAATTTCCAACAGATCCACCGTGAAATTTCGTTCCCCGGGGAACGAAAATTCCCGGCTGATCCACCGAAAAATTCTGTTCCCCGGGAAACGAAAAATTTTTAACAGATCCACCGTGAAATTTCGTTCCCCGGTGAACGAAAATTTCCAACAGATCCACCGTGAAATTTCGTTCCCCAGGGAACGAAAATTACCGGCTGATTCAACCGAAAAATTCCGTTCCCCGGGGAACGAAAATTTCCAACAGATCCACCGTGAAATTTCGTTCCCCGGGGAACGAAAATTACCGGCTGATTCAACGGAAAAATTTCGTTCCCGGGGAACGAAAATTTCCAACTGATCCACCATGAAATTTCGTTCCCCGGGGAACGAAATTTCATGGTGGATCGAAATTTCATGGTGGAACGAAAATTCCCGGCTGAACCACCGAAAAATTCTGTTCCCCGGGGAATGAAAATTTCCAACAGATCCACCGTGAAATTTCGTTCCCCGGGGAACGAAAATTCCCGGCTGATCCACCGAAAAATTCTGTTCCCCGGGGAATGAAAATTTTTAACAGATCCACCGTGAAATTTCGTTCCCCGGGGAACGAAAATTTCCAACAGATCCACCGTGAAATTTCGTTCCCCAGGGAACGAAAATTACCGGCTGATTCAACCGAAAAATTCCGTTCCCCGGGGAACGAAAATTTCCAACAGATCCACAGTGAAATTTCGTTCCCCGGGGAACGAAAATTCCCGGCTGATCCACCGAAAAATTCCGTTCCCCGGGGAACGAAAATTTCCAACAGATCCACCGTGAAATTTTGTTCCCCGGGGAACGAAAATTTCCAACTGATCCACCGTGAAATTCCGTTCCCCGGGGAACGAAAATTTCCAACAGATCCACCGTGAAATTTCGTTCCCCGGGAAACGAAAATTCCCGGCTGATCCACCGAAAAATTCCGTTCCTCGGGGAACGAAAATTTCCAACAGATCCACCATGAAATTTCGTTCTCCGGGGAACGAAAATTTTTAACAGATCCACCGTGAAATTTCGTTCCCCGGGGAACGAAAATTTCCAACAGATCCACCGTGAAATTTCGTTCCCCAGGGAACGAAAATTACCAGCTGATTCAACCGAAAAATTCCATTCCCCGGGGAACGAAAATTTCCAACAGATCCACCGTGAAATTTCGTTCCCCGGGGAACGAAAATTACCGGCTGATTCAACCGAAAAATTCCGTTCCCGGGGAACGAAAATTTCCAACTGATCCACCATGAAATTTCGTTCCCCGGGGAACGAAAATTTCCAACTGATCCACCGTGAAATTTTGTTCCCCGGGGAACGAAAATTACCGGCTGATTCAACCGAAAAATTCCGTTCCCTGGGGAACGAAAATTTCCAACTTATCCACCGTGAAATTTCGTTCCCCGGGGAACGAAAATTCCCGGCTGATTCACCGAAAAACGTTCCCCGGGGAACGAAAAATTCCAACAGATCCACCGTGAAATTTCGTTCCCCGAGGAACGAAAATTACTGGCTGATTCAACCGAAAAATTCTGTTCCCCGGGGAACGAAAATTTCCAACAGATCCACCGTGAAATTTCGTTCCCCGGGGAACGAAAATTCCCTGCTGATTCACCGAAAAATTCCGTTCCCCGGGGAACGAAAATTTCCAACAGATCCACCATGAAATTTCTTTCTCCGGGGAACGAAAATTTCCAACAGATCCACCGTGAAATTTCGTTCCCCGGGGAACGAAAATTCCCGGCTGATCCACCGAAAAATTCTGTTCCCCGGGGAACGAAAATTTTTAACAGATCCACCGTGAAATTTTGTTCCCCGGGGAACGAAAATTTCCAACAGATCCACCGTGAAATTTCGTTCTCCGGGGAACGAAAATTTCCAACAGATCCACCGTGAAATTTCGTTCCCCGGGGAACGAAAATTCCCTGCTGATTCACCGAAAAATTCCGTTCCCCGGGGAACGAAAATTTCCAACAGATCCACCATGAAATTTCTTTCTCCGGGGAACGAAAATTTCCAACAGATCCACCGTGAAATTTCGTTCCCCGGGGAACGAAAATTCCCGGCTGATCCACCGAAAAATTCTGTTCCCCGGGGAACGAAAATTTTTAACAGATCCACCGTGAAATTTTGTTCCCCGGGGAACGAAAATTTCCAACAGATCCACCGTGAAATTTCGTTCTCCGGGGAACGAAAATTTCCAACAGATCCACCGTGAAATTTCGTTCCCCGGGGAACGAAAATTCCCGGTTGATCCACCGAAAAATTCTGTTCCCCGGGGAACGAAAATTTTTAACAGATCCACCGTGAAATTTTGTTCCCCGGGGAACGAAAATTTCCAACAGATCCACCGTGAAATTTCGTTCCCCGGGGAATGAAAATTTCCGGCTGATCCACCGAAAAATTCCGTTCCCCGGGGAACGAAAATTTCCAACAGATCCACCGTGAAATTTCGTTCCCCGGGGAACGAAAATTCCCGGCTGATTCACCGAAAAACGTTCCCCGGGGAACGAAAAATTCCAACAGATCCACCGTGAAATTTCGTTCTCCGGGGAACGAAAATTACTGGCTGATTCAACCGAAAAATTCCGTTCCCCGGGGAACGAAAATTTCCAACTGATCCACCGTGAAATTTCGTTCCCCGGGGAACGAAAATTCCCGGCTGATCCACCGAAAAATTCCGTTCCCCGGGGAACGAAAATTTCCAACAGATCCACCATGAAATTTCGTTCTCCGGGGAACGAAAATTTCCAACAGATCCACCGTGAAATTTCGTTCCCCGGGGAACGAAAATTCCCGGCTGATCCACCGAAAAATTCTGTTCCCCGGGGAACGAAAATTTTTAACAGATCCACCGTGAAATTTTGTTCCCCGGGGAACGAAAATTTCCAACAGATCCACCGTGAAATTTCGTTCTCCGGGGAACGAAAATTTCCAACAGATCCACCGTGAAATTTCGTTCCCCGGGGAACGAAAATTCCCGGCTGATCCACCGAAAAATTCCGTTCCCCGGGGAACGAAAATTTCCAACAGATCCACCGTGAAATTTTGTTCCCCGGGGAACGAAAATTTCCAACAGATCCACCGTGAAATTTCGTTCCCCGGGGAACGAAAATTCCCGGCTGATTCACCGAAAAACGTTCCCCGGGGAACGAAAAATTCCAACAGATCCACCGTGAAATTTCGTTCTCCGGGGAACGAAAATTACTGGCTGATTCAACCGAAAAATTCCGTTCCCCGGGGAACGAAAATTTCCAACTGATCCACCGTGAAATTTCGTTCCCCGGGGAACGAAAATTCCCGGCTGATCCACCGAAAAATTCCGTTCCCCGGGGAACGAAAATTTCCAACAGATCCACCATGAAATTTCGTTCTCCGGGGAACGAAAATTTCCAACAGATCCACCGTGAAATTTCGTTCCCCGGGGAACGAAAATTCCCGGCTGATCCACCGAAAAATTCTGTTCCCCGGGGAACGAAAATTTTTAACAGATCCACCGTGAAATTTTGTTCCCCGGGGAACGAAAATTTCCAACAGATCCACCGTGAAATTTCGTTCTCCGGGGAACGAAAATTTCCAACAGATCCACCGTGAAATTTCGTTCCCCGGGGAACGAAAATTCCCGGCTGATCCACCGAAAAATTCCGTTCCCCGGGGAACGAAAATTTCCAACAGATCCACCGTGAAATTTTGTTCCCCGGGGAACGAAAATTTCCAACTGATCCACCGTGAAATTTCGTTCCCCGGGGAACGAAAATTCCCGGCTGAACCACCGAAAAATTCCGTTCCCCGGGGAATGAAAATTTCCAACAGATCCACCGTGAAATTTCGTTCCCCGGGGAACGAAAATTCCCGGCTGATCCACCAAAAAATTCCGTTCCCCAGGGAACGAAAATTTCCAACAGATCCACCGTGAAATTTCGTTCTCCGGGGAACGAAAATTTCCAACAGATCCACCGTGAAATTTCGTTCCCCGGGGAACGAAAATTCCCGGCTGATCCACCGAAAAATTCTGTTTTCTGGGGAACGAAAATTTTTAACAGATCCACCGTGAAATTTCGTTCCCCGGGGAACGAAAATTTCCAACAGATCCACCGTGAAATTTCGTTCTCCGGGGAACGAAAATTTTCAACAGATCCACCGTGAAATTTCGTTCCCCGGGAAACGAAAATTACCAACTGATCCACCGTGAAATTTCGTTCCCTGGGGAACGAAAATTTTCAACAGATCCACCGTGAAATTTCGTTCCCCGGGAAACGAAAATTACCAACTGATCCACCGTGAAATTTCGTTCCCCGGGGAACGAAAATTCCCGGCTGATCCATCGAAAAATTCTGTTCCCCGGGGAACGAAAATTTTTAACAGATCCACCGTGAAATTTTGTTCCCCGGGGAACGAAAATTTCCAACAGATCCACCGTGAAATTTCGTTCCCCGGGGAACGAAAATTCCCGGCTGATCCACCAAAAAATTCCGTTCCCCAGGGAACGAAAATTTCCAACAGATCCACCGTGAAATTTCGTCCTCCGGGGAACGAAAATTTCCAACAGATCCACCGTGAAATTTCGTTCCCCGGGGAACGAAAATTCCCGGCTGATCCACCGAAAAATTCTGTTTTCTGGGGAACGAAAATTTTTAACAGATCCACCGTGAAATTTCGTTCCCCGGGGAACGAAAATTTCCAACAGATCCACCGTGAAATTTCGTTCTCCGGGGAACGAAAATTTTCAACAGATCCACCGTGAAATTTCGTTCCCCGGGAAACGAAAATTACCAACTGATCCACCGTGAAATTTCGTTCCCTGGGGAACGAAAATTTTCAACAGATCCACCGTGAAATTTCGTTCTCCGGGGAACGAAAATTTCCAACAGATCCACCGTGAAATTTCGTTCCCCGGGGAACGAAAATTCCCGGCTGATCCACCGAAAAATTCTGTTTTCTGGGGAACGAAAATTTTTAACAGATCCACCGTGAAATTTCGTTCCCCGGGGAACGAAAATTTCCAACAGATCCACCGTGAAATTTCGTTCTCCGGGGAACGAAAATTTTCAACAGATCCACCGTGAAATTTCGTTCCCCGGGAAACGAAAATTACCAACTGATCCACCGTGAAATTTCGTTCCCTGGGGAACGAAAATTTTCAACAGATCCACCGTGAAATTTCGTTCCCCGGGAAACGAAAATTACCAACTGATCCACCGTGAAATTTCGTTCCCCGGGGAACGAAAATTCCCGGCTGATCCATCGAAAAATTCTGTTCCCCGGGGAACGAAAATTTTTAACAGATCCACCGTGAAATTTTGTTCCCCGGGGAACGAAAATTTCCAACAGATCCACCGTGAAATTTAGTTCCCCGGGGAACGAAAATTTCCGGCTGATCCACCGAAAAATTCCGTTCCCCGGGGAACGAAAATTTCCAACAGATCCACCGTGAAATTTCGTTCCCCGGGGAACGAAAATTTCCAACAGATCCACCGTGAAATTTCGTTCCCTGGGGAACGAAAATTTTCAACAGATCCACCGTGAAATTTCGTTCCCCGGGAAACGAAAATTACCAACTGATCCACCGTGAAATTTCGTTCCCCGGGGAACGAAAATTCCCGGCTGATCCACCGAGAAATTCCGTTCCCCGGGGAACGAAAATTTTCAACAGATCCACCGTAAAATTTCGTTCCCCGGGGAACGAAAATTACCAACTGATCCACCGTGAAATTTCGTTCCCGGGGAACGAAAATTTCCAACAGATCCACCGTGAAATTTCATTCCCCGGGGAACGAAAATTACCGGCTGATTCAACCGAAAAATTCCGTTCCCCGGGGAACGAAAATTTCCAACAGATCCACCGTGAAATTTCGTTCCCCGGGGAACGAAAATTACCGGCTGATTAAACCGAAAAATTCCGTTCCCGGGGAACGAAAATTTCCAACTGATCCACCGTGAAATTTCGTTACCCGGGGAACGAAAATTTCCAACAGATCCACCGTGAAATTTCGTTCCCCGGGGAACGAAAATTTCCAACAGGTCCACCGTGAAATTTTGTTCCCCGGGGAACGAAAATTACCGGCTGATTCAACCGAAAAATTCCGTTCCCCGGGGAACGAAAATTTCCAACAGATCCACCGTGAAATTTCGTTCCCCGGGGAACAAAAATTACCGGCTGATTCACCGAAAAATTCCGTTCCCCGGGGAACAAAAATTCCCGGCTGATCCGCCGTGAAATTTCGTTCTCCGGTGAACAAAAATTCCTGGCTGATTCACCGAAAAATTCCGTTCCCCGGGGAACGAAAATTTCCAACAGATCCATCGTGAAATTCCGTTCCCCGGGGAACTAAAATTACCGGCTGATCCACCGAAAAATTGCGTTCCCCGGGGAACAAAAATTCCCGGCTGATCCATCGTGAAATTTCGTTCCCCGGGGAACAAAAATTCCTGACGGCCCCCCAGGAAATTCTATTTCCCGGTGTTTTTTTAAGAATTTTAATCATGTTAAAAGCATTGCCTTGAAAAACAGTGGCCATCTGATTGTGTGTATGGTGCCTAAGACCAGGCTTGGCGTGGTCTCGTTCCTATACTGGGCGTGGTCTCGTTCCCATACTGGTTCGGGATACCAGTTTGTCTCAGCAGGCAGTGTATACCCGCCAAGCTAGCGGACTGGTGCTGTACAGGACTGAGCCAGCCAAGGCTCGTAGTGAGCACAGACGTGAGTCTCTTGCTTTGCTTGCGGAGAAATTATATGCAGCTTCGAATTCTGTAGCTACATGCAACGCTGAACAGTTTGAGAGAACCTGTGCATGGTATAAGATATTTTGGTTTCGAATGCCAGGCTGTTCCCCTTACACACTGGGGACCAGTTTGTAATTACCTATTATGCTACGCAACGCAAACAGTTCTGTATATATCAGGGTTCTGCCTAGGAGACGTTGAGTGGTGGTCAAAATTCAATCTCCAAGACATTTCTTCTAGCTAGACAGACTTTCTTCTATATCAAAAATACTGTAATAGAGTTAAACATTAGCTGAGTGGTGGTCAAAGAGGCTGAGTGGTGGTCAAAAAAGCTCAGTGGTGGTTAGACCCGACCACTGCCGACCAGTGTGGGCAGAACCCTGATATATACTCTCAAGGACCTTACAATTTTTTTTTTTATCAACCACAAGTACAACACTAATGATGATAATAAAGATGCCCATAAACAGAGTTTGCAATGGCATAATCACCACATGCAATACAACCAAAAGAAAAACCCAACAAATAGTATACATAGCATAAAAAAATTCGACAGGCCCAATTACATACCACACAATCCACTGTACACTCAACCTCAATATTTTCACAGCCAATTAAGTCAGTAAAAAAAAATGGGGCCAGCTAGTATCCCACAGCCATACCATCTGCCCTGCCATCGGAGCCAGCCCACCAAACGTTCGTCCTCTCCCGACTCCCAGTACCACCACTCTTCATCTCCAACTCAACAGGCCGCGAGCCAATGATCTGCCCTCTACCAAACACGGCCCTGCTGTGACCCGTTACGGGTCCTTGCACATTGTGACCCATCGCTTTTAGTCTCGAGATGGCTTCTGGCGAAATGCCTTCTTCCAGGGCAATGGCTCCCTGGGTGAGCTGGTCTGAGCTGCCAGGAGTGATGCAGAATCTTGGAGCATCTAGAGCTTCCTGTGGATCCATATCGTAGTCTAACATGTTAAGGAGTACCTGCATGGTGTGTGTGTGTGTGTGTGTGTGTGTGTGTGTGTGTGTGTGTGTGTGTGTGTGTGTGTGTGTGTGTGTGTGTGTGTGTGTGTGTGTGTGTGTGTGTGTGTGTGTGTGTGTGTGTGTGGGTGCTTTTAATTTGGCAATCACTGATCACTTACTATTGGCATTTTAAGTATGTACATAATGGGTTACCCTCATTCCCAGGCCCACAACTTTTTTGGTTGCAGGAAAACAGCTTTCGTGTATATAACCAAAAATGGCATGGGTCTGGGAGCGAGGTTACATATGGGCTGAATAACTGCATGATTTGGCTACCAGTTTCACCAAAGTAGCTAACCACGTGCACCTTAGTGATTTCTTCTCAGTGTAAAAACAGTGGCACAGAGAGGCCTGAGCATAAAGCTAATGCACCCCTGATGGCTTTGCAGGCTCAATGTGCTCCTGGTACTATGGTACTATACATGTAAGACTATAGCTCACAAGACTAACCACAGAACTGCTCTTGCTGTTATCAGATCTAGAGGTCACAAAGTTTGGACAAAGCTTATAGCTGTCACATGTACAAAATCCATATAAGGGAAAACTGAGTCTCCCAGGCCAGCCCACTCTTCCCCTCATAGGGAAGGTGCTTTCCCTCTGAGCGGAAGTGGGCTGGCCAGCGAGACTAAGCTAGGACAAGCCCTGGACTTAAATCAACAACACAGCATATATAGCTAAGTGTTCAAGGTTTGGGTTGGAAAGTGTACTCAATTGGTAAGTTTTAGTGAAATTTTGTGTCCCCCACACACAATTTCCCCTCCCTAGGAGGAGAAGTAAATATTTTTGTGTAACTATATATATAACCAGCTAGCTACCTTCAAGCTTTAGCTATAGCCGCTGTGTTTTTTCTTTCTGTAGGTGACAATGTCTGAAGATGGCAAAGCTACTGAGGAAGCTTTACAGAAGCTCACAGCTCAGCTCGAATGCAGCATCTGCCTTGACGAATATAAAGACCCCAAACTGCTCTCCTGTTTTCATGTCTTTTGCAAGCAGTGCCTCGAGCCACTAACCCGCCAGGAGGAGGGCCAATCAATCCTACCATGCCCTAACTGCCGTCGAATCATAGCCCTTCCACCACACGGTGTCTCAGAATTGCAATCTGCGTTCCATGTGAACCATCTCTTTGAGATCAAGGATGCGTTCGAAAAAGCGAGGGAACCACAGCTAATGAAGTGTGAAAAGTGTGAAATGGGTGCTACTGCAACAAGATTTTGCAGAGATTGCGGTCAGTTTGTCTGCCACAAGTGCACCGAGATCCACCAAATGTGGAAAGACTTTAGTGACCATCAGATAGTCACACTTCAAGAGGTCTTGGCTGATGCGACTAGACTCATGCCTCTAAAGAAGGAGAAAGTGCTGCATTGCCAAAAGCATGCTGACAACGCCCTCAAGATCTACTGCGAAACTTGCAATGAGTTGATATGCAGTGACTGTACCATACGACTCCATCGGGGGCATACATACGACCTCATCTCTGATACTTTCTCAAAACACAAACAAGAGATTGTCAACCAACTCAAACCAGTCAAATGCCACCTAGCCACCGTTGACCAGGCACTCCAGAACTTCGATGCCAGATCAAAGGCGATACAAGACCAGCGAGCAGCCATTCAAACGGACATCCACAGACAGATCGATCAACTTCACCGAACCCTGGAGCAGAGGAGGACAGAGCTCATTGCCCAACTGGACCAATTCTCTCAGCAAAAGCTCAAAACCCTGGCAGCACAGAGAGACCAGATTGAAACCCTACACACCCGGCTTGCTAGCTGCCTGAAGTACGTGGAAGGCAGCCTGAAAACAGGAACACAGGGGGAGATACTGAAGATGAAAGCACCTGTGCTCGAACAGATTCAACAGATAGTAACCGACTTCCACTCGATCACATTGTCTCCAAAAGAGAAAGACAACCTCCTCCTAGTTGCAGACAATCACCAAGGTCTCAACACGGCATGCAGCAAATTCGCTGAAGTGAAAATCGAAATGGTCAACCCGGAGAAATGCTATGCCATCGGAGACGGACTCAAAACTGCTACAGTTGGAGAATCGTCATCCATCACACTGTTCACTAGTGATACGGAAGGAAAAGAGTGTCCCATATCAGCTGAAGATCTCATCGCCGAGCTCGTATGCTGTCGAGATGCTTCCACTGTGAAATGCGACATGAAGAGGAAGGGAAAGTGTATATATGAGATCCAGTACCAGCCGGTCACTCGAGGACAGCACAAGCTACACATCAGGATCAATGACAAAAACATCAAAGGCAGTCCTTGCGTTGTTTTCGTTACACAGTCTGTGCAGAGCCTGGGCACAGCAGTCAGAACTATTGGAGGTTTGAAATGGCCACTAGACATAGCTACCAACAGTGAAGGACAAATTGTCATCAGTGAAATTGACACCAAATGTGTGTCAGTGCTCTCGCCCGAGGGACAGAGGATCCGGTCATTTGGGGGCAAAGGAGACACACACGAACAATTCAAGGTACCTCGTGGCTTAACTGTGGACGAGGATGGCGGAATTTTTGTAGTAGACAATACAAAGAACTGCGTTCAGAAGTTATCAAGTGATGGAACGCGTGTTTTATCGCTTGGCAAATTCGGCCACAATCCACTACAATTCTATAGTCCTATTGGTATCGCCTACAGTCACAAGACTGATAAGCTGTACGTGTGTGACCGCTTAAACCACAGAATACAAATCCTCAACAGAGACTTAACATTTCATGATTGTTTCGGAAGCGAAGGCAGTGCTGATGGACAATTGCAGTGCCCCTGTTATGTAGCGTTTGACGGCTCTGGCAATGTATACATTACTGATAGTTTAAACCATCGTGTTCAAGTCTTTACACCAAAGGGTGTGTTCTTACGCAAGTTTGGAAGTGGGGCTAGCGATAGTGAAAACCTGACCGATCCTACCGGTATTGCCATCGATAGCAATGACGTTGTGTACGTAACTGAATATGGTAGACATCGCGTCTGTCTCTTCACTACCAAAGGCCGATTTCTGAAGTCAATAGGCAGCAAGGGAAAATCCGCAGGACAATTTAATCGCCCTTGTGGGGTAACGATCAATGAAGATGGCTTTGTCATGATCTGCGATTCATCCAACAATAGAATCCAGATATTTTGACTACCTTCAGAGTTTATACAGCACATACCAACTAGAGTTGGCGTGCTATTATTTTATTGTTAGCTAACTGTAACACAGCTAATTGTATATGTTCGTGTACTGTGGAAAACATGTAGTTGCTATCCTGCATGAGTGTTCTGACTCCAGTCGTCTATGCTTTGTACTTCAATAGAACTTTTTTTGCACCGTAACATACTAGCTAGCTATTCCACCTCCTTTCTATACTCACATCATGAAATATGGTACCTTATACATACTCACCACACTTTCATACCCATAACTCATTCACAGATGCTCTGCTGCATGTTTTAGACTTCTTAGACTTAAAAAAAAGAAGAAAACACAACAGGAAAAAAATCCTTTTGCCTAGATTTGAACCAGCAACCACCAGTTCTCCAGCCAACTATATATGCCATCTAAGGAGAGCCACCTTAAAAGGGTACTTTATATCCAAACTAGCAACTATTACTACTATGTGACCTATTGTGGTTGAACATTACATTACATTACATTACATTACATTACATTACATTACATTACATTACATTACATTACATTACATTACATTACATTACATTACATTACATTACATTACATTACATTACATTACATTACATTACATTACATTACAAACCCAAAATAGTGCTCTTTGCTTCGCGGCCTGCATGCGGCCGCTCCACTACGAGTAATAATCTACTGATACACTGCACCTCAGCATACTGTAATATACCTGAACGTGTCCCTGAGGCTGCATGAAACCACCCATCACCCCGAAACTGGCAAAGAGGTCGCCAGAAGAGGCGTGTGTGGCCATTCCTGGAATGATGGTGTGATAGGGCCGCTTGCCCGGGGCCAGAGCATTGGGGTGAGAAGGGTCCAGGGAAAAATTGGCTCCACGGTTCTAGGAGGGGCATAAGTATTGGCATGATAGTGAAATAGAGTAAACTTGATAACCTCATCCCCAGGCCTCTGCCCAGGTTTTCTCCATGGCAGCGAGATTAAGTCTGGGTGGGAGGCCTGGGCACAAGGTTACAGAATTGATACTGGTATACTTAACTTTGTTTTCATAAATTAATGGTTTTGAAAAACAATATGATTAAGATTTTGTAAGCCTGATAACAGACTTTTGTTGACTGGTATAACACACATATTTCTTGTGATGCAGTGCAAATCATCTAGTGTGAGGGACTTCGCCGGCTCGATGCGCTCCTGGCATTACAGAAACGGAAGTTTGAGAACGACCAATCAGAATGTAGAAATCATGAGAGCGGTCACATGGTGCCCTTTAGATAAGTACAACAACTGTAAGAGCAATGCCTGATCATACCTGTAGTGTGAAGCCACACCCCTCTGGCACCAGTCCCGTTCCAAACCCCATGTAATTGCTATTGATGAAGGAGCATGCGTTGCCGTGGCTGTCAGTCACGCTGAAGTAGACAGTATCGCTGGAACTAAAGGGTTTGCCCTGCTCACAAACGGGCAAGCACCTAGAATAAAACAGAAAAAATCTGACTAACACTAGACAGATGTTGTATTGAAATACTATTGGGGGAAGTATTATAACTAGATAGTTACCGCTTTCATTCTCATTCTCATAAATGTTTGTAAGTTATCAAACGCAAGCTCACTCCTTTACAAAATCTGTTACAAGTCCATCCCTGAGCAAGTCTTTCCGATCCTGAGCATATCAATATCAGGGCCTCTTTCTTCTTACCTGACCAGGCTGATGTTAAAAGTCAAACATGAAAGCCAATATCTAGTTGTCTAGCAAAGTAATTCACTTAAGAGTCAGTCTAACTGGTACCATATTTCAGAAAATATCAGCATTGTTTCTCTTAGGCATCAGGGTACCACAACACTTACTATATACCTGTCGGTGCTGATGAACCCTCTCCTCTTGACAGCATACTCCTTGGAGAGCAGTCCTTCCATTGGCACTCTCGCTTTGGTTGGGTCTGAGCAGTACCACTGGCTGTCAGCGAAGCTGAGTCTCATGGCCTCAATCAACAGGTGGAGATACTCTGCACTGTTGTGGGTCATACCTTGAGGGAAGGAGCATATTGTGAGCTTAAACCCTTCGTGAGATTATCCCTTCTACAAACACCCTTTGCAAGTGTGTATGAACTACAGTGGAACCCCTCTATTGTAGACACCTTGGGGACCTGGTAAAGTGTCCTGTATAGAGGGATGTCCTCATTTATAATAAGGAATAAATTTCTACTCACCAGTGAAGTCATACCCCTCTAGGATGTTCAAAGCTATCAGTGCTGTGATCCCCTGCCCACTGGGTGGCATTTCCCACACGTCCACCCCCCTGTAGTGGGTCCTAATGGGATCGTCAAAGGTACTGCTGTGGGCTTTCATGTCTGCAGTGCTCAGCACTCCTCCATGAGCCTGGACACTGTCACAGAGGGCCTCGGCTATCCGACCTTCATAGAAGCCCGGTTTACCATGCTCTGCCAACATCTGTGCAAAAAAAAAAAAAGAAGGGAGATGATAATTCCCAATTCTGAACAGGCTCTCATTATAACCACCCGAGAAATATTATTGTTAGGGAGATGATAAAGTTACTTATACTACGTACGCCCTAACTACACTGCCAATACAGGATGTGAGCAAACAAGCAAACAGTGTGCATACATGTATTCAACTGTCAGAGATGTCCCATTTTGAACACGTAACTTGAGGAGACCCTATAGAGATCTGTATAAATTGTACATATTAGCTATAACTCATAGAAATGAAAGTAGAGGAACCCAAAAACCAAAATAATTTACTCTAATATTAGTAGAGAAAGAAAAACAAAAAGGTGTATTATTTCCAATAACTTTACCAGAACCAACCTTGAATGTCTTGGCGAGCAGGGGCATCCTCATTACCTCCCCTGTCCTAGGGGGCCTCCCCCCGGGCAGTAGCATATCCCTTCCGTGGGAGTTGTCGGGCCGGAGGAGGTCCTCGGCCCCGAGCTGCCAGGCAAAGGAAGTGATGGGAGCCACTGGGTAGCCATTCTCAGCCAGTTGAATGGCTGGCTGGAGGAGATCCCGCATGGAGAGCTGTACACGGAAGGAAAATACATTGACAAGAGGTGTGTGATAGCTACATCATCACTGGTCAGGTGGCAAACCAAGCACATAGGTCCAGAGATAAACTTCGTTAGGCTGTCTTATCTAACGTATTGACTCTGAAATTTTGCTGTGGTAGCACTGATAATATATGTATTTATACCGCTCTTTTCACATAACTGCCTAAGCAACACACATGTTGTATCTTCCTATGGTTACAGTGACATAGAAATGTAATGGTATACGGAAAAGAAAACTTTCGGTAACATGAAAGTGCCTGGCTCAGCTTGGGAAAATGCTTGTTATTTAGTCACTGTTTGCTGAGCTGTAAAGCAATTGAGAAAACTGACATTTATGATCCTATAGCCATCGTGTAGCCTCGCTCTCAGGCTCTTTTTGTTGCTAGCAGGACGAATGACTCTGCTTTTCATACTGCAAGCCGATGAGAAGCTGGATGAGAGCCTGGGAATGAGGCTAGCCATCAGCTTCTTTTGCACATAGTAAAATGTGCAAAAAAGCTGGGGCTGGGAATGAGGCTAGGTTAGATACACAGCAGTAGTAGGCAGTATTAGCTACAAGCAAGCAAGCCTCAACAACTAGTGTAAATACCCATCTCTTCTAACCTTTCCTGATCCAAACCTCTCCACGGTGTCCACCCACCCTGCCGCTGCACCTGGAACAGTAACATTGTGGGCGTGCCTCGCGGGTAGTGGGTTCGAGGGAGAGTAGCCTTGGCTGGCCAACAGGTCAAGGTTCAAACCAAGGGGGGCTCGACCACTGCAGCCAAGGTAGTGGGGGAGAAATAGTGTTAGACTTTCTGGGGGCTTAGGTTGCTGAGAGGGCACTTTTACCACTATAGTAAGTAGTAGTTTAGCTGTCATAAAGTTTTGAAATGAAAAAGGTTCACCCTCATCAAATAGTAGCCTCGTTCCCAGGCTCTACTTCCCAGCTTTATTTTCGCACGTAGTAAAATGACTGCTTATTTTACCATGTGCGGAAAAAAGCTGGGAAGTAGAGCCTGGGAACGAGGCTAATCAAATAGTACTTTTGCGACAAAGAAACATGGAACAATACTGTCGTAAGCTCTGCACAAGCAGAAATTTAAAGCATTAGCAGCAAAGCAGTGCTACATGTACATTTGTGGGGTATAGCTACTAACTGTGTTGTGATATCTCTTTCAGAATGTGAGGACTTCTGTGTTCAGCTGCCCAGTCTCAATACAGGCAGTGTCCACAGGCACGTTACAAGGTGCCTCAAATAAACGCACACCATGCGTCTATTTAAGGGTACCCACTGTCACGAGATGGCGCACAACTCGCAGTGCCCATTCACCTTCCATTGAGTCCGAGAACCTTCTTACTGCCGGCATCGTAGAACAGGCAGAAACAGTCTCCCCCTATCCCGGTGCTGCAGGGCTCCGTGACATTCAGAGCAGCCGCTACGGCCACTGCCGCGTCCGCCGCGTTCCCGCCCTTCTTGAGGACGGAGAGTCCGACGTCTGCGGCCAGAGGCTGGCTACAGGCCACGCAGCCGTGCAGACACACCACGGTGGAGCGCCGGCTGCGAGAGAGAAACTGCGATTCGGAAGCCATGCTATTTATGCACTGGGAGGAAGCTCCTACTAATTTTGGGAAGTTCACGTGGTCGGGAGGAGAGATATGGCGTGGGCAAGTGGTGGTGTTTTGAAGTCCCTTTCCGTTTGCAGAAGATGTGGATGGGGTAAGAGAGGCCGGTCAGCTATAAGGGAAAGAGGGTCTGGGGTCGGTAGATCCCCAACTCCCATGAATTTTAATCATCCATAAGACCTACACCTGGCCAGTGAATTGGTGTATCCCTGCATGCTGGAGATCAACCGACAAGCCATGAAAAATTATGACGTGAATAATTGCATAGTCTAGCCCTGGCCTTAACCTGACCCTAATTCTCGCACATGGTTACAGTTTGTTCAGTGCTACTCTTTCCATGCTGGGAGGTTCCATACACATGACCAGGTAGTCTCGTGTGACCAGACTCTCGACGAGAAAGTCGAGAGTCTGGTCACGCGAGACTAATGACTAGGGCATCCGTAAGCCATTAGGCATTCGCTGTGAGTGGGATTGTTTCGATACCTAATCTCTCTCCCATAGACGAGATAGCTACTAGCCTGTCTTAGGGATCCACTTCTAGTACTAGTGTTGTATTAAGGCCTTCCGCAACCAGAGTTTACATTGTAGCTGTAGAGAATAGATCCTCAATATCACCCTGGTGTCTTTTTTAAAATGCTACTTTTTCTCAATAGGTTGGATATCCTGCAGTACACAAAGACTCACAAGACTACCGCTGCTCAGATCACTGTGCAGGTATGTGTATACTGGAGTGAACACGTAATTGGTATCCCTACTTATTTTTACATCTATCCTCCATTTTCCCAGTGGCTCTCTACCTCAGCGGCAGGGAGTGGAATACCAGGCATATACGCCTGACGGAGACACTATCATGTGTTATCACCCCACAAAAGAAATGGCATTTGAGGACTCCAAGGTACGTGCGTATGCTGTTTAATTATTAAAACTCTATCTTAAATCGGTTTAGCAAAGATTTTGTGTCTGTTGGGTGCATTTTTGTATTTTTATGCAGTTTATGAATTGTACTGCGCTTTTAGAAAATCTAGCTATGGCAATTTAGGTTAGGGTTGGGGCGAGGGTTAGAATTAGAGATAGAGTTAGTGCTGCACCAGTTATAGATCTACAGGATGCTTAGCACAATTTATAGAACGTGTGATGCAATTTATTAATAGCACTGATTCACAGAATGTGCCTACCATCTCTAGTCCTTCATTTTCTCTTTTCTCTCTAGCGTCTGAGACCATACAAGCCAGCACTTGATAAACGTAGCAAAAGCTTGACCCCTGAGCAGGTTAGTGTTTCGTTGTTTATTTGTTTTATTTTACTCTGGAAGTTATAAGCTACTTCCTTCTTCAAACTGGGCTGAACTGGCTGGCAAGCAGTGATGACACTTTTAGGACACCTTCCGAAACTACAATATGACGATCACATGTCTGAACAGCTAGCTGGTTCAGCGGATTTTTACACCGGATTTTTAGTTTTGTTTGAAAATCACGTGTCCTATAGAGTTTCACGATAACTGTATTCTGCATGTGAGAGATTCACGCACAGTGTTGGTATGGGTCCGGGACCTCAGCATGTTCCAGGCCATACCGTTTCTGTACAGAGGTTGCTGCCTCTAACTCTCACACTGTATTCACGTAATATGTAATGTTCGAATGGTATTAAAATCCACTGTAGTACTACCAAGTTTGAGTTTGATTGATCCCTGTCACATACATGTAGTTAGGTGACTTATTTGATTCCTATTTGCCGGTATCTATCTATCCACTGCTTTGCTTTATGATAGATAGCTCTGGTGAAGAAACTCCGCAATGAAGATGGGTCTCTTTGGACAGTTAACACACTGGCAAGACTCTTCAACGTGAAGACAGCTCTCATAGGGTACGTGTGTGTGTGTGTGGGGGGGGGGGGGGGTCCAAATCTAATAAAGTTGGATTAAAACAAAAAGAAAATAATACGTTATACATGTACAAATACAGCAGACACTAGGATACAAGTCAATGGTAAGTAACATAAAATCACAAACTTAAAAGTGTATACCACGATGATTTATTGAGAGTTGATAGAGAGCTGTAGAGCAATGGTGAAATGAATCCTGGTAGTCATATTAAGTGTGTCGTATTCTGTGGTTCAGAGGATGTTCTATTCTTCCTAGTATATATCCCCAACAGGTTAACTATACAATGTAGTTTTTTGCACTGCCATGATGTGTGTTGAGGTTAGATAAGATTGTGCACCTGGTTTGCATTGTTGTCTGTGTACACTATATCTTTTGATGGCATCACTGTCTTACTGTCACTTGCTTATTAGCTGTTTAACTACAACAGAAGTGATTCAACAACTACTGTTGAGTATCATGGAGTTACTGTACTCCATATGTAGGGATGGCATGGGAAAAAAATGGCGGCCCCATATAACACGTACAAAATTATACGCTCAGAACTCGGCTCTGATTATTGCCATAGGCTTTTATGAGCCATGCTATGTCATCTCGAGTGTTTTCATCAGCAACAATTATTCGCAGCTATGACAGGCACTCATCAGTGGGGCAGTGAGCTGTCAGCAGCTGCCCTGAGGAAGTATCCTAAAGACTTAGTCATCAAGCCCATTCAATATCACCCATTTTTGGAAGGTTTCACTCGTATACAGGAAGTACTACAAAATGTTTCTATGAGTGTACAATATATGAATCCTTACCTTCCTTCAGTAAAGTGGCGCCGGCCAGTCTGGAGCGTCAAGAGGAGCTGGCCAGAGACCAAGAGCTGACAAAAGCCATGAGACCACACAGGAAGAAACTGCACAGGGCAAAGCAGCAGTTGGTAAGCACATTCGCTTAGTTAGTGGATGTTTTCTTTGTATGTGAAAAAAATTTAGCTGTCCCACTTGTTTTTACTATACGTTTGACATCATAATCGGCAGAAAATTGTATAGCGGAATGCTGCAGTCTTCGCTTTTGAATGCCAGAGTCACTGGTTCCGATTGCCATAATGTGTACCTTTTTTTCCTCGTTTTTTTTCCCCATAGCTTATTAATTATTCATAATGTCAACAAAAGATGACATTCGGAGGTAGAGAGTATAACCAGTACAGCAGTTTTCACTACTTTGCAAGCTTTAGATCTAACGGGTGAGAGCTTAATGGGCCTTAAAATCCTTTCTGAAAGAAGGTGGCCAAGTTCTTGAATCAAACCAATTACACTAGCTGTGGTTTTACCGGTTCTGGATTGCTGTCGTAAAGTTTAATAAAAACTACTGTACCATCTTTGTCCATTAACACTGACACATATTTATCAGCTGAGGCAAAAGAGATTGCAAGCAGTCCTCAAGGAGAGCAAGTACAGTTTTCCCACACTGAACAACGATGATTCTTGACTAAAAGCAAGCAGGGGGAAACGGGAGACTAGTGTCAGCTAGTCGGTCAGTCAATCGCATATTATTCCTTCTTACAATCATGTTGATGTTTGTATTTGTTCAAGAAAAATCATTTGAAGGATGCTGCTCATATCAGCTACTCGATGTATGGCTAAAACTAACATGTACATGGGGGGGGGGGGGGCTGGGGGCTGCTTGGTTCGGGGCCGCTCTTACAATTTTTAATGTTTCATAAGCTTTTTAACCTTTTTAACTTTTTCTAGGAGGCTCCTGCTGGTCTCAGTAAGACCTTACAGTTAAGCCGAGACCATGGGATTTCTCCAAAAGGTTTTTTAACAGAGGGAAGACCTATTTGGTCCCCTTTTTTAACTTTTTTTAAGAAACTTTTTAACTATTTTCAAATTTTTAACTTTCTGCGGTCACGGGCTGGGTGGTCTCTGGTTCTTTCCGGGTCCCGGGTTCTCTTGGTTACGATCAGAGCTCTTTCTACTATTTCTATTCTTCTCACTATTTCTCTATTTACTGATTTCTATTTGTCTACTTTCTAATTTGCCCATTTCGATTTTATTGTTCTTGATAGGTCATATGCTTAACTAGATTGTGATGTAAGGGGTTGTAGTAGTGTAGATATAGTTCCGTAGGTTAGGATAGGTATAAGGACTGTTTTAGTTTTTTAGGCCTCAAGCTAGTGAGTGTAGTAATAATGATTAGGATACCTTTAGTTTTCATGCACAAAGTAAAGTCTATCAATGCAGGAGGCCTGGTGTTGATATACTGGCACTGTATGAACAACTTCCAGCTTTAACCACACCCTCTACATGTATATACATGTATATAAGTATATGAATAGCCTCGTTCCCAGGCCTGTGCCATTTTTGGTTACACAAAACTGTCACAGGGCCTGGGATCTAAAATCACGTTCGCAAAGCCAAGAGTAGAAGGGACGAGGCTAATATATTAATATGAGTTGGTTCAGTGATCATAATTATTTCATACCTGAGGTTCGCATTAAAAAATTGGCAAAAAGACAGAGAAGCATGCTGACAATTAAAAATCACAACAGTACAAGTACGATATTCACTCGTCGAGTGAGTGCAGTCTCCATTAAACACCAGTCCTGAGCGTATTACAAAAAGTTTGATCCACTGAAATTAAAACATAGTCACTCTCAAAACACTAATGTCATTATGGTACTATACGTGTGCATAGCCAGAACATGCATGGGACAAACAATTAATGAAGCACCCTCATCGCAGCCGGATGGTTGGGCGGGCCCTCCAAACCTGCTCGTGGGCGGGAGGTGGCTCAGTTTCCCTATAAGGAAGTGTGCAATATAATAATAATCACATCATAGCCATGACAAAATGTGGTACTGAGAATAGGATCTCGGAATGAGGCTGTTAACATCCCATGAATGAGGTTGGCTGCTCCCCCCTCCACCCCCAAATGGGCCTTTGTTTCCCCTCAAGCATAGTGCAGAGAATGACCCTTGATTCTTCGGAGACAGTGCGGCTGCTATGAGCCGACTTACGCTTTCTGTCGTCTGTGCCTCTTCTGCCCGCGGTGGCTGACGTGGGGATAGCGGTAGTGGGCGAAGACTGCCACGGCCACGAAGAAGACGATGACGGCGACACACACGATGGGTAGGCCCACAGCCACTGCCAGTGTGTGTGTGTGTGTGTGTGTGTGTGTGTGTGTGTGTGTGTGTGTGTGTGTGTGTGTGTGTGTGTGTGTGTGTGTGTGTGTGTGTTTATGTGTGTGGGAATTGTAGGTTTTGTAATTTTATTATACATGTACATGTATATGTGTACTGCTCTAAATAATGCACACTACATACATTATGTAATAGTCCTACATGAACATATGATTGTACTAGAAAACTAAGAGCGAACTTACACGCCAGCCCCGCCCTCGCTTTGGCCCGTTCCTCCGCCTCCACTTCTTCCTCCTGCTCGTGTGCTACTACTGCGATCAGCGCATTCTGGCCAACGAAACACTCATGTTCAAACTCCACCGAACCAAAAATGCACTCGGTGCATTCGTGAGCCTCCACATCGCACTCAGCACAGTACTCTATGCCACAGGCTAAAAGAACAGAGAACGTGTGTGTGTGTGTGTGTGTGTGTGTGTGTGTGTGTGTGTGTGTGTGTGTGTGTGTGTGTGTGTGTGTGTGTGTATGTGTGTGTGTGTGAGTGTGTGTGTGTGTGTGTGTGTGTGTGTGTGTGTGTGTGTGTGTATGTGTGTGTGTGTGAGTGTGTGTGTGTGTGTGCGTGTGCGTGTGTGTGGGTGTGTGTCGAGGGGAGGGGGAAGAGAGGGAGTTAGTACTAGCTATATACACATGTAGAGTCACAGTGCATTTATAAAGCCTCAATGACTAATGACTGGTTCTTTCCATTTTACACCTTACTTCATAGCCTCATATCCGGGACCAGGGAACATTCATCCTATACATGTACATGTATGTGAGAACTTAGTGAGTGTCCGCACTGTAGCCTATGCATGTACATGTAGTGAGTGTTTGCACTGTAGGGCTCTATGTAAACTGCGCTGTGGACCTGCAAAGGCTTATAATCCTAAACGCGACAGATTTCTGGTCATATTTTTGGTACTGTCAGGTGTAGAGGGTAGCCTCGTACCCAGGCCCCTCCCACCCTGCCCCGCTAGTGTGGAGGGTTCAAATAAACTCACCAAAGCAGAAGTTGTGCACGGGGCTGCTTTCCTCGGCCACAGGCTTGTGGTGAATTTCACGACACTCCTCATCGCAGGTGCCCTCGTCGAATTCCGGAGCCTCTCCCAGTCCACGGGTTTCTGCTTCCTCCACAGACTCCGGTATTGCTGTGAGAAGAGGGAAGGGGGAGGGAATGGCGCAGGGAGGATGGGGAGACGTGTGTGTGTGGGGGGGTATATGGAAGAAGGCAGGAGTTACTGAATGTTAGTAGAAAGAAAACCCTGATCAACAGTAACATCCTACACGTACCGCAACACAAATCAAAATATTATGTGTTAGTAAAAGAGAACCCCGCCCGATCAACAGTAACATCAATACACAAGTTAAAAAGTTTGCTAACATGCTCACCCCAGCTACTGTACACACTGTACACGCATGTCAGACCTATAGGAGCTACATGTAACCAGCTACATACACTCTACTCCTCTGCACTCCCAACCACACAAAGCTCTCCCTTCACTCACGACAAATCCCTAGCTGGCACACATTACTGTAGGTGTAGCAGCTAAGTAAATTTTAGCAACACAGATGAAAGTTCTTAAGTATCCACACACGATGTATTGCATGTATATATCAAACGTACATAAAGCATGCGGATATTCATCAAGGTTGATTACCCCATCACATTCTGTAGAAAGGGAGGAAAAACCGTGAACACAATGAAGTCAAAGCCACACACACAAGAGAAATGTTTACAAAGAGGGGCTGGAATTGCCACCCCCCCCCCCCCCCCAAGGAGGGGTAACGTTTATATCCCAAATCTGTAGCGCAAACCGGCTGCAAAAATTAGCTACAAGAAGTGTAGACTCACTACCTTCCCTCGATGACTGAGAACTGCCAACTGTGATCACCCACGCTGCCACGCTCTATAAATTACTTTCTACTACAGAAATGCTTGCCCTGTGCACGTGACTATAGATACCTACATGTAGGTCCTCTGCATCACCTTTGTGTATCCGAATAAAGTGTGGGGTGGGAGGAGGAGGAGGGTGGGAGGGGAGAGGGAGGGGGTGGGAGGAGGTCTAGGAGCGAGGCTAGGCTGCATTACATCATTTCTGAGACCACCTCACCGTCACACTGTCTCCCTTTGAACTCAGGCAGACAGGCGCACATGCAGTGCTCTTCCGGCTCACCGAACACACAGCTACAGCCTGGAGAAGCATGCGTGAGTAAGAGAAGTGTGCACACAACGTAAAAACCTACGATGGATTAGCTTTGCTCTGCTCTGCTGTCCATGAGAAACTCACTTTGTTAATTTATAGTCTAAGAGCTAATCACAAACCCAAGAGTAATTGACCACTGTTACAGTGTGGTTAGTAGTGTGGTAGTTGTATGTCTAGAACACAGTCAACGACTACTTGTGTGTGTGTGTGTATGTGTGTGTTTGTGTGTTTGTGTGTGTGTGTGTGTGTGTGTGTGTGTGTGTGTGTGTGTGTGTGTGTGTGTGTGTGCGTGCGTGCGTGTGTGTGTGTGTGTGTGTGTGCATGTGTGTATGAAAACTGGATAATTTACAGCGAGTGCAGTTGTTGGCAACACCATAGCATCGTTCACAATCGGCCGAAGAAGAACATCTCATACCCACTGGATTGCTAGACTCACACGCTGAGGGGAGAGAGAGGGGAGGGGAAGGAGAGGGGGAGGGGGAAGAGAGAAGGGAATACGATAAAAATTATCTTTGCTATCTTCATGAGACAGTGGAGTGTGCACTCTCCAGAATATCAACTGTACATGCGACTCACTGCATCAAAACAGGCAAGTCAATCGATAGTCCATCTTTACGTGAATTTATGTTAATCCAAAGGCTACCTACACTATAGTCTCGGCCCCAGACCCTCCCTGCACTCATAAAAAAAAACGGAAGGAAAGTGCCTTCCGTTTTTTTTTGAGAAAGCAGGGAGGGTCTGGGGCCGAGACTACCTACACTACTGCATGTCCAGAGTACAGTACAGTCAATAACCAGTCAATGACTTTGCCAATTAAATGGAATAGTCATAATTATGTTTATATTGTTCTTCAGTTAGAGGAACTACGAGACTATTTAAACAGCTAATAGTAGCAGATAAGTTATTGTAGGGTTAACTATAAAGACACATGGGTACATGTTTAATAACCTCACACCCAGATTTTATCTCACAACCAATTTTTCTCAACGGCTATGGGAGAAGTCTCAGTGGAAGGCCAGGATACATATAGTCTTGTGAACCAGCTCACTTATTTCTGCAGCACTAATCGCTTTCAGTATCCGGCATATGGAAACTTAACTCCGTGTCGATACTGAAAGCGATCAGTGCTGAGGAACAAAGTGGGCTGGCTCACGAGACTAGAGTACAAACTAGTCTTGTTCCCAGTCCCTCCAGGCATGCCCCGTCGAGTGCGGGAAACGAGACTAGGGTATGTACTGGCACGGATATTATAGACCACGTTTATCGTGTTAAGGAGATGGAGGGAGAGGCCTAATGAGAGAGTAATTACAGTTGGAATTGGCTGGGTCCTACTGGCAAGTGCTACCAGCAGGTTTAGTGGCTATATAAAGCTTGCCTACTGCTCCTCTGCCAAGGCCAAGGGGCTCCAGTAGCTCAATTGGTAAGAGCATCTGACTAGTATTCAGAAGGTCCTGGGTTCAATCCCCAGCTGGGTCCCCTTCCCCCCCCCCCCCCCCCCCCCCCCCGATTTCTGTACTCTCTCAGAAAGCTTATCATCTCTTGAAGAGTTTGCAATTATGGTACTGGTCAATATTTATTTTGGGTATTAAACCAATCCCATCTCTTGAAGAGTTTGCAATGGCATAGATAGTAGAGTACTCTACTATCTATGCCAATGGTATTATGGTCAATATTTATTTGGGGAAACCAATCCCAGGAAACTCACCGCCCGAACAGGGGTTTGCCGTGTCTGTGCACTCCAAACAACTCCCATACTCGGTATCAGTGGCCGACTCGCTAGAAGGCAAGCCGACGAGCACACCGCTTCTGCAAACGAAATCAAACCGTCCATTCGGAGCACTCGCGGAGAACCCGGATACTATGGCGTTACGAAGAGCCGCTTCGCTATCAAAAGAATAACAGTTGATGGTGACGTTAACAAACTCTTCCAACGCTTCGCGAATGAGAGCGTCTATCTCTGCCAGGGTCTTGTCGCAAGCAATCGAGGTGGCCACCTCGGACCCCGCCCCTTCTTCTTGCGCAGAAGTCCTGTAGATCGGTGGGACGCTTAGGGATAGCAGCACGAAGGTTAGTATAGTCCTGAGGGTCGCCATTGCCTTCGGAGGTAACTATGATGTAGCTCCTTCGCTTCACAACGTCGTAGTAAAATACAGCCCCTAGCCCTGGACAGATGGCAGATCCTAATTTCCCCAAACTTCCTGTCAGCTGTAATCACGTGATATTCCACTGTCTAGCTCCTCCCTCTTTTACGAGCCATAGGCCATATCCCCATGCCATGCGCCAAGGTCTGTGCGCACGAGACTTCATTGATGTCATCATGGCTTCCCAGGTATTTACTTAGACCTTACTAAGCTAAGGCTATGCTATCACCTACAGCCTAGCCGCGAGGGGCTGGCTACGCGAGGCTCTATATGGTATATATAGAGACAGGCTAGAGAGAAGGAGGGAATGTGAACATGCATATATTTGTGTCTGTTTAATAAGCTTCTGATTTGCTACTACTGCAGGAAAAGCGAGCACTGGTCATCTTGGCCGAAGGAGCAGAGGAGATGGAGACAGTCATCTCCACAGATGTGCTGCGGAGGGCCAAGATCAACGTCACATTGGCCGGTCTAGACTCAGCGGAGCCAGTGGAATGCAGCAGAGGGGTCAGGATCATTCCAGACAAGTCTCTCGATGAAGCTATGCAAGGTAAGATGTTGGCATTGAATTTAAGGTAGCTATACAGCTTCTGTATTTTGAGTAGCTAGTGGCTTTTATATCATCTAGTCAACGCAGATATACAAGTGGGGCTTGCATTGCATTGTGTATGGGTAATACAGTGGAACCCTTCTTAAAGGGCACCCCGAAATTAGGACACCTCTGTAATAAGGACACTCTATCCAAAATATGCTTTAATTTCTTATTATGAATCTACCCCTGAAATGAGGAAACCTCTCTATACAAGACACTTCACCAGGTCCCCAATGTATACACAGTAGAAGGTATTGAAGTTTTAAGTTCCCTAATTTTACAAATATGGCCATAAACACTTAGGCAGAATCTGACGGTATATCTGATATTCAGAGTGTTACCAAGTGTATAAGGTGGCATTTTAAAGTATAAAGAAGTATTATTAATTTTGTGTCACAGACTAAGGGAAGGTGATTGTGAAGTATCTATTTCTGGGAACATGACCTTGTAATGTTACTAATAGTGGGGTTGGCCTGACTATATCACAGGTGGCCCATACGACGTTGTGGTGCTGCCAGGAGGCTTGGGCGGATCAAAGAGACTGGCCGAGTCGGAGAAGGTAAAACAAGTCCTCCAAAAGCAGGAGGCGCAGAATGGTTTCGTGGCCGCAGTCTGTGCCGCCCCCTCTGCTCTGCTCTCCCACGGCATCGCCAAGGGCAAGACCGTCACCTCCCACCCCTGCGTGAAGGAGAGCCTGGAGAAGAGCGGAAGCTACACCTACAGCGAGGCCAGGGTGTGCAGAGATGGGAGCACCATCACCAGCCGGGGGCCGGGGTCATGCTTCGAGTTTGCTCTTGGCATCGTGGAAGCTGTTGCCGGGGCTGAGGTGGTGAAGGAGATTACACCCCCCATGATGCTTCCTCAGTGACGTATCATGGCTCGTCTGTTCTGTCCTCAGTGATATAATTATAGTCACATAACTCGTCTGTACTGTACTGTACTGGTTCTATTGTCTTTAGTATGACAGTGTACAATTGTGACTTGTAGATATTCACATTCACACTTTCAAAATAATTGCACAGGAACTACGTACATATATATCAATTGAAGAATAGATCGATTAAAATTTGGGAATTGACTACACTGTACAATGTTTTGAGCATGCTACATAACGTACGTTACTGACATCAATATCGACACATCAATGACTATAGCTATAGAGGATGCATCACACAATGTAATAGTCTATGCCACACAATGTGATGGTCAATCTGCAGCACACAAGCCTATACACCACGCAATGTAAGGCTGAGTTCCATTGTTGCGGTTGTAACGTTCATAGTTGCTCATAACTGCCCCCTACTGCTCTCTTATGCCTTTTTTTCCGCCTGGGAGACTTTCTCGGTGGAACTGTTTTATATCTCCCTGGAATATGTTCATCACATGACTCGTCGTATTCATGGTCTTTACTCTCTTCAGATTTTGGTTGTGACAACCAACCTTCTTCACCGCCACGCTCGAACAAGTCACTATCAGCACTAGGAGGGAATGCGTCCCGATTGATTTGTTGATTGGGCTTGTTTGAGGCTCCTCTGCAAGAATTTGTTGCACTGCCACAAGTCTTGGGACTGTTGCTATAATATTATGGTAAATATACAGCAGTCATAATAGAACAGTAAGGGGTAAGTAGTGTACAGTGTAGTGTGTGACGTACATGCATGAATACACTTGCTCTACTGTGAATGACTAGCCACTATAGATCAAAAGTACTTATGGTGTGTGTTAATCATGTAAACAACACAGCATCAGTACACAAGCATTCCTGGCTTACTGGATGGTGCCACTGCTCTGTGAGCTGTTTTGCTGATCTGTGGCATTTCCAGTGGGCTGCTCGTTGGTAGTTGACTCAAAGACTTGGTTTGGCTGTGGCATCCCTTTAAATTTGGGCTTTCCATGAGGATCATCACAGGGGGTACATGTCACACTCTTGTCGTGGTCATCTCCCACAGGACTTTCAGCTTCACCCTGTTGCTGACCATTGCTCTCACTATCACTCTGCAGCTCACTACTCTGAGATTCCACGCCACTTGTTTCTTGAGTGGGAGTGGACGGCCTGTATGGGAGGAGTTTATAATAAAGCGGATATAATACACTAAACTTTTTAGCAAACAATAACCACTATAAAACTTCTAGTACCAACCACTCAACTGGAATGCCAATCTTCATAGATGGTAAAAATTAATGTTTGGGATTTCACTCACCGGCTTCCTTTTTTTTGACGCCTCTTGCGGACTATGAAAACAACAACTGAACACACTACTAGTACTAGTACTAGTATTAGTACTAGGCCAGCACTAACTCCTGCAGCTGGTCCTGCAATCTGCGTCCCAGGCCCTGACGGTGGTAGAATTGTTGGAGTACTAGTGCTCAGAGAACTGTTTGTCAATGAACAGAAGCTAGCGTCTTGTTCAATCAGCAGAGTCAGGAAGTCTGCTTGCACGTGTTCTGCGGCTATCACAGTGGTATAATTCTGCTGTGAGTCAACAACGATGACGTTACCATCATTATTTTCTCGCTCACGTATCACGATGTACCTATTCTGAAACACCAGTAATGGTTCACAGTGCGAGTTCAGACAAGCCTTCGATGACAGGTGTGTGAGATTAGATGTAGCAGGATCAAGGACATATACCCCTCTCTCCTTGTCATTGTATGCAAATAACGTACGGGTCCTTGAGCCAAAGCACACTCCAGAATCAAACTTCATGTCGTGTATGTTAATGGTCTCTCTACTATTAGCACTCCACACTCTGTAGAGGATGTAGGATGCTGAGGCAAACACTGCTACGTGTACGTCAGGGTTAGGGCAGAGAAATGGCTGTCCATGTTTAGAATATTGACTTTGGTTGAATGCATGTTCGTAGGCTACACTATAATAAGAAGCAAAATCGTGACAGTAGGCAATCAAAACCCCATCAGAAGTGTAAACTATTGATTCGGGCCTGGAACAATTACCCAGGTCATCTGAAAATTCAAGGGAAGTATAGGTCAGTGGAAGAAGGGTATACACATGATTCGAACTTGCAAAAAGAATCCACTGTAAATCCTGGATGTATTTGAAATCAGAAAGATGTGGTGAATTCGAATGTCCAAAGTTAAAGTCTGGTATCTGAGGACGACTTCCACGAGAAGAACTGATTGATGTAGTGTTTAGGTATATTTGCATTGTTGTAAGATACCCTCTTTCTTCATTTAGGCAAACTGCGATGATATTCTCTTGAATCTTAGAAATGGCGGTAGGACTGCAAGGAACAGGAGCGTTGATTGTCAACTTGGTGGAATCAGTGATTTTCCCACGATGTGCAACTTCCAATAGAAATATTCCATCGAGAAGGGGAACAAAGACAATACTCTTATTCGGCGATGTTGAGGACTCAACTAGAAGGTCTTTACAACGAACGTTGTACTCGCCGCACTGTGATGAAAGGTGATGGCTGAATTCTCGAGACTCTAAAACTCCTTTGTCATGCTTGTTCGCTACATTGACTTCAATTCCGCTAGTTGTGTTCTTCACAGAAATGAGTACCTCTTCATTGCAGCTTGGGCTGATAATACTAGGACCTGCAAACAATACCAAACACAAAATAATAGCTATAATCTTAGTTTTGTCATGCTAGGTATTGTATATATGCTCCTTTAACATGCACGTGGATGTATCACAGTAGCTACTACTATAAGCATGCTTCATTATATCCCACTCACCCTTGTTACTTAGGTTACTAGAAGTTATTATGAGTCATATTGACTTCCCTTTGGGTAAAAGGCTGGTATGACTCATACCGACTTCCCTTAGGGTATTAAACAATTCATCCAATCAGACTATCATGCATATAGCTACTGCTATGTGTAGCTGTACTTTACATGCATACATTCAGGCACAATATTATACATTCTGGCTTTATAATGGAAGAAGCTGAGGCCGCTTGTCCTTATGCCAAAACGTTGAGGTAGGAGGGGCTGCTTCAAAGAAGCGGATGGGAGGGGCTCAATATTGTCTTCCGGGGGGAGGAGCTCTAAATTAACCCCTGGACAGGCGGTCCAATCGCACATACCGAGGCAAGACGGCGAGTAAGGACTAGCGACCTCAGCTTCTTCCATTATAAAGCCAGAATGGGAATCGTTGCTACGTGCTAGCGTTGCTATAGTTCGTGGCCTCCATGGACTGACCAATCAGATGGGATATATAACACTTACAGTACAGTTGTCAGGGATTTATGGCTACGTAAACAAACCTCGTCCTATCGCCCTCGGACTCTGTTCGTTTACTGCCATAAATCCCTGACAACTGTGCTATCAATACTTTAACATTAGTTCTGTCCGTCTGTGTGTGTGTGTGTGTGTGTGTGTAACGGATGTGACGTCCGCAAATCATCACCCTCGAATATGCGAGAATACACGAGAAGACCATGACGTCATCATATGTGTACATAGCTAATTAGTACTTTGACCGCTGCATGCGTTGGGACGACTTTGACCGCTGCGTGCGTTGGGATGCTCTGACAGCCGACAGTGTTATCATGATGGCCTCAAATCAGCACTTCGAGCGTGCTCTATTGCGAAGGTTAGTGTCTGTATAGTCCTGTAAGTGCAAACCATTCACAGCTGTAACTGCTACGCTAGACAAACTACGACGATGTGCTTTAAATGGAGTCAGTTCCATTTGCCTACATGTGCTGATGTGGGTATGGTTTTGTAATTGTTTGCAGTCTCTCCTTTGAGTTACTGCCTCCACATGGCTCAGGCAGAAAACTACTGTCAAAGTCTCGATCATGCTACTACCACTGGCAGATGCTCCACATTCCATATGATAGCTACGTATACGGATTCTATTATCTATGACTACGTGGACATTACATAATACATGCTTTGGCTTCTAAAAGAAATGTAGTGTGCACGCGTACTATATACTTACCCCTCACTGTGACGAGTCAATTTTCAACACTGATATGTGGCTTAGTCAAAAGCACTGCTTCATTAGCAGATGATGCTATACTGTTCCATGCAAATCACATAGAGATCACACTTCATTTTTATCTGTACAGAGTGAGCGAGTTGAACACGCGCAAGTACTTGTAACTATAACTTATACAACTAGCCATCGAAGGTTACATGCTGCGAACTTTCCACTAGGATCTTCACATTGGCTCCAAATTTTGTCAGTGGGTTTACCTTTAGTTCACAGACTGCATCGTAAAGTACCCATGATTGTAAGCACCCTGGTATATTGGCAACGACAGTATACTTACACTCCCAAGTTGAGGTATTTGTCGAGTGGGAAGTGAGGTAAGCACTCGCACAGTGTGGAGACCCTGTATTGTTCCCCCCCCCCCCCCCCTGTTGGTATGGCACTTTATTGACCACATGTTTGTTTGCTACCTGTGAAAAGACCCTTTCGGGTGGTCACCATGTAGCCTCGTACCCAGGCGCATTAAATAGGGAAAAAGTGCGCCTGGTATCCACTGTTCGCGCATGCGCGTAATTAGTGCACGAAGTCCACGGACGTCGTCCACGCGGAATATCTACTGTAGCTATACTGCGACATTGAAGCGTCCCGTTCAACTTGCTCGTGCCTAGCCTGTTAGTACTATTGTTAGTAAGCCTGCCAAGTTTCACAACACGAAGGGTAGAACGTTATAGCACAATTACTTACCAAAGCCAGTTAAGAGCCGGTCCTTTCCTTCGTAGATGGACTTCGCAGTCGCTCTCTGCTCGAGCTTCAGTGTCACCGTCGCGCGTCCAAGGCATTGGAGGGCATAAGAAATCGAGCGATTGAAGTCTTCCATACAAGCAGCCATTGTTGCGTGCATTATTGATAATACGGCCGCGTTTACGGTATTGACGTCATCATACCGTGGACGTGTCACGGTGGTATCCTATCGCTGTGGAATGCTAGGAAATTAAGCGCATGCGCAAACAGTGGATACCAGGCGCACTTTCCCCCTATTTAATGTGCCTGGGTACGAGGCTAGTCACCATGACACTAATGTTGCTGAACATCATTTACCACTCTCCGCAGATCTGGGCACCCAAATAAGGCATAAACATATGTAACCTTATAGGGCAGCTGGTTGCTGGGACTTTCCGGCTATTGAAAACAGAATCCTTGAAAGTGCTACCACGAGTACAAAGGACAATAGTCTCATGCCCACACTAAAAGGGCAATTGCACTTCAATAACAATCAACCTTCCACTATTCTTGCTCATAAGCAGTCTAATAGATAAACAAAAGCTGGGCAGTGGAGCCTGGGAATGAGTCTACCCAGATCCGCTACTCACCTTTTTTTAATGTGGGTAGAGGGTCTGGGTACCAGGCTAACATTCCACTTGCTCATGAATGTGAACAGCAAGGCATCTGGTAGGCAAACTGACAAACACTCACAAACGTAGGAGTATTAGCAGAAATACTTCCCTGCACTTGTTGAGGTTTGTACAATGATTTCATTGCGTTTTCCACCTACTAGCACTTCCAAACTTACGTTTGTATAATGTCAAATAGCGGACCGTCCCTAGTGAATTACACTCTTTAACATCTACTCATTCTTATCGCATTCCAAATGCTATTGTAGCCACAACTGTGGCATTGTGTAGTCCATACTGTTTGAGGAGAACCATAAAAGAATTGTGTATTTTGACTTCAACATTTGGAGAGGTGCAAGCACAAAGAAATGTCTACTACCCTATAAACTGTGGTAGAATGGGGCTCCAACTGTATGCATGAACTCCCAATTCCATTTTGCAAGATTTGTCCTATGGAATTGGAAAGTACAATACTTATGACAACCATTTTCTTCTCTATCTGCAAATCTTCAAAAAGTAATGCAAAAGCTTCCCCAAGACTATGTTCTTCAGCGGTCTGTTCTGCCACACTGGTTGCGTTGAGGCATAATTGAAAGGAAGAGATTGTGCATTGTGCTGTGATAGTAGTCCCATGGGGAGAAGTGAGCTTGGACAGCT
Source organism: Nitrospirales bacterium (assembly GCA_965203295.1). Taxonomy (GTDB): domain Bacteria; phylum Nitrospirota; class Nitrospiria; order Nitrospirales; family UBA8639; genus CBDBCZ01. The sequence goes on along the minus strand of CBDBCZ010000008.1, from coordinate 118,725 downwards.
TTCCATGCTATTAGCTAGATGAAGGAATGTATGAGATTCAATTCTGATTGGTGTTTTCAAAATTATGAGGCATGACGTCGTTCATGCCATCCATGCATTTTGACAGTAGGCTTACTGTATGACGCACACAATTATGCACTAGTAAAGACGTTACAAAAAGACTCTTGGAAGCTTATTTTACTGCAGCTGCATTCCGTTAGTTTCTTGTAGCGTCTTTGGATCAAACTACCTGATCACGTGACAAAGATCTGCAACCTGATAGGAGTGTAACCAGCAGAACACGCCACTAGTCTCGTGTGCCAGCATCACTCAGGGGGAGGAGTGAGTGGCAGCTACGTCACATTTCCGTTCCGCCTGCCAGAATCTTGGCAGAGCCAATGGAAAAAGAGTAGTCATGTGACAAGTAACTATATCTAGCCTCGTTCCCATGCTCTACTTCCCAGCTTTTTTTCGCACCGCTTATTTTACTACGCGCAAAAAAAAGCTGGGAAGTAGAGCCTGGGAACGAGGCTAACTATATCATGAAATGACGTGGAGAGAAACTCGTCTTTTCCTGTTGCTTGACTTATCCAACCGTAATTAAACAATGAATACCTGGATGCTACTAGCTCAAGTTTATCACGATATCAGTCATGACTTGGGTGTGGTTTACAAACGTAATGCATTTCATTCCAGAACAGAAATGTGGCATAACTACCCAGACTCATTGTGAGGCTGGTACGAGAGACTACATCGCCCCAACGTCAGTTAAAGTGTTCATAGACCACACCCCAATTATTTGCATACGGGGGCTGGCTCGCGAGACTAGTACAGGCCCAGGTGGTCTCGCAAAGGCTGCCAAAGCTGAAGACTGATGGGTGAGAGCCAATGACAGGCAAGAGAGAACGGATCAATTGAAGAGCACAAATTATCGCAATATTTATAGACTGATCCTGACCCTAACATACCCTAATCCTAGCCCCGATCGTGCTATTCAGTTGACCCGAGAGAAGAGAAGATAGGGAGCTACTCTTACCAATATCAGAGTAGTGGTAACCCTCTAATCCCACGATTTTAAACTATAGATCGGAGACGGTAGAACATGTACATGTCTCCCCATGCCCATCCAGTACCCATTAAACCCGACTGACCTTCGGTGATTTGGCAATGTGTTCGCCGTGGCTCCAGCACTAGTATTACGGAGAAGGATAGCACGATCCAGACCCAGTAAATTTGAACGGCCATAGCGAGGGGCGGGGTCCCCCAGACTAGCTAGCTACAGGCTGTACAGCAGTTTAAGTTAGTTGCAATTATAAATGGTTAGTAGGCTAAACCCCACCTAGTACAGACGGTTGTTGGCTTGCAATCTCGGCTGTAAAGCTAGGCTGCGAGGTTAGCGTTCCAGTAAGCTTAACTGTGTAACTCAGCTCTGTACAGCAAATATGCACAATCGTTATACACAAAACAGAGCGACTGGGTCACGGAGTGTTCTAGAATACATGTCAGCAGGGTGACAAAGCATAGTTAATACAGAAGACATAAAAGTGAATCATGTAGACGGAAGAGAAGTACACGTGTATATGAAGTCAGCGCGGACAGTCAGCTGGTTTCTTTTAATAGAATTAGTGTGAAATAAAAATAACTATGAGCTGTAGGTATTGCATAAACATTCTAATGTTTTTTCCTGTATGTTAGCAACAATCTTGATTACCATATTATAATCAATGTCTTTCTGTAACTTCATTCAGACCCCATTATTATTATTATTATTATTATTATTATTATTAATATTATGGTATACACACCAGTACAGGTGCAGACAAGTAAATAAACAAACACAGTAAGCATTAACTAGTAGAGATAACGTAAATCATGTCATTGATATCTGGGTCCGTGTGTGTTCCAGCCGTGCGAAGGTGCCTGATAACAGTGGCACATAGACCATCCTCATGGTAGTACTTCTTAGTGTGCAGGTTGCCGCAGACTGAATTATAGCCAGTGTGAGTGTAAGCTAAAAACCTAGAATCACGAAACACCTTATGAACAACCAAAGACGGACAAGAAAGGGCAGACGACAGTAGAGACAGAGAACGAGATGAAACCACGCTAAACAAACTAGGTAAGCGAGCGGTGAGGTGGAGAATGCTGGTGTGGCAATTTCGCGGTAGGTGCCAGATGCGTCTGAGGATGTTATTAAAAGAGACTTCAATTGAATGAATAGAAGCACAAGAAAGATCCCAGAGAGAACAGCCATACAAAGAAAGACAATATGACTGCAACAGACGCGACTTGACAACAGGATCCACAGCTGAAAAGGTATAAAGCATCAAGTTGGCCTTTCTGACAAGATCCCGAGTTTTGCCTAAAATATCAGCAACATCAGAGAGGTCAAAACGTAGGTGATGCCCAAGATGGACAACAACATCACAAAACAGGAGCAGAACATCAGAAAAATGAATGATGGCAGAACAGGAATGAGAGGGCTGAGGGCCAAAACGGATAAGCTGAGTTTTGGCAGCATTAAATGTCAAGCCTCGGCAAGCAGCAAAACTCTCGCAGTACCGCAACATCAAGCGTAAAGCAGATGGAGAGGGAGCCAAGAGGGCTACATCATCCGCATAACAAACAGCCCCAACAAAATGTTGATCCCAGTAACAGCCAACTCCAAGGTCCTTAAGACCCGACAACAGATCATCCATGTAGATAGTGAAAAGATGGGTGAAAGAACACCACCTTGCCGCACACCATTCGTCACCGAGAACGCAGGAGAGAGTGTAGCATTCCATCTAACCTGCATCGTTTGGCTCTTACCTGACCTATTAATCTTGGAGCTCGATCACCTGCCGCCTACAATTACTTCCTTAGCTACAAATAGACTGATTCGACTTCAGCTTCATTGTCATTGTTCTACACAACGATAAACAATAGACCCTTTACCATTATGACGCAATGGGGGGGGGGGGGGAGGGGTTAACGTAGGCACAAAACATGCATGTTTGTTTTCATGTATTGCTCTATTTAGTGCCTCCTTTTACCCCCATTACACCATAATGGTAATGAGTACAGCACAGCTACTACAGTATGATACAGGTACTCTGTATAGTGTGTTAAACTGATATTCATATCACTGTCTGAAATGGAAGGCTTAGCTATAATGGTTATAAAGCTCACTCTACATTCTCGACTTTTTGGTGGGCAGCAAACCACATAGCCATACGCATAAAGACCGGAAGTTACTCTCGTACTCGTAGTCTAGGTGGCAAATTCACTCGATCTGTCCCGCTTGAAAACTGACTTACAGCGATAGTTGAGATACTGAACGCGTAAGTTCCCAGCCGCTCTTGTTTCTGAGATCGCTGTATAACCATAGATAGTATAACGTGCCAATCTAGTCGCCCACGCAAGATCAGAACGGGCATAAACGAAACGTGACACGGTACGGAAACACTGCAGGAGCACGTGATCTGTGACGACACATGAACACTATATATATCTATAGAATTAAAATTTTGGTATTGCACACGTGCGTGTATACTGCATTGTTTAAGGACATACATGTATATACAGTCCATCTGAATACAAAGATATAGCTATACCACGGTTTGAACCACAATTTCCCAAACAGCTACTGACAACTTACACAATGTATTGCAATACTATGTGAATGTGACAAGAAGCTACTACACAAACATATCATTGAGTAGTAAGAATAGGGGATTCTGTTATTTAATTTCTGTCCAGTTCTTCCATAACAATTTGATTCCGAAGGTTTTCATAATCACAGCATTCACAGTCACCTTTTTCAGCTCTCCTTCTCCTCATTTTCTGTCGATTAGCCTGCACAGACTTTCTTGGTGGAACAGTCTTTTCTTTGCCATGGGCAAGTTCATCATCTGAATCATATTCGCGAGTTCTTCTATCTTCAAGTTTGGGCTGTACCACACATGTGGCGATTGCAGCACCATGCAGAAGGGAGGTTTCAGAGGATGTACACAAAGTTTCAAGGGATTCTCTGTCAGAATGTGCACAAGCACTGGCCTGCTGACCTCCAGGAACTTGCTCAGGTGTGGTATTATTAGTTGCAGCACTTTCACTTGGGATTGCACTGTCACCAGTCACAGGAGCACTTGTACCGTTGCTATGGTAAATTTACATACACAGTGTCACAATAGAACTATACAGGGGGTAAGTTATGTCGTCATTATTATGACGTGTTGAAACTAACGTGAATGATATGAATGCACTTGATCTACCATGAATTGTGAGCCAATAGCTCAAAGTGCATGCTACGTAGCCATGGTGTCACTGTGAATGCATGCTAAATGTCAGTACACTGACTTACAGCTGGGTGACATCACTGCTCCCTTGGGTGTGTGGGTTGTTTTGTTGTTCTTCATGAGGAGGCTGATAGCTAGCTGTCTCTGAAGATGGATAGACATGTTGTGGCGTTGGCAGCTGTTGGTATGCTGGGTTACCATGGGATTCAACATTCAGACCAGGGTTAGATATCACGTGACCGTTTCCCACAGGACTACATTCAGCTGAGTCGACACCGCGGGCATCACTGCAGCTCAGTGGCTGAAATGTACGTGGTGGAGGCCCTCCACCCATCAGAGGTCTTGCTCTACCATTTTCTACAGGTTTCTGTGATTCTTCGACAGGGTATGGACTAGATAAAAGAGTACAGAATTATATAATTAATTTGCAATACATTGGTTCTTTATATGCAAGCTGCTCATAAATTTCTGTAATGCACCATGGCGAAGTTTTGCAGGTTTGTAGGTGTGTGCTCGAGAATATTAAAAATTAATCCCCTTACAAACACACTTTTCACTCACCTTTTTCGACAAAACGACACGTAGACAGTGAAAACAATAATTAAACCCACTATCAGGAACAGGAAACTACCAATAGTCCCTCCTATAACTGCAGGCAATGAAACTGTAGTCTGCTTCCCAGATGGTGGCAAAGCAAGTGTTGGTGTACTGGGACTCAGTGAACTGTTTGTACTAGGACTGAGAGAGGCATTTGAACAGAAGCTAGCGTCTTGTTCAATCAGCAGAGTTAGGAAGTCTGATTTCACGTGTTCTGCAGTTATCACAGCGGTATAATTCTGCTGTGAGTCAACAACGATGACGTTACCATCATTATTTTCTCGCTCACGTATCACGATGTACCTACTCTGAAACACCAGTAATGGTTCACAGTGTGAGTTCAGACAAGCCTTTGATGACAAGTGTGTGAGATTAGATGTAGCAGGATCAAGGACATACACCCCTCTCTCCTTGTCATTGTATGCAAATAACGTACGGGTCCTTGAGCCAAAGCACACTCCAGAATCAAACTTCATGTCGTGTATGTTAATGGTCTCTCTACTATTAGCACTCCACACTCTGTAGAGGATGTAGGATGCTGAGGCAAACACTGCTACGTGTACGTCAGGGTTAGGGCACAGAAATGGCTGTCCATGTTTAGAATATTGACTTTGGTTGAATGCATGTTCGTAGGCTACACTATAATAAGAAGCAAAATCGTGACAGTAGGCAATCAAAACCCCATCAGAAGTGTAAACTATTGATTCGGGCCTGGAACAATTACCCAGGTCATCTGAAAATTCAAGGGAAGTATAGGTCAGCGGAAGAAGAGTATACACATGATTCGAACTTGCAAAAAGAATCCACTGTAAATCCTGGATGTATTTGAAATCAGAAAGATGTGGTGAATTCGAATGTCCAAAGTTAAAGTCTGGTATCTGAGGACGACTTCCACGAGAAGAACTGATTGATGTAGTGTTTAGGTATATTTTCATTGTTGTAAGATACCCTCTTTCTTCATTTAGGCAAACTGCGATGATATTCTCTTGAATCTTAGAAATGGCGGTAGGACTGCAAGGAACAGGAGCGTTGATTGTCAACTTGGTAGAATCAGTGATTTTCCCACGATGTGAAACTTCCAATAGAAATATTCCATCGAGAAGGGGAACAAAGACAATACTCTTATTCGGCGATGTTGAGGACTCAACTAGAAGGTCTTTACAACGAACGTTGTACTCGCCGCACTGTGATGAGAGGTGATGGCTGAATTCTCGAGACTCTAAAACTCCTTTGTCATGCTTGTTCGCTACATTAACTTCAATTCCGCTAGTTGTGTTCTTCACAGAAATAAGGACCTCTTCATTGCAGCTTGGGCTGATAATACTAGGTCCTGCAAACAATACCAAACACAAAATAATAGCTATAATCTTAGTTTTGTCATGCTAGGTAATGTATATATGCTCCTTTAACATGCACGTGGATGTATCACAGTAGCTACTACTATAAGCATGCTTTATTATATCCCACTCACCCTTGTTACTTAGGTTACTAGAAGTCATTATGAGTCATATTGACTTCCCTTTGGGTAAAAGGCTGGTATGACTCATACCGACTTCCCTTAGGGTATTAAACAATTCATCCAATCAGACTATCATGCATATAGCTACTGCTATGTGTAGCTGTACTTTACATGCATACATTCAGGCACAATATTATACATTCTGGCTTTATAATGGAGGAAGCTGAGGCCGCTTGTCCTTATGTCAAAACGTTGGGGTAGAAGGGGCTGCTTCAAAGAAGCGGATGGGAGGGGCTCAATACTGTCTTCCGGGGGGAGGAGCTCTAAATTAACCCCTGGACAGGGTCCAATCGCACATACCGAGGCAAGATGGCGAGTAAGGACTAGCGGCCTCAGCTTCTTCCATTATAAAGCCAGAATGGGAATCGTTGCTACGTGCTAGCATTGCTATAGTTCGTGGCCCCCATGGACTGACTAATCAGATGGTTACAGTACAGATGTCAGGGATTTATGGCTACGTAAACAAACCTCGTCCTATCGCCCTCGGACTCTGTTCGTTTACTGCCATAAATCCCTGAAAACTGTGCTAAAACTATAACTTATACAACTAGCCATCGAAGGTTACATGCTGCGAACTTTCCACTAGGATCTTCACATTGCCCCAAATTTTGTCAGTGGGTTTACCTTTAGTTCACAGACTGCATCGTAAAGTACCCCATGATTGTAAGCACCCTGGTATATTGGCAACGACAGTATACATACACTCCCAAGTTGAGGTATTTGTCGAGTGGGAAGTGAGATAAGCACTCGCGCAGTGTGGAAACCCTGTATTGTTCCCCCCCCTGTTGGTGTGGCACTTTATTGACCACATGTTTGTTTGCTACCTGTGAAAAGACCCTTTCGGGTGGTCATGCACCATGACACTAATGTTGCTAAGCATCATTTGCCAATCTCCACAGATCTGGGCACCCAAATAGGGGTGAGCCGATTATACCGGCATTAAATGAGCATAATAGGTCCGCAAAAGCATTGAGCATAATGCGAGCATAATAGGTAGATTCCTTGGGGAAATTACGTTATTTGATCAATGTGTAGCGGAAACTCAGCAAGCTACCACCAACCTTGTCGGGGAGTGGTCCAATAGTTGCGAACATACTAGAAATTATGAAAATACGCACCACCTACGCATACTTGAAGTTGTAAAACAGTCCAGATGGCTGGTTTTCGCTATGAGGGTCACAATTATTGAGCATAATTTGAGCATAATAGGGTCATTTGTTGAGCATAATAGGAAGATTTTTGGAGCAGTGCAGCATAGCATAATAGGTACTTTTTTGAGCATTATAGGCTCAGCCCTACACCCAAATAAGGCATAAACATACGTTACCTTATAGGGCAGCTGGTTGCTAGGACTCTTAATGTTGCTTTCTGGCTATTGAAAACAGAATCCTTGAAAGTGCTACCAGGAGTATAAAGGCAACAGTCTCATGCCCACACTAAAAGGGCAATTGCACTTCAATAACAATCAACCTTCCACTATTCTTGTGCCCAGAGCTATATAGCCTGGTTCCCAGGCTCTACTGCTCATAAGCAGTCTAATATGTGAAAAAAGCTGCGCAGTGGAGCCTGGGCCCAGATCCACTACTCGCCTTTTTTATGTGAGTAGGGGGTCTGGGTACCAGGCTAACATTCCACTTGCTCATAGAATGTCAACAGCAAGGCATCTGGTAGGCAAACTGACAAACACTCACAAATGTAGGAGTTTTGGCAGAAATACTTCCCTGCGTTTGTACAATGATTTCATTGCGTTTTCCACCTACTAGCACTTCCAAACTTACGTTTGTATAATGTCAAACAGTGGTCCCTAGTGAATTACACTCTTTAACATCTCTACTCATTCTTATCGCATTCCAAATGCTACTGTAGCCACAACTATGGCATTGTGTAGTCCATACTGTTTGAGGAGAACCATAAAAGAATTGTGTATTTTGACTTCAACATTTGGAAAGGTGCAAGCACAAAGCATGTCTACTACCCTATAAACTGTGGTAGAATGGAGCTTTAACTGTATGCATGAACTCCCTCCCAAGTCCATTTTGCAAGATTTGCCCTATGGAATCATATACGTATGGAAAGTATAATACTTATATCAACCATCTCCTCTCTTCTCTCTCTGCAAATCTTCAAAAAGTGATGCAAAAGCTTCCCCAAGACTATGTTCTTCAGCGGTCTGTTCTGCCACACTGACGAAAGCTTACAGCTACAGTCTGAACAGAGGAGTGTGGTTGCGTCGAGGCATAATTGAAAGGAAGAGATTGTGCATTGTGCTGTGATAGTAGTCCCATGGGGAGAAGTGAGCTTGGACAGCTTTCCATGCTATTAGCTAGATGAAGGAATGTATGAGATTCAACTGTTTGATGTCTCAAATGAGGCATGGCGTCGTGCATGCCATCCATGCATTTTGACAGTAGGCTCCCTGTATGATACACATATGCGCTAGTAAAGACATTACAACAGCACTCTTGGTGGCTTCATTCACTGCTGCTGCACACCACTTGGTCCTTTCTTGTAGCATCTTTGGATCTTAGATCTAGAACTATACCTGCTTACCTCAGCAATAATTACAAAGTAGGCTATTAACTGATCATGTGATAAAGATCTGCAATTAACCTCATATCATAATCGAAGCGCAATCAGCAGAACATCACCACAACGTCAGTTAACGTGTTCGCAGACCACATCCCATCTTTTGCGTACGGGGGCTGGCTTGCAAGACTAGACTAGTGCAGGCCAGGTAATCTCGTGATCTCAGGCCCAGGTGGTTTCGCAGAGCTGATGACCGACAGGTGAGAGCCAATGATAGGCAAGAGAGAACAGAAGATAGGGAGCTACTCAGAATAGCAGTAAACCCCCTAACCCCACGATTAGAGCGGAAATGGTAGTAGGACATATACAGGATGTCGCCCCTCTAAATTTATCCTCCCAGGACATGCCAGAGTCTATTAAACTCAACTGACCTTCGGTGATCTGGGTATGTGTTCGCCGTGGTCCCAGCACTAGCACTACGCAGCAGGATAGCACGATCCAGACCCAGTCAATACGCCGGCCTTGAGCGGCCATAGTGACCAGCAGTTACTAGTTAGTTGCAATTTGAATGGTTAGTATAACAAACCCCACCTAGATAGACAGATATTACGTTTAGCTGCGGAGTCCTTATATAGCTGCGAGGCGTTCCTGCAACTGTGTAACTCAACTCTGTACAGCAAATATGCACAGCCTTCACATAGACGGACTGGGTCACTGAGAACTAGGCTAAGTACAAGTCAACAGTCTGAGAGAGGGCGATAAGGAATAGCTACAGAAAACATAAAGTGACGGAAGAGAAGGGGTGGTTCTAAGAGAAGTGCGTATGAAGTCAGCGGAGACAATCAACCGTAGTCTCGCGGGCCAGACGATCAGTAATAGTGTGAACTAAGGTAATTCCGATTAACCCCGGGGGTAATTCCGACACTGGAGTGTAGTTCCAGTTTCATAAAAGCAACTATAAACAAACACAGCTATATAATAAAGTCCATGCTTGTGTCACAAAACTGCTTATGCAATTTCAAACAGTCTTCAAGTACCATGTTATTGTATGTAGCTACATGAGATGCAAGTACAAGTATATGATAGTAGCTAGAGGTATATATATTCAGCATGGCTGTAATATACTATAGTTCCACTCTTTTTTCCTAGTGTACTATCGAGGGCTCATTATCAACAACCGTGAGGCATTATTATGTGCATGTACAGCAATACATCTGTACTGGAGCATTGCAAACTACTGTAAACAGGTTCTCTGTACATGTGTAGTGGACTGATATTCATAAGATGACTCACTCCATGCACTCTGCTGTTATCAGAATTCATTGTGTCATGTATAATTACCATTTATGGAATTTAATTGTTATTGCATATATGCATGCATATTATTATTATTATAATAAACTTTAACTATAGTTAAAGCAAGCTAACTGAAGAAGGTGGGGATGGGGGCGGAGAATAGCATGCAGGTGGGATGCACGTGCCACTTGAAATTGGTGGGCTGGCACAACCTCGACCCTGACAGACTTGACTTTTCGCTCCCGCCTTCCCCCCCTAGCACATGTCTGAGATTTTAAGAAAAATAAGTAGCTACAAATTAAATGTTTGCATATATAATACTAGAATAAAACTAGCAAATGGTGAAAAAAAAACCTTTTTCTCCATTGGAGGCACAGTTATACATGTAAGTGACAGGCATTCAATGTGACAAGGCTGGGGGAGATGCATCATGGGCCAGAAGCCCACAGGGCATCTACCCAAGCATTTGGGAGGGGGCAGTCACAACGTCATGCAAGCTGCATGGCTGTACCCCAGATAGCTCCCCAGCCTTACCCTCCAGACGTTCACAGACAGGAGATATGATGTAGGTGGCTATAAGGACATGATGAAGTTAATGACAGTTGTATACATGTTTTGTTACAGTGGCTGAAAATAAAATAGTCAAGTATACATTTGTAACGACGTCCATGCAGCCCATTTGAATTAATACAAAATTTTAATAATAAAAAATGGTATAATTTACAAGACAATTTCACCAAGCAGTCACTGACATCACATTTAAAGTATAACTCTGTACATGTAGGTGACGTATAACAGATCACTACTGCATTACGTAGCTAGTCTACTATGGGGAGTCACAACACATTGAGTATAAGTCTTTTGCTGGTTGTCAGTTGTTACGGTCCATAAGATTTTGTTTATAGTTGCTTATAGTTGCCCCCTTCTGCTCTCTTTTGCTTTTTTTCCTGCTTAGGAGACTTTCTCGATAGAACTACATTACATCTCCCTGGTACATGTTCATCACATGACTCGCATTCATGGTCTTTACTCTCTTCAGATTTTGGTTGTAACAACCATTCTTTATCATGCCTGAACAAGTCGCTTTCAGCACTAGGAAGATATGTGTTTTGATTGAGTCCATCGGGCTTGTTTGGGGAGAATACACAATTTGGTGTAGTGGTACTCACACGAACGCCAGTTTGTTTGCTACCAGACGCTTGTTCGGGTGCTGCATTAGCTGTAGCGCCAGAAATATCTTTTGAGGACAAAACATCACCAACTGCAGTCAGTTTGCTATCGGAAGCTTTTATGGGTTGAGAAGCAGTTGTAGCACTGATTACAACACCAGAGGTGTCAGAGGGTGTGGGCTTTTCAGAAGCTTCTTTGTCGGAATGTACGGAAGCCCTGGCCTGCTGACTTCGAGAATCTTGTTGATGTATGTTACTCGTTGCAGCACTCTGTTGTCTCTTGCTTGAGGCTGCACCACCACCAGTCTCATGATCAGGGGTACTAGGACTGTCAGTGCTGCATCTACAGCAAAATGTCATAACAGAACAGCAGGGGGTAAGTTGTGCATACTGCAGTGCATGACGTACATGCATGCATGAATACATGTGTATAATGAAAATTATTAGCCAATAGGCCTGAGTTGAGGCCTGAATGTAGAGCCTCCACGTGGCTAAGTCAGCAGCACTACTGTCATTGGCAGATGCTAAATGTTTCATAATCACATCACATTGAGGAAGCACTTTTCCTTTCTATCCGTAGACAGAGCGAGCGAGTTCAAAAAACACAAGTAGTTGCGCGAGTGAAGCGAGCGCAAGCACTTGTATATAGTTATTTTTTTATTTCACACCAATACGTCAAAAGAAACCAGCTGACGTTCTGCGCTGACACCGATCTTCTTTTGCCAGCCACTCCTATAGAACAGCAATTTGTGTGGCCATTTCTCAAAAGCAATTTAAGTAGTTAATTGCTGCTTTCCTATAATCATTACATTTTTTATTATGCAGTGAATCAATGTGACTTAGCAGACTTTGTATTGTAGTCATCATCTGAAACAATAATTCAGTGATCATTCCTTGTACGGTATACACAGTATAATAGTTACATGTTGTAAACTCAGATCATGCAACCTGGAACCATGCTATATAGGTAGCATTAGACAATCGGTGAAAGCTCCAGTTTATAGTTTGTGTATTTAAATTTTAAGCACAACTAACAGCAGATACATGAGAACCAGACTGTCAGAACGTCATAACAGAACAGCAGGGGGTAAGTTGTGTATACTGCAGTGCATGACGTACATGCATGCATGAATACATGTGTATAATGAAAATTATTAGCCAATAGATCAAAGTTCTTATGCATGGTGTCGCTCATGTAAACAATTAAGTATCAGTACACATGCAGTGCTGGCTTACGTACTGGTTAACGTCACTGCTCCCTTGGGTATAGGAGTCATTTTGTTGATTTACAGGGGGATTTTCAGCGGTAGATGCCTCGTAGACTTGGTTTGCATGCGGCAGCTGTTGAAATGCTGGCTTTCCATCATCTTCAGAGGAGGTACAAGCCACACCTTTGTCGTGGCCATCTCTCACAGGTCTTTCAGCTTCACCCTGTTGCTGATCATTGCTCTTACAATCACTCTGCAGCTCACTACTCTGAGACTCTAGCTCTATGTCACTTGTTGCTTGACTATAAACAGAGCGGCTGTACAGGAGGAGTTCATAATGAAGTTGATGATTTACACCCTCCCTTATGCAAAGCACATAAATTTTCGACCAAGCTGTTACATAGGGCTGTATGAAAATGACAAAGTTAATCTTATACTGAAGCACTTCTACCAAAATTAATTTGCATCAAACACACTGTAATAATAAGGTAGATTCATAAAATCTCTCTTATACTCCATGCTGTTTCACTCACTATTTTTGCTCATACTTTCTGCAGAAAATAACCGCTAGAAAAATCTCTAGTACTAACCACTATACACATTGCCAACTGGAACAACAAACGTCATAAGGTGGTAAACATTAGTATTTGGGATTTGCTCACCTTTTTTTTCTTTGACGCCTCTTGCGGACTATGATAACAATAACTGAACACACTACTAGTACTACTACTAGCCCAACACTAACTCCTGCAGCTGGTCCTGCAATCTGCGTCCCAGGCACAGATGGTGGTGAAACTGTTGGAGTACTACCGGTAGGACTTAGAGAACCGTTTGTCAATGAACAGAAGCTAGCGTCTTGTTCAATCAGCAGAGTCAGGAGGTCAGCTTTCACGTGTTCTGCGGTTATCACAGCGGTATAATTCTGCTGTGAGTCAACAACGATGACGTTACCATCATTATTTTCTCGCTCACGTATCACGATGTACCTATTCTGAAACACCAGTAATGGTTCACAGTGCGAGTTCAGACAAGCCTTCGATGACAGGTGTGTGAGATTAGATGTAGCAGGATCAAGGACATACACTCCCTTGTCTTTGTCATTGTACGCAAAGAGTGTATGTTCTGTTGAGCCAATACACACTCCAGAATCAAACTTCATGTCATGTATATTAAAGTTCTCCCTACTGTTGTTGCTCCACACGGTATACTGGACGTAGGATGCTGAGGCAAACACTGTTATGCGTACGTCAGGGTTGGGGCAGAGAAACGGCTGTCCGTGTTTAGAATACCCAGTTTGGTTAATCGTGTGCGGATGAGAAAGACTGAAATAGACGGCAGAATCATCGCGACAGTAAACAAGTACCTCATCATTAGGTACATAGTACACTAGTGATTCTGGACTGGAACAATTACCCACGAGGCCGAGAGGATAGTGTAGATAGGACAACGGAGCAAAGCCGTACAAATATTTTGATGACGCAAAAATTATCTGCTGATCGTTCGGATTGCTGGTATCAGAGTTAACATACTTGAAATCAGAAAGATGTGGTGGATTTGAAAGTCCATTGAAAGTTACCAGAGGTCTGCCTATGTGGGAATCTTTGATAGATGAAGAGTTCAGATATACTCTCAGTACTGTAACATTCCGTGTCTCTTCATTCAGACAGACCGTAAAAATGTTTTCTGAGATTTCAGAAACTAAAGTAGGGCTGCAACCAAAGCTAATCCCAAGGAAATAGTCGTCAGTTTTTGAGAGTGATGCTCCATTGTATAAATATTTCAGAAGTAAGATTCCATCACGTAAGGGAACGAATACAATGTGATAAACTAGGGTTTTATTCTTCACGGTAGAAGTTGAAGACACGATAAATAGGTCTTGGCAGCGGAAATAGTGGTCGCCACATTGCGATGAAAGGTAGCGTCCTTCAAATTTCTGATATTGCAACGCGTTGTTGTGTTTGTTGAGTACGTTGACTGTAATTCCCTGGGTTGTATTTTCCACAGTAATGAGGTACTCATCGTTGCAGCTTGGAGTGCTAGTATTAGCTCCTGTGGAAGCCAGACAAATTGAACTCACTGACTGAAAGTCACCCAATCAGCAATTTTATAGAGGCGTCTTTCCTATTTGTAATTTGTAGTGCCACAACCCCACATACCATGTTTAAGCTGTGTACAGCACAGTTAGACCAGGATATTTAAGGCATTTAATCATACTCAAAAGCCAATAAAAAAAAACATTGTTATGCCTACCTACTAACACACTGTCTGCATGGAATTTTCCTGCAACAATCAACCAGAAATTTTACTCTCTTACTGCATTTTCTTGACTATAATTTGGGACACTGCATGTCACGCCTTCCCTCGAAAAAAAAAATTTCAGCCTGAGACTACAACGACTTAATTCATTTCCCTGTATAGAATCGCGGGGCCAGACTATTCCCAGCATTGTTTGCCAAAATTAGTACTAGGACTGTCCGAACGTTGCACCATAACTATGTTATCAAAGGTTGGGTGTACGCATACGTCCAAAAACAAAGTAGCAACTGTAGCAAATTTCTGTCTGGGGCTAACTTGCCTTCGACGGAGCTCTGGGCCCTGATTGGTCCTAGCACTAGGCAGAGTGACAGCGCAATCACGAACCATCGATCACAGTTGCCGCGGACAGCCATAGACCTGTTGCTTTTCGACAGCGCAGCTTTAATTTTAGTTGATGAGTGGGAGTTGGTGCGCCGTACAGTGAACCACACCCGTACCCTTTTATACGGTATGCGCGTCGGTGTACGTATACATGTAACATTTTAATTATGTACGCACTGTTTACATGACGTCATACTAAAACTCACGTTATAGCGCGAGGGCCGGGGTACCAATACTAGTACCACAGATGGTATTAGTACTCCAGACTACATGTAGTGCGCACGATGCGCGACGACATTAAGCGCACCTCAATTTATACTAATTGACGAGCTCGAGGAAGATGAAAGAGAAGTTATTGAAGTTGTCTGGCCTGTTCTTCTGTTGTCTGGTTTCAAGCGGCGAGTCATTGAACATGAATGCGACCCTAGAGGGATTTACTCTGTTGGAATCAAAAACCAATGCACTGATATAGCTATACCACGGTTTGAACCACAATTTCCCAAACAGCTACTGACAACTTACACATTGTATTGCAATACTAATAATGTGAATGTGACAAAAATGTAATATAGCTACATGTAGCTACTACACAAACATATCATTGAGTGGTAAGAATAGGGGACTCTGTTATTTAATCTCTGTCCAGTTCTTCCATAACAATTTGATTCCAAAGGTTTTCATAATCACAGCATTCACGGTCACCTTTTTCAGCTCTCCTTCTCCTCATTTTCTGTCGATTAGCCTGCACAGACTTTCTTGGCGGAACAGTCTTTTCTTTGCCATGGGCAAGTTCATCATCTGAATCATATTCGCGAGTTCTTCTATCTTCAAGTTTGGGCTGTACCACACATGTGGCGATTGCAGCACCATACAGAAGGGAGGTTTCAGAGGATGTACACAAAGTTTCAAAGGATTCTCTGTCAGAATGTGCACAAGCACTGGCCTGCTGACTTCCAGGAACTTGCTCAGGTGTGGTATTATTAGTTGCAGCACTTTCACTTGGGATTGCACTGTCACCAGTCACAGGAGCACTTGTACCGTTGCTATGGTAAATTTATATACACAGTGTCACAATAGAACCATAGCTACAGGGGGTAAGTTATGTCGTCATTAGTATGACGTGTTGAAACCAACGTGCATGACATGAATGCACTTGATCTACTATGAATTGTGAGCCAATAGCTCAAAGTGCATGCTACGTAGCCATGGTGTCACTGTGAATGCCTGCTAAATGTCAGTACACAACTTTGTTGACTTACAGCTGGGTGACATCACTGCTCCCTTGGGTGTGTGGGTTGTTTTGTTGTTCTTCATGAGGAGGCTGATAGCTAGCTGTCTCTGAAGATGGATAGACATGTTGTGGCGTTGGCAGCTGTTGATATGCTGGGTTACCATGGGATTCAACATTCAGACCAGGGTTAGATATCACGTGACCGTTTCCCACAGGACTACATTCAGCTGAGTCGACACCGCGGGCATCACTGCAGCTCAGTGGCTGAAACGTACGTGGTGGAGGCCCTCCACCCATCAGAGGTCTTGCTCTACCATTTTCTACAGGTTTCTGTGATTCTTCGACAGGGTATGGACTAGATAAAAGAGTGCAGAATTATATATAATTTATATTCAATGCATTGGTTCTTTAGATGCAAGCTGCTAATAAATTTCTGTAATGCACCGTGGCGAAGTTTTACAGGTTTTTAGGTGTGTGCTCGAGAATATTAAAAATTCATCCCCTTATACAAACACTTTCACTCACCTTTTTCGACACAATGATACGTAGACAGTGAAAACAATTATTAAACCCACTATCAGGAACAGGAAACTACCAATAGTCCCTCCTATAACTGCAGGCAATGAAACTGTAGTCTGCTTCCCAGATGGTGGCGAAGCAAGTGTTGGAGTACTAGGACTCAGTGAACTGTTTGTACTAGGACTGAGAGAGGCATTTGAACAGAAGCTAGCGTCTTGTTCAATCAGCAGAGTCAAGAGGTCTGCTTTCACGTGTTCTGCGGTTATCACAGTGGTATAATTCTGCTGTGAGTCAACAACGATGACATTACCATCATTATTTTCTCGATTGCGTATCACGATGTACCTATTCTGAAACACCAGTAATGGTTCACAGTGCGAGTTCAGACAAGCCTTCGATGACAGGTGTGTGAGATTAGATGTAGCAGGATCAAGGACATACACCCCTCTCTCCTTGTCATTGTATGCAAAGAGTGTGTGTTCTGTTGAACCGATACACACTCCAGAATCAAACTTCATGTCATGTATATTAAAGTTCTCCCTACTGTTGTTGCTCCACACGGTATACTGGACGTAGGATGCTGAGGCAAACACTGTTATGCGTACGTCAGCGTTGGGGCAGAGAAACGGCTGTCCGTGTTTAGAATACCCAGTTTGGTTAATCGTGTGTGGATGAGAAAGACTGAAATAGACGGCAGAATCGTCGCGACAGTAAACAAGTACCTCATCATTAGGTGCATAGTACACTAGCGATTCTGGACTAGAACAATTATCCACGAGGCCGAGAGGATAGTGTAGATAGGACAACGGAGCAAAGCTGTACAAATAGTTTGATGATGCAAAAATTATCTGCTGATCGTTCGGATTGCTGGTATCAGAGTTAACATACTTAAAATCAGAAAGATGTGGTGGATTTGAAAGTCCATTGAAAGTTACCAGAGGTCTGCCTATGTGGGAATCTTTGAGAGATGAAGAGTTCAGATATACTCTCAGTACTGTAACATTCCGCGTCTCTTCATTCAGACAGACCGTAAAAATGTTTTCTGAGATTTCAGAAACTAAAGTAGGGCTGCAACCAAAGCTAATCTCAAGGAAATAGTCGTCAGTTTTTGAGAGTGATGCTCCATTGTATAAATATTTCAGAAGTAAGATTCCATCACGTAAGGGAACGAATACAACGTGATAAACTATGGTTTTATTCTTCACGGTAGAAGTTGAAGACACGACAAATAGGTCTTGGCAGCGGAAATAGTGGTCACCACATTGCGATGAAAGGTAGCGACCTTCAAATTTCTGATATTGCAACGCGTTGTTGTGTTTGTTGAGTACGTTGACTGTAATTCCCTCGGTTGTATTTTCCACAGTAATGAGGTACTCATCGTTGCAGCTTGGAGTGCTAGTATTTGTTCCTGTGGAAGCCAGACAAATTAAAATCACTGACTATATAGTGTGTGGACAGTTGCCATGTACATGCACATGCACCTGTCAATAATTTGGCATTTCCTAATACGCTGGATAAGTCAAATCGGAATGGGAATTATGTAGAGTATATATATGTGTGTGTGTATTACATACTAGTAGAAGATTTGGGTATAATATTTCATGGTGCTATGTATTTAATATTCATGGCCTGCGTTGACATAATTCTACATATTCAGTTTCGATCGTTCTAGATGTTGTTTCTGCATGTGCACTTTGTAATTTTAACCACCAAGATAAACTCATAATCAGAATATACTGATCTGATCATGATCGCACTATGTAGGCTACCGGGTATTATAGTAGGCCATTCCAAACTGATCTATAGGCTTGTTATGGTATATAGACTGTCTGACTCCATATTATGTGTTCTCAATTACATTTGAAAGTCACCCAATCAGCAATTTTATAGAGGTGTCTTTCCTGTTTGTAATTTGTAGTGCCACAACCCCCACATACCATGTTTAAGCTGTGTACAGCACAGTTAGACCAGGATATTTAAGGCATTTAATCATACTCAAAAGCCAATAAAAAAAACAAAAAAACATTGTTATGCCTACCTACTAACACACTGTCTGCATGGAATTTTCCTGCAACAATCAACCTGAAATTTTACTCTCTTACTGCATTTTCTTGACTATAATTTGGGACACTGCATGTCACGCCTTCCCTCGAAAAAAAAAATTCAGCCTGAGACTACAGCGACTTAATTCATTCCCCTGTATAGAATCGCGGGGCCAGACTATTTCCAGTATTGGTTGCCAAAATTAGTACTAGGACTGTCCGAACGTTGCACCATAACTATGTTATCAACGGTCGGGTGTACGCATACGTCTAAAACAAAGTAGCAACTGTAGCAAATTTCTGTCTGGGGCTAACTTGCCTTCGACGGAGCTCTGGGCCCTGATTGGTCCTAGCACTAGGCAGAGTGACAGCGCAATCACGACCCATCGATCACAGTTGCCGCGGACAGCCATAGTCTTAGACCTGTTGCTTTTCGACAGCGCAGCTTTTAGTTGGTGAGTGGGAGTTGGTGCGCCGTACACACCCTTTTATATATACGGTACGCGTGTCGGTTTTTTAATAGACCCTTTACCATTAGTACGTCATTATGACGTCTGGGGGGGTAATAGTAGGCAATAATTAGAATTCGACGCGATGGCGGGTGCACCAAAGAAGCGAAAAGAAGACCTCTCTCTTGGATTTTATCAGCTGCAAAGAAGTCACAACTCGCGCCAACTGTTGCTAGGTGAGTTGCCTAGTGTGTATATGTACGGTCTTTCAAGTTTAGTATTGTAAGTGATAAGTGAGAGTTGTTGGTTTGTAAGTAGTGCTCGCGGAACGTTGCCGTGTTAACAGTAAAGAGCTAAATACTTGCCGAAGTTATTGTGTAGCGAAGCTATTGATTGTTATCACCGTGGTAGGCAGTAACCCTACTAGCTTCCAGAATGCCACGACACCAGAGTTGTAGTATCCCAGGCTATCCCAGCAGAAGTGACAAGCCCGAATTCACAAGTATCAATTTCATCGCCTGCCCCAGGATAGTGACCTAAGGCAGCAGTGGCTTGTCAGCATAAAAAAACCACTGTGTGTCAGTGAGAGCACAAGAATATGTAGTGCCCACTTTGCAGGAGGGGGAAAAAATGAGAATTCCTCCGTTCCAAGTGTTTTTCCGTGGAGTAAGCCAGTAAAACGTAGACGACCCCCAGCTGTGCGTCACCCATTGCCTCTCAAAAAGCCACAGCAAGTTGAGACTCCAAGTGCAGTCAATGCAATAGAACAGCATGAAGAGAAGATTAGTGAACTCCAGTTGAAGGTGCTTAGGCTTGAAGAGGAAGTTAGAACTCTGGAGTCACAACGGTTTCTTTTGAGACGCTTTCAGGGCAGTGACAAAGACATTCAGTTCTATACTGGTCTTCCCTCCTACTCCGTATTAATGTGCCTGTACAGATTCCTGGAACCTCTACTATGCTACTTACGTCTCTGTCTGTCGTAATGAGATCAAAAGCACATCTACCAGTATATTCAAACCACGAGCACGAGCTTTACAGCCTATTGATGAGTTTTTTCTGACACTAGTTCGACTGCGTTTGGGACTACTGGAGCAAGATTTAGCACACAGGTTCAACATTAGCACTGCTACAGTTTCTCGTATCTGGATAAAGTTTCTAAACCAACAACTTAGACCCCTGATTACATGGCCCTCAAGAGAATGCATTGATGCACATATGCCTGCACAGTTTGTCGAATTTTGTTCTACTACCCGTGTAATACTAGACTGCACCGAATTCTTCACTGAAGTACCCTCATCTATGTCTATACAGTCACTCACTTATTCATCATATAAGCATCACAATACTTTTAAAGCTTTAGTTGGCATTTCCCCTACAGAGCTGTTACATTTATATCTGACTTGTACGCTGGTTCTGTATCAGATCAAGCCCTTACCCATGAATGTGGTGTTTTAGATCATGTTATGCCTGGAGACACAGTCATGGCTGACAAGGGTTTTGACATCTCGTATGATGTATTGGTTCGTGGTGCAAAGCTTAATATCCCCCCATTTGTGAAGAATCACCAGCAGCTATCGAAGAAGAATGTTATTATTACACGTAAGATAGCCTTACTTAGGATCCACGTGGAAAGAGCTATTGGCCGTGTTAAGCAGTATCGTATTTTGTCCAATGTTGTACCACTATCACTCGTACATTCCATCGATAGCATATGGGGAATTTGCTGTTCACTTAGTTTGTTTCACCCTCCCCTTGTCACCGATCCTGCAAGGCTATCAGAAAAAGAAATTAGTGAAATTATTGCTTGTATTTTGCAAGAGAGTGGTGTTGTTTCTGATTAATGTGTATGTTGTGACAGTACTGGACTTTTATTTGAGCTGTTAATTAATCACACTGTTTTGACTTGTATTGGAGTTGCCTACATGTACAAAAAATGCTGTTGAACTTGCAAGAAACATGTCATGTTGTATGATGTAAATATAATATAGGCAATCAACTAGGCATTGGATAAAGTACATGTACTCACGGTTGCAACTGAAATATTGGGGGGAGGACTGGAGATGAGGCTACAAAAAGAAACGGTTCAACATTCTTTTATTCCACTTTTGGTTGCTGTTTCTGCATAAGATGTTTAATTTGTAAAGGGTCTGGATTTACGGGCCACACCTAATTAAACAGTATCTTTTGTTGACAATTTTTTTCAAGATCTCCCAAAGAGACATTACTCTACCAATGTCAACTAGACTTTGGGAAGGGTCAATCGGTTCTGTGGTGTCCATAGGTGACTGCTGTGGCAGTTTTCCATACGTAGGTTTAAGTACCTGCAGTTTCTTATCCTTTCCCCTCGTAGGTTTCGCTGGAACTCCCCACCGCTTGGGCAGTGATGTACAACTTGGTGATCCCCCACTTCCATGACTGGATCGCTCTTTGTTCGTGTCATCAATTGCAAACATTAGTGCGGCAGTGTGATTGCAAGCTGACTTGCCTGCAATACAGCTACATCTACCATATATGACTTGCCCATTCATTTTGTTTACAGCCACAGCTGTTGTGTAAGCAGTGCTACATTTTTGGGATGGTAGTACTGCTGCACGGATGATGGTATAAAGGGAGGAACCAGATACTTGATTTATTGAAATTCCTTGCACCTTCTTAGATTCAAAAAAACCTATATCCCCTCTCAAATGGTTTAGTGGCAGTCACTCGCTCTTTCCTTAGCCGACCTGATATAAAGAATTGATGTATATGTTTCAGCGTGAGAGGTGGCATGTCTGTGACGCCAGCATCCATCCATCCGCTACTGGATGTCATGGCTGCTTCAAAGCCATCAGGCACTATCTCATCGTCCTCATCACTTTCCTCAACTGGGGAATCAAGCCCACATTGGATTGCACCCTCTACTCTGTGGATTGAAGAGTGTACTACGTTTATGTTATGCATAATGTAAACATTCCCTCCGGATATAGCCGGTGCAGAGGGAGGAGCTGAAAGTTGCCGGAAATCACGCCTATGTATATTATTTACTGTGTTTCCTTACTTTGCTACAAGTTGATCCTTTTTCAAGCCAGAATAACTAAGTCCGCGGGCCTTAAGCCAGCTCTTTAGCGCAGTGCACGTCCATTTCTGGACGGGAACATCGCCGGAGGACCCAGAGCAGCCACTCGAAGAAGAAGGGTCAAACAGTTGACTTGCCGTGGCCATCAGAGTTCAATATGACGCTAAAACTAAGCAAGAGCAGCTGTACTTACCCCAGCAGTAGGCTAAACAGCGAATGTCAGCTGTTAACGCAGACAAGAAGCACAAGAACAGGTGTACTGTCACTGGAATTTTGGTCCTGGAAAAAATGGTCCTAGGACTAAAATTTCCGCTGGAAAAATTGGTCCCCCGGACCATTTTTTTCCGGGTAAATTGGTCCTACCCTGAAAATTTTGGTCCGCCCATCAAGTTCTAGCAGAATTGGTTTTAAGGTAGGAAGAGCCTCACCTTCGAATCCGCGTGATTCTCCTTATGAATAATTAATGAGATGACGTCACTCACGTGGCACTAATTAGATTCATGGATATGTTTGCATTTTCCCATGGCGGCAACCGGATCGCGCGGAATCAACAGGAGGGGTGTGTCACTTTGATGTGGATAGCGGCTCTTTCATATGCGATATCGGCACTTTGATGTGGTTGAGCGGTACTCTGATGTTGGCTTTCAACACTTTTTTTTTAAAAAAGAAGATATGACATCATAGAATTGTGAGTAGGCTTTTTATGTCAGAATAGCTAGCTAGTGTGTTGTGGAAAGTTTGTTAGGCTGCCCGAGTGGCTAGAAGTCAGACAGACAGACGGATAGTGGCAGGTTGTTGCCCATCTCAGGTAGGCTAGAATAGTCACCTTTCGGGTCTGTAGGCCCCGCCCATTTTTCTTAATGAGCTCGAATAGCTAGTTGTGTGAAAATCTGTGGAGATTTATAGGGAGAGCTTTGGTGGGTGGTTCTCAGAAACCGAGGGGTGAATGAAAAATCGCATCCCTAATTTTTGTGGGAGTGGGTTGAAGTTTGTAATGCAGGGCTCGAATTCGTCGGGTGAGCGTGGGCGGTTGCCGAATTTTTTTTGAAAGTCAGGATAGCGAAAATGAGGGTTTTGGGGTGGTTGGATGCGTTCAGGGCTGTAAACCTGGCTTTGAAGCATTCCTGTGAAAAAGCATCCCTACGCTTGTAGCCTGTTCTCTGTAGGTGCTGGTGTTGTTGCCAGACTGTGGGTGGGGCTCTAGCAGATTCCAAAATTTCTCGTATTTTAAAGCAACCCGAAATTGCGTTTTTGTGGATTATTTAGCAGGAGGTGTGGTTAGATGCAAAATTTTCGTCAATTCGAGGTAGACTTTCATGTTATCAACATAGCCGTCCATTTAAATTGTGGATTCCAGGTGAGGCTCTTCCTACCTTAATACCTTGAAAATTAGCTTATACATGACATTGTATGTATGGCATAGTTAATATCAACCTTTAGTTTAACCATTAGGTAGTTTAATACAAAGGTACGAGACAGTGTCTCAGTCACTGGCACCGATATCCTACAAACTGATTCAGTATAGCTACATCGGGACTTTGTCTACGGACTGTAAAGTCGATTCTGTGGCCCGTTACAGCTTGCATGCTGTATGGAATCATTGACATCTTCCTTCTCTCGAAGCAGTTCCACAGATGGCGAAGCATTTTCTCTTGGTCGAAGTGGTACTGACCTGGGAGCTACAAAATGCATGTATAGATCTAGCTATACATGTACGCTCACGGCAAGCTTAAGACGAAGCTATTGACGGTAGCCGTAGGCTATGACAACAAACAAGCCAATACAATATACTCAATCATGTAGCCATCCACCTTAGTGTAGTAGTTCACTCTATCAAGCGTGAAATACAGTAGCAGACAGAATTCGCTTATGGCGCAGGTCGGACCATTATTTTCACGCGGGGACCAAAATTTTCAGGAAAAAATGGTCCGCCCGGACCGATATTCCGGAAATTTTGGTCCCCCGGACCAATTTTTCCGCCGGACCAAAATTTCCGTGACAGTACTCGCTCGTCTTTTTGCGCGTCGAATTCTAATTATTGCCTACTATTACCCCCCAGACGTCATAATGACGTACTAATGGTAAAAGGGTCTACGTACATGTATAGACCTTATTCGACTGACGTCACAGATGACGTTTTCACATCCGGTCGCCATTTTGAGTGGCAAAAAAGAGACACATGAGACAATTATGGGAAAGAGTTGCTGCGCTATCGGATGCACTAATCGCTGGGTGAAAGGCTGTGGGATCAGTTTCTATCGCTTTACTACTGATCCTGCGCGACGTGCGCGCTGGAACAGTGCTGTGAATCGCAAAAACTGGGCTCCAGCTGAGCACAGCTGGTTGTGCTCTGCTCACTTTGTTAGTGGAAGAAAGCACGACGATAAGCTGTCACCTGACTACGTTCCTAGCCTGTTTGACTATGTACCTAGCCCAGTTAAAAGGAAAAGAGAAGGTGACTTGGTGGCATATTTTCGGAGGAAGGAGGCTCGCCTAAAGCGAAACCTGGCCGTTGCAAATGATGCAAATGATGACGATGTAAGTATGGAGACTTCGAGCGATGTTGCAACAATGACTGAGCAGCCATCCAGATGTGAAGTTGCAACACAGACCGATTTATCAATGCAAGTAATTAACAGCATGGAGAATGAAAACTGCCAACTCAACAGGGAGAATAGCCAGCTGAGAGAGTCAATCCGACTGAGAGGGTTAAACAAGGAGCGCTTGAGTTCTAATGACTCTATGGTGAAATTTTATACAGGTCTCCCATCGTTTACTGTCTTGATGGCAATTTTTAACTTTATTGCTCCCTACATGCCACAGTACAGTCGCACAGTATTGTCTACATTGGCCAGCTAGAGATCAGCTTCTGAAAACAATGCCACTTGATTTTAAGCTACACTTTAGGAAATGTGTGTGCATAATAGATTGCTTTGAAGTATTTTGTGAGCGACCAAAAGACTTGAAGGCAAGAGCTCAAACTTATTCTAATTATAAGCACCACAACACAGTTAAGTTCCTAATTGGAATTACACCACAAGGGGTCATTTCTTATGTGTCTAAAGGATGGGGAGGCAGAGTTTCGGACAAACATCTGACTGAGAACTGGGGGATTTTAAAGCTACTTCTACCTGGCGACCAAGTGCTAGCTGATCGTGGTTTTAATGTGCAAGATTCTGTGGGTCTCTACTGTGCGGAGATTTAGAAATAGATTCAGCTCGTCAACTATCCCGTGTAAGAATTCATGTTGAAAGGGTAATAGGTCTTTTGAGACAAAAGTATACTATTTTAGAGTCTACACTCCCAATTAACATGATAATGTGTGACAGTGAAACAGACTGCAGTATGATAGACAAAATTGTTAACATTTGTTGTGCACTGTGTAATTGTAGTGAGTCTGTTGTGCCATTTCAGTAAATGTATAATTATTATTATGGCAATGTATAATAAATCTTCAAGAAGTGTGACAAAGTTATGATCATATCAGATTCTGTGGCATGACATTAAGATTTTCTTTTGGCGCTAGTGAGTTTTCGACACTCAGGGCAATACCATTTTCCCTTAGGGATTCACGAGATCTTAAGGCAGGTAGTATGAAACCAGACAATTGAGCAGGCATCACTATCACATGCAATCATCTCTCCTGACTCTGGTCCTCTGCAATAGCACCAACTATGTGTTGCTGAAAGTGACTGGGAGTGTCTCACCGCTGCAGTAAGGATGACTTTGTTTCCATCAGATACCGAGTGTGCAGAGGCATCACCTACCCATCCAGCGACAAGATACTTGTAGCCCTCTAGACTTTTGTATGCCTTAAGTTCATCTTTAGTGTAGGGGCTAGGTGTATTGATGAGATAATTATATATGTCAGGATACTCGATTTCTGGCCAGGCACCAAAGTGAAAATCTTTACGACGAGGTAGAGTGTAGGGGTCATCAACGTTTGCTCCAATCAAGTCCACTTTCTGACAATATCGCTTCTTTGCACCGATCTCTAATTCTTGATAGTACGCGGAGTATTTTCGAGCGGTCACATTGCATGCATATTCATTCCCTCTCGCGCGCGCGTGCTTTTGCCACTCAAGATGGCGCCTTAGCAACGCGTCCTGCGTAACTAAGGAAATTTGACGTCATCGAATAAGGTCTATAGTCTCGCGGGCCAGCCCACTTCCGCTGTGGGCTGGCGCGCGTCTCAATATTGACGAGCTCGAGCAAGATGAAAGAGAAGTTATTGAAGTCCGCTGTCTTCCTGTTCTTCTGTTGTCTGATTTCAAGCGGTGAGTCATTGAACATGAATGCGATCCTGGAGGGATTTATCTAGCTAATTAGCCTACGTTTTCTTTCTTACTATCCTGTAGATGCGTACCTGTACTCTGTTGGAATTAAAAATGCCACAGACGGTGTTAAAATTTACATTAGCGCTGAGAGTAATTCCTCAAGCATACTGATTCCATACAGCCTGGATGAACAGCACTTATCTCCAGCCTGTGGGGATGACTTCTTCCGGTGCAAGCTTTTCACTACAGGTCGTATTTTAGGCAGTATCCACTACTACATAATTGCGATTCCACTTGTGGAAAAAATAGGATTCCTTGAGTTGCGATACGATGGCAAAGAGATGTCTCTTTACAAGAAACACGTCCTAGAGATCCGGTGCAATTCAACCGGCTTAATGGATATCCAGGGACATTATTATGCTGTCTGTGTTGGCTGGAACTCCATAAGTGTCTACCAAGTCTTGCTGAACTCGGATTCAATTGAAGATACTTTACTGTTTGGTGATAACGCCGCAGCTGAACTTTTATTTCCAGATCTTGATCCCTCAATGCTTTCTAACTTCGAGTACGTTGGCATGGAGGGTGACCTACAGGGAATATACTTCTCAATAGGACAAGAGTTGTATGCCTTGAATCCGATTGACCACACCAACAAAGTCGTTGGAAATGTAAAGTGTGATGTAGTGAACTTGCTTGTATATGCTGGTAACCAGACATTGGTTGCCTATTGCCGTAATGAGACTGTGGTTTACTTTAATCTTGCCTCGGGCCGGTGGCACAATCAAACTGATCCAAATGATGAGTACCCATTTTCGTACGTTTGCAACAACTCGGATGTTCATCTTGCCATTTCACCTAAGAGTAACAGCATGGAATATGGGATTTGGAGTCAAAATAAGGTCAGACGCATCGATCTTCCAGGGACAGACATTGAGCCGATGTCGGGAGTGTGCTCGGCTTCTGGTACTGGTGGCAATACCCTGTTTGCTTTCGGAGACCAGAAGGGAGGAGTGTTCGTCATGAACATTTCCCTCTATCACGATACCGCTGTTCAGCTTTCGTCACACGGATGTCAAGATTTGAAGTGCCATCCACTGATATTTGACAACCGTTACATAGTTGTGCGTGAGGAAGTTGATTCCAAACACAGTGTACTGGTCTTTGACTCGGCAGCGAATTTCACGATCATTATAAAGGAAGCGGTGCATGCCGATCTTGTTACACTTATTCGCCACGCAGAAGCTCTGCCTTTGGTTACAATTGAACCTCCACCCGAAGGAGAAGAAACCAGTAGTAGGGCACGAAGAGCTGCAGTGATAGCAACAACTATTGTGATTTCCCTAATCATTATTATAGTTATTGTGGCACTGGTGGCAGGCATTGTGGTGCATGTACAGCGCAGGTGAGTTGATAAATGTATTCAAGTGGATGGTATTATATCTACATTCTGTACGAGCCACAGTGATTGCTCGCAGTAATCTCTCTCCAGACGAGTCCTGGCATTGTTATTTAGCGCATGCAGTGACAGCAAGATACTCATAATTATTCATAGCTTGTACGATCACACCTGCACATGCTATGTATTCTATTAATGTGTTGTTGCCCTTGCTGCAGGAGAGAAAACTGTCTAGCAGGTAATAGTATACATCAAAGAAACGATCATGGTTCAATGGAGCACCTCTTACCGTAAGTTCATGGTACAGGAAGCATGGCTAGCGTCATGTTAGATAAACAGCAGGGATGGTACATATAGTAGCGGCAGGACCTAATATTTGTGAGCCCATAACACTACATATTTACGTCTCCATGTTTAGGACTTATCCGATTGACCAACAGTATTGAGGACATCGTATCTAATATTCAGGGCATTGAACTAACTGTGCCCACAGTAGTGGAGGATTATATACATTATTTTGGCTGTATCTTTGCTTGTATATAGTTAGCCTTTTTGATATTGGCCATGGGGTGATTCGTTCTACATTGTATTATAGGTCCAACGAAGGTGGCACTGCTGAAACTAGCTTCAATGATGGTGACAGAGATTTGGGAACTCCAAATATCCTGGAAGATGTCGACGATCAAGATGAAGACACCGGTGCTGATACTACAGCTAATGAACTGAGTGATGATAGTCATGATGATCCACCCACTCTTAGTCGCACCGATTACCATGCTGATGGGATCAGTGATAGTCTTAGTGGTGGTACGCAGCAAACTGTCTTTGCAATGTGCACTGATGACCTTCCTCGCACGCACTCTTTAGAAGTTCAAGTTCACCATGCAGAAGAAACCGGTCCTCCTCAAACATCAGCGAATGCGCCAATTCTGCTGGGGCCTGTACAGCAAACTCCACATTCCGATTCAACTTCTGACAGCTCTGTTGTTCCAAGCAGTGGGACTGATCATGACGTAATGGGTACTGCTGTAAACAGTAATGAGTCAAACTCTAACCCTCAGCACTTTAGCTACCCACACAGTGAGTCAGCTTCTGCACCAGGTTTTGTTGCTTTAAGTGAATTTATTGACATTCCTTCATACGAAAATGCTGTGCCTAGCAATGTGTGTGTTCCTGGAAAACTTTAAATGTCCACTATGACTATTTCTAAGATCAACATTGCTCTCTTTTTCTCTATATATGTCTGTTAGTGTATTATTCAAATCTATAAACAGTTCATTCTGTGTACTGCTATTAATGAAAGCACTGAAGTGCATAACCCTCGGCGTGATTATTGTGAAATACATTATGCACACTTTGGCATCTAGAATGAGTAAGCAAGAGCAATACTGTAATCGTACGTTTTGCAATAATATTTGTACTATGATAGGTTTCTAAGTTATTTGTTTTTGTATCCCATAGTATCTTCTTTTTGTATCGATAGCATAATACTTTATATTGTCTGTTACTCTTTACTATCTCATGCATGGGCAGAAGACACAGGCTACAAGCTGATAGCAGGGCACGAGACTTCATAACCAGCAGCTCGATACGGGACCGGAACGGGACCCCAATTCACCGTTCCAGTTCCAGTCGCGAATCAATTGAAATTCGTCACGCGTGAGAGGCATGTCTGACACGCCCATAGAGCTAGCTAGTCAGTGTAGTATTTTTGAGTCGTCGCATATGACGGCGTTAGAAACAGCAGCTAACCTACCAATAGTTTCCAGTAGTCAGTAAAAAATCTTCTGATGTATCTACTGGCCGTCGAATCCGTCAAAGTCTGTTGTGGTGAGCAAATAACGCCGTAACTTTCGAACGAAGTATTTTTAGTGAAATCCACGAGTCAAAAACCTTCAATACTACATTTACTTTCGATTCGTACCTTACTTTGTACCCGTACATTAACGACGAGGCTGTTAGCGAGGGAACAGATACACACACACACACACACACACACAAACTGAGTACTGTAACCCTCGCTGCGCATGCGCGCCGAGGGTTAATAAGAATGGTATCAAGTTTCTATAATTATTACATTATATGACACCACAACCTTAGTATTGGGTCAAAGTTTAATCTCACTGCTTATATGGTCTGGCTCATGTATCTGCTGTTGTGCTATAAAATTACACACTGGAGCATTCACAGCTGGACGGATTGTCTAATGTGAATGTACAGTATCATGTGCACATACAAGCTCAGTTAACCACCTAAAGAATGCTGCCAATACCATGGCTCCAAGTTGTGAGGTTGCACGATCTGAGTTGACAACAATATGTAACTGTTATATACCATACAAGGAATGATCACTGAATTATTGTTCCAGATGACAACTATAGTACGAAGTCTGTTAACAAACTATCAAGTCGCATCGATTCACTACCGATAATAAACAGTGTAATAATTATAGGAAAGCAGCAATCAACTACTTCAATTGCTTTTAAGGAAAGGCCACACAACAAAAATAATTACTCTATAGGAGTGGCTGGCAAAAGAAGATCGGTATCTTTGGTATCACCGGAGTAGTCTGACTCCTGGGTGGCAGGCATATACCCATCATGCTCTCTTTCCTCGTGGGGGGTAGCATGCCCTTGAGTAGTGGCACCTGTATCAGCTGATGCGTTCCTGGGAGGCAGAGTGTCGAGCTCTATGTCCTCGTGGGCTTGTCTGGGGCATGGTCCGTTTTGGACTAGGAAAGCGGAAATGTCTGGGTGATTGGAACGTGCTTCCGTTCCCTGGTTTCTGTCAGAGTTTAACTCCCTGTGGCAAAGTGCAGGTTGACATTGATAGGTAGTAATGTGGTCATCGGAACTAATTATTTCTGAATCTCAGACGTACACATGCAAGCATACATACATAGCCTCTTTCATTGAGAACATCTTTATTCACACACAACCCCCCCCCCCCACATACACACACACACATGCACGCCCACTCAATGCTAAGTATAGGTTAGATCACAGCAGGAGGGATCTAACTGACATAGACACCCATGGGAAAATCAGAGCCCAAGGACTGTGTTAATTGACCGAGGGCGCAGCCCGATGTAAATTAACACAGTCCAATTGACCGAGGGCGCAGCCCGATGTAAATTAACACAGTCCAAGGGCGAGGGATTTTTCCAAGGATGGTCTATGTCAGTGAATGCTGTGATCTAATCTACTATAAATGGATTTCAAATGGGTGTTAATTGCCGAGCGCAGCGAGGCCAATAATCGCGACATACGGGCTCAGAATCTCAGCTAGCGTTTATATGTATATATATAATATATATATCTGTGTGTCACACTCCCCGGGGGCCCGGGGCAAGCCATGAGTTCAAAATGGCGTCTCACGCAGTCTCGTGGATGCCGTCTTCAAACTTTTGGTGCAGAAACAGGCAGAGATCTGGACAAGTCTACTACACAGTTTTATCAAGTAAGGCTTACTACAGCTCCTAGGTTAGTACAGTCTGTATAGCCGCTCTGTAAGCAGAGATTCGAGGGCTGGAGACGGACGGCACGATCGAGCGATAAGAATGCAAGTTTTATGTAGCATGTCCACTCTCTCATGGCAGCTGTGGCTGCTCTTTGGGAAAATGTTGTAGATACAGACATCATTCGCCTGGATACCAGTCGTTTTGACATAGCTACTGGCCTAGCAGCCGTTTCAGCTGATCTGTTATTCTTGCGACTGGCTTAGTCGCGAAAAAAGTCGTCCCCACGTGTATTCGGGGGGCAGTGCCCCGGCTTGGCTATCAAGCCCGGGGGCCCCCGGTGGTACGATGATGTCAGCGAGGCATAGTACGCTTGCATTATAAAAGTGTTATGTACACAGGGATCGAATTGACATGAACAACCTGTGTCTAACCAAGAACTTCCAAAGCTTCCATGCTCATTAATTATTCATTAAGGCACTCATAACCACCATTATGTACACTATACACACAAAAATAACATCTAGCTATGGATTCATAAATAACATTGAAGGTCAGTGAAAGTACAAACGCTGTACTATAGACTTCCTGCTGAGCTGTCATGCAGTATTCATGTACTGAATATTGACATAAGTATTGGACTTACTCTGGTTCACTGGAGGGTTGGTTTTTTGGCAACACATGATCAGTCTGGGGAGCTGTTGGGTGATAACAAAGAAAAAAGTATCCAATATATTAGTGAAGTGGCTAGAGCAAAAAGCTCACCATCTGGTTCGCCTTCTGTCCGCTCTAAATCTGCTGCTGTCTCTTCAGTGTGAGTAGGTTTATCTTCATAAACATGATTGTGTGAAGGTAGAATACAATCACTGGGAACATCGCAATTATTGGGCTTGAGAACTTTTATGTATTCAGGAGGTTGACCACCACTGGCTGGTTTCGGGTGGAGGAGTAGTTCAGTATCACGCAGTGTATTACTATTATCAGATACCTTTACTGCTGGCTTGGGTGGTGAAAAGCACAACCTACATGTATATAGGATCAATACATGCTGTGGTTAAATTAATACTACAGTGCAGTATCATAAAACAGTAGATATGTACTTACTTTTTTCGCCACCTCAGCAAAAAAACTGTCAGAATGATGAGCATTATTATGAATATTATACCGATTGGAAGTGTTATATATATCGCCAACATTGCTGTGCTCTGAGACTTGTGCGTACTCGTATTGTCTTCTGTTAGAACAGTAGATTCCGTTGTTTGTGTGGCGCAGCCTTGATCAACCGTGATGAGCGTGAGGAGATCAGCAGGCAAGTGTTGTCCGTCAATTATCTTAGAAAAGTTCTTCCACGAGTCTACGACAATTACATTTGCATCATTAGCTTCTCTTTCCCTGATTACCACATATCGGTCTTCAAATACTTTCAGTGGTTCGCATGAATCCTGCAGGCATCCTTTGGAAGAGAGGCGGGTGAAGACAGATGTAGCAAGATGGAGGGCATAAACCCCATTCTCTGCGTCGTAGAAAGCGAAGAGTGTGCCACTGCTCTGCGTACCATAGCAAATCCCAGAGTCAAAGCTCATGCCAGGTATGTTAACATTTACTCTGCTGTTGTCGCTCTGTAGACCAAACTGAATGTAGGATGCTGAGGAAAACACTGATAAAAATACGTTATGGTTAGGGCAGACAAATGGTTGGCCATGTGTAGAGTAGAATGTTTGACTGAATTCTTGCTCACTAGCCAGACTGAAATAAACTGATGATTTGTTGTAACAGTATGCAATTAGAGTCTCGTCACCTGCGTAAATCAATGACTCTGCAAATCTGCACTCTTGAAATTCCCCGAACTCGTTGATGGTGTATGAGAGCGGAGTTATGCCGTACAAATACCTTCCGGTGGAGAAGTAGACGAATTGACTGTTGGGATCATTACCAAGGGGAATAAATTGGAAATTGGAAACTGTCGACGGATTTTCCAGACCTGAAAACATCAGAATAGTGCTTATTTTAGTATTCTTAAGTGAATCAGGATCTAGGTAGAGCTGAAGTACAGACAGATAACGTGCTTCAAGATTCAGACAGATAGAAAAAATGTAATCATTGATTTTCAAAAGTTTAGAAGGACTGCACCCGATATCGACCTCGATGATATGATAGTTTGCAATTGAAAGGTCCGAGCCATTACGATTCAGTTGAATGAGTAGAATACCGTCAACGAGAGGAACAAAAATGACGTACTGCGATACTTCATTATTCGAGTGTGTGGCCACAACTAAAAGATCGTCACATCGAAAATAGTGGCTGCCACATTCTGAGGAGAGGTAGCGCTGACTGATTGTCGTGCTTTCAAGTATCACCGAGGAGCGAGCACGAGGTGTTTGCGGATCACTGACACCGGGCCGTGGAGAACTGCTTGAAAGCAAGGAAATGTGAATTCCATCCGAGTGGTTCCTAAGAACCATCAGGTACACAGTCCTGCACTCTGCATCAGACCCTGCATAGGAGGAAAAGGCAGCCTGATATCATATCAATGATTATCAATAAGGGATGAAATCATATGACCATGAGCTCACATGAAGTGAGGCGGGCGCGCGAGACTAGAGCTCACACCGCCTTCTCACCTGCATCTCCACTTGAACCAAGACATATCGTATATGCACAGAAAAGTAACAACAATAAAACGGTCGCAGTAGCTCTTGCCATATTCTACACTTCATATATAGCTTCCGAATTAAAGTGTGCATGCAGGCTATACAATGTACATGTATAGCGGCGGGTTGTAGAAGGGGGGGGGGGGAGTCCCTGGGGAATCCCCTGGGGAACCCCACGTTTAGTTACCCGGCCCGCGTTATGACGCGTGTTGACGCATCTACACTTGTTTACTCAAACACAAGCAAGCGCTTTCTGTTTGTCCTAATCAGAAGATGAGTCCAAGAGCAGCGATCTTGTGGTCAGCATTGTTTGCCTACATCGTGCCAGCAATAGTAGGTTAGTGTTAGTAGTAGTAGTACATTGGTGTATAATGGAAATTATTTGTTGATAATCATCATAATGGATATCTATAGAGACAACAAACAAGTTAAAAGGAGGGAGGGGCTGGTATAAATGGATGTGGTTTGTACCTCGCGGTTTTTATAATTCATTCATAACCCTGTAGATGTAAACAGCAGATACCAACCCACTGGATTCTTTGTTAGTAATGACACTGACGGCATTGAACTAAGGGTGGTGTCTGGGTCTCAGGATACCACACTGGCCTTCCCTGACCAATACCTTCCCACAGAATGTGGCGAGGACAATATTCGATGTGAGGACTTGTCAAGTTCTGTAATTAGAGAAGAGGGAGTGTCCCAGCTGCGGTATGCCATCCTTGTTCCCAGCACTAGGGCACTTCTCATCGTTGTTTTGCAATACGACAATATTAGCTCCAGCTTTGCAATCTTCGACAACTATACCTTGGAAGTCCGAGCTCACTGTAGTCCTATCAAATTTTTCGATATCAATGGCCACGTGTACACACCCTGCTTGAATCTTGAAGATGGATTTCTGACGATATTCGAGCTTTACCTCAACACCTCTTTCATTCAACGTTCGAATTTCAGTCAGCCCCTTATAGAGAACCTTAATCCAACGAGCCTCTCTCCGATTTCCAAGCCCGTGTATGCAGACCTCGGTGATGCATTTCACGGTCGTAGGCACCAGATCCTGTTTCAAACAGGCAATTACATCATAGGATTTGACCCAACGGTATTCAATCTCGTAACTACAGTCAACATCAGCAACTACTGCCCAGCGATTACTGAAATGAGGTATGCCGGTAGCCAGATGCTGTTAGTGTACTGCAACGATAGTGCGCTCTACATTGATCTCGTCCACCAAGAAGTACACGAGAAGCTACCGTACGATGACAATGGCCACCCTTACTTGTGTCCGAGAAACAACGTGAAGTTTCTCTACTTTTCCAACATAGCCTGTCTCTCCTACAGACGAAATCAGGCCAGTGAGGACTGCATTGACATCCCCAGCATCAGCACTGGAAGGTGCTTTGGAGCCAACAGCAGTATCTTTGTGTATAGCGATGCAAACACTGGAGCTGTAAACACAGTAGTAATAGCAGAAGATGGTAATGCTACAAGAACGACGCTATCTCCACGCTCTTATGGAGTAACCAGGGTCTTTAACGACCGATATGTGGTTTTCAGTGGAGGAGAAGAGAACATAACCACTGTGGTCGACTCCCAGGCTAATTTCCGCACCGTCATCGAAGCTAGGAACCTACAACCGGACTTAATGACGATAGTTCCAGTTCTGCAACCTCTCACCCCTCACTCCACTTCTACATCCATACCAACACCTGAACCAACATCGACAATGATGGTGCCACCTACTTCTAGCCCTGATGTGTCCCACAAGAAAAAAATCGCACTACCTGTTGCTATGGGTGTACTTGGCGCAGTGGCTCTGATATTAATATTTATTGCTACACCTATTGTGTACAAGCGTATTAAGGCTAAGAGGTAAGTTCAGTTCATAGTACAGCCTATGAATATCAATTATTGACATTGCTTTAGTTGAGTACAGGAAATGAGTAGGTGTATAATGTCAGGATGTTGACATCATAATATATCCTGTTACTATGGTAATAGCTGTGTAATATTCCTGATACACACACACACCATGATGATTGTGATAGTACAGGCATAATTGCATTGCAGAAGCCAATGCAATGTGTGCAAGGTAAAAGCACTGCTTGATGTGGTTTAGCTGTCATAACATATTGCTATGGTAACAGGATATATAATAGTTATATCCCTGCAAAAGGTGTGTATCAGCTCATACATGCCCTCGGCTCCGCCTCGGGCATGTATGGCTGATACACACCATTTTGCAGGGATATAACTATTACCTACTGCATGCACTCAAACTGTGTCATAGCTAGAGTCAGGGTTCAGGTTAGGGGCTAGGTCGTTAAACCCATTCATAGCATATATCTAAGCAACTGATCCCATTAACTATAGCTACAGACTAGCTATCTGGCTTTCAATCAGACTGTACCAATACCTCCATCAAAGTAAGTAGTTCCTATAAACATGTTTACTATCGTAGCCACACGTCTTTATCACTACATAGCAGTCATGCAATCTGGCCAGCCTATGTACATGTAGCTTAGTCTCGCGGGCTAGACAAAATCGCCTGGACCGCGAGACTACATGTAGCTATACATTATACCAAGCATTTCGTGGTTCCAACAATAATGATCGAGGGATTGCGCAGTATATATCAGCTACTGTTGCACTGCATGATCATTATAGAATGGCTTCAATATATCCTCCAGAACAAATAAACGACTGATAGAAGAAGAAATCGAGCTAGAACCACGTGCACAACACCCGCTTCAGGTGGTTGAAGAGGATCGTGGGCAGACACTGCCACTAGTAGTGCCAACTTTTGGTCCCAACCGTTCAACTAATGAAAATGCCAATTCGAATTCTCAACATGCTACAGAGTCAGAGCATCAGGAACCGAGTGTCACTCCTCTGCCAGCCACAGCAGAGCATCAGGACCCGCTTGAACTGAGTGTCGATCCTCTGCCGTCCACAGACCCAGAAGGGCAGAAACTAAACAACTCCGAAATGGTTTAGTCTTTCACACGTGCCAGGTAGCTAGTATGATTTTGTAAAGCCTTTTCTGTAATTTTATTATACCTGAGCTGGAGTTTGATAATGAACTGGCAGCTGCATGTAGGATCACTTATTTTAATGTGGTGTTGTTATGTTGTATTCTATACTTGGTTATTTATGTTTCACTCCGGTAGCCTCATATTTTTATTCTTGTGCATAGCTAATTACATTATTTTGTGAATTTGTAGTATGCCAAGCTATTATGTCCAATAATTAGTTATAACACATTATATTATACGTCTTCTCTATATATGCCACGTAGAGCAAGATAAGTCTTGTGCTCGTATACAGCTTTCACCATTGCCCCGAGCTTATACATTGTTCCCAGGCCCGATTATGAGGCTATTAGTAGCATGTACCCATGTACAGGTATGTACGGGCCACGCAAAGATCACGTGAGTTATACGCGTTTGCGCATGCGCGAATGTAAATTAGCTGTATAATTATAGACACGGTCGTGCAACAATGTGGAATCATTTACAAGCTACATTAATCCTTACACTCATAGTCACGCTATTAATCTATATGCGCAAAATTTAAATAATGGAGTACAATATTTAAACATACATTGTAATTTAAGCTTATATGCTGGTTAATTTCACAGGAAATACAGTCCAGCTGGGAAACTGGGTGGTACTAGCTAGAACTACAACCATGTTCATTGGCAGGGTATGCAAGTACATGTAGTGGGTAGTATAGGATTGAAGCAAGAAATCCTTACATGTACATGTAGGGCCCCAGGCCCCATAATTACCCCGCGCGCGGTGGCGCAAGCGGGGTTAAGACGACTCGCCATCGCCCTGTGGCGGGGGAATGCGTGCCTTTGGCTCCACCGTCATCCTTCCCTCCCCCCACTGTGGACGGTGTCATTTAGCTTTGTATTGTTTTTTTTTTGTTTTGTTTTGTTTTTGTTTTGTTTTGTTTTGTTTTTTTGGTTTTCTTGTTTTTTTTTGTGTTTTGTGTCTCTTCTTTTGCATTGTCACTGTACCGCTGGTACACTTTTGCCTGAAGCAGTATTGTATTGTATTGTTGTATAGGTTAAGTAATCGGTCAGCCCTCGAGTATGTTATACGAGTCTTTTATTCAACATGGAGCTTAGAAGCCGTACTCAGATAGAAAGCATACTGGAGTATACGTATTGAAACACATGTATCATTACTACGGTTATCAGCCATGCCTACAGCTCATATACGGCATTGCAGTGTGCAGGGTCCAGGAGCGCGGGGTATGTCTCTGCTAGAGACCTCTAGTTTACTCATGCAATTATTAAATTTCACTTGAATTCACACAAACATACTATTTACAAACACAACATCAGCGTGGTGGTGGTGGTGGTGGTGGTGGTGGTGGTGGTGGCGGTGATTGTCTAGCCTTATAGTCCGAAAGGTTTATTCGCTCTTCATCAGCTTGATGGATGTTGTCAGAGTGAATATTCCGGTGAGGAACATTCACATGGCGTCCTGCAACAGTATCAGAACGATTAGGCATATCATTTTGAGGATCTTGGGTTTCCTCAGTTGGATGGACATAACCAACTGGACCTTCAGGTGAAACGGCAGGAACAGTACATGACATTGTACTAAATGGTTTCGATTTTGGCTCTTCACGATCAAGATGGTCCAAACTGCCGGTTAAAGGCTCCTGAGATGATGTACTGTCTGTCAGGCTGGAAGTACTGCAGCTGGGCTGCTCAGAGTTTGCTTGGGGTGCTTGACTTGGTATCATTTCCTGAGTGTGGCAATTGGGATAGTAGGCCCTAGCACCTGTGTGTACTTCTGAAGGTTGTATATAATAAGAAAGCTGTGCGGCCCCAACAGAAGTCACATTCGAAGGTAAACTTGATTCACTAACTGCAGAGCCGTTGGTGGTATCTGCGTCCGGTGGTGGTGGGGAATCTGCGTCCGGCGGTGGTGGGGAATCTGCGTCCGGTGGTGGTGGGGAATCTGCGTCCGGTGGTGGTGGGGAATCTGTGTCCGGTGGTGGTGGGGAATCTGCGTCCGGTGGTGGTGGGGAATCTGCATCCGGTGGTGGTGGGGAATCTGCGTCCCGTGGTGGTGGGGAATCTGCGTCCGGTGGTGGTGGGGAGCGGGAGCATGAACGTGGCAATGTTTGAGATGACTCAGTGGGGCTGATGATAGAGAAATATCAATGGTCAGCAATGAGTCACACTAGCATTGTGCTATTCAGTGAGTATCTATTATTACGCCTGGTTGTGTCCGTGCGTCCGTCCGTGTGTTCGTTCGTGCGTACGTGTGAAAAACGAAAACGGAAGCCGCATGCGCACGCTCCCGGATGAACTTTCACCTGTGACCAGCGAAGGTCACGGTCACAGGTCAAAGTACCACGTATCAATATATTAAGTGCGAAAAGATGCTAGCTCTTTCCAGTGACTACAAGACTTAGTCTTGCGATGTCAGGCACTTTAACACAAAGGTTAGTTTCGGTATAGCCCTGTAAGTGAAAGCCAAGCAGAGGTATACCTACTATGCTAGGCTAACCACGTCGATGTGCATTAAATGGAGTCGTTGCCGTTCGCCTGCTGTGGTATGGCTTGCCTGTGTGGTTTAGCAGCTGTTTGTAGTCTCTCCTCTGACTCACTGCCTCCGGTGAGCACATTTACTGACACTGAACCTTTCTTACTACTACAGTGATTATGTATGAACATGCAAGTAGCCATGCTGAGAATACAATCAGTACCATTCACTTACAGGATATATACACTAGGTTATGGCTGTGAAGAGCTAGGCTGTAGTCCCAGCATGCCTATACTGTTTTACAGTTGATTGTAATCTTCTCTGTAGCACTGTCTCCACGTTTCAGTCTGCCAGCGCACTACGAGCTAAATGTACCCTACAGACCAACAAATCACATGCAGATTACATCTTTAATCTCAATCCGTACAGAGCGAGCGAGTTCAACAAACACAAGTAGTTGTGCGAGCGAAGCGAGCACAACTACTTGTACGGATATATTATTGTAATAGCAAAAGCCAGAGTCTGACTTTGTACTCATGCCAAACTAACAGTAAACTGACCTTAAACATGCCAGTGCAACATGCATAGGTCTTCCAGTACCAGTATGGTGCTTTCGGTACCTATAGCAGAAGTAGAGAGTAGTATATGAGGCAAGTGATTGAAAGTAGGCCACACAATATATTATACATGGAAAGTAGTGTAGATTGTTTCTAGAAACTAGCTCCATGCATGGGAAGGGAATAGTGTGAGAAAAAGCTTCCCCTTATAAGAGATTATTACAATTAGCCAAAGTGCAAAATAATTAGCCTCGTTCCCAGACTCTACTGTCCCCCAAAAAAAGCTGTGCAGTAGAGCCTGGGAACGAGGCTACCAAACAATATTACAGAATGAACCCCAGTACAATGCTGTGCTCTGGTATACTTACTGAATAGTTCCAATGATGATAAATGCAATCACTATTAGAAAAAGCACAGTGAGTACTACTGTAATGACTGCAACATCTCTCGGGTTTAAGGCTGCCGTAGCTGGTGGCTTGACAACAGGCGGCTTGGGACTAGGGCGTGGAGTTGGGAGAGCTGTGATATTAGTAGCAGTTTCTAGAACAGCTGGTGTCTCAATGGCTGATGGAACGGGGCTAGCGAGGGAAGTCGGGGGGACCATTGTTGCAGGAGTCGGTGTTACTGCGCACTCAACTGACGGAGGCATCTCGTTGATTATTACCTCAACAGCGTACGGATTAGAGTCCAGCACAATTATCGGAGGATCCCTCAAGCAGTACAAGTCCTTCAGCAGAAAGTGGGATCCATTCGTGTAGCTAATGAACCTGCTCTTCGAGATGTGTGGCTTAAAGCAACGGGATGAATTAATGCAGCTCTCGTTGGTGAGTACGATGAAGGGAGGCTCGCTTCCAGTTTCCATGACAACTACTCTGTCATCTATCAGTAATGCAACGAAAACCTTGTCGTCGACAGCCACACACTCAGCATTCCTCACACCGGCTAGGGTCAAGTTGTCTTGCCATGTTTGAAAACCATGTGCCTCGATATCTATCCCACTGCTCCGAAGGTAGGCAACCGTGTCCCACGAACCGCAAGGGTAGGGAATTCCTGTTACACTCTCAGTATACAGCTGTATGGTGTTCTCGTCACACAGGTCAACCCTCTCGGCTATGCTGTTAGGACATCTTACGAGAAGCGTATAGCCACCGTAATACTCCAGACTATCGGCACGCAAACAGTGCTCGCTGGTCTGAAAATCATAGAAGATATTACTGTTTAGAATGCTGTAGACGTTGATGAAGTTACGGTTGGCAAATACTATGTGGTTGAGGGGATCGTTGGAAGGGCACCCCGTGTCAACATCAGAAATGAAAGTGGTCAGCGAGATGGGGATTGTCAGATGACCGGAATAAATGGGAGTCGGGTTAAGAGTCGAAGCGGCCAAATTCTCCATATTAAGGTTGAGTTTTATAAAACGGTTATTTAGATAGGCAGAGTCTGATGTGTTTACACAGGCTACGAATAGGTTGTTCGAAGAGGGTCTAAGTACTGTAATCGGCTGACAAGGTAGACGCCGTGTGGTTGGCCAATCAAGGACATGGAATGAAGGGTTGGCCTCGAAAGTTCCATTTGCAATCGTAAACTTCACAAATAAGACCCCATCACTAACAGCGAAAAGCACAGAATTGTTTACAACAACAACTAGATTGCAGAGGTCCTTGCCACACTCCCGTGCAATGCGTTGATCCGGTAGTGTCAAATTGTTCGGTGGGAGACCACTTTTAAACTCGATTGATGATGTCCAAACAACTTCCAATCCATTGTCGCTATCTTCAATTGCTACTGCTTGGACATTGTTGGCAAAATCTGCAAAGTAAACCAAGATTACAACTTTACTATAAACAAACTTTCATGATGTAAACATGACCTTTGAGCTTCCACTCCTACCAGGGTTCAAAATTCAATGCCAAGAATACATAATTTCACAACATGCATGTACATGCACGCACAAGCAGGTATATATGACCAAAGGACACACTTGTTTCAGTGAGGCTGTCTGTCATCAACAATTTAAACACTTTCTATTCTATGGAAAGAGTGAGTATCTGTAGTAAATTTGTTAGGTATTGGATAGAATTGCTCAAGGGGTGGTCACTCCAATATACACTGTAGTCATAGCTAAGACCAGGGTCAAAAATCATGTTGACTACTTTGACTGTCTTTCAAAATGGATCTTGGCCATTTGATCATACAGAAATACACCTCTTGACCCCTTGACCTTGTGACCTGCACCCTCTTGCATATATTTGGTAGTGTTTAGAGTGGCCCTGGTTTGGGTTGAGTAGTTCAATGAGTTGTATAGGCTGAATAGACGTTGGATCCTGTTCATTCACCCATGTGTACACTAGATCATTCCATGCTGCAGGATGCTAAATCACTTCTCTACTTGTATTTTAAATGTGCACTGGGCGTTTAAACCAGTTTAATAAACCAGTTAAAGAACTGGATAGAATAGTATGAGATTATGCATGCCCAGTAAGGAAGTCTGCTATTGTTCCTCTCTTACTATCAGATGCACAATGTCACACATGCCAATTGCTTTAATGCCTATTGTGCCTACAAGTAAACATGGTACTGCAAATTGATCAAAGGCTAGCATACTGAAAGCGTTCAGGGTGAATGACCTACACAAGAAGTGTGCATGCATGTGGTCAGAATGCTGTCTCAGCAATTAAGTCTGAGTCTGTGGCAGGTCAGATTACAGATAACCTTAAAAGCACATGTACACACATGACAGTATACACAGCCCTAGGAGCTTGAGAGAGGGCTTCCTGACCACACCACCAAGCAGCACTCACAAGCCCTTCCCTCACTAAACCATAGATAATGAAATTGTAAACATGCCCAGCAGCTATATAGCTTCTTGATTTTTGGCCCAAAATCTTCTACCAGTGTTGGTTAATGAAAACTATGTAATCAATTACATTGCAGTTTAGCAGCAGTTCGGAGCCTATCTGTGCCAGCTTATGCAGTAAAGCGGCTAAACATATGCAATTTCGTGCAAAATTGTAGAGGTAATGTGGCTGGAGAAACAGAAGATCAAGCAAGAAATGACATTAAAAGCTACACACATAGCGGGGGGAAAAAAACTGTGAGGGCTGGCCATAAAAAGAGCTGAGAGGGAGGCCTGGGTACGAGGCCACTACACACATGCAACAAGGCATGCCTGCCATGAAGCCACGCTAGGGTATGTTAGTCAGCAAAAATGGTATTACATCATTTCCACTTCATGTACAACATGAATAGCACAATGCTGTACACATGTCTACATGCATGTCTGCCTGTATTGGGCAATGGGCACTAGCTGATGGAAGAATCAACAGTACGCACTATACTGGTATTGACAATAAAAGCTACACACATAGCGGGAAAAAACTGTGAGGGCTGGCCATAAAAAGAGCTGAGAGGGAGGCCTGGGTACGAGGCCACTACACACATGCAACAAGGCATGCCTGCCATGAAGCCACGCTAGGGTATGTTAGTCAGCAAAAATGGTATTACATCATTTCCACTTCATGTACAACATGAATAGCACAATGCTGTACACATGTCTACATGCATGTCTGCCTGTATTGGGCAATGGGCACTAGCTGATGAAAGACTCGACAGTACGCACTACACCGGTATTGGATACAGGATTGAGACTGCCGTTTTCTGCGACACTCGGGTGAAAATAACGCTTACAAATAGCTGCACAGGTGTACCATAAGACGGTAAAGAACTACTTGTACAATGCAAGATTCTATAATTTAAACATGGCTAACTTGAATCTCACACAGGCTCACTCCCCACAAATTTCTACAGTACAATAGGGCCACCTGACCTGTAAGGTCATCACTAATTGC
Organism: Nitrospirales bacterium; assembly: GCA_965203295.1. Classification (GTDB taxonomy): domain Bacteria; phylum Nitrospirota; class Nitrospiria; order Nitrospirales; family UBA8639; genus CBDBCZ01. The sequence goes on along the minus strand of CBDBCZ010000008.1, from coordinate 74,531 downwards.
TTTGCAGTCCTCATTTGCAAAGACATGTCTGTGCAAGTACTTTTAAATTCTTAATAGTTGTTGCAACATGCATTGCCACACTTATGTTTTGTGCCAGTAGTGCACGTTCCTTGTGTCAAAGTCTGGCTCGTGGGAAAGCGATACATGTAGTGTCTGGTACGCTACTGGAAAGCGGATGGGAGGCTGCCTTCTACCTCGCAAACTTTGATTTACTTCCACTTATGCAAGTGACGTGACTGATCCTTGAAGCATTAAGTACCCAGGGTTACATCCAGTGAGGGGATTGGGGGGGGGGGGGGGGGGGAGCTTTCACCTTAAAACAGATGCAAGTTTCACGTCACTGAATCGAGCCTCGCACTGAAGCTCCTCTGCACAGTAGCCTCAGAAGCCGCCAGATGGCCTCTCAAAATATTTCGGGGAGTGTACCCCCAGCATTGAAACCCTGGTACTCTACCCTCTTCCCCACATGTCTTAGTGATGGCCTAAATTTACGACATACTTTAGGTTAGAAAAAAATATACGCCGCCTGTGGGTCAATCGCCGTCTAGTCTGTGGTCAACTCACTCTTAGATCCGCCGTCCGTCTTGCCAGGGTAGATGCTCCAACCCAGAAAAGTGATCAGTAGGTAGGGTAGGACGAGACCAGCACACAATCTAGCCATGGCGTCTTAGGCACAAACTAGCCGCAGCCACACGCTGACTGATTTCCGATCTGAGATGTCGTGCACTCTCAGGTCTTTAAGTATTAAAGGCAAACCTAATTACGACGTACGCACCTAATTAATTTCCGGGGTGACTCGCGTAAAAAAATATAAACTTCGTGCGCCGCAGACTACATGTATACACATGTAGATAAATATTTTTACTTTATATAACACACTGGGAAGTGGCCGGGGGATTTATGACCCCGCAGCGGAATCTGGGTACATACGTATAATATAGGTACATGTACATGTATGTACAATCATGTAAAATTTCTGAAACACAAGAAAGGAGTTTTTCCTTTAATGTTGAGGCCTTAATTGACACCAATCACCATCTTCAGCATCAGCAGTGCTATCTCACCAGCATCCGCAGGTACCTGGGGGAGGGTAAGAGTCACCAGCATGGACTGTTTGAAATATTTGGACCCCCCCCCTCCCAAAAAAAAGAACTTCCTGTATTCCATTGCAATGAAATATATGGACCCCTCTATGCCTCCTAGGTCAGTATGTACTATGGACCCCCCCCCCCCCACCAAAAAAAAAAAGAAAGAAAGATTTTTAACTTTCTGTATTCCATTGCAATGAAATATATGGACCCCTCTATTCCTCCTAGGTCAGTACTAGTACTATGGACCCCCCCCCCCCCCCTTCCCCTTACCCCCCGAAATTACTATCATGGCATCCTCTCCTTTTGACCCCCCTTGAACCTGTGGTATATCGCACACACAGATATACATGATAGCAGGCAGTGATACTTCAGAAGCTAACTGCAGACATGCAGTCAAATTCAAATATGCTAGCCTCGTTCCCAAGCCTCTAGCTTCTCAGCTTTTGTTGCTTACAGTAAGAAAAATATCGAAGGCCCGAATAATTTATATTGTGAGTGATGTTGATGGTAGAGAGTGGGTGAGCACGGTCGCAGTTATGACATCGAGGGAAGGTAACGCTTATCTTCACGGCCAGTTATTCATTTTGTATGACAGACGCAGTACTAAAGCAACCTGCCTATGTGTCAGCTGATTATGTGAGCAATTTTTTCTGGCTCTCCTTTGGTTTAGGGAGAGAGCCTGGGGATGAGGTTATATATAACCATAGGGAGCTACAAGGGGTTAATTGAGCACACAAAAAATCCATTCCTAGCCTAGCTGCCTACAATGGGATTGAGGCTGCAGCTCAGGGCATTCTGTTGTTGTTCATACACTGACAGACAGGATATGCAGGGCGAGGGATATGACAACAGTTACATGTACATGTACCCATACAGTGGAACCCCTCTTCAAGAGCACTTCTCTATTAAGAACACTTTACTTTGTCCCAAATATGCTTTTTACCAGCCGGAGCGCGCGCAGCGCGCGAACGGCTGGTACTAAGATTGCTTTACGTTTTCCGCGTCTGTTTGTTTGTTTGTTTGTTTGTCTGTCTGTTTGTGCATCCGCACTTATCACATGTGCAATATATTACGTCATACGTTACTATGCAACTGCAGTGTATAGCAGCTTTTGGAGGTTTACGGGCCAAGCTACAGCAAATGAAGGTAGTTTTGTGTTGCCTAGATGGCGAAAACGTGGTAGGTAGCCGTAAAGATCCTGTTTTGGTGACGTATAGCTACTAACTGGAGGCGCATGACGAAACTGCTGAGTCAGCACTTTCGCTGTACCGCTCTAGGAATATAGTATCTCTGGCTCTACAGCTGTAGTTTAATAGCTTGGCCTAAGCTGAGTTGTGTGTATTGTACGGGAAAGGCGTCCGGCTGGTTTTTTAGACATGAAATGTCAGACTTGTTTCATAATAAATTTACCCCTGAAATAAGGACACTTCTCTATTCAGGACACTTTACCAGGTCCCCAAAATAGAGGGGCTCCATTGTATACAGGACACTCCACCAGCACCAGGTCCCCAAGGTGTCCACAATAGAGGGGCTCCATTGTATACAGGCCACTCCACTAGGTCCCAAAGATGACCACAATAGAGGGGTTTCACTGTATACAGGACACTTCACCAGGTCCCCAAGGCGTCCACAATAGAGGGGCTCCATTGTATACAGGCCACTCCACTAGGTCCCAAAGATGACCACAATAGAGGGGTTTCACTGTATACAGGACACTTCACCAGGTTCCCAAGGTGTCCACAATAGAGGGGCTCCATTGTATACAGGCCACTCCACTAGGTCCCAAAGATGACCACAATAGAGGGGTTTCACTGTATACAGGACACTTCACCAGGTTCCCAAGGTGTCCACAATAGAGGGGCTCCATTGTATACAGGCCACTCCACTAGGTCCCAAAGATGACCACAATAGAGGGGTTTCACTGTATACAGGACACTCCACCAGGTCCCCAAGGTGACCACATTAGAGAGGTTCCACTGTTACAGTGTATAACCATGCCCAAGCTTTTTCTCGACATGTTGTTTATACACAGTATGAAAAAACCTGGGGGGTGGAGCCTGGGAACGAGGCCATCTGCACCCACCATGTGGCCAGCCTTGAGTATCCAGAAGAAATCAAGGTTGCTGTAGCTCTGGTGGAACGCCCCCGTGTCAAAGGAGCCCTGGGGATAGACGGGCCGCTTCGTGGCGTTCATGAAGTTGCTGAGGCCGGGCCAGGTGAGGTTGTGCACCCAGTCGAGGGTTCCTGGAGGGAAAACGCAAGAAGTGTTTGATGCACAGGGTCTGCTTTACAATTGTGCAGAATCTGCAGATGCATACGTTCACCTTTTCCTAGACAAAGTGACATACCCGACTCCTGCCCCCCCCCCTCCCGGATAATTATACATGTGTAAGCTGTGTGAGCACACACACACACACACACACACACACACACACAATCACTCACTCACATACACATACATGCACATGTACACACACGCACACACAGGAAGAAATCTGCCAACATTTCCCTCTTCATTACACAATGTACAGGAAAGGTACACGTTGCATCAGGAGCTAACATGTATATACATACAGGCACTGTGCCTAAAGTATATTTAATGGACAGACTTCCCCTACAACAGGCACGTAAACCAGCTTTGGCTGCATAATAGCTACACTTACGCTGGGTCAATTAAGGCACCATTTCACATGGAACACAAGTCGATGAGTGAAAAACCACATCCACAAAGAAGTAATTACAATGTACGTCATATCAGCGGCTAGTCAATCGAGTCAGACCATCTTCTCACCCTCTGCTGAAAAAAGCGTGGCAGCCTAGGTGAGAAGAGGGCTCTAGCTCGGCAGGCTAGTCGGTGGCTGACCTGGGGTGTCGACAATGAGGTCCAGTTGCCCGTTGTAGATGGTCACGTTCAGCCCACTCTTCAGCAGGTTGTCCACTGGAGGCAGGAAGGCCGAGAGCAATGAAACAGAACACACTATAGCTACCATTTCTATTTAGACTGTGTTATCTTCAACCCTTTCACCAGTAGGGACCTGCTTCTATACAGCCCATCAATACTTTAACGTTAGTTCTGTCCGTCTGTGTGTGTGTCACGGATGTGACGTCGCCTAATGAACCTGGATTGCGCGAGAAGACTGTGATGTCATCGTATGATGCGAGTACTTAGTACTTTGACCTCTGCATGCGTTGGAATGAATTCGACCGCTGCGTGCGTTGTTAATCATGATGGCCTCAAATGAGCACTTCGAGCTCACTATATCGCGGAAAGGTTAGTAGCCGTATAGCCTGTAAGTGCAAACCATGCCCAGCTGTAACTGTTACGCTAGACAAACTACGACAATGTGCATTAAATAGAGTCAGTACCATTCGTCTGTACATACAAGGCTGTGGCTAGGCTTCGGTCTTAGCTTTCCTGTTCAGCTTTGCAGTTGTTTGCAGTCTCTCCTTCTGCAGGTGTTAGCAGTTTTTGAGTTACTGCCTCCTATGGCTCAGGCAGGCATCTGTCAGCTAGCTACACTATTATAGTCTATCACTGCGACTGGCATACAAAGTGCTTTGGCTACTAAAAGAACGTGGTGTGCACACATACTATGCACCTTCTCCCCACAGTAACAGGCAATTTTCAACGCAAAGTTGAGGCCTGAATGTGAAGCTGCCTCCATTTGGCTCAGTCAGCAGCACTACTAGCAAACTGCATGCAAAACGCTCCATACAAAACACATCGAGACACTTTTCTTTTCTATCTGTATAGAGCGAGCGAGTTCAACAAGCCCAAGTAGTTGTGCGAGCGAAGCGAGCACAACTACTTGTATGAATTTATTAATATTTTAGTATAGGCTTTTTTTTGTTTCCTTGGGCAGTAGAGTGGTCGGTAACGGTGAAAGGGTTAATATGCCTCTTGTTCTTTTCAATCTTTAAAGACCTTTCATCAAAAAAAAAATTAAACTTTCATACAGAGAAATTGAAAGCTGGAAACCACAGCCAAACGTCCTCAGGCAGGTATTTTTAGCTGTTTTAGAGACCTTCGGGATGCACGCTATAATCACCTCTGGCGATGACTATACGTGCATCCCGAAGGTCTCTAAAACAGTTAAGATGAATCAACTGGGATAAATGGCACCGCGAGATTTACGCCCTGCGAATAATTATATAGCCAAACCCCGGCCCTAACCCAACCCAAAACCTTGTGTGGGTATAATTATCGCGGTGCCGTTTATCCCAGTTAAGCCACTAAGATACCCGCCTGAGGGCACTAACCTGTCCTCCACATGCGAGTCACACTCACCAGTGGATATAACGTCCTTCATGAAGTCAATGCGCTGCATGTCAAACACCTGGTTAGCCTGACCTGAATAAGGCATGAAAACACCACACATCATGCAGTATAGATACTCCTGTAGCCTGGTTCCCAGGCTGATTGTTTTTGCAAGCGATAAAAGCCTGGGAACGAGGCTGAGGTATCCATAGCAACATCCATAGCCACATCGTTTCACAAGGGGAAGTTAGTTTAGACTAACAATGAGGCTCTACAACTGGATGACATCACCTTAGCTAAAAATTATATTTGTTCCCAGTATACTTACAGGATCCCATACCTATACCTATACTAGTGATCTCTCACTAGCAGGATCCCATACCCCACATTGTCTGTGATAGGCAATGCCCCATACCAAAACTGTCTCAACTAGCAGGGTCCCATACCCATACTGTCTCCCACTAGCAGGTCCCATACCTATACTAGCAGGCTCCTCCTTACCTGTCCATATACATGTAGTAGGAAAACTGAGAGTTCCAAGGAGGGCCCAGGTATGAGGCTATAGTCACTCACCGCCCCAGGTGACATTCCCGGGAATGATTTGAAGCTTGTCCTTGATCTTCCCGTTCATCAGTCTGGAGAGTTTGTCCTGATGTGTGTGTGTGTGTGTGTGTGTGTGTGTGTGTGTGTGTGTGTGTGTGTGTATGTGTGTGTGTGTGTGTGTGTGTGTGTGTGTGCATGTGTACATGTATATGTGGATAAGAATTGGGTATAGTATGTTTTGGAAACAGCTCAGGGTACGTAAACCAAGGTCACAGGTTAAGAAGAAAACAGCATCAAGGTGTACATGTAGATACAGGCTGTGTGAAGCAAATGTGGGGGTAGGGAAGGGAGTGGGGGTAGGAACCTTACAGATGTTTACAGGAGATTCAGAATACATGCACTTCCTGAAATCATCCAGAAGGTCTCTAAACACCTGCCTGAGGGCACTAACTAGCTTAGACTAGTTCTGTATGAAATATAAATTTACTATTAGGTGTATTATAGTGATTTTAAAGACCCTTATTAAATTCAAAAGATCATGTAAAGACAGTTTTTCCTCTAACCCACACTAAGCCCCTCAGTAGCACATGCACTTCTGTAGGTACATGTACATGAACACCTCACAGCTGACCACAACTCAGGATTTAAGGAAGTGGTCAAACCTCTACTACACATGGTGACAACAGAGCCTGACGCCTGACGCCTATAGCACAGGTGTCTGGTGTGTGGGATGGCTAGATCCAGGATGAGATGTCTCTATGACCCACCTGGTACAGCCGGCCCAAGTGTCTGCGTTGAAACCTCGACCATCCGCTGGCTAGGGAGGACGCTTCCTCACCTCCGTGGTGGATGAGAATGTTGTAAAAGTCTACGTCGTCTGTCAGCTGTGTGTGTGTGTGTGTGTGTGTGTGTGTGTGTGTGTGTGTGTGTGTGTGTGTGTGTGTGTGTGTGTGTGTGTGTGTGTGTGTGTGTGTGTGTGTGTATATGTGTATGTGTGAATGTATGTATGCATTGGGATAGCATTGGGATAGCACGTACATGTACATGTACATGTACATGATTGTCTACATACAGAATGTAGCAGGGAAATATGTATACTGTGTTTGCATTGCATTACAACATCATTAGCCTATCCAAATTTTTTTCCTGTGAGTATATCAACATCCATTAGCCTTGAACTTAAACCATGCTGCTTTTTTTGCACTTGCAATTTTTTCTCCTGTGAGTACAGGAAGGCCTGGCTAAACATCCATATAGCTGTATACAGGTAGAGATCATGTTTGTTTTGATGCTCTACCACTGCATGTCAAAGATCTACAACATCGCAATCCTGTCTGCCTGTTGGCAGCCCTGAATTTTTTTGCTACCTTTGTCATAATAGGCCCATTTGCCCTCTGGACTTTAATTACATGTTTGTGGTTTCTTTTGTTGAAGCCTAGCCAGCCCGCCCCAGGTATTTAGCCGCTAGTTAGTATTTAATGTTGTATTTTGTAGTTAGTTTCAGTTTTTCCCCCTTATGTATTGTGTTTGTTGCAGTTTAAACGATATTATTCTGTCAACTTGAAGGCGGAAATCCTAGCGTGACAGACCGTCACGTTACACCTTAACCAGCTTCTGTTCATGTGTCCGCCAATTCATCTGCTAACCCAAACCCCTATCTCCTACATGTAGCCCTGGCCCCAACCCTTCCTAATCCTAACCTTAAAATTAACCCTAATGCTCCCTAGCCCTAACTCTAATTAGCCCTCCTGAACCCTCCTAATTTACCAGTGCTGAACACTAACTCTGATGAGTCTGTCATTCAGTGGATAACTTGAACAGGGTCCTCCAACTGCCTACTCTCCTTTGGTCCCACCCACACCAATTAACTTCTCTACACATGCTATATATATCCCATAAAGGTGACTAAAAACAGCTTTCTCTGTGATTTGTGAATTAAAATTTGAAATTTGCAGACTGAGGAAGTTTCTAGAAGAGGTTGAATGCAGCCACAGGACACACAAGACATGTAGCGTCTGATTGCTGTGTTATGGTCTTATTCATCTGTGTACACATTGCTACAGTCATATGACTCAGAGGAAATTACTTAATAGTCTCATGACCTGTGACTCATACCAAGTCTGACCACAAGTCATAAGCATCTGGAATTCAGGTAGGTATAGTCCGTGGGATAGGGACACTATTAGGGCCTTGTGCTAGCTGCTGTACTAGCTGCTGTTTGTGAACATAGCTCTATATCAGGCTAACAAATCACCTTGTGATAAAGTATAGGGCAGATCAGTGTCTGCCAGATCAACGATCCTTTGTTGAGGTGGAGATGCAAGAGATATCTAAATTTATGCAGTGAACAAGTACATGCAGCTGAACAAAGTTCTCTACAGAATGACATCAATTCAGTCAAAGTGCATTGGGCGCCATTTGTTTTCTCCTTAGCTATATTACATGTAGATGAAGGTCGGTGGTATTCATGTACATGTATGTACCGGCCCACACTATACCTCTTCAATGAGTTCTTCTGCTTCAGACCAGAGGGATGTGGCCTCCGCGTAGTGGCCATCGTTGAGGGCCTGCTGCGTCATGTTAGCAACTTCCTGCACCTTCTGTAGCTGCCGGTAGTTGAGCAGGGACTGCGGTGTGCGTGTGTGTGCGTGTGTGAGAGAGAGAGAGAGAGAGAGAGAGAGAGAGAGAGGGAGAGAGAGAGAGAGAGAGTAATAAGCAAAGTGGTGATTAACTTTGGTAGCAAAACTAACTTCAGCATGCACAACACATGCACACTTACAGTACTGTAGAGGTAGGGGCCCCATGTCTTCACGGAATCTGATGAAAGAAGAAACGTTTAAGGACCAGAAGTCTAGACCTTTAATTACATGTACTACCTATATAACAGCCTGATCAACACACGCCCACTGACCTATTGGTGAGATCCAGGAGTCTCCCAGAGCCACTCCTCGGAAGTCAGCCATAATGGCACCGCTTGCCACTGCCTACAATGTACACATGGACATGTACAAGCATGAGAGCACAGGTACATGTGTATATATTTGTGGGTGCTTCATACCACAATAGTTGTCAATCCCCAGCTACAAGTACATGATGTTCGACATGTATGAAATGGAACTGGGGTAATCCTTTCACCGATGTAGGCCACTTTACCGCCCAAAGAAACAAAAGAAAGCCCATACTTTATATTACCGCCTAATAAATATACAAAACACCATATATTCTCCACTTCGCCCTTGTTTCTATAGTACCAGATGGGTAATAAATTCCATATACTGACAGGAAGTTGTAGATCATGTTTCATATACTCCAGCCCTCAGGGCAATATATAACATACAGCACATCAGTCAGTTGCCGTATACATGCATGCAGTCACTAGCATCTAGCACAGCGCGAGAGCCACTTGTTCAATATGGGGGCGTCTCCCGATGAGAGTAGCTAAAGCAGAGGGAGGAGCTGGGTCGTGGGGGCGGCGCTTATTACGCCACTTCCGCCACGTGTAGCTGGCGACAGTTTCTCGGCCTCATCGTCTGTTATATAGAAGGGACGCGAAGCGCACAGAGCGATACTGTAATACTGTAGCTACTAGCTAAGCGTCGGTTACCATGGACCCAAAGAACCAATCCGCTTAAGAATATAACAGATAAACCGCGGTTGCCAGGGATTTATGGCCATAAACAGCCCTCGCCCTCGGGCTAGGGCAGTTTATGGACCATAAATCCCTGGCTACCGCGGTTTATCTATTAAATAAATTTATATGGGCCTTATATATGGAAGCAGGTCTCTACCAGTGAAAGGGTTAAGTGAGTATCACCTGCATGCTGTACCAGTTTGGAATCTGCAATTTCCAGTATGGATCCAGGACACTCACCTGCCCGAGGGCTTGTCCAAAGGCCGCCGTCATCTTGCCTCCGTAGGACTCAGAGAAGACATAGAATGGAACTGTCTGGAGGGAGAAGGGAAACAGTCACGTCTTCTGTTGCTTTACCCAGGCAATGGACCAGTCTCATTCCCAGACCACTCGATGCAAGAAGCCCATACCAGCTTCACCTAAATGTCTGAAGTCGGCTCAAGCCAACATGGATGTAACTACGTAGGAACCGTTAACACATGCAAACGTACCTGTTGCTATGCACTCGGGCAGTTTTGCCATTCCGGTGAAACTGCATGATTCGATCACTACAGCTCTAGCCTCATACCCAGGCCCCTCCCATCGCAAAAGAAAGAGGTGGGGCTTTGAACCCAGACCCCTCCCACCCCAAAAGAAAGGGGTGGGGCCTTGTACCCAGGCCCCTCCCATACAAACAGAAAGGGGTGGGTGGGGCCTGGGTATACAGCTGAAAACTCACTTCAAACACAGGCCATTTTTCCAGAAAGGAGGCGAAGAGGGTGACAAGGTCTGCCGCTATCTCGCTGACGTCGGTGGTGAAGGCGGACTCACTGGTGACGTAGCTGTAGCCGGTCCCCACCGGGTTGTCCACAAAGAGTATATTGGCTGCTTGTATCTGGAGAGCGGTATATTGTGCAAGTAGTAGAGTACGTATATTATGATGGTATTCTCTGCTCAATATAATGAATACCAGCGCTTGTACATGTATATGTATGCAGAAAGTAGCCTTGTTCCCAGGCCCGTGACTTTTTGGGGGGTTTACGAAAGCCATCACACAGTTCGTAATGGTATGGGTCCGGGAATGAGGTGCGGCTATGCAGAAAGGGTTTGGCCTCCTGCTTTTAGTTTGCTGAAAAAAACAAAACAAAAAAAACAAGCAAACAAAAAAAAACAAGAGTCTGTGGGTGAGAGAACTCAGACAAGCCATTAGTTGGGGCATTAGAGTGAACACATGTTGTCAATTAGAAGCCTACCAAATACAATCCGCAAAGAACTGCTACATGTATAATGTACTTACAACAGTGAATCAGCATCATGTGACTTACTGGTAATGGTCCTTAATTAATGAGCAAAAACAAGCTTCATCATGTGACTTTAATGGTCCTTAAAAAATCATGTGACATTAATGGCTCTCCTGGTATAAGAAATGTGTTTCTACATTAATTATAGATCAACAGAAAGTATTTCTTCACAATGTTTAAATAACATGCATGTGTGTGTCCACGCACACTCACTACCACAGACAATCATCATTACAGGCACACTCCAGTCTCGTGCCAAGACCCTAACAACGGTCTGGGCACGAGACTAGGCACACTCAGTGTATCATTTGAGAGAGGAGACTCACCCAAGTAGTGTCCCGGGGTTTGAGGTCCACATCCAGGGGCCCTATCTCCATGAAGTTTCCAAACCCGGTGGACGACCCCCCAGGACCACCCTGCCAGGGAGTGCAGACAGACAGACAGACAGACAGACAGACAGACAGAAAGAGACTGGTAAAGAAGACGGCAAACAACTCTGAATCAACAACCCTAGCAGCAGTTGTAAAAAAGGCACACTAGCCACACTAGCAGTTGGCTACCTGCACAGGATATTTTTACTGGCATGTCGAGACTACTAGTAAACTATTTGAAGCAGCATGATGATGGTTCATTAACCTGGGCCAGGACTGAAGCTGTTTATTAGAAATATTAATAGTTGGCTGGGAAATAGGAGCGCACCCAGCCCATGGCCCACGTACATGTACCTACCTGAAGCCACATGACTAGGGGCGCGTTCTCAAAGCTTTGCGCGCAGCTCGTGCAGCTGTAGAGCCACCAGAACATGTGGGCATCGGGGCGCACTTCCACGTAGGCCCAGGACTCATCGGCGGTCGCTAGGGACCGCGCAGACACGAGGACTGCCGCGAGAAAGAGGAAGGAGCAAGCCGCCGTAGCCATAGTTCAATGCAGGGGAAATATTTTCTGCAGCTCGGATAATTAGACACAGCACGCAGCTAATCTATATAGCGCGCGCTATAAGCTTATTAGCTGGTTGTTGCCATAGTAACAGATATTGACAACTCCCACCGTGCACCTGGCAAAAAAAGACTGTAGACATGCCGCTGTTTTCAAGATCGTCTTTTAGAACTCCTAAAAAGCCTCCCCGGAGAAAGGCGGAGTCTCTCCCTAATATCTCTCACTTGGAAGACTCGATCTTGTCTGCCGACAGCATGAGGCTGGAGCACACGGAGAGAGAAGGACACCAACCTGCGATCGCAATGAAGCTGGGCGACCACGAGGTCTCATTTGAGGACGGGCAGTGGCTCGTGTGTAAGTCGCTAGACCCACTAATAGCCTTAGTTAAGCCGCTATAATTATGGTTAAGTTTATAGCTGGTGAGAGGGTATAAGCTTATTCCAAATAAAGCACATGCAGTCTCATGAAACTTCTTAGTATGCCACCCGTTTATCTGATGATGTCACAAGTAATTACACTAGAGTCCATCTGTAAATGTCTGCTAGTACACATCTAGATGAGTTTCAGGCACAGGAAAAATCTGGGAGCACAAACTGTAATCTACATATGGGAATTGGACAGCTCAGACTGCATTATTACTCATCTTCCCAGCCCCAACCTAAGCTGCTAAGTTCTTTATAATATAGGACTCTAAGCGACTAAGTCCTTCATATTGCTCTCGTTAGAGAGAGTTACCCCTACGGAGGTTCATGTACAGTACTGCATATCATTCGGACCATGTTGCATGCTGTATATCATGTGCAGAGAAAGCTAGCCTTGTGAGTCATATCATTCTGACCATGTTGCATGCTGTATATCACGTGCAGAGGAAGGGTCTGGCTTGCATGGCTCACAAGGCTTAACTTGAAGTGGGCTTCATGGACTCATAAGACTTAGTAAACTTGTTTGACCCTTGCCACCCGTCCACCACAGCCGGTAGCCAGGGAGTCCTGGGCTCCAGGGACTACGTCCGACTGCAGAAGCAGAACCTGAGACTCTTGGAGGAGAACAACCTCCTCAAGTACAAGGTGGAGCTACTGCTGGACATGCTTGCCGCCAGCAATGCAGACTGTTTGGTGCTGCAGAGAGAACTGGAAGCCGTCAGAAAGGTACAGAGCCAGACACCAAGAAAGAGATAGCTAGCAAGAATCGTCCATTATTATTTTTTTTTATTGCAGTGTAGTGCACAGTACATGGCTGTTCATAATGATAACATAGTTGTACCATGCAGATATAACATGTATAGAGCAGACATTTATTATTCATGTACTGTCATTTTTTTTGTGGAACAGCTATGTAACAATCATGTTCTACAGAAATTATGCATCGGCTCAGACATCATCATGCAGTACGTATATAGGTTTTTTAAGTGCTTAAATGGTAGAGTGCTCAGGCTCTTAGAAAACGTTGCCACAAGTCTATGCATAGACTTGTGGCAACGTTTTCTAAGAGCCTGAGCACTTTACCATTTAAGCACTTAAAAAACCTATATACGTACAGGTTTACTAAAGTGCTGGGGTTTAGCAGACCATAACGTCTGTATACGTATACACTGGAACCCCTCTTGAAGGACACCACTGAAATATGAACAGTTCTGTATTAAGGATACTTTGCTGTGTCCCAAACATGCTTTCTAAACTAGAAATCTACCCCCGAAATAAGGACAGTTCTGTATTTTTATGGATACTTTGCTGTGTCCCACACATACTTTCTAAATCTAAATCTATCCCCGAAATGAGGAAACCTCTGTATACAGGACTCTTTACCAGGTCCCCAAGGTGTCCACAATAGAGGGGTTCCACTGTATCAGCATAGCTACATGGAGCTAGCATTAGGATGGTGGAGATGTGTTTACTGAGTGAACAGCTATTCTATTTAGAGAGCGAACAGCTAGCTGCTGCCACTACACAGCTCCGTCAAACGGCAAGCAGCGAGACTGCAACCATGAATAACCTACACATGTAGTACCATGCTGCAACTCAGAAGGTGGGGTTAATAGTCACTAATGAACTAGGGGCAGCGTTCCCTCATACGGCACAGACGTGTGGTGGCTTACTTTGTCGCTACAGAATCAAGAGTCGATGCCATGTATTATATTACTTTGTTCCATTGCAAAACAATTACAATAACACACGTAATTTGTCCATTCAGCTGTGTGTGTAAAGAATTTCTAGGCAAACGCATCAGTACATTTTACACCTTGTTGAAAGCCGCTACATCCACCGATTGAATGAGATCCTCATAGGCAAGAATTGCCTCTTCCAAAAAGTCTGTTCCAACCTGCAGAACAAGAGCCAAACTGCAACTGTTACACCCCATCACTATTGGCATGCCTGTAGCATAAATCTTGTATCATGTGGCACTTGAGGCCGAACAGAATCAGAATTTCTTTCTATCAATGGATGAGTGTATGGATTTTGACTTATTCACTAGCTTCGTTCCCAGGCTCTTCTGCCCAGCTTTTTTTGCACGAAAAAAAGCTGGGCAGAAGAGCCTGGGAACGAAGCTACACCAAAGTATCCAAATATATATAAGTGTATACACTAACACATGGCAGTGAAACCAACCTAACTACATAAGTTGCTCATTATAATGTGGTCTGCCCAGCTTTTTTTCGTGCGAAAAAAAGCTGGGCAGAAGAGCCTGGGAATGAAGCTACACCAAAGTATCCAAATATACACTTACACATGGCAGTGAAACCAACCTAACTACATAGTTGCTCATTATAATGTGGTCTATTGTACATTTTGATAGTACATGAGATGGGCTTGATGATGCCTAGCTACTGTCGTTTTCCACTCCCCGCCATCTACCAATGACATGGAAATGCTAAAAAGCAAGCCGTGTATAGCTACTACAGGTCAAACAGGGCTTCTTCACATCTCTTTGCTGTGGGCTCAGGCATTCATAATACTAACCTTTGAAGATGGATATCATGGAGCTGAAGACAGCAGGGCAGGACATATCAGTGAATCATTCATCAGAAGTACAACATAGATGCCATAAATGATCGTAGGAAGTATTGCTTGCCTAATAGCTATATACTGCCAAGTGTAAAGATATAAGGCTAGAAAAAAAATTTGACGGGAATTAGCTACATTTTGCAAATAGCTTCCAACTGGCTGTAAATACTCCATTTGGTACATGGAATTTAAATTTGGTGATTGGTGATTGCAAAGCAAAAAAATTCATTTAAGTCATCTGTGTGCTCATTCAGAAGCTGTGTTGAGCTGAAATTTATAATACAATTCAAGACTATGTGGACTCTGTCATTGGGGGAAATACTGCAGCAGTGGAAGGTAGAAAGTGGCAATGTTGAGGATCCCTTTGCAGTGGTAGTTACGTGAAGGGACTCTGTTGTTGGCCATGCACCAAGAAAATTATCAATGGCTTGCTCGCTATATTCCTTCAAGATTGCCTGCACTGTTTTCGGAACTAAGTGTCTTTCAGCAGACTTACATTCTTTCTAAAAAAATAGTTGTACCACGCCATTCCTTCATGCTTCAATGTGTTCAATGGGTGTAATGTTATAGCAAAATATTATTGGCAGATGTTAATTTGGCAGGAATTAAAACTGTGCCTTTGCTGATCACCAAATTTTCTGGCTATAAAGGTATAAACAGATGAACAGAGAAACAGGTGTATAGAAAATGGGTATAATACTAGTGCAAAATGTCTGCCAAGTAAAATTTATAGAAAGAACCTCTCTCCTCTGAAGGGTTTTCAGAAGAATAACACTCTTCATGGCCCAAGAATCACAATGATATAAGTTTGTACTTATACCACCTCAAGAGAGCCAACGTGAATTAGCTCCAAAAGAAAAAATTAGGAGTGTACTATTATTTTTTGCAGGTACAGCAACTAACCCTAATGGTGAAAACAAATTATCTTTATTAGTTGCACAGGTTGCTACTATCAGTATATTATTGGAACAGTAACTCGCTGTGGGACGAGGGGCTGTTTTTGTGAGTTTTCTTTTAATACTCCATACTGTGTTTCCATTGTGATAGTGTTTATTGCAGCCGTACGTACCTTATCGTCTTCTACCACACAGCTGATTTGTAGCTTCTTGATGCCGTACGCTAGTGGGACAAGTTTTGCTAAAGGTAGGGGGGGGGGGTAGGAAAGAGGTAGATGGGAAGAGGAGGAGGAAGGGAAAGAGAGAGGATGAGAGGGAGGAGGAGAGATAGGGTGAGGGAAGAGGTGGGGGGGGGCTACACGGGCTACATGTGTATATGTCACCATGCACATTGGTGAGTGCAACAGTACTGGTTGTGGGTTATTAGTCGAAGTAGAAGCTTCTACTGTATTAATGGATCAGTAGTCTGAGGAAAATGTTGGTGATATGCTCACTCTTCTGCAGAGAATTAGCTAATCCTTCTAAGATAAAGGAAATGTTCCACCATAAAGGATGCTAAAGAAAACCAAGAGACAGCCTATGCTGCTAGTGGCTGCATTGCTTGATCACTCCATTACCTTCCAGCGCTCTGATCTTGTCTGGTCTTGTAGACTGGCTGTTTTAACACTACAAAACTTGTAACTTTCCCTATCAAACATCAGTAGTAAACTTCTCACAGATTCTCAACTACCGTATTCCTGTGCACCACAAGTTGACGAGAGTAGCTATGTCTCTGGCTATAGGCACCATTTTGTCAGAAATATCATACATGCTGTTACAATACACAAACACTAGCTGAAATCCCAGCATACACTGCATATTGTTGTCCAAGCTGTCACGAGATAATATGAGGCTGTAAGTTAATGGACTCCAGGTTAAATGTTTAATGCAGCGTGGAATACAAAGGGGGGGGGGGGGGGGAGCCCTAAAGTGTGGAATTTGAGTAAATGTAGCTATGTACACTTAGTAGTAAGAAAGGGCTGATAATAGCTCACAGCAACAGTTACAGGATGGAGGAAACAGTGGATCAGCTGGGCTACTAATTAGCTGAGCAAAGAAGGAAATGTTATGGTAACACACCATTGGGTATGCATATTCCTCCCTCAAGAACCCTTTAGGAAGCCCCATGCAGGAACAAGGCTAGTAGCCTATAGATTGAATTTTATATTTCACAATTTATTTCACTTTCAGCTGTTACATTCAAAACTTAAATAACTGTTACAATACAAACGCTAGCTGAGATTCCAGTATACACTACATATTGTTGTCCAGGCTGTCACGCGGTAATATGAGGCTGTGAGTTAATGGACTCCAGGTTAAATGCCTAATGCAGCGTGGAATACAACCTGGGGAACCCTTTCAAATCTAAAATAAGGTGACAGCTGCAGGCAGCCATTACTTTTGCTGTATGGAACTTGAGTATATGTAGCTATGTACACTTAGTAGTAAGAAAGGTCTGATAATAGCTCACAGCAACAGTTGTTGGTCACGGGATGGAGGAAACAGTGTATCAGCTGGGCTACTAATTAGCTGAGCAAAGAAGGAAATGTTATGGTAACACACCATTGGGTATGCATATTCCTCCCTCAAGAACTCAGTTTCTTTAGGAATTAAGCCCATGCAGGAACGAGGCTAGTAGCCTATAGATTGAATTTTATATTTCACAATTTGTTTCACTTTCAGCTGTTACATTCGAAACTTGAATAACGTTAATGCATGCTTTGACATACCTTGTATGCTAAGAAGATGGCCGATTAATGGCCAGACATAACCCCAAGCCATCGCACAACTACTTTGCTTTTGTATTGAGCTCATGGATAGCGATGTTACTAGGGTGCCATGAGGAAAAAGACTCATGATCCCACTGGTTTCCATGCCAGAGCCAATTTGCTATACATAGTCAGTCAGCTCTCAAGTTTCCTCAGGCTAGGTATACAGGATTATAACATACTAATGTAGACAACATGGGATGCCAGGCTACCAACATATATGTTTATATACATAATGGAAATTCTTATTTTAGGACTGTACATGTTGGTAAACTCACATGCTCCCCACAGCAGTCCGTCATGCTCAATGGAACGCACCATTTTCTCTACCTCAGCCATGTCTAGAAGGGATGAACAATGTGAATGATAATTATGTCGAAGATCTACAGCAATAATTGGGTTATAAAGCAAAAATCGTGGCCTGTGACAGCATATATGCTTCTGTATGTAATATTATTGTACTATGCAGACTATAGCCGGAATACAGCTAATAAAACATCTGGCCACTAGACTAAGTCCACATAGTTATGTCAAATGATTACATGCATGTATTGTTTCAAAAACTATTTTCTGGTTATATCATCTGATTCTGTTAAAAGTACACGATTTATGATAGCCTTATATGTAAGGTATTACAAACGTTAACAGCAGACCATTGTTCCATGTATATAGTATGTAGATGGTGTAGCTAGATGTTCACCCCATTTTATCAATTGGGACAATTTTATAAATTTTCCTGCCCATTTTCAACATCAGCTTGCCACTTCACGTCTAATATTCTGTAGTGTCCACTATATTCTCCATCAGGAGTGCATAAACTAGAGTAGGAGTGGGAAAT
Organism: Nitrospirales bacterium; assembly: GCA_965203295.1. Lineage (GTDB taxonomy): Bacteria > Nitrospirota > Nitrospiria > Nitrospirales > UBA8639 > CBDBCZ01. The sequence continues at coordinate 56,248 of CBDBCZ010000008.1, read as the reverse complement.
GACAGCAGGCCATATTATGTAAGACATTAAATGGTTAGCTTAAGTTTAACAATGGTTTGGTACTGGAGTTCACCTGTTGTGGGCCCATTTTGTCAACAGGATAGAAGGGCTGAGGAGCATATAGTAGGCTAGCAGACATTGAATCAGCCCCTCCTGTCTTGTTCATGCCCACAGTAAGAAAGGAAATGTCGTATTGACCCGAGGGTTGTTTTTCGAATGAGTGGACACAGCCAAGAGCCATTATATTAGTTGTGAGTAAATTAGAATTACACAGTTTGTGGTCAAGCATTTTGCACTATTGACCAAACACATTAGCAATGCATTAATTTAATGTTTTACCGCATTCTTGATGTTCTTCATACCAATCTGGGTCATGGTACATGTAGTGTAACGTTCACTCATTGGAAACCTCGACAAGTCAACAACCAATTGCAATTCATGCATTATTCCCAGTTTGATTTTATGCTGGCCTACTCTGGTTCTGAGCCCTTTAATTTACTGTCCTGCCAACTTTCCCATTAATGTAACCTACATAGCTACTTGAGTGAATGCAGCTATACACAGAAACAAGACCCTACCCACATATCCCACCCACCAATCTCATCGTCCCATGGCTTAACATCCAGAATGATGTTCGATTTGGCCACCCACACGCTGGGCTCTGGTGGTGGTTGTCGGGGGGAGGGGGGAGAGGCAAGGTAAAAATGAGATGAAATAACAACTAGTTAGGGCTAAACTCTAATTATACATAATAAATATGCTGTACTCCACAGTGAGCAGTTAAATTCTGCGCAGATTCTGTTCGCTGGAGTAGCTAACAGGCTTGGTGTCTGAAGGCTTCTTTCACCATGCCCCTCACTGCAAAAAAAGCAAGTAGTTGTTCTGCCTACTAATTGATTACCTGAGTTCCATATGTCTGAGTATGAGGGTAGTTGCTTCCTTGTGAAATTTAACATTTCATTAACCATGAAGTATTTTATCTGCATAAGTAGCCATGCTCAATTGACTGTCCTAGAAGGGAGTAGCCCAAAGTTTAAGCGTTTATTATATGCATGAGTAACAGTTTATTGAAAGTACATCGAGTGTAAAAAGCGGGAGTTTCATCTTAAATTCCATTTATGTGTACATTCTATAGATGTAAAGTCCTCCAATTTGTTGAGTTCCATGTAGATAAACAATTTCACAGTTGATGAAATGTTAAATTTCATAAGTAAGTAACTATTGAGGCCTAACTCCTACCTACATACTCAGACATCTGCAACTCAGGTAGCCAATTAGCAGTCAAATAAACTATTTATTTTTTACAGTGCTCTGTGACAAGTTCAACTTGTCATTGTCTACTGACAACTGCTCATGATGTTCTGGCACAGTTATACTCACCTAGTAGTCTTACCCCTACATCGGATGCACTATTTACCAAGCAATGTATTAATTACTGCCTCCTATAGCCCCAATTGGAGCTCACTCTTGGTTTTCTTCTTTTGCAGCCATTGTGCAGCCTGTGCATAGTATTACGTGTGTGTATGGAGGTATATTGGCAGAATATAAATAGAACAGTATGTTTACACTAAAGTAACATATACATCTATAGCTGAATCAAAATGATATATATATATATTATGGACACTGTTTACCAACAGCTAGTAGCTATAGATGCTTACTATGTCCCATTGGTACAATATAAGTGTTGTTGAACACTAGCTACTTGCATGCATGTACACACTCCCATCACACACACACATACACACACACACACACATGCACACCTTCTCCTCCTCATCATCAGACCCAAAGAGGTCAAAGTCGTCGTCGTCCTCATCACTCCCACCCCCTATGGCCCCACCCCCTGTAGATTCCAACGTAGTGGGACCACACTTTTCCAGTGGCTTCTGAACCCCAGGTAAACTGAGTGGAGGAAGCCAATAGCTAGTAATCACAAAAGAGCAACTGCCAGAGGAGACATCATACTTCTTTTCCATTGGCAAATTACGATGCAAAAACTGATCTGAATGCAAAATGGATGTGGCACACTATACCTGGAGTACAGCGGGATGATATGCTAAATTGTATGGATTCAAGCGTACTATTCACGTTAACTTGAAGAAAATTTTCCTAGCGATTTTTTAGATCACTGTAAACATGCTCAGACATTTGAAATTAGATCAGTTACATCTTAAAAGTCCTTGAATGGAAATAGCAAGTTTACAAATCTTTAGCTAAACAAAGGAGGGTATAGCTAGGGTAGCTAAGTAAAAAATTGCACAGTCTGTGCAGCTGTTCAACTAGCTAAGTGGATTCTCTTCGCTGTAGTGATCACTACTATACTGCGCATGCATAGTAGATACCACAGGAATTAAGTAAAGAGTGTAACTCTATCTACCTGTTTGCTCAGCCTCAGGCAGTCAGTGTTGCTGTAGTATGGCTTTGCAACATTAGTTTTGATTGTAGTATACTATTTAGAGTGTGAAATTTAGCTAGTTTCTGTTGGCTAACCCAGTTTAGTGATAGCCCCGATAGGAACAAAAGGTATATGAGTGTGCTGAGTCAGCACTCTTGCGAATAAAACGTACAAGACATTTCCCACTTTCCTGCTACAGAGTCTTCGTGCAGCCTCTCCATATATTATGGAAGTACTCAGGCCTCTACTGCTCAGAAGCCAGTCCTGAGGTACTCCCTTTCTCCATAACTTTTTGCATAGTTCCAAGCTCTTAGGGGCAGTGCTTAGGTAGCTATAGATTACCACATGCAACACTAGCTAGTCACGATCTTCTACTAGCCTCGTTCCAGGCCTCCACCCATTTACTGTAGAATGCAGTTTGAGATTGAGACTAGTCTTTTACCCTTCTATCTTACGTTTTCCTGGTCTTGGTTAACTCCCTCTGGGGGGTCTTGTTCTGTTCAGTCACCTCAGTGGCTTTATGCTGCAGGCGGTGCTTGGCAGCAGTCAGACGAACTGTCTCCTTTTCCTAAAGTAAATTAATGTATAATGGGATAAAGCAAGCATTAAAACAAGGAAAACATATGCTTTGATGCAGTTTTTTTTTGTAGCTATATGAAAAAAGGCCTAATTTCTTGTACTCCAGCATCATTATATCACAATAGATGAAGCTAAGCTAATTATAAGCTTAGCCATCTAACTTTACCTAAGTTCTGCTGAGCACGTCAGTATACAGTAACATCCATGCATTCCAGCTATTTATAGAGCCAAATATGTACCCATACTGCAAAAATAACAACAAACAACACTGCTTGGTGCATGGTACTTCCTATAATATAAGTGGAGATATTTCCTATTTCTGACTGCACTTAAGGCAACGTGCATTTACCTGTGAAAACAACTACTAGCTACATGTACGATACCAGAACTTGGCAATTTCTGAGGCCCATGCATGCATTGTGAATCTCCTGAAAGTATTACAAAAGGGGATATTAAAGGAAGGACTGAGTATAAAAAAAGCTCGCAAATAGATCACTAAGAAGCATATAATTGGCAGGATAAAAGATATATTTCTCCAAGGCTGTGAGATAAAAGGAAGACCTGGGTTGGTTTAAGACTAACCCACATGCACCAGCTCTATAGATTCACTGCACAACTAGCTACAACAAATCAAATGTGATCCAAAAAGGTTAAGATTCCATGGTCATACGGTTACAGGTTATATATACAGCCAACACAGTATTCTGTGGAGCAGCTACATGTACTCTGCTTCAAGTAAAACTAAAAAAAGTTATACAGCTGCACACTCATCATTATTATGTAAGTAATTGTTCTGATACACAAGAAGACCTAGTCACTAGCTACATCGCCTTCAGGTAAGTATTTTACTCAGCTGTTATTTGCGGTGGTTTCCAGTTGATGGCTTCTTTGACTTCCTTCAGCTTCTCCATTATTTTCTTGACATAATCCAGGGCTTCGTCGGCCTTCATCTTATTTTTTGCACACATTCGAGAGATGGCATAAATAAGGACGTTCGGGTCCACTTGTTCGGGGTTTATCACCCGTTTAACGCAGTACACGGCAAAGACGTTCTGAGCGACCTTCACGACACCTTCGCTGGAGAAGTTCCACTTCCAGTAGTATACGTCGACACGAAGTAGGGCGTTATTCTCCCAAAGTATGAGCATGTCCTCAGACTCGTTTTCACCAACGGAATAGTTGCCAAGTAGTTCGTCTACTCCGCCAAGAATGAGCTCTTTTGCGCCATTGAGAAGATCGCCACTAAAGAAATCATCTATAGCTTTATGGGCTTTGTCCGATTTTGAGGACGCATTGACGAAGATTTGCTGATGTTTGGCTACAACTAGTCCTTTGTGAATCTCCTCGTCGTCAGAACGTCCATGCAGAATCTCATCCACTTTGCTCGCGAGTTGTGCCTGTGCCATTTTCTCGAGCATAGCGAGTTGCTCTTTCGCTTGCGCCTCCTGTTTAGCCTCTTGCTCTCGGAGTACTGACAGTGCGGTTCCCATGATTTATATCGCTGATGATTGTTACTCCAACAAGAAGTTGCATGAGAGTTGTCACTGAAAGCGAACTGCACACCACAAGTAATCCCTAGCCTATATAATTGTAATGTTTCGCCACGCCCCCTTATATTTACGTCCTATCCCTCAGCGCGCATGCGCAGCGAGGGTTACAGTACTCAGTTGTGTGCGTGTGTTTTTTGTGTGTGTGATTTTGTCTGTTACGGTATCTCGCTAGCAACTACGCGGTTAACGTACCATATACGAATCGAAAGCAAAGAGGTTCATGCTAGTAAACTATACTGGCCTTCTTACTTTATACCTAGGCCGCAAAAGAATATTGCGCATAGATTCGGCATTACGTAAGCAATACAAGCAATTCACAAAGTCTGTCAACTCGCTAATGTGGGGCTCGCCCCGACTATTATATCTTCGTTCTTTTTTTAATTGAATTGTACGCTGGCTTCAACTTGACAGCCGTGTCCTTGGTACCATTCTAATTCCTCAAGCAGCAAAAGGGTCATGGACGGTTTAAGAACTCACTTTAAGTGCTTTATGGTTCCTTGGCCTCCCTGCTGAACAAAACTTGACAGCGGAGAAGGCTTGGAATGGAGGCTAAAACACTACACATGCACCTACATGTATAGCTACCCATGACATGTGATGCAGTAATTGAAGGGCTGAGAACCAGAGTGGTCTAACCCAATTAAAGAACTTCCGCCTTCCAAACTTGAGACAAAAAAATATATAATGTGAATACCTGATCTGAGTAGCTAGCTATGGGGGTAGGCCACACCACTTTGTGGTCTAACTCCTGGAGTTAGACCACAAAGTGGTGATTTGTTACTCCTGGACTCACCCACCGCTCAGACAACTGTGTTTCCGTAGGCATACAGTAACTGGTTTAAAGCAGGTGAACTGATAGACCTGAACTCTTCATTAGATGCAGTGGCCAAAGATGTACATGCATGCAATCCATTCTATGCAGATATTCAGATGTGCTTCAACACTTCAATAACTTCAGAGAGAGTACCAGAAGGGCTACTGAGAGTTGAAGCAGATTACCAATGCAAATGCTTGCCTGCATGACACGCACAGGAAGAAAGAACTGTCATTCTGACTACTGCAAAGTGGTTTGCTGCTTCACTTGCAGAGGGAGTTCTTCAAGAATGCGGAAAATACATTATACAGAGTGGTCTATCCCACAAAATTGACTTAAAACTTAAATTTATCATTTTTGGTCGAGTTTGATGTTGGGTTGGCCCACTCTGAGGTTCTCGACCCTTCATATACATTATGTAGCTGAGTCATGCTGTGCTCTTGCCACTAATTTTTTTAAATTTGCAACACATGCTGAAGCCTTTTGGGTGTGCAACTGCAAGCCAGTTAGAACACGCCTCCACCCTCTGAAGTGCAATCAACAATATGGAATAATATTGGTGTGGCTTTCCTTACTCAGTCTGTTTTGTAAACAGAGGGGATTCCAGGTATTGAGGAAAATTATCAGACTCTGGCCAAGCTACATGTACGGCTCTCTTGTTTATACCCTCACTCATGGGTAGTGTGGGTTTCTGTTAGCCCTTTAGCCCTAGTAGATACATCTACTAGGGCTAAATTCAGGGACAGGCACAATATGCCAGCATAATTTTGAGCATAATAGGTGTGTCAAGCATCAGGCATAATGCTGGCATAATAGGTGAATTTTTACGTGAAATAATTATGTAATGCATATGCACATGCAGCTGAACGTGTTTTTCGTTGCTTGTTCATTGGCAATAAACAGCAAAATTCTAGGTTGAAACCTCTCTCATGCTCCACTATAATCATCACTAATACTTGTACTGGTTACTTCGAGAATTGTTTGGTTTTAAGCCTTTAAATATTAAGGATAATGTCGAGCATAATAGGTCATGTGAGCAAGCATAATAGGTCATATGTGCAATTATGATCAGGAATAGGAGCATAGCATAATAGGTAAATTTACAAGCATAATGTGCTGGTCTCTAGGGTTAAAGGGTTAGTAGCGAAGTGATTTACTACAATTAGCGACTCTAATCTTTTGGACCTAGTTGTGTCTGTCACTAGAACTATGCAATTTTTAATTGCAATAGTGTACAATACTTGGCTGTTCACAGTGATAATATAGTTGTACCAGAAATAGAGCAGGCATTTATTTGTCATGTTTTGTGTTGCTGAATACAAAAAAATGCAACGTAACCAGAGTACATGTAGGTTTCTTCAGCATCTTGATCAAAAGTCTAGTAACTGCAAATGATGTAGGAAAATATAATAACGCTATCACTGGGTTTTTACGGACAAACTTACCAGTTTAGGTAGCACTTTCTCAAAATGCTGTATGTCGACTTGTGAGGCGTCTTCAGCCTACATGTATACAGTGTGATGTAACAATTACTGCATGCCATCAAGGGTGCATTGCTGCCATATGATTAGCAAGGGAAAGATGTATACAGGCACACAGATATAATACACCGTGTACCAAGGAACCACACTCTACATATATCCATGCATGTTTCAGAATAATTATGTAGAAACTTACAGAAACAATCCTGTGTATATATACCTTAAACTTGCCCTCTAACAGGTCAAAGAAATCGTACATCCCCACCACAGACTTGTGGCAAAAGGTGCACTTCTACTACAGTAAGTCTGTGATAGAAACTGCCATACGTATATACGTGTGGAACTCAGGAAATAACTAGCATAATGTAACTTTGCAAACATCTACTGCATCACTACCAGTCCTGTATAATTACGTCCATTCTCTGAATCGCCTTAACTCGTGCTATCCAGTATAGTGACAAAGTTAGCAAATTGATATTACCCTATTGTAGGCCTCATTCCTAGGCTCCCCACAGTGAAAGAAAGGCATATTTGTACAGCAAGCAATAAACAGTGAGTGAGGCCTGGGATCGATGGTACGCTAGGATTGCTTTTTACCTTAGCCTGGGCAGCAGCTCTGTAAGCACATTCTGTGAGAACGAGAGTGGAGACTTAATTTCTTGTCGTGGTACGTCCCAGTACAATAGGTCCTACTGGTTTTTCAGTCAGCTTACCTAGAACAAACACATACAGTAGCTCTGCACTGAGTTTGAGGGCGTCGTTGTTAACTGTCAGGGTGGAAAAGCAGATTTCAAGATGACAGAAAAGCGCTATTGCTAGGAGGGGACTAATGAGGGAATTCATATGTGTGCATCTGCAAGCTACTGCATTAAAATACCACAGATAAATCAAATAAACGTTTTATTACGTACTCATGCATTATAGTAAGCAGTATTATTGTATAGCCCAAGCCAGAAATATTCTACGATATTACCCACTTACTCGTAATAAGATCAAATTTGTGAAACTTTTTGTAGCCTTATTCCATTAAAATAACACCATTGACACCGTCTCTTTAGAGTTCTGTGCCATCTGCTGCAGTTGCATGGAGCTGATCAATGGTTTAAATAAGATACATGTCAACTAGAAGAATCCTTAGGTTCGATTGTGCAATGGAAGCACTGCCAATATAGGTGATGACTTTGGGCTGGGAGTGACAAAGTGGGATGCTATGCTACAAGGTGGGTAGACTAGGCAAGAATATGGACAGCTAGCTATAGAATATTTAAAAACATTTAATAGCTAAGATCAGTGAAAAACGAAATCCTTACGTTTGGTTTTCTTGTCTTTAAAGTGCATTTTCAGCAGTTGTGCAACTGTTTCCTGGTAAGAAAAAAGGATATTACAGATAGACAAATAGATAGATTTCCATATCAACCAATACCAATTTGAAAGGGTTGTTCTCCAACGTCTCCATTGCGGATGATTTGAGGATGTGCTATAAATAGAATAATATCGTTTCCCGGCTAGCTACCGCCAAGTTGGACCGTTTTGACCAATCAATTCCCAGCTTTGCGCCCGTCGAAAAAATTACAAATTTTCCGATGGTTAATTAAAGTTTTTAGCACGTGGTGGCGCTCGATCAAAAGCCACTCGCCCTCGGCTTGCCTTGCCTGGCCCGGTGCAGTTTCGGTCCCGCGTCCTAGGGTAAGCTGGGTTGTCTCAAGATGGGAAGAAAGAAGAAGAAACTAGTAAAGCCGTGGTGCTGGTATCCTTGTGTGATGATGGCAGACATTTTGTTTTGTGTGAGTGTGTGTCATAATAATTTGCATGTCCCTAGTACGTAACCCTCTCCCACCTAGCTACGTCTGTAGTAGTGGATGTAGCAGGTGTATATAATTTCTACACAATGTCACTTAATTAGTAAGGAATTCTTGGCTTTGAAATAGCAGGAGGCATTAAATGGAATGTTTACCTTGTAGTCGTTTTGCTGTCTTGTCTGGGCGAGACTGCGTTTGCCGTAGCTAATAGAGCTCGTGCTCTATTATCTCTGGTTTTGCAAACAAACTTTTACTACGTCCATCCATACATTTGGCCTGAAAAGTTGACAGTTTCTTACATAAAAAAATCAGTAAGCAGAGCTAAAAATAAGGTTCTGGGTTTGGCTGGCCAAGCTGAAATTTTGATTTGCCAACTGTACAATTTGATACAACCATGATCAAATTTTTGGGTGGCCATTGTAGAAAATTGCACGGAAAATGGCCAGTGGCCAGCTGCTATTTTGAGCTTTGAGCAAGTATGCTACACGACTACACAGGCTCCTTTCTGTGAGAAGCCCTTCGTAATTTCCTTGACCAGCACCCAGGTACTGCAACCGGGAGTTTGACGATGACAAGGTCCTAGTGTACCACCAGAAAGCAAAGCACTTTAAGTGCCACATATGCCACAAGAAGCTCTACACTGCCCCGGGCCTGGCCATCCACTGCTCCCAAGTGCATAAGGAGACTGTAAACCACGTCCCCAATGCAATCGCGGGGCGGGACAACATCGAAATTGAGATATTCGGCATGGAAGGTATTCCAGAGGAGGATAGAATAGCACATGAACGAGCTAAGAGTGGTAAGTCTGTCTCTTTGTGTTCTGTTTGCTGGGTATAGTAATGGGCATTGTATTTGAGACACGTCGTTGTACTGTTATTGTGAGGTTAGGCTTGTTGCTGGGAGTTTTAAAAGCCCTAGCATTTCACAGTACTCCTGGTACGGTTTCCTGCTACTGGTCATCATGGAATCAACCATGTAGGAATAGTTCACAATTTTTTCAGAACTTGGTTGTCCACCAGGCTTGCTCCCACATGTGCAAATAAGTGTGTTTAGAATTTCGGCATAGATCCAATGTATATGGTTACGTAAACATGATCTAATTAGCCTATGTAGGTTACCCAGGAGGCAACTATTTTTTGTAACTCTCTATGGGTAGTAGGGTTTCATACAGACCTCCCAGCAAGATTCTCCTCCCCCTTCAGAATTAAATAATTATTATGGCATTATTACCTTATTCCTAATGATACTTGTTCTAATTTACTGTGATTTTGAACACAACTGTTGGGTAGTCAGCTACATACCAAAACCCACCGAAATCAATCTCAGGACAGATTTTCTCTAAGGGGCATGCCCCCAGGCCCCCCTAGAAGTGTGTGGTTTGCGCCCTGTCTGTTTTGGATGCATCCATTTACTATCCCAAAATAGTCCTCACCCCCTGGCAAAATAGGAATGATCCTGTATGAAACCCTGGGTAGCATACTTTGTATGACTGTGTACTGCAATGCTGTACGCTGTGTGGATGCCTTCCAGTGACACTACACTCTCAAATTGATTTCTTTGCAGAGATTCACTGCTTTCATTCTTGTTTCTCCGTCGGTAGCTACATGTATGTGACAGTGAGTCTCAGCCGTACAATAACTAACTCTCTCTCTCTCTTTCTCTCTCTCTTTTATAGCTAGTGCATGTAGTTTGGGGCAGTGGAAGGAAATGAGAGGGGATGGCCTTGTCAGAAGGGGCTAGTGTTCCTTCTAGAGAGTATGTAAAAGATTTCATTATGCCTAGCCACGCAGATCTATATAGAATTCGTAATGTTAGCCTCTTTTCCAGTCTCCACTCCCCATCACTCGTAGTAACTTATTTTGCTATGTGTGCAAATTAAAAGCTGAGGAGTAGAGCCTGGGAACGAACCTACTTGACATATAGTATAGGGTTGACATGAGTGTACAAAACTATGTTGTTTCATTGCCTCTGTGAGCAGACACTTCATCAGCGATGATACCCCATCTCCTCCTTCCCTCTCTCCTTCCCTCCCTTCCTCCCTCCCTCCCTCCCATCCTTCCTCCCTTCCTCCCTCCCCCCCTCCCTCTCTTCCCTCCCCTCCCTCCCTCCCAGGCGGCAGCGAGGGAGACCTGGCCCAGCCCCAGCCCAAGAAGCTGAGGATGGACCAGATGGGTCCCATGGGGATGATGTTCAACCCGGCCGCTGCCGTCATGCCGGGCATGGCCCCGCCCCCCATGATGATGCCTGCCATGCCGCCAGCCGTCATGCCTGGAATGGTTCCTCCAGGTGGGTTTTTATATTCTGTGTGTACTTTCATGAACGCCCATGGGTACTATATAGCTTGCTGGGGAAAACCCCTTACATAATAAGTGTTTTGAAGTCTCCTGTGAGGTGTATGGCTTGTTGACTTAAACCTTACCCTTGATGTGGGCTGGGAGTGAGACTATCTTGATTGTGGGACTATCCTCGGGCCAGGATCTGAAACTTACTGCTGTCTCCTCTTCCTCTCGTAGGTCCTCGTATGGCCCCCATGCCGATGCAGCCTGGGTGCGTTCAGCTCTGTGACTTCTCTAGTCAGTAGCGTAGCACGCTAGGGTATTTTGAGGTTGTCACACAACCAACAATACCTTTGGAAGGAGTTGCATGGGTGTATGGTTTGATCCCACTTTAATCTTCTAACGGTGCTCTCCTCTTTCTGTCTCAGAGTGGTCCCATTGCCCCCCAGACCCCTCTTCCCAAGTGCTTCACAGGTGAGACACAGCAGACTCAAAGAGCAGGAATAGACCCTTTACTGGGTAAAAGGAGGCACTAAATGGAGAAAATACATGAAAGCCTGCATGTTTTTATGCTTTCATGCACATTTTAAACAGGAAAGCACAAAAACGTGCATGTTTCCATGTAAATTTTTTTAAAATCGATTATCGATTTCAACACATGACTGCCACATACACAATGTCATGTATATACTACTACATTGTGTACTATGAACTCCTTCGCGTGTTCTCCCCAGCCGGGACCAATGGCGAGCAGAGCCCCGCCCCGCCCCCCCAACCCGACCCAACCCAGCAACCCCAACGGTCCCAGACCCACGTTCCCGGCCTACCAGCAACAGCCGACCCAGCAGCCCCCGCCCAGCGAACTGCCCAGGCTCCCCGCGGTGCCGGATAGACCCGTCAGCAAGGTGACCCCCGTCGGACCCAACTGTAAGCTGATGCACCCCGAAGATGATATTTCACTGGTGAGTCGAAGGGGGCAGCTGTGATGGTGCCAGTCACAAAGCCCCTGCTAATTAATTACTTTTTCCATATCGTACATGTAATTGTGCCACATTTCTGCGAATAGACACTGCCCTTGATTAGTAGCAGCCCTCACATAGTAGCCCCACCTCTGGAAGTGCTGAACGAAGCAGTGGACACCCTCAAATAGTAGCCATGGCAAGAATTCCAGTACTACAAGGATAAGGCACGGACAGTGATTTATCGAACGGATTGGAACTGCCGTTGTGCATCACTGTGTAGCCGGCAAACTTCTCAATCTAATAAACGCCATCCTCAATTAGTGGCCACTCTCGATAAGTGGCCGCAGAAAATCACGTGATGAAATCATTACTAGCCGCAGCATCTGTTCACGAAAATACGGTATTTAGGAGTCTTTCTATCTACCTCCACTATTATCTCATCATGACAAATTCCCCTCCCCGAAAGAGTGAGTGAGAGGCGTAAAAGTTTTATTTATGTGCTCTTGGGTCCATCTAATACAGCATCTATCAATTCCCAAGGAATACTGGGACAGGTGATGGCAATTGCGTTGCCTTTAAATGTTCCTCTTCATTCCATGCCCAGGAAGAGGTACGTAGCAAGCTGGAAAAGTACAGAACTGCGAAGACGCCCCCTCCCCAAGCACAGTCCCAGCCCCAGAACCCAGCCCAGCCACAGTTTCCCCCGACGCTGCAGCAACCCCCCGGTGGAATGCCATCGTCCTCCCAAGCCCCGGCCCCTCAACTGCCGGGACCGCCGCTCATTAGACCAGGGATGCCCCCCATGCAGGGAGGTCCCGGTCCGAGACTGCTGCCACCTCCTCACGGTTCCATTCCGGGAAACGTAATCCGTCCTGGAATGGGACCTCCCCCCATGAACGCTCCTCCCTCGAATCCCCTGATGCAGCCCCATCCCGGAGTCATGATGCCCATGAGACCAGGCCAGCCGCCGCCCATGCAACAACCCCCGCAAATGGGACAAGTCAGACCTTTGCTATGAGCACTCTATGTTTTTTTTTTTTTTTAGGGATGAACACGACATTGTATATCTGCGTGGAACTGGCTTGTTTTTGCGGGACATGATGCTGATTGAGCGTGGTTCTGACTCTCATTATTCTAAATGTCTTAGTACACACATGCACTGTACTGTACTAGTCTTGCTATAATGGAATTCTCTCTGATTTCCCTTCGTGCCTGTGTTGTCGTCTTGGGTAATTTAATGGTGCCTTGTAGTGCACGAAGTAGTACAGTCATGTACTGTGTGGTTATGATGTAATGGGTTTAAAAGTGGGCCCTGCGTAAAGGATAGCTCGCTGCGTAGTGGGGTGAGTGACCTGCTGTCTAAAAATTATCTCCCTTGGAAACCAAGGATCAAAGTTGAGCTTGCCATTGGGCATGGGGAGGAGGCTTGCTTGTGTCCGCTGTAATATTGTTCTAAGCATGCACTTTTAGTTCTCTACCCACATGCATCACATTGTAACTTAAAAGTTCCATTAACTTTACAGTAATCCACTAACAACATATTCTGATATAGTTCATAGCCTGTGCTCTATATATACCTTCACAACATGTACTCAACCGGAGGTCATTATTTTACGGAACGGACTGGTGTCCAGTGAAAACAGGCATCTCCAAATATGGGCATTCCGGATGCCTATTTTCACGTAAATATGAGCACCCCCATGCTCATGTTCACGACACCCCGTTGTGAAAGTAGGCATCCTACAATTTCAATAAGCCTGTGCATGACGTGTGTAGTCTGAAATTTCAAGTATTGGTTTCCGCACACAGAAGATGAATACTTACTCAAAACAAACAATGGAATGTCACCAGATGAATACGTAGTCTACGTATTTGCAGGATGTACAACGTACCATGTGTTAGGTACAGGTACAGGAGATTTCACATGTAGATTGATACACATAAAATGGCCAACAACTGCACTTGTACATGTCACACTGTATCATGTTTGGGCCATAAGACTCAGGCACCTGGCACACACACACAGTACACATGATTGAACAGGTGCTTGCTTCTTGGTGTTCCTGGTTACAGCATATACACTTACTGTAGTCGGTGGAAACACAGAAAGCTGCCTGTGCTCAAAGCACCCATCACTGAGTGCTACGTGGTAGTCCTTTCTGCTTACTTCCACCAATCATATCATATTATATGGATGACAGGTTTTAGAAGTTATTCTGTTGGGTGAGACTTAGTATTAGAGGATTGGAAGTTCTCTGTTTAGAAAGTTGTCAGTGGTTTTCTGCTGGCTAGTTGCACAGGTTTTCTGTGGGATAAAGTTTTGGAGGTTTTCAGGTTTTAGAAGATTGTCAGTGGTTATCGGTGAGGTAGCTAAGACAGGATTTACAAGTTTTAGTTTATAACATGTTTTAGAAGGTTTTCTGTGGCATAATACAGGTTTTTTGGATGGTTTTGATTGCCACTTGAAAGCAGTAGAATTCCAGCTGATATATAATATATATCAGCTGGAATTCTACTGCTGAGATATTATCTCCTGAAGAAACGTGTCATGAGATAAATTTCATGAGCATTGCGCTGTTTTATGATTGCACAATGTCATGTATACGTACTTTTGACATTGATATTATAGACTGTTGATTACGTTTGCATTCGAAAACCTCAAAAGCCTCTAACTATTTTAAAACAGGCCTCTAAACCTTCTCGACAACGACATGTAGCTAGCTACTGAAAACCTTCTAAACGCTAAAAACCTTGTAAACCTTTTGTCAACTACATGTACATATGGTAAAAACCATTCAAAAAACTCTAAAAAACTACGTACTGAAAATCTAAAACCCAAAAATCTTGTTGACACCTACTAAAGCATTTGAAAACCTCAAAAACCTCTTAACAACTACTAAAAATATTCTAAACCCCCTGCCCCATTGAAGTTCTTGCTTAAATTACTAGCAAAACCCTTCTACACTGGCCATGAACTTTAATTTTCATTGACTATAGCTAACTAGTGAAATGTAAAACCTTGAAAACCTCCAAAACTGGTTGTAGAAGAAAACAGTTCGATCCCTATAACCCAAATAGGCGCGCGCGCCCCCAAGCGTGGATTGCGTAATCACCTAAGGTGCCCCACCTACTTTTGTGCACCGTACCGTCCCCTGCATGTCAGCATGATAAATAATAAACTAAGACTAAGCTGTGGCAGTGACAGTTGAACTAGCTACTGTGTTTCAGCATAGATATAGAGTACGGACAAGATCGCCTCTATTGAAAACCCCGTGATCGGCTCTGCAATCTACTCCGGACCAGAATCAGTGGAGTAAACTTAAAGGGTACGCAAAATACAGATTCATTGTTGGAGGGGGGGCGTAGCTCGCCGTGAGCAAAAGCATACGTTTGGGCACAAAAGAACTGTTAAAGATAGCTTAATGGCTAGACAGCGAACATTGGGCAAGTAATAAGTTCGCGATCGTGTCCAGTCGGAAGATACAGACTGGTCGAAAGTTTCCTATCCCTCTGCAACCCCTGACAATCCACAGTCCAGGAGAGTAAAAAAAAAATGAAGATGCGGTGGCAAACACAAGGAAGTTATTTACTGCTGGTTTTCATAAGCCTCCAATCTGCTCTTGGGCAAGTCTCCTCTTCCTCACTGAGTCCAACTGCCACTAGCAGTGCCACTGATAATCTGCTTTATTTCCCACCAAGTTCAACTGATAATCTGCTGCTTCTTCCACTGAGTCCAACTGCCGCTAGCAGTGCCACTGATAATCTGCTGCTTCTTCCACTGAGTCCAACTGCCGCTAGCAGTGCCACTGACAATCTGCTGTCTTTCCCACCGAGTCCAACTTCCACTAGCAGTGCCACTGATAATCTATTGTCTTCTCCACAAAGTCCAACTGCCGCTAGCAGTGCCACTGCTAATCTGCTGTTCCCACCGAGTCCAACTGCCGCTAGCAGTGCCACTGATAATCTGCTGTTCCCACCAAGTCCAACTGCCGCTAGCAGTGCCACTGATAATCTGCTGTTCCCAACGAGTCCAACTGCCGCTAGCAGTGCCACTGATAATCTGCTGTCTTTCCCACCGAGTTCAACTTCCAATCTGCTGTCTTCTCTACTAAGTCCAACTGCCGCTAGCAGTGCCACTGACAATCTGCTGTCTTTCCCACCGAGTCCAACTTCCACTAGCAGTGCCACTGATAATCTGCTGCTTCTTCCACTGAGTCCAACTGCCGCTAGCAGTGCCACTGATAATCTGCTGCTTCTTCCACTGAGTCCAACTGCCGCTAGCAGTGCCACTGACAATCTGCTGTCTTTCCCACCGAGTCCAACTTCCACTAGCAGTGCCACTGATAATCTACTGTCTTCTCCACAAAGTCCAACTGCCGCTAGCAGTGCCACTGATAATCTGCAGTTCCCACCGAGTCCAACTGCCGCTAGCAGTGCCACTGATAATCTGCTGTCTTTCCCACCAAGTTCAACTTCCAATCTGCTGTCTTCTCTACTAAGTCCAACTGCCGCTAGCAATGCCACTGACAATCTGCTGTCTTTCCCACCGAGTCCAACTTCCACTAGCAGTGCCACTGATAATCTGCTGTCTTCTCCACAAAGTCCGACTGCCGTTAGCAGTGCCACTGATAATCTGCTGTTTTTCTCACTGAGTCCAACTACCGCTAGCAGTGCCACTGATAATCTGCCGTCTTCCCCACCAAGTCTAACAGCCACTGCTAATCTACTGTCTTCTCCACAAAGTCCAAATGCCACTAGCAGTGCCACTGATAATCTGCTGTTCCCACCGAGTCCAACTGCCGCTAGCAGTGCCACTGATAACCTTTTCTCACTGACTCCAACTACCGCTAGCAGTGCCACTGATAATCTGCTGTTCCCACCGAGTCCAACTGCCGCTAGCAGTGCCACTGATAATCTTTTTTCACTGAGTCCAACTGCCGCTAGCAGTGCCACTGATAATCTGCTGTCTTTCCCACCAAGTTCAACTTCCAATCTGCTGTCTTCTCTACTAAGTCCAACTGCCGCTAGCAGTGCCACTGACAATCTGCTGTTCCCACCGAGTCCAACTGCCGCTAGCAGTGCCACTGATAATCTGCTGTCTTTCCCACCGAGTCCAACTGCCGCTAGCAGTGCCACTGATAATCTTTTCTCACTGAGTCCAACTGCCGCTAGCAGTGCCACTGATAATCTGCTGTCTTTCCCACCAAGTTCAACTTCCAATCTGCTGTCTTCTCTACTAAGTCCAACTGCCGCTAGCAGTGCCACTGATAATCTTTTCTCACTGAGTCCAACTGCCGCTAGCAGTGCCACTGATAATCTTTTCTCACTGAGTCTAACTGCCGCTAGCAGTGCCACTGATAATCTGCTGTCTTTCCCACCAAGTTCAACTTCCAATCTGCTGTCTTCTCTACTAAGTCCAACTGCCGCTAGCAGTGCCACTGACAATCTGCTGTCTTTCCCACCGAGTCCAACTTCCACTAGCAGTGCCACTGATAATCTACTGTCTTCTCCACAAAGTCCGACTGCCGTTAGCAGTGCCACTGATAATCTGCTGTTTTTCTCACTGAGTTCAACTACCGCTAGCAGTGCCACTGATAATCTGCCGTCTTCCCCACCAAGTCTAACTGCCACTGCTAATCTACTGTCTTCTCCACAAAGTCCAAATGCCACTAGCAGTGCCACTGATAATCTGCTGTTCCTACCGAGTCCAACTGCCGCCAGCAGTGCCACTGATAACCTTTTCTCACTGACTCCAACTGCCGCTAGCAGTGCCACTGATAATCTGCTGTTCCCACCGAGTCCAACTGCCGCTAGCAGTGCCACTGATAATCTTTTTTCACTGAGTCCAACTGCCGCTAGCAGTGCCACTGATAATCTGCTGTCTTTCCCACCAAGTTCAACTTCCAATCTGCTGTCTTCTCTACTAAGTCCAACTGCCGCTAGCAGTGCCACTGACAATCTGCTGTTCCCATCGAGTCCAACTGCCGCTAGCAGTGCCACTGATAATCTTTACTCACTGAGTCCAACTGCCGCTAGCAGTGCCACTGATAATCTGCTGTCTTTCCCACCGAGTCCAATTGCCGCTAGCAGTGCCACTGATAATCTTTTCTCACTGAGTCCAACTGCCGCTAGCAGTGCCACTGATAATCTGCTGTCTTTCCCACCAAGTTCAACTTCCAATCTGCTGTCTTCTCTACTAAGTCCAACTGCCGCTAGCAGTGCCACTGATAATCTGCTGTTCCCACCGAGTCCAACTGCCGCTAGCAGTGCCACTGATAATCTTTTCTCACTGAGTCCAACTGCCGCTAGCAGTGCCACTGATAATCTTTTCTCACTGAGTCCAACTTCCGCTAGCAGTGCCACTGATAATCTGCTGTCTTTCCCACCAAGTTCAACTTCCAATCTGCTGTCTTCTCTACTAAGTCCAACTGCCGCTAGCAGTGCCACTGACAATCTGCTGTCTTTCCCACCGAGTCCAACTTCCACTAGCAGTGCCACTGATAATCTACTGTCTTCTCCACAAAGTCCAACTGCCGTTAGCAGTGCCACTGATAATCTGCTGTTTTTCCCACCGAGTCCAACTGCCGCTAGCAGTGCCACTGATAATCTTTTCTCACTGAGTCCAACTGCCGCTAGCAGTGCCACTGATAATCTGCTGTCTTTCCCACCAAGTTCAACTTCCAATCTACTGTCTTCTCTACTAAGTCCAACTGCCGCTAGCAGTGCCACTGATAATCTGCTGTCTTTCCCACCGAGTCCAATTGCCGCTAGCAGTGCCACTGATAATCTTTTCTCACTGAGTCCAACTGCCGCTAGCAGTGCCACTGATAATCTGCTGTCTTTCCCACCAAGTTCAACTTCCAATCTGCTGTCTTCTCTACTAAGTCCAACTGCCGCTAGCAGTGCCACTGATAATCTGCTGTTCCCACCGAGTCCAACTGCCGCTAGCAGTGCCACTGATAATCTTTTCTCACTGAGTCCAACTGCCGCTAGCAGTGCCACTGATAATCTTTTCTCACTGAGTCCAACTTCCGCTAGCAGTGCCACTGATAATCTGCTGTCTTTCCCACCAAGTTCAACTTCCAATCTGCTGTCTTCTCTACTAAGTCCAACTGCCGCTAGCAGTGCCACTGACAATCTGCTGTCTTTCCCACCGAGTCCAACTTCCACTAGCAGTGCCACTGATAATCTACTGTCTTCTCCACAAAGTCCAACTGCCGTTAGCAGTGCCACTGATAATCTGCTGTTTTTCTCACCGAGTCCAACTGCCGCTAGCAGTGCCACTGATAATCTTTTCTCACTGAGTCCAACTGCCGCTAGCAGTGCCACTGATAATCTGCTGTCTTTCCCACCAAGTTCAACTTCCAATCTGCTGTCTTCTCTACTAAGTCCAACTGCCGCTAGCAGTGCCACTGATAATCTGCTGTTCCCATCGAGTCCAACTGCCGCTAGCAGTGCCACTGATGATCTGCTGTTTTTTCCACCGAGTCCAACTACCGTTAGCAGTGCCACTTCTAACCTGCTGTCTTCCTCACCAAGTCAAACTGTTGTTAGCAGTGCCACTGCCAATCTGCTGTCTTCCCCACCGACTACTAGTGCCACTACTAATCTAATGTCTTTTTCTCCGAGTCCAATTACAACTAGCAGTGCCACTGCTAATCTCATGTCTTTCCCACCGAGTCCAACTGCCACTAGCAGTCCCACTGATGATCTGCTGTTTTTTCCACCGAGTCCAATTGCCGCTAGCAGTGCAACTACTAACCTGCTGTCTTTCCCACCAAGTCAAACTGTTGTTAACAGTTCCACTGATAATCTGCTGTCTTCCCCACCGAGTCCAACTCCCACTAACAGTGCCACTGCTAATCTCATGTCTCTCCCACCGAGTCCAACTGCCACTAGCAGTCCCATTGATAATCTTCTCTCACTGACTCCAACTGCCGCTAGTAGTGCCACTACTAATCTGCTGTCTTTTTCTTCGAGTCCAATTACAACTAGCAGTGCCACTGATAATCTGCTGTCTTTCCCACCGAGCCTAGCTGCCACTACTAATCTGCTGTCTTCTCTACTAAGTCCAACTGCCGCTAGCAGTGCCACTGATAATCTTTTCTCCATGAGTCCAACTGCCGCTAGCAGTGCCACTGCTAATCTCATGTCTTTCCCACCGAGTCCAACTGCCACTAGCAGTCCCACTGATGATCTGCTGTTTTTTCCACCGAGTCCAATTGCCGCTAGCAGTGCAACTACTAACCTGCTGTCTTTCCCACCAAGTCAAACTGTTGTTAGCAGTTCCACTGATAATCTGCTGTCTTCCCCACCGAGTCCAACTCCCACTAACAGTGCCACTGCTAATCTCATGTCTCTCCCACCGAGTCCAACTGCCACTAGCAGTCCCATTGATAATCTTCTCTCACTGACTCCAACTGCCGCTAGTAGTGCCACTACTAATCTGCTGTCTTTTTCTTCGAGTCCAATTACAACTAGCAGTGCCACTGATAATCTGCTGTCTTTCCCACCGAGCCTAGCTGCCACTACTAATCTGCTGTCTTCTCTACTAAGTCCAACTGCCGCTAGCAGTGCCACTGATAATCTTTTCTCCATGAGTCCAACTGCCGCTAGCAGTGCCACTTCTAACCTGCTGTCTTCCTCACCAAGTCAAACTGTTGTTAGTAGTTCCGATGATAATCTGCTGCCTTCCCCACTGAGTCCAACTGCCGCTAGCAGTGCCACTGCTAATCTCATGTCTCTCCCACCGAGATCAACTGCCACTAGCAGTCCCATTGATAATCTTCTCTCACTGACTCCAACTGCCGCTAGTAGTGCCACTACTAATCTGCTATCTTTTCCTCCGAGTCCAATTACAACTAGCAGTGCCACTGATAATCTGCTGTTTTTCCCACTGAGTCCAACTGCCGCTAGCAGTGCCACTGATAATCTTTTCTCACTGAGTTCAACTGCCCCTAGTAGTGCCACTACTAGTCTGCTGTCTTTTCCTTCGAGTCCAATTACAACTAGCAGTGCCACTGATAATCTGCTGTCTTTCCCACCGAGCCCAGCTGCCACTACTAATCTTCTGTCTTCTCTACTAAGTCCAACTGCCGCTAGCAGTGCCACTGATAATCTTTTCTCCCCGAGTCCAATTGCCGCTAGCAGTGCCACTGCTAATCTCATGTCTCTCCCACCGAGTCCAACTGCCGCTAGCAGTGCCACTGATGATCTGCTGTTTTTTCCACCGAGTCCAACTACCGTTAGCAGTGCCACTTCTAACCTGCTGTCTTCCTCACCAAGTCAAACTGTTGTTAGCAGTGCCACTGCCAATCTGCTGTCTTCCCCACCGACTACTAGTGCCACTACTAATCTGATGTCTTTTTCTCCGAGTCCAATTACAACTAGCAGTGCCACTGCTAATCTCATGTCTCTCCCACTGAGTCCAACTGCCACTAGCAGTCCCACTGATGATCTGCTGTTTTTTCCACCGAGTCCAATTGCCGCTAGCAGTGCAACTACTAACCTGCTGTCTTTCCCACCAAGTCAAACTGTTGTTAGCAGTTCCACTGATAATCTGCTGTCTTCCCCACCGAGTCCAACTGCCGCTAGCAGTGCCACTGCTAATCTCATGTCTCTCCCACCGAGTCCAACTGCCACTAGTAGTCCCATTGATGATCTTCTCTCACTGACTCCAACTGCCGCTAGTAGTGCCACTACTAATCTGCTGTCTTTTTCTACGAGTCAAATCACAACTAGCAGTGCCACTGATAATCTGCTGTCTTTCCCACCGAGCCTAGCTGCCACTACTAATCTGCTGTCTTCTCTATTAAGTCCAACTGCCGCTAGCAGTGCCACTGATAATCTTTTCTCCCCGAGTCCAACTGCCGCTAGCAGTGCCACTGCTAATCTCATATCTCTCCCACCGAGTCCAACTGCCGCTAGCAGTGCCACTGATGATCTGCTGTTTTTTCCACCGAGTCCAACTGCCGCTAGCAGTGCCACTTCTAACCTGCTGTCTTCCTCACCAAGTCAAACTGCCGCTAGCAGTGCCACTGCTAATCTCATGTCTCTTCCACCGAGTCCAACTGCCACTAGCAGTCCCATTGATAATCTTCTCTCACTGACTCCAACTGCCGCTAGTAGTGCCACTACTAATCTGCTATCTTTTCCTCCGAGTCCAATTACAACTAGCAGTGCCACTGATAATCTGCTGTTTTTCCCACCGAGTCCAACTGCCGCTAGCAGTGCCACTGATAATCTTTTCTCACTGAGTCCAACTGCCGCTCGTAGTGCCACTACTAGTCTGCTGTCTTTTCCTTCGAGTCCAATTACAACTAGCAGTGCCACTGATAATCTGCTGTCTTTCGCACCGAGCCCAGCTGCCACTACTAATCTGCTGTCTTCTCTACTAAGTCTAACTGCCGCTAGCAGTGCCACTGATAATCTTTTCTTACCGAGACCAACTGCTGCTAGCAGTGCCACTGCTAATCTCATGTCTCTCCCACCGAGTCCAACTGCCACTAGCAGTCCCATTGATAATCTTCTCTCACTGACTCCAACTGCCGCTAGTAGTGCCACTACTAATCTGCTATCTTTTCCTCCGAGTCCAATTACAACTAGCAGTGCCACTGATAATCTGCTGTTTTTCCCACCGAGTCCAACTGCCGCTAGCAGTGCCACTAATAATCTTTTCTCACTGAGTCCAACTGCCGCTCGTAGTGCCACTACTAATCTGATGTCTTTTTCTCCGAGTCCAATTACAACTAGCAGTGCCACTGCTAATCTCATGTCTCTCCCACCGAGTCCAACTGCCGCTAGCAGTGCCACTGATGATCTGCTGTTTTTTCCACCGAGTCCAACTGCTGCTAGCAGTGCAACTACTAACCTGCTGTCTTTCCCACCAAGTCAAACTGTTGTTAGCAGTTCCACTGATAATCTGCTGTCTTCCCCATCGAGTCCAACTGCCGCTAGCAGTGCCACTGCTAATCTCATGTCTCTCCCACCGAGTCCAACTGCCGCTAGCAGTGCCACTGATGATCTGCTGTTTTTTCCACCGAGTCCAACTGTCGCTAGCAGTGCCACTGCTAATCTCATGTCTCTTCCACCGAGTCCAACTGCCACTAGCAGTCCCATTGATAATCTTCTCTCACTGACTCCAACTGCCGCTAGTAGTGCCACTACTAATCTGCTATCTTTTCCTCCGAGTCCAATTACAACTAGCAGTGCCACTGATAATCTGCTGTTTTTCCCACCGAGTCCAACTGCCGCTAGCAGTGCCACTGATAATCTTTTCTCACTGAGTCCAACTGCCCCTAGTAGTGCCACTACTAGTCTGCTGTCTTTTCCTTCGAGTCCAATTACAACTAGCAGTGCCACTGATAATCTGCTGTCTTTCGCACCGAGCCCAGCTGCCACTACTAATCTGCTGTCTTCTCTACTAAGTCTAACTGCCGCTAGCAGTGCCACTGATAATCTTTTCTTACCGAGACCAACTGCTGCTAGCAGTGCCACTGCTAATCTCATGTCTCTCCCACCGAGTCCAACTGCCATTAGCAGTCCCATTGATAATCTTCTCTCACTGACTCCAACTGCCGCTAGTAGTGCCACTACTAATCTGCTATCTTTTCCTCCGAGTCCAATTACAACTAGCAGTGCCACTGATAATCTGCTGTTTTTCCCACCGAGTCCAACTGCCGCTAGCAGTGCCACTAATAATCTTTTCTCACTGAGTCCAACTGCCGCTCGTAGTGCCACTACTAATCTGATGTCTTTTTCTCCGAGTCCAATTACAACTAGCAGTGCCACTGCTAATCTCATGTCTCTCCCACCGAGTCCAACTGCCACTAGCAGTCCCACTGATGATCTGCTGTTTTTTCCACCGAGTCCAACTGCCGCTAGCAGTGCAACTACTAACCTGCTGTCTTTCCCACCAAGTCAAACTGTTGTTAGCAGTTCCACTGATAATCTGCTGTCTTCCCCACCGAGTCCAACTGCCGCTAGCAGTGCCACTGCTAATCTCATGTCTCTCCCACCGAATCCAACTGCCACTAGCAGTCCCATTGATAATATTTTCTCACTGACTCCAACTGCCGCTAGTAGTGCCACTACCAATCTGCTGTCTTCCCCACCAAGTCCAACTGCCGCTAGTAGCGGCATCATTTCTGCTACTCCTATACCCGGTGGGCCCACCTCCGTCTCAGGAGCTGGATCTGGCTCTACCATGTTCGGTTGCAGCCTCATCGGGAACACAAGCTTGTCATTTGAGATCACACAGGAACGAGAGTTTCAGAGTATCATAAATGACACATCAGAGCTTCAATTTGTCACTTTTCTAGATCTTTCCTTCTTTGAGGATGAAGATGATGCTATCTACTATCCCAGTGAATTTAGTATCAACTACCCTCCAATATCAGAAACAACTGGCATTCTATATTTGGATTCTTTAACTTTACCATTTGTAATTGAAGGTCCTGTGCTTCTGCATATCTATGAAGATCTTACCTCTCCCCGTGAGTATTATTTCGAAGTTATAGTCTTTCCACCATCAGTTGCGCCACCTTACTGCCAGCCAGAAATGCTGATTGTGAGTGTCATCGTGTTCCCTGTCCTGGACCCTGAGTGTAAGTCTGGCCCCAACTTGCAGTTTGCAGTGACCCAGTACGACTTCATTGTCGAAGCTTTTGCAGCAGATTTGAACTGTTTTTCATCTGATACCATCCAATACCGAGTCTTGATAGAGAGTGCTGCGACAACAGCAACTCTTACTGTGTCTGAAAACGATCATGATGTCGTCTTTGTGGATCATTTCGCAATCGGTTCACACAACCTGCAAGTGGATGTCTGTAATGTAAGGACTGGTGCTTGTGTTGAACCAGTCCTGGGTGTCACCCTTACTATCAATCGTCATCAGGGGCGGCTTCTTCCCTTTGGGAGTGGCTACCTCGACGTTGCTCATTTTTTTGGCGACGATCGAGCCTACAGCATCATCGTTTCCAGGAGAATACCTTTCTGGAATGTCTACTACAGCAGGATATATGTGAGCGAATAGCCTCATTCCTAGCCTCCAATGCCTATAAGGATATGTGTACATAAGAAGGGCATCTTCATCGTAGACTTTCTACAAGGTATACATTATGGTGCTGCTCTTTCCGAGGCTATCCCTATAAACGAAAAGAAATAGGCTAAAGTGTGTGGGTGGATATTGAGGCTAGCCTTTGTAAAATATCCCTACAACTGCTTGCAGATACAAACAAGACTGAGCCAGTATGATTTTGTAAAAGTTCTTGAATTGACCTTCTATCCCATTCCCCCTTCCCTCCCCTCCTTTCCCACCTCTCTTCGCCCTCCCTCTTCATTTTTCTCACTTTATCATTCCCTATAGTTGAGTACGAATGGTCTCATATCATTCGACTCCCCCCACACTTCTTGGTACCCAATCCCCTTCCCCTATGGTCGAAGGATTCCCGTTCTGGCTCCATACTGGACTGATTTCGATTTCCGAAACTTCATCCCAGGGAGTGCCTTGTATTACCACGTCTACGAGAATGAAGGCAGTTTCTACAACTCTTACACACAAAGAAGCGAGTCACTCCTGATGGAGTTTTCACAGCGACTGAGGGAGTACAGTGATCTGGAGTTTGAGCCTGAATGGATGGTGGTGGCAACTTGGAATGAGGCCACTCCTTATTACGGTAGAGTAAACCAGGATGAGGTACGTTGCCACTGTTTCCCGGTAGAGCCAACCAATGATATAAAATAAGTAAAATAAGCAGCTTGTGAGTAGGCATCAGCCTGTAGTCTTTATTAGTGCATGAACTATTGATTAATATATCAACTATTAAATGTACATATAGGTACTAGGCCACTATATGTTTCTATAAGCACTTTAAATCAACAAATTTTGTTCTCACCTCTCACAGACAATAACCTTCCAAGCAGTGCTTGCGACTGACTATGTCAACACATATGCCTTCTTCCTCTATGAGCAGGGAGCAATTAATTGGGACATTAATCGGAGGCAACGGCAAAGAATAGTCATCGGATATGATGCAAAGGACTATGTCAACTACCTCAATGTTCAGTTGGAGAGTAGCACAGACTACCTGACTATTGATACAGTGGATGGAAACACTGGTCTCCCAGGGCAGTGGTACTTCAGTCTCACTTCCCCTAGGTCCGATAACTTTGAGGGGCTGTGTCTGGAATGGGCCAAACAGCAGTCGGAAAATCTGCTTAATAGCTTTGCCGGGCTACCGTCCTGTCCCTGCACGATCAGGCAGGCGTGGCGAGACCGTCGTTTCTTCTTCCTGTTTTTCTGGGGGTTCTCCTCTCGTCCGAACTGTGCCACGCTGCTCTGGTCACGACAACAGAGCACGATCGAGTGCTGTTACGATAGCAGAGGCTCGCTGCTGGTCGGTCCCCCGATGGGAGGCAGCTACCAACTCTACCACCCCCTCTTCTTCTCCCGAGAGAACACAGTGCAGGACCGACTCCCCTACGACTACTGCTGCACGTTCTCGGAGAGATGCTCCACCTACTACGAGCACCGGCCGTCTGATGACTGTTCTGACTACAATCCACCGAGATTCAGTGAGTTGGAAATGCAATAATCATTTAGAATGTTTGTTGGCAATTTTTTGTGTGATTGTATATTACTACCCTCGAATTCTTAGAGCTGAGGTAACAACTGCTTGAGTACCACATAGTCTGATTCCCAGGCTCCACTTGCAAATACTTTTTGTATATTGCAAATACAGCTTGAGAATGGAATCTAGAATTCAATTGCTAGGCACAGCAAGACACTAATCACCTACACCCTTAATAAATACATTTACTGAGAGCTATTTGTTGGATCAAAGGAGTGTATACAAAATAAAAGCGTATGATTAAGAAAAAAGCAAACTTGTCTTAAATATATTATTGCGCAAATTACCAACTTCCTCCCTTTAGTGTTCTGGTGGGGTGACCCTCACCTTCGCTCTGTGGACGACAACCCTTTCACTTTCAATGGAATTGGCGAATACCTACTGCTTGGTTCTCAGGGCAATGACCTGACCGTGCAGGCCCGGTTTGTCATGTTCAACGAGTCTTCAGAGACCCGGGCTACCATTACGACTGCAGTGGCTATCCAGCACGGCAACTCTCTTCCTGTACAAGTGCAAATAGATGCAGAGTCGGAAATGCTAGAGCTGTATATTGGTGGTTCACTCCACGATATCCCGGACAATTCTACGGCCTTGATGGTCAATGAAACCGGGGTGTTTAACATGACAGCCATTGGTGCTAATATGTCAAATACCAACCAAATCTCCATCAGAAATGACGGGGAAGAGCTCACTATTTCCACAACAGGGGCTGCTATTGTAGTATCGGCTCAGATGACTTTCATCAGTGTATCTGTGCAGGTTGAGGCTGACTATGAAAATGATACGAGAGGTCTGCTAGGATTCTTCAACGGAGATCCCTCAGACGATTTCACACTTCCGAACGGCACTGTTTTGCCAGCCAACATGACAGAAGAGGAAATATATCTTCAATTCGGGTTACAGTGTAAGTACATTGTATAAGCCCCCCGGCCCTGAGTAATTAAGTCCAAACCTGTATAAACAGCGCTATCCTAATGAGTTTTGACTAGTACCCTCAGCAATTGTTTATCATTTCCTGCAGGGCATGTGAATCAAACTGAGTCTATCTTCACATATTCTGAAACAGAGTCATATGATTTCTACAATGCTAACTACACAACGTTTGTGCCAGTCTTTCTTTCCGATATGACTGTCCCTGACACTATCCTGGATGCCTGTGGGGGCGACGCTTCTTGCATATTTGATTACTCTGTGACCAACGACCCTAGCATCGGTGTGTCATCACTGGTGGTCTCCATGGAAAATGAGGAGACGTTGGAAATCATCGGTAAGAGAAGTTGATTCTCTGAATATATTCTTAAATTAACCCATTGATCAATGATTTGTTTGTGGAATGTGGTATGATGGTACATAAAACCAGGAGCTAATGAGCATTTGGCAGTTGTGTGCTCCTAATAAAACTTGGTGAGAACCAAATATTGTTGGTTTGCAAACAGTGTAAAGACCACTAAACCTGCCCGGTAGCCTGATCCACTAGTTCTGTGGTATGCTAGTCACCACAGGGCTTTGTTGCAAGCTTTTTTCAAATGCATTCAACCTGGGTGAGCTCTCCACAGTGAACATCAGCTGTATCTAGATATCCATAGCAAACAGACGCGCAAACAAATAAATAACAGCTTGCATCCTGTGAATCTAATCAGTGGGTGGAGTACCTGAGCCTAGCACAAGTAATGGGATCTTATATGAATGTGAATCCACTAATTACCCCGCGGCGCGTAGACGGCGGCGGGGTTAAGCAATTGGTTCTGTCTGTCTGTCCATCCGTCCGTCTGTCTGTCCGGTGTCTGTCCACTCAAAAATCGGGCTATCTCGCGATTTACAGGGTTAAGCGATTGTTAAACACGACAGTAACATTGCAATCAAAAAAAAAAATGTCCGGGTGTGTACCTGATAGTCGCCAAAGCGGTTCCATTCGCTGTATCTACAGCGCTTTCTTATTTAACAACGGTGCATTCTGCCATTTTAATACGGTCACAACTAGAATACGATAGAGGCTGGGCATATACGGACTCTGGTCACGTGTTCATATTGGCAATCAGTCACGCCCACCACTTCCCATAGGATAGACAGATACGTACTTACGCATACACGAGCGCTGTACACTCTGCGTGCGGATACACAGCCAGTGATATACATGTACACTTTGCCAACTACTCCATCAACCCAGTCCGCAGCCCTGCCAGGTCCAAGTTGTGAATTATGCACCGCGGGGTATGTCTCTGCTAGAGACTTCTAGTTTGGTATGTAACTATTAATAGCCATATCCTATTTTGTCCAAAAAAGGGAAAGTTATATTTGTGTTCTCAGCATATCCATCAAGAATGTATCATCATTTTTTCTATGCGCGCACACACACACACACACACACACACACACACACACACACACACACACACACACACACACACACACACACACACAGGAAACCGTCCCCCAAACATCACTGGTGAATTTGTGCTGTTGGCAGAACTGAACGTGACACTGATGGAGATGTACGTTGCTGAGGACAGTGGTGGCATTGACCAGTTCATTCTACTGGTGAGCAGACAAACAATAAGCATCCCATAAACCTTATTACACCTCAAATGTAGCTTTTTTATTTGCTCATCTATCACTGCAATGTTGCACATACAGTAAGTCCCTTGTACCCAGGTCAGCTTCATGCACATGCTTTGAAGCCTTGGACATAACTGCAATCAAAAATTTTACATGGGTGGGCAGAGCCTACTTGGTTCATTCCCATACTATATGCGATGCTATAAGCATGATAAAAAGTTGTGTCAATTTATGGTCAAGTACCGTATAGCGGGAAATTTTCGCCAGGGAAAAATTTCGCCAAACCCAGATGTGTAGTATTGCGGGAAAATTTCGCCATGCGATTGGGCGAAATTAAATTTCACGGCATTATTAATAATTATTCTTTCAACACAGCAGTTTAGCAGTCTCGAGCAGCTTGGAGAAGTGTCTTGCTGCCGCAGAATCTCCGTTCTCACTAGCGATTTGGACTTCAGTTCATTACTTAGCTTCATATAAGGCCCTCTCTTCGCCTTTGTAGCCTTTTCTTGGTGCCGAGCATTGGTATTACGGCTGCGTTCGCTTCCGCAATCGCCGACGATGGCAACCAAAATGACAGCGCCCCCATTGGATCAGGGAGCTGTCTACGTGGCAGAACCTGCAAATAACGCAGCAGAGCCATACCAGTAGTCGATAGTGAGCTTAACTTTCGCAGCTGCATGCTACCATTGACAATGTGTAAATATTTCACCAGTCAAAATTTTTACCCGACAAAATTTTCACCGGTTAAATTTTCACCACTTGAACTGACTGGCGAAATTGGCGAAAATTTCCCGCTATACGGTATACAGTATATCAAACATGCAAAATTGTGAATACACTGCAAGAGGAGAGTAAGAGTAGCCCAGATTCATTCCCAGGCTCCCATTCCAGGAACCTGGGTACGAGACCAGATGGAGGAATGAGAGTAGAGATCACATGACCACAATGTGTGTCTCTTTTCTCCACAGGACCCTCCGCCAGGATTCGAATTAGTGGGAGATGGTGATACTAAGACACTCGTATGGACTCCCACGGATATCGACTTACCCCCAGCCGCTGTCCAGCTCTTTGCCAACGACACAAATGGAACTACAACTGCCAGAAATGTCTCCATTATTCTCTGTGCTTGTGTCAACAATGGCGCCTGTATGAATCTCACTGACGTTGCTCCACAGTACAACAGCAATGGGCATTACAAATTACCCTGTATTTGCACTGATGAGTTCTTTGATGGAGACTCGTGCGAGATAGACACAAGGGGGTGTGGCTCCGACCCCTGCCCTGATTATTCTGTCTGTGAGGAGAATAACACGGTCGCTGTAGGCTATGTCTGTGTGGCATGCCTGGAGGGCTATTTTTTAGACGCCGAAGATAAATGTGCCGGTGAGAATCACAAAGTAATGCGGTGTTTTAGGTCACATGGGTGTCACATGAGTGTCACATGAGTGTCACATGAGTTTATATTTATACATGTTTTGTTTTTCTGCTCTGCCTTAGCTACTGCATAACTGTTCCCCTGTCTCCACAGACATCGATGAGTGTAATGAGACGGCCACTATGGTTCCGAGCAACTGCACTCAGCTCTGTGTCAACACTGATGGCAGCTTCGAGTGTTCCTGCAGAGTGGGCTACAGACTGGACAGTGACCAATTCACCTGCAATGGTATAGGGTAATAGTAATCGAAGCTAGTTGATTGGAGCAGCAACCAACTTGGTTGGTCGAGATCATGACACACAACTTCACTAAAGTAGATTTTTTTACAGGGCAATTCCTTGAAGTGTTACTACCCCCCTCCCCTCCCCTCCCCTCCCCTCCCCTCCCCTCCCCTCCCCTCCCCTCCCCTCCCCTCCCCTCCCCTCTTCTCCCCTTACCTCCCCTCCCTTAACCCTAACCCTATCCCCTCCCAGATATTGATGAGTGCAGTGAAGACTTGGATGACTGTGAACAGATCTGTAACAACACTAGTGGTAGCTATTTTTGTGAATGCTTCCCTGGGTTCTTACAGAATATTTCCGCACCTTCCACCTGCAACATAGGTGAGCATTTCCACTCGACATACTGCATAATGTGATGCTTAAAGTGCCTCGAGTCTGCCCACTCTCAGCGTACATGCAATGGAGCCTCATATGCCGTTATCCCTGTATTACTTCTTGTGCAGTACCTTGCGATGGTACACCGTGTGATGGGGGTAGTACCTGTGCTGTTGACGGCAGCAATGTGGAGTGCTTCTGTCCAGAGGGGCAGCAATGCGAGGGTTTGTGCGACGCAGATAACACTCTTGAACTGGCGGCAGGGAATCAAACTTGCACTGGTGAGCCACTGAGGTCTCGGTCACAGACTCAGCTACCATGCTACATAGCTACATTGTATGGGGTGTGATCCAATCGTGAGCTATTCAAATCTAAGCATATTATACAGTGGGACACCTCATAAAGGATACCCCTGAAATAAGGACACCTCTGTATTAAGCACACTTTGCCGTGTCCCAAATATGCCTTCTTGATATAAATTTACTCCTGAATGAGGACTCTTCTCTCTGTACAGGACGTTTCACCAGGTCCCAAATTTAAAGGTGTCCACAATAGAGGGGTTCCACTATATAACTGACTGACCTACATCAATGATGTCAGCTCCTAGATAGCTATGAGGATATGTAGGACAGACCCCTAGTATACCAACATTTGTACGCTCCAAATGTGCATCTCTGGGAACCTCAGTGCAGAATACTTTTCCCATTTCACTATCTATGCATTTGTTATGCAACTGCTCTATTATCTCAATCCCACAGACTGCACTGGTAACACTTACGGATTTGCCTGCTCTCTGACCTGCAACTGCATGCAAGGCACTTGCAACAACACAGTAGGCTGCATCTGTGATCCGGGCTGGAGAGGAGTGGACTGTGACATCGGTTGGTTCTGTAATCCACGAGCAGCTTCCTTCTGTACTTGGCTACTGTTAGCTATTTAAAGTTATATGATTCCTAGCTATATGGTCTGTGCATTAGCTTTATGCCAGCACTGCTGTTAAGACACCAAAGACAAGGGCCTAACCTCTGAGCTAGGCAAGCTTTGTAGTTACTGAAGGGCCGTGTCAGGTCAAGAAGTGTATTATGCACACACTTGTAGTATTAGTGTAAATGGAAATTAAATACAAGAGAGCATAGTATACATCTGCTCAGATCAGAAATCGTCAGCATTCATAGCTTGCGACATTTGACTCTACACTAGCACTCCTGTGCACGGCTGGCTATTGATCTCTCCTTTTCCTCCCCCCTCCCTTCTCTCAGAGATGAATGACCACACCCCTGAGTTTGCCGTGAATACATCCACAGCGGAGAGTGTTCCCCAGGACCTCCCAGCTGGGTCAATGGTATCCCAGCTCCAAGCGACTGACCGAGACATCAGTCCAAATGCGAGCTCAGTTTCTTACTCTTTGGTTGAGCCTCCCTTTTCACTGGAAGCTAATGTGTCGAGCGGGATTGATGTGTTTGATATCGGGGAAGAGAGTGGCATTATTACACTGCTGGTTCATCTCAACACCACCAGAGACATATATTCCCAGTTTGTCCTGAATATCGAGGCAAGGGACAATGGAATGGTCCCCCTCTCTGCCACTCTGACTCTGACCATCACCCCGATCGTCATCATCCTACCTGTGCCTCAGTTCTCAGAGGCAGAATACTCTGTAGTGATTCCAGAGGACCAGGAGGTGAACAGTGCCGTCCTGAACCTAACTTGTACCGAGAGCAACACAGGTCCAGATCCTAGCGAGCTTACAATTTCTGTAATCGATTCTGATCTCTTTGCAGTCGATGGCAGCTCTCTTGTTCCTGTTCAAGAGCTTGATTTTGAGACGTTTGAGGATCCCAACTCACCGTTTTACGTGCTGAACGTAACATGCTCAAACCAGTACAACATTTCGACCACTACTCAAGTCATGATTGAAGTTACAAATATCGACGACAATGAATTTAGATTTGAAAATGATTCCTACTCCGTATTGATTCCTGAGGATGCCCGGCGCACCTATTCAGTCCTTAACCTAACTGCCTTTGATGCAGATATCATCACCCCGGTCTCAATCGACTATTTCATCATCCCGGCTGCGACAGACTTCGTGATATCTCCCCAAACGGGTGAGATTAGCGTGGCTGCTCCCCATCTCGACCGTGAGACTGTGTCTGCCTACTCTCTGATGATCGAGGCGGTTCTGGTGTCAGGGACGACTATTGACAGCACCACAGCTCAGGTCAATATTACAGTCCTTGACGTGAATGACAACGCCCCGCGATTTGTGGATCCTGGCATTTTCTTCGAAGATCTAACAACGAGAAATCAAGTGAACGATCCTGTTGTTACGGTTGAAGCAACTGACCCAGATCTGCTAGAGAATGGCACCATTACATACAGACTTCAGGAAAACGATAATTTTGCCATCAATGAAACATCGGGGCAGGTCTACGTCAACACTTCATCGCTGGGATATGGTAGGTTCCGCCTGACGGTGTACGCGAGTGATGAAGGACAGCCTCCACTAAACTCCTCAGCTGTAATTGACATACTTGTGGCTCTGTCTCCAGAGAGAGTGGAGATTCGTGCCTCCTCCACAAACTTCAACATTTCCGAGGACTTTCCTCAGGGTGGGCGCATCGGGTATGTCCAGGCTGACATCATTGACCGAAACAGTACACTGAACACAAGCCTGGTAGAGGAGGTACGGTATGAGATCCTCAATGAAACGGGCTTGAATCCGTTCCACATCAACGAGAACACTGGGGAGCTTACCCTACTGAGAGAGCTAGATTTTGAGACAGCAACAACCCACTTTCTGCAGGTCCAAGCCTCCCTACCGGATAATTCCTCAGTGATCCCAGATGTAGAGATCATCAGGATAGAGCTGACAGATGTCAACGACAACCCACCTCTATTCGTACCCCAGTTCTATGCCACCACCGTCGAAGAATTCACTACAGTGGGCACTTTCATTTTGATGGTAAATGCACAAGACCATGATTCTGGTACAAATGCGGACATCAGCTATAGCCTGGATGCTGGTTTCAATATCCCGTTCACGGTTGATAACTCTTCCGGCCGTCTGTACGTTAGTGAATCCCTTAACACCCTGATGGACTACAGATTCAGCATAACAGCTGAGGACGGTGGTAGCCCACCGCAGACTTCTGAGGCCATCGTCTTCATCTCTGTTGTCCGATCTGCTTCGGTGCGACCCATGTTCACCCAAGACCACTACATCTTCAACATTTCAGAGTCTGGAGAACTCGAAGGAGAGGTTTCAGTCGGCTCTGTGAGGGCCATTACCGAAGGCAATAATCCCATTGCCATTGATGAGTATGCAAATCTCCTATACCGGCTTAGAAACCCGGATGATGACGGCATGATTATAGAGGCAGGGAGCGGGGGCAATAGTGGATTTTTCCACATTGACCAGATGACTGGTGAAATTTCATCTCCTAGCACGTTTGATCGTGAGTCGCAGCAGACTTACGTCTTTGATGTTGAAGTTTTCAATGACACCGATAGCAGCAAGCCAACGCTAGCCAGTGCCTCAGTCGAGGTAAGAATCACTGATGAGAATGACAATGCTCCTCAGTTTGACCAACACCTATACACATCAGTCATCGTCTCTTTAACACCAGCTGGTTACATCGTCCTCAACATCTCTGCTACGGACAACGATACGGGAACGAACCAGGACATAGTTTACGAACTGTCATCGGATACCCTAGGCTTCCACATAGAACAAAATGGCAGCATCATCACTGTAAATGACACACAGCTCTCTGGAGACTATCGCCTTACTGCGCTGGCAGTGGACATGGGATCTCCCCCCATGACAGGCAGTGCCACTGTTGTCATCTTCGTCCTGCCAGAGACTCCACAGAATGTGAGCTTCACTGAAGAAGAGTATAGCTTCGCGATCTGTGAAGATGCCATGCCAAATAGTTTAGTAGGCGCCATCGTGGCATTGGACCATCTGGAAATGGTCATTGCGACCGACGTGGTGTACTCCCTCTCCTCTGAAAACATCACCGACTGTCTGTCCCTTGATCCAAACAGTGGGGAGATTAGAGTTTCCTGTAGCCTAGACCGGGAACAGGAGTCTCGATATGAGCTCATAGCGGTCGCAGAGACAGCATCGGGAGAGAGCGGTTACGTAAAAGTTGTGGTGGATATCCTCGACAAGAACGACAATGCCCCAGACTTTGTAGTCGATATTTATGCAGAAGTCATCATGGAAGACTACGGTAGCAAAGTGCCTGTGCTAGTAGTCGAGGCTAGAGACCCGGACCTCGGTGCTAATGGAACCGTTAGGTACCTGATTGTCAATGAAAGTGATTTACTGGAACCGTTCACGAGTGATCTGTTCCGAATAAATGAAGCTACGGGTGAAATATTTCTGAATGGAAGCATATCTCTTGGTGACTACCGACTGACAGTTGTAGCCAGAGACCAAGGTACCCCAGCTATGCAGAGCTCGCCAGCAATCGTACTGATCTGTGTCACCCCTGTCAGGCCGTCCGGCCTCTTCATCCGACCGTCTCAGTTCTCTATTGCCGAAAACCAACCCCCGGGGACAATCATTGGTACTGCTGTGGTGACTGCCTCAGGCAATGAAATCGATCCAACAGTGTATTCCAGCAACCTCCAATTTTCAATCGTCGGAGGTGACTCAAGAGATCTATTTCACATCAACAGCGAGAATGGAACAGTTGTCACAGTCACGATGCTGGATAGGGAGGAAGCGGCATCTCATGTCATCCAGGTACAGGGAATGTTTTTCATGTTTGGAGGCATTAATGCCACGGAAAGCATAACCATTGACGTGATTGATGAGAACGACGAGACTCCGTTCTTCGTGCCTAACGTTTACTCCGCGGTGATTGACGATTCCTCAGTGGAGGGTGAAACGGTGCTTTCGAGTGAGGACATCCGGGTACAAGATCTGGATGAAAATCAAAACGCTCAACTCACATTCTCCATCGATCCAGGCACTCCCTTTGATGTCAACGCGACCACTGGAGAGATATTCGTTGCAAATGTTTCCATTCTCTCTCCAGATGAATACCGCTTCACCTTAACAGCTACAGACAGAGGCACAAACCCACTTTCCGGAACGGCCGAAGTATACGTATACGTAATTGTCAATCATACCATTCCAGAATCCATCTCTTTCCCACCACTGCCATACCGGTTCACACTTGTCGAGCATGACCCTGCTGATACATTCGTCGGAAATGTATCCGTAGTGGAAACTACCCCAGCTCTGGACGGCCTCATCTACTCCATCGTTGGGGGAAATGATTTTTTCTTTCAAGTTAATCCTTTCACGGGAACGATTTCTAATGTGAGGGAGGTGGACCGGGAGATCGACTCTGAGCTGAGACTCGTGATCAACGCCTCGCTTCCAACTTTTGAACCCCTCTCCCCAGCTAGTACAGAGGTTGTTATTAGCATTGAGGATGTGAATGACAATCGACCAATCTTCGAACCGTCTTTCTACTTTCTTACCATTGTGATGACTGGCGTAAGCACGAATGTAAGTCTGCTGAACCTCTCTGCCTCAGATGCTGATGAAGGCTCAAATCAGGAACTGGTGTATAGCATCACTGAGGTGGAGCCACTTGAACAGTTTCAAGTGGATGAAAGCGGCAGCATCTCTGTCGATGGCTCACTGTCTTCAGCTGTCTACCACCTCACGATCATCGCAAATGACAGTGGCTCTCCCTCACTCACTGGTACAGCCATTGCTATTATCGACGTACGAGAACCAGTGCCGACAGACATTCGATTCAATCAGAGCGACTACGCTTTCGCCATCAGTGAAAACACCGCCTCTGGCTCCAGAATTGGCAGTGTGCACCTGGAGGGGCTACTTCCTGGCTTTCAGCAGTACCTGGGCTTTTCAACTACCAGTTCTTCCTTCTCGGTTTCACCGTCCTCGGGAGAGATTCGCACAAGAACGACGTTTGACTACGAGCAAGAGACTGCTTACACTTTCACAGTGGTGGTTCGTCTTGACATCCCAACTGAGAATCCTCCGGTGTTACTTCTGACTGGTGTGGAGGTCACGGTTAACATTTTAGATGAAAACGATAACTCTCCACAGTTTATAGATCTCCCTCCTTCCCTCTCTCACCCTGAAAATCGATCAATGGAAGAAGAGGTCACCCGGATCAAAGCCACAGACATTGACTCTGGTGACAACTCACAACTGCGGTATGAGATCGTCAATGCAGATGAAACCAAGTTTCGAATAAATGCCAGTGATGGCCGGCTCTTCGTGGCTGCAAGCCTCGACAGAGAGGTTCGGGAGGAGTACAGCCTCGTCATTCGGGTCTCGGACATGGGAGATCCCCCGCGCTCGGTCGAAGACACCACCGTGCTCACTCTGCTGGACATCAACGACAACACACCGGCGCTGACGTCCGGACTGGTGTATCACGTGAGGGAGAGACTCCCGGCTGGGACTGAGGTCTTCGCTGTAACAGCAGAGGACCCGGATGAGGATAACTTTGGAAGAGTCACGTATGGTTTTGCGGGATCCCAGAATGTGTTTGAAATCAATGCTGATACTGGAGTGGTGACCCTGCTGGAGACACTGGATTACGAGACACAGGACAGCTATGCAATTGCCTCAATACTGCGAGACAACAGTCCCGAAGTATCGGGAAACACTGCAGAGTTTGATATTACCATTGAGGTTGTGAACGAGCCAGACAACGTCCCTGTGTTTACTGCTGACCCTTACGAGAGCACTATCAGTCCGACCGTTGATGCGCAGGAGGTGCTATTGACCGTCATGGCAAATGATGCTGACAGCCAAGATAGCATCATGTATTCAATTCTAACTTCAGAGGTCCTTGAGGAAGATCCAAGTGGATTACCTGTATTTCAAATCGATTCACAAAGTGGAAACATTAGCATTGCCAACTCAGGGACCTTTATGCCGGAAACCATATTCCGGCTCGTGGTTCAAGCCCTTGACAACAGCGTGTTTAATCTCTCTGCGACGGCAGAGGTACGAATCGAAGTGCGTCCACAGAGCCTGGAATTTACCCAGCTCGCATACACTGCAGACATACCGGAAAACACGAGCACTGGTTCGATCCTGACATCCCTGCCCATCCGAAATCTCTCTATCTCAACAGACATAACCTACAGCATCCTTGTCACCAACCCCCGGGGCAGGAACGATGTGTTCAGTCATCAGGGAGCGGGCCAACCAGAGGTAGAGATCATTCTAGATGTGGCTTTAGATCGGGAGGACGTCGATGAATACACCATTCAGGTGATGGCCATGAGGCCTCCGGATGCTATGACGTCTAGGCCAGCCGAAACTGGCACCGCTACACTTACGATTCAAGTATCGGACGTCAATGACAACGATCCAGTTTTCACTGATGCCGAGGACACTGAATTTATAATAAACGAAAATCCAACCTTCGGAGAAGTAGTCGGTACGTCCAATGCCATGGATGCAGACATTGGTGATAATGCTAGGCTACAGTTCAGCATCTCAGAGACTGCTCTTCCTTTCAGCATAGACTCAACCAGCGGTGTGATCACTGTTAGTGGAGATGTTGACTACGAGATTGCTCAGAGCTACCTACTGACAGTAGTAGTGAGAGACTCGGCTCCCATAGTCAGTATGAGGCACTCAGCTTCACTCGAGTACACCATCACCGTAGTCAACGAAAATGATAACATACCAGAATTTTCTGCTCTTGCCTATTTCGGAGAGGTCTACGCCGGAGCTCCTGCAAACTACCGCGTCCACCACACTCTTATCACAGTAAGTGATGCGGACGACCCAGACAACGAACAGCAGATTTCTTTCAGCATTTCCATGCCACCGGGCTCTGGCCTGATCGGTTACGAGCTCCAAGTGACCGACTGGGAGCCTTACTATGTCATTGCAGTCAGCATACCGGACAGCGCTCCAAGCGGTCTTGTGGAATTCAGGCTCGAGGTGTCAGATGGAGAGCTTGAGCGAGAAGTACCGCTTTATCTGAGCATTTTCACGAGCGAGCACCTTCTGCGATTTTCCTTGGTATCGGTCACCAGGGAAGACTTCCTCTCGTGTGCCGATCCAGTCACATCGGTGTGTGCATTCCGAGAAAGGCTGTCCGAGATTGTGTCTGAAGAGCTTCGAAATACGGTTGGCTACTACAATGACTCGGTGGTGGTTTCAGCAGACGACACGCAGCGGTGAGTCATCCATGACCTTGAAACACCCAGACACCAGTTAAATTAATGTCTGGGACAGAATGTTAGTTAAAATGTGGCCTGACAAGCATAAATAGTAGTCAGCATTGCTAGTGGGTACAGTTGTAGTATGCGTCTCTTGGAATTTAATGTGCTTTCATAACCGTAATCCATACCCTGAACACCAACTTTCTGTCATGTGACAGGTTTCCATGGTTACCCCCTCCCCATTCCCTTCTTCTATTCTCAATCTCTCACCCCATTGGTACACACATACACACAGACTGACTGTGACCGTGTTTGGCTGGCTTGTCACTTCCATCAATGACTCCCGTGACAGCAATGGAGAAATCCAGACAAACATGCGACCCAACCAAGTGCTCTACATTGACTACGAGGGGGATCTGCAACAGAGCCTGCCCACACGCGTGGCGTCCGGGTTCAACCAGTTCGCGTTTTCAGTGGACTTGGAGGAAGTGGTCACAACGGAGCCCCCCACCACGACCGAGGGTACCAGCGCCCCTGGAGGAGGTGTGTTCAGTGATCGCATCCTCGTGGCTATCATAGTCGCCGGGGGGATTGCCGCGCTGGTCCTCCTTCTGGTCATCGTCGTCGTCTGTTTCTTTGTTCGGAGGAGGAGGAACCAGCCCAGTCGGAAGTGAGCAATTGTGATACAGCAACCCCCATCACTGTTCTGCAACTAGCTTCATACCCAATCTCCATTCTGCAAATAGCTTTATACCCAGTACCCAATCTCCATTCTGCAAACTTTAGTTTTATGGTACATTGTATAGAAAGTAACAGACTAGTTTGTATGGTGTAGCTCACTGCCTGAGTGGGTGATAATTTAGTGTCCGTACTATTCAAGGAATAGTACCTTTTCTTATTATTCAAGGTTTTCAGTGCTATAGGAATGCAGTTGAAAATGTTTCCCCTCCCCTCCCCTCCCCTCCCCTCCCCTCCCCTCCCCTCCCCTCATAGGCCCAACCAGGACCCCTACAACAGAGATCTCTCCCAGAGTCATGGCCGACGTGGGAGGAGACATCGCAGGACATCTCGCAAGAAGAAGGGTGACGAGATGGCGCTCACTGCAGGTGGGTACACTACCTGGGTTAGTTCCATTCCCATTCCCATTCTTTGTGTTTTCATTTCCATTCTGCGTGTTTCGATTCCCATTCTTGGCTGCATTGTGTGCAGGTGGTAGTGACTTAGCCCATGAGGCCATGTACATGTATGATGATGAGGATATGATGGAGACCACACAAACCATGCCCTGGTTCGATCCCAGCTACCTGGTATCAAATCCGAGAAACCATGAGGAGGCGGTAAGCTGTCACACACACACACACACACACACACACACACACACACACACACACACACACACACACACACACACACACACATACACACACATACTTACATACACATACACACATATATACACACATATACACTCACACACACTTACACACACACACACACACACACAGTACGAGAGTAATACAGAGCCCACTCTCCAACGACAAGGACCCCTTAGGGCCACTGTTGATGGCAATGCTCGCAGAGTCAGGCAGAACTGGTCTGATGAGTCAGCA
Source organism: Nitrospirales bacterium (assembly GCA_965203295.1). Lineage (GTDB taxonomy): Bacteria > Nitrospirota > Nitrospiria > Nitrospirales > UBA8639 > CBDBCZ01. The sequence goes on along the minus strand of CBDBCZ010000008.1, from coordinate 15,375 downwards.
GGTAAGTAACTTCCCAGCCCCCCACTGCAGCTAACAGGGGATGCATGTTGACAATGTCTCGGTAACTTCCCAGCCCCCCACTGCAGCTAACAGGGGATGCATGTTGACAATGTCTCAGTAACCTCCCAGCGCCCCACTGCAGCTAACAGGGGATGCATGTTGACAATGTCTCAGTAACCTCCCAGCGCCCCACTGCAGCTAACAGGGGATGCAGGTTGACAATGTCTCATGCAGTAACCTCCCAGCCCCCCACTGCAGCTAACAGGGGATGCATGTTGACAATGTCTCAGTAACCTCCCAGCCCCCCACTGCAGCTAACAGGGGATGCAGGTTGACAATGTCTCAGTAACCTCCCAGCCCCCCACTACAGCTAACAGGGGATGCATGTTGACAATGTCTCAGTAACCTCTCAGCCCCCCACTGCAGCTAACAGGGGATGCAGGTTGACAATGTCTCAGTAACCTCCCAGCCCCCCACTGCAGCTAACAGGGGATGCATGTTGACAATGTCTCAGTAACCTCCCAGCCCCCCACTGCAGCTAATAGGGGATGCATGTTGACAATGTCTCAGTATAGGGAGAGATGTTAACTGTGCAATTTATAATATGATCGAATAATGCAATGGTTTTGAGCAATTTTGACTACAATAATGGACAAATTAAATTTGTGGTAGTCTCGGGTGGAAAACAAATATTGTTCCTTTGTATGTTTCGATCGCGTCTTGCAATACCTCAGAACTGCCATTAAGGGCGGAAGTCAAATGCGCTGTATAACGCAGCAACTATCAACAGTGCATTTGAGAGATATCGCATTGTCAACACGGTAATACGATCGAGATACACGACGAAATAATATTCTGTTTCTACCCGAGACTGCCACCAATCTAATTACTCTCACAGGACAAAAGATGGGAGAATTTGAGCTGTTTGCTCGGCCAAGGGACCCTAATTACCCAGGCAGACCTCACCGACCGGCACATCAGGACCTCCAGTGGCAGCAACAACACAAAACTTCGCGCACTTGAGAGACTAACTAGTTATTGCGTTAGTGGAGTGTCATTCGTTTCATCTGAATCATAGTCTCAAGTCATTTTCATAACAATCATCATTGTAAACAAAGGTGCTTTCATATTGTGTAGTAGTTATGTTGACATGGTCATATCACTTGTATGGTTGAAACCATTAAATTTTTGCACTAAACTCTCTGGGTCAAGAACTAAATCACATAATATTATATACCTGTACCCGGTATATTGTAGTGTTGTTTTAGTATGGCTTCACATAATTAGATTTAAAAAAAGCTAAAAACAGACCAGTGTCAAGGTAAAATGGGTCCCCCCCTAAACGAGGGCCCCCTGGGCCCCATATACCGGTATCTCGGGTGTCAAAGAGAGAGACGAGTTGTAACTCCTTTCCTTCGCCTAGGACAATTTTTCACCTAGTCTTGTTATTTACAATTTTTTCTGTTGTTGCTGTAAAGTTTCTCATACTAGCTATATCAAAAAAATTTCCTTTGGTTTTATTTGTGCCTACATTGCATGTACCTATCTGTGTGTCTTCAGTTTAATGAAGTTCTTGTGCAGGCAGACATTTTAAAATGACATGCAGCAGGAGGCCCCAGCAAAAAAAGTCCATGATGCACAGCCCCATTTTTGCAGATCCCCCAAAACAACCTACCAACTGCATCACAAAGTGTCATAATTACAAGAAATTACATCATAAATAATTAATTAACCATGCACTGACATCATAAAATGGTTAACTAATTTGACCCAACCCATACTTAGCACTTACTGATCGCCAAAGACTGGTGAGCTGCCACCGAATAAGCAATGACATGAGATCAGTGTCACTATTGCTTGCAAACTATACACAAGCTGTGATTTATAATGGATATGAGGCATCCTCTATTGCTTGTACTGCCAGAATCTAAACTCTTGCCTGCAAAAAAATCCCCTAGTTTTTGGGACCTTTTTTGCTGACTCGCCCAAACAACCAACCAACTCGGTGGGTGCGCGTCGTACCTTTTTTCAAATATGGCCCCCCCGCATGCAGCCACCAGTTTCAGCTTCATGTAGTGAGGGAGGGTGTGTAGCATAATCTAAGCTGCTGACTATGACAATACACTAGTGTTGTTTTAATTAACTGAACCTCAAGGGCACTGGACTCTGGGAATCAACTACAACTACAAGCCTAAGGATATTGAAGAGCAAGAGCAACCACGTTCACCTGATCGCCATATAATGACCACCTACAGTACATTACTCAATTATGTCGTTGCTGTAGCGCGTACGCCATTGACCAACTCAACCTGAACAAATTGTTGAATATTACAATGGTATGATACAGCTAAAATCAATTGTGCTAGGTGAAAATTTTCCTCCACAAATATGACTAAAAGAAAATCATATGACTAGACAGCCTGAAAAACACACCTGATGTCTACATACCGTACCAGAAGTATACCTACGACACTGAGAGATATTTTGTTTTGTTAATCCATACATCACCTACCAGCAAAAGTAGCAGCTGGAAAAAAAAGAAAAAAAACCAATAGTTCTCGGTAACTAGAGATTGATTCAAATTCAATCTATTCTCTACACATCGTCGTCGTCATCAGCAAGGGAGTCGTCCGTGGTGTTTTGTCCGGACTGTCCCCCGCTGCCCGTGCCTCCTTGCGAGCGAGGGGGGCGACGCCCAGATCGGAGGCCGCTGCTAGCGCTGGTGCTGGCAGTACCAGTCGCGTAGGTGCCACGACGAGCACCGCTGCTGGAGGTGGGAGAGAGGAGAACCGAGAGGGAGTGGGGAGAAAGGGAGGGGAGGAGAGAAAGGGGGAGAGGGGGGAGAAGGAAGAGGGAGAGAGGCAGGGGAGAGAGGAGAGGAAGGTGAAATCATAGGTATTTTAGAAACATTACTAACCAGTCAAGAAAATAGTTTACCACTGTCACACAACTAATGCACACTGTGAGACTACATGTAGTTTATATGGTACTAGTCACACGGTCTCAGTCCGGTTTTGTTTCAGAATGGAGTCTGGGAATGAGATTAGTCTTTTATACCCTTCCATCTTAATTAGTATCTTACGATTTCCTGGCGTTTGCTAGGTCCCTCTGGAGGGTCTCGTTCTGCTCAGTCAGCTCGTCAACTTCACGCTGCAGGCGGCGCTTGGCGGCAGTCAGACGAGCCGTCTCCTCTTCCTAAAGAAACAACAAATAACTTCATTGTGACCACTAAGACAGAAAAAGCAGACAATATATTGGAGGGCATGCGCAGTGGACAGTACTACAGTTGCCTCTTTACTGACGTAACCCTGACAATTACTGTAATAACAAGAGCTGTTTACCGCTTCATCCTGGTTTCTTCTCATCGTCCTCATCCGGCTCTGAGACTTTTCAGCCTGCGCAGGGCAGAGAGAGGGAGAGAGGTTTAAATCGGGGTTCTTTCGATGTTGCTGTAAAGGGCACTGTACCCCCCCCCCCCTATTGTGATAAAGTACCTCCCTATAGGGCCTAAATGTACCTACTTATTTTTAGAGATTAAAGACTAGGTGAGGTGATGAGATGAGGTACAGTGAGGATAGTCATAGCAGATTCAGCATCATGGTGGTACATGTATTAAGAATAACGCTGCCACAGTGAGGTAGTTCGTTGACCAGTAGGTGCCCCCCCCCCCCCTCCCACTGAATCAATACACTGTCAATGAACGTCCACAAGAGAAAATAACACAACCAAATCGCCACACACGACTGTCGGCTATCCTCTATCGCTCTTCCCCCCAAATGTTTGACACTGAGTGGTGCGGGGTGCTCACCTCTCCCTTGTACACCTCGGCCTGCTTCCTCTCCTCCTCGATGTTGTTCAGCATCTCCTTCAGTTTCTTGTCCTGGCGACGGAGCGTTCGGTGGGCATTGGCCCTCTCCCTGGGGTGGCGAGTAGGAAGGAGGAGGAGGTGAGGGAGGAGGGGGAAGGACGTCAGTTAGTTAAAGCCCGAGATTACAGGGTACAACCGGTACATCACTTGGGTTATGGGCTGGTGCATTAGGGTTAGGGTTAGGGTTAGGGTTATAGGGTGTAGGGTTCGAGTTAGTGAGGGTGAGGGTGAGGGTTAGGATTAGGTTTAGGGTGAGGGTTAAGGATAGGGTTAGGGATAGGGTTAGTGAGTGTTAGGGTTAGGGTAGGGTTAAGATGAGGGTTAGGTGTAACTGACCTGGTGGCCGTGTCTAGCTGTTCTTCCAGGCTAGCCACTCGGCTCTCCATGGAGTGCAGCTGGGCCTTCATCTTACGCACGCCCATCGACTCGGCCTCCTCGATGCGTTCACGCAGGTCCTTCACCTGAACATGAATGATTGAAACTATGTAATGCACTATACAGTTCTATTGAACTAGCATACACAATTTAGGTGTGTGTGTGTGTGTGTGTGAAAGAGGGTGCGTATGTGTGTGTGTGTGGGGGGGGCGTGTATGTGTGTGTGTGTATGTGTGTGCGTGTGAGAGAGGGTGTGTATGTGTACATGTGCATGCACTGTGCTTGTTGTGTACACTATGCAAGTGTGTGCGTACAATACACACGTACCTGTTTCTCCAACTGAGAGCGCTGGCTCTCAACCTTCTGCAGGTTGGACTGGAGCTGGGAGACCTCGGTCACGAGGGCGTCCGCCTGCTGCAGGGACTTGCGGGCCTTCTCCTGGGCCGCCTCGCTGTTCATCTGCTCCTCCTCCAAGTCTTCCTCGATTGTGTTCAGCCGACCCTCCAGACGACGTTTGTCTTCCGCCAGACTGTTACTGTGAGCGGAGGGACAAAAGTGTGCAGGAAGTTCATCGTTTGTGTACTGACTTACTTGAGCTCATGACGTGTATTGGCAAACACGTTATTTAGCTAGCTAATGGTCGCCTGGTTCAGTAATGCTATACAAGAGCTTGTACATGTATTAGAAGGAGAATATACTATTGTTGCATATTTAGGACACAGCAAAGAGTCCATAATATAGAGGTGTCCCTTTTTTTACAGTAAGAGGTGAGCTGAAGTAGCGGAAATCTCGAGTAAGGGGAGATACGTTGCTACGGAAACCTGACTCACACTTTGGTGGAGGTGGCGGTCATTTCCTCCTGCAGGTCGTCCCTCTCAGACTCGGCGGCACGGCGAGCACGCTCGGCCGTCTGCAGCTCCTGTGAGAGAAGGAGAGAGAGAGAGAGAGAGAGAAAGAGAGGGATTGTAATTGTATGCATGACTTTTGATTCGTGCACTTATCGCTTCCGTTAGATGTACGTACTTCTTTAGGAAATTGTCTGCCTACAAACTTAGCAGTCATGAACTGTCTGTCATGTAAGCACCTATTCACATTACTTTGCTCTTAATCCACATGGAAATTATGTTCACACACACACACACACACACACACACACACACACACACACACACACACACACACACACATGCACACATGCACACACGCACACACACACACACACATGCACACACACACACACACACACACACACACACACACACACACACACACACACACACACACACACACACACACACACACACACACACACACACACACACAGACACACACACACACACACACACACACACACACACTCACACACACAGACACACACACACACACACACATGCACACACACACACACACACACACACACACACACACACACACACACACACAGCTCACCTCCTGGGACTGGTTGAGCTCAGCGTCCATGTTGCGCACCTTCTTCTCCAAGTCCCTCAGGGCAGCGGCCAGATCGGCCTTGCTCTTATTGGCCTCCTCGGCGCTGAGCTTGGCATCCTTCAGGTGAGACTGCAGGGAGGAGGGAACACTCACTCATCACCCAGCCTCTCCGGTATAGAAAACCAACAGCAGTCCATGCAGCGCATAACTGCTACTGCCACAACACGAAGGGGAGTTATCGTAAAGAGAGCATTATGCAATGAACAACTCGAACATGTATTATAGGATATCGGCAATATGGGTTGTTCACTGCAGTATAGGAAATATCCATTATAATAGTTGTAAACTAAATGTTTTAAATACAACTGCCTAAGCCTCCTGAATGGTTTCTCGCACAAAATGAGTGTCTTCAGGAGTGCTTGGCCCAGGTTCCTTTCCTGGGTTTTCACCCCACTTTCTTCTCCTGAGGTAAGACCTATAGGCACTCTTAAGACACTTTTTAAAAAGATTACTAGGCGTGCAAAGTGCTAATGCTCGCCTTACACTCACCTTCATGGTCATTTTTGGCCATTTGAAGGACCTTCCATACTACATAGCTTGGATAATATTGACTAGCGGATATGCTTCAGTCAAACCACACACACCAGCTCTTTCTCTCTCCGACACAAGCATGTGCTTCAGTCAAGCAACACACACCGGCTCTTTCTCTCTCCGACACAAGCATGTGCTTCAGTCAAACCACACACACCGGCTCTCTCTCCCTGACACAAGCATGTGCTTCAGTCAAACCACACACACCAGCTCTTTCTCTCTCCGACACAAGCATGTGCTTCAGTCAAGCAACACACACTGGCTCTCTCTCCCTGACACAAGCATGTGCTTCAGTCAAACCACACACACCAGCTCTTTCTCTCTCCGACACAAGCATGTGCTTCAGTCAAACCACACACACCAGCTCTTTCTCTCTCCGACACAAGCATGTGCTTCAGTCAAGCAACACACACCGGCTCTCTCTCTCCCTGACACAAGCACCCACCTGCACCCTCTTGTACTGGCGCAAGACGTCGTCCCTGCCCTTGGCCTCCACCTCCAGCTGGCTCTCCAGCTCTTGGATCTCTCCCTCCATCTTCTTGTGCGAGCCCTGGGCCGCCAGACGCTGCTTGCGCTCCTCGTCCAGCTGGGCCTCAAGCTCCCGCAGCTGCTTCACCAGGTTGCGGCGGGCCTCCTCCGCCTGCTCCTCCTTCGCGGAGAGCTCTCGCTCGTAGTTGGACTTGGCCGCTTGGAGGTTGACCTGGAGAGGTGAGGGGGAGGGAGGGAGGGGAAGCGTAGACTCCATCCGTTGTTCCTGGTGCTCCTATACCCTAGCACCAGGGTCGTCCTATGTTGCTTTAGAGGGGGCAGCACTCTACCCCTATATTGTGATAAGTACACCCCTACATGTATAAGGCCTAAATGCACCTACTGTAGCCCCTTTATTTTCAGAGATTATACAGACTAGGTGAGGTAATGAGATAAGGAGCAATGACAATAGTTATAGCAGTATCACACAGATTCAGCAATATAGGATGATTTGACAATGATGTCATAGTGATGTAATTAGTGCACGTCCCCCATTGCATAATTCTGGTGAGAACACTGCATATCACTATGGTGAACACAAAGGATTGCTACTAGCTTAGACTATGGGTTTCAGCTTTTACATGAAACATGAATTTTTGATAATGTGCCGTAGTCTAATGTGCAGAAATCTTCCTATTACAACTTGTGTAATCTCTTTCCATAAATCATCTCAAAAAAGGTCACTCAACCCAAATATTTCACATTTGCCCCTATACATGTACACACCTACTCCCCTCCTCCCCCCACCCCTCTCCCCTCCCCACCCCTCCCTCTCCCCTCCCCTCCCCCTCTCCTCTCCCCCCCCCCCGGCAACGTACCTCCAGCCGGAGCTTGGCATCCTCCACCACCTGCAGCTCATCCTCGGTCTCCTCCAGGAGCTGCTTCTGCTCCTCCAGCTGGGTCTCCAGGTTCTTCTTGGCCTTCAGCAGCTCGTGCGCGTTCTTCCCCACGTCGTCCTTCGACTCCACGAGGGAGTCTCGCTCGGCCTGCAGCTGCTTCCGCTGGCGATCTACCTCCTCCAGCTTGTCCTGAAGCTCGTCGAGTTTCTGGGTGAGAGACAGGGACTTGGTTTCGGCCTGCCTGGCGCGGGTCTCGGCCGCGTCGCGCTCGCTGGCGTTTCGCTCAGCGAGTGCGTGCTTCTCGGCTAGCTGCTGGTCGAACTTCTTCTGCTTCTTCTCCAGGGAGGCAATCTGGCCCCTCAGGGACTCGAAGTTCAGAGTCACGTCGTCGAGCTGTCGGGGGAAGAGAGAGAAGAGAGGAGGTTTTTAGCAGGAGTGTAGCTTTAGTTACTTGAAACTGAGAACAAAAAGAGTTTTAGTAGGAGCAAAACAATGCTCTTATCAACGCTGGAACTTCAAAGGTGGGAAAAAGCTACAACTACACTAATATTTCTTCACCAAAACCAGCCCAGTTATGGTATACAAAAAGTTTTCTAGTAACCCTTTTTCATTGGCTAAACTAAAACTGAAACTAAGCTTTCTTTCTGTAATAGCCTTATTATTAATCTATTAGTATATGTGAAGCTATACAAAAACTGAACCTAAAGTTTCTCTCTGTAATAGCTTATTATTTATGTCAAACTATACTAAAACAACACTGTGCAGAAACAGCATGACTGCCACAGGGTCAACAAACAGTAGGCTAGATAGATAGAACACGACCCCTCTCTTGCTGTTTCAGCGCCTAGCCAGCCAAAAGAGGCCGCAGACTCCCTCACCTCTTCCTGAACCTTCTTCTTGCTGCGGTTGACCTTCTGGTTCTCGGCGGTGAGCTCGTCAATCCTCTCCTGCAGAGCCTCGAGTTCCTTGTCCACCTTCCTCTTGGCCCCCTGCAGCTCCTCCAGCTCCACCTGGTCGTCGTCGGTCTTCTTCTTGGCATCAGAGAGCTGAGGAGGGGAGGGGAGGGGAGGGGAGGGGAGGGGAGGGAAAGGGAGGGAAGAAGATATTGGATAGCGTTGGAACACATGATCATTAGTTATAGTATATCGTTTATTGGACTACTGCTTTGAGAAATTGACCTGTAATCAATGTACTGCGTCAAAATTTTACTACAACCCAGTTGATGTGCTCTCTATGGAATGGACGGCTGTACTTCACTGCCTCTCACTAATGACACTGCTTCAGAGATACGTTCCTCACAGACTTTACAGACTCTTTGAAGAAAGGCTACACTGCGATACACACACACCTTCATCTGATGTGCAAGTACGGATGGCATTTTACCATCCTCTAAACACCGTGGCTACACCCAGGAAAAAAAAACAACAAAGAAGTCTCGCAGAGACACAGGAGCTAGCATAGGGGCAACCGATCTCATTCCTGTGCGTGTGTGTGTGGTGTGTGTGTGTGTGTGTGTGTATGTGTGGTGTGTGTATGTGTGGTGTGTGTGTGTGTGTGTGTGTGTGTGTGTGTGTGTGTGTGTGTGTGTGTGTGTGTGTGTGTGTGTGTGTGTGTGTGTGTGTGTGTGTGTGTGTGTGTGTGTGTGTGTGTGTGTGTGTGTGTGTGTGTGTGTGTTATGTGTTGTGTGTGTTGCATGCAAGTGTGTGTGTGCCCCCCGGTGTGCGGAGCACTGCTCTCACCTGCTGGGTGATCTGCATCAGCTTGTTCCTGATGGTGTTCTTGGCTTCCTCCTCGTCCTCCAGCTGCTGGTTCAGACGCTCCACCTCGTCCTGCAGGTGTTTCTGCTTGTTGCTGGCTGCGATCTTGGCCCGCGTCTCCTCTGTGAGTTTTTCCTGTTGTGTTGGTGGCACAGAGTCGTGTGTGTGTATGTGTGTGTGTGTGTGTGTGTGTGTGTGTGTGTGTGTGTGTGTGTGTGCATGTGTGTGTGTGCACATGTGTGTGTGTGGTGTGTGTGAGAAAAGAGAAAAAAAGACAGAAAGAGTACATGTAAATAGTCTACAAGAGAAGAGAATTTATGGAGAAAATCTCAGACGAGAGATATTTACTAAAATATTTTTCACAAACCCAACAGTTATCCCTGCACCCGGCTGTAAGTCGTACTCACTTGTAGGTCTTCCACTTGTTCCCTGAGACCCCTGGATGTTCTCTCTACCCCGGAGTGCTTGGTGTCCAGATCCTCCAGCTGGGCGTTTAGAGAAGCTAGTTCACCCTGAGAGGAGTGTGTGTGTGTGTGTGTGTGTGTGTGTGTGTGTGTGTGGGTGGGTGTGTGTGTGTGGGTGGGTGTGTGTGTGTGTGTGGGTGTGAGAGAGAGAGAGAGAGAGAAAGAATGAGTAAGACGGTTGGTTATATATTTTTGATTGCTAGTTTCTGCACAAATGCACAGGAGATTAGATGCTAGAAGCAGAATTCAACATGTTGTTTGTCATTTCAGCGCCTACTTCATGCGTACATCACTGTGGTTAATGCTGAGCTGTACATGCAACAGGACGATTTTACAAGTAAGTTATTGAGTAAAAATTCACGTGCAAAGCTTGTTACTGTGTCTTTGAACTGTTGGCTATCCAAGTTTCTTGTCCTTTTACAAGTTACTAGCTAAGTACAGTCTTTGTACACTGAATCATATCTACCTGTGCCTGCAGCTACCGTTGCTTTGATTCACAACAACTAAAAAAGAAAAAAGTATTTTGCTGCCCATACAGACACCAATAAAATGCAATGTGAACACACACTCACACGAAAGCTGTCTATCTCTATCAAAAAGGACATCTTCCACACACCTTCATCTTATCGTTCTGCGTGGTAAGCTCCTGGTTCTTGGCAGTGTCCTCGGTGATGCGGGCCTGCGCCTCGGTCAGCTGGGACTCTGTGGTCTTGCGACGACGGTCGCTCTCGCTGAAGGCGGCGGAGAGCTCCTTTAGCTCCTGCTGCAGCTGCTCGTTGTCCCCCTCTAGGTGGACCTTTGCCTTCTCCAGGGACTGTTTTGCCTGTTGAGGGAGGGAAGGGGAGGGGAGGGAGGGGAGAGAGGGAGGGAAGGGGGGGGAGAGAAGGGAGGGAGTTACAGTTGTATGTAAATATGGCATCTAATACATTTTACAAGAACTAAGCGAATGTTCTCAAAATAACATGCATTCTTACTCTAAAGCATGCCTGTACACGTACTCCACACTACATTGCAAACTCTTCCGAGATGTTAATCTTTCTGTAAGAGTAAAAAAAACGGGACCCAGCTGGGGATTGAACCCAGGACCTTCTGAATACTAGTCAGATGCTCTTACCACCTGAGCTACTGGAGTCCCTTGGCAGAGGAGCAGTAGGCAAGCTTTCTATAGCCACTAAACCCGCTGACCCAGCCAATTCGTGATATGGGCTAGCTAGAGTGTTTCGTGATCAGTATTACTCCCCCCCCCCCACACCTTCTTGGCAGCGTCCAGCTGTTCTGAAAGCTCCTCCATAGCCTTGGAGTGCTTGGAGCGCTGGCTGGTGATGGCACTCTCGTGAGAAGACGTCTCGTCTTCCAGCGTCTTCTTTAGAGCGGCCAGCTCGTTCTCCCGCTGTGCCCGGATCTCTTGCTGGGCCACAGTCGAGCTCTCCTTCTCCTCCACAGAGTCACGGAGGTTCTCTATTTCCTGCGAGGGTGCAGGGGGAGGGGAAGGGGAGGAGGGGGAGGAGGAGGGGAGGGGGAGGGGATGAGGGAGGAGGTGGTAAGCATTACATTTGCCTTGGAGGATAAGCAGCTAATAGCTTTTTAAACAGCTGCTCTGTTAGCTTCAGGAGGAGGAGGTAAGCAACCCTGTCAGATGTTAGAAAGCTGCTCTAAGCCTCAGAGTAGTAGTGTTCATGTACGTCTCTCAATGCACCTTGTTCCATCAATGATGTAATAGGAGGAGAGGGGACTAAATGAGAAATTACCAGAGTATATGTGCTTTGGTGGTGGTTTCTTACATGAAAACATAAGAACATGTCTGTGTTTTGCTGTGCTCCCATGTCTGCATATGGCCCAGCATTTTACCACATTATATCATACCGGACAACTCTACATGCACCAATGTATACTGGTCTGGCTGCACTCTAAATGAAGCCCATCACTCCTAAATTTTTAAAGGCTCCAATATAAATGTACATGTATACTGGTCCGGCTGCACTCTAAATGAAGCCCATCACTCCTAAATTTTTAACCCTTTGGCTTCCGAGAGCGCCAAATGGTGCTCTTAAACGGCCCTGTCTTATCAACCCCGTAGCGCTGCGTAGTACGCAGCAGCCACAACGATCATATCCCGTTTACTTTGCACATGTATCGACCTCTGTACTGATATATATTTAATCAATATTCATAGCTTCCTGTACGGATATAACAACCACAAAAATGTCGCTCCCGTGCGCTATTGCGCTAGTCCGCGTGGCAACTTGTCTGGTCGGTGCTGCCTTCTGGTCTTCTCAGTTTCTGTAGGTTCTCTGTGTCTGTAAGCCGTCTGTGCATCTCCAGAGCCTATTCTATACTGTAGCTACTGCCTATCAGTCACCATACTCCGTGCTTTAGCTAACTATCGCACTCAGCCAGAAAATCACAAATTTACAACGCGTTTACAAGTCACGTGACCTAACACGTGTTTCCATGGCAACGCATTGTGCCTAGCGCCTCAGGGGATTTCCCTCAGGGCATTCTGCTGTGCAGTAGGGCCTACCTGGAGACACTAATAATTCAGATTTCTGGAGGTAAGCTCACAGACAAAAATAATATTTACAACTCTAGGAAGCCAAAGGGTTAAAGGCTCCAATATAAATGTACATGTATACTGGTCCGGCTGCACTCTAAATGAAGCCCATCACTCCTAAACGTCAAAGGCTCCTCCCACACACACGCACCTCATTGAGCATCTTCCTCTGCTTCTCCACCTTGAGCCGCGCCTCCCTCTCGGACTCCAGGTCGTCCTGCGTCTCCTGCAGCAGAGACTGCAGCTCACGACGCTCCTTCTCTAGCTTCGCTCGAGCAGTGCTTTCCTCCTCCGCCCTGAAGGGAGGGAGGGAGGGAGGGAGGGAGGGAGGGAGGTGGGAACATCAAGTCGGTTTTTCACATTAATCATTTTCACTTCTTAGCACCCATATTTCAAAGGCCTACGGTTGATTGATCAGTGGCCATTTTCTAAGGAGTATGCAGCGGCCCCCATTCTATCAACATACTAGTGGCATACATGTACATGTACATGTACATGTACCAGTCACACGTGGCCGCTTGTTCACTTCTGATAATGTACACGTACAGTACACCTAATAAGCACCACCTGAAATGAAAGTCTATCACAACGCAAATCTGAGTTTGTCTGTCTCTCTCTCCGTCTGTCACGGATGTGACGTCTTATAATAAAACACGATGCGCCAGAAGACTGTGATGTCATTGGGCGAGCGTGAACGAGCCCCACACTAGTGTGTTCAATGGAGAATTTGTCTGTGCATACGGTGCATGTACGTACGTACGTACGCACATACCACATATCGTTTCGCGTTTCAATATAACGTTTCAAATAGTTTCCGTAATATTCCAAATTGTTCACGTGGCCACGGTGGCTGCAGTGCAGCTAGCTTAGGGATGCTCTCACAGAGTAGACGGCAGCGGCAAAGGCTACAGCGTTGCCGTATATATCCCCAGGTTGGCGATAAGTCACATTGGAACAGCAGAGAGCGAGTTCTACAGCCAGAAGAGCTGTCATTTCTCCAGGCCACCGACAGTGACACTGAGACGAGAGAAGGAGCCAAAAGAGCTGCTGAGGGCGCGTCGCCGCTAACGTACGCATGGGCTAATATCTCACTCACGCTCGCCCCACAATGTTTTGCATTCACCTAGTTATATGAATGCTTAGTACTTGACATGATTGACCTACTAGAATGCTATGACAGCCGACGGCAAAGTCTCAAATGAGCACTTCTAGCGCACTTTATCACCGAAGCTAGTGGCTATAGAGTCCTATAACCCTCACTTTTGAGTCATGGCAGCAAGCTCTTTCTGTAGTCGGGCCTGCATAGCCTCCAGGTCTTCGATCCTCTGTAGTGCCTTGGCCAGTTGGTCCTGGAGCTCTGCGATCTCCTGCTGCAGCTTGCGCTTGTCCTTTTCCAGCTCTTGGCGACGCTGGGGAGGGAGGGGAGGGGAGGGGAGGGGAGGGGAGGGGAGGGGAGGGGAGGGGAGGGGAGGGGAAGGGAAGGGGGGAGAGGGGAGGGGAGGGGAAGGGGGGAGAGGAGAAGGGGAGGAGAAGGAGGGGACAGACACATTAATGTATACACTCTGGACAAATCTACTTTTCAAAATCTTTCCAAAAAAAAAAAGAAAAAAAGGTAATGCATGTACCTTGCTCTCGCGATCGAACTTCTCGTCCAGGTCCTGAATGTGGGACTCCAGCTTCAGCCTCTGTCGGTGCTCCTGCTTGTGCTTGCCCCTCCTCCGTCTCCAGGGCTTGCTGGGTCTCCGCCAGCTTCTCCTCCATGGTGTTGCGGTCTCGGGTGAGCTAGGAGGAGAAGGGCACGACATGTGGCTAGATGAGACCTGATTGTGCTTGTACATGCAGAGAGAGTCAAACGTGCCTTGCCCCCCCTCCCAGCCCCAGAGCTAAAAATAAAGCTTTGGGTTTGGCTGGCCAAGCTGAAATTTTTGAATGACCATCTGTACAATTTGATGCAATCATGGTCAAAATTTTGGGGGGCCACTGTAGAAAATTGCACTGAAAATGGCCAGTGGCCAGCTGCTATTTTGAGCTCTGTGGTTACCCTTGCTCTCTTCCGGCTGTGCCACGATCTGGCCAGAGTTCTCCCTCACCTTTGAAATGTTGTCTTCGTTGACGGTGATTTGCTCTTCCAGGGTCTTGATTTTGTTCTCGGCTGAACTTTTGTCCTGCATCAGCTTCGAGTTGCCCATAGTTTCTTCTTCCAGCCTGAAAGGGGGGGGGAAGGGAAAAGAATTACGACTGCTTAACCCCTAGGGCCTCGTTTCCAGTCCCCACTGACAGCTTTCTTTACCTGCACATTGGCAAAAAAATCAATGGAAAATGACAGGGTAACTAAACTACTACTGGACAGACCACATAACCAACACGCACGATACCAAATGAAGAAGGGGCTTCTCAGTTATAGCTCTTGCATAAGAAAGGAAAGTTCTCTGAATACTAAGTTTAATAGGAAAAAAAACTCTGACGCTCTAGTCTTCTGCAGGGAGAAAATAACTCTGCCGACGTTTTGACTAGATGCTCTAGTCTTCTGCAGGGCGAAAGAAGAAGACAAGAGCATCCCGTCTTCTGCAGGGAGAAACATTCTTCCTTAAAAAGACTAGAGCATCCCGTCTTCTGCAGGGAGAAACATTCTTCCTTAAGAAGACTAGAGCATCCCGTCTTCTGCAGGGAGAAACATTCTTCCTTAAGAAGACTAGAGCATCCCGTCTTCTGCAGGGAGAAACATTCTTCCTTAAGAAGACTAAAACATCTAGTCGAAACGTCGGCAGAGTTACTTTCTCCCTGAAAAAGACTAGAGCATCAGAGTTTCTTTCTAAATAAAGTTGGTATTCAGAGAAATTTCCTTCCAAAGCAAAGAAATCCTCAGACTAAAAAAACAAAACCCTCCTCACTGTTCTTCGAGGCCTTGGATGGCGTTCTGCAGCTTCTTCTTCTCTCCCAGCAGAGCCTGGTT
>CBDBCZ010000007.1:125000-140000 GCA_965203295.1 Nitrospirales bacterium | reverse complement strand
ACGAGTAGCTATAATCATTTGATGATTAAATTCGGTAATACTGTTGTTACCAAATGATTATGAAAAACATGGCCGGTCTTTGCTGTTTTTTTTTGTTGTTGTTTTTTTTTGAAAAATTACATTTTATGTTCTGGTCAATACTATAGAAAGGTAGCCTGCATGCATCTATTTACCATTATATATGAAGTGAATACAGTCCTCAAATTTCCAACACTAAAAAATGCAAATTCCAAACACTGTGCTATTGCAAAGGGATGGCAACTATCAAAAATAGTTTGGCAGATGAGTTTAAATCCTCATTAAGAAAAATTGCTAACAGCTCAATCCTCATCAAGTTTTATGCCTTCTTTTGTCCCCAGCTACTTCCTCTCTCTGTCCTTTTCTTTCTTTTAAGTATAATTATAATTAGCCCAGTCCACCACAGAGGCAAGAACAGTTGCAGAACAGGCAGGAACCAAGAAGAGGGAGAAGCAGCTCACTTTTGTCCAGTGGCTATTAAAACTTCAACAGTGCTTTGGCCCCGATGCCCAATTTTTTAATAATATTTTTGTAGACGTCACTTGTCGAATTCAAACTGTTTCCCTGGAGGTGACCTCACAATCCTTAGCTTTCTTATAGTGATCGAGTTTCTATGGCCCTAGAGTAGGGTAATACTGCTGTAATTTAATTAGGGCAAGGTATTAATTAATTTTGTAAATTCTCTTTTTCTATACTCATTTTATGCTGCTGCCGGGTCTGTCCTGCATTGCGTTTGTTTGCCTTGTCAAGTTTTCTCCTGCTATAAAAATTATGTTCACAAATGACAACTTTTTGATGTTGCTATAAAGGTTTTACCCGTCTATCCTCCTCACTGAGCATTACTAATACTTTTCGACTACCCGGGTCTGGGAATGCGACCTCATGGGCTGGGAACAAGATTGCACAGGCCTGGGAATGTGACCTGGGATCACACAGGCCTGCATGGGGCTTAGCAGAGAACAAGACTATAGCTAATTGTAGGCATGGACGATGCTGGCTGCATTCAGCTAAACATAGACATTAGAGCATCAACATTCAAGCCATGCAACAAAAAAGTACAAGGAAATGTGGCGTTTCAGGTATGGGGAGGGCAGGGTTCTGCCTTGTCCTATATATACCACACTGTGCCTGAAATGCCAAGTTTTCTGTCAAATTTTCTTGTAATGCATTTCAGGAAATTCCACTCTTGCTGTGATATTATCGATGTTACATGTACATGCATGCATGTACGTCACTGTAAAAAAGGAGTTGTCATATTGACAAGGGGCCGGGATTGCTGTCTGAGTTGCAGAGGGAGTTCAAGAGTGAAAACACAGCCGTAATGGCAAAAATTATGTTTTCACAATCTCAGACTAAGAAAGCGGAAAACAAGCTAATCAGTATTCATAATACACAATGTAATGTGTTTACAGATTGGAAACTTAAACACCTCTCTATGTGTAGGCATGCACTGTCAATTTCTTGGTATGGCTCATGCATACGTATATGTCCTGCTTCTTCTTCTTTCTTCCTTTTTGCTTCTACTTCTCAGTAGCAGAAGTACGGCATGTAGTTAAAGGTTGCGCACGCAATGGTTGACTTGATTGGGTTGCTTCAAATACTCTTGAATACTGAATACTGATTTTACAACACATCACAGTTGGTCTTACAAACAATAACGCAATACAACACAACAAAAAGATACACTACAGTGAAATGAACAGTACCACAACTGAAGCTGATTTGAGACTGTAGAGGGGCATCACGGTGAGTCCAGATTAGATCAACATCAGTCAGCTGCATCTTCTGCCTGATAAGATCAAGTGTTGAGGTCCTTAGATCGATGAAACAGGGCTGACTGAGAATTTACAAAGTGCAACTGAAACGTATGAGATGAAGACTGTATGCTAAAATGATTAATAAAACAAAATTAATGTTGTTTTTGCTGAGTAGTTTGAGATTGTTCCATCAAAGTTGTACCCATATTTTTTTTTTTAAAGTTTATTAATTCAAATGCTAAATAGAAGTGGGAACATTAACTGTTTTGAGCTCCTAAGAAGAGCGCTCTACAGCTAAAGTAAGAAAGGAAGAGTAGTATAGATCCTTGCCTGTGGTGGACTAGAGTGTGTAGCTGCTGTGAAGAGTGTGTTAGAATTCCATTCTATCTATATACTAAGTGGTTGATGTACGTACTCCTGTGATTGAGCTACTGGGCAGATGGCATTCTGAGGGCTTCTTTAAGAAAAGGCCTCAGATTGAGCCCAATCTCTTGGGTCTTCTTGACTATGTCCAGTAGCAGTATAGGATTGGAGGGTGGAGACTTCAAAGCAATGAGTTCCCTAAGTTCAAACAGTAGAAACTGTGTGTGTGTGTGTGTGTGGTGTGTGTGTGTGTGTGTGTGTGTGTGTGTGTGTGTGTGTGTGTGTGGTGTGTGTGTGCGTGTGTGTGTGTGTGCAGTGAAAACGTGTGCAGTGAGAATGTGTGCAGTGTGCATGAGTGTGTGTACGTGTGTGCATGTGAGTAAAATCTATAGGATAGCAACACAAAAGTACTGTAAAATTAGCACTAAGACAAACATCAGTACAAGTTATTAGCCATGCCATGTTAGAACGCAGAAAGTGGATATGTTGGCTTATATACTTCTTTCCAGATCTCTGCGTGAATGGGAAGGGCCAGTACAGCCTGGTGGTACATCCAGCGTGCCTGCAGAAGAATGACACACAAGGGCAATGCACACATGTACACAAGCCAGCTCTCTGCTTGGGAAGACCCAAAGGTGAAACTAGCATGCTAGCTGCCGGCCTACCTCTCTCGTGTGTCCTAGTCTCAGCTCTACTGAAATGGCCCTGTTGGTAATGGGAGATGGGATGAAGATGGTCTTTCTTACTATCAAAAACACTCTTACGCTTAAGGTGCACCATATCTCAATACATCCTATATATTAACTGTAACCTGAGGCAGTTATAGAGAGTGGTGCTTTCTCAGAGATATCTATATGTAGCTGTAACATTCTTCCATCCTCACCACTTTTCCATTCCTGAGTACAGCAAAACCTAGTTGGTATAATCTAGTGCAGTTTCTCACCATAGCACTTTAGCCTATATAGCGATGTCTTTCTGTACAAAACTTAATAGCTACTTCCTAAAATGGAAACCAGCCACAGCATTTTATCTGGAGAAATGTACCATTGTCTCTCAGCTAGTCTGCTTGCCCCGTGGTAGATGAGCAGTCGGAGTAGTAAGCTAGACTTATCACAAATGAGGGAGTGAGATAGTTAGATATCAATGAAAGGGAGAACCTGCTATTGCAACTGCAGACAGCGGCTATTTGGGCCTCATCAGTGTGGCGTAGTACCTGGTAATGACTAGAAACTCCTAGCTAACAAGCAGCTATATATAGCTCTTTTGTAGCACTAGATAGGCCTCCGGGCTTATACAGAACCTAATGCTCTAAATGATTATGGGTTTATTCTAATTATGATCTAAAGTAGACTTTCTTAAAAACAATGCCCCCACACACCCAAGCAAGGCACCAACAACCAGAATAATCTGACAACAAATACACACATGTACACACAGCTGTCATTGTACTTACATACTCCACAGAAAGTGGCACTGTGGGTCTGTTGCTAGGTAGGAAGCAAGTGCCCCCTGGGCAAGCTTCACCTGCTCAGGGGTCTGGTCCAGAGCACATTCCACCAGCCTACAGAATGGAATACAACCACAACAGGTGGGCAGTGCCACTCTAGCATACCACATACCACAAGCTCAAACACTATATACTGAGCATCTCTCGAGTACAGAGTTTCATACCCATAAAACAAAAAGTTGAATTAATGATAGCTAATTTTCACAGCCCGTTGCAGTCTCAGACACATCTAGCGGAGGGGGGGGGGGGGGACATGCCACCAGATTCTCTTAAGGTGAATGCAATATCTTTCCTGCCCCCAGTTAAAGAATCAAAGACAATGAAATGACCTCTGTATTAATGAGACACCTCTGACCTTGCAACAAGTACAGGGTTACGGGGAAAGAGAGCTGAGAATCGCTGAAGTACGGCCAGCTTGTAGCTGGATGTGAATGGCAGGCAACTCAAGAGCAACTCAATCACCTGGGAGAAGAAGCGATGTCTTCATTATTCTGTTCATCATGAAACGTCCCTGCTATTCAAGGAATCTACTGCTATGAAAATTAGTAAAATTAGCAGTGGTGCAGATCGTAGACAACTTACTGTGTGCGTAATGTCCTAACCTACGATGTGACTGGGTAGACAACAAAATTTGTATACAGAAAACAGATGAATATCCAACCTCATATGGTTGCACTTTACACACAACTTCTACGTTGCTAACATACATAGCTGTAGCTCCAGCTCTTAGAAGACCAGCAGGGGCTAGTTAATCATTTTCTTTTAAATCCTTGCTTATTGTATTCGAGGCTAGTAAGTTTTTTTTGTCTCCTTGGTTATACTCTAAATAATTTAGTGACCTCAACCAATCAGATCTAGGTACACGATTCAAAATCC
This sequence comes from Nitrospirales bacterium, assembly GCA_965203295.1. Lineage (GTDB taxonomy): Bacteria > Nitrospirota > Nitrospiria > Nitrospirales > UBA8639 > CBDBCZ01. Next base: position 135,479 of record CBDBCZ010000007.1, on the reverse strand, counting down.
CATAGATCCCTTCAAGTTGGTCTTTGTTGCAAAGGTTCACCCTCCTATGAGAAGCTCGAGTCCTACCCCCTATCCTGCCCGGTTTCCCACGTCACCTCGTTGTGAAAGAAGTAGCTGTGGTAGTGGTCCGGCTGGCCATAGAGGGGGAGGGGAAAGGGGTGTGTCCACTCCACTGCCACCAGACTTCGCAGGACACAGTCAGAAAAGAGCTGTGTGAGTGTACATGCGCAATAGAACATGTTTGTGTAGAGTTGAGTTATATGTTCCTTGAGAGTCATGTTACTGCACTGAAACTACAATACTAACAATAGATCTCGGACAAATGGCAGTGATATGCAAAAAACTTTGTCTGCGACATTTCAATCACACTTTGGTGAGTTTCTTCAGGCAACTACAACACTGCCATTTGTCCAAGATCTATCGTTAGCACTGTAGAGCGTGTTTCCGGTCACAAAGACAATACGAGACCACGTCTGAACAGCTACATTATAAGTAAACTTAATGCCCAGCTGGACTATACTTTCTAGTTCTTCAACACAATGAATTACATCCCAGTGCCTCTAGAATGCGCTCTTAAACGGGCAGAGAAGGATGGCAGTTAGTAACGCATACCAGCTACTAGGAGTTGCCAGCAAATTCAACTATATACATATTTACTTTCTTATGTGACGTACACAAATTTAACTACATATTTACTTTCTTATGTGACGTACGCAAATTTAACTACATATTTACTCTCTTAGGAGAAGTACGCAAATTAACTACATATTTACTCTACGGGAGGTACGCAAATTTAACTACATATTTACTCTCATGGGAAGTACGGTATTTTACAGGCTACTAAAACCATGTGAGACTTGAATGTACTACATATGTACTTATTGAACTGAAATGAATTGATTTATTTCTCAGTCCTCTTCTGGCCATTTTTTCCTTTTACCTTGCTTAGTTTTTTTTGTCCCTTGTGCATGCTTGCTAGATGGAGTTTATTATAGGGAAAAAAACAAACAAAAAACATACATCACAGTACAGCACCTACCTTGAAGTTCTGCACGGTGCTCCTGCCCTGCAGGGCCTGGGACCTGACGTAGCTCAGGTACTCCCTCCACAGCTGCCGACGCCCCTCCCCCTCCTGCACGGAGTGGACTGCCGACTCGAAGGCATCCTCTGTGGCGTAGTGGGAGAACTCGCTGGAACAGGGGGCGGAGTTTGAGTTGGAGGTCAATTCTACAAGCAGACTGGAGAGAGAGGAAGTAGGAGGAACGTGATATTCAATGGGTAGATCAAATGAAGAGGGGGCTTCTCAGTTGGGTTTGCACATGAAAGGAAAACTCACTGGATACCAATTTTGACATTTTCACTAGATGCTCTAGTCTTCGTCACAGGCCCTGAAAAAGACCAGTCAAAACATCAAAAGAGTTTCTTTTCGAGTAAGTTGGTATCCAGAAGAGTTTCTTTTCGAGTAAGTTGGTATCCAGAAGAGTTTCTTTTCGAGTAAGTTGGTATCCAGAAGAGTTTCTTTTCGGGTAAGTTGGTATCCAGAAGAGTTTCTTTTCTTAGGTAGAAATGGTTTTGAGAAGCGTGGAGGACAAAGTTATTACCACCCCAGTAGAACGCATTTCAACAACTACCGCCTACTACAATGGCAGAAGACTTTCTTGCAGTATAAAGTAAACATGCAGACAAACAAACAACAAACAAGCCTTAGTGATGCAGGTTACAGTTAGCAGTGTAGGGCCTCTAATGTGTACACATGTTACATGTACATGGTATTACCAGTAGCACATCCAGAGAGGCACTAGTTGTTTCTTGAGTAGCTTGGGATCAACTCTGTTGGACAACTTAGGGAGGGGATAATCGTAGGGCACCAGCTGACCCAGCAGCCTCCTGTGTGTGTGTGTGTGTGTGTGTGTGTGTGTGTGTGTGTGTGTGTGTGTGTGTGTGTGTGTGTGTGTGTGTGTGTGTGTGTGTGTGTCTATGCAATAGTTGTATATAGAGTAGAATACAGCTAGGTTGGGTAAAACAATGTATGTGAAGCTTTCTCAATATTCCACCACCCTAACTGCGAAGGTTTCAGGAGATAGAATGTATATATGGCTTTGTTCTACTGACACAAGTATACAAGGCAATCTCTAACTAGAGCAACTGGTCTGAGTACGTTGCTTTGCTTCTGTTCTTTGCTTCTTAATGCCTACACTGTATTTAAGTTCTGCAACTACACACACAAATATGCGCCTGATATGAGAACCTCACCTGTACAGCAACAGTGTGTGCTGAACATCCATGGGTTGTTCCTCCACGGTGCAGTAGAACTGCCCCACTCCCCTCTGCAGCCACTGCACTGCCGAACTCACCGAGCCGTCCTGTCCTGCTGCCGTGGTGTCCTGCAGCAGTGGAGATTACACGTGACCGGCCTAAAGAACACCAGCCTTGGGTCTGCTTTAACGTAGGAGTCCTTTAAAACCCATTGTAAGTATCGAGATATTGGCTACTTCTTACCACTTCTTCATATGTACACTCATGTCTCTAATTTCTTGACTTACTCCAGGAATTGGGTATGAGACTATAGCAACTCCTTTCAAAATCAGACCAGCGGTGAAACCCAAAATAATTGTACGGATCTTCCAAATAATTCAACAAAGGACCAAAACAAGTACAGCGAGGGGTCATGAAACCCTAACCCAGAGGTTCACCAAAACAGAAGACCTTAATCACCCGGTGCAGTGGTCTTCAAATCATCAACAGCAAAAAAATGAACTACAAATCCACGGGTATTCAATAACTATGTGGAGCGGTGCAAGTATTACAGAACCTACGTATGTGAGGATACTACCACATCTCAGCCTTGAAATGGTTCGGCATGGGAATGAGACAGGGAAAGGTCTGGGAATGAGACAGGGGAAGGTCTGGGAACAGGCTAGGCCATGCGGTACTACCTGTGAGGAGAGTTCCAGTCTTGCTGCATGGTAGTATAGCTCAGCTCTCTGAGGGCAGTGTAGTACTGCTCTCCGTAAGACGTCCCTGCAGGAGAGAGGGCGAAGATAGAAAGATATATTTGTGGCAGTCCAGGGTAGAAATTGAATATAAACACTTCATCAAAAAGTGCAAAAGTGCCATTCATGTGGGGATGCACTTCCACAACAACAAAGGAAATATAACTTACACCGTAATGGGTTCACAGACTACCTACACATCACAGCCCAATGCATAACAGAGTAGCTACAAATCACAGCCTAGGGCATCTACGGTGATCATCCTGGGTAAGGAAATGTAGGGCGCTATCCCTACATATGGAGTACTACCGTATTCCATGATTCAGTCACGTACTTGGATCGTGTCTTTGTATTCAAAACGCAATCTCTCTGAACTTCTGATACGGGCAAAACTCAAACATGCTGGGTCAATGCATGGATAGCTGTTGCATGTACACAGCACTGCATTTGAATTCAGAGATACCACGTTTCAAACGCAGAGACGTGATCGAAATACAGTATCCGATTTCTACCCGGGACTGCCACATGCAACTGTGCGTAGGTGAGCATAGCGACAGTTCAGAAATTGAGGAGAGGATAGGGAAAGGCAGTCAATCCAAACTTCTCCTAGCTAATCTTTACGTTTTGTTGGTGCCATAGACTGGGTACTGAAGCAACAGCAAGAGAAGAAATGCAGGCAGTTTTTCGATCGTTTCGAGCTATCTATAATCACAAGTAAGTTAGAACATGTGAGAAAAGATACCAAGCTCTCGTCCGTTCATCACTATTCCAAAAAGAGAGCCTGGGGTTATTTCCTGAAGAACGACTTGGTACAAAATAATTTAGTAAACCCATGTGTATGCTTCAGTAATCTCACTAGTACTCTTCAGTAATCTTACTTGCACTCTGCAGTAACCTCACTTGCACTCTTCAGTAATCCTACTTGCATGCTTCAGTAATGTCACTTGCACTCTTCAGTAATCTAACCTGCACTCTTTCTGGTTCTCTCCCAGCCGGGCCAGGAGTATCCAGTACTCCACTACCTTGGGCCACGTGGCTAGCTGCCCCTCAATTATGGCCTGGGCCTGCTGTCGACTGCCGTGGGTGGCTTCGAAGAGAACCAGGTTTTGGAATAGTGGAAGGCAATCAGGGAGGAGTGGGGTCAGCAGGACTTCGGCACCAGTAGGGAGGGAGATGATTTTAGGAGGTTGAATGCTTGCAGGGGGCTGGGTGTTTGCAATGAGTTGGTTGTCCGTAGGGAGGTGGGTGTTTTCAGAATCCATAGGAGACGGGGTGTCGGAAGGGGGTTGGACGCTTGCAGGAGTCGTGTTTGCTGGGTCCTGGGTGCTCAGTGGGCAATCGAGGCTACTGGTTGTGGCTAGTGAATCGCAGCTCGGTGACACCCCACTGCTCGAGCAGAGTTCAAGTGAGTCTAGAGAAGAGAGAAAATACTTGCAATAAACTTGATTATAAAGTTTGAACCTTGCTCTACTTGGTCATGCAGTACACACGTTTGGTAGAGCTACAACTCCGTGGTTTAGGCTGATCAAATACTGAACTTAACCCTGTACACACGAGCTAAAACTAAAAAGGTACGTTAAGCTGGCTATATCCCGAAAGTATGCAAATGTTTTAGCCTGCAACATTTCTAAAGTTACGAAACACATAATGTAATGACATAACTTGAAAATCCACTATAGTGGAACCCCTTCTTAAAGGACACCCTTGAAATAAGGACACCTTTGTATTAGGGACACTTTTCTATGTCCCAAATATGCTTACTGAGTATAAATCTGCCTTCGAAATGATGACACCTCTCTATACAGGACACTTCACCAGGTCCCCAAGGTGTCCACAATAGAGGGGTTCCTCACTATACAGGACACTTTACACCAGGTCCCCAAGGTGTTCACATTAGAGGGATTCCACTGTCCTCCAAAACAATGTTTCATACTAGGCAAACCCATAATAGCCTACTAGAATTAGAAGAACTGTTTGAGGAGAGAGTAACGTACCTTGAAACAGCTGCCTGATCTCCTCCACTCTGTCCTGAGAAAGCTCCACCTCCTCCCTCCAGGGAATCAGGAATGGCTCCTGTGGTACGGGGGTGTGGGGGAGGGGCGGAAGAGGAGCAGCGATGTTTGTCACTGGTTATTGGTCCCTCCACAGTAGCAAAATGGTATGCAGGTGCACTGGTACATTTTTATAAGTACACACAACTGAGCAATGGAATGCATATCGCTCATAAATAATGAGGTACAATGGCCCATTTCTTGTAGTACACACAACTGAGCAATGGAATGCATATTGTTCGTAAATAATGAGGTACACTGGCCCATTTCTTGTAGTACACATAACTGAGCAATAGAATGCATATTGCTCATAAATAATGAGGTACACTGGCCCATTTCTTGTAGTACACATAACTGAGCAATGGAATGCATATCGCTCATAAATAATGAGGTACACTGGCCCATTTTTTGTAGTACACATAACTGAGCAGTGGAATGCATATTGCTCGTAAATAATGTGCCATTTCCATCTGAGTTCTATACTGAACTCATCGATAGATTTTTCTGTTTCTTTGAGAGCGCTATTGCTGACTCGGGATGGATCATAAGCCCCGTTTACACTAGGCGTTTAAACCGGTTCAGGATCCGGTTTAAAGTGAACCGGATTCGTGTAAACGCGTTAATTTGGTTTGGAAACTGGATTACGTAACTCACATCAGGATGTGGGTTGAACTCAGATTGAATCCGGATTAGGCGCGAATAGTGTGTGTGTAAACAGCTGGCCCGGTTTAGAAGTGGATTAGGCTGCGGATAAGTAATGGGTTAATTTGGCCTCGCAGCACACATGTGGACAAGCGCTAATCTGGATTCCAATCCGGTTTAGTGTAATCCGGTTCATACGTGTAAACGGGGCTATAAATACACTGCATAGCAAGTGTCAAGACGGGGGTGAAAATGGGGCATGGACATGTATAAATTGTGGTATGAAAGAAGTATCAGACATAATTATACCATTGTGATTCTCCTGTTAACTAGAAGTCTCTAGCAGAGACATACCCCGCGGTGCATAATTCACAACTTGGACCTAGCAGGACTGCAGACTGGGTCGATGGAGTAGTTGGCAAAGTGTATATCGCTGGCTGTGTATCCGCACGCAGAGTGTACAGCGCTCGTGTATGCGTATCTGTGGGCGTGACTGATTGCCAATATGAACACGTGACCAGAGTCCGTATATTCCCGGCCTCTATCGTATTCTAGTTGTGACCGTATTAAAATGGCAGAATGTACCGTTGTTAAATAAGAAAGAGCTGCAGATGCAGCGAATGGAACCGCTTTGGCAACTATCAGGTACACAACCGGACATATTTTTTTTTTGATTTTAATGTTACTGTCGTGTTTACCAATCGCTTAACCCGGTAAAGCGCGAGAAAACCCCATTTTTGAGGCGACAGACAGACAACAGAAAGACGAACAGACAGACAGAACCGATTGCTTAACCCCGCCGCCGCCTACGCGCCGCGGGGTAAAAATAATGAAGTATTAGTCATATCTCCTCACAGATATTGAAAGCATACTAAGTGTCAAAACAAAAGCTGACGTCCTACAGATGGGATTCCAGTGGCCTAATGGCAGAGCTGACAAAATGACAGCCTTGGTAAATGCTACAATACTTTTTTTTTGAAGTGTCAAAACAAAAGCTGACGTCCTACAGATGGGATTCCAGTGGCCTAATGGCAGAGCTGACAAAATGACAGCCTTGGTAAATGCTACAATACTTTTTTTTTCTCTTTTTTTTTTGGGGGGGGGGGGGGGGGGTGAGGGGGAGTCTATTCTTTGTATGTCTCACTTGGCATCTTTTTGAGCTCAATTAATGGAGATTCATTATGTTCATTTGAAATAGAAGTGGCAAATAAATCAATCAGTGAAGTTATACGATGTTCCAATCTTTTCTAAAATGTACAGAGTACAATAATTATCTACACCATCTATACACACTATAAAACTTTACAGCAGTTCATTGCAAAAATTATTCCAATATACGTCAGGGCTACTTGCCATAGTGAACATGGTTTACACTTCGCAAACACTGTAGTCTTGGTAGTACACGTTTACAGTCAAAATTTGGGGGTACAGACACACTATACTACATGTAACGCTACAACAATAGCTAAAAAAATAAATTTGCAGCTCAATAATGACAGTTATCACAATGTTATAGTTGTTAGTTTGTAGATTCAGTAACGTCTTCACCATATCCATACGTATCCACTTCCATTGGATCGGCTAACAATGCAGCACATTCCTCCATATTAACCATTCTTTCAGGAAGCATTCTCACAAAATCTTCCTCTTCTGGTTTTATAAATATTCGACACAATCTTTGACGCAACTTTCGTACCCACATCCGGTGGGCAAAGAGTTTGTAGAGGACAACTGCAACAATGTACACCACAGGAACGGAACAAGACAACGCTATCATAACATCTGCAATGTATTTAAACCGTTTGATTTCGGGCACGGCTACATACCTTGCCATAGCTGAAAATACAAGGAAGACTATTAGTACCAGAAAGAATATATTAATACGGTTGTGAACACTATCCTTGTAAGGTTGAAACACAGCCGTTAATGAAAGTACAACAAGCACTGTACATCCAAGCAAAGGAAGTGATAAATGAGGAAAAGTCACTATCACTAATATTATAATGAGGATCCGAAAGAACAAGTAGAGTCCCGCGAACCATCGACAGTCACGGCTGCCATTTGTGCCATCCTTGTAACAGCCTTGAAATGTATCCATGAAAATGTGTAAGCTTTGACTTCGAAATTTGCAGCAGTTTAGACATTTTTGAAACCATCTGCATGGATAAAGACACAAAAGAAGCAAAGGAAGAATATTGAAAACGATCATCACTGTTATAGCAAGGATGGCATACGGTAGATGTTCACTTCCAAAATATTCAATGGTCCCATCCCAGTAGAGATACTGTTTGCTCAGTGTTTCACCATCAATGTTGTAAATTGTCACAGGAGTGAGAAGGTCACAGGACACAGAGAGGAACTTCATATACGACAAAAGAAGGAAAGTGGCAAACGAATCAATCAGTGAAGTTTTGATGTTCCATTTATTTCTAAAACGTAGGAAGCATCTGTGAAATGGTCTCCACAAACATACGACAAATTTACAGTTTGAGTCATGAAGCTTAACAAACAGGTACACTACAACAAGTAGCACCAATGGACAGACAGCTATGATATAATCCAGAGCTATGATTTGAACAGTAGTCGTCTCAGGATGCAAGCAAAATGGTGGGTACAAAAGACGAAAGAAATCTAAGCTCCACATGTTATAGAACGACATAGTAACAGCAAACACAGAAAATACAGTACTGCCACTACCGTAAACAAATTCCAATGCTAGTGACAATGCACGAACAAGAGCTGGAAGTGATATTATCTGACATAGTAAAATGAAGGCATTCATCACACCTGAAGTTACCCTAACTCTACAAGTCACTATTACAATAAAGAACAGTGTAAGAGGTAGGAAGGACACAGCCAAATACTTTATCCAGTTGCTTCCATAATGATTCGTACAATTCACACAACTAAAGTTGTAGGAATACACTGGCAGTGCAAACCCTTCTTCACAACTACCACAAAGTTGCCCTTTTCTGTGAAACCTGCTGCACAATTCGTTTAGTTCAGAAGTGTTCGATGGGAGAGATTTGTAAGGATTGACGCCCCTCGTATTAACACATCCATACAGGCTCGATCCAACCACTAGTGTGGATCTATTGACACCAAATGTCATGCCATAGCACCGAAGCAAACGAACCTTTCCTGAACTGTTGGAGCACTTTACTATACCTCCCAGAGAACTACCACACTCACAAGTAGTGCTATTACCGGATAGTTTGGGAATGAACCAAGTTGCAGTACAAGTAGAGCTTTCACTTACAAGCAATTCAGAAGATTCAGTCATGCCTTCAAAGCTGCTCAATGCATTACTGCTCCCTGGATTCTTAGACAACTGTGTGTCTCCATTAATCATTTGGTTCGACTTTCGTATTTCAGAGTGGTGATAGGAGTAGTAGCAGTCACTTGAGCAACAATTTGGACTGGTTTCCTCATTTTCCGCACTGATGGCAAGTCCATGAGTGTGATCACTAGCTAGTAGTAGAATCACACTTGGACAAATGGCTACTGCAAAGAACACACGCAATACTTCTTGCTTCATTGTAGCTAGTCTAGATAGCTAGCTCACTGCATGTACATATGTTGACTACCTAGTGGCTACTTGAATGGCAGGTGGAAGGTAGGCGTTAGGCTTTAAAGCATAGGTATGTATTAATTGAATTTGACATGACAAGTTGTTTAAGGTAGTTATTACAATGGAATGTAGCTTGAAACTACCTATGTATGCTTTGAAACCTAACTCCTATACACTACAAGAATGGATATGGTTATCTCAGTTGCAGCTTAACTATCATGCTTGCATAAGTGCAGTCCACTTGCGTGGCCATTGTGATATTCACTCTCGTAAAAAAAAATGACACGAGTAAGACTGAGCATGTGTATATTGTGTATGCTCACAATAATAATTGAACTCAAGCTTGCGAATGAGCCAAGGTGCACGGCTACTACTGCTGGATGATTTGAGCTCTTGAAGCACACTTGATTACAAAGGTGGGTTACTTACAAATACTACAACTACTACAATTACTACAACCAGTACAACCAGTACAATCATTACAACCAGTGCAACCACTACAACTATATATACCGTACTCGCTCTAATTATCCGAACGCTTAAAAATTATTGTTTTTTCAGTTGTTCGGCGTTAATTAGAACGTATCAAAAATAGAATTATCGGCGTTCGAGTAAAATTAGAATGTTTTTGCATGGAAACCGAGAAGACAGATTCGCCGTTGCTGTTGCAAAAGGCAGCAGTGAAGAGACCGACAGTAAAATAATCGTTGGACATCTACCCAGAGAACTCAGCCGCATATTCTGGCATTTCTTGGGCCACGGAGGAGAGGTGAACTGCGAGGTAACGGGGAGGCGGCGGCGCTCCCCACTCGTTCAAGGCGGGCTGGAAATCCCGTGCATCCTGACACTCCGCGGGAAGAAGAAGTTAGTAGCGCGAGCAAAGAAACTTTTGGCAGAAAAAAACTGATTGAAACTAGCTAGGTTGTATTATATTTTCTGTATTCGGTTAATTAGAGTGGTTATAAAAACCAGAACACGAGTATGTTCGGCGAATTAGAGCGATTTAAATAATTAAAATATTGCGTTCGAGAAATTAGAATGTTCGGATAATTAGAGCGAGTACGGTACTACCATTAATTTACAACCACTCCAACCACTACAACTACTATAACTAGTACAACCAGGGCAACTGGTACAACTACTACAACTACTATAACTAGTACAACCAGGGCAACTGGTACAACTACTACAACTACTATAACCAGTACAACCAGTATAACTG
>CBDBCZ010000007.1:87500-120000 GCA_965203295.1 Nitrospirales bacterium | reverse complement strand
ACAGAATGTGATTATTGGCCTCGCTGTGCTCGGCTACAAGTTGAAACAGTCACGCTTGTTCTTGTCTTTAGGGCCTATACCGGATATAGCGGCGCAAAAATCGATTTTGTTTAAAAGCCCTTTGCAGGCCCAAAGCTGACATACCACTCGATGGTGTGTGTGGTAAGTTTCCGCATATGGAATGAACATTCCAATCCCGGACGCCTAAACTTTTTTTTTTTTGGCGATTTTGAAAAAAAATTGTTTGCTAATGTTGTTGTGCGAATATATCTGCTATGGGCCCTAAAGAGCTTTAACACATTGAAACGCTGCTGTACGAGCATATCCACATAAGCACAAACCTGTCCTGTCTTGCTGCTCGGAGACCCAGTGGCGCTCTCCCCAGCTGGCATAGCTCAGGTTCTTCCGCCCACAAGGATTCACTCTCGCTATCTCCTCATTTACACGGTGGGCGGTCAGCAGATAGAGTTGCTCGTCAGTGATCTTACCACCATACGCCTGAATCAGGTTGGCAGAGAAAGAAGCAATCTTGTCGGAAATATCTTTCTGTAGCTCCGGAAGGTTGCTGTCTACAGTAGAAAGATCGTCCTGAGAGCAACCAGCGATCGTTGGCACGTAGCTTACGAGGTCTTGGACGAGTTCTTCCCTGGAGGGTGCGATGTTCTTGAGGTGCTGGGCAGAGCATTTGGCGTCGTTGCAGATGCCTAGCTGCTCGAAGCGGCACAAAATCCTCTTAGGGTGGAGTTTGCTGGAATGGGTGAGTGAAGAGAGGGGCAGCTTTGAATGGGTGCGGTAGAACGGACTGAGGCGATAGGACCGAAACGCCAGAAGTGGGGATACGTAAGGAGTGTAGTCGCCAGTACCTTGAGCCTCTTTCTCGGTTTCTCTGTTGCTTAATGACTTTCCGCTCTCCAGCCTCTCAGCCGCAGAGAGGACACTCTCAGGAATGATGCGCGTTGACTCAGGTGGGGAGAAGGTGGCAATCTTTCTAGACATGCTGGCTAGAGGCATTCTTCTGCCAGGGTGCAAGAGGGAGGAGAGGTTAGGAGTGGGCCTGATGTTCTCCAGTACTTCTTCAACGTTCAGGCCAGGACACTGTGAAGAATCGGAAAGCCAAGTTTGCCTTAGCTGCTCAATGGACGTCTCCACTCCTAACAGTTTCAGCGCTTTGCTCACACCCGATTCCTTCTGTGTCTGCCCGGCTGTTGTCTGCTGGCTTGCTGCTCCTTTGGCCTGTGGTTTAATTGCCTGCTTCATGGAGGCTGAAACAGCTCTACTTGCTCTTGGTGATGATGAACGCCTTGCTGTTGAAACAAGCTCGGTACTATCTCGTACAACTAGTTTAGCAGGCTTATCTTTACTAGAAGCTTGTTTGGTCAGGGAAGACACTGGTCTTTCTGATCCAGTAGTTAGCTCGCCTGGTGCAGAAGATGACTTGTCTGGAATCTTAGATACAACTCGTGGAACTAGTTTAGCAGGTTTATCTTTACTAGAAGCTTGTTTGGTCAGGGAAGACGCCGGTCTTTCTGATCCAGTAGTTAGCTCGCCTGGTGCAGAAGATGACTTGTCTGGAATCTTAGATACAACTCGTGGAACTAGTTTAGCAGGTTTATCTTTACTAAAAGCTTGTTTGGTCAGGGAAGACGCCGGTCTTTCTGATCCAGTAGTTAGCTCGCCTGGTGCAGAAGATGACTTGTCTGGAATCTTAGATGCAACTCGTGGAACTAGTTTAGCAGGTTTATCTTTACTAGAAGCTTGTGTGGTCAGGGAAGACGCCGGTCTTTCCGATCCAGTAGTTAGCTCTCCTGGTGCAGAAGATGACTTGTCTGGAATCTTAGATGCAACTCGTGGAACTAGTTTAGCAGGTTTATCTTTACTAGAAGCTTGTTTGGTCAGGGAAGACACTGGTCTTCCTGATCCTGGTCTTCCTGATCCAGTAGTTAACTTTTCTGGTGCAGAAGAAGATCTTTCTGGCATCTTAGCAACAATATGTTTTCCAGGAAGGACTTGGAAATGTGAGCTTTCCTTTACTGTAGGTGTAGCACTAGGTGGATTGGAAGACAAAGGGGCATCGGTAGTTGACGTTGATTCCTGTTTGTCTAAGGATTTGGCCAGCATAGAGCTCACTGGCTGGCTTGCTCCGCCTTGTGCCTGCACTGCAGCAGCCAGCAGCGTCTTCTGCTCCTTCAGATGCTTTTGCAGCTGCTCCTGAAAGTTCTGAATCTCGGTCGAAAAACCCTGAAGGTCCCACTTGCTTGCACTGGCTGTGCTGATAGCGGGCAGTGGTATTATGCCTTTTGGCAAACTACTGGCACTTGTAGCAAGTGACGATGGAGCCTTGGCAGTCTTGGGCTTTGACCTCGCAAGTAGCAGTGGGAGTGAACCTCTTCGTTCCTTTCCTGGTTCAGCAGTGGCAGGGAAAACAGCTGCTATCACTGATGGCATAAGTCCTGAGTGCTGGGCACTTGCTGTGTTGGACGTTGATGGCTGAGATTTCAATTGCTGGGTGAATGGTGGGCCAGACCCTCTCCTTCCTAAAGATGTGCCAGCAAGAGGGACTTTTAGTGCAACACCTGACTTTGCAGCTGATGGTTTCGAGGAGTGCTCAGGGCCTGAAACTAGACGTGCCTGATTGGGGGCAGGACTCACAGCTTCTCCCCCAGCTTCTGTAAAACTATTAGATGCAGTAGAGCGAGATAATACTTTGGAGGTGAAAGCTTGTGCTGAAGAAGCAGTGGAACCTGTAGACAGTGAACCAGCGGTATCCTGTTTAGAAACTTGAGAGGGGGCAGGTGAAGAAGCACTGCTGCCAACTCTAGCAGTTTCTGCCGATGTCAATCTTCCCAAAATTGAAGTGGAATGGATTGTTGTCGAGCCAGATCCAGAAGAAATGTTACAAGGAGTTGTAATGGGCATGCTTGATACTGGAGTAGAGGTAGCAGATGTATCTGAGGCGGCTAGAGAAGCGCCTTTGTCATCCTTTCTAGTGTCTCTCCTGGCAGTAAGCAAACTCAATGCAGCCTCACTTATGCCAGAAAAATGGACTTCTAACGGCAGGTCTGATATCACCCTGGGAAGTGAAAGAACAGTAGTAGACACGGAAGGAGGGATTATGAACAGGCCGTCTGGTGTCAGGACAGCATTTGCTGTGATTGCTGCAGAGGGGGGATTACTAGTAGAGGTAGAGGTTGTTGCTTGCGGCTGTACGCTGCAATGAGAGGTGACTGATATGGCCTTCGAAATTGGAGCTGCTATCACAGAAGGGACAGCAGTCGACTGAAGTTTTGTAAGCAGTGACGACGAGATAGTTGAATCAGCTGAAACAGAAGTTGTCATAGCACGTTGAGGAGGGAGCAGTAGTGATGACTGGATGCTGCCTAGGCTGGTGACAGACACCGGAACAGGGCAAGATGTGGCAAGAGGAGGTACAGCCAACACAATAGGCAGTGATGAGGAACGGGTGCTGGCTGTCGCTGTTACTGCAGGCACAGTGCTCGTTGAAGACCGTACTGTGGCAGATACACCACCTGCATTAGAAGATACAAGGTTGGCGGTGTGTAGGCTGTGAACAGGGGCTACTACAGTAGAAGACTTTCCTAAAGTAGGCAGCAGCGATCCCCAATTAGGGAGTTTCAGACCCAGCTGGGTTGACAACAAGGGCAGAGGCACCATGCCAGGGAAATTTAGACCCACTGAGGTCTGGAGAGCAGAGCCAACGGTTGGGAGCGGGATGGCAATGGCAAGCTGGGAGACTGCCTTAGAACCAGAAGAAGTACTGCTTTGAACATCTAGGGAAGATTTCCTTTCGGAAGTGCTTGAAGACAAAGCAGATTTTGTGGTGGCAGACTTTGTTAAACCCGTAGAAGTGACTGGAGGAGCTGTGGCAGTCACCCCTTTACTACTAGAAGAAGCACCTCGTTTGAAAGATGCTGCCATTTGAGCACTGCTGCCAGTCTGCATGTGGGGAACAGGTGAAGTGAAGACCACCTTTGTTTCAGCTCGTACTATTGGTTTACCAGTATAAGACGGACACAGAGATGCACTGTCACGCACTGATACCCGGCCTATTGATTTAGACTGCACAGAGGCTGTGGAGAGGGTCAAACACACGCTACTGGAGACAGTAGCAGAAGGTATTGGTACAGACTGGGAAGCAGAGATCACAGCAACAGAGGAGGGTGTGTGTGGGTGAGAAGCAGCGGAGATGCAGGTAGCTGTGAGAGACGATGTCACTCCAGACACAGAAGAGTGGGAGGAAGTAGCGACGTTGGTGGCAGAGGGGAAAGCTTGACTCTTGGGGGAAACATGGGAGGAAGAGGAGGTCGCATTTATAGAAGGTGTAGAGGTGGCCTTTAAACTTTTCGAAGGTGTGGAGGCAGAAACCCCAGTGGTTGGTACAGCATTCTGCTGGGATGCCCCCAGCAATAACTTACCAGTGGAAGAAGACTCAGCAGTCGAAGCAGACACTACTTTATTTCTAACCACCTCTATAGTCTGCATTGGGTCTTTGGAGCACTGGAGTCCGCGATCTATCAAATTACCTACAGTCACAGTCTGTAAGGTCTTCATCAGAGCAGAGGTGAGAAAGACAGACACACCAGGTGTTTTGTCGCTCAGAGAAACTGATTTACCTTCTAATGAGGTTGACATCGTTCCAAGAGTTTGGGTTGCAGCTGTCTCAGCAGGGAAATCTGATCCAGGTGAGCTAATGGTGGAACTGCATGTATGCAAACCAGGACCAGGTAATGAGCAAGAAGATGAACTGAGAGGTTTGTGAATCTGAGCTAGGTGGCCTGCAGACACAAGGGCTGACAGTCCTGGGGACAGAGCCGAGTGAAGTGTCTGCTCTAGGGTGGAGGTGAGGGCAGGCGACAGGAGACTAGATACGATAGGTGACGATGACGACACAGATGGCACCCGAAACCATTTTAGCTGCAACCGCTTTGGAGGCTTTGATTTTCTCTTGTTAGGATTCTGTGATTGGTACTCAGTTGATGATTCTTTAGCCTGTGATGCAATGCCTACAGATGTTTCTAGTGCTGGTAATGGTGTTGTATCAACTATTGGGTGTTTTTCAGTTGGGGGAGGAGGAACTCCTGTTGGCTCCTCCACTCCATGCTCCTCTTTGCCAAGAGAGTCACTCCTATCTCTAGTGCACCTCTTCTTCTTGGTAGGGAGAGGCTCAGGTGGTATGGTGAGCATCTCAAAAAGATTGGGGGAAAGGCTATAGCTGTGTTCCCTCTGCAGTTGTGAGATTGATGACGCAACTGATGATTTCGTCTCATCTCTGCTGCTTCCACTGTCTTTGCAATGCAGCGTTTCGCCACTGGCAGCTTCATGGTCATCATCGAATGCAGATGGAGGAGTGAGAGAAAATGCCGTATCAGAGCTGATATCATCCAGACTGCTGGAGGGACAGAGGCTACAGATGCTGGCTATCTTCAGGCTGGAGATAGCACCGGTCTCCGGTTGTGGCGGAGATACGGTATCTACAATGGCATCACTAGTGGGAGGTAGTAAATCTTTTTCTACCTGGATGATTGTATGACTGCCTGCAGATCCCAAAATAGGCTGTGCGTCCACCTCTGTAGAACCTACAGGTTCAATACTAGCAAGTTTCAGCTGCTCATTAGTTGTTACCTCTATAGAAGAAAGTGTTTCAGTGTGTAAAGGGGCGCAAATAACTGGAGTGCTCACTTGCGACGCTGAGAAATTTGCAGATGCAATACTGACCATCTCAGGTTCTGCAGGATCATCTAATTGAGACAACCCCGTTACAGTGGTAGGTTTACTGCTATCCAAAGTACTTTCCAAAGCATACTGCAGTGCTTTGCAGGAAGCTGTTCCATGTGAAGCTGGAGGATCGGAAACTTCAATGACATCAACTTCACTGTCAGAATCACTGATGGCTTCAACTTGCACCGGAGAGTAGCGTGACATTTCTTGGAATTTGGCAGTCCTCGGCTGGTAATCTCTTCTAAGCGATTCTGGATCCACTTCAAGAGTTCTGTACGCAACTTTCTCCAAATCTGTCTCTGAAGTTACTTTGATAGCACTGGCCTCAGGAGGGATGGGTGGGGCTTCGGCATGGGTGCCCATACAAATACCAATACCTAGAGCTTCTGGGCTGAGGCTGAAGCCTGACAATTTCTTTACTTCTATGTCCTCACTGTCTGAAATTGCTTCAATTGTTGGTGGCAGTTTCAATGTCACGTCTGCTGCCACGGAGTCGGGGTGCACTACAGAACATCTTGGCTCCTGCGACTCTGAATCGGATACCATTTCCATCTCGAGCGGCGATAGATGTGCACCTTCAGCAACAGCAAGAGAGAAATACTCACCTTTCTGGTTATTAGCAGGTCCTGCGGCCTCCGAATCAGAAACCATTTCTGTCTCAAGAGGGGACAGGGGTACGAATTCTTCTGCGTCAGAAACAGGCTCCACTTCGAACTGTCTTGACGGCACTGCTAACTTAGACCAAGGGCCAATTTCTTTGTGTTGGTTTTCACGAAGCTGTGCGCTGGAAACAAGTGGCTCACTGCTCTGCAGAACAGGCATAGCAAGAGAGCTGGCTCTGCAGATGACATCATCGCTCTGGCTCTCGGCATCGGATATGATCTCATACTCGGGAACGGCAGGGGACAATCCCGCTGGACCAGCAGTAGTGGTCATGGGCAGAGACGAAAGAAGTTGCTGCTGGGAGCGAGAGGAAGGTGAGTGGTCACTTAATTCTGGTTGGAGTTGTGCCTTTGACGACAGAGTCCGCGTTTCCGAAATCGTAACAGCTGTGCCTACTTCTGTTACAGTAACCGTGGGGTATGGGGTGTCACCCGGAGACTTACTGGCTTCAGCAGGTACTGTCTGGGTAACAGAACTACCACCTGTCAAAACCGACTCAGTCCTTCCCTCGCCTTGGACACCAATGGAGCCAGATTGTCTGCTAGCTACTATTGGTTTGTTTGTGTCCTTCACAGCCAAGGCGCTAATCGAGGAAGCAACCGAGGTATCTTCCCTTGCAGGCTGCCTCCTCCTTCCCTCCCGCTCCTCACTGAGCTTCTTCTCCACTTCCTGGATGGCTGTGGAGTGTCTGGAAATCCTGTCTCTTGTTGACCTCACCTGTGGGTAATGAAATCAGAGACAATATAGTGCGTGTATTTCCTTACAATGAGTCCCAAGTACACATTAGACTTCAGTGGATATATTCTCTATGTTACTGACAGAGGTAGTCAGTGACCCGTTATAAGGCTTGGAGTACTAGTTACATGTAAATTTACAGATTTAACTACAGAACGTCACAACCTTTGCAACACACTAAAGTAAACATCTCCTAGGTCCTCAAGATCTATGTATTCTGCATTCAAGTGCATTCTGCTTAAAGCACCAATAGTTTACTATAGGACTTCACAAGCCTTCTACCACAGAAATAATAATAGTGAACCTCTACATACATTGTATTACACCTCTGAACTTTCAAAAGTGTGTACTAACACAAACCTGGTCTTGCAAATCTGAACGTTTCTTCGTACACCCAGCATGAGCTTCCTCTACCATCTATAGAGTGTGTGCGTTTGTGCACGTGCATTTATGAGTGCAAAAGGCTATATAGCTATCTAATTGGATGGCTATCCAATCAGTGAGAAATTTATTGTATATCGTACACACCACCCATGATTCTAAACGGCCTGTTCATCAAGCCATCCAATATCACTGGATATTGGACGGTTTGCATATAGGAAATAGTAGTAATAAGAGAACATGTATATGGAAGGTAGGGTTAGGGTTTAGGGTTAAGGTTAGTGTTAGATGTACGTACCATAGAATTCTAATTAATAAAACTCAGATGCAGGACATGAGCAACTGAACTATTTTCCCCAGCATTTGGCTAACCTTGAGCTGTTTCCGGAGTAGTTCCAGCTTCAGCTCATGCTCCTCCATCTCG
Source organism: Nitrospirales bacterium (assembly GCA_965203295.1). Classification (GTDB taxonomy): domain Bacteria; phylum Nitrospirota; class Nitrospiria; order Nitrospirales; family UBA8639; genus CBDBCZ01. Next base: position 112,061 of record CBDBCZ010000007.1, on the reverse strand, counting down.
GACTCACACTCTGCCAGCTGGTGCACTAGGGACGTCAGCTGCCGCTGAGAGCTCTCCAAGTGGGACCTGTGAGGAACACCAAGAGAACACCGGCTATGAGATCTACAATACAGGAACCAGGGTCTCTATAACCTCGTCCCCAGGCTTTCGCAACCTACCCAAAACCATTCCAGGGAAGTGACTATTGTGCAGGGGACTATACTTGGGAAAAGGTATAATGCACACCCGCCAAGTTGGTTGGTTGTTCGACAGGTCAGTATAAGAGGATGAGAACTTGTGTGGCTTACTCGGCGGAGACTCACCACCATGGTCGCTCAATCAGTAAGTGTGAAGTTAGGCTTTGGTCGAATTAGTAAACTACTTTATGATGTCAAAGTAGAGTTAATTAATTATTTCTTATGTGCTGATTAAATATGACGCTTCATGACGCAGTTGGTAGGTTGTTTTTGGGGGGTCGGCTAAAAAGGGGCTATGCATCTTACATGTATGTTATTGCTGGGGCCTCCGATCCTGTGCAATATAACCTTTTCGTTTGGTGCTTATATTATACATGTACAATATATACTTTCCACAGTGTTAAGTCTCTATCTTTCTGTTATGACTTCACTAACGCCTAGAGAAATTTGTGAACAACTGAAAAAGGAAATACAATTGTTGCACTGATACTTACCTGGAACTCTTGATAGCACTCTGGTACTCTGTAATCCTCCCCCGGCTTTCTTCTGCCGCTCTCCGCTCGGTCTCACTCGTATCAGCCTCAGGGGGTGGGGTAGGGGTCGGGGTTGGGGTCGGATCAACAAGGGGCTGCAGGGATAAATCCATACACTGTCACATTCCAGTCAACAGCAGTATTGATACCACCGAGAAAATACACAATGTGCAATGCTATGCATAGTCTGATGTATAGTTTCCTATGCACACCTTCTTCATGACAGATTTCTTCATCCCAGGTCTCATGCCCGGTTTCTCAGATTCGGAACCAGAATGAGAACTTTCCCGAGCCTTGGCAACCTTCTTGTTTCCAGAGATGGGGGCTTTCCCCTTATCCTTGCCTGCTGGACAAACAGAAAGATGTAACCACACAGACACTGTAAGGCAAAAAATTATTTGCATCGTTTCAATCACACTTTGGCAATTTTCTTCAGGCAATACAGAGTTTGATTGAAACGTCGCAAAGTGTGATTGAAATATTGCAAACGAAGTGTTCTGCCATTCGTCCAAGATCTATCGTTAGTACTGTAGTTTCAGTGCAGTAACATAACTCTCAAGGAGCAAATGACAGACACTGTAAGAATGTCTATGACTACATCTGCTCTTGGGCACTGACCTTGCACCTGGCCGGCCCTTCCCTCTACCTCCGTCCTCAGTTTCTTGCGCTCGTGCAACGCCAGCTTCCTCTGTAGCTCAAGGTACTCCCGCTGCTGCTTGAGAGGGAGGGAAGCTGGGAGGACAAGAGCAGTTATGGTCTTTCATGTCCCGGTCTGCCAACTATTAATGCATTGTTAGGGGAGGGGGTTAGGGGGAGGGGTTAGGGTTAGGGACAGGGTTGTAGTTCTAAGGAAGTTCAAAGAGAAAATCAAAGGCACTACTAATTAAGCCTTTGATGGCAATCCTGAACATCCCTCATTATGGTGACAAGGGGGGCCGGCCCATTAGATTATACATGTATGTTCCACACTTGCTTCTCCCTTGTCGCAAGACTTTGGGAGAACAGAATTCTGACCGGCTTCAGCTTCAATACGTTTTCGATTTCATTTGCAGTTCGTGGACAATTCAGTCTCGGCATTCAAAGCAACAGACAGAGAGGCACATATATGTACTATATACCTGGAGGACTGGGCAGTTCCAGGCTGTCGGTGGAAGAGGTAGACTCTAGCTTCAGTCTGGGATCGAAGGTGGGAGGGGAGAGGGGTGCAGCTCCTCTGGACTTGGCCTGTGATGAGGGAGAATGGGAGTTGAAGCAAACGGAAAGGGCTCTACAGTGCTCTAGATATCGATAAACGTGCAGTATTCCACAAACTTTCATATAGTAGATTTAGTTTTAGTAAGAAAGCTAATGAAGAACAAAGTTTAGTTTTAGTTAATTAAAAAGAAAAAAAAACGGGTACTAAATACTAAAACACTTTTAGTAATAACTAAAAGGGTACATTGATTTTGGCAAAATATTAGTTTAGTTGTAGTTCATTCCCAGAAGCCAATGCCCTTGACATTTTAGTTTTAGTTAGTTAACTAAAACACTTCTTGTTTTTAGTTTCAGTTAACTAAAACAACACTCCTTTTATCTTGATTCTCCATTGTACCTTGACAGAAAGCATTGCAGCAGATCCATTAACCTACCTCCACTTCCCTCCTGACCCTGGTCAACATCCTGCTGATCTCATCACCCAGGGCGTCTGTACCAGAGCCAGAAGGTGGGGGCGGGTGGGAAACTCGCCTGACCGGTTGGTCGAAGTCCGAGTCTGAATCGCTACTCTCTGATTCCTCACTGCTCACTTGAATGTGAAATTCCTAGTGTGAGGGCAAAAAACGTATCTGTACATGAGCATACAGCAATGATACACAGGCAGGGTTCTGCCTAGGAGACATTGAGTGGTGGACAAAATTCAATCTCAAGACACTTCTATTAGCTAAATGGAATTTCTCCCATATTAAAAATACTGTAAATACAGTTAAACATTTGCTGAGTGGTGCTTAAAATAGCTGAGTGGTGATTAAAAAGGGTGAGTGGTGGCTAGACTCGACCACTGCCGGCAAGTTTGGGCAGATCTCTACTTCAAGATGTCGCAGTTGGTGGTCATGTGTTTGGTAGCTGTCAACCTTGAATCCAGCCCAGTAGCTGGGCCTTGATGGTTTTCTCGTCCAGATAAATTAGCATTTGTGCATCTATTGTACACTTCTAGAACCACTATGTATAAGTCAATATCCAGTGTTTTAGGATGGTGACATGGTGGTATATTTACGTCAATAAATTCCTCGTTGGATAGGTAGCCATTTAAAATCACTGAACATTGAGCTTGCCATTTGTATTTGGTTCGTTCTTCGGACTCACCCAAATACTGCAGACTCATCTACTACAGGTACATGTATATTGGATGGCTAGCTATCAATAAGATATTAGTGCTAGAATTCTCTCCATACCTTAACATCCCATGTTTTATCATTACCAGACAACACCTGCGGAGGGATAAAATCGATGACATGCGCATGTATACATTAGCTGAATCAACTAGTGCTTCATTTCAAGTTGTGCTGTTTTAGTATAGCTTCACATTATTAGTTAGTCAACTAAAAAGGAAAAGGGATACTAAAACACTTTTAGTATTAGTTTACATGGGTTGGCTTTGATGAAAAAATATTAGTTAGGTTGTAGTTGATTCCCAGAGGAGGTTGGAAGTAATCATGTGTACGTCAAATGCATGATGTCACGTATAGCTAAAAGCATTCCATTGGGATGAATACGGACAAGAGCGCGGGGAAACTTATTTTATGCGCTCTTGTTACGGAAGGTATGCAGAGGTTTACGGTATCTGGCCTACAGAACGTTTTGTAGCTCTACAACCTTCAAGGGGACGGGTGGGGACGCCGCCTCAAAAACCTTGGCTTCCAAGTATGAAGCTGTGCTGCAGAAGATCGGGCTAGAATGCATCGAATTCTCAGTGAGGTTGCAAAAATTTTGGTATGGTAGCGGTTTTAACACTCAGATTCTAGCTATTTTACTTTGGAAACTGCTAAACTTACACAAGATCACTCGCGGAGCGGCTATTATTGCTCCTCTCTGCCCGAGACGTTTTCTTTACATATCAGTCAACATCGCTAATTGCATTCCTTTATTAGCACACTTAATCGCTTCCAACCTCCTCTGGTTGATTCCCAAAGGCCAGTGCTCTTGAAGTTCTAGTTTTAGTTAGTTAACTACATGTATATCTGGCTTTGCTCCTACTAAAACACTTTATGTTTTTAGCTTCAGTTAACTAAAACAACACTAATTTCAAAAGAGCTGCCATTCATGTATTCATGTACTAGTAGTCGCTTGATGCTACAAAGTGAACATGGATACCAAGTTGTCAACCAATACTTGACAGTCCTTGGTAGAAAATGGAGATTTTTCTGTAATCATTATGCGTACACACCTTTACGGACACAGTTGGCCTTGGCAGAGATGGACTGGACTGTCGAGAGACTGTGCTGGATGAGGGCCCGGAGGTCGGAGTCTTCCGTCTCATAGTGGCCCTAGCTGCAAGTTTAGCCACTCCTACAGTGGGCTTTCGATGCTCTACGATTGGTGTAACAGCCCGCTCCACTCTCGTGACCTGTGAGGCAGGCTCAGTGCTTAGCTTGGCTGACTCTGAAAACTTTAGGGCAGTGGCAGCTATGGCTGTTAAACCACCACTGCTCTTGGTAGGCTTTTGTTCAGCTGATTTCCCTTCCACTTTCTGCTCTTTGAGACTCTCTATTTTCTCCTTGGTGCCTCCGCTCTCCTTGGCATCTTCCCGTTGCTCTGAATCGCCGCTAGCCCCAGGAGCTGGCTCACTACTGCCGCTCTGCGCAACAATGGAAGAAGGAAGCTCCTTTCGGGCAGTCGCACCGCTCTTTTCTGCACCTGAATTCTCCGGTTCTTCACCAGCTCTAACATTGGTCAACAATTCTTGTTCAGGAATAGATATGCTCGTGGCAGCGTCATTGGGCTCACCGGAATCTTCAGCACCACTCAGCACTTGCTCCGATTCGTATACGCTCACTACTTCCCATTCAGACTTTGAGTCTGAGGCTCCGCCCGAACCGTCTCTATCGATCATGGACATGATGGCCTGTTTCTTCAGCTCGAGCAGCTCCAGCTCTTCCTCGCTCTCTGAGCCAGTGGATTCCCTCCGGCGCTGAGAGGGAGGGGGGCTAAGGTTCTTGGAATGGCGCCGCTGTCCTCTACTGGAATACCCAGACCTGGTTCTGGAATCCGACCTACCTCTGTCCCTATCTCGATCACGAGATCGGCTATCACTCTAGAGGTCGGAGATCGCGAGCGTTTACTGTGGGCGGGCGGAGAATGACTGCGAGGTCTGCGGGATCTTGCAAGCGGGGATACGCTTCTCGAACGCCTACCTCTACCTCGTCGGTCTCTAGGAGACGAGGTTCTCGATCTACTCCGGCTTCGACGCCTTCGGCTGGAGCGCCTAGCAGGCGGGGGCGAGTCCACCCTGCCAGAGCTGCTGTGTGGTCTCCAGTGTCTTGAGCCCGGAGACTGCGAAGAACTGCCTCTGCCGTATCTTGATTTTGGCGACATGGAACGTGATCGAGATCTTCTCCGATATCTCCATCTAGGAGGCGATCGAGACCTCCTGCGATAGCAATCGGGTGACCTTGATCTGAAGCGATAGCGATGTGTTCCTGAACCGCCCCTGTACGGTGGTGACTGTGAACCCCTGGGTCTGTCGCGTCTTCCACTTTCAGGGCTTGGAGAACTCGGGTGTCTGCGTTTCATGGGTGCAGTGTGGCTACTCTCTCTCGACAAAGCTGATGGGTCTGGTAGGGGTTTATCAGGTACCATACCGATACCGATCTCAGGTCCTGGACTCGGACTGACAATCTCACCTGGGCTCAGACTGCGCTCACGTTTGTCATCTGCAGGAGGAATAGATGCCACTACTGAAGTTTCAACTGAAGAGACAACTGCTACCTCAGATGTCGGAACTAATGAGTCTGGAAACGTTAACGAAACAGAAACATCTGATGCCTGACTTTTCTTTCCAGCTTCAAGCCCTATCAAATGGAATGGGTTGGAATCGGTGATGCCCACTCCCATTTGCGACAGGTGAGAGAGGCTTGCAAATGGCATTGGGTCTGATACTGAGCGCGACAGGGCATTAAATGACAGAAAATCATGGCTGTTGCCAAACAAGGCCTCCCCAGGCGGATACCGGAGCTCTTGCCGGCTCTCTTCCGAGTCGAGACGATCGGTGACGGCAGGTTGCTGGGAAGTGTCTCGATCATTTAGACCCACCAGGGGGGCTTGTAGCTCATCTGGGCTGGAGGGCATCAGGGGGTCGGTGGGCCCAAGCATACACGATCTGTCCCCGGCTTGAGAGAGTGGAGCAGGCTGCGGGGTCCACTGTGCCACGCCCTCTGTAGAGCTACTCCTGAACTGTGGCTGCTGAAAAGAGGCAGAATACTGCAGGTCCATGACGGGATCAGCGCGTTCGTATTCAATCGATTCCAGGTGACATGTGGGTCCCTCTTCTGACGTACCTATGATAGATTTTGGGAGATTTGATTCGCCAGTGATGATTGCGGGTGGAGGCTGTTGTCCGTACACACTGTCTACTTCCAATGCCACTACTGGCGGTTGGCTGGTGTCCTCTTTCCCTGATCCACCATACCCAATGGTAGAGTCACGGTCATTTTTACGAGGCAATGTTTCACCCATGGGCTCCCGTTCGTGGCCTCCGACATCCAGCTGCTTGCTTGTAGACATGAACTCGCTCGAAAGGACCGTCTCTTCCACCTCAATGTCCTGCTCAACGGGGTACTCAAACTGTGCCACATTTTCCAGCTCGGCACCGTGATGTCCGCTTAGTTCCAGCGGCAAGGAACTTTGATCGCAGTTATAAGAAGGGATTAGCGGCTCCCCGCATTCTGCTTCTCTTTCTAAATCGGCCTTTATCGAATTGACAATCGACTCAAGTTGCTGATCCTGGATACTTCCACTGGCAGTCTCTGTGACTGGACTGGAAGCTGGTTCCGCACGAAACCGAGGCGTGGTGCTGCTTGTTACATTAGGCATTGAGCCATCGTATGTTTTTTGCTCGTGTTCTACTTTGTGAGGAGACTGCACAATGCTTCTAGTCTCGTCGTCATCACTACTGGTGTCGAGGTCCATTGCAACAGGGTTAAAATCATCTCCCTCAAGACATGGTCGTAAACTTGCCGGATCATCTGTTCTCGGGTCCGCTTGCGAGCTACTTGGGCTCGGTTCCATTCTCCCTTGTCCTGGTTCCATGCCAATACCCTGCAGGGTATCCTCAAACACGCCAGAGAGTGAGAAGGCCTGGGGGTGGAGAACCATCCCAGAGCCTTCAGAGCTTGAAACTGCTCTTTCCTGCCGCTTCTTTCGAACTCGCTGCTTTTTACTCTGTCTAGGAAAATGAAATCTCTTCCTCCCTCGCTTCCCTTGCTTCTTTTTAACAATAGATTGGAACCGTTGAAATGCTTTACCATCTGTTTTCCACTTCAATCTACCTTGCTGTCCCACTTCATCTCCTGCTGTGCCTTGCAATGCACCTCCTGACATACCTCTCTCCATTCCATCCTCTACTGTGTTCTGCATTTCAGATTGCATTCCAAACTGCATTCTGAGTTGCATTCTAAAGTCAGGGAGTACTGGTATTGCGTCGCCTTCCACGGGTGTAGTGCTGGCCGGTGAGTACCCTTGCTCAACACTGGAATTTCCTGCAGCAGGCTCTTTGCGTTCAACCTGAGCATCAGACCATAGACTCTGAGGGGGGAGACTACTAGGTAGGGCCACAGACGAGGGGAAAGAGGTGGAGTAAGTGGGTGTGGTTATCGAGTGTGAGGAAGCGGCACCATACGTAGGTATGGTCAATAACTGAGAAGTGGAACTAGTACTAGGTGAGATGAGATTAGTGGGTGTGGCAAGGGGAGAGGTACGCCACAGGGGTGTGGCACCGGGGGGGAGAGGAGAAGGAGAGCGGCTAGGAGAAGAAGCCAAGGCTTCCTCCATTGACTGCAGCCCCCGTATAGTGTCCGTGAGGGACTGCAACGACAGAGGTGGGGTGATCATGACCTCGTGTCGGGCTGGGGCTAGGAGACTCTGACTGGGTTCTGCAGAGGCTCCTCCTGCTACTATAGCCGCTGATGGGCAAGGTGGGCGGGGCTCTTCAAGCTCTACCGCCTTCTGTTGCTTTTGCATTGCCACCTCTTGATGAAGTTGTTCCTCTCTGTGGCTGGATGATCTACGCCGTGACTCAACAGACTCATCACCCATCTGTCCTACAGCCGGCTGGTTTCCCCAAGGCTGTTGCTGTTTCCCAGCCCATTGAGGCTTCTTTCCAGTGACCACATGCGTTTTCGTGATCTCACAGTATCGTTTGATTTCCTCCCGCCACTTGCTCACATTGAGTTGACACCTCTTGTGGATGTGGTCCACCTCAAAACTGAAGAGCGAGTCTACAGCCCAGTTCCAACTCTGCAGCATCCCTTGCGTGACCTCAGCAATGCCAAACCCGGCGTAGTAGCATTGCAGGTTCTGCATGTGCACTGCGCTACAAAGGAAACGCTTCTCGAGGTCAGACATAATCCTCCTCGTACTTGTGTATAGATTACTAAGAAGAGATGTCTTCTTTTTCCCAGGCCGCACCGCCAAAAGTTGTTCCACTAGAGAATAACCTATGATCTTCTCTGCCAGCCTCTCTGGCTTCAGTAACTTCCGAGTTCTTTTAAGTACATTTATTGCTGTACTGGTTGCTTGGTTGAATCCAGAAGCTACTGACAGCGACTGACCAGAGCTGCTTCCGGCTTCGTTCCCGGGGCTGAAAACGGTGTCCTTGTCCCAGCTGGAATCAGCGTTCTCATCAATCACAAGGCCGGGAATCGAGTCTGCATCAGACAACTCTGCCTCTTCCATGGTGCTCACACTCGTGCACGTGCTACTCCGCTGGGAATCGCTCGGAGGAGCTGGCTTCGGTGGTTCATCAACTCTACTGCCTCCTCTCACTGCTCCTTCTTGGGATGGTCTTCTGTTCATTGCAGAGTCGGTAGTTGACTGGGACGGCCTTCTGTTCCTGGTAGATTGGGCAGATGGCCTTCTCCTTGTGGGTGACTGGGATGGCCTTCTGATCTCGATAGATTCGACAGATGGGCTTCTGGTCCTCGTAAAGTCAGTCAAGTCAACAGATGACCTCCTCCCCCTTGCAGAGCTAGCAGATGGTTTCCTCTCCCTTGCAAAGTCAGCAGATGGCCATCTCTCCCTCGTAGAGCCAGCAGATGACCTTCTCTCCCTTGCAGAGTCAGCAGATAGCCTTCTCTTCCTTGCAGAATCAGTAGATAGCCTTTTCTCTTTTGCACAATCGGTAGTTGACTGACTCCTGGTTTCACTGAGCTTCGGAATTCTGAAGTTTTGAAGAGAGTGCACGTGGGCAGGCTCCTCCAAACGAGGCTGTTTTCGTGGTGGAGGTGTGGCAGACAGCTCCTCATGAGGTCTGTGAGACTGCTTTCTTGGAGGGGATGTTGCAGGAGGATTGCTTTCAGATTTGCGAGGCTGCTTTGGAGGTGGGAGTGAGGCAGACATCTCGTCTTGGGAGGTGTGAGGTTGCTTTCTTGGTGGGGGTGTGGCAGACAGGTCCTCTTGAGATCTGTGAAGCTCCTTTTTTGGAGGGGGTAAGGCAGAAGGCTTGTCTTCTGATCTGAGAGGCTGCTTTCGAGGTGGATGTGCGTCAGACAGCTGGTTCTTAGATTTCTGAGGTTGCTTTCTTGGTGAAGATGTGGCAGAAGGCTCATCTTCAGTTCTGTGAGGCTGAAACAGAGGCGGGGGTGTGGCGCTTTCGGATCTGTGACACTGCCTTTGTTGTGTCACTTTGGAGGATGTTTCATCTCCAGACCTTTGAGGCTGCTGTTGACGGTGGCCACGATCATCTTGGTCACCAGTCTTGGAAAATACGGAGGTAGGTTTACTTGGTTCTTTGCTAAGGCTACGGTGGCCTGTCTCTCGAGGACTTGATGCGAAACCAACAGAGGCTGCTGTGGTAGTAGCCGCCGTCTCATCAGAGGTAGGTTTCTCTGCAGAACCAAAGCCAGCAAAAGGAAGAGAAGTTGGGTTATTGGGTCGTTGGATATCTACCATACCTGTACCTACAGATGCTCGTCGGGGTTTTGTAGCTTTTTCCGTAGGGTGGTCATCAGTACGAGATGAATGTACATGTACATCAGAGGCGTGTGATTGAGGCGGTGATTCAGGCTTCATAGTGCCAGCGTCAAGTTTTTTAGTTTCTCTTAGAGTAGCTATGGTTTTCTGATTTTGACTGCGAAGAACACTACTAGTGCTCTTGTCTATGCTTGATGCAGTAGTTGTTTTTACAGATGCAGCACTGTTTGTCCTACTGGGTGGCTTTTGACCAGCGACGTCTGTTCTTTTGCTTGCATCGCGAATATCACCCCTAAAAGACGACGGGTCCCTTTTCACTACTGGACTACTAGAGGGCTGTTTGACATATTTGGGACCAAGAACGGGAATGGGAGCCCCTCCTGGGTATGATTCCGAAGACAGGCGCCTTTCGGAAGAAGCAGTGGTTCTTGGTGCTTTGGCGCTCGCTGGGTCATGTGATGTGGGAGCAGGTTGCTTGGGCTTTGTGTGCGCACTATTAGAGGGCTGGCCAGTGGTAGATTGCTGTTTGGTCTTCCCAGCAAGCGGGACAGGGGCTTCCCTCCTACTGCCACCAGATCTTTTATCTGGGGCCTCTGAATTTGTCGCAATGGCAGCTTTCTTCTGAGACACCGAGGGGGGGATGCTTTGGGGTAATTTGGTACCTGGAGTATTTTTTGAACCAGTTTTAGAGTCTTGTGATACTGGGCTATGTTGTCCAGAAGGGTCATGAATTATTGGTCTTGACTCCCTACTGGTCGACTGTTTCAAGTCCTGTGGACTTTCACCAGGGAGCTGTGACCCAGTACGCTGCTCCGTGCGAGTGCTGGGCTGCCCTGGTTTCTCCACTCTTGGGACTGCTGGGAGTGTAGACAAATCCTGACTCTGCTGCTTTTGTATTGCAGAAAATTTCTTACTCGTTGAAGTACCGACTTCTCTAGAGAGCAAAGACCTACCTGGAGACTGGTGTTGCTGGGGTCTTACAGGGCCTCTAGAAGCGCCTTCAGGCCTGGAGGATTTGTCAGCTGGTGCTGGGTTGGACTTATCATGCGAAGCCCTCTCCATAGGAGTAACACTTCGCTTCACTCCTTCTACCTGTAAGGGTAACTTATCACGTGGTCTTAGCTGCGGCTTGGTCTCCTGAGTGCTGGAGGCCTTGGAGGACCGCGGGTCTTCCCTGGCAGTTCTGCTGTGAGGTGCTCTGCTTTTAGAGAGCCCAGCTTCAGATGTTAGAGGCGGCACCATCGGATGATCTGGGTTAACCTTGCCTTGATTCGTCCTCTGGTTTTCCTGCTGTTGTCTGGTGTGGTGTTCAGTGAGAGTAATACCTTGCTTCGGTGCTTCCACTTCCAATGTGGAGGGCACACTTGTTAACAGAGGCTTTGCTGCTAATGTTTTGGGTGGTCTCAAAGTTGCAGATAAAGTGACATCTTGAAAAAGATTCTCTCCTATGGGTGATTGCTTGCTTAAAATCTGCTGTATCGAATCAGGAGAATCTGCCGCCCGACCCAAACCTTTAGCAGAAGGTGGTCTTGGGTCACAAGGGACTGAACCACTGCCATTCGGCCTCTCTACCCGTTGGCTTACCGGAGATACTGCTGCGGGTCGCTTCAGATCGACAGTGGGTCTTCTTGGATCGGGTGTGGCAGCTGGTTGCTGCTTGGGATCAGTAACCTCCATACCTTTGCCTTGCAAGGGCGTGGCGGTGGAAACTGTGTGGCTTGCCTTTGATTGGTCCATTGAAGATTCCGGGAATAAAGGGAGGAGGAGTGGGTGGCGCTCGGCTAGGTTGGCAGACGGGGATCGAGTGGGAGGGCGGATGCCAGACTTAACTCCGGGAGAGGGAGGGAGACTTGAACTCGTGCCTTCCAGTTTGGATTTGTCGGTGGAGAGGAAAGCTGGTCTTTGTGCAGGGGATTCCGTACGCAGCGGGAACAGAGGCTTGGGAGGAGTGTCGTTCTCACTCAGAGCCCTCCTGTTCTCCTCCAACTGCACCCTCAGGTCTTGATGTGGGGAACCGGCGATACCGACGGGTGATAATTTCGCAAACGCTGGGGAACTAGACCTTGAATTAGCCGGACTCAACCTTTGCGATTTACCAGGACCGGAACTGGAAACTTCCGGCCCAAGTCGAGAATGAATGTGGCTCTTTTCAGGGTGGGGTCCGAGGCGAGATTGGATGGTTGAACCCCTGGGTTCTTCCGGACCCAGTCTGCTCTCAATGGTGCTCCTTGGAGAGTGTGGCCGGCTCTGATCATCAGAAGGAGGGCCTAATCGCTGCAGTACGGACGAAGGACCATCAGAGATTGTGCTTTGGTTCTGTCTACTGCCGCGAACGTCTCGGTTACTTCGACCAGCATTACTTCTCCTCTCCTTTGTCCTCTTCGAGTCCAACACACTTCTGTTCCGCCTTTCATCCCAAACCTTGGGCCTCGGTCTCTCACTCACACCACTCCCAGGCTGGGATCGCTCACTCACACTGCCCCCAGCACGGGGTCTCTCGCTTGCAGTGCTCCTGGGCCTGGAGCTATCCCCCAGGCTGCTTCTGGGCCTGGCATCGGGACTGGATGCAAGGCTGGATCTCGGTCTGATATCCGGTCTCGCTCTTTGTCGGCTGACAGGTCTACCATCTGTTCTGTTTTCAGCCCTGCGTGTCAGTGGAGACCCCTGACGGTTGTTTCTATTCTGCGACCAAGGAGCCAAATCGGCTGTGCCCCTACGCTGCCTACCTTCCTCAACAAAAACTGGCTCCCGGCGACCGTAAGACCCCTCTTCCGACTGTCTCTGAAAGGGTTCCTCCCTGTATGAAGCCCTGACATCGTGGAACGCGGTGGGAACTGACTCCTGGTAGGGATACATTCTGTAAGGCTGGTTGCTGGGATCGCCAGACCCCCTGTACGCTGGCTCTTCCGCGATATAAGGATGATCGTAAGGCTGAGATCCCTGCCCCTCATCATAGTTGGAATAACTGTCTTGGGATCTATAAGGCACCTCGGGCTGACTGTGATGCTCGAAGTAGCTCATGCTCTCGAGTGGAGGGGGTAATTCAGTATCATGATGCTCCTGCCAAGATGATTCAGGTCCCCTGAAAGATTCCCCACTACTGTACGCGTTTCCGAGTGTGTTATATGATTCCATGTGTTCTCGTCGGTTATCAGGTTCACGTTCATACGGGCCTCCATACTGATCATCGTAAGGTTGTGAAAAGTCTTCGTGTTGACTAAATCCAGAATGAAACTCGCTTACGTCTTCGGCCCATTGTTGCTCTCGCTCCAACTGAATCTGTTGCTGTGGGTCGTGGTCCTCGAGGTGCTGCACTGGCTGATGGCTAGCATACTCCGGTTCTGGGTAAGGGGTACTTTCCCAGCCTTGGACGTAAGGTTGGGCAGATTCTATCGCTTCACGCAACATTCCAAGGATTGCTAGAGAGGGTCAAGGATGAATGCTACATGTATATATGTATGTCCATTAATATTATCTGGAGCCCATGAACCACAGATATGTAGGGAAGTACTCTGGGGTCTGAATATTATCCAGAGCTCAGGAAACCCATAGGGAAGTACTTCGGGGTCCTGAATAATATCTGGAGCTATGAACCCCAAAGGGAAGCACTCAGGGGGGGGGGGGGGGGGGGGGGGGGGGTTGAAGCCTAGAGCCCATGAACCACATAGGGAAGTACTCCAGAGTTATGGATATTATTAGAAGCCCTTGATATGTTGCACATTGGGAATGTGTAAATTTGTCTCATGCCCAGAATTCCCAGATATCCATGCTACATGTCTACAGTAAATACACCTGTAAACCTACAAAGTGCTCTGTTAAATCATCCATGACCCCAAAGTGATAATACCCTTTACATCCTGTACAATGCACCCAGACCCTCTACCAGTGTACTTTTAGGGTGAATAGAAGGTCTAGGGATGAGACTAGCACAATGTATGATGTTGTACATGTGCAAGTAAGGGGTACCGAAGTATGCAGACCCACCCACAGACAGGCAGGCCTACACAGACACAGACACAGACACGCACACGCACACGCACACGCACACGCACACGCACACACACAGCTGCATAGGATACGCTGCAGACCAAAGTCAAATGCTGCATGCTGGTCCACTGGAGTACTGGGTGAGTAGGACGTGCCCCAGGAGGTTTCCTGGCCAACGCCTGTAGGGCTATAGGAAGGAGCATAGGTGGACGGCGACCCTCTTCCTCTGCCACGCCCCCTTCCCTTCTTGCTCCGACCACGTCCACGGCCTCTGAAGGGGGGGTGAGGGTACCCTTCACCCCGTCCAGCACTCGACCTCTGAAAACTTGAATAGCCGCGACTGCTCTGATTCATAGTTGTCTAGTCTGCTCTTGTCTCACAGACGGAGTTGCAGTGGGGTGCTCACTCTCTAATTCCACCTGTCCACATCAAATTGGTGTGAAGGAAGGCTTAAAAGAACGTGCAGCTGCCCCAGCTTTAATACGCGCGACCACGTGGGGGGCGGCTGCTACAGCCTTACCGCCGGGCCACCCCTTTACGACAGGCGCCCGAACACAATTCACCGTGACAGTATTACTCTGAGAGGGTCGTTTCACGCCGTTTTCTCTCGCTCCGCTACTCTCTTTGTCTTGCATAGAAAAGGCAGTCACATTAAAAGGTCAAAGGTCACACATCAACAAAAAAATTTAACGCGGGTCGAGTATAATATTTCTCATTTTACGCAAAATTAGACGAACCACAGTGTGGCGTTTCATGACCATGAATTATTGGATTCGGACTGGAGGACTCGATAGATAGCTTGAAGTATACATCCACGAGCTGTCCTCCATGGTGAAAAAGAACCCTGAAATATGGCGATGGAAAAGCTCATTCCTGTGATAAACAAGCTCCAAGATGTCTTCAACACTGTCGGTCGGGACAGCATACAGCTGCCACAGATAGCAGTCATTGGCACGCAGAGCACGGGAAAAAGCTCCGTTCTCGAGAACGTAGTTGGCAGAGACTTCCTTCCGAGGGGCTCGGGGATCGTCACCCGGAGACCGCTCGTACTCCAATTAGTGCACCTCAAACCGGGGGAGGCCGGAGAGAGCTGGGGTTGGGGAAAATTCCTCCATCTCGGCGACCAGCGATTCGACGACTTTGCCCGGATCCGGGAAGAGATTCAGAATGAGACGGACAAGACCGCCGGCACGAACAAGGGCATTAGCGCCGAGCCCATCCGCCTACGCATCTTCTCACAGCACGTCCTCAACCTCACGTTGATCGACCTCCCCGGGATCACGAGGGTCCCCGTGGGGGACCAGCCGGAGGACATCGAGGCGCAGATCCGGTCCATGATCCTGGAGTACATCTCCAATCCCAAGTGTATCATCCTCGCCGTGCACGCCGCTAACACCGATTTGGCCACTTCGGAGGCGCTGAAGCTCGCGAGGGAGGTCGATCCCAATGGAGACCGTACCCTCGCCGTTTGCACCAAGCTGGATCTCATGGACACGGGTACGGACGCGGTCGATTTACTCACTGGTAAGATCATTCCCGTCAAACTCGGGATCATCGGGGTCGTGAACCGGAGCCAACAAGATATCGCTGACGAGAAACCCATCCGAGACGCGCTCCAAGATGAACAGGCCTTCTTCAGACAAAAGTATCCCGGGCTGGCGTCGAGGAACGGGAGTCCCTATCTCGCCCAGACCCTCAACAAACTCCTCATGCAGCACATACGCAACACCCTGCCGGTCCTCCGCCACGACATCAGCTCCAAGCTGGCGGTGCACGAGGCACAGCTGCAGGCACTGGGGGTCCCGGTACAAAACAAGGGCCCCGCCCTTTTGCAGACGCTCACGAAGTTCTCCACCTCCTACTGCCAGAAGATCGAGGGCAACTCTCGCGACATCGAGACCAACCAACTCTCCGGTGGGGCACGCATCTGCTACATCTTCCACCACACGTTCGCTGCGACCCTGAACGCCATCGAACCGCTGGACGGACTCAGACGCACCGACATTCTCCACGCCATCAGCAACGCCATGGGCCCGAGACCGGCCCTCTTCGTCTCCGAAATGGCATTCGAGTTGCTCGTCAAGAGACAGATCCGACTCCTGCTGGCGCCGAGTCTCCAGTGCGTGGAGCTGGTGTACGAGGAGCTGCAGAGGATCATCCAGTACTGTCTCTCCCACATTCGAGACTTCCAGCGCTTTCCGCATCTACGAGAGCAGATGAACGTAGTAGTCATGGGTCTCCTGCGTGGGCGGCTGCCGATTACCAACGAGATGGTGGAGAGTCTCATTGCGATTGAGCTCTCGTACATCAACACCAACCACCCCGATTTTGTGGGCGGGACCCGGGCGGCTTACGAGTCGTACATGATGGCACAGACGTCCAAGGAAGGGTTTAGCAGGCAGCATCCGAGATTACAGCAGCAGACAGCCGGAGCCGCCTCCAAATCTGAGCCAGCCGCTACGACGAGCGCAGGGGGCTCGGGAAGCCAGCAGGCCGAGAGCCAACTGAAGGGATGGTTCTCCACCGTCTGGCCAGGAAAGTCATCGCAGTCTCAACCCCAGGCTTCGAACCCGTCGACGCAAGCGACTGGCAAGACGGACGACTGGGAAAAACCCGGTCTTAACAGCCTCACGACTGCTGAAGTCGAAGACGAATGGCTCTACCCCCGCCGTCCCGAACCACAGCCCACAGGTGACATGATCAGCCGGCAGGAGTTCGACTGCGAACTGATCGAAAAACTGATACGCTCTTACTTTCTAATCGTGCGCAAGAGCATCCAGGACAGCATACCGAAGGCAGTCATGCACTGCCTGGTGAACTACGTGAAGGAGAAGATCCAGAGTGAGCTGGTCAGCGAGCTCTACAAGACGGAGGCCTACGACCAGCTGATGGAGGAGTCGCCGGAGATGACAGCCAGGAGGAGAGAAGTTGCGGAGATGGTGAGAGCACTGCAGAAGGCCTCGGACATTCTCAGCGAGATTCGGGACCTGCAGTTTGAATCGAACATCGTAGGGTATGCAGATTACGATTACTAGTCGCTAGTCAAATGTTTTGTTTAGACATATTTCAATATTTAATTTGCAGCTGGAACCTCTTATAATACAGAAAAAACACTTTCCAAAGTGCAAAAACCGTTCATGTTTGCAGCTGGAGCCTATTT
Organism: Nitrospirales bacterium; assembly: GCA_965203295.1. Lineage (GTDB taxonomy): Bacteria > Nitrospirota > Nitrospiria > Nitrospirales > UBA8639 > CBDBCZ01. The sequence goes on along the minus strand of CBDBCZ010000007.1, from coordinate 95,043 downwards.
TACGTACTCAGAACTGCAGAATGCGATTACGGAGGTCCGTATACTATTTACCCACGTGAAAGTGATGGCCGAAATGGAGAATGCGATTACGGAAGTCCGTATACTATTTACCCACGTGGAAGGGATGGCCGAAAAGGCTAGCGCCTCTTCGAGCTCGGATAAGACACTTTCGGTGTCCTCCAACACGCTGTTCGTGCGCAACCTCCCCTACAGCAGTAAAGATGCGGATCTAGAGGCTGCGTTTGCAGAGTACGGGTCGCTGAAGTCCTGCTTTACCGTGAAGGAGAAAGGTGGGCGTCAATTAGATATTTTAGCTGAGACGTCCGTGCCAATTAGATATTTTAGCTGAGACGTCCGTGCCAATTATGACACGATTATCGTCACTATGCAGAAGTGAATATCAGTATAGGGTAGTTTATGCATTACTGATGTGGTAATGGTCCAGCAGTTCGACTGTTAGTGTTAGGGTCAAAGCAGCTGCAGGGCCTATATACCCTTAAATTTCCATAAGTAGCCTCGCGACCAAGCCTATTCCATAAGGCCATCACTAAATAAATTATGTCGGTTTGAGGTCCGAGAATTTAGGGTTGGTAGGTAGGAAAAAAATTTATTGTAAGCATGACCACGCAAGTGATCGATGCGTACGGTTCAATAATTAATGTGCGGACGTTTAACACTTTGCCCGCGTCCTTTTTGTGATGTAATCTTACGTGTGCGCGGAATTTAATTAAAACTAAATTGAATATTCGATAAACAGCTAAGGCAGCTTATAGGACGCTAGAAACTATTCTATACGCTTAGTTGTGCTTGAGAAAGCTTATAGTGACTTTAATCACACATGATAAAGCTTCAAGAAGCTTCACAAAGCTTAACAGAGCTGTAAAAAGCGGGCTACAATAGGCAGTTCATACTTACCCGAGTAGCTCCACCAATTTCAAGCGATCCAGTGCCCTGCTAGGGACTGAGGCGGCGAAAGAAGATACAGATGTAGTCCTGAGAACCTTAGGCAGCAACACAAGCAGCGTGAAACAACAGTAGTGGCGTCCACACGTCGTTTTAGGCGCTTGTCTCGATCGGCAGCCATGGCTACGTCTCGTGGTCGACCGTATTTCCGGTTGTAGCGCTTCGTGGTTTGGAGCTTACGTCAACAAAGCTGATTATAGACAGGGGAACTCCCCTGCTGACTATCAGTACTCAAAATCAGAGCTCATCATAACGTAATACAGACGTACAAGCCAATAGCGCGGAGGGCCAATATATTGGCCCTCCGCGCTACGCACGTATACTTAGCGGGCCAATATATTGGCCCTCCGCGTTCTAAGTGTTAAACAAAACCCATCGAAGAATTGGGTTGGTGGAGGACGTCAAGCCGATTGAGATACATGCTAATATGCATGCACAGATATTGCCAATTAAAATGTACATGTATACACTGCCTGCTGTACCAAATACTGTAGCCCACTAAATTCTGTAGACACCAAGAAGTAATTGTAGCTGTCTCGGTACTGTACTAAGCAAGGAGGAGATTACTTACAGTGGTCTGGGATACAGCTAGTCTCGCGGTATAAATGTTTTGTTTTGTAGGGGTGAGAGAGGGTGGTATAACCATCTATGGTGTAGCTGTCTGGCGAGACTACACTGAGTGTGTAGATGTATGCAGCAACTATTGGTGCAACTGCGTGTCGTGTTTCAGCCCCACTCTTAACAGAAGATCAGCGGTATGGTGATTTGAACGCAAAACTAGTGATACAATCGAAACACGAGGAAATAAATTTCTAGACGAGACTGCCACGTTGTGCAATTCAAACTCAACTACAGAAATCAGACTAGAGGAACCACTCTTTCTGACTGTAATTGATCTCCGCCTAGATTATAGTGCACTGAGACTTGGTTCCGAGGATGAGACATCTGAACTAGTTTTTACTGGTATTTTTTTTTTCAGGTGTGGCGGACAAGTGCAGGGGATTTGGATATGTCACCTTTGCCACTCGGTTAGTGCTATGTGTACGTCGTACGAAGTGGCCTTAATTTTGATTCCTGCAGGCTCTTTCTACATGTATTTTAACCCTTTCACCCAGGGCCCTCCCACCCTGAAAAAGGGGCGGGGTGGGAGGGACCTGGATAAGAGGGTCGGTAAAGATCGCAAACCTATTTAACGCCTAATATAAAACACCATATAAATTTATATGGGCCTTATGGAAGCAGGTCTCTAATAGTGAAAAGGGTTAAATGCATTTCTACAAGATTATTGTTCATGTTATTAGTTTGTTCCTAAAGATAACAGAACAGAATTTTTTACTGGCTGATTGCCAGGATGCTACATGTATTCGTTGACAAAAATAGATCCCCAGGACTGTGTTTTGCACAAATCGGTTAACACTTTTTTTCTGTACTGCCGTACTACATGACCAGGAGCGGCCAGCGAGGTAGCATGCAACTAGTATAGACGACAAAATTCAAACATTGGCATCCGGATGCTAATTTTAGTAACCACCAATATGGATTATATACACACGTGGGTACGTAAGTCGGTGAGTGGCAGCTTTGCGGGGCGACTACGGAGAGCGTTGGATGGTGATACAGCTAACGCAGGTTCCGAGCACAACGACACCGATGGGATGGTTAGTTGTAAGCCATTGGAACAGTCACTGAGCGTGGGCATGGCAGTACTTGGACTCACTTGTTGGAAATTGGTCTGTCTCCCATACGCTTTTGCTTCGAAAAGCTAGTCATCTCGCTCGAGTGTATGCCGACACACTGCTTCACATTTATCCACTTCGTGACACTCTGGTGTTACTTTTTCCTGCTGCTGCGTCATGAAAATTCATATACGGATACTACTTTATTTAGAACACGACCGCCATGTTTGAGTTTCGCTGCCTATACTAGTTGCATGCTCCCTCGCCGGCTTTTCCGGCTCAATGCGCTCCTGACATGACTTTGTGATAAATCAACAATCTAATGTAGTAGTATACATGTGATAAAACAACAATCATCAATCTAATGTAGTATACATGTGATAAAACAACAATCATCAATCTAATGTAGTATACATGTGATAAAACAACAATCATCAATCTAATGTAGTATACATGTGATAAAACAACAATCATCATTCTAATGTAGTAGTATACATGTAATACATGTAAAACAACAATCATCATTCTTATGTAGTATGCGTGCATACGGCTCCACTCTGTGGGCATTGCAAAATCTATTAAAAAAAACACGACTACTTCAACTTCAAGTTTACAAACTACTCACACCTGCACGACACATTATGAACATGGGAATCTATACAAGTTGTAGCCACTGGGCAAACACTAATTAATAGTACCTAACACGTCTTCGTTTCTGCCATCGGTATGCTGCATAGAAAATTCCATAAGCTCCAACAAGTCCGACAAGTCCGAGAGCACCACCAATAAGCACCAATCTGACAGGACCCTTAAATATTGTGAATGTATGTTCGAACTTGGTCCAAGGGAGCACTGTTATGCCAAAATATACAGTCCCATGGAAAGGGATAGAGATAGATATTGTGGGTGATATCAGCCCTCTCAGTGCTATAAAGGCAATAGAGCTTCCACAAACGAAAGCAGCTGTTTTGATAACCGTAATTACTCCATCATCAGGCATTTCAGAATCTGCTTCAACCAGTGACAGTCATAAAGTTTTAAACACTGCTTGCTGCTCTTGATTGTACAAGTAGGTAAGTAAAACACCTTGTTGCACCTTGTAGAACTTCTGAATCTGCAACTCAATCACTGCAACCGCATAACTTGAAGTAGAGGCTCTGGCAGCTGGCTGGGATGCTGTACTCAGCTTGAATGCTCTCCTATAATTATTATGCAACTGTTTGTAAACAGGAAACAACAAACATTGCCATGGTAATGGAATGTTCTAATCTACGGCAATATTCATGAAAGATGAATATTGACCTTTATCCTTCTGGAAGATCTTCCCCTCTGATATTGCAGATGGATGGGCTTCTTTGGTTGATATAATTATAGTGCATTCAATAACTTCTGTTCACCCTGCAATTGCTACTACAGTGGAACCCCACACCTTAATTGGGTACCTAGTGGCGTCCTGTACAGAGAAGTATTGAAGGGCTAAGTTACATTATGAAAGCGTACCGTAGGCGCTGATTAATAGCGCCCCCTTGATTTTAACGACCCACCCATATAATTGCGCCCCATACACAATCTGGCACTTTACGTATAACGACCCATATAAAATTACTGCCCAGTAAACAAAGTCAAGCCATCGATTTCAATGACAAAGGAGAACAGCTGTCGCTATATAATTATAGCTTTCTTCATTTCGCTCTACTCTCTCCAACTTACCAGAGTCTCCGTTTGCCTGAGGTAAGGCAGCTAGGTCGATGAAGCTGCGTACAAAGCGCGTATGTGATACGTATAGTATACGGAAGTATGATATACCGTACACAATCTAGCACTTTACGTGCGTATATAACCACCCATATAAAATTACCGCCCAGTAGACAAAGGAGAACAGCTGAAGCTATGTAATAACTTCCTTCATTTCTCTCTACTCTCTCCAACTTACCAGAGTCTCCGTTTGCCTGAGGTAAGGCGGCTAGGTCAATGAAGCTGCGTACAAAGCGCATATGTGATACGGATAGTATATGGAAGTATGATATACCGTGCGTAGCAACGTCAAAACATTGCGATTACGTGAAACGTTAGTTTTCGCAATGTATTAGCGTTTCAGGCCGTATCTTGGGAAATGAGCGTCCAACCGCCACCAAATTTCGTTGACAGCCCCGTCAGAAGGTACTGTTTACGAAGCTCTTGACTATAACGACCCATATAAATATAACATCCTACACGAAAGTAACGACCTATTGGTCTGCAAAAAAAATGAAAAAGCGCCCCGCATTATTAATCAGCACCTACGGGGCATTGCAAAGTGTCCGCAATGCAAATGTGTCCTTATTTTCATGGGTACAGTGTCCTTTAAGAGGTGTTCCACTGTACATGTACAATGTAGCTTGGGTACTGCTATTCTTTGCATCACCAAAGAAAACTTTTCCTTTGGACTACTTTTCGAAGCAGACTGGCTCTGTTGAAGGCTCATCACTACCTAAAAACTTTAGTGCAGGAAAGTGAAACTGAAGATGTTGAATTTTAGCTATCTGAGTACTTCAGCTTGTGCCTTGTGCACCAAGGGGGGAAACTCCCCACCCACTCTTGAAACACTCTCTAGATCCACCACTGATACATGTAGGTCTCTCTGTATTCCTACAAACTCCTGCAGTGAGGAAGCAGAGAGGGCGAAGTCTTGCGTAAAGGTGATTGGGAGGAGACCAGTGCAGGTGTCTTTCGCGAGCAGGAAACTGTCGTGGAAGCAGAGAAAACAGAAGCAGTTGCCCACAGAAGCTGCCTCTGGAGTGGGATCCGGACAGAGGTATGGAATGGAAATATTTCTGAAAGAAACATTCTGAAATTTACATGGAAATAAGCATGTTTTTGTGCTTTCGTTTTCATGTATTTTGCTTTTTTTGGTTCCTCCTTTCATTATATAATGGTATAGGGTCCAATGCACACTGTATACATGTTGCTGTAGTTTTACTGTAGCCACATTCCAAGACTATGTACGAAAAACGCGGGGGAGTAAGATCTGGGAATGAGACTATTTTTACTGTTCTTGGTAATACTAGCCTCATTCCTTGCTTTTGTTGCTTGTCGTACGCAAAGCATACACTGTGCGAAAGTAGCTTCAAAGTGAAGCCTAAGAACAAGGCTAACAAACTACTGTAAAGTGAGCAGAAGTTGCTTAAATGAATGCTCTGTGTGTGTTGTTGTGTTGTTTGCTGTGCAGACAGAGTGGTGAAGACGCTCGGTCCAGTGAGGAGGCGGAGTCTGATGACGACTACGAAGCCATGACGGCCAGAAAGGGTCAGCATTACATCATACACATGTGTGTATGTCGCAGTCGAATTCTCTTCACAAACATCTTTCAATAGACCTTTTTCATTAACATCTTTCACCAGTGCACAGCTGCACTTTTTCTCTCATGTACAAGACAGCAATTTACATTGTACATGCAATAGTATGTCCCCTTAGGCCTAACAAACACAGACTTAGTGTCAACTACACAACATTAATTATAAACAGCCTTAGGATAGATCATACATCAAGTATTGTATAGGTACATGTATGTATCCAGTAACCTGGGGTTACATAAGTGTGCCACCTCTGCAGTTGTAAACATAACAACATGGTTCTCTCTACCTTACTTTAGAGGGGTGCTATACAGTGCCTAAATACACTATTACGGCCCCTTTATTATCCTAGGTTAAAGGCTACTTTTCCCTTGCTCACTCGGCTACATACATATAACATGTATTATGCATACTCCTACTGCATAGTTTTGGTGAGAACACTGCCAACATGCACCTACTAGTGAACCAAATGCATCACTATGGCATCGCTATTACGTCATTCAGAATTCCACCATGATGCTGAATCTGTGTGATCCTGCTACAGCTATCATCACTACCTATTCACCTAGTCTTTCTACCATTCAGTCTCTGAAAACAAACGGGGTACTGTTAGGCCCTATAGGAGGGTGCGTGATCACAATGGGGGGGCTACAGTGCCCCTCTAAGGCAACATAGAGAGAACCCCGGAGACTAGTAAAACAACACTATGAACTAGCACAGCTGTTCAGAGAGTCACCTGTTTGTTTCAAAGGAGCAACTCTCTTTCAGCTGACGAGGCCTCCCGGCACCGCCAGAAACGCAAGCCCAAAGCCCAGCGAGGGGATCCTAAGTTCGACATTGGCAGGTAGGTCCACCATGGTAAGAACAGTGTAAGGGGCGGGAGGTAGCCTCGTCCCCATCCCCCCCCCCCCCCCCCCCCTCCCCCTTCACACATGCACTTTAATGAAAAAGAGGGTGTGTCTGGTCTTACATGTATTTATCAAGTGCAGGTAAAGATTTGACGTCAAAAGATAGGTGGTTTTACTGGAATTTGATTTCAAATCTCAGCGCCTATGTCGTACACGGGTGATAAATTCGACTGTTTTCAATGTCCCCCTCCTTCACTTCCCTTTTTTTTCATGCATGATGGGACTTGGGAGCAGGTAGGGGGGAGGAAGGGGGGGGGGACTTGTATAGCATGTAGGATGAAGAGAGTTCAGTGCAGATCGAGGTGTGCAAATTCCTTGACTAGTAAGCACACTCTATCCACTGCTTTTCTGATTTGTAACCGGGTGTAACGCTGCTTATCTCCACTACTGGCAGAGTATTGGTCCTCAGTGGTCTACCGGAAGCAATGGCAGTGGAAAAAATCCGTAAAAAGTGTCGGAAGTTTGGCACGGTAGTGGACATCATCTTCCCTGTGCCAGACAAGGAGACTCCGACGGCCTACGTTACCTACCAGACCCACAAGGAGGCCCGGCAAGCCGCCGCGGGGCTGGAGGGGAAGCCCTACAAGGGTTCCGCCCTGAGGGCTGTTGTCCTGTCAAAGGAGGGCAAAGCAGTTTCTAAGAAGACGCTGAAGAAATCGAACCT
>CBDBCZ010000007.1:20000-82500 GCA_965203295.1 Nitrospirales bacterium | reverse complement strand
TACTGTGTATCCCATTGCAGGCTCTCCATCAGAAACCTCCCAACACAAGTGAATGAGAAACAGCTGAAGGACTTGTTCTTGAAAGCTGCTGGAGGTCCACCTGCGAGAGTTAAACAGGTATGTACGATTGGATACCACACTTCATGAACTAGTTTACAAAACTGCACTGGTGAAATTCACAGTGCACGGAAAACGTCCCTGTAAATTGAGTGTGTACTGCCACGGAGATGCATATATAGCAAACAATTGGCAAGAATCCTATCTCTGGAAAATAGTGTTTTTATATTCCTGATGTTGCGTCCGGATTACTTTGTACAGAAGGTAAGGATTTGTACAACATTCACAGCAACATTAGCACAGCAATTTATAGGCAATACCAGGGCAATGGATGCCCCCTTAGGCCTACAGACACACGCTAAGAGTCTAACTAGGTACATGAATCATAAGCAAGCCTTAGGACAGAACATACATGTAGTTTACATACATTAAAAATACAGTCAGGGGTTATACTCTTAGTTGAATGGTACATTATGTACCAGTTCTCGCTAGCAGTTGAGGAGATGGAACAATCAGAAACTTATGGGAATTGCTACATATGTTTTCTCATGTACTGTCTCGTATTGTATTTGCTGCGTATTCAACTGCATGATTGTCTGTTTCCTAGGTGAAAATTATGCGCTCGTCTGAGCGTGTTGACAGCAGTGGAATTGGCCGCTCCAAGGGTTTTGCTTTTGTGGACTTCACTGAGCATGAGCCAGCCCTGGCAGCTTTGCGAGCTACTAATAATAACCCTGGACTGTTTGGGCCAAAAAAGGTACATGTTCATGTACGTATATGTTAAGTGTTTATGCATGTACCATGAGTGCCACTGTATCATTACTTTGTTTCTCAGCGAATTCTAAGTGTGTGGTCTGGCATCCACTTGCATATGCATGTGTTGCACCCTCATACTTTACCTGGTTTACCTGGGGAAATGGGCATGTATTGACAAACTTTGTTTTGTGATTGATAGCCTGCCGATGTGCCTAGTATGGGTTGAGACCTTAACAAATAACCAATTTGTTACTTTGGTCAAGTGTAATTATGAACACATGATTCACAAATTATTTGCTGTCGTTAAAGTACAGTGCGTAACTGTTGGAATTCTAGCCAGAATCATTTTTGCTCGACTGATTCCCTGTATGCCTTTTTGCTGTGCAGAGAATGATTGTGGAGTTTGCAGTTGAAGACTCACGTGCTCTAAAACTAAGAGAGCAAAGAAAACGACAGGTACAACACACCCTTGAACATCAACCTCCACGCAGTTAGAAGGTTTAACTTCTACAATGTCATGTATATTATTCAATACAGCCTTATGTTTCACACTATTTTATAGTAGCTTATTAAGCTACATATAGAAGAGAGGATTTGCTCTTCCTTGTAATCCAATAGAGCATCAACCTTGAATATTATTCATCTGTTCCTTTTTCTATTACTCAGCGTACACAAGCCAAGAAGACCACCACCAGTAGCACTAGTAGTACTAGTATAAAGAAGGAGGAGAGTGGAGATTCAGAACCCAAAGCACCTAGTATGAGGACTAAGTGGAAGCTAAAGTGTAAAGCAAAGAGGTTGAGACGTAAGGACAGGAAGCTAGAAGAACCGTCCCCGGCGTCAAAGACACCAGCTGTAAAGGAGACTGCCCAGTCGAAACCCTTTGGTATCAATGGCAGCAAAGGCACATCCATAGCTTCACGAATTCAGGTCGGAGCTAAAAGGAAACGTACCTCTAGGCCTAATGAGAACGCAAGCAATGCCACAGTTGCAAAGAAATTTAAAACTGATAGCACAGAGGTTGTAGCACAGAAGCCGGGATTGGCTACCGAACTGCAGAAATTGAAAAGATCTAATTTGCAATTGAGTGAAGATACCCATTTAGCACCAAAGGTATGTGAAATACCGCTGTGGTTTGGGAGTCTGTTGGACTAGTATTACGTAGTCACTAGTCAGAGGCTGAAAAGTCTTCTGTATCCCCTCCCTATGTGATGACGTAAATTGAAAGTGGTTGTGTAGTTTTCTGAGCTACTAAAAACCTTTGCCAAGTCCACCAAAGGACAGGAGGGTTGCTTTTATGTTAGTAGACGTATAATGCTACTACTTTCGGGGATTGTTGTAGTAGCACTTCTCTTCTTTTTGAAATGAATCCTGCATGTTTCTCCTCACTGTGAGAGGATGCAGATTCAAAGTGGTTGTGTGTAGTTTTGCGACTACAACAATCTTTGCAAGGTCACCTAAAGGGCTATTAGTAAGAGAGTTGCCTTTTGGTTAGTAGATGTAATGCCACTACTTCAAGTTTTGTGGAGTTTGTTGGACTAGAGATAACTTGAGGCTGAAATATCAAATTAAATCTGGTACATGTAGAGAGCTTGAGTATGCAATAAGGATTAGCATTAACTACCACTGAACAATTCACTCAGACGATGGCTCTATTACTGGTACTGCATGTACATGTATGTAACATGCAACATGATCATCCCTCTAGAAAACCCGCTTTAGTTTTTGACCTTACTTTATTTCTTGACCATCATATCTTAACAAAATAAATGGTGGTAAGCAAATGATGTTTTGGTGTAGCTAAAGCACAACTATATGTACATTTTGTTCTGCATGGGTGATTCACAGGGTTCTCTCTGTGTTGCTTTAGATGAGCACTGTCCCCTCTATTATTGTGATAAAGCACCCTCCTATACGGCCTACATGCATCTTCTCTGTACCCCCATATTTTCAGAGATTATAAAGACTAGGTGACACAGCTTAAGCAGTAAGGTGGCATTGAACGTGACTTAACAATGATGTCATAGCGATGTAATTATTACACGTTTCCACATATTGAATAACACTGATGATACTGCAATTAATTGTGACAAGCAAAGCGACAACCCAACAGTTATCTCGCTAGCTAGTTCATAAACCATGTGAGCCATTGACCTATTACCTATCCATTGAGGGCACCATTGTTTGGAATGGCTGTTCAGTATTATGCTTTGTAATGCTATTACTAGCCTGAGTATATTGTGCGATTGTTATTGTTTACAGCACAATGTAAAGTTACGGAGGGAAGACAGAAAAGAAGAGGAGAACTTTACCAAGATGGTGGATAGTTACAAGAGAAAACTGTTTGGAAACGTTTCGGATTCTAGGTGGTTTGAATAAAGTATGTCTTCATCACATCATTGCAATGTTTATACTTCAACTACGTGTCATAATTAATTTACTGGGTAGCTGAGGAGAAATAATCTCTCCACTTTATTTTTGGACTTCAAAAAAAGTACTTTATTCTCAGACCTGCTTTGGTAACTACGGGGGGGGGGGGGGGGGGGGGGGAGGGGAGTGCATGGGTGATATAATCATGTACGCTGAGGACTCGAAATACACATTAATTAATTATATATCTACAGTTGTTTAGTTGATTATGAATTATTAAAAGCTTTGCTGTTTTTACATAAAACAATCAGGGCACAAACGAGAAATAGTTACACCAAGTACTACATGTATAGCCTGGATCCCAGGCTAACTATATATGTAGCTACAAGCTAAAAAAATATTACAGAAAGTAAACACTCATAACAATTGCTCTGTGATTTATGTATAGGATATACCACGTCTATGCGGAGTTTATCGCGTTTATACTCCGAGTAGGCGTGGTATATCCGGCTTATATCACAGGCGGCCAATCGCTTTTTGCTGTTTGTCATCGCCATGGATACACCAAGTTACCATTCAGTAGTATTTTATTACGTAAACAAAAAACATACGTTAACGAACATGAAAACACATAAAAACAAAATAGTAGTATAAACACCTTTATACTCCTCTCTGTAACCAATGAATTTTTCCAAAAGTGATGTAATGTGATATAAGTCCAGGGGTATACTGCTACAAAGTATTAATGTGGGGAAAGAAACAAACATGTACACACAGTGTCACTCAGTTTTTCATGAACATACATATTCAACACAAAAGTTCAACCAGTGTGGATCAGTGTGCTAGTTCATTGTAATGGGATGGCTATTTCCATCTTTCTGGTACAAAATAATGTAGCGAGGCATGACCGCATCGGGGTGGTAGAGGACAATTTCTTCATAGTTCAGATGTTCGCCAACTTGGCCATTCACAGAGTCATACCCTCTCGGGGGTCCCTGCAGACTTTGATCAGTTTTTCTCAAGCGGTATTTGTTCCCTGGGCATACGTCGCAGAGCAGCATGGCTCTGTAGCCATTGATGCCTCGTGTGTAGTCGTGGCACTTTGAAGAGTTTGGAGCAAGATAAAAGCCGTCACCGAATCGCTGGAAGTCGATATTCTTCTTTATGTAGCCACGATTCAAGCCAGTACGTGAAATGCCACAGATTCCACACGAACCAACACTGCAGAGTGCTTTAGTACGTTTGATGTCACACGAAAGCGTTGTCCCGTGGAAGTGTTCTTCCATTTCTTGATTTCGCAGCCTCTGTCTGTACGTACTGCACCTTTGTTTCAGCGTGGCATTGACCACCACGGCTACATATTCCACTTTGGGACATCTCCCCTTACGCTGATCCCAAGTGCGGAAGAATTTCTTTGACACTTCTTCGAATTCTTCTTTAGTGGCTGATCTGATTGTTCCTGGTAATATGCGTAAGAAGAAAAGATTCAATTTTATTGGTACCCTCCTCCACGCACACAATAGCTTTTGTGTTCCCCATTATTCTGCAAATGCAAATTCCTATGATCATTTTGCATGAAATGCAAATTCCTATTATTCTGCATGAAAGGCAAATTCTTAGTTTATAGTGTGATGATTCTGCATGAACAGCAAATTCCTCATGTTATTACAGATTCATATGAGACAATAACTTTGTCTATGTATGCACAAATGCAAACAATTATTAATGAGGGGGAGACCCTGGGAAAGCACCCTGTTTACAACTTCTTTATATTTAGCACATTACAATTAGCGTGCTAAGCTGTGAGCTATTTTTACAGAGTGTAATGAATATGACAAATTCCAAGCTCATTGCCTATCTAGAAGACTGGGCCAACTAAAGTACATGCATGCATGGCTTGCAATAATACATACACAGAAAACACCATCATGGTCCTCACTGCTGTCCCCACAGTAGAATAGTTTTAACAAGTCATTGCTATGCGCAATCATACCTTCAGATATTCCATGCTGTGCTCGTACAGCAAGTTGATCTCCAGAGCTCTTGTACTGGCCATGGGGTACCCACTCTCTCTTGCTTCTTTCTGCTCTGACTGGAGTCTCGGTGACTGGGATGCTACGTGTGGAAACACCTCCAGAGGCTGCAGGCTCTCCGACTCCGATGTAAGGAAACTGCCAGGTGTGCGGCCAAGGAACTGTCTGAGAGAACAGTTCCGACCATGACTCGACTTGGGGAATGATTGGCTCTCCATTCTCCGTTATCCCTAGTGGCTCATTTGGGTCGTAGCTGCCATACAGCTTGTCGTAATCGCTAACTGACACTCTGATGACGGTCGTATCTTTCATCTGTGGCAGTGCATGTGGAGGGCAAATTTGCATCGTTCTAGCTACTGTTAGTTCGACGCTCTCCTCAGTGATGTGTTTGTCAACTTTAACATCCAATACCATGGGGCCAAGTGGGCCGGAGACTTCCTCATTTGAGCTTGGTGGCAGCAGCTTCGTGATTTTTTCTTCGGACTCGGCGGTCATTACTGGTGTTGGAACATTTGGAGGGAGTTGAATATTCAGCATGATTTTGGCTGCGTCAATCTCTTGGTCACAAACAGTCACACGTTTGTCGACGACTGCTCTCACGGATTTTCGCTGTATAAAGGGCTTTCCGTCTTCCATAAACATTTCCATTTCTCCACTGCCGTGGTCGTGCCATCCATAACATCGCCTAACACCACACTCAGCAAGAAACCTGTACTGCTCTGCTTCCCGTGTCTTCACAGCGACATCACTGCTCGGCACCATGACGTTTGTCGGTCGTGGTATTATCTTGCTGGGTGGCTCCACAGCACGAAAACTGCTATCCCCCACTCCTGGTCCGGTAGTATGCTGCTCGATCCACTGTTGGCTGATCTTTACCCCTTTCTCTTTTAGCCACTCAGCTACGAGGATTAGCTTGAGTATTTCTTGCATTTTGAGAAAGAGTGGCTCGTCATAGTAGGCAATACTGGGTAACTTCTCGGTAATGAACCTGGAGTAGAGCGGGTTGGTCTGGTCCTCGATTTTCATCTTCGGTTCCTCCAAAAACTGCAGAAAATCGTCACCCTTCTGCACTTTCACTGACTCGCACGACATGATAACGGAGCCGACGGACGGATTGTCCTCTCCACTTGGAAAATCAGGCCACGTAGCTAGGCCCTGAAGCTGGCTCGTCTTCGACCAACTCATGAAAGCGGTTTTCGACTCGTTACTCCTGGCGCCGATATGCAAGCACTTCATTGCCCAGTCGGATTCGGAGAGAAGCTCCCCAACTGACGTTCCCCGCAGCCAATCGGGACGGTAGTTTTTGTACTGCCTGCCGAAAAATGGATGTCCGAAGGGAATCCCTATGTAGAAAAACTCGGGTCGTTTTTCCTCGGATGCAAGTCGGCAGGCTATTGCAGCGTCTTCTTCGGTGATCGTAGGGACTTTCGGTGACGCGTCGAAGCGTAGTTCGGGAACGCCTTCAACGATCGCTACTGAACGTAAAGCCAGTCCATCCTTAGGGAGCTTGAAGCAAAATTTGCAACCTTCGTCCTCCATTTCTGCAAGTACTTTTTTGTATGTCTTGCGCTATTATGACTGAGTACGCGCTGCTGTTCGATATTTATTTGAGCAGTTGGGGGAGATTCCCAGGGTTGCCCCCTGCTTGATTGCGCAACGATTCAATTGCGTAAGAGCGCTGACTTGCAAGAAATGTACACACCTTAATTAGTTGCTTTGTACGTGCTGTCGAGGCATATTTCTCACTGCCTGGTAACCGTTGACCTGTCTTTATAGCATTCATAGCCTGGGGCTGCATGTGTGGTGAAGTTAGCTACAGAGTTTCCAGAAGCTTTAGAGGGAAAATCGGGCATGGACACCATCTCCAATGTAGCCAAGCTCTTATACGTAACATTTCCAGGACTCAACTATAACTGTTACACTGCATGGAAGAACACCACATCATGTCATGTAAGCTTTGTGTGATCACAGCTGAGTTAAACTGCATCACAGGCCAATTCAGGAAATATTAGCTGCCTTCAGTGCAACATTTCATTGCCATTTGCATCTAGATTGCAGCAGTCTACTTACTGCGCCTGGGTATAATATGTGCGGTTAATAATACGCTGAACATTGCACGTACACCATGCATGCACCAGGAGTTGGTACCATGTCATTGTGGGTCACACAATGGCTCTGCATGTGATCATGATTTCCCTCCACACTGGTGGGCACTTGTATGATAGATAGATAAACATTTTACGTCACACCACAGGGGCAGCAGGCCAAAAATGAGACAGTACAATGTACAAAAAGAATAATAGTAAAGAACCTGAAGTTAGCTATAAGAATATTATATAAGGGAGAGAGAGGAAAGGCGAGAGAAGAGAAAAGTAGATGAGTGAGCTATAGCACAGCCATCCACTCTGTAATATAAGTTGACTCTATGGAGGTTCAGCATCCAACGCCATAAACCAGTTCCTCGATCACACTCTACTTACTGAATAATAGCTATAAATGAAATATAGAAAAGGTTAAAAAAAAATCCATAGTAATACATATCTACCTTGGGCTCTAAGTGTATACATACAGTATACTGTTGGCAGTTAAATCTGTGCATGTGATATGGGTACCACTGACAGTAGACACCACTGTACATAAGACTACTTAATCAGCTGATCATGGATCATGCAGTGAAATACTGAGGAATGTAAGCTTGAAGCTTCCTTTCAGTGAAATGGTAAACTCTTGCTCTCACATTA
This sequence comes from Nitrospirales bacterium, assembly GCA_965203295.1. GTDB lineage: Bacteria > Nitrospirota > Nitrospiria > Nitrospirales > UBA8639 > CBDBCZ01. The sequence goes on along the minus strand of CBDBCZ010000007.1, from coordinate 74,543 downwards.
GCTGATCCTTAGCTCTACAGGGGTACCTGCGTACCCTTTGTTCCAAGTGCTGGGCAGGTGTAAATCACAGTCAAATAATATGACCATGCATGGCACAGACACAGAAGGCATCCAAAGAAATCTCACAAGACGATAATATTTAGTTGCAGAACTGGCCAGTATTCAGAAGCAAATAGAATACTATGTAAAAGCTAGGCTGATTTGCTAATGTTTATAAATAAACCACATACAGCCTGAGCTGTGCTACTATTATAGTTAACGGTGCCACTGGAATTTGCAGCCGTGACGCTACTATTGAGGTTCAGCATCTAGTATATGGAGTTAAGAAGTGGTATTATAATTATGCAGAGAACAGGTATCCAGAAGAGTGGATGATACAGAACTGCGCAAATAGGTAACTTGTGGTATTGTTTAATTAGTACAGGGTGATGACAGGAGAGGGTAAATTCAGTTATCAGAGTACCAGCAAAACTTTGTGGTGTGTCAAAGACCATGCAATTTCAAAGTTTCTACATGCGAAAAGTATGCCACATTCTCTGCATGTGTATCCAGGCAGTATTAGTGACATCACTGCAATTAGTTTGTACAGAGTACAAGTATGTAGGCATAAAATATTATTGTTATTACTGCGATTGTTGTGACTACCACATGCATGCATGGCAATGCACTGCAGCTGCATCCTGTTTTGATTATGACCTAGCAACCACATGTAGCTTCCCCTGATACATTAGGGGTATATAGGAGGGGCCTGGGTACAAGGCTAACGAAGTATAGTGTGTGTGCACCTTTATTTCTTCCAGATGCCCAAGAGCCATTTATATTTACTCCATTAGCTCCCCCTGTGGTGCAGTACTTATTGTTACAAGGTAACACATTAAGTCAAGAGGAACGTATCAGGTACAGCCGTACCAAAACAGCACATGCTTCTGAAATGAAAACTCTTCGACAAGTGCAGTAACCTTGTAGTCTATAAGCGATCATATGACTTGCCATTCTGCCATACAGTGGCCGAGGGGCATGGTCAATGGGCACTATTGTGTGTGCTGTACGTGATGGACGGAAGCTAGCCTCAAACCCAACCGTCCCAGCTTTTTTTCAGCCTGCAAGCAAAAAAAAAGCTGGGTTCGAGATTAGACGGAAGCCACTTAAATTCTGCATGCACATTCCAGGATGCACTTCCACTGATCCCGACCTAGCTATGACAGGTGTACGTAAGACCTCGTTACGGTGCTGGCCTGCTCTGTCCAGTGATGACAGACACAGATCAGCAGAGTGTATAAAGTAGTGGATAACAGAAACCGATAAATATAGGTAGTGTGTATATATTGTGTGTAAATAGTGGATGACAGACACCGGTGGGCCATACTTGAAAAAAGGTGAGACGCGCACCCACCAAGTTGGTTGGTTGTTTCGGCAGGTCAGCAAAAAAGGTTCCAAAAACTAGGGGATTTTTTGCGGACAAGAGTTTAGATTTTGGCAGTACAAGCAGTAGCCTCATATCCATTATGCATCACAGCTTGTGTATAATTTGCATGTACTTGCATGCAATAGTGACACTGATCTTACGTCATTGCTTACTCAGTAGCAGCTTGCTGCTGCCTTCAGCCATGGTCGCTCAATCAGTAAGTGCTAAGTTAGGGTTGGGTCAAATTAGTTAACCATTTTATGATGTCAATGTATGGTTAATTAACTATTTATGACGTAATAATTATAATTATGACACTTTGTGATGCAGTTGGTAGGTTGTTTTGGGGGGTCTGCAAAAAAGGGGCTGTGCATCGTGGACTTTTTTTGCTGGGGGACCTCCTGCGGACACTGATAAATATAGGTAGTGTGTTTAAATACATGTAGTCAATGACAGGCAATAAATAGTATGCATGGATGAGAGACACTGATAAATATAGGCAGTGTGTATAAATAGTGGATGACATGTACAGATACTGATAGCAGGGATGAGGCTATTATGCTAAGAAATCTGCCCATTACGCTATTCCATAATGCTCCAGAGGATGTCCGATTATGCTCTTGATGATTATGCTCACAAAAATTTCATGTAAAAATGTTTATAGAACATAATACCAGAGGTTCGGTGCTTAATGAAATGTAAATATTCAATGTTGGCTACTAGCGGGGCTACACTACCACTATCTCAGTCTAAGTCTGCCACTGTAAAATGGGTTTTGCTGGACTACCAGTGCCAATACTGCTGCTGGTGGTGCCATTCTGTTTTCTCCATGTGTGAAAGGTCAATTATGCTCATACTTCTACCGTTTATGCCCGCATTATGCTCACTCTGTAGGACTACCTATTATGCCCGGAACTATGCCAGCATAATAGCCTCATCCCTACTGATAGCCTAAATATAGTGCACACTTCCTTTAAGACTTTTTTAATACAACATTAGTGCCATGTGCTGTTCACATGCAAAGGTGAATTTTTGGGCAGCCCCTCCAGTGCAATTTGACAGGTGAGCCTACAGGGCCCAATTAGCTTCCAGACTACAAACACTACATCAACAAACCTCAGACAACAACAGAATTGATTCTCAGATATTGGCCCCAATTGGCCTGGACCAGAACCCAGAATTAGGACCCAGACCAGAATGGTGTTAGCTAGTCTCAGTTCCAAACCAGAACCTCAGACGCAAAAGGTGGGCTCTTGCTGTAGGGGTGAGCTCTTGCTGTAGGGGGGGGGGGGGGGGGGGGGGGGGGGGCTCTTGCTGTAGAGGTGGGCTTTTGGTATAAAGATGGGCTCTTACTATAGAGGTGGGCTCTTATTATAGAGGTGGGCTTTTGGTATAGAGATGGGCTCTTACTATAGAGGTGGGCTCTTATTATAGAGGTGGGTTTTTGGTATAGAGATGGGCTCTTACTATAGAGGTGGGCTCTTACTATAGGGGTTGGCTCTTATTATAGAGGTGGGCTCTTATTATAGAGGTGGGTTCTTACTATAGGATGGGCTCTTGCTAGAGGTGGGCCCTTACTATAGAGGTGGGCTCTTGCTATAGAGGTGGGCTCTTACTATAGAGGTGAGCTCTTATTATCGAGGTGGGCTTTTGGTATAGAGGTGGGCTTTTGGTATAGAGGTGGGCTCTTACTATAGAGGTGGGCTCTTACTATAGAGGGGAGCTCTTATTATAGAGGTGGGCTTTTGGTATAGAGATGGGCTCTTACTATAGAGGTGGGCTCTTACTATAGGGGTTGGCTCTTATTATAGAGGTGGGCTCTTATTATAGAGGTGGGTTCTTACTATAGGGATGGGCTCTTGCTAGAGGTGGGCCCTTACTATAGAGGTGGGCTCTTGCTATAGAGGTGGGCTCTTACTATAGAGGTGAGCTCTTATTATCGAGGTGGGCTCTTGCTATAGTGGTGGGTTCTGTATAGAGGTGGGCTCTTTCTGTAGAGGTGGGTTCTTACTGTAGAGGTGGGCCCTTACTATAGAGGTGGGCTCTTTCTGTAGAGGTGGGTTCTTTCTGTAGAGGTGGGCCCTTACTACAGAGGTGGGCTCTTTCTGTAGAGGTGGGTTCTTTCTGTAGTGGTGGGCTTACTATAGAGGTGGGTTCTTACAGTAGAGGTGGGTTCTTACTGTAGAGGTGTGCTCTTACTATAGAGGTGAGCTCATGCTGGACTGATGCCCCTACTGTCTGTGAACATCCTGACCTCACAGGAATCATGGCTGTGTTCTGCTGTAGGCCACATCCTGTCATGGTGAGAAGGAAGCCAAGCTCAGTAGAGAGGGAATCATATCCCTGCACTGTGACATCATCTATAGAATCTGGCTGCAAAGTATCCCTAAATGCCTTAAGGTGACAAAATGTTAAGGAACTAAATCTTCGCAGTTTGAATATTTGCCTCCTTCATCCCAGGCCACCCCTGCTTCAAAGGAGGAGTGGCCCGGGAACAAGGCTAGCACTCGTGGTACTACGCAATCACAGTCAGCATAGTACACAGCTATGACAGAGAATAATGCAGATTAATACATTTGAGATAATGACTCTCAAAACATTGAGTATATAGCTCCAAAGTACAGCTGTAAGGTAGGCAGTTTAAGTGCACACTTGTTAGATGGTGCCTTAGCTCATCTCCAGACAAGGCTCTAACTGCCTCTTCAAGAGAGAGGATTGGTACAAGATGGTGCTATAGTCAGACACTGCTACTATACAGGGCCACATAATAATAGTGCACCAAACACGTGTACAAAACGATACTGAGACTAACCATTTCCTAGGATGTATAGTGTTCTCTGTAGGTGCCTTATTTGGGCTAGCCAATGGACCATACACCTCCACAGGGCTCTTCCTGCATTCCAAAGGGCCATGCTACCACAACAATATAGTAGGTCAGAGGTGACCCATTAACAGATCCTAATGCTGAAATCTTATCTGTATTACAATACACCCATTTTGTGGGACTAAAGCTGAAGTGGGAATGGTGCTTGACAACTCTGGCCCAAAACAGAGTTGAGGTGTACGTAGTTAGAACATAGCTGCCCACTTATTCCTGAAGACTGCTTCCTACGCTCTGTGGAATTCTTCTTATGCTCTATGTACAGCTTAGGCAGAGATGTTTTAAATAGGCCGAGGCAAAGCAGAAAACTAGTTACATAGATTACAGAGATGCCCATGCCCTGAGCCATTTAGTGTTTGCACATCAGCTTCATATGCTCTATGGAAAAAAGATTACACCTATGGTAACATATATTATACTAAAGTATATTGCCTTCGCAATGTAGTACACATACAGTGGAACACCTCTCCATTGTGGACACTTGGGGACGTGGCAAAGTGTCTTACTGTACTCATTTTAAGGGTGAATTTACATCCAGAAAGCATACATGAGGCATACTGTGTCAAAGTGTCCTTAATACAGAGGTGTCTGTATTTCAAGGGTGCCAGGGGTCCCACTGTACACCGAAATCAGCAAAATCATGCATAGGTACCGGTAGTATAGCTGGTTTGACTCAAGAATTCAAAGTGACCACCTCCTACACAAGAAGGCTGATAGTTAACCCTTTCACCGGTGGATTCTCGCTCCCATAAGGCCCATATCAATTTATATGGGCTTTTTATATTAGGCGTTAATATAAAGTATAGGCTTTTCTGTACTTCCTTGCCTCCATATGGAGGCTACACCGGTGAAAGGGTTAATCACCCACCCACCCCAAATAGTATAGTGGCAAGAGAGCTACATGTAGGGCAAACTGCCCACTCCATACTCAATTTCACCCATTTATCACATTTGCAATTTGGCCTATCAGCCAGCCTGAACATTCCCCAGGGCTGACCAAGTCTGAACATTCCTCAGGGCTCTTCCTGCATTCCACAAACTGTATCCTGTTGCACTATCAGCACTTCCTTTCCACCACAATATCATGGCAACAGTAACACACTACAGTTTGTAGTTGAAGGTGTAGATTGAAACCATGTAGTGATAGCTCTACACATGTACAATTCGAAGCCTCTAACCCACTGGTCAATTTCATAACACAAGCCAAAAAAAAAAAAAAAGCAATAGAGTATGTATCGTAATAAATTAAACCTAAAGGCAATCCAGTCACAAAAAGGGAACTTTAAAATGATTCAGCACCCGCAGTTCTACATACAAAGCTAAATAGTAACTCCTGTTAGGATGTCGACAAAGTTACAGTTTCTTTATGACAGGGACTCCAGCTTCTCGTTCCACCGGCTAAACCGGAATACGATCATCCACAATCCCTGGATGATGCACAGAACTGCATTGATAAAACCGTATGCCTGCAGAGGGATGGAATTGTTCACGTGAGTAGCAGCAACAATCGGGTGTTACAACAAAATCATATTTCATAAGTCAGCTAAACAGCCAGATCTTTGTGAACAAGCTCATGTTGTTAAAGCAAGGATGCCCTGTACATACGGGCCTAATCCAGACTATCCCCAATGCACGATAATAGCCAAAGCTGTAGAAATGGAACTTCCACAATTTTTCATCAATATAATATAGCACTAAAGGCTGCAAACAAAATATGCACAGTTGTTGTACATGTAAGGTAAAGCGGGGCTATTCCGACAGAAATTTAACCCCAGAGGTAATTCCGACACTGGAGTGTAGAGCCAGTTACACAGAAGTTGCGACGCTGCTATGCATATAGCTGTCTTACTGACCTATACTGAGGCATAAAATCATCACCTAACTCCACAGCACACTGGAGATGTAAGCGTAACCGTCAGAATTACCCCCACCGTCGGAAAGGCCCCACCTTACCTTACAAAGAATTCCCTAACCCTATGAAATGTTACCATTACTGATCTTGAACTCACCGCAGCAGCTGCTAAAGCGTTCCTGATTTTTGAAACTCGGAATGGGTCTGACTGGCCGGGAAAGAGGATTGCTAGAGGCAATCCCGGATCAACGAAATCATTGAGATCATTTGCAAAGACTGCAGCGATGACAGCTCCAGCGAAGTAACAAGCAGCCAGAAAGAAGGTTGTCAGGATATCCTGTGCAGCAAAATATAAAAAAGAAACACAGTGATACACATACCTAACCAGGAGAAATCTGGTGGCCTCATTCCCGATTTCCACATTACATCTCCCTCCCTTCCTTCCCCAGCTATTTCACACAAGAGAAGTATTACAAAAAAGCTGCTAAGGGTTTGGATTAGGGTTGAGTTGGGGTTGGGGTTAGGGTTAGGGTTAGGGTTAGGGTTAGGGTTAGGGTTAGGGTTGAGTTGGGGTTAGGGTTAGGGTTAGGGTTAGGGTTAGGGTTAGGGTTAGGGTTAGGGTTAGGGTTAGGGTTAGGGTTAGGGTTAGGGTTAGGGTTAGGATTAGGGTTAGGGTTAGGCCTGGAGGTATGCATGGGTTTAGAGCATAGGGAATGAGGCTAGCAAACTGGTATATGCTCAGGTTGGCAAATACACTTACCCAGAAAAGGAAGCAGTTGGGGAAATCGTTGAGACAGGTCTGATGAAACCGAACCAGCGTCACCGTAATCTGGTATATGAGCACCACTATACCAGTCCCCAACACCAGTCCAGCGGCTGCAAAGGTACCAGTGCTGCCTTCGTCGATGTACTCGTTAAGGCTCCCAGGGATGGGTAGGTTCAAATTGTCCAAATCATTGCGTGCGGATTCCATCCTGTCGAGTATTACGTGCAGAGATTCATCTCCGAGTGTGAAAACAAGAATAGCCGGAACGATGGCTGCAATGGCAAACTGTGAATATTGCATGGATGGTGAGTGATTATTATTGCTCAAAAAATGATGCCTTGAGCTATGACTACTTAAAACTTCTATAACGCAGTGAATACAAGTAGATTAAACTACACACTTTATTGTAACTGGATTCAGCTCAAAACTTCTATGATGCATACTATGACAGTGGACACAGGTAAAATTATACACTTTATTGTTAACTTAGGTAAGTAAAAAAAATGTTATGCAGCCATGCAATAATTTTTGGGTATTCAGCTCACCAGTACAAGAGAAATGCGGAGTGACACCTCAGTGATGCCCTGGCAAAACCTCACAATGCCGAGGCTGGGACGACATCGCCAATCGCAAAAACCACCACCCATCTTTTAGCTGATTAACTTTCACTCGCTGGCGTATTAAACACAAAGGAGCTAGCTAGAGGCGCACCACGGACGCGCAGAACTGCTGATCGAGGTAAGGCGTGACCACAGTTTTGATAGCTCAGATGAGTTGCGAGTGATTAGCTATTTTTGGTGTCAGGTTTCAGTGGTGTGTTACTATCTGGCTTCACATGCAGGAAGTTATTCTGGAGACATCACACTGTTACAGCTTACAGCTATGGTTGTTTGCCTACATGGATGTGGAGCAACTTGCCTCATGATTGCAGATACCAGCTTTTGCACTTGTGCTTGTGAGAGACAGTGGATCCAGAATTTAACAATGCAAGTTTGACAGCTTTTTGCGCGATTTGAAAGAAACTCACTGCAAGTAAAAGTTATTAAGTGTAGGACAGGCCGCCCTCGTTTTGTTCGCCTTTAAGCAAAAAAGTTGGTACGGTTGGTAAGATGCTCAGTCAATTGGCCTGGTTCAAGAGCTTGAAAGAGAAAAGGGGATTTCATAGAATGAAGGTCAATATTTTAAGGACGTGGCTATTGGTCCAGCAGGAAGTGCATACATTTGAATGGGCAATGTCCATGCATGTGCATGCACTCATGCACTTTGCATGTGCACTTATGCACTAGCCTGTAGATTCTGATGCAACACAGCTAGCTTAAAACCCAGCAATTAGCCTCCATAGCTAGGCCCTACCCTGGCCATAACCAGGCATGGAAAAAGGGTAACCGCGTGTATTAAGCTACCCATGCTAATTAAAAATCAAGTTTTAGAGTACATGCAATGCCCGAGTTTGCTGCTACAGTAGAATCATGCAGGCTATTGTAGTGTGTGATATCTCCTAAACTCAGAAAAGGGCTTGCCGTGCCGTGCTACCGTGGGGCTATGGATGCCCAGCCTCGTTCCCAGAAGCGACAAGAGCTGTGCGGAGGCCTGGGAACGAGGCTATATAATGGACGTCCCCACATCTTGAGTTTGCCACGGCTTTTTACTGCCTCTAAGATGCTCTTTTAACTTGTTGAGCCAGAGACAGTGGCATTTAACAGGATGATGATAACAGTGAATGCAAACCATCACTTAACACAATCTTCATTTATAGGGAGAAACACAACAAGCAATATGTGAGTCAGACACAACAGTACATTTACACCTATAGCTGTATACAGTGTCAGAACAATCCTTCCTACTGATCAATAACATGTTTACAGTTCTAGATTTAGCTACATAAATACGTATATCAGAAGTTAAGAGTAAGTTCGTTTTATGCCTTAGCATCCAGTTTCTCATTCCAACGGAAAATTCGGAACAGCAGCATCCATAAAGCGTGAAGGAGACACAGAATTGCATTAATTATTCCAAATGCCTGCAGAGGGGGATTAACGAATACCATGTTCCACATGTTCAGTCCTATTATCACCAATGCATGTGAATAGGTTCGAGTAAGGTTAGCGTTGATTAGTCCTTTGAAGTCTTCACAGATACAGCATAGTGTCAATTCCTTAGCTTTGTTCCCAGTCCCATGCCATGCATTTTCGGTTGCACGAACTGTCACAGGGCCTGGGATCTAAAGTCACGTGGTCAACTTAGGCCACTGCAAATTAATTATTAGTTTCCCATTGCATGCCTATGAATATGACCAGGCAGGCGGGTTATTATTTATTATCTTATTATTACTTTTCCAGGAAACAAGACAGGAAGTGAGCAAAGAACAGAATTAAAAAAAAGTCGTGTATGCAATTAATAACAAAATATTCAATTTTGTTTCACTGGTTGCTGTCCTGACAATCCTTGCATTGAGGATACAATTCTGGTTTATCCGAAGTCTAGTCTTCACAACAGTAGACGCAAATGGGTGGATAGCCGGCGGAATAGTATATTAAAACGCGTCACACAATCAATAATACGCTGTCATGCGGGGATAATTCTGTCACGCGGGTGGGCAATGGGAAACTAATAATCAATTTGCAACGGCCTTATGTCATTATTCAATATAAAAGACAGCTGCATTTTGCTATATTATTCTACCAGAGACTTTGTCTCACAGTATTCTGGGCACCAGGACATTACTATTATTGAACTCACCGCTGTAGCTGCTAAAGCGTTCCGGATTTTTTCAACTTGAAAAGGGTCTGATACCAAAGGAAAGATGGTGGCAAGGGGCGCTCCGGGATCAATGAAATCTCCCAAATCAGCTGCAAATACTGCGGCAATGACAGCACCGGCAAAGTACCCAGCAGCTAGGAACACGTTAATGAAAATATCCTGTGCAGGGAATACGCAAGTGGTGAAGAGCAAATTGAAGCAAAAGGTGGTCACTAATATATATACAACCTACAAAAATTGATTGAATTTACCCTCTCAAACTTAGAAGTGTTGCAGGAGCTACTCAACATTTACTTAGTCATGTGATATGTTTGTAGGGTATGCACATTTTTACTTGATTTTGGCGCAATGCATGCAATTTTAGTACTTAATTTTGGGGTAAACCACCTTAGTTCTTGGACCTTCAATTGTGCTATATGTATACGCAGCATGACACTCTGCATGCAGCTAGCACCACTTACCATGCAAAGGAACGAATTGGGGAAGTCATTGACGCATGTGATGTGGAGTCGCAGTGGAATAACGGAAGAGTGGTACATGAGAGCAATCATGGCAATTCCGAAGACCACTCCACCAGCCGCAAGAGTGCCAGCGTTGCCTTCGTCCATAAACTCCTGAAGGCTCCCGGGAACGGTGAGGCCTCGTGAATCCAACTCCTGCACTGCTACCACCATTCTGTTGAGTATTTCGTACAGTGATTCATCTCCCAGTGAAAAAACAAGGGCAGATGGAACCATGGCAGCAATGGCAAACTGTGAGAAAAATAAATAAACAAAGTGCCGCAACTTTCAGTGAGTTTAGATGTTAGCATAATAATAATGTTGCTACAAATAAAGTTATGCAGCTGTAATTTTTGCACATTAATGAAATATTAAACAAATTGAATGCAACTAATTTCCAACTCACCACTGAAAGTATAAGACGAAGTAGCAGTTCAATAACGCCCTCAGAAAATCTACATAGACCTAGGCTAGGGTAACACCGATAATCGCAAAAACCCATTTTGCTGGCTGAGTCGTGCTATAGCTAAATCACTCACTGACCAAGGCACTATCTGACACTGCAGCATATAGCAAGCATGTAACTTGCCCTAGACTTTTATGGAGGGATTATGATAAGGATGCTGTTTTGACCACACAATGAGTTCAACCTGGGGTCATCCAGCAGCTTCAAAGCCTTTACAGGAAGCTTAACAGGATTTACACTTGTCCTGCTGACCCCATTGTACTCTAGATTCCTTCCTAATTGCATTTTTGTGTTTTCACACTAGAATTGATTTTGTAAACATACTGGGAGACTTGTCTTAGCCTCGTTCCCAGGCCTGTGACTTTTTCGGTCACAGCTTTCGTGTAACCGAAAATGGCACGGGCCTGGGAATGTGGCTACCTAATTCTCCGCCCTCTAGTTCAAGGCCTTCACCACTAGAACACTGGATGATGGTGCCGCCCGGATTTAGCATCATCTATATATTACCTTCATCATTTTGGCCATATATCCTCATAGCCTCATTCCCTGTCTCTGCCCTCAGGCATTTTTTTTTGGAGCAAACCAATTCACCTCAGACCAGGACCCAGTACATCCTGGAACAGAACCCATTTCACCTCAGACCAGGACCCAGTACATCCTGGAACAGAACCCATTTCACCTCAGACCAGGACCCAGTACATCCTGGAACAGAACCCAATTCACCTCAGACCAGGACCCTGGAACAGAACCCAGATCAGGCCTAATCATAAGGCAATAAAACAGCCTGCTCACCAAGATTTTTAAAAAAAATACCGGAACTATAAAATAGTGATTACTCAATTTGTCATTCTGACAAATGTTGACAATAGCTAAATCTTGATCAAAAAAAGTTTTTATGCTAGCTACATAGCTATGTACAATTAATTAGTTGCATTTGAAATTCATTAGTGAAAGTACTACCATGAGCAATAGCTAGCTAGCTATTGCGTAGGCATGGATGTAAAAAAAAAAAACAACATGTAGCTACAATGTAGATATCCATGCAGGCTCCGAATCCGATTTTGCCAAACTAAATAAAAGAAGAGCTTGGGAACAATTAAGTCATGAGTTTATGACACACAGCCTTTTCAAGAGCTGGTTCTTATTGTTGCAAATGTACCTGTACTACATTTGAGAACCAGAGTGGTGTAACCCACAAATTTGAACCTGCCCCTCCCAGAATTCAGAATACTCTTAAACTGCATGTGTTTCAGGAGCTGCTCAAAACTTTAGATTTTCAATTTTGGTCGTATACTTATAGGGTATACACACATTTTTTGCTTCATTATCATGCTTTTCATACATTTTCCATCACTTCATTTTGGTTCTCAGCCCTTCATTTATCCCTATAATTATAGGGGTACTACTACAGCAGCTTCCACTTACTCCTGTGATTTCCCAATGACTAATGGCAAGCAAGCATGGTATATGTGATTTAATTGTATGTGGTTGCATATAGAACAACATCAATCAGAAATGAATGTCTAACTACATGCTACATATATAATCATAATGGTGTGTGTCAGTGCTGAATACTGCATGTGGGTTAAAGTTAGTATAGTTAAAATAGTATACGGAGTCAATTGTCATTCTGTTCCGCGCGTACAAGTGATCTTTTTTCCCTGGACACGGGAGTATATTAGAATTACGATGTATGCCACAGCAACAACGGCCAGAATGGCGAATCCTAACCAGGCAGTTACCTGAATGTATTGAAACAATGATAGTTAGTGCATACAGTCATAGCATTAAATATAGCTACTGCATCAAGTGCTATACCAAGGTAACTCTGCTTTGTGTGTGTGTGTGTATTGTGTATGCATGCGTGTGAGTGGTTGTGTGTCACAGGAAAAAAAGTGGAATTTTCTGAAATGGGTTACGAGGAAATTTGACAGGAAATCTGGCATTTCAGGTACAGGGTAGTATAGGATAGGGCAGAACTTCCTTTAAAATCATGAAATTCTTCCCTATCCTATATACTACCCTGTACCTAGAATACCATATTTTCTGTCAAATTTCCTTGTAATGCATATTTTCAGGAAATTCCACTTTTTTTGTTGTGTGTGCATGTGTGTTGTGTGTGTACTTATGCCACACTAACACTTTTTCTGCTTTGCAACAGACTCCGTAAATGATTTTATGCTGTAGCTACTAAACAGTCCAGCACTCATAACACAACTTCTACAGAAGCAACATAAACTCTGCTAACCTACTCCCAGGAGCTGTAGTAGCTAGCTACAGCCTCCCCTTATGTGACAGACTATATCTTTGAAGACAGAATACATACATAGCTAGCTAACTGCCATAAGAAATGACATCTTTCGATCGGTCTCGGCCTGTACTTATAATCATGAGAAAATTATGAGAAAAGGTACCAGGCTCTATAGCTTCCCTGCTTTTGGAGAACTTGGGGATGAGGCTACAACATAGTTACTTCATGTTGTAAAAAATTATGATATAGTTATCTCTGAATAAATGAATCTTTCCAGGACAAAGCTACGTATCATTGGTGTCAGCTTGCACCCAGGAGCCATTTCTAAAACATACACACTCCTAAAGTAAGCCACATTAAAAACTTAATTTGGTGAGCAGTCTGATTTGGCCCCAGGTGTTTAGCAACCAAAAGACTGAGTTTTTACTCTCAGATCTAGAATCAGACAACACTGAAGGTAGAACAGTATCATCAACTCACCAATTCATATACGTAACAACATATTGGTACTGAGTAATGCTGTTAACTACTCACTTCAGATGTATAAAGTTCATTGTAGAAGAATAGATTGACAACACGAAAGTTCAGCGTGATGAAATGGTTTTCGCTACACCTGTAGGCAAATAAGACAAATTTAAACATAAAGTTAATAAGATAAGAAAATGTTTTAGTAGACGGCTGATGCTAATTCAATAGTTGGGGAAATGTCATATGTGTCCGGCTCCTCCCCAAAGGGCAGAAGGATTGACAGCTCATGCATAAGACTACAAAGGAAGCATGCAAACTGTTACCACATTGATGCCAGACGGGGTTCGAAGCATGCGCAGCAGAAGTACAACTCTGCAGCAATCTCCAGAACCTGTTCATATCAGTGCTTACTGCTAATTAAGCTCTAGCCTTTCGCTCAACAATGGCATGCTTTCCCAGTAAGATCGTCTTTGGCACCATTCTCAGGTCTGTATACACAGTGCTATCTAGTCAAAAAAGGTTCTGCAAGCCTGTGTGTTCATCTTCCTATATGCCACTGTAAACTATGTTATCACCAAAATTTAATGTCAATCTTTCTATGCCACTATATATTAATTGATCATGAGGTCAGGGCATAAAGCAGAAAAAGTATTTTCTCGTGTTATGCATTAGAAAACTCAGGCCATTGTACTCAGTTTTTCACATGTCAGTAACATTATACCAAAAGAAATAGGCCTCCAGATGTAAATAGCTCACTGCATTTATATACTGCCATGCAAATAACTTACGGTCCGTCATTATCAAAAGCATCACAAGTCTGACTTAGTCCAGCAGAAATGACAATTCCAATAGCAAGCCCCAGCAGGACAGTGGCAATAATAACAGTCAGCTCAACAAGTGTTATAATTCCAACTCTGGAGGATTAGAGCAGAGCAATGAAATGCATGTTGTTGCCATATAGTGCTTATATTATAATATTTTTCTTTCACAGCCTTGCATATAAATTATATGGTCGATACATGCGCTACACAGCTGCCAGACTGCTACGTATGGCATAATGTATACCCCACTTAGGAATCACTTACATTGGTTTCCCAGCAACAACTTTCACCACTGTCAATACAATAAACCCCACTGCTATTGCTGCAATCACCGCCTCGCCCCAGATCCCAAATGCGCACGACTTTCCGCTGCTAAGCCGAATAAAACCGGACGGCTCACGAGAACTGTAAAGAATGCACCCACATTGCGGACACACGTCAAGGACTTCATTATGTTTGGCAGCAAGTGATCCCAGTGCAACTAGGGCGAGAACCAGCACAATCAGGAACACTACACCAATACTTATATGAAAGAGGACCGAACGTTTGGGCCATTTCCCAACAACATTCTTGGGTTTCTCACTGCTACCACTAGCCATGCTACAGAGTAGATCTAGTTTACAATGAAAAACAGCCACATGCACTGTAATAAATACTAAGCTCAGGCCAATCTAATTTAATAGCTAAACATGACTCAGGGGTCTAAATTTCCCCTTGCATTCAGTGATATTCAGTCTAAATTTCCCCTTGCATTCAGTCATATTCAGTCTAAATTTCCCCTTGCATTCAGTGATATTCAGTCTAAATTTCCCCTTGCATTCAGTGATATTCAGTCTAAATTTCCCCTTGCATTCAGTGATATTCAGTCCAAATTTCCCCTTGCATTCAGTGATATTCAGTCTAAATTTCCCCTTGCATTCAGTGATATTCAGTCCAAATTTCCCCTTGCATTCAGTGATATTCAGTCTAAATTTCCCCTTGCATTCAGTGATATTCAGTCTAAATTTCCCCTTGCATTCAGTGATATTCAGTCTAAATTTCCCCTTGCATTCAGTCATATTCAGTCTAAATTTCCCCTTGCATTCAGTGATATTCAGTCCAAATTTCCCCTTGCATTCAGTGATATTCAGTCCAAATTTCCCCTTGCATTCAGTGATATCCATTAGCAGATCGCAGGACGCAGGTGCTTCCTTTGTGAATGACCTATTATCCAATTTTCTGATTTTGATTCCTCAACCAGGCTATACAATAATGCAATGACATCATTTTAGGGACTTCCCTTGTGAATGGAGTTCTTTGACCTAGCATCCCTGCTTCTGATTCTGATTTTTCTGCCAGGCTATAGCAATAATGGCTGAGGCAGTCACAATGATTTAAGCACAGAGCATGCTGAACATCCTTTGGGGTATTGGACTCGTAGCAAAGTAATAATATTATGATTATTTTCAAAGAAATCGAATAAAATCAGCAGAGAGCACTCGAGTGGATGCTTGCCACTTCATGCCATATATTATCTCACTTGGCACTGTAATAGCTAATGTGTTCAATACAGAATAATAATAACAGAGTCAATGATCCCATCCACCCAAGCAGGATGGGTAGAGAGCCCCTGGACCCACGTACAGTGGAACCCCTCTTATATTAAAGGACACCCCTGTAATAAGGACACCTCTGTATTAAGGACACTTTGCTATGTCCCAAATATGCTTTCTCAATATAAATGCACCCCTAAAATGAGGACACCTCTCTATACAGGACACTTGACCAGGCCTCCAAGGTGTCCACAATAGAGGGGTTCCACTATTGTTCGGAGGTTTCTGGGAATATACCCCTCGGGCCTGCGGCCCTCGCGGTATATTCCCAAAAACCTCCTCCACAGCAGGTGCATGGTATATCACTGATATACACCTCCTGGCCATGGTTTATATATTACATATAGTTCTATATAGCAAAGAACTTCCTGTGTATATAATTATATTATAAGCCAGTGAGAACATGCATGTAGACAGACAAGATGTCTATCTGTGGAATCCTCATGGTGAATGGGTGCTTCCTTTAAATTGTGAATGGACGTCTAGACCTAGCTTCCCTTCCTAGTATTTGGTTCAAGTTGTTTCCCTACCTAATATCTGCTGATTTTTTTTCTATGAAAGCTTATGTACGTAAGCAATGGATACAAAATAGCAAGTATGCTAATAAAAGTGTGCCCAAAATGAAATACAATAGCTATAAGGTAAAGTTCCTTTTTTAGATAGGCAAACTTGGAGCCGACACAGTGGTAGGGGCCAAGGAGTTCCACAAAGAAGAAGAGTAAGGTACAAAAGAGTGATGAAAAAAAAAACTTGTGTGCATGTGCATGAGGTTGGTGCCAATGTATAAACATGGCAGGTACGCTGGCTGAAGTGCACACGGGGGACAAAGACATCAGTGGGGAAATAGCACAGCCCTTGTAGCTATAATTCTAAAGTGTGCACAGCTCCAGATGTAGTTGGCGCGTGGCTAGAGAGTGGATGTTTGTGAGCTCCTGGTAGTCGAGATCCCATCTACTAGTGACAATCTTGCATGCAAACGCTTTGGAGCATATGGAATCCACATGTGGGGTCCATGACATGTTGGATATGAGAGCAGCAACCCAAGGTACTTAAAACACTCTACTTGTTCAATACTGCACCTATTAAGTTTCAGAGGAGGGGGGTCGACGGTTGTTTCTTTCTTGACACTAGCATGAACTTGCACTTGGATGAATTAAGGTCAGGTAATTTCTTAGGACCCAGTCTTGGATGGAGTTTATGTCACTTTGGAGGGTCTGAAAGTCACTCTACTTGGTGATTGGACGAAAACGAAGTAAGTCATCAGCATACGGTGCCATCAGTAACTGAAATATTTGCTAGGCTGTCGATATAAATCAAGAACAGCAGAGGACCTAAGACAGAACATTGTTAATTGTGGTACCCCTGAGAGCACCGCCATGTCCTGAGAGACTTCGCCATTCACAACCACCTTTTGGTATCTGCAGGTTAGGTAGTCTGATATCCAGTGGAGGACATGGCTGTCTATACCCAGCTGCTGCAGCTTACTCATCAGTAGCTAGCTACCTTATGAGGCACTGAATCGAAGGCCTTTTTTCAGGTCGAAAAAAAAACTGCACATACCGCTGCCTTTCTCAAGGGCTGTAAGCCATTCGTATGTAGTGGACAATAGTGCAGCTGTGGTTGACTTTCCAGCCTGGAAGCCCCATATAATCATGCTGGGCTCTTATTAGAGAGGGAAGTGTCATGGACAAACTGAATGGGCTGTTTCCAACCCATATCATTAGCTGCATGGTAGCTATAGTAATAAAATAGTCCAATTTTGCTCTGTTAACTTTTAAATTATACGGCTTTCCCACTTAATATCTGCTACCCAACACGTATAGCTACATGAGGCTATTATTTTCAGTTTGCCTGTTGTGGTAACTCTATGAACTCAGGACATTACATAACTAATATTGATATGGGAGTTTTCACACTCCCGAACTTGAACCATAGTGGAAGTAGCTGAATAGTTTATTGTACCAATAGTTAGAAGAAAATAGCTTTCTTATAGGATATTGTATATTCATGTATTTGATTAATTGCTTTCAGTTTTGTACTTCCTAGACATTTCCCACTCGTTTCGTAGTCATTGTGTTTAGTATATAAGTGAGCATTATTGCTGTATTATTCAGTTCGATTAATGCATCTTTCAAGAAACCTCCGGTTATCACATGGATTTGGCTGCATTTTACTCACTCATGATAGCAAGTTAATTGAAACTCATTGTCAGTAGCTATATTCTTGTATACATAAGCATGAAAACCACTACCTATCCTATAGTAGTCTTAGTGGAGTCTTTCTATGCTACTACAACAGATCACTAAGTTAGCTACTAAATGTCAATGGTCTAGGATGTATAGTAGCTAGCTACAACTTTCACTTCACATCGTACGCCTGCTGCTTTTCATTCCATTTGTACACCATAAAGAATAGCATCCAAAGAGCAAGGATCGCACACATGATCGCAGAAGCGAAGGAAAAGGCCTGTAGTGAAAAAAATGACAAAATGTTGATAGCTGTGCTATACCCTATTATTTTACAATTACCTCCCCACCCCCAGCTGCATATTAAACTCACTGCTGCAACTGCCAGGGATGTGAGGATGTTATCTATAGTGCCACTCGTGAAATCGTCCCATTCTGCAGCAAACAGGGTTGCCGTGATGCCACCAGCAAGATGCCCGACCGTCAGAAAGGTACTCAGAAGGATATCCTGTACACGTGAATTGAAGAGCCATTAAAAAGGAGACACACATATTATCTGATGTTGTATGTAATTAGTACATATAGGTACATGTATATACACAAGAATTACATATATGTAGCTATAACATAGTGGGGAGCATGTTGGCTGAGTGTAGGGTCTTTGAATAATGCACATGATGCTGAGCATGACTTGCTCATTCATGCATGATTAGATCGCTACTCATGCACAGATAGTGTTTGCATACATGCTTGCTTGATACATTCTTAAATGAACTCCTTACCAGCATGAATAAGAACTTAGTCTGTTTCCTGCAGACATACACCAAACGAAGCACGGTTATGGCAGTCTCGGATATAATGGCAAAGCCAGCAATTCCTGTAACTACTCCACCAGCTGCAACTGTTCCGTTATAGTTCTCCACGATGGCTCTTTCCGACTCTGGCACCAGCAATCCATCATTGATATCTCGTTGGATGCCATCGACCTGTGCTGTCAGCTGTTCGTCTCCGACAGTCCTAGCCAGAGTAATTGCAGCTGCAACCAGTGCTGCAATTCCAAACTGAGAATCAGATATGATAACAGAACATGATGCATGTACACTGTGAATGCTGAGATCTAGACTTACCTACACCCTAAAAATTAAAATTTTAAACTGAGGTTTGGTTACAAAAAAGTACTGTTAAGATGACTGTCCTAGAAGGGACTTTAAATGTTTATTTATGTGCACAAGTGATGTTTGCATTAGAGTATAAACTGTGCACATAATTATATAGGAATTTCATTTTAAGTTCCATGCATTTTATGTACATGCATCCTATATAAAGATGTAAACTTCTCCATTTGGCATGATTGTTGAGATCCAGGTCATGTAATTAAAAGAGTTCAAAGTTGATAAAATATTAATGAGGCCTAGCTTCTAACTGCATACTCAGACATCTGTAACTCAGGTACCCAAAAATAGTAAAACATCTACAATTTAATATGTAGGCTGATATGCTGATTTCTCCCAGCCCTCTATTATTACGCTAAGGATAGAATGAGACTATGACTGATAATTATTATGCTGTCTAGATCTAGAATGTATTTTGGCTAAAACAGTACGGGAATCGCATGTCCGCGCATGCGCACTCGCGCACTAGCCGGTCTCTGGATACCGACGCAACGCAGCTAGCTTCGAAGCCAACATTAGCCCTATCCTGGTCCTAACTCCAGTCTAAACCCTAACTAGTACCATAACCAATTTCCTGCCCGACCAATTACATTTCAAAGATAATTATCCCACGCAGGCGCTAGGCCTCATACCTAGCTATAGCTATAAGCCTAACTGTAACCCTCAATTGTTAAAATTAATGCGCAGCGCCATTATAAACTGCGCAAATTTACAAAATGCGCCCAACAATATCTCAACTTACCGCTATAACCGCGACCCGAAGTCCAATTTCTATGATTCCTTCGCTGAACTTTAAAATCCTAGGCATTTTTGCCTTGCGCGCCGTCCGGGCCTATATATATTAATTTTCGGCGGCCGATAATATAGCTAGTGCTGATGGACAGTCTAGGCAGCTGTAATGGAGTCAGCTAGGCGTCTATAGCACTTGAGGAATATGGCTGGGCAAGCGTTTCAAGCTAAGAGACACTCCTTCACAGACACCTAGTTTCCTACGCCCACAAATATTTTAATAATACCTTAATGCCACATTGGATCTCTAGACTACAGAGTAAACACACCCGCTCAAGTTTCTAAGTGGGAGTGTATCGCAGTCATGCATGGTCTGTAAACGCTGTGGGTTATAGAATAGTATTCACGTTACATTTGACGTACATATATATGCTTGATAATGTTATGCTTCATCGGTCTAGGAGTATAAATGATAGTATACTGCATAAGTACATGTACTACAACCTTTGAAAACATTATTAAGGTACCAGTATTAATGCGTCATGAAAATGTAGTCTTTGCATGCTCTATGTTTCAAATCAGTTCTTGTAATTCAATTAATTGAAACCATTATTAAGGTACCCAGTATTAATGCACCATTACAATAAAGACTTTGTTCTATGTCCGAATAATTTTAATGATTACATCACAATGTTGAGACAGAATCATAATATAGCTATGCTAGCCTCCGATACCCAGGCCTTCCCCCACTCATGAAAATCTACTTTTCCCCCTTTGGTTTCACGAGTGCGGGGAAGGCCTGGGTACGAGGCTATAGCTATGCAAATATCTGGCAGGAGATATTTCCAGTAGGTCTAGGGTTAGGTGTTAGGTTAGGGTTAACAATAGGGTTAGGGGTTACGGTTAGGTGTTAGGGTTATAGTAGTGTTAGGATAGGCATAGAGGCCAAACGTTGGTAAGCTAGCTGCTAGCTTTAAACCCAACATTGCTCATTTCACCTCTGGACCAATAGCCACGTCTACATCAATAGTACTAAGATCAGTGAATATATACACCAACACTAGACCGGCCCTGCAATCACGTGGGGTCTCGTGTCCAGACCCAGCCCGGGCGCCGGCGCGCGCAGGGCAGGGAGGTCTCGGCACGAGACTACGTACGTACGTAATGAGGACCGACCAACAAAATAAGGGGCGGAGCTTGCCATCGCATGCGCGATAACTAGATTTGAAAGCACTGCAGGGCTATTAGTACTCAACCTGGAGGTAAGTGCAATAATGTTCTCAGTGCATGCTCATTCATGTATAGAAGTGTGTAGTGGTAGTGGGTGGTTTGAGCCTGCACGTGTCAGGTCATTCACTTGTGGGTTTATAAACCTTAGATATCTGCTGTGGCATAGCTATCAACTGCTTTGATCCGACTCACTTGAACCAGTATATAGTATAAAACTACTGATGTTAGACTGTTAATGTCGCACTGGTGTGGGGGAGGGGCTCTGTATATAGATTAGATGTCTTGCCCCTTGCAGAGTTTGGGCAGCATGTCAAAACTGGGCTATGAGAACGTTGTACATTGTAAACATCCCTAGTTTACAGTTACTAGTGCGGATACACAGTATACCTGTACATATATGTGCACTCCAGTACATGATAAAATCTGCCTTAGTATATTAAATCTGCTACCCAGATATTATTGAATTTGTGTATTCCCAGCTACTGTGTTTCACTTCAATTCGTTTTAAAAATTGTTGTCAGACCTGGCATGTCAGTTACCAGTTTTCACTATCTTACTGCTATGATTGAGGGTTCAGGTCCTATTACTGTTGAAACCCTGTAGGATTTATGGTACTCGAGAGCTAGTTACACAAGCCTACAACAATTGATTCTGATGCGAAAAGACCGTCAGATATGTTGCCAAGAACAAGGCGTGGATTTTGGAGCTACAGTCTCTTTGTGATTGGAATTTTCTGCTTGGTTCCGTGTTCACTCTCACAAGAGCAGTTCGAGTGTCTGGTTGCCCTGGATGAGGTCACATTGGTAACAAATGACACACTCAGCTTCCCAGTTTTACCCGTCAGAACTCTAGACTGTGAGCCGAACTATGACCCTGGATTCCTAGAGAATTGGTTTGCGCTGGCTACTTCATTCGCGGATTTGGTCAGAAGTGGGGGTCTCCCGTATGGTATGTACGTGGCATGCATTAAGTGCTGTGTATGATTACTTTTGTGGAAGGCCAGTTCATAATTTCACACATGTCTAGTATTCTAAACTGGCTATTAAGAGGTGTTTCCTTCTCCATATATCCCTCACTATAAGACTATAGCATGGCCGAGTATAATATACATACTTTTGCATTAAGGCTGTAATAATTTTTGCTCATAGAATAAGATGTCGACCAGATGAGTGAACATATTGACACTCATGGATACTATTAGTCGGGAACATTTATTCGAGAAATATACTATGATCGCCAACCATAACAGTTTACTTGTTCATCTGCATGGCAAGGGAATAACATGTTTGACAGATTCTTAAATGCACCATTTCTCTCAGCTATAGACTAACCACTACTTCATGCAATTCCATGCAGATGTTATTGCGAGCTACATTAGTGAAAGCAATCTTCCATGCGATGTCATTGACCCCCCACCACCAGAATGTAATGATGCCGACAGTGGTACCTTCGACTTTCTTGAAGTGCTAGAGGATGTATGTATAACAGTTTATGATAAAAGAGAATTGTGTAGACCTAAATAGTTTATATTACTGGTGGCTAAGTATTAGTTAGTATATGTTACTATAGTAACAATTGTATGGCATACAGTATAGTAAGAATCCCATAGAGCATGCATAAGAAGCTGAAGATGTGCATATACTAAGTATAGCTTAGAGCATGGGTATAGCTATGTTCTAACTAGGCCGAGGCGAAGCTGAGGTCTAGTTAGAACATAGAGCTGCCCATGCTCTGAGCCATTTAGTATATACACATCTTCAGCTTCTTATGCTCTATGGGATTCTTAGTATATGTTACTATAGTAACAAGTGTATGGAATAATTTTCATAGAGTATTAATAGTAAGAATCCCATAGAGCATAAGAAGCTGAAGATGTGTATATACTAAATGGCTCAGAGCATGGGCAGCTCTATGTTCTAACTAGACCTCGGCTTCACCTCGGCCTAGTAAGAACATAGCTGCCCATGCTCTAAGCTATACTTAGAATTCAGCTGACTGTAGTCCTGCAATGCGATTGGTTAAGAGCGTGGGTCATAAATCACTTATTACCCATGCTACTGTGGATTATAAGTGCCTGGAGTTAGTGTGGATTATAAGTGCCTGTAGTAAGTGTTGTCATGAATACGCGTCTATGGTAGCGCGCCTGAAGCTGTATTCTAAATAACTTAGACGGCGAGTGCGCGGGATCTATGGGATTTAGAAGCCCTCGGGGCCCTTATAGTAGCGTCCTCGCTTCGCTCGGACGCTACAGACTCGGGCCCCTCGTGGCTTCTAAATCCCATAGATCCCTTACACTCGCCGTCTAACTATTATTTAAACCATGCCAACAAGGGCTATGTGGTACAAATGCACTGTCAATCCCATACAGACAGCAGATGGTGTGATTTAACAGATCTATAGCCCTATAGTACTTCCTGTGCATTTGTAGCTTACCATCAGTGGCTTCCTATTAAGTATAATAGCCATGTAGCTAGTAACCACATCAACACCACCTGCTCTGAGGTCACTACAGAATATTATGAGGTATAAATATTGCCCTGTCAGGTAGCTTTGAACTTCCCATGCACTGAGCTACAAGTATAGCTACAAGCACCACACTTGCGCTGACCTATTTGAGCGCTAGCACATGTGGCAGTCCGAAAGTATTGTATCCACTAGTGACTACAAGTATATGTCCAACGGCTTTAAATGTTGTGATACTGTAACGGGACCACATGCATGGTCTACGTGCCCTAATTGCTTGTTTTTTATCACCCTGTCAGATGTGACAGTAGACTATACTATGCATATATCAGGTCTTAATAAGCCCTATTATACAATGTGCTGTATTGTCGTCTGTTGATACATACAGTTATTGGAGTGGATGATGCCTATCTTAGCAGTGGTGTGTGTTGGTGGCACGCTGGCTGTACTATTCCTGCTTGCTGGATGCGTGTTTTGTTGCTGTCGCTGTTATGGCAGGTGTGGGGCCAACACCAGAAGTGAGAAGAAGGTGCTGAGCTTTGAAGAGGAAAAGCTTGACCGAAACGTCTGCAAGCCCATTGCTCTGACTTGTATCCTGCTGTTGTTTACACTTGCCCTCTTGTAAGTACTGCGGTTGATGTAGTCTCGTGCCCAGCCCCACGTTGGAAAGGTGGATCTGGCTCCCCGTATATTGAAAGTTGGGTTAGTGTTACATCATATTACATCACCAAACGGATCATGTCCACGTGGCCACTCGTGCGGATATCCGGATACTGCAACTGTTTAGTGATGTAATACTATAAGTAACCAATCACATTGCCGGTCCAGATCTGGGACCGCTGAC
Source organism: Nitrospirales bacterium (assembly GCA_965203295.1). GTDB lineage: Bacteria > Nitrospirota > Nitrospiria > Nitrospirales > UBA8639 > CBDBCZ01. The sequence continues at coordinate 50,157 of CBDBCZ010000007.1, read as the reverse complement.
GTAATGCTAACCCAACTTTGAATATACGGGGAGCCAGCCCACCTTCCTAACGTGGGGCTGGGCACGAGACTACAGTTGATGTAGTCCACACTGGCTCTTATTGCTGATATTGGGTGGTTTCCTGCAATGCTTGCCTGTAGAATCGATCTCACTGTTAGGGTGAGAATATTAGTGCAGTGCATGAACTGTAAATATAGATGTAGAAAGGCTTTTTTTAATTTCTGATGAGTTACTGCAGTTGCGGGGTACAAGGTGGGTCACCTGATACGTCCTTGTATGCAAGACAAAGTGGTTAGACTTATACAGGAAGCTAGCTTGTTGAATAAGTCCTTTATTTTGTAAGGTTTGAGATGAAAGTTCAGCACTACAGTAATTACTCCAGGGCAGCTGCTCTACTGTAAACAATAATTTAGTAAGTGTATTCATTTCGAATTCCCATCAATATTGGGTTCCTGGCGTAAAAACTGCAGAGCACTACAGTAATTACTCCAGGGCAGCTGCTCTTACCAAGTACTGTAAACAATAATTTAGTAAGTGTATTCATTTCGAATTCCCATCAATATTGGCTTCCTGCTGTAAAAACTGCAGAGCACACAGTAATTACTCCAGGGCAGCTGCTCTTACCAAGTACTGTAAACAATAATTTAGTAAGTGTATTCATTTCGAATTCCCAATCAACATTGGCTTCCTGCTGTAAAAACTGCAAAGCTTGGTAGTGCAGATGCAACGGAGGTAACACAAAACAGCCCTTTTATTTTTGCATTGTGGGATTTTTGGGTGTCTCATCTGTGCTTTAGCCTAAGCCCATAATGTACTATATATACTTATATACTCATTAGCATATATATATTTTTTATACACTAGGGCTGGGGTTCTTTTGGCATTTTTCAGCAATGAGAAGTCATACACTGTCGTATCTGATGTACTGAATGAAACGGTAGTCACAGGAGCGGAGTATGTTGAAGAGTGTGTGGAGGTCAGTATAAGATAAAGCTACTATTATGCTAATGGCAGAACACAACTGATGTCCTAACAATGTCACAAGTATGGCTGATTGATCTGATTGGCAGAGCATAATTTAAAGTTTATATAATCCTGTACAGTACAGTTAGCAGACATGCAGTGCTTAGAGAGTTACAATTTTTTTCCTGATGTCTACATGCAGGATGCAGACTTCCTAATATGTCAGTTTGATGATGTGGCAAGCTTAGCAGTCCAAGAAGCTAATTGTAAGTTGAAATCGTATAAACGTATACCCAGTTCTATGCCTGGTAATTTCTTAATGTTTCGACTACACTATACCAATTAGCAGTGAGTCCTATTATATACCAGCTGGTATTAATGTTCACACGTGATTGATGGGCCAGGTTTTCTAAACAACAGATTGCTCATTCTGTGTTGGAAGGGGAGATTTAACCACAACAATTGTATACCACTGCTCATGTCATTGAACCATCTTTGCGAATTGTTTGTGCATAGATATGAAAGAAAACTTGACTACAGTGACAGAAGATATTGTTGACCTAACAACAGAAGTGTATGGCATACTCACACAAGTTTCAAATGGTATGCGCAGCAGTATTCTATTGAGGATTACATTAGCTTGGAGTCACTTTATCTGTACTAGTATTAATTATTGGAGGTATACATTTCGTTGTCAAAAGTTATTTCTATGCAGTGTATAGACTCTGATGTGATTGAATACGTCTATACATAGTACTATATGCACATGCACATGTACAACACATGAACACCATGATCTAGGACTCACGCAAGAAAAAATCAGCAACATCACTGATATTCTTTTTGAAATTGATGTCCAAAGCACTGAACTACAAGACAGGACGGACTCTCTTGCTGAAAGACTTGAAAACATAAGAATCGACGTTGATTCTTTACTATCAGCGTGCAATAGTTCGGAAATTGACTGTTCTCTGATTCCAGATCCCAATCAACTCAATGTTGCTGCGGATTTTGATGAGGTACCACACGTTCATTCACTCACCACTCTCTCATGTATGCATAGATACACACTGTGACAGTCGCATGTGGACATAAAATATTCTTTTGTCGCGTGTTTTGAATATTATTCTGTCGCGTGTTTTATCATGTTACTGCATTCAAAGCACATCACTGCAAAGAAATGTGTAGTTGTTTGACCACTTCACCTGGGTTGCAGGTGGGCTGAGCCTGATGTGAGTATGCATGTGAGATTCTGACTTCATAGTGCATGGTAATTTGTTACTTAATTTGTTAGTCTTTCATCTACATGAGACTCTATTTACGAAGTGTAGTTTCCTGAGTAGGTAAATTTACCTACTCTAAATCTAGGAACTAATTTATGAGGACCTACTCTAAATACGTATTGGAACACAGCCCATTTGGTCCAATATAGATGAAAGACTCACATAGTAAAAAAAATAATGACTTTGAGGTCTACCTCCTACCTACATACATGTACTGAGACATCTGCAATTCAGGTAGCTACTAAGTAGTCAAAACTATTTCTATGTTTTGCAGTGATATCGCAGTATCTCTGAACTTCCGTTCAGGGTGAGGCTCATACATGATGAGTAGCTGCATCGATAGTTGCTGCATGAATATTTTGCCATCTGATGCAATCACAATATGCAACGGAATTCCAATCTTACATGAGACTGCTACAATGAGACGCTAGACTGCCATTTGTACCATACCTAGCTCAGACTGACTTATCAGCGTGCAGCATTTGAGGGCAATAAGGGGTCATATTTCCCGCTGACAGATCAAAGAAAGCATTATCGCAGACTTGCCTGCTGCCTTTGACCTTCACCAGTCTTCGTAGGTATGGTACGAGCCAGATATTACCCTGGCACTCGGGAAATATGATCAGCCCTCGTACACTCCTCAGGCAATAACTTTTCCCACGGGAAAATAACGGGTCATAATTCCCTCGTGCCAGGGTAATATCATATACTTCTGAGTCAATTGCCTGGGCTTTGTTTTCTGAAAGCTGAAACCGTTAACTTGTTTTAATGGCTAACCCTGTAGAAATGAAGTTTTTGAGCACTTAACTATAATATATTCGTACTATTCCTGAATCTTCGGTTTGAGCTCTCTACCTTGTTATACATTCCCTCTAGCTTCCTAATGTTACACAACAGCAAAGAGACCTCCAGAACACAAGTGTGGGCAGCATTAATATCACCATGGAGATTGAAATGGTTAGCAACCTTACGGAAAACCATTATGATGTAATGGAGGTAAAATGAGGCACTGAAATTGAGAAAATACTTGAAAATATGCATTTTTGTGCTTTCATGTAAATTTTAAACATGAAAGCACACAATTACCGTTTATGTTTCCATATAAGTTTTCCATTTAGTGTTTCCCCCATAATATCATAGTGGCAAAGGTCTATTAACCGAATAAATTTTCAATTAGCATAAATTTTCAATTATCATGCTCATTGGAAACTCAAGCATATAGCTCAATATATATAGTGGCAGTCTCTTAAAGCTCATAACTTGACTTCTTTACATGCCATTTAACTTACTCCTTCTTCTGAACATGCAGGGCTCTGAGCAGATTGCTGAAGACACTGAGAGAGTGCTTACAGCAGTCAACCTTGGAATAGGAGGTATATTAATTCTTGAGTCAATGTTTATTCACTAGGAAATAGCAACAGACAAGTACTTGTTCATAAAAATTTAATTCATACGTACTTACACCTGTACACTACTACATGTATACTAGAACACAATATCCATTGTACACACAACATTTTGTCTTTTTAACAGAAACTTATTAGCTATGTAATCAGAATTAGATAATATCACGCAATACACACAGATGTTCTTCTTGAAATAACAACTGCCAGAGAGGAGTTCTACGAAACATGGGACAGGATCAGGAGCGACATCATCAAGGTAGTCACTACATATACCTTAGCAATAGACCAACGATTTAATGGGGAGAGGGAAGGAGGCACTAAAGTACATGAAAATGTGTTAAACAGAAAGCACAAAAACATGCACGTTTCCATGTAAATCTTCCATTTAGTGCCTCCCATTGCATCATTATGATAAAGGGTCTGTTATAGCTCTGCCAGCTGGTGTCTCTTGCCTTAATACTGCAACTATATGCGTGAGTATTTAAACCAGCTGCAATATTTATTTATTATTGCACAACCAGAGTACATCATTCATTTTGCAATTGTGCCATTGGATTGAACTTGTACTATTGGGTTAGGAAACCTTGGATACTGAGAATGCTACCAAAGCGTTACATTATATGTAATAGCATATAATCAATGGTCAAGAAAATAATGTAAGGCCAACCAAAAATAATTTTTAGTTTCTCATCCTCGTCTGTTCACTACTGTAGCCTCCATCCGTGAAATTTTCTAGCCATAGTATTATGTAATACTAAAAAATTCATGCTCTATCTTTTGAATCTTGGACACCTGCATTTTAGACTGACTGTCAGTGGCTGGAGCAAGTAGAAAATTCCACGATATGCTGGATACTAGCTTGCTCAGTTCAGAAAGCTACTACGTGTAAGCTCTGACGTAATCTTGCACTTTAGGCCACACCCACCCAATACGTAGCGCATAAAAATAAAATTAAAATTCCGTCATCCACCCCAAGTATTTACAGGTAGGGTGATGAGAAACTAATGATTAATTTACTTGGCTTAATATTGATTTTCCATTACCACATTACCTATATAGTGGTTATGTAACTCCACTTTAGGTGCTACAAAATGACCAGGAGCTGGAGGACTGTCCTCCATTGGATGAACTCACCTTGGGACCAGACACAAACCTGGGAGTGATACAGCAGTGTGGGATTGCCCAGGCTATAGAGCCCATCCAGGAGTTGAACTTCATAAGGTTGGCACATACATAGAGCTAGCCTCGTACCCAGGCCTTCCCCGCACTGTCTCGCGAAAATAAACGGGGAAAAGTAAAGCTTTTCACGAGTGCAAGGAAGGCCTGGGTACGAGGCTAACATAAAGCTAATGTTTTCTCAATCAAATAACGATCTTGTGTGTACAATTGCCTAGCTAGCTGGCAATAATACTAGAAAATGGAAGGGTTACTGTAACCAATCTATGGTTATCTCAGTTGCAGCTTTACTATCATGCTTGAGTGCAGTCTACTTGCATGTCTTACAAAAATGTAACTGTGGGTTAGTTTTTGCTTTATGGAGTAGACTTTTATTGCAACAATTAATAAGGGAGAGGTTATTTAGGATGCAAATGCTTAATGTGCACACACATAAACTTGTGACAGTGAACGGCTTTTGGCAGAACTTTCGCACTCTAGATATGTTTATATGACATACAATTTTGCAGGAAATGGCATCGAGCTGCCTAACATAACCATTATGCAATAGTGATGTAACAGGAAACATAGTTTATTTTAAACTTTATACTATACATTACTACGTCGTAAGAATTCAAGATGCAGAGTACCTACACACCTGAATATGCAGACTGCGTACAGCCTGTAGGGTCCAGCTGCCATATACTAACTCCTGTACTAGCATGTGTATTACAGTGGAACATCTCGTAAAGGACACCCCTGAATAAGGACATGTTGACACTTTGCTATGTCCCACATATGTTATAAATTTACCCCTGAAATAAGGACACCCCTCTATACAGGATATTCACCATGTCCTCAAAGTGTCCACAATAGAGGGGTTGCGCTATATAACATCCTATCACAGGCCTGGCTGTGTCAACTGACTCTTGAGTTTCTCTCTTTCAATCCAGATATTGGTGTGGCATTGCTGCATGTGGTGTTGCTATGGTGAGTGTGATCCTAGTGCTGACAGGTGTACTGCTGGGGATGATCGGACTCAGGAGGAAATCAGTTTATGAACGCACCATGACATCACACTGTGGTGGTGTGATCTTACTCATGTGAGTCTGCATGTACATGTTGTAACAATGTACACTTTCCTGTTTACAAAACAGCGTGATCACATTATAATGACAGTATAGTAGTTTCACCTATGCGCTCACACACACACACATATGCAAGATTGAGGCAAGTAAGTAATACAGATTGTCCGGCTACACGTCACTTTAATGAGACCTAGCCGATTAGCAAAGGTCAACCTCGGCCGTCCTCCTCTGAATGAATATAGTTGCAACAATCTCACCCTCCAGCTAGATCCATTACCATAGCAGTAATTGTGAGTGAATATCTATGTATTAAGAATGGTGGCATTTTCCTGCAGTGCCGTTGGAGGTATGTTTCTGTTTGGTTTTCTGCTGCTGATTCTGGCCTCTCTGTCATTCTTCATGGGAGTCGGTGTTCTCAAGAGTTGTCAGGCTATGGAAGGCCCTAGTTATGAGTTCTTCACTGAGGTATGTAATATTCTATTATAATACGTATATTCCTTCAGCGGGAAGGTTGACACATCACCACCCACTCACCAGACAGCCAAGAGATACCTCTTGACCCTCACTTCTAGTGCGGTACGTGGATCTCATCAGTTTGCATTGCTCTATGCCAGGTAACATGATACTCCATAGTTGTCCCTGCTACAGTATAGTCTCCAAAGTAATGGAGTAATCTGCGCTACTTGGTATATATGCTCTCTATAAGTTGCACTGCACTGCATTTTTAAGTCTGGTCATAATTACCCATGCTTGAAGTTGCTGGTCATAATTACCCATGCTTGAAGTTGCTGGTCATAATTACCCATGCTTGAAGTTGCTGGTCATAATTACCCATGCTTGAAGATGCAGGTCATAATTACCCATGCTTGAAGTTGCAGGTCATAATTACCCATGCTTGAAGTTGCTGGTCATAATTACCCATGCTTGAAGTTGCTGGTCATAATTACCCATGCTTGAAGATGCAGGTCATAATTACCCATGCTTGAAGTTGCAGGTCATAATTACCCATGCTTGAAGTTGCTGGTCATAATTACCCATGCTTGAAGTTGCTGGTCATAATTACCCATGCTTGAAGTTGCTGGTCATAATTACCCATGCTTGAAGTTGCAGGTCATAATTACCCATGCTTGAAGTTGCAGGCCATAATTACCCATGCTTGAAGTTGCACTGCCGGACAATACTGAGTAGCACAGACTACTATGGAGTAGCCTGTTACCTGGAGGAGTGCAGTTGCCAACTAATATGTCCCACCGCTATTTGAAATATGGAACAAAAGGTACCTCTTGGCTGTCCGGTCTGTGGGTGGTAACGTGAGAACCGCTTAAAATCTGCAATGAAGTACGGTCATGATTTTTCACAACTTGATGCCACCCCCATATAAACACCAAGTATCCAGTGACACAGTGGCCTACATGTATTGCCTTTGTAGGTAGTGGACAACAATGAGTTGTGGGGAGGCTCTTTGCTGGGAACACTTGTTTTTCGAGACTCATCTGAGGTCTTTGCGATCTCCGAAGCTCTGAGGTATGCCTTTATACATTCTGCAATGTACTACAGACCAGGTGTTTATTGCAAGATTTCTGATTATTGTTAGCTCGGTTTGAGCATGCAAAAAGCTATGTACGATACGTATTCACAGTACTCACATTATGTTATAACGCAATTTTGCCTTCAAAACTAGGAAATGTTCTACACCTGTAATTCCTCAGCTTTACACTGCAAAAATTAAAGGATGGTTTCAAACTAGCTGGGGTTAACTCAGTTGCAGTCTACAAAACAATGTGTACGTAAACAAGTAGATCACTTTACCACCCTATTTCTCCAATTCCAGAAGAAGGGCAGATCCATTAGGACAATTAGTAACACATATCTTGTTTCTAGCCTCACCAAAGAAAACGATTTAGCTTGGGTAAAGTGATCTTATTGCACTGCACGTAGCTGCACATTCTCTGGTACTGGGGCTGCAACTGAGGTAGCCTTATGTGGTTTAAACAAACCACTTTATTTTTGCAGTGTATAATTACCCCATTCATTTATTTCTTTGATTGTTGCTAACCATTTATTTGCAGGAACTGTGAAGCTAATCAAACACTCTACACTGCCTTAAATTTGAGTAATATTGTTGATGTAGAAGTCGAGTTTGTGATCTCACAAGAGGTGGGTTGATTCCAATGCCGAAACAAAGTAAGAGTGTAGCCTGGATACAGTGCAATCATACTATCCGTTTATTTTCGCTTATGTTCTTGGGGGGAGCTGAGAATAAGGCTACTATCTTGTATGCTAAACAAAACATCCCAAACATAAAATAGACTTGGAGATTGAAGATGACTTCATTGACCAGAACAAGTTAATTTTACTCTCTCAATTTGTGAATGTGCATGCACAGCCACGAAACTTACAAATCTCCTGGATTCTGTGTAACCACCAAATTTGATACCCATTATTTTCTCTACTACATTATATTTATTTCTTTTATTCATATAGTTTATTAACGCTGTCAATGGTGAAGTGGACAACGTAACTGCCGCTTTCATTCATAGCTATCAACCCAATCACTTCTTAAGTACCATTGCCCAGGAGGAGCTTATGAGTTTTGTGGACGCAAATATCGATGGTATTAACACAACAGGTACGTTTCTACAGTGTTGTTGACTATGAAGAATATTGTGATACTATTTAGGGATCATTTTAAAGAGGGAATGCTGAATCACACAGTTAGCTAGAGTTTCAAACAATACGAGTTGGTGTTAATGCAATAATTTATGGTGTATTGGATATGCCCAAGGCTTTGAGTTATTGTAGCGTATATTTATTCTGTCTCCATGCAGCTTTTCATGAAGCAATTAATGCTTCACTGCTAGCATTTGATATTTCTAGCACTATTGACAACTTAGTAATGCTCAATGAAACTCTCACCATGAATGAGGTGAGTAACTAAGATAAATTCAATGCCATATTGGTGTTACGTTGTCATTTGTTCTGTTGGTTACAAAACCAGGGCAGACGCTTGGGACGGAGGCTACAAGACATCATAAGTGAACTAATAGACGTCCAAGATAACTATATACTCCCAATCCAAAGGAATCTTGTGAGCTTAGAGAGAAAATCGCATTATAGTAACAGTAATATGTAATCGTGAGGTGACTTCCTTTCAGGATCAGTTGGAAGCTGATGTGGATGAACTGACTGCTTTCATCGATAATGTAGTCGTAAGTTTCCATCAATACACTTTTCAGACCAATGTATTGTATTGTTTTGTTTTGTTTTGTATTGTGTTGTATTGTATTGTATTGTATGGTTCATTAGAGAAAAAAAAAGACATCACTAATCATATGATTGACATGCATTGTTTCTATCCTGTTGTGCTTTCATTTCTCACTCACACACACGCACATACACAAGATTGACACAAGCATAGCAGTGGATAAAATTGCTTTCCTTTCACAAATGCTGACTGAAGAGCCTCTTCTTCATCTCTTAAACCCGGTAATGTGATTTTCAATCATAAGCCATGCTGGAGAGTAGAGTCACATAGTCAACATTTGTGGCATGCCATATCTCACATTTGTGGTCCCCACTATATTCCACCTACATAGGGTTTGTATTTATCCACTTGAATTACATGAGTGGACTGTTTTTTCTCACCTTTAGGTCACTGCAGGCTCTGCAAGGAGAATTATTAGCTATACCCGTCAATTCTTTAGACATACCATCTCTGAGGTTAGCATTGGATAAAGAATTTGATTTTCTTTTTTAACCAATTTTTCCCCATGGCTTAGATAACTGAGGAGGTGTGCGACTGTAGACCTCTTTGGGTGGCCTATACAGATTTCTACAATACTCTGTGCAGAGACAAACTGGATGGAATGGTAAAGGGCATACATGTACACAATGCTTGTATGTAGCTAAATTTTTATAACATGTTTACAGTGTCAATTAATGTATACACTGCAAAAATCAAAGGATGGTTTCAAACCAGCTGGGGTTATCTCAGTTGCAGTCTACAAAACAATGTGTACGTAAACAAGTAGATCACTTTACCGCCCCAATTTCAGAGGAAAGGAAAGATCCATTAGGACAATTAGTAACACATACCGGTATCTTGTTCCTAGTCACACCAAACAAAAAAAAATTAGCTTGGCTTCCTGAGTAAAGTGATCTTATTGCACTGCACGTAACTGCACATTCTCTGGTACTGGGCTGCAACTGAGGTAACCTTATGTGGGTGTAAACAAACCACTTTATTTTTGCAGTGTGAATGAGTCCCACACTAGCCTCTTAGTTCTTCATGTGTGTATGCCATGCATACTATTACTCCGTGGCAGGAGAAAATGAAGAAGTTGAGGCAAACAATTGACACTGGATTTTTTTTTTGTTTTTTGCTGTTGTATTTTGGTTTGGCACTGCTGAAATGGGGAGTACAATTAACTGGTGCTCAAATACAGAATTTGTCTCTCTCATCATACATTAATGGATCATTCCACTAACTTTATGGACCCCTGAAAACCTAAATTATAAGTATTCACCGAAAGGTATTTGTGTAGGAACGTGCAGATACCATCATCAGGAATTTCACTTTCACGGTACATATATACTCTATGTTAACACACAATAATGTCAGCAACTATAAAAAATTATTCTAAGCATTTTCTAATTTTAACCTGCCAATAAGAAAATTATTTCCATGACACTATACATAAGAATATCAATACATATATGCATAGTAGAAAGAACAGTATGTTTACATGTAGAGTAAGTATTATATTATTACCAATGCTATTATTCCATCAGAATGGCTTCTGGTGGTCCATCGGGTATTGTGCCCTATTCTTTGTTCCTGTCATTGTGCTCTCTGTGCTGGTCTCTACTGTCTACATGAGGAAGAAGCGTCTCATACTCTTTGACTGCTACACTGACTTCCCACGAACATCGTGAGTTCACCATTATTGCCAAAATTGATGGGATGGATAAGTCTTATAAAGTAAAGAACTTATTCAACATGCTAGCTTCCTGTATAAGCCCAAACACTTTGACATTCCTACCACAACGTATCAGAAACCCACCCTGTACCCTGCAATTGCAGTAACCGATCAGAATTTAAAACAGCCCTTCTATTTTACAGTTATAATAACGCCAGTTTCTGTCATGGTTACTATAGAAATGATCCAGCATACTACTCTGTGTTATAAGATCTGACTGTACTATCATCCAATACCTCTAACTACAGGTTGAACTTGTCAACTTTTGCAAAAGATGAGGACAAGTTAATTACTAGCATCCTCAAGCATCGATAACTGTGACATAGTATGTATGTGTACAAAGACTTCACTGTGCAACCTATGTACCACTATATACGTGCTCAATTTGTCACCTTATACCATAACATCCTTGTAGTACAATGTCATGAAATTATACTCTTGTGTATGCAATGCATTTTCCTGCATGCTCGGTAAAAGTATTATTCAGTGCATGCACTAATGAGATGTTTTCCCTATATAAATGGAAACCTATGCTCCTCCATTTTGATCGATCATAAGCTTATACCTTTTTTAATCACCGGTATGGTTCTCCAAACATGGCATGTTTGCACAAAACTTAATTGCTGCATGTAGCATAAATGCAGCCTCACCATGGCCAGAGCTATATACGATTGTACGTAGCACTATATTCTGTGCAATCAGCCATATTTAATTCTGCATACCTGCATGCATGTAAGGTTATGAGTTGGGAATGATTACTTGTATGCAGGAATTTCAAAGATCCTACGTGTATTATGTAACAGTTTTATTGTAATCCTTGTAGCTAAGCTTCCTAGATAACTTCTTCAGTGTACAACTTGATGACAGTACTACATCCTGATTTATCTGATGCACAGTTTCAGCCCTAGGCTTCTAACTTCTCAATAGCTATATAGAGAATGGAGTCCAATTAGCTGGCTCTAAGCCAGCCACATTTCTTTTATCACTCAAGGCCAGTAAGGCAACAGTTAGCCACACCAATTTAGCTTTGTGACAACCTTGGCTTCGATTCAATGAGTACACGTTCATTACGTAGCTAGCTGTCAACACCCTGACAATACTGCACAGGCTTTGCCAAGAAATGTTAGCATTAGGGCTAGGGCTAGGGCTAGGGTTAGGGTTAGGGTTAGGGTTAGGGTGAGGCAGCAGTGTGCATAGATTTTTCTATGCATATGCATGCAGCAATATTGAATTAAAGGGCACTATGCGTAACATCTTACTTGGCATTGGCATAGTACCATAACTGCTTATTTTTTGTGAACTCGAAGTGGAAACATAATATCCTCCATATCATACTACATTCATAATTCTCTGTCCAGCATAATATTATATTCAACTAGTTTACTACTGCATGTTACAGTGAATGAATTCTATTGCTAGTGACTCAAGTTGTTGATCAACAATGAAATCAATATTCTATCCAGTGGCAGCCTCCTTGAGTGTGTATTTCACCACCTTTTCATTCCACTTCTTCACCATAAAAATGATCATCCACACAGCGAGAACAGCAAACAGTATGAGAGCAACGAAGCCGAATGCCTGTGTGATTTTGAACATGTTGTAGTTAAATGTTTGCAGTAGACTTTTAAAAAATGTGAAATATTCTCAAATAGTTAAATAGAACCATAATATAGTCGTCTAACCAAATCAAGTACTGGAAATCGTACAAAAGTGAAGAAAAAACAAGCATATATTATTCCTATATATGAGAAAATATGAAATTTTGAGCAGCTCCTGAAGCATGTTTTAAGAGTATTCTCAAGTTTGGTAGAGGTATGCTCAATTTGGTGGGCTAGGCTTAGTAAATCACCCAAATAGGGTGCTGCTAAATCTTTGCAGAAAGCACCCCCACTACACTACAAAAGCAAAAGGGTCACTTTAATCCAGGTATCTCAGTTGCAAGTTCACTATACATACCAAGAAATGTGCATACATCATGTACAGGCAGATCAATTACATTATTTACCCAACACAAAACCTTTATGGCTCCTATAATTAAGGAAATACGCACTGCAAAACCTAAAAGGTTGCATGCTTTAAACCAGCTAGCAGTTGCAGTGTACAAACAATGTAAACACTTTACCACCCCATTTCTCCAATTTCAGAAGGAAGGAAAGACCCATTAGGACACTTAGCAACACATATTTTGTACCAACCCATTTCTATCCCATGCATCGAAGAAAGCTGATCTAGCTTGGCTTTCGAGCTTATTGCACTGCACGTAACTGCACATTCTCTGGTACTGGGGCTGCAACTGAGGTAACCTTATGTGGGTTAAAACCAACGACTTTATTTTTGCAGTGTAGCAAAAGATTATTATTAATCGCGAGATTTCTTGCCCGCTACCTTAACAGCCAGGTCTGGCAAGGGTGGCGTAGTCTTGTTCCCAGGCTCTACTGCCCGGCTTTCAGTTTTGCACATAGTAAAACGACCGCTTATTTTACTATGTGCTAAAAAAACCAGCTGGGCAGTAGAGCCTGAAAACAATGCTAGGGTGGCACACCTTGAATGATAATATTAACGTATAAAAAGAGCTGAAGCCCTTTGTGTTATGAATCGGGAACTTACTGCACCAGCTGCCATGGAGTTACGAATGTCTTCGGCTTGTGAAATGAGAGAAGAAAGATCGATTGGAGCGGCTCTTGCTTGATCAATCGCACTATCCCAATCACTAGCAGAGATGGCTGTTACAACACCAGCTGCCAGAAATGCCATGGCGAAGAGTACACTGAACGCAATGTCCTGTGCAATGGATGAATTGACATTTATTTCATATGCAATAATACTTTATATTACGGCCGGCATAATTATACCCAGTAAAGATATTATGCAGCTTGTACTGGAACTAATTAAGCTATTCTTTCCTTAACCATGTGCATGTAATTTGCACAAGTCTCTAGTCTCATAAAATCAGGTAAAAACTTAATTGTTTTTTCTTTGTGTCTAAGTTTCCTGCAGTTCTTGCCTGTTACTCTACAATCTCATAAGCCACCTATCATTGTATCAGTTTTTTGCAGCTATACGCTGCTGCATAAAAAGCTGTGGAACCATAGGCAAAGGAATGACCTAATGAGGTAAATACCACGTTCATGCATACGTGGCTTCTGTATGTGTACATGGGAAACTAAACACTATACTTTGGCATAGTGCCATCACCATGGTTGATCAGTTTTCACAAATGTCTGGGAGAGGAAAAAGGAAGAAGTGTGCAATAGCTTGCATCTGTGAATCATCACAGTTAGGTATTGCTTGGCAATATTTCAAGGCTTCATAAATACTCCTATAAGAGTGTGGAATACATATATGCATGCTTGAAGGTTATGTTTCGAATATTACAGGCACTAGCTATACGTAGCTTGTCTTGTTTCCAGCCCACAATGAAGGCAAAGGAACACTTACAGTATCCCGCCACAAGTGTGGTCTGATGCATAGGTCTACCTACTATTGTATAAAGCTCAGGAATATTCAGACTATGCTTATTAGCCACAAGGGTGATAAATAAGTAGGTGCTAGTAAGTAGATCCTATAGGTATCTGATAACTTACAGCGAAGAGAAAGATGTTAATTTTGAGATTGATGATGCCAATGTTCAAAAAACGGAGAAGAATTATCAGCAACTCGATCAAAATTGCCATCCCAGCAATTCCAATTGAATAGCCAGCAGCCGTAGATGCAAAGTCCTGAACATCATTCGTATCAACATTAATACCAGGTGGCAGAGTAAATGTCAGAATATCATTTGTGAGTGAAATGGCACCGGTAACCAAGACTGGAATAGCTCCAACCTGCATTCAAAGGATACAGGAACACAATGTAATTTAACTAACTATTATAGCTTTTTAACCACTAACCACAGATCTGGCGAACCTATATTAAAACTCACCACAGTGGCTACAACTCGCAGTATAATCTCCACGATGCCCTGATTGAAGCTTACAACTGCAAGCCCTGGTCGGGGCCCCAATACTTCCCCAGCTACTGCTGACATTTCGTACTGGAGAGAGCTAGTCTAGCGCAAATGATAGAGCGTCACGTAGTCTTGCGAAGCCATACGAACGTAGTGCAAAGTATAATCATAGAAAATAGGTATGATGTGCGTACTCGTACTCCGGCATGCAGTCCATTCCGGAATTCCCCTAGCCCGGCCGTAGCTAGTCTCGTGCCCAGACACCCACGCTTTCCGAGGGAGGCCTGAGGATCTAGGAGCGAGCGACGGTCTGGGCACGAGACTAGCCCGGGCGAATTTTTTTTTTGGACGTACTTTCGACTTAGTCTCTGGAGCACAATTCTGATTTACATATCTGCGCATGCGCAAATTGAATTTCGACCTTTGACCTTGGGCGGAGACATGACCAGCCATGCCAGTTTACATCACAGAGGAACATGGTTCAGGTTAGTTACAAACGTTTACCAGTTGTTATAAAGATTATCAAAGGAATAGTTAGCATGTAAAAATTAATGAGTTCAACTATCACCATTTTCCAGCATTTTGCTGTCCAAGTAGTATATTTGCTTTTAATGAGTGCAGCCTTCGACCCTTGGGTTCATTACGAGTTGGCATACAGTATCTGGAAATGCTTTGTGGAGACTCTGCACTGAGACTGGAGCCTTTGGGTGGACGTCCAGCAACCACCTTTCCCTTACCCCGTGGTCGTCCCTTTTTCCTCCGCCCAGCGGCAGTGGCCTGAACAGCAATTCGTTTGCCATGCCTTAGCTGCCCAGCCTGTAGTGTTGTTGTAGTACCCATCTATCATCCAAACTGGTGAAAGGCTGTAGCCAATTTAGAAGAAGAATGCTGACCTGAAAGCTTGTCAAACCGTACCAGAAATTTGGAAACTCCAGTAGTGAGTTGTGGGTCGTGACTTTTGAGTTTGTTCTTAAGTGTCTCAGCCACTGCATCAATTCTGTCACAAAGTGCACTGTATTCTTCCTCTTTGCTATATTCAAATGTAGAGTTATCAATCTGTTCCTTTTCCATTTCATCGTCCAGAGAGCCTGCCCTAATAAGGTCCCATTCAGTTCCCTCAAAGTTCGGCTCTCTATTCTCAGTTGTTGATTCCTGTGTTGGTCCATCGTTAGGCTCACTTCCATATTGCTTTTGCAGTTGTTTTTGATGAACTGATGTATAAAAAGCTAGGTCTTGTATAGCTCCTTCACCAAGAGCCAGTTTTGCAATATTTCTCCTCGCTGAAGCTGAAATTGTTGCAATATAATTGCAAGATTCATCACCGTATGTAACAACAACTGCTGCCTGATGGGAGCATGGGGAACCATCTAATCCCTGAGGACATGTGCATACGCCAATGTGGGTGTTAATATCATAGTACTTTCCTCTCACTGTCTGACTTCTCACTTTGTACCACCCCTGGTGATCACTTTTAGTAATATCCTCTTTGCTGATTTTTTTGGCATTAAGCCCTTGAAATCGGAGAGCGATATACGATTCCAGCCTGTTGTTTGCAACACTCACTAGCTTTCGCTTATAGTATAATTCTAATGTTTCTACGACAAAATAGAACATTTGAACCAAATTATAAGCCTTTACTCGCCCAAATACAAGTTCCTTCAGAATTTTAATCCCGGCCTCTGCATAATTGTTTGTATGGTTACCTCTGATTAGAAGAGCTGTTCGGAAGCAGTGTGCCCAGAAGGATCGCTTTTCCCATAGTGATGTCATGTGTTTAATGAAGTGAGGGTACTTTTGGGATGTTGCTGATGAAGTAAGGGAAACATATTGTGCTTGCAATTCCTTTTCTGATTTACAGTATACCAGAGTTCTTATTAATTGTATAAGAGTGATCCGGTCCTCATTCTGTATTTTGTTTTTACCATCATGAAGCCATGTCCATCGTCTTTGCAGGAAGTGAAAAGTACACAGGAGTAAACGTGCTGATGGCCATGACTGGGAGAGTGCTGCCTGCTCAACAATGCTGTCATCAATCATGAAGACTGCTGGTCCAATACATGGCCCATTGCCATAAAAAGCATCAGAAGGTAGAACTTGCTTTACTGTCTCCATAGCCTGTTTTACTGTTTCCTCAGTTTCATCTGAGACCATAAATACTGCTAAAGGAATACCTGAGCAGGCATGTGTTGTAGAAAGCATGAACAAGGAGGTATTAAATCTATCCATTGAAGAGGAAGCGTCACAGAAGACAATTTCACCTGCCTGGCACACTTCTTTGTGTGCCCTAGCCATAAGAGGGGTGCAGACTGCTAATATTAGTGGCTTATTCGATGGCCTTTTCTTCTTCTTTTTTAATGGTGGTGGTTTTGTTTCAGATTCACCATCAGATTCCTCGCTTTCAGCTAGAGATTCATACCATTGTAGGATGGCCTTCCCCCCTGTTTCTCTGTTTTTGGTGTTATATTCATCCACTTTCTCCTGGAGCTGTTGGAATAGTTCCTTACCATCATCTTTGCCATAGTTAAGCTCTCTCCACTTTGTAAAGAGACGACAGATGTCCTGTAAGAGTGGGTTGTTAGCACGATCAGCTAGAATTTTTTGTGCATTCATCTCACTAGTAGCCTGCAGGTACAGGGCTTGTTCGTGTGCATGGCGTGCTGAAGATGGACTGTGGCCATTATCAAACAGAGTGAAGAAAGCCTGTTTGGTTTCTTCAAGAATATCTCGAAAACTGAGCACATGTGCTGAAGTGATTGGGTGGTTGTGTGTGAATTGAAGTTTTAACACAGCATTATGTGTTATCAAGTGTGGCTTTGACTCTGCTGCTAGTCTCTGCTTTTTTGTAGGTACCTGCACAGTTAGAATGAGGTTTGATGGACACTGTGTCTTTTTGTCTCGAACCATTGCTGTTAATGGTCTTCTAGCTTTCTTTGACTGGGCTAGAGCTGACTTTACTGTTTGTTTTTCAGATAGCTTTTTTCTGAAGTGTTGGCAGTGGCGCTCACTTTTGTACAATACTCGACGAAGACCTGGTTTGCTTGTACGTGTTACACGGTATGTAGTTAGACTGTGTTGCTGCATATTTTGTAGCCATTCTGTCGCTTCTTCCTCGTTCCTCAGGTTTATGCGCACTTGGCTGTCAAATGCAAATCCTGGAGCGCCAGGAAATGTCTCACACTGTTTTGACTGGTAATCTTCAATGATATATGTATACTTGTCATCAGGGGGAAGAACAGCTTGTAGGTTACTGTGAAGTGCTTCCCACTTTAAGGGAGTGAAAGTAACTGGTGTATCAGTTTCTGATTTGAGTGGAGGATTTCTTTCAAAACTGTAACTGTTGACTGTTTCTGTGTCATCACTGCTATCTAGTACGATGGGTCTGGGCTTGGTAATATTCTGCTGTAGATCAAAGTCATCTAGTGACTCTGTATCAGTGTGGCTGTTACTAATACTACTGGATGCTTTGAGACTTTCACCAATTGTGCTAGATTTGGGCTCTGAAGCAAAGCTACCATTGGTGTGGTTTACTGACGAAATTGTAGCATGCTCATGGTTGTGGCTATAGAACTGATATCTTGTGATGTATTCAGAGCACCTCTCTTCAGCTCTCTTGATACACTTTTTCGAATTGAGGGCATATCAGCCTATAATAAGGTACAGTAAATTTTGTCATGTATATATATTTAGTGATATGTGGCAATCCCATATAGAAATCAACTGTTGCATTATAATATTTGATTGTGTCACCGCATTCACAGCACTAGCTGTATCTCTGAACTTCTGTGTAAATGAAATTGCAAGTAACAATGCAGCCACGCATTGCATAAAAAACCCCACCCTTAACAGAAGTTCACAGATCCTGCACTTTGAACACAGTGACATGATCAACATAATTATATGAGGGACTAACAGTTTTCTACCCAGGACTGTCACATATAATTGTTGGGTTTACCTGGGAGAAAGTCATGGGGAGATCCAAAACACAGCATTTGGCATACTAAACAATGGCATAATGAATTTATTAGAACAGATCACTGTATACTAAAGTGGCATGCAACTACCTGAAGAACAAAAACACCACAGTCACTGGAGTTGTATTGCTGGGGTATATCCTGCAGAAAAGTGTACGTATGTAATAATTATACAAAATGCAACCACATGCATGCACAATTACAATTTTGGTGCATGTATATGTTCCTCACCCTTTCCACAGTAAAGATCCAATGATTGAAATCAATCGTTCTGCCTTCCTTTTCTGCTCTCTTTTCAAGAAAATTTCTGAAAGGTAATCAATACTTTTAGGAGGTACAGTTTACCACATATGTGTCAACATGCAGTAAACAACTCTTCATGTAAGTATATCTCGGTTACGTGTAGGTGCTACAGGAAATGCTCACCTACCGTACAACTTGGAAGTAAGGTGAAGATGCCGGTGAAAAGGAGTCAAAATACTTCATTGTCTCTGCTTTCAAGTCAACAACCTACACGTATAATAAAATCAGTACATGTATGTAAATAGCATGTAGGCTTGTCCATGCATAGTTGTCACAGTTACCATCAATGTCCAATGGCAGTCAAGGTGGTTAAAGACAATCAAGAGTTTGTTCGCTTTGAGAAGTTGCACCTGAGTAAAAAAGGTTTATATTCCATCCATTATAGTTTGTTTGGCTGTAATTTGTTAAACTTCACAGTAACTGAAAGTAGAGAGGTACATGTGTTTCTTAGTTTTCATCCAAGGATCGTTTTATTCCCTGACCATTCCTTGAAACCTGTTGTATCCTGTCCCCTTTCCCACCTTTTTCTGGGTAGCATTATATGTAGCAGTTGGTTACATGTACCTTACGGTAGTATCCCACAACACTGTCAACACCTTCTTTAAGCATCTTCGTGGTAACTTGGCTGCTGATTACTTCCACTACCTGTGTGGATAAGTGTATAGTCCGTAGCACTACCTTGAAAGTCAAATTTGAGCTCACCATCGGTACATCTCTCTTGATCATTTGCAGATATGCTGTTATGACCTATGTATAAAAGTAGAAGTGGAAGAGGAAACTGAGTCATGTTACCAGTGAGTATAGAACCAAATTATAGAGCTGGTATTACTGTAGTATGTAATGCAAGCTGTACTCACATTGTCATTTAACCATTGTCCTCTGCACAGGCATTGCCAGTCTTGTTCTGTTAGAGTGGGTCCTGCATTTGTTCTCACTCCACCTCTGCCACTTTCATCCAAGACCTCTATGATATCGGCGTTGCCATCCATATTGCTGTACAAATCATGTTGCAAACATGTGTATACATTAGTATGGCACTGTCATTACTGAGAAGCTAAAGCCCAGTGGCCTTGTTACCAGTGTCCACTCTTCTCCACTCACAGTGGTATAGAGGCCTTGGTATGAGGCTAGAACTTGATCCCCTGGCCCGCGAGACTAGCCTGTGGTCAGCGCAGCCATCATGGGTTATATAAGTAGCATGAGCGCTAGCTTCAAAGTTATGATCTACTTTACACTGCTACACGTAGTTTCTTATGTACACTTCACTGAGGACTGAGGACTTCAGACCAGCAAGCCAGCTATATAGCATACGTAGCTTGTAGTTTCCCGGGGAAAAAATTACACGTGCAGAAGGTCAAAGGTCGATACCCAATTTGCGCGCGCGCAGATGTGCAAATCAGAATTGTGCTCCAGAGACTAAGTCGAAAGTACGTCCAAAAAAAAAATTCGCCTAGCCCGGCCGTAGCTAGCCATGACATCATCGCATAAGCGTACGTAGACGGAATTCCGTTTACATCCGCATACGCTTTAGTACCTCTGAGCTTAGTCTCGTGCCCAGCCGGAAATTTCACGGAAAGTCCGATCCGTCTGGCAACATTACGTAGACTGTTGGGGCTATGCGGACACTAATGGAATGCAATTATAGTGTCAGTGGGTGCTAAATGGAAGCCACGTGGAGGTGTAATTAGTAAACAGGCTAGATTGGTGTACGCTATTAGTACTATAATACTGCGGCACAGTATACTACGAGCGAGTCAGGGCTATGGTGATTTGTGTCTTATGCGGTAAGGGTATTCAAGGCTCAACCACTGTCGTCTGATAGCACTAGAGCGGTTCGTGATTTTTACATCGCACACTTGAATCCTTTGTTGGATACAGTTATTACCCTGCAGAAAGTCATGCTTTGGCAAACTGGAGCCAGACAGCCAAGGCCAATACAACAGATCTCCGCAAAGCTGTCGAAAACGTAGGGTAGAGTAGCATAGCGCAATGACTTGCCACTCCCCGTCTGTAGCATGATGAAAATATCGTGTCCCACCACGAAATTTTGCACAGCAGTGAGTTGGACGGTCGTATCCAAGCTTCTGGAACGCTTCTAGAATGGCTATATAAACATTAGGCTCTTCAAAATCTCGATGGAGTCGAAGAACTAAAACTCTATTGGGAACGGCCATAGCTCCCAGACAGAAATTAGCCTACGATTAGATAAAGAGCGATCTCATTGGTTAGCGCGGGCCGCGGTTAAATTCTACCGCGAATGTGAGAAAATCTGATTGAAACCCCAACAGTTTACCTAATGTTGCCAGACGGACTTTCCGTGAAATTTCCGGCTGGGCACGAGACTACTCTGAGCTAGCCTAGTCACCCGAGATCACGTTCCGCCCACCGAAAACGGTGGCACGTGATCCTAGTTTATTATGCATGTAGTCTCGAGATCTCTCGTGCATGCCCAGACCACACCTCTCCCTGCGAACACTAGACTAGTACTGAGTAGACGTTTGGCCCTGATCAAGGTGGCAAGTATTCCGGACTCCCAGTTGATATGGGAGTATTTGTAAGTTGAGTATCTGATGTATATAAATCACGTTATGGTTGTGCCGGATAACTTTACTCCGCATTGTTGAAAATCTGTGCTCCCAAAAAAGGCCCCGTCAGTAAACAAAGATATATATATATATATATATAACAAAGATATATATAATTATGGCCACCGACCAGTGTTTCGTATGGACAGGACTTGACATAGCAAACTGATACCCAACTGGATAAACGACCGCGCTAATTAGAGCTACCCATACGAGAATAATTAGGGTTGGGTTAGGGCCAGGGTTTGTATTTGCGGGCCTTATATCTTGTGGTGCCATTTAGCTATCCCAGTTGATCCCTTATGTGGTGAGGTGTGGTGGTAATGATTCTACTGTACCAGTCTTTGTTTATACAACCTGCAGTCAGTGTTGGGGATCTGAGATTGAAAAGCTAAGCTGTGACGATGACTAATTAAATATAAGCACATAACTACCAAAGATTTACATAATTTCGTACGTCATTGGTCAAATTATACTACAGCTTGCGTTTTAAACCTGAAATGCCTAGCCATGGTACATGTATGATCTGCTTTAAGCTCTCTCTACTCTACTGATTGGCTGATGAAAGGGAGCAGTCCCTGCTACAGTTTCAATCTCATGGTAGAGAATATATTTGCAAGTAGTTGATAGCCATGTGAAGAAAATTTGCAGTCTCTGCATGGTCGTCGTGGAAATCATGAACTTGCTTCGGTCTATTGGGAGACGCACTGAGTCACACTGAGTATTTGCCATGTTGTATGATTGTATGTACTTGATGAAGGCCCATTGGACTCGGCGACAAGAGACTTCATCTACTGATTGGCTAATACCCAATACATGTACTACTGTAACAGTCTAGCTAGCCTGGATGTCATATTGAATGTCATCCATTGATCCGCTGAGCTTTCCTGAGTGATCAGTGTGTCTGGGACTAAGAGGACGACAGTGACAAGATTCAATGCCTTGTCTTTATCACTTGTTCCTGAGTTTAAGGAACTTATGCCATGCCACATCCTGTACGCTTCCTCCAACCTGTGGACCTGTGGTATTTGGCACTCTGGTATTTGGGAGGAACTGTTACACAGTACACCTGTATGTACCAGTATTTAATTGTGTTAACTGCTCAAGGAATGTAAATATTATCTGACTTCTCCTTCATCCCTATAAGTGCACATAGCTGGATAGATTGTGTAGTAGTTGTATCATGCTTTGATTATGGGGATAGTGCATCTGTTATGGACAGAACTAGGGCTTTGATCATGGGGATAGTGCATCTGTTATGGACAGAACTAGGGCTGCTGCTATGATAACAGCAATTAAGGAGAAGCTATACAAAAACAACTGACTTCAGACAAATTCTTGTAATTCCTCCTTACCGTATAGCCGGAAAATTTGGCGAGAATTAAATTTGGTGAAATCGCCAAAAACGGCTAAAATTAAATATTGGCGAAATTTAAATTTGGCGATTGTGTACAGCGAAGGCTATGACGTGTAGGTAACTACCCTAAAGGGGAGCACTCAGTCAGCGAACCTTCTGCCTAATTCCTTGATATTGTATACATATAGCACAAGCTGCTTTTGCTGTTATGTGGCAGGGAATTGGTTCTGTTCGTCAGTTAGATATTTTATTGTCTTGCGATTTCGAAGGTTAAATGATTACTAAACCCGACAATAACATTGAGACCCAAACCAAAGAATTGAGTGTGTATACATGTACCTAAATTCACTGTAGCCTACCCTTCATAGCCTAGAGGTGTGTCTATAATAATGAGTAAAGTAACGGTAATGGGCTTTAAGATGTTTATAATCCTATACCATCTCCCATTTACAGAATGAAATGGCTGTACTAAGTAGGTGGCTGCCGTTCCTACTATTTCTACTACTGCTCTTACGGATGAAACCAGCCACAGCTGACTCACAAACGTGCTCCAAGAGCTACGCTGTTCTCGAAGACAGCTTACTCTCAAACTCAGAGAACAGATTTAATCTCCTGAAGGCATTCTTCCCTCCTAAGGAGGCAAGGCCCATTTTTGTGACCGTGACTTACACTTTTAATAATGCCACCAACGAGTCGTCCGTGTGGTACTGGTCAGAGTCCGAGTTCTATTTGATACAGCCACTGGAGATCTTCCAGTTCACGTCACTGCTGTTTGCTAACATGGCCTACCGTCAGAGTACAGTGGAGCTACAGCTGGATGCCCAATGCGTGGGCGCAAGCCATGATCTAATGGAAATGCTAACCCAGAGAGTAAGTGCACTCTAGCTCTCAGGCTAGCGGTCTCTATATATGGTTGCTCATGACACATGGTAACACAGAGGATCTTACGGACTCTAGAAACTCTAGAAATTTGCATGGCTTAATAACAATCTTTGCTATCACAATGTTACCTTTGTGACCTGCTGAGGGATAACCTGGCACTTCAGTTCAGTTTTGCAAACTATCACAATGATTATCTATACAACCAGGGTCATTGCTATGTCAACGCCTCCTATTAAAACCACCCACGTGTCATTTACATAGATTGAGCGTAGTGTACATGACTGTGAATGTGCTGGGTTGTCGCTAAGCCGGTCAAAATAATAATTGCTGCTTACTATCAGCATGATGAGTATAATATGTGTATACCCCTTTTGCAGCTAAAGCTCTACTCTCGATCGCCAACGGTTGCCGAGGTCTCCATACCCGCCAGGATCAACGACGACTATATAGCAGTTGCTGCGAGCATAGAGGATGTGCAGTCTGATTCCATCGCTAATGGGTTTGCCAATGTGTGGCTACACCTCTTCTTTGTCCTCTTTCCGGTTTGTTCCTCCATATTGCTCTACGTCTGCGACCCGATCCAGCTTCTCTTGGGAGACAAGACTTGGCAGAAACTGGAAGACCATCACAACCATCCCACCATCGCAGCACTCATTCAGATATCGGTCATGTTCACCATGTTTGTATTCATGTTGGATTGGCTGGGCTTTATGTTCACCATCAAGGGCGACTTTATTACCTACGACCGCAATGCTGCATTCTACCTTAGTGTCTTAACCGGACTAGTGATTGATACTGTTGCGTTTGTATGGGTGATAATAGTGCTCGTTATTAGCTGCCACTGGGACTGCAAGCACATGTGGTTGAGGTGGAAAAATCAGCAGCACGAGTGCAAAGCTGGTAGTTCGGAGAAAATTAAGAAGCTGATGTGTACGACCATGTTCGCCCCATTGCTGTGCGTAGCAAACCATTTCCATTACATAGCACTGGCTTGGATTTCGGATGCCATTCACGCTGGATCAATAGCCATAGCCTACTTCATCTCCTTCCTCATCATGTACTTCATTTTCAGACAATTTTATGCACGCGTAGCTCTTCGTCCAAGCAAGACACAGACGGAACAAGAGATGGCCATTATGCCACCCACTGACCGCAAATCTACTAACCCAAACTCGCCACCCAGTAAACCATGCTTCAACACACAAGTGGTGGTAATCGGACTCATGTTCATGGGCCCGCTGATAATTTTCTACGAAGCCGTCGTGACTATCTTGTTCCTGACGCTTCCAATCAGGAAAAGTCTGGAGAGCTCGCCGACCACGATATACACCATCTACCAAGGCACTGGCATACTCATAGTCGCTCTTCTGACTTACAGTATCATTCTACATCCGAATCCATTCTCCTTGAGCAAAGCCATCGAGAGAATAGCATTGAAGCTGCAGATCCCAGAGAGGAGGAGCAGCTGGAACAGACTCAGTGACGAGGAGAAGTTTGCTTTAGTTGTGTCTTCACTCTATGCTAAGCATGAAGCTGCTGACTGGAAACCAGAATCAGAACTGCTAAACAGCGCAGAACTTTCAATAAAAGTAGAGACAGAATTGTAAGCTGCTGTATCATCTTTACTCAAGCTGTTTATGGTATAATATTATTATACTTTATTTGTGTGAACTGTACACCCAAGTGTGAAGATTACGGGTAAGCAGCTGCAGAGATGTGTCAGCATAAAATTATATCTTAAGAATGAGCAGGCGTACATGTATGTAGTATATCACTACACTCCCAGACCCAGGTACGTAATGCAAATCATGTTACAAAATTCAAGTGATGTGTGTAATGCACTGATGCTACAATTATGCATGTAATTCTTTTCTCTATCGATGCATGCCTGTGCACCTGCAACTACTACGCTACATGTACGTACAGCCTCATTTCTCAAGTATTCTCGCTCAATGGTTTATGTATATGTGCAAGTTCTGGGATAACCCTCTATAATTACAATTATGCTTCTCAGCCCTCATACATGCACCTGAACTGTTCCATATACGCATACACCAGTTGGAGGGAATACAGCTGCTATATGAACTGCCGGTGCTACATGTACATAGCCTTGTTCCCTTGCATGCAAGCGACAAAAGCTGTGTGGAGGCCTGGGAATGAGGCTAACATGCATTGTACAATCATAATATTACCAAAAAAAAAAGATGTTTTTATGCCAGTAAAACATACATACGTACAATGTCAACAGGTGTGAAAGTCAAGCTCATAATCTACATTGTATAATATTATGAGCTGGACCTTCACACCTGATGAAGGCTCATTGCAGTTCGGACTGAAACGTGTATGCATCACTGAGATAAAAACTTGCTTACTGGCCCGAGCTGCGCCATATTCTGTACAATTATTAGCCACTCAGGTATGGCTATAGTGAGCCTGCCACTTGGTATAATATAGCTATAGGCCTTCCCTCAGTTTCATACTACATAGCTATACCATTATTACCAAATTATACCATAAAGTTGTTAGCTGGGTATGACAGTATAGAAATGCATACAATGCTATATATTTTCCCAAAGGGGATGACAGTGTTGACTACACCTGCTGGATACATGCCTGTTGAAATGATACGGTTCAGAATGTGTCGGCAAACATCTCTCTCATCTCCTTCATGCTCTCCTGAATCCTTCGTGCAAAACGCCGAGAATCCTATAATCAAATACAACAATTGCGTATTACATCACATAATTACAGTGTACATGTATAGGTACATGTATCTAGTGCTGTTTTAGTATGGTTTATATTTAGTTTTAGTAAAAAGAATGTTTTAGTTTAGGTCTGCCAACTAAAATGAAAACGTTTTAGAAAAAAGATAGCAACTTTAGTTTTAGCCAACTAAAAGGAAAAGATTTGGTAAAACGGTTAGTATCGGTCACCCAACTAAAATGAAAAAAGGGGTTACTAAAATACTTCTAGCATTAACTCATTGCACGCCGTAATTACGCCACAGTTTCTACAAAAATGGCGTACTAAAAGTTTTAGTACAGCGTATGGCTATTTTTATGCTTACCAAGTCAAGTATCCAGCGAATTTTGCATCGTATTTGTTGGAAGACTACCAGCTACAGCCATTGAAGGCAAAAAGGGCAGCGGATTGGAACCAAGAAGGGATTCAGGATCGATAACCCGATACACGGTAAGTTCGACAAGGTACTGTGGTCTTGACGCTCAGGCAGCAAAGATCGACGATCCTGCTGAAGCCCCCGTCTCTCTCCTGAACCAGTTACCATCGTATCTACCAATGAAGTTGACTACAAAGCCTACAAAGCCTAACTAACTGTGTAGCAGTGTAGGTAGCCGTAGCTAATCGTCTTGATCGGTTGTATATTTTGCCGTGTATATCCGTTCTATTACTGAGTAGACCGACTTTCGGCACAGTTACATCACTATTAGTAATCACTGTACTCAATTTTATGGCTAATAAAGGAAGGGGTTGCCCCTCCTGGCCGATAAATGAACTTGCCGTTTCTAAGGCCACTTTAGTGGCCCATGGCGTAGCGGAAGCGTTACGTAAGGGCCAATAAAGTGGCCCGTGGCGCGCAATGAGTTAACTAAATGGGTTGATTTTGGTGTAAACAGTATGATTGTGTAATTACCTCTGGAACGCAACAATTAAACTAAGGCAACAATTTTGAGGCACCATCTCAGTAGACTCGTTCCCAGTCCTTCCCACCCCAGCTTTTATCTCGCAGCTGCTGCGAGATAAAAGCTGGGGTGGGAAGCTGTTGTGAGATAAAAGCTGGGGTGGGAACGAGGCTACCATCTCAGTACATCATAGTCATGACAATTTAACAATATCAATTACTCAGTAAACAGGAAGTGACATCATATCTATTACAGCTACTTTGCCAATGTGACTCTAGTCTCGGTCCCAGACCACCGTTCGTCCCCCGCAGCTCGGGGAGGGTGTGGTCTGGGCAAGAGATAATCTGCGACTCTTACGGTACTCGGAGAGCTGTTGAAACTGGAGACGTGAAAGTAGATGACGTAATCTCCTGGAAAGACGTAGGAAACCCCATAGCCGTCCTTGGTCACCTGCAAGGAGAGGGCGATGTAATGATTATGTCATCTTTGTCACTAACTTGTACAAGTAGTTGTATTGTACGTAGTTGGCAAGTTTGTGACTCTGGATGCCAGTGTTCATGTAATGGGGGGTACACACCTACTATATAGGCAGTTACATCCCTATGATGTCATTATTAAGTCATCCTAAAATATACTATCGGTATACCTTGATGCTGAATCTGTGTGATCTATACTGCTACATGTACATGTATAACTATCATCACTGTACCCCATCTTCTCTCACAATAGGGGGGGGGGGGGAACAGTGCCCCTCTAAAGCAACTCAGAGAGAACACAGCTGGATCGATACTAGTGTAAGAACAATGACCACACCTGATGGACAGTTGTAGTATTGGTACTGTCACTTGTCTCTCTGTATGTATATTGTCTTAGTCTTTGCCTTTAGGCATGTTGTGTTGTCGTACGTCTGGAGTTCTGTGTCTCTATAAATACGCACATTGAAAGAATCTATTATCTGCTGTTTTTGAGCCACAAACGATAACTGCTCGCAAGTCCGCAGCGCATCCCTGCGAGATAGGCTGCTTTCGGAAAGGGACGTTACACTATAAATGTACCGTAGCCTTACTCCCAGACCCCTCCCCCCCTACCCCCAAGCACAAAAGAGAAAACTCACAGGTCCAAAGCCACCACCGGCGGCAATCCTGTCTGGATAGGAGTTGTAGTCAAGTTTGCCAGTTTGCTGTGTGGGTGTCTGCAGAGTGAAATTGATCAGTAAGTGTCACTCTCAATAACAATAATAATACTCAGTAGTGAAATTGATCAGTAAGTGTCACTCTCAATAACAATAATACTACTCATGTCACTGCCATAGCGCTTACGCCATCGACCTCACACCCACATACACAGGCGGAGCTTGTAAGATCAGTGTCACTCTCAATAACAATAATAATACTCATGTCACTGCCACAGCGCTTACACCATCGACCACGCACCCACATACACAGGCGGAGCTTGCAAGATCAGTGTCACTCTCAATATCACATGGTTGTCGAGATACGCAAGTGGGGCGGTTCCAGGTAAAAAAAAGGAAACGTTATTCTGTCATGCGTTTCGATCACGTTACCGTATTCGAAATGTGATATCTCTGAATGTCCGTTAAGAGCGGGGTTTAACGTGCCATGCAAATGCAGCAACTACATGTACATACAGTGTATATCAACATGTCTACACGTACACGCCGTGTATGAATACCGGAGCGACTCGATCAAATATGTGACAGATTAAAGTGTTTGTTTTCTACCCGGGACTGCCTCAAGTATATGTGATTACATTTAGCAGTTTGAAAATTGAGCCAAAAAAAGTGTGCACAACAAATGGAATACAGTGGAGCCCCTCTAATGTGGACACCTTGGGGACCTGGTAAAGTGTCCTGTACAGAGAGGTGTCCTCATTTTAGGGGTAAATTTACATTAAGAAAGCATAATGTATTTGTGACACAGCAAAGTGCCCTTATTACAGAGCTGTTCTTATTTCAGGGGTACATGTATCCTTTAGGAGGGGTACCATGTACTTTAGTGTGAAACAGACTTGGCAGCTGCATGCAGTAACATGTACACGTATACGCACCTGGCTGGTGGACAGTCGCCATGGTTCCCCCAGCACCTTGGCCAGGAAGGGAGACTCGATCTTCAGGTACTTGGACATGACGTAGAGGCAGAAGAGGTGGCGGTCAATGCCCTTTCCGGTCATGGCCAGCTTGTAGGAGAGGGCGTGCTTCTCCACGGCTGTATAGAGCAGACGCTTCCGTTCCTCCTTCTGTGAGATACGTACGTGTATGAGAGAGAAGAGGTTGGAATTCATACATATACATTGTGAACTCTTCAAGAGAAGAAAGCTTTCTGAGAGAGTAAAGAAATCCCGAAAAATCAATTGAACCCAGGACCTTCTGAATACCAGTCAGATGCTCTTACCAATTGAGCTACTGGAGCCCCCTTGGCAGAGGAGCAGTAGGCAAGCTTTATATAGCCACTAAACCCGCTAGTAGCACTTGCCAGTAGGACCCAGCCAATTCCAACTGTAATTACTCTTCTCATTATAGGCCTCTCCCACATCTAAACACGAGAAACGGGCTACACCCAAACTTAGCATGTACATGTA
>CBDBCZ010000007.1:0-17500 GCA_965203295.1 Nitrospirales bacterium | reverse complement strand
TCTGAAAGCTATGTATCCTCAATTCCAACCGGAACAGCCGTCTCAATATCATCAAACCGTCAATGTTTCGGTTGCCATACTAGCTGTTTGCGAGCTAGAATTGCAGATACATGTACATGTACATGTACATGTACATGTTCATGTAAGTAAATTTCAGAGGACGGACACCACGTGAAAGTACATGTACGAGTATCGTATAATGGGAAATTTTCGTCGGTGGTAAAATCTCGTTAATTGGTTCAAGCAGCAAAAATGTAACCGGTGAAATGAAACTGATTCTTCAAAGTGAATCATAAATCTGCTAAGATGCAAACCAGTTCTGCCACAAACTCAATGCCCTTGCAAGGAGTATTGTCTGGTACAATGCACAATACATGTAGCATATCGGCAAGTTTTGATTGCACAACAACAACACTGTGCTTCCGAGTTTTGAAAGCAAATTGCGTACACATAAATATTGATACACTGTAGCATAACGTATGTTTGCATTGTATGAGCATGTTGGAAACTAACTTGCAATAGACCCTTTAAATAATATGCGGTAAAAGTAGGCACGAAATGGGAAATTTACAAGGAAATATGCATGTTTTCATGTATTTCTCATTTAGTGCCTTATTTTACCTCCCATTACTTGAACCGTC
The DNA here is from genome assembly GCA_965203295.1 of Nitrospirales bacterium. GTDB lineage: Bacteria > Nitrospirota > Nitrospiria > Nitrospirales > UBA8639 > CBDBCZ01. The sequence continues at coordinate 16,859 of CBDBCZ010000007.1, read as the reverse complement.
TATTCGCAATAAATGCTTGGAACTGGCCTACAGCATAATATGCATGTATACTGCCTTCAGCTACCCTAAGTTGGTATTGAGGGAACTTATGCAATAGCAACTGAGAAGCCCCCTCTTCATACTCTTAATTCCGGTGTAGCACTAACCACGCATGTTCAGTTGTCAATCCCATCTGCAAGGGAAAAAAAGCATACAGATTGTCACTCCATATACATGTACATGTACAATAGAATAGACCCTTTATTGTTATGATGTAATGGGGGAATAGCTAGGAAGCACTAAATGAAGAAATACATGAAAACATGCACGTTTTCGTACTTTCATGTAAATTTTAAACATGAAAGCAAGGAAAATAACGTTCTTCCAGTTATTGCCTAATGTTACCCCATTACATCATGGTAGAGAGTGGAGCCCGGGAAAAAAGATTAACACTGGACGGTATTAACTCTTTCACTCATTTTCCATCCACACACAAAGAGTACCTTTCCATTTGCGTAGATGACAGCGGTGAAGGACTTGTCGAACCAACGGCTGTAGCCATTTCCGTGAAGTAGGTCCTTGCAGTAGCTGGTTAGGCCATTTATGTCCCCGTCCTCGCTATCCTTGCTCTCTAAGTCAGGACTCTTTTCGTCAAAGAAGATCACAAATGCAGCCTGAAGGGAAGGGAAGGGAGGGGAGGGGAGGGGAGGGGAGGGGAGGGGGAGAGAGGGGATAGGGAAGAGGGAGAGGAGAGAGGGGAGAGGGGGAGGAGAGAGGGGAGAGGAGGGATAAAGAAGGGTAGCGGCGATGGGAGGGGGAGAGGGAAAAAGGAGAGAATAGGGGAGAGGGGAGAAAGGGGGAAAGGAGAGAGAGAGAGGAGGGGACAGGAGAAAGGAGAGATGAGGAGAGGGGAGAGGAGAGGGAGGGAAGGAGGCCATCACCTGCTACAAGCACGTGTTAGGTCATCATGCCACAGTACCGACCTTCTCAATGGCCTCCATGTTGTCTCTGTTGATCCCCTTGCTGAAGTACTGCTCCCTGGCGATGGCCCACGACTTGCGGTCGTGCGCAGTGAGGGCTGCCAGGTGCTCCTCACCCGGTCCCACCTCACTTGTGTCATTGAGAATCTGCTCCATCTGCCTGTATAATACATGTACATTACTACATTACATACATGTACATAACGTGTACAGGTAGAACATTGTTGCACTGTCATACACATTTATGTCACTACATACATGTACAGGTAGAACATTGAAACATATAATTGGGGCGAGCCTGAGCGAGCCCCATAGTAGCGAGTTGACTCTGCATTTCTGTCTGTATTATAATACGTACGTTGTGCCGAATATACGTCATTTCTAATTTAGCAAAATGCGTAATCTAGACTACGTAAAATCGATTGGGCACATGTATACTTCAACAGCATGCAAGCGGCATGCTTCGTGAAGGCTCGCCCCACTATGCCATGCATATCACTAGTAATAATATGTAAGTATAGAACATTGTTGCACTGTAATACACATTTACATCACTACACTACATAAATGTACATAACATGATTGTACAGGTAGAACATTGGGATCATGTGGGATAATTGACTCCTAGAAGTGGGTGTGGCTACATTCCCTAACCCTAACCTAAGACCACACCCTCTTCCAGGAGTCGGTTATCCTACATGACCCAAACATTGTTGCACTGCCATACAGATGAACATATACATCACTACACACATATACACAAAACTCTAAAGCACAAAAAATGGCTAATGTAGCCAGAGACAGTTGACCTCATCTGTGCAGTGAAGCACCTGGAGTTAAGCAACTCCTAGCTGACCAGCAGCTATAGTGTATCAGCTGGAGTTGACCAGCAACCCTAGCTGACCAGCAGCTATAGTGTATCATCTGGAGTTGACCAGCAACTCCTAGCTGACCAGTGGCTATAGTGTATCATCTGGAGTTCACTAGCAACCCCTAGCTGACCAGCAGCTATAGTGTATCATCTGGAGTTGACCAGCAACTCCTAGCTGACCAGCAGCTATAGTACTAGCGTATCATCTGGAGTTGAATCAACTCCTAGCTGACCGGCAGCTACATTGTATTATCTGGAGATGACCAGCAACTCCTAGCTATGCTTCACTAGATACATGTAGGTCTCTGGGTTTATATAGGTCCCTGATGCTCGAAATGAGTATGGGTTTGTCCTAGTCTTCTAATCAGGACATACAAACACATGTAATTCATCTACAATAGGCTCCATTATGTCTCCTAAAAACAATGCCCTCCAGCAAATAAAAGCAAGGCCCCAACAGCCAGGACATGTGTAAGTAGGAGTACTACATGTACAATACTAGCCTCCTTCCCAGTCCTTCCTAGCATGCAAGCATGAAAAAGTACATGCACCTCATATACTTTTGTGCATGTGGGGAAGACATGGGGACGAGGTTACTAGAATACTAGCTACTACAGCATATACATGTAACACGTTGACCAACAAAATGGCCAGTGGCACTGCTTTGAGAATCTGCACATGTATACCTGTATTGCTATGAGAAGCTTGTATTGCTATGGGAATGCGCATGTGTAAGCCTGTATTGCTATGGGAATGCGCATGTGTAAGCCTGTATTGCTATGGGAATGTGCTGTAAGCCTGTATTGCTATGGGAATGTGCTGTAAGCCTGTATTGCTATGGGAATGTGCTGTAAGCCTGTATTGCTATGGGAATGTACATGTGAAAGGCTGTATTGATATGTACACTGCACATGTGAAAGGCTGTGTTGGATATGTACATTGCATACATGTGTAAGGCAGTGTTGGATACATGTATGTACATTGCATACATGTGTAAGGCAGTGTTGGATACATGTATGTACATTGCATACATGTGTAAGGCAGTGTTGGATACATGTATGTACATTGCATACATGTGTAAGGCAGTGTTGGATACATGTATGTACATTGCATACATGTGTAAGGCAGTGTTGGATACATGTATGTACATTGCATACATGTGTAAGGCAGTGTTGGATACATGTATGTACATTGCATACATGTGTAAGGCAGTGTTGGATACATGTATGTACATTGCATACATGTGTAAGGCAGTGTTGGATACATGTATGTACATTGCATACATGTGTAAGGCAGTGTTGGATACATGTATGTACATTGCATACATGTGTAAGGCAGTGTTGGATACATGTATGTACATTGCATACATGTGTAAGGCAGTGTTGGATACATGTATGTACATTGCATACATGTGTAAGGCAGTGTTGGATACATGTATGTACATTGCATACATGTGTAAGGCAGTGTTGGATACATGTATGTACATTGCATACATGTGTAAGGCAGTGTTGGATACATGTATGTACATTGCATACATGTGTAAGGCAGTGTTGGATACATGTATGTACATTGCATACATGTGTAAGGCAGTGTTGGATACATGTATGTACATTGCATACATGTGTAAGGCAGTGTTGGATACATGTATGTACATTGCATACATGTGTAAGGCAGTGTTGGATACATGTATGTACATTGCATACATGTGTAAGGCAGTGTTGGATACATGTATGTACATTGCATACATGTGTAAGGCAGTGTTACTGTGGGAGGGAGATTCACCATTCAATCTCTATCGGCTCCAGAAGTTTGTTCTTGTGGTAGAGCGGAACTTTGAACCAGTGTCCCATGTTGTTCACGACAATAAAGCGAGACTCCGCCCCACTGCAGTGCAGAATCTTGTCTGTAGCAAAGGAAGCAGGGCGAACAGTAGTCTCGCGGGCCAGACGATTTTTTGGGGGAAAGTACATGTACGTCTGGTCACGTTTGCCACGCTTTTACAAACGTCGCCAGGATGTGGGCGACACCAATCAGATTGCAGGGCGTTCAATTATTACAAAGCTCTTACGTGTTAGTCACATGACCGTCTATCCTTTTCAAACGAGATGTTATCGAGAAAAAAATGTTAGCGAAAGTTGCGAGTTAGCTAGGCTTCAGCCGAATCAGGAACGAGTAATAAGTTTTAAAATAAATGACAGTTTTTGTCGCTGGTGTCTCAAGTGCACCGCACAACTCGAGCAAAATGGAAGCACATGCTCTGTAGAATCACTGTGTGACTGACAAAGCAAGCACATCTCTACCGACCGTCCATATCAGGCGAGAGTCTATTAGCTTTACACATAATAATTGCGTTCTGCCTCGTGAAAAATGTCATTACATGTATGTCACGTGCACTACATTCCACCGCGTAATGAAAACGTGGCTAAGGTAGCCAGACGTCTGGTCCAGTAGACTATGCAAACAGACCCTTAACTATTATAATGCAGTGGGGGGTAAAAGTAAACTGTAAGCACTAAATGGAAAATTTACATGAAAATCACGTTGTTGTGCTTTCATGCTTAAAATTAACGTGAAAGCGCAAAAACATGCACGTTTTAAAGTATTTTCTTCATTTAGTGCCTCCTTTGACCCCCCCCCATTACATCATAATGGTAAAGAGTCTAGCTATTATGTGTGTGTGAAAACCGGAAAAAAAATAGACAGCCTGCTAATTAAAGGAATTGCAGGTCGACAGCTGTTTTAGGCCTAGTGATTAGTGCAGTGTAGCAACTGGAATTGACCAGCAAGTCCTACATGTACATGTACATGTACATTTACAAGTACAGCTGTAATCATGGAAAAACGAATCGAAAATGGTTAGGAAGAAAAATATGCGCTTGCACAGCATGTACGTACATGTACATACATGTATATGAAGTACATGTGGTAGTCCCAGGTAGAAAACAAATTTGATTCTGTCGCGCAATTCGATCGCATCACATCGTTTTAAACACAGAGACGCGATTGAAATGTGAGGTGGAACAAAAATCGTTTTCTACATGTACTTGTTACATGTACCTGAGACTGCCACGCATGCAACAATTGTCACAATTGTTGCATGCGTGGCAGTCTCAGGGTACATGTAGAAGACTTCATATTATGTACATACATGTACATGCAGTGCAAGCGCATATTTTTCTTCCTAACCATTTTCGATTTGTTTTTACGTACCGGCCTCTTGTCCAGGAATACGACAGGTGCCAAAGACTCTCTCGTACTGGGCGGAGCAGAGAGGGATGAGTCCCATGATGATCAGCGGCTTTAGACGCTCGTTCTCGATGTCTCTCTTCATGCGCATGGCACTGTGGGTCAGCATTCCGGCTCGAGACGCCGGGAGCAGTTTCGAAACGGCTTTCATGTTATCCTGCACGGATGTATACAAAATAGAACATACATGTAATATTCATCCCTAGGTTTGGGGAAGATTTGGGCTAGGGTTAATTAGGGTTAGCCATCCAACAAATTAGACAAGTTAAGCACCTATGCATATTCCGATAGCAATACAGGCTTAGCAATACAGGCTTAGCAATACAGGCTTAGCAATACAGGCTTAGCAATACAGGCTTACATGTGCATATTCCGATAGCAATATAGGCTTAAACACCTAGTTGCATTGATACATGTAGCTATATGTATACTGTACATGTACAATGTAACATATAGCTGCATTTATACAGTATTTGAGCCCTGCCCTTCACGGAAGCCAGCGATACAATGGAAAACGAGACAAAATCACATGGGACCTGCACATTAATTTCATACATGCGTACATGTACATGTCATGTATTATGTGTCTACGGGAGTTCAATAGACCCTTTACCATTACGGGGGTAAAAAAAGCACTAAAAAAACATGCATATTTTTGTGCCTTCATGTAAAAGTATGTTTTTGTGCTGTCATGTACATTTTAAACATGAAAACATAAAAACATGCATGCTATCATGCAAATTATCCATTTAGTGCCTACTTTCCCCCCCCCTCTCCAGTACATCATAATGGTAAAGGGTCTACATGTATTTGTATTAACTCACACAAGCGTAGTAGTTGCTGTTGATCATGATAGAAGAGCGGCCGTAGAGGTATACATACTGCTCCCACCAGTCAGTCACCTGCAGAGGGCAAACAGCTAGCTAGCAGCCTGGCTTTCACAGTACATACAGGGTACATGTATAGGAGATGGGGGGGGAGAGGCCTAATGAGAGATTAATTACAGTTGGAATTGGCTGGGTCCTACTGGCAAGTGCTACTAGCGGGATTAGTGGCTATTTAAAGCTTGCCTACTGCTCCTCTGCCAAGGGGCTCCAGTACATATAACTCAGTGGTAAGAGCATCTGACTAGTATTCAGAAGGTCCTGGGTTTAATCACCAGCTGGATCCCATTTTTTTTGGGGGGGGGGGGGGGAGGGGATTTCTTTACTCTCTCAGAAAGCTTATCATCTCGGAAGAGTTTGCAATGTATACAATATGTAGCCTCGTACCCAGGTCACCACGTACACCTATTGAAAAAATAGTGGCCTGGTATCCACTGCACGTGCACGAGGCTACTCTGCGATGGTGACCTGAACTGGTACAATAGTGGCATGGTATCCACTGCACGTGCACGAGACTACTCTGCGATGGTGACCTGAACTGATACAATAGTGGCATGGTATCCACTGCACGTGCACGAGACTACTCTGCGATGGTGACCTGAACTGGTACAATAGTGGCATGGTATCCACTGCACGTGCACGAGGCTACTCTGCGATGGTGGCCTGAACTGGTACAATAGTGGCATGGTATCCACTGCACGTGCACGAGACTACTCTGCGATGGTGACCTGAACTGCTACAATAGTGACCTGGTATCCACTGCACGTGCACGAGGCTACTCTGCGATGGTGACCTGAACTGCTACAAGACTTGCATGATGACTTACGTAGTTGGTGGCCCACCAGGACTTGAGATAGAGATAGCGCTGCATCTTCTTCCCAGGGCCGTTCTGGAGGGAGAGAGAGCCGACCTTTGACCTCTGATATAATTACACTACTTTATAGGCTCTTTACAGTTACAATGCAGTGGGGGAAAGGAGGTAAAACTAGACATAATATGGAAAATTTACATGGAAACATGTTTTCGTGCTTTTATGTTTAAAAAAGCACAAAAACAAGCACATTCTCTCCATTTATTTACCACATGCAAACCACCATTCCCCAGATTCTTTTATACATGTATGCTACTGTAACATGTGTACTACATGTACATGCACATGCACATGTACTTCCTTAAAGCCATCAATGTAGATACTAACTTCTTTTATCTCCCATTAAATCATAATGGTAAAGGTCTATTGCACGATCATTGAACCACTATAGGCACTAAAGAATTTCCAATACAGCAAAGTGTTCAATATCCAGTGATAATGGATGGCTTGATGAACAGGCCATTTAGGTTAATGGTGGCGTGTGCGATGAACAATAAAATTTCCATTGAATGGACATCGGAATCATCTTGCTTCTACTTGCTTCTATACGTATTTGGCTCACCAACTACAGCACTAAATCGTCCAATATCTAGTGATACAGGACGGCCACCCATCAATATCTAGTGATACAGGATGGCCACCCATCAATATCTAGTGATACAGGACGGCCACCCATCAATATCTAGTGATACAGGACGGCCACCCATCAATATCTAGTGATACAGGACGGCCACCCATCAATATCTAGTGATACAGGACGGCCACCCATCAATATCTAGTGATACAGGACGGCCACCCATCAATATCTAGTGATACAGGACGGCCACCCATCAATATCTAGTGATACAGGACGGCCACCCATCAATATCTAGTGATACAGGACGGCCTCCCATCAATATCTAGTGATACAGGACGGCCACCCATCAATATCTAGTGATACAGGATGGCCTCCCATCAATATCTAGTGATACAGGACGGCCACCCATCAATATCTAGTGATACAGGACGGCCACCCATCAATAACAGTGTAATAGCCTCTGCTGAGTTTACGTGTGTAATATTGTATAAGCGCAACTGTATACCTACACTTATTTCCAATACCCAAAGTGTCGATCAGTGTCATGTGATTGGTTGGTTCAAAAAGTGAACATTATAAGAGCATCCACTGTAAACAAGTGTGAAGTCATATAATGTATGATTAGAATCTTGCATCAGATTCTGAGTAGTATAAGCAGAATAACTGCTGCCCTTGCAAGAATTAATTCAATATTCACTTACTATTATGGGCAAAGAATCACATGCCAGTTTGCACTGCTAATGATTTCATCATTAAGCAACTGCGAAGTGGCTACTAACACTTTGCATCCAGTGGGGAGTCACATGATTTGGATTTATGCAAATCTGCTTGTAGTATCAGCTGTGCTCGTTAAGGGGTTCTCTGCTCATACCGTAGGCGCCGGTTTTTAAGCACCCTTCACTTTTAAGCACCTATACACTTTTAAGCACCCATCCCGCTCTTGATTTTTCGGGCAGTAATAAGCACCTATTCTAATTATACGCTATCAAGAGTGAAAATTTTCCGTTGAACTATCTACCGGTAGCTAGCTAAAGTCGCGCCCGACGGATCACTTTCGAGTTGTACCTTCTAGTTTGACCAATCAAAGTGTTTGGATCACGAAGCAATGAGATTGCTCGGTCTGCTGGAACAGCTGGAATAAAATGGTGAGAAGTAGAGCTGTTATGTCAGGGCCAGGGCCTTGTACACATGACGCCCTCGGATGGCATCGCGATGGATGTAATTGCCGTTTCCCCGGGAGAAGTCATCTTTCTTGTTGAAAGGCAGAACTGCTTGAAAGGCTAGGAACGATTGCTTCTTTATAAGCGTAGCGGATCGATCAATAGCTGTCTAAATTTGCGCGCGTGCACGTGGCAAATAATTGTGGGCGTGGCCTAAAACAGCTCGCTTTTAGGCACCTTCCGCTTTTTAAGCACCCATTTAGTTGCTATTGTCCCGATAAGCACCGGTGCTTAAAAACCGGCGCCTACGGTATACATGTACAATTAGCAGGTTATATCCACATGAACATGTACTTTGTACACTGTACCAGTCTGGAGTCACATGATTATAGCACATTCCTGGAAGACCTGCGATCTGATTGGATTACACATTCCCCAGACTGCTGTGCTTGCAAGAAGCAGCCAATCAACAGGCAGAAAGGAATTAGTTGGCTTTTCATTGCAGTGATTCAATCATGGTACCATAATCCTCTTCAGGCAGAAGATTAAGATGAAAATTATCGAAGTGTTCTTGTGATATACGTATCCTTGTTCCAACCCGCAACAGTTGATTCTAAGAAATTTTGATTCCTTTGAAACAACTGTTGCGGGTTGCAACAAGGATACGTATACCACAAGATGACTACTAGCCAACCGAGAATCTTCCTTCAACAGTATCAAAGTGTGTTCGAAACATAGCAAAGAAGAGTTTGGTACGAGCCGTCAGTCCCCAAACTCCTTTCAGCATGCTAATCTATACATGTACTAACATGGCAGCATGATACCAATTAATTATACTAAAGTCACCTGACCTTAGTCAAAATAGCTGGGTATGCATGACACTACAGAGATCACATGCACATGCATATATATATTGCTGACCTTGAACTGGTCAACAAGAATCTTCATCTCGTCAAATTCTTTGTCTTCCATAAGCGGCTGAACTGATTTCAAATACTGGATGGTAGAGATGGAATGGTGACAGTAAAAACACCAGGTATTCTTCAAAGGACTTGTAAGATTTCATTAGGTAGCTTTAAAAATCAATTATTTGAATGATGTTTACTGTCCCTTCCTGTCATGTGTCTTGCATATTATGACATGGAAAGGGTTTCTGTAGACGCTTACTGAGAGGTTCCCCAGTCCAATACTGGGAAAAGGCTCTAGGTTCCCCAAGGTTCTAGGTTCCCTAGTCCAGTACTGGGAAAAGGCTCGAGGTTCCCCAGTCCAGTATTGGGAAAAGGTTCTAGGTTCCCCAGTCCAATACTGGGAAAAGGTTCTAGGTTCCCCAGTCCAATACTGGGAAAAGGCTCTAGGTTCCCCAGTCCAATACTGGGAAAAGGCTCGAGGTTCCCCAGTCCAATACTGGGAAAAGGCTCGAGGTTCCCCAGTCCAATACTGGGAAAAGGCTCGAGGTTCCCCAGTCCAATACTGGGAAAAGGTTCTGGGTTCCCCAGTCCAATACTGGGAAAAGGCTCGAGGTTCCCCAGTCCAATACTGGGAAAAGGCTCGAGGTTCCCCAGTCCAATACTGGGAAAAGGCTCTAGGTTCCCCAGTCCAATACTGGGAAAAGGCTCTAGGTTCCCCAGTTCAATACTGGGAAAAGGTTGTAGGTTCCCCAGTCCAATACTGGGAAAAGGTTGTAGGTTCCCCAGTCCAATACTGGGAAAAGGTTGTAGGTTCCCCAGTACAGTACTGGGAAAAGGTTGTAGGTTCCCCAGTCCAGCATTGGGAAAAGGTTCTAGGTTCCCCAGTCCAGTATATCGAGCCTTAGCTACAATGTATATGAATTGTGTATTGTTTAACACAGTACGAGGCTAGGGTTTCTACACACTAACCCTGGCACAAGTGTCTTCCAATGGAGGTACCGGTTGCCGTGGCAACGAGTTCTGGTAGCTGTAGAGCGTGGGTCGGAAAGGTCCTGTCACGAGCTGCACCAAGATCGCCCAGATTTTGGTCGACAGGGACCGCTGACTGAGGAAGGAAGGGGTTAATTACATAAAAGGAATGACATTATATGGTACATGCACATGTGCGTTATGTAGTTTAAAGTCACTGATATGCATGCATACTGCAGAATTATGTACATGCACATACAGTGCATGCTGTGTTGCACAGTGATGTGTATGCATCTTGTGGATTGGCCAATTCCCAGTCAATGTCAGATTGTTGGGGCCTTGTTTACTTGTTGGGAGGTATTGTTTTGGGAGACATAATGAGGCCTATTGTGGGTGGATTACATGTGTTTGTATGTCATGATTGGAAAACCAGGTCAAACCCATACTCATTTAGAGTGTTATGTTCCTATATAAGGCCAGAGGCCTGTCCAGTTTAGCTAAGCAAAAGATGTAGCTGTTGGTCAGCTAGGAGTTGCTGGTCAACTCCAGATGATACACTATAGCTGCTGGTCAGCTAGGAGTTGCTGGTCAACTCCAGATGATACACTATAGCTGCTGGTCAGCTAGGAGTTGCTAGTCAACTCCAGATGATACACTATAGCTGCTGGTCAGCTAGGAGTTGTTGGTCAACTCCAGATGATACACTATAGCTGCTGGACAGCTAGGAGTTGCTACTTGCAGGGGCTCGTGGCGACATGTCTGGTATACATGTATACACATGCATCATATACATGTACGTATGTCTGTAAGAAGTAGAAATAGCTCACCACCAAGGAGAGCTAGGAGAAAGGGAGAGGAAGAGTAGGAGGATGGAATGGGGGAGTGGGAGGAGCAAGGGATGGGGGTGGGAGAGGAGGGAGGGGTAGGGAATGGGGAGAGTAGGAGGGGGGGGAGGGGATGGGAAGAAGGGTAGAGGAGGGAGTGGGACGGGATGGGGTAGACCCACAGGAAGCAGCAGTGGCACATACACATGTACAGAGGTAAATGTACATGTAAAGATACATGGAATCACTTACAGCAAGTGCGGGGTAGTTACGCACACTCTATCGTTACACTCTTCTACTCTTCACTCCATGCTAACTCGAAGATCCAACCTACCCTCTTGCAACAAGTGCGGGGTAGTTACACACACTTACGTTACACATTTCTACTCGTCACTCCACACTAAATCGAAGATCCAACCTACCCTCTTGGATCGTACATCCAACCCTTGTACATCAGTAGAGCCTTGAGCATGTAGCGCTGCAGATAGGAGAAGAGCACCCAGAGAGACAGCCCCTCCATTAGCAGAACAAAGACCCTCAGGAAAGACGAACTGTAGCCAAACCATCTGCAAAAGAGAGAGAGAGAGAGAGAGAGAGAGAGAGAGAGAGAGAGAGAGAGAGAGAGAGAGAGAGAGAGAGAGAGAGAGAGAGAGAGAGAGAGAGAGAGAGAGAGAGAGAGAGAGAGAGGGCAGGTAGGAGGAGGGTAGAGGGGGGGAGGGAAGGAGAGTAGAAAAATGGTAGGAGGGGGAAGAGGGAGAAATGCTTGATTACAGCAGGGCTGGCATTGTCAAAAAGTGGCACACGCAGGCTATCTCACGGATTGAGGCTACCCTAAGGTGTACTCAGGAGCAGATTACTAACTTGGACGTGTGCAAAAAGTGCAAGATCAGCCCTGAGACACACACACACATCCCATGTGTACAACAAGCAGATACAAGTACATGTACATACATGAACAAGATTGTAGTGGGAAACCCGCGGATTTTGAAGTTTTGAAAGATGTACATGTATGGGTAAAGGTGACCTGTAATTTGAAAAGTATAATCTTATAAGCTCCTAAGAAAACCTAGCAAGAAGCAAGCCTCCGAATAAGTAAAGGTCACTGCATCCATGGCTTTTGTTGATATTTACAGGTCTGTATATGTATGTGCTTGTCTAGCTTCTTCAGCATGTGATTTTCAGTGGGTAGTGTTTGTTACTTAGCATAAGGTGAGGCAGTGATTATGAATTGTCAGAATTTAGAGCACACAAAAAAGCGAACGCCATATGCATGTGTTATACGTATATGCAATAAACAATATGCAAATCGCAAAACCTGGAAATAAAATGTATATTCAAAACCTGGCCTATAGTAACTGTTACATGTAACTATGGTGCAGAAAAACACGTACACGTACATTACCATAGATAATAGAGCTATGACAATACTACCCATGCATACGCCTTAGATGTCCATGTACCAAAAACAATACCTAAAGTTCAAACCAATCTATAAAAGATCCTGGACTAAGAAAGGTAATTGCATGATGTCCAGCTAGTACAAATTTGTAGTTATTTTTATATTTCTCATAGCGACAACATTCATCATGGGTGGAGCTTATTAAGGTTAGGCCCAACCGGAAGTTTCCTATGTTTGTGCACGCCGCTTGCTACCTATGGCAACCTTATACTTCATGTATTGTGATAAGTAATACTTTCATGTACTAAGTGAAAGCGTTAGGGAGTTTCCAGAAAAATCTGTCGCGGTAAATCCCCGGACTCGCGAGCTACCTGTAGGTCTGATTCGCGGATATGCTAAACTTCTAAGTGGTCTACATGTCCAGATATCGAGAATGAAGACTTATCGCCTTTTTCCAGGGCGTACAGAGCCGACTTTAAAAATCCACAATCGCGGCCATTACTCTCTAACGGAAGGCGATAAGTCTTCATTCTCAATGTCTGGACATGTAACCTATAGACCTACAGATACAGCCGTGGCTTCAGCTACATCTGTCTCTTGTATTCGGAGGGATTTACCGCGAATGCGTTTCGAGCTGGTAAGTGAATATAGCGCCTGTACGATGGAAAGACTGCACGCTTCGACAAAAATTTTGTTTCTGGGCTTTCTCCAGTTTCTATACTCTAGCCCTTGCATAGTTTTATGGCCCTGCATCGCCGTGTTGTCGAGCTATGAACGTCAAAACTGTACATGGTCATGAATTTTAATATTTCTCCACTTCCGGTTGGGCCTAACCTTAAGCCACGCCCCTTACAATCGGGTCCGCAACTCATATCACACCTACCCTCCGCCCCCTGAAAGCATCTTCCTGGTTTTCTTGTTAATAATTCTAGGAGCCTACCCTGCAAAGCCGGTAATCCAACGCATCAGGCCATAGGTAGGATCCACACCGCCGAAGTAAAGTCCGAACACTACAAACAGTGCCACCACGAGCGAGAGAGGAGAAGCCGGGAACACCCCTTTGAGTAGAGCCGTACGCATCTTGAGGTAGCGCTTCCTGTACATGTTGACGAACGATCGGAGAGCGCTCTTCACGGCCGTGCGGTCGAAGTGGATGGATATGCCTTCATCTGTCACCGCGAATTGGAAGGCGACGGCTTGGTGTGCCTCCGCCATGGCTAGATCTTGTTCTCTTCCGCCTTCTCTCTTATTTCAGAGCACTGAGAAGTTGTCAACAGCCTCGATATTTCTTTTTCGGATGTAGGATAATAATAATATAATACCGTTAGGCTTGTGGTCAATCACGAGTGCCAAGCGCGTACTATGACCTGTCACCTGGTGAATCCCCTTTTATGTGGCTGATAGTAATGAAATTACGTATGCAATACTGCTCACGCACTTGTACTGTCTAGTCACGCGCACGCCTTGTATGGTCTCGTGCCCGGGCAGTCTGACGCGAAGCTGAGCTAGCTCTGTCTACTAGTCTTGTCAATATTAATTTTTATCCATGGTCTCCAAGCGCCATTTTCCTTGGGGAAGCGAAGTTCTGTCTAGTCACGCGCATGTATAGTCTCGCGGGCCAGACGATTAACTTTAATCGTCTGGCCCGCGAGACTAAGCGCATGCATAAGTCTCGTCAGAACGCAAGCAGCTACATAATCTTCTTCTCGTACCCAGACCATGGGGTGGAGCAAGGTCTGGGCAAGAAGCGAAGCTGGTTACGCACCCTCTAGACACTCGCTGGGCTAGCCCCACCTTTCAGCGAGCTAGGTACCGGGCCGCGGGGGAGGAGTTAAGGCCTTAAGGACATGCTGATCGCACGCGCATGACGCGTCGCGTTGGGTAGTCTGATCTGGATCACGGACAGGTACGGCTAGGCTGCTTAAGTCTACGTCTCGTTCCCAGATGCTCATACGCACTAAGTGACGTCATCAGTCTGAGCACGAGACTAAGTCACGCCCATATCCTATCCCAGTAAAGTAACCATAAAACAACACGACAGTGCAACACGACGGTCTGACAGAACTGCTTGTTATCTGCGTCGTACTCTGGTTTCCTGAGACAAGAAGGAGAATTGGTGAGCCAGCGAAAGGTGCCCTTTTATCCTTTAAGGGATTTTTGGGCAGACTAGGTTCCGTTTGTGCTGCACGGTTTAATACTTGTGAGTAGAAATTTTGACCTCCAGTTTACCAACAAAGCTATCTACTGAGCACTCAGTACGGCTATATTTTGCGAGCTACTTTAATAAGTCTTCCATATACTGAGCTGTAAATATGTAGCCGTAGCATGCTTGTGTGAAAAATTAAATCGTCCGTGCACTATCAGCCAATTATTAGGCAGTTGTACCACCAACAGCTGGACTAGTATGCCTGTTTTAGTACAAGCACTACTATAAACATGTAGTACTGTGACGCTATAGTCAAGCACTTTGCCAAAAAGTGCAAAAACAAGTTATGTAGGGATGCACTTCCACCAAAAAACACTTCCCCAAAAACCAATGAAACAAGCAACAATGCACACCACAATGCATGCACAGACTACCCACATTGTGCAATGCATTTACCGCGTAGCTACCATCCCTACATCTTTCCAACCACACCCACCACAACCATGTATACGTATATGTGAGATGTGAAGAGTGGTAGTGTAATTTGGTGTGTGCGTATTGCTCAATGCTAATGACTGAGCATGTGGTGGTTGTGGAAGGTAGCTGAAACTGTAGAATGTGGACTAGTGAGTCATTGAGGATGGAGTCATATATTATGGTGTTTGTATAGGGACTTGGGGGGTGTTTGGTTATGCCAGGTGGAGTACTAGTGTTATGAAGTTTGTGAGTGTGTTGTGAGATGCTTGTGTGTGCAGGTTCTTTGTAGGGGAGGTCAATGTGGGTGTGTTTGGTAAAGTGTAGAAACTTTGTTGAGTGCGTTGTATGGTGGTTGATGTGGGTTGTGTTAGTTGTGTGTGTAGGTGGCAGTGTGGTGTTGTGAGGAATTGCTCGGCTCAATTGTGCTTGTGAATGGTGGAGAGAAGTGCATTTTGATGAGAGTAGTGCTCCTGTGAAGGTTTGGGTTGGTTGTAGTGTAGGGTGGTAAAGTATGTGATGATTGTGGATATAAGAAGTAAGGGTGGTTGTTGGATGGAGATGAGGTGTCATGGTTGATGATGATTGTGGATGGTTGTGTGTGTTAGAGGAAGTATTCGGTGTGCTGTTGAGTATGGGGGCATGGTACAGATTGTGGTGGGTGTGGTTGGAAAGATGTAGGGATGGTAGCTACGCGGTAAATGCATTGCACAATGTGGGTAGTCTGTGCATGCATTGTGGTGTGCATTGTTGCTTGTTTCATTGGTTTTTGGGGAAGTGTTTTTTGGTGGAAGTGCATCCCTACATAACTTGTTTTTGCACTTTTTGGCAAAGTGCTTTTTCTGTAACTTGTTTTGGGGTGTTTTTTGGGAGGTAGTAACAAATGTGTTGGTGTAACTGTGTATGGTGTAGGGATAGTGTTGGGATGGAATGTGTTTGAGGATGATTGCATGTAGTATAGGTTTCGATTTGTACCCCAGTCAGCACCAAGAAGGCCTTCGTCTGCATGTGCATGGGGGGAAAGGTCTCTGTCAGGATCAGCTATGTAACTGGCATGTGAGGTTGCCCTTTTCTTGTCAAGGTCGGCATTACAGCTAGCAAGGGGAGCTGCCCTAGCATTTATTATGGAGTAGCTAGTACCGTACTCTATATGAATTAGCTCCGAGGACAATTATATGTATTGCATTTTCTAATGTCACAAAGATGAATAGCTGACTGCCCCCTCCAATAGAGTAAGCGAGGGGGCCTCCGGATGGTAGGGGTTGTCCGGATGCGATAAACCTCCTTTCCAAGGCTTTTCTGCTTGTGCTAGTATTCATAGACAAAAGTGGCTAATGATACATAACAAAGGCAAACAGAAAGGCCCAGAGAACAAGGCAAATTTGTTGCGGACAACTTACAACTCTTAAACAGTACCTCTGGCCAGAAGCCGTTTGGACTAGGGCCAACCAACATATAATCAGCCTTGTGAGTAAGTGTATTATAGCTAAATTTTCGTGTGATTTCGTGTGACTTACGCCCAGAAGATGCAGCTCAGGCCCGGACAGCTGGCACGATCAAAGGTGGGCGTT
>CBDBCZ010000006.1:0-84086 GCA_965203295.1 Nitrospirales bacterium | reverse complement strand
AATGATTCTTCCAGTAGCTACAACTGAAGTTCAAGGAGATTATTACGCTATAGGCAATACCTCATTCATCTACTTTCTTTGCTGTACATAGTTAGGGACCCCAAGCAACTACTTGCTAACATTATTGCTAAGGCCAGGGAGTCAATATATTATCATGGTACACGATAATCTCTTTCCTTACTTAAATTTCAGTCTTACTTTTTATTCACTCTCCTAATTTTGCCATTTATATTTCAATATGAGTGCGGAATGTGATACACAGAAGTGGAAAGTAGGTTTAAAATGAGCAGATTGGAAGAGCGCAATTATGAAAGAGAGGGAAAGGGGTATTCTTTTTTAGTACTTGTGGGTTAGTTTCAATATATCTACCACTCACTGCCGAGTTCTGATTTTGGGGTAGCTACTGTATTAAAATAGAAGCAGAGTGCTGGCACAGTTAGAATACCACGTGGGTATGTAGTGAGCTACACCGTCATAGGGACTGGTTCATGAAAGCAATATGAATTATTGACTGTTAGGTGAAGAGCTACATTCACTGCACCAATTCGTTTAATATATAAAAGCATAGTCCCTTGCCATGGAACTAAAGTTACATTTTTGCCTTTGCTGATCTTAACAACTTCGCTAAAAAGAGAACCTGAGCAATTACTTTACTAACCTTTATGCAGGTGATCTGTAGTTTAGGCAACTCTAGCTGAGATCCTGATAACAGGATCAGAATTGTACATGTATTACGCGCCGGCGCCAGAGTCTACGCTTAGTGGGCGGGGCTGGGATTAACTGCAGTAGCCGCGGCGTCTGATCGCGGAAATGCGGTATATAAACATCTACATGCGCATATGCGCACATGTGACTACTAGCGCTAGCGTAGCGTGTAGCGCTGAGAGCGCTGCTGCGAGAACTCGAAACTGCATGTAGCTCGCGAAGGGCTAGCTACACCAGACTGCGCTTATATCTACCTTTCAATCACAGTTACGATGTCTGAAAAGTTGGAGTGCGCCCATTGCCGATGTCGAATGCCAGAGACAGTGCTGGAAAAATTCTGCCCTCAGTGACAAGATGAGATGTGCCGTGACAGAGAAGTCCAGTGATCATGCAACCAAAACAGCACCAGCAACCCCACTCAGTGGCGCATGAATATAGTAATTCTGCTCAAGACGAGCAGAAAATCGTAGGTGGGGGGTGGGAGTCTGAATTCGGTGGACTGGACTGGACTACTGGAATGGAATACTGGAATGGAATACTGGTCCAGGAATAGGCGGTGTTGTAGCATGCTCGTTAGTGATCGTGGTTAGTGAAATATGAATAATGCAATGTTAGCGGACCTGTCATAATCGTTGTAGTTACGTACGTGAACGTCCGTATATTCGCGATTCATTAATGAGCACGGAAACTCGGAAGTTTGTGGGCCGCGCTGGTTTATGAAACCTGAGGCAAGGGCTAGATGGCTGTAAGTTCACTACGTGTATATGACTATGCGACTCAGCACTTTACCAGGTATTAAAAACACACTGTAGGTGCGCAGAAACGGGCTCATAGGCTACATCATTTCTGCCATGGAAGATTAGCTAGCAGGCTATATTATAGTCGTGACCTAGACAGCAATAGTATATTTCTGCCAGTTAGTGAGTCAAAATGGGTCTTTAAGTGTCCATCATACCGAAGTTTAAACTGTTTATCTATAGTGAAAGTCATGATTTTATAGCCGTGGAGTCTTTATAGTGTCCATCGGCTGTTTTATTGTTTACATTGTCTTTCCACTACCTGGCATGGCAGTTTACTCCCATGCCGATTAGTGAAAGTCATAGTTTTATAGCCGTGGGGACCTTAAAGTATCCAACGGCTGTTCAATATCATCTACATTGTCCTTCCACTAACTGGCATGGCAGATTTCCACCATGCCGGTTAGTGAAATTTTATAGTCATGGGGTCCTTAAAGTGTCCATTGGCTGTTGGAATGTCACTTGCATTGTCCTTCCACTAACTGGCATGGCAGATTTCCACCATGCTGGTTAGTGAAAGTCATAATTTTATAGTCGTGGGGTCCTTAAAGTGTCCATCGGCTGTTGGAATATCACTTGCATTGTCCTTTCGCTAACTGGCATGGCAGATTTCCACCATGCTGGTTAGTGAAAGTCATAATTTTATAGTCGTGGGGTCCTTAAAGTATCCAACGGCTGTTCAATATCATCTACATTGTCCTTCCACTAATTGGCATGGCAGATTTCCACCATGCCGGTTAGTGAAATTTTATAGTCATGGGGTCCTTAAAGTGTCCATTGGCTGTTGGAATGTCACTTGCATTGTCCTTCCACTAACTGGCATGGCAAATTTCCACCATGCTGGTTAGTGAAAGTCATAATTTTATAGTCGTGGGGTCCTTAAAGTGTCCATTGGCTGTTGGAATATCACTTGCATTGTCCTTTCGCTAACTGGCATGGCAGATTTCCACCATGCTGGTTAGTGAAAGTCATAATTTTATAGTCGTGGGGTCCTTAAAGTGTCCTTCGGCTGTTGGAATATCACTTGCATTGTCCTTCCACTAACTGGCATGGCAGATTACCCCCATGCCGGTTAGTGAAAGTCATAATTTTATAGCCGCGGGGTCCTTAAAGTGTCCATCGGCTGTTGGAATATCACTTGCATTGTCCTTTCACTAACTGGCATGGCAGATTTCCACCATGCTGGTTAGTGAAAGTCATAATTTTGTAGTCGTGGGGTCCTTAAAGTGTCCTTCGGCTGTTGGAATATCACTTGCATTGTCCTTCCACTAACTGGCATGGCAGATTACCCCCATGCCGGTTAGTGAAAGTCATAATTTTATAGCCGCGGGGTCCTTAAAGTGTCCATCGGCTGTTGGAATATCACTTGCATTGTCCTTTCACTAACTGGCATGGCAGATTTCCACCATGCTGGTTAGTGAAAGTCATAATTTTGTAGTCGTGGGGTCCTTAAAGTGTCCTTCGGCTGTTGGAATATCACTTGCATTGTCCTTCCACTAACTGGCATGGCAGATTACCCCCATGCCGGTTAGTGAAAGTCATAATTTTATAGCCGCGGGGTCCTTAAAGTGTCCATCGGCTGTTGGAATATCACTTGCATTGTCCTTTCACTAACTGGCATGGCAGATTTCCACCATGCCGGTTAGTGAAAGTCAT
This sequence comes from Nitrospirales bacterium, assembly GCA_965203295.1. Taxonomy (GTDB): domain Bacteria; phylum Nitrospirota; class Nitrospiria; order Nitrospirales; family UBA8639; genus CBDBCZ01. The sequence goes on along the minus strand of CBDBCZ010000006.1, from coordinate 80,928 downwards.
AATTTTGTAGTCGTGGGGTCCTTAAAGTGTCCTTCGGCTGTTGAAATATCATTTACAATGTCCTTCCACTAATTGGCATGGCAGATTTCCACCATGCCGGTTAGTGAAATTTTATAGTCGTGGGGTCTTTAAAGTGTCCATCGGCTGTTGGAATATCACTTGCATTGTCCTTCCACTAACTGGCATGGCATATTACCCCCATTCCGGTTAGTGAAAGTCATAATATTATAGCCGTGGTGTCCTTAAAGTGTCCTTCGGCTGTTGAAATATCATCTACATAGTTCTTCCACTAACTGACATGGCAGTTTACACCCATGCTGGGTCTTTTAGCTGTAGAAATGATTATTATTTACATACCCAGGTGGGTAGTGAGATCATTTAAGCATCCACTAGCCAATCTGATATCATGTATTCATGGTCCTTTGTAGTTGTGTCACTAGTATTATTATATATTGGTAATAATATCCAACAGTAATAATAAAACCAGTAATGTACAAAATACTACATTGCATTTTAAATTACTATTCAATATCGTCTTCCTGTGATATTGACTTCTTCAGTTCATGGATCGGCTTATATAATTCTGCTTGGCCAAACTGTACTCAATGTTAAACGCAACACTGATGATCGTGACCATCGCCTGTAAGAAGTGTGCAAGGGCATATTTTAAAGGCTTATACCTTGTATTTGTTTCCAAAGTCATGCAGGTGTTTCTGACCTCTGGCCAGAGAATTTCACGAACAACTCGTGCTGCAGGGTGCTGGATTCCTGGGTCTTCTTTCTTTGCATGTTCAGCAATGGTTGTCAAGAAATATAAAATTTCCATCACCTGTATCTTAAGTAGTTGATGTGTTGATCTGCATGATTGTAACATTTATATTTCAGTAGTATTTTCTTACAATCATAGGATGTGTACATGTAAGTGGCCAAGTATCTGCTGGAGTGGCTCTTTCCTTCAGGGTGGGTACGGTTTCCAAGTTTTCCCCAAACTCACTCTGCCCAGGATGCGCTGCAACACGTAACAACCACCCCTACAGCAAATACATCGCTTTTGTTTATGCTTCATCATTGCTTTTCCTAACCATTATTATTGTGTACATGCATGTGTCAACAAACCTCCGAGCCAAATGTATCACAGTTCTTGCTATCTCTAGACATCCATCTCTGTAAGAGACATTGCATACAATTATGGTTGTTTTGAGTACATGTAGGCGTCTTACAATAATAATATTGCATGCTCATCTCATCGGAGGTCCATGTCTAGAATAGAGCAAACCTCTAATGGTTCGTATATAAAGTTGTTCATTTGTTACATATCTAGACAAGGATTACTCCTGTGGGACAGTGCGCTCCAAGAAGGAAGGCACCAGGATCTGGATATCTCCTAGCCATGCAGTCATGAGTAATAAAGGGCACACTGAGTAAATGTGGATTCATGTACAAGCACAGCAAAGAAGATTCTGGCCGAAGTCTAGCTTACCATACATCTCATCATCTTCTGTACTAGAGGTTTCGGTGGATGCATCAGATGCATCCGGTGAGTCTGAAATGAAATATTACTCAAAGTTAGTAAATCAAGGCCTGTATGATCATGAGGTAAAGTTTACTTACCAGTTGGTTTTCTTTTGTGATGTTTCTGTCCAAAAAAAGCAACATGACCCTGTTATTGTTCAAAATCAATGTGGTATTAATGTGTTATTAGAGACATACCTTTGGAGTACAGAGTTTTATGTTTAACGTACTATCAAAATCCAGTGAGCTCCCACATTCACTGGGATAATCAGCTTCTTAAGTTTCATCACCTTCTCCTGTGATTTGCACATCATTATGACATCTAGTCAGAATTGTACGTATACAGTAAAATTAGGTCAATACCTTGATGTAGTTCCTGCACTTTTTCTCTGATTCTTTGTGTCCTGCCTTCCATCTCATTAGTGCTTCATAAAATAAAGTTGTGACACACAGCACCTGCTTACAAGGGCGTTTTGTGATTGGTAGCTGAATGAATGTGCATAAAAAGCTTCTTAATAATACGTATATGTACTTGCTGGTTAGGTAGACAATAAAAGTTTCACATACAATACCTTCATTATTCGTTTCTCTTCCTCTGCATTCAGAATCATCATGTAGAAATTTATCACCTGAGTGGTATGAGCATGCTTTTTATGTTACTGATACTTATATACCTGATCATTAAGCCACTGGCCATAGGCAATATTCCGGAGATCATCTGCACAAACTGCCAAAGTTCCTAGAGTAAGCACTGCGGTCGATGAATGAATACCTGTATTGAGTAGGGAGTCACATAGTATTCATTATGTGTACTCTGATAATATGACTGTAACAATACCATCTTTTTCCAGTGGCGAGTGCGGCATATTGTCATTGTCCTCGCTGGAACAATTAGGGATTAAGCAAAATATAAGGATAAAGTCAAGATGACCAACATTGTCGACTATATACATACCTATTATTAGGTGATTGTGATGAGTCCATCCCACTACCATCAGTGGAAGTGTCGTGGTTCACAACTGTTGGCCTATACCATCAGAAATGATAATAATAGGTGAACATTTCTTAGTGTATACACTATCTCTTAGATGCATGCATGCTACCCATGAAACGTACACATATTTTTGCACAACACCACAGGTTTTCATGTGTGAGTTGATGAGTCGCATCGGATAGTGGACCTGACAGTTATGACACCGAATATCCCAAACTAAAGAACAGTCCAGCAATTGGTCCTGCTGAATAATACATGAACAGAAGATCAAAAAGGAATATTATCACTTGTTTCAAATTCTGTAATACCTCAATGCTAAGATTCCCTAGGTTTTGATGTGATGGTGACTGTACATTTGGCAAACATTCTCGACACGATAAATCACGTTCAGTTTTTGATGTTATTGCCACACTTCCATCTGTAACAAATGAAGAGTGAATTGTACAGCATGCAAAAGCACTGATAATAGCCGTTATTCTCACTCATTGTGGTAGCCCCTTGCGTCTCTTTAGTGAATGTTTTGATTGTTTTCTAGGTGGTGAAACTATATGTAGAAAGATATGAAAAATTGAATGACAACATTATGTATCTTTAAAAAGTGATGCATGGTGGCATGCCTTCAGAATCACTGTCTCTATTGTGAGGTACTGTATCCAAGAAAGCTGTTCCTTCCATGTCTGTAGTTGGAAAAAGAATTCAGTTCCTCAACAGATGTATTGGTTGTAGAAACCAATTCCATTGACTGACCTGTGCTTAATTGCGCTCTTGGTTCATTGTCATAATCAAAATCTTGCACATTGATTGAGCTCTGTTATAGACATGTACACAGTAGTAGTTAAATAGAAGCTCTAGTGTAGGTTTAAAAATGTACTTACGGGTTCTTCTACTTTAGCCGTCTCTTTTGATGTCTTCAAATGTGGGTGATTGCTAAGAATGCCTATTTGGAGCAAAATAAAAAAGCAGTACAATATACAATACATACACATTGATAGACCTGTACTGAATACAGGCCCACGTACTCAAGTTATTAGCGCTCACTCTTTATACCTGCATGTAAATGAGCCAGCATATAAGGGCAAGGTAACCAGTATAACCAAATACAGTGACACAGAGAGGAGCACTACGGGATGCATCATGCAATGTACAGTATATGAGGTAAGTAGGTTGCTAACAGGACATCCTGCCTACCTCCAAGAATGTAGTTAAACTGTACAGGAAATTTAAGTAATCAACAAAATAGTGTGAAAACAGGAGAATGACATAACTGGAATTCTAGAAAACTGGGCGAGGCTCTTCCTGTGCATAACTCAACTAAGTAAGGACAAGGTAACCAGTATAACCAAATACAGTGGCACAGAGAGGAGCACTACGGGATGCATCATGCAATGTACAGTATGAGGTAAGTAGGTTGCTAACAGGACATCCTGCCTACCTCCAAGAATGTAGTTAAACTGTACAGGAAATTTTAAGTAATCAATTAAAAAAGTATGAAAACAGGAGATTGACATAACTAGAATTCTAAAAAAGCTAGGGCAGGTTCTTCCTATGCATAACTCAACTAAATAAGGGCATGGCAACCAAATACAGTGACACAGAGAGGAGCACCATCATACAGTATGCAGTATGAGGTAAGGGGGTTGCTAACAGAACATCCTACCACCTCCAAGGATGTGATTACAGAGTTCCTATTACGGTAATTATGTGGCTTCATCACAATTGTGGTTTTATAGCAGCTGCAGCTTGGAGGGTTGAGCCACCTTGTGCATAATAGTGGAGGCGGGGCTGTGTATTACTGCCGATCTGATATGTATAGTACTGCATGCTATAATTGTAAATTATTTTATACTCCATGTGCTGGGACAACACTATCGCGGGAATGAGCAATGTGCATAATTTGTGTGCACTCGGGCTGAGGTTTAAAGGACTTCATGGTGGCAAATTTAGGTGATGATGCCATCAGAAAACATAATTTAAATCTGAATTAATGATTTTTGTTTCTTCCATCCCTTCAACCACCCACCACCAAAAAAATATGTTTCTTGGTGTAAAGATACAATATTAAACTTAATTATGTTTTAGGAATGACGAGCAAAAGGTGAAATGATCTGCAGCCATTAGGATTGTAACGAGGTAGCCTGGTAGTAGTACAACACTGCATGAGAGGGCCTGAGAGGGGAAGGAGTGATAGATAACACCACATTTAAATCTCTTTCCCATGTAGCTAGAATTCTTGAGATCTTTCCATTTCCAGGGGATTGGAATGTATCTTAGTCCCCAGGACTCTGACACAGTCTAGGCACGAGTCCACATACACTATCTATGATGAGACTTTATACATTCAGCTAGAAATGGTGGGGATTAGAGTTATTCTGCATGTCCACCAATGTATCTCCCTGGACACACCACACTTTTAGCCATTTAAGCTCTTCTGTATCTCAGCGAATCCGCTCACTTTCAGTACAGTATCTAAATACCGAATCGCTGCTGTTGCGTGATTTCAGCATAGATAAAAATACCTCAGACGCACGCAAAGGCAGCGGTTCGCGCGCTATTCCGTACCGTCTCAAGACTACGCCCATGATCCCGCACACACGTGCAGCATTTAATTTATAGGGTTATCTCCGCTCTTCCACTAACCGGCACGATCTCTAACCGGCACGCCACACACACGTGCAGCATTTAATTTATAGGGTTATCTCATTCCACTAACCGGCACGATCACTAACCGGCATAGTCTGGATCAGACCCTCCACTCTCAAGGGAAAGCGTAGGAAAATTAGGGAAAGGTAAGAGGAAGGAGGGTCTGGGGAATAACTATGGGCGGAAGTGGACCAGCCATAAATAACCCATAAATAATATTATGTGAACGTGAAAATGCCGAGAAGTGAGGAATATGACGGTCTGCTGTCGTTGTAATGGTGATGGGAAATGCAGGAACTGTGTGTGTGTAAAGGCAGGGAAGACCTGTACTACCTGTCTGCCTGCTAGAAGAGGCCACTGCTCGAACATGAAGCAGCCACCTGCCCCCGATTCAGCGCCAGTCCGACTTCCCACATCCAACAAGCAACCGCCGTCTGCCTCTGACTCTGTCACCGCACAGGGCCGCGAAAGTTTGTCTCAGCCGACCGCTCAACTGTCGCTACCGTCGCCGTCAGTCACTTCCCCGGCTGTCGCTGATACAGCCTCTCAAGCTACTCCTCTATGGTCAGGACCGACTCCATCTAGTGCCCACCTGCTTCCTCCTCCAAAGCTGCTCGCATCTCCAACCTTCAAGTGGGGTGAGCATGACGCCTCATCCTATTCGACTTCTCTGTCTTTTGCTTACCAGGAGGTCGTGCACTGGAGAAGAAACCTCTTTCGGGCACCGCAAGGGAAAGGGGGCAAGCTGTTTGTGTCGGAGCTAGCTAGACTCTATAGAGCCTACGCTGAAGAGTCTGCTTTAGAGCCAATTGCCTTGAGAGCTGTTACCGTATTATCTGTTCTCGCTCTCCAAAAGCCTTCTCACAAAGCAAAGTCCAAAGAGCTTAATGCTTGTTTAGAACGACGCATGGCCGTTTGGGAGAAAGGGGACATCACTGCTCTACTGGAGGAAGGCAGATGCCTCCAGCAGCGACTGCCCAAAGGTGTGGCACGCCAGAGGGGGGACCAGAGTCTGGCAAGGGCATTTTCAAACCTGATGTTCCGGGGTAAGACAGGGGCTGCCCTGGACCTCCTCTCACATAAGGGAACTGGTGGTGCTCTTCACGTAAACGATCCAGCCACTAAGGACGACCCGACATCACCTTCCGTCCTGGATGTACTAAAGGCAAAGCACCCTACTGCCCAACCTGCCACTGCTGATGCACTACTGTCCGACTGCCAGGACCCACCAATGGTACACCCTGTCATTTTTGACCAAATCGATGCCAGTTCTATCCGCTCAGCTGCCTTATCAACTACAGGCGCTGCTGGTCCCTCAGGCTTAGATGCCCATTGCTGGAGAAGGTTATGTACTTCCTTCCACTCAGCTTCGCGGGACTTGTGTCATTCACTCGCTCATTTTGCAAGACGACTCTGCACCACCCTGGTGGATCCTAAGGGCCTGTCAAGCTTCCTGGCATGTCGGCTAATTGCTCTTGACAAATGCCCAGGTGTGCGCCGCATAGGAGTCTGTGAAACTGCCCGCAGAATTGTAGCCAAGGCCATCCTCTACGTCACCAAACAAGATATCCAAGAAGCTGCTGGGACACGACAACTCTGTGGGGGGCAGATTGCTGGCATCGAGGCGGCAATCCATTCAGTGCAGAGGGAGTACCACTCTGAGGATGCCGACGCGGTTCTTCTAGTGGACGCGAGCAACGCTTTCAATTCACTCAACAGAGAGGCAGCACTGCACAACGTCCAGTATATCTGTCCTTCACTAGCAACAGCCCTCATTAATACCTATCGAGCGCCAACGGAACTATTCGTCGACGGCATCACGCTAGCTTCAGAGGAGGGGACTACCCAAGGGGATCCGTTCGCGATGCCTTTCTATGCGTTGGCCACTGTTCCTCTGATTCATCGTTTAGACAATGCAGAGGATGTGAAGCAGGTGTGGTACGCAGATGATGCGTCAGCATCAGGTAGCCTAGTTCCAATCCGCACCTGGTGGGACCAGCTATCTACAGAAGGTCCGGCCTTTGGATATCACGCCAACGCTGCCAAGACCTGGTTAGTGACTAAGGAGAAGCACTTTGAGAGAGCGAAGGAAGCATTCCGTGACACCAACGTCAATGTCACCTGCCATGGGAGGCCTTACCTGGGGGCTCCTCTTGGCACCTGTGAGTACACCAAACAGTACGTCCGGGAGAAGGTCAACTGCTGGATCAGCGATCTACAGCTCCTTGCGGACATTGCCAAGACTCAACCTCACGCGGCTTACTCAGCCTTCACACATGGCCTTTCTCATAAGTTCTCATATCTCTGTAGAACCACACCTGGCATGGCCTCACAACTGGAACCCCTGGAGAACTTCCTCCGTACCACCTTTATCCCGGCCCTTACTGGCAGGGCTCCTCCAGATGATGCTGTCCGCGACCTGCTTGCCTTGCCTGCAAGGCTAGGAGGCCTCGCTATTGTTAACCCTGCAAAGTCCTGCCAGCACGATTACTCAGGCTCTACAACTATCGCGGGACCATTGGCCACTTTAATCACAGCCCAATGCGAGGAGTACTCCTACGAGTGCATCGCCGCCCAACTCACAGCAAAATCCGAGATAAAGACCAGTAAAAGAAACCTGGAGAAGGAGGCAGCTTCGGCAGTCAGGGTCCTGTTGCCAGACTCCCTGCAACGGGCCATGGACTTGGCTCAAGAAAAGGGTGCCTCGAGTTGGCTGACATCCCTTCCGATTGGAGAATTCGGCTTCTCCCTCCATAAGAGCGCCTTTCGTGACGCTATCGCACTGAGGTATGGCTGGACCCCACTCAACATCCCGACCCACTGTGCCTGTGGAGCACCCTTCTCGGTACAGCATGCCCTTTCATGCCCCAAGGGTGGGTTCCCCACCCTGCGCCATAATGAGGTGAGGGATTTGACTGCCAAGCTGATGTCAGAGGTCTGCCACAACGTGTGCATCGAGCCGCACCTACAACCTCTCACTGGGGAAGCCCTTAATGGTGCCACCGCAATTGTGACTGATGGTGCTCGGTTAGATGTGGCGGCCAATGGCTTCTGGGGCGGACAGCATGAGAGGGCTTTTTTCGACATCCGGGTGTTCAATCCCCATGCACAGTCCAACAGACAGTCCATTTCCTCCTGCTACCGCAAACACGAAAGCATCAAGAAAAGGGCATATGAACAACGTGTCAGAGAAATAGAGCATGGCGCGTTTACCCCTCTCGTCCTTTCCCTAACCGGCGGCATGGGACCTGCGGCGTCTGTGTGCTACAAGAGGCTGGCCTCTATGCTAGCTCAAAAGAGGGACCAAACGTACAGCTCCACAATTGCCTGGCTCAGATGCGCGCTCAGCTTTGCCCTCCTCAGATCTTCTATCCAATGCATCAGAGGGGCCCGCTCAGCCGCAGGACGGGCTGTCAGAGAGCATCTCCCCCCTGTGGACCTTGTGTCCTCAGAAGCGGGCTACACGGACTAAGCCTGAACTTTCTTTTATTCTGACCTTCATTCCGGACTCTTATTTTCAACTTGCTTTTATTTCGTTGCATTGTTAATCTGGAAAAGTATTCCTGCATATATTTTTGCGTTGCTTTTAAAAAAAAAAAAAAAAAAAAAAAAAAAAAAAAAAAAAAAAAAACCAAACATTGGAATGCCGCCGTGAGTGTAGATGAGGGAAAATACGCCCCGTCAAGTATGTGCGAAGTTGTGAATCTCATAAATCGTCATGGCTGCCTCCTCAGAAATAAGTATCAGTGCGGCTACCTACAGATTCGATGTCTTTGGTTGGTGTGGAGGAGCTTAAGAAGGAGAAGAGCCAAGCCATTAGAAGCTTTGTTAGCGGCAGGGGCGTATTTGTAGCTCTTCCCACCGGCTACGGGAAGTCTTTTGCTACGCGTTAGCTACGGCCACTAGTGTTCGACCGTCTGCGAGCCGCCACTCACAAGTCCATAGTTGTGTGTGTCGCCATTAACGGCACTTGTGACAGACCAGCGGGAGAAGTTCACCACAAAGGGGATAGCTGCTGAGTTTGTTGGAGAGCTGCAACAGGATATCGATGCCGTGTACAATTATGTGCGAATTCGAACCGGCCAGTGTCAGCTTGTATATATCAGCCCTGAGTCAATCCTGCGAAATCCTCGTGGCGCGAGATGCTTCTTACCTCGGCCTAGTTGGGCTCGTGATAGACGAGGCTCACTACAGCTATACGGGTATATTATTAGTCTGAAGTACTAAGTATGACCTATGACACAATTAACAATGAAGCCCACTAAACTTCACGCGGTGTAATAATAGCTTCCGTTCACATTCCACGGGTCCATTTCCGCCTATAGTTATTCCCCAGACCCTCCTTCCTCTTACCTTTCCCTAATTTTCCTACGCTTTCCCTTGAGAGTGGAGGGTCTGATCCAGACTAGGGCTAGGTGGGATGCAAAGGGGTGTAGCCCCCCTTTTTTATTTTATTTCACAATACAATTTTATGACACGTACATGCATGCCTAAAAAGCAGCACACAGTTTGCAACATGGACAATACATAGTATGTATTGTCCATGGTTTGCAATGTTTTGCACCCACATTCGGGTGCTGAACCTCAATGAGTTGCCGAGGCACTCAAACTGCAACCTACTGAAGTTCAGCACCCGGACTTGTAATCACTTGTCTAACTGCAACGTAAGCTTATGTAGCGCGTCAGTACGTATAAATAGGGACGATCTAGCTAAGCTGTCCAGGTTTACCAACATTGTATTGTTAGGGGTTAGGGTCGGGGTTAGTGTTAAAAGGACGTTTACATGCCCCGCAACTTTAAATTTTGCGTAAAACCTGTATTTTCTACAACGCTTCAGAAAGTCTATTGCCCGATGAAGTAAGACTATACTTCCAATGGGATTACTCAATTGTTGTTTGATCATTTTCATATTTTCATACTCTGAAAAAAAAGGTTTTTTCCAATCAAGATGAAAGCCTTAATTCCAACCTCCCCACTACGTAGGTCACAGGAACCTTCCTACCTAGTTAATTATAGGCATACTTACTATACACTCACACGGCTAAATAATTACTAATACAATCCATAATTTGTGATCATTATAATAAGAGAGAATTGTACACTCAGTGACAAACATGTCTAATACATGTAATGATGTGCACATGAAGACATTACAACAATTGCCAGTTCAGTTTCCTAACTAGTGATACACAATGTGCAGGGATGTCCTCGCTTCGCGAGAATTGCTGGGTGTGGCACATATATTTTGTGGCACGCCTACCAAGCAGAAAAAGGTCAAAAGTAACAGGGCACGCCTACAACCCCAAATACAAAATGGCTACGTATAATAATGCGCCTGGAAGACCACAGGCTGACGCAGGCCCGCTGTAATAGTGAGCGCTTCCAAGTCTCTCGTACAGAGTTCTGTAACGAAGGTAAGTGTTTGCTGCGAGTTTGGTAGGCTATATGTCTGGAGAAGTGGCTGGGAGGGACGTGGACCATGACGACGAAAAAGGTCAATGGAACCGGAGTATAGCCTCGCTTCGCTCGGAATAATTTTGCCATTGCACTTGCTTACTTTTTCTTTGCTATATCTGACCTAAAGGAAAGAAATACATTTATCCATCAATGCTAAAATAATATCATGACAATGAGGTATATACATAGGAATATTTTAATGCTGCAGATTTCCACGTTTCACTTTTATTAACTGGGTGTGTACATAGATAATAACTACGTAACCGGGATTGGAAACGCGATTATTTCACGCCACCATCCGTGCAACGCCCTCCCCGTGTTGCGCGCGTGCCGCTCGTATAGAAACGTGTATTCAGCTGTTATCAGTGCTATGGCAGAAGAAGCTACTGGCAATCTTTGCAACCACAGACAATTCAAACTGCAACAGCAAGTGTTGTATCAATACCTTGTATGCATGTAGCTACACTGTGTTCAAACAGCTGTTTATACATGATAACATAAATGCTGGTAGATTCATAATTACTCTGTGTATGTAGAATACACCATCAACAGTCAATGGCTCTCATGATCATGCCATGGTCATACTTGACAGAGTGGAAACCGATGTGGATACATGTAGGTGTTGGAGTAGAGTTGTCCCGTTAACTCCCAGGAGATTTTTTTGAGCATGTACATGTACTGTAACAGTGTAAGTACATGTATGTACAGTGAAGTTCTTTACACCTACTGTTTTCATTTCCTGGGCTAATACCTTCGCCATTATCTGCCTTACTTCAAATTATTTGTCGTCTTCTACCATTGACCAACCTACTGGGATTGCATTTGTTGCTCCCTTTCAGAATACCTCTAATTAGGCTCCTCAAGTCAGTATTTAGTAGTCAGGAGCCTAGCTGTGGACTAAATGGACTCAGACGAATGCTGACTGGAAGGAAATTCGGAACATATTACTACGTTCCTAGTTCTTACGTAGTACACTGAGTTTGAATTTTCTCCTTCCCATCAAGGTATGCTGTAGGCCATGCATATCTAGGCATAGGTGTGCATTATAGGATGTGCATGCCTGGACTAGTATATACAGTGGAACCTCCCATAACGGACCCTCCCACCAGCGGACAACCTCTCTCTCTATAAAGGACACCAGCTGTGGCACCGATTGGAATTACTATAGGGCTAGTGTAGAAACCCCCCACGAGCGAACGCTTCTTGATTCCAGACAGAGGACAAACTGCACTCTCCCGACTGCAGAAGACAGCTGCAAACTAAAAAAAAAATTGCCATCTTGCCTATGACAAATATTGACTGCATTTAACTGGTAGCTATACATATGTATCAAAAGAATCCTACAAGAAAATGATAAAGCAGGAACTTGTGAGGGGCATGCATGACATGATTACCAAGGCACACCTCACAAGGGAAGCAGTACTCTTATTCATTCACAGCATGCAAAGCTTCAATACCTGGCCATGCCCAGTAGCACAGTTTCTATTCTTAAATGTTAGTGTGAAGCATACAACTGTCCCACAAAAATTGTCTAAAAGAAACACCACTAACAGACAAATATTGTATACACACCTTATACCACAAGCAAGATTAAACTTTTATACCCAGCATGCAAAACTTCATTACTTTGACAAACTAAATCTGAAATTTCAGTCCTAAGAAGTGTCATGGTATAAGAGAAACTGTCCCACAAAACATTCGGGATGAGAAAATGGTTGCTATGGAACAAAAAATATGCCGTTTTTTGCACCCAAATTTTACAATATTATTCTAGTAAGCAGAAATATACCTCTCTTAGGCTGTGCAGTATTGATAGGATGTATAAAATCTTCAAAGTGTCGCTTCAGAACTACCAGTGGGCCGCTTCTGCATCTATCTCTCGTTCCAGGCGGCGTACCATAGAGCGCTGCACGGATGGGCACCGCCAAAATGTACAGGGTTTATGCGCTCACGTGATTCCGTTTCCAATCCAGGTACGTAGTAGGTTATTAATCTACGGTGTGTACAAAGTGTGTGCCCAACCAGTAAAATCTACTAGTTTGTGGAACTTATCGTTATGCAAGAAGTATGTCATTACACTACCAGTTTACTAGTGCTACTGTAGCCACTTACGCAAGCATGGACTGAGACTCTCCGCTGAGAACTATGTAGGCCGCCTGTGAAGCCTTTTGCTTGGTCTGCAGCATGGCCAATGTATTTAGAGGGGTGTCCACAGAGCTCGACTCCTTCATAAACTATCGAATAGAGACACAGAAAATGTGTTCAACATCACTGGACCGTAATATATTACACAGAAATGAGCATAGATTTAAAAAAAAAAAAGTATTCAAAAATGAAAGAGCAGGTAGAAATGAAAACGTAAAGTAACCGAACAAGGTACCACAGAACTTTCACGGATTACCATTCCAATAACACACGCCACCATCCCCTCCATGCCACGCACATCATGCAGTTTTCCGTGCAGGTCTTCATTTAGCTGCGCTCTTAGAGTGACTGTGCATTTGTAGGTTTGTAGCATATATCAAGTGAGAAGTGTCATATTCTCTACTGTATGGAGGAGTCAATGTATTTGCTAATAGATAATTTTTAATTGTTTCTATGCAGTTGTGACTCAGGGGTCTGGCTAATGGTGACAGTAGTTGTCTGTGAGGCAGGGAGCACTATGTAGATATATAGTGCATGTAGCAGTGTAGGATATGCTGTACATGTAGTGTCGGTTGTGAACTGCGTATATCCTATAATATTGTGAATATGGCTGGTGGGATTGCGGTGGGCAATGATGCTGATGAACATGGTAATTATGGTGTGCTGAAGGGAGTGTTCAGTGTGAGTGCAAGTTACTGCTAAGGATAAATTCCAGTGTGTAGTCTGGTGCCTTAGTTTATGCGTTTGTATAATGGTATTGAAAAATGCTGTATATGTATGAACACAAACGCTCACAAAGAGCAGCAACTCACCCAAAAAATTATCTATATCAAGGTATTGAAAATGCAGTGTATATGTCAGTCAGAAATTTTCAAAAGGAGCAGAAACGTGCCCGAATTTTAAAAACAACTGGGAAGATGCTGTCCCTGTTCAAGGACAATGTTTGTCAGGTACATTAACTTGTAGGCCTTGTCTGCTATTGGATATGACCTTAACTGGGAATCTTGGTAGCTACATGTTTTGCAGTTTCTTGTGGAGGTACTACATCAGAAGAAGGGTTTCATTTTGATGGCAGACAAAAAAGAACCATTCTATCAGGTGCTTGTGTAGAATCCTCATGTTGTGAAATGCAGAGTTTCCTTGCAAGGTCTTGCAATGTTCTAACATGGCTCTCTTGCAGAATTTTGTAAGTTATCTAGCAGACTTCTTGCAGGACTCACAAGGATTTTGGCCACATTCTTGCATGATCTTGCATTTTATTTCTTGCAAGCCCTTGCAAAACTTCTCATCATGCAACAAAAATCTTGCAAGGTGTTAGAATCTTGTGTTAAAATTTGCGTGACTCATAGAAAAATCCTGCAAGATCTGGTGCAAGAACCTTGCAAGACATTCATCAGCTGCCTTATATATTGACTCCAGTTGCCCTGGATAACAATTTGTTGCTTTTAATTCTCCTTTAACCAGGATGGTGAAGATCTCGATGCCAAGATATCAGGTGGCATTTCAACACCGTACCTGATTCAGTTTGGCAGTGCATGGACATGCAGTTCTTCCTTGTCGTGGAGAAAGAACTGTTGGCTGAGTTGCCTTCGCTGTACAAGGCCATTGTTGCCCTTATAGCAGTGTATTATGTTTTCGACATTGCCTATCCCACACCATGTATGATGAACACACTTTTTTTTATGGAACGTTAACCCTTCCTGCTTGGAATAACAAATGGGACAAAGTTCAGCAAACACTTGTTGGCACCATTAGTGATATTGACAAATGTTAGTTTGTACCATTTATTTACTTGCCACCCGGCTTAGTCCTTTTGTATCTTTAGTTTGAAACACCTTATAGTTAACATGTAAATGCGCTGTACGCATTCTTTTGTGGTTCTAATGTATACTTGCCGTACAGGTGTTGCTATAGCATTAATTTTGGAACCACCCTAGCATTCATTCTGCTACTTCAAGTCGAGAAACACGGTCTTAATACTAAAACTCAAGACTAACAATGGGTAGAATATCTCCCCTAATTCAAACACAATGATTAAGCATATTGAAAATGTAGACGAGTGTCTATGTTGTCGAAAACGCTTACAATGACCAGAAACATTCCCGAAATTATACTAACAATAATTATAAAGGTCACAAAATGCAGTGTATACAATTTGTCAGAAACGTTCACAACGAGCACAAACGCGTCCCCGAAATTCAAGCACAGCGATTGAGCATAATATTGATGTTATTGTAAATACAGTACAAATGTTACAGTATCTATTTTGTCACAAACGCTTACAAAGTAACAGACCTACCAGCTATCACATGTTAGTCATAGAACAAAGATAGCCATTGTTGTAATTGTTACAAAATATTAGTGTCAGACTTGTACCCAGAGACACCATTGTTTGGAAAACTGTATAAATAGTCCGTTGCATTTTGTGCATGTGAGTGATGTGATGTGTATACGTGCTACACTGGATACTGGAGTTGAGTTCTATATTATACTGAAGTTGAGTTTTGCGAAGAACCCGGCCCGCGACAAATGGGAGAGAAATATCGAGCTGTTGACAGCACAATTTGCCGAACTGCGGCAGGGCCGGAAGACGGCGTCAGACGCAGGAGAGTGCCCGTGCTCCAGAGAGGCATAACGCCGAGCCAGCCGGGAGAGCACAGAGACTGGAGACTACTGGAGTCCAGAGAAGCTCTCCGCCTCTCATCAAATGCCCTGAGGCTGTGTCTCGAGGTGAGCAATTAAGTATACAGTCATCTCTGCAATTTGCGCATACTTTGAATAGTATTTACCCAATGGCATCTGCCACCGTTACCTGAATTCTCCCGAAAATCAAACACATATAAAGGCATTGGAGATGTAGTGCATGTGTTTGGTCATGATCAGAAACACTTACACAGAGCAGAAACGCTCCCAAAATTCAAACACGATGATTTTGCATATACATTATTACTAACTGACAGACAGATACAGCCGAGATACGCTCCCAAAATTCAAACACGATGATTTTGCATATGCATTATTACTAACTGACAGACAGATACAGCCGAGATACGCTCCCAAAATTCAAACAATGATCAGCATAATTACAATACAATTGCAAATGCAGTGGTTATACCTTGTATATCTTGTCAGAAGCGCTCACAATGAGCTGAAACGCTTCCAAAATTCAGGCACAATGGTATGATGTATAATGGTATTGAAAATGCTGTATATGTATGAACACAAACGCTCACAAAGAGCAGCAACTCACGCAAAAAATGATTTATATCAGGTATTGAAAATGCAATGTATATGTCTTGTCAGAAATTTTCAAAAGGAGCAGAAACGTGCCCGAATTTTAAACACAATGATTTGGCATATAAAAGTATTGAAAATGTAGGATATATCTCTTGTCAGAAACGTTACAAAGATCAGAAACTTTTAAAAAATTCAAACACAATGACATAAGATATAAAGATATTGAAAATACGGAGTGTATATCTTGTCAGAAACGCTTACAGAGAATAAAAACGTGCTCAAAATTCAAAAAAAAAAAGACTTAGCATAACCTGGCATAGAAAATGCAGTGTATATTCTCATCAGAAACGCTCACAACGAGCTGAAACGCCCCTAAAATTTAAACACAATGTTTTAGTATAAACTAATGTATAAATATTCAGTTGAATAATTGAAAATGCACTTCATGTATCTTGTCAAAAATGTTCACAAAGTGTAGAAACGCTCCTGAAATCATTTTGGCTCTAATGGTATAGTGAAAATGTAGTACAAGTATCTATAGTCGAAAAAGATTACTAATTTCTAAGAGCTAAACTGTTCCCAAAATTCAAACACAATGATTTAGGATACAAAGCTACTGAAAGTGCAGTGGATATATCTGGTCAGAAACGCTTATACAAAGAGCAAAAACGCTCCCGAACTTCAAACACTATGATTTAGAATATAATGACATTAAAAATGCAGTGCATATATCTTGTCAGAAACGATCTCCAAATTCCAACATTATAGCGAAATTGCAATTAAAGAAATTGAAAATGCAGTGCATGTACCTTGAATGTTATAGATGATTACAAAGAGCAGAATGCTTTCGAAATTCAAAAACAATCGTTTAGCACATAAAGAAATTGAAAATGCTTTGCATATATCTTGCATAATTAACGGTCACGAAGACTACAAACTTTCAGAAGTTCAAGCTCAATGATTTCGCATATAAAAGACGGTGTATAAATATATTGTCAGTAATGCTTACTAAGAACAGAAATGCTCCCGAATTTTGAACACAATGAATTTGCATACAAAACTTTTGAAAATGCAGCATGCATGTGTCTTGTTATGAACGCTTACAAATAGCAGAAATGCTCCCAATTTTCAAATACAGTGGTTTAGCCTATGTAATTTTTGAAAATGCAGTCGCCAGAAACGCTCACAATGAGCAGAAACCTTCCCGAAATGTAAGTACAATGACATAGCATAAAAACGCATGCATTCGAAATGCAGTTTATATGTCCTATCAGAAATGCTTACAAATAGTAGAAGCTTTCCGAAAGGTTCAAAATGAGCAGAAACGTGCCCGAATTCTAAACACATTAATTTAGCCTATAAAAGTATTGAAAATGCAGTTTATGTATGTTGTCACAAACGCTAACATAGAGCAGGAACGCTCCCGAAATTCAAACACAATAGTTAGCATATAATGGCATTGAAAATGCAGTGTTAATACGGCGTCAGAATCGCTTACGGAGAGCAGAAATGCTTCCGATATAATTATTATAACCACAATCATTTAGCATATCATATAAGTGTATTGAAGATTCGGTGGACATTATAATCATGTCACAAACGCTGAAAACGAGTAGCAACGTGACTGAATTTCAAACCATATAAGAGTCTTTAAAATGCAGTGTACATAACTTGTCAGAAACGTTCATAACAAGTAGAAACGTCCCAAAAATTCAAACACAATGATTGAACATATAATGCTATTGCTAATGCAGTGTATATATGTTGTCACAAACGCTTACAAAGAGCAGCAACACTCCCAAAATTCAAACACAATGATATAGAGTAAGGCATTGGAAATGTAGTGCATGTGTTTTGTCAGAAATGCTTACGAAGAGCAGAAACGTTCCCGAAATTTAAAACACAATGCTTCAGCATGATATAATTGTAGTGAAATGCTGTGTATAGTCTTGTTAGAAACGCTTGAAATGAGCAGAAACGTTCCCAAAGTATAAACGCAATGATTTAGCATACAAGGGTATGAAAATAAAGTTATATCTCGACAGAAACATGCACAATGAGCAGAAACGTTCCCGAAATTAAAATGCAAAGATTTAGGATAAAATGGTATAAAATGCAGTGTGTTTGTCCTGTCAAAAACGCTGACAAAGAGTGAAACTTTCCCTAAAGTCAAACACAGTAATTTTGCCTATAATGGTTTTTAAAATGCAGTGCATGTATCATATCAGAAAGTTTTATAAGAAGTACAATCATTCCCGAAATTGAAACTCAAATATTAGGATATGAAACAAGTATTGGAAGTATGCTGGTTATGTCTCTTATCAGAAGCTCTGAAAAGATGAGACGCTCCCAAATTCAAACGCGTCTACGTAAGTTCATCATACAACACAGAAAAATTTCTCTCCCTTCTCTTCGTATGCGATGTTGTGTGTATGGGCATGTACGTGTGTCTAACTTACTGTGTAAAACACATGTACATGATTGTCCATATATATACACTAACACAGAATGTATTAAAAAGGTGATTAATTCCTTCAAAAACTGTAAATATGTACAGTTGCTGTCAGATTGTAAACTATTTGTAGGTATATATCATTTAAATGTCAAGTGTATTATTTATGGCTATTTTCTTCACAGGTTCCCAGAATAGCAAAAGCTCACACACTAACCCCTGGGAAGATGCTGTCCCTGTTCAAGGACAATGTTTGTCAGGTACATTAACTTGTAGGCCTTGTCTGCTATTGGATATGACCTTAACTGGGAATCTTGGTACATGTTTTGCAGTTTCTTGTGGAGGTACTACATCAGAAGAAGGGTTTCATTTTGATGGCAGACAAAAAAGAACCATTTTATCAGGTGCTTGTGTAGAATCCTCATATTGTGAAATGCAGAGTTTCCTTGCAAGGCCTTGCAATGTTCTAACATGGCTTTCTTGCAGAATTTTGTAAGTTATCTAGCAGACTTCTTGCCTAAGCAGGACTCACAAGGATTTTGGCCTCTTGCATGATCTTGCATTTTATTTCTTGCAAGCCCTTGCAAAACTTCTCATCATGCAACAAAAATCTTGCAAGGTGTTAGAATCTTGTGTTAAAATTTGCGTGACTCATAGAAATATCCTGCAAGATCTGGTGCAAGAACCTTGCAAGACATTCATCAGCTTCCTTATATATTGACTCCAGTTGCCCTGGATAACAATAGATAATTATGTATATAATACGTATTTCTGTCTTATATGATTTCTGTATTATAAGCTTGCTATTGTTTGGTGCGTTCTATGTGACCATTATCCAGTGTTATGAGCATTTTCTGGTAGTTGTGAGCATTTTCTGGACTTGTGAGCATTTTCTGGCTGGGATAAAGATGCTTGCAGAGATGAACCAGTTGGCTGGAGAGGAGAAACCACTGCAAATGGACAGTGAGAAGCAGATGGTGAGTTGGCATTGTCTTTACTGTGCCACCAGTGGAAGTGGCGTAGGTCAGAGTCTGAAGAAATATCTTTCATAGCAAATATTATTTGTGAGAGCTGCACGAAACTGTTCACAACGTTTCATAAAACCACTCTCATTGCAAATATTCACTTGTGAACTTTCATGAAACTTCACAAAGGATACATGTAGCTATATCCATGTACGTGAAGCTTCAGTCCAAAGCAGTTGGCATAATAGAGTTAATAACACCAGGTACATGTATACTCAGACGCGCTAGCACTGAATCCATAAATTCCCGGAAGTGAGCAGAGGCTTCGATCGCTAGTACAGACCGTTCACATTAATTTTGATTGAAAGTTTGGTGTTCCGTCTTGCTTGGTTCTGGAGCTATAACCCTTCAAGGTTTAAATTCTGACAAAGCTATGATCAGACAAATGTATGTATTGTTGGACTCCGTTCCATGTTTCTTCCCTAAAGTAACTTCGTGTGACCTTCCTTCCTTATTTGGAAGCCCCACTACCATACTGCTGCATGCCAACTTTTCGCCATGGTATCTGCTTTGAGCAGGGAGGGGTGCTGCTGAATGTAGAGCCGTATCACCCTCTCTGTAGTCGGACAGAGAATTTCGTCTTTGTTTGGTGTAGAGACCCAAAAACACTCTCTATAACACTAAGGAATTGGATATTGTTGTTAAGTACAGGTGCTTAGCATCACAACAGTGCAAGCCCGATGTTTATACATTGCATGGTTCTCGAGATAGAGAGAGATAGAGTCATTTATTTTAAAACTTATGATGCTGAATTAAGGCTTTTAGTGGATGAAATCAGATAAAACAGTTCTATCTCAGGAAGGACACAACGTATAAACAACAGACTTGAACTTTTGTGTTTCTAAGTGTCTGTACATTCCCATCCTAGCACTAGAGAGTGTTGTGGGGTCTCTACACCGAAAAAGAAACAAATTCACTGTCCGATAGTGGAGAGAGTGACACGTACGTCTCTACATTCAGCAGCACCCCTCAGTGCTCAAAGCAGCTACGATGGCAAAAGGTTGGCGTGCAGCAGCATAGTAGTGGGGCTTCCCAATATATAAAGAAAGGTCACTGGAAGTTACTTCAGGGAGGAAACATGGAATGAAGTCCAATAATACATACATTTGTCTGATCATAGCTTTGTCAGAATTCAAACTTTGGAAGCCAAACAACGAAGGAACACCAAAATTTCAACTTGAAGTGCGAAGGTTCTGTACTGTCAAGTGAGTGCTCAGCCCACTTCCGATAGTTTACATGCTCAGCGCTAGCGTGTCTGATCATCAGTAACTTACTCTATGTGTACATGAACTTCAGAGATGTGTACACATACATATTTCTCGAAGGATGGTATACATTGCACTCAATTGCATGTGTCTACATGAGCTTCATGAAGGCTCATGAATGCTTATAGCTTTATGAGTGGATTGTATATGAAGTTCAGAATGCCAACTTCACACGAAGCTTCACAACAGGTCTCATTGACAATTACCTCATGGAAATATTGTTTTTGCAATGCACTGAGTGGCTGTCTTGTGTGGTTAGTCGCTGCTAGTTCAAGGAAGTTTCAATTTCTGGAAGCTCTTTTTCGGAAATATTTTCAACTTCTCAATAATATTCAGACTTACAATACGAAGGATTGAGATCCCTGTATCACAACTATTCGCAAGGTTTCCTACATAAATGTACATGTATTTCTGTACATTTCTTTCTACATCTAGTATCGTGTGCCTAGACCACTGTATAGCAGAACTAATTCATACTGTCCTCTCTTTGTTGTTTCAAGTTGTAGTGCTTTTTACCAGCTGGGTTCATTCAAAGCGTATGATGCCTTCAAGTTTTCTGCATTTTTTTGTCTGTCTGTCTGTTTGGTGTCTGTATTTCCGCACTTAACACACATTCTATGCAACTGTGCATGTACGTAGTCTACCAGTAGTTTTGAAAGGTTTGTAGTCCAAACTACAGCAAGTTTAGTCCTAGACAGCCATGCTAATCCTGTTTTAGTAGGTTACAGCTGTTAACTGCAAGTGTACAACAAATCTCAGCCTTAGCCTGTTATATGTACATGTACATTTAGTCTGCAGTTGCATTAGTTTGCCCTGTCCTGTTTGTAAAGCTGTTTGATCCTTGGGTGTTTCACTCAACTTCTCAGCTGAAATAACACTCAAAATGAGCTGAGAAGGTAGCATCTCAAGGGTAGGTAGCAGATCTGGCAGACTTGCTACCTACCCTTGAGATGCTAAAGTCGAGTTCAAATACAGTGAGTTCTCTGTATAGTTCTGTGTGGCTAAGAATTACTCATTTCTACTACTTTTAAATGGAAACACTAGTCTCTTTTGTAGACATCCGGTTACCACTGAACATGACTTGTGCCAATTATTAGCATGGTTTCATACATGGGGGGGTGAGGGGGGGGGGGGGGGGGGGCTGACTTCCCTTCATAGCCCTTAGGAGTTTGAAAAATTATGCTGCATTAAAACAAGGTACAATGGCACCTGATCAATTGTACTCGCAACACCTACATAAACGCTTCTAGTTTTAGCTGCGCTGACACATGTTACTGTGCTGTGGTTTGGACACAAACTTGTGGTAGTCGGCTAAGCTACCAAAACCCACCAGATTCAATCTTTGGCCAGTTGTTTTGTAATAATTTGCTGTGGGGCATACCCCATAATTCCCTTATAGAAGGATGGGAACTATTCCAAAAAGGATTCCCCATGGCGCGATGACGCTGTTACTATACCACACTTGACTATGTAATCTTTATACGTAAAGTACAATAACGTCATGATTTTAAGAGTATGGTGTTCTTTGTTTCCCTCTAGTGTGGACCTGGAATCCTTGGGTCCCTTGTTTGGTCAGATAGTGGTTACACTCTCTCCTTTTGCTGATCACCACTCAGCAACTGTATCAAAAATCTTTGATTTTCTTATAATTCAGAACAAGTGAGTACTTGATATTCGAGGAACTTCACCAAAAATAGCACTAGATAAAATGCCATGTATGTGTTTCAGTATTTGCTGTTTTAATTTTTTCAGAGAGGTTCTTGGGTCTTTCTTTGATGAGATCTACTTCATGCCAGATGTGCTGTCTCTTGCTTGCATCAACACTGAGCTTAGGAAACACTCGTATACATCAAAAAGGTATCTTGTTCCAGGACAGAAGTGTTCATGTGAATGGGATGTCATAGGTAGAAGCAGGAAATGAGGTCACGGATTGTTATTCACACTAGTGTGTTCAATTGAGAATTTCTCAGTGCATACATACGTGTGTACATATGTGTGTGTACATATGTTTATGCATGCGTGCGGCCCACATGCTACATATTGTTTGGATCCATGATTCAATACAACATTTCAGTTCACATATGACATATCCATGATCCAATTCAACTTTTAAAACTTTTACGAGGCTACGCAATGCTTTGCATTCACTTGGTTTGTACAGCTGTTAATTATAGCTACATCAATTCTAATTGGAGGTTTGTACGTGGAAGCTAGAAGGAACAGTGTAATGGAGCTTAGTAAGCTGCTGTTGATATAAACCACTACTACTATTTGCACTAGAACCCATAATATTGTAGGAGCATGCGCTGAATGAGTTGGCTGGACTTAAATCGTGCATTAACCTATATAGTTGCTACTATCCTTTTCCAGCCTTCACCAGCAACTACAACATGTCCTAAGAGGGGCATGCCATGGGCGTTCTGACATGAGAATGGATGCATTGAAAGCACTACACAGACTGTTGAGATCCAATCGAGTTAGTGCAGTATTTAGTTATTTGTATTATTATCAATATATGAACTGTACATACAGTGCATGTTCATGTAAGCTTTAAAACAATTCCTGCTCTGTTCATACAGGCAGAGTTGGAGAAGTGCATGGTAGGAAGTGACACCGTTGATCCAATCATTACAGAGATTGTAATAAGAGTAAGTTGATTTCGCTTCATGAAGAAGTGCAATTATGTCTATCTGACATAGTCCATACTTGACGTTTTGTTCTTGAAATTGCTGCTTTGTCCTCAGTTTCTAAAGGTCCGCGAGCCACTAGTATTGAGCTTCGAGAAGATTTTGGGAGGTGTCTAGGAGAACTTGGAGCTGTTGGTCCCGGAAAGTATGTGCTGGTATACCACACTTTTGTCATACAATTCTGTATGCTAAGTCAGTGTTGGCAACTACTAACTTAACTTGCAACTGTCCGAGGAGTAGCATTTGTATCCAATACTGTCCTATTCTTGAACTAACCGGAGACGTAATTTCTCTGACCATATTTAGATTAGTATTATATCACATTTATGTGGGTGGGTATGTTTTCGGTTTATGTACTTGCGAGCATCCTGTTAACTACCTGCCCCTTACTTACTTTTGCTTGTGTGCTTGCTGTACTTCCCCAGACTGGATATTCATTCCCATGGTGTCAACTCCGAAGACTGTGAAGTACTTTGAGGTATAAATCTTGCTTACTAGTGATTTCTATTAGCCTCGTACTCAGCTATTAAATTTAGGCAGAAGGGATTGATGCGAGGTTTAGCTGAGTACAGTGGTGCTGTGGAGGTCTGGGTTAGTTTGTAGTGTGGGGTGTTGTTTTGTGAAGTATTTAATCGTTGTGGATGAGGATGTGAGGGTGGTTGTGGGATGGTGAGAGGTGGTGATAATTGTGGATGGTGGTGTGTGTTGAAGGGTGCTGTGTAAGGGGGTGTGGTACGGTTTGTGGTGGGTGTGGTTGGAAAGATGTAGGGATGGTAGGTACGCGGTAAATGCATCGCACTGTGATATGTGCGTAGTCTGTGCATGCCTTCTGGTGCTTGTTTTGTTGTTTTTTGGGGGAAGTGTAAAGGTATGTCCCGTGTACTCACATTGATGAGTGAACTAATGTCCTCTCAGTTACTGTGATCTGAGGACTGTTCAACAGCATGTGTACACTGTGCTATAAATATATGTACCAAGCAAGTCAACACCGAAGCTTTGGAGTTATTTGTTCATGTATTGATTATTATCACATGCATATCAGTCTATTGGTATCACTGCACATCTATGATTATACCAGGCTGAGATCGTTTCTTTAATGTGGGATCCAGATGCAATGATGCTACTGCAACAATTTTACTGTAACGGTCATTGTAGCCACTTGTCACTCAGACTCCCCCTACATTGCCCTGCATTTACTAGCACTTTGCTAAAAAGTGCAAAATCTAGTCATGTAGGGATGCACTTCCACCAAAAAACGCTTCCCCAAAACCAATGAAACAAGCAGCAATGCACACCACAACACATGCACATACACCCGCACATCACAGCGCAATGCATAGCTACCATCCCTACCTGCTTTTCTGTAACTTGTTTTGGGGCATTTTTTGGGAGGTGGCAACAAATGTGTGTGACCAGCAAGTGCTCTGGAAAGTCACATTTGAGATTCCCACTCGGTACGATGCCTCATATGTTACAATATAAAATAAATCCACCTAAAAATTCATTTGTATATTCCTTTATACAGCTCATCAATGACTTCATCCAGATCACTGGTCTCCGTGGTGATCCCGAAGAAAAATTGGCGGCTGAGTGGATCAAGTGGCCACCAAAAGTCATAACGTATGCAAAGAGTAAAAGAAGTGCAGCTATTCAGACGCAGCTTCATTTGCTGGATGGGAATGAAGAAGCTGCTGATGGTTAGTTAGCAGTTTTATCCATACACTTGTACTCTCGACAAGAGAAATAAGGATGCCAGTGTTCACTTACTGACAGAACTTAAAGTAAGCGTAATGAAATGGATTATCTGTGTTTTTGAGCCTTGGAATGTTGTGTATTAGTTATCTGAAAGTTAAGCAATAGATATACAAGAAAACATGTTGTGTATTTGTCAAACTACCAGTGTACATCTATTCAGAGTTTTAATAATTAGCTCTCTCTGAAATGAGTAAAGATAAGTAAATGACCCCAAATCTTTACTGTGCCCTCTCGCAATGTATATGCGTGGCTTGAGTTTCTTTGTTCGAATTACTTTCATTATGTGTTGCTTTTAATTCTCCTTTAACCAGGATAATGAAGATCTCGATACCAAGATATCAGGTGGCATTTCAACACCGTACCTGATTCAGTTTGGCAGTGGTGGCATGCAGTTCTTCCTTGTCGCGGAGAAAGAACTGTTGGCTGAGTTGCCTTCGCTGTACAAGGCCATTGTTGCCCTTATAGCAGTGTATTATGTTTTCGACATTGCCTATCCCACACCATGTATGATGAACACACTTTTTTTTTATGGAGCGCTTCCTGCTTGGAATAACAACTGGGACAAAGTTCAACAAAACACTACTTGGCACCATCAGTGATATTGACAAATGTTAGTTTGTACCATTTATTTACCTGCCACCTGGCTTAGTCCTTTTGTATCTTTAGTTTGAAACACTTTAGTTAAAATGTAAATGCACTGTACACATTCTTTTGTAATTGTAATGTATAGCTACTTGCTGTGCAGATGTTGCTATAGCATTAGTTTTGGAACCACCCTAGCATTCATAAATTCAAACACAATGATGTAGTATAAAAAGGCATTGAAAATCCGATGCATGCGTCTTGTCAGAAACGCTTACAAAGAGCAGAAACACTCTCAAAATTTAAGCACAATGATTTAGCATGTAAAGGGTAACTAACAGACAGACAGTAAATGAAGTCGAGAAACACGGCCTTAATACTAAAACTCAAGACTAACAATGAATAGAATATCTCCCCAAATTCAAACACAATGATTAAGCATATAAAGAATTGAAAATGTAGACAGAGTGTCTATGTTGTCAAAAACGCTTACAATGACCAGAAGCATTCCCGAAATTCAAATACTACAATGATTTAACATAATCATAAAGGTCATAAAATGCAGTGTATACATCTTGTCAGAAACGCTCACAACGAGCACAAACGTCCCGGAAATTCAAGCACAATGATTGAGCATATTGATGTTATTGTAAATGCAGTGTTACTTAATAGGTAAACCGCGGTAGCCAGGGATTTATGGTCCATAAACTGCCCTAGCCCGAGGGCGAAGCCCGAGGACGAGGGCTGTTTATGGCCATAAATCCCTGGCAACCGCGGTTTATCTGTTATATTATTAAGCGGATTGGTTCTTTGGGTGCATGGTAACCGACGCTTAGCTAGTAGCTACAGTACTACAGTATATATCGCTCTGTGCGGTTCTCCGACTTGTCTTGGTTTACCCGAGTGGACGGAATGCTGTAAACAAAACAGTCGCTTCGCTGAGAAACTGTCGCCGGCTACACGTGGCGGAAGTGGCGTAATAAGCACCGCCCCCACGACCCAGCTCCTCCCTCTACTTTAGCTACTCTCATCGGGAGACGCCTCCATATTGAACAAGTGGCTCTCGCGCTATGCTAGTGACTGCATGCATGTATAGAAGTGCTGTATGTTATATATTACCCTGAGGGCTGGAGTATATAAAACATGATCTACAACTTCCTGTCAGTATATGGATAGGAGAGGAGAAACAGCTGAACAGCTTGACCCGGAATGAGATTGTACAGGGAATATCTGCGAAGATTTTTAATCGCTGCAAATACCCAATAAGTTCACAGGTAACCCGGGTCCCCATTTGTCACTAAGTGTTTCTGTTTCTCTCCCCCCCATGCTGTGTGACCATTCTAAATAGTACCTACGGGATTTCTGTGAACAAACTAGCTCTATAAAGACAGTATTTCTCCAAACAAGCTAGCAGTCTGTCGTAGCTGGCCATGCTGAAATAACGTGAAAGCAGCAGAACTTGTATGTAATCTTTGAAACACTTTAGTTAAAATGTAAATGCACTGTACAGTACACATTCTTTTGTAATTGTAATGTATTATAGCTACTTGCTGTACAGGTGTTGCTATAGCATTAGTTTTGCTAGCATTCATAAATTCAACTACAATGATGTAGCATAAAAAGGCATTGAAAATCCGGTGCATGCAGAAATTGTTATCCAGGGCAACTGGAGTCAATATATAAGGAAGCAGATGAATGTCTTGCAAGGTTCTTGCACCAGATCTTGCAGGATTTTTCTATGAGTCACGCAAATTTTAACACAAGATTCTAACACCTTGCAAGATTTTTGTTGCATGATGAGAAGTTTTGCAAGGGCTTGCAAGAAATAAAATGCAAGATCATGCAAGAAGCGGCCAAAATCCTTGTGAGTCCTGCAAGAAGTCTGCTAGATAATTTACAAAATTCTGCAAGAAAGCTATGTTAGAACATTGCAAGACCTTGCAAGGAAACTCTGCATTTCACAACATGAGGAAGTCTTCATAGGTCTACACAAGCACCTGATAGAATGGTTCTTTTTTGTCTGCCATCAAAATGAAACCCTTCTTCTGATGTAGTACCTCCACAAGAAACTGCAAAACATGTACCAAGATTCCCAGTTAAGGTCATATCCAATAGCAGACAAGGCCTACAAGTTAATGTACCTGACAAACATTGTCCTTGAACAGGGACAGCATCTTCCCAGGGGTTAGTGTGTGAGCTTTTGCTATTCTGGGAACCTGTGAAGAAAATAGCTATAAATAATACACTTGACATTTAAATGATATATACCTACAAATAGTTTACAATCTGACAGCAACTGTACATATTTACAGTTTTTGAAGGAATTAATCACCTTTTTAATACATTCTGTGTTAGTGTATATGGACAATCCTGTACATGTGTTTTACATAGTAAGTTAGACACACAACATCGCATACGAAGAGAAGGGAGAGAAATTTTTCTGGGTTGTATGATGAACTTAATATGTAGACGCGTTTGAATTTGGGAGCGTCTCATCTTTTTAGAGCTTCTGATAAGAGACATAACCAGCATACTTCCAATACTTGTTTCATATCCTAATATTTGAGTTTCAATTTCGGGAATGATTGTACCTCTTATAAAATTTTCTGATACGATACATGCACTGCATTTTAAAAACCATTATTATAGGCAAAATTACTGTGTTTGACTTTGGGGAAAGTTTCGCTCTTTGTCAGCGTTTTTGACAGGACAAACACACTGCATTTTATACCATTTTATTCTAAATCTTTGCATTTTAATTTCGGGAACGTTTCTGCTCATTGTGCATGTTTCTGTCGAGATATATACACTTTATTTTCAATACCCTTGTATGCTAAATCATTGCGTTTATACTTTGGGAACGTTTCTGCTCATTTCAAGCGTTTCTAACAAGACTATACACAGCATTTCACTACAATTATATCATGCTGAAGCATTGTGTTTTAAATTTCGGGAACGTTTCTGCTCTTCGTAAGCATTTCTGACAAAACACATGCACTACATTTTCAATGCCTTACTCTATATCATTGTGTTTGAATTTTGGGAGTGTTGCTGCTCTTTGTAAGTGTTTGTGACAACATATATACACTGCATTAGCAATAGCATTATATGTTCAATCATTGTGTTTGAATTTTTGGGGCGTTTCTACTTGTTATGAACGTTTCTGACAAGTTATGTACACTGCATTTTAAATACCCTTATATGGTTTGAGATTCAGTCGCGTTGCTACTTGTTTCAAAGTTTCTGACATGATTATAATGTCCACCGAATCTTCAATACACTTATATTATTATAAATATGCTAAATGATTGTGGTTATATATCGGGAGCATTTCTGCTCTCCGTAAGCGATTCTGACACGGTATTAACACTGCATTTTCAATGCCATTATATGCTAACTATAATAATTGTGTTTGAATTTCGGGAGCGCTCCTGCTCTATGTTAGCGTTTGTGACAACATACATAAACTGCATTTTCAATACTTTTATAGGCTAAATTAATGTGTTTGGAATTCGGGCACGTTTCTGCTCATTTTGAACCTTTCGGAAAGCTTCTACTATTTGTAAGCGTTTCTGATAGGACATATAAACTGCATTTCGAATGCATGCGTTTTTATGCTATGTCATTGTACTTACATTTCGGGAAGGTTTCTGCTCATTGTGAGCGTTTCTGACGACTGCATTTTCAATAATTACATAGGCTAAACCATTGTATTTGAAAATTGGGAGCATTTCTGCTATTTGTAAGCGTTCATGACAAGACACATGCATGCATGGAATTAGGTATGCATAGTACTTTCCGGAATCGTCGCGTTACGGCAATTAGGGTAGGCCCAACAAGGTATAGGGCTAAGGCTTGTCCACATTATGTTAAAAAAAAATGTGCAATTCCCACAAAATTATCCCTATTACGCTTCCATTCTAGTCTATTATGCTAGATAATTCGGAACATAAACAAAGCTTATAGCCAATGTGACAAAATATTAGTCAACACAGATATAAGCAAAAGGTCAGTTGTTATAAACTGTCATCCATGCACAATTGTCTCCAAATGCGGGCATATAGATAATAACCACTGGTTATTGTAGTCACAGAAAACTATTTATTATGCTGCCAGCCAGTAGCGAGAACAGCCACTAGTGACAAAACGGCTACAAATAAAAGTCTTAGGCCTATCCTAATTATCAACTCCGGCTACCGCGCGCAGAAGATGGACCATATATGCTTACATGTAATTACCTCATGTTCGCAATGCTCGGTCCGTCTACATGTAAATTGTGAGACTACTGAGACTAGAGACCGAGTATATAGACTATCCTCGTCAGTATGATGTCATTATTGCATAATCCAGGAAATGAACCCAGTTTGATTGCTATATGACACATGTTCTCCATGTTTTGCTGTAACAGTCACAATATAATCTTTTGATAAACGGCGCTAGCCCTCTGCGGCGTCACAAAATAACCGCACTAACTCTACTAACCTAGGCGGTGTAGTAAGCCTTCCTTTGCGTGTGATACACTTGTCTAGTTCTCAGACCCTTCACCTTCTCTATTTTTCCCTCGCGATTCTGACACCTTGGTTGCCTTTGGAGGCAAAATCCTGTCGTCTCTTGAGTGATGTTCCAGAATGACTGAAAGACGCAACGAGGCCTCACTCATCAGGAAAGCGCTTGTCCCCGACAGGAAATACGCAACAGCAGGCTGCTAAACGCCTAGTCTCGTGAACCGGTGTACGCGCGATATCGGGACCCCCCGAAATGGGGACCCCCGGTCCCCGTATCGCTAGAGATATGGGGACCGGGGTCCCCGAAATCTCTAGCGATATGGGGCCCGAGGGGCCGCGAAACGCTGGCGATATGGGGATCCTTTAGTGATTTAGGGACCCCTACATTGTCTGTTCTGATCCCGCTAACTGCACCGTATCTTCAATGAATAAATAACATGAAAGCATCTATTAGTGTAAGGTATTGTAGCAATGAATTCATACTAAGTCTTGTGAGTCAGCATGTTCTAATATGTTAGTTTAAGTATATACAGCACAAATACATGAAAGGCACCAGCTAGTCTATCTACAGAGCATTCAAAACCAAGTTGTAATCCCATACCTCTATTAGCTACAGCTCCAGGAGTTAGTGCAAGGTATATTATATAGGGTTTGAAATTCATACATGTTCAGAATGTTCTAATGAGAATATATATGGAAGAAATAACACACCAAACATAAATATACATAAAAGCAAAAGTTTACATACAGCTACTACAAAATCTTACATACAACTCGAGATAAAAACAAGGGAAATGTGCGTCCACTTTTATACCTATACCCATCGCTCACTACCGTTAGCGGTACAGGGGTCCCCAAGTCGCTGACGGGATCCCTGTACCGCTAGCGAAATAGGGCCTGTGGGGGTCCTCACATCGCTAGCGTTTTTGGGACGGGGTCCCCATATCGCGGGGCCGGGGGTCCCCAAATCGCGCTTACACCGGCCCACTTAATTTCCGCAGTGCCGATCACTAATTAGTATGCGGCCGAAAGCGATCGGTGCTGAGGATCAAAGTAGGCTGGCTCGCGAGACTACTAAGCGCCCACCGCGGCGAAGAGCAGATGGTAAAGTACCCCACCGCCCTCGCGGAGACAGTTGGTATTCACTAGTTTGTTTGTATAGCTCATTCTTTACGGCTGCCTACCGCGTTTTCGCCATCTAGGCAACAAAACACTATCTTCATTTGCTGTAGTTTGGCCTACAAACCTCCAAAAGCTGCTATACATAGCGCGAGGCTATCCTATACACTGCAGTTGATAGTAACATTTTGCGTGCATCGTTTCCCCCTCCCTTTTAGGTCACGCGGAACTTCATCAATCACCGCTAGGATACGCAGCTTGTCGGACCTCCTCTGGGACAAAACGAATTGCTTAACCCCGCTTGCGTATACGCGCGTGGGGTAAAAAAGTCTATCACTATTTTGACTACTAGGGACGGCCGGACAGGACCAAGGTCAGTGTATGTTGAAGGTATACATATTACCACTCACTTTTGACTACACTCGAAATCAATCCATAAATCCGATCTTCTTTGAAAGCTGGATACTTGCGATTCAGCTGTGAAATAGCTGTGGCCAAATCCTTACTTGTTTCACAAACAGTAGAGGACAATTCTTTGTCACGTTTGATCACCCTTTCGGCTGTCTTCATCTGCGACTTAGATACAAGCCAGTCACCGATGTCAGCGCCTCTCTGTCACACCGCCACAAGCTGCAACAATTGATCCCGCAATGGTGAGGCCTAGGCTTGCACCAAACGTTACGAAGCTCAACCCAAAGCCAATGATGGCCATGGTACTACCCGCAACAGCAGCAGATGCACCACTTAGAGATATAGGGACTTTCACAAACGAGCTCGTGTCTTTGTTGTCCGAAAAGAAGGACCAAGTTCTTTTGCTGAATGCTTCAGAAGGTACATACGTACTCACTCAGTTTGTACACGTAGTTTTATGCCTATTGTTTGGCTTGAAATTACTTTTGCCTGTATGAAAAACATGTAGTACCTGTCTTGAATTTTCGATGTTACTTTGCTGGTCTTAAAATCTTTACCGGTCTTGAAATTTCAATGTTATTTTGCCAGTCTTGTAATTTCAATATTATTTTGCTGGTCTTGAAACGAAATTTCAAGGGTACTTTGCCAGTCTTGAAATTTCAAAGTTACTTTGCCAGTCTTGAAATTTCAAGGGTACTTTGCCAGTCTTGAAATTTCAAAGTCACTTTGCCAGTCTTGAAATTTCAAGGGTACTTTGCCAGTCTTGAAATTTCAAAATTACTTTGCCAGTCTTGAAATTTCAAGGGTACTTTGCAAGTCTTAAAATTTTAAAGTTACTTTGCCAGTCCTGAAATTTCAAGGGTACTTTGCCAGTCTTGAAATTTCAAAGTTACTTTGCCAGTCTTGAAATTTCAAGGGTACTTTGCCAGTCTTGAAATTTCAAAGGTAGCTACTTTGCCAGTCTTGAAATTTCAATGTAATTTTGACGGTCTTGAAATTTCAAGGGTATTTTGCCAGTCTTGAAATTTCAAAGGTACTTTGCCAGTCTTGAAATATCAAAGGGTACTTTGCCAGTCTTGAAATTTCAATGGTAGCTACTTTTACTTTGCTGGTATTGAAAGTTTCAATGTTACTTTGTCAGCCTTGAAATTTCAATGTCTGTGTTTTATTCTTCTTCAGGTGCAGCTGCTGGTATCCTGAGTGCTTGCAGAGATGTTGTCGTGGTTGCGAAGGACTCATTCTCCATAATGGGGAAAGTTAAGAGAGTGCTTGACAACAGCAATGAAGACGACGACACAGCTCAGGAGTATGAAGACGAAGAATCGTAATATTATGAAGAACATGCGTAGTAATTATTATACTGCACACTTGTATGCTTTTGCTCTATTAATCACTTTTGTCTTTTGTTCATCAAGAAGTTTAAACATTTTGTTTAAATCCTCATTTGGTAATACAAATCAACAAGATCAAATTGGCTCTAAATTAGAATTAGAATTTCCGGGATATAAATAGAAGAGGTTTTACTTTTGCTATGGTGCGATCATGGTAACTTTCTTCAATTGTCTTTTGAATATCTCTCAGGGTGGCGAGAGTTCCTGCTCGGCTATCCTCCCATTTGGCAATGTCTTTTGATAGTTTCTCTGCTATTTTAGTAGCACTATGAAACCTATCGTCCTTTATTAGATCAGACATGGCCACTACTAAACTTTATAGCCGTAGCTTATATATTTTTAGCCTGACTTGCATGCAAACTGGTTGATTTATAGGGCCTAGTAAATCACAATTTGCTTTGCCACAAGAGCCAGTGCGCCTTTTATTACACAGCTACTACATTATGTATATAAGATGACTACAATTGACAATGAATTTTACAAAGACAAAGGGTGAATAAAGTAATTTTATTGCCACTGATGTCATGTCTGTTGTGCTATTTCTAGAACACACCATCACTCTGAGACAAGGAAACTGTGTTTTCTCAGGAGTAAACTTAAGGTAGGAAGGGCCTCACCTTCGAATCCGCGTGATTCTCCTCATGAATAATTAATGAGATGACGTCACTCACGTGGCGCTAATTAGATTCATTGATATGTTTGCATTTTCCCATGGCGGCAACCGGAATCAACAGGAGGGGTGTGTCACTTTGATGTGGATAGCGGCTCTTTCATATGTGATATCGGCACTTTGATGTGGTTGAGCGGTACTCTGATGTTGGCTTTCAACACTTTTTTTTTTTTTTTAAAAGAAGATATGACATCATAGAATTGTGAGTAGGCTTTTTATGTCAGAATAGCTAGCTAGTGTGTTGTAGAAAGTTTGTTAGGCTGCCCGAGTGGCTAGAAGTCAGCCAGACAGACGGATAGTGGCAGGTTGTTGCCCATCTCAGGTAGGCTAGAATAGTCACCTTTCGGGTCTGTAGGCCCCGCCCATTTTTTAAAAATTAGCTCGAATAGCTAGTTGTGTGAAAATCTGTGGAGATTTATAGGGAGAGCTCTGGTGGGTGGTTCTCAGAAACCGAGGGGTGAATGAAAAATCGCATCCCTAATTTTTGTGGGAGTAGGTTGAAGTTTGTAATGCAGGGCTCGAATTCGTCGGGTGAGCGTGGGCGGTTGCCGAATTTTTTTTGAAAGTCAGGATAGCGAAAATGAGGGTTTTGGGGTGGTTGGATGCGTTCAGGGCTGTAAAACTGGCTTTGAAGCATTCCTGTGAAAAAGCATCCCTACGTTTGTAGCCTGTCCTCTGTAGGTACTGGTGTTGTTGCCAGACTGTGGGTGGGGCTCTAGCAGATTCCAAAATTTCTCGTATTTTAAAGCAACCCGAAATTGCGTTTTTGTGGATTATTTAGCAGGAGGTGTGGTTAGATGCAAAATTTTTGTCAATTCGAGGTAGACTTTCATGTTATCAACAAAGCCATCCATTTGAATTGTGGATTCCAGGTGAGGCTCTTCCTACCTTAAGTGTTAGGCTGTTAGCTGTTCTAATTTCTTACCCTGATGCTGTTGGTGTTACCACCCCCTCTCATGAGCTCCATGGATTCACTTGTTAGGCTACTAGTATAATAACTACGCTAAGTCCAGCCAAGTGAGACTAGAGAAATCATATGAATAGGGTGTCTGATATCTGTGCATTCATTTAGCCCTAACCCGTACTAGTTCACCCCATTTTAATCCCATAACCGGTACCTCTAACCATATTCAAATGTTGCAAGCAGAATGGATTCCAATGCCATCTACATTCTATTTCATGTGTACACCTTTACTTCAGTTGGTGTTCTCTTAATAATAGATTCCTGTTGGGGTTAGGTGAACAGGTAAAGTTGAGATGATGTTAAAGCAGCTACTAATGGAGAATAAAGAATAAGTAAGCTCATATGGGAGTGACAGTGAAAGTGTAGTGCACTGTATGACTTCATTCATAACAGTAACAATGCCACCACTCAATCTCGTGTCTGAGTCTGTTGTTTTTCTACCTCAGGCAGACTCTACATCAAGTTGAGTCTGCATGAGGTAGAAAACTAGATCCACAAACCACCAAGTCCATATTCACATGAAGTTGTGTTTAAGAGTGTTTAAGAAGAGGTTTTCCTCTATGCTGAAGCAGTTTTTTGAGGGGCGTGTACTTACGTAAGAGGTTGGGCTTGTTAGCAGTGGTATATTTAAAAGGTTAAAAAGTATATTTCTGACAAATGCCAGTAAAGGAAGTCCCAAGCTAGAGCTAAATCTTGACTGGTCAAGATGATGCATGGATACCGATTGCCGTGAAGAATCCAGGGTGCTTGCTACCCTTAATAATAGTGGCCTAAACCACAAAAGGTTAATCGTTCACAAGGTTACTATAAAGGATGACCTCATGGGGTAGCTCACAAATAATAGCTTCATGAATTTGCAATACGAACACATGACAGCTATACGGACTTCCCTTTTGTCAGTCGTGCACTGTTGCTGTTTACATGTCAAACCCGTGATGAAACCCACTGTTGCTGCAAAGCCCTGTATGATTACATTCAGACTGTTAGATAGTGAATGAAATTAGCAGTTTCACAGCCACTGATGCCATGGCTATTGTGCTGTTTAAAAGAACACATTGGTCACTCTGAGATGAAGAAACTTTGTGGAGCATTCTCAAGAAACAACGGAAGTGTTAGTATAGTTGCTTTAGCTAGTCTAAGACACCAAATAGGAGATGAAACCATATGTTTGATTCTCAGTTAATTCATTGATACAAGTCATGTATTTCTTGGTTATATCTATATAGGTCTTTTCTGTTTTCTATTTTCACTTGAAGCAGACGATCATGCAAAACATCCAGGAATAGTGAATGCAATACGTATAATTATCCATCTTGCCACTGTACTGATGTATTGACAGGTATAGATTATTTAATTATTAATTACCTTCTGTACATGGCTAACCATTCAGTTACAATAACTAGTACCTTGCATGTAGTACGTACCTGTACCTGTAACTGCCTCTTTAGATATGTACTTTGAACTTTTGAATTATGAAAAGTCATTTTACGTAAATGATGAGAAATCCTGTATATATCTCTTCCCTGACATGACTTACATTTTAATTAACAGGCAAGTCATACGGAGCTAATTGAGTTAGACACGAGAGAGGATGGCAATACTGTCCCTACTCCCTACTTACAAGAACATGAACCCACTACATGTTTTAGAAGAGCAGCCAAACTAGCTAAATGGATACCAATATTCCAAAGAAGAAGTCTACTTTTAATTTTATACTTTGTTCTGCAGTAGATTCCTGTGGAAGGGAGGGAGGGGGGTAGGTGATCAGATACAGTAAACTTTAGAGCAGCTACTAATACTCTGAAGAAGAATGAGGCAAATTAGATACTCTGTCTTTCTTGTGTTGCAGTCCAGTTGATCCAGTACCCTATGTGAAAGCCTCTCGTTAATCATCGTAAAATGCTAACCGTAGTACTTTGTGTCTTATTTTTGCTAGTGTCAATGTGATGCTATACTTAAACTGTAGTGGCTACCATTACTGTATATACTAACTGAAACTGCACAGCAAATTGTGCAAAGGTGTGATATGGATTCGCTCCTTAGAATTGTTTTTCAGAGCACCACAATGGGTTAGTTATGAATAGAGTATGTCATAAGATTACAACCATAAGAAACAGCTTAAGGATAAACCTATCGCCTCGGGTAAACCGTCTAGCGGAGTATATCTGCGTTTATACTCCTCGTAGACGTGGTATATCCGCCTTATACAACATTTGACCAATCAGTGGAATAGGTACCTAGAAACGCTGGGCTAGCATTCCCAGAGGCAGCAGTTATTTACGATGTCATAATACATGAAAACATAAAAGTAGTATAATAAAACATGAAAACATAAACGTGTTATATGATCCTTTATACTCCGCTTCTGCTCCAATCAAACACCTTGGATGTGATGTAATGTGGTATAAAGCACAAATATACTGGCATGATCTAGGTATAGCTTAGAACTTGGGCGGCTATGTTCTAACTAGGCCGAGGCGAAGCCGAGGTCTAGTTAAAACATAAAGCTGCCCATGCTCTGAGCCATTTAGTATATGCACATCTTCAGCTTCTTATGCTCTATGGGATTCTTACTATATTCTATATATTATTCCATACACTTGTTACTATAGTAACATGAACTAGTGAAAGCATTAGTCTACAATTCCAGGAAAAGGAAAACTGACTGTGTAAGTAATGAAAATTATTGCTTATGATCTCATGTGGGGTGACTCACACCATATGCCAAATCATAGTCAAGCCACCAGGATTGCATGAAATTTTAAGTGCACGAGTGTGCCAGGAATTCTATACAGTCTGCAGGTAGCCCTAATTAAAATAATAATCTAATCACATAATGAAGTTGTTGTAATATACGTATGACTAAAATTTCATGTAGTAGTAATGTCTGAAAACTTTGAGCTTGTAAAATATGTTATAGGTCTACTTGTATTTTGAAGAGGGCAAGTTGTAAAAGCACTCTTGATCTATGGTGGATACAAAGTAATTGATTCAGGTATCAAGGTCGGCATACAAGCAGGCAAATTTGCTGCAACAGCTTGAATCACTCGAACTTGTCTGAACATAGTAGTCCATAGCCTTAGCAATGCTGGTGTCGTCTTTGATGCTTTTGCTGTTCCATTCGATCGCTTAGTTCTAGTAAAAGGTGCATATGATATTTGTACGTGTGGGGAATCACTACAAAGTGATCAGTTGGAGAGGCTGATCAAGGATTCTAATAAGGAAAACAAGAGCTTCAGTTGAAGTAAGCATTTAAATCTGCAGATAGTGATGTGATTTTTATACATGTGCGTATACATCAAAGTTGTATCGATACTGTCGTATGTATTTGATTCTACTTTTAATGTGTGAATACCTGTAAATATGCTACTATGGGTTGTTTACACTTAACTTAGTTGCATCATTTTATCAATGTTTTAATGAGCTTATTGAGTAATTTTGCTACTGGTATGTACGTTTGACTTCCTATTCAGAAATCTCACACTAATAAAGTACTATACAGACAAATATTTCAATACTGTATAGAGGCACTGAATATTAATTGCTGTCCATTTTATCCCAGCACTATTGGCACATTTGAAAATTATTATCCATCTTGCAACTGTATTTTAGGTAGTCTCGTTCCCAAGCCTTCAACTAGCTTCTTTTTTTTTTTGCAGTCCATTTTTTTGCACTGCAAAGCTGAATGAAAGCCTGGGACTGAGGCTCCATTTTAGGGTCATTAATTAATGGGTGTTTAGTAGAACTAAATCCTGAGAGGCAAGTTGCCTTTCTACGAACAATTCCATAGTAATATGCTGCATTAACACAAAGTGTACATGGTATGCTTTTAATAAGATTAGTGAACAGTGAAAAGTAAAGGCAAATACTGTATAAGAGGTTTGCACATGTAATATGCTTCAGGTTATATATTCTGTGGATACTTATGGGTATGGCTTGTGGTTTAAATAAAAGGAACTTGGGTTAGGGATAGGATGTGGAGAGTTATTAAGAATATGTATTACATCACACAGAGTGCTGTTTTATACTAGAGGGGGGAAATTCAAACCATTTAGTATGTAGGACAGGGAGTAGCACAGGGTTGTATTACATACGTATGTCGCCTATCCTTTTTTTCCAATGAGTTGTTAGTAGGGGTTGAGAAGGCTGGAATTGGCATTATTATTAAGAAAGATGTTAAGGTTGGCAGTCTAATCTTTGTTGATATGATTAGACTGCCAACCTTAACATCTTTTCTAATAATAATGCCAATCCCAGCCTTCTCAACCCCAACTAACAACTATAGACTTACAAGAGTTGTTTAGTGTAGTACAGGAGTTTTGTAATAAATGGAGGTTGAAAATCTAACGTAAGAAAAGAGTGCTGTTATGGTATTTTCTAAAGAGGTTAATACAGGTGCATGTACATGGAAGTGGGTGATAAAGACATTCCAGAGGTTATAAGTTACTGTTACTTAAGCACTGATAATAGTTTATGGGATAATCATGTGCAGAAGGCAATTAATAGTGGAGAGTAAAACTTAATCAATTACATAGGTTTTTAGGTAATAGGATTATCAGTACAGTTGCAAGAAGAATAATTATTGTTAGTTTCAATACTTCACCCTACTTTAGAATAATTATGGTAGTGAGGTGTGTGCTTGTAATAAACGATAAACAGCTTTCTTAGAATTTATACAGCTAAGAGCAGCTAGAAAAATACTTGGCTGCTCTTCCAAAATGTGTAATGAAGCAGAAAGGGGGGATATGGGGTTAAAATCTTTAAATGCAGGAGTGATAGGTCAATAATTTAGATGATGAGAGATATCCTAGATTACTAGACAGTGAGTGAGAAGTAAAACCATATAGAGAGAGGTAGGGATAGGAAGACCTGGGGTTAATTAGAAAGAGCTGCTACTATGCTCTGAGGTAAAAAAGTGTTATATGTCGCAGTGATAGTGAGAGTGCAATGCCCTGTATGACTACTTATAACATTATCACCAATCTCGTGGTTGTTTTGCACTAGACTAGCCCATTTCTTCTGAGCCAATGAAACTACAACACTTTCTGAGATAATATGTTTTGCCCCCCCCCCCTTGAGTTGCAGTCCAAATAATCCAGTACCCTATGTGAAAGCCTCTCATTAAACGTCGTAAAGTGCTAACTGTAGTGCTTTGGTGTCTATAATTATAGCTTATTTGAGTCAACTGCACTCCCAAGTGTACAGGTTATGGGTGAGCAGAGACGTGAGTGAGCATAGAATATGATATGGATGAGTAGAGGAATAAGTGTATATTAATTGTTATGTACAACCTCAGGACAATGCAAACCTTGTGAATGTGCTGTAGTCTTTGGCTGTAGTGTGTCTCCTCTGAGCTATACATTCCTACGAAAACACTTTACATGACCCTGTAGCTACTTGCTAGTGTCCATGTGTATACTAATTGAAACTGCACAGCAAATGGTGCAAATGTGTGATATGGATTAACTCAGAACACCACAATGTGCTCTTGGTTGAACAGTTTTCAAAATAACTTTTCAAAAAAACTTTCGAAGAATCCATGCTGGTATGTGGGAACAGAATTGGAGCAGCAACATCAGCTGATGGAGAGAGAAGCTCCTATTCTTGTGTGGTAGCTGCCCCAACTACATTAATTAAATGATGCAGCATATTCGTGAGTCCCCCTACATGAGGTTATAGGCAACACCTCTTTAATTGTGGAGTAGCTGACAATCAGAGAACATTATTGAATGGTGGTGGTTGTACACTTTCAATTTTCAAGAGTTCAGCTAGTCCGGCTACAGTAACCTGAAGTGCAAACAACAATTCAGAAGGAAGCAGAAAGGTCCAAACACAGTCAAGAAGATCACAATTTACAGTGAATTATTAAACAGGCGGGAAAAGCCGCAACTTCAACAGACGGTTATTAACTTTTTCTCAGCATTGTAGTATGAATTTGCTTTTGTGTCAGTTCTGTAGTTGTATTGATTACAATTAGCTTCTCATTAGGCTCTGTAATCTACTAGCTGTCTGTTATGTCACTATATTTTTTCAACTAAGTCCTGAGCTAAAACCATTTTCCAAGGAAGTACAAACTATGGTTTGAAAATTTGACCGTGATAAATCCACACAACTTATACTACTTTTCTATATTAGCTTACTTGCTCTATTTGTATAGCACAAATATACTGGCATGAACTAGTGAAAGCATTAGTCTACCATTCCAGGAAAAGGAAAACTGGCAGTGTATGTAATGAAAATTATTGCTTATAATCTCATGTGGGATGACTCGCACCATATGCCAAATCATAGTCACGCCACCAGGACTGCATGAAATTTTAAGTGCAGGAGTGTGCCAGGAATTCTATACAGTCTGCAGGTAGCCCTAATTAAAATAATAATCTAATCATAATGAAGTTGTTGTAATATACGTATGACTAAAATTTCATGTAGTAGTAATATCTGAAAACTTTGAGCTTGTAAAATATGTTATAGGTCTACTTGTATTTTGAAGAGGGCAAGTTGTAAACGCACTCTTGATCATTGGTGGATACAAAATAATTGATTCAGGTATCAAGGTCGGCATACAAGCAGGCAAATTTGCTGCAACAGCTTGAATCACTCGAACTTGTCTGAACATAGTAGTCCATAGCCTTAGCAATGCTGGTGTCGTCTTTGATGCTTTTGCTGTTCCATTCGATCGCTTAGTTCTAGTAAAAGCTGCATATGACATCCACAAGTATTTGTACGGGTGGGGAATCACTACAAAGTGATCAGTTGGAGAGGCTGATCAAGGATTCTAATAAGGAAAACAAGAGCTTCAGTTGAGTAAGCATTTAAATCTGCAGATAGTGATGTGATTTTTATACATGTGCGTATACATCAAAGTTGTATCGATACTGTCATATGTATTTAATTCTACTTTCAATGTGTGAATATGTCTATTATGGGTTGTTTACACTTAACTTATAGTTCCATCATTTTATCAATGTTTTAATCATTTGGAGAGGAATTTTAATGAAATCAAGAGCTTCAGTTGAAGTAAGCATTTTAATCTGCAGATAGTGATGTGAGAATTGGGACAGGTAAGATTTTAAGGCTTTATTAAAACAAGTTATAAGAGTTCGTAGTATTAATCTGGAATACTAGGAAGAATAAAGTATGTATACGGTAATCAAGACGTGGTTGCTCTTGCTCTTGTCCGTTGATTGGAGATCTTGCAAGCCCCGCCTGCGTATGTGGGTGCATGCATGGTCAGTGGCGTAAGCGCTATGGCAGTATATGTAATATATAAACCAGGAGGTGTATATCAGTGATATATCACCTCCGAACACCAGCAGGTGGTATAGCAATAATATTCACCGATTGGACATATAGCTTTTGGACATATAGCTTTTCTGCTTGCAGAAAGAGAATGCATAACTGAAACAGTACTTGTGATAGAAGGTCAACTGTGACAATACTGCAACAGTGGGATGAAACCAAACAGCTGCTGTGCCTCACAAAATGTACTAACTTAACACTCTTATTCTTCTCTCACTCAGGTTCACCCACATTGGCCTAGTGGTAAGGGATTTCCTTATACTATATACCGGTATACGTAAGTCTCAAATCATTATTGTGGGTGTAGTCTAAACAATGCAAATTATGGCTGAGAAAGGTGCAAAAGTATACAGCAATAAGTTAATACGCACAGATGTGATCAATAATCATATCCAGTTCTGATCGATCGAAACCAGGAAAACATGTAGTACAGTGAACCCCTCTATTGTGGAAACCTTGAGGAACTGGTTAAATGTCCTGTATAGAGAGGGGTCCTCACTTCAGGGGTAAATTTACATTAAGAAAGCATATTTGGGACATAGCAAAGTGTCCTTAATACAGAGGTGGCTATAATTCAGGGGTGTCCTTTAGGAGGGGTTCCACTGTATGTGCACATATATCCTCCGCGGATGCAGTTTTACCTGGGGCACAGCCAAGAGGTAAAACCGAGGATATTTTGGGTGCATACCCTCTGAGGGGGTGTGGTCTATCTGACTTATCCCACTACTGCGCATATGCGTAATTATCGTTAAGTAGCTGGAACTAAGGACGTACAGAAGTGTAGGATATGCGCCTATATATTATCCTACTGCTCTCGTTCTATAAAACACTAGAGATGAGATAAATGCTTTCTGAAATTTTAAGACAAACACAGATTGATAATTTTGCCACTGTACAAGTCATCACACTTGGTGGCTTTGTTGTGACAGTGCTTTGTATCGCAATAGAAAATTGTGTTGGAGAATCCCTGAAAGAAGCTGTGAAATAACTGGTATTGTAACAGTGCACGACCTCCTGTGACTTCTGGCACAAATGGCAGAAGTGGTCCCAAGAACTGCCATGCTTGGGATGGTGTTTTCACCCACCAGTTCTTTGAGGCTGACCTACCTGAACTTTTACAGGCTCTTAAAAATTGAAAATAATCTACCGAGGTGCTTTTTGATATAGTCCTATTAGCTAGTGAGAAAAGG
This sequence comes from Nitrospirales bacterium, assembly GCA_965203295.1. Taxonomy (GTDB): domain Bacteria; phylum Nitrospirota; class Nitrospiria; order Nitrospirales; family UBA8639; genus CBDBCZ01. The sequence continues at coordinate 37,625 of CBDBCZ010000006.1, read as the reverse complement.
CAGTGTAGAGGCAGAAAAATCATAAATGGTAAAAGTAACTAGCTATGAGCTTCTTCAACAAGAAATTGTCCTTTTGCCTATGCTATACCATAGGACCAGCTTTAATTGCGATAATCTGTTTAATAAGCTACAAAAAAATAAAAACGCAATCATGAGTACGCACGCGAATTTATGCACACGCAAAGCACAATTATAAAATGTGCAATTATAACCAGTCCTACACTACCTTAACAGGAAAAGCCCACTGAACTAATAGGTGGGTGAGTAATTAATTAGGCTTTGAAGTTTCACTTTTGAAGGACGTTGTCACTTTTTCAGTCAAACCAAGTCAAAAGATGACCAGTACGCCACTACAAAAAAATCACAGCTGGCTAAAAGACACATACTCAACCAGCACTAATAATAGTTTCGTAGTGGAGCTTCTGAGTGGAGAGGCCAGCTTTTTTAACTCTTTACCAACCAATGACGCATATATGCGTCATGAGCTCCCATAAGCCCATATGAATTATATGGGGGTTTAATACTAGCCGTTAATACTTTGTAAAGGCTTTATTGCTTATTTAAGCTGTTTCTTATGGTTGGTAAAGGGTTAATTAATGCCAGTAGATGATGGTAGGCCCACCTGTACGACTGCTCTAGCTAGATCATTGCCGTTCTTTTCTTATTATCGTAGGTGTATTATCTGACCAGCAAATGTTAACAATTATTACCAGCAACTGGGTTACCTTAATTACCATTCTCAAATGAAGTTATTCATGGGAGTTGGTCTGGCAAAGCCCTTTTCATATTCCTATACCTAGACAGGTTACTTTATTATCACACGGTCACGACAGTACTAGACTAAGTGAACTAAGGCAGCCGAGCAGCTCACAAATTAGTCATATATATAATAAATTTCTCCAAAAAGACTCTGTAGTTTTGTAGTCCAATGGCTTTCCTTTGAAAAATAATCACTTGCATCTGCATGACATGTCTGAAAATGTTGAGCTACTAAAGTGTATTGGCGTGATAGATGGAGAAGTACACTGTCTATATTCTGTATACACAGCTCAGCAGCTGTTCTAAACCTGTTCGCAACTGATACGAGTCACACGTTTTTCTCTGAAATCTCATAGTGACTCGCATCTAGTCTCTACAACCTTACACAGTTCTGCTTGAGAGACACTCTTGCTATGCTGCATGCGTGCTGCGGTATATCACTGAATATGGCACCACATCAGAACTAAACTTACATCAGTTTGCCAACTACATGCCCACTCCATCTTGTAACATTAAATTATATGCATGTCCCTTTTTGGTGCTTGCTAATCTGTTTACTGTTTCACATCAATGATGGATAAGAATTAATTAGCTATACTGCTCTGTGTCCATCACATAAGAACTGCATGCCTATTGAAATTCACTGCATTGTTCCTTCGTTTAACTATATTGCGTTAACTCGTTCCAGGCTCCCCCCCATTGAAAGTGCACTGCAAGTGACAAAGCTGGGGAGTCTTGGGATTGCAGCCAATATATTACATGTATTGATTTACCAGCTTCTTGTTCCTGAAACAAATAGGCTTTTACCACATACCGGGGCTGGCCTGGTCAGTAGCTAGGCAGAAACATATCTATGGCAAGAGCATCTGGCTATAGTATTGAAAATTTTGATTCAATCCCGCATATTCCCGCTGTCGGACTGAAGTGGACAGAGTTCCTGTAGAATCGGAAAGTGGGGGCAGGCTGGTGTCATATAGGAATTTCCCATTAATTAAACCTATGTTAGTAAGATTATACCGAGAAAGAATGAGACGTCAACTAAGGTGTGGTTGCCTATACCCTTGGAGGTATATAGATACCCTAAAATACCCCTTCAGAAATAGGTTATGTAAGCTATGCAGAGCAGAAACTGAAGACTGCCCACCAAGCACTGGCGTGGCAGGGTAAGCCACCCATCACCAACACTTGCTGTCCTTCCAGTGACCCCAACCCCTTGCTGCTGCATTTATATGGTGATGTATACGCATGTAACAATCTATTCAACATAATAACTGTTATAATATTGTTGTCAAATTAGGGTTCTATACACACAACCTCCCCTTCCCATCTAAATAATTAGGACAAAGAGGTCACTACATTTATGCAGAAAGACCTCCCTTACGCTGAGGAGTTCCCGGCCCATCTCTACTGCACACACAACGCACCAAGTGCCCAGAGTCACTTACCTCGGACGCATCAGGCTCATGGAGTTGTGGAGCTTGGTGCGGCAATGGAACCAATCCCTGATGTCAAAGCAGATTGCTGTGAAGGAACTGTTGCCGACAGTCATTGCAGGAGCAATCTGGGGGCATTCCTGCAGTGGTCAAAAGGTGATGTCCCACTGTGACATAATAACAGCCGTTACCGCTAGCCGGGAGCGAGATCTAGTATAGGTGTTCCATGCCTCCTTTCATAGAGGCCTACTTTCAATTTTAGTTTTCGCCTGAACACCTGCCCAGAGTGGATAATTAGTGTGCGGATGACCTCACCCGCAACCAGATACACGTAACTGCCTTCCAAGAGAAAGTCCCTGAAGCCAGCAGTTTACCTTCACCATAGATAATAGAGGACGTGCTCAATTATCTATGCTTTTGCCCATATCCTCTTCCCTACTGCAGTGGCTGCTCCACCCCCAGCTGGATTGGACATCAGCTGGCTGGACCCAGCTGTTTCTGTCAGAAAGGCATAGCAGATTCGACTCACAAGACTCACAAATCAGCTTTGCCTTGTTTTGGGCCATTTAGCTCATTGTAACAAACAGTGCACGTTACGTGCTCTATTATTTATGATTGTTCTGTTACGGTATAGTCTCCTACTTAGTTCCCAGTATTGACTTTGTTATTATACATCCTCCTATCTTGCAACTCAACAACTCACCGCACAAACGGTTAAGACCTATCTCTCAGCAATCCGCTATATGCAGATCATTCTGGGCCACGGGAATTCTCCTCGTTACCCCGCCTACAATTTGTACAAATGGAAATTCAACGCACTCAAATACAGAGGGTCTCTATGCCACCAAGGGTCTGCCCCCCAATTACCCCTGCAGTACTGTCTCACATCAGAGAACACTGGTTAACAAATTCCTTGGATCCTGACATAATAATCCTATGCATGTTCAGCGGCCTACCTTTGTTTTATGGGTTGGTTTTTCGGTCAGGTGAGCTGTAGAGCTTTGACCCAACAACACTCCTCAGCTGGGGTGATATTGCAGTGGACAATCATGTGAACCCAGCTGCAATTCGGATTCCTCTGAAGCGATTGAAATGTGACCACATTAAAAAAGGCATATATTAATATTTTCGTGGATAGTACTCACACCCCTATTTGTCCAGAGGCAGCTGTTGTAGCCAACATAACAGTTCGGGGCTCAGCTGAGGGGCCATTCTTTGATTTGACCAAGCCAAAATTTGTTGCCAAGGTCTGTCAAGCCTAGCCTCGTACCCAGTCCCATCCCACCTGGTAAAGTCAAGCCCTGCAAGCAATAGGCCTCCACTTAGCAGGACGAGTTACCGTATTGGGGCAGCAACTGAGGATTCTATAATCCAGACATTAGGATGTTGGAGCAGTGCTGCCTTTACCTACATCTGTGCACCTAGAGAGAACCTGGCACATTTTTCGCTCACATTTGTCACATAGGTTTGGGGGGTAAGAATGCAGGCACTCTCCCCTGAGCTGATATTGGGGGGCCCAGCTTGGGTCCCCCTCATCTTCACCCTCCAAACACTATAGGGCTGGAAGATACAAGCATCGGGCCATTCTGTTGATCCACCTACTTACTGGCCAACACAGAGGTGCCCAGACTTCCCCCTAGACTATTCCTGTAAGAGAATGCTTAGCTGGTTCGGTTACTAGTCTAGCCCCTCCCTCTCCAATTTTCCCGGTGAGAGGGAGGGGCTAGCAGCTAGACTAACCACTATACTCTCGTCGTCATGGTCCACCCATCCCTATAGTCTCGCATAGAAGCGCGAGGGGCTGGCTACGCGAGGCTACCATCCCTTTATTACCCAGCCACTTTTCCAGACATAAGCTTATACTAATAGCCTACAAAACTCGCAGCGAGCACTTACCTTCGCTATAGAACTCTGTACGGGAGAGTTGGAAGCGCTCACTATTACAGCGAGCCTGCGCGTGCTTCGGCCTCTAGTCTTCCAGGCGCATTATTGTACGTGGCTGCAGGTGGCTGGGCTATTTTGTGTAGTGGGTGGGTATTGTGGGTGTGCCCGGTTCTGTTGACCTTTTTCTTCGCACGATTGTGTGGTTTTGAAGAAGCTAATAGAGTGAGCTAGCTACTCACAACTCACTTCGCTCAGTGATTGGTGCATGTTGCACCGTGACCAAAAATGAATCCTATTGGGGTGACAGTGTTTGCAGCTCTCCTCGTATCTATCGAGAGATCAAACTCTCAGACAGGTTTCTCGTATGACAGGCAGGATCTATGGAATTTACCTACAACAATGCGTCAGACTCCAATCGACATAATAACGCGAGATGTACAGAGGAATTCTAGCCTCAAGGAGCTCGAATTTAACGATGTCTGGACTGCTACGCTTGACGGGACGTTTTCGAACAATGGTCTAACCCCCCGGTTTGTTGCCTCTACTGGTGGAACGGCTACCGTTCGCAATCACCTTGACCTCCTCAATTTTCACCTGCACTGGGGACGCGAAAATGACCACGGTACGGGGCATCGCATAAACGGAGAAGAATTCGGACTGGAGTTCCACTTTGTGACCTTATTACAAGGAGAAGGCTTAGTAAACCTTAGTAACACAAGTCTCGGTGACCTTATTTCTGTCATAAGTGTGCTCGCAGAAGTGGATGACACTGCTGAAATTTCAGGAGTCTGGGAGAAACTCAACATCTCTGCAATTATCGGGGCTGGAAACAGTACTGCAGTAACTGGATTGAGTTATCCCTCAGTTTTGCCGGAGAATAGGCACAACTACTACTATCCAGGTTCTCAAACGAGCCCACCTTGCTATGAATTTGTACAGTGGTTTGTGTTGCAGAACAGGATCAAAGTGCCAAGACCTTTCTTGGAACAACTGCGAACAGTTCGGAACTATGATGGGCCTATTACACTTAACAACAGAGATGCCCAGCCTCTCAATGGCCGTATTGTATCCGTTCTTCCCTCCTCATTAGCGCTTGATCTTGTCTTTATAAACGACACCCCACAAGTCAACGGCAGTGGTATTCTCCATGCTAAGTTTGCTACCAATACGCCTGGAACTGATATCTTTCTCACATGTCGTCTGGAAGGCCCTAGTGGCACTATCACGCAGGATTGTAAGCATGCATGCTGTATTTAAACATATTAAGCTCATTGTGGGAATACATGAGGTCGAATGTGATAACTAGAAATGCATGGTGGTCCCAAATCCCACATGCTGTTACACAATTATATATATGGATGCCATACAGCTTATTTCTTCCTCTGCAGGTGCCAATGGCAATATCACTTTTACTGGCCTTGAAGTTGGCAGTTTTCTCCTTCGAGTAATTGCCATTGATATCGTCAGTGGTGATAAAGCTGTGATACGTTCTCGAGTGTGGATAAGTGGTGACAATCAATTCTGCACGGTATATCCAATCAACCGTCGTGTGACAGTGTTTGGGAACTCTGCCACTGTAGAGTTTAGTAACACTGGTACTCCAACTAGTTTTAGCTGCAGTCTGGATCGTCAGCTATACTCAACATGTGAGTTCAAATGCAGCACTGCATGTAGTATGTAGCTTCTACACATAAAAAGGTTTTGACACTAAAAACCTGGCAGTGCATGAGCAGTCCTAATTGGTCTGTACATCTAGTTACAAGAGCAACATCAGTTTACTAGACTGTGTTAACCATGAATTCATTTTCTGCTGCGAATACAGGTTCTAGTCCAGTAACTTTGACAGCCTTAGATCCTGAAACCCATCGCATTTAAGAATCAAACCAATCGGATGTGGTAGAGCTGGAGAGGGTCACAGGAGCCTGTCAGTCAAATTTAATGTCTAGTTATACCTGTACATGTAGTCAATTTGATTTTATGAGAACGATTGCAACAAAAGAGCAGATGTTGACTCCATTTAGTCTTGTAATGTATTATGTATTCATTCTTGAGTTAATCCAATACTTTTTTGTAGCCTCATTTTCGAGGCATACAATTTTGAGAGGCACTACCTATTTACCTTCTCCTGTGGACAACCAACTTGCAAACCTCTGTATATGAAAAGAGTGTTAATTACTTAATTATGTCTTTTATCATGTGTAGTCTTTGACCTGACTGACAGTCGCATGAGTTCCATGACATCCCTTGGAGCAAGGTAGAAGTGGAGAAGTCTACATCTTCAGAAACATAAGGTCTGGATCGTCAGCTATACTCAACATGTGAGTTCAAATACAGCACTGCACATAGTATGTAGCTTCTACACATAAAAAGGTTTTGACACTAAAAACCTGGGAGTGCATGTGCAGTCCTAATTGGTCTGTAAATCTAGTTACAAGAGCAACATCAGTTTACTAGACTGTGTAACACACGAATTCATTTTCTGCTGCGAATACAGGTCCTAGTCCAGTAACTTTGACAGCCTTAGATCCTGGAACCCATCGCGTTTAAGGATCAAACCAATCGGATGTGGTAGAGCTGGAGAGGGTCACAGGAGCCTGTCAGTCAAATTTAATGTCTAGTTATACCTGTACATGTATTCAATTTGATTTTATGAGAACGATTGCAACAAAAGAGCAGATGTTGACTCCATTTAGTCTTGTAATGTATTATGTAGTCATTCTTGAGTGAATCCAATACTTTTTTGGGTGGGGGGGGGGGGGGAGGGGGGGTGTTTGTCCAGGGCAATAGGCAAATAGCAGAACATGTGTAAACTGTTAGCTTTTGATTATGACAGCCTAACCTAGTTAGGAACCTGAGAGTCACTACCCATTTGCCTTCTCTTGTGGACAACCAACTTGCAAACCTCCCTATATGAATATATTATTGAACTGAGAGTTTTAAGAGTGTTAATTAATAATCATGTCTTTTATCATGTGCAGTCTTGACCTGACTGGCAGTTGCATGAGTTGGGTGCTCCATGACATCCCTTGGAGCAAGGTAGAAGTGGAGAAGTCTACATCTTCAGAAAAATAAGGTCAGAATGTCTTGCAAGCTAGGCTTCGTGGGGCTCATGCTTCTGGATGTGAGAAATATTCTAATGTGTGAAAGCAGTGAGACCACAGTCAATAGCTGTGCTGTTGAAATAAGTATGCCAATGCATTTTCAGTACATGTAGAATCATCCAGCCAACTCACTAAACTGGGAGTAGCCAGTTAGGAAGATGGTATTTACTAGCATGACTTTCATTTATGGCTACAAAGAAAAGTTTGATTGCTGCCAACTGCATGCATTTTGTGGGCATTTATCAATAGAAAGGCCATTAGCCAGATGGTCCCAGCCTGTCTCTGCATGGTATATTGTGCTAAAGGTGAGTAAGGACAATTGTTTGTGGGTACAGTAAATTTATGACATAGAGTGCTACAACTGACTTGAAGCAAGCAAATTAGTTACAGGTAGCTAGGTGCTGAAGGATGGCTACTGGAGCAATTACGTCCAGTGTACACTTCAAAGAACTGAATTGTTACTGTCCCGCTTTGGTTCGAAAAGATAATGTTTTCACTTGTTACATGCTTATCGTACTTCTTAGTTAGGTTCTGTTTCTGTATTAGATGTATTATGACCTCCTGGCAGACCAGCCTCTTGGCTGAAGGAGCTTATTTAGAATTTACCTACAGTGTTGCTAGGCTGCAGGAAAACACTCATGGTATTACTGGTAACTGTCTGCATCTAGCCTAGAACCCAGCTGTCCCAGCTACTGGTTTGAATTAGTAATAAGGTGTATAACCTGCATACACACTTGGCGGACCTGTTAAACTTGTATGGTAGCTTGCTACATTGACACGGATGTGTCTCTACGTATATATAATAAGCCAATATGAACACGTATCCAGAGTCCGCATTTGCTCAGCCCCCATCGTATTCTAGTTGTGACTGTATTAAAAATGTGGACTCTATCGTCGGTAAATAAGAAATGTGATGAATAGAACCGTCCCTAGTTCACATATATTCATTTTTAGGGGATTTCAATGTAACTGTTGGGTTTAGCAATCACTTAACAGTATAAATCGCGAGAAAGAGACAGACTGAACCAAGTGACAGGTAACAAAGTAAATGCCAGCATACACAGTACCACTGTTGCAGTCTAGGGGGATATAAACCTTACAGTTGTACATATTCTACAGGTCGTGAAACATTAGTTAGTTCTAAGGGACTCATTTAACTACAGGTGATATGGGGCCATAGAACCAGGTGTAATCCTACTCCAATAATTGGAGCTTGCATAGTCTATGAATGTGACATCCAAGCTGGAGTGTGAGACATGTGCCATGCTGGTTGATGCTGTGAAGAATACAGGAAGGTTGCCAGTAGTTGTAATACACCTAGATACACTGCATGCATTCTTCCCATCAATGCCCTGTTTATTAGCTTGCTGGGTACGTATATAGCTTTCTGGTAACATCATGAATTGCCTGCATGACAATAGGAAGGAGCATGTCATCAGTGACATTATTCCAATTATTTGAACTTTGAGGTTAGATCATCAAACTGGGTGGTTTCTTAATAAAAGTATCCTATGTTCTTTATCTATCTGATGGCCCATGGGATTTCTTGAACCACCAAGGCTTAGTAACTAAGACTTATAAGTGAGCAACAACAGCCAGAGCAATATACAGATGCTTAAAGTACGATTTTAGCTTTGAGATACACATGTACAGCTAGATTTTCATCATGAAACCATGTTTGTCAGCCTATCTAGATGTACAGCTTCTGGAAGCCTTCATGAATTCACTATATTCTGCACAGTAGGATCCACCATGGCACGTGTCACACTACTTCAATAATTGGAGCATGGATGCCATATGCTTATAGTTGATGCATGTCACATCCAAACTCCACACCCAGATGCTGCATCCATTCTGCACAGTAGAGTAAAACTGTTGAAGTCCAGTGGGGTATATAAACCCTTACAGGTTAGAAATTCTAGAGGTCATGAAACCACAGTGTATTTGTAAGGAACTCATTGAATTGCAGGACCATGAAACCAGGGATAATTAGCTATAAGTAGAGCTTATCAATGAATATCACATGCATACGCAGTGTACATCCATTGAAGTAAAGTGTTGTGTCACAGTTGTACCTACTGTGGAGAATACAGGAAGATTGCTAGAAGCTTTCCAAATCCTCACACCTACGTATATAAAACAAAGCCCGCCCTCTCCTAATTATTGAGTACACTAAACTCTTTAAAATCTTCCACCAACAGATTGTCTAAGTCTTCCATGAAAGTATTTCTAATAGTATCATACACAGGACACTCCCAGAGCACATGTACCATTCTTCCCCACATAACTTACACTGCCTATCATCATTTTTACTCCTGATATCTTCATTCAGACCATTAGTACCAGACCAAAACTTAACATCAATCGCGTTCCTGAGTTTAACTTTACTATGTAAGCCATCATTAAAGTCTTTATATTCTCTGTATCTCAATGCTTCATCTACTCTCTCTAAAAGCAAGGCTACGTTATAATCTAGGATCCTTACCAAAGCTGTAGCACCCTTGGTGTTATGTCTGCAGGACTTGTATACAGTCTGGCCTGTAGTACTGTGTGGAAGAGATATACAGCTGGGTCCCGATTTTTTCGGGATTTCTTTACTCTCTCAGAAAGCTTTCTTCTCTTGAAGAGTTCACAATGTGAGTACTTAGTTTTCAGTTCTGTGTCTTTGGTGGTTTAATTACCCCGGCAGACTGATTCAGGCTAAGTTTGGGTGTAGCATGTTTCTCGTGTTTAGATGGGGGAGAGGCCCATAATGAGAGAGTAATTACATTTGGAATTGGCTGGGTCCTACTGGCAAGTGCTACTAGCGGGTTTAGTGGCTACATAAAGCTTGCCTACTGCTCCTCTGCCAAGGGGGCTCCAGTAGCTCAATTGGTAAGAGCATCTGACTAGTATTCAGAAGGTCCTGGGTTCAATCCCCAGCTGGGTCCCGATTTTTTCGGGATTTCTTTACTCTCTCAGAAAGCTTTCTTCTCTTGAAGAGTTCACAATGGTATTGTTGTGGTTACTGATATCAATGCTAGCTAGCCTTCCATATTACTTGTAGCAACATTGCATATATATGCTGAAAATCATGCATGCAGTACTGCTACTGTTCTGTGCAGATAATTATACTTACACTTGTGCTATTATGTGATCACAAAATCTGGTTTGTTTTCTTCATTGAAACTCATCAGTGATATGATGAAAATGATGTCACTTGTCATAGTAATCTGATCCCACCCCTTTAATTGGGGTAAGTCATGGCTATATACCCTTACGTCATGCATGTACACAAATTCTAAATGGAGGTGGTTCCCGAAACCTTCTCCAGTTACTATGTTGAGTCCCTTGATAGCAGATGAAAGACTCAAAAATGTACGACATGTGGCAGCTGCATTTTGACCGCTTACAGTATTCTTTCTTGTGGTGATCATTTTTCGAGTAAGTGTAACTGCAGGACTATTGGATGTTTTTATTTTATTCAGCCAGTTGATAACTTTTCCTGCTGCAATGCACCCACTTTATTTTCACCGTTGGAAACAACAGGCTGCTACCTTAGCTGTGTTCAGTTTAGTATCAATATATGGCATTTGGAATTTAGACTTCTTCCGCCTGCTGTATCCACCATTTTGTATGCACCCTAAGACGACCACACTCCATGTCTTAATTCTAGACTATGCCATAGCTGTCTACCCTCTTGTTCTAATGGTTACTTCTTATATTTTGGTTGAGCTTCACCATCACAATTTTAGATTAATTGTATGGCTCTGGAAACCTTTTCATCGTTGTTTTGTTAGTTTTAGAAGAGAGTGGAATATTAAAAGCTCTTTGATAGATGCCTTCTGTACTTTTCTTTTGCTTTCATATTTCAAGTTTCTTAGTGTGTCATTTGATGTTTTGGTTCCTGTGAGTATCTTCAATATTCATGAAGAGAGAAACGAAAAGTATTACCTCCTCTTTGATGGATCAGTGGTCCATACTTTGGCCCAGAACACCTCCCATTTGGCATACTGGCACTTGCAGTGCTTCTTGTGTTTAATATCCTTCCTTTGGTGATGTTGTGCCTGTATCCGTGTCGGTGCTTTCAGAGGTGTCCAAATTATTGCAGAATTCGAGGGGAAATACTTCATATATTTATGGATTCATTTCAGGGTTGCTACAAGAACCGGACAAATAATACTTGTGACTGTCGGTTGATTTCAGCATTTAATACGAATTGCTTTGAGTGTAGTATATGGCATGTTTCCAAGTAATAGGTTCATGATACCATGCGCCATTTTCTTATTGCTTGTTTTACTATTTCTACTTGCTGTACTCCATCCTTATAAGTTCCCTGCTCATAATATTATCATGATATGTCTGCTTTTTATAGTATGCCTATTTGGTGTTTCAAGCACTGCTGATGTTATAGCATACAGTACAGATTCTTTTCTTGTACAACACAACATTAGGAAACTAACAGATTACATAACCGCAATATTTTCTGTAATTCCACTCTTGTTTTTTATCACCCTAATGTTGTATAAATGCTTCAGTCATCGAAGATGCACTAAAAAAATCTGTCAAAGGAGCTGTGCTTTAATGCCGTGTGGAGGTTGTAGTGCAGTGGCTCACTCAGGCTCAGAGGAATCACTGGCAGACAGGATCGTCAATGCAGAGCAGTATACAGCCCTCCTCTCTGAACCGTTCAATGAAAGTGAGGAGTCTGATGGTGGTATGCATAGCATTGAGTCAGATACTATCAAATTTTGATGCTGATATTGTATTTGTGTGGTACTAGGTTAATTGTTGAATTGTACGTACATTTACCATTAATTAATGACGTATTTACTTAAAATGAGCATTGAGCCAGACATTTATGATAAAATTGTTTTTGCTGTATTAAAGGGTTGTCAAGTTGTGTTTGAATTGTACAATTATATACCAATTGATATTCCCAAATTCAAGTGTGTAATGTACTGCGTAAAATCCCCATTTGAGGGGGTCATTGTTTTGGTCTCTTTTATATTTTCCAGACTTAAAATAAGTCAAATTGAGATATTATTTCGCCGCATAGCCGAGTATCCTCACGCAAATCTTTGCCGTTGTAAAAAAATCTGTGTTGTATTTATACAATTTGCCTGTTATCCTATTATATTGCTGTAGTTTTCATGTATGTAGTACTCACATACACAAACAGTGGACCATGAGCTTTAAAATACAAGAGTGGGCAGTAATGAGGATCTTTGAATCAACATTACTTTTCTTGGCCTTGATGCTAGGCTGGAGCGCCCCCTCCCCCAGTTGTACAAGTTAGTCTAGCTAGTTGGCAGCAATTGGAGTTTTCACAGCAATACCCAAACTATGAAACAGTAATGAAGCACGCCATATTTGGATCAGGGAAATAATAAGGCAATAAAATGAGATGATTGCTGCTGCATGTAGCAGCTATTGTTGTTTTCTCTGCATTTTTCACTCATCCTGTGTAGTTGTTATTGAAACAGCAATTAATAATTCAGTTAAGAATCACCAGTCTTGACTACACTTTCGCTAAAATTGGAAATTAGCAGTATATAGTTAGAAGTTTGCTGGATTACTAACTAGCTATTTTTTTTATTTAAACACCGTAGTTATCATAGCTCTTATGAATGTGGTAGTGTACTTGGAGGTGCAGTGTTGTGGTGATAATGATATCTATGTCTATGTATGAATGAGGATATTTTGGGTAAGCACTTATGATTTACCTTGCTTTCGTAAGTTGATGCAGTTATATACAGAAGTGTGTTTCAAGCCACTATGCATTAAGGAATTAAACCATGGCAAATGGTCAGTATGGAAGAGTAGGGGAGTCACCAAAATTCCATACTGCAAATAGAGACGAAGGTGAATGGTACACATTCGAATTAAGCATGACTCACACCTGAATCCAATACAGGCAGGGTTTCCAGAACCGTGCACACACCTATCCTAAAATTACGATTGTTAGTGTAGTGTAAACAACAACACATTTAGTGTACTTCATCACACAATTCATTAAATTGCTTTAAAGAAGCTTTACCAAGCAACTATATATGTTAGGGAAACCAAGGCTGTTTTCCGTCAAATGAGCTTAATGAAAGGAAAATCAGTTGTCGATCTTTGTGTTGTGGTACCATGCATGGCTCTAGTGATTGCTCTTCTCAGTGTGTTGGTGATAGTTGAAGGAAGTACTACCACTCAATGGCAGAACAAGCAAGTATATCACCACTCTATGAATACTAGTGGTAATGATACTTCAAACTGTTCTAATACTTGGTTCTTCACAAGGCAGTTTGATAATAGGAGCAGTGCTTGTGAGTGTGGTAGTGATCTTGGAGAAGTAATAATGTGATGAAGCGAATTCGAAATCAAACACTGCATAATTATAATAATGGATTCGTTTCAGGGTTGCTACAAGAATCTGACAAGTAATACTTGTGACTGTCGGTGGTTTTCAGTATTATGTCTGATGACATGGATTACTTTTGTTGTATTATATGGAATACTTCCAAGTAACCATTTTGTGATACTGTGGATCATACTCCTTAACATCCTTCTTAATGGTAATGCCAATCCCAGCCTTCTCGACTTCATCTAACAGCTGATTGATAAACATGGGAAAGAGGATAGGCAACATTCTACAACCCTGTGCCACCCCCTGACCTATGTTGAGTGCATCAGATATTTCTCCCTCGGATCCAGTAAAACAGCACTCTGTGTGATGTCATACATATTCTTAGTGATTACCTTATATATCTTCTACTACATACGTACGATACAAGAGTGCTTTCCTTTCTCTAGTACATATACAAACTCGAGATTCAGCCACAGGCTCAACTTACATTGAATCGGTATTCAAGGGTGTAGAGCCCAGCAAACAGTAGGATGGTTGAGAGGTAGGACTGGGCCAGGAGTGATCCTGAGACAGTGTGGTGGATAACTTGTTTGGCCGGTTTGACTGGAGGAATAAAAATTACCACAGCTGTACATCTTGTTATGATTTAAAGCAGTGGAAGTACGTAGCTTACATTCTTATCATTAGCAGTGGAAGTAGCTTACATTCTTGATACATCTTATCACTGTGGAATTATTCATGAGTAGTTTATGAACATAGTTTGTAGCTGATGGCCAGTGAAAATTGAACAAAAGATTTGCTACCATATGTCCAATAATTGTTGACCACGAGAGTACGTCGTGGAGGTGTCTGTATTCCACTTCGTTTTACAGTAGGCATGACACCACACACTATGGCTATGATTTTTAGAGCTCTGGCTTGCTGCATGTCAGTCAGAAGCTTGTCAGTGACTAGTACTGTAGACAGCATACCATTGCTATAGCAATGGTTTAAGCTAATCGGCAGTTAAGTGGTTGTGGGAGAGATCTATGGTATGCTGGGAGGGTGTGGGTGGCAGAGCAGGAGATCATGTGAGTGTTGTTTGATCTATTTGGAGTGCCCCAAAAAGGGATATGGTCACCTTTGCTGTTCGCTCTGTTTGTCCGAAAGCACGTACTGATGTTGTGTTATGCTGGTATCACAACCCTGCTGAAGTGGATTCCATCAGGTATTGAGGAAATATGTGCCACTTTACTCAGCTCAGACCTGGAGACTTCTAAACCATGGTAACTGTAGTAGGAGGCTGCTTGAATCAAGGCAAAGAAGACACAAACCCTAAGCTCAGCAGGATGTGAGATCAAGACAAGAGAGTACAACCCTGCAAATCCTACTTGACAGCAGAGGCCTGTGGTCATATAGATTCATTCGAGGCTATTGGTGTTGAGTCAAAGGAATATTATTTCAAGGACACTGTGGTCCGTACATATATAACATAGCAACAAAGCTTTTGTTCGTACAAAGCTACGTAGGGCAGTTCCACTGTTTCAACACTGAGGTTCATAATTATTTTGTTCTGGAAGTGGTTTGATAAGACTCCATTCCACAGGCATTAAATATAGGGATAATCATAACATCGTCCAATTTCTTAATGTGCCAACAACCCACCAGCCAAATATGTATGTACCTCCATATGTTGTATAAGAAAAAAACAATCGATCTCTACTTGAGCCCTTTTACAGTGTTGGCAGACTCCCACACTTTCATATAGTCTAGCTTATGCGGCAACTTGGTGAATGATAACAAGTTTGAGAATAGTGATTATTAGCTACACACTTACGTATCTGAGCAGCATTCCAAGAAAATAATTAAGCTACTCACTCACATGAAACAAAGAAGACCAATACGAGATGAACGGACTGAAAGACCGTCATTACTACATTGCTCTGCTCATCTCCCTCCCCACCCACCCAGAGTATATGTATAATGAATTTTTCTGCAACCACTTCAGTTTTCTATAAGTCCGTTGTAATTCATATGAAAGGTTACAGCTAGCTTCTAGGTCTTTGAAGTCCTTACGGCAAGGTTGAGGTCCGCCGATGGAAACAAGGATATAGCTTTACCATCTGTCGGAGCAATTTCTTGCCAAACGCTGGACTTCAATTGCCAAGAAAGATTTTGGCCAACGTCTTGCCAAAGGAATCCATTGACCATGAGTCTGCCAATGAAAAGTCATTTTATTCCGAAGAAACAAACTAGGTTTTTATTGCCAAAGATAGACCTACAATGTACAGTATTTTGGCAGTAGATTTACACTACAGTTTGCCAATGAAACTGTTTCAATTGTCTCTTTCATTGCCAAAGAAACAGCTCTCAATTGGCCAGTGTCTTAACAAACAGAATGAGTATGCCAATGTTTGCTGCCCATTTTAGAAAGATCTGTTTCTTGGCAGCGATTTTCACTGGCACCTTTTAAAAACACCTTTCAGATTGGGCCTTTATTATGGGCTATACAAATCAACGCGGTATCAAAATCTTTACTCAGTACTAGCCCATAGAAGGTGGGGAAAGGAGGGAAATAGATTGTGGCAAGCTCCACACTAAAGCAAATCATTTACATGTAGATACCTATTTGAACTAACCATTTACTTCTCTGGCAATGGTCAAGAGATTGTTATATTAATGGTTTTGCGGGTAGTGCCACATACGTAAAAGTAGCAGATCTTCAATTAATTAATATTGTTCTTGCACTAGGAACATACAAGCATCCATGTCAAATGCCGAAGTCACAAGTGAATGCACACACCTACATAGCTATAGGATGCACTCTTAATAGCCTGTCTGTTTGTGTATCTGTACTTTTCTTGTACATTAAGTACATCATTGCATAGCGAGTACAATAGAAGCTACTGAAAGTTTGTAGGCCAATTAGCTACATCAGCTTAGTTTCCTAGGTAGTGAAGAAGATTTGGAAGCCCACCATGAGTTAGCAGTTTCACTAAATTTAGTTGAGACAGCCTAACAAAACACTTCCGTTTACGGCTACATACATTTGCAAGTTGACTGTCCATAGGAGAAGGCAAATACGTTTGAAAGTTGGTTGTCCACAGGAGGAGGTAAATAGGCAGTGGCTCTCAAATATTTAACTAGGTTAGGCTGTCGGAATCAAAGGCTAACAGTTACTGTGTACACATACACTGGGAACAGTTCACCTGCCATAGGAAAGAGATGGGCAGGAGGTAGTTCGTGACCCACCGAGGGATTAGGGGTTTGGGCCTGCATGAGAAAAAAAGCATGGAAGATTTACATCTGATTCACAGAGTGCCTCTATCACTGTACCTACACACGCAGTGTGTGTGGTATGTGTGTGTGTGTGTGTGTGTGCATGCTTTGTACAATCCTCAACACCATTGACAATTGGTGTGCTGATATGACAAGCAATCACAGATTTGTATAGTAAATCTAGATATCTGCAGCTGGTTGGTATTTTCTTTCTACTTTTCTAGTAGTCGCATTCCCAGACAGACCTAAATTCTTGTTTTAGGTAGGGCGAGGGTACATACATGAGCATGTATGTATGTATAATATGCAAACTTAACAAGTACGTGCACACCTACATTGTTAAGTATATGTGTAAAGTAGGCATCTAATCTGAAATGATACTTACAAAGGCTTCAAAGCTGTTTCTCAGTAGGGTTCCTGAACTAAACATGGGCTTAACTCCCTTCAAGAATAGTATGGGGAAGGCAAGAGTAACAATTCCCCACCCTCAAGAGAGTTATAAGAAGGTGTAACTTCCATATAGGCCTGTGGTGTAGATAAGCATGCGGCGAGCTCAGTCAGGCGCACCCTGATGTTGTGTTAGCCTCGAATCCTGGGTTTGACGCTGCATGATGTCGTATGGCAGTCATCTGAATATGTATTACATGTAGCTATGTATTTGCTAAAAGAGAGTCTTTTCATTGTCTAACAATCTTCCAATTATGTGGTTAAGCCTAACAAGAATGATGTCTACTTACGTATGTGTAGGATTTCAATAGTTTCCTGGTCTCCCAACATTAGAGGGTTTGGTGGAGCAATTTTTTCTGGCAGCACTATGCCATACATATGTGTGATGCAAAATTCCCCACCCTGAGTATCTGAGTGACAGAACTTTGCGGACTTAGTAGTATAGTTTATAGGTAGCTGTGTTAAACATTGATATGTCCTTAGTTTGTGTATGGTTTCAGGGATATTGGTGTGGTTTTGTTAGAGAGTTGAAATAAGATTTGAAGAGATATAGCACGTTTTGAAGTAAGTTTTTGTTGAAGTCAAGTGAACGAACAAGCACTAGATATTTGACTAACATCATTCAAACTGAACAAGCCTTTGAACAACCAGTTCTTTTCCTAAACAGTTGGGAAGGGTCAGATTAATGGTAGCTACTTAGTTTGGCTGAAAGTCTTTGCCTGAGACCAATAAAACAGATAATTTTCAGTGAAAACCCTTATTTCCTAAGAATGTATTTTATCTGACTAACATCATTCAAACTAAACAAGCTATTGAATCTTAAACCAGTTCTCTACCTAGACAGTTAGTAAGGGTCAGATCAATGGTAGCTAGTTGTTTTGACTGAAAGTTTCCTGAGACCAATAAAGCTAAAATTGTACCAATTTATAGTGAAAACACTTACTTACTTAGTATGTATTGTATGTGACTAATATCATTCAAACTAAACAAGCTATTGAATCTTAAACCAGTTCTTTTCCTAAACAGTTAGGAAGGGTCAGATCAATGGTAGCTAGTTACTTTGGCTGAAAGTCTTTGCCTGAGACCAACAAAACTAACAATTTTCAATAAAATCCTTCTTTCCTAATCTGCAGACTAACATCAACAAAACTAAACAAGCCTTTGAATGACAAGTTCTTTTCTTGAACATAGATACTTCCTAAGCATGTATTGTATCTGACTAACATCATTTTAACTAAACAAGCCTTTGAATAACCAGTTCTTTTTCTAAACAGTTGGGAAGGGTCAGATCAATGGTAGCTAGTTGCTTTGGCTTAAAGTCTTTGCCAGAGACCAACAAAACTAACAATTTTCGATAAAATCCTTCTTTCCTAATCTTCAGACTAACATCAACCAAACTAAACAAGCCTTTGAATAACCAGTTCCTTTCTTGAACATCGATACTTCCTAAGCATGTATTGTATCCGACTAACATCATTTAAACTAAACAAGCCTTTGAATAACCAGTTCTTTTCCTAAACAGTTGGGAAGGGTCAGATCAATGGTAGCTAGTTACTTTGGCTCAAAGTCTTTGCTAGAGACTATCAAAACTAACGATTTTCTATAAAATCCTTCTTTCCTAATCAGCAGACAAACATCAAGAAAACTAAACAAGCCTTTGAATAACCAGTTCCTTTCTTGAACATCGATACTTCCTAAGGATTATTGTATTTAACTAACATCATTCAAACTAAACTAGCCTTTGAATAACCAGCTCTTTTTCTAAACAGTTGGAAAGGGTCAGATCAATGGTAGCTAGTGACTTTGGCTTAAAGTCTTTGCTAGAGACCAACAAAACTAACAATTTTCAATAAAATCCTTCTTTCCTAATCAATGGTAGCTAGTAACTTTGGCTTAAAGTCTTTGTTAGAGACCAACAAAACTAACAATATTCAATAAAATCCTTCTTTCCTAATCTGCAGACTAACATCAACCAAACTAAACAAGCCTTTGAATAACCAGTTCCTTTCTTGAACATCGATACTTCCTAAGGATGTATTGTATTTGACTAACATCATTCAAACTAAACTAGCCTTTGAATAACCAGTTCGTTTCCTAAACAGTTGGGAAGGGTCAGATCAATGGTAGCTAGTTACTTTGGCTTAAAGTCTTTGCCAGAGACAAAAAAAATAACAATTTTTGAGTAAAATTCTTCTTTCCTAATCTTCAGACTAACATCAACCAAACTAAACCGGCCTTTGAATAACCAGTTCCTTTCTTGAACATCGATACTTCCTAAGCATGTATTGTATCTGACTAACATCATTCAAACTAAACAAGCCTTTGCATAACCAGTTCTTTTCCTAAAGAGTTGGGAAGGGTAAGATCAATGGTAGCTTGTTACTTTGGCTTAAAGTCTTTGCTAGAGACCAACAAAACTAACAATTTTAAATAAATCCTTCTTTCCTAATCTTCAGACTAACATCAACCAAACTAAACAAGCCTTTGAATAACAAGTTCCTTTCTTGAACATCGATACTTCCTAGGCATGTATTGTATCCGACCAACATCATTTAAACTAAACAAGCCTTTGAATAACCAGTTCTTTTCCTAAACAGTTGGGAAGGGTCAGATCAATGGTAGCTAGTTACTTTGGCTGAAAGTCTTTGCTAGAGACCAACAAAACTAACGATTTTCTATAAAATACTTCTTTCCTAATCTGCAGACTAACATCAAGCAAACTAAACAAGCCTTTGAATAACCAGTTCCTTTCTTGAACATCGATACTTCCTAAGCATGTATTGTATCTGACTAACATCATTCAAACTAAACAAGCCTTTGAATAACCAGTTCTTTTCCAAAACAGTTGGGAAGGGTCAGATCAATGGTAGCCATTTACTTTGGCTGAAAGTCTTTGCCTGAGATGAACAAAACTAACAATTTTCAATAAAATCCTTCTTTCCTAATCTTCAGACTAACATCAACCAAACTAAACAAGCCTTTGAATAACAAGTTCTTTTCTTGAACATCAATATTTCCTAAGCGTGTATTGTATATGACTAACATCATTCAAACTAAATAAGCATTTGAATAACCAGTTCTTTTCCAAAACAGTTGGGAAGGGTCAGATCAATGGTAGCCAGTTACTTTGGCTGAAAGTCTTTGCCTGAGACCAACAAAACTAACAATTTTCTATAAAATCCTTCTTTCCTAATCTTCAGACTAACATCAACCAAACTAAACAAGCCTTTGAATAACCAGTTCCTTTCTTGAACATTGATACTTCCTAAGCATGTATTTTATCTGACTAATATCATTCAAACAAAAAAAAGCCTTTAAATAGCCAGCTCTTTTTCTAAACAGTTGGGAAGGGTCTGATCAATGGTAGCTAGTGACTTTGGCTTAGAGTCTTTGCTAGAGACCAACAAAGCTAACAATTTTCAAAAAATCCTTCTTTCATAATCTTCAGGCTAACGTCAACAAAACTAAACAGGCCTTTGAATAACCAGTTCTTTTTCTAAACAGTTCGGAAGAGTCAGATAAATGGTAGCTAGTTACTATGGCTTAAAGTCTTTGCTAGAGACCAACAAAACTAACAATTTTCAATAAAATCCTTCTTTCCTAATCTTCAGACTAACATCATTTAAACTAAACAAGCCTTTGAATAACCAGTTCTTTTCCTAAACAGTTAGGAAGGGTCAGATCAATGGTAGCTAGTTACTTTGGCTTAAAGTCTTTGCTAGAGACCAACAAAACTAACAATTTTCAATAAAATCCTTCTTTCCTAATCTTCAGACTAACATCATTCAAACTAAACAAGCCTTTGTATAACAAGTTCTTTTCCTAAACAGTTTGGAAGGGTCAGATCAATGGTAGCTAGTTACTTTGGCTTAAAGTCTTTGCTAGAGACCAACAAAACTAACAATTTTCAATAAAATCCTTCTTTCCTAATCAATGGTAGCTAGTTACTTTGGCTTAAAGTCTTTGTTAGAGACCAACAAAACTAACAATTTTCAATAAAATCCTTCTTTCCTAATCTGCAGACTAACATCAACCAAACTAAACAAGCCTTTGAATAACCAGTTCCTTTCTTGAACATCGATACTTCCTAAGGATGTATTGTATTTGACTAACATCATTCAAACTAAACTAGCCTTTGAATAACCAGTTCGTTTCCTAAACAGTTGGGAAGGGTCAGATCAATGGTAGCTAGTTACTTTGGCTTAAAGTCTTTGCCAGAGACAAAAAAAATAACAATTTTTGAGTAAAATTCTTCTTTCCTAATCTTCAGACTAACATCAACCAAACTAAACCGGCCTTTGAATAACCAGTTCCTTTCTTGAACATCGATACTTCCTAAGCATGTATTGTATCTGACTAACATCATTCAAACTAAACAAGCCTTTGCATAACCAGTTCTTTTCCTAAAGAGTTGGGAAGGGTCAGATCAATGGTAGCTTGTTACTTTGGCTTAAAGTCTTTGCTAGAGACCAACAAAACTAACAATTTTAAATAAATCCTTCTTTCCTAATCTTCAGACTAACATCAACCAAACTAAACAAGCCTTTGAATAACAAGTTCCTTTCTTGAACATCGATACTTCCTAGGCATGTATTGTATCCGACCAACATCATTTAAACTAAACAAGCCTTTGAATAACCAGTTCTTTTCCTAAACAGTTGGGAAGGGTCAGATCAATGGTAGCTAGTTACTTTGGCTGAAAGTCTTTGCTAGAGACCAACAAAACTAACGATTTTCTATAAAATACTTCTTTCCTAATCTGCAGACTAACATCAAGCAAACTAAACAAGCCTTTGAATAACCAGTTCCTTTCTTGAACATCGATACTTCCTAAGCATGTATTGTATCTGACTAACATCATTCAAACTAAACAAGCCTTTGAATAACCAGTTCTTTTCCAAAACAGTTGGGAAGGGTCAGATCAATGGTAGCCATTTACTTTGGCTGAAAGTCTTTGCCTGAGATGAACAAAACTAACAATTTTCAATAAAATCCTTCTTTCCTAATCTTCAGACTAACATCAACCAAACTAAACAAGCCTTTGAATAACAAGTTCCTTTCTTGAACATCGATATTTCCTAAGCGTGTATTGTATATGACTAGCATCATTCAAACTAAATAAGCCTTTGAATAACCAGTTCTTTTCCAAAACAGTTGGGAAGGGTCAGATCAATGGTAGCCAGTTACTTTGGCTGAAAGTCTTTGCCTGAGACCAACAAAACTAACAATTTTCTATAAAATCCTTCTTTCCTAATCTTCAGACCAACATCAACCAAACTAAACAAGCCTTTGAATAACCAGTTCCTTTCTTGAACATTGATACTTCCTAAGCATGTATTTTATCTGACTAATATCATTCAAACAAAAAAAGCCTTTGAATAACCAGCTCTTTTTCTAAACAGTTGGGAAGGGTCAGATAAATGGTAGCTAGTTACTTTGGGTGAAAGTCTTTGCTAGAGACCAACAAAACTAACAATTTTCAATAAAATCCTTCTTTCCTAATCTTCAGACTAACATCATTCAAACGAAACAAGCCTTTGAACAACCAGTTCTTTTCCTAAACAGTTAGGAAGGGTCAGATCAATGGTAGCTAGTTACTTTGGCTTAAAGTCTTTTCTAGAGACCAACAAAACTAACAATTTTCAATAAAATCCTTCTTTCCTAATCTTCAGACTAACATCATTCAAACTAAACAAGCTTTTGAACAACCAGCTCTTTTTCTAAACAGTTGGGAAGGGTTAGATTAAAGGTAGCTAGTAACTTTGGCTTAAAGTCTTTGCTAGAGACCAACAAAACTAATAATTTTCATTAAAATCCTTCTTTCCTAATCTTCAGACTAACATCAACGAAACTAAACAAGCCCTTGAATAACAAGTTCCTTTCTTGAACATCGACACTTCCTAAGCGTGTATTGTATCTGACTAACATCATTCAATCTAAACAAGCCTTTGAATAACCAGTTCTTTTTCTAAACAGTTGGGAAGGGTCAGATCAATGGTAGCTAGTGACTTTGGCTTAAAGTCTTTGCCAGAGACCAACAAATCTAACAATTTTCAATGAAATCCTTCTTTCCTAATCTTCAGACAAACATCAACCAAACTAAACAAGCCTTTGAATAACCAGTTCCTTTCTTGAACATTGATACTTCCTAAGCATGTATTTTATCTGACTAATATCATTCAAACAAAAAAAAGCCTTTA
The DNA here is from genome assembly GCA_965203295.1 of Nitrospirales bacterium. GTDB lineage: Bacteria > Nitrospirota > Nitrospiria > Nitrospirales > UBA8639 > CBDBCZ01. The sequence goes on along the minus strand of CBDBCZ010000006.1, from coordinate 14,209 downwards.
AATAGCCAGCTCTTTTTCTAAACAGTTGGGAAGGGTCTGATCAATGGTAGCTAGTGACTTTGGCTTAGAGTCTTTGCTAGAGACCAACAAAGCTAACAATTTTCAAAAAATCCTTCTTTCATAATCTTCAGGCTAACGTCAACAAAACTAAACAGGCCTTTGAATAACCAGTTCTTTTTCTAAACAGTTCGGAAGAGTCAGATAAATGGTAGCTAGTTACTATGGCTTAAAGTCTTTGCTAGAGACCAACAAAACTAACAATTTTCAATAAAATCCTTCTTTCCTAATCTTCAGACTAACATCATTTAAACTAAACAAGCCTTTGAATAACCAGTTCTTTTCCTAAACAGTTAGGAAGGGTCAGATCAATGGTAGCTAGTTACTTTGGCTTAAAGTCTTTGCTAGAGACCAACAAAACTAACAATTTTCAATAAAATCCTTCTTTCCTAATCTTCAGACTAACATCATTCAAACTAAACAAGCCTTTGTATAACAAGTTCTTTTCCTAAACAGTTTGGAAGGGTCAGATCAATGGTAGCTAGTTACTTTGGCTTAAAGTCTTTGCTAGAGACCAACAAAACTAACAATTTTCAATAAAATCCTTCTTTCCTAATCAATGGTAGCTAGTTACTTTGGCTTAAAGTCTTTGTTAGAGACCAACAAAACTAACAATTTTCAATAAAATCCTTCTTTCCTAATCTGCAGACTAACATCAACCAAACTAAACAAGCCTTTGAATAACCAGTTCCTTTCTTGAACATCGATACTTCCTAAGGATGTATTGTATTTGACTAACATCATTCAAACTAAACTAGCCTTTGAATAACCAGTTCGTTTCCTAAACAGTTGGGAAGGGTCAGATCAATGGTAGCTAGTTACTTTGGCTTAAAGTCTTTGCCAGAGACAAAAAAAATAACAATTTTTGAGTAAAATTCTTCTTTCCTAATCTTCAGACTAACATCAACCAAACTAAACCGGCCTTTGAATAACCAGTTCCTTTCTTGAACATCGATACTTCCTAAGCATGTATTGTATCTGACTAACATCATTCAAACTAAACAAGCCTTTGCATAACCAGTTCTTTTCCTAAAGAGTTGGGAAGGGTCAGATCAATGGTAGCTTGTTACTTTGGCTTAAAGTCTTTGCTAGAGACCAACAAAACTAACAATTTTAAATAAATCCTTCTTTCCTAATCTTCAGACTAACATCAACCAAACTAAACAAGCCTTTGAATAACAAGTTCCTTTCTTGAACATCGATACTTCCTAGGCATGTATTGTATCCGACCAACATCATTTAAACTAAACAAGCCTTTGAATAACCAGTTCTTTTCCTAAACAGTTGGGAAGGGTCAGATCAATGGTAGCTAGTTACTTTGGCTGAAAGTCTTTGCTAGAGACCAACAAAACTAACGATTTTCTATAAAATACTTCTTTCCTAATCTGCAGACTAACATCAAGCAAACTAAACAAGCCTTTGAATAACCAGTTCCTTTCTTGAACATCGATACTTCCTAAGCATGTATTGTATCTGACTAACATCATTCAAACTAAACAAGCCTTTGAATAACCAGTTCTTTTCCAAAACAGTTGGGAAGGGTCAGATCAATGGTAGCCATTTACTTTGGCTGAAAGTCTTTGCCTGAGATGAACAAAACTAACAATTTTCAATAAAATCCTTCTTTCCTAATCTTCAGACTAACATCAACCAAACTAAACAAGCCTTTGAATAACAAGTTCCTTTCTTGAACATCGATATTTCCTAAGCGTGTATTGTATATGACTAACATCATTCAAACTAAATAAGCCTTTGAATAACCAGTTCTTTTCCAAAACAGTTGGGAAGGGTCAGATCAATGGTAGCCAGTTACTTTGGCTGAAAGTCTTTGCCTGAGACCAACAAAACTAACAATTTTCTATAAAATCCTTCTTTCCTAATCTTCAGACCAACATCAACCAAACTAAACAAGCCTTTGAATAACCAGTTCCTTTCTTGAACATTGATACTTCCTAAGCATGTATTTTATCTGACTAATATCATTCAAACAAAAAAAGCCTTTGAATAACCAGCTCTTTTTCTAAACAGTTGGGAAGGGTCAGATAAATGGTAGCTAGTTACTTTGGGTGAAAGTCTTTGCTAGAGACCAACAAAACTAACAATTTTCAATAAAATCCTTCTTTCCTAATCTTCAGACTAACATCATTCAAACGAAACAAGCCTTTGAACAACCAGTTCTTTTCCTAAACAGTTAGGAAGGGTCAGATCAATGGTAGCTAGTTACTTTGGCTTAAAGTCTTTTCTAGAGACCAACAAAACTAACAATTTTCAATAAAATCCTTCTTTCCTAATCTTCAGACTAACATCATTCAAACTAAACAAGCTTTTGAACAACCAGCTCTTTTTCTAAACAGTTGGGAAGGGTTAGATTAAAGGTAGCTAGTAACTTTGGCTTAAAGTCTTTGCTAGAGACCAACAAAACTAATAATTTTCATTAAAATCCTTCTTTCCTAATCTTCAGACTAACATCAACGAAACTAAACAAGCCCTTGAATAACAAGTTCCTTTCTTGAACATCGACACTTCCTAAGCGTGTATTGTATCTGACTAACATCATTCAATCTAAACAAGCCTTTGAATAACCAGTTCTTTTTCTAAACAGTTGGGAAGGGTCAGATCAATGGTAGCTAGTGACTTTGGCTTAAAGTCTTTGCCAGAGACCAACAAATCTAACAATTTTCAATGAAATCCTTCTTTCCTAATCTTCAGACAAACATCAACCAAACTAAACAAGCCTTTGAATAACAAGATCCTTTCTTGAACATCGATACTTCCTACGCATGTATTGTATTTGACTAACATCATTCAAACTAAACTAGCCTTTGAATAACCAGTTCGTTTCCTAAACAGTTGGGAAGGGTCAGATCAATGGTAGCTAGTTACTTTGGCTTAAAGTCTTTGCCAGAGACAAAAAAAATAACAATTTTTGAGTAAAATACTTCTTTCCTAATCTTCAGACTAACATCAACCAAACTAAACCGGCCTTTGAATAACCAGTTCCTTTCTTGAACATCGAAACTTCCTAAGCATGTATTGTATCTGACTAACATCATTCAAACTAAACAAGCCTTTGCATAACCAATTCTTTTCCTAAACAGTTGGGAAGGGTCAGATCAATGGTAGCTTGTTACTTTGGCTTAAAGTCTTTGCCAGAGACCAACAAAACTAACAATTTTCAATAAATCCTTCTTTCCTGATCTTCAGACAAACATCAACAAAACTAAACAAGCCTTTGAATAACAAGTTCCTTTCTTGAGCATCGATACTTCCTAGGCATGTATTGTATTTGACTAACATCATTCAAACTAAACAAGCCTTTGAATAACCAGTTCTTTTCCTAAACAGTTGGGAAGGGTCAGATCAATGGTAGCTAGTTACTTCGGCTTAAAGTCATTGCTAGAGACCAACAAAATAACAATTTTCAATAAAATCCTTCTTTCCTAATCTGCAGACTAACATCAACCAAACTAAACAAGCCTTTGAATAACAAGTTCCTTTCTTGAACATTGATATTTCCTAAGCATGTATTGAATCCGACTAACATCATTTAAACTAAACAAGCCTTTGAATAACCAGTTCTTTTCCTAAACAGTTTGGAAGGGTCAGATCAATGGTAGCTAGTTACTTTGGCTCAAAGTCTTTGCTAGAGACCAACAAAACTAACGATTTTAAATAAAATCCTTCTTTCATAATCTTCAGGCTAACGTCAACAAAACTAAACAAGCCTTTGCATAACCAGTTCTTTTCATAAAGAGTTGGGAAGGGTCAGATCAATGGTAGCTTGTTACTTTGGCTTAAAGTCTTTGCTAGAGACCAACAAAACTAACAATTTTAAATAAATCCTTCTTTCCTAATCTTCAGACTAACATCAACCAAACTAAACAAGCCTTTGAATAACAAGTTCCTTTCTTGAACATCGATACTTCCTAGGCATGTATTGTATCCGACCAACATCATTTAAACTAAACAAGCCTTTGAATAACCATTTCCTTTCTTGAACATCGATACTTCCTAAGGATGTATTGTATTTGACTAACATCATTCAAACTAAACTAGCCTTTGAATAACCAGTTCGTTTCCTAAACAGTTGGGAAGGGTCAGATCAATGGTAGCTAGTTACTTTGGCTGAAAGTCTTTGCTAGAGACCAACAAAACTAACGATTTTCTATAAAATACTTCTTTCCTAATCTGCAGACTAACATCAAGCAAACTAAACAAGCCTTTGAATAACCAGTTCCTTTCTTGAACATCGATACTTCCTAAGCATGTATTGTATCTGACTAACATCATTCAAACTAAACAAGCCTTTGAATAACCAGTTCTTTTCCAAAACAGTTGGGAAGGGTTAGATCAATGGTAGCCATTTACTTTGGCTGAAAGTCTTTGCCTGAGATGAACAAAACTAACAATTTTAAATAAAATCCTTCTTTCCTAATCTTCAGACTAACATCAACCAAACTAAACAAGCCTTTGAATAACAAGTTCCTTTCTTGAACATCGATATTTCCTAAGCGTGTATTGTATATGACTAACATCATTCAACTAAATAAGCCTTTGAATAACCAGTTCTTTTCCAAAACAGTTGGGAAGGGTCAGATCAATGGTAGCCAGTTACTTTGGCTGAAAGTCTTTGCCTGAGACCAACTAAACTAACAATTTTCAATAAAATCCTTCTTTCCTAATCTTCAGGCTAACATCAATAAAACTAAACAGGCCTTTGAATAACCAGTTCTTTTTCTAAACAGTTGGGAAGGGTCAGATAAATGGTAGCTAGTTACTTTGGCTTAAAGTCTCTGCTAGAGACCAAGAAAACTAACGATTTTCAATAAAATCCTTCTTTCCTAATCTTCAGACTAACATCAACTAAATTAAACAAGCCTTTGAATAACCAGTTCCTTTCTTGAACATCGACACTTCCTAAACATGTATTGTATCCGACTAACATCATTAAAACTAATCAACCCTTTGAATAACCAGTTCTTTTCCTAAACAGTTGGGAAGAAAACTAATCAACCCTTTGAATAACCAGTTCTTTTCCTAAACAGTTGGGAAGGGTCAGATCAATGGTAGCAAGTTACTTTGGCTGAAAGTCTTTGCCTGAGACCAACAAAACTAACAATTTTCAATAAAATCCTTTTTTCCTAATCTTCAGACTAACATCATTGAAACTAAACAAGCCTTTGAATAACCAGTTCTTTTCCTAAACAGTTAGGAAGGGTCAGATCAATGGTAGCTAGTTACTTTGGCTCAAAGTCTTTGCTAAAGACCAACAAAACTAACGATTTTCTATAAAATACTTCTTTCCTAATCTGCAGACATATGTCAACCAAACTAAACAAGCCTTTGAATAACAAGTTCCTTTCTTGAACATCGATACTTCCTAAGCATGTATTGTATCTGATTAACATCATTCAAACTAAACAAGCCTTTGAATAACCAGTTGTTTTCCTAAACAGTTGGAAAGGGTAAGATCAATTGTAGCCAGTTACTTTGGCATAAAGTCTTTGCCTGAGACCAACAAAACTAACAATTTTAAATAAAATCCTTCTTTCCTAATCTTCAGACTAACATCAACCAAACTAAACAAGCCTTTGAATAACCAGTTCCTTTCTTGAATATTGATACTTCCTAAGCATGTATTGTATCTGACTAATATCATTCAAACAAAACAAGCCTTTGAATAACCAGCTCTTTTTCTAAACAGTTGGGAAGGGTCAGATAAATGGTAGCAAGTTACTTTGGCTTAAAGTCTTTGCTAGAGACCAACAAAACTAACAATTTTCAATAAAATCCTTCTTTCCTAATCTTCAGACTAACATCAACCAAACTAAACAAGCCTTTGAAAAACCAGTTCCTTTCCTAAACAGTTAGGAAGGGTCAGATCAATGGTAGCTAGTTACTTTTGCTGAAAGTCTTTGCCTGAGTCCAACAAAACTAACAATTTTCAATAAAATCCTTCTTTCCTAATCTTCAGACTAACATCAACCAAACTAAACAAGCCTTTGAATAACCAGTTCCTTTCTGAACATCGACACTTCCTAAACATGTATTGTATCCGACTAACATCATTAAAACTAATCAAGCCTTTGAATAACCAGTTCTTTTCCTAAACAGTTGGGAAGGGTCAGATCAATGGTAGCCAGTTACTTTGGCTGAAAGTCTTTGCCTGAGACCAACAAAACTAACAATTTTCAATAAATTTAAATCCTTCTTTCCCAATCTTCAGACTAACATCATTCAAACTAAACAAGCCTTTGAATAACCAGTTCTTTTCCTAAACAGTTTGGAAGGGTAAGATCAATGGTAGCTAGTTACTTTGGCTCAAAGTCTTTGCTAGAGACCAACAAAACTAACGATTTTCTATAAAATACTTCTTTCCTAATCTGCAGACATATATCAACCAAACTAAACAAGCCTTTGAATAACAAGATCCTTTCTTGAACATCAATACTTCCTAAGCATGTATTGTATCTGACTAACATCATTCAAACTAAAAAAGCCTTTGAATAACCAGTTGTTTTCCTAAACAGTTGGGAAGGGTAAGATCAATTGTAGCCAGTTACTTTGGCTGAAAGTCTTTACCTGAGACCAAAAAAACTAACAATTTTAAATAAAATCCTTCTTTCCTAATCTTCAGACTAACATCAACCAAACTAAACAAGCCTTTGAATAACCAGTTCCTTTCTTGAATATTGATACTTCCTAAGCATGTATTGTATCTGACTAATATCATTCAAACAAAACAAGCCTTTGAATAACCAGCTCTTTTTCTAAACAGTTGGGAAGGGTCAGATAAATGGTAGCAAGTTACTTTGGCTTAAAGTCTTTGCTAGAAACCAACAAAACTAACTATTTTCAATAAAATCCTTCTTTCCTAATCTTCAGACTAACATCAACCAAACTAAACAAGACTTTGAATAACCAGTTCCTTTCTTGAACATTGATACTTCCTAAACATGTATTGTATCTGACTAATATCATTCAAACAAAACAAGCCTTTGAATAACCAGCACTTTTTCTAAATAGTTCGGAAAGGTCAGATCAATGGTAGCTAGTAACTTTGGCTTAATTAAAGTCATTGCAAGAGACCAACAAAACTAACAATTTTCAATAAAATCCTTCTTTCCTAATCTTCAGGCTAAAATCAACAAAACTAAACAGGCCTTTGAATAACCAGTTCTTTTTCTAAACAGTTGGGAAGGGTCAGATAAATGGTAGCTAGTTACTTTGGCTTAAAGTCTTTGCTAGAGACCAACAAAACTAACAATTTTCAATAAAATCCTTCTTTCCTAATCTTCAGACTAACATCATTCAAACTAAACAAGCCTTTGAATAACCAGTTCCTTTCTTGAACATTGATACTTCCTAAGCATGTATTGTATCTCACTAATATCATTCAAACAAAACAAGCCTTTAAATAACCAGCACTTTTCTAAATAGTTCGGAAAGGTCAGATCAATGGTAGCTAGTAACTTTGGCTTAATTAAAGTCATTGCAAGAGACCAACAAAATTAACAATTTTCAATAAAATCCTTCTTTCCTAATCTTCAGGCTAACATAAAAAAAAATTAAACAGGCCTTTGAATAACCAGTTCTTTTTCTAAACAGTTGGGAAGGGTAAGATAAATGGTAGCTAGTTACTTTGGCTTAAAGTCTTTGCTAGAGACCAACAAAACTAACAATTTTCAATAAAATCCTTCTTTCCTAATCTTCAGACTAACATCATTCAAACTAAACAAGCCTTTGAATAACCAGTTCTTTTCCTAAACAGTTAGGAAGGGTCAGATCAATGGTACCTAGTTACTTTTGCTGAAAGTCTTTGCCTGAGACAAACAAAACTAACAATTTTCAATAAAATCCTTCTTTCCTAATCTGCAGACTAACATCAACCAAACTAAACAAGCCTTTGAATAACCAGTTCCTTTCTTGAACATCGACACTTCCTAAACATGTATCGTATCCGACTAACATCATTAAAACTAATCAAACCTTTGAATAACAGGTTCTTTTCCTAAACAGTTGGGAAGGGACAGATCAATGGTAGCTAGTTACTTTGGCTCAAAGTCTTTGCTAGAGACCAACAAATCTAACGATTTTCTATAAAATATTTCTTTTCTAATCTGCAGACTAACATCAAGCAAACTAAACAAGCCTTTGAATAACCAGTTCCTTTCTTGAACAACGATACTTTCTAAGTATGTATTGTATCTGACTAACATCATTCAAACTAAACAAGCCTTTGAATAACCAGTTGTTTTCCTAAACAGTTGGGAAGGGTAGGATCAATGGTAGCAAGTTACTTTGGCTGAAAGTTTTTGCCTGAGACCAACAAAACTAACAATTTTAAATAAAATCCTTCTTTCCTAATCTTCAGACTAACATCAACCAAACTAAACAAGCCTTTGAATAACCAGTTCCATTCTTGAATATTGATACTTCCCAAGCATGTATTGTATCTGACTAATATCATTCAAACTAAACAAGCCTTTGAATAACCAGTTGTTTTCCTAAACAGTTGGGAAGAATAAGATCAATTGTAGCCAGTTACTTTGGCTGAAAGTCTTTGCCTGAGACCAACAAAACTAACAATTTTAAATAAAATCCTTCTTTCCTAATCTTCAGACTAACATCAACCAAACTAAACAAGCCTTTGGATAACCAGGTCCTTTCTTGAATATTGATACTTCCTAAGCAAGTATTGTATCTGACTAATATCATTCAAACAAAACAAGCCTTTGAATAACCAGCTCTTTTTCTAAACAGTTGGGAAGGTTCAGATAAATGGTAGCAAGTTACTTTGGCTTAAAGTCTTTTCTAGAGACCAACAAAACTAACAATTTTCAATAAAATCCTTCTTTCCTAATCTTCAGACTAACGTCAACCAAACTAAACAAGCCTTTGAATAACCAGTTCCTTTCTTGAACATTGATACTTCCTAAGCATGTATTGTATATGACTAATATCTTTCAAACAAAACAAGCCTTTGAATAACCAGCACTTTTTCTAAATAGTTCGGAAAGGTCAGATCAATGGTAGCTAGTAACTTTGGCTTAATTAAAGTCATTGCAAGAGACCAACAAAACTAACAATTTTCAAAAAAATCCTTCTTTCCTAATCTTCAGGCTAACATCAACAAAACTAAACAGGCCTCTGAATAACCAGTTCTTTTTCTAAACAGTTGGGAAGAATCAGATCAATGGTAGCTAGTTACTTTGGCTTAAAGTCTTTGCTAGAGACCAACAAAACTAACAATTTTCAATAAAATCCTTCTTTCCTAATCTTCAGACTAACATCATTCAAACTAAACAAGCCTTTGAATAACCAGTTCTTTTCCTAAACAGTTGGGAAGGGTCAGATAAATGGTAGCTAGTTACTTTTGCTGAAAGTCTTTGCCTGAGACCAACAAAACTAACAATATTCAATAAAATCCTTCTTTCCTAATCTTCAGACTAACATCATTCAAACTAAACAAGCCTTTGAATAACCAGTTCTTTTCCTAAACAGTTAGGAAGGGTCAGATCAATGGTAGCTAGTTACTTTTGCTGAAAGTATTTGCCTGAGACCAACAAAACAAACAATTTTCAATAAAATCCTTCTTTCCTAATCTTCAGGCTAACATCAACAAAACTAAACAGGCCTTTGAATAACCAGTTCTTTTTCTAAACAGTTGGGAAGAATCAGATCAATGGTAGCTAGTTACTTTGGCTTAAAGTCTTTGCTAGAGACCAACAAAACTAACAATTTTCAATAAAATCCTTCTTTCCTAATCTTCAGACTAACATCATTCAAACTAAACAAGCCTTTAAATAACCAATTCTTTTTCTAAACAGTCAGGGAGGGTCAGATCAATGGTAGCTAGTTACTTTTGCTGAAAGTCTTTGCCTGAGACCAACAAAACTAACAATTTTCAATAAAATCCTTCTTTCCTAATCTTCAGACTAACATCATTCAAACTAAACAAGCCTTTGAATAACCAGTTCTTTTCCTAAACAGTTAGGAAGGGTCAGATCAATGGTAGCTAGTTACTTTTGCTGAAAGTATTTGCCTGAGACCAACAAAACAAACAATTTTCAATAAAATTCTTCTTTCCTAATCTTCAGACTAACATAAACCAAACTAAACAAGCCTTTGAATAACAAGTTCCTTTCTTGAACATCGACACTTCCTAAACATGTATTGTATCCGACTAACATCATTAAAACTAATCAAGCCTTTGAATAACAGGTTCTTTTCCTAAACAATTGGGAAGGGTCAGATCAATGGTAGCTAGTTACTTTGGCTCAAAGTCTTTGCTAGAGACCAACAAAACTAACGATTTTCTATAAAATACTTCTTTCCTAATCTGCAGACAAACATCAAGTAAACTAAACAAGCCTTTGAATAACCAGTTCCTTTCTTGAACATCGATACTTCCTAAGCATGTATTGTATCTGACTAACATCATTCAAACTAAACAAGCCTTTGAATAACCAGTTGTTTTCCTAAAATGTTGGGAAGGGTCAGATCAATGGTAGCCAGTTACTTTGGCTGAAAGTCTTAGCCTGAGACCAACAAAACTAACAATTTAAAATAAAATCCTTCTTTCCTAATCTTCAGACTAACATCAACCAAACTAAACAAGCCTTTGAATAACCAGTTCCTTTCTTGAACATTGATACTTCCTAAGCATGTATTGTATCTGACTAATATCATTCAAACAAAACAAGCCTTTGAATAACCAGCACTTTTTCTAAATAGTTCGGAAAGGTCAGATCAATGGTAGCTAGTAACTTAGGCTTAATTAAAGTCATTGCAAGAGACCAACAAAATTAACAATTTTTAATAAAATCCTTCTTTCCTGATCTTCAGGCTAAAATCAACAAAACTAAACAGGCCTTTGAATAACCAGTTCTTTTTCTAAACTGTTGGGAAGGGTCAGATAAATGGTAGCTAGTTACTTTGGCTTAAAGTCTTTGCTAGAGACCAACAAAACTAACAATTTTCAATAAAATCCTTCTTTCCTAATCTTCAGACTAACATCATTCAAACTAAACAAGCCTTTGAATAACCAGTTCTTTTCCTAAACAGTTAGGAAGGGTCAGATCAATGGTAGCTAGTTACTTTTGCTGAAAGTCTTTGCCTGAGACCAATAAAACTAAATATTTTCAATAAAATCCTTCTTTCCTAATCTGCAGACTAACATCAACCAAACTAAACAAGCCTTTGAATAACCAGTTCCTTTCTTGAACATCGACACTTCCTAAACATGTATTGTATCCGACTAACATCATTTAAATTAATCAAGCCTTTGAATAACAGGTTCTTTTCCTAAACAGTTGGGAAGGGACAGATCAATGGTAGCTAGTTACTTTGGCTCAAAGTCTTTGCTAGAGACCAACAAATCTAACGATTTTCTATAAAATACTTCTTTCCTAATCTGTAGACTAACATCAAGCAAACTAAACAAGCCTTTGAATAACCAGTTCCTTTCTTGAACAACGATACTTCCTAAGCATGTATTGTATCTGACTACCATCATTCAAACTAAACAAGCCTTTGAATAACCAGTTGTTTTCCTAAATAGTTGGGAAGGGTCAGATCAATTGTAGCCAGTTACTTTGGCTGAAAGTCTTTGCCTGAGACCAACAAAACTAACAATTTTAAATAAAATCCTTCTTTCCTAATCTTCAGACTAACATTAACCAAACTAAACAAGCCTTTGAATAACCAGTTCCTTTCTTGAATATTGATACTTCCTAAGCATGTATTGTATCTGACTAATATCATTCAAACAAAACAAGCATTTGAATAACCAGCTCATTTTCTAAATAGTTCGGAAGGGTCAGATCAATGGTAGCTAGTAACTTTGGCTTAAAGTCTTTGCTAGAGACCAACAAAACTAACAATTTTCAATAAAATCCTTCTTTCCTAATCTTCAGGCTAACATCAACAAAACTAAACAGGCCTTTGAATAACCAGTTCTTTTTCTAAATAGTTAGGAAGGGTCAGATAAATGGTAGCTAGTTACTTTGACTTAAAGTCTTTGCTAGAGACCAACAAAACTAACAATTTTCAATAAAATCCTTCTTTTCTTATCTTCAGACTAACATTATTCAAACTAAACAAGCCTTTGAATAACCAGTTCTTTTCATAAACAGTTGGGAAGGGTCAGATCAATGGTAGCTAGTTACTTTAACTTAAAGTCTTTGCTAGAGACCAACAAAACTAACAATTTTCAATACAATCCTTCTTTCCTAATCTTCAGACTAACATCAACCAAACTAAACAAGCCTTTGAATAACCAGTTCCTTTCTTGAACATTGATACTTCCTAAGCATGTATTGTATCCGACTAATATCATTCAACCAAAACAAGCCTTTGAATAACCAGTTCTTTTTCTAAACAGTTAGGAAGGGTCAGATAAATGGTAGCTAGTTACTTTGGCTTAAAGTCTTTGCTAGAGACCACAAAACTAACAATTTTCAATAAAATCCTTCTTTCTTAATCTTCAGACTAACATCATTCAAACTAAAATAGCCTTTGAATAACCAGTTCTTTTCCTAAACAGTTGGGAAGGGTCAGATCAATGGTAGCTAGTTACTTTGGCTTAAAGTCTTTGCTAGAGACCACAAAACTAACAATTTTCAATAAAATCCTTCTTTTCTAATCTTCAGACTAACATCATTCAAACTAAAATAGCCTTTGAATAACCAGTTCTTTTCCTAAACAGTTGGGAAGGGTCAGATCAATGGTAGCTAGTTACTTTGGCTTAAAGTCTTTGCTAGAGACAAACTAAACTAACAATTTTCAATAAAATCCTTCTTTCCTAATCTTCAGACTAACATCAACCAAACTAAACAAGCCTTTGAATAACCAGTTCCTTTTTTGAACATTGATACTTCCTAAGCATGTAATGTATCCGACTAATATCATTCAACCAAAACAAGCTTTTGAATAACCAGTTCTATTTTAAAAACAGTTAGGAAGGGTCAGATAAATGGTAGCTAGTTAATTTGGCTGAAAGTCTTTGCCTGAGACCAACAAAACTAGCAATTTTCAATAAAATCCTTCTTTCCTAATCTTCAGGCTAACATCAACAAAACTAAACAGGCCTTTGAATAACCAGTACTTTTTCTAAACAGTTGGGAAGGGTCAGATCAATGGTAGCTAGTTACTTTTGCTTAAAGTCTTTGCTAGAGACAAAGAAAACTAACAATTTTCAATAAAATACTTCTTTCCTAATCTGCAGACTAACATCAAGCAAACTAAACAGGCCTTTGAATAACCAGTTCTTTTCCTAAACAGTTGGGAAGGGTCAGATCAAAGGTAGCTAGTTACTTTGGCTTAAAGTCTTTGCTAGAGACCAACAAAACTGACAATTTTCAATAAAATCCTTCTTTCCTAATCTTCAGACTAACATCATTCAAACTAAACAAGCCTTTAAATAACCAATTCTTTTTCTAAACAGTCAGGGAGGGTCAGATCAATGGTAGCTAGTTACTTTTGCTGAAAGTCTTTGCCTGAGACCAACAAAACTAACAATTTTCAATAAAATCCTTCTCTCCTAATCTTCAGACTAACATCATTCAAACTTAACAAGTCTTTGACTAACCAGTTCTTTTCCTAAACAGTTGGGAAGGGTGAAATCAATGGCAGCTAGTTATTTTGGCTTAAAGTCTTTGCTAGAGACCAACGAAACAAACATTTTTAAATAAAATCCTTCTTACCTAATCTTCAGGCTAACATCAACAAAACTAAACTAGCCTTTGAATAACCAGTTCTTTTCAGATCAATGGTAGCCAGTTACTTTGGCTGAAAGTCTTTGCCTGAGACCAACAAAACTAACAATTTTCAAAAAAATCCTTCTTTCCTAATCTTCAGACTAACATCATTCAAACTAAACAAGTCTTTGAATAACCAGTTCTTTTCCTAAACAGTTGGGAAGGGCCAGATCAAAGGTAGCTAGTTACTTTGGCTTAAAGTCTTTGCTAGAGACCAACACAACTAACAATTTTCATTAAAATCCTTCTTTCCTAATCTACAGACTAACATCAACCAAACTAAACAAGCCTTTGAATAACCAGTTCCTTTCTTGAACATTGATACTTCCTAAGCATGTGTTTTATCTGACTAATATCATTCAAACAAAACAAGCCTTTGAATAACTAGCTCT
>CBDBCZ010000005.1:0-66363 GCA_965203295.1 Nitrospirales bacterium | reverse complement strand
ATTTGGATCAGTTTTACAATATTTGGGTGTGCTGTTTTAATTTAAATGTAACTGTACGACTGTACTACTGGCAAGTGCTACTAGCAGGTTTAGTGGCTATATAAAGCTTGCCTACTGTTCCTCTGCCAAGGGGGTCCAGTAGCTCATTTGGTAAGAGCATCTGACTAGTATTCAGAAGGTCCCGGGTTCAATCCCCAGCTGGTTCCCGATTTTTGCGGGATTACTTTACTCTCTCAGAAAGCTTATCTTCTCACATTAGTTTGCAATGTACTTTAGGTATTGCATGGGGCAAATATGTAACCTCGTGTTCAGGCCCGCACCATTTTTGGTTACACGAAAGCTGTCACAGGGCCTGGGATCTAAAATCACGTGCGCGAGGCCAAGAGTAGAAAGGTAGTAGAAAGGTAATTATGAGCGTAATTATGAGCGTGGGCAAATACACGTGCAATTCTAAGATCACGAGTGAAGATAGCGAATCTACACTTCTTGTAGCTTTTTTTATAGCCCGTTTGTGCCACAGACTTACCGCTGAAAGAAAGTCTCCAGTACAATAACGCAGCTGTTATTCGAAGTGGATTATCATGTAAGTTGATCAGGTGACTTTAGTTACCAGGCCCTGTGATTTTCCTTCATGCAACCGAAAAAATCGCGGGCATGGGAACGAGGCTAGCAAATATGTATGTACATGTAGTAGTTTTAAATTAATGCTATGTGTTGGGGGCATACAACTCCAGAAGGTGACTTCAAGATCACTATTGAATTCCCTTGTAGTTAGCTATTATCAAATACATGACAGGGGAAGGGGAATCGTAGAACCGTAGCCTTCTTACATATACAGAGTGCTAACCACTATACGACAATGTTGGACCACGAACGTATCTACCAATGGGATGGGGTAACAAGAAGAAGAAAATACAGTGCAGCAAAACTGAGCACGTCATTTGCCATTTCCTATACATGTACATGCATGGATAAAGCACAACTAGTGTAGTATGGTAAAGGAATGCACATCTGGAAACGGCAGACAAAACAGAATGTGCGTGTAGTCAGACACCTTATCTCATCCTCTGCATCAGGTAAGTGCGAACACTCACTTTAGATTCAGTCTACAGTAATACCACTAGTATATCATATATATCAGGATGTCACACAGTCTTTAAATTTTGTTATAAAAGTTAGACAAGTTCGCTTCCGTTGGCAGTGCAATCTTAGAATATGAACAGCCATATCCTACGCTATAGATATGAGCTACGTATTCTTCCACTGTAGTGCAGTAGTGGACTTGCAAAGTTGCTTGAAATACAAGTGTGTCCTTAGAGTGGTGGGAGCTAGCTTTCTGAACCATACTCAACTGATTTAAATTTAAATGTTGGTCTTTGATCACGTCAGTTATAGATTTGCAAGCACTCTACTGAGCCCCGACCCAAAGATTAAATCTACTAACCTAGCTATAATCAACACTTTTAGTTATTTTGTGGACCTTGAAAGGTTTCTTGCTGTTCATAAAACGAATATGATTGATCGCTTTGAATGTGCATCTCAAACATATTGCAATCGGGATTTCATCTAGACATTTCTGCCTCTAGTCTAACAAACTCCCACAAAACTACATGTAGTAGCAGCACATCTATGTACTAACCTAAAATCTACACCATTAGCCCATTTGCGGACCTTGAAAAAGGTTCTTCCAGTTAATAAAATAAAACTACACAACCACTATAAATTTGTGTGCACACACAGGGAGGGGCTACAAGATACGTTTACATGTAGACATTTCTGCCTTGAATGATTGCTAAAAGGTAGTGTCGTTACATTGACTAATTAGCCCTAATGGCAACACTCTTAGCTCTTTGGTGGGCATAGCAAAGGTTTTTTGCTGTTCACAAAACTATACAACCAGCTTTAATTTGTGTCCTCCCAATGGGAGAAGCTACAGGATTTAATGTAGATACGTACATACTTCTGGCTCTAATTATTGCTAGTCCAAACCAAAAAGCACATCTACAAGCAATACTCTTAGTATTCTCTTTGTCAGTACAGTAAGAAAGAGCACACCCCTACACTTATTACCCCATCAGTAGAGTAACTGGGGAAGGGCATATCTCTACGCTTTTTGCTCCCATCAGTACTCTTTGTCACCATAGGTAGAGTTCAGTGGGGAAGAAAGAGTGTACCCCTAGACTCTGCCCCCATCAGTACACTCGGTCACCATTGGTAATCTGCACTGTGGAGAAGGAGTAATTAACCCTTACTGTCACCTGCCCTATCCAAGAAAGTATCTTCATCACTATCATAAAACTCATTCTCCTCCCAGTTCTTCACTTGTCGTTTATATCCTAAGGAAGTGTGTGACGTGTGTGAGTAAGAGAGAGAATGAACACTAGCCTTGAACCCAGGTCTTCCGTGCAGGTTTTTAAAAGAAATGGAACAAAAACATCTGCCAAAAAAAACTGTAGATCGAAAGCCCGAGTTCAAGGCTAATTGAACACAGTTATGACCAACAAAGTGTTAACTACAATTCAAATAGAATTTTAACCTGCAGTGTGGCAGATTGTAGTTCTGTTTCTGCTCCCTTAGTTGGATGGTCATTCAGTGTAATACTTATCAGTAAGTGGTCGTTGAGCATTGTAGCGTATTAGCAATCAGCAGTGAACAGCCATCAAGCAGTTACGTACATGTACGTACGTGTACAGCTTAACTTGTGAGCATGTTGCCAAGTTATGTATAGCAGGTGAGCAGAGCCACGGGTGGGTGAGAGAGATGCTGATGTAATACTTTACAATCCAGAAACACGAGAACTATGGTGTCAAAGAAGCTGGTTTTAATTAGTGGTCACAACTCCATTGTACCTTACATGGATCTTCACCTCCATGCTCAGTTGGAAGCAATGGTCTATCACTCAAACAAGACCTGGTTCACCATAATAACCGTAATAACCTTCAATGCTCATCTTCTCCTGGGCAGTTATGGACTGGACCGATGCTGCACAGAAAACTGCTACAAAATGAAACTCCAACACTCAGACATTTCATTATCAACCCAGCATGTGGGCCTACCATTTCCTGAATTGAGAACTACGAATTTGCTACATTTAATATCCCACAGAGAAGGCGAGAAAGATGTTTATGCATGGATTATACCCAACAACCAACTGTTATGGATATACAATGTGAAGGCATGTCCCTAAACATAAAGCACTTTGCCAAAAAGTGCAAAAACAAGACATGTAGGGATGCACTTCCACCAAAAAACACTTTCCCAAAAACCAATGAAACAAGCGACAGTGCACACCGTAATGCATGCACAGACTACCCACACATTTACCGCGTAGCTACCATCCCTACATCTTTCCAACCACACCCACCACAATTGTGTACTACGTGAGATGTGAATAGTGGTGGTTTAATTTGTTGTGTGTGTTGTGTATGAGTGAGTATGTTGGAAGGCATATAGCTGAAAGTGTTGATTGTGTACATGTTGGACTAATGAGTCATTGAGAGGGAGTCATTACGGTGTTTATATAGGAACTGAATGTTTGCATTGTTATACATGGTAGAGTGGTAAGAAGTTGTGAGATGTTTGTGTGTGCAGGTTCTCTGTAGGGGAGGTCTATGTGGGTGTGTTGGGTAATTGGTTGTCAACTTTGTTGTGCGTGTTAGTGGCAGTGTGAACCAATGAAACAAGCCTTGTTTCATTGGTTTTTGGGAAAGTGTTTTTTGAATGTACCATTTATTCTGGGCCCTTTTGTTCCTCTACATGCTAAGCACATCGCAATTCCAAAACCAGCACACATGAAATGAATAAGAGAACCTTGAATTCATGCACTTTCACACTTCCACTCGAGAGCAAAAGGACCGAACAGCACAAATCAAGGGCAGGCAGGCAGTCTGCGCATGTCGTATCCCACAATACAATGGTGCGTGAGTGGTAAGCGTCCACTCGAGAGTGCTCGTTATCACTGCTAAACTGATCAGAGTTTCATTGAAAACAACGCACGTGAATAAGTGGTAGCTAGCTAAGGCTCATATTAGCCATAGACTACACCTACAGCAGATCGAGTTCTGAGTATATTATTTTGTACACATTTAAAGGGGATGCCTTTTTTCAGAGCCATCACTACATATGGAATAGTACTGTACACCATGAAAATGAAATGCAAATTATCAACAAGGACAACGATATGTATTGCAGTTTCTAAGTGCCTGCCCCCTCCAGAAGAGTAAGTGAGGGGGTATCCAGACTGTAGGGGTTGTCCAGATGTGATAAGCCTCACTTCCAATTGACTTATCTGCCCGTGTTTGTATTCATAGCAAGCCAACAACAGTCGCTCACGATAGATAACAAAGACAGACAGAAAGGCTTAGCATTTCCAGACCACTCCACCATTCCGACAACCCCTCACTTAGCTGCCATACTAATCATCCCATTCTTAAAACAGTACCTCTGGCCAGAAGCCGTTTGGACTTGGGCCAACCAACAGATACTCAACCATGTGAGTATTCTAGCTAAAAGTTCGCGTGACTTACGCAGTGATTAACCAGGAGATGCAGTACTGGCTCGGACAGCTACGCGATCAAAGGTAGGCGTTCACGTAAAGTCATTAAATGGGGCAGTACTAAAACCCGAAACGGAACGGAACAGTAGTCATTAAATGGCGTGGAACGGCGAGCCTCCACTCGAGACTACTCGTAAATCACTGCTGAACCTATTTGATTTCTTTGATAAAGTTATGCTACGGGTGCAATACCCCAGAGAATATCCAGTTTGTTCGCGCTTGAATTATTGTGATCGCTTAAGCCATCATTGCGCTAGCCTGGCTGAAGAAGAAAGAAAGAAAGAAAGAAAGTTGACTAATACGCCCCTCCCACCCAGTGTGTCGACTTGCCGGTTTGGTACTCCAGCGAAGCTTTCTAGCAACGCTAACAGTCTTGTTGCTGTTGAAAACACTCGAGATGTCATGGTATGACTCATAAAAGCCTATGACTATAATCAGAGCCGAGTTCTGAACGTATGACTTTGTACGCGTGATATGGGGCCGCCATTTTTTTCCCGTGCCATCCCTACATATGGAGTACTACCGTACTCCATGATATTACACTAACTCATGAGTATTGTAGTTGTACCACAAAGTAGTTAATTATGTCAAATTGGTGTGATCACTGTGATATTGCACAGTAGTCTCGTACCCAGACACCCACACCCTCCCGGCAAAAATGTCTGGTAGCTAAATTCTTGTCACAGAGGCATGTTTTGTGAATATAAGTGTTAATAATTGAAAGGTGTTTGCATGCTAAAAATACAATGATCAGAAAATGACTAGCTGTTCCTTGTTGTACTTTCTGTAAGGAGGCTGTACCTTCATGCTGACTGACTTTCTGTAAGGAGGCTGTACCTTCGTGCTGACTGACTGTCTGTAAGGAGGCCGTACCTTCGTGCTGACTGACTTTCTGTAAGGAGGCTGTACCTTTGTGCTGTCAGCGATGTTCCAGAAACATGATCAGCTAGCAATAAGAGCATGTCTAGTTATGCTGTGGTACGTGTTTGACTTGCACTGGCCAACCCGGATTTTGAACTTGCTGCTCTGGTTGTGGTACAGACTGCAGCAAAACCATCCTTTTCGAAGTTGGAAAGTTACACTAGGTGGTGTTGTATATATTACGTTTTTTGACGGTAGCCGGTAGCTTGTTTTTTTTTTAACTACGCACGCTTGGTGATATCACACACGTTTAATTATGTTTTCCTAATTTGATTCGTGCTTTGAAATCCAGATCACTAAGGTATTATGAAACAAGAAATTCAAATCAAGCTACCTGCTATAAACACTTTTTGCTGGGAAGGTGCGGGTGTCTGGGCACGAGACTAATTGCACAGAACCACCTGGAACATGCCAAAGAAACATGTCATGTTGTATGACATATGTACATATTTTAGTCAGGAAGCAACTAATTTGAGTGTATGCATGGTATTTGTACCACAAGTATAGTCTCCTGAGGGTGACAAAACATGCAACTGCATGATTCTTGAAGCTCATGGCACTCTGGCTTCAAAACCATTAGTATGTTTTAATGGTGCATTTCCAATATGCTTACGTAGAGAGGGAAATACATTACTACTTATTCAATGATTTAATCACTGGACACGCTGATTGTGCCATTTCAGCTAAAGAGCAGGCTCCGTCCTACACATTTACGTATGTTACAACAAGCAATTTATCCACCCTTTATCCATGATATCAAGCATAATTATTAGCAATTTGATTGGCCAATACCTAAAAATTCAAATAAACTGCAACGGTTCTCATTCAACTTTGGTACACAGTCAGTGTAAATACATGTGGGTAATTTACTAAACTCTCTTTTACAAGTGTACATGTATATATCACCTTGGCTGGGCCTCCTGAGCATTCCTTGTGAGTCAAGGAGCCTGCAGGCATTCAGGGCACACAGTACAACTGCTTCCTTCTTCTTCCCTTTCACTGATGCCTCAGCATACACAGGCTCTCCTGTAGCCGTGTCAATAGGCAATCTGCAGGAACATAGTGCATACAGTATGATAATTACAGAGATACACAAGGACATATATACAGTGGGGTACACAACTACAGCAAATGACGTATTGTACATATTTGGTCTACAAACCTGTATCTCTAAAACCACACTATGTGAATGAAAAGGTTAAGAACAGGATCAAGTACTGGAAATGGCAAAAGTACATGTAAAAGCTGGGTGGCGGCCTGGCAGCAAGGCTAGCATAAACTGCAGCAGTAAATAGTATTATCCATAAGCATACCTACATGTATGATCAAAGTTTAAATTTATCATCAGCCCCTGAAAAAGATTTCAGGAATACTGAGCACCTACATGTATTTGTGGGTATTAATATACTAGGAAAAGTAATTCTACACTGATGTGGCAGTGCATTCACTGTAGTCCTTGAGGATGTGTCTTCAGGAGTGTATGAGCTGCACTCCTGAATGCAGCTATTAGAATTACATGCAAATTACTGCCACAATCCGAAGAGGTAATAAATGTACGTATAGACACTGAAGAGTCTGACTGCAGCCAGTATTGGCTGGGCAATAGGTGTATAATATACTCTCCCAAGTATAAATATTTAATGTTTTGAAAATCACACGCTTGCCATTGCTGAAACACTCCTTCTGTAAGAATGTTTGTATAAATGTAACATGAAAAGGTCGTTGTCTTTGAAAAAGGAGAAGTGTTGAAAGTCTTAGAGTGATTAGCTTGTGTGACCATGAAGTGAGAAGGACCACTCTACTACATGTACGTATGCTCAAAACTATGAATTACACATTAAGTGCATGTGCACTAGTTTGAACGATAAGTAGCTTATTAGTGGAAGCACTGATACAACAGTTTTGCACACATTAAATATAGGTTGTACTATATATGTACATACACAGTGCGTGGTCCAGAGCAAGAGAGTAGACTATAGCTCTGTCAGATTCCTACAGTGTTCGGAGTTTAACTCTCAACAGTGGTATACATGTTCCTACACATGTACATCTACCCACAGTGTCACAGTCTGTAATTCATTACAATGTACTTTTATTGAGGGGTTTCGCCTACATAATAAAACAAGGAGGTCTAACACACAATGATTTAACTTTTTCTCCTTTACATGTTTCAACCAGGTACACGTAGACTACATGCTAAGTATGGCTACTGCTGCTGGTGCTTCTGTCCTTTCCTCGAACGGATCGGGAAAGGCTAAGAGGAAAGCTATGCAAGAGAGTTTAACCTGACTGTTGTCAACCACTATATCGAGACGATGATTTGTACCAGGTGTCCAATCGTTGAACACGGAGACGATATTGTACACGTGGTGCCCTAGAATGATACTTTCGTGAATCAAGATCGCGTCTTCCCCCCTTGCCATGATAGCTAGCTAGCCATAGATCGAGTTGCGATAAGTGGGCGGGACTAATGGGCGGTGCTAGAAATCGATCTTTTATAAGCACACACTTTTTGTTAAGTGCATAATTTCCTTGCCGCTCAGACTTATACACGCATGCGCTAATAACCCGAGTCTATGGTAGTAGAAAGCGGTTTTATTCTCAGCGCTTCCACGCTTTTTCTGATTATCGGTGTGTTTTAACATTTTTTTATACGGCAATTGGTCTTGAATAGGGACATACGTGAGCCCTCGCGTATAGTATACAAGTCTTATCTTCAACATTGAGCTTAGAAGAAATACTCAGATAGAAAGCTTACTGGGTAATACGTAGAGAAACACTCGTATCATTACTACGGCAATCAGCCATGCCTACAGTTCGTATACAGTGTTACAGTCTGCAGGGTTCAGGAGCGTGGGGTATGTCTCTGCTAGAAACCTAGAAGAAATGGAGATGACACAAAACAAGCCCTGGCAGTTTATATCGTGTGCGTGATTGTCGCATGCATTGTACCTATTGTCCCATACTAATTAGTAGACTATAGGAATCACGTGTAGTGTGCTGGACAAGTATTGTCACTGCTGCTGAGTTACAAGTAGTGGCAACACCAAATGTTACACCATGTGTCAGTATCACTGAGCATTTTAGGAACATCCTAAAAATGCTCAGTGACACTAGAGATATGGATATACACCTTTTGACTAGCTAGCTCTATGATTGCATACGCTACAGCAATTAAGATAAGCTTACTCACATTCATTATGCTGTTTGCCGAATACAGAACACGTGTTGAAGTGCATGTAAGTTGCAAGATGCCCGTACAAGTACGGCGAATAGGCAATGGCTGTGCGTAACTTGTGATATAAATTTTGCATTCTTATCTAGTAACGACCCTTATACTAGATAAATAGTTATTATAGAGTATGCTCATACCTTGCTCTGTTGTCAGCGCATCGAAGACAAGGCTTCCTTTTAGCTGCCAGCATGCAAGCCCCCCAGGGTGCAGTGTCAGAGCAAAATCATGGTGCCGTTGAGGTCGACACCACGTGGACTGGACTAGCTGGAGTTGTACCCTCGCAGCAGCATGGATCAGTGGCATTCGCTAGCAACTTCCGATCCGTGGATCCGTACCCGTACGTGGCACTTGATTTCTAGACCCCTCTCGGGGCCCCGTGTAGGAACGCAAACGCGAAACCAACGCAATTGCGAAACTAACGCAAACGAGAAACTTCCTTGAGCGGCGCGCGCAATCGTTATGGCGGCGCACGCTTCTCTTCCTGTGGCGCGCGTGCGCAAAGTATTGTCATTGTACTTAGAGTCAGCAGTGGCAAAGGAAGAACCTCAAAAGGTGAGTGGGGGTGCGAGTCCATATACTGCTTGAGTAGGATGAGTAAGACACGGTTTCGAAACAGACATTCAGCAGTGAAAGCAAGGGTACTTCATAAACCATTCTGTTAATGGCTGCATGGCCAAACATTCATTGACAAGCTGTGTACACGTGACATTGTATATAGTACATGTATACTACATTGCAAACTTCTATGAGAAGATAAGCTTTCTGAGAGAGTAAAGAAATCTCGAAAAATTGGGACCCAGCTGGGGATTGAACCCAAGATTTTCTGAATACTAGTCAGATGCTCTTACCAATTGAGC
Organism: Nitrospirales bacterium; assembly: GCA_965203295.1. Lineage (GTDB taxonomy): Bacteria > Nitrospirota > Nitrospiria > Nitrospirales > UBA8639 > CBDBCZ01. The sequence goes on along the minus strand of CBDBCZ010000005.1, from coordinate 56,795 downwards.
TACTGGAGCCCCTTTGGCAGTGGAGCAGTAGGCAAGCTTTAAGACTTATATAGCCACTAAACCCGCTCGTAGCACTTGCCAGTAGGACCCAGCCAATTCCAACTGTAATTACTCTCTCACATGTACTTCCTTGCCAATAGTTTCCGCTTGCCAGTACACTTCGGAGTCGTTTACGCAATCTCGAAACCAACACAATCGCTTGAATTTAAGGCAAGCCTTCAACGCGAACAAAAATCAGTCAACACAGGGGCCTATTATGTATGATATAACTTAGGGACAGCCGTAGCGCAATTCAGAAACAGTCACAAACTTGAGGGCAGCCATTAACTCCCTCGAGAAACTTGCATTAACGCAATCGCGAAACACTAACGCAGTCGCGAAACATAAGCGCAATCGCGAAACACTAACGCAGTCGCGAAACATTAACGCAATCGCGAAACACTAACGCAAACTCGAAACAAACACAATCGCTTGAACGCGGACAAGAATCAGTCACCACAGGGGCCTATGAAGTATGATATAACTTAGGGACAGCCATAGCGCAATGAGGGCAGCCATTAACGCACTCGAGAAACTTGCATTAACGCAATCGCGAAACATTAACGCAATCGCGAAACATTAACGCAATTGCGAAACATTAACGCAATCTCGAATTTGGGCCAAGCCATTAAACAAAACGGTCACCACAGAGGTAGAGCTATGAAGAAATACAAATTAATGCCAAGCCGGGATTGACACAAACGACCAACAGTCACCACAGGGCCAAAAAAGTGATACATCTTGGGGCCAGTCATTAACGCAAACGAGACCCAGTCACTTCAGGGGTCTATGAAGTGATACAACTTGGGGCCAGCCATTAGCACAAACTAGAAACAGTTACCACTGAAGTGATACAGCTTGTGACCAGCCATATAATGCCATAATATTATATGTTCCCTATACTTTGTTGATATCCTTGTCACCTTGTAATAATATTATTATACCGAACAGCTATACTAAAGATTATTATTATGTATTGTTATAGATGTTTATTGAATCATTCGTAGAATAATCTACTCCCTTGAACACATCCTGCAACAGAATACTTTGGACATGCAGTGAATAATTATTATTCCAGCATTCTTACATAATTATAAAGGACATGCAGTAACAATAATTAAATTGTATGGCGAAAGAAAACTGCAACTTTCACTTAGAGTAACTGTTTATGTGTTTGTCAATACAGCAGAACTGCCCTGTGGCCAGATGTAAGAGCTAGTAACACCCCATTGATAGCATCAAGACAAACCATCTCACTAGGTTACAGCAGCTTTCATAAACCTTGCTACAGCAAACCAAAACTACAACTAGTTAATAGGTTTGATTCAAGAAGTGACTGCCTCCTTTCAGAAGAGCATAATTAATCACTCACCCACCAATTAGTGCAGTGGGCTTTACTCCATAAACTGTACATCTCAGATGCACATCTCTTGCAGGCTCACATTATTAGGGGCTGCTCCAATCTGAGATCTGCTGTGCTTGGTCTCTGCCACCGCACTACTGGAGTGCCTCACGGCTGCTGCAGCAATAGTGGCTGCACGGCTCACTGGATAGCCAGCTCTGCTGCATGGGAAAATGCAGTAGTCTCATACCCAGACCTCCACTCTCATACCCAGACCTCCACTCTCATACCCAGACCTCCACTCTCATACCCAGACCTCCACTCTCATACCCAGACCTCCACTCTCATACCCAGACCTCCACTCTCATACCCAGACCTCCACTCTCATACCCAGACCTCTACACCCTCCCTGCCTAGTCTCATACCCAGACCGTCACTCCGCCCCCTTACTGAAACGGTTTGGTGACCCAAGTCCAAAAGGTAGTTTCACCCACTTGCATTCCAGGCAGAGATAATGAGTGCAGTATTATTACGCAAAAGAATACTATTACGGTCGAAGAAACTAGCAGTGTTAGAGTTTTTGGGCAGAGTTAGGCAGCCGTTTGAATCAGCTGGCTATAGATACTGTTCTTTATGCAGGTTGGAAGGTTAGATTGCCGTAATGTCATCGAAAGCAGGGCTTATGAAAAGAGCAACTCACAGTATGAGCTTTGAAAGGCAAGTTACCGTACCTTGTTCATGTTGTCATTCTGTACAGTACTGTGGCTAGTTTTCAGTCAAAATTTGTGTATAAACGATCCTTGTAGAGACAGGGGTAAGTTCTTCTACAGATTTGAAGCCTGAACTACTTCTCTACTTCTACCTCAATTAAACAGCTCATTACTCTGCACACATCACAGCCATTGAAATAACCATTTGGAGTTGGGTTGCCAGATCGTCTCAGCGAGGGGGAGGAGTGACGGTCTGGGCGCGAGACTTCTCCCCCTCCAGGAGAGTCTGGTGTTCTCAATTAACTCGTTTGTCACAAAGAGCACATCTAACTAGCTTTGACCTATGACCCTCCCTCTGGTATGAAGTCAGTTACATGAGAGGCCTATTGAGAGAGTAATTACAGTCGGAATTGGCTGGGTCCTACTGGCAAGCGCTACTAGCAAGTTTAGTGGCTATATACAGCTTGCCTACTACTCCTCTGCCAAGGGGCTCCAGTAGCTCAGTGGTGAGAGCATCTGAGTAGTATTTAGAAGGTCCTGGTCCCAGCTGGTCCCAAATTTCAAGCGGTGTGATGGGGTGTGTACCTTTACCAGAACTGGATCATTGGTTCATGTTTTGGTATAAAGCCCATACAAGTACAGGCACCCAAAAAATTCCATTACTCATGTTGCATGGAGGCAGGCTAGTCAGGTAGCTACTAACCCAGCAATCTGGCCAGAGCTGCTTTTATAGCCCCACTGTGAGCAATTCACTCGTGGGTTTGGTACATTCAGTACAGATATTCATTCACCCAGAATGTAATTAATAGCAATGATCACAATTCACTCTGAGAGCATTAGGCGGAGCCTGAGTGATCAGATACAGTGCCCCATGGCAGATGTAGAGAGCACATTTTCACCCCATGCCACGTAAGGGTGAGCGGGGTTAAGCAATTGGTTTTGTCTGTCCATCTGTCGAAGAAAAAAACAATTGCAAAAAAACTCCACTTGTGTGCACCTCATAGTGACCAAAGCAGTTCTAGTCAGACATTAGTAGAGTTGTTGTATGATACACCTATATAGATAGGCTCCGAACTCTATTGTCGTGCACGACCATTACTAACAAGTTGGATATACTATGCTTGCAGGCTGTTGGGACTGCATGATAGTGACCAATAACTGTATTAACGAGTGACCATTATGTGAGTGTTAAAATGTATATAGCACGTTGGCACATATTTCGGGACCGTCCCTACTGACCACTTATTGTACTAGGTGACAACTGTAGGGTGAGGTTTCACTGTACATGAACACTGATTGTGTGGGTGGCAGGAACCGCAGGATTCTGCTGGCAGGGTTTCCTACAGTAGCCTGGTAAGCTATAGTTAGCAAGCGGCTAAAACAGTAAGCATTGTGTCAGTCAGAGCTCACAACATTTCTCACTGCACTGCTGCTCCTTAATTATAAGCCCAGTCACAGGTAAAATAATACAACAAATACGGTCCCACTAAGTATGTACACTCCAAGCTACCCCCTTAATTAAACTTGATGGTGCATCCCAGTGAAGTATTGGCTATAAATTAACTCTTTCCAAGTGGCGTAAAATGATGGGCATTGACACCGTTGTCTGTCAAAAAGAAAATCTTTCAAATGGGCGATTTAGAGTCTATAACAATTACAAAGCAGGAGGTAACAATTGAAATCCAAAAAAATCGATGTGTGTGTATGTGACAGTGACCAAAGTGTCTCCAGCTCTTTCGTATTCAACATTGGCAAGGTGCACCATTTTATAACGGTCAAGAAGTTGAATATGACAGTGGCAGAGTATCCACGGCCCCTTGACATGTGTTCATACTGAAGTATACATAGAGAAGTGTCCGTGACATTACTAAGGTAATCAATCCCGCCTACAGCATGGATATGGTATTACACGAGTACGGTATATATTTAGGGGTCAGCACACAGACGATCCACTCCACAGAGTCCAGGAGTGTGGGGTATGGTATTACACGAGCGGTATATATTTAGGGGTCAGCACACAGACGATCCACTCCACAGAGTCCAGGAGTGTGGGGTATGGTATTACACGAGTACGGTATATATACAGGCTGCACATAGATGGTCCACTCTGCAGAGTCCAGGAGCGCGCAATATGTCTCTGCTAGTTTTGTTCCGGTTGCTGATTTCTAAAGACACAACCTTTTCAGGGAAGTGCGACTGACATACTTGGGGATGGATATACGGATACACAGATAAACGCTAGCTGAGTTTCTGCTGTCCATGAGTCACGATTATTGGCCTTGTGCTCAGCAATAATATCTGATTCGTGTCAGTAACAATCAGCAGAACTATAGAGTATTTTGTAGCCAGTGCAAATATAGCACTGTGTTCTCCTGTGACCCACTACCAGAACAGTGCTCTCACATTTCAGTGTGCTGGAGGCCTTTTACTATGCACCCCAAAAATATATAGTACTCGGTGCAGCCTGCACCTCCATAAGATTGTAACCATGTAGCATGCACACGACTCCCTCCTTATAGAGGGAGCACTGCTCAAAACACTTGCGGGGTTGACTATGAGGCATGAATCTGCGCACTGTGAGGTAGAAAGCTTGTTACCACTTGCATGTTCTCTCTCTAGGTACAAATCTAACAATATACCAGTCGGTTGTGAAGTGAAAAGGTGAGTTATAGCAGGTATTATCACTGCTCCACAAAGGCCTAAAAAACAAATTGCCAACAACACTAATGATTAGGTTCTTATTCCAATATACATTCAAAGTGCTAAATGCTGTATGTAATTCTGAACACAAGTGTTGGGTATAGCCAGCTAGCTTCCAAACCAATCTCAAGGGCAGCTTCTTTTTCAAAATAATTCATGGGGGTATGCCGGCAGACCTCCCCTAGAATGGCATAATGTGCGCACCAAAAAAGTGCCCACCTCCAGCATATGAAACCCTAGTACTTATAACTTGCAAAATTCAACATATGACTACTGAGACCTTGGTTACCAAAGGCCCACCCTGGTGACCCCCTCTACCAAGACACTAACCATAGCACATCCAGTTCGGCATGATCTCAGGTGCCCTCCAGTAGCGTGTTGTGACGTAATCAATCTTGGCTGACGCCCGTGCCAGGATGTTGTTGGGAGTCACACCCTGAGGCTGAGGGAAATTAGTAGTTTTCTACCTCAAACAAGCATCGGATAAACTATAGTAGACAGACCATGAAAAATTACGTTCCGTAAAGAATTAAATAACCTAACTCTGGCCCTAACCCTTACCCTAATTCTCGCGCGAGTACAATTGTTTGCGGTCCGTCTGCTATTACTAGTTCGCTTTATCTGCTCGTGCGGGGAAACAAGCGAGCTTGATAGAAACTTGCAGCGTTTCCCATGCGAGACACTTCCATTTTTGGGAACCACTTCCTACCTGAGTCATTCCCAGAGCGGTAGGACAGTAACCTTCCCCTGCTCAAATATTTGATAGCTACTTTTCAAAAAAAATTTGATGGGGTATGCCCCCAGACCCCATGATGTGTGCACCAAAAAAGTGCCCACTCCCAGCATATGAAACCCTGGTACTCACAACTAGCAAAATTCAACACCCCCCCCCCCTGTCCCGGAGCATAGAATCTTGTATGATAAACTGGTATACTCATAACTAGCAAAATTCAACATATGACTACTGAGATCTTGGTTCCCAAAGGCGTAATTTTGAACACAAGGGTTGGGTAGTCAGCTAGCTTCCAAACCAATCTCAAGGGCAGCTTCTTTTTCAAAATAATTCATGGGGGTATGCCGGCAGACCCGCATGGTGCGCATACCATCAGTTTCAAATACTTTTGTTTATTTTCCCAAACCCCTCCCCCCCCCCCCCCCCTCCCGGAGCACAGAATCTTGTATGAAACACTGGCATACTCACAACTAGCAAAATTTAACATACCGTAAACTCTGGTTAATAAGCGCATGCGCTTATGACTCTAGGTGGTAAGCAACCATGCGTCTAATAGAGGATGTGCGCTAATAGGGGTGTAATTATTGCAGCCACGCCCAACACGTGAGAATGCAAGATGCGTGCAGAGACAGCTATTTTCGTAGTCGTGTTTAAAAAAGCTGTGCGAGATGGTGAGTATTGGCGAAGTATCGAAGACTTCATCCTCCTCCAAGAAAGTAATCCGTGGCCACCATGTCTTCAAGGAGATATGGACTCCACGACATGGCGAAATTCTTTTGGTTAACCAAGAACCCGGAAACGCTAGCTCACTGAAAGACGCGCTGTTGCTTTGCTAAATGCAGGCGGAAGCGTAGTCGGGCATGTACCTAGAGAGTTCTCAAGAGGGTTTTGGCATTTCTTAGCAAGCGCTAAAAAATAATACCCACGACCGGGAAGGAAGCATGCGCTTAATAAATATTACAAGTAGTTGTGTTTGTTGAACTCGCTCGCTCTGTACGGACAGAGGTAAAAGATGTAATCTGCATGTGATTTGTTGGTTTGTAGGGTACATTTAGCTAGTATTGTTGGCAGACTGAAACGTGGAGACAGTGCTACAGAGAAGACTACAATCAGCTGGAAAACATCTGTGGCAGTAGCCTGATCGAGACTTTTAAAGTAGTTTTCTGCCTGAGCCATGTGGAGGCAGTAACTCAAGGGAGAGACTGCAAGCAATTACAAAACCATACCCACATCAGCACATGTAGGCGAATGGAACTGACTCCATTTAATGCACATTGTCGTAGTTTGTCTAGCGTAGCAGTTACAGCTGTGCATGGTTTGCACTTACAGGACTATACAGCCACTAACCTTCGCAATAGAGCGCGCTCGAAGTGCTGATTTGAGGCCATCATGATATACCGTCGGCTGTCAGAGCATCCCAACGCACGTAGCGGTCGAAGTCGTCCTAACGCATGCAGTGGTCAAAGTACTAATTAGCTATGTACACATATGATGACGTCACGGTCTTCTCGCGCATTCGAGGGCGATGATTAGCGGATGTCACATCCGTTACACACACAGACAGACAGACAGAACTAACGTTAAGTATTGATGCGCTTAATAGCAAAGGTGCGCCTAACAACCAGAGTTTACGGTATGACTACTGAGACCTTGGTTACCAAAGGCCCACCCTGGTGACCTCCTCTACTAAGACACTAACCACAGCACATCCAGCTCAGCATGACCTCAGGCGCCCTCCAGTAGCGTGTTGTGATGTAGCCAGTCATGATCTCGGCCGACGCTCGAGCCAGGATGTTGTTGGGCACCGCATCCTGAGGCTGAGGGGAATTAGCAGTTTTTTTATCTCAAACAAGTATCGGATCAACTATAGTAGACAGACCATGAAAAATTATGATCCACGAAAAATTACATAGCCAAACCCTGGCCCTAACCCTTACCCTAATTCTCATGCGAGTACAATTGTCTGCGGATTGTCTGCTATTACTAGTTCGCTTTATCATAGATAGTATAGTGCATAGACTATGTCTATGCACTATACTATCTATGGCTTTATCTGCTCTTGCGGGGAAACAAGCGAGCTTGATAGAAACCTGCAGCGTTTCCCATGCGAGACACTTCCATTTTTGGGAACCACTTCTTACCTAGGTCATTCCCAGAGCGGTAGGACAGTAACCTTCTTGCTCCAGCTCAAATATTCGATATTCTCCTAGCCCACGTGTTAGTGGTAACGCGTGGGGCTAGAGTACAAGCTTATGTAGAGACTAGAGAGCGCCGCCACGTGTTCGTTCGCACACCAATGGCATGACGTCAACATTTGCGCACGATCGCCGCATGCAACACGAAAATGCCCTCGAGATCTGCACTCGCTGGGAGAGTTACGTACTTTCTGCAGGCGAAACTGCACTAGCACTAGCTAGCTTGATGCACTCGTCCTTGCTACACAGTATATAAGCCGAATGTGTTCGCATATTAAACTACTAAGACAATCAACCCACCAAGGACCTCAGTCAAGAAATTCAAAAGCGGCAATTGTTATACCTAGTCGGAGATAATGGCCTCACTGACACAAGAAACGAAGATAACGTGCGAGTGCTGTAAGTTTCTGTAGTGCAGTGTTTCACGGTGTTACCATGTGTAGTTCGTTTAATATCATGGCCGTAGCAAGCGGTCCGGCCGGTCCGGTTTTGGCCGGACCAGTTTTCGTGACCGTTAGTTTTCAGAATTGCGCATGCGCAGAATAGATCGAGAGAATCACAAACCACACCCACTTTGGAAGCTGCTACGACAACGCGACTACGCTTTCAGCATGTCAGTAGACGGTTGTCTCTGTCTGAAGCGTACTTCCAAGGCCCAGCATGTTGATACAGAGTCACGGGCTTTGCTCATAGCGCTCGATTTGCCGCGGTACCGTCGGGCCGTAACGTCTCTGCTGAAACAGAGGCTACTCAAACCCTGGAGCTGCAGTAAGACAACCTCAGTGATCGACTTGAATAAATCTGATCGTTCATGCGCCAGCAGTACAAGGTCAGAATCCGTGTTAGGCGCGTAACTTCCTAGGACATGCGTGACCATCTCGAGCACGTGCTTGCCCCCGGGGCCGAAACTCAGATTCGACTGCCGCACGCGCACTACAAGATTAATTGCCTCGCGTTACGCGCTAAGGCACTCTGAGGCAATTCATATTGACTCTATGATCTACGCCTTAAAAACTACCTGAGAACAACCATGGCACAAGAACGACTTAATCACCTCATGATTCTGCATGTTCATAAAGAAAGGACTGATAATTTAGATTTGAAGTCTGTTTTAAATGATTTTGTTAACATTGAAACTAACAATATAATTTGCACTGATAAGGCCTCAGAATGCACCTCAGAGCACCAAAAATCTCAAAATTTCTTGGGGGGCATGCCCCCAGACCCCCCTAGGAAGGGGAGCTTACGCCCACCAATTTCACGAATTGCGAACTTCCTGGCCGGACCACTTCAAAAGTGCTTGCTACGGCCCTGATATTTATTGTTCTCTCCCTCCCAAACAGCTGAGTGCAGCTGTGGTCCCTCTTGTCAGTGTGATGACAGTTGCAAGGGAGGTTGCTGTGAATGTATTTGCAAGGGCTGTGACGGAACATCCTGCAACTGTGGAGACAAGTGCAAATGCACGAAAGGATGCTGCAAGTATACTACATGCAGTAAGTTCACCTTGCTTCTATAGGTTTTGCATGGACTGTAGCACTAGCTATGATTATATAAACCCTTTAATACTTCAATCAACTTATAGTTTTGCTCCTCTGCATGGATGCTTATATTGCTGGGCATGTCTCTCTCTATCCAGCTGACTGCTCTTGCGGTCCTCTCTGCAAGTGTACCAGTGATTGCCAGGGAGCCTGCTGTCAGTGTACGTGCCAGGGCTGCGATGGAAGCACGTGCAAGTGTGGGGACAGCTACGAGTGTGACAAGGGCTGCTGTCCAACGTGATCCGTCATTCAGCCAAACTGGTAGTATGCGCAACTTGGTACAGAAACTTCTTACATGTACATGTATGTTTAAATATGTAGAATTAACTTTCCTACGCGTGTACAGTGTCATGCAGTTTTCCCTGTTAGCTTTGCTGTGTATTAACATTTGCATAGTATTATTGTAAAACATGCCTACTACATGACCAGTAATGAAATATTTATGTTTTCAGTCTTTCAGAAGAACAACTAATCTGGAAACCCATTCAATTGAAGCTTGCACACCCGGCGAACTATTAGTTTGTAGTGTAGATATCTATGTGTGTGTGTGTGTGTGTGTGTGTGTGTGTGTGTGCGTGTGTATGTGTGTGCACGTGTGGGGGCCCTAGTCATAAGTCCAATCTTTGAATGAAGGAATGTCCGGCTAACGGAGTTATGGCATCGCTTACGAATAGTTTTGGAAAATGGGTTCATAGAACGTACGTGGATTCAGAGGGCCTTGTTGAATCAGCAAGAGAAGGACAAAATTAATGTGCGGTGGAGGAGAGGTCAAAGCCAGTGTTAATTAATATACTCATGTTGCTGCCGTAGCACTTACGCCATTGACCATGCACCCACATACGCAGGCAGAGCTTGAAAGATCTCCATTCAGAGGACAAGAGCAAGAGCAACCAGATGTCTCACTATTACCATCCTGATCGCAATATAATTTATTCTTCCTAGTATCCCAGAGTAATAAAATAAAACTCTTAAAGCCTTTAAATCATATCTTTCCCAATTTTCACACCCTAAAACAAAGCCCGTCCTCTCGAAATTATTGAGTGCACTAAACTCTTCAAAACTTCCACCCAACAGTTTGTCTAAGTCTTCCATGAAAGTATTTATAATAGTATCATACACAGGACACTCCCAGAGCACATGTACGTACTACAGTCTCACATTCATCCCCACATAACTTACACTGCCTATCATCATTTTTACCCTGATGTCTTCCTAACTCTTCATTCAGACCATTAGTACCAGACCTAAACTTAAACAACAATCGTGTTCCTGGATCCCCAAACCCCTACAAGTAATTTTTAAATTCTATTTCCTTACAAAAAGACTTGTAAAGACTAAGTTTAATTTTACTATTTAAGTATTCATTTAAAATCTTTATATTCTCTGTACCTCAATGCTTCATCTACTCTCTCTAAAAACAAGTTTACATTACAATCTTCAGCTAGTATTTCCTGACTGTCGAGATTTAACTGCAGCAACAGTTCACTAATTACTTTCCTCCAAGTCTCCCTCTGCCTACCCCTACATCCCACTCACTGTCTAGTAGTAATCTAGGATATCTCTCATCATCCAAATTATTGACTTTATATATACCACCACTTAAGTTTGCATCTATCCCTCCTGCCTTTTAAAGATTCTAACCCCATATCTCCCCCCTTACTGCTTCATTACACGTTTTAGAAGAGCAGCCAAGTATCTTTTTAGCTCCTCCTAGCTGAATAGGTATATGTATGGTGCAGTGAGTGGTCGCTAGGGTATGTCAGTGCTGGTTCCGCAGCTGTGGAGGTTTGGCATTCCATGGGTGTGTGAACTTGACCTAAACGCCCTATAGCCGGGTATGTCCACAAGCCATTTTTGGAAACTTTGGGGTCAACATTAATTGCCAAGAATGGCAATTTTTGATTAGCAATTGCCTATACTTGCAGGATTATTAAATTGTCATATATAGTGTACTTTTTCCTTCTAGGAAGCAAAAGCCCTCCTACTCACTTTTGCCAATAATTGGTAGGAACTAATTGGCATTCTATTCTCTATTGGAAGCTGAAGCTCTCTTAATTGTCACTTTTGACAATAGCTGGTAGGGGTTAAATTGCCATTATTGGGCAAATAGTGTGTTCTGTTCTTTACAGCTCTCATAATTGCCTACAGTTGGACATGGAAGATGATAATAGCACTGACGCTTTTCAGGTGGGCTTAAAGAACAGCCACACAATCACTGGACTGACCACACATGCACACACTACTCACTCCTGTTCTCTTCCTTCCATGTGACCTCATAAGTTATTGTTTACCTAGCTAGTCATCAATTGTGCATATGTTTTTAGTAAATACAATGATTTACATGATGATGATACTGCTATTATATTGAATTGGAGATGCTCCTGGGTCCAGCCTCGATGAGTTTCTTTGGCTTGAAACGCCTGCAGTCTTCTTTAGTTCTCTTCTTGCACACTGCCCGGCCTTGTTTGAGTATCAAGAAGTAGTGTGAGTAGGTCTTGTGCATCACCCCGTGCATCCCTCTCCCGTGGTAGCGGATTCTCTTCAGATACGTCCCCTTGCCAACGTACGACTGAGCTGTTGGCACACATTGAGGGAAGCAGAACAGAAATAATTTTTTTAAGTGTGTAATCACTGTAATGCTGTTTAGTTGACTAAAACTATAACTAAAAGTCTTTTAGTAGAAGCGAAAACAGATTTAGTTAACCAAAACTTCAAAGGCGGGAATACACTGCCAAAATCAACCCATTGCTTTTAGTTATGGTTAACTAATACGTATAAAGTGATTCAGTACATGCATGTACATTAAAACCATTTTTTTCTTTTTAGTTGACTGACTAAAAACCAAAAACAAACTTTTGTTCTGCACCAGCTTTTAATAAACTAAATCCCCTAATTATGTGAAACCATACTAAACAACACTAGCACTACTAATTTCCAAGAGGAGTTGACAGTGAAGTACGTACCAACGTGGAGATCCACTGGGTCCATGTCGTATGACTTGACAGCTCTTCTTCGAGTGTCCTATAGTGTCTGGGGAAACAGCCATTATTAATGGTCACTTCCTGTTTACTACTCGATTGCCCTGATTTCCTGTAATGATGCACTTGGAAGATAGCTAAACAATAGCTTGTTGGGTTCAGGAGTTATGAAACAGAACCTTTAGCCACAAAAATCCATTAGAGAGGAAACTTTGCCCCCACCCCCATCCGAAATGGACTAATTCACTGGTGCGTAACTATAGAACACAACAGCTAATATATAAGATATCATCTAAGTACCTCATACAGAACATTCTAGGTGAATATTAGGGCAAAGCAAACCCAATAATGTCGACAAATTAGCTATATAGTGAACAGGTGAAAAATGATCTATTCGAGTACATGTTAGGAGTCCAGAGGACGGCCAAGGTTGACCATTGCACATTAAAGTCATGTGTAGCAAGATAAACTGGACTACATAAAATATGTTTCCCATAGATAGTGTTTTGCTGTTTACACCATCGAGCCCCGACTCAATCATCTGGAATATGGACTTGAGGGGAGGTGCAGGTATCCATCATTATTCTTAATTAAAGGTCGAGCCCTTCACAAAATTATCTTTAGCTGCAATCGCGCTTTCCTAGCCAGACAACATTCATTACATGACTCTACCTCCGGAGTTTTAATCCGCGGAGACCAGCTACTAGACTCACTGTCAGAATTACACTCTACTTCACTCATTCTGTACAGAGATACACAACTTGAGCATCACCTCATCCCCAGGCTCTCCCCTCTAAAACATCACAAGGAGAAGAGCCCACTATCTTTTCTCACAAAAATTTTCATCCCACTATGCAAGTTGTTTTTGCTGAATTTTTCTCTCCAGCTGTTCTTTGTAGAGATATATTCCTGCATGCCACCATACTCCCTAAGAGATTCTAATACACACTAGTGGTATGCATTCTGCCCTCTGTGTGTAAGGGCTTGCCCCCCCCAAGCCTCAATGTAATGCATGTGTTCAGAATGGCAGTTGTATGAATACCATTGTGGTGCCAGAAGCGCATCGAGTCGGCAAAGCTGGTGAGGGAGCTTGCAACTAGTACAGATGGCAAAATCCAAACAGGGCATCCGGAAGCTAATTTAGTAACCACCAAATATGGAATATAAACACACATGGGTACGTAAGACGGTGAGTGGCAGCTTTGCAGGGCAACTACAGAGAGTGTTGGATGGTGATACAGCTAAAGCAGACTCCGAGCATAACGACGTTGATGTGAAGGTTAGTTGTAAGCCGTTGTAACAGTCATTGAGCGTGGGTATGGTAGTACTTGGACTCACTTGTTGGAAAATTGGACCGTCTCCCACACGCTTTCACTTCGGACAACTAGTCATCTCGCTCGAATGTATGCCGACACACCGCTTCACTTTTACCCACTTCGTGGCTTTCTCACTTATAATGCTGTTACATTTTCCTGCTGTTGCGTCATAAAAATTCATATACGGATACTACTTTATTTAGAATATGACGGCTATGTTTGAATTTCGTCGTCTATGTAATGCACATGCGTAGTTGCATGCTCCCTCGCCGGCGCCGGCTCGATGCGCTCCTGGTGGCGCACAGAGTCAAAGATCAATCACGTACTTATACCAAGGGTACTAAAGCTCCCAGGTAAGCAGGCTTTGTGTGCCTTCCGTATGCACGAGAGCTGTAGACAAACGGCACCATCAACGAGTATATTAGCCCCAGTAGCGCAGTCTGTCTCTACTTTCCTGTGGTAACCGTGGCAGCAGTGAACTGACTCATGAAGCCACACTTACGCAGTATCCCCTCATCCACACACACAGCAAATCAGTCGTGTTACTGACGTGGGAAGTCCAAACATGCCACCTCCTATTGTCCTTTCATTGCTGCTACCTGTCAAACAAGCGTTTGGCAGGGCCTAAACGTACTCCGGATGTACACCACGTAAAATAATTGCATTTCATGAATACTTCTGCGTACAACGAAAAGGTCTATTCCAATACCAAAGACCCTGTCTATTAGTAGACTGGCTATCATCGACAAGTTCAAGACAGCCACTGGCCCCACACGGCCAAGACTGCAAGCAATACACTTCCTAAACTGTTGTATAGCAGGCTTCTGAACAGTTCGAAGCCCCCCAAAAATTTCACATAGTAAGGTGAGATAAGTTATGTAAGGTAGATTCAGTGTGCAATGTCCCAGTTTATATAGCAGCACTTGCTCAAGACACTTGTGGGTTTCCATGGTAGTTGATGTGATAGGCAATTAGGGTGCATGAATATAATCACAACTGGAGGCAATGGCTGGGCATGAGTCTGAGGCATGGATGGCTGGGTATGAGCCTGGGGCATGGATGGCTGGGTATGAGACTATGCTCTGGAGTCTGAGGTATGGGTGGCTGGGTATGAGACTATGCTCTAGCTTAAGGTTACGGGATACTGGCCCGCTTTGATTTAATAAGTAGTGAGTGAACAATGAATATCTTTGCAACTATAGGCCCTATAGCCACGATCTTTTCAGTATTTATTCATGGTACTAGTTGTGTACTCAGTACAGAAAGCTTGTTTGTGAGCCCCTCCCTTGTTTAGATAGCGCTAATGGAAGTTTCAGCTGCTCACAATAATTTTTCTCGCCAAAAATCGCTGAAGCCACTGCCTTTACTAGGCCACTACAGCTCTCTAAGGATTCCTCACTATATTCACGAGGGACTGACGGAGGCTTTTTATGTAGTTTCTCTCTGATACAGGAGATATAGCCTCTTAAACCTTAGAAAGTGGGGTCCAGAGTGCTCAGAACCATACCTATTGACTTGCCATTCTGTTGATATAGATAATTGCTTCAAAAAGCCTTCGTCAGTCCCTCATAAATATAGTAAGGAATCCTTAGAGAGCTGTAATGGCCTTGTAACAGCAGTGGCTTCAGCGATTTTTGGCGAGAAAAAATATTGCGAACAGCTGGAACTTCCATTACCGCTTTCTAAACAAGGGAGGGGCTCACAGACAAGTTTTCTGTACTGAGTACACAACTAGTAGCCATGAATAAATGCTGAAAAGATCGTGGCTATAGGGCCTATAGTTGCAAAGATATTCATTGTTCACTCACTACTTATTAAATCAAAGCGGGCCAGTATCCCGTAACCTTAAGGTGAAGTCGGAGGCATGAATGGCTGGGTATGAGACTATGCTCTAGCTTAAGGTGGAGTCTGAGGCATGGATGGCTGGGTATGAGTCTGAGGCATGGATGGCTGGGTATGAGACCATGCTCTAGCTTAAGGTGGAGTCTGAGGCATGAATGGCTGGGTAAGAGCCTGGGGCATGGATGGCTGGGTATGAGACAATTAAAGTGGAGTCTGGGGCAAGCTGGAGCATGGTCTCATACCCAGCCATTCATTACGGTGTAGTCTGGGGCATGAATGGCTGGGTATGAGACCATGTTTTAGTAAGACAGAGCTAGTGATCACATAGGACAGTTTTGTGCCCAGACCTCTGCTTGCCAAACAGTGCATGAAGTCTAATTCTTGACCTCACGATTGGAGTATATGTGAGCACTTCAATGAAGGTTTGCACTACTGCATTATGTGTATCGCCTCGTTCCCAGGCTCTCCCCTCTAAAACATCGGGAGAGCTATTTTTCTCACATAACTAGGAATACGCAAGCGAAATATGCCTCGCGTAGCTTTATTTGCATTATTTGTGCAGGTTGGGTATTGGTGAATTGTGGTCTACATCTCAGCTTAATGCATGCTGGCTTGAAATACCGTTGCTCATTACGTTGTGGGGAAAGTTGAGCCTTGCACACACTGCTCGCGCATGCGCAAGAATTTATGGAAAAGAGTCAGTAAATGTATCCGTAAATGACCTCAGCCACGTGGTAAGGAGTAGTACGGAGCAGCATACGTGTATAGTAAGTGGAAGAGTTTGAAACTAGCTCACTCTGTCCCCTAACCTCAGAAAGCTTTAAAGCCAGTTTAAAAATAGCAATAAGACCTGTACCTTTCTATCCGCTAGGATTATGGCATATGTCTTACCGGGAAAATTCTGAAGCACCTCCCTTTTGGTAGTGACTCGATTTTCGATCGCATATCTACAAACTTGGGAGCTGTAGTAAGTCTCCCTTGATAAAACTTCATGACAAATTTGTCCAGACCTCTGACTTTGTGCCTGCCACGACTTCGAAGACGGCACCCAAAAACTGCCAGAGACGCCATTTTGAACACGTGCTTTGCCCTCGGGGTCCAAACTTAGTCGTACGTACGTACGTACGTATAGATAGATATATTATACATACATATATATATATATATAAACGCTAGCTGAGATTGTTGAGCCCATAGCACGCGATTATTGGCCTTGCTGCGCTCGGCAATTAGTCTTACAAAATTCATCTTCTCACTGTGTTTGTGAGCAGGCTGGCTTTTCTTCTCTAGGTGTTTGTAGGACACAGAGTGTCGGAAGGAGATTACAAGTGGGGAAGCTGAGGTGTAGAGTCAGGCTACACGTGCGGAAAATTTTTGACTACACTTTCTAAACTCTCACAGAATATTTACGAATCAGTACCTGCTGTCAGTAGTAATGTCATGCATACAGATAGCCTCATGTCCAGGCTCATTGCGTGGGGGGAAGGTTGAGCCTGGTACACACTGTTTGCGCATGCACAAGAATTTATGGAAAAAAGGGTCAGTAAATGTATCCGTGAATGACCTCAGCCACGTAGTAAGGAGTAGTATGGAGCAGCATACATGCACAGTAAGCGGAAGAATTAGAAACTAGCCCATTCTGCCTTTCTCCAACCTCAGATAGCTTTAAAATTAGTTTAAAAATAGCAATAAGAAATGTACCTTTCTATCCAATAGGATTATGTCTTACCGGAAAAATTCGGAAGCACCTCCCTTTTGGTAGTGGCTCGATTTAATGACGTAAGAAAAAGGTCATTATGCGCTCCTGCTTCAAATAATAGTCACCTTATGGTAAGTGGCAGTATAAATTATAGGCAATTGTATATAGCATGTTACAATTAGTAATAACCGCTCCATTGCACCCAAGTTGCTTGTGACATAGCTTCCATAGAAGCCTCCAAAATTTCAAACAGTAGTGTAAGTAGTACATGCATGATATGTATGCTAATATATAGATGTTCTATTAGTACATATAGGCCTGCCCTGGCTTATATACCAGTACCTGCTCAAAACACTTGTGGGTTTTAAGCTCAAATTATTGCAATTAGGACACATGAATACCATTACAGCTGTACGCGGTATTCTCACCCAACATGGACCTATAGGCCAGAGGAGGTTGGACACACATTCCTTAATGTGCGCAGTCACGTGCCCTTTGCTGCACTTATATAATTACATTCCACACTGCATTCCAGCATGCAATCAGCTCACTGAGAAGCCAACAAGTACAGATTAAGGCTAGGTAGGCATCAACAAAGAGGTATATACATGATTTAGCAAGCACCAATAGACTTACTGTTCAGCAATTCAAGTAATTCTGTGAGGTGCTGTCATAGTAAAAATGGACCCCCCAAAATTGGTTCCCCCCAAAACCAATTTATCGAAAAATATGGACCCCTGGAACTTACTTCACTGCTAAATTTGGATCCCCTCTGAAAAATTTGGACCCCTCCAAGTCATGTGCCGAAATAATTGTAATATGGACCCCCCAGAACTTTTTCTCTGGAAAATATGGACTCGCTCTGCCATTCTCTTGTACGTCTTAGTCACTCCGAAGTGACCTGAAGTTGGCTCAGAGTGGCAAGCTTTCAGTACCCTTCTCTGCTCTTGTAGCGACACAACTTTCGCCTTCGTTTTACTGCCAGCTTCCTGACAGCTCTTTCCTTTTCTTTCATGAGCTCGGGAGGGTTAGTAAGCATATCGAACGGTATACTCACGTACATCTTTTTTTTTTTGGCTGTCACTCTCCGCCATTGCCGCCATCCAAAAGACATTACATGTATACAAGATAAGCAAGAGCATCTTCTATACCCCCTTGACAGGCACGTGCAAGCCAGGGGGGGGGGACAAATTCTTCTGGGGGGGGGGGGGGGGGGGTCCATATATTTCAGAAAAATCCATTCCAGGGGAACGAATTTGAAGGGGGTCCAAATTAAACGTGACAGTGCCACAGGTGTGACGGAAACACTGACTCAAAACACAGGTAAGCACAGCTCACTCTAAAGCTGCAATGGACTGTAGATGGTTGGAACGGATCACACCCTGTTCAGTAATTAGGGTAGTTACAACCGACACTAATTAGGTACACACATCAAGACATACACGTTTAGGGTTCACGTGAGCTACGAGACTAACCTACCACTAGCTACTATACATTTCCCATAATAGCCAGGGAACGGTAATAGCAAAGGAACGAGGAAAGTACATGTAACTTCAAACTGTTTAGTCTGAAAAGACCCGACAAGAAACGAGCCAAGTCTTCTACCAGTGGCTGTCACCACCCGCTTACTGCTACTCGTGGTTGAGACTGTTACTCAGAAACAGAACCAAGAGACCTTGATCAATATGCCCCGCCCCCATGACATCATTGGTATCTACAGCAACAGCTCTTGCGTCTTTTCCCCACTGACCACTGCTACTAACACTGCCACCTTGCTTGGACTCAACAACTGCTACCTAGCTAGGAATTGAACAGCTCCATGACGTATAGTAAATGGAGTCAGTTTCATTCGCCTACATGTACGGTAGGCTATGGCTGTGAAGAGCTTGGCCACAGTCCTAGCATGCCTACGTTGTTTTCCTGCATGTGCGATAAGTTATGGCCGTAAAGAACTAGGCTGCAGTTCTAGCGTGCCTGTATTGTTTTGCAGTTGTTTGTAGACTCCTCCGAGTTACTGCCTCCATGTGGCTCAGGCCGGGGTCTGTCAGCAGTACTACTGCCACTGGCAGGTGCATATCACATGTAGATGGTACCTTTCTATCTATACAGAGCGAGTTCAACAAGCACAAGTAGTTGCGTGAGTGAAGCGAGCACACCTGCTTGTAATTGTAAAACCTGCTTGCAAATAAGGGCATGTACAATCATACCAGACTCTCCCATTCTAGTCTCATACCCAGACCTTGGCTCTTCCCCCTTGTGGAAACCATCTGGCGACCAAAGTTTCAGGTAGGCATGGCAAGGGAAAAGCCTAGGGTGTCATTTGGAAAATCGTCCAGGGGTGGATAAGGGGGTAATGATAAATACTAGGACAGAATTCTCAAGGGGAGGGGAGTGGAGGAACAAATGCCCTGCACAAGTCTCTCTGATCACCTGTCACAGGACAGCCCTCGCGAGGTGTCCTCATTTCAGGGGAAAGTAAATCATTGGACCTTGCGAAGGGTCAAAGGTGTCCTTATTTTAGGGGAGTCCTTAAAGAGGGGTTCCGCCATATAGCCACCCGAAAAATTCACAGTGGCCACATTGAGACATTAGCATGCACTGTAGCAAGGTCCTAGCATTCCACACCCTCCCTGTGCTAAAACGCCTCGTGTTCAAACACTGCGAATGATGAAGCTGAAGCACCCTCTTCCCAGGAGATCAGCCATGTTATTAGCAAGTCAGCTGCTGTAGCTATAGGATCACTATCTGCAGAGTAACAGCCAGCCGTACAGACAGGATGGGTGCGTTGAAGCTGCAATCCGAAGTGAGTGACTGGAGAAGGCTCTGTCGCTCACACCAGGAGCACATGGGCTTCTGGTATTATGGGAACTTATCAAATTATCGCCAATTTAGTATGACCTTTGAACCATTAATGTTCTATTCCTTTAGCAGTGGCAATAGCTTCTAGTGGTGGGCGATACCGATACCAATCTATCGATAACCCCGATACTGGTGTCGTTTTTGTTAGTATCGATATTCAATACTATATCGCGGTATAGCGATACGATACCTTACATCACGTGCCACGTGTGTAAGTGTTCTCGAAGAACTGTTAGTTTTTGTTTGGCTGTTTCATCCACATCCAGTTTCTATACATGCATGTATGCACGTACATACAGTGCTCAGAATCTAAAGAGTAGATTTTTGATAAAATTGCTTTAAATGTTCTACACCCTACATAACTTGATGTTAGGTTCTCAAAAGTGGTATGTGTATACCTACGTACATCTGCTACAAGTTGGGAAAGGTGTTAATTGAATTAGTAATAACCTAAGGGTTCTATGGCTTCTGCAAGACACCTGACTTGGAAAATCGGTTAAGGTGCTTAAATCTACATCTTTGTTCCGAGAAAGTTTAAACCTTGAATATAACAAGTAGTCGGGCCAAGGTATCTTTGAATGTTAGAAATGTTTTCCTCGATCAATCAACACCAGAGATAACGACCAAAGTTCATGTTTTGAGTGGGTTATCGGTTAAGGTAGTAACTTTTGAATTTATTGTCCGAGAACTCTCAATTTTTTTTACAAAACTATTAAAGAGTTCATACAAATGTACCACTATTCAAACAATTCCTGAGTCTTACTGTTTTGTCAGAAAAATTTTTTCCGTCTGCGCAGGCATTTTTCACCATTTTGATTGCGTATTCTGACGTTTTTCACTCATCACATGACCTATGATGACGATTACGCAAACCACGCCTACAGTCACGACATGGACACGCTACTTGTGTCCAGTAAAGCTACGGCTTTAGAGACGCAAAACTAGCGTACGGAAGGCCTGTACAGCTGCCGAAGGAACCACAGGATGAGCGCAAACAATTTTCCACTGATAGTTTTTCTCCCCCGCCCCGTCACTCGAGCGTATATCACAAGAGCAGCTACCCGTTCGTTGCCGGCCCTGCTGCTGTGGCGGTCTCTCCGTGTAACAGAGTAAGTCCGTAGCAGTATCGAGAGTTTCGACGATTTGTTCACGAGCAATAGACTGTAGCTTGGTGTAAACCGCGTGATTATCGAGTTTAGTAAGGGAAAGTCCCTACGGTTACGGCATTTCTGTGACGCGCAAAAAATCCGTGACGTCAAATAAACATGGCCGCTAAGTACGGCAGTCTATGGAAGACTTGGCGGAAGAGTACTTTATTGTCAGTCCACAGCCTTATTTATCAAGTAGCTAGGCTTATGAACAGTTATCATAAGTATCTACATTCATTTTTTAAAGTAAAATTGACAGAAACTGCCTGCAGAGAAAATCTACTCTTTAGATTCTTAGCATTGTACATGTGTATACCTTGAAGAAACAGCTATTTTGCCCACAATTTTGGTATTCATTATATTAGCGATACCTGTGGCCAAAGTATCAATATCATATCAATTCTATAGCTTCCTCAGAAGCTTCCAAAAATTTCTTACTAAGACTCTACACTCCACAGAATTGCCATCAGCGGAGGTGTCCCAGCTTATATAGCAGCACTTGCTCAAAACACTTGTGGGTTTCCTTGTCCATGTAATTATGGCACATGAATATCATTACACTACAACCCGATATCCTGATTATATATAGGAGTCTTCTACCACCCGTTATCACTGACTACATACTGCTACTTGTGGTTGAGACTGTTGCTCAGAAAGGGAATATGAGACTTCATGCCCCATGACACATCAGTAATATGCAAACAGTGCTTCCACACTGCTATACTGAGGTGTTCTCTTGTAGCCTTGTTCCCAGGCCTTACCCCACACAAACGAACGAAGTGTGAATGCTCTTAGTTAATAGGAACAGCCCGAAAACCAATATCGCTGACTTGTACAGTGAGAACTGTCATTGTGACTGTAGCTAGCTCAGCTAACACATGGCTTCACTGCTCAGGCATGTTGCTATGACGATCACTCAACTAAGATGTTATCATGTCATGTGGGGGTAGGGGTGGGGGTAGGGGTAAGGATAAGGTTAGGGAGGGATACATTTAGAATTAGGGTTAGGGTTAGGGATGGATAGGGGTAAGGCAGGTTAGGGGTTACGGAGGTTTAAAATAAAGCTCACTTCCTGCCTCCTCAAACTGTCATTTCACCTGTCGAAGGCATGGCAGACAAGGGCATATTGCACCCTGTGAAGATTATCTTTCAGGCAGTTCACAATCAGACCTTGGCTATTGGACTTCCAAAAAATTCGAAGCCCACTGAAAATTATGCAAAAGTTGTGAAAGCCCGTTATACATGTAGTGTTCACTACGTTATATACTAGCACTTGCTGAAACTTTTGTGGTCATACAAACTGAGTGCAAATAGGACACATGAGTACCAATATTGTGGAGTCTGGGGCATGGATGGCTGGGTATGAGACCAAGCTCTAGCTTACTTTGAGCTAGTAATTACACAATCTGTTCAGTTATCATTTCGTAAGGAACAGCTATAACATGCAGATACAAATATTTTTAGTCTAGCGTCCAGACCTCTGCTTGCTCACACACCAAACATTGTATGGCATCAAATTTCATGACCCCACGGCTGGAGCATACATGAGTCCTTCAAATGAAACTACTCCAGGTTTGCACTACTGCATGATGTACATCGCCTCGTCCCCAGGCATTTATTCCAATCCTAATGGATTCTGAGATTAGCTACCAGAAGGGTAGATTCATGACCTTCCCTTGACGTCCAAGAACTACAACTGTATCTGCCCATCCACACACAACACCTTGGAAGTCACCAAAAGCAGAAAATACAGTTCTTCAAAGATTGGGAATTTGCAAACTAGCGGATACCCCAGCGTAACATCCCTCCATTAATGAATTACTGTCTGCTGCACTAGTAGAGTTTGAGAAGGTGATGAGCATCAACAGTCTGGGTTGTGATGCATAGAAAGTGATTGCTAGAGTTTCTTGTGAATTGATAACAGAGCTTGGGCAAAGCTGGGCTAAACTATTGAACAGGTTGTGTGATAGCCTACATGTAATAATGATCATGGAGTTGCTGCATGTACTGAAATAGTCCAACCTCCCCTGAATGATACATATATACTGTGCATGTGTAATGTGGTACACTAAAGGTTAGATCAGTGAGCATACTCAGTACTAGTCTCGTGCCCAGCCCCATGTTAAGAGAGGATGGTGATGGTCTGGTGCCTTGTTGCCGAGCACCTTAGCCCGAGGCAACTAATCCTGCATCGTATCTCGGCTAGCGTTTGTACATATGTATGTCATGCTTAGGAATGCAATTATTCTGCGTACTGTACATGGCGTAGCCAGCCCTTTTGTGACCGTGTTCTCACGTGCTATGCCAATTCCATGTTTGTTGGACGGCCATGGACGACGACAGCGAGATGAGAGGGCTAGGCGTCTTTCTACTTTCCGCAAGAGAAAGTAAAGAGAGGCAGCCACGACAGAAGCGAAAAGGGTTAAGAGACCAGAACCACGAGAGCGGAGGTGTGTACACTTACTAGGTAGATGCAAACCACACCTACTGAATGCCAATGCATGAGGCCTACACTGCGCATGTCAATGTTGGAGCGCCATTACATCACCAAACGGATGTCACAGCACAGTATCCATGTGGCCACTTCTATGGATACTGCAATTGTGATATCCGTGGTGTAATCAACCAATCACATTGCCAGTCCAGAATCCAGAACTGGGACAGTTGAGGTAGCACTGTCCCAATGTCAAGTATTCAGCAGCTAGACCCACCTTTCCAATGTAGGGCTACTTGCAATAGGCTTCACTAGAAGCCCTCCAAAAATTCTTTATTGCATGACAAATTGTTCAGACACCTCCAAACTGCTTGCTACCAGGCCATTTCAATAAGCAGCACTTACTCAAAATACTTGAAGGTTCTTTGTTCAGAATAATTAGGACATATGAATACCATCAAACAGGGACCACCAGCAAATTTCTTCACCCCATGGTTTGACCAATGGTTAAAGCATTACATGAGCCCTTCATTGAAACTACATTACACTTTACTGTATGTTATGTATCACCTCGTCCCCAGGCTCTCCCCTCTAAAACATTACAAGACGGGGGAGAGCACGGTATATGTATTTTCCCTCACAAACTTCCAACTGCTTTTGTAAGCAGGCTGACAATTCTTCTCTAGCTGCAGTTCATACCATCAGCTGAGCCACTTGCACGGATGATATCAACCCTGATAACCTACCAAGTATAATCTACAACACCCAGACAGTAAGAGATTTTGAATGGGGTGAGCCTGAGCCAGCTCCACACTAGTGGCATACATCAATGTATATTCTGTCCCCTGTCCATTATGGTACTTACATCTTGTACCCTGGCATCGGGGAAGGGGGGGGGGGGGGCAATGCAAGTGTTCAAAATAGCACCTCAGGCAGAGGAAGCATTTGTGATTGATTGATGTGTGGTCTTCACAACAAGAGCACTCAAACATGCTTGCTGGCAGTGAAACACTTGACATTTGAGGATGCCATGGACCTTGCTCAAAGCATGAAAGCTGCAAATAGGAACACTAATTAAAGAAACTGGAAATAGCAGGGTTTAGTGTAGGGCAGTAATCCAATCAACATCCTCGTCCTATCACAATACTTGATAGTTGCAAGTATTGAAGGCCATGAACCTTTAAGGGTTTAGGTAACGAGATGGGGGGGGGGGGTGTATGTAGCTTCCAAGTATACATGAGAGCATGTCATTGCCTTCACATTTTGACCAAAAGACAAAAGACATAATATGTACCCTGGGAGCTCATTGTGTCTGCAGGGGTTAATCTTTGTTTTCACAATGATACGGAAATGCCGGCATACTAGTCACTGCAATGATTGAACAGAATCATTACTGCCCAACTCTACAGCAGCAGTGAACTGGCTCATAAAGCCACACTTATGCAGTGTCCCCTCATCCACACACATAGCAAGTCAGCCGTGATCCCAACCATGCCCTCTCCAACTGTCCTTTCATCGCTGCTACCTGCTGCGCAGGGAAGGTCTGGGGCCGAGACTATCTGCTGCGCAGATCATCTTCTGTCTCGGTTCTGGTATTTGCAAGCAGTTTAACTATCAAAGACCCCATATACTGGTTGGCAATCAAGTTACGAACAACCACTGCCTCCCCCCAATCAGAGATTCTGAAATTTGGACAGCATTTCCTAAAAGCAAGTGCATGTGCACATACACGTGTGTACTGGTCAGTAGTGTACAGTTATGCATAGGCTTCAGAATGATCGGAAGCCCCCCAAAAAGTTTTTTTGAAAAAAAGCATTTCAGTACCTCCTTCCCCATGAGATTCACTAGCCCACCTTATATACCAGCACTTGCACAAAGCACTTGTGGGATTCCATGATTAGAGTACATGAATAATATCACAACAGGACAATTATGCATGGATGACTGGACATGAGACCACACACGAAGGCAGAGCTAGCAATCACATGGGACTGTACTCTACTTCAGCTACTGGAAGACTAGTGATATGCAGGGCATAGTGGGGCAAGCCCAAGTAATAGATAATTAGGGCACATGAAGACAATAATGTGTCTGGAGCATGGAGGCCTGGGTATGAGACCATAATCTAGCTAGGCAGAACTAACAATTACTATTTCATTTAGCTACTAGATTCAGGGACCTCCAGTCTCGTATGCCAAACGGTGTATGAAGTCATAACTTTGACTTTATGGTTGGAGCATACATGAGTCCTTTAAACAAAACCAGTTTGCAATACAGCATGATGTGCATCGCCTCGTCCCCAGGCTCTCCCCTTGAAACATCATAGAACGAGGGAGAGCCCAGTATATTTTCTCATGGGATAAATTTAGCAGCAGTGAACCAACTAACAAAAACACTGTCTATTGGTAGGCTGGGGACAACAAGAAGTCTCACACTGCCAGAATAGCACCTGTGTAACTAGACTAGTGATATGCAGGGCATAATGGGACGAGCTTTCACGAAGCATGTAGCGTGCAGTAGAAAATGTGATGACAATGAAGAAAACTGTGCATACATGAGTTCTTCAGAATCAGTTCCTGTTTGTCTATTCTGTATGTACACGGTCTCAGTTCCAGGGTATCTGCCAGCAACCATTGTAGTGCATGAAGTACGATGATCAGGTACCTTCCAGGGACCTTCTTTTCTCATGACTGTATGCCTTCAAGCTAACAAAAAGTCAAAATTTAACTGGTAGATGTTTTTGAGTTTACTAAATTTAATATATAACAGCACTAGCTCAAAACACTTGTGGGTTTCCTTGTCAGATAGTGCAAAAGGTATAATTAACCCTTGGCGCACATGCACCGGAGGGTTACAGTGCTTTGTTTGTTTGTCTGTCTGTCTGTCTGTCTGTGTGTATGTCTGTTTCAACTAGCTTGGCTCACCTGGCGGCTAAATCTCCGAAATTTTGATACAGATAGGCTTCAAACCGAACAAGGATGTGTTTAAATTGAGCCATTTTGCCAAGAGCGCTTCGTTCAAGAGTTTTGTTGCAATTTGTTTGCCAAGGCGAGCGCTAGTCGGCCATATTCTAGTCTGAGAACGAGTTTACGCGCACTGCATGGTCTGGGGACGAGACAACACAATTAATTGCTTTCACCTTTACACGTGATGTTTCTGCGTCCATATCGGTCTGTTTTCGCCGACGACAAGAGTTGAAATTCAAGGTATTGTACCAAAATGTGAGCGTGTCCTAACTGTGGTAACCAGATCCATGATAGCTAGGAAGCTAGCTTGCCCGTGTGGCTATTTGTTCCGTGGAAGCAAGCCACTTAACACTAGGAATGCATCTAAAAAAAGTGATGCTAGTGCAGCGAGAGCCCTAGAAACTGAAGAGCAAACTGCCAAGCATAGGAAGTCTAATAGAGAGCGTGTAAAGGAGACAAGAGCCCTAGAAGCCGAAGAGCTATGTCCTGTGAGTCAGTGTTAATATTATGCGCCGAGGGTTAAGCACTTCAGTACTCTAGTTATGGAACATGAATACAATCACAATAGGCTGTGGCATGAACGACTGGGTATGAGACCAATATCTAGCTTATGGTGGAGTCTGGGGCTTGGGTATAACACTCGTAGCATAGTACTTTCAAAGAAACTGAATAGCGTCAGCAGTGATTACGAAAACTCTCGAGTAGACGCTTGCCGTTTCACGCCATTTTATGTCTAGGATTACTCATGCACAGACCTGCTTCATTTTTTTGTAATAGACATGTATCCTGTATCTACAAGTGCTTTTGGTGGTACACAGAACATAAATAAGTGTTTCTATGATTTCATGGAAGTATTCATCGAAGGAGAAACAGTGCAGAATAATTTAGTTAATTACCATTCATAAAGGACCGTCACGTATTTCTTGAAAGAAATTGTTATAATACTCAATTACTGCCTTAATGAAGCCATGATTAGGACCAAACATAGATCCCAGATGTAGAGGCCTACTTGTATGGCGTAAGAAAACTGCAACTTTTACCTAGAGTTGTGTGTTTGTCAATTCAGCAGAATTGCACTGTGGCCAGATGTAAGAGCTAGTAGTAACACCCCATTGATAGCATCAAACCAATCCACTTAATAGGTTTGATTCAAGAAGTGACCGCCTCCTTTCAGAAGAGCATAATTAATCACTCACCCACCAATTAGTGCAGTGGGTTTTACTCTACAAGCCATACATCTCAGATGCACATCTCTTGCAGACTCACATTATTAGGGGCTGCTCCAATCTGAGATCCGCTGTGCTTGGTCTCTGCCACCGCACTACTGGAGTGCCTCACGGCTGCTGCAGCAATAGTGGCTGCACGGCTCACTGGATAGCCAGCTCTGCTGCATGGGAAAATGCAGTAGTCTCATACCCAGACCTCCACTCTCATACCCAGACCTCCACTCTCATACCCAGACCTCCACTCTCATACCCAGACCTCCACTCTCATACCCAGACCTCCACTCTCATACCCAGACTTCCACTCTCATATCATGACCTCTACACCCTCCCTGCCTAGTCTCATACTTAGACCGTCACTCCGCCCCCTTATTGAAATGGCCTGGTGACCCAAGTCCAAAGGTTGCTTCACCCACTTGCATTCCAGGTGGATCCAATGACATTGCAGTATTATTACGCAAAAAATGCTATTACGTAAGGTCGGTGAAAAAAGCAATGTTAGCTATTTTGGGCAGAGTCAGGCAGCCATTTGTCAATGAATCAGCTGGCTATCGATACTGTTCTTTACGCAGCTTGGAAGGTTAAATTACCGTAATGTCGTTGAAAGCCAGGCTTATGAAAAGAACAAGTCACAGTATGAGCTTTGAAAGGCAAGTTACTGTACCTTGTTCATGTTGCCATTCTGTACAGTACTGTAGCTAGTTTTCAGACAAGATTTAAGTACAAAAAAATCCTTTCAGTAGTAACTTGTATACAGTTTTGAAGCCTGAACTTTTTCATTAACTTCAATTAAACCGTTCAATACCCTGCACACATCATGGGAGTGATGGTCTGGGCACGAGACTCCTCCCCCTCAAGGAGAGACTGGTGTTCTCAATTAACTCGTTTGCCACAAAGAGCATATTTAACTAGCTTTGTCCTATGACCCTCCCTCCGTTATGAAGTCAGTTACATGATAGGCCTATTGAGAGAAGATAGTTACAGTTGGAATTGGCTGGGTCCTACTGAAAAGTGCTACTAGCAGGTTTAGTGGCTATACAGAGCTTGCCTACTGCTCCTCTGCCAAGGGGCTCTGACTAGCATTTAGAAGGTCCTGGTACCAGTTTTCTTAACTCTCGCAGAAAGTTTATCATCTTGAAGATTTTGCAATAAATGCCCACAAACCCTCTCTTACTCTTTAGGTGCTAAGATACTTAGCGAAGTATCATGTATGTTATCAATGTACATTTGTACCTTCAGGCTATTAGTAGAATCAACTACCGTGTCCTCTAGCTCTTATTACGGCACCCCTCCAATAAAGACACCCTTTCGAATATGAAACCATTATTTTGTTCTCACTCAAAGTAAAATGCCGTTTAGCCTTGGGAAGTATTCTTGGGGGTGCAATAGAAAGTGTTTCAGCACATCAAATATTTTGCCAACCTAAGCAGAGTAGTAGATGCTTCATTTTCAAAGGCTTTATACCGTAACTTAGTCTATCGAGCTAGACCCTCCTCTAAGCTTAGCTAAGCACAGAGGAGAGTCTACCTCGATAGACTAACCACAACTATATCTATGCGCATATGTATGGTACTGCATAAGTAAATGACAGCAATTGATCAATATTAGCAACGTCAAAATTCTCTCAATTAGAAGCACCCCCGAAAACCCCTAGAACCTTCAGCTGCCATTGAACACCAAAGTGTTTCGCCACATGAAAGTGCATATTGACAACATAACCGTGACATAATATATGCAATCGCTGAAAATAGATCTTGGCATTCAGGCCACTTCAACCTGATTTGTTGTTTCACGGATCTATCCCTCGTTCAAGTACAGTAGGCTTAAAATAACAAAAGCAATTAACACTTACTTAACTTTCTGTTTGCATAAGGCTCACAAGCAGAATAAAGGGCTTAAATAGACCCGCCTCCAGCGCTATCGCAGAAAGGTTTGGATCCAGAGCTTCACAAGGTTAGAGGACCACACACATTACATTACTTTGCAACATCCAGCTCCTCTTTTTACTGAGACTCCAGCTAGACGCCATTGCTGCACATCGAAGGACCACGACTTCCTCGAGCATGCGCATAATGTTAAATGATGTCATTTATATTCGTATTGCATTTAGGAAATTTTGGGTCGGTCGGGCCAGTGAAACAACAAATCAAGTTGAAGTGGCATCATGTCAAGTCGGAAGGCTTAGGGTTAGGTCACATGACTTACGCTAGCGCTGCCACACCCCTGAGGTGCCATTCTCCGATTTGATCCTGGTACTCATTCACTAGAATAGCCCATTGTTTCAGTAAACCAATCATTTCCCCGCCTGCATACTATCAACCCAGGTACTAGCTGTGAATAATCATATAGATCTACCTCTTACACTGCATGAAGGATATTACGAGATAGCACGGAGCTTACTGGTAAGCTTAACAGGTGTATAGAAATATCTTACCTTACAGAGCCAAGGATGGAAGATATAGTCAGCGTCGGCTGGAATCCATGCGCACTGAGAGAAACCATTTTTAGCCGCGATGACAAAAAAAGGCAGGATTTAGGCGTCGGCCACGCGCATGCATATAATGCACGTGCGTATGGCAAGCCGTGCGTGCGTACGTGCACCAAGAGAGTTCGACTGTATGCATGCGAGCGGCTAGTCTGGCGTAGCAAGCGAGCACAAGCGAGCAGCATGGCCGCCTGAGTATCAACGAATTACTCGTAAGTGTTGTGTAATCTATTAGGCCTCAATGCTTAAGCTTACTGACAAGTAGTTTGGACCAGCCTTTTGGCTGATGGGACACTCAAATTAAAATTATCTCTCCATCTATATATCTAGTCTCGCGAGCCAGACTGTAACTGTTACAGTCTGGCTCGCGAGACTACTATCTGCACACATACTGTTATCTTCTCTTACTTCGCTGACTAACCCTCACTAAATCTGCCCCGCGCGCATCATTCGTTCGGATTCAATTCTCCTCACCACAATGTTCAACAAGCAAAAATGTGCTCTTTTCTCTCTCTTACATCATCAAAAAAATGCATGACGTAACATCGACAGCATGAATATAATTAAAATAAGTTCACAACAACCCCCATCCATGATCCAGCTCTCACCCACTCCTGACCTAGCTCGCAGCACTAGTTTCGCCGACGAACAAATTAGCCTAGCCATGTACACTGTGAATTGCTCATTTGTGGTGATATGTGACTTCTGGTGCAGTTTGCTCATAGACATACCCTGCTTTTGTAGCCTTTTTGAATTCCCAGTTGGTTTCTTCCATCTCCTGGAGAGGTACAATACGTATATATAGCAAACTGTAACACTGGCTACCCCTTTGTTGGCATGCCTCCCTGCAACTCATCTACTTTGTATGGTGTCTGATAGCCAGTGTACTTTCCCTTAATTGTACTTCCTACTGCTGATCTCATCAACTGTATTGGAGATAAACATGTTTTCATGTACCATTTAGTGTCTACTTTTACATGCGGTTTTACTCCCTTTACATCATAATGCGTGCATACTCAACAACGTCATTTGGATTGATGTACATCTAGGTTAACCTCCGTAAGGGCATTCACTTTCAGGTATACTCTTGTGTATACAGTACTCTTGCATGGTGGCCTGCGAGACTAGTCGGGAAAACTTATCGTGGCATGTAGAAATCACTTAATTTTGGCAATGCGCAGTGTTGGCTATAATATAACTGTATAAAGGTGTACTGTACTAGTGATTAGCAAAGTCAGCTTAGAGATGGAAGAGTACTGTTACAGTAGTGGTGAAACAAGCAGTCGTAAAAAGTATACCTGTTTCGGTGCAACCTGCTGAAGGTTCATCAACGTCTCGATGAGAAAGATGCTCAGAACCTGGTTTACATATCTCCCGAGTGCTCAGAAGATGTGCAGAGTGGTCATGAATACTTTCTGCAGCTAGAAAAGAAGGGTCTCCTCAGTCCTATCAGCTATGACTATGTGCTAGATCGCTTGACCATTGTGGGAAGAGAAGATGTTGCAACAGCACTCATGGAACGCATCTGCCAATCCCCCCTCACCCCACGTACCCTGTCTACCCATCTGTTGGCACGCCTCCTTGCCAGCGGGAAAGAGGACATGGCAGTACAGCTCATGCACCGCAAGTGCCGAGTCCAACGATTACCAAATAAACTTAGTTTACCTCACCAAACCTTGTTGCTGATCTTCAATGCCAAGGAGGCGATATGCACACGACACAGAACAGCAGTAGCAAAGCTGCGTGACCCCACCTTTCTACATACTGAAATAGGATGGTTTGTTAAGGCTTATTACCGCTACACTCTTTCGCAGTCCACAAAGATGGACATGGAAGCCACTATGTATCATTGGCCCAGTCTGTCAGTATTTGAGGTCAGTGGTGCCTTAGGAGAACTATTGTGGAAAACACTGGAAAGCATATTCTCTTTTACTGATGCGTTTTCCATGCATTTATGTACTATTATCAACACAGAAAATATTCAGCTGGAAAATATCAAACCTTCCGCCATAACTTGCAACATGGCGTTTGACAACTTCATTGAAGCCCTTACGGATATATACAGAATGGAATTGTGATGGAAGAGCGGATGCATTGAATCACAAGAAACAGAGAGACTGTCCAATTGGAATCCATGCTCAGTCAGCCTGCAAATCCATAGCTGATCTGTGTGAAGGGCTACCTTGCGGAAGGAGTGTTGAAGAAGCTGAGGAGGCGGCAAAGCAGGACATCTTCATCATCGATTCAGGCATGTATATGTGTTGGTACAGCACTCACATGTTGAACTGGATGCGCACCATCATCCAAACGGCAGCTTCCTCCAGACTAGACCTGACGAACTATTGTGAAGACATCATCACTGTGGCAGCCGCCCACCGAGAGGCTATTGTTAAACATCATAATAAATTCACACAAATCCTAGGTCAAGATATCATGAAGATGGTGGATCTAGTTCTAAACATCGCAAAGCACGAAGAGAAACTGTCAGGAAACTCTATAAATTCAGCTACAACTGCTGGTGATGCTTATGATCTTACGGACAACATGACAGTGTATTTCTACTTGTATTTGATACAGTTGGTTGCAATAGTTCACGATCTAGCAGCCCATGGGAGCTAGCCAAGTATTTTTCAAGCGTACAGCAGGTGACTGGTAAGAGTAGCTACATAAGAGATTTGAAGGTAACAATGGAAGTGGCATCTAAGACGGTAACTGCTGTGCACACTCGAGTCGAGGACCTCAGAGCAAAGGCAATTCACTTGTGTCCTGAGGCATCTGCAGAAAGACTCCTGCTGAGTAGAATACTGCATGATGTAGATACACAAAAGTGACAATCATTCTGTTTATACAGTATCCATAATTATTTGAGTGAGTTGCACTTAGCATGTTGACTGGTGTAAGGCTGACTGTGTGTGTGTGTATGTGTGCATGCATGGTGATCTGTACATAAATTTAATGTGAACGGCTGTAAAAAAAATTCTGCTTGAATTAATGTTGAGAATCATAAGTACATGCATCTTTCCATTGTGAATATACTCTATCCAGTGTTGCATCACTCTCTGCCTAAACTATGAAATCTGCATGTACGTATGCATGGAGTACAGTGCATATCAGAGTGGCCTATGAACCCTCACAACATGTACACTCAGCGATACAGATCCCTTCATATCACTGCAAAAACGTTTTAATTTAATTAGTTGCAATTCAAGGGTCATGCACCTCATATTCCAACTTGACCATACAGGCACAGCAATATGAAAACCTAATAGTCTTTGCTGCGTGGGAAACTACAATGTTAGTGTATGGAGTGGAAACAGGGTCAATATTCAGCACTTTACATTTTGGGGCACTTTTATGAATTTCACACACCGCTTTCCACTTTTTAGTCAACACTTGGTGGTTTTCAAGTTGGTACTTAATATTATTTCTGAATTCCACACAGAACTTTGCATTATTGACTTGGTACTTCCTAATAATGGGTACTTCCAGGAATTTCATTAAGTACTGCACATCAATGGGCACTTTTTAGGAATTGGAGTCAACACTTCACAATATTCACAAGAGTATTTTTTCTTCCACAAACAGAGATATCACAGGCATTAGTACATTAAGCTACCATGAATACTTTTACATTTAATAGCTAGTCAGTAGGAAGTGTATCATTAGGTTTGGGAAACAGCTAGGTGGGGAGAGGAAAAATACGAGGGCTAGGTCATTGTCACCATACAGTGCTCTCTTAGCTGGACACATACATGTACATTTAGTATCCCAAAGTACGTACAAATTTGAGCCCTGCCTTACAAACTTCAACCCACTCACAAAAAATTTAGGGATGGGATTTTCCACTCACCCCTCGGTTACTGAGAACCATCCACCAAAGCTCTCCCTCTAAATCTCCACAGATTTTCGCACAGCTAGCTAGATGCCGTATAATATGAAAGTGGGCGGGGGATACAGACCCAAAAGGTCACTATTCTAGCCTACCTGAGTTGGGCAACAGCCTGTCACCATCCGTCTGTCTGGCTGACTTCTAGCCACTCAGACAGCCTAACAAACTTTCCACAACACACTAGCCAACTATTCTGCCCTAAATAGCCTACTCACCACTGTATGTTTTCATACTTTCTTTTAAAAAAAAGTGATGAAAGCCAACATCAGAGTACCGCTCAACCACATCAAAGTGCTGATATCACATATGAAAGAGCCGTAATCCACATCAAAGTGACACTGTTAATTCCGGTTGCTGCCATGGGAAAATGTAAACAGATCAATGAATTTAATTAGCACCACGTGAGTGACGCCGCCTCTTTAATTATTCATGAGGAAAATTACGCGGATTCGAAGTTGAGGGTCCTTCTTAGTCTACCTTAAAGAGTAGATAAGTTTTCTATTTTAAACAGCAAGGGTTTTGGCTCTGTGTAGCTAGATCAGTAAGATCACCCCTTTCTGTTTCTACTTCAGGATACATGTACTTGTTGCATTGTCATTGTTTTCATTGTGTTTTCATGAGTATTTTTATACTCAACTGACAAAGAAATATACTGGTTTTAAATACTACAGTCATCAGTAGATATTGCTGTAGCTCAGTCTTTGGCTGAATAAAAAATCAGTTGTGCCCAATGATGTCAATGAAATTCCTGGAAGTACCAAGTCGGTAATGCAAAGTTCTG
This sequence comes from Nitrospirales bacterium, assembly GCA_965203295.1. Classification (GTDB taxonomy): domain Bacteria; phylum Nitrospirota; class Nitrospiria; order Nitrospirales; family UBA8639; genus CBDBCZ01. The sequence goes on along the minus strand of CBDBCZ010000005.1, from coordinate 21,918 downwards.
TGTGGAATTCAGGAAAGTGCCAAATAATATGAAGTACCAACTTGAAAACCACAAGGGTTGACTAAAAAGTGGAAAGTGGTGTGTGAAATTCATAAAAGTGCCCCAAAATGTAAAGTGCTGAATATTAACCTTGTTTCCACTCCATACCATCGGCAAGGCGAGACGGATCACCTGAAAAGAATGGCACTGCGAAAAATTAGGGCTCATGAAAATATGTTGCCTAACCCTGGCCCTAACTCTACCCTAAACTTTGCACAAGCGTAATTTTCACAGTGCCGTACTTTGCAGGTGATCCGGCGAGACTGCATGCTGGATTCTATCTGCTAATGGAAAGATGCTGCCCTTCTAGGTCCATTACAACCATCATTTAGGGAACAGACATGCAGATTTTACCAAGTAGGGCAATTTATTGCACTGACACTCACATTGTTTTTGCAATTTCTGTTAAGTTCAAATGTGTAGCTACATTCACATTGCTTCCTTCAGAATCAAAGTACATGACCACAATTATGTTTCCATGTGTTTTTAAGTATATGTTTACCTAGCTGTGTTTTGAGTCAGTGCATGCACTGCTAAAGGTGGGCAGATAGTCACGCTGTTTATGGTCTGTTTTGGGAACTGCAGTAAGAAAAAGGTCAAGGCAGGTGATTGTCCTAGTTGAAAAAAATGGGTCTGCAACTCCAGCAACCAAACCATTGTCATAATAGCCATTTATTTTTAGCAGTGATATATGTCACACATACTGCACCACAGAATTGCACAGTATCACTCAAATTGCTGAATGGTTGGTCATTTACGCATTTGCCTCCTCTTTGTTGATGTCTACCTAGCTTCAATCCATACTTGATAGCTTCTCACGGAGCTAACTGCATGCTGGAATACAGTGTAGAATGCTGTAAAGGGTACGCAACTGTGCATGTTAATGAATGTGTCCTACCTCCTCTGGTTGCAATTCATGTAGGTGAAAATCAGGGCAATCCAACAATGTTCACTAATAAGTGAACAGAAAGTGACAGAAAAAGGTTTCTTAGCGTATTAACATGCATGAAAAATTCTGGCCAATGTGCACTTCCCAATTGATACACACACTACACTTGCATACATCTGAAGCATCCCACTTTTCTCTCACCATGGGATCAGATGCTCTAGTGAGTCCTGATTCTTTGCCAGGAAGTATCTGTTAAGATCACTCAGGTCTCTGCCGCCAGTCAACAATGGCAGTGTTTCATCAATTACCACCTGCACTGGCTTTGGTAGATCGCTACGGCATGACTCCACTGGGAGTGTGTGTGTGTGTGTGTGTGTGTATTTGTGTTTGTGTGTGTGTGTGTGTGTGTATGTGTGCTCACACACGTGTGTGTATGTGTGTTTGTGTGTGTGTGTGTGTGTGTGCTCACACACGTGTGTGTATTTGTGTTTGTGTGTGTGTGTGTGTGTGCGTGTGTGTATTTGTGTTTGTGTGTGTGTGTGTGTGTGTGTGCTCACACACGTTTGTGTATTTGTGTTTGTGTGTGTGTGTGTGTGCTCACACATGTGTGTATTTGTGTTTGTGTGTGTGTGTGTGTGTGTGTGTGTGTGTGTGCGTGTGTGTGTGTGTGTGTGTGTTATGATACAACCTAATGAACTCACAATTATAGTACGCTAATTCCATAGTAAGATGACGGTCTCTCCAAAACCACAAAATATGGTCAAACTATCAAGTTTGCCATCCAAATCCTTACATATTTTCCTAAGCCACAGGAATCCACTACTTGTCCCAATACTAGTGGCAGTTTTCAAGTGAAACACTCGAGGCTCAGCTAAGCTCCAGGTCAGGCCAAGCTATAAATCTAAAAAGCACTTTGCCAAAAAGTGCAAAAACTAGTCATGTAGAGATGCACTTCCCCCATAAAACACTTCCCCAAAAACCAATGAAACAAGAACCAATGAAACAAGCAACTACCCACACATCACAGTGCAATGATTTTACCGCATGCTACCATTCCTGCACCTTTCCAACGACACCCACCACAGTTGTGTATACGTGAGATGTGAATAGTGGTAGTGTAATTTGGTGTGTGCATGTAATGTGAATGAGTGAGTATGTTGGTGGTAACGCTGTGGAAGGTATATAGCTGAAAGTGTTGATTGTGTACATGTTAGACTAGTGAGTCATTGAGGATGGAGTCATATATATGGTATTTGTATAGGGACTTCGGTAGTGTTTGGTTATGCGTGGTTGAGTCTTCAGAAGTTTTGTGAGTGTTTTGAGAGATGTCATGGTATGGCTCATAAAAGCCTATGACTATAATCAGAGCCGAGTTCTGAATGTATGATTTTGTACACGTTATATGGGGCCGCCATTTTTTCCCGTGCCATCCCTATATATAGAAAATACTACCATACTCCATTATATCAGGTGACTATTCTGTAAGTCCACACATGTGGCCATGCATCTACACTGTTAAAAATGGGGTGTTGCAGAACACCCTTTAAGCGGTATAATAAAACACCCTAACGACAAAAGGTGTTGGTTAGTCACCCCAGGGTGTTGCAGAGACACCTGATTAATTAACCGTCAACACCCTTAGAGTGCTATTTAGGGAACACTCTAGGCAAAAGGGACTTTGAATGAATCTTGGTCCCATTTGTATACTAAAGCAGTACCTGAGGCAAGATATGCTGACAATATGCCATTTGTTAAAATTCTCATTAGATGCATGTCATCATGCCTAACGGAATAATACTTTAGGTATACCATACCAGTATGATTGTAACTGTGAAGGAAATAGCACTAACATAATACTGACCTAAGTCTTGCACACTGAAATAATTAATCATAGTCACAACTCTGGTCTTGTGGAACTGAAATGTGAGATATTCAAGGCAAACCATACCAGTATGATTACAACTAGATCCAATAGTCAGAAAATAGCACTGATCATTATTTCCCCTGAAGAACTCATGTTGACGAGTGAACAAATACTAGTTTCATCCATTTGTCCTTATTATTCAAGGGAAACAATCTAGGCCCTTTAGACCACTAGGTTCACCAGAAGACTCCTTCACTTATGTTTTCAACCCCAGCCCAATAGTTAAGAGACATGCAGGTGTATTTTGGGGATTGAAGGTGTTATTAGGTGTGGCTTTCAAGCATTGGAATACCAACATAAGTCTTACTCATGGCAAACCATACCAGTGTGATTCTAACTAGGACCAATAGTCAGTAAATAGCACTGATCATTATTTCCCCTGAAGAACTCATGTTGACGAGCGAGCAAATACTAGTTTCATCCATTTGTCCTTGTTATTCAAGGAAAACAATCTAGGCCCTTTAGACCACTAGGTTCACAAGGAAACCCCCTTCACTTATGTTTTCAACCCTATCCCAATATTTGAATAGTGAACTGGTTTTGAGTTCACTTCCACCTATCAGGGGGGTGTGACCTTCTATAAGCTAACGAAATCGTAACGAAAAGGAGTTATTTACTGTTCAGCAACTCTCACCCACAACCATCAATACAACAGCATTCAGGGGAGGGTTGAACTACTTCTCCTGTTTATTGGGATGGAGGTAGGTATAGTGAACTGGTTTTGAGTTCACTTCTATACCTATTAGGGGGTGTGACCTTCTATAAACTGAACTAGCTATAACACTTATTTATGTACAGTATACATGTAATTACAAAGCAAAGTACTATAAAACATTTGTTCCATACAGGTCAGCAAAGAAAGCTGTTTGCAGAACTATACCATGATGGAAGAACTGAAAAGGAAGAGCTGTGGTCTCTCTCCCCCAACTGTGTGGGTGATGCAGAAGGAACTTCAATCTTACAAGCGCAAGTAAAGAATGCATGAAGTCACGAACTACTAGTGTTTTTTGTATTTCAATAACCTGAACATTGATATTATGCTGTATTGTACAATTTTGTTGTCACCAATTAAATTTTTATTGAGTCACAATGGCTACTTGTGAGTGTTTTAATATTATGGGAGTGCAGAAATACACTTGAACTCTGGGGGTGTATGTTTAACACTGCATGAGGGTGGTAAACCACCATTTAAGGTGTCGTTTAGGGTGTAACGTATCACCATTTAAGGTGTAACATAGAACCCATGGGGAGCTTGGTGTTCACGGCGACTATAGCGCCCCTAAAGTTGTTTGGTTAACACCCCTTTTTAACAAAAAGCAATTAAATTATATATATATATATATATAATATAATTTAACAAATGCTGCAGTTTCGACTACAGCCATAGTACATGTAGACAGCAACTATAACCACATCCACATGCATGATACAAACGAAACACCTATAATAGCTTAAAGGACAATTGAGCATTACAAAAACACATAGCATGCAGTATAGCTATATATAAAGTTCTAATATTAATTGAGTTTTAAATTATCAAGTATCCATCGCTTCATTTGGATCGTCACTAGGATCGAACACCTCAGACAAACTTTTACTAGGACCAGGTTTGGTTGCAGCCTCTTCAGCAGCAGGATGTTTAAACTGTGCATACATCTCTTGGAAAAATTCATTTGCTCGGGGCGATGCACCATTCGGGACCGTTCTCTTTAATATGTGAAAGGATATTTGTATGTATCATTGAACCAGGTTATCAAGCCACACGGTGATTTGTTGAGCCAGTTCGATTTTGACCATAGCAGATTGCGGCAATTCTCCAGGCTCGATCTTGAGAAGTTTCTTAAGCTCCTTCTCGAATTGGTCGAAAACAGCATCGACGTCATGTCGCATAGCCGCATTCAGAAAATCCGCATCGTCTTTCGATAGTGATCCCCGTTTGTATATATGCTTCCGAAAGAATTCGCATTTTTTCGGCTTTGATTTTCATCACGGCCAGTTGACGCGGCAGCCCTCTCACAGTCGACACAAAAGTTTCCCAGTACGAGCGCTTCAGGGTAAGTTTTAAGACTTCCTGCGGTGGCTTGGGAGCTGGAACTAGCTTCCAAACGTTACTTCCTGGGCTAGCTTTTTCATTGACAATCGTCATCGCCTCACCACTTTGTACAGTTGCCCCTCCAGTGTCTACAGTCTCAGTAGCAGCAACGGAGCTAGAACCACTGCCAGTGCTAGTCATCGTAGTATGTGGCGCAAACAAACAGCACAAAGTATCCTTGTCACTCCGCTTCGTCTATTTAATAATCGGCCGGTCAGCAAGCACTTTTGAAGTTGTCCGTCCAGGGGGCGTGGTCAAGACTGATTCCGATCGATCTGGTTTCCGCATCATCACGTGCGTATTACGGTTCAAGCTCAAGTAGCTAGCGCTGTACCTGTAGCGTTGTATTGCCTATAGATCTACAACGAAAAAAAATGGTAGGTCAGTTACATAATCTGCAAAAAAGAAAGTCCCGCCGTGCACTCTTGTTATTCCATGGCATTCCCGGGACCACTGTCAACCGAGGTTTTAGTGCACGTGCATGACTAGCTGAGCGGGTTCAATATTCATAGTGAGGTTAATATTGCGCATCGATTATATAAGCCTTTGATGTCGCGTTATTTTTTACTTCTCCGTATCCACAAGTTGTGCTGAAGTTCGTATCCCCCAGCTGTTTTCAAGTTCGCAGCCTTTTAGTAGTCTCGGCGATATGGACGATCCACCTAGCTGGCCTTCTGGCTCTGTTGCGACACAAACAGCAAGCGTCTCACAAGAGATGCACCGTTGCACCACAACTATTCAGATTCAATCGCAACCGATTTTAGAGAAAGCCAAACGGGAGAACAGAGGGTTAACGGCTGAAGAAGTCGCTTCTTTAAATGGAATGATCACCGTACTGATTGATACAGCTTTTGAGAGATCAAAAACCATAGTGACTGAAGCGGTCCACGTCAAAGAAGACGATACACCCGCTCAAGCGCAAGCCAAGGTCGAAATTGGCAGAAGTTTATTATCGTTCCTAGGACGTGCTTTCCTCTGGTTGAAGGAGTCGTTGAAAAACATTTTGTCGCAATTGTGCCGGGGCTTGATCATAATTACAACTACTGGCTGTGTTCACCAACTCTCACCCACAAAGTAGACGCGTTTGAATTCGGGAGCGTTTCTCATCTTTTCAGAGCTTCTGATAAGAGACATAACCAGCACACTTCCAATACTTGTTTCATATTCTAATATTTGAGTTTCAATTTCGGGAATGATTGTACTTCTTATAAAAGTTTCTGATACAATACATGCACTGCATTTTAAAAGCCATTATAGGCAAAATTACTGTGTTTGACTTTGGGGAAAGTTTTGCTCTTTGTCAACGTTTTTGACAGGAAAAACACATTGCATTTTATATATACCATTTTATTCTAAATCTTTGCATTTTAATTTTGAGAACGTTTCTCCACGTTTCTGACAAGATATATACTCTTTATTGTCAATACCCTTGTATGCTAAATCATTGCGTTTATACTTTGGGAACATTTCTGCTCATTTCAAGCGTTTCTAACTAGACTATTATACACTGCATTTCACTCCAATTATATCATGCTAAAGCATTGTGTTCTAAATTTCGGGAACGTTTCTGCTCTTCGTAAGCATTTCTGACAAAACACATGCACTACATTTTCAATGCCTTACTCTATATCATTGTGTTTGAATTTTGGGAGCGTTGCTGCTCTTTGTAAGCGTTTGTGACAACATATATACACTGCATTAGCAATAGCATTATATGCTCAATCACTGTGTTTGAATTTTTGGGACGTTTCTACTCGATATGAACGTTTATGACAAGATATGTACTGTAACACTGCATTTTAAATACCTTTATATATGGTTTGAAATTCAGTCACGTTGCTGCTCGTTTTCAGCGTTTCTGACATGATTATAATGTCCACAGAATCTTCAATACCTTTATATATATGCTAAATGATTGTGGTTATATATCGGGAGAAGTTATGCTCTTCATAAGCGATTCTGCCAAAGGTATTAACACTGCATTTTCAATGCCATTATATAACTATTGTGTTTGAATTTCGGGAGCGTTCCTGCTCTATGTTAGCGTTTGTGACAACATACATAAACTGCTTTTTCAATACTTTTATAGTCTAAATCACTGTGTTTGGAATTCGGGCACGTTTCTGCTCATTTTGAACCTTTCAAACAAGATATATACACTGCATATTCAACACCTTTATATCCTTACTCATTGTGTTTGAACTTGGGAAAGCTTTTACTATTTGTAAGCGTTTCTGACAGGACATATAAACTGCATTTTGAATGCATGCGTTTTAATGCTATGTCATTGTACTTATATTTTGGGAAGGTTTCTGCTCATCGTGAGCGTTTCTGACGACTGCATTTTCAATACTTTCATACTTACATAGGCTAAACCATTGTATTTGAAAATTGGGAGCATTTCTACTCTTTGTAAGCAAAACACATGCATGCACTGCATTTTCAATAGTTTTATATGCAAAATCATTGAGCTCAAACTTCGGAAAGTTTGTAGTCTTCATGACCGTTTATGACAAGATATATACACAGCATTTTCAATTTCTTTATGTGCTAAATGATTGTTTTTGAATTTCAAAAGCGTTCTGCTCTTTGTAATCATTTATAATATTCAAGGTACATGCACTGCATTTTTAATTCCTTAATTTCGTTATGTTGGAATTTCGAGATCGTTTCTGCTCATTATGAGCGCCGTTTCAGACAAGATATATATACTGCATTTTTAATGCCATTATATGCTAAATCATAGTGTTTGAATTTTGGGAACAGTTTAGCTCTTAGAAATTGTAATCTTTTTCGACTATAGATACTTGCACAACATTTTCACTATACCATTAGAGCCAAAATGATTTCAGGAGCGTTTCTGCACTTTGTGAACATTTTTGACAAGATACATGAAGTGCATTTTCAATAATTTAACTGAATATTTATACCTTAGTTTATACTAAAACATTGTGTTTGAATTTTAGGGGCATTTCAGCTCGTTGTGAGCGTTTCTGATGAGATATATACACTGCATTTTCTATGCCTATATGCTAAGTCATCGTTTTTGAACATTGAGCGCGTTTTTATTCTCTGTAAGCGTTTCTGACAAGATATACACACCGTATTTTCAATATCTTTATATCTTATGTCATTGTGTTTGAATTTTCGAAACGTTTCTGATCTCTGTAACGTTTCTGAGGTGATATATCCTACATTTTCAATACTTTTATATGCCAAATCATTGTGTTTAAAATTCGGGTACGTTTCTGCTTCTTATGAAAATTTCTGACAAGATATATACACTGCATTTTCAATACCTTGATATAAATCATTTTTTGGGTGAGTTGCTGCTCTTTGTGAGTAGCTAGAGCTAGTCTTCTCTGCAATTTGCGCATACTTTGAATAGTATTACCCAATGGCATCTGCTACCGTTACCTGAATTCTCCCGAAAATCAAACACATACAAAGGCATTGGAGATGTAGTGCATGTGTTTGGTCATGATCAGAAACACTTACACAGAGCAGAAACGCTCCCAAAATTCAAACAATGATCAGCATAATTACAATGCAGTGTATATGCCTTGTCATAAACGAGCAGAAACGCTCCCAAAATATGAACACAATGATTTAGCACAAAAAGATATGAAAATACAGAGTGTACATCTTGTCAGAAACGCTCACAACGAGCTGGAACGCTTCCAAACTTCAGGCACAATGGTATAATGTATAATGGTATTGAAAATGCTGTATGTATATGGTCACAAACGCATACTTAATTGCTCACCTCGAGACACAGCCTCAGGGCATTTCATGAGAGGCGGAGAGCGCCTCTGGACTCCAGTAGTCTCTAGTCTCTGTGCTCTCCCGGCTGGCTCGGCATTATGCCTCTCTAGAGTACTGGCACTTTCCTGCGTCTGACGCATGCACTCCTGCAACGCGGCCTCGAGGCGCTCTCCTCTTGCCATGGTTTCCTAGCCTGCAACTGCTGTTCGAGGTGCTTCTCTCGAACCTCCCATTTCTCTTGCTGCACAGCCAGGACTCTGTAATGCTGTAGTCCGCTTCTTCTTTCTGGCGAGAAAGCCCACTCGCTAATCTCCGCACCTCCTCCTCCTTATCGCAGCCCGTTCGTCAGCCGTCTTCCGGCCCTGCCGCAGTTCGGCAAATTGTGCTGTCAACAGCTCGATATTTCTTTCGACAATCTGCTTCAATCTCCGCATTGCACTGATCGAGCTGCATTGTTAATCGTTCTGCGTTCCTTTCGGCCATCTGTTTCTCCTCCCCGCACTGATGCAGGCGCTCGGCTGTATCGCCTTCTTGTCGGCGGACCGTCTCTAGCTCCGCTTTGGCCGCCTGTGCCTCGTGCTGCCATTGCTCCATTATCTCCTTTCGCGCTACCTTTTCCTCGGGACTCGCCCCGGCCTTCTGGTGTCGAACCAGCTCTTTTCTACCTGCTGTCTCAGAAAGTGGCCCTGTCTCGTTGCCATCTCGCATGCAGTCTGGGCCCAACTCGAGCGTGCCTTCTCGATCGACGCTCCTCACGACAAGCCCCCCATTTGTCGCGGGCCGCGGGTTCTTCGCAAAACTCAACTTCAGTATAATATAGAACTCAACTCCAGTATCCAGTGTAGCACGTATACACATCACATCACAGTACACTCACATGCACAAAATGCAACGGACTATTTATAGCTACAGTTTGCCAAACAATGGTGTCTCTGTGTACAAGTCTGACTCTAATATTTTGTAATAATTACAACAATGGCTATCTTTGATCTATGACTAACATGGTAGGTATGTTACTTTGTAAGCGTTTGTGACAAAATAGATACTATATTCTCCATTTCACCCTTGTTTCTATAGTAACAGATGGGTAATAAATTCCATATACTGACAGGAAGTTGTAGATCATGTTTCATATACTCCAGCCCTCAGGGTAATATATAACATACAGCACTTCTATACATGCATGCAGTCACTAGCATAGCGCGAGAGCCACTTGTTCAATAAGAGGGCGTCTCCCGATGAGAGTAGCTAAAGTAGAGGGAGGAGCAGGGTCGTGGGGGCGGTGCTTATTACGCCTATTACGCCAATTCCGCCACGTGTAGCCGGCGACAGTTCTCAGCCTTATCGTCTGTTAGAAGGGACGCGAAGCGACTGTTTTGCTTACAGCATTCCGTCCACTCGGGTAAACCAAGACGAGTCGGAGAACCGCACAGAGCGATATATACTGTAGTACTGTAGCTACTAGCTAAGCGTCGGTTACCATGCACCCAAAGAACCAATCCGACCTTTGTGATTCTGTTAAATCATTGTAGTATTTGAATTTCGGGAATGTTTCTGGTCATTGTTTTCAATATCTTTATATGCTTAATCATTGTGTTTGAATTTGGGGAGATATTCTATTCATTGTTAGTCTTGAGTTTTAGTATTAATCCCGTGTTTCTCGACATCATTTACTGTCTGTTAGTTACCCTTTACATGCTAAATCATTGTGTTTAAATTTTGAGAGTGTTTCTGCTCTTTGTAAGCGTTTCTGACAAGACGCATGCACCGGATTTTCAATGCCTTTTTATGCTACGTCATTGTGTTTGAATTTATGAATGCTAGGGTGGTTCCAAAACTAATGCTATAGCAACACCTGTACAGCAAGTAGCTATACATTACAATTACAAAAGAATGTGTACATGCAGTGCCTTTACATGTTAACTAGTGTTTCAAACTAAAGATACAAAAGGACTAAGCCGGGTGGCAGGTAAATAAATGGTACAAACTATAACATTTGTCAATATCACTGATAGTGCCAACAAGTGTTTTGTTGAACTTTGTCCCAGTTGTTATTCCAAGCAGGAAGCGCTCCATAAAAAAGTGTGTTCATCATACATGGTGTGGGATAGGCAATGTCGAAAACATAATACACTGCTATAAGGGCAACAATGGCCTTGTACAGCGAAGGCAACTCAGCCAACAGTTCTTTCTCTGTGACAAGGAAGAACTGCATGTCACCACTGCCAAACTGAATCAGGTATGGTGTTGAAATGCCACCTGATATCTGGTATCGAGATCTTCATCATCCTGGTTAAAGGAGAATTAAAAGCAACACATAATGAAAGTAATTCGGACAAAGAAACTCAAGCCACGCATATACATTGCGAGAGGGCACAGTAAAGATTTGGGGTCATTTACTTATCTTTACTCAGTTCAGAGAGAGCTAATTATTAAAACTCTGATGTACACTGGTAGTTTGACAAATACACAACATGTTTTTTGTATATCTATTGCTCAACTTTCAGATAACTAATACACAACATTCCAAGGCTCAAAAACACAGATAATCCATTTCATTACGCTTACTTCAAGTTCTGTCAGTAAGTGAACATTGGCATCCTTCTTTCTCTTGTCGAGAGTACAAGTGTATGGATAAAACTGCTAACTAACCATCAGCGGCTTCTTCATTCCCATCCAGCAAATGAAGCTGCGTCTGAATAGCTGCACTTCTTTCACTCTTCGCATACATTATGACTTTTGGTGCCCACTTGATCCACTCAGCCGCCAATTTTTCTTCGGGATCACCACTGAGACCAGTGATCTGGATGAAGTCATTGATGAGCTGTATAAAGGAATATACAAATGAATTTTTAGGTGGATTTATTTTATTTTGTAACATATGAGGCATCAATGCTAAGGGTATAGCCTTGTTCCCAGGCTCAACTAAATAACTTATTCTCACATAGCACACGACCATAGCCAGGGTGTAGGCCTGGGGCATCTCGAAATGATAACCGTACACTCCCTATCATAGTTTCTTTTTGGTTCTGTTTTTTTTTTTTGGGGGGGGGGGGGGGGGGGGGGGGTTCAGGCTGTGACAATAAAAATTGTAGTTGCAGGAGCAAGTTCTGCTGCATTCACGTTATTTCAGCATGGCCAGCTGCAACAGACTGCTAGCTTGTTTGGAGAAATACTGTCTTTATAGAGCTAGTTTGTTCACAGAAATCCCGTAGGTACTATTTAGAATGGTCACACAGCATGTGGGGGAGAGAAACAAACACTTAGTGACAAATGGGGTTACCTGCGAACTTATTGGGTATTTGCAGTGATTGAAAATCTTCGCAGATATTCCCTGTACAATCTCATTCCGGGTCAAGCTGTTCAGCTGTTTCTCCTTTAGCGCCAGCATTGTCCTCTCAGAGTACCGAGTGGGAATCTCAAATGTGACTTTCCAGAGCACTTGCTGGTCACACACATTTGTTGCCACCTCCCAAAAAATGCCCCAAAACAAGTTACAGATAAAGCAGGCAGGGATGGTAGCTACGCATTGCACTGTGATGTGCGGGTGTATGTGCATGTATTGTGGTGTGCATTGCTGCTTGTTTCATTGGTTTTTGGGGAAGCGTTTTTTGGTGGAAGTGCATCCCCACATGACTAGTTTTTGCACTTTTTGGCAAAGTGCTAGCAAATGCAGGGCAATGTAGGGGAGTCTGAGTGACAAGTAGCTACAATGACCATTACAGTATAATTGTTGCAGTAGCATCATTGCATCTGGATCCCACATTAAAGAAACGATCTCAGCCTGGTATAATCATAGATGTGCAATGATACCAAGAGACTGATATGCACGTGATAATAATCAATACATGAACAAATAACTCCAAAGCTTCGACGTTGTCTTGCTTGGTACATATATTTATAGCACAGCGTACACATGCTGTTGAACAGTCCTCAGATCACAGTAACTGCAAGGACATTAGTTCACTCATCAATGAGAGTACACATGACATACCTTTACACTTCCCCAAAAAACAACAAAACAAGCACCAGAAGGCATGCACAGACTACGCACATATCACAGTGTGATGCATTTACCGCGTACCTACTATCCCTACATCTTTCCAACCACTCCCACCACAAACCGTACCACACCCCCTTACACAACATCCTTCAACACACACCACCATCCACAATCATCACCACCACTCACCATCCCACAACCACCCTCACATCCTCATCCACAACGAATACATACTTCACAGAACACAACACCCCACACTACAAACTAACCCAGACCTCCACAGCACCACTGTACTCAGCTAAACCTCGCATCAAGCCCTTCTGCCTAAATTTAATAGCTGAGTACGAGGCTAATAGAAATCACCAGTAAGCAAGATGTATACCTCAAAGTACTTCACAGTCTTCGAAGTTGACACCATGGGAATGAATATCCAGCCTGGGGAAGTACAGCAAGCACACAAGCAAAAGCAAGTAAGGGGCAGGTAGTTAACAGGATGCTCGCAAGTACATAATCCGAAAACATACCCACCCACATAAATGTGATATAATACTAATCTAAATATGGTCAGAGAAATTACGTCTCCGGTTAGTTCAAGAATAGGACAGTATTGGGTGTGAATGCTACTCCTCGGACTGTTGCAAGTTAGTACAACGCTGACCTAGCATACAGAATTGTATGACAAAAGTGTGGTATACCAGCACATACTTTCCAGGACCAACAGCTCCAAGTTCTTCTTAACACCTCCCAAACTCTTCTCGAAGCTCAATACTAGTGGCTCACAGACCTTTAGAAACTGAGGACAAAGCAGTAATTTTAAGAACAAAACCTTGAGTATGGACTATGTCAGATAGACATAATTTCTCTTCTTCATGAAGCGAAATCAACTTACTCTTGTTACAATCTCTGTAATGATTGGATCAACGGTGTCACTTCCTACCATGCACTTCTCCAACTCTGCCTGTATAAACAGAGCAGATATTGTTTTAAAGCTTACATGAACATGCACTGTATGTACAGTTCATATATTGATAATAATACAAATAACTAAATACTGCACTAACTCGATTGGATCTCAACAGTCTGTGTAGTGCTTTCAATGCATCCATTCTCACATCAGAACGCCCATGGCATGCTCCTCTTAGGACATGTTGTAGTTGCTGGTGAAGGCTGGAAAAGGATAGTAGCAACTATATGGGTTAATGCACGACTTAAGTCCAGCCAACTCATTCAGCGCATGCTCCTACAATATTATGGGTTCTAGTGCAAATAGTAGTAGTGGTATATATCAACAGCAGCTTACTAAGCTCCATTACACTGTTCCTTCTAGCTTTCATGTACAAACCTCCAATTAGAATTGATGTATAATTAACAGCTGTACAAACCAAGTGAATGCAAAGCATTGCGTAGCCTTGTAAAAGTTTCAAAAGTTGAATTGGATCATGGATATGTCATATGTGAACTGAAATGTTGTATTGAATCATGGATCCAAACAATATGTAGCATGTGGGCCGCACGCATGCATAAACATATGTACACACACATATGTACACACGTATGTATGCACTGAGAAATTCTCAATTGAACACACTAGTGTGAATAACAATCCGTGACCTCATTTCCTGCTCCTACCTATGACATCCCATTCACATGAACACTTCTGTCCTGGAACAAGATACCTTTTTGATATATACGAGTGTTTCCTAAGCTCAGTGTTGATGCAAGCAAGAGACAGCACATCTGGCATGAAGTAGATCTCATCAAAGAAAGACCCAAGAACCTCTCTGAAAAAATTAAAACAGCAAATACTGAAACACATACATGGCATTTTATCTAGTGGTATTTTTGGTGAAGTTCCTCAAATATCAAGTACTCACTTGTTCTGAATTATAAGAAAATCAAAGATTTCTGATACAGTTGCTGAGTGGTGATCAGCAAAAGGAGAGAGTGTAACCACTATCTGACCAAACAAGGGACCCAAGGATTCCAGCTCCACACTAGAGGGAAACAAAGAACACCGTACTCTTAAAATCATGACGTTATTGTACTTTACGTATAAAGATTACATAGTCATGTGTGGTATAGTAACAGCGTCATCGCGCCATGGGGAATCCTTTTTAGAATAGTTCCCATCCTTCTATAGGGGAATTATGGGGTATGCCCCACAGCAAATTATTACAAAACAACTGGCCAAAGATTGAATTTGGTGGGTTTTGGTAGCTTAGCCGACTACCACAAGTTTGTGTCCAAACCACAGCACAGTAACATGTGTCAGCGCAGCTAAAACTAGAAGTATTTATGTAGGTGTTGCGAGTACAATTATGTACACCCACATAAACATATACACACATCTGCAACACCTTCAAATCTGGATGCAATGTTGAGATCTTTCTGCAGCCCATTACGACAATGGTCACAGCTCCACAAAATGCTCACAACTCCAGAAATTGCTCACAACACTGGATATTGCTCATAACCCCTAAAAGTACTCACAACACTGGATATTGCTCACAACTAGCTATATCAGAAAATGCTCACAACTCCAGAAAATGCTCACAACTCCAGAAAATGCTCACAACTATCAGAAAATGCTCACAACACTGGATAATGGTCACATAGAAAGCACCAAACAATAGCAAGCTTATAATACAGAAATCATATAAGACAGAAATACGTATTATATACATAATTATCTATTATTATCCAGGGCAACTGGAGTCAATATATAAGGAAGCTGATGAATGTCTTGCAAGGTTCTTGCACCAGATCTTGCAGGCTTTTTCTATGAGTCACGCAAATTTTAACACAAGATTCTAACACCTTGCAAGATTTTTGTTGCATGATGAGAAGTTTTGCAAGGGCTTGCAAGAAATAAAATGCAAGATCATGCAAGAAAGCCGCCAAAATCCTTGTGAGTCCTGCAAGAAGTCTGCTAGATAACTTACAAAATTCTGCAAGAAAGCTATGTTAGAACATTGCAAGACCTTGCAAGGAAACTCAGCATTTCACAACATGCGGAAGTCTTCATAGGTCTACACAAGCACCTGATAGAATGGTTCTTTTTTGTCTGCCATCAAAATGAAACCCTTCTTTTGATGTAGTACCTCCACAAGAAACTGCAAAACATGTGCCAAGATTCCCAGTTAAGGTCATATCCAATAGCAGACAAGGCCTACAAGTTAATGCACCTGTCAAACATTGTCCTTGAACAGGGACAGCATCTTCCCAGGGGTTAGTGTATGAGCTTTTGCTATTCTGGGAACCTGTGAAGAAAATAGCTATAAATAATACACTTGACATTTAAATGATATATACCTACAAATAGTTTGCAATCTGACAGCAACTGTACATATTTATATACAGTTTTTGAATGAATTAATCACCTTTTTAATACATTCTGTGTTAGTGTATATGGACAATCATGTACATGTGTTTTACACAGTAAGTTAGACACACGTACATGCCCATACACACAACATCGCATACGAAGAGAAGGGAGAGAAATTTTTCTGTGTTGTATGATGAACTTACGTAGACGCGTTTGAATTTGGGAGCGTTTCATCTTTTCAGAGCTTCTGATAAGAGACATAACCAGCATACTTCTAATACTTGTTTCATATCCTAATATTTGAGTTTCAATTTTGGGAATGATCGTACCTCTTATAAAACTTTCTGATGCAATACATGCACTGCATTTTAAAAACCATTATAGGCAAAATTACTGTGTTTGACTTTGGGGAAAGTTTCGCTCTTTGTCAGCGTTTTTGGCAGGACAAACACACTGCATTTTATACCATTTTATCCTAAATCTTTGCATTTTAATTTCGGGAACGTTTCTGCTCATTGTGCATGTTTCTGTCGAGATATATACACTTTATTTTCAATACCCTTGTATGCTAAATCATTGCGTTTATACTTTGGGAACGTTTCTGCTCATTTCAAGCGTTTCTAACAAGACTATACACAGCATTTCACTACAATTATATCATGCTGAAGCATTGTGTTTTAAATTTCGGGAACGTTTCTGCTCTTCGTAAGCATTTCTGACAAAACACATGCACTACATTTTCAATGCCTTACTCTATATCATTGTGTTTGAATTTTGGGAGCGTTGCTGCTCTTTGTAAGCGTTTGTGACAACATATATACACTGCATTAGCAATAGCATTATATGCTCAATCATTGTGTTTGAATTTTTGGGACGTTTCTACTCGTTATGAACGCTTCTGACAAGTTACGTACACTGCATTTTAAATACCCTTATATGGTTTGAAATTCAGTCACGTTGCTACTCGTTTTCAATGTTTCTGACATAAATATTATAATGTCCACCGAATCTTCAATACACTTACATTATTATATGCTAAATGATTGTGGTTATATATCGGGAGCATTTCTGCTCTCCGTAAGCGATTCTGACAAGGTATTAATACTGCATTTTCAATGCCATTATATGCTAACTATTGTGTTTGAATTTCGGGAGCGTTCCTGCTCTATGTTAGCGTTTGTGACAACATACATAAACTGCATTTCAATACTTTTATAGGCTAAATTAATGTGTTTGGAATTCGGGCACGTTTCTGCTCATTTTGAACCTTTCGGAAAGCTTCTACTATTTGTAAGCGTTTATGATAGGACATATAAACTGCATTTCGAATGCATGCGTTTTATGCTGTGTCATTGTACTTACATTTCGGGAAGGTTTCTGCTCATTGTGAGCGTTTCTGACGACTGCATTTTCAATAATTACATAGGCTACAACCATTGTATTTAAAATTGGGAGCATTTCTGCTATTTGTAAGCGTTCATGACAAGACACATGCATGCTGCATTTTCAAAAGTTTTGTATGCAAATTCATTGTGTTCAAAATTCGGGAGCATTTCTGCTCTTAGTAAGCATTACTGACAATATATATATACACCGTCTTTTATATGCGAAATCATTGAGCTTGAACTTCAGAAAGTTTGTAGTCTTCGTGACCGTTTATGCAAGATATATACACAGCATTTTCAATTTCTTTATGTGCTAAATGATTGTTTTTGAATTTCGAAAGCATTCTGCTCTTTGTAATCCTTTAAAACATTCAAGGTACATGCACTGCATTTTCAATTCCTTTAATTGCAATTTCGCTATGTTGGAATTTCGAGATCGTTTCTGACAAGATATATACATTGCATTTTTAATGCCATTATATGCTAAATCATAGTGTTTGAAGTTCGGGAGCGTTTTTGCTCTTTGTAAGCGTTTCTGACCAGATATATCCGCTGCACTTTCAGTAGCTTTGTATCCTAAATCATTGTGTTTGAATTTTGGGAACAGTTTAGCTCTTAGAAATTAGTAATCTTTTTCGACTAGATACTTGCACTACATTTTCACTATTACCATTAGAGCCAAAATGATTTCAGGAGCGTTTCTGCACTTTGTGAACATTTTTGACAAGATACATGAAGTGCATTTTCAATTATTTAACTGAATATTTATACATTAGTTTATACTAAAACATTGTGTTTGAATTTTAGGGGTGTTTCAGCTCGTTGTGAGCGTTTCTGATGAGAATATACACTGCATTTTCTATGCCAGGTTATGCTAAGTCATCGTTTTTCGAATTTTGAGCACGTTTTTATTCTCTGTAAGCGTTTCTGACAAGATATACACATGCACCGTATTTTCAATATCTTTGTATCTTATGTTTGAATTTTTGAAAAGTTTCTGATCTTTGTAACGTTTCTGACAAGAGATATATCCTACATTTTCAATACTTTTATATGCCAAATCATTGTGTTTAAAATTCGGGCACGTTTCTGCTCCTTTTGAAAATTTCTGACGAGACATATACACTGCATTTTCAATACCTTGATATAAATCATTTTTTGGGTGAGTTGCTGCTCTTTGTGAGCGTTTGTGTTCATACATATACAGCATTTTCAATACCATTATACATTATACCATTGTGCCGAATTTTGGAAGCGTTTCAGCTCATTGTGAGCGCTTCTGACAAGATATACAAGGTATAACCACTGCATTTTCATTTGTATTGTAATTATGCTGATCATTGTTTTAATTTTGGGAGCGTATCTCGGCTGTATATCTGTCTGTCAGTTAGTAATAATGCATATGCAAAATCATTGTGTTTGAATTTTGGGCGCGTTTCTGCTCTGTGTAAGTGTTTCTGATCATGACCAAACACATGCACTACATCTCCAATGCCTTTGTATGTGTTTGATTTTCGGGAGAATTCAGGTAACGGTGGCAGATGCCATTGAGTAAATACTATTCAAAGTATGCGCAAATTGCAGAGATGACTGTGTACTTAATTGCTCACCTCGAGACACAGCCTCAGGGCATTTGATGAGAGGCGGAGAGCTTCTCTGGACTCCAGTAGTCTCCAGTCTCTGTGCTCTCCCGGCTGGCTCGGCGTTATGCCTCTAGCTCTCTGGAGCACGGGCACTCTCCTGCGTCTGACGCCGTCTTCCGGCTTTGCCGCAGTTCGGCAAATTGTGCTGTCAACAGCTCGATATTTCTCCCCCATTTGTCGCGGGCCGGGTTCTTCGCAAAACTCAACTTCAGTATAATATAGAACTCAACTCCAGTATCCAGTGTAGCACGTATACACATCACATCACTCACATGCACAAAATGCAACGGACTATTTATACAGTTTTCCAAACAATGGTGTCTCTGGGTACAAGTCTGACTCTAATATTTTGTAACAATTACAACAATGGCTATCTTTGTTCTATGACTAACATGTGATAGCTGGTAGGTCTGTTACTTTGTAAGCGTTTGTGACAAAATAGATACTGTAACACTTGTACTTAACATCAATATTATGCTCAATCGCTGTGCTTGAATTTCGGGGACGTTTGTGCTCGTTGTGAACGTTTCTGACAAATTGTATACACTGCATTTTGTGACCTTTATAATTATTGTTAGTATAATTTTGGGAATGTTTCTGGTCATTGTAAGCGTTTTCGACAACATAGACACTCGTCTACATTTTCAATATCTTTATATGCTTAATCATTGTGTTTGAATTTGGGGAGATATTCTACTCATTGTTAGTCTTGAGTTTTAGTATTAAGGCCGTGTTTCTTGACTTAAAGTAGCAGAATGAATGCTAGGGTGGTTCCAAAACTAATGCTGTAGCAACACCTGTACGGCAAGTATACATTAGAACTACAAAAGAATGCGTACAGTGCATTTACATGTTAACTAAAGTGTTTCAAACTAAAGATACAAACGGGTGGCAGGTAAATAAATGGTACAAAGTAACATTTGTCAATATCACTAATGGTGCCAACAAGTGTTTTGATGAACTTTGTCCCATTTGTTATTCCAAGCAGGAAGCGTTCCATAAAAGAAAGTGTGTTCATACATGGTGTGGGATAGGCAATGTCGAAAACATAATACATGTTGCTTTTAATTCTCCTTTAACCAGGATAGTGAAGATCTCGATACCAAGATATCAGGTGGCATTTCAACACCGTACCTGATTCAGTTTGGCAGTGCATGGACATGCAGTCCTTCCTTGTCGTGGAGAAGGAACTGTTGGCTGAGTTGCCTTCGCTGTACAAGGCCATTGTTGCCCTTATAGCAGTGTATGGAACCTTTACTTCCCAAAGTGTGTTCGATGATGCTACATGAATCAGTTTGTTTATGCAGGGAGTATTTCTATTACCACCAGCAACAACAGCAATGATTCTTAACCATATTTCCTGCGTATACACCTGCACCTCTGCTTCTTTGCCGTACTTATACACTTATACAGTGTGTTACTGATTTTTTGCAGAACACAGTGCTCCAGAAATGAATAAATGATGTAGGTATATATGTATACAATAAATATGTACACTGTTTTTCTGCGTACATGGTGTATGGAAATGTAGATTACTGGAGTAGCATCAAGAAACACACAACTCCATGTGGCAAGAGTCAAACCTGCTCCAGTTGTTGAGTCACTCTTTCAATGTCCTCTTTCAGATGTGTGTTCTCCTCCACCAGTGTTTTGTCACAGCACTAGTAGCTGCTTCAGGGCTGATGTCAGTGCTCTGAGACAGCCCGTTGGAGGCTAGGGTAACCAGCTGCTCACATAAAGTGGACATCTGTATGCACAAGAGGCATACACACGCGACAGGGGTATACATAACACCGGCACCCATACACAATGACATATGCATAGCATAAACAAGTTATTCTCAAGCAGCCAGCCTGCGATATAATCTCACACCATGTAGCATTGGGCATGACTGTGGCTCTCAGTAGTGATTAATGAGATTGAAAAGCTGTCATACAGTATATTTCTTCATTCTATTATCACTGAAGGTCAACATGTTTCTCACCTCGTAATGGACAAACATAGCCTGAAAGCAGTTGGTGAGTACATATTCATACTGTTATCCAACGACCGATCAATGTTATATGATATACGTAACCCGGCCTAGTACATTAGAGTATTTTACAAAAGGATATTCGCATGTGTACCTTTATGTTTCGCATTATCAAGTACGGTTACTCTCTCTCACTTTTGCTTCAGAAACTTGGTCTTCTAAAAAATCTTGTGATTTAAGCTGTCAACCTAATGAGAAGATGAGAGCTTGACAGTGTTACATACATGAACGATAAACCTACAAAACAGCCATGTGGTTTCAATTTAATACTACTTACCTGTTTAGCAGTAGCATCGTCTTTTCTCTTCTTGGTAAGTTCAGATTTCCTCTTTCATTCATTAGCGCTGAGCTTCTCTTCATTAGCTTGGCTTTGTTTTAATCTCTTAAGAACAGGAAGCTGAATATCAGCTTATAATTCGCAAAATCATGTCTTGTACGTATTAAAAATATGTCAGTCATGTACTTTAATAACAATTTGAGGACAGTGCACATGCAGTGCATAAATCTAACATCCATTGTTACGTAAGTTTGAACACCCACACATATACACCGCAGCAGATGGAAGTATAGCTTTGGAAACCGGTGAAATTGCATTACTGTTCTACTGTACTTCACAAGCTCAAAACATACTCACTGACAGCAAGTGAGAGTGAATCACAGCATATCAAGTGTTGAAAGCATATTAAATGTATTACTAAGTGTGCATCGAAGTGATTCTGAATACTACATATGATTTAAACATCCTTTTTTTCCATACTCCAATAATTGACAGTTAAATTTTTACACATTTACCTTTTGAAGATCATTATTTAGTTCTTCAC
>CBDBCZ010000004.1:0-90686 GCA_965203295.1 Nitrospirales bacterium | reverse complement strand
TGTGAGAACAACACAAATTATATGACAAAGTGTGGGTAGTGAGGGTATGTTTTAGCTGCTCAATTTTAAGGATCTCAGTTGGTTCTCGGAATTCATGATATTTGGAGTTCTCTTTCTCACGAATTTGGCTTCTCAAACTTGTCATCTTCAAATGCCGACGTTTTGACTGCTGGGCTGCAGTCTTCCTCTGGGCAGACATCAATGCAGTGTGAAACAGATCATTTTTTGGATGATGTAATGTAGTATAAATAGCAACGACATGCTTATAGCAATGCAACTAAACAGGAATAGTATTTAAGTGTCGGGTCAGGAGTATGTGTACCAGGAGTCCTGTAGTAAGTCCATTACTGCACTTCTTAGGGTCAGGTAATGATCAAAATACTCTAATCAGTCTTTTGGTTCTACATTGGCCCGTTGCAGTCTGGCTTATACTGCCTCCCTCTAACTGAATACAGACGTAATTCCAGATGTAAATCAATACCTACATGTACCTTGCCCATGCATCTTTTAAGGAACACTAAACTATGTATATGCACAATCTCATTTACAATGCTGTGCCCAATGGAATTACGTCTGTAGTTCTACTAGCACTACAAATGTGGGGTGTGTACATGAGTACTCAGTATGTCATCAAAGTATTGATTTGTTCTCCACCAAACGTTATACATGTACATGTACATAGCTACGTAATATACCTTGAGTGCTTTTGGAGTTCCCTAGCTTGTATTGCATGCAGCGATCTCCATGTACAAGGTACTTAGTTTTGTGTGTGCATGTGTTGCATGCGTGTATCACTTGCAGAGCATCAATATCAACCCACCCACTTCCTTCCCTACACACACACACACACACACACACACACACACACACACACACACACACACACACACACACACACACACACACCTGCATACAGGACCATCTAGTATGCTATCTTCCTGGCACTCTGCCCCCGGGTGTGCACAATGAGAAATACAGGACTATTGCCAAGAGCCTCTTGTACACCTGGTACCAGGTGTATAAGCAGATGCCAACCGGACTCAGTCTAGAGATTGTAAGGTACATTGTAAACTCTTCGAGATGATAAGCTTTCTGAGAAAGTAAAGAATCCCGAAAAAAAAAAACGAGACCCAGCTGGAGATTGAACCCAGGACCTTGTATTTTAGGTGTACAGTAGGTGATAATGGTAGAAGTGGGGATTCTTCTTTAGGGTATTTACCAGAGGCCCTATTGCTGTCTAGGATTATAAAGGAAGACCTACTTTTTTCATCTGTTGGGGGGTGGAGTTTAGTACACTCAATAATTTTGTAGGGCTACAGTCTCATACATGTACTAGGAAGAATAACTTAGGGCGGTGCAACCTCTGGTTTTCTTGCCCTCTGACTGGAGATCTTGCAAGCTTCACCTACATCTGTGATTATGTGTGGTTAATGACATAAGTGCTCTGACGGCAACATAAGTGTGTTTTATTATTCTTCTACAGCCTTTGGATCGTCATAATCTCCTCCGACCAGAGACGGTGGAGTCTCTGTTCTAGCTCTACCAGCTTACCAAGGACGAACAATACCGCAATTGGGGTTGGAAGATCGTTCAGGCCTTTGAGGAGTGTTATTTTCTGATGATAGTAGTTTAATATCAGTCGACAGATGGATCATCAATAATGAAGCTCACCCACTACATGTACCCATTTGGACAGATTACTATTTTTGACTGCATAAGATTATTTAGCATTAGTGGTTTCAGAAGTGTACAGCACTCCTAACATATAATTTTTTTGTAAAATTATAATTTACAATAACAGAAAACGTTGCTATATACGAAGGGTGGTACGAGTAGAGGGTACACTTTCAAACTGTGGATTTATAACCGCAGTTCACTGAAAATGAAATACTTTTTGACATGTTTCTTTCCATACCGTGCCATGGAAAGCCATTCTGTAGAGACAGAACCTTGTTCATTTATTATGCAATAGGAACTAGAATCCTGATGTCTATTCAAGTTTAATATGCAAGCTATGCTTATGGGACAAACAAAAGCATACATGTACAACTCATTACAATCATGGTGTATATCGTAAACAGTATGTACAAGGGAAATTACTTTATTAATTAAAGATACATAAATAGTTTACTACAATATACGTGTATATAGCTAATCAGTGTATGAAAACTCCAGCAATAATAAGTATACCGATATAGGTCAAAACCACAATGACTTAACAATTACTAGTTTTACATAACTCGAAAGGAAAAGCATGTGTGGCTAAGAAATTCTGAGCACATTATGTAGTAGCGGATAATTAAGCAATATCGATATCGTTTCAATAAATAAACATCACTTTCACATTAAACGTGTACATGTGTGCTGTCTAAGAAAATCTGAGCACATTATGTACATGTAGCTGCATAAGTTCAGTGGTTACTTGTCTTATACAACTTCTTTGCTAGCGATCTCAGGTGGTCTAAGTACTCCAACTTCTTGTAATGACCCTCAGGAACTCCCTCGTAGCCATACTTTGCTCCCCAGCAAGCAGCGGCTATGATTCCAGTACTATCAGAGTCACCACCATGTAGCATGCTGTGAAGACACAGCTCACTCCATGAGTCCCCACTACACAATAACACATCATATGCAATCATTGGGGCGTCATGACCACTTGCACCTCCGATCCCGTGCCTGCAAAGCTGCAGCTCTTATAAAATCGATCACGTTCAACTACTCCATACACTTCTGGAAA
This sequence comes from Nitrospirales bacterium, assembly GCA_965203295.1. Taxonomy (GTDB): domain Bacteria; phylum Nitrospirota; class Nitrospiria; order Nitrospirales; family UBA8639; genus CBDBCZ01. The sequence goes on along the minus strand of CBDBCZ010000004.1, from coordinate 87,949 downwards.
AGTTGGTTTTGACACTCCAGATTCAATGCCTCGAAGTTTCAGATACTCAATCCACTTCTTCTCAAAATAGCTCCAGGTCTCTCTATTCTCCTGGACATCCCGCCTAACTCTCTCAATGTACTGCTTTGCCAACTCTAAAGTTCGTAGTAGCCCCACTCCCCATTCCTCCAGTGTTTTTTTCTGAATTGCATACGAAACAAAAAGAGCTGTAGCAAGGGACTGTAGGAACGCAAACGCGAAACCAACGCAATTGCGAAACTAACGCAAACGAGAAACCTGCCACACCCTACACTAGCCGGCCAGCCGCATGAACGTTTATACCCCGCCCACATCCGCCGTTGCATACAAAACACGATTGTTGTGCAAATACAAAGCATGCAGATCAGCTAACATACGATGGCGATGCATCTATTTAACAATGCCAGTGTAGTAGTTGTACTTGGCCAACAGAAACTACAGAAAAGCATAGATAACACTATCTATGAGTAGAGCAAACACGGAGATTATGTCTGTGAATGCGTTCCTGTTTATAATCGATAATTCCTTCCAATTTCAGATCCATGAAGGATGTGAATGCAGCTCACATGTACTAAGGCTCGACACGAGGATTAAAGCATAGATATTAAAGTCTACTATAGCTATTGAACATACATGTACTGACTGAGTATGCATGTGGTTGCTTAATATCTGTAATTGTGTTTTGAGTCCATGTGCATGCAACTTTACAGTGGTGATCATAGAGTCAGATGCAGTCTTTCTATTACCACAAGTTAGTGGAAGGGAAGAGCTTGAAGAGAAAAGTGCAGTACATCCAGCACAGAGAATGGCCATTAACATGCCTACCAGATATGGTGTGTATTTCAATAGGAATTTGCAAACAACTACAGAATATTTTTTCATATACAATCTTTTAATATCTTGCAGGTAGCTGAAGTCTCCCACCACATGGATGGGATAGCCTCAATTATTTTTAAAGGGAAGAGCATCGTAAAATCAGTGGATCTTGCCTAAAATGTTTTGTATAATGAGGTAATGCATTGACTTATTCACACACCAAGAGTAAAGTATATTATACCACTCACATTGTTCTCATGCAGGCTATGCATGGTTCTACTCCTGCAGAAGAAATATGCACTACAGTATAATGCAGCTTAATGCCCATATCCTAGAAGAATTCCCAAGATAATAGCATATTTATGCTTGTGTCATTACATTAGTAGCACTTAAAATTGTCTATTGCATTATTTATAGTTACTACTATAGTAAGTATAATATTATTATTATATAATAATATTATAGCAAATTATTGTTACTGCATGTCCTTTATAATTATGTAAGAATGCTGGAATAATAATTATTCACTGCATGTCCAAAGTATTCTGTTGCAGGATGTGTTCAAGGGAGTAGATTATTCCACGAATGATTGAATAAACATCTATAACAACACATAATAATAATCTTTAGTATAGCTGCATGTTCGGTATAATATTACAAGGTGACAATGATATCAACAAAGTATAGGGAACATATAATATTATGGCATCATACGGCTGGTCACAAGCTGTATCACTTCAGTGGTAACTGTTTCTAGTTTGTGCTAATGGCTGGCCCCAAGTTGCATCACTTCATAGACCCCTGAGGTGACTGTTTCTCGTTTGCGTTAATGACTGGCCCCAAGTTGTATCACTTTTTTTGGCCCTGTGGTGACTGTTGGTCGTTTGTGTCAATCCCGGCTTGGCATTAATTTGTATCTCTTCATAGCTCTACCTCTGTGGTGTTTAATGGCTTGCCCCAAATTCGAGATTGCGTTAAGTTTCGCAATTGCGTTAATGTTTCGCGATTGCGTTAATATTTCGCGATTGCGTTAATGCAAGTTTCTCGAGTGCGTTAACGGCTGCCCTCAAGTTTGTGACTGTTTCTCAATTGCGCTATGGCTGTCCCTAAGTCATATCATACTTCATAGGCCCCTGTGGTGACTGATTCTTGTCCGCGTTCAAGCGATTGTGTTTGTTTCGAGTTTGCGTTAGTGTTTCGCGATTGCGTTAATGTTTCGCGATTGCGTTAGTGTTTCGCGATTGCGTTTATGTTTCGCGACTGCGTTAGTGTTTCGCGATTGCGTTAATGCAAGTTTCTCGAGGGAGTTAATGGCTGCCCTCAAGTTTGTGACTGTTTCTGAATTGCGCTACGGCTGTCCCTAAGTTATATCATACTTAATAGGCCCCTGTGTTGACTGATTTTTGTTCGCGTTGAAGGCTTGCCTTAAATTCAAGCGATTGTGTTGGTTTCGAGATTGCGTTAACGACTCCAAAGTGTACTGGCAAGCGGAAACTATTGGCAAGGAAGTACATGTGAGAGAGTAATTACATGGCTGGGTCCTACTGGCAAGTGCTACGAGCGGGTTTAGTGGCTATATAAGTCTTAAAGCTTGCCTACTGCTCCACTGCCAAGGGGGCTCCAGTAGCTAGGTAAGAGCATCTGACTAGTATTCAGAAAATCTTGGGTTCAATCCCCAGCTGGGTCCCAATTTTTCGAGATTTCTTTACTCTCTCAGAAAGCTTATCTTCTCATAGAAGTTTGCAATGTAGTATACATGTACTATATACAATGTCGCGTGTACAAAGCTTGTCAATGAATGTTTGGCCATGCAGCCATTAACAGAATGGTTTATGAAGTACCCTTGCTTTCACTGCTGAATGTCTGTTTCGAAACCGTGTCTTACTCATCCTACTCAAGCAGTATGGACTCGCTCCCCCACTCACCTTTTGAGGTTCTTCCTTTGCCACTGCTGACTCTAAGTACAATGACAATACTTTGCGCACGCGCGCCACAGGAAGAGAAGCGTGCGCCGCCATAACGATTGCGCGCGCCGCTCAAGGAAGTTTCTCGTTTGCGTTAGTTTCGCAATTGCGTTGGTTTCGCGTTTGCGTTCCTACAAGGGACCCCAAGAAACCAGTAGGGTGGTTGTGAGTCATTCGACCAGCTTCAATCGCTACTGTAATCAAATCTTCAATTTGCTCTGGCTTTGAGAAGAAAAGACCAATCGGAACAGAGCGCATTGCTGCACCACACCCTCCACCTCTAGGATTAAACGGAATTACATACCCATCTTTCACTCCAGGCCTCAGGATGCGGACGGTAGCTACGACATGTCAAGCCAGGAGCACGACCCGTCATGTCTTTCATACAGAGTTGATACTGCTTAGCGAGCGCATGAAACAGCTCTTCATGGTTGGCCCATGTGGAGATCAGGGCTTCAGCAGTAGCAATGTGCATGACAGTGTCATCAGAAATCATCCATTTTTGGGGATCGACCTTGATGTTTTCGATGCCACCTAGTAACTGCAACTGTTCATGGATTCGTTCCCCCGATCGACAAAACTCCCATGCTCCATTCTTGTAGCCAATAGCATCTCCAACACCAGACAGTACCATGCAGGCTTCAAATTTCGCTTGTCCCGAATTCTTGGCCATAACTTTTTGACTGTACTATGGTAGTAAAGTATCCGCCCCGAACGAAAGCGCTTAGCCCCTCCCTAATCTTTAGTTATATAGCGATTGGGACCGCCCTTACAAATAGAAGAAAACACTTAGCCCCTCCCACAATGATGATGCGCTCGAGTTATTGTGGGGTGAGAAAAGGACTTGTCGTCGGTGTCCTGTTGCTGCTTCTTGTGGACGTAATTTGGGTGGGCTCAGCAGGCCTTACCAGGGTAAGTACATAGGTAGACTTCGTAAAGCGGCTATGAGGGCAGAAAGTTATCCTACTATGAATACCTTGACACTAGTCTCGCGTGCCAGCACTAGCCCTTAACCATAGACAGTCCTTCTATCTATGCCATAAACTTACCATAAACTTCGTGCAAGTATATTAATTCTCGTGGTGTCGGTATAGGATAGACTACACCAAAGAGTGGGTTATGCGCCTATGTAACCCACGAATTTGCGGTTATCCCGAGGCGAAGCCGAGGGATAAATGTAAACAAGTGGGTTATAGCGCATAACACACGAGTGGGTGTGGTCTATCTGATTTATACTACGTTGCGCATGCGTACAATCTTCTCTGCGTAGCAACGTAGCGAACTGATAAAAGTGTGGGTTATGAAACTATGTAACCCATACTTATTAGCCAATCATTTTTATTGTAGATGATGTAATGTGGTATAATTCTGTTTAGTTGACTCCTAACTTAAATAATGTTGAGGTGTCAATTTGACACCTCGACTACTGCCTGTTGGTGTTCACAATGTCAACCTCATAATATATTGTAGTTAACCATCATACATGTACTGATTTTCTGTGGAGAATGAAGCTAGTATCGTCCCCAAGACTAAGGGTCAGTTTACTGTATTAAAAGCCAAGACTTGGGGACAAGACCAGTGTTTTGTACAATTATGGATATATTTGTGGAAGGCCGAGCGCCGTAACGCGGAGCAAATGGACGGAGACTGTAGATGCTAACTGAAACTCATGCAGATCAATCTCTGCTCAAAACTCAGATGCTTATACAAAGAATGCAGATTAAATTCTATAGTGGAACAAAAGAGAGCTAGGGACAACACAACAAAGGAAACAATTAAACCATGTGCAAGAATAAACAGTGCGGGGCGACGTGTGGCTAGGCTATGACATAACCAAAAAGTAACCAAAAATAGATGTGACATTACATAACGGAAGAGGCAATATGCAAGATAAGATAACTGTAAATAGTTTAGCCAGATCTAGCCTCGTTCTTAGGCTCTACTGCCCAGCATTTTTTTGCACGTAGTAAAATAAGCGGTCAGACCGCTCATTTTACTGACCACTTGTTTTACTACATTGGAAATAAAAAGCTGGGCAGTAGAGCCTGGGAAAGTGGCTATTCTAAGTCCTCTATTTCATCAATAGCCTGTTTACATGTATGTTTGGTACTGGTAGATCTGAGAACATGGAAGTAGGAGGTTCTAAAACAGTAGATGGTGTCAGACAATTGCATTACATCCCAATAAATATATCAGTTCATCAGCCGAAAAACCGAAACTTAAGGGGAGACACCAATGCTAACGATCTCGAATTAAGAGAAGTTGTTGGTAGATCTATTCACTAAACTACTCAATCAGTGTATATGGCCAACCCATTATGAAACCGAATTTTACTTATGTGTCTTTACTCAAGCCAGCTGTATCTCTAAATGGAACTCAGGAAATGTGCAAAATAAGCTACTTGTATGTGTGTATAGCATATTCCACTTATAGAGTCAAATGTGTCCTCCACAACTTTGAATGTATTCTTTAGCTGCATATTCTTAACATAGCCACACAATACAAAATCATACGCATGTGAGGAGCTACTGCAAACTGAACACCTTGCTGGTTTTAATAGCCGGAATAATGCAATGCATCTACCTCAACTGGATTCTTTGTGTAGTTAGAATAACTCTTTCAACAAGAGTCTATATTGGCATCCACAAAGAAAAGTTAGCCTTGCAGTTCTTTGTATAGTATAGTTTAGCTACAAGCAGCTCTACACTGGATATTCCCCTTTTGGCAATGAAGATCCTATACCAAGCAGCAGTTTTTATCAGCCGGAGCGCGCACAGTGCACGAACGGCTGGTCCTAAGATTGGTTTACGTTTTCCACGTCTGTCTGTTTGTTTGTGTGTTTAAAGTGGATGGGGTACAGTGACTCTTTTACTTTTACTTTTGCTTTTGTATTTTATCTCTTACTTTGTCTTTTTATTTATTTTGTGTACATTGTACGTGCAGTTTGTACATATAACAAGTCTAAAAAACCAGCCGGGCGCCTTTCCCATACAATGCACACAACTTAGTTTAGGCCAAGCTAACTGCAGCTGTAGAACGCAGTGCAGCGAAAGTGCTGACTCAGCAGTTTTGTTGTGCGCCTCCAGTTAGTAGCTATACACCACAAAAACGGAATCTTTATAGCTGCCTAGGCACCACACAACTACCTTATTTTGCTGTAGCTTGGCCTGCAAATCTCCAAAAGCTGCTATACACTGCAGTTGCATAGTTGCATAGTAACAGTTGATGTATTATATTGGGCATGTGATAAGTGTGGACGCACAAACAAACAAGCAAACAAACAAACACCGAAAACCTAAGGCAATTTTAGAACCAGCAGTTCGTGTGCTGCGTACGCTCTGGCTAGTAAAATGTATTTTGTATATACTTATATACTCTTTTTCTCCTATATAATATAGGAGAAAGAGAGTGATATGCCCACTGTTCCTTTCCTATATAATATAGGAGGGAAATAGTGGGTATCCACTATTTCCCTCCTATAGTATATGGGAGAGAATTAGTGGAACTTCCACTATTTCCCTCCTATATTATATGGGAATGAAATAGTGGCAATCCACTATTTCTCTCCTATATTATAGGGGAAGAAATTTGGTGGCACTTCCACTATTTTTCCCCTATATAATATAGGAGAGCGTCATGGAATAGTGGAAAACTGTACCAACCCTATATCCTACTGCTCCCTTCCAATGAAATGTATTAGAGATGATGTAATGTAAGTTTGTTAGTGCATCCTATGTTACTATGCAGGCCAAGCTACAGCAAATGACGTAGCGAACCCAGGTTTTTAGTTCTTTCTTTCAGCATTGCTGTTACTATCCGAACACTGTGCTTTTCCATATAGTACTACGCTACGCTAAAGGCTGCTGCAAATGATAGTTCTGCTGTGTGATTACAGGTTCTAACTTGAGTGGGTAGGGGGAGCAAAAGTATTGGGAAACACGACCGTCAAGCTGTTCAGACATTTGTATACCACAGTGCTGCTTCACTCTTCAGAAGAGGTAGCTTTAGGATTTTTATGGGACTTCTTTGGCTTAGCGTATTTGTACCTGATGGGGAACTAAGTATGATCATCATGATGCAACTAATCATTTTGCTGGAAGTAAATACCCTATACTCTGGAGTATAAGTACCCATCAATTATCAATTACAAGTACCCTATGAATGAAGTACCCATTAACCCAGTTGCTTTTCTCTGCCTGAATAGTAGTACCCTTTCAAATGAATTAACTGGGATGTATAAATAGTGCATGTGTGACTAGTTAAGCATGAATAGTGACGATAACGGGTCCACCTACATGTAGGTCTGCATTAGGAGGTGTATGGGCTGTCGGTGGGGGCATAGAACTGCCTTGTGAGTATGCACTTCACTGTGTAAAGAAATACTGCTCACATGTAAGAACAGCGCTATGGCGATCAGCAGGGTTCTACCCACACTGGTCGTCAGGGGTCGGGTCTAACCACCACTTAGCCTTTTGGACCTCCACTCAACTAATGTTTAACTCTTTTTACAGTATTTTTAATATAGGAGAAAGTCTGTTTAGTTAGAGTGTCTAGAGTGCTTAGAGATACACAGAAGTGACTGTCAAGACCATAACAAAAGTCTTATTGTGCATGCTGTTGTACTACCATACTTGTTGAAAAGTACCCCATGATTAAAAGTACACTTGTTCCAGAGTTTACGTTATTTTGTGTATCACACCAAGGCACTAGAGGCTGCCTTATGCTGTGTTCTAGCTTCACTCACAGACCAGCTGACCTGTAGGACAAATGTCAACCAAAACTCTTGCAACTATTGCGAAACAAAACTGCTCCAGGCCACAGAATTGGAGCTACCCACTGTTTTTACTTGTTTCATCATTTTCAGGTGAAGAGTGGTTGACAGCTATAAGTTTTCTCTGATTTCATCTGATTTTAAGTTTCTATAGTGGAATAAGAACTTACAACTCATCAAATCCACCCTGGGAAGGTAGACACAGGTGCCTTTATTTAAACTGTACATTACTACTAACAGTTAGTGCTTTTGTGGTACTAGTTGATATTGACTGTTTACTTTGTTTCACTACGTCTTTCTTCTTTATGTTAAATGCATGGTCTGGGGTCCTTTACCATATATCCTATCGGGATACTCCAGTGTGTGTGTGTCACTTATGTACATACAGTAGATTTGACGTTTGTAAATCTTCTGCTAGACTTTTTTCATGATAAACAGGGTGGACAGATGGAGAAAAGTAGTTGTTTAAACCCACTTGCACATACATGTGGGGTAGTAAGCGGCAACACACAAACTCTCCCTTCAACAGTGACAGTAGTATTATCTTGGGCAATTTGACAGTACTATGTTGTGTACATGTACACGTATGCGCTGTGATTTACGTAATACCTGTGCGGTCGAGAAAGATGAAGAGGAAAAATAATTTACCAATGGACAGTAATCAGTGTTCCAACAGAGCAGCACAATTGCTTTGAATTGTTTGTATGTGATGGTATCGTCATATAGGAAGCGAGTATAAAGCTACTGCAGGTTGGAATATTTAGCTGATATCTGGCTGTCATGCGTATCTATTTTAAGCACACTTGCAAGAACTCCTGACAATGTGTGGGCAGACGTGGTTGTTAAAGTTTGTGCCATAGGCAGTGTTCTAGCCAGAGGCAAGTGCAAAGAGTGGTGCCTTCTCAGAGATCAAAGCATAGCTGCGGTTTAATTACATTCTTTCAACCACATCAAGAGGGAATTGTGTACATAAGAGCAGTGGAGCACCACTCTTCCACTCTTTAGCTAGAACAGTGATATGTGTGTTCCCCTTTTTTGGCACTTCTGCATAGTCCAGAAGTAGGTTGTAGAAAACAGCTACTAGTCAGTAGCAGTGGTACAAAAATAAAGGACACCGCTCAGTACAGTAAATGGCTTATGCTCATATTTATCTCTCCAGAAAATAATTGATATAATTGTGTTTGGCTGGGGCCAGGTTTGTAATGCTCAGCAGCTTCGACTCGTTTACATGGCTACCAAAGATAATCTTGACAATGAGGTAAATCACGCATACAAAGTATTACCTAATCATAGATAATGCCATTTACAGGTTAGTATCTGAATTAGACCAATTCCAACTTGTGGTAGGGAGACATGTCACATCTGGTATTAATACTTCCAATTGCAAGTGACTCACCCAACTGGCCGTGTGTGATGTGCTTTTCTGTAACTGTAGCTGTGATTCTTGCAACTACAATGTTGTCTGGAAACAAACACCCCATTTACCATATTATGTATACATGTATGAATGTTTACAGTAAAACCTTGTGTATAGACACCCTAAATGAACCATTTCCTATAATAAGTATTCAGACATGTAGACTAAATGCTAACAGTGACTGACTAAGTAATCTACCTACATGTAATGTACCTACATGTATGTACATGTACGTAGTGAACTTCTCGGTGGAACACTATAACATGTTCTAATCATGTAGTTTACAGCTGTTTAAATGGCAGGACAAATGTTTTTGGCCTTGCCAGTCCAAACAGAAGTTGACATTTGTGGTGTCTCCATTTACTACTGTGTTAACCGAAAAGCATTTGTCAAGTCCGTTTCTTACTCATATCTACATGTACATAACGTACCTGACATGCTGAGATGATAATTAACAATATAGTCCCTGACAGAGGTCTCATTAAATTTGGTGGTTGCATAATGTAAGATTGTTTTCATGAAATTGTTTTCTTTCTCTGCAGTATATCTTCAAGAATGAGACGTACGAGAAGCCCTTATTACTAAAGGAAAGTTCTCTGAGTACCAACTAACTCGGAAAGAAACTTTGCCTAACTATGAATGCTCTAATGTGTCACGTAATTTAACAGGTTGTAGTGACACTTTCAAGTACAACATGAACATGATGAAAGTCCCAGTTTGAAAACAAACATTAATGTTTTGATGGCATCTCTACATATTTGCAGCACAATAGCTAGAAGTTTTGTGATCTAGCTAACTAGCACCTCAGTGCCAAGAATACGCATTTAAGATATGTAACAGGTTCAGCATAGAATTTGCAAACATACTCTGAAATTAAGGAAAATAAATTGTATATTGTGTGTGATAGCAATAATATACTCTTGTCGCTACCATAGCGCTTACGCCATTGACCACGCACCCACATACGCAGGCGGAGCTTGCAAGATCTCCAGTCAAAAGACAATAACAAGAGCAACCAGTTGTTGCACCAGTACCATCCTGATCGCCATATAATTTATTCTTCCTAGTGTCCCAGATTAAAACTCTTAGTAAAGCCTTAAAATCATACCTCTCCCAATTCTCTGGAATGTCCTACTGGCAAGTGCTACTAGCGGGTTTAGTGGCTATATCAATCTTGCCTACTGCTCCTCTGCCAAGGGTCTCCAGTAGCTCAATTGGTAAGAGCATCTGACTAGTATTCAGAAGGTCCTGGGTTCAATCCCCAGCTGGGTCCCGATTTTTCTGGATTTCTTTACTCTCTCAGAAAACTTATCTTCTTACAGAAGTTTGCAATGTATCTGCAGCAACCTCTTTAGAAAATACCATAAGGGCACTTTTAATTTCAATCTCTATTTATTGCAAAACATGAATCAACATTTGCAAGTCCTCAGCATTAGTAGTGTAAACCTACCAAATCATTGGCAAGCATTAGACCCCCAATCTTAACATCCTTCTTAAAAATAACATTAACATTCTTCTTAACAGTAATGCCAATCCCAGCCTTCTCAACCTCATCTAAACACTGATTAATAAAAATAAAAAAGAGGATAGGCAATATATTGCAGCCCTGTGCCACCCCCTGACCTATGTTGAATGGCTTGGATATTTCTCCCTCCAGTAAAACAGCACTCTTTGTGATGTTATACATATTCTTAATAACTCTCCACATCCTACCCCTACCACCAAGTTCCCATAACGTTAACCATAAACCATCATGCCAAACTGTGTCAAATGTTTTCTGAACATCTAAGAAATAAAGTGTAAGTGTGCTTTCCTTCCCTCATTCTACCTTGTGTGATTTCATTTAGAGTAAAGATGTTATCAACACAACTTCTTTCTCTCTAAATTCTGCCTGACCCTCATAAAAAGAGCCCATTTTGATTCTAATCTGCATACTACCGTATAGCGCTTAAATTTGGCGGGTCTAAATATTTGCGAATAGCCGTTTTGAACGTTTAGTTGAAATAATTTCGCGAATTCGTTTACCACACCCACGTACTAATGAATTGCAGGAAGCTTTAAGCACCGGTAGCAAATTGTGGCTAGCGCTCCACGCTCTGCTGCTCGCTTTCCAATTTCAGCCTTCTTCGCGCTCATTTTCCGGTATGCTCCCCTGACCTTCGCGCTGGTAGTTGGCTGAAGTACAGCAAAGATACTATATCTCTGAGTACAGTGACTTTGTTTGTTTGCCTCAAAAATTGCGGACGAAGGCATTTGTTTGGAGAGCACTCCTCGTGAATCTGGAACCCCGCATACTGTCCACGTACGCTCTTGAAGTATCAAAACCATAGTCAGTACTGTAGAATGCATGGACAGTATCTATGCGGAAATGTAGAAATTTAAATAATTTTGCGAATCACTCCAAATTCGCGAAATACGTGAAATTAAAGACCCGTGAAATTTAAGCGCTATATGATAATAGATTATTTAGAATCTTAGCTTTTCTACCATATTCAATAGTGTAATGCCTCTGTAATTACCTAGGTCCTCAGTATCACCTTTCTTATACAAGCTAACAATAAACCCTTAATTGTCACCATTGTGTAGGAATACTCTCCTCTGTCCAAACTACTTCATATAGGACAGTCAACAGATTAGCCATTCCTTTGCCACAGTACTTAAAACATTCCCCAACTAGCCCATCATTACCTCCCGTTTTATTGTTATTTAAGCTTTTAGAACACTTTTCATAACTAATTTCTCTATCCAAAACCTTATCCTTCTGTGAACTAGACATTTTACCATACTCTGTTCTATATGCTCTTTCCAGCTTTCATCAAACTGATCATCCAAAGATGCTGTACCCAACCTTTCATAATGCTCACGTAATACTTTCATAGTACCGGTTACACATGAACCTGAAGTACATGTACTCATCAAAGCAGTAAAACCCCTTAAGATTACCTTTTGAAGTCCTGCCAGCAAATGCCCAAAACTCTTTCCTTTTTTCATTAAAATCTTTATTAGCCTTTTCAGTCAACTATCTAATTTCCACATACCAATTCTGTAGTAATACTCTCCCCATTTATGTTCCCTTCCACTACTAATCTCCTTATAAACCTGTTTCCTCAACCTAATCTTCTCTTTATTCCCGGAATCAGTAACTATATAATCAATGATAGACTTCTGTTTCTGAGAAGGTCTAGTAGCTCTAGTCCACTGTAGTTCCACAGTGAACTCGCGACTATTACAAGCTCAACCTCATTCAAAAAGGAAATCAACCTGTTACCACTAGCATTACATTTTCCTTCACCAAACATACCCATTACATCATCTAAAGGTTTCCCCAATCTGGCATTAAAATCACCTAGAAGCACAACCTGACCCTTCTGACCCTTCTTCTGCATACAAGCACATCCTCTTTCAGTTTACTTTAACTCCTTTCAATAACTGAAACATTTTCACTATCTGTAGGCATATAAACACAACCCAAAAACAAAATATTCCTGCCCCTCTCTTTTTTGCTATATTCCACATACTTTTTCATAATTCACATCCTTAATAAGCTCTACTCTACAGGCTAAACACCCCTTTACCAAGAATTCTTCTCCCCCTTCTCCTCTCCTACTCTCGCCTAGGCTTCCAGAACCATTTGTACCATCTACAGAAACCTTTGGATTCGTCCTTTTCCCATGACTCTTGGCCTGCACAATCATCTTTGTTGCTGTTTTTTCTAGAACCCCAGCAAACTGTATGTGATAGAATTACTTTTAATGTGGAAATGATGATAAAAATTGTTGGTCCTCTGACTAGGGATCTTATAATCTCTGTCCATGGCTGGGGGTGGGTGGTCAATGGTATGGACACTACGGCATGCATCATATCTTGTGTTCATCAGCTTATCAGTGCAACTGCTGGAGAGCCTCACCCATTGGAGTGCCTCAGCCCAGCTGGTTGTGCACGTGTTCCTACGAAATCAGTTAGTCAAATACTGGCTGTGATTTCAGCCTGGTCTTATTCTCAGACCCTGCCATCTCTGAGAAATGTTGTGTGAGAAAGTCAATATAATCTGTAGACATTTCTTGAGCGTCATTTTACTCCCACTGCAGTGCCACCCTGTAAGACGAAGTGCTGCAAAGTGAGATTCAACAGGACAATTGAAGTTCGACAAGTGCAAGGTACGTTTCCATATTTTGGACATGCACGGGTGGTTCCATGGTCTCTATATTTAGAGAGATTCCTCTGTACGTAACTACATGTACATTAGAGATATTCACTTATGTATCAGTATGGATTAAATTCTAAAGTAGTGCTCACTATTGGGTATTTCTTGTGTTAGAGACTGGACAAGAGCAACCCATTAGCTTACTAGACCTTATCTGTATGGCTGGATTTATGTACTGTTGTGGTTGCCTTCTATTGTTACCTTTAATTAACCTTTGCCAACATTTTGACTGGATGCTCTAGTGTTCAGGATGAAGGTGAAGCACCTGCTATGCAAAAACACCTGCAAGTATGCAATTGTTTTCTATTTGTACAGATCAACTTTCTAGTCATTCCCGGGAACGATCAGATGTGCAGTACGAGCAAACTCCCAAGAAGCCAGCCGAACTGCTGCCTGTTCCAAAAGTCATCCTCCTGTCATTAGTGTTTGGAATACTGGTAATATTTAGTGAGCAGCTATACAATGTGCTGAAAACGCCTCATAAAAAGAAAAAGGCCACGGTTTCATTATGGACTTGTGAAGTGTCTGTAATGTAGGGAATGGCAGTGCTCAGAAATGTACATGTGCGTAGGACTTGGCAGGTCTACCACACAAGAACAATTAAGTGTTACAGGTTTAAAAATTCCAATATCTGTGTATGTATGTACGTGGGTGCATGCTGAGATGAGAATATGTAAGATAAGAAACACTATCGAATGCCTTCCGTTAGCTCCATCTTGTCTTGCTTATTTAAATTAGTTCCCTGTGATGCTGATACTATATATTCAGTTATCTTAAGATATTCGTATCCTTGTTCCAACCCGCAACGGTTGTTTCAAAGAAGCTATGTATATACTATATAAGCTTTCATTTTCCTGTGTTTTGCACTGATGTGCCCTGAGGAAGGTTGCAATATGGCAACCGAAACGTTGGCAGTTTGATGAAATTACTTTGAAACAACTGTTGCAGGTTGGAACAAGGATACGAATATCTCAAGATGACTCCTAGCCAACCGAGAATCTCCCTTCAACTTTATATAGTCAGTTTATTGATCTTATGTACTAGCTAATGATTTAGTAATTGCTTGGAATTTCAAAAGGCTAATACATTCACGTACATGTAAATGATCTGAAGTTTGGTGTATGGCTACACAGATGGTATTACAACCCAGTCAGTTTGTGTACAAGGTTATTTACAGGCTGTATAGCTGTTGAATATCGCCACAGGTACAGTGATTATTTTGCGTATGTATAGGACTGTCATGGCCTCCCAGGATATTTTTTTTTACAAAACAACTACCCTAGCTGAGATTGAATTTGGTGGGTCTTGGAACCTACACCCAAGAGTGGTTATATACCCCATAGCTTATGAGTTTGTGGTTATCCCAAGAAGCTGAGGGATCAATGCAAACAAGTGGGCTGAACAAATGGGGGTTATATATTATAGTGTAGAAACATGAGTGGGTGTTGTCTATCTGACATAACACATTGCACATGCATGCAATCTGTGCTGTGTGAGAACAACACAAATTATATGACAAAGTGTGGGTAGTGAGGGTATGTTTTAGCTGCTCAATTATAAGGATCTCAGTTGGTTCTCGGAATTCATGATATTTGGAGTTCTCTTTCTCACGAATTTGGCTTCTCAAACTTGTCATCTTCAAATGCCGACGTTTTGACTGCTGGGCTGCAGTCTTCCTCTGGGCAGACATCAATGCAGTGTGAAACAGATCATTTTTTGGATGATGTAATGTAGTATAAATAGCAACGACATGCTTATAGCAATGCAACTAAACAGGAATAGTATTTAAGTGTCGGGTCAGGAGTATGTGTACCAGGAGTCCTGTAGTAAGTCCATTACTGCACTTCTTAGGGTCAGGTAATGATCAAAATACTCTAATCAGTCTTTTGGTTCTACATTGGCCCGTTGCAGTCTGGCTTATACTGCCTCCCTCTAACTGAATACAGACGTAATTCCAGATGTAAATCAATACCTACATGTACCTTGCCCATGCATCTTTTAAGGAACACTAAACTATGTATATGCACAATCTCGTTTACAATGCTGTGCCCAATGGAATTACGTCTGTAGTTCTACTAGCACTACAAATGTGGGGTGTGTACATGAGTACTCAGTATGTCATCAAAGTATTGATTTGTTCTCCACCAAACGTTATACATGTACATGTACATAGCTACGTAATATACCTTGAGTGCTTTTGGAGTTCCCTAGCTTGTATTGCATGCAGCGATCTCCATGTACAAGGTACTTAGTTTTGTGTGTGCATGTGTTGCATGCGTGTATCACTTGCAGAGCATCAATATCAACCCACCCACTTCCTTCCCTACACACACACACACACACATACACACACACACACACACACACACACACACACACACACACACACACACACACACACACACACACACACACACACACACACACACACCTGCATACAGGACCATCTAGTATGCTATCTTCCTGGCACTCTGCCCCCGGGTGTGCACAATGAGAAATACAGGACTATTGCCAAGAGCCTCTTGTACACCTGGTGCCAGGTGTATAAGCAGATGCCAACCGGACTCAGTCTAGAGATTGTAAGGTACATTGTAAACTCTTCGAGATGATAAGCTTTCTGAGAAAGTAAAGAATCCCGAAAAAAAAAAACGAGACCCAGCTGGAGATTGAACCCAGGACCTTGTATTTTAGGTGTACAGTAGGTGATAATGGTAGAAGTGGGGATTCTTCTTTAGGGTATTTACCAGAGGCCCTATTGCTGTCTAGGATTATAAAGGAAGACCTACTTTTTTCATCTGTTGGGGGGTGGAGTTTAGTACACTCAATAATTTTGTAGGGCTACAGTCTCATACATGTACTAGGAAGAATAACTTAGGGCGGTGCAACCTCTGGTTTTCTTGCCCTCTGACTGGAGATCTTGCAAGCTTCACCTACATCTGTGATTATGTGTGGTTAATGACATAAGTGCTCTGACGGCAACATAAGTGTGTTTTATTATTCTTCTACAGCCTTTGGATCGTCATAATCTCCTCCGACCAGAGACGGTGGAGTCTCTGTTCTAGCTCTACCGGCTTACCAAGGACGAAAAATACCGCAATTGGGGTTGGAAGATCTTTCAGGCCTTTGAGAAGTACGCACGCCTCAGCCAAGGGGGATACTCTTCAATTAATAATGTAATGAACCCCGATGACCCAGAGTTTGGGGACAAAATGGAGAGCTTCTTCCTTGGAGAGACATTAAAATATTTTTTCCTGTTATTTTCTGATGATAGTAGTTTAATATCAGTCGACAGATGGATCATCAATAATGAAGCTCACCCACTACATGTACCCATTTGGACAGATTACTATTTTTGACTGCATAAGATTATTTAGCGTTAGTGGTTTCAGAAGTGTACAGCACTCCTAACATATATTTTTTTTGTAAAATTATAATTTACAATAACAGAAAACGTTGCTATATACGAAGGGTGGTACGAGTAGAGGGTACACTTTCAAACTGTGGATTTATAACCGCAGTTCACTGAAAATGAAATACTTTTTGACATGTTTCTTTCCATACCGTGCCATGGAAAGCCATTCTTTAGAGACAGAACCTTGTTCATTTATTATGCAATAGCAACTAGAATCCTGATGTCTATTCAAGTTTAATATGCAAGCTATGCTTATGGGACAAACAAAAGCATACATGTACAACTCATTACAATCATGGTGTATATCGTAAACAGTATGTACAAGGGAAATTACTTTATTAATTAAAGATACATAAATAGTTTACTACAATATACATGTATATAGCTAATCAGTGTATGAAAACTCCAGCAATAATAAGTATACCGATATAGGTCAAAACCACAATGACTTAACAATTACTAGTTTTACATAACTTGAAAGGAAAAGCATGTGTGGCTAAGAAATTCTGAGCACATTATGTACATGTAGTAGCGGATAATTAAGCAATATCGATATATCGTTTCAATAAATAAACATCACTTTCACATAAAACGTGTACATGTGTGCTGTCTAAGAAAATCTGAGCACATTATGTACATGTAGCTGCATAAGTTCAGTGGTTACTTGTCTTATACAACTTCTTTGCTAGCGATCTCAGGTGGTCTAAGTACTCCAACTTCTTGTAATGACCCTCAGGAACTCCCTCGTAGCCATACTTTGCTCCCCAGCAAGCAGCGGCTATGATTCAAGTACTATCAGAGTCACCACCATGTAGCATGCTGTGAAGACACAGCTCACTCCATGAGTCCCCACTACACAATAACGCATCATATGCAATCATTGGGGCGTCATGACCACTTGCACCTCCCGTGCCTGCAAAGCTGCAGCTCTTATAAAATCGATCACGTTCAACTACTCCATACACTTCTGGAAAAGTTGGTTTTGACACTCCAGATTCAATGCCTCGAAGTTTCAGATACTCAATCCACTTCTTCTCAAAATAGCTCCAGGTCTCTCTATTCTCCTGGACATCCCGCCCAACTCTCTCAATGTACTGCTTTTAGGCTTGAGTCGATTATGCTCAAATCTTTTGCTACTATTCTATTCCAGAATTCCTTCATAGCATTGCTATTATTCCCTTTGCTTCTTGCTATAGTGCTTAAAAAATGCTTTAGAAAACGGTTCACAATACACATGGACACGAGAAACGGGGGGAAAAAATATCAACGATGGTTGTATCGAAGCTTTACAGAGGCTTCTATATAGTCTTCACGGGTGAGTTGCTGTTGATCTCTGAAAGACTGAAGTACCAACATTAGGCCCGATAGTGTCGTTCACTTCACTCGGAAACGGCGACAATGACAACAGCCCTGACTCCGCCGTGACATGAGGCTGCTGAGTATTGCGCAATGTCAATCTGACCGTTTGCGCATGCGCACAATATAATTGGTTGCTATTATGCTGGCATAATGCTCAAATGCTTCCTTGTTGCAATTATTCCCGTTTTATGCTAAGCATAATCGACTCAAGCCTAACTGCTTTGCCAACTCTAAAGTTCGTAGTAGCCCCACTCCCCCCATTCCTCCAGTGTTTTTTTCTGAATTGCATACGAAACAAAAAGAGCTGTAGCAAGGGACTGTAGGAACGCAAACGCGAAACCAAAAAACGCAATTGCGAAACTAACGCAAACGAGAAACCTGCCACACCCTACACTAGCCGGCCAGCCGCATGAACGTTTATACCCCGCCCACATCCGCCGTTGTATACAAAACTCGATTGTTGTGCAAATACAAAGCATGCAGATCAGCTAACATACGATGGCGATGCATCTATTTAACAATGCCAGTGTAGTAGTTGTACTTGGCCAACAGAACCTACAGAAAAGCATAGATAACACTATCTATGAGTAGAGCAAACACGGAGATTATGTCTGTGCATGCGTTCCTGTTTATAATCGATAATTCCTTCCAATTTCAGATCCATGAAGGATGTGAATGCAGCTCACATGTACTAAGGCTCGACACGAGGATTAAAGCATAGATATTAAAGTCTACTATAGCTATTGAACATACATGTACTGACTGAGTATGCATGTGGTTGATTAATATCTGTAATTGTGTTTTGAGTCCATGCATGTGTATGCAACTTTACAGTGGTGATCATAGAGTCAGATGCAGTCTTTCTATTACCACAAGTTAGTGGAAGGGAAGAGCTTGAAGAGAAAAGTGCAGTACATCCAGCACAGAGAATGGCCATTAACATGCCTGCCAGATATGGTGTGTATTTCAATAGGAATTTGCAAACAACTACAGAATATTTTTTCATATACAATCTTTTAATATCTTGCAGGTAGCTGAAGTCTCCCACCACATGGATGGGATAGCCTCAATTATTTTTAAAGGGAAGAGCATCGTAAAATCAGTGGATCTTGCCTAAGATGTTTTGTATAATGAGGTAATGCATTGACTTATTCACACACCAAGAGTAAAGTATATTATACCACTCACATTGTTCTCATGCAGGCTATGGTTCTACTCCTGCAGAAGAAATATGCACTACAGTATAATGCAGCCATTAATGCCCATATCCTAGAAGAATTCCCAAGATAATAGCATATTTATGCTTGTGTCATTACATTAGTAGCACTTAAAACTGTCTATTGCATTATTTATAGTTACTACCATAGTAAGTATAATAATATTATATTATATAATAATATTATAGCAAATTATTGTTACTGCATGTCCTTTATAATTATGCTGGAATAATAATTATTCACTGCATGTCCAAAGTATTCTGTTGCAGGATGTGTTCAAGGGAGTAGATTATTCCACGAATGATTGAATAAACATCTATAACAACACATAATAATAATCTTTAGTATAGCTGCATGTTCGGTATAATATTACAAGGTGACAAGGATATCAACAAGGTATAGGGAACATATAATATTATGGCATTATACGGCTGGTCACAAGCTGTATCACTTCAGTGGTAACTGTTTCTAGTTTGTGCTATGTGTTTCGCGATTGCGTTTATGTTTCGCGACTGCGTTAGTGTTTCGCGATTGCGTTAATGCAAGTTTCTCGAGGGAGTTAATGGCTGCCCTCAAGTTTGTGACTGTTTCTGAATTGCGCTACGGCTGTCCCTAAGTTATATCATACTTAATAGGCCCCTGTGTTGACTGATTTTTGTTCGCGTTGAAGTTAAATTCAAGCGATTGTGTTGGTTTCGAGATTGCGTTAACGACTCCAAAGTGTACCGGCAAGCGGAAACTATTGGCAAGGAAGTACATGTGAGAGAGTAATTACAGTTGGAATTGGCTGGGTCCTACTGGCAAGTGCTACGAGCGGGTTTAGTGGCTATATAAGTCTTAAAGCTTGCCTACTGTTCCCAGTGGCGTAGCTGGAGACTGAGTGTTACCCGGGCACTGATTGGGCATGGGTAATGCAGCAACGTGAAGCGTACCTGGCTTCCCGTGAAGCGCGGAAATTTTTCATTTTGCAGTAATTTTTAGTTATTTTTTTTACAGTGGTCAGGATACATTCCAGTGGTTTTGATGCATCAGTACATCGGTAGCAATGGAGGAATAGCTTTGTTTTAAAGGCGCAGATGATTCAGAGCAAGTGAGAGAGCCATGAGAATCACGAGCGCTCCACTGCTACCTCGCAACTAGATCGCAATTCGCGTAGTTAAGTGGATACTTTATGGCCACGCCCATTTACTACGACATAACAGTAGGAGACGTACGTTTGCCCGGGCACGCACACTTTTTACCCGGGCCTGTGCCCGTGTAGGCCCTGGTGTAGCTACGCCACTGACTGTTCCACTGCCAAGGGGGCTCCAGTAGCTAGGTAAGAGCATCTGACTAGTATTCAGAAAATCTTGGGTTCAATCCCCAGCTGGGTCCCAATTTTTCGAGATTTCTTTACTCTCTCAGAAAGCTTATCTTCTCATAGAAGTTTGCAATGTAGTATACATGTACTATATACAATGTCGCGTGTACAAAGCTTGTCAATGAATGTTTGGCCATGCAGCCATTAACAGAATGGTTTATGAAGTACCCTTGCTTTCACTGCTGAATGTCTGTTTCGAAACCGTGTCTTACTCATCCTACTCAAGCAGTATGGACTCGCTCCCCCACTCACCTTTTGAGGTTCTTCCTTTGCCACTGCTGACTCTAAGTACAATGACAATACTAGAGAAGCGTGCGCCGCCATAACGATTGCGCGCGCCGCTCAAGGAAGTTTCTCGTTTGCGTTAGTTTCGCAATTGCGTTGGTTTCGCGTTTGCGTTCCTACACGAAGATTCCCGACGGTTCAGCGCACATGCGCAATTATTGTGTGAATGAATGGGAGTGGGGCTATCTAGACCTGTACCTGTACGCATACGCACAGCACTCCAGCTACCAATGTTCGTGGCATCGCGGGACTTCATCCTTTGCCCTTGCGCTGCTGCCCTGCGTTCTCGCCTGCGTACATGTAAGCTTGGTCTCCGTGCTCGCTCGTTCTGTAGCCTTCTCTCCTTCTCCACAGAAGTTTCGGCCGCTCTCCTTTCTCTGTAGCGTTGTGTGCGCCGTTCCAATGTCGCTGTCTACACAAGTCACTCATTTCCCTCTAGCTCTCCAGAGCGCACGCACGTGCTGTAGAGCCTGAGGATAATTGCCGCTGAAACGCGCGACAGCAGTTGTTGAAATAGGCATACGCGTGCCAACGTTTTTACGGAATAGACCATGCACGTGCACGGACGCGCACGCACGCACAGGTTTACAGTAAGGGGGGGGGGGGGGGCTCGCAAAAGGTTACTAATAGTAAAAAAAGGGGGTTTGCAAAAGGTTACTAATAGTAAAAAAGGGGGTTTGCAAAAGGTTATTAATAGTAATAAATACAACAAATAAAATAATAAAAAAGAACACAACATGCAGTTCAACATGTGACGACAGCTTCATCACATGTAAATAGTCACGAAGTGAAGTCTCATCCACTTGAATCTTGACTTCCTGCTTCTAAATCAATTTTTATGCTATTGTTCACGATATCTGCATTTGAAATCACCACTGATGCACTCTCTGGTAGAGCTTGTAAATTTTCATTTTGGTGCTCGGATGCTGTTGAGCCTAAGCCACTGCTTGTGATGTGTGTGAGCTCGCTACCTGCACGGCAGTATAAACATTATACAATAGTCAACATGATTATTGTAATCACCTTTGTAGATGCATTTACAGAAACACTATAATAGAGCCAGTAACGCTTCGGTACGAATCTGACTAGTACACTCCAATATGTACGCATGCATAGCCTATTTGTAGAATCTGAATGCCAGAGCTCAGTATGTATATAACAACTTACAATTGCATACGCATTAAAGTATTAGCAGGATGATTATTGTTTTTCAAAGCACTGACAGGCTCATGCAGTAATGCTGTGACTTACTCTCTTCTTGTACAGCCTGGTATTTTTCTGCTGTGACTTTGCCTTCTGGCTTCCTATCCTGGGAGGTGAAACAATGTATGAAGCCGGTGATGTAACGAAGAATAACATAAACACTTGGCCATCATTGTCTCTACCAAGTGAATCGGATCAGCTCTAGACTCTACTGCAAGCTCTATATGTATGCCACATATCACAGTGACCTAATGCACTAGCTGTCACCATAGTCACTGTTGATTCCAGAGACATTTATGCATGCTTAACAAAAAGCAGTAAATCCTTATTGGTCCCTCTAACGATCTGTACATGATTGTAGCCATTCATGCCTTTCATTCTCCTTGAAATATCCTAAGAAATGTGTGGCCTAACCAGCAATAGAATTTGTGATAGAGCCAAATTTTCGAACCATAAATCAAACAACTACTGAACCAAGGGAACAAAACCTTCAACCACTGCTCAAACTACACAGATGTATGACTATTACTTCATCCAATCAGTGGAAATGTACTTAAACATTTTTGTACGTATTCTTACCTTTCCTTTAAAGCTGTGCAGCAGTATTTTCAAGGGAAACACTAATGTACATGGACTTATACTGAAAATAATGACAGTCTCGCGTCTTCAAGATGACAAAGACTAGTTATCTAGTTTTGATCCCCCCCCCCCCCCCCCCCCACACACACACTATTTAAAAGTTAGGTATGCATTACATAAAAGTGTTGCCAGAGACAGGACACATACCTAGCTAGCAGTTGCAATAATTGCTGCCTATCTGTGATGGTAGGAAAAATGGAGAAAAGGTGATAATGCGCGACAAAGTGGTGAGGTGGTGGAATGGTGAGATTAAGATTAGGATAAGGATACTGGAAATTAGTATTGGCAGGGGAGATACACGGGGACAGTGTTACAAACTATGTTTCGGAAATCAAGGAATTGATATAGATAGTTGAAATGAGGTGATTGAAAAGGCTAATAAAGATTTTCATGAAAACAGGAAAGAGTTTTTGGGCATTTGTTGGCAGGATCTTCAAAAGGTAGTCGTAAGGGTGTATTGCTTCTTTGAGGAGTATTCCAGGTTCATGTGTAACCAGCACTAAGGGAAATTTGGAAGTATTTACGTGAGCATTATGAAAGGCTGGGTA
This sequence comes from Nitrospirales bacterium, assembly GCA_965203295.1. Lineage (GTDB taxonomy): Bacteria > Nitrospirota > Nitrospiria > Nitrospirales > UBA8639 > CBDBCZ01. The sequence continues at coordinate 64,736 of CBDBCZ010000004.1, read as the reverse complement.
CAGCATCCGTAGATGATCAGTTTGATGGTAACTGGAAAGAGCATGTAGAGCAGAGAGTGACAGAGTATAGGGAAATGTCTAGACTATGGAAGGTTAAGGTTTTGAACAGGGGAATTATTTTGCAGAAATTTAACTAAAACCCTAAAGAACTAGAAGTCTCTCGCAGAGACATACCGATTGCCAATACGAACACGTGACCAGAGTCCGTATATGCCCGGCCCCCATTGTATTCTAGTTGTGACTGTATTAAAAAAGCAGAATGTACCGTTGTTAAATAAGAAAGAGCTGGAGATGCAGTGTATGGAACCACTTTGGCGACTATCAGGTACACACCCGGACATTTTTTTTAGATTTCAATGTTACTGTTGTGTTTAGCAAATGCTTAACCCTGTAAATCGCGAGATAGCCCAATTTTTGAGTGGACAGACAACGAATGGACGGACGGACGGACGGACAGACAGATAGACAGAACCAATCGCTTAACCCCATCACCGCCTACGCGCCGCGGGGTAATAATAATACAGGAGGTGATGATGGGCTAGTTGGGGAGCTTATTAGGTATGGTGGCAAAGGAGTAGTTACTTGTAGTCTGTTGAAAGTCTTATATGAAGTAGTTTGGACAGAGGAGTGTTCCTAAACAACAAGGACAAGTGTTACCTTTTAGCTTGTATAAGAAAGGTGATACTGAGGACCTGGGTATTTACAGAGGCATTACATTATTAAGTGTGGGAGGGAAATTGTTCTAAACAATCGCATAGTTATCACATTAGAATGAGAAAGAGCTCTTCATGAAGATTTAGAGAGAAAACGAGTCGTGTTAATAGCATCTTTGCAGAAATATCTAATATAGGTCAGGGGGTGGCACAGGGTTGTAGTATGTAGCCTATCCTCTTATCTAACTTTATTAATTAGTTGTTAGATGAGGTTCAGAAGGCTGTGATTGGCATTAATATTAAGAAGGATGTTCAGGTTGGGGGTCTAATGTTTGCTGAAAGATTTTGTAGGTTTAACTACTAACGCTGAAGACTTATTAATGTTTTACAGGGGTTTTGTAAAAAATGGAGTTTGAAATCTAACATATAAAAGAGTGCTTTTTATTAATTCGAAACCTGTAACAGCCGATATCTCTACCGAAGATTGTGATACTGATATGTACAATTCGTGGAGGAGTGCTAATCGCGGTTCTCCGGATCAATCTTCATCATTACCAAGTCAACAACATCAATAATAGTACACAGTACGACGTTTCGGCCTAATCTAGACCTTCTTCAGGTACAAACTAAAACATAATTCAAAAAAAGCAAAACATAGCATCTCTGGCATTAGTCGTCAAGGTTAAGGCCCTCCGGCGTAAACGTTCTGAGTTCTAATATCCAAAAGCGCTCCCTCAATTTTCGTCTGTCGGTGTCATTATTCCAGATCTTTTCAATCCCCATTACTTTTAGATCGTCTAGGGAATGATCCTGCAAGTTGAAGTGGGCCGCCACTGGCTTCTCCAGCTTCGTGGTGGTGACGTCCGAACGATGGCCGTTCATTCTGATGTGGAGAGCGTTTTCAGTCTCCCCCACATACTGCACACCACATCTACAACAACTGATCAAGTATACCATGTTTTTTGTTTTACATGTGAAGTTAGATTTCACTTTGTATCTTCTTCCCGTGGTGTTGCTAGAGAAGGTGTCAGCACAGTTGATCAGCTGGCAAGCCTTACATCTTTTGCAGTTGCATGGAACGTTGCCTGAGGTTGTGGGTGGGGCTGGACTTTGCACCGCTGCCCGGTGTCATAAAATTTTGGGGACCCCATGAATATAGGGACCCCGGGTCCCTAATCTACCGGTAAAATGGGCACCCCCGCGGTACTTTAGGGACCCCTTTGCGTGGATGAACAGCGATCTTTATACTTGTCCCGAAGCTAACTCTAGCAAAGAAATATAACGCTTTGAACTCTTTTAAAATATTAATGGACCTACTGGGTGCATGTTCCATACAATGGTAGCTAACTCTAGCGCTTTGAACTCTTTTAAAATATTAATGGACCTACTGGGTGCATGTTCCATACAATGGTAGCTAACTCTAGCGCTTTGACCGACGCTAAAGGTCATGGGTTTGACGGACGCATGTCCCATAGCTAAATCTATCAAGGAAGTCACTTCATTTGTTATTGCATGCATAGCTATAATATTATGTCTATGTATTGTTTAGTTACTTTAATTTGTGTATTGTTTAGTTATTTTAAATTGCATTGTATGTTTTGTTTACTTTGTATGCACACACTACATTTGTGACTGCATTTTTATTGCACATGGCATGAACTTAATAGAAACTTACAATACTTTAAATAATATTGTTACAAGCGTGACATAGCTATATGTCTACGTAAAATCTGGCCCATTATACCGGTAGAATGGGGACCCCTCTGCCCATTCTAGTTAGTTACATGTAGTTAGTTAGTTAAATTTTCATTTTAAACAGGGACATCTTCCTGTTTAAAATGAAAATTTAACTAACTAACTAACTAACTAGAATGGGCAGAGGGGTCCCCATTCTACCGGTAATATAGGGACACCGGGTCCCCATACCAGTAGAATAGGGCCTTTAGGGGTCCCTATTTTCACGAAGGGGTCCCTATTATACCGGTAAATTGGGGACCCGGGGTCCCTGGGTCCCCAATTTAGGGGGTCCCCAAAATACCTTGACACCGGACCAAAAGATCGCGGAGGTTGTATGGTCGTCTGTACGCCACCAATGGAGGGTTGGGGACCGCCTGTTTAAGCTTCTCAGACACATGGAGGATGGGTAAGTGCTTCCTGACAATCTTACTCAATCGGTTGAGGCCCGGAAAATAGGTAACCACCAGGGGAATGCGTGACAATGTGCGTTCACGGGGGTGGGGCTGCAGAGCAACCTCCCGAGACAACAGAGAGGCTCGCTGGATCTGTAAATCCACCATCGATTCTGCATACCCTCGGGCCATCAGGTACGTCTTTAATTCTCCCGTCCTTCTTGCAAACAATTCGTCTGTGGAGCAAATGCGTCTGATCCTGAGGCTCTGGCTATACGGGATGGAGGTAGTACAATGCCTCGGATGGCAGCTGTCAGGTGATAGGTATTGGTGGGTATCAGTTGGCTTCGTGAACAGATCTGTTTGAGTGGTCTCTCCATCTAGAATGACGGTAGTGTCCAGGAAGGAGACCTGTGTGGTAGACCATTCCGCAGTGAACTTGATGGTCTGATGAAAGGTGTTGATCTGTTTGAGAAAGGACTCCAGCTCGTCTTGTCCACCGGTCTAGATGGCATCTGGACCGGTGGACAAGACAAGCTCTCTGGTGTCTCGGGAGGTTGCTCTGCAGCCCCACCCCCGTGAACGCACATTTTCACACATAAAAGAGTGCTGTTATGGTAATTTTTTAAAAGAGGTTGATACAGGTGTGTGTACATGGAAGTGGGGAGATAAAGACATTCCAGAGGTTGTAAGTTACTGTTACTTGGCCACTGAATTTGCAAATAATGGTTCATGGATAGTCATGTACAGAAGGTAATAAATAGTGGAAAAAAATTTACATAGCTTTTTAGTAACAGTAATATCAGTACAGTTACAAGAAGGATAATTCTTGTTAGTTTCATTACTTCACCCTGCTTTAGAATATGGTAGTGAAGAGTGGGCTTGTAATATATGGTAGACAGTTTCCTTGGAGCAGCTAAAAATATATTTGACTGCTCTTCTAAAACGTGTAATGAAGCAGTAAGGGGGGGGGGGGGTATGGGGCTAGAATCTTTTGAAAGGTAGGCGGCATAGGTGCATGGTGTTATAAAGTCAGTAATTTGCATGATGAGAGATGTCCTAGCTTACTAGACAGTGAGTGCAAAGTGAAATTGTGCAGAGGTAGGCAGAGGAAGACCTGGAGGAAAGTAGGTAGTAAATTGTTGCTGCAGTCATTAAATCTAGAGAGTCAGGATATATTTGCTGAAGATTACAAACTATTGAAAGTAACAAAGTTTTCTAAGCTCCCCCCCCCCCCTCAACAAATTGTCTAAATGTCTTACGAAATATTCCTAATGGTATCTTACATAGGAGTACATGTACAACACTCTCACATTGCGCCCCACATAACTTACACTGCCTATCATCATTTTTAACCCTATGTCTTCCTAACTTTATTTTCAGACGGTTAGTACCTGGCCTAAACTCAAACTTAAACATCAATCATGTTTCTGCATCCCCAACCCCTGCAAGTAATTCTTAAATTCTATTTCTTTACAAAAGATTTGTACAGCCTCAGCCATCATTTAAAGTTTTTATACTATCTCTAAATCTCAACACTTCATCTATTCTCTCTAGAAACAAATTTACATTAGAGACAACAGGCTTTGTTTTAGGGTGTGAGAATTGCGACAGGTATGATTTTAAGGGTGTATTAAGACTAGTTAAGAGTTTTGCATTTATTATTGATCTGGGATACTAGGAAGAATAAATTATATGGTGATCAAGATAATGGACAAACCTGTAAGATCTTACGATAAAGGAGCAGGCTTTACTGCGCAGTGACTTTGCTCGGGTACTGTGCCACACCTGAGAGAAGGGAGAGCAGGAATATTAAGGTAATAACTGCATGGACAAACCTGTAAGATCTGACAACAAAGGAGCAGGCACACATAAAAGGCACCGCTCTTGTTGTCTAGATGTTTTCACTCAAGAGTTCTACTATAATCTTGTTCATGGCTAGGAATGATGATGACTTCTTGTACTTACTATTTAAGGTACATGTAGTGGTACCACATCATTGAACACATTAAATACAACTGCTTGCTAACCCTTAGTCATCAATGTTTATAGGGGTGAGGATGTTATAAGACTAGATTGCACCATAGCATATCTTCAGTTTGAACAAAATCTACATTTTCACTTCTTGGATCATAAAACAGGAAAAATGCAAAATGTCAAATTTTGTACTTCGAAGTTCCCAAGAAAGCGTTAAAACCTTCTGAAACTTCTTCAAGGCAGAGGTTAAATGAATCTATTGGCAAAGTAAGATTAACAGCTAGCTTTTGCTGATGAATCAGGTAGTCCTCACAAACTGATACTTTAGTACTGTTCCGAAATCTGGCTCCAGGTGGACCAAATTTAAAAGGCCTAGCTACTTGATGTAGATGACCAGCTGCAAGTTAGAGACTCAGGTACTTTCCTTAAAGGCCTGACTTGGCTGGTAGCAATATCACAGCTGCTGGCAAAGCTGACCGATAGTTCATGGTAGTTCTATCTGTATTAGTTACCATGCTGTCGTGATCTGAGGGCTTGTGCTACCTGAGAAGGGCTTGGATCTGTGGAGTCAAAGCCAAGGGATGGGCTCCCATCATAAGGTTTGCGATTTTAGTATGAGCAAAAGGTTACTGTTTATTTGTACACATGATTAGCTAAGAGCTGAGCTGTTATTAACTTCATATTTGGTTGAAACTGGTCTTTTTTCCTCTCTCCATAAGTTTCTCCTTCACTGTAAGATTTTTTGTGGTGAAACACACATCACTTCATTTCACTGTACATTCACAAAGGCTGCCAGATGAGCGTGCAGAGGTGGAGAAACAGAGGGAGTACTTTACCAAGCTAAGGGAGGAATTGCGGCCTGGAGATGGACAGAAGGTGGAGTGCATGGTGCAGACTCACAATACTAAATCAACTGACTAAACTAGAGCTGAGATGAGCCAAAGAATTTTGGTACAATTTTTTTTGTGACCAGCATATCTGATTGTATTGTAATCTGCTGCACCTTCTCTACTATACTACGATATGTTAGATTAAGTGCTACTGACTATTAATGGCGTTGTTGTAGGTGTTTACCATATAATTCTTAGGATAGACTAGTTTAGTGCAGGCGCAATTAATGACATCTCTTGAGTATGTCAATCTTTCACTTGCTATGTATGTACCTCTACAAAGATTTGCAGTGGACAGCTTTATAATGTTGATGTCAGAAAGGGTAAGAACAATCTCAGGCCCTGCGAAATATTATCACCCCCTGCATGTACAGATTCGGAAGGTATTGGGGTCGAAGTACAATGTAAGATAACCTTTTCTTCTCAGTAGCAAGCCTACGCTCTAACTGTGACTCAGATTCATGTCTAATCTGATCTTTTGCCTAGTAGCAGCAAAGGAAAGGGAAATAAGTTCAAATATTTGCACTGTAATATACAATTATCGACAGGTCTCACCATTTGGACAGCTTATTGGAACACTTCAGACTCACTAATGTCTCTACTGCCACCATGAAGAAGCTGAACATTCAAGAAGACAACTGCTTACATTATTCTGCTCCAAACTACATGGGTAAGAGTTGACTCATTAGTCTACCAGGCTATTGAAAGGTTCGTAACAACTCTGCAGCTGGTTGCTGGTAGTATACGTATACATCTAACATGATCAGTAACGTAATTTGGCAAAAACATGCATATGTACACATCACACATATGTATGTTACTTCTCTACATACATCATTCACAAAATACATACCACTTATTTCCAAGTCTGCTATCTTGCCATACAAGGCATCTCTCTCAGGCTGAGCTTGACTCATTAGTTGTTGGTGGGCCTCCAGAAATGCTGCCTATGAAGGAGAGGTATTGGGAGAATCGTTTCAACAGCAGTAGATTCAGCATGGCAGACTTGTCTCAATTGCACCCTTCCCACCTTTTGCTTTTGAGCTTTCTCCCTTTCTCTTTCAAGCCTCTCAATTTCTTTATGACCCAAAATATTCCCCCTATAGCAGCAGTATGTAGATGTGGGCTGTATCTCAATTATCGCGAATAGCTAGTATGGTCTAGCTGTTGAGGCTGGTATGTTTGTACACGTATTCTAGCTGTGGTTATAACTTAATTACTGTACTAATAGTATGAACCTGTGTTCAAGCTGTTGCTTCAACTTTGTGATCTCTTGCTGATAGGCTGACAGCAATGCTTTCTGTGACATGTCCTTGTTGATCTGCGCAGTGGTCTTGATACTTTTTCCATGAGTATTCAAATGTGGGTATAGAAAGAGAATAATGCTAAGAAAGAACTGATAAGAAGCATAATCAACTGTTTTAATAAGTGTAAAGACAAATCAATCTGAAGGAAAGCAGTTTTAGCCAGTGACTCTAAACACAACACTAGGTGTGCTAGTAGTGGTGGCTGTCAGCAGATACGTATACAACTCAACCGTTCCTAGTATGAAGTATGAAAGTGAACAGACTACTACGTACTTGCATGTAACATTAATTGAAGGATAATAATAGCATGCTTCCCTTACACCAGAGTAAATTCTCATGCTACATTTTCATTGTGGGTGTAATTACGTGAAAATAAGTACTGGATACTGGTATGTACATGCGTACCTCTGTTCTTCCAAATCTTATACTTCTGTGTTGCCTCCAAGGCAGTCCTGCAGCAACCGTGTCAGCTTAGAATCTCGATAAGGAATATACTTCACACCTGAGGTTGTCAGTGCTGTAACCACCAGGAAGAGGGGGTGCAATCTCTGACAACACTTCCTTTTTCTTAGTGTATATGCTCATCTTCACTACTACACCGTTGCAATTGACAGCATTTCTACTGGGCAAATTAAGGCCATGTACACTTCAATCAAAGACTCAGTGTAACAATCATTTTCTAGAAGTCTATAAAGGATTAAGCAATAATATACTCATGTCACTGCTGTAGGGTTTACGCCATTGACCATGCACCCACATAGGCAGGCGGAACTTTTAAGATCTCCAGTCCGAGGACAAGAACAAGAGCCACGAGATGTTTCACCATCTTGATCACCATAATATTCTTCTAGTATTCTAGATTAATATTATTAAACTTTTAATTGGTCATAATAAAGCATATACTGGAATTCACTCCCGACCACCATTTTGGCAAATAGAGATGCGCATTTTTGTCCCCAGCCAGCAAAAGGCATGTATGGGAATGTAGCATTGGGGGTGGGACTACCCAGCCTACTTGGCTGATCGTGTTCATGCAAAGGCCAGCAAGAGCGTGTTTCACCATCATGTCTTCCGGAAACATTTTTGTCATCATATGTATTACAGTACACAGAAAAAACATTAACAGAAGCAATCTGCAATGTGACACTGTGCCTAGAGCTAGACCTCCTCTGAAGCAGAAGTCTATCACTGATTATATAGTTACTGATTCCAACTTGTTGCAGGTTTCAGGGAGTGTGCAGGTAGACACAGTGGATATAGGAAAATCGGATCACTTTCTGATATGGATGGAATTGGGTAGGACTGTACAAACCACTAAAAAACAGAAGTGGGTGATTAAGAAATGGCACATTGAACGGTTTCAGGATGAGGAAGTGAGACAGAAGTATCAGGAAGCCTTAAGTGTAGAAGTAGATGGGTTTCAAGGAAGGGTACACCAATGAAAAGCCCAGGGGTTGAGAGGATCAGAATTAGTGAAGGCAGTGGTCAGGATTGGAAAGAGACAGTCAAGAGGGTAGCATCAAAAGAAATTGGGGAAAAGGTGATAGTGTGTGGCAAAGCGGCGAGGTGGTGGGATGCTGAGATTAAAGAGAAGATTAGGTTGAGAAGACAGGTTTATAAGGAGATTAGTAGTGGCAGGGAAGATAAATGGAGGGAGTATTACAAATTACGTTCAGAAATCAAGGAATTGGTATGTAAGAAAAAACTAGATAGTTGGAATGAGGTGATTGAAAAGGCTAATAAAGATTTTTATGAAAACAGGAAAGAGTTCTGGGCATTTGTTGGCAGGACTTCAAAAGGTAGCCGTAAGGGTATTGCTTCTTTGAGGAGTACTTCAGGTTCATGTGTAACCAGTACTAAGGGAAAGTTGGAAGTGTTCTAAAAGCCTAAAGAATAATAAAACAGGAGGTAATGATGGGCTAGTTGGGGAGCTTTTTAAGTACGGTGGCAAAGGGATGGCTAATCTGTTGAAAGTCTTGTATGGGGTAGTTTGGACAGAGGAGAGTATTCCTAAGCAATGGAGACAAGGGTTAATTGTTAGCTTGTATAAGAAAGGTGATGCTGAGGACCCGGGTAATTACAGAGGCATTACACTATTGAATGTGGTAGGAACGCTGTTTTGCAAGATTCTAAATAATCGCTTAGTAAGCAGATTAGAAGCAGAAAGGGCTCTTCATGAGGGTCAGGCAGGATTTAGAGAGAAAAGGAGTTGTGTTGATAACATCTTTACTCTAAATGAAATTGTACAAGGTAGAATGAGGGAAGGAAAGCACACTTATGCGTTTTTCTTAGATGTTCAGAAAGCATTTGACACAGTTTGGCATGATGGTTTATGGTTTAAGTTATGGGACCTTGGGATTAGGCATTACTGTTAAAAAGGATGTTAAGGTTGGGGGTCTGATGTTTGCTGATGATTTTGTAGGCTTAACTACTAATGCTGAGGACTTACAAACCTTGATTAATATAGTGCAGGGGTTTGTAATAAATGGAGGTTGAAATCTAACATAAAAAAGAGTGCTGTTATGGTATTTTCTAAGCAGGTTAATACAGGTGCTTGTACATGGAAGTGGGGAGATAAAGACATTCCAGAGCTTGTAAGTTACTGTTACTTGGGGATTGAATTTGCTAAGAATGGTTCATGTGATAGTCATGTACAGAAGGTAATAAATAAAGGGAAAAAAAAACTGAATCAATTACATAGGTTTTTAAGTAATAGGAATATCAGTACCGTTGCAAGAAGGTTATTGTTAGTTTCGGTACTTTGCCCTACTTTAGAATATGGTAGTGAAGTATAGGCTTGTAATTACAAGGCAGACAGCTTCCTTGGAATCTATTCAGCTAGGAGCAGCTAAAAAGACGCTTGGCTGCTCTTCTAAAACGTGTAATGAAGCAGTAAGGGGGGATATGGGGTTAGAATCTTTGAAAGGCAGGAGGGATAGATGCAAACTTAAGTGGTGGTATAGAGTCAATAATTTGAATGCTGAGAGATATCCTAGACTACTATATACTAGACAGTGAGTGGGAAGTGAAGCCGTGTAGGGGTAGGCAGAGGAAGACCTGGAGGAAAGTAATTAGTGAATTGTTGCTACAGTTAAATCTAGACAGTCAGGAAATACTAGCTGAAGATAGCATTGAGATGCAGAGAATATAAAGATTTTAATGATGGCTTAAATGGTAAAGTTAAACTTAGTCTTTACAAGTCTTTTTGTAAGGAAATAGAATTTAAAAATTACTTGCAGGGGGTTGGGGATCCAGGAACACGATTGTTGTTTAAGTTTAGGTCTGGTACTAATGGTGTGAATGAAGAGTTAGGAAGACATAGGGGTAAAAATGATGATAGGCAGTGTAAGTTATGCGGGGATGAATGTGAGAGTGTAGTACATGTGCTCTGGGAGTGTCCTGTGTATGATACTATTAGAAGTACTTTCACGGAAGACTTAGACAATCTATTGGGTGGAAGTTTTGAAGAGTTTTGTGCGCTCAATACTTTCGAGAAGACGGGCTTTGTTTTAGGGTGTGAGAATTGGAAAAGATATGATTTTAAGGCTTTATTAAGGCTAGTTAAGAGTTTTATTTTATTAATCTGGGATACTAGGAAGAATAAATTATATGGCGATCAGGATGGTAATGGTGAGACATCTGGTTGCTTTTGCTCTTGTCCTCTGACTGGAGATCTTTCAAGCTCCGCCTGCGTATGTGGGTGTGCGGTCAATGGCGTAAGCGCTACGGCAGCAACATCAGCATATTTTTTTGTATCATGGAGTACGGTAGTACTCCATATGTAGGGATGGCACTGGAAAAAAATGGCCTCCCCATTCAATGCGTACAAAATGACATGTTGAGAACTCTGCTCTAGGTGTAGTCTAGAGTGAATATGAACCCTACCAGTTATTCTCGAGCGTTGTCATCACTAATCAGACTGTTAGCACTGCTACAGAATATCTCTGAAGTACCAAAGCGGCAAGTGGCTAAAACAGCCAGATGGTACATCTTGTCATTCTTCTTTCAGCCAGGCTAGCACAATGCTGGGTGAAGCGATTACAAAGATTCCAACACGAACGGGCATGATTGGCCCTCGGGTAGTGCCTTTCAGGCATAGCGTTTTCAAAGAACTTGAATTAGTTCAGCAGTGATAACGAGCACTCTTGAGTGGACGGTTGCCACTAACACGCCATTTTACGTTAGGATGGTGCGCATGCGCACACTGCCTGCGAACAAGTGTTGGTCTATTTAAAGTCTACCTTCGATCTTTCGGTCCTTCTGTTCTCGAGTGGAAGTGTGAAAGTGCCTGAAAGCAAGGTTCTCCCATCCACTCATGTGGTTGCTGACCTTCTTGGAATTCCAAGGTACTTTGCATGCACTATGCCTAGTAATTTGCGGAGAAAGAGGGCCCAGAATAAAGAACGGTACCGATTCAAAACCGTCAACGCAGAAAGGAAGCTGCTAGGGCAGCCTCGCGTGCCAGCTACAAAGCTGATCCTGAGAAGAAAAGGGCTGCCTCGCGTGCCAGCTACAAAGCTGATCCTGAGAAGAAAAGGGCTAGTCTCACGTAGCCAGACTCTCGACGGGAAAGTTAGAGTCTGGTACAGACGCCGCAGTGGAACCGTCAATCTGGAATGCGGACGTTGTGCTATGACGACACAAGCAGACAATCAACGAAAGAGATCCGGCAGTGAACCTGCTATCTGATTGGTCAGACCATACCAGTGACGTAATCTTTTCATGACGTTTTACTAAGCTTGAATCTGATTGGCTCGCAATGTGCGTTGCGAGACAGACAAAATCATTACGGCGTCTGTACCAGACCCTCCGTTTAACGCGAGGGGTAGGGACACGCACATTATTCGGGAATTTCTTTAGGAATAATAGGTGCATACATAAAAGCAAGAATAATAGGTGATTGTTTTGATAAACCTGTCTGTATGGCCTTCCCTGGGTCAGAGGACTCAGTAATTAGTCTGCAGTAAAGTGGTGGGCTGGTGGTAGAATATAAGTGGCTGTGAATTCCATCAATAATTCCAAAGCCAAGTGTAGTGAAGCAGAGAACCCACTATATGACTTGTACTTTAAAGGTAGAAACACATCCTAAATTCAGTCTGCCACATATGGCTCGTGATAAAGGAAAAGAATAATAGGGTAAAAATAAGAATAATGGGAAGGAATAATAGGGCAAAATAAAAGAATTGGGGAATAGAATAATGGGAAAATTAAAAAGAATAATGTGCCTGTCCCTAGCGAGGGGCGGGGTCCCCCAGACTAGAAAAGGGCTGCCTCGCGTGCTAGGTACAAAGCTTGCCCTGACAAGAAAAGGGCTGCCAGACGTGCCAAGTATAGGCTTAACCTTCCCCCCCATGCATCGCCCATGCGGGCGAAGGCCTTCCTGATGCTGACTGGAGTACACACGAAACCTGTACTACACGCACCATCCCATCAATGTTCCACAACACTACATACCCTTTCCTGCCATCTCCCAAAAAAAACACCCCGAAACAAGACATAGAAAAAGCACTTTACAAAAAGTGCAAAAACCACTCATGTAGGGATGCACTTCCACCAAAAAACAATTCCCCAAAAACCAACGAAACAAGCGACAATGCACACTGGAAGGCATGCACAGACTACCCACACATCACAGCACAATGCATTTACTGCGTACCTACCATCCCTACATCTTTCCAACTACACCCACCACACACTGTACCACCCCCATACACAACACCCTTCACCATCCACAATCATCTCCATCCTTATCCATACGTGCCAGCACATTGCCATCCAACAGCCACCCTCACATCCTCATCCACAACAATATTCACATACTACACAAAACGCACCCCACAATACAACCAGCCTAAACCTTCATAGCAACATAATATTATTCCCCAGAAAACACACTCCGCTCACCAACCCCACTCACAAGCACAAACCAAGCCACACTCACCAACACACACAACCACACAATACAACCCACATCAACTACCATGCTACACACATTCAAAAGTTACCAACACCCTACCGACACCATACCAATCACACCCACATTGTCCTCCCCTTCAGACCTTCACAGCAACACTGCTCCCATCACAACATACCAACACACAATACCCACATCAACCACCCTACAATACATTCAATTAACTTCACAACACCCGACCCACACTTTACCAAATGCACCCACATTCACCTCCCCTACAAAGAACATCCACTCACAAACTGACTTTCAACACACTCGCATAACTTCACAGCACTCAACCATACGTACTTCTCCAAAGCCTCTATGCAAACACCATAATATACAATTCATTATAATATATGCACCCATTACCAACACATCTTTACACCCAAAACAAATTATACTACACTGGAACCCCATATTGTCGACACCTTGAGGACCTAATCAAGCGCCCTGTATAGAGGGGTATCCTCAATTCAGGGGTACCTCTCATTACCAGCGCATGCACACACACAGCAATTTACACTACCACTATTCACATCTCACATTCTCAACATTGGACAGGTGTGGTTGGAAAGATGTAGGGATGGTAGGTACGCAGTAAATGCATTGCGCTGTGATGTGTGGGTAGTCTGTGCATGCCTTCCAGTGTGCATTGTCGCTTGTTTCGTTGGTTTTTGGGGAATTGTTTTTTGGTGGAAGTGCATCCCTACATGAGTGGTTTTTGCACTTTTTGTAAAGTGCTTTTGTACCTAGTGAACTAACCTGGGTCCGAACATGAGATCATAGAAGAAATTGTGTGTTTCGTGATACGTCAGACCGTATTAGCTCTCCAAAATAATCGATTCCAATCTGTGAAGGCCTTTTCCTTGACTCTGGTTTGATATCAATGGTTACTTCCTTATATTAACCTAAACACACTGTGTGTGCACATGGAAAAATACATTTACATGATGCTATAGATACATATGCATACATAGCAACCACAGTTAGTTGCACGAGGCAATAACTGTTACACTACGTTATAGCAGTTGTGATAGAGACCCCACCAAACATTGTCAGGGACAGCGCTAGTCTCGCAGGCCAGACGGTTAAAGTACGTCTGGTCACGTTTGCCACGTTTTTGCAAACGTCGCCGGAATGTGGGCGACACCAATCAGATTGCAGAGCGTTCAATTATTACAAAGTTCTTATGCATTAGTCACATGACAGTCTGTCTTTTTCAAACGAGATGTTATCATAGATAGTAGAGTCCACGTGGACTCTACTATCTATGATGTTATCGAGAAGAAAGTGTTAGCGAAAGTTGCGAGTTAGCTATGCTTCGGCCGAACCAGGAACGAGTAATAAGTTTGAAAATAAATGACTGTTTCCATCGCTGGTCCTCAAGTACATCGAGTAAAATAGGAAGCACATGCTCTGTAGACTCACTGTGAAGATTCCGACGTTCCTTCGCCTTTACCGCTGACTGACAAAGCAATCACATCTCTACCGACTGTCCATGTCGTGATTATAAGGCGAGAGTCTATTAGCTTCACATAATAATTGCGTTCTGCCACATGAAAAATGACATTGCGTCACGTGCACTACATTCCACCGCGTAACGGAAACGTGGCTAAGGTGGCCAGACGTAACTTGCCCCAACAAAAATCGTCTGGCCCGCGAGACTAGGACAGCGCAAGACTCTATGTCAAAGACTTCAATGTCAATGGCTATCACTTAACGTCTAACAGTAAAAAATGTGTCAAAGACTTGCTACTTTCAAGTTATTTCATAGGTCTACAGAGGTTTGCACTCGAAAAAATACAGCCCTAACAATGCTACAGATGAAAGGCTCATTACCGATCATGAGCAGGGCAAGCTTTCTGGTTTCTACTCTACACAGTCTCCTGTAAGCTTTTACAAACCTCTGTACCGACACGGGAGCTAGTCTCGCGAGCCAGACTGTACGGGAGCTAGCTACCATAGCTGACCAAATTACAGTACACAACGGGTAAGGTAAGTGGGGGGGGGGGGGGGGGGTAACTTCGGAAATTACAGTACACAACGGGTACATATTAACGAGTACAAACTTACACGGCTTGAAATAGCTCTAATCTCCCGTTGTATGAGTGGCCTGACTCGTACAGCAACCTCTCCTCCCCTCCCTGACGAAGATTCTCGACGGTTCAGCGCACATGCGCATGAATGAATGGGGGTGGGGCTATCTAGACCCGTACCTGTACGTACGCATATGCATACGCACAGCACTCAGAACTGTGCGGACGCACGTATACATAGATATTATCTACTAGGTGAATGGGGCGAGCGTGAGCGAGTTCATCATGCCATAGATGATCTATGATCATACATAGCTGACTTGGATATGCAGGGCTGGTAATGCATTATCACAGAGCATGATATAATTTTACATGCAGCGGTATATTACAGTGGTCAACAATCATCATTATAATATGGAAGGATATAGAGTCTAGTTGAGAAAAACTCAAATGTTAGTCTGGTTTGTACTTAATGCCTGTGAATGCCAGTGACAATATTGAGGCTGTACGTCAAAGTAAACGGAGGGGCAGATAGGAGGGAAGCTTCGGTGACGTCTTCATCTTGCATACATGCGCAATGTCAACAAGTTAAGATTGGCGCCAAAAACATTGAGTGTTAGGAAATCGGCACCAGCAAGAAAGGTGAGCTTAGCACTCCACTGTTTCTTGCAGTGTTTCAGTGCTTGAAGAGCATCGCACTTTGCACATATACCCAGCTGTTCAGTTGTGGGGGTGATTTGAGACTTGCAGACTGACAAGGCAAGCTAAGTACGTGTCTAGTGACAGAACAGCTGCAACCTCAACACCAGTCAGCGGCCACCAAATTATGCGAAACACGGTCGCAGATGCTGAAGGATGTGTATGCTGCTGTTGTGAATGATGATGACAAGTCGTTGAAGGCAGTTCAGAAGCTCCCGATAAACACCACTGCAGAGAGGGACGTCTACTCTGCACAGGAGACATGCCACCTTCTCCTCCAGCTATACCAATGTTCGTGGCATCGCGGGACTTCATCATCCTTTGCCCTTGCGCAGCTGCCCTGCGTTCTCGCCTGCGTACATGTAAGCTTGGTCTCCGCCTTCGCCGTGCTCGCTCGTTCTGTAGCCTTCTCTCCTTCTCCACAGGGGTTTCGGCCGCTCTCCTTTCTCAGTAGCGCTGTCTGCGCCGTTCCAATGTCCGCTGTCTACACAAGTCACTCATTTCCCTCTCCAGAGTGCACGCACGTGTTGTAGAGGATAGTTAATTCCGCTGAAACGCGCGACAACAGTTGTTGAATAGGCCCCGCGCACTCACGCACAGGTCTACACTGAGGGGGGGGCTCGCTCACGCTCGCCCCAAAAGGAGTAAGAAAAAAGAATACAACAAATAAATAATAAAAAATAACACAATAGTTCAACATGTGACGACAGCTTCATCACATGTAAATAGTCAAGAAGAGAAGTCTCATCCACTTGAATCTTGACTTTCTGCTTCTAAATCAATCTTTATGCTATTGTTCACGATATCTGCATTTGAAATCACCACTGATGCACTCTCTGGTAGAGCTTGTATATTTTCATTTGGGTGCTCGGATGCTGTCGAGCTCCAGCCACTGCTTGCGATGTGTGTGAGCTCGCTACCTGCATGGCAGTATAAACATTATACAATAGTCAACATAACACTGTAATCACCTTTGTAGATGAAACAATATAATAGAGCCAAACGCCTCGGTATGAATCTGATTAGTACACTCCAATATGTACGTATATAGCCTATTTGTAGAATCTGAATGCCAGAACTCAGTATGTATATATAACAACTTACAATTGTATATGCATTAATGTATTAGCAGGATGATTATTGTTTTTCAAAGCACTGACAGGCTCATGCAGTAGCACTGTGACTTACTCTCTTCTTGTACAGCCCGGTATTTTTCTGATGTAACTGTGCCTTCTGGCTTCCTACCCTGGGAGGTGAAACAATGTACGCACCCGGTAATGTAACAAAAAATAATATAAACTCTTGGCCATCATTGTCTCTACCAAGTGAATCGGATCAGCTCTAGACTCTACTGCAAGCTCTATATGTATGCCACATACCACAGTGACCTAATACACTTGCTGTCACCATTATAGTCACTGCATGTTGATTCTAACACAAAGAGGTACACAAGCAGTAAATCCTTATTGGTCCCTCTAACGATCTGTACATGATTGTAGTCATTCATGCCTTTCATTCTCCTTGAAATATCCTAAGAAATGTGTGGCCTAACCAGCAATAGAATTTGTGATAGAGCCTAATTTTCAAACCATAAACTAAACAACTACTGAACCAAGGGAACAAAACTTTCAACCACTGCTCAAACTACACAGATGTATCACTATTATTTCATCCAATCAGTGGAAATGTACTTAAACATTTGTGTATGTATTTTTACCTTTCCTTTAAAGCTGTGCAGCAGTTTTATCAAAGAAAACTAATGTACATGGACTTATTACTGAAAATAATGAGTCTCGCGTCTTCAAGACGAGTTATCTAGTTTTTGATCCCCCCCCCCCCCCCCACACACACACTATTTAAAAGTTAGGTATGCATTACATAAAAGTGTGCCAGAGACAGGACATATAGCTAGCAGTTGCAATAATTGCTGCCTATCTGTGATGATAGAGAAAAGATGATAATGCGTGACAAAGCAGTGAGGTGGTGTGATGGTGAGATTAAGATTATGATAAGGATACTGGAGAGTAGTATTGGCAGGGGAGATAAACGGGGAGAGTGTTACAAACGATGTTCGGAAATCAAGGAATTGGTATAGATAGTTGAAATGAGGTGATGGAAAGGGCTAATTAAGATTTTCATGAAAACAGGAAAGAGTTTTGGGCATTTGTTGGCAGGATCTTCAAAAGGTAGTCGTAAGGGTATATTGCTTCTTTGAGGAGTAATCCAGGTTCATGCGTAACCAGCACTAAGGGAAATTTGGAAGTGTTATGTGAGCATTATGAAAGGCTTGGTACAGCATCCGTAGATGATCAGTTTGATGGTAGCTGGAAAGAGCATGTAGAGCAGAAAGTGACAGAGTATAGGGAAATGTCTAGACTACAGAAGGTTAAGGTTTTGGACAGGGGAATTATTTTGCAGAAAATTAACTAAAACCCCAAAGAAGTAGAAGTCTCTAGCAGAGACATACCGATTGCCAATACGAACACGTGACCAGAGTTCGTATATGCCCGGCCCCCATTATATTCTAGTTGTGACCGTATTAAAAAGGCAGAATGTACCATTGTTAAATAAGAAAGAGCTGGAGATGCAGCGTATGGAACCGCTTTGGCGACTATCAGGTACGCATCCGGACATTTTTTTTTAGATTTCACTGTTACTGTTGTGTCTAACAAACGCTTAACCCCGTAAATCGCGAGATAGCCCAATTTTTGAGTGGACAGACAACGAACGGACGGACAGAACCAATTGCTTAACCCCACCGCCGCCTACGCGCCGCGGGGTAATAATAATACAGGAGGTAATGATGGGCTAGTTGGGGAGCTTTTTAGGTATGGTGGCAAAGGAGTAGCTACATGTAGTCTGTTGAAAGTCTTATATGAAGTAGTTTGGACAGAGGAGAGTGTTCCTAAACAACGAGGACAAGTGTTAACTTTTTAGCTTGTATAAGAAAGGTGATACTGAGGACCTGGGTATTTACGGAGGCATTACATTATTGAATGTGGGAGGAAAATTGTTCTAAACAATCGCATAGTAATCACATTAGAATGAAAAAGAGCTCTTCATGAAGATTTAGAGAGAAAACGAGTAATGTTGATGGCATCTTTGCTCTCAATGAAATCATACCAGGTAGAATGAGGAACACTCATGCTTCTTTCTTAGATGTTCAGAAGTATTTTACACAGTTTGACATGATGGCTTATAGTTTAAGTTATGGGAAATTGGTGAATAGGTCACAGAGTGTTGAGGCAGAAATATCTGATATAGGTCAGGAGGTGGCACAGGGTTGTAGTATGTTGCCTATCCTCTTATCTAATTTTATTAATCAGTTGTTAGATGAGGTTGAGAAGGCTGTGATTGGCATTAATATTAAGAAGGATGTTCAGGTTGGGGGTCTAATGTTTGCCGATGATTTTGCAGGTTTAACTACTAACGCTGAGGACTTACAAACATTGATTAATGCAGTACAGGGGTTTTGTAATAAATGGAGGTTGAAATCTGACATAAAAAAGAGTGCTATTATGGTAATTTCTAAAGAGGCTGATACAGGTGCGTGTACATGGAAGTGCAAATGCATATTTGATTTTTACATGTGACCATGAATTAAAACAACAGTTGCAAGGCTAACGTACAGCAATGATGGCTAACATAGGGCCTACAAAAGCCCAGATAACTCCATTGTCAGTGGACAGCCAGCAACTGCAAGAACAATATATGTATAAGATACTACTAAGAACTCTCTAGTGCCTTGATGATCAACAATTGAGGAACTTCATTTATTTAGCCCAATGACCATGTCATGACTGTTAATACAGTAATCAGACAGTATGCTTTTGGAATGGCACATTATAAAAGAGGTTGTACACACTGTGGGACGCGACGTACTCAATGATAGTGACATGGATGATCCATAACTATAGACAGATTCAACTAACTCATGTGTTAATACTGGTTATACTTACTATATAAGAGCTCCCTCATCGTTCCTCACTCCATAATCACGTCATCATGTCTTGATGCCACTCCAATCACCACAGGAAAAATGGGCAGACCTGCAGACAAGAGTATACGTACTGAATAGTGGTCTAATGCCTGCATTACAAATCAAGAGTTTGAACACTACATGTACGTAACTTACCCCATCCAAGGAGTAAGAAGAACCACCATTTCTTGGACAGCCTGCTGAAAACTACTACCAGCATCAGGTAGAGCATGATGCCCTCACACAACATCCAACAGAAGGCAGCCAGGAAGAAGTAGTGCAGGAGAACAGTTATAAAGACACACCCACCCTGTAAGGAGCAGAATAATGTACAAAAGAGATACATACATACGTACGTGTAAGTAAGAATGTGTGCCATAATCAGTGAGTGGACACTGTCTGTGTCTGAATACGTGTATAATTGTGTTTATATTATGTATAATACCAAAATTAAATTACGTAGATTATACATTATGCTCACATAAATTTTAATACTATCCCTCATACTTGAGAAGAGTACTGCTTAATGTAAAAGAGACTGAACTGTACAGGTAGTGTGAGTGCAAACCATTAGCGGAGACAAGAAACAGGACAGACTGGGTCTCAAGCAGCGGGAGGTTTGGTAGTCCGGCCTCACATTTCGCACTCTTAATTGTTTGGATTATAATATACTATACGGCCTCCGTGATCTCTGCTTCTGTTGATCCTCTCACAGATACGTACGTAGTTACCAACCTGGCTTCTTCTACATATATTATGCTGCATGACATCATCACATGCGCTTGTAGTATAAGATAGGTTTCACCTCAAGCTAGCTGAGATTAAATTCTTAATCTTGCAAAGTTTCTGGACGATCACAACCCTATCACATAAACACATATCTTTGCATGATTTAGGGTAAAAATCCAAGTTATGTACGTACCTAGCCCTGATTGCATGATATATCCACGGCATGCATGAGCAATTAAGGTTTAAACTGCAGATAAAGCATTTCAATAATTATTAAAAATAGGCTAGGTGTCATACCAAAGCCATAGAATCACTAATCGGCCTTTATAACATTGTACGTAGCAGACTCTATACTTCATTTGAGTGCCTAGCAACGTACGGGGTAGAGGAATTAAAGCTAAAACCTACTCTCTGACCTTGAACATACAAAGTCATTTCATGGTGCTGCACATGTTGTTGCTATTCACGTGCTCAAAAAGTGCATGCCAATTACGTATACTGTCTGTATGGAATAGCTACGAAATTTCCACTTGATTTTAGACAAGAATTATTCTCTGAATACATGTATGATAAGAAAAAAGTTGGATGCTTTGCTTATTGCATACACATGTACAAGAAAACGCAACATGTACAATTTTGTGCACGTTCATACAACTCTTGTGACACGCATGCTTTACCAACCATGCAGCATCTAGCATAGAACACACACACACACACACACACACACACACACACACATGCATGCATTTACGTACCACTGAATGCCTGGCTGTCTGTATACCAATCACAAAAACAAGGTAGCTACCCCACAAACAGAGAGATGGCCAAATTTAGATTAATAAAGTAGTGAACTAATTGGAACAGTTTCTTGCTGAGGAATAAGAGAAAATAGATGTGGTTACTACAGAGAATACAACCACAAAATAGTGTAAGTCATGCAACTACACTCTCAAGTGAAAGGATTACCAGTAGAAATGCAAGTGAGCAAACATAGAGGTACATAGAAACGAGTATACGTATTACCAGTATACACTCCCAGTGGAATACAAACCGCAACTACTAGTAAAAGAAGCAGCCATAACTCTTCAGGTAATAGACGAAGGCAGTATGCATGATATTTGCAAGTAGCCACAACACTTGAAGAAATGTAGCTCAGAGGAGATACTACACACACCACAACAAACAAAACAGGGAGTATTAATATTAACGAGTGTAGTGACAATAGTGTAAATGGTATTTACCCCAGAAAGGGAAAGAACACACTGGCAATGACCAGGCATGCCATGGAAATAGCACAACCAATATAGGAGACGATCATTAAGGCCTGTAGCTCTGCACCTCCCTAAATAGCAGCCAAAACAGAATACAATACATTGTGTAACAGGAATAGTGAGGTTTCACAACACAAAGAAACATAATTATTTTAGGTACACATGCTAGTAGTCTGTATGCTTGCATTGGTTTTGCAGGCTGTGTTACAGTATATTATATGATAACAAGCATGGTCTAAACAATATATGTAGAGACACAGGTTAATTTGCACATTAATGTTACAGTAGTGCCATTATATGTTTGCATAAATCATCTACCTTAATAAAGAAGTCTCACAAATACAGTCTGTTAAGGTCGAATGGGCTACATGTAGTGTAAACCTGTGGACTTAACACATCCACCAGCACTGCAAAACTTGACAGATGACTGCTCTGGCACTCCACTGTCATCACACCACCGCGTAAGGTAGCACTGACTTAGCGGCCACCAAATTATGCGAGCCACGGTCACAGATGCTGAAGGACGTGTATGCTGCTGTTGTGAATGATGCTGAAAAGTCATTGAAGGCAGTTCAGAAGCTCCCGATAAACACGACTGTAGAGAGGGACTACTCTGCACAGGAGGCGTGCCACCTTCTCCTCCAGCTACCAATATTCGTGGCATCGCGGGACTTCATCCTTTGCCCTTGCGCTGCTGCCCTGCGTACATGTAAGCTTGGTCTCCGTGCTCGCTCGTTCTGTAGCCTTCTCTCCTTCTCCACAGAAGTTTCGGCCGCTCTCCTTTCTCTGTAGCGTTGTGTGCGCCGTTCCAATGTCGCTGTCTACACAAGTCACTCATTTCCCTCTAGCTCTCCAGAGCGCACGCACGCGCTGTAGAGCCTGAGGATAATTGCCGCTGAAACGCGCGACAGCAGTTGTTGAAATAGGCATACGCGTGCCAACGCTTTTACGGAATAGACCATGCGCGTGCACGGACGCGCACGCACGCACAGGTTTACAGTAGGGGGGGGGGGGGCTCGCAAAAGGTTACTAATAGTAAAAAAAGGGGGTTTGCAAAAGGTTACTAATAGTAATAAATACAACAAATAAAATAATAAAAAAGAACACAACATGCAGTTCAACATGTGACGACAGCTTCATCACATGTAAATAGTCACGAAGTGAAGTCTCATCCACTTGAATCTTGACTTCCTGCTTCTAAATCAATCTTTATGCTATTGTTCACGATATCTGCATCTGAAATCACCACTGATGCACTCTCTGGTAGAGCTTGTAAATTTTCATTTGGGTGCTCGGATGCTGTTGAGCTCCAGCCACTGCTTGTGATGTGTGTGAGCTCGCTACCTGCACGGCAGTATAAACATTATACAATAGTCAACATGATTATTGTAATCACCTTTGCAGATGCATTTACAGAAACACTATAATAGAGCCAGTAACGCTTCGGTACGAATCTGACTAGTACACTCCAATACGTACGCATGCATAGCCTATTTGTAGAATCTGAATGCCAGAGCTCAGTATGTATACAACAACTTACAATTGCATACGCATTAAAGTATTAGCAGGATGATTATTGTTTTTCAAAGCACTGACAGGCTCATGCAGTAACGCTGTGACTTACTCTCTACTTGTACAGCCTGGTATTTTTCTGCTGTGACTTTGCCTTTCTGGCTTCCTACCCTGGGAGGTGAAACAATGTATGAAGCTGGTGATGTAGCGAAGAATAACATAAACACTTGGCCATCATTGTCTCTACCAAGTGAATCGGATCAGCTCTAGACTCTACTGCAAGCTCTATATGTATGCCACATATCACAGTGACCTAATGAACTAGCTGTCACCATAGTCACTGTTGATTCCAGAGACATTTATGCATGCTTAACAAAAAGCAGTAAATCCTTATTGGTCCCTCTAATGATCTGTACATGATTGTAGCCATGCATGCCTTTCATTCTCCTTGAAATATCCTCAGAAATGTGTGGCCTAACCAGCAATAGAATTTGTGATAGAGCCAAATTTTCGAACCATAAACCAAACAACTACTGAACCAAGGGAACAAAACCTTCTACCACTGCTCAAACTACACAGATGTATCACTATTATTTCATCCAATCAGTGGAAATGTACTTAAACATTTGTGTATGTATTTTCACCTTTCCTTTAAAGCTGTGCAGCAGTATTTTCAAGGGAAACACTAATGTACATGGACTTATTACTGAAAATAATGAGTCTCGCGTCTTCAAGACGACAAAGACTAGTTATCTAGTTTTGATTCCCCCCCCACACACACTATTTAAAAGTTAGGTATGCATTACATAAAAGTGTGCCAGAGACAGGACACATAGCGAACAGTTGCAATAATTACTGCCTATCTGTGATGGTAGGGAAATAGAGAAAAGGTGATAATGCGTGACAAAGCGGTGAGGTGGTGGGATAGTGATTAAGGAGAAGAGTATTATAAGGATACTGGAGATTAGTATTGGCAGGGGAGATAAACGGGGAGAGTGTTACAAACTATGTTCGGAAATCAAGGAATTGGTATAGATAGTTGGAATGAGGTGATTGAAAAGGCTAATAAAGATTTTCATGAAAACAGGAAAGAATTTTTTGGGCATTTGTTGGCAGGATCTTTAAATGGTAGTCGTAAGGGTACATTGCTTCTTTGAGGAGTAATCCAGGTTCATGTGTAACCAGCACTAAGGGAAATTTGGAAGTATTATGTGAGCATTATGAAAGGCTGGGTACAGCATCCGTAGATGATCAGTTTGATGGTAGCTGGAAAGAGCATGTAGAGCAGAAAGTGACAGAGTACAGGGAAATGTCTAGATTACGAAAGGTTAAGGTTTGGGACAGGGGAATTATTTTGCAGAAATTTAACTAAAACCCTAAAAAACTAGCAGTCTCTCGCACAGACATACCGATTGCCAATACGAACACGTGACCAGAGTCTGTATATGCCCGGCCCCCATTGTATTCTAGTTATGACTGCATTAAAAAGGCAGAATGTACCGTTGTTAAATAAGAAAGAGCTGGAAATACAGCATATGGAACTGCTGTGGCGACTATTAGGTACACACCCGGACATTTTTTTTTAGATTTCAATGTTACTGTCGTGTTTAGCAATCGCTTAACCCTGTAAATCGCGAGATAGACCAATTTTTGAGTGGACAGACAACGGATGGACGGACGGACGGACAGACAGAACCATTCGCTTAACCCTGCCGCTGCCTACGCACCACGGGGTATTGATGGGCTAGTTGGAGAACTTTTTAGGTACGGTGGCAAATGAATAGTTAGTCTGTTGAAAGTCTTATATGAAGTAGTTTGGACAGAGGAGAGTGTTAAGGACAAGTGTTAACTTTTAGCTTGTATAAGAAAGGTGATATTGAGGACATTATTAAATGTGGGAAGAAAATTGTTCTAAACAATCGCAATCACATAGTAATCACATTAGAATGAGAAAGAGCTCTTCATGAAGAATTAGAGAGAAAACGAGTTGTGTTACTAGCATCTTGCTCTCAATGAAATCATACCAGGTAGAATGAGGAACACTTATGCTTCTTTCTTAGATGTTCAGAAGTATTTGACACAGTTTGACATAATGGCTTATAGTTTTAAGTTATGGGAAATTGGTGTTAGGAGCAGGATGAGGTGAGCCATTAAGGATATCACACAGAGTGCTGTTTTACTGGAGGCAGAAATATTTGATATAGGTCAGGGGGTGGCACAGGGTTGTAGTATGTCGCCTATGTGTGTGCGTGCTCAATGGCATACGCGCTACGATAGCGACACGAGTATAATATTACTACCTATCTGCATTATACAATGTATCAGCTGCAGTTTATGTGCCATTCTTGTGAATGTACAAACCTGTGAAACAGTGTATCCCTTGCAGACAGTGCTGAAGGAAACAGAGCTACTCTTTCGAGTAGACCTAAAGGTAGAG
Organism: Nitrospirales bacterium; assembly: GCA_965203295.1. Lineage (GTDB taxonomy): Bacteria > Nitrospirota > Nitrospiria > Nitrospirales > UBA8639 > CBDBCZ01. The sequence goes on along the minus strand of CBDBCZ010000004.1, from coordinate 39,161 downwards.
CTGGCTTTACTGCGCAGTGACTTTGCTCGGGTACTGTGCCACACCTGAGAGAAGAGAGAGCAGGAATATTAAGGTAATAACTGCATGCACAAACCTATAAGATCTGACGATAAAGGAGCAGGCACACCAGCCTCATTCCCGGGTTTTACTTCCCAGCTTTTTTCTAACGTAGTAAAATAAGCGTGCGAAGAAAAGCTGGGATGTAGAGCCCGGGAACGAGGCTACAGGACACATAAAAGGCACCGCTCTTGTTGTCTACATGTTTTCACTCAAGAGTTCTACTATAATCTTGTTCATGGCTAAGAATGATGATGACTTCTTGTACTTACTATTTAAGGTACATGTAGTGGTTCCACATCATTGAACACATTAATTATAACTGCTTGCTAACCCTTAGTCATCAATGTTTGTAGGGGTGAGGATGTTACAAGACTAGATTGCACCATTGCATATCTTCAGTTTGAACACATACGAAATCTGGCTCCAGTTGGACCAAACTTAAAAGGCCTAGCTACTTGATGTAGATGACCAGCTGCAAGTTAGTGACTAATAGTTCATCACGCAAAGCTGTCTGGCATATACAGTGTGCTTGATGTCTACACAGAGGCTTAACTCTATGCGTTTAATATTTTAGATGTCAAGATATATAATACAGTATAATATGCTTACCCCTACGTATATTATATGGGTGCATACTGTACGCACGTGTAACCATGGCTGGGAGAGAGTGATGTGTACTTCATTACTGTACTTAGTGCTTACCGTTTCTGTGTGGCATGTTTCACATTAAATAATTGACCCTCTCTCAATTCAACCTTCATCATGCAAGCATCAATGTACATATGAGTGTAACATACCATAGATAGCAGCAGCATGAAGCTGTGATGGTTGAAGGTCAGACAGCCCAAAATGCTCCAGTAAATCCCCTTAAATTCGTAATGAAACTATAGACTCCAGGGATGCTGAGGATGATACTGTGGAGAAGCCCCAACTACAAAGTTTGTGTGTAGGAAAGGGAAAGTTTCCTTTTTGAACTCCCAATGCAATCCTATCTGCTACTCCACTTTTCAGTCTTTAACTGCAATTCACATCCCAGTAATGAAGGGATAGTCCGTGTACTTTGTACTACACTGACCCTGAGTATTCACTGGCACTTGCTAGAGAGCCGGGTCTAGGCAAAAAAGAGAGTAAACATCAGAGTGAGAAATTGTACGTGCATACTATATGAGGAAGGCTACTGTGCATTGCCAGGTTGATCGACAATAGCATGACAAGTGAGAATGGATAACAAAGATTAGTTAGCTGTAATACAAGGTGCTACAAGTAAATGAATGGTTTGTAATCTGCTAAGCATGGGTCCTCGAGAACTGATCGTCGTGAGCGCAGGCTCACAAAACTGGTAGTACACCGAGTCAGAAACAAAAAACTGTGTGCCAACTGCAGGGAATCATGATCAAGAACTTTTCCTGTATTTATGCTTTTATATACAGTTATATGCAGTTGCACTGTATTGGTGGTGAAATATGAATGTACATACAAAACCATATCAAAAGGCAAACATATGCACAAAATATATCTGTGCTATAGTACATGTATGTGAAGTGACAGGTTCCTACCCTGAATCTCTGTAAACACATTAAGATCCATAAGTCTCTGGCCTACATCCTATAAAGTAAGGAGAAAATGATAGAATGTACCAATTGCATGAATTAGAAAGTAAGACGCATACGTCGTCTGTAGGTTGATTGTGTAGCAATTGATTTAGACTTCATTGTTGAGTTGAACGCTACTAGGGAACATGAAGCAGATGAGCACTCCATTAGATAGATTTTGATAGCTACTTTAAGTGAACTGAAACAGTAGCCGTTTCAAAACTAATTCACTTTTCAGCTATACCGTTTTAACTGCAGTATGTATTTAATTGTGTTTGTAAATTTATTACTGTGAGTCTGCACATATCTTCTCACAAAATGGATCATACACATACTATGCACATGCCCTACAACAATGCGGTATCTGAGAATTTCAAAGTGTACAGGCAGAATTAGTGTGACATATGTAACATAAATTAAGCATAGGTGAAAATGCCAATTCAATTCCTAATAAGCATACCAGTCGATGGCATTTTTGTTCTAGAAGCACCCTTTAACTTCTCTGCAGACAGGGGATAATGCTTGACTAGAGCTTTAAGAAGAATATAACAATGCCCATAAAATGTAATTACTGCAGAAAATGTCTGAAGACCGTTATATTAAACACTAGCTTGATTCTATTTACATCAGTGTGCATAGATTCAAGCTCTAACAATCAGCACTTTCATTAATGGCCTGACTTTACAAACCTTATGGACTCACAGGATCCTCTTTCAATCTCTTCTGGTGTGTCTGGGTCATCCTGTGAGAAAGGGGGCATATTATGTACGTATATGTATGCACATACAGTCTGAGTATGCGCGTACACATACACTGCAACAGTAGCTATGATGGTACATGTATACGGATAATGCTATCATACTTTAACAATATATACCGGTATCATTGTATTTTCTATCATTTGAATGCAATGAATGGTGTGTTCATATGTTAGGCATTGTAGTCGTTTTAGTGCTGGTGCTAGCCATGTTGGTTAGGCTGTGATTGGTTACCAGAGTGCTGCAGCGGGAGCTTTAATTAAAGTAATACAGCTTGGCTGGTAGCAATATCACAGCTGCTGGCAAAGTTGACCGATAGTTCATGGTAGTTCTATGTGTAGCAGTTACTTTGCTGTCGTGATCTGAGGGCTTGTGCTACCTGAGAAGGACTTGGATCTGCAAAGTCAAAGCTGAGGGCTGGGCTCCCATCGTAAGGTTTGTGATTTTAGTATGAGCAAAAAGTTACCGTTTATTTGTACATATGATTAGCTAAGAGCTGAGCTGTTATTAACCTCATATTCAGTTGAAAATGGTCTTTTTTCCCCTCTCCATAAGTTTCTCCTTCACTGTAAGATTTTTTGTGGTGAAAGGCTTTTTTCACACACATCACTCTATTTCACTGTACATTCATAGAGGCTGCAAGATGAGCGTGCAGAGGTGGAGAAACAGAGAGACTACTTTACCAAGCTAAGGGAGGAATTGCGGCCTGGAGATGGACAGAAGGTGGAGTGCATGGTGCAGACTCACAATACTAAATCAACTGACTAAACTAGAGCTGAGATGGGCCAAAGAATTTTGGTACAATTTTTTTGTGGCTAGCATACCTGCTGCACCTTCTCTATTATACTACGATATGTTAGATTAAGTGGTACTGATTATTAATGGGGTTGTTGTAGGTGTTTACCATATAATTCTTGGGATAGACTAGTTTAGTGCCTGCGCAATTAATGACAACTCATGATTATATCAATTGCTATGTATGTACATAGCAAGTGGTGGGGTTGAACCTCTACAAGGATTTGCAGTGGACAGCTTTATAATGTTAATGTCAGACAGGGTAAGAACAATCTCAGGCCCTGCGAAATATTATCACCCCCTGCATGTATGGATTTGGAAGGTATTGGGGTCAAAGTACAATGTAAGCTAACCTTTCTTCTCAGTAGCAAGCCTGCGCTCTAACTGTGACTCAGATTCATGTCTAATCCGATCTGTTGCCTAGTAGCAGCAATTAAAGGAAGGGAAATAAGTTCAAATATTTGCACTGTAATATATGATCATTGACAAGTCTAACCATTTGGATAGCTTATTGGAACACTTCAGACTCACTAATGTCTCTACTGTCACCATGAAGAAGCTGAACATTTAAGAAAACAATTGCTACATTATTCTGCTCCAAACTACATGGGTAAGAGTTGACTCATTAGTCTACCAGGCTATTGAAAGGTTCGTCACAACTCTGCAGCTGGTTGCTGGTAGTATACGTATACATCTAACATGATCAGTAACGTAATTTGGCAAAAACATGCATATGTACACATCACACATATGTATGTTACTTCTCTACATACATCATTCACAAAATACCACTTTTTCCAGGTCTGCTATCTTGCCATACAAGGTATCTCTCTCAGCTTGAGTTTGACTCATTAGTTGTTGGTGGGCCTCCAGAACTGCTGCCTATGAAGGAGAAGTATTGGGAGAAGTATTGGGAGAATCATTTCAACAGCAGTAGATTCACCATGGCAGACTTGTCTCAATTGCACCCTTCCCACCTTTTGCTTTTGAGCTTTCTCCCTTTCTCTTTCAAGCCTCTCAATTTCTTCATGACCCAAAATATTCCCCCTATAGCAGCAGTATGTAGATGTGGGCTGTATCTCAATTATCGCGAATAGCTAGTATGGTCTAGCTGTTGAGGCTGGTATGTTTGTACACGTATTCTAGCTGTGGTTATATCTTAATTATTGTACTAACTGTATGAACCTGTGTTCAAGCTGTTGCTTCAACTTTGTGATCTCTTGCTGATAGGCTGACAGCACTCATGAGAAACTCAGTTCTGTGCATCACAAAACTATTGTGAAATTCCACATGCAGGGTGAAGTCTTATCGAAATACAGCTTATCTGAGTTTATTTGAAAAATAAAAATTGAATTTACTACAAAATTCACATTACTGAAAAGCAGCACTTACATGTGCACTACACAATATCCATTTGTTCAGGAAATGGCCAAAAAGTGCACTGACTAATCTCCAATTCAGTTCTGTGCATCACAAAATTATTGTGAAATTCCACATGCAGAGTAAAGACTCCGAGTCTAATCGAAATACAGCTTATTTGAGGTAATTTGTGAAAAATAAAAATTGAAAATTCACTTTACTGAAAAGCAGCACTTTATACATGTGCAGTACACAATATCCATTTGTTCAGGAAATGGCCGAAAAGTGCACTGACTAATCCCCAACTTATTCTGATGGCATATTTAATAGCATAAGTACTAGGGAGTGTTCAGTATATACGAGACAAGTACACCCTTTTTAATCTTGTTTGTACCACATCACAAGCTCTAGATTTAGTTTGCATGCAAAGTGGTCTCTACTGCAAAACTGCCACTGACCTGGAGTCCTCTAATTGCATCAGCCCTTCCACCATTCTGGTAGCAGAGGTATATGTACTTTCCACCAGCCCCAGCATTTAGATCTACATCAATCCTAGTGTATCCATCTGGTGGACGAATACTTGCATTGCCTCCAGAAATCACTTTCACATCGGTCACAAATGCCATCCTGATTCAATGCTGTATAAAATGAAAACGGGGCTCTATTAGCTGTGGTATTTAATATTGCAAAACCATGCACTTGCTGGGTAAATCAGTTAAGCTTAGCATGTAAGGGCGGCGGAGCCATGTCGGCCCGGTGCACGTCAGCTCCGTTTTTCATGGATTATATATTACGTGTCACGCATATGCACACTTTTTTAAACATCACTCACATTTGTATTGAATCTATACTTGTACATGTATACTGTTGGCAGGGTTCTAAAAGAACTGCAACATACAGTGGGAACATGATAACTTTATTCATGTGCTAATTCCAGTGTCCACTTGAGTATGTCTTCTTCACACTTACGTCATGTTTTTGCTACTACTTCCCCATTTGGTTAATTAATAACACTTCTTTTACTGTAATTCACTTACTACATTAGATGATTTTCGGCAGGGGAAACTTTAAAGGACTTACTTACAATCTTTAAAGGACTTACTTGTAATGTATGGTACACTAGCTAAGAATGTGTCTGTAATACCACAGCTACCACGACCTCACAACGTCTTAAAATACCTCAGAACCACTCTCACAAGGCTCAAAATTACAAAAATTTTCTGAGACCCCCCTAGAACACTCTGGCCTGTGGCCGCAGCCCCCCCACCCACTATCAATTTCAAGCCTGATCTTCTCCCCCAAACTAAAAATCCTAGATAGAACCCTGGTTGGATATCATTATTTTCTTAGCGTTTAAAAGACCAGAAATTTCAACAGTATAGCTACATGATATGTATGCAGACACGCAAAAGGCTAGTCTCGCGGGCCAGAGTTAGTATGGCCTACGAGATTACGTAAAGGCTGGGTTACAACTTAGCGCCGTGCAGTTAACAGGGTAGCTATATTATCTATGCGTAGACTGGCCAACTTCTACCCACCAAGGGATCATGATCACTTGCAGTATCCACTTTACTGCAAGCGATGCAGATAAGCTTACTGCAATACTGTAAGCGATCCCATGGTGGGTAGAAGCATAGATATTATACCCTAGGTTAGATCTAGGCTATATTATCGATGGTAGAAGTTGTAGCTAGCTAGCTAGTTAGAATTAGACTATTAAAATTTAATGTGCTAGACCTCTACGTATCTGGATCGGTTGCTGTCGTTTGTAGCTTTAGTCGGCAAAACGAATAATTCTGAAACGACCGTACGTCATAAGCTTCCCCTCCCCCCCCCCCCCCCCCCCCCCCCCCCCCCCCCCCCCCACAAAAAAAAAAAATTAAGGCCCGGCAGTGCAACCTCGAGCTGTTCGCGCCTATTGCCATACCCCTTATTTAACTGAAAAATTTTATATCAAATTTCCAGAAGCAGGCGTGGCTTAGCGGTAATCGCCTCGCCTTCAAATGAAAAGGTCGCGGGTTCGAATCCGCCCGGGAACTTCAATTTTCCTTTTTTCTTTTGCGGATGTGTATAAAAGTAGTGCTAACATAAAAGAGAGAAATGTTTGACTCTTGTCACCAACACCCTCGTGGTGCTGGGAGCAGTAGCGCAGTGTCTGGAGACAGTGATCGCGAGTTCGAATCTCGGCTCGTGCACTGAAGGTTTGGGGCATTATGGCTTAGGGACCGCCCCCTACCTCCCTTAATTCCAGTATAAACCTGTACGCGCTGCGGAGTGGATCCATCGGGGTCAGTTCTTGTTCGTTAGCCGCTTGAGCTTTCACATCCTGGCCCTTTGGGTGAAACTTTTTCTTTTTTTTTTCTCTTTTTTTAAAACGCTCACCAGAAATTAACGCCAAGTGTTTGCTGTTGCTAATCTTTGGGTGAAACTTTTCTCTTTTTTCTTTCTCTTTTTAAAACACTCACCAGAATTAACGTCAAGTGTTTGCTGTTGCTAATCTTTGGGTGAAACTTTTAAAAAACGCTCACTAGAAATTTTTTCTTTTTGCTAATTTTTTGTAATTTATTAAGCATTTTTTCTTTTCAATATACTACATGTAGTTGCTCATATATCTGGCTGAGGGAATTAAATAATTTTGCAGAATCACATCTTGAACATATGTATACCCAAAAACTGAAAATCTTCAACCTTACTCATTCACATCAAAATGCTGATTGTTCCCTTAGTAGAACCCGGTTCATGATTACATAGTATATTCTTCCTCAATTATATCTGTTGCAGACGTACATTCAGAGTTGGCATCCAGCAGCTCATCACATCCAGGGGAAACCTGACAATCTCCTGAGCAGAGAGATAGGCTTATGCAGAAAGTGGACAGTCCGATTCAGAGAGTACAGATGTCTGCTTGATGTGACGTTCTTTATTCACCATCTTGTTACATGTGTCACAAGATTATATCTAGTTCCTGTAATTTTATATACATGGCTTTCATCATCTCTTCACAATATGTTTCTGGTAGCCCTCATACCCAGCGGTCAGAGCTTTTTTTTCACTTACTGTAAGTGAAAAAAGTTGGGGCAGCCAAGTAACTACAAGGTTTGGATGATTGTTTGTCTATATAGCTACTACCATGATCATTGCAAAGGAATCTGGTATAAGCTAGAGACAAGCAAGAGGTTGGTCTCAACCCCTGGTAGATTGTGTCCCTTGAGATATTCTCATTCTGATGAATAATTACTAACAGTTTGTCCTTAAGGAATGAACCCCTATAACTTTAGTCTCATGCCCAGCCCCACGTTAGAAAGTGGGTCTGGCTCCCCGTATATTCAAAGTTGGGTTAGCGTTACATCATATTACATCACCAAACGGAAAGTGTCCATGTGGCCATTCGTGTAGATATCCGGATACTACAACCGTTTAGTGATGTAATACTATAAGTAATCAATCAGATTGCCGGTCCAGATCTGGGACCGCTGACGTAATGCTGCCCCAACTTTGAATATGCGGGGAGCCAGACCCAACTTCCTAACGTGGGGCTGGGCACGAGACTACAATAACTTTGGAATTATTTCATAGGTAGTACATTTATGTGGGTGGGAATCTGTCTGTTTCTTCCCTTCATGCCGCAAGCTAGCCTAACACACTAAACAGACTGCAGGATGATAATCCCTGTATCGTTGTGCTGTAACAGGATGATGTATATATATTGAAGCAATTGACACTGACCTTTCTCCCCTTCAGCATACCCTAGGGTGTCATGGTGGTAAGAAATCATCCCTACCTCAACCAGAGCAACAGGTACCCCATCCTATGTTGTATTGATTCTGCTGTACTGATCATTTACTCTATGTTGTTTTTAACTGTCCAAATAGATCAATCAATCAATCAATCAAAGTTTACATGCCCATTATAATACAAAAAAATTATGTATATATAATGGTGCCCAGTAAACATTTTATACAAACATTTAGCCAATAAGATATGATAACACGATTCATTTCTTAATATATACAGAAACTTATTAAAAGGGTTTAGGTGCATGAATGACAGGTCCTTTAGAGTGATATATAGTAAGTTATTCCTTTCATGTTCGAGTTTATTACATACCATAACAAAATGAAATTCATCCTCAACAAAATCTGTATTGCAAACCTGACAGACCCGCCACTCCAGGGGAGCCTTAAGAGTCCGGTAACGCCCGGTCTCCACTCCCAAAGGCAGACACCCAGCCCGGAGCTTTAGCTAAGTATAGGTTAGAGACCAGGTGCGAGTCACTACTCGGTTTGAAACCTCGTGGTCGGGGCGAGAATGCTGCAATAGCATAGATAGTAACCTCGGCTTCGCCTCGGTCACTATAGCATCATTCACGCCCCTCACCCTCGGTTTCTAAAACCTCGTAGTGACTTGCATCTGGTCTCTAACCTATACTTAGCTAAAGCCAAATGGAGCAACTCCTATAATAGAATACGTCCAACACAGTATTTAGCTATATGTACATCCATCAAAAGTAAATCAGTGTACATGTACTTCGTAATGCAAACTTACCAGTTCAGTAATGTCTTCAGTGCCATAGGTATACTGCAAACCAGTGATGATGGCACTAGGGTCATCAAAATCTCCGGTATAAGCATACAGTACTTAAATGTGTAGGGAAGTTAAAACATCTTGACACACGATGCCAACTGACCCCTGTTGTGTATGTGCAAACAGAGTCTTCCTGCTAGTATGTCAGCTCCTCAGGGGATAACTGGTCAACAATAATGCAGTGTCACACAAGCACATAATAACTAGTAAATAATGACAAGCATAGCTATATACAGTAACAAATGTGTTAGCAATATTGTGATTAGTCTATTGAACTAGACCCTCTGCACTTAGGGTCTAGCAGAGCTCATTACTATTAAATGCGGAGCTCGATAGACTATATTCTGAATGTCGGCTCATACACACATGAACGCAAGCACACACACACAAGAACGCAAGCACACACGCACAAACACACTAAATGGTAATGACCTAGATCGAAAAATGTGTCAGCAATACACACGCAAACACACACATACACGCACACGCACACGCACACGCACACGCACACGCACACGCACACGCACACGCACACGCACACGCACACGCACACGCACACGCACACGCACACGCACACACACACACAAACCTGGCCTTCTGATTCTGGTACGTTAAGTGCCAGAATAGGCACCCATTGTGAAATATCCCGTGGATCGGAGTTGCCATAGATTCCAACATGAGTCCTTGAGGTGGCAGACATGAAAGATGCCAGGGTTCTCTCTGTGACACTTTGGCAGTTGTCCCACCAATTCTTGTACTTGGAGAATGCAACAAAATAGAATTTGTTTATAACCCCAATCATAGATTTTCAAGTGGAAGATCTGATGAGAGAACTAACACATTCTATAGTATTGCAGTTGCAGGGACTTCAAATGAGAAAAGTACGGTGGCCGAGACAGTCGCTCGTGCATTCGCGTTTTCGATTTCGCATTCGCATTTACGATTTCGCATTCGCATTTACGATTTCGCATTCGCATTTACGATTTCGCATTCGCGTTTACGATTTCGCATTCGCGTTTACGATTTCGCATTCGCGTTCTACGATTTCGCATTCGCATTTACGATTTTACATTCGCATTTACGATTTTGCTTTCGCGTTTACGATTTTGCATTCGCGTTCACGGTTTGCATTCCTCCATCCAGTTCACGATGTTGCATTCGAGCTGTTTAATAGTACTCTTGCATTCATGTTGCACATAATAATATACCGGGAAATATTATTCCTAGTTGTTTGTCACAAGCGTGATGGCGAGGAAGATAGAGCTAACCAAAGCCAAACTGGACCGTAAGTGTAGCGTGTTCATTGCTGCCACATCCTAGCTATTATTATCAGTTTTCCGCTTGTTAACAGAAATACTGCTCAAGTACTTCTATTCCTGGAGGCCATATAAACTGGTGCTGGCAAGGCTCGAAGAAGTGCATGGAATCAAGCGAGGGTAGGCTAGGGGCACACAACGCTAATGACTGCATCCGCATGCGTGAAGCTAAAAATATTCTATCCCTTTTAGCTTAACATGGTTAAAAGCCGAGTATAAGAGGTTAGGTGTGTCATGACGAGCCTATGCTCCTGAGCAAGTTGTGAGGAATTGCATTCAGGTTGGCAAGAGCTAGCTACTGTATAGTGATGACACTGAATCAGTGTGTGACAAGAACATTTTCAACATGCATAGCGTGAACTGCGTACCTCTAACTGCACAATTGGATACAGAAGTATGTGGAAGCTTTTGAAGGATAAATATTTGGTGGTTACAAGAAGGTAAATTTACTTGTACTTGCGTGTATGCTTAGTGAGCACGAGCCCACAATTAATCCTTCACAGTCATGCATACTTGCATATACCCTGATAGAGATACTGTGATGCAGATCTTGAAAGAGTTGGATCCAATTGGTGTGCAGCGGCGGCGGAACCACTGCTTAAGTCGGCGTGTGTACCTGAATAGGGTATGTGTGTATTAATACTATAACAAGTCTGTCTCATGCCCATGCACATAAGGATATATATACAGCTTATAATCTACACAGGTGTTGTATGTATTCCATGATTGTACAATGTCATGTATACAATAGGGACCTAATTACTGCTGGCACATGGACGGCTACGACAAGCTGAGCCCGTTTGGTTTCTGTATTCACGGCTGTGTTGATGGGTATGTTTGAAGTGGCAGCACTAATCCAATAGCACAGATTGTTATAGCACGCGGTCTTACAGACTATTATTGAATGTAGTACTCTTCGCCATCCCTGCAGCTTCTCTCGAAAAATACTTTGGATCAAGGTTGGATCAACCAACCATGACCCACGAGTAATACTACATTATTATCTTGAATGTGTTGGAGAGTTAAAAGGTATAATGACGTTTCTCAAGGGGTTGGAATATAGGTTTTTTATTAGCAAGCTATATTATGAGAGTTTGTGTTACCTTCTGCAATGTATAGGTTGCCCTACTATATTGCGTATGGATTGCGGTACTGAGAATGGCCTTACAGGAGCAGCACAGGCAGCTTTTCGTATGAATGATGGCGATAGTTTGGCAGGAGAGAAGAGTGCAATGTATGGGACATCTCCCGCTAACATCGTAAGCATATCTATAATGACTGCTTTATACTGGTATTCTAGTGCATGCATGCATGGTATTGTTATAATGTTAATGTTACTTATATAGCGCATTGAAAGCTGATGGTCCCAATTACGCCGCCATAAGACTGGGTGGTGGCTCAATGTCTTCAAGGTACAAGATTATTTGATGAACTGCTGAACTACTACGTATCAACATGACAATGATGGTGATGTTATATTTAGGAACTACTTCATGCTGGAGAATTCATACCCAGTGATGAAAAGTATCGGTAAGACCATGTTTCATAAATAAAAATGTGTCATGTTTGTGTTCTCTGAATTATTGAATGAAACTATTGAAATTCCATCAATACGTATTTTCACTAAATTAATACAGCAAGTGCTTGGCCGTAGTCTTCCTTCCTATTATACAACGGGAACTCGAGCTATTCAAGATGTATTGGAACAGTCACAAGATTCGCCAAAACGCACTAGCCAACTGTCCCAGTGGTATTCCTGATGACATCTATGACATGCCCAGATACTACGGTAAGAGTTTGATCTTCAATATCTCCGTTTTATTCTCACAGTGAACATTTGCTTTTAAAGGTGCTGAGAATGAAATTAAAGGTGTGGATACACGCTTGTGGATGCTGTTAATGACCACTCGTGCTTCTACTCCAGCGCAACCTTACAGCGATGATTTCTACCTCGAATGTCACAGTCTGGTTAAAAATCACTTTGGTATAGATCTCGGAAGTGGTGTTACATCCACAAACAGTGTGTTTGTATACAGATTTCTTATAAACAACGTAAATTAAATCTAGTTGCCATATATTGGCTTCACTTGAAAACAGTTTATACCAACTCATAATGTCATGTTGATACTGGTAAATAAGCTGTAGGTAAAAGTACTTTAGAGATAATGTGTATATTATTTAATGAAGTCCACTCTGATGCTCCCATTTGGCAAGTATCTGTATGTGAAGGGGAAGAGATTTGTTAAATTTTTACAGATTTCACTGATTACACTCACTTTTGATTACCTCGGGCATGGAGAGTCGCCTTTTGTAGCTATTTTTCAAGCAGGCATTACAAATGGTGAAGAACATGTCTTTGGATTCATCTGTGCAAACTGAGCCAGATGTAGGGTCTTGAAGCTCAGAAAATAGCTGAAGATCACGAAGTTCTTCATCACAGTGACAGGCCTGCAGTATTAGTGTATGGATATAAATTAATGTCTGCCCATTTGACATCTGAAACATACGAGTTTGTGATCATCTCTTTCCTCTGAGAATGCCAATAGACCAGTGTAGGTCTCCAGAACAACCTGTTAATGAAAGCAGGTCTCATTCGGTGCAGTGTTGTAAACTGTATACGTTAACATACCACTCCATAGCTGTAGACATCGCTCCATGTACTATACCGGCCTTCATTATATTCAGGGGGCTGGTACCCCAGGGTTCCAGGAAGACCTAGCTGTGCTGCTGCTGTTATCAGAGTCTTCCCCCCTATACGTTCAGGAAGCTCAATAGAGAAGCCGAAATCACAGATTTTGGCTTCTCCACCATGATCCAGAAGTATATTGGACCTACAATAACACAAATGGAAAGTTGTACACACAAATAAAATACAGACTCTGAAATTATTAACTCACGAGTTTATGTCATGATGAACCAATGGTGGAGTGGCTGAGTGAAGGTACGTTAGACCTCTGGCTGTATCAGTCATGATGGATATCCGCTGAGACCATCTTAATGGATCATCAATCTATACATTGCAGACTACAGTCATGTAGCCCCAATAACATTATGTTAGTAATAATTAAATATGACTCACATTGCTGTCGTGCAAATTTTTGAACAAGGAGCCCTTTTGCATAAAAGGAAATATGAGGGTGGGTGGTTCAGCACAATATCCCATGAGGGAAACAATATTCGGGTGGCTGAATCTATACATATATGAGAAAAATCAACAGTAGAAACACACAATAGACCATGTGTATACCGCCATATCTTACTTGGTTAAAGCAGTTACTTCTGTTTTCAGCTGACTAGATGTTTGGGCGCGGAGCATCTGGGTCCCATGCTATATTGCACAACAATGTACAACATTCAGGCACTTTAACATCACAAGCTGCAATCCTTCTATGCATAAGCTAGCCCTACCTCAGATAGTACTTTAATGGCCACTTGTGTTCCACGAAGTGCCCCACGGAATACCTTTCCGAAGCCTCCTTCTCCAATCAACATTTCATGGGCAAAGTTGCTAGTGGCACGGTTCAGTTCTGGTAATTCATATACCATAATTCCTAGATTGATATCAGAAGACAATAACAAATAGTACAATTAAAAGAACACTACTGAGAGTAGACCCTCTTGCAATTCTCTATGACCAAACAGATAAATTACCGGGTGTTGCTGAAATGTTTTCTTGTGGTGCTTGCTCGCCTGCAGATACACTCCCAATGGTGCTTGTCTGTACACTGTCAGATGCATGAGTTTGTGGGTCTGCAAGTGGTGTTATAACACCTAAAGAAAGAAATGTACATATACCCATAACATAATGTTTAGTACCAACACAGTTACAGACCAAAACACCTGCTTTAGGCAAGGTGACTTGAATGAGATGAGAGGAACACTGCTCCTGTAGCATATCATGGTGCACTACACAGCGGTATAGGCCTGGTTTAGTCGTCCAGATCACAGGTGATTCTGGTCCAAATGGATTGCCTCCCAGGGTCCAGATGTACTTGTAGTCCCATCTGTGGCCGCCAGCCACACAGTACAGTGGAATCGCTTTGGCCGTCACAGAGGGCAGGGTTACTCTCTCAGGACTCTGGTGCACAACATGAAATTGTGCTGCAAGGAAAGTAACATTCAAATTGAATGCACGTAAACATGCTATATATATCATGGAGTACTACCGTACTCCATGATGCATGGTCTTACAGGTTGAATCATGAAGTACACGAAACGACCCGTCATCATTGCAACACAGCAGTAGATCATCGCCTGGAAGAACGAATCCATTCATCATTGTTTGAATATATCTTTGCAGAATCTTTGTAACAGTGGTAAGGCTTGAGCCAGGAGTTGCAAAGTCACAGTTGAGTAATGGGTGGGCAAATGATTAATTAGGCCTTTGACAGTTGAGTAATGGGTGGGCAAACAATTAATTAGGCCTTTGAAGTCACTCTTACATAGATCACAGCTAACAGTTACCTTCCACCTAAGGATCACACTGAGCTCTGAACGTTTAGTGTTTTAATTCTCATTGGAAAGAAGCTACGTACCCCAGGTGCATGTCTATGATATTACCAGAGGTACTAACTTAGACCTACAGTGTTGTGATAACAAAGCAGAGCTGCCCTAGTACTGTTGCTTCAGTTGTCTGGGTGCTGAGAGCTTCAGTGGTGATTGCTAGGTGTGTAAATCTGTTAGATATCTATCAGATTTAGGTACCTCATTAAGGAGGCTAACTTCAAAGGATATTGCTAATAACTAAGTCAAATACAACACTATGCTGTTTATTTATACCTCTTGAGATTCTAGCCACTGAATAAAAGACACTTTCTGGTTGCCAAGGATCCCCTTTGTCCATGAAGGATAGAGCTTCCTCTCTGTTCATATCAGCGATCAAAAGTGGCCTTGTCTCTGCAAACACATCAAACCGTGGCAATATGTAGTCTGTGTCCAGGCGAACTCCACACTCTGAAGCATACAAAACTATGTAGATATTATGAAAGGTTGGATTACAAACAGCACTTAATATGGTTGGCATATGTTACTACTTGTCACCTTCAATTTCTTCCTGGACAGTTGGAGCTGTCTCGGTACTTGTACCCTGCGGTCCTGGGAAAAGTGGAGCTGTCTCGGTACTTGTACCCTGTGGTTTTGGGAAAAGTGGAGCTGTCTCGGTACTTGTACTCTGTGGTCCTGGGAAAAGTGGAGCTGACTTGGTACTTGTGCCTTATGGTCCTGGGTAAGATGTACATTTAGAATTAAGTTTCTACATATTAGTTAAAGTACCGTCCCGAGTGCACTACGTGAAATATTGCACGAGGGCGTGGGCAAGAGGTAAATATAGCACGAGGCGAAGCCGAGTGCTATATTTGGCCTCGAGACCATGCCCAAGTGCAATATTTCACGTAGTGCACGAGGGTATACGGTACTTTAACTGGTTTATAGTATTTCACGTTTGAATTTTGTGCTGGTCCTGGAGGGATATGGCGTTTTTTGGCTCACAGATCGTTCAACAATCAATGTAGAAAGCATGGTAAGCTGCTATTCTCGGTGTATGCCTAGTTTTGTTGCGTTTCCGTCTGTCTGTACGCTGCAAGCTTACCGTTTTGTGCATCAAATAGCACTGCTAGGCTCAAGGTTTTACTGGTACCATGGTAGCTAACGTGTTGTACCATGGATGAGCTCCGTATGGTTGTACCCATTTGCTAGGAGTGTTTGTCGTTTGTAGCTAGTACTGTCTCTTTACTAGCCCGTTTTTCTTGCCGTGTTGTGCCTATCAAGTGGCGCTTTTCGTGCATTTACCAATCTCTGTATCAACTGTTGCTAGCCGTTTTTGCTCCTTTCAAGTACCTTTGCTTTGCCGCACTTGCAGCTGGCCCTGCTGCACTTTCGTGGATTCTGTTTACAGTTAATTGCAAAAAGTTCTCAATTACCCATGACCTGTTCTATATTGTACTTCCTGTGCTGTATGAGTTTTCATATAGTACTCTTCACACCATAACTGCATGGAAAATAAAGCACACTTTTCGCCTTTGATCCGCCCACGCAAAATACTATAAAATAATAAAACATATACTCACCGGAACCATCATGGTGCTGTTTATGAGACTGCTCCATTTGCTCTGTGAGGCCTCGGCCTACTCCTAGTTTAATTGCTTGACGAGACCGTCTGAAACTGGGAAATGTTGACAGGTAGCTTCCAATTGTCCACTCTACTTGTTCATTCGTGTCGGGTTCAGTTACAAGTGGCTTGTTCTGTACAATACATCCCTGGGCCCGAAGAAGAACCAGCGCTGGCTTCTGTGCTTCTTCGTGATCATGGTCAGAGTCATCACTTGATAGTTCGGGTTCAAGGTCAACAGCCTCTGCAGCAGCTTGAGCCACCTGACAATACGTGGATTTGTAGGGAACACGGATCTCAACGTAGTCACCAGCTTTTCCATACCCCTTCCGCCGGGTCCTTCTCATCTGGCATACAGTGAGCTGCGTTAAGAGAACATGTGATTGGTAATGCAATTTTAATTATATATGCATGCACGAGACTAGACTTGACTGTGGTAGCGCTTGGGTATATTGTCTCATATATACCATATACATGCAAGAGGAGAAAGTCTTTCCTTATACATACTTGAACAGCCTGTAATAGGTGTGATGTTACAGTAACAAAATGCCTTGAGCTTACGGTCACAAAGTCTTCGCTCAGCCTGGCTTTCTTAGCTGAATGTGCTGTGCTACGCTTCTTTGTGAACTGCGCCTTTGACAACAGATCAAACTCCTTCAGAGCTACAAGTTGTGAACATGGTCATAATAAAATTTTATGTAACTGGTCGCATATTATTAAAAACATATACTAAATGAAATGAAGGCCTATGGAACGGGTGGTTAAACATAAATTCTAACTCACTCAGGGCACCACCGTGAGGTGTAGCCGTGGCCATGGTTGGGTCACGCATTGACTGATTAGTTGCAATTGCAGGGCTTTCCATTGCAGCATCTAGACGCCTTTTGAGGCTTTTCCTAAGGCTGTAGACGGTTGAATCCACCTCCTTTAAAACCATTTCCTGAATCTTCTTCTTCTGTTCCATTCTGTCAGCGTATTAAATTGGCACTGGCCTTTAGCTACGTAACTTCAACTCTTGACACTTGCAAGAAAATTACCCGCAAGTGGCTACTCACTGTACTGTAACCTAAAGAATGATAGGGAAAACCTAACTACCACAATAAAACCTCTGGCTAACTCAGACGGATTTGCGTGCTCAACAGTGCAAAAAGGCGCGTCAACGGCAATTTTAATACGGGATCGACTGTTTCACCTTTGAACTATTAATGCACGTGCGTACGTCGAAAACGCGAATGCAAAATCATAAACGCGAATACAAAATCGTGAACGCGAATGCAAAATCGTAAACGCGAAAGCAAAATCGTAAATGCGAATGTAAAATCGTAAACGCGAATGCGAAATCGTAAACGCGAATGCGAAATCGTAAATGCGAATGTAAAATCGTAAGCGCGAATGCGAAATCGTAAACGCGAATGCGAAATCGTAAACGCGAATGCGAAATCGTAAACGCGAATGCGAAATCGTAAATGCGAATGCGAAATCGAAAACGCGAATGCACGAGCGACTGTCTCGGCCACCGTAGAAAAGATACTGTTTGCAAACCAAACTGACCTACTGAATGTATTAACAAGTCTGACATTTCATGTCTAAAAACCAGCCGGGCACCTTTCCCCCGTACAATACACACAACTCCGCTTAGGCCAAGCCAACTGGGAGCACTAATTGCAAGCTGTAGAACGCAGTACAGCGAAAGTGCTAACTCAGCAGTTTCGTCGTGCACCTCCAGTTAATAGCTTTACGCAACGAAAACGGGATCTTTACGGCTGCCTACCAAGTTTTCGCCATCTACGCAACACACAACTAACTTCAGTTGCTGTAGCTTGGCCTGCAAACCTCCAAAAGCTGCTATACACTGCAGTTGCATAGTAACATATGACGTAATATATTGCGCATGTGATAAGTGCGGATGCACAAACAAATAAACAAACAAACAAACAAACAGACAGACGCGGAAAACGTAAAGCAATCTTAGGACCAGCCGTTCGCGCGCCGCACCGGCTGGTAAAAATGGAATGGTATACTATATAGCATGGTGGAAGGAAGGAGAAAGTGCTTACATAAATGTTGGACAGGAAATGCAATTCAGTCTCTAGGAAATTAACAACAGCATACTGAGCCTGCATTCACTTACTTCAGGGTACATCCAGTTGCGATACTTTCCCTAAAGCGGACACCAACAACGGTTGTGCTTGGCTCACATGTTTCACTGCTACTCCTCACCACCAGCCACATGCCACTGTCAACAGAGATGTCAATTTGCTCTCTGAAACTCAGTTAAAGATAAACAAACCGGAAATGTTGAACATGTCATAGTCTAACACATATTCTCCAGAGACAGTCTGAGTATGCAATGTGTGTGACAGGCTAAGACCTAGGGCTGCAGGAAGGGATACCCTTCTGAACTAGTACCGGGCAGTATAGGTAGACCGTCCAGGTAGCCAGGACTCCCAGAACGTTGTAGTGGTACCTCTGGTTGCCCAGTCTGCAGTATAGTGCATATACATGAACGAATATCTTGGAAACGTGCCAGTAGTTCTTAACTCTACCCCCTATACACATAATAAAATGAGTGTTCCTTACATCCACCAACTCACACATGTACAGTCAATGAATTATGGAGATGATACTGATTTAAGTTTCTAAGCCAATACCTCACCTTTGTAAACGCGAGCCCAAATTGCTGTACAATATTCACTACACTGTTGCTGATGTAACCCAAAGTGATTTCCACAGACGCATCAGAAATTTTTCCAGTTCCATTGTGGATAAGGGAATAGTGTGCCTGGGAAGAAGCAATTGATGAGTCACACTGTCGTGTAAAAACTGATGTATGCGAGCTGCACTACATACAGGTATAATACATCCCTGGTTGCAGCATTCCTACAGCTGAGGCTAAGTACTAACCTCTAAAACAGCATCGGTGCAGACTCCAGTCTCATTGTCATAGGAGGGGGAGACTGGCTGAGTGGCGTCACATGATACAAGCTCGCTGGCTACATCTTTGCACTGTACACCCATCAGTGATAAAGGAATCACCTGTACAGTAGATGTGTCAAACCCAGTTAGGTCTGTTGGCACCTAGAGAATAGGCACCTGGTTTAGCAATATATTCGCTCAGTTTTCTATGTGGGGCAAATGGCACTATGTATCCAACATACTATACCTGCATATTACACACACATATGGCACAGTAAACCACTCTAGTTAGGCTGGAAACACAACTTGAAATAAAGCCTGCAATAGTAAGCACCCCTTTTGTTCTCATATTGTAGGGCATGACACATTTACACACATTGAGTAATGTCAGCACATGAAGTGTCCATTACAAGTTTTTTGTTTTTTTTTTATGCGTAGATAGCCATTACAAAATCTTAGTAACAGAGAGATTTAATTCCTTGTTGATTACTGGATTCACAATCATAGTGGAGCATCAGCTACATTTAGCAGGAAAAAATTAACTGCCTATAGTACCTGTAGTACAGAGAAAGACCCAACAATAGTGAGAGGGTCTAGCTGAGGTAGTGAAGCACAGGTACTGGACAGTGGAGCCACTGGACGCTCACAGGCCAGTGTCTCATCCAAGAGGTAAGCTAGAAGAGGGAAGGATCACATCGAAAATGTTGTATTCTACCACCACCATTTTGCAAAGATATTTCAATGAACAATACTATAGTGAGTTGTAGGTACCTCTCTCTACTGCTCTAGACAAACATGCAAACAATAGCCTCGTTCCCAGCCACCACTCCACTCCATGGCTTAATAAAACTGGGGCAGAGGCCAGGAACAAGGCTATATGCACACAGGAATAAATAAATGTGAAATAGCTGCTGAAGTAGTAAAACTTAATAATTGAGAGTAGAGGGGTCAGGGAGGGTACTGTATTTGATTCTCCCGTTGATTCCTCAAATAGTAAGGACATAACACTGTGGGTCAAATACTAGATCTACATTTAGCTTGAGACTATACACTGCTCAACAGTAACACATGTAGTTCCAGCTTATCATGAACAGGGTGCAAGGTAGAGCTGACCGATTGGGTTGCTGTCATGGCAAAGGAATCCATTCAAGGGTGAGTCCAGAGAAAAGAAGCCAAGCTCTCCAGTGTTCCATAGTACCAGGACAGGGTCACCAATCTGGGAATTCAATGCAGGCATTGTAAGAGTCACATCAAAAGCCAGCTTCTAGAGCTATTCATGTACATGTAAACTCAACAGATAATATTTTTCCTATGATAAAGTATTGATGTACTGTTGCACTAGCCTACACATTCCTACTTTGAGAAGGCTTTGTACACAGGCTTCCTCTCCACCTATTTTGTACAGTGCCTAAAAGCTGGGAGAGGAGCCTGTACGGATCGAGTTTGCGATAAATGAATTGGTTGCCTTATAGTGTTTCAAATGCTGTGGGTTTGTAACTGGGACAAGATAAGATTTCCTGGAGCCATAGTGATGACATGGACGTATCAGTCTCATTTCCATGATTTAGCTATGGAGATATTCCTAGCTGATTCAGTTTACTAGCTGATGTACATTATTTAAAAGTGTCCACATTTGCAGACCAGTTGTGAAGATCAAGGCTGTCAGGTAGCACATTGTACGACAATCAACTTGACTGCATGGCCTAGCTGGGAACAATATAATCCTTGTCCGTTGTTTAACACCCAGTATTATTTCCCTTGGCTCTTCCCTCTCTCCTCCACACAGCCTCACTAACCTGGTAGAAGTCTCTGTATGTCTCCATCTCGGCCTGTAATGGAGGCTGGCTCCCTGGTCCCCCTATGTTTCAAGCTGTGAGGAGAACTGCTCCACAGTGCCAACGAAATCTGGGTCATCAGCCTGGAAGGGTCTGATAAGAAAACAGCTTACAAAATTGTAATTAAGAACAGTTGGCAACCCAAAAAAAGAGAATGATACAAATGTATTTAGAGGACAACAGTGAAATCCCACTATTGTGGACACCTTGGGGACATGGTATGGTGTCCTGTATAGAAAGGTGTCCACATTTCAGGGGTAAATTCATATTAAGATGGGACATAGCAAAGTGTCTTTGTTATAGAGGGGTCCTTAATTCAGGGGTGTCCTTTATGAGGGGATCCACTTAATTTACAGAGGGAAACAGTGACTATACTTTTACTTTTGAGTTCTAAGGTTGATTCTGAAAACCAATTTTGAATTCTCTATTCACTACAGCCTTGTAATTTTTTTTGAATGGGGGAGAGGGAGGGGGGGCTTCCTATATGAGAATTTAATGCATACTATATCACTTACTGCGATCCCTCTGCGCACAAAATGTTCCGGGATTTGGACATGAACACGAGCGAAGAGAAGAGCGTAGGATGTCATCTGACTCGAGGCATACCTGGTCCCATGGGCTTTAGTTTAGGGACAAACAGTGGAGCAGTACAGCAAATTCATAAGCAAATCTATTTGCCCCAAAAAACACATTATAGTAGTATCAGCTGTTTGTAACATCATCATTTACACTGGGAAAGGTATTATATGGTGTAAATATCATGTTAAGTAAACAATGAAATTGAGGGGGTCTACATATTTACAGCCCTGTAATTATAAACCCTCAGGGCCTGTAGGTTTTAGATCCCCTATAAGACATTTATACTAAATTGGTTCTCACAATAGCAACAATTAAGCTGGCTAACTGTGAGACTACTCTAATCTCGAGTTTTCCAGCCACCAACAACAGCTTCACTGAACCTAAATTCAGAAACTAATTCACAGACTGATCATGACATCATGGAGACCTATCTCAGCTGCTTGTGCAGCAAAATCGCAAAATTATGCTAGAATTAGTACTCTCAAATGTACATAAGTCACCTTAAGGTAGCTAATTCTGCTACTAATACGGGAAATGGCTGTAGTAGGAGGTAATATATACATGGTAAAAAGTGATTAAATACCAGGAGTGACCACTCACATTACAGTATTAATTTTATATGTACATGTAATTATGATTATATACCTGCTATCAGAGCAGTGAAAGCTCATTTGTTCATATGAAGTGCACTCTCATCACAGCAGCAGTAAACATTACACTTTTCCACCAATACATCACAGCTACACGTTCCAGTACCTGAAATGATTAGGACACAATTTGCTGCTCTTAAGATCCATTGTGGAGGAGTATTTGTACACACACACACACACACAGTCCAACCTCACTAATAATCTTACCAACAAATACTGATGATAAATTGCTGGCTAGAATGCTTCGCACAGGCTCAACTACTACCGGGACAGAGGTAGTAGGAAAAAGGGATGGAAGTAATGTCTGGGGTTGGTTGCACAGCAGGAGGTGAGCTGTAGAGAGTGCGCAAGTCCTTAGTAAGTACATGTACAGATTCTGCATAGTTTGCCAGACCACTTATTATTGCGGTATAAGCTTATTGTAGGGAGGGTGTGGAGGTCTGAGCACAAGTGCCTAACCTACCATACATAGACTATAGTAAATGTGTATACTGCAAACTTGTCACGACTCACGAACCTTTGTACAAACTGTGTTGATGATGGCACAAGACTCTGTACCAACAGTGTCGATGGTGGCAGGGGGCTGCTGCATATTTGTTCAACCTGCAGAACTGTGGTGCCTTCAGCTCCAAAGGAACTTTGTCCCGAAACTACCTGCAATACAACTAGGGCCAGGCTGCACCCAAATACACCATCTTAGATCTATCACAACCGATGACCGGCGCCGGCGCCGCGCCTTTGCCATCGTCCACGTGATAGTCCTACATGAAAACACCTCCACGTGGTTGATCGAACTCGCGGTCTACTTGCAGGGTAGAGACGGTATATGCATGAAGATGGATCCTTTGATGATTACCTCAGTGACTGTGAGTCAGATTACAGTGAGTCAGAATTAAGTACTGACGTGGGAACATAAAATAATGCTATATGTAACAAGTGTAACTGCACTTTCATATGTTTGATTGATTGATTGTAAACAACAACAATTCGATGCTATGTCAACTACTTAGTCTGATATTTTATTTTCTGACCAACAATACTCTCCCAAACTTCATCTGCAAGACTACTATTCACTTACCTAAAGCTTAATAGAGTCTTGGAGTGTGCACGACCTTCCTTGCTGTGTTACATGCAATCATCTATGTAAAGGGTGCTCACATTTTGGCACCTCAACAACCCACAGAAAAACCGTCGAAGTTCTCATCATCTGGTACGTTGCTTTCTAAAAGCAGGGAGATATTACTCTCCAATTACCACGCCACCATCGTACTGATTCTTAAGTCAACACTGTGAGCGTAGCGTACCCGAGGACCCACTTTGCCTTTTCTGCTGCAGTGCAGGCACGAGAGTTACATCATTCGACAATTTAAAATCACGTGAAAATGCCATTGGCGGAATGACTGTGAATTTCTTGGGGTGGCTAAATTGTAAGATTGCGTAACCCCACCAGTTGGTGGTTAAGTTACTTAAAATGTAGAAAGGCCGTATTTATTTGAAGTGTGTAGTATTACCAGGTTGATCAGTGCTCTCTAGCTGAAGTATACTCTCTGAAGTAGAAGTCATGTGACAATGCTCTTGGGAATGACTTATTAGGACCAAAAAAAAAAAGAATTATTTTGTTATTCTTCTGTACATACGTGTAGGGTCAGAGTGAAAGCTTCTCTTGAACTACATCATTCATATCCATTCCACAGCCATCTAACAATGTGCCAAATCAAGATCATGGTGAGCCATGTATACAGACACTCTTGAGACAGTTTTCGTGGGGTACATGTGCAAGGCATAGTAATGTCCTATAAATAATGTTGATGACCTCCCCCACCCGTTTCAGCCTAAGATTGCAATAACCAGGCCTTCCTCTCCCAGAATACAGTGCTCAAAGCCTAAAGAGGAGATTTTGTGTAAGCATTTTCATCATTCTTTACTTTAAAAAAAGTATATGCCCACATAGCCATTTGAAAGGTAAGGCTGTGGGTGCACACGGGGTAACCTTGGGCACATGTGGGTAAAATTTTAGCTACTGTTCATTGGGGTGAACGTGAGTGAGCCTGCACTGGTCATGTCAACGTAATTTTCTCTGTCTGTCTGTCGCCGTACGCCATGGCGAATCTCCACTTATTATTCTATTCACACTCATCACTCTATTTTTTGGAATATTTAACATGTTGATGATCCATGTACATGTATGCCATGTCTATGTAGCTGTAGCCGTGGATATTAAATAGCCTGGAGCAGAACGAGAGAAGAGAGGCTTTGAAATCAACAACGTTGGTCGACAAGAACGAGAGAGGTTCTGCGCCATGCTTCTGAGACAGCAGTACAAAGGGTAGCAAGGTTGTAGTAAGACCACAATTTCTGCCTACACTCAGCCAGCATATAGAACACTGCCTGACAGAGACTTTGAAAATGACGATGTTGGCTGACAAGAAAGAGAGAGGACCAGCACTGTGCTTCTGAGACTGCAGCACAAAGGGGAGCAAGGCTTGTAGAAAGACCACAATTTCTGCCTACACTGCCAGCATAGAGCACTGCCTGGCAGGGAGAGACTAAGCATTGTGTTACATCACAGACTCAGGGAGAGACAATCTCCTGAGACGTCAAAGCAGAGAGGCACTAGACAGCTAATAGGCAGCAAGACAGACTCCAACTGAATTGATCAAATACCCTGCACTCCCTCAGCTCATGCTCAACCCACAATGCCATGTATTTACCTACATAGTTAATCAACAGACAGATAATTGCTATATGTACATGTACGTAGCAGCATGCTCCAGGCCCCAGGCCCCACTGCTACGTAGTATCGTTTGGTACTAGACATACGCATGCACAGTGGAGGCCTGATGCAGAGACACGTGGAGAGTTGACCACACCCACTAGAATATGTGTGAAGATAGAAAGACACGCGACAACGTGACTACGTTTTCAGTAAATGGATGTCTCTGTCTGAAACATACTTCCAAGGTCCAGCTATGGTTGACACAGAGTCACCGGGCTTTGCTCCTGTTTGATTTGCCACGACACCGTCGGGCTGTTACATCTCCACTGCTTAAACAGAGGCTACTCAAGCTCTAGTGGTATTGGAGCTGCAGTAAGACAACCTTGGTAAAACACAGTGATTGACTTGATGGTTCATGCACCTGCATTACAAAGTTAGAATCCTTGTAACTTGGTGAGGACGGTATCTTAAACACGTGCCACGAAGCCATCCTCCCTACATCTTCAATTGCCAGGATGGTCTCCATAAACCCACTGCACTGTGATTTGTAGCTACTGTGTAATGTATATTGCACTGTGATGAGTAGGTAGTCTGTGAACATATTGCGGTGTGAGTTATAGTTTGTTTCCTTTGTTTTTGTGGAAGTTCATCCATACATGACAGCGTTTTGCACTTTTTGGTGGTAAAGTTACATAATGTGTTGATATTCCTTTGTGTAGAGTTTGTTTTGTGGCTGTTCAGCTGTCTCCTGAAGCTGCTAGCTCTGCCAGAATGTGAAGGGCTGCACCAGAGAATTGCTGAGTGTCTGGATGGCATTCTGCAGGTGAGTAGCAAACATACTCATTTATAGGTGGAGCAGTGTAAACAAGTTTAGTCATCATTTAGTAGTTGTGGAGTGCCTTGGCATGAGGAAGCAATCTGGCCATGTAGTTAAAATGTCAGCTACGATTACATAATCGTTATACCCTCACTCTACCTTGAAAATTACTCATGATGACAGGCCCTCCCCTATTTCATGATACCAGTAGTAATATGCAAACTTACATGAAAGTAGCCTACTGTAGTTCCCAGGCCTTCCTCATACACACAAAGACATAAGCATGCAGGGAAGGCATGGGAATGATGCTATTACGGATGGTAATGGCTATAAAGTAGTTGAGGGTGCACACCTAGAGCAAAGTTTGTATAGCATAAGTATAATAACACCGTATAGCGCTTAAATTTGGCGGGTCTAAAAATTTGCGAATGGTCGTTTCTGAACATTTCGTTGAAATAATTTCACGAATTCGCTCTAATACACCACACCCGTGTACTAAGGAATTTATGGGCAGAGCGTTCCTGAGTAACTAAATAACTAATGCGCACAGATTTACAGGAAGCTTAGTAGCGAACTGTAGCTAGCGCTCCATGCT
Organism: Nitrospirales bacterium; assembly: GCA_965203295.1. Classification (GTDB taxonomy): domain Bacteria; phylum Nitrospirota; class Nitrospiria; order Nitrospirales; family UBA8639; genus CBDBCZ01. The sequence goes on along the minus strand of CBDBCZ010000004.1, from coordinate 12,483 downwards.
CTGCTGCTCGCTTTCCAATTTTGGCCTTCTTCGCGCTCATTCTCAGGTATGCTCCCCTGACCTTCGCATCGGCAGATGAGTACAGCGACTTCGCTGTTTGCCGCAAAAATCGCAGATGTCGAAGGACACTTGTTTGGAGAGCGCTCCTTGCGGATATGGCAACTTGGACCCCGGATACTGTCTATCCACGCTGTTGAAGTACCGAAATGATAGTTAGTATGTCTATATGCATAGAGAATAGAGCACGCCTATTATCTATGGTCTATGCACTCTACTATCTATGCGAAAGTGTAAAAATTTTCATTGAAATAATTTTGCGAATCGTTCATAATTTGCGAAATTTATGAAATTAAAGACCCGCGAAAATTTAAGCGCTATACGGTAATATCCACATGTAAGTGTAGGAATATACACCTGTTTGTTTGCTCACCTGTATCTATATTCACTCACATCTTTGCTCGCCTGTAGTGTTTACACTTGGGAGTGTGGTTGACTCATACAAATTTAATATTTACATGTATCAATGTAAGCCTAGCGTAAGAACTTTTCGTCGCTTTTATGCAGTTGGCAAAGTCGAGAGATCATCCATTGTTTAGCTACATGATGGAAGAGTTTATTCACCTTGCCTCAGGTTTGTGCTGTTATTACTTAGACCTTGCTCTGCACTGGTTTACGCTTATGTGATTTGTGATTTGTGATTTTGCATGCAGGGCTGATAGCTGTGGAACTATCTGCATGCAATGGCTTAACACTGGGCTGTGTTTATACATGTACGTATGTATAGTGACTCATTCTGTGCTTGGATAAAGTGGGTACGTTGGGTCATACCGTAGGTCAGGTTATGGTTGCATAGTAAAAAAACATTGCATTTCCAGGTTTTGAAGACAAATTTCGTATTTAATAATTGCATACGCATATAGCGTTACACCTGTTTGTGTTCTAATGTTTGAGATGAACTCCTAATTCACAATTATTTAAACCTTACAATTAAAACCCGGCATATGGTGTACCTCTACTGCTGGCAATCGTATCTATTGCAGCAGTAACTGTGCAGCACTTCTTGTGTTAACTTAATCAAGCCCTCAACTATTATGTTATTGATATGAAGGGTATACATGTACCTATAGTGTGCTGGTCTTTACTCTTTGTTCTTCAGACCTTGCCAAGCTAGACCAACAGTGGCTTGATAATGAGCTGCAGTTCCCAGTCTACCCCTCTCACTTTCAATTCTCTTGGGGGAAGATGGACCAGGATGATGATCGCAGAAAGGTACGCCAAAACCCTAAGTGTGTGCTACTAAAGTTATAACTAAAGTGTGGTGAGCAGAATCAAGCCATAAAATTTTATGGAATCTAGTCCTAACCACACTGCCAAGTGTAAGTACAGCGAGTGAGCATAACTGCAGGTGTATTTAAGTGCGGGTATTTTCGCGACTCAGCCTGTTGCAAGAATAGCGACGAAATAATAATGCGTGAACCACGTCCTGGGCGTGGAGAAACTGGGATGTTTTCGCAAGCCAGGCTGTCGCTCGACAACATGTAAATATTAAATTGTTGGCAATGGTATGCTGAGCTACGAAAAGCATCTGGTTTTGGCATGTCTGCGTGCAGCATAGTATCAAGGGTCAGCCATGGCTGGTACAGGAGTGGAGAGACAAGTTGTGCTGCTTGGAAATCACATCCGCATCGCTCGATCGTGCAGTCCGTTTCTAGCGCTGATATCTCTGCTTATACTGAAGCTACATAAATTCTACTAACCTGGGAGCAGTAGTAAGCCTCCCTTGGTAAAAATATGTGGTGGACTTGTCCAGATCTCTCCCCCTTGTTGCACCGCAGGTTTGAAGATGGCATGCGTGTAGCCGCCTGAGGCGTCATTTGAACACGTGCCTCCATAAAGCCCCATATGAATTGTGTATAGTTTTGTTTTGGCCATACTCCTCACAGAAACTGAAAATAGAGAAACCCCACATATTTTTGTCATCACCCAAAGATCACATGGTAGAAGTTTCGTCCCTCTGTGACACCTCCTTCATGCCAATCATTTTATTGGGGCAAGCCTGAGCGAGCCCCAAACTTAGCGACTTGGCTGCGCATAATCTCTCTGTCTGTCTGTCCGTCTGTATTATTATTATCGTGGTACGTACGTCTTGCCGAATATATGCAAATTCTAATTTAGCAAAATAATCATAATTTAGCAAAATGCGTAGCCTAGGCGACATCGGTGACATAAAAGCCACTGGATCACGTGCAAACTTCAGTTTTGAATTTTTACCAGCCGTTCGCGCGCTCCGGCTGGTACTAAGATTGATTTACGTTTTCCGCGTCTGTTTGTTTGTTTGTCTGTCTGTTTGTTTGTGCGTCCGCACTTATCACTTGCGCAATATATTACGTCATACGTTACTATGCTACTGCAGTGTATAGCAGCTTTTGGAGGTTTGCGGGCCAAGCTACAGCAAATGAAGGTAGTTTTGTGTTGCCTAGATGGCGAAAACGTGGTAGGTAGTCGTAAAGATCCTGTTTTGGTGGCGTATAGCTACTGACTGGAGGCGCATGACGAGACTGCTGAGTCAGCACTTTCGCTGTACCGTTCTAAGAATATAGTATCTCTGGCTCTACAACCGTAGTTTAATAGCTTGGTCTAAGCTGAGTTGTGTGTATTGTACGGGAAAGGCGTCCGGCTGGTTTTTTAGACATGAAATGTCAGACTTGTTTTCGAGACTTCAGTTTTGAATTTTTTTCAAGACTATACTTTGCGATACTTCACTGCTTTGCTCAAATTGTGCAACTGTCAGCATGGATACTTCGTCATCTTCAGAAGCGCTTCTGGACAGAGAGGAGTCATCGCAACAATTTTCCGAAACAGCGAGAGAGGAGAGGCTTCGTAGACTGAGAGAGCGTGAGAGGGACCGCCGTCGTTCTGAAACTGCAGAACAAAGGGAAGCAAGGTTTGTTGTAAGACCAATGTCGTGCTACTAAGAGCTCTTGCTAATTTTATGAGCTTATTATTACTATTAAAGGTTAAGAAATCGGAGAGAAAGGGACAGGGCTCGACGACGTACTCAGGCTGCCGAGAAAAGAGACGCTATTCTGCAGCGAAGGAGGGAGCGTCTGCATTCTGAGCCCGTCGAAGCAAGAGAGGCCAGGCTGCAAGGAAGGAGGGACAGGCTCTCCGATGAGACTGTCGAAGAGAGGGATGCCAGGCTGCAAAGGATGAGGGACAGACTCTCTGGTGAGACCGATGAAGAGAGGGAGGCCAGGCTGCAAAGGATGAGGGACAGACTCTCTGGTGAGACCGATGAAGAGAGGGAGGCCAGGCTGCAAAGGATGAGGGACAGGCTCTTTTGTGAGACCGATGAAGAGAGGGAGGCCAGGCTACAGGGGATGAGGGACAGGCTCTCTGGCGAGGCTGAAGAAGAGAGAGAGGCCAGGCTGCAACACATGCGAATTTCACAGCAGGACAGACGATCTACTGAGACTGCAGCAGAGACGGAGACTAGGCTGCAACGTGACAGACAGGGCCACAGGGAGAGACGATCTACTGAGACCGCAGCTGAGACAGAGGCTAGGCTCCAACGTGACCGAGAGAACCGCAGGGAGAGACAATCTACTGAGATTGCAGTTGAGACGGAGGCTAGGCTGCAACACGACAGAGAGAACCGCAGATGTCTTCTTCATTCTTTTACGGCCACACTTCCACAGAATAAAGACACTATATACCTGACTTTCATTGAAAAGATCCATTGCACTTTGTGCACTACAATGATCGCCTGCAGGCTGCAGCTAGACGCTCTGAAATAGAGCACAGAACAGACAGAAAGAAATGATTCTGAAACATTTGTGCACATGGATTGTATACTTTGCTCACTTTGTCATCACATTTCTGTTACATGCTGCATACTTCGCGAAGGCTCGCCCCACTATGCCCTGCATATCACTAGTTTATTAATTTTGTAGCCCTTTGCGTGGGTGGAACAAAGGTACCGACAGGGCAGGGCAGGGCAATATATGCAGTAGGGCAGGGCAGGGTAGGGCAATATATGCCATAGAGCCTTGAGTGCGCTCATATTGCCCTGCGGTTGGGGCAATATATATATATTGCCCTGTGGTCTAGGACTTACTCACTGCATGCGCACCATCCAGCACTGATTACGTAACAGTGACAGCTGATTACAACTTGCACATGCTCAGTGTTGTACTACATGTACCTCAAGCTGACAGAAGCCATTGGGCTACAAATCAGTTAAACCACGCTGCCTGCAGGCAGTATGGATTTTGGAGTACACTCCTGCAATAACAATTAGAGTGCAATAACAATTAGAGCCCTTGGGCTAAGGGCTTGCTCTCATGCTCTAATTGTTATTGCCCTCTGGGCTTTTATTGCCCTAGTGTACTCTAATTAGCTAACCCATACAGCCCTGGGTGGCGTGGTTTATCTAGTACATACGCCCCCTTTTTCCAGCCTTATCTTGACACTTGGCAGTGTATACAAATGGTAAGTCAGCTAGCCACTTGCATGCTAATATTTATAACTATTCTAATAAACATGCTTTCATTCTAAGGCTTGGCAAAGAAGGCTATATTTACCTTGTATCATGCATTTGTAACCTGCTTCAGTGGGCGGAAACTACGTGCATAAACATACCCCTTGCAGAAAGTTGACCCTGAAGAGGGGATTGTGTGCTAAATACGTGGCAGACGCTTGATACGTAATCTACGTAACGTGTATGATGTGCATGAGCTGACGTGTTGGGCGTGTTCTCAGCATTGTTCCCTCCCCCCCCCAACTCCCTTGTAGGCTGATGGAGAAGCAGGCAGTGTACTAGGGCCTCTAGACCCACAGTTGTTGGAGGCCCACTCACCTGAACATGTGACTCTGCTGTTCCTGTCTGTCATGTGAGCCTGTTGTATCTCAGACCAATGAATCGTACGTGCTAGCATTAATATTGATTTCTCACTATTTTGGGAGGTAGGTTTGTACCCAGATCTCCATGCAGACCTTTTTTACAACCATATGTACAAAAACGAACATTATTCCGTCTCGTTGATTGCATCACTGCATTTGAAATGAGATATCTCTGAACTTCCCTATCATGGAGTACGGTAGTACTCCATATGTAGGGATGGCACGGGGAAAAAATGGCGGCCCTATAGAACGCGTACAAAATCATACACTCAGAACTCGGCTCTGATTATAGTCATAGGCTTTTATGAGCCATACCATGACATCTCGAGCGTTTCCATCAGCAACAAGGCTGTTAGCGGTGCTAGAAAGCTTCGCTGGAGTACCAGACCGGCAAGTCGCTACACTCGGGGGGCGGGGCGTAATGGTACATCTTCTTCTTTGTTTCTTTCTTCAGCCAGGCTAGCACAATAATGGCAGAAGCTATCACAATGATTCAAGCGCGAACAAGCTAGATATTCCCCGGGGTATTGCACTCGTAGCATAACGTTTTCAAAGAAACCGAACAGGTTCAGCAGTGATTCACGAGTACTCTCGAGGTGACGCTTGTCGTTTTACGCCATTTAATGACTACTGTTCTGTTCCGTTCGGTTTCGGAATTTAGTAACCGCCCCTTTCGCGTGTTGTTTATTTAACGCCTACCTTTGATCGTGCCAGCTGTCCGGGCCTGAGCTGCATCTCCTGGTTCATCACTTTGTAAGTCACCCGAAAATTTAGCTACAATACACTTACTCACATGGCTGATAGTATTATTTTAGTAGTGGGGTAGCTAGCTACTGAAGTAAGGGGGTGTCCAAAGGGTGCATGGAATTGTCCGGACATACACAAGGAAACAGTAGCTCACAATACATAACAAGGGCAGACAGAAAGGCCCACCGAACGAAATAAATTTGCTGTTAAATACGAGCACAGGCAGATAAGCCTTGGTGTCCGAACAACCCCTACTGTCCGGACACCCCCTCACTTACTCTACTGGAGGAGGCAGGCAGCTATTTGTCTTTGTGACATTAGAAACTGCAATACATATGTGAGCGAATTTGAGAAAAGGGGTATTATCGCGCAATACGTTATTATGCTGTACACGCGTTTTTTTGCATCCTGTCATGAATATCGAAAAGTAAGATTATGACATCACAGTTAGCGCCGGGCTTTCCCCTACCTGGTTGCTAAGTATGAGCTCCAGGAAACGCTTCTTTCCAATAAAACGAGTCGTTCAATGAATTTACGGCTTCAGAAAATTACCCGGAAGTCAACGTTTAGACGCTGTTTTCTCAATAATGATATTCACAACATGAGGATACGAATCCGCCCGTATCTCAGGAACGGTAGCTGCTATGGAAGCGCAACGAACGTTATGTTGTAGCTTATTTAACGTACTTTCACTTGGTATGCATAATGAAAATTTTTTCGTCCGAGCGATAATACCCCTTTTCTCAAATTCGCTCACATATCATTGTCCTTGGTGATAATTTGCAGTTCAACATCCTGGAGTACGTTACTACTCCATATGTAGGGATGGCCCTGGCCTCCCCATTAAAATGACATGTTTATAGTACTCTGCTGTAGGTGTAGTCTAGGACCGCAATATGAAGCCTATGTACCACTTATTTTGGAGCGTTATCGTCACTAACCAGGCTGTTAGCACAGCTAAAGAACATCTTTGAAGTACCAAAGCAGCAAGTGGTTAAAACCGCCCAATGGTCTATCTTCATCTTATCAGATAATCCTTAATTCAGTCAAACTAGCACAATAATGAGTGAAGCGATAAAAAGATTCCAATACGGGAATAGTGTTGACCCTGACAAGAAATAGGCAGCCTCACGTGCCAGTTACATAGCTGACCTTGACAAGAGACCTCCCCCCCCGTGCACATGCAGGCGAAAGCCTTCCTAATGCTGACTAGAGTACAAATCGAAACCAATACTACACACATCCTCAAACACATTCCATTCCAATACCATCTACTGCACACATTTACACATACACATTTGTTACCACTTCCCAAAAAAAACGCTCAAAACAAGTTACAGAAAAAGCACTTTGCCAAAAAGTGCAAAAACAAGTAATGTAGGGATGGACTTTCACCAATAGTTGTAGTGTAATTTGGTGTGTGTGTATTTCTAATGACTGTGTGTGTTGGAGGTTGTGGAGGGTAGCTGAATGTGTTCATGGTGTACATGTTGGACTAGTGAGTCATTGAGGGTGGAGTCATGTTTGTAGAGGGACTTTGGTTGTGTTTGGTTGTTGAGTGTGATGAAGTTTTGTGAGTGTTTGTGTGTGCAGGTTCTTTATAGGGGAAGTCTATGTGGGTGTGTTTGGTAAAGTATAGATCAACTTTGTTGAGTGTGTTGTATGGTGGTTGATGTTGTGAGAAATTGCTCTGCTTGGTTTGTGCTTGTGAATGTGGGATTCGTGGAGCGAAGTGAATTTTGATGGAAGTAGCTAGCGTTCCTGTTGAAGGATTGGGTTGGCTGTTACAGTAGTGTGGGGTGCTGTGTTTTATGATGTAGCTATGTAATGATTGTGGATAAGGATGTAAGGGTGGTATATATATGATAGTGATGATTGTGGATGGTTGTGTGTGTTGAAGGAAGTATTGGGTGTGCAGTTCAGTATGGGGGCAAGGTACGGATTGTGGTGGATGTGGTTGGAAAGATGTATTCACATCTCACATATATATATATACGCGATTGTGGTGGGTGTGGTTGGAAAGATGTAGGGATGGTAGCTACGCATTGCGCTGTGATGTGTGGATTATTTGTGCACGCATTGCGATGTGCATTGTTGCTTGTTTCATTGGTTTTTGGGGAACTGTTTTTTGGTGAAAGTCCATCCCTACATTACTTGTTTTTGCACTTTTTGGCAAAGTAATATTATAAGCTGAAGGTTATACATGGTGCGTAGTTGCATGGATAGTTGCTGCATTTATTGAGCCCCACAAGTTTGACACCTGTTCTCTATCGCACACACGGTCTTCTTATTTACATAGATGTGGCATACAGTGCCTGGAAAATTATGCTTATGCAAACCTTCCTGTTGTTTTGCGTGTGTTCCTCTCCCATGCAGAGCTAGGCCGCAAGTACAATATTATGCATTGTTTTGACAAGGCGTATGTTAGTAAGACAGACAGCAAATGGCACAATCAAGTTGCTCGTGAATCACAAGGGATATTGACGTTGCATATATAGCTGCTGCACTGTATTGTCAGCAGAAGTGTAAGAATATACATGTGCTATCGACTACGAGTACTCTACGAATAGAAGGGATCTGTGTATGGTAGACAGTCATTTTACTTCATTCTGGTGTGTTGAGGCTGCCGTACATACAGCTGACATTTCATGTCTAAACAAATCTGACGTTTCATGTCTAAAAAACCAGCCGGACACCTTTCCCATACAATACACACAACTCAGCGTAGGCCAAGCTACTAAACTACAGCTGTAGAGCCAGAGAAACTATATTCTTAGAGCGGTACAGCGAAAGTGCTGACTCAGCAGTTTCGTCATGCGCCTCCAGTTAGTAGCTATATGCCAAGATGTTTACGGCTACCTACCACGTTTTTGCCATCTAGGCAACACAAAACTACCTTCATTTGCTGTAGCTTGGCCTGCAAACCTCCAAACGCTGCTGTACACTGCAGTTGCATAGTAACGTATGACGTAATATATTGCGCACGTGATAAGTGCGGACGCACAAACAGACAGACAAACAAACAAACAAACAAACAAACAGACGCGGAAAACGTAAAGCAATCTTAGTACCAGCCGTTCGCGCGCTCCGGCTGGTAAAAAACAGTTGGGCACCTTTCCCGTACAATACACACAACTCAGCCTAGCTGCAACTATAGAACGCAGTACAGCAAAAGTGCTGACTTGGCAGTTTTGTTGTGTGCCCCCAGTTAGTAGCTATACGCCACAAAACGGGATCTTTACGGCTGCCTACCAAGTTTTCGCCATCTAGGCAACACAACTACCTTCATTTGCTGTAGCTTGGCCTGTAAACCTCCAAAAGCTGCTATACACTGCAGTTGCATAGTAACGTACGTATGACGTAATATATTGCGCATGTGATAAGTGCGGATGCACAAACAAATTCTGGCACTCTGCATCTGAAGAAAGTGATGCATGTTAATGTACCTTCAGTCAGCAACTGGGAGTTTCTTGGAAGTCACTGTTGATGCTATTCATCATTAGGCATTGACGTGCATTCAGAGGTTACAGGGATTTGTCCCAGGAGGTCCTCAAAATTGCTCCTCATCAATGGGGGTGATCCTTATTAACTGGTATAGCCCAATCTTGTAATTCAACTTTTTATTCTAATGTAGGAGATTGTCTGGACGTTTTGTTGATGAGATTTGCCAGCCCCCTCCTCTAAATGCACATCAGCTCTGCCATGCTCTATACAGTTCACTGGGCTGAAAACTAAGAAGGTAACTATACCTTTGCACTTGCCATGTAGTGTGTACACATTTTACAACATGTTAGAGTGAGTCAATTGTCTTGGCAGTGCGTGTGTAATTTAAATCAGTTATGTGTATATATATGGAACTACATGTAGCACTGCTTTACAATTAATTTAGTGCAAGTCACAACGTAATTAACACATCGCAGAAAATAACGGTAACCTATTTGGCAGAGTGGCCATACATTTCACATTTATGTTGGTGTTTGTATTTGCGTTCATGTGCATGTTCATATTCACGTTTAGATTCACGTTCGCCCTCACCTAATATTCGTATGGTGGCCGAGAGTATGGCCCTTTACTAATTTAATAGTTATGTACATGTAAGTAAAGTATGTAGTTGGATATTAGTTTTATTTTGTTGGACCAACCAGGTGAAATATCATCCGAATACATAGCTCATTGTGGTCATGCAGTCATGAGAGTATGAGCTCATTCAGTGATGATTCTGCAGAATCGTAAATGCAGGTTCTTTCGCAGTGTCGTCAGTGCTGAACAATGCTCCCAATTTCTCCAACATGGCACGTACTTGTCTGGCCTGTAAGCTTACAAATGGCAAGCCTAGCATACAGTGAGTGGCGTGGTGGCCAAGCGTATGCCTCCATCTTTGAAAAGCTACTCTCCTGTACATGGGGGAGGTGTATATTACACAGGTATTGCATAATTGTCGGAACTCATGTTTCCCATCTTTCCTACTGTTCCAGTGTGCACTAGTATTGTTGCTAGAGCAGCTACTGGCGAGGAAAGCCCCTGTGGACAAGCCTACCAAGGACCACATAGTCTGGTGTTTCATTGCAGTGTTATCAGTGGTGACCAGAAAACACCTTACTGCAGAAGGGTAAGGACATTATTTGTACAAAAGTGTGACAGATGTTAGACCTGTATTTTTCGCGTCTAATCTTGTATCCAGGCCTCCCACCCAAACAGTATCTCACATTTTGCTTAGGGTGCCTTAGCTCACACCTTTGAGGCTTCTACTGTAGCTTGAAAGTTATGTACGTATAGCAGTGGACTTCTTTAGAGGGAAAAGAATGTAGCTTTTTTCTTACAATCACAGAACTTACATACATACACACATGTGGTCTTTCTATTACTCGCTTCACTAGTCAGTTACTATAATAACAAGCTCTGCCAATCAGCCAACTAAAACAAACAATTTGAACAACAGCATACACATATTTTTTGTTTACTGCCAAGCACCTTAGCATGAGGCAAATGGAATTTTAGTCAGCGCTTGTATAATATATGTATGTCAGCCACGCTTACATGATAGGAATACAATCTCGAGCTTAAGGCATGTATGATGTTTTTGAGGAAATGGCACCTCATGTAGTCTCTGGCCAGAGATACATGTACAGATGCCATCTCGATTTGTTGCTCAGGGATCTATACGATTTGTTTTAAGAGGGTAGGCTACGTAGCTATAGTTCCAACTTACGTACAATTGGAGATTTATGAACATCAGCCAACAGAGAGAATGAGAGGGCTACAGCTCTTAGGTTTGTAGCATTGTGTAGCTTATGTACAAGTGGAGATAGCCACACGTTATTCTCACTATTTCACATGTTGACATGTTGCTGTGTGAGGCAGTTTGTACATGCTTGCTTTTAGTATAACAGGCTCAACTTGTAAATGTGGAAGAGGCTTAGCCTACATTGGGTGCTCTCATGCATGGTACGTAAGAATGCTCTCAACTCTGCAAAGTGGCCTGGCACAGGGGTCCTATCCTTACTTCTGCCATGAGATGCAGGTGAAGTGAGCTGCCCAGAAGGAATAATGTATTGCCCTTACAGTTAAGTGCACTTCAATTGAAAATATACTTTTCAGTATGCAAATTGTCCTTGTTATAATATGTGCATGTAGGTCATTATTAGATCCATAATAATGGTTTCAGCAATGTTTTGGATGATGGGACCTTTGACAGTAGCAAGTGAATAGCCTTGACCACCTAGGTAATGGTTCATTATCCTAGCTATAATAATATAGCTCCGCCTGCATATGCGGGTGTGTGGTCAATGGCATGGTCACTGCAGCAGCGATATGAGCATATTATTGTGCGCTAAGTAACACTACAACAAAACACTGTCTTGCTTTTCACAGCTCACTCCGTGTGGACTTGGTTGCTACATGTAGCTGTTTAGTACCTGCCATATGTATATGTGTATATGAAACTGCATCCAGCCGTGTGGTCCACCATTTACATGTAAATTTCTTGTGTAGTAAGAAGTGTCACTAAATAAATTGTGAAATGGTAGACCTAGCAAGGGATATATTTGTATGCATTTTCCACAATTGCTGTTGTTCACACAGGTTTGTATTGGAGAGCTGCTTTTCAGGTGCTGTCAGTATAGGCTGGAGCAGAGCAAATATACTGCTGAGGCAGCCCTTCCAACTATTGTAAAAGCCAGGTGTGGTTTGGTTAATTAATTAATTAATTTGAGTTTTGTATACGTACATACATGTATTAAACACAGCATACATATAGTATTTGTATTAACCATATCTAATATTTCTCTGCCATGTGCACGCCCTTTTTATGCAAGCTCCTTCAAATTCTTCTGTCACTTCCACTTGCTCCCTCCCTTTAATTTCAAACCCGCCACCAGGAATACAAATATCATTATGGCGTTGTGTGATGTAGACTTGTTTGCTACATGTAGCTATTTAGTACCTGCCATATAGCTTTCCCCCTCCTTCCAGCCTCTGGTGGCCTGTCTGTGGTACCTCCTGCACACCAAGCTGATGTCTAAGCAGGTAAAGTACTTCATGATGTACGTACAATTGTGCATACGTAGCATTTATATCAGTTATCTTTCCTTTTCAGGCTCTCATTTCCACTGAGCACAGGGAGACAGAGTGAGTTTCTAGCATGTTTACAGTGGAACCCGTCTAATGTGGACACCTTGGGGACCTGGTGAAGTGTCCTGTATAGAGAGGTGTCCTCATTTCAGGGCTACGTATATTTACATTAAGAAAACACTTTTGGCTAAGTATCCTAAATACAAAAGTGTCCTTATTTCAGGGATGGCCTTTAAGACAGTACATACAATGGCATAATAGCTA
>CBDBCZ010000003.1:0-13549 GCA_965203295.1 Nitrospirales bacterium | reverse complement strand
AAAAAAGATGGGAAGACCTACGTCACCGTCTCTTCGGGGTTTGATCGGAACATTATTCAAAAGCTTGATCAAGCTCCTAAAAAAGGCGACAACCAGGAGATATCAAAAGAACAAGGGTTTCAGGACTCATCGCCAAACGCCAAACAAGCGGATGAAAGCGAACCCAAGACACCAAAAATGAAATCGGAAGAAGACGTTCAAGCGGAAGTAGCCGGCCTCAACCAAAGACTTCAAGGGTGGGTTTTTACCATTCCCGAATTTCGGGCTGAAAACATCAGGAAAACATTGACAGATCTAATCGAAAAAGAGTCGTAAACGAATTACTAAGATGGTCCTTCCCATTTGAGGTTTTTAGAGGTAGGGAGTGCCACCAAAGCATGACAAAGTTCTTCGTACACTTGCATCAGACGTTGGTCCTCAAGCTTATAGGCGAGGGAAATGAGGATCAACCCGAAGGCCAGAACCAACACCCCTAGTACGAATACTCCCAGACCCATCAGCAGTCCTCCTGCAGATCCAAATCCGCCATCCATGGCAAAAGAGACAAGAAAAGCCAATGTGCCCAGGCTTACAAGACCAAGCCAGATGAGTGCAAGAATGGCCGAGGACCACGGCATGCGTTTGACGAGCTTAAAGGCAAGGGCTTGCTCTGTAGAGCAAACGTCTATGGTGCCTTTGAGAGGCCACGCTGTTCGAAAACGCATAGCGAATAGCCCATAAAAGGGTCTGATGACAATCACTTGTTGACTGTCAAACCATCGTGCCATGCCATGGGGCAATTGTAAAAACCCATTTTGGTCGAACCGTTTATTCAAGCCATCTGCCTGCTTGTTTTCCAACCATTCCTCTCGTTGAGAAATTCCGCACCCATATCGGGCAGAGAGTCCTCGAAGGTTGGTGAATTGATACCAATCCCCGATGAGAAGCATCACGAATAACAAGAGACCAAAGACGATGGCGACGATCATCGTATTCCACGATAGCACAAGGACCAGAATTTCAAAAAGTCCAACACACTTGCGTTGACATTTCCTCCACGGCCTATGCTACTATTGCGTCGCGGGGTGGAGCAGTCTGGTAGCTCGTTGGGCTCAATTTCGTAGGATTCTCTCATTCGCCTATTGCTGCCACATTTAGCAATCAATCCTACATCGGGCTGTACAGAAGGAAACTTCTGTGCGATCACCTGTCAAATTCGGGGAAACCGGTGGCGCGGTAATCCCGAGCCAAGCTCTGATAGTGGAAAGACTAACAGAGAAGGTGTAGAGACTTAACGGCAGGCACCCTAACGGCGGGATAGCCGGACCGAGGGTGAAGAGAAAGTCCAGACCACAAACTGGTTCAGCTAGGCAGCGCAAGCTGTAGTGGTATGCATAACCCAAAGGTCGGGGGTTCAAATCCCTCCCCCGCAACCAATCGAAATCTGTTTGATGAAAAAGGCCTTGTCGATGCATTCGGCAAGGTCTTTTTTTTTTGAAAAAGACTCAATCTTTAGAGTTCGAATTTGGGAGAGTTACCGAAATATGGGCGTGTCCCCAATGGTGGAATGAAACAATAAAGTGCCAGAGAGTAGGAGGGAGTTTTAAATTCTTGAATCCCCTTCAATGGGGAGAAGAAAATGGGAAATTGAAGAAAAGGTCCCACGCTTCAGGTCATCTGTGTCGGTGAGTGAGAGTAAAGACTATGAAATTTTCAGCGGGTTGGTGTCGTGGTCGCTCGGCGCAAGGAATTGGTTAATCCAAGCAGGGAGAGTGAATAAATCAACCACTTAGAAGGATCGAAATTATACCACTTTGGTCCGTTCCTATAGTCGCTTTGGTAAATGTGGTGATAGTTGTGATAGCCTTCTCCAAAAGTGACTAAGGAAACCCACCAACTATCCCGGCTGGAATCACTCGTTCCGTGTGGCTGGCTCCCCCATAGGTGACAGACTGAATTAATACAGAAAGTGGAATTAAGAACGAAAAACGTCCGTCCTAACCCTGCGAGAAGGAAGCACCCCAAAGCACTGAAGCATCCATTATAAAGAAAGCCTACAACAAAGGGGAGCAAAAACCCGGAGAGGAAAATAGGCACATAATACTTGTTTTGCCACATGACCACAGGATCCTGTTTAAGGCGGGTGGCATACTTCTCAGCCTTATGGGGATCCTTCCAAAAGAGCCAGCCGCAATGGCTATACCAAAACCCTAGTTTGGCATTATAGGGGTCTTCTTCCAGGTCACATCGCGCATGATGCCGAATATGGTCGGCAGACCATTTCAGTGCGGAGTTTTCCAACGCCCACCCACCGGCGATTAATAACACTCTCTTCACCCAATCTGGGCAGTCAAAACTTCGATGGGCGCAGAGGCGATGGTACCCCACTGTAATTCCCAAACCCGAAATCATGTAAAGAATGGCAAACATGGTCCAGTCCAACCAAGTAAAATCATAATAATAGGCAAAGGTGGGAAGCCCAATAATTGCCCCAAGCGTGACAAGGCTAAAGAGAAATGTCGTCATATAGTCAAAGTTTCTGGTGAGTTCGATTGTTTGTTGTTCAGAATGATGAGTCATGAATAGAAATCCTCTAGATATAGATACACATTATTCACCCAAGGAACCTTGCCCTTGTTTGGACCCTTACTTTGTGAATCATGAAAGTGAGGTGCTGTCCTTGAAGTGTTTTCCACAAAAAGAAACTCACCCTACCGTCTTAAGAGCCCCTTCCCACATGAGGGTGAAGGGAATCCGCAACAGCACTGTATAGGCGAGTAATCTCTAGAATACCGTCAATGATCAAGATTGTAAAGTTAAAAATCAAATTTCGATTTTCACAGTATTTTCATTATCTTAGATACCTTCGTCCTAGTTGATTAGGGAACATTGGACCTAACGACAAGCCCCACAAAGAATCTGTCCGTAGTCCATGCCTCTGACATTGTCCCCAAAAAGAGTTTTCCGAATTTCTAGAATGGAGAGTAGAAGAGATCCAGAGATGACGATCGCCCAACAAAGCCATAGGCGATTTCACGATGCAAAAGACTAGCAGACTTTACTCGGAGTTGAGAACAGAGGTGAGAACAATTGAGATTTGGGCCAGACGGTAGGCCTCTTTCCTGGGAGTTTTGGCTTGTCCTCCCAATACCCACGATATAGGGGACCTGAAAATGGTCAGTGCTGTCTGACCAAACCTTTAGTATGACCTTGGCCCCCTTTCCCTAGGACCCCTTTTTCTTACTTGGGGACGGGCTTCATTCACAACCAGGTTTCGACCCTGAAACTCGGTCCCATTCAATGCACTAATGGCTTTTTGTGTTTCCTCTGCACTCGCCATTTCGACGAATCCAAATCCCCTGGATCGGCCAGTCTCCCGATCTGTCACAACATTTGCCGTTTGAACTGTCCCATGCTGTGCAAAGAGTTCTTGCAAGTCCTGATCTGTCGAGCCGTAGGCAAGGTTGCCAACATAGATTTTTTGGTTCACATCTACCTCCGTTTAACTGTGTTCGAGATTGTCCCAGAGATGGGAGAAATAGGAAGGGGAGATAGACAACCGCCCTGCAAAGCTTCGTCTCATCTGACCTATTTCAAGAAGGATCTTTTTCACCAGTCCACGTCTGCTGAGGGCCTCTCACACCTTTTATCCTTTATCGCTAGGCCCCATAGCGATCGATTGACGAGCCAGCCTAGCACCAGTTTAGGCTAAGTTCAACACTTGTAAACCCTATGTCACGTTATTTTGAACTTGCTTCGTTTGCGTGGACACTCAGCCTAGTTTTGCCATCTGTTGCTCATAGTCTGTTGGGCTGATATTTCCTAGGTGTTGATGACGTCTCGCCCGATTATAAAACACCTCAATATAATCGAATAATTCGGCTCGCGCGACTTCACAGGTTTTGAAGATGTGGCGACGGATTTTCTCCTTCTTCAAGCTCTCGAAGAAGGACTCGACCGGCGCGTTATCATAACAGTTGCCTCGGCGACTCATGCTGGGGAGCAACGCATGTGTCTGGCAGAATCGAGTCCAGTCATCGCTGCTGAACTGCGACCTCTGATCCGAATGGATAATGGATAATGACGTTCTGCTTGGGCTTGCGTCGCCAGACGGCCATCAGTAAGGCATCCAGCACAATTTCTTTGGCCAGGGTGGCCTTCATCGACCAGCCGATGATCCGGTGTGAGTAGAGATCCATCACTACCGCCAGATAGAGCCACCCTTCGTAGGTCCGAATATAGGTGATGTCGGTCGCCCACACATGATCCGGCCGGTCGATCGCAAACTGTTGCTCCAAGCGATTCGGGGCAGCCACCGCCGGCTTGGTATAACGCACGCCGGGTGGCTTATACCCTCGCTGGGCGAGGATCTTATGGCGCCTCATCAGCTTGGCAATCCGGTTCTTGCCCACACATTCCCCCACTTCTCGCAGATCGCAAAGAATGCGGGGGGCACCATAGGTGCGGCCATTCGCCTCATGCTCTTCCTGAGCTCGACTGAGTTCCGCCTTCAGCTTCAGGGTCTCGCGCCGCACCTCTTTGAGTTCGGCTTCATACCGATCGGTGGTGTTGGGGGCATACACCTTGACCCACTTGTACAGACTTTGCACCGAAATCCCCAAGCGTTTCGCGACATCGCCCACGGCGTACCCCCGCTCGATGACCTGCTTGACCGCTTCTTCTTTGAACTCGTCTGCAAATTTCCCTTTGGTCATACCGGGTCCTCCTCTGCTTTAATTTTAAGCTTAGGAGTGTCCACCGATTCAGAGCAAGTCCAAAACGCTCAGGCTGGTGCAGCCAGTATGAGGCTTTAGCCAATCACCATGAAAAGGGGTACGGTAGTTTTGGTCAAACCCTTCACCTCACTCACACCAATCCTTGGAAGATTCACTTGGCGGATATCGCCCTCCACTCCCTGGCCAGCCGTTAGGCTTCGGCCATACGGGGGTCATCTTTTCTTTAGCAAGATAGTCCCGAACCTCTCTAGCCTCTTCGTCTCCGTCCGCACTCACCAAGTTGGACCGCTTGTATGTTTGAACGTAGTCTTGTGTCACACTTACACTTCCTTGTTGATCGAACAGGGAGCGCATTTCAAATACATTCAAGAACAGATGGGCCATAGCAGCATTCAGGTGACCATGGACACCTGCGGCCACCTGTTTCGCAATCGGAATCGTGACTGGGTCAATCGGTTAGATGAAGGGGGTTTTGAGAGCCAAAACCCAACCTAGACGCAACCTGGGTCTCCGGTATCTGAGGGAGTGCTTCTAAATGCTTGACTTTATGGCGCGCCCGGAGGGACTCGAACCCCCAACCCTCAGATCCGAAGTCTGATGCTCTATCCATTGAGCTACAGGCGCGTATCGTGACTTATCAATGAGTTATGCGAGAAGGTATTTGCGGCTTGGTGGGCAAGTGTTAGAAAAGTGTTCAATCTACGAGCGGCTTCCTTTAAATCTCCTTCAAGGAAGCTATTATACCGCTTAAACACCTCCAGAGTTTTATGCCCTGTAATTTGCATAATGGTCAGGTGATCGATCCCCGACCGACGCATATTCGTCACAGCCGTATGCCGAAGATCATGGAATCGAAACCGTTCAATTCCTGCTCGACGACACGCCGCATTGAACGCGGTTTTAATCGAGCTTACTGAGTTCCCTTTAACAAGAAACACATGGGGCTCATGTAGGTAGCGCACTTTATACAGGTCCTTTAAGAGAACCGTCAACTCAGGAGACAATGGGATAAGCCGGGCATCGTCAGTTTTGGTATCTTCCGCGCGAAGTTGTATAAAACTCGTCTTAAAATCAACTCGGTCCCACGTGAGGCCAAGTATTTCCCCAAGTCTCATACCTGTCTGATAGGCTATTTCATTGATGGCCCGCAAATGTGGAGCAGAGTTATCTTGAAGACGATCAAACTCTTCTGGATCCAACACGCGATCCCGAACATTGTTCTCCTTTTCTAACTGAATTTGACTAACTGGGTTCTTCTCTAGCCATTCTTCCCGGATTGCATAAGAAAACATGTGTTTGAGCAAGGCAAGAGAACGGTTGATTGTTGCCACTTTCAGGGTCGTCCCACCATACCCCTGATCTTTCCTTCGTTCTTCTCTAAACTTGTCAATCAAGGTTGATGAAATAGCTGTTAACAGTTTCTTTCCAAACAACGAGATAAATCGGCCTCGGACAATCGATACCTTCCACTTGTACGAAGACTGCCGTTTAATGGCAGGAAAATCAAGGTAAGCCTCTTCCAATGCGTTAAAAGTCACTGGACCATGGACAGGGCCACTCTGTATTTTTCCCATCATCAAATCAGTTTTAATCTTCGCCTCTTGTCGCCTTGTTTCAGTTTTGTTGTTTGTCCCGGTACACCAACGTTTAATTTTCGCCCCTTTTGTCCCACGCGGTGGCAGAGTTAAGACTCCGTCATCATCGACAGATCGGAACTCTACATAGAACTTGCCGTTTCTTTTTGTGAGTCCCATAGTCCCTCCTTTCTGTGGTTGGTGGATGATTACCGAAACAGTAGTCAACTTATTTTTCAGGCATCGGCATCACGGTGTGTTGCTTGATCCACGTGTCTAAAAGGGCCATGTCAAACCTTACCAGCCGCCCCACCTTGACGTACGGGATACGGCGCTGGCTGACCATCTTGTAGAGAGTGTCTACCGCTAGGCCGGTGTAAACTGCCGCTTGAGCTATACTCGAAAGTAGTGTTTGAGATGAGTTGAAAAGACGCGGCGCTCTGGTTGAAATGGTTGTTACCACACAATCACCTCAACCAAAGGACTATCAAGAAGCCATAAAATGGTATCTCCTAGCCGCAAACCTGGAGGAGGCGTTGGCCCAGCGCAATATTGGAGTGGCGTACGTCCATGGCAAAGGTGTAACGCTCGACCTAAGGCGGTCAGGGTCAGCCGGTGAGGGCGTGTGACGGTGTCCACCGCCTTCAGCAGCACTGCTAAACGTTTGGCATGGAGAGTCGGACAGGTTTTTTTGAGGTGGGAATGTAAGAATCGCATCGCGTGCATGGCATCTCCTCCTTTACGGATAAAGCCATGTCACGAAGATGGTGCTGATGCCATGTGTACGCGATTTCGCAAAAGATACTCTCGAATCCATTGGGAAACAAGCGGTTTTTGTGGGGAGCCCTCAGGGGCTGCCTCCATTTGAGATTATCTAAATCTCACCAAAATCTGATAACACATGGCTCAGTTTTCGGGTTTTGAGGCACTCTTAATACCTATACAAATGCTGCAATTTTTGCTGCTATTTGGACGAAGGCTGTCGTAGCATCTAGCACTCTTTGGACATCCTGTAGGTTTCCAAGAGCACCCTGAAGAGATTGTGTGCCTTGGTTAAGAGCAGTTTCATTTGCCTTAAGCTTGTCTCGAATATCTTTTAGTTCAGCGTTCATTAATCGAAGCCTGGTTCTTTGAACTTTTAACAGGAGTTTAGCTGCCTTGGCTTCAACCGCTTTTGATTGTCCGTCTAGGGCGAGGTCCCATTCTAGGGACATCATTGCTGCAACAATCTTTCATAGTTGTGCAATGGTCTGTTTTCGTATTTCACCTGGTGTCATAAAATTGTCCTGCCTTTCCTAGGATTGGGTTCCTTCTCCCCTAACATTTTCTATGATTGTTTATGATTTGATTGATGTCATGGATTAATAGCTGGATATCACCTAGTTGGAATCTTTTTTCTACCAGGGCACAAAGGAGAGTTTTAAGTTTTTTGCAGCGTCGGCAGCAGCTTCAACAGAGGCAAGGTTACAAGTGGATGTAAGTAATTCTCGACGTCTCTTAGTCCAATTGTTTGGAAGGGGATTGGCCGAAGAAACATAGGGTCTTACTATCTCCTCACTCTCCTGATGACCTAGAACAATTTTTAAATCGGTTTTCATGGATTTTGATAAAGCCTCCATGGCTGCCTGTTGTAAATCTAGTTCCCTCTCCAATGTTTCGGCTCTAGATTTTAATTCTTTCTCTAGAGCCGCTCTCTGAAATTGAGCTACGACTATTGGGACTGCATCTCCGACAAAGTCACTCACGCTTTGGTCGCCGATGGTTGCGGTATTGATTCGGCTATTGACCTCTCCCAACGATGTGACAATACCTTCTGTAGCTTTCCCAATTCCGCTGGGGGCATCACTTTCAGCCAGCACACCTAGGGCGGTGAAGTAATTTCTTAGTATGAATGCATGACGTCGTAGGTCAGCTAGAAGCTCTAGACGTTCCTTTAGCAACTCGTTCTGGGTGACTATACTCACCTTTAAGTCTGATGGGTTCAGACTTGGCCTTACTTTTTTTAGGATCGCAGAGTCTGCATCAATAGCCGCTTCCCCAGCCTCTCTCGTTAAAAGATCAGTGGCATTAGAATACACTACGCTCGCTTGTGAAAATTGCTTAAACTGATTAATTCTTGCAGATGTGCAGGCTGTTAGGAGACCAACGACTAAGAAGAGTGTGAAAATTTGCAATGGATTAAAAGTAGCAGGGGATTGTTTTGTTTTACAAATTTCTCCCAATCTCATAATCCTTTCCTTTTTGAGTGTGATGCTCTCGGAAATCAGTAAGGCAAATAGTAGGGCCAACCTAACGTCTGCTCTCCATTGTTTGGCGGCCTGACGTTAATGATCAGCGGACCGCGCGACGGGGTTGAACCAGGATGTCAATCACATCCCCATCTTGATCGACATGCTTCTCCACCCACGTACTTATTGAGGCAGCAACTTTAAGGCCCTCCCCCTCCAAATTCCTGCCAAAAGAGGTTTAATCTTTCCACTTAGGGGTCTGAAGCTGCTTGTTCCACCAAATTTTTGGCAGCTTCTTCGCTTTTCCCAAGTGCTTCAGCAATGGCTTTAAGCAAGGCTTTTTTATGGTTGGCCTCTAATTGACTAACTTGGGACAATTCAATAGCGCAGCGGATTCCGATGGGGGCTAAAGATTTGATCTGCGCCTCGTTCAGGTATAAGCGAAGATACGCTTGATCGATCCAATCTATGAGAAGGGGCATATCGTAAGAGGTGCTGAGAAAAAGAGAGAACGGATTCATGAATGCTAGATTTTGGACTGTGAGAAGTTTTTCTTCTCCCAATCGCTCTCGGTGCGCTTGGTGCATGCCTTATAGCGCTGACAAATTATCACTTCCAACAATTTCTGCTGATGAACCTTGAGATCCATCCACTCCTAGTTTGGTCTGGGTTTTTTGTCGTACCCAATCGGTCAGTTCTTTGTAAGGGATAAAGCCTACGCCAAAGGCCAATAGAGGATCCACAATATCTGGAGATAGGTTTACAGCGAAGTACGCCACAGCCCCCGAGAACAAAATTTGATAACCCAACCCAAGTACTAGTTGAGGGTAGATATCAGCTGATCGGTAGCGATTAATCACAGAGAAAAGGACAAAGAAAGTCCCACCAAGAAATCCATAGAAGACAGCATTGGGAATAGCCAGCAATAATTCATTTAATGTGTGGAATTTATAGAGTGGATAAGCTGAGGAAAATAGCAAAAAGAATCCAACTCCTAACACAAGGGTAAGGAAGAAAAGAGGGAACCAATAATTCCCAAATGTATAACGATCGTTAATAATTTTTTCTGTGCTTTCTTTGTATTGTCGAAGAGCATCTTGATAATGTTCCGACATAATATTCTTTGCACGCTCGCTGACTTTCTCCATTTGAGCAAGCCGAGTGCGGGCAGGAAACAAGAAGTAAGCCACAACCACTCCGGGAATAAACAAGGTAGCCAGAAGAAATCCTATCCACCAAGTCACAAGATCAGGACTTAAGGTATTCATGACCATTACTCCTTAAAACGCCAAATGTAGTCACAAATCAGATCAGCTGGATCCCTATTTGTCGCGCAGAGAACGTGATCATCTCCAAACCGAGGGGTCTCGTAGCTCGCTTCCCGGTGGTTGGTCCGAAATACTTTATCAATCCAGCTGGTTCGGGTAAAACGAGTCTGCTGGTATCGTTTCAAAACCCTCTTGGCGGGCGAATCGCCTTGCTGTCGATCCTCGTTGCCTGCGGTACTCGTATTGACTATTATACGAAACTTATTGAACACCATCCGCGGTCAATTGTTGTTGCTCCTACTTCAACCAGACCACGGCCGTCGACGCTCCGGAACTCTTTGCGACCACCATCACCGCCCCTCTCGTCGAACGGGGATACTATGTTTTTCCTGTGCTAGTCACTCAAGAAATTCTTTGGGATCTTGGGGTGACTGATGAAGGCATGCTCGCAACCATCCCGCCGGATGAAGTAAAACCGATCTGACATTTCAACGGGAACCTTCTGAAATCCTCTAGGGGACTCAGACGACCCAGACACAGAGTCCGGCCACCTTTACCTTCGCAGAACCACCACTTGCCCAGACAGTTCTTATTGAGGCAAAGGGGTATGCATGGCTAGGCGTCGGGTTCCCTAAACAGCCCCCCCGCCTGCCGACAAAGGCTTCCCCTCTCAGTTTTTACCAGTACCCCAGGTGTTAGATAAGTGTTAGCATGACGGACAAACGAGAAGGAATTGAGGCGAAAAGAAGCAAAGAGAAGCAAACTTGAAAATTGATTTTATCCAGTAAAGACGGGGAGGATTACCCAAGTATTCAATCACTTGAGCAATCCCTTCTAAACAGATCCGAAGTCTGATGCTCTATCCATTGAGCTACAGGCGCGTTTTAGTCATTTCATCAATTTCCCCAATCGTTGTCAACCAGATACTGGGGCTTGGATTTTTAGTCCGTTGATCTGCTGACTATCCTCTTCTGACACGGATATATATGCCGTTCTTGTATGATTTCGGAAAGTATCTGTCCATTCAATATGTTGTCGGAGGAGGGAGATCGACTTCTGGTTTAGTCGTTTCTGGAAGAATTTTTTGTAACCGCCGTTGAAGATCACGAATTTTATCCTGCTGAACAGATGTAAACGTCACTTTTTCTTCCTTATGCAGTTCCACAAGTTGCTCGATTGCCTGAAGGAGTGGAGGAACTACATGAAAAACCCTTCCAGCTTCAAAGGCCTCCAGGGATTCCAGGAAGTATGAATTCAGGGTCTTATACGTGAACCCAGCCCCATCGCGAAATCGATAGACAATCTCCTCATACGATTCTATGGCTTCGAGAGTCGGCCGAATGCCTCCGGGAATGGCCATCGATGAATGAGCCGGAACCTTGGCAGCAAATGCCGAGAGGCTCGCGATGAGTTCCCCAAAGATGTCCAGTATTTGGCCGGGTTCCATTTCTTTTTGATGACTCATTGTTATCATTCATTAACAGGCAAGAAGTTGACTGGTAGATTCAATTCCTAACGTATCCTTGGTTACTCCGCTTGAACTGTCGTGAATTCTTCCAACCCAATCATGACATGTTCCATATCATGAGGAAGAGGAGCGGTAAAGGTCATGTCTTTTTGTTTCACTGGATGGATGAAGCCTAATGTTTTTGCATGAAGCATCACTCTGGGAATTTTCATCTCGCCAATCCATGCTACCTTTTTTCCTCCATAAGTGGTATCACCCAGAATCGGATGCCCAATAGAGGACAGATGAACACGAAGTTGATGGGTCCTTCCAGTTCCCGGGAATAACTCAACTCGAGCCGCGAGTTTTCCAAATCGTTTTCTCATACGAAAAGTGGTGATCGATTCTCTTGGTCTGTTGGTCCGTGTGGAAATTTTTTTCCGGTCCCTCGTATCCCGACCAATCGAGAGTTCTATGGTTCCTTCACCCGTTTTTGGCTTCCCCCACACGAGAGTTTCATACATTCGAGTAATACTATGGCGTTTGAATTGGTTGGCGAGGGACCGATGCGTTTTGTCATCCTTGGCAATGACCAAAACCCCCGTGGTTTCCTTATCCAAGCGGTGAACAAGTCCAGGCCGTTCCTTTCCTCCGATGCTCGACAAGGAGCTGGAGAAGTTTTGCATATGGTGAAGAAGCGCGTTTACAAGGGTTCTGGACCAATGCCCAGGTGCGGGGTGCACCACAAGACCGGCTGGTTTATTGATCACTAAAAGGTGCTCATCTTCGTACAAAATCTCTAACAGAATTGGCTCAGGCTGAATATCGATTGGCTCAGGCCGGGGGACCTTCAAAAGAATTCGATCTCCTGGTTTGATCCTATGACTGGGTTTGATGATTTCCCCGTCAAGGGTAATGTGCCCATCGAGGATTAATCGCTGCAGCGCAGTTCTGGAAAAATGCGGGTCTCGGTTGGCAAGGAAATGGTCGAGGCGTTTCACTCCTTCCCCAGCAGAAACAATGAATTCAGTTCGCGTTTCAACGTGAGGCATGGGAACAGAAAGGATGGGAAGAAATGTTTAGGATCTGGAATGCTGGTGAAGCCGTTCGGCAACTTTTTTTCTGAGGCGGGCTTTTTCCAAGCTGACCCTGGCCTCTTCAACATCCGAGGGAAGGCCGCCCCTTTCCAGCCGTTCCTCAGCCTTGGCCACGGCTGCTAAGGCTCGATCAATATCGATATCCTCGGCTTTCTCAGCAATATCAGCCAGAATGGTTACCGTGGAAGGAGTCATTTCCGCAAAACCCGATAGGATTGGGACAAACTCCGTCTGTTCACCGATCCGATACTGGAGTTCACCGATGCGGAGAGTCGACACTAAGGGACAGTGACCGGGTAAGACACCAAAATCCCCTTCACTGCCAGGGACAATGACATAGTCCACCTTCTGGCTTAGCAGAAAGTGTTCAGGTGTCACGACCTCAAGGAGTAGCCGACCACTTGATTGAGTTGTTTCAGAACTTGCAGCCATGATCTATCGTTTGTGCCCTAATTTTTCAGCCTTTTCGACTACTTCCTCGATCGAACCAACCATATAAAACGCTTGTTCGGGCAGATCATCATATTTGCCTTCGATAATTTCCTTAAAACTCGCGACGGTATCTTTCAGTTTGACATATTTCCCAGGGGTGCCTGTGAACGCTTCAGCCACATGGAAGGGTTGGGACAGAAATCGTTGAAGTTTTCTCGCACGAGCGACAACCTGTTTATCATCTTCCGAAAGTTCATCCATACCAAGAATGGCGATGATATCTTGAAGATCCTTGTATCGTTGAAGAGTTGTTTGCACGGAGCGAGCCACATTGTAGTGTTCTTGCCCAAGAACATGAGGGTCAAGGATACGGGACGTCGAATCAAGAGGATCGACTGCTGGATAGATGCCCAACTCCGCGTATTGGCGTGATAACACGGTGGTGGCATCCAAGTGAGAAAATGCCGTTGCCGGGGCTGGATCCGTCAAGTCATCAGCAGGCACGTATATCGCTTGCACAGACGTAATTGACCCCTTTCGGGTTGAGGTAATGCGCTCCTGCAATACCCCCATTTCGGTGCCCAACGTCGGCTGATACCCGACGGCAGAAGGCATCCGGCCTAACAAAGCCGAGACTTCGGACCCCGCCTGGGTAAATCGAAAGATGTTGTCGACGAAGAGCAACACATCTTGGTTCTCTTCATCACGGAAATATTCTGCGATGGTGAGACCCGTTAACCCAACTCGAAGGCGCGCTCCAGGTGGTTCATTCATCTGACCGTACACCA
>CBDBCZ010000002.1:0-24374 GCA_965203295.1 Nitrospirales bacterium | reverse complement strand
ATGCAGCAGCATTGTGGCTCTGTGACCGTGTAGCTGGCTTGGCCTGAGAGACGGACTTTGAACGGCCACCCTTATTTCGAGCTCTAGTTGACGACCTCCCACGCATGGCTCCATGACCAAGCATCGGCATGGAGCGGCTAACTGTGGGCACTGACCAAGTGACGAGGTTCCTGGCAGTCTTTCCCTCTCTCCGAACCAGCTGCCGGAGCTTTTCACTGGAACTCTCGAAACTCAGCTGCTCCGGCTGCATGCTCTGTTGGTCTTGCAGCACTTACAAGCATAGTTTGCTGCAATCCCAGCTAAAGCCGCCTGCAAACTCAACTCTTTTTTTGTGTACGTGTGTGTGCGCGATTTTACACTCCGCCTATCGATATACCGTGAGCACGTGGCCGTGGCAGCGTATATCTGTGTGTCACCATGCTGCGAAGAATAGTTTGTCGGAGGAAAGTGTGCAGCGCTGCACTTGGCTGCAGGAACTATGGATACGTTCATGTTCCTAAGAAAACGATTCCACATCTGCTTGGCCATGGTAGCCAATGGAGGAAATGTTTTGTTGTACACCCTCACACACAGACTGTAGACCCCCTCTCCAAGTATCAGTGGCTCACCCAATCAACAGTTATTGAAGGTTTACCAGACGGAGTTGCTGCTGTACCGTTGCCAGAGAGTCTACTGCCTGACGTTGAGAAGCATGTACAGGAGACACTTGCATTTCAAATTCGCAGGGATTCTTTCAATCAGCTTCGATCAGGGAAGGCTTTAAGCTTGCTACAGGTCGCTATGGCTACCCTGTGGCCCCTTGCACCATACTATCACCACCTTAACGAATCCAGCATTACTGTTGACCCCAAAGTCGAGTGTTTTTGGCGAATGAATGGAAACAATTTTCTATGTCGCTCAAACCCTCTGTATATCCTACACACGTCTGTGCCACTACAGCTTTTCTCAGACCCAGAATTCAGGGGAGGAAGTAAAGTGCCATCTGTGCAATTCCAGCCCTTCTCACTGGGGCTGTTTGAACACAGTTTTGACCAAATCGTACCTTTTGGTGGCTGCAAGCTATACAGTCCATTTCCTTTTGCCCACACGACCCTTATGTCTGATTATAAGAGTAGAACTCGGGAACAACTGCTTGCTTGTGGACTGATGCAGTTATTTTCTCAAGCAGTAGGTCGTACGGTGCAGTATGGATATCCCCTGAATGAGGACCTTGTTCACCCCCTGGCCATGCAGGGTATCATTACCAATGGGCGTGAATTTACTTTCATCTGCTATCAACTCAACACCCTCGCCTTAAATTTAATGTCAAGTGGTCGTCAGAATGTACTGTGGGCAGGACCAACATATCCCTTATATGGAGACGTGGAACTAGGCAAAGGTCTCCAGGGCTTTAGTGAGGAATGTGTTCAGCTATTTCTGCGTTTTCTGCTGCATAAACCCACGGGAAAGGCGCCTGCTGCTTCTGGGTTCACTCTGGCTCGGCGTCAACGACAGGCAGCTAGAGCAAAGCTGGAGTGGTATCAGGTGAACCGAAAAGCTTGACGAACCTGAGGGAGGACTGAATCACAACTCTGTACTCTTGCTTTAATTGCACACAAAACTGTTGAGATTAAGCTAATCACAAGTGCATGAGCCCAACAGGGGATTGCTCTTCTGCACGTTAGTGTAATGATGTGTACATTCATTTGATATTAAATTTTAGTAATCTGTTATGGTGTATGTTAATTTACATTTGCCATTCATAATTCTACTCTTGAAATTTCACTGCTATTCATACTCTTCATACACACAATGTCATGAAACTGGCCTCAGCGTACGGTATATAGTGAACTAAAAAAATATAATATAAACTCACACGTCTTTAAGAATCAGTCACTTAATATAATCTCATGCACACATCTTTAAGAAGCAGTCACTTTATTGGAGTTGGATAACTTTGTATACTTCCACTCCGTGAGACACCACTTCAGCAGTGTAGCTAAAAAAAAAAAAGGTTCAAGCTGAGTGTATTTATAGGGTACAGGTATTATGCAGATAAGTTACAGCTAACTTGTTGGTAAAGGTTCCGAGGTCCTTGTGGGCCCATAGATCTCTCATGGTAACTGTTCCACTGAATCCCAGCAGTTTGAAATTCAGTGTGATATGGTGTGTGTGCAATCCCTGAATAAGAGCAGTGTGGTGCCACGTTTAATGCAACAGTTTATACTCCAACCCTAACCTATATGTATACAGTGGAACCCCTTCAGCTCTATTGCATGTGGGGACCTGACGGAGAGTCCTGTATAGAGAGGTGTCCTCATTTCAGCGATACATTTTATGTTAAGAAAGCATATTCGGGACATGGCAAAGTGTCCTTTATGTGGTGTCCTCATTTCAGGTACATGTACATGTACTCACTGCATTATAGAGTCCCACGGCATAGGAGCCATCATGTAACAGCTTGCCCCAAATTTGACAGTATTCAGCACCCTAGAAAGTTGGCAATAATAGTATAAGCATATTTTATATTATAAGAATGCAAGCCAACTTTGCTGACCTCACTGCAAGGCCAGGTACCAATTCTCTGCCCTCCTTTTCCTACACACACACAAAAACAAAATCATGAGGCCATAAGAACTGTATACTGGTGTAACCCTTACTATTATGTACCATTTTTGTCTTGGTTGACTGCAATCACCTCTGTGTTGAGCAGCACCTGTGCAGTAAGATACTCTGAAGACCTGGGTATGGCTTCGCGACTTACAGTGCGGTTACCTTTGTCATTGTGGCAGTCATGTTGCGGATGTCTGTGGCCACCAGCAAAGAGGATCCAGCTAGGCACCACAGACTGAACTCACTCTGGTACTCTGTATCTGTCTGGCCAGGACAGTGAAGAAATGGCTGTCCACTGTCACAACCCTGTGTAAGCATGAGTGCAAATTATAAGTGACAGTAACCATCAGTTAACTGCAGGCACGCAATCGACCTGGCCTCCAGTCATAAGAAAATCCATATCATTCCACCCTCCAGGTCCTGTTGGAAGTTTACATGAGAGAATGCAGTGCTAGACTATGAACATGTACGATCCTCATGCAAATGTCTCTGTACCTGCATACTTGCCCTTGTCAGCATTGATTTCTATGATCTCAGCGGTGGAGCGCCATTCATCATGGTGGTCTGAGCCAGTCCTCCATGAGTTAGCGTACTGCGCCATCCATTTCCAAGGGTCGTCAACCCCCCACTCACATGCATTGAAGAAGATTGGCTTGCCAGTTGCATTCAGAGCCTTGGACTGAAAGGTACACGTGTGAAACATGCTTACACCCCAGCTCTTTGTACACATCATAACATGCACATACAAATACCTACCATTTGTGGATACTGTATTTTCGGGTTCAGCTGTGTTCCATTGATCTTAGTATTGCACCAGTCCATCTTGACATCTGAAGTAACACAGTCAACATTAATACTGCTAATTTAAGCAGGTATGACACGCCTTTACATTCTACTCCCCACGTTGCGTATGTCTGTGCATCCTGTTCATAGTGGCCTATATGACGATAATGAGCGAGAAGTGCATGTAGTTTAAAAACTGGTACAGGTTGTATATAACGTAGTTGAATGGTCATACCATAACTGCCAGGAATCTTGTGTTCTCGTCCTCCCTCACTACATGTATACACACCAGCATCGGTGTACTGGAAGAATGAACAATCTTTATCTGCATGCGACTGCAAATTGAGCACAATTTTTTGAAACTGTACATGTACCTATATGCCTACAACCAAACTCTGTCAATCTGCACACTAGCTTACATAAAATATGAAGTTTGGGAATGAAACACAGTTTGACTCCGAAAGTGCAGAACTAAGAGTACAGATAATGAACGGCCATCCCCTTCAAATTAGCAAGCTAAATTTTAAGACTTACCACTCCAAATTTAAAGCCTTTGGCATTAACATACTTGATAACCGGTTCAAGTCCACTGCAGAAATAAAATTGTATGCTTTACAGCTATGTCTCCATTCTAATTCAACAGGTCAACATTCTAGATGTGACATAATAAACCAGAATGGTGTAATCAACAGTGCATGGGGGAGCTGTGGTTTCAGCCAATAAGGGAAGTACATACATGGTTTGAAATGGGTGGTTAATACATACGCCTACAAGGACATTATCCTACGTACTCTGGAAAACGCATTTTGTCTGGCACAATTGTTCCATCCTGATCTCGATAGTCTGCCCAGCAATCTAAACACAAAAGGGCAATGCAGTTTTTTCAAAGGGTGTCAAGTGTTTAATCACCATTTGTCTGTCAATATGTGAATAATGAGCGTGCACAAGTGCCAAAGAACAGTATGGCAGCATTCTCAATGGGTATAGATGCTTACGTACCATCCATGTTGATGTACTCATACCCGGCCTCCTTCATACCGTTGCTAGCCATTGCATCAGCGATACTCATGATCTCCTTGCTGTCACAGTAGTCTCGGCCGCATCTGAGACAGAAAGAAATTACCTGTCAACTGGTGTTATAAATAGCTATAGTAAGGTACTAAAGCATTGGACAGAGAGGAAATGCTTTCTGGACGTCATGTCAGTCCACTCATGACAAATTAAAATGCATCAAACTGTATTGAATATGTGCATGCTTAATAAAAAAAAAAATCAATAACTGATCATCGTTTCTCTCAAATTTTAAACTTGTGATTACTACACGACCTGCATAATATTTGTCACCATGTTTATCATACATGTACTACCTGGATCATGGGATGCTGTTAACTGTCTAATTAGCTCGTTCTTTTATTTATTGTGTTACGTCATGCAGTCAGCAGCTACTGGTACCATACCATATTACCCACCCCAGTAATGTAGTATGTATGGTTTTATTACTTGTGATTGGCAGCTAAGAGCACACTAGCTATAATTGTGATGAACTTCAACACTACATTGCAGTTTTGTGTGGGGCTAGAGCCTTGAACACCTATTCAATAGACTTACTTTCCTTGGGTACACCAGGTGTTCCAGCCCATAGGCGGAGTAAGGCCTGGGAATAAATAAAATTTAACTTGTCAGCAGCCTACACTGTTGCAAAATGCAACTTACCAAGGCCTGCCAAGGAAGAAGAATAACAGAATCGTAAAATTGAAATCATCAAGTTTTCATAAAAAAATGTTTACCATTATTGAGAGCTGTGGCACCTGAACCGAAGCATAGGAGCCACACAACTGCAAGCAGGTTCACCATCTTGTACACAGCTCGGCATATATAGCCCCACCTACTTTAAATCACGTGCACAGTGTACGCATGCGCACCAGCCGCCCCCGTCTGCGGACGGTACGCGTTACGGGGATTGGATCCCGTACTGAAATACTCGCACAAAGGCCCATTGTCAAACTCTCATACAAACTCTCAAGATGTTGCAGGCACTTCTGCATGTGCTGTGGATGTGTTTGGCAGCCAATGTGGTTGTGGGGCTCCCAGACCAGCCTATCGTGACAGAGATGGTTTACCTCGACCTGGAGATTGAGGGAGCAGCGGCAGGAAGGGTAGTATTGGGGCTATTTGGAGCGACTAACCCGAAAACCGTCAGAAATTTTGTCGCTCTGGCAACACACGAGGTATATAATAATTAATGCCATGATGTAACAAAGTACAGTAGAGTTTAATATGACCACACATCATTATATGCACAGAGAGGATATGGCTACAGAGACACAGTATTCCACCGGATTATTGGAGGCTTCATGATGCAAGGTATCAAGGCTTACTATTAAGTTTGCTGTAGCGCTTATGGACATATATTTTCTATGCAGGTGGAGACTTTACCAATTCAGATGGTACAGGAGGGTATAGCATATATGGGCGCTATTTTCGTGACGAGAACTTCATCTTTAACCACTATGGCCCTGGGTGGCTCTGCATGGCTAACGCAGGCCCTGATACAAATGGTTCCCAGTTCTATCTGACTTTTGTTGAATGCCCATGGTTGGATGGCACACACACATGTTTTGGAAAGGTCCTGGAAGGCATGGTAAGCTATGATACATGTACATGTACTTGATGCTGGCATTTAGTAATCGTGTAATTGAGACATGTATTATGCATACCTTTAAATTTCCTACTGTATAGGATATTGTTTACGGAGCAGGCAATGTTGCCACTGATGGTAAAGATCGCCCCCTTAATCCAGTGAAAATATTGGATTGTGGAAAACTGCCTCTTAAACAGCCATTTGCAGTGGAGAAAGCTGGGGTTGAACTTTAGCAGTGTTGAATGAAGTTGTACATGTACTTTTCATTTATATTTGTATCACAATTGCATGCCAAGTGTCATATTTTAAGGCTGCAAGACTTTAATAGTACTAGCTAGTCTCAGCATGTAACACATTTTTCATTGGAAAAATGAGTGTACAATCTGTACCGGTGGCTGCTGTCAGCCCAGACCATGCACGGTCTGCGAATTTTCCCTTTACCTTAATTTAATAGGCCAAAGGTCAAATAGCACGTGCGTTTTCTGGGGAGAATGAAGCGTTTCGCCTTTCTGTTTGTGCTGTCCATCTTCTCAATCGTTCATGCCAAGAAAGGACCAACGGTGACCGACATAGTGAGTGCTCAGTAATGCAGTATTTTGTTACGTGATTAAACCTGGGCCCTTCTTTCGTACTACAGGTGTACTTTGATATAGAATGTGATGGGGAAGAGTTCGGGCGTATAGAGATCGGTTTGTTCGGAAAGACGGTGCCCAAGACCGTTAAAAACTTTGTTACTCTAGCGACTGGAGAGGTTGGTACTTGTGTACTGGCTGTGTGTGTAGTAGCCAGGCTTGCATGCCAGCCTCACCATGGGGGAGGAGTGAGTCTGGGCAGTTCTTTAGTATGCCACGTTTCTGTTCTGCCTGCCAGAATCTTTGCAGAGCTAATGATGTGAATATCGAGTATAGAATGAAATCACGAGAGATTTCTGCGAACTAGCGTATGGCTTACCTTACCATAAAGTCGCCTCTTGTCATTTGACTAATCAAACTACAAGCTGTAAGTAAACGACACAGGATGCTACTAGCTAAAGTTTATCACTCAATATCAGTCATGACTTGGTTGTTTACAGCATTGCATTCCTGAATGGAAACGTGGCTTCATTGCCCACCTCCCCCAGAGGGAGGCTGGCACGCAAGACTAGTGGTATCGCATGCAGCCATGTGGTCAAAGCATAGCAGGGATGTCCTTGCTTCGCGAGAATTGCTGGGTGTGGCACTCTTATAGTGGTGTGCTGAGTGGTTCGAAGTGAGGGACCTGAATGTAAATCCAACACTGTCTATTATTTTCTCACTCCAGAAAGGGTATGGCTATAAAGGAAGCCTATTCCATCGGGTCATAAACAATTTTATGATTCAAGGTAAGTTAAGAATTAAGTGTTAATGGTATCCAGCTAATAGACCCTCACATTTCTGTCCAGGTGGTGATTTCACCAGGGGTGATGGCACTGGAGGTGAGAACAGGACAATAGAGTAATTGCACATCAAAGAACTTAGTCTCGCGAGCCAGCCGGTTTTTCTTTTCTTTTTTGGGACGGGAAACCGGCTGGCTTGCGAAAGTACAAAGAACTGTGGAATGCTGTATTCTCTTCCATTTTAGGCAAGAGCATTTATGGCAACAAGTTCCCTGATGAAAACTTCAAACTAAAGCACGAAGGACCTGGTTATTTGAGCATGGCTAATGCGGGAAAGGACACCAATGGCTCTCAGTTCTTCATCACTACTGTTAAGACAACCTGGTTGGATGGCAAACATGTTGTGTTTGGTAAAGTGCTGGAGGGAATGGTCAGCCATTAATGTATTGCTGTGCCATGTGTACTGTGTTTATTGGACTAATGGATTTGTTTCTGTAGACTGTTATCAAGAGGATTGAGAAAGTGAAGACTGGGGCTGGTGACCGCCCAACAAAGGATGTTATCATCAAAGACTGTGGCACTCTGCCCGTCTAGAACCCTTTGCTTAGAGGCCATCAGATGCAAATTTGGTGGGCGGTTGGAGTTAGGATGCAAGTATAATTATGTAAATTGACAATCCTGAAACCAGGTGCAAGACTGGAAACGTGAATTGTGAGCACCATGATCATGGAACTGGTACAATTATACAGAGACAGCTCGGGTGCAACTGGGTTAGGCTGGCGTCTGCTGGCACTGAGTCCATTAGAGACAAGTTAATCTCTGGTGTTGTGCATGAAGGCATGTGCAGTTGTCAGGATTGCAACCAGGAAAATTTAGAAACTTCACTGTTGATGGGACAGACCAGGGAAAAACAAATGGGTACCACTACATGACATTGCATGCACTCTTGCGAAACTGTGCTGATGACGTAGCTTTGAACTTTGGATTGAGGCTGCTTGCTGTACCTCACGGTTTGCTGTTTTGGCTTATTCCCTGGCGCACATTTTTAGCAGAAATTCGTTGTGGTAAGAATTACTCTGTTACTCAGAGCAGTAAATATCGATAATATAGCCTTATCTATGTAAATATCCTGCACTGGTAATACACTTGCCTAGGTTAAAGGTCACGCGTATTGGGTGCTTTCCCTGTTTAGGGTTTATTCGCGAGTGCCAGGAAAAGGCACTGCTCGGATCTCTACAGTGCTCCATCGCAGATACTGGCTCTATGCTATGGCGACTTTACAGACAGCTTTAGAGTCTCTGGTTGAAATGGGATTCCAGAGAAACAGAGCGTAAGTACTTACTACTTAGATACTGGTATACGTATAGTATAGTCGATCAGCGCGTTAGTGTCCCAGTTTCTGTGTTTTTTGTCGTTTTGTAATTATACAGTGAAAAGGCTCTGGCAAGTACGGGGAACCAAGGTCTTCAACGAGCGATGGATTGGTGTGTTGAAACAAAACTGAACAAAGTGCGAACTGCATGAGCTGGAATTTTCTTTGTTGCAGGTTACTTGCTCACCAAAGTGACCCAGACATTGATGAACCCTATGACCCTTCAGGACACAGACTTGGATCGGGTATACTATATAGATTATTAATTGATGCTATCTTGCTCTTCAGAGTATTTTTCTTTATGAGATCCTACCAGTTCTTTGGAAGCTGAGGGTACAACAGCTGCACAGGCAAAGTCACTGAAATGTGATGAGTAAGCAGTGCAGGCTTCTTAAGTGTGGTCTTTGGCCAGTTCTCAGGTGCTATACTTTACCCTTCTGGTTCAGCTGTGGGAAGCTTCTTCGCAGTGAGCTTGAGGCGCAGGTGTGAACTGTATACTGCTTTATGATTCCCAAGCAGCACTGTAAAGTATTCCTCTGCTTAGGCCCATGCAGCAAGGACCAAGCACACCAACTTCTCGGAGTCCACTGAAGAGATTCGATCACTTACTGTAGAAGAAAAAGCAGCACAGCTTGCTAGGTAAGGATTAGCTCGTCTGTAAAGTGGTAGAGCATGGCTATATCTATGTATAGTATGTATTGCCATGTGGAGTCATTGTTGCTGCAGGCTACAGGATCAAATGAAGCAAAGGAGGCAAGACAGAGACCAAGACGAGAAAAAGGTGGGTGGAATGAATTATGTTTAATAGCCTTGCATGATTATTGCAATGGCATAATAGGTGGCTATTGAACGTGAGAAGGTTAGAAGGAAGACAGGCAAAGAGCTTACTGAAATGAAGCAGCAGTAAGTGAATGCATGGTAGGTGGTTTACAGGTATATGTGATTGGGTTTGTGATTGTGCTGCAGAATGGAACTAGCAAAGGCCAAGAAGATCGCTGAAGAGAAGAAGAGAGAGAAGCTAGAAGAGAGACTGGCAAGGTACATGCTTGGCTGTAGCCCATTAACGTTTCCAAGAGTGCATGTACATAAGTACGTGACTGTAGCTCTATCCAAGGAACTTATTGTGTTACCTGGAAACATGGGCAGCGCCAGAGTTCGTGGAGTTCCTTTGCCTCACATAGTAGACTTCGCTTAATTTACTGTTGCTCTCTTGATTGCTTGAAGGGAATAGGTGCTGCTATATAGTCGTGCTTGCTTACTCATGGCCTTTTACTTGGTTGATAAGGGATATTGATGTCACTCTTAGTAACTCGTGCTCTTGGGTATATTTTGTATAGGCAAAGGGTGCGTGAGCAGATAGCAAGAGACCGTGCCGAGAGGGCTCTACAGGGAAAAGGAACAGCAGTACTGCAAACGCAGTCCCAGAGTAGCAAACCATCAGTCACCAAGGAGTATACCAGCTGTAGATTGCAGGTCAGCTATAACATCCAACACTAGTACTCAGTGTACCTCAATATGTTATGGCATGAGCTAATGATGGACTGTCTTAGATTCGCTTGTTTGGTGGCAAGACATTGGTCCACACCTTCATGGCCTCAGACAGCTTGGACAAGGTGTTCCAGCACATTACAGCAATCGAATCAGGCCCCAGTGTTCCCTTTGCCCTCATGACATCCTTTCCTAGACGGGTGTTTACTGATGAGGAGGCTGGGAGGAGTCTTGAAGAACTTGGTATGCTACAATATGGCTGAGAATATTATGTTGCCTGACTGATTTTCCACCCACACATGTAGGACTACTACCGTCTGCTGTTCTCATCCAAACAAAGCCATAGCCTTTTCTTGAGGTTTTTTAGCTGTATTATAATGACTGTACTAAAAGTAGGATGGGCACGTGCAGTGTAACAGATTGGACGATTAATGGAATGGGCTACCCATGCATGTTAGTACAATGCTTAGTTCTTACATAATGAAGCTGGCTGATTAAGTGTACAGGTATGTGTCACTGGATGACCTGGCACTATCAATAGAGACATTCCCTGCAGACTGCCAACTGGGAATGAGGCTGATAAACTACGATTGCACAAGTACTGTGGTGGGAAATCCAGAACTTCCATGGCTGTGAGATGGCAAGTGCGTGCTGAAATGAGTGCTGTAAATGTTGTTTCAAGGTTCTTCCTGAGTACGCGTACGTGTTGCTCAGCCTACATACACTTTGATAAACTGCTGTGGCCGTTGGCTACCAAGCAGTAAACCTGCATGGCTAGCTGCATAGATATATAATGATGAGCTCATGTTACTAATGTCGTGGTGAGTGCTATAGGCATGTGTTAGGAAGGCCTTGAGCTGAGTCCTGGGAGGGAGGGAGAGTTGGACAGGTGCTACCAATATAACCTGCACACACAACAAACTAGACTGTTTCACATGCATGTTGTGCTGAAGGGCAGTTACTGTAGAGAAGGAGAGGATTGGTAGCACAAGTCATTCCAGGCAGCGAGAGGGTGAATGGAATGTACCTCAGATCCAGCACTGTCAGGTCATACACAATCCTGGAGAAAGTGATTGCCTGTGAGAGTCTCATCCCTATGGGCGCTGAGGTCTGGGATGTGTCAGTCCGAGAGTGAGACTGCAGGGCGGGGTGGTGAGGTTTAGGAAGTAGACCCTCATTTCATGAAGCAGCTCTGAAGCGCAGGCCTGGAGATTGGTGGCCAAGCAGCTGCGTGTGGATGGGGAGGGTCTTGCAGAGCAAACCATGGACAGTGTCCACCTGGAAACACCAGTACAAATCAAAATATTAAAAAAGGCAAAAAAAAAAAAAATGCAATAGATTACGGATTAAGTATTGTCCGGTTACACAACCGGACAACTAAAGCATTGTCCGGTTACACACAACCGGACAACTAAAGCATTGTCCGGTTAACAAATAAAACATTACCCGGTTACGCAACCGGACAACTCCAGCGCTACCCGGTTGCGCAACCGGACAACTCCAGCGCTACCCGGTTACGCAACCGGACAACTCCAGCGCTACCCGGTTACGCAACCGGACAGTCCCGTTGCGCAACTGGATGGTACTTTCCGCGGGGTTGCGCATCGGGCAGTTTGATGTGCAACCGTCCACTCGAGAGCTACCCGGTTACGCAGCCGGACAATTCAAGGATTGTCCGGTTACACAACCGGACAACTAAAGCATTGTCCGGTTACATAACCGGACAACTAAAGCCTTGCCCGGATGCGCAACCGGACAACTCCAGCGCTACCCGGTTGCGCAACCGGACAAATCCAGCGCCACCCGGTTACGCAACCGGACAACTCCAGCGCTACCCGGTCGCGCAATCGGACAACTCCAGCGCTACCCGGTTACGCGCGGGACAGTCCCGTTGCGCAACCGGATGGCACTTTCCACGGGTTTGCGCATCGGGCAGTTTGATTTGCCCAGTTGTGCAACCGTGGTTACACAACGGGCAACTAAAGCATTGCCCGGTTGCACAACCAGACAACTCAAGCGCTACCCGGTTGCGCAACCGGACAATGATGCAGTGGAGCATCGAGGCGGAGTAGAAGACTGGCTAACCTCGTTCCCAGGCGCCAGGCCACTCCTCCTCGACTGGCACGAGCAACCGGCGATTGCAGTCACGGCCGAGAAGGCTAAGTGGCGCGTACTGTGACTTAATATAATTATGCCATAGGCATTGATAGCTACACTTATCCATAGACCATAGCCAGAATTTGCATTATTTTTTGTACATGTGCCCATTGTATTTTTATTTATGACTTTATTATAATAAAGTGCATTGACATATACAAATAGGCTGAAATAACAACGCCAAAGACCAATAGATGGCCCATACATGCATAGTATACAGTCAATCCGCCGGCGGTGCGATTATCGCAATTTTATTTGCAAGCGTGGAAACGACGCAATTACAAAATGGCTGTGCCACGTGGCTGGTTGGGTGCTGCAGTTTCTCGGCGTTTGTGAGCAGCGTCCGTGATCATCTGAGACTGTATCATGGCTAGTTGGAAAGAAATATGCTATTTTCAGTCACGAGTGGTGTTCAGTCGAAGTTATTGATTATTTTACGAGTAGTTTAGCGGAGGCTGTTTCAAGTACAGTTTTGAAGCCGCGGAAGCGCTGTAGCGTTGCTGTTTCAATTTGGAGGATGGAGTTATATAACACAGGTAATGTGCACGTAGGTATTAACATCATACACTAAAGTAGTAGTAGTGTAAGTGAGAGTTTGGTTGCAAGTGTTTAAACGGGTTTGGGACAACTCCAAATGATACCATAGGATTTTGTGAATCTATTAATATAGTAGTTCCTCTTCACTATTAACATCCTGTGAGACGTCAGAGTTACAAAAGCTTGCATCACTAGCCAAATCTTCTGATTCACTGCACAATACAATTTCTTCAGCAATTATCATTTCTTGTTTGAATTCTTCCGACTCATAAAGGCTCACTTCTGACCGGATTGCCAAAGGTTGGCTGCTGGAGCTACAAGGGTCAGCTGGATTCACTGAATTGCCTCCATCTGTTGAATTTGGTGAGTTGCAACATTTGAGACATAAGCAGCCAGGTCCACAGTTTTGTTTTTGTCTGCATCCACACTGGTTATTTTGACAGCCCTTTTTACACTTGCAACCCCTAATCAAATGCTGTACTTGGTTTCTTAGGGCTAGTACATATTCTGTGTCCCACTCGATTTTTAGACCCCCATCCCCTGTCATACTCCAGCCATAGTCAGGGGGGGGGGGGGGAGGAGATTCACTACTGGTAGTGAGGCTTGATTCCACATACTTAGAACCCGAGTAAGTATACACATGCATAAACTAGTACATACAGGAAAATTTATATTTACAAGGGTATACACACGGATATACTTAAGAATACATGTGTATATGCCAGTATACTCTGGTGTAATCTGGTTTGCACGAGTGTACACAGATTTACACTAGTATACACAGGAAAACTGATTTATACAAGGGTATACACACAGGTATATACGAGCTGCCGTAAAATGTGATAAATAACCGCCCCCTTAAAGGTAACCGCCCCTCTAGTATAACCGATCAATTTACTGCAACAGTTTACTCGCGTGTAAAACCTTCTATGTAAACATAACCGCCCATAATTTGCACGTGCAGCCCAGGCAGGAAATTGAATCTGTAGCGTTTGCACGTGTGAATGTCTATAGCAAGCAGAGCATGCAGCTAATGCGTAGAACACGACCGTACAGAATAGTGACGAGAATCAGACTGTGAAAACCAACAAGTCGACATTAGTCGTAGCGAGAAAACCCTATAGCTACGGTTAGTGGAGGGTTCTGAGAACAAGACTAAGCTACAGTAGCTAAGGTAAAGCTATGGAGCTCGTTCAGATTGCCTGCCTGAAGGCTTTCTACCTCAAGGGACACCACATCTACCGGGCTGATCTCAACATAGGGGATGTTTCTGTAAATCTGCCACGCTATTAACGGTTGTTTTGCAAAAATAACCGATCTGTGATTATACCTGCCCATGTAAAAGTAACCGCCCATTGAGGCTGCTAATTCTAATTATAACCGCCCCCGGTTATTTATCAGAGTTTACGGTATTTATTGTTAGCTTTCTAATTTCTAAACCGTTAATGTCCGCTTAATTAGTGTTGATAATCTTTTTAAAACCAGTTAATTATGGTTATGAACTATTTTACCTCAAATATTGCAAAAAAGTGCTGGTTATTTAGCAATTAGTGCTAGTTATGACTTATCAGTGCTACTTTTCAACAAAAGTTCTCTGAATCATTTTTGAACTGTAAATATTAACCCTTTGGCTTCCTAGATTTGTAAATATTGTTTTTGTCTGTGAGCTTACCTCCAGTAATCAGAATTAGTGGCTCCTGCTAGGCCCTACTGCACAGCAGAATGCCCTGAGGGAAATCCCCTGAGGCGCTAGGCACAATGCGTTGCCATGAAAACACGTGTTAGGTCACGTGACTTGTAAACGCGTTGTAAATTTGTGATATTCTGGCTGAGCACGATAGTTAGCTAAAGCACGGAGTATGATGACTGATAGGCAGTAGCTACAGTATAGAATAGGCTCTGGAGATGCACAGACGGGTTACAGACGCAGAGAACCTACAGAAACTGAGAAGACCAGAAGGCAGCACCGACCAGACAAGTTGCCACGCGGACTAGTGCAATAGCGCACGAGAGCGACATTTTTGTGGTTGTTATATCCGTACAGGAAGCTATGAATATTGATTAAATATATATCAGTACAGAGGTCAATACATGCACAAAGTAAACAGGATATGATCGTTGTGGCTGCTGCGTTCTACGCGGCACTACGTGGCTGATAAGACAAGGCATTTTAAGAGCGCCATTTGGCGCTCTCGGAAGCCAAAGGGTTAAAGGTAATTAACCAGCTAGTAATTCTACATGCAGATTCATGCTTATTTTCTGTTGGTTTTAGAACAGCTAATTGACCAACTAGTGGCCATTATTACAATAAGTGCTGGTTATTACCAGTCAGCTACTATTATTGAAAGTCAGTGATGTTATTATATGTACATAGTACTGGTTAGATGCTGTACACAATTAATGCTAATTGGTTTTTGTTAATACATTGTGGACAGTTAAATGCTTGTTAATTAACCCTTTAAGCCCGTAGACGTCTACACACGTCATATGTTTACATTACCGTAGACGTGTGTACACGTTATTAACCTTTACACCCAAAGCAAGAACTAAAAAAAAAAAAATCTTTTTAAAATTCACGAAAAAGAAAGGATGCACCGTCCGGGATTCGAACCCCGTGAATGTACGCCTTTGGCTGCTATCTGGAGTAAAGGGTTGAATATGATCGAGACTCTACCGGAAGGTGACGCTCCAGAAACATTCCCACTGTGGTTAGTGACACTCCAGCAGACAGATTCCTTCATTTTAGCACTATTTTCAGGGACATACTCAGGCAGATCACTTGAAAATCTGCAATAAATACCATCTGTTCACGAACCGATAAAATATAGAACAGAATTCTAGGCTATTGTACAGCAGTAGCAGTTCGAAAATATGGCTAGCTGTCTCCTACAATACCGCTACAAGTCTATGGACGTCCCGCTTGTCCTTCAGGGCGTCATTTCCAGAAAGTAAGTGGCGATGATATTTAATTATCGTTCGGTAGTGCAAATCCGCTGCCGCTTGGCACTTTCCTTCCGTTAATCATGCTTGAATCCGACATCAAATGAAAGCTTGGGGCTCTTCTCTTCAGTTCTGTAGAGTTTAGTCCAAGTCATCCCATCTTTCGTTACAAAGCCATAAACTGAACATACTACCATCCTCGTGCCGTAATTAAATTATTCTGGCAATTGACTGATGTAATGCGCATGCGCAATATGGGGAAGAAAGGGTTAATAATAGGTTAGTGTTATGATCGCTAGTAAGTTAGGGTTAGTACCAAATAGGTACCTACTTAATTATTGCTAGTTACAAACGTCAAAGCTAATTATTACTTTCAAAAACAATTAGGTGCTTACAATCAGAGTCCATTATTTTTACTGCTTTAGTCATTAAGGCCAGTTATTACCTATTAGTGCTGATTAAGCACAAACAATGCTAATTAGGGCCACTTATTCCTCATCGGACGGCTAATTTCTTCAACTTTGTTAAAATTCTGCTTTTGTTCACTTTGGAATAATTAACTCCTGTTTATTAGCCCATTTGTGGACATAATGAATAATTTGTGCCGTTATTACAAATCAGTTGCAAGTATTGCAGATGGTGTAGGTTATTGCAATTAGAACTACTTATTACCAGTTGTAATCATTGCCAATTAAGATTATCATGTCCAGTTATGAACCAATTGGAAACCATTACAAACAATTAATAATATATGCTAATAATGACTGATAAATTGCTTTAATTAGAACCAATTATTGTTTTTATATTGGTTATGAGCAATGAGCACTAACTAGTGCTGTGTATACTTTCTGGGCCAGTTATTTGTTAATTGTAACCTACATATTCAATATTGAAAAATTTCTGGCTAATAAAGAGGGCAATCCTCCCAGGATCTTTTTGTGAACAGTAAAATTACTCGGAGAGATCTTTTTAGTAGAGTAATTTAAAGTTTATTAGTGAATTAGCAGCAGTAATTACAAATATAAGCTGGTTAATACCATTGAGTGGTTATTAACCCTTTGGCGCCAAAGATTTGTATATATTATATGTGTGAGCTTGCCTCCTTTAATCTGAATTAGTACAGTCTTCGGCTGTACTCTACTGCGGAAAATGCCGAAGGCCCTGAAACATTTTTCTGGGGTATGATGCCATAAAAACGTGATAGGTTCCGTGACTTTTACGTGCATTATATTTTTGTGACCTTCTGGCTGAGTGCAGTGGTTAGCTAAAGCATTGTGTATGAGTGATAGGCAGTAGCTACAGTATAAAATGGCCTATGGAGTTGTACAGATAGCTTATAGATCAGTACTGAGCTAAATACATAACCCTAAACTGAATATGATCATTGTCGTTACTGAAGATTACAAAGCAATACAGGGTAGGTAAGTCAAGGAACTTTAAGAATGCTGTTTGGCACTCATGGAAGCCAAAGGTTTAAAGCAAGTTATGGCTTATTAATACTTGTTATTGCAAACTAATGGCTATATTTGCAAATTAGTATCTAAAACTGGTATGAGCTATCAGTGCTAATTCTTGTTATTACCTTTGAAAAATTATAAGCTTGTTATCAACCCATCAAGCCATCATTGACAATTAGTATTGGTAAAAACCAAATAGTTACCTAATTACGTAAAATTATTGCTAATTATTAATGAAATGCAGCGAAATATTTTAAAAAAAAATTAAGTGCTGGTTATTACTCAATCAGTGCCAATTATTTTTCTGTCAGGCTTGAAAAGGTGCTGAAGCTTCCTAGAGTGATGTCCTAAATCTCAGGTCAACAAAAAGGTGGTGAACCTCAATATAATGATGTGCTGTACCTTAGAAAGACCTTCATAAGGTCTTTCTGACAGGTTAACCTTAAACAATGCTGAACATCAAACGAGAAATGTGCTG
Organism: Nitrospirales bacterium; assembly: GCA_965203295.1. Taxonomy (GTDB): domain Bacteria; phylum Nitrospirota; class Nitrospiria; order Nitrospirales; family UBA8639; genus CBDBCZ01. The sequence goes on along the minus strand of CBDBCZ010000002.1, from coordinate 6,575 downwards.
AACCTCAGATTGACTTTAGAAAAGGGCTGAACCTCAATGATGTGCTGAACATCAAGTAAATCTAAAAAGTGCTGAATCTGTGAACGGATGTGCTGAACCTCAACTGATCTAAACAAAGCTGAAACTGCGTGAAGTGATGTACTGTACCTCATGTCTACAAAGTGTAGAACCTTAGCAGTGATATGCTTAAGTGCAGGTTCACTTAACATTGCACTGAACCCAATAAGGTAATGTGCTGAACCTCAAGTCAACCTTATAAGTATTAAACCTTATTACAGTGATGTGTTGAACCTCACATTGAACTTATAAAAATGCTCCTCAAGTGATCTGCTGAATCTCAGGTTGATTTTAGAAAATGCTGAACATCAGGTCAACCACTGAAGTGTGCTGAATCTCAAAAGAGGGATGTTCTGAACCTTAGGCTAAACTAAAAAGCGCTGAACCTCATAAGAGTGGTGTTGAACCTCAGGTGAACCTTTAAAATGAACCTCAACAGAGTAATGTGCTGAACCTCAGGTTGACCCTAAAAGTGTTGAACCTCTGTAGAGTAATCTAGTGATGGTCAGGTCAAAATTTCAAAAGTTTTTTACTTCAAAAAGTGATGTGCTGAGCTTTAGGTTAACATTTGAAAGTGCTGAACATCAGTGTTATTTGCTAAACCTTAGATTGTACCTTAAAAGTGCTGAACCTTAGTAGACTGATGTTTAAACCTCAGGTTAACCTTTGATCAGTGTTGTACCTCAAAAGTGATATGCACCTAAGGTTAACTTTTGAAGTGCTGAAACTCAACATGGTTATATGCTGATCCTCAGTTCATCATTTGAAAGTACAGAACCTCAAAAGGGTGATGTGCTGAACCTCAGGTCAACCACTGAAAAGTACTAAATCTCAACAGTGCTAAACTTCTGGTATTTCTGAAAATTGCAGCACTCAGTAGAATGATGTGTTGAACCTCAGATTGACATTAAAATGCTGAATCTTAATGTGCTGAACCTCAGTTTCAGCATAAAAGTGTTGAACCTTTGTAGAGTGATGTGCTGACCTCCGGTCAGCCTTTCAAAATTTTGTATCTCAGAAGAGTGATGTAATGAACTTGAGATAAACCTTTGAAAAGTGCTGAAAATCAACAGTGATGTGCTGAACCTCAGGTCAACAATTGAAAAGTGCTGAACTTCAACATAGTGTTCAGCTGAACCTTAGGTTAACCTTAAAAGTACTGAACCTTTGTAGACTGATGTGCCAAAACTCAGGTTAACCCTTGATGTGCTGTATCTCAAAAAAGAGGTGTAATGATCCTCAGGCTAACTTTTGAAAAGTGCTAAAACTCAACTTGAATATCTGCTAAACCTCAGTTAAACATTTGAAGGAGTAAAACCTAAAAGGTTAATGTGCTGAACCTCAAGTCAACAACTAAAAAGCGCTAGATCTCAACAGTGATGTGATGTTAACCCAAGTATACCCATGTTAACCTATGTATACCCATGTATACACATGTTAACCCACGTTAACCCATGTATACCCATGTATACCCTACCCATGTATACCCACGATAACCCATGTTTACCCATGTTTACCCATGTATACCAATGTATAATCATGTTTATCCACGCTAACCCATGTTAACTCACGTTAACCCTTGTTAACCCACGTTAACCCATGTTAACCCATGTTTACCCACGTTAACACATGTTAACCCATGTATACCCATGTGTACCCATGTATACCCATGTTAACCCACGTTAACCCATGTATATCCATGTATACACACATTAACCTGTTTACCCATGTATACCCACGTTAACCCATGTTAACCAATGTTAACCCACGTTAACCCATGTATACTTGTGTATACCCATGTATACCCACATTACCCATGTATACTGATGTATACCATGTATACCCACATTAACCCATGTTTATCCATGTATATTCATGTATGCCATTGTTAACCCATGTTTACCCATGTTAACCCACGTTAACACATGTATACCCACGTATACCCATGTATACCCATGTATACCCACGTTAACGTATGTTTACCCATGTTAACCAATGTATACCCATGTTAACCCATATTTACCCATGTATACCCATGTATACCCATGTTAAACCACGGTAAGCCATGTATACCCACATTAACCCATGTTTACCAATGTATACCCACGTTAACCCATGTTAACCCATGTTTACCAATGTATACCCTTGTATACCCATGTTAGCACATGTTTATGTATGTTAACCAATGTTAACCTACGTTAACCCATTATACCCATGTATACCCACGTCAACCCATGCATACCCATGTTAACCCATGTTCCCCTAGTTAACGTTAACACTCGTTAGCCATGTATATCTATGCATACCCATGTATACCCATGTATACCCACGTTAACTCTTGTATACCCATGTTAACCCATGTTCACCAATGTTAACCCATGTTAACCCATGTTTACCCATGTATACCCACGTTAACCCATGTTTACCCATCTATACCCACGTTAACCCATGTTAACCCATGTTTACTCATGTTAACACATGTTAACCCACGTTAACCCTTGTATACCCATGTATACCAATGTATACTCTCGTTAACCCATGTATACCCACGTTAACACATATTTACCTATGTTAACCCATGTTAACCCACGTTAATCCATGTATACTCATGTATACCCTCATTAACCAATGTTTACACATGTATACCCATGTACACATGTATATCCACGTTAACACGTTTACCCATGAATACACACGTTAACCTATGTTAACCCATGTTTGCCCATGTTAACACGTTAACCCACTTTAAACCGTGTATACCCATGCATACTCATGTATACCAATGTATACCCTTAGAATTATGTGCTGAACCTCAAATGTGATGTGCTGAACTTCAGGTTAACCTTTAAAGAGCTGAACCTCAATAGAGTGATGTGATAAACCTCAAAAAGTGATGAACTGAACCTCAGGACAACCATTAAAAATGCTTAACTTCAAATAAACCTTCAGAAAGTGCCGAACCTCAAAATTATAATGTGCTGAACCTCAGGTTGATCTTTAAAGTGCTAAACCAAAATCGTTATGTGCTGAACATGTGCTGAATTTCAGGCAAACCTTCAGAAAGTGCTAAATTTCAAGTTTGTGATATACTGAAACTCAGGTTGACCTTAAGTGCTGAACTTCAATAGAGTTGTGCTGAACTTCCGATCAATCATTAAAAATGATTAACTTGAAATCATTATGTGCTGAGCCTCAGGTAATCCTACGGAAAGTGCTGACCCTCAAAATTGTAATGTGCTGAACCTCAGGTTGACTTTTAAATAAAGTGCTGAACCTCAATTACTTTAGGCGCTAAATTTCAAAAGTGATGTGATGAACATCAGGTCAACCGTTAAAAATGGTTAACTTCAAAATAGCTGTCTGCTGAACCTCAAGATAACGTTCGGAAAGTGCTGACCCTCAAAATTGTGATATGCTGAAGCTTAGGTTGAATTTAAAGTTTCGAACCTCAATAGATGTGCTGAAACTCAACACTAATGTGCTGAACCTCAGGACTAACATTAAAACTGCTTAACTTCAAGTAAACCATCAGAAAGTGCTGAACTTCAATATTGTGATGTGCTGAACCTCAGGGTGACCCTTAACCCTTTGAACGCGGCGAGCGTATATATACGCTCGAAAATTACTTCCGCGTATCGCGGCGAGCGTATATATACGCTCACCATAGTAAGTGCTACGGGTCAGACCCTTCCAATTTTATGGCATGCGTGATACTTTAGGGGGATAACCCTACGGTCTTTAGCAATCGATCTAAAGCTCCATCCCCGCCACAAGTCGTTCGAAGCGTTCACTTGACGCTTAGTTGTGTAGCACAGTTAGTACGCGGCAAAGGCGCGGGTAGCGTCTACAAGGCTTTTGAAGCCTAAAACGCCGAGAATGGCTGCAGTCAGAGCGCTAGGCCTTAGATACAGATCCAGCACTTAGTAACAGAACCGGCACGAAGTAACAGAAGCGACTCACCACTGTAGTTGAGGGGACAGACACGAAAATGGCGACTACCAAGGTTGGCTTTAGTGCTGCCGTTTGTATTCGCTCTTCTGCAATAGCAGGGACTTTAGCACACCAGCTACACACTAAACAACGATAGTTTTACACTTCCTGGCTTCCAGTGTTGCCGTTCAGCATGGAAAATAGCCTACAACTCTACAAAACTGCGAGCACATGCACCGTAGACAAAAATTAAATTGCCTTCCGCGTGACGCGGAAGTTATGAATAATCAAGTACCGCGCTCAAAGGGTTAAAGTGCAAAACCTAAGTCGAGTTATGTGCTGAACATGTACTGAATCTCAGGCAAACCTTCGGAAAGTGCTGAATCTTAAGTTTATGATGTGCTGAAGTCTAGTTGACCTTAAAAGTGCTGAACTTCAATAGAGTTATGCGCTGAACCTCAAGTCAACCATTAAAATGTTTAACTTTAAATCATTTTGTTTTGAGCCTCAGGTAAACTTCAGAAAGTGCTGACACAAAATTGTGATTTGCTGAACCTCAGGTTGACTTTTAACTCTGCACGCGACGTAAAATGACGTAGGGTGGGCGTGGACGCATAATTAATTAAATAATTTTCCCATTGATTTCTATTGACAGCTTTCTGATGGCTTATTTGGACCTAAAAAGCTTGTCTAGAAGCTTTAACTTAGCAATGCCGTATTAAGTCGTTGCTAAAGTAGAAAGCTGTTTTTAGCTGGCTAGAATTGGCAAAAGTCTAAGCATGTAGAGCCGTTTGAAATTCTCACCCGTTTGAAGGCATCAGGACGCATGCCATGGGGCCGTGGCAATGTAAAACGAAGCGTAGTGGGTTAGACATCCTTAGGCACCAACACAATTCACAAGAAACTGGTACTGTCACAAATTCAACGGTTTCAAGACGCTTTTCTCGATCGGCAGCCATCGCGCGATATGCTTCCGGTTGCAGCACTTTGTAGTTTGCTACTGACGTCGCCCACAAAGTATGTATAGAAGGGGGATGCCCCCACGTGTCCATCGAGCATAAATAGCCTGGCTTCTACACAACACTGTGGTTACAACACTCGTTAAATGCCGGATGCACGTTTTCCTGCACTTCGTGTAGGCTATCATAACGCGTGCATGTTTTCCTGCACTTCGCGTGAAGTTAAGGTGTTGCACCTAAATTGAGCTAAGTGCTGAACATCAAAAGTGAAGTGCTGAACCTCAGGTCAACAACTAAAAATGCCTAACTTCAAAATAGTTGGGTGCTGAACCTCAAGTAAACGTTTGCAAAATGCTGACCCTAAAAATTGTGATGTGCTGATCCTGGTTGAATTTCAAAGTGTTGACCTAAATAGAATTGTGCTGAACCTCAAAAATGCTGTGCTAAACTTCAAGTTAACTTTTAAAGAGCTAGACGTCAAAAGAGTGATATGCTGGACCTCAAAGTGATGAACTGAAACTCAGGACAACCATTAAAAATTGCTTAACTTCAAATAACTTACAGAAAGTCCTGAACCTCGAAATTGTAATGTGCTGAACTTCATGTTGCTTTTTAAAGTGCTGAACCTCAATTAAGTAATCTGCTGAATCTCAAAAAGTGATGTGCTGAACCTCAGGTCGAGCATTAAAAGTGCTTAAAATTGAAAAAGCTGTGTTTAACCCCAAAAAAATGTTCCAAAGTGCTAGCCCTGAAAATTGTGATGTGCTGAAGATCAGGTTTGATTTAAAGTGTTGAAACTCAATAGAATTATGTGCTGAACCTCAAAATTATGTACAGAACCTCAGGACAATCATTAAAACAGCTAAACTTCAGGTAAACCTTCAGAATGTGCTAAACTTCAAAATTGTGATGTCCTGAACCTCACATCGACCTTTAAAGTTCTAAATCATAAGTCGAGTTATGTGCTGAACATGTTCTTAATCTCAGGCAAACCTTCGAAAAGTGCTGAATCTCAAGTTTGTGATGTGCTAAACTCTAGTTGACCATAAAAAGTGCTGAACCTCAACAAAGTTATGTGCTGAACCTTAGGTCAACCATTATAATGTTTACCTTTAAAGCATTATGTGCTGAGACTCAGGTAATCCTTCGAAAAGTGCTCACCCTCAAAATTGTGATGTGTTGAACCTCAGGTTGACTTTTAACGTGCTGAACCTCAATTGACTTATGCTGATCCTCAAAAGTGATTAGCTGAACTTCAGGTCAACCATTAAAAATGTTTTGCTTAAAAATAGCAGTGTGCTGAACAAGTAAACGTTCAGAAAGTGCTGACCCTAAAAATTGTGATGTGCTGAAGCTCTGGTTTAATTTTAAAGTTTTGAGCGTCTCTAGTGTTATGTGCTGAACCTCAATAGTGATGTGCTGAACCTCAGGTCTACCATAAAATTTTTAACTCTAATATAGCTGTGTTCTGAATCTCTGGTAAACTAAGTGCTGACCTTCAAATTGTGAAGTGCTGAACCTCAATACAGTTATTATGTTAAGCCTCACTAAAGTGGTGCTGAACCTCAGGTAAGGCTTGGGTCGGGTCGGGGTAAGGGTCAGGGTTAGTTAGGGTTAGTAAGGGTTAGT
>CBDBCZ010000001.1:0-90690 GCA_965203295.1 Nitrospirales bacterium | reverse complement strand
TTTTGCAAGAAAATTGCAAGGACTTGCAAGAACCTTGCAAGTCCTTGCAAGGAAACTCTGCATGGGTTGCCACAAAGTTGATGATTTTTAATAATGGTGCATGAGACTGTTGCTCCCATGTGCCTCAGTCATGCGTGAGCTAGACACTGAACTTTTGATAGTAGAAGTCTTGGAGGGTTTGGTTAGGCTTGTAATAGATACTGGTACTTGCAATGGGTAACTGCCTTAATATTGGTGTCCCCATTATTAATCTTTTTCTGCCAATCATTAACAAGTGGCTCTATGTGGACATGTGAACTTTATGATTATGTTGATATCTGATTGTATATTCAATAACCTGAACAACTTGACCATCTATAATTATTCTTCCTAGCTCCTGGTGCTGCCCCTTCCTCCGTGACTGCTACTGTAATGGATTCAGCTACCATTTTAGTCCAGTGGGACGAGGTCCCCTGTCTTGACCAAAACAGTGTCATAGCAGGTTACACAGTGCAATATCAATTCAGAAATCAATCAAACAGTCTGTCAACTACTGGAACTGACAGGATGGCTTCTCTAACTAGCCTCCAACCCTTCACTAATTACTCGATTCAAGTGGCAGCAGTTAACAGCAATAACGAAATGGGACCTTTGAGTACTCCCATTACAGAACATACCCCTGCTGCAAGTGAGTTTTTCTCTATATGCACACATATCTTTATATGTTCATGTTACAATATGCACAATACCTTTAGTGGTTTTTAGACCCCCCCCCCCCCAAAGGTAGCTAAAGCCAAGCTAAAGGTATTGTGCAGTGCCACTGTTGTGATACGTGGATGGTGGTTCTGATGACAGTCGTAAACCGTTTTGTTGTGCCTGGATGACAAAAAAGTGGTTGGCAACTTTAATAATCCTGTTGTCTCGAGTTGTAGCTGCTATCTGATATGCATACGACAACATTACCAAGTGAGCACTTTCATTGTAGTGTGTTTGCTTTTTAGGGCAAAAAATGGTATCTCAATAGCAAACAGCTATTACAAAGAGAACCAATCACAAACAATACAATAACATAGAATTTAAAGAGAATCAAAATTACATAACATCAACTTGAAGCTAGACATAGAGGAGCAGTCTTTAGAGCAGCGGGTAGAGTTCCACAGACAATTGACACTAGGGCAAAGGAATGCAGAAAGGCGGCAGTACGAGCAAAGGGGATCAGTAAGTTAGAAGGGTGGAAGGAACAGTTAGACAAGTGGGGGGGGGGGGGGGAGATGGTAGCAAGAAGAGCCCGATGGAATAAAAAAATAACCATGAAGAACTTTGTAGAGAAAGACAAGCTTCGAGCACTTGCGATGAAGAGCGAGAGAAGGACAGTGAAAGAGTTGAAGCAGAGAAGGGTAGGAGGAAGACCATTGCTTGGAACAGAGTTTAAGACCGAAGTGCTAGAGTTTTTCCAGAGAAGTAATTTGGGACAAAGACGAAGGGTCCCAGACGGGGGAACAATATTCTAGGTGAGGGCGTAAAGAGCAATTAAGGTAGAGTTTAAAGAGAACAGATGGAGAAGAAAAACAATAGAAGTAACGAAAGAAAAGGCCAAACATTTTTCTAGATTTAGAGCAGATGTGATGAATGTGAAGAGACAAAGAGAGATTGGAGGAAAAGAAAACACCAAGATATTTATAGGAGGAAACAAGTTCGAGAGAAGAATCATTCAGATACAGAGGGGGAGAGGAGAGAAAGCGAAGTGAGGGTTTGAACATATATTTGGTTGTAGAGGTGTTAATAGAAAGATAGTGGGAAGAAAACCAGGAAGAAATAGAGTTGATGTTAGACTGGACAAGATATAGGTCAGAGTTAATCAAGGGGATGAGAAAGCAGAATATCATTGGCCTACATAATTACCTTTGCAGAAGAGAGGAGATGAACATCGGATAGACCATATTTTATATAAATAATGAATAGAAAGAAGAGGGCCAAAGATCGATCCTTGGAGAACACCAGACAGAATGGAAGATGAGGAAGAACCATTGACAGCAACAATTTGAGATCTATCAGTTAAATAATCATGAAGCCAGTGAAGGAAAAGAGGTGGAATATTTAAAGAAGCAAGGGTGTCAAGAAGGGGACGGTGTGGAATGGAATCAAATGCCTTACGCAAGTCAAAAAGGGCACAGACAAATTTATGAGAGTCAAGAAGAGAAACCAAAAGTGGGAGACGGAAAGCAGAGCAGATTCAGTGGAAAAGCAAAGGCGGAAACCAAACTGACAATCAGAGACAATATGATGACGAGTACAAAATCAGATAATAGTTGTAGATGTGATGCTCTAAGATTTTACTATAAATAGAAAGAAGAGAAATAGGGTGGACATGAGAGGGAGAAGAGGGAGAGCTAGTTTTAGAAACAGGGACAATGTGGGAGCATTTCCAGTCAGAAGGAAAAGTTGAAGATCGAATAGATAGATTGAAGATAATTGAGAGGGCAGGAAGAAGGAACAAAATTAGAAGAAGAGCGGAGAGGAGGCACAGAAGTATTAAAGCAACTAGAAAAAACTCATTAAGAAGATTAGCTTTAGAAAGATCAGAAAGGACAGGACTACCAGAGTGAGAGAGGAGAGGAGTAGATTTTTTCTTACGAAACTTCTTAACAGTAGACCAGAAGTGACATTAAGAAAGAGACTTGTTACGAAAGGATCTATAAGCAGACCAGTGAAGAGGAGAGTTAAATAATTTAGCGCACCTATAGAAGAAAATATGATGCCTGATATGAAAGGAACGATTTAACCAGGGAGGGTGAAGAGAAGGAGAAATGAGTTACTAGGAACAGTGGTACGCAAGATCTGTAACAGGACATGCTTAAAGACTAGCCAGGCGAAATTAACGTCAGTAGAAGAGGTAATTAAATTAGACCATGGAATAAAGGAAAGTATCAGATTCGCAAAAGAGAAATTGGCAGAGCCATATAGCCAGACACAATTAAAAGAAGTAGAGGGAGAGGAGGAAGAGGCAGGAGAAACAGGTAAAGAAAACAAGATAGAGTTGCTATCAGAATATGACAGTTGGGGGAAAGTATTGCAGAAAAGAGGAGCGAGAGAAGAAGGGACAAAACAAGGTCAATGAAGGAGGGAGCACCTGCAGGAGGGATATGAGTAGGATCAGTGACAATTTGCTTGAAAGAGAAAGAGACAGAGATAGAGTTATTCTGGTCATGAACAGAAGAGGGAATGGAGGAAGAAAAGCTTCATTGCTTATCTGCTTGTTGCAGGAAGAGATGGACAGCCTATGACAGTCCTACAGTAGCAGTTAGCTTTGGTCTGAACTTGTTGCTGAGCTAAACCATGGGTATTTCATTTGAAACGTTCCCGGCTCTTTTGTTTTGTTTTTGTTTTTATTTTATTTGTTTTTATTTTATTGTTCTTTTCATTAGGTATTTGTATTACTCTTAGGTGTTTTGAACCATAGGCAAATTTAGTCACTGGAACACAGAATTGATTCTGTACTTACCGTATTGTCCCGAGCAAGCGCCCATGGGCGCTTGCAGCTCACGCAAGAAAAATTATGGGTGGGCGCTTACACGGAGGAGCCCTTTGAACTACTCAGTTACCACTGTGTAAGGGCCCACCCTCCACTTACTTGTACTGCTTCAGCTACTACCATGAAGCCATTGGAAAGAATGCATGCCCTTACCCCTTGTAAAGCTCCAGTAGTACTCCACAGGAAGCCTAGCCTCTGCATGGCCAGTTAGTGTATTGCATAGTATTGTGTAATACTGGTATGAATACAAGGTGGGCGCTTACATGGAGGAGCCTCTCAGACAATAGGCTTATTAAAACTGGGGGGTGGGCGCTTACACAGGGGTGGGCGCTTGCTCGGGACAATATGGTACTCACTTTGAATGAACAAGTCCACAACACTATTCATTCTGAATGTTCCACAACCAGCTTTATAAAGTGTGGACACCTTAGCTAATTTAGCCAATAGGACCTGGTGAAGTGTCCTGTATAGAGAGGTGTCCTCATTTCAGGGGTAAATATATTAAGTAAGTATATTTGGGACACAGCAAAGTGTCCTTAATACAGAGGTGTCCTTTAAGAGGGGTTCCACTGTATTGTATTTATGTACAGAATTAGCTAGCCAGAGAGCTGTAGGATGTCACTAGTGTTTTATTGCATACTCTGGGTGCGGGAAGTAGATATATATATATATACATACTTAATAAGCAAGAAAAATTAAAAAAGTGAACAAAGGTCGGATTCGAACCTGTGTACGTGTTGATGTAATAAATGCCCTATGCTACGCTGTGTGTACAACATTTGGTGACTGTGTGCAAAATGTAGGAATTGGGGCACCACTCCAGGGGAGTTAATGCCTGAGTAGGTGTGTAATTTCATTCCTCTTCCTCGGTTGTGCAGTTAACTACTGTGACAGTACCTCTCTCTTTCCTTTAGATGTACAGTTTCGGTTTATGAACGATGAAATTGTGAACCATGGTATAGTGACCATCACTGATATAACAGAGAGTGAGCCCCTGCTGTGTGTGACAGACAGGATTGACTGCTGCCCTCCTGGGGATTCAGGTGTTTCAAATGGACAGTGGTACTTCCCAGACGAGAGTGCAGTTCCGGAAGAGTCTGAAGACAACTTCTACCAAACAAGAGCTGTTGCTGCTGTACAATTACATGGCATGAATGGTACAACTAACGGTATCTTCCGCTGTGATATTCCAGATACTGTGGGAAGTGTACAAACAATGCACATTGGAATTTACAATATCAATGCTGGTGAGCAGTTTATTCTACATATTTTACCCTAATTTTGTAGTTGTCACTTTAGACAATCAATGAATCAGTCACGTGATTATAACAGTTCACAATATTGGTAGATACTTAGCTAATAAATATTAATGAGTCATGATTTATATACCCATGGTTGAGCTGGCAATCCGATTTTTTATAGTGGAAGTACATGTAGATGATAGCATGAAGCTGGCTGTAACTGTCCCTCTACCTGTTCCCTATTAGGATTCAGAATTGTGCCCACACTCTAATTGTTTAATGGTCTGCACACAAACATTGACTTGCGTGTTTTTAAAAGTGGTGTGGTAAAATGCACATTCATTGAGTACCGTATAATTTCTAATTATTCGCCCCTCTAATTATTCGCCACACCCCAGTTTTCTGGGATGAAATACAGTTTATTTCATCCAACAAATTTGTAGGCCCATTCTGAAATTATTTTTCGAATATTCCCTAGCTGCTGCATGCTCAGTTTCTACTAGTATTACTTCTGATCATGTCAGCAGGAATGCCCTGGAGTGTGACTAGCTGATACAGAAAGCCATACCAAGGACAAGGAGGCGGGCCCAACCTACCTGTGCACGCACTGTTTCTTATGAGTGTTGTTATTGCTGTCCACTATTACCTGCATAGTAGCGACTGACAAGCACAAGCACACTTACCTGTTGCTTACCTGTTGCAGTTTGTTACACGTGCTAGAGCGCCTACTTACTGCCTGTTGTGGCTATATCTTCGGTTGCTGTGTGTGCACGTTCATGGATATGCTGCCACTGCTGAATACTAAAGACTGTGAAATAGCAAAAGTGAAAGAAAGCATGGAGAGCTTGTGGCCTGTTAACAATGCAAGTAAAGAATGAATCTCTGACATGCTGTCAGTATCTCAGGCTAATATTTATTCACTACCGCTCGTTAAAAATGAATGAATTACTTCCAATGAATTCGCCAACCCAAAATGAAATTATTTAATTTTGACAAATAATTAGAAATTATACAGTAGACAATTTATTTCAGGGGATACCACTTTAAACCAGCATTCCCTCCTCATTGATACTGTCCTGTAAAAATTGGTGGTATACATACACATGCAGGCCACAACTTGTGTTATGTTGATGCATGGTTACATGCTTGTAAATCAGTAGGGATGGTAGTTTGAGTGTCGTTTCTAAACTAACAAACAACAGACTATTAGTACTATGTACAATTCCAATTATTAGTGAGTTAAATATACTCTATCCCTTCACATGACAACAATTTTTAGATGCTACATGCTCTCTCATAACACATTGGCCATCTCTGAATATTTGTTGTCAACATTTTGAGCAGACAACGTAGTGTAATATTGAAACAGTGGATACCATGCAGACCACTCCTTCGACTACTTTTTCTGGCCTTGGTACAACTAATTGTATTATTGGCCCAAATTGTTTTCATTACCTCATACACAGGTGGAGTAGACATAGACGATCTTCAGTTCACACTCATGACACGACTGACTGCTGAGACTCCAGTGTTCACTCTGACCTGCACCTCCACTGGTGGCCCTGCCACAACAGTCACCTGGGAAAGAAATGGAGTGCAATTGATGGATAACAGTCCATACAGCATCTCCCAGGTTGTGGAAAATACCGTACAAGCTGTGTATCCCAATCGACTGAGTGTGACTGGGAGACTGACTGGTAGCTATCGGTGCAGTGTAAACAACATCAGAGGAAGTACCTTTCGTGTGCTTGATATACAGAGTAAGTTTATAAACTTATGTGTGTATCCATTATTCTGCCTATGACCCTTGTAATGCCACATACTCTTTCTACTAAGCCCAAGCACCCATACCGTATACTGTACTGTCAATCAACTCACTATGTGCTGCCCATAATGCATTTGGCTTGCTCCCCAGCCAACAAGTGTTGGTTTGTGATATCATTATGACATCATTACAGACTTTGCAAGAGTGAGAGCTTATACATAGTTTGTTACAGTCCCCAGCACTCATCAAACCCACAGCGAGGGACCGTGTAATTACTGTACTATTCAGCTGTATCTAAAAATGATGGATAAACATTAACTAACCCCTATATATACAGTGAATGCTTCTCCATTCTCTGAGTACTGGTAGAAAAGCAATTCATCTCTGTCAGATAGTAGCCTACTGGTATTAATAGAAGGAGCCTCTTGAGGGGGGAGTATGTCAAACACATCTATTTATTATACCAATGTAGGTACTGATCCTCCAACTAATGTGGCTGCCATGCAAGTTGGTCTGACAGGCTTTACAGTCTCCTGGACTCCACCCAATACCACACCAACTGGCTATGTCGTATTCTTTCAGGGAGGGGATGATGAGGGCAGTGTGATGGTTGATAGTGGTTCTGCAACAGTGGTTACAGTTGATGGTCGCCTCAACAACAGACAGTACTCTATTACCATGGTGGCCCTCTCGCTAGACCTCCCCAGCACTGTGACCTCTTCTGAGACAGTCATGTTATGTAAGGTTTATGGGTGCTCACTGTTAGACACTACAATGTCTATTAGGTATAGACAGTGCATGTACATTGCATTATCACCAGCCACACTACAGAGCACAATGTTTGGAAGAAGCACAATCATATTGAATGATGTGTATCAATGTCCATGGTGATGACAACATGAATAATGTGTGTAGATATCTATAGGATTTAAAGGGATAGCTATGCTATATAGCTATATAGCTATATAGCTATCTATATAGCTATTAGCTAATTAGCTAAATAGTGAAACGAATAGTACAGACTATAGTGCAATAACTTTATTTCAGAGCTATTATAGGGCTTCCTCAAGCAGTTCACGTGAATGTATACAATGAATAACGGGGGTTAATGCACTGATGACATTTCCAGCACACAATTCTACGCTAGTGAACGGCATCAGCAGTTCTCCAAAAAGGCCAGTTGTATGCTACAGCTTTGCTACAAACCTTTGGATGGCCTACTCATCCTTCAAGGCATTGTTACGTTGGAGTGATAATTCAGTATCGAGAAGCCTACTGCTGCTTGCGACTTTCCTTCAATCAATAATGATCAAATCCAACATAAAATGAAAACTTGGGAGCTTTCTACTTCAGTTCTGTAGAGTTTTTGCCACGAAGCTGTACACACTGCCATGTTTGTAAATAAGTTCATTTTTCCAAAGACATAATACACCTGTGCAATACGGAATATAAAGTGTATTATGGTACAGTCAGTGTATTATCTTTTCATTGCCTTTGTGTAGCTGATAAAAATTCGTGTTTGGATGTTTAATCTGCTGTATAGTTTGCAAAATGTTTGGGTGTGAAGTATGAAATAGTCTTGAGGTCATTATTAACTAATAAAGAAGATATTATGAATTCTATGTTGCTATGGCCGTGGGCCCCCTAAGGTCAGGATAAAATGTCAAGTTATATTTTTATAAAAGTTGCCTACAAACATTGTAAGAAGGACTACTTTGATGCACTATTGCTCACTCCTCACTGAAACGTTTTTTCTTATAGTTGAACCTCCAACAGTTGCTATCACCCCATCACCTGCCACTGCGATAGCAGGAGAGTCATTCACTCTCACCTGCACTGTTATTTTGACAATGGGAGTCTCGGGTCCACCAACAATTGAGTGGATTGACCTTAATGACACTGACACCGGTATTACAGTGGGAGATGTAACTGCAGACATGGGGGATGCCTCCATTTACACCAGGACATTGACCTTTATGCTCCAGACATCTCATGGAGGAGACTATACCTGCGAAGCTACCTCTAGTACAGTAACAGGAATGGATTCGGAGACCCTCACTGTGCAAAGTGAGTTAGTTCACTCTACCCATTGCCCTAGTTTATAGTGAGTGCTGCATTGAATAGCCGGGCAAAGTCTTCCTCTTCTGTACAGAGGCAACACTAGCAGGTGCTCACTAAACTAGTGAATACACAAAGTCCAAGTGCTGTGTAGATTATATCCTTGCTAGATTTTCTCTCAATGCCAGAATCCATTGTACATAGTCTTTTAGGATCCAGGTAAAAACATTCAGACACAATAAGCAAAATTAGCCAGGATGAAAACAGTGCACGTAAGGGACTCAATTCTAAGCTCTTCAGACCAATATTGCATTTTAGCAAACCACCACGTTCTAGCAGTCTCAAATGTTAATTTTCTACAACCAGCTACAGCCCACTCTAAGAGACTTGCACCTAGCCCAGTCCCATGCATATTCCATATTCCATATTCCAGTCCCACAGTCCACTCCTCAATCTAGCCCACACAGCCTGTACATGTATACAAGTTGATTTGGGTACCATTTTTTTGTGCTTTATCGACCAATTAAGGCCCACATGTATGTATGGTATTCTCTGCCAGACATTTCTGTGATCTCTTCTGCTCCAGTACCACCTCCCACATTGGCTTTTGTCCGTGTCCCTGATACTGATGTGACTCTCCGCCATGGGGACACACTCACCCTGACTTGCACCATCGAGTTTGAACCAGATGATGTAGACAGTGTTGTGACGGTGGATGGTGAACTAAGTGGGCCAGGATTGAGCTCTGTGAATACTGTTACCGAAGTTTCACCTCTTATGTACGAACTCACCGGGGAAGTAACTGGTCTGCAGGCTACTACTACCCCTGACACCTACACTTGCACCGTCACTGCTAATCCTGGCTCTTCAGAGATGAATGTTATAGCAAGTGCACAGGAAACTATTACTGAGGATGTTATCGTTGGTGAGGACCTCAATGCTATACTCATGTGTGGCAAGCAGTACTTATAATGTGATAAATATGGAAATGAGTGTTCTAAATAATTTTCAGTGAACAGTGGTGTTCACTCAACAAGTATCATATTTTCTAATTTGTCTAGCAATGCTTTTAGGATTCACAAATCATCTGCATTTTATGATAATCCTTTAGAACTTCTTGTCAGTATAAGTGTTGGTCGCACTGATCCTCCTGGCTTCACTCCGGCGGACTCCACTGAGTACAGAGCAGCCTCTGGTCCACAGGTTGTCACCTGCACAGCAACAGGGGGGTCTGGATCTATCTCTTACCAGTGGTCATCCACCTGTAATGGCTGTGTCTTTAGTAGCTCAACTGCTGCAACGATTTCCCGAACAGCTGTCCACTCTCGTGACATTGGCACCCATACATGTACAGCCACCGATACAGCTGGAAGAACTGGATCCACTGGTGTGGTGTTCAGTATCGTCGGTGAGTAGCCCGTTTTATAGTGTGTACTAGTACACTGCTCTGAAACTCAATGATTTCATGGTGTCCTACCTCAAAGGAAGTGTACCAAGTACAGAAGAGGGGGATTAGGGGGGATTAGGGGTAGGTGTTCATTATATATATGGTTTGCCAGAATGAGACTTTAAACATTTGCCCCTATAGTGCACACAAGTAGCCCCCCCCCCCCCCCCCCCCCCCCCCCCACATGATTTAGTACTTTCCAACGTTTTATGTACACGGGGACCCTTTGAATAAGGCTGGATATATGTAAATGCATATGTCTACTGCATATCGATAGCGTTTCTACAATTACTTGCATACACGACGTTATTTACATCAAATGCTATATATTTAGCTTTTGTGAAAGTACTCATGGGTAGTATCTAACAGAAAGCCTGCTCCTTTCGCTTACAAAGTTCTTATTAAGACGTTATGTGTTTCAGATGTCACTCACTGTAATGTCATCTGACCCATCAATTCCTTGAACCACGTGGGCTATAAGACTAAGCCTAGTCAGTATACTCATTTTGCTTTCTGTGGATAGATTAGGACTTTAATTAAGTTGGTTTTTAAGTTCTGCTGCTAAAATTGTTTTTTCTTTTCTACAGGCTCTGGAATACATGTTTTTAATGGTGCTCCACCAACAGGCTCTCAGCCCAACAATGGTCTGGTTATTTCCAATGTTGTTACATCTGGGTTTCGTTTCCGCTTCTTTTGTCGCTCTGACTCCTTAACCCTCAATGTTGGAGAACTCATTGGACTGGATGATAATGTTATTACTACAAGCACCAATTTTATTGGGCTTGAGACTCCAACAAATGGTGGTGAACTCATAATGGAGAACATTGTAGGCTCTCAGCAGGCACTGACAGCCGAACAGCAGGGGATATACACCTGTCGCATTCCTCTCCAGAATGGAACAGAGACAGTCATCAACATAGGGGTATACCCCAACGGATTCGCCAGTTAGTAGTAATTCTTATCGCCTACTACATACTTCCTATATTAAGTTTTGGTGGATACTGTATCCACCCACTTTTCATGCTAGAAAGCTAGCATGAAAAGTGGGCTGTACACTTGTGCACGTGCCCTGCCACGTTTAGGAAATGAACCATATGGAATCAGGGTGTAGCCATAACCACAGAAATGTATTAGGTAGGAGGGACTCAGTCGCCCAACTCAGATGCCAGCAGATGACATACAGTAGTGAGTTAGGGTATTTATATCCTCTGATCCCAACTACTTGGTAACTGAAGTCAGAAAACGTGCATACCGCAATGCCAACCCACACAGTTAAGATGAACTCAACTGCAACGTACTATATATAGGTTAATGATCTCAGGCGGATAATGCACTCGCCTTCGGCTCGTGCAGTATCCGCCCTGGACCGTTATTTAATTGTCCTCGCGCACTAACTAAATTCCGTAATGCACTGCCAACTGATATCACATAACATTTCAGTGTAGAAATTAGCTTTTAAGTACAATAATGCACGGGTCTCTTACGATTGCTTGGAGATCTCTGTATCACATACACATACACCCATTAGTGTTGCAAATGCATGGCAGTATTTGTGAAATAGTATACTTCTCTCCAGCTATGCCCAGCATTACCAGCCTGACGTTCACCCAGGGATCCTCATCCTCCACCCTGACTTGCACCTCCACTGGTTCCGTTGCCACCACTGTCACTTTCATGAGAGATGGTACTACTGTTGGACCATTGAGGGATGGAGAGTTGATAGAATTAGATGGAGCCATCTTTCAACTGACGCAGACGGTGACTAGCCGGTCTTTGTCCACCTATGCAAGTGTGCTCACTATCACTCAAGATCTATCTGATGTTGTTGGACACATCTACACCTGCACAGTAACAAATGTACTAGGGTCATCTAATCCAGAGTCACTAGAAGTTACAGGTGAGACAAGCTAGCCTTGTTCCCAGTCTCCATTGCCAGCATTTGCGTATTGGAAAAAAAATCTAGTGGAGACTGGGAATCAGGCTAAAAAAGCATGTACGACTGTGTTTGAGTAGCTGCTGTAAAGTGAACTGCTACATGTATAATAATCAGAAGTGAGTACGTATGGACTTCGCTTTCTGTTGTAGGTATTCAGACAGTGGGTGGTGACCAGTCTCTGACTGTGGGAGAGATGAATATCATCACTTGCAGCACCAGCCTGGACATAAGTGACATAGTTTGGATTGATGACATGGATGCAGTTGTGGCTAGTAACAGTGGAGGAGTGCAGCAATTGGACCTGGTGTTCAACCCTGTTAATGATAGCATACACAACAGAATGTACACATGTAGAATAACAGTTGTTGTGAATACTAACAAAAGTCTTGTAATTAGTGAGACTGTCACTGTACAAGTAAGAGGTAAGTAATTGTCCCTTATACTGCATGTGTCATCTTTGCCTAGTTAAAGAGATAGCCAATCACATTATCCACTGTGTAATGCTGCTTTGTTACCCTCTTATATTTGTGATACATTAATTGTATACATGTATGTTTCTCAATTCTATCTGTTTCAGTGCCCAGGCCAGCCATCACTGTCTCAGTTATTTCAGAAGGAAGTGATACAGCTGGAGAGTCCTATGCCCTTACCTGCATTGTAATGGAGGAAATAGTGGGCCTAACAAATATGCCCTCTCTTCAGTGGCTAGATCCCTCTGATCAGGTGGTGGCTGATGGGGAGGGCATCACGATTGGGCAAATTCAAAGAACAGACACAACTGCCATGCTTGTTCTCACCTTTGACCCTGTGCGGACCTCTCATGGTGGGGAATATACCTGCCAGGGTACACTGGAGTCACCAACTGGAACACTAAGGAATACCTCTGAACAGACTGTTACAGTACAGAGTAAGTGTATTGTACCAAGCTCTAGCTGTCTCAGTTGTTAATACTCTATGACCAGCTATAGCCCACTCCAGGAGACTTGGACATAAGTTCAGTCCCATTTTCCGTAACCCATTCCCACAGTCCAGTCATCAATCTAGCCCACACAGCCTATATCCATGTTTATTTGGGTTGGTACTCATTTCCATTTTTTGTGCTTTATCAGCCATTTAAGGCACATATATATGTATGATATTCTCTGCCAGACATTTTTATGATCTCTTCTGCTCCAGTACCACCTCCAATATTGGCTGTCATCCGTGTCCCTGATACTAATGTGACTCTCCGCCATGGGGATACACTCACCCTGACTTGCACCATCGAGTTTGAACCAGATAATATAGACAGTGTTGTGACGGTGGATGGTGAACTAAGTGGGCCAGGATTGGCCTCTGTGAATTCTGTTACCAAAATTTCACCTCTTATGTACCAACTTACTGGGGAAGTAACTGGTCTGCAGGCTACTGCTGCCCCTGACACCTACACTTGCACTGTCACAGCTAATCCTGGCCCTCTGGAGATGAATCTTATAGCGAGTGAACAGGAAGCTATTACTGTGGATATTACCGTAGGTGAGGACCTCAGTGCATTACTTGTTCGTGGCAAGCATGAAGTACTTTCAATATGCTGAACATGGAAATGGGGGCTTGATTTATTTTCTGTGAACAGCGGTGTTCACTCAAAAAGCATCCTTTTTCTCATTTGTCTAGCAATGCTTTTAGGATTGACAAATCATCTGTGAAAGCATATCTTATTTTGTAAATGATCTCTTACACTGATATTCCTTTAGAGCTACTTGTCAGCATAAGTGTTGACCGCACTGATCCTCCTGGCTTTACTCCGGGGGACTCCACTGAGTACAGGGCAGCTTCTGGTCCACAAGTTGTCACCTGCACAGCAACAGGGGGAACTGGATCTATCACCTACCAGTGGTTATCCACCTGTAATGACTGTGTCTTTAGTAGTTCAACTGATGCAACAATTTGCCGAGCAGCTGTCCACTCTGGTGACACTGACACCCATACATGTACAGCCACTGATACTGCTGGTAGAACTGGATCCACTAGTGTAGTGTTCACTATCGTAGGTGAGTAGCCTGTTTTATAGTGTGTACTAGCACACTGCTGTGAAACTCAAGGATCTCATGATGTCATACCTCAAGGGAAAAGTCACCAAGTAAAGAAAGGGGGAATCTGGTCAAATGCATTGCTCGTGTACAATGTAGGGGTAGGTGTTCAATATATATGGTTTGCTGGATGTAACTTCAAGCATTTGCCCCTATAATGTTCACAAGTTATTACTTAAGGCACCCCCTATCATTTAGCTACTCTTTTGTACAAGGGGAGCCTGGGAATAAGGCTATGTATACCATGTAAATGCATGTGTCTACTACGTATTGATAACCCTTCTACTATTATATAGCTTACATGTTGACACGATTACACTAGTTTTGAATGAAGCTTTTGTGAAAGTACTTAGTGGGTAGTGTCTAACAGAAAGACTGGTCCTTTCGCTTACAAATGTCTTATTAAAAGACACTATGAGTTTCAGATGTCACTGACTGTAAAGTCATTTGACCCATCAATTCCTTGAACCACGTGGGCTATAAGACTGTGGATAGATTAGCTATAGGACTTTAAGTTTGTTTGAGTTCTGCTACTAAGCTTTTTTTTCTCCCTTTTCTGCAGGTTCTGGAATACACGTTTTTAATGGTGCTCCGCCAACAGGCTCTCAGCCCAACAATGGTCTGGTTATTTCCAATGATGTTACATCTGGGTATCGTTTCCGCTTCTTTTGCCGCTCTGACTCCGTAATGCTTAATGTTGGAGAACTCATTGGACTGGATGATAATGCTATTACTACTAACACTGATTCTATTGGGTTTGAGGCTCCAGGTAATGGTGGTGAACTCAGAGTAGAGAGCATTGTAGGTTCTCAGCAGGCCCTGACAGCTGATCAGCAGGGGATATACACCTGTCGCATACCTCTTCAGAACGGAACAGGGACAAACATCAACATTGGGATATACCCCAGCGGATTCACCAGTGAGTAATAATTCTTATCACCTACTACACACTTAACTTTTTGATATATGGTCCAGGACCTACAGCATGCATTTGTAGTGTATGCTACATTCTATCAACATATAACAGACGTTTTTAGTCAGAAGTAAGTGACAAAGTGTACACTTATATAGCCTCAGCAAGATTATTATCCCATATGCATGTGCTAGAGGTTGACCAATCAGTTTATCCGTCTGCCCAAGGAAAGAATGAAAGTATATAGTGAACAACAGGCCAATTTTTTGTTTACAATATTACATGCTGAATTTACAGACTAAACCTTGGAAAACTCAGCTGGAAGGTAAATAATTATGCAGCTCATGTATGTTTGTGTGTAAGTACCACTTTAGCAATGCAATTGTATTCCTGTACCCACTCTACATGCATTTCATGTGGAAGCTATTGATTAGTTAGACCCAACTTTTTCAGTGGATCCCAGCATATTGAACCCCTCATTTGACATCAGCCATTGCGGATATTTATATAATCAAAAAATAAACAAAAAAACCGACTCTCTCTGCAACAGAATACTGTTCTCCCTGTAGTTATGCCCAGCATCACCAACCCCCTGATATTCACCCCGGGATTCTCATCCTCCACCTTGACCTGCACCTCCACTGGCTCTGTTGCCACCACTGTCACCTTCATGAGGGATGGTACTACTGTGGGACCCTTGAGGGATGGAGAGTCGATGGATTTTGGTGGGGTCACCTACCAACTGGTACAGACTGTGACCAACAGGGCTGAGTCCACCTATCAGAATGTACTTACCGTCAACCAGCCACTGGCCAGCATTGTAGGCAGCTCCTTCACCTGCAGTGTTGAGAATGCAATAGGAACGTCTCCTACTTCAGACTCCTTGCGAACTATGAGTGAGATTACAATAATTCATTGTACACTGCCTCAATTGTTAGAGCAATAATGCTGTAAACCCCAGAGGCTTAATTAGACTTGCATGAAAGTGCACACTTAGCCCCCCCCCCCCCCCCCCCCCCCACACACACACACATTTCAAAGAGGAAGGTCTGCAGGTTAAAGCTTTCAACACCTCTTTTCAGTGGTTCGACCGTTGATATGCTGTCTGCTCTGATATTTGCCCTTCGGTACAGGGGGGCTTCTCTAAAGCTCACTGATCAATCTGTCCCCATAACGCACAGTTGGATGCTATATTTTTAGCTTTGAATGTTGACCATTATACCGACTATGGTTGTAGCTATGACCATAGTTATTCTGCCTCAGACTAAGCTAAAGAACTCCAGTTTACAACTGAGCATTTAGAAGTTTACTTGCTGGTATAACTTTTCCAGTCCAGTATGCTTTGTTTATAAGTACTAGAAAGTCAAACAGTGATCTGTTACATTGTTAGTTTGTATAGCATGGTGATATGTTTTAATTAACATGCACTGTTGTTTATCTTCCTCCTTCAATCACATCCATTACAGTTACTCCTCCTTCAGTTGTGATCACCCCAACATCTGGTACTGTCACAGCAGGAGAATCATTTGTTTTCACTTGCACTGTTACTCTAGCAGAGGTAGACTCAGGACAGGCAACCATTGCGTGGACAGGCCCAGTTGACATCAGTACCGCCTCAGATATCATGCAGGGAACTACGACTCAGGATCTTGACAACTCCTTCTCCTTCACACGCACATTAGAGTTCACCACTGTACTGACATCTCATGCCGGAGATTATACCTGTGAAGGCAGTACAAGTGCAGGAATGGATATTGAGATCGCGACCTTAACTGTGGAAAGTGAGTGTACTGAATCACTTACTTTTACATGTTTACACAGGATGGACTATCACCAAACTTTTGTAAACCTCATTGTGTGATGGATCTGACCACCCACTTTCTGTACAGTTTTTTTTCCACTAGTGCTGCTGACTGAGCCACGTGGAGGCAGTTCCACATTCAGGCCTCAACTTTGCATTTGAAATTAACTGCAAAACAATACAGGAAAGCTAAGACCGAAGCCTAGCTCTTCATAGTGTCCCAACGCATGCAGCGGTCATGTACTAAGTACTCATATGATGACATCATATGATGACATCACATTCTTCTCACGTAATCTCACGCAATCACGCTTTATAGTGGATGTCACATTCGTTACACACGAATGACAGGACTAAAAGTAAAGTATTGTTATGTAATCTTTCATTTGTCTCCTATTGCAGTTCCTCCGCCTGCTGTGACTGTTTCCGGTCCAAATGGTTTGTACTTTGCTACAACTGAACTGACACTGACTTGTACAATCGACATAGCTTCAGCATTAAGTTCGGTAGAAGTGACTGCTGTATGGATGGGGCCTGAAGGGACGTTATCAGGCATTGATCCAATGACTAGAGGAAGTAATCTGAGATACGAAAGCATGCTCACAATTGATTCGTTGCCAACTACTAGTTCTGCTACCTACACCTGCACTGCCACAGTTGATGTTATGCCTACTAGTGAATTCATCACAGCTAGTATGGAGACCGGCACGTTGGAAATTGATATAGGTAAGCAAGTATAAATCATGATCTGAAGTTTCAGTGTGCATTCCCTTATACAATGTGTAGTGATTAGGATGCATATGAGATATTATCTTCTCTATTTTTACAGTGTTAGCGCCTGCTGCTCCTGTGATAATGACGCCAACACCACAGACTGATTCCATCTCGATTACATGGAGCCAGGCAGCAGAAGATGTTGTTCAGGACTATAGCATATCTCATGTATATAGTGGAACTTGTCCTAATGTCTCAGTATCTTCACCTGTGACTCTCGACAGCACAGCTACTTCTTATGTGGTACCAGATCTGGAAGCATTTAGCATCTATACCATCACTGTTGCAGCCATAAACCCAGCTGGAATGACAGATGCTACTGTGACTGCTACTACCCTGTTTACAGGTATGTAGCATCTGCATAATGTAGCTGATGTTACAAATTAGTGTTAAATTATATAACTACTAGGCACCCGAACAACATTTACAATGGTGCTTCTTGGAGTAGATAATGATCCTTAGGATTGCTTTGCCATATATTTGTAGAGGCAACTTCTAATGTGAATAAATAACTTGGTGAAGAAGTGAAGGCTGGATGGCCTTACTCATGGAAATTGGCATTGCTACAAAGCTGGTGATTTAATAATGGTGTATGAGACTGTTGCTCCCATGTACCTCAGTCATGCCCGAGCTAGACACTAAAATTTTGATGGTGTGTAATAGAAATTAAGTGAAAGAGTCTTGCTCGGTTTGGATAGGCTTGTAATAGATACTGGTACCTGCAACGGGTAACTGCCTTAATATTGGTGTTCACATTATTAACTCTTTTCTGTGAATCATTAAAAGGTGGCCCTAAGTGAACAATGATCTTTAAATTTATGATATCTGATTGTATATTTATTAACCTAAACAACTTGACCATCTGTAATTATTCTTTCTAGCTCCTGGTGCAGCCCCTTCCTCCGTGGATGCTACTGTAATGGATTCAGCTACCATTTTAGTCCAGTGGGACGAAGTCCCCTGTCTTGACCAAAACAGTAACATAACAAGTTACACGGTGGTGCGATATGAGTTCGGAGATCAATCCAGCAGTGTGTCAATTACTGTAACTGACAGGATGGCTTCTCTAACTAGCCTCCAACTCTTCACTAATTACTCAATTCAAGTGGCAGCAGTTAATAACAATGATGACATGGGACCTTTGAGTACTCCCATTACAGAACATACCCCTGCTACAAGTGAGTTTTGCTGTATACATACACATATCTGTATGTTCATACTAAGGTACGTATGCACAAAAACTTTAGCGGTTGCAAGACACCCCACCTCAACATGTATACATACTGAAATGTGTTACATTGATGCCCTTAAAATAATTTTTTTAGAGAGATAGAGTCACACCAATGAACAGCCTATATTTGATGCAAACACACCCAATTTTTCAAGCTCTACCAAAAACAAAAGTTGAGAGCTCATGGGAATAGATTGGGTTTTGAATCCATTTTCTTTGTCACTATATAAAGGTATATTTTTGGCATATTGCTACTATTTTTGAGTATCGTTTTCACATTTGGACAGTATTGGCTCCAAACATGGTATCTCAGTAACTACAGGGCAGTAGGTAGCACCTTTAAACTAAAGATAGTGACACTAACATATCACACCACTTTTTGTTTAGAGTGTTTATTGTTTGCAAATAGTTGTACAGTTTGTCCCAAATGAGAATTAACACAGGCAGTAATGCTCATGACACATGTTGGGTGTGTGCGTGTTGTTGGCTTAAAACAGATAGCATGGTCGAATGATGTGAGCATGACTTTAGGTTTTAAATTGGTGGAGTCTTTCTCTCTGCCTCTACTAGCTACTGTCGATTGTTGCATGTGTCACAAAGAAACTTCCTTTTACAGCAAGTATGTAGTAATGTGGGCACTGTGCCAAGAGGGCTAAAGCTTGAGTAGACATGTATTTCCTTGATCGTGCAGTTAACTACTGTGACAGTACCTCTCTCTTTTCCTTTAGATGTACAGTTTCGGTTTATGAACGATGAGATTGTGAATCATGGTATAGTGACCATCACTGGTATAACAGTGAGTGAGCCCCTGCTGTGTGTGACAGACAGGATTGACTGCTGCCCTCCTGGGGATTCAGGTGTTTCAAATGGACAGTGGTACTTCCCAGACGAGAGTGCAGTTCCGGAAGAGTCTGAAGACAACTTCTACCAAACTAGAGCTGTTGCTGCTGTACGATTACATGGCATGAATGGTATAACTAGCGGTATCTTCCACTGTGATATTCCAGATACTGTGGGAAGTGTTCAAACATTGCATATTGGGATATATGATATCAATGCTGGTAAGCAGTTTATTTTTCCTTAATTTTGTAGTTGTCACTTTAGACAATCAAGGAATCAGTCATGTGATTGTAACAGTTCACAATATTGGTAGCTATTTAGCTAATAAATATTAATAAGTCATGATTTATATACCCATAGTTGAGCTGGCAATCAGGTTTTTTATAGTGGAAGTACATGAGATGATAGCATGAAGCTGGCTGCAACTGCCCCTCTACCTGTTTCCTGAGGTGTCAGATTAGGATTCAGAATTGAGCCCACACTCTAATTGTTTAATGGTCTGCACACAAACATTGACTTGCGTGTTTTTGGAAGTGGTGTGCTAAAATGCACATTCATTGAGTAGACAATTATTTTATTTCAGGGGATACCATTTTAAAACCAGCATTCCCTCCTCATTGATACTGTCCTGTACAAATTGGTGGTATACATACACATACAGGCCACCACGAGTGTTTTGTTGATGCATGGTTACATGCTTGTACATCAGTAGGGATAGACAAACAACAGACTATAAGTACTATGTACAATTCCAATTATTAGTGGGTTAAATGTACACTATCCCTTCAATTGACAACAATTCTTAGATGGTACATGATCTCTCATAACACATTGGCCATCTCTGAATATTTGTTGTCAACATTTTGAGCAGACAATAATATAGGTAATATTGAAACAGTGGATACCAGACCGCTCCTTCGACTACTTTTTCCTGGCCTTGGTACTGCTAATGTTATTATTGGCTCAGATACGTTTGCTCCTCATACCTCATACACAGGTGGAGTAGACATAGACGATCTTCAGTTCACACTCATGACACGACTGACTGCTGAGACTCCAGTGTTCACTCTGACCTGCATCTCCACTGGTGGCCCTGCCACAACAGTCACCTGGGAGAGAGATGGAGTGCAACTGATGAATGACAGTCCATACAGCATCTCCCAGGTTGTAGAAAATACCGTACAAGCTGTGTATTCCAATCGACTGAGTGTGACTGGGAGACTGACTGGTAGCTATCGGTGTAGTGTAAACAACATCAGAGGAAGTACCTTTCGTGTGCTTGATATACAGAGTAAGTTTATAAACTTATGTGTGTATCCATTATTCTGCCTATGACCCTTGTAATGCCACATACTCTTTCTACTAAGCCCAAGCACCCATACCGCATACTGTACTGTCAATCAACTCACTATGTGCTGCCCATAATGCATTTGGCTTGCTCCCCAGCCGACAAGTGTTGGTTTGAGATGACAGTATGACATCATTACAGACTTTACAAGGGACCTTGTAACTACAGATGGCAAAATTCAAACATGGCACCTAAGAAACTATATGAACTGACTACGGTATAAGTTTGATCAACAATGTCTGCAGCAATTGTGAATCTTCCTGTAATGACTACTTCAAGAGTTTAAAAGGAACATGCACATGATATCTTGTTTCTAGTAGCTGTAGGCCCAGAATTACATTTCTAAACTACTATATACCATGTAGCTGGAAAATTTGCCAGGGAAACAATTTCCCCGAATGCAGTCGCAAAGTTTTGCGGAGAAATTCATTTTTACACACTCCTCCAAAGTTCTGCTTTTGTGTAACACACAGTAAAGCCCGAGTTGCAAGAGAAAACCTGGTTCATAGAGATTGAAGATCGTTAGAGATTACCGCCATTTTCACCTTTTGTCAATCACCAGTAGCAAGGGCAGTAGACCTGCAGTAGTCTCGTGAGCTAGCGAGACTATAGTCCTTGGCATAGCTCGCTTCGTGGGCTGTTGGTGCAAATGGTCTGGCTTCGTAAGACTGCGCCTTGCAAGGTTAGTGAGCTCGCTGCTGTATTGCAGAACTTGCAAGTATCTTAGAAGAGGCACAACTTTACGTGGCAGAAATGGCTTTCATCAAGAGAAAAAAAAAATTCACCAATTTTTATTGTTGCTGCTTGAACCGACGGGCGTATTTGGTGAAATTTTACAGCAATGCAATGCTTTTGTCTATTAAAGTTTGATCTTACCTATGCAAGGCCTTCATCTAATGTGTGGCTGATACTATGCAGCTGCATCTAAAAATGACAGATAATCATAAAACAACCCCTATAAGTAGTGGTAGAAGTACCGATAGAAAAGCAATTTATCTCTGTCAGATAGTAGACTGCTGGTATTAATAGAAAGAGTCTCTGTTTATCTTGGGAGTATATCATACATATACTACATATATTTATTATACCAATGTAGGTACTGATCCTCCAACTAATGCGGCTGCCATGCAAGTTGGTCTGACAAGCTTTAAAGTCTCCTGGACTCCACCCAATACCACACCAACTGGCTATGTCGTATTCTTTCAGGGAGGGGATGATGAGGGCAGTGTGATGGTTGATAGTGGTTCTGCAACAAAGGTTACAGTTGATGGTCGCCTCAACAACAGACAGTACTCCGTTACCATGGTGGCCCTCTCGCTAGACCTCCCCAGCACTGTGACCTCTCCTGAGACAGTCATGTTATGTAAGGTTTATGGGTGCTCACTGTTAGACACTACAATGTCTATTAGGTATAGACAGTGCATGTACGTACATTGCATTAAAGATTTTGCGCAATAGTCTGTACTATTCATTTTACTATTATATTTAGTTAATTAGCCCGTTAAACCCTGTAGATAACTACACGCATCGTTCATATTGTCATTACCATGAACGCTGATACACATCGTTGTGTATGATCATGCATCTATCGAACATTTTACCCTGTGCACAGAGATCCCCAGTGTGGCTGGTGATGCTATAGTGATCTTAACCTTTTATTTTAGTGCTATTAGTGGGGCTTCCCCAAGCAGTTCACGAGAAAATATAACGGGTGTTCATGGACTCACAAAACTTTTAGTACACATTTCTAGGCTAGTGAATGGCATCAGCAGTTCTATCAAAGGCCAATTGTATGCTACAACTTTGCTACAACCTTTGGATAGCCTGCTCATCCTTCAAGTCATTGTTGGAGTGATAATTCAGTATCAAGAAGCCTACTGCTGCTTGTGACTTTCCTTCAACCAATAATGATTGATAAATGAAAGCTTGGGAGCTCTCATCTTTCTATAGAGATTTTATTCCCTGTTTCGCTGTATGCACTGCCATGCATATTATTGCATTTTTTTAAATGACATACTACGCCGGCGCAATACGGAATATAAACTGTTTTAAGCTACAGTCAGTGTATTATCTTTGTATTGCCTAAGGCCCTTGATCTTTGCAGGCCCTTTGTGTAGGTGATGAAAATTTCTGTTTGGATGTTTAATCTGCTGTATAGTTTGCAAAAATGCTTGGGTGTGAAGTATGAAAATTTCCACACTAGACAGTAATGAGTTAATTATTATCTATTAAAGAAGATTTTGTGAGTGCTATGTTGATATACTACATGGATGTGCCCTGTGGGCCCCCTAAGGCCTTTATAAAAATGTCACATCATATAAAAACTGCCTACAAACATTGCAGGAAGGACTAGTTAGCTGCACTATTTATTGCTCACTCCTCACTAAAACATTTTTTCTTATAGTCCAACCTCCAACAGTTGCTATCACCCCATCACCTGCCATTGCGATAGTGGGAGAGTCATTCACTCTCACCTGCACTGTTACTCTGACAACGGGAGTCTCGGGACCACCAGCAATTGAGTGGATTGGCCTTGATGACAATGACCCAGGTATTACAGTGGGAGATGTAACTACAGACATGGGGGATGCCTCGATTTACACCAGGACATTGACCTTTATGCTCCGGACATCTCATGGAGGAGTCTATACCTGCGAAGCCACATCCAGTGCGGTAACAGGAATGGATTCAGAGACCCTCACTGTGCAAAGTGAGTTAGTTCATTCTACCCATTGCCCTAGTTCATAGTGAGTGCTGCATTGAATAGCCGGGTAAAGTCTTCCTCTTCTGTACAGAGGCAACACTAGCAGCTGCTCACTAAACTAGTGAATACACACGAAGTCCAAGTGGTGTGTAGATTATATCCTTGCTAGATTTTCTCTCAATGCCAGAATCCATTGTACAAAGTCTTTTAGGATCCAGGTAATAATATTCAAATAATAAGACACAATAAGCAAAATTTGCCAGGATGAAAAACAGTGCACTGATGGGACTCAATTCTAAGCTCTTCAGCCCAATATTACATTTTAACAAACCACCACGTTCTAGCTGTCTCAGATGTTAATTTTTTATAACCAGCTACAGCCCACTCTAAAAGACTTGGACCTAGTCCAGTCCCATATTCCATATTCCAGTCCCACAGTCCAGTCCTCAATCTAGCCCACACAGCCTGTATACAAGTTGGTTCCGTGCTTTATCAGCCAATTAGGGCCCACATGTATGTATGGTATTCTCTGCCAGACATTTTTGTGATCTCTTCTGCTCCAGTACCACCTCCAATATTGGCTTTTGTCCGTGTCCCTGATACTGATGTGACTCTCCGCCATGGGGACACACTCACCCTGACTTGCACCATCCAGTTTGAATCAGATGATGTAGACAGTGATGTGGTGATGGATGGTGAACTAAGTGGACCAGGATTGGCCGCAGTGAATTCTGTTACCGAAATTTCACATCTTATGTACCAACTTACTGGGGAAGTAACTGGCCTGCAGGCTACTGCTGCCCCTGACACCTACACCTGCACTGTCACAGCTAATCCTGGCCCTCTGGAGATGAATCTTCTAGCAAGTGAACAAGAAACTATTACTGTGGATATTACCGTAGGTGAGGACCTCAGTGCATTACTTGTTCGTGGCAAGTATGCAGTACTTATATTATTATGATGAACATAGAAATGAGGGGCTTAATTTATTTTCAGTGAACAGTGGTGTTCGCATCATATTTTCTCATTTGTCTAGCAATGCTTTTAGGATTGACAAATCATCTGCATATCATATTTTATAAATGATCTTACACTGATATCCCTTTAGAGCTACTTGTCAGCATAAGTGTTGACCGCACTGACCCTCCTGGCTTCACTCCGGAGAACCCCTCTGAGTACAGGGCAGCCTCTGGTCCACAAGTTGTCACCTGCACAGCAACAGGGGGAACTGGATCTATCTCCTACCAATGGTCATCCAACTGTAATGACTGTGCCTTTAGTAGCTCAACTGGTGCAACGATTTTCCGAACAGCTGTCCACTCTGGTGACACTGGCACCCATACATGTACAGCCACCGATACTGCTGGTAGAACTGGATCCACTAGTGTAGTTTTCACTATCGTAGGTGAGTAGCCTGTTTTATAGTGTGTACAAGCACATTGTTCGAATCTCATGGTATCACACCTCAAAGGAAAAGTCACTGAGTGAAGAAAAGGGGAAACTGGTCAAATGTATTGCTTGTGTACGATGTAGGGGTAGGTGTTGATTGTAAACATGGTTTACTGGAATGTGACTTCAAACATTGCCTCTATAGTGCACACAAGTTATTACTTAAGTCCCCCCCCCCCTTCTTCCCAACTCTTTTTGTGCACAGGGAGCCTAGGAATAAGGCTGTGTATACCATGTAAATGCATATATGTCTACAACATATCGATAACCATTGCACTATTAGCTTACATGCATGATGGGACATTATTTACATCAAATGCTGTATATTTTTTAAAAAAGCTTTTGTAAAAAGTACTCAAGGGAAAACTGGTCCTTTTGCTCACAAACTGCTTAATAAAAAAGACATCATGGGTTTTTGATGTCACTGACTTGGATGTCATCTGACCCGTCAATTCTTTGAACCACGTGGACTAGTATTCTCATTTAACTTTCTGTGAATAGATTAGGACTTTAAGTTCATTTTGAGTTCTGCTGCTAAGATTGCTTTTTTCTTTTTTGCAGGTTCTGGAATACATGCTTTTAATGGTGCTCCGCCAACAGGCTCTCAGCCCAACAATGGTCTGGTTATTTCCAATGATGTTACATCTGGGTATCGTTTCCGCTTCTTTTGCCGCTCTGACTCTGTAACGTTTAATGTTGGAGAACTCATTGGACTGGATGATAATGCTATTACTACAAACACCAATTCTATTGGGTTTGAGGCTCCAGGTAATGGTGGTGAACTCAGAATGGAGAACATTGTAGGCTCTCAGCAGGCCCTGACAGCCGAACAGCAGGGGGTATACACCTGCCGCATACGACTCCAGAATGGAACAAACACTAGCATCAACATTGGGATATACCCCAGCGGATTCACCAGTGAGTAATAATTCTTACCGTCTACTACATACTTTCTATATTAACATTTGGTGGATACTGTATGAGAAAGTTAGCATGAAAAGTGGACTGATACTTGTGCACGTGCCCTGTCACATTTGGGAAATAAAGCATATGAAATCAGAGTATAGCCATAACCTCAGAGAGACTCAGTCACCCAACTCAGATGCCAGCAGTTGACAGGCTGTAGTGAGCTTTAGGGTAGTTATATCCTCTGATCCCAACTGAAGACAAAGTAGAAGAGCTGTGGGAAAGGTCTATTGTGAATAAAAGTCTCAGAGCCTGTCATTATTTTTGCTGCAGAGTCATATCAAAAGTGCTGCTAGTTTCTAGGGTAAGCCTCACCGGTGTTTTGTAATTTTTAGCCTCTGAATTGAATTGCCACTATCTCAGCTATTCCGTGATCAATTGACTCCATACTTAAATTTTTAACTTCTGCATGTTGATGGTGCACTAAAATCTCACTGCTGGCAAAGTCTGTGCCACTTTGTTCAGAAAATGGGGAAAAACAACTTGTTTCTTTTCGGCAGCTGCTTTTGGGTTGTGGGGCCTTGACAATGACTGAGTTTACGCTTATGCTGGGTGTCATCATAACTAGCAAGAGCTGAGCTTTCAGGAAATATGCGTATCTTACATAGATTCCCTTTCCTCCCATGTAGTTCTATGTTCGGGCCTTCTTGCCGCTATAAGCCCCATATAACATACGCTTAGTTTGTACCCATACTTTTTAGCAAGTGCTTATTGTTCTAACTGTGTAGAGCTAAAGATCAGCTTATCAACAGAACTACAATGGAGAAGTGTGCCATTGATGCTCTAGACTGGATTGCTACGCTATACTCAAACTGAGTTAACCAACTCAACCAATGGGAGCTATACACCATTTAGAAACCCTTCAACCATTTGTAGCACATGGGCTTCACTCGGGACACTGTAATGCAGGGCCCTTGGTAATGCACGGCCCATGTAGATCCATTGATCTCAGAATATAACAGATGATAAAGGACTGAGGCTGCTTGCAATCTGTGTGCGATCTGTACTGTCTAGTGTTTTGGGTTCCAGTACTGAAAACCCACAGAATGTCTGCAAAAACTTTGTATGCCTTGTACAAGTACAATAGATATAACATGTAAGCTTGAGCTTTATATAATTCCATCTAACTAATGAGGCCCAAATAGGCTAAAACAACATTGAATGATAGCAATAATTTTCTCCTTTTCACTGGCACTAGGACAAGTAAGGAAGTAGAAATAGGCCATCATTGTTTTCTGCGAACTGTAATTGATCTGCCTTCCACCCTTCTATCCCTGACGCACATGAGAGAATGCCATGGTCTTGATCTGCAGCTAAGAAAGCTTCAAACAAACATGCACACTACTACAACGTACTTTACGTAACAGCATTTCAGTCTAGACATCAGCTTTTAAGTACTCTAAAGCACAGGTCTCTCACATTTGATTGGAGATCTCTGTATCACAAACCCATTAATATTGCAGATGCATACGAGTATTTGTGAAATAGTATACTTCTCTCCAGCTGTGCCCAGCATTACCAGCCTGACATTCACCCCGGGAACCTCATCCTCCACCTTGACCTGCACCTCCACTGGCTCTGTTGCCACCACTGTCACCTTCATGAGGGATGGTACTACTGTTGGACCCTTGAGGGATGGAGAGTTGATAGAATTAGAGGGAGCCATTTTTCAACTGACGCAGACGGTGACTAGCCGGTCTTTGTCCACCTATGCAAGTGTGCTCACTATCTCTCAAGATCTATCTGATGTTGTTGGACACATCTATACCTGCACAGTAACAAATGTATTAGGGTCATCTAATCCAGAGCCACTAGAAGTTATAGGTAAGGAAAGCTAGAGTCTCCATTGCCAGCTTTTTTTACATATTGAAACAAAAAACTACCAGTGAAGACTAGGAATGAGGCTAGAAAAAAAGCATCTATGACTGTGTTTGAGTAAGCAAAGTAATTCCAGTATCTGCTGTAAAGTGGACTGCTACATGTATAATAATCAGAAGTAAGTATGTATGGACTTTGCTTTCTGTTGTAGGTATTCAGACAATGGGTGGTGACCAGTCTCTGACTGTGGGAGAGATGAATATCATCACTTGCAGCACCAGCCTGGACATAAGTGACATAGTTTGGATTGATGACATGGACGCAGTAGTGGCTAGTAGCAGTGAAGGAGTGCAGCAATTGGACCTGGTGTTCAACCCTGTTAATGATAGCATACACAACAGAATGTACACCTGTAGAATAACAGCAGTTGCTGTGGATCACGATACTAATAAAAATCCGGTTATTAGTAAGACTATCACTGTACAAGTAAGAGGTAAGTACATAGTTGTCCCTTATACTGGTGTGTGAGTATTTCCATCTCAGCATAATAAAGTTTATTCACTATGTAATGCTGCTCTGTTACCCTCTTATATTTTATCATATATTGTATACATGTATGTTTCTCAATTCTGTCTGTTTCAGTGCCCAGGCCAGCCATCACTGTCTCAGTTATTTCAGAAGGAAGTGATACAGCTGGAGAGTCCTATTTCCTTACCTGCATTGTAATGGAGGAAGTAGTGGGCCTAACAAATATGCCCTCTCTTCAGTGGCTAAATCCCTCTGATCAGGTGGTGGCTGATGGGGAGGGCATCACGATTGGGCAAATTCAAAGAACAGACACAACTGCCATGCTTGTTCTCACCTTTGACCCTGTGCGGACCTCTCATGGTGGGGAGTATACCTGCCAGGGTACACTGGAGTCACCAACTGGAACACTAAGGAATACCTCTGAACAGACTGTTACAGTACAGAGTAAGTGTACTGTAGTGTATGGAAGTGTTCTACTTTGTGAATTTAGGCATATACACTCATCTGCACTGCTACTGCGATGGAGAATCTAGCAGTGATGCCAATTCTGACATAGACAAATAGTAGGAATGATGCCGTGCCTGGCATGCAAGGAGATGATGCCATCACATCCACTCACACGCTCATGTTCAACCCACTTCACACACAGCAAGGAGGAGTATACATTTGCCGAGCCATTGATTGTTAATACTGATACAATATCCTTGGAGAGTAGTGCTAATAGTAGTCAGTCTGTCCAGCCCTCTAATTCTATAGTTATGGGTAGTTCAAAGTTTTTTATGTGCAAGGTAATATATACTACTCAAATGCATTTTTCTAATGGGATTTCTGTGTGCATGATTCATGTTGTTTTGTGTCTTCTGTTCTACCTTCCAGTCCCCCAACCCACCCTGGCCATTGCTCCCAACCTCCAACCTGCCTACAATGGCACTAACTTCTCTCTGACTTGCATCATTACCTTGAATGATGCTGTGGACTCCCCTGTCAGTGTGAAAGGAATGTGGATGAAAGGCAGTGATATACTACAGACTGGTGGTGACTCTTGTATTGAAGTTTCAGATACCACTGCAGTTGATTCTACATATGAAGTTTCACTCTCTTTTAAACCTCTGGGTAATGAAACAAGAGATGGAGGGAGTTACACATGTAGTGCTACAGTTGAACCACAACCAGGTAGCACAAATGCACAATATGTTCGTGTCAATTCTGGTATGAGAGATTTCGAACTTCTTATTGATGGTAAGCTAGTATGAATTGGCTAGTCATAATTCAACGGCTTTGCCCTTATACTCTTGTCACATCAGCGTTAGTGCTTTGTTGCATTGTGTATGGGTGGATCAGAGCCACCAGTGTGTGAAGATAAAGCTTGCCTGGTATAACATTGTATGATGTTACCACTAGAGCTACGAAGCTCACTAGTAATGATCAAAATGCACTATTTGATAAATGAGCTAGCTAACTGCAAGTGGTGGAATAACTATAGCACCTACTGCCATTATGATGCTATATGTTAGGCAGATAGCTATAATATTTCAGTCCCTTGTGCTGTTTTTGTTCATCGAAAACCAGTTTGCTGTATTGTCCACAAATCTTTTGAATTTGATTCCAGTCTAAGGTTAGTGATTACCATATTATTCAGCTTCCCCTGCAAGCAATTAAAAGTAGTATCACTCCTGCCTTGTAGTGTTTGAATATCACTTCGAATTGCACATATATATTGGTCATGACACCAGGACTGCACTGTGTGACTTCATGGCACGAGGACCCATGTGCTGCTTTGTTTGGATATTCTTGTACTGTTTTGTGTGGTTATTCTTGTGCTGCTTTTATGTGGGGATTATTCTTGTACTGCTTTTGTTCACCACACACACTACCCCCCTCTACCCCACTTGTATTCTGTACAGAAGGTCTGACAATTTTCCACTGGCATCAATGTGTATTTGATGTCTGGTTATTACTTCGTACTGGTTATAATTATGGGTTTCTTTGTTAAGTCACTGTAACAAAAAAATTCCTTTTTTCGTTCTCTCCAGCTCTACCAACACCCGTGGTGACTTTTAGTGGGTCTCCTCTGGCCATACTCAATCGGATGTACACACTCACTTGCAGTGTAGAGGTAGTAGAGGGCCTTACGATTCCTCCTGTTGTAACATGGATGAGTGCAGACAATACACCTGTCACTGGAAATATTATGGAGCAAGAGACTAATGGCGCCATTACCACTCGTGATCTAGTGTTCTCCTCTCTGAGTGAGGCTGACCTTAGAGAGTATGTCTGTGAGGGGTGTGTTACAATTAGCAAGATATTTATCGATGGACATTGTGGACAGACAAGGCCTTGCATTACAACAGAGGGTGAGTGTTTTCTGATGTGATATACTATAACTATAGGTTTACGTATATGGCATTGTGTGTGTGAAGAGAGAGAGAGAGAGAGAGAGAGAGAGAGAGAGAGAGAGAGAGAGAGAGAGAGAGAGAGAGAGAGAGAGAGAGAGAGAGAGAGAGAGAGAGAGAGAGAGAGAGAGAGAGAGAGAGAGAGAGAGAGAGAGAGAGAGAGAGAGAGAGAGAGAGAGAGAGAGAGAGAGAGAGAGAGAGAGAGAGAGAGAGAGAATGTGTGTATCTTGTGTGTACGATGATAAACTCATGACAATGCTATGCACATTGCAAGGAATTTCAGGTATATGTCGACTCTTCTTAGAGATTACTCCTTGAAGAGAGGATTTAAGTATTTATGCTACTGTTACCATGCCTTTTTCTTCTTCAGGACCAAATATTGATACCGTAAGTTGTACTAGTACATCTGATACTGAGCTGAGTGTGGAGTGGACTGAGGCAACAGCAACACGAGATGCTTGCGATCGAGATGGGGGTGCTGAAGATATAACAACATACGAAGTGGATGTGCTACAACATGTGCAAAATGGTAACACTATATCTACAGTGTTTTTCAATGAGATGGAGTACCCCAGAGATGTCAATATTTCCCAATTAAAGACTTCAGTGACAGGCCTAGGTAAGTGTTGTTATATTGTATTCTAACCACATAAAACACCTCCCCCCACACACATGCGCACACACAAATGTATAAGGGAAATATGATGGACTTTGTCATGCAGTATGAGTGTATTTGTTCATGCTAGAGTGGAGCTGCACCAGGTTAAAAATTCAAACCCCTAGCTAGAATTGGACAGTGTCATAAACAGGTCACACACTCCAGCAAATCTCAAAATATATGTACGTACCATCATGTGAAATCCCCACCTACCAACCTTTGTGGCTGTGGGTTGAGTGGGGAGCTTTGCTTACGTATGTTCATCTCTATGGATAGCATATAATCTTTTTGTACCTATAGTACCTGGAGTTCCATACCAAGTGAGAGTTAGAGCTGCCAGCCTGGGGGGCTTTGGGAGCCCTGCCATTGAGAACTGCTTCTCCAAACAATTAGGTGAGTGATTAGGGTTCTCAAGCATGCCTTGCAGCCTATATTCTGGACATGGAATGTGGGCATGTAAGTTTATACATCAAACTTGTACGTATAATAGACACTGATGGTTATTATAAAGCTGAATTGGTATTACTACTACCAAGTCTCAGTATAAATTCAGAGACCTGTAATTGACTTACACTGTACTCTAATATGCATACGTACATAAATTCTCACAGAGCCACCAGCTGTAAACGGCATATCTGTGGAAAGGGTGACTACTACTGCAATGATCGTCTTCTGGACACCCCTCACCCTGGTACAGGCCAGAGGCTTTGTTAGATACAGGGTCAGTTACAGACCTCTGAACAGCCAGAAGAGGCAGGAAGTTAGTGTGGTAGTGAGTGGCGACCAAGGCTCTGTGGCTATCAGTGAGCTGTTTCCAGGGGTATCGTATGATGTCGTGGTAGTACCATTCAACACTGAACCAAGTGGGCAGGAACTGGCAGGCTCCCCAAGTAGTGCAGTTGCTCCAAGTAAGATTGCATGGTGTGCATTCAATTGCCGTTACTACTTTTCAGCTTGTATTTGCATTGGCATAGCTTCCAGTGTTATAGCTTGCAGCATCAATTAGCCGAGCCTGTGACCAGACTATACTGCCTCAATAATACCTTATATGGCACAATGTATGTCTTACAATCCTTGCGACAAATCCCTGAAGTCAGCTAAATGTACTGTATAGATCAAGTAGGCCTACTGCTACAGTGCAATTCTATCCTTTATTGGTATATCTACTGTATGTAATTGTGATCACCCCAATTATCTCTTAACAGCTATTAGCAGTCCAAACAACACGGTATACATTATTGGTGGAGTTGTGGTGGCAGTGGTACTGATTCTTGCAGTGACTATAATAGTAATCGTTTGTATACTGGTATATGTGTGGCATCGCAACCGGCGAACTGAACTCCCTATCCAAAAAGATCTCGGGTAAGCTAATACAAATGAGATATATAGAAACAGCAATACCTCATTCCTTTTAAACATACCTTACCTAGATCAACAAAAGAAAGCACAGTGGCCAAGTTGGAAGACCCTGAAGTTCAAACACTGAAAAACGTTGCGTATCCCCAGCTCCATCATCCTCGGGACAACCTACCAAACCTTCCCTTTCCTATTCACCCAAGTACCGAAGCAATTCCTCAAGAGGAGGTGTATGAAGAAATTCCCGGTGAAAGCCAGCCTCTGCCACAAGATACTACATATGAATTAATGAATCTCAAGGAAGAATCGCTACCTCCTACTAGCACTGACAGCCAACCGGAAGCTGCTTACGAGATGGTTAATGTCGAAGACAATAATTCTGAGAATATATAAGTAACTGTAGTTGGTGATACGGATAATTGTTATTGTATGTAAGTGGTCACAGTGACTGCTGATAATGTATGGGATTTAGTTGTCTGAGTGTAGAACGCAGTACACTATGATTGTGCATTAGTATTGTTGTTGAATGTAAAACTGCTGCTATAATGATTTAAGTGCTGAATAAACATAGGTTTAAATGCCGGCGAAATGAAATGTGGTACGTATGGAATTGGGATATGTTGGCATAGCGATATATAGGTGATTGTAACTAAATGTAGGCCATGGACAGTACAGGAAATGAAGTTGGTTTATGATTAAACAGTGGAACGTCAGCCCTCTGTTGTGGACACCTTGAGGACCTGGTAAAGTGTCCTGTATAGAGATGTGTCCTCATTTCAGGGGTAAATTTCTATTAAGAAAGCATATTTGGGACACAGCTGCAGCAAAGTGTCCCTAATACAGAAGTTTTTTTTTATTTCAAGGGTGACCTATAAGAGAGGTTCCAGTGTAGTTGTAGTGCTTGTCTAAAGTGGTCAGCAATGAAGCTATTGTTATAGATGTAGGGATGTGCATGCAGGAAAATCACACATGTCCACCTCTCAAGACAACCCACTTCACCCAGTTATGGGGGCTGTCATATAAGCCAGGGAAACAACTTAATAAGATAGCAAAATATTGATTTATTGTCTCGGTACCTCAAGAGGTCTCGTATAGTACTTATAAACATACCACAGAACAGGTTATAAGGCAAATTTTGTGCATGCCTCACAGGACCTGCATGGTGCTCTAGGTATCCAGCTCAGATTTCATGGCACGCATGAATGTCTATTAGTTATCCATGGCTGTATGAAATACTCATGGCATAATTATGGCATGCATGCCTCTGACATTGTGAGCAGGTCTGCTCCTAGGGTGAAAATATTTCTACCGTGTGCACTTGATTAGTGTTTCAGTATGATATATGTCTGGCACTCATGCTTCCTTTATAATTTTCACTATAATTATCACAAGCGGTTAGAGACAGTACGTTAGCGTGAGCATGCACGCGCATGCGCACTTGTGAACCAGTGAATAAGCTTGAAAATCATTCGCCTTTATTGTTAAACTCGTCAGCATGCAACCAGTATATATTCATTATAATAATTTCAATATGTTCTCCACTATTAAGCCAATTTTTAGCTAATCTTTTGGAAATGTTAATTGTAGACAGAGAATCTTCGCCTGGATGGCAATCGTTTTTGCATGGCTTTGTATACCTGATAGTCTCGCAGGCCAATCGCGAGACTATATACCTGACTAGTTTTACATTGTATATTATGTAATTTTGCTGTCTCAACAGGTCATTATTGAGTTAGATCAAGGACTAAATTCATCATTGAATGAGTCAAAAATCTTCCAGTTAGCTGTGCCGAGGGTTCGGCACATCAGTGCTTTTCATTTAACCGGTTGGCAGCCATTATTGAATGTGTCGCCTTGATTCAAAAAAAAAGCAGGCAAATCAATTGCAACGACAGTATCTACAATGCGATATCAATGGCAGCAATAAAGTCCACTATATACACATGTACTAACTAACTATACTAATTCAACCAGTTCAATCAGTCATCAAGGTCAGTTCACAGACGGTTAGTTAGATGTTGCCGGTGAGCATCGCAATCCCGAAGGAATCGATATCACCTCCTGCTTTCCCGAAGATTCCGTTCCATTTACCGTTGCCAACGGGAACGTTGACCTCGTCGCCTGCGCAGGGACAGTAGTTGCAAGCAAAAGCCTCCGCAGTCTTCTTGTTGGTTTCGAGCTTCAAACCAGCGAAACGACCATTTCCAAAATTACTGGAGTACAGTAAAACTTTCGTCAGCTTTTCATCTTCATCAAGGGTGATAGTAACAGGATTTTGGTCAGTAAAGGTGCCAAGTTTCAAAATAGACGAATCGTATCTTTCGAAGGCAACACCCCGCATTCGCTTTTCATCTCGGTAGAACGTGATTTGCTTAGCCACCTTAGGCCAAGTTGCCATGAGGCTGTAGGGGTTTCCACCTGGACCCCCGACTGCAACATCGCTGGTGTACCGCACCAGGCTCACGTACTCCTGCACGTTCTGCATCGTCTCCGCTCAAGTTCTCTGAAACGCAAGAACTGCGGATTTGCACACAGTTGAGTCTTTTATACAACTTGATTACGTCATTTTTCAATCGCTATATACTCTAAGCGCGCCTACTCGCCGCGCCGGCGCCGCTGGCGCGCGCGGCGCCTACTGCGCGCGCATGCTTAAGCTTCTCGCTGAAATTATCACGTGAGGCTTGGGTGACTATGTACAGCTAGCTAGCTCATCTACCGCTGCTAATAGCTACCAGTACACTCTTCTTCAACTCTTACATCCTGAGGACCTTTGTTGCTACGCATATAAGCTAGGCGACATTGGGCCGGCTGGACGCCTAGTCTCGTGCCCAGCCCGTCTGGACGCCGACGTCACTGCATACCCCGGTATGGTACCTATTACGACTGCATGCTGTGCGTACGTAGCCAGCGGTGCAAACGCTTCCCCACATCGAACCTCGGCGCATGATGTTGGCACTAAGCAATCCACTCGATAGCATGGCGCAGTGCACAACATTTAATAGCACTACATGTAGCTAGCGGCTAACTGAAGAACATGATCGCAATATCTATAGCCTGATCCTGACCATAACATACCCTAATCCTAGCCCGATCGTATTATTCAGTTGGCCCCTAACTGCTATCTTCTCCGGAATCTCAAAGTTAATATCTGTTTCCTTACTGAGGCCTTAAAATGCAGAAATTTGGCCCCTTCACTTGAAACACTGACTTAGCAGCTTGTACGCAAACATATAATATTATAGCACTGAAATTAGTAAGAGTGATTATTGCAGCACCACAATCATAGCCAAGCCGTTAGAGACAGTACATTAGCATGTACATTTGTGCATGCACGCGCATGAGCACTCGTAAACTGAAACACTCCACCTCTGACATCTACCTTATTATATTAGTAGTGGACCATGACTTCTCAATTTTGTAGTACAATCATGCATGCACTGTTAAAATAATTGGTGAGCTCCTAACTCAATTATTTCAAACAAATAATTGTTCGAACATACCGCATTTCCTGGGGGGTAGGGCTGAGCCTATTATGCTCAAGAAATACCCTTATTATGCTATGCTGCACTGCTCCAAAAATCTTCCTATTATGCTCAAATTATGCTCATTAAATGTGACCCTCGTAGCGAAAACCAACCATCTGGACTGTTTTAAATCTTCAAGTATGCGTGGGTGATGCATATTTTCATAATTTCTAGCATGTTTGCTGCCATTGTACCACTCTCCTACAAGGTCTGACGATAAGACATTGGTAGCTTGCTGTGTTTCTGCTACATATTAATTAAGTGACCTAATTTCTCCCGAGAATCTACCTATTATGCTAGCGTTATGCTCACTACTTTGCATACCTATTATGTTCATTTTAATGCCGGCATAATCGGCTCACCCCTACTGGGGGGGAACTGTTAATTATGCATTCTCTGCATGGAATTCAAAGGCAGAAATGCATTTTGTTTGAATAATTAGAATCACTGTGGTAAGCTAATATGGATCTCACTGATGTACGTATGTACATGTACCGCAAGCAACATCTGAGGGTAATCCACCACCACATGCTTACCCTGCTTCTGCTAAAAACCCTCTTAGATGACTATGATCACAAAGCACTGTACAGTCATCCCGCACGTTTCCAGGTGTGTTCACCAGTTATTGCAAGCATGGAATGTGATACAGATTTGAGGTCCTACAAAAACTGTGCATTGCCAATGGCAGACCAAAGAGTTCTCCAATTTTGAAAGCTACAACAGTAAGCACTTCAGCTAATAACTCTAGGTTACCTTCCAAGGCTAGTTACCAGTGTGGAAAGCCATAATTTTATGCTTGTTTAAGTTAACTCAACAAAGTTTTTTTCTTTTTTACCTGAGCTTTGATGGTAAAGTGGAGTGGTATTTTCCAGTAATTGGAGAGCTCTAATGGTAAAGTGGGTTCTAATTAGAGAGCTCTGATCGTTAACTTTAGTTACCCCATCAGAGCTCTCCAATAAGAACCCAATTATCCCACAAAAGGAGCTGTTCATAGTCTATTAGTAACTTAGGCAGGTGGTAACTTTCTGGCTGGACTGAGCACCTGCTGATCTGCATACAGCATGTACATAGTGGTTGCCAAGGAAATTAATCTGATATTCCTGTAGCCTATATACATGCCCAGACATCTGCATTAGACCTGCTGCTATATATGACAACAATATTATTCCAGGACTAGTCACTACCCAATTAAGTACAAAGTAGCAGAGCTGTGGTGTATGCAAGCCCACCACTTGATCACGTTTGAACCCTGGCCTTGGGTAGGATTCCTGGTGGAGATGTTTGTATAGTGCTAGCAGCTCTGCCAACTGCCTAGTCTCGGTCCCAGACCCTCCCTGCACTCATAAAAAAAAACAGAAGGAAAATGCCAGAAGAGGGTCTGGTGCAGTTGATACAGAAGGCCTCCATGGGATGTAGCTTGTATGGCTTATTGTGGGTGCGATAATTGAGGCGGGAAGTTCCAAAGTTAAGTGAGTGCTAAAAAACTAGTGTAAACAGTGCAAAGCTATATCTACAGCTCTGCGTGAGAAACGGGAGGCGTGAATATTCTAAACGTC
This sequence comes from Nitrospirales bacterium, assembly GCA_965203295.1. GTDB lineage: Bacteria > Nitrospirota > Nitrospiria > Nitrospirales > UBA8639 > CBDBCZ01. The sequence goes on along the minus strand of CBDBCZ010000001.1, from coordinate 52,804 downwards.
ATTAGTTCCCAATCAACCAATCAGATTCCACCCTCTGAAATTCCGCGGACTGCAAATTATTCTGTATCAACTGCACCAGACCCTCTTCCGCACTTTCCTTCCGTTTTTTTTTGCGAGTGCAGGGAGGGTCTGGGGCCGAGACTACATCTGAGGGTAATCCACCACCAGATGTTTACCCTGCTTCTGCTAAAACCTCTCTCAGATGATGGTCACAAAGCATCGTATGATCATCCCACACCATCCCACACCATTGTGAGCATGGGATGATCATCCCACATGTACACTGTCTCCAGGTGTGTTGTTATTGTCAGCATGGAGTGTGTTATGGATCAGTGGTTCTGTGAAGAACCAGAACAACAAAGTGATCAGAGTTTCTTTCAGCACTACCTACAAAGGTAACTCAACAGCTTCCTTACTCCTGCAGCTGTGTATGTTGACATCAGAACACAGACTGTTCCCTCAAACAATTAGTTTCCTTACTCCTTCAGCTGTGTATGTTGACATCAGAACACAGACTGTTCACTCAAACAATTAGCTAGTTGCAGACATAACAGGATGTGAATCTACATGTTAGTAATAATGTTTCCTGAGACTGGCTTCCTAGAACTTGTGTTACTATACAGGCTACCTTTCTGCCTGTGACCTTTATTTGGAATATGAAGTGACCCTTGAATTGCCACTGAGGAAAACCAAGCTTGGCCTAAGGTTATTGCAGTTTATACGAGAAGCAATAGGAGCCACAGTGGCTAAGATATGCATCAAACATTCTCTACATTAAAGCCATATAATATTATGGCTTTATTAAATAGCGGTAACCAGTACTCAAGTTGTTGCCAATCACAAAATTTGATTTAACTCCCTACATAAACTGATTCACACTGTACTACGTAGCTATATGGTTTATCTATTTCTGAGGGGCTTTGAAATTTCATACGAGATTTCGAAATCTTGGGATTTCAGTCAAAATTTCTACCAAAATGTACGAAATTTTAAGCCGCGATTTCACATTGGCAGGAAAATTAGTGACCACATGTTCAGCAAAACACGGACGTACATGGACTTAGATTGCAAGATTACAAAGGATTAGGTGATTTCAGATTTGTAGTGCTAGCAGCTCGGCCGGGCGACTGCCATATTCAGAGTGTGTGTGAAAGACATGAATACCATAATATATGCTCGAGTATGGCTGAATATCAAGCTGTGGGCATGACCGATTGTAGCAATACCAGCCCTTTATTACCCCGCACGTATGCAGTGGGGTTAAGGAATTGGTTCTGTCTGTCTGTCTGTCTGTCTGTCATCTAATGCGACAGTAACATTGGAATCTAAATAGACGTGTGTGTACCTAATTATGCTAGTTGTTCGAACATGCCCCATTTCCTGGGGGAAAATGGTTAATTTATGCATTTTATGGAATTTGAATGGCAGGAACATAATAAGAGTCACTATGGTAAGCTAATATGGACCTTCTCTAGATCTTCTAACTGATATATATATATGTACTGTTTGAGGGCAATCCACCACCACCAGATGCTTACCCTGCTTCTGTTAAAAACCCTTCCCTTCCCTTCCCCAAAGTCATGATAGCGCTTGATACGAAGCAGATGTGAAACTGCTGTCAAAGAGCATTGATGACTATTGCAAAGCATTGCACGGTCACCCACACTGTCTCCAGGTGTGTGTACAAGTTACTGCGAGCATGGAATGTGTTACAGATTTGAGGTCCTACAAAAATGTGATTTGCCAATGATAGACCAAAGAGGTCTCTAATTTTGAAAGCTACAACAGAAAGCACTTTAATTAGCTAATTAACTATAGGTCAAGGCTAGTTACCAGTGTAAGAAACCATAATTTGTGCTTGTTTAAGTTAACTTGACAAAGATTTTCCTTTTTTACCTGAGCTTTGATGATATAATGGAGGTGGTATTTTCCCAAAATTGGAGAGCTCTGATGATAAGCGGGTTCTAATTAGAGAGCTCTGATGGTAAAGCGGGTTCTAATTAGAGAGCTCTGATGGTTAACTTTAGTTACCCCATCAGATTTCTCCAATAAGAACTCAATTATCCCTTCAGCGCCTCCTGTTTCAGAAATCCACTTTCAAGTCGGTTCCTATTTCCCTGATGGTACAGTGGGTCTGGAGACAAGAACAAGAACAACCCATCCTGATCTCCACAATTGAGATAAGCATCTATGATTTAAGAGCAGATGCTCTGACAAAGTGGAAAATAGCTCTATAATTAAGGTGCCCTTTCTACGTAAATACGGCCCTCAAGGGGTGCCTTTAATAGAGCAGGAAAATTCCTTAGGGGTGTCTTACTTGGAGGAAGGTCTTCTAATTGGAGTAAATTTTGAGCAGAGATACGAAGGCTGGAGAAGGACTGATCGTCACGACCAAGTGCTAAAGAACAAAATTTGCAAGTAGCATGACCCCTCTCTCTACTTCGCGTAGCAGCCATGGCTGATCCTTGGGAAAATGTTGTAGACAGAAGAGTTCTTTTTCCTGGATGCTAATTGTTTTGTGTTTGTTTGTTTTTCGTGTAGCTTCAGCTGTTATACTCACGGCTGTCTGACTCGCTAAAATGGTCACCTCATGTGCATCCAGTGGAGGGCCTACCCCTGGCCAGATAATACAGGCATGTGTGTAGTATTCAAAGCCACTAATAGCTTCCTACACTGGTAACATTAGTCTACAATGTAGTCCTATGTATGAAGCCACGGCAATACTATAATATGAAGGTAGAAACATCTGAGTGCTACAAAGTACCTTGCAGCAGCTAGAGACTCGGCTACAAGGGTGCATCGAACCAAATAAGGAATTGAGTATCGGTTGCAATGCTCTAATAGTTAACAACCCTGCAAAGAACTCACTTGAGTCAGTTCTGGCCTCAACCAGACTTTGACTGATACCTGGTATTATAGTCTCAACCCTGCATACTGCTATATATAGACATTGGGCATCTCAGTTTCATTTGAAAATTCTTGAAAATGGGCAGCAAGGCATGTCACCTTCCCAGAAGACTATCAACTACAACAGACACTGTGCACTCTTAAACCTTTCATCAGTAGACGAAGTTGATTCGAAGGCGCATATATAAGACACACAGGCACAAACATACAACATACCATACACGGTCCTGTAATACTACAGTTGTACATACATTTGATTCAGTTGGCCAGTCAATCATGTAATACGCTGTAGTATTCAAAGGAGGTCAAGAGGTGCCTTCAGTTTCACACTCAATGGCAGCTTCATACCTACAGTTGTAGAAAAATTCAGATGTCGATTAGGTATGCAAGCGTTTGATACGTCTGTATCACACACTTGGCTTCCTATAGGCAGATGTGCATAATTATAATTTCAACCCCACCCAAGTCATGATTTATCACATCTGTATCTCTGCTCACATGTTTCTGACACACTTGGCTGTGCATTTCGCCCTCAATATAGAGTAAACATGTAAGTACACATCTTCACAGAGTAGGAACTTACCTTTCATTTAATACATTCAGCCCATCATCAGAGCAGAGTGAGAGGTCATGCTGCAGATCCACCTACACAAAAGATATAACAGTGCTATTGTTAACAAAATACGTACGTACGTATGCATATATTCACCCCCTACTCTGTTCATTTTTAGTCATAATACATGTACCAACATGTAATCTTTCTTCCACATTTTTTCCAGCTGGGCATGCACAAAACATGTGTTCATCTATAGTCCTAGGACTACATCACATCTTGTCTCCTCACTTGCTTAGTTTGTCTGCACATGCACAAAAATTATCTCGGAACCTGTAGACCACTATACGTCTACAGGCCAAGTTACATACATCAAGTGAGCATAGTTTTGTGTCACCTAGAAGTCATACGTAGCGATGAGAAGTTTTAACTGAGGCGCACTAAATGCTGTAAGTTGGCGTATAGGGGTGGTAGATACTCTATAGGATAGCTTCCAGTGCATGTGGCAAACCTGGCTACACCTACATGTAGCACATATGCACTGTGATGTACAGTAAAAAAAAGTGGCAAGGCCCAGCTATAAATGTACATAATTATATAAAAGTAGAAAAACAAACAGTAAACAAAAAGTTAGATGACCCCATCGACCTCAGATGGTCGGATGGGGATTCTTCGCACCCAGAGGGAGGCATTCCCTCTCCAGAGGTAGATGGCGAGACGCTGAAACAGGTGGGTGGTAGAGTCTGCAGGAGGGTTACCAAGTCGTTGGCCCTGTAGGCGACCGATCGTCTTGATCACCTCCACTGCTCTAGGGCTCCACCCACCAAGTGTCTCCACAATCATGGGAATGAAGTTCACTCCAACAGAGCGGCACAGTTGGCAGCTAAAACCTCGATTTTCTCGCTATTTTGCCGGGGGCTCAGAGGGGCTCAGAGGGGCTCAGCCGCTCAAAAGGCTTACTTTTTGAAGGCAAAAATCATGGACCTAAAGATCGGGCTGAACTGCAAGAGTATATCGGTAAGCCACTCGCTAGAAGTACGGTAGATGCCTACAATGATGGTAGAAAGTATTGACTGCTGATTTATAGCAGTCATTAGCTGGAATACCTCTCGAAAAAGTTACGCACAAACGCACAGATGATGTCAGATCCCCTCTTCCAAGTAAAATAGCTCGATATACTTACCGGTCATGTGACTAGTTGCCGCTTAGCACGTGATGCTGACGTATCTCCTCTGTCCTATACCCCACCCCCCCGGCAGCGTTACGTTAGCGAACGTGACCTTTGGCACCCGTGCGCTGTTAGGAAACGCTGCAATATACTGATGTTCGAAAACGCTAGGAGGGGCCAGGCAGGGTGGAGCGAACTCTTTCCCCACCCTGCAATAGGCTACCTACAGATAGCAGCCTAGCAGCAATTAAAGCAGCAATTAAATTTAAGCCGCAACCGTAAGGGGGCATCTCCAAATGAAAATTCAACGCTTAGCATCATAGTTAAGGGGGGGGCGGGGGGGGGGGGGGGGGGGTTAAGCTGTGACGTAAAAAATTGCAGTCGCGTGAGCACGTTCTGTGACGGCGTAGGCATGCTGCGGCAGACTATATTGTTCGGTGAGGCTCTGCCTTCCAAGAAGTATTTTGTATACAAAAACCCGATAGACATCTATCAGAACTTCGCTGAAGTGTTTGCTGCCAGTACTGCAGAAGGCATGATTATGTATGCGTGACGCTAAGGGGGGGGGGGGTATTTTTTTAGCGTCACTATGACACTAAGCGTAGAATTTTCATTTGGAGATACCCCCTAACTTGCCCCGTGGTAGATTTGCACTAAATGTTGTAGGCCTAGTAAACACGTCCGCGCTCAAACTGTCCTTGGAGGGAGCATAGGAGGGAGTGTCGTCCGACGTAACCACATTTTGATGAAAGTAAGTGGTAGCTTATTGTATATGACTAAATTGAGCACTTAGATCTATACCGATCGTATGGTTGAACATTACTGTATTAAGGATGCATGTGTAGCTACTATGTACGGTAAAGGCGCTGGAGCTGCGTCGGTTTACTCAGCATACCCATAGGAACACTTAGTAGTGCATGTGGCTGTTGGTACAGTACGGCAGGAAGTTGGTTGGGATAATACAAGGGGTACGTACTTCATACAGAGGCCCAAATAGGTAGTGGCTCTCAAGTACTTAATTAGGTTAGGCTGCCAGAATCAAAGGATAGCAGTCTGCACAGTTACTACTATTTGCTTATTGCACTGGACAACCACCCCGCAAACCCCTGTACCGCCTATAGAACGGTTTTATGAACGGGAGCAAGCTTTTTGATCGGCGAAAATGAACCTCAAACGCAAAATTTTCGGGTGTTCACTACACCTCCGTAGATTCAAGGACTGATCATTGCTCCATTGATTTTTGTAGTCTTTTGCATTGTCTGGTCACGAGACTATGACTTTTGTTGCTCGGATTTTGTCCTGATGCCTTGATCGTCTCCTAAAAACTACCATGATCACTTAATTCCGTTTTGATCTCGTTCACAAACGTCTCACAACCAACACGGAAGTGACTACCCCTCGTAATGGGGCTAGGGGTCAGGGTAATAGCCACGTCCTTTTTAGAATGGGGGCAACTTCAGAGTTATGAAGCAGTTGGTAGTCACCACATGCAGAGCGAAAATGAAGCAGGAAGTGTTATCACTATATTATCCATGATTTCATTATTCAACCTATCTCCAGCCCTTCTTTTAGCTAATTCCTTCAAAACTGTTCCTTTATTGTGAACGAAATGTCCCTAATTATGATTTTATTGCCAATTAATGTCATTGCCAATAAATTTTTTTAATTATTAGGCAGTTGTATTGTATTTTTTGCTACATGACACTCCATACTGGGACATCCATGTGCACTCTGTACTTGGGTTATCCTTTTATGGCTGCAATACAGATAAACAACTTTCAGCCAGTATTCACCATGCACATGCATGCCTGGCTGACCTACAGCTGTGATAGCCATCTTCTAGCTATCAGTGAGATAGCCATCTTCTGTTGTGATAACATGCTGACCATGCTGAGCTGTAGTATAAGATTCATAGAAAAAAACATTGAAAATGAAAAGCATGTAGGGATAGAATTGCAATAAAGTTAACAAACAAGGTAGGCAGTTGTATAGGGTTGTGTGAAAAGTGTCTCTACTTCGTATGGAGGGAATTGTGGTGTGTGTGTGTTTGGCAAGATGTAGGGATCAATGGTAATCTGTGCATGAAAGTTCTGTCGTACCTTGTTTAGTTGCTTTTTTTGTGATTTCATCCCTACATGCTCTTTCTAAAACTTGTTCCTACTCTTTTTTTGTGGTGGTAGCACCATGGTGAACATGTACGTAAGTGTGGTTGTGTGGGATATGCATGTAGCCTCATTCCCAGGCCCGCGACTTTTTCGGCCCCACGAAGAGCCTGGGGATGAGGCTAATATTATGCATGAGCAATATGCTTGTGCGGTAATGATTGAGTGGTGCTAGAGTAGCTTCGAAGTGAGGCCTTCCATGTGGAAGATCCGGGTTTGAGGCTACGCAGTTGTAGAGTGCAGTAGGTACAGTGCAGTGTCTGTGTTTCACTGGAGGCAATTGTGTCTGTCTGTGTGTGGACAGTTGTATAAATGGTAGCTATTTGCACTGCGGGTACTTGCCAAGGACAAAGACATGTACTGCAGTTTTTAGTACCGTAAAGTGCGTATTATCCGCCCATGGGCGGGCCACTTAGGTGCAAGCTGAAAGAGGGGGGTGGGCGGATAATACGTAGTTTTTATAAATACGATGTAGTATCCGCCCACTCGCCGGAACGCATTCCCAACGCGCGGTATGCAAAGCGAATATACAAGGTAAGTATAGCTTTTCTAGGCAAGTACCGCACCACAGTGAATGGAAATTGTGTTGAACTAGCTATTATGGAAGCATGCAGACTGCTATTAGCAGCTAAAAAGCGAAGTGGCTGACGGACTTGAAGTCGGTATTCCAATTAAAGCGCACTGAAGATCGAATTTTGTCGTTTAAGGTTACGGGATACTGACCCGCTTTGATTTAATAGTCTAATGAGTGAACAATGAATATCTTTGCAACTATAGGCCCTATAGCCACGATCTTTTCAGCATTTATTCATGGCTACTAGTTGTGTACTCGGTACAGAAAGTTTGTCTGTGAGCCCCTCCCTTGTTTAGATAGCGGTAATGGAAGTTTCAGCTGTTCACAATAATTTTTCTCGCCAAAAATCGCTGAAGCCACTGCTGTTACTAGGCCATTACAGCTCTCTAAGGATTCCTCACTATATTCACGAGGGACTGACGAAGGCTTTTGAAGCAATTATCTATATCAACAGAGTGGCAAGTTGATAAGTATGGCTCTGAGCGCTCTGGACCCCACCTTCTTAGCTTTAAGAGGCTATATCTCATGTATCAGAGAGAAACTACCAAAAAAGCCTCCGTCAGTCCCTCCTGAATATAGTGAGGAATCCTTAGAGAGCTGTAGTGGCCTAGCAACAGCAGTGGCTTCAGCGATTTTTGGCGAGAAAAATTACTGTGAACAGCTGAAACTTCCATTACCGCTATCTAAACAAGGGAGGGGCTCACAGACAAGCTTTCTGTATTGGGTACACAACTAGTAGCCATGAATAAATGCTGAAAAGATCGTGGCTATAGGGCCTATAGTTGCAAAGATATTCATCGTTCACTCACTAGACTATTAAATCAAAGCGGGTCAGTATCCCGTAACCTTAATTCGGCTCGTTGTCTTGGAATTTTCAGTTGTTAGATACATGTTTAGCTCGCATGGATGGTATTTAAGGGTGGGCGGATACTAAGTACATAAATACCCCCAGACGTAACTTTGACTCAAAGAGGGGGATGGGCGGATAATACATCATGGGCCAGAGTAGTCTCGTGCCCAGCCCCACGTTAGGAAGGTGGGTCTGGCTCCCCGCATATTCAAAGTTGGGGCAGCATTACGTCAGCGGTCCCAGATCTGGACCGGCGATGTGATTGGTCGACTATAGTATTACATCACTAAACGGTTGTAGTATCCGGATATTCACACCGTTTAGTGATGTAATACTATAATCAACCAATCACATCGCCGGTCCAGATCTGGGACCGCTGACGTAATGCTGCCCCAACTTTGAATATGCGGGGATCCAGACCCACCTTCCTAACGTGGGGCTGGGCACGAGACTAGGGCCAGAGGAGGTTGCGATCACGTGTACGTCAATAAACGCATGATGTCACGTACAGCTAATAGCATTCCATTGAGATGAATACGGAAGGTATGCAGAGGTTTCTGGTATCTGGCCTACAGAACGTTTTGTAGCTCTGCAACCTTCAAGGGGACGGGTGAGGACGCCGCCTCAAAAACCTTGGCTTGCAAGTATGGAGCTGTGCTGCAAAAGATTGGGCTTGATTGCATCGAATTCTCAGTGAGGTTGCAAAAATTTCGGTATGGTAGCGGTTTTACCATTTAAATTTTAGCTATTTTGCTTTAAAAACTGCTAAACTTACACAAGATCACTCGCGGAGCGGCTGTTATTGCTCCTCTCTGCCCGAGACGCTTTCTTTACATATCAGCCAACATAGCTAATTACATTCCACTATTAGCGCACGTGATCACTTCCAACCTCCTCTGATCATGGGCGGATAATACGTAGTTTACGGTATCACACAGACGAATATATAGCTGCCTGCCCCCTCCAGTATTATTCATCCCATTACAACATATTCAAGGTACTTATAGATGGAGTCTTTTCCTTATGACACCGGTTAGTCTGGCTACACAAGAATACGGTTATAATTTCTCAACAGCACCTCTGGCCAGAAGCCATTCGCCAACCAAATATAATCAACCATGTGAGTAAAGTGTCTTCATTTTATATAGCTAACTTATGCAGCAATGAACTAGGAGATGCAACTCGCAGCTCAGGCCTAGGCTCAACCCAGGCCTTACACATGTACACCCAGATTTAATCTTGCAACCGGTGAGAAAAATACTGATTTTTCTCTATGGTTTATCTCGTAGCCATGGAGAAAAATCCTCCACGGTTGCAAGATAAAATCTGGGTGTGTAAGGCCTTGCCTGGGTTCAAGGCTAGCTCAGGCCTGCAGGCCCAAGCAGACTGCACGAGGCATTAAATAGACAAACACGTGCAGTCTGCGCAATATGTAATCCGAGTTGTTAAATGGCGTGCAACAGTGAGCTTTCGCTTGAGAGTACTCGTGAATCACTGCCGAACCTTATTCGTGAATACGCTATGTTATGAGTGCAATACTCCGAGAAAATGATGCTTATTCGTGTTAGAATCATTGTAAGCGCCTCAGGCGTTATTGTGCTAGCCTGGCCGTTTTACTAGTTTGGTATTTTAAGTGATACTCTTTAGCAACGCTAACAGTCTGGTTAGTGATGAGAACGCTCAAGAATGGCTGGTAGGGCTCAATGTGGGTGGTGTAAAGAACGGTTCCACACTGATTGCACTCGCATTTCCAAGCAACGTTTGAGTGGAAAGGGCCCTTGGTTTTGTGGATCTTGTTAGCCTCCATTACCACCCTCACTTCTCTCATGCTCTTTTTTCCTTGCTATGTTCTGGTTCTGTATGCAAACAAAATACCTACCACCTACACCGATGACTCCGATCTCGCACATTGCAAGTTACTAACCAATATTATTCTTCAAACACACACAGCTGACAAGACAAGTATTAGCACGCTATTTATAGGTCTGCCTATAGCTCACATCAACAAGTCTAAAAAACCAGCCGGACGCATTTCCCGTACAATACACACAACTCAGCTTAGACCAAGCTACTAAACTACAGCTATAGAGCCAGAGAAACTATATTCCTAGAGCGGTACAGCGAAAGTGCTGACTCAGCAGTTTCGTCATGCGCCTCCAGTTAGTAGCTATACGCCACCAAAACAGGATCTTTACGGCTACCTACCACGTTTTCGCCATCTAGGCAACACAAAACTACCTTCATTTGCTGTAGCTTGGCCCGCAAACCTCCAAAAGCTGCTATACACTGCAGTTGCATAGTAACGTATGACGCAATATATTGCGCACGTGATAAGTGCGGACGCACAAACATACAGACAAACAAACAAACAAACAAACAAACAAACAAACAAACGCGGAAAACGTAAATCAATCTTAGTACCAGCCGTTCACACGCTGCGCGCGCTCCGGCTGGTAAAAATAGAACTGTCCTATCGACTAGTGGGTTGTTGCTTAAGTTTCCAATCTGTAAACACATTACATGCATGGATACAGATTAGATTGTTTTCCGCTTTCTTAGTCTGAGAATGTAAAAACATATTAAATATTATTACAGACCCATCATTAGTGTATTTCCCTTCTTGAACTCCCTCTGTAACTCAGACAGCACACCACTTGTCAATATGACAAATCCTTGTTTATACATGTACATGTAGTGTACAGAAAATTCTAGAAGTACTGACAGCACTACCAAATAAGCCTACATGGACATCACAACCCTACAGGATCTAACACCTATACAATTTATAAACACTACTATACATACATACAGCACATCCAAAACATCGACTGAGATCATTCCTACAAAGCATGTACATGCACCAACCTGTACAAATAAGGGGACATACTAAATACTAAAAGTTCACAGTTACTAGATCCCTCCCCTCTTAGCATTATATAAAACTAGCTCTTGTAGAGAAGTTCCCTCCAGTCGAGGTCAAGCTCTCCAATCTCGGCCCAGTATAGTGATTGTCCATGCCCTCGAACCACTAATAGGGGTGGGCATCCGTAATGTCCCTTATACCGCACAGCGACTTCACGAGAACCATGCCACCACCTCAACACTGTGCCCAGTGTAGGTAACCAATTCCACAACCACTTCCTGAAGTGCTGCTGTCCAGTTTCGGCGATAGACTTCCTCTTAATAAAGGGGCACCTGTGTCGACTTCCATCTGCAGGTCCACCTCATTGACTTCCGAAGTTACTAACAACGATTTCGTCTGCTCTGGGACGCTGGTAATTTAAACTAAACTGTACTCTCCGGCTTCTGGTTCACCTTTCTCCGCGAGCCAGTGAGTACGGGTGTTTTCCTTTGCCCTCTCCGCCATATCATGCTCTGACATGCGCAAGCGAAATGGCCCTTCTTTCAACACCTGTGGCAGTCTGTGTCCTTAAACCGACACTCCTCTGGACCGTGCTTGCCTCGGCATCGGAAGCAGGAATTCTCTTCGTCTCCATTGCGACGGTTTCGACGGCCCGTGTGATACTGTCGCAAAAGTGCGTGCACTGTGCTCAGTAGATCGAGTGCACCAGCTGACGTCTGCAAATGTCGTGAATTCTTCTCAGCCGACTCAAATGCTTGTGAATCTCGAGCGCCTTCTTGAAGGTGAGTGCCACTTCGGCTAAGAGCCGGCGCTGCATGCTGGGTTGGTTGATCCGGCAGACCAGACGATCGCGCAGCATACCATCCTGAGAGTCGCCGAATTTGCAGTGCTGCAATAATTTCCTCAGTTCTGCAACGAAGGTAGCCTCCTGCCGACGAACTTAGGAATGGAATTTGAATCCCTCCAGTATAACAGATGGTGTGGAGTACATATTATCTATGGTTTAGGTTTGTGGCGTTTGCGCACCAGCTCTACCAGCCCCGTAAACTAATGCAGAATTTCCTAGGAAATTTCGTCGCGGGATTCATATTATTCCTGCGACCGAATTTCCTGTAACACCGGGCGTAGAATAATTGTCCAACATGAAGCATAGATGCACAGTTCGGCGCAAAAAGAGTCCATAGAGTGTAAAAAAATGGGTGGGTAGAATTTTACATTATTTTGTAATTTATCCCTGCTAATAGTAGGGGACGCGGAGTGGCCCCCCCACACTCCGCTTCCCCTTCGTATACAGAAGGGAGCGCGGAGTGGCCCCCCCACTCCGCTTTCCCTACTAGTACTGTAGAGGATGCGCAGTGGCCCCCCCACTCCGCTTTCCCTACTAGTACTGTAGAGGATGCGCAGTGGCCCCCCCACTCCGCTTCCCCTACTAGTACTGTAGGGAATGCGCAGTGGCCCCCCCACTCCGCGTCCCCTACTTATGGCAGGGGGTGTACAGTGGCCCCCCACTCTGTGTCCCCATGTGTATTTTCCCAGCTAATGAAATGATAAACTTTGTGATAAAAATATGATAAACTTTGTGATGTACACCAAATCACGATGGTTGTAAATGCAACATTAACTCAGCAAGTGTGATTTTATGCATACATTGTAAAATAGCTACAAACAATAGTTACAAAGCCACTTTGCGCCACTATCAGAGAACACAGCGGGTGGTACGTTCTCACAGTCCTGGTGATACCAACGCTTGCATTTGCTGCACTCGGCCATACTTCGAGACTTGGATGTCTTTTTCCACGGAAGACGACACTTGCAATGCACAGACACTGCACACTCTGACTTGATGCGTCGCTTTGTACGGACTGGCTTGTCGGAATCTGGAAAGACGACCATATCACGGTTTTCCAAGCAGCAGATGAAGTGCTCTCGCATTTGCGATTGTTCTTTAACGTGAGCAGCTGGATTGTTCCCATGACACAAACTCACAGCTGTGGAAACAGCGAACAGGCCACAGTCGGCACCCCCATTCTGACGCTGCATGTTCACCATGCGTAAAGTTATTCTCTCTGCTGGTGAGCAAAGAATGGCAGCTACTTGCTCTTTCAGGGTGTAGCATGGAGTTGCGTATAGACTGTCGTAGACGTCTACCTCGTCAGGTTTGCAGTTGAGGTTGCTCACACACACCCAGTGAGTATTGCTCAGGTTAACAATCTGCACGAAGTTATCAGCACTGCAGCTGTAGTGCAAATCAGCCACCTCTGCTGTGTTCTGAAGTCCATTCTGCTGTGAAAACTTCTGTTTCAAAAGAGCCTGTGCAGCGGTGATATGCTGCTGTAGTAGCCATGAGCCGGAGAGAATCTGTTCTTTGTCGTCGAGAAAAATTTCAAACTCAGGTATCCATGGAGGACGAGATGGGGGTGTCGGAACTAAATCCAAGTCAACGATGGCATCTGTAGATGGAGGTGTGGACGTCAGGTCGATAACTAGGTCTGCTGATGGAGGAGTGGATGACAAGTCAACAACAGGATCAGATCTTAGGTGTTTGGATGGGGTTGTCTAGAGAAGAGAAGAGATGATGTAAACAATTTGCTAATTGAACTATCCTGCATGTAACATGTACGTGTGCATGCCCTTGAATTACATGTACCACATACCTGCATTGGCAATTCCAGGCAGTCTTCACCGTCTGAATCAGATACAGCAGTCAGCTTCGGCTAAATGAGAAGCATCTGTAAATTCAAAGTGTACCTCCTACGTAAGTATCAAAGAGGGAAATAAACCTTTTTTCTAAGAGACTGGCTGCTCTCAGGTGCCGTTCCCTTCCTCTGCTTTTGCTTCTGATCTGACTGACTAGCTTCAGGCACCTTTCGCTTTCTAGTTTTCGGTTTCTTGAAATCGGAATTGCAATCAGGAGGGCCTTGCGCATCATTGACGTCATTTGCTTGCCTTTTTCGACGAGCAATGTTGGCGCGCTTGCTCCGCTTCTCTCTAGTAGCTGGATTTCTATCCACATAACTTGTGGAAATCCCGGCATTCTCAGCTAAGCCCTCCAAAACTGCAACCATGTCCTTTTTGTACAAGGACATCAGTGCTATGTACATGCAAGTGCACTGCCATGCAATGTCTGGACGGTCACTCTTGATTCCCTCCCATTAGTAGGGAAAATTCAGTGGGGGGTCACTGTTTATCCCCTCCCCCTGCCATAAGTAGGGGACGCGGAGTGGGGGGCACTGCGCATTCCCTACAATACTAGTATAGGGGACGCGGAGTGGGGGGGCCACTGCGCATCCCCTACAGTACTAGTAGGGAAAGCGGAGTGGGGGGGCCACTCCGCGCTCCCTTCTGTATACGAAGGGGAAGCGGAGTGTGGGGGGGCCACTCCGCGTCCCCTACTATTAGCAGGGATAAATTACAAAATAATGTGAGCATGAAGAGCTAGGCTTAATTATTAAAGCACTAAACAAGTCTTCTAGCCTTCATTCCTCAAGTGCATCAAGGAAGGGAAGATAGATGCATTTTCCCTCAAGCAGTCATGCAGGCCAATGGCTCGGCCGGTCAAGGTAGAATCAGACAGAATTAATGATCATATGCAACGGCAATTGGAAGCAGTGGTATCACGGCTCCTGTGATCACATAATTTGAATTTTGAACTCAAGGAGGCATTAGATAGTAATTGTTTTTACAAGTACAGTAGTATATGACAACTGTTCATAGTCATTCTATTGATAATTCTACCTCGGTTTGATCAAAGGTGTGTTGTGGCCGGGTTCTCGCTCTGCGATCGCACACGTCTCTTTCACTGCAATAGTTTTTTCTTTTTAGCAGCACTTAGTTCTCTTTCTTTTCTCTCTCTTTTCAGACATACAGGACAGCACTTTTATAGCAATAGAGACAATGCATGGCCCCTAAGGCCTAACAAAACAGACTAGCCGACAACTAATACATAAATCATAAACAAGGCTTAGGGCAGAACATACATGAGTACCATCATCTATTGTCCAAGTATGTGTTCAGTAACCTGGGGTTACACGTCCCTCCGGCCAGTCAGCGACGTCCGCGCCGAGGTCGAAGCCGTCCAGACCAGGGTTTGGGTTCTAGGCTTCCACCATCAGTTACAGCAGGGGCATCCAGGTAGACATCAGTAGTCCCTACTGGGGTTGGAGTCTCCGATCGGTGGCCCTTCTTGGTAGTCTTTGCTCCTGTGTCGTCGGCGTCGCTGCCTCCTGCCTGACCAGGTCTCTCCAGCGGGGATTTCGTCTGGACATACTCGCAGTCTGCTCAGGGAAACAAAGATGGGTTTATCCTGTGGTCTGTCCACTAAGCGAACATTTGCATTAGTTGGAGTTAATTCCAGGATTCTGTGTGGGCCATGGAAAGGTCTGGAAAACTTCCAAGCTTTGCCACGAACATCACCAGGCATGTGAACGAATACTCGATCGCCAACATGAAACTCTCTTGACTTGGCCTTCCTAGCATGCTGTTGTTTCTGCTTTCTCTGGGCTTGGCAGACATTGTAATTTGTAGCTTCCAGGCATCTTATAAATTACAAACGAGATCTGTTTTGTAGTCATCCAGGTCGACTTGGTAGCATGTCCGTGGTTGGGGTAGCTTCTGTAGGGAGTCTTGCATCCCGTCCATAAAGCAAATAAAATGGGGACTCTCGTGTAGATTCTGCATTGTAGCTTCCAGGCATCTTATAAATTACAAACGAGATCTGTTTTGTAGTCATCCAGGTCGACTTGGTAGCATGTCCGTGGTTGGGGTAGCTTCTGTAGGGAGTCTTGCATCCCGTCCATAAAGCAAATAAAATGGGGACTCTCGTGTAGATTCTTGCAGACTTGCCCGGTAGGCATACAGAACATAAGGGATTCTTTTATCCCAGTCTCGGCCGCTCTGATCAACAGTCTTGGCTCACATATCGGTCAATGTTCTGTTGAATCTTTCGACCAATCCATCAGTTTGGGGGTGGTATGCTGATGTATTAATTTTCTTGATCCGCAGTAGAACATAGACTTCGTGCAGCAAGTCTGATAGGAAGTTAGCACCTCTATCTGATAGCAATTTTGTGGGGACTCCGTGGCGACTGAACCTCCACAAGTGTTTGGGCTACAGTTGTAGCTGTTTGATCTGCTTCTGGCCATTTCGTTAAATAGTCCATGTACACCACTGCGATGGTGTCGACTCCAAGGCAATCAAAAGGGCCAGCCACCGGAATGGGAGAGAGTGGAGGCTTATGAGCTTACCCAACGTGGCGAGAAGCACACACCAGACACGACTGACACAACTTTCGTACATCAGCTCGCATGCTTTGCCACCAGTAGTGCTTTTGTAGCTGACTGTATATTTCATTTCGCGCAGGTGTCCTGCCATAACTCCCCCGTGCGCTTCTTGAATGAGTTGTTGCCTCTGGTCCTTGGGAACTACTAGCAGTAAACGACCATCTGGCTGGGTGTAGTAAAGCACATCATCAACTAAGGAGAAATTAGCTGACTTCAAAATGATTTGTTTTGCATTGGAGGGAGTAGGGAGTTCTCCTGTCTTTATAAATGCAGTCATCTCAGCCAACTCTTTATCTGCTGCTTGCAGCTTTGGCCATTCTGACTCTTTTAGATTCGGAAGGTATCGGTTTCAAAGTAGCAACTGCAGCACAGTTGGTTTCAGTTGGTTCCGAAGGGTTGTCTTGGGGAATACGAGACAGTGTATCTGCAGCTGAATTCTGTCTTCCAGGGCGGTACTCAATGTCCAGGTCGAGTTCCTGTAGAGCTAGTCCCCAACAGGCTAGTTTCTCAGAAGGATGAGGTGTGTTAAGCAAAGACTTTAAGGCTGAGTGGTCGGTTAGCACTTTACATTTGTGGCCATACAGGTAGGCATGGAAATGTTTCGTTGCCCACACTACTGCCAGGGCTTCAAGTTCACTGATCCCATAGTGACGCTCATGTTTCTGTAGCGTTCAGCTGGCATAGGCTATCGGTCTGACAGTCCCATCTGCCTGTTCCTGGGCTAGGATTGCTCCAAGTCCTAGGGCCGACGCATCTGTCTCCAGTGCGAAGGATCGATTAGAATTTGGGTTGCAAGTATTGGGGGGGGGGGGGAGGTAAGTAGCTCCTTCAATCTCTCAAATGCTTTCTCACAGGCTGAAGTCCACACAAAGGGGGTATTTTTGCGGGTAAGAGCATAAAGTGGCTCAGCAATTTCTGAGAATTGAGGCGTGAAGCGCCTGTAGTATGATGCAATTCACAGGAACTGACGCAGGGCTTTCAGGCTCTTTTGAATGGGATAGTTCTGGATTTTCTCCACTTTTGGCGAATCAACGCTTATTCCAGACTTGGAGATCACGTGTCCAAGGTATGTGTTCGCTGTGCAATGAGCATTTCTTCGGTTTCAAGCGAAGTCCTGCCTTTTGGACTCTCTCAAAACTAGGTGGAGGTTTTGGAGGTGTTCCTCCCAGGTGCTGGAAACCACAAGAATGTCATCGAGATAAACGAAGCATTGCTTTCTGGCCAATCCTTCAAGGACACTTTCCATTAGGCGCTGGAAGGTGGCAGGCGCATTGCAAAGTCCAAATGGCATTACAGAAAATTCATAGAGTCCTGAGTGGGTAACAAATGCCGTTTTCTCTTTCAGCTGGACTCATTCATAGCCACTTGCCAGTATCCTGATGCCAGATCTAATGTAGTGAAATACTGGGCTCCGGCAAGAGCATCAAGGGTGTCGTCAATGCGGGGTAACGGATGGGCGTCTCGTTTGGTGATAGTAGTTTAAGGCGTCGGTAGTCAATACGAATGCTGTACAACTTGTGTACTACCCAGCTCACTGCTGTCGAGAGCAAACACATCTGCATTGTCAAGCAGAAAGGTCTCAAGGGTGACAACTTGTTCTGGAGGAATTGCAGCTTTGTTCAGTTGCAAGTCAGGTTTCAGCTTCTCTAGTCGACCATGACTATGACCATGACTATGCACATCTCTGGGATTGTCACTGGTAGTGACAGCTTTGATAATTGGTGTGGGAGACTCTGTGGCTGGCTGCGACTGGATTGGATTGTTGACTTCTTGTTCACATTCAGAATTAAATCCAGAGTTAGGCTGTTGCTTTGTTGCTTCCACAAAACTAGCGTCCATTGTATCATTGTTCGGAGATGTAGCATGTGTAATAGAGGGTGACTGCTCTATTTCCATTGCATTTGCTGGTTGTATCCAGCCAAGGTATCTGGCCTCTTTTCAGCCGGGTCGGGGCCTCAGCGAAGTTAAATACGGGTAAGTCGACCTTTGCTGCTAGAGTAGTCGACGGGTAAGAGTAGTCGACCTTTGCTGCTCGGTGACAGTATAGAACTTGCTATATCGACAGTGTTGTCGTGCAAATAACTTTTTGGCTCAAATATTTGAGGGTATGCAGACTTGACTGGTCTTGCTTTGGCTTGTAACAGTTTTCCAGAACATGCCGGCAATTTAGAGGCCCTTACCAATCGAACAACTGCTCTGAGATGTCCTTTTGCCTTGGGGTTGGCTGGTGCTCGGCGGCTGCCACTTACGAGCTGGTGTGAAGCTCCGGCTGTGTTTGCAGACTTGACTGGTCTTGCTTTGGCTTGTGCGCATAACAGTTTTCCAGAACATGCCGGCAATTTAGAGGCCCTTACCAATCAAACAACTGCTCTGAGATGTCCTTCTGCCTTGGGGTTGGCTGGTGCTCGGCGGCTGCCACTTACAAGCTGGCATGAAGCTGGCACTTTCCGGCTGTGTTCAGGTTTAGTTGAGTTCAGAGGATGCTCTAAGCTTGCACTTGAATTGCTTTCTTCTGTTGGCAGTGGCTGCAATAAATCAGTTACATTTGCTGAACTGAGGTGTTCGGTAGGAAGGAAGGATTTTCTCTTGAGTTGACTGTAAACACAGCAGAGAGTGCCCCTTGCTGTCAAGGACCTGCACACCAAGTTGTGGCATGAGATGTGTGCCTAGTAGTAATTCTACAGGTGTGTCTTCTTGCACAAGTGCTACACCTTTGGTCTGGCAGTCTCCTGTTTGCAGATGTAGGGTGATTTCTGCACCAATTGGTAACTGTGTGCCGCAGTATTGCCTGTAGCTGTAGGCTTGGTTTTCTCAATTGAAGATTTTGAGCCATTCGATGTCTGTGTGTTTCAAGGGTTGAGTGACAATTTGTTCCTCTTGTTGATCCAGAATTTTTCTGCATAGTGCCTTGGATATGACTTGTTGGACCTCAATCCCTTCAATATAGTCACAGGTAGCTTCCCTTCAATAGTCACAGGTAGCTTTGGAGTAGAGCCCAGCCTGGGGGGCTGGCCTGAGTCTGAGCCTGGCCCGGGGAAGTTTTCAACTTCTTGTGCAGGCTGTGCCCCATATAACCAGGTTAACGGTTCTTCCGAAGCTTCCTCTGCCAGCTGTGTACCCTTGTTGGCAGGTGTCGCAGCAGCTGTTTTGGTTGTAGGCGGTCGACCGAGTGCTTCTGGTTCTCTGGTCCTAGACAGACCTTGGCCAAACAACCTCCCATGTCGGCAGTTCCGGGCAATATGACCAGGTTGGTGGCATTTGAAACAAAGGACTTCTTTCCGACTGGGTTGTCCTGCTAATCCAGAATTGGGAATTGGTCTGGCTGCTATTCCAGGGTTGGGATTCCAATTTGGTCTGGGTAGAGGATTTTCCATTCGGTACCTGTCTGCCATCCCATAGGGTTTCCTTGGGAATCCACTGGTACTTTCCAGGTCCCGCAGACGCACCTCTTCGAAGCGGGCCTTTTGCCAGAGCTCCCGAGAATGTAGCCCCTTCCAGGTATGCGATTTTTCTCTTGATTTCTGGAACCAGACCCCCAACAAACTGACTGCTTAAGACTGCCTGCCCCATCTCCTGGGCATCTGCATTGCCACGAACTGCACTAGGATAGCCCCTTTGAAACAACCGCTGTAACTCTTGGGCATATGTATCTACAGATTCTTTCTTGCCTTGTTTCCTTTCATGGAATGTACTGCACTCTAGTGCTTGTATTCTCACTGGGATGAATCTCTTTGACATGGCTTGGACTAGTGCTGTATAGTCGTGCTTCTGTGTTTCACAGCAGGTCTGGTAATATAGGCTTGAGCAGGCCCACGAAGGCGTAAGGCTAACTGCTTTAGCTTTATATGCTTAGGCCACTGTGCCAACTCACCTACCATGTCAAACTGCTCAAGCCATTGTTGGAATGTGTTACTTCCGGGGGATTGGTCGTTTCCCGAAAATTCAGGTATCGGTGGTAAATGCCAATTAAGGGGTCAAACTATTGAATCTCGTATGTGCAAACTGACAAGATTCTCTATTAATTCCCTCACCTCGGGCCTCTTGGGAGTCACCTGTATCCTTGGGAGTTACGGCTTCAGGACAGTGGATGAGGGGTGGAGGCGATGGGTGAGGTTGACTGCTGGTACCTGCTGTACCCAGTTCCAGACCAGCCTCTGTCTTCGTTTTCCAGGGTTGTTCTGTAGCGGGTTTGGATGCAGCTTCCCGTCTCCGTCTGTCTTCGGACGGCTGGACCTCCAAGCGCTCCTCCCGGGTTGTGACCCTCTGTAGTTGCTCCTCCAGGCGTTTCTCTCGCCTCTCCCACTTCTCTTCTTGCAGGGCCATGCAGGGCCCTAAACTGCTGTAGTTCGGCCTCCTCTTGACTGCGCCGAAGTTCACCGGCGAATCTCTCGGCTTGCTGCTCGGCGAAGGCAGCCCGTTCATTGGCCGTTTGGAGACCTCGCTGCAGTTCGGCAACTTGCGCTGTTAGCCGTTCGACCTCCCTTTTGTCGTTCAGCGTCTCCGCTCGAGACCGGTCAAGTTGCTCGATCGCTTCGCCCTCTCGCTGGCGAACTGCATGCATCCAGTTCCTCTCGAGCTGTCTGCGCCTCGTGCTGCAATTGCTCGAACTGGCTTCTTAGTTGCATTATCTCTTGCCGCGCTACCACCAGGTCCTGGCTCTGACTTTTAGCGCTGCCGTACGGCGTTTTAGCCTTCTCCGCGGGACTCGCGCCCGCCTTCTGGTGTCGAACCAGCCCTTCCAGTCGCTGATTCTCTTCCCGCAGGCTCGCTACCTGCTCTCTCAGTTGGCCCTGTCTCGTGGCCATCTCGATTCAGAGCCGCAACTCGAGCGCGCCTTTCCCGGCGTCGACGCTCTCCACGAACTTGCTTCGAATTCGTTGCGGCTAGTTGCGACCGACGAATCCCGGACAAGCCCCCATGTGTTGTGGCCGGGTTCTCGCTCTGCGATCGCACACGTCTCTTTCACTGCAATAATTATTATTCTTTTTAGCAGCGCTTAGTTCTCTTTCTTTTCTCTCTCTTTTCAGACATACAGGACAGCACTTTTATAGCAATAGAGACAATGCATGGCCCCTAAGGCCTACACTGCAAAAACTGTGGTATGAAATTCATACTAAAATTGGTATGAAATTGCTGCCACACTGGTCATACCAAAAATTAGTGTGAAACTTATACTATCGCCTCTTGGTGTAAGGTTTACACCTTGCATTGGTGTGATTATCACTCTTGAAGTGGTGTGATATGAAGTGTCAAATTATTCATATATATATACTGCATGTACTGAAAGAATGTTACATACATGTACACAAAGAAAAGAACAGTACTATAAAAAAAACTTCAGAACTCTAAAAAAAAAGAGAAATTACATGGTGTGCTGTAGCTGTGCCATGAGGTGTCCTATCCTCGTTTTTTCTTTTGGTGCTTTCTGATCTAACAGAATGCACTCCAGAAAGGTAAAAAAATTGGCAAAGCCATGTGTGTAGTGCATATTAAACACATAAAAACTTGCAAGTAGAATAAGTCCAAGTTCTTGAACTCGTGATATTCTGCATAGGACACTCTTTTCGGCTGCCAGAAATGCATCCTTCGGGTTCGACATGCACCCCCTGATAATGACACAGGGCTGTGGTGCTTTCAGCTCTTTGCCTGTTGCCTTTACATTGGCATTTTCCTATACAAATGGGGTAAAACCAAAGAGTGACTAACTGCTCCACTGCCATGTGCATGCTTTTTATACTAGTTTCACTACATTGTCATGCGATCTGATGCTCAATAATCAGAATGTAACCATGCACACAGTTAACTATAGAAGGGTTTCACTTACTGGAGCGAAAAACACGATCGCCTCATGATCTGGTTTGCTTCTAGTATCGGGTAGCAAGTAGCAGAGACAGCACAGGGCTGTGATACTCTTGCACTCTATAGAATATAAAGTAGAGAAATATAAGTTATAGTGTTACACCCTGCATCACAGTCTATGGTAAATTTTGAGGCGATGAAGTATTCTACTTACCATCCGACATGTTCTCCCCAGCTAGATCCAGCACCGTTTGAATCCGATGATTGTCTGTCTCATCAGCTGCAATGACTAGCAGCTTCTGTTCCAGAGTCTCCCACTTTTCCCGGAACACCGCCAACATATCCTGACCCATGATGTCAGTGAACTCGGCAATAATCTACAAACAGGTCATAAATGGAAATTAAGCACTCTTCCCTTACCTTTGTACCCATACAAGATAACATGTGTTTTCTTGTAGTTTGACAATGCTGATAAAGTTTACTTGCACTAGCCATTTTCATAACCGTAAGGAGAAAAACTGGGGGAGGGGGCCAGGGTACACTCCCTCAATGTCCGTGATGTAAGAACAAAGAAATATGTGGTATGCCTATACTATACAGACTACGTACATGTAGCTAGTCTAAATGCTACATAGCTAATGGCACAAATTTGCTACTGGCTTTGTCCAGTCATTCTCGGTCTATATGCACTCATTTCAACTGAAAATGAAGTATACTAATTCAGATATAATTATATGTGCACACAAACAAAATTTAATTTCTTTAGCAAAATTGTTGGCGATCATTAAACTAAAGTAGTTCGTTCATCACCTATGGATGTATGTAATCCCAAAATCAAATGGACCAGGCTATATGAAGTCTGGACTGGAAAGGCCTGGGTACAAGCACACTAATAACAATGAGAGAGTGCTGCTAATACTTACTTGATCGTAGTGACGAAGGGAGGGATAAGTCTGGAGGAGGGTGGACAGAGGGATGGATTCTTCAAGGATTTTCTGCCGTCGGGAGAGGAATGTCTTCCTCATTAGCCCAGACACAACGTGCCTGTTTGGGTGTAGCTTCTTCTCCTCCTTTTGCAGAAACTTGAGGTGTCTTTCAACTGCTGCATCGTCTTCTCTTGGTAAGCTGGACACTAGCGTGGGAGGCTTTGGGGCAATTCTCTTTCTTGGGCGTTCAGTGGATTGTCTGCTACTATCTACTTCCAGCTTCGGTTTTTCCTTCTCCTCATTGGCACCTCGATAGTTTCGCAGGTACTTCAGCTTATCTTGAAGAGCTGGTACTAGGTATTCCTATACAAAGTGAGGTTAGGTAACTAACATGAAGACTGATCGAGACTAAGTTTGGGCGTAGAACATTCATCGTGTTTCAGAGATGGGGGGATAGCCTAATGAGAGAGTAATGACAGTTGGAATTGGCTGGGTCCTACTGGCAAGTCCTACTAGCGGGTTTAGTGGCTACATAAAGCTTGCCTACTGCTCCTCTGCCAAGGGGCTCTGGTAGCTCAGTGCACTGGTAAGAGCATCTGACTAGTATTCAGAAGGTCCCGGGTTCAATCCCCAGCTGGGTCCCGATTTTTCGGGATTTCTTTACTCTCTCAGAAAGCTTATCATCTTCGAAGAGTTTGTAATGCAACTGTACCTATACTGTAGAATCCAAAATGTGGCATGCATGCAAACGACAGCCACGACTTATCGGTATCACAACAAATATACAGACTGTGCATAGGAGAACAAAGGACAAAGCCCACTAGTTCTGACTAATGTGGATGCCAGGACCTAAATTTGTAAAGTGCTCTCAATCTACTAAATCAACACACCCACAGTATGTTATATACGAACACAATAGTTGACTTACGTGGCCACTCCCTCTTCCACTGTTCATAAACGGGTGGTTCTTGATAATCTGCTGAGCAACATGGGTGTACTCATCTTTGGTAGGGTAGCTCTTGTGGTAGAAAACTGTAGCAGCAACTGTCGAGATGAACTTGGTTCTTGCTCTCCCCGTCAAGCACCCCTTTGCTATTCCGTCTTTGACAATTCTCGGGTAGTTACGAGGCAACCCAAACGGCTGTGGCAATGGCGGCTCATTTTCCTTCTCCCTCTTTACTCTTTTGCATGCCTGAAGCTTCTTTGAAGGGGTATCGCTTGATGCCTCAGTTTTGAAACGTTTTGGCGGGTTGTCAAGTTCCTGCGGAACTGTGTTGCAATCCTATAATATAAAAAGAAACAGTGGAACACTTAACAAAGGCTAATTTTGGTATACAATTTATGCACATGAACGTGTTGGCCATGCATACTATTAACACCAGTGCACATAAGAGTATTTCGTGGGTAAGCTGAAGCAAGCACGCATGTGTTGTCAGATTGTCATAGCAGTTTTCCTACAGCACAAACAGTATGGATATAGCTTCGCTTACATGTATGTACAGTATGCTAGACAGCAGGCCAGGAGCCTGGCTTTCCACCACAATGTCCTTCATCCACCAAGCAATTAACGTATAGTGTACATTACATACAAAAACTTACTTGTTGCATCCCTTGGGCTTTTGGCTGTGAATACACGGTGGGATACTCGTCACCCTTTTCGTCATCAGAGGAAGTTTCGATCACTGAAACACTTTCGGATGGCTATATATAGAGAAGGTAAACGGGTGTATACCAAAAATAAGCAAATTTTTTAGAGACTAATGTACACATGGTAATTGCAGTATCCATCATACTTAAAGTTTGGGTGTAGCACGTTTCTCGTGTTTAGATGGGGGAGAGGCCTATAATGAGAGAGTAATTACAGTTGGAATTGGCTGGGTCCTACTGGCAAGTGCTACTATCGGGTTTAGTGGCTCTATAAAGCTTGCCTACTGCTCCTCTGCCAAGGGGGCTCCAGTAGCTCAATTGGTAAGAGCATCTGACTAGTATTCAGAAGGTCCTGGGTTCAATCCCCAGCTGGGTCCCAATTTTTCGGGATTTCTTTACTCTCTCAGAAAGCTTTCTTCTCTTGATGAGTTCACAATGTATGATTATTACAATACACATTCTAAAATACACGTAAGCCTAGTATGAAAAACCTACTTGTTGCATGCCTTGTTGTTCAGAACGAGGTGTTGATGAAACACAACCCTCATCATCGTCAAAAGAAGAATCAAACTCTACATCATCTCCGATAGGCTACAGAAGATGTTACGTACCAGTAAGACCCGAAACAAGTTATACACTAACTGAAACACATTATTTACCTGTTTGTAGTCCGAGTGAAACTGCTGGACATCTTCATCACAGGATGTGTCATCAACCTTGAGTTTAGATACACAATCATTACACACTACACAAAATCGTAATCCTCCCTTTTCTCAACAGTTGTGAAATAAAGGCTATGAGACAAAAATTGGATGGGAAGGACTGGGAACGAGGCTAACCATGAACTATAATTAATTTAAGCAGTGCATGGTAAGTGTTGAGACCAGGTCACCAGGTTAACATGTGTGCAGACTGCAAAATGCAAGTCTCACCGTAACAGTGAAGTCATCCAGTGTCTCCCCACAAGCACTGCTGTTTGCCACCATAGTCGGCTGGTGTTCACGATCATCCTATAACCACAAAGTGAAAGTAAACTACCAACAAAGTTATTCAACCAGTGTATTGTGTGCTGCAGGTGGCACTCAAGCATCAACACTCTATGTGGCCACTGGAAGCTTACACTTGCAACTTAGTGTGTATTAACCTTGGATGGTTGGGTTTTTAGCTGTGCTTGCTTTTCCCTCAACTTCAGTCTAGCACCAATGGGTTTCACCAGAATCCTAAATTGAACACAGATATAGTATTTTTTTTAAAATTGAAATCCAGTAATCAATATGATGCTTAAACTACGAGTCATGACTTACTCCAGTTCTTTCTCTTCCAGCAGAAGGAAAGCATGGCCATCAACTTCATTCTCTGTAATAAAAAAAGGAAAATAAAACCTAGCAACCATCAACCATAGCTAGTTGTGAACACAATGTCAAAAACATTGGGCGGGTAAGTTACATAGCGCAAGTATTACTATCACACCTTCAAAAACATCACGTATCTTCTGACTGTATCCTTCCTCCTCAAGCCACGTCAGCATCTCCCATACTGTCTTTCTTTTAAACTCCATTGGGTCTCTCACTGCTAAAAAGTGTCAATGAACGCGTCTCCACTGCTGCAACATCAGCTTTAGAACTTGACACTTCTAAAGTCAAAAGTGGCAAAGATCGAACTAATCTCGTGATCAGACCACGCCCGCCTGCCCGAAAACGAAAGGCGGGGCGTGGTCAGGGGGATCGTGATGATCATATGACTTTTATCATAATCACGTGCCTTATTCAAGCGTTACCTATTAAGCTGTGGAGCCGGAGAGCGGAACAGACCGCGTTCATTGACACGCTTCGTGACACTATAGCTACTGCGATGTCGCAGCAAGCAAGACCGAGAAAGTACATTTGTCCAATCTGTCGCAATTTTGCTCGGAATTCATACTCTGGAATTCTTCGTCACATCGGTGAAGTGCACAGCTTTGGCCCCGACTTTCATGTTGTCTGTGGTTTGGGTCCGTCGAAGTGTCCTGTTGCATACACCAAATTCGAGTCATTTCGATCACACGTCTACAAGAAGCATAGACAAGAGTTGTTCTGCACTGCAGAGCACGTCAGTGAAGAAGACAACGGTACCTCTTGCGGGGATTCAACTTTCTATCCTAATGAGGTTGAATTTGATAGCCCAGGTCCTTCGAGCGATAGCCGTGGTGGAGATGGAGATGACCAGATGACTCGTGCAGCAGCTCTTTTCATTCTGAAGACGATGGAAATCCATAAAACATCACAGGTATGCATTTAATTCTGTTATACATGTAATTTTTATTGCCGAGCAGTAACCCACATTTGTTGTCTGGCACACTATTGCCCCTGGGACCCCATCGTGGGCGATATGGCTTAAAATGACGTCACTAGAAGTTACATGTCGTTACAACTCAGTAGAGTTCATGTAGCCTGTGTATAACTGCAGAAACGAAAGCTGGATTTGGGCAGCATGGTCAAGTATGTCGAGGCGGTGCTGGAACATAAGTAGATTTATGACAGGCAGGCTCTCTGCTCTTCTGTGGCATTTGTGACTAATTCACATCTTGTAAGAACAGTTGGTTTTCGTAGCTTGTCCAGCAGCGGTTGCATTGTGGTCTCATTTTTTGGTGGCTGCATGGCTCGCGATATGACGTGACCTTGTTCTGATGCGAGGCTCTTTGCATTCTATATTTATGTGTACACCTAGTACTGTTTCATAATCATTTCCATTTCTACTATACTTCCAATCTAATAGGTAGCTATGGATGGGATTATGGATGGTGCAAAGTCCATCTTTGGACATGCGATCCATAGGCTGCAAGAAGGTGTCAAAAAGGGTCTAGAAGAGCAGGGAGTCAATCTAACTGATGAGCAACTGAGCACCCTTGAATCACAGTTCCGTGCAGCTGAAAACCCATTTGAAGGTTTAGAAACCCGGTACAAACAAGACCAATACCTCAAGGAGCATCTTGATTATCTGGTAGGCATACCATGTAGAATTCAAGTACTGTGGTACAGTGGAACCCCTCTAATGTGGACACCTTGGGGACCTGGTGAAGTGTCCTGTATAGAGAGGTGTCCTCTTTTCAGGGGTAAATTTACATTAAGAAAGCATATTTGGGACGTAGCAAAGTGTCCTTTATGCAGAGGTGTCCTTTAAGAGGGGTTCCACTGTATTATCAAAAGTATAAATGTGGTACCAAGTTTAGATTAGAAGAATTACTTGAAACCCAGCATGGATACCATCTTGTTTATTTAGGAACCAGTGGAACGTGTGCTTGGTAGAAACTATGCACAAAACGGGAAAGGAGAATCAAAGGAGAAGGCTGATTGCTGTTATGATGTTCCCCTTATTGAATCCCTACAGCGGCTGCTTAATTGCAGCACAGTTCATGAGCAGGCAAGTTTACTTGTGTAGCCTGCTTACCAGACATTTTGAAGGATAGCCTTGTATACCCTGCTCTGTGTGTTTGTAAGTGAGCAGAAAGGTCTGGTACATGTTACCATGTACTTGCCGGCTGAAACAATATTTGACTGTACTGTATTTTCAGCCCAGTTGGTTAACAAAGCATAATACCGTCATTCCCATCCATTTATATGACATGTGTAGGTGTTCAATAGTCATCAAACCACAGACAACAAACTCCGCGACTACTGTGATGGAACTGCTTTCAAGTCTCATGCACTCTTCCAAAGTAGTCCACATGCTCTCCAAATTCACTTGTACTATGATGATTTGGAGGTTTGTAACCCCTTGGGTTCAAAGGCAACAATTCACAAACTTGGTAAGTTTTAATTTTCAGTGTATTAGAGTGGAGGTTGGATAATGTAATACACGAGTAATCACATTTTTCAACCTCCTTATATATGGACAGTACAGAACGTTCTAATTGAAGCACACCATTGTTACAAGCAACCTTAGGCATATTGATAGTTTCTACCAACCATGCAGCAGACTAGTGCTAGTGCATACTTTGCAATGCCTCATGTCCATGCATGACATGACTGCACTCTATTCTGTTTTTGAGAAACCTGCGATTGACTAGAACAGGCTCTTTTATTTGATATCACTCTCCTTGTCCAGGAGCTTTTTACTACAGCCTTGGGAATCTGGACCCAAGCCTTCGGTCTGCCCTCCACAGCATTCAACTTGTTGCAGTTGTGAAGACAAAATTTGTAGAGCAGTATGGAGTGGATACGATTTTGGAGCCGTTCATGACTGACCTCTACAAGCTTGAAGATGTAAGAGTGTAAACTGTCATGTATGTTGACTTACAATCTCACCGGTGCAGCTGCCACATGGCAGCAAGACAAGCCCATACTTTATATCAACAACTAATATAGAAACTCCATATACATTCATATGAGCCTTCAGGAAGCGACCAATGAAGGGTTAAACCTGACCGTCTTTCATCTACCTGTAGGACTCTGGTGTGTCTTTTGAAGTGAACGGTGAAGTGAAACAACTCCGAGGCACTCTTGTCAATGTCTCTGCAGACAACCCTGCAGCATGTTTGCTTGGAGGGTTCAAGCAGCTTCATTCTGCGTTCAGGAAGTGCCGCTTTTGCATGGCTGTTGATACAGACATGCAGACAAAGGTTGGTCACCCTTACTCATGTTATGAACTTCAATTTTCTAAGGCATATTTCACTAACTCCTTAGTTCAGAGAGAAATATTTCCAGTTGAGGAGTCGTGATTTGCACACTGCATACTGTGAAAATTTGGAGGGGCCGCTTGCTAATCATGATGCCACTACGTATGGGGTTGTCCGAAATTCCATCCTCAACCAATCCCGCTATTTCCATGTCGTAGATGGTATAGCACCGGATATCATGCATGATATCCTGGAAGGTAAGTCGTTGAGCGTATAAACATAACATTGGCTGCGTACATACATTCATCCTGTTTATTATAGACAATATCACAAGAGTGAGCCTGTACTCGTTTTTTTCTTGAAGGTGTCTTGCAGCTGACTGTCATGATGCTACTGAAGGAGTTCATCATCAACAGAAGCCTGTTCCGCATTCAAACATTGAATTCTCGGATTGTGTCCTTCTGCTATGGCCCAGTTGATGCTGGTAACAGACCTACCCCTCTCAAGGAGACAATTTTTTCTTCGGCCAATGAAACCGGCATGAAACAATCAGGTAATGATGCATGGTCCCATACACTTGGGTTGCATAATTAAAAAAAGTAGTACAAAGTTTGTGCTTTCAATAGCCAGCTGGTCATAGTGTATGCGTTTAGTTAATATATATAGGCTCTTGTAATAAATGAATTTTACAACACCATTTTATAGCTTCCCAAACCTGGTGCCTTGTAAGATTCCTGCCGCTGCTGATAGGGGACTTGGTGCCAGAGGATGACGACCATTGGGAGAACTTCCTACAGTTACTGACGATTGTAGACTACGTGTTTGCGCCAGTAACAACTGAGAGCACCATCACATACACTGAAGTTCTCATCGAAGACTTCCTTGTGGAGTTTCGCCAGCTGTATCCTGAACGCCGTCTCACCCCCAAGATGCACTACCTCATTCATGTTCCTTCCTGGATGCACAGGTAAGCTGTAAGACTCCTCAAGTTTTAATTTATGCTCACTGTTAGAGAGAAAGTTGACAGTTTAGACCTTCTATTTGAGGCAGGTTTTTATACAAGGAAATACGGTAATCTTCACACTATCGTGTGCCTTATATATGCATCCTAATTTACAGGTGTGGGCCTCTTAGCCGGATTTGGTGTATGCGGTACGAGGCAAAGCACAGTTTCCTGAAGCAGACGGCACAAGTAGTGAAGAACTTTAAGAACATCCCGAAGTCTCTTGCCTACCATCATCAGCGCCATATGTGCTACAGGATGGCAGACACGTCCACTTATCTCACCCACAGGCCCCTTTATGGCACAGGTATATATTAAATTTGGATCTAGGTGGTTTTGGTGCTCTAGCTGGGTTTATGTTGCCTTGTGTTTCAGTCACATCAGAAGCCGTGGAGAATCTTCACTATGGTGATGCCCTGGTAGAGGGAGATTATGGTGTCAGAGATGACTCGATAATTCACAGGTATGCACATGCACTTGCTGAATTAGCTACAAGTGTGCAGTTACCGTTCCACATTGGATTATGCATAATATACCGTTTCTTCTATGCACATGCAGGGTCAGATATGCAGTGATCCTCGGCACCAAGTATGCTCTGGGCTACATTGTCCTGTGCTACCATGAAGAGGAGATGCCAGTTTTTGGGAAGATCAAGGACATTGTTGTTACACCTGCACAAGAATGTTTGTTCATTCTAACTCCATTTGTAGCCACTACTTTCAATACACACTTTCATGCTTTTGAAGTGTCACCTCTCACTGAAGAGACACTCATTTACCACCAAAGAGAACTTGCAGATTTTCATCCCCTGTCAACTTCTAAATCATTCACCACATCTTCACCAATGTTTGTTTGCACAAAATACAATGTAGTTTAGTTGGTTGTATGACATGCTTTGCTACTTTACGTAAGTGAGATGTTTCAACACTACTAGTCTTGCAATCACAACAAGCACTCAGGAGTCAGGATATCAAGAGGTACCCATGCATGAAAAAAGTTGTCATAATACAGTCATTATGTGGAGGCTGGGTCAGGAGGAGGAGCCTGTAAATGAAAGGAATAATAGCTATGGTTACAGTGCATGGTAAAAATCTCAAACAAATTAGACTAGTGCCTTATGGAAATGTGTAACTTACATCACCATCAGCTGGGGAGTCACAACTCTCGTCTTCACTCTATACATGTAAATTAGAGAAGGTTATCACACCCCATTTCCTCACAAGCTACACATAATAATCAGAGTCACTCAAATGATCATTCTTCTGAAAACAATACTACCACCCCCTCCACCGGTAAGTAGTACCGTAAAGTACGTATTATACGCCCACTTAAGTGCGAGCTGAAAGAGGGAGGTGTGCGGATAATACGTACTTCTGTAAATGCGATGTAGTATCCGCCCACCCGAACGCATTGCAAACGTGCGGTATGCAAAGGGAGTATTCGGTTTTAGGAGGTAAGCTATAGCTTTCCAAGGCAAGTACCACACCACAGTGGATGCAAACTGCATTGAAATATAGCTATTAGAGAAGCATACACATAACTATTATGGCTAAATGGCAGACGGACTTACGTCGGTATTCCAATTACAGCGCATGCTGTCGGCACTGTCTGAGTCTCCATCAGCCTGCAGTAAATGTAGCAACAAGCAAAATTATCCATTGTATACAGCTATTCCCTATATTCCTATACTGGCAACATGTACCTCTGAAGTATATGCAGGTGGCATCCTGACAAACTCAAAATCCTTTGCTGGGATCCACAGCTGCAGGAAAACATACAATGACTTCTCTCTAAAATGCATTGTGGAGACTGAACCAAATTCCACCGAAATGAGAAAATTGAATTTTAACACCCTCACTCATAGCGACCATACCTCAAACTTCATTTTATGACTGGGGGCTATGGTAGGAACCTACTGGAGGAGTTGTAGACCTGTAGCTTGTTCCTTTTAAAAATCATTACTGATATTGCATGCAATATGTAATGTATGCGCAACATACTGAAAAGGGATACGCCCCCCCCCCCCCGTCTCTAAGGAGATGTGTGCGACCATACTTCAAACTTTATTTTATGAATGGGGGCTATGGTAGGAACCTACAGGAGGAGTTTTAGACCTGTAGCTTGTTCCTTTGGAAAATCATTACTGATATTGCATGCAATATGTAATGTATGCGTAACATACTGAAAAGGGATACGCCCCCCCCTCGTCTCTAAGGAGATGGGTGCAACCATACTTCAAACTTTATTTTATGAATGGGGGCTATGGTAGGAACCTACTGGAGGAGTTTTAGACCTGTAGCTTGTTCCTTTTGAAAATTAGTCCTGATTTTGCATGCAATTTGTGGTATATGAGCAACATACTGAAAAGGTACAGTATACGCCCACCCCTCGTCTCTAAGGAGATGGGTGCGACCATACTTCAAACTTTATTTTATGAATGGGGGCTATGATAGGAACCTACAGGAGGAGTTTTAGACCTGTAGCTTGTTCCTTTTGAAAATTATTACTGATATTGCATGCAATATGTAATGTATGCGTAACATACTGAAAAGGTATACGCCCACCCCTCGTCTCTAAGGAGATGGGTGCGACCATACTTCAAACTTTAATTTATGAATGGGGGCTATGGTAGGAACCTACTGGAGGAGTTTTAGACCTGTAGCTTGTTCCTTTTAAAAATCATTACTGATATTGCATGCAATATGTAATGCATGCGTAACATACTGAAAAGGGATACGCCCCCCCCTCGTCTCTAAGGAGATGGGTGCGACCATACTTCAAACTTTATTTTATGAATGGGGGCTATGGTAGGAACCTACTGGAGGAGTTTTAGACCTGTAGCTTGTTCCTTTGGAAAATCATTACTGATATTGCATGCAATATGTAATGTATGCGCAACATACTGAAAAGGGATACGCCCCCCCCTCGTCTCTAAGGAGATGGGTGCGACCATACTTCAAACTTTATTTTATGAATGGGGGCTATGGTAGGAACCTACTGGAGGGGTTTTAGACCTGTAGCTTGTTCCTTTTGAAAATTAGTCCTGATTTTGCATGCAATTTGTGGTATATGAGCAACATACTGAAAAGGTATACGCCCACCCCTCGTCTCTAAGGAGATGGGTGCGACCATACATCAAACTTTATTTTATGAATGGGGGCTATGGTAGGAACCTACTGGAGGAGTTGTAGACCTGTAGCTTGTTCCTTTGGAAAATCATTACTGATATTGCATGCAATATGTAATGTATGCGCAACATACTGAAAAGGGATACGCCCCCCCCCCCCCCCTCGTCACTAAGGAGATGTGTGCAACCATACTTCAAACTTTATTTTATGATATGAATGGGGGCTATGGTAGGAACCTACTGGAGGAGTTTTAGACCTGTAGCTTGTTCCTTTTGAAAATCATTACTGATATTGCATGCAATATGTAATGTGTGCGCAACATACTGAAAAGGGATACGCCCCCCCCCTCATCTCTAAGGAGATGGGTGCGACCATACTTCAAACTTTATTTTATGAATGGGGGCTATGGTAGGAACCTACTGGAGGAGTTTTAGACCTGTAGCTTGTTCCTTTTGAAAATCATTACTGATATTGCATGCAATATGTAATGTATGCGTAACATACTGAAAAGGTATACGCCCACCCCTCGTCTCTAAGGAGATGGGTGCGACCATACTTCAAACTTTATTTTATGAATGGGGGCTATGGTAGGAACCTACTGGAGGAGTTTTAGACCTGTAGCTTGTTCCTTTGGAAAATCATTACTGATATTGCATGCAATATGTAATGTATGCGCAACATACTGAAAAGGGATACGCCCCCCCCTCGTCTCTAAGGAGATGGGTGCGACCATACTTCAAACTTTATTTTATGAATGGGGGCTATGGTAGGAACCTACTGGAGGGGTTTTAGACCTGTAGCTTGTTCCTTTTGAAAATTAGTCCTGATTTTGCATGCAATATGTAATGTATGCGCAACATACTGAAAAGGGATACGCCCCCCCCCCCCCCCTCGTCACTAAGGAGATGTGTGCAACCATACTTCAAACTTTATTTTATGATATGAATGGGGGCTATGGTAGGAACCTACTGGAGGAGTTTTAGACCTGTAGCTTGTTCCTTTTGAAAATCATTACTGATATTGCATGCAATATGTAATGTGTGCGCAACATACTGAAAAGGGATACGCCCCCCCCCTCATCTCTAAGGAGATGGGTGCGACCATACTTCAAACTTTATTTTATGAATGGGGGCTATGGTAGGAACCTACTGGAGGAGTTTTAGACCTGTAGCTTGTTCCTTTTGAAAATCATTACTGATATTGCATGCAATATGTAATGTATGCGTAACATACTGAAAAGGTATACGCCCACCCCTCGTCTCTAAGGAGATGGGTGCGACCATACTTCAAACTTTATTTTATGAATGGGGGCTATGGTAGGAACCTACTGGAGGAGTTTTAGACCTGTAGCTTGTTCCTTTGGAAAATCATTACTGATATTGCATGCAATATGTAATGTATGCGCAACATACTGAAAAGGGATACGCCCCCCCCTCGTCTCTAAGGAGATGGGTGCGACCATACTTCAAACTTTATTTTATGAATGGGGGCTATGGTAGGAACCTACTGGAGGGGTTTTAGACCTGTAGCTTGTTCCTTTTGAAAATTAGTCCTGATTTTGCATGCAATTTGTGGTATATGAGCAACATACTGAAAAGGTATACGTCCACCCCTCGTCTCTAAGGAGATGGGTGCGACCATACATCAAACTTTATTTTATGAATGGGGGCTATGGTAGGAACCTACTGGAGGAGTTGTAGACCTGTAGCTTGTTCCTTTGGAAAATCATTACTGATATTGCATGCAATATGTAATGTATGCGCAACATACTGAAAAGGGATACGCCCCCCCCCCCCCCGTCTCTAAGGAGATGTGTGCAACCATACTTCAAACTTTATTTTATGATATGAATGGGGGCTATGGTAGGAACCTACTGGAGGAGTTTTAGACCTGTAGCTTGTTCCTTTGGAAAATCATTACCGATATTGCATGCAATATGTAATGTATGTGCAACATACTGAAAAGGGATACGCCCCCCCCCTCGTCTCTAAGGAGATGGGTGCGACCATACTTCAAACTTTATTTTATGAATGGGGGCTATGGTAGGAACCTACTGGAGGGGTTTTAGACCTGTAGCTTGTTCCTTTTGAAAATTAGTCCTGATTTTGCATGCAATTTGTGGTATATGAGCAACATACTGAAAAGGTATACGCCCACCCCTCGTCTCTAAGGAGATGGGTGCGACCATACATCAAACTTTATTTTATGAATGGGGGCTATGGTAGGAACCTACTGGAGGAGTTTTAGACCTGCAGCTTGTTCCTTTGGAAAATCATTACTGATATTGCATGCAATATGCAATGTATGCGCAACATACTGAAAAGGGATACGCCCCCCCCTTGTCTCTAAGGAGATGGGTGCGACCATACTTCAAACTTTATTTTATGAATGGGGGCTATGGTAGGAACCTACTGGAGGAGTTTTAGACCTGTAGCTTGTTCCTTTTGAAAATCATTACTGATATTGCATGCAATATGTAATGTATGTGTAACATACTGAAAAGGTATACGCCCACCCCTCGTCTCTAAGGAGATGGGTGCGACCATACTTCAAACTTTATTTTATGAATGGGGGCTATGGTAGGAACCTACTGGAGGAGTTTTAGACCTGTAGCTTGTTCCTTTTGAAAATCATTACTGATATTGCATGCAATATGTAATGTATGCGTAACATACTGAAAAGGTATACGCCCACCCCTCGTCTCTAAGGAGATGGTGCGACCATACTTCAAACTTTATTTTATGAATGGGGGCTATGGTAGGAACCTACTGGAGGAGTTTTAGACCTGTAGCTTGTTCCTTTGGAAAATCATTACTGATATTGCATGCAATATGTAATGTATGCGTAACATACTGAAAAGGGATACGCCCCCCCCTCGTCTCTAAGGAGATGGGTGCAACCATACTTCAAACTTTATTTTATGAATGGGGGCTATGGTAGGAACCAACTGGAGGAGTTTTAGACCTGTAGCCTGTTCCTTTTGAAAATTAGTCCTGATTTTGCATGCAATTTGTGGTATATGAGCAACATACTGAAAAGGTACAGTATACGCCCACCCCTCGTCTCTAAGGAGATGTGTGCGACCATACTTCAAACTTTATTTTATGAATGGGGGCTATGGTAGGAACCTACAGGAGGAGTTTTAGACCTGTAGCTTGTTCCTTTGGAAAATCATTACTGATATTGCATGCAATATGTAATGTATGCGCAAATTACTGAAAAGGGATACGCCCACCCCTCGTCTCTAAGGAGATGGGTGCGACCATACTTCAAACTTTATTTTATGAATGGGGGCTATGGT
Source organism: Nitrospirales bacterium (assembly GCA_965203295.1). Taxonomy (GTDB): domain Bacteria; phylum Nitrospirota; class Nitrospiria; order Nitrospirales; family UBA8639; genus CBDBCZ01. Next base: position 16,050 of record CBDBCZ010000001.1, on the reverse strand, counting down.
AGGAACCTACAGGAGGAGTTTTAGACCTGCAGCTTGTTCCTTTGGAAAATCATTACTGATATTGCATGCAATATGCAATGTATGCGCAACATACTGAAAAGGGATACGCCCCCCCCCTTGTCTCTAAGGAGATGGGTGCGACCATACTTCAAACTTTATTTTATGAATGGGGGCTATGGTAGGAACCTACTGGAGGAGTTTTAGACCTGTAGCTTGTTCCTTTTGAAAATCATTACTGATATTGCATGCAATATGTAATGTATGTGTAACATACTGAAAAGGTATACGCCCACCCCTCGTCTCTAAGGAGATGGGTGCGACCATACTTCAAACTCTATTTTATGAATGGGGGCTATGGTAGGAACCTACTGGAGGAGTTTTAGACCTGTAGCTTGTTCCTTTTGAAAATCATTACTGATATTGCATGCAATATGTAATGTATGCGTAACATACTGAAAAGGTATACGCCCACCCCTCGTCTCTAAGGAGATGGGTGCGACCATACTTCAAACTTTATTTTATGAATGGGGGCTATGGTAGGAACCTACTGGAGGAGTTTTAGACCTGTAGCTTGTTCCTTTGGAAAATCATTACTGATATTGCATGCAATATGTAATGTATGCGTAACATACTGAAAAGGGATACGCCCCCCCCTCGTCTCTAAGGAGATGGGTGCAACCATACTTCAAACTTTATTTTATGAATGGGGGCTATGGTAGGAACCTACTGGAGGAGTTTTAGACCTGTAGCCTGTTCCTTTTGAAAATTAGTCCTGATTTTGCATGCAATTTGTGGTATATGAGCAACATACTGAAAAGGTACAGTATACGCCCACCCCTCGTCTCTAAGGAGATGTGTGCGACCATACTTCAAACTTTATTTTATGAATGGGGGCTATGGTAGGAACCTACAGGAGGAGTTTTAGACCTGTAGCTTGTTCCTTTGGAAAATCATTACTGATATTGCATGCAATATGTAATGTATGCGCAAATTACTGAAAAGGGATACGCCCACCCCTCGTCTCTAAGGAGATGGGTGCGACCATACTTCAAACTTTATTTTATGAATGGGGGCTATGGTAGGAACCTACTGGAGGAGTTGTAGACCTGTAGCTTGTTCCTTTGGAAAATCATTACTGATATTGCATGCAATATGTAATGTATGCGTAACATACTGAAAAGGGATACGCCCCCCCCCCCTCGTCTCTAAGGAGATGGGTGCGACCATACTTCAAACTTTATTTTATGAATGGGGGCTATGGTAGGAACCTACAGGAGGAGTTTTAGACCTGCAGCTTGTTCCTTTGGAAAATCATTACTGATATTGCATGCAATATGTAATGTATGCGCAACATACTGAAAAGGGATACGCCCCCCCCTCGTCTCTAAGGAGATGGGTGCGACCATACTTCAAACTTTATTTTATGAATGGGGGCTATGGTAGGAACCTACTGGAGGAGTTTTAGACCTGTAGCTTGTTCCTTTGGAAAATCATTACTGATATTGCATGCAATTTGTAATGTATGCGCAACATACTCAAAGGGATACGCCCCCCCCCCCCCCTCGTCTCTAAGGAGATGGGTGCGACCATACCTCAAACTTCATTTTATGAATGGGGGCTATGGTAGGAACCTACTGGAGGAGTTTTAGACCTGCAGCTTGTTCCTTTGGAAAATTAGTCCTGATTTTTACAATTTGTGGTATATGAGCAACATACTCAAAGGGATACACCCCCCCTCGTCTCCAAGGAGATGTATGCGTGACCATCCTCAAAAATGGGGAAATCGAATTTTAACACACCCTCACTCATAGCTACCCATAAAACGACATCCAGGAGGGGATTGTACCGCTATCCCTGAATATTGGGATGCAGTGAACTGCCAAATTTAAGGAGCGCTCTATGTGACAATTGTGTACTAGCAAAGGTCTTCCCCCTTGCTTGTCACTGTTCTCCAAGGCTGCAGCTAGTGGGAAGACCTGTGCATGAGGCTAATCAGAATCAGTCTAAAGTCAAGTAGCTGCTCTAGTAGTGTAGAACAGCTTGCAACAATGGGATGCAAGCACATGCAGTCTAAAGTCCAAAATGGGTGCGGTCAAACACCCCCCCCCCCTTGTCTACTGCTTGTTCCCAGACCCTCCACGCGACCCCGACTATCAGCAGGCTTCACCATCGATAATATAGTACACTATATTATCCATGGTTTAACTGCATGAAGGCTGCAAACTCACCTGTTCTGGGTCTTCGTCCATATCCGACCCGCAGTCCGAAATATCGGCATCAACGCCAGAGTCACTCTGCACGAAAGCATATATAGCTCAAAAGCATGCTGAATTTGCAGACCGTATACTCTTAGGCTCTAGGACATGGCATTCTGTATCATATAAAATAATTTACCTTGTCTGCAGACGCTGGTTCCATTCTCTAACCTCGTGGCAAGACGCACAAAAGAGCGCATGCTCCATACAGTTAAAAGCAAACACCTCATTTTCAGCTTTTACAGGGAAGCCACTTGTTGAGTCTGCTGCTGAGCTGTAGATTGGACCAAGGATACTTAATACTAACCCGTGCCTAGCCCATCAGTCTCGTTCCCACGGTAAGGGGCGGGGCAAGTGAGGCTTGGGCACGAGACTGCCAGTGGTGACGTTGCAAGGGGGAGGAGCCAAGATCTGGGTAAAACTATACGCTGCAGTCAGAGCTACAGTGGTCTTAAATTTATTAGCTCTATATAGCCTCGTACCCAGGATCTCCGGTAGCTCTTTCTAATATTATATTTTGGTGTGCGTTTATATACAACTGATAATAGTGTACGGTTGTACGCGCGATATGGGGACCCCCAAAATTGGGGCGCAGCCGATCTACTTTATCCCACTGGTAGTAAATTATGTCTCAACGCTTCGAACAGTCCTTGTACTGTTTTGCCGTACAGCATCAGTCATACAACGCCTGCACTTCAGTGACGTCACGTACTTATTGAAGATGTGCACGTGGGTGGCTTCCAGTTTATTATACTAGTATAATAGCGGAACGCGCCTAAGGCGTATGAAGGTCATCCGTTATTATTTCATACCACCAGTATGAAGGTCAGTTCAGGTGATGATCACACCCAGAGGGTATGAAATTTACACCACAGTTTTAGCAGTGTAACAAAACATAGACTAGCCGACAACTAATACATAAATCATAAACAAGGCTTAGGGCAGAACATACATGAGTATACCATCATCTATTGTCCAAGTATGTGTTCAGTAACCTGGGGTTACAGGTGGCATGCTCTATGAGCCCGAAGCATGCCACACATGATCAAACCTACTTGGTACACAGGTGGGGTAGGCCTAAATATGATGGCGTGTGTGTCTATGTTCAGCGAGATATAAAGCTCAGAAAAATCTGTCTCTATGGTAACATATACCAAGCTCACCTAGTACCCCATCTCGTAATCATGCCATTGCTTGCATGCTTTAAATTGCGTTGCATATGTGGCTAAAATTTTCTTAGCTAGGCCAGCTAACACATGTAAGTGTTATGGGACACTCCAGCACAGCCTGATTGGCATTCATGAAAAATAATACACACCGCCAGTACCCAGAGCATTTTCCAGAGGCGGACCATTTGTTTCCAAAAAAATTGGTTCGGGGGACCAATTTCCCACGTACTAGGCAGGGGGACTAAAATTTTCAGGACCAAAAATCCAGTGACAGGCCATCCATGCACACTGTACTACCATACTCCATAATTAACTGCTGATTTACTTTTCTCAAAGTATATTATTAGTACCTATGGTTACAGAGGTACATCTACATGCTTGTTTATGCTACAAAGAGAGATGTGTCAATACAATAATAGCATATAGCGGGAAACTTTTGAATTACCGGTAATGGCACCATTTTTACCAGACTTTAAGTGGCGATGATCTAACCAGCAAATGTTTTTCCTTTGAAAGCCATCTGTGCCGAGTGAATCAGAATAGTTTATGGCTCTGAACCACTCATAGGGTTCTTAGTTTTGCCATTGCATTGGTTTTGTGTTTGCAGTCCTACAGAGCAACACGGCTACACTCTACCTGTTCTCATTCTTCACAGAAAATGAGTAGCACCAGGCTGGCAGCTACTATAGTGCTATTGCTACTGCTATTGTGGGGCACACATCAAGCTGATGCTCAAGGTTTGTTATGAGTATACTCGAATTGCTAAAAACATAAACAAATTGCATAAGCCTTACAGAATTAGAGATAGAGGTCTTAGATAAAAGTACACAAAATGGGAAAATTTCCCCACCCAGGGAGGGGAAATTGTGTGTGGGTAGTGACAAAAATTTCCTTCCTGAAATTTTGTGGGGGGGGGGGGGGGGGGGCATAAAATCTCTCCGCCATAAACCGTGGAGAGGAAATTTTGTGTGCTTTATTTTGTGTCCCCATGTCAATTACGTGCTACTACTTGTACTGCAAAGCCACACACTCTAGTCTCGTGCCCAGACCACACCTTTCCCTCTGGGAAAAGCGGTCTGGTTACGCAACTTCAAATCCTGCGGCAACAAGATATACTGAAGCCAGTTAATTACACGTGTGAGAATGCAAATAATTGAATCAGGACTGTACATTGCACTTTCAAAAAGGGTTTACATAGCATTTAGCGTCCACATAAGTCACTAAAGTATGCCCCACAGGGTGGGGGGCACTACTGGGAGTAAGGTCACTGAAATACACATGAAAAGGTCATGTAAAGTACATGAAAAGGGACGTGTGCCAATGAAAACTTGCGTCATGGGTTTTTCATTGAACAATGAAAATGTCGCCTGCCAATGAAAATGCATGATTTTCTCAATAGCCAATGAAAATTTTCATCCATGAATCTATGGTTGTATATGAAATTTGGCATATGCCACAATGAAAACTTGAATCATGAGGTTTTCAAAGATCAATGACAATGAAAATTGAATATGTATTTTCTATTCCTTGAAGTCAATTATATGAAGATTGACTAACTGTCAAGCATGCCTTATTGTATATGAGGTATCACAAGGTTACAAATAATATGCTGCAGCAGTTGACCTGAGTTGACTGATACCGATATACTGTATAGCGTACGTACAAGTGTTTACAAGCTTAAGGATGTGCATGTGAAACTACATACATGACATTGTATGCATTATCACTGATTCTACATGTAAGTGAAAAGCTGGTAGCATTTCCTTTACAGCCACCTTAATAACACGGAAATACTGTACCTTCACCAACCCAAAACCCAACAAAGAGTTGTGTACTGGAATTACTGAGCTGGGCGGGGTCAATTTCATGCAGTGCTATGGAAGAAACTTCCCAAGTCTCAGTGCAGCTACTCTCTTTCGTATCATGCCTCTTTCCTCTGGAGGAGTTCCCACCGCCATCTCTCCCAGTATAATCTGGACATGAGTCTGTACAAGTATAATATAGCTACATATAGTCTTTGATGTACCGGCTCGTTTATAAATCCAGTTTCATACAAATTTCGAAGCTAAAAACCGCTATGCATATAGCTGTCCTATTGTACATGTACTATACTGAACTATAAAATCATCGCCCAACTCCACATAGCCTTGTGCCCAGGCTAAACTCCACATATGCTGGAGATAATATTAAAGCGCAACTATCGCCGTCGAAATAGCCCCGCCTTACCTTACTCTGCGCATGCGCACACAAAACCCAATTTGTGACACGAGGCAGGCTGGCGTAGCTAGCTATAGATCGATGGAGTTGTATCTTGCTGATCAGTATTCGTTATTGCTTGTTTTGGTAAATTAGTACTACCGTGGACATTGCTAAGCGATCATTTTGTGAAGCAAGAGTTCGAAGCCGTTCTGGTCCACAGATTAACCGTGTCATTCTTCAATCGTCAGTGACTGCCACCACTGCTGTGAGTCGTGCATGCCTATACATGTAAATACTAGCTAAATAGTGTTATTTACGGTGAATATTTAGTGGGAGTGGGATATTATGATTTACAAAGAGGGAGAATAGCCAAACCAAAGTTAGAGGCTTTTGGCTGTGCGCAAAATTACTACCTGTACTGATGTAGCTACATCCTGTTCGCTCATTTATGTGTTTCATCAAGACTTTAGGTGGCACCCTGTCAAGATTTTCCAGACTTATTGCCATGCTGTTTGTCCGTTATTCATGTGTGTTGTCAAGATGTCTCATCTTTCGGCAACACCCTGTCAAGATGTCCCATCTTTCGGCAGGTTCATACCGTTTGTATGTAATTCATGTGTGTTGTCAAGATGTCCCATCTTTTGGCAACACCCTGTCAAGATGTCCCATCTTTCGGCAGGTTCATACCGTTTGTACGTAATTCATGTGTGTCGTCAAGATGTCCCATCTTTCGGCAGGTTCATCCTGTTTGTACGTAATTCATGTGTGTTGTCAAGATGTCCCATCTTTCGGCAGGATCATACCGTTTGTACGTAATTCATGTGTGTTGTCAAGATGTCCCATCTTTCGGCAACACCCTGTCAAGATGTCCCATCTTTCGGCAGGTTCATACTGTTTGTACGTAATTCATGTGTGTTGTTAAGATGTCCCATCTTTCGGCAACACCCTGTCAAGATGTCCCATCTTTCGGCAGGTTCATACTGTTTGTACGTAATTCATGTGTGTTGTCAAGATGTCCCATCTTTCGGCAACACCCTGTCAAGATGTCCCATCTTTCGGCAGGATCATACCGTTTGTACGTAATTCATGTGTGTTGTCAAGATGTCCCATCTTTCGGCAACACCCTGTCAAGATGTCCCATCTTTCGGCAGGTTCATACTGTTTGTACGTAATTCATGTGTGTTGTCAAGATGTCCCATCTTTCGGCAACACCCTGTCAAGATGTCCCATCTTTCGGCAGGTTCATACTGTTTGTACGTAATTCATGTGTGTTGTCAAGATGTCCCATCTTTCGGCAACACCCTGTCAAGATGTCCCATCTTTCGGCAGGATCATACTGTTTGTACGTAATTATTCATGTGTGTTGTCAAGATGTCCCATCTTTCGGCAGGTTCATACTGTTTGTACATAATTCATGTGTGTTGTCAAGATGTCCCATCTTTCGGCAACACCCTGTCAAGATGTCCCATCTTTCGGCAGGTTCATACCGTTTGTACGTAATTCATGTGTGTTGTCAAGATGTCCCATCTTTCGGCAACACCCTGTCAAGATGTCCCATCTTTCGGCAGGTTCATACTGTTTGTACGTAATTCATGTGTGTTGTCAAGATGTCCCATCTTTCAGCAACTTTCATGTGTGTTGTCACTTTCCAGTTTTGCTATGTGATGTTGACTGTTGTTTGTGAAAGTCATGCTTCATACATGTACATAGTGTCTTAGACATTGTGTGCGTGTGTGTTACATAATCAAATACTCTGCACCGAGTGTAAAGATATGTCAGAAGGGACCCAAAGTTAGGTACATAGCAGGGGTCACAGGGACACAAAATGTATATCAGTATAATATTGTCGGGCTTTGTGGTGGTACTGCTGTCAGTCTGATATGTGGTGGTACTTTGATTTTGTCAAATCGTCCACCTTCCCTTATACTGAATCTTAGTTTCTTTCCCTTAACTATGTTCGTGTACACGTGCAGACAAACAGTCCACTCAAGGCCACCACCAAGAACCCAAAGCCATCTTGGACGTATGTTGAGTTCCAGTCTGGAAGAAGATTGCTTGAAGCCATCCATAAGAGAGTTAAAAACCTATATTGAAATAGTGCACATCTTCCCTATTACTGCATTTGGAAGCTTCATTCCCAGTCACCATTCCACATCTTCTTTTCACATACTGTTTTTTAGAATGTTTGAATAAGCTATGGAGTGGAAACTGGGAATGAGGTTAGTATTTGGATTATCAACTCTGTCCCTTTTATTGTAAAGTATAATTTTATTATATTCACAGCTGTTTTTCTACAGTACCCCGGTCCATGGATATTTCATGTAATTTTCATTGATATTTTCATGGCCTTTTAATAGATTTTCATTGGTAATTCATAACGCTAAAGGATGAATTATGGACCAGTTTCATGGGTATTTCAGTGACCAGTTTTCACAGCAATTTCATTGATGCCGACTTTTCATGGGTATTTCATGAGTATGTTTCATGGATTATGCACATTTTCATTGAAAGGTAGGGGCTGTGAAACGTTAAGTTTTCTTGGGTTTTTCATGCATGCATTCAATTCCAATAGCAATGAAAATATCTGGAATATGATATGAAATCTTTCATGTGGTTTTCCTGGTATTTTCATAACCTCAGCTCCAGTAGTGGGGTGGTTACTAAAACCCATGAACGGTCACGGAATATTCTGTCCTGCTCTGCCTACAACAGTATGGAACTGCACACATGGAATGCCATGGGGGGTTAGGGCTAGGGTATATCATCGGCTCTGGCAAAGTTGTGCATGAAACTGTTCTGCCCCGTTCCGGGGTTTTACTATCCACCCACAGTAGCAAGACATGTTGACCATAATACCGACTGTGGTCGTAACTCCACTTACAATTGATGTTTTTTTTATATTTGCTTGCTGGTATAACTTTTCCAGTCCTGTGTGTGTTGTGTAAAGATACTAGAAAGTCAAGCAGTGATGTGTTACATTGTTAGTTTGTATAGCATGAAGATATGGTGCCGATTTTCTTCACAAAAATAATAAAGTACCATAAAATACCTCATATAGCTAAGGTATAGGCTTATTTTGACATGTGTTCATTAATACAAAAAACTATTTCATTTGCTACCCCACCACCTGCATCTCATTCCTTTTTTAATAGTTCCCTGTGATCCTAACCCCTGCCAAAATGGGGGAACATGCATGACTGATGGAAGTGATTCGTTTACTTGTGGCTGTATTGCTGGTTACACTGGAGACGTTTGTGATATTGATATTGACGACTGTGATCCTAACCCCTGCCAAAATGGAAATTGCATTGATGGACTTAATACTTTTGCTTGTATGTGTACATCTGGTTACACTGGAGGTGTGTGTGATATTAACATCAATGACTGTGAGCCTGACCCATGTCTAAATGGAGGATCATGCATCGATGAAGTTGATACTTTTATGTGCATCTGTATCAGTGGCTTCACTGGAGACACATGTGATATCGAAGGTACATTTTCATTTTCAAGGGCTACTTTACCACCTTTTCCTAGAAATTGCATGCCACAATATACAGCTTACAGGTTGTGCATGTGTATTTACCTCTCGTCAGGAATTGCTGAAGTTGGTGAAGGAACATGATTATTTGTTTGAAATACCATGCCAAATTGCACAAATAGCCTATGAATGCTAAGGCTATACATGTGCACTGAATGTACAGTAGCACAGGACGATGTTACTATCTCACTTGCTACTTAAAATATATACCCTCTTTACCCTTACACCTTTACACTCGGCAGTGTATTTAAGTGCACAGGTCAAATTTGTCTTGTTCTGCAGTACTGTGTTCTAATCCGATTGACATTAGCAATGGCACAGTGATGTTCACTACCACCTCCGTCGGTGACACTGCTACCTACAGCTGTGATTCAGGCTTTGAATTGATCGGAGGTGCAACCACAACATGCACAGAAGTGGATGCAAACTCTGCAGAATTTCTACCACAACCACCAGTTTGCAAGCGTGAGTACTGCACGAATGTAACCTGTAGGTTATGAGCACTGTGGAGAAGTGTTAAACTAGCAATATTGAATGAAACTCTAAAACCTCCAGATTGTCTTTATGGCTTGCAGCAGCTGCTGTTAGTATGGCTACTCATATTCACAATGTCTTATAACAGCTAACACCTACTTGCAAATAGTATGCAAATAAGGAGTATTTGGTGACAGTAGTTGTCGTTCGACAACACAACAGATATGCATGAGTTAAACACTCCAGGGTGGTTTATATCCACCTGATGTAACTACTAGAGTGCTTCATGCCTTCTTGTTTTTGTGTGAATCGTACTAGGACAGGGGATTTACAGAAGAACAGCCATGCATACATTGCTTATCCATCTTGTTGTCATATACAATGTCGTGTCAATAATTGGTTCATCTCGAGCGTACAGTTCACATCTTTCTTGCCTGCAGCACTGTGTTCTGTTCCAGCTGACATTAGCAATGGCACGGTGATGTTCACTACCACCTCCGTTGGTGACACTGCTACCTACAGCTGTGATTCAGGCTTTGAATTGATTGGAGGTGCAACCACAACATGCACAGAAGTGGATGCAAACTCTGCAGAATTTTTACCACAACCACCAGTTTGCAAGCGTGAGTACTGCACGAACGCCACCAGGAGGCTATGAGCACTGTAGAGAAGTGTTAAACTAGCAATATTTAATGAAACTCTAAAAACTCCAGATTGTCTTTATGGCTTGCAGCAGCTGCTGTTAGTATGGCTACTCATATTCACAATGTCTTATAATAGCTAACACCTACTTGCAAATAGTATGCAAATAAGGAGTTTTTGGTGTAGTTGTCGTTCGACAACACAACAGATATGCATGAGCTAAACACTCCTTTCCATTTAGGGTCGTTTATATCCTCCTGATGCCTTCTTGTTTTTGTGTGAATCGTACTAGGACAGGGGATTTACAGAAGAACAGCCATGCATACATTGCTTATCCATCTTGTTGTGATATACAATGTCTTGTCAATAATTGGTTCATCTCGAGCGTACAGTTCACATCTTTCTTGCCCGCAGCACTGTGTTCTGTTCCAGCTGACATTAGCAATGGCACGGTGATGTTCACTACCACCTCCGTTGGTGACACTGCTACCTACAGCTGTGATTCAGGCTTTGAATTGATTGGAGGTGCAACCACAACATGCACAGAAGTGAATGCAAACTCTGCAGAATTTTTACCACAACCACCAGTTTGCAAGCGTGAGTACTGCACGAACGTCACCAGGAGGCTATGAGCACTGTAGAGAAGTGTTAAACTAGCAATATTGAATGAAACTCTAAAAACTCCAGATTGTCTTTATGGCTTGCAGCAGCTGCTGTTAGTATGGCTACTCATATTCACAATGTCTTATAATAGCTAACACCTACTTACAAATAGTATGCAAATATGGAGTTTTTGGTGTAGTTGTCGTTCGACAACACAACAGATATGCATGAGCTAAACACTCCTTTCCATTTAGGGTCGTTTATATCCTCCTGATGCCTTCTTGTTTTTGTGTGAATCGTACTAGGACAGGGGATTTACAGAAGAACAGCCATGCATACATTGCTTATCCATCTTGTTGTGATATACAATGTCTTGTCAATAATTGGTTCATCTCGAGCGTACAGTTCACATCTTTCTTGCCTGCAGCACTGTGTTCTGTTCCAGCTGACATTAGCAATGGCACAGTGATGTTCACTACCACCTCCGTTGGTGACACTGCTACCTACAGCTGTGATTCAGGCTTTGAATTGATCGGAGGTGCAACCACAACATGCACAGAAGTGGATGCCAACTCTGCAGAATTTTTACCACAACCACCAGTTTGCAAGCGTGAGTACTGCATGAATGTAACTGGAGTAGCTACAGTACAAACCTGATTTTGTGTGAATCGTACGAGGGTTTTAAGAATGACAGAAAGAGTGCATGAAAAATTATACATTAACTGAAGCATATTGTAAAGTAATTGCCTATTGAGGCTGTACTAATTCTAATTGTAACCGCCAGTAGTTTTTTGTACCTGCTTCCTTCATCATCACATGCTGCTTATCTTCCCCATGCACTTTCCAGCATTCTAGCTTTCACCTTGTCTGTTGTCAATGTGTATGAATATCCTGCATTGCTACCTTGTAGAGTAAAGAGTATACCGTATTTTCAACTGCATCGGGTTCAGCGTTTGAAGAGCAGGCATGTGGCTAGTAGAATTAGTGCTAGCACCAAAATGACTAGGTGAATACAGGGCATTGTGGGGCGAGCGTGAGCGAATACATATTGCTTGAAGATGCTATAGTAGAGCACAAGATTTAGAGTTAAATACTCTCTGTCACGCTGCAGCCTAGCTTCTGCTTCTCCATATTATTCTCAACAGTTCGTGTCTCCCTATGACACTCTCTGTCGTGCTGCAGCCTATAGCCTCCATCTGCTCAGCAGTCTGAGTACAGCATCTAGCCGGAATTTCTCCCTCCGCCTTTGCGGTTATATCATTTTAGCAGGTTATCGACTAACTTGATCCAACTTGATGCCTAAGTTTCCCTGTCAGGCAGTGTTCTATGTTGGCACTACTAGTGTAGGCACAAATTTCTCGTCGTCCTATATACTGCATTTGTGGTGTATAGGACCATGCACCCACACGTATGGACGGAAAAAATGTCTTGTCTTCTATTGCAGTTCCTTCTTCCACTGTGACTAGTGATGTGTACTTTGCTACAACTGAACTGACACTGACTTGTGCTATCAAAATAGCTTTAGAATTAGGTTCTGTAGGCAAGTATTAATTAATACTTAATTAACTAGTGTGCATTCTCTTCTACAGTATGTATTGATTGATATGTGATTTTATCAATAATATTTTCTATCATTACATAGTTTTAGCGCCTGCTGCTCCTGTGATAATGACACCAACACCACAGACTGATTCCATCTCGATTACATGGAGCCAGGCAGCAGAAGATGTTGTTCAGAACTATAGCATATCATACGTATATAGTGGAACTTGTCCTAATGTCCCAGTATCTTCACCTGTGACTCTTGACAGCACAGCTACATCTTATGTGGTACCAGATCTGGAAGCATTTAGCATGTATACCATCACTGTTGCAGCCATAAACCCAGCTGGGAAGGCAGATGCTACTGTGACTGCTACCACCCTGTTTACAGGTATGTAGCATCTGCATAATGTAGCTGATGTTACAAATTATAGTGTCTGTCTGCATTTATACACACACTGAAGTTGAGTAAAAATAGGTACGCATATCCTCCCTTAGATTATAAGCTCAGCTGTATATAGTCCCATGCAGTTCCTTTAGATATCTAACCAGTGACGAAGGTAATGATTTTTACATCCATTAGCCACCCGAATAACATTTTACGACATTGCTTCTTGGAGCACGTAATGATCCTATAGGAGGATTTCAGTTTGTCATAATTATTGGTAGAGGCAACTTCTCATGTGAATATATCTTTATCAAGAAGTGAAGGCTGGATGACCTTACTCATGGAGTTCGGCATTCCCATGCAGAGTTTCCTTGCAAGGTCTTGCAAAGTTCTTGCATAGCTTTCTTGCAGGATTTTATAGTGATCTTGCTGACATCTTGCAAAATTCACCAGGATTTTGCAAGAATCTTGCATCTTGCAAGGATTTTGGCCACTTTCTTGCATGATCTTGCATAATGTCTTGCATGAATCTTGCACAGTACTTTGTGCAAGATTTTGTTTCTTGCAAGTTCCTGCAAGACTTTTTTTATCTTGCAACGGAATCTTGCAAGGTGGTAGGCATTAGAATCTTGTGTAAAATCTTGCAAGGAAATCCTGCAAGATCTTGTGCAAGACCCTTGCAAGACATTTGTCAGATTCCTTACAATGGTCTTGCAAGATTGTAACAAGTCAGCAATTAATTAAACTGGCAAGAAAATATTAAACTTGCAGGAATGACATAATACAAGTCACAAACGAATGCTATAATATACATCGGAATATACATCAAATAACAAGAGTGTATACACATCTAAAAGGAGTTTGTTTACAGCAGCACTTGAACTATGTACATGTACCGATCATGAATAATGGAAGAAACTGTCTATTGTAGTAACTGTATGTGGTGGAGGTGTGGTTATAATATAATGTTATGCATCTGTGGGTTTTGTGTGAATACATGTAATGTTGCCTTATATGATCCTGGCCATCTTGACTCCAGTCGCCCTGGATAACAACAGATATAATGTATGATAACTTAACAATATTTCCGTTAGCTTAGCAAGTGCATGTAAGCAGTTACTATAGGTCTAGCATGCAAATGTAACACAGTGTAATTGACTTACTTGAAGTGCGTCTCAGCTTACAGGATAAAGACATCGAATCGGCTCTGCGTATTTTCTTTCTCTTTGTGATCATGAGGTGACGATTTTGACGCTCATATCACAGCAGCGCTGCTGGGACCTACATGTACATAATACATTGGTGATAATCACAGTAAGATTATGAGCAGCCTCAAAAATGGACATTGAAATCATTTAGGTTCACCAGTACAATTATGTATGTTAAATCACTGCACAGTGAACTGTGAGAATGCACCCAACAGCATTTTGGGTGATTATACATGCATGTACATTCAGACCGCACAAAGCAGTGTAGCTATGATTACAATGTCATTCACTAAACTAAGTAGTCAAGGCCCTTACACTGTATTAATGTACACATGTGTGCACAAGCATTTGCACATGTACATTCTACGTGCATGTACTCACATCAGAACGATTACGCACCTTTTTGGCATTATCAGAAGTTGCATTTTCAGTGTCACCACCTCCACTTCTCATTGCTTTAGCTTTACACTGGGCTGATGTCACTTCAGTTGTTGAAATTTATCTTCAGCTGCTGACTCATTGATTGCTGTTGCTTTTTTTCTCCAAAGCGGACTGGGCTCAGGATGTACTATATCGTCATATCACGGCCAACCCTTTGTCCACTTCTTCAATTTCTATAAAATTAATGTAAATAACGTCACTCAAGTATGAAAAAATAAGCCTGCATCAGCTTGTGCTACCATAGATACTACTCACCTGCAAAAGACAAGACTTAGTCCTTCAGCTTCACACTTTTATAACTCCCGTGTAGTACGCTTTCGCCCAGGGACGAGGTAGCTGCTCCCGTTTTATAACTTCCACCGTACTTCATTCGGGGACAGAGCTCCGACCCACTCCAGGCAAGACTCAAAGCTACCCCATTTCGTTTACTCTTTCTGTTACCTAGCACCGCCACTGTTGCAGCTGCAAGCTATTAAGGCCGCGCGCACTCAAATGCGTTCGGCCAATCAGATTACTTCCCGGAAAGTAGTCCCGCGAATACAGTATCTATGTGCTGATGCGGTTCATTCATAGCCTATCTAGGCCAGGAAGATAATCACTATGGAAAGTCTTCAGATACTGATGTAACTAGCACCGATGTGATCAATCGAATGTCTGGGCTCGTGCTATATCGGCTCGTGGGCGGTGACGGCTTTCAAGCGGCAACCCCAGTCCCGAATTCTTGATCGCCACTAAGTTTTTATCAGACTTCTGTAAAGCTCCACAGCATTTCTGGACAAGGTACAGTGTTAGCCTCGTACTGCAAGCGACAAAAGCTGTGCGGAGGCCTGGGAACGAAGGCTAGTACAGTGTCGCAGAATATATGTACATGGGAGGGGCCACGGATAGGTGGGTGTGGCTGGTATTAAAGCATGCACCAGGAACCAGTTTCTCGAAGAATATATATGCACATAGACAGTGAGCAGTGGGCCTGTTCATTGTACAGTACGTACAGGCCGTCTACATAGATTTGACTGCTGAGAAGTCGCTAGCTATCTATAGCATATTCAATTTCTATCATCAACTTACAGCTGAAAGGGACAGCAACCGTGCACCACA
This sequence comes from Nitrospirales bacterium, assembly GCA_965203295.1. Taxonomy (GTDB): domain Bacteria; phylum Nitrospirota; class Nitrospiria; order Nitrospirales; family UBA8639; genus CBDBCZ01. The sequence goes on along the minus strand of CBDBCZ010000001.1, from coordinate 493 downwards.
AGTGAGGAAGCAAACAGCTACACGTTGCCCATATATTACCAGCGAGGAATATATATATATGGCCAGATCAATCAGTCACACATATTCATTGTAGCTGCATGTACTCTCTGAAACACTTAGTACAGTATACAGAATGTAAATTCATAATATAGTATCACTTCTCATCCAACCACTTGTACAGCCACCAGCTGAACTCCATCACAGCAATACTGGCAGGAAATATTGTTATGTAACTGACATGCAGAGATTATATCTATTATACTATAATTATAATAATGGTATGATACAATAATATTGCATATTATTATAACATCACTACACTCGATATGCATCACCAATTGTCATGTAAGATCGCTCTTGCAAGATGCAGTGAAAATTATGGCTAGTAGCCTGTAATTCTTGCAAGAAGGTATTAGTCTTGCAAGGGTGCAAGAATCATGCAAGATTAAGGGGGAAAGTACCATTATCTTGCAAAAAATTTCTTGCAAATTCA